>JARACJ010000009.1 GCA_028767165.1 Proteobacteria bacterium DTSAM18 | reverse complement strand
GTGCCCCCATCCTATCCAAAGGGAGGGGGGCGACTGGCCACTCGTGCATGCTCATCTCTGTGACAGGCTCGGGGCCTCAAACACAGACCAGACTTGGCCGTGGCCAGCCGCCGCTCCGACATACAAGGACACAGAGAGGGGGGGGCCTGCTCGATGCTGGTGCGGGGCGTGGAGGGCCCGCTCGTGGTGCGGGGCGGGCTGACGCTCGGGTTCGTGGCGTCCGTCGGGTCGCGACCGGTGGTGGCTGGGCCCACTGCAGACGCTCGGGTCAGCGCGGCACCACCCCAACCGGCCCGAGGGGACCTGGGGGCCGGTGAGGCGAGGAGCGCAGCGACGAAGCATCGGGGGCCGTCAGGCGCCCCGAGCGCCCCTGCTCCCGACCCGCCTGTGTCTACGCGAACGCAATCCCAGCGCTACCCCTTCAGCCGCACACCCGAGGCGTGCCGTGGCGCGGTGCTGCCGGGGCGAGGAGCAGGGAAGAGGCCGACCTCCTGGTCGGCCCGACCGAAGCGACGACGAACCGGTGGCGCCGCGCCACGGCACGCCGTCACCCCTTCACATACCAGCCGAGGGCAAACCCCCCGCCCGTCCACACCTGGCCCTGCTGCAGTCCGGCCTGCCCCGCGACCTGCGCGAAGCCCTCGACGGTGAACTTGTAGGAGCGCTCTGTGCGGATGCGGGCGCCGGCATCGAAGTGCCAGCTTCGGCCTCCCGCGCTCACCTGGGTGGGCCGGACGGCCCGCAGGGCCATGGTGATGCAGGAGCGCTCGGTGTCGAACCAGGCCTCGTGCTCCCAGGCCGTCAGGTCGAACCCGGCGCCGGCCACCCGGTTGAGGTGGGCGAGCATGTTCTTGTTGAAGGCGGCGGTGACGCCGATGGGGTCGTTGTAGGCGTCGTGGAGCAGGCGCTCCGCCTTCACCAGGTCGAAGCCGATGAGCATGCCCTCGCCGGGCGCGAGCTGGTCGGCCAGGCGACGCAGGAAGAGCATGCGCTCGTCGGGCTCGAGGTTGCCGATGGTGGAGCCCGGGTAGAACACGACGCGGCGGGTGCCCGGGGGGAGCTGGAAGTTCCGGGTGAAGTCGCCGGCCCGGGGACGGATGGGGATGTCCGGGTAGGCGGCCTGCAGCTCCTCGGCGGTCTGGTGCAGCGTGACGGCGTCGATGTCGACGGGGACGTACGCGTTGGGCGCCTGCAGGGCGTCGAGCAGGAAGCGCACCTTGGAGCTCGATCCGCTGCCCAGCTCGATGAGCGTGATGCCGGTGCCGAGGGTGCCGGCGATCGGGCCGGCGTGCTCGGCCAGCAGGCTCCGCTCGGCGCGGGTGGGGTAGTACCAGGGCAGCAGCGTGATGGCGGAGAAGAGCTTGGAACCCAGCGCATCGTAGAAGTACTTGGGCGACAGGTTCGGCTGTGGAGCGGACAGGCCGGCGACGAGGTCGGCCACGGCGCGGGGATCGAGCTCGGAGGTGGTGTCCCGCGGGTCGGACGTGGGAGACGTGGGTCTGGAGGGCCGGGTCAGGGTGTCGTTCATTCGTCTCTCGCCAGGCGCAGGCCGCCGAACATCCAGCGCTGCTGTGGGTAGAAGAAGTTGCGGTAGGTGCTGCGGATGTGGCCCGAGGGGGTGGCGCAGGAACCGCCTCGGAGCACCCACTGGTTGTTCATGAACTTGCCGTTGTACTCGCCGAGTGCGCCGGGGAGCGGGCGGTAGCGGGGGTAGGGGAGGTAGGAGGAGCGGGTCCACTCCCAGACGCCGCCGAGCATCTGGCGAAGGCCTCGTCCGGGCGTGGCCGGAGCGGGGTGCCAGGCGCCGTCCTCCAGGAACGAGCCGGGCTCGCCGGCCTTGTCGAACGCGGCCTCCCACTCGAATTCGGTGGGCAGGCGGGCCTCGGCCCAGCGGGCGAAGGCCTCTGCCTCGAAGCCGCTGATGTGGACCACCGGTGTGTTCAGGGACAGGCTGCGCACGCCCTGCACGGTGAACTCGCCGAAGTGGCCCTCGCCGTCCGGGACCCAGTAGCGGGGCGCGCGGACGTGGTTCGCCTGCACCCAGTCCCAGCCATCGGACAGCCACAGGCTGGCGGTGGTGTAGCCGCCGTCCTCGATGAACGCGTGCCACTCGAGGTTGGTGATGCAGCGGTCGGCGAGGGTGAAGGGCTCGAGGAAGACCCGGTGGCGGGGGGTCTCGTTGTCGAACGCGAAGCCCTCTCCGTGGTGCCCGATCGGCTGAAGCCCGCCCTCGAAGGAGCGCCAGGACATGCTGGTGGTCTCGCCGGCGGGCTGGGGGTGCAGCGGCGGCGGCAGGAGGGCGGGCCTGAGCGGCTGATGGAAGAAGTTGAGCTTGGTGTCCATCACCATGAGCTCCTGGTGCTGCTGCTCGTGGTGCAGGCCGAGCTGCAGGCGGCGCAGGATCTCGTGCTCGTGCTGGGGCGGCGGGCGGTGCAGCAGGGCGAGGATGGCGTCGTCGACCCACTGCCGGTAGGCCATCACCTGGGCGAGCGGGGGCCGGGACAACATGCCGCGCTCGGGGCGGGGCTGACGGGGGCCGGCCGCCTCGTAGTAGCTGTTGAACAGGAAGTGGAACCGGGGGTGGAACGGCCGGTAGCCCTCGAAGAAGGGCTTCAGGATGAACGTGTCGAAGAACCAGGCGGTGTGCCCCAGGTGCCACTTGACCGGGGAGACGTGGGGCGCGAACTGCAGGACGGTGTCTTCGGCTTCGAGGTGGGCCACCATGGTCTCGGTGAGCTGGCGGACCGCACGGAAGCCGTCGATGTGGTGCGGTGGTGGAGCGATCTGGTCCATGGCATCTCCGCAGTGGGCCTTGAAGGCTACCGACTGCGGTTCTTGCGATGAATGGGGTCCTGTCCGGCTTGATCCCCCTTCCTGCGGTCCGTGGGTGCCAGGAGACGCTGTGAGCGCCTGCATGGCCATGGGAGGTGATTCGCCCCACCATCGCGTATCTGTGACGATACAACCTTGACCTTCCCCTCACGGGTGACGGACGGGGCAGGTGGCTAGGAAGGAGGCCTTTTCCAGACCGGACCGGGGGCGATGAGTCCCTGTGGAGGCACGACATGTCCCATATGTGGGCCGCAGCGCTGACCCTGTTCCTCATCCTCGACCCGTTCGGGAACATCCCCGTGTACCTGTCGGAGCTCAAGAAGGTCCGCCCGGAGCGCCAGAAGCGTGTGGTCTGGCGTGAGCTGCTCATCGCCCTGTGCCTGCTCCTCACCTTCCTGTGGGGCGGTCCGGCGGTCCTCGACGTGTTCGGGCTCAGCCAGGAGGCGGTCGGCCTCGGTGGCGGCATCATCCTGTTCATCATCGCGATGAAGATGATCTTCCCCGGTCCTCCCCGACACCACGCGGACGAGGACGACGACGAGCCGTTCATCGTGCCCCTGGCCATCCCCATGATGGCCGGCCCCTCGGCCCTGGCCACCCTGCTGATCATGCGGCGCACCATGGGCAGCCACATGCTCGAGCTCACCGCGGCCGTGGTGCTCGCGTGGGCCATGTCGGCCCTGATCCTGTCGCAGTCCATCCGCTTGTACGATCTCCTGGGCCGTCGCGGCCTTCGGGCCACCGAGCGCCTGATGGGCATGCTGCTGATCACCATCTCCGTGCAGATGCTGATCGACGGCGTCCGGGGCGCGTTCTTCCCCGGGGCCTGAACCACGCCGCGGGTGTGCAGGACATTTCGCATGAACTCCCGGCGCGTTGCGCCGTACAGCCTCCTGTCAGACGTGGTGCGCAAGATGGTTCGCACCCGTGCAGGAGGATGCCATGTCGGGTTCGTTCCACGATCGCGCACCGGAACCGGAAGATCGCCACAAGCTCCTGGATGCCTACCGGGTGTTCCTGGGGGAGCGCGACGGGGAGCTCCTCCCCGATGGGCGCCTGACCCGGAGGGAGGAGCAGCTCCACGACCTCGACGGCGCCCCGGGAACCTGGGACCGTCCGATGGACCCCACGCTGTTCCGCCGACAGCTGCACCAGTTCGATCGTCGCGCCGACACCACGCCGGAGATGCTGGCCCTGCTCGCCCTGTGTCGCATCAACGCCGGGGAGGCATACGGGGTGGAGGTGATGCGCCGCAAGCGCTTCGCCGACCTGCACGCGGGGGACGATCCGCTGCTGCAGATGGAGCGGCTCGTGATGCAGGAGGAGGACTACCACACCCGCATCCTGGTGGGCTCCACGGTGCACTTTCCCGACATCCACGTGCAGGAGCGGGAGCCGCCCATCATGCCCATCCGGGTGCTGATCCATGGCCTCGCCACCGCGCCGGAGTGGCTGTTCTTCCCGATGCTCCTCGCCACGGAGCTGGCCGGCATCCGGCTGTTCCTGCACGCCCTGCACACGGTCAGCCGGTTGTTTCCGGATCACTCCGACATCCGTGCCTCCATGGAACGGCGCCTGCTCGAGGTGCTCAAGGACGAGGTGGGCCACGTGGCGTTCAACCGCGTCGCCGCGGGACCGCGGGGCACGGCCATCGGCCTGAAGCTGGCGCCGCTGGTGCTCCACGGGGTGATCCAGAACAACCCGGAGCTCGTGGCCCTCGGGCTCGACCGGCAGACAGAGCGGTCCCTCAACCGGCTCGACCTCCGCGACCTGCCCGAGGAGGTCCGGCAGGCGGCGTTCTTCGTCTGAGCGGACACCCGATCACAGGCGCGTGAACACACCCTCCGGCAGCCCCTCGAGGGAGTCGTCGTCGCGCCAGCGCCGCCAGGCCTCCACCAGGGAAGGGGGAGAGTCGGTGGCCGCGAGCGCACGGACCCAGTGGATGGGCGCGATGGCGATGTGGCCATCGGGCGGGCTGATGCAGTGGGCGGTGTCGCCGTCCTCCCAGCGCACGTCCACCCAGCTCCAGTCGCGCTCCGTCAGGAACTGCTCGCCCACCAGCACGCCGAGCGCGAGGCCGAGGCCCTCGGAGACGGGCCGGTGGGGGCCCGCCAGGAACGCATCGATGGCGCCGAGCACCTCCTCGGGCGAGGCCATGGCCAGGTCGAGGCGCAGGAAGGCGGCGGCGCTGAGGGCGTCGGCGCGGAACTGCTGGGAGCGTTGGGGGCTCAAGGGCGCGGCCGTGGGCATGGAACGGTCCTCGCGATGACCTGAGGGCCACCTGACCCCTCCCGGATCGGCATTCGGCTGCCACGCTTGAGCGGGGGTGTGGGGCGTCCAGGTGACGACCCGCGGGAAGATCTCCATGTCCGTCCGCCAACTCCTGGTGTGGAGTGTTGCAGGACGTTGCCCGGATCTCGTGCATCCGGTACCGTCCCTGTCCGGAACGGAGGTATCCATGTGGTGGTTGTTGTTGGGCGTCGCGATGGCTGATGAGCCGGCCTATGAAGGCACGACGGCCGTCGAAGAGGAGCTCGAGGAGTCGAACACGAACCTGTCCGTCGAGCTCGGTGGCGCCTACGCCACGGGCAACGCGGTGAGCATCACGACGAACGCGATGATCCGGTTCGAGTACGACTGGAAGACCAATCGCTTTGCGGCCTTCGCCGGCACGCTGCTCAACCTGTCGAAGGTCGATCGCAACGGCAACGGCACCCTCGACCCCGAGGAGCGCGACGATCCCCTGGTCTGGTCTCAGCAGAAGTTCTTCGGTGGCCTGCGCTACGATCGGTACTTCAACGAGCGGAGCGCGCTGTACGCGGCCGGCGCCGTCGAGCGCGATCCGCTCGCCGGTCTGGAGTGGCGCTTCAACGAGCAGATCGGCTACCGCCACAAGTTCATCGAGAACGACACCACCAACCTGCACCTCGAGACGGGTCTGGCCTACAACCAGGAAAACTTCGCCACGGGCGCGGATGGCATCGAGAACGCCGACCGCCTGGACGCCCACTACCTGGCGGCCCGGGTGTTCGTGGGCTTCCAGCACGAGATCAACGAGACCGTCGTGATCAGCGATGGCCTCGTGATGATCGAGCCGCTCGTGGGTTCGTTCGCCACCGGCGGGCTCACCAACTGGGAGGACTTCCGCCTCACCAATGATCTGAGCCTGGGCGTCACCCTCAGCGAGAAGTTCTCGCTGAAGTACACCTTCCTCATCCAGTTCGACAACCAGCCGGTTCCCGGCTTCATGAAGCTGGACACCACCAACCTTCTGACGCTCGTCGCGTCGATCATCTAGGAGGTCCCCTTGATCTGGATGAACATCCTCTCCGCTGCATCCGCGCAGGAGTCCGCGAGCGTCATCGACGACGCCACCGGCAAGGCCCTGAAGTTCTGGGACGTCGCCGAGCCCTACGCCATGGGCTTCCTGCAGCTCGTCTTCATCATGGTCGTCACCTGGATCCTCGCCAAGTGGGTCAACAAGGTGATCGTGAGGGGCATGCAGAAGGCCAAGGCGGATCTGGCGGTCTCCCGCTTCATGGGCACCGTCGGCCGCTACGCCATCCTCATCGCCGGTCTCATCGCGGGTCTCGGGGCGGTCGGGGTCAACGTGGCCTCGTTCGCGGCCATCTTCGCCTCCGCCGGTCTGGCCGTCGGCCTCGCCCTGCAGGGCTCCCTGAGCAACGTGGCCTCCGGCCTGATGATCCTCTTCTTCCGGCCCTTCGAGCTCGATGATGTCGTGCAGGCCGCGGGCGTCACCGGCCGGGTGATCGACATCGGCCTGTTCAGCACCACGATGCTCACGCCCGACAACCAGCGGATCATCGTGCCCAACAGCTCCATCATGGGCAACAACATCATCAACTACACCGCCGAGGGCACCCGCCGCGGCAACGTCGACTTCGGCGTGGCCTACGGCGCGGATCTCAAGCAGGTGCGCGAGGTGGTGCTGGCTGCGGTCAACGGCTGCGACCTCGTCCTGAAGGAGCCTGCCCCGGTGGTGGTGTTCACCGAGATGGCCGCCAGCTCCGTCAACTTCAAGGTGTTCGCCTGGTGCAACGCCCGCGACTTCCTCGCCATGCTCGAGCAGGTCCGCAGCGCCTCCTACGACGCCCTCAACAGCGCCGGCATCGAGATTCCCTTCGACCAGGTGGTCGTCCACCAGGCGTCCGAAGACAGCGCCTGATCTCCCCGGTGGTTGCCCGCTGCGTCCGCAGCAGGTACCCCTTCCCCACGACGAGGCCCTGTGCGCGCATCGCACGGGGCCTTTCTTCTGTGGGAGTCGGATGGGACTGCGGATCGTCCAGGTGATGTCGTCGCTGCACGTCGGCGGCGGTGAGACCTTCACGGTGGCACTGTGCGAGGAGCTGATCGCCCGCGGCCATGATCTGCGGCTGGTCGTGCTGCGGCAACACGGCGAGCTCGTTGACCGGCTCTCGTCCCGTCTCGCGGCGCGCACCACGATCATCGGCAAGCAGCACCGGTATGACGCCACCGTCTGGCCCAAGGTCCTGGCCCGCTGGGCCACCTGGCAGCCCGAGGTCATCCACACCCACCTGTTCATGGCCCTGTCCTGGGCAGGCACCGCAGGCAGGGTCACCGGCATTCCCGCCTGGGTGCACACGCAGCACTCGATGATGCAGGATGCGGAGGCGTGGGCTCCGTGGGTCCGGCGCGCCCTGTACCTCGGTGTGGATCGCCTCGTGGCCTGCTCCGACGCCGTGGCCCAGGATCTGGTCGACCGGTCCTACGGGCTGCCGTGGCGCAGGGTCACCATCCCGAACGGCATCCCCCTGCGGGGTCGACCCATGGCGGCGCCCTCGGCCGAGGGGCCCCTGCGGTTGATCGCCGTGGGGCGGATGGTGCCCGTGAAGGGCCACGCCCTGCTGCTCGACGCCGTGGCCCAGCTGCGCAACGAGGGCGTCGACGTCGTCCTCGAGCTGTGCGGCGACGGCGAGCTGATGCCCGAGATGAAGGCGCAGGTCCGGTCGCTCGGCATCGAGGATGCCGTCACGTTCCCCGGGTCGGTGGACGACATCCCCTGGCGCCTGTCCCACTCCGATCTGTTCGTGATGCCCTCGCTCTCGGAGGGGCTGCCCATCTCCTCGTTGGAGGCGGCCGCCGCGGGCCTTCCGCTGCTGGTCACCACCGGAGGCGGGGCGGGCACGCTCATCGAGGCGGGCGCGGGCGGCCTGGTGGTCGACAAGGGCAGCGTGCAGGCACTCGTCGACGGCGTGCGGACCCTGGCGGGTCGGGATCTGGCCGCGCTCGGTCGCGCGAGCCGGCGGCTGGTGGTGGAGGACTACTCCATCGAAGCGGCCGCGAGCGCCTACGAGGCGCTGTACGAGGACATCCTGCGCAAGCGGTAGTCAGCAGCCGCCCACGCCGTCGTAGCCCTTGGGACCGGGCTTGAGGTAGCCGCCCCAGCCGTCCTGGACCCACCAGCCGGCCTGTTCGGCCACGGCCCGCAGATCCGGATCGCCGCGATCGATCACCAGGGCGTGCCTGGCGAGCCGGAGCATGGCGGCGTCCTGGCCCGCGTCGCCGGCCGCGAAGCCGAGTGGGGCGGTGAGGGCCAGCGCGAGGGCCTCGGCCTTGCCCTCGCCGTGGGGCCAGGGGTCGAACAGCTGGGCGTCGTGCACGCCGTGCCCGTCGCTGTGGGTGTGGAACCCGATGACCCGATCCGGGTGGATGCCGAGCATGGCGGCGATGGGGCGCACCACGGCGGCGGGGGAGGCGGTGACCACCCAGACCTGCCAGCCGGCATCGTGCATGGCGTCGATGAGGTGCTGGATCTCCGGCTCGATGGTGATCATGCCCTTGGCGCGGGCGGCCTCGAAGGCCTCCTGGGCGAGATCCCAGACCTGTTGCTCGGTGCGTCCCTGCAGCAGGCCCCGCGCGAGCTGGGCGCAGGCCTGGTGGGGATCACCCGCCGCGGACAGGCGGTGGTAGTCCGACAGCAGGTGGGTGCCGTGGAGATCGTCGTTCCACGCCGCCGTGGCCAGGCCCATGTCGCCACGGACGCAGGTGTGGTCGAAGTCGAAGGCGGCGACGCTCGCGGGCGTGTCGGCCAGCATGCGCTGAAGCTCCGCGTGGATCGGGGGGGACCATCGCCCAGGGGGCAGCACGGCTGTCATCGGACCTCCTGCGCGCGGGAGTACCCCGGGACCCGGGACGGCGCGAGGGTTTTGCGGGTTTGTCCGGGTGTCGTGGCCTGAACGCGGGAATGGCCGGGCCCGGGTGGGCCGGGTCTGCTAGTGTGGGCCGACGATCCGTGGAGGATGCGATGTGGAAGATGGCAGGCATGGTGGTGGCGGGACTGGCACTGGGCGGGTGTGAGCTCGTCGACGGCTTCGTCGAGGACGCCCAGGGCTGGGTCGAGCAGACCGCCGCGGTGGCCCTCGTGGCCCAGGCGCGCGCCGACATCCCCGGGCAGTTCATCGAGCAGCTCATCGAGGTGCCCGCGGGCATGGCCGGCACGGTGTTCGTGGCCGAGGTCCAGGCCGACGCCGTGTCCGATCTCCTGGTGCCCGGCCTCGACGTCGCGCTGACCGGCTGTGGCGATCCGATCCCCTTCGAGGAGCTCGACGACGGCAGCTACCTGCTCGAGCCGGTCAAGGCGAGCTGCAGCGGCAGCGGCACCGTCTCGCTGGTCGACGGTGACCAGACGGCCACCCTGGGCTTCCGCCTGCCGCCCTGGCCCGATGCCAACCAGCTCCCCACGAAGCACGCCACCGGCGAGGGGCTGTTCGTGAACTGGTCCGAGGTGGACTATCACGCCTACGTGGTCGTGGTCACCGACGGCATGAGCGGCGAGATCACCTTCTCCAACGAGCCCGAGGGCATCTCGGAGTGGCTCGACGTGCTCACCGGCACCATGGAGCCCGGCCTGCAGATCCCGGCCAGCGCCTTCCCCCGCGACAGCCTGTACGTGGTGGCGCTCACGGGCATCCAACGGCAGCCGGCAGACCTCGTGGACGGCCTGAACACGCTCCTGTCCAAGGTGGCGGCGGGTCGCAGCTCCATCGCCGTGGTGAGCACGCTCCCGCTTCCCTGAGGGGCGTGATACGCGACCAGCATGACCGAGCCCACGAACAAAAGGCAGGATGTGCTGGACACCTCTGACCACAGTCGCGATGCGGCCGGCATGCTGTACGTCTACCCGGTGGTGTCCCGCCGGGCGGGCGGCGTCAGCGTCGGCGTGAACCTCAACCCGAACAACGCCTGCAACTTCGCCTGTGTGTACTGCCAGGTGCCCGACCTCGTGCGGGGGATGGGGCCCGAGATCGATCTTCCCCGCCTGCAGGCGGAGCTCGACGAGATGCTGGAGGACATCCAGCACGGCGACTTCATGGAGACGCGGGTGCCGGAGGGCGTCCGGGTCCTCAAGGACGTGGCGTTCTCCGGCAACGGCGAGCCCACCGCGTCGCCCCAGTTCGCCGAGGCGGTCGATCTCGTGCACGACACCCTCGAGCGTCGCGGCCTGCTCGGGAACATCAAGGTGGTGCTCATCACCAACGGCACGCTGGCGAGCCGGCCCGCGGTGCAGCGGGGCCTGAAGAAGATGGCCGCCATGAACGGCGAGGCCTGGTTCAAGCTCGATCGGGGCACCGACGAGGGCATCGCGGCGGTCAACCAGCTCGCGGTGCCCGTCCGCAAGCACCTCGAGCGCCTGGATCTGACGGCCCGCGCCTGTCCCACCTGGGTCCAGACCTGCATGTTCGGCCTCGACGGCGAGCCGCCGTCCGAAGAGGAGGTCCAGGCCTACCTCGACGCCCTGAAGACGGCCCAGGAGGCCGGCACGCCGATGAAGGGCGTGCTGCTGTATGGCCTGGCCCGTCCGTCGATGCAGCCGGGGGCGGAGCGCCTGCGCCAGCTCGACGCGGCGTGGATGAACCGGCTGGGCGAACGCATCGAGGCCCTGGGCCTGGTCTGCAAGGTCAGCATCTGAGTCCTCCAAGCCGGCCCCGCCCCTCCATTTGCGCGTGATGCTTGTGCTCGTGGGGGGAATGTGGCAGGGAAGGTACGTGCCGGGGCCCAGGCAGGACCCCAACGGATACGTGGAGGACACATGAAGACCACCCTTCTTGGCCTGCTGGGCCTGTTCGCGATGGCGTGCGGCGGCGACGACGACGACAACACCGGCGACACCGACGAGGTGCCGACCGGTTGCTCCGAGATTCCCTGCTTCCTCGAGGTGAAGGGCACCATCGACTTCTCGAACTCCGACGATCGCGAGTACACCATCATCATGGTGGGCGACGGCAACCGGGTCACCTGCGAGGACGTGCCGATTCCCTTCGAGCAGGAGAGCTTCGAGTGCTCCGGCAAGGGCTCCATCGAGATGGGCGAGGATCCCTACAAGCCCGAGGTGCGTCTGTTCATCAACGATATCGACGCCACCCTGCCCTCGACCGTCCGCGTCGAGGTGTTCTACTGGCTGCGTGAGGTCGAGGTCACCAAGATCAACGCCGACTTCGACGTCATGGACGGCGACGTGTACTACCCCAACGGCGAGGAGTGCCCGCCCACGTGCATGAACGGCGTGCTCGATGTGCTGGTGGACTCCCCAGAAGAGGAGTGACACGCATCCGCTCCCTTCGGTCGCCGGTCCGCTTCTTCGCCTGAGGGGCCCGTTCGTCGGTCACTTGGTTCCACCAAGCTCCCTCCTCTCGAACGGCCCTTCGGGCCTGCCCCTCAGGCTGTGAATCGGCCTCGGCGCCCTCGGTCCGCGTTTACGCGTCCCTCCTCTCGTAGGAGGGATTTTTGTTTCTTGGTGCCTGGGGGTCGAATGGGGTTCAAGCGAATGGGGTTCAAGCGAATGTGAGAATGGGGGTCAGACCGCAAGCTGTGACATCTTCCGTCGGGAGTGGGAATGGGGGTCAGACCGCAAGCTGTGACATCTTCGGCGGGGTGAGCGAATGGGGGGAATGGGGGTCTGACCGCAAGCTGTGACATCTTCGGCGGGGGGCCGCAGTGCGAGTGGGGGTCCGAGTGGGGGTCTGACCGCAAGCTGTGACATCTTCAGCTCCGCGGTGGGGGTCTGACCGCAAGCTGTGACTGACCGCAAGCTGCCGCAAGCTGTGACATCTTCGGCGGGGGGCCGGTGGGGGAGCTGGGGCTTCTTCGTGACGTCACCGGTTGAGGAGGGGGCGCGTCGGGGCGGGGTCAGCCGCCGGCGACGGGCTCGCGGGGCGTGGTCTGGAGGTGGGGGCTGTCGAGGCGCTCGACGTCGACGCCCTCGACCTCGCCGAAGCGGCGGCGGGCCTGCCAGTCGGCGACGGCCTGCTCGAGCTCCTCGTGGGTGCGGACGACGAAGTTCCACCACATGAGCACCGCCTCGCCGAGGGGGGCGCCGCCGAAGAGGAACACCCGGGAGCCGTCGGGGCCCCCTCGCAGGTGCAGGACCTCGCGGCCGTTGCCGAGGTAGGCGGTCTGGTGGGGCTTGAGGAGGTGCCCTTCGGCCTGCAGGGTGGCGTTCCAGGCGTACAGGGCGTGCTCGAAGGACGGGTCGAGGGGGATCACCGCCTCGGCGCCGGGCCCGAGGAAGAGCTCGGCGCCCACCATCGGGTGGAAGGAGGGCGCCCTGCTGCTCGTGCCGGAGAGGGTGCCGATCACCACCCGGGCGGTGGCCCCGGGGAGCGTGACGGCTGCCGGCGCACCGACGGGGTCGTAGCGGGGCGTCATGTGGCGGTGGGCCTCCGGGAGCGCCACCCACATCTGCAGGCCCTCCACGGGCTCGGACGGCCCCTGGGAGACCTCGGCGTGGGCGATGCCGTGGCCGGAGGTCATCACCCCGACGGTGCCGGGGCCGACCTCGTGCCGGCTGCCGATGGAGTCGTGGTGGACCATCGTGCCACGCGTGAGCCAGGTGACCGTCTGGATGCCGCAGTGTGGGTGCGCGTTGACCAGCAGCTCGCGCTTGTCGGCCGGTGCGGCGAAGGCGTCGACGAAGCACCAGGGCCCGATGGTGCGACGCCTCGCCGTGGGCAGGGCACGCATGACGCCGGCGCCGGGGGCGATCTCCGCCCGTCGGGCGTCCCACACCTCGAAGGTGGGGCCGGTGGGAAGAGGTGAGGCGCGTCCGACGTACCTGGGCATGTGTCGTTCTCCTTCTGGTAGCGTGACCGGGTGTACACCAAGGTACTCGGAGGCATCACGGACGACTCAATCCCGTCTGTCGTGGACCGACCGCAGCAGGTGACACCCGGCATCCACTCCCAGCATCGGAAGGCACCATGGCCAAGTGGAATCAATGGCAGCTGAGCAGCGCACCCACCGACAAGCCCGATCTCGATCTCACCGGCACCTGGCGCAACGAGCTCGGCTCCGTGATGAGCCTGCGGCAGTCCGGCGACAAGCTGGAGGGCACGTACACCACCAAGGTCGGGGCGGCCGACCACGATCGGCACTTCAAGCTGCGCGGTGTGGTCAACGGTGATCTGGTGAGCTTCTCGGTGTCCTGGGAGGACATCGGCTCCATCACCACCTGGGCCGGCCAGCACGCCCTGTCCCACAACGGCGCGGAGCAGGACCTCATCAAGACCACCTGGGTGCTGGTGAAGAACGTCGGTGAGGATCTCGAGCCCCAGGGCCTGTGGGCCCAGAGCCTCGTGGGCCAGGACGTCTTCCGCAAGATCACCTGAGGGGAGGGGCCATGCCCATCGACGTGACCACCCTCGCGGAGCGGCTCGGCAAGGGGGATGCGCTCCTCCTGGTCGACGTGCGAGCGCCCCACGAGTTCCAGAAGTACCGCATCGCCGGTGCCATCAACCTGCCCCTGCACTCCCTGAAGGCGCGCCCCACGGCGGTGCCCCTGCACGGGCGGACCATCGTCACCCTCTGCACCAAGGGGGGCGGGCGGTCGCCGGACGCCGCCGACGCGCTCCGGGCGGCCGGCGCCACCGACGTGACCTTCCTCGAGGGCGGCACCAAGGCGTGGCAGGCGGCGGGCCAGGCGATGGACGAGGGGCCCTGGCCGGAAGAAGACGACTGAGTCGGGCCGTGGCCCTTCGCTGCCCAGACCCCTGTCCGCAACGAAGAACCCCCGCCCTGCCGAAGCAGAGCGGGGGTTTCGTGGTGTCCGGGCCTTTGGCCACAGCTCACTTCCGGCGCCTCACGAGGCCGATGAGGCCTCCCAGCGCCAGCAGCAGGCCGCCGCCGGTGCCACCGCCGCTGGAGCAGCCGCAGCCCTTGTCCTCTTCGGCCACCTCGGGCTGGATGGGGTTCAGCGAGTAGGTGTCGGCCGTGTCGTCGAGGATGTCGGCGGGCGGGTAGGGGTCGTCGGAGGGATCGAGCGGGTCGCGCTCGCCGCGGTCACGGACACCGTCGAGGTTGGTGTCCTCCTCGCCGTCGGGCACGCCACCGCGGTCGGTGTCGGGGTGGGCCGGGTCGGTGGTCGTGGCACCGGCGTCGCCGTCGGGGATGAAGATGTCCATGTCGGTGTGCTCGGGGGCCTCGGGCGCGGCCAGGCCGGCCTCCAGGCCGTCGGCCAGCATGTCGCCATCGGTGTCGGTGTCGTTGGGGTCGGACTCGCCGGGGTCCACCATGCCGTTGCCGTTGGCGTCCTCGGTGCCGTCGAGCAGGCCGTCGTCGTCGGTGTCGGCGTCGAGCGGGTTGGTGGTCGTGACGGGGTCCTGGTCCTCGGGACGACCTGCGGGGTCGACGGTGGGCGGCTCGTCGGCGCCGGTGTCGGTGGCCGTGCCGGTGTCGGCGGGGGTGCCGGAGTCGGTTCCGGTCTCGACCGCGTCGCCGGAGTCGGTGGCCACGCTGGTGTCGGTCACGTCACCGGTGTCCTCGACCGGCTCGACAGTGCCTCCGCCGTTGCCGCCCACGTTCCAGCCCACCTCGACGCCATCGGTGATGCCGTCGTCGTCGGAATCGGCATCGAGCGGGTCGGTGGCGCCCCAGGGGGCCAGCAGGCCGGTGCCGTTGACCTCGGTGCCGTCCGTCAGGCCGTCACCGTCGGTGTCCGGGTCGGTGGGGTCGGTGTACAGGTCGAGCTCCTCGCCATCGAGCAGATCGTCGTCGTCCATGTCGGGATCGAGGGGGTCGAGGGCGTTGTCGAGCTCGAAGCGGTCGTCGAGCAGGTCGCCGTCGGTGTCCGGGTCGGTGGGGTCGGTGCCGTGGTCGTGCACTTCGTCGCCATCGATGAGGCCGTCGCCGTCGGTGTCCTGCACCAGGCCGTCGGAGCCCGCGGTGACCTCGTCCCCATCGTTCAGGCCGTCGTCGTCGGTGTCCTCGTCGAGGGGGTCGGTGCCCCAGGTGTTCACCTCGGCGCCGTCGTTGCTGCCGTCGCCGTCGGTGTCGGCGTCCAGCGGATCCGTCTCGTGGTTGATGACCTCCTCGCCGTCGTTCAGGCCGTCACCGTCGGTGTCCGCGTTGACGGGATCGGTCTCGTACGTGTCGACCTCGTCGCCGTCGGACAGGCCGTCACCGTCGGTGTCGCTGTCGAGGGGATCGGAGCCATGCTCGTGCACTTCCTCGCCGTCCTGCAGGCCGTCGTCGTCGGAGTCCGCGTCGAAGGGATCGGTGCCGGCGGTGATCTCCCCGCCGTCGAGCAGGCCGTCGTCGTCGGTGTCGGCGTCCAGGGGATCGGTGCCGTGGGTGGTCACCTCGTCGCCGTCGGACAGGCCGTCGTCGTCGGTGTCTGCGTCGGTGGGGTCGGTCTGGTGGACGGTGACCTCGTCGCCGTCGGACAGGCCGTCGTCATCGGTGTCGGCGTCGGTGGGGTCGGTCTGGTGGACGGTGACCTCGTCGCCATCGGACAGGCCGTCATCATCGGAGTCGCTGTCCAGTGGATCGGTGCCGTGCTCGTTCACCTCGCCGCCGTCGGACAGGCCGTCGTCGTCGGAATCGGCGTCCAGCGGATCGGTGGCATGGGTGTTCACCTCGCTGCCGTCGGTCAAGCCGTCGTCGTCGGAGTCGGCGTCGAGGGGATCGGTGCCGTGGTCGGTGAGCTCGTCGCCATCGGACAGGCCGTCGTCGTCGGTGTCGGCATCCAGCGGGTCCGTTCCATGGGTGTTCACCTCGCTGCCGTCGGTCAGGCCGTCGTCGTCGGAGTCGGCGTCCAGCGGATCGGTGCCGGACCCGTTGACCTCGTCACCATCGGACAGGCCGTCGTCGTCGCTGTCGCTGTCGAGGGGGTCGGTCAGCTCCTCGTTCACCTCGGTGCCGTCGGACAGGCCGTCGTCGTCGGTGTCCGCGTCCAGTGGATCGGTCTCGTGGTTCGAGACCTCGTCGCCGTCTTCCAGGCCGTCGTCGTCGGAGTCGGCGTCGAGGGGATCGGTCGTGAGGGCCACCTCCTCTCCGTCGGACAGGCCGTCGTCGTCGGAGTCGGCGTCCAGCGGATCGGTGCCGTGGAACAGCTCCTCGCCGTCGGACAGACCATCGCCATCGGTGTCGTACTCGAGCTCGTCGGTGTCGCCGTCGTACTCGGTGCCGTCGTCGATGCCGTCGCCGTCGGTGTCCTCGTCGAGGGGATCGGTCCCGATGGTCAGGTGCTCGTCACCGTCCTCGAGGCCGTCGCCGTCGGTGTCCACGTCGAGGGGATCCGTGCCGAGGTCGTCCTCCTCGCCATCGGTGAGGCCGTCGCCGTCGGTGTCGTCCAGCAGGGGGTCGGTGCCGTCCTCCACCTCGTCGCCGTCGTCCACGCCGTCGCCGTCGGAGTCGGCGTCGTTGATGTCGGTGCCGAGGTAGTACTCCTCGATGTCGGTCAGGCCGTCACCGTCGGTGTCGAGGGTGGTGTCGACGGCGTTGCCGTTGAGCATGACCTGCGCTTCTTCCAGCTTGTTCTGGGAGCAGCAGTCGTCGACCTGGGTCACGACCACGCGGTTGACCTCGCCGTCCTCGACGTAGCTGGACAGGTCGGTGGTGCCACTGCCGCCCAGGTACACGTACGAGCCGGAGACCACCACCCCGTCCGGGTAGCTCGAGTTGAAGATCGTCACCCGGGAGCCATCATCCATGCCGTCGAAGTCGATGGTGAAGGTGTTCACCGTGTACAGCGGCGGGATGTAGACCTCGGTCTGGAAGTAGGTGAAGTCCGCGTACTCGTAGCAGGTCACCGGCGCATCGCAGACGCGGGAGGGCGACACCTCGAAGTCGATGAGGTCCGGATCGGGCGCCGCGAACCAGTCCGGGTCGTCCAGATCCGGGATGGTGGCATCGGCGTAGATGCAGGCGTCACCGTGGGTGGTGGTGGTGCAGGTGATCGCGACCACGCCGTCGGGGTTGGTCGCGGTGACCTCGAGGCCATCGTGCTGCTCCCAGTCGGTACGCTCCTGGGCGAAGCCCGTGACGGGAAGGGCCAGCACGAGGACCGGCAGGAAGTGTGTGGTGCTGGACATGGGCTGTCTCCATGTACCGGGAAGGCCGGCAGTCGTGACTGCGGTAAATCCGCAGACGAACGCTAGCAGCACCACTGGACTTTTCCGCAACGAGGATCACGGAGAGCCCTGCTCAGAATTGGACGGGAAGATTTTGCGACACACTACGCTGCGTGAACCCCGTGAATCGCTTTTTTGCCAGGGAGCAAAGACAAAACATCATCGGTGGGTGATGTTTGCACCGGATCCACGGTGGGGGATGACCGGTGGTGCATCCGCCGATCCGGTGTTGTCATTCCCTTGATCGAACCGTGTGTAATCCCCGTGAGACGGGTACCGTTCCCCAGGTGGGCCTGCTGGACACCCACGGCGCCCCACGGCCTCGCGGAAGGGCGGACCTCCCAGCCTGCTGCGGTCTTTTCCGGACGACCTCAGCGGGTACGGCGCCGGGCGATGCCGAGACCGAACAGCGGCAGGAGCAGCGCCATGGCGCCACCCGGCGAGGGGGCCGTACGGCATCCGGCGGTGTCCGGGTCGTCTTCGGGCGTCCCGGTGTCCTCGGGGAGCCCGGTGTCCTCGTCGACGCCGAGCTGCATGGCCAGCAGCGGCCAGGCCTCGGCACAGGCGCGGCCCACGTCGCTCTCCGCGGGGCACGAGGCGGTGCCGTCGAGCTCGTAGAACGTGTAGGCCGGCTCGAAGCCCTCTTCGTAGGTGCCCACGTACATGGACTGGTTCGTCAGCTCGAAGCGTGTGGACAGGTACAGCTGGTCGCGACCGGCCTCCACGCCGAGACCCGGAGGGGTGTCCACCAGCTCGAAGGTCTCGCCATCGGCTGCCCGGACGAAGCCGGATCCCATCACGCCGGCCCACAGGGCGCCGGTGTGGTCCATCGCCACGTCGGTGAGGTAGCCCTCGGGGGCGAGCAGCGGTGTGGAGGTCTGCGCCTCCCAGTCGATGCGGGCGAGGGTGTCCACCGCGAGGTCGTCGATGATCACCCAGGCCACGTCGGGATCGGACGGGTGGGCCGCCGCCACGGACAGCTTCAGCGGGCGATCCTCGAGAGGCGTGTGCGCCACTTCCAGGCTCGACCACGTCTCGCCGCCATCGGTGCTGCGGTGGATCCACAGGCCGCTGTCACCGGTGTAGGAGGCGGCCCATGCCACGCCCTCGGCACCGAACACCAGGGAGGAGACACGCTGGTCGTCGAAGGTGAGGGGGGTGGGGGTGAAGGTGGCGCCGGCGTCGGTGGAGCGGAGGATGGCGCCAGTGCCATCGGGGTTGCCGGTGGCCACGAGGACCAGATCGGCGTCGGCGGGGTCGAAGGCCGCCCCCCGGACCACCTGACCGCTCAGTCCCTGCGCGGGTGACCAGTCGCAGCCGTCGGGGCTCCGCAGCAGGGTCTCGCCCTCTTCCCGGACCTGCTCGAGGCTCGGCATCCACGACAGCATCACACCGTCGGCGCTGACCGCGTAGCGAGGGGTCAGGACGGCGTCCGGGGCGGTGACCGCCTCGTGGCACAGCCAGTCGAAGTGCTCGCCGTCTGCGTTCCACAGGAAGCCGATGCTGGCCTCCAGGCCGAGGGCCACGTCGTCTCCGGGCTGCAGGATCACGTCGATGGAGTCGACAGGGGCGCCGGCATGACCGAACGCGGCAGATGTTGACAGCAGCAGGGAGAGGATCATGGGTATGAGTCCTGGCAAAGGAGGGGCGTTTGGGGCGTTCAGCTAACCATGTGCCTGCGGCACTCGCACTGCTCACGTTGTCGGGATGGGTCACGGGCTGCGGCGTGGAGCCGCTGTCGGAAGACCAGCTGGCGGATCCGGCCGCCTGCGCCGACTGCCACCCGGCCCACTTCCAGGAGTGGCAGGGCTCGATGCACGCCTACGCCGCCACCGATCCGGTGTTCCGGGCGATGAACGCCCGCGGCCAGCGGGAGACGAACGGCGAGCTCGGCGACTTCTGCGTGCAGTGCCACGCCCCCATGGCCGTCCGTGAGGGGCTCACCACCGACGGCCTGAACCTCGACGAGGTCCCCGATCACATGCAGGGCGTCACCTGCGCCTTCTGCCACCTGGCCGACGAGGTCCGCGACGACCACAACAACCCCATCAAGCTGGCCACCGACTGGGTCATGCGGGGTGGCATCTCCAATCCGAGCCCCCAGGCGGGACACGCCTCGGCCTGGTCGCCGCTGCACGATCGCAACGAGGTCGACAGCGCCGACATGTGCGGCAGCTGCCACGACGTGGTCAACGGCCACGGCCTCCGCATCGAGTCCACCTTCGTCGAGTGGCAGGAGAGCCAGTACGCCACCACGGATGCCGGCCTCGTCCAGACCTGCGGCAGCTGCCACATGCAGGGCCGGGACGACGTGGCGGCCGCCCTGCCGGGCATGAAGACCCGCCGGGTGCACAGCCACACCTTCGCCGGCGTCGACGTGGCCCTGACCGACTTCCCCCACAAGGAGGACCAGGCCGCGGAGATCCAGCGCGCCCTCGACACCACCGTGCTCTCGGAGCTGGAGGTGTTCGACGCCGGGGTGGGCACGGGCATCAACGTGACCCTCGAGAACCTCTCGGCCGGTCACAGCTTCCCCAGCGGCGCCACCCAGGATCGCCGCGCGTGGGTGGAGCTCGTGGCCTACCAGGGCGACGAGGTGATCTGGTCCAGCGGCGTGGTGGCCGAGGATCAGCCCCTGTCGGCCCTGGACGACCCCAGCCTGTGGTGGTTCGGCCACGACACGTTCGCCGAGGACGGCGAGCCGGCCCACATGTTCTGGGAGGTCGCCTCGATGGAGGGCGAGCTGCTGCTGGCGCCCGAGGCGGGCTCACCCATCGGGTCGGGCAACCACGTCACCCGGCTGTACAGCCTGCCGGACCTGTACCCCGACCGCATCACCCTGCGGGTGCTGCTGCGTCCCTTCAAGCTCGACGTGCTCCATGACCTCGTGCAGTCCGGCGACCTCGACCCGGCGCTGGTGGAGGAGGTCCCCACCTGGGAGCTCCGGGCGGCCACCCGGGAGTGGCGCAAGGAATAGAGGGCCCCCCGCGGTGACGCGGGGCGCCGGCGCGAGGCATCAGGCGCCGCCGAAGCTCCCACTGTTGAAGGCTTCGTCCAGGGACGTGACGATGATCTTCAGGTTCGAGCCTACCGCCTGGTTGTCGGTGGCCTCCGCGGCGTCGATCTCGTCGCCGCTGCTGGCCTTCTGGATGGCCTTGTCGGCCTTGTCGGCCATGGCCGAGAACTTGCCGGTGATCTTCTTGCCGCCACCCTGCAGGCTCTTGAGGCGTGCGCGCATGACCGGGAGCTCGGCATCGGACAGCGTGAGCTGTTCGGCCTTGGTGGGCTCCATCGCGAGCTCGTCCGGCTCGTTGGTGTCGCTGTGCTGCAGCTCGACATCGCTGAAGTTCCCGAGGTCGAGGTCGGCCTGGCTGTCGCCCTGGGGCAGGGACTGGGTGCCGTCGAGGCCGAAGGTGAGGTTGGAGTTGCCGTGCAGGCCGCTGCCGCCACGCATGTTGGTGAGGCTCGACTGGAACTTCTGGTCGTTGGCGCCGAGGCCCACGGTGAGCGTGGTGGCCTTGCCGATGAACGCGTTCTTGTTCTTCGCGGCGAGGATGCCGCCGCCCTGCTGCTTGCGGCCCTTCCACTTGACGGCTTCGATGACGCCCTTGTTGCCGTACTGGACCATCTTGCCCACGTCGTCGCCGGCATCGGCCACGCCCTGCATGGCGCCCCAGTCGGCGTTGTCGGTGTAGCCGGCGCTGCCGAATTGGGCGTCGGCCAGATCCGGGTTCGAGTTGGTGCCGAAGCCGGAGCTGGGATCGAGGTTGTCGAGCTGGGCCTTGACGGCCTCGTCGGGAGACAACATGTTGCCATCGACGCTGGCCAGGGTGCCCTGGGCGGCGACGGTGAGCACGTCGCCGACGGTCTTCTGCACGTTGGTGGTGGTCTCCGCCTTGGCGGCCGCGTGCTGCCGGGCGTTGTGGTCCTTGGTGACCCCTCCGCGGATGGAGGACCACAGCAGCATCACGATGTCGACGAGGGTCTTCAGGGCGATCGTGGACAGGGAGACGGCTGCCGCGGCCGCCGCGACGGCGAGCGACGTGCCGCCCGTGGCGGGGGCCAGGATGGTGGCCCACAGGGCGATGGAGCCGGAGATGCTGGCGATCAGCGGCATCCACATCTCGCTGAGCATCTTCAGCACGTTGTAGGCCATGGCCGCCTTGGGGCCGCCCATGGTGCCTTCGTCCTTGAGGACCTTGCACTCGGCCTTGAGGTTGCGGAACCGGTCGACGTGCTTGGCCAGCTGCAGGCCCAGCTTGGTCTGGCGACCGCCCTGCACGCGGCGGGCCTCGACGCCCACCATGCCGCCGGTGAGGGCACCGGTGACCATGGTGCCCAGCGCCGAGCCGGCCTTGCGGCCCCAGCGCTGTGCGCGTCCGTGCACGAGCTTGCTGAAGTGGGTGGATCCCTCCTTGGCCCACTTGCGGCTCTGATCACCCTTGAGCTGCCACATCCGTGCCTGCTTGCGCTTGTTGAACAGGTCGTCGATGGTGGTCTTGTGCTCTTCGAACGTCTGGCGCGTGCCGTGATCGATGGGGGTGCCCGCTTCCTTCTTGGCGTTGACCTCCTGCTCGAACAGTCCCATCTTCAGGGAGGCGACGTGCGCCTGCTCGGCCCAGGTGCCCACGGGGGTACGCCAGCGGTCGAGATCGGCGGCGCGGGCGTCGGCCTCCTTCTTCTCGGCCTCCATGCCCAGGACCTTGTCGAGGGCATCCTGGGGGGAGTCCTGGGTGAGGTTCTCCTTGGCGGTCGTGATCTGCTGTTCGAGGGCCGCCGACCCGCCTTCGAGCAGGGCGTAGTACTTCTGCAGGAAGCCGTGGTGCTCGTCGAGCACCTCGGTGGTACGAACGGCCATCTTGCGGTGCTTCACGATGCCGGCGGAGAGATCCTGGTTCTTGGCGGCGTGGAGCTCGTCGGAGGCGTCGGAGAAGTGCTTGTCCTTCTTGCCCACCAGCTTGGCGGCCTTCGCGCGGCGCAGGTACTTCTCGTCCACCTTGTTGGCTTTCAAGGGGGCGTAGTTGGCCCGGTCGGAGGGCTCGCTGGCGTCGATCGTCTCTGCCTCGTCGCCGCCCTGTGCCTGGAATTGCCCCAGCTGCTGCTGAGCCGCCCTGGACATCGCCGCGAGCCCGAGGGGGTTGGGATCGTCGGGCGTGCCGCCGTCATCGGAACCGTCTGACCCGAGGTCGGCGTTCGACAGGGGGTCGGCGAGGGAGTCACCGGCATCCTGGGACTGTCCGCCGGTCTGACCACCTGCGCTCTGGGTCTGCTGGTCGTCGAAGGCCTGTTCGACGGCGGTAGCGCCACCATCCGGATCGGGCATCGTGCTTTCCCTCATGGACCGGCCAGGTGGTTGGTCGGTACCGATGCGGGCACGGTATCACCGCGGCTTGCACGGAAGAACCCGAGAATTGTGTCAATCCGTAAGGGCGCCCTGCCGCTCCAAGGTGCGTTTCCCGGAAAGTGGGCTTCTGCGGCGCAACTTTTTCATCGTGGCCGGTTCGGGTCCGCACGGCTGCGCGCCGCTCCCGGGTGGGACCGTGGCGGGCATCCGGCGTGCCATGTGGATGTTTCCGACGGCTACCTGCGCGGTGGCTGGTACCCGCCGCGTGTCAGCCCTCGATGCAGAAGGCGAACTCGGCGGCATCCACGTCGACGCCGTCCTGGGCGCCATGGATGCGCACCACCCACACGCCGCTCATGAACAGGTCGAAGGCGTCGGAGACGTACACGCCGGGCTCCGTCTCGTCTGCGCCCACGTAGGGCGGGGTGTTGCCGTGGCCGTGCTCGGGCATGAGGCTCTCGAAGCGCACGTCGAGGCCTTGGACGGGCTCGCCTTCCGCGGTGATCTCCACGGTCCAGACGTTGTTGCCCTTGTCCGGGGGGGCGGGCGTGGACGAGAGAAGGCTCACGTCCCAGTTGCCCCCTTCGCTCATGACGGTCATGCCCGGCCCGTAGCGATCGGTGGGGATGCCGCAGGCGTTGTCGCCCACGGGATCGCGATCCTCCTCACAGGCGGCGAGCAGGAGCAGGGGAAGGGCGACGAGGACAGTGGCGCGGAACATGGGGCCTCCGGTGGGACACCTGGTGGAGGCGTCGGGCGGCGGGAACGTGACCTGCAGGTAGACGTCGGATGTGCAGGAAGGTACCGCCGATGACAGGACATGACACCCTCGTGCGCCTTCGCCGGGTTGTCCAGGCGATGAAGGTGGGCACCTTGCGGCCCACGACCGGGAGCGACGGATGGCTGAGGAACGCGGGTGGGGCACCACCTTCATGAAGTGGACGGCGGGGCTCCTGATCGCCTGGGCGGGCATGTCGGCGATGGGGGTCTACGTCTCCAGCAACGGACTGTCCGACTTCGGTGCCGCGCCTGAGGGTGCGTCGCTGGCGCGCATGAAGGCCTCTCCCCAGCACGACGGCCAGGGGTTCACCAACACGAACGAGCCCGAGCCCCTGAAGCTGAAGATGGGGGAGATGTTCGAGGAGTACGCGGCCGCCCGGCGCGAGGGCCGTCTGCGTGAGCCCCCCGCGCCCCTGCCGATGGACTGGCTGGACGGCTCGGTGCTCGGCGAGCCCTCCACCGGCGACGTGCGCGTCACCTGGCTCGGCCACTCGTCGCTCATCATCGAGGTCGACGGGGTGCGGGTGCTCACCGATCCCATGTTCGGGGAGCGGGCCTCGCCCGTCGACTTCGCGGGCCCCCGGCGCTTCCATCCGGTGCCCACCAGCCTCGAGGAGCTCCCGCCCCTCGACGGCATCCTCATCTCCCACGATCACTACGATCACCTCGATGCCGGTACCATCCGGCGCCTCGCCGGCTACCCGGTCACCTTCTACGTGCCCCTGGGGTTGGGGGCGCACCTGCAGGAGTGGGGCATCCCGGCCGAGCGCATCGTCGAGCACGACTGGTGGGACGCCAGCGAGCTGCCTGGCGGGGTCAAGGTCGTGAGCACCCCCTGCCAGCACTTCAGCGGTCGCGGCCTCACCGATCGCAACCGCACGCTGTGGACCAGCTGGGCCATCGTCGGTCCGGAGCACCGGGTCTGGTTCAGCGGCGACACGGGGTACACCGAGGAGTTCCGCCAGATCGGCGAGCGCCTGGGCCCCTTCGACCTCGCCCTCGTGGAGGCCGGCGCCTACAACAAGGCCTGGCCCACCGTGCACCTCGGCCCCGACAACGCCCTCAAGGCGATCCAGGACGTGGGCGCGAAGCACGCCGTGCCCGTGCACTGGGGCACCTTCGACCTGTCCACCCACGCCTGGGACGACCCGGCCGAGGAGCTCCTGAAGCGCACCGAGCCCGCGGGCATCACACTGCACACCCCCGTGCTCGGCCGGCCGATGACCGTCCCCGTGCCCGGCGGCATGGAGCGCTGGTGGCGCAGCGTCAGCGGGGAGGCCGTGGCCGGCGAGTAGGGCCCGCCGGGTTGTCCTCGTGGCCAGGAGAAGGGCCCCGGCAGGATCGTCCCGCCGAGGCCCCTTCGCCCAGGTTCGAGCGACGACCTACTGGGGCAGCTCGGGCTTCTCGATGTAGCCGGCGTCGGGCTTGCCGGTGAGCGACTCGAGGAACGCCACGATGTCGGCGGTCTGCTCGCCGGTGAGATCCTTGCCGAGCTGGTGGTAGGCCATGAGCTTCACGGCCTTGGACAGGGTGCCCACCTTGCCGTCGTGGAAGTAGGGGCCCGTCTTCGCGACGTTGCGGAGCTGGGGCACCTTGAAGACGTAGCGGTCGGCCTCGTTCTCGGTGACCGTGTAGCGGCCGAGGTCTTCGGTCTCGTAGGCGTTGACCAGACCGATCTTCATGAACATCTGGCCGCCCAGGCCCGCGCCGTTGTGGCAGGTGGCGCAGCCCACCTCGACGAAGGTGTCGAGGCCGCGCTTCTGCTGCTCGGTGAGGGCATCGAGATCGCCGCCCTGGTAGGCGTCGAAGGCGTCGCTGGTGGTGACGCCCCCCTCGAAGGCGGCGATGGCCTGCTGGATGTGGGGCATGGTGATGGCATCGCCCTCGCCGGGGAAGGCGGCGGCGAACAGGGGGCCGTACCCTTCGACGCCCTTGACCGCCGCGAGGACGGCGGCCTCGTCGGCCATGGCCATCTCGACGGGGTTCATGATGGGACCGGCGGCCTGCTCGACGAGGTCCGCGAACTGCCCCCGCCACATCTGGGCCTTCTGCAGGCCGGCGTTGTAGACGGTGGGGCTGTTGCGGTCGCCGAGCTGCTGCTCGTGCCCCGGGGACACGCGCTTGTTGTCGACGCCCCACTTCTGCAGGTCGTGACAGCTGTTGCAGCTCACGTCGCCGGCCACCGACAGGCGGGTGTCGTAGTACAGCATCCGCCCGAGGTCGATCTGTGCCTGGGTGGGCGGGTTGTCGGCATCGGTGCGCTCGGGAAGCTGACCGAACAGACCCACGTGCCTGGGGGCCTCGGCCTCCTTCTGCACCTCTGCGGGGGCTTCGGGGGCAGCCTCTTCGGCGGGCTTGTTCGACGTACAGGCCAGCAGGCTGGCCATGAGGGCGGCGGGCCAGAGGACGCGCAGCATGGAGACTCCTTGGGGCGGTCGGTCAGGTGCGGCGGTGGATACGGTACGCCGCGCGGGGCAGACGGAATGTACCCCAGCCGGATGGGACGGGTCATCACACCGTGGCTGGGGCCATGCAGACGTGGTCGGCGCGCGGGCGGTCAGGTGGAGTGTCGCGCGTCGGTGAGGCGGTCCAGTACCGGATGGATCGCCCGGAAGAACAGGGGCGGCGCGAGGCTCAGGAGGATCATGGCGGGGTAGCCCGCGGGCATCTGGGGGGCGTCGTCGTGGTGGCGCAGGAGCGGGTAGGCACGGCTGGCGTGGGCGTGGTGGTCGGAGTGACGGGTGAGGTCGAAGAGGAGGGCACGTCCCAGGAGCCGGTTGCTGTTCCAGGAGTGCACCGGCCGCACCGGCTCCGGGCGACCGTGGCTGCCCATCGCCCGGCGCAGGCCGTAGTGTTCGACGTAGTTGACCGTCTCCAGCAGCAGGATGCCGACGAAGCCGGCGCCCAGCCAGGCGAAGGCGGCCGGCGCGCCCAGCGCCAGGCCCACGGCCACGATCGCGAGGACCTGCAGCACCCAGCCCACGAGGACCTCGTTGTGCCAGGACAGCACGGACCAGCCCTTCCGGTGGCATCGGCGGGCCTCGAGCTGCCAGGCGTGGCGGGCACTCCCGCTGATGGACCGCGCCCAGAAGCCGTAGACCGACTGGCCCCGGGGGGCGGAGGCCGGGTCGGCCTCGGTGCTGACGTGCTTGTGGTGGCCTCGGTTGTGTTCGACGAGGAAGTGCGTGTACAGGCTCGTGAAGAGCATGGTGCGCGCGGCGGCTCGCCAGCGGCGGCTGGGGCGATGGCCCATCTCGTGGGCGGCGTTGATCCCGTAGGTGCCGCAGGAGATGCCGGCGGTGAGGAACGCGCCCACCGCTTCGCCTCCCGCGAAGGCACCGCGGGACACGAGCCAGAGGTAGGAGCCCAGCAGGGCGAGGTGCAGCGGGATGGTGGCGAAGAGCAGGGCGTCGAACACCGTGTGGTTCTTGCGCTGCTGCTCCTCCTCCGCGGTGGGGTTGGCCTTGGACCCCTGCGACCACTGCTCCAGGAGCGGCACGGCGACGAACGCGAAGACAGGCAGGAACCACACCCACGGACCGCCCAGCCACAGGGAGGCGAGCCCGATGGAGAGCATCCACAGGGTGGTGGCGTAGGCCCAGGGACCGAGCATGGTGACCTCCCGAACGGCGTGTCCGGCATCGTACCCCGATTGTGGGGCAGGTCGGTCAGTGGGCTGGCGAGCCGTTCGAGGGCGGGACGCGGCCGCTGGTCAGCGCGTGGGCCTGGAAGCGCGCGAGGTCCTCCGGGGCGCCCACGAGGACCAGCAGATCGCCGGGGCCGACGGTGGACTCGGGGTGGGGATGGACCATCTCGTCGCTGCCGGCCTTGCGGATGGCCACCACGGTGAGCTGGAAGCGGGTGCGCAGGGGCAGCTCCGTGAGGGGACCCCGGATGGGGGAGTCGATGGGGAGCGTGATGTCCATCAGGGAGAACGCCTGGGAGGTGTGGTCCGTGGCGTGGTGGACGAAGGCGGAGGCCCCCGGGTGCAGCAGCGACTGGGCCATGGAGGCACCGGTGAGCTTGTAGGGACGGATGACCCGGTTGGCGCCGGCGCGGAAGGCCTTGGCCACCGACTGCCGATCCGTGGCGCGGACGTGGATGAAGACCTCGTCGGAGAGCTGGCGGGCGGCCAGGGTGAGGTAGATGTTGATGGCGTCCGACGGGGTGGCGACGGCGATGCCGCGGGCGCGATCGAGGCCGGCGGTGAGGAGGGTCTCGTCGTGGGTGGCGTCGCCGACCAGGTAGCGGACGTTGCCCTTCTCGGGGAGGTGGTCGGGCTCCTTCAGGTCGACGATGACGACATCGGCCCCCCGGCGGCACAGCTCGGCGACGATCTGGCGGCCCAGGCGGCCGTAGCCCACCACGATGATGTGGTCGTGCAGCACGTTCAGCTCCTTCATGCGACGTCGGTAGATGTAGCCCTCGAGCGCGCCTCCGCTGGAAGCATAGCTGGCGAGATCGGCGATGAGGCGGCCGGCGACACCCACACCGGCGAGGATGAACAGGATGGTGAAGGCCCGGCCCTGTTCGGACAGGGGGAAGGGCTCGCCGAAGCCGATGGTGGAGATGGTGATGACCACCATCCACAGCGAGTCCAGGAGGCTCCAGCCCTCGATGAAGTGGTACCCGAGGGTGCCGGCGAGGACGAGCAGCTGCAGCCACAGGGCCGAGCGGACCACGCGGGACACGAAGGCGCCGGTGTCGGGGACGTTGTCGAGGTTGAGGGTCCAGCTCAAGGGGGAGAGGTCTCCGGTGGGGGGGGGGATCATCCTATCGGTACCAGAGCGTGCGTGCCTCCGGAGAATCCCGGTCGGGCAGACCCGCGCCCGTGTCCGCGCCCGCGCCCGGCGAGGCGAGGCCCCGACCCGGAACATGGACCATGAGGCCAGGAAACCCCGAATCCCGAATCCCGAAGGCATGAGGCCATGAGGACGCGAACCGCGAGGGCACGACGCATGGATTTGTGGGCCATGGACCCATGTCTCCAGGACCCATGACCCGGAATTCGCGCCCTCGAGATTCCTGGCCTCATGGCCTCGATCCTCAGGGTTCGAGCGTCATGCCTCATGGCCTCTTGGCCCAGGACCCGTCCTGGCCTCGGCCCACGGCGGAGCCATCGTCGCCTCGAACCTACGGCCGGATCAGGAAATTCCCCCGAACGAACACCCCATGCCCCATCACCTGCCCGTCGTCCTCCGCGCTCCCCGTCAGCGTGCGGCTCTCCATCTGGTACCCGACGTTCGCGGACGTGAACGGGTTGAGCAGCCACGAGGCCATCACCTGCCCGTCGGCGATGAGCGCCCGCTCCACCCGGCCGAGGTCGGCCAGGGGCATGGCGCGGGTGTCGTTGATCTGACCGATCGCCCGCAGGCCCCACTCACGGGTGATCTGCCAGCTCAGCTTCGCGCGGCCGAGGAGCTGCCGGCCGGCGGTGGGGGGCAGGATGTGGTCGGGGTCCTGCTCGGACGAGGTCGGGTCCGACCAGGCGACGGTGCCGAGCAGGTCCATGCGCAGCCGGGTGCTCGGACGCAGGGTGGTGTTGGCGCTCGCCTCCCAGACCAGGCCGGCGTCGCCGGTGTCGAACAGCAGGGCCTTCTCGCCGGAGAAGCTCAGGCCCCACTCCGCCCAGGAGCCGGTCTGGCCCGCGTACTCCAGCAGGCCCCACCAGCCGTCGACGAGGCCCTGGCGGCCGATGTCGAGCTGCTGGGTCTGCTGCCAGCCGCCGGTGCCCTGCAGCTCGTGGATGCCTGCGAGGACGAAGCGCAGGCCACCGCCGGCCCGGCGGATGAACTCCCCGTCGAAGCGCTCCTCGAAGTAGCCGGCGGCGACCGGCGCCCAGAAGGTGAGCAGTCCGTCGGTGCCCACCGTCCAGTCGGCCTCGAGCTCGGCGCCGAACAGGCCCGCCCGCTGCAGGAAGGCCGTCTCCTGGCGGAAGTCGTTCGAGATGTAGCGGCCCTCGAACTCCACGCCGAAGCCGGCCCCGCTGCCCCGCTCCACCAGCGCGGTGACCCGGCCGCCCCACAGCGCGTCCGGGCCGTCCTCGTCGGTGCGGTTGGTCGTGTAGGAACCGGACGCGGAGGCGGCGATGGACCAGCGCTTGCCGGGGAGGATGCCCACGTCGGCGCCGACGGTCGCGTTGTCGGCGCGATCGCTCCCCGCGAAGGCATCGTTCACGAGGTGCTTGTCCGTGAGGGTGAAGCCGACGTAGCCGCCCTGCTTCAGGTCGTTCCTCAAGCGCGCGACGGTGGTCAGTCCCCACTTGCCGTCGACGTCCTGGAAGTCCGGCGTGATGCGGTTCGCCCGGGCGGGGTCGAGGTCGAGGGTGTGCAGGATGCCCACGTTCCAGCGGCCGATGCGGCTGGTGAAGTTGGCGCCGTACATCGGGGTGACGATGTGGCGCGTGTACAGGGAGCGCTGGGCGTCGGCGAAGTAGCTGCCGGTGGTGGTGAAGAACCGGCGTCGCTCGGTGAACTGGGCCGCGAACTCCAGGTTGACCTGGATGGGCGTGGTGTCCGGCTCCACGTGGGAGAAGTCGGGCATCACCGTGGCGAGCAGGTCGGTGGTGGGGCCGAGGCCCGCGCGGATGTCCAGGAAGGGCCGGACGGTGTCGTACCAGGGATCCAGCAGGTCCCAGCCGGTCTCGGTGGACAGGTTGGCGCGGAAGGCCACGCCGGGGGTCACGTCGAGGCGACGCTGGTGGCCCGGCACCCGGACGCCGGTGAGCAGGCCGGCGTTCTTGAGGGGACGCGGGTCTCCCGGCTGCAGCTCCGGCCAGGCGTACTTGTAGCCCTCGGCGGGGATCTTGCGGGTGAGGCGAACGCCCCAGTCGGTGGGCTCGCCGTCGGAGGAGGGGAGGGCCATGGAGCGGAAGGGGAAGGCGATCTCGAGCTCGAAGCCGTCTTCCGTGGCGTGTCCCTCGCTGAACAGCAGGGTGTCCCAGGAGGTGATCCAGCGTCCGGAGATGAACTGGATGTCCTGCTGGATGCCCAGGGGGTTGAAGTAGAAGATGTACCCGGTCTCGCCGGTCCCGAAGGGATCGAGGTACACGCCGATCTGGTCGTCGGAATTGATGGCCTCACGGGCCGCCAGGCGGGCCCACGGGGGCTTCCCGCCGGTGACCCGGATGCCGACGTACAGGTTCTTCTCGTCCTGCAGGAAGCGGATCTCGATGTGCTCGTCCGGAGGACCGCCCGCCGTGGGGCGGTAGCGCAGGAAGTCGGTGACCGGCTGCGCACGGGCCCAGTCCGCCTCGTCGAGGACGCCGTCGATGACGGGCGCCTCCTCCACATCGACCACCGCCACCTCGTCGGCGGCAGCGGCCCACCCCATCGTTGCCAACCACAGCAGCACGGCCCCTCCCTCAGGAGAGCTGTTCTAGCCGTGCGATGAGCTGGTCCAAGGAAGCCTGCAGGGATTTCACATCGAGTTGGGCGTCTGGCGACAGTTCGGCCGCGGACGCGGGAATGCAGGCGAGACGCTCCTTCATGGAGCGCCCCTCACGGGTGAGCCGCAGGGCCACGGCGCGGGCGTCGTCCGGATCCTCGGTGCGCTCCACCAGACCCTTGGCCACCAGCTTGCGCAGCAGCGGGGACAGCGTGCCGGAGTCGAGGTGCAGCTGCTCCCCCAGGGCCTTCAGGCGGGTGGGCTGGGGGCCCGACCACAGGGCCATCAACACCATGTACTGGGGGTAGGTGAGACCCAGGGGCTCGAGCATCGGCCGGTAGGCACGCGTCATCAGACGCGATGCCGTGTGCAGCCGCACGCAGAGCTGGTTCGACAGGTGCTGGGGGTCGGACGCCATCAGCCGGCGGCCTGCTCGACCTGGGTGCCCAGGGCCTTCTCGATGTCGTCGGCCATGTCGGCGGGGGTGGTCTTCGGGGCGTAGCGGCCGAGGATCTCGCCGTCGCGGCCCACGAGGAACTTGGTGAAGTTCCACTTGATGCCCTTGGAGCCCAGCAGGCCGGGGGCGGCGGTCTTGAGCTGCTGGAACAGGGGGTGGGCGTCGTCGCCGTTGACGTCGACCTTCTCGTGCATGGGGAAGCTGACGCCGTAGTTGAGCTGGCAGAAGGACTCGATGTCGGCGGAGCTGCCGGGCTCCTGGCGTCCGAACTGGTTGCAGGGGAAGCCGAGCACCCGCAGGCCCTGCTCCTCGTAGGTCTGGTGGAGCTTCTCGAGGCCCTCGTACTGGGGGGTGAAGCCGCACTTGGAGGCGGTGTTGACGATCAGGAGCACGTCGCCCTGGTAGGCGGACAGATCGGTGGACTCGCCGCCGAGGGTGGTGACCTGGGTGTGGTAGTCGAGCTTGGACATGGGACCTCCGTCATCTGGATTGTGCACAACTTGGTTGCGTACAATCTATATCGGAGGAGACCGCCTCCGTCCAACGCCCAGGGGTGGACGGATGTGTTCCGCGGTCAGCGGGGCTTGTGCATCTTCGTCAGGAGGCGATCCAGGGCGGCGGCGAACTTCTGCTTGTCCTTGGGGCCGAACGGCGGCGGGCCGCCGGTCATCACGCCGGAGGCGCGCAGGTCCTCCTTGAAGTCGCGCATGCTGAGGCGTGAGCGCACGGTCTCCTCGTCGAGCTGGGAGCCGCGCGGTGTGATGGCCACGGCGCCGACCTCGACCACGCGGGCGGCGAGGGGGATGTCCTGGGTGATCACGAGATCGCCCGCCTGGCAGTGGTCGGCGATGTAGTCGTCGGCCTCGTCGAAGCCGCCCGGCACCACCACGAGGGTGATCCACTTGGTCTTCGGCATCTGTTGGGACCGGTTGGCCACCATGGTCATGGGGATGACGCGCTTGGTGGACGCCTTGATGAGCACGTCGCGTACGGCACGGGGGGTGGCGTCGGCGTCGATCCAGATCTTCATGGACTTCTCTTGGCTGCGGGCTGCAGGCACGTTGTATGTGCTGCAGCGCCCCCCATCCACCGCTCCCGTGAGGTGTCCTCCATGACCGATGCGACCTGGCCCTCCTGGCTGCCGCCCCGGTACGAGCACACCGCCTCCCTGTTGCAGCGTGCGGCGTGGCCCGGGCCCATCTTCGCCCGTGCCACCGGGCTGTGGGGGGCGGTGCAGCGCAGGCCGTCGGCGGCGTCCTTCGTGGTGCAGGAGCGGCTTCGGGGCGCGAGCGCCCTGAAGAGCTGGGAGCGCAGGCTGGTGGCGGCCTTCGCCTGGTCGATGCTCCGTCACCACCGGATGCTGCAGGCGCTGACGGGTTCGGACGACCCGGTGGTGCTCTGGCGGCAGTGGCTCGTGTGGCAGGGCCTGCCCCTTGCCGAGGTGGCCGCGGAGCATCCAGGGCTGCTCGTCGGCGCGGACGACGCGGCCGCCGCAGGGCACGCACGCCTGGCGGATCTGCCTGCCGTCGAGGCGTTGGCGCTGGCCTTCAGCCTGCCGGCGGATCTGGCCCGGCGACTGCACGACTCCCTCGGGGCAGAGGCCTGGGGGGCGCTGGACGCCATGCAGGCCCGCCGCCCCCAGGTGCTGCGGGTGTTCGGCGACCGGACGCGGGTCGAGGCGGAGCTCGGCGAGCAGGTGGCGGCGCACCCCGACGTCCCCACGGCGCTGATCGTACAGGGGCGGACCGACGTCCACCGCTGGCCCGCGTGGAAGGAGGGCCGGGTGGAGATCCAGGACGCCGGCTCGCAGCGCATGGTGCAGGCCTGCGGGGCCCGTCCCGGGGAGCGCTGGCTCGACCTGTGTGCCGGCGGAGGCGGAAAGACCATGGGGCTCGCCCACGCCGTGGGCCCGGGGGGAGCGGTCGTCGCCCACGACATCCGATCGGAGCGGCTCGTGGGGCTCGCCCGGAGGATGGCCCGTCTCGGCGTCGCGGAGCGGGTCCGGACCGAGCCCGACGCGGGGGGGCTCGAGGGGCCCTTCGACGGCGTGCTGGTGGATGCGCCCTGTACGGGCACCGGCACCTTCGGTCGTGACGCCACCCTGCGGATGCGCTGGGATCCGGCACGTCTGCATTCGCTGGTGCAGACCCAGCGAACCCTGCTGCAGCAGGCCGCCCGGATGGTCCGGCCAGGGGGCGTCCTTGTGTATGGTACCTGCTCCCTGCTGGCCGACGAGAACGAGCGGCAGGCGGCGTGGTTCGAGGAGCAGGGGGAGGGGTTCGAGCGTCTGGACCAGGCGCGGCTCCTGCCCCACCGGGACCACACCGACGGCTTCTTCTGGACGGTCTGGCGCCGTCTTCCCGCACCCTGAGGACTCCATGGACACCTGGCTGGACCTTCGCAGCGACACCGTCACCCGGCCCACCGCGGCCATGCGTCAGGCGATGGCCCACGCACAGGTCGGCGACGACGTCTTCGCCGACGACCCCACCATCAACGCGCTGCAGGACAAGGTCGCGGCGCTCCTCGGCAAGGAGGCGGGCCTGTTCCTGCCTTCGGGCACCCAGTCCAACCTCGTGGCCCTGATGACCCACTGTCAGCGGGGCGACGAGTACATCGTCGGGCAGAAGGCCCACACCTACCTGTACGAGGGGGGCGGTGCGGCGGTCCTCGGCTCCATCCAGCCCCAGCCCCTCAGCGTGCAGCCGGACGGCACCCTCGACCTCGACGAGGTGGAGCGGTGGATCAAGCCCAAGGACGCCCACTTCGCCAACACCCGCCTGCTGTGCCTGGAGAACACCATCGGGGGGCGGCCGCTGCCTCCCGGCTACCCGGCCAGCGCTCGGGAGCTGGTCGACCGTCACGACCTCGGCCTTCACCTCGACGGGGCCCGCCTGATGAACGCGGCGGTGGCCCAGGGCGTGTCCGCCGAGGCGCTGTGCGCGCCCTTCGACACCGTGAGCCTGTGCCTGTCCAAGGGCCTTGGCGCGCCGGTGGGATCGGTGCTGGTGGGCTCCCGTGACTTCATCGAGCGGGCCCACAAGTGGCGCAAGATGCTCGGCGGCGGCATGCGCCAGGCGGGTGTGCTCGCCGCAGCGGCCATCCACGCCCTCGATCACCACGTCGAGCGCCTCGCCGACGACCACCGCAGGGCGGCATGGCTCGCCGATGCCCTCGGGGAGCTGCCGGGCATCGAGATCGTGGATCAGCAGACGAACCACGTGTTCTTCCGCTCGGCGCGGGTGCCCGGCCAGGAGCTGCAGGCCCGGCTGCTCGAGCGCGGCGTGCGCATCCTCGGTGGCGACGTCACGCGGCTGGTCACCCACCTCGACGTGGACGACGCGGCGGCCGAGCGGTTCGTCGCCGAGATGGCGGAGCTGCTCCCGGCGTGAGCAGGCTCAGTGGTAGTCGGTGCCTTCGAAGCGCTGGGTGGGCTCGTCTCCGGAGACACCCGACAGCCGCAGGGGGAACATGAGGGTGATCGTGGTGCCCTCGCCCAGCTCGCTGTGGGCCGTGATGGTGCCCCCCATGGCCTCGACGAGGCTGCGGGTGGTCATCAGGCCGAGACCGAGCTTGTCGCGGTTGGCCTCGGTGCCGGGCACCAGGAAGCCGCTGAACAGGTGGGGCAGCTCGGACTCGGGGATGCCGCCTCCGGAGTCCTGCACCCGGTAGCGGATGCTTCCCTCGTGCAGATCGACCGACACCCGCACGGCGCCCTGGTGGGTGAGCTCGAAGCTGTTGTCGACCAGCTTGCGCAGGCAGAAACCGATCTGTTCAATGTCGCCGACGATCAAGGGAGGAAGGCTCTCGTCGAGCTCGATGGAGAAGTCGATGCCGCACTCGACGGCCCGATGGGCGAAGACCTTCCGCAGCGTGCCCGCGAGCTGTCCGAGCTCGAAGGGGGCGTGGTGCAGGTGCAGGCTCTGGCTCTGGAGGTCGGCGTAGCGCAGGACGTCCTCGGTCATCCGCTGGAGCCGGCGCCTGGAGGCGTCGAGGAGCTCGACCCAGCTGGCCTGCTCCTCGTCGAGGTTGCTCACACGAAGCATCTCGATGCTCCCCACGATGCCATGGAGTGGCGTGCGCAGCTCGTGGGACATGCGGGAGATGAAGTGGCGTCGGGCCTCGGCGGCGGCGCGGGCCTTGAGCAGGGCGCGATCGAGGGCCTTGTTGGTCTGTTCGCTGCGTGAGGCCTGCTGCAACAGGGTGCTCCGGGCCGCGAGGTGGACGTTGGCGTGCAGGCGGCTGAGGGCGATGGCCATCATCCACACGCCGATGGGGAAGGCGCTGGACAGCGACAGGTGGAACATGCCGTCGACGATGTCGAGGACGACACTGCCCACGAAGATGAGGATGCCCCCGATGAGCAGGCGACGGTTGTTCGGCGTCAGGGTGACGCGGCGGATCTGGCGCATCACCAGGAACAACACACCGAACGTGTGGACGAAGAACAGCGACCCGAGGGGACCGACGGAGAAGCCGTGGAAGCAGGTGTCGTCCCAGCCGGTGCGCAGGTGGGGTTGGGCCTCGACGAGGAGCTCGGTGGAGGCGGCCGCGGCGACCATGAGGCCCGTGAGCCAGGTGACGATGGGACGGGCCGGCCGCCGGGCGAGGGCCATCGCGAACCGGTAGATGAACAGGCCGGACAGCAGGCCCGTGCTGATCTCGACGAGGTTGGCGATCCGGGCGATGTGGAGATCGGGCGTGGAGACGTGGAGGATCCGGGCCGTGCAGATGAGGGTGCCCGCGGCACACCACGCGAACAACCAGCCGTGGGAGCGGCGTTCCGGCTCCTTGAGCGTCAGTGTGAGCTGATGGACCATCAGCAGCGCACACATGCCGGCCACCCCTGCGAGGACGTGCGACTCGATCCCGTAGGTCGGGACCGCCGGCATGACGCAGGTGGTGGGTGGACTGCTCACGGAGCCGCCCCGGGCTGGGCGACGGGACCCGGGTGGCACCGGACGTCGCGGGTGGAGGTTGAGGTCAGTGTACCGGTGGCGTCGCCCGAACCCCAGCCCCGATGTATCGGACTTTTCCGGCGCCGATGGCCGGTTTCCAGGTTTTCCCTGTGGCGCCCGGTGGGGGCGGACTTTCCGCGGCGATCCCGCGGAAAAGTTTCCTCATGCGGGTCTCACCAAGGCAGTTCCCGTCCGTTGGCGTGACGGAAGCGAGCGGGCCCCGGGCGTTGTCCCTCCTCGATCCGGGCCAGCATGCCCCGGGCGGAGGTGGTGGCGTCGACCTCGCCACGACCGCCTGTCATGTCGGTCTGCACGAAGCCGGGATGCAGCACGAGGACGCCGATGCCGTCTTCCGCGAGATCCCGGGACAGCGACATCGCGATGCTGTTGAGGGCGGTCTTGGAGGTGCGGTAGCCGTAGTAGCCGCCGCTCGTGTTGTCCTCGATGGAGCCCATGCGACTGCTTGTCAGGGCGATCAGGGCGCCCTCCTCGAGCTTGGGCGCGATGGCCGCCGCCACCCGCAGTGGGCCGAGGGCGTTGACCTCGAACTGCTCCCGCATGGCGTCGAAGTCGAGGGACTGCAGGCTGTCGGCGCGCAGGATGCCGGCGTTGAGGATGGCCACGTCGACCTCGCCGGGCTGCAGGGCATCGGCCAGGGCGTCGACGTCCTGCTGCTTCGTGACGTCACAGGGCACGAACGTGGCGCCCCGCGCGATCAGATCGGACGGCTCGCGCCGGCATGCCGCGATCACGGTGTGTCCGGCGTCCAGGAGCTGGTGGGCCATGGCCTGCCCGATGCCGCGGTTGGCGCCGGTGATGAGGTAGGTCTGGGGCATGCTTCGTTCCTCCGGTGGTACATCTGGTAGGGTCCACAGGGTACCGATAGCCTGCGGGCACGATCTTCGGAGGCGCTTGTGACGTCGCTGCCGTCTGAGCTGGCGCACTGGGTGGAACAGACCTGCGATGTGGGCCCGATCCGCGATGCGGTGCCCCTCCTCGGTGGTCGCATCAACCAGATCTGGAAGCTGTCCACGGATGGGGGCGCCATCCTGCTCCGCGGGTATCCGCCCACCCGTTCGCCCTACCAGATCGCGTTCGAGCTGAAGGTCCTGCAGCACCTGCACGAGGCGGGCGTCCCGGTCACGGCGCCTCTCGGCCCCGCGAAGCGCTCCAGCCTGCACGAGGCGCTGGGGCGACAGTGGGTGGTCCTGCGGTTCCTCCCCGGCGTGTTCCTGCGGCGGCACGAGGTCACCCCCGATCTACGCCTGCAGATGCTGCGCCTGTGGGTCACGATGAGCGCGGCCCTGAAGACCTTCGACAGTCCGTTCGATCCGGTGAAGGAGCCGAGGATGGTCCGGGCGCAGGCATCGCGCCTTCGGGAGCGCCTTCGGGAGCTCGGGCCGGTGGGGGTCGAGCGGGCGGACCAGGTGGATCGGCTGCTGCACCAGGTGCTCACGGCCTGTTCCCGTACCGATCTGCCCCAGCGGGTGCTGCACGGCGATCTCCGCCCCCAGAACTTCCTGCACCAGGGAGACGAGATCACCGGCATCATCGACTTCGACGACGCGCACCTGGGCTACCGGGTGTTCGACGTGGCCCAGCTGGTGGTCTATCTCGGCCGGAACCACGGGGGACACTGGTCGGTGTCGGAGGCCCTGGACGTCCTGCGTGAGCTGCGGGGGTACATGCAGTTCACCCAGGCGGAGTGGGACGTGCTCCCCGCTGCCGTGGGGCTGCAGGCCATCAAACGGTACGCGATGAGGGCGGAGGCCACGCCGGACGACGCCATGGTCCTCGAGCTCCCCCAGGGGCGCCTCGTGGAGAGGCTCGAAGCCGGTGAACTGGAAGAGTTCGCCACAGGGATCCGACGCCTTGGAACTGTATGATGGGTGTGTGAGACCAGCTTCTGCGCCGCGAGATGCTCCAGGTGGAACGGGTGGACGCGGTGCGCGGCGAACGGGTGTGGGGGATGGAAGAGCCGCTTCAGGTGGACATCCGGCGAGTCGTGATGAACCGTCCCCAGGGAATGTCTTGCCTTTTCGGTACCAGACTGTACTAGGCGTCGGACATGGAGGGGAGAATGCGCACGTCTTTTGTGTTCGCTCTGGTGCTCGCTGCCTGTGGTGGCCGCGATGCAGAGCCGCCGCTCACCGGCACCGGCGATACCCGGAATCTCGATCAGCCTACCGGCGAAACGGAACCCGTCGTCAGCACCGACACCGGTGTGGAGGTGATCCCGAGCGACTCGGGCGATCCCGTGCTTCCGAGCGACTCGGGCGATCCCGTGCTGCCCACGGAGTCCGGCGATCCCGTGCTCCCGAGCGACTCGGGCGACCCGGTGCTGCCCACGGAGTCCGGCGACCCGGTGCTTCCGAGCGACTCGGGCGATCCGGTGCTGCCCACGGAGTCCGGCGACCCGGTGCTGCCCACCGAGTCCGGCGATCCCGTTCTGCCTTCCGACACGGGTGACTCCACCGCGATGCCCACCGACACCGGCGGCCCCGTGGTGGTGTTTCCCACCGACTCCTCCGACGAGACGGACACCTCGCTGGAGACGGACACCAGCTGGTGGAACCCCACCGACAGCTGGTCGTTCCCCACCGACTCCTGGCCCGTCCCGTCGGACTCCTGGTTCGACTCCGCGGGCGACACCGCTGCGGCGATGTGCCAGCACACCCTGGTGATCACCACCGATGGCTGGCCCACGGAGATGGGGCTGCTCATCGCCGACGGCCAGGGCAACATCGTGGCCAGCTACCCCGCGGGCACGTTCACCCAGGCCAACAGCGCCTACACGGCCACCGTGTCGCTGCCCTCGGGCCACTACGGCTTCTTCCTCACCGACTCCTACGGTGACGGTTGGTCCACGGGTGGCCTCAGCGTCTACGACGACGACGGCACCCTGGTGTCCGGTCCCATGACCATGACCAACGGGTCGGTGATGCGGTACGCCGTGGAGATCGACTGCGATGAGGACACCGGCTGGACCGACACCGGCAACTGGTTCCTCGACGACACCACCGACACCGCGGTGTTCGTCGATCCCGCCGACTACGTGCACACCGGCCTGCCGATGGAGTGGTGGGAAGGCCTGTTCGACACGGGTCCGGACTCCGGTGGACCCTCCGACACCTCCGACACCTCCGACTCCGGCGGCATCTGGTGGGAGACCTCCGACACGGTCATCCCGCTGCCCTGGGACTCCGGCGACAGCTGGTGGAACCTGCTCGACTCCGCGGTCGACACCGGCCCCACGTTCTGCGAGCACACGATCTCCGTGCTCACCGACACCTACCCGAGCGAGATGGGCCTGCTCATCGCGGATGCGCAGGGCAACATCGTCGTGAACGTGCCCGCCGGCAGCTTCACGGCGTCCGAAACCGTCTACACCATCAGCGCCTCGCTCCCGACGGGTCACTACGGCGTGTTCCTCACCGACACCTGGGGTGATGGCTGGTCCGGTGGCAGCCTGGGTGGCGGCGCCGTGTCGATCTACGGCGGCGGCCAGCTCGTCGCGGGACCGATGAGCATGCCCACGGGCACCGTGCTGCGCTACGGCGTGCAGATCACCTGCGACGAGGACACCTCCGCCTGGACCGACACCGGCTCCTGGTTCCTCGAGGACACCAGCGACTCCGCCATCTTCTACCCGGGCGACGAGTTCGAGCACACGGGCTTCAGCGACAGCTGGTGGTCCGGCTGGAACGACACCTCGGTCGACACGGCAGCCGAGTACGGCTGTGCGCTGGCCATGCTCACCTTCGGCGGCCAGGATGGCGGCGACATCTCCTACACCGTGGAGAACAGCGTCGGCGACGTGGTGTTCAACTCCGCCGGCGATCACCCGTTCGGCTACAGCAGCCTGTCCTGGGAGCTCGACACCGTCATCCTTCCCAGCGACACCTACACCATCGAGATGGCCGACGCCGACGCCGACGGCTGGGAAGGCGGCGAGCTCGCCCTGTACGACGAGGACGGAAACTGGCTCGGCAGCGCGGAGCTCACCACCGGTGCCTCCGGCTCCTACAGCTTCAGCTTCACCTGCGCGAACGACTCCGCCGTGTGGGTCGACGACACCAACGGCTGGGACACCGGCTGGCAGGGCGCGCCCCGCTGGGGCGACACGTTCATCGACGAGTGTGGCTACGTGCTCACCACCTACGGCTACGACGACGGCATCTACGAGAACCTCAGCTCCAACTTCTCGCTGTACGACGACCAGGGGCACCTGCTGTACGACGGCACCATCGACGACCTCGGCTTCGCCAACTGGGCCCTCGACCTGCCCGACGGCGGCTACGAGCTGGCGCTGAACGATCCCAACGGGGCCAACTCCCTCGGCATCAACTGGGTCATCTACGATGCAGACCAGAACGTCGTCCTCGACGCCGACATGGTCAATGGCACCGACGACTCCTTCTGGTTCCAGGCCGACTGTGCCTCCGACACCAGCTGGTCGGCGGACTCCGGCTGGGTGAACCCGAGCCTGGTGCCCGAGGTCTGCGAGCACACGGTGGTGGTGCTCACCGACGACTACCCCACGGAGATGGGCTTCATCATCGCCGATGCCCAGGGCAACATCGTGGCCAGCTACCCGGCGGGCTCGTTCACGGCGGCCAACTCGGCCTACACCGTCAGCGTCGTCCTGCCCACGGGCCACTACGGCGTGTTCCTCACCGACTCCTGGGGCGACGGCTGGGCCAGTGGCCCCAACGGCGGCGGCGCCCTGTCCATCTACGACGGCGCCGACCAGCTGGTGGCCGGTCCGATGAACATGCCCACGGGCACGGTGCTCCGCTACGGCGTGCAGATCACCTGCGCCGACGACACCTCCACGTGGACCGACACGGGCTCCTGGTTCCTCGAGGACACCGGCGACAGCGCCGTGTTCTACGAGCCCGGTGACTTCGACCACACGGGCATCCCCCAGGGCTGGTGGGACAACCTGTTCGACACCGGCTGGGTCGACACGAGCGTGAGCCCCGTGGAGACGGGCGATACGTCCTGGGACTCCTGGCTTCCGTGAGCCGGGGTCACACGGTGTGAATGGAGGCGGGGTCCGAGAGGGCCCCGCCTCTTTGTCTCTTGGAGGAGCATGGCGTGGTCGGTCATGGGCGCATGAGGCCATGAGGCCATGAGGCCATGAGGCATGAACCACGAACCTCGAATCACGACGCCATGAGGGCTCGAATCGTGAGGGCATGAAGCCTGGATGCCGGGGCCATGGCGTCGTGGGGCGGGGGATCTCGGGTCGTGAGGACATGAACCATGGATCGTGGATCCGGAATCCATGTCCCAGGGGTCATGGTTCGGGATTCAGGGCCTCGTGGCCTCGTGCATCATGATTCGGGACGCGCGATTCATGGCCTCATGCGTCCATGGCTTCGATGCCGAGCCCCCGCAGCCGCGGCTCACCCGCCACGGGGCCCGAACCACCCCGCCCAGAACACCCGGGCGTTCTCGCCGGTCACGGGCGTGACCCTGTGCACCAGCGTGCGGTCCGACACGTCGAAGGCGTGCAGGTCGCCGGGTGCCTCCGGTCGGTGCCGCAGCAGCGGTGCCTTCTCCCACTTCCGCCGCAGCTCGAACGTGCCGCCCTCGAAGGGCAGGGGCCCCAGGTTGACGCTGACCGCCACGAGCCGGTCGCGGCTGCCGTCCTGGTGCCAGGGAAACCAGTGGTCCCCATCGGGACGCAGGCGCTTGAACTGACCGTGCACCTCGCCGAGTGCGGGGGTGCCGAAGGCCTGCTGCAGCCGCTCCCGGAGGGCGTCGGTCTGCAGGGCCTCACGCAGGGCTGTCTCGACGTCGGGAAGCGCTGCCACTTCGAAGCGGAAGTTGCCGCCGGTGATCGGGTCCGGGTGCCAGTCGGCGTCGTCGAGGGCCGCCTGGAGCGCCCGGAGCAGATCGTCCGGACACCAGCCCGGCAGGGAGACCAGCAGCTCGTTCATGCCTGGGAGCGCTTGTAGAGCACGTAGCTCTGGATGAGCGGGATCGTGATGAGACCGGTGATGATGGCCAGGAAGGTGTAGCCCATGACCGCGCCCTCCAGGAACAGACCGGACAGGGCCAGCAGCAGGCCGCCCACGAACCACACCCTGCCCGTGGTGCGGTGGGTCTTGCGCCAGATCTCCGGGTCGTTGAGGGTCCAGGGGGTGCGCACGCCGACCATGTAGTTGGCGGGTACCCGGCCCATCACGTTGCCGAAGCCCATGAAGAACAGGCCGAGCAGGACCTCCATCGGACCGTCCATCGACTGCGACTCGGTGAGCGTGGCGTGGACGATCATCACGTGCAGGCCTGCCATCAGGCCCGTGACGAGCCAGCGGATGAACTTGTAGGAGGTACCGGCCTCGAGCAGGCTGGCGCCCCGGGGGTCGATCTTCGGGATGAAGGCCATCAGCAGCCAGGTGCCCACGGAGATGATGCCGAGCATGAAGACGTTCACGCCGGGGGCGCCCCAGCCGTCGGGCTCACCGTGGATGTTCCAGTGGATGGGCACCCTGTCGGGCATCTGGGGGTATGCCCACAGGGCGTAGGCCCAGGAGGCGGCGAGGAGCAGGAGGATGGGCCAGTCCTGCTTGAGGATGCGCTTGAAACTGGAAGGCTGGGACTCGGACATGGAGGCTCCAGGATGCGGCTCGACCAGATCAGGTCGAGGAGGTGTCTGCATGGGACCAGCGGTAGGAGGCCAGGTAGGGCACACCTACGCAGGCCAGAAGCAGAGCCCACCAGACGATGAGGGGGACCGGACTTTCATCGGGGATCGTCTGAAACAGGGGCGTCAAGGCGATCTGGACCACACCGAAGGCCATCATGCTTCGGCCGGCCACGCGTTGGGTTCGATACCAGTTGGACGCGTCCTGGACGTTCCATCGGGTGCGCCAGCCGGCTGGGGCACCGTGAGGAAGGCGGGGTAGCATGTTGCCGAACAGGACGAAGAACCCACCTGCGATGGGGAGTGTCCAGCCGGCCGCGACCATCGACCGATAGGACAGGTCGTGGTGGATGAACAAGGCCTCGATCGCAAGGAAGAAGACGCCGGCGTAGGTACGGAGTGCCCTGTGACCACTCGTATGCGCCAGAAGTTTGCCGCCGTGAGGCGCTTGGAGCGGCATTCGGGCCCAGTTCGACCAGGCCAGGGCAGGGAAGGCGAGAATCACCAAGGCGAGAGCGGGAGATGGAGGACCTCCGGCAGGCCAACGCATGAGAGCCCAGACCCAGGTGGCCGCAAGGGCCAAAAGAAAGGGCGCGTCCTCCCGTGCAACTTTCCACAGGATATGAGTACGGATCGTGTCGTTCATGTGGGGTCCTCCGAAGACAGGAAGTCCAGTGTCCAGGACATGAGATCCTGCAGCACGGTGGTGTTGAGGCGGTAGAACAGCTGCTTTCCGTCGCGGCGGACGACCACGAGCTCGGCCTGCTTGAGCAGGGAGAGGTGGTGGGACAGAGACGGCTTGGAGATGTCGAAGTGCGGGTACAGGTCGCCGGGCGTCATCTCGCCATCCTTGAGCAGGTCGAGGATGCGGCGGCGGGTGGGGTCTGACAGGGCCTTGAAGAGGTGGTTCATGGGACCTCGGCGCGCTTGTCGTCCGTGACCCGCACGATCCAGTCGGTGAGGGTCCGCAGGGCCCCGGGGTCGATGGTGGTCTCGATGGAGGCGTACTCCTGGGGCAGACCGGTGGAGGCCGGCTGCAGCAGGTGGTTGAGGCCGTCGAGGACCGTGATCTGCGCCAGGTCGTTGCCGGCGAGGATCGTCTCGAAGGCAGCGCGGTTGTCGTCGGCGTTCACCTGCAGGTCCTTGGTGCCCAGGAGCGCGAGGACGGGGATGTCCAGGGCGGCGAGGGACGGCGTGGGGTCGAAGGCCAGGAAGCCCCGGTACCAGGGGGAGGCCAGTGCGGCGGCCTGGGCGCTGGCGGTCTCCGGGGGCATGCCGATGGCGGTGAGAGCCTGCGTGAGCTCGGCTTCCGTGGCGCCGTCGAGCACCTGGCCCATCAGGCCGGTCTGGACCTCGCGGCTCTGCTGGGCCGCGGCTGCCGGAGCACCCTGGGCCAGCGCGAGGTCGTACACCTGGGTCTCGATGACCTGGCGTCCGGTCACGGCGGGGGAGGACATCAGCACGGCGAAGGCGACGTCGTGGTCGCGGGCCACGAGAGGGGCCACGTAGCCGCCCTCCGAGTGACCGAGGATGCCCACGCGATCCGGCGAGATGCCGTCCTGTGCCGTGAGGAAGCGCCAGGCGTCGGCGGCGTCGGCGGCGAAGTCGGTGGTGGTGGCGCCGGAGAAGGTGCCGGTAGAGTGGCCGAAGCCCCGGTCGTCGTAGCGGAGCACCGCGATGCCGGCCCGGGTGAAGGCATCGGAGAGCACGAGGAAGGGGTGGTGGCCGGCGATGCTCTCGTGGCGGTCCTGGGGACCCGAGCCGGAGACGAGTACGATGGCCGGGTGGGGGCCCTCCCCGGTCGGCAGGCTCAGGGTGCCTGCGAGGGTGTGGCCGGCGGCGGTGGGGATGTAGACGTCGCGGGTGGTGTAGGGGAGGGGAAACGTGGGTTCCTGCGGGCGACGGGCCGACGCGGGCGTCTCGCCTCGGACCAGGACGATGGGCAGCTGCGCGGGCCCCTGGGACCAGGCGCCCTCGAGGGTGCCGTCGGCGGTCCAGCGGGTCTCGAGCCGACCGCCGATGGTGGGCACGCTCAGGGACAGCCCTTCGGCCGTGGCCGTCACGTCGCTCGTGGGGATGTCCGTGGCGTCCTGGTCGGGGCTGTCCATCGTGGCGGCCAGCGTGCCGTTGGCAGACCGGGTGACGTGGAGGACGATCCGCAGGGACCGGTCGCCGAGCTCGAGCGCGCCGAGCCAGGTGCCAACGGCATCCTGCGCCTCGACGGGTGCGGCAGCCACCTCGGGCTCCGTGAGGGCCTCCGGCGAAGCAGGGTTCTTGACGCAGGCAGTCAGGAGCAGGGACAGCAGGAGGACGCGCATGGGAAGCTCCACGGAACAGTTGGTTTGACGTTTCGGCAATTGTCTAAACGATGATTCGGCGAGGGTCAATGGATCATATAGACAATCTTCGAAATATGTCGCGAGGATGATGCTGGGACCCGGTGTGGGCACGCGTCACGCCCATCAGGGTCCCGACGCCAGTGGCGCGCACGCGCACGCGCAGGGGGCACGGGAACGCACGCACACGGGCATGGATCCGGTCAGGCCTCACCTTCCACCGGTCGCGACCCGTCGGACGCCCGCACCACGAGCGGGCCCCACCCATGGATCACCGCCCGGGTCCACACCAGGGCGCCCCGAGGGGCGCCCCTACGTACGGGCACTCCTCGGGGTGCCCTGGCCCCGAACCACCGTGCCGTTCCCCAGGTCCAGCCCCGAGTCACCGGGTTGTTCCCCGCGCCCCGTGCTCCGAACCACACTGCCGCCTCCCAAAGTCCCCACGTACGGGCGCCCCTTGGGGCGCCGGGGCCCCGAGTTCACGGACTGTCACCCATGTTCCGAGTCGGACCCGGACCATGACGGGCACGGGCACGGGCACGGGCACGGGCCTCCTCCCCCATCCGCCCGTCTCCGCACTGACGATTGTCTGTTCCCCGGCCAATTCCCCCATGTGGAGGCGGCGTGGCGTCGGATGCGGAGCAGACAGCACAGCCAGGCAGGCGGAAGGGCAGGTGGCGCAAGCTGCTGTGGATCGTTCCGTCCCTGTTCCTGATCGCGGCCGTCGTGCTCGTGACCTGGGGGCTGTCGCTCTACCAGAACGCCACCGACGACAGCGATCTCGACCTCCAGCTCTTCGCCGACCGCATCGCCCACGAGTCCGCCGTGCACTACGTCGACGGCACGCCGCTCGGGGTGCTCCACGGCGGTCGCCACGGGCAGAGGCTGCCTCCCGAGGAGCTGCCGCCGAGCTGGGTCGTCTCCATCGTCGCCGCGGAGGACGGCCACTTCTGGCGCCATCCCGGCTTCGACGTGCGGGGCATCGCCCGGGCCGTGCGGGAGAACACCCAGGCCGGACGGGTGGTGGCCGGCGGCTCCACGCTGACCCAGCAGACCGTGAAGAACCTGCGGCAGTCCCCGGCGCGGGACCTGTCCGACAAGGGCGAGGAGCTCGTCGGGGCCCTGTACCTCGAGCGCCACTTCTCCAAGTCCGAGGTGCTGGCGACCTACGCGAGCCTCTTCCACGTGGTCGGCACCGGCGAGGGGCTCGTGGTCGCCGCGCGCCACTTCTTCGACAAGACGCCCGACGAGCTGACCCTCGCCGAGTCCGCCTTCATCGCCGGCATGGTGAAGGCGCCGGCCCGCTTCGATCCGTTCGACGACGATCCGGTCGAGGCGGCCGAGGGACGGCAGCGGGCCGAGGAGCGGACCCGCTACGTGCTGGAGCGCATCGTCGAGCTGCCCACCCGCATGCTCGTGCCCACGGAGAGCCGGATCGGCCGGGGGATCTCCGAGCAGGAGGTCACCGGGATGCAGGCGGAGGCGCGCCGTCTGCTCGCCGGGCCGATCTCCCTGGCATTCCAGCAGGGGCAGTTCCGACCCCGTCCCAACGCCCTCATCGAGGAGGTGGATCGGCGACTCGCGTCCCCCCCCTTCGTCTCGGAGGAGGGGCTCGGCGTGTGGGACATGCTCGACGTGCCGGACGTGCGGCGGGCCGGCCTGCAGGTGGTCATCACGGTGGACGAGCGGGCCCAGCGGATCGCCCGCCACGGACTGCGTCACCACCTCACCGAGCTGCAGCTGCAGATGGCCGCCTCCGACCTCACGGACGTGGTCCGGGACGAGGAGCGCGCCGACCAGCCGCTCGAGGTCCAGCCCCTGGACATGGTCCTCGGCGAGGTGGTGGGGCCGGCCGAGGGCGGCATCGAGGTCGACATCGGCCCCCAGACCTGCGTGGTCGATCGCGAGGCCCTCGATCGCATCGGCCGGGCGTGGCGGCAAGGGCGCAGTGGCAGCTGGGGCGCGGGCCCGTCGTCGGCAGCCCGTGCCACCCTCGCCAAGGCGCTGCAGCCGGGCGCCCTGGTCCACGTCTCCCTGCGGGCGGACGGGACGACCTGTGACCTGGAGCTGCCCGGTGAGGTCAATGGCGCCGTCGTCCTGCGGGACGGACCCCTCCTGCGCGCGATGGTCGGCGGCTTCTCCGACGAGAACTACAACCGCGCCCGCGCGCCGCGTCAGTTCGGTTCGGTGTGGAAGATGCTCGTCATCCACGCGGCCTTCATGGAGGGCTGGAACCCCCTCGCGCCGGTGCCCAACACCCCGCTGACCCTTCGCTACTCCACCACCGAGTGGACCCCTCGCGCCGACCACCAGGGCCCGGCCCGGGTGAGCGTGGGGTGGATCGGGGTGACCAGCGAGAACCGCGCCGCCGCGTGGCTGTTCAGCCACCTGCTGGCCCAGGCCGACACGAGCCGCGTCACCCGCCTGGCCCAGGAGCTGGAGCTGTGGCAGGGCCGGGACGAGCCCCTGCGGGACTACGCGCGCAGGCTGCAGGACGCCGGCGTCGAGCTCGACGGGGCCCAGACCCACGAGTCCGCCTTCGCCGAGATCCGCGAGGAGGTGGCCATGAACCCGGAGCTGCTGTCGGATCCGGACGACGCCATCTTCCTCGGACGCATCGGCCGTGGCCTCGATCCCATGGACGGCCCCGTGGAGACCTGGAACAGCGTGCTGGCCCGCAAGGGTCGCTGCGTGCGCGCCTACCGGGAGCTGCAGGCCTGGCTCATCGATCCGGCCGACACGCCGTCGGACCTGTCGCCGCTGTCCTGGCGGGTCTCCGGCGGCGAGCTGCAGCTCGCGTGCAGTGCCTCGGTGCCCATGGGCTACCGGGCGTTCGCCGAGCCCCGGGAGGAGGACTCCGGGCGGGTGCAGCGGGTCGATCGCCAGGTGGCGGTGGGCCTGATGGTCGAGCAGGGCCGGCTGCGCCTGCAGCCCCTGTCGGAGGTCCGGGTCGCCGGCCTGCACATGACCACCCTCGAGGAGGTCCAGCGGCTGGTCCACCGGCGGGTGCGGGCCTGGAAGAGGGAGGGGGGACACCTCGCCCGCAGCAGCGTCGTGGTGGACAACCCGAGCTTCCGGCAGCGGCTCGCCATGCGCTACATCGTGCAGCTCGCGGGGCAGTACGGCGTGGAGCGGGAGCTGCCGGAGGTGCTCTCGCTGCCCCTGGGCGCCGCCGACATCTCGCTGGAGGAGGCCACCAGCATGTACAGCGGCCTCATCTCCGGCAGCGCCGTGCGCGGGGTGGGACGTGTGTACCTGCCGGATGGACGGGAGCAGACCGTGCCCCTCGGCCACGGCGACGTGCTCATCCAGGAGATCCGGGACGCCTCGGGCCGGCTGCTGTACCGGGCCGAGCCCGAGATGCGTCGGGTGGCCTCCACGGAGACCGCCGACATGACGAGCAGCGTGCTCGCCAACGTGGTCCGCCATGGCACGGCCCGGCGAGCCCGTGGCGCGCTGAAGACGGCGTCCGGGGCCGCGGTACCCTTCGGCGGCAAGACCGGCACCACCAACGAGTTCCGCAACGCCGCCTTCCTCGGCTACCTGCCGGCACCCCAGGACGCCGGCTGGTCCGCGGCCGACGGGCTGGTGCTGGGTGTGTACGTGGGCTTCGACGACAACCGTCCGATGAAGCGCGGCGGCATCCGCATCCTGGGCGGACGCACCCCGCTCTCCGCCTGGACCGACATCGGCCGGGGGCTGCAGCAGGCCGGACTGCTGGGCGAGCCCGCGTCGGAGGCGGCGCTGGCGGGCGTCCTGATCCCCCCGTCCGGTGCCCAGCAGGTGCCGGTCAGCTACGCGGGCTTCCCCGCGGGGGAAGGGGCCGAGCGCTCCATGTGGGTGCCGTCCCGCTTCGTCCGCTCGTCGTCGGCCTGGGACGGGTGGGACTGGGGCCTGGGCGCATGGGGGGAGGGCGCGCCGGACGCCCGCTTCGTGGACGAGGAGGGCAACTCCCGCGACCTGTACGAGGACCTCCGCATCCCCCGGGCGACCTCGTCGGATCGCCTTCCGGCGCTGGAGGACACCGACGTCGCACCCGGGGCGCAGGAGGAGCGTGAGCGTCCCCGGGAGCCGCGTGAGGCCGACCGACCGGAGCGACAACCCGCGCCGACGACCCGTCCACCGGCCTCCGCCAGCCCGGAGCGTCCGCCGGTCATCCTACCCCAGGACCCTCCCACGGGCAGGGAGCGTCGGGAGAAGCGGCGGGCCTCACGGAAGGAGGCACCGGTCGAGTCCGAGAGACGCGACGCGGGGTCCGGTGGCGTCGATGTGCGAGACGTACCACCGCCATGACCGGCTCGGGTGGCTCGGGTTCGCGGACTTCGGGGAGCGGATGGTCGCGGCGAGCTGGGCCGCCTGGCCCCTGGTGAGCTTGGCCGGCGACCGTCCGAAGTAGACCTGTGAGGCGGCGTGCACGCCGAATGTGCCGGGGCCGAACTCGATGACGTTCAGGTAGACCTCCATGATCCGCGGCTTGGTCCACAGCAGCTCCATCCACACGGTGAACCAGGCCTCGAAGGGCTTGCGGAGGGCGCGGGACCAGGTGGAGCGTCCGTGGAGCAGGAACGTGTTCTTCGCGGTCTGCTGGGAGATCGTGGAGCCGCCCCGGGGCAGCTCGCGATCCTCGGCGAGCTCGGTGAGCAGGTGCTCCATCGTGCGCACGTCGATGCCCTGGTGCGAACAGAAGCGCTGGTCCTCCGCGGCGAGCACGGCGTCGAGGAGCGAGCGGGGGATCTCCTCCAGCGGCGTCCAGGTGGTGGGCACGGCGCGGCCCTGGGCGATCTGGTAGGGGGTCACCGGCGGATCGAGCACCCGGTACAACGCCACGAGCCCCACGCTCAGCAGGGCGAGGGCGAACAGGAGCACCATGATGCGCCGGATGGTTCGGATGGGACCTCCTGGAGACCTTGTCGGCCCGAGGCGCAGCATCCCACAGCCCGGGGCACGCGCCTGCAATCAATCCGTCCACCCGTCGTAGAGCAGGATGACTGTGGTATGGCATGCCAGGAGGGCACATGGACAGGCACGGACTCGGGATCATCGCGGCGCTGGCCTTGCAGGCCTGCTGCCTCCCCTTCGGCGACATGCAGGTCTCGATGACCGGCGACGGCTTCCAGCTCGAGGGCAAGGCCGGATCGGGCAACCCCGCCGACATGTCCCTCGATCTGGCGGACATCACCGGCGTGTCCTGTGGTCTGCCCGGCACGCTCCGGATCCAGGCCGGGGAGAGGGGCCTGGCCACGCTCACCACCGACCAGGCCGTCGCGGCCGGCACGCGGATGACCGTCGAGGACGGCATGCTGCGGGTCGAGGCGGATCACGCCTGCGAGGGCCACTGTGCGCTCACGGCCGTCACGGTCGAGCTGCCCGTCAGCGGCACCGCGGGGCGCCTGGCCCTGTCGGAGGTGGTGTCCCGGTTCGGCTGCGAGGTGGTGGTGGATGCGGATCTGCAGGCCGACGGCGTGCAGCTCGGGGTCGAGGGGGCCGGGCTCGTCAAGGCCCGCCAGCTCTTCGGCGCCGATGTGCGGGTGTCCATCGCGGGTGCCGGCGAGGTCGACGTGCAGGCCGCGCTCGCCCCCGAGGTGATGCTCGAGGTGGCCGGCGCCGGCGAGATCGACGTCTACTCCGTGCGTGCGGAGGATCTGTACGTGGAGATGGCGGGCGCCGGGGCAGGGGAGATCCGCGACATCGTCGCCCGGCGCGTGCGTGCCGAGGTGGCCGGGGTGGGCGATCTCGTGCTGCAGGGCATCGCGGACGAGCTGCGGGCCGAGCTCGCGGGCATCGGCAGCATCGACGCCTCGGATCTGGCCGTGAGCAAGGTCGACAAGTCCGTCGCGGGCATGGGCACCATCCACCTGTAGGGGCCCAAGACCACGACGCCCCCCGGCGAGGGCCGGAGGGCGGGTGCGTGGGCGAGCAGGCCGGACCTACTTGGCGGCGCGATCCTGCCGGGCGTCGGTGCCCATGACTTCCTTCTCGACCGCGGTGGCCGCGGTGGGCTTGCGGAAGGTGCCGAACACCAGATCCCAGAAGGGCTGGGACAGACCGAACTGGGTGGTCTCGTCCTTGAAGTGGTGCTCGAAGTGGAACCGGCGCATCCACTTGCCGACCCTGGTGGTGGGCTTGGCGTGGTGCGTGTAGTAGTGGGTCCAGTCGTAGGCGAGGTAGCCCGTGATGGTGCCGGCGAAGAGCAGCGGCCACACGGGGTTGGCCACCAGGTAGTAGAACAGGCCCACCACGATGGCGATGGGCCACGCGAGCACCGGAGGCGCCACGAGACGGCGGCGATCCTGGGGGAACTCGTGGTGGTACCCGTGGGCGATGAACAGCATCGTGCGCACGAGGACGTTGCCGTTGGGCTGCAGGTGGAAGAAGAACCGGTGGATGACGTACTCGGCGAAGGTCCAGGCGACGATGCCGAAGGCGAACCAGCCGGCGGTCTTCGCGGCGCTGAACTGCTGCAGCACGATGGCCCAGTACAGGCCGTAGGCCATGATGGGGCCGAACCACAGGGCCGGCGTGGCCCAGTGGGAAGACGTGAAGTAGGTCTCCAGGACCTTGTTCTTCAGCACGGTGACGCCGCGGGGGTTGGGGCGGTTGTGGCGGGCGGGGGCGGAGCCGATGCCCTCCCAGCGCTCCAGCGCCTCATCCCATTCCTTGGTGGTGTCGAACAGTCCCATGCCATCGTCCTCGTATGGGGTGTCGGGGTCGAGCCCTCGTCGGCTGCTTCTATCACGGAATCGTCGGTGCATCCGCCGCGGAAATCCAAGAGGGCGTCAGGTTTCACGCCGTTTCCGACCTTCCCGAACAGGACCGGCACGGTCGGGGTTGCGCCATGGGCAGGGAATACGCGGGGCCCCTCGAAACCGACGGATCGGGCCCGGGGGAACTCAACACGGGGTCGTAGCGGGTCGATCGGTGGACATGCGTTGGTCGTTGGGCAGGACATGGATGTGGCTCCTGGCGGTGCTCTGGCTCGCCGGGTGTGGCGCTACGCCATCCACGAGCACGCCCAAGCAGAGCGAGGAGTCGGTGCCTGCGACGCCGCCGGAGGTGGAGCCCGTGGCGAGGTTCCCCGATTCGCTCGCTGCCAAGGACCTGCCGCCCCTGTTGGTGCCGCTGCGGGTGCACGAGCTGTACCAGGAGGCGGAGTATGCGGCCCAGCGGCTCGCCAGGGACATCCGGGCCTACCAGGCTGCCGACCGGGCCACGCAGGCGATGGAGGAGCCGTCGGAGAAGCAGCTCGAGTCGCTCCAGGCAAGCCTGAAGCGGGTGGAGCAGGATCTGAACAAGCTCGGCCACATCGTGAACTCCATCGAGGTCAAGGGCGGCGATCCCACCGCCTACCGTCGGTACCGGCGCGTGATCGAGTCCTCGATGTTCACCGGTAGCGCCAGCGAGGCGCTGATCCCCATCGAGACCTGGAAGCAGCGGTACAACAGCCGGGAATACTGGATCAGCCGTGCCCGCAAGTGGCTGTGGCTGCTGCCGGTGTGGCTCATCGCCTGGGTCTCGGCCTTCACGTTGAGCCGCGTGGTGAGGCGGTGGCTGATCCACTCGGAGAACTTCTCGGTGCTGTTCCGCAAGTTCGCCGTGCGTGCGGTCCGTCGCTTCGTGTGGGCGTGTGCCATCCTCGTGTCCCTGTCGGTGCTCGGCATCCGGACCGGGCCCCTGCTCACCGCCCTCGGCGCCGCGGGCCTGGTCCTGGGTCTCGCCCTGCAGAACGCCCTGGGCAACCTGGTCAACGGCCTGCTGCTGATGGTCTACCGCCCCTTCGACGTGGGCGATCGCGTGAACGCGGCGGGCACGGAGGGCTTCGTGCAGCACGTGGGCCTCGTCTCGACCACGCTGCACTCCATCGGGCACGAGCTCATCACGGTGCCCAACAGCGTGATGTGGAACACCGTCATCACCAACCGCACCGGCCTGGCGCGGCGCTGGCTCATCCAGACAGTGGCCATCCGGCACGGCTCCAACGTGGAGCAGGCCACCAAGGTCATCGAGAGCGTGCTCGCCGAGGCGGAGTGGGTGCTCGAGAGCGATGATGTCGAGGTGGGCATCGATCACGTGGACGAGTGGGGCATCCACATGACCGTCCGCTGCTGGTGCCGCACCGAGGAGTACTGGGACTGCTGGTACGGCGTGTACCCGCAGGTGCTCAGCCGGCTCGAGGCGGCGGGCATCGAGGTGGCCATTCCCCAGCGGGAGCTGGTCATCCTGCAGAAACGGGGCGATCTTCCTGGTCACGACCCGGACGACGCCGACGAGGAGCGGCCGGAGGAGGACGGGGAGGGCCCGGACGGAAACGAAGAGCCTCCCGCGGGAGATGCCGCGGCGTCATGAGCCGTCTTTTCCCGGAACCATCCGGGGCGATTCCTTGCAATCGTGGCCAGCTGGTCTACAAAGACGCCTCCCGACCCCCCGGATGACCGCCCTTGCCCGATCCCACCGAATGGCTGCTCGCCCTCCAGGACGCCGTGACCCCGCTGCGTCTGTGGATGGTGCTGTGCATCTCCGGGTTCGGGATGCCCGAGGAGCTGCCGCTGCTGGTCGGCGGCACCACGGTCGCTCGCGGCGGCATGTCCTGGGCCCAGGCGCTGCTGGTGGGCTGGTCGGGCATGCTCACGCGGGATCTGGGGGCCTACCTGCTGGGCCGCGTGGCCTCCGGGCCGCTGCTGGGCTGGGCGTCGAACAAGACCTCCGGCGTCGGCGCCAAGATGGCCCAGGCCCAGGCGGTGCTCGCCCAGAAGGGGGCCTCGGCCGTGTGGCTGGCCCGCGCGAGCTTCGGGATCCGGGTGCCGATGTACGTCGTGGCGGGCGCCACCGGGCTGCCGCTGCACCGCTTCCTGCTGGTGGACGGCCTCGCGCTGTGTGTCACCGTGCCGCTCACGATGGTGGTCGGTGCCTTGGTGGGGCCGCTGGCGCTGCAGTACCTCGGCCACATCGCCGTGGTGGGGCCGGTGCTGCTGCTGGCCCTGGCCCTGGTGGCCTGGCGCAGGAGAGCGACCGCCTCAGCGTGAGCCGAGGATCCTCGGTGCGATCAGGATGAGCCTGTACAGGCCGGGACCGGTGTTCTCCTCGAAGACGACCCAGGGATGTCCGGCGGGATCGACGCCCACCTGCGGATGACCGGCGGGCACCTCACCGTCGGTGAAGGCGACGGCGGTGGGGCCACGGGGTCCATCGGGCCACGAGGACAGGCGTACGCTGCTCATGACCACCCTGTGGGGAGGGTCCTGGTGGTTCCAGGTGACGAGCAGGGTGTCGTCGGAGACGATGGCGTCCGGCGGATCGGAGGCCGCGTCGAGGGTGTGGGAGGGCAGCCACACCGGTGCGCCGACCGGCGTGCCCTCGGCGGTGAGCTGTCGGGCCATCACGTGGGGGGTGCCGAAGACCGGGCGGTCGGGCCGCGATGGGGTGAACCCCCGGTAGCTCTGCCACACGAGGGCGAAACCGCGGGGGGTGACGGCCAGCTCCGGCTCGTCCTGACCGTGGGTGGCGTCCTGGGGGAAGGCCGCCGGCGCGGAGAGGACCCGTGAGGGCCCCTCGGCGGCGCCTGCGGTGGTGAGGAGCTGGCCCATCACCTCGGCCACGCCGCTGCGGTCGTCCCGCCAGGTGAGCAGGTAGCGGCCGTGGCCGAAGGCGAGCTCGGGGGTGAAGGCCTTGCGGCTGTCGGTGAGGCGCCGGGCGCTGCCGATGTCGCCCCGGGCGGTGATGGGGTAGGCGACCAGGTCGGAGCCGGTGCGGGTGGCCCGCTGGGTGGTGGTGACGAGCAGGAAGTCGGTGCCGTCGGTGGCCAGGGTGGGAAAGCCCCGCTGGGTGTCGGTGTCGACGGGGCGCCAGCCGGTCAGCGGGCTGCCGTCGTGGTCGAACAGCCGCACGAACACCCCGAGCCCCTGGTAGGCCACGAGGAGGCGATCCCCGGCGACGGCCACGGCGTAGCGATCCTCGGTGAGCACGTCGGTGGCGCCGGTGGCCTGGAGCAGCACGACGGGGGCGCCCTGGAGCTGGCCGTCCGGACCGAGGGGCTGCATCACCAGGCGTCGGCCGGAGTCCTCACGCCACACGAGGGCGGTCTGCCCGGCGTGCTGCAGGATGCGGGGGTTCTCCTCGGGGCCGGTGCCCGGTGTGAGGGGCGCGGCGAGGGTGAGGGCGGAGAGCAGCAGGAGCCACATGGGGAGCGTCCGGGGGATGGGTTCATGACATCACCAGGCCATGAGGCCCTGGATGCCTGGGTCGTGAGGCCATGGACTCGAGGGCCCGAACGACGGGGCCCTGATGCCTGGATCCAGGACCACGGGGCATGGTCATCGGACCATTGAACCACGGGCGCCTGGACCGTGCCCTCGGGATTCGGGATTCGTACGTCAGGGCCTCGTGGTTCCGGCACCGGGGTTCATGGGTCGAGGTTCGGGAATCCTGGCCCCATGGTTCCATGGCACACCCGATCGCTGGACACCTCGATGCCCTCCATGTGACATCCTCGGTACCGTTCCTCCACCCGCCCCGGAGCCCCCGATGGACACCTTCTCCCTGGCCCGCCTGCCCACGCCCGTTCAACGCCTCGAGCGCCTGTCCGCCGAGGTCGGCGCCGAGATCTGGGTCAAGCGGGACGACCTCACGGGCTTCGGCCTGTCCGGCAACAAGGTCCGCAAGCTCGAGTTCCTGATGGCCGAGGCGAAGGCCCAGGGGGCCGACACGGTGCTCACCACCGGCGGGCTGCAGTCCAACCACTGCCGGGCCACCGCCGTGGCGGCGCGGATGATGGGGATGGAGCCCGTGCTGCTGCTGCGGGGCGAGCTGCCCGAGGTGCCCGACAGCAACCTGCTGCTCGACCGCCTCCTCGGCGCCCGGGTGCGGATGTGCACGCCGCAGGAGTACCGCGACAGCCGCAACGAGATCCTCGCGCAGATGGCCGACGAGGTCCGTCAGGCGGGTGGAAGGCCCTACGTCATCCCCGAGGGCGGCTCCAGCGGTCTCGGCGCGCTGGGCTTCGTGGCGGCGGGCCACGAGCTGATGGCCCAGGACGCACCGGACTTCGACGGCGTGGTCGTGGCGGTGGGCTCCGGCGGCACGCTGGCGGGGCTCGCCATGGCCGGCCTGGACTGCCCGGTGAAGGGGGTCGCGGTGTGCGACGACCGGGCCTACTTCGCCGCCGAGGTGCGCCGCATCGCGGAGGAGGCCGCCGCCATCGACAGCGTGGTGCTGCCGCCCCAGGGCGAGGCCTGGCAGGTGGTCGAGGGCTACCAGGGCCCGGCCTACGCCGTCGCCGAGCCCCACGTGTGGCAGACCATCGCGAAGGTGGCGCGGCTCGAGGGCCTGCTGCTGGATCCCGTGTACACCGGCAAGGCCATGGACTGCCTGCTCGACAAGCTGAAGCGCAAGGAGTGGAGCGGCCGGTGGCTGTTCTGGCACACCGGCGGGGCGTTCGGGTTGTTCGGGCGGGGGAACGAGCTCGTCGAACCGTGATCATGGCCCTTGGTCCATGAGGCCAGGATGCATGAACCACGAACGCTTGAATGGAGAAGCCATGAGGGCCTGAGCAACGAACCATGGGTCCTGGGTCCTGGATCCCGAACGCCATGGACCCTGGCCCCCTGGTTCCACGGACCACGCGTCATGCCCTCGAGTCTCAGGCCCTCATGCCCTCATGCCTCGTGTTTCAGGGCCTCATGATCCTGGCCTCGTGTCCTCAAGGCGACGTAGCCACCGCCTCCGCCACCGGTTCCACCACCGGCAGCTCCACCCACGACCGGTCCAGGTACACCGTCTGCTCGGCCTTCCGCAGCTCCGTCGCCGCCCAGATGGGGCCATCCCCGCCTGGGTGCACCTCGACCTTCGGCCACCGTGAGCTGCTGAGCTCGATCCGAAGCTGGCTGCCGGGGCGTACCTGCCAGTCCACCGGCCAGGAGGCCAGATCGATCTGCACCGGATCGCCGCCGCCCTTCACGCCGTGGAAGGCCAGCGTGGTGAAGGCCTCCCGGATGAGCACCACACGGCCGTCGGGGCGGACCTCGGAGATGGACACCACGAAGGCGGTGTCGGGCTCGCTGGACTGCACCGTGAGGTGGGCCGTGATCTCGCCGGCGATGTGGGTGGCCTGCGGGAAGGGGCCGGTGTGGAAGCCGACCACGTCGCCGCGGTCGCAGACCGGGCCCGGATCGATGGGGCCGACCGGCACGCCGGTGCGGAACCCGGGGATGCTCGACGCGATCATGCCGGCGCCCCCTCTTGCGGGCACCGGGTTCGCCGGGTCGTGGGTCCAGGTGGCCACGCCTTCGCCTGCGGCCCGGCGCGCCTTGCCCATGCACCGGGGGAGGGGGTCGGCCAGGTGCCAGCGCTGGGGCTGCGACGGCGGCGGCCAGGCGTCGTAGGTGGCCCAGACATCGGCGCCCCCCACGTAGGACTGCATCACGCCGGTGGGCAGCTCGAGGGGCGCGCCCTTGAGGTGGTGGTCGAGCCAGCCGACCACGCGGCCGAGCTGCTGGCCCCCATACCGGCCGGGGCCCTCCTCGGCGTGGGGCATCTGCAGGTCGCCGACCACCTGGCCCAGGTGGCCGGTGGGGCTGACGACGAACAGGCTGTCTTCACGGGTGGCGAGCCCCTCCCAGGTGGAGACCTGGGGACCGATGAAGCCGTCGGACCAGCCCCCGGTGAGGAAGACCGGCACGGTGACCTGACCGGGAACGGCCCGGGCCACCGTCGGCAGGGGACCCCGCCAGAAGGCATCGTCGGGGAGCGGGCTGTGCACCCAGGTGCGGTACCAGGGCAGCGGCTCCTCGCTCCACAGGGCGTCCCGCTCGTCGGCCGGCCACAGGGTCAGCGACTCCCGGTACAGCCGGGAGGCCTTGCCTCGGGACAGGCCGGGATCGGTGAGGGTCGCCCAGGCGGTGGCGTTCTCGTGGCGGATCAGCCCATCGGCGTACAGGGCATCGTAGATGTCCATGCCGAACACCCCGAGCACCATGGTCTTCACCTCCGGCGGCAGCTGATCGGCGACGATCCAGTGCACGGCGGACAGGTAGGACTCGCCCACCAGGGCCCAGTGGCCGTCCTGCCAGGGCTGCTCCCGTACCCAGTCCAGGTAGGCCATGGTGTCGGCCCGCTCGTGCTCGAAGGGATGCCATGGGCCCTCGGACCGGTTGCGGCCACGGACGGACTGCCAGGTGCACGCGTAGCCGTAGCGGTTCCAGAAGCGGCACAGCAGATCCATCACCGGACCCATGTCGTAGGGGGTCCGGTAGATGATCGTCGGCCAGGGACCCTCGCCCCTCGGCAGCTGCACGGTGGTGTGCAGGTCGGTGCCGTCGGCCACGGCGACCATCTGCCGGGTGGTGCGGCCGGCGCGGTCGGTGAAGTCGGGCGCGTGGACGTGCTTCCGGATGATGCCGGTGCAGCCGCCCAGCAGCAGGGTGCCGATCAGGATGGAACGCACATGGACCTCCGATACCCGAGCCAGGGTACCGGAGGTCCACATCGGGGCCGTGTCACATGTTGAAAGGTGACATTCCCGGACGGCTCAGCGAACGGGGTCGTTGGCGCCGGCGGCCTCGAAGGCCTGCAGGTCGAAGGTCAGGCCCGAGGTGGTCACCCAGCCCGCGCCGATGCCGAAGCCCTCGTTGTGGGCGTCGACGTCCTGGCTGCGGAGCGAGACGGTGTGGCTGCCGGGCGCGAAGGTGACCGTCCAGGTGGCGTCGCAGGCGCCGTCGTGGTCATCGGCGGCGGTGTGCAGGGTGCCGTCCACGAACAGGTCGGTGGCATCGCCGCTGCAGCCCTGCAAGTCGACGGTGATGTCGTCGTCGGTGGGGTTGGCGACGTACAGGGTGACCCGGTGGATGGTGTCGCTGGCGAAGTCGGTGCCGGTCATGGAGCCGCTCAGGTAGAAGGCGCCGTCGGCGGTCTTCAGCTGCAGGCCCTGCCGTCCGGCCACGGTGCGCTCGCCGCCGTCGGTGGTGGACTCGTACAGGGCGAGCGCGAAGGCGGGCAGGTCGTCGCGCAGGTCCACGAAGTCGCCTTCGAGGGCGCCGAGGTCGTCCTCGAGCAGGTCGCACTGCCTGGTGAGGGCGTCCAGGTCGGTGGACAGGGCGTCGAGCAGCACGCTGTGGCCGTCGGAGGTGACCTGCAGGGCCGCGATGTCGGTGGTGGCCGTGGCGATCTGGCTCGTGTGGCCCGCCGTGGTCGTCGTCAGGCCGTCGAGGGTCGTCTGGTGGGCGGTGACGGTGTCCGAGGTGGACTGCACGGTGGTCTGCAGGTCCTCGATCGTGGTCTGCAGGCCGGACAGGTCCTCCTGGGCGTTCGAGAGATCGTCCGAGCCGGTGGCCAGGTCCTCCTGGATGCCATCGACCGTGGTGCTGAGGGCATCGAAGTCGGCCAGGGCCTGCACGGCCACGGCCTCCTGGCTGGCCAGGCGGGTGTCGAGGTCGGAGGCGGTGGCCACCACCGCCGACATGTCGGAGGCGAGGGTGAGCTGCGATGCCTCCACGCTCGTGACGCGGGTGTCGAGGTCGGCGGTGGTCGATGCGCTGGCGAAGCCCTGGTCGGTGACCCAGGCCATCGTGGCGATGTCGGCGTTCTCGAGGGTGGTCAGGCGGGTGCTGGCGTTGTCGAGGTCGGTCTGCAGGGCGTCGGCGGTGGTCTGCAGCGCGGCGACCTCGTCGACGGTGGCCGCGCGCAGCGCGAGGGCGTCGAGGTCGGCCTGCAGCGCCTCGAGGTCGCTGCGGGTCTGCTCGATCTGCTCCAGGGCGTCGGCGAGAGGCGCGACGCTGGCCTGCAGCTCGGTCGCCATCATGTACAGCGTGGCGATGTCCTGCTCGTTGGCGGCCTGCCGCTCGAGGATCTCGGTGTTGGCGTCCACGAGGGGCTGGGTCAGGTCGTCGACGTCGAAGCAGCCGGCGAGGAGGAGGGTGAGGGGGACCAGGACATGGGTGCGGGGCATCGGTACCTCCGAGTGGGAGGGCGAGCCTAGCAGAGCACCTGTGGGTTTTCCGATGTGCTTCGGATTTTCCGCAGGGCAGGTCGGGGCCGGGCTGTGGAAGTGCCGATGGCAAGGTGCCTTCTGCCGCGCCGGACCCCCGTCGAGGACGGGGCCTCACCCGGGACGGGACGGTCGGGACGTGGCGCGGCGACGGCGTGCGCACGGGATCGGTCCTCCCGTTCGGCACTTCGGACGGAGGTCCTCGGCGAGAGGGGTCAGCCCCGCTTTCGTGCCCGCAGGCTGTACATGAGGGGCACGAGGTCCCGCTGTGCCTCCGGCAGCGCCCACATGCCGTCGTCCGTCTTCACCATCTGGGGCAGGGCCTGCCAGTCGCTCACCCGGTGCTCGTGGAACATCTCGAGCTGCAGGCCGGCGTCGAACAGGGCGGTGAGGATCTCGCCGAGGCCGTGGTTCCAGCAGTGGCTGGTGGGGTTGTCGAGGGGCTCGCTCCCGCCGCCATAGGTGGTGTCCTCCACCTCCGTGATGGGCGTGTCCGTCTCGAAGTACGGGTGCAGGATGCCGGTGTCGTGGGGCGCGCCGGGGGCCGGGTCGAGGGACCACAGGGAAGGGTGGCCCTCCCGGACGTACAGGAGGCCGCCGGGCACGAGGCACCGGGCGACCACCTCGGCCCAGCGACGGATGTCCGGCAGCCAGCACAGGGCCCCGACGCCGGTGGTGACGATGTCGAAGGTGCGGCCCTGCAGCGCGGTGGGCGCGTCGTAGGCGTCGGCGCACACGAACTCCGCCTGCAGGCCGGCCCGGTCCGCCAGCTCCCGCGCGGCGTCGATGGCGGGCGCGGAGAAGTCGAGGCCGGTGACGAGGGCGCCCCGGCGGGCCCAGGACAGGGTGTCCTGGCCGAAGTGGCACTGCAGGTGCAGCAGCGTGCGCCCGTCGACGGGCCCCATCTCCCGCAGGTCGATCTGCTTCAGTGCCGTGCGACCGGCGAGGAAGCCCGGGATGTCGTAGAAGTCGCCGCTCAGGTGCAGGGGCACCCGGCTGTTCCAGTTGGCGAGGTTGTCGGAGAGGTACTGCTTCATGGTGGGGCTCGGGGCGGTGAGGGAACGCGAGGGGCCGTGGGGTCATCCCCTCCCTTCGAGCATCATCTCCGACAGCCGGCTCTCCACGTCGCGCCCGCGGGCGTCGAGGTTGGTCTCGGCGAGGTACCGGCGCCGCTCCGAGGGCAGCTCGAAGACCTGTCCGGCCAGCTGGTCCACCATGGCGCTCGCCGGCAGCGCCAGCAACCTCTCGACCTCGGGGGAGGTGTCCGGATGGGACAGGGCCCACTGCATCAGCAGGGACCGGATGGTGCCCGCGTGCTCGCCCGGATCGCCCTTGGGGTACAGCAGCCGGCAGCGGAACCGGCGGAAGGGCTCGGTCAGGGGCAGCTCCTCCTGGATGAGGGCGGCGCCGACGAACTTGAGCACGAGGTTGGAGCGGCCGTCCGGAAAGGTCTCCAGGCGGACGATCTCGCCGATCCCGATCTCGGGATGGCAGGCGGGCTGGCCCTCGTAGTCCTCCTGGAACCCGGGCTTGAGGGTGGCGATGCCGAGGCGTCGATCACCGTTCATGCAGTGCGCCACGAGCGCCTGGTAGCGGGGCTCGAACACGTGCAGGGGAAGCAGCGTCTCCGGCATCAGCACCGCCGAGGGCAGTGGGAACACCGGCAGGGCCTCGCAGGCCTCTTCCAGGGACTGTGGGGGCTCTGGCGTCATCGGGCCACCGTCGCGTGACAGGGGATGAGAAGAGCGTAACGTGGTGCTCCGGACTGCCCACTCGTTTGGACGTAGGGGCAATCCCGAGGGGTCAGCGGGTGGGGGCGGGCGGACGCATGCCGGCGCGGACGCGACCCATCAGCTCGGTGTAGGTGCCTTCTCCGCCCAGCTCGTCGAGGGTCTCGGAGGCCTCGTCGTGCAGCTCGCCGAGCTCCCGGTGCATGTCGCCGAAGCTGAACTCGCCCCTGCGGCTGGCCTCGAACAGCCCGATGCGGGCGTCGTGGATGTCGAGGACCAGGTTCTCGATCTCCCGGGAGGTCTCCTCGGACCAGCCCCGCTCGGCGGCCAGCTCGTCGATGCGGGACTGGATGGACATGACCATGCGGTCCTGGTGGGCGGCGATGCGCTCCTCCCGCTCGGCCTCGGTCAGCTCCGGGCGCTCCGCGGGCCGGGTGATGGGGCGGGCCGGCAGGGAGGGCACGTCGGTGTCGAGCAGGCCGCGGACGGGCTCCTCCGCCACGGACGGCGTGGTGGGAGCGGACGGCGGCGTGGGCTGCGGCGCCACCACCTCGGTGGGCTCGGGGGCCGTGGGAGGCGGGGCGACCACGACCTGCTTGGGCATCAGGAGGGTGGCTGCGCCGATGCCGGCGACCATGCCGATGGCCAGGGTGAGGAGGGTGCGCGCGTTCATCGGGACTCCGGTTCGCTGCCGAGGGGCCTTTGCAGGCCATCGTAGCCCTGGGATCCGGATGTTGCACCATGGGTGACCGTTCCCGACGAAGGTAGATTCGGACCAGGGTTCAGGAGGAAACGGGATGACCTGTCTCATCATGGGAGCGACCGGATTCGTCGGACGGCACCTGCGGGCCATCATGCCCCGGGAGACCACCCGCTGGGGCACACGTCGACCGGTGGCCGCGGCACGGGCGAGCGGGCCGGGCCCCTGGGTCGCCTGCGACGCCAACGACGAGGCGAGCCTGCGCAAGGCCCTGGAGGGTGTCGACAGCGTCGCCTACCTCGTGCACGGCATGGGCAGCGGCGGTGACTACGAGGCCCGTGAAGCCGAGGCCGCCCGCCTGCTGGCGCGGATGGCCGAGGCACAGGGCGTGGGGCGGATCGTCTACCTCGGTGGCGTGTGCCCCGAGGGCCACCCCTCCCACCACCTGCAGTCCCGGGCCCGCACGGGCCGGCTCCTCGCGTCGGGTCGGGTGCCCGTGGTGGAGCTCCGTGCCTCCATGATCGTCGGGCCCGGCAGCGACTCCTGGCACCTGGTCCGGGATCTGTCCTACCGGCTGCCGGTGATGGTCCTCCCGCGCTGGCTGCGCTCACGCAGTGCCCCCGTGGCCATCTGGGATGTGGTGGAGGCCCTCAAGGCGGCCCTGGAGGGGGCTGGTGAGGCCGGCATCTACAGCCTGCCGGGGCCCCACATCCTGTCCTCCGAGGAGATCCTGCGTCAGGTCGCCGACTGCGGAGGCCTGAAGACCCGCGCGCTGCGGGTTCCGATGCCGGCGCCGGGGCTGTCCAAGTGGTGGATCCGTGGGGTCACCGGCGCGCCCTGGCCCATCGTCCGTGAGCTGGTGGAGGGCCTGATCCAGGATCTGGAGCCCGAGCATCCGCCCTTCTGGGACCAGATGGAGGGCTATGCGCCCATGGACCTGAAGACCGCCGTCGTGCGCACCCTCGCCGAGGAGCGTCGTCGTGTGTCCCCCCTGGCGGACGCCTGGGAGCACTTCGTCGCACGGCAGTTCACCACGAGGGGTGTCGTCCCGTGAGCCGCCAGCGCATCGGACTGTTCGGGGCGGAGGGATCCCTGGCGCTGTCCCTGGCCCGGGAGCTGGCGCCCCACGCGCAGGTGCGGGTGATCAGCGCCCTGCTGCCGTCCCCCGACGTCCTGCCGGAGGGGGTGGAGGTGATCCAGGTCGATCTGTTCGACCCCCGGGACACCGCGGCGGTCCTGGAGGGCCTGGACTGCGTCCTGTTCCTCGCCAACACCCGCGCCCAGCACAGCCTGCTCGTGCAGGCCCGCCCGGAAGACCTGCAGCTGCTCCTGGCCGACCAGGTCTCCCGCATCTGCGAGGCCCGGGACACCCTGCTGGTCTTCATCTCCGCCCTCGGCGACCCCACCCGCTCGGCCTTCGTGCAGGGCCAGCGCAACGTCGAGCGGGTGATCGCCGGCCACGACGGGCCGTCCCTCATCGCCCGCACGGGCTTCGTCATGGCACCGGCGGCCATGGCCCTCAAGCGCCTGTCCCGGCTCCATGGCGAGCTGTGGCTGCAGGAGGAGGGGGGCGACCTCGTGGTGATCACCCTGCACGACCTCGTCGGCCGGCTCCTGGAGCTCATCTCCGAGCGCCGCACCGGACGGGTCGACCTGGCGGGGCCCCGTGAGCTGGCGCCGCTCGAGATCCTCCAGATGATCCAGCCCGACATCGGACCGGTGCTGGCCCCCCGGCCCCGCCGCAAGGTGCTGGCCCGATGGGCCCGCCAGATGGGGGTCTCCCGCCGTGAGGCGGCGTTCCTGCACGATGTCCTCGCCTTTCCGAGCCTCACGGGGCCGTCGCCGACCCTCTGGCGGGGCGCCGAGGTCATCGATGCGGAGGAGACCGCCCGCTGCCGGGACGCGGAGCACCCCCGCGCGGGCCACCTCGTCCGGGATCGCCGGCAGCTCAAGAGGGCGAGGCGGGTCCGCTCGGTGCAGCGCCTGAGCATCCCCCAGGGCTGGAAGGCGCTCGACGTGGAGAGGGCCTACTTCGAGTGGCTGCAGCAGTACATGAAGGGCACCATCCGCATCGACCGATCGGACGAGGGCTACCGCATCCTGGCCCCCGGCGGCCTGTGCCTGCTGGCCCTGAAGCGCAGACCCGGCCACAGCGACGACGAGACGGTGCTCGACGTGGTGGGCGGCTCCCTGGTTCGGGACGAGCCCGACGGCGACCGGGGCTGGCTCGAGTTCCGCCGGCTTCCGGTCCACACCTGGGGCCTCGTGGCCCTCAACGACTTCGCCCCGGCGCTCCCCTTCGGGTTCTACCGTCGCTCACAGGCGGTGGTGCACGGCCACGTGATGAACGTCTTCCGGGACTGGCTGGCCTCTCCGTACCGCGTGTGAGGGGCGACTCACGGCGTCAGTCCTGCAGGCGGCGACGCCCCTTCAGCACCGTGTGCAGCTTGAGCCCCGAGAAGACCGACCGCTCCATGAGGCGCCAGGGCAGCAGCTTCTTGGCCATGGCACGGCCGTAGGCGCCCTTGCCCATGGGATGCCGGAAGGAGGGGTCGGGGTCGTCGAACAGGCTCACGATGCGCGCGGAGACCTCACGGGGATCCTCCGCCTGGCGGGTGCCGACGTGGTCGTAGACCCTCATGATGACGTCGATGGCCTCCCGGTAGGGGCTGTCCGGGTGCCCCGCCGCCTCGCAGGTGAGCCGGTTGCGGCCCCAGATGGGGGTCTTGTAGGGGCCGGGCTGGATGCTCACGACCCGGATGCCGAACAGCTTGAGCTCGTTCCGCAGGGCCTCGCTCATGCCCTCCAGCGCGAACTTGGAGGAGGCGTACACGCCGAGCCCCGGCAGGCCCACGACGCCGGACATGCTCGACACGTTGACGATGAGGCCGCTCTCGGCCCGGCGCAGGGCGGGCAGGGACGCCTTGATCATGCCCCAGGCGCCGAACAGGTTCACGTCGAACACCTTGCGGATCTCGTCTTCGCGGAAGGTCTCCACGAAGCCGCCCATGCCGATGCCGGCGTTGTTGACGAGGACATCCAGGCGTCCGTGTTCCTCGAGGATCCGCGTGAGGACGGCCTCACGCTGCGCCGGGTCGGTGACGTCGAGCTGTACCGGGTGCACGGGGAGGCCGCCTGCGGCCGCCTGGAGCTCCCCGGCGGTGCCGAGATCGCGAAGGCCGGCGTAGACCGTGTGGCCCCTGCGGGCCGCGTCGACCGCCGTGAGCAGGCCGAAGCCCGACCGGCAGCCGGTGATGAGGACGATCATGACATCTCCCGTGTGGCTGGACCGCCTCGATACCACAGGAGGGGCTCACCAGGTGAGCAGGCTGGCGCCCCAGGTCAGGCCGGCGCCGAAGGCCGTGAGGAGGATCCGTGAGCCCGGCGTGAGCAGGCCCTGGGCCTCGGCGTCGTACAGCGCGAGCGGAATGCTGGCGGCGGTGGTGTTGCCCAGCGTGGCGATGTCGTGGAACACCTTGTCCGGAGACAGCCCGAGACGCTCGCCCACCATGGCGTTGATCCGTTGGTTCGCCTGGTGGGGGACGAGCAGATCGACGTCGTCCAGACAGGCCCCTTCGAGCTGCAGCAGCTCGTGGACCACGTCGGGCACCTTCTCGCACGCCATGCGGAACACCCTGCGCCCATCCATCCGGGGAAAGTGCAGCCCCGCCTCGAGGTGGGCGGCCGTGAGCCGCGGGTGGTGGCGGCTTCCCGGGTGGGTGGTGGTCAGGACGTCGGCGTGGGTGCCGTCCGCGTGGAGCACCGTGCCGTGGATGCGGCGCGACGGGGTGCCCGGTCCGACCACGGCCGCCGCGGCACCGTCGCCGAACAGCACGGCGACGTGACGGCCGGCGTCGGAGAGGTCGAGGCCAGTGCTGTGGACCTCGGACCCCACCACCAGCACGTGGTCGGCGGCTCCGGTCCGGACGAACTGGTCCGCCACGGACAGCGCGTACAGGAAGCCCGTGCACTGGTTGCGGATGTCCAGGGCGGGGGTGCCCTCACAGCCGATCAGGGGCAGCAGCAGGCAGCCGGAGCCGGGAAAGGTGCGGTCCGGCGTGAGGGTGGCGAAGAGCACCAGATCGACGTCGGACGGCGTGAGGCCGGCGCGATCGAGGGCCTCACGGCATGCGGGCGCCGCGAGGTCGGCCGGTCCTCCGTCCTCGGGCACAACCCAGCGACGCTCACGGATGCCGGTGCGCTTGCGGATCCAGGCGTCGGTGGTGTCGAGCAGCTCGCCCAGCTCGTCGTTGGTGACGACCCGGGATGGGAGGTGCCGGCCCAGGGAGAGGATGCGGGAGGATCTCATGGCAGACGCGCGCTCACGAGGCCTTGAGGCGACCGCCGGAGACGGGGAGGGGATCGACGATCCAGTCGGCGGACATGTCGCGCAGGGTCTGGCGGCCCATCACCCGGCCGTTCTTGAGGAGCAGGGCGTTGACCTTGGCCTGGGCGTGGACCTGGTCGTCGACCAGGAAGGTCTGCTCGACCACCAGGGCGCGGCGGTGCAGATCGATCATGCGGGTGTCGAGCGTGAACTTCTGACGGGGCTTGAGCTCCCGACGGTAGGTGATGTCGACACCGCCGACGACGGCGCGGATCTTCTCGGACAGGAACTGCGGCATGGCGCCGGTGCGGGCGATGAGACGCCAGCGACCGAGCTCCATCACGTTGAGGTACGAGGCGTAGTTCATGTGCAGGTTCATGTCGACGTGGCCCAGCCGGACGCGGGTGTTCCACCGATCGACCATGTCGGTCTGGCTGAGGGAGACGGCGGCCATGTGGGGGATGATCTGCAGGAGGGAGACGGGCACGGGCACCTCGCGGGGATGGACCTCGTGTATCCGGTCGCGCGGGGGCGCTGCCTTCATTTTTTGCCTTCCTGGGGTTCGGCCCCCCGTGGTGCTCCCTATGGTGACCGCGGGGAACCGAGGTGAAGGAGCACCAGAGAGGTGCCACGATGAATCCCAAACAAAGAGTGGTGATCTTCGGCAACTGCGGTGCCGGAAAGAGCGCGCTGGCCAAGAAGCTGGCCTTCGAGCGTGGTCTTGCGCACCTGGATGTCGACACCCTGGCCTTTGACGCCGCCGGGCGGAGGCTGCCCGTCGAGAAGAGCCGCGCGGCCATCGCCGAGTTCCTGGCCCAGCACCAGGGGTGGGTGGTCGAGGGCTGTCTGGCCGACCTGCTCGGAGAGCCCCTGGATCGCTCGGATGAGTGCATCTTCATGGATCCCGGCACCGAGGTCTGCCAGGACAACTGCAAGGTCGCCCCCACGGAGGTGCTCCGCTACACGGGGACCTCGTTCACGCAGGAGGACCTGAAGGGACTCCTGGACTTCGTGGCGGCCTACGAGAACCGCAGCGACGACTTCTCGTTGTCTGCCCACAAGGCGCTGTTCGACGCCTACGAGGGCGAGAAGCTGCACCTGACGCGGCTGCTGCCGAACACCTGAGGCCGTGGATGCCCGTGAGGAACTGCCCTCACGGGGGTCCGACGCGGCTGGGCAAACCCCCAATGGGGCGCCAGGGGCCCGGAGCATACCGGATCCCATGGTGAATGGAGGGCCCAATGAGAGAGAGCTTCACCCATGTCGAGCGCCACCACTACCGGTCCGTCCGGTACGAGCAGCGTGAGACCAACAAGATGTGGATGGACCTGCTGGTCCGGTTGCGCTGGGTGGCCATGGCATCGATCGCCGTGGTCACGGGCGTGTTCTTCCAGACCCTGCACAACCCGGCGACCACGCTGCCGGCGATCCTGGGGCTGTTGCTCGTCCTGGCGGTGGCGAACCATGTCGCCACCAAGCACCTGGCGGACGACAAGGAGGTCTCCCGCCTGATGCTCACGAACCACCTCGCGCTGGATGTGTTCGTGCTCACGGCGCTGTTCGCGCTGGCGGGTGGAACCGACAACCCCTTCGTGCCGATCTACCTGATCCACGTGGTGATGGCGGCCGTCATGTGCACCCGCCACCAGGCCATGGGGCTGCTGGCGCTGATCCTGGGCGGATTCACGCTGGTCTCGTTCTGGCACTACCCGCTTCACTTCCAGGAGCACCCGTGGGCATCCGAGTTCCTGCTGTACGCCGCCCAGGCGGTCGGTTTCGGCCTCACGGCGTTCGCCATCTACGGGCTCACGTCGGCCGTCGTCCACGGCTTCGAGGTCAAGCAGGAGGAGGCCCGCATCCTCGGTGCCCTCAAGGGCTGGAGCCCGATCGATCGGGACCTTCATCCAGGCGTGAGGTGAGGTCCCAGGCCTCACGGAATGAACCGAGGGCCGCTCCCCAGCTGGGGGGCGGCCCTTTCTCGTGCCCGGTCAGAAGATGAAGGACGTCGTCACGCGCCAGCGCCACCCCTGGTCCATCGCGCGCTCGTCGGTGTTCCAGGTGGCGCGCCAGCTGATGTCGGTCTGCACCTTGGCCGCGTGGCCGTGGAAGTACCACGACGTCACGAGGGTGCCCTCCTGCCGGTCGGGCACCGCCGAGGTGGCGTTCTTCGGTTGGGTGCGCGTGTAGCGCAGGCCCAGCTCGAGCGGGATCGTGGGCATCAGGAACGCGCTCTGCACGTTGAAGCCCCAGCCGTTGCGCCCATCCGGCCATCCCACGAATTGCCGCCAGTAGCCGTCCGTGAGCAGGGACCAGCCCCGGAACTTGAGCAGGATGTCGCCGGTGGCATGGTGGGAGCCCTCGACGCCCTCGGGCACGGGGTTGCCGAGGATGCCCCGGTCGCGTCGGGGGCGCACGATGTAGGCGTAGGCGGCACCGATGGACAGCTTGAAGGTGCGGTGGCGCTCGAGATCGGCCTCGATGTAGTCGTCGAAGGGACCGAACGGGAGCAGCTCCACGCGTCCGAGGAGCATCGGGGCCACCCCCGGTGGGCGTGACTGGGTGTCCGTGACGGAGCGCCCCATCGCCGTCGTGAAGGAGACGTCGTACCTCAGCCACGGCAGGCCCCCGACGGCGTCGGACGACAGGTTGATGCCGGTGTCGCGGTCGAGGTTGAACTCGGCGTTGGCGAGGGAGCGGTCGACGAACTGCAGCTTGCCGGACGAGATCACGCGTTCCCGGTTGAAGTGCACCTTGTACTGCCCCGCCTTCACCTCGAGGTCCCGAAGGTGGGTGAACTCCAGGATGCCGTCCAGCAGGGGGGTCTGGGTGGGGCCACGAAAGCTCTCGTCACCGTCGGAGGTGGAGTCCACGCCCTGGTCCCGCGCGGACACGGCCAGCTCCATCTTGAACCGCACGTCCGGGGAGAACATGTGGCCCTGGAGCACGATGCGGGCCCGTCGGATGAGGAACGCGCTGTACAGGTCGTCCTCGGGCTCGAGGCGCTGCAGCACGTAGAGCATCTGCAGGCGTGTGCTCAGGCTGACGGCGAAGCGGCCGTCCCGGGAGGTGGCCTTGATGCCCTTGCCCGGCTGGAAGCGGACGGTGGGCGTGAGGGGATCCGCCTGTTCCGCCGGCACGGTGGGCTCCTGGGCCTCGCCGCGGCCACCACACAGACCCGACAGCACCACCGCACACCACGCGCGCAGGCGCGTGGAACGGCGACCGGAGGGGCTGGGGGTGAAGGGGGGCATGCAGGACCAGGCGTGGTTCAACCCCTTGTCGGGTCATCACGGACTCCGTTGATCCGGCGAACCCGGTCCCCCTACGAACAAGGGCCGCTCCCCTGGTGGGGAGCGGCCCTGTGAGCGCGGATGGCCGACTCAGAAGATGAAGGAGGTCGTGACGCGCAGGCGCCATCCCTGCTCGAAGACGTCGAGCTCACGGTCCCGGGCGGCCCGGTAGGTGAAGTCGGTCTGCACCTTGGCGGCGTGCTCGTGGAAGTACCAGGAGGCCACGGCGGTGCCTTCCTGACGGTCCGGCACGGTGGCCAGGTCGTTCTTGGGACGGGTCATGGAGTAGCGCAGGCCGAGCTCGAAGGGGATGCCGGGCATCAGGTAGGCGGTCTGGGCGTTGATGCCCCAGCCGTTGCGGCCGGTGGGATCGTTCACGAACTGGCGCCAGTAGCCGTCGGTGAGAACCGACCAGCCCCGGTACTTGATCATGACGTCGGCGGTGGCGTGGTGGGAGCCCTTGACCTCGTGGTCGAAGACGGAGCCGAGGACGCCGCGCTCACGGTAGGGACGCACGATGTAGGCGTAGGCCGCGCCGACGGACATCTTGAACGACTGGTGACGCTTCAGGTCGGACTCGATGTAGTCGTCGAAGGTGCCGAAGGGCAGGACCTCCCAGCGGGTGAGGATCATCGGCGAGAAGCCCGAGGGGCGGGCCTGGCGGTCGGTGACGGAGCGACCGTCGGAGGAGGTCAGCGACAGGTCGTAGCGGAGCCACTCGAGCCCGCCGAGGGCGTCCGACGACAGGTTGATACCGGTGTCGCGGTCGAGGTTGAACTCGGCGTTGGTGAGGGAGCGGTCGACGAACTGCAGCTTGCCCGACGAGATCACGCGCTCACGGTTGAAGTGCACCTTGTACTGACCCACCTTGATGTTCAGGTCGCGCAGGTAGGTGAACTCCAGGATGCCGTCGAGCAGGGGCGTCTGGGTGGGTACGCGGATGGTCTCGTCGCCGGTGGCGCTGGAGTCGACGCCCTGGTCGCGGGCGGAGACGGCGAGCTCCATCTTGAACTTGATGTGGGGGTCGAACATGTGACCCTTGAACACCAGGCGGGCGCGACGGATCAGGAACGAGCTGCTGAGGTCGTCGCCGGGGGTGAAGCGCTGCAGGGCGTACAGCATCTGCAGGCGGGTGCTCAGGCTGATGCCGAAGCGACCATCGTAGGACGTCACCTTGATGCCCTTGCCGGGCTGGAACTTGGCCACGGGCGACAGGGGGTTCGGGGCGGGGACCTCGGGGGCGGCGGGCAGGGCAGGGGTCTGCTCCGCGGGTGCCTCCTCGGGGCGCGCCTCCTGCACCGGGGTCTCCTCCGCGAAGGCGGAGGAGCCCATCAGGGAGACGCCGGCGGCAGCTGCCAGGGCCAGGTTCTTGACGATGGGGCCGAACGCCCGGGTGTTCATGAAGGGGAGAGGGTGGGTCATGATCTGTCACCTCGTTTGACGGGCTGTCGAATAGCTGCCGCAGGTGACGTGGATGTTTCGCCATGTGACGTGTTCGTGTCGCACCAGGGGTTCTGACGTTCTCTGGACGAGATCGCCACGTTCGTCGGGAGTCGGAGTTGCGATCGTTGGAGGCCGACTTCTGGCCACGAAGGGATCCCGCGCGCCACCAGGGGGGAGATCCGGAGGGCTGGGGGAGGCGATCCGCGCGACATCCGCTGTGACGGCATGACGACGCTCCGTTGGGCGGTGTGACGAAAACGGGCCTTCCAATTGGGCTTTTTCTGGTTCGAAAAGGTGACCGGTACATATCGGCGGCGTGACATGGGTCGGGACCTCCACGATCCTGTGACGGAGGGCCCGATCCGGCTCACCCGACACAGGGGTACGCGACATCGCGTGATACCGGGCCGGCACAATGTCGGATTGTCGTGTGCAAAACACCGATGTGGGTGGCTGTGGTGGCGGATGTGGCCGGCGACGGCCGTACGGAAGAGACGCAATCGGTCCTTGCCCGGGCGCGGAGGCCATTGTACGGCCCTGCATGCCCGCCGCGTGTCCCCTTCACCGGGCCGCCCGTCGGGGCGATGGATCCGCACACGGGCCGGTCGGCCACCGGGGAGGGTGATGTGAAAGCGTGGATGTTGTCGGGGCTCGTGCTCGCGGGCGGGTGCATGGCACCCCTGCAGGCCCGCCTCACCAGTCTCGAGGCCACGGTCGCGGATCAGCAGCGGCGCATCGATGCCCTCCAGACCGCCCAGATGCAGGCGGCGCGCCCCGACCCGCGGGTGGCCCAGGTGGTCGGTGAGCAGCTTCAGCAGGCCGTCGTGGTGGGAAGCGAGGCGCGCATCGACCAGGTGGCGGCCGTGGTCGCCGCCCAACCGGGGGCCGAGCGCTACCTGCGCATGGTGGCATCCGCCCGTGATCAGATCGCGATGCGAGGGGAGCCCCTGTCGGAACTCACCGGCGTCACGGCCTTGCAGGGCGACCTGCCCGATCTCTCGAAGGGGCTCACCGTGCTGATGTTCTGGGAGGTCTGGTGTCCCCACTGCCAGCGGGAGCTGCCCCGGATGGATCAGTGGTGGGCGGCGGGCGCCCGTGACGAGGTGCAGGCCGTCGGCATCACCACCTTGAGCCGCGGCGTGCCCCAGGGGCGCGCGGAGGCCTTCCTGCGGGACAACGACATCACGATGCCGATCGGTGTCTCCGACGGGCTGCTCAACGTCCGCGTCGGGGTCCAGGGCGTGCCCGTGTCGGTGGTGGTCCGCGACGGGGTGATCCTGTGGAAGGGCCATCCCGCCCAGCTCGACGGCACGATGCTCCGGGCGTGGCTCACCGGCTCCGACACGTCGGGAGCCGCCGAGTGATGGACTGGTTGTTGTTCCTGGACCTGGTGGGAACCTTCGTGTTCGCCGTCTCCGGCGCGGTTGCCGCAAGGCAGCAGCACATGGATCTGATGGGCATGTTCGTGCTCGCGGTGGTCACGGGCGTCGGCGGTGGCACGCTCCGGGCGCTGTTCGTGGGAGACGTACCGCCCCCCGTCTTCGTCGATCCCCGGTCCTTCCTCATCGCCCTGGTCGCGGTGGGGGTCGCGTGGTTCGCGGAGAACCGATGGACCCGCAACCACCGCGTCGTGATGTTCGCGGATGCGGTGGGGCTCGGCACCTTCGTGGCGGCGGGAACCCTCGTCTCGCTGGATCTCGGTCTCCCGTGGTGGTCCTGCGTCGCCCTCGGCACGATCTCCGCCACCTTCGGTGGACTCATCCGCGACCTGTTGTCGGCGCGGGTGCCGCTCATCTTCCGGGGCCGTGTCTACGCGTCCGCCTGTGTGGTCGGCGGTCTGCAGCTGGTCGCCCTGGGGGCACTCGGCGTGGCGCGGGCGCCCAACACCCTCGCCTGCATCGGGGTGGTCACCGCGCTGCGGGTGCTCGCGGAGCGCTACGACTGGCACCTGCCGAACCCCGGGCAGGGCAGCGGCGGCTTCACGTCGAGGTGAGGCGCTGCATCGCCACGTCGGTGACGACGCGGGCGATCGGACCGCCCGGCGAGGCGGTCCATACCGTGAGCTTCTGCGCCTGGCCGGTGCCGACCGCCGCTGCGAGGCGTCCACCCGGGCCGAGCTGGGTGAACAGCGCCTCGGGCACCTCCGCGACGGCGCCGGACAGCACGATGGCGTCGAACGGTGCCTGCTCCGGCCATCCGCGCAGTCCGTCGCCCAGGCGCAGGCGGGCGTCGAGCGCCAGGGCATCCAGGTGATCCCGTGCAGCCTCGAGGGCGGGGGCGTCCAGCTCGAGGGAGTATACCCGCGCACCCATGGTGGACAGGACGGCGGCGGTGTAGCCGACCCCCGTGCCCACCTCGAGGACGCGGTCGCCGGGCTGCAGCGCCAGGGCCTGCAGGGCGGTGGCGACGAAGAGGGGGGAGGGCAGGTGGACGCCGGGAAGGGTCACCAGGGCCGTCTCCTCGTAGGCCGCGAGCCCGGCATCGGGGGGGGCGAAGCGGTGGCGGGGCACCCGCTCCATGGCGTCGAGCACGTGGTCGTCGGTGATCCCGGCGCCGTGCAGGAACTCCACCATGTGCTCGCGAAACATCGTCAGGGCTTCCTCCGGCAGCACGCCGCACCTCCTGGGGTGCGGTCAGCCTAACCGGTGGAAGCCCTGATGGACCCACGGGAGGATCGATGGCCGAGGAGCCCTAGAAGTCCACGAACACGCCGGCCTGCATCTCGTACCTGGTGCCCGATGGGCTCGAGATGTTGATGTCGAGGCCGACGGGCCGGATGAAGGGCGTGATGCGGCTCTTCGGCAGCTTGAACTTGACGTCGAGACCCAGCAGGATGCCCCAGCCGAAGTTGGCGTTGTCGTCGGTGCTGGCGTTGTTGCCGAAGTTGAAGCCGGTGCCCACCCACGGACCCGTGATGAGGCCGAACTTCTCGCCGTTGTAGGCCGTGATGTCGTAGCCGACGCGGGCGCCCGTGGTGAAGATGAAGCCACTGCCGATGGACTCGGCGATGAAGACGCCCAGGTAGAAGGCATCGGGCTTGCCGCGGAAGTGGGTGCCCCACTCCTGGAAGAAGCGCACACCACCGGACAGGTCGTCGCTGAGCTTGATGAGCGGGCCCACCGAGAGCGTGAAGAACATCGCCTCGCTGCGCTTCATCAGCTTGTTCTCCTTGCGCTCCTCCCGGGCGAGCGCACCGGTCGAGGGGGCAGGGATGGCCTCGGCGGCGGGCTTGTCCTCCACGACCTCCTGGGCTTCCTCGACGACCTCCTCCTCTGCTTCGGAGGCGCTCTCCTCCATCGGCATCTCTTCGGCGGTGGTCTCTTCTTCGGTGGCTTCCTCATCCTGTGCCCAGGCCAGGGAAGCGAGGGGCAGTCCTGCCAGTACGAGCAGTCGTCGCATGGAATCCTCCAGACGGAATCAGGGGTGTACTACCTTTCGACCAGAGGGCCGGGGAGCCGATACGCAACAGCGCCAAGGCGGAGTACCCGGATTCAGGGCTGTGGACGTGCCTTCGAACCCCGGCGTCCGCCTCGTGTGCCCAGACGCACGCCAAACGCCACATCCACCTTGAACGCCGTGCTCCGGGTGGTGAGCTCCAGGGGGTCGTAGCGATCGTCGACGGCGGTCGGAAACGACCAGCCGAACCCGCCGGTGGCGTAGAGTCGATCCGCCACGACCAGGTGGACGCCCGCCATCGGCACGTGCACGGCACCGAGCAGGCCGTCCCTGTAGGAGACGGGAAGCTGCAGCTCGTAGCTGACGAAGGGCTCCACGTTGAACACCGGACTCGACATGGGCAGGCCCTCGAGGCGCAGGAGCCACGAAGGCGTGAGCCCCCGGCTGAACCCGCCGGAGGCGCGGTTGAAGCCGCGACCGAGCTGGAGGAACCGGGCTCCGGTGGTCACGCGGAGCCAGCGTGCCGCACGGATGCCCACGCCGGCCTCGACGCCGAAGTCGAGGTTGAGGCCGACGAACCCATACAGGCGAGGAGGCTGGTACTGGAAGCGGTTGGTGAGCTGCTCGGTCAGCAGATCGAGCGCGATGCTGCGCTCGCCGCCGGCGTGGCTCATGAGCGTGGTGGCATCCGCCAGCCAGTCGCGGATGACGGTGCGGAGCTGGTCGGGGCTGCGGACGGTGCCCAGGTCGCGGAAGGTGAATCCGTGGGACAGCAGGTAGGTGGTCCACTGATCGAGCTCACGATCGGGGTCGTGGTCGTCCGTCTGGGTCCAGTGCCGCAGATCCACGGCGGCCTTGAGCATGGCGAGCTGGTTGGCGTGGGGCGCGCTGGACGCGCCGTCCTCGGGATAGGTGAGGCGTACGCAGCTCTGGGGCACCTCGTCCTGTGCCGGCTGACGGGTCCAGCCGTCGCTGGCCTCCTCCCAGTCGGAGAAGCACGGCCACAGGGGATCGTCGATGGGGGGCATCAGGGCCGCGGCGGTCTCCTCGCCGAACAGCTCCCGGGCGTGGTGGCGGGCTTCCAGCATGCCCAGCCGGAAGTCGAACTCGCGGAAGTCCCGCTCGAGGAATCCCATGAAGCCGGAGAGGGGCGAGGCGGCCTGGGGCGCCCGGGTGGCCGGCAGGTACAGGCGGTGGGAGGGGAAGGCGGGCGCCTCCTCGTCGAAGGGAGACCAGCTGAGGCCTGGGCTCGCGGCGAGGGCCTCGACGAGCTCGGTGTCCCGGGCGGCGCCCACGTACTCCCGAAAGGTGGTCAGCCCGATCCGCAGGGCGTTGCTTCCCTCCACGTGCACGTCGTGGCCGTCTTCGGGGCGGTGACGCTGCCAGGCCTCGCTGTCCGGGTCGAGGACCATGAAATTGCGGGGGTCGAGCAGGGTGCCCTGTTCCCAGCCCCGCCAGTTGCTCACCGTGAGTCCGAGCCTCACGGGCAGGTTCTCGAGCAGGCCACCGTCGATGAACAGGGCCCGGGCGTCGGGGCCGGGGGGCAGCAGGTCGCCCTCGACGTCGTACAGGCGGTGGGGAATGGTCACGGGCGAGAACGCGAAGGGAAACCCGCTGCTCGCCTTGAGGGCCCACGCCAGGTCGTCGAAGGGGATCGGCTCGTCGGGGGCGCCGTGGCCGAGGTGCATGTACAGCTGGGCCGCCGGTGACAGGGACTGGTCGGGCAGGATGGGGGTGACGGGCAGCAGCGTGGGCGTGGCGCCGGCGGGCTTGTCGAACCGGATGGCGATCTTGTCGGTCTGGCGGTCGGCGGACAGCGCGTGGCGACCGGTCTGCAGCTGGATCCTGCGGCTGTGGACCCGGGTGACCACCATCCCCAGATCGACACGGCAGGCGGCGTCGACCCAGACGTCCTGGTCCATCAGCGCGGAGATCGCCGCGACGGCCTCGTCGAACGGGCGCCGGGTGAGGAAGGCCTCCGCCGTCACGGCACTGCGGTCGTACAGGTTGTGCTCGGGGGCGTCCGACGTGCCGTCCACCGCGACGTGGAGGGGTAGCCAGGCCCGGTAGAACAGCGAGTCCCGGGGCGTGTCCTGGGCCGGCATGCAGGTGGTCATCGCGGCCAGGATGCCGTTGAGCGCGCCGGCGCTGGCACCCGTGACCACGTCGTAGGGCTGGGTGCCGTCGCTGCCGGGTCGGTGCACGGGGTGGCGGGTCCGGTAGGCGCGCATGACCTCGGTGTACACGTACAGGAACCCCGCCTCGTACACGCCCCGGCTGGCACCACCGGAGATCACCACCGTGGTGGGGCCGGTGCGCAGGGTGTCGGTGGCCGTGACGGGGACACCGGAGAGGTCGAGCTGGTCCGTGGCGTCCTGCTGGGCGAGGGCCACACCGAGCATCCACGGGAGCAGGGACATCATGTGGGGGCGACGCCTCCGGGCCCCTTGCCCTCCTCGATGGACCGCAGGCAGTCGGGCGACTCGTAGCGGGCGTTGTTCATCTTCGGATCGACCCGGTAGCTGCCGAGAGGCGGCATCGGGGCCTGCATCAGCAGGTCGGTGCGCTTCTCCGGCGTCAGCTCTGCATCGAGCCACGCTTCCCACAGGTCGTCCTGGAGCATCACGGGCATGCGGTCGTGCAGGTGGGCGATGGTGGGGTCGGCGGGGCGGGTGAGGATGGTGAAGCTGTCGACCTGCTGGCCATCCGGCGCCTTCCACCGATCCCACATGCCGGCGAAGGTGAGCGGCTGCTTGTCCATGCGGTGGATGGCGTGGGGCTGCTTGGCGCCGTCCTCACGGGTCCACTCGTAGTAGGCGTCGGCCGGCACCAGGGCGGGCCGGGCCCGGAACGCCGCGCGGAAGGAGGGCTTGCTGGCGGCCGTCTCGCCTCGGGCGTTGAACGTGCGGTAGGACAGCTTGTCGTCCTTGGCCCAGAACGGCAGCAGTCCCCACCGCCCCAGGGCGAGCTCCCGCTCGTCACCGACGGCCCGGACGAACGGCGCCTGCGATCCGGGCGCGATGTTGAACCGCCGCGGCACGGGGGCCGTGTGGGCGAGGCGGTACAGGGCGGTCAGGAAGTCATCGGCGTGGAACAGGGCGTAGCGACCACACATCATTCCCCCAGGGCTGGGTCGTCCGGCTCCATGGTGGACTGACCGGGCTGCGCCTGGGAAGTGGGATCGTCGGTTCCGTCCGTCCCGTCGTGTCCCTGGCGGGCCAGCCACGCGGTCGCGATCGGACACGCACTGCGGACCGGGTGACCACCCCTCCGGGCGAAACGCAGCAGGTGGTGCAGGAGCTCCGCCTCCAGATCGAGGGGGTGGGAAGCGGCATGTACGAAGGTCTGCTGGATGTGCAGGCCGCCGTCGCCGTCGACCAGGTAGACGAGCTGGGCGAGGAGCAGCGGGCCGTCCGGCTCCGGGTTCCTCACCACCAGCGCCCCTTCCGCTTCGTCCATCAGGTGCTCGACTTCCATCCGGGCCTCCGGGTCCATGGACCCAGGTCGGTGGAGGCGCGTGGGGCTCAAGCCCGCCTCACATCAGCTCGACCCCGAAGCGGCGACCGACCAGCGCGGTGAGGCCGAAGCAGGCGAACGTGAGGAGGACGGCGACGACCATGACGAGGCCGAGGCTCCAGCCCCGCTTCAGGCTCCAGGGGATCCACAGGAACATCGGCAGGGTGGGGAGCACGTACCAGAACGTGTACAGCGCGTGGGTGGCCACCTTGTCGCGGCCCTGGCCCTCGATGGTCATCCAGGCGATGGCCAGGAGGGTGACGAGGGGCAGCGAGGCGATGAGGGCCCCGAGGCGATCGTGGCGCTTGACCACCTCGGAGACCACGGTGATGACGATCGCGCTGGTGAGCACCTTGACCAGGGGCCACATGGACACCTCCTCTCGCAGGCATCCTGTAGCGTCCGCAGGGGCGTTCGTCAGCGGGACCGGCGTCGGCGTTCGTGGCTGGCGGCGTGCACCGCGCGCTCGAGCTCCAGGCGTTCGATCCGGCGTCGGATGAGCGTCTTGATGTGCTGCTGCATGGCCCGGGGTGGGTTGCTGATGAGCACGTCGTGCTGCAGCGACCAGAACCAGGCCGCCTGATCGTCCTGGAGCGTGCGCAGCAGGGCCGGCTGGCTCTCGGGCAGCCGGCGTCGCACGGCGTAGTAGGTCTCCGCGAGCTGGGCGTACTCACGGCGGAGCTCGTCGCTCAGGCAGATGGCCTCCTCGAGCTCGATGCGGTGGGGACCGCAGGGGTCCATCAGGCTCGTCTCTGCCACCAGGTTGCGCAGCTCGGTGTCCCGATCCACGTACAGACCCCTCAGGCAGGTGTCCATCAGCTCCGCCGGGCAGCGCTCGAGCTTGTCCCGGAAGGCGTCCTGCTCGTCCTGAAGAGGCTGGAACTGGGCGCCGGAGACCCGGGCCAGCACGCTCTTGTGGAGCATCTCGACCTGCCGGTCCAGCTTGGACAGCTCCCGGTTGGCGCAGATGGCCTCCTGTACGGGCGTGGCGGCCTTGCGGCAGGAGAACGAAGGACGTGCCGGGCCGGCGGCCGCCTGTGCGGCGAACAGGAGCCCGGCGGCGAGGGCGAGCAGGCGGAGGGAGGTGCGGGTCATGGCTTCCTCTCGAAGGGGTTCTTCGTGGCGCGCAGGGTCCGCCTCACCGGACGACCTGCTGAAGGGTGCCGAGGGTGGCGGCTCGGGCGCGGCCCCGGGCGGCGGACGGGGGCAGGTTCCGGCGCTTGGCCTGCCAGGACATGGCGTTCGTCGCGATCCAGGTCGTGCCCTCGTCATCCTCGTAGACGAGGATCTTGATGCTGTAGGCGTCGAGTCCGAGGGTCGGCCCGTCGGTCATCGCCGCGGTGGCCAGGCGGGGGCTCGCCACGAAGACGAGGTGGGCGCTGGGAAGCGTCCGGCCCTGCTCGGCTGCCTGGGCCCTCAGATCCATGCTGCCCTGCCACACGAGATCCTCCGAGGCCTCCACCGTGCGCTGGAGCCGGCCGAGGGTCTCGTCCACGCCGTACTCGCTGGCGAGCTGGTGGATGCCGACGTGGGGGTGCACGGTGCCCAGGGGCAGGCGCTCCCGCGGGAGTCCTTCCGTGGCCTGGGCCATCAGCGCGTCGTAGGCGGACACGGTGGCCTCGGACAGGTGGTACCTGCGCTGCAGCAGCGAGCCGGGGTTGTAGACCACCATCGGTCCGGCATCCCCCTGCATCACGAGCCACCGCAAGGGCAGGTCGAGCGCGCTCAGCAGGTCCTCGGACAGCATCTGGGCCTGCAGGGCGGGCTGATCCGCCATGAGCACGCGGTTGTAGGACAGGCGCTGCTCGAACCGCAGGCCCTCCAGGCGATGGTCGATGTCCGTGAGCTCCTGCAGGCCGTCGAGACGCTCCACCTGGGCCCGAACCTGCTGGAACAGGGCGTCGGCTTCGGCCAGCCCGTGATCCCGGCCGTTCCGGTCGGGCGAGCAGCCCGGAAGCAGCAGCAAGGCACACAGCGCTAGGACTCGGCGGGTCAAGACGTCACTCCCCTCGAGCCGTCGGCCCCCGGCATGGGAGCCACCATCGGCTGTTCGAAGGGACGGAGTCGAGGCGTCAGGCCTGCATCGGGGACGCTACGCGTCGCCGCGTGCCCGTGAGGCCGGGGCGTGGGGGCCCATGGCAGGCCCACGGACGCCGGGACACCCGCCCCGAGGAGGGCAGGTGTCGGGATGCATCAGGTCTCCGGACCTGCGAGCCGCTTGTAGGCGATGCCTCCGAGCACGCCGCCGATCAGGGGGGCCACCCAGAACATCCACAGCTGCACCAGGGCCCATCCGCCGACGAACAGCGCAGGCCCGGTGGAGCGTGCGGGGTTCACGGAGGTGTTGGTGACCGGGATGCTCACGAGGTGGATCAGCGTCAGGCACAGGCCGATGGCGATGGGGGCGAGGCCCGCCGGCGCCCGTGTGTCGGTGGAGCCGCAGATCACGAACAGGAAGAAGAACGTGAGCACGATCTCCGCCACCAGACCGGACACCATCGTGTAGCCGCCGGGGGAGTGTTCGCCGTAGCCGTTGGCCGCGAACGAGCCGAGCTCGAAGCCGCTCACGCCGGAGGCGATCACGTACAGCACCCCCGAGGCGATGACGGCGCCGATGACCTGGGCGACGACGTACGGGAGGAACTCACGGGACGGGTGACGCCCGGCGGCCACGAGCCCGGCGGTGACCGCGGGGTTGAGGTGGCAGCCGGAGATGTGGCCGATGGCGAAGGCCATCGTGAGGACCGTGAGTCCGAATGCGAGGGCGACGCCCAGGAAGCCGATGCCGGTGTCCGGGAATCCGGCGGCCAGCACGGCGCTGCCGCACCCGCCGAAGACGAGCCAGAACGTGCCGAACGCTTCAGCGGTGACCTTCTTGCCAAGTGTCATGGGACCTCCTTGTGGGCTCAGGCTCCCACAGGGGGTCCTGCGCTGCCAGTCTTGTCCTCGTCCCGCTGGAACGTGTCTTTTGGCGCGTTGGTGGGCGGTTGTGCCCTACAACGCCCCTCAGCGCGTCCGACAAGGCGAGGGTACCCCAGTGTGCGGAGATCCCATGGGCGCGACACTTCTCATCGCCAGGTGGATGCTCACGGTGGCGTTCCTGCTGGCCGGCGGCGCAAAGCTCGCTCGGACGCGGCCCATGGTGGAGCTGTTCGAGACCTTCGGTCTTCCGTCCCAGCAGATGATGCTGGTGGGCGCGCTGGAGGTGGCGGGGGCCATCGGCGTACAGGTCCCCTACGTCACCACCCTCGCGGCGCTCGGGCTCGCGGTGTTGATGGGGTTCGCCGTGTCCCACCACATGCGGGTGGGACACAGCTACGGCCAGACGGCCCCCGCCGCGATCCTCGGCGGCGTGGCCGTCTTCGTGGTGTGGCAGACCTGGCCGCTGCTCGGTGTGCCGGCCTGAGGACGGCGCACCGGAGCAAGGCGGTCGCGGTCAGTCCTCGGCGAACACGATCCGGAAAGTCTGACGGTACGAGCAGGGCAGGGCGGGCCGGCTGTCGAGGCCCGAGCCGGCGTCCGGCGGGCACAGATCGCCTTCGCAGTCGAGGGCGACGGTCAGCGAGACGACGGCCGATTCGGCGCTGTCGAAGAAGATGATGCCGTCCACCACGTCACGGAAGTAGGTGTCGTTTCGGAAGGGGGTGTTGCCGCTGGGATCCTCGAGCCGGCAGTAGAAGTCGTTCGGGTACGAGGGGTTGCACCGCAGCATGAAGGTGCTGTCCAGCCGAAGATCGAACTGGATCTGCCGGGGATCCGGGGTCAGCTCGATGTCGTCCGTGATGTCCAGGGAGATCGCGCCGGTGAAGTCGGTGTCGATGAGCGAGGCACACTCGGCACCGTCGGTCAGGGACTCCACGACCTCCCACTGTCCTTCCTCGGGCACGAAGTCGTCTTGTTCTTCGCATGCCGCCAGCATGAGGGCGGCAGCAAGCATCGCCGCTCGCATCGGGCCTCCTATCGACCTTGCCACGGAAGAGGTCGTGGCGACGTGGTCTGTGAAGGAGGCTTATGGTGGGGGTTGCAGGCCCGGAACGAGGGAGATCCCGCAGGCTCACCGCACGGGGGCCTTCGCGGGGCGCACGATCCTCAGGTTGAAGTGGGCGTGTCCGAGCGAGCTCATGATGCGGGGCCACAGGAGCAGCCAGGCCTCGAGCCCTCGGGCGGCGGTGAGGTCGCCGAGGTCGAGCACGTCCTGCCAGCCGAACCACTCCTGCAGCCAGGTGGCCACCCGGGCGCGGGCCTCGTCGTCGTCTCCGGCCACGAACACGGTGGTGGGCTCGGGGAGTGCACCGGGCTGCACCATCACCTCGCAGTTGACGGTGTTCAGGGCCTTGACCACCCGTGCCCCGGGATGGGCCTTCTGCAGGCGCTCGGCATTCGAGTCGGTGTTGCACACCGTGAGCCTCGGCGGGAAGCCGCCGGAGAAGTCGAGGGGGTTGGACACATCGATGAGGATGCTGCCCTCCAGGACGTCGGTCGGCACGGAGGCTGCCGCATCCACGGCGTGCTCGCCCTTGACGCAGCACAGCGTGACCTCGCCCCACCGGCTCGCGCCCTCGAAGGTGTCGTGGCACGCCTTGGGGCCCATGTCGGCCGCCCAGGCGGTGGCGCCCTCGTGATCGGCCGTGCGCGCGCCGAGGCAGACCTCGTGGCCCTGGTCGAGCAGCGCGCTGCCGAGGGTGGTACCGACCATGCCGGTACCCCAGATCGCGATCTTCATGGTGACCTCCCGCTGGTGTGTCCAGGGTAGCGCCTTCGGCGGCGTGGATGGGGGAATTGTCGAGGTCAGACCTCTTCAGGTGGTGCAGGGACGGGCGGCTGCGCCTCCTGGCCCCGGGCCCAGGTGGCGAGGGTACGGAGGCGACCGAAGCCGGAGGCCAGTCCGCAGGCGCAGCCGAAGCCCTCGTGGGTGTGGCCGTGGATGGCCTCCCAGACGCCTTCGGCGGCGGGCAGGGGAAGCTCACGGCTGCGGTAGAACAGCTCGATCGCGGCCTTGTCCAGGGGCGCGGGGGCGGAGGTCCCGAGGCCGACGAGGGGGCGGGGTTCTCCCTCGAACACCACGCCGAGCACCTCGATCCGGTCGAGACCCTGGGGTCCGACCTCGAGAGGGTTGTGACGCAGTACCGTGAAGTCGGCGCGCTTGCCGTGGCGGATGCTTCCGATCTCGTCCTCGAGGCCGAGGACGAACGCGGCGTCGATGGTGATCGCGCGGAGCGCCCGGTCGATGCCCAGCATCTCGGCGGGGGCGTGGACGTTGCCCTCCACGCTGATGCGTGTGCAGGCCGCCCAGGCGAGGCGAAGGGGTTGCAGCGGTGCCATGGTGAAGTCGGAGTGCAGGGCGAAGGGCACGCCGAGCCGCTGCAGCGAGCCGAACCGGCACATCTGGCTGGCCCGTTCGAACCCGAGGCCGCTCCGGGTGTAGGCCTCCGGGAGCACGTGCACGTACCAGGGCTGGCCGGAGACCACGCCGCCCAGACGCTGGAGACGACGGTTCTGATCCTCCGTGGCGTAGCCCCAGTGTTCCATGCAGAAGCGGTGGTCGAACCGGGGGCGGTGGGTCTGCAGGCGCGCGAGGAGGTCGAGGACCTCCTGGGCGGCTCCGTCGCCGTTGGTGTGCACGTGCAGGTGGTACCCGGCATCCCAGAACACGGCGGCGAGGTCGGCGAGCACGTCCGGCGGGGTCATCCACTGGCCCTCGTGGCCGTCGAGGAAGCCCGGGGGGCCCATGCGCATCATCTGCCCGAAGAAACCGCCGTCGGCGAGCAGCTTGACGTGGTCGGAGAACCAGAAGCGCCGGCTGCGGTAGGTCTCCCGGTGGTCGCGCGCGAGCTGCAGGGCGCCCTCGGGGCTTCCGGCGTGGTGGAGCAGGGCCTTGGCCTCGGGCACCAGGAGCACCCGGAAGGGCACGTCCGCCGCCTCGAGGGTCTGGTTGTTCGCCCACTCCTCCGCCATGTCGCCCATGCCTCCCGCGGCCATGTCGGCGCCGGTGGTGACGCCGCCCCGGTGCATCAGCTCGGCGAAGCGGGGCAGGCCTCTCGCCACGAGGGCCAGGAGGAAGTCCTGCAGGCGGTAGACGATGGGAAACAGGCCGGACTCGTAGAAGTGACCCGCCTCCCAGTCCAGGGAGACGTCGTCCGGCAGGTCCTCCCGCGCGTCGAGGCCCATCGCCTTGAGTGCCGTGGTGTTCGCGTACACCTCGTGGAAGGAACGGTGCCACAGCAGGACGGGACGATCGGGAAACCACCCGTCGAGGTCGGTCCGCGTGATCCGGCCGTGGAACAGCGGGTGGTAGCCCCAGGTGATGTAGGGTGCCGCGGGATCGTCGAGGGCTGCGGCTCCCTGCTGAAGGCGCGCCACGTAGGCCTCACGCCCGGTCACCTGCGCGCCGGCCTGGCCCGGGAGGTCCCACGCGTCCGGGGTGATGAAGTCGAAGTTGCTGAGCAGGGCCCCGAGCCAGGGGTGCACGTGGGGATCGACGAAGCCCGGCATGAGCACGTGGTCCGCGTGGCGGTCGTCCACCTGCAGCTCGATGCCGGGAAAGCTGGCCCGCAGGGTGGCGAGGCTTCCCACCTCGACGATGCGACCGTCCCGCACGGCGACCGCGGAGGCCTCGGGCATGCCGGGCTCCATCGTGAGGATCTTCTTCGCCGTGTAGACCCGGATCGTGCCGTCGGGACGTGGGGTGGGGTCGCTCACGTCACCTCCACGCCCTTCCAGAAGGCGACCCGATCCTTGATCTCCGCCGCGGCGGGTTTGGGGTCGGGGTAGTACCAGGCGGCGTCCCGGTTCACCTCGCCGTCGACCACCACGTGGAAGTAGTGGGCGATGCCCTTCCAGGGGCACACCGTGGTGGTCTCGCTGGGCTGCAGGTGGGTGTGGTCGAGGCTGTCCGGCGGGAAGTAGTGGTTGCCCTCGACGACGACGGTCTGCTCGCTCTGTGCGAGGGTGGTGCCGTGCCAGCTTGCACGCATGGATCCTCCCCGGTGACCATGGCTATGGTGGAGTGGTTCGATCGCGCCCACGCCCGTCGACTTGAGGAGGACCCGTGCCGGCTTGGATGTGGACAGCCGTCCTGGCACCCGCGGAGCGGGCCGGGGTGCATGGGGCCTTCGGGGTGGCCGACCCCACACGGGGCGAGAGCCGCACCCTGTGCCTGTGGGATCTGCCGCCGCCTCCTCCGGCCCGCTGGGATCGCAGGGGCGTGCGCAGTGCCACCTGGCACGGGGGGCACCTGTGGCTCCTGCTCGACGACGTGCTCGTCCAGCTCGATGCCGACCTCAACCTCGTCGGGGTGCATCGCCACCCGCTGCTGGTGGACGGACGCCGGGTGCGGGGCCGGGGAGGCCTGGTGCTCGTGGTGGGACGGGCACTCGATGTGGTGCTCGCCTTCGAGCCGGCATCCCGACGCTGGCCGTGGGCCATGCAGATCCGCCGCGGCGCGGAGGGGCCGGTGGCGGTACCGGTCGACCCGGCCACGGAGCTGCCGGCCCGGTCGGCGGGGCTCGGGCTCGATCAGGTGCTCGTCGACGGACCTCGGCTGTGGGTGTCCGGCACGGGCCTCGGTGCCCTCCTGTGCATCCAGGGTGGCAGGGTCGTCGGCCGCAGGCCCGTCCCCAGGGGCGCCTCCGACGCGCTTCCCTGGGGTGACGGCGCGTTGTTCTGCAGGTCCGACGCCGGGCGCGTCGGGTGGAACGGTCCGCGGAAGGGACACCTGTGGCTTCCGGACGCCGCCGAGACGCTTCCGGCGCGCCCCGGCGCCTTCGACTGGCGCTCGCCGGGTGGGCTGTGGCCCGTGGACGGTGGCTTCGTGTGCGGCGCGTGGCCAGGGGTACTGCAGGTTGCAGCCGGGGAACCTCCGGCATGGGTCGCGCGCGTGGTGGTGGGGGAGCACGCCTGGATCACGGACATCCAACCGTGGCCGGCGCACGTGGCGGCCCAGCCCCCGTTCCAGGCATCGAATCGCTACCTGCCGGGCTGATCCTCGCGAGTTCGGCTACAGCCCGTACGCACTGCGCCGTAGGGGAGAGTCGTGATTCGAACTTGTTTTCGCGCTGCTTGCTGCTGTAGGGTGCGCGCTCGCCGGAGGAGACATGGATCTCGAACGACTCGCCACGCGCCTGCGCGCCGGAGATGCGGCCGTCGAGCTGCTTGCGTCCGTCACCGATGAACAACTCGAGTGGCTCATCAGCGAGATCGTCCAGTGGACCGCCCTGGCCGAGCCCCTCGCCGGGGCCTGCGTGGCCGCCACCGGTATGGGTCGCGAGGCCTGGATGGGCGTGCTCTCCTGGTGGCTCGCGCGCCCACAGGAGGATCGCGAGCGCATGCTCCAGGAGCCCGACACCCTCGTCGAGGGCGTGCCGGCCGAGGGCGCCCTGTCGGGCCACCTCCTCGAGGCCCTCACCGAGGCCGCCTTCGTGCGTCTGGCGTCGGATCTGCGTCCCATCTGGCCCATGCCGGCGTTCCCCTCGCTGCCCCAGGCCGATGTCGCGTATCCACGGTGCGCCTGGTACCGCCGTGCACGGGCCGCGGAGCTGTCCGAGCGGGTGGGGGTCGAGGTCCTGGCGGAGTTCCTCAACAAGGTGTGGTGGGGGCTCCTCCGGCACCGCAAGGTGGAGATCCCCGGGTTCGGCACCTTCCTCCCGGTACGAACCGGTCGCGCCGAGGATGGCTGGGATGTGTTCTTCTCCCATACGGGCAGGGCGGCCGAGCGTGGTCCCTTCGACCCCCTGCTCCGCCACATCCAGGGCCAGGTGCCCCGGGGGCCGTTCCTGCTGGCACCCCTCGGCACGTTCTCCTGGATGGAGGATGCCGGCCACAACGGGAGACCGGCAGATGGCGCTCCTGCAGGCGGCGTCACCGTGTTCACCCCCTCTCCGCTGCTTCGTGAGAGGATGAACGGCGTCAGGCGTCTGGTGGCTGGCTGAGCGGTACGCCGGGTCGTCCGTCCTGACGCACGGCGAAGGAGACGACATGGCGAAGTTCACGGATCGGACGTTCGGGTTCCTGGCGGAGCTCGAGGAGAACAACCGCAAGGACTGGTTCGAGGAGCACAAGCCCGACTACGAGCGCTTCGTGCGGGAGCCGGCCCTCGACTTCATCCGGCAGATGGCCCCCTGGCTCGAACATCACGCGCCCCACTACGTGGCCAGCGACAAGAAGGCGGGCGGATCGCTGATGCGCGTGTACCGGGACACCCGGTTCTCGAAGGACAAGACCCCGTACAAGACCAACGTCGGCATCCAGTTCCGCCACGAGGCGGGCAAGGACGTCCATGCACCCGGGTTCTACCTGCACCTGGCGGGCGACGGCAGCTTCGTCGGGGTGGGCATGTGGCGGCCTGCGGGGCCTGATCTGGCGAGGATCCGCGCAGCCATCGACGCAGACGGCGCGTCGTGGGATGCCGCCAAGGCCTGCCTGGAGGGATGGAGCCTCGACGGCGAGTCCCTGAAGACCGCGCCCCGGGGCTACGACATCGAACATCCCCGGATCGAGGACCTTCGCCGCAAGGACTTCATCGCCTCCCACAAGATCACGAAGAAGGCCGCCACGTCGGCCGACTTCCCTCAGCAGGTCGGTGCGCTGCTCGAGCCCGTGCTGCCCTTCATGGGCTGGCTGGCAAACGCGGTGGGCGTGGCGTGGTGATTGCGGGTACGTTCGGTACGCAGGTGGGCGGTCACAGCCACGGCCGCTGACGGCACCACTGGTCAAGCAAGGAGGAATGGCATGAGCAGCTTTGGAGATCCCAGCTACGGCATCACCCGCAGGCTTCCCGGCGCGAACTTCGCCGACGTGGTGGAGCAGGTGCGCGCCCGTCTCGGCGAGCAGGGGTTCGGCGTCCTCACCGAGATCGACGTCAAGGCCACCATGAAGAAGAAGCTCGACCTCGACTACGAAGACTACCTCATCCTCGGTGCCTGCGCGCCGCCGTTCGCCCACAAGGCGCTGAGCCTGGAGCGGTCGATCGGCCTGCTGCTGCCCTGCAACGTGGTGGTCGCGTCCGAGGACGGCGCCGTGGTGGTGTCCGCCATCAAGCCGAGCGCGATGTTCCAGGTCCTCGAGGGGGTCGACATCGAAGAGGTGGCCCAGGAGGTCGGTACGCGACTCACGGCCGCACTCGACGGCCTCACCGCCTGAGGAGCCGTCGGCGGGCACGCCCGGTCCCGGTGTGCCCGCTGGTCCCTACGTGATCGAGGCCTGCCGTCGCTCTCGGGTGCGGCGGGCCTCAGTCACACACGGGTGTGCTGATGTTCCCGCAGACCTCCCAGCCGAACGGAAGGCAGGAGTTGGGGAACCACCGGCACTCGTCTCCGCCCGGCTCCCGGGCGAACACGGGCACGTCGTCGTTGCAGATGAGCTCGGTGGAGTTGCACCCGGCGTCGACCACCTCGGTGGTGTCGACACAGGCGTCCTCCCCTTCGCCGACGACGGGCGAGTAGGAGATGATGTCGCAGGTGGAGTCGCTGAGGCACTGATCCAGGCCGAGGTCCTGGCAGGTCCCGTTGTCCTCCTCACGGCAGCCCCAGATCAGCAGGGGCAGGCAGAGTGCGCGGGCAATCCTGGTCATCCTTGTACCTCTTCGTTCGTGCACAAGGCGTTTCGGCGCGTTGGGGACGGGGCTGTAACCGGGATGCTGCGGAGGTCCGTGGTCAGCCGACGGGGGCCATGGCCAGGGCGCGCTGCAGGTAGGTGGTGGCGTGGGGCCACAGGGTGTCCCGGTGGCGGGAGCGGAAGTACCCGAAGTGGCCGATGGGCGCCCCCGCATCGGCCGGGGAGAAGGTGGCACGCTCGACCCGTGCGGAGGGCAGGGCATCGGCGAGGGCGTCGATCGACGCGGGCGGCGCGTACTGGGTGTCATCGGTGAGGCCGACGAGCATCACCGGAAGGTCCAGGCGGGCGAAGCCGACGACGGAGGAAGGCTCCTCGCTGAGCACGTAGCGGGGACTGCGTCCCCAACGGGCCCAGTCGCGGGCGATCCCGGGGGGCAGGTCCTCGGAGCCGATGATGGCACCGGGAAAGAAGCCCACGGCGCGGGTGGCGGCGGGGATGACCGCGCGGAACAGCAGGCTGGCCCTGGCCCGCTCGATGCCGCGGAAGTGGGTGAGGAAGGGAAGCTGCGACGCCACGCCGTAGATGGCACGCAGTCCGTGGGTCTGCTCGAGCAGGCCCAGGAGCTGGGCGCCCACGCTGTGGGTGACGAGGGCGGTCCGAGGGGCGAGGGTGGCGGCCCTCGCCAGGGCCGTCTGCAGATCGTGGTGGGCCCACTGGGACAGGCGCGCGGGCTCGCGGCGCAGGGGGAGCTGCCGGCTGCCGCCGATGCCGCGATAGTCGAAGGTGAGCACGTCGAAGCCCTGGGACGCCAGCCAGGTGGCGAACCGCCGGTAGTAGCCGGCGGGAACGCCCATGGCAGGTGCGATGACGACGCAGGCATCGCCCCGAGAGGGGAAGTGGTGGCCGGCGAGGGGACGGCCGTCGGGGGCGGTCAGGGTGATGGCATCGGGCTGCATGACGCGCGGGACTCCTGGGGGGCGGCCAGTGTAGCGCCGGTGTCCACCGCCTGCGGGCTTGTGTGGGTGATAGTATTGATACAACGTGCCTGATTGGCCTATGGTGTGGCCGTTCCTGGTTGTGAGGGAGTGGGAATGGCAGCGTTGTGGATGTGGAGTGCGCTCGTGCTGCAGGGCGCGATGGCGGAGGAGCCGTGCAAGGCGAGGGAGGTCACCAACCCGGAGACCGGCGCGGTCGTGCGGGTGGTGGAGAGCCGGGTGAGTCGGCACCTCGCGCTGCAGGTCGGTCGGACCGATGCGCAGAAGGGGGCGGCGCCCAGCCGGTACCTTCGGCTCGTGATCGACGCCCCGGTCGGCGACGATGTCCAGGCACGCCACGGCGACGGCCTGTCCGTGGCGCTCGCGGATGGCCGGCTGCTCGATCTGAACCTGTTGTCCGGTGGGCAGCCCACCCAGACCGTGTACGAGGGCTCGGAGGCGGCGGGTGCGTTCACCCGCTGGGAGCTCACCTACCCGCTCACGGAGGAGGAGCTGGCGCGGTTCGCGGGGCAGAAGGTCGACTGGCTGCGGGTGTCCCTCGGCGACTTCTACATGACCATGGACGCCAGGCCCGCCAAGGCGGCGTACCTGGCCAACAGGGTCAGGTGCCTCCTGCCTTCAGCCGATCCGGCGTGACACCCCCGGGGGCGCCGGCGCTGCCGGGGCGCCGGGCGCCGGCGCTACATGTCCGAGCGCAGGCCGGGTCCGGTACCCTCCGGTGAGCCACCGGCAGGGGTGGGCGGGTCGTCCAGCTTGCCGGCCGGTCCCTTGTCCGCCTGCTCGTCCTCGCGGCTCCGTGGCTTGATCCACCCGCTCGGCGGCTTGGTGGACTCGCCGTCCTCCTCCGACCGTGGCTCGATCCGGGGGTTCCGGATGCCTGGGGGCTGCCACATCTCCTGGTCGGTGGTGGGGTCGTACAGACGCAGCGTCACCTGGAACGGACCGTTCGGGGTGGGCAGCCAGTTGGTGAAGAAGCCCGGGGGCTTCCACTGCTGCAGGTAGATGGTCAGGGAGCCGTCTTCGTTGCGCCTGAGGGGGCTGTGGTTGGTGAGCTGGTAGCGTCCGAGCTTCGTGTTCACGAAGTCACCCTCGGGCAGGCGGTGCACGGTGATGGACCACAGGGTGTCCTCGGGGGGCACCTCGGCCGCGCTGAGGGTGAGGGTGTAGGGGCCCAGGGAGCCGTCGAGGGGCTCGTCGTGCTCGTCCACCCGGGTCTGGAGCACGCGGATCTGGTAGGGCTCCGGTGCCCACAGGCTGTGACGGGCCTTGAGGGCGCGGCGCATGAGCTCCTCCTCGCTCCCGAAGGGTCCGACGGGGTCGGAGACGCCGATGGGCGCGAACCAGCCCGTGCGCGCCTGCACCTGGCGGGCCAGCTCCTGTTCCGCGTCGTCGAACCCGGCACGGATGGCGTCCTGGACGTCCTCCGCCAGATTCGAGGGAGGCCAGGGCTGGGTGGGGGAGACCCCGAGGGGGGCCAGGGACGCCACGAAGGCCTTCTCCTCCTCCTCGGACGGGGGCTGCTCCTGCCACACCCGGTAGAGCAGCTGCAGGACGTTGCCCTCCTGCAGGGAGGTGGGATCGACCGACGGCAGGGACCGCTCCGGTGTGCGCGGCGGCGGACCCTCGACGTACTGGTGCATCGGCGTCAGCCGTACCTGCTGCAGGAACCAGCGGGCATCCTTCAGGTCGCCGTAGCCCGCGACCTCCGTGCGCCCGACCAGGGTGACGATGGTGCTGGGCGAGCGGACGAGCTCCACGCCCGGCGGGGGCGTGCCACCCCAGTCCGGGCCCACCAGCAGGTAGTCCGTGGCGGTTCCACCGTTGTCGAGGCTGCCGAGGAAGTCGAAGGACTCGCCCCACAGGTCCATGAGCTGGAAGCCGTAGTAGCGTCCCAGGGACTCGGGGACGCTCAGGACCTGAGGCTCCTGGCGCAGGTCGAGCACGCCCGTGGTGTGCAGGACCTCCTGGGTGGGGAAGGCCGTCGTGGTGTCTCCCGCGTAGGGCAGGCTGCCGTCCGACAGGAGCACGTTGGGCTCTGCCCGGAACCCGGGAAGCTCGGGGTGGCCGCTGATCTGTTCGATGGCCTGCAGGTGCCGCACCATCGGCTGGGCGTACCACCAGGCCCGGCGGGCGAGCTCCTGCAGCTCCGCCTGGTCGAGCGCGAGTGCCTCGTCGCCGGCCGGCGAGTCGAGTGGTGAGGTGGGCGGTTCCTGACGGCAGCCGGCGAGCAGCCACGTCAGGCCGATGATGGCGAACAGACGCATGGGGTCGGGGTCCCCTCGAACGGATCCACTCCCAGGGACGGATGTCCGGCCTCGTTCCTCAAGGGGACTGGGGTGTTTCGCGGTGCGGAGACCGGCGGACATGGCCCGGGAAGACCGCCGTGGGGCCGGGTCGCCCGACCGGATGGCCGAACCGCTCGACCGCAGACGGGGTCACCCGACCCGGGGGCGGAGAGCCGAACTCAGGCGATCGAGCAGCGCACCTCGCTGCGGCCTCCACCCTGGGGCTCCACGAGCACCCGGGCCGGAATGCGCTCCTGCAGGGCACCGACGTGGGAGATGACGCCCACCTGGCGGCCGTCCTGCTGCAGGCTGTTGAGGGCCGCGAGCGCGGTCTCGAGGGTCTCCACGTCGAGGGTGCCGAAGCCCTCGTCGAGCAGGAGGGTCTCGATGGGCAGGCGGGTGGTGCGCAGGTCGGACAGCCCGAGCGCGAGTGCCAGCGACACGAGGAAGGACTCGCCGCCGGACAGGGTGTTCAGCGAGCGGGCGGTGCCGGACTGCAGCTGGTCGAGGACCTGGAAGTCGAGGGTGGGCAGGTGGGTCTGGGGATCCATGAGCGGCGCGAGCTGGTAGCGGGGCTGCAGCCGGGCGAGGTGGGCGTTGGCCTTGTGCAGGAGCTGGCCGAGGTTCATGGCCTGGGCGAAGGTCTTGAAGGCGGTGCCGCCGCCCCGACCCACGAGATCGTGGAGCTGCTGCCACACGCGGGCCTGCTGCTTCAGCTCGGCGAGGTGCTGTCGGGCGCGCTCGGCCTGTTCGCCCCGGGAGGCCAGGTCCTCGAGCTTCTGACCGACCGCGCCGAGCTCGGCCTGGCGGGACGAGCGCTGCTGCTCGAGGTCGGTGAGCCGCTCGGAGAGGGGCTCGGTGGCGCCGGGCTCGTCGGCCACGGGATCGGCCTCGTGGCGCGCGCGCTCCTGCTGGGTGGCGAGGAGCAGCGTGCGGGCCTCGCGCACGGCCTGGTGCAGGCGATCGTGGAGCGCCTGGAGGGTCTCGAGCTGCTCCGTGGACAGGCGGAGGGCGAGGGCCTCCTGCTCGGAGAGACCGGCCTGCCCGAGTGCCGCGTGCAGTCCTTCGCGGATCTCCCGCAGCTGGATGCGCTGCTCCTCGACCGCACTGGTGGTGGCCTCGACCTGGCCCGCGAGCGCCTTCAAGGCATCACGGGAGGTGGCGGCGGCCTCCTCTGCGGTGCGTCGGTGTTCCCGAAGGGCACGCAGGCGGGCATCGAGGAGCTCGTGGACCCCGCGGGGGTCGTGCTGCGCGGGAGGGAGGTCGGCAGCGGGCAGCTGCAGCTCGGGGTCGAGGGGACGCAGGGCGGCGAGGGCGGCAGTGGCTGCGGTCTGCACCTCCTGGGCGGCGGCCTGTCGCGCGGCCGAGGCCTCCTGGGCGGCAGCGCGTGCCTTGCGGGCAGCCTCGGCGGCAGACTCGGAGAGGGCCTCTGCGGTCTTTCGCTCCGCGTCGGTGCGACGCAGGTGGGCCTGCGCCTCCTCGACGGCCTCGTCGAGCGCCCGCAGGGACTGGACGGCGGTCTGGAGATCGGACGGCCAGCTCCGGAGGTCGTCGGGCCGGATCGACAGCCCGTGGGACGCGAGGTCGCGTCCGAGGACGTCGGCGTCGGCGGCCAGGCGGATGCCTTCGTCGTGACGGGCGGTGTGGAGGCGGCCGAGCTCCTCCTTCAGGCGGGTCTGCCGGCCGAGGAGCTCGTCGGCGGCCTTCTGCAGACGTGCCTGTTCGGCCTGGACGCGCTGCAGGTGCTTCTGGGCGGCGGTGAGGCGGGACAGGGCCTTGTGCACACGACCCTGCTGGCTCTTCAGCTCCTTGCAGGCGCCACGCAGCGACGTGAGCTCCTCGGATCCGGCTGCCGCGCTGGGCAGGGCCGTGGACCATCCGAGGAGCGACAGGGCGGACCGGGCGGCCTCCACCTCGGCGGCGGTGGCGTCGTGGCGGGTGGTGGCGTCGGTGGAGAGGCTGGCCGCGACGCGGGCATCGGCCCGCGCGCGGGAGGCATCGGTGGCGGTGGACTCCTGCTTGAGCTGCGCCGTGCGGAAGCTCGTGGTGGCCACCTGCAGCTCGGCCCTGGCCTCGGTGAGGGCCTCGTGGACCTGGGCGTTGAGCTGGGCCGCGGAGTGGTGGGCGAAGGCAGGGTGCTCCTGGCTTCCGCACAGGGGACAGTCGTCGCCGGGCTGCAGGGCGAGCCGGTGCTCCGCCAGCGCGTGGGTCTGCCGGAGGGTGTCGTGGTGCCGCTGGGCCTGCTCGACCCGTGCCCGGGCGTGCTCGAGGGCCTCGGCGGCGGCGTCCGCGAGCGCCTGCTTGTGCTCGGCCAGCTGGTGGGCGGCGGCGGAGGCGGCCTGCTGGGCCTTCCGCTGCACCTCTGCGGCCTCGAGGCGGGTCTGGTGACCGACCCAGGTCTTCAGGGCGTTGCCGAGATCGACCTCGTGGTGGAAGGCGTCGTCGAGCCGCTGCAGCTCGGCCTCGGCCCCGTCGGGCGCGAGCTCGTGGAGGGCGGCATCCGCGGCCTCCTGTTCGTCGGCTGCCTGACGCAGGGGACCGGCCCCGTGGGCTCCGAGGGCCTCGGCCGCCGGCGCGAGCCGTGCCTCGACGGTGGCGAGCGCCTCCTGCGCGTCGTGGATCTGGCGCTGGCGGGCATCCTGCTCCTGCAGGCGACCGACGAGCATGGACAGCCGGCCGTGCAGCTCGGCGTGGGCCTCGCGCAGGGAGGCGCGGAGTCCGGAGGCCCGGCGGTCCTGCTGGGCCTGCTCCACACCGGTGGTGGCAGCGGCGTGGGCGGCGCGGGCCGCCTCGTGGCGTGCCTGGGCCTCCGTGGCGCCGGCGTCGGCTGCGGTGGCGGCCTTCTCGGCCTGGGAGGCCCCTTGTGCGGCGAGCTTCCACCGGGACAGGGACTCCGTCCAGACCTGGACGAGGGGAGAGGCCTCGGACAAGCCGGCATCGAAGGTGCTCGCCATGCTGGCGGCGGCCTGCACCTGCTGCTGCCGGGCATCGAGGGCTGTCTGGGCATCGGCGTGGCGGGAGGTCAGGGCCTGCAGCTTGTGCTCGGCGGCGGAGAGCGCTCCCGCCTGGCGTGTCGCTTCGTCGATCCGCTGGAACAGCGGGGTGTTGGCCTGGTGCCGCTGCAGTGCCTGCAGCTCCCGTGCGTGGGCCTGCAGGTCGTCCGTGGCCTGTTGCAGCGCGTCGGTGCGTTGCTGCTCCTGCGCCTGCAGGGCCTCGGCGCGCGCCTGGTGGTCGGCCACGGCCTTGAGGTGCGTGAGCCGGGACGTGAGCTGCCGCAGCTCGGCCTGCAGCCGGGCCTGTTGGTGCTGCAGGGCCTCGGGATCGGCCTCTGACGGCAGCTGCAGGGCCTCGAGCCGGGTGTGGGCCTTGGCGATGCGCTTGCGCCAGGCGGTCTGCATCTGGGCGGCCCGCTCTCCGATGAGCTGGTAGTGGCCGGTCTGGGTGAGGCGCTCGAGGATGGCGGCGCGCTCCTCCTTGCGGGCCTTGAGGAAGGCATCGAACTGGCCCTGGGCGAGCAGCATCGACCGCTGGAAGTCGTGCACGCCGAAGCCCTCGAGGGCCTCGTCGAAGACGGGCTCGAACTCCTTGCGCTTGTGGGACGAGACCAGCACCGACCAGGAGCCGTCGGGTTGCAGGAGCTCGAGGCTGCGCTGGACATCCTGCAGGTTGCCGTCGGCCTTGCCTCGCGCCCGACGGACGGCCCAGCTGGCCTTGTAGGTGCGGCGACCGTCGGGGGTGGGCCGGGAGAAGACCACCCGGGCGAGGCCCGCGCCGGTACCGCGGGACAGGACGAGGCGGGGATCGGCCTCGGTCTGCCCCCGGGCGCCGTCGAGGCGGGGGGTGGTGCCGAACAGGGCGAGGCTGATGGCATCCATGAGGGTGGACTTGCCGGCGCCGGTGGGACCCATGATCAGGAACAGGGGCGCACCGGCGAGGTCGGCGTCGAGATCGACCACCTGCTGGCCGTACAGGCTGTTCATGTTGTGGACTTCGATGCGGTGCAGCTTCATCGGGAGGCCTCCAGATCGCCGAGGAGGTGGCTGAAGGACTCTGGTGAGGCCTGGCTGAGGGTCTGGAAGGCGGCCATCAGCTCGTCGCCGGCCTCCATGCCCCGGGCGCGGCACAGCTCGCCGAAGACCTCGGTGGGGGTCATGCGCCGCAGGTCGCAGGTGGGAGGCGCCGCGTGGTCGATCGTGGTGGTGAGGATCTCCCGGACCTCCGCGAGGATGGGGCGGGGCTCGGGCAGCATCTGCAGGACCTCGTGCAGCTGGTGGTTCAGATCCGTGCAGGGGGCATCGAGCTGGATGCGCAGGTGCAGGTGCGGTGGCAGCGGCGCCTCGGTGGACTGCTCGGACAGGGCCTTCAGCACCGCCGGCAGCTCGCCCTCGATGCGCCGCAGCTCGCGGAACACGGGCACCTGCAGGGCGGTGGTGGTGACCTCCTCGCCGACGTCGACAAGGATCACCTTGCGGGGCGTGGCCATCTCCGGGAGCGCGCAGGGGATGGGGCTGCCGCTGTAGCGGACCCGGCCCTCCTCCATGGGGTAGGAGCGGTGGATGTGCCCGAGGGCCACGTAGCGGTAGCGGGGATCGAACACGCTGGCCGGGAGGGTGTCGATCAGGCCGACCTGGTGGATGGCCTGGGGTGCATCCTCGGCGGTGGCGGGCCCGACGGTGAGGTGGCCGGTGCCGAGCAGGGGCAGACCGGGGAACATCTCGTCGGCCAGATCGGCGATGCGGGCGTACAGCTCCGTGAACAGCGTGGTCATGGCGCTGTGGACGCCGCCGGCGTCGAGCTCGGTGGTGCGCAGCCCGAGGCGCCACTCGTGCACGTAGGGCACCGCGGCGATGACGGCCCGGGGCTCGGGGCCACCGAGGGGGACGAGACACCGGCGCAGCGACTCCTCCTGGGTGGTGATGCCGCCGACCACGTGGACGTCGAGGGTCTTCAGGAGGGAGGCGGGGGCCTCGAGGCGGGTCGCGGAGTCGTGGTTGCCGGCGACGAGCACCACCTGGCGCAGGCAGGTGGACTGGACCCGGGCGAGGAACCCGTACAGCTGCCGCTGGGCCTCCGCCGGTGGGTGGACGGCGTCGAACACGTCGCCGGCGACCACCAGGACCTCGACCTGCTGGTCGATGATGGTCTGGACGAGCCAGTCGAGGAACAGATCGTGGTCGGCCAGGCGGGTCAGGGAACCCTGACCGAGCCCGAGGTGCCAGTCGGACGTGTGCAGAAGGCGCATGGGACAACTCCGTGGCGTCCACACTACCCCTGGAGGGGGCCTCGTGCCGTCTGCGGTTCGTCAGTCGGTCAGTGGGTGTCCGGACCCTCGGCGCCCGCGGGTGCGATCGAGGGAAGCGGGCGATCGAGGGCGTCGAGCAGCTGGTTCCACACGTCGTCGGCCACGGGGTGCTCGATGTCGCTGCTGCCGGTGGCCACGTGCCAGGCCTCGGCGACCTCTCGCTGACTGACGTCCGCGAGGGAGCGGGCGGGTACCCACCCCTTGCTGGTCTCGATGAGCAGGCCCACCTCCTGCAGCATCCGGGCCACGTGGTCCGGCTCGAGGGACTCGCCGCCGAGGGTCTCCGCGAGCTGCTCGGAGGTGACGGGGCCGAGCTCGTGTTCGAAGGCGTGGCACACGAGGGCCGTGATGGCGATGGCCATGTCGACCTGGGGCACGTGGGCGAAGCCCTCCTTCTGCAGGCGGGCGCTCAGCTCGGCGGCCACCAGGTTGTTGTAGTCCATGCTCACGGCGGCGGTCTCGGCACCGGCGAGGACGGACAGCCAGATGAGGTAGATGTAGGCGAGGAACATCGGGAGCACGCCCAGCGAGCCGTAGATGATGCGCACCGGATTGCGGGAGTCGAAGACCTGCACGTACCAGCTGAAGCCCCAGCTCGCGATCCAGATGAGGACGACGGCCACGCCGGCGCCGAGGAAGGCGTTGCCCCACTTGACCTTGCGGGTGGGGAAGGCCTTGATGGCCAGGGTGAGCGCGAGGAACTGCACCAGCAGGTTGAGCAGGTTCATGCCCACGCCGATGCCCAGGCCGCGGAGGGTCTGCACGGAGTTGACGGCCACCAGGATGATGCCCAGGGGCGCGACGGTGACGGTGACGTAGAAGAACAGCAGGCTGTCGAGGAGCTTGCGCTTGCGGGTGGAGCGGAAGATCACCTGGAAGGCGTTGCTCACCTGCTCGAACAGGCGGGAGACGATGAACAGCAGGCCGATGATGCCCACGATGCCGATGGCCTTGAGGTTCACGTCGAACAGGGCCGGAAGGATGATCTCCTTGATCTCCGGCAAGCCGCCCAGGAAGGACTCCGCGACGACCTCGGCGATGACCTCCTGGTTGGACTCCACGATCCCCAGGGCGTCGATGGCGCCGAACAGCAGCAGCAGGGCCGGGACCATCGCCACCATGGTGGTGTAGGACATGCCGGCCGCCCACAGGAACGCCCTGTGACCATCCATCGTGCGGAAGAACACCCACAGCCAGCGGGCCGGCCGGGTGAGGAAGTCCAGCGGACCGCTACCGTGGCCGTCGTCGCCGTCGAGGACCTTCTTTCGAAGCTGGGAGATGCTCTTCTGCATGCTGATCATGGGAGGAGGTGTCCGCTGGGGGCGGCAGCCTCACTCTCGGCTCCATCGCCCGGATTCACCGCCAGACTTGCGTACCAGCCGTACCGATGCAAGCTCCATCGAACGATCCACCTCGAGGAGCATGTCGTAGGCGGTCAGCAGGGCGCCCTGGACCGCCGCGAGGGCCTCGAGCTCCACGCCGGCGCTCCAGCAGGTCTTCACCGTCGCCCGGGCGAGCAGGGCCGGTGGATCCTGCTGGATCTGCAGGACGACGTCCACGTGGTCGAGGGGCTTCGGCGGGCACAGGGGCACCAGGGAGGGCGCCCGCTTCGCAGCCTGGATGCCGGCGACCTGGGCGATCATGAGCACGGGTCCCTTCGGGCTGAGGTCGTCGTTGAGCGCCTGGAGTGCCGCGTGGGACAGCCGCAGCAGCCCTTCCGCGGAAGCGGTCCGCAGCACCGATGCCTTGTGGCTCGTGTCGACCATCCGAGGCCCCTCCGGATCGGGCACGGGTACGTCTTTGGGTGCGGACCGGGTCAAGAGGCGCCTCCTGGGTCAAGCAGAGAGGGGGAAGGTGGGTTACGGGGGCCGCCCATCGAGAGGAATTCCATGTCCGACGTCGTCACCGTCCACCTCAAGCCCAAGCACGATCGCCGGGTGGCCAACGGTCATCCCTGGGTGTTCTCCAACGAGATCGCCGAAGGAGTGAAGGATCTGCCCGCCGGTGGCGTGGTGGACGTCATGAGCGCGAAAGGCAAGTTCCTCGGGCGCGGCTACGGCAACCCGAACAGCCTGATCGCGGTACGGATCCTCTCCCGTCGTCGGAAGGAGGACATCAACGCACCGTGGTTCTACGCGCAGCGCATGCGCGAGGCCCTCGAGCTGCGTCAGGCCGTCTACCCGGGCCGCAAGTCGATGCGTCTCGTGTACTCCGAGGGCGACCTGCTGCCGGGTCTCATCATCGATCGCTACGACGACGTCCTGTCGGTGCAGATCGGCACGTTGGGCATGGAGGTCCGCAAGGACGCCCTGCGTCAGGCCATCGAGGAGGTCTACGGCCCCCGCGCCGCGGTGCTCCGCAACGACAGCCCCGTCCGCAGCCTCGAGGGCCTCGAGCGTACCCGCGGCGTGTGGTTCGGCGACTGCCCCGACGAGGTCACCTTCGACGAGTTCGGCGTGAAGTTCACCGCGTCCACCCTCGGCGGCCAGAAGACCGGCCACTTCTTCGACCAGATCGACAACAAGCGCTGGGCCGCGCCCCTGATGAAGGGCCGCACCGTGCTCGACGTGTACGCCAACACCGGCGGTTGGGCGCTCCACGGCCTGGCGGCGGGCGCCACCCACGCCACCGTGGTCGACAGCGACGAGGCCAACGCCGAGCGCGCGCTCGCCAATGCCGAGGCCAACGGCTTCGGCGGCAAGCTCACCGCCTGGGGCACCGAGGGCAAGAAGACCCTGCAGAAGATGGTCGTCGAGGGGCAGCGCTTCGGCTGTGTCGTGCTCGATCCCCCGGCCTTCGCCAAGCAGCGCAAGGCCGCCGGCTCCGCCCTGCGTGGCTACCAGGAGATCAACGCCCTCGGCCTCACCCTCACCGAGGCAGGCGGCTACTTCTTCACCTCGTCCTGCAGCTTCCACGTGCACGAGGACCGCTTCCTCGAGGCCGTCCACAAGGCGGCCCGGGAGTGCGGGCGCCGCATCCAGATGATCCACCGCGGCGAGCAGGCCTCCGACCACCCGGTGCTTCCGGCGGTCCCCGAGACCCGCTACCTCAAGTCCTTCGCCTTCCGCGTGGGCATGGACGCCTGAGGCGCCGTCCTCAGAGGGTCAACGGCAGCTCGTCGACGGTCGGGCTGCCGATGGGCACGGCGAAGGTGTCGGGGCCCTTGGGCGGCGCATGGGTGAGGCTCGCCTGGATGGACAGGCCCATGAGCCGCATCTCGTAGCGCACGAGGACGCCCTCGGCGTCGTAGTAGAAGGTGGCCGGACCTTCCGGTGAGCGCCACTGCAGGCCCTGCACGGCCACACGGCGCTTGCCGAGCTTGACCACCTTGCCCTCGACGGCAGTGACCTCGCCCTGCCAGACGTCGCCGGTCTCGGCGGACAGCAGCTGCAGGTCGGACAGATCCTTCAAGGGCACGGCGGACCAGGGGTTCATCAGGTCGGCCGTGGACAGGTCGATCTCGTGTCCTGCCGCCTCCCGCATGCGGGGGCCACGGGTGGTCTGCTCGGCGAGCAGCCAGCGTCCGCCGATGCGACGGGCCTGCAGCTCCCAGGAGGTGCCGTTGTCGTTGATGACGGACTGGAACGAGGCCGGGCCGCCCTCGGTGGAGGCGGTGAGGCGCTGGTCGTAGCGGTAGCTCACGGGACCGATGGTGGCATCGATGCGGGTGCGGGCGCTCAGGATGGTGACGGGCTCCTTGCCGCTCTCGTCGAGGTGGATGTCGACCACGCGGGTGCCCACGGGCTGACCCTTGACGGTGATCTGGTACTCCAGCCGCATGTCTTCGTCGGCGAGTGCCGGCGTGGCGAACAGGGCCAGCAGTCCGATCCGGGCGGAGCGCAGGGGGAGGGGCGAGGGCATGGGCTCTCCTCGGGTGAGGTGGGGGAGGGCCCGGGACGGGCCGCTGCTCTTGATACCGCCTTCCGATCAGGCGCTCAACCATGTTCCGTACAACCCGCGGGCGGGTGGGACATGCCGTCAGGTGACGCCCCAGGCCCTGCGCAGGGCTTCGTGGCCATCGCCCTCGAAGATGCCTGCGTGGCATATGGTGATGCGTTCGATGGGCTCGCCCTGCAGGGCGCGGATGCTCTGCTCGGCCGCGGCCTTGTCGCGTGTGATCAGCCTCAGCAGGGCCGTGCGGGCGGGGCGCTCGAGGACGCCCGACAGGCGTGCGTACAGGCGGGTGAGCCGGCCCTCGGGGCTCGGCAGGTAGAGCAGGGCATCCGCCAGCATCAAGGTGGCGCTCGGCCGGTGCACGAACATGACCTCTCCCTGCGCGGGCAGACCCGCGAGGGGCTGGGCACGGAGCACGTCACCCCACGGGTGGGGCTCGGCTTCGTCGTGGAAGTGATCGATGCGCAGATCGGGCTGCTTGCGCTCGAGTCCCGGCGGGGCCCAGACCTGCGCCTGGGGAAAGGCCCGGGACCAGTCCGGGAGGTGCAGGTGGTGGAACAGGTTCGGGGAGACCAGGTGCCGCACGGGGCCGAGGGCCTTCACCTCGTCGAGGAGCTCGGCGGTGAGGGGGATGGGACTGTGGAGCCACAGTCCGCCGTCGGGCAGCCGCACGACGTTCATGCGGCCGCCGAGGTTCATGCCCATCGCACGGAAGTCACAGGTGGCGGTCCACAGGTCCTGACCGAGCGGCCGCAGCAACATGCTCACTCCACGGGCTGTGCACGCTTCCAGGGCAGACCGAAGCCGGAGGTCTTCACCGCGAGCACGAAGTAGGGGATGCCTTGGGGCACATCCTGCCCGGTTCGGTTGGCGTGCTGCAACCACCACTGGGCCATGGTGATGAGCTGCACCTGCCCGTGGGCCTTGGAGGCGTCGTCGAGGATGGACCACATGAACATGGGGCCGACGCGCTGCTGGGTGTAGGCGGGGGTGTCGCCGTCGTGGGCGGCAGGCGTGTGGGTCCAGGTGTGGCGGACGCCGGCGACGAAGCGACCATCCTGGATGAGGCCGAGGAGGTCGGCGTCGTTGTTGAGGGCGAAGCCGTTGTTGGGGATGAGCACGTCGAGCACCTGGTCGTACACGAGCTGGTCGCCATCGCGCAGCTGGAGCACCTGGTGGACGGTCTGGAAGGTGCTGCGGACGGCCACCGGCCCCACCTTGGCCTGCAGCAGGCCTTCCGCGGAGGAGCGAAGGCCGTAGGTGGCGTAGTTGTCGCCGACGGTGTCTTCGCGGGCGTTCAGCACGGAGTCGGACCAGCCCTGGTTGTTGGCCTGCAGGCCGTTCTCCCAGCTCTGGGTGGAGCCGAAGGTGCCGAACAGGCCGATGGCCTCGGACTTCAGGCGGAACCGGAACAGGTTGATCGGCTGGACGGTCAAGGTGACGCCGCCGCGGGCCCACGCCGGGGAGGCCGCCACCGACGGGCCGAGCTCGAGGTAGGTGTTCTCGAAGAGCATCGAGTCGGAACTGGAAAGGCGCCACTTGTGGCCCAGGCGGGAGAAGAGCATCAGCCCGAGGGGGTTCACCCGCACCGCGAGGGCGTGCTCGTGGGCCCAGGACTTGCTCGGGATCTTGAAGTCCTGCGCGCTGGCGGTGGTGGCCCAGAACATCAGGGCGAGCAGCAGCTTCTTCATCGTTGCCTCCGTGGGGGCCGACACTACCCCAGAAGGGGGCGCGCGGGAACGCGAAGGTGACGTAGGATGTCCATCGAAGCCGGCGTTACGACCGGAAAACGCCTCCTCGACTGGCCGTTCGGTCAATCGGGTGGGCGACGTTCTCCGAGGAGGAAGCGTGGGACGAGCGCGAAGGTGGGGCATGGGGGTGGCGCTTGTTGGAGCAGGTGGATGCTCCGTGCCCGAGCCGCGGTCCGAGCAGGTGGTGGACATCGACGGTGAGGAGGTCCTGCTCGACGCCGACAGCACCGTGATCTGGCAAGGCTTCTTCCACGAGTGGACCCACAACCACCGGTGGAACCGGTTCGGTCACGGGGTGCGCCTGCAGGACGGGCTGTGGCAGCGCTTCCACGCCGCCGCCTCCGGCAGCTCGCCGGACGAGGCCGAGGTGGTGGGGGAGGCTGCCGTCGTCACCACGCCGTCCCTGGCGGTCCAGGTCCTCGAGGTGGAGACCCTCGAGCGGGTCTACGACGGCGAGACGGAGACGTGGCGGTCCATCGACCTCACCGGCACGCTCGCCCTCCCCCGTGAGGATCAGGACCGCCTGGTGCGACGCCTGCGGGGGGAGACGCCCGTGGCGTGGCTCAACGGGTTCGATCTCGCCGCCACCGACGGTGGAAATGCGGGCAAACCGGTGATGTTCGCCCTGTCCCTCGACGACGTGCGGGCCGAAGGGGGCGACCTGTTCGTGGACTACACGCTGTCCCTCGCCCTCGACTGCACCACGCCGGAGTGCATCCTCTTCGTGGATCCCGCGGTCGACGTCACCTACCGGGTGTGGTTCGGCGTGAGCCTCGGGTGGTCGGAGGGTGGAGCACCCGTGCACCAGGACGTCGAGGTGGCCTACGACTGGGACGCTCCTCCAGGGATCCCGAGCCTCGGTCTCGGCCTCGGCACCAACGAGGATGCCGTGCCGGTCGAGCCCTTCGACATCCCCATCCCGTCCCCCTCCTCCTTCTGGGCCATCGATGCCTTGTCGCTGCAGCTGTCCCACTGGAACGAGGCGGCCACCACCGACGAGCAGCACATGCTCGGCTGGTCGTCACGGATCACCGGAGATGCGGCGGAGCTCATGTTCTCCAACTGGGACGAGCGCATCGACGACCATCCGCTGTCGTATCCGGAGGTGGGCCGGGCCGAGATGGCCCTGAGGCTGGTCTCGCCCGATCCGGGAGATCTCCAGCTCGTGGACTGGCCCTGGGCACTCACCCACGCCTGGACCGACATCGGGGCGCCCGCCGACGGGCCGGCTGCCGAGTCCACGTTGTCGGCGCGCCCGGCCCCGTAGGGATCAGGCGTTGCTGGGGCCGAGCAGGAAGCTGACGGCGTCGGAAGGCATGTCCTGGGGGGGCGTGATCGGCAGCGTGACGTCGATGATCACGCCATCGCCCTCGTCCGGTGCCCGGCAGTCCAGCCAGCCGTGGTTGCGCACCAGCAGCAGCTTGGACAAGGTGAGGCCGAGGCCGAAGCCACGGTACTGCCGGTTGAAGGAACGGCTCGTCTGCTCGTGACGAAGGGAGAGGCGGTGCCGGATCTTCCCGAGTGCCTCGCCGGCCTGTGCCCGGGGGACGCCGTGGTCGCGGATGTGGATCTGGTAGTGCCAGTCGCCCACGGGGGAGCCGGTGATCTCCAGGGCGCGGTCGGGGCGCTGGAGCGTGCCGTTGACGAGGACGCACCCGATGGCGCCGGCGTGCTCGTCGGTGACCCACACCGAGGTGCTGTCGAGATGGATCACGGGCTGCAGGGGGGTGATGCCATGGCCCTGCAGCTGGCCGCAGGCCTCCTCCCAGGCCTGGTCGACGAGCTCGTGCAGGGCGGTGCGGGCGACGGCCATGTCGGACTTCACCGCGCGGGTCATGCCCTTGATCATGTGCTGCAGCTGGTCACATGCCTCGATGGCGTCCTGCAGGGGTTCGTCGAGCTGGGCGTGGTGGGAGGGCAGCTCCCGCAGCTCGTTGAGGCTCAGGTGGAGAACGGTGAGCGGGGAGGCGAGATCGTGGCTGTACTTGGCGGCGGCGAGGCCCGGTGCGAGCAGGTTGGTGTACGACATCAGCACTTCGCGCTCGCGGAGCATCCAGTCGATCTGGGCTTCCTTCGCGGCGAACTTGAGCAGGAGGTTGTCGTGCTTGCGGACGTTGGCCCCCACACCCCAGATGACCGCGGCGGTCACGGGCATCAGGATGGCGAGCGAGCCGGTCATGCCCCAGAAGTGGGCCCCGTCCTCGGCGAGGGTGGCGCGCAGGCCCAGGCCCGGCTGGCCGAACAGATCGAGCGCCAGCAGCAGCAGGTACGTGAGCGGGATGGGGACCAGGTTCGAGACGTACACGTGGGGGGCGTCGTACAGGACCCGGACGTCGTTGATGAGCGTGGAGACCCACAGGAGCGCGACCACGATGGCGATGGGGAAGCTGCTGAACCAGGCCAGCAGCAGCAGCCACACCATGCCGACGATGTTGTTCGTGACCAGCCAGGTCTTCTGTGACAGCAGGTCGTTGCGAATGGCGTGGCTGGTGAACCACGTGGCGGTGGCGCTGAGAAGGTTGAAGATCACCAGCAGCCACGCACCGATGGACCCGGCCCGCGTCAACGTCTCGGACTGCAGGACGTGGGCGTTGACGACCAGGGAGATCGCGGTCACCGAGAACGTGAGTGCGATGAAGGTCAGCGTGGAAGGAACCCGCCAGATGTCGAGCCATTGTTCGAGCTTGTCGGGGCGGGTGGGGCCGAACGATCGGGCCGGTGTGGGGGACCCTGTGGTCCCGCTGTCGGAGGTGCTGTGCTCGGAGATCATGCGTGGCTCGTCGGGGGGACTAGGGGGACATGGAGAGGACGAGGTCGCCGGGGGGCTGTGCGGGGAAGGCACCGTTGATGTCGCTCACCATCTGGCTGACCATGCTGTTGTAGTTCGGGGTGGGCGTGGCGCCCGTGGTGATGGCCTTCATGAAGTCGACGGCGTGGTTGGAGGCCTTGAAGCCGTGGCTTGCGAGGTCGGGTACCACGAGCCAGTGGCTCATGTACCGCAGGACCTGCCAGGTGTAGGCGGGCGCGGACCAGGTGTCGGTGCCGGTGTTCTGGAAGGCGACGGGGGTGCCGCCGGGAAGGAACGCGTTGGCCAGGATGGCCTGCCAGTTGCCCGCACAGGGGCTGCCGTCTGCAGCATCGAGGTTCTGGCAGAAGGCTTCAAGGGCCTGGTACCGGGCGGTCTGTTGGGTATCGCCACAGTTGAGGTTGGAGAGGAAGAGCGTCTGGATGCTCTGGCCAAGAGAATTTCTGAGAGGGTAGGTCGACATGGGCGGCGCTCCTTGGCGGTCGATGCGCCGGTACGGTACCACAGGGACTGAGGGGATCCGCGTGGAGGAGCAGATGGGTAGTTTTCCCGATGCAAGGGCGTTGATCGACGCTCGATTCGGCGGCACACAGGCGGCCTTGAGCCTGCATGCGTGTGTGGATGCGACCGACGCCCAGATGCGGCACAGCGGCACGACGCCCCACCGGATCCTGGTCACGGAGGTCGCGCGGTCGCTCGGGTGGAAGGAATCTTCCATCGCTGCCCTGGCGCGTGTGATGGACTGTCTGCAGGTCTGTATCGACGTGGCGGACAATCTCGCGGACTGGGAGGCCGACGCGGCACGGGGGCGTGTCCACCCCGCCATGGAGCGTGTTGCACCGGCGGTGCGGCCCTGTCTGCCCGCGGTGTGGATGGGTCTCGCTGCGGCGGTCTTCCAACAGGCGGTCTCGCTTCAGGGCCTGTCCCATGGACAGGAGGCCTGGTGGCGATTGCAGATACTGATGGCGGAGATGGCCGTAGGGCAGGGGCACCAGGACCCGGGCGCCCACCTGCAGGCCACGTCCGGTCGCCAGGGGCTGCTGCTCCTGCTGCCGCTGTGGATGGACTGGGGGACGGACGACCCCCGCCTCGCCCCCGTCGAGCGCTGGGCCGAGGCCTACGGGCGCACCTGGGAGCTGCACCAGCAGGTGCTCGAGGCACCTGGACCCGACACCCGCCGGGCCTTCGATCGCGCCATGCTGCAGGTCATCCCGCTCTGGCCCGATGTGCCGCCGTTCCAGGCGGGGCAGGCCCTGGAGCAGCAACGCCTGCTGCCCCGGGGCCTGTGCTGATCCTCAGGTGCCGCTGAAGGCGACGTCGTCGAACAGCAGGGTGGGGGACCGGGTGGCCGACCAGGTCCACGGATCGTCGCCCACGGCGGCGAGCTTGTGGAAGATGTCGAGCAGGTTGCCCGCCACGTTCATCTCCGACAGGGACTGCACCACCTCGCCGTTCTCGAGCAGCAGGCCGCGGATGCCGAAGCTGAAGTCGCCGGTGAGGGGGTTGGCGTTGCCACCGAGGAAGCCGGTGACGAGGATGGACTTGTCCCTCTCCTTGGCCAGCGCCTGCCAGCTCCGCTCTCCCGGCGGCACGACCCAGTTGGTGCGGCTGCCCGTGGTGGGATCGCGGCCGAGCTTCCGCGCGTAGTAGACGTCGAGGTAGTGCTGCTGCAGCACGCCGGCGTCGACGATGGTGCGACGCTGCGCCTTGAGCAGATCCTCGTCCCAGGGGGTGGAGCCGAGGCCGCGGGGGATCGTCGGATCGTCGACGAGTGTGAGCAGGCTCGAGCCGATGGACTGGCCGAGCTTGTCGGCCAGGCAGGAGCGGCCGTAGTGGATGGCGCTGCCCGACAGGGGCCCGGACAGGATGCCGAGGATGCGGCCTGCGACCCGGTTCTCCAGGAACATGGGGTAGCGACCCGACTCGGTGGGGCCGGAGCCGACGGCCTGACGTGACCGCTCCACGGCCTGATCGGCGATGGCGTCGACGGTGGGCAGGTCGGCGCGGTGGCGGACGGCGTAGAAGGAGGAGCCCTCCGGTCGGCGTCCGCCCTCGTCGCGCAGGGTGAGGGTGGAGCCCAGGGAGTACCAGGCGCCCTCGGACTCGTCGGAGAAGCCGTTGGAGGTGACCTGGGTGTAGTGGGAGCGGCCGTCGCTGTAGTAGCTGGTGGACGAGATGAAGTCGTCGGCCCGGCGCGCATCCATGGCCATCTCCATCGACTCCGCCAGGCGTGCGCGGTCGTCCGGGGTCCAGTCGGCGTAGGTGGGGTCGAGGTGGTCGAGTGCCTCCTCGCTGGTGCCTCGTCCCATCAGGGCGGGGTCCGGAAGGCGCCGTTCCGGGTCGGGCTCGAGCAGGCCCGTGGCGGCGACGGCGCGGGCGAGGAACGTCTGTACGGCCTCCGGACGCAGGTCGCTGGTGGAGTGGCTCGAGAACTTGTCGTCGACCATGAGCGACAGCGACAACCGGCGGCTCGTGGCCTCGCTGGCCTGCTCCACCTTGCCGTCGCGGCGGGTGAGGTTGATGCTGCTGCTCTCGACCACGGCGGCACTGACCTCCTGGGCGCCGAGGGCTTTGGCCTGTGCGACGACGTCTGCCGCCAGATCCAGACGGGTGTTCTTCGCGTTCATCGGCCACCTCCCACGCTCAGCTTGCCGACCTTGACCGTGGGCATCCCCTGGCTCACGGGCACGCCCTGGCCATCCTTGCCGCAGGTCCAGCCGCCCTCGTCGACCACCAGATCGTTGCCCACCATCTCGATGGCGGCGAGCACCTTGGGCCCGTTGCCGATGAGGTTGACGTCCTTGATGGGGCGGGTGAGCCGGCCGTTCTCGATGAGGTAGCCGAAGCGCACGTAGAAGGCGAAGTCTCCGCCGCCGATCTGCACCTGGCCGTTGCTGAAGGTCTCGCAGTAGATGCCGTTCTTCACCGACGCGATGATGTCGGCCGGCTTGTGGGGCCCGGCCTCCATGTAGGTGGAGCGCATGCGGGGCAGGATGGGGTGACGGAAGCTCTGGCGGCGGCCCGAGCCCGTGGGCGCCACGCCGTAGTGTCGGGCGCTGATCTCGTCGTGCAGGTAGGAGTTGAGCACGCCGTTCTGGACGAGCGCGGTGCGCTCGGTGGGGTTGCCCTCGTCGTCGATGTTCAGCGAGCCGCGGGCGCCGGGGATGGTGGCGTCGTCGATGATGGTGACCTCGCCGCTCGCCACGGACTTGCCCATCTTGTCGTGGAAGATGGAGGTGCCCTTGCGGTTGAAGTCGGCCTCCATGCCATGGCCGATGGCCTCGTGGAGCAGGATGCCGCTCGAGCCCGCCGCCATGACCACGGGGAGCTCGCCGGCGGGGGCCTCGGTGGCGGTGAGGGCCTTGAGGGCGCGGTCGACGGCCATGTCGACGAGGCGCTCCTGGCGGTCGGGGGTGTAGAAGGTGAGGTCGTCGCGGGCGGCGAGGTTGTAGCTGCCGGACTCCCGGCGGCCCTCCTCGTTGACCGTGCAGGAGACCCAGGCGGTGGTCATGGGGCGGTAGTCGGACGCGCGCAGTCCGTTGGCCCGGGCGATGTAGATGTACGACTCGCCGTCGGCGAGGCTGACCTGCACCTTCTCGACGCGGGGATCGGCATCGAAGGCGGCCTTCTCCCAGGCGCGGATGAGCGGGACACGGTTGCCGATGGGGACATCGGCCCAGGAGCGGGACACCGGGTAGAAGTTGGGGTGGCCGATGGCGCTGCGGACCTGCTCGGGTACGCCCTTGCCGGAGGCCCGTGCGATCTGGGCGGCGGTGGCGGCGGCCTTGTTGACGGCGGCGGCGGACAGATCCTCGGTGTACGCGTAGCCGACCTGATCGCCCACCACGACGCGCACGCCCACGCCGAGATCGACGGCCGTGTGGACCCGGTTGACCTTGCGGTCGGAGAGCGCGACGGAGGTGGAGGTGCGGTGCTGGAAGTACAGCTCGGCCTGATCGGCGCCGTACTGCGTGGCCAGCCCCAGGGCGGGACGGATGAGGTCCTCGTCGACCCCGAACTGGGCGAACCAGGCGGCGGCGGAGGGTTGGTTCATGGGTGACTCCGTGGTGTTCTGGAAGGCTAACCCGAGGGGTACCGGTTCGGTGCGGCGGCCTGGGAAACAACCCGATCCTGTCCGGCCGCTTCCGGCCGTCGGGTGGGCCATGCCGATCCCGATCGCTGACGAACGGTCTCATCTTTCCCGCCTTCCCTCCGAACCGTGGAGGGTCCCACCTCGGAGGCGGTCATGGACATCTGCATCACGTGCGACGCATCGGGCCTGTGCGAGCAGTGCGAGGGCACCGGCGAGATCGAGCGCAGGTTCGAGCTGTGTGGTGCGTGCGCCGGCAGCGGGTGCCTCTTCTGTCAGCACGCCGGGGGGCGCCACCTGTCTCCGGACTGCACGGCCTGCGAGGGAAGCGGCCGCTGCCGGGACTGCGAGGGGCAGGGCGTACCGGCCTGACGGAGACGTGCTATCTCTCGGCACCACTCCGGAGACTCCATGAAGCGCTTCCTGCCCTTCCTGCTGCCCTTCTTCGCCGTGCTCGCGGCCGGCGGCATCGTGCTGTACCTGAAGTCCGACGGCGGTGTGGTCGAGCGGGGCGACCCCGTGGACGCCACGTTCTCCACGTTGTCCCTCAACCAGCCCTTCGTCCGCATCAAGGGCGTGGCCCACTACGGCTCGGCCATCACCCAGCACATCCCGGCGACGCTCCTGCACGACGAGGACACGTTCTACGTGTTCGGCTTCTTTCCCGAGGGCCAGGAGAGCAACCGCGGCATCGATGTGCTGGTCCGCACCCGCTACGAGCCCGAGGCCTACGTGAACTACGAGCACATGACCATCGAGGGCCGGCTGTCGGTGCCGACGCTGAAGAAGATCCCGGCCAGCACGGAGTCGTACCTGTCGAAGAAGACGCCGTACTTCATGGAGGATGAGGTGCTGGTGATCGAGGCGTGGCAGATCGAGAGTGGGGATGCCACCTGGACCGATGGGAAGATGTAGACGGCCTCGGCGGCCGCCGGGACGGCCTCGGCGGCCCCGGCGGGTGCCGTTCTTCGTCGCGTCGGTCGGCGCGACCGGAAGGTCGCGCTCTCCCTAGCTCCTCGCCCGGCACCCACCGGGACCGCCGATGCCTTGGGTGTGCGGCTGAAGGGATGCCCTGGGATTGCTTTCGCGGGCTTGCGCCCTGGGGCGGTGTGGTCGGGGCTCGGGGGGCGGGGCGCCGTCGCCACCAGGCACGCCCGATTCTTCGTCGCTTCGCTCCTCGCCTCGGACGCACCTGGAGGCGCCGGGGGAGGGGAGGCTTCAGGCGCTGCTTGGGGCGTTGGACGTACGGGCGCCCCTTGGGGCGCCGGGGCCCCGCGTCCCCGTAGACGTTCGCGAGACGCGGGCCTTCCCCGTCGCAACGCCAGATCGATGCAGCGTAGGGGCGCTGCTTGCCGCGCCCGACCCCGTCGGATGTGCCTTCGTCCGAAACGACGAAGGCCGTCGGCCCCGTGTGGGGCCGACGGCCTCTTGGCCTCAGCGCATGCTCAGCGCATGGCCTTCGGCAAGATGCTCTTGCCGGCGTAGCGTGCCGCCGGACCCAGCTGGGCCTCGATGCGGAGCAGCTGGTTGTACTTGGCCACGCGGTCGGAGCGGGCGGGGGCGCCGGTCTTGATCTGGCCGCAGTTGGTGGCCACGGCGAGGTCGGCGATGGTGGAGTCCTCGGTCTCGCCGGAGCGGTGGGACATCACGCAGGTGAAGCCGGCGTGCTGGGCGGTCTGCACGGTGTCGAGGGTCTCGGTGAGGGAGCCGATCTGGTTGACCTTGATGAGGATGGAGTTGCAGGAACCCTTCTCGATGGCGGTCTTCAGGCGCTCGACGTTGGTGACGAGCAGGTCGTCGCCGACCAGCTGCAGGCGGCCACCGAGCTCCTTGGTCATGTGGGCCCAGCCCTCCCAGTCGTCCTCGGCGAGGCCGTCCTCGATGGAGTACAGGGGGAAGGCGTCGGCGAGCTCGCCGTAGAACGCGACGAGCTCCTCGGCGGAGAGCACGCGGCCCTCGCCGGCCAGGTGGTACTTGCCGTCCTTGTAGATCTCGGACGCGGCCACATCGAGGGACAGCACGACGTCGTCACCGAGCGTGTAGCCGGCGGCCTCGACGGCCTCGGCGATGGCCTCGAGGGCCGCACGGTTGCTGGGCAGGTTGGGGGCGAAGCCACCCTCGTCGCCGACTGCGGTGGACAGGCCCTTGGCTGCCAGCACCTTCTTGAGGTGGTGGTAGATCTCGGTGCCCATGCGCAGGCCCTCGGAGAAGCTGGAGGCACCGACGGGGGCCACCATGAACTCCTGGATGTCGACGTTGTTGTCGGCGTGGGCGCCGCCGTTGAGGATGTTCATCATCGGGACGGGCAGGGTGCAGGCGAAGGCGCCACCGATGTAGCGGTACAGGGGCAGGCCGGAGTAGTCGGCCGCCGCCTTGGCCACGGCCAGGGAGGTGCCGAGGATGGCGTTGGCGCCCAGGCGGCCCTTGTTGTCGGTGCCGTCGAGCTCACGGAGGATGCCGTCGATGTGCACCTGCTCACGGACGTCGATGCCCACGAGGTGGTCGGCGATCTCGGTGTTGACGTGGCCCACGGCGAGGTCGACGCCCTTGCCCATCCACTGGGTGGGGTCGCCATCGCGGAGCTCGACTGCCTCGTGCTCGCCGGTGGAGGCGCCGGAAGGCACCGCGGCGCGGCCGATGTCGCCGGACTCGGTCTGGATGTCCACCTCGACGGTGGGGTTGCCGCGGGAATCGAGGATCATGCGTCCGAGGACGTCGTAGATGGCGGGCATCGGGGCCTCCAACAGGGTCTGTGGTCACCCCGTCGAGGGGTGGGAACTGTGGCGTGCAGGGGTATCCCATTGGGCGTCAGGATCAACCGGGGAACCCTTCGGCCGTGTTATGAGCTGGTGTGCCCCTTCCCGGATGGCTTCATGGAGTTCGCCAATCCCTTCGATGAGCAGCTGGCCCTGCACGGTCCCCCTGCCATCTTCCTGTTTGCCCGCGACGGGTTGCTCCGGTTCGACGAGACCTGGACGCGAGACGCCTATGGCCGTGCCGAGGGTCCCCACGAGCGCCGACCCGTCTGGGCGCTGCTGCGGGATCAGGGCACGGGCTTCGTGATGATGGTCTACAGCACCGCCGCGAGCCTGCTGGAGGACCACCCCCGTCTGCAGGTGCGCATGTACGACACCCGCGACGTGGCCGAGCACGCCCGGGCGTCCTTCGGCGAGCCGCCTCTGAGTGACGAGCCATGGTGATCTGGCTGTGCCTGGCGCTGGCGTGGTCCCAGGAGGAGCCGCCTCCGGACCCACCTGGGCAGGAGGCGCCCGAGCAGGAGGCGCCGGCCGAGGAGCAGGCCTCCGAGGACGACACCGACGCCGAGGCGCAGGTCGAGTACACCCGCGAAGAGGGGGAGTACACGGTCATCGTCTTCAGCGAGCTGCAGCTCCGTCAGGCCCGCGAGGCGCTCATGGGCAAGGCGGCAGACGTCGGCTACACCCGGGTCATCGAGAAGGGCGACCGCACGATCATGCGCCACGAGCTGCCCTGGCGCGGTGATCTGGTGATGTACGACGACGGTCGGGTCGAGGTGAAGCGTCAGCCCATCCGCTTCGAGGCCCCCGGTGATCAGGCCAAGAAGACCAACTGGCTGTGGTGCGCGCTGCTGGTTCCCTGCCTGCGGCCGGCGGGCCAGCTGGTCTCCCAGCGCAAGTTCTCGGCCTACCAGCGCTCGCTGATGGAGGGCATCAGCGGCGAGCTGCACGTCTTCGAGGCCCGCCTGGCCGACTACGGCCTCGGGCAGAAGCTCGACGAGCTGCCGGACGCGCTGCAGGACCTGTGGGACAAGGGCATCCCCCTCGATGGCGGCCCCCGCCTGGAGAGCGTCGCGGAGCGCAAGGTCGCGCTCCTGTCCTACTGGGACACCCGCACGGAGACCGCCTGGGGCGATGCCGTCCGGCAGACCGTCGAGGCGTTCATCCTCGGTGTGGTCCAGCAGTCGGACACGCCCCTCACGGAGTCGGAGGTGGCCGGCTTCAACCAGCACCGCAAGGGCATCCGCCCCTTCGACCTGCAGGCCCGCACGCAGATCCGTCGCGATCCGGGTCACGAAGACACCCCCTGACGGCTCCATCCAGGCGTACCCTTCCGAATCCCCACAGGAGACAACATGCGCACCCTCACCCTGACGGCCCTTCTGTCCTCCCTGCTCGTCGCCTGCGGCGGCGGGTCCTCCAACGCCCAGCAGGCCTCCGAGGCGCCTGGCGCCGACGCACCGGCCAAGGAGGCCCCTGCGGCCGACGAGGGCACCCGCAGCGACATCTCCGTCGATGAGCTGAAGCGGCGCCTGCAGGCCGATCCCTCCATCCAGGTGGTCGACGTCCGGACCAAGGGAGAGTGGCGTGCCGGTCACATCCCCACCGCGACCCTGGTGCCCGTGCAGGAGCTCTCCGTCGATCACCCCGACTTCCAGGGCATCGACAAGTCCAAGCCGGTCTATTTCATCTGCAAGTCCGGCAGTCGCTCCTCCCGCGCCGCTGACATGATGGCCGCCGAAGGGTACGATGTGGTCAATGTCGAGGGAGGAATGACGGAATGGCTGCGCAAGCGCTACCCCTTCGCCATCGAGTGATGGCCCGAGGAGCCCCATGACCCCGGTGGTCGAGGGGCTCCCGCCGGTCCGTGTCGGCGTGCTCACGCCCGGTGTGTCCGATCTGCAGCACTGGCACGACGCCGAGGTCCTGCTGCAGGACACCCCGCTACCCGATGGCCTCCAGGCGGATGTGGATGTCCGTCTGGCCCACGTCTCGGCCCTCTCACCGGCCCAGCAGCGGCAGGTGCTCCACGACGGCACACGGTGCCTGTTCATCCTCCAGGCCGGGGATCTGGCCGCCTGGTACAAGGTCATCTGCCAGGGGCACCATGGTTTCGTGATGGCGGGCGCCTCCCCCGAGGAAGGCCGTGCCCGACTGCTCTGCCTCGGACGGGCGCGCGACACCTGGAACGAGCTCGCCAGCACCTTCGTGCGGGGGCTCGGGCACGACGTCCTCAGCAGCGTGCAGGCCGTCGAGCTCAACGTCCGGGGCCTCGAGCGCCTGTCCGCCGGCGACCCCGAGGCCCAGGAGGAGATCAGCGACACCCTCGAGGCGATCGGGCGCATCCAGCTCCTCGTCAAGGGGGCATCCAACCTCGGCCGCCATCCGGATCGCGAACGACGCACGATGGCCCCCGCGCCCCTCAACCTCGGTCGCCTCGTCTACAAGGTGGCGGATCTGCCGGCGTTCCACGGCACGGTGCGGGTCGACGTCGACGAGGACCTGCCCGTCATCGGTTCCGCGCGCATGCTGCAGCGGGCCCTCGAAGACGTCGTCCGCACACTGTACGACCTCAAGCGTGGCTCGGTGCCCATCGAGATCAAGGGCATCGAGCTGTACGATCGGGTCTCGCTGCTGGTCCGCACGCGGGTCTACGATGCCACCATGAAGGTCGCCGGTCGGCTCACCTCGAGGGAGGGGCCCATCCGACTCCGCGACGAGAACGTCCGTGTGCCCGTGATGGCGCTGGCGTTCGCGAAGGAGGTGTGTCTCGCCCACGGTGGACGGCTGACTGCAAGGGCGGAGGGGGCCGACCACCTCACCGTGCGGATGGAGTTCCCGCCGGAAGGGGCCTGAGCTTCCGGGTGCAGACACCCCCACGGTGTGCCGACGAGAACCATGCACCTTGGTCCGCGCCTCCGGCGCGAGGTGGCACGGAAGCTGCCACCGAGCCCTCCACGGGCAGCGAAGCAACCGTTTCAGCGACTGTTTGCGTGATCGGGCCGCTGGGCCGGTCACAAGGGCATGGCGTCGGGGGCCGCGCTCCGCTAGGGTGGTCGGTGACGCCAGCTCAACACCGGTACCGAGGAGAAGCCATGCGACATGACGAGGCATTCAAGCTGTCGGAGGATGCACTGCGAAACTTCGACATGGAGTTCAGGGACTGGCCGGTGTATGCGGACTTCCTGCAGTGCCACCACGCCACCGGCGTGAAGCGGATCCTCGACATCGGCGGCGGCAACGGCGACTTCCTCGATCGCCTCCTCCACCAATACCCTGGCGCCACCGCGGTCCTCGTCGACAACGCCGAGAAGATGATCCGGCTGAACAAGCCGAACGACCGCAAGCAGGTCTTCCTCGGCACGTCCTACGACTACCGCGGTGTGCACGAGGGGGATGGCTTCGACCTCATCACCATCAACGTACTCCTGCACCACCTGGTGGCCGGCGACGAGGAGACCACCCGCTCGATGGTGCTGTCGTGCCTCGACGACGTCCGCCACCTCCTCGCACCCGGCGGACGGGTGGTGGTCTACGAGGCGATCTTCGACCCGATGGTGCGCGGCACCGCGCCGGGCGAGCGTGTGTTCCAGCTCACCTCCATCCGCCACCCCATCCTGGCGAAGATGCTCCGCAGCTTCGGCGCCAATACCGCGGGCGTGGGCGTCCGGTTCCGCTCGGTGGCCTCCTGGCGACGCCTGTTCTCGGAGGCGGGCTTCCGCGTCGTGGGAGAGCGCCTCGCGTTCCTCGACACGCCGCCGCTGCGCAACCGGCTGGCGCTGAACATCGGGCGGCAGGGGGCCTACCTGTTCGCGCTGGAGCCCTCCTCGATCTGAGGCGGAACGCCGGACGGCGGATCCCACGAAGAAGGGCGGCCCATCTCGCGATGGAGCCGCCCTTGCTGCGTCCTGGCGCCGTGATCAGCGGGTCAGGGGCTTGTACTTGATGCGCTGGGGCTGGTCGGCGTCGATGCCGAGGCGCTTCTTGCGGTCGCGCTCGTAGGCCTCGTAGTTGCCCTCGAACCACACCACCTGGGAGTCTCCCTCGAAGGCGAGGATGTGGGTGGCGAGGCGGTCGAGGAACCAGCGGTCGTGGCTGATGATGACCGCGCAGCCGGCGTACTCCTCGAGGGCCTCCTCGAGGGCGCGCAGGGTGCTGACGTCGAGGTCGTTGGAGGGCTCGTCGAGCAGGATGAGGTTGGCCTCGTTCTGCAGCAGGCGGGCCATGTGGACGCGGTTGCGTTCACCACCGGACAGCGTGCCCACCTTCTGCTGCTGCAGGGCACCACGGAAGCCGAAGGTGCTGCAGTAGGCACGGCTGTTCATCTCGCGGTTGCCCAGCTTGAGCAGGTCGTGGCCGCCGGAGATGTTCTCCCAGACCGTCTCCTGGTCGTTCAGGTCGTCGCGGGACTGATCCACGTAGGACAGGGCGACGGTCTCGCCGACGGTGACGGAACCCGCGTCGGGCTGCTCGTGGCCGACGATCATGCGGAACAGCGTGGTCTTGCCGGCGCCGTTGGGACCGATGATGCCGACGATGCCGCCGCGGGGCAGATCGAAGGTGAGGTTGTCGATCAGGAGGCGGTCGCCGTAGCCCTTGGAGACGTTCTCGAAGCGGACGACCACGTCGCCGAGGCGGGGGGCCGGCGGGATCACGATCTCGTGCTTGCGGCTCGAGCTTCCGGTGGTGGACTGCTGCAGGAGCTGCTCGTACTGTTTCAGGCGGGCCTTGGTGCGGGCCTGACGCTTCTTCTGGCCGAGCTTGACCCACTCGAGCTCACGGGCGAGGACCTCCTGCTTGTCTGCGGAGCGCTTCTCCTGCTCGAGCTTCTTGCGCTTCTGCTCGAGCCACTCGGAGTAGTTGCCCTCCCAGGGCACGCCCTCGCCGTTGTCGAGCTCGAGGATCCAGCGGGTGACGTTGTCGAGGAAGTAGCGGTCGTGGGTGATGAGGATGACCGTGCCGTGGTACTCGCGCAGGGTGCGCTCCAGCCAGGCGACGGACTCGGCATCGAGGTGGTTGGTGGGCTCGTCGAGCAGCAGCAGATCGGGCTTCTCGAGGAGCAGGCGGCACAGGGCCACGCGGCGCTTCTCACCACCGGAGAGGCTGGACACGTCGGCGTCGGCGTCGGGCACGCGCAGGGCGTCCATGGCGATCTCCACCATGCGGTCGAGCTCCCAGCCGTTCACGGCGGCGATCTGGTCGTCGAGCTTGCCCTGCTCCTCGGCGAGCTTGTCGAAGTCGGCGTCGGGATCCTCGTAGCCCTTGCAGACCTCGTCGTAGCGGGCCAGCAGCGCCTTGATGTCCTTCAGGCCCTCTTCGATGTTCTCCCGCACGTTCTTGGTGGGATCGAGCTGGGGCTCCTGGGGCAGGAAGCCCACGGAGGCTGCCGGGTCCTTCCACACGTGGCCGTCGAAGTTCTCGTCGAGGCCGGCCATGATCTTCAGCAGGGTCGACTTGCCGGCGCCGTTGGGGCCGATGATGCCGATCTTGGCACCGGGGTAGAAGGACAGCCAGATGCCCTTGAGGATCTCCTTGCCGTTGGGGAGGATCTTCTTCAGTCCCTGCATCTGGTAGATGAACTGCTGTGCCATGGAGGGCTCCCTTCTGTGCGGGGTCGCGGGGGGCCGGCGGGGCCGGTGCGTGTGTCGGTCCCGGTCTAGCATGTTGGGGCCGCCATGCATGCGACCGTGTCGTCAGGGCGTCGCGGAGGTGCCCGCGAGGGGGGCCTCCGCGGGGTCTCGAAGCCCGGCGCATTCACCTCGAATCGGCCCGGATACAGCAGAAACAGTGCGTACGGGCGGGGGGAGGCGGCTTGTACCGTGTGGACGGCATGATGGACCGAACAGCCGTGGACGGACGATAGTGCACGAGGCAGGTGTGCTTTTCCTATCTCTTGACATCTGCTTGGCGTACTGGAGACGCCGCGACACCTCCGTAGGGGAAAAGCCTATTTGTCCGGATCGGGCTTTGGAGCGTTCAAGAGCGCGGACACCGGCTCCGGCGGGTGTCTCGATGTGGACGAACCAAGCCATGATGCGGAGGAAGAGACATGTCGTTTGGACTATTGGCCGCGGCGCTGTTGGGCGCTACGGGCGTGGCGGAAGCTGCGCATGGGCCCTGTGCCGTGCCATTCGTGGGACCGATCGATGGTGACACGTGCACCAGTGACGGCCTCGGAATGGGCGCGCTCCCCGAGGGCCTGTACCTGGGCAGTGATCACGGGGAACTCTGGTACGATATCGAGTTCGAGGACGTCCAGGGGTACGACGTCCTCGTGGAACTGAAGGTCTTCGACGACCAGGCCAGCGGTGACGCCGGCCACTGGACCGCCAGTGTGTTCCGTCACGAGAGCGGCGGCCTGAAGTTCGCCGTCGCAGGCAATGCGGAGGACAACCCGGTCCTCGAGCTGAAGATCACCGTCATGGACCCGGGCGGAGACGTGGAGATGATCTTCGTCGACCTCGACGGTGGACACCCCACGGTCCTGCAGGAGGTCCTCACCTACCGCTCCGAATACCTGAAGGATGCGGCCGTGTACCTCGCCGAAGGCGGCCAGGTGACCTTCGAGCTGTCCAACCTGCTGCCGGCTGGACCCTCCGGACGCTTCTCCGGTGGCGCGCTCATCGGCAACCCCAACCCCTCGAGCCCCATCGCCGATCCGCCGGAGGACACCATCAAGGGTGTGGCATCCGCGACCTTCGGCAACGACGGGGCCGAGTTCACGGTGGAAGGCCAGTGGGGCATCAGCAAGCTGTCCACGGGCGAGTACATCGAAGGCGGCTTCTACCTGTTCCTCGGAGAATTCGAGGGACTCGAAGGCATCTGCCCCGTGCGTGAGCGGATCGAAGAACTGACCTGCGACCCCTGAGGGTCCGGACACCCTCCGCGTGATCGGGCGCCTCGCCCGTGGCTGCACGCGGAACACTCGAGAATCACACGGAAAGTAACAGACATGACATGGCTGGAAACTGAACGCGGCCTTGTCTCACATGCATCGGAAGGATGTTTTCCATGAAGAAGTATGCGATTCCGTTGTCCGGACTGCTGCTAGGCTCCACCGGAGCCTGGGGTGCCGAGCTGGACTTCGAAGGTAAGACCTGTGACGTGCTGACGGCCGGCGCAGGCAGTGACTGCCAGTTCACCGAAGCCGAGCTGATGGCAGCGGGTGGCCCGGTGGAGATCCTCTTCGAGGATGCCGGCATGACCGAGGGCGGCACGGTCTTCGATGTCGTCATCGTCATCGACGAGTGGAGTGGCCTGACCGACGGCGTGGACAACCTCGCCATCGACGTGAACGTCGCACCGCCCCCGATCGGCCCTTCGAGCAACACCGTCCCCGGCGTCAAGCTGGCCGTGGCCGGCTACGAGACCGACAACCCGTCCGCCACCTTCTCGTTCCGCTTCGAGCTGAACGGCATGCCCTTTTTCCTGCCCATGGACGACAACATGCTCGTCGCGGGCCGTGATCACGACGGTGGCGAAGGCGCATGGGTCCAGGAGCGTTCCACCTGGGATCTCGAGGGAGCCGACGCCGTGTACGTCGTGCCCGAGTCCTCTGGCGGCACCATCGGCTACTACCTGACGGTGGGCCCCGGCGGCTCCAGCCTGACCGCGGACGGTGGCATCGATCTGCTCAACGACAACGACTACGACGACGCCCCCGAGGCGACCGCCTGGGTGCTGTACGAGGAGATCAGCGGCTTCACCATCGAGTGGTCCGCGAGCGATGCAGACGGCTTCGATGACCTCGTGACCTCCGGCATCCACATCCTCGCGGGCGTGGAGCCGCCGTGCGACGATCTCCTCGAGATCGACCTCGGCGAGCAGGACGAGTGCGAGGACGACACCGGTGACACCGGCGAGCCGATGGACACCTGCGACACCGGCGACCACGACGACGACGACGACCGTGACGACGACGACGATGACGACGACGACGACGACGACGATGAGTGCCCCGACGGCAAGAAGAAGGTGCACCCGCTGAAGAAGTGGATGTACAAGTGGCTCAACCGCGTGACCCACGGCAAGTGGTTCCAGTCCACCTGGGACGAGGACGACTGCCCCGAGGAGCCCACCTGCACCATCGTGAAGCGTGGCAACAGCGGCAACCTGTTCTTCAAGTGGCAGTGGCGCTGCGCCGAGGACAAGCCCGGCAATGGTCCCAAGTACCGTGAAGGCGACGAGAACGAGCCCAACGGTGGTCCCAAGAAGTGGACCGATCGTGAGGACAAGCCCGGCAACGGTCCCAAGGACGTCGGTGAGGACAAGCCTGGCAACGGCCCGAAGAACGGCAACGCCTACGGCCTGCTGGACAGGGTCAAGGACCTCGTCAAGGGCGTGAAGGGCAAGGCCAAGGGCAAGAAGTGAGTCCTGTGAGGGAGGGTCGCCCGCGACGACGACCGTGACCCACCTTCCGAACCCCCGCAGGGAGGGCCATGTGGCCCTCCCTGTTCTCTTCTTGGGCCCTTTTGTCGGTCCGGGCGCTCATCTCGCGCCCGCTGCGTGCAACCGACCCGGCTGCCCAACCTGCCGTTTGCAGCTTGAGTGTCCGCGAGGGCGGCACGACAGGCATGACGGGACCGCGGCACCCCGGTATCATGGCGTTCTTCTGCCAAGGTCCCCACGGAGGTCTGTCATGACATCCCCCCTGTTCATGCTCGGCACCGGACGCAGCGGCACCACGCTCGCGTTCGAGATGCTGGCTGCGCATCCCTCGCTCGCCTGGTTCTCCAACTACGAGAACCGCTACCCGAGCAGCAACCTCGCCTCCCACAGCCGCAAGCTGCTCGACCTGCCCGGCATGTGGTCCCGCTCTGCTCGCAAGGCCAGCACCTACGAGGTCCGGCCGTCCGAGACCTACAGCAAGCTGTCCGGTGCGTTCGCGGGCTTCGCCGAGCCCTGCCGCGACCTCACGGCGGAGGATCTCACCCCCTGGATGGCCCGCCGCATGCGCGGCGTGTTCGAGGAGAAGGTGCGCCTCGACGGCAAGGAGCGCCTGGCCTTCAAGTACACCGGCTGGGGGAGGGTGGGCTTCATGCACGCCATGTACCCCGATGCGCCCTTCATCCATGTCCTGCGCGACATCCGCGCCGTGGCCAACTCCCTGCTGCAGCAGCCCTGGTGGCGTGGCTGGCACGGGCCGGCCCAGTGGCGCTGGGGTCCGCTGAGCGAGCAGGAGCAGGAGCTGTGGGATCGCAGCGGCCAGTCCTTCCTCGTGCTCGCGGGCATCCAGTGGGTCAAGTGCATCCAGAGCATCGAGCAGGCAGCGTCCGAGCTTCCCGAGGGTCAGATGATCCGGGTCCGCTTCGAGGACCTCGTCGCCGACCGCGACGAGCAGATGCGCCGCATGGTGGAGTTCTGCGGTCTGCCGTTCACCGATGCCTACCGAAGCCGCCTGGCCGCGTTCCAGATGAAGCCTGCGGCCAAGGATCGCTGGAAGAAGGATCTCACCAGCAGCCAGGTGCGCGTCTTCGAGGACGTGATGGCCGAGTACATCGAGTGGCAGGACACCCTCGACGCGGGCCCGTCGCTGGTCAGCTGAGCTCGGGGTCCCGTGGATCGGGGCCTTGACTGCACCTTCCGTCCAGTGGCCCGATAGGCTGGGACGGGAGGTGGCATGAAGGACCGTTGTCTGCCCTGGATCGACAAGGCGGAGGCACGCCGGCGGGTCAAGGAAGGCCACCTGCGGACCCAGCTCCTGCAGCTGCAGGCCGACCTCGAGGAGCGTGACGAGCCCTACGTGGTGCTCATCTACGGCCATGCCCTCGCCGGGCGCGGCGAGGTGGTGAACCTGCTGCACGAGTGGGCCGACACCCGGCGCATGGGCAAGCGGCTGTACTCGGACGACCCGGTGAGTGATCGGCCCCACCTGTTCGCCGCGTGGGATGGCCTGGCCCGCAAGGGACAGCTCGCCGTGCACTTCGGTGGCTGGTACCTGTCGATCATCCGCGGACTGCAGCAGGGCGTGCTGTCCGAGGCCGAGTGCGCGTGCCGGCTGCGGGAGATCGCGGCCATGGAGCGCATGTGGGCCCTCGAAGGGGTGCGCATCCTCAAGGTGTGGCTCTACCTCGACCCGGAGGGGCAGCAGCACCGGCTGGCGTCCCAGCGGGCGGACGTCGACAAGTCCTGGAAGATCACCGCCTTCGTGGAGCGCAACGTGTCCATCCACGAGCCGGTGTCCCGCTGGGCGGAGCGCATCATCGATGCCACGGACGCAGCCTGGGCACCCTGGAAGGTGATCCATGGCCGCCCCCGGACCTCGCGGAATCTGCAGGTGGTGGAGCAGGTCCTCTCCCACGGGCAGATGACGTGGCCCACGCCGCCCCGTGAGGAGGCCGCACCGCTGCCTGCACCCGACGAGGTGCCGGCGCTCATCGCGCCTGGCAGCATGGGGGGGATCGACAAGAAGGCCTACAAGAAGCGACTCGACGACGCCCAGGGCCGCCTGGCCCGGCTCTCCCGACGCCTCCTGCAGGAGGAGGGCCGCAGCATGGTGCTGGTGTTCGAGGGATGGGACGCCGCCGGAAAGGGCGGCGCGATCCGCAGGCTGCTGCCGGGGCTCGATGCGCGCTGGGTCGACGTACGCACCTTCGGGGCCCCCACGAAGGTGGAGGCGAAGTACCCCTACCTGTGGCGGTTCTGGCAGGCCGTGCCCCAGCGGGGGCGCATCACCATCTTCGACCGGAGCTGGTACGGCCGCGTGCTCGTGGAACCCATCGAGGGGTTCTGCTCCGAGGCGGATGCCCGGCGGGCCCACGGCGAGATCCGCGACTTCGAGGCCGAGCTCGTCCGGGACGGCGTGGTGGTGCTCAAGTTCTGGCTGCAGGTCTCGCCCGAGGAGCAGATGGCGCGGTTCAAGGCGCGGGAGCAGGTGCCCTGGAAGCACTACAAGATCACGGAGGAGGACTACCGCAACCGGGCGAAGCGGGCGGAGTACGAGACCTGGGTGGCCAGGATGCTGCGCCGCACCCACACGCCGCAGGCCCCCTGGCTCGTCGTGGACTCCGAGGACAAGCGCCATGCCCGGGTGCAGGTGATCGAGGCGGTCGTGAAAACCCTCGAAGACGCTTTGTCCTGATTTTCTTAGCATGGTAAGTAGTTGGTCGTCCGAACCGTCCTGGAGCCCGTGTGACCGCCTATCCGAACCTCCTGTCTCCACTCGATCTGGGCCATGTGGTCCTTCCCAACCGGGTCCTGATGGGCTCGATGCACGTAGGCCTCGAGGAGCAGCCCGGCCCGCTCACCAAGCTGGCGGCCTACTTCGCCGCCCGCGCACGGGGCGGGGTGGGGCTCATGGTCACGGGCGGCTTCTCGCCCAACATCGAGGGCTGGCTCAAGCCGTTGGGTGGCCGCATGGCCACTCCCATCGACGTCTTCAAGCACCGGGTGGTCACCGAGGCGGTCCACCGGGAAGGGGGGCGCATCGCCCTTCAGCTGCTGCACGCGGGTCGCTACGGCTACCACCCGCTGGTGGTCTCCGCGAGCGCCATCAAGAGCCCGATCTCGAAGTTCAAGCCCCGTGCACTCTCGCAGCGGGGCATCGAGCGCACCATCGGCGACTTCGTGAACGCCGCGGTGCTTGCTCGCAAGGCCGGCTACGACGGCATCGAGATCATGGGCTCCGAGGGCTACCTCATCAACCAGTTCATCGTGCGCCGCACCAACAAGCGCACCGATGCCTGGGGCGGCGCCTACGAGAACCGCATCCGCTTCCCCCTCGAGATCGTCCGCCGCACACGTGAGGCCGTCGGGCCCGACTTCATCATCATCTTCCGCCTGTCGATGCTCGATCTGGTGGAGGAGGGGAGCACCTTCGAAGAGGTGGTGCACCTCGCCAAGGAGCTGCAGCAGGCCGGCGTGTCGATCCTCAACACCGGCATCGGCTGGCACGAGGCCCGGGTGCCCACCATCGCCACCAGCGTGCCGCGGGCCGGCTACAGCTGGGTCACCCGGCGACTCAAGGATCACGTGACCGTGCCGCTGGTCACCTCCAACCGCATCAACATGCCCGACACCGCCGAGGCGGTGCTCGCCGCCGGCGATGCCGACATGGTGTCGATGGCGCGGCCGTTCCTGGCGGATCCGGGGTGGGTGCGCAAGGCGGAGCGGGATGCGCCCGACGAGATCAACACGTGCATCGCCTGCAACCAGGCCTGCCTCGACCACGTCTTCAAGAACAAGCGGGCGAGCTGCCTCGTGAACCCCTTCGCCGGCTACGAGAGCGAGCGCTTCGTCAAGCCGGTCACCCACCGCAAGAAGGTGGCGGTCGTCGGTGCCGGTCCCGCGGGCCTGGCCTGCTCCACCATCGCCGCCCGGCGGGGCCACGACGTCACGCTGTTCGACGCACAGGAGGAGGTCGGCGGCCAGTTCCACATGGCCAAGCGGATCCCCGGCAAGGAGGAGTTCCACGAGACCCTGCGCTACTTCCGCGGCGAGCTCGAGCGCACCGGCGTCACCTGCCGGCTCGGTGCCCACGTCGGCGCGGCGGATCTGCAGGGGTTCGACGAGGTGGTCCTCGCCACGGGCGTGCACCCCCGGGAGATCCGGCTGCCCGGCATCGATCACCCCAAGGTCCTCAGCTACATCGACGTGCTCCGCAACGACGCCGACGTCGGCGACGACGTGGCGATCATCGGCGCCGGCGGCATCGGCTTCGACGTGGCGGAGTTCCTGCTCCACAGCGGGCCGTCCACCGCGGAAGACGTCGAGGTCTACCTCGACACCTGGGGCGTCGACGCCGAGCACGCCGACCCGGGCGGCCTCAAGTTGCCCGAGGAGCAGCCGCCTGCCCGTCGCATCACGATGTGCCAGCGGTCGCCGGGCAAGGTCGGTGCCCGCCTGGGCAAGACCACCGGCTGGATCCACCGCGCGTCCATGAAGAAGGGCGGCGTGGAGATGCTCAGCGAGGTGGCCTACGAGCGCATCGACGACGACGGCCTGCACATCACCGTCAAGGGCGAGCCCCGTGTGCTCGCGGTCGACAACGTCATCATCTGCGCGGGCCAGGAGCCCAACCGGGAGCTGGTGACGAGCCTGCAGTCCGCCGGCGCCTCAGTGCACCTGATCGGCGGCGCCGATGTCGCGGCCGAGCTCGACGCCAAGCGGGCCATCGAGCAGGGCACCCTGCTGGCGATGGAGCTGTAGGCCGCCCGCGGCACCCCATTGGCCAACAGCGGTGCGGCCCGGTACCGTTCCAGGGGACGAGGACGTACCCCTGGAGGGACCTTTGCCGATCCCGAAGACCCTGCTCGTCGCGCTGACGGCCATGTGGCTCCGTGCACCCGGCGCGGAGGCGAAGGAGCCCTCCGAGCACGCGCTGGGCGTGGGCTACACCTACGACAACCTGTGGGTGGCGTCCGGCCCGCCGCTGGCCTTCCACGGCCTCGACTTCAGCTACGGGTTCGAGGTGGGCCACGCGGTGGTGGCCCTGGGGGCGCTGTCGGCGGGCCTTCCCCTCGCCGGTCGCGACGACGGCGCGTCCTTCTCGCTGCGGGAGATCTACGACATCACGTTCGACGCCGACCTGTGGGCGGGGGCCGGCTACCGGTGGCAGCTCACGGAGCGCCTGGCGGTGGTGGCCGGCGGCGGTGTGCACCTGCGCTACCTCGACCTCAACGCGCCCGAGGTGCAGGCCATCGAGCACCTGGCGTTCGGCGTGGTGGCCGTCGGGCGGGTGTCCTGGGCGTTCCGGGGCGGCTGGACCCTGCAGGGGGAGGCGCTGCTCGGTCTCGACCCGGCGGACTTCGTCCACGGAGGAGACCTCCGGGTCGGCCTCCTCCTCCGGCCCTCCATCCGGGTGGGCTACCGCTTCGGAGGTGTCCGATGAAGTCCGTCCTTCTGTGCCTGCTGGCCCTGTCGACCGCCTGCGACGGCGGCCCCTACCCCCGCATCGGGGCGCCCAACGACCCCCTCGGTGCCCTCAGCGGCGATGTGGTCACCGCGCTGCGGCCCGCGGGCTCCGACGGCCTCGACATCCTGGTCATCGGACGTATCGACGAGGAGAGCGGCGAGGGGCCCTTCCGCCGGGTGACCATGGTCGGCAACGCCACGGAGACGGTGGCGGGCTCGTGGTCGCTGTCCGGGGAGGAGGTCGAGCTGCAGCTGGACGTGCGGTGGACCCGGCCGGACGAGTCGGACCTGCCCCCCACCCAGACCGGCGGCACCCAGGTGGAGGAGATCGACGAGCAGTCGTCCCACACGCTGACCTACGAGAGCGGTCTGCTGGAGTTCGACGGCGAGCCCTACCAGCCCATGCCGGACATGATGGCCGCCATCACCCCCGGCGACCGGGAGGCGGCCCTCGATGCCTTCGCCGTGTACGCCCTCACGCTCGAGGTGGGCTACGGCCGCGTCCTGGGCTTCGGGGGGCCGGGCATGACCCAGTACTTCGGCAACCCCACCTCCTTCGTCGGCCTGGTGGCGGGGGAGCAGGTGGTGTCCCTCGACAAGCCGCTGTCACCGGTGAACCGCTTCGACTACCTGGCGTTCCAGGAGCTCGTGGGGTTCGAGGTCGATGGCCGGCAGGTCACGGAGACCAACGTCAGCGGCAGCGAGGGCTTCATGTGGGGCACCGTGGACTTCCAGTGGATGCCCCCTGGAGACGAGCAGGTCGAGGTCCTCGATGCCCACGGGTGGAGCGGAAGCGTCTTCTACGGCAATTCCGACGGCAGCGATGCCGTGCGGATCGACGGGGGCGATCCGGCGTCGGGCACCTACGGCGTGACCCTGCAGGGCCGGACCTTCCAGATGTCGGTGGACGAGCTCGACTGGCAGCGGGTGCGCGACCTGATCGACCTGCAGCCATCCGACACGGGGGATCCCTGAGTCATGGCGGCGTGATCGCCGTACCGGACGGCAGCATGACAAACCTTGAACAACCTTCGTGGAAGGTGGACCTCCTGGCGGGCAGGATGTGATGTCCCCACGGAGGTTCCATGCGTCGAATCCTGCTTTCCGGTGTCTTGCTCGCCGCGCCCGCCCTGGCAGCTCCCTTCCAGGAGCACGCCGTGTCCGTCGGCACCCAGATGGACCGCCTCGAGCTGTCGTCCGGCCCGACCCTCGGCATGCAGGACGTCTCCTTCGGCTACGGCTTCCAGGTGGGACGCTCCTGGTCCCTGCTGGGTTCGGTCGACGTGGGCGTGCCCGTCCGCGGTGTGTCCGCCGAGAACCGTGGTGGCCTGCGCGTCGACTACGACCGCACGATGTCCGCGGACATCTTCCTCGGCGCCGGCCATGCCTGGCACCGTGACAACGGCGTGATGTGGACGGTCGGTGTCGGTCCCCACGTGCGCTACCTGCAGCTCGGCAGCAGCACGCTGCGCCCCCTGACCCACATCGCCGTCGGCGCCGCCGCGGTGGGCCGCGTGTCCGTACCCCTGCGGGACAAGGGCTGGACGATGGGTGGCGAGCTGCAGCTCCACGCCGACCCGGTGGACGTGCTCCACGGCGGTGATCTGCAGGTGGGATGGGGCTTCCGTCCCTCCATCCGCTTCGGCAAGCGCTTCGGAGGTGCCAAGTGATGCGCTCCCTGTTCCTGCTCTCCGTTCCCGCCGCCCTGCTGACCGGCTGTGATGTCGGCACCTACCCCCAGCTGTGGGAGTCCACCGACGCGGCCGTGGCCCTCGGCGAGGCAGAGGCCTTCGTGGCCCGCACAGACGACGGACTCGGCGTGCTGCTGCTGTCGAACGACGGCGACGGCGGTGCGTTCACCCTCGCGCTCCTGCAGGGCGAGGCCGCCCAGACCGTCACGGGCACCTGGGTCCAGGGCAGCGGCGAGATGGAGATGCAGGCGGACTACCGCTGGGACAAGGAGGACGAGTCCCACCTGAGCCGGCTGAAGGTCAAGGGTCCGAGCGGCAGCTCGGTCACCGACGTCCGCATCGCCTCCTACGCGTCCGACGAGCGGGGCATGTGGGTGGACGACCTGCTGTGGCTGGAGCTCGACCACGTGCTCGGCGCCATCGACCCCACCACGGAGCAGGGCGCCCACGACGTGATGAGCCTGTACGCCCTGACCCTCGAGCTCGGCCAGAACCGGGTGCTCGGCTTCGGTGGCGCGGGCATGATGCAGTACCTCGACAACCCCACCGACTTCACCGGGCTCGTCGGCGGCACCCAGACCGTCTCCATCCACGACATCCGCAACCCCGAGAACATCTTCGCCTACGAAGGCTTCGAGGAGCTCCCGGGCCTGCAGCTCGATGGCGAACGCCACACCCGCACCGACGCCTCCGCCACCTCCGGCCACCTGTTCGGCACGGTGGACTTCCTGTGGGACCTCGACGACGAGGAGGGCACGGTGCTCGAGGGCAGTGTGTACTACGGGTCCGAGGACGGCAGCGAGGGCGTGCAGCTCGTGGACTCGAACCCCGGCGCCGGCGCCTACGTGCTCACGCTGGACGGCGTCGACTGGACCATTCCCTTCGACGAGTTCGGCTACGAGAACCTGTACGGCCTGCTCGAGGACCTGTCGGCCGACTGATCACAGCGTCCGCAGGATCGTCTCCGCCACGCGGTGCCCCCCGAGGGCCGCCGCCGTGACGCTCTGGCCGGGGAACATCGTGTCTCCGGTCAGGTACAGCCCCCGCTCGATGGGCCGGGGCCACATCCCCCGGTAGTTGTGCAGGCCGTGCCACCGGGGCACGCCGCCGACGAAACCACCGGGGCGTCTCGTGAACCGCGCGAAGGTCCTCGGGCTGGCGCTGTAGCCCCCGGCGAGGGCCAGCTCCGGCAGTCGATCCCGCAGCAGCGCCTTCATCCGCCCCTGGATGGCCTCGATCGAGGGGCCGTCCGGGGGCGTCTGCATGGGCACGTGGCTGGACGCGGTGACCGTCCGCAGGCCGTTCGCTTCCGGCGGCCCCATGGACACGAACACGTGGTTGCCGCTGTGCAGGGGCGCGTCGGCACGTTCGATGAGCTGCCAGTGGGGCACGTCCGGGCCCTCCCAGCGACCCTGCAGGTACCACATCGCGGCTCCCCAGCCGGTGTGGACGTCTCCGGACAGCTTCTCCAGCCTCGGCGTGGACCGCCCCAGCAGGTCGGCCAGGGCGTTCGGGAGCAGGTTGGCGACCACCGTGCGGGCGTGCTCCGTCCGTCCCCGCACGTCGACCGCCCAGGTGCCGTCGTCCTGGCGCGTCAGGCCCCGGACCCTCGACGCGTAGCGCAGCGCGCCGCCCGCCCCTTCGAAGGCCCGCACCATCGCGAGGGGCAGGGCGCCGACGCCCCCCACCGGGTGGCCGGGACTGCGGAAGTAGTAGTCCAGGGAGGCCAGGGCGAAGGGCGCCTCCGCCTCGGCGGCGCTGGTCTGCACCGAGATCTGGCACATCGCGTCCAGCCACATGCGCAGGGGAGGGAACCCGGCCACGCCCGTGCGCTCCATCACCGACAGCAGGGGCCGGCCCAGCAGCGGCAGCAGCGTGGGCGCCGCGAACACCCGGGGCAGGTTGCCGCCCAGGGCCCGCCCGGACAGGGGCGGCAGCAGGTCCGGGTCGTCGAGCACCGGCCACAGCAGGTCGGCCACCTTTCCCTGCACCGCGAAGAAGCGGCGGATGGCGTCGACGGGCGCGCCGGGAAGTCCACACAGCCGCTCCACCCAGGCCTGCCTGCTGCCCGGCACCTGCACGTCGACCCCGGGGGCTCGGAACGCCACCGCGGGATCGGGCCGGTGCAGCGGCAGCTCGACCCCGTGGGCCCGCAGCCACCGGGGCAGCCAGTTGTCGGGCCCCATCGGGCTGAGCAGCGTGGCCCCGGCGTCGTGGGAGATGCCCTTGTGGGAGAACGTGCCCGCGCAGCCGCCGGGGTAGGTCAGCGCCTCCACCAGCAGCACCTTCGCCCCGCCCTCGGCGAGGTGCAGCGCACAGCCGAGCCCGCCCGCGCCGCTGCCGATGACCACCGTGTCCCACATCCGTGCCATCCATGCCCCCGTGAGGTCTGTATCGGGGAGGTGTCCATGGTGCTGTCGGGAGCCGTCCCAAGAGCAGGAAGGCCCGCTCCCCTGGTGGGGGAGCGGGCCTCGGTGCGTGCGCGGGGCGAGCCTCAGAACTCGGCGGAGCCGGGCGTGCGGGGGAAGGGGATGACGTCGCGGATGTTGGTCATGCCCGTGAGCCACATGATGAGGCGCTCGAAGCCCAGGCCGAAGCCACCGTGGGGCGTGGTGCCGAACTTGCGCAGGTCGCGGTACCACCAGTAGTCCTCGACCTCGAGGCCCAGCGCGGAGATGCGGGCGTCGAGCACGTCGAGGCGCTCCTCGCGGGCGGAGCCGCCGATGAGCTCGCCGATGCGGGGCACCAGCAGGTCGGTGGCGCCGACGGTCTCGCCGTCGTCGTTCAGGCGCATGTAGAACGCCTTCTGGGACGCGGGGTAGTCGGTGACGAAGACCGGGCCCTCGAAGTGCTCCTCGGCGAGGTAGCGCTCGTGCTCGGTCTGCAGCTCCTGGCCGGGGCCGACGGGGTACTCGAACTTCTTGCCGGAGGCGACCAGGATCTCCTGGGCCTCGGCGTGGGTGACCCGTGCGAAGGGCTTGGCGAGGGACGCCCTGACCTGGTCGACCCAGCCCTTGTCGATGCGGGTGTTGAAGAACTCGAAGTCGTCGGCGCACTGCTCGAGGGTGGCCAGGGAGACCTCCTTCACGAACGCCTCGGCGAGCGCGATCACGTCGTCGAGGGTGGCGAAGGCGATCTCGGGCTCGATCATCCAGAACTCGGAGGCGTGGCGGCCCGTGTGGGAGTTCTCGGCGCGGAAGGTGGGGCCGAAGGTGTACACGTTGGTGAACGCCTGGGCGAAGTTCTCGACGGCGAGCTGGCCGGACACGGTGAGGAACGCGGGCTTGCCGAAGAACTCCTCCTCGGAGCCGGTGGCCTTCACCTGGAACATCTCGCCGGCACCCTCGGCATCGGATGCCGTGATGATGGGCGTGTGGACCCACTGGAAGCCACGCTCCTGGAAGAAGCGGTGGATGTGCCAGCTCAGGGCGTTGCGCACGCGGAACACCGACTGGAAGGTGTTGGTGCGGGGACGCAGGTGGGCCACGGTGCGCAGGAACTCCATGGAGGTCTTCTTGCGCTGGATCGGGTACTCGCTGGCGTCGCTCTCGCCGACGATGACGATCTCGTCTGCCGCCACCTCGAAGGCCTGCCTGCCGCCGGGGCTCGCCTTCCAGGAGCCCTTGATGGCCACGGCGGTGCCGATGCCCAGGTGGCCCTTGAACGCCTCGGCCTGCTCGGCGGACAGGATGATCTGCACCGTGGCGGTAGAGGAGCCGTCGAACACGTGCACGAAGGAGATGTTCTTCGAGAACCGTGCCGTCTTCACCCAGCCGTTGAGCTCGACGGGATTGCCCTCGCCGGCCTGGGCGAGCAGGGTGGTGAGGTCGGTGCGACGGGACGTTCCTTGTCCGGACATGGCTCCTCCAGATGGATGCCTGAGCCGTCTATCGGGTCCGGACGGGATGTACCACGGCCATTGTGCGGGGGGCGTACCCCTCAGTCCGTGATCATGTCGACGCCGGTCTTCTCCACCTTCATCAAGGCGCGGCGGGTCTTCGTCTGCTCGGCGATCTCGGCCATCAACGCGTCGGTGGCCATGGGTACGGAACACCCTTCCAGCGCCGCAGGACGGGGGCAGAAGCCCACCGCGGGACGGCCGGCGCGGGCCCACTTCTTCGCGTCGTCCTCGATGGCGGCCATCACCGGCGCCGCGAGCTCGGCGTAGGCCGCAGCGCTGCTCAGGCGGATCTGCTCGCGCTCCTGCTTGAGGGCGGCGAGCTGCGCCTCGTCGACGTCGCCCTCGAGCTTGGCCTCGAGCTTGAGCCACGCGAAATCCTCACCCTCCGCGACGGCCTGCATCGGCGTGGGGGTGTAGGCGCTCATCAGGTCGTACAGGTCGACCACCACCCGCGCACCCTCGCCCACGGGCTGGGCGGGCGCCATGGGCATCGCCACGGCGGGGCCCTCGCGCTTCATCAGCTCGTCGACCTGGCCGGCCAGGATGGGGTCGGCGTCGATGGTCTTGGCGATCTGCTCGCTCAGGCTGGTACCGGGGCACTCCACCTTCTCCTGGGTGCCGCGGGTCATCCGCGGGCCGCTGGGACCGGCGTCGCACTCGATGGCATCGACGCCCTGCAGCGCCCGTTCGAGCGCCGCGCTGAAGACGTCGGAGGTCTCGTCGGCCAGGCCGCCCAGGTACACCTCGGCCGCCCGCTTTGAAGAGCCGAACTGCTTGCTCATGTCGCCGAACAGCGCGACCTCCTCGACGGGCGCGCGGTCGCCGAGCAGGCCGAGGTTCTTCTCCCACTTGTTCAGGGCGTCGGCCTGGATGGCGATCTGCCGCTGCATCTGGTCGAACTGCGTTTGCGTGGCCTGGGCGATGCGGGTGAACTGCTCGCTGTTCTCCGCGATGCCGGCGGTGGAGTAGTGGTCCTCGGCGGCGGCCGGGTTCATCAGCAGGGCGACCAGGGCGATCATGGCGTCTCCATCAGCAGGGGGCAGTCCGTCGTGGTGGACGGGCGGTACCGCAAGCTTAGCCCTTGCCGGGCACGGGCTCCAGTACCAGGGCCCTCAACCCGCCTTGCGCACCGCCCGTTCCAGGCTTGCCGCACTGCCGATCACGAGGCCGCTGCTCAGGGGCATCAGGATGGCCGCCACGAGCGGGTTCACGAGGCCCGCCATGGCCGCGCCCACCGCAAGGACGTTGTAGGCGCCCGAACGCCACAGGTTCAGCCGCTCCCGTCGCCGCACCAGCCGTCCGATCCGCAGCGCCGTGGGCAGGGCGGAGAGGTGGCCGCCGAGGATGACGCCGTCGGAGACCAGCACGCTGGACACCGCACCGGAGGACAGCGCCAGGCCCACGTCGGCCTGGGCCAGCGCGGGGCCATCGTTGAGGCCGTCGCCCACGAACAGCACGTGGTGGCCCTCGGCCTGACGGGCGGCCAGGATCTGCTGCTTGTCCGAGGGGCTCACCTGGGCGGTGACCCGGTCGGCCCCGACCTGGTCGCCGATGGCCCGGGCCACGTCGACGTGGTCGCCGGTGAGCAGCTCCACCGCCGCGCCCTCGTCCTTGAGCCGTGCGATGGCGACGGGCGTGTCGGAGCGGGGGATGTCCTGCAGCTCGATGGGCCACCAGGCGCCGTCGTCCCGGCGCAGGACCACCTGGCCGCCGTCGCCGGCGCCGAGGGTCCAGTCGTGGCCGTCGAGCCGGCCGCGCAGGCCCTCGCCGGGGATCTCCCGGACCTGCTGGGCCGTGGGAATGGGAATGCCACGCTCGGCGGTCGCCGACAGGATCGCCCGGGCGATGGGGTGCGCGGAGGTGCGCTCGAGGGCGGCGGCCACGCGGAGTGCCTCGTCGTCGGCCCGGACCACCCGGGGCTCGCCCTCGGTGGCGGTGCCGGTCTTGTCGATGACCACCTGATCGACCTCGGCCAGGGACAGCAGCGCCGAGCCCGAGCGGAGCAGCAGGCCCCGGCGAGCGGCGGCGCCCAGGCCCGCGGCCCGGACCATCGGGGCCGACAGGGCCAGCGCACAGGGGCAGGCCACCACCAGCACGGCGATCGTGCGGCGGATGGCCTCGCTGGCGTCCACGAAGGCCCACGTGCCGGCGAGGGTGAGGGCGGCGAGGCCCAGGGTGCCGGCGGTGAACACGGGGGCGAGGCGGTCGGCCGCCGAGACCTCCTCCCGCTGGTCGCAGGCCTTCTCGAGCTGCTGGGCCATCTTCTGGACCACGGTGTCGCTGCCGGTGCGGGTGACCCGGAGCTCCACGTGGCCCTCGTCGATCACGGCGCCGGCCACCAGCTCGTCGCCGGCCGCGATCGTGACGGGCCGGGACTCGCCGGTGAGCAGGCTCATCCGCGCCCGGGCGCCGCCGGTCAGCGCCACGCCGTCGGCGGGGACCTCCTCGCCCATGGCCACGAGGACGACGTCCCCCTCGGCGAGCTGGTCGCTCGGCACCTGCTCGATGGCGTCGCCCACCACCTTGCGGGCGGTGGCGGGTACCACGGCGGCCAGGCTGGCCGCGGCCTCGGCGGTGCGGCGGCGTCCGCGGGCCTCGAGCATGCGGCCGGCGAGCAGCAGGGCCACCAGCATCGTCAAGGAGTCGAACCAGGGCTCACCCAGGTGCAGGAACGTGGCCACGAGCCCGTGGGCGAACATCACCAGGATGGCCAGGGAGATGGGCAGGTCCATGTGAAGGGTGCGGTTCTTCAGCCCGCCCCAGGCGCCCTTGTAGAAGGGCACGGCGCACCACAGCACCGCCGGCGTGGCCAGCCACAGGCTCAGCTGCTGGAACAGCCGCACGAAGGTCTCGGACATGCCGTCGAGCCAGCCGGCGTACAGGCCCACCGAGAGCCCCATCACGTTCATGGCGCAGAACGTGGCCACGCCCGTGCGGATCATCAGATCCCGATCGGCCACCTGATCGGCGCCGGCGGGCTGGGGGGTGTAGCCGAGGGTGGCGATACGGTCCGCGAGATCGGCGAGCGCGACGACCTCCGGATCGAAGGTGAGGCGGGTGCGTCCGGTGGCGTAGGAGACGTAGGCCTCCTTCACGCCCGGCGTGCGCTGCAGCACCTGTTCGGTGACCCACACGCAGCTCGCGCAGCGGAGGCCGCCGACCTGCAGGGTGCACTCCACGCCGTCCTCGGTGGGGCGGGTGGGAAGGGTGTCCCAGGCGATGGCCGCGGCCCGCTGGGAGCGGGGGGCCTGCTGCTGCCGGGTGTCGTACCAGGACGACAGGCCGGTCTCCGACAGCAGCTGGGCCGCTGTGGCGCAGCCGTGGCAGCAGAACGTGCCCTCGGGCCCCTCGACGAGGGTGCCGCAGTGGGGACAGGGATGGGCGGGGGTGGCGTTCACCGTTCCTCGAGCTCGTAGGAGGTCTCGACCGGGTCGTGGACCCTGAAGGCCGTGGTGACCCAGATGATGTTGGCGATGACGACGACGACGCCGGCGAGGATCAGGCCGTGCTGGAACTTCATCATGGGGTGCCTCTGCGCTCGGGACCCTTGAAGGTCGTGTTCTTGTCGTTGGAGATGCCCGCGCCCTCGATGTGCACCGTGAAGGGCAGCGTGCTGTCGGCCTCGCTGCGGGGGACGCGGATGATGAGGGGGGCGACGCCCTGCTCGGAGGACTTCAGGGTGACGGGCTGGGCCAGCACTTGGGACCCCTCGGGAAGCCCAGTGGCGGTGACCTCGTAGGTACGGGTGCCTTCCTCGCCGGTGCGGTCGATGATCCGGAGCATGTAGTTGTTCCGGACGAAGCCGTCGTCGTCGACGATGAACACCGGGCCCGGCGTGCGGTCGACGACGAGCTCGATGTCGCTGCGGTCCATCAGGTAGTTCACACCCAGCGCGGTGACGATGGCCAGGATGGCGGTGTAGACGAGGGTGCGGGGGCGGACCCAGCGCGCCTCGCGGCCTTCGTCCTGGGCCTCGGTGGTGTAGCGGACGAGGGTCTCGTAGCCGAGCTTGTCCATGACCGAGGTGCAGGCGTCGACGCACTTGCCGCAGGCGATGCACTCGAGCTGGTAGCCGTCGCGGATGTCGATGCCGGCGGGGCAGACGACGACGCACTTGTTGCAGTCGATGCAGCCGCCCCGCGCCCGGGCGTCCCGTCCGCGGGGCTCGCCGCGGGGCACGTCGTAGGCGATGACGAGCGACTCGTCGTCGGTGAGGGCGCCCTGGAAGCGGGCGTAGGGGCACACGTAGTTGCAGACCTGCTCGCGGAACCAGGCGAAGTCCCAGAACCACAGGAAGGTGAAGAAGGCCACGGCGGAGTAGGCCGTGGTGGACGCCGCGCCGGTCCACAGCACGTCGGTGCGGACGAAGAAGCCCATGAAGGACATGGAGATGACGAAGGCGATCAGTGCGAACAGGCCGAACTTGACGGCCTTGCGGGCGGTGGTGGCCACCGAGAAGCCCTGCTCGTCGCGACGCATGTGCTTGGCGCGGCTTCCCTCGATCCAGCGCTCGATGGGAAAGACGATGTTGATCATGAAGACCGACTGCGGGCAGGCATAGCCGCACCACACCCGGCCGAAGAGGGCGGTGAACAGAAACAGACCGAAGGCGGCCGACAGGGCCGTCACGAGGATGAGGAACCCGTCCGATGCCGTGAAGACGTTGCCGAAGAACGTCATGCGGCGGGTGGCCAGGTTGGCCAGGAACAGCGGGTCACCCTTGTAGCGGAGCCAGGGGACCACACCGAGGATGAAGAAGAGGATCGCCGCGGTGCGCTTGTGCCAGGAGGAGAAGCGCCCCTTGATCGACATGGGGTACAGCCACTGGCGGCTATGGGAGAACAGTCCCATGGGAGGGCTCCTGTGTGGGGGTGTGTCCGAGGACACACCCCCGATGGGTCAATCTTCGTACTCGAACACGTACTTGGCGACGGCCGCGATCTCCTCGTCGGACAGCTGGGTCTTCCAGGAGATCATGCCCTTCTCGGGCACGCCGTTGGTGATGGTGGCGACGATCTCCTCCAGGGAGCCGCCGTGGATCCACTCGTCGTCCTTGAGGTTGGGTCCTACGAGTCCACTGAGGTCTGCCTTGTGACAGGCCACGCAGTTCTTCTCGAAGATCGCCTTGCCATCGGCGGGGCCGGCCTCGACGTCCGTCGGGGTTCCTTCGGCACCGCCCTCCGGGGCGGCCGCGGGCTCCTCGGCGGGGGCCGCGGGGGCCTCACCGGTGTTCTCGGACAGCACGTAGGAGGCGAGGGCCGCCACCTTCTTCGGGCCGAGGACCGGACCCCAGGCGGGCATGCCCTTGGCGGCCACGCCGTTGGTGAGGGTGTTGACCACGGACTCGTAGTCGCCGCCGTGGATCCACTCCGAGTCCTTCAGGTTGGGGCCGATGCCGCCGGACAGGTCGGCCATGTGACAGGCGACGCAGTTGGCGGTGTACAGCTCCTTGCCGAGGGCCAGGGTCTCCGGCGAGTCGTCGCGCTCGGCCTTCTTGCCGAGATCCGGCCACTGCTCCGCCGCAGCCGCCATCTCGGCCTCGTAGTGGGCCTCGTTGGAGGTGGGCGTGATGAAGTGCCAGTCGGCGATGTGCCAGACGCCCCAGATGATCGTCAGGAAGAACAGGCCGATCCACCAGTCCGGAAGGGGGTTGTCGTACTCCTCGATGCCATCGGATTCGTCAGCGTGGCCGAGGACCTCGTCGGTGTTCTTGCTCATCGCTCACCTCCGTCGTCGTCGTGAAGGGGCAGGAAGGAGGCCTCGGTCATCGCCTGCTTGTGGGCGGGACGGAACGCCCACCAGGTCCACATCAGGAAGAAGGCCAGGAAGAAGAGGGTCATGACGCCGAGGATGGTGCCGTCGGCGCTCGCGGAGGCCGTGTCGGAGATGTGGCGGAGCATGGGGTTCATCACTCACCTCCTTCGGCGGCCGCACGGGCCTCGGCCATGGCCTTGCTGTCCTGTCCCAGGCGCTGCAGGTACGCGATGAGGGCGACGATCTCCTTGTCGGCGGAGACCTCGATGTCGAACTCCTTCAGTCCCTCGGAGATGGCCTTGGCCTGCTTGAAGGCGTGGGCCTGGGGGTTGCCCGCCTGCTCCTGGGGGAACGGCTGGCCGAGGGTGATGAGGCCCGCCACCGATGCGTCGATGTCGTCGCCGCTCCAGGAGGCGTCGTACAGCCACTTGTACGGGGGCATGATGGAGCCCGGCGAGGTGGAGCGGGGGTCCTTCATGTGCTCGTAGTGCCAGGCGTCGTTGTACTTGCCGCCCACCCGGTGGAGATCGGGGCCGATGCGGCGGGATCCGAGCTGGAAGGGCTGGTCGTAGGCGTACTCCGACGCACGGGACCACTCGCCGTAGCGCAGGGTCTCGGAGCGGAACGGGCGCACCCACTGGGAGTGGCAGAGGTAGCAGCCCTCGCGGATGTAGATGTCGCGGCCGGCCACCTCGAGGGGGGTGTAGGGCGTGACGTGTTCGATCTCGCGGGGCTCGAACTCCAGGGTGAACATCGGGACGAGCTCGACGAGGGAGCCGACGGCGATGGCGGCCACGGAGAGCACGGCCATGAGGCCACCCTTGTTCTCGATGAGCCTGCGGTGCCAGTCGGGCGGGTTGGCTGCCTTGTTGGTGTTCATGGCGACCTCACTTGGCCGGAGCTGCGACGGGCAGCTCGGCGTCGGGCGACCCACCACCACGCGCGGTGAGCCACAGGTTCCAGGCCATCATCACGGCACCGACCAGGTACATGGCGCCGCCCAGGAAGCGGATCCAGTAGAACAGGTTGAGGCGGTCCACGATGGACACGAAGTTGGGGTACTGCAGCAGGCCGTCTTCGCCGACGGCGCGCCACATCAGGCCCTCGGTGAGGCCGGCGGACCACATCGACACGATGTAGAGCACGATGCCGATGGTGCCGAGCCAGAAGTGGGTCTCGACCCAGCTCGGCTTGGCGATCCTGCCGAAGATGCGCGGGGCCAGGAAGTACAGGATGCCGAAGCCCATGAAGCCGTTCCAGCCGAGGGCGCCGGAGTGCACGTGGCCGACGACCCAGTTGGTGAAGTGGGCCAGGCCGTTCACGGGGCGGATGGACATCATCGGGCCTTCGAAGGTGGCCATGCCGTAGAAGGAGACGGCGACGACGAAGAACTTGAGCACCGGGTCGGTACGGACGCGGTCCCAGGCACCGCGCAGGGTGAGCAGACCGTTCAGCATGCCGCCCCAGGAGGGTGCGATGAGCATGATGGAGAAGGCCGCGCCGACGGTCTGGGCCCAGTCGGGCAGGGCCGAGTACAGCAGGTGGTGGGGGCCCGCCCAGATGTACAGGAACACCAGCGACCAGAAGTGGATGATCGACAGCCGGTAGGAGAACACCGGCCGGTTCGCGGCCTTGGGCAGGTAGTAGTACATCAGCCCGAGGAACGGCGTGGTCAGGAAGAACGCCACGGCGTTGTGTCCGTACCACCACTGCACCAGGGCGTCCGTCATGCCCGAGTAGATCGGGTAGGACTTGGTGAAGCTGACCGGCAGGCTCAGGTTGTTGACGATGTGCAGCACGGCAACCGTCAGCACGAAGCTCATGTAGAACCAGATGGCCACGTACAGGTGCTTGACCTTGCGGATGGCGATGGTGCCGAAGAAGTTGATGGCGAACACGACCCAGACGACCGCGATGGCGATGTCGATGGGCCAGATGAGCTCGGCGTACTCCTTGGACTGCGTGTGTCCGAAGGGCAGCGTGAGCGCGGCGGCCACGATGATGAGCTGCCATCCCCAGAAGTGGAACTGGGACAGCGCATCGCTGAACATGCGGGTCTTCAGCAGCCTCTGCATCGAGTGGTAGATGCCGAGGAACACCGTGTTGCCCGCGAAGGCGAAGATCACGGCGTTGGTGTGAAGGGGCCGAAGGCGGCCGAAGGTGGTGTAGGGGTTGTCCAGGTTGGCGGGCCACCAGGCCAGCTGCAGGGCAACCCAGACGCCGGCGAGCATGCCGACGAGGGCCCACACGACGGTGGCGGTGAAGAACTGCTTGACGATCTTCTCGTCGTAGTCCACCGCAGGCGCCGCGGAGCCTTGGGTCTCGGGTTGGGTCACGTGAACGTTCACGGCAGGATCCTCCTGTTCGGTCGCAGACCGGCAAAGCACGGCGCGTGCCAAACTGTCCGGGGACGTCTGGGAGGCTCTGGCACGGGCTGTGCGAAGCAGGTCCATGAGGGGCCGATGGGCCCTGCACGCATGGAGGACACCGACATGGTGTGGATGTGGACTGCAGCGCTGTGGACCGGCCTGGCCGGGTCGACCCACTGTGTGGGCATGTGTGGAGGCTTTGCGGCGGGGTGTGCGGATTCACCCAGCCGGCTTGTGTCATATCACACAGGAAGATTGATGACCTACAGCGCCCTCGGCGCGGTCATGGGCGGACTCGGCAGCATTCCCTGGCTCTCGTCCCCCTGGGGGCTCGGGCTGTCGGCGCTCATCATCACCTGGTTCGCCCTGTCCCTCGGTGGCTGGGTCAAGCCGGTGGAGGCGCGCATCCCGTTCCTGGCCAGGGGGCTGCGCTTCGGACACCGGCTCGGCGGTCCAATGGGCTCGCTGGTGGTCGGCTTCGTCACCGCGTGGCTGCCCTGTGGCCTGGTCTACGCGGCCCTGAGCCTGCCGTTGGTCGGGCAGTCTGCCTGGCAGGGGGCCCTGGCCATGGTGCTGTTCGGGCTCGGCACCACCCCGCTGCTCACGGCGACCAGCGTGGGCGTGCAGAAGGGCCTCAGGGTGCATCCCTGGGTGCGCAAGGGCATGGCGGTGGCGATCCTGGCCGCCGGACTGTACGGCCTGGCCCAGCGGCACGTGCCCGCCGACGACCCCGATGCCGTGCCGGCGTGCCACGAGGTCGAAGAGGTCATCTGAACGGCTTCGGGTGCACGCAAGAGGGCGCCTCATCGGTGGATGGGGCGCCCTTCTTCGTGGTCAGGCGGGGGTGACGCCCTCGGGCTGGGGCACCCACACCACCGAGAAGCTGGCGCCGCCGAGGGAGGAGGCGCCGTCGTAGAAGACGCTGGCGCCCTGGGCTCCGGCCGCGGTCTGGCAGATGGCGAGCCCGAGGCCCGTGCCGGTCGTGCGGGTGGTGAAGAAGGGCTCGAACAGCGATGGCTGCACGGCGGCTGGCACGCCCGGGCCGTTGTCGGACACGCGGATGGTGTGGTCGTCGATGTGCAGGAGCACCCGTCGCTCGAGCTGGCCCCTGGTGGCCGCCACGGCGTTCTGGGTGAGGTTGAGCAGGATGCGGTGGGTCAGATCGGCGTCGGCCCAGGCGCTTCCGCTGCCTTCGACGTCGATGTGGACGTCGGGGTCCACGCCGGCCACGATGTCGACCACCTGCCGGGCGGCCTCGGCCAGATCGAGCCGGGCCAGGTGGGTCTCCGGGGGGCGGGCGAAGTCGAGCAGGTCGTGGACCATCCGATCGAGCCGGCGCACCTGCTGGTGCACCTTGGACATGATGGAGGCCTTCGGATCGGTGGGCGGGAAGGTGGCCTGCAGCACCTGGATGGCGCCGGAGATGCTCGCCAGCGGGTTGCGCAGCTCGTGGGCCACGGCGGCGGACATCTCACCCATGCGGGCGAGGGACTCGGCCTTCTCGAGCCGGCGGGCGACCTGCAGGGCTTCGGTGTGGTCGGAGATCTGTACGAGGCGGCCGCCGACGGGGGAGGAGATGGGCGAACAGGTGGCGGAGAAGCTGCGGGCCTGGCCCATGAGGCGGAGCTCCGTGGGGGAGCGGTGGCCACCGGACTCGGGCAGCACCAGATCCCGCAGGGACAGGGCGTCGACGAGCACCTCGGGCAAGGCCTGGTGGAGCGGGAGCCCCTTGGGAGGCTGCACGCACAGGTCGCGGGCGGCCGCCGTGGCGTGGAGCACCCGCTGCTGGGCGTCGAGCAGGAAGGCGGCGGTGGTGAGGTGATCGAGCATCTGGCGCTCGGCGAGGACCACCCGCTCGTCCTGCTGGACGTCCATGAAGGACTCGGTCATCAGCGACAGATCGAGGGTGGCCACCTTGTGGATCGCGTGGATGGTCTCGAGGGCCCTGGCCGCGGGCAGCTGCTGGTGTGCGATTTCACACAATGCATGCACGATGACCTGCATGCTGGTGAACATGTAGGCCTGGTCGAGACCCACGGCGACGTGCCTTCGGCCCACGCGTCGTCGATTGTGGGCGTAGACCTCGTCGAAAGGGCCGTTCAGGAGCTGGTTGATCCAACCCATGAGGAGCTTGTGCTGGCGGCGGAGCTGATCGGGGCCGGAAAACACGGCCATGGCCTCCGGGATCTCGGCGATGCGAGCGTAGAATTGCTCGGCGATCGACGGGAGTTCCGGCTCGACGTGGGGCCATAGATCCGACAGGAGCTGCTCGTCTCGTGCAGCAAATCGTACCCACAGCTTGATCTCGACCAGATTGGTCATACACGGTCCTCTACGCGCACTGGCTCGGCCCTCACCCAAGCACAGGGCGTGCCATGTGGGGTAGGATCGCCGAGCAGGAGGACCGTACCCCGTCCAAGGAAGGGGCCGGCCGCGGAGCTTTCGGAATGCAGGCAAATTCACATCTGCTGGTGGTCGACGACGAGGAGCTGATCCGCTGGTCCCTCGGCGAGTTCTTCCGCACCCAGGGATACCGGGTGTCCGAGGCCTGCAACGGCGAAGAGGCGCTCAGGGCGATGGTGGAGGACCCACCGGACGCCATGATCCTCGACCTGAAGATGCCGGTCATGGATGGCCGGGCGGTGCTCGAGCACATGCGCCAGCACGACGTGCTCGTGCCCGTGCTGGTGCTCACGGCCGATGCCAGCGTGCAGGTGGCCGTACAGGCCACCCAGCTCGGCGCCGCCGACTACCTCACCAAGCCCTTCGACCTGCTGCAGGTGAAGGAGCGGGTCGAGAAGCTGATGGAGGAGGCCAAGGCGCGGCGGACCGTGGCCTCCGCCGCCGACCCCCAGACCAGCACCGGCTACGGCGCCTTCATCGGCCGTTCCCAGGTGCTGCAGCCGGTGTACGGCACGCTCGGCCGCCTCGAGCGGGTCGACGCCCCCACCGTGCTGATCACGGGCGAGTCCGGCACGGGCAAGGACGTCATCGCCCGCATGATCCACCAGCGGGGCCCTCGCGCGAAGTTCCCGTTCCTCGAGGTCGACTGCGCGGCCCTGCCCGCCAACCTGATCGAGTCGGAGCTGTTCGGCCACGAGCGCGGTGCGTTCACGGATGCCAAGAGCCTCAAGCGGGGCCTGTTCGAGGTGGCCCGCGGCGGCGTGGTGTTCCTCGACGAGCTCGGCGAGCTGCCCATCGAGACCCAGGCCAAGCTGCTGCGGGCGCTCGAGAACCGCTCCTACCGCCGGGTGGGTGGCACCCAGACCCTGCAGCTCGACGCCGCCCTCGTGGCGGCCACCAACCGTGACCTCAAGGCGGAGGTCGAGAAGGGCACGTTCCGGGAGGATCTGTACTTCCGGCTGAACGTCGTCCCGGTGCACCTGCCCCCCCTCCGCGCACGCCGCGACGACATCCCCCTGCTCACGGAGCACCTGCTCGACATGCTCGGTCGCCGGCTCGGCCGCCGGGTGGAAGGCCTCACCGAGGAGGCGATGGCGCTGTTGCAGCGCTGGCGCTGGCCCGGAAACGTGCGCGAGCTGCGGAACACCCTCGAGCGAGCCCTCATCCTGGGCGACGGCGCCGTGATCACCGGCGAGGACCTGCCCAACCACGTGCGCTTCTGCGGCGAGGAGGAGGCCTGCGAGCCCGAGGTCGCCCGGGGCATCGTGCTGCCGGAAGAGGGCTGCGATCTCGAAGAGGTGGAGCGCACGCTCATCGAGCAGGCCCTGCAGCGAACCGCCGGCAACCAGTCGGCGGCGGCCCGGCTGCTCGGGCTGTCCCGCTACGCGCTGCGCTACCGGATGGAGAAGCACGGCCTCCTGGGGCAGAAGGCCCACGCCTGAGCCACCCGGTGTGTGGGATCACACAGTGCGGCTGAAGCGGTCCGATGCGCGCTGGGGCGGCAGGTAGGCGTCGAAGGGCATGGCCACGAGGCGCACCAGCAGGCGTCCCTTGTCGGTCACCGTGATGGCGTCCTCGGTGATCTGCACGAGGCCGTCCCGCACCATGGGCTGCAGGGCCTTGAGCTCGGATGCGAAGTCACCACGAAGGGTGCGGCCGAAGCGCTCGGAGAGCAGGGCGTCGTCGATGCGCAGGTTGCACATGAGCTCGTTGATCACGAACTGGCGGGCACGGTCCTCGTCGGTGAGCACGTGGCCCCGGTGGAGGAGGTCCTCTCCCTTGCGCATCGCCTTCATCCACTTGCCGAGGTGGGGCTCGTCCTGCCAGTAGGTGCCCTGCACCTCGGAGATGGCGGACATGCCGAGGCCGATGAGGTCGACGTCCGACAGCGTGGTGTAGCCCATGAAGTTGCGGTGCAGGGTGCCGGCCCGGGCGGCCCGGGACAGGTCGTCGTCGGGACGGGCGAAGTGGTCGAAGCCGAGGGCCTGGTAGCCGTTGCGCTGCAGGATCTCCTGGGCCAGGAGCAGGCAGCGGGCGCGATCCTCCACGCCGGGCATGGCGCCTGCGTCGAGGGTCTGCTGGTGGCGCTTGAGCCAGGGGACGTGGGCGTAGCCGAACACCGCGAGGCGGTCGGGCTGCAGGGCGATGGCGGCGTGCAGATCCTGTTCGAACCGCTCCGGGGTCTGCTCGGGCAGGCCGTACATCAGATCGAGGTTGAGGCCCCACCAGCCGAGGGTTCGGCAGTGCTCGAGGAGCGCGGGGATGCGCTCGGTGAGCTGGGGACGGTTGACCGCCTCGAGCACCTGGGGCGTGAAGGACTGCACGCCGAGGGACAGCCGGTTGAAGCCGTGGCGGTCCAGCACGTCGAGCTGCTCGGTGGTGGTGATCTGCGGATCGGCTTCCAGGGACAGCTCGGCCCCCTCGACGGGATGGAATCGGAGCCGGAGCATCTCGCCGAGGCGGTCGAGCTGGCCGGGGTTGAGCCAGGTGGGCGTGCCGCCGCCGAGGTGGATGCGCTGGACGTGGATGGTCCGCGAGGGGAGGGGGAGCGCCTCGATCTGCTTCTCGAGCAGGTCGAGGTAGGTGTCGCCCGCGCTCTGGCGGCCGGCCACGGCCATGTTGCAGCCACAGAAGCTGCACTGCTCCGCGCAGAAGGGGATGTGGACGTAGACCTGTGCGGGATCGCTCACATGCATCAGTGCCCGTGTGCGATCTTCCACACCCACGCCCTTCCAGGCGGGAACGGTGGGGTAGGAGGTGTAGCGGGGGCCGGGCCGGTCGAAGCGGACCAGCTCTTCGGCGTTCAGCTCGCTCATCGGCACACCTCCCCGGTCGGGTGGGAGGCCTGACACGCGAGGGAACAAGGCGCTATGGGGGGCGTGGAGGTCAGCTTCATGTGGTTGGGCATCGCCGCGCTCGTGGTCCTGGGGGGAGGGTTCGTGGTCGAGAAGTACGGGCAGGGACGCCTTCCCTGGTGGTACTTCCGCATCGCGGCGCCCCTGGGACAGCAGATCCTGCCTCTGACGGGCCTGCCAGAGGGCAAAGGCAGTGCCAGTGGGATCGGCTGGGAGGCCGACCCGGAGAAGCAGCAGTCCCGCTACTGGACCGACCGCGGAGGCTACTTCCCCTTCGGGCTGCACGGCTGGGCCCGGTTCCGGCGCCATGGCAGCAAGGTGCAGGTGGAGATGTTCTGGGCCCCGCCCCTGACCGCGGTGCTGGCGATCCTCTGGCTCGTGGGCGTGGCCATCGTCCGGGGCGACAACCCGATGATCGGCCTGCTCGCCGCAGGGCTGCTCGGTCTGGTGTTGGTGCTGCACCACCAGGCGGCCGTGAGGGCGGCCCGGGTGCTGCGGCAGGAGTGGGCGGAGCACCCGAGGACGTAGGAAGGGACCCTCGGGCATTGGCACCATGGTCCATGAAGCCATGAGGCATGAAGCATGAATGCCTGAGTCGGGAGGCCATGAGGGCTTGAATCATGAAGCATGAGCCCTGGGCCCTGGACGCATGCCACCATGGTTCCTTGCACCATGAGTCATGCCCACGGGATTCATGCCCTCGTGGTCTCGGACTTCATGAGTCGAGATTCATGCCTCCTGGCCTCCTGGCCTCCTGGCCTCCTGGCTTCCTGACTCGCATGACGTCTCTCCTGCCCACGCACCCTCGGGCTCAGCCTTCCTCGCAGGGCGGCAGGCCGGCCCACTCGCCTTCCGCCTCGGTGACCGCCCGCACGAAGGGCTCCCCTTGGTGGGCCCGCAGCAGGCCCATCGTGGCCTTCAGCAGCTCCTCGGGGGGCTGGAGCGCGGGCGCGGGCATGAGGCGGTACAGCTCGGTGGACCATTCGTCGGGATCCCCCTCCTGGTAGCGCACCTCGATCCCGGTGGCGGTGCCGCCCTTGTCGAAGAAGACACGCACGAACTCGATGTGGTCGGCCTGCACCTCGTCGACGGTCCAGCCGACGAGCGTGTCTCCCACGGCGAACGGGACCGGGCCCCGCTCCAGGGCGTGATCGGCGGGCCGACAGGCGACGCCAGCCGGCTCTTCGGCGGCGGGCGCGGCGGGAACCGGTACCAGAGGCTCGGCGGGAGGAGGCGTGAGGCCGCAGGCGGAGAGGACCAGCAGGAGAAGGGGGGCGATGCGTTCCATGAACAATCCGTCAAGGCAGGGAGCGCCGGTTCAATGAGGGTGGAGTCTACGGTACCGCCGATGCTATCAAGGGCGGGACAACCGGCGTGCGTGAGGCACGGTAGGAGATCGCCATGAAGTCCATGATCATCCGCGGCAGCATGCTCGCCGCAGCACTTCTTTCCACCGGCTGCGCCAACCAGCTCGAGGGCCGCTGGGCCGGTCGCCTGCAGTGCGGCAGCGCCGGCTCCTTCTACGACATCGACTTCGACCTCGAGGTGGCCGACAAGCTGCAGCTCGTGTCCGACGAAGGCACCCTCGGCTTCGACTTCGACGCCGGCAACCGCACCACGATCCTCGACTCCACCTACACCCTCGACGTCCGCATGCGCGAGCGCACGGGCCAGCAGGAGCTCGAGGTCGACATGGAGTGCCTCACCTACCTGCTCGAGGTGATCGACGCCGACGGAACCGTCACCACGCCCCGTGAGGAGTGCCTCCCCGACGACTTCCGCGACGCCGCGATGTTCTGGAACGGCGAAGAGCAGATCACGATGGCCGTCGATGGCTGCGAGGGCACCCTGCAGCCCGTCGGCAACTGAGCCTTCCGCTCGCCGCGCACCGAGCCCCCGGCGCCTCTGGCGACCGGGGGCTTCGTGAGTCTTGGGAGGCGGTTCAGCGAGGTGGGAGCGTACCGATGTGGGAACCCCTGTGTCTGGAGGAGGGGTGATGATGCGGTTCGTCCTGGTCGGTCTGTTGTCGTGGGGCGTCGTGGGCTGTGATGGGGATGACGGCCCGGAAGAGGAGACCGACTGCTCGCTGCCGCTCGAGGGGCGCTGGGCGGGTCGGCTCCAGTGTGGTTCCGAGGGCGCCGGGTTCGACGTGGACGTCACCCTGCAGGCCCTGGACGACTGGACGCTCCAGTCCACCCAGGGGGAGCTGGGGCTGGAGTTCGATGCCGGTGGCACGACCACCCTCCTGGACGTGACGTTCGTGCTCGACGTGGAGCTGCGGGACTGCACGGGTCAGCAGGAGCTCGAGGTCGACATGGCGTGCCTCACCTACCTGCACGAGCTGATCGAGGAGGATGGCACCGTCACCACCCCTCGTGACGAGTGCCTCCCGACCGACTTCCAGGACGTGGCCGTGTCCTGGAACGGCGCGGACGAGCTGGTGATGTCGGTCGACGGCTGCGAGGGACCCCTGCAGCCCGTCGGCGACTGAACCCTCCGCTCCTCGTGGTTCGAGCCCTCGGCATACCTGACGACCGGTGGCTTCGTGGTTCAGGACCGGCTTCGCTGGGGCGCGAGTCCGAGCATGAGGAGCAGGGCGGCGAGGCTGCCGCCGACGAGCCACGGGAGCCAGCTGGTGGAGGAGGTGGGGCCCTGGGCCCGGGCGAACAGGGTGGACAGCCGCGCCTCGGCGGCATCGGCGGTGCCCTCGTCGAGGCCCGCGTGGATGGCCTTCTCCAGGTGCCGGGCGGCCTGGTTCAGCCTGCCGGACTCCATGTGCCACAGGGCCTGGTGGTACAGCGTGCCGCTGGCCTGCGGATCGAGGCGCTCGAGGGCCGCGGCGCACTGGCCGAGGGTGTCGAGATCCTCCTGGGCCACCGACCACAGGCACAGGTTCTGCCATGCGATGAGACTGTCGGGGACGTCTTCGAGGGTGGCGTCGATCAGGGTGCGTGCCCGGTCGAGATCCTCGAGGTGGCTGCCGGGCAGCCTGTCCGAGGGCTGCAGGAGCACCCGCGCGAGCCCCATGGCGTTCTCGGCCGAGGGGCGCATCTGGTGGGCCTGGTCGCACAGAGGGAGGGCGGCGTCGCGCTCGCCCAGCTGGAGCAGCACGCCGCAGCGTCGACGCAGGGCGCGGTCGAAGGTGGGGGCCGCGGTGATGATCTGCTCGAAGCCCCGCTCGGCGTCGAGCAGGCGACCGTCCTGCCAGTCGTCCTCGGCCTGCAGGAACGCGGCCTGCAGGTCGTCGGGCAGGGTGGTGACGGGGGTGTCGGGTACCGGGGAGGCGAAGGCAGCGCCTGCGAGAAGCCAGAGGGCGGGGTTCATCGTGTCTCCAGTGGAGGCGACACTACCACGGGTGAACCACGTCTTCCCGTTCAGGACGCGTCCTGTGCCCCTCAGGCGGTCGGGAAGGCGGGACCGTCGGGACGGGCGCGATCGCCCTCGGGGCCGAAGCCCGCGTAGATGCGCTGGAGCTCCTCGAGGCCGGCCTCCGGATGCTCGGGAAGCGGCTTGTCCGGCGTGGACTCCAGGTACACGCTCGTGGAGGGGAACGCGAAGGACACCCCGAGGGCATCGGCGAGGCGCATGAACTCCAGCAGGTTCTGGCCGCGGGTCTGCAGCTCGCCGGACCAGTCGCTCGAGACCACGTGGTAGTACACCAGGATGTCGAGGGAGGAGGCTCCCATGCCGTGGAAGTGCACTTCGTAGGTCTTCTCGACCATGGGGTGCGCCGCCAGGATGGCCCGTACGCCCTCGACGAAGGCCTGCACCTTGTCGACCGGGGTGTCGTAGGTGAGGCCGAGGGTCAGCTTGATGCGGCGGCGGTGGCGCGCGCCCATGTTGTCGACCTCGGCGTTGGTCAGCAGGCTGTTCGGAATCGTGATCAGCGAGTTGTAGAACGTGCGCACCCGGGTGGACCGGAACCCGACCTCCTCGACCACCCCCTCGACGTCGCCCACCTTGATCCAGTCTCCGATCTGGAAGGGCTGGTCGAGGAAGATGTTGATGGAGCCGAACACGTTGGCGACGGTGTCCTTGGCGGCGAGGGCGAACGCCAGACCGCCGATGCCGACACCCGCCGCGAGCTTCCACACCTCGACGCCCAACGCGTCGAGCACGAACAGGCCGCCGAGCAGGATGGTCAGGTAGTGCAGCGCCTGTCCGAGCAGCGGAACCAGCTGGTCGTCCCACCGGGTCTCGGTGCGCTCGGCGATGCTGGTGGCCGTGCGGCGTGCCAGCCCCACGAAGCGCAGGCCCACCCAGGTGGCGGTGATGATGGTGGCCACCTCGAGGACGGACTGCAGGGCGGCCGTGAGGCGCACGGGCAGCTGCAGGTTGGGCAGACCCGCCCGCAGGAGCAGCAGGGTGGTGAGCGCGGTGAGGGGGGCTCTCGTTCGAAGGAAGAGCTGCTGGTCGAGCGGCACGTTTCGGCGCTCGATGTACCGGGCCACCTGGCCCCGCACGAGTCCGCCCACCAATCGACCCGCCAGCACCGACAGGCCCACCAGCAGCAGGGTCATGAGGAGCTGCCAGTAGTACAGGCCGCCGAGCCGACCGAACATCGCCTGGGGCATCCACGACTGGAAGGCCAGGGCCAGTGACGAGAAGGTCGCCTGGTACAGGGCGTCGACCTGGGACAGGGTCTCCTTGGCGTACACCCACCGACCGTCGTCGAGACGCTTGATGAGGAGGGGGAATTCGTCGCCGAGGGGCGTGACCTGGTGCTCGCCCTCCTCGTTGGTCCAGTCGGGCTCGTCGGAGAGGCTGGACACGGGCACGTACAGGCCGCGGCCGTCGAGGACCTGCTTGAGGTGCACGGCGAGCCGGGCCCGCTCCTTGTCGGGGGCTTCCATGCACCGGGTGGCGTGGTCGAGGTCGTAGGACCGGGGGTGCTGCCACGCGAGCAGGCTGTCGGCTGCGTCTCGCGGCGTGGAGCAGGTCGGCACGTCGGGCTGCAATTCGCTATGCTGGCAGCCGGCCAGCGCCACGCCGGCCAACAGGACGAGACGATACACTCCGCGCTTCATGACACCTCCCGGGAATCCCCTGGAAGGATATGGGGGCGCGTAGAAGTTGCAACCCGACCCCCGGATACGTTGGCCCATGGTGGAATTCCTGATTGGAGCGGAACTCGTGCTCGGGGTGGTCGTGTTCCTGTACACCCTCGTCCGTCCCCTGCAGGACAAGCCGGTGTCCCTGTGGGCCGCCACGGTGGGGCCGCTCATCGTGTTGCTGGCGTTCCGCCACATGGATGCCCAGCTGCTCCCGGGCCTGACCCCGGAGGAGTTCGCCGAGCGCACCCTGTACAGCGTGCCCCTCGGGGGCATCGAGATCGGCCTCGGGGCGCTCGCCGTGCTGGTGGGGGCCTTCTCCAGGTACCGGGGAGAGCGTCGCGGGGCACCCGAGCTCGTGATGGTGGGCGCGTGGATGATCATCGCGGGGCTGTTGTGGTCGCCGGTGGCCCACACCCACGTGGCCCTGTGGACCCACTGGGATGCGCCCCTGGAGCAGCTCGAGCAGATCCGCAAGGAGGGCGAACAGCTGCTCCTCCACCGGGCGCTCGGGGCCGTGGGCGTGGCGGTCGTCCTGTTCCTGCCCGGCCTGTTCTGGGCCTTCCGTCGCAGGGGCTGGGGCGCCATCGCCGATGTGGTGGCCGCCGTCACGCTCTTCCTGCTGTTCCTCACCACGGGAACCCGCGTCCGCACGGTGGTGGAGGAGGCCTTCGCCCCCTGGATGACCGCCTGCGTGCCCCTCGCGGGCAAGGACGTCTCCATGCCCAGCGGCGACGTCTCCGTGGTGGGCCGGCCCTTCGTCCAGGACGTCGTGGTGGCGGAGCCTCCGGAGAGCTCCATCGGCACGGCCTACGAGGAGCACCTCGTCGAGGGCGCCTGGCAGGCCGGCGAGGAGTCCGTGTGGATGGTCACGCCCATGGAGGCCCGGGCGATCATGCAGGAGCAGGACGCCAAGGAGCTCCTCGTGGCGGGCTACACCGCCGATCCGGTGCCGCTACCGGCGTTCGGGCGGCACCCGGTGATGGTGGCCGCACGGTGCAGGGCCCACCGGGTCGCGCTGGATCCCATGGAGGATCTGCAGCCGTGACGAACGAACAGGTGTTCGCCGAGCCGATCCCTTCGGCCACGGTGGTGTGGTGGGCCGAGGACGGTCGCGTGCTGCTGCTGCAGAAGGCGTCCCAGACCCCCTTCCTGCCCGGCCACTGGGTCTTTCCCGGGGGGCGGGTGGAACAGGCGGACCACCTGGCCGGACGGAGCCTGGGCGGCGATGGGCCGACGCGAGTGGCGGCGCTGCGGGAGTCGATGGAGGAGGCCGGACTGCCGGCGGAGCCCTGGCGCGAGGGAGAGGCGCTCCCGGACGCCTGGCGCCCGTTGCTGGAGCAGATGGTGCCCTTCAGCAGGTGGGTGACCCCCCACATGCCCGGAAGGCGCTACGACACCCTGTTCTACGTGCTGCGGTGCCCACCGGACCTCACCGTGCAGGTCGATGGCCACGAGATCGTGGATGCCCACTGGGTGGATCCCCAGGCGGTGCTGGCGGAGGGCCCTCAGCACTGGCCCATGGTTCCGCCGACGTTGTGTGTGTTGCGGGAGCTGTCACGGGACCCGCGGCTGTCGTTGCAGCGGGCCCGTGATCTGCGACCCATCCTGCCGGTGCTGGATCGGGGGGCGGGTCGGTACGGGGTGTTCCTTCCGGGGCACCCGCGTCACCCCATGACGGCCATCGCGGGGCTGCCGGTCCGGGTGGCGATCCGGACGGACCGCTGGGACTTCGAGGACAGCGACCTCGGCTGAAGCGCCTGCATGAGCTCGGGCCGGGCCATCATGCCCAGGGCCACGGACAGGGCGGACTCGGGGGTGGCGTGCAGCTGTCGGATCCGACGGGGCGACAGGTTCAGGGAGCGTGCGATGCGCCCGTTGTCGTAGCCGAAGTGGCGGGCCAGGTGGACGAACAGCCGGAAGCTGCCGTGGTGCCCGGGCAGGCGACCGGTGCAGGCCGCGGCCACCTTCAGGAGCAGGTTCAGGCTGGCCTCGAGGGGGACGTCCTGCTCGAGGCCGGGCTGGCCGGCGAGGTGGGGGATGCGGAGGTCGAGCAGCGCGGGACGGGGATCGAACCAGGGGCTGGTGCGCCAGCCGGCGAGGTCGCGCTCGCTGGTCCACAGGTCGTAGGGACCGTCGGCGAGCGCGTGGCACCAGTCGATGGCGGCCCCAAGGGCGTCGGGGGCGACGGACGCGACGCTGCTGATGCTCTGGAAGACGTCGGCGCCCGACGTACTCAGGGAGCGGGAGGTGCCGACCTTGACACCGCGGGTGACGTCGAGCTGGGCGGCGTGGGGGCCCTTGAGCAGGAGCCGGATGTCGTCGCCGTGGAACCCGTAGGCGAGGAGCCGGACGCCCTGCCGCTCGCAGGCGCGGTGGATGCGGCGGAGCAGGGACTGACGTTCGACGGACTGGGTGTGGATGCGGGGGTTGGTGATGAGCTTCCAAGCGTGCGTGGCGTACATGAGCACCTCCTGGACGGGCCAGAAGGGCTGGGTGTGCCAATCGGAAATCCACGCCTGGAAGCGCTCAGGGCCGATCGCCCTGGTGGGGCGTCAGGGGGTGTCGGACGATCCGTCGGAGAGGATGTCGTACAGCTCGACCTCGACCAGGAGACGCGAGCCGGCGGGGATGCGCCCCTGCATGGCCGCGGAGCGGGTGCCGAAGCCCTGCTCTGGGGGCACGTCGAGGAGCACGCGCTGGCCCGGCTGCATCTGGGCGATGGCGGACTCGAGCGCCGGCAGCATGCGCCGGGTGCCGTAGGGGATGGACTCCGCCATGGGCCTGCTGCGGCTGCTCTGAAGCGGGGCGTCGGTGCCGGGGAGCCAGATGGTGTAGTCCACCAGGATGCGGTCGCCCTCGGCCGGTGTGGGGCCGCTGCCGGGCTGCAGGGTGATCATGCGGACGCCGTCGGACAGGGGCTGCCAGGCGGAGGCGTCGTGGTCGGGCACGCGGGTGCCCCGGGCGCGCTGACCGACGATGCGCTTGACGTGGACCTCGGCCACGAGGGGTTGATCGGCGGGGATGTCGCCGCGGCCGATGTGGCCGTAGGCCAGGCGGGACGGCAGCTTGATCTGCAGGGCCACGCCTTCCTGGTGGCCGGCCAGGGCCTTGTAGACGCCCGGCAGCAGCGTGTGCTGGCTGAAGCTGGTGTGGTGGGTCTCGCTGCCCTGGAAGTGGTGGCCCTCGGGGGACCACAGGTGCAGATCGAGGACGATCAGCTGACCCTCCTCGAGGGGGGTGCCCTGGCCCTCCTGGAGCACGGCCACCTCGTAGTCGGCCTCGACGGCGGTGAAGGCCTCCGGGGCGACCTGTTGCGGCCCGGTGCCGTCGATCAGATCGGCCGACAGGGCCTGGGGCACGGGCTCGAGCGCCTCGACGGGCACGGGCTCGGGCGGCTGCGGGGCCGGGGAGGTGAGGGTGACGACGGTGGCGGCGATGGCCAGGAGGCCGGCGCCGCCGAGCAGCAGCAGGTTGGTACGGTTCATCGGATCCTCGCGGGGACCGAACCCTACCCCAGACGCGGGCGTGGTCCAAGGTGGCGGGCGTCGGGTCAAGACGACGAAACCCCACCCGGTGAGGGGTGGGGTTCGAAAAGCCCAGGGGCTCAAGGAAGAAGCGTGATCACTTCTTCTTGGCGGAACCCTGGCGGGCCTTGAAGCGGGGGTTCGTCTTGTTGATGACGTACACGCGGCCGCGGCGACGCACCACCTGGCAATCCTTGTGGCGCTTCTTGAGGCTGCGGAGGGAGTTGGCGACCTTCATGGGATGCTCCGGAAAACGGGTATGACCGGGGCGTGCTATTGCAGCGGCGGCGCACAGTCAAGCGCCGTCACGGAACACCCCGTATTCGGCCGCACCCTTAAGCGGTCACGTGCAGGTTGTCCACCATCGTCGGATCCAGATCTTCGGGCCATGGTTGGATGCTGTACAGGGTGCCTCCAGCGGCGTTTCCGACCGGGTGGGAGGCCACGAGACGCCGGGTGGGCAGGTGGATCTGCAGCACCCGGGTGGGCAGCTTGCGGGAGGCCGGGCCCTTGAGGATCCAGCGCACGATCTCCCGCTGGGGGGAGTTGCGCAGCATGGTCATGCCCACGAACAGGTGCTCACCATGAAAGGCCAGGCCGCGGCACCAGCCGAGGTGGCCGGTCTCGTCGGAGATCTCGTTCAGATCGAGGTGGATCCGGGGGGCCAGGGTGGCTGGATCGAGGGCGAGGACGTGTCCGGTGACGGTGGTGAGCCAGAGCAGGCCCTCGTGGAGCACGCCGTCGTGGATGGGGCCGTGCTCGATGACGACGCCTTCGTGGGGCCGGCGGACCGGGGCGAAGCGGCGGGCGTTGAGGGAGGCGAACCAGGGCTCGTCGTTCATCCAGACGAGGTGGTTGGGGTGCACCTCGTGGGGCTTGAAGTGGTCGAAGGGCAGGCTGCGGAAGTCGGTGCGGTCGCCGAAGCGTTCCTCGAAGGAGGTGCTGCCCAGGTAGTGGCGTGCGACGAGGCTGCCCGCCTGGTCGAAGGCGAGGACCGTGTCGAGGCCGGAGGAGGTGACGTACAGCAGGCCGTCCGGGGCGAGCAGGGCGTCGTGGACGTCGTGCATCAGCGGGTGGCTGAGCTGGCGGGTGACGGCCATGTCGGGCAGCCGGATCCACCACACGGAGCTGCGGGTGGTCTGCAGCAGGGTGTGGCCTCGCAGCTTGGCGCAGGTGAACTCGGCGTGCTCCCTGCGGCCCGGGTGGAAGGGCTCGGGGACCGGCGTGAGCAGATCGGTGACGGCGCCCGTGCGGGTGTCGAGCAGACGCAGGTGCGGGCGGAGAGGGTGGTTCACCCTTCCGCCCGGTTTGATGCCCATGGACAGCAGCAGCCTCACGCGTCCTCTCGTCTCCGCCGGAACAGGAGCCACAACGGTAGTGCGGTCAGGAAGGGGAGTCCAGAAGCCGGTCCGGCGCTGGCGCAGCCGTCGCAGTCGGGGCCCTCCTTGCCGCACTCGGGCTCGACGAACCCGCTGTCGGTGGGGAGGGGAGGCGCGAAGCCGGTGTCGGAGGTGTCGGGACGCACGCGGCCCTCCCAGCTGCGGCAGACCTTGTCGGAGATCTCGTCGGCCACGTAGGGGATCTGGCTCAGGGGCAGGGAGGTGGCCATGCCGATGCGGTTGCGGCCGTCGCTGCCCTTCTGGCTGAAGTAGGTGACGGAGTGCCGGTCGAGCAGGAGCAGGTCCCAGTGGCGCCAGTCGGCCTGGCCGGGCATGTCGTCGCCGGGGTTCTCCCGCTCCCAGCGGAAGGCCGGGGTGTTGGCGCGGTTGAACACCATCACCTCGGGCGTGGCGCCGAACAGCTGTCCCACGCCGGCGTCGACCACGAGGCACTCGCGCTCGGTGCACTGGCTGAAGTCACGGGCGCGGCCACCGGAGAGGGTGACGACGCCGAGGTCCTGGGAGCTCGTGGCGTCGCGGCAGTTCATGCTCGGGTTGAACATCTCGTCCCGTGCCCAGTCGGCGACGTTGCGGCGGATGACGACGCTCAGCTCGCCCCAGTCGCGGGGGTTGGGGGCGGAGGTCTGGTAGATGTCGTACAGGCCCCTGCCGGCGTCGCGGAAGTGCAGGGTCATCCACCAGGTGTCGTCGAGCTTGACGACGGACGGGAAGCCGAAGGTCGACACGGACAGGTTGATGACCGGGCGCTCGGTGACCTCCCAGTCGCTGCCGTTGGAGGAGCTGGCGTAGCCGATGCCGGTGTACTCCTTGCAGCCCCAGGGAGGGGCGTCGGGGGCGTCGTCACCGTCGGGGCAGGCGCCGGGGCGCTGCTGACCCTTGAACCACATGTGGTAGGTGCCGTCCTCGAGGACGACCGTGGGGTGGGCCACGACGCAGTCGTAGTAGCTGTCGGTCTCGGGTACGAGGACCGGATCCGGGTCGACCAGCCAGGTGACACCGTCGCGGCTGAACGCGCGGCCGATGCCCCAGTAGCCGGGGCCGGACAGCTGCTCCTCGCCCTTGATGCACCGATCGACGGGCGGGGCGTCGTCGCCGAAGGCCCGCTGCAGGAGGACCTGTGGGTCGCGGTCTGGGATGGGGGCGAACCGTGTCTCGAAGAACATCACGTAGGCCTCGAGGCGCGGATCCCACACCACGGAGGGGGAGCCGGCCCCCGCCTCGTAGAAGGTTCCTTCCTCGGGCTCGATCAGCCAGGTGTCCCACACCTTGAACGAGTTCTCGCTGGCGTCGGGCTCCTGGGACTGGGCCCAGGCCGTGACACCAGGGACGGCGGACAGGGTCGCCAGCAGGGTGAATGCGTAGCGCATGGACATGAGCGGCTCCGAAATGCTGCCTAGGGGCGTCTGGACCCACAGTCGGGTCCTGCTGGAGCAAGGTACGGAGGCGCCGGCGCGCTCATTGAGGGGGGACTGGGGACGACCCGGAGGGGGGTTGTCCGATCATGTCCTCCTGCAGGACGCTCAGGTCGGGCTGCACGATGATCTCGATACGTCGGTTGGCGGCCCGCCCGCCGGGGGTGCGGTTGTCGGCGATGGGCTGGTGGGAGGCGGCGGACGCCACCGTGAGGCGCCCTTCGGGCATGCCGGCCTCGATGAGCAGCTGGGTGACGGCGATCGCCCGCACGGCGCCGAGGTGCCAGTTGCTCGGGAAGGCCTCGGTGTGGATGGGGCGGTCGTCGGTGTGGCCGACCACCTGGAAGTCCCGATCCTCGACGGTGGTGAGCACTTCGCCCACCTGGCGCACCGCGGTACGGCCGTCTCGGGAGAGGCGGGCGGACCCGGGGGGGAACAGGATGTCGGTGGCGAGCTCGACGAGCATGCGGCCGTCGACCATGCGCAGCTCGAGGGTGCCGGCGTCGATGAGGGAGCGGAAGCGCTCGGCGAGGCGGGTGTAGGAGGCGAGCATCTCCTGGGCACGGGCCTGTCGCGCCTGCAGCTCCTGCAGGGCGGCCTGGACGTCCTCGACCTGGGTCTCGAGGTCGCCGGCGAGGGTGACGTAGCGGTCGAGCTCGGCCTGGGCGGCGTCGAGCTCCGCCTGCAGACCGGCGATGTCACGCTCGGCCTGGGAGCGGGCGTCGCCCTCGGCCTGCAGCTCGTTGCGGGTGGCCTCGAGCTGGCCCTGGACGGCGTCGAGCTCGGCCTCGTGTTTCTTCAGGCTGATGCAGCCGCCGACGGTGCTGGAGAGGACGGCGAGCAGGATGAGGCGGACCATGGATGTCACTCCTGGCGCCACCATAACGCAACGATCCGGCTTGCCATGGACTCCTTGCGACAGGGGTGGTCCGTGGCGTCAGTCCTGGTGCCAGTCCTCGGCTTCGGGCCAGAGGAGGCTGACCATCTTGGGCGTGTGGTCGGAGATGCCGCTGAACAGGTGGGCGTCGCCGTAGCGAGGCGCGAACAGCCGGTGCCACCTGAGCTGTGGGCTGGCGAACACGTGGTCGATGTGCATCCGCACGGGACCGAAGCCGGCCGTGGCGTGGTCTTCCAGCTCGCGCTCGAGCAGGCGAGGGGCGTGCTCGACGAAGACGTCCTCGAGGCCGTGGCGCAGGAAGCGCTCGTAGGTGGGGGAGCCGGGGCGGGTGTTGAAGTCGCCCATGAGCATGAGCGGGCCGCGGGCGCTCCCGGACAGGTACGTCAGGATGCGATCCGCCTCGTGCTGCTGGTTGCTGCCGTGACCCATGCGGCTGGGGATGCGGTGGGGGCCCACCTCGAAGAAGGCGGGCAGCGACAGGTGGGTGTTGTACACGTCGACCGGGATGCCGCCGGCGAAGGGCTGGACCTGGATGTGGGCGAGGATGCGCTTCTGCTTGAGGGGCCGGGCCCAGGACCTGCGCAGGAAGGTGATCTCCTGGGGGCACTCGGTGTTCTCGTGCAGCACGCGCAGGCGTGGCCCCACCAGGAAGGCGAGCCCCGTGGTGTAGATCGCCGGGCCCTTGCCCAGGTGGTAGCGGTGGGCGGGGAAGTACAGCGGGACGTAGCGCTGGCGGCGACCGGCCTCGTCGAGTGCCCTGTGCAGGTAGGTCATGAACCGCGAGAGCTGGCGCTCGGGGTGCAGGCCGGCGCGCAGGGAGCGGGTCTCGACCTCCTGCAGGGCGATGATGTCCGGGAAGGGATCCACCGACGCCAGGGCGGCGGCCGCCTGGCGCAGGCTGTTCTCCGTGACCCGCAGCCCCTTCAGTCCGTGCCCGAAGTAGCGCACGTTCCAGGTGAGGATGGTGTAGGGGTCGGGCAGAGGCATCGAAGCTCCTGGCGGGTGGGGCCTGCTCCTTCCTGGTGCCGATCGGTCGTCAGCCCTCGGGGTTGTAGCCCAGGGACGGGGCGAGCCAACGCTCGGCGGTGGACAGATCCCAGCCCTTGCGGTTGGCGTAGTCCTGCACCTGGTCCTTTCCGATGCGGCCGACACCGAAGTACCGGGAGTCCGGGTGGGAGAAGTACAGGCCGGAGACGGAGGCGGCGGGCCACATGGCGTAGGACTCCGTCAGGGACACCCCGATGTTCTCCTCCACCTTCAGCAGCTTCCACAGCAGACCCTTCTCGGTGTGGTCGGGGCAGGCGGGGTAGCCGGGTGCCGGGCGGATGCCCTGGTAGCTCTCGGAGATGAGCTGCTCGTTGGAGAGGTCCTCGTCGTGTGCGTAGCCCCAGGCCTCGGTGCGGATGTGCCGGTGCAGGTGCTCGGCGAAGGACTCGGCGAGGCGGTCGGCCAGCGCCTTGACCATGATGGCCTGGTAGTCGTCGTGATCGTCCTGGTAGGACCTGGCGAGCTCGAAGACGCCGTGGCCGGCGGTGACGCAGAAGGCGCCGATCCAGTCGTCCTTGGTGTCGACGAAGTCGGCGAGGGCGTAGTTGGGGCTGGTGCCGCGCTTGTCGTTCTGCTGTCGCAGGGTGTGCAGCACGAGCTCGCCGTCGGGGCCCTGCACCTTCAGGTCGTCGCCGTCGCGGACCGCCGGGAACAGACCGAACACGGCGCGGGCCTCGATGAGCTTCTCGTCGACCATCTTCTTCAGCAGGGCCTTGGCGTCGTCGAAGAGCTGCCGGGCCTGCTCACCGACCTTGGGGTGGTCGAGGACGGCCGGGTAGCTGCCGGGCAGATCCCAGGAGCGGAAGAACGGACCCCAGTCGATGGTGCCGAGCAGGTCGTCGAGGGTGACGTCGCTCCACACGTGCACGCCGGGCTGTGCGGGCGCGGGCTCCTTGCGGGCGGCGTCGTAGGGCAGGGCGTTGGCGCGGGCATCCTCGAGGGAGACGTGGCGGGAGGCGGACTTGCGACCGGCCCGCTGGGTGCGGAGCTTGTCGTAGGCCTCGGAGATCCCGGCGCGGTAGTCCTCGCTGGCGTCCTCGGAGAGCAGCTTGGAGACCACGCCGACGGCCCGGGAGGCGTCGGGGACGTAGACCACCGAGCCCTCGTAGGCGGGGTCGATCTTCAGGGCCGTGTGCATCTTGCTGGTGGTGGCGCCGCCGATGAGCAGGGGCAGCTCCATGCCCTCGCGCTGCATGTCGGCGGCCACGCGGACCATCTCGTCCAGCGACGGGGTGATGAGTCCGGACAGGCCGATGACGTCTGCCTCGTGCTCCCTGGCCGCCGCGAGGATCTTCGCGGAGGGCACCATGACGCCCAGATCGATGACCTCGTAGTTGTTGCAGCCGAGCACCACGCCCACGATGTTCTTGCCGATGTCGTGCACGTCGCCCTTGACCGTGGCCATGATGATGCGGCCCTTCGGGCCGGACCCGGGGTTGGCGGCCTTCTCGGCCTCGAGGTGGGGCTGCAGCCAGGCGACGGACTTCTTCATGACGCGGGCGGACTTGACCACCTGGGGCAGGAACATCTTTCCTTCGCCGAACAGCTCGCCGACGATGTTCATGCCGTCCATCAGCGGGCCCTCGATGACGTGGATCGGGCGGCCGTACTTGTCGAGGGCCTCCTCGGTGTCGGCGTCGATGAAGGTGGTGATGCCGCGGACGAGGGCGTGGGACAGGCGCTCCTCGACGGTGCCTTCGCGCCAGCTCAGATCCTCGGCGTCTGCCCGCTTGCTGCCCTTGACCGAGTCGGCGACCTCGAGAAGGCGCTCGGTGGCGTCGGGACGGCGGTTGAGGATGACGTCCTCGACCCGCTCGCGCAGGTCGGGGTCGAGCTCGTCGTACACGGCGAGCTGGCCGGCGTTGACGATGCCCATGTCGAGGCCGGCCTTGATGGCGTGGTACAGGAAGACCGCGTGGATGGCCTCACGGACGCCGTTGTTGCCCCGGAAGCTGAAGCTGACGTTGGAGATGCCGCCGCTGATGTGGGCCCGGGGCATCTTCTCCTTGATGATGCGGCAGGCCTCGATGAAGGCCCGGCCGTAGTCGTTGTGCTCCTCGATGCCGGTGGCCACCGCGAAGACGTTGGGGTCGAAGATGATGTCGTCTGGCTCGAAGCCGACCTTCTCGGTGAGCAGCTTGTAGGCGCGCTCGCAGATCTCGACCTTGTGCTCGATGGTCTCGGCCTGGCCGGACTCGTCGAAGGCCATCACGATGACGGCGGCGCCGTAGCGCAGGATGTCGCGGGCCTGCTCGAGGAAGGGCTCCTCGCCCTCCTTCAGGCTGATGGAGTTCACCACGCCCTTGCCCTGCATGCACTTGAGACCGGCCTTGAGGACGTCCCACTTGGACGAGTCGATGACGATGGGCACCCGGGCGATCTCGGGCTCGGTGGCCACGAGGTTGACGAAGCGGGTCATGGCCGCCTCGGCGTCGAGCAGGCCCTCGTCCATGTTGATGTCGATGAGCTGGGCGCCGTTGCGGACCTGCTGGGCGGCGACGGACAGCGCCTCCTCGTACTTCTCTTCCTTGATGAGGCGGCGGAACTTCGCCGAGCCCATGACGTTGGTGCGCTCGCCGATGTTGGCGAACAGCGCGTGCTCGTCGAGGGTGACGGGCTCGAGGCCCGACAGGCGCAGGCCGTGGCCCACATCGGGGATGGGGCGGGGCGTGCGTGTGGACATGGCCTCGGCGATGGCCTCGATGTGCTCGGGCCCGGTGCCGCAGCAGCCGCCGATGATGTTGATCAGGCCGGCGTCGGCGAATTCGGCGAGGGTGCCGGCCATCTGCTCCGGGGTCTCGTCGTAGCCGCCGAAGGCGTTGGGCAGGCCGGCGTTGGGGTGGGCCGACACGAAGACGTCGGCGGTCTCGGCGAGGGTCTGCACGTGCTGGCGCAGGTCGGCGGCGCCGAGGGCGCAGTTGAGGCCCACCGACAGGGGGCGGGCGTGGCGGACGGAGTGCCAGAAGGCCTCGGCCGTCTGGCCCGACAGGGTGCGACCGGACGCATCGGTGATGGTGCCGGAGATCATCAGCGGCACGTCCTCGCCGCGCTCGTCGAGCAGATCCATCACCGCGTGCAGGGCGGCCTTGGCGTTGAGGGTGTCGAAGATGGTCTCGACCATGAGGAGGTGGGCGCCACCCTCGAGCAGGCCGTCGGCGGCCTCGCGGTAGGCGTCGTACAGCTGGTCGTAGGTGATGTTGCGGGCGCCGGGATCGTTCACGTCGGGCGACAGGCTGGCCGTGCGCGTGGTGGGGCCGAGCACGCCCACGGCGAAGCGGGGCTTGTCGGGTGTGGAGAATTTCTCCGCGGCGGCCCGGGCGAGCGAGGCGGCGGCCACGTTGATGTCGCGGGCGACGCTGGCGAGGTCGTAGTCGGCCTGGGAGATGGCGTTGGCGTTGAAGGTGTTGGTCTCGATGAGATCCGCGCCCGCCTGCAGGTACGCCTCGTGGATGGCCGTGACGAGATCGGGCCGGGTGAGGCAGAGCAGATCGTTGTTGCCCTTGAGCTCGCTGGGGTGATCCCCGAAGCGGTCGCCGCGAAAGTCCTCCTCGGTGAGGTCGTGGCGCTGAACCATGGTGCCCGTGGCACCGTCGAGCATGAGGATGCGGTCCTTCAGGAGGGACTGCAGGAGCTGGCGGGTGGAGGGGCTGTTCATCGGTGACCTTCCTCGGGCGGGAGCGCGGGCAGGTGTCATAGCCTGCCGAGGCCGCCGGGGACTAGTCCTCCGGTACGGGTGCCACCGTGACCCGATCCATGCTGCCATCCCGGCTCAGGCGCAGGGTGAGGCGAAGCCCGCCTCCTTCGAGGGTCTGCGGCGTCCAGACATCGACAGGCTGCTCCGGAATGGGGGCGGGCGCAGGTGGCTCCGTCACGTCGAGCAGCAGGTCGTAGGCTCCGGCGTGCAGGGGCGGAAGCGCGAGGCGGCTGTCGGAGCCGACGGGGAGGTCGAGGGACCACTCGGGGGCGTCGGAGGTCTCGGCGGAGGAGGGGAGGCGCCGGAGCGTGGCGGAGGAGGTGGCCGGCCGGACCGGCGTAAGGTCGAACTGGGAGGGGGTGTCGGTCCACTCGAGGGCCACGGCGGAGGGCAGGGGCACGGCGATGACCTCGGGACGGGCGGGGATGCCGTCACACAGGGCCGTGACGACGGAGCCGAGGAGGATCTCCCCTTGAGGGATGCCGTCGTCGGACATCACGGGCTGGCCGTCGACCGCGTAGGCGCAGTGGGACGGCTGGGCGTCGGACGCCAGCTCGAACGTGGCCTGGCGGCCGGCGCTGGTGAACACCCACGGGTCGTCGCGGGTGACGAGGGCCATGGGGGTGTCGGGCTGGCCGACCGGGGTCTTGCAGATGACCTCGGCGGGCTCCACGCCGGCGGGCACCGTGAGGGTGTGCGCGGGCTTCTTGCCACAGTCGAAGCGCTGGCGGGCCACGAGCACGTCGCTGAGCCGCCAGGTGATCTGGGCGCGGCACGGACCGGTCACGGCGCACTGCACGGCGTGCTGCTCGGTGGGCACGAGCTGGATCTGCACGTTGGTGTCGTCGTCCGAGGGCGTGTAGGAGCGCTTGTACCAGAGCCCCTCGTGGGTGAGGTGGACGTACTGGTTCGGATCCTTGTAGTTGGCCGCGAAGAAGCCCTGGTCATCGGTGATCCAGCGGGACTCGAGGCTCTCGACCTCGAGGCCGACGACGGGCTGGCCGTTCGTGTCGACCACGTGGCCCACCATCGAACGGGGACCGGTGTACTGGGGAGTCCAACAGGCGGCGAGGGCCAGCAGCACGAGCATGGGGGCCTTCCAGGAGGGGAACGGCTCCAGTGTAGGACGCGCAGCAGCCGAATGCACCCGCCTCAGGCCACCGTGGGGCTCGGACTGACCGGGGCGGGGAAGCGATGCAGCCGCATGAAGGCGTCGACCGCCACCATGTCGCCCTCGCCGAGCGTGGACCACACGTTGTGTCCCTGGGTGGGCTCGCTCGAGATGATGAGGTGGTTGACCTGGTCGTAGTCGACCGAGGCGGACTCGCAGGAGCGCGCGTGGAACGCGCAGGTGGCGGCCTCGGGGCAGGCGGACTTGTGGGTGGAGACGTGCAGCTCCTTTCCGCCCTGGTGGGCCAGCATGAGGTCGCCGTCGGTGACCAGGAAGGTGAGCAGGGCGTCCTTCAGCCCGGCGCGGCCGTCGGTGATCTCCCGGGTGGCCGCCACGGTGTCGCGCATGGCGTGGGCGACGGCCGCGAGGGGCGGTCCCCGGCGCTCGAGGGGGTGGTGGTCCGACAGCTTGCTCAGGAAGATGTGGAAGAGCAGCTCGGAGTCGGTCTCGCCGAGGATGAAGGGCCGCAGGCGGGGCTGCACGTGCTCGAGCAGGGCCGCGCGGACCTGGCCCAGCTCCGGGATGTCGCCGTTGTGGGCGAAGGTCCACCGGCCATGCTGGAACGGATGGGTGTTGAGCGGTCCGATGGCGCCCTGGGTGGCCTTGCGGATGTGGGCGAGGACGGTCTGGGAGGTGACCACGCCGGAGACCCGGGCGAACACGTGGTCGGTGCCGGCCGCGGTGGTCGATCGGAGCACGTGGGGGACCTGCCCGACGTAGTACGCGACGCCCCAGCCGTGGGGGTGGCAGGCGGACTGGACGGCCAGGGCGTTGTCGGCCTCGACGAGGCTGCTGTGGACACGGCTGTGCAGGACGCTGCGAAACCCGAACAAACGGCACATGGGATTGAACCTTCCTTATGGTAGGGTGTCGGCCTTTCGAGGGGGAGGATCTAGCCGATGTGGACCATCTTGCGAAAGTCCCTGATGCCCATGGTGACGTTCTGTGGGCTGATGTGGTCGATTCCGACAACTTCGGTGGCCGGAGACACCGTGGCCGAGGTCCTGCAGGCCACCGCCGCGGCGAGGGCGCTGCGGATGAGCACCGATGCACCGGTGATACCCATGGACGCCTACGCCCGTGCCGAGGCGGGGGAGTGGGTGTCCGGCGCGGTGTCGGTCGAAGGGGAGTCGGCGAAGAAGGCCTGGGGCGTGGCGGTGCTGGACGTGCCATTGCAGCGGCTGTGGGCGGCGGTGGTGGACGAGTCCGGTCAGGCCGACTTCCTGCCAACCTCCTACATCGAGCGTGTGCGAGGGGGGGCCTGCGAGAGTGGTCGGCTGGTGTTCCAGTACCTCCCCGTGAACGTGCCCCTCACCTCCGACCGCTGGTGGGTGGTGCAGCGAGACCACAACGAGGCCATGCACGAGGCCAGCGGTGGCCGGATGCGCGAGCTGGCCTACCACACGGTCGACCCCTCGGTGACCCGTGGGCACGCGGGACTGGCGTCCTGGATGGAGGAGGGCGTGCAGCTCGAGGTGGCCCGCGGCTCGTGGCTGTTGACATCCATCGGACACGAGCGAACCCTTGTCGAGTACTACGCTTGGTCAAAGCCGGGGGGGAAGATGTCGCCCGCGTTGGTCTCGATGTTCACCGGAACGTCGATCTCGAAGACCTTCGAGGGCATGCTGGCCTGGTCGAAAAGCAAAGAACTAGGCTGTCTGTAGGCGTCGGGGGAAAAGAACACCCGTGCTCCGCCGTGGAGGATTCTGCTAGGCTCTCCTGTGATGGAGGCATGACATGCGTGGATCCTTCTTGTTGCTTTTGAGCCTGATGGGCTGCGTCGACCAGGACACCGCCACCTATTCGGTTGACATTCGCTGGACGTCCCACGGCGTCCCCCACATCCAGGCCGACGACTACGGCAGCCTGGCCTACGGCATGGGCTACGCCATGACCCGCGACAACGGGTGCGTGCTGGCCGACCAGATCGTGAAGACCAACAGCGAGCGGTCGAAGTACTTCGGCCCTGGCGAGGGTGACGCCAACATCCGGTCCGACTTCGGCTGGAAGGCACTGGACGTCCGCAAGGACGCCGAGGAGCTGTGGGAGGGCCTCGCCCCCCGCTACCAGGAGCTCCTCATCGGCTACGCCGCGGGCGTGAGCCGCGCCTACGCAGACGGCGACTTCCCGAGCCAGTGCGAGGGCGAGGCGTGGGTCAAGCCCATCGATCACCTCGACCTGTTCACCTACATCCTGGCCCTCGGGCTCGACGGCTCCGGCAAGAACTTCGTGGGCTACGTGGCCGACGCCCAGCACCCGGACCGCGGCTACAAACCCCCCAGGGGCGGGGCGGCCCGCACGGCCGAGGGGGGCGATCCCCTGGCGAACCTGCGGGCCACCATGGCCGAGATCAACAGCCCCAAGCGGGGCAGCAACGGCTGGGCCATCGGCGCCGACCGTAGCGCCAGCGGCGGTGGCATGCTGCTCAGCAACACCCACTTCCCCGCCTGGGGCGAGAAGCGCTGGCACGAGTCCCACCTGACGATCCCCGGCGAGCTCGACATCTACGGCACCAGCCTCGTGGGCGTGCCCATGATCAACATGGGCTTCACCGAGCACGTGGCCTGGACCCACACGGTCTCCTTCGCGCCGCGCTTCAGCCTGTACATGCTCAGCGTCGATCCCGAGGATCCCACCCGCTACCTGTACGACGGCGAGTACCGTCAGATGACCTCGAGCGACTACAGCATCGAGGTCCTGCAGGAGGACGGCACCCTCGCCACCGAGGAGCGCACCTACTGGCGGTCCCACTACGGCCCCATCCTCAACGTCGACATCCTCAAGTGGACGCCGGCGATGGCCTTCACCTACCGCGACGTGAACGAGCGCAACGTCGCCATGCTCGACACCTGGTTCGGCATGGCCCAGGCCACGAACCTGCAGGAGTTCGAGGCGGCCCACGCCGAGCACCAGGGCATTCCGTGGGTCTACACCATCGCGGCGTTCCCGGACGGCACGGCATGGTTCGGCGACACCTCACGGGTGCCCTACCTGAGCTTCGAGGCCGTGGAGGGCTGGGAGAACTACAAGCGCTCCAACCTGTTCGCGGGGCAGCTGGCCGAGCTGGGCCTGATGCTCCTCGATGGCGCCGATCCGCTGTACACGTGGATCGACGACGACGCGGCGGCGGTGCCCGGCACGATCCCCTTCGAGCGTGCGCCGGTGGCCAACCGCACCGACTTCGTCTTCAACTCCAACGACTCCCACTGGCTCACGCACCCCGACGAGCCCCTGGAGGGCTACAACCCGCTCTACGGCGGCGAGCGTACGCCGCGCTCGGCCCGCACGCGGATGAACGCCTCGTACCTGGCGGAGCAGGGCGCCCAGGCGGCGTCCGGTGACGATGCCCTGTTCGATCTGCAGGAGCTCGAGGCGGCGGCCCTGGGCATGCGTTCCGTGATCGCGGAGCGGGCGCTCGAGGGCGTGCTGGAACACTGCTTCGCGGTGGGGGAGATCTCCCACGACGGCGGCCCCTACATCGATGTGGGGCAGGTGTGTGACGTGCTGGCGGAGTGGGACGGCACCTACCGGGCCGACGCCGAAGGCGCCGTGCTCTGGCGGGAGTTCCTGGGCTCGGGCGTGTTCGACGTGTCCGATCTCAACGCCGGTGGTGGCGGCCTGTTCGACGTGCCCTTCAACTGGAACCAGCCCCTGTCCACGCCGAACACCGTGATCGAGGCACCGGAGGACCCGGAGGACGACCCCATCGTGCAGGCGCTCGTGCTCGCCGCCCGCACCCTCGACGACGTGGGCATCCCCCGCAACGCCGCCCTGGCCGACGTGCAGTACATGCCCTTCGCGGACGGCACGGAGATCGGCGTGCCCGGCGGTACCTACTGGGAGGGCACCATCGGCATCGCCGACTGGTCCACCGGGGCCACGAGCTCCTTCGTGGACTACCCCGAGCGGCCCGAGCTGGTGAACGGCACCACCGAGCTGACGGTCGACGGCTACCCCATGAACAACGGCAACAGCTGGATGATGGCCATGGCCTACGAGGACGACGGCCCCAGGGCCCGGGCCGTCATGACCTACAGCCAGTCCGACGACATGGAGAGCCCGCACTACGTCGACCAGACAGAGCTGTACGCCCGGGGCGAGATGCGCGACGTGCTGTTCGACGAGGAGGCCATCGCCGCCGACGTCGTGGAGGCGCTTAACCTCGTGGGTGGGGTCGAGGTCGCAGAGGAGTGAAGCTCACACCTCGGTGATCGCCAGCTCCACCTCGGCGAGCTGCTGCTCCAGGATCGCACTGAGGGCGGCGCAGCCGGAGGCCAGGAGTGCCAGCACCAGCCACGTCCAGCTGCCGGTACCGGCGGCGGGGTGTGGCTGGACCTGCATCAGGACGGTGGCGGTGACCCCGACGGCCAGATCGACCACCAGGTGGGTGCGGCCCACGAAGCGCATCAGCATGGGGTGCACGGCGGTGGCGACGACGGCGGCGGTCAGGCAGGGGGCGAAGGTGACCACGTCGGTGAGCGCCCACAGGCCGATGAGGAGCGTCATGCACATCATGGACGCCCGGCGCAGGATGCTCGACGGAAGGAGCCAGCGACGGTGGGCCGGTGCGGGACCCAGGATCTCGCGGCTCAGGTTCCAGGCATCCCGTAGGGGAGTGGGGGCGTGCATCGACGGTTCTCCAGCGCTTGCTGAAGTCATCGACAGATGTTCAGCCCGGGTTGCTCGGGGCTGGTACGGATGAGGCGCCCACGATGAGGCTGAAGCCACCGAGGAGGCGTGCCGCGGCGGCCGGGGTGAACCGCTCCAGGGCCCCTCGAAGCCGGGAGGAGGCGATGCGGCGGCCCGAGGTGGCGAGGACCGGCACGTGGTGGACGTGGTGGTGCTCGACCTGCCAGCCGGCCTGACGAAGAAGGTCGAGGACGAGCTCGGCCGTGTAGACGTGGACGTGGCCCAGCTCCGGGCGGACGCGGCGCAGGCGGCCGGGGCGGAGCAGATCCCACACGGACAGGTCGAGGGGAAAGCGGAAGACGGCCCTGGGGGCGATGGTCTGCAGGCGGCGGGCGAAGGCCTCGTCGTCGGGGATGTGCTCGACCACGTCCATGCACAGGAGCAGATCGGCGGTTGCGCCGTGTTCCACGGGGTCTCCATGGTGCAGGCGCTGCCGGACGGACGGGTGGGCGAGGGTGAGGGGGTGGTCGTGGACCTCCCAACCGGAGCCTTGGATCCCCGGCATCAGCCCTTCGAGCTGCCGGAGGACCTCGCCGTTGCCGCAGCCCACGTCGAGGACCGTTCGGGGTTCCCAGCCCAGATGCTGTAGGGTGCGTGCGATCTGGCGTGCCTTGTGGGCGGCATCCTCGCGGTGCCACTGGGGATGCCGGCGGCCGTAGTCCTTCGCGTCGTACAAGCGTCGTTTCCTCGATGGGGCGTTTGGATGGGAGGGTTCGGGCAGGTCGGTTAGAGGCGCGTCACGCGTAGGAGTCTGTCATGTCGGACATGTCGAAGAGGATGTTTTTCGTGGTGGGTGCCCCCCGTTCCGGCACCACGCTGCTGATGCGGATGCTCAACGTGCATCCCGACATCTACACCCGTCCCGAGCCCCACCTGCTCACCCCCATCGCCCACCTGGGCATGTACGGCTACGTCGACAAGGCTCCCTACGACCAGTACCAGGCCGCCCAGGCGGTCAAGGAGTTCGTGGCCGACATGCCCGGCGGTGAGGAGGCCTACCTCGACGCCCTGCGCGCGTACACCGACAAGATGTACGGCGACATGCTCGAGCCGACCGGCAAGCGCTTCTTCCTGGACAAGACCCCGGCCTACGGCCTGATCCTGCCCTTCATGCGCAAGCTGTACCCGGATGCGGTGTTCGTCATCCTCACCCGGCACCCCTTCGCCATCTTCAGCTCGTTCGCGAAGAGCTTCTTCGACAACGACTGGAAGGCGGCCTGGGCCCACAACCGCATCGTGGAGCGCTACGTGCCCGCGCTGTCGGACTTCGTGAAGGACCCGGGCGTGAAGCACTTCGTGCACGTCCGCTACGAAGACCTGGTGGCCGACCCCGAGAAGGCCCTGCGGGCCATCTGCGAGGCCGCCGACATGGCGTACACGCCCGAGATGATCCACTACGGGCAGAAGAAGATGGAGGTCGCGGGCCTCGGCGATCCCATCGGCGTGAAGGCCGACAGCAAGCCGAACACGAAGTCCGTGCACAAGTGGGCCCGCCAGGTCGCCCACAACCCGGAGCGCATCAAGATGCTCCAGGAGATGCTCCACGGCATCACCGACGAGATGCTCGAGCCCTACGGCTACACCCGCGAGTCCCTGTGGGAGCCCCTGAAGGACGTCGACGAGGCCGTGGCGAAGGCAGCCCAGCGGGAGTCCAAGAAGTGGGACCGCTACCACCTCGAGCGCCGCACCCTCACCTGGCTGCGCAAGGACATCCACCGCAACGCGCTGGGTCGCCTGCTGACGAAGGTGAAGTTCTACCTCGACGTCATCCTTCGGGAGAAGTGAGGCGGGTTCACTCCCGTCGGGCGTCGGCGTGCTGCTTCGGCACGCGGCCCCCGTCGTCGGTCACCTACCTCCAGTAGGCTCCCTCCTCCTGACCGGTCCTTCGGACCTGGCCCCGTGCCTGTGCATCCCGCTCGCCGCCCTCGGTCCGTGAACCCGCCTCCCTTCTCCTGGGGGCCTTTTTGTGTCTTGGAACAGTGGGGGGCGGGTCGTCGGCGCTGTCACGGGGGAATGAGGCTGCTTCGGCGCGAGCCCTACCCATGGCCACCACAGGCAGCCCGGCCGTCAGGGTGCGTGGGGGGCGGGGCGTCGGCTCCGTCACGGGGGAGTGAGGCTGTTTCGGCGCGAGCCCTACCCACGGCCACCACCGCCAGCCCGGCCGTCAGGGTGCGTGCGGGGCGAGGAGCGCAGCGACGAAGAACCCCGCGTGCCAAGGCGGCCGGGCGTCGCCCCGGCACATCACCCGCCCCGGCACCGCCCAAGAAACGCGAACGCAATCCCAGGGAAGCACGCCAGAACAGCCAGCCCAGGAATGCGAAGGCCCAGCGCGGTCGGGGCGAGGCGCCAGCGCCGGCCTGTACTTCTTGTACAGGCCAAGCGCAGCAACGAAGCCTTGGCCGTGCTGGGCCAAGCAGGCCGCCTTCACGGCACTCCCCAGGAATGCGAAGGCCCAGCGCGGTCGGGGCGAGGCGCCAGCGCCGGCCTGTACTTCTGTACAGGCCAAGCGCAGCAACGAAGCCCCGGCCGTGCTGGGCCGAGCAGTCCGGCCGCCGCGACGATGGAATGGTCGCGACGCCTACTTTTCTCAGCCGATGGTCTCGGCAACGCCCTCGAGCGTCGCGTCCATTCCATCGTCGCCCACTTGCCAGTTGGCGGGGCAGACCTGACCGTGCTCACGGGTGAACTGCGCAGCCTTCAGGGTGCGGTAGACCTCGTCGACGTTGCGGCCGATGGGGAGGAAGTTCACGGTGGCGGACTGGACCACGCCCTCGGGGTCGATGACGAAGACGCCGCGCAGGGCCACGTCGCCGTTCAGGACGTCGTAGGCGGAGGCGATGCGGCCGCCGAGGTCGGACAGCAGGGGGAAGCCCAGGTTGCCGACGCCAGCCTCGTTGCGGGGGGTACGGGTCCAGGCGAGGTGGGTGTGGACGGAGTCGACGGACACACCGACGATCTCGGCACCGGCCTCAGCGAACTTGGCGCGGGCGTCGTCGAATGCCACGATCTCGGTGGGGCAGACGAAGGTGAAGTCCAGGGGGTAGAAGAAGAGCACCAGCCACTTGCCCTTGTAGCTGTCGAGGGAGATCTGGGTGACCTCTCCGTTCAGGGCGGCGTCGCCAGAAAACTCAGGTGCCTTGTTGCCAACGATTCCCATGTCGGTACTCCGTGCGCTTGGTTGTGGAAGCGTGGGCGAACCCCACGCCATCGGGACAAGATGGGTCCTTAAGCTGCCCGACCCGGGGCGTCACGACAAGGGTGTCGCTTTTTGTTGGAACGCTCTCGTGCGCTCCTGGGGCCGTTTTCATGCCCGGTTGTCGCTCCGTGAGGTGTGTCTACGATGGCCGTGACATGGGGCGTGGCGCCTGCCGCGGCCCGAGCACCCAGGCCTCGTTTTCTCGGGGCCCTTCTCTCGTCTGAATCCGTCCCGCCGGCCACCGGTCCGGGACCAGCCCATCGGAGATGACCATGACGGCCACCACCCATGGCTTCAAGGCCGAAGTCCAGCAGCTCCTCGACCTGATGATCCACTCCGTCTACTCCAACCGTGACGTGTTCCTGCGGGAGCTCGTGTCCAACGCCGCCGACGCGCTGGACAAGGTGCGGTTCCTGGAGCTCACCGAGGGGGGCCTGAACCCCATCGCCGGCGAGCAGGCGGGCATCCGCATCACGGTCGACGAGGAAGCGAACACCATCACCCTCGAAGACGACGGCGTCGGCATGACCGAGGAGGAGGCGATCGAGAACCTGGGCACCATCGCGCGCTCCGGCTCCAAGGCCTTCTTCGAGGATCTCAAGGCCCAGGGCAAGGAGCAGCTGCCCGAGCTGATCGGTCAGTTCGGCGTGGGCTTCTACAGCTCCTTCATGGTGGCCGACGAGGTCACGGTCGACACCCTGTCGGCCCGCAAGGGCGAGGCGCCGGTGCGCTGGTCGTCCAAGGGCGACGGCACCTACGCCATCGAGGAGGGCTCCCGCACCACCCGCGGCACCACCATCACCCTGCACCTTCGCGAGGACGCCACCGAGTACGCCAGCGACGACAAGCTGCGTGCCATCATCAAGGCCCACTCCAACTACCTGAGCTGGCCCATCTTCCTCGGTGAGACCCAGGCCAACAGCGGCAAGGCCCTGTGGCTGAAGCGCCCGAGCGAGGTCACCGACGAGGAGGCGGCCGACTTCTACCACGCGCTCGCCTTCGACTTCGAAGACCCCCTGATGCGCGTGCACTTCAAGGTCGACACGCCGCTGCAGTACGCCGCGATGCTGTTCGTGCCCAAGCACCGGCCCCACGATCTCTTCTTCCCCGAGGCCGACCGCGGTCCTCGCCTGTACGCTCGCCGGGTGCTCATCAGCGAGCATGCCAAGGAGCTGCTCCCTGACTGGCTTCGCTTCGTGCGTGGCGTGGTCGACAGCGAGGATATCTCCCTGAACATGTCCCGCGAGATGGTCCAGAAGACCCCGGTGGTCCGCAAGATCAAGGACGCCCTCACCAAGCGCATCCTGAAGGACCTCGGCAAGCTCGCCAAGAGGGAGCAGGCGGAAGACGAGGACGAGCACCCCTACGAGGTGTTCTGGCGTGCCTTCGGCGTGCTCATCAAGGAGGGGTACTACCACGACCACCACAGCCTCGGTGAGCGCATCCTGCCCCTGCTCCGCTTCAACGCGCTGTCCCACGACGACGAGACGGGCCTGATGAGCCTGCAGCAGTACAAGGACGCGATGCCCGAGGGGCAGGACACCATCTGGACCCTCTCCGGGGAGTCCCGCGAGGCCGCCCTGGCGTCGCCCCACCTCGAGATCCTGCGCAAGAAGGGCTGGGATGTCCTCATCCTGACCGACACCGTCGACGAGTGGCTCACCCAGGTGCTCACCGAGTTCGACGGCGTGGAGATCAAGTCCATCGCCCGTGGAGAGTTCGACCTCGACGACGAGGACGACGACACCGACAAGGCCGACCTCACCGGCCTGGCTCCCTGGATGACCGAGCTGTTCGACGGCGCCGTCTCCTCCGTGCGTCCTTCGAGCCGCCTGACCGACTCCGCGGCCGTGCTCGTGGATGCCGCCGAGGGCGTGTCTTCGCAGATGGAGCGCATCCTCGCCCAGGCCAACCAGTCCGGCTTCGCCGCCGAGCGTCACCTCGAGCTCAACGTGAAGCACCCGCTGATCCGCAACCTCGCCGCCCTGCACGAGGCCGGTGCCCAGGAGGCGGCCGAGCCCATCGCCCGGCTGCTCCTCGACGACGCCATGCTGATGGAGGGCCACCTCAAGGACGCCCCCGCCGTGGGCCGTCGCCTGCAGCATCTGCTGGAGCAGGCAGCGGCGCGCGCAGTGGCCGAGCAGGGCTGACCCCAACCCGGCACAAACAAGGGCTCGCCTCCGTTCGCGGGGGCGGGCCCTTCGTGCGTTCGGGACCGATGTGGCGAGCAGGCCGCGATGGGCTAGGTAGGCCCCTGCATTTGTCTATGGAGCCTGATTTGTCCTCTTCTCGTGTCGCCTGTTTCATCGATGGCAAGAACCACATGAAGGATCTGCGGCGCGCCGCGGGCGACCGCTGGGTCGACCACCGCGAGCTGCTCGACTGGGTCGTGGAGCAGGTCGGTGGCGAAGACCTCGTGGCCGCCCACTACTACACCGGCGTGCCCACCCACAGCGAGGAGGGCCACGCCCGCCGTACGCTCACCGACCTGCTGGCCGACGTCGAGAGGATCCCGGGCATGTTCGTGCACCGCTTCCCCCGGCACGCGGGCACCTGGCAGTGCGGCAGCTGCCACCAGGTGGAGACCTTCACCCGCGAGAAGCGCGTCGATACCTCGCTGGTGGCCGACATGGTCTACTTCGCGGCCATCGATGCGTTCGACGTGGCCGTGCTGTTCTCCGGCGACCTCGACTTCGCGCCGGCGGTCGAGACCCTGCACCGCATGGGCAAGAAGGTGTGGGTCGCCAACTTCGGCAAGATCGGCATCTCCAAGGGCCTCGTGCGGTCGGCGTGGTCCACGCTCGACCTCTCCGAGAACCTCACCGACTTCAGCTCCGAGCCCCTGGGCAGCGGCGTGGCCTCCGAGGCCCCCGCCGACGCCTCCGAGCTCGACGATCTCGTCTACCGGGAGCTCGCGCGGGCCGAGGCCCACTTCGGCACTGGCGGTGGGTTCGTCGGCGGGCACTACTTCGTGCACCGCTGGAAGTCGCACGATCTCGTGGCCGACGCCGACGCCCGCCGTGGGGCCCTCGAGCGCCTGATCGAGGACGGCCGGGTCGAGCGCTACGAGGTCGAGGGCAAGTCGGCCATCCGCGTGGTCCAGGAAGACGACGTGCTCGGGTTCTCCGACGAGGACTGAGCCCGTCTCACCAGCTCAGCGCGGCCGCCAGGCGCGCGGCGGTGCGGGTGGTGTGCTCGAGCACGGCCATGTCCATGGGCAGGTTCTCGACCGACAGCCGGCCGTCGGTCATGGCCACGTCGCCGACCGTCTGCAGGTCGGTGAGCGCCTCGCGGACGTCGTCCGTGAACAACCCCCGGATCCGTCGGGGGTCGTAACCCTTGATGATGAAGGCATCGTCGAACGCCGGGTCGCCGACGAGGATGTCCTGGCCCCGTCGCGGCATGCCGGCGTCGCTGCCTTCCTGGGGCTGCAACAGGAGCCCCGTGGCCGCGTGGGGTGGGAAGTCCACGTGGATGTCGACCAGGACGGTGTCGGGGGTGGGGTTGCACAGCAGCCGCACGTGGGCGCCTTCGAGCGTGCCGTCGAGGGCCGGAAGGTTGGGCTGCAGCACGAGGCCGAGCCGGGCACCGAGGGCGCCGACATCCCGAAGGTGGGGCGACAGCTGTTCGGAGGGCGCGATGGCGGTGCGGGCCTCCTCGAGGGCGAGGGCGAGCCGGTTGAGCGTGGTGATGAGCCCGTACAGCGCGGTGTCGGAGGTCGGGGGCGTGGCGAGACGCAGGCGGATCCAGTGGTCCGTGATGGTGATGGCGGCGCCCTGGTGGAGCAGCTGGGCGATGCCCGACCGGACCGCCTCGGTGAACAGCGGCCTGGTGCGCTCGGGGTGCCACGCCTTGATCTTCAGCACCTTGTCGAGGGTGGGGTCGTCCAGCGTGAAGCGTGACGGCTTGCCCCGGCGCCACGGACGTGAGGGCGGACGTGTGCTGACGTACAGCCCGAGACCGAGCGGGTAGACCAGATCGAGGGAGGCATCGACACGCCGGGAGCGCTTGGGGCTGTCGAGATCGGTGACCTCGCCGACGAACAGGCGCCGCTGGTGCAGGTAGCCCTGCAGGCTCAGCCCGCGGGTGTCGGCGTCGAGGCCGAGCTTCCACGCCACGTTGCGGTAGGCGGATGCGGACGCCATGGGCCGCAGGCCGCGCCGGAACGCCACGAGGAGCAGCCCGAGAGGCAGGGCCAGGCCCAGCAGCAGACAGAGGACGTTCCCCCAGCTCAGCACGAAGACTCCCGGTGTTCAGGTGTGGGCGGGGAGTATCCTAGCGGGTGGGGGCGGCCAGCGGGATCAGAAGGCGAGGATGAGGCCGCCGCGTGCGTTGAAGTGGAAGCCGGTGGCGGGCAGGCGGCTGTCGACGATGTACCAGTGCTGGCTGCTCAGGACGCCGGCGCTGGCTTCGGCCATGAACCCGACGAACTTGTTGAACATGACGTGGGTGCCGAGGCGGGCGCGACCGCCCACGGCCCAGTGGTAGGACTTGTCGCCGGTGCTCGGGGTGGTGGAGTAGGCGTTCTGCACCAGCTGGACATCGGCGCCGAGGTACGGACGGAAGGTCTTGTGGGCGGAGAACAGCCAGGTGGCGCCGGCGCTCAGCGGGAAGAAGGCGTGGGTGGCGATGGTGGTGTCGCCGGTGCCCTCGACGCGCTCCTCGCGCTTGACGATGTAGGTGTCGAGGCCCGCGCCCACGTACAGGCTCTTGAAGGCGCGGACGTCGATGCGGGCGGAGGGGGCCATGAAATTGTACAGACCGTAGCGGCCGTAGCCCATGCCGAGGCCGACGGTGACCGCCGGCGGCTTGCCTTCGGCGGACGACCTGGGCGTGCGGGTGTAGGTGCTGCCCCCGCTGTAGGAGGCGCGCTCCTGCCGGGGGGCCCGCGCCGGCTTGCGGCCCTCGTCGAGGTTGAGGGCGGAGGCGCGGGTCTCGATCTGCTCGTGCTCCTCGAGGTCGCCGCCCTCCTCGATGAAGACCAGATCGTCGCCGCTGGTGAGATCCTCGTCTTCCGGCGCGAAGTCGTCGCCCTCTTCGTCCTCGAAGGTGACGGTGTCGACGGTGCTGCCGAAGGAGAAGGCCACGGCGGGGGCGGCGGGCTCCTCGGGCTCGACGGAGGCGATGGTGGTGGGTCGGACGGTCTCGACGGGGGTGGCGAAGTCGAAGTCGTCCTCCTGCTCGAAGCTGACGCCCACCATCTCGGCCTCCTTGCGCGCCTCGATGGGGGAGGTGCCGGTGAGGATCTCGACGAGGGTGGGGGTCATCTGCCGCACCATCTCGGTGGAGTCCTCGGACAGGGCGAAGGACCTGCGCCGCACGATGCGGTTGATGCCGGCATCGTAGTAGCGCAGATCGAGCACGAGCTCGTCGGATGCGCGACTCACGGTACCGGTGAGGAGCACCTCGCCCTCGTTTTCACGGGTGAGGGAGCCGAGGCAGCGGGTGGAGTCCAGGCACTCGGTGGTGAAGGATGCGGGGGGCTTGCGGACTTCGATGACCTCGTCGACGCCATCCATGAACTCCAGCTCGGAGCTCATCAGGGTAAACAGATCATGGACCCGCTCCATGTCGACGTTTCGGGAGGGGAGAAGAGGCGTGAGGACGAGCACCTCGGCACATGCCATCGAAGACAGCAGGCTGCCGGTGACAACCGCGAGCAGGGTGCGTGTGTGTTCTGCCATCTTGGGCTCCCGTTGTGGGGGAATGTCCGAAAGAACGACCGATTGCTCTTTCGTGGGGTTCCGTTTCGGTACCCCGGTTGCGGGGCGCCTTATATCAAAGCCGACGGGTGAGGTGTGTCAATTCCGGAAGTCGCCACCGAGGATGTGCCCTTGAGGCCCCTGGAGAGCCGTACGAGCTGGCTCGGCGCTGCGCTCCAGGTGGGGCTTGCAGAGGCCGCGGTGGTGATCGCATGGATGCCTCTGGCATTGGGATCACTGCAGGTACTCGGTGTGATCTGGGTCACCTTGATGACCGCCTTCGTCGCGGCGATGGTCGGATGGTCCGTGGATCGCCTGACCTGGCGGCTGTGGCGGTGGCCCATCGGCGAGCCGCTCGGATTCGTGGGCGGGGCCGTGGGGGGACTGCACCTGGCGGGTCTCGTGGGCGCGGCCCTGGGGGCCGTGGGACTCGGCTCGCTGCTGTACCTGCTCTTCCGCTGGCGACGTCCCGCCGGCATCCGGTTGTGGTCCTGGGCGGTGCTCGCGCTGCTGTGGCTCGGAGGCTGGTGGTTCAGGCCTTCGCTGGATGGCCCCGCCGCCTCCACGTCCCATCCGAACGTGGTGTGGGTGATGGTCCACGGCCTGCGCGCCGATCTGTGGCGTCACCCCCAGGAGCTGATGCCCACGGTCGAACACCTCGGCGAGCAGGGACTCACCTCGCCCCTGGTGGTCACCGGCCCCGATCCGGCGGCCCATGTCCGGGAGGTGGCCACCGCGCTCACGCCGCTCGCCGAGGAGGGCGTGCCGGTGTGGTGGGTCGGGAGCACGCCCCTGGACGACGTGGTGTCCGGCTTCGCCCTGCAGGATCTGCGGGGTGGCTGGCCCACGGGTTGGGCCTACACCGCGGGAGGCCGCCGGCTCCAGGAGCTGGCGCCGCGACTGCTCCCCTCTGGCTTCCATGCCCAGGACGCCGTGGAGCGCATCGAGCGGGTGCTCCGGGGCACCCAGGGCCGGTTCGTGGCCGTGGTGGAGCTCACGGATCCCCTCCCGCCGTTCCGGGCACCCATCCCGTTCGACGCGATGTTCTCCGCCACCGATCGCTGGTCGGAGGAGGGCGACTACCACGGCGAGGTGGCCCACGTGGACGAGCAGATCCAGCGCCTCATGGCGGCGGTGGCGGCCCGGGCGGATCGGCGCGAGACCCTGTGGGTGGTGTCCGGGGTGTCCTCGGTGCCGGTGCCGGGCACGTCACCGCTCGATGGCCGGGTGAGCTTCCTGGTGGTCCGGTGGCCCGGTCACGTGGTGCCCCGCAGCGTGCACACGATGGCGCAGCCCCTGCAGACCTGGCAGGACGCGGTGGTGGGGGCCTTGGGGCGGGGAGCCTGGCGCGAGCCGGAGCCGGTGCCGTCCATGGAGGAGGATCCGCGTGCCTACCTCATCGACGGGGCCGTGGTGGCGCCGGGGCCACCGGTCGAGGTCTGGTGGTCGCCGTTCGACACCCCCACGCCGGCGCAGGCGTGGCGGCAGCTGCAGGAGCTGCGGGCCGAACAGGCGGTGGGGCTGCCCGCGTTGATGGAGCGCGCGCCCCGTTGAGTCAGGGGGAGGGTGGGTTCTGCAGCTGCCAGGGCGCACGCTCGCCGGCCCGGAACAGGCCCGCGCTCGTGGCGATCCACAGCGAGGGGCCATCGGGCACGAGGTGCAGGAGCCGGGCATCCGAGAGGGCATCGGACAGGTCGAGCCGGAAGATCCGACCGTCGGCACGCAGGGCCCACATCGTGCCGGAGGCGTCTCCCGCGATGAGGGCTCCCTCGGCAGACGCGAGGGACACCAGCAGGTCTGCGTCCTCGAGCAGGATCCGCTCGGGGGCGTCCTTGCCTGCCTGATGGACGAACAGCTCTCCGTCTCGGAGGACCCAGCAGGAGAAGCCCACGGCCACGGCCGCGGATGCGCCCGGCACGGACCAGGACTCCTCCAGGTCCGGGGTGGCGAGGTGGAGCGTTCCGCTGCCGAGCCGCCACATGGCGAGGGGGCTGCTGCCCTGGACCAGCGCGGCGGAGGAGATGTCGGAGGCGCTCGACAGGCGGGTGGCGCCGTGGACCCACCACCGCATGCCCTGGGTGGTGCTGACCACCAGGCGATCGGCCACGACGTCGAGGGACAGGGTGGAGGCGCCGGTGTCGAAGCGCTGCAGATCGCCGCGTTGGTCGAGCCGCAGCAGGGTGGTGTCGGTGCGGACCCACCAGTCCCGTCCGAGCTGCAGGACCTCGCGTCCGTCGGTGCCGGCGGCCTCGACGAGGTTGCGCCAGCCACGGGGGGCCCGTCGGCCGAGCCAGGACAGGCCCTGCTCCCCGAGCACGGCGACGCCATCCTTCGAAGGGGCGACGTCGACGACCCGCAGTCCCGCCGCGAGGGGGGCGAGGGGCATCATCGCGGACTGGCCGTCCTCGGCGACGAGCGCGACGCCGCCATCGCCGCCGACCCACATCTTGTTGGGGTGGCTGGCCGCCGCGAGCGTGTAGGTGGACCCCACGTGGTAGCCCTGGGTGGCCACCACCGGCAGGACCTGTTCGGAGTCGAGGTCCATGCGGAACAGGCCGTCGTGGCCGGCGGCGAGGAACAGCTGGCCCACCCGGGCCTGGGCGGCCTGGATCCCGTCGGACGGCGGTCGCCACACGAGGCCGTCGTCCGGGTGCAGCAGACCCTCGGGCACCACGTTCCACAGGGCGTCGTCGAGGACGAAGGTGCGGAGCGCGCCCGGGGCAGGCAGGTGGGGGGAGCCGCTCTCCTGCTGGGCCAGGGGGCGCCAGGCCTCGTCGCAGAGGGCCCACGGGCCGCTGTCCGGGACGTACAGGACCTCGCCGCAGGCGTCCGTGCGGACCTGCACCGGTCCCTCGGTGGGCTCGAGGCGCCACAGACCACCCGGGCTGCTGAGCCAGGCGGAGGCATCGGGGAGGTTGGTGAGGGAGGCGTCCGTCCAGCGACCCGGGAAGGGCACGACGGCGCCGCTGGGATCCACGCGGACCAGGCGTTCCCGGGACAGCAGCCACCGGCTTCCGTCGGAGGTGAGCACGAGGTCGTCGATGGAGGCGCTGGGCAGACCGCTGCGGTGATCGGCGTGCAGGAACCGCTGGCCGTCGTAGACCGACAGGCCGCCCTCGAGGGTGGCGATCCACAGCTGCTGGCCGGCGTTGACGAGGCTGGAGACCCGGGCGCCTCGCAGGCCGCGGCCGCTCCAGGCCGCGAAGTCGACGGGTTCGAGCAGGTCGGGGGCGGCGAGGGGCTCGCTCGTGCCTCCACCATGGCGGACGAGGAAGCGGCTGCCCGCGGGGAGCGGCGGTGTGGTGTAGGGGGGCGGCACGGACGCGGCGATCCGGGTCTGGCGGCCCTGTTCGTCGATGACGAAGACGTCGGCGGTGCCACCGGACCAGCCGAGGCGGAAGGACCGGCGGCGCCGATCGAGCTGGTCGACGCGGCCGGGACGCAGGGCGTGCACCCAGGGGTCGGGAGGCTCCTGGGCCGAGGCCTGAAGGGACATCGCCAGGGCGAGGGCGATCATGCCTCGTGGACCTCGCCCCACCAGGTGGAGAAGCCCTCGCTGTCGAGGAAGTCGTCGATGAGGGGCTGCAGCAGCTCCGCCGTGGCGTCGGCGACGAGGTCCTGCAGGCCGAGGAGCTCGATCCAGGAGCCGGCGGTCTCGTCACCGAAGCGGGCGTGGATGCCGGCCACGCCCTCGGACAGGGCCTTCTGGGTGCGTGGGTCGTCGGCGGCCTTGCGAAGGGCCTGCAGCGTGAGGCCCACCAGCTCCTCGGTGGACCAGGTGTCTGCGTGGGAGGCCAGCTCCTTGACCGGGGTGTCGAGGAGCAGCCCGATCCAGGACACGCGGAGCTCGGCGAGCTGCTCTGCGTGCTCGGGGGAGGACAGCCACCCCGCGATGGAGGCCATGGTGTCGTCGGCGGCGCCGGCGGCGAATTCCTTGACCTTGGACGCCATGGCCTGCGTGATCTCGGAGCGCACGTTGCCGACCATGGACCGCGCCGCACCGGACAGACCGCCGAGGAGGCCCCGGCCCGTGGACACGGCCTTGGAGCCCAGACCGCCGAGGAGGCCTTCGTCGAGCTTCGAGATGCGGTCGGTGAAGGCGTGGAGGCTGCGGGTGAGGACGCTCACGAGGAGGGAGCGGATGGCCGGGTGGTCCATCAGCCGCATCCAGGTCTTCTCGTCGATGCGCCAGGGGTACGCAGCGAGCGACGTGGCGAGCTCGATGGCCGGCGGCGGGAGGATCTGCCGCAGCGTGCGATCCTCCTCACGGGCGATGTCGCGCCAGGCGTCGAGCCGATCCACGAGTGCCTGGGTCTGGGTCTCGGACGACTGGATGTCCCGGGCCGCGCGCACGGCGAGCGTGGGGAGCTGCTGGTTGAGCGCCCGCTGGACGGGGAGGTTCTGCAGGTGCTCCATCAGGAGCGCGGCAAGCGCCTTGCGCTGGTCGGGGCTGGGGACAGGCTGCGCCATGGATCGCCTCGTGTGGGTCGCGTCCACCATAACGGACGCCGCGCCTCGTCGGGAGGTCCCGAGAAGGCGCGGGTGGCGTACCGAGGCGCCCTGGACGCCAGGGGCCTCAGCGTCGGGAGAGCTGATCCATCAGCTTGGTGAAGACGTCGCGGATGCCCTGGGCGGTGGTGCGGTGCTTCAGGGACTCGGGAACCTTCAGGTTGACCGCCGAGTCGACCCGGACCTCGACGTAGGAGTGTCCGCCGGGCGCCTGGCGCACGTGCCAGGTGGTGTTGTACTTGGCGAAGTCGTCGGAGCTCACGAGGTGCTCCTGCCATCCCGTGCCGGTGGGGCACAGGCGGGTGTCCATCTCGAGCGGGCTCATCAGGCCCTTGGTGCGACGGTGGATGTCGATGCAGCGGCCGTTCGTGGTGGTGTCGACCGAGATGACGCCGGTGGGGGGCCTGCCCTGGGTCTGGGCGGGCATGAGGGCGTCCTTGACGTCTTCGGGAGCTTCCTCGATGAGCATGCGACCCACCACGGAGCCATCCTCGCGGACCTCCACCTGCGGCTCGGGTTCGTCGGCCCAGGCCGCGGAACCCAGCAGGCTCAGGCTCATCATGTGGAACAGACGGCGCATGAGGTCTCCATGGAAGTGTGGGGTCGTGTGGCGCACTCCTGCCTCATCGGCAGGCTTGGACCACTCTTTCCCCCTAGGAAGCCTTCAGCGTACGGTCCATATGTGCAATGTGCAATGGCGTGGTGCCGCAGCAGCCGCCCACGTAGCAGGCACCCAGCTGCCAGGCGGACTTTGCGTCGGCGGCGAATCGTGCGGGACCTTGCGGTTGGTCGGACCACCGATGGTCGGTTCGAGGGCCGGCGTTGGCATGGACACCCCACGGGACCCCCAGGGCGGCCAGCGGCTCGAGCCAGCGCAGGGCCCTCGCGCTGGGCAGGCAGTTGACCCCCACGACCGACGCCCCGGCCCGGTGCAGCGCCTGTGCGCCCCGGGCGAGCTCCCGTGGGCCGAGCAGGTCACCGTACGGTCCCGGGGTGAGGGTGGCCCACACGGGCAGACCGGTGGAGAGCGCGGCCTCCGTGGCGACCAGGGCCTCGTCGAGGTTGGCGAAGGTCTCGACGAGGATGAGGTCGACGCCGGCCGCGGCCAGCAGCCGGGCCATGGCCAGGTGGTTTCGGCGGGCCGTGGAGGAGAGGGGCGCCTGGAGGTAGCAGTCCGCCTCGGGGGCCATCGAGCCGGCCACCCGGTGGTGCCTCGGCACGGCGGTGCGGGCGAGGTGCGTGGCGAGGCGGGTGAGGGGACCGGCGCGCTCGCCGACGATCCAGGGCTGGGTGCGGAAGGTGGCGGCGGTGTGCAGCGTGGCGCCGGCGCGTGCGTAGGCGGCGTGCAGTGCCCGGACGGTGTGGGGGTGGTACTGGACAGCGTGGGCCGACCAGGGTCCCTCGGGCAGGTGCAGACCCTGTGCTTCGAGGGCGGTGCCCATGGCGCCGTCCATCAGGATGGGGCGTGTGGTCGATGCAGGCATCCGGCGTTCCGGGAGGCGAGATGGGAAAGGCGATCTACGAAGTGAATCTGTCGGTCGAGCCGGCGGTTGTCGAAGACTACCTGGCGTGGCTCCGGCCCCACATCGACGAGATGCTCACCCTGCCGGGGTTCGAGTCGGCGGAGCTCGTGGCCTGGGAAGGCGACGACGAGGGCTGGAAGCGGTTCACGGTGACCTACAAGGTGGCATCCCGTGAGGATCTGACGGCCTATCTCGAGGTCCATGCCCCCCGGATGCGCGGAGATGGCGTGAACCGGTTCGAAGGGAGCTTCCGTGCTTCCCGCCGCATCGGGGAACATCGGTACCTGTGATGGGGAGCGTACCGACCCGGTTTCGTGGTATCCAAGCTGCAACGACATCCCCGATGGGGTGGGAGGCACAGTGGAAGGCATGATGCCAGGTGGGTTGAGTTCCGAGGGCTACCTCAAGCACGCCGTCATCGTCGGTGCGGTCGCGGCGGTCCTGGCAGCGATTCCGTTCGTGGGCGGCGTCCTCGTCTGCTGCTTCTGCATCGGCGTGTGGTTGCCGGCGGCGATCGGTGTCCGCATGTTCTGCCGCGGCAACCCCACGGCCGGCCTGGCCTTGTCCGAGGCGATGATCTACGGCCTCATCGTGGCCGTGATGGCGGCGTTCGGTCAGGCCATCAGCGGCCTCATCTGGTCGCTGGCCGGAGGCGACGTGGCCTCCACCCAGATGCTGATCGACTTCCTGTCCCAGATTCCCGATCTGCCGCCGGAGACCATCGAGCAGCTCGAGCTCGCGGCCGAGCAGGCGGAGATGGCCGGCGCCGGCAACGCGTTCGTGAGCTTCCTCGGCAGCCTGTTCTGCGGAGGCGCCGTGTACAGCATCTTCGGTGTGCTCGGCGGCGTACTCGGTCTCAAGCTGTTCGCCCCGGAGAAGGAAATCAACTGAGCCGGCGAGCCGTCCAGAACGGACGCTGGGGCGCTCCAGGCGGGGATATTGGCGTGGCTGCGGATTTTCCGTGGCCATGTCCGAAGGAAGTCGGTATTCTGCCGAAGTGGTTCGGGTCCTGATACCGAAGTCAGACGATATTTTTCTTTCGCCACGATCCGATGGCCTGATCAGGCAGGATCGAACCCGGGCTTCCAGGGACATCCCACGGGGAGGGCAGATGCACAAGCTCATGCGATTTTTCCGACAGGAAGAAGGCGTCACCGCCGTCGAGTACGCCCTCATCGTTGCGCTCATCGCCGTCGCCATCGTCTCGACGCTGTCCGTCCTCGGCGGCAACATGCGTGACACGCTCACCGATGTGTCCGATGCGATGGCCAACATCGACACGGATGGGTGAGTGGGGGTGGCTCCCTTCGGTCGGCGGCCTGCTTCGGGCCCGTGGTGTCCCTCTCCTCAGTTGCCTACTTCCAGTAGGCGCCCTCGTCGCGAGCGGTCCCCTTCGGTGACCTGACCCCACGGACGCCGAATCAGACTCGCCGCCCTCGGTCCGTCAATCCCACTCCCCCATCTACTTGGATGGGTGAGTGGGATTGACTCCCTTCGGTCGGCGGCCTGCTTCGGGCCCGTGGTGTCCCTCTCCTCAGTTGCCTACTTCCAGTAGGCGCCCTCGTCGCGAGCGGTCCCCTTCGGTGACCTGACCCCACGGACTCCGAATCAGACTCGCCGCCCTCGGTCCGTCACTCCCACTCCCCCATCCTGGGGGATTTTCTGGTCTTGGGGAGTTGGAGAGGGAGGGGGAAGATGTCACGGGTTGCGGTCTGACCCTCTTGGCCCATGTTTCAGGGCCCTCATGCTTCATGGCCTCGTGTTTCAGGGCCCTCATGCTTCATGGCCTCGTGGTTCAGGGCCCTCATGCTTCATGGCCTCGTGTTTCAGGGCCCTCATGCTTCACGGCCTCGTGTTTCAGGGCCCTCATGCTTCATGGCCTCGTGTTTCAGGGCCCTCATGCTTCATGGCCTCATGGATCCATGCCCCCATGCCCCCGCACACCTGCACTCCCCTACACCCCTTAGGGCCCCGGGCGGGCTGGCCCGTTACCGGGCAGGCATCAGGAGTGAGCACATGCCGGATGCCGCGACGTTGAACATCCTCACGGTGGGGGCGTTTCCCTTTCCGTCCCTGCAGGGATCGCAGGTGTACGCCGGCGGGCTCGCCAGGGCGCTGGCGGCGGCGGGGCATCGGGTGTGGCTCGCTGCCTATGGGTATGGGGAAGGCGCGTGGCCCGAAGGCGTCGAGCGGGTGCCGGTCGGCAGGCTGCCGGTGGGGCACCTCGGCTCCGGTCCCCAGTGGGCCAAGCTGCCCTGGGACGGGCTGCTGCTCGCCGGGCTGGTCCGGCTGCTGCGGCAGGAACGCATCGACGTGATCCACGCCCACCATGTGGAGGCCCCCTTCCTGGTGAGGGCCGCGCTGGCGCTGGCGGGCAAGGACGTGCCCCTGGTGTGGACGCCCCACACCAACCTCGCCGAGGAGCTGCCCGTCTACTTCGACGAGCGGTGGGCCACCTGGATGGCGCGGCTCGGCTCGCGGCTCGACGGCGTCACGAGCCACCTGCCGGACCACGTGGTCTGCCTGTCCAGGCGCTCGCAGGATCAGATGGATGCCCTCGGTGCCCGCGGCACCACGCTCGTCCATCCCGGTGTGGATCCGGAGGAGTTCCCCGCCATCGACGCACGGGCCGCGCGCGTGCGCCATGATCTGCAGGGGCGTCCGTGGGTGGCCTACGCCGGCAACCTCGACGCCTACCAGGAGCTCGATCGCCTGATGGAGGCGGTGGCGCGCACCGACGAGCTCGGGCTGGTGGTGGCGACCCATGGCGACCCGGAGCGGGCGCATGCCATGGCGGATGTCGCCGGGCTCCCCCAGGACCGGCGCCGGTTCGTGCGCTGCGACGACTTCGAGCAGGTCTGCGAGCTCGTCTCCGGCGCCCGCCTGGCGGCCATCCCCCGGCGCACCTGCGCGGGCTTTCCGATGAAGCTGCTCAACATGTTGATGTGTGGCGTGCCCGTGGTGGTGCCCGCCTCCATCGCCCAGCCCATCGAGGGCGTCATCACCGTGGGCAGCGACGACATCGACGCCCTGGCGGGGGTGCTCTTGTCACATGCATCCCACCAGGATCTGTGCGAGGGTCTCGGCAGGTCGGGAAGGGCGGCTGTCCTCGCCCGATGGACCTGGTCATCCCGGGTGTCGGATCTGCAGGCTGCATACGAACAGGCGGCCCTGCAAGACGCACCTTGAGGGAATGGACCTCGATGCCTTCCGTCACGGGGCACGGCCCCCGGTGACGGACGTGGGCGCCTCGTGGCGGGGCCGTGAAGTCCAGCAAATCGCCAATCGACGATAGACGCCAACAGACCCCGATCTGGCGGATCCGTGTGTCGCCATCGTGACAGTGTGACGCGCGCGTGCAGGTTGCAGACCAGATCTGTTGCTTTGATTCACCCTGCCGCATGAGACGTGTCACCTGGGGCCCGTAAGTACAGTGCGTCCGAAAGGCCCACTTCACCGGGTCCATCGAGGAGACGACACCATGCGCATCGAAGTGATTTCCCTGGCAGCCCTCCTGGCTCTGACCGCATGCACCGACAGCGACACCGACGGCACCGACACCATGGACACCATGGACACCGGCATGACCATCCTCCCCGAGGGCGTGTCCTGCGAGGGAACCGTCTGCCGCGTCTCCGGCACCATCACCGAGTCCTTCACCATGGACGCCGACCACGCCTGGCTGCTCCAGGGCGGCGTGTTCATCGGTGACGACAACGGCAACGATGCCGTCCTGACCATCGAGCCCGGCACCACGGTGTACGGCGAGACCTCCACCGACGGCTTCCTCGTCATCTCCCGCGGCTCCAAGATCATGGCCGAGGGCACCGCCGAGGCACCCATCGTCTTCACCTCCTCCAAGGAAGAGGGCTCCCGCGCCACCGGTGACTGGGGTGGCCTGATGATCAACGGCCGCGCACCCACCAACGCCTGCGGCGACTCCGTCACCGACCCCGCCGACTGCTCCGTCGAGGGTGAGGGCGGCTCCGGCCAGTACGGTGGCGGCGACGTCAACGACGACTCCGGCGTCCTCAAGTACGTCCGCGTCGAGTTCGGCGGCACCCTCATCAACGACACCAACGAAGTCAACGGCATCGCCTTCCAGGGCGTCGGCGCCGGCACCACCGTCGACTACATCCAGGTCCACCAGAACGCCGACGACGGCATCGAGTTCTTCGGTGGCACCGTCAACGTCAAGCACGTGCTCCTCACCGGCGCCGGCGACGACCTGATGGACTGGACCGACGGCTGGCAGGGCAAGGCCCAGTTCGTCATCGCCCAGAACTACGAGGGCGTGGGCGACAACGGCATCGAGGCCGACAACAACGGTGACGGCAACAACTTCGAGCCCCGCTCCGCTCCGATGATCGCCAACATCACCCTCATCGGCATGGGTACCTCCGACATCGGCATGCTGCTCCGCGAGGGCACTGCCGCCAACATCACCCACGCCATCTCCATGGGCTGGAACGACTGGTGCATGGACATCGACCACGTCCCCACCTTCGACAACGCCTGGGACGGCGAGGGCCTGAACGGTGAGCTGACCGTCGAGAACTCCTTCTTCGACTGCCCGGCCACCCCCATGTTCAACGCCGTGCCCGACGTGCAGCTGGACGAGTCCGACAACGTCATCGCCACTGCGCCCTTCACCACGGACGACTTCGTGCGGAACCTCAACGTGGGCAACCAGTTCGTGGACCCCATGCTCGAGGACGCATTCAACGAGCTTTCCCCCAACTTCGCACCCAAGTCCGGTTCTCCCGTGCTGGGCGTGGACGCCGTGGACTTCGGCGGCTTCTTCGAGGCTGTCGACTACGCCGGCGCCATCGGCGCTGACGACTGGACCGCAGGCTGGACCACCAGCGCAGCGAACTGAGCCCGTCACGGCTCCGGCGCCGGGCCTGACCGGCGCCACGTGACTCCAGATTTCTGATGGGGGACCCAAGTGGGTCCCCCATTGTTGGAGATAGACCATGTCACCTAGTCTTTACATTGCGTTTACATTGCTCCTGGGGGGCAACGCCCTCGCCCAGGACGACACGTCCGACCGGGCCGAGCGCCTGGCCGAGCTTCGCAATGAGGTCGAGCAGCTCTCGGAGACCCTCGAGCTGGAGCAGGAGGAGCTTCGCAACGATCTGCGTTCCCTCGAGCTCCGCAAGGTCGAGCTGGAAGGCCGCATCCGCCAGGAGGAGAACCGGCTCGAGGAGCTGGAGCGCCTGGTGGAGCGTCAGCGTGAGGTCATCAGCAGCGATGACATCGCCGCCGAGGTCCTGACCCCGACCATCCTGGCTGGCATGGACGAGATCGAGGCCGCCATCAAGGCCGGCCTGCCCTACCGCACCGACGAGCGTGTCGAGGCGGTGAACGCCCTGCGCCGTCAGCTGCAGGAAGGCACCACCGACCCCCGCAAGGTCGTCGGTCGTCTCTGGCAGGTGGTCGAGGACGAGTTCCGCCTGTCCCGCGAGAACGCCGTGGACCGTCAGGTCGTGACCTGGCCCGACGGCACCGAGCAGATGGTCGACGTCGGCCGCCTCGGCATGGTCGCCATGTACTACCGCACCGAGGACAACAAGACCGGCTTCGTGGTCCGCAAGGACGGCGGCTGGGAGTGGCGTGCGGTCGAGGGTGAGGGCAACGCCCAGATCCTCGAGCTGTTCGAAAACCTCGAGAAGCAGGTCCGCGTCGGCTGGTTCGACCTGCCCATGGCACTGGTGGAGGTGTCCCGATGACCGCGCTCCTGATCGCAGCACAGCTGCTGCTGGGCTCCGCCTGGGCCCAGGAAACCACCGAGGAGGCACCGGCCCCCGAGGTGCCCACCGTCGAGGAGGCCACCGCGCCCCTCAACGCTGCCTACCAGAAGGAATACGCCTACCTCGCCGCCGAGAAGACCGGCCTGGCCAAGCGCCTGTCGGCCCACAAGGCCGAGGCCGACAAGGTGAAGGCTGCCGCCGAGGCGGAGATCCGCAACCTCGAGGCACGCCTCACGGCCATGCAGATCCAGACCGAGAACACCGAGGTCCTGCTGCAGGACGTGGAGCGTCGCGCCACGGCCACCGTCGAAGGTGACGACGCCCTCGACTCCGCCTTCTTCCAGGCATCCGGCTCCCTGAGCGACGCCGGCATCGAGCTCCCGGAGGCCGCCGACGAGACCCTCACGGCCCGCGCCGAGGCGTTCGCCCCCGTGTGGTCCGAGGCCGCGAAGCTCATCCGCCGCAACGCCTCCGTGGTGCAGGCGCCCGGCACCTGGTTCGACGCCAACGGCGTGCAGGTGAAGGGCACCTTCATCGAGGTCGGCCAGATCGGCACCTTCGGCGTCAAGGACGGCGTCGGCCATGCCCTCATCCCCTCCGGCAACGGTGACTACCAGGCCTGGTCCCAGGGCGGCGGCGCCTCCGCTGAGGCCATCGCCTCCGGCACCGCCACCGACTCCCTGGGCATCTACCTGCACGAGGGCCGCAAGAAGCGCATCGAGGAGCGTCCCCCCAAGACCCTGCAGGACGTGCTCGATGCCGGTGGCGTCGTCGGCTACGTCATCATCGGCCTCGGCTTCCTCGCCCTCGCGTTCATGGGCCTGCGCGCCCTGACCCTGCGTGCTGCGGGTAGCGACGAGGAGCTGGTGAACGCCGCGATCGACGCCTTCTCCAAGGGCGCCGACACCACCGCCCTTCAGAAGCGCCTCGAGGCCTCCAAGGGCAGCGCCGCCCGCATCGTCGCCCGCGTGATGAGCCACACCGACATGTCCCGCGGCTCCATGGAGGACCTCGCACAGGAGGCCCTGCTCGCCGAGATGCCCCGGGTCGAGCGCTACGGTGCCGCCATCCTGGTGGCCGCCGCCGTCGCACCGCTCCTCGGTCTGCTCGGCACCGTCACCGGCATGATCGCCACATTCGACATCATCACCGAGTTCGGCACCGGCGACCCGCGCATGCTGTCCGGCGGCATCTCCGCCGCACTGGTCACCACGCAGCTCGGTCTCATCGTGGCCATCCCCGCGCTCCTCGGCGGCAACCTGCTGTCCGGCTGGGGTGAGGGCGTGGTGGCCCGCGCCGAGTCCAGCGCCCTGCGCCTCATCAACGAAGCGATCTCCCGCCGCAACGCCGGTCAGGAGATCACCGCCAAGCAGGCGAACGCATGAACGCCCTGATGGAGACGATGGAGGCGGCCGGCTTCGTCGGCCCCCTGCTCATCGTGTGTGCACTGCTGATGTGGTACGGCCTCGGCTACCGCCTGTGGGCCCTGCGAGGCGCCCGTGGCAGCTTCGATGCCGCCCGGGACGAGGCCAGCCGGCCTCTCGAGCTCGGTCTGAAGCTGGTCGTCGCCGAGGCGTCGGCCCGCCCGGACCATGACCGCAGCGCCTCCTCCATCCGCGCGGCAGCCGCACCTGCCTACGACATGTTCCGCCGCAACGCCTCCGCCGTCCGTGCGGTGGTCGTGGTGGCCCCCCTCGCCGGTCTCCTCGGAACCGTCACCGGCATGATCGAGACCTTCGACAGCCTGGGGTCCATGACCCTGTTCGGCCGTGGCGGCGGCATCGGCGCCGGCATCTCCGAGGCCATGATCTCGACCCAGATGGGTCTCGTGGTCTCCGTGCCTGGCCTGCTGATTGGCGCGCTGCTCGATCGCAAGCAGACGGAACTGGAAGACGAGCTGGACCAGGCGGTCGAACGCCTGTCCCGCAAGGGAGCACTCTGATGGCTTTCCAATCACGACGGAAGTCGACCAAGCCCGATGTGGACATCTCCCCCCTCATCGACGTGGTCTTCATCCTCCTCATCTTCTTCATGGTCACCACCACCTTCGTGAAGGATGCCCAGCTCGACATCGAGCGCCCGGGCGCCTCCAGTGGTGAGGCCGCCAACAGCAAGGCCGTGCGCGTGTCCATCGACCGTTCCGGCGCCGTCTACCTCGGCGACGCCCCGGTCAAGCCCTGGATGCTGCAGTCCCGTGTGCGCGACATGCTCCGCGACGGCGCCGACGGCGCGGTCCTGGTCATCGTCGACCGCAACGTGGCCTCCGAGAAGCTGATCGAAGTGGTCGACCAGTGCCGCCTCGCCGGTGCCAACGACGTCGGCGTCATCACCGACGCCGAGGGAGCCTGACGTGACCGCCCCGACCATCCGCAGGGCCGGCCGACTGCCAGCGGTCCTGGCCATGGGCTTCGGGGGTGTGCTCACCCTCGGCCTCATGGCGATCATGAACGGCGAGCTCGTGGCGCCGCCCAAGCCGGACAACACCGCCGAGGTGCAGTTCGACGCGCCGCCGCCGCAGAAGAAGCCCAAGGCCAAGCCGAAGCCGAAGCCGAAGCCGAAGCCGAAGCCCCAGCGCACGCCGCCGCCGCCGATGCCGAACCTGGCCGCCGGCCTGTCGGGCCTGAGCTTCGGTCTGCCCGGCCTGTCGGGCGCCCTCGGCGATGCCACCGACTCCCTGCTGGGTGATGTCGGCGACGTCGTCATGACCGAGGACTCGGTGGACTCGCCGCCCCAGCCCATGAGCCGTGTGGCCCCGAGCTTCCCGAGCCGGGCCCGCTCCAAGGGCATCACCGGGTACGTCACCGTCAGCATGCTCGTGGGCCCCGATGGCTCCGTGCAGGACATGAGCGTGCTCGAGGCCTCTCCCTCCGGCGTCTTCGAGGAGTCCGCCATGGCGGCACTCCGTCAGTGGCGCTTTCAGCCGGCCACCTACGAAGGCCGCAACGTCGCAACCCGGGTCCGTCAGACCCTGCGGTTCGAACTGGAGTAAGCCATGTGGACCAAGTGGAACCGAGTGGTGGCCCTCGTGGCCCTGCTGTCCGGCGGGGTTCACCTGAGCGGTGACGCCTTCGCCCAGCAAGCCGCGGCCGACGCCGATGTCGACGCCCTGGCCCTGGCCTCCCGCCTCCTCGCGGACGGCTACCCCGATCGCGCCGTGGCGGTGCTGTCCGAGACCGACGTCACGACGAAGGACCTCGATCTGGCCCGCTACTACATGCTCCGCGGCATGGCCCAGATGCAGCTCGGCAACGACGAGGCGGCGGTGGAGGACTTCCAGACCTCCCTGCAGCAGGAGGGCGCCGACCCGCTCATCCGCCTGCACCTCGCGCAGGTCCAGCTCCGTCGCGAGAACTGGGACGGCGCCATCGAGGCGCTCGAGCCCGGTCGCGAGGCACTGGCCACCATGCGGGCCTTCTGGATGCTGCGCAGCCGCGCCTCCTGGAAGAAGGGCGACACCGAGGGTGCCTGGGTGATCCTGACCCAGGCCGAGGCCTACTTCCCCGGCGACATCGACCTGCCCCGGCAGCGCATGATGCTCCTGGTGGACATGGGCCTGTACAACCAGGCCCTGGTGCTCGGCCGCGAGATCCTGGCCGCCGGCGGTGCCGCGGAAGACTGGATCACGCTGGGTGAGGCGCTTCGAGGCGCCGGTCAGCACGAGGAGGCCATCCCGCTGCTCGAGGAGGCGCGCCTGCGCTACCCCCTGAACAGCGAGGTCGCCACGGCCCTGGCCCGCGTCTACCTGGACATGGGACGCCCGAAGGCCGCCGGCGACGTGCTGCAGGTGGCGGCCGAGCTCGACGAGACGCTGCTGGTCACCGCCGCGGAGTGCTTCCGTCAGGCCGGTGACATCGAGCGCGCGCTGTACCTCAACAGCCGCGTGGCCGATCCGGTCGAGAAGGCCCGTCAGCGCCTGGGTCTGCTCCTCGAGGGGCAGGACTGGGCCCGCGCCACCGCCCTCGGCGGTCGTCTCGAGCGCCTCGGCCTCGCAGAAGACGATGCCGTGGCCTACGGCCTGGCCTACGCCTGGTTCCAGCTCGGAGACACCGAGACCGCCGGTACCTGGCTCACCGATATCGAGGACCCTCGTTGGTTCCGTGATGCCACCACGCTCCGCGAAGCCATGCAGAAGTGCGCGGACAAGGTGGGAGGTTGTCGATGAATTCCCTCCGACTGGCGACCATCCTCTCCCTGGTCGCCGTCTTTCCCGTCACGGGCTCCGCCCAGGAGCTTCCTCCGGCCGAGTCTGCGCCTGTCGTGCAGCGCGGCGCCGTGTCGGGCTTCGTGTTCGACTACCTGAACGGTGCGCCGCTGTCCGGCATCATCGTGAAGGTGGGAGACGTCGAGGCGGTCACCAACGCCGATGGCTACTTCGAGATCGAGGTGCCGGTGGGCACCTACAAGGTGTTCGCCCGGGATGCTCAGCAGGAGTTCACCCGCGCCGGCGACATCAAGGTGCTCGAGGGCGGCGTCACGGAGGTGCTGCTCACGTATTCGCCGAACATCGCGCCGCTGCCGATGCTCGTCGAGGAGCCGACGAAGGCGAAGTCGGAGGGCGCCATCGATCTCGATGCCACGCCCGGCACGGTGACCGGTGTGGTCGTGTCCGACGACGACGGCTCGCCGATCGGCGGTGCCCGCATCTACGTGCGCGGCATCGATCGGGACGCCACCACCGACGCCGAAGGCCGCTTCACCCTCGAGCTGCCGGCGGGCGAGTGGGACCTGTCGGTCCTGGCCCCCAGCTACGCCACCCAGCGCATGGACGCCGTGGAGATCCTCGCCGAGCAGACCTCCACGCTGAGCGTCTCGCTGGTGCCCTCCGGGTTCGCCATGGAGGACTTCATGGTGCGGGCCCCCAAGGTGGCGGGCTCCACGGCGGACCTCATGTCCGAGCGCCGCGACAGTACGGCCGTCGCCGACGTGATGGGTCAGGAGCAGATGGCCCGCAACGGTGACTCCACCGCGGCCGGCGCCCTGGCGCGCGTCACCGGCCTCACCCTGGTGGACGGCAAGTACATCTTCGTGCGTGGCCTGGGCGATCGCTACTCGGCCACGACCCTCGACGGGGGTCCGATTCCCTCGCCGGAGCCCGAGCGCCGCATCGTCCCCCTCGACCTCTTCCCGGCGTCCGTCCTGGACTCCGTGGTGGTCCAGAAGACCTTCTCGCCCAACCTCCCCGCCGAGTTCGGCGGTGGTCTCGTGCAGCTGCGCACCCGGTCCTTCCCGAAGACGCCGGTCTACCAGATCAGCGTGGGCACCGGCGTGACCCCGGGCCAGACCTTCCAGACCGGTCAGAGCTACCAGGGCGGCCCCACCGACTTCCTGGGCATCGACGGCGGCACGCGCGCGCTTCCCGAGAACGTCGCGGCGGCCTCCCAGACCGAGCTCATCAAGGAAGGCGACCGGTTCAGCGACCGGGGCTACACCGCCTCGGAGCTCGAGGCGTTCGGCGAGTCCATGCCGAACGTGTGGAGCGCGAAGGACCAGTACCTGGGTCCCGACGTGTCCATCTCCGGCAACGCCGGCACCGGCTTCAAGATCGGCGGACGTGACGTGGGCGTGCTGGCGGCGGTCAACTACAACCACCGCTGGGATCTCGACGAGTACCGCTACACCGACTGGGGCCTCGGTGGTGGTGGCGACAACCTCATCAAGCGCACCGACTTCAACTTCCGCGACACCACCCGTCGCGTGCGTCTCGGCGGCATGCTCGCCATGGGCGCCGAGCCGGGCGAGGGTCAGAAGGTGGAGTCGACCACCCTGGTGCTCCGCTTCACCGACGACGAGACCCGGACCTACTCGGGCTTCGACATCGAGGGCAACAACGACATCAAGGTCACCCGCCTGCGGTGGGTCGAGCGCATGCTGCTCTCGGAGCAGCTCCGCGGGGAGCACGAGCTCGGTGACAAGGGCACGAAGATGGACTGGCGGGCCGGCTACGCCCTCGCCACGCGCATCGAGCCCGACCGCCGGCAGACCCGCTACGACGAGGAGCAGCCCGGCCTGTTCCTCCTCGATGATGGTCCGGACGGCAACCAGCGCTTCTTCTCCACCTCGGAGGACCGCACCTGGTCCGGTGCGGTGAACTTCGAGGTGCCCCTCGACCTCGGCATGCCCGAGTTCAAGGTGAAGACCGGCGCGTCCTACATGCGCAAGGATCGCGAGGTCACGGCGCGACGCTACAAGTTCATGCACCGCGGTCCCATCAGCCGTGATCAGGACGTCCTGGGCCAGGATCGTCCCGAGGACATCTTCACGGCGCAGAACATCGGGAGCGATGGCTTCCAGTTCAACGAGATCACCCAGCGCACGGACAACTACCTCGCGGCCCAGAACCTCCTCGGCGTGTACGGCATGGTGGAGGCGAAGCCCACCGAGTGGCTCGCCCTGATGGCCGGTGCCCGCATGGAGTGGAACGAGCAGGTGGTGACCACCTTCGAGCTGTTCAACCCGAACGGCGAGGAGGTCAACGCCGGCCTGAACGACGTGGACATCCTGCCCGCCGTCACGGGTACGGTCGTACTGCCGAAGAACCACCAGGTGCGCCTGGGCTACGGTCGTACGGTCAACCGGCCCGAGTTCCGCGAGCTGTCGCCCGCCATCTTCAAGGACGTGGTCGGTGGTCGTCAGACCTTCGGCAACCCGAACCTCGTGCGCGCCACCATCGACAACGTCGACCTGCGGTGGGAGTGGTTCCCCCAGGACGCCGACGTCGTCAGTGTCTCGGCCTTCTACAAGTGGTTCAGCAACCCCATCGAGCGGGTGGTGGTCATCGGGGCCGACCCCTCCACGACCTTCCAGAACGCCGACGGCGCCTACAACGTGGGTATCGAGGCGGAGGTCCGCAAGGGTCTGGGCTTCATGTCCGAGGCCCTGCGCGACATGTACTTCGCCACCAACGCGACCCTCATCCAGTCGAAGGTCCAGCTCGGTGAGGAGGCGGGCGGCATCAACACCAACCCCGAGCGCGCCCTGCAGGGCCAGTCGCCGTGGATGGTCAATGCCCAGCTCGGCTACGACAACCCGGACCTCGGCCTGAACACGGCCATCCTGTTCAACGCCGTGGGTCCCCGCATCGTGGAAGTCGGCTCGCTCGGCCTGCCCGACAGCTACGAGGGCACCTACAACTCGCTGGACGTGGTCCTGAACACGCGGCTGTACAAGGGCCTCGGCCTGCAGTTCCGTGCGACGAACCTGGTCGACAGCGTGCGGCGCGTGACCATCGGCGAGAACACCGTCACCGAGAACCGGGACGGTCGGCGGTTCACGCTGAAGGTCCGGTACAACTGGTAGAAGACGGGCGGTGCCGTCTTCTGTCGCCGGGATCGAGCGGACGGGCTGGGCCCGCCGCTTCATCCCGGCGTGGTGGTTCTTGGGGTGGGGGAGGGGCCGCCTCCCGGGCGGTGGGCCCCTGTGCGAGAGGCGACAGGGGCAGCCTGCTCACCCCACCCGGCACACCTCCGAACGGGTCAGGAAGCGCACCCCACGCGGCGCCTCCAGGCTGAACCCGGCGCCGCGACCCTGCACCACGTCGATCGTCAGCGTGGTGTGGGACCAGGTGGCCCACTGGGTCTTGTCGATCCACACCTTGCAGTCCTCGATGGTGCCCAGGTGCACGTCCCGGTGGCTGATGATGAACTCGCCTTCGGGAAAGCACATCGGCGCGCTGCCGTCGCAGCAGCCCCCGGACTGGTGGAACATCAGGGGACCGTGCTCGGCCTTCAGCTCGGCGATGAGGGCGCGTGCGGCCGCAGTGGCCTGCACGCGCCCGAGACCTTCGGACATCAGAAGAACCCGAGGGCGTTCTCGTCGTAGGACGCCAGCACGTTCTTGGTCTGCTGGTAGTGCCGCAGCATCATGTGGTGGGTCTCGCGGCCGATGCCCGACTGCTTGTAGCCACCGAAGGACGCGTGGGCCGGGTACAGGTGGTAGCAGTTCTGCCACACGCGGCCGGCCTGGATGGTGCGGGCGGCCTTGTAGGCGGTGTTGACGTTGCGGGTCCAGACGCCGGCGCCGAGCCCGTACAGGGTGTCGTTGGCGATCTCCATCGCGTGCTCGTGGTCACGGAACGAGGTGACCGACACGACGGGGCCGAAGATCTCCTCCTGGAAGATCCGCATGCCGTTGTGCCCGGCGAAGATGGTGGGCTTGATGTAGTAGCCGCCGGACAGCTCGCCCCCGAGGTCGACGCGATGGCCTCCCGTGAGGCAGGTGGCGCCTTCGTCCTTGCCGATCTGGATGTACGACAGGATCTTCTCCATCTGATCGTTGCTGACCTGGGCGCCCATCATCACGGTGGGGTCGAGCGGGTTGCCCATCTTGATGGCCTCGGTGCGGGCCACGGCGGCCTCGAGGAACGCTTCGTACATGCCTTCCTGGATGAGGGCGCGGGACGGACAGGTGCACACCTCGCCCTGGTTGAGTGCGAACAGGGTGAAGCCCTCGAGGGCCTTGTCGCGGAAGGCGTCGTCGGTGCTCCACACGTCGTCGTAGAAGACGTTGGGGGACTTGCCGCCGAGCTCGAGGGTGACGGGGATGAGGTTCGCCGAGGCGTACTGCATGATCAGGCGGCCGGTGGTGGTCTCACCGGTGAACGCCACCTTTGCCACACGGTCGGACTGGGCCAGGGGCTTGCCGGCCTCGAGTCCGAAGCCGTTGACCACGTTGAGGACGCCCGCGGGCACGAGGTCGGCGATGAGCTCCATGAGCACCATGATGCTCGCGGGGGTCTGCTCGGCCGGCTTGAGGACCACGCAGCAGCCCGCGGCGAGGGCGGGGGCGATCTTCCACGCGGCCATGAGGATGGGGAAGTTCCAGGGGATGATCTGCCCGACCACGCCGATCGGCTCGTGGAAGTGGTAGGCCACGGTGTGGTTGTCGAGCACGCCCGTGCCGCTCTCCTGGGCGCGGATGGCGGAGGCGAAGTAGCGGAAGTGGTCGACCGTGAGGGGGATGTCGGCGACGAGGGTCTCGCGCACCGCTTTGCCGTTGTCCCAGGTCTCGGCCACGGCCAGCATCTCGAGGTTGGCCTCGATGCGGTCGGCGATCTTGTTCAGGATGGTGGCGCGCTCGGTCACCGAGGTCTTCGACCAGGTGGCGAAGGCGGCGTGGGCGGCGTCGAGGGCCTTGTCGATGTCTTCCGCCGTGGAGCGGGCCACCTGGCAGAAGGGCTTGCCGGTGACCGGCGTGATGTTGTCGAAGTACTGGCCCTTGGTGGGCGCGGTCCACTCACCGCCGATGAAGTTGTCGTAGCGGGCCTTGAAGTGGACGAGCGAACCCTCGGTGTTGGGGTTGGCGTAGGGCTTGGGCGTGACGGCGTTCATGGAGGCCTCCTGCGGTTGATGGCAGGGGGATCGTGAAGCCCGCGGCGCCGGAAACCAAGGGATTCACTGTTCCACAAACCGACTCAAGTACAGCGACTGCGGGCTTTCGTGGGCCACGACAGAAATGGACGGTTCGAGGCCTCCTCGTGCGACGCCCACGGGACGCTCATGGACGCCGTGGTGTGTCGCGGCCGGGTGGCGCGCTGGCCAGGTCGTGGGGGGCCATCGTCTGTGGACGCCGCGAGGGGCATCCTCGTACCATCCCCTTGTGCCGCTCACCTGGCCGGAGTTCTCCATGTCCCACAGCCGAACCATCCTCGCACTGCTCCCCGGCATCCTGCCGCCGGACTGGTGGCCCCGGGAGTGATGGTTTCCCTCCGCATGTCATCGCCCTTTGCTATCCTCGAGAGGACATCCGGTACGTGGATGTGACGGAACGCATCCAACGGACCCCGGGGGGGAGGACGACTGATGCGCAAGCACGATGCGAAGAGGGTGGGAGCCATCCTGAGTGTGACCATGTGGGCTGCTGCTTGTGGGGGGCCCGTCGTCTGCGGCGATCAACCCGAGGACGCCCGGGCACTGGCCTTCGACAACGGCGACATGGAGCCGTTCGAGGACGCGCTGGGGCGTGCCACCACCTCGTTCTCGGGGCGGCTGATGTGCACCGACTCCAACACCCTCATGTCGTTCGATCTGGTGCTCCCCGAGGTGACGGAGATGGCCCTGAGCCGGCCCCTGGCCGAAGACGGGGCAGACTGCCCCACCTACGAACTCACGGGCGAGGGCACGATGGATCTCGTCTTCAACGAGGTTCCCAGCCAGGATGAGTTCGATGTCATGGTGTACCCGGGCGACGACGACGTGATGGTGGTGGACGTGTACGCACGCACCACCACGCTCACGACCCCCGACGGCGTCAGCCATGACTTCGCGTTCCGCTACGAGGTCACCGACAGCGACGTGACGCTGGTCTGGACGCAGCCCGACAACTGTCAGGCGCTCGGCATCTGATCCGGAGGCCGTCGGGCGATCCGCCCGGCGGCACTGGCCGTGGAGGAGTCGTTGGGGATCCCGCGTCACGCGAAAAGCGTGGGGCGTCCGAGCCTCCCTCCCGGTCCAGAAAAAAAGTCGGCCGAATCGCTTGCCAGATGCCCCCAGGAGCCATTAAAAGGCGTGGGCCTGACGGCGCGGCGCTCAGCCGGGCAGCCAATGAAAGCAGGCAAGCGAAGCCAACAACGGTTGGTCTTCGGTCTTTGAAATGCAGATAGTGAGTGGGTGAGAACCCGTCGATGACACAACTCGTGTCACTGACACGAGCCAGCCTTCTTCGGAAGGTAA
>JARACJ010000008.1 GCA_028767165.1 Proteobacteria bacterium DTSAM18 | reverse complement strand
TGCCCCCATCCTATCCAAAGGGAGGGGGGCGACTGGCCACTCGTGCATGCTCATCTCTGTGACAGGCTCGGGGCCTCAAACACAGACCAGACTTGGCCGTGGCCAGCCGCCGCTCCGACATACAAGAAACAGAGAAACGGAGAAAGCAGAGGGTTTTTCAGCCCTGGGCTCTCTCCGTTTTCTCTGTTTCTCCGTTCCTCTGGTGCGCCAGGCCAAGTCTGGCTGAACTCGTCATCTGAAAGGTGGTGACCATGTGACTTGCTCGTTCGACATGTAGGCCGCCGGGACGTGGGCGAGGAGCAGGGGTCGGACCGCAAGCTGTGACATCTTCCCCGAAAGCAGGGGTCGAAAGCAGGGGTCGGACCGCAAGCTGTGACATCTTCCGCTGGGAGCAGAGGAGCAGGGGTCGGAGCAGGGGTCGGACCGCAAGCTGTGACATCTTCCGAGAGTAGAGCAGGGAGCAGGGGTCGAGAGCAGGGAGCAGGGGTCGGACCGCAAGCTGTGACATCTTCCGGGAACGCTGTATGTCCCGGTCACTCCCCACCGGTGTCCTCGCCTCCCGGTTCCGCGCTGAAGATCAGCGGCCAGTCCATCTCGAAGGGCTCGGAGGCGGGGGAGAAGCGGATCTGACCTAGCTGGTTGCGAAGGCAGGTCACGAGGTCCTCGGTGCCCACGGGCAGGTCCTCTGGTGGATTGAGTATGTCCAGAAAGGCGGACTCGGGCCCCTGGGCCAGTTCGAGCTGTAGGACGATGCGTGACGAAGCCTCGTCCGCCAGGAAGCCACCTCGAAGCGCGTGGACGAAACATGCCTTCATCGGTTCCTGCAGGTAGGCCTTCTGGACCTCGACGAAGTTGTCGAGACCGAACAAGGGAAGGTCTTCGGGCGTGGAAGGCGCAGGCGGGGGCGCTTCGGCAGCTGGCCCATCGCTTGGCGGCAAGGCAGCGGCTGGCCCGGCAGCGGCCCGGGCGGGCTCGACGGTGCGTAGGGGACGCGCCGGCTGCTCTACGACCCGACCTTCTTGCGGCGTGGCAGCCTCATCGGGCTCAGGGCGCTGCGTCAGCAGCCATGCGAGCAAGAGCATGGTCGTTGCGGCCACGACAGCCTTCTTCGTTCCATCGTTCATGTGGCAGTCCAGGCAGCAGTCGGGAAGTCGGGGGAACAGGGACGATCGCGCAGCGCAGCGGCCCCACGGCGCTGTCCTGCCTTCAGTCCTCGGCCTGCCCCGAGTCCCCGGAGTCCACACACCCGATGAGCGTGCAGGCCAGCTCGCCGTTGTCGCAGGTGCAGGTATTGCAGCCGTCGCCTGCGGGCGCGGACTCGCCATTCTCGAGCTCGGTGCCGTCCCCCAGGGTGCAGGGGGCGTCGCAGGCGGTGAGGGCGAGGGTCAGGGACAGGAGCAGGGCTCTCATGATCTCTCCGGGAGGGAACTGGGGGTGTGTCGGGGGCTGGGGATGGGCAGCGGCGCTTGGGTCCGGCAACCCGTCAGGTGTCGGAGTCGCCGGAGTCGGGGCATGCCATCTCGGTGCAGGACAGCGCGCCGTCGTCGCAGGTGCAGGTGTTGCAGTCCTCGTCGTCGAGGGCGCTCTCTCCGTGGGGGATGACCTTGCCGCCGGGGGTGGTGCAGTCTTCGCCGGCACAGCCGGTGGTCAGGGCGAGGATGGCGGGAAGTGTGAGGAACAGGGCTCTCATGGTGTCTCCAGGGAGGGATCAGTGGGTGCCGGTGTCTTCGACACCTGGGCTGAAGCGGAAGGGAAATTGCGCTCTGGACTCGACCGAATCCGGCGCGAACAGGTGGGCGCCGAAGCGCGTCGCGAGACAGTCCTCGAGCTCGTCGACCCAGTTGGTGTCCGCGTCCTCGGGCTCGCCCAGCGGCGATATCGTCACCTCGAAGAAGGCGCTCTCCGGTCCCCGGACCAGCTGCAGGTTGGTCTGGACCATGAGGGGCCGGTGAGGGATGGTTCCTTCCTTGAGCATCCGCTCGTAGCATTGCTGCAGCTGGCCGATGTTCCGCCGGATGAAGTCCTTCGTCGCGTCGCTGGACCCATCGAAGAAGGGCAAGGGGCCTGCTTCCCGGACGGCCGTGGGGGCTTCGGCAGGGCCGGGGACGGGCGCCGGCCGGGGCGGCAACACGCGCGGGCTGGGCTGGGGCCCCACTCTCGACGGCGGCGGGGTCTCCACTGCCTGCAAAGGTCGTTCGACAGGCGCCAGGGCATGGGCGGTCGCGACCTCGTGGGCGGCGTCGGGCATCCACCACCAGACGGCCAGGAGCGCCACGGTGGTCGACAGGACGAGGGCGCGGACACGGCGCATCCGGGGCTCCGGCGGGTGGGAAGATCAGTCTGGGCGTGATTTTCGACCCATCTTCCGCCGAAGGATCCCGCGGGTCAATGCCAAAGAGATGTCTTGCATGACCCGTGGCGCGTGACCTATCGCTTGGACTGCCCCGGGGGATGCCAGCAGTCGCGGTTCCAGCGGGACTCGCTCCAGGACGGGGGCTTGGCATGCTCCCAGCCGGCCTCGGGCAGCTGCTGGCAGTCGATGTCGGTCTCATCGCCGGTGTCCACGTCGCTGCCGGTGTCGACCTCGTCGCCGCTGTCCACGTCGCTGCCGGTGTCGGCCTCGTCGCCGGTGTCCACGTCGCTGCCGGTGTCGGCCCCGTCGCCGGTGTCCACGTCGCTGCCGGTGTCGGCCTCGTCGCCGCTGTCCACGTCGCTGCCGGTGTCGACATCGCTGCCGGTGTCGACATCGCTGCCGGTGTCGACATCGCTGCCGGTGTCGAGCTGGTCGCCCGTGTCCTCGACGTCGCCCGTGTCCTCGACGTCTCCCGTGTCGACCGGGTCGCCGCTGTCCACGGGCAGCGAGGTGTCGACCACGCCGGTGTCTTCGGGCGCGCCCGTGTCGGACTCACCGAAGCTGGCGGTATCCTCCGCGGTGTCGAGGGGGTCGATGTTCTCGATGATGTCCTCCCGCACACAGGCGGCGAGGAGGAGGCACAGGGGCAAGGAGAGGCGCTTCATGACAGCTCCGGGGGGCCGACGGGGGCTCGCCTGCATCCTCGGATGTGGGCGTGGGAGGGGTGTCCCCGTGGAAGGAGGCCCGCACGTAGCGCACCGGGCTCCCCCGAGCCCTGGAGCCGGCGATCTGCTTGCATCTTCCTGGCGTCCGGCGGAGCCCTGTCTCCAGCAGCCCGCCACCTCGTTCGATCCAACCTGCAGGGCCCGGGAACGAGGTGGACGGCGATGGACGTGCTGGTGCTTGTCAATGACGTGGCGACGATGGAGCCTGACCAGACCACTGTCGCCCTCATGGCAGCCCTGCATCGGCGAGGTCATGGCGTCCACGTGGCGGAGGCCCACGACGTCGACATGGCCCCGGACGGCGAGCTGCGGGCCCGCGCCCGCTCGGTGCAGATGGACCAGGCCGACGAGGAAGGCGTGGAAGCGGTGCGGGAGACCGAGGCGAAGCCCTGTCCGATGGAGGCCATCGACGTCATCCTCGTGCGAACGAGTCCCGGTCGGGACGATCGCCCGGGGCTGCACGAGGCGCTCCTCGGCATGCTCCGCTGCCACGTCGACAACGGCGGACTCGTGCTCAGCGATCCGGAGGGGCTGTCCAAGGCGGCGAGCAAGCTGTACATCAGCTGCCTTCCACCCCACACCCGGCCTGAGACCCTCGTCTCCGCACACCGTGACGCCGTCCTCGCCTTCATGGACGATCTCGACGGCTGGTGCGTGGTCAAGCCCCTCGAGGGCACCCAGGGGCGCGACGTGTTCCTCATCAAGGGGCCTTCCGATCCCAACCGCACCACCGTCGTGGACAACCTGCTCCGGCAGGGGCCGCTGATGGTGCAGGCCTACCTGCCCGAGGCCCCCCAAGGCGACACCCGCCTGCTGCTCCTGGACGGGCGCGTCATCGAGCGGGACGGCCACCTCGCCGCCATCCATCGCCGTCCCGCGAAGGGGGAGTTCCGCTCCAACGTGCACCTCGGCGCGTCGACCCACGAGGTCCCGCTCACGCCCTTCCTCCGCCGGATGGCCGAGGACGTGGGCGACATCCTGCGCCGGGACGGCCTGTTCCTCGTCGGGCTCGACATCGTCGGCTCGGCCATCGTCGAGTGCAACGTCTTCGCGCCCGGCGGACTCGTCGACTCCAGTCGCTACGCCGGCATCGATCTGTGCGAGCCGGTGGTGGACGCCATCGAGCGCAAGGTCGCGGCCCACCGGGAGGTCCGTGAGGTGGGGTGAGGCCCGCCCGCCGGAACGGGACATCCCGTGACGCAGGAACCTGCGATGCCTGGCGTAGTCCCCGGTCGCAGGAGGAAGCCGATGGGGTGGACGTGGGTACTGTGGATGAGCGGGGCGGTCTTCGCGGAAGAGGAGCAGCCGACGTCCGGGGGCGAACGGACGATGGAGGAGCGCCTGGAAGACGCCCACGCCGTCGTGACCGTGTACTCGGACACCCGGTTCGAGCGCCTCGAGCGGGCCATCGAGGGCCTCGGCTACAAGGAGGGACGTCACCGGAAGAGGGGAACGGTGTTTCGGCCCGACGTGCCATGGCACCCCAGCGTGTGGCTGCTGCACGACGGTGGCCTGGCCTTCGCCCCGGGGCCGGTCCGGCTCACGGTGCCGCTGCTCAACGACAGTCCCCATCCACGGGCAGACGTGTGCTGGTTGGCGAGCCCGGAGGCCATCCTGCAGGGCAAGGACGGCGTGCCGACCGACACGCCCCAGATCCTGCTTCCGGACGACATCGAGGCATGGGCGAACGGGGACTGGGTGCAGCAGTCGGAGCACCTGCCCACCGTCTGCGCGGACTTCCTCGGCCTGGCCACGTCGGAGCGGCGGACCGCACCGAAGAAGCGGCGAATCCTCGAGGCGGCCGGTGACGACCTGCGCGCCTGGCAGGAATCCCTGGCGAGGGTCCAGTTCGTCCAGACCCTCATCGCCCGCTGGTCCTGGCTGCAGGAGGTGTGGGCGCTGGATGCACCGGCGGAGGATCGCCGGGCCCTGCTCCTCGACCACTGGTGCAGCCGGCTCGACAGCGACGAGGGCCACCAGGCGCGGGAGCTCGTCGAGAAGTTCCTGCAGGACCATGTCCAGACCTCCGACACGCCACTCACCGCGGACGAGGTGGCCTGGGCCCGGGCACGGTGCTGGGGGGAGTGGACCATCGACCTTCCGTCGGAGCCTCTCGCCGACGTCCCCTGAAGCGGGGCGGCCGGTTCCGTACCACGCCACGTGAATCCCCATCGAACATGGACTTCCGCGCCGTGTGGCGTACACTTTCCGTGGACGCCGGAGGTGGAACCATGACGACCATGACGGGACTGTGGCTGCTGGCGGTGGCATGGGCGTCGGAGCCGGAGGCCCAGGTGGCACCGGCGTCGGAGCCGGAGCCGGAGCCGGCTGCGGTGGCCGAGGACCCCGCGGACGCGGGAGCCGAGGAGCAGACCCTCGAGGAGCGCCTGGAAGCGCTGGCGGAGGTGGTCGAGGTCCACAGTGACACCACCTTCGAGCGGCTCTCCCGGACCCTTCGGGGTCTCGGCTACAAGGAGGGCAAGGTGCGCCGCCGGGGCACCGTGTTCCGGCCGGAGACCTCCTGGTACCCGAGCGTGTGGCTCACGCCGGACGGAGGCGTCCGGTTCTCCCGCACCCCGCCCAAGGTCACGCTGCCGGTGCTCGGCGGCGAGGTGCCCCTCCAGGGTGGATGTGTCGGGGGCCTGCCCATGGCCTCCGCGCCGACGGGCCGGGTGGGGGACCAGGAGGGTCAGTCGAACCTTCCGGCCAGGGCACGGGATCTGGCCACCTCGTCCGGCACGAACCCGCTCCTGTGCCTGGATCCCGCGGCCGCGGTGGTCGCCGACCGCCGCATGAACCCGAAGAAGCGAAGGGTGCTGGAGGCCGCCGAAGACGACCTGAGGCAGTGGCAGGGCGCCGTGATGCAGCAGTCCTTCGTCCAGACCCTGATGGCGAAGTGGCAGTGGATGCAGGAGCTGTGGGCCTCCGATCAGCCGGCGGCCGACCGCCGTGCGGCGCTCCTCGAGCACTGGTGCACCCGCACCGACACGCCCGAGGGACAGCAGGCCCGTGCACTGGTGGAGAAATACTTCGTGGATGTCGTGCAGGCCTCGGGCTCGCCGCTCACGGACGCGGAGGTGGCCTGGGTCCGATCCGAGTGCCGGGGCGAGTGGCCGTTGTCCGATGCCCCGGATGCCCCCGAGGTGCTCGTCGAGGCACCGTGAGTGCCGTGAGCCCACGCCTCACGGCACGCCGCCGGTTATCAGCAGGTCGGTCCACCCCCTCCTGCTGCCCCGGAAGTGCCCGTGTCCGTCCTCGTCGCCGATCACATCGAGAAAGTCTACGCCGACCGTTCCATCCTGCGAGGCGCCGATCTGAGGGTCGAGAAGGGCGAGCGCGTGGGCCTCGTGGGCCCCAACGGCTGCGGAAAGTCCACCTTCCTCAAGATCATGGGCGGCGTCGAGGCCGCCGACGGTGGTGCCGTGCGCACCCGCGGGCGGCTCGCGATCCTGCACCAGAACCCGGTGCTGGAGGGAGAGACCGTCGCCGACGCCGTGGCTCCCGCGCTGGCCTGGCACAAGGATCTGATGGGGCGCTACCAGGCGGCCCTCGAATCCGGAGACATGGTGGCCGCCGGCAAGATGCAGGACCAGCTCGACACCGTGGGCTGGGAGGTCGGCCACAAGCTCGACGCCCTGCTGCACCAGCTCGGTGCCCCCCCGCGGGATGCCAAGGTGGCCGGTCTGTCCGGTGGTGAGCGCCGCCGGGTGGCCCTCGCCCGCGCCCTGATGGACGCCCCCGACATCCTGCTCCTCGACGAGCCCACCAACCACCTCGACGCCGAGACCATCGACTGGCTGCAGGACTGGCTGCTCAACTACGGCGGCGCGCTGGTGGTGGTCACCCACGATCGCTACCTGCTCGAGGCGGTCGCCACCCGCATCGTCGAGATCGACGACGGCGTGGCCATCTCCTACGACGGCTCCTACGCCGACTTCCTCATCGAGCGTGCCGAGCGCCGCGCCGCCCTGCAGCGCGCCGAGGACTCCCGCCTGGCCATGATCCGCCACGAGGCCGAGTGGGCGTCCCGCTCGCCGGCGGCCCGGTCCACCAAGCAGAAGGCCCGCCTCGAGCGCCTCGACGAGCTGCAGGCCCAGCGCCCGCTCAAGCAGGAGGAGACCTTCGCGCTCAACCTGAAGACGGGCCTGAAGACGGGTCAGACCCTCTTGGAGATGCACGGCATCTCCAAGCGCTTTGGCGACCGCACGCTGTTCCGCAGCTTCGACCTGTCGCTCCTGCGCGGCGAGCGCATCGGCGTGCTCGGCCCCAACGGCGCGGGCAAGTCCACCCTGATGAACATCATCGCCGGCCGCCTCGAGCCCAGCTCTGGCCACATCACCGTCTCCCCGAAGGTGAAGGTCGCCATGCTCGACCAGCACCGCACCGGCCTCAAGCTCACCGACACCGTCTTCGACGCGGCGGGCGACGGCAACGACCAGGTCAAGGTCGGGGGCGAGTGGGTCCACGTGGCAGGCTTCCTCAAGCGCTTCATGTTCCCCAGCCACCACCAGGATCAGCTCGTCAGCCTGCTGTCCGGTGGCGAGCGCGCACGCCTGTTGCTGGCCAGGATGATGCTGCAGGGCGCCAACCTGCTGCTCCTCGACGAGCCCACCAACGACCTCGACCTGATGACCCTGCGCGTGCTCGAGGAGGCCCTGCTCACCTTCGACGGCTCGGCCATCATCATCACCCACGACCGCGCCTTCCTCGACCGGGTGTGTACGTCCATCCTCAAGGTGGAGGAGGACGGCACCATCATGCGCTACGAGTCCCGCCTGCAGGTGCGCGAGGCCGAGGCCGCCCAGGCCGCCGCCAAGCGGGCCGCCGCGGCCGCCGAGAAGGGCGAGTCCGAGAAGAAGGCCGCCCACAAGGCCGCCAAGGCCGAGAAACGCGCCAACCAGAAGCGCATGTCCTACAAGGACAAGAAGGAGCTGGAGGCGATGCCGGGCCGCATCGAGGAGCTGGAGCAGGCCATCGAGGATCTCGAAGGCGTGCTGGCGGATCCCGCCACCTACAGGGACCGGGCGGACGAGGTCGCGGACCTCAACAAGGCGCTGGCCGGCAAGCAGGACGAGCTGGCGGCGGCGTATGATCGGTGGGAAGAGCTGGAAGCCCTCGCGGAGGGCTGACGTCCCTTTCAACCGACACGTACGGGCGCCCCTTGGGGCGCCGGGGTGGGCACCGGCTGTACGTTCGGGAAGGTTCTGCGACGGCGTGGCTTGCGAACGTCACGTAGGGGCGTCCCTTGGGGCGCCCCGGTTGGCGTCGCCGGGGGCTTCCTTGGGCGGCGCGCGCCCGGAAACGTACCGCTGGTTCGCGGCCCCGGCGGGCCAAGGCCCGCCCGTACGTGTCGACCCAAGCCGCGCCATTGCGGACGGGGCCCATGTCATTGGACGTGGGGGCGTCCCTTGGGGCGCCCTGGGATGGCTTTCGCTTTCCCGAACGGGGAGGCGCTGCCGTCGCGCATTCTCGTGGCGGGGGTCAAGAAGGTATGGGGTTGCTGGGGAACGTCGTGTCGCGGCGCTAGTTGTGGCGCCTTCGCACACCCTGGAGCCCTCCCATGCCGTCCTGTGCCATCCGCCCCCTGGTGACCCTGGTCCTCCTGCTGTCCGCCTGCACGCCCCCCGAGGACGAGCAGCCCATCGCGACCGGCGACACACTGGTGGCCACCGACGAGGTCTGCGACGGCGTGGACAACGACGGCGATGGCCAGGTCGACGAGTGGGTGGGCGGCTATGTCACGCAGTTCCGCCACCAGGAGCTCGTGGATGGTCCCGGGCCGGTCCCGGTGGAGCGGGTGCTCGTCCAGGACCCGAGCGTCGCGCTGGGGGAGCTGTGGATGGGCAAGTCCTCGCCCGACGCGGTGGTCACCACCATCGTCGGCACCGGCGCCGTCACAGGTCAGGTGGTCGATGAGCTCATCGTCGCGGAGTACTCCGTCGCGAACCAGAGCCGGACCTTCGTGGATGGGCGACTCGCGGAGCAGTCGTGGTACGGCGGCAACGCGTCCGAGAGCCGCCGGGAGCTCGTCCGAGACGAGGAGGGGCGGCTCGTCCAGGAGCGGGACGATCGTTGGTGGAAGGTTGGCGCGTACGACCGGGACGTCACCTACGAGCAGGTGGACGGACGGTTGGTGGCCCACGAGACGGCCCTGGATTCGGACGGGGATCCCATGTGGCTGACCCGGTGGGACTTCGACGCGCAGGATCGCGTGGCCGAGCTGACCCGGATGTCGACGGAGGGCGACGTCGAGATCGTGTACACCAACAGCTACGATGCCCATGGCCTGCTGGAAGGCTTCACGTGGGTGGACCACCGGGAGGAGGGGGGCGAAGGCAGCTTCGGGTACGACTGGACGGTGGATGCACAGGGAAGGCCCCTGGTGGCGACCGCCTCCGACCGCAGCAGGCAGTGGACGTGGACCTACGACACCTACGGTCGGATCACCGGCTACACCGACAGCGGAAGCTTCCCGTCGGTGTCGTCCTTCAAGGGTGAGTGGACCTACGGGGCCGATGGCTACCTGGTGGCCTATCGGGAAGAGACGGGCCCCAGCGGAGATACCGGTGGCTTCGTCGAGAGCTGGTCCGGCACCTGGAGCGACGCCGAAGGCGGCGTGCGGGGAACCCTGGCGATCGACATCACCGACGTCGGAGCCGGCGAGTGGCAGGTGCTGCACGTGTCCACCTGCGAGCCCGTGCGCTGACGGGCGGGGCGAGCCGGGCCATCCGACGCGGTGAACAGAGGCCACCAACGCACGGAGGACCCCAACACGCCGGGGTTGGCGCCCGGTCGGTATTCCTTTGGGGCGCGGACCCGGAAACGTACCGGTAGTTCGCGGCCCCGGCGGGCCAAGGCCCGCCCGTACGTGTCGACCCAAGCCGCGCCTTCGCGGGCGACGCCCACGTCGTTGGACGTACGGGCGCCCCTTGGGGCGCCGGGGTTGGCGTCTCCGGGGTGTTCGTTGGGTGGCGGGTCCGCTCCCTGGTCGACGGGTCCACGGGCGGACCAAGGCCCGCCCCTACACCGCCCGACACACATACTGGAAGAACAACCCCACGCTGTCGGTGTTCCGCCGCTCCACGATCTCGAACCCGCCCTCCACCAGCAGATCCATCCAGCGGCCCACGTCGAGCTCGTACACGTCGCGATCGGCGTAGCTGGCGTCCGCCACGTCGAGCTGGCGCACGCACCACTCGCACAGGATGGTGAACCAGCGTGCCTGCAGGTGCTCCGGCGCGCCGTGCATGGCCCGGACGAGGCCCATGCCGCAGCGGCGCACGTAGGAGTCGACGATGCGGTCGAGCAGCACGGGATCGCCAGGAGGCAGGCTCAGATCGCAGTGGATGTCGGCCTCGTTGAGGAGCAGGAGGCCGCCTCGCGCCCGAAGGGACTCGGCCATGGCCTGCAGGGCCTCCTTCTTGCCCGGACCGGTCAGTCCATGCCGCGCCCGCTCCTGGGCGTCCCAGCCGGCGACGTGGTGCAGCGTGAGCGAGCAGACGATGGCGTCGGCCTCGGGCAGCTGCACGCCGGGCACCGCGCCCACCACACCTCGGGCGTTCCACCCGTGGGCCTTGGCCGCCTCTTCGGCCTGTTCCACGGCGCCGGCCACCGGATCCACGGCCATGAAGTCGGCCTTCAGGGTGGCGAAGCGGGGATCCCTCCACAGCTCGCCGTTGCCGGCGCCCACCTCGACGAGCTGCACGCCGTCGCGACCCTCGAGGTGTTCCGCCAGCACGGCCCGGTTGGCCTCGTACAGGCCCTGGACCATCGGCGTGGCCGTCCAGGCCGAGAACAGCGAGTCGGTGCCGAACTCGGTGTTCCACTGTTCGCCCTTGTCGGACTCGACGTTCTTCAGCCACGCCCGCAGGACGGCCGGCTGACCGGGACGGGGGGTGGTGTGCATGAGGTGGACGAGGGCTTGGATGTGTTCGGCGCGGGCAGACATGGTCCTCTTCTGTGGCTGGAGGGGCACGGGCCGCATAGTCGGGGGCAGCAGTTCGCCAGGACGCCGGAGACGACATGACGCACCTGATGGCACACGCCCGATCCTTCGTGGCCGCTTGGGACATAGCTCAGGACGGCCAGCCTGCCAGAGGTGAAGGCGTGGTGCACAGCCAGGCGGATGAGGGCACGTTGTCCCTGCGTCCTGCGCCGGTCGGGCCTCAGCGTTGGTTGCGCACGGGGGATGCCTCCGGACCGGTCCGCGGCCGCACCCGCTTCGGCGAGGTCGCGGTGGCGTGCGCCGGTGGCCTGGTCAACACCTCGGAGCTGCACGAGGCGGTCTTCTCGGCCGGTGGATGGCTTCCGGATGGTCGCATGGCGTCCCTGGTGCTCGCCCTCATGGCCGGCTCCGGGCAGCGCACGGCCATCAACGCCCTGGTCGATGCCCTGCAGAAGCTCTCGGGTGGCTGGGCCGTGGCCGTGCTGGTCGAGGGTGCCCTCGTGGTGGGCACCGATCCCCATGGCATGCAGCAGGTGCACCTGGGCCGCCTCGGCGAGGGCTGGGTCCTGGCAGACGACCCGGCCGAGCTGTGGTCCCTCGGCGCCGTCCACGAGCGGGTGCTGGATCCGGGCGAGGTGCTGGTCATCCGCAAGGGGCGCACCTTCAGCCTGCGGCCCTTCCCGCAGGTCACGCCCCACCGGTGCCTGGTGGCCCTCCTTCGACCGCTGATGGCCCAGGGCTGGCTCGGCGGCGATCTGCCCGAGGACTCCCACCGGGCGCTCGGTGCCCAGATGGCCCACCAGATGCCCACCCACGGCGTGAAGATGGTGGTGCCCCTCACCGCCGGCAGCAATGCGCTGGTCGAGGGATACGCCGGCACCATGGGCCTGCAGTGGCTGCCGCTGCAGGAGGGGGTGCCCGTCGGGGCCTACGCCAACCGGCTGGCCAAGGGCATCCTCACCTTCGTGGGCCGCACCGATGCCGATCTGCGGGCACTGGCGGCCTGGCGTCCGGTGCTCGAGCGGGCGGGGGTCTCGGGCATCCACATCCGCACGGCGGTCGCGCCCTTCAAGGGTGCCTGTCCCTACGGCCGGGATCTCGTCACGGGTGCCCTGCAGGAGGGCGGTGCGTCGCTGCTGAGCGTGAAGAACCTCCCCGTCCAGGCGCTGCACCGGTGGGCCAACGACATGACGGGCGACATGGCCAGCTGCCACGCCTGTCTCGGGGGGCCACTGCCGGTGCCCGAGCCGGTCGAGCCCGATCAGCTCGGCCTGTTCAAGGAAGGCGAGGCGAAGAACGCCAGCTAGAACAGGTCCGGGTGGGCCACCCGCTGGGTGTGGATCTGATCCTCGCCCAGCAGCACGGCCACCAGCCGATCGACGCCCAGCGCGATGCCGCAGGTGGGGGGCATGCGGCCGACGGCGTCCACGAACACCTCGTCCACCGGGTGCTGCGCGTCGCCGGCACCGGACTGCTCGGCCCGGGCCTTGTCGAACCGGCGGGCCTGCTCGCTGCTGTCGATGAGCTCGTCGAAGGCGTTGGCCAGCTCCACGCCGCCGAGGAAGGCCTCGAAGCGCAGGGCCACCGGCCACTCGGGATCGGGATGCACGCGGGCCAGGGCGCACTGGGACGCCGGCCAGTCGTGCACGAAGCAGGGGAAGGGGAGCTTCTGCTCCACGTCCATCACCCACCGGCGGAAGAAGGCGCCGTCCCAGTCGTCCGGGTCGTCGGGGCTGATCTCGGCGGCGGAGGCGTGGGCGATGTCGATGCCGGTGACGGCCTCGAAGGCCTCACGGACGCTCACGCGGGTCCAGCCCCTCACGGGCTCACGGCCCAAAGCGGCGGCGGCGGCGTTCACCAGCTGCTCCACCTCGTCCATGAGGTCGCCCAGGCTGGCGCCGACCCGGTACCACTCGAGCATGAGGAACTCGGTGGCGTGCCAGGGGGACTTCTCCTCGGCGCGGAAGCAGGGGCCGATCTCGTAGACCCGGGGCAGGCCGGAGGCCACCACCCGCTTCAGGGCGAACTCGGGGCTTGTGCGCAGGTACCCGCCGTCGCAGCGCAGGGCGTACAGCGTGGGTTCCATGGCCGGGGAGGGGACCCGCGCGGGGGTGGGGCACTCGAGGTAGCCATGATCGTCGAACCAAGACCGCAGCGCCCGCAGCACGAGGCCACGGGCGCGGAGGTGTTCGGCGTGGAGCGAGGGGCTCACTTCTTCACGCGCTCCACGTACTCACGGGTGCGGGTGTCGATCTTGAGGGTCTCGCCCTGCTCGATGAACAGGGGCACCTGCACGGTGGCGCCGGTGGACATCTCGGCGTTCTTCGTGGCGCCCTGGGCGGTGTTGCCCTTCACGGCGGGCTCGGTGTAGGCCACCTCGAGCTCGACGAAGTTCGGCAGGTCGATGTTGACCGCGCGGCCCTTGTAGAACAGGACGTTGACAATGGACTCCTCGAGGAGGAACAGCGCGTCGTCGCCGAGGACCTTCGCCGGGATGGCGATCTGCTCGAAGGTCTCGGTGTTCATGAAGTGGTAGTCCTCACCGTCGTTGTAGAGGTACTGCATGTCGTGCTCTTCGACGTCTGCAGGCTCCAGCTTCTCACCGGTGCGGAAGGTGCGCTCCAGGGTGGAACCCGTGATGAGGTTCTTCATCTTGGTGCGGGTGAAGGCGGTGCCCTTGCCGGGCTTCACGAATTGGAAGTAGGTGATGACCCAGGCCTGGCCGTCGATCTCGACCTTCAGGCCGTTGCGGATGTCGGAAGTGTTGTACATGTGCGCCCTCACGAAGGGTGGATTGGAGTGGCCTGGGTGTATCACGATCAGCCGAAGCGAGCAGGAACCGTCGTTGGACGCAAGGAAGTTCTGGTCGACAGGCCCGATCTGAAGGCCATCTGGGACGCCACCGATGCCCTGTTCCCGGTCCGCATCACGCGTAGCTTCCTGCAGCGGATGAACCTGTCCGACCCGGCCGACCCGCTGGCCCGGCAGGTGCTGCCCGATCCCGGCGAGCTCGTGCCCGCCGAGGGCGATCTGGACGACCCGGTGGGGGATGCCAAGTGCACGCCCGTGCCCTGGGTGGTCCGCAAGCACGACGATCGGGCCCTGCTGCTGCTCACCAAGCGCTGCCACCTGTACTGCCGCTACTGCTTCCGCCGCACCTACAGCCCCACCGAGGCGGAAGACCCGACGGATGCCGAGCTGGCCACGGCCATCGACTACCTGAAGAACGCCGGCCTGCGGGAGGTGATCCTCTCCGGTGGCGATCCCATGGCGGCGAAGACCTCCCGCATCCTGGGTTCCATCGACGCCCTGCGGGAGGGCGGCGTGCGCTGGATCCGCATCCACAGCCGCGCCCTGGTCACCCGGCCCGACCGCTTCGACGAGGCCATGTGCGAGGCGCTGGGCCAGCGCGGCCGCATCTGGGTGGTCACCCACGCCAACCACCCCCGGGAGCTGAACCAGGAGGTCGCCGACGCCGTGCGCCGCCTGCAGCGGCACGGCATCGGCGTGCTCAACCAGGCGGTGATGCTGAGGGGCGTCAACGACGACGCCAATACCCTCGTCGAGCTGTCCGAGCGCCTGCTCGAGGTGGGCATCAAGCCCTACTACCTGCACCACACCGACGCCGTCACCGGCAACGCCCACTTCCGGGTGGAGCTGGAGCGGGGCCTGGCGCTGTACGAGGCCTTCAAGACGAAGGTGAGCGGCCTCGGCGTGCCCCGGTACGTGATCGACCCGCCTGACGGGTCCGGCAAGGTGGATGTGGCGGCGTACCTGGCCGAGCGCCAGGCCTGACGGGGGGCGCCTGGCGAGCGCCCCGACCGCACGGGTTCACTCGGTGAGCAGCTTCGCCACGGCCTCGCCGACCTCACGGGCTGACGCGGGGTTCTGGCCGGTCACCAGCCGGCCGTCGACCACGGCGTGGGCCTGCCAGGGCTCGGCGGTGGTCACCTGTCCGCCCTGCTCCCGCAGGCGGGTCTCCAGCAGGAAGGGCACGGTGTCGGTGAGCTCCACCTTGGCCTCCTCGACGTCGCTGAAGGTGGTGATGTCGCGCCCCTGCACGATGGGGGTGCCGTCGCTCAGGGTGATGCCCACCAGCGCGGCGGGGCCGTGGCAGACCGCGGCCACCACGCCGTCGGACTCGAAGATCTCGCGGCCGAGCCGGGCCACGTTCGCGTCGGTGGGGAAGTCCCACATGGTGCCGTGGCCGCCGGCGAACAGGATGGCGTCGTAGTCGCCTGCGTCGACCTGGCCCAGCGGCACCGTGGCCTCGAGGCGGCCGCGGAGGGAGGCATCGTTCCAGAAGCGGGCCAGCTCCTCGTCCTCGTCGAGCTTCAGGCTCTTGGGGTCGGCGGGCGCCTTGCCGCCCTCGGGGCTCGCGAAGTCCACCTCGATGCCGGCCTCGTGCAGCGCGAAGTACGGGTGCACCACCTCGGACAGGTAGTAGCCGGTGGGCTCGCCGGTCTCGCCCATGGTGCCGTGGGAGGTGACCACGATGAGGGCGCGGGGGGCGTCGTCGATGGGCTGCGCGATCTCGGCGGCGGGCTCGACCTGGCCGGCGGCGTCGGGGGAGGCGGCCGGGCCCTGGCTGCGGGGGGCACAGGCGAGGGCGGCGAGGCCGACGGCAGCGAGGAGGGGGGTGCGGTGGTTCATGTGCTTCGTCCTGTGGTTCGTGGGGTCTGGCTGGCCCGTATGTAGGCGTCCTCGTGGTATGAGTCGAATGGTATCTCTTCATGGAGGACATGAATGATGTTCATGATGGGGGAGGAGCCGTGCGACTGACGGAGCTGGATCTGAACCTCCTCGTGGCCTTCGAGGCGCTGCTGGAGACGGGCAGCGTCACCGCCGCCGCCTCACGGATCGGCGTCACCCAGTCCGCCATGAGCCACGCCCTGCGCCGCATGCGGGACGCCTTCGACGACGAGCTGTTCGTCCGGGCGGGCGCACGCATGGTGCCCACGCCCCGAGCCGAGGCCCTGGCCCTGCATGTGGCGCACGCCCTCGGCCAGGTGCGGGCCATGATCGCGCCCGACGCCTTCGATCCCGCCACCTCCCGCCGCCGGTTCGACATCGGCACCACCGACATGCTCGAGGTCACGTTGCTGCCCGCCTTGATGGCGCGGCTGCAGGAGGAGGCGCCAGGTGTGCAGCTCGCCACCCGGGATCTGCGGGTCGGCTTCCCGGCCGAGTCCCTGCGTCGGGGCGAGATGGATCTGGCCCTCGCCGGATACTTCGAGGTGCCTTCGGAAGCGGAGTACCCGAGCGAGGTGCTCTACGCGGAGGACTTCGTGTGCCTGGTGCGCGAAGCCCATCCGCTCGCCGAGGGCGCGGTCACGCTGGATGCCTTCCTCGCGTCCGAGCACATGATGTTCACCCTCAGCGGCGATCTGCAGGGATCGGTCGACCGCGTGCTCGCCGAATCCGGCCTGGCGCGTCGGGTGCGTCTCGGGCTGAACCACTTCGCCAGCGCCGGCGCGATCCTGGTGCAGACGGATCTGCTCCTCACGTGTCCGCGCCGCCTCGCGGAGGCGTTCTGCCGGGAGCTGCCGCTCGTGCTCCGGCCCCTCCCGGTGGAGATCCCCGGCATCACGATGCGGATGTACGGACACCGGCGTAGCCACCGGGATCCGGCCGTGCGTTGGCTGCGGGGTCTCCTGGCGGAGGTCGCCCGGACCACGTGAGCCGGGCCCGGTGGCCAGGAGCGCAGGGAGCCGAGGGGAGGCCGCCACGGTCCGACGTCCGGGAAAGTACGACCTCCCCACCCGAAACGGCCTGATGGGCGGGGATGTGGGAGATCGGTGGGATGGCTTCCCGGAGGCGCCGCTCTACGGTCCTGGCGCGCGGTCGATGAACGACCCCGCCAGAAAATGGAGTAGCCCATGGCCAAGCAGCCGTTCTTCATGCGCTTCGTGGAGAAGCAGGAAGAGACCGAGGTCAAGACGGACGTCAAGGCCGGTGCCGAGTCCGGTACCGCCGACAAGAAGGAGTGGTGGAAGGACAAGCAGCCCGAGACCATGAAGTACCCCTCCGACGGCGACGACGACATCTACATCGACTGGTAGGCCGTCGACCGAGGTCGGGTCCGGCTTCGTGCCGGGCCCGACGCCTGCGTGGATCCGGCCCCTCCCGGGTGCCTGGATCCCGCTCGCATCCCGTCCGCCCTGCGGTGGACACCCTTCGTCGCCGGAGCCTTCTCCTGACCCTTGGGGGTTCCGGCGCCCTGCAGAGGCCGCACGCCATGGCGACAGCGCTGATCCTGACCCACTCGCGCGACAGCTACGTTCCCGACAAGGTGGCCGAGGCCGTGGTGCGCCTGGGCCACCGCCCCCTGCGCATCGACACGGACCGGTACCCGGCGTCGCTCGATCTGCAGCTCCACGTGGGCACCGACTGCCGAGCCCGCATCCGGGTCGACGGTGCGTGGGTCGACGACGTGGCCGCGGTCTACCAGCGCCGGCTGGCACCGCCCTCCAACCTGTCCGGTGACGCGGGATCCCACCGCATCGTGGGTCGTGAGTGCCGGATGCACTGGACGGGCCTGCAGGACATCCTGGCCGACGCCCGCTGGATCAACCCTCCCGCCGCGGCCTCCCGGGTGGAGGGCCACAAGCTTCGGCAGCTCGCCGTCGCCCGCAGGGTGGGCCTCGCGGTACCCGACACCCTGGTCACCAACGACCCGGACGAGGTCCGTGCCTTCTCGGCGGCCCATGGCCACGACCTCGTCTGCAAGATGCTCCACAACGCCCACGTGAGCCTGTCCGGCGGCGGTCCCCGTATCCCCACCCGCCGCCTCACGAGGGAGGATCACGCCCACCTCGACGCCCTGCGGGCCGGTCCAATGTGCTTCCAGCCCCGCGTGAGGGCCCGTGAGGAGCTCCGGGTGGCCTGGGTGGCGGGACAGGCCTTCGTCGGACGCCTGATGCTCGGCGAGGACGAGGTCGACTGGCGTGCCCGACGGACGCGTTGGCTGCCCGGAGCGCTCGACGCCGACACCCACCAGCGCCTCTGCGCCCTCATGGACGCCCTCGGACTGGTCCAGGGCGCCATCGATCTGATGGTGCCGGACGAGGGGCCACCGGTGTTCCTCGAGGTCAACCCGGCAGGGGAGTGGGGCATGCTCGAGCATGCCCTCGGGCTGCCCATCTCCCAGGCCCTCGCCGCAGCCCTGTTGGAGGCGGCGTGAACGTCCTCATCCTCACCCGCTCCGGTGACGGGGCCGTCCGGGACGCCGCCGAGGCGATCCGGGCGCGAGGGGCCACGCCCTGGGTGTGTGCCACCGACCGCATGCCTCTCGGCGGCGGCGTGCAGTGGTCCGGCCCCGGCGAGGGCTGGATCGACGTGCCGGGGCAGGGCCGGCTCGGGCTGTCCGACATCCACAGCGTCTGGGCCCGGCGCCTGGCCTTCGGGGCCGCCGTTCCCGCCGACTGGCCGGCGGACATGGCCCATGCCGTCCGGGGAGAGACCCGCCACGTGGTCCTCGCCTCCCTGGCCGACAGCCCCGCCTTCTGGGTCGATCCGCCGGCGGTCTATGCCCGCGCCCGCCACAAGGCCCTGCAGCTGGGGCTCGCGGCCGAGGTGGGGCTGCGTGTGCCCCGCACCCTCGAGACCAATGATCCGGACGACGCCCGCGCCTTCGTGGCCAGCCTGGACGGCCCCGTCGTCGCCAAGATGTTCACCGACGTGCGGACCGGTGGCGGCACGGTCTACACCAACGTGCTCGCTCCCGACGACCTGCAGGCCCTCGATGCCCTCCAGGGCTGCCCGATGATCCTGCAGGAGGCCGTCCCCAAGGCCGGGGAGCTGCGCGTGGTGGTGGTGGGCGAGCAGGTGTTCGCCGTCCGCCTTCCCACGGCCGAGCTGAAGGGAGCACAGGGCGACTGGCGCAGGGTGGGGGAGCGCACACTCGATGCCTGGCGTCCGTTCCGCCTCGACCGTGCCACCCGGCGCCGCATCCTGGCCCTGCACGACCGCCTGCACACCCACTACGGCTCCGCGGACCTCATCGAGACCCCCTCCGGCGAGCTGGTGTTCCTCGAGAACAACGCCGTCGGCGAGAGCTTCTGGCTGCAGCGGCACCACCCCCTGGCGCGCGCCTGGGCCGATCTGCTCACGGCCGACGGCCCCCTCCGCCACGTTCCCTCCCACCTGCGCTGAGGCGCCCATGAAGACGATCCTCGCGGTCACCAGCGACAACGACGACAGCACCTTCGAGCCGCTCTCCCGGGCCATCGCCGCCCGCGGGGGCCGCCTCGTGCGCTTCGACACCGAGGCCTTCCCCACCGAGGCGGGCCTTCGGATGCAGCTGCAGGACACCGGATGGTCGGCCCTGCTCCGCCTGGAGGGGGGAGAGGAGCTGTCACTGGAGCAGGTGCACGCCGTCTGGCACCGCCGCCTCCGCCCAGCCCGTCGGCTGCCTCGGGGGCAGATGGAGTCCTCGGTGTTCCGGGCCTGCTACCGGGAGGCGGTGGCCACCCTCGAGGGCCTCCTCGCCTCCCTGCCCATCCGGGTGGTCGACCCGCCCCACGTCGTGGCCCGGGCGGAGAACAAGACCCTGCAGCTCGCCGTGGCCCGACGGGCGGGGCTGGTGACCCCCGACAGCCTCATCACCAACGACCCGGCGTCCGTGCGGGCCTTCCACGCCCACCACGGCCCCATCGTGACCAAGCTGCTCGATGGCTTCCTGGTGAACGGCGAGGATGGTCCGGGCATCGTCCCCACCTCCACCGTGGGGCAGGAGGACCTGGAGGATCTCGGGGGGCTGTCCCTGGCGCCGGGCCTGTTCCAGGGCCGCATCCCCAAGGTGATGGAGGCCCGGGCCCTCGTGGTGGGCGATCGGGTGATGGCCGCGGGCTTCGACAGCCGCCACGTACCGGAGGATGCGACGGACTGGCGCACGCACTGGCAGGTCATGGACCACTTCGTCCCGGTGGAGCTGCCCCGGTCGGTACGCGAGGCCCTCTGCCGCCACGCCCGTGCCATGGATCTGCACTACGGCGCCGCCGACCTCATCCTCACGCCCGGGGGCGAGTGGGTGTTCCTCGAGATGAACCCCTGCGGCGAGTGGGGCTGGCTGCAGCGCAAGGGTGGCCTCGATCCGGCGGGGGCCCTCGCCGAACTGCTTCTGGAGTAGGCCATGCAGGTGTTGATCGTCACCCGGAGCGATGTGTCGGTGGGGGCCGTGGTGCGGGGCCTGTGCCGCCGTGGGCTCGAGCCCGTCGTGCTGCAGGCGGATCACTACCCCGCGCAGGTGTCCGTGAGCCGCTCCTCACGGGGGCTCACGGTGCGGCAGGGGGGAATGCGCATCCCCCTGTACGACCTGGGGGCGGTCTGGTACCGCCGCATGGGCCTCGGACTGGATCTGCCCGCGGACACGCCCCCGGACGTGCGCCGTGGCGTGGTGCAGGAGTCCCGCGCCCACCTCCTGGGGGCCCTCGCCAGCCTCGACGTGTTCGTCCTGGGTCCCAAGCACGTGCTCGACCACGCGGACCTCAAGCCCCGCCAGCTCTCCCTGGCCGCGGCCTGCGGCCTCGCCGTGCCCGCCACGCTGGTCACCACCGATGCGGCGGCCCTGCGCGGCTTCACGCGGCGCCACGACGACCTGGTCACCAAGGTCCTCACCAGCTTCCAGGTGCGCCAGCAGGGGGAGGGCAAGGTGGTGATGACCCGTCGGCTGACCCCCGACGATCTGGATGGGCTGGACGACCTGTCGAGCTGTCCCGCCACCTTCCAGGAGCGCCTGGTCCGCCGTCGCGAGTGGAGGGTCACCGTGGTGGGCGATCGGGTGTTCGCCGCGGCGGTGGGCGCCGAGCACTTCGCCACCGACGATGTGGACTGGCGCCGGGAGGGGCGCTCCATCTACCGGCACTGGCGACCGGCCACGCTGCCCGGGGCCGTGTCGGCGGGGCTCCTGCGCCTCATGGCGCGCCTCGGCCTGCACTACGGCGCCGCGGACTTCATCGAGACCCCGGACGGGCGCATGGTGTTCCTCGAGGTCAACCCGGCCGGTGAGTACCTGTGGCTCGATCCGGTGTTCGACGGGGCCATCTCGGAGGCCATCGCCGGCCTGCTGGCCAGCCGGTGTCCCGTCACCCGCCGCATCCGCACCACGGCCCTGGAGCCCGCATGAAGCCCGCATTCGAGGACACCACCCGCTCCCTGGAGGGCGACCAGGGTCCACGGCTCGTCGTCCTGCGGGTCGTCATCGCGATGATCGTGATCTGGGCCGCCTGGATGGGCTTCGGGCGGGTCACCCTGTATGCCGCGTCCACCCAGGCCCAGGTCCGTGCCGAGGGGGCCGTCCGGTTGCGCGCGCCGGTCTCCGGCGTGGTGCGGGAGGTGGCGGTGCGGCTGGGTCAGCGGGTCGAAGCGGGACAGCCCCTCGTGCAGCTCGACGACACGGAGGTGGCCCACGAGCTGGCGGCCGCCGAGGCACGGCTGGCGGCCCACGAGGCACGGCTCCTCTCCCTCGACGAGGCCGGGGCGGCCGACGACGTGTCCGCGGAGGCGGCCCGGAGCGTGGGGAGTGCATCCCTGGGCCAGTCCATCGCGTCGCTGCGGGAGGCGGAGGTGCTCCATGCCGATGCCGTCGAGCAGGAGGCCCGCACCGTGGCGCTGGCGGAGGCCGGTGCCGTGAGCCGTAGCGAGCTGGAGCAGGCGAGCGCCCACCGGGCGGTGCTGGCGGCACGGTTGGAGGCGGCCCGGCGGGAGGTCTCGCGCCTGCGGGGGGAGCAGCACCGCTCCACGGCGCTGCTGCAGGCCGGGGCGCACCGCCACGAGGAGGAGCGGCAGGCCCTCCTCGGGGAGATCTCCGCCGCGCGCGCCCTGGTGGCACGGTGGCGTGAGCAGGTGGCCCGCAGATCCCTCACGGCGCCGGTGGCGGGCGTGGTGGCCGAGATGCAGCCGCTGCACGCGGGGCAGTACGTCGATGCCGGGGCATCCCTGGTGGTCGTCGTCCCGGACGCCCCACCGGTGGTCGAGGCGCGCTTCCCGGCCGAGCGCGCGGTGGGTCGCATCCGGGCAGGGCAGCGCGCCATGGTCAAGGTCAAGGGCGCCATGGGGGGCCTGCTCGGTGCCCGCGCCGCGGTGGTGCAGCAGGTGGGCAGCGAGCCCGGGCCCGACGGCTCGGTCACGGTGTACCTGGGCTTCCCCGAGACCCACGAGGATCTGCAGCACGGCCTGCTGGCGGAGGTGGAGGTCGCCGTGGAGCAGGTGAGCCCCTGGACGGTGGCCCTGCGCGCGGCAGGGGAGGCCACCCCATGAACGCCGGCCGCGACGTCTCCTTCGTGCAGCCCGCGCGCCACGCGCCCGAGGTCATCCAGGTCTCGGCCATGGACTGCGGTCCGGCGGTGCTCAAGTCCGCCCTGGAGGGGCTCGGCGTGTCGGTGCACCTCGGTCACCTGCGGGAAGCCTGCGAGACGGACGTCGACGGCACCTCCATCGACACCCTGCAGACCCTCGCCCAGCGACTGGGCCTGCGGGCGGTCCAGACCCTCGTGCCGGTGGCCCACCTGCGGGTGCCCGAGGCGCTGCCCCTTCCCGCCGTGCTGGTGCTGGAGAAGCCCGATCGGATGAAGCACTTCGTGCTGCTCTGGCGTCGCCGGGGGGCGAAGGTGCAGGTGATGGACCCCTCCCGGGGCCGGCTGTGGATGCGCTGGGAGGATCTCCTGCGGGAGGTGCACGTGCACCGGGCGCCGGTCTCCGCGCAGGTGTTGCAGCGGTGGGTTCGCGGGCCGTCGGTGATGGCCGGGCTCGGGGCCCGCCTGATGGACATCGGTGCCAGCGACGACGAGGTCGAAGAGCTGCTGACGCCGGTGCTCGAGGATGTCGATGCCGGATCCCGGCTCCACGGCGCCCTCGGGGTGGTGCAGGAGCTGGTGGAGACGAGGAGCGTCGCCAGGGGGCCCGACGCCACGGCCCTGCTGAGGGCCCTGCTCGCCCGGGACGATGGGTCCCATGCCCCGCTCGCCATCCAGCAGGGCAGGCAGGGGCTGCTGCAGGGGGCGGTCGTGCTCCAGCTGTCCCGGCCCGAGGGGCCCGGTGCGTCCGCCACGGGGCTCGACGCCCTCGATCGGGCCCTGACCGCCCCCCAGCCCCACCCGCTCCGGGTGCTCGGGGAGCTGATCCTCCGCTCGTTCCCGGGCGTGCTCGGCTGGTCGGTCACCGTGGCATGTGTCATGGCCCTGGGAGGGCTCCTGCAGGGGGTGCTGCTTCGGGGACTCCTGGACGCCGGCCGTTGGCTGCAGACCCCGGGCGCCCAGGTGGGTGCGGTGGCCGCTCTCGCCGCGGTGGTGGCGCTCGTGGGAGGCCTCGGCTGGCTCTTCGGGTTGTGGCAGGCGCAGATGGGCCGCCGCCTCGAGCTGCAGGTCCGGCTCCGGCTTCACGAACGGCTGCCCCGCCTCGACGAGCGCTACTTCTCCAGCCGTCTCACCGGCGATCTCGCGGAGCGGGCCCACGCCCTCGTGGCCCTCCGGGGGCTGCCCGGGGCCCTGTACACCTCCCTCAGTGCCGTGGCGGCGCTCCTGGGAACCTGTCTCGGCGTGGCCTGGATCGACCCGGTGCTGCTGCCCATGGCCCTGGTCTCCGTCGCGGCGTCGGTGGCGGGCCCCCTGCTCGTGCAGGACCACCTCGCCCGACGTGAGCTGCGTCGGCAGACCTTCGACGGCGCCGTGTCCCGGATCCAGCTCGATGCCATGCTCGGCGCGCAGGCCGTGGCGGCCCACGGTGCCCAGGAGACCCTGCGGCGGGAGCAGGAGGCGCTGCTGGTGGGCTGGAGACAGGCCTCGGAGGAGGCGCTGGACGCGCGCGTGCTGGTGTCGGTCGTCCAGGGGAGCCTCGGTCTCGGGCTGGCGGCCGCCATGGTGCAGCTGCACCTCACCCAGGCCAGCCACGCCGCGGCCGCACTGCTCCTGGTGTACTGGGGCACCGGCCTGCCGCGCCAGGGAGAGGCGCTGGTGAAGGCCTTCGCGCGGTTGCCGGCCCTGCAGGGCGTCGCCACCCGCCTGCTCGAGGTGCTCGATGCCCCCGAGGAGGCCCACGACCCCTCCATCGAGGTACCGCGGGGACCCCTCGGGATCTCCGCTCGGGGCACGGTGCAGGCGGGCGGCCGGCCCCTGCTGCACCTCGACCTGCACATCGCGCCGGGGGAGCACGTGGCCATCGTGGGGCCATCGGGCGCCGGCAAGTCCACGCTGCTGGCGGCCATCCTGGGCTGGCGGAGCATGGCGGAGGGGGGCCTGCGGGTGGGAGGCGTGCCCGTGGAGCCGGCGTCGCTGCGGGCCATCCGCCGCGCGGTCGCCTGGGTCGATCCCGCGGTGCAGCTGTGGAACGACTCCCTCCTCGCCAACCTCCGCTACGGGCAGGAGGATGCGCCCCTCGAGGTCGACCAGCTCCTGCAGGGGTCCGAGCTCCTGCAGATCCTCGGCAGCCTGCCCGAAGGGCTGAGCACCGCGCTCGGCCAGGACGGTGGACGGCTGAGTGGTGGTCAGGGACAGCGGGTGCGGCTCGCCCGGGCCCTGGCCCGCCCTGGCGTGGGCCTCGCCCTCCTCGACGAGGCGTTCCGCGGGCTCGAGCGGCCCGCCCGGGAGCGGCTGATGGCCCTCGCGCGGACCCACTGGCGGGAGGCCACGCTGCTGGCCGTGACCCACGACGTCAGCGACACCCTGTCGTTTCCCCGGGTGATCGTGATCGAGGGCGGCCGGGTGGTCCAGGATGGCGCCCCCGAGGCCCTGATGGCGCAGGACGGCCCCTACGCCGCCATGGTCCGCGCCGACGAGACCGTCCGCGGCGCGCTGCACCACGGGGAAGGCTGGCGGCACCTGCGGATGGCGGACGGCGGCGTCCACGAGGAGGCATCCCATGGCGCTCGATGACCTGCTGCTGTGGCCGGCCTCTGCTCGGGAGGGTCTCCTCCGTGCGCTGGCGGAGGCGTCGGGCCTCGCCGCGCCATCCTCGCCGGGTGCCCCCACCGGAGCGCTGGACGACACCCTCGGCGTGGAGCTGCGCGGCTTCCGCATCAGCCACGACCGCTTGGCTCCCATGGTGCGCAGCGCAGGTCCCGCCGCGCTCAGCTGCTTCGGTCCCCAGGGCGCCGGGCTGATCGGCGTGGTCGGTCCGGCGGATGCCCGGGGCCGGGTGACGCTCGTCGGTCGTGACGGGACCCTGCACGACGTCGGTGCGGATCGGGTGGCAGGGTTCCTGGCCCAGGGCATCGAGGCGGGACACGGGCCGGCCGTGGACGGCATCCTGGATCAGGCGGGGCTGCGGGGCCGCGCTCGTGACGAGGCCCGGGGGGCGCTGCTGGCCCGCAGGCTGAAAGGGGCGGCCATGGGCGGTGGAGTGGCGCTGCGGGCCGCGCCCGATGGCGCGTGGCGAGCGCTGTGGCGCGACGCCCGGGTGACCTCCCCGCTGCTGGGATCGGTGGCGGCCACGTCCCTGGGGGCCGTCCTGACCCTCCTCGGCTGGCGTCAGGTGGGGCAGGGGGCGCTGTCCGGGCGGCTCGACGCCGGCTGGGTCGTCGGCTGGGGTCTCGTGATGATCACCGGTCTCGCGATGGGACACCTGAGCGGCTGGCTGCAGGGCAGGGCGGCCATCCGCATGGCGGCCTCCCTGAAGACGCTCCTGTTCCGGGGCGCCCTGCGGGCCGGGCCCGACGCCTGGGCGCGGGACGGCGTCGGCGGCGCGCTTGCGCGGGTGCAGGAGTCCCAGGCCATCGAGGATCTGGCCACGTCGGGAGGCCTCGGCACGCTGCTGTCCCTCGTGGATCTCGCCGTGGCCTTCTGGATCCTCGGCCACGCGCCGCTGGCGCCGCTGTGGTGGCTCGCCCTGGTGGTCGTGGTGGGGGTGATGGTGCTGGCGAACCTGCGTCACGCGCGCCTGCACGAGGACTGGACGGAGCACCGCCGCCACCTCACCCACATGCTCGTGGAACGGATCCACGGCCACCGCACCCGGCTCACCCAGGCCCACCCGGAACACCTGCACGACGGCGAGGATCGCGCGCTGGACGGCTACCTTCGGGCGAGCCGCTCCCTGGATCGGCTGGTGGTGGCCCTCGGCCAGATCCCCGCGCTCGGGTTCATGCTCCTCGGGCTCGGTCTGCTGGGAGGCATCCTGTGGACCGGTCGCCACACGCCGGAAGGGCTGGCGGTGTCGGTGGGTGGCCTGCTGTGGACCCAGGCCGTGCTGGCCCGGCTCGGCGGCCAGGTCGCGGGGCTCGTCGCGGCCCGCACGTCCTGGCGGCAGGTGGCGCCGCTGCTGTCCTGGGCCAGGCGCCGGCGTCCCGGCCCTGGGCGTGCGCGTGATCCGAAGCTGCAGGCGGGGAGGGGAGGCCCGCTGCTCCGGGCCCGCAACCTGCACTACCGGTACGAGGGCGGGCCCGGAATCCTGCGAGGGGTCGACCTCACGGTCCACGCCGGCGAGCGTGTGTTGCTCACGGGCGACTCCGGCAGCGGCAAGTCCACCCTGGTGGGGCTGCTGGCGGGCATGAAGCGTCCCGGCGACGGGGTGCTGCTCGCGGGCGGCCTCGATCGGGGCGCGCTCGGGGAGCGAGGCTGGCGCGACATGGTCGTCGCGGCACCGCAGTTCCACGGCAACCACCTCTTCGAGGGCAGCCTGCTGTTCAACCTGCTCCTGGGCCGAAGCTGGCCGCCGGATCCCGACGATGTCCACGAGGCGGAGCGCATCTGTCGATCCCTGGGCCTCGGTCCGTTGTTGGAGGTGATGCCCGCGGGACTGCACCAGACCGTCGGCGAGAGCGGCTGGCAGCTCAGCCACGGGGAGCGCAGCCGCGTGTTCCTGGCCCGCGCCCTGCTCCAGGGCTCGCGCCTCGTCATCCTCGACGAGTCCTTCGGCGCCCTGGATCCGGAGCGGATGCTGGACTGCATCCGGGTGGCACAGGAGGAGGCCGAGGCGCTGATGGTGGTGGCGCACCCGTGAGGCGGCGGGCCTCACGGTCGTACTCCTCAGGGCGACGCCAGGAACTCCGAGACGACGGACGCTACCTGCTCGGGGTGCGTGTAGTGTCCGTAGTGGCCGGCTCCGTCGATCACCTCGACCCGACCGGACGGAAAGGCGTCGGCATACATCCGGGCGACGTCCGGAGACTGCAGGTCGTCCTCGCCATGCAGCACGAGCACCGGCGCATGCACGGCGGCCAGCGCCTTCGACCAGTCGTGTCGCATCCCCATCGACAGGAACTGTGCGCGTGGGTGCCACACGCCGAGGTGTGACGCCGGCGGGTTCACGGCCTCGGGGATCGGGCCCAGCGCATCGGCCCAGAAGGCCGTGAGCTGGCTGTCCAGGGAGGCGAGCTCCTCCTCGGAGCGTCCGAATGCACCGGGCAGGTCGAGGTAGTCCTTGAGCCAGGTGTCGAACGCGGTGTGGTGCTCCGTGGGGAGCCGGGACCGCAGGCTGGTGAAGAGATCATCCCTGGGAGAGGGGAACACCAGCAGGTCTGCCGGGGAGATGAGCACCAGTTGCTTCACCTTGTCGGGCATCTCCGCCGCGTACAGGGCGGCGAGGAGCCCGCCGTAGGAGTGACCGATGAGCGTGAGCTGCTCCTCGCCCAGGATCCGTCGGACCCGTTCGATGTCGGCCAGCTGCTGCTGGATCCCCAGGGCGCCCTCGAGGGCCTTGATGTTCGTCCACACGCTGGACCCCTCGAAGCCCGAGATGGGGCGAGTGGAAGCGCCGGTGCCACGCTGGTCGTAGCTGTGGACGGCCCACCCCTCGAGCTGGCGCCAGGCGGGTGCGGGCAGCGTGGGCGCGATGCCCGGGCCACCATGGACGACCAGGATGGGGGCGCCCTCTCCCTGGGTGTGATGGGCCAGCACGATCCCGGGAGAGACCTCCCAGTGGGCCGGGGTGGCATCGGGGGCCGGCTGCAGATCCTGCATCCCGGCCACGGAGCCCTGCTGGAACAGGGGCTTGCCCATGAACCAGAGGCCGATGCCTGCCAGGAGGCCTCCGGCAGCGGTCAGTCCGAGGAGCACGCGGAACAACAGACGGCGACGGGACAAGGGGACCTCCCAGCAGCTTGTGGTCTGTAGGGAGGGTCACCCTTTGGGCGGCGTGGCGGAATGCCGCCAGGTGTTGCGGAGGAAGGGAGGCAATCGGGGTGCCGATCACACTCCCGCCAGCCCGCCTTCCTCTTCGATCACCAGCTTGCCGCCCTTCACCCGGGCGATGTACGCCTTGGCCCGGCTGCTCAGGAGCATGCGACCCAGCGGCTCGGCGAGCCAGGTGTCGATCGCACGGATGGCGGCACGAGCGCCGGTGTCCACGCGGCCGCGGTGGCCCACCAGGAACGCAGGGACCTCGTCGGACCAGCGCAGGGCGAAGCCTCTGTCGCGGGCCCGCTCGGCGAGCTGGCGCAGCTTGAGCACCACGATGTCCTCGAGGTCGGAGGTGGACAGGTTGCGGAAGCTGACCACCTCGTCGATGCGGTTGAGCAGCTCGGGGCGGAAGGAATCCCGCAGGCTGGAGAGGATCTCCTCCTTCTCGTCCTGACGGGTGGGGCCGCCGAAGCCCATGCGCTGGGTGCGCACGGAGCGGGCACCGGCGTTCGTGGTGAGGATGAAGAAGGCCTCTCGGGCACTGATGGTGCGGCCGTCGGAATCGGTGAGGGTGCCCTCGTCGAGCATGGTGAGGAACAGGGCCTGCACCTCCGGGTGGGCCTTCTCGAACTCGTCGAGCAGCACCACGGAGAAGGGCTTGCGGCGCAGGGGACCGCTCAGGACGCCCTCTTCGCCGTGGCCGTTGAAGCCGGGCGGCGGGCCCACGAGGCGGGTGGCCGAGTAGCGGTCGGCGTACTCGGACATGTCGAGGCGGATGAGGGCGTCGCCCTCGGGGAAGATGAAGTCGGCGGTGGCCTTGGCCAGCTCGGTCTTGCCCACACCGGACTCGCCCAGGAACAGGAACACACCGCGCGGGCGGTTCGGATCGCGCAGGCCGGCCTGGCTCAGGCGGATGGCGTTGGCGAGGGTGGTGATGGCCGGACCCTGGCCGACCACACGCTCGGTGAGGATGGACTCGATGCCGTCCATCCGGGCGCGCTCCTCGGCCGTGAGGTTGGCCACGGGCACGCCGGTCTTCTCGGAGACCACGCGGGCGACGACCTGGTCGTCGACCTCGGGGTTGTCCGACAGGGAGGCCTCGGCACAGGACTCGTCGAGCAGGTCGAGGGCCTTGTCGGGCAGGCGCCGATCGGGGACGAACCGCACCGACATCTTCACGCATGCCTGCAGGGCGGTGGGGTGCACGGTGACGCCGTGGTGCTCCTCGTACTTCGACGCCATGCGCTCGAGCAGGCTGATGCACTCGTCGACGTTGGGCTCGTCGATGTGGATGGGCTGGAAGCGGCGGTCGAGGGCGGAGTCTCCCTCGAAGTGCTGCCGGTACTCGTCGCGGGTGGTGGCACCGATGACCGTGATCTCCCCGCGGGCGAGAGCGGGCTTGAGGATGTTGGCCGCATCCAGGGAGCCGCCTTCGGTGCGACCGGCACCCACGAGGGTGTGGATCTCGTCGACGAACAGGATGATCCGCTCGTCGGAGCTGGCTTCCTTGATGATCTCCCGCAGGCGCTCCTCGAAGGTGCCGCGGTACTTCGTGCCGGCCACCAGCGTGCCCATGGACAGCTCGACGATGCGGCGGTCCTTCAGCTTGTCGGGCACCTCGCCGTCGGCGATGCGCTGTGCCAGGCCCTCGACCACGGCGGTCTTGCCCACGCCGGGCTCGCCGAGGAGCAGCGGGTTGGCCTTGAGCCGCCGTACGAGGGTCTTCATCACGCCGCGGATCTCGACCTGGCGGCCGATGACCGGCGGCAGCTTGCCGGACTTCGCCAGCGCGGTGAGGTCGCGGCCCTGCTCGTCGAGGGTGGGGGTGTTGGTGGTCTCGGCGGGGGTGCCGAGGCTGTCGCCCTCGAGGTCGAGGCCGTCTCCCACGGGGGGAGCGGACCTGCGAAGCTGGGCTTCGCAGTAGGCCTTGCCGTCCTGGGCGAACTGGGACTGGGGTTCGAGATCGAGGGCACGGTGCCAGTAGGGCAGCGCCTCGCCGAAGCGCTGTTGGGCGTTCAGGGCGGCGGCCTTGCCCTGGATGGCGAACGCGTGGTTGGGACCGACGTCGAGGGCCTTGTCGAACCAGTCCACGGCCTCGTCGTAGCGGCCGAGCATGCGCAGGGCCTCACCGCGGCCCGCGAGGGCGTACAGGTAGTCGGGGCGGATGGTGAGCGCGCGGTCGAAGGCCGAGATGGCCTCGTGGTACTGCTCGTTCTTGCGGTAGGTCTCGCCGATGTTGGTAGCGGCCTGGAACTGGTCGGGCTCGATCTCGAGACAGCGCTCGTAGGCGGCGATGGCGTGGCGGAACTGACGGTCGTCCTCGAGCGCCATGCCGAGTCGCAGGGCGGCCTCGGCAAAGGAGGCGTCCATCTCGAGGGCGTTGCGGAAGCAGGCGATGGCCGCCGTGTACTTGCGCTCCTTGTGGTAGCTGCGGCCCCTGTCGAGCTCGTCGAGGGCGGCCTCCCGGGCCAGTGCCTCCCGATCGTCGGGCGTGGCGGTGGACTTCAGGGGCACCATCTCGCGGGCCACGTCCTCCAGGAGCCGGTCGAGGCCGTCCTGGATGCCGAGCTCGGCGTAGCCGAGGCCCCGCTCGATGAAGGTGTTGCCGGGATCGATCTGCTTGGCGCGCAGCCAGAACTTCTGGGCGCGGCTGTGCTCGCCCATGGCGTTGAGGGTGGCCCCCATGCCGCACAGGGCCTGCAGATCGGTGGGAGCGTGGTGCAGCGCCGCCTCGAAGCAACGCTCGGCCTCGGGTAGACGTTCGAGCAGGCGGAACGCCTCACCCTTGCCGAAGAGGGCTGCGACGTTGGTGGGATCCTCGGCGAGCACCTGGTCGAACAGGCGGATGGCCTCGTCGGTCTGCTCCTGTCGGCGGAGCAGATCCCCCAGCTTGAGCATGGCCTCGGTGTGACCTGGTGCGCGGTGGAGGGTCTCCTGGAGCGCATCGATGGCCGCGGTGGCCTCCTCGGCCCGCTCGTGGGCGATGGCGAGGTAGAACCATGGCTTCGGCCAGTCGCTGCTGTGGCGGGCGGCTTCCTGGAAGCAGTGGATGGCTTCCAGCAGCTGACCCTTCTGCAGATGCGACTTGCCGAGGTCGAAGTTGATGCGCGCGTTGCCTCGCACCTTCTCGGATCGGTCTCGTCTCACGGAACAGACTCCTCAGGGCGCTTGCGTGCGGTGGGATGCAGCCAGACGCGCTCCATCCCATTGTAGAACCCGATGATGTACATCGGGTGATTCGAAGCACTCACTACGCAATTTACCCCAATGGGCATCTGTTCTTCAGACGTCGATCTCCTCGACTTCCCGGCTGCGCTCCATGATGAAGCGATACCTGGTGGAAGGGTCGTTTCCGAGCAGCTGATCGAGAGCCTGGGACGCGACGACCGCATCGGGCACCTTGACCTGGAGCAACCTGCGGCGGCGGGGGTCGAGGGTGGTCTCGAACAGGGTCTTCGGGGGCATCTCGCCCAGACCCTTGAATCGGGTGATCTCGACCTTGTTGCGGGCGGGCAGGCTCTTCAGGATGCGCGCCTTGTCGGTGTCGTCGGTGGCCCAGAAGGTCTTCTTTCCGGAGACGATCTTGTACAGCGGCGGCTGGGCGATGTAGACGTAGCCCTCTTCGACCAGGCGGCTCATGTACTTGTAGAAGAACGCGAGCATCAGCGTGGTGATGTGGTGGCCGTCGGAGTCGGCGTCCATCAGCAGGATGACCCGGCCGTAGCGGAGCTTGTCGGGGTTGCAGTCGGGGCCCATGCCGCAGCCCAGCGCGGTGGCGATGTCGGACAGCTCGCGGTTCTGCAGCACCTTCGACAGGCTCGCCTGCTGGGCGTTGAGTACCTTGCCGCGCAGGGGCAGGATGGCCTGGGTCTTCCGGTTGCGGCCCTGCTTGGCGGATCCACCTGCGGAGTCACCCTCGACCAGGAACAGCTCGGAGACGTTGGGGTCGGAGCTGGAGCAGTCGGCGAGCTTGCCGGGCAGGTTCAGGCGGCCGCTGGTGGCGGACTTGCGGCGCACGGCGGTGGCGGCCTTGCGGCTGGCCTCGCGGGCCTTGGCGGCCTGCACGGCGCGGTGGACGATGACCTCGCCCTGGGACTTGTTCTTGTGCAGCCAGGACTCGATCATGGGCCGTACGGCGGCATCCATGGCACCCCGGACCTCGGGGTTGTTCAGGCGGTCCTTGGTCTGGCCCTGGAACTGGGGATCCCGCACCAGCACGCTGAGCACGCCCACCACACCCTCACGCAGGTCGTCGGACGTGAGGCTCACGCCGCGGGGCAGCAGGTTGTGGGTGTCGATGAACTCCCGCAGGGCCTTGAGCAGCGCATCCTTGAGGCCCTGCTCGTGGGTGCCGCCGGAGCGGGTGGGGATGCCGTTGACGTAGGAGACCATCCGCTCGCGGGGCAGCTCCGTCCAGGTGAGGGCCAGGTCGACCTCACAGGCGTCGGCGTCGCGGTGCAGGGTGAAGGTGCTGCCGAGGACGGGCTTGATCTCGTCGCGCTCGAGGATGGCGTCGAGGTAGTCGGAGACGCCGCCGTCGTGCTGCATGTCGTGGACGACGTCGTTGACCTCGTCCTTGAACTGGATGCGAAGACCGCGGTTGAGGAAGGTCTTCACCTCGAGCTGGCGCATGATGCGCTCGGGCTCGAAGTCGAGGGTCTCGAAGATCTCGGGATCGGGCTCGAAGGTGATCGAGGTGCCGGTGCCACGGGCGGGGCCGGCGTCCTTCACGGGGCCGAGGGCGCGGCCGCGACGGTAGGACTGGGTCCACTCACGGCCCTCACGGCGGATGCTGGCGTCGAGGTGGGCCGACAGGGCGTTCACGACCGAGGCGCCGACGCCGTGCAGACCACCGCTGGTCTTGTAGGCCGTGGAGTCGAACTTTCCGCCGGCGTGCAGCGTGGTGAGGATGATCTCGAGCGCGCTCTTCTTCTCGGTGGGGTGCTCGTCGACCGGGATGCCACGGCCGTTGTCGGACACGGTGCAGCGGCGGCCGTCGGCGTGGAGCGTGACGACGATCTTGCTGGCGTGGCCGTTCATGGCCTCGTCGACGGAGTTGTCGACGATCTCCCACAGCAGGTGATGCAGGCCGTCGTCGCCGGTGCCACCGATGTACATGCCGGGGCGCTTGCGGACGGCGTCGAGGCCTTCGAGGATCGCGATGTCCTTGGCGGAGTAGCTCACTTGTCACCCCCCTTGGCATCCCCGAGGAAGAGCTGTGGCCCTCTCGTCCAGTTCTCGAGGCCTCCGCGGCGGAGCACGAGGTGGCCCTTGCCGGCGCGCTTGCCGGCGAATTTGCGTGCGTTGACCGTGAGTGCGCGGCCTCCGGTGGTGTGCACCTCGGGGCCGTCGCCGTTCTTCTCGGCGAGCTCGAACGCGAACACCTTCGCGCCCTTGACCAGCTTGATGGCCATGGTTCCCTTGCCGGCGGCACGGAGGAGGTTGGCCTCCATCACGTCGAACACGAGCACGTGGCCGTCGTCGGCTGCCACTGCGATGTGCTCGGAGCCCCCGGACGCGTAGGCGGCGATGATGGCGTCGCCCTTGCCGAGCCGGGCGAACTTGCGACCGGACTTGGTGGACGTGTCGAGGAACTGCGACAGCGTGAGGCGCTGCACGCGACCTCCGGCGCTGACGCTGACCACGTAGGGTGGCGGTTCCTCGTCGGTGGGGAGCTGCTCCGGAGGTGGGAGTTCCTTGAGGTACGAGGGCTCGGCGGGGATCACGCCGACGAGCTGGGCGCCGTCCGGGAAGTTGAAGAAGCTCTGGATCGGCTTGCCGTAGCCGCTGGTGGCCGGGACCTCGTCGGCGCGCAGCGTGAACGCCACGCCTGCCGAGGTGAAGAAGGCCACGTTGCGCGAGGTGTCGGTCCTGAGCAGCCAGCGGACCTCGTCGTGCTCCTTGACGCGGATCCTGTCGACGTCGGAGAAGGAGGACTGGCGCTTCACCCAGCCATCCTTGGTGACCACCACGAAGGTGTCCTCGCGGACGATGTAGGCCGTGGAGTCGAACTCGAGCTCCTCGGTGGGCTCGCCGATGAGGGTGCGCCGGGGATCCGAGTACAGGTTGCGGATCTCGATGAGCTCCGAGCGGATGCGGCCCCACATCAGGGTCTCGCTGGCGAGCAGCTCCTCGATCTCGAAGGCGAGCGCGCGCTTCTCGTCGAGCTCGTCGAGGATGGCGGCGATCTCGAGGCGGGCGAGCTTGTACAGGCGCAGCTCGAGGATGGCCTCGGCCTGGATCTCGGACAGGCCGAAGGCCTCGATCAGCTTGTTGGCCGCATCGCGCTTGCCCTCGGACTCACGGATGAGCCGGATGGCCTCGTCGAGGTCTGCGAAGATCATCGCAAAGCCCTCGAGGATGTGGATGCGCTCCTTGAGCTTGCGCAGATCGTACTCGTAGCGGCGGCGGACGGTCTCGTAGCGGAAGCCGAGCCACATATCGAGCAGGGTGTACAGGTCGAGGCGCTGGGGCACCGCGTGGTCGGCGTTCTCGGCCGGCACGAGGGCGTTGATCTGCACCGGGAAGGTGCCCTCGAGGGGGGTGCGCTTGTACAGGTAGGCCATGACGGCCTCGGGGGACGCGCCCTGCTTGAGCTCGAGCACGATGCGCACGATGTCGGTGGACTCGTCGCGGACGTCGAGCACCTGGGGCAGCTTCTTGGCAGCGACGTCGGCGCCGATGCGCTCGATGAGCTTGGCCTTGTTCTGCGCGTAGGGGATGGAGTCGATGACGATGAGCTTGCGTCGGCCATCCTTCTCGGTGCGCCAGGTGCCGCGCATTCGCACGGAGCCCTGGCCCTTCTCGTACAGCTCCACCAGGCTCGCGCGATCGTTGAGGATCTCGCCACCGGTGGGGAAGTCGGGCCCCTTGATGTGGTGCATCAGGTCGGAGACCGTGTGGGCCTCGCCGTCGATCATGGCGACGCAGGCGTCGATGACCTCACCGAGGTGGTGGGGCGGGATGCGGGTGGCCATGCCCACCGCGATGCCCTCGGAGCCGTTGACCAGCAGCTGGGGGAACTGGGCGGGGAGCACCACGGGCTCGTCGCGCTGGCCGTCGTAGGTGGGACGGAAGTCGACGGTGTCCTTCTTGATCTCCTGCAGCAGCTCTTCCGCGAGGGGCTTGAGCTTGCACTCCGTGTACCGGAAGGCCGCCGGCGGGTCGCCGTCGAGGGAGCCGAAGTTGCCATGGGGATCGATGAGCGGCGCCCGCAGGGAGAAGTCCTGCGCCATGCGGACGAGGGCATCGTAGATGCTCTGGTCGCCGTGGGGGTGGTACTTGCCCATCACGTCGCCGACCACGGCCGCGGACTTGCGGTACCGGCCGCCGGGATGCAGCGCCAGCTCGTGGAACATGGTGTACAGGATGCGCCTTTGCACGGGCTTGAGACCATCCCGCACGTCCGGAAGGGCGCGGGAGGTGATGACCGAGAGGGCGTAGGTCAGGTAGCGCTCGCGCGTGGCATCGTGCAGAGCCACAGGCTGCACATCGTACATCAGTGCTCTCCTGAAAGGGGCTGAGGGCCTCGTGGGGCCGATCGGGACGACCGGCGGCAACCTACCACGGAGTCGGGGGGCGTCCACAAGGCCACGCGCTTGCAGGGTTGCAGTGGGACCCCTCCCGCGATGTCTTCACCGCTCCGCGACAACTCGCCTTGCAGCGTCGGGATAGAGGGCGAGCGCCTACCCGCAACAGAAAGGAGAAGGGAGATGGCACATCAGCACGTACCCGTCGCAATCCTCGGAGCCACCGGCATGGTCGGCCAGCGCATGGTGCAGCTGCTGAAACACCACCCCTTCCTCAAACCCACGTGGTTCGCCGCCTCGCAGCGCTCGGCAGGCAAGCCCTACCGCGAGGCCGCGGAGTGGCGCCTGTATGGCGAGTCCCACGCGGGCTTCGGCGACGAGATCATCGCCCCCTGTGATCCGGCAGCCCTGCAGGGCGTGCCCACGGACGGCCCGAAGATCGCCCTGTCCGCCCTCGATCGTGGCCCCGCGGGCGCCATCGAGAAGGCGTTCGCCGAGGCGGGCTGGATGGTGATCTCGAACGCGGCATCCCACCGCTACGAGGACGACGTCCCCCTGATCATCCCCGAGGTCAACCCCGACCACCTCGCGATGGTCGAGCGTCAGCCCTGGGCCGGCGGCATCATCACCAACCCCAACTGCACCTCCATGCCCGTCGCGCTGGCCCTCAAGCCGCTCATCGACGCCGTGGGCGTGCAGGCCGTCACCATGGCCAGCTACCAGGCCGTGAGCGGCGCCGGGTACCCCGGTGAGTCCGCCTGGGACATGATCGCCAACGTCCGCCCGCACCCGGGCAACGAAGAGGAGAAGATGGCCCTCGAGCCGCGCAAGATCCTCGGCGAGCTCACGGATGCCGGCGTGCACTACGCCGAGATCGACATGTCCGCCCGCTGCGTGCGCGTGCCGGTGGCCGACGGTCACCTCGTCGCCGTCCACGTGAAGACCCGTGAGCCGATCACGCCCGAGCAGGCAGAGGAGCTGTACCGCAACTGGAAGGCCCCCATCGACCTGCACGGCTCCCCCAAGCCGCTGTTCCGCATCGCCGACCGCCGTGACCGCCCGAGCCCCCGCTTCGACGCAGAGGCAGGAAACGGCATGGCCATCAGCATCGGCCGCATCGAGGTGTGTCCGGTCATGGGCCTGAAGCTGTTCGTGCTCGCGCACAACACCGTGCGTGGTGCTGCCGGCGCGGCGATCCTCAACGCCGAGCTGTACCTGAAGAGCCTCGAAGGCTGAGAAAAGGCCTCACAGGCACGAAGAAGGGGCGTCGGCTGCAAGGCCGGCGCCCCTTTTCGGATCATGAACCCATGGCCTCGCCCACCCGGAGGCAGGCGATTCAAGGGACCTGCTGGCCCCGCGCCTTGCCCTGATCGAGCGCCCGCAGCACGAGGTGGTCCTGCACGCTGCGGATGACGATCTGCACCTCTTCGTCGCCCTTGCCGTACACGCCGGCCCAGACGGTCTCCTTCTCGTCGCCGTTCGTCTTCTCCCAGCCCTGCTCGGCCATCTTGGCCTCGACCAGGCCCACGAGCACGTCGCGCTGCAGACCTTCCTGGGTGTAGACGAGCTCGAGGAGCGCCTCGTCGTTGTGACGGACGACCGCGCCGCGGCTGGGCAGCTCGAGGCCCTGCCAGCTCTCGGGCAGCTCGGGCTGCTTGCCTTCGAGCGGGCCGGAGGCGCAGGCGGTGAGGGTGGCGGCCACGAAGGCGAGGAGGGCAGGGCGGATCATGCGGACGCTCCCTGGCACAGGGCCTCGATCTCGTCGATGGACTTGGGCACGGCGGCGGTGAGGTTCTCGGGATCGCCGTCGGTGATGGCGATGTCGTCCTCGATGCGCACGCCGATGCCGCGCAGCGCTTCGGGGGCGTCCTCGTCGTGGGCCGGGATGTACAGGCCGGGCTCCACCGTGAGGACCATGCCCGGCACGAGGATGCGGCTGGTGCCCTCGGCGGCGTAGGCGCCCACGTCGTGGACGTCGAGGCCGAGCCAGTGGCTGGTGCCGTGCATGTAGTAGCGCTTGTAGGCCTCGGACTCGATCAGCTCGTCGATGTCGCCCTGCAGCAGGCCCAGGTCGACCATGCCTTCGGTGAGCACGCGCACGGCGGCGTCGTGGACGTCCATGAAGGTACGACCGGCGCGGCAGGCGTCGATGGCGGCGTGCTGGGCGTCGAGGACCACCTGGTAGACCTTCTTCTGGGCCTCGGTGAACCGACCGTTGGCGGGCCAGGTGCGCGTGATGTCGGCGGTGTAGTGGGCGATCTCACCGCCGGCGTCGACCAGCACGAGGTCGCCGTCGTCGATCTGCTGATCGTTGACGATGTAGTGCAGGATGTTGGCGTTGTCGCCGGAGGCGATGATCGACGTGTAGCCGGGACCGGTGCCGCCGATCGCGCGGAAGTGGTTCTCGATGGCGGACTCGAGCTCGAACTCGAAGGCGCCGGGGCGACCCATCTTCATGGCCTTCATGTGGGCGTTCGCCGTGACCTCGCCTGCCTTGCGCAGGATGTCGAGCTCGTTGGCGGACTTCACGAGGCGCAGCTCGTGCACCAGCTTGGTGAGGCTGTGGAAGGTCTCGGGCACGGGCAGGCCGTTGCGGCGCGCCGCGCGACCGGCGCGGTAGATGGCCGTCTGGACGAGCTTGTCCATCTCGTGGGAGCGCCCGAAGTCGTAGTGCAGCGCCCGCACGCCCTGCAGCAGGCGGGGAAGCTCGGCTTCGAGCTCGCCGTAGGTGAAGGCGTTGTCGGCGCCGAAGGTCGCCACGGCGCCCTCGGGGCCTGCCCGACGACCGGTCCAGGTCTCGGCAGTGGGGTCGCGCTCCTGCACGAACATCGTCACGGGCGCGTCACCGGGCTTGATGAACACGGCGACCTCGGTATCGGGCCAGCCCGTGAGCCACCACACGTCGCTGTCGGGGCGGTAGCGGTAGTCGGCATCGCCGTTGCGGCGACGGAGGGGACCACCGAAGACGAGCACGGCCTCGTCGCTGGGGAGGGCGGCGAGCAGGCGTTCGCGGTGCTCGGAGAAGTCCGGATGGGGAAGGGTCATTGTCACTCCAGCGTTTGGTGCATTTGGTAACACGCCATTTGCGGCTCCCGGTGACAGGATCTTTGCCTCACTTGATCCTGAAGCACGAGAGAATAGATTACGGCCTCGGAAGGAACACCATGACCAGACTGCCCCCTCCCACGAAGTGCGTCGACCTGTTCGGCGATGCGTCCACCGTCTGCGTGCAGCGCGCCGAGCACAAGGGCGAAGAGCTCCTCGATCTGATGCTCGATCTCGACCTGCAGATGTTCGCGGAGCCCTCCTACCCGCGCCCCACCCTGAGTGCGCTGGTGCGGTTCGGCGAGGTCTTCGTCCTCAAGCAGGCCGACGAGCTGTGGGGTGCTGCCGTGGTCCTGCGGCACATGCGTCGGCCCCAGGCGGCCGTGATGCTGTCCATCGGCATCCACCCCGGCTGGCGAGGCGCCGGCCTCGGTCGCTTCTTCATCGAGTCCATCGCCATGCAGCTGGCCAACGAGCAGGACTTCGACGAGCTCGTCCTCGAGGTGGCGGAAGACAACTGGCGCGCCAACAAGCTGTACGCCTCGATGGGCTTCGTCGGCCTCGGCTCCCAGAACGGCAAGCGCTCCTGGTCCCTCGATCTGAGCCGCTGGATGCGCCCGGACGACGGCGCCGACGGGGACGCGCCCGTCCTGCGGGAGCTCAGCGCGAGCTGACGGGCACTGGCTGTCGCACACACGAAGAAGGGGGAGCTCGATGACGAGCTCCCCCTTCTTCGTGTGGGACGCGAACCCTCAGGGGCAGGGTTCGAGGCCGCTGTCGGAGCCACCGCCGGTGCCGCCATCGGAGGTGCCGCCGGAGCCGGTGCTCGGGACGTCCTGGCCGTCTGCCGGTGCATCGCCCCAGCCGTACACCTCGAGCACGCCCTCGGCGAAGAGGCGAGCGTCGCCGGTGCTGATGAGGACGTCGTACACACCGGTGAGGGCGTCTTCGGGGACGGTGATGACGAGGATGATCTCGTCGGAGCGGGTCTGCCAGGTGTCGATGACCAGCTCGTCGGGGCCGAAGAACACCAGATCACGGACCGCGTCCGGCGTGACCTCGCGGGAGCCCTCGAAGGTGAGGGACAGGATGTGGGTATCGCCGGCCTCGATGCCGTTAGGGTCGATCACCACGGAGACCTCGGGGGCCGCGTCGGGTCGATCCATGCCGTCGTCGGCCATCGGGCGGTCCTGCTCCTCGTAGGAGTCCACGTCGTCCTCCTCGTAGTAGGGGACCTCGCGGTAGGTCTCCGTGTAGAAGATGCAGGCAGACAGGGTTTGCAGCGCCAGCAGTGGAATGGCGAGCTTCAACATGAGACCTCCTTGGCACAAGGCCGTTCGCGCACGGGAGCTTGGGACGTTCGCCCGAGGAACTTATTCTCGGCAGATGTCATCAAAATGTTGGTGACTTTGGGCCGCCGTGGATTAATGGGCTTGGACCCTGAAAACAAGGAAAGCGCAAGCACGGGCTTGCAACAGGGGTCCGGTACCGGCACACATGAGATGGGTGTCAGGTACGCCCTGCGACAAGGAGAAAGATGTCGAAACAACCGGAAAAGGCCTACAAGAACCTCCACTTCCTCAACTCCCCCCCGGCCCGCCACATCCGCATCCTGTGCGAGTACGAGGAGCCGCGTCAGCGGTTCAAGGCCCAGGGAATCCACGACACCATCGTCATGTTCGGCTCGGCTCGCGCCAAGCCGGAACCCGACGCGCGCGCCGATCTCGAGGCCGCCCAGGCCGCCTTCGACGCCGATCCCAATGATCCCGGGATCCGTCGCGTCCTCAGCCGGGCCCGTGGCGCCCTGCGGATGGCCAAGTACTACGACGACACCCGCGAGCTGGCCCGTCGCCTCACCGAGTGGTCCCTGTACCGCGACGGCAAGACCTACGTGGTCTGCACCGGTGGCGGCCCGGGCATCATGGAGGCCGCCAACCGGGGCGCCGCCGATGTGCGCAACGGCCGCAGTGTGGGTCTCGGCATCTCGCTTCCGTTCGAGCCCGGCGTGAACGAGTGGGTCACCGACGAGCTCGCCTTCGAGTTCCACTACTTCTTCACCCGCAAGTACTGGTTCCTGTACCTGATGAAGGCCCTCATCGTGTTCCCCGGCGGGTTCGGCACGATGGACGAGATCTTCGAGACCCTCACGCTCATCCAGACCGGCAAGATCAAGAAGAAGATGCCCATCATCCTGTACGGCACCGAGTACTGGGACTCCGTCTTCAACCTCAAGGCGATGGTCGACTACGGCACCATCTCCGAGGAGGATGTCGATCTGATCCACCGCACGGACTCCGTCGACGAGGCGTTCACCTACCTCACGACCGCCCTCTCCGAGGTCGAGGCGTCCGGCGCCTGAGACCCGGTTCCGCACGCAAGAAGGCCCCGGCTGCAGGAATGCAACCGGGGCCTTTCACGTGGTGGGGACGTGCTCAGTCCATGCTGAGCAGATCGTCGAGGTCGTCGAGGTCGCCGCCCTTGCTCTGGCTCGCGGCCTTGGACTCCACGGGCTTGCTCTCGTCACCGGACTTCTTGCGACGGCGACGCTTGCGCTTGGGCTTGGACTCGGCGTCGTTGCTGCCGCCCTCGGCGACGAGCAGGGCATCGAGGTCGTCCATCTCGGCAGGAGCAGGCTTGCTGTCGCGGTCGCGGTCGCGGTCGCGATCCCGGCCACGTCGCTCACGGCGCTCGCCACGGCGGCCACGGCCACTCTCGCGACCACGGCCGTCACGCTCACGTTGACGCTGGGCGCGCTTGGACTCGAAGACGGGTCCCTCGTCGGAGGAGGCGACCTCCTGCCGGCGCTCACGGTCCCACTGGAAGAAGGCGCGCAGGCTCGCGGCGAGCAGGGCCTTGCCGTCGGGGCGCTCGAGCAGCGCATCGACGGTGGGCAGGTAGGACTCGAACACCAGCGAGCCCATGGCCTGGCGGATCTGCTTGGCCTGGCGCTTCACGCGCATCTTGATGGCGTCATCGCCGCTGGGGAGCTCGCGCACGTCGAACTTGATCTTGTGCTTGTTCTCGAGCACCCGGCGGGTGCCCATGTCGGAGCCGCCGCACAGGGAGACGGCCACGCCCTTCTTGCCGATACGGCCGGTACGGCCGGTGCGGTGCAGGTAGACCGCGGGATCCTGGGGCAGGGCGTAGTTGATGACGTGGGTGAGGCCGGAGATGTCGATGCCGCGTGCGGCGACGTCGGTGGCCACCAGGAAGCGCACGGCGCCTGCCTTGACCTGGGCCATCACCTCGGTGCGGCGGGCCTGGGACAGGTCGCCGGAGATGAGCTGGACATCGAGGCCCTGGCGGTCGAGGAAGTTGGCCACCGTGGTGGTGTCTTCGCGGGTGTTGCAGAAGATGATGGCGCTGTCGGGATCCTCGAGATCGATGACGTACAGCAGCGCGCGGACCTTGTGCACGCCGTGCTCGGTCTCGTACAGGTGGTGCTCGAGCAGCTCGACGCCGTCGGCATCGGTGGAGAGCATGACATCCACCGGATCCTTGAGGAACCGCTGCACGAGGCGCTGGGTGTCGTTGCCGATGGTGGCGGAGTACAGCAGCACCTGGCGGTCGTCCTGGGTGGCGTTGAGGATGCGGGTGACGTCCTCGTAGAAGCCCATGGACAGCATCTCGTCGGCCTCGTCGAGGCAGGCGATCTGGACGGTGCTGGGGTCGAGGTTGCCCCGGCGGATGTGGTCGAGCACGCGGCCGGGGGTGCCCACGAGGATCTCGGCGCCCTTCATCAGGGCCGTCTCCTGGGGACCGATGGCCACGCCACCCACGAGCAGGGTGCAGGAGACATCCTTGTAGGCGGCGATCTGGGTGATCTGATCGGCCGTCTGCTGGGCGAGCTCACGGGTGGGCTCGAGGATCAGCACGTAGGGCTTGCGGTGGCCCTCGGGGGTGAGCTCGACGATGGGTACGCCGAAGGCTGCGGTCTTGCCGGTGCCGGTCTTGGCGCGGACGAGCAGGTCGCGGCCGGCGGTGGCGGGGTCGATGGTGGCCGCCTGCACGGGGGTGGCGGTGGTGAAGCCCATGTCGGTCAGGCCCTTGAGGACCTCTTCGGAGATGGGGAAGTCAGCGAAGGTACGGTCGCTGACGTAGTCGGAACCGGCGGGAACGTGGGAGCCGGTGTCATCGTTGTCGGTCATTCTTGCCTCGTTTCATGCCCCGCCGGGTCGCTTTTGTGTTCAGGGCAGGGCGGCTTGCTGTCTGTTGACGCAGGCACATCCTATGCGCAGGGCCCGGAAAACGCCAACTGCCGTACGTACGGCAGCGAAGGCGCTCTCCGGGCCCCGGGGATTTTCACGCATGGGTGCGAGCTGATGGGACTCAGCTGGCGGATGTGTCGTCCTCGCGCACGAGCTCGATGGCGTACACCGGTTCGCCGCGCTTGCGGTACTTGGACTGGTAGTTGGTCTCGATGTCGTCGGGCCACGGTGCGGGCCCGGTGATGATGTCCTCGGAGCGGCCGGTGACGCGCAGGGGCAGCCGAGGGAGGGGGTTGCCGTCGCCGTCCTTGTCGAGGTGGTGCTCCACGCGGTCGACGTTGGGACGGAAGTCGGACTTCAGGCGGAACCAGCCACCGGGCTTGAGCAGCCGGACGCAGTCCTCGAGGAACCAGCGGGAGATGAGCCGGTTCTTCTCGTGCTTGTCCTTGGGCCACGGATCGGGGTGGTTCACGTAGATGCCGGACAGGGTGCCGGGCTCGAAGAGATCGTCGAGGTAGGCGGCGTGGTAGCGCAGGATGCGGGCGTTCTCGACCCCGGCGTCCTGCAGCTTGCGGGCCACGAGCACGGTGCGCTTGTACCGGATCTCGATGCCCACGAAGTTCCAGTCGTCGTGGCGCTTGGCCATGCCGGCCAGGAAGAAGCCGTTGCCGCAGCCGATCTCGAGGTGCAGCGGCGCGGAGCGGCCGAATTCCTCGTCCCACTTGCCGCGAAGGGGCCAGGCCTCGGAGGCCGGGATCAGCGGGCGACCGTAGGTGCGGTGGGAGTGCAGGTAGGGGTTGGCATCCTGGCGACGGTATTCCTCCGGCATGCGGTCCTTGAAGCGGGGACGCTCGTCGGGGAGGTTCGGCTGGGGGGTGGGGCGGCCGTGGACTGCCATTGGGGTGCCTCCTGCGGGGCGGAAGGGGGGGAATTCGCGCCGCAGGGTAACTCTTCTGGAGGGGATGCGCCTTGGGGAGTGACGATCTGTGGTGCTGTTCCGCCTCAGCGCTCCTCCACCCCCTCGAACGCCGGCAGCAGCGCGATGTCGTCGGCGTGGTGCACGGCCATGGTGCCCTTGGCGACCCTGGTGCCCACCGTGAGGTGCGCGCCGTCGAGGCTGCGCTGCAGCAGCTCCGCGGCCTTCTTCAGGAGCACGCCCGCGGGCTGCGGTTCGGGCAGATCAACCTGCAGGGTTCTCTGCTGGGAGGCCAGGTGGCCGTGGAGTCGGATCCGGAAGGCGCTGCGATCGTTCATGGGGCTCCCCGCGGTAGAAGGAGAACAGGTCCTGGATGCATCGATCCCAGGAACCCCGAACTGTACGTGCGTCGGGCAGACTCCGCAGGACTTTTGCACCATAGCGCCTGGTATGCAGGCGTGGGTCCAGGAGGATCACCGCACCGGTGTCCGTGGTGGAGCGGATGAGGCGGCCGAATCCCTGCCGCAATTTGAGGATCGCCTCGGGCAGCGTGAACACCACGAAGGGGTTGTAGCCGGCCCGTTCGATGACCTCCTGACGGGCCTGTCGGAGAGGATCGGACGGCACCCGGAAGGGCAGGCGGGGGATGATGACGAGGCGCAGCTGGTCGCCCTTGACGCTGACGCCCTCCCAGAAGGAGTCGGTGCCGACGAGCACGGCGTCTGGCGTGGTGAGGAAGCGCTGCAGGAGGGCCGTGGAGCCCATGGTGCCCTGGCTGAGGATGACCCGGTGAGGGGGCAGCAGGCTCCTCAGGGCGGCGGTGTAGGCCTTCACCGCCCGGTAGGAGGTGCACAGCACGAACGCACCGCCGCCGCTGGCGATGACGGCCTGGGCGATGAGGCGGGCGGTGTGGGGGAGCCAGGCGTCGCTGTTGGGATCGGGGGTGTCGCCTGGTGCCAGGAGCAGGGCGTTGCGCTGGTAGTCGAACGGGGAGGGGAACGCGGCGGTGTCGGGCTTGAACAGGCCCACCCGGCGGGTCCAGAAGGCGAAGGAGCGGTCCACGCGCAGGGTGGCCGACGTGCACACCACCGACTCCACCGAGTCCCACAGCACCCGGCGCAGGGTGGGGGCCACGTCGATGGGGGCGGCGTTCAGGGAGACGACGACGCTGTCGCGGCGGGTGTGGCGCTGCATCCACCGACACATCTCGTCCTGCTGCACCGACGCCACGGTGCGGACGGTCTGGGTGGCGGCGGAGAGCTTGCGGCGGGCCCGGTCGACGTCGAGCATCGGCTGGGCGCGGTCCTCCGGCAGCGGGTGGTCCGTGAGCGGCGCCGTGACGGCCTCGAGGGCGGCGCAGGCCTTGGTCAGCGCGCTGTACAGGCTGCGCAGGGACGGCAGGATGACCTGGTTCCACCCGTCCGTCTGGGTGGTCTCGTGGGTGAACCGCAGGGTGGGTTGCTCGGGGGCCAGCTCGCCGAGGAGCACGTCGAGGATGGCCTCCGCGTCGGCGAGAAAGGACTTGAGCTGCACGACGGCGGCTTCGACGGCGGCGCCGACCTGGTCGACCACGTCCGGGGGGATCGCCGGCACCTTCGTGAGGTGGTGGGCGAGGCGCCGCAGGGAGCCGGAGCGCTTGCGGCGGGGCAGGATCGGCCCGATGGCCCGCTGCATCGCCCGCAGGGTGAGCTCCTGGGTGGCGACGCTGGTGGCCACCTCCTCGAGGTGCTGGGCCTCGTCGAGGATCACCCGGCTGTAGGCGGGCAGGAAGCCCCGGGCGCCCTCGCCCTTGAGCTGCAGGTCGGCCAGCAGCAGGGCGTGGTTGACCACCAGGATACGCGCCTGGGCGGCGGTGCGGCGGGCATCGTAGAAGTGGCACTCCTGGAAGTGGCTGCACTTGTTGCGCAGGGACAGATCGCCGTCGGAGTTGACCTTCTCCCAGGTGGCGTGGGGGATGGGCTCGGTCAGATCGGAGCGGGAGCCCACCTCGGTGGTCTTCGACCAGGCCCGCAGGTGCTCCAGGTGGTCGTCGTCCTCGTCCGGGATGAGCTTCTGCTCGGCGGTGGCGATCTGCAGGCGGCGTTTGCACAGGTAGTTGCCGCGGCCCTCGAGCACGGCGGCCTCGACTTTCACGCCCGCCTGCTCCAGCAGCTTCAGGTCGCTGCGGAACAGCTGTCCCTGCAGGGCGCGGGTGTGGGTGGCCACCACCACGGTCGCCTCGTTCCTCTCCGCCCACAGCAGTGCGGGCACCAGGTAGGCGAGGGACTTGCCGGTGCCGGTGCCGGCCTCACAGACCAGGTGGGTGCCGGTGCTCAAGGCCGCGCCGACCCTGTGGGCCATGTGCCGCTGGGCGTCGCGGGTCTCCCAGCCGGGAATGGAGCGGCCCAGCTTCTGGTCGAAGATGTGGTCGACCCGTGCCGGATCGATGTGCTTCGCCGTCTTGCGGAAGGGCTCCACCACCCAGTTGGAGCGGGTGGCCGCCGAGTCGATGATGACGAAGCCGATGCCGTCCTCGGCGTACAGCCCCGCGATGCGCATGTCGGCATCGGAAGGACGCAGGTCGCCGGACGGGTGGTTGTGGATGACCACCTGGCCTGGCTCGGGGCGGCCGAGCAGGGCGGTGACCCGATCGGTCTGGCCGCGGCACACGACGGTGGCGGACACCACGGCACCGCCCTCGACCTTGCCGATGGCGAAGACCTCGGTGCCGCCGGCGCGCTCGATCTCCTCGCGGAGGTGGGCGGCGACGTGTTCCTTCAGGCGTGAGCTCACGCCCGCTTCCGCTTCAGGGGGATGCGGAGCAGATCCTCGGCGCAGGTGACGTCCGGGTGGAAGGCCTGGGCCTCGTTCAGGAAGCCCTCGGAGGTGGTGTAGCGCTGGGAGAAGTGGGTGAGCACGAGGCGGCGTGCACCGGCCTCCGCAGCGGCCTTGCCGGCGTCCTCGGAGGTCATGTGGCCCCGCTGGTGGGCCTCGAGGGTGAGCTCGGACTGGTAGGTGGACTCGCAGATCATCATGTCGACCTTGCGGGACAGCTCGGTGACCGACGGGCAGGGGGAGGTGTCCATGATGAAGGAGACGGACTGCCCGGGCACCTCGGTGGCGACCTCGTCGCGCATGACGATGCGGCCGTCGACGTTCACGGAGCCCTCGGAGAGCAGCTTGCCCACGTCGGGGCCGTCGACGCCCAGTGCACGGGCCTTGGCGCCGTCGACCTTCAGGCGGGAGGGCTCCTCGAGCCGGTAGCCGATGGCGGGCGTGCGGTGGCGCAGGGGCAGCGACGTGAGGGTGAGGGGACCGATCCTACCGGTGCCACCCACCAGCGGCATGGGCCGGGGGATGATCTCGGCCTGCTCCAGGTACACGGTGCTGTAGCGGAGCCGCTCGAAGTACTTCTGGCCGGACTCCGGGTAGAACACCTGGATGGGGTGGGGCACCGCGTCGAGGCTCAGGCGCTGCAGGATGCCCGGCAGGCCGAGGCAGTGGTCGCCGTGGAAGTGGGTGACGCAGATCGCGTGGATCTGGTGGCTGCGCACGCCCGCGTGCAGCATCTGTCGCTGGGTTCCTTCGCCCGGATCGAACAGCACGCCCATGCCGTCCCACAGCAGCATGTAGCCGTTGTGGTTGCGGTAGCGAGTGGGCACCTGGCTGGAGCTGCCGAGTATGACGAGCTCGCGGACGGACATGGGTTCTCCCAGCGGGCGGGGCCCGGTCGGGATAGCATGCCGCCATGACGACGACCAAGCTTCCCGAGGCCCTGCAGGCCTCCCTGTTGCAGTGGTACCACGCCCATCGACGCAAGCTGCCCTGGCGAGAGGATCCGCAGCCCTGGCACGTGATGCTGTCGGAGCTGATGTGCCAGCAGACCCGCATCGCCACCGTGTTGCCCTACTACGATCGCTTCCTGGAGCGCTGGCCCACCGTCCAGGACTTCGCGGCCGCGCCCGAGGAGCAGGTGATGAGCGCCTGGGCCGGCCTGGGGTACTACCGCCGGGCCCGCAACCTGCACGCGGCGGCCAAGGAGGCCGCGGCGCGCGGCGGCATCCCGTCCACGAAGGCGGAGCTGCTGGAGCTGCCCGGCATCGGTCCCTACACCGCCGGTGCCATCGCCTCGATCGCCTTCGGAGAGCCCGTGGCGGCGGTGGACGGCAACGTGGAGCGGGTGCTCACCCGGCTGCACGGGTATGCCGACAACCCCCGGCGCGCGGCCGGCAAGCGGTGGCTCGAGGCCCGCGCCCTGGAACTCACCGGTCCGGGCGTGGCCGGCGATGTCACCCAGGCCCTCATGGAGCTCGGTGCCACGGCCTGCTCACCCCGCAACCCCTCCTGCGGCGCCTGCCCCTGGTCGGAGCACTGCGACGCCGCCCGCATGGAGGACCCGTCGAGCCTTCCCGCGCTGCCCGCCCGCCGCAAGCCGGTGCTCACGCCCATGGTGGCCGGCGTCTGTCGCGATGACGACGTGGTGTTCCTGGCTCGCCGGGCGCCCGGCCTGTTCGGCGGCCTGTGGGAGCCGCCCTGTGAGCCTGTCTCGCAGGGGGAGTCACCCGAAGACGCCCTTCGCCGTGTGTTCCGGGAGCGTCTGGGCCGACGGATCGAGGTGGGCCGCAGGGTGGGGGAGGTCCGGCACCAGCTCACCCACCGGGATCTGCGCGTGCAGGTCTTCGAGGTCACCGTACAGCCGACGCGTCGGCCTCCATCCGCCGAAGGCTACGTCGAACAGGGATACCATGGTGCCACGAAAGATCTCGGGCTGTCCCGATTGGCGGAGAAGGTGCTACATCTGACCGATGAAGCCCCTCCGCTGTGGGTGGCGGCGGCACCTGCCACCACCTGACGGTCGCCTCGAAGGGAGTCCCATGCGCTCGGCCACGGTCATCATCATCGGCGACGAGATCCTGTCGGGGAAGTTCCGCGACGAGAACGGGCCCTTCCTGGTCGACGCCCTGCGTCGTGAGGGCGTCACGCTCGATCACCTGGCCATCATCGCCGACGATCTCGACGTGATCGCCGACGAGGTCCGCCGCGGCATGCTCCGCAGCGACTGGGTGATCACCACCGGCGGCGTGGGCCCCACCCACGACGACGTGACCTTCGAGGGCGTGGCCCGGGCCCTGGGCGTGCCCCTGGTGCTCCATCCGTCGCTGGCCGCCCTGCTGAAGACCTACGGCATGACCCTCGATGCCACCACCGAGCGCATGGCCAAGGTGCCCGAGGGCTCCCGGCTGGTGGGCTCCGACGGCAACGCCTATCCGGTCATCCTGTCCGATCGGGTGTTCATGCTCCCCGGCATCCCCCAGCTGGTGCGGAAGAAGTGGAGCACCCTCGCGCCGGAGCTCGGGGGGACGGCATGGCACACCGTGCGTGTCTACAGCCTGGCCCTCGAGCACGAGGTGGCTTCCGCCCTCGCGGAGCTCCAGGCACGGTTCCCCGACGTCAAGATCGGCTCGTACCCCCGTCCGTTCGCGGAGGGGCACCGGCTGATCGTCACGGCCCAGGGTTCGGACCCCGAGCGGGTCGCCGCCGTCCGCGCGGAGCTGCAGGTGGTCGTGCAGGCCATCCACTGGGAGGAGGACGAGGTCACGTGAGAAGCAGCCGGCTCATCGTACGCATCGCCTTGCGGGGCGAGACGGTGGTGGATCTGTCCCTGCCCCAGGGTCAGCCGCTGCAGGTGGGTCCGGAAGGCGACGTCGTGATGCCCGCGCCCGATGCCGCGCCCCACCTGCTCGAAGTGGCCTGGACCGGCCCCGGCGAGGTTCGGGTGGTGCATGGGGGTGGCGAAGCGCTGACGCTGCGGGCGGGCGAGCGGGCCGAGCTGTCCGCCGGGCACGTGGTGGTGAGCCTGCACATGGTGACCGAGCTTCAGCTCGCCGAGCCCTCGATCCTGCTGCAGACCGCCAACCTGTCCCTGTTGATGATCGTAATGGCGGGCCTGCTCTCCGTCAGCCAGGCCGGCCTCGCCTGGCAGCTGCGGTGTGAGGCCGCCGGGCTCGTGGGCGCTCCCGAGGCCACCCTGGGCCGCCTCGGCTGCCTGGCCTCCAAGCCCCCTCCGGCGGAGATCCGTGCCGACGAGTTCATGGTGCGCCTGCTCGACGCCACCGTCTCCGACGAGGCCAGCGATGCGGAGCAGTCCGACATCGGCGTCGACGAGCCCGTGGCGCAGCCCACGGTGATCGCCAAGGAGAAGCAGGACGTCTTCCTGCCGGCGGGGGAGAAGACCGACGAGGCCCTCACCGGCGGTGGCGGCACGAAGAGGGAGAAGGTGCGCCGCAAGGATCCGGAGCGCAGGTCCGACAAGGAGGAGGCGCAGCCGTCGGAGCAGCCGTTCGTGGTGGAGGAGGCGCCCGCCTCCAAGCCCGAGCCCGTGCCCCGCGAGATCGCGAAGGCGGCGGAGACCTCCTCCAAGGGCGACGACCCCGACGACGAGGACGCCCCGACGGAGAAGCAGGTGGGGGCGGGCCTGCAGGACTGGATCGACGCCGGCCTCGAGGAGGACAAGGACGCCGACCTCGTGCGCTACATGGTCGAACGCTCCAAGGAGGAGCTGACGGTCGACCCGGACGACATCCGGGTGCTGCAGATGCTGGCCTACTACCAGTACCTCGAGCGCGACTACGACGGCGCCCTGAAGACCTACAACAAGCTCATCAAGCTACGCCCGCAGGTGGGCAACTACTACAACAACAAGGCGCTCATCTTCAAACGGCGTGCATCCTACGCTCGGGAGGAGGCGCTGTATCGCCTCGCGCTCGCCCTCGACCCCTTCAGCGGCACGGTGATCATCAACCTCGCCCTGAACGTGGCCCACCAGGGACGCTTCGACGAGGCGATGCAGCTGATGGAGCCGGTACTCGCCGCCGAGCCCGACGAACCCTACAGCAACCTGCACATCGCGAAGATCCATGCTGGACAGGGGAACATCGACAAGGCACTCTTGCACATGGAGCGGGCGCTCAAGCACTACCAGTGGCTCGACGTCTTCCACCAGGTGGAGTTCCGCCAGGACATCCGCCTCGATCCGTTTCTTTCCGAACTGCGGCAAGACTCACGTTTCCACGAATTACTCCGTAGATACTATGGAGAGGATTCCCCCCTGGAGGAGTAGCCCTGCGCCGGGTCCACGCCATCGTCAGCCGAGACGGCACCGTCATCGAAGAAGCCACCCTCACCTTGAAGGATGGCCAGGTCTTCGGTGATCTCCCCGGATCCGCCCTCACCTGGACGGGCTCCACGCTCCTCGTGCGCGAGCAGCTCGGACTGTGGACCATCGGTGGCCGCGAGCTCCCCGCAGCAGGAGGCCTCCGCTTCGACCTCGGCGACGTGCAGGTGGTCTTCCAGGATCAGCAGGCCACCTCCTTCACGCTGCAGCCCTCCGAGATCCCCGGTGCCCGGCTCATGTTCATGATGGCTGCAGCCATCCTGCTGTCGGCCTCGGTGCACACCCTGTCGGGCATCATGTGGGCCGATCCCGATCTGCGCAGCGATCTGCGGGCCATCCTCGTGCCCCTGGTGCCCGAGCAGGCTGCACCCACCGCCGATGAACGCAGCCAGCGAGCCCCCGCGTCGATCGACTACAACTGGCGTCCGCCGGTCTCCGTGCAATTCGAAGAAAGCGACACGGACACCCCTGCTGGATAGGTGGCCCCGAGTACACGCTCGGAGCCATGCATGCGGTCAGCCATCTACGCCGGGTCCTTCGACCCGTTCACCCTCGGTCACCTGAACCTCATCCGTCGTGGTGCGGTGCTGTTCGACGAGCTGATCGTCGCCGTGGGCAACAACCCGGCCAAGAAGTACCTGTTCTCCGCGGAGGAGCGTCGCGACCTGCTCCAGCAGGCCTGTGCCGACATCCCCAATGCCCGGTTCGTCTTCTTCGACGGCCTGCTGGTCGACACGGCCAGGGAGCTCGGGGCGCAGGTGATCCTGCGCGGCCTGCGGGCGATCAGCGACTTCGAGCCCGAGCTGCGCAACGGTCTCGCCAACCGTGACATCGGTGGCATCGAGACCTTGTTCCTGCTCTCGGACGCTGAGTACATCTACGTAAGCTCGTCGTTGGTCAAGGAGATCGCGATGCACGGGGGGGACGTGTCCCGTTACGTGCCGCCGCTCGTGGCCGACGCCCTGCAGGCCCGGTTCCAGCGTACCTGAGCGCTGCACGCCCCCAGGTGGTGTCGTACCCCCGCCTGGCCGAACCATTCGCCACAGCCCGTAATCGCGGGAATTCGTGGTGAACGGGAAGGGAAGGGGCCGAACGATTCCCAAGTGGTGCGGGATGCGGTAGGACACTCCGCACATCGATCGGAGGACGCCAATGTGTGGAATTGTCGGCTACGTCGGACCCCAGCCTGCGTTGCCCATCCTGGTAGAGGGCCTGCGCCGTCTCGAATACCGCGGGTATGACTCCGCAGGTGTCGCAGTGCGCACGGACGACGCCATCTGGGTCCAGAAAGCCGTGGGACGCGTCTCGTCCCTTGCAGCGAAGACCCGCCTCGGCCCCGCGGGCTGCATCGGCATTGCACACACCCGTTGGGCCACCCACGGTGGTGTCACCGAGGCCAATGCCCACCCCCACCTCGACGAGCGTGCGCGCATCGCCGTGGTGCACAACGGCATCATCGAGAACATGAGCGAGCTCAAGCGTGAGCTCGAGCAGCAGGGCGTGGTGTTCAAGTCCGAGACGGACACCGAGATCTTCGCCCACCTCATCCGCTCCGTGTACGACGGCGACCCCCTGCAGGCGGTCTCCTACGCGGTCAAGCGCGTGCGTGGCACCTACGGCATCGCCGTGATGTTCCAGGAGCACCCGGAGCAGCTCTTCGTGGCCCGCAACGGCTCGCCCCTGGTCATCGGCCTGGGCGATGGCGAGACGGTCGTCGCCTCCGATCCCCAGGCGGTCGTCGAGCACACCCGTCGGGTCGTCTACCTGAAGGATCGCGAGCTCGCGATCCTCACCCGCGATGGCGTGCAGGTGCACAGCTTCGACGGCCGGTCCCTCGACTCGAGCATCGAGATGCTCGAGGCCGACTACAAGGTGGCCGACAAAGAGGGCTTCCCGCACTTCATGCTCAAGGAGATCCACGAGCAGCCCCGCAGCATCCAGCGCTGCCAGCTCGGCCGCATCCAGGTCGAGGACGGCAACGCCCGCCTCGGCGGCATGGAGCTGCAGCCTCGTGATCTCGTCGGCATCCAGCGCGTCATCATGCTCGGCTGTGGCACCAGCTACCATGCCGGCATGGTCGGCTCGATGGCCATCGAGGCCCTCGCCCGCGTGCCGTCCCGCGCCGAGATCGCGTCCGAGTTCCGGCACCGGCACCCGATCGTGCCCCGCGAGGCCCTGTTCGTGGCCATCTCCCAGTCCGGCGAGACCCTCGACACCCTGGGTGCGATCCAGGAGGTCCAGCTCAAGGGCGGCGACTGCGTCGGTGTCGTGAACGTGGTCGGCTCCACCATCGCCCGCACCTGCGGCCGCGGTACCTACCTGTACTCCGGTCCCGAGGTGGCGGTGGCGTCCACCAAGGCGTTCACCAGCCAGATCACCGCGCTGCTCACCTTCACGCTGATGCTCGCCCGCACCCGCGACCTGTCCTACGACAAGGGGCAGGAGGTCGCGCAGTCGCTGCACGACATCCCGGCGAAGGTGGCGCACTACCTCGAGCGTCCCGGCCCCATCGACGAGGCCGTCGAGGCCATCGTCGATGCCCGCTACGTGCTGTTCCTCGGCCGCGGCTTCTCCTACCCGGTGGCCCTCGAGGGCGCGCTGAAGCTCAAGGAGATCGCCTACGTGCCCTGTGAGGCCTACCCCGCAGGCGAGATGAAGCACGGCCCCATCGCCATGCTCGAGGAGGGCACGCCGGTCATCGTGATCGTGCCCCGCGACTCCCAGCGCGAGAAGGCCATCTCCAACATCAAGGAGGTCCAGGCACGCGGCGCCAAGGTCATCGCCATCCACACCGAGGGCGACGAGCTGGTGCAGAGCATCGCCGACATCTCCATCGAGGTGCCCGCCTGCGCCGAGTACGTCAGCCCGCTCATCACGGTGCTGCCGCTGCAGCTCATCGCCTACAAGGCGGGTCTCGCACTCGGTCGCGACATCGACAAGCCCCGCAACCTCGCCAAGTCCGTCACCGTCGAGTGATGGCCTGAGCAGGTCGAAGGCGGCCCGGCGCTCCCCTGGGGGGCGTCGGGCCGTGCTGCATTCAGCGCCGGCGAGCCACCAGGGTGCCCGACCAGGGGCTGAAGCTCCACCTGAGCTCGTCCTGGTTCACGTGGTGGGTGAGGCCCAGGAGGACCTTCGAGGACGCCTTGGCCTGATCGGCGGGGATCCTGCCCCAGCGCACGGGCCGCACGCGGCCCGAGGATGACACCTCGAAGATACGATCGTGGGTGGTGTGCACCCGCAGGGCGTCGTCCTGGGCGTGGATGGCCATCGGCTCCTCGCCTTCGGTCAGGGGCAGGTGGGCGAGGAGCTCGTGCCCCACGGACACCTGGCCCTGCTGGTCGACGGCGGCCAGCTCGTCGCCGAGCAGACAGCAGCCCACCGGGTCGAGCGGCGTGTGGATGTCCGGGAGCATCGCGCCGTCGGCGGGATCCCACGCACAGGCGGCGGGGCCCAGCAACAGATCGGCGGTGGCCACGGTGCACGAGCCGATGAACCCCTCGGCCAGCACCTCGCCCTGGTGGTCGACCACGCGGCCGTTCTCGGGCGTCCAGCACAGACCGAGTCCGATGGGGATCACGCCGGGGCGCATCGGCGCGGACTCGTCGTGCATCAGGGAACAGACGAACCAGCCGTCCGGACCCGGGAACAGCGCGATGCGGTCGTCGATCTCGAACTGGGCGGACGCCGGGAGCGGGGTGGGCAGGGGTTCGATGAGCTCGCCGGGGAACGCGGCGCGCTCGAAGTGGTCGCCGGTGAGGACGGCCACGAATCCGCCGGGACCCACGATGAAGTGCTCGGCCTCGGTGATGGCCCCGAGGACCCGCACGCCTCCCTCCTCGCCCAGCTGATACAGCCAGCCCTGATCGGCCCAGGTCCAGCAGCGGGCGGCGGGGGAGAAGCGGCGCCGGCGGGCCTTGCGCAGGCCCAGGGGGGCGCCCGGCCCGGGAGGGCGCCGGGGGTGCTGCAGCAGGACGCCCTCCGCGAGCTCGACCCACTGGCTTCCGCCGAGATCGATCCAGCTGCGGCCCATGGCGTGCCAGATGTGGGGCAGGGAAGGGGCGGGCAGCACGGCGACCTGGCCGTGGATCTGAAGCCACAGGTGATCGAGGGCCAGCCAGGCGAGGCCGGCGGCCGTGGCGAGGATCCGTTGCGGGGTGCCAGCGCAGACAAGCCCCGGACGGTGGTCGTCCGGGGCCGGGCAACCCAGCGCGAGCCAGGTGGGTTTCATCGGGTCGGGCTCACTGCTTGGGGCGGCCGACGCACATGTCGCGCTCGGACGAGCACTCCACGATGTAGCCGTTGTCGCCCATGACGGCGACGTGGCCCTTCACGACGGGCTGGGAGTCGTCGAAGGAGGCGAGCACGGCGTACTTGCCGGCGGGCACCTCTGCGGGCACCTGGTAGCGCTCACCGCCACCCTCGAGGAACACCTTGGGGGCATCGCCCGCCACCTCGATGGCGGTGGGGGGACCCATCTCGCCGGCGCGCGGCGGGGGCGTGCCCTTGCGGGGGCCGCTCTTGATGAGGCGTCCGGAGCCCTTCTTGCCGCCCTGGCGGGCGCCGGCGGGGCCACCCTTGCCCTCGAGCTGGGAGACGCGACGGTTGAGCATCTCGACCTCCTTCTGGAGGGCCTCGATGTCGTCGGAGTTGGAGGAACAGCCGCTGGCGAGACCGACGGCCAGTGCGATGAGAAGGGGACGGATCATGGATGCCTCCGGAAGGTTGCAGCCTGCATGTGTAGCATTGGTGCCACCACAGGCAAAGGATGGATGTGGATTGCCATCGATTGCCCCCGTGTGTCGCCGTACGTTGAAAGAGGACCACCGGTGGGCTAATGGCAGCCCTTCGCTCGTCGCCCTGAGGGAACCATGAACCTGCAAGAAGTGCTGCAGAACGACATCCTGCCCCGCGTGGAGAAGCCCTCCCGCTACCTCGGCACCGAGGTGAACGCCTCGCACAACACCGCCGAGTCGGTGGAGGTGCGCTTTGCCCTGTGCTTCCCGGATCTGTACGATCTCGGCCTCGGCAACCTCGGCGTGCACATCCTGTACAAGTGCCTCAACCAGCTGCCCTGGGCGAGCTGCGAGCGCGTGTACGCGCCGGGCATCGACATGGAGCGCGAGCTGCGTTCCCGGGATCTGCCCCTGTTCGCGCTGGAGTCCAAGGACTCCCTCGACCAGTTCGACGGCATCGGCTTCACGCTGCAGTCCGAGCTGAACTACACCAACATCCTCAATGTCATCGACATGGCGGGCATGCCCCTGCGCACCAAGGATCGCGGCGACGAGCACCCGATCGTCTTCGCGGGTGGTCCGGCGGTGTTCAACCCCGAGCCCATCGCCCCGTTCATCGACTTCTTCCTCATCGGTGACGGCGAGGATGCCATCGTCGAGATCGCGGCCATCCTGCGCGAGCTCAAGGGTGCCTCCCGCAAGGCCAAGCTGCTGCGCCTGTCGGAGATGGAGGGCGTGTACGTCCCCGAGCTGTACCCCTTCGAGCAGAACGAGCACGGCGCCTGGGTCCCCAAGGAGGGGCACCCCAAGATCCGCAAGCGTCTCGTGAAGGATCTGAACGGCGCCACGTTCCCCACCGACTACATCGTGCCCTACGCCCAGCAGGTCCACGACCGCATCTCCCTCGAGGTGCTCCGTGGCTGTACCCAGGGCTGCCGCTTCTGCCAGGCGGGCATGGTCACCCGTCCGGTGCGTGAGCGGTCCCTGAGCAAGGTCGACGAGCTGCTGCAGAAGACCCTCGACAACACCGGCTACGAGGAGGTCAGCCTCGTCTCGCTGTCCACCTGCGACCACTCCCGGGTGCGTCAGCTGGTCGAGAACACCGTCGAGACGGTCAAGGACCAGCACGTCTCCGTCTCGCTGCCCTCGCTGCGCCTCGACAGCTTCAGCGTCGACCTGGCCGACATGGTGGCCGACGTCCGCCGCACCGGCCTCACGGTGGCCCCGGAGGCCGCCAGCCCCCGCCTGCGCGCCGTGATCAACAAGTGGATCCCCGACGAGGATCTGCTCGACATGGCCACCAAGGCGTTCTCCCTGAAGTGGAGCCACGTCAAGCTGTACTTCATGATCGGTCTGCCCACCGAGCGCGACGACGACATCCTCGCCATCGCCGATCTGGCGGAGCGCACCCTGGCCGAGGGCCGCAAGCACAACCAGCGCGCCCGGGTGAACCTCGGCGTGTCCACCTTCGTGCCCAAGCCCTTCACGCCCTTCCAGTGGGCCGAGCAGATCAAGATCGACGAGACCCGTCGCAAGCAGGACATCCTGCAGGGCGCCCTGAAGTCGAAAGCGGTGAAGTTCGGTCGCCACCAGCCCGAGGAGACCTTCCTCGAGGGCCTGGTCTCCCGCGCCGACCGCCGCGCCGCCGACCTCATCGAGAAGGCCTTCGAGCTCGGATGTCGCTTCGACGCCTGGCACGAGCACATGCAGTTCGGCAAGTGGATGCAGGCTGTCGAGGCCATCGACTACGACGTCGACTACGCCTTCCGTGAGCGCGCCCTCGACGAGCGCCTTCCCTGGGACCACATCGACGTCCTCATCCCCAAGTCCTGGCTGCAGGCCGACTGGGAGCGGGCGGTCGAGCTCAAGCACGCCCAGGACTGCCGCCACAAGCGCTGCCACAAGTGCGGCGTCATCTCCGAGGAGCGCGAGCTGTGCGCCTCCATGCTGCGTACCTCCATCGAGGGCCGCAAGGAGGAGGAGAAGTTCGAGCGCAAGGTGCGCGAGCCCGTCCCCGCACCCGAGGTCGTGCAGCGCCTGTGGCTGCGCATCGGCCGCACCGGCACCGCGCGCTTCCTGTCGCACCTCGAGTCCATGACCGCATGGATCCGTGCCCTGCGCCGCATCAAGACCCCGCTCGCATACAGCCAGGGCTTCCACCCGCACCCCAAGGTGGCGTTCTCCGCGGCGCTGCCCCTCGGTGAGGAGTCCCTCGGCGAGTACATGGACATCTCGCTCACCAAGTCGGTCGAGCTGTCCACCTTCGTCGAGAGCCTGCGCGCCGTGCTGCCGGAGGGCTTCGAGGTCCTGTCGGCATCCCAGGTGCGTCTCAAGGCGCCTTCGCTGATGGGCCAGAACCACGGTGGCGACTACCGGGTGCAGCTGCCCCACATGTCCCTCGACGAGGTCACCGCCAAGGTGGCCGAGCTGGCCGAGGCCTCCGAGCTGCTCATCGAGCGTCGTGGAAAGACCCGCTCCAACCGCAAGGGACGCGGGCCCCGTGCCCGCGTGATGCGCACCGTCGACGTCCGACCCATGATCGACGAGATCCGGGTCGAGCCCGGCAAGGTGCCCACCGTGGCCCTCCGCCTGGTCACCAGCGACGGCAAGCCCGGCAAGCCCTCCGAGATCGTGCCCATGCTCACCGAGGATCCGGCGATGGCCCGGGTGCTCAAGGTGAACACGCTCCGCGCCACCCCCGAGGGAGTGGTGGGCATCGACGAGTCCTGGCACGCCGAGGCCTGACCCCTTTCCTTGGGGTGCCCATGAGCCCGGATGGTCCTGCCATCCGGGCTTTGTCCGTCTTGGCGGCCGCGCCTCGTGAGACTGCGTGCCGTGGCGTCTGGATCGGAGGGCGGGACTCCGGTATGCTGCGCGGGAGTCCCCCTGGAGTCGGTGGAATGCATTGGGGTAGGCCCATTATTCCAGGTCTCCCGCAACGTGCCACCATCCGGTACACGGCGCGGGCGGCTGGTCCGGCGTCCGGCGAACGAGGCACTGCACAGACCGATGAACGATCAAGTGGACCAGCAGGATCCCGCCGTCACCCCCGAGGTGGACACCTTCGACGCCGAGGGCCGCGCAGGCGTCGCCCTGTGGCGGGCCGTCGCGGATCCCGGCTGGCGGCCGAGTCGCGACAACCTGCTGCTCATGTCGCGGGTGCCCACCACGCCCAGGGATGTGGTCTCGCTCATGGAGGCGGCGCTCGGCCGCCATGACGTCCCGCTCAAGGGCTGGCACGAAGGCTGGGAGGCCCTGCTCGAGGCCAACCTGCACCAGGCCGAATCCCTCGAGCTGCTCTCTCGAGACGTGGTCCCCAAGGTCCGCCGGGTCGTGTTGTGGGGCCTGGTCCGCCACAAGGTGATCGACCCCTCGTTCCTCGACGACGACGCCCTCCACGACATCGCCGTCGCGTTCGTCCACCGGGGCGTGCCCAGTCCCCAGCTCGAGTCACAGGGCTTCTGGCAGGGTTTCGACCACGCGTGGCCCGCCGCGCGCTGGTGGACCACCGTCGCCCGGGTGGTGGCGGAGGAGCCGGTGCCCGTCACCGGCTCGTCCCGCCTGCGGCCTTGCGCCGAGCACGTGCCCGAGCAGCGCAGGCTCTGGCTGCTGGTGCGCCTGTACGATGCCTCGCCCCGTTGGGCGCTCGCCCGCATCCTCGAAGGGGGAGGCCGCTACTGGGACGAGCTGCTCCGTCTCGCCGACCGCGTGATCCACGAGGCCGATGTCGAGGTGGCCGAAGGGCAGCAGTGGGGGGATCTGGCGCCCGCCCTCGCGGCGGCGCTGGCCCACATGGCACAGCTCGTCCAGCGGGATCTCGATCCCTCCTTCTTCGCCCAGGTGGTGCAGAAGGCGGTCGCTCGCAACCGCCGCATCGACGCCGTGCCCGGGGTGCTGGCAGCACTCGAGCAGCTGCCTCTCGAGGCCCGGCAGCGCCTGATGCTGGAAACCCCGTTCCTTCGCTGGCGATACGTCTCCGCATGCCCCAGCCAGACCGTCCTCGAGTGGGCCATCGGCGAGCTGTCCGGGATGTCCCACCGCAAGTTCCAGGTGCAGCGCGATCTCGGGGAGGAGTCCCGGTTCCACCACACGGCCACCTTCGACACCTTCCAGGAGGTCGCGGCGGATGCCCTGGCCGGGGTGGGGGAGGCCGGCGTGCAGTTCCTGGTCGAGGGCATGAGCCGCGCGGGCGACCTCAACCGGCGCGTGTTCGCGTCCGCGTTGGTGCACAGCGCCTCGCCCCAGGCCATCGAGCCGCTCGTGGTGGCGTTCGAAGGCGGAAGCCACCAGCTCCGGGAGACCATCCGCGCCGGCTTCGGCGTGTACGAGAACGCCGCGCTGCCGGTGCTCGAGCCCATGCTGCGATCCAACCGTCGGGGCACCCGGCTCGCGGGCGCGGAGCTGCTCGAGGCGCTGCCCCCCAACGGCGAGGTGCGCGACGTCGCCCGCGCGGCCCTCGTCGACGAAGACGTGTCGGAGGTCCGCTCCAAGCTGCAGCGCATCTGTGATGCCCAGGGGCGCTCCGAGGCCGAGCTGGCCCTCCTCGAGGCCGAGCACAGGCTCGCGCGCTCCCTGCGGCGCACCATGCTCGATGCCCTGGCGGCCACCGACGGCGGCGCCTGGAGCGACTACGAGGATGTCGGTGTCGCCGGTCTGGCGGTGGTCCAGAAATGGGCCCAGGGGCAGCTGGTGATCACGGGCGAGGAGCCTCTCGCGTGGCTCGACGCCATCGTCGCCTTCCGGGACGATCCCGCCACGGGCTGGGTCGTGGCCCGCCTGGCCGACCACCCTGCGTTCCACCCGAGCTGGCTGATGGGTGCCGGCCGCATCCTCGGCAGTGCGCTGTACCGTCCGCTGAAGCGTCGTGTCGACGTGGCCGATCCCCACCGGCTCCGGCTGCTGCTGCACGTGCTCGCGGTCCATGCACCGGCTGCGGCGGTCTCCACCTTCCTCCGCTACCTCAGCTCCACCGATCCGGGGGCGCGCGCGGCGTGTCACCTGGGTCTTCGCAGCGCCGGTGAGCGCAGCCTCGAAGGCCTGTGGGACATGCTCGAGCATCCCGAGCACCGCATCCGCCAGGAGGCCGCCAAGGTCCTCGAGCGCATCCCGGACCCCCGCTCGGTGGTCAAGCTGCGGGAGTGCCTCGAGGAGGTCACCGATCCCGGCGTGCGCTGGGTCGTCCAGCGAGCGCTGGTGGTGTGCCAGGAGGTCTCCGATCACGCGTCCGACCGCCTCATGGATGCCATCCTGGCCGAGCAGAAGGCGGGTCGCCTGCCGGGCTTCGTGGTCGACCTCGGCCTCACCACGCTGCGCTACCGATCCGGCGTGAAGATGTCCGCCGAGGCGCGGGTGTGGATGCTCTCGGCGATCCACTCGGCGTCCCGCAAGGTCGACTGGTTCCTGCCGCTCAAGCACTCCGCCAGGCTGCTGTGGGCCCTGCGCCACCGGCTGTCCCTCGAGTCCCTCGTCACGCTGCGCAGCGAGCTGGCCCACATGGCCGCATCGCCCAAGGCGGATCGGCACGCCGTCCGCCTGTTCATGACCTTCGTCGATGCGCTGTTCGCCACCGACGAGGAGATAGAGCTGCTCGCCGATCGCATCGAGTCGCCCGAGTGGTCGGGTCCGGTGGATCTGGCCAAGGACATCTCCTTTCCGGGCGGGGATCCCCGGGTGTTGTTCCTCCGGGGCACGCCCGCAGCCCTGCTGCGTGTGGCCGCCTGGTCCGAGCGGGCGTCGGAGCCCCTCGTGCACGCATGGAGTCGCGCGGCCCTGCGCCGTCTGGCGTCGGTGCTCGGCACGCAGCCGTCCGTCGTGGTCGAGGTGGCGCGCAAGAACGCCGGAGAGTCCAGCCGCACCCACGCCGAGTGGCTCTCCCAGGCCCTCACCGAGGAGCGTGTCCTGCAGCTCGGCGAGATCATCCGAGAAGACGACGCCGCCTTCCGGGGCGTGGTGAGTCGTGTGGTCTTCGACTCCCTCGACGAGCACGGGCGCCGCATCCACCGCTTCCACCTTCGCGACGGCCTGGAGCCCGAGGATGTCGAAGGCGCGCCGGTGCCGGTGGGGCACGAGGTGAGGGTCTCCCACCCCGATTCCTTCGCCGACACGGAGCGGCGCCGGTGGGCCCAGCGGCTCGGTGGCATGGAGCAGCCCATCGAGCAGCTCTTCGCACCCCGCCGCGAGGGAGGGGAGCTCACCCGGCGCGACACCGGCTGGCTGGTCACCCGTGAGTTCCTCGCCCGCGCGGGGCGGCTCGGCTACGCCCACGAGCTCCCGGAGCACGGTGTGGCCGGGGGCGAGCGCGACTACCCGCCCGCACCGCTGTCCCTGCTCACCCGCATGCTGTCCGAGACCTGGGGCCTCGAGCTGCGTCACAACGAGCTGAAGACCTGGCGCCACGAGAGCACCGATCCCTCCGTCCTGCGCGTCCTCGAGGCACATCCCATCCAGCGCCCCTTCGGCCCCGAGAGCCCCTGGCGTCGCGTGGCCATCCGGCGCACGCCTGGGTGGGTCATCTCCGCGCTGGCCGCGGATCTCGCGGTCATGGATCAGGGCTCGGACGCCGCCGGCACAGGCATCGACGTCGTCGGTGGAGGGCCGTCCGTGGTCGAGGTGGCGATCGACGACGACTTCCTCGAGGAGGAGGAGTCGCTGGTGGAGGAGATCGCCTTCGAGGACGAGGAGCCCCTTCCGGATCTTCCGCCCCCGCCGGAGAAGCCCTCAGGCCTGTTCGGCCGCCTCTTCGCCGCGCGTCACGAGGCGCTCGTCAAGGAGCGCAACCGGATGATCGAGGAGCGCCGCGAGATGATCCGCCAGCGCCAGCGCGCGGCGAAGGCCCGGCGAGAGGCGGCACAGGCCGCGGCGGTCCACAACGATCGGGTCCGGCGCACGCGTCAGCAGCGGGTCGTGAAGGCGCAGAAGACCCGCTGGGATGCCGTGCAGGCCACCATCGAGGAGGCCAGGGCGTCGCTCGACCAGCGCCGCCAGGTGGCCCACGAGCTGCGGGTGCTCCAGCGCACCCAGGTCATCAAGGAAGCCCCGTCCCACAAGCTGCTGCAGGCGATCTTCGCCCGGGAGCTGCGAAGGGATGCCCACCACGAGGTGCCCGACGCCCAGCAGGGTTCCGGCGCCGGGGCGAGCGAGCGCACGCTGTGGGACGACTTCGACGCGGGCTGGAGCGGAGGTGCCCAGGTCCAGCAGGAGCTCGTCGCCCGGCGCAAGGCCGAGCGGGCGCGCCGTGCGGCGGAGGCCCGTGCCGAGGCCCAGCGCAAGCTCGAGGAGCTTCGCGAGCTCGGCATCCTGCGCGCGGAGAGTGCCGGCGAGGAGCCCGAGTCGGTCGACGAAGAGGCCTTCGAGGTCCAGCGTCCGGTCAACACCATCTTCGACGACGGCTGGACCCTCGACGACGACGAGGTGGAGGTCCCGGTGCCGGCACAGGCCGCGGAAGGGTCCGAGGAAACCGAGCTCGGCGACGATGCACTCGACGCGCTGATGGCCGATCTGATGCACGACGACGCCGTCCTCGAGACGCCCGCCAGCGAGCCCGTCCCTACCGATGAGGTGGCGGGCGATGAGGTGGCGGGCGATGAGGTCGCGGCCGATGAGGACCCGGTGTTCTCCGGGCTCGATGCGTCCACCGACTGGCTCGACGAGAGCATGGCCGACGCGGCCGATGAGGGCTGGCTGGAGGAAGACACCGCCGAGACCCCGATGGCGGTGCCCATGGAGCTGCTCGTCGAGCCGGAGTTCGACGAGCCCACGGTCGAGGACGTGGCGTCGCCGGTGGATCCCGAGCTCGTGGAGCAGGTCGCCGAAGAGCTCTGGGCCGACGAGTCCTCGGACGTCGCCGCGCCCTCGGACGTCACCGGGCCACTGGACGTGGTCGAGGCGGCTGTCGATGACGCGTCCGACGAACAGGCCGGCGGAGAGGCCGGCGACGCGTTCGGCGGAGAGCCTGGCGACGTGTCCGACGACGGGTCGGACGTGGAGGATGGCTGGCTGTTCGAGGCCTGGGACGACGAGGTCGAGGACGAGGCCGACATCGAAGCGGCGATGGCCGAGGAGGACGCGAAGGCGGCTGCCGCGGCGGTCAAGGAGGCCGAGCGCAAGGCCGCCGAAGAGGACCGCCTTCGCCTCGAGCGGGAGGCCGCACTGGAGGCAGCGCGCCTGGAAGCGGAACGGAAGGCTGCTGAGGAGGCCGCCCGTCTCGAAGCCGAGCGGAAGGCCGCCGAGGAGGCGCGTCTGGAGGCGGAGCGGAAGGCCGCCGAGGAGGCGCGTCTGGAGGCGGAGCGGAAGGCTGCCGAGGAGGCGCGTCTGGAGGCGGAGCGGAAGGCTGCCGAGGAGGCGCGTCTGGAGGCCGAGCGGAAGGCCGCCGAGGAGGCGCGTCTGGAGGCCGAGCGGAAGGCTGCCGAGGAGGCGCGTCTGGAGGCCGAGCGGAAGGCCGCTGAGGAGGCCGCCCGTCTCGAAGCCGAGCGGAAGGCCGCCGAGGAGAAGTGGCTGCGAACGATGGCTACGGAGGCCACGAAGCGGGAGGAGCAGGCTACGGCGCTGTGGTTCCGTGGCGAGGCGTGCCCCGAAGGGGCCGAAGCGCGTGAGGCCGTCGAGGCGGTGGCGGAGGACGTCTCGCGGGCCGAGCGCCAGAGCGTGCTGGACGTGCTCATGCGCGCACAGGAGGCGCCCCTCGGCGCCCTGCCCGACGAGGGGGGTGCCGTGGCCGACGCGGCCCACGATGAGGCGAACAGTCGCAGCCAGGAGGAGCTCGCAGCGGCCGAGCTCGCCGACCAGCTCCCCCGGGTCCAGCCCTGGATGCGCTTCTGGACCCAGGAGGAGGCGCGTCGGGTGCGCCAGGCCCTGATCGCCGAAAGTGAGCGGCTGGATGCGGAGCGGAAGGCCGCTGAGGAAGCCCGCCTCGAAGCGGAGCGGAAGGCCGCCGAGGAAGCCGCCCGACTCGAAGCGGAGCGGAAGGCCGCCGAGGAAGCGGCCCGTCTCGAAGCGGAGCGGAAGGCCGCCGAGGAAGCCCGTATCGAAGCGGAGCGGAAGGCCGCCGAGGAAGCCGCGCGTCTCGAAGCGGAGCGGAAGGCTGCCGAGGAAGCCCGTCTCGAAGCGGAGCGGAAGGCTGCCGAGGAAGCCCGTCTCGAAGCGGAGCGGAAGGCCGCCGAGGAAGCTGCGCGTCTCGAAGCGGAGCGGAAGGCTGCCGAGGAGGCCCGTCTCGAAGCGGAGCGGAAGGCCGCCGAGGAAGCCGCGCGTCTCGAAGCGGAGCGGAAGGCCGCCGAGGAAGCCCGTCTCGAAGCGGAGCGCAAGGCTGCCGAGGAAGCTGCCCGTCTCGAAGCTGAGCGCAAGGCCGCCGAGGAGGCTGCCCGTCTCGAAGCGGAGCGCAAGGCCGCCGAGGAAGCCCGTCTCGAAGCGGAGCGGAAGGCCGCCGAGGAAGCTGCCCGTCTCGAAGCGGAGCGGAAGGCCGCCGAGGAGGCTGCCCGCCTCGAAGCGGAGCGGAAGGCTGCCGAGGAGGCTGCCCGTCTCGAAGCGGAGCGGAAGGCCGCCGAGGAAGCCGCGCGTCTCGAAGCGGAGCGGAAGGCCGCCGAGGAAGCCCGTCTCGAAGCAGAGCGCAAGGCCGCCGAGGAAGCTGCCCGCCTCGAAGCTGAGCGGAAGGCCGAAGAGGAAGCCCGTCTGGAAGCCGAGCGCAAGGCTGCCGAGACCGCCCGCCTCGAAGCGGAGCGCAAGGCCGCCCAGGAGGCCGCGCAGGTGGAGACCCTGGCCGCCGCCAGTGATGCGCCGGATGCCTGGCTGGACCTGGACGGCCTCGACACCGACGAGGCGCCTCGACGACCGCTCCCGGCCGCACTGGTCGAGGAGGACGAGGAGGACGACCCCACGGTCTTCGACGACGGGGGCTTCCGCGACGACGAGCCGGACGGCTTCATGTCCGTCGAGGTGGAGTACGAGGAGACGGAGGACACCGGCGCGCCGCTCGACACCGACGAGCGGAACGGGTGGGTCGACCTGCTCGATGACACCTGAGGCCTGACCACCCCTCGACGACAAAAAAAGCCCCCCACGCCGTGAGCGAGGGGGGCTCTTCGCATCAGCGCGGAGGACTCACTGGGCGGGCGTGTCCTGGGTGCCGTGGGCGGCATCGTCGTCCATGTAGCCGAGCGCCTTGAGCTGCTCGAGCTCGGCATCGCCGATCTTCTCGGTGCGGGCCTCGCCGAGGGAGGCGCCGTGGGCGGTCTGGCGGTCGAACTCGGTCTTCAGGGCCTGGATGCAGGCATCGAAGGCCTCTCCCTCGTGGACGGCGTTCAGCTCGTGGGGGTCGGCCGACAGATCCCACAGGGCGTCGCGGCCGCCCTCCTGCCAGCGACACTTCTCGGTGTCGGAGGTGAGGGTGTAGGACATCTTGCGGTCGAACATGAGCTGGCGGGCGCTGGTCTGGGAGAGCACGGGACGGCCCTCGTAGCCCTCCGCCAGGACGTTCATGCCGGTGGACTGCTCGGCCATGGCCTCCCAGCCCTCGATGCCGGTGAGCTCGGCGAGGGTGGGCAGCAGGTCGACCGGGCTGACCGTGCCGGCCACGCGGCGGGCCTTCAGGCCGGGCGCGAGGATGAGGAACGGGGCGTGGAGCTGCTCGTCCCAGACGAGGCCATGGCCGGGCTGGCCGTGCTGGTTCAGGCCTTCGCCGTGGTCGCCCATGAAGACGATGACGGCGTCGTCCCAGCGGCCGGCGGCCTTCAGGGCGTCGGCCAGGCGCTTGATCTGGTCGTCCATGAACCGGATCTCGCCGTCGTAGGCGTTGATGGAGGGCAGGGCCTTGACCACCTCGCCGGTGGGGCGCTTGGTGCTCGGCGCGACATTGCGGGCGCGGGCCCACTGCTGCAGCTGCTTGTCGGTGGTGAACAGCTCGTCGTAGGGAGGGACGGGGCGGAAGGGGTTGTGGGGGTCGTAGTAGTGGACCCACATGTGCATGGGCTGGTCTTCCGGCACGGTCTTCAGCCACTCGATGGCGTCGTCGGTGGTCTGGTCGCCGGGGCGCTCCATGCGGTTGGGCTGGGTGTACGCCGCGTAGCCCTCGGCGATGCCGGTGCTCTTGATGAGGGGCGCCGCGCTCACGAAGCCGCCAGTGGCGTAGCCCTGCTCGGACAGCCAGCCCGCCAGGGGGCGCACGCCGGGGCGGGTGACGAACCGGGAGCCGCCGTGGATCACGTTGGCCAGGACGCCGTGCTCGGTGGGGTAGATGCCCGTGAACATCGACGTGTGGGTGGGCAGGGTGGTGGCCATGGGCACCACGAGCCGCTCGAACAGCACGCCCTGCGCGGCGAGGCTGTCGAAGAAGGGCGAGGTGTCGCGGAAGTAGCCGTAGGAGCCCAGGTGATCGGCCCGCGTGGTGTCGAGGGTGATCACGATGACGTCGGGCTTGGAAGGCATGGCCTTCTCCGCCGGCGCGGCGGCCTGCTCGGGGGCGTCGGTGCTCTTGGAGCCGCAGCCGGTGGCAAGCATCAGTGCCGCAAGAATTCCCCAGGTCCTCATCCACATCCTCCGGGCCCCTGGTGAAGGCAGGGCCGGTTCAAGCTCATCCTGCGCCGGGCATCCTATGGTTGGCCGTCACGTTTTGCATCCCCTGATGTGGGAATGTGTGCCCGCTCGGCCGTTTCGGATGCCTCGGGACGGGGTGGCAGGTCCCAGCGGTCCCCGACGGTCTGCACTGTGGTGTCCCAGGCGCGTTCGTGGCATACCATGCGCGTTGGAGGTGTGTGTGAGCAAGTGGTGGACGATGACCTGCGTGGGCCTGTCCCTCCTGGTGGGGTGCTCCTCGAACAAGGAGCCGGAGCAGCCGCCGCTGCAGCCCACGGCCCCCCAGGCTCCTGCGGCCCAGGCGAGAAAGGCCGCCACGGCGGACGTGCCCAACGTCCTCGTGGTGGTGTGGGACACCGTCCGCGCCGATCACCTGTCCGCCTACGGCTACGAGCGACCCACCACGCCCCACCTGCAGGCCTTCGCCGAGGACGCGGTGGTGTTCGAGCGGGCCGTGTCCGACGGCATGTGGACCCTGCCGTCCCACGCCAGCATGTTCACCGGCCTGCCCGTGCGCAGGCACGGCGCCAACGCCAGGAACAAGTGGCTCGACGACGAGTTCACCACGCTGGCCGAGTGGCTCGGCGAGGCCGGCTACGACACCTACCTGTTCTCCGCGAACCCGTACCTCGGGTCCCACACGAACATGCTGCAGGGCTTCGACCAGGTGGAGTACCCCTGGAGCGATCGCTGGAAGAAGCCGGCTCGCAAGGCCACGAAGTCCAAGATCCTCCCGAACGATGCCTCCAACGTGCTCGGTCCGAAGTGGGTCGAGAAGGAGTACAAGGCCGGACGCCACCAGGACAACGTGAAGGACGCCGGCCCCGTCGCCACCCGCGCCCTGCGCACCTTCCTGAAGGGGCGTCAGCAGCCGGAGCGGCCCTTCTTCGCCGTGGTCAACTTCATGGAGGCCCACGCGCCCCGGGTGCCCAGCCTGCAGGCCCGCCAGTCGATGTTCAGCGCCGAGCAGATCGACGCGCAGCTGTCCCTCGACCAGTCCTACCCGTACCTGCTCGCCTACACGGTCGGAAAGCACGAGTACACGCCGGCGCAGGTGGAGACCATCGCGCAGACCTACGACGCCAGCCTGTGGGATCTGGATCTCGCCACCCACCAGATGATGCAGATGCTGGAGCGCGAGGGCCTGATGGACGACACCATCGTCATCATCACCGCCGACCACGGCGAGCACCTCGGCGAGGACCACAAGATCGGCCACAAGTACAGCCTGCGGAACCCGCTGGTGCGTGTGCCCCTGGTGGTCCGCCACGGAAGCAAGCTGCCTCCCCGCCGCACCAACGACTGGGTCAACACCTCCCACATGATGGTCACGCTGGCCGAGCTGCTCGACCTCACGGCCCCCGCACAGGCCGAAGGCAGCAGCTGGTTCGGGGAGGAACGCGCCGACAAGGCCTACGCCGAGCTGATCCACGCCACCCCCAAGGCCCTGGAGCGGGTGGGTGCCGTGCACCCGGACCTCGACCCCGAGCCCTTCCTGGTCACCTACACCTCGGTGGAGTCCGACGAGGGCAAGTGCATACGGGCCAGCGACGGCCGGCAGATGCTGTTCCGGACCGCCACGGATCCGCTGGAGACCACCGACGTGTCGGACCGTGAGCCCGGCCTCACGGCGGCACTGTGTGGCGAGCTGCAGGCCTGGGAGCAGGCCACGCCCGTGTTCGAGGGCCGCAAGGGCGGTGGATCCACCTCGGCGGGTCTGTCCGACGAGGAACGCGCGCGGCTCGAGGCCCTCGGCTACGTCGAGGACGAGACGCCGTGAGCCCGACCCCGGGCACGTCACGCCTGATGGTGCTCGGTGCAGCGCTGCTGTTCTCCACCGGCGGCACGGTCATCAAGCTCGCGTCGGTGTCCGGGTGGGCGGTGGCAGGCTGGCGAAGCGTCATCGCGGCCCTGCTGCTGCTGGCGGTCGTTCCCGAGGCGCGCCGGGGCTGGAATGTCCGGGTGTTCGGGGTGAGCGTGCTGTACGCCGCCACGCTCCTGCTGTTCGCCGTGGCGAACAAGCTCACCACGGCCGCTCACGCGATCTTCCTGCAGGACACCGCGCCCTTGTACGTGCTGCTGTTCGCGCCTCGGCTCCTGGGAGAGCGCTGGCGTCCGCGTGACCTGTGGGTCATCGGAGCCATCGCCTTCGGCATGGCGATGCTGCTGTGGGACAGGGGCACGGCCACCGCCGTGGCCACGGATCCGGCGCTGGGCAATGTCCTGGCCGCCATGGCGGGCCTGACCTGGGCGGGCACGCTGATGGGGCTGCGCGGTCTGGCCCGGCAGGCGGGACCGGGCGAGGACCCCGCCATCGCCTCGGCGGCGCTGGGCAGCGTCCTGTCGGGGATCGTGGGCCTGACCATGGCGGAGCCGCCCGCTGCGTTCTCCGGCCAGGACTGGGCGGTGCTCCTGTACCTGGGCATCTTCCAGGTCGCCGGCGCCTACATCCTGATGACCAGGGGCATGCGGCAGGTTCCGGCCCTGCAGGTGAGCCTCCTGCTCATGATCGAGCCCGTGTCCAGCGCCATGCTCGCCGCGGTGGTGCACGGAGAGTGGTTGTCGCCGGTGGCGCTGCTCGGATGCCTCGTGATCCTGGCCAGCATGGCGGTACAGGTGCTGCCCTACCGGAACGGCGACCTGGCGGGGGAGGAGCTGCCGCCGGCCGTGTAGCGGTCACGCCTGCCGTGTAGAGGCGGCGCATCGCCGTCGGAGCTGCCGACGGGCGCCGGACACGAAGAAGCGGCGCCTGCCTCTGGCAGACGCCGCTCGAAGAAAAGGGGACGGTTGCGCTTCCGCAATGACCAATGCGCGCGGTAGTAGATCCGGACTCGCGTCCGGCCACTGACGTAGGAGAACGTCCACTCGAACTTGGGGAGGCGCACCGTCCCGCTTGCATGGAAATTCACGCACGGTGGCACGAGCTGGGATGCGGACAAGACCGCACCGTACGTGGATCCACCTATGTGATGGCCCCTCAGGTGGCCGAGGGGCGCATCCTGGGGGGAAGGGGAGGCGGCAAGCCCGCTCCTTGGAGGGCGGAGCGAGGGTTCTGGCAAACCCCCGTGATCCGCGAGCAGGCCCGCCGCCCAGCCGGCGACTAGTCGCAGTCGCCGTCGTCGTACTCGTGGGTCGCGCAGTCGAAGTGGGACGCGAAGAGCACGCCGTCGTCACAGAAGCCGTCGCCGATGTAGCTGGTGGGGAAGCAGATACCGTTGCAGTCCTGCACGGCGCCGGCTGCACACTCGACATCGCCGGGCGGGGTGCAGGTGATCTCGATCGGGGTGAGCTGGTAGAAGCCGGCATCCATGGCCACGCTGACCTCGACCTCGTCGCTCAGGCTGTCGCGCAGCTTCCACTCGACGGTGCCCCAGCCCTGGCCATCGGTAGCCCGCTGCTCCAGGTACCAGGTGCCGTCGGACAGATCCGGAAGCTGCTGGGTCTGGCGACCGGGGTACTGGTGGTCGCCGGGGTCGGCGCCGCCGACACGCTCGAAGTCTGCGTTGTACAGGCTCCAGCCCCGGTGCAGCCGGCCCGGATCGGCCTGGACCGTGCCCTCGACGTCGAGGCAGTCGATCTCGGCAAACTGAACCGGCTGGGCAAGGGTGTCGCAGTCAAGGTCGAAGGCGAACATGTCGAGGCGGGTCTCCATGTGGATGATCGCCGCGAGCTCGCCTTGCGCATCGGTCAGGTGAAGCTGACCCCCTGCCCAGCCGGCGTCAGAGGAAGCGGTAGCCGTGAGGTAGTGACGGCCTTCGGTGATGGAGACCTCGGATGGCTCGGGGACCTCGGTGAGGTCGCCGGCGTGGACGGTGTCGAGGTGGACACCCCACTGGTCGCGAAGATCCCATCCCATGCGCTCGGGCTGATCGGCCCCGACGACCGACAGCGTGAGATCGCAGGTGTCGGGGGCGTCCTCGGGCTGCAGATCGCAGCTGAGGGTGACATCCCGCCGGCGCTGGTGGGCGCCGAAGGGGAAGATCGAGCCCTGGAAGGTGTGTTCGGCGATCTGTACGCCACTGAGCAGGTGGGTGATGCGCCAGTTCGCCCCCGCGGACCAGCCATCGCCGAAGGAGTCCTTCATGACCAGCTCGTACTCGCCGGGAGGCAACGAGAAGAGGTGGCCGTAGGTGGTGTTGGTGAGGGCGTAGTGGTTCGGGGGGGTGGAGATGATGACGTTGCCGAGGGAATCCTCGAGCTCCCAGGACATCTCGCCAGGCCAGGTGTCGGTGGTGAGGTGCACCTGGAACAGGCAGGTCTCGTTGGCATCGGGCACCGGGGTGCCGCAGTCGCCCAGGTCGAACTGGTAGGTGGCGCAGTCGAAGTCGGAGCGGAAGGTGGTGGCGTCGTCGCACACGCCGTCGCCGACGAAGTAGTCGGGGAAGCAGTGGCCGTTGCAGTCGAGGAGCTCGCCCGGGAGGCAGTAGCCATTGCCGGTGTCGGCCCAGGCGGCGGTGTCTTCCGAGGCGAATCCGGTGTCGAGGCCGCCGGTGGCCTCGAACCCTCCCCACTGCAGGGCGGTGTCGGCGGTGTGCTCCACGGGGTCGGGCTCGGTGAGCGGCAGATCAGGTGTGGATTCGTGCGTTGGCCCGATGCAGGCACCGAGACCGATCGTAAGAAGCAGGCCGACATGCTTCATTGTGTACCTCCAAACCTGAAACATCGCGGTAACGGTTTTCAGGCCCCTCCCCAGGGGAGGCGGAATATACAGAAGCTGTCATGCCAATGCAAGCGGGGCGTCGAGGAAATGTCCTGGACGGCCTTGCGATGTGGCGGCCGCGGGCACGGCGCCGGTGGGGGGCGGCCGGGCGTGACCCTGCTCACATCCCACGCGGTGCTGCCGCGACGGGCCTTGATGCAGGGCTGGAGGGCACGGGTGGGCGCTGCAGGGCCTCCGAGCGCCCGATGGGGACGATGACGTCACCGGGAGCCCTCGGGGGCCTCATGGAGCGGCCGGGGTGGTCAGCCCCGGGGCGTGTCGTCGTCGGCCGGGGTGTCCTGCGGGGAGGCGTCGTGCTCGCCGGGCCGGGCCGAGGTGGCGTCGTCGCCGGACGCGGGGGCATCGTCGCCGGGCGCGGGGGGCTCGTCGTCGTCCGGGTAGACGTAGCCCATGCCGAACAAGAGTCCGACCCAGAACGCCTTGGCGAAGCGCAGCGCGAAGAACACGAAGACGACGGTGCCGAGGGCGAGGGCCTGGGTGGCGACCATCGAGTCGATGTGGCCGGTCATCCAGATCCAGGCGAGTCCGACGAAGAAGAAGACGGAGCCTGCCACGTAGGCCATGGCCGTGGCGCCGGTCCAGGCCCCGGGATCCCGCATGAACACGGCGCCACACTCGCTGCACCGCTCTTCCATGACGAAGAAACCCTTGAACAGCTTGCCGCGGCCGCAGCGGGGGCACCGCTGGGTGAAGATGGTCTCGAATGCGCCTGCCATGAACACCTCGGGAAGGCAGGTGCCGTAACCGGTTGGGATGCGAGGTGGGCTGGTGCAGGTTGTTGCGGCGTGGCAGGGGTGAAGATCCGGCCCTGCCATGCGACATCGACGGCCTGGGCGGCCCACACTCCGGGAACCGAGCTGTAGCCGAGGCCGGCCTTCGCGCTCGCCTTGCCCCACTGGCCCTCCACGGCCACCACCAGCGACCAGGAGGCCGCCATGACGTCGGGGCCCGCGCCGGAGGAGGACACGTCGAGGCCTTCCAGCAGCTTGATGACCCCGTCCGCGGCTTCGTCCGACGAGGCGCTGTGGCGGGCGGAGAGCACGCCGAATCCCTGGGTGAGCAGGGCGAAGTTCTCGTTGAGCTGCACGCGGACGGTGGCGCGGCCGTAGATGGCGTCCGACGAGAGCAGCGGCGAGCCGACGAGCGGCGCCAGGCTCCTGCCGAGCTGGGGAAGGGAGGGCGCGGCGGCGGTGATGAGCCAGGGCATCGCGGTGGGCAGGCCCTTGCCCCGCATCCAGCGGGCCTGGGGCGCGACGTGCAGGCTCACGCGGCGGCTGAGCTGTGCGCTCAGGCGCAGGCCGACGGTCCAGGTGCCGCCCTGGAAGTCGCCCATGGGCAGCCAGGCGCCGTCGGTGGTGACCGTGACGTCGATGGCGTCGAGATCGAGAGGCTGCAGCTGCAGCCCGAGGTGGGGGATGCCGAGCAGGTCGATCAGGGGAGAGGTGCTCAGCTGGACCCGGGGCAGCACCGCGAGGTTGACCGAGGTGAGGCCGGCCCGCAGGTGGCCCCAGGGCATGAGCTGGGCGTTGTAGGGCGCCGCGGGGACGTCTGGGAGCGCAGCTTGAGCGGCGGTGGCGACCTGGCCCGTCGTGGGCTCCGTCGCCAGTCCGGTGGATGCGAGCATGGCCATCCACAGCGCCTTCAAGGGGACTCCGGGTCGGGCGGACGAACCGCCGTTCCCTTGTGAGTCGGACAGCCGTGTGCCGACTGAGCCAGGGCCCGCTGCGTAGACCTACGCAGCGGGCTGCGGGCTCACGCCAGTGCGGCGTGGCAGGCTTCGATGCGGCGCACGACCTCGTCCTTGTCCATCAGGGCGAGGGTCTCGAAGATGCCGGGGGACACCGACGTGCCGGTGAGGGCGATGCGCAGGGGCTGGGCGATCTTGCCCATGCCGAGCTCGCGGGCCTCGGCCCAGGCCTTGAGGGAGGACTCGATGCCCTCGACGGTCCAGTCGGAGACGGCGCCGACGGCCTCGGCCAGCTCGGGCAGGCGCTCGAGGCCGCCACCCTTGAGGATGAACTTCTTGGCGGCCTTGGGGTCGTACCCGGTGGGGGCCTCGAAGAAGAAGGCGGCCTGCTTGTCGAGGTCGGCGAGGGTGCTCATGCGGGGCCGGTACAGCTCCAGGAACAGGGCCAGGCGCTCGGGGGCCACGTCCTTGAAGTGGGACTCGCCGGTGATCTGCAGCCAGTCCTGGAACGCCTCCATCAGGCGCTCGGGCGTGGCCTGGCGGATGTACTCGCCGTTCATGCTGGTGAGCTTGACGGTGTCGAACTTCGCCGCCGTCTTGTTGACCCGGTCGGTGGAGAACTTCTCGCTCATGGTCTGCAGATCCATGAACTCGAGATCGTTGCCGGGGGACCAGCCGAGCAGGGCCAGGTAGTTGTTCAGGGCCTCGGGCAGGTAGCCGCCCTTGCGGAAGTCCATGACCTCGATCATGGGCAGGTCGACGCCCAGGTACGCGCCGATGGCCTCGGCGAGCTTCACGCCGTCGTACTTCTTCTTCATGAACTGGTTCAGCTCGTCCAGATCCCAGGAGATGGCCTCGGCCAGCCACTCGTAGGTCTTCGTGCCGCGGTCCTTGGCGGCGTCGCGGGCCGCGGCGCGGGCGGCCTTGGCCTTGTCGCGCTTGGACATCTTCGAGCCGTTGGGGTTGAAGATGAGGGGCAGGTGGGCGTTGCGGGGGGGCTCCCAGCCGAGCGCCTCGTACAGGCCGAGGTGCTTGGGGGTGTTCATCAGGTGCTCCTGCCCGCGCAGGATGTGCGTGATGCCCATGTGGTGGTCGTCGATGACGACGGCGAAGTGGTAGGTGGGGAAGCCGTCGGCCTTGCGGATGACGATGTCCTCCAGATCCTCGGCGGCCACGCGCACGTTGCCGAGCACCTCGTCGGCGATCACGATGTCGTGGTTGGGCGCTTTGAAGCGGAGGATCGGGGTGCGGCCCTCGGCCTTGAAGCGGCTGATCTGCTCGGGGGTGTAGTGGACCTGCCGGTAGCGGAAGTTGCGCTTGTCGGCCATGGCGGCGTCGCGCATGGCACCGAGCTCCTCGGTGGTCTCCCAGGCCTCGTAGGCGTGGCCGGACTCGATGAGCTGGTTCATGTACTTGTGGTACAGCTCGAGCCGCTGGGACTGGAAGAAGGGACCCACATCGGAGTTCTCGGTGCCCGGGCCCTCGTCCCAGTGCAGGCCGAGCCACTTCATGTCGCGGATGATGCCCTCGGCGGCCTCCTCGGTGGAGCGCTTGCGGTCGGTGTCTTCGATGCGCAAAAGGAACTGGCCTTGCGCGTTGCGGGCCATCAGAAGACAGTACAGGGCGGTGCGAGCGCCACCGACGTGCAGGGAGCCCGTCGGGGAGGGTGCGAAGCGAGTGCGGACGGTCATGGGAGCTCCAGGGGTTTCCGTGGCCGGTGGGTATCCGCGAAGCGGGGCGGAATCAACCGCCCGGAGGGAACCATGACGAGGCGACTTCTGTGGACCATGACCATCGGATGCCTGGCCGCCGGCAGTGCGGCTGCCGCGCCGCTTCGCTGGGGTGTGGGGCCTTCGTTGCTCACCGGGTACCAGCTCGCCCCCGTGGATGCCCGTGCGCCGGGTCTGCCGCAGGATGTGGAGGACTTCGACTGGGGCTCCTTCACGGCGGGCGTCGGCGGCAGCGGGTTGATCTACCTGCAGCCCCGTCACCGGCTCACGGCCCAGCTCGGCGTGCAATTCGGGTGGCAGTCCCAGCGGTTGAGCCTGCTGGCCGGCTACCACTACGCCCTGCCGTTCGGGCCCGTGGATCTGCTGTTCGGCGGTCGCCTCGGTGGCGCCACCCACTGGGCCCAGGACGACGGCTCCAGGCTGCGGGTGGGCCAGATGCCGCTGCAGGCCGAGACGGGCTTCATCTACCGCGACCCCTGGCGGGCCTACGAGTTCACGGTGCACGCGGGCTACGACGTGCCGCTGGCCGGCGTGTGGACCAACCCGGACGACTTCCGCACGCCGGCGAAGGGCGGTGGCTGGTGGCGCGTGGGCGGGGAGTTCACGGTGTGGTTCGGCCGCTTCGTCCCGGACAAGGTGCGCAAGGACACGGCCGAGGGAAAGGGGCGCAGGCGGGTTCAGGAGCCGGTGGCACCTCGCTGAGGATGGAAGGCGGTGGCGCCGTGACCCGAGGTGGGCCGGAGGAGGCTCGCCGCGATGCCATCCCAGCCGACCGTGGGGCCGAGGGCCATGGGTAGCGGGCGCCCGGGCAGGTGCAGGACGCCACCGAGGGCCCTGCACAGGCCGCGAAGGGCCGGATCCTCGGCGACCCAGGGGATGTTCCTGCCGGCGGCCCAGGCTGCCCAGCGGAACGCGGCGTGCAGCGGTGCGTCGGCGGCCAGGAACAGGCCCGCGGGCGTGGGGACCGACCAGGACGGGGCGTCCGGCGCGGGCCGGTGCGCGGCATCGAGGTGCGGGGGGCTGCCGACGGTGAGCCAGTGACGGCCGCGGCGGGGCATGGGCCCGATGGGCGCCAGAGGGCCGGGGGGCAGCAGGCGGAGCCGGGCGGGAGACCAGCCCAGGGCGAGTGCCTCGCTGACGCGGCCCGGGTGGGACAGCCACAGGTGGTCGCCGCGCTGTGGGAGAGGCAGGGTGGTGGCAGGCCAGAGATCCCAGACGGCCCTGTGCAGCTCCTGGCCGTCGGACCATGTGACGACGATGCCCGGTGCCTTGACCCGCCGGAGCCGTACGCCGGCACGACCCAGGGCGTTGGCGAGGGCCTGGGCCGGCGCCCGCAGGGTCGGGTCCGTGGGGCGCGACAGGCAGACGCGGGCGTGTCCGATGGGGGGCAGGGCGAGGGGCGTGTGCACCGGCAGCCCCAGGGCCGACAGGCGCAGGTCGAGGCGCTCCATGGGCACGCCGCGCCGTGCGGCCAGGGCGTGCAGGTGCTCCTCCTGCAGGCGGACTGGCCGGGTGGGGGGCAGGTCGTGGTGGAGCAGGGCGAGGTCCGCGTCCTGGGGGAGCGCGTGGGACGCCTGTGCGCCGAAGGGGTGGGGCAGGGGGCCGTCGACCCGCACGGGGCAGGGGGCGGTGACCAGGATCCGCCCCACGGTCTGCAGCAGGGCCGGCAGCTCGGGATGCAGGGACGCCGGCAGGGAGCGGGCCGGGCGGAGAAGGTGGAGCACCCACCGATCCACCTCGGGCGGCAGGGCCGAAGCGAGCGCCTCGAGGGGGCGCAGGTTCGTGGCCGTGAGCGTGGAGTGCAGCGTGAGGGGGATGTCGCCGCACAGGCCGATGACCCGACGCACGCGGTCGTGGCTCCCTGGGGTGCCGGTGAGGGCGTCGTGGGTGGTCCGGTCGCCATGCAGGGACAGGTGCAGGCGGTCCAGGCCGAGGCGGGCCAGGCGCTCGATGCGGCGAGGGTCGTCGAGTCCGCCGCCGTGGCCGTGCAGCTCCACCTTCAGGCCGAGGCCGGTGGCGTGGTTGAGGGCCCTGAGCAGGTGCGGATGCAGGAGCGGGTCGTCGCCGGTGAACCGGATGCGGGTGGCCCCGCGTGCGAAGGCCTCGTCGATGCGCCGGCGCAGGTGCGCGGGTGGCAGGGGCTGCCCGGACAGGTCGGCATCGCAGAACGCACAGCGCTGCCGACAGCTTCCGGAGATGGCGAGACGGATCGTGGACATCGTAGGGACGCGGACCACTTGTGGCGAGGAAAGGGGATTGCCGCACGGTAGCAGATCCGATGGGGCGCAGTGGGGCCGGGGCTGGTGGTGGCGACCGGTCTACCGGCACCTTACAGGCGGGCAGGATCAGGAAGGGGAGCGGGAATGGCAGCCGATCTGGGCTCGGCCATCGAGTGGTTCGTCGACACCATGGCAGGCCTCGACGGCACCATGGCGCTCGCGGCGATCCTGGGTGTGCTCGCCCTGTGCGGCCTCGGACTCCCCCTGCCGGAAGACATCATCCTCATCACGGCGGGCTTCCTCGCGGCCCTGGGCAAGTTCTCCCTGAGCACGGCGCTGGTGGCGGGCATGGTGGGTGTGCTGTCCGGCGACACGGCCCTGTTCTTCCTGGGGCGCCGTTACGGAACGGCGGTGTGGCAGCGTCCACTGGTGCACAGGTTCATCTCGCCAGAGCGCATCGAGGCCGCCCACGAGCGGGTACGGCGCAACGCCCGCTTCATCTGCTTCATCGCGCGGTTCCTCCCCGGGCTGCGGTCGCCCATCTACCTCACGGCCGGCTCCATGGGGGTTTCGCCGCGGACCTTCTGGATCCAGGACGGCATGGCGGCCCTCATCAGCGTGCCCCTGTGGGTGGTGGGCGGCTGGTACTTCGGTGAGCACATCGACAAGGCGATCGACCTCGCCCACTCGCTCCAGAGCGTCATCCTGGGGGCCGTGGGCGTCACGGTGGTGGGCTACATCGGCTGGCTCGTGCTACGCAATCGGCAGACGAACACCTGAGAGCGCCCATGGCTCCCGCCGATCTGCAGCTTGCCCCACCCACCGCCGATGCCGTACCCGATCTCGAGGCGGTCCTGCGTCTCGTGCCCCAGGCCCGGGCCGGACAGGCCGTGGTGCGACCGGCCACCGTGGGCGACGGCATCGAGGTGCTCGACAAGCACGGGCAGCTCGCGTGCATCGAGCTGGCGGCCGAGGCGGCGCAGCAGGGGCGGGTGAGCGCGTTCGTGCCGGCGAGTGGCGCGGCCACCCGGATGTTCGAGGAGGAGCTGGCGGCCCTGGCCGACGCGTCCGCGCCGGAGCTGGCGGAGCGCATCCGAGGGCTGGCGATGTCCCAGCAGATCCAGCCCGCGGCCTCGACGGACGACCGGGCGCTGCTCGTGCAGGTGGCGGATCAGCTGGCCTCGCTTCCCAAGGCGCTGGTGGCGTTCCACAGGGGCCCTGATGGACTGCTCACGCCGCTGCACGAGCACCTGGCGGAGGCCGTGGCCCTCGGGCGGGATGCGGAAGGGGTGGTGCGGCTGCACGTCACGGCGCCGCCGGACTTCCGCGAGCGCTACCGGCAGGTGCTCGCCCAGGCCACGTCCACGCACCCGGGCGTGAGCCTGCAGGCCACCGTGAGCGTGCAGGAGCCGTGGACCGACACGCCCGTGCTCGACGATGCGCTGCAGCCCGTGAGGGACCGTGAGGGTCGCATCCTCACGCGCCCAGGGGGCCACGGGGCGCTGCTGCACAACCTGCAGGCCACCGGCGGCGATCTCGTGGTGGTGAAGAACGTCGACAACGTGGTGAACGCCACCTTCCGCCGGTCGGTGCTGTCCTGGCGCAAGGTGGTGCTCGGGCGGCTGGTGCAGCTGCAGGGCGAGGCGCACCGGCTGGTGCGGGCCCTGCGGGCTGGGGAGCCGGTGCTGGAGCAGGCCCGGGCCTTCGCGGAGCGCGTCCTGGGTGTGAGGCTCGACGGCGACGTGGAGGCGCTGGCCGCGCGGCTCGATCGGCCGTGGCGGGTGGCGGCCATGGTTCGCGCGTCGGGGCACGTGGGCGGCGGCCCGATGTGGGTCCAGCTCGATGACGGCGAGAGCGTGCAGATCGTGGAGCAGGCCCAGCTCGACCTGTCCGATCCGGCCGTGGCCAGGATGATGGCCGACGCCACCCACTTCCACCCGGTCGACATGGCCCTGGGCCTGCGGGCCGCCGACGGCTCGCTGCACGAGCTCGGCCGGTTCACCGATCCCGCGGCGGGCATGCTCACGAAGAAGCTGGTGCGGGGCCGGATGTGCACCGTGTACGAGCACCCCGGGCTGTGGAACGGGGCGATGGCGCGCTGGAACACGGTGTTCGTCGATGTGCCGAGCTGGACCTTCGCGCCGGTGAAGCGGGTGGGGGATCTGCTGGGGCGGGCGCATCGGTCGGCGGTGGTGGTCTGACGGGGTGAGCGAGGCGGGCAGCGCCCGTACGTCCCGTGCCGAAAGGGAGTCCAACGGGGTCGGGCGCAGCGAGCAGCGCCCCTACGCTATGTCGTTCTGGCGGGAGAGCATACGCCGCGGGAGGATGAACTCATGACGTTTGGAGAGTTGAACACCTTCCTGGCGAACCATCGGCTGGTGGCGCTGTACCTGACGTATCCGGGCTGTGGGCCGTGCAAGGCGGTGCGGCCCTATGTGGAGGCGCGGTTCTCCGGGCAGGCCTGGGCGTGGCTGGAGGTGGACTCCACCGTGAGTCCGGAGATCACCGGTCAGCTGCTGGTGTTCGCGCATCCGACGCTGATCCTGTTCGCGAACGGGGTCGAGGTGGGGCGGCTGTCGCGGGTGGTGCCTCGGGTGGAGCTCGAGCGGCTGGCGGGGGCCATCGAGGCCGGGGCGTTCGACTGAAGGGAAGCCAGCGGGGTCGAGCGCGGCGAGCAGCGCCCCTCTGGGGACGTTGCGGGAATTCGAGGCCCCGGCGCCCCAAGGGGCGCCCCTACGTCCAGCGGCGAAAGGAAGGACGGCGGGAGCGGGCGGCCGCCATGCGGTCGACGCCGACAGGAAACCCGGAGGAGGGCGGGGGAAGCGAACAGCCTTCCTGCGCTTTCAGGCCATCCGGGAGGTCACGATGTGTCCGTGTGCGTCTCAGGGGCCTCTACGGGGTTGACCAAGGGGTCGATGGGGTTAACACTGGGGGCGTGAGAAGGGCTTACCACCCCTCTCGCATCATGTTCCTTCGGGGGTGCAAGGGTTTCGACAGGGCTGCGGTAGGCTCTGAACTGCGTGTCGAGGTTGTGAGTCACCTCGTTAATCAACTTGCAAACTAAGATAGTTGCCAACAACAACAACTTCTTCGCGGCTGCCGCTGCTTGAAATAAGCATGCACCGCTGTTCGGTCGGACCGTTGCCAGGGGCACCGGCTGGGCATAATTGACCTGGATAGACCTGAGGCATCCCCGTAGCGTGGAGACCAGGGGTCGATAAACCAACCGCAAATCAAATCGCTACCAACCCCATCTGTCTTCCGTCCCTTGGAGGCTGGGGTCGTTGAAAGGGACTACGCACGTAGATGTTCAGGCTGAGTGGTTTTGGACGCGGGTTCGACTCCCGCCGCCTCCATCTCAAAAGTCGCGAAGACCCGCCGGTTTCCGGCGGGTCTTTTGTCTTCTTGGGCTGGTGTTCGACCGGCCCACTGAGGTCCGGAAACGCCCACCGCATACCGGTGCCCATCGTGTCTGCGCTCCAGCCTCCCGAATTCCACCTCTTCGGGAACCTCGGCCACCCCCCGTTCGTGCCACTCCACGAACCCCTGCGATGTATGCTCGCGGCCTCCCGCACGACGCGCATCCCCGCCACGAGGCGCCCGCTCCTTGAAGCCATCTCCCGCGACCCTGAGCGCTGCCGCACGCGGCGACCGCACGGCTTGCCAGCAACTCCTGGCCGACTGCGGCCCCGTGGTCTGGGCCCTCTGTCGCCGGCTGGCGGTGGATCCCGACGATGCCTACCAGGACGTGTGGGTGCACGTCTTCGAGCGGCTCGATCGGTTCGATCCGGAAGGACCCGCCGCGTTCACGACCTGGCTGCACAAGGTGGCCCACAACAAGCTGCTCGATCGACACAGGCGGCGGGCGAGGGGAGCCCAGATCTTCGTGGTCGAGGAGCCGCCGGAGCTGCCATCGCGGGCGCCGTCCGCCGCGCGGCAGCTGGTGGCCCGGGACACGCTCGAGCGCGGCCTGGCGTCCCTCGACCCGGCGCAGCGGCGGACCCTGCTGCTGCATCACGTGGCCGGGCAGTCCCTGGCCGACATCGCCGAGACGGAGGGCGTCGCCCTCGGAACCGTCAAGTCCCGCCTGCATCGGGCACGCGTGGCCCTGAGCCGCGCCCTGGAGGCCCCATGATCTCCGAACAGGACCACCTCGACCTGAGTCGCCTGGCACTCGACGACCTGCCGCCGGACGAGGCCGCGGCGCTGCGTGTGCGCATCGACAAGGAGCCGGAGCTCGCCGCGGCCTGGGCCGTCATGTCGGCGCTGCCGGACGCTCTCGAGGAACTGGTGGAACCGCCCCCGCCTTCGCTGCAGGCCGCCCTTCTGGATCGGGTCGCCCCGCCGGCTCCGGTCGAGGTGGTTCCGGCCCACCGCGGCGCCGGGTGGCACGTGGCCCTGGCCATGGCCGCGGGCCTCATCGTCGGCGTCGTACTCCAGCCCGCCCCCGATCGGCCCGTCGTCACCCTGCAGCCCGGCACCTCCCAAATAATCCTCGGTCACCTCGACGTGGTCGCGGGCGACGTGGTCGTCGCCGTGGATGGCGAGGCGCGGATCTCGTGGGAACCCGGGGCGTCCCCCGAGCGTGTCACCTCCCGAAACCCAAGGGAGCCGGGAGGCGACATGAGACAAGGTGCAGTGGGTGCGGGGCTGGGCGCGTTCGTGGCGGTGGCGGTGATGCAGGGCACGGCCCGGGTGGACGCAGGATCCGACGCACCGGTCCTGGTCGAGGCCAGCGAGGACGTCCGTGTGGCGACCCGTCCGGTCGATGCGGGTCCGGTGGCCGGGGAGCGTGGGTCCGACGGGGCTGCGCCGCCCACGGCCGATCCGGCCCGCCAGGAGGCTGCGCTCCAGGAGGAGGTCGCACGCCTCACGATGGAGAACGAGTTCCTCCGGGGGCAGTTGGAGCTCTTGGAGGGCGTCGAGCAGCGCTGGCCGGAGGACGTGCCGCCAGGGTTCCAGGAGGACGGCGTCCGCGCCGGGTTCACACAGGCGGTGGGCGAGCGTGGCGAGGTCCTCACCGTGGACTGCGCGGAGTATCCCTGCGTCGCCTTCGCCGACTTCGACCCGTCCCAGGGGACGTTCGAGGACAACATCGAGGTGTTGAAGGCCGGCCTGGCACAGACCCACGGCATGGAGCTGGAGGGCGTCTACGTGGCGAACCTCGAGCACGACGACGGACGGGAGGTGCAGATCGCGGGGCTCGCGTTCTACCCGCCGGACGCCCAGCCGGATGACGCCGCCTGGGATCGGACCCACGCGCGGGCGCGGGCGCACCTGGACGATCTGATGGAGGATCACCCGGTGCTGCGGGGGGACTGACCGGGGTCTCGTGCCCCCGAAGACGCACCCTTCCCGGGCTCACCCCACCACCGGCAACCCCGAGGCCTCCTCCCGCAACCCCTTCGCCGCCTTCCGGTTCAGCCACCAGATGCCCGCCAGCATCCCGGCCACGATGATCGTCGACACGGTCCCGGCCACGACGCCCTGGCCCAGGAACGTCCCGACCGACGACAGGACGAAACCAGGGATCAGCGGCCCGAGGTACCAGACGAGCACGCCGTCGAGCAGGTCCGCCTGGTAGGTGAGCTCGGCGCGTCGTGCATCGAGGAAGTCGGCGGTGGAGCGGGCGGGCTCGGGCTCGGGGGCCTCGCCGCGGCGGGCGAGGTTCCAGGCGATCACGAGGGCGCCGAGGGCGAGCGCGACGTGGCTCGCTCGCATCCAGGGATCGTCGCCCCTCCAGGCGGCGGAGGCGAAGAAGACCACCACGGCGCCGGCGGCGAACATCTCCAGCAGGTTGCGGCGGCGGATGGTGCGGCGGAAGGTGGTGGCGTCCTGGTGCAGGGCGCTCCAGTCGATGTCCATGGGCTCCTCCTCGTTGTCGGTCCACAGGTCGTTCAGGAAGTCGTCGTTCATCGGGCACCTCCCACCCACTGGGACAGGCGTTGTCGGGCCCGGCTCAGCCGGGTGCCGACGTGGGTTGCCGTGAGGCCGGTCACCTCGCCGATGTCCCGGTGGGACAGGCCCTCCAGGCTCAGCAGCACCACCTCACGGTCGAGGTCGGGCAGCCTGCGGATGGCATCGGCGAGCCGCGCCCGCTGGGTCTGACGGTCGAGCGCGGCCTCGTGGGCGGGGGCCTCGACACGGGTGTCGTCGTCCATCAGGCCCGGCTCGGTGCGGTCCCGCGCGGCCTTGTGGACGTGGCGGATGGCGGTGTTGTGGGCCACGCGGAACACGAAGGTCCGCAGCGACGCCTCTCCCCGGAAGGAGGGCAGGGCGCGCCACAGCGCCAGCAGGATGTCCTGCAGCAGCTCCTCCTGGTGCACCGGCTGCGCCTCGTAGCCCCGCACGAGCCGCCGGAGCGCAGGGCCGAAGCGGTCCACGAGCGCCTGGAACGGCTGTCCTGCGTTGTCCTCGTCACGGCCCATGTCACCTCACTCGACCGGGGTAGTCCCACGGGGCGTCAGGTCGTCACAACCTTTTTCGCGGTGAGCGCGCGGCGGCGTTCGATGCGTGGACGAACCTTGACCTTGGGCCGCGGCCGCATGGGCGTAGGATGCCAGCAGGAGGCTCCATGTCCACCACGCGTCCCGACTGGCACCGCCAGATCGACCCGGAGCTGCGCGGGATCTACCGCAAGCTGCCCAAGCTCACGTTCTCTGCGTGGAAGGTCCGCGCCTTCCGCTGGTTGGAGGCGAAGGCACCGTCCGGCCCCATCCCCGAAGGCGTCGCCGTGACCGAGGTCGCCCTGGGCGGGGTGCGGCTGCGCATCTCCTGTCCCGCGGCAGACACCCCACCGACGGGGGCGCTGCTGTGGCTCCACGGCGGCGGCCGCATGATGGGGCGCCCGGAGATCTTCGATGGCCACGCCGCCCGGCTGGTGCGCGAGCTGGGACTGCTGGTGGTGGCCCCGACCTACCGGGTTGCTCCGGAGCATCCGTTTCCGGCGGCCCTCGACGACGTGACCGCCGCCTGGCACTGGCTGGTGGAACACGCCGCGGGCTTCGGCGTCCCCGAGGGCCACTTCGCCGTGGGCGGGGAGAGCGCCGGCGGCGGGCTGGCGGCCGAGCTGTGCCAGCGGCTGCTCGACGAAGGCGGCCCGCAGCCCCGAGCGCAGGCGCTGGTCTATCCGATGCTCGACGACCGCACGGCCCTTCGGGACGACCTCACGGCCATGGCCCACCCCGTGTGGAACAACACCAGCAACGCGCTCGCCTGGCGCAGCTACCTCGGGGAGCACGCGGACGCGGCCGAGGTGCCCGCCTACGCGGCCGCATCCCGCCGGGAGGATCTGTCCGGGCTCCCGCCGGCCTGGGTCACCGCCGGCGACATGGACCTGTTCCTCGAGGAGGACCGCGCCTACGTCGAGCGCCTGCAGGCCGCCGGTGTGCCGGCCGTCTTCGAGCTCGTGCCCGGCGGCTTCCACGGCTTCTTCGTGTTCGGCCAGGACGAGGCGCCGTTCCTGCGGGTGTGGAACGGCATGAAGGCCTTCCTGCAGGCACACCTCACGCCCGCCGCGTCCGCGGTCCAGGACCTGGAAGCGGCGCCTACCGTCTGACCCTCACGGGGCACCCCGGAGGGAGGATCCGATGGCCGTCGTGGACCCTCCCGTGGAGCGCGGGACGCCCAGGTGGGCTCAGGGCGTCGGACGGTCGTAGTACTGGGACGGCCACACCTGCACGAACACCTCGTTGGGCATCGATTCGAAGCTGTCGGGATCGAGGTACACGCTGTGGTCGGCGAGCTCCATGGCGCCGGCGGCGGCCATCAGCCGGGTGGTGCCGTCCCACTCGATGTGGGCGTCGAGGTAGGACGCGAAGCCATGCTCGTCCTGCTTCGTGGCCACCACGGGGTCGAGGGCGCCGGACTTCTTGCCCACGAACAGCGTGAGGCCGCGGGCGGCGATGTCCTGCAGGCTCTCTCCGCCCCAGGCGTCCTCGGACAGGTGCTCGCAGTCGGCGCCTTGCAGGAGGAACTCCCCGGGGGGCGCGGCGACCGTGACCCGGGCCAGGGACGTCTCGGTGGGGGTGAGGTCCACGGACATGGTGCTGGCCGGGAAGACGATCGTGCAGTGGTTGCCGGCCTCGGCGCTGAAGTCGCCCATCCAGGGGGAGCCGGTGAAGATCAGGCCCATGGACGATGCGGACTCGCCGTCGGACACGATCTCGCCGTCCTGCAGCCCCAGCTCCATGTGGATGTACATGCGGCTGGGCTCGAAGACCTCGGCCTCGGGGGCGGTGTCGGCCATGCCCGTATCGGTCGGGGTCAGGGGGCCGGGCTCGGCGGTGCAGGCCGTCATCAGGAACAGGGGAAGGGCAAGCAGACGCATCGGTACTCCTCGTGCGGGTCCTCCCACACGGTACGTGGGGCGGTGTGTGCGGAGGTGAAGCGCCTGCAAAGAGATTCGCGGTGCTCCGGCACACAGACAGGCATCGGATGGCCGCCACCCCGTGGGGCCCTGGCGCCGGCCCACCCCCTGGGACGGAGAGCGGGCCGCCAATCCACCGAAAGTCTTCCCGGGAACCGGTCGATCCCGGTAGCTGCACCCACGCCTCACCCCGGTCCGTCCGATGTCACACGCCCGGCCCACCCGCCTGCTCCTCACCCTCGGCCTGCTCGTCGCCGGCCCCGGCATCGCTCCACCGGCGGCCGCCTCCGAGCCCATGGAGGAGCCCGAGAAGGACGTCTTCGCCCTGATCCGGGTCACCGATGCCCTGTGGCGTTACTCCGCGGGGACCTACCACGGCGTGCTGCTGGTCACGGACGAGGGCGTGGTCGTCACGGACCCGCTGTCGGCCGAGGCGGCCACCTGGCTGCGCAAGGAGATCCGCCGTCGGTTCCGCCAACCCATCCGCTACGTGCTGTACAGCCACAGCCACCCGGATCACGCCTATGGCGGGCAGGCGCTGGACGGCCCCGGCGTCGTCTTCGTCGCCCACGCCCTGGCGGAGCGGGCGTGGGTCCGCACCCGGGCCCAGGTGAGGATGCCGGATCTGACCTTCGCGGACCGGCTCACGGTCCACCTCGGGGGCCACGATGTCGAGCTGAGGTACCACGGTCCCGACAACGGTCGTGGCTCGGTGAGCATGCGCTTCGTCCAGGAGGACGTCCTGCACGTCGTCGACTGGATCGTGGTGGGCCGGCTGCCCTACCGCACCCTGCCCGGGTACGACCTCCACGGCACGATGGACGCCACGGAGCAGGCCCTCGCACTGCCGTTCTCCGTCTTCGTCGGCGGACATGCGGGCATCGGCGATCGCGACGGCGTGAGGCGGTACATGCGCTACCTGCAGGCGCTGCACGACCAGGTCCTGAACGGCATCCTGGCGGGCCACGATCTGCCCACGATCCAGCGGGAGGTGGACCTGTCGGAGTTCGCGGACCTGGGCATGTACGACGCCTGGCGCGACGAGAACATCGCCGGCGCCTGGCGGCTGCTCATGGACGGCGACTACCTCGACATGCGGCCCGAGGTGCCCCAGGAGCGCTGAGGGCCCCGCCGGCGCCGCGTCACCCCTGCAGCGCCTGGGCGAAGATGGCGGGCACCTTGGCGGGGCTCGGGCGGTACAGGAACCTGGTGAGCAGCCGACCGAGCTGGGGGGCACGGCGGTTGGTGATGAACCAGGGGGGCCTGGGCAGCAGTGTGAGCCCGCCGTGCAGCGTGTTGCGGGGGAAGGGCCGGAAGGGCGCGTACACCACCGTGCGCTCGGGACGGTCGAACATCCAGGTGTTGTGCACCACGCCGATGCCGCTCTGCACGTCGTCGAGGGTGTGCCCGGGAAAGGCGCCCCAGGTGCACTGGGGCATCAGGAAGTTCAGGCCCGTCCAGGCGTTCACGGCGATGGCGCCGTAGCGGAGATCGGCGATCAGGGTCTCGAAGTGGTCTCGGCCCAGCGCCTCGAGGGTCTTGGGCGCGATGAGGATGTTGGCCCCGAGCGTGCCGTGCAGACGGTCGTTGGAGAAGGCGATGGCGGCCTTCAGGAAGGCCTCGCCGGTGCCCGGCAGGCGCACGACGCTCATGGCGGGGCCGAAGACCTCCTCGTCGTCGGCCTCGATGGCGTCGGGCGTGGGCGGCTCGGCCAGCAGGAAGGGCTGGTTGCCCGAGCGCGTGATGGACGTGACCGACCGGGCGTCCTTCTCGAACTGCTCCAGGCGCTTGGCGGCCCCTGGGTAGTACAGACCCCTGGGTGGCATGTGGGCGATGATGCGCTGGACCTCCTGCAGCAGCCGGTCGGTGTGCTCCCAGTCGGCGGGCAGCACGAGGGTCTGGCAGGCCACGCAGTTGAAGCCCGAGTTGTGCATCTTCTGGGTGGCGATCTGCTCGGCCTGGAAGAGGAGGTCGGCTTCGGTCCAGGGGCCGGGGACCACGATGGTGGGGCACACCGCACCGAGCTCGGAGGTGATGCGCTTGTGCAGGCGGGGCGTGCCGGCAGCCCGGTTTCGCCGGGCCTCCTCGCCCTGGCCCCACACGATGAGGTCGTGGGTGTGCTCGGAGCCGGTGGTGTGGATCTCGTCGACCTTCGGGTGCTCGCACAGGTAGGCGCCGGCCTCGCCATCGCCCGTGACGATGCGCAGGGCACCGTGCTGCACGAGGGGCGCGAAGGCCTTCTCGAGAAAGGGGGCCAGGTAGTCGTTGATGGGGTTGAGCTTGAGCAGCACCACGTGCAGCTCGGTGAACAGCTTGTGCAGGCAGTCCATCGGCGCGATGGCGTTGATGTTGCCGGCGCCCAGCACCAGGGCGACCCGGCCCTCCCGATCGTCCGGGGGCACGGCGTACGCGGAGGCGGTGTGCTCGGGCAGGTCGCGTCGCGTGATGCCGGGCGCCATCCAGACCTCGGCCCGCACGCCGGACAGCAGCAGCCGATCCCAGACGGTGTGGGGGGCCACCGCGACGGCGAGCTGGCCGTTGGGGAGCGTGCGGCTGGGCAGGGACGACAGGAAGGCGCGGTCTTCCATGCCGGACAGGGTGGCGATGAGCTGGTTGCAGGTGGCCATGAAGGCGTAGGGACCGGAGATCCACTCCTCACCACGCAGCGGGGAGCCCTCGGGGATCTGCTTGCCCCGGCAGGAGGCGTCGACCCAGTCGTCCGCGACCTCCATCAGGCCGTCCTTGATCCGGTCCAGGATGTCGATCCTTTCCTGCACGGAGCGGCGGGCCCAGGCCCTCGCGCCGGTGTGCAGGGTGGACAGGTGGCGGTCGTAGGCCTCCCGGACCCCGGCCGGCAGGCCGTGGGTCGAGGGGCTGGCGTCCGGGGTGTTCATCATGTCTCCCTTGCGCGAAGTTCTCGTCGCAGGATCTTGCCGGAGGCGGACTTGGGGATGCTGTCGACGAACTCCACATCGGACAGTTGCTTGTAGGTCGCGACCCGATCGGCCACGAAGGCCTTGATGTCGTCGGCGCCCAGCGTGCTGTCGGCCTTGCGCACGATGAAGGCCTTGGGCCGCTCCCCGGCCTCGTCGTCGGGGACCCCGATGACCGCCGCGTCCGTGATCTCGTCGTGCCCGGTGAGCAGCGCCTCGAGCTCGGCGGGGGGCACCTGGAAGCCCTTGACCTTGATGAGCTCCTTGAGGCGGTCGACGATGAAGGTGTGTCCGTCGTCCTCGATCCGCGCGATGTCGCCGGTGTGCAGCCAGCCGTCCGGGTCGAGGGCCTCGGCGGTGGCCTCCTCGTTCGCCAGGTAGCCCTTCATCACCTGGGGGCCGCGGATCCACAGCTCCCCCTCGGTGGCCGGGGCGGCGTCGTGGCCGGTGGTGGGATCCACGAGGCGGGCCTCCGTGTTCGGGATCAGGGTGCCCGAGGAGCCCGGCCGGGACTCACCATCCGCGATGGCGTGGCTCACGGGGGACATCTCGGTCATGCCGTAGCCCTGGGCCACGTCGCAGCCGAGGCGCTTCGCGACGGCCAGGCCGAGCTCGGCGCTCAGGGGGGCGGCCCCGGAGAAGATCTGGGTGATGCTGCCGAGGTCGTAGTCGTCGACGATGGGGTGCTTGGCGAGCGCGAGCACGATGGGGGGCACCAGGAACAGGCGCGTGATGCGGTGCTGCTGGGTGAGCTCGAGCATCTGCACGAGGTCGAACCGGGGCACGGTGACGATGGTGGTGCCCCGGAGCAGGCCCATGTTCATCAGCACGGTCATCCCGTAGATGTGGAAGAAGGGCAGGGCGGCGAAGACGGTGTCGTCCTCCCGCAGGCGGATCACGGCGGAGGTCTGGGCGAGGTTGGCCACGAGGTTGCGGTGGGTGAGCATCACCCCCTTGGGAAAGCCGGTGGTGCCGGAGGAGTAGGGCAGCACCACGACGTCGTGGGCGGCGTCCACCTCGACGGGCGCGTCGAGGGGCTCGGCCATCAGCGAGGCCAGCGATCGCCAGCCTGCCTGGGCCTCCCCGATGACGACCCGCTGATCGATGCCGGTCGTGTCGCAGGCCTCGGCCGCCTTGTCGGCGAACACACCCACCGTGATCATCCACGAGGCTCCCGAGTCCCGGAGCTGGTAGGCGAGCTCCTCGGCCCGGTAGGTGGGGTTCAAGGTGGTCACGGTGCCGCCGAGCGCCGCCACGGCGTGGAAGGCCACGGCGAACTCGGGCATGTTCGGCGCCATCAGCGCGACGGTGATGCCGGGGCCGACGCCTTCGGCGCGCAGGCCCGCCGCCAGGGACAGGATCTGGTGGCGGAGCGTGCCGTAGGTCAGGGTGCGCCCCGTGGGGCCGTCGATGAGGGCCGGCTTGTCGGCGAGGCGGGTGGCCTGCTGCAGCACGTAGGCGGTGACGGACGTGTCGGGGATGGCGACGGGAGGGAAGCGGCTGCTGTACACGGTCATCGATGGGCTCCGGCGTGGAGACGGGCGTCATGGCCACGTCGGAGAGGGTACCGCATCTACCGGCAGGGCCGGATGCACACGGCGCCTCGTGGAGAAGGGCCGCGCCGTGTGGAACCCGCCTGTCAGGCGGCCATCGCGTGCTGGCCGAGCAGCGGCGAGACGTGCTTCTTCGGCGGGGCGGGGGCCACGAGCTCTCGCTGCACGTCCTCGAGGGGGCGGTCCCACATGTCCTCGAAGCGCACGCCCAGCAGGTTCTTCGAGGCCTTTCCGCGCTTGTAGGCCTTGCGCAGGTCGCTGACGTAGTGGCGCATCTTCCAGGGGCCCACCTTGGGCAGCATGCGCATGGGGCCGAAGGTCATGATCATCAGGCACTGCTTCAGGCCCATGTTGCCGAACACGAAGGCCTGCAGCTCCATCTCGCTGTAGTCGTCGATCTCGTAGCCCGTGAGCACGTGCAGGATGTCGTGGGTCTCCCGGTAGCGCTTGCTGAGGAAGTCCACGTCGTTCTCGATGGGGAAGTCGGAGACGAAGGGGTCGATGCCCAGATCGTGGAAGTAGCGGAAGAGGCCGTGGCCCAGGGTGTGGGCCGGGAGGGCCTCCAGGGCGGCGAGGTCGAGGTCGGGCCCCTGCATGGAGGGACGATCCTCGAGCATCGCCTGGCCCTCGTGGGTCTTCCGCCAGCGCCGGGCGATCTTCGCGTAGGTGCCCGACTCGAGGCAGGCATTGAACAGCGGGCCGTAGTGGGGGTGGCCCGGATCATCCTGGAGAACCTGCAGGCACTTCATGGCCAGGTTCAGGCGGGTCCACAGGGAGGCGTTGGGCGGAAGCGTGGGGAGGTCTTCGGACATGGTGGCACCCTCGGGCAGCGCGGGGACGTCGACACGTGACGACTAGAATGATCGTTCTACCCATGCCCACCCGAACGCCGGCCGTCCAGTGCCCAGGGGGTGCAGTCGATGGTGGCAGGTTCCTGGGAGGCGCTACGAGGCGTTGCCGGAGGGCCGCAGCATCCGCCCATACAGGTGTTTCAGGTGGTCGATCCACCGATCCGGATCGAGCGCGGGGGCACGCACCTGCCGCGCGACGGCCCCGTCCACGACGGCCTGGAGCATCGCAGCCGTCACCTCCGGGTCGAGGCTGGGCTCTACCTGGCCCCGGGCCTGGCCGGCGGCGAGGCACTCGGCCACCAGCGTGGTGATGGCGGCGTGGTGGTGTCGAAGGATGTCGCCTACGGCGGGGTTGCGGGCGGCCTCCGCCATGACTTCGAGCATCAGCCGGTTCTGCTCGTCCGTCCAGCCGCGGCCCCCCTCGATGAGGGCGAGCAGACCCTCCACCACGTCGGGGGCATCGCGCAGGCCCTCGAAGCGTGCGTGGACCTCCTCGAGCTCCCGGACGATCATGGCCTCGATGAGCGCCTTCTTGTGGGGGAAGTAGTGGTACAGGTGGCCGGGGCTCATCTCCGCGTCGGCGCAGATGCGGGCCATGCTGGCGCCCTGGAAGCCGTACCGGCTGAAGCAGCGGGCCGCGGCGTCGAGGATCCTGGCCCGCTGTCGTGTGTGGCGCTGGGGATCGGTGCTGGACAAGGGCACTCCGTGACGCGGGCACGCGCGAGGGGACGACGTCCATCGTAACGCCGTGGTGGTGCCCCCGCGCGGGCCGCGACGGTGCCTATGCGCCCATCACGGTGGAGTACTTCTCCTGATCGGCGTTGGGACCCCAGGTGTGGGCCTTGATCTTCTGGCCGTCGCCGCCGGAGACGTAGGAGCTGCTGGCGGAGACATCCTGGATGGCCGTGGGCTGCATCTCCCAGTGGGCGCCGCCGTGGCCGGACTCTCCGTTGCGGGCCCACTGCTCGCCGAGATCGACGGTCTGGCTGCCGTCGGCCTCCCGGTGGGTGGCGGTGGTGTCGTCTGCCCCGGTCATCACATCGAGCGCGTTCGTGACCTGGTTGATCTCGTCGCCGTCGAAGGCGTCGTCGGCCTCGCCCATGGCGCGGGCGACCGTCTGTACGCGTCCGGCCTTGGAGTCCTCGCGGGGCACGCTGTACAGCGTGCGATCGAGGGCGAGCTGCTCGAGGTGGTTGACGCGATCGACGAGGGGCTTTCCTTCTCCCTGGAGCCAGGCGCGTCGCTGGTTCCCGGGCACTTGTTGGATGGCCTCGCTCTTTGCCTGCTTCGCGTGGCCGATCGCGGCGTCGATGTTCCGCAGGGCGTCGATGTCTTCTGGCGTGTCGTCATCGTGGGTGCGGGTGAGCCGGGGACCGTCGCCCTCCTGGGCGAGCATGGGTTGCAGGTTCTTCGCGGCGAACTTGCCGAAGTCGCCGGCCTCCATGCCGCGCTCCTGGAGCATCTCGGAGATGACGCCACCGGGGAGAGGGCCGCGGCCGATGGTGTCCTCGAGGTTCTCGCCGTTGAGCGGGCCGCCCTTCACGGCGGTGGGAGGACGTGCCCTGGCGTAGTCCACGACGTGGACGAGGCCCTGGTTTCGGCCCTGGGCGTTGAGGTTCCACTTGTCGAGCGAGGCCCGTTCGGATGCCAGCTTGTCGACGTGTCCGGCAAGACCCGCCGCTCGCTCCTGGATGCTGGGAGCCGGGACGAGATCGTCGTGGAGGTCGCCGGGCAGTTCGTGTTGGGACAGGACGTCGTGACCCTGGGAGGAGCTGGCGGCCTGGATGGCGGACTGCATTCTGTCGGACTCGAGCATGGTTCACCTCACGAGGGCTCACCGGGGGAACGGTGGGTCGCATTCGTGGTGACGGTACTCCATTTGTCCAGCTTCTGCGTGCATCAATCCCTGGTGTACGTGGAATTGACAACGCTCGAGGACCCTCCGGCTCGCCCTGTGGTCACGCCGGACGGTGGCCCGCACGACGTGTGCGCCCGACCGGTGGGCGTGTCGGGTGAGCGCGAGGACGGCTTCGGTGGCGAGGCCCATGCCGCGGTGGCAGGGGGCGAGCTCGTAGCCGATGTCCACGGCGCCGTTCCGGTCCGGTGGGCCGTGGAAGCAGCCGATGAACACGAACCGGTCCGCGACCATGCCGAGCCACGCACCCCACCCCTCCAGCGAGGCGAGACCCGGCGGCGTGGACGCCCACACGCGGAGGAGATCCTGCCGGCCAGACCACCCGGTCGGCGTCGTGGCCTTCAGGACGTCGGCGAACCGGTCCGACCTCCAGGCACGGCGGAGCTCCGGATCGAAGGCCCGCAGGCGAAGTCGGGGGGTGTCCAGCTGCAGGCGTGTCATCGGCAGCCTCCTCGGACGACGGTTCGGCAGGCAGAGGATGCCACAGCGCACGGAGAAGCGAGAGGTGGGGCCGGACACGAGCGATGAGGTGGGAAGCCGGGGGGGCGCGCGGTTCCTCCGGAAGGGTGCGAACGTGGCTGCCCTGCGGTCAAGTCATCGAGGGAGGCTACGAACTGGGGTACCTCGTGCCGCCATCCCGTCCCCAGGGGCCGGTGCGTCGGCACGCCACCGGAGGTACCGACGCCATGACGACACGACGCGAACTGTGGCTGCTCGCCCTGATCGGGGCCTGGGGCTGCACGCCCAAGCAGCCCATGACGGATGCCGACGAGGCCCCGGCCGTGGCCGAGGCGCCCGAGCCGGAAGCCACCATCGAGAAGAGCCCACTCAAGAACGCCTACTTCGGCGAGCTGCACATCCACACGGCGTACTCCCTCGACGCCTACATCTTCGGCACCCACGACAACGACCCCTTCGTGGCCTACCGCTTCGCGAAGGGGGAGGAGGTCGACATGCCCGGCGGGGGCCGCAAGAAGCTGGTGGCCCCCCTGGACTTCGCGGCAGTGACCGACCACGCCGAGGCCCTCGGCGAGTACGAGCTGTGCACGAACCCGGAGTCGTCCATGTACAGCTCGGAGGCATGCGAGGGCATCCGCGGCGGGGACATGGGCTTCTTCGAGAAGATCTTCGCGGGGCTCGCGACCACGCCCACGAAGCGGGAGGTCGCCATCTGCGGGGAGGACGGCCAGGCCTGCGTCGATGCGATCTCCGGGCCATGGGGACGCATCCAGCAAGCCGCCAACGAGGCCAACGACCCCGGGAACTTCACCGCCTTCGTGGCCTGGGAGTACTCCTCCAACGCCCCCGAGGGCGGCGGCGGCATGATGCACCGCAACGTGATCTTCCGCAGCGCCGCGGTGCCCGACACGGTGTTCTCCGCGTTCGACGGCATGGGGGAGGACCTGCACGCCTTCCTCGAGGAGAACTGCACCGGGGACTGCCAGGTGCTCACCATCCCCCACAACCCCAACTTCTACTGGGGCCGCCTGTACTGGGGGAAGAACTCCGACGGCAGCGAGTGGACGGAGGAGGGCCTGGCGCGCAGGGTGAAGCTCGATCGCCTGGTCGAGATCATGCAGGTCAAGGGCAACTCGGAGTGCCAGAAGGGCATCGGCACCACCGACGAGGACTGCAACTTCGAGCTCGTGTTCGACAAGTGTGCACCCGGTGAGAACGTGGGGTGTTCGAACGACTACGCCTTCGTCCGCAACGGCCTCAAGCTGGGTCTCGAGCACCAGGCCAGCCGGGGCGTCAATCCCTTCAAGCAGGGCATCATCGGCTCCACCGACAACCACAACGGCACCCCTTCGGACACCAAGGAGGACGAGTTCCGCGGCCACTACGGCACCAACGACATGGATCCGGAGGTGCGGCTCGGCCTGAAGGCCAACCCCACGGCCGAGGCGATGGGCATGTCCGGTGACGACGATCCCACCAAGCTGTACAACCCCGGCGGCATCGCCGGCGTGTGGGCCGAGGCGAACACCCGTGAGTCCATCTGGGATGCCCTGCACCGCAAGGAGACCTTCGGCACCAGCGGCACCCGCACGAAGATCCGGCTGTTCGGCGGCTTCGGCTGGCCAGCGGACGCTCACGCCGGCGAGGGGTGGGTGAAGCGGGGCTACGACGAGGGCGTGCCCCAGGGCGGCGACCTGTCCGCCGCGCCGGAGGGTCAGGCGCCGTCGTTCATGGTCTGGTCCATGCGCGACCCCAACTCCGCCCCTCTTGCCCGGCTGCAGATCATCAAGGGCTGGCGCACGGCCGACGGCGAGCTGGAGGAGCAGACCTTCGACGTCGCCTGCTCCGATGGAGGCACCCCGGATCCCTCGACCCACCGCTGCCCGGACAACGGCGCCACGGTGAACCTGGAGGACTGCTCGATCTCCCAGGACAAGGGCGCCAGCACCCTCGCGACCACCTGGACCGATCCCGACTTCGACGCCGCGCAGCACGCCTTCTACTACGCCCGCGTGCTCGAGAACCCGGTGTGCCGCTGGAGCATGTACGACGCGATGAAGGCCGGCGTGGAGCACCCGGCGGACCTGCCGAAGACCATTCGTGAGCGGGCCTGGTCGTCGCCCATCTGGTACACGCCGTGACGGGGCGCTGGCGTCGGCTGGTGCGGGAGCCCCTGGTCCACTTCTTCGCGGCCGGGGCGCTCCTGTTCGTCCTGTACACCGCCGTGGGGGGGCCCGAGCAGGCCTCCTCCGGTGAGGTCGTGGTGGATCAGGCCCGCGTGGAGGCCCTGCGGGCGGGTTTCGAGCGTCTGCGGAGCCGGCCTCCCAACCACGAGGAGCTGCAGGCCCTGGTCGATGCCTGGGTCGAGGAGGAGATCCTGGTGCGGGAGGCCCGCGCGCTGGGGCTGCAGCAGGGCGACACCCTCATCCGGCGTCGGCTCGCCCAGAAGATGGCCTGGATCACCCAGGGCACGGACGTGGAGCGTCCCACGGAGGACGAGCTGCGGGCCTGGTGGGCCGACCATCCGACCGACTACACCGCGCCGGCCACCGTGAGCCTCCGCCAGGTGGCCTATGGGGGCGAGACGCTGCCTCCGTCGGCGGCCGCCGTGGTGGGCTCCACGGCTGTGCCCCCCGCAGCGACGGTCGAGGGCCTGCCGGCGGTGCTGCAGGATGCCGACTCGGCGGGGCTGGTGGCCACCTTCGGTGAGGACTTCGCGACCCGGCTCGATGGGCTGCCCACCGGCACCTGGCAGGGGCCGATCCGCTCGCCCTTCGGGGTGCACCTCGTGCTTGTGACCGAGCGGGCCGCGCCCGAGGTGGTGCCCTTCGCCCAGGCGCGTCCCCACGTGCTGCGGGACCTGTCCGATGCACGGACGGCGGCCGCCGGGGAGGCGGCGATGGCAAGGCTTCGGGAACGCTACGAGGTGCGGGTCACGTCGGACGCCTACGCCCGGACCGTGGCGGAGGGCACCCCATGATCCGCCGGCTGATGCTGGTGCTGCTGGCGGTGCTCTGGACGGGGCTGGCCCACGCGGACGTGTTCCGGCCCGCCTACCTGGAGCTCACGGAGCAGGCGGACGGCCACTTCGACGTGCTGTGGAAGGTGCCCGCGGTGGGCCCGGACCGCCTGGCGGCCTGGGTCGCGCTCCCGGAGCGGGCCCTCACCGTGCAGGAGCCCCGGAGCGTCCACACCGGCGAGGCCTGGGTGGATCGGTGGACGGTGGCGTTCCCGGACGGGCTCGCCGGGCAGACGCTGTCCATCCAGGGGCGCGCCGTGGGCGTCACGGACGTGCTCGCCCGGGTGCAGTGGCAGGACGGCAGCGTGCAGGTGGAGCGGCTGCCGGTCGATGCGCCCACCTTCGTCGTGCAGGCGCCGCTGGGGCCCGGGGGCATCGCCTGGACCTACCTGGTCCTCGGGGTCGAGCACATCCTCGCGGGCGTGGACCACCTGCTGTTCGTGCTGGCCCTGCTGCTGATCCTGCGGACGCCCGGCCGGCTCATCGGCACCCTGACGGCGTTCACGGTCGCCCACAGCCTCACGCTCGGGCTCGCGGCGCTCGGCATGGTGCAGGTGCCGGGCCCGCCGGTGGAAGCCATGATCGCCCTGAGCATCGCCTTCGTCGCCGCCGAGATCCTGGCCGAAGGGAAGGGGAGGCCGGGCCTCACCGCGAGGGCGCCCTGGGTGGTGGCCCTGAGTTTCGGCCTGCTCCACGGGCTCGGGTTCGCGGGCGCCCTGGCCGACGTGGGCCTGCCGGCGAACGCGGTGCCCCTGGCGCTGCTGACCTTCAACGTCGGCGTCGAGATCGGGCAGGTGCTCTTCGTGGGGGCCGTGGGGCTGGTGGTGGCTCTCGCAGGGCGGGTGGGCGTGCCCTCCCGGCCGTGGATGCGGGCCTCGCTGGCCTACGGGCTCGGCACGGTGGCGGCGTTCTGGACGGTGGAGCGGGTGGTGGGGTTCTGGGGACCGTGAGGCGGACTCACGCCTGTCGGAGCACCACCGGCAGATCCCGGGCCATGCGGGCCCGGTAGGTGGACATGTCGTCGGACTGGTACTTGTGACCAGCGGAGACCGCCATCAGGACATCGGCGAGCTGGCGGGCCGTGGCGCCGGGGCGGTCGTGGAGCAGGGCCGTCAGGCGGTCCCGGAACCAGGCGTCGAACGCCGCGGCCCGGTCGCCGAGGAGCCGAGCGGTGGCCTCGAACAGCTCCTCGAGGGACGCCGCCGAGGCCCCCGCGCCGAGGAATGGGGAGATGTAGGCGTCGAAGGCGCCGAGCAGCCGGTCCTGCAGGGGCAGCGAGGTGTCGTCCAGGGCCGCTTCGACGGCCTGCCGGACCTCCTGCAACCCCTGATCGACGGCCGCGGTGAACAGCGCCTCCTTGCCCGGAAACCACAGGTACAGGGCCTGCCGGGACACGCCCGCCGCCCGGGCCACCTGATCCATGGAGGTCTTGCGGTAGCCGAACCGCAGGAACAGGGGCAGGGCGGCACGAAGGGCCTCGAGGCGGCGGTCGTCGTCGGGGGCGGGGCTGTTCACGCAGGCACTCCTTTCACAGGCCGTAACGTACGCCCGTGAGCTCTTCACTGACCTGCCACAGCCGTGCGGCGACGCCCTCGTCCAGGGCGGCGTCGACCATGCGCTGCTTCACCGGGTAGCCCCGGGCCTCCATGAAGCCGTGGGGGCCGAAGTAGTCCACGGGGTCCGCGTCGGGGTCGGTGGCGGCCCGCAGGGTGGGCAGGGCGCCCTGGGGCGGCTTCATGGCGATGAAGGGGTTGAGGAAGCGGAAGAGCCCGGCGGTGCGCTGCAGGTCGGTGGCGGTCCAGCCCGGGTGGGCGGCCGTGACGAGCACGTCGGAACCCCCGGCCTGCAGCCTCTTCTGCAGCTCCCGGGCGAACAGCTGGTTGGCGAGCTTGCTCGCGCCGTAGGCGGGCCAGGCCTGGTAGCCACGGGTCGTGAACTGCAGATCGTCGAAGTCCATCTGGCCCATGCGGGCTGCGCCGCTGGAGAGCACGACCACGCGGCTGCCTTCGGCGGCCTTCAGCAGCGGCAGGAGGTGGCCCGTGAGGGCGAAGTGCCCGAGGTGGTTCACGCCGAACTGCAGCTCGAAGCCCTGGGCGGTGGTGCTCTCGGGGGGAACCATCACGCCTGCGTTGAGGATGAGCAGGTCGAGGCGGTCGTGGCCCTCGGCGAAGCGGTCGGCGAAGGCCTTGACGGCGTCGAGGTCGGCGAGGTCGAGCTGCAGCAGCGTGGCGGTGCCCTTCGGGTTGCCGGCCAGGATGCGATCGACGGCCGCCTGGCCCTTCTGCGGGTTGCGGCAGGCGAGGATGACGTCGGCGCCCTTCTCCGCGAGCGCCTTGGCGGCTTCGAAGCCGATGCCGGTGTTGCTGCCGGTGACGATGGCCGTGCGGCCGGTCTGATCGGGGATGTCGTCGTGGATCCAGTGGGCCATGCTTGCCTCCTTGTGGCACGATACGCACTTTACAGATTTGGCCTAATCTGTCTAGTCAGGAAGCGTCACGACGACGTCCGGGGATCACCCGTACTTCTCCTCGTGGGCGTCGACGGTCTTGCGGACCTTCCCCACGGCCTCGCGCACCTGGGCCTGCACGGACGTGTCGTCCGGCGGCAGCGGACGGGTGTGGGCGGTGCACAGGTGATCGACCCGGCCACACAGCTCGACGAGCTCGTCGCACCAGCCGCGGAACTCGGCTGCGGCGCTGGGACGCTTCTGCAGCACCTGCTTCAGCGTGGGGTGCAGCGACACGCCGCCCACCAGGGGCAGGTTGGTGTAGGTGAGCGTGTCGTCCACGTGCAGGGTGCGGGAGGCCTCGTGCAGCGCGAGGACGGACGCGAAGTGCAGGTTCTCGTTGGCGGGGATGAAGTCGACGCCGCGGGGCACGGTGAAGGTGAAGTCCTCGGCATACAGGGCGTGTAGATCCTCGGAATCGGTGCGCTCGGGCTGCCAGGGGAGGTCGGGGGCCTTGAGGGCGTGCCGCTCCGTGCCGTACTGGCGGGCCTTGGGGAACTGCGCCGCCACCGCCGTGACGTGGATGGTGTGGAAGGGGTGCAGGTGCAGCACGGCCTCGATGTCGTCGCCGCCGTGGGTGAGCTCGAGCACGTGGGACAGCACGTCCCCGGTGAGGGTGTAGGCATCGAGCAGGACGAAGCGACCGGACCCCAGGCGCACGAGGGAGCTCTGGGTGCCGATGTCGAGCAGCCCGCCGATCTTGAAGCTGCCACGGATGTTCCAGAAACCCTCTGCGATCTTGATCATCTTGTCGGCCACGTGTCCCTCCCTGGTCTGGTTCCATGGTCGTCGCGGAGGGGGCCCCTGTCGAGGCGGAGTTCGCTGCGCTGCGGTGCGGAGGGATGTGGGGGCGGAATCCGCGATGTCCCAGTCCCTCATGTCGGGGCGTACCCGCTCGTGCGACGATGACGCGCGATGACGAGGGTGGGGCCCGTACCGGGTGCAGCGGGCCCGGACGCCGCCGATGGTTGCGCTGGGGTCACGCCTGGTCTGCCGGCGGCCCCCACCAGGTGCAGACCCGACCGCGGGAGAACCCCATGACCTCCGACGCCCCCATCCGGATCCACTACTTCTCCGACGTGCTGTGCGTGTGGGCCTACGCCGCCCACATCCGCCTCGAGGAGCTCCTGCGGCACTTCGGCTCGCGGGTCGAGGTGAGCCACCACTTCCTGCCCATCTTCGCGGACACCGACACCCGCATCGGGGAGGGGTGGGCGAAGAAGGGGGGCTACGAGGGCTTCGGCGACCACGTGCAGCACGTGTGCGAGGCGTTTCCCCACGTGGCGCTGAGCGAGGACGTCTGGCGCAAGGCGAGGCCGGCCTCCTCGTCGGCCACGCACCACTTCCTCAAGGCCGTGCAGCTCCTGGAGCACGAGGGGCTGCTCTCGACGGAGCGGCGGGACGACCTGAAGGGCCGCACCGTGTTCGAGGAGCTCATGTGGCGCATCCGCTGTGCCTTCTTCTGCGACGGCAAGGACATCGCCGCCTGGGCGGTCCAGCGGGCCGAGGCGGAGGCCCTGGGCATCGAGACGGACCTGGTCCGCCACCGGATGGACGACGGCCGCGCGATGGCCGGGCTGTTCCGCGACATCGCCCTGCGCGACAAGTTCCAGGTGCGCGGCAGCCCCACCTACGTGCTCAACGAGGGACGGCAGCAGCTGTACGGAAACGTCGGCTACAAGGTGATCGAGGCCAACGTGGAGGAGATCCTGCACCGGCCCGACCATGGGGCGACGTGGTGTTGAGGCCGTCGCCGGGCGGTTAGACCCTCCCTGTACGTCCCAGGAGCCGTCCCATGCCCTCCCTCAAAGGAACCCTCCTCCACCTGTTCGGCCGCCCCGCCAAGGCCGAGGTCGTCGACCTGCGGTCCGCGGGCGATGCCTTCGTGCTGCTCACGCTGCAGGGCCCTGCCTCGCTGAGGTTCGAGCCGGGCGACAAGGTCGACGTGCTGCTCCCGGGCAAGGAGGTCCGCTCCTACACCCCCTTCGGGTGGGACGAGGAGGGCCGCTTCCACCTGTTGGTCCACCGCCATGGGGGCCCCACGCCCACGATGCGCTGGATGCGCACCATCCGGGTGGGCGACGTGGTGCCCTTCGTCGGACCGCGGGCGTCCCTGCGCATGATCGCCGGGCCGGTGGTGATGGTGGGCGACGAGACGGGGCTCGGGGTGGCCGCGGCGTTCCACGGCAGCCCGGAGCACAGCACGACGGTCATCCTGGAGGTGGGGCAGGGTGTGCGGGTCGACGAGGCCCTGTCGCTGCTCGGTCTCCACGACGCCCAGGTGTTCCGCCGGGGTTCGACCGACCCTCGGCCGATGCTTCAGGCCATCCAGAAGGCGCAACCCGCCTCCTTCGGGCTCACGGGCGGGCAGGCGTTCGTGGACCGGGTCCGCAAGGGCCTGAAGGACTTCGGCTCCGAGCTGCCGAAGACCCGTGTGTACTGGGCCAAGGGCAAGTCCGGCCTGGCCTGAGTCACCACCGCTCGAGGTGCGACGCCATGGCCGCGCGGGCGGCCGGCTCGTCGGCGGGTAGCCAGGTGCGACCGGCACACTCCCGGGTGTAGCGGTCCAGCGACTTCGGAAGGTGCTTCTCGACGCTCTGCAGCTTGTGCAGGAGCAGGTTCCACCGGCCCACGAGGCGATTGATCTGGTCTGCCTTCTCGTTGTACAGGTCCACCTGCTGTTGGCTCGCGGCGTCCGCGAGCTCGCCCATCCGGCCCAGATCCGTCCGCAGATCGTCCAGTCGGGCGGTGTGGCGATCGAGCAGGGCCACCTCGGACTCGTACTGCTTCCACCTGCGGGAGAGCACCTGCTGGCCGGCCATGCAGGAGGCGAGCTCCTCGGGCGTCATGAGGTACCGCCCGTCCGCTTGCGGGCCGTAGGCGGCAGGCGCGTCGCCTGCGGTGGCCCGGATCGGGGGCGGCAACCGGATCTCCGGTGCGCCCGCGGCAGCGGGAGCGAGTCCCACCACGCACAGGGCCAGGGCGGAACGGGGCGGACGGAACACCATCGGACGACTCCTCCTCGCAGGGGGCAGGCAACCATCGGCCGACGGGGCCCTGCCCCTGCCGGAAAGTGGGGCGGGTCCGTGGAAGTCCGGGGCTGAGGTGCCAGCGGGAGGCCCTGACCCTCCGCGGGTTTGACCGGAGGGACGCATGTACCGACGTCCCCGTGGGGCGCGGTCTCGTCTCCGTGGGAGGAAGGATGTCGGTGAAGGCGTTGGACGACAAGGGCGTGCACCGGCCGGTGTTCATCGGCTCGTCGGTGATCATCGGCGGTCTCGTGCTGTTCGCGGCCTCCGCCCCCAGCTACGCGGAGGGCGTGTTCCAGTCGATGCAGGCGTGGATCGTCGAGAACCTCAGCTGGTTCTACGTGCTCACCGTCGCCATCGTGCTCGTCTCGGTCATCTACTTCTCGATCAGCCGGTTCGGCGACATCCGGCTGGGCCCGGAGCACTCGGCGCCGAGCTACAGCTTCCTGTCCTGGTTCGCGATGCTGTTCTCCGCCGGCATGGGCATCGGCCTCATGTTCTTCGGCGTGGTGGAGCCGACGATGCACTTCCTGCAGCCCCCGGTGGGGGAGGCGGAGACCATCGATGCCGCCAAGGAGGCCCTCAAGCTCACGTTCTTCCACTGGGGCCTGCACGCCTGGTCGATCTACGCGATCGTGGGGCTGATCCTCGCCTACTTCAGCTTCCGGAGGGGCCTGCCGCTGAGCCTGCGGTCGGCGCTGTACCCCCTCATCGGTGATCGGATCAACGGCCCGGTGGGCGACGCCATCGACACCTTCGCGGTCATCGGCACCGTGCTCGGCGCCGCCACGAGCCTCGGCTTCGGCGTCTCGCAGATCAACGCCGGGTTCGCCCAGCTGTTCGGACTGCCGGACACCAACGTGGCCAAGGTGCTCATCGTGGTCTTCGTCATGATGCTCGCCATGGCCTCGGTCGTGTCCGGCCTCGACAAGGGCGTCCGAAGGCTGTCGGAGCTCAACCTGGGGCTCGCGGCCATCCTCATGATCCTGGTGCTGATCCTCGGCCCCACGCTGTTCCTCATCCGCAGCTACGTGGAGGATCTCGGCGCCTACGTGTCGGATCTGGTGAACTACACGTTCCGGCTGTACGCCTACGAGCCGACCGACTGGCTCGGCGGCTGGACCCTGCTGTACTGGGCCTGGTGGCTGTCCTGGTCGCCCTTCGTGGGGATGTTCATCGCGCGCATCTCGCGAGGACGCACCATCCGTGAGTTCGGGCTCGGCGTGCTCCTGGTGCCCGCCGGGTTCACGCTGCTGTGGATGACCATCTTCGGCAACAGCGCCATCTACCTGATCGCCATCGAGGGCAAGCAGGCGCTGGCGGAGGCCACCCAGGAGAACAACGCCGTCGCGCTGTTCCAGTTCTTCGAGTACTACCCCTGGTCGTCGGTGCTCTCCGGGGTGGCGGTGCTGATGGTGATCGTCTTCTTCGTCACCTCGGCGGACTCGGGCGCCCTCGTCGTGAGCATGCTCGCCGCCGGCGGCCGCACGGTGACTCCCATCTGGCAGCGGGTGTACTGGAGCGTCATGATCGGCGCGGTGGCCGTGGTGCTGCTCCTGGCCGGCGGTCTCGCCGCGCTGCAGGCCGCCACCATCGCGAGCGCCCTGCCGTTCGCCATCGTCCTGCTGTGGGCCATCTATGGACTGCATCGAGCGCTCGCCGTGGACATGCTCAAGCGGGAGAGCCTGCTGGGCCGATCGCCGCTGCCACCCACGGTCGGAGGGCGGCTGACCGACGAGACCTGGCGTCTGCGGGTGGAGCGCCTCGCCGACGTGCCCCGTGCCCGGTCGGTCCGGGCCTTCATCCGAGGCGACGTGGAGGAGTCACTCGAGCAGGTGGCCGCCGAGATGCGGGGACAGGGACTGGACGCGAGGGTGTCCGAGGTCGACGACGGCGTGAGGCTGTCCATCGAGCACGGGGACGAGCGGGACTTCGTCTACGGGGTGCGGATGCGGAGCTACCACCCGCCTTCCTTCGTGATCGGGGATCTCGATGGGGCCGAAGGCAAGGAGTACTACCGGGCGGAGGTGTTCCTGCTGGAAGGCGGCCAGGGCTACGACATCACCGGCTACCAGCGGGAGCAGATCATCTTCGACGTGCTCGAGCAGTACGAGAACCACCTGCGGTTCCTGGATCAGATCCGCGGGTGAGGCCTCAGGCGGCGAGCTGCGCCTCGGCATCGGGGAGCTGGCGGCGCAGCATCCCCACGAACACGAGCGCGGGCAGGTACATGCACACGCCGTAGATGGCCGAGGGAAGCGACAGGGCGTCGGAGCCGAGGATGCTCGCGCCGATGACGAGGCCCATGGTGGCGTTCTGCACGCCGGTCTCCAGGGAGATGGAGACGGCCTGGCGGGCATCGAGGGACATCACCTTCGCGGTGTAGTAGCCGGCGGTCATCATCACGATGCACAGCGACAGGGAGGCGACGCCCAGGGTGGCGACGTTGGTGACGAACAGCTCCCAGTTGGCGGCCACGGCGCCCACGACCACCACGACGAACAACAGGGCGCTGAGCTTGTTCATCAGCGGCTCGATGCGTCGGGCGAGCCCGCTGGCGAAGCGGGCCAGCAGCATGCCGAGGGCCACGGGGATGATCGTGAGGGCGAACACCGAGCCGGCGATGACCTCGGCGGGCGGCTCGACGGCCTGCTCGGCGCCCATGAAGTGGGCGATGGAGAAGCCCACGATGAGGGGCACCGTGACGAAGCCGAGCAGGCTCACGACGCTCGTGAGGGTGATGGACAGGGCGAGATCGCCCTTGGCGTAGAAGGTGAGCACGTTCGACGTGATGCCGCCGGGACAGGCCGCGAGGATCATGAAGCCCGCCGCCAGCGGAGGCTCGAGGCCCGATGCGGTGGCGATGAAGAAGGTGACCAGGGGCAGCAGCAGCATCTGGTTGACCGCGCCCGTGAAGAACGCCCTCGGCCGGGTGACGACCCGCCGGAAGTCCGCCACCGTGAGGGACAGGCCCATGGTGATCATCATGAAGACGAGCACGAGGGGCAGTGCGATCTGGACGAGCGGGCCATTCATGAGGTTCTCCCTGCAACGTGACGCGGCAGGCTACCATGGCGCGGCCGGGGGGCTGCCCAGAAACGACGGAAGCAGGCGAAAAATGGGACGAAAGCGGTCCCGCACCCTTTTGACGCATCCCTGATGACAGCGGCCCCCCGGCGCGCCGGCAGTGGATACAATGCCTCCGTGAGACGAACGTCCGGCAGGCCGCCACGTGTGCAGGCCGCCCCCCACCCGAGCCGCGAGGAATCCCATGATCAAGCGCATCCACCACGTCGCCTACCGCTGCAAGGACGCCAAGGAGACCGTCGAGTGGTACGGCAAGTACCTCGACATGGGCTTCGTGCTCGCCATCGCCGAGGATCAGGTGCCCTCCACCGGTGAGCCCGATCCCTACATGCACGTCTTCCTCGACGCCGGCATGGGCAACATCCTCGCGTTCTTCGAGCTGCCCACCCGCGAGCCCATGGGCCGCGACGAGAACACCCCCGAGTGGGTGCAGCACCTCGCCCTCGAGGTCGAGAGCGACGAGGTGATGATGCAGGCCAAGGCGCGCCTCGAGGCCGACGGCATCGAGGTCGTGGGCCCCACCAACCACACCCTGTTCCGCTCCATCTACTTCTTCGATCCCAACGGCCACCGCATCGAGCTGTCCGTCGACGCCCGGCGTCCCGATCTGCTCGAGCGCATCGACGCCGTGAAGTGGGACATGCTCAACGAGTGGGCCGAGACCAAGAAGGCGCCGAAGCACGCCGCCTGGATGCACGACGGCAGCGAGGGCTGATCCTCAGGTCTTGTGCCCCACATGCACCGCCACCACGCCTCCGCTCAGGTTGTGGAACCGGCACCCCTCGAACCCTGCTCGCTCCATCATGGCGAGCAGGGTTCGCTGATCCGGGTGCACGCGGATGGACTCGGCGAGGTAGCGGTAGCTGGCCTCGTCGCCGGTGACCCAGCGGCCGAGGCGGGGCACCACGTGGGCCGTCCAGGCGTGGAAGGCCTCCCGGAGCACGGGGCGGGGCGGTCGGGAGAACTCGAGCACGAGGAGGCTGCCGCCGGGCCGGAGCACCCGCAGGCACTGCTGCAGGGCTTCGACCTTGCGTGTGACGTTGCGCAGGCCGAAGCCGATCGTGACGCTGTGGAAGGTGTCGGGCCGAAAGGGCAGGGCCTCGGCGTTGGCCTCGACACAGTCCACGTGGTCCGAGAGCCCGGCCGCCTCGATCCGGCGGCGGGCCACCGACAGCATGGCCGGGTTGAGGTCGGCGAGCACCACGTGCCCCGAGGGTCCCACACGACCGGCGTACAGCATGGACAGGTCGCCGGTACCGCCGGCGAGGTCGAGGATCATGTGGCCCGGGCGGGCACCGGAGAGGTGGACGGTGGCCTGCTTCCAGCGCCGGTGGACGCCGAGGCTCAGCACGTCGTTCATGAGGTCGTAGCGGGGGGCCACGCTGCGGAAGACCTCGCCGACGAGGGTTTCCTTCTCGGCCGTGGGCACGGTGCGGAAGCCGAAGTCGGTGGTGCCGGGCTCGGCGGGGGCGTGGGGTCCAGGGATGGGCGAGGAGCCGTCGTTCATGGGGGCCTCGGCGGAGCTGCGTACGGTGACGCGTACAGTCCGGTATGGTCTTGTGTCGGACCATTCCACCCCGACTGGGCCCCGGTCCATCCGTGAAACAGACCATGTCGGTCCAGCGCTGGTTGTCCCGCCAGGTGTCGGTCCTACCTGAGCCCCGGAGGTGCCCCATGGCATTGCAGCTCGTGTCCTTTGATATCTGTCCCTTCGTGCAGCGCAGTTCCATCGCGCTGCAGCACCTCGGTGTCGACCACGACATCGAGTACATCGATCTCGCGAACAAGCCCGACTGGTTCCTGGCCATCTCGCCGCGGGGCAAGGTGCCGCTGCTTCGCACCGACGAGGGCGTGCTGTTCGAGTCGATGGCCATCCTCGAGTACCTCGACGAGACCGTGGGCAAGAACTCGCTGCTGCCCGAGAGCGCCTTCGACCGCGCCCGTTCGCGGGCCTGGGTGAGCACCCTGTCCGATCTGTACGGCCCCTCCTACGTGCTCTCCATCTGCGACGACGAGGTGAAGGCGCGCGGCACGGCGGAGACCCTGCACAAGGGACTCGCCGTGATCGAGGGGGAGACCCCGGCCGATGGCTGGTTCATGGGGGGATTCTCCCAGGTCGACTGCGTGGCCGCCCCGCTGCTGCAGCGGCTGCTCTGGATCGACGAGGAGGCGCCCCAGCTCGGGCTGTTCGAGGGGCTGCCGAAGGTGCGCGCCTACGCCGAGCGCCTCGTGAAGCACCCGGCGGTGGTGGCGAGCACGGTGCCGGATGTGCGGGACCGGGTCATGGCCTACTCCAGCATGCGCGACGCGTGGTTCCTCTCCGCGACCGCCTGAGCGCTGCGCACCGCGGCGGCGTGAGGGCTGCTCCATCCTGGGGTGGCTCAGTCCTGGGACAGCCAGGCCGCCGCGGCGGAGACATCGTCGAAGTTGGCGCACTCGTAGCTGGCGCCCGGGTCCTGCAGGGCCGCTCCCGGCACGTGGCCGGGGGCGAACACCATGGCGAAGCGACGGATGTCGGCGGTGTTGTAGCGGGGGATGACCTCCTGCTCCCGCCAGGCGTCGAACCCGGGCTCGGGCACGAAGCCGAGGTCCTTCAGGTTCATGAGCAGGTGGTGCACGCCCTCGGTCATCGCGAGCTCCGCGAACTGCAGGAGCACCATCTGGAACTCCTCCTCGGACATGGCGGAGGTCTCGGGGTGCCAGGTGAGCGTGAGGGTGTCGCCTTCGTGGCTGATCTCGGCGAACCGGTTGTCGAACAGGACGGTCATGGGGGGCTCCGCGGGCCTCGGACCTCCCGGTCATCGGATCAGCGGGAGCCGGTCTGAGGGGGCGCCGCGTTTCCCCTGCCGCGGTGCAGCGGCCATGGGGGGAGCCTCGGGGTTCGGCCGGGCCGCATTCCGTGACGGACCGTCCGGACCGACGGGGAGGGTGGTCGCAGCGTGGAGACGGTGTTGGAACGACGATATATCGCTGTCATCGTGGGGGGTGGCGTGGCCTCCGACGCCTCCTGCGCGCAGGCCCGCAGCCTGGGACACCTGCTGGTGGACGCCGGTTTCCGGGTCGCCAGCGGCGGTCGGACGGGTGTCATGGAGGCGGTCAGCCGGGGCGCGCGGCTCTCGGAGGCGTGGCGGGAGGGGGACGTGATCGGCATCCTGCCCGGACTCGACAGGGGGGAGGCGAACCCCTGGGTGGACGTGGTGATCCCCACGGGCATGGGCCAGGCCCGCAACGTCATCCTCGTGGCCATGGCGGACGTGGTCATCGCGGTGGGCGGCGGCGCGGGCACCCTGAGCGAGATCGCCCAGGCCTGGCGCCACGGCAAGCCGATCATCGCCCTGATGACCGACGAGGGGTGGGCGTCGGAGCTGGCGGGCAAGGCGCTGGACGACCGCCGGGACGACATCATCCACGGGGCGGGGGATGCCGGTCAGGCGGTGGCGCTGGCGAAGGCGCTGTTGGGGTTGGACCGGCCGGGGTGAAGCGGACGCGGGGACCCATGTCAGCATGAATGGTCAGGCTTGCAATGGCAACGCGTAGTAGGTCGGGCATGAACTCCGAGGTCTGCCAGGTCGACAAGGCTCGGGTGCAGCAGTCCGGTCAGCAGCTGTCGGTGCGAGCTGGATGGAAAGCCGTGCTGGGTGGAACCACACATTCCGGGGAAGGAGGTGTGCAGGTTCCTGCATGGCGTGCCGTCACCTTGCGGGAAGTCTCTTCAATGACCCCATGCGAGGCACCCATGACCACCCAGCCCCTCATTCGAACCGCCAGCTTGTTCTGTGCGTTGGGACTGCTTGGTCTGTTGGCCCACGAACGTCTCGACTCACGCGGAAATGGAGGGGACACTCAGTACAAACACGCGCCTTCCCCGTCAAACGCGGTCCCGCCAGTCCTTGATCGCCACTGGCGTGACTCCGAAGGGCACGAGCAGGCTCAGAATTCGTCGGCCAACGGTCGGCAGTCGGCCAATTTGCGCGCCGTGCCGACGAAAACCGAGGTCCCGCCAGAGGTCGAGGACTCCTGGTGGTTCACGGTCCACCGACGAATGCGTGATGGGCAATATCAGCTGAAGTCGACTTCAGCGGGCCTCCGGCTGGTCAATCCGTCGGACGGGACCCAGATGGTCATGGCGAACGACGGCTCCGTGACCTTGAGTGCCCGGTCAAGCGGTGTGGTGCGCACGCATGGAAACCTGGATGCAGAGTTCACCTTGCGAACCAAGGGTGTCGGTGACGGAAAGAGCCATGAGGGCGTATGTTCCCCTGATGGCCGCGTCGATGTTCATGGAGACTGCCTGCGTCGAGCGGAGGCGGACCACGGGAATATCCTGGCCTGGTGGGACAACTCCGAGAATGGGCTTCGCCAGGGGTGGACGGTCGCTGCACCTATGGGGGATGACGCCGAGTTGCGCATCGAAGTGGAAGTTGCCGGTGCCGAGGTCGCGCTCACGAAGGACGGTATCGGCCTCGGGCGGTCTGGCGAAGGACTCGAGGGCACGCACCTGAGGGCTTGGGATGCCGACGGACAGGCATTGCCAGTGTACGCCGAGCTCACAGAGGACGGATACGCCTTGGTGGCGGATGTCCGTGGTGCTGCCTGGCCTGTGAATGTGGATCCGACGTGGGTCCAGTGGGACTGGCGGGTCACTGGTGATGATACCCGCAGATACATGGGCCATTCAGTGACCCGCGGTGACTTCAATTGTGACGGCTTCCCAGACGCTGCGGTGGGCGCCCTTTTTGATTCGAGGGGGGGGGCGGTCCTGGTATTCAACGGAAGTGATCAGGGCCTCGCGGAGACTTCGTCAGTTGAACTCACTGGTTCTCAGGCCGGCGAGTACTTTGGAAACTCCATTGCTGGCGACGGAGACGTGAACGGCGACGGTTGTGATGACCTTGTCGTCGGAGCGCCTCGATACGGTAGTGCGACCTCTTTCAACTTCCAGGGAGCCGCAGCCGTGTATTACGGCTCGTCCAGCGGCCTGTCCACCACGGCGGTGCAGACTTGGTACGGTGGACAGGAAGGCGGCTTCATGGGCGGAAAAGTCGCGATGGCGGGCGATGTCAACGGCGATGGCTACGACGATGTTCTTGTGTCATCGACCTCCTTCAATGCGTATGCCGGGCAAGTGTGGCTGTTTTTGGGAGCGTCCAACGGGATCTCCTCGGTGGCGCATCGGACGTGGAGTGGGGTGGAGTCCTTCCGGAAATTCGGTGATGGCATCGCTGGTGTGGGCGACGTCAACGGGGATGGGTACGACGATATTGCAATTGGCACGACGTATCACCGGGATGAATTCGGCAACGACGGCAAGGTCGAGGTGTATCTAGGCAGCGACAGCGGGCCTGCGGCCACCACCGATGTCATACTTTCGGGTAGCGGAGCATACAGGCTTTTCGGCAGCGTCATAGGCTCAGGCGACATCGACGGCAACGGCTTCACTGATGTCATTGTCGGCGCACCGTATGAGGGGCCGTTGGGGCCAGATGGATCTGGAATGGCATTCGTCTTTCTTGGTTCAAGTAGCGGACTCCCATCAGCCGCTGACGTCACACTGCACGCTGGTGTCGACAACCATTCCTTTGGTTCATCTGTTGACGCAAAGGGAGACTTCACCGGTGATGGCGTGGATGACCTTCTTGTCGGCGCAAATTGCTTCCATGGGACCGGCGCGTGTGCGGGCCGAGTCTACTTGTATGAAGGCAACAACCAAGGGCGCTTGGAAAAACCTAGGTTGTTGTTCGATGGATGGAGTTGGAGAATCGGGGCGCTCGGTAGTAGCCTGGCCTACTTGGGGGATGTCAACGGAGACGGTTTCGACGACTTCGTCGCCGGCTCACCGCGCCACCGTGCCATTGCCTCGACTGGTCCAGGCGCCGCCATGCTCTATCTTGGTTCCAATGAACTTCCGGCATCGCTCGACGTCTCGAGCATCTCATTGGGCGCAGACACCAACTACTACCTTAACGCCGCCCCTGCAGGCGCGGGCGATGTCAATGGCGACGGCTATGCCGACATCCTGGTCGGTGATCCAGGATTTCCCGATGGCTTGGAGCCTGAGGTCGGTCGCGCGCTGCTCTACCTGGGGGGCGCGGAAGGTCCCGAGCTCGACGTGACCCAGGAATGGTTGGGAACCTCGCCTTATGGTCACTTTGGTTGGGCCGTGACGAGCGCGGGTGACCTCGATGGAGACGGCCATGCCGACATGGCCATCGGGGAGCCCCACTTTGATGAACGAGTCACGGGTACTCGGCAGTATGGCGGCGTCCACGTCTACCTGGGGTCTTCGGGAGGATCGACCTCGACGGCGCATACTACCTGGCGCACTACCCAGGGAAACGCCGAGCTCGGCCTTACGCTCGCAGGCGGTACGGACATCAATGGTGATGGACATGACGACCTGGTGGTCGGTAGTCCTCGGTGTCGCAACAACTCCAACGTCGAAGTCGGATGCATCGACGTGCACCGTGGCAGCAGCTCTGGCATCAGCGAGCAGAGTTCGAGGACCATTTGGGGTGCTCAGAGCCGTGGGAATTTCGGCGGTAGCTTGGATGTCGCCGGTGATGTCAACGCCGATGGCTATGGTGATATCATCGTCGGAAGCCATGAATTCGACATCGAAGATAGCACCGGCGCAGGCCGGGCGATGGTGTTCCACGGCACCCCGGCGGGTCTTTCGTCCGTGGCGTCCACCATCTTCGACGGCACTGACTCCATCGTGCATGCGGGCTATTCGGTCGCTGGTCTCGGTGACGTAGATGGCGACGGCTATGATGACGTGGCCGTTTCCTACCCGGATGAGGACGCACGTACCGGATACGTCCGTGTCTACAGGGGTGGCATTGGCGGTGTGTCGAACTCGGCCTACGCGGAACTTTCCCCCCACAACTACAACCGCACAGGCATGTATATGGGCGGTGTGGGCGACATCAACGGAGACGACCTGAATGACCTGTTGATCATGCTACCGATCAACGGGTGGCCAGCGACTTCGGCAGACGATGACAGCAGCGTAGTGATTGCGTTCTATGGCAGCGAAACGGCCATCTCCAGTGACCCTGACTGGCGTGGCGCGCCTTGGATGACGACGAACGACGAAGAAGGCGTCAAGATTGACGGCGCAGGCGACGTCAACGGGGATGGCTATGATGACTTCCTGATGGAGATCGCTGGCCTGCCTGGGGGCGATGGCTCGAAAGTCATCCTGCTGATGTATGGCAGTATCGCCGGCCCGTCCCTCGACATACCTCATACTGGCCCGATCATCGCCCCGTTGGCCGACATCAGCGTCGACGAGGGCTCACCTGTGACATTGACCGGCAGTGCCGCCGACTCGGGGGGCAATGTGCTCACCTACCGCTGGGACTTCGGCGATGGCTTCGATACCACGGAAGGGCAATCTGTAAGCCATTCCTGGGGCGACGACGGGGAATACCTCGTCGTACTCACGGTAGACAACGGTGTGGGCGGTGTCTCCAAGGAGACGTTCGTGCTGACAGTCCACAATGTTCCTCCTGTTGTCACCAACGAGCCACCCGTCGATGCCTTGGAGGGTACGCTGTACAGGTGGACACCGACTGTCATCGATCCAGGCGAAGACGTGTTGACCTTCACGCTGGTGGCGGGACCTGAGGGCGCAGCCCTCGATAGTGAACGTGGCACTGTAGAGTGGACCCCCTCGGCTGCGCAGGCCTCGAGAGGCTACGCTGACTTCCTGGTCAGTGTGTCCGACGATGAGGGTGGAGAGGATCGGTTGGCTTGGACCGTAACCGTCAGGTGGCTCGACGAGGACGAGGACGGCCTATCCGACGCGTGGGAGGAGGAACACGGACTCGACCCCACTGATCCCAGCGATGCGTTGGCGGATGGTGACGGTGACGGCCGAGACAATCTCACGGAGTACGCTGATGGCACCGATCCGATGACCCATGAAGGGCCGCGGGTGCCTGTACCTCTGCAGCCCGTGCAAGGTGAAGAGGTGGGTACCGCTTATCCTCTGCTCTCGTTCCAACCCGGGGAACACCCGCTCGCGGTGGAGGAGAGCTACGAAATCAGGGTGTATGAGGACGTGGCGCTCTCCATCGAGTCGACTGGCGTGGCCGGCTTGACGGACAGCGAGTGGCGCGTCGATGTGGAGCTCCTAGAGGACGCTACTCTCTATTGGCGGGTACGTGCCACCGACGAATACACCAGCTCCGCGTGGTCACCTGTGGCTGCCTTCAAGGTGAATGTGGTCCAGAGCGTCCCGACGGTTCCTGTGCCCACCTTTCCCATCGAGGGTCAGATCGCGGCGACGATTCCGGTAAACCTGCAGTGGATTGCATCAACGGACCTGGACGGTGATGCCATCACCTATGATGTGGAGCTGCGGGATGAAATGGGCGGTCTCGTCGCGGCCGGTGGGGTCGACGACGGGGGAGAAGCAATGGTCTCCTATGCGTTCGATGGCATACTGGTAGAGGACGCACTGTACGTGTGGAAGGTCCGCGCCATGGATGAACACGGGAACCGTTCGAACTGGTCCGAGCAGGCCTGGTTCCGCTTCAGTTCAGCCAACGGTGCGCCGGAAGGGTTCGCCATCCTGGAACCTCGCGACGGAGACGTGCTCCTGACCACTACTCCAGATGTCGTACTGGCGGAAGCCACCGATCCGGAAGGGGGCGTCGTCACACACGAGCTGGAACTCGACATGGTGGAGACCTTCGACGGGGAAGCTCTCATCAAGGTGTCCATGCAGGGTGAGGGCTCGGGAACGCTGACATGGAATCCTACTGACGACGGTCTCGAGCTGGAGGAACGGGCCGACTGGTTTGCGAGGGCTCGAGCCAAGGACGAAGTGGGCGTCGCCTCACCCTGGGACATCGTCTCCTTTCACGTTGGCCAGCTGGAGGCCGCGCCCGGCGTACCTGAGCTTCTGTCTCCAGAGAACGGTGCCGACGTCACGGTGGATGATGAGGTCACGTTCATGGCCCTTGCCCCCGAGGACCCCAACGGCGACGAGGTGAGCATCGAGTTCGTGTTGTCTCGCACCCGACGACTCGCGGGGATCATAGCCACGGAAGACGGCATCGTGCCGCTGCAGGGAGAGGCGACCTGGAGGACCGTGGCCCCGGATAGCGAGGGCACCCTGTGGTGGACCGCACGAGCGGAAGACACCACGGGAAGGGTAGGCGACTGGGCGACGCCGCGGCGGCTGGAAATCCAGGCCCCCAGCGATCGCGGCCGTGACACGCCGACCGAACCTTCCGGAAGGTCGTCTGGAGGCGGCTGCTCCTCCATTGGACGGCCTCCTCAGGCATGGATGATGTTGCTGGCCGTGACGATCCTGCTCCGACGAAAGGAATCATGAGTGTTCATCGTCGTACAACATGCCTGGCGGGATGCATTGCCCCCCGTGCGCTCTGTAAAACAGGCGCTGGCGAAGGCGCTGTTGGGGTTGGACCGGCCGGGGTGAACCTGCGGTAGGCTCCCGGGACCGCTTCGCGCAGGAGGTCGGGATGGTCCAGCGAGTCTACGTCGTCACCGGCGCCGCACGAGGCGTCGGTCGCGCCATCGCGGTGCAGCTCGCCGAGGCTGGCCACCGGGTCTTCGGGCTCGACGTGGCGCCGGCGGCGGGGATCGTGGAAGGGCTCACGCTGTTGCAGGCCGACGTGGCCGACCGGGCGAGCCTGGAGGCGGCCCGGGCGCGGGTGGCGTCAGAGGTCGACGGGCTCGACGGCGTGCTCTGCGTGGCCGGCCTGTTCCGGGGCGGTCCGCTGGTGGAGCTGCCCGAGTCGCACTTCCGGCAGCTCCTCGACGTGAACGTGCTCGGGGTGTTCCTCACGAACCAGGTGTTCTTTCCGCTCCTGCACGCGCGGAAGGGCAGGGTGGTGATCATGGGTTCGGAGTCCGGCAGCCTGTCGGGGCCCTTCGGCGGCGCCTACTCGACCACCAAGTTCGCCCTCGAGGGCTACGCCGACGGGCTGCGGCGGGAGCTCGCGCTGCTCGGCATGCCTGTGATCCTGGTCCAGCCCGGGCCGGTCGACACCGGCCTGCTCGACTCCAACCAGGCCGTCTTCGAGGCGGCGGCCGACCGGTCCACATGGTTCGAGGGGGCCCTGCGGAAGACGGCGCGGCTGGTGGTGGGGGAGAAGCGCAAGGCGACGTCGCCAGACGAGGTGGCCCGGCGGACCGTCGCAGCGCTCATGGCGAGGCGGGCCCCCATCCGCGTGCCGATCCACCAGGATCGGGTGCGGTGGGGGCTCTCGAAGCTGCCGGCACGGTGGGTAGACCGGCTGTTCCAGGCCGTCCTCGGGAGTCGTTGAGAGGGCTCAGGCCCGCGTGACGACGGTGTTCGTCCAGCCGGCCTCGGCACCCTCGGGCAGCCCCGTGACGCCGCTGAACACGCAGTCGACCACCGTGAGGTCCGTGAGGTCGGCGCCGGTGAAGTCGATGTCGTCTGCGGAGGCGTCGCGAAGGGTCGCACCGGACAGGAAGGCGCCTGTGAGGCGGGCTTCGTCCATGAAGACGAGCTCGAGATCCGCGCCGGTGAGGTGGGTGCGGGTGAGGTCGCAGTCGTTGAGCTTGACCCGGTACAGGCGCGTGTCCGACAGGTTTGCCCCGGCGAAGGAGGTGTCGCGGCAGTTGGCGCCGGTGAGGTCGGCGCCCCGCAGATCCGCGCCGGCCAGGTTGCACTCGATGAGGAAGGCGTCCTGCAGGCGGGCCTCCCGCAGATCGGCGCCGGAGAGATCGGCGCCCCACAGGGAGATGCCGCGCAGATCGGCTCCGCGCAGGTTGGCGCCGGAGAAGTCGAACTCGCTGGTGCGGTCGGCGTTGATCCGCTCGCGGAAGGCGGCGGGATCGGTCTTGAGGAGGGAGAGGAGGCTCACAGGGGGTTCTCCTTGTCGACGGACTCGGACAGCGCGAGCTCGTCGGTGCCGCGGACCTGTTCGTTGTAGGCCTGGATGGCGCCCTGGCCGGCCCGGAGGATGAGGGACTTGAGGCCGCCCACGGTGGTGACCCCGATGGAGTCCATCTCGCTGGCGGAGTCGCCTTCCTTGTCGCCGCTGTTCTGCTTGATGTCGTTGGCGATCTGGTGGCCGGTGGTCTTGAGGTTGAGCATGTCGGCCTCGACCTCGCCGAGGTCGATGTCCCAGTTCTTCGCGGCGTCGGCCATGCGCCAGAAGTACTTGCCGGACTTGTAGGCGGCCTCGCCGATGCTGCCGTTGTGACGGCCGATCTCCTTGAGGGAGTCGGCCATGTTCTCCTGCACGGCGTGCAGGGTGGCCGCCTTGGACAGGTTGAGCGGCTTGCCGATCTGCAGGCCCACCACGGTGTGGTTGACGCCGCCGTCGGTGAGGTAGGCCTCGTTCGAGAACAGGGCGGCTTCGCTGATGAGCTCCCGGAGCAGCACCAGGTTGTTGTCGATCTTCTTCTTCAGGCTGGCGATCTGGGCGTTGTGCTCGTCGTCGAGGGGACGGCCGCCGTCGTCGACGAGGCTGTTGTAGGCGTCGACCCGCAGCTTGAGGCGCTCACGGATCTCGCCGATGCGCTTGAGCTTCTTCTCGTACACGTCGTTGGAGGCGCCGATCATCACGTTGTCGGTGTCGAAGCCGGTGAGGTCGGACACCTCCTTGGCCTGATCGCCGATCTGCTGGTAGCCGGACCGCTGGGCGTCGTCGGCCTGCTTGATGTACTTGCCGGTGCGGTCCTGCATCGCCTGCTTGAGCTCGGCCCGGTAGGCCTTGTACTTCTTCTCCACCCGGACCCAGTGCACCTGGCGGTCCGGACCCACGGATGCCTTGTGCTGGGCCCACTCGGTGTCGTTCATGTACAGGCGGATCTTCAGGTCGGCCCACTCCTCCTGCTGCACGAGGTCGCGCTTGGCCTTGCGCTCGTTGTCGATGCCGCCCTGCTTGCGTCCCTTGCGGCCGCCCTCCTGGCTCACGAGGCGGGTGTCGCCCTGGTCGTCCTCCTGGCCGTCCTGGTCCACGCGGACGCCCATGCCGTGCATGAAGTCGAGGGCGTAGACGTTGACGTCGTAGACGACGCCGGCCTCCTTGCCGAACTCCTTCTTGAACTCGTCGTTGAACAGCCCGACGGCCCGCTCGGTGGCCGAGCCCTTGAGGTTGATGTCGATGTCGGAGGTCATCGAGGTGGACCCGGCGGCGGCCCAGTCGGACAGGCCCGGCGGGGTGTTCTCGTCGCCGGGGACCTTGGCGTTGAGGTTGCGCTTGACCTTCTTCAGCACCTTGTCGTGGTGCCACTGCCGGTACTCCCACAGCTTCTTCATGATCGCCCGGTTGGCGGTGGGGTCGACCTCTTCCTGGCTGACGCCGCCGGGCAGGTGGCCCTCGGCGAACATGTGCTTGGCGGTGTTCCAGTTGGTCTTGGTGGCCTTGCGGATGATCTGCTTGGGGACGTCGGACTTGGGGTTGATCTGCTCCACGGTGGCCAGCGGCAGCTTGACCGCCTCCTGGGGGGACAGGTTGCCGCCCTTGAGGTTGCTGGCCTCCTCGGTGTCTTCCTGGACGCCGGAGAAGAAGCCGGTGCCGTCGTCGGCCGAGTCGATGAACTTGCCGCCCTTGTACTTCTGGCCGAGACGCTTCTTCTCGGCCTCCTCCTGGTTGACGGGGGCGTCCGGATCCCAGGTCTCGAGCTTGAACTGCACGCCGCCGGAGGTGCTGCCGGCCGCAGCGGGCCCGTTCGCGAGGAGGCCCTCGGCGGACTGGCCCGCGACGACCGCATCGGCGACGGCGTCGGCGTGGCGCTCGTAGGCGTCGCCGGCCTCGCCCGTGTCGTCCTTGAGGCGTACGCCCTGGCGCTGCTGCACGGCGTGGGCGGCCTCGTGGGCTGCGGTGTGCAGGTCGTCGTTCTTCAGCGCGACCTGGTCGCCGGTGGTGAGTCCCTTGGCACCCATGTCCCGCAGGGCGGCCTGGGTGGAGGTGCCTGTGTGGGCGGAGACCCCGGAGACGTCGAACTGGCCGAAGGAGGCCTGGATCCGATCCTTGTGGGGCAGATCGCCGCCCGCGCCGGAGGTGGCCGCCTGGGCCTGGGCCTGTGGACCGTTGCCGAGGCCCGAGCGGGCGAGGGGATCGGCCAGGTGATCGCCGGTGGAGGCCGCCGGTGCCGCGGTGGCGGACGCCGGCGGGGCGGTCTCGGGTGGCGCGGCGTCGAGCTCGGGCATGGTGGCTCCAACTTGGATGACGAGGGTACCGGTTGCAGGGCACAGATCTAGCACACGGGACCGACTGTTCGTCCGCGTGGGACCCAGGTGTGCCGGGGGCCTCACGATTGTGGGCCAGATGGGGGGATCTCGGCGTGTCGTGGGCTGGGGGCGGAACGTCGGGGAACGGGTCGGAGCGGCAGAGGTCGCGCGTACGGCGGGCTGGTTCAGGGGGCGTGGCAGTCGATGGTGACGGTCCAGTACCGGTCGGTCACGCCGTCGGCGTCGTCATCCCACTCCGTCCCCACCAGCCGGTCGTCCTGATCGTAGCTGTGCAAGGTGATCTCGTCCTCGACCCCGTCTCCGTCGGTGTCGACGGCCAGACGACGGAGCTGACCCGACGAATGGTAGCTGGTCCAGGTGGTGGCTTCGTACGAGCCGTCGCCGTTCGCGTCCACACGGGTCTTGAGCACCTTGCCGGTAGCGCTGTAGGTGGTCCGGACGCGCATCTCGATCACACCGTCGTTGTTCTGATCGGTCTCCACCGTGAGGACCTGGCCGTTGTCGTTCCAGGAGTGGGTGATCACCGACTCCACGGTGCCGTCGTCCAGCACGTCGACCTTCTGGGTCTTCAGCCGCTGATCGGCGTCGTAGGTGAAGCGGGTCGTGATGTCGTAGCCCAGCATGTGGGACTCGGTGCGCTTCACGAGGTCGTGGGTGTTGTAGAACGTGCTCACCCAGGACTCGGGCTCGCCGTCGTTGTCGGAGTCGGTGCTCCGGTAGGTCTCGAGGCCCTTCTGGTTGTATTCGAACCGGCTGACGGCATCCCAGTCGAAGTCGCCGCGGGTGTCGGCCCAGGACGTGACGGGCAGGCCCCTGTTGTTGTATTCGGTGCCGGTCCGCCAGATGGTCAGCAGGCCGTTGGGACGACGCTCCTTGTAGACGGTCTTCTCGAGCAGATCCTGGTCGTTCCAGGTGTACAGATACCGGTGGGTGATCTTCCCACCGCCCGTCTCGTCCGTGCTGGCCGTGAGCATGTTGCCGCGCTCGTCGTAGGTCCACGTGATCATGGTGTCGACCGTGCCGTCGTTGTCGAGGTCCATGTCGCTGGCGACCAGGTTTCCGGCAGCATCGTAGCGGAAGGTGTGGATCCAGTCGGGGCCGCCCTTTCCGTTCTGGTTCCACCTGTGTTCGACCCTACGGTGTTCGGCGTCGAACACGAGGACCTCCTTCGTCCTGCCATCGCTCCAGGTCCACTTCTCGCCGAGCTCGTCGTCGACGAGGTCGTTGCAGTCGTTGTCGAGGCCGTCGCACAGCTCGGGCTGGTCGGGATGGATGCGTCGTCGGGTGTCGTCGCAGTCCAGGTCGTTGTCCACGTGGCCGCGAGGCGGTTCGCAGTGCTCCACGGCGGTGGCGGGATCACCGAAGCCATCCTTGTCGGCGTCGGCATGGAACGTGAGCATGGGACGACCATGGCAGGGATCTGTTGTCGGGTCTCCCGTCAGTGGCGAATTGGGGTCGTCTTCGACGACTGCCGTGCACCCCAGGAGGGCGATGAAGGGCCAGGTACGCATGTGGATCTCCCGTGGGTCGGCTTTCTGCAGCAGCCTGCATGGTTGATCCTGCGACTATCGGCATTGAATCTGTAGAAGTGACTACGGGTGGGGCGCCGCCGTGGGATTCCTCAAGGGGTGGACCCTGGTGACAGCCACGGCCGTGGGGCGAGCCGCTCCGAGAGCATGGAGACGAAGTGGCGGACCTTGGCGGGCTGCAGGCGGCTCGGGGTGATGGCCCAGATGGCGGCGTCGATGGTGGTCCAGTCGGGCAGGAGCCGGACGAGCTCGCCCCGGGCCAGCGGCTCGCCGACGAGGAAGTCGGGCTGGTTGAGGATCCCGAGGCCTGCGATGCCCGCCTGGACGACCGCGTCGCCGTTGTCTGCCCGGAAGGTGGAGGACACCTGCAGCTCGACGCGCTCGTCGCCCCGACGGAAGGACCAGGGCTTGAGGGTGCGCAGGCCGCTGTAGGTGATGACGTCGTGGGCGGGCAGCTCGCTGGGGTGCCCCGGCGTGCCCCGCCGACCCAGGTAGTCCGGGCTCGCGGCCAGGACGCCCTGGAACGGGGCCAGCTTGCGGGCGACGAGGGAGGAGTCCTCGAGGTGGCCGGCGCGGATGGTGACGTCCCACACCAGAGGGTCCACCTTGCGATCGGAGTAGCTCACGTCGATGACGACCTCGGGCCAGCGTCGCTTGAACGCGAGCAGGACGGGCTGCACCCAGGCGAGCCCGAAGGTGAGGGGAGCGGCCACCCGCAGGGTGCCCCGGGGCTCGTCGGTCTGGGTGGACACCTCGGCGTCGGCCTCGTCGAGGGCCATGAGCAGGGGCCGGATGCGGCCGAAGTAGCGCTCCCCGACCTCCGTGAGGACCATCTTGCGGGTGTGTCGGGCGATGAGCTGCGCCCCCAGATCGGCCTCCAGCGCCCGTACGCGGCGGCTCACATAGGAGGTGGAGATGCCCAGCCGCTCCGCGGCGGCCGTGAAGGAGCCCCGCTCGACCACCTCGACGAAGATCTCCCGATCCTCCATTGTGACCTCCAGGTTCACAGTCATTGTCCTTCTGGACTCTACCTGAACCCATTGTGAATGGGTACAGAGGTGTCGAACAAGAGCCCGGGGAACGCACCCCGGCACCCACCCTGGAGACACCATGTCCCTGCTCCGCTCCGCACTCGCCCTGTCCGCCCTGGCGTTCGGCACCCTCGCCCACGCCGGCACCTGGAACCTCGACGCCTCCCACTCCCGCGTCGGCTTCCGCGTGAAGCACATGATGGTCTCCTCCGTGGAGGGCCAGTTCACCGACGTCTCCGGCACACTGCAGGCCGAGCCCGGCGACCTGAAGAACGCCTCCGTCGAGGTCACCGTGCAGATGGCCTCCGTGGACACCAGCAACGAGGACCGCGACAACCACCTGCGCGCCGACGACTTCTTCGGCGTGGAGGCCCACCCGACCATGACCTTCGTCTCCCGCAAGTTCAAGGCGAAGAAGGACGGCTCCTTCGAGATCGTCGGCGACCTCACCATCCGCGGCAACACCAAGTCCGTCACCTTCACCGGTGAGGGCCTCGGCCAGTCCATCACCGATCCCTGGGGCAACGAGCGCATGGGCGCCACGGCCACTGCCACCATCGACCGGCAGGACTTCGGCGTGAAGTACAGCCAGGTGCTCGACCAGGGTGGTCTGGCCGTCGGCAACGACGTGAAGATCCAGCTGGATGTGGAGTTCGTGCGCGCTCAGGAAGAGCAGGCTTCGAAGTGAAGTGAAGTGAAGGGGAGGCGGGCTGCAGCGAAGTAGCCCGCCCCATTCTCGAGAAGGGTAGGCGGCCTGCGGTGCAGGAGCCCGCCCCATTCTTCGTCACTGCACTCGGCCCGTACAAAAGTACGGGCTTTCGTTTGTTCCTCGCCTGGGACACGCTCCTTCGCCGCATCCCTTGGGTGTGTGGCTGAAGAATGGTTCTGGGATTGCTTTCGATCTTGTTGGGGCGGCGCCTGGGTAGGGCGCCGCGTTTTCGTTCTTGGGGTTGGCGGAATACTGGGTGATGGTGCCTGGCGGCCTGTTTCCGCGGTTAGGCTGCCAAGGGGCGGCGGCGTAACGGGGAAATTCTTGGAATTCAGGCGACTGGCAGTGTTCTGCCGGTGTTAGGCTGCGAGGGGTGGCGGCCTTTTGGAATTGGGCTGGGCTGTCTAATCCTCGTTAGGCCAAATAGGGGCTTCAAAGGTTGAATCCAGAACTGTCAAGACTCATCGACGACTATCAGCACCACGTACGCCTGGCTCTTGAGCTTCTTCAGCGGGCTGGGGTACGGCGCCCTTGCAGCAATGTTGAGTGGGCCAGCATGTCGATCCCGCAAGCAGGTAGTCTGCTAAATGGCTACAGCTACTTCAAACACGGGTACGGCTGCGCTGTGCGGGGACCTGACTGGGCCGTGGACTTCGACTTCGGCGAGTGCGGTCAAATCGATGGCTTCTGCCCCTATCGACTTGAGAAGTTCGCGCAGCGTCGAGGCGGCTACGAACTGAATTCCGAGACTCTGATAAAGGAGAAGTCGACAACGCGGTTACGGCTGGAACGATCAAGTTCTCTGGGTATATCCTCTATTATCTAACCGATGCGGCCGGCTGACCTGTGTTTTCCGTCAACGCCGGCCACAAACATCATGCTTCGTGACGGCGTGTCGCGGCGTAGCTGAACCACGTGACGTCAGGTGCACTTCGATGGTCATTTTCAACACCGAACTCGAACTCCTCAACGCGCTTGACGTGCATGACGGCTTGGTGGGGCGATGTGTGGGTGGAGAAGTGAGTTTTCGGGAGTTCCTGAGGACATACGACAACTTCTATTTGCGCTACGCACTCGATGGCCATGAGTTCAACGACCAGGAGTTGGCTTGGTTGTTCAAATGGCGGATCCGTGTGGAGCGTCATCGTCTCATTGCTGAAATGGTGCTTGAGAGAGTGTGCAATGATGAGGATGCTTACAAGCCGGAATACGTGGCAGCTGGTCGGATTGGATCCGCGACAGCTGTTCAACTATTGAGCCGCCTCGGCCCTTGGGCCTAACCAACGGCTCATACGGACGGCGTCCTCCGCCTTCGGCTCCGGCCGCCGCCGCACACCCGCACCTCGTTAGGCTGCATCACACAAGACGGGCTACCTTCCAGCAAGGATGATACCGTATCGGAGTAAATTTCGCCTTGGGCGAGCATATGCGTGTTCTAAAATTACCTTCATTGCTGGAGACTAGATGACTACTGATAGTACAGGCTGGGGGCATGAGACTGTCCTGGATTGTCTAAACGGCGTTTTTTCAATGTTGGACGAAATGGACGGAGGGTCTGCACCATTGCAGCTTTGGCACTATACTAACGCAGAGGCTCTTCTGAACATTGTCCAAAGCAGGACTATGTACTTCACGCACTATCGCTATCTCAACGATAGTGCGGAAGTCGTGCAGTTCACAGATATCAGTCGAGAGATTGCTTTGGAGGAACTAGGGCGCTTAGGTCATGATAGGCCTCTTGATGAGTACATTGAAGTGAAGTCCTTCGATGACCTTGTGTTGAATTTCTGGAGCATCGTAGCAGGGGAACGGGATCTTACGTTTCAATATGCCGCCTATATTGCAAGTTTCTCGGAAGACAACGACCTCCTGGGGCAGTGGCGTGCATACGCCGACGATGGTCACGGCTACTCGATTGGATTTAGCGTTGAGTCCATCTTGGATAGCATTCAGACAGGTGCTTCGTTCCGCTTGTATCGAGTTCTCTATGATCCAAATAATCAGAGAGCCGTGGCTAGATACGTAATGGGATCTATTCTTACGAAGTGCAAGTCCCACTGGGAAATTGCCGAGTCTGATAAGGACAAGCAGCTGGTGGTTGAGAACGCGATATTTATGCTGAGAATGCTTTCAGCGACGTTTGCGCCGATGTTCAAGCATCCGGCGTTCGCTGACGAACGGGAATGGCGCCTGGTTGTCTTGGGACGCGGAACTCCCAGTGCGGCCATTCGCCAGTTATTCAGCAAGGTTGCCCCCGCGACAACCATTGCGAAGGCCAAGTCAGACATATCAAATATTAAGGTACGGAATAGAATGGGAAGCCTCGTTCTCTTTACAACTATGGAGCTAGGTGTTGCCAACGGTGAGCACCCGGTTAATGAGATCCGCTTGGGTCCGAAAAATGATATGGATTGTGAGCGCGAAGCGCTTCACATAATTCTGCATTCCGCTGGTCTTTGGGGAAAGGTCAAGCTTTCAGAGTCGTCAGTCCCAATGCGGTAGGTACATTTCTACGTCCGCTCGGGCAAAAGCCTAACCAACGGCTCATGCGGACGACGACCTCCACGCTTCGCGCTCCGGCCGCCGCCGCACACCCGCACCTCGCTCGTCAGACACCTGAAATACAGCAGAGCCTCCCAACCCAGGCAGCGCCAGGCACGACGCTCAACGAGCTCCTGCGGGAAGCCTTCGTGATGGACGACTTCCACAGAGCGGTAGCGGATGCCAAGCAGAAGCCGGTTTGCCAGCTCCGCGCCGGAGTCCACCTGTCAGCGGAGAACGCAGAGCGCATCATCGAGCACGTTCAGCAGACACGACGCGCCATGGTGAACGCCGATGAAGCTCCGTCCAGCGGCGACGACGTCCGGAAAGACGACGACGGACGTGTCCTTCGCACCCATGCCCTCGGCCCTCCCACACCACCTCAACGAGCGGCAACACGACCTGATTGGAACCCACTACGGTACGGTGGGAAGGCCACAGGCGCAGTGGGCACCTGGCTGGTAGCTTGCCCCGAGGAATCGCCATGCCCGAGCAGACCCCACCCAACACCCCGGCCCGGACCGCATCCCCCCGCCAGTGGATCCGCCTGGTCGCAGTCCACCTCCTCATCGCGCTGACCCTGCTGTTGTGCGGCGGAGACCCCGGCTGGTGGCAGGCGTGGCTCTACTCCCTCCTTCTCGTGCTCGCGGGTGTCGGGGGGCGCATGTGGGCAGAGCGGCGGCATCCCGGGCTGATGGCGGAGCGACAGGACCCCGACAGCTTCCAGCAGGCCAAGGCCTGGGACCGGGTGCTGGCTCCCTTGATGGCGGTGAGTATCTCGTTCCCTGTGGTCATCGTGGCGGGGCTCGACCACCGCCATCACGGGTCTCCGGAGTTCCCGGCGTGGCTCATCGCGACAGGCTTCGTCCTCATCACGGTCGGATACGGGTTCGCGTCCTGGGCCGTGGTGGAGAACCGCTTCTTCTCCAGCGTCGTGCGCGTCCAGATGGATCGCGGCCACGAGGTGTGTGACACGGGGCCGTATCGGGTCGTCCGGCATCCAGGCTACGCGGGGAACGTCCTGGCCCTGTTCGGTGTGGTCCTCGCCCTGAACTCGGTGTGGACCCTGGTTCCCGTGGCGGTGGCCTTCGTCATCGCGGTGGTCAGGACCGAACTCGAGGACCGGACGCTGCAGGCGGAGCTGCCCGGCTACCCGGACTATGCGCGCCGCGTGCGCTATCGCCTGGTACCCGGCCTCTACTGAGCAACGGGCGCAAGGGGGGTCCGGGTGCAGGACGCCTCCACGAGGAGGCGAACCGCCCGGCCCACCCCGTCCACTCTTACGCGTTCCCCTTGATGAAGAACACGATGGCCAGCACCAGGCCGATCACGAACAACACCCAGGCGATGTTGCTCGCCGTGCCGGCGATGCCGCTGAACCCGAGGATGCCGGCGACGAGGGCCACGACGAGGAAGATGAGTGCCCATCTGAACATGAGAAGCCTCCTTCGAACGCTCGGGGCCGAACGGGCCTGGCCGTCGTGGGTGAGGGCCAGCCGGATCCCGTGACGCCTGTGGGCGTTCACGGAGCCACCGAGGTCAGCCCCACCCGTCGACCCATTCGGCCGCCCATCGATCAGGAACTGTGCGTGGGGCTGTGGTCGCGGGAGGATTCACCGCCTCACAGCTGCTTCTCCGGTGCGATCAGGCGGAGCACGCTCGTCACCGCGCGCTTGAACCAGGTGGTGTCGGGTTCCGTGTGCATCACCTCCTCCTTGCCGTTACGCAGCGTCACCCACCGCAGGTCGCCCCGCTCGTCGAGCTCGACGCGCCAGGCCACGTCCTCGATGATCTCGTCGAACCGTGAGGAGAGCTTCTTCGCCTCGTCGGGGCTGCGGAAGTAGGCCCCCAGCTCGGTGTTGAAGAACGTCGAGCGCCCGTCCATGTTGTACGAGCCCACCCAGAGCCAGTGCGCGTCGAAGACGAAGAACTTGGCGTGCAGGCTGCTCTTGTCGGAGTGGACGGCCTCGCTGCCGGCGGCGACGCGGTCTCCGAGGTCCGCCCGCAGCTCGTACAGCTCCACGCCGCCCTCCACGAGCGCCTTGCGGTAGCGGGCGTAGCCGGCGTGCACGGCGCCCACGTCGTTGGACTGCAGCGAGTTGGTCAGGATGCGCACCCTCACGCCGTCCTCCACGCGCCCGATCAGGTAGGCCGTGAGCTCCTTGCCGGGGATGAAGTAGGGGGAGACGATGAGCAGGTCGTCCTGGGCCAGATCCATGCCTTCGAGGAGGGTGGGGAAGAGGTGCGTCTCCGGCTGGATCTCCTTCGTGTCCACCTTGCGGGGCTGGTCGTAGGCCAGCACCCACTCGGACCAGGCGTAGTCGAGCCCGCTCAGCTCGACCTCGGTGAGGGCGTCGAACTGCTCCAGCGCGTGGGCGTACTGGGACGACCGTGCCTGCCTCGCCCGGTCGTCGGACCTGACCCGGTAGGCGCGGATCTCGTCCTCGCTCGGTGCCTCGTCGTAGAACGTGGTGATGGGGAAGACGTAGGGGCTGTTCCAGTACAGGTCGAACTCGGCGGACACCTCGGCGGCGATGGGCCCGATGGCCAGCACGTCCATGTCGCCGAAGATGACCTCGGTGTTGGCCGCGAAGTACTCATCGCCCACGTTGCGGCCCCCGAAGACGGTCGCGATGGCGTCGGCCGTGAGGGTCTTGTTGTGCATGCGGTGGTTGATGCGCCGCGGGTCGGTGACGATGTCGTCCAGCCGGTGCTTGCGGTTGGCGAAGGGGTTGAAGCACCGCACCTCGATGTGCTCGTGGGCATCGAGGACCCGCAGGGTGGGATCCATGCCGTCGGTGTTGAGGTCGTCGAGCAGCAGCCGCACACGCACGCCCCGGTCGGCCGCCGTCAGCAGGGCGTGGAACAGGGCATCGCCCGTGAGGTCCTCGTGCCAGATGTAGTACTGCAGGTCGAGGGTCCTGTCGGCCGCGCGCACGAGCCGCAAGCGGGTGATGAATGCCTCCTCGCCGGTTGGGAGGGTGTGGAAGCCCGACGCGTCCGGGTGCTCGGCCAGGGCCGGCTGCAGGTCGTCGGCGAGGCGGGTGCCGGAAGGGTCCTGCAGCGCGGTGGTCGCGGTGCGGTCCACCTCGTCGATGTCAGGCAGGGAGGCGCAGGCTCCGAGGAGCAGGACGGAGGGCAGCCAGGCGGTCGTCGGGCTGGGGACGGTGGCTTTCATGGAGGTCGCTCCTGTTCGCCGGCGTGCAGACACGCTCCGTCGACACAGCAGGGGGCCAATTCAAAGCGTCTCGGGAGGACTGGAGGGATGCAAGCGCGGGCACGGTCGTCCGTGCGCCGTCGTGCTACACCTCCGGCAACCCCCACCCGGAGTCCCCATGCTCGATGCAGCCCGCCTCGCCGGTATCGTCGGCGCCCACGCCATCTGGTCCCTCTCCGATCTGCCGGAAGGCGAGACGTTCATCCCCCTGCTCGCGCAGGCCGATGCCGAGGGCGCGGTGTCCCTGGGCCGGCTGGTGAACGAGGAAGGCGTCGAGCACGCCGTGGCCTACGGACACAAGGTGCTGGCGGACAACCCGGACGGCGCCGTGCGGATGGTGCTCGCCTGGGGCGATCGGATGAGCATCGGCGATCAGGACTCCGACTGCGTGGTGCTCGACGCCCGGGATGCGGCCCATCCGGAGGCGCTGTTGCGGCTGGCGGTGCCCTACGATGTGCAGGACGGCCTTCGTCTGGAGCCCGTGCGGGTGCTCGCCATGGAGCAGTGCGGCGACGTGCAGGCCCAGGCCCTGCTCGAGGCGTTCTTCTCCGGCGTGGCGCGCCACCAGCAGGGTGCGGCGGTGTGGAAGAAGGCGACGGCGGATCGGGGCTGATGGTCGCGGGGCCATGGTCGGCCCCGGACGCGAGCGCTTCGGGTAGCATGGGCGCCCGGGCCCAGTCCGAGCGTGCATGGCGCATGGCCCTGGGGCGGCTGGTCGAGATGGTTCCTACAGACCTGGTGTGAGGCATGATGATGCGTGACGACATGGTCCTGATCCTGGCCTGCAGCCTCCTGACCGCCTGCGAGGGCGACACCTTCGAGTGCGGCGGCAAGGCCCTGGTCTCCATCCCCGCAGACCTCGTCTGCGACGGGGTGCCCCACTGCTGGCACGGCCAGGACGAGAAGGTAGACGGCTGCCTCACGGAGCTGGCCTACTGCGAGGGGCCTCCCGAGAGTCAGGCGATCCTCCTCGAGCAGGTCTGTGACGGGGTCGACGACTGCCCGGGCGGCTTCGATGAACAGGACTGTGAATCGGGCTGACCGGCGGTCACTTTGGAGGGAGGCCCGACATGCGCCACTGCGCAATCTTCCGATGACCTGCGGCACCGCGTGGACATGTCAGATCCATGACGCGGAATGCCGGTAGGGGAGCGGTTTCAACCAAGAAGATGCCGGGTACCGGACTGGTACGACATCGCAGATGGGTGGGGACACGCATTTGGGGTACCGGAACCTGCAGACAGTGTGTGTATGCTCTTGCTTCGGGTCCCTGGCCGCCTGCCGTGCCGACTGCCCCCGAAGCCATGGGCCGCTCGCTGCCCGCCCCAGAATGGAGTGCGTCCCGAATGTCCGCCGCTGCCCTGCCATGTTCCGTCGCCACCGTCCTCGACGCCTTCCACGACACCCGTGTGGAGCTGGCGAGGCTCGCCCAGGCGGCGATGCGGCTGACCCTCAACCCGCGGGTCTCCGAAGGCGTCAAGGAAGCGGAGCGGATGCGGATCGCCGATCTGCAGCTCGGGCTGCTCCAGCGCTACCACCGTACGCGCACCCGGGCGGTGATGTCGCTGCCGGCACAGGAACGGGACGTCGCGACGCTGCTGTCCTGCCTGGTGGTGCCCTACGTGCCGCTCCACGGCCGTGAGCCGTCCCAGATCCGCAGCGCGCTGCGGGAGGTGGAGGCGGCCATGCGCACCTGCAGTGCGTTGGAGCACGAGGTGAAGCAGCGTGTGCTGGACGATCTGGCGGCATCCGCAGAGGTGTTGAAGGCCGCGCTGCAAGGGGAGGCGGAGCCACCGCGCTTCACCAGCAAGGGGCCCGGGGCGCCGTCGCTGCACACCTGACGGTCCACGACCCGCGCGCCACGACATCGACCCTGCAGCTCGTCCCAGCCGTCCCTCCATGCGGGGGCCTTCCGTCGACAACGGGCGGATGACCTGGACATCTCGAACCGGAAGGGGCCTGCGCCGAATTGTCTTGGCAGTGTGCTTCGCCGCGCGCAGCATCCGCTTCAACCCCGACGGCATCGAGCTGCGGGGTGTGGGCGCGCCTGCCGGTGCGCCAGGAGGTCACCGATGATGCACCCCGCCACGGAGCTGCGGTTCATCAGCCCCGACGTCGGATTCGGCGTGGTCGCCACCGCCTTCATTCCCAAGGGCACCATCGTGTGGGTGCTCGACAAGCTCGACCGGACGTTCACCCCCGAGCAGGTCTCGGCCTTCGAGGCTCCCTACCGGAAGATCCTCGAGACCTACTGCTACCGGGACAGGGACGGCAACTCCGTGCTGTGCTGGGATCACGGCCGCTTCGTGAACCACAGCTTCCGCTCCAATTGCCTCACCTCGTCCTACGACTTCGAGCTCGCCATCCGCGACATCCAGCCCGGGGAGGAGCTCACGGACGACTACGGCTACCTCAACTGGCCCGTGCCGTTCCGCGGCATCGACGAGGGCTCCCGCCGCAAGTGGGTCCGCCCGGACGACCTGCCCCGGTACCACAAGACCTGGGATCGCAAGCTGCTGTCTGCGTTCCGGCACATCGAGCGGGTCGAGCAGCCGCTGCTGGACCTGCTGGGAGAGGAGCGCTGGGAGACCTGCCGGCGCGTGGCCCGTGGCGAGGAGCCGATGGTGTCCATCCTGGACAACTACTTCGACGCCCGGTCGACCGGGCTCCAGGGGCAGCGGGTGCTTGCCGCTACCACCCCGAGTCCCTGACCAGCGCCTCGGCGTTGCCGATGATGAACTGCACGTACTTCACGGCGTAGGCCTCGTCGCCGTCCTCGGTGTCCTGCACGATCAGCGCCGAGTGGTAGTAGTCCTCGGGCCAGTCGGCGGGCGGCGTCCACACGGTGCGGTCGCCGTCCGGGTCGAAGGTGAAGTCGTCCGGGGGCGTGGTCCACCACATGCGCAGGGGCAGGCCCTCCGGGTCCTCGGCCTCGACGACGATCTCGAGGGGCACGCCGGGCTGGAAGAACAGCACCGGCGGATCGGGCTGCCGCATGCCCTCCTTCTTGGCGAGCTTTGCGTCGACCACCAGATCGTTGATCCGCAGGATCTTCGGCGGCCGGTTCGACTGGCAGGCCGTGAGCATCAGCGTGAGCAGGCTCACGGCGGACAGGGAGCGCCTCACGGGGTGACCTCCTTCTGGAGCCAGTGGATGTCGAACAGCTCGGACTCGCCGGCGGTGATGTTGCCGCCGAAGATGGCCCAGACCCGCAGAGGGCCCGATGCGTCCTCGGGGAGCAGCCAGGTGTTGGTCGAGTGCAGGACGGCGTCGTCCAGGGGGTCCCGGCGGGCCAGGGTGCGGGCCGTGCCCAGCAGCTCGCCGCCGTCGACGAGCCAGTGCACGTCGAAGGGGTTGCTCTCGCCGGGAAAGGTGGGCTCGCTGTGGATCGTGAGGCCGAGCAGCACCGAGCCGTCGCCCTGGGGTTCCGCCGTGAGCGTGTGGCGAGGGTCGTCGGCCAAGGGCACGCCGTTGGGTGCATCGGAGCCCACGTGGAGCTTCATGATGCGGTAGCCGTTGGCCTCCTGCTCGCCGTCGACCGTGTTCTGCCAGGCCTGCACCCGCACCGGGAAGGTGCTGTCGCAGTCGCCCTCGAGGTAGCCGCCCTCGGGCTCGAAGCAGTGGTCGAAGCCGTCGACCTCGGACAGATCGCTCGTGAGGTGGCGCAGGGGCAGCTGCGCGCCGATGACCTCCACGAGGTCGGGGTTGCCGAAGCAGGTCATGTCCCACACGCGGACCGGGTGCTCGGTGGACAGGCCGCACAGGGACACCTCGACCTCGGGGGCCCTGCGGGCCTTCGGCGAGACGACCAGGGCATGGATCTCGAAGGCCTGGCCCGCGCGGGGGGCCACGGGATCGAAGCGGATCGCCGCCACGCGGGGCCGGTCGACCAGGTAGTCCAGGGCCGCGGGGATCGTGGGGTCGGTGTAGGACTGGTCCTGCAGGATGCAGCCGGCACCGAGGGCCAGCAGCAGGGCAGGTGCGATGAGGCGGCTAATAGGTCACCTCCACGCCGAGGTTGGGGATCACGGGCAGCCACACGTAGGTGATCTGCTCCTCGAAGTCGGCATCGTAGAACAGCGCGATGGGGTTGCGGGCGGCGGTGACGTTCATGACGTCGAGGTACAGCGTGATCGACTGCCGATCCTTGAGCCAGGTCTTCTCCGCCCGCAGATCCCACTGGAAGAAGGTGGGGTAGCGAGCGCCGTTGATGGCCTGGGGGATGCCCTGCCAGGCGTCGGGGACGTAGTTGTAGGCGCCCACCCGGGGCGTGAAGGGCTGGCCGCTGGTGAGCTGCAGCCGGCTGCTGAGCTGCCATCCCTTGCCGGGCTGGTAGGCGGTCACGACGTTGAGGCCGAAGGGCTGATCGTGGTCGGACGGGTACCAGCCGTCGTCCTCGAAGCGCCACGCCTTCTGCAGCGTGAGGCTGATCCAGCCGTACCACTTGGGCGTGGGGGACAGGCGCAGCATGAAGTCGCCACCCACCGCCATGCCGTCGCCGTCGACGTACGAGGGCGCAAGGTAGCCGTAGGCGTAGGGATCGCCGGTGGAGGAGCCGCCGTCGATCTCGCCCGCCTGCCGGTTCTCGACCACCAGCTTCTCCTGGCGCAGCGTGAGGTTCTGGAACCAGGTGGCCCAGGCCGTGCCCTCGAGGGTCAGGTGCGGCTGCAGCTGCACCTTGCCGCCCACGCCGGTCTGCCAGGTGCGGATGGGCTGCAGATCGGGGTTGCCCATGGCGGCGGAGAGCTGGAACGCCTGCGGGCGCTGGCTGTAGCCGCCGAGGAAGGCGTTCATGCTGGCGCCCTCGGCGACGTTCCACCGGACGGTGGCACGGGGCTCGGGGACCAGGTGGTTGCCGCCCTGGTAGTGGTGCCAGGTGCCTCGCAGGCCGATGTGCACGGCGCCCCAGGGGTAGGCCGCCCGGGACTCGACATAGGGGGAGACGAGGCTCATCACGTCGTGGTCGGTGACGGGCTCGCCGTTCGTGTCGAGCTCGGCGTAGTTCTCGCTCTTCACGGTGTCGAGGGTGAAGTCGAGGCCCTCGTGCAGGGTCCAGGCCTCGTTCATGCGGAAGGTGGCGGTGTGCCGCATCTGCAGGTTGAAGCCGCTGATCTGTCCGAACTGGGGGCCGTCGACGCCGAAGCCGAGGCCGTTGAGAAGGGACAGCTCCTGGGTGTAGCCGCCGGACACGGCGGTCTGCGTGCGTCCCCAGCCGGCCTTGTACCGCCAGTCGGCCTGCAGGCGGTGGAACTGCCGCTGCATGAGGATGCGGGGATCGTAGGGCAGGGCCTCCTCGAACTCGGACAGCTCGGTGCCCTCGCCGCCGACCCGCAGGTCGTCGCCGCCGCCCAGCGCGGTGATGCTGATCTCGTGGTCGCCGAGGTCGCCGACGGTGCGGGCGGTGTAGTCCCAGTAGCCGGGGTTGAGGAAGAACTCACCGAGGCTGAAGGCGGAGGTGGCGGCCCAGACGATGCCGCCGAGCCAGCTGTACCGGCCGGCCACGAAGGTGTGCCAGTCGCCCTGCTGGAAGCGCCCGGAGATGCTGCCGTCCATCAGGTCGACGCTGGCGCGGCCGTGGAAGCCCGGGGACTCGACCCGGCGCAGGATGCGGGCGTCGAGGACGCCCTGGGAGACGAGGCCGTACTCGGCAGGCAGGCCGCCGGGCAGGAAGTGGAACTCGTCGAGCAGGGTGGGGTTGAGGACGGAGCGGCCGAGGAACCAGTGGAACAGGAAGGGCACCGGCATGCCGTCGATCCACACGCCGGTCATGTAGCCCTCGGAGCCGCGCACCACGGGGTTGGCGTCGGTCAGGCTGCCGCGGGCGACGCCGGGGAGGCTCTGGATGGCGCGGAGCGGGTCGCCGAAGGTGCCCGGCACGCTCATGAGCTCCTCGGTGGAGAACACCTGGTGGCTGGGCTCGGGGTGGTCCTTCTGGGTGACCACGGTGACCACGTTGTCGGCATCCTGGGGCAGGAGGAAGATCTCCCAGCGCCGGCTGTCGATGGGCACGATCAGCGAGCCCTCCCACAGGGCGTGCTCGTAGCTGACGACCTTGACGTCGTAGCGGCCCTCGTCGAGCAGCAGCGTGAGCCGGCCGCGATCGTCGGTCTGCATCGGCTCGCCGTCGACCTCGACGAGGCACGACACCGGGATGCCGCTGCCCTTCTCCTTGACCACGACCTCGACGGCGTGCTGCGCCTGGGCGTGGGCCAGGGGCGCGTGGAGGAGCATCGCGAGGGGTAGCAGTGGGGAGGGAGAGGGCATGGACCGTCCGGTGGGCGGCGCACTCTACCGCGGGGGGCCGCGATCGTCGATTGCGGTACCGTGACGAAGGTTCAACCGACGAATCTGTGGACGATGTCCATGGCCTGTCGCAGGTAGCCCCCACCGAACAGCAGGGCGTGGTGGAGCAGGTGGTACAGCTGCAGTAGCGGCCGCCGGTCGGCGGCTCCCGGTGGGAGGGGAAACGCCTCTTCGTACGCAGACCAGAACCGATCGCCGAAGCCCCCGAACAGGGCCGCCATGGCGAGATCCGCCTCCCGCAGGCTGAAGGCCACGGCGGGGTCGAAGACGAAGGGCTCGCCCCGTGGGCCGGGCATGGTGTTGCCGCCCCACAGATCGCCGTGGACCAGGGCGGGGCGTTCGCCGGGGACGTGCAGCCAGCGGCCGAGGTCGGATCGCAGGGCGTCGAGGGAGGCATCCTGGACGGGGGTGAGGACGTGGGCCTCACGGAGCAGGCGCTGCATGTGGCCGAGGCGGTGGTCCCGCCAGAACGCGACGGCGTCGTCCGTGGCCGGGCTCGGCTGGGGCGTGGGGCCGAGGAAGGAGTCGGAGCCGCCGAACGTCGGGCGGGTGATCCGGTGCTGGGCGGCGAGACCGCGGCCGAGGGCCTCCTGATAGGCCGTGGTGGCGGGGCCGCGCTCGATCCAGTCCAGGACGAGACCGCCGGGCCAGACGGCCACGACCTCGGGCACGCGGCAGCCGCCCTGGGCGAGCAGGCGGAGCCCTTCGGCCTCGGCGGGGGCCATGCCGGCGGGCATGCCGGGCATCAGCTTGGCGAACAGGAGGCGACCGTCCTGGAGGCGGAGGCGGTACGCGCGGGCGATGTCGCCGCCGGAGACGGGCTGGATGGCGTCGAGGCGCAAGCCGGCCTCGGACGCCAGGTTGTCGCGCAAGATGCCGGTTGGGTCGGACGATGGGGGAGGAGTCACGGGGCCTCCGGGTGGCCCTGACGGTACCACGAGCCGGGGAGCCACCATGCGGATGCCGACGAAGCTGGACTACCACGATGGAGACGTGCGTCTGGAGGGGATGCTGGTGCGTCCGAGGACCCGGCCGGTGGGCGGCGTGCTGGTGGCCCACATGGCCGGTGGACGGGTCGACTTCTGCGTGCAGGTGGCCCACCGGTATGCGGGGCTCGGGTACGTGGCGTTGGCGCTCGACATGTACGGAGAGGGGCGCGTCGCGCAGAGCAAGGAGGAGGGCAGGGCGCTCATGGGGCCGTTCCTGGAGGACCGGGGCGCGATGGTCCGGCGCATGGACCTCGCGTTCGAGGCGCTGGCGGGGGTCGAGGGCGTGGAGCGGGACCGCATCGGCGCCGTGGGCTTCTGTTTCGGGGGCCTGTGTGTGCAGGACCTCGCCCGCCACAACGACGAGCTAGCGGCGGCCGTGAGCTTCCACGGCCTGCTCAAGCCCCCGCCGCAGGTGCGCGACGCCCCCTTCGCGCCCGCCCTGATGGTGCTGCACGGCGCCCTCGATCCCCTGGTGAGCGCCGACGACCGCGCGGCCTTCGACGAGGAGATGCGCAAGCGGGGCGCGGACTGCACCTTCGTCTCGTTCAGCCAGGCGATGCACGCCTTCACGAACCCCGAGGCGGACGCGCCCATCGACGGGCTGGTGTTCGATGCGACGGTGAGCCATCGGGCGTTCGTGATGGCGGATGCGTTCTTCGAGGAGCGTCTGGGGCGGTAGGCGTCGGTCGAGGAAGCCACGGAGTCTTGGGCTTCACACGGAGGGAGCGGAGCCTGCGGAGGGAGCGGAGCCTGCGGAGGGAGCGGAGAGGGTTCTCAGGAAGCGCGAGAGGGCTCTGGCGGGGCGACGAGGGATCCGTTTGATCCAGAGTTTCAGAGACCATGAGATGTCAAAGGTGCCTGAGCCGGGCTCGAGCGACTGCCGGAGAAAGACAGAAATACAATGAGGAAGGCCTCTGGAAGCGCAGGAACTCGAGAACACTGGATCAAGTGGATCCCGCTTCAACGTGCCAGAGGACCCTCGCGATAGCCGACACCGCCACCTGGTCGTTGTCTCCTCCGCTCCCTCCGTCTCGTCCGCTCCCTTCCTGTGAGGCGACGAGATATAACAGCTTGCGGTCTGACCCCCTCATGCTCTAAGGTATAACAGCTTGCGGTCTGACCCCCATGCCTGACCCCCATGCGCGATTCAATGCCCGAAAGGAACGCAACGGGGGTCGGGCGCGGCAAGCAGCGCCCCTACGATTCAATGCCCGAAGGGAGGCCGACCGCCATGCCACGGAATGTCTGACGGGCGGACTCATTCCTTGCGGTCAGCCCCCGGTTGGCATTAGGCGGCCGGAGGTCCGCACCGACTTTCGGTACGATGTGCCTCCCTGCTGCCGGAGCCTCCCTCGGATGACGCCTTCCCCGCTGATCCTCGCCGTCCTCGCCTCGGTCCCGGCCCTGGCCCAGGAGGATCCCGCGACCGACACGGGCATCGAGATCGCGTCCGAGCAGCCAGCGCCCCCCTCCGAGTCCCAGGGGGCCGAGGTCCAGCCGCCCGTCCTCGTCGACTCCGAGAGCCCGCTGCATCCCCTCGGAAGCGCCGGCGATCCCACCGATGTGCAGGTGGTGGTCCACATCGACGCCCAGGGGCGGGTCGTCTCCGTGGAGTTCCCGGACGAGGTCCCCGAGCTCTTCCAGGAGCCCACCCGCCGGGCCATCGAGCGCAGCACCTTCCGGCCCGCGACGAAGAACGGCATCCCGGTGCCCTTCACCGCACGCCTGCAGGTCCACTTCGAGCCCACGGCCCCCGAGGCGCTGCACGACCACGATCTCGACGCCAGCAGCGAGGAGGTCGTCGTCTACGGCGCCCACCGCCACGGGCCCGAGCGGGCCGCCGGCGACATCCACCTCGATCTCGACGACGTCCAGGCGGTGCCCACCCCCCGCGCCGCCGATGCCCTCGAGCTCGCGCCGAGCGTGTTCATCACCTACGCCGGCTCCTCCTCCAAGCCGCTGCAGCTGTTCATGCGGGGCTTCGACGCCCGCCACGGCCAGGACGTGCAGTTCATGGTCGACGGCATGCCCCTGAACCAGGTGGGCAACCCCCACGGACACGGTCTCGTGGACATCAACTGGGTCATCCCGGAGACCCTGCGGGGCATGCGGGTGCTCGAGGGGCCCTACGATCCGTCCCAGGGCGACTTCGCCGTCGCCGGCTCCGTGCAGATGGAGCTCGGCCTTCCCGAGCCGGGCATGATGGTCAAGGTCCAGGGCGGCAGCTTCCGCACCGCACGAGGCGTCGTGGGCTGGCGGCACCCCCGCAACCGCGGCACCTTCGTCGCCGCCGAGGGCTTCTCCACGGCCGGGTACGGCGAGAACCGCCGGGCGCTGCGGGGCTCGGCCATCGCCCGGGTGGCGTTCGAGGGGGCCGCCGACGCCTTCCTGCTCGCCAACGTCTACGGCGCCGACTACCGCCACGCGGGCCTCGTCAAGCTCGAGGACGTGGAGGCGGGACGCCTCGACCTGTACGGCACCCAGGACCCGAACCAGGGCGGCAGCCACATGCAGGCGGCGCTGGCCTTCGGTGCCGACGGCGGCGACGGCGGCTGGCTGTGGCAGACCCACGGCAGCCTCGCCCTGCGCTCCATGGACCTGAAGAACGACTTCACCGGCTTCCTGCACGACGAGCGCCGGGAGGGCGAGGTCCTGCACCCCCAGCGCGGCGACATGCTGCAGCAGACCACCGACGCCCTCACGGTGTCCGCGAGCGCGAATGTCCGCCGGGAGTACGCCGACGGAGGCCTGCTGCGGGGCGCCGTGCAGGCCGGACTGTACGGGCGCTTCGACGACGTCGACGGTCTCAGCCAGCGCCTGCGCGATGCCGATCAGGCGCCCTACCGCACCGACGCCGACTACACCCTGCGTCAGGCCAACGTGGCCCCCTTCGTCGACGGCGAGCTGCAGGTGGCCGACTGGTTCACGGCCCGCGCGGGGCTGCGCCTCGAGAGTTTCTTCTACGACCTCACCGATCACTGCGCGACTCGGGACTTCTGGTCGGCGCTCGAGGGGGGCCGCTGGGAGGACAACTGTCCGTCCGCCTCCCGCCTCGGCTTCCGTGAGCCGAACAGCCGCCGCAACGCCGCCGGCATGGCCCCGGCCCCTCGCGCCTCCGTCGGGTTCCAGGTGGCACCCGGGCACTCCATCCGGGCCGCCTACGGCCGCGGGCTGCGATCCCTCGAGGCTCGCGCCGTGAGCCAGGGGGAGGCCGCGCCCTTCGGCACCCTGGACTCCGTCGAGCTCGGCTGGGTGTGGCGCCACAACTCCGACCGCTGGCGGGGTACCCACCGGGTGGTCGGCTACATGACCCACGTCGGGCGCGACTACGTCTTCGACGAGGAGGAGGGCACCAACCTCGTCGCCGGCGACTCCAACCGCTGGGGCTTCACGGCCGAGTCCGAGGTGCACGTGGGGGGCTTCACCGAGCGCACCACGGTGGCCGGCACCTACGCCGTGTTCGGCGACAAGGATCCGCCGAACTACGGCTACGGCCGCAACGACCGGCAGGCCGGGATGCTGATCCCCTACGTGCCCCCGTGGATGGTCCGCACGGACCTGTCCTACGGCTACTCCCTCGGCGAGGAGTGGACGCTTCGCCACGGCGTGAGCTTCCGGCTCATCACCCCCCGGCCGCTGCCCCAGTCCGAGCGGTCCGACTGGGTGTACGTCACCGACCTGAACACCACCGCCCGCTGGCGCAACGTGCAGCTCGGCCTGACCTTCACCAACCTGTTCAACACCCGGTACAACCTCGCCGAGTACAACTACGCCTCCTGGTTCCCGGACGACAGCGGCTCCGCGTTCCCCACGCGGGTGGCCACTCGTCAGGTGAGTCCGGGCGCGCCCTTCTCCGTCCTCGCGGACGTGACCGTGTGGTTCCATGATCTGTAGAGCCCTGCTGCCGCTGCTGGCGCTGTCCGGCTGCGTGAACTCCACCGGTGGCGAGAACATCGCGTTTCCCGTGCTGTGGCGCACCGACGCCCCCATCGACGACGGCGCGGGCGGCCCCACGATCACCTACGTCGACGACGCCACCGGCTACACGGTCACGCTCACCGAGGCCACGCTGCTCACGGGGCCGCTGTACCTGTGGTCCGAGCGGCCCTCCATCGTGGGCGCCGTGGTGCCCCTGCGCTGGTGGTGGCTCGGCACGGCCCACGCCCAGGACCAGTTCGAGGCCGGCTTCCTGCGGGCTGAGTTCACGGGCCAGGTGCAGGTCGACCTGCTGCGGGATCCGGAGGGCCAGCTCGGGCTCGCCTCCGGCACGGCCGGTCCCTCGCGCTCCGCCGAGCTGTGGCTGGAGCCCGATGTGGACGGCCGGGTCGACACCCTCGTCGTGGCCGGCGTGGCCACCCGCGACGAGCTGGTGATCCCCTTCGAGGGGGCCATCACCTGGGACGCCACCTGGGTCGACGAGTCCGTGGTGGATCCCGTCACGCTGCGCCGGGTCCGGGGGCTGTCCCTGGAGGCCGACCTCACGGAGGCCGGAACCCTCGAGCTGGGCATCGACCCCACCGCCTTCCTGGCCACGGCCCCTTTCGAGACCCTGCTCGACCAGACCCCTGGCGAGGATGGCGTCTACACCATCGAGGCCGGTACCCCGGTGGGCGACGTACTGTACACGCGCCCCCGCCGGCTGGGGGATTCGGGCCCGTACCAACTTGTCTGGAACCCCTGAGTGCCCGATGGGCCCTGACGCAAGCAGGAGAGAGAGATGACCAAGCGACTGTGGATCCCCCTTGCCCTCGTGATGGCAGGCTGCGACGACCCCGAGATCGACGGCGACGCGGTGGTGCGTTGGGAGCTGTCCGCCGAGAACATCGGCGACGACGGCCTGCCGGCCGAGGACTTCGTGGACGGCTGGGCGGTCACCTTCGACAGCATCATCCTGCCCGTGGGCTTCCTCACGCTGTCCGATCCGGAGACGGACGAGCGCCGCAACGAGGTGAACCAGGCGTGGATGGCCCAGATGGTGAACAGCACCGATCCCGTGGAGCTCGTCACCATCAACGCGAACTCGTCCCGTTCGGACGTCTCCTTCGAGGCGCCCCCGGTCGACGAGCTCGAAGACGCCTCCCTGCTCGGTGTGCTCACCCCGGCCGAGGCCCAGGAGCTGCGCGACGACGGCTTCACCTTCGTGGTCGAGGGCACCGGCACCAAGGAGGGCAGCAGCGTCGACTTCCGCATCCCACTCGCGCTGGGCGTCCTCATGGAGGCCTGTGAGAACGGCGTGGACGGCACCATCGGCCTCGCCCCCGAGAGCGCGTCGACCACCACGGCCCAGGTCACCGTGCACCTCGAGCACCTGTTCTGGAACCAGCTCGGCACCGAGGAGGCGGCACTGGCCTTCCAGGCCATCGCCGGCGCCGACGCCGACGAGGACGGCTTCGTCGGCAAGGCCGAGCTGGAGGCCGTGAACATCGCCGACATCGGCTACGAGACCGGCGGTCTCGAGATCGACACCCTGTACGACTTCATCGCCACGGCGATGCGGTCCGCCTACCACTTCAACGGCGACGGCGCGTGCCGCCTCGACGGTGTGGAGAGCGAGGGCCACGCCCACTGAGATCAGATGGGCGTGGACGCCAGGATGTCGCGCAGCTCGAGGTCCCACGCCTCCTCGAGCTGCTCCACCAGCTCCTGCGCGTCGACGTCGGGCTGCCGCAGCGACAGCCGACGGACGGAGCCATCCCAGGAGGCCGACCACAGCTCCTGGCCGCTGGGGTGGAACACGAGGCTCGAGATCCGCTCGGTGTGCAGCGAGCTGCGGAGCAGCAGGTGACCGGTGTGGGTGTCGTGAAGCTGCAGGGAGCCGTCGGGGAACCCGAGGGCGAGGCGGCCGCCGTCGGGTGACAGCGCCATCGCGTCCACCTCGGTGGCCACCGGAAGGCTTCGGGGCGGCTCCCACTGGTCGGTGAGGAGAAGCACCTCGTCCGACCGGGACACGGCCACGGTGCGGGCCTGCGCGTCGATGGCGACGGCCTGGGCACCGGACACGGTGCGCCAGCGCTCGAGGCTGTGGGGGTTGTCCGGGCGCAGGACGTGGATCTGCCCGGTGTTGTCGAGCATGGCGAGGGCGCTGCCGTCTGCGTTCGCGACCACCTGTTCGGTGGGGGGCCCTGTCTGGAGCTGGGCCTGGTCGTCCTCACCCGTGAAGGTCTCCACGGGGGCATCGTACTGCTGACCCCAGAACCGACCGTTGGACATGATGCCCACGCGCCGGTAGTCGCCCGAGGCGATCCGTCGCTCGGATTGGCCCGTGGCCAGATCCGTGACCCGCAGACCGCCGTCGAGGCACGACGTGATCACCTGGGTGCCATCGGCCGTGAACGCGCTGGACTTGCAGACCTGGCCGGGGACCGCGCCGTGGATCACGTGGAGCAGTTCGCCGGTGCGGGTGTCGCGGATGTCGACGCGGGCATCGGAGCGCGCGATGGCGACGAGGGAGCCGTCGGCGGACAGCGAGAGGTTGGACAGCCCCACGGGGTGGCGGAAGGTGGCTGGGGAGGTGTGGGTCGGTACCCGCCAGACCTCGACGCCATCGGACGTGAGGAAGCTGAGCTCGTCCGTGCCCGACCAGCGGGCGCTTTCGACGGGGCCCACCGGGATGCGGCCCGCCGATGTCCCGGTGACGAGATCCCACAGCTGCGGATCGCCGCGGGTGCCCTGGACCAGGACCATCCGGCCGTCGGGGGAGGGCACGAGCCGCCGGATCTTGCCCACGGGGAGCTCGGCCCAGGTGACGAGGCCCTGCTCGGGGGACCACACGCCGATGCGACCCCTGATCGAGCCGACCACGAGGTGCGCCGAGTCCGGGAGCCACGCCAGCGCCCGTGCCGCGTGGTCGTCGGCGAAGAGATCCGTCAGATCGGTGTACTCGGTGGCCTCCGGCTCCGGCATGATCCGCAGGTCGTCGTCGACGATGCCCGCGAGGATGTCGTCCATCGACGACAGGAGCACGTGGCCGCCTCGATCCAGGCGGGCGAGGGTGCGTCCGTCCGGGGAGACGGCGGCCGACTCGATGGCCCGGTACGGTGCCTCGTGGCTGGGCACGAACGTGATCGCGCTGCCACCGGGTATGAGCAGCTTCCCCTGGGCGCCGCCCGCGGCGAGGCCGGTGGGGGAGGGCTGCTCCTGGAAGGTCGCGGCGTTGGTCGAGCCCCGGTGCATCACGGTGCCGTCGACCGCGTTGAGCCACAGGATGCCCCGCTGGGCCTCGGCGACACCCACCATGCCCTTGTCGGGGTGTGGGTACAGCGCAAGGGGGTCCTTGGCGCGGTGGCGCCACTGGGGGGCCGGAGGGTGGGTGGCGAGGCTCCAGCGTCCTACGGCGTCGTCGGTGAGGCACCACAGCGTGTCGCCGGACCAGGACAGCCACTGCTTGCGGCAGGACGCCGGCAGCTCGATGTGCCCCACCTTGGTGGGACGCGCATCGGTGGGGAAGGAGGCCAGCACGCCCTTGGCGTCGGGTTGGGGGGCCAGCTCGAGGGCGTGGGCGGCGAGCAGCTCGGCCTGGGGGCGCGCGCCGTTCCGGGCCGCCACCACCGCCCGGTAGGTGAGCGCCTTCGACAGGTGTTCGCCGGCCAGGGAGCGGGCCGCCTGTGCGGACGCCTCGGCCTCGCGCGCCCGGTGGACCCCCGAGGAGGTCTGCAGGATGGACCAGACGGCGATGGTGGAGGTGGCCAGGAGCACGGCCCCGCCGATGCGGAGGGGGACGCGCCAGGCGCGCGTCAGCCGACGCAGGTGGTCGGTGGCGGTGTACTGGTAGGCGACGATCCGCCGGCCCTCGAACCAGCGGCCGAGCTCGGCCGCGAGGGCGCTCGCGTCGGCGTAGCGGAGGGGGCGACGGCTCATGGCGCGCTGGGCGATGGCGATCAGCTCTGGCGGGGCGTCCGGCTGCAGGTGGGCGATGGAGGGAACCCGGCCCTCCCGGGCCCGCAGGTGGAGCTGCGCCCAGTTTCCCTTGTGGTGGGGGGGCACGCCGGTGAGGATCTGGAACAGGATCGCGCCCAGGCTCCACACGTCGGTGCGGGCGTCCAGGCGCTCGGAGCGGGCCTGCTCCGGGCTCATGTAGGCGGGGGTTCCGGTGGGAAGGGCGGTGGAGCGACGATCCATCTGGGGAAGGCCCAGCGCCCGCCAGGCCTGCTCCTGCTGGGGATCGGGGATGACCGCGAGTCCCCAGTCCACCACCTGGGTCTCGCCGAAGGCGCCCACCATGATGTTGTGGGGCTTGAGGTCGCAGTGGACCACACCACGGCTGTGGGCGTAGGCCACGGCCTCGCAGGCATCGAGGAGGTGGCGAAGGAGGGCGAGCCGTTCCTCGAGGGACGAGGTGGACTTCAGGACGTCGGACAGGGTGCGGCCCTCGACGAGGGCCATCGTGTAGTAGAAGGTGTCGCCGTTGGCGCCCGCGTCGAAGACGGGGATGATGCCCGGATGTCGCAGGTGGGCGGTGAGCCACGCCTCACGGGCGAGCTGCAGCACCTGATCGGGGCTGTCGCCCTGCAGGTTGGTCTTCAGGGCCACGTCGCGGTTGAGCCGTTGATCCCGGGCGATCCGGACGACGCCCATGCCGCCCTTGCCGAGGACCGCGCCGATCCGGTAGCGAGGAGACGCCTGGGGTGCACCCGTGGCCTCCTTCGCCGGTGGCGGAGTCGTGGCGTTCGGGGCGTCCTTGGGTGGAGAGGCCATGGCTCCGGTGCTCGTGTGGCGGGGGGCGTACCGTGAGATTGTACGGTCATCGGTCGGTACACTCAATGGCAAGGCCACATGCATCTTGTTGGGTACCCGTGCGGGGTCCGAGGTACGTGCGTTGGGGGCCGCGGGGGTGACCCGACACCTCGGGAGGGGTAGGCTGGCAGCGAGGCGCCCCGCGGCATGCGCGCGGCGCGAGGTGTGGAGGATGCAGATGAAGGCATGGTGGGTCACGCTCGCGCTCCTTGGGTGCGGCACGCAGAAGGCAGACGAGACACGACCGCTCGACGCGGCGCCGGAGCAGGCATCCGCCCTTCCCGAGGGCGTGCTCGCGGGCACCGTCGTGGAGACGATGGACGCCGGCGGCTACACCTACGCGCTCCTCGACGACGGCAGCGGCGAGGTGTGGGTGGCGGGCCCCCAGGCAGCCGTGCAGGTGGGAGAGTCCCTGCAGGCCCACCGGACGATGAAGATGGAGGGCTTCCACAGCAAGTCCCTCGACCGCACCTTCGAGGTCATCTGGTTCGCCGGTCGGTGGGGCCGACCGGGTGAGCTGGCGGAGCCGGGCGCGTTGCCGGCTGGCCATCCGCCGCCGATGGATCCGGGCATTCCTCCCACCGACGGGAGCCACCAGGACCTGCCGGAGGGACACCCGGCGGTGGGAGGCGCCGCCGAGCGGAACGTGGTCGTGCCCGCGGCCGGCAGCGGTGAGCTGCTCGAGGGCGTGCAGGACGTCCCCGGGGTGCTCCGGCAGGGCGCGGCCCTGGCCGGTCAGACCATCACCGTCCAGGGTGTGGTGACGAAGTTCAACGCCGACATCATGGGCACCAACTGGGTCCACCTGCGTCCCTCGGCGGACGCCAGCGAGGATCTCCTGATCACCACCGACGACGTCGCCGCGGTGGGCCAGCAGGTACAGGCCACCGGCGTGGTCGTCGCCGACAAGGACTACGGCGCGGGGTACCGCTACGATCTCGTCGTGGAGGGCGCCAGGCTCCAGCCCGTCATGCCCTGATGGTGGCCGTACGCGGAACAGTGCCTTTCGGGGCGTGCTTGTGGCATCGTCGTGGATGACCGACGACGATGATGCTGCAGGCGCGCCGTCCGTACCCGATGGAGGGGCTGGACCGCGCGACGGAGGACCCATGAAGAAGTGGCTCTTGCTGCTCTGCCTTTCCGGCTGTGACGACCTCGAGCTGTACCCCCACATCGGCGCGGATGCCGCGCGGGAAGGGCTGCCCGGTGAGATGGGCCCCTGGGGCGCCGCGTCGTGGGATGTCCGGGTGCGGACCCGCGCCACCGACGAGGTGCCGCTGACCTTCTACGTGCCCGTGGACGACCAGGGCGGACCCATCGGTGGGCAGGTGCCCGTGGTGGTGTTCAGCCACGGCGGGCTCGTGGCCCCCCACCGCTACCACTGGATCGCCGAGCACCTGGCCACCCGGGGCTACGCGGTCGTGTTTCCCACCTACCCGAGCCTGCTGGGCATCCTCACGCCGGGCAACTCCATCACGGGCCTCGATGCCTTCTGGGACGAGGTCGAGGATGACGACAGCCCCCTCGACGGCTACGCCGATCGGGGCGCGCCGGTGGCGGTGGCCGGGCACTCCCTCGGGGGCGTGGTCGCCGCCATGCACTTCGAGCAGGACGAGGACATCGACGCCCTGCTGATGCAGGCGAGCTTCCCCTCGAGGCCCCAGAAGGTGGCCGACGTCCAGGACGGCCGGCCCGTCCTCGGCATCACCGGCTCCACCGACTCCATCTCGCCGTCGGAGTTCCGCGACGAGTGGTCGGCCTTCGGCTCTCCCTTCGCCTCGGCAGTGGTGCAGGGCATGAACCACTACGCGTGGACGGACGACGTCCTCGAGACGGAGCGCGGAAACCGCAAGGACGGCGAGCTGAAGCGCCCGATCGACGCGGTCCGAGACGACGCCTGGATCGTGATGGACGGCTTCCTGGATGCCTCGCTCAAGGGCGACGAGGAGGCCTGGACCTACGTCCTCGACAACCTGCCGAGCACCGTCGACCTGGAGGCGACCCCATGATCTGGCTTCTCGCACTCCTGGGCGTGGCCCAGGCAGACCCGAGCTTCCTGCGCGTGCCGGGGGCCCTCGACTACGGCATGACCTTCGAGTCCGCCCGGTACTCCACCGGCGGCTGGATCAAGCCGTCGCTGGCCTGGGGCTTCTCCTGGAACTACCCGGCCAACGTGGTCGAGCTGTCCGTGGGTACCCAGGGCCGCTTCGCCGAGCTCGGCGACAAGGGGCGCTGGAACCTCGTGGGGCAGCTCGCCGGCGGTCCCATCGTGCCCATCCTCGATCCCGACATCGGCCTGGCCGTCACGCCGGGTCTGGCGTTCATGTACCAGCACGACGTCTTCCACATGTCCTACGGCCTCGCCGTGCCCTTCGCGATCACGTTCATCGACGACGTGCAGACCCGCATCCCGTTCCTGGCGGAGGCCTACTGGATGTGGGAGGTCGAGGACAAGCACGGCGGTCATGTGTTCCTGGGCTTCGGCGGTCGCTCCGGCGTGTCCGTGAACCCGGGCAACATGATGTCCGCGGTGGGCGAGGGCTTCTTCATCCTCGGCTTCGGCGGCTCCCGCACCGGCGGCGTGTGGACCAGCTCGCAGGCACCGGCGAACACGGGGGCTGCCCTCACACCTTGAGGGTGGCCCAGCGCCCCTTGCGGTAGGCCAGCAGGCCCAGCACCATCTTCAGGCCGAAGGCCAGGGGCAGGCCGAGCCAGATCCCGTAGGCGCCGAGCTTCAGGGGGAACCCGAGGAGCCAGCCCACCGGGATCTGGAAGGCCAGGGTGCTCCAGCCGTTGATGCGCAGGCTGGTGCGGGTGTCGCCGGAGCCCTGGAACACGCCGGCGAGGGCGATGTAGACCCCCACGAAGGGCATGCACCAGCCCAGCAGGCGCATCCACTGGATGGCGTAGTCGAACATGGCGGTGCCGGGCTGCACCGAGAAGACCTGCACCAGGGGGCCGGCGAAGCCCACGATGAGGGCGGCCAGGGAGGTCATGACGGCGGAGCAGAGCACCACGCTCGCCTTGGCCACCTGGCGGGTCTGGGTGATGTTGCGGGCGCCCAGGGCCATGCCGGTCATCGCCGCGGTGGCCTGGCTGATGGACATGCCCGGCACGAAGGCCAGGGCCTGCACCCGGATCCCGATGGTGTGCGCGCCCACGGCGAGCTGGTCGACCCGGGCGAGCATGCCGACGATGGCCAGGAAGGCGGCGTTGAGGATGACCATGTCGAGGGCGGCGGGCCAGCCGATGTGCACGAGGCGGCGGGCCAGATCGCCGCGGATCCGCTGGGGCCGCAGGGAGGGGAACAGCCCGGGCATGGCGCCGCGACGGAGCAGGAACACCATGAGCACGACCGCGATGAACTGGGACGCGACGGTGCCGTAGGCCGCGCCGGCGATGCCGAAGGCCGGCAGGCCGTAGTGGCCGAGGATGAGGCCGTAGTTGAACACCACGTTGAGGGCGTTCATCACCAGGGCCACGAGGAAGGCCAGCCGGGTGTTGCCGACGCCGCGCAGGGACGCCGCCAGCAGGATGTTCAGGTAGTAGAACGGCGTGCCCATCAGCAGCGGGCGGAGGTAGTCGAGGCCGGCGCCGAGGGTGGCGTCGTTGGCGCCGAGGGCCAGCAGGACGGGACCGGCGAGCAGGTTGCCGACGAGCGCGATGGCCACGCCCAGGAGCACCGTGAGCTGCAGGCCCTGCTGGAAGATGCTGGAGACCTCCTCGGTGTCCTTCGCGCCGTGGGCCCGCGCGATCATGGCCACCGTGCCGACCGTGAGGCCGATCATGGCGACCATGAGCAGCATCACCACCTGTCCGCCGTAGCCCATGCCCGGAAGCGCGGCGTCGTGGTTGGGCACGCGGCCGATCATGGCCGTGTCGACGACCAGGGAGAGCACCTGCAGCACGTTCAGCCCGATGACGGGCCAGGCCAGCGCCCACAGCTTGCGGGTGATCTGCCACTGGCTCGATGCGGGTAGCGCGTCGACGTCGGAGGGGATGGTGGACATGGCGGCGCCCGGGAGGAGGGAAGGGGGGGCCATAGCCCCTCGAGGGGGGAGCGTCCCGCTCGAAGGGCGCAATTGAGAACACCGGAGCGGCCCCGAGGGGCGGCTCCGGTGGGATGGGAGGGGGACGGGCTCAGCCCTGGCGGCGCCGGCGGGCGATCAGGCCGAGCGGGAGCAGGCCGAGCCACAGCGAGCCGCCGCCGGTCTGGCAGCCGCAGTCCTTGTCGTCGTCGTCGCCGCCGGGGTCGGTGGCGTCGGTGTCCATGCCGGTGTCGGTGTGGCCTTCGGGGCCGGTGTCGCCGGTATCGGCGGTGTCACCCGTGTCGCCGGTGTCGACGGGCTCCGCGGTCGGACAGGCGCCCTTGACGAGCAGGGAGCCGTCGAGGCTGGTGGGCGCCGTGGCCAGATCGTAGGCCAGACCGATGCTCGGGGTGCCCTCGACGGTCTGGCTGAAGAAGTACAGGCTGTTCGTGCCGTCGTAGTTCACGGCCTCCCAGTGGGACCACTGGGTGGTGCCCGCCTCCCAGGTGAAGTCGGCGTCGTCGGCGAAGGTCCACTCGGCGTCGTCGGCCGTGGTGAGCGAGCCGATGCTCCAGACGCCCTCCGTGCGGCCGCCGGCGGTCATGCGCAGGAACGCCTCGTCCAGCTCGTCGAGCTCACAGCGCAGGGAGGGCTTGAGCTGGAGGTCTTCGCCCCAGGTGGGGGTGTTGCTGACCGGCAGGAGCTCGGGCTCGCTCCAGGGGCCCTCCATGCTGCTGGACTGGCTCCGCCACAGCTTGTGGCCCTCGGTCATGCTGTTGAAGCTGAACATGAGGTCGTAGCCGCTGCCCACGGGGTGCACGGAGGGGCTCACGAGGGTGCCGCCGCCGGGGGTGGCCATCGCGGGCTCCTCGGAGACCGTCCAGGAGACGCCGTCGGTGCTGCTGGCGTAGCCGAAGCCCGGGATGTCCTCGCATCCCCAGCTGGGGAGGTTGGTGGCCGTCCCGGTGTCGCCGTCGGGGTAGTCGATCTCCGGGTCGGGGACGTCCGGGTCGCCGCAGCGATCGGAGCGCTGCTGGGCCTTGAACCACATGTGCCAGGTGGTGCCGTCGAACTGCACGTGGGGCTGGGCCGCGAGGCACTCGTACCAGGTGCCCTGCACGGGGCTGACGACGAGGTCTTCGTCGTAGGTCCAGGTGAGGCCGTCGGTGGAGGTGGCGCGTCCGACGCCCCACCAGTTGACGCCGGGGCCGCACAGGGCCGCGTCGGGCGGGTTCTCGCCGTACACGCGGGCGAGCTGGTCGGCGAGATCGGCGTCGCCGTTGCGGGCGAATTCGACCTCGAAGTACATCACCCACAGGCTGCTGTCGGCGTCGTAGGCGACCGTGGGGTGGCCGACGCGGTGCTCGTAGACGGTGTCTGCAACGGTCTGGAGCAGGTAGCTGTCGTGCTCGACGATGTCGTCGGCATGGGCGGCGCCGGCGATGGCCAGGAGCGGAAGCAGGGTGAGTGTGCGCATGGTTCCCTCGGAGGTTGAAGCCTCGTGAGCGTACCATGATGGGTAGGGGGGAAGACCCATGGGATCTGCAAGCGCATGCGTCGACGGGCGTTCGACGGAGGCGCGGGTGGACGCAGGACAGCTGGGCATGTGGGCATTGCGGGGATTGCACGTGGGAGGCGTGCTGCTGGTGGTCTACGCCCAGAACCGCCGCGCGGACGCCCTGCAGCGGTTGGAGCGGGAGGGCGGCATGGAGCCGCTGCTGGTGGACACCGTGCTCACCATGGATCGGAGGGGCGCCCTGGTCGGCAGCTTCCTCGTGATCCCCTCCGGTGTGACCATGGCCTGGCTGCATGGATGGGATGACATCAACAGGCCCATCTTCTGGTTGAAGATGGGCCTGCTCGTGATCTTCCTGGGGCTCGAGCTCGTCGCCGCGCGGAGCCTGGGGGCCTGGCGGACGGCGGTCCGGGCGGGACGGCCGCCGGAGCCGGCCTCCGTACCGGCGCTCGTGGCCGTGGACCGGCGGATCCTGCCCGCGATGTACGGGGTGCTGGCCTGTGGCATCGCGTTCGGGCTGTGGCGGGCCTTCGCGCCGTGAGGGGCGTCACGCCGTGAGCCGTGGGCTCACAGCAGGTCGTCGTCGGCGCTTCCGGACTGGGCGGTGAGGGAGCTCTCGTCGCCGTAGAAGTGGTCCACGCGCCAGACGGAGTCGGCGGGGCGGCACAGGGAGCTGGGCAGGCCGCTGTTGCGGCGGGTGCGGCCGGAGACGGCCTTGAACACGGGGCCGGACTGGTCCTCGTCACACTGGATGCAGGCGTTCAGGCTGCCGTCCTCGTCGAGGAAGGGGTCCTTCATGGACGACAGACAGGTCTTCAGGCACTCCTTGCGGGTGTTCAGCGTGTTGTAGTACCAGGTCTCCGAGCAGGCCTCGGTGAAGCCGACCTTGTTCTCCAGGCAGCGCTTGTTGGCGCCGTTCAGCCCGAACACGGAGCGCATGGCGCAGGAGCGCACGGGCGTGGTGAGGTCGGGCGTGTCGATGTACACGGCCAGATCCTGCAGCGAGGAGCAGGTGCCGCAGGCGCCGCCGTGGGTGACCTGGGCGCCGGCCGCGTGGGCGTCGGCGACGGAGTCGAAGGTCTGCAGGGTGTAGGTCTTCGCGATCGCGTCCTGCACCACCATGCCGCACACCTCACCGGCGGGGTTCAGGTGGGCATCGGGATCGTCGTAGGGGTTGACCTTCGTCTTCGTGGGGGCGTCGAGGAGGGTCCAGGAGCGCAGCTCGGCCACATCGGCGGGCGTGTACTCGGGGGCGTGCCAGATGTCATCCTCGGCCACGATCTCCTGGCGGCACTCGCCGGGGGACATGCCGTTGGCGTCGTTCGGGTTGCCGAACAGCCAGTCCTGCTGCAGCTCGGCGACGGGGGAGACGTCGGCGTGGGCGGCGGGCGTCAGCGCGAACAGGGCGGTGAAGAGAAGAGCGATGATGGGCATGGGACCTCCGGGCGACTCCCCATTGTAAGGCTGCAATGGGCGAGCGGCGCCCCCGAGGGAGGTTTGCCGACAGTTTGTGTGGAGGATGTCAGGGGGTGTCTGGGGAGGCCATGAAACGTAGGGGCGCTGCTTGCTGCGCCCGTCCCCCGACGGACCAACGCCGAGACGGATCAGCGCCAAAAGCAACACCAACGCAGTCGGGCGCAGCAAGCGGCGCCCCTACGCTGCAATGCCGCAAGGCAGGCTTGGGGCCCCACGTCCGGACGGTCCGTCGGTCGGGGGTCAGACCGCAACCTGTGACATCTTCTCGGACCTCCAACGCCGGGGCGCACGGCAGCCGGCCGGGGCCTCGAAGCTCTCGCCGGGGCGGCGGGACGGCCGGCGCTCCCGGCGGGATTGTCGGGAACGTCCGGGTTTGGACCTGTCAGAGAAGCACGGACCGGGAGTGAAGGGTGTACGGTCCTGCACCCGGAGCGATTCCCGCCTCCCGCCTCCGCGCCGGCGTCCCTTGAGCTCGAGCCGGCCCCGGCCGGCTGCCTGGTTCAGCGGATCCGTGACCCGTGTGCGTGCGCCTGCGCGTGCGCGACCTCTTTGGTCCGCCAGGGGGCAGGGGGCGGACCACAACCTGCGTCGGGGCAGATGGAGGGGGTCAATGGAGGGGGTCAGACCACAACCTGTGACACCTCGAGGATGTTCCACGACGAGGTGGCGAGAACGAATGGGGAACCGCCTCCATGCTGTGCGGAAACCACCGACATGGGCACGTCACCCGAAGACCCGAGGAGGTCGCCATGTCCGTCGCCCGCATCACCGAGATCAAGTCCGCATCCACCGTGAGCTTCGAGGACGCCGTCAAGAAGGGCGTCGCCCGCGCCAACGAGACCCTGAAGAACATCAAGGGGGCGTGGGTGTCGAGCCACGAGGTGGTGGTCGAGAACGGCGCCATCACCGAGTACCGCGTCGACATGAAGATCACGTTCGTGCTCGTCTGATCGAGGGCCTCACGGGCCGTTCGTCGAAGGTGCTGCTTCATTGACGCATTCCTGGCCAGCCGGTCAGGAATTCCGAGGTAGTCTCGCGTCCTGCGAGGCGCCCATGTCCCTTCGTCGAATCGCCCTGACCGTGTCCGTCACGACGGCCCTGCTCGCGGGCGGGGCCGCGTGGGTCACCCGCCCGCTGCCGCAGCCCGAGGCACGCATCCTGGTGGCCCGTTCGCTCGTCTCCGAAGGCGTCGTCCTCGGGGAAGAGGCGCTGCTGATACGGGAGGGCCGCATCGTGGCCCTCGGTGACGAGAGCTCCCTGCGGGCGGAGGCCCCCGACGCGAAGGTCACCGACCACGGCGACGATGTGCTCCTCGCCGGCCTCATCGAGCCCCACTCCCACGTGGTCGCCACCGCGCTGCTGGGCCAGGCGGTGGACATCAGCGGCTTCTCCCACGACAGCCGCGAAGAGATCATGCAGACCATCGGCGATGCCGCAGGTGCATGGTCGCCGGTGCCCTGGCTGTTCGCCTACGGCTGGGATCCGCTCCTGGTGGACGGGCTCACGCCGCCGACCCGTGAGGAGCTCGACGCGCTCTCGCCGGAGCGTCCCCTCGTGGTGCTGTCCCAGATGATGCACACCGCCTACGTCAACTCTGCGGCACTGCAGGCCGCCGGCATCGACGAGGCCACCGAAGCACCCCAGGGGGGCGCGTTCGAGAGGGACCCCGACGGCAGCCTCACGGGGGCGATCCACGAGGTCCCGGCCATCAAGGTGCTGCTCGGAGCGATGCCACGGCCCAAGCGGGAGCTGGTGAAGCTGCTCACGTACTGGAAGCTGCAGGATCACGCGCGGGAAGGTTTCACCAGCGTGGCGACCATGGGCGTGGTGGGCCGTGTCGACCGGGGCGTGGAGCTGCTCGCGGACGTGTCCGGGCCGGGGATGGTCCGCCAGGTGGTGTACGCCGTGCCAGACGAGTGGGTCGAAAAACTGCCACGGACACCCTGGTTCGAGCTCCGCGGACAGAAGGTGTGGGTCGACGGCTCGCCCTTCACCGGCGGTGCGGCCTGGGCCGAGCCCTACGAGAACTCCGAGGTCACCCAGGACATCCTGCACCTGGGCCACGATCACAGCGCCCCCCTGAACCACGACCCGGGCTGGCTCGCGGACTTCCTGCTGCAGCAACAGCAGGCGGGGATTCCCGTGGCCCTGCACGTGCAGGGAGAGAGGGCGATCGGCGCCGCGCTGGACGCCATCGAGGCCGCCCAGGAGGCGCACCCGAGAGCCGACGTGCAGCACCGGCTGGAGCACAACGCCCTCATCACCGAGGAGCAGCTCGCGAGGGCGATGGCCCTCGGCGTGTCCGTGAGCTTCTTCGTGGACCATGTGACCTGGTACGGAGACCGACTCCAAGGTCTGGTAGGAGAGCGTGTCGACCGGTACATGCCGCTGGCGTCGGCCCAGGCCGCGGGACTGTCGCCCACGGTGCACGGAGACCATCCGGCCACGCCCATCGACCCGTTCCGCACCCTGGCGACCGTTGTGGATCGCCGCAGCGCGGGCAGGGGCACGGTGGTGGGGCGGTCGCAGGCGCTGCCCGTGGCCGATGGCCTGCGGGCGATGTCAGCGTCGGCCTCGGATCAGCTCGGGCGGGCGCCGGCGGACGGTCGTCTGGCGGTCGGCGGACTGGCGGACTTCACCGTGGTCGACCGCGACCCGCTCGAGGTGCCCGTCGAGGACCTGCCGGAGGTGGAGGTGGTGGCCACCTACGTGGGCGGCCAGCCGGTGGAGCTGCGGCGATGGACCTGGCGGAGCGTCGGGATGGCCTGGGACGCGGCGTGGGCGATGATCACGGGCGGATAGGGGCCGGAGGACTGCAACGGGGTCGGGCGCGGCAAGCAGCGCCCGCAGGATTCCGCTCGTCATCGGGTAGCGGTGTCGACTCTCGCAGGCTGCGGGCCTACTCGTCGTAGACGCTGATCCGCAGGTTGTCGGGGGTGATCTCCACGGCGGCCCGACCTTCGACGCGGAACACGTTGCCGCCGAGGGGGGCGCAGATCACGTGGTCGGTCTCGGTCCCGGGGGACTGGAACGCGATGAGCTCGTCGACCGTGAACCAGCCTTCCCGGGTGTCGGGGATGGCCCGAGATGCCGTGGCCGTGAAGGGCTCTGGGAGGGCCGGAATACCAGGGAGCTCGTAGCCGCCGTCGAATGCATCCTGGGTCACGGGGGTGCCGGTGCCCGAGGTCCAGTCGAACAACCATGGCGTGGGCGTGGGGCTTCCGTCGTCGACGAGCGCGTAGATGCGGTGCAAGCCGTCCCATCGGACGTCGTCGGTGAGGAAGGTCGCGCCGGGTTCGAGGAACTCCGCCATGTCGAGGATCTCGAGGGGAGCCCTCTGGAAGTCCTGGCCACCGAACTCGTCGTCGCGCGGTCCCCACAGTCCCTCGCTGCGGATGGTGGCTTCCGGGTGGCACACGGCCATGGCGCTCGCGTGCCACTGCACGGCCGAGCGGCCCATGGCGCACAGGAGCGCCTCGTCCATGGAGGCGTTGGCCTCCGGGTCCTCGTGGTCGTCGCTGCGGACGGGGGGCAGCGCCTCGGAGGGGGAGGGCGCATCGAGGGTGGACAGGCAGGAGCCCACCCGGGCGCCGCTCACGGCACTGCCTGCGGAGGCGGCCACGCTCTCGGTCATGAAGACGGTGGAGGTCAGCGGGGCGAACCAGACACCACCGGGTTCCGCCTGGGCGTCGTCCACGGCGACCCGTCGGACGCAGGCCTGGCCGTCGAAGAGCAGCCAGTCGGCGATCAGGGCGTCCTCATAGGGGAGGAGCTCGTCGGAGAGGGACGGCGGATCGAAGCAGGTGTCGGACGTGCAGGCCGTGAGTGCGAACGTGAGGACTGGAAGGGCGTGGATGAGGCGCATGGAGGTCTCCGGGAGATGGCGGAGTATGGCGTGTACCGAAACGATAGTCAGCAACAAAATGCGAAGAATATGCAGGCCACCGTTGCGACGGGGCCGGGCCGCAGCCCCCGGCGCCCTACGTAGGGGCGTCCCTTGGGGCGCCCTGGGCTGCAGGGCGGTGAGGTCGGGGTCGGCGTGGGGAGCTGCACATTGGTTCGTGGCCCCGGCACCCCAAGGGGTGCCCGTACGTGGGGGCTGTGGGGAGCTGTACGGCGGGTCGGGGTCGGCGTGGGGAGCTGCACGGCGGGTCGGGTTCGGCGGCGTGGGGAGCGGACGGAAGGCGAGAGGCCAGGGCACCCCAAGGGGTGCCCGTACGTGGGCGCCTGGCGGCGCTTTCAGCGGGGAGGGCTCCAATCCGCGACGGCGAATGCCTGCAGCACCGGGTGATCGGGGGGCAGGCGGGCGCCTGAGGTCACCAGCGGATCGATCGGCACGCACAGGAAGCGGCGCTCCAGCAGGTTCCAGGCGTGGATGGGGGAGAAGCCGGGGGGACGGCTCACGGTCCAGGCCAGCAGGCTCACGGCCTGCATCAGCCCGTGCAGGGGCAGGTACAGCGGACCGAGCACGTCGTGCTGGCGGGTGTGGGACAGCTCGTGGGCCAGGATCCAGGGAGCCGAGGCGCCGCGCAGCAGGCCCGGGTCCGCGATGATCACGTGGCCCAGGGCGATGGCGCCGAGGCCTCGGGCGCGGCGCAGCAGGTACAGGGTGGCGCCGTGCTCGGGGGCGCCGACGGGAAAGGGGCCCTCGCAGCGGAGCAGGCGGGCGACGGCGTGGCCGACGAGGGTGGTGGGGGCGGTCCACAGGCGGTGGAGGGGGCCGCGGGGGCGGGGAGAGGGCAAAGTCAGGGTCTGCATCGGGCCTCCGGAGGGAGGCTACCAGATCTCCTGGATCCCGATGGACCACTCGCCGCTTTCGTCTTCGGTCAGCATCACATCCAGCAAAGCCATGTCGTTGATGGGGACGGGCGCGCCGCGGTAGATGTTGGCCATGAGGAACAGCTGTTCCTGGCGACTTTGGGGCTCTTCGAGGAGAAAGGAACCACTGATCTCGTCCTGTTCCTCGGTCAAATACAGGTACAGGTTCCGTGTTTCCGCAGCAATGCGAGTGGTGGAGGGGAAGATCCGGACGCTGCCGGCGTCAGGGGTACCGCCCATGGTGTTGCGCGTGTCCTCGAACTCGTAGATGGAGTCCTGCATGGCGGGTACGCGGATACTGACCTGCAGAAGGTTGTCGTTGTAGGGCTCCACGTCGAGGTGCCAGGGGATGTCCCGGTAGGAAGGGGGCATCTCGACATTGTCCAGACGGACCTCAGGCGTATGGCTGGTATGTAGGAGGATCTCACCGTCGGGCTTGTATGCGGTGAACAGCACGCCGTAGGAACTGCGGCATTCTTTCGGAGGAACAGGCGCTGGGTCGACGCTGAACAGGTTGGGAGTCCAGGACTCAGGGTCCGTGCACCGCTCGAGGCCCGCCATATCGACAGCCGGGATGGCCACAATCGGGCTGTCCGGCTCGATCGGCATCGGCTCACTCCACCGTTCGCTTCCGAGCTGACACCTCGATGGATCCACCGACTGGCCCCAGGGCTTGTCCCGCTCGCAGATCTGGACAGTCCAGGACAGGTTCTCCGTGCCGGGACCGAGGGCTCGGGCCTCCCACTGGATGGGCTGGCCGGGCTTGATCGGATGTGGTGTGTGCCGAAATCCACCAACGGCTGGCTCGTTCAGCGGTTCGGGGCAGAAGACTGCTTGTGCCGCGATGGTCCCCGGCCACGATGAACCGACAGGCCACTCCGAGCAGTCCTCCTCACCGATCTGCGCCGTGTCACCGGTTTCCGACGGAGCATCCGCATCAGGTGAAGATGTGGTGTTGCACCCGAACGACAGGCTGAGTGAGGCCAGTAGGAGGCGGTGTGTTCGAAACATCGTAGCTCCGGAGCCCGGCCGCATGAAGCGGCCGGGTTGTGGGTTGTTCTTTTTGTATGCTCTCGAACCCACGTTCAGTCCTTGATGACGGTGTCGGTGTCAGTCTGGCCGCTACCGATGGCCTCGGCCTCGATGATCCATCGGATGTCCGGGCTGGCTTGGGTCGTTTCGTTGATATCGAGACCGGTGGTGACGCAGGTGCTGACGGGGCTGCGAAAGGCGGCCGAGCAATATCTGACCTTCGATCAATCGGTCAGCAGCACACCCCGCACGAGGATGACCCGCGTCGCCGACCGCGCCCACTCCGTCAGCGTCTCGACGACCGTGAGCGGCACCCCGGCCGCCCGCTTGCGCAGGATCCCGATGGCCTCGTCGACCTCGTGGGTCTGCAGCCACTTCACCAGGGCCTCCTGCTGGATCTGGTAGTGGTCGACCACGTCGCGGGTGATGCAGCGGCCCAGGCGCTCGAGCTGGAAGCGGTCCCAGGGGGTGACCGAGCGGGGCGGGACGATGATCTCCAGATCGCTGGTGACCCACACCGGTGGCGCCTTCACGTCGTCCACCTGGGCCCAGATCATGCCGTCCTCGGTGGCGGCGAAGACGCCCGGCGCTCGTCGGATGAGGCCCAGGCGGGCCACCCGGCGCAGGACGGCCTCCACCATGCGGGTCTCCATCTTGTCCCAGCCGTTCTCGTCGTAGGGGCGGGGCTGCTCGCCGGGCAGGTGGGGGTAGACCTTGAGGCCCTGACGCTGCCACGGGGGGAAGAAGACGTCCCTGTGCTGCAGGCGGAGCTCGTCGAGGAAGATGACCTCGTCCAGGGCGCCATCCCGGCCGGCCTGCTTCAAAGCTGCCCGGATGGCCGGCAGGACCACGTGCAGGTCCCGCTCGACCAGTCGGTGCACGAAGCGGTCGACGGCCTCGGCAGTGCTGCCGGCCAGCGTGCGCTCCAGGCCCAGATCCAGGAACAGCTCCCGGGACAGCGGCTCCATGGACACCGCGCCGAGGGCCTGCAGGGCGTCGAGCGCCTGCTTCCACCGGGGGTGGCCCTCCAGGTTGCCGTCTCGTGTGAGCTCGGTGGCGCCCAGGCTGCGGCCGAGCTTGCGGGCGTCGCCCTTGTTCAGGGTGCCGGCGTGGGTGCGTCGCGGCGAGACCTGGTGCAGCGCGGCGGCGAGGGCGGCCAGATCGTGCAGCAGGCTCACGGTGGAGTTCTCGGGCTGCGACAGGTCGTCGGTGACCTCCATCACCGCCTCGTCGAAGTCGTAGGCGACCTCCGGCGGGGGCGGAAGGTCCTCGTGCAGGCTGTACAGCCCTGCGTAGGGCTCCGCACCGGGCGTCTGCTGGCGGATGAGGCCCGCGCCGTGCAGGTGCCGCACCGCGCCGGCGTCCTCGGACGGGTCCCAGGCGTGCATGCCGAGGACCAGCCCGTCGAGGGCGTGCTGCTGGGCGCTGTGGAGGACCTTGCGCACGTGGGGCGGCAGGGCGTCCACCTGCGCCCGCAGATCCGCCTGTGAGGCCTGCACCTGGGCGACGTCACGGGTGGCCATCCGCTCCAGCACCGGCAGGCCGCGGTTCTTCAGGCTGGGGAGCAGCTCGTCGACGCCGGGGGCCACCACCCGCTGGGTGGGCGACAGCTCCGGCCCCAGCAGCGGGGCCAGGTCGACCATGGCGCACAGCTCGTCCCACAACCGGGGCTCGGCCACCTGGAGCACGCTGACCGACCTCATCCCTCCATCCTCTCGATGCGGTAGGGGTAGCCCTGCTCCACGAGGAACATCTGCCGCTTCTCGGCGAAGTCCTGCTCGCGGGTGTCGGCGCTCACCAGGGTGTAGAACATCGCCTGGTTGCTCTCGCCCTCCTGGGCCCGCAGGACGCGCCCGAGGCGCTGGGCCTCCTCCTGCCGGCTGCCGAAGGTGCCGGAGATCTGCAGGGCCACGGTGGCGTTGGGCAGGTCGACGGCGAAGTTGCCCACCTTGGACAGCACCAGGACCTTGTCCTCGCCGCTGCGGAAGCGACCGAAGAGGCGGTCGCGGTCGGCGGCGGAGGTCTTGCCGGTGACCACGGGCACCTTGAACCGACGGGCCACCCACTCGAGCTGGTCGATGTAGCTGCCGAGGATGAGGATGGAGGCGCCTTCGTGGCGCTGCAGCAGCTTGTCGATCACCGCGAGCTTGCGGACGTTCTTGGAGGCGATGACGAACTTGTCCTTCTTGGCGGACTGCACGTAGATCTGGCGGTCCTGGTCGGACAGGGGCACCCGCACCTCGACGCACTGGGCCGTGGCGATCCAGCCCTGCTGCTCGAGCTTCTTCCAGGGCAGGTCGTAGCGCTTGGGGCCCACCAGGGCGAAGACGTCTGCCTCACGGCCATCCTCACGCACCAGCGTGGCCGTGAGTCCGAGGCGGCGGCGGGCCTGCAGGTAGGCGGCCTCCCGGAAGATGGGGGCGGGGAGCAGGTGGACCTCGTCGTAGATGATGAGGCCCCAGTTCGCCTCGTGGAACAGGCCGAAGTGGGCGGGGGCGGCGTGCTTCTCGGGGCGCCAGGTGAGCAGCTGGTACGTGGTGAGGGTGACGGCCTTGATCTCGCGCTTCTGGCCGCTGAACTCGCCCACCTGGTCTTCCGTCAGGCGGGTGCGGCGCAGGATCTCCCGCTTCCACTGCTGCAGGGCGGTGTGGCCGGTGCACATGATGAGGGTGCGCATGCCCAGGCGGACCATGGAGGCCACGCCGACGACGGTCTTGCCGGCGCCGCAGGGCAGGACGATCACACCGGAGCCGGCGTCGGGGCCCGAGGTGAAGGCGTCGACGGCCTCGTACTGGTAGGGGCGCAGGGACCATGGCGAGCCGTCGGGCAGGGTGTCGCGCATGGACATCTGCAGGGCGTCGCCGTCCTCGTAGCCGACGAGATCCTGCACCGGGTGGCCGCAGGCGATGAGGGCCTGCTTCAGGACGCCCCGGCGTCGGGGGTGGATGCGGACGGCGTGGTCGGTCAGGTGCTCGCCCAGCAGGTCCTCGGTCTCGGCCAGGTGCTCGACCTCGCTCAGCACCGTGGGGTCGTCGGCCTCGAGGCGCAGGTACTCGCCGTCGGCGACCAGGCGCAGGGACCCGTAGCGGCCCATGGTCTCGCCGATCCAGTCGATGACCGTGGTGGGCACCGGGTACTTGGCGAAGCGCTCCAGCGTCTCGACCACTTCGTCCGGGGAGTGCTCGGCGGCGGCGGCGTTCCACAGGGACAGGGGCGTGAGCCGCCAGGTGTGGATGTACTCTGGGCTCTTGATGAGCTCGCCGAAGGCCAGCAGGGCGTCGCGGGCCTCCTCGAAGTGCGGGGAGCCCGTCTCGACGAGGATGGTGCGGTCGGACTGGATGATCAGCGGATTGTCGGGGACGTACTGCAATCGGCGGCCTGGCAGGGGGGAGGGGACGAGGGGGGAGTACCACCGTGGGCTCATCGGGGCGAACGCGCCCCGGTTGGAGTGTCGTGACACGCTCCGTTCCATGCCTCGCGTGGGATGTTCCCAGGACGTGGCTCGGACGTCCGCGACATGCAGGGAACAGCCTGGCAACCACGCCGTTCGCGATGGTTTCTGGCGCCTCCCGTCCGCCCGAGGTGTGGCTCGTCGTGCCAGCGAAGGGGTTCCCGTGGGGCGTCGCAACGGGTACGAAGGAAGGGACGCAAAACCATGCCATCATGCTCTGGAGTCCTCATGCGTTCGTCTCTGTTGCTGCTCCTCCTGGCCGCGGCCTGCTCCAAGAACGTTCCCTGCGAGGACGACGCGGCCGGTCCCGACTGCAGTGTCCGTCCCACCGACACCGGTGGGACGGACGCCGGCGACACCGGGGCGGATGACACCGCGGAGCCCGGCGACACGGCCCACACGGGCGACGTGGAGGAGATCCTTCCCGTCGTGGCCTACGCACCGGCAAGTGTGGCGTTCGAGCGCGACGACATCGACTGGACGGCGCTGAGCGGGGAAGAGGACTTCGTCGTCACGGTGAACGACGACACGTACGGTGGCGACCATGACCTCACCATCGGCTTCGAGGTGGAGGGCTCCTCGGAGCTGGCGCTGGCTGCCACGTCCGTGGTCGTCGAGGCGGACGGGGGCCCGTGGACCCAGACCTTCGAGGGGGTCGTCGACGGCGCCACCCTCACCCCACACCTCGAGCTGGACGTGCCCATCGAGGTCGATGTCTTCGGCACCACCATCTCCATCAACAGCCTGCTGCCCGCATCGGCGGGTGCGCTCCAGTTCACCCACGACTACGACCCCGTGAGTGCCGACGCGCTCGCCTTCGCAGAGGAAGGGCAGGGGGCCGGGTGGGTCCACGCCTTCGCGGCAGAGACCTGGACGTACGCGGTGACCGACGTCGTCGTGATCTCCGGCGTCGCGCCGGTGTACGCCGATCTGGAGCTCGAGGCCGACATCACCCTCACCAGCAGCTGGTCGACCTCGTCCATCGACAGCGAGAGCGAGGAAGGCGAGGCGTGGGGCACCCAGACCACGGTGGACGGCGCGCTGGACCTGTCGGCGAGGATGCCGGAGGAGCTGCCGGAGACGATGGCGTTCCGCTCCGTGCTGCACGGCGAGCTGTCCCACGAGGTGCGGATCTCCGGCTCCATCGAGGTGACCGTGCACGGCCTCCTGCTGACCGACACCACCGAGACGTTCGACTTCGACGTCACGTTGGAGGACGACGAGGCCTTCGCGGTGGCGTTCCCCGAGCTCACCGTGTCCCACGACGGTCTGGATGCCTCCGAGCTGGAGCCGGAGGAGTAGGGCAGCCGACGGGGGGGCGTGCCATCACAACGTCCCCCTGGACCTCCTCGTGGGGTGCTAGCATCGCCGCGACGACGTGGAGGGAACATGCTTTCCGGCGGTGAAAAGGCGCTCCTGGCCATCCTGCTCTTCGTGTTGATGCTCGGCATGGGCGCCACGCTCGACCGAAAGCAGTTCGGTGCCGTACTCCGATCGCCCAAGGGGCTGCTCATCGGCCTGGCGAGCCAGTTCGGGTGGATGCCGCTGGTGGCCTACGGGCTCGGGTCGGCGCTGGGGCTGTCGGGGCCGGCTGCCCTGAGCCTGCTGGTGGTGGGGACGACGCCCGGCGGGACGACGTCCAACCTGTTCACCTACTACAGCCGCGCGGACCTGCCGCTGAGTCTGTCGATGACGGTGGTGAGCACGGTGTGTGCGGTGGTGATGATGCCGCTGCTGCTGGTGGCGTATGCGGGAGGCATCGACGCCGGGGAGCTGGCGGTGCCGACGAAGGACATCGTGTCCACGCTGGTGATCATGTTGGTGCCGCTGGCGGTGGGCATGCTGATCCGGGCGAAGCGACCCGGCTGGGCGCCCGGGGTGGAGAAGGCCGGGTCGTGGAGTGGGATCGGCGTGCTGGGGCTGTTGATCGCGACCGGGCTCCTGAAGAACCACGAGCTGTTCCTGGGCATTCCCTGGCAGGGGTTCGTGGCGGCGATCGGGCTCGGGAGCGTGGGGATGGGGCTCGGGTACCTGGTGGCCAAGGTGGCGCGGCTGGGCGAGGCATCCCGGCGGGCTGTGGCCCTGGAGACGGGGATCCAGAACAGTCCGCTGGCACTCGGCGTGATCGGGCTGTCGTTTCCCGAGGCCGTGCAGGTGGAGATGATGACGCTGCCGCTGCTGTATGCGCTGTTTGTGTTGATGAGCGCGGGGGCGGTGACGTTGGGGTGGCGGCGTGGGGGAGTCGAGAACGTGGGCGAGCGGGTGGCGGCGTAGAGGCCGGCGCGACGTTCTGTACGTGGCTCGGTGACCGCGTGGAGCTCGAGTCCGGCGGTCTATTTCCACGGTTATGCGGACCCGCATATCGCCTTAGTGTGGGCTCTTGCGATGGATCTTGCCCGATATCTTTGTGTTAGGCTGACCGCGTTGGCGGTCTATTGCCCTGTTACGCGGGGCCGTCTAAGCCTCGTTAGGTGGATGAGCATGAAAGTCACGTTCGTATCCACCGCAGGCGATTACCTGGAAGCGGTCCTTGAGTGTGAGGGGCGCCTTCTGAGTGTGATGGACGAATTCGGGGGCTCCCTTTGCTTGTCTGGCGACCAAGTGGAGGTAGAGCTCGTGCCCGGGCTTTTCGATGAAAGAGAAACCTGGGAATCGATGTTTAGTGGCAACCCCAAAGGTCGGCGAGACTTAGAGCACCTCAACGGTTGGATGTACCGCGCGTACGGCGTTGTTTTAGGCGTAGATCCCGTTGTGGTCGATTGCGGCTTGTTGGTAGTAGAGGCGCCCATCTACTCCCACGATCCTCGTCTAGTTGGAGAATCGGTTGCATTCACTATCTGTCGCCTAAATGGACAACATCCGCATTAATGCGTAGGAAGCGTCGTCACCCTGCTTTCATGTGTCGGTACCGACATGGATGTGTAGGGGCTGTTTCTACTCATGTCAAATTCGGCTTGCGGCGTGGTCAGTTGGTTCGTGCCCCATAGGCGCCCAAACTGGGGAGAGGCTTGTTCGTGCATTCCGCTAGTGCTGCAACGTGGATCGATGGATGGCGAAGTTGAGTCTCGCCCACCTTCCAGCCCTATGGTGTAAGCTGGCGGCGGGCCGAACGGGCGACGGCGAGCCGGAGGGTCGCACCATCGTTTCATCTAACCAGCGGCTCATGCGGACGGCCGCCTTCGGCGTCCGCCGCACACCCGCACCTCGTTAGATCTGTTCTCCAAAGGATGTACAATGAAGCCATCGCTGTTCCTGGCAAGCTCCGTAGAAGCAAGAGACGTCCTGAAGGTCCTCGCTTCCGAACTAGACCGTTGGTACACAACCCAACTTTGGACTGAGGATTTTTTTCAGCCAGGTGTCTCAACAATTGACTCAATTGCGGACAGGATATGGGAATTCGATGGCGGTATATTTGTCCTCACTCCGGATGATCTTCTGTACTCAAGGGAGAAAATGGGATGGACACCCAGAGCCAACGTATTGTTCGAACTGGGGTTGTTCGCTGGAGTATTAGGGATAGAGAACTGCATACAAATTGTCCTGAAGGGCAAGGAAAACCCGGAAACAGCACTCGAAGGACTGCTCGCTCAACGCGCTTATGCTGGTCACCAGTCCGTTCACCAACCCTCTACAGACGGAAAGACACAAGTCAATTCAACAAGAAAGTTCGGAATCAACACTATTACAGATCTCGCAGGGATTACTTGGATTGAGAGCAAATGCCAGTTCGCCCGGAATGATGGACGAGACCGCTTCTCCTTGACGCGAGAGCAAACTGATTCGATTGTGCGGAGATTCAAACGGAGGAATGAGAAAGACAAGCAAGTGCTCCGTTCACTCTTCGACGCATCTGATCTTGAAGTAGTCTGGGAAGAGGATGGTGGAAAGCGACATGTTGCCCCAGTGCAGGTATCAACTTTTGGGAATCGGGTTCGACTTAGATATGGCTGGCATGCAACTGGCCATGAGTACATATGCTCGCTGAAGTTTGTGGCACCAGATAAGTTGGAGGGACGTTGGTGGGATGCACAGGATCGTGGATATAGCGGGTCCGCCAGTTTTCAATATAGACATCGACCGCCACAGCTTGCAGGTCAATGGATGGGCTGGTCTGCCAACGGTGGAGTCAAGTCTGGTCGATATTGCATTCGCTCGAAGAACCACGCTGAGAATGCACGGCGAGATCACCTTCTGTTGAGGTTCGCTCATTTGATGCGTATTGTTGCTGGATAAGTGCGATTCAGGCTTTGTTTTGGGGCATGGAGATCGTTGCAGAACGCACGTCCTGATCGTGTATCGGATGAGCCTGGTCTTTGATGAGGCTGCCGCTGTTTGGAACTGTTTGGGAAGTTCTCGATTCTTCAGCTAAGGTTAGGGGGGATCCAATGATGAGAAATCGATGTCTCTTCACAGGTGAAAAATTGAATAAAGAGACCAAAGTCGAGCATGCGATTCCTGAGTCCATTGGTGGTCGGATCAAAACTAGGACATCGACGTCTTCTAGGTTCAATGAGCGCTGTGGAGACATGGATAGTTCGCCATCCAGCGCCTTTGCCCCAATGATCGTGGCATTATGGCCACTTCTTCCGAGTAGTGTCACACGTTCCAAACGAACTCTTACGGATGTAGATACGGGTCTGCCATTCCGGATCGGTAAAGATGGAATCCCAGTATTGAAGGGCATTCATCATGACTTAGAACGAAAGCCCGGCATGATCGCAATTCGAGGCGCATCCAAGGAGGCGCTTTACGCTCGGGCAGAGCAAATGGGGCATGCTCGGGACGCCGTACATTATGAGAATGAATACGGAACGCGAGCACAAATATTGCGTTTTCCTCAACCAATGCACGCCATCAGTCCTGTCTTCCTTGGCTCCTCCTTAAAGACTCTCCTCTGCGTGTTGGATGCTGTGCCCGAAGGTGGGCGAGAGTTGGTTGGCAGTGAAGCACTTCGACAAGCTCGAAACGCAGTGCTTGAAACAGTCATTGATCGAGAAGAGAGTCGACGACGCTACGCTCCGAACCTAGAATCCACCTTAATAGGATTCCTACCTGAACCGAAATTTGCGATGGTCGCAATGGGGCTTAGGGAAAAGTTCATTTCCGATTTAGACAAAAAACCCTTTGAGCATTTGGTGCTGTGTTGGTCCGATAGCGTACGCAGGACGTTGTTTGGTGCATTGGCCTACTTTGGCCACGAGGTCTGGGCATTTCGCCTTTCAACGGATTGGAAAGGACCGAATATTGGCATTGTAGTGGCAAACGGCATCCTTCGACAAGGTGGTTGGAGTAGTGCCAACCTCCATCAGTCAGAAGTTCACCGCTTGACTGAGGCGCTAGTGTCGAACCATCCTGTAAGTTGCGTACTCACGGCGAGAAGTGCGTATCGATGCCCAAAAGAAGCAGGCAACCTAATTACGAGATCGCGTGATTTCCTACTTCATCAATGCGTGAATCACGTGGAGCTCCACGCTGATTTGTATATTGAACAATCTCTTTCGCGAACCGCGATAATCTTGGAAGAGAAGTCCGGTAATCAACCGACAGATGAGCAGGTGATATCTCGTCGCCTTACAATGTGTTTTGGTGAAACTGGTGAGGATCAAATCCAACAACTCGTGACTTCTCGATGGGTCGAGCGTGGCCAATCATGCAGTTTGGTGGAGAAATATCGTATAGCCTATCAGGGCATGCTGAATCTTGGGTTCCACCCTCCCGGCATTCAAAATTTCGGCGACACGACAGATGTCTTCAAGCCATGATCAATATAACTTACGGATCCACGGCGCGGACAATAGAAATCTAACCAACGGCTCATGCGGACGGCCCCCTCCGCGCTACGACCGCCGCCGCACACCCGCACCTCGTTAGGTGGATGGACGGGCATCGGCGTTCGTTGCAGCACAAAAATGGACCGTGCCGATCATACTAGGCACCGTTCGTAGAGTCTCAGCTGAGTTTGTTGGGCCAATAGGTGATGAAGGGGATCCTCAAGCAGATTTGGTCCTGCCAAACGTGGTGGGACTCACAAATCTGTGGCCGGCGGTAATGAGAATAAAAAGGGCATCTTCGGAGCGTCGGGACTTGACCGAGGGCCCCGTGGTGTGCAGTGCTCACCCCCCAAGAAGAAAGGGGGGGAGGTTTCGATGATGAAGCGGAGCGATGTTGGCGGTCTCGTACAACGAGCATTGCGAGGGGCGGTGATGTTGGTGTGGGTCACCGATGACCCGGAACAGGAGTTTCCAGACCTGGCGAGAGGATTGACGCAGGCGATGGGTGAAGTGGAACTGTTCAAGGTGGGGCGAAATGAACTCCACCAGAACCTCCTCATCCACGCGTTCCTTTCAAGGGAGTTGGAGAAGCACAAGCCGAACGGTCGACTGGAGCTTCCCGAGGGGCTCTACCTCTTCGGCGGCCATGTGCTGGAATATCTGGCCGAGCCGAATATCCCGCCCGAATTTGATGAATTGATGGATGTTCTTCGCGCATTTGCCGCTGGCCACGACATCGCAGGCTTTATGGAGGGGGACAAGTCTCAGTCTCTTTGGAGCGCGAAAATGGAATGGGAGGCCAAGCACGCCATAGCAGTGTTGCAGCTCATTCCTTCAGCACTCGAGCTTGCACTCAAGCGCAAAGGTAGTCAGCTGGTCACGTTCTAGTACTCGTGGGGGCGGTCGGGATGGAGGGGGCCCTTGTCAGCGCTGTACAACGCCTCGAAGCCCTAACCACCCACCAGCGAACCACCCTGTTCACCGCCCCCTGGACCCAGCCGAACCCGCTCATTGGCGACCTCGACCAGCTCCTCAAGGTGGGTGGTGTAGACCACCAGGGCGCCGCGCTCGGCCAGCGCGTGCAGCGCCTGGATGAGCAGCCGCAAATCTTCCCGTTGCAAGCCACCGCCCGGCTCATCGAGCACCAACAGACGTGGGGTCTGTGTCGCGAGCAGCGCCTGCGCCAGGAGCACCCGACGATGCTCACCGCCAGACAGTTGTCTTCGGCCCAGGCTGAGGTGGCCCAGCCCCAGCGTCGTCAGGGTCTCCGACGCCTTCTTCAGCGCGCCTTCGGGCAGCAGTGGGGCAAGGTCGGCCACGGGCATCTTCAGCACGTCTGCCACAGACGCCCCGTTCCAGCGCACCGCCAGCACCTCGGGCTTGTAGCGCTGTCCGCCGCAGGCAGGACAGGGCAGCACGAGATCCGCCATGGCATCCATGGCCACCTTGTGCACGCCACTGCCTTTGCAGGTGGGGCAGCGGCCGGCTGCGGAATGGAAGGAAAAGGCGGACCGGGGCAAGCCGCTCCCCACACCGTGGAACAGGGCCTGCAGAGGCTTGAGCAGCGCGAGGGTGCTCAGGGGCGTTCGCCGTGGGACCTGCCGGGCCACCACCACACCCTCCGCCGGAGGTAGTCCTTGCACCGCACGGCACCCCACCGGGCGACCAGCGAGGGCGGATGCCGCCAGCACGTCGTGGGTGAGGGTGGTCTTTCCACTGCCCGAAGGCCCTGTCACGGCCACCAGCCCCGCGGTGGGCAGGCACAGATCGAACCCCTTGAGGTTGTGGGCGTGGGCCCCTTGAAGGTGCATCTGACGGGTCGACGACATCCCCAGGGGGCCGGGCAGGGGACGGCGAACTGGCGGGGATACCCATTGGCCCCCGGCCTCACCGGCCCCGGGCCCAAGGGTCAGCACCTTGTGGGCGGCCTGGATCAAGGGCTCTCGGTGGCTCACGAGCACGACGGTGTTTCCCTGCTGGCAGAACGTCTCCAGGCGTCGGCTGAGCTGATGGAGTCGAGGGGCATCCAGGCCCGTGCCGGGCTCGTCCAGCACCAGGGTGAGCTGGGTCAGCTCGCTGTCCAGCACCTCGGCCAGTCTCAGACGCTGCAGCTCGCCGGAGGACAAGGAGTCGGCGGTGCGTGCCAGGTGCAGGTGGCTGAGGCCCAGCACATCCAGGGTCGCGAGACGGGCCAACAGGCGAGGGCGGACCGCGTCGAGGACCGGATGGGATGGCAGGGTCGTGAGCGTGTCGTGCAGTGCGGTCAGGGGGAGGCGCGCCCACTCGGGCAAGCTGTGGCCCATCATCTGCACCCGTCGACTGTGAGGGTTCAGTCGCTCTCCGTCGCAGGCGGGACATGGCCGCTGGGTCAGTGGCACCTCCCATGCCGGACCGTTCTTGCGCTTTGCCCGAAGCCGGGCCTCGTGCTCCACAAGGGCCAGGAGGCCGGGCCACGGGCCGTGGAAGGTGTGGGTTCCGGAGCGCTTGCCCCGTTGGTAGGACCAGGTCACCTCGAACGTCTGTTCCCCTGCACCGTGCAGCGCGAGATGTCGGGCCGGCTCGCTGAGGTCCTGGAAGGGAAGGGAGACATCCAGGCCAGCGGCGTCGGCGGCGGCCTTCAGGGTGTGGATGTACTGTCCGTGGGGATCGCCGAAGAACTCGCCGGGCTTCGTGCCCGCCATGGCGCCATCCCCCAGCGCACGATGGGGGTGCAGGATGAGGCGCTCGGGGTCGCAACGCTGGACGGTGCCGAGCCCCATGCACGCGGGGCAGGCCCCCAAGGTCTGGTTGGCGGAGAAGTGGCTCTGGCTCAGGCCGGCGGGACGCCCATCGAGGGTGCCGAGCCGAGACCACAGCAGGCGCAGGCCCTCGTCCAGGGAGGATTGGGTGCCCACGGTGGCGCGCCGGCCTGGTGCAGGGGCGTCTTGTCGCAGGGCGATGACCGGCGTGAGGCCGTCGGCGGACGCCACGTCCGGTGGGGGAAGCTGCCGGACGAACCGTCGGACGTGGAACGGCAGGCTCTCTGCAAACCGGGTCCAGGACAGGGCGGCCAGGGTGTCGTAGGCCAGAGAGGACTTGCCGCTGCCCGATACCCCCGTGATGGCGGTGATCCGGCCGTGCGGGATCCGTACGTCGAGGTTCTTCAGGTTGTGGGTGCGGACCCCTCGCAGGGAGATGGCCGAAGGGGGCTGGGAGGGACGCACCGCCTTGGGGGCCGGGGGTTGCGGCAAGGGGGAGGGTTGCGCGCGTCGGCCATCTCTCAAGGCGATGCGCTGGTCGGCCGCCTGCCACACCATGGGGTGATGGGACACCGCCAGGACGGTGTGGCCCGCGTCGACGAGCCCATGCAGGCAGTCCAGCAGACGTCGGACATCGTCGGGGTGAAGCCCGCGGTCGGGTTCGTCGAGCAGCAGAAGACTCGGGCCCTTGGGGGCCTTGCCCAGGACCGTTGCCAAGCGCACCCGCTGGGCCTCGCCACGGGAGAGGCTGCCGGAAGGCTGGCCGAGGTGCAGGTAGCCCAGGCCCAGCTCGGACAGGGCGTGGCACATGGCTGCCAGCGGACCGATGTCCTGGAAGGTCTCGAGCGCCTCGTCGACCGACAGGTGGAGGGCCTGGGCGATGGTGAGGCCGTTCCATCGCACCGCCAGGACGTGCGGGGCGTAGCGGCTTCCCTGGCAGGAAGGACACGGTTGGATCACGTCGTCCAGCAGGTGCAGGCCGATGCGCTGGGTGCCCAGTCCCTCGCAGTCAGGACAGCGTCCGGCCTTGGCGTTGTAGGAGAAATGGCTGGCCGTGAGGCCGGCGGCTTTCGCCTGTGGGGTGGCTGCGAAGATCTTGCGGATGTGGTCGAACATGCCCGTGTAGGTGGCCGGCGTGCTCCGTGAGGTCTTGCCGATGGGTCTGGCGTCCACCCACTGGACCCGCAGGTCGGAGGGCACATCGTGCAGGCTGTGGAATGGACCGCCCTGGTGTCCGGTGAGGGCGGGCAGCAGGGTCTGGAAGACCAGTGAGCTCTTTCCGGCGCCGGAGGGCCCGCTGACAACGGTCAGCACACCGAGAGGTACGGTCAGATCCACGTTCTTCAGGTTGTGAAGGGTGGCCCCCCGAAGCGTGAACCGGCCGGTGGCCTCCCGCGGCGACCGATGGGTGTAGGCGTAGCGAAGGGCCTCGCCCGGCAGGGGGCCGGCGAAGGTGACCTCGCCGCCGTCAGGACCGGATCCGGGACCCAGGTTGACCCAGTGCTGGGCGCGCGCCACCATGTGCGGGTCGTGGTCCACCACCAACAGCGTGTTTCCCAGGTCTCGCAGCTCGCCCATGATGGCGGCCATTCCCTCCTGGGCCTCCGGGTGCAGGCCCAAGGTGGGCTCGTCGAGTACCACGAGCTGGCCGCCGAGGCGGGCGTTGAGCTGGGCGGCCAGCCGCAGTCGCTGGCCCTCGCCGCCGCTGAGGGAGGTGCTTGTGCGACCCAGGGTGAGGTGCCCCAGAGACAGCTGCAGCATGCGCCCGATCCGGCGGTCCAGCTGCGGTCGGAGCGCATGCACCACCGGGTGCTGGCCGAGGCTGTCCAGCCGTTCGGGGAGGGTGTGGATGGGGGCTGCGAGCAGCTCCGGCAGGGTGTGAGGCCCTACCCGCACCGTGCGGCCCACCGGTCCGAGCCGCGTTCCTCCACAGGTGGAGCAGGGAACGGATCGGACGAAGCGCAGGATGTTGGGGTTGCGGTTGCGCGTGAGGGTCTCTTCGATGACCGGCACCAGGCCTCGGTAGTAGCCCTCCTCACGGGGCTTGGCGGTGATGCCCTCCCACTTCATGCGGGATTCGAGACCGTGCTTGCCGAAGGGAACCTTCAAGGCCCGGCTGCCGAAGAAGATGATGTGGCGCTGGTCGTCTGTGAGGTCGGCCCACGGGGTGTGTACATCGAAGCCGTGCGCCTGGCAGATGGTGTTCATCACCTCCAGGGTGACCTGGCTGTACACGGTGTACCCGCTGGCGAGGGTGGGGACCAAGGCGCCCTCGCGGATCGACTTGCTGGCATCCGCCACCAGCAACTGCGGGTCGACGAGGTCTTCGACGCCCAGGCCCTTGCAGGCAGGACAGGCGCCCGCCGGATCGTTGAAGCTGAAGTGGGCGCGGGTCAGGGCCACGTGGGGGTGCGTGCCGACGCGGGCGTACAACAGACGGAGCAGGTCGAGCAGGCCCACCAAGGTGCCCACGGTGGAGCGGGCGTGAGGTGTGAGGCTGCCTTGGCCGGTGGCCAGGGTGACCGGGAGTCCCGACAGGTGGTCCACCTGGGCGTGCCCCATCTTCCCCAGATGCTGACGGGCCTTGGGGGACAACGCACCCAGGTAGCGACGCCGCCCTTCCCGGTGGAGCACCTCGGTGGCCAGGGTCGTCTTGCCAGAGCCCGAGAGCCCTGTGAGCGCGATCCATTGGCCGTGGGGCAGGTCGAGGTCGATGTGCTTGAGGTTGTGGGCGTAGGCCCCGCGCAGCGTGATCTTGGACATGGGCACTCGTATTCTGCCTGGGAGGCGGTGGACAGGGGTGACCTTGCCGCCTCACCCTGACCTTGCCCCAGGAGCCGGACCACCCTGGTAGTGGACAACCAGGAGGGCCCCATGGCCGGGCAGAGACGTTCGTACACGCTCGAGTTCAAAAAGGAAGCGGTCCGCCTCGTCGAGGAAGAGGACATGTCGGTGGGCCAGGTAGCGGCAGACATCGGCATCGACCGCGCACTTGTCGGCGCCTGGTGCAAGAAGGCCCGCGCAGGTGAGCTGACGGGGACGAATGGCGGAAAGGCCGCCGTGTGCTTCGGGTTTCGCGCTCTGCCTACTACGAATGACGCCGTGGGAAGTCACACATGGGGGCCGCCAGCGATGCTGGACTGTTGGTCCACGTCAAGGCCGTTCACCGGCGCCACAAGGGCCGCTATGGCTCGCCACGCATCACCAAGGCCCTGCAAGCGCAGGGCTTCATATGCCTTCGGGCGCTTTCACGTGCGACGGCCACCCGAGGCGATCTCCGTGGCATCATCCACCATTCCGACAGAGGCTCCCAATACGCCAGCAATGCCTACAGGAATGTGCTGAGCGAGGCCGGCATGGTCCAGAGCATGCGTCGCAAGGGCAACTGCTGGGACAACGCTGTGGCGGAGAGCTTCTTCGGCACGCTCGAGCAGGAACTCGTTCCCGAGACGCCCTGGCGTGACCTTCCCCACGCTCGCAGGACTGTCAGTCACTACATCCACCGCTACTACAACGCCGAGAGGCGTCATTCGACCATCGGGCACCAGACGCCCATCAGGTTTGAATCCCAGTACCAGGCTGCACTGGAGACAGCCGCCTCGCAGAGTGGTCCGTCAAATGGGGGCAAGGTCAGATTCCTCGTACACCACATTGACGGACACAACTCTCCTTCTGGGTGGATCTCCGCAAGGTCGATTTCAGTGACGGCACGAAGCCTTCCAAGCTGCTCGTGTCCGGTACGATCGATCTGGCGGGCGACGTCACCGCTCAGTTCAGACCGGCGGAGCCCTACCGATTCCTGGCATAGGGGCTGGGCTGCACACCTGCATGGGAGGCATGGCGGGTGGCACGACGCCGGCTGGCATCGACGACGCGACCGGAAACATGTGCCGTGCGCCATGGAGCCCCCCTTGCGGGCTCGTGGGCGCGTCGGTGCTGCGGCTGAAGACGAGGACCACGAACACCGGAGAAGGAACATGAAGGACCCAACGGCGCTCGAGAAGGAAGTGGATGCACTGGCCGATACGATCTGGGATGTCGCATCGCAGGTCTGGGAGTACGCAGAACTGTCGTACAAGGAGCTGCAGAGCTCCACCTATGTGGCCGGGACCCTGAAGAAGGGCGGCTTTGCGATCAGCGACAAGGGCATCGGTGGCCTGGATACGTCCTGGATCGCCACCTGGGGCAGCGGTTCGCCGGTGTTGGGCATCCTGATTGAATTCGATGCCCTGCCGGGACTCGGGAACGACACGGTTCCCACGCACACGCCGGCGAAGAGCGGCAACCCCAATGGACACGGGTGCGGCCACAACCTGATTGCGTCCACCTCACTCGGGGCCGCGATGGCGCTCAAGAACCACATGGAGAAGAACCACATCGCAGGGACGCTCAAGGTCGTCGGGTGTCCCGCGGAAGAGTGTCTCAACGGCAAGAACTACATGGCAGCCGCCGGGGCGTTCGAGGATCTCGACGTCTGTCTGCACAACCACCCCATGTCGGAGAACGCGGTGTGGAACTTCCACTCCACGGCCGCCATGGATCTCTGGGTCGAGTGGCACGGTACCGCGTCCCATGCGGGCCAGGCGCCATGGGATGGACGCAGCGCCCTGCATGCCGCGGAGATCTTCCTGGTCGCCGCCAACATGATGCGGGAGCAGATGCTGCCGACGGCACGTCTGCACTACCAGATCCTCGACGGCGGACTGGCGGTCAACGTGATTCCCGACTACGCGAAGGTGCTCATCCGGTATCGCGGGCCGAGTGCGGAGAACGTGCTGAAGTACAAGGACTGGTTGACGCAGATGGCCAAGGGCGCGGCGCTCTGCACCCAGACCACCGAAGCGGTCACCAACCTGGGCGGCATCTACGACTGCCTGCCCAACGACGTGCTCGCAGCGCGCATGACCGAGCACTTGAACCGCTACTTCCCGATCGCCTGGACGGACGAGGAGCAGGCCTACGCCAAGGCCATCCAGAAGGAGATGGGCCAGCCCGAGGTGGGCATGGCGGACGATGTGAAGCCGGTGCCCACCGGTGTCGAGGTGGGCGGCTCGTCGGACGTCGGCGATGTGAGCTGGCAGGTCCCCACGATGGGCGCGTTGTACAGCTCCTGGCCACGGAACATCCCGCCGCATCAGTGGGGGTGTACCGCCTGCAACGGCATGAGCATCGGCCGAAAGGCGACGATTCAGGCTGCAAAGGTCCTGGCGGCGACCGGCCTCGATCTACTCACCGACCCCGACCTGCTCCAGGCCGTCAAGGACGACTTCGTCAAGCAGCTCGACGGCAGGACCTACACCTGCATGAACGACTCGGAGGTCAATCCGTTGGGCAAGCTGACGCCGACGGAGGCGCATGAATACGAGTGCTGCATCCATGCGGCGATGGACCACTTCGGCCTGGAGGCCGACGCGCACCAGGACCCGACGTGATGTCTGTGGGCAGGGCCGACCTCGAACGGCTTCGGACGAGCCGTCCGGGCACGAGCTGCGGGACGGCGGGGGGCGTCGCCACGGCCTGACGTATCGGTGGGAATTCCCGAGGGGAACCGGATCACGCAAGAGGAGGACAGCCATGAAGCTTGAGGAACCATCCGGGCACAGGATCGTGTCCCGCGACACGCCGCTGGCCGAGGTCCGGGAGATCTTCGCGTACTTCCACACACCCGAGAATGTGGTGCAGCTCCAGGTGGCGAGCGACAAGACCCTGTACGCGTGGCAGAACCTGTCCGGGTTCCAATACACCCTGCAGATCCCCCGAGACGGCCCCATCCGCGAGCTGCCGGAGCGGATCGAGCCCACCCTCGGCCAGGTGATGTTCACCCGCCCCGGCCTGCAACCGGAATCGGTGGATGAGCACTTCGATGGGAGCCAGATGGACGCTCTGCTGGTGCTCCACAAGGGCCATGTCGTGTACGAGCGGTACAAGACGATGCGACCCTTCGACAAGCACCAGTGGTTCTCGTGCAGCAAGGTCGTGCCCGGCACCGTGGTGCAATTGCTGGCGCTCGAAGGGAGGATCGACCTCGGCAAGCCCGTGTCCGCCTACGTGCCGGAGCTCAGGGGCTCCGCCTGGGACACGGTGACCGTCGAGGAGACCCTGGACATGGCCACCGGACTCGATTCCACCGAGCATGAGGAGCCCAACGACGACGCACGCTCCAACCCTGTGCGCGGTTGGTACAAGTGGGCCGTGAGCATCGGGTTGTTCGAGGACAAGGACCACCTCGGCCAGTCGCCCTACGACGTGTTGCGCAGCATGAAGCGGGTGAAGCCCGGCTACACGGCCTTCGAATACAACTCCATCAATCCCTTCGTGCTCGAGTTGATCGTGAACCAGGTGACCGGTCAGACCCTGAACGAGGTGTTCGGTGACCGGATCTGGCGCAGGATCGGCGCGCAGAACGACGCGTTCGTGGGCGTGACCCGGTACGGGCTCGGGAACGGCTGGGGGTTCGTCAACAGCACGCTGCGTGACATGGGTCGTTTCGCCATGCTCTTCACGCCGAGCTGGCACAAGGTCAGCGAGGAACGGATCATCCCTGCCGCGCTCATGGATGCCATCCAGCAGGGCGGTCGACCGGAGATCTACCTCGAGGGCTTCGTCGGCCGCGAGATGCAGGCTTCGTTTCCGGACATCCAGGGACTGGCCAACCGCTACCAGTGGGACATCGTCTTCCCCGACGGCGACCTGTACAAGGGGGGCGTGGGAGGGCAGGGGATCTACGTCTCGCCGTCGGTGGACGCGGTGGTGGTCTGGTTCAGTACCGGGCATGAGCTGGAAGAGGTGGCCGCACGAGCTATCGTCGACCATCTCCGGTGATCGTGTGGGAGAGCCTGCATCCGGCCAACCCCCTGCAACCGGTGGGCCTTTCAAGCTGCCGTCCATCCAGGTGGTCCGGATCTTCGGCGCAAGGTCACGGCTCATGCGGCCGGCCCCCCTCCGCGCTTCACGCGCTGACCGCCAGCACCCACCCCCACCTCGTCAGCTCTCCTCCGAGCCCATGCCCTGAATCTGCTGGTAGACCTCTTCCGCTTCGGCCGTCAGCTTCGCGTAGCCCTGGATGTCTCCCCTCCGCTGGGCCTGCATCGCTTCCTCGAGAAGCTTCGCGTGCTTCTTCTCGAGCTTCTTGATCTGGTTGTTCTTGAAGAATGAAGGCACTGTAGGCTCCGTGACGCTGGTGGTTTCAGGGTGCAGTACGCATCGGTCCAGGTTCACCGGACAACAGGAACAGTCCGGACGTTTGCGTCGAGCGGACGATCCTGACGTACCGCACACCCCACCGCGGTGTGGTGAGACGCAGTGGTTCACGAAACGAGCTCCACACGGCGTGGCGAACGTCCGTCACCCGATCGGCGTCCCCACCCAGTCCCCATAGGCCCCGTACGCCTCGGGACAGGTGTGGTCCATGGCTTCGGCAAGGGAGTGGGTCTCGCTCAAGGTTCCTGCACTCACAGGCGCCGACATGCGGTCCATCCGGAAGGTCCGGGGCGCGTCCTTGTCCAGGTCCCACGCGACGACGTACCAACAGGGGGCCTCGAGCACGAGGGCGATGCACTCGATCCGTCGGGAGCTGGGCACGCCATGGGCGTCGGCGTAGTCGAACGCCAGGACCCTGCCGCCCGTGAAGCAGCGCTCGAAGACGGCCAGCAGCTCCTCGTCGACCGTGCCCAACGTCAGCTTCGTGCGGTCGCTCGCGGGTCTTCCGATGAGGACACGACGCTGCAGCCGCTGGATGGCCCGCTGTCGGTCTGCAGACAGGGCCCGTCGGGCGCGGTCCAGGGCGGCCTCGGCGCTCCGGGCGAACGGCACGTGCGGCGTCGCCTTCAAGATGGCGACGGACAGGGTCAGGCCCATGATCTCGTCGACCTCGAAGTGCACGGCGCGGGGCCGGCTGTCTGGCGCGATGCGAACGCCTCCTCCGGGGCCAGGGGTGGCGTGCACCGTGTGGCCAGACGCCCGGAGCGCGGAGATGTCGCGGTACACGGTGCGCTCGGACACCCCGAGCTTGTCCGCCACGGCGGGAACCGTGGTGGCGCCGCGATGGAGCAGGTTGAGGAGTCGATCACGGCGAGCAGCGGTGTTCATGAGCTTGCTGTCCTCCGGTACCCTGACAGGTTCTGTCACCGATAACAGGTCTGCGGGGATGACCCTGACAGGAACCGTCAGGGTTTCGGGTGACAACGTCCCTGGCCGTCGATGGCCACGAGGACTCCATCCCATGATCAAGCTGTACCACCACCCGTACTCCCGCGCCGCTGCGGCCGTCTGGATGCTCGAAGAGCTCGGTCTCGAAGAGGGCACCGGCTACGAGCTCTCCTTCGTCGACCTGAAGAAGCTCGAACAGCGTTCCGACGCGTACCGCACACTCAACCCCATGGCCAAGATCCCCACGCTCGTCGACGGCGACGCCCTGGTCACCGAGACCGGTGCGGTCGGTCTGTACCTCGCAGACCGCTACAGCCCCGGCCACCTGGCTCCAGAGCTCGACGACCCTGCGCGGGCTGCCTACCTCCGCTGGATCCTGTTCGGACCCAGCGTGATGGAACCCGCGGCCGCCACCCGTGCCTCGGGGTGGGAGGTCAACCCCGTGTCCGTGGGCTGGGGCAGCTGGGAGGCCATGCTCGCCGCCACGCGGGCAGCGATCGGTGAGGGCCCGTGGCTGCTGGGCGATCGCTTCACCATGGCGGACGTGTGCTTCGGCTCGACGCTGCGCTTCCTGGTGCAGTTCAAGATGCTGCCACCCGAGCCCCTCTTCCTCGACTACATCGAGCGGTTGAACGCCCGTCCCGCCGCCCAGCGCGCCGCCGCCATCAACGAGCGCGTCGTCGCGGAGAGGGGACTCGGCGGGTAGGGCGGCCGGTGGCGGGTATCATGTGGCCACCGCCGTGCCTGGCGACCCACACCGAGGATTCCGCCCGTGCCCCCATCACACAGCCCCCACGTCGGCCGCATCCTGAGCGCCGACATCGCCGTGCCCGACCACCCCCGCGAGCTGCAGTTCTACGCGCGGATCCTCACCACGGGGAACTCGCCCCTGTGGCGCGAGGATCTGATGAACAACGAGGGCACGCCCATCATCGGCCTCGGTGAGCGCGTCCCGGCGTACGCCCACCTCCCGCTGCAGTGGATGCCGCACATCCAGGTCGCCGACGTCGCCGCCAGTGTGGAGCAGGCGCTGGCGAGAGGCGGCCGGGCGCTCATGCACCACAAGGACGACGGCGGACAGAGCCAGTGGGCCGTGCTGGTCGACCCCAACGGTGCCGCCTTCGGGATCATCCCGGCGATGGCCCTGGAGGCGGATCTGGCCGGTGACGCCGGCTCCTCGTCCGCCGCGGTGGGACGGATCGCCTGGCTCGATCTGACCGTCCCGAACGCGGACGAGGCGCGGGACTTCTACCAGGCGGTGGTCGGGTGGACCGTGCGGGACGTCGAGAAGGAGGATGAGGACGGGCGGTACGTCGACCATGTCCTCTGCACCCCGGACGGCGTACCGGTCGCCGGCATCCGCCATGCGCGTGGGGAGAACCGGGGCCTGCCGCCCGTGTGGATGCTCTGCCTGCCCGTCGGAGACCTCGCCGAGAGCCTTGCGCGGGTCCACGAGCACGGCGGCGAGGTCATCCACACACGGAAGGGACCACACGGTGAGGTGGTCCAGGTCGCTGTCCGGGATCCGATAGGCGCGTGCCTGGCCCTGGTGTCTGGCTCGTGAGCCGGACGCCTGCACGGCTTGCCGGCGCCAGGCCCCGACCTCCGGAGTCCCCATGGGAAACCTGCGTCTCGCCGCCGCCTTCCTCGCCCTGTACGCCGTCCTCCTCCTGGCGAGCGGGCTCTACTACCTCTCCTGGAGCGGCGACCGGTCGGAGCTGCTCCAGGTGGTGCTGCGCATCCTCGCGGCCGCGGTCGTCGCCTGGGGGCTGCTGCGCGCGGACCGGTGGGCCTGGATCGTCGGCGTCATCTTCTCGGCGCTGTTCGGCGTCGCCGGGCTCTTCGGTGTGGTCGGCATCCTGGGCACGGGGCAGCTGCAGCTACGTCCCCATCCCGCCGTGGACCTTGCGTTCCTCGTGACGTGCGCCCTGAGCCTGTTGGCCGCGTGTGTGGCGATGGTGATGCCGTCGGCCCAGCGGGCCGTTCGCGACAGGACCGAGGCGGACACGTCCTCGTAGTGGCTCGGCAGGAGGCCGCCCTGGTCTGGATGCCCACCACGAGGATCAAGACCCGCCCCTGGCCTCAGGCCCTCGATCCGCTCAGGCCTCTTCGTCGAACTGGAAGATCTCCTCGATCGCCATCCCGAACAACCGCGCCGTCTTGAACGCCAGGGGCAGACTCGGGTCGAACTTGCCCTTCTCGATGGCGTTGATGGTCTGCCGGGAGACCTGCAGCTCCTCTGCGAGCTTCGCCTGGGTCCAGTTGCGTTCGGCGCGCAGCACCTTCAGGCGGTTTCTCATTGGTACTTCCTGTGGCCGGCGATCATGGCACCGAGGAACGTCAGGCACATCACGATCACGACGTGGGCGATCTCCGGCTCGAAGGCGATGAGCTGGACGGAGTCCAGCAGATCGTAGGCGCAGGCGAACACCAGGCCCACGCCCAGGGTGATGGCCGCGGCCTCGAGGAAGATGCGCTGTTGCAGCTCGTCCAGGCCCTGCAGGTGCGCCCGGTTGGCCAGGATCATGCCGCCACCCACCCCGACGTTCAGCAGGAGCGCCGCGACGGTGAACATCGCCTGGTAGTCCCAGAGGAACCGGGGTCCGAAGGCGAGAAGGGCAGTGGTCAGGACCCAGGCGAAGGTCCAGTTCCGGAGTCGGTGGGTGTTGGCCTTGTTCTGTGCGGCCCAGGATGCATTGGACGTCATGGATGCCTCGCTGTGTCATGTGTCCTTGCCATGATGACAAGGAAAACAGACTCGAAGACAAGTCTGCTTGACACGGCACCGATAGCCTGGAGCCGACGCGTGTGTCAAGTGTGCTTTACCTGCGGGTGGGTGGGTACGCGCTCTGGATGTTTGTACGACCATCGCAGGAGCAGGGGATGGAGGATCATTCCAGCGTGGATGGATCGCACGATGCCGAAGGCCGCGGCGTGGAGGGCCATCACGCCGATGGCGTCGGTTCAGGTGCACCCCGATCACCCTCCAGCGCCGACACCGCCCGGTCAACCGCGCGCCACACCGGGCCGATACCGGAGGGAGCCTGATCGTCTTCCCACGCACGAAGGCGGTGGTACCACGTCGACCTCACAGCACCCAGGATGGAATCATGTCTCGCACCCCGCTTGCAGCTTCCCTGACCTTCCTCGTCGCGCAGGCGGCGTCGGTGGCCACTGCGCAGGAGCGTACGCCTCTCGACGAGTTCGTCGACGGCTTCCCGATGGAGCTCGAGAAGCAGACCCGCGAGGCGGACTACACCGAGCTGTTCAGGGGCGGCGACGTCTCTGCCTACTTCAACGTCCGCACCTCCGAGTTCCTGCCGACCGCCATCCTTCCACCGCACCAGCCCCTCATGCCGCTGGGGTCCCGTCCGATGCCCGAGATCGGTGCGATCAAGGTCGGCCTGCCCTCCGAGAGCAAGCTCGACGGCCCCCTCACGCTGGACGAGTTCCTGGAGAAGTCCGACTTCGCGCAGGCCTACCTGGTGGTCCACAAGGGCGACGTCGTCTACGAGAAGTACCCGCGGATGCGGCCCGAGGATCACCACCTGTGGATGTCGGCGGCCAAGCCCACCGCCAGCCTGGTCATCGACCAGCTCATCAGCGAGGGGCGGATCGACGAGACCGCGCCCATCACGAAGTACCTGACCGACTTCCAGGGCACCGACTGGGACGGCATCACGACCGGCGATGTCCTCGACATGGCCACGGGCATGGATCTGGAGGACACGAGCGAGTCCCGCTTCGACCCGGACAACATCGCGCGACGGGTCTACGAGGCCGAGTTCGGCTTTCCGAACGAGACCCGGGGCGTGGAGACCCTGCGGGACGTGCTGCGGAGCACGCCGGCCAAGGAGAAGCCGGGGCAGGCGTTCGAGTATGCCTCGGGCCTGACCCAGATGCTGGTGCTCCTGGCGGAGGAGGTGGAGGGGGATCGCTGGCACGAGATCTTCGACCGGCGTGTGTGGTCCAAGGTGGGCGCCGAGGGGCCGCTGCAGCTGCACATGACGCCGGACGGCATCGTGGCGGCGCACGGGCTCGTGTCCAGCAACCTGAGGGACTTCGCCCGCTTCGGCATGCTGTACACGCCGAGCTGGAACAGGATCGCGGTGGAGAAGGTGGTGACGGACGAGATCCTCGATCGCATCCACGACGGCGTCCGGTCCCACGAGTTCATGATGGCCGGCTTCGATGGGCCTGTGATGGCGGACTACCTCGGCTCGAACGACTTCATCGCCAACAGCCGGCAGTGGGACGTCATCTGGCCCGACGGCGACATGTGGAAGGGCGGCCTGATGACACAGGGCCTGTACGTCTCGCCCTCCCGTGACCTCGTGATCGTCTACTTCAACGTCAACAACGACGATCACTCCGGTCACCGCTTCGCACGCGCCATCGCGACATCCGGCCACTTCGACGAAGTGGGAGACGACGAGGACGCGCCCGAGAAGAAGTCCCGCAGGCCGCGCCCGAAGCGGAAGTGACGCCTCGCCCACTTCATGAACGAGAACAGGGTGCGGGGGCCACGAGAACCTGCCCCGGATCCCACGAACACGGCCGACCCGGAGGACATCCCCATGCTTCGCACCACCCTGGCAGCAACCCTGTGCCTGCTGGCCACCTCACTGGCCGTGGCGGACGAACCGACGCCGCTCGACGCGTTCGTCGACGGCTTCCCGATGGCGCTCGAGAAGAAGACGCGACAGGCGGACTACAGCGAGCTGTTCAGCGGCGGTGACGTCTCGGCCTACTTCAACATGCGGGCGTCCGAGTTCATGCCCACGGCCATCCTGCCTGCGCACCAACCCGTGATGCCGCTGGGCGTGCGACCCATGCCGGAGATCGGACGGGTGAAGGCGAAGATGATGAAGGTGAGCGAGCTGAGGGGGCGGCTTGCCCTGGATGACTTCCTCGCCACGGCCGACTCTGCCCAGGCGTTCCTCGTCGTGCACAAGGGCGACATCGTCTATGAGAAGTATCCGCGGATGCGGCCCGAGGATCACCACCTGTGGATGTCCTGCGCCAAGCCCATGGCCAGCCTGGTGATCGATCAGTTGATCAGCGAGGGACGGATCGATGAGAACGCGCCGATCACGAGGTACCTGAAGGACTTCCAGGGCACGGCCTGGGACGGCGTCACCACGCGGGACGTCATGGACATGGCCAGTGGCATGGATCTCGAGGACACCACCGAGTCCCGGTTCGATCCCGACAACATCGCACGCCGGGTGTACGAGGCGGAGTTCGGCTTCGAGAACGAGACCCGGGGCGTCGAGCTGCTGCGGGACGTGCTCCGAAGCACACCCAGAAAGGCCGATCCCGGGCTGGCGTTCGAGTACGCCTCCGGACTCACCCAGGTGCTGGTGATCCTGGCAGAGGCGGTGGAGCAGGAGCGCTGGCCCCAGATCTTCGACCGCCGGGTGTGGTCGAAGGTGGGAGCCGAGGGGGCGCTGCAGCTGCACCTGACCCCGGACGGCATCGCGGCGGCCCACGGGCTGGTGTCCAGCAACCTGCGGGACTTCGCACGGTTCGGAATGCTCTACACGCCGAGCTGGAACAGGATCGCGGTCGAGAAGGTGGTGACGGACGAGATCCTCGATCGCATCCACGACGAGGTGCGGACCCATGCGTTCATCATGGCCGGCTTCGACGGTCCCGTGTTCGCGGACCGTGTGGGAACGGACGACTTCATCGCCAACAGCCGGCAGTGGGACCTCGTGTGGCCCGATGGCGACATGATGAAGTTCGGTCTGATGTCCCAGGGGCTGTACGTCTCGCCGTCTCGGGATCTGGTGATCGTGTACTTCAACGTGAGCAACGAGGATCTGTCCGCCCATCGCTTCGTCCGGCCGATCGCGACCTCCGGCTTGTTCGATTGATGGCTGTCGGCGCCTACCCTGACGGGTGTCCGGCCTGGCGCGCGGCCCACGCCGACATCGGCCGGCCGGGCACCGCAGCCGGTCTGCTACACTTCGCCGTCCTTCGGCACCCGCACATCGAGCTCCGGAGCCTCGGGCCCCCAGGGTGAGGAGGCGTGCAACGACGCCGTGACCTTGGAGGCCGCGGGCAGGGGCTGTTCGCGGCTGCACCTGGTGAACCTGAGGGACCGCGCGTCCTACCAGCGCGGGTTCTACACCAAGCGAGGCTGGCGTGAGCGCACCGGGGTGGCGGACTTCGTCCTTCCGCTGACGGGCTGACGGTTCGACCTGACGAACTGCGCAGGGCCTCTCCCGTGGCTCACGGGCTCTCCACCCCCTCATAGAACTGCCCATACCAGGCCCGAAGCTTGTTCACGGGCCCGTCGCCGCCGACCACCTTGGGCTTCTCCAGCCGCACCTTGTTCTCCCAGATCCCCACGTCCTGCCACCACTGGGAGACCCAGTTGCCCACGATGTAGTGGGTGAAGAAGCGGCTCATCCTGCGCTCGGACCACCAGGTGAAGCGGACCCGCAGGCGCAATGGGTCGCCGGGGGCCTCGAGCGGGGTGTGGGTCTGGGCGATCATGACGTCGCCGAGATCGCGCACCGTGAGGCGGAACATGACCACGCTGGCGGGGCCGACGAAGGTGGCGTCGGCGTGGGCGCCGGTCTGGGGCAGCTCCTTGCCGCGAAAGCCCAGGGTGGCGTCGTTGAGGAAGTGCGACAGGAAGGGATGCTGCTCGTCGACCTTCCAGTCGGCCACGTGGAACACCGACATCCCGGGCACGTGCCAGCGGGTCCACGGGATGTGCATGCGGCCGTGCAGCTTGGGGAAGTGGGCCACGTCGACGGCGTTCTCGGCGAACTCCGACAGGTGCATGCCGATGTCCCGCGGCGCGTACCGGCCCCGCAGGACGAAGCGGTCGGTGTCGAGCTCGGGCCAGAAGTCCGGGGTGTAGGGGGGCCTGCCGTCGTCGTCCACGGGGCCGTGCCACAGGAAGACGAGGCCGTAGGCCACGCACACCGGCCAGGTCCGCGCGCAGATCCTCGGGGTCAGATCCTGGTAGGGCACGTCCCGCACCGCCCCCTGGCCGTCGAAGGTCCAGCCATGGAAGGGGCACTGCAGGCACTCGCCCTCGACGGTGCCTCCGCTGGCAAGGTGGGTGCCCATGTGGGGGCAGTAGCCATCGAGGGCGTGGATGGCGCCCGAGGCCGTGCGGAACAGCGCCACCTCCTCGCCGAGCAGGCGCACCGGGACCACCTCACCCCTGTCGAGGTCGGCGACCCGCGCCACCTGGTACCAGCCCTTCGGGTGCACGGGCGGGTAGGTGCGGGCGCGCTGGACCTGCGCCCCCAGGGAGCGGGGGCCCGGTGGCCGGCCGGCGAGCATGTCGACGAGGCGGCTTGTGGGGGAGCGGTCTGCCATGGGCCGGGGATCCTCCTGGGTGGGCCGGGGCTCTCCTCATGAACGACGACTCCGGGCCCGTCCCGAATCCGTGCATCGCCGCGCCGAACAGGCCGGTTTCGCCGTCGTGCGCGAGGAGGATGGGCCAAAACCTGAGGAACTATCAGAAACGAACGGGATCCCACGACATCCGATGACTGCAACGAGTACGATTCTTGTCCTGTTTTTTGACGGCTTCCCGCCTGTGTTCTGCGGAGTTCCCGATGGAAACGGCTTGAATTCCGACCAGGATAATGTGAGCAGCCGTCTCCGGCCTTCATCGCCAAAGACCTCTTCAAACCTACGGAGAAGAGCCTCCTGCTGCCCTCGCGATACGTCGCGAGGAGCAAAAGGAGGAGAAGATGAGATTCATTGTTCGTCGTTCGACGCTGCGGCACTGGTGGCCTGCTTTCGTCCTCGCCCTCGCGGCCTGTGCCACCGAGGATCCCGACAACGTCAAGGACACCGACGAGGGGAACGACACCGGCGTGAGCCCCCCCATCGACGATGGCGGTCCGGTCGACCCCACGGCCGGCACGTACTCCGACGCGTTTTCGCTGCCCGGCTTCCTGGGCGACTCGGTGGCGTCCGTCCGCGCCATCGTGGTCGACGGGGCGGGTGACACCATCGTGGCCGGCAGCTTCGCCTACATCGGCCAGGAGCCCTACGACAACGTCGCCCGCTGGGATGGCGAGGCATGGCTCCCGATGGGGGATGGCCTCGATGGCACCGTGAACGCCCTGGCGCTCGACGCCTCGGGGGATATCCTGGCCGCCGCCTACGACTTCGACACCTTCACCGGCTACCTGTACCGCTGGGACGGCTCCGACTGGTCCGTGCTGGCCGAGACCAGCGGTGCGGTGCAGTCCCTCAAGGTGGAGCCCGACGGTGACGTGATCATCGGCGGCAGCTTCTTCGAGGTCGACGGGGTGTCCATCACCGGCGTGGCCCGCTTCGATGGTGTCACGTGGTCACCGGTCGGCCTGATCGAGGGCGAGACCAAGGTCTACAAGCTGTTCGACTGGGACGGCGAGGGCCTGTGTGCCGCAGGCGCCTTCGGCGGCGGCGGTGGCATCGGTCCGGTGTCCGTCTCGACCACCGCGTCCGAGTACGCGGCCGTGCGCTGCTACGATGGTGAGCAGTGGAACGGCATGGGCACCGTCGAGACCGACGTCTACGACGTGGAGCAGCTCTCCGACGGCACCTGGGTCGCGGCCGGCAAGATGGTCGTGAACACCTCGGAGACTGGCCTGGAGTTCACCACCGGACTGCTGCAGTGGGACGGCGAGGACTGGGTGCCCGGTCCGTTCCGCGGCGTCGCGGGCGGTCTCTCTACGCTGGTGCGGGACATCGTGCCCACCCGTGACGGCGGCTTCCTCATCGGCGGCCAGTTCGCGGGTGCAGGCGTGACCATGTTCGACGGCGATCAGCCCGTGGGCGGCATCGTGGCCACGAACATCGCCGAGTGGGACGGATCCGAGTGGTCGGCACTGACCACCGGTGGCCCCAGCGAGGTCCTGGGCCCGGTCGCGGGTGACATGGAAGGCGTGTTCGTCATCGAAGACGCCGGTGATGGCGCCCTGTGGGTCGGTGGTGTCTTCAGCGAGGTGCCTGCCGTCGGCGGCTACGGCAGCCAGTCTGCGCCGGGTCTCGCGCTGTTCGACGGCGAGGACTACCAGTCCGTCGTCGACGAGGGGTCGTACTTCGGCCTCCTGGGTCAGGACGCGCGCATCGAGCGCGACAACGACGGCACCCTGTGGGTGTTCAATGCCTTGCAGGCAGATGGCACCGCCTCCCTGGCCGCCACCTGGAGCGGCAGCGGCTGGACGCCGGTCGAAGGGCTGTACGGCACCGCCACGGCGGTGGAGCGTGATGTGGACGGATCCCTGCTGGTCGTCGGCGCGCTGCAGCTCGAGAACGGGACACAGGGCTCCGTCGTCCGCCGCCAGGGTGACGCCTGGCAGATCGTGGTGCCGCTCCTTGGCCACACCGACGCCTACGTCCGCGGCATCGTGCCCACCGAGGACTACCTGTACCTGTACGGTGACTTCGTGACGAGCACCGCCAGCTACCTCGCACGCTACAGTCCCCAGCTGGGTCTGCAGAGCATGGGCTTCGAGTCCATCGGACCCGTGCAGGTGGCGGCCATCGGTCCCGACGACCTGCTCTACGCGGCGGGCCGCTTCTGGGACGAGGAGAGCAACCTGCTGTCCTACGACGGCACCTCCTGGGCGGCCGAGCCCCAGATCTCGGGAGGTATCCACGATCTGACGGCGTTCGGTGACCAGCTCGTCATCGCCGGCTCCTACATGCGCGGCTCCGTCGACGGGGTGCCCGTGGTCGGCGTGGAGGAACCTGCCACCCTCATCACCTACGATGTCACCACCTACGAGCTCGGGACCATCGAGGGCCTGCGCTGGACGGACCAGTGGAACGATCGTGCCGGCTCGGCCCAACTCGCCGAGGTGCACCGCGGTGGCCTCTACGTCTCCGGCCTGTTCAACCAGGCCAACGGAGAGCCCGCGAACTTCGTCGCCTGGTACGACGGCACCACCTGGCATGACCTGGACGGGGGCCTCGACGATGGCATCCTCGACCTCGTGGTCGGTCCGCAGGAGGTCTGGATGACCGGCTACTTCCGTCAGGCCGGCGAGCACGCCAGCCAGGGTGTGGCGCGGCTCGAGCTGCCCGAGCAGGACTGACGACATCGAAGGGCGTCGCGGATTCGTTCCCGGCGCAGAGCGACCCAACCAGGGGCGTCGGGGATTCGTTCCCGGCGCCCCTCACCAATTCGTGGGCTTCGGATTCCGGTCGAAGCCCATCTGGTGCCAGTAGGGGTAGGTCGGCTGCCGGCGGCTCACGTCGTCCAGCCGCGCGATCTGCTCTGGTGTGAGGCGGATCTCCGCCGCCTTCAGATTCGCACGGAGCTGCTCCTCGGTGCGGGCGCCCATGACCACGTTGGCGACGCCCGGACGGCTGAGGACCCAGGCCAGGGCGATCTGCGGGATGCTCGCGTCGTGCTCGGTGGCCACCTGTTCGAGGACGTCGACCACGTCGTACAGCAGCTCGTCGTCGACCTGGGGGCCGCCTTCGGCCCCGCCGGAGGCGATGCGGCCCTCCTTGGCGGGCTGTCCGCGCCGGATCTTCCCGGTGAGCCGCCCCCAGCCCAGGGGGCTCCAGACCATGGTGCCGAGGCCCTGGTCGAGCGCCAGCGGCATGAGCTCCCACTCGTAGTCGCGGCCCACGAGCGAGTAGTAGCCCTGGTAGGCCACATAGCGGGAGAATCCCCGGCGCTCGGCCTCGGCCAGGCTCTTCATCACGTGCCAGCCGGAGAAGTTGGAGCAGCCGATATAGCGGATCTTGCCGGCGGTGATCAGGTCGTCGAGGGCCCGCAGCACCTCGTCCACCGGCGTGAGCGCATCGAACCCGTGCATGAAGTACAGGTCGATGTGGTCGGTCTGCAGCCGCCGAAGACTGGCCTCACAGGCGCGGATCAGGTGGTGGCGGGAGGAGCCGCGGTCGTTGGGGCCGTTGCCCATGGTGAAGGTGGCCTTCGAGGACAGCAGGATGTCGTGCCGCCGGTCCTTGATGGCGGCGCCGAGGACTGACTCCGACGCGCCCGACGAGTACACGTCGGCGGTGTCGAAGAAGTTGACCCCGGCCTCGAGGCAGATGTCGACGAGCCGGCGGGCCTCGGCCACGTCGGTGTCGCCCCAGCGGCCGAAGAACTCGCCCTTGCCGCCGAAGGTGGCGGTGCCGTAGCTGAGGACGGGAACCATGAGGCCGCTGCGGCCGAGCTGTCGATGTTCCATGGGGCGCTCCTGTGCAGGGATCCGATGATGGGGTACCGGTATCGGACCGAGGCGCCGGACGTGTGGGCATGTTCCGTCTGGATCCGGCACCGAAGGCGAGGAGGGCTTCGTGAAGCTGTTGGTCCTGGGAGGCTCCGAGTTCGTCGGTCGGGCGGTGGTTGAAGAGGGGATCCGGCGCGGCTGGGCGGTCACGACGCTGAACCGGGGAAGGCGTCCTGCCGTGCCCGGCGTGCGGGAGGTCCACGGAGACCGCCGTGAGACCGACGGGCTGCGGGCTGTCCTGCAGGAGGCCTGGGACCTCGTCGTCGACACCTGGTCCGCGGAGCCGATCGTGGTCGACCGGAGCGCGAGGGCGCTGGCGTCTCGCGCCGGCCGCTACGCCTACATCTCCAGCCGGTCGGTCTACCGCTTCCCCGTGGCGGCGGGCGCCGCGGAGGACGCCCCGGTGGTGCACGGGTCACCCGACGACGAGACGTCGGAGGACTATGCGCGGGCGAAGCGGGGAGGGGAGCTGGCGGTCACCTCGGCCTTCGGCGACAGGGCGCTCCTGGCGCGGCCCGGGCTCATCCTGGGACCCCACGAGAACGTGGGTCGGCTGCCCTGGTGGCTGCAGCGCATCGCGCGGGGAGGCGCGGTGGTGGCGCCGGGGCCTGCCGACCTCGGGGTGCAGGTCATCGATGCCCGGGATCTGGCGTCCTTCGTGCTCGATGGGGCGGCAGCAGGGCTTGCCGGGGCGTTCAACCTCACGACGCCGGAGGGAGCCGTCACGATGGGGGAGGTGCTTGAGACCTGCGTGCGGGTGACGGGCTCGGACGCCCGGCTGCACTGGGTGACGCCGGAGGCCATCGCCGAGGCGGGCGCGGCGCCATGGACCCAGCTGCCGATGTGGGTGCCGCCGGGCGAGCTGCACGACATGATCCACCGCGGCGACGTCACGCGGGCGCTTCAGGCAGGGCTGCGCTGTCGGCCGGTGGCCGAGACGGTGCGGGACACCTGGGCCTGGCTGCAGGCGGCCGGCGGGAGCGTGCCCGTGAAGGAGGGCCGACCGGCCGTGGGGCTGCCGGAGGAGCTCGAGGCGGCGATCCTGCGGGGCGCTGCCCGCTGACCAGGAGGCCGGTTCGACACCCTTCATAGGGCCGCCGCCCCATGTCCTCATGGGGTGGTTGTGCCGACGACGACGTTCCTGCGCGTCCGCCACGGGAGGTCCGACATGCAGATGTCGACCTTCGCGGACGTGCTGTCCGTCGGCGCCACCATCGCCTTCTCTGCCGCGGCCGTCCTCGCGGTGCGAAAGGACCGGGAGATCGATCTGTTCGGCGTCACCGTGCTGGGCATCATCACGGCCGTGGGCGGCGGCACCATCCGGGACGTGATCGCGGGCGTGCCGGTCTTCTGGATGGAGGACCCGAGCTACGTGTGGATCGCCTTGGTGGCCGCCGTCGTGGCCTTCTACGCCCGCAAGCCCCTGGAGCAGGGCTACGTGCAGGACCTGATGCTCTACGTCGATGCGGCGGGCGCGGCGATGTTCGGCATCCAGGCCACGGGCAAGATCCACGAACTCGGACTGGGCGGCGACGTGGGCGCCATCTTGTTGGGGGTGACGACGGCCATCGGCGGGGGGCTCATCCGGGACACGCTGGCGGGGCGCCCCAACCTGTTGTTGCTGCCCGAGCTGTACGCCGTGCCGGTCATGCTCGGCTGCTCCGCCTACGTGGCGGTCCTCCACCTGGACCCGACCCAACACCTGCTGGGGGCCAACCTGTGCATCCTCGGCACGTTCCTGATCAGGGCGGCGGCCATCCGCTGGCACATCTCCATGCCGGCGGTCACTCGGTTGTGAGGCCGGCGCAGGGGGAGGGTTGGCCTTCAGACCCGTGGCCTGTGTCCCGACCGTGGACCTGTCCCACTGATCCACCTGGCCCGGAGACGACCCATGTGTTCCCGCATCCTGTATGCCACCGGCTATGGCACCTTCATCCTCGGGCGCAGCATGGACTGGAACGACCCGGACGCCGCCACGTCCCTGTGGGTGTTTCCCGCGGGCCTGGAGCGCGACGGGGGCACCGGCGACGGCGCCATCACCTGGACGTCGACGTACGGCTCGGTGATCACCGCCTTCTACGACGCGGCGACGGCCGACGGCATCAACGAGAAGGGTCTGGCCGGCAACATCCTCTACCTGGCCGAGGCGGACTACGGCGATGCTGCGGCGCTGGGCCGACCGACCCTCTCCGTGGGGGCCTGGCTGCAGTACATCCTGGACAACTACGCCAACGTGGACGAGGCGGTCGGGGCCCTCGAGCGGAACCCGTTCACGGTGATCGCACCCACGCTCCCCAACGGGCGAGCGGCAACGGCGCACCTGAGCCTGTCGGATCCGTCGGGTGACTCGGCCATCCTGGAGTACATCGACGGCGAGCTGGTGATCCACCACGGCCCCGCATTCCAGGTGATGACGAACTCCCCGGTCTACGACCAGCAGCTCGCCCTCAACGCCTACTGGGATCTCATCGGCGGAAACCGCATGCTCCCTGGCACCATCAATGCGGCCGACCGGTTCGTGCGGCTCAGCTACGCCCTGAAGAGCTCGCCGAAGTACGAGCACCCGAGGATGGCCGTGGCCTCGGTGTTCTCGCAGGTGAGGGCCATCAGTGTGCCGCTCGGCATGGAGGATCCGGACCACCCGAACATCTCGGCGACCCTGTGGCGCTCCATCGCCGACCACGGCGAAGGCCGGTACTACTTCGAGTCGGCCATCCGCCCGACGGTGTTCTGGGTGGATCTCGACAAGGTCGACCTGTCGGCCGGCGCGACGTCGAAGCGCCTCGACGTGTACGTGGACGAGCCGTTGTCGGGCGAGGTGTCGGGGGCGTTCGAGGCTGCCGAGCCTTTCGCCTGGTTGTAGCATCCCGGCCTCTCCCAGGTGGTGTGGCCGTGTCCTCACGGTACACTGCCCTCGACCTCTTCAGGAGCGAGCCGAGATGAACGCCAAGGTCGACGCCTACCTGGAACGCGCACGGAGCTGGCGCCCCGAGATGGAGAAGCTGCGGTCCATCGCCCTGGACTGCGGCCTCGACGAGACGCTCAAGTGGGGCAAGCCCTGCTACACCTGGGGCAAGGGCAACGTCGGCATCATCCAGCCCTTCAAGAACCAGGTCGCCTTCCTGTTCTTCAAGGGCGCGCTGCTGGAGGATCCGGACGGCCACCTGCACCGCCCGGGCGAGAACTCCCACGTGGGTCGGCGGATGGAGTTCACCGGGCTGACAGACCTCGAGGACCGTGAGCCCGCGCTGCGCGGCTTCATCGCCCAGGCCATCGGCAATGAGCAACAAGGTCGCAAGGTCGAGGTGCCCGACAGGCCCCAGGCCCTCCCAGACGAGCTCGAAGCGGCCTTCGGTGAGGTCGACGGGCTGATGGCGGCCTTCGAGGGCCTCACGCCGGGCCGTCAGCGGGCCTACCTGCTGCACTTCACGGGCGCGAAGCAGGCGAAGACCCGGCGGGCCCGCATCGACAAGTGGACGCCTGCCATCCTGCAGGGAAAGGGCATGCGGGACTGATTTCGCCGCTCTCCGAGCGACACCTTCACGAGGGGCTCTTCATGGCCAGGACGCGTCCGACCACCATCGACCAGTACATCGACGCCGCCGCCGAGGTGGCGCGGCCCCACCTGCGGGAGATGATGGAGATCCTCACGCCCATCGCCCCCGAAGGAACGGCATGCATCAAGTGGGGCGTGCCCATTTTCTGGGATGGCCGGGTGCTGTTCGGCATCGCGGCCTACGCCAGGCACCTGAGCTTCGGTCCCGGCGAGGAGGCCGTCACCCGGTTCGCGCCCGAGCTCGGTGGCTACACCTTCGGCAAGGGGACGATCCAGTTTCCCTACGACAAGCCGATCCCCGCAGACCTCGTGCGGCGGATCGCGTCGTCCTGTGTGGGTGCACCGTGATCGAGGGCCTCGGCGGCTGGCTCGTCGGCGACCCCATGATCTCGGTGATCGTCGGCGGGATGTGGGTCGCCCTGTACTTCGCGCAGAAGCTCTGGAACCCGCAGCGGGATCGCTCCCGGTGGCCCCTGGCCGCCGCCGCGGCCTGGTGGGCCTACGCCCTGTGGGAGTGGCTGATCCAGGTGCAGACGCCGGAAGCGAACATCCGCGCCGATCTGCTGGTCATCTACCCCGTGCTGGCACTGCTCTCGGGCTGGGCGCTGTTGCGGTCGTTCAAGTAGCGCGCGCCTGAATCAGGTACCCGATTGCCTTCGAAGCGGGAACCATCGTAGGGTGGAGGAGGTGCGGGCAAGGGAATGCAGTCGCCTCGGGCGAGGGCTGCGACGGGAGCGAGCTGCATGCGAAGGTTCATGGTTCTGGCGGCGTGGATGGCCGCCTGCGGGTGCGTGTCTGCGGACGAGCAGGACGAGCAGGATGACGCCATCTGCCTCACCGAGGACTGGGCCGAGCACGACGAGTGCTGCCAGGTGGAGGGCTCGGTCGACATCGTCTGCCGACAGGGCCGCACCGACGCGCAGGGGATGTGCCAGGTCGAAGAGGCTGAGCATTCCCGCGCGACCCGGCAGTGCGCGGAGTGGGCCGACACCGGTGGATCCTACATCTGGACCGGCCAGACCCTCGCCTGCGAGGCGGAGCTCGCGGAGGGCTTCGACTGTTGTCTGTGTGAGTGGGAGCCGGACGCCGAGTGTCGACCCTGCTCGTTCCTGGACTGAGGTCCGGCCCTGCCGGTGGTGGGCGCCACTGGTCCAATTCCGGACCACTGAAAGCCCCCTCATGTCGGCCGCAGTGGCTACGATGCGCCATCCCAAGGAGGCACCATGCCCACCGACCCGATCATCGGCATCTTCAAGCTGCAGAAGCCCTGGCAGACCATCGACCCCTTCCTGTTCTGCATGCACCACGACGACAGGTACCCGCAGGGCAACGACAACATGGGACCCGTGACCGGCACGGCCGGTCGCGACATCGGCTCCGACTTCTCCGGCAAGGACGGCTGGAGCATGTACCACGGGCCCGTGGTGCCCGGATTTCCCCGTCACCCCCACCGCGGCTTCGAGACCATCACCATCGTCCGCAAGGGCTACGTCGATCACTCGGACTCGATGGGGGCCACGGCCCGCTACGGCATGGGCGACGTGCAGTGGATGACGGCCGGCCGGGGCATCGAGCACGCCGAGATGTTCCCGCTCACGCGCCGCGACAAGGACAACCACCTCGAGCTGTTCCAGATCTGGCTCAACCTGCCCCGCACCGACAAGATGGTGGAGCCCTACTTCACCATGCTGTGGGCCGACGACATCCCGGGCTTCTCCACCCCCGAGGGCGCCTCGGTCTCCGTGATCGCCGGTGAGCTCGACGGGCTCACGCCGCCCAAGCCGCCCCCGAGCTCCTGGGCGTCCCGCGACGAGGCGCAGGTGGGCATCTTCACCGTGCGGCTCGAGCCGGGTGCCTCCTGGACGCTCCCGCCGGCGGCTTCCGGCGTCGAGCGCATGATCTATGTGTTCGAGGGCGCGCTCAAGGTGGGCGACCGCCGGATCAGCGCCGGGAACGGCGCCAAGGCCCACGGGGATCAGGACGTGCCCATGGTCGGCGCCGAGGGCGAGCCCACCGAGGTGCTCGTGCTGCAGGCCCGTCCCATGCGGGAGCCCGTGATGAAGTACGGCCCGTTCGTGATGAACAACAAGGCCGAGATCGTGCAGGCCATCGAGGACTACCGGGCCGGCAAGTTCGGCGTGTGGCCCTGGGGTGGCAACGATCCCACCCACGTGCGCGAAGAGGGCCGGTTCGCGAAGCACGCGGATGGGCGGGTCGAGCGGCCCAAGGTCTGATGGGCGGGCGGAGCCGCCTTTCAGGGCGGGGATCGTGCGGACGGGCTGGCGCGCGCCTGCTCGCCGTGGTTCCCGCCTGCTCGTCGTGGTTCCCGCCTGCTCGCCGTGGTTCCCGCCTGCTCGCCGTGGTTCCCGCCCGCTCGTCCTGCCGCAAAGTGTACGGCCAACCGGTTGATGCGGGGTCCTTCAGTCGGTTGGCATTTACATGCACTTGCATCCCGTCCACCATGTATGCGGTGTCCACAGCGGTGGTACCGAAGAACGCGGTGGGATCTGGGAGGTCCGATGAGACGACTGGTGGTGTGGTTGGCCCTGGCAGGGTGCACGGAAGCGGCAGACGAGCACGACCTCGACACGGCCGACACGGCCGACACGGCCGACACGGCCGACACGGCGGTCTTCGATAGACCCCCGTCGGCCAACGTGCCGGGTCAGGAGGCCTGCAACGGCGTCGACGACGACGGCGACGGCCTGGTGGACGAGTGGGTGGGGGGACAGGTCCTCGAGCACCTGATGGACCACGGTGAGTGGAAGGGTCAGCCTTCCGAGGGCTACGTCATCGAGGCCCAGCAGGAGGACGTGGCGCTCTCCACTCTCGAGTGGCGGGTCCCTGAGGCTGGAGGCGCACCCTGGATCCGCCGCACCTGGGACGGGGAGACGTCGATCCAGGAGTACCTGACGGCGACGAAAGAGGTCTCCTCCCGCCTGACCACCCGGGGCGGCCGCACGATGGAGCGGCAGGACTACCAGAACGGCCGGCTCACACGCCGCTACGAGATCCGGCTGGACGAGCAGGACAGGCCTGTGTGGGAAGGCGTGGTGATGCCGGAGGAGGAGGTCTGGTACACCTACGCCTACCATGAGGAGGAGGGGCTCTCCTGGCGCACGATGACCAACCACCTGCTCTCGGGCATGGTGACCCAGAAGGCCTGGGATGCGGACGGCCTGACCGTCCTCGAGCAGAACGGGCAGCACTCCACGGGCGATGGCCCCGTGTACCGGCACTGGGAGGAGCTGTCCTACGACGAGCACGGGCGCCTCGTCGAGATCGTGGCCTGGGACGAAGAGGAGCCGGACGACCGATGGGTGCAGCACACGGTGGACTGGACACTCGACCCGGAGGGCCGCCCGGTGAAGGCCGTGACCACCGAGTTCCTGGATGCGCCGGGCAGCTCCGTGGAGGCGGGACGGACGGTCCATACATGGGCGTGGAACGACGACGGTCGCCTCATCGGCAGCACGATGGAGGAGTCCCTTGGACCCTTCGGCTGGCGATCGGAGGCCTCGGGCCGCTACAACGCGGAGGGCTGGCTGATCGCCTACGAGACGCTCCACCAGGAGGCCAGCGGCGAAGACTGGATCACGCTGTCCGGGGCCTCCTGGCACGGCTGGTGGGACGACGAGGCGCAGGCGCTCGCCGGTCGCGTCGTGACGGACGACGGCGACGGCACGTCCAGCACCTTCGACACGCTGACCACCTTCGACTGCGTGCCGTGAACTCGCCTCACGGGCTCCCTTTCGCGGCCTCGGCGTTCTCGCGGGCCTCGGCCCGCACGAGCGCCCGCGACAGCGGTGTGGCCGTGAGTCCGTGGAGCACCACGCTGCACAGCACGGTGCAGGTGCCCACGTCCAGCAGGAGCTGGTCATGGGGAAGGTTGGCGTCGTGGAGCATGTCCATGAACACGATGGATGCGAGCCCTCGGGGACCGAACCAGCCGACGAACAGCTTCTCCGACGGGTGCAGATCGGTCCCCAGCAGCACCAGGACCACGGGCACCATCCGGATCACCGTCAGGCTGAGCAGGGCGTACAGGACGATGTCCGGCGTCAGGTAGGGCCACAGCGGGCGCACCATGACGGCCCCGAAGAACGCCCAGGACACCAGCGAGAGCGCCTGACCGATCGCCTCGGGCTCCTCCAGCAGCCGCTCGTCCCGGGTGCGGGCCATGGTGTTGAGCGTCACCCCCGACACGAAGGTGGCGATGAAGCCGCTGCCGCTGAAGGACAGCGCGGTGGTGTACACGCACAGGGGCAGCATGAGGAAGGGCAGGTCCCGCCACACGCCGACGAACCAGCCACGGCGGATGCTCCAGCGACCGATCAGCACCGAGAGGATCGTCATGAGGATGCCGACGGCGGCGCCGATGCCCAGCTCCTTGACGAACAGGGTGAGGCCGATGGTGAGCGGGTGGGCCATGGCCTGTTCCGTCGCCAGGGTCAGGAACAGGAGGAAGACCGGCACCGACAGACCGTCGTTCAGGCCGCTCTCCACGTTGAGGTTCTGGCGGATCCGCAGGGGCACGTCCCGCTGCTCCATGATGGTGCTGCCGAGGGCCGCGTCGGTAGGCGCGAGGAGCACGGCGAGCACCGTCAGCTCGAGCAGGGGCACGTCCGGCCAGATGAGAACGCCGGCGACCAGCCCCAGGAGGATGCACAGGGGCAGTCCCAGGAGGAGCAGGCGGCTGGGAATGGAGCCGAGGCTGCGCAGTGCGCGCAGATCCGTGGAGGCGCCGTCACGGAACAGGACGAACGCGAGCGCGAGCTCGGCCAGGGCCCCGAGGGGCGCCTGCATGCCGGCGGCTTCCGCGTGACCTGCGTACCAGCTGCTGCCGATCACGCCGAGGGTCATGCCCACGATGGGTCCGCTCATCCACAGCCGTGAGAGCCCCTTGGCCACGAAGCAGTAGGCCAGGATCATGCCGGACAGCACGGCGAGCAGGATGGTCATGTGGCTCGGCAGGGGCGCACCTCCCCGGCGCCGGTCGGTCGGGCGCAGGCGGGACGGTCTCCTGTCGGCTCAGGGGCGGTGGGGGCACACCCCGGGGAGTTGCGCCCGGGGGCGGCTCATCGGCGTCGGCGCGAGAAGGCGAGGGGCAGCCCGAGACCCAGGCCGAGGCCCGTCGGGGCGAGCGGCTGGGCAGAACAGCCGGCCGAGTCGACATCCATGCGGGGCATCACGGACGCCTCCTGGGGCAGGACCGGGGCGGGGGGACCGCTGGGGGCAGGGGCGGTGGACTGCTGGCCCTGGGTGCGAGGGTCGTGCTCGTTGCGGTTCGGATCGAGCTCACCCGGTCCGACCGCGCCGTTGCGATCGGCGTCCTCCACGCCGTCGGCCACGCCATCACCGTCGGAGTCGGCCACGAGGGGATCGGTGGTGGTGGTGGGGTCGGCGTCGGCGATGAAGTGCCCGGCCTCGATGCGCGTGCCGTCCGGGGACTGGGGTGCGACGAGTCCGACCTCCGTGCCGTCGTACAGGCCGTCGTCGTCGGTGTCGGGAGACAGGGGGTCGGTCTCCTCGTCGTTGAGGATGCCGTCGCCGTTGGCGTCTTCGGTGCCGTCCATGAGGCCGTCGTCGTCGGTGTCGGCATCGCCGGGGTGGGTCTCGCCGGGGTCGCGCAGGCCGTCGTGGTTGGTGTCTTCCACGCCATCGGGCAGGCCGTCGCCGTCGGTGTCCACCACGTTGGGGTCGGTGAGGTTCCACGAGGGGGCATCGAAGGCCTTGTGGGGCAGCCGGCTGCTGGGCATGCCCACCTCGATGCCGTCGGGGATGCCATCGCCGTCGGAGTCGGGGTTGCGGGGATCGGTGGGGCCGAAGCCCTTCACGCCGCGGAGCTCGTCGTCGTCAGGGATGCCGTCATCGTCGGCGTCGAGATCCGCCATCCGGCCGGCGACGTGGATCGCCGGTTCGTCGCCCTCGCCGGCCACGGCCGATGCACCCACGGCGAGGGTGCCGATGAGGAGCATCACGATGGGAGAGAGCGGGGACATGTGGCGGTTCACAGGACCTCCATGCGGTGTTGACGCATCCTAGCGTCCGTGGTTTTCCGTACAAGGGCGAAAAACCTGCCGTCGTCACGCTGTCGGGCCCGCCAGTGGTTCGTCGCCTGGATGGCTCACTTTCCGGCGACGTGACCGAACGGGTGCGCGGAATGTCATGACGATGTGATCAAACGATGCCCGGGGCCCTCGGTGCGCAGCGTAGGTGCCCGTATGGGGGAGGTCCCGCAGGAACGCCGACTCAGGGCCCGTGCGCGGCACAGGGTCCGATCCCGAGGACGTGGACGGGAGCGCCTCGAACAGGCCCGTCTTGCCTCGGCGCCGGGTGTGTCGAGGGGGCTGGGACATGAGGACGTATCCGTGAGGGGGACGACGCGATGGCAGTGGAGCCGGAGGTGCTGGAGGTGATGCCTGGATCCTTCGAAGTGGAGGATCACTACTACCCGCGTGTGCCCAACGCCTCGCTCCATCCCCTCGTGAAGGGGTTCCTCGCGCTGGGCAACGAACGCATCGCCGCGCGGTACAGCCACATGCACCCCGAGGTGGATCGGGACGCCGTGCTCAAGCTGCTCACCACGCGCACCCAGGTGATGCGGTGGGCGGGCGCCGACCTGTTCGCCGTGACCGACGAGCACGGCGTGAAGCGCAACGTCATCGTCGAGACGAACAGCTGCCCGTCCGGGCAGAAGTCGATGCCCCTGCGGGACGAGAACGACGAGTATGGCGGCTACCGGGTGCTCATCGAGAACAGCTTCCTGCCCAACCTGCATGCACAGAAGGGCCTTCCCAAGGGTGACCTGGCGGTGCTGTCGGACAAGAACCCCATGGAGACGGTGGGGTACGCCCGCGCCCTGGCGGAGATCACGGGCAAGCGCGTGTTCTGGATCCCCTTCTTCAAGGACTCGTGGGACCGGTTCGGCAAGTTCGAGAAGGGCGTGCTGCATGTGAAGTACAAGAACCGGTGGCATCCCATCCGGGCGGCGATCCGCTACGTCACCCAGAAGCCCTGGAACCGCATCCCGCCCCTCACGAAGACCTGGATCTACAACCCCGTGCTCGCATGCCTGGCGGGCGGGCGGAACAAGCTGCTGGCCAGCAAGGCCTACGATCTGTTCAATGCGGAGATGGCCGACACCGGCCTGCAGATCCGGGCGCCGGAGACCATCTGGGACGTGGCGCTGCCGGAAGTGCCCCTGTGGGTCAAGCGCATGGGCGGCGTCGCGGTGGTGAAGAACCCCTACAGCAATGCCGGGCAGGGGGTGTACACGATCACCTCCGACAAGGAGCTCGAGGCGTTCATGAAGCTCGAGCACGAGTACGAACGGTTCATCGTGCAGGGCCTGATCGGCGGCCACGGGTGGACCAGCCGAACCCGGGGCGGCCGCATGTACCAGGTGGGCACGGTGCCCAACGCCCGGGGCGAGATCTTCGTGGCCGACATGCGGATGATGATCGTCAACGGCATGGAGGGGTTCCTGCCCGTGGGCATGTATGCCCGCAGGGCCCGCGAACCCCTGGTGTACGACCTGCCCGAGGGAGCGGACTCCTGGTCCATGCTGGGGACCAACCTGTCCATCAAGACCCGGGAGGGCTTCGACACCGAGCCCTCACGCCTGCTCATGGCCGACATCCGGGACTTCAACCGCCTGGGCATCGGCCTCGACGATCTCGCGGAGGCCTACCTGCAGACCTGCATGGCGGCCGTCGCCATCGATCGTCTCGCCCTCAAGCTCGTGGATGACAAGAAGGTCTTCAAGGACAAGCTGTTCTTCGGCTTGAACCCGGACCCTGCCTTCGCGGAGGAGATGTTGCTGTCATGAACCAGGATCGCAGGGAGAGGGACCTCATCCTCGAGCGGTTTCCACCGGGAGAGGTCAGCAAGCAGTGGCTCGAGCTCGTCCACGACGGTCTCGGACAGCCCGTCCGCCTGCCGGTGATGCTCATGCGCGGCGCCGAGCCCGGCCCCGTGTGCGGCATCACGGCGGCCGTGCACGGCAACGAGGTGAACGGCATTCCGGCCATCCACAAGCTGTTCGAGATGATCGATCCGCAGAAGCTGCGGGGAACCATCGCCGCCGTGATGGTGGTGAACGTGCCGTCGATGCTGATGCGGCGCAGGCGGACCGACGACGGCACCGACCTGAACCACATCTTCCCCGGACGAGCGACGGGCCGCGAGAGCGTGGTCTATGCCTGGCGCGTGTTCAACCGCCTGATCAAGCACTTCGACATCCTGCTCGATCTGCACACGGCGAGCTTCGGCCGCGTGAACAGCCTGTACGTGCGCGCCGACATGATGCACCTCGAGACCCGCCGCATGGCGCTGCTGCAGCGGCCGCAGATCATCGTGCACAACCCACCCTCCGACGGCACCCTCAGGGGCGCGGCGGCAGCGGCGGGCATCCCCGCGGTGACCGTGGAGATCGGCAACCCGAGCCGCTTCCAGACGGCCCTGATCAACCGCACCGCCAAGGGCCTGCGCGCCGTGCTGGAGGCGTGGGACATGGTGCCTCACAGGCCCCACCTGCGCATCCAGGGCAACCCCGTGATCTGCGAGCGGTCGGAGTGGCTGTACACCCAGCACGGCGGCCTGCTCACGGTGGTGCCGAAGGTCACGGACAAGGTGAAGTGCGGCGAGGACGTCGCGCGCCTGGTCGACCCCTTCGGCGATCTCATCCACAGCTACCATGCGCCCCATGACGGCATCGTCATCGGCCACAGCGTCGATCCGGTGGCCTCGACGGGCGCGAGAATCCTCCACCTGGGCACCATCGCCGCCGATGACAGCCCGTTGATGCACGTGAAGTGATGCGCGCGCTCGTCCTGCTCAACCACCTGTCCTCCGTCGTGGGGGCGTGGACCACCTGCGAGCTCCTGCTGGGGCTGCAGCGCAGGGGGCACGACGTGTGGGTGTGTCCGGTGGATGGGGTGGAGCTGCTCGAGCAGGACGAGGTGAGGTTCCGCGCCGTGCACCTGCCGGAGTTCGAGGACGTCCACGAGGTGCGGGAGGGACTGCCGGGCCTGTCCGCCGCCGTGGTGGAGGGCGACCGGATCGACGTGGTGTTCATCCGGACCAGCCCCGGCAAGGACGAACGGCTCGAACAGCACCAGGCCGCCCTGTACATGCTGCAGCGCTACCGGGAAGGGGGCGGACTCGTGCTCAACGAGCCCGCGGCCCTGCGCAAGGCCGCGACCAAGCTGTACCTGAGCCACTTCCCGAGCTGGACGGTGCCGCCCACCATCGTCACCAACGCGGTCGAGACGGCACGGGCCTTCCTGCAGAAGATCGACGGACCCGGTGTGATCAAGCCCCTCGGGGGCACCCAGGGACGGGACGTGTACTTCCTCGAAGGCCACACCGATCGCAACCTGGCGACGCTGGTGCAGAACCTGGTCTCCCAGGGGCCGGTGATGCTGCAGGCCTACCTGCCGACGGCGCCCGAGGGGGACATCCGGATCCTGCTGGTGGATGGCAGGCCGCTGATGGTGGATGGTCAGGTTGCAGCCATCAGAAGGGTGCCACCTCCGGGGGAATTCCGCAGCAACCTGCACCTGGGCGCCCAGGCCGAGGCCGTGCACCTGTCGGACGAGGTGAGGGCGGTGCTGCAGGCGGTGGGGCCCATGCTCCGGGAGGATCGCCTGTTCCTGGTGGGGCTGGACATCGTCGGAAGGCACGTGGTGGAGGTCAACGTCTTCGCCCCCGGGGGCCTCGGCGCGGCCAACAAGCTGTACGGCGTGGACTTCGTCGAAGGGGTGATCGCCGCCATGGAGGAGCACCTTCGGCGGCACCAGCGGAGCGGGCAGGGGCGGGAAGGCACCGTCACGGACTGAGGCATCGCGCCCGCAGGCGCTGGAGTCAGCGGGTCCCTTCCTCTAGGATGCCCCCATGAACCGCACCCTGCTGCTCCTCGGTACCTCCTTCGCCGCCCTCTACCTGTCGGGATGGCCCGCTGACCCATGGCTCCGGCTGATCCTCAAGGTCATCCCCACGCTGTGCCTCGCCGCCTGGGTCTGGCGTGACGCCAGGCCGCCGATGCTGCGCCCCATGGGCATCGGCTTCCTGCTGTGCGCCCTCGGGGATCTGCTCCTTGCGTGGCCCACGGCCGATCTGTTCGTCTTCGGGCTCGCCGCCTTCCTGGTCGGCCACATCCTGTTCATCGTGGCGTTCCTGCGCACCGGCCGCGGCATGCGTCCCGGCCTGTCGGCCCCCTTCGTCGCCTGGGCCGTCGGTGCGGCGGCCTGGGTCCTGCCCAACGCCGGCGAGATGGCCGGCCCGGTCGTGGCCTACATCGCGGTCATCTGCACGATGATGTGGCGTGCGGCCGCCCGGATGCCCCAGGCCGGCGCGTTGCTGTGCTTCGCGGGCGCCGTGAGCTTCGGTGTCTCGGACTCCATGATCGCCATCAACCGCTTCATCACGCCGCTCCCCGCGGAGCGTCTGCTGGTCATGCTCACCTACTGGGGCGGCCTCGCGCTCATCGCGGCGGGCGTGATCCGTGGTGGCGAGCGAGACTGAAGCTTTCGGCGTGTTGGGCCGAACCAGGGAATGGACGCCCACTGGTGGGCGATTGGAGATGTCGTGGGGTCCGGTGCACAGGGGCCGACAAAGCGCGAACGACGCGCCCTTCAGTTCTCCCTGTTGGGCTCGGGCACCATGGCCGCGCTCGGGTTCGGCTTCGCCTTCCTCAGCGGCTCACGGGCCGTCCTGCTGGATGGGCTCTTCTCGCTGGTCTCCGTGGCCATGGGCCTGCTCACGCTGTGGGTGCTGGGCCAGGTCCACCGACCCGACGACGAGCGCTACCAGCTCGGCTACGTGGGGTTCGAGCCCCTGCTGAACGTGGCCAAGGGCATCCTGTGGACGGTGCTGTGTCTGCTGGCCCTGGCATCGGCCGTGCAGTCGATCTTCGAGGGGGGGCAGCCGGTGGCGTCCGGACCGGCCCTGCTGTACGCCGCCGTGGTGTCGGCCGGCTGTCTGGGACTCGGCATGCTGCTGTGGTCGGCCTGGCGTCACACCCGCTCGCCGATGTTGCGGGTGGAGGCCCGGGGCTGGCTCCTCGATGGCGTGCTGTCGGTGGCCGTGCTGGTCGCCTTCGGCGTGCTCCGGTGGATGGAGGGCGGGCCCCTCGAGATCTGGGCGCCCTTCGTCGACCCGGCGGTCGTGGTGGTGATGGTCCTCGGGGTGATCCCGTCCCTCGGGGGCATCATCATGCGAGGCATCCGCGGACTGTTGAGCGCGCCGCCCACCGAGGAGCTGCAGGAGGAGGTGCGGGAGACCCTTGCGGAGGTCCTGTCGGAGGTGCCCCACCGGGAGGCCGTGGTCCGCATGATGCAGACCGGTCGCTACCGGTACGTGCACGTGGTCGTCGTACTCGGACCGGAGCGCGGGTGGACCCTGGCGGCCCTCGATCGGCTCCGGGCGGACATGGTGCGGGAGGTCCGCTCCGTGGCCGCCGATCTCGACGTCGACGTCATCTTCACCCGGGAGATCCGCTGGGCGGAGCCCTTCGACGAGGCGTTGCGGCTGGAGACGCCGGAGTGAAGCCCACGCGTGGGGAGCCGATCAGCCGAGCTGGTCCTTGTACCACTTGTTGATGATCTTCTGGCCGATGAACGGCTGCACGCCGTGGGACGTGAGCCTCTGATCCGGCTTGCCCGGCGGGTGGATGTGCGACTTGGGCGGCGCATGATCGGGCAGCTGGATGTCGCCTCGCGCGTCGTAGGGGGAGTAGGCCTGCTCGGTGGCGTCGAGCAGGGACGCCATGTCGTCGAACCGGTCGGCCTCGCCGGCGTGGTTCATGTCGCGAAGGGTGGTCAGGTAGCTGTGGGCCGAGGCGCCCCGGTCGCTCCTGCGGCCGTTGTCGTGCTGGAATTCCGGGGTGTCGAACTGGAAGGTGGGGATGTCGTTCTCGCCCATGGACTGCGTGTAGCCACCCTGGAACGACGACCGGCCGCTGATGCCGAATTCCCTGCTCTTGACCTTGTTGACCGTGGAGATGGCGGGGCTGTGATCGCCGGCGATCGAGGGATCGCCCTTGTACTTGATGCCACTCACGGGCAGCAGCTGCATGCGCTGCTGCTGGGAGAACCCGGGGAGCTCGTCGCGAAACCGACCGAGGTAGTTCCGCTTGCTCTCGCTGGGCTTGCGCCTCTTGAAGGGACGGTGGTCGTCGTCTTCGCGGGTACCGACGCCATAGCCGGTGAGGGCGTTCGCGCGCTGCTGGCGGCGCTCGGTGTCGTTTCGGTGGGGCTGCCAGTCCGTGGGCTGGCTGATCTGGTGGTGCTTGCGTTTGAGGTTCGGCTTCTGTTTCGTGTGGGGCATGGTGGCGGTCCGGACTTGAGTACCGACGGATGATACACCTTCGAGAAGCCTGCCTGTCTTGTGGATTGTACGTGTCCTCTTGCTGCACGCCTCAGTCGTCGGCCCACCCCTTGCCCGGCCGGATGGTCCACCCCAGCTTCTCGGTGGCCTCCTCGCCGATGGTGTCCACCAGGTCGTCTCGCAGCTGTCGGCGCATCGTGTTGCCTTCGACGATGGCCTCCTTGACCGTGAGCTCGTCGTGCTCCATCGCCTCACGCAGGCTCACGGAGTCGTAGAGCACGTCGACGAACAGCTCCCGGGCCCGGGCGACTGCCGCCTCGTCGAAGCCGTGTTCCTCGGCGAGCTTCTCGAGCTGGTACTCGATGCCCTCCGCGGAGCGTTGCACCCACTGTTCCTGCTCGCTCACCCGCTTCTCCTCGGCCTTGCGCTCGACGGCCTCGTCGATGGCGGCCTGGATGGCCTCCGGCTCGGCGTCGTCGGCCACCTGGTCCGCCCCACCAGAGGGGGCGTCTGCCTGGGCGAGGGCCTGGGAGGATGTCGGGTTCAAGCCCTCGGCGTGGCGTCGGGCCAGGGCAGGCGCTGGACGTTCCTGGCCCGCCTTCGCCGGCACGGACGATTCGAGCGCCTCGAGGCGCTGGGCGAGGGAACGGGTCTCGACGGTCTGCCACACGACGGTGGCAGTGAAGACGGCGGTGGCAGCGAGGTGGAGCATCGGGACGCGGGACATGGAACCTCCTTCCGGGCACGACAAGCGTACGCCGGAGGGGGAGGTTGTCATGCATCTTCCGTGGAGATCCCCCGGAGGGGCCGCCGTCGGACCACCCGGAACAGCCGCGCCCGGCGGTCGAGGGACCAGGTGTAGAGGACGAGGTGGTCGATGCGGACCGGGGTGCCGGCAGTGGGAAGTGCCTTCCTCCAGTCCTGGGCCGCGTCCCGCTGGTTCCGGCTGGCCTTGCGCTGGACGCGGGCGAGGGTGCAGTGCGGGCGTACCTCCCGGGTGTCGGGCCTGACGCCCGCGGCCTCGAGGGCGGCATCGCGGACCGCCGCGATGGCGTCGGCCACGTCGTCGCGGCCCTGGTCGAGCGTGACGGACAGGGCCGTGCCCCGCCCGAAGGCCTCCACCGGCCCGAGGGTCACGTCGAGGGGGCCGGTGGGCCAGGTGATGGCCTGCATGGCCCGGTGGGCCGCCGTCTCATCGACGCCACCGAGGAAGGCGACCGTCATGTGCAGGTCGCCCGGGTGGAACATGCGGACCCCGGAGGGCGGATCCGGCAGGGGGGGGAACCAGGGATCCGGAGGAACCTGCAGGCCGATGAACCAGTTCGGGCGCATGGGGTCACGTCCGAGGGAAATGTAGGGTCATGAGGAATTCGACTCGTGGGCGCCGCTGCCCGTTGTTCAGCGTGACTTGACGCGTGCAAAAAAAAACATGCGATGGTTCCTGGGCTTCGAGCGTAGCCATTTCAGTACTTCGACTGATCTTGAGCAGCGGTCGAGTCCTGGGAGGTCCGGATGTTCTCGTGGATGATTGTATGGTTCCTGCACACGTCGGCCGTTGGAAATCAGGGATCTTGCCTTTTTGGAGAAGAAGAGATCTGTGAGAGCCTCGAGCAAGGGGTGGGCTGCCAGTTGATCCTCGTACCAGACCCTGAGTGTACCGTGCCTTCGTTATGTCCACCTGTGGTGGTCGAGGGATGCGACACCTACGAGATCGTGGAACATTGCTGGTGTGTGCCAGCTTCTGAGGCCGACTGGTGGGAGTTCGACTGGGGTCTGCCCCTGTTCCCCAGTCCAGACCCCTCGCAGTGGTGACTTCCAGGGAGGAATGAGCGTGGTTGGTCCCCGCATTCATCGCAAGCAGGTCACGGTGTTCCTGGTGGGCACTGGCGTCGGGGTGGCTCTACTCAACGGCGTGTCGGTCTGGTTTCGGGTCGATGCCCTGCCTGGGATCACATCCGAGCCCGGTCTGGCGTCGACCGTTGGGTCGCCGCCAGTGGCACCGCCCCGTACGGAATCTGGCGTGACGATGGAACAAGCCGCTTGTGCAGAACTCATCGAGGAACGCGACGAGCTCCAAGGCCAGGTCACCTCACTTGAGCAGGGGCTTGGCTATGTTCATAGACCTTGGGCTTCTTCCGAGAAGCCCGCCTGGGTGACGGAGTTGAATGCCTGGGCCCGTGATTGGGGCAGCGAGGGCGTGGTCATCCACTGTGAGGAGTCGCCGTGCCTGATCCACCTGGACACGACGCTGTTGGACGATGTGGAAGACATGCAGGTTGAGCTTGGGGTACGCCTGAAGGGGCTTGCGGTGATTCAGCAGGTTGCTGCCCCGCAAGTGGTTCCGGGTGAGGAACATCAACGTGCAGTGGTGTGGGTCGCGAGAGACGTCGAAGACGGCGCCGCTACAGAAATGCGACTTGTGAGGCGGTATCTGGATCTTGTCGAGGGAGGCTGGGGTGTCGCTGATTGATGGATCGAGGGGCGGTCGGAGCCCTGATTCCGCGCCACCATTGGTGCCGGCCTTCGTAGGTGGTGTGTGTATTGGGATCGTTTCCTGGCTTCTTGCCGGGCCTGGGCTTGCAGGGTCTGATCGCGGCCCCGCTTCACTCATCGAGGGGGCGGCAACGGTTGTCGCCCATGAACAGACGACCGCCACCTCCACACGGGATGTGCCTGCGGACAAGACATGCAACGACGAGGTGCTACACCGGGAACGGCGCTCTCTCAGGCGCAGACTTACTGCATTGAATCGGGAGTCGAAGCAAGTCCAGGAAGTCCTCATGCGAGCGCCGACCCAACCGCTCCCGTCGGAGACACTTTCTTGGGAAGAAGTGCCAGACCATGTACAACCAGAGGAGCTGGTACCCTTGTTCGAACGGCTCGCGTGGGAGGTCATCGAAGAAGGGAGCATTCCTCTGGAGCTCCGGAAGGACGCTTGGGAGTCCGTGTTCCTGGACTGTGATGATTTTCCCTGCATCCTCGTTCATGTGGACAACGACCGGGTCGGCAATGTCGTGGCAGCACATGTCGCCACCGCGATGGAATTGGACGGCGGACGTCCCGGCAAGTCGATTCGGTCGAATGACGGAAGTCCAGTCATTTTCCTGAGTGCGCTGTTGGACGTGGATTCGGCCAGGGGTCAGGAAATTGAATCCGCCAAGGCTCGATTGGAGATGTTGACGGCAGAGCTGGCCGGCGGATCCGGTAGCCAGCTGCCATGATTTCGTGGACCTCAGCCCTCGACGATGACCGGGTCGAGGATGACCTCGGAGGTGATCGAGTTGGCCACGAAGCAGTACTTGTGGGCCTTCTCGAAGAACAGGGCCACCTTCTTCAGGTCGGCGCCGGGCTTGACCGTGATGGTGGGGTGCAGGCGGATGGTGCCGATCTTCGTGACCCGGCCCTCGGTGGCGAGGGTGCAGGTCACGTCGTCGACGTAGGAGGTCACCGGGATGTCGCGCTTGGCCACCAGGGCGATGAAGGTGAGCATGTGGCAGTTGGCGAGGGCGGCCGCCATCATCTCCTCGGGGTTCCACCGGGCGGCATCTCCGCCGTAGCCGGGGGCCGACGACACGGCGATGGGCTGCTTGCCGGGCTCGGAGACGACGCCGTCCTTGGAGAAGGTGGCGGAGGTGTCGCCGGTCCAGGCGAGGGTCAGGTGGAATTCGTGGGACATGGGGCGCTCCTGAAAGGGGTGTACCGGATGGAGGTAGCACGTCGGGCGAGTGTGACCTGTGTGCGCATGTGCAGGGCAGGGGACGGAACGGTACGCCTTCGCCGTACTTGTTGTCTTCTGCCGAGGGATGTGGGAGCGTCCTCGTGATCCGGAGGACCGCCATGGGTACTGCACCACCTGACGTCGACCTGTCCCGCCTCGAACAGACGAAACGCTTCGGCACCGATCCCATCGGGTTCATCCGTGCCTGCGCCCGCGAGTACGGGCCCGTGTTCCGCACGAACGTCCTCGGCGACGGTGAGCGGGTGTGGGTGGGCCATCCGGACGTGGTCAAGGCCGTCTTCGCCCTGAAGAGCGACCAGTTCACGGTCACCAACACGGTGCCGGTGAACATCGGCGAGCGGTCGCTGCTGTACCAGGACGGTGCGGCCCACAGCCACCAGCGCAAGGTGCTCACGCCACCGTTCACGAAGGCCCGGATGAAGGGCTACGGCGAGGCCATGCTGCGCCATGCCGAGCAGCGGCTGGCCACCTTGAGGGGAGAGGTCGACCTGCAGCACGCCCTCGACGAGGTCACCCTCGCCGTGATCCTGGACTGCGTCTTCGGGCTCGAGGACGAGGCCGAGCAGGCGGAGCTGCTGCGGATCACGCCCGCCTGGACGGACGCCGTCCTCACGCCGATGGCGTTCACGCTGTCGATGATCGTGGGGGGCATGAAGCTCCGCCGGGCCTTCGACTGGATGGCCGACCACAGTCCCCTGCGGGAGGGGCGGGCACGTGGTCCGCTCAAGCCGCCGGCCTGGTGGCGCGACATCGCCGACCCCAAGGCCGCCCTCGATCGGGTGCTCCTGCAGGCCATCGAGGAGGGCAGGGCGTCGGGTGTCACGGGACGCAAGGACGTGCTGGCACTGCTCCTGGCGTCCACGTTCGAGGACGGCTCGCCCCTCGACGACGAGCTCATCCACCACCAGCTCCTCACCGTGCTCGTGGGCGGCCACGAGACCACCTCGAACACCGTGGCCTGGACCTTCCACCACCTGCTCGAACACCCGGACGTGGTGCAGGCGCTGCGGGCGGAGCAGCGCGAGGCCTTCGGCGACGGCCCCCTCGACCCGGCGCGTCTGTCACAGCTGCCGCTGCTCGGCTCGGTCATCGCCGAGTCGATGCGCCTGAGTTCCATCGCCATCGGCGTCGGCCGGTGCAGCCTCGTCCCCATCGAGGCCGGGGGCTACTCGATCCCGGCCGGCAGCCACGTGAGCCCGTCGCCCTACGTGCTGCACTTCAACCCGGAGCTGTGGCCCGAGCCCGAACGCTTCGTCGCGGACAGGTTCGTCGGCCGTGGCCGGATCCCCAGCCACCAGTTCATGCCCTACGGCGGTGGGCGTCGCATCTGCCTCGGCATGGTGTTCGCCGAGCTCGAGGTTCGCGTGCTCGTGAGCGTGCTGGTGCGGCACCTGGACCTCGAGCCGCGACGCACGGACGACGGCGCGACCATGAAGGGACTCACGCTGATCCCCTCCGACGGCGTGCCGGTGGTGGCCCGGGAGCGGGTGACGGCGCCGGCTCCGGATCTCGTGGCAGGCTGAGGCGGCTTGCGCTGGAGGCCCTCGTGGTGGCCGGCGCGTTCCTGGAGAACCTCTTCAGCCGGGGCGGTGACGGCGCGAGCTGAGAGCGAGGACCCGACACCAGACTCACCGGAGACAACGGATGAACACACGATTCGACGACACGATGCGCCGCCGTGAGCTGCGCGAGCGGGCCGACAAGGGCGCGGGCTGGTTCTTCTGGGTCGCGGGGCTCTCGCTGTTCAACACGGTGGGGGCCGTGGCCGGCTGGGGCATCGCCTTCTCCATCGGTCTCGCCTGCAGCGGGCCCCTGGCAGACCTGATCTGGCCGGGCTCGGTCAACCCCATGACACCGGCGCTGCAGGGGCCGGCCCTGGCGTTGTCCGTCGGTCTGGCGGTGGGCTTCGGAGCCCTCGGGCTGTGGGCGAGGCAGCGCAGCAGCGTGGCCTTCCTGCTGGGCATCGTGCTGTACACCGCCGATGGCCTCCTCGATCTCATGGCGCAGAACTGGATCGGCCTGGCCTTCCACGGACTCGTGGTGTTCGGCATGGTCGGTGGGCTTCAGGCGGTACGCCGGCTTCGCGCGATCGAGGGAGAGGCGATCGCCGCCTGAGCGGTCCAGGTCGCCGGGAGCGGGCTGCGTGCAGGACGGCGGGCGTGCTAGCGTCGGGCCGTCCATCCCTTCGCGCGAGCCTGCATGATGTCCCACCAGACCCCGTCCTGTGCCCACTGCGGCTCGCCCTCCGAGACCAGCCACTACGATCCCGTGCCGCTGACCTGCTCGAAGGGCCACCGGTTCGAGGCGCGCTGGCCCACCCACGGCGAGGTCCGTTCGGCGCCCATGGCCTTCAAGTCGCTGATCCGGGGCGACTGGGCGGCGGCCTACGAGGAGCGGGGGCGCGGCGGCCCGATGGTGGTGGAGGGGTGTCCCACCTGCGAGCGGGCGGTCACCATGCCGCCGGATGCGACGCTGCACTTCGGCTGCCAGCACTGTGGCGCGCGGTCGGAGGTGCCGGCCCACGAAGGCATCCTGGACGTGCTGCCCGAGGTCGCGCTCGGAAAGCCCCTGTGGAGCTTCCACGACAGCCGGGTGGCCATCGGCCCCTACCTGCATCGGAGCCGGATGGAGGGCGGGATGGCGTGCCTGTCCTGCGGCGGACCCCTTCCGCAGGTGGAGGGACGCGAGGCCTGCCCCCACTGCGACGCCACGGTGCTCGTGCTCACCAACTGTGGCCGGCGGTTCGTGCCGGGCCTGCGGGTGCAGGGCCACCACGAGGGCACCGACATGGACGGCTGGATGCCGGTGCAGGAGGGCCTGGACTACTTCGACCGCTACAAGCGCTACCAGAAGAAGTCCTCCAAGGCGACGTGGGGCTTCGTCGTGTGGTGGCTGCTCGGTGGGGTGGTGATGGTGTGCGGCGGGCTCGGCTCGATGGCCTGGCTGGTGCTCCACACATCGGACGACGGCACGCTCACGGCCGCCGACATGGAGGCCGGCATCGGTGGCTTCCTGGGCTCCATGGGGTTCTTCGCGCTGGCGGCGGTGCTGATGATCGCCACGCCCATCTGGTTGAACCTGAAGTGGCGCCGGGAGCTCGGACTGAAGGAGGCGCCTTCGCTGCGGGCCGTGCACGCGGAGGGGGCCGAGGGCTGAGGACGGCGGTGTGAGGGGGGCTCACGGCCGACTGTCGTGCGTTCCCGACTTCGGGCAGCCACCCTCCTGGGCCACGAAGGGCTCGAAGCAGTCCATCCCAGCCTGGAAGTAGGGGATGCGGGGCGAGTCCGGGGAGATGTGGGCGATCTCGACGGCCACGGCCTCGGCGTGGCGTCCGTTGGCCGCGAGCGCGCAGCTGAGGGTGTCCCAGTAGTGGCACTGGGGATCCTTGCGAACGGCGTCTTCCGCGAGGGTGAGGGCCATACGGTGGTTGTCCGGACTGCGCAGGGCAGGGCGGGTCACGAGCGCCCACGCGAACCGGTTCTGGCTGGTGGCGGGGAGCGGCCGGCCGGTGTCGAGGGCCATGTCGAGAGCGTCGAGCTTGCAGGCTGCGCTGTCGGTGCGGCTGAACAGCCACGTGAGGTACCAGCCGCGAATGGAGGCTTCGTCTTCGTCTTCCAGCCACCCGTTGCGCGTGTAGCCGAGGTCTTCGCGCTCCAGGACGTGCTTCCAGCCCTTGTTGCGGCGGTACTCGTCGTCGGACACGCTGCGGCCCTTGTTGGTGTCCCAGTTCATCGTCGACCCATCGGCGAAGTGCCAGCGCACGAACATGTGACCCGGGATGTGCACGAAGGTCATCGGCCAGCCCCAGCGCTCGGCGACGGACATCACGATGTGGGAGCCGAGATCGCAGTCGTAGGGGTGGAATCCCTCGGAGAGGTGCTTCCGGGCGGCCTCTCCCCGGTGTTCCGCGCTGAGGTCCACGTCGCAGGTCCTCTTGCTGCCGAGCTCGATCCGGGTGGGGATGGCGTCGAGCCCGCCGGCGACCGCGGGCCCGAACGTGCGGCCCAGATAGCCGATGCCGATGCACACGAGGTAGCCCTCCTCGTGCATGGCCCGGTCCACCGTGGTGAGGGCAGCGGTGACCTCGTCGCGATCCCAGGTGGCCCAGTTGGACGGGTCGTGAGGCACCAGCGCGCCATCGACGGCCTCCAGGAGCGCATCGAGACGCTCCACCCGCTCGGCCCACCAGCTGGCGTCCTCCTGCCCATTGCACACGCGCCCGAACCGACGCTCCAGTCCGAGGAGTCGATGCGCGACCGTGGTGCCCTCGTCGGCCGACGCCAGCTCGTAGGCGCGCGCCAGCCCCGGACCGGCGGTGTCCGTGACGGGTGGGGCCTGCTCCTGGCAGGCCAGGAGGAGGGCGAGGGCAGCGGCATGGACGTGTCGCATCGGGGGCTCCTGCAGGGGTGCAACAAAGTTCCCATGTGGCAGTACCGGTGAGGGGTCACGTCCTGTCACGTCCGGCGGATCCCACCGCCCCGAGGGGGAGTCCGTTGCACGTCCGACACCCGTCGTCCCGAGCCGGCCGTGTAGACTCCGCCCAACCATGCATCCCAAGGAGCACCCACATGCAGACCGGCGCCTTCTCCCTCAGCCTCACCGTCAAGGACCTCAAGGCCTCCCGGGCCTTCTACGAGAAGCTCGGGTTCGCGGTGTTCCACGGCGACGAGGACCGGCACCACCTCATCATGAGGAACGGCGAAACCGTCATCGGGCTGTTCCAGGGCATGTTCGACAAGAACATCCTCACCTTCAACCCCGGCTGGGACGGCACCGCGCGTCCGGTGGAGGACTTCACCGACGTGCGTGACCTGCAGCGCCGCTTGCGGGAACAGGGCGTCGCGTTCGCGGTGGAGGCCGACGAGTCCAGCACCGGACCCGCGCACTTCGTCGTGGTCGATCCGGACGGCAACCCCATCCTGTTCGATCAGCATGTCTGAGGCGGACGCGCCGAGTGTGCTGGCGACGTACTGGCCCGGTGAGCGCAAGCCCACGAAGGTGCAGGTACAGGCGGTCGCCGCGCGCCTGGCGGACGTGGGGGACGAGGCGGAGCTGGCACGCTTCGCCGAGCTCCTCCCGGGGCGCGACAAGGTGGCGGCCTCGGTGGCCATCGAGCTGCTGTACGAGGTCGGCACCCGGTGTCCCGCGTGCATCGCGCCGTGGACGGACACCTTCGCCGGCCTGCTGTCCCACCGGAACAACCGGCTCGTGTGGGGCGCGGCGCTCGCCCTGAGGAGCATCGCCGCGGAGGCGCCCGAAGCGGTGTGGCCCCATCGGCACGCCCTCCAGCAGGCGCTGGAGCACGGATCGGTGATCACGGTGGACGGGGTGGTAGCGGCCCTGTCCCACCTCGGTGCCGTGGATGCCTACCGCGCCGAGGTCATGCCCTGGCTGCTGCAGGTGCTACGGGCCTGTCCGGCGAAGCAGATCCCGCAGTACGCCGAGGCCATCGCCCGTGCAGTGGATGGTGGCACCCGGGGCGAGCTCGTCGATGCGCTACGGGCGCGCTGGGAGGAGCTCGGCAAGCCCACCCGGGAGAGGCGGGTGGCGAAGGTGCTGACGGCGCTGCAGGCGTGAGCCCGGATCACATCGCCGCGATGTCCGGCACGAAGTCCCGCGTGAGGGCGACCTCACGGCACCAGGCCATGGCCTCCTCGACCGTGGCGGCCGGCAGGATGGGGCGTTCCCGGCGGTGATCCAGGTGCTCTCCGGCGAGCCTGCCGGCCCAGCCCTTGCTGCCCAGCGCGATCACGGGCCGGCGGAGCTGCCAGGCCAGGGCCACCTCGCTCAGGGTCCCGGCGCCGCCACCCACGGCGATCACGGCGTGGGCCGTGGAGACCACCAGCAGGTTGCGGGCGTACTGCATGCCGCTCGGGATGGCGATGTCGACGAACTCGTTGGCGTCGGCGTGGCTGTAGGAGGGCAGCACGCCCAGGATGCGGCCGTCCTCCCAGTGCGGCGAGCGGCGCGCGCCCTCGCTGGTGGCCTTCATGACGCCCTGCAGCCCGCCTGTGACGAGCCGGAAGCCCTCGGCCATGAGGGCGGCGCCGAGCTGGCGGCAGAGATCACGATCGGCCTCGTCGGACAGGCGGGCGCTGCCGACGACGGCGATGACGGGGCGGGGAGGGGTCATGGGGCCATCCGGGAAAGGGAGGTCGTGTTGTAGCGCGAGGGGTGAGGTGGGGCAGGTCACCCCTTCACCTGCCCGGGGCAGGTGGGTCCAGCGCTCCTCCGGCAGCGGCGTGAAACCGGGGCTTGCCAGTGGCATCCCGACATGTGGTACGCAGGACGGCGCGTGGGCGGTCCTGTCCTCCACGTCCGTCCGGAGGTCCCATGATCCGTCTCGTCCTTGCCTCGTTCGTCCTGGCCGCTGGCTTCGCCTGCACCGCCGATACCCCGACGCCGGCGCCCGCGCCCGAGCCGCCCAAGCCGCCGCCCGCTCCGGACGTGCAGGTGCAGCTCAGTGGCTTCGACGCCGACGCCTGTGCAGCGTCCGTCGGGGCGGCCGGTGCCCATGTTGCCGACTACACGGCGACACTCCCGGGCGGCAGCGAGCTCACGCTGCACCTGTTCGAGGCAGAGGGCGACGGACAGCCGGCCGTCGGTGATCACCTGGTCGGCTGGGGCGAGCTGAGGGTCCAGGACGTCGAGGCCCTGGTGGACGTCGACGTGCCGGGCAAGGTCACAGGCGACGGTTCCCTGTGCGTGGCCTCCGTGAGCGTGGATGGTGCCGTGAAGCAGGGCCAGGTGGTCGCCGGACGCATGAACTCGCTGGTGCTGGACATGACGCTCCTCGGCGCGTTCCCGTCGGATGCGGGCCAGAAGACCATCAGAACCTTCAAGGACGCCGAGAGCGCCGCCTGGGTGCCCTGGCCCGACAAGCGCGAAGACGGCGCGGCCTACCTGTCCATCCGCCTCGGCGGCCAGGGCAACCTCGACAACCCGACCGTGCTCTCCGGCCACCATCGGCTGCAGGGCGACGCCGTCGTGGCGTTCTCGGACGGGGCCGGGCAGGCGGTCTACCACAACGCAACCGTCAGGTAGACGGCCAGCAGCGCCCCGGCACCCCTGGTCCTTCGTCGCGTTGGTCGGACCGACCAGAGGGTCGGCCTCTCCCTTGCTCCTCGTTCCAGCGGCACCGGGACGCAGTTGGCCTCTGGCGTGTGGCTGAAGAGAGACTCTGGAATTGCGTTCGCTGTGATGAAAACTTCCGGAACCAGGCCGCCGGCCGGGGTCGGAGCGAGCCCGAGGGAGGCCGACGGGCCGCTTTGGCATGGGAGACTTCAGGGCGCTTCGAGGCCCCGGCGCCCCAAGGGGCGCCCGTACGTGTCGACCCAAGGAGCGTCTGCACAGGTTTGACTTCGGGCTTTGGTTGTACGGGCGCCCCTTGGGGCGCCGGGGTTGCCCGCGTCGTAGTCGTGGCGGTTGCCGACCGAAGCGACCAGTAACAGCCCGGTCCGGCTGCCGGGCGACCCGGCGAGGGCGTGGCCCAGACTCCGGGTAGGACCGCCAGCGAATCGCGCACGCGCACGCTCACGGGTCACGGATCCTCTGACCCAGGCCGCCGGCCTGGCGAGAGCTTCGAGGTCCCGGCCGGTGGCCGTGCGAGCCGGCAAGGTTCAACCGCCAAGGTGTCACAGGTTGCGGTCTGACCCCCATCACGGCTGCGGCCGGTGGCCGTGCGAGCCGGCAAGGTTGAACCACCAAGGTGTCACAGGTTGCGGTCTGACCCCCATCACGGAACCAGGCCGCCGGCCGGGGTCGGCTCGAACGCAAGGGAGGCCGACGGGCCGCTTTGGCATGGGAGACTTCAGGGCGCTTCGAGGCCCCGGCGCCCCAAGGGGCGCCCGTACGTGTCGACCCAAGGAGCGTCTGCACAGGTTTGACTTCGGGCTTTGGTTG
>JARACJ010000007.1 GCA_028767165.1 Proteobacteria bacterium DTSAM18 | reverse complement strand
AGTCGCGAACGGCCTGGCCCGTGAAGGCATCAGCGTCGAAGCCGAGCCTGGCTTTTGAGCCTGGGCACGTCCGCCCGACTCAAAATTCCAGGACTTCAGGGTTGCCAATCAACAGAGCATCTCTGTGCGGCTCTGTGTCTCAGTGAGAGACCCTCCAACCGCTCCTTTCGATCACCTTGGTGAGGAGCCTGCGGGTCTCCCGCCCCCACGTCAGTCCACGCCGCCGATCTTGAGCAGCTCCCACTCCAGGCCCAGTGCCTCGACCACGTCGGTGTCCTCGTCGAGGTCGTCGGGCTCACCGAGGTGATCCACGAGCCTGACGAAACCGGTCACCCTTCCATCCGTGCGCCAGTCCATCCGGATCGAGAGCCCGACGTGCCCGCCGTCGAGGGACTCCTGCGAGATGCCGCCTTCTTCCACCCACCAGTCCCGACGCTCCGGGAAGTCCTCCGACCCCACGTCGGCTGAGAGCCCGATGGAGGTCTCGTTCCTCGGCTTTAGGAGCATCGTCTCGTCCCAGCGCAGGGTGGAGCCGCTGGCGAAGGTCAGCTCGATCTCGAGGGGGATGCGCCACTCCTCCCAGCCGCAGTAGTGCACGCCCCGCTCCTCGATCGAAGACGTGAGGATCCGCTCCGCCTCCTGGATCTTCTGGGTGAGCTTCAGGGTCACGGTGTCTTCGGTGCCGTCCATCCAGACGACGGGGACCTCCCGCACGCCCCGCCAGGGCGCCAACCGAGCGTCATCGAGCAGCTCGGGGCTCTTCGTCAGGTCGTGGGTGCTCATCTCGGTCTCGCACAGTTCCGTGTAGTGGACACGGAAGACGCCGCAGCCTGCCAGAGACAGCAGCCCGGCGATCCACATGCTTCGCATCATGATGTGTCTCCCTCAGCCCTCGACGGGCGGGTGCGTCAGAAGGTCAGGACCTGACCGCTGGTGTCAGGTTCGAAGGGCACGCTGGTGTCCAAGGCGGTGTCCACGGCGGTGTCGACCGCCTGCGTGGGAAACAGGCTGCGGGAGGTCAATGCGCCCGAGAAGGCCCCATCCTCACCCCACTTGAAGGACAGACGCAGCTCCGAGCTGTCCCAGCGCGCCTCGATCCAGTCCTGTCGGGGCACGTCGTCCAGCGAGAGCCTCACGCCATACCCATGGTCCAGGCCCGCTCCGGGCGTCAGCTCGTTGTATTCCTCGACGTGGACCTCGATCGGGGGACCGTCACCGAAGCGCACCGTGAGGTTGGCGGGGATGTCCCAGGTCTCGTCCGCACACTCGGGCTGGGTGACGTCGCCGTCCATCAGCCACACGGACCGGATGGCCCTTTGTCGCTCCAGCGACACCTTCACCGACAGGTCGACGGTCTCGCCGTCTGCCCACGTCGCCAGCGCCTGCCGCGTTCCCTCGAACCCACTCAGATCCGGTGGTTCGATGTGATCCGGCGGCTCGCTGAGGTCGACCATGGTCGGCACCGGCCCGCACATTGGTCCCGTGCACGCGAAGAAGCTGCCGATCGTCAACGCGACCGCGTACAGTTTCAGCATCTTGTTTCATCTCCTGCCCGTACGGCCACCCTAGCCGCGGTGCATCGCGTACCGCAAGAGTTCGTGGGCACCAGGGGGAACGAGGGAACGCCCCACCGAACGGAAGCACCGGTCGATGAGGCGTTCGCGCTTCGCACGCGCCACCTGCGTCCCCTCCCCGCTACTGATCCCGGTTCTGCTGCCGGCGCTGACGCCTCCGCTCCCTCGGCGAGAGCTTCTCGGGCTCCGGCTGGACCCGCGGTTGTGGCGTCGGCGTGGGCCTCGGCGCAGGCGCCGGCGTCGGTCGCGTCTGCTGCGGCTCCGGCGGCACGATCGGCGTCCGCTGGGGCACCGCGCTCGGCGTGCTCACCGGCGGCGGCTTCTCGCTGCGCGGCACCGCGCCCATGGGCTCCACCTCGAAGGGCTGGCCGGTGCTCAACAGGGCATCCCGCAAGGCCGGATCCACGGCAGGTCGGGGCGCGGGCGCCGGCTCGAAGCCGTGGCTCCAGTCCTGCTGCTTGCCGCCCTGGAACTCGGGCAACGGCGCCCCCTCGGCCACGCGCTGGCTGCTCATCACCGAGGCGGGCACCTCGTCGTCCGGCAGGCCGATCCAGCGTCCTGCGTAGGGCACCATCAGCACGTCGTGGGGCGGCTGCAAGGGGGTCGCCGGCGTGTCGCCCTCCAGGGCATCGACGATGGCCATCCAGGCAGGAAGGGCCGCGCGGCCACCGGTCTCCTTGGGACCCATGGTGCCGCCCAGATCGTTGCCGATCCACACCACGACCACGTGCTCCGAGGTGAACCCGACGAACCAGGCGTCCTGGAAGTTGCTGGTGGTGCCCGTCTTGCCCCCGCGCTCGAAGCCCTCCTTGAAGGCGCGGCGACCGGTGCCCTCGCGCACCGTGCCCCGCATGAGATCGAGGACCTCCCAGGCCACGGCAGGCCGGATCACGACCTCGCCCGGACCGCCAGGCAGGGTCACGTCGAGCCCCTCGACCTTCTCTCCGGCCTCGCCGAGCAGGTTGCCCTCGAAGTCCTCGATCCGGGAGATGTAGACCGGATCCACCGAGTGCCCCATCCGCGTGAAGGCGGCGATGCCCATCGCGTGCTCCATGGGGGTGATCTCCGAGGAGCCCAGGGCCAGCGTGAGGTCCTCACGCAGCGGGGAGGTGATGCCGATGCGGCGCGCGAGCTGCACCACCGCCGCCGGGGAGGCGTCGTCGATGAGGCGCACCGCCACCGTGTTCAGGGACAGGGCGAAGGCACGCCACAGGGGCAGCCAGCCCCGGTAGCGACGATCGTAGTTGCGGGGCGACCAGCGCTTGCCGTTGCCGCCCGGATAGCTCACGGGACCGTCGAGCACGCGATCGATCTGGGTCATGCCATCGGCCATCGCCGTCGCATACACGTAGGGCTTGAAGCTGGATCCGGCCTGACGGCGCCCCTGGTTGGCCCGGTTGAAGCCTTCCAGGGTCTCGTTGGTACCACCGACCATGGCCACCACCTTGCCGGTGTCGATCTCCATCACCACCGCGGCGCCCTCCACCCAGTCTGCGGGCGCCAGATCCACGTAGCCCTCGCGCTCCACCTTGCAGACCTTCACCACGTGCCCCTCGCGGACCACGTAGCCGAAGGACGGCTTGCTTCCCTTCTCGTTGAGCGGGCGGACGCGACGGGTCCAGGCGGTGCCGGTGAGCTTGAAGGTCTGCCCCTTGGAGCCCACCTGGCGGGAGCCCATGTACACGGACTCGAAGCAGTCGTCGGTGGTCGGATCCCCCTCGAGGCCCGGGAAGTCGGGCCCCATGGCCGCCTCCAGATCCACGCCCAGCAGGCGTCGCGTGGGCCGGTTGTGGCCCTGACGCACCTGCACGGCCTGGGCGGCCTTGCGGACCGCGTCCTCGGCCACGAGCTGCACGGTGTGGTTGATGGGCGTGTGGATCCGCAGGCCCTGGCCGAAGGGCCACTCGTCGCCCAGCACGCGGCGGACCTCACGCCTCACGGCCGTGCGGTACGACGTGCCGCGCTCGAACTCGTCCCACTGGCGCTCCGGTGGATCCACCGGCTCCTGCATGGCGCGCTCGGCCTCCTGCTCGCTCAGGTAGTCCAGCTCGACCATCTTCTCGAGCACCCGATCCCGGCGCTCCATGGCCCCGTACAGGTCCCGCCGCGGACTCCACGCCGAGGGCGAGGGAATGAGCCCCGCCAGCAGGGCGGCCTGACCGGCGGACAGCTCCCGTGCCGACACGCCGAAGTAGTCCTGTGCCGCGGCCTCCACGCCGTAGTTGCCCGATCCCAGGTAGACGTAGTTCAGGTACAGCTCGAGGATCTCCTCCTTGCTGTGGCGGTGTTCGAGGCGGATGGCGAGCAGCGCCTCCATCGCCTTGCGCTGGTAGCTGCGGGCGTTGCCGACCACGGTGTTCTTCACGAGCTGCTGCGTGAGCGTGGATCCACCCTCCTCGATGGTGCCGGCCTGCAGGTTCACCCAGGCCGCGCGACCGATGCCGATGGGATCCACGCCGATGTGCTTGAAGAAGCGGTTGTCCTCCGCCGCGATGATCGCCTGCCAGGCCACGTCCGGGATCTCCTCGAGATCCACCCACACGCGACGCACGAGGGCGAACTCGTCGAACAGCTGCCCCTGGTCGTCGTAGACCTTGCACACCAGCGGTGGCTTGTAGGCCTCGAAGTCCTCGAGCTGCCCATCGAGCACCGGCAGCACCTGCCCACTGATGAGCTCGGCCACGCTCGGCAGCACGATGGCGAGGATCACGACCCAGATTCTCCAGTCCCTCATGGTGTCTGTCCTCCCTCGTCCGAGTCCTCACGGCGCTGGCGGCGACGCTCACGGCGGCTCTCCCGTGGACTGGGCTCCTCCAGGTCGGCGGGCGGCCGCGACGGCGTGACGGGTTCCGGTCGCTCGGCGGGCACAGGCGCAGGCGCAGGCGTCGCCCGGCCTGGATCCTGTGCGGCAGGCTGAGGCGTCACCGGATCCGGTCGCAGATCCTCCGCGGGCACCACGGGCGTGCGCCGAGAGGGAACCGCGGATCCCGGGGCCAGTGCAGGACGCTCGAAGGTCTCCGAAGGACCCTCCGGCGCCGGTCGCCACGGATCCCCCGGTGCAGGCGGGCGCCCTTCCCCCGGATCCACCGAACCTGCACCCTGCTGGGTCGGATCCACCACCGGCTTGCGCTGGGCGCGCGGGACGTACCCGGGCTCACCGAAGCCCGGGTCGTAGGTCGGATCATCCGGAACCGGCTCCTCGACGGCTTCCTCTTCGACACCCGGCAGCTCCTCGACCGCCTCGACCCACAGCAGACCCCACTCCCCGAGCGCGGAGGCGAGCTCCGAGGTGAGCATCTCGCCCTCGGCCACGCCCGTCAGATCCGGACCCGGCCGCTGGGACTCCGGCAGCACCGTGCTCCGGATCGCGGCGATGTTCGCCCCGGCCATGCCCTGGGGAAGCGGCAGCAGGAGCGGATCCAGGCGCTCCTCGACCTCCTCCACCACGCCCGGTCGCACCCAGCGCTGCCCGATGACGAAGCGCCGGTTCCAGGCCGAACGCTTGAGGAAGCGCTCGGAGTCGGCCTGCACTCGCTCCCGCACCACCCGCAGGCGACGTCGTCGCTCGGCATCGATCAGGGGGGAGATGGTCGGTACGTCCGACAGCCGCTCCACCCGGCCCGCCTGGGCACGGGTCGCCTGCACGTCGAGTCGGTACCGCTGCCCGAAGGTCCGGGCCGCATCCTGCAGCGCCACCACCAGATCCTGGGGGCAGCGTCCCTGCACGCAGTCCTGGTTGGTGAAGGTCGCCTGCACCTCGGCCAGGGAGTCGCCGGAGGCCTCCGAGGCATCCAGGAGCCCCTCCAGGCGCGTCAGCGACGAGTCGAAGGCCTCCAGCTTCGGAAGATCCGGCGCGCCGTGCGCCTGCAGTCCCAGCAGGATCCACCACATCATGGCGCACTCACGAACAGCGGATCCACCTGCTGGGTCAGGGCCTTCAGCTCGGTGGCCTCCTCGGTCTGGCCGAGGGCCTGCAGGGCCTGTGCCTTCAGATCCAGGGCCTCGGGCCACCACGGATCATCGGCCATGGCCACCCGCAGCCACGCCATGGTGGTGACCCAGTCGTCCTTCTTCGCAGCGGTCTGCGCCAGATCCATGGCGTGCAACGGATCCACGTCCGCTCCGGGCTCCGGGTCGTCGAACCGCACGAGGACCTGCTCCTCGCCCAGCTCACTGGCCAGCCGCTTGACCTCCTTCATGTCTCCGCGCTCCGCCGCCAGGGCCATGAGGAGACGGTCCAGGGGCTCGTCGGGCACCGTTCCACGCATCTCCTCGGCCATCTCCAGCGCCTCGGTGTGCTGCCCCTGGGCGGCCAGGCGGACGACCATGTGACGCAGCGGCAGCACGTCGAGCTCGACCACCTCGACACCCCTGCGGCTCTGGGCGACGTGGATGAGCAGCTCGGACTCGACCTGCAGCTGCTCCACGGCCTGATCGTCCCCGTAGTGCTCGACGAGCCACGCGAGCGCGGGCTCGCCCTCGTCAAGATCACCCACGGTCAGCAGTGCCCGGGCGTGCTGGGCGGCGAAGCGCTGATCCTCCGGCGCCAGGCGACGCACCTTGTCCCACAGGCCGCGGGCGCCGTGGGCATCTCCGTTGCGCATGTGGAAGGCCGCCATCTGGGCGTTCCACAGCGGACGCCCCGGATCGTGGATCAGCATCCGCTCCAGGGCCTCCTCGCTTCGCCCATCCGCCAGGAGGGCCTCCACCAGGATCCACTGCGCGGTCTCCATGTCCGGATCCAGGTACGCGGCCTTCTGGCGCGGATCCCGGCGACGTCCCATCTCCTCGAACGTGAGCCCCTCCGCCTCGAGCTCCCGGCGCAGCTCGCTGCGGCCGCGGGCCCAGGCGGCGGCACGGCCCAGGTACAGGCGGGCATAGCTGTCGCCGCTCTCCGGCTGGGACATCTCGTGCAGCGTGGGCGGCACCTGCCGTCCGAGATCGCTGGCGATCCCCTCCATCAGCTCGCCGAGGGGCGCACCGGGGAACTCCCACAGGCCCTTGGCCTTGCGGCGGGAACAGCGACCCTCCGGATCACACAGGTCCGCGAGCACCTCCACGCGCTCGCCGAAGGAGAGCAGCGTCAGGGTCAGCCGCCAGGGCTCCACGTCGACCGTGCCGACGCCCTGATGGAACGCGAGCGGAATCGGATACCCCTCCGACCAGGCCACCACGTTCTCCATCTCCAGCAGCATCCGTTCTGCGAGGATCTGGGTGTACGACGCCATCTCCGGGCCACCGCGGACGTCCGGGACGGGCCCCACGGTCACCTCGACCGACTCCACGCGTGGCGGAGGCGGCGGCGGCTCTTCCACGGGCATCATGGAGAAGTCCCGCCCGAGCCGCCACAGGAAGACGACCGCCACCAGCAGCAGCACCCATCGCGTCTTGTTGCCCACCTGCGCCCTCCGGAGTTCCTGGATCACAGGAACGGCAACGGCAGAGGGGTTCGACAGGGGCATCCGGCCCGGAACGGATGCGTACGGAGCGGCCGTGGCGATCGGGAGGGGTCAGGCCGTGGGCCGTGGGCCGTGGGCCGTGGGCCGTGGGCCGTGGGCCGTGAGGGCATGAGGCCATGAATCACGACTCATGAATCTCGAATCTCGAGGCCATGAGGGCTCGAATCATGAGGCCAGGAATCGTGGATCGTGGTTTTCGAGGCCATGACACATGGATCGCGACCCTTGGATCCAGGCCCCATGTCCCCTGAGCCCGTGCACCATGGATCCAGGCCTCATGGTCTCGGGAATCAGGCCCTCATGGCCTCCTGACATCGAGGTTCGAGGTTCGAGGTTCGAGGTTCGAGATTCATGGCCTCATGGTCCCATGGGTCCATGGTTCATGTCCCTTCGCCGTCTTCCCTCTCGACCCCGATCTTGCCGGCGCCCCGCTCCCCGATCTCCTCGAGGAACCCGTCGACCTGCTCCACGGGCACCCGAAGCTCCACGGTCACGTCGGCGCCGAAGCTCTCCCGGCCTTCCAGGCCGTGGGCCCGCAGCACGCTGGCGACCACGCCGGACAGGCCGTAGTCGAACCGCAGCACGACCTTGTCCGTCAGGGGCACCTGCACCCTCACGGCCTCGTCGAGGGCCGCCCGGGCCGCCGCGCCGTAGGCACGCACGAGACCACCCGTGCCGAGCTTGGTGCCGCCGAACCAGCGCGTGACCACCAGCACCACCTGCTGCAGATCCTCCCCCACCAGTCGCTTGAGGATGGGCAGGCCGGCCGTGCCCGTGGGCTCGCCGTCGTCGCTGCTGCGGGTGCGCTCCTCGTCGATCCGCCAGGCGAAGCAGTGGTGGCCGGCATCGGGGAACTCGTCCCGGATGGACTGCACGAAGGCCATGGCCTCGGCCTCGTCGGCGGCCGGTGCGATGTCGGCCACGAACCGCGAGCCCTTGATCTTCTCGATCTCCACCTGGACTGCGCTGTCGATGGTCTCGATGTGGGCCACGCCTGCTCCTGTCGCCTCGCCAGGGGGCACCTCCCCCACGCGCGCACCCTACATACCGCAGCGCGCGCCAGGGCACCCGGCGCACCAGGGCCGGCGCTCCTCACGGTCCGTGAGCCAGGCAGGCAAGTCATACGCATTCTTCACACGCCCCAAAGTGGCCACAAGCCGCCGACTTCCCGTCATTTCGCCCCGGAAACGGTGGATCTGGGCCGTCCGCATGTACCTCGCGGAGGGGCGGACGGAGCGCGGACGGTCTAAGGTCCACGCACCAACGACGCATGCATGCGCCCCCTCCCAGGAGACCAACCCCATGAACGACATGTGGGCTTTGACCTTCGATCGCAGCAAGAACACGTGGGACGACTCCAAGGGCATGGACAAGGTCCGTGTTCCCCGCCCCCACCTCGACGAGGACGACCCCGAGCGCCGCGACGCCTCCAAGGTCATCATCAAGGTGCTCTACGCGGGCTTCTGCGGCTCCGACCGCGGGATCTGGTGGCGCAAGGCCTTCGGCGACATGGTCTCCGACTCCCTCGACGAGGAGGGCCAGGACGTCCGTACCTTCGGCCACGAGCTGCTCGGCCAGATCGTCGAGGTCGGCTCCCGGGTCACCGAGAAGTACGGCTACAAGGCCGGCGACATCGTCTCCACCGAGTCGCACATCATCTGTGGCACCTGCTACCAGTGCCGCCTCGGCCAGAACCATGTGTGCGCCGACGACAAGATCATCGGCATCTCCATGGACGGCTGCTTCGCCGAGTACGTCCGCCTGCCCGCCAAGGCCCTGTGGCGCACCGACCTGACGAAGATCCGTCCCGAGGTGGCCGCCATCCAGGAGCCCTTCGGCAACGCCATGCACGCGTGCCAGGCCACCGACCTGCGCGGCAAGACCGTCGCCGTGCTCGGCACCGGCACCATCGGCCTGTTCGCCGTGCTCATCGCCCGTTCCATGGGCGCCCGCATGGTCATCGGCATCGAGCCCGACGCCCACCACCAGGATCTCGCCCGTCGCCTCGGCGCCGACCACATCCTGACCCCCGGCATGCCCCCCAAGGACGAGCCCTGGCGCTCCGACCCGGCCCTCCGTGAGAAGATCATGGAGCTCACCGGCGGCGTCGGCGTCGACGTGGCCATGGAGATGGCCGGCTTCAACAGCTCCGTGAACAACGCCGTGGCCATCACCCGCCGCGGTGGCGATGTGGTGCTGTTCGGCGTGAAGAACGGCGACTGGGTCTTCGAGAACGCCCACCGCATCATCATGAACGGCCTGAACCTGCACGGCATCGTCGGCCGTCAGATCTTCCAGACCTGGCACCTCACCCGCGCCCTCCTCGAGCAGGAGGACAACGGCATCCAGCGGGCCATCTGGGAGGTCATCCTCAACCAGGGCGAAGGCACCCTCGTGCACATCGACGACTTCGACAAGGGCAGCTTCGAGGGCATGATCGGCCAGCACCCCAAGGTCGTCATCCAGTTCGGAGAGCTCGACGGTCCCGTCGAGGCCCTCGAGGAGCCCGACGTGACGCCGCGGAGCAACCCGGAGCGCGAAGAGGTCCACGGCCTGCCGGCGTGATGGAACCCTGAACGCACGAAGCCCGCCTCACAGGCGGGCTTCTTCGTTCTTGGGTCATTGGGGGGAGACGTCGGGCTGGTGACCGCCCTGAAGGGCGACGAGGCCATGAGGCATGAATCTCGAAACTCGAACCTCGAGGCCATGAGGGCCTGAACCATGAACCATGACTCGCGGGACCATGGACCATGATCCACGGTCATGGCCCCAGGATCCGGGGTTCATGGTCTCGAGGTTCTGGCCCTCATGGTCTCGATCATCATGCATCAGGGTTCGGGATTCATGGCCTCATGGCCCATGCCCTCCACCTGACGGGCAGGTGCCTCAAAGCTCTTCTTTCTCGGCCAGCGGAGACGCCTCCCTGCTCAGGGCACGGGCTCCCCGAACAGATCCATCCCGATCAGCTCCACCCCCACGAACGGCTCCTCCTCGAGCCGGTGCGCGGCCACGAACCGGATGTCGAGCAGGCCGAGCAGATCACCGAGGCCGGCCGCATCGCCCGCCGGCTCCTGATCGCCGCCGGGCATCCCCGGAAGGCCGCCCCCCGCGAGGAGCTCACCGAGGTCGAAGGACAGGAAGCCTCCCGCCAGGCCCAGCACGCCGTCGAGCACACCCACGAACGCATCGCCCACCACCACCGGGTCGACATCCTCGGCGCCGTAGACGAGCACGAAGGCGTCGTCCATGGAGATGTCGAGGGAGATGGCCGTGCCGTCTGCGTGGACATCGAGCTGGACCCCCACGAGGGCCTGAAGCCAGGGCTGGCACTCGGCCTCGCCCCGGATCCGCAGCCCCATGGTGACCTCGGCCTCCGGCAGGAAGATGGAGGCCATGGGCTCCAGCCCCGACACGAACCGACCGAGGCGGGCCTCGCCCGGATCGAGCATCATGCACCAGCCTTCGTTGTCGGGGATCTGATCGCCACCGGGCAGGTTGGACATCGGGATGTTCAGCAGGCCCGAGAAGGCCTCGATGGGCAGCTCGCCAGACAGGGACTCCACGATGGAGGAGCCCACGAGGCCCTGCACCAGCCCTTCGTGGGCGGCGAGGACCAGATCCACCTGGGGCAGCCCTGGCGGGATGGGAAAGTCACCCGTGACGCTCGGCGGAAGGGCCTCGCCCATGCCCACGGAGGCCTGGACGCCCAGCCCGTCGGCGTCCGTGGCGAAGTCGGTGAGCGCGAGGGACAGCGGCATGCCCAGCAGATCCTGCTCGAAGGCGAGCGGTCCCTGCAGCACCTGGATGGGCGGGGCATCGGCCAGGGCGGCGCCGAGCAGGCCTTCGAGCAAGCCATCGCCGCCGACGAGGTTGCCGAGCAGGCTGTTGAGCCAGCCGAAGCCCGCCACGTTGAAGTCGATCTCGGGGTCGCCGATCACGATGTCGGGCTCGTCGAACGCGAGCATCAGGTTGCCCGCCTCATCGAGGAACAGATCCACCCGGCCGCCGATGCCCAGCTCCGACATGCCGATGGACGCGGGCCAGGTGAACGGAATGCCCAGCACGGAGCCCGTGAGCGACATGTTCAGCGCGGCGTCGGGGATCACGACGTCTGCCACGAGGCCCTCGTCGGTGGGCTGCACCTCCACCTCGATCTCGCCGCGGGTCAGGCTGTCGACGCCGAACCCCACGCCGCCGAAGCTGAAGGAGGGCAGGAACCCCAGCGGGATCGCATCCTCGAAGAGGCCGTCCACATAGGCGCCGAGCAGCCCGCCGAGCCCGGCCAGGCCGGACGGCGTGACCCGGGCCGACAGGGCCCCCGGCCAGCTGCTCAGGGGATCGACACCGGTGAACACGGAGACGTGCTCCCGGAGCTCCTCGCCCTCGTACAGTGCCTGGACGTCGACGCGCAGGGCATCCTCGAGCCACACCTCGGCCTCGAAGGCGCCTTCCGCGTCCACGGGCACGCGGACGCCCTCGACGAGGACCTCGGCCGTGGGCGGACTGACGACGCCCGCCACCCTCGCGACCGTGACATCGCCCAGGAACGCGCCCGCGGAGGGCACCTCGAGGGTGAGCGCGAAGGCCGGCGGCTCTTCGTTGAGGGTTCCGGACTGGGTACAGCCCATGAGGGCGACGATCGGCAGAAGACCCAGGCGCATCCTTCCTCCTAGCGGGGGCACAACCTACCACAAGGCCTCGCGCCCTGCGCGGCTCCCGATTGATCCCGGCTTTCCGTGGACCGACGTGACGTGGAACCTGGGAGTCCGTCGTGCCAACCACACCCCATCGTCCCATCCTCGCCTGCCTGTGGGCCATCCTTGCTACCCAGCCCGCATCCGCCCAGGACACCGGGAAGGGTGGTGCCCTTCCCACCGAGGAGGTCGCCGTGCCCGTCTCCGTGTCCTGGCGCCCGGACGTGGGCGGGCCGGACATCCGCTACGGCGACTGGTTCCGCTTCCGTCCCGACGGCTACATCACCTTCCGCTACACGCTGAACTATCGCTGGGAGGACCTGTCCGACATCGATACCTTCGAGGACCCCGAGCGCCCCGTCAGCCAGACCTGGAACATCCCCCGCTTCCGCTTCCGGCTCACGTTCGACCTCACGGACTACGCGGAGGTCTTCATCCGGTTCGGCATCATCGCCGGCGGAAACCTGGTCTCGTCGCAGGCCTACACCACCTTCCACTTCGGCAACTTCCACTTCCGGGCGGGCCGGTACTGGGAAGGCATCGTGGCGGCGGAGGCGCCCTGGGCGAACGAGCTGCAGTTCGTGGACTACAGCCTCGTCGGCCAGCAATTCGGCACGGGCTCCTCACACGGACTCCGCTTCAGCTGGGAGAAGCCGGGCGTCAGTGTCTTCGTGCACCTCACCGACGGCATGCGCACCGGCTTCCACACCTTCCTCGACCCCATCGCCGCCGACATCGCCGGCGCGGTCCGCGTGGAGGGCGCCCTCGCCGGCGCACGCACCACCGACCTCATCTACCGCAAGAGCTCGTTTCGCGGCTCCCCGTTCCGTCTCGTGGGCGGCATCGGTGCACACTACCAGACGGGCGGCCGCACGGGCATCACGCGGGACTTCGACGTGGCCCTCGGTGCCGCCGACCTCGCGGTGGGCGGCTCCGGCTGGTCGCTGTCCGCCAACGGCACCTGGCAGGGCCTGAACCTGAAGGAGGAGGTCCTCGAGGACTTCTTCTGGTCGGCGGGCCTCCTCGTCCAGGGAGGGGTGTTCGTCCACGATCAGGTCGAGCTGGCCGCGCGGTACGACGCCTTGTTCAGCGACGACAGCCCCCTGCGCAACGAGCTCGGGGCCATCGGAACGAACGACATCCACAGCGTGGCACTCGGCCTCAACTACTTCATCATCCCCTGCTCCTACGCACTCCGCGTCCAGGCCGACTTCACCTACATCATCAACCCCCTGGGCCAGGACGCGGCCACCACCTGGGCGGGCCTGGGACTGCGTACCACGGAGACGGACGGCCAGTTCATCAGCAGGCTGCAGCTCGTCGCGGGCTTCTGATACCGCACACCACCCGCCAGCCCACACGCGAGTCGCCTTGAGTGACGCCCCTTTTCGAAGATTGGGGAGGACACGTCATCCGGAGACTCCACCATGGGCCGCCTCCCCGCGCACCTCGGTACCGCACTCGTCATGTCCTGCCTGGCAGGCCCCTTCCAGGCCCTGGCGCAGGAGGAGGAGAAGCCGCCCGACGAGATGACCAAGGACGAGGACCTCGATCCGGGGCTGCGTCCCGTGGCCGGCGCACCGGTGAGCTTCACCTGGCGCCCCGACACCGGCGGGCCCGACATCCGCTACGGCGACTGGTTCCGCTTCCGCCCCGACGGCTACATCTCCTTCCGCCACACCCTGAACTACCGCTGGGAGGATCTCACGGCGGTCGAGGAGGCCATCGGCGTCGACCAGCGCCCCCTCGGCCAGACCTGGCACATCCCCCGCTTCCGGTTCCGCCTGCTGTTCAACATCACCGACTACGCCGAGGTGTTCGTCCGGGTGGGCGCCATCGCCGACGGGACCATGCTGGCCGACACCGCCTACGTGCAGTTCTACTTCGGTGAGTTCAGCCTTCGTGCCGGACGCTACTGGGTCAACATCCTGCCGGCCGAAGGTCCCTGGGCCAACGAGCAGCAGTTCGTCGACTACTCCTTCGTCGCCCAGCAGTTCAGCCCCGGTTCCGCCCACGGCGCCCGCATCGGCTGGCACCGCAACGGTACCGACGTCTACCTGCACATCACCGATGGCGTGCGCACCGGCTTCACCCGCTTCCTCGATCCCCTCGCCGCCGACATCGCGCTGTCCACACGGGTCGAGAGCGCCCTGGCCGGCCCCCGCAACGTCGACATCATCTACCGCCGGTCGTCCTTCCGCGGCTCCGAGACCGGCCTCGTCGGCGGCGTCGCGGGCCACTACCAGACCGGCGGCCGCAGCGGGGTCACCCGCCCCATCAGGCTGTACGCTGCCGAGGCCGACCTGTCCGCCTACGGGTCGGGCTGGTCGATCACCGCCAACGGCATCTGGGCCGGCACCACGCCTCGCGACGATCCGGACGACCTGCACTGGTCCGCCGGCTTCCTGCTCCAGGGCGGGGTGTTCGTCCACGACAAGGTGGAGCTCGTCTACAAGTACGACGCCCTGTTCTCCGACGACAAGCCGGACCTGTTCGAGTCCACCATCGGTGAGGACGACCTGCACACCCTGGGCATCGGGCTGAACTACTTCATCATCCCGCGCTCCTACGCCCTGCGGCTGCAGTGGGACTTCCAGTACGTCATCACCCCCCTGAACGAGTCCGCCGCGGATGTCTGGGCAGGCGTGGGCCTCGCCACCACCTTCGAGTCCGGCCAGATCATCAGTCGGGCCCAGATCATCGCCGGATTCTGAGACCACGCTGCTTCGGCGGCCGTCCGGGCCCTCACCTCGATGGGACCACACGCCCCCCGCACCGGGAACGACACGTCAGCTGGAGATGCCACCATGGGACGCTTCACCTCCCGCCTCCACCCCCTGCTGCTGGCCACCTGCCTGGCCGGCAGCACCCGGGCCCAGGCGCAGGACCGCCCCGACGAGGACACGAAGGACGAGGATCTCGACCCCGGCCTCGCGCCTCCCACCGAGCCCGCCTTCCCGGTCACGGTCACCTGGCGCCCCGACACCGGCGGCCCGGACATCCGCTACGGCGACTGGCTGAGATTCCGCCCCGACGGCTACATCTCCTTCCGCCACACCCTGAACTACCGCTGGGAGGACCTGCAACCGATCGAGGACGAGCTCGGCACGGAGCAGCGGCCCCTGGGGCAGACCTGGCACATCCCCCGCTTCCGCTTCCGCCTGCTCTTCAACATCACGGAGTACGCGGAGGTGTTCGTCCGCGTGGGTGCCATCGCCGACGGCAGCATGGTGGCCGACACCGCCTACGCCCAGTTCACCTTCGGCGAGTTCTCGCTGCGCGCAGGCCGGTACTGGGTGAACATCCTGCCGGTGGAAGGCCCCTGGGCCAACGAGCAGCAGTTCGTGGACTACTCCTTCGTCGCCCAGGAGTTCAGCCCGGGTTCCGCCCACGGCGTGCGGTTCGGGTGGTCCCGGAACGGCACCGAGGTGTACCTGCACCTCACGGACGGTATTCGCACCGGCTTCACCCGCTTCCTCGACCCCCTGGCCGCCGACATCGCCGTGAGCTTCCGGGTCGAGAGTGCCCTGGCCGGGCCTCGCAACGTCGACATCATCTACCGGAGATCCTCCTTCCGAGGCTCGGAACCCGGCCTCGTCGGAGGCATCAGCGGCCACTACCAGACCGGCGGCAAGACGGGCATCACCAGGGACCTCTACAACATCATCAGCAACGCGGATCTGACCGCCTACGGCTCCGGCTGGAGCCTGTCTGCGAGCGGCACCTGGTCGGGAGGCTCGCTGGGGCCCGTACGCAACGACTTCCACTGGGCCGCCGGGTTCCTGCTGCAGGGCGGCGTGTTCGTACACGACCAGGTGGAGCTCGCCTACAAGTACGACGCCCTGTTCGCCGACGGCAGACCCGACGTCATGGAGTCCACCATCGGCCGGGACGACCTGCACACCCTGGGCATCGGGCTGAACTACTTCATCATCCCGCGCTCCTACGCCCTGCGGCTGCAGTGGGACTTCCAGTACGTGATCAACCCGCTCAACCAGGATGCCGCCGACATCTGGGAGGGCGTGGGCCTCACCACCACCTTCGAGTCGGGCCAGGTCATCAGCCGGGCACAGATCATCGCCGGATTCTGAGGCTCACGGGTGCCGATCCCCCTCCTGACGCCCACCTTGCCTGCCCGGCCTCCGCGCCCGTGCTACCGTTCCCGCGACCAGAACCCACCCCGCGGGAGACCCCATGCTGACCCCTGACAACCGCGCCTCCATGCAGGCCGAGATCGACGCCATCAAGGCCGCCGGCACCTACAAGGCCGAGCGCGTCATCACCACCGCCCAGGCCGCCGACATCGCCGTGGCCGACGGCTCCGAAGTCATCAACTTCTGCGCCAACAACTACCTGGGCCTCGCCAACGATCCCGGTCTCGTCCAGGCCGCCCACGACACCCTCGACAAGTACGCCCTCGGCATGGCCTCCGTCCGCTTCATCTGCGGCACCCTGGACCTGCACAAGGATCTCGAGAAGGCCATCAGCGACTACCACGGCAAGGAGGACACCATCCTCTACGCCGCCTGCTTCGACGCCAACGGCGGCCTGTTCGAGCCCTTCCTCGGCAAGGAGGACGCCATCATCAGCGACCAGCTGAACCACGCGTCCATCATCGACGGCATCCGCCTGTGCAAGGCCGCCCGCTACCGCTTCGCCCACGACGACATGGACGACCTGCGCGCCAAGCTGCAGGAGGCCCGCGCGAACGGTGCCCGCCGCATCCTCATCACCACCGACGGCGTCTTCTCCATGGACGGCGACATCGCCAAGCTCGACCAGATCTGCGACCTGGCCGACGAGTTCGGCGCCCTGGTCCACGTCGACGAGTGCCACGCCACCGGCTTCTTCGGCCCCACCGGCCGCGGCGCGTCGGAGCACTGCGGCGTCCTCGACCGCGTCGACATCATCACCTCCACCATCGGCAAGGCCATGGGCGGCTCGTCCGGCGGCTTCACCACCGGCCCCGCGGAGATCATCGACCTGCTCCGCCAGCGCTCCCGCCCCTACCTGTTCTCCAACACCCTCGCCCCCGTGGTGGCAGGTGCCGCCCTCGAGACCTTCCGTCGCATGAGCGACTCCACCGAGCTCGTCGAGAAGATCCAGGCCAACACCGACTACTTCCGCAGCAAGATGACGGAGGCCGGCCTGGACATCCGCCCCGGCACCCACCCCATCGTGCCCGTGATGCTCGGCGACGCCGCCCTCGCCACGAAGATGGCCGACCGCCTCCTCGAAGAGGGCATCTACGTCATCGGCTTCTCCTACCCCGTGGTGCCCAAGGGCCAGGCACGCATCCGCGTGCAGGTGTCCGCCGCCCACACGAAGGCACATCTTGACAAGGCCATTGCCGCCTTCACGAAGGTGGGCAAGGAGCTCGGCATCATCGACTGATGACCGCCCGTGAGGCCCACAATCGCCTCACGTACCCACCGCCGGGCACCGCTGCCCTCCCCCAAAGAGGACCACAGCGGTGCCCTTTCGTGGTCTTGTGGGTTTGCTCCCCACGAGCGAGTGATTACGGAGCCTGGAAGATATGCGGAGAGACACCCCATGAGCACCACCGACCAACTCATCACCCTCACCGACGCCGCCCAGACCGAAGTCCGCCGCCTGCTCGCCACCAGCGAGAACGCCGGCAAGGGCCTGCGCCTGGGCATCAAGGGTGGCGGCTGCTCCGGCCTGTCCTACGTCCTCGACTTCACCGAGAAGGCCGAGCACGACACGGTCCTCGACTTCGGCGACTTCCAGGTCTTCCTGGATCGCAAGTCCACCATCTACCTGAGCGGCATCACCCTGGATCACGAGTCCGGCCTGCAGGGCAAGGGCTTCGTCTTCCACAACCCCCACGCCACCAACACCTGTGGCTGCGGCGAGTCGTTCTCCATCTGAGGCCTCGCCACCCGGCGTCCCCTCCCGGGGATCCCCGCCGAGCCCCCTCCCCCACGAGCCCTCCCTGGAGCAGGCCCCATGTCCCACGCCGACACCATCGCCTGGGCCCGCCTGGCCCGCTCCCACGCCGTCGCCGCCGCCCTGTCCCCCGACGCCCCCGGCATGGCCGGCGTGGGCCTCGTGGTGGCCGAGGGTCCTGACGCCGCCCGCTTCCTGCACAGCCAGCTCACCAACGACGTGGAAGGGCTGCAGCCCGGCGAGGGCAACCTGTCCGCCCGGGTCAAGCGCACCGGCCACCTCGAGCACCTGCTCAGCACCCACCGGCACCCGTCCTCGGAGCACGCCTTCTGGATGCTCACGGCGGCCGAGGATGCCTCACGGCTGCTCACCGACCTCGACGCCTGGCTGTTCTCCGACGACCTGACCCTCACGCCGCGCACGCTCCACTGGCTCACGGTGCAGGGGCCCGCCGCCGCCGCCCAGCTCGATCGGGTGTTCGGCCCCCTCGGGTTCGAGCCCTGGGCCTCCCTGCCCGAGCACGCGTTCCGCTCCGTCCGACGCGCCAAGGGTGATCTGCAGCTCCCCGAGGGCACGATCGCCATCCGCCGCTCCCTGGGCGGCGACCCGGGCTTCCTCGTCGCCTGCCCCACCCCCGAGGGGCGCGATGCCATCCTCACGGCCCTCACGGCATCCATGGCCGCCGAGGGCCTGCCGGTGCTCACGGCCGAACAGTTCGCCCCGGTGTGGGACATCCTGCGCATCGAGGCCGGCGAACCCCGCCTGGCCGTCGACATGGTCCCCAAGCCCCGTCTGCTGCCCGAGACGGGCGTCGAGCACCGTGCCGTGAGCTACACCAAGGGCTGCTACCTGGGCCAGGAGGTCATCGCCCGGGTGCGCACCTACGGCTCGGTGCCCAGCCTGCTGCGGGCCCTGGTCGTGGAAGAGGGTGCGCTCCCCTCCCCCGGCACGCCCCTGTCCCTGCAGCCCGGCGGAAAGCCCGTGGGCCACGCCGCCAGCAGCGGCTTCTCGGTGGTCCGCGAGTCCCCCGTCCTGCTCGCCTACCTCAAGCGGGAGCACCGCACGCCCGGTCAGAAGCTCACGCTGCACACCCCGGACGGCACCACCCTGCAGGCCACCGTGCAGGCGCTGCCCCTGCACCACGCCGCCGACGACGCCGGCCGGGTCCAGGCGCTGTACGACCGGGCCATCCGCATCTTCGCCAAGGGCCAGGAGGATCGCGCGCTGCAGCTCATGGAGCAGTGCCTGCGCCTCGATCCCGGCTTCTCCGATGCCTACGAGGCCATCGGCGTCATGCTCGGCCGCTCCGGACGCTTTCACGAGGCCATCGACGTGTTCCGTCGCCTCGAGGAGGTCGCGCCCGACGAGCCCATGGTGAACACCAACCTGTCGCTGTACTTCATGAAGATCGGCGACACCCAGACCGCCGAGGACGAAGCCGGCAAGGCCACCTTGAAGAACATGGCCCGCAGCTCCGGCAAGGCGGCCGACAAGGTCGACGAGGATCTGCTGCGCTCCCGCCAGAAGGATGCGCTGCGCAAGCAGAAGATGTTCGCCCAGGTGCTCGAGTTCGACCCCGACGACCCCATCGCCCTGTTCGGCATGGGCCGGGCACTCCTCACCCTCGAGCAGCCCGCCGCCGCAGCCGAACACCTGCGCCACGCCATCACCGTCGACAAGAACAACAGCGCCGTCTACACGAGCCTCGGCCGGGCCCTCGAGGCGGAGGGCGACCTCGACGAGGCCATCGAGGTGTACCAGCAGGGCCTGAAGGTCGCGTCGAAGAAGGGCGACCTGATGCCGCTGCGGGAGATGGAACACCGCCTGCTGCTGCTCGGGGCCTCCCGCACGGCCTGAGCACGCTGTGTCCGGCTGGCCCGTGGTGGGACGCACCACAGCGTCCGCAGCCACATCATCCCGAATCCGGAACACTGAGCCCTGAAGATCTCCGCCACTGGTCCCGATCCGGTCGATTAGGCTTCCTGTGTCGGCTGCGCATGCCGCGCGGTCGTCCTGCAAGGGAGCCACCATGAACGCCACGAAGACCGACAACCGGGCCCACCTCCACGAGCTCATCGAGGGCATCACCAGCGGCCAGCTGCTCGACAAGTTCGAGAAGTTCTACGCCGACGACATCGTGATGTCCGAGAACGGCGTCGACGACCCCTCCCGCCACGGCAAGGAGGCCAACCGGGCCTACGAGACCTACTTCGTCAACAACTCACAGTGGCACGGCGTGAAGGTCGGACCCGTGATCGCCGACGGAGACCACACCGCCTACGAGATGTGGATGGACTTCACCATCGACGGCCAGCGCGTCACGCGCACCCAGTGGGCCGTGCAGACCTGGAACGACGGCCAGATCGTCCGTGAGGTCTTCTACTACGGCGCCTGAGCCGGCAGGCCTTCCCTGCACGCGCCGTTCCGGGGCCTCGCCCGAGGAGCCGACACGGATGGATGGGTGAGACCCGTCCGTGTCGTCCCCATGGCCTTCCTCCCGGACGCGCTGCCCCGCACCGACCGCCCTGCACCCGAAGGCTACGGGCCATGGGAACCCTCGCGGAGGGACCATGCGCTGGCAAGGTGGACGACAGAGCGGAAACATCGAGGATCGTCGGGGCACGAGCCCCCGCATGTCCCCCCAGATGGCGGGCATGGGCGGCGGCGGCGCGGCCCTCCTGATCCTCATGCTGCTGTGCTGCGGTCTCGATCCGCTCGGCTTCGTCGGACCCGACGTGCCCATGGAGCCCGGCACGCAGCGGCCCTACCCCAACCCCATGGAGCCGGCGGCGCCCCGGGGCCAGGTCCAGCCGAACGTGATGCCGGGCCAGGTCCCCAGCGGACAGGTGGCGTCGCCAGATGCCTCCACAGGCCCCTACACGGGCACCGCGGAGTTCGTGGCCGTGGTGCTGGCCCAGACAGAGGACACCTGGGGCGCCATCTTCCAGCAGGCCGGCTCCACCTACCCCCAGCCGAAGCTCGTGCTGTACACGGACGCGGTCCAGAGCGCCTGCGGCTTCTCCACCGCCGCCACCGGTCCGTTCTACTGCCCCCTCGATCAGAAGGTGTACCTCGACCTGTCGTTCCTGGACGAGCTCCGCAGGCTCGGGGCGCCCGGTGAGTTCGCCTTCGCCTACGTCATCGCCCACGAGATCGGGCACCACGTCCAGCGGGTCATCGGCGTGGAGCCGACGGTGCGGGCCATGCAGCAGCGGGCGAGCCCCCAGGACCGAAACGCCCTGTCGGTGCTCATGGAGCTGCAGGCCGACTGCCTCGCCGGCGTGTGGGCCCACCACACGGACGCCCAGCAGCAGATCCTCGAGCCCGGCGACATCGAGAGCGGTCTGCGGGCCGCCGCCGCGGTCGGCGACGATCGCCTGCAGCGCATGGCCGGTCAGCGGGTGCAGCCCGAAGCCTTCACCCACGGCACCTCCGAGCAGCGCATGGCCTGGTTCGAGGCCGGGCTCGAGAGCGGATCCATCGAGGCCTGCGACACCTTCACGCCCGGAGGGGTGCCGCTCCCGCGGTGACCTCAGGGCTGCTGCCCTCCGCTCCCCTGCACCCTGTAGCTGGCATGCAGGGTGGCGTTGCCGACCACCTCGAGGTCGATCACACGCACCGCGTTCTGGGACGGCACGTAGCGCCAGGTGAAGCAGTCCTGCTCGGCACAGACCTCCGCCCGCTCCTCCTCGGAGGCGTCCTCGGAGACCCCCTGGTAGGTGCGCACGCCGCCGGTGGAGAAGTCGGGCATCTCCAGCCACGCCTCGAGCGTGCCGAAGGCGGGCGTCTCGGACAGCTGGAACACCTGGGTGTCGAACCAGGGCTGCAGAAGGCCGAGGTCGGACATCATCCGATCCCAGGCGCCTTCGCAGATGTCCTGGCCCAGCCCGCCCGTGAGGCTCTTGATCTCGTACAGCCGGGGCGTGGGCGGGATGCGGTGCCAGGTGCCGTTGCTGCAGCCGTCGGGCGGTGGGCCGCTGATGTGGGAGACCTGCACGGCGTCCGGGCTGCCCTTCTCGAGCTGCAGCATGCGGGCCATGGCCGAGGCGTCGAGCACCTCGCCGGACTGCTCCCGCTCATCGGTGACGATGATGATTTGCAGCGCCGCGTAGGGCCGCAGGAACGGATCCTCGTGGGCCTGCTCCCGCTTCAGCCAGTAGTCGATGGCCTTGAAGGGCTGCTCGATGCCCGAGCCCGGGTACTGGAACGACAGGATCATGTCCCAGTACAGCGCCTGGGGATCGGTGACGCTGCTGTCGATCCAGCGCCGGCCGTCGAGTCCCGCCGCCGTGCGTCCCCTCCACTCGGGATCGATGGCGTCGGTGCTGATCATGCCCATCCGCCAGTCCACGCCGGATCCGATGAGGCCGAGCAGGAAGCGGTTGAGGTTGTCCCGCAGGCGCACCCGCACCGGATCCATGGATCCACTGGTGTCGATCACCCACAGGATGTCGACCGGTGCGCGATCGTGCCCGGCGACGGCCTCGTCGATCCAGACCTCCTCCTGCACCATGACGGGGGCGTTGTCGGGCGGCAGGTAGAAGCCGGGATCGTCCGCGCACGCCGAGGTCATCAGCAGCAGCGCGCCTCCCCTTCGCCAGATGTCCATGGTTCCCCCTGCTGTCCGCCTGCCATTGTACCTGTGTGGATTCCGCCTCGACCGTTCACACCCTCCGCTTCAGCCTACCTGCCCCGCCTCATGGCCAGGTGTCGTACGACACGTGCAGCCACGCCCCCTCGCTGGTGAGGGCCTGCAGCCCGCTGGACCAGACGGCGTTCAGATCCGGATCGAAGGTCCAGGTGAAGCAGGATCCATCGTCGCAGGCACCATCGGACACCTGTGAGGCTGCAAATCCCTCGACCTCGAAGGTCTCGCCCGTGGCCGGATCCAGCACTTCGGCCCAGACCTGCATGCTGCTCTCGATGGGGATCCGCGACAGGTGGAACAGCCCCTCGATCTGGGGGCGCCCCTGGTAGGACAGCCCGATGAGGATGGCGCGCCAGTCGTCCTCACAGATGGACCAGACATCTCCACCGGTGGAATCGGCGGCCTCCTCGTAGCGCGGTGCGGGAGGCACGTGGCGTTCCCGGCTGAGCCAGCAGCCGTCGGGCATCGGGCCGGCCACCGCCGAGAAGTTCGCCATGTCGGGATCGAACTTGTGGTTGCGGATGGCGCCCACGAGCCCCGTGACGTCCGGGTCGTCGCCGGACTGCTCCGGCTCGTCGGACACCACGATGACGTGCAGGGCCGCGAAGTCCCGCAGGAAGCCGGCCCCGCGCTGCTTGGACTCCCGCTGCATGAAGCGTCGGACCGCCGAGAAGGCCATCTCCTCGTCGGCGCCCTGGTCGGGGATGTTGGCGATGAGCTCCCCGAACATCTTCTCCGGGCCGGCGTCCGCACGCTCGACCCAGGACCGTCCACGGGTCTCGACGAGACGACCGGCCTGCGCCGGATCGGACACATCGGTGGTGATGACGCCCATCCGCCAGTTGTAGCGGGATGCCTGGAAGTGCTCGAGGAAGTCGCCCATGTGGGTGGACAGCGCCTGGCGCAGGACGTTCATCGACCGGCTGTTGTCGACCACCCAGAGCACGTCCACCGGCACGTTCTGGTAGGCCTGCAGCACGTCGTGCACCCGCTCCGTCTCCAGCGGGGCCGCCGTGTCGTCCGGCTGGCTTCCCAGGACACCGAAGTCCTGGCATCCCGTCATCGTCACCGCGGCCAGCAGGCCGCCCCATGCGCGCACCGAAGTCTGCAACGTCCACTCCTGTTGGCCTCCATCGTACCGCCGGCGGCTCCCTCCCGACGAAAGAGAGGCCGTGGATTCCCCCCGAACCCACGACCTCTCCGGACGGCCGGCGGCACCGATGGGCCGGCCACGTCCTTGTTCGTCAGGGAGACGGGGCTTCGAAGTCCTCGAATTCGGGTTCCTTCTCGGAGAGGACCTCGTAGGTCATGTGCATCTCGGTGAGTGCCGGCGGCACGTAGTCCATCAGCGTGATGCTGTTGCGCACCGGGTTGTACTCATAGGTGAAGCAGGTGCCTGCGGGGCACGCCTCGAACCGATCCTGGCCCTCCGCGACGTGGACGGGGATGCCGTCGTACACATAGGGCTCGCCGCCGTCGTCGAGGGGAGGCACCACGGCCCACACCTGCAGGGAGGCGGGATCCGGAGCCTCGGACAGGAAGTACTCCACGCGCATGCCTGCGGCCTGCAGACCGAGCTCACGCAGGATCGGCACCCAGTCCTCCTCGCAGATGGAGTGGTGCATGCCGCCGATCTGCTCGGTGGCGGAGATGTAGCGGGGCGCCGCCATGGCGGGAGCGCCCGTCTCGGTGGTGCAACCGCTCGGGTTGGGCCCCACGATGGAGGAGAAGGTCACCATGTCCGGGTCGGCCTTGAGGTTGCGCATCATCTCGATGAACTCGGGCTGGCTCGGATCATTGCCGGACTGCTCGGTCTCGTCGGACACGACGATGGCGTGGAAGGCCGCCTCCTCCCGGAAGAAGCCCCGGTTGGCGGTGTTCAGCTTCTCGAAGAAGCGGTCGACGGCGCGGAAGCCCCGCTCGGTGCCCGAGCCCACGGTGCCGAGCTGCTGCACCATCGAGACGAACACGTCCTCGGCGCCCACGGTCTCCCGGGACACGAAGCGGTGGCCCTCGGACTGGTACAGCACGCCGGATGAGGCCTCGTCGTCGGTGTCGGTGGACACGAGCCCGAGGTGCCAGTCCATGCCGGACTCGAGGAAGTAGCGCAGGAAGGCGTCGAAGTTGTTCGCGATCTGATCCTGGTAGGGCTGCATGGATCCGGAGTTGTCGACGATCCACAGGATGTCGACCTTGGGCTCGTCGAGCTGCACGACGAGGTCGTGGACCTCGCGGGTGCCCAGATCCGGGTCGTTCGGAATCGGCACCGGATCATCGATGAATCCCAGGTCATCGTATGGGCCCGCACACGCACCGAGCCCCATGAGCGCCAGGGCGCCCCACATCGTCCTCATCATCGTTCCCCCCCGGGATGGCGCCCATTCGGTACGGCGCTCCGACGGCAAGGATATGCCCGGCGTTGTGACCGACCCGCCACCGATTTTTCATCGCGACCGCAAAAGCGAGCCGTCACCACGTCTTCCGCCGCGCCCGCTGCCCGTGGTACCCGCGCATCGGGCCGGATCGGGCCCGATCGGGCCTTGCACACCCCACTGGCATGCAAGGGCTGCTCAGCGAGTGGGGTCGCCCGGCTCGGCCCCCGCCAGGTCGTCGCCGTGGGGAAACCATCCCGCACCTCGTCCTCTCCGTCGGAGGTGCCAGACGGCACCTGCGCCCAGGCTTCCAGGGTGGAAGGATCCGGCAGCCACTGCAGGAGGTACTCGCTCTCCCCTTCGACCGTCTCCTGACGATCGTGGAACCGGACATCCAGCGCGGGCGGGTTCGACATGGGCGTGTCGGCAAGATCGATGATGATCACGTCGGTGAGGCCGCCGGTTCCACACCCTCCCAGCAGCGCACACGCCGCCAGCGCGCCGTGGATCATCTTCATCCCCGCCATCGTTCCTCCTCCGCCGACCAGTGCAGGATACCCGACCAGGAACCAGGCCCCAGGTGTCCTCTCAGCCTGCCCTTCGAACCAGGACTTCCGACGCACTCCGAAAAAATACAAAAGAAAGAACTCATTTCTCCGCGACACCTCCTCCTCTCCCCACAGGGCCTCGCCATCGTCCGAAGGGCCCGCTGTTTCCTACTGTGAAGACCATTTCCCATTGCGGACGCCGGCTGGGTCCCCTACACTGACCCATTCACCGACAGGGATTTGTCCTGTATTTCCGGCCCGCGGGCCAGTTTGCAGAACGGTCCCCGAGGAGACCCCATGATCCGCCTGCGACGCAACGGCGCCTTCAAGAGCTCGCTCACCATCGAACACGACGACCGCCCGCTCACCATCCTCGAGCGGTTCGTCTGGAAGGGCGAGGCACAGGTCTTCCTGAACGGCCAGTCCTACCTCTTCACCCGCAAGGGCCTGCCCCGCATCGTCTTCACCATGCACCGCGGCGACGAGGAGGCCGCCTCCCTCGTCCAGGACGGCACGTTCCGGGTCACCCGCACCATGGAGCACGGAGGCCACACCTGGCACCTCACCAACCGCTCCTGGATGGACGTCTCCCAGGTCATCCACAAGGACGGCGAGGAGGTCGGCGTCATCCGCAAGGAGTCCGGCCACGTGATCATCGAGGGCGCCGAGGAGCTCCCCTTCGACGTGCGCGTCTTCCTCGGCTGGATCACGCTCACCCTGTGGGAGCAGCTGGCCACCGGGAGCACGGCGGCTGTGGCCGGGTAGGGGCAGGAGGGCCGAAGGCGGGACAGCGACGGGGCGCTCTTCACCACGGAGGCACGGAGATCACACGGAGGGGCACGGAGAGCAGGTCCACGTGGCTTCGAGGCGACCGTGTTCCACGCGGAATCACGTCGCCCCTCCCACCGTTTGCAGTACGATCCTCTGATCGTGTCCGGCGAATCCAAAAGATTGATATATCATATATATTATTATTTATAACATATCAAACGAAGGACGCAGACATCGTCGAATCTCACCGAGCAAACGCCTCGGTGGCTCTCCGTGTGATCTCCGTGCCTCCGTGGTGAAAAGCGACCTTTCCACCATATCACCGCCCTGCCATGGCTTCTTCGTGCCCTTCGCAGTGAACGAACCCTCCGCTCACTCCGCCGACCTCCGCTCACTCCGCGCGAGCCGGCAGCCCACCCTTCGGACGATCGCGCGGCCCGTCTCCTACTTCTCCGCCCTGACGCTGTACTTCATGTGCACCTCCGCCCCCGGCGGAGGCGTGTAGTCGAGCAGCTGGATGCTGTTGCGCTGCGACAGGTAGGCGAACGTGAAGCAGTGCCCTTCGTCGCAGCGGTCGAAGCGTCCGTCATCGACGTGCCGGACGTCCTGGCCCTCGTAGACGAAGCGTCCTTCCTCCTCTTCCGATCCGAACTCCGCCCACACCTCGAGGGTGTCGGGCTCCGGCACGGCCGACAGGTAGAGCTCGACGCGGTATCCCACCGTCCGCGCGCCGAGCTCGTCCAGGATCGGCACCCAGTCGTCCTCGCAGAAGGACCCGGTCACCCCCTCCGTGTTCTCGGCCATGAACAGGTGTCGCTGCGCCCCGAACAGGTGCACATCCCCATCGGGGCCCCGGAAGGAACACCCTTCCGCCGGCGGCACCACCCCCGACCAGTTGACCGTGAGCCCGGGCTCCTTGAGGGCAAGCAGATCCCGCAGGAAGGACTCCGTGCTCGGCTCCTGGCCGGATCGCTCGTCCAGCGGAGACACCACGACCACCTGCAGCGAGGCATCATCCCGCAGGAAGCCTTCGGCCCGATCCTCCTCCCGCTCGACCATCCGCTCGAAGGCCCGGAACGACTCGTCGCCGTAGAGTCCCAGCGCCCCCACCTGATTGAGCATGCGACGGAACACGTTGCGCCCCATCGGTGTGGTCGGTTCGACCCACCGCACGTCGTCGTCCTCGATGAGCCTGCCGCGGGACACCGCGTCCGCGGCATCCGCGCGCATCAGCGCCATGCGCCAGTCGAGCCCGGAGGTCTCCAGGTAGCGCTGGTACACGTCGATGTTCGCGTTCACCACATCGAGCTTGGGCGCCATGTTCCGGGTGTCGTCGACCACCCACAGCACGTCGAGCTTCTCTGCCTGCTGCAGCATCACCCGGTCGTGGACCTCCTCGGCCCACCCGTCAGGCAGCCCGGCGAGCTGCTCGTCGACCACGGGTTCCTCGAACCCCGACTCATCCCCGCAGCCCAGAGCGATCAACCACAACCATCGCATCGGTACGCCCTCCCGAACGGAGGGTAGACGCAAGGAAGTGCATCCGCCACAGGGTTCGAAAAGGAGCGGAAGGGGCGGACGAGGCGGTGGTGTGAGACCCCTCGCCTCTCAGATGAGGTTCAGCTCCAGCCGGGCCTCTTCCGTCATCTTCTCCGGACCCCACGGCGGATCGAACACCACATCCACATCGCTGCGGCTGCACCACTCGAGCTTGGCCACCGTCTCCTGCACCATCTGGGGCAGGCTCTGGGCCGCCGGACAGTTGGGGGACGTGAGGGTCATGGTGATGTCGATGCCGCCGTCCTCATCCACCTCGACGCCGTACACCAGGCCGAGCTCGTAGATGTTGACCGGGATCTCCGGGTCGTAGACGCCCTTGAGCAGGGTGACCACCTGCTCGTCGCGGGGCGCCTTCGGGTCGACCTCCATCTCCTCGACGTAGGGCTGCAGGCCACCGCCATGGGGCTGCTGCGCACCGAAGCCGCCGTAGTAGCCGGACATCATCAGGCGGGGATCGAAGTCGTCGTCCTCGTCTTCTTCCTCGTAGGACTCCACCTCGGACAGCGCGGCCTCGAGAGCGGCGGCGTCGTCGGTCTCCTGGCTCTTCGGCGCAGGGTCGGGCAGGCCCCAGGGGTTGGACTGGGCGCGGGACGCGGATGCGGTGCCCTCGACCTTCTTCTCCTCGGGCAGCGGGCCGAGGTCGTCGGCAGCGTTCGTCTCGGCGGAATCCTGCTCGGCAGCCACCGGCTCCTCCTTCGCGGGCTTCTTCGGCTCGGTCATGGGGCGCGTCTCCGTGTCACGGGCCTCGGGCTCCGGACGCTCGTGGTGCACACGGCCCACGGCCTCCTGCTCTTCGTCTGCCAGCACCTCACGCACGGCCTTGAGCCCCTGAAGGGCGAGGCGGCGGGCCATCTGGAGCGTCTTCTTGTCGACGAGTGCCATGGCGGTCATCCAAACAGGCGGTGGACACGCTTCAGGCCTGCGACCAGGGCGTCCACCTCTTCGAAGGTGTTGTAGAAGGCGAAGCTGGCGCGCGTGGTGGCATCCACACCGAACCGCCGCATCGTGGGCTGGGCGCAGTGGTGGCCGGTGCGCACCGCGACGCCGCGCTGATCGAGCATGGTGCCGAGATCGTAGGCGGGCACGCCCTCGATCTCGAAGCTGTACACGCCGATCTGGCTCGGGGCGCTGCCGATGGCCTTCACGAAGGGCAGCGCATCGAGCTGCTCCTTGGCGTAGGCGAACACCGCGTGCTCGGCGGCCTGGATGTTCTCCCAGCCCAGATCGAGCACGAACTTCATGGCCGCCCCGAGGCCGATGACCTCGGCGATGGCGGGGGTGCCGGCCTCGAACTTCATGGGCAGGTCGGCCCAGGTGGTCTTCTCGGCGGTGACCTCCTGGATCATGCCGCCGCCCACCTGGTAGGGAGGCATCGCCTCGAGGAGCTCGCGACGGGCCCAGAGCACGCCGATGCCGGTGGGCCCGAACAGCTTGTGGCCGCTGAACACCAGGGCATCGCAGCCGAGCTCCGTGACGTCGACGGGCATGTGGGGCACCGACTGGGCGGCGTCGACCACCACCACGGCGCCGTGCTCGTGGGCGAGCCTGGCCACCTCGGCCACCGGGTTCACCGTGCCCAGCGCGTTGGACACGTGGGACAGGGCCACGACCTTCGTGCGGGGGCCGATGACCTCGGCAGCCCGCTCCAGGTCGAGCACACCGCGGTCGTCCATGCCGATCACCCGCAGGGTGGCGCCGGTGAGGTGACAGGCGCGCTGCCAGGGCACGAAGTTGGCGTGGTGCTCCATCTCGGAGACCACCACCTCGTCGCCGGGCTGCAGGGCCCGCTCACCGAGACCGTAGGCCAGCAGGTTGAGGCCCTCGGTGGTGCCGCGCACGAAGACGATCTCGTCGGGATCCGACGCACCGAGGAACGACGCCGCCTGGGGACGCACCGCCTCGTAGGCCTCGGAGGCCTCCTGGGACAGGAAGTGCACACCACGGTGGATGTTCGACCGCTTGGACCGGTAGTAGTCGTCCATCGCCTCGATGACGGGCATCGGGGTCTGGGCGCTGGCCGCCGAGTCCAGGTAGACGAGGGCCTTGCCGTTCACCTGCACGTCGAGCGCGGGGAACTGCTTGCGGACCTCGGCGATCCAGGCGGTGAGCTCGGCGTTCGGGGACGTCATCAGCCCTCCAGCACGGCCAGGCGTGCCTCGACGGCTTCGGCGAGCACCTCGCGCCACGCCTCGTCCGGATGGGCGAGCACGCGGTCGGCCACGAAGGCGTGGGTGAGGATCTTCTCGGCCTTGGCCTTGGGGATGCCACGGGCCCGCAGGTACCACAGCTGGTTCTGGTCGAGCTGGCCGACGGTGGCGCCGTGGGCGGCCTTGACGTCGTCGGCGTAGATCTCGAGGGTGGGCTTGGTCTTCACGTCGGCGTGGTCGCCCAGCAGGATGTTGCGGTTGTTCTGCTGGGAGTCGGTGCCGTCAGCGCCCTTGGCGATGTAGACCATGCCGTCGAACACGCCGCGGGCCTTGCCGCCCACGACACCCTTGTAGGTCTCCACGGACGTGCAGTTGGGCACCTCGTGGCGGATGACCGTGTGGTTGTCGACGTGGTCGGTGTCTGCCAGCACGTACAGGCCGTCGAGCTCGACGTGACCGCCCTGCCCCACCAGCCGCGCCAGGATGTCCGAGCGCACGAGGCTGCCGGACAGCCAGGCCATGTGGCTGTGGTAGGTGGCGTCGCGGCCGACCTCGGCCCGCACGGTGTGCACGAGCTGACCGGAGCCGAGACGGCCCATCACGGAGTGCTGCACCTTGGCGCCGTCGGCGACCTGCACGGTGATCAGCTCGTTGACGAAGGTCTGGCCCTCGCCACCGTGGTGGGTCTCGATGAGCTGCATGCGGCTGTGACGCTCGGCCTTGACCACCAGGCGCACCTGGCCGGTGACAGGCTGCTCGCCGCCCTGCTGCAGGAACAGCAGGTGCACCGGCGCCGTCATCACCTGGTCGCGGCCCAGGGTGAGCACGAAGCCCTCGGTGGCCAGCGCGTCGTTGATGGCCACGAAGCCATCCTCGCTGCCCACGTGCTGGGGCTGCAGCTCCGCCTGTGCCACCGGCTCCAGGGAGACGGGCGCGCCGTCGAGGCCGCGGCTCAGATCGGCCTGGTACACGCCGTCGACGAACACCAGCTCGACCGCCGCGTGGGGGAGACGCAGTCCGTCGATGGCCGCCGCGGCGACGACGTCCGCACGGACCCAGTCGACCTTGGCCACCGAGCGGGTGGACGTGTACTTCCAGCCCTCGAGGCGAGGACCGGGGAAACCCACGCGCTCGAAGGCGGCGAGGCCCTTGGCGTGGCGGACGCCAGAGGTGCCCTGGGCCAGATCGGCAACCCAGCTCATCTCAGGCCTCCAGTCGGGGGGCGTCGCCGGCGTCGCCGGCCTTGATGGCACCGTAGCCGTGCTCCTCGAGCCACAGTGCGAGCTCGCGGGGGCCGGAGTGCACGATGCGGCCATCCACCAGGACGTGCACGACGTCCGGGACGATGTAGTCGAGCAGGCGCTGGTAGTGGGTGACCACCACGAAGGCGTGCTCGGGGTCGCGCAGGGAGTTCACGCCCTTGGCCACCACCCGCAGGGCGTCGATGTCGAGGCCGGAGTCGGTCTCGTCGAGCAGGGCGAGCTTGGGGTTGAGCATGAGCAGCTGCAGGATCTCGTTGCGCTTCTTCTCACCGCCGGAGAAGCCGACGTTGACCGGGCGGTTGCGGAACCCGGCGTCCATCTCGAGGAAGGCCATGGCCTTCTTCATGGCGCGCAGGATCTCGACCGAGGAGGCCTCGGGCTCGCCGCGGGTCTTGCGCTGGGCGTTGACGGCCTTACGCAGGAAGTAGCTGTTGGCCACGCCCGGCACCTCGATGGGGTACTGGAAGCCCATGAACACGCCGGCTGCGGCGCGCTCCTCGGCCTCCATCTCGAGCAGGTCCTCGCCGTCGAGCTTCACGGAGCCCTCGGTGACCTCGTACTCGGGGCTGCCGGCCAGCACCTTCGACAGCGTGGACTTGCCCGCGCCGTTGGGGCCCATGATGGCGTGCACCTCGCCCTTGTTCACGGTCAGATCGATGCCGCGAAGGATGGGGCTGCCGTTCACGCTGGCGTGCAGGTTCTTGATCTCAAGCATGGAAATCCACTCCGTGTGGCCGGATCAACCGACGGATCCCTCGAGGCTGACCTCGAGGAGCTTCTGGGCTTCGACGGCGAACTCCATGGGGAGCTGCCGGAAGACGTCCTTGCAGAAGCCGTTGACGATGAGCTGGACGGCATCCTCCTCGGACAGACCGCGCTGACGCAGGTAGAAGACCTGATCATCGCTGACCTTCGAGGTGGTGGCCTCGTGCTCGAGCTGTGCCGAGCTGTTCTTCACGTCCACGTAGGGGAACGTGTGGGCGCCACACTCCTTGCCGATGAGCAGGGAGTCGCACTGGGTGTAGTTGCGGGCGTTGCTGGCCTTGCGGCCCATGGACACGAGCCCGCGGTAGGACTGATCCGACCGGCCGGCGGCGATGCCCTTGGAGATGATGGTGCTGGTGGTGTTGCGCCCCAGGTGGATCATCTTGGTGCCGGTGTCGGCCTGCTGGCGGTTGTTCGTGACCGCGATGGAGTAGAACTCACCGACGGTGTCGTCGCCCTTGAGGATGACGCTGGGGTACTTCCAGGTGATCGCGGAGCCGGTCTCGACCTGGGTCCAGCTGATCTTGGAGCGGTTGCCCTTGCAGATGCCCCGCTTGGTCACGAAGTTGTAGATGCCGCCCTTGCCCTCTTCGTCGCCGGGGAACCAGTTCTGCACGGTGCTGTACTTGATCTCGCCGCTGCCCTCGGCCACGAGCTCGACCACGGCGGCGTGGAGCTGGTTCTCGTCGCGCATCGGGGCGGTGCAGCCCTCGAGGTAGGACACGTAGGCCTCGTCTTCCACCACGATGAGGGTGCGCTCGAACTGGCCCGTCATCGCCTCGTTGATGCGGAAGTAGGTGGACAGCTCCATCGGGCAGCGCACGCCCTTGGGCACGTACACGAAGGTGCCGTCGGAGAACACGGCGCAGTTCAGGGCGGCGAAGAAGTTGTCGTAGATGGGCACGACGCTGCCCAGGTACTTCTTGACCAGCTCGGGGTGCGCGTGCACGGCCTCGGAGATGGGCATGAAGATGACGCCCGCCTCTTCGAGCTCCTTGCGGAAGGTGGTGGCGACGCTCACGGAGTCGACCACGGCATCCACGGCCACCTTGCGCACGCCGGCGAGGGCCTCGCGCTCGTGCAGCGGCACACCGAGCTTCTCGAAGGTCTCGAGGAGCTTGGGATCCACCTCGTCGAGGCTCTTCGGGCCGTCGGTGTCCTTGGGAGAGGAGTAGTAGCTGATCGCCTGGTAGTCGATCGGCGGGTGCTCGACGTGGGCCCAGGTGGGCTCGGTCATGGTCTGCCAGTGACGGAACGCCTTCAGGCGCCACTGCAGCAGCCACTCGGGCTCCTTCTTCTTGGCCGACAAGGCCGCCACGATCTCCTCGTTGAGGCCGGGCGGGAAGGTGTCGGCCTCGATGTCGATCGAGAAGCCGTACTTGTAGCTGCTGCTGAGCTGGGTATCGATGGGGTCGTTGCCCATGATCACTCCTGGGACGCCAGAGGCGTCCCGACTGCAGGACCGCAGGCGACGGTGCCGGCGGCGGGTGCGGAGGGCGTGTTGCCAGCGAGATCCGAAAGGGACACCTCGGAGAGCGCCCGGACCACCGCATCGTTGATCTGTGGCCAGCGCTGGCCGACGGGGCAATCGTAGTCGTCCGGACACACGAAGGGCGCCACGGCGCAGGAGGTCATCCGGACCGGACCCTCGAGGGCCTCGATGATGGTGACCAGATCGAGCCCATCGGGCTGCACCGCCAGCCGGTAGCCACCGGCGGCGCCACGGACGGACTCCACGATGCCCTTGCGGGAGAGCACCTTGAGCACCTTGGCCACGGTGGGCTGGGGCAGCCGGGTGGCCTCGGAGATGTCACGGGCGGATGCGAGCGAGCCCTCCTCGCGCTGGGCGAGGATGGACAGCACGACGATGCCGTAGTCGGTCATTTTGGAAAGCTTGAGCATGCAGGCTCCCGCGGTTCACGCTGTGGACACGTCCAGCAGAATGCGGGTCGCCTGTAACGCGACAAAGAGGACCATTCCAGTCCCTGTTTGTCGCCCCGAGCCCCGAAGGTGCCGTCAGGAAGACGGAACCGCGGGATCAAGCATCCGACCTGACGTCAAGCAAGCCGCTTGAACCCAGGCATCGAGCTTGGGTTCAAGCATCGAGGGGAGGATGGCTGATGACGAGGAAGCTTGCCGGTGCGTCACCTTGAGCGGTCAGGTTCTTACACGCCATAGGCGCGTACGCATGGCCCGAAGGCACATTTTGACCATCCGCTGTCGCCTGGCCGGCGATGTGGACGAGGAAGGCACCCGCGGGGACCTCCCAGCCCTTGCCCGGCTCCACGTGGACACGGTAGGCGCCCGTGCGGGGGGTCTCCTCGAGGACGTCGACCCAGGTGGCCGGCGGCAGCATGCGAGTGTCGAGATCGAGCCAGTCGGCCCCGCGCTCCACGCGGACGGCGGGCACCACCCCATCGAGGATGTCGGGCTTGCGGATGCGCACGGAGACGGACTCGATGTGGGCACGGGCCTCGGCGGGGCACGGCGGCGCAAGGCAGTAGCGGGCGATGGCCATCGACAGGGACTCGAGCAGGCGCCACCGACCGCACTCGGCGAGCCGGGTGATGTGCGCCGCGAGCATGGCGTAGTCGATGGACTGCTCCACATCCCCGCTCCGGGCGGCGGACTCGGCCGAGAAGGCCACCTGCACGTCGATGACGAGCCGCTGCGGCTTGCGCTGCTCGTGGTCGAGGATGCCCACGATGCAGTCGACCTCCAGTCCGTTCAGCTCGATCCAGTCGCTCATCCTGCTCGCCTCCGAGAAATCTGCCGCACCGTACCCCGGTGCCGCGGATTGCTCAATACCGAGCCGCGAGTCCGCCATCGACGTCGATGGTGATGCCGTTCAGGTAGGGCGCCTGCAGGGCCACGAAGCCCACGAGCCGCGCCACGTCCTCCGGCGTACCGACACGCCCCATGGGGATCCGGGCCTTCAGCTCGGCCCGCTGCTCGGCCGTGTAGTCCTCCGGCCAGATCACCTGTCCGGGGCTGACGGCCACCGCCCGCACCGCGGGGGCGAGCTCCACGGAGATGGAGCGCATGAGGGTCCACAGGCCGCCCTTCGACACCGTGTAGTGGGCGAAGCCGGGCAGCGGACGGGACGCGCCGATGTCGGTCATGCACACCACGAGGCCCCCCTCCCCCTCCGCGGCGCCTTCCGCGATGGGATCCGCGGCCCGCAGCAGGGGCAGCAGGGCCTGGGTGATGCGGAACGGGGCCTGCACGTGGACCATCTGCATGTCGGCCCAGTCCTTCGCGGTGATCTCCTCGAAGGGCAGCGGGCTGAAGGCGCTGGCGTTGTGGACCAGCACGTGCAGGGTGTCCCACTGCTCTCGGACCTGACCGATCAGCCGCTCCACGTCGTCCGCGGACGCCAGATCGGCCTGCACGAGGAAGCCCGAGCCGCCCGCAGCCTCGCAGTCGGCGAGGGTCTGCCGCGCGCCCGCCTCGCTGCTCCGGTAGTGGATCGCCACCTGAAAGCCCTTGCGGGCCAGCTCCACGGCGATGGCCCGCCCCACACGGCGTCCAGCGCCCGTGATCAGTGCTCGACGGGTCATCTCAAGCCTCCTGACCGGCGGAGAGCGCCGGCTCGGCCTCCTCTCCTACCGCCTTTCGCACCAGGTACACGCCCAGGTAGACGAGCGGGGTGTCCAGCGCCGCGATGATCACCTTGTGCAGGTAGATCACCATCATGATCTGCAGCCCGAGCATCAGCTCCATGCCGAAACCCAGGTAGAACAGGATGGAGTTGACGATCAGGGTGTCGACCAGCTGGCTGACCCAGGTGGAGGCGTTGTTGCGCAGCCACAGGTACTTGCCGTGGGTGAGCCGCTTCAGGGAGTGGAACAGGAAGTTGTCGGTGAGCTGGGCCGTGGCGTAGGCCAGCATGGAGCCGAACAGCAGGATGCCGTTGACCGCAAAGACGCTCTCGAAGGCGTGCTGGTAGCCCTGCAGGCCGGTCTGCTCCGGCATGTCGGCGCCGGCACGCCAGCCGTCCGCGAAGAAGCCCATGTCGGTGACCCAGGCGGGATGGGGCGGCACGCGCATCGCCATCTGCAGGATGAGGAGCATGAGCATCGACATGCAGAAGCCCACGACCACCATGAAGTCCGCCCGCTTCTTGCCATAGACCTCGGAGACGATGTCGGTGGCCAGGAACGTGAACGGGTAGGTCAGGATGCCCGTGGTGAGGGCCCACTCGGGGTTGAGCGGGCTGCTGAACAGCTTGGTGCCGACGATGTTCGTGAGCACCAGCAGCGTCACGAAGGTGCCGGCGAGCACGAGGTAGACGCGCTCGTAGCGGTTGTAGGGCGGGTGCTCATGCACCATGGACGGCCTCTCCTTCGTCGGGCTTGCGGCCCCCGAGGTACCAGGCAACGGCCCACAGGGCCAGCAGCGCCACGAACTTGAGCTCCCGGTAGAACACCCTCTCGAAGCCCTGGCTGCTCAGGGACAGCTTCTTCAGGGCCTGGAGGTCGTAGCAGAGCACGAACAGGGCCAGGGCCACGACGAGGGCGCCGTACCATGGGATCCGGCGGGTCCACACGCCCCACACCGCCACGACGGCGGCCGGGATGGCCCAGATGAGGTGGTGCTCGTAGGTGATGACGGGCACGAGCAGCATCGCGGCGGCCACCGCGCCCACCTGGGGCGCGATGTGCTCGAGGTTCAGGTCACGGCCCCGGAAGCGCCAGGCCATCAGCCCCAGCACCGCCAGGTTGGTGAGGCTGCCGGCCACGCGGGCCGTGGCGCTCAGCTGCCGGTGGCGACCGCTCTCGTGGGGCCAGATCGAGTCCCAGATGTTGGGGATGGAGTGGTTGCCGAACAGGTCGATGCCCACCGCCAGGCCGTTGTACCGACCCGAGGCGAACTCCGGCAGCACCTCGGTGAAGAAGCGAAGCTGCGTGGACGCATCGACGATGGGCAGCGTGGCCAGGGACAGCAGCACGGCGGCGCCACAGGCCGCGAAGGCCTGCTGCCACTTGCCGCGGAGCATCCACCACATCACGAACAGGGCCGGGGCCATCTTCATCATGCAGGCGGTGCCCACGAGAAGCCCCGCACTGAGCGGACGATCCTCGAGGGCGAGGCCGAGCAGCACGAAGCACAGCACCAGGATGTTCACCTGACCCATGATGTGGTTGTTGGGGATGGCGGTCATGAAGCCCAGGAGCACCAGCAGGGTGACCGGCACGGCGGTGCCCAGGGGGCGCCACCACAGCAGCAGCGTGACCATCGCCACGACCATGGCCAGGGCATCGAGCCAGAACCACAGGTGGTAGGCATCGGGCAGGCTGAAGGCGTCCACCCAGCTCATCACCAGCAGGAACGGCGGCGGGTACAGGAAGGGGTGCACGCCCTTGCGGAAGCCGTCGCGCTTGGCCGCCTGGTTGAGCTGCCGGGTGGCGTAGGGGTCGCCGCCGCTCTTCGCCACGGTGACCGCGTAGTAGTAGGACGCGAAGTCGTTGCCCGACCGATTGCGCTCGACGGACGTGTACTTGTCCTGCAGCGTCATGCCGTGGAACACCACCACGGCCACCGCGAGCAGGCCTACGATGAAGATGTCGAGCCGTTTCATGGCCGCGGTTGTAGCACGGGGGCCACCGTGCCGGTCAGCCACCGCATCAACTTCCCACTTGCACCCCCGCGCCGCGTGTCTATGCTCGCCGGGACGTACACCTGAACGACAGAGAGGTCCTCCATGGCAATCCTCCGTGTGGCCCAGATGGGTCACCCCGTCCTGCGACTCGTGGCCGAGCCCGTCGATCCGGCCGCCATCCCCCAGGACGACTTCCAGGGCTTCCTCGACGACATGCTCGAGACGATGGCCGAGTACGAGGGCGCCGGTCTCGCGGCCCCCCAGGTGTACACCTCGCTGCGGGTGGTGTGCCTCACGCTCGATCCCGAGAAGGGCCCCGAGTTCCTGATCAACCCCGAGATCGAGGTCCTCTCCGATCTGGTCACGAAGACCCCGGAGGGTTGCCTGTCCGTGCACGGCATGCGCGGCGTGGTCGAGCGTCCCGCCCACATCCGGGTGGTCGCCCTCGATCGCTACGGCAACCCCAAGGGCTACGAGCTCAAGGGCTTCCCCGCGGTGGTGGTGCAGCACGAGTGCGACCACCTCGACGGCGTGCTCTACGTCGACCGGGTGGATCCCCTCACCCTCGCCTTCCTCGACGAGTTCCAGCGCTTCGGCAGCCTGGATCAATACCTCGACGACTACGAGGCCCCCGAGGCCATCGCAGACGAGGTCATCGAGCTGGAGTTCGTGGCAGACGATGACGAATCGGAGCAACCCGAGGCAGCGGATGGTGCCGAAGAGGAGGCAGTCTCTGTCACGGACGAGGGCGAAGACGGCCCCTCTTCCGTGGACGACGCCGCGAGCGACGACGCCGACGTCAAGGCTCCCACCACCGAGGCCACCTGATGGGTTTTCTCTCCTTCCTGTTTCCTTCCGCCGACGACAAGCTGGCCAAGGCCCGCCGCCTCATCGAGGCCGGCCGCGCCTCCGAGGCCCGCGATCTGGCCCTCGACCTCGGCGACCACGCCGGGGCCGCCCAGGTCCTCGACCAGGCCGAGCGCGCCCTCGCCCAGAAGAACCTCGACGCCTCCGTGAGCTGGGCCGAGGCCGGTGATGCCGAGCGCGTGACGATCCATATGGAGCTGGCCGAAGGCTTCCGCAAGGCCGGCATGGACGACGCCTTCAAGAGCGCCCGCCGCCGCATCCGGGAGATCCGCCAGGGCTACGAGAACGAGGCCAAGCAGGCCGCCCGCAAGGAGATGGAGTCGCTGCTGGAGGTCTCTCCGGCGTTCAAGGCCCGCCACAGCGAGCCCGAGCTGCCCCTGCCCGAGGGCGTCAGCGAGGATCAGGCAGATGCCCTGCGCACCCGCCTGGCCCTCATCCACGAGAGCTACCCCGAGGCGCTCCGCGGCCGCATGTTCGAGCTGCCCCCCTCCTTCGCCGAGGCCGTGCTGGCCCTCGAGGAAGGTCAGTTCGAGGTCGCCCTCAAGCTGCTGATGGAGCTCGACAGCAACGAGCCCCTGGTGCTCCACGAGCTCGCTCGCACCGCCCTGGCCCTGGGCGACGTGAAGGCCGCGGCCCGCACCTGGATGGCCTTCGCCGTGCAGGCGGGCGGTCACTACGAGATCGGCGCCCAGCACACGGCCGTCAACCTCGCCCAGTGCCACGCGCAGCTCGGTCAGCTCGACCAGGGCATCGCGGTGCTCACCAAGGCCCGCGAGACCGACCCCCACCTCGGCGGCATGCTGCTCGCCTCGATGCTCGAGGCCACCGGCGACCTGCCCCAGGCGGAGTCGGTGCTCACCGGCCTCACCAAGCGCCACGGCCACCAGGGCGACATCGCCCTGCTCCTCGCCCGCGTCCGCCACCGGGCCGGCCACCGCATCGCCGCGATGCAGACCCTCGAGACCAGCCTCGGCGAGTCCCAGTGCACCCCCGGCAAGTGCGGCTACCGTCCGCCCCACCTCGGCGTGCACCGCATGCTGGCGCTGATGTACCTGGAAGACGGCAAGGACGTCCCCCGGGGCCTCGAGCTCGCCGACATCGCTCGCTCCGTCACCAAGAAGCCCACCTGGGAAGACATGTACCTGGCCACCCTCGCGGCCTTCCGCCGTGGTGACACCGAGGCACAGACCATGATCCAGCGGCTGTGGGACGGCACGCCCGATGGGGATGGTCGAAGGACCCACCTGGCGAAGTTCCTGCCGGTGGGTGCCTGAAGGACGAGGTGGTGAAGGGTTGTCCTTCACCGCGTGGAGGATGTGGTGAAGGGTTGTCCTTCACCACGAAGGCACGAAGGCCACAACCCGGCAGGGCCTCTCCGTGCCCCTCCGTGTGATCTCCGTGCCTCCGTGGTGAACCCGACCCTTCTCGGGCCAGCCCACTCTCAGGCCTTCGGCACCTTGATCTCCGGATCCTCATCGCGCTGCTTGTACAGCACGACGGTGTGTCCGATGACCTGGACGAGGTGGGAGCTGGTCTGCTCGGCCAGGCGTGCGGCCACTTCCTTGGCGGACTCGGGGCCCTCGTTGACCTTGACCTTGATGAGCTCGTGGTTCTCGAGCTCGAACGAGATCTTGCCCAGGACGCCCTCGGTGAGGCCACGGTCGCCCATGAGGACCACGGGCTTGAGGTGGTGCGCCAGGCCGCGCAGGTAGCGCTTCTGCTTTCCGGTGAGTTCCATTGTCTTCCTCCGCTCAGCCCGCATCGGGATACAGCGGGACGGCCCATGTATCCCTGAGAGCACATCATGCCCACCCGACGCCAGGAGCGGCTGGCCTTCGTGGCCGCCCACCGCATCACCCACGTCCACGTCGTGCTCGAGCACATGCACCACCGCCACAACGTCTCGGCGATGCTGCGCACCTGCGAGGCACTGGGGATCCACCACGTGCACCTGGTGGGAGAAGAGCGGTTCCAGGCGGCGAAGGGTCCGGCCAAGGGAAGCCACCACTGGCTGAACCTGCACCACCACGAGACGGTCGAAGAGGCCATCGCATGGGTGAAGGACCACGGCCTCGCGCTGTGGGTGGCCGACTTTGCGGAGCCGCCGGTGGAGCCCGCGGACGTGCCCCTGCAGCAGCCGGTCGCGGTGTGGATGGGCGCCGAGCTGGTGGGCGTGTCCGACAAGGCCCGTGAGGCGGCCGACGGCGTCATCACCATCGGCATGTACGGCATGAGCCAGTCCCTGAACGTGTCCGCGGCGGCAGGCATGACGCTCCACGTGCTCACGAGCCGCGTGCGGCGGGAGCTCGGCCCGGAGGCCCTGCTCGACCCGCTGGTGGCGAAGGAGATGGTCGCCGGGTGGCTGCAGCGGGACGTGGAGACGCTGCCGATGGTGGAGGCGGAGCGGCAGGCCACCGAACTCCTCGGGCAGGTCCTCCGGCGGGAGTAAGGTCCGACCTCCCCTTCAGTCCGCCGTCACCTGTACCTCCGCACGTCCCTCCATCAGGTCCGCCTTCCCCAGCGCCCACCGGGTGCCGATCGGGCCGATGATCTCGAAGATCACCGTGGTGCCGATCACCAGCTGCAGGATCGTCTCCGCCGACGCCGGAAACAGGCTCGCCGCCACGAGCGCCATGCCGATGGCCACGCCCGCCTGGGGCAGCAACGCCCACCCCATGTAGCGACGTACCGCGGGCCCCGCGTGACCGACCCGACCGCCGAGGGCTGCGCCGACCACCTTGCCCAGCACCCTCGCCAGCAGGTAGGCGACGCCGATGAAGCCCAGGCCCCGCACCGCCTCGAGCTCCAGGGAGGCGCCGGCCAGCACGAAGAACACCATCATGAGCGGCGCCTCGATGTGCTCGATCGCGTGGAACGGACGCTCGTGGTGCCGGGCCAGGTTGGCGACCACGGCCCCCATGGCCATCGGGGCGAGCATGAAGGAGACGTCCATCCACAGGGCGAGGCCTCCACAGAGCAGCACGAGCCCGAGGGCCTCGGTGAGCATCGGGCGACCGGGCCGCAGACGGCCGGTGAAGTAGGCCGCCGGCACGCCCAGCAGACCGCCGAGAACCAGGGCGCCCCCGATGTCCCGAAGGGCGAACCACAGCGCCGCCGTCTCGACGGCCTCTCCCGCCAGCTGGGGGGCGAAGGCCACGCCGAAGCTGAAGATGAGCAGGGCCCAGCCATCGTCGACGGCCACGACCGCCAGGAGGACGCGGGAGAAGGGGGTGTCCGAGCCGTGTTCCTGCACCGTCTCGACCGTGGCCGCCGGAGCCGTGGCGGACGCGATGCAGCCCAGCAACACGGCCACGTGGGCGGGCACACCGAGGGCCCACAGCGCCAGTCCCACGCACAGCACGGCCCCGAGGGCCGCCAGCGCCGACACCGCCAGCACCGCCCAACCGGCACCCTTGAGGGTGGCGGGCGTGAGCTTCTCGCCCAGGAGGAAGCCGACCATCATCAGCAGCAGGTCCGCCGCCATGTCGAACCCTTCCACCACCGGCAGCGGCAGCAACCCGAAGCCCGAGCTGCCCACGAGGAGCCCGAGGAGGAGCAGCAGCGTGACCCGGGGGAGCTTCGTGCGGGCGCCGAGCATCTCGACGGCCAGGCCGGCCAGCAGGATGCCCCCGAGGGTCACCAGGTTGATCGCGACGTCGTGCAATCACGCTCCCTTGGGCAACGGCGGGGCCGGAGGCCCACTACCGGTCCATCCGGTTCGGTCCCAGGGAGCATACGACAAGGGCCCGCTTCTTCCGAAGCGGACCCGCCTTTCCTCAGTTGACCGGAATGCCGAGCTCCACGCCCTCCGGCTCGATCTCGACCCACTGCTGGTTCTCGTCGTAGTACTCGGGCTCGCCCTCGTAGAGGATCTCGCCGTCACCGTAGCCGTAGACCTCCCAGCCATCGTCGTAGCCCTCGGCGGGCTGCCAGTCGCTCAGATCGGCGTCGTAGTACTCGTCGTCGCGGACCCAGTAGCCCTCGACCCACTGCTGGCCGTCGAACCAGCCGGCGATCCAGGTGAAGCCGTCGACGGTCTCGTCGGGCTGCCAGTAGCCGGCGTGGAACGCGCCGTCGGCGTCGTACCAGGCGCTCACCCACTGGTAGCCGGAGCGGTACTGGGGGCGGTAGAAGCCGTCGACCCAGGTCTCGCCGTCCCAGAAGCCGGGCTCGAAGACGAAGCCCTCCGGGGCCCGCTCGTTGGGCGACCAGTAGCCACGGACGTAGGTGCCGTCGTCGAGGTAGTAGCCCTCGTTCCAGGACCAGTCGCCGTCGGTGCGCCGCTCGGTGCGGTAGAAACCGTCCACGTAGACGTCGTCGACCCAGAACCCGGGCTCGTAGACCGTGCCCACCGGGGCGGCCTGCTGGGGCTGCCAGTAGCCGGGGGTGTAGATGCCCGCGTGGGTGGTGTAGGCGGGCACCCAGGTCCAGCCGACCCGGGCCGGCGGGGTCCAGTAGGGATCGTAGGCGTAGGTGGCGAAGCTGAAGGACACCACGGCCGTGGTCATGTGCACGCTGCGGTACCAGGGGTGCACGTAGTAGTGGCTGTAGTAGGGCCGGTAGCTCACCCGGGCCGGCGGGCCGTAGACCACCGAGGGGTGGCGGCGCACGTAGCGGTGGTGCGGGCGGGCGTAGCGCACGTCGTAGGTGCGGTGGGGCGGCCGGTAGCGCACGGTGGAGGTGCGGTTGTAGGACCGGGTGGCGTGCTTGGGACGGCTGCCGTGGACCACGGTGCGGGTGACGTTCACCGGGCGCGAGGTGCGACCGACGACGGTGCGGTTGATCGTGACGTTGCGGTTCACGGTCGTGTGGCGGTTCACGACGGTCCGGCCGTTGTGGTGGGTCGCGCCGCGGTTGGCGTTGGAGGGACCCGAGGACGGACGGCCCGCACTGGAGGGGCGACCGGCCGAGGACGGGCGGTTGCTGCTGGAGGGGCGGCCCGCCGAGGAGGGACGGGAGCTGCTCGACGGGCGTCCGGCGGACGACGGGCGACCTGCACTGGACGGCTTGCCGGCGGAGGAAGGACGGCCGGCGGAGGACGGGCGGCTGCTCGAAGACGGACGCCCCGCGCTCGACGGCTTGCCCGAAGAGGACGGCCGGCTGCTGGTGGACGGACGACCCGCGCTGGAGGAGCCGGAGCCACCCCGGGAGGCCGAAGCCGACCAGGAAGGCGCCCCCCGCGAAGCCGAGGCACGAGGCGATGCGGACGTAGGGGCGGGGCTTGCTCCGCCCTGGCCCCGACCCGCCGAAGCGCTGGAGGACGGCGCGGCACTGCGAGAAGGCGCGGCACCATGGGACGTCGAGACACGAGGCGGTGCGGACGTACGGGCGGGGTTTGCCCCGCCCTGGCCCCTGCTCGTCGAGGCATGGCTGGAAGGCGCAGCACCGCGAGCAGGCGCGGCACTGCGGGCAGGCGCGGCACTGCGAGAAGGCGCCCCCCGCGAAGCCGAGGCACGAGGCGATGCGGACGTAGGGGCGGGGCTTGCTCCGCCCTGGCCCCGACCCGCCGAGGCGCTTCGGGAAGGTGCCGCCCCATGGGAAGGCGCGGCGCTACGGGAGGGTGCCGCCCCGCGAGAAGGCGCCGCACTTCGAGAAGGTGCCGCCCCACGGGAAGGCGCCGCACTCCGGGAAGAAGAAGCGCCCCGAGAAGCCGAAGCATTCCGGGAAGAGGAAGCACTCCGGGAGGAGGACGCACTCCGGGAAGAGGAAGCGTCACGAGAAGCCGAAGCACTCCGAGAAGAGGAAGCGCCCCGAGAAGCCGAAGCACTCCGGGCACCCGAAGCGCCCCGGCCCGCCGACGCCGACGCGGACGGCCTGGACGAAGCACTCCCCTGGCCCCCGGCCAACGCCTCGGACGACAGGGACAACACCAGCAGCAGCCACATGGAAGATCGAATCGGCATCACAAACCTCTCTGCCGGCTCATGACGCCCTCCCCCGTCATCCATTCAATCCACAGTCAAGGAAATCCAGCCCGGGTAGCGCTCGGACCGCCCGGGTTACACTCCGCCCACCGGAGGACCCCCTTGGCCGCCCTGTACGCGCTGTACCACCTGACCGCCCTGCTGCTCGGCCTCGCCATCGGCAGCTTCCTGAACGTGGTCATCCTCCGCGTGCCCGAGGGCCGCTCCGTGGTCCGTGGCGGCTCCGGCTGCCCGGTGTGCCACACGCCCATCGCGCCGAAGGACAACATCCCCGTGGTGTCCTGGCTGCTCCTCAAGGGCCGCTGCCGCCACTGCAACGCCCCCATCAGCCCCCAATACCCCCTGGTCGAGGCCACCACGGGGCTGCTGTCCTGGCTGATGTTCAAGCGCATGGTCCCCTCCTCCGCCGAGCTCGACGTGGGCCACATGCTGGCCTGGGGCGTGTTCTTCACCTTCACCTGCCTGCTGCTCGCCTCCGCCTGGACCGACATCCGCGGCCGGATCATCCCCGCCGGCGCCTCCATCTACGCGGTCCCGGTGGGCATCGGCCTGCACGGCCTGCTGCAGGCCGTCGGCTACACCGGCTGGCTCGGGGTGGGCTGGAAGATGGCCCTGCTGGGCGCAGGCGTGTGGGGCGGACTGCTCGGCGCGCTGTCGCTGGGGTGGCTGCTGGTCACCGGCCGCGAGGGCCTGGCCTGGGGCGACGTCCGACTGGCGGCCATGATGGGCAGCTTCCTCGGCGTGGCGCCCCACATGTTCTCGGCGCTGTTCGGGGCGTCCGTCATCGGCGTGCTGCTCGGCATCGTCGCCATCGCCATCGCCCGGCGCAACCTCGCCGTGCCCTTCGCCCCCTTCCTGGCGGTCGGGGGGATCGGACACGTGCTGTACGGCGACATCCTGTGGGCGGCGTGGCTGCCGGATCTGGCGGGGCGGTTGTTCTGACGGAAGCGGCGGCCATGTGCCGGAAGCTCCAGAGTACGGGCCGGGCACGCCCACCGCTGGTCATGCACCGACCTCCCGTCCCACGGCAGCCAATGAACGAGTCCTGTTGGCACGCCAGGCCGCAAATCAGGCGAAGGCCCCAAAAATCCGCCGATACCATGGCACGGGTCGATGAGGGTACGCCCCGAGCTTTCCGGCGAGCCAGAATTCTCCTGACACCACGCCACCCACATCAGGCGCCCTGTCGACGTCCGATGCATCGAGCACCACATCAACGGTCCCGATGGGCAGACGTACAAGAGCCCAATGGAAAGGCAGTCCCGTGTGGGTGTTTCGGAAGGTGGAGCTCTCGACCACAATCCCGTTCATGAAGGCGATGGCCTCCGGAAACGCACGCGGCGTCGAGCCAAGACTGAATGTGCCTGTCGGGATGAAACACACCGGTGCGAACCGGGTCGACCCCTCACCCTGGTCTTCGTGGAACTCTTCCTGCGACCGGTACACCTTCACATTGTGCCCGAACGCGGTGAGCTGCACGCCTACCTCACAAGGAACGCCAACCTGGTGGTGAAGATCTGCGTCCGGTGCATCGAACACGACCGGAATGCCAGTCTCCTCATCATCGGAAGCGCACGTCGTTGTCATGAACGCGCATTCCAGGGCGCTATCGATCTGGCGATGAAGTCGAGACGATACGCGCAGTTGCACGGTGGACCGGCCTGCAAAGTGTGGTGTCATGCCGATCAGCTGACGTTGCTTGTCGAATTGTACCCACAGCTCCGCCCCGCATGGCCCGTTCCATCGCAGATAGGAACCCGAGCGTGACCTGATGTGCTGGGAGTCGGACGCGACAAGGAGCTCCAGTGCGTGGACGTCTTCCTGACTCTCCACCCGGAATCCGATGGCGGAAAAGTGGTTCGTCACGTGGGCCTCCTCGAGCATTGGCTCGTCTGGTGCACGCGTGTTGGCGTTCACGATGAGCCATGGATGTTCCCAGGCAATCGACTCTCTCGTCAACAGGGTTTCGGGCGCATTCCATGTTGCCCATCCCCACCAGAGGCCTTCACGACGCCGCGTCGGACACGTGCTGTACGGCGACATCCTGTGGGCGGCGTGGCTGCCGGATCTGGCGGGGCGGTTGTTCTAGCCTACTGTCCTGCTGGTCCTCCCATGAGGCCCGTTCCACGGTCTCAACCAAGCTTCCTTCAAGTCCAGGCCACGACCATCGATACCCGAAGCCATCCGCGTGACATCGAGTGTCCGGGGAGCTGGTTCGGGGGAACGATGCCGACAATTCGCGTGGTTCGAAACCTGGTCGTCTACCTGGCGATCAGCATGGGGCTCCGGGCTCACGCGGGTCCTCCCCCCAGCGTCGACCCCTCCCATACGCATGGCTGGCTTCGCTCCGCGCAAGCACGGCTACACGAGTTGGGGATCACGTCCGTGACCTACGAGCGCCGACTCATCGACAACGAGGATCTCCTGGAGAGCGACCTGCCCGCAGCCGTTGCCGCAACGCTGGCCAACCTGCCTGACAGACCCGATTGGGCGGACCACCTCAGGTCGCGTCGCCTCGTGGATGTCGACACCCTGGGCATCCTGCCGGTGGCGGTCGACGTCCAAGGGCAGACGGCGTTGGTGGAATACACCGAGAAACCTGTTTCGTTCATCTCGAATGCTCCCGTGAGCAAGATCAAGAGGAAGTGGGGACTGAATGCGCTCGCCGAGGAGGAAGGAGCCCCCTGGGACCCCCATGCTCTCGCCTCGCTCGATGCAGCCCTTGGTCTGCTGACCCCTACCGAGCTCGACATCATCACCGACCTGTCGAGCATCGTTCGTTCCATGGTGGATCCGGACCCTGAGGACGGGGCGGCCGGAAAGTACTTCGGTGGAGGCACGGACTCGCTCAACCATGTCGAGATCTACAACTCGGCCTTCAAGGGGGCGGAACAGGTGTTCGTGGGCCCCGCTTCCGCCCCCATGCCTTCCGTCACCGGAACGATCCTGCATGAGTTCGGTCATGCATTCGCTGCGAGGCCCGCCCGGTACCTGGAAGCACGTCACATGCTGGCGGTCGAGGAATTCGAAGAGCGCCGCCTTGTGCAGGCCGCACGGTCCCATCGGCTCGATCGCCTGCGAGGTCAACTCAACCACATGGGCTCCGGCACCAGCTTCTCGAGCAGCAGTTCCTACCGGAAGAAGCGCGAACTATACCAACGCGAGATGGAGGTCTACGACAACGAGCACGATGCCTTGTCACGACGTTCCGACGTGCTCCATCGCCAGGTCGAGCTGATCGAGGCACTCGGAACACCAGGGCCGATCGTCCACACCTACGCCCGCATCCCAGGCGTCCTCGAAGGCCCCACCGAGTACGGCCGAACCGACGCCGGCGAGAGTTTCGCCGAGGCCTTTGCCTGGTGGCACGAGGATCCGGAAGGCTACAGGCGGGCCTACCCGGAAGCCGCCGCCTGGTTCGAACGTGGGGGCCACATCGCCGCACTGAAGCAGGCCCTGGCCGCCATCGACATGCTCTCCCGCTAGCTGCGCCGCCGACGCCCCAGCCCCCACAACCCGAACACCACCAGGCCGCCCACCGCGGGAAGCCCCGTCGGGCCCACCACGCTGCAACCGCCCGAGCCCACCGAGCCACAGGGGTTCACCGACACGTCGAAGGTGAGCGGGCCGCTGTCGTCCGCCAAGTGCCAGGTCATGGCCGTGGACACGTGCATGTGGTCGTCCCACAGGATGAAGCCGGTCTCCCCTGGCGGGATGGGGGCAGGCGCCTCGGCGTCGTCCGGACGGACCACCGTGAACGACAGGGTGTGCTCGCACCCGTTGGACAGCGCGATACCGTCGGCGAACAAGGCCGTGTCGTCGGTCCAGCCCGCCGAGTCCGCCTCGCCCTCCACGTCCACGCACGCCGGAAGGGAGGTCAGGTCGTAGTTCCAGTAGGACGGCGCGCACGCCTCCGCCTGGGATGGGTGCAGCCCTACGCCCAGGCCAAGCGTCGCCGCGAGGACCCACTTGATGTCCGTCATCTCGTCTCCAGGACACGCGCCCGCGCCAGCTACGCATGTTGTTGCGAAGCATGGCAGCGGCGGCACCGACCGTCAACACACAACCCTGACGCACCCCGACACACGGCATCCTCATGCATGCGGTACCGTATGCTCGTCTCCCCCCCCCGGTGCCCCATGACCCGCTCCGTCCTGTTGCTGTCCCTGCTCTCCTTTACCGCCGCCTGTACGGGTGACGGCAACGACACCGAGCCGGTCACGACCGACACGGCAAGCGGCGACACCGCGGACACCTCGTCCGGTGGCGACACCGGCGCTGGTCAGCAGCACACGGACGACACCGCCGCCGCCGAGCTCACCCCCACGGAGCCGGCGCAGGCCGAGCTCGACGAGTTCGGCGGAATCGTCGAGCACCCCCTGGTCACCGTCGACGTGCCTGCAGGTGCGTTCGCCGGCCCCGTGACGGTCAGCGTCATGCCCATGGTCTACGGCATCGAGGGCGCCGATCCCACCGGCCATCCCTTCCAGGTGTCCTTCGGCGGCGCCGAGGTGCTCGCCCCCATCACCCTCACGGTCGCCCTCCCGCTGACCATGCCGGACGCCCCCCTGTACCTGTGGACCCGGGACCAGCCCGGCCGGCAGACGGTCCAGGCCGAGGCGCTGGACCAGCCCCTCGTCCTCGCCATCGAGGCCGAGACCACCGTCTTCTTCGCCACCACCGGCACCCACACCGACACCTTCGCGCCGGCGGGCCTCGAAGCCGACTTCCTGTTCGTCATCGACAATTCCGGCTCCATGGCCGAGGAGCAGGCAGACATCTCGGACGGCGCAGCCGACTTCTTCGACCTGCTGGACGCCACGCCCCTGGACTACCACCTCGGCGTCACCGACACCGACTGCGACACCGCCAGTGACTGCGGTGCGCTGTACACCTACTCCAGCAACGACTGAGTGGAGCCCACCACCCTCGAAGCGCAGGGCGTCTTCGAAGGCATGATCGACGACCTCGGCACCAACGGGTCCGCCAGCGAGCGGGGCTTCCGCGCCGTGGATCGGGCGCTCGGGACCAACGCCACCACCGGCTTCCGCCGCACCGGGGCACGGCTCGAGGTGTTCTGGGTGTCCGACGAGTCCGAGCAGTCCGGCGAGGATCCATCCCAGACGGACATGATCACCACGCTGCAGGACGAGGTGACGGACGACAGCCACGTGCGCGCCCACGCCATCGTCGGCCCCCTGCCCTCCGGCTGCACCGGCACGAACGGCTCCGCGGGGGCCGGCCCGAGGTACCACTACGCTGTGGGCCAGCTCGGCGGCACCACGGCGTCCATCTGCGACGACGTCAGCGACGCCATGACCGACGCCCTGCGCACCATGGTGGTCACCGAGTGCCACCAGCTCTCCTACGCGCCGGACATGACCACCGTCGTGGTCGAGTCCACCCCGAGCGGCCACGTCGTCTCGCCGGAGAACATCGTCGTCGATGCCGCGGGGGACTGCGTCGAGCTGACGATGGCCGGCTACGAGGAGCTGCAGGGCGAGCCCATGGAGATCAGCTACGACGTCGGCGCCACCGGCGGCGACACCGCGGACTCGGGCCTGTAGCCACCGCCCGGGCACCGGTGACCGTGCGGCGCCGGTGCCTCACCCCACCACGAGTCCTGCCGCCACACCGCCCACGAGCCAAGCCAGCGCGAGGATCGCCAGGACGAACAGCACCTTCTCCAGCCAGCCCTCCCCCACGGCCATCTGCAGCCCCAGGGACCTGCCCATGGATCGGGCGAGCCACGCGAACGCGATGGTGACTGCTGCGCCCGCGAGGTTCAGCCAGAAGGTGTAGTCGAGCTCGAAGCCCTGCTCGCCGATCGCCTTCTGCTGGGAAGGGTCCGGCAGCTGGCCGATCGCGGCGAAGCCCCAGTGCAGTGCGAGGGACGTGACCACGATGCAGATCAGGAACACGCCCGCGATGTACAGCGCCATCTTCCAGCCGTAGAACTTCGCGTTCATCCGCAGGACGGGAAACACGATCAGGTCGCTGAAGATGAAGGCCATCACGCCCGCGAAGGACACGCCGTTGCCGAACAGCACCGCGGCGAGGGGGATGTTGCCCATGGAGCCGATGAACGTGAAGAAGGCCGCGAGCGGTCCCACGAACACGTGCTCGACGGTCTGAAGGAAGGTGTGCTCCACGCCCTGCCCCGTGCCGACGAACAGCCACTCGAAGAAGCTGCGGGGCACGAACACCGAGATGATCCCCGCCACGGTGAACCCGACCGTGACGTCCTTCCAGACCATCATCCACTCCTCGGCGTAGTGGGAGCCCACCTCCGCCCAGCCGTCCATGCTGCGGATCCGTTTCCGCCAGTCCGCACCGGACGCCTCCTCGTCCCCCTCCTGTTCCGACAGCTGCTCGCGGACCTGCTCCACAAGCTTCGTCGGCCGGGTCAGCGACACCACCGCGATCATGACGAGGATCAGCAGCACGCCCCCCACGTACTCGCCGACGATGAACTGCCAGCCGAGGAAGATGGCGATCATCACCCCGAGCTCGATGACGAGGTTGGTCGACGCGAGGAGGAAGCTGAGCGACGGGATGAGGCCTGCCCCCTTGGCGAACAGCGCGCGGGTGGTGGCGAGGGCCGAGAAGGAGCACGACGAGGAGACGAAGCCGAAGAAGGTCGCGATGCCCACGCTGCCCGCGCTCGGCGTTCCCATGGCCTGCTGCATCCGTCGGCGGGTGACGAACACCTGGATCATCCCGGAGACGAGGTAGCCCAGGCAGAACGCCCAGAAGGCCTTCCAGAAGTACGACAGGGTGGTCACCGACGCCTCGTTCCAGGCTTGCAGGAATCCTTCCACCTCAGCCCTCCAGCCAGTTCCACACCAGCTCGCTGACCGCCGGGTGGACCAGGTAGCCGATGGAGGAGTGGGGATTGGCGCGTCCGTTTCGCACGTTCAGGTTGCAGATCCGGCGGATGTCCTCGATGCCGTGCTCGAGCAGCCCGAGCTTCTTCATGCGCCGGAAGTCGTTGGACAGCCGGCCGTCGTGGCTGACCCAGTCGTCCAGTGCCGACACGTTGACCCACCGGCGGATGTTCACCGGGTAGCGCTGGCCGAGCGGAAGGCGGGCACCGGCGAGCCTGTGCTTGATGTTCTCGTCTCCGAGGGGGGAGCCGAGGGTGACGAACAGATCGACCTTGCGGTGGGCGCCGAACCTGCGCCGGTAGTCCTCTCCATGGGACAGCCGCCACAGGTCGTCGTAGGTGGCGATGGTGCCGAGGCTGTGGGCGATCAGCAGGATGCGGTCCCGGCGCTCCAGCGCCCGCTTGATCGGTGGGCCGACCCGGCGGCGCAGCTTCTGGCCGAAGTCACTGTCCTCGTTCCAGTACTCCCCCAGATCGGGCGCCATGTCGGTGATGAGGAGCTGGCCTGCCTGGAAGATGTTGAGCAGGCCGGAGCAGGCGTCGGCCAGGCGGTACTTCCAGTGGGCGTGGTGGGAGATGCGGGCGTAGGTGTGGCGGTTGAAGTCATCGGTGCCGAAGGTCTTGAGCGCCTCGAGGGCCTTGCGGCGGCTGCCGACGTCCTCGTCGGGCACGCCCAGGTAGGCGTTGGACAGGTCGCCGTAGTACACGAAGTCCACCGCACAGGCATCGAAGCGGCGACCCGCCCGCTCGCCGAAGTCCCGCACGATGCCGTGGCGAAGGGCGTCCAGCCACAGGGTCCGCAGGTCGTCCCGGGAGGGCTTGTGGTTGCGTCCGTGGACCAGGATCATGCGGTCGGCCATCGGTCACTCCTCCCGAGGGCTCCCGGATGCCCGGCCGGATCGCGGTCCACAGCGGCATGTCGGTGACGGTCCATGCCCTGTGTCAACGGACGCACCGGTCCTCGGGCTCGATGATCCGATGTGCGTACAGGCTTCCTCCCTGCCGGGCCCTCAACCCGGTTCTGCGTGCTCCGCGGAGGGCTGCCGGTCGTAGGCCTGGGCGCCGTCGTACCAGCCCTGCCACAGCCGGAGCCGCGCACGCCAGGCGTCGAGCTGGGTCTCGTCCACGTCGAGGTCGCCCTCGTCGGCTGCGACCTCGATCATCCGCAGCCACAGCGCGCCGTCGTGCACCTGGGGTCCTCCTGGGGGCCAGAGCAGGTCGTGGGCCCAGGCCGCCCGGCGATCGTTCCAGGTACCCACCTCCGCCGGCACGCGATCCTCCGCGAAGGCCACCTCGGCACGGGACCAGAGGTCGTCGAGGGCCTCCTGCCAGCAGGCTTCGTCGTCGCAGGGCTCCTGCTGCTCGGCCTCATCCATCGCCTCCGCGAGCAGGGCTTCCGCTCGCGCTTCCATGGCGGCCATGCCGGGGTGCACATCGCCCTCGCCGTCCGGTGCCTCGGCCAGGTCCACGTGGCAGTCGAGGTGTACCTCCTGCTCTCCGATGTCCATCGTGCAGGCCTCCGCGACGGTGCGGGTCCAGCTCACGCGCTCCTGCGAGGGATCGTAGTCGGTGCCGATGATGAGGGTCGACCACGGGTCGTCGAACAGGCCCTGTACGTCGCGCTTCACCTGGTAGGTGACCTCGCGGGTCGTGCCGCAGTCCATGCCGTACACCACGCCACTGCCGCCGAAGCGGATGATGCCGCTGTTCACCCGGTCGCACAGCGCGGGCGGGCCGCTGAGGCGGACACGGACGTGGGCCGTGGTCGATGGCTCGCTGCACGCGAACAGGCCGGGCCCGACACGGTAGGCCTCCAGGGAGCCGACCCGGGCGGCGGAGACGTTCAGCTCCAACACGTCCGCATCCGGGGGCACCACGAACTGGATGCGATCGGTGCCCAGGAGCTCGCCGTGGACCTTGGCGAAGGCCGGCTCGAGCACGTGGACGCCCACCACCATGGGGCGCGGGCCGAGCATCGCCTGTAGCTCCTCGGAGAGGGAGCAGGTGGCGGTCTCGAGGCCGAGGGCGTCGGCGACGTCGGCGAGATCGGCGGACACGTGGGCCGCGGCCTCCTCGGGAGACGCCGCAGGACCGAGCGCGGGGGCGTGGGAGAGGACCGGGGCCAGGGCGGGGGCCGCCGGCACGTCGGTCGAGGGGGTGGACGCCGGTGCCGGCGTGGGTCCGGGCTCGTCTGCGGGCGTCAGCCACCACAGGCCGAGGACTGCGAGGGCGAGGACGGAGACGAGGGCCAGGCGGCGGCGGTTCATGGGGATCCTGGTGCGGCGGGTGTCGGAGGGCATCCTGGATACGCTGGCAAGTGGATGTCCTGCGGAGAGCAACCTACCGTGAGGCCTCACCGTGACGGCGTCATGGGCGTGCAAACGCGTGCAGACGCCCCGTCATCGAGCCCCCATGCCGTCCTGGTGTCAGCTCCCCTCGGCTCGAGCCACTCCGCCCGCCTTGTCTCCGCCGGCACATCATGGTGGAGTGAGCCCGGTACGCAGGACGGGAGCCCCATGACCACCGCCCACGAGATCGGACTGAAGTACGCCGGCATCGGTATCGGCATCAACTGCGTCGCGGGCCTGGCGCTCGACGCGCTGGGCATGCGCCACTACACGCTCAGCGTGGTGCTCGTGATGGGGTGGTCCGCGGTGCTCGCGGCTCGTGAGGCGTACGCGCGCGGTCAGCAGGCGCAGGTGGAAGGCGCGCCGTCACCCGAGGTGTGAGCCGCCATCGTTCGCCGAGTCCGTCTCCCGTGGCGGTTGCGTGTCTCCTCCCGATGCCCAGGATCCCCTCCCCCATGCCCTGCATCTTCTGCGACATCCCCACCGAACGCATCGTCTGGCAGGACGAGCTCGTGTTCGCCATCCGCGATGCCTTCCCCGTCACCGAAGGCCACACGCTGCTCATCCCGAAGCGGCACGTGGCCACATGGTTCGAGGCCACCGAGGCGGAGCAGCGGGCGTTGATGCGGGGTCTCGACGCCGCGAAAGCCCAGCTCGACGCGACGGAGGCGCCCGACGGCTACAACATCGGCATCAACGCCGGCGCCGCCGCCGGCCAGACGGTGATGCACCTGCACGTACACCTCATCCCCCGGCGCACCGGCGACGTGGACGACCCGCGGGGGGGCGTGCGGCATGTGATCCCCGGCAAGGGCAACTACCTCGGACGCGGTCATGACTGACAGCATCGACGTGGTCAGCCACGTCATCGACCTGCTCAAGTACGGTCGGCGGACGTCCACCTACAAGCACGCCGTGTTGATGGGCCTGATGGACGTGTGCCTGGAGCACACCGACGCCCGGGGCGAGCCTCCGACGACCGTCACCACCCGACAGCTCGCCGAGAAGGTGCTCGAGCTGTACTGGCGTCAGGTGGCACCGTGGGGCGACCAGCGGTTGCGGCAGAACGCGTCCAAGACGGCCACCATCCTGCAGCAGGTGGAGGCGCTGCGGCAGGTCGCGTCGGGCACCACGGGCGTCGGCGCAGGGCCCAGGCGGGTGCGCCTCGTGCTGCCGGACGTCTACGAGCAGGCGGTTCGGGACATCGAGTGGACCCTCATCCGCTATCCCCTGCCCAAGCTGCAGCGGGTCGGCGGCCAGGACACGGGCTGGCTGTACGCCATCGGCTGGGACGACGGCGACAATCTCGTCCGCAAGGCGCAGGTCACGGCCTACCAGCGGGGCAGGGCCTCGACCTTCGACAACCGCATCCACCTGCGCCCCCACGCCGCCATGGCCTTCGTCCGCCTGCACAGCCTGCTCCGTCCGTTCATCGAGGAGCAGTGGACCCGCGACGTCGCCGGCCTGAACCGCCTGGAGCAGCACAAGCTGCACGACTTCCTCTTCGGCGCCAGCCGCAGGAACCTCGCGCCGGTGCGCAGGCCCCTGCTCGACCTGCAGTCCGGCGCCTGCTTCTACTGCAAGGGACCCGTCCGGGAAGGGGGTGAGGTCGACCACTTCATCCCCTGGTCCCGGCACGCCCACGACGGTCTGCACAACCTGGTGGTGGCCCACAAGGGGTGCAACGGGGCGAAGTCGGACTTCCTGGCGGCGGTGCCGCACCTGGAGCGGTGGCGGGAACGCAACGACCAGCGAGGGGCGGCCCTCGAACAGATCGGCGACCACCTGGCCTGGGAGACCGGGGGCCCCGGGACGCTCGGGGCGGCGCGGGCGGTGTACCTCACGCTGCCGGAGGATGCGCGCCTGTGGGCGCGGGGGAAGGTGTTCGTCACGGCACGCCATGGCGTGCTGGAGGGCGCGTTGGCCTGAGAGGTCGGATCGCGACCGGCACCCCGCCGACTGTCAGCCCTGCTCGACGTCCTGCCCCGCCAGGTACCGCCCCAGGCCCGCTGCGAGCATACCGCCGACGATGAGGCCGACCACGATGTCGTCGGCCGCGTTGCCGATGGCCAGCGCGACGCCGACACCGAACGCGAGAGCCACCAGCCCGGACTTCAGGCTGGGGCGGGTGGTGTGGCTGGGATCCTTCGGGTCGGTCATGGTCTCGCGCCTCTCGGGGGGAGCCCTTTCCTACACGCGCACGACGCGGGTCACCATTCCCGGCGGATGCATGGCCGCTCTGCGGATCTGAACAGCAGGTCCGCAGAACGTGCGCGGACCTGCAGCTCCCGGGACAGTGTCGCTGCGGAGGTCGTCAGGCAGGAACTTCGTGGGAGGCATCCTCGATGGGCCGGGCGACCTGGTGGGGTCGCCTGACCCCCATGCCAGCTCAGACCTTCTTCACGAACTCGGACTTCAGCCCCATGGAGCCGATGCCCTTGATGGTGCAGTCGATGTCGTGGTCGCCCTCGACCAGGCGGATGTTCTTCACCTTGGTGCCCACCTTGACCACCAGGGACGTTCCCTTGACCTTGAGGTCCTTGATCACGGTGACGGTGTCGCCGTCGGCCAGCGCGTTGCCGTTGGCGTCGCGGATCACCTTCGCCTCCTCGGCCGCGGCGGCGTCCGCCGCCGTCCACTCGTGCCCGCACTCGGGGCACACGAACATGCCGGCGTACTCGTAGGTGTAGTCGCAGGCGCACTTGGGGCAGTTGGGGAGGTCGGACATCGGGACTCCAGGCAGGATCGGGAGGCGAGCCACCGGCGACGGAGCACCCCGCTGCCGGCGTTCATCGAAGGGGGGCCTTCTAAGCCGAGCAGGATGGGCGGACGAGGGATCTGTGTGTCCGGTGTCTCGTGACGTGGCCCACGCGCAGGTGCCCACCAGTGCGCGCAGGCCACCGGATGCCGGAGCCCACGGCCCCTGCCCGTTTCGCCTATAGTGCCTCCCGGCTCCCCATCCGGACTCCCTGGAGGCACCATGAGCGACATCATCCCCATGCGCGGGCTGCCGCTCGTGGATCATCACATCCATGAGCAGGCCCGGCCGCTGTCCGAGTCGGCCCTGTGGAGCTTGAACGAGCGGTTCTTCCAGCAGGCCGGTCCCGAGGCCTGGAAGCGGGTGCCCGACTACATCACCACCAACCCCTGGAACGCTCGCATCCAGGCCGACCTGGTCTTCGGCTTCCTGCAGGACCTGGCCGCCGAGGGAAAGCTCGACGGCGACAGGCCGGTCACCGTCATCGAGCTGGCCTCGGGCACGGGCCGCTTCGCCTGGCACCTCCACCGCATGCTGGCCGAACGGCTGCGGGACTCCCGCCTGGCCGACACGCAGGTGCGGCTGGTCCTGACGGATCTGGTCGACAGCAACCTGCAGGTGGCGCGAAACCACGAGCACTTCGCTGCAGCCTTCGACGCCGGCAACGTCACCGCCGTGGCGTGGGACATGAAGTCCGACGCGCCCCCGGTGCCCATCGACGGGCCCCTCGTCCTGTTGGCGAACTACCTGCTGGACGGGGTTCCCCAGGGAGCCTGGGTGGTGGCCGACGGGCTGCACGAGCTGCTGATGGGCATCGCCACCCCCGAGGGCGTCGATCCGGACGACCCCCTCCTGCTCGACCACATCTCGGTGCACTGGGACGTCCGACCCGCCGCCCATGCCCCTCTCCACCAGCCCCTGCTGGCCTACTACACAGACCATGTGGAGGGTGCGTTCACCGTTCCCGTCACCGGCCTCGACCTGCTCGAGCGGGTGCGCGGCTGGTCGCCCGACAGCATGGTCGTGGTGGCCGACAAGGGCGTGCACCACCTGCAGGACGTCGCTCGCCAGGCGCTTCCTCGCATCGCCCACCATGGCAGCATCTCCATGTCGGTGAACCTGCACGCCATGGCCTGGTGGCAGACCCACCTCGGCGGCCACGCGTTGTCGTCCTGGCACGAAGGCCAGGGCCTCGACACCATGGTGCTGGTGAATGGCGTGGATCCCATCTGCACCCGGCGGGCGTACCGTCGCTGGGAGGATCTCGACGCCGCCACCTGGAGCACGATGCGACGGATGCTCCCTCATCAGGGCCCCTTCACACCCAGGCAGGCCCTGGCGCTGCTCCGGTTCACCGGTCACGAGCCCCTCACCCTCGGTCTGGTGGCCGACTCCCTGGTGACCGCCATCGAAGAAGGCGCCGTGGCCCCTACTTCGGTGGCCGCGGCTCTGGAGAGGGTCAGCGAGGCGACCTACGTGACCGGCCACCAGGACGTCGACTTCGACCTCGGCCGGCTGTGGGCAGCGCTGGGCAGCCACCATCGCGCCGTGCGCCACTTCTCACGGTCCACGACGACGTCACCGGGCCATGCGTCCGCCTGGGCCCGCCTCGCGGCCTGCCATCACCAGCTGGGCGAGCCGGACCAGGCCCGAAAGGCCGTCCTGCGGGCCCTGACCCTCGACCCGGCCCACGAAGGCGCCCTGGCCATCCGTGTGCGCCTGGACGCCTGATCCGTCGAGCCGTGGTGACGCTACCCGCCCTTCTCCTGGTCGAGCATGGCGAGGAGCTCGTTCTTCTGCGCCATCTGCTCCGAGAAGGTTCCGCTGCCGAGCAGTGCCTTCTCGTCCACGCCCACACCCTTCTCCGACCGATCGAGCAGGTTCGCGCGGTCCAGGTTCTTCCGCTGCAGCGCCGCCCCCTTCATGGCGGCCTGTTGCCCGACCATCGAACGCAACGCGAAGTCGTCGAAGGCGACCTTCTCGCCACCGACCTGCGCCCCACGGTTGTCGTAGTCCTCCATGAAGCCGGCGTTCATCTCGCGCGTCGGCTTCTCCAGATCGAGCAGGTCGGTCTCGCTCGAAGCCAGCTTCTCCGTCGCCTGGTTCCCCTTTGCCACATTCCCGGCGAGTGGATCGACCAACGGATCGCTGTTGGGCTCGCGGAGCACGTCGGAGCCCTGCTTCGCGGTGTCCGCAGCACCACGCCCCTCCCACAGCTTGATGAGACTCTTGACGTCCGCCATCGGACACCTCCTCGATGTGGCGGCATGGTAGGCCAACCGGGGGGCGTGTGGATACGCGCGCGCTGCGCACCAGGTCACGACGACGAAGGGCGCGGGACACGAACATGCCTCCATCGCCCCGGAAGGCGGACACGAGAGCGTACGAGCTGGCGAGGAAAAGTGCGTACCCGAACACGGGAGACGCGTGTTGGGCGGGCATCCGTAGTCACCAGCTGGGAGGGGGACGTCTGCCGCCGAGCGAGGTGCACGCCGCGGGGAGCACGCTCCGGTGCAGCCTCACGACCTGAGGATCTTCTCCAGCTTCTTCCCCCGCGCCAGCTCGTCGACGAGCTTGTCGAGGTAGCGGATCTCGCGCATGAGCGGGTGCTCGACGTTCTCGACGCGGACGCCGCAGACGACGCCCTTGATGAGCTCGCGGCTAGGGTTCATGGCGGGGGCGTCGGCGAAGAAGGTGCGGAAGTCGACCCCGGCATCCAGCTGGTGCTGCAGCTCGGACTCGGAGTAGCCGGTGAGCCAGCGGATGATGGTGTCGAGCTCGTCCCTGGTGCGCCCCTTGCGCTCGGCCTTGTTCACGTAGTGCGGGTACACGCTGGCGAAGCTGGTGGTGTAGATGCGGTGTTCGGTCATGGGGGTGGTCGTCCTGTCTCCCTCGCTGGGCTCGGTCCCGAGCTCGAACGATTGTCGGCTGTCCCATGGGCGATGTCCAGGGGCCGATGGCCCGGACAAGTGACTCGGGGGCGGCAGCTTCAGGGCCTGGACACACCTCGCTCCAGGACCCCACGACACCTGTCCAGCAACCGGTCCAACGCGGCACCGTCCGCATCAGGCAACTCCATCCTGCGCTCGACCGCCACGAGCAGGCTCTCCAACGCCGCCCGTTCCTCGTCGGAAGGGGGCGTGCCCACGGGCTCGACGTCGTCCAGCAGCCAGGAGAAGTCCCCGACGATGGCCTCGTAGCAGGCGGTCGCCGTGTCCTGGTCTCCCCGCCGCTCGGCGCAGTCGCCACGCGCCAGCATCGCCGGGCCCACCATGTGGTGCAGGTGCCCGTGCACGGCCAGCACCGCTGTGCACCGGACGACGTGTGCCGCCTCCTCGAGGTCCAGGAGGTCCCGCGAGCGGAGCAGCACCGCCATCCGGAGGGCGGCGGGCCCCAGCGCGGCGCCGTCGAGCCACACGGAGGCGTTGATGGCGCCGTTCGGGTAGCCTCTCGCCTTGCGCTCGATGACATGCCCGGCTTCGGACAGCGCACACAGGACGTCCCGGGCCTGCGCACGCAGCTCGGCGTCATCCAGCTCGGTGGCGGACTGCTCGAGCGCCTCCACCCGCTGACGTAGCGCCGTCATCGACGGATTCCTTGTCCACAGGCGCTTCAGGGCGCGAACGAGGCGTTCGGACCAGCTCCCGTCTGGCCTCACACGCATGACCGCTCCCCAGTTGGCACGAGACGCGCCTTCTCGACCCGGATCGTCCCGGCCACGAAGGTCTCGCGGACTTCGGGGGCGTGCCGGTTCCCTTCCTGCAGCCAGGCGCGGAGACGGGGCTCCATGCAGGGGAGGACCCTGCGGATGGTGATCTCGAGCATGGTCGATTCCTCGTGCCTTCCCGGACCCAACGGCGTCGCGACGGAGGATGTGGCGGTTCCACCCGAGACTACCATCCGTCGACAGACGGCACGCTCCAAGGACGCCCTCAGGTCGGGAGGCATACGGATCTCGTCCCTCCAGACCGCCGGACGTGTCGAGAACCGACCGGGAAGCTCCCTCGTTCGCGACGTCCACACAGGACCAGGCATGCCACCCTCCAACGACAAGCTCGGATTCAACGCCACATGGTCGATGGCCGTGGGCGGCATGATCGGCGGCGGCATCTTCTCCACCCTGGGCGTCGTCGTCGCCGTCGCCGGACCGTGGGCGTGGGCCAGCTTCGCCGTGGCCGGACTCATCGCCCTCGCCGCGGCCTACAGCTACGTGAAGCTGGCCGAGCACTATGGCGAGGGTGGCGGCGCCTTCACCTTCCTCCGGAAGATCCACGCCGAGGGCTTCGCCGGCACGCTGTCGTGGATCCTGATCGTCGGGTACGTCCTCACCAACGCCGTCTACGCGTTCACCTTCGGGGAGTACCTGGGCCACGTGGTCGGCCTGGGCACCTGGTTCGCCCGCACGTCCGCCGTGGCCATCCTGATGCTCTTCGTCGGACTGAACCTCAAGGGCGTCGGCGAGGCCGGCGGCGTGGAGATCTTCCTGGTCTGGTTCAAGCTCGTGGTGCTCGTGGGACTCGCGGCGCTTGGGCTATCCCACTGGTCCGTGCCCATGCTGTCCCAGGGGGTGCCCGACGGGACGCTGGGCTCCACCCTCGTGGGCGCCGCCTCGGTCTTCATGGCCTACGAGGGTTTCCAGCTGCTCACCTACGACTACGACGACATCGACCGCCCCAACCGCACCCTGCCCCGTGCCGTCATGTCGGCGGTGGTGGTGGTCATCGCCGTGTACATCCTCGTCGCGCTCGGGACGGTCATGCTCGTGGGGGCGGACCAGGTGGTCGCCCACAAGGAGGTCGCCCTCGCCATCGCGGGAAAGAAGGCGTTGGGCACCACGGGCCTCGTCGCCGTGACCATCGCGGCGGCGTTCTCCACCGGCTCGGCCATCAACTCGACCCTGTTCGCCACCGCCCGCCTGGCCCACACCGTGGCGGACGCGGGTGAGCTCCCCGAGGTGCTCGCCCACCAGAACAAGGCCGGCATCCCCGACCGCTCCGTCATCTCGCTGGGGATCGCGGCAGCCGTCCTCGCCTGCGTCGGCACCATCCACACCCTGGTCGAGGCCGCCAGCCTGGCGTTCCTGTTCACCTTCGCCGTGGTCAGCGCGCTGGCCTTCCAGCAACGGGCGGGGACGCGCTGGGTCACCGGGTTCGGCACGCTGGCGGGCGCCGCGGCGACGGTCGCGCTGATCGTCCGGCTGGTCGAGAAGGAGCCGGTGGCGCTCGGGTTCCTGGTGGTGCTGACGTTGTTGTCGACGTTCGGGCGGCCTGTGTTGTTGAGACACCTGGGGCAGCGGGGCGGGTGAGCTGGTGCAGGACACCCGGAGCCCTCCGGCGGCGTCAGGGCGTCGCGGGCTCTCCCCGCCAGATCTTCCAGTAAGGGCCGTCGTCATCCTCGAAGACCGCATTGGCCCCAAGGCTCTCCGGCGTGTCCTGCTGCTGCACGAGATCCAGGTGACCGTCACCGTCCATGTCGAGCGTGAGCCAGAAACCGGTCTGGCTGCTGCTGGCGGTGGGCTGCCACACGCCGCTGCCGCCCAACGCGGGCACCGCCCACGGCGTCGGAGTCAGGGAGAAGCCATCGTCCCCGCCAGGGTAGATGTCCCAGTGCGGGGCGTCATCGAGGCCCAGGACGTCCACCTGGTAGGCCCCGACGGACTCGCCGAAGACCGCCAGATCGACGATCCCATCGCCATTCATGTCACGGACGGACCAGCTGCCCTTGTCGAAGTCCGCCTGCAGGTGCTCGAGGTGAACCAGCGGAACGCCTTCGATGTCGGGAACGGTGAAAGACGTGGCCGTGTCCTGGAAGCCACTTCCGGTGTTGGCGTACACCTTCCAGGAGGCCACACCTCCGCTCTGGAAGACCTCCCCCACGCCATCGACCGTGTGTCCTCGCTGCACCAGATCGGGCAGACCGTCACCGGTGAGGTCGAGCAGGGACCAGAACCCGATGGCCGCCACGCTGGCCTCGGACAGGTACACGCCCTTGTCCTGCTCGGTGTCGAGGTCGGGCACCGACCACTCCGTGGCGGTGTCGGAGAACCCTTCGCCGGTGTTCAGGTGGACCCGCCAGTGGGGCGAGCCATCATCCAGGCCCCAGACCTCATCGTTGCCGAGGCCGGCGCCGGCGGTGACGACCAGATCCGGGCGTCCGTCCCCGTCCATGTCGGTGGTCGTCCACCACCCGTAGTAGATGCCGGCTGCCGACGGGCCGTAGAACCCGTACCCGGTCACGTCGTCGTCGGGCAGGGACCAGTCGGTGGCCTCCGAGGAGAAGCCCCCCTCCACCTGATCGTAGACCCGCCAGGCGGTGCCGTCCTCGGTGGAGAAGGTCGACGTGACCGGGGTGCTCGGGGTGCTGTGGTGGACCAGCTCCAGCTCGCCGTCGCCGTCGATGTCCATGGTGGACCAGCGCCCGTTGGTGAACTGGTGCGTGGACGCCGCGATGGCGCCATTCGGCGCGTCCTCGAGGGCCGGGACGGACCAGGTGACCGGTTCGTCGTCGAAGCCCGAGCCGTTGCCGTGGTGCACGTTCCAGTAGGGCTCGTCATCGAAGCCAAAGACCTTCTGATCCGAGGATTCACCGTCGCCGTGGTGCACCAGATCGACCAGCCCGTCGCCGTCGAGATCCATGGTCGACCAGGCACCCGCGTAGGCGGAGTCGCTGTCGTGGGTCCAGAAGCCGGCCGCGTCGCCTTGCGTGGGGACCGACCAGCGTCCCGAGGTGGCAGCGAAGCGGACCGTGGGGCCGGACGGGACTGGCGCCGCGGTGTCTTCGACCGCGGTGTCCACGGGGTCCGTGCCGTTCGTGACGGCCGTGTCGGAGTCGGAAGGACTGTCGTCGGACGTGTCGGTGGACACAGGGGTTTCGTCGTCGGCCTGCTGGGTACAGGCGGTGACGAGCCCGACGAGTAGAACGGTACCAGGTTTCATGGGGACCTCCATGGCCACGGAGTGTAGCGGACGAACCACCCATATGGCAACTTCGTGCACAGAACTTCTCGACGGTCATCGTTCCATGGGGTGGCCAGGGTGTGTCTTGGGGAGACCGGACGGCTCGTCACCTGGCGCTGTTGTACTCGACCTCGCCGATCTGCAGGTCGGCATGCACGAGATCACCGGACGGCACATTCCACACCGCCTGCCCTCGCGTCGGCAGCCTCAGGCCGGCACTTTCTCCGTAGGCCAGGATGGGGGTGGACCATGCATCGATGGAAAAGCCGCCTTCCGACGTCCGGTAGCGCTTCGCCGTGAAATTCGTCAGGCGGCCCACGTCGTCGAAGGTCATTCGCCTGGACACGCTCCTTCCGCCGTCGGTGAGCGTGACGCGCGCGGCGTCCTCACCGAGGCCTTCCCAGCTCAGGCACAGGGAAGCTGGACCCTGCTGGTCGACGCAGAGGGCCGGCCCGTGGCGTCGCTGTCGAAGTCCGGCAAGGAGCGTTGGGCCGAGAGAATGGGACCCAACCTGAAGCTCAAGCTGCTGGCTCGACTGGTTGAGCGCAGGGAGACCCGCGAATCGCCCTGGCGGCAGAAACTACGGTAGGAGCGATTCCTCACGGGGCTGTGGGAAGCGAGGTGGAAGGAGGGTTGAGGACGTGTCAGCTGTCCAAGGAAACCCTGGTGCACCCCCATCTGCGTGAGCGCGGGTACGTCGCCCAGGACGGTCTGGACATCGACCTTTGAAGCGGTGCTGCTGACGAGCTCACCAAGGCGTTCGTTGTCGTCTTCCGGTATCGTCCCCATGGATGCATGGAGGACAAGTGGCCGAACGTTCCAAGAACGCCATCGAGCGGTGGGTCGATGAGCACCGTGAGCTCGTGCTCCTGACAGCCGTGCTCCCCATCGGAAGACTCCTGTCGCTTCGCGACCAGTGGGTGCGCCACCGCACCGCTCCTGCTCCCGATGGTCACGACGCGCGCGTCGCGCGCATCCAGGACGAAGTACGGCGCTATCGAGCGGCTCAAGCAGACGGCAAGGCCAACGGGCTGCTGCGCACCGACCGACGCGGCGCCGTCTCCCTCAACACGCGGATTGCGGACAAGTCGGGTGACACACGCATCCACGTAGGCGACATGCGCGCCATCCTGGGCCTCGACGAGGAGAGAGGGGTGGTCCGGGTCGAGCCGATGGTCACCACGGGCGAGCTCATCGACTACCTGGACGGAACCGGGTTCCACCTCGAGACGGCCATCGAGATGCGCGGCGCCACGCTGGGCGGCCTCTGCCTGGCCATCGGCATGACCACCCACAGCCACGTGAGCGGGCTGCAACATGACATCGTCGAGGCGTGGGAGCTCGTCACGGCCAACGGAGAGCGAATCAGGGTCACGCGGGATGGCGAGCACGCCGACCTGTTCCGGGCGCTTCCCTGGAGTCACGGAACCCTCGGGCTGCTGGTCGGGCTCGAGCTGCGGGTCGTGCGGACACCCACCCACGTGCGCCTGCGCTACCGGTCCTTTCATGACCGCGAAGCCTACCTGGCGGCCCACACGGAGCGGCTCACCTGCTCCGAGCCGCCTTGGTACCTGGAAGGCCAGATCTTCGCGCACGACCGCGCCGTGCTCATCGAAGGCGAGCCCTGCGACCCGTCGACGGCACCCGACCTGCCCGTGGTCGACGTGGCCCACTGGAGCCAGCCCTTCTTCTTCAAGCACGTCGAGAGCATGCTCGACCTGGGTCCGGGCGGCGAACACGAAGAACTCGTGCCGATCGCGAGCTACCTGCTCCGCCACGAACGCAGCATGTGCATGACCATGGGTCAGATCCTTCCCACGGCCAACGCGCCCTGGTTCCGTCGGCTCTTCGGCTGGACCATGCCGCCCCACATGCCCCTGCTGAAGTCCTCCCGGCCCGACGAGGAGCGCGAGCGCGGGATGAGGCGGCAGGTGTACCAGGACTTCGCCGTCCCCGTGGAGCACTTCGCCTCCGTGCTCGACCAGGTCCACGACACCTTCGACATCTATCCGCTGCTCATCTACCCGTGTCTCGTGAGAGACCAGGGTGGCATGGTGCGGGTGCCCGGTCAGCACGGCGTGCCCTGGGACGGCAAGGTACGAACGGCACGCATGCTCAACATGGGGATCTATGGAGAGCCCAAGGCGATTCGTGAAGGCGACCTGCAGTACCCCACGGTGACCCGGGTACGACAGCTCGAGGCCCGCGTGCGCGAGCTCGGTGGCTTTCTGCACACGTACGTGGATGTGTTCAGCACACGCGAGGAGTTCGAGGCGATGTTCGACCACACCCTGTGGCGGGCCATGCGCACCCGGTACGGCGCCGAGGGCGTCATGCCAGGCATCTACGACAAGGTGCGTCCCGAGCTCGACCCGCTGCAGTTCCTGGTGGAAGAGGCCGAGTGGGCGAAGGGTGAGGCCTTGTTGGGTGATGCAGAATCAAGGGCGGGAGAGCTGCCGTCGACGGCGTGATGGTCGTGGTGGCGCGTGATGTTGCCCGCCAGCAGGGGGTTGCACCGGGTTCCATTGCCTTCCAGTAAGAAGGGGCGTGCAGGGCTACTCTCGGGTCCTTCCGACGGATAGAAGCCGGCAAAGGAAAGCGCAGTGAAAGTGACGCGGAACTGCTTATCCACATCAAGGCCATTCACAGGCGACACAAGCAACCGTCTTTCAATTTCATCTCCTTGGACGCCCCACACCGCGTGGCCTCCTTCACCACTCCAACATCGCCCCTGCTGCCTATGGTGCAGCGACATCGCGCTCGACGTGTTCGATGCGCTTGGCTTCAAAGATGGGATAGAGCCATCGTGATCTCTTGGCTCCCTTGTGGTACGCGTTGTCGCCGTCGAACCGACGAACAGTGCGCGCAAGGAGCCGAAGCTTTGTTCCGTCCGGCCATCCGGCACGGGCTTTTCGGGACAATCGGGCGATCTTGACGCCGTCGATGGACTCCACAAAACCGCCTCGGATCGTGAACATGTCGCCGACAGCAGCCTTGTGGGCGACTTCTCGCGCGCGCTCGCTCGCCTTGAGACCCAGGTAGTCCACATACAAGTCTTCGCTGAGCCCGAGCGTCTCGTATCGAACACGCCCCGTCCCAGCATCAAGCGAAACGATCTCCTCCTTGATCGTGGGATGCGCCAGCGAACGGAACAGCTTGGATAACTGGCATCCCACAGCCAGGACGAGGCTCTCGGACGCGCGCGTCATCGCCACATACAGAACATTCCGAGCCCCCACCTCGCTGTCATAGCGTGGGTTGTCGACGACGATGGTATGAGCAAATTGGCGCCCCTTCGCAGCGTGCACTGTACTCAACGTCACGCCCGTGCCGATCATGTGGGAGCGCCTACCGAACTCACACCACTCTTGAAGCCTGTACTGCGCCGTCTTCGGGGTTACCCGTTCGGGAAGCAGCTCTCTCCACTCCTTCAAGAGGTTGCGCCACAGATCATCCGGGAGTTGGTCGATCCACGTCCAGATCTGACCTCGCAGAAGACTCTCCTCGGTACACCGTTCCAGTCGGCGCCAGAGGGTCTGGACAGCCAAAAGGCGGAACATCGAAATACCCTGGCCGGACGGAAGGGCGTAGCGGTGTGCGACGCCCGCCTCTTCACACAGGCCACGGATCGCTCCGATCTCTGCATGCTCTCGGCAGAGCACGGCGATATCCTCTGGAGTGGTGCCTACGGCAAGGAGGGATTGCAATGACGCGAACGCCGCATCGACGGCAGTTGCCGACCTCACACGGCGGAGCGTACCCTCGTCACGATCCGGCACGAGTGTGACAGCCGCCTTCATTCGATCTTCCAGGGGGGCGACAACACTCTGCGCCAGGGCGAGCACATTGCACGGATTGCGGTAGTTCATCCGCAGCGTTGATGTTCGCGCATGGAAGTGTGCTTCGAAGGCTCGCAAGAAACGTGGGCCGGCGTTGCTGTATTGGAAGATGCTCTGATCGTCATCTCCGACGGCAAACACCCGCATCTTTGCGTGTTGGGTTCCAGTGAGCGCTCTACCCGTAAGCGCTGAGAGGAACGCATATTTCTCGTCATCGAGATCCTGGTATTCATCGACGAACAGGTAGCGGATCCCCCCCAGCAGGCTTTCCCTCCGCTTGTGAGCGTTGTCGTCGTCGCTGTCCACCGCGAGGGCTTCGGTGGCGCGACTGAGAAGATCAGCGAAACTCTGGTTCTTGCCCACACCGACGATACTGGCCGCCACGCCGTGGAGCGTCCGGATCATGACCTTGCGGCTGAGGTTGCCGACAAGTCCGTAAAGCCGTGCACGAAGCTCGCTGGCGTTGCTCCGCGTGTAACAAACGACGGCGATCTGCCGCGGTCGCACGCTTTTCACCTTGAGCAGCCAGGCTACCCGGTGAACGAGTACAAGGGTTTTGCCAGATCCTGGCCCAGCGAGCACAAGGTGCGAGCGGCGGTGATCGCCGGTGATCACAGAGCGCTGCTCCGAGTTGAGTCGACCGCTCGCGATGCTCTGGTGGAGTTCTTCCGTGAGGGGTCGCTGTACCTCTTTCCGCTTCTTGGGGAAGTACCGTTCGAGGAACACACGCACGGGCTCAGAGAACCAATCACGGACGAATTGGGTTCCGCGCTCAGGTGAGACGAGCATGAGCTGGGCCCAGTGATTCATCACGTGCACACGCAGAATACGGTGCTCGCTGTATTCCGCGAGAGCGTCGTGCTGCTGGGGTAGCGTACGTACCTCGGAAGTCTGGCCACGCAACAACGTGAGTTCCATCGCTGACCGGAAGATGGCTGCACCATGAAGCAAACGCACGATGCCGAGGTCGTGCATCCACGCGAACGCCTGCCTCGCCGCTTCGAAGGGATCGTCGCCCCGGAAGCCCAGAACGCCTGTTTGCTCGACAAGTTCGCCAAGGCTGCCCGACCAGTACAGGCTACGCCCGCGCCCTGTGAGTCCCTGATTCACAAGGTCGAGCAGCTGCGACGCGTAAGCCTGGCGCCGTTGTACGAGCTCCTTGAGAGTCGACAGAGGTATCCTGGGCTCCAGCGTCCCATGGTCCCGCATGCTCGTGAAGCGTGGGTATTCTGTCTCGCGTCGCCAGCCACTTGGTAGATCGCGCCAGCCGTCGAGGAGCTTGCGTACGTCCTCTCCGGCGCAAGCGACCGAAGGCATGCTGCTAATCATGCGGGCGATCTGCTGGAACGAATGAACCTGGATCGGCCCGCCCATCTGGTCGATGTCTGATTCTTCGAACCACTTCAACAATTGCTTTTCTCGAGCACAGACTGATCCAAGCAGATTGCTCGACGAGCTAGAAACGCCCCGAGCCACCGAGACGCCAAAGTTCGTGCTGTTCTCGATGAGGCCCTTTTTCTCGAGGGCTCGCAGCGCACGGAAGATGCGCCTGCCCTCCTGGTGGCGAGGCCCCTGAGTAGGGTCTGCTGTGGCCTCGGCGATGACATCCGCATCGAGAGGGTCACGATCCTCATACACCGCCTGTAGTACGGCCTCGTACAGCTTCCTCGTGGGCCTGGGGAGTGCCCAACGACGGACCTCAGCGAGCGCGTCCGACAATTTCTCCCGCTTCGGGCGGGCCTGAAAGAAGCGTCCGTGGTTGACACCCCGCTGGAGTACATCGGAGCGTTCAAGCCAGTTGACCGCCGCCTTGACGCGCGTGGTCTCTTCGGCACTGTCGATCTCGAAATGTCCTCGGACCTCCTCGGCCCAAAGGAGCTCGCGCGGGGTGACCTGGGTGACCCGCTGCTGCTCGGCGTTGTGCCGGTACTTGAACGACTGGATTGCGCGCCAGAGAGCACGGAGATCCTCCTCGGTCACCTGGCTCATGCCTGCGCGCTCGAATTGAAGGTTCGCGTCGGACTTGTCCCACAAAAGGACTGCCGTCGACGGTTGGCGGTCCCGTCCCGCGCGGCCCGCTTCTTGAAGATAAGACTCCAGACTTCCGGGCATCTGTGTGTGTACGACCAGTCGGACGTCCTTCTTGTCGACCCCCATTCCAAACGCGTTGGTCGCAACGACGACGGTATGGCTTCCAGCGATGAATGCGTTCTGGATGGTCTCCCGCTGTTCGGCCTCGAGTCCCGCATGGTAGGCCACAGCACGGTAGCCGCCCCCTCGAAGGGTGGCTGCGAGTTCGTCGCAGGCTCGCCTGGATGCCATGAAGATGATCGCCGCACCTTCCATGACGTGCTCCTGCAGTAGTTCCAACACTCGACTGTCACGGGTCGACTCCGGACACCGCTCCACGACATAGGTCAAGTTGTCGCGTTCGGCCCCGGTGTCGAACAACTCGGGGCGCTGCTTGGTCTCCTCGAAGACGTGTTCGAGGGTCTGGCGGGTGGCATCGGCCTGAGACGTGGCGGTGTACAGGAATACCGGCGGGATGCTGTCGACACCGCCGTACATCTCGCGAAGCGCACGCAGCACGTAGCGGTAGTCCGTGCGGAAGTCATGCCCCCACTCCGACAGACAGTGGGCCTCATCGAAGACGATGGCTTCAACATCGCGGCTGGTGAGCAGCGCGCGAGTGGACTTGTTGCGAAACTGCTCCGGAGCGATGTACAGCATGCCGACTTCACCGGCGCGGATCCTGGAGATGATATCGGGTCGCTTGAGGGACGGGATCCCACTGTAGAGCGCTTCGGCGCCGGAGAAGACGTTCCGCAGCTGGTCGACCTGGTCCTTCATCAGAGACTGCAGAGGCGAGATGACGACCGTCAGACGTCCCGTCTGCAAGTAGCGAGCGATGGCAGGAAGCTGAAAGCACAGCGACTTTCCTCCACCCGTGGGTAGGATGCCGAAGCTGGGCTGGCCTTTGAGGGCCCGTTCGACGAGGACGCGCTGCGCGGAGCGGCCATCGGAGAGCGCTGGTGTGGGACGGAAGGAGGGAAACCCGTAGAAACGCTGGAGAAGAACCTCGGGGGAATGGTGCGCTCGGCAGAAGTTACATCGCTCACAGGACACACCGCGTAATTGGTCGATCAGGCGCTGGCACGAAGGGTACTCTCGGCGGGCCCACTCCGGCATGACAGAGAAATCCCGTTCATCAATGGCGAGGAGCCAGGCGAGCGCAAAGAGCCAGCCCTTGATGTTGGGCATTCCCTGCCAGGCGTTGGGGCAGATCCTACCTTCGAGAAGCGTGAGCCAATCGGGTTCGTCCCCCAAGCCCAAGATCTGAGCCCAGCCCGCACGCTCGTGGACAGGCAGATGGGCATGTTGGGCCGTGTAGGCAATCGCTTCTTGATGTGCATGGGGGCGTGAGCGAAGTCGGTCCATCGAAAGTTGAAGTGACCGCTCTGAGTGTTTGCCATCGTAGAGCGGGTCGGGCTTGGCATCGCGAAGGGGCTGCGCGTTTTTGATCAGTTTGTGATACGGCTTGGTGGGGAACGCGACGATCGACAACTCGAGCGTGTCGATTGTCGGTACACGCGCAAGCGCAGGCACGGTGCCCACGAGCCACGGCCGGTCGTGACGGTGAAGGTTGTGCCCCACGATGCAAGCCGGCTTCCAGGCTGGAAGTTGATGTACCGCGTCGTGAGCGTCTCTCCCTTCCGCACGTAGTTCACGGGACGAGGAGTACAAGCCTATGGCGTAGAGGCGGTTGTTTCGTCCGAGTTCGAGGTCTAGGAAGAGCATGAGAACCGCAGTGGAGTCGGAGGCAAACATACGCCGGGAGGATAGAACACTTCAGTTGCGGAGAGAAACGTGGAATGCACCAAATGCCGTGTTCCATCCTCTCGTCTTTCGTCTGCTGGGATGCCCGGTGCCTTGGGAGATGTGGAAGCGGAAAACAGGGTCACGCCAGTTGCTTGGCTTCAACGATCACACCGTCCTCTAAATGTAGGATCATTCGCACGGGCTCTTTGTCCTCGAGCAGGATCCGCTCACTGCTCTGCAGGTGAGATGTACCGTGGTGGCAATGGTCCGACAGGCGCTGGAAGGCCGCTCCACTCGCATCGGTCAGGGCCGCGCGTCGAGCCGCGAGCGTCTCTTCCCTGTTCCAGAAGGATCTCACATCGTCGATCTCGGCTTGGACCTGTTCCTGCCCATACCGTCCGAGGTCAGACACTGCGGCGATCGACTCCTCGATGCTGGTTCGACGGGCCGTCCTCAATTGTGATGCACCCGGCCACATCGAAAGGATGTGCCATGCGGTGATCCGTACTTTCAGGCAGGTCGCCAGATCCTGCGCCAACTGGTCGAGATCACTCACCTTCTCCTCGATCCGTTCGCACAGTGTTGCCGTACCAAAGTTTTCACCTTCGACCTTGGCATCCACTTTCTGGCGATACTCCATCATGAGGTGTTCCTGAATCTCGATCAGATCACGTTCACAAGCTTCCAGCTCATGTCTCGTGGCATCCGAGACTTCACCGCGTGTGAGCGCCAGACGCAACTGCCGTAGGTACTCGAAAATGGCACTCACCCGAGCTCTTCTCTGATTGTCGAGAAACCTCGAAATATATTCCACGCCCTTCTTGATGTCATCCAACTTTCGACTGATGTCAGCCAGGTGCTTCTGGGCCACTACCACCGAAGCCACCTGCCAGACCGCAGCGGCATTGATCGCCGATTGGAGCTTGGAGATATCCAGCAGACGGGCCTGCTCCTGAATACCCTTGGTCCCCATGACAAATGCCCGGAATCCTTGACCGTCCGCCGCTGAGACGAGGTTTCCGTCGACCACGACCTCCATGAGACGACGGCCTGACGTCGCTTTCGCCACAAGAACAGAAGGCGCTGCTTGAATAACCGGTCCCAGTCGCTCCACGGCTCGACCGACATGGACGGCCAGTGGCCTCACCTGGCCGATCGCCTCCGGATCAGCGACTGGCCGGAGGGTGAGTGCAGGTGAGTGGGCGCTCGTGCCGATCAACAGCGCCTGTGGCCCCTCTGCAGGCTGCACGTCGAGCGACGGAGGATTCAGGTCTGATGCCTCGATCGCATCGTCAGGCACAACCTCAGATGACTTGGCGCGGCGCAACCATGCGCCTCCCAAGAAAAGGCACACAACGCTGAACAACACCAGGCTGAGGGGCTCGAAAACACTGTTCATGGCGATGCGTTCCTCGTATCCGGACCTACCAACGCGAATCGTACCGAACCGCATGCGCCTCTGCGAGCGAACCATCCAGCCCAGCGCGAAGCCGAACTCCGGCCGCTCCCTCGCCTACAGCGTGCACCATCCAGAACGTCCACCGACCCGTGTCTGGCCTCCCCATCTCCGCTCGCACGAGCCCATAGCCGTCGTCGACGAACACAAGCTCACGCACCTGCCCAGCGTCATCGCTGACGAAACCCTGCCAGCCTTCTCGGGGCCCATCCCACACGCAGGCGAGGACCTCGTCCTCTTCCTCCAGGTACAGTCCGACGCCGGGCTCTTCCGCGCTGGCGAACTGCACGTGGATGGGCGCCCCCTCACCAACCGACAGTCTCGCGCGGCCGACGGAGAGCAGCCTGCTCCAGGCATCGAGCAGCCACGTGGCTTCCGGGTAGTTCTCCCGAACGACGGAATCATCCTCACGCTGCTGGCCTTCCCGCAGTAGACCACGCATCAGGGCAGGCAGCTCCGGATCCGGGTTGGACACGACCCAGAGCGCCACCTCTAGGGCACGGGGCCCCACAAGGCGTCCCTCGAGCCATTGAAGGAGAGTATCGGGACTCATGATCGTGTCTCCACCGGTTGCGACGGTTTGATCGGACGGGGGTGGTCGTCGAGCTTGAGGACGTCCCAGGCGGAGCCAGAGACAGCGGCACGGGTGAGATCAAGCCGGGCTACCTCGGCCCAGCGACCATCGCGCTCCCACGCCGCCCTCAGCTCTCGCAGGTGCATCAGGAGTTCGTACGCTCCCTCCTTCGCGAGATGCTTGAGCTGCCTCGGGCCGTCGAACTCCCCCACCCCAGGTGCCTCGGACGCGTTCCTAGTCCAGGCGTAAGGCTTGTCGTTGGAAGGGTACGGCGTGAAATACACGATCTCCATGGCACGCTCGAAAACAGGATCAGAAACCCACCTTCGCAGCCGGTGCCAGAGCACCGCATGACGCCACACCGCCAACGAGCGGTACTTGCTTCGCGAAGCCTTCCCGAGCGCAAGAAGACGCTGCCGGGCGTCGTCCGACATCTGCAACGGTTCCGCCGAACCCAGTTCACGCCGGGCCCTCGAAGTGGCCTCCAGCCAAAGCGGCACCATGTCTGCACAGGTGGTGTCCAGCATGTCCTGAAGCGCCTCGGCGAGTTCTTCCAGTAGAATGTTTTTACCCTCAAAAGTCAGCCTGGCAGATACCATTTCGCCCTCCACCCATGATACGCATAGCGAAATCATAGCGGACGGTACCGGGGTTTCCCAGAACGGATCGCACACACTGGGGAAAGTCCATGGGAATGCTGCTTCGTTGGATGTGGGGCATGATCTGGAGGACGCTCGTCTTCGGCGGATTGTGGTTCGGGCTCGCTTTCATCGCCGCCATGGTGATCGTCATGTTTGGGGGCGCGGAACCCGGTCCACTCCTGTTCCGGTTGTCTTTCCTCATCACTGCGGGCCTGTTGATCCTCTGGGAAAGCGGCTTCACCCACGCCAACCTGTGGCGCTTGCAGACCGTTCTCGACCATGAAGCTGCTGTGTCTGATATCCAGGAGCAAGCGCCAGACTCCGAACCCGAATCACATGACACCGCGGACGCAGCTGATTCTGCAGACACGCCTGGTCCTTCCGTCTGGGTGCCCCCTACCTGGCTGGTCGCATTGTCCTGTGTGCTCGTCATGCGCGCGGGCAGCGCATTCGACGTCATGCGTTCGCTCGGCGGGCTGGGCCTGGCACTGATCTTCGCCGTACTCGGTGGCGCGCTCCTGGCGATGATGGTCTGGCGACTCGTCTGGACGTTCCGTTGGGGATGGCGTGAGCTGGTCCTGACCTACAACGTATTGCGAACGCCCAACCTTCGACTTCCGCCCCTGTGGACCACGTTTCCCCTCATCTCCGGCACCATCGCCACGTTCTGCTGGGCCTTCGCCATCTTCATGCCCAGATCCGTGCTCCTCGAAGGAATGGATGAAGTGGACGAGACACCGTTCTGGGCAGACCGGGACGCTGGCGAGACTGAGCTGCTCCTCGAGCTCGGTGAGGACGACCACATCCTGGAGGTATTGTTCGGCATCTGGATGCACGACGGCGAGGTGCAGAAGCTCATCTCGTCGGGTCCTTGGGATTCCGACCCGAACCTGGGCCAGACGTGGGTGGTGTCGGTTCCCGACTCCAAGCTCGATGCCCTGGTCGCCCACCTCGAGGCCGACGATGAAAACGTCGACGCGATCGAGCTGAACAGCGCCATCCGGGTCTCGTCCCTGAGCGGCTGGCAGCGGTGCGAACAGCGAGGCTGGCGGACGCTGATGCCAGGATCCTACGACGACCCCCTGCAGGGGCGCACAGACGACCTGAGTCAGCTCGACATCCCATCCTTCACCTCCGCCGTCGGCGGTCGCTCCTACACGCCGGTCCACCTCGCCATCGTCGACGCGGGCGTCGCAAGCAGCCACGAAGACCTCCGCCCTGCCATGGCCAGCCGCAGCTTCTCCAGTCCCAGCCGCCACCACGGCACAGCCATGGCCGGTGCCGCAGCCGCCGTGTCGAGCAACGGCGTGGGCATCGCGAGTCCCAACGTGCAGGGCAATCTCATCCGCATTGTCGACGTACCTGCACTGGACGAGGCCGGCGGTTCGGCCGACGACGTGGCTGCCGGCATCCTCGATGCCATTGAAGACGGCGCCAAGGTCATCAACATGTCCTTCGGCAGCCGGAGCCGCCCGCCGCGTGCTGTGCAGTGGTCCATCCAGGAGGCGTTGGAGGCAGATGTCCTGCTCGTCGCCTCCGGCGGCAACGGCGGCCTCGCAATATCAGGGCTCGGCACCTCCCAGTGGCCGGCAAGCATCTCGGGCGTCATCACCGTGGGCGCTTTGGACACCTACGGTAACCGCTCTCTCGACTCCAGCGGCCTCGCCGACGTCTGGGCCCCGGGCGAAGACATCTGCGTGCCCATCGACGGTTCCAATGGCTACGCCCTGGAGACAGGCACCTCGGTGGCCTCCGCCCGCGTCGCAGGTGTGTTCGCTGCTCTCCGCGCCGTGTGTCCCCGCGCCTCCGTGAAGGACTGGCACGATCTGCTTCGTCACCACTCCAGAATCTCGGCCGACGCCTTGTACCGGGATCTACGTCTCATGGGTCGCTGCGACTGAGCACCAAACTGGGAAACTCGGCAATTCCGGTTCCACGAACGGTCATTCACCGCCTGTGAACACACAGGAGGTGAATGATGTTCGCAGTCTCATGCAGTCCCGACGCCCCGCGCCCCGTGGTGCTCCTCTCCCTGGACTGGGTACGCCCATCCGACGGCCGTACCGGTCTGGCCACGGCTTCGCTGGTCGCGGCGCTCGAAGCTCGGCAAGTTCCCGTTCGGGTCATCCAGCACCCCGGGAATCCGGACCTTCGCCGTGAGGACGTTCTCTTCGACGAGGTCGCCCAGGCGCTCAGCGACGCCGGCCCCTACGCGCTGCTCGCCATCCCCGCCTACGTCTGGACGGAAGACCTGCTCCACCGCATCTGCCGTCGGTTCCCCGACGCCATGACGGTCCTGGGTGGTCCGCAGATCACTTACGCCGCGCCTGGCAGCCTGGAGCGCTCCTACCCCCACGCCGACGCCTTCGTGCGTGGCTACGGCGAGCTGGCGCTGACGGCACTGGCCCACGACGAGCCCGCGGAAGGTCTGCACCTGGCAGGAGACCCCGATCTTGGGATCCCGGCCAGCCCCGCGCTCGACTCCCTTCCCTCTCCGTACCTCACGGGCGCCCTCCCCCTCGCCCCGATGGTGCGCTGGGAGACGCAGCGGGGCTGTGTATACCGGTGCAACTTCTGCCAGCACCGCGACCCAGGCGGCCGACCGGCGCGGGGTCGGTTGCCCCTCGATCGCGTCCGCCGCGAGATCGAGCTGTTCCGGGACGCCGGCGTGAAGCGGATCAACGTGCTCGACCCGACGTTCCACCAGTACAAGGAGCACGCGCTCGCCGTCCTCGAGCTGATGCGCCAGGCGGATCTCACCGCCCAAATCACACTGCAGTGTCGGTTCGAGCGGGTCACGCCGGCGTTCCTGGACGCACTCCATGGCCTCGACGTCGAGCTCGAGTTCGGCCTGCAGACCATCATCCGCGAAGAGTTCCTCGCCGTCGGCAGGCCCAACAAACTCGACAAGGTCGAACAAGCCATCCACCGCCTCCACCGCGAGGGCGTTCCCTTCCAGGTCTCGCTCATCTACGGCCTGCCCGGACAGACCCTCGCCTCGTTCCGCCGATCCGTGCAGTGGTGCCTCGACCGAGGCGTCCCCCACATCGAGGCCTGGCCCTTGATGCTGCTGAGGGGAACCGAGCTGCATGCCCGACGTGAACAGTGGGGTTTCGAAGAAGAGCTGGTGGACGGCATTCCCATCGTCGTGGCGAGCCAGTCGTTCACCCGCTCCGACCACGAGGAGATGGCGCGCATCGCCAAGGCGCTTCGTCGACGTCCGCCCACTCGGCACGCGCGCGTGGGAGGTGCATCATGACGAGAGGACGCTTCATCGTCATCGAAGGCCTGGACGGCGTGGGCAAGTCCACCGTCATCCAGAACCTCGCCTCACACCTCGCGGCGAGGCTGGACGACACGCCTGGGCCGGATCTGCGCCCCCTCCGCACCTCCATCATGGATGCGTTGAGCCACCAGACCTCCCGGGCCCTGTTCTACGCGGCCACCGTCATCGAGCGAGGCACGCTGGCATCGTCGTTGGCCGAAGAAGGCATCACGACGGTGATGGACCGCTACTGGCTGTCGACCATCAGCTACGCCCGTGCCCGCGGCGTGGACATCGATCTGGAAGCGGTGGCCGCACAGGTGCCCGCTCCCGACCTGACCCTGTGGCTGACGCTCGACGAGACGGAACGACGGCGACGTCTAGGCCCTCGCGGGATGACATCAGAGGACCGAGAAACCCTCGATCCCGCGTTCGCTGATCGCGTGATGGCGGCCGCCCATGCCAATCCCGTTCCTTTGGGGCGGGTCCACTTCGTCGATCTGACCGGTGCGGACCAAAATCAAGCCCTTGTGCGGGTCCTGAAGGTCATTGAAGCACGCCTCGAGGTGATGCCATGAACGCCCATCGACGTCGGAGAGGTCGGCGACGCAAGCGTCTCACGGAGGCTCCACAGACGCATTGGCGTCGCCAGTTGCATCACACTCGCCCCCTGCCCGTTCGCGTGAGCAGACACGCCAAGGAGCGCTACCAGGAGCGGGTGGCCACCGCCTCCGACGCCGTCATCGTCGCGGCATGGCGGTGCGGCCGGGATCTCGACCCGGACCTGGTCGCCGCCCTCACCCAGTGCAATCGCAGAGGTCGGGGCTCACGATACCGACTCACGCCCGATCACAAGGGGATCCTCGTCGGTGTCGTGGCGGACGAGGGGATCGTGCTGACCACTTGTCTCAGGGTCCACGAGGCCCAGCGGCGCATCCTCGAGGACGACGGCTTCTGAAAAGCTGAAGACCCGCCGGCAGCGTCGCGCTGCCGCCGGGTCTGGCTGCTGGAGAAGAGGAAGTGGGGGCCTGACCTTCGCAGGAAGGACCCCAAGGGCTCACTTCTTCTTGCCGCCACCGCCCTCGTTCTTCGCCGCCGCGCTCTGGGCGCGGGCCTTGAAGTCCTGGTTGGTGCCCTTGCGGTCGGCACCGCTCTGGATGCGGGAAGCATCCTTCTGGGTCATCGGGGTCTTGCTGGGCTGGTTCTTCTTGGACACGTGGCCTCCAATGGTGAGGGCGCCCGTGAGTGGGCGCCACGCGTGTCGACGGTGTGCCGACATGGAGGATTCACGCGAAACTCGAGGGGCGGGGGTGGGTTTCCCAGAACGCAAGTGGCCTCGCGTCAGCCTCCCCGCCCCAGACCACGACCCACGGCCCCAAGCGGTCTTCTGGCGAGCCTTGGTGAATACACGCTGGCGCCGCGCGTCGCAGCGGGCTGCACATCACCGACATGGCAATGAGGAGACCCGGCTTGTCCACCCCACCACACGTTCCCTTGTGTTTCGGCCTTGTAGAAGGAACGCTCCTTCACGTCCGCGACATCCCGGAACTCGAGTCGCATCAGGTTCTCTGCTCGGAGTGCCACCAGCCCCTGCGCATCGTGAAGAGAGACGGCTCACCACATCATCTTGCCCACCACAGAAAGGGCTCCTGTGTCGCACCTGGGCCCACCTCATTGGTATGTGCCGTCTCCCAGGCGCTCACCACCACGAGTACGATTCGACTGCCTGCCTTCACCATCGACATCGGGCAATACCGGGCATCGTGGGTGCTTCGTCCCGCACGCGACATGACACTTGATGAGGTCGTTCGCTACGACAGCGCACCAGAGGGCGCCGTCGTGTTCGAAGGCCGTCACGGTGGTCGTTCCCTGTTCATCGTGCTCCACCACGGGAAGGTCACCATCGGTGAGCCATGGAGGGTCGCTGATGACCTTCCTTCCTCCAGCATCCTCGTGAACCTCGAACATGTCGATGTCTACAATGGATGGGACGCCATCCATGGAGCATTGAGCGGTGAGGCCCCGAGCCAATCGGTGTTCAACAGTCAAATCCGATGGTTGAAGAACACCCACCTGCAGCCCAAAGCGGACCATGTACTGCAGGACATGAGAGAAAGATCCCTTTGCCTTCCCACACAATCACGTGGATTTGCTCGTCACGCCGACAACTGTCCGAAGTCAGCCCGTTCCTATCGAGGTCAGCCCTACGCCAATGTCATGGATGACTGTATTCCCTGCGACCACTTCGTGGATGTCGACCATGGCGTGAACGGAGATATCTGCCGCGTGTACTGCGGATTCCACACGGGGATCGACACGTTTGAAGAATGGAAGGTCTTGAGTCGGGTTTGAGTGCCTCTGGCGGAGGAAATGCCTAACGAGGGGCGGGTGTGCGGCGGCGGCCGGAGCGCGAAGCGCGGAGGGCGTCGTCCGCATGAGCCGTTGGTTAGGCGATTTCGCAAGATTGTGTGAGGGAGTCTATTGCCAGCGGAGCGTGGGCCGCAACCCACTCCATGATGAGCAAACGGGCCTTCAATCTCACGACATCTAGTCGTCTGAGGATACGAACCGGCTGTAGGGCTTGGACCCAGGCATGGTTTCCGTCGAGAGCCTCCCGGGAATTCGGCCATCCATGAGATCGAGGAAGGCGAATCCGATATCCACAAGTCGTTGTCTCTCAATGGGATGACGAAATTCGCTGGTAACAATCCCTAGAAGGTTCAGCGTTCCTGGTTCCAATGGTGCAGTCGCCTGGTGCAGCGACCTAAGCAACGCATCTATGGCCACACGAATGACTTTCTCAGCCTCCGGATACGCACAGAGAGTCTCCATCGCGTGAGGAACGCAACCTTGAAAATACCCGCGCGAGGCCAAAAACCACGTATCACGGACGCCCAATGTCGCTTCATCGCCATCCTCATCTGTAGGTTCAGGCAGATGAAGCGCGAGGAGGCGAAGCCACAGTTCAAGCATCTTGTCGGTCATCCAGAAGCCCGGATTATTGGGACGCTTCTCGAGCTCAATGGTCACAAAAGTCGTTCCCAAAACCATCCCTCCAGAAGCGCGACTCTCCGAATCGATATCGAAATCAGCGTATCGTATTGGACGCAGGCACATCAACCATGCAAAGGCAATCATCCGCCTAACGAGGTGCGGGTGTGCGGCGGCGGCCGGAGCGCGAAGCGCGGAGGGCGCCGTCCGCACGAGCCGCTAGTTAGATGAGAAACAGTCCACGCCGGGTCACCAACGCTGTTGATATTCGCTGATGACAATTGGCTTGAGTCCTGCAGGAGCTGTCGGCGAATCCCGCCACTTCGGTTCACGGCCAAGCAAAATCGCGTACGACGTACAGGTAGTACGGCCCATGGGTCAGAGGCCCTCCCCCTCTTGCGAGGTTGTCTGCCAGTTCGCCATTATGATCAATGAGGTCCTTTTCGAGCTCACGTACCAGGTCCGCCGAGTGCGTTTTCAGAACCACAGTCATCTCGTCGTACTCTTCTCCGTCCGAGACGTATCGAGCAAGCCTCGCGGCTGGGTTGCCGGTGATCCCGATCTTGAAGTTCGTGACAAGGCCAGACCGCGTAAACTGAGACACCCGGTTTCGCAGTTGTCTCACCGAGTGGTGGTCGTCGCCTCGCAGACTCTGCCAATTGAGATCCATCATTACTCCCCTTTTTCGGTACGGGAGAACCATAGACTTTTAGGGCTTCGCGTCACGCCGCCAGGCCCAAAACGGACATTTCTCGCCCTCTTTCTTCGAAATCACTACTGACCAAGACCGCGATGTTGGCCCAACAGGTGCCCCTAGACGACTTGCCACCGGTCGGGGCCACTGCCATCTAACGAGGTGCGGGTGTGCGGCGGCGGCCGGAGCGCGAAGCGCGGAGCGCGCCGTCCGCATGAGCCGTTGGTTAGGCGGTCACCATACACCGCCACTGTCGAACCAGTCATGGAGCGCCCGAACCGCCCCCGTAGCGTGGCGACCCCAGTGATGCCGAAAGGAGTGGCACCACTCCCACTCGGCGGAAGCGAAGTGCCCCTCTCGGTAGAGACTCAGACCGGCCATAATATCCCGGTAAATATCCGCAATGTCATCGCCCAAATCACCGATGACAGGCTCTTCGGCAGACGTCACGCTCGAGTCGAACACTTCCGAATAATACGAGAACGGAAGAGCGGCGCAGCGGTCGAAGACATCACGCCAAGCATCATCGCTCACCCTCTCGCCACCATCTGCGCCGACGATGTCGGTGGGCAGCTCGAGATCCAACGCGAGGGCATACAAGCCGGACAGACGTCGCAGGGCGACACGGGCCTCGTTCGTGGCGCTATCGGGTTTGCTTTCACACCACTCACAATACGCCGAAGAGGCTAGGGCGAATCGTTCAAGTGTTGCTGACCTGGTCATTACTCGATCCACCTAACGAGGATTAGACGGACCCGCGTAACAGCGCAAAAGACCGCCAACCCCGGCAGCCTAACACACGACGAGTACACCACCCCACGGCCGAAACGGCGAAAATCAGCAGTTATGCCGCATACGAGACGGCCACATAACTCCGCGAAAAAGCGGCCTGGACCTTCAGCCAAGCTGCCCCCGCTCCCCTTCAACAAGACATCGGCTCCTGTTCGGGCATTGAATCGTACGGACGCTGCTCGCCGCGCCCGCCTCCTCGCCTCCCCTTCCCCCCGTGAACGTACGGGCGCCCCTTGCGCCGCCGGGGTTGGCGTCACCGCAATGGCCCTCTGGTCGACGCCACGCCACCGCCCCCGACAGCCCGTGCCACCCCACCCAGACATCCCGGCAATCCGAAGCCAGGGCACCCCAAGGGGTGCCCATACGTACGGGCACCCCTTGGGGCGCCCCGGCCCCGCGTTCCCGAAGCGCCGCCCGGGCCCGGCCGCGCACGCGCACGCACACGCTCACGGGCACGGAATTGGGCCCCCAATCTCCGTTTCCTTTGCCGAAGGAGTACCGCACCCCACAGCCCCCGGTACGCCCCATGCCCACCGCCCTCGTCCTCGGCGCCGGCCGCGTCGGTTCCGTCATGGCCGCCGACCTCTCCACCGACTTCGACGTCACCCTCGCCGACCGCAACCCGGCCGCCCTGCGCCACGCCCAGGCCAGGTTCGGTGAACACATCTCCATCCGCGAGGTCGACCTGTCCGACCCGTCGGTCATCGCCGACCTCGTCGCCCCGTTCGACATCGTCTGCGGCGCCCTCGCCTCCGTCATCGGCCTCGAGGTCCTGCAGGCCATCATCCGCGCCGGCAAGAACTACTGCGACATCACCTTCACGCCAGAAGACGCCTGGGAGCTGAACAAGCTGGCCAAGGAGCACGGCGTCACCGCCGTGGTCGACATGGGCGTCGCGCCGGGCATGTCCAACCTGCTCGCCGGACACGGGGCGCACCAGCTCCACACGCCCGAGCGCATCGACATCATGGTGGGCGGCCTGCCCGTCGAGCGCAGCTGGCCCTTCCAGTACAAGGCCGGTTTCTCCCCCTACGACGTCATCGAGGAGTACGTGCGCACCACCCGCCTGGTGGAAGGGGGCGAGCAGGTACAGCGCCCTGCCCTGTCCCAGAGGGAGCTCGTCGAGTTCCCCGGCCTCGGCACCCTCGAGGCGTTCAACACCGACGGCCTGCGCTCCCTCGTCACCCACCTCGACGTACCGTTCATGCGCGAGCGCACCCTGCGCTACCCGGGCCACGCCGAGCTGATGAAGGTCCTGCGGCACATCGGGCTGTTCGATCACACCCCGATCCAGGTGGGCGACTCGCTGGTTGCCCCGATCGACCTGCTCTCCACCCTCCTCTTCCCCAAGTGGACCTATGAGGAGGGCGAACAGGATCTCACGGTGATGCGGGTCACCGTCGAAGGCATGCAGGCCGGCGAACGGGTACGCCTGCAGTGGGACCTGTACGACCTGTACCACGAGCCCTCCGCGTGCACCTCCATGAGTCGCTGCACCGCGTTCCCGTGCACCACGGTCGCCCGGGCTCTTTACAATGGCAATGTGAACGTCAAGGGTGTGATCGTTCCGGAGCAATTGGCTTCCATTCCGGGCATGGTGGACTCGATCTTGGAGCGCCTGGAGCGGCTGGGCGTCCGGTATTCGTTCACCCGGACGGTTCTGTCGTCCGACTGAGGAGAGCCCCATGTCCCAGTGGGATCATCTGTGGATCCACCTGGACGTGGCAAGCGCCGACCCAGAGGTCTCCGAGGCCTACGGACTGCTGCGCGACCACGCCATCGCCATCAAGGACGGCCGTATCGCTGCCGTCCTTCCTTCCGACCAGGCCGACCCCCACCTCGCGGCCCAGGTCCACCACGGCGAAGGTCGTCTGGCCGTCCCCGGCTTCACCGACTGCCACACCCACCTCGTCTTCGGCGGCGACCGGGCCTGGGAGTTCGAGGAGCGCCTGCGCGGCACCCCCTACACCGAGATCGCGAAGCGCGGCGGCGGCATCCTGTCCACCGTGAAGGCCACCCGCGCCGCCTCCGAGGACGAGCTGGTCGACCTCGCCCTCCCCCGCGCCAAGGCCCTGCTCGCCGAAGGCACCACCCGCCTCGAGATCAAGTCCGGCTACGGCCTCACCCTCGACGACGAGCTCAAGTCCCTCCGCGCCGCCCGCCGCATCGGCGAGCTGCTCCCCGTCGAGATCAGCACCACGCTGCTGTCCGCCCACGCCGTGCCCCCCGAGTACAAGGGCCGCCCCGACGACTACGTCGCCCACGTCTGCGAGGTCATCCTCCCCGCAGCCGCCGAGGCCGGCCTGGCCGACGCCGTCGACGTCTTCACCGAGGGCATCGGCTTCTCCCTGGAGCAGACCCGCAAGGTCTTCGAGGCCGCCCAGGCCCATGGCCTCGCCATCAAGGGCCACACCGAGCAGCTCACCAATATGGGCGGCACCGCCCTGGCCGCCTCCATGGGCGCGCTGTCCGCCGACCACCTGGAGTACCTCGACCAGGCCGGCGTCGACGCCATGGCCGCCTCCGGCACCGTCGCCGCCCTGCTCCCCGGCGCCTTCTACTTCCTTCGCGAAACGCAGAAGCCCCCGATCCAGGCCCTGCGCGACGCCGGCGTCCCCATGGCCCTGGCCACCGACTTCAACCCGGGCACCTCCCCCTTCGCGTCCCTGCGCTGGATGATGTCCCAGGCCTGCGTGATGTTCGGCCTCACCCCGGAAGAAGCCTTCCTCGGCGTCACCCGCCACGGCGCCGCCGCCCTGGGCATCGCCGACGAGGGCCGCATCGCCGCCGGCTGCAAGGCCCACTTCAGCCTGTTCGACATCGCCCACCCCAACCTGCTGGCCTACCAGCCCGGCCTGCCGGCGCCCGCGGTCCGCATCTTCCGCGGCGAGGTCGTCGATGCTTGATCAGCCCATGAACCCCTTCCTGTGGACCGGCCGCTCCGATCCCGAGGAAGGCGCCGGCGGCGTCCGCTGGCACGAGGTCATCGAGGCCTTCGGACCGGGCGCCGACCGCGGCACCGTGCTCCTCGGCTTCGCCTGCGACGAGGGCGTCAAGCGCAACAAGGGCCGCGCCGGCGCCGCCAAGGGCCCCACCGCCACCCGGCAGGCCCTCGCGGGCAAGGCCTGGCACCCCGCGCCCCCCGTCTACGACGCCGGCGACGTGGTCTGCCTCGACGGCGACCTCGCGGCGGCCCAGGATCGGCTCGCCGACGGCCTGGCCATCGTCCTCGGCGCCGGCCACCAGGCCATCGTCATGGGCGGCGGCCACGAGATCGCCTTCGGCAGCTTCTCCGGCCTGGCCCGTCACCTGCAGGGCTCCGCGGACGCCCCCCGCATCGGCGTGCTGAACCTCGACGCCCACTTCGACCTGCGCAACTGCGACGAGGTCCAGTCCAGCGGCACCCCCTTCCTGCAGATCGCCCACGACTGCGCCGCCCGGGACTGGCCCTTCCACTACATGGTCCTCGGCATCGCCCGCGACGCCAACACCCAGGCGCTGTACGACCGTGCCGGCATGCTCGGTACCCAATTCGTCGAAGACCACGAGATGTCCCCGTGGAACCGGGAGGATGTCCTCGAAAAGGTCCGTGACTTCCTCGACACGGTCGACCACCTGTACCTGACCTTCTGCCTGGACGTGCTACCTGCGGGTGTCGCGCCGGGCGTCTCGGCGCCGTCCGCAAGGGGTATCGAGCTGTCCATGGCCGAAGCCGTGGTCCGCGAGGTCCTTGCCCACGCCCCCCACAAGCTGCGGGTGGCCGACATCGCCGAACTCAACCCTTCCCTCGACATCGACAGCCGCACGGCCAAGGTGGCCGCCCGCCTCGTCCACCTGCTCGCCGGCACCGAATGGAGAACCCCATGAACGACCGTCGTCACGACCCCAGCCGCGTCATCCGCGCCGCCCACGGCACCGAGCTGACCGCGAAGTCCTGGCTCACCGAGGCCGCCCTGCGGATGCTCATGAACAACCTCGACCCCGACGTGGCCGAGATCCCCTCCGACCTGGTGGTCTACGGCGGCATCGGCCGCGCGGCCCGTGACTGGGCCTCCTACGACAAGATCGTCGAGGTCCTCACCCGCCTCGAGGACGACCAGACCCTCCTGGTGCAGTCCGGCAAGCCCGTGGGCGTGTTCCCCACGCACCCCGACGCCCCCCGCGTCCTCATCGCCAACTCCAACCTCGTCCCCCACTGGGCCAACTGGGAGCACTTCAACGAGCTCGACAAGCAGGGCCTGATGATGTACGGCCAGATGACCGCTGGATCCTGGATCTACATCGGCTCCCAGGGCATCGTGCAGGGCACCTACGAGACCTTCGTGGCCGTGGCCAAGAAGCACTTCGACGGCGATGCGTCCGGCAAGTGGGTCCTCACCGGCGGCCTCGGCGGCATGGGTGGCGCACAGCCCCTCGCCGCCACCATGGCCGGCTTCTCCATGATCGCCGTGGAGTGCGACCCCTACCGCATCCAGCGCCGCCTGGAGACCCGCTACATCGACCGCAAGGCCGACACCCTCGACGAGGCCCTCGCCATCATCGAGGAGGCCAAGGCCTCCGGTGAGCCCGTCTCCGTGGGCCTGCTGGGCAACGCCGCCGACGTCTTCACCGAGCTCGTCGAGCGCGGCATCACCCCCGACGTCGTCACCGACCAGACCTCCGCCCACGACCCCCTCAACGGCTACCTGCCCCAGGGCTGGACGTTGGAGCAGGCCGAGGAGCTGCGCGTCAGCGACCCCAACCGCGTGGTCGACGAGGCCAAGGCCTCCATGGCCGTGCAGGTCCGCGCGATGCTCACCCTGCAGGAGCGCGGCGCCGCCACCCTCGACTACGGCAACAACATCCGCCAGATGGCCTTCGAGAAGGGTGTGCAGGACGCCTTCGACTTCCCCGGCTTCGTCCCGGCCTACATCCGTCCCCTGTTCTGCCAGGGCATCGGACCCTTCCGCTGGGCCGCCCTGTCCGGCAACCCGGAAGACATCTACAAGACCGACGCCAAGGTGAAGGAGCTCATCCCCGATGACCCCCACCTGCACAACTGGCTCGACATGGCCCGTGAGCGCATCCAGTTCCAGGGCCTGCCCTCCCGCATCTGCTGGGTCGGCCTGAAGGACCGCGCCCGCCTCGGCCGCGCCTTCAACGAGATGGTCAAGAACGGCGAGCTGTCCGCGCCCGTGGTCATCGGCCGCGACCACCTCGACTCCGGCTCCGTCGCCTCCCCCAACCGGGAGACCGAGGGCATGATGGACGGCTCCGACGCCGTGTCCGACTGGCCCCTGCTCAACGCCCTGCTCAACACCGCCGGCGGCGCCACCTGGGTCAGCCTGCACCATGGCGGCGGCGTGGGCATGGGCTTCTCCCAGCACTCCGGCGTGGTCATCGTGGCCGACGGCACCGATGCCGCCGACAAGCGCCTGGCCCGCGTGCTCTGGAACGATCCGGGCACCGGCGTCATGCGTCACGCCGACGCCGGCTACGAGATCGCCAAGGACTGCGCCCGCGAGCAGGGTCTCGACCTGCCCATGCTGGAGGACTGATGTTCAAGCTCAACCTGATCCCCGGTCAGCTCACCCTGGGCGACATCCGCCGGGTCGCCCGTGAATCCGTCCATGTCACGCTGGACCCCTCCTGCCACGAGCAGGTGGACGCCTCCGCCGCCACGGTCACCCGCATCCTCGACGAGGGCCGCACCGTCTACGGCATCAACACCGGCTTCGGCCTTCTGGCCAACACCCGCATCAAGCGGGAGGAGCTGCAGGACCTGCAGCGGGCCATCGTCCTGTCCCACGCCGCCGGCATCGGCCAGCTCATGGACAGCAGCACCGTGCGCCTGATGATGGTGCTCAAGGCCGGCTCCCTGGCCCGCGGCTTCTCCGGCATCCGCCGGGAGGTCATCGAGGCCCTGCTCACGCTGGTAAACCACGAGGTCTACCCGGCCGTGCCCGAGAAGGGCTCCGTCGGCGCCTCCGGTGATCTCGCGCCCCTCGCCCACATGGCCTGCCTGCTCCTCGGCGAGGGCAAGGCGATGTACGAGGGCCGCCTGATCGACGCGGCCGACGGCCTGAAGATCGCCGGCCTGCAGCCCATCACGCTGGCACCCAAGGAGGGCCTGGCCCTCCTCAACGGCACCCAGGCGTCCACCGCCTTCGCCCTGCAGGGCCTGCTGTATGCAGAGGACCTGTACGCAGGTGCGTCCGTCTGTGGCGCCCTGAGCGTCGAGGCGGCCAAGGGCTCCCGCGTGCCCTTCGACGCCCGCATCCACGAGGTCCGTGGCCACCAGACCCAGAAGGACGCCGCCCGGGTGTACCGCCACCTGCTCGGCGAGACCTCCGAGATCGGCGCCTCCCACGAGAACTGCGAGAAGGTCCAGGACCCCTACTCCCTGCGGTGCCAGCCCCAGGTCATGGGCGCCTGCCTGCAGCAGATCCGCCACGCGGCCGACGTGCTGCTCGTGGAGGCCAACTCCGTCTCCGACAACCCGCTCGTGTTCGCCGGCGACAACGACATCCTGTCCGGCGGCAACTTCCACGCCGAGCCCGTCGGCATGGTCGCCGACAACCTCGCCCTGGCCATCGCCGAGATCGGCAGCCTCTCCGAGCGCCGCATCGCCCTGCTCATCGACCGCAACATGTCCGGCCTGCCGGCGTTCCTGGTCGAGAACGGCGGCGTGAACTCCGGCTTCATGATCGCCCAGGTCACCAGTGCGGCCCTGTGCAGCGAGAACAAGACCCTGGCCCACCCGGCCGTGGTCGACTCCCTGCCCACCAGCGCCAACCAGGAGGACCACGTCTCCATGGCCACCTTCGCGGCCCGTCGCCTGCGCGACATGGCCGAGAACACCCGGGGCATCCTGGCCGTCGAGCTGCTCGCTGCGGCCCAGGGCGTGGACTTCCGCTCGCCCCTGAAGGCCGCCGACCGGGTGGAGCAGGCCAAGGCCCGCCTCCGCGCCCGCGTGCCCTTCTACGACAAGGACCGCTACTTCGCGCCCGACATCGCCCGGGCCGCCGAGCTGCTGGCCAGCGCGTCCTACAACGACCTGATGCCCGAAGGCGTGCTGCCCACCCTGGGTTGATCGCCGCGATCGCGTCGAGGCGCCTTCCCGCCATGCTCGGTGGGAAGGCGCCTTTCGTCTTCCTGGGCCAGACGGTCTGTCCGGGGCGTGTCAAATGCGGCACAATGCCGAGACACGACACCCCCCTCCACCGGACAATGCGCTCAGGAAGGCACCATGAAGCAATGTGCGTGGACCCTTGTCGGCCTCCTGGCCTGTACCGCCGAGCCCGACGAACTCGAGCTGCCCGCGTGGCAGGACGACTCCGGCGTCATCACCCTGCCCGAGGAGTCCACCTCCTGCGGCACCGGCGGTGATCGCTGGCACCACGAGCCGGAGGATGCCCACGCCCTCGTCCGGGTCACCGGCGCCGAGGGCCAGCCGCTGTTCGCCGCCAACGTCCGGCTCGAGGAGGCCCAGGCCTCCACCAACGAGATGGGGCTCGCCGACGTCGTGCGGCCCATGTACTTCCCGTGGTCCAAGTCGATCCGCATCAGTGCGCCCGGTCACGCCGATACGCTCACCACGGCCTGGCTGTTTCCCGGCGGCACGAGCCAGCTCACGGTGCCCCTGCTCCCCACCCAGGACTTCGTCGTCTCCACCGACGCGGCCTCCGAGGTGGTCATGGGGGCCATCAAGGTCGAGATCCCCGAGGGCGCCATCGTCGCCCCGGAAGGCGAGGTCACGCCCAACGCCGCGTTCACGTCGGTGGCCTACGCAGACGCCCCCGAGGTGGCGAACAGCATGCCCGACCTCTACACCGAGGACTGGTCCCTGCTCATCGCCGACGCCGCGCTGCACCTGCAGATCCGCGAGCTCTCCCAGCAGCTCGACCCCACCACCTTCGAGCTCGCCGAGCCCGTCACCGCCTCGGTCCGCGACACCATCCTGCAGGACGGCACCCACCTGCTCTGGTACCACGACCCCGAGGGCCCCTGGTGGCGCTCCGTCGGCGACGTCACCGTGACCGGCGGCACCCTCATCGCCGAGCTCGCCGCCCCCGGCTGGTACGCCATCGGCCGCAAGGAGTCCCACGAGGAGCTCGGCTGCGTCACGGGCATCCTCGCCGACAAGAACGGCGTGGGTCTCGGCGGCATCCGTGTGGGTCTGCTCTTCCCGGACGGCCTCAGCAGCAGCGCCTGGTTCACCTACCCGGATGGGCGGTTCTGTGTCACGGCCGTCGCCCAGGGCAGCCACCTGCTCATGGCCAGCGCGGAGATGGAGGAAGGCTGGATCGCCACCGAGCGCAGCATCCTGGTGGATCAGGACGTCCCCGGCTCCTGCCGCGAGCAGACCTGCCAGGACGTCGGCACGCTCACGATGGAGCCCGCGCGCGCCGACGAGGTCCGCACGCTGCCCCGGTGAGCCGCGCCTAGTACCAGGCGCCCCGGCGGAGGGCATCGACCGTCTGCCAGTCGGACACCGGGTGCACCGGGTGCACCGGGTGGGCGAACTGCACCCGGTAGGGCGCGTCGAAGTCGGTCATGCCGCGGGTGCGGGCGTAGATGGTCTTGCGGTTCTGGCACAGGAAGAACAGCCGGAACGGGAACAGGCTCTTCACCATCACCACGTCCGCCTTCATGGGCTTGAGACCCATGGAGCGGTAGAACATGGGCTTCATCGCCAGCGGCGGCCCCTCGGTGACGATGAGCTGCATGTGGCCGAGATCGAGGAGCACCCGGCGCCCGAAGCCATGATCGGTGCTGCGCCCCCGCACGACCCCTTCGACGGGCAGGGGCCTCGACAGCTCCGGGCAGATCTTGCCCCCCACCTCGACCTCGACCCGCGCGCCTTCCGAGGTACCCCACAGGGCCTCCACGACCTCCTCGTCGCGGACGGTGGCGAAGATGCGCATGCCCTCGCCCTCTTCCAGGAGCGTGCGCAGCAGCCGGGTGTTCTCCCCCACGGCACCCGCCCCCACCATGTCGGAGGCGTCGGACAGGCAGATCGTCCCGAGGCGGCGGGCCCACTTCGCCCGACGGATCTGCACCATGGCCTCGTCGGCGGTGGGGAACAGGGGCGGCATGTGATGGCGCACGCTCCACAGCTTGTGGGCCAGCTCGTGGGCGACCTCCTCCGCCAGCAGCGTGTCGCCGTCGACGATGGCCGTACAGGCCCACCCGAGGTGCTTGTCGTCGTTCCACAGCTGCACCATCAGCGCAGAGGCGTCCATCACCTTGGGGTGACGCATGACCCGGCGGATGTACCGGAACACGCCCCGCATCGGTGCCAGGAAGTCGAGGGTGAACCCGCCTCCGAGGACCATGGGCAGGGTACGCCAGGCCATCACCGGGCGGGCCTGCCCCGTGACCGCCTTGTAGAGCACGTCGGCGCAGCGGGCCCCGGTGGACGCGTGATCCCTGTGGGGGTTGGTGTGGTAGGCCAGGAACAGCGCGCCAGTGTCGGCCTTGCGACGGGACATCTGGGCGTGCAGATCCAGGCTGGCCACCACGGGCACATCCGGGCCCACCAGCTTGCGGATGGTCTCCAGGAAGTCGGCCTCGGGTTCCTCGAACACCACGCCGCGCATGGCCCCGTGCAGCGAGACGTACACGCCGTCGAGGTGGCCGGCGGCTTCGAACTCACGCCGGATGCGGTCGAGGAACCACCGGACGGCATCTTCGGTGAGCGGACCCGCGGGGATCATCCAGGCGCTGAACATGGGCACCAGCTCCACCTCGTCGCCCGCCAGCCGCTTCATCGCCTTGACGAACCCCGACAGCTCCGCGTTGCGCAGGAAGCCCGGTGCCTCCTCTCCCCTGGGCTGACAGCGGTCGAGCAGATCGCCGTGCTCGAAGAAGTGCGTGCGCCGGAAGTCGTCGATCGAGGTGAGCACCGGCGACAGCGCGTTGGTCTCCTGGGCGATCCGCAGGAAGGCGATGCGCTTGCTCATGGCCGCACCACCTTGCTCGTGGACCGGGCCCGGTTCCAGCGGCGGAACAGATCCTCCGCGATCTTCTGCACCTTGCCCAAGGCCCCTTCCGGCGCGGCCGGCCCCTCGGACAGATCCGGCGTGCCCAGGGCGCCGGGCGCGTACATCTGCTCCATCACCTGACGCACGGCAGGGGCCACGAGCCCCTTGATGGGGATCTTGCTCATCAGGCCGTACATGGCCGCCTCCCCCTCGTCAGCGAGCTCGGGGTGCGCGCGGACATGGGCCACCGCCTCCTTCAGATCGGCGAGGTAGGTGTCGACCGCTTCGGCGTTGGAGGCGTTGCAGGTGAGGTGCACGCTCGGCGGCTTCTGCTGACGATCCACCGACCAGCCCTTGCTCACGAGCTGGTCCGCCACGGCGTAGACGTCGATGCCCGCCTCGGTCGAGGTCCAGGTGACGATGGTGGACATGGGGCGCCCCATCACCCGGAGCCCCTCCATGGCGTCGATGCCCGCCCGCAGTCGCTCGGCCACGTCCCACGCGGCCTCGGCATGCTCCATGTAGCGGTCCTCCCCCATGACCATGAGGGCCGCCCAGGCAGCGGCGATGGCACCGCCGGGGCGGGTGCCCGCCATGCTCGGGGAGGCGTAGATGCCGCCGGGCCAGTCGACGGACACGTAGAACTGGTGCCTGAGGTGATCCATGTCGCGGTAGACCACCACGGAGGCCCCTTTCGCCGCGAACCCGTACTTGTGCAGGTCGGCGGAGATGGACGTGACGCCTTGCACCCGGAAGTCCCAGGTGGGCATCTGCACCCCGAGACGCTCCAGCCAGGGCAGCATGAAGCCACCGAAGCAGGCGTCGACGTGCAGGGGCAGGCCCCGACGCGCGGCGATGGCGCCGATCTCCGGGATGGGGTCGACCACCCCGTGGGCGTACTGGGGTGCCGAGGCCACGAGGAGCACCGTGCGCCGTGAGATGGCCCGCTCCATTGCCCTCGGGTCGACGATGCCGTCGGCGTCGACCGGGACCTTCTTCAGCTGCAGGCCGAAGTAGTGGCACGCCTTGTCGAAGGCGGGATGGACCGTGACGGGCGCGACGATCTGCGGCCGGACGATCCAGGGCCACTTCCTGCGGGCCTCATCACGGTAGGCCTTGACCGCCATGAGGATGGACTCGGTACCGCCGGAGGTCATCGTGCCCACCGCAGACTCGGGACCGTGGAGCATGCTGGCGGTCATCTGGACGACCTCGGCCTCGAAGCGCTTGAGGCTCTTGAAGGCCATGGGGTTCAGGGCGTTGCCCGCCATGTACAGGTTGTGGGCCTTCTCGAGGAAGGCGTGGTGGTCGTCGCCGGCCCAGTACACCATGGACCAGGTGCGGCCTCCCTTGAAGTCGACGTCGTCGACCCCGTAGCTCTCCATCTCGGTGAGCAGGTCCTCTGCCGGACGTCCCTTCTCGGGAATGGCTGCGCGTGTCATCGTGTCCTCCGATGGGCGCATATTAAACGATCGTTTGATTTTGACAAGCCATCCGGCGAAACCCGTCATCACAGCGTTATGCCGGCGTGATGGCACGCTTTCCGCTCTCCCCTCTCCCTGGAGTCGGCGTCGGTGGGCCCTGCCGACGATCCGCAGATGCACAGACGCCCGACGCGGCCGGTGGCCGGATCGGGCGTGGGGTGCCGAGGGCGGGTTCAGCCTTCGGCGCGTCCCACCAGTCGGTCGAGGGCACGGGTGGCGATCCTCAGGACCGGCTGCAGGGTGTCCATCCAGGTGGGCTGCTCCACCAGGGGTGCCTCGCCCTGGGCGTAGGCATGCATGTAGCCCTCGAGCTGTTCGGCCTCGGCATCGAACATGGCATGGGAGGCTCCCATCGCGCCGGTGGGCACGATGCCGACGAGGTTGCCGGCCAGGGGCCCTCCCGCAAGGCGGGCCCCGGTGGCGCCCACGCCCGAGATCACGCCGATGCCATAGGTGGCCCAGCCTCCCACGCGCAGGGCGGCCGGCGGCTGTTCGAGGCCCCGCTCCACCAGGACGTCGCGGGCATGGGCGTTGGCCGCCGCGAGCTCACGGTTGGCCTCGGACATCTGCTGAAGGCCCCGTGCCTCCGCCACCACGGATGCGGGCCCCATCATGGGCTGCATGCCCATGACCACGCCCCCCGCGGAGCTGACGCCTCCCGAGCGCGTCGCGCGTTCGGCGCGTTCGCGGGCCTGGTGCAGGGCGAAGGCCTCCTGCTGCAGCGCCGGATCACCGTAGGTGGCCCCCGCGAAGCCGGGGTCGGTGATGACGACGACGATGCGACAATCGCCCTTGACGCACCCATCGGCCCCCTTGGCATGGGCCTCGGAGGACGGGAGGAACAGCAGCGGCATCGCCGCGAGGCCCACGCTCGACCAGTACCTTCTCATCGCGACCTCCAGCGGTGGGCACGTGCCTCCCAGGGTACCGGCTGCGCGGTCCCCCAGGCAACCTCCTCGGCCGGATGCCCTCCTGCTTCACCACGGATGACGAACGGGGACCCTCCCTCCGCACGTTCCAGGTGCATCCTTGCAATCCGGTGTGAAGTGCACGATCATCCGTTACCCGATTCCCCACGGAGAGAGCGCCATGTCCCTACGCCACCTCCCGCTCGCGATCCTGCTCACGTCGGCGGCGTGCCGGATCACCGATGGCGACCCCCTCGTCGAGAGCGATCCCGTCGAGACCGACCCCGTCCTCGAGCAGACCGATCCCCCCGAGGAGACCGATCCCCCGGCGCCTTCGCCGGCCTCCACTCCGGGCATCGGCCTCACCTCCGGCGGCGGCGCCGTCTCGAGCCCCCTGCACCGGGGCGTCATCACCATCGGCGGGCCGGCGCCTGCCGCCTACACCGAGTCCGCCCGCCACAAGGCGAAGCTCGGCGTCGGTGCCGTGAACATCGACCCGAAGACCCTCGGCCCCTGAGGGGGCCCGGCCGTCCCGGTGCGGCCCTGCCACCGGGGGCGTGATATCCGTGGGCTCCCACAGCGCCCCCAGGAGCCCCCATGGACCTCATCCTCGTCGTGGCCACCGACGAAGCCCGCCTCATCGGTGCCGGTGGCGATCTGCCCTGGCGCCTGCCCGGCGATCTGAAGCGCTTCAAGCAGATCACCATGGGTCACCCCATCGTGATGGGGCGCACCACCTGGCAGTCCATCGGGCGTCCCCTCCCCGGCCGCACGAACATCGTCGTGACCCGCAACGAGGCGTTCGAGGCCCCCGGCGCGCTGGTCGTCCACAGCCTCGACGAGGCCATCGAGGTCGCCGGCCGCAGCGAGGGCGGCGACCGGGTGATGATCATCGGCGGCGCCAACGTGTACGAGCAGGCCCTCCCCATGGCCACGCACGTGTGCCGCTCGGTGGTGCACCACACCTTCGACGGCGACCGCTGGTTCCCCGCCCTGCCCGCGTCCGAGTGGCAGCTCGACAGCGAGGAGCGGTTTGCGGCCAACGAGCGCAACGCCTGGGACTGCACCGTGCAGTGGTGGTCCCGCCGACGCTGACCGCCCGGGCGGTCGCTCGACGGCCTCTCGACCCGCTCAGACGGCGATGGGCGCCCGCAAGGCCGGGTGGTGCTGGTAGTCCAGCATCTTGATGTCCTCGTAGCGGAAGTCGTCGATGTTCCGCACATCCGGGTTCAGCCACAGGGTGGGCAGGGGCAGCGGCTCGCGCTGCAGCTGGGTGCGCACCTGCTCGAAGTGGTTGTGGTAGATGTGCGCATCGCCGAAGGTGTGCACGTAGTCGCCCACCTCCAGCCCCGTGACCTGCGCGATCATGTGCGTGAACAGGGCGTAGGAGGCGATGTTGAAGGGCACGCCGAGGAAGAGATCGGCGGAGCGCTGGTACAGCTGGCACGACAGCTTGCCGTCGGCCACGTGGAACTGGAACATCGTGTGGCAGGGAGGCAGTGCCATGTCGGGCACGTCGGCCACGTTCCAGGCGCTGATGATGTGCCGCCGGGAGTGGGGGTTGGTCTTCAGGTTCTCGATGAGCTCCGCGATCTGGTCGATCTCGCGGCCGTCGGCCCCCTTCCAGCGACGCCACTGCACGCCGTAGACCGGGCCGAGCTCGCCCTGCTCGTCTGCCCAGGCATCCCAGATGCCCACCCGGTTCTCCTTGAGGTAGGCGATGTTCGAGGAGCCCTGCAGGAACCACAGCAGCTCGTGGGTCATCGAGCGGAAGAACAGCTTCTTCGTGGTGACCGCCGGAAAGCCCTCCTGCAGGTCGAAGCGCAGCTGGGCGCCGAACACACTGCGGGTGCCAGTGCCGGTGCGATCGCTACGATCGGTGCCGTTCTCCATCACGTGGGCGAGCAGGTCGAGATAGTTCTTCATCGGGCCTCCGGTCCTCGCCTGTCTATCACACCTCTCCGCCGGTCCCGCCCCCACCCGGGCGACCCTGACAACAACATCGCCAGACCGGCCCGCCCACGCCCCATCCCCCCCACCGACGGAGCCTCCATGGCCACCGAGATCGAGCGCAAGTTCCTCGTCCAGGGCACCCCCTGGACCTCCCTGACCGGCATCGAGATGATCCAGGGCTACCTGCACGCCACCGCCGAGTGGGCCCTGCGCATCCGGATCGCCGGAGAGACCGCCTGGCTCACCTTCAAGGGGGCGAGCGCCGACGGCATGAGCCGGCCGGAGTTCGAGTACCCGCTCCCCGTGGCCGACGCCCGCGAGATGCTGGAGCTGTGGGGCGGCGCCCTGGTCCACAAGACCCGGTACCGCATCCCCCACGAAGGCCATACCTGGGAGGTCGACGTCTTTCATGGTGAAAACGATGGACTGGTACTTGCAGAGGTGGAACTGCGCTCCACCGATGAAGACGTCACCCTCCCGCCATGGTCCGGCACCGAGGTGACAGGCCTGGAACGCTACTACAACGCCTATCTTGCGGCACATCCGTACCAGACCTGGAGCCCGTGAGGCCATGTTCGGCCGTGCGCCTTGGCACCCTGTGCAAGACCACGTGGAACACGAGCACGGCATGTCCGGATAGACAACCTGATAGCGGGACAATCCACGAATCCAGCCAGTGAGGGGTTCACCTCGACGTGCTTCCCCCCGCGCGTTCCATTACAATCCACGCTACACGCGGGGAGTGCGTCACCATGGTGGGAAATCGCCAGAAGAAGGCCTTCGTCACGGGCGCCACGGGCTTCCTGGGTACCCACATCGTCGAGCGCCTGCTGATGGATGGCTGGGAGGTCCACGCGCTGGCGCGGCCCACCTCCAACCGTTCCCTGCTCAAGCACACGCCCACCCTGTGGCACCTCGGCGACGTCACCGACAAGAAGAGCCTCCTCGAAGCCATCCCCCTCGGCGTCGACGCCATCTTCCACACCGCGGCCGACACCAGCATGTGGCGCAAGCACAACGCGCAGCAGCACCTCACCAACGTCGACGGCACCCGCAACATCATCGACGCCGCCCTCACCCGCGGCGCCAAGCGGCTGATCCACACCTCCACCATCGCGGTGTGGGACGTGCACGACCAGACCATCACCGAGGACACCCCCCGCAAGGGTGGCGACAGCTGGGTCGGCTACTACCGCACCAAGTACGAGGCGGAGGAGCTGGTGCTGCAGGCCGTCCGTGAGCGGGGCCTCGACGCCGTCATCCTCAACCCCTGCCACATCGTCGGCCGCTACGACCGTCACAACTGGGCGCAGATGATCCAGATGGTCGGCAAGGAGAACCTGCCGGGCATCCCTCCCGGCTCCGGCAGCTTCGGCCACGGGCAGGAGGTCGCGCGCGCCCACGTCACCGCCGCCGAGTCCGCCCCCACCGGCGAGCGCTACATCCTGGGCGGCGTGCACGCCTCCTTCGTGGATCTCGTGCGCGTCATCGGCGCCGAGCTCGGCAAGCGCGTGCCCGGCAGCGCCGTCCCCTACAGCGCCCTGCGGGCCGTCACCTGGCTGCACGGCGTCTGGCATGCCCTGTGGCGCGAGGAGCCCGATCTCACCCCCGAGAAGGCCTACATCACCTCGGTGAAGATCCACACCGACTCCAGCAAGGCCGTCTCCGAGCTCGGCTACGACGACACGATCCCCCTCGAGCACATGATCCGCGACGCCATCGCCTGGATGCGCACGCAGAACCTGCTGTAGGTACCGCGGCCCGGCACGGGGCCTCAGTCCACGGCCGAGGGCACCCGCGGACCGGACGCACCGCCGAGCAGCCAGGCCACGTCCTCGCCGGTGGGCAGCCAGCGGTGGGTGAAGCCCTCGTCCCGCAGTGCGCGGATCCACGCGGCGTAGGTGCGACCGAACCCTTCGACATCGTCGGTGACCTGCCACGCCCCCCAGGCCCCCATCAGGGACAGGATCACGAGGGCCGACGGCGTGCGCACGGATCCGATGAGCCGAAGCTGCACGAGCCGATCCGCGGCTTGCAGGGCGTAGGACTCCGCGAAGGGCAGCCAGGGTCGACCGGGCCCCTCCCCCTGCCAGCCCCACAGGGGTGCCAGGGCCTGCATCACCGGGGTGGGCAGGCGCGGATCCGCTGCCACCCCGGAGCGGTGCAGCGAGCGGACCATGCGCCGCCAGATCCCCTGGAGGGCGTCCGGATCCACCCGCAGGGCTTCCTGCAGCGCCCCCGTCACGGTCTGTCCGGGCGTGCACAGCACCTCGGACAGCCACAGCTCCTGATCCTCCCAGCCGGGCCCGCCGGGAGCAGGTCTCACCTGCACGGATCCGGCGGTGACCCGATCCCCCTGCAAGCTCCCCACGATGTCGTGGCTGCACACGGGATCCATGCCCACCCTCACCTCGCCTCCCACCCTCGTGGCCACGAGGGGGAACTGCCGGCAGGAAGCGGGCTTGGCGTCTGGTCCGAACCGGGTCTCGATGCTGCAGCGCCTGTTGTCGGTGAGGAACACGCAGCGGCCCTCCTCCTGCCGTAGTGCACGTCCCTCGATCGGGTCGAGCACGCCCAGGGCCAGGGCCGCGCCACGGATCCGGATCTCCTCCTCTCCCGGTTCCAGCTGCACGGTTCGGCCGTGGCAGCTCGCGCCACAACCCACACAGCGGTGACGAAGGGGTTCGATCACGGAGATGGCCATCACGTCCTCCCAGGACGGGCGACGGCTCACTTCAGGGACAGGTACACCTGTACGCCCGCTGGCTCACCGCCTGGATCCACATTGAAGGCCACGAGGTCCGGGTACAGGAACGTGCCCGGATCCGTGGGCCAGCCCTCGATCCATCGGCGGAGTTCCGGCCAACCGTGCAAGCGTTTCCCCCAATGGGTTCCACCCAAGTCGTCGAGACAGGCCCATGTTCTCGGAATGTCCTCCGTCCGGGTACACTCCGTGACCCACAGCAGCCTCTCCCCCGCGGCACGGCCCCGGCGATCGAAGCGACGCACGTAGAGGCCGCGGCGCTCCCCGGTGCGTGGGTGGGTGGGCAGACGGCTCCACAGGGCCTGCAGGTGCGGGCCCGCCTCGGCCGGCAGGTGGTCGAGTGCGAGCCAGTAGTCCTTGAACCCCGCGGGCTCACCGGCCCGCAGATCCATGCACACCGCCGCGAGGGGCAGCTGAAGTGGTCCGGGGACGCTGCCCATGGCCAGCCGGGCCACCTGGCCGTGGATCCGGGCCGCCTGCGGATCCAGGTGCAGCTCCTCGAAGTACAGCCCCAGGCGGCTCGGCCCCGATCCATCCGCCTCCCACTTGAAGGACGCCGTGGTCTGGGCGCCCCCCGGGGGGCTGATGGCCAGGAACCGCTCCAGCCACGCCGGATCCGCGAGCTCGGACCAGAGGGCACGGAGCCGCGCCCGGAACGCCTCCGGCTCGCCGGTGTCGTTCAGCGACCAGCGGATCCGCTGCAGATCGGAGAGGTCGACCGACACGTCCATCTTGAACGAGCGCGCGTGGGCCTGCAGCGTCGCCGGCTCCACCAGACGATCCGTCAGGACCCGCGCCTCGGGGCGCCGATCCAGCCACGACAGCAGACGCTGCAGCCAGACGGGATCCACGGGCCCCCGTCGGCGATCCGGCTGGGTGTCCCGTGGGTCGGAGGGCGGTGGCACCTGGCTCAGGGGGTCTCCTCCGTGTCGCCGGCGCCCTCGGCCTCGGCCTCGGCGGCCGCCTGGGCCTCCTGCTCGGCCTTCAGGCGGGCCTGTTCCGCGGCCTCGTCGACCTCGACCTGCCTGGCCTCGGCGAGCTCCTCGAGCCCGGCCAGCCCCTGGTCGAAGTCCTTGGTGAGCATGGTCTCGATGGTGCCGACCATGGGCCGGAGCACGAAGGGCACGTCACCCGAGTCACGCCAGGTGACGGTGGTGGTGCCGTCCGTCTCGATGAAGGTGAACTCGCCTTCCGTGGGTGCGCCTCCCTCCTGGAACCACAGATCGTAGCCCACGGCGCCGGGCTCCACCGCGGTGAGCTTCAGACGGCCCCAGCCGAGCTCCGGGCCGTCCCACTCCATGCCGTGGCCCACGGCACCCACGGTGCCCTCGTAGGTCCACTCGGCCGCGGGATCCCGCTCGGCGGTCCACGCCGTCCACTCCTTCCAGGTGTGCAGGTCGGTGACGATGCCGCGGACGACGTCTCCCGTGGCGTCGATCTCGATCGTGCGCTCCACCTCGTAGGCGCCCGGCTGACTGGCCGCATACGCGAGGAAGCCCGCGGCCACGATGCCGACCCCGATCAGCATGCCCTTGATCCAACCCTTCATCACCTGCCTCCCGGGCCGATCGGGCCCTCATGTGGCCGGAGCATAGCAGTAGCGGGTATGCACGGCCCAGCGCAGTCGCCCATCGGGTACCCGAGCTCGCGCACCGAAGTTCCCAGCTCCCAGGAGGCAGATGATGGCCACGTTCGAAGGCACCTACGAAGAGACCTTCCACAGCCCCCGCAGCCCGGAGGAGGTCCAGGCCCACCTGTCGAGCCTCGATGCCCTCATGGCCGCCCTGCCCGAAGCCGAGGCCCAGACCCCGCTCGACGAAGAGCGCCTGCACATCGTGATGCCCGAGCAGAAGCAGGGCAAGCACACCATGAAGCCCGACTACGTCGTCCGCTACCGCAAGCAGGGCGGCGACGTGGTCTGGAACACCGAGAAGGGCAACATGACCACCGAGGGCCACGCCCGCTGCCGGCCCTCCGGCGGAGGCACGGAGATCGCCTACCAGCACCGCATCAAGCTCGACATCCCCGCGATCCCCAAGCTCGTGGCACCGGCCCTGCGTCCCGTGGTGAGCAAGCTGATCTCGTCGAACATCCGCGGGTTCCTCGGGAACCTCAAGAAGGGCCTGGCCTGAGGATCGGGCGGGGCCACTCCACACGCCGTGTGGAGCGGCCCTCGAGACCTCAGAACACGAGCAGGTTGCCGTCGCGGAAGAAGCACACGTGCTCTTCGCCGAGGCTGTTGACCGCCGCATCGATGATGTCGCCGCCGGACATGGGCCCCTGGTAGGTGTACCACCAGTACTGCCGATCCGTGGTGCGCAGGATCTCGAGCTGTCCCTGGTCGTTCTGGAAGGCCACCACGGGCTCGCCCACGATGGGATCCCAGGCGACCGCCACATCGTACAGGCCGCTGTTCGCAACCACGGAGCTCGTCCAGGTGGTGCCGCTGCGGCTGACCACCCCGCCCCGGTGGGCGATGAGCGGCTCGTCGTTGTCGTCCATGACGACGGGCGCCTTCTCCCCGCCCACGTTGTAGGGGCTGGTACCGGCCAGGGTGTAGCTGTCGAAGCCGGCGGAAGCGGTCCACTCCACCGCGCCGATCTGATCGTCGTGGGCGCTCATGTACAGCGTGCCGGACGCGTCGAAGGCCATGCCGCCGCGGAAGCGGTAGATCCACGCGCTGCCGATGGTGTCGTACACCTCCTCGGTGAACGAGCCGGCGCTCAGGGTGGACACCGCCGGGTAGGACCCGGTGCTGGCGTCGTAGGACTCGAAGCCCACGGTGACCCGATCGCTCTGGGAGGGATCGAGGGCGATGGCCAGCTGGCTGGCGGAGCGCGCATCTTCGGTGGGGTTGGCCACGGTGAGGGGCCATGTGCCCGAGGACCGGGGCGCGTAGTACACCACGCCGTCGAGCATGAACACCGCGTGGGGTTCATCCGACGCATCGAGCACCATGTCGCCGCCATGGGGTGACGCATAGCCACCGACCAGGAAGCCGGGGCCGGCCACGAGCTCGGAGGACCAGGAACCGCTGGTGTTGGTGGTGTACCAGACCTGCTCGTGCTCGGCGTCCCGGTACAGCACGTGCACGTCGTCGTTGCCGTCCACGGACAGGGCACACCAGCCGCCGAGCGCGCCGTCGTGATCCGCTGCCACGACGGGCACCCGCGGCGGGATCACCACCGTGGTGGTGCCGCTGGCGGTGGCGGTGGCGCCGTCGTCGTCGGTGACCGTGAGGGTGAGGCTGTAGATCCCCTCAGCGGTGTAGGTGTGGGTGATCGACGGATCCGTGCTGCTGACCACCGAGGATCCATCCCCGAAGTCGACCTCGTAGCTGGCGATGGTGCCATCCGGATCGGTGGACCCGGAAGCATCCACCGTGAAGTCCAGATCCACGAAGCCCTCTGCAGGCACGATCCAGGATGCGACCGGCGCCAGGTTGACCGGTGCCGGATCCACCGTGAGGGAGATGCTGTCGGATCCACTGCGACCACCGGAATCGAGCGCGGTGGCCGTGATGAGGTGGCTGCCGGCGGTGAGGCTCGCGTAGCTGAGGGACTCGCCGGTGCCCATCTGCCCGTCGAGGGAGGACTGCCACACGATGGAGCTTCCCGTGAGCGCGCCGTCCTCGGGGTCCGTGGCATCGACGTCGAAGGTGATCGACGTGCCGGCGACGTAGGTGCCGCCGCTGGCGGGCCCCTGGATGGTGACCACCGGCGGGTCGTTCACCGGCAGGACGCTGACGGCCACCGAGGCCGCCGCCTGGGCGCCGTCGGAGTCCTCCGCCGTGACCGTGAGGCTGTGGCTCCCGACGGACAGCGTGGACACCGTGAGCGACGTGCCCGTGCCCAGGGATCCATCGAGATCGGACGACCAGGACAGGCCGGATCCGGTGAGGGTGCCATCCTCCGGATCCGTGGCGGACGCCTGCAGGGTGACATCGTCGCCGTCGTAGAACACGGATCCGGTGGTGGGCTGCAGGAGCGTGACCGTGGGCGGGTTGAGGCCATCGGCGACCACCGAGACGTTGATCGTCTCCGTGCGGCTCTGCCCCACGGAGTCGGTGGCGGTGAGGCTCAGGGCGTGGGCTCCACTCGCGAGCTCCACCGACAGGCTCTCGCCCGTGCCGAGTGCGCCATCCAGGGACGACGACCAGGCAAGGCTGGATCCGCTGAGATCACCATCCTCGAGGTCGGTGGCCTCGCCGAGCAGCTCCACCGTCTCGCCGGCCGTGAGCACGGCGCCGTCGAGGGGCTGCAGGAGCGTGACCTGCGGAGGAACATCCTCGCCGATGCCCGCCACGAGCACCGAGATCGAGGTGCTGGCCTGCAGTCCCTGCCGATCGATGGCGCTGAAGATGAGCTGGTGCTCGCCCAGGCTCGGTGCCAGCCACTCCACCTCGGCCCCCTGCCCCAGGACGCCGTCGATGCTGGAGGTCCAGACCAGGGCGCTCCCGGACAGCCCACCATCCTCGGGATCCAGCGCCTCGCCGGACAGGGCGATGATGTCGCCCTCGCGGAAGATGGCGTCGTCTTCCGGGGCGATCACGACGGGCACCGGGGCCAGGTTCTCCGAGGAGACCTCGACCTGCACGGAGTCCTCGTCGGTGGCGCCTTCGGAGTCGGTGGCCGTGAGCGTGAGCGTGTGCAGCCCCTCGGACAGGGTGGTGTTCAGCCGGAGCCCCTCACCGAGGGTCCCGTCGAGATCGGAAGACCACGTGACCGACGCGCCATCGAGCTCGCCGTCCTCCGGATCGGTGGCGGTGCCTTCGAGGGTGACCTGGAGCGCGGCCAGCACGCGGCCGCCATCCTCCGGGGAGACGATGGCCACCTCCGGCGGCTCGTTGCCGCCGATGGGATCGTCGTCGGTGCCGCCCTCACAGGCGGCCGAGATGGCCGCCAGGGCGATGAGCAGGCTTCTCGCGCCTGATAGGTGCCTCTGGATCATCAGTAGAACCACAGCTCGCCCGCCTTCGCGTAGCAGGCGTGCAGCTCTCCGGTGCTGTCGACGTCGAAGCCGAGCACGTCGTAGTCGACCTCGGTGTCGGCGATGCTGTAGTCCCAGTAGTCGCGGTCGCCGACGGTGGCGAATTCGAGCGTGTTGTCGTCGAGGAAGGCCACCACGGGCAGATCGTCGACGATGCGCACCCCCGCCACCTGCTGACCTGCGTTGTACAGGGTGTCCTGGAAGGGGTGGACCCGGCTGGAGGTCCAGGTGACACCCGCGTCGTCGGACCACAGCAGGTAGTCGGCGTGCATCATGGCCACGTTGTCGCCGCTGTGGTCCATGTCGACGGGCTGGTACTGGTTGGTGAGGTTGCTGCCGATGTAGCCGTCGTCGGACCAGCCGTTGGTGGCGTCCCAGGTGGCCGCGTAGCCATAGTCGTCGCCGTAGGCCACCACGGTGGTGCCGTCGTCGAGGATCTCCATGCCACGGAAGATGCGGTAGTTGCTCAAGGTGCCGTAGGCGTTCTCCACCGTCCACGAGCCCGCGCTCTTGTAGGCGACGGCGGGCACGTAGTAGCTGTAGCCGTTCAGCCAGTGCCAGACGGTGGCGCCGATGGTGAGGCGATCGTTGTTGTCGGGATCCCGCTGGATGGCCACGCCGTAGGCACCATAGGCGTCGTCGTCGACCACCTCGAGGCTCCAGACGCCCGCGACGGTGCGCTTGGCGTACATCAGCTCGCCGCCGTCGCGGTAGTAGGCCACGTGGACCACACCGTTGTCGTCGACCAGCATCGCGGGCTCGTAGGGGACGATGAAGTCGCCGGTGTTGAAGCCGGGGCCGTCGACGAGCTCGTGCAGCCACTCCGTGCCGTCCCAGTACGCATACCAGAGCTGCTCGTGCTCGTTCTCCCGGTAGACGATGTGGGGCACGTCGGAGCTGTCGACGTCGAGCGCACAGTCGCCCACGGATCCGACCTCGTCCTCGAAGACCACACCCGTGGCATCCGCATCGACCGCGATGAGCATGAAGCTGAACTCGCTGGGCTCGGACGTTCCGGCCAGATCGCCCCCTACCGACAGCGACAGGGTGGCACGATCGGCCTCGGGGAGCCGCCACACGAGCTCGTCGCCCTCCCAGGTCAGCTCGCCGCCGGATGCCGACACGATGGGGCGGGCCCCTTCGGTGGCATGCACGAGGAAGCGCTCCTCCGTGCCCTGGACCATCGGGCCATCGGAGGCCAGGCGCTCGAGCTCGAAGCTGGCCAGGACCTCCTCCATGCCGCCCTCATGGGTGGGACGCACGAGGCGATCGGGCTGCTGGGTGGACTCGACGCCACAGGCGGCGAGGAGAAGGACGAAGCTGATGTTGCGCATGGGGGCACCCTCCTGGAGCGCCCTTGATAGACAATTTCGGCCATGCGACCAAGACAGAACTGGGGAATACCGCAAAAAGCAGCCTTTCCTGCAGCCTTTCAGCCGGACAACTTCACGCCGGCCATGGGTCTCACTCGGCGAGACCCTGCAGTTCCACCTGGTCCTGCAGCTCCGTCACGAGCACCTGCAGGTTCACAGGGTCCTGCAGGTCGAACGAGGTGAGGTTGCGCTTCCAGGTGACCGTGCCGTCCTCGTCGACGAGGAACAGGTCCCGCCACTCGGCCCCATAGGCCTCCCAGACGCTACCGTCGTCCTGCAGCCAGGGCAGGTCGATCGACGACACCATCGCCTCGTTCTCGTCGGCGAGGGAGGACAGGTTCACGCCGTAGATCTCCAGCGGAGTGCCCGCGGCCAGCACGGGCAGCAGCAGATCGTCGAGCACCTCGTACTGCGCGCGGCAGTAGGGGCAGTTGGCATGGCCGAAGTACACGAGCGTCGTGGTGCCCGGCCCCCCATGGCCGACGGTGTCGCCGAAGCTCGGGGACGTGGGGTTCACGTCCTCCAGGGCGAAGGTCGGTGCCTCCTCGCCCACCTCCACGGGCATGGGCTCGCAGGCCATCAGTCCCAGGGTCGCCAGTGCCGTCCAACGCATCGAAACCTCCCGCTCGGATGGCCCCATCCTGCATCGGGGCCCCAAGACGGCGCAAGGCCCCCTGCCCTTCGGCAGGAGGCCCGTCGTCCTCGTCAGGCGATGGACCGGCTCAGGCCGCCATCAGCCCCACGGACTGCAGGATGAGCTCGGTGACGGGAATGAGCACGCCCATGATGCCGTCGCCGGCGATGAGGCCCGATGCCACGGCGAAGCCGAGCGCGCCCGCGGCCGCCTTGTTGCCCCGTTCCCACGCCTTGTAGAGCAGCGCGCCCAGGAACATGTTGATGGAGTAGTAGGCCGGCACGATGAAGGCGATGCCCATGGCGAGGCCGGAAGGCAGCCAGGTCCAGCCGAAGGCCTTGCGGAGGATGGGCACCAGGGCGCCGAAGACGAGGCCCGCGACCACGGCCGGCAGCGCGTGGGTGGGCAGGGCGTCGAGGCCCTGTGCGAGCACCTCGGCCATGGACTTCCAGGCGAACGCGGCGGGCGCGGGGTACTCGGCGCCGCCGATCTCGTAGCGGTTCTGGAACAGGATGTAGATGGGCACGCAGGAGATGATGCCCACGCCCACACCGATGAGCTGGGCCACGAGCTGCTTGCGGGGCGATGCGCCGAGCAGGTAGCCGGCCTTGAGGTCGTGCATCATGTCGCCCGCCTGGGAGGCACCGGCGGAGGTGATGGCGGCGGACATCAGGTTGGTGGACACCTGACCGGGGGCCAGGCCGCCATAGACCAGCTGGGTGACCTTGCCCATGCCGCCGATGGGGTTGATGTCGGTCTCGCCGGTGGACCGCACCGCGATCATGGCGAGGACGGACGACATCGCCACGGCCAGGATGGTCATCCAGATGGGGATCTCGAACAGCATCTTCGCCGACACGATGGTGAGCAGGGAGGCGAAGGCCAGACCCAGGGCGACCCACGAGTTGGGGATGGCCTCGGCGGGATCCTCGAGAGGTGCCTCGCCATCCCCACCCTTCTTGCCGGTGAAGGTGGCGACGATGGTCTTCCAGGAGAGTGCGAGGCTCGTGAGGGCGTCGGCGACCATGATGGCCACGCCGGGCCACAGGACCCAGCCGCGCGCGCCGTCGGAGTAGGACATCGTGGCCTCGGGATCGGCGACCCAGCCCAGCGTCTCGACGGCGGGGGCGATCACGCCCCAGGCGAGGAGCGCACCGATGAGCAGGGAGACACCGACCTTCCAGCCGATGAGGATGCCCGCGCCGAACATCATCGGCGCGAAGTACAGCGAGATGCTGTAGCTGCCCACCAGCGTGGCGGCGTCGACGACGCTCGGGGACATGTACCAGAGCGCGCCGAGGGCGAGGGAACCGACGCCGAGGATGGTGGTGAGCTTGCGCTCGCCGGCCAGCTGCGCGGTCATGGCGGCCACGAGGCCCAGCATGAGGCCCCAGGTGCCCTCGGTGGGGTGGGACAGCGCGCCCCAGGAGTAGGCTGCCAGGGTGAAGGCCGCGGCCGCGCCCGCCCAGCGGACCAGCACGCGCGCCTTCCGGATCGCGTCGTCGCCGGACGAGAACATCGCCTGGATGGTGGAGGCCGTGGCGGTACCCGACGGGAAGCGCAGCTTCTCCACCAGGACCATCTGCCGGCGCAGGGGCACGGCGTAGAAGATGCCGAGCCAGGCCACCGAGGCGGCCCACAGGGTGAGCTCCCAGTAGGCGAGCTCGTAACCGAGCAGGTTCATGGCCGGGATGGCCGACAGCAGGCCCGCTGCGGAGGTCATCGAGCCGGCCGCGGAGCCGGCCGTCTGCGCGATGTTGGTCTCCAGGGGCGTGAAGGGCGCCTTCTTGCGGAGGAATGCGGAGAAGATCGCGTAGGCCAGGATGGCGCTGATGAGCGAGCCGCCGATGGACCAGCCGGTCTTCAGGCCGAAGCGGATGTTCATCGCGGAGATGGCGGCGCCCAGAAGGCAACCGACCAGCACGGCGCGCACCGTGAGCTGCCGCTCGTTCCGGGCCGGCCGGTAGATCGGGCCATCCCCGGGGTTCTCGATGATCTCACCCATCTCGGGTTCGACAGCCTGTGCGGCGTTCTCCATGGAATTCCTCCTTGCGGCACCCCGTATAGCGCAGGCGGGGGCGGCGCGGCGAGACGCAACAAGGGCTCACGTCGCGCATACGCCACCAGCAGTGCGGCCAGTGGCGGAGGAATTCACATGGGGCGCGTCATGGGTAGGTGAGATCGAGGCGGGCGCCGTCGGTGCGACGGGCCTCGGCAGCCGCTGCCTCGGACCGGGTGACCGGCGTACCGCTCTCCTGCACCGTGTACTGCAGCCAGGTGCGCACGGTGCGCATCACGGCACGGCCCTCGGGGGAGTCGGCGCGGGAGGCCCAGTAGTCCAGGACGTAGTCCTTGCGGGCCTGCTCGGTGGGGAGCCGTTCGCCGCCGTCGAGGGTCTGCCCGGTGGCCCAGAGGACGTCGAGGCGATCGGGCAGGGACTGGATGGACTGGCTCAGCGCGCGCTTCTGGATGGCCGAACGGTACGCGAGCATCTCCGGCTCGATCTCCTGCATCAGACCCGCCCGCACGGCCTGCACCTTGCGCCCGCCGGGAAAGGGGGTGGACTGGATGCCCACGGTGCCCGTGGTGGGCACCCGATCGAGGATCTCGTCGACGTCGTACTCGCCTCCGGCATCCTTGGGCGCACGGCCCGCGAAGACGGGGGTGGTCCAGTCCATGTCGCCGGTGGAGGTGAGGATCGCCTTGCCCATCCAGGGCTCCGGTCCGCGCAGGACCACGCCCCCGTCCTCGCGACGCACCACCCGCCAGCCGAGCTCGTTCATGCTGCGGACGACGGCGGAGCGGGCCTCGGCGACCTCCTGCTCCCCGAAGACGACGATCTCCTCGTAGAAGGCCTCTTCATCGGTGAGGCCGTCGTCCACCTGCGTCGGTTCCTCGGCAGGCTCGACCACCGGCTCGGGCACGACGGGCTCCTCCGCCTTGCTCGCCTCCTGCGCGAACGACACCGTCAACAGCCACACCCACCACATGGAAACCTCCTGACCGTCTGACGGCCGTTCCCTGGGGTACCCGTAGCCCGGTGGAGCTTCCCGGCCAGCCGCAAGGACACGGACCGACCGTCACCCTTCCTGCGACACCTCCGCCACCACTTCGGCGAGCTCCTCCCGCAGCCGGTGGGATCGGACGTCCTGGTCCTCCTCGGGCGCCTCGACCTCCTCGAGCACCCCGTTCACGAACTCCACGGCCTCCTCGGTCTTGCCCAGCGCCATCAGGATCTCGGCATGGGTGCGCCCGACCATCAGCAGGTTGTCGCCCCAGGCCCGCTGCACGGCCTTCAGGGAGGCATCGAGCGCCAGGTCCCCCGCCCCGCCCCGCAGCAGGAGCTGTGCCTGCTTCCAGTAGAAGGTGGGCTCGTTGGGGTGGTCCACGATGGCCTGCCGCAGCACGTCGTTCGCCATGCCCTTGTCGCCGGCCATCTCCAGGAGCGTCGCGTACCAGGCGATGTATCCCTTGGCCCGGGTGGGCTCGTGCTCCATCTCGCTGCGGATGAGCGCCGCTGCCGCGCTGTAGGCCCACACGGCGTCGTTCTTGTGCAGGTAGTCGGCCAGCACGTACAGCATGTCGGCGCACTGCGGACCATCGACCCGTGTGATGCCCTCCCGCAGCGCGGCCACCGCCAGCCGCTTGCCGTCCTCCCCGAGGGACTCCGTGGCATCGACCCACTGCAGTACCTTCTCGGGCGCGTGACCCAGCAGCCACACGCCGTCCTCGATGGTCGGGTTCAGGTGCATCCTCGCCAGGCGGTAGGGAACGGTGTCCCGCGCGGTGCGGCGGGTCCCGGCGTCACGGACCGCCAGGTCGGCCTGCAGCTCCGGCAGGGCCTCCTCGGCCTCCTCCCCCTTCACCTTGCCCTCGATGATGTCCTCCCAGGCCTTCTCCACCTGGGCGAGCGACTCCTCGGGCTCGATCTCGGCGTCGATCTCGTCCAGGAGGGCCTGCGCGTCCGTGAGCTTCTCCCGCTGCACCAGCCGCCAGGCCTCCTCGGCCATGGCTTCCGGCCCGAGCACGGCACCGGTCTTGTACAGCTGCACCATGTCCCACATCCAGGCCTCGGTCTCCTCACGGCCCGGGTAGCCCACGATGCGGCCGATCTCGTTGCCGTGGGCATCCAGCGCCAGGATGGTGGGGTAGCCGGTGACCTCGTAGGCGGACTTCAGGGGCCACGAGCTGGCGTCGTCGGCGTCGACCTCCACGAGCTCGACCTCCTTGAGCACGCCCACGTCCTGGGAGAGCAGCTCCTTGGCCAGCAGGTTGCACGGCGGACACCACACGGCGCTGAAGTCGACGAGCACCGGCTTGTGGTTGCGCGCCGCCCGTGCCGCCGCCTTGGCGTACAGATCCACGGCGTCGACCTGGGCCGGGAAGTCGAGCCCCTGGGGTACGTAGCGATCCGCAGCGGTCCAACGGGCCAGGCCCCTGCGGGGGGTCTCGCCCGTGAAGACCAGCTCCTGCAGCTCGCACGTGTCGCCGGCGTCCTCGCAGATGGGCACGCTCAGCTCTCCCCGGCACTGTTCTCCCCGGCCGACCCCCTCCAGCACGATGCCCGCCACGACATCTTCCGACGGACCGCTCATGTGCACCGGGGTGCCCGCACAGTGCAGACTCAGGGAGTACAGGGCTTCCTCGGCCACATGTTGGCCTTCTGGCGCCATCACCCGCAGCACCTGCTGCCCCTTCACCGCTTCCAGTTCGATCTCCACCGACGGTGAGGCCATCGCCGCGCCCAGCCACCACAGCAGTACCATTTCGCCTCTCCCAAGCGTGTGCGTCTTGTGACGCAGGTCCACCTACGCTACATCGGCACAGTCCAACCTTGTAGACAGAGGTTTCCCTTGCGCACGATCCTGATCGCACTCGCATTCGTCGCTGGCTGCCAGACGCAGCCCCACGTTCCCGGCAAGATCAACCAGGCCGGCGAAGTGGTCGCCACCGTCAACGGCCAGCCCCTGCACGACGGCGTGTTCGACGTCATGCTCGCCCAGTTCCCCGAGGCCCAGCGGGCCGAGGTCGAGAAGATGCGCGGCACCCAGCAGTTCCGCGACACCCTCGACCAGCAGGGCTTCATGGTGCTGCACCGCGTCTACAACGACGCCCTGGCCGCCAACGCCTACGCCGACCCCGACATCCAGGCCCAGGTGGCCTTCGCCGAGCGCATGGCGCTGGTCGAGGCGTTCATCAAGGAGAAGACCAAGGCCGCCGTCACCGAGGAGGACCTCAAGAAGGCCTACGACGAGCGCCAGGTCCAGTTCGTGAAGGAGGAGGTCAACGCCAAGCACATCCTGCTGAGCGACGAGGCCACCGCCAACGCCGTCATGGAAGAGCTGAAGGGCGGCGCGGACTTCACCGAGCTCGCCAAGAGCAAGTCCATCGACCCCTCCGCCCAGGTCAACGGCGGCGATCTCGGCTGGTTCAGCCGCGCCCAGATGATCCCCGAGTTCTCCGACGCCGCCTTCGGCGCCGAGAAGGGCGCCCTGGTCGGCCCGGTCAAGTCCCAGTTCGGCTACCACGTCATCCTCGTCGTCGACAAGAAGACCGAGACCACCTCCTTCGAGGATGCCAAGGCCACCCTGCGCGAGCAGCTCGAGCAGGAGGCCGGCCAGAAGATCATGCAGGAGTACAAGGACTCCACCGAGGTCGTCTGGACCAAGCCCGTCGAGGGCGCCGAGCTGCCCGCCGGTGCTGTGCCCTCCGACGCCGTCAAGGCCGCTGCCGAGGAGGCCGTGAAGGCCGCCGAGGCGGGTGCCGAGAAGGCCGCCGAGCAGGCCGAGCAGGCAGCCGACGCCGCCAAGTGATCGCAGCCCGCCGCATCGGCGGGCCGCCTCCCCTTCCAAGACCGCTCCGGCGGTCTTTTCTCTTGGAGCCCCCATGTCCCAGCAGCCCTGGGCCCTGATCCTCGGTGTGTCCTCCGGCTTCGGCGCGGCTGCCGCCCGGCGGCTGGCCCAGGCCGGCCACGGCATCCTCGGCGTGCACCTGGATCTGCGGGCCACCCGCGCCCAGGCAGACGAGCTGAAGGCCGAGCTGGTCACCCTCGGCGTCCCGGTCCGCTTCCACAACGTCAACGCCGCCGCCGAGCCCAGGCGCACCGCCGTCCTCGACGCCTTCCAGGACGAGTTCCCGGACGCCGGGATCCAGGTCGTGCTCCACTCCCTCGCCTTCGGCACCCTGCTGCCCCTCGCCGTCGGCGAGACCACGGTCTCCGAGAAGCAGCTCGACATGACCCTGCAGGTGATGGCCCACAGCCTCGTCCACTGGACCTCCGACCTGCGCCGCCGCAGCCTGCTCCGGCCCGGGGGCCGCATCTTCGCCATGACCAGCTCCGGCAGCGAGCGCGTCTTCCCCAGCTACGGCCCCGTGGGCGCCGCCAAGGCCGCCCTCGAGTCCCACGTGCGCTACCTGGCCGCCGAGCTCGCCCCCGAGGGCATCACGGTCAACGCGCTCATGGCCGGCCTCACCCTCACCCCCGCCCTGCGGAAGATCCCGGGCTGGGAGCAGCTCGCCGAGCGGGCCGCCGCGCTCAACCCCTCGGGCCGCCTCACCGAGCCCGACGATGTGGCCCAGCTCCTGATCCAGCTCCTGCATCCTGGATCCGCGTGGCTGACGGGCAACGTGCTGCGTGTGGATGGCGGCGAGACCCTGGCAGGATAGGCGGCCAGCACGAGGATCCCCCATGAAGCGCCTGTACCTCGACCACCACGCGACCACCCCCTGCCTGCCCGAGGTGGTCGATGCGATGGTCCCCTACTTCACCGAGCACTTCGGCAATGCCGGATCCAACCAGCACGCGTGGGGTCGCCGGGCCGAGGTGGCCGTCAAGGTCGCCCGGGAGCAGGTGGCGAAGCTGATCGGCACCCAACCGCGGAACATCCTGTTCACCTCCGGCGCCACGGAGGCCAACAACCTCGCCATCCTCGGCCTGGTGCGAGGTCTCGGCGACGGCCCCCACCACGTCATCACGGTGGCCACCAGCCACAAGGCCGTGCTGGATCCGGTGGCGCACTTGAAGGATGAGGGTGTGCAGACCACCGTGCTCGGTGTGGATCGACACGGCAGGGTGGATCCAGCCGCCGTGAAGGATGCACTGACGGATCACACCCGCCTCGTCACCCTGCTGTGGGCCAACAACGAGGTCGGCACGCTGCAGCCCGTGGTCGAGATCATCGCGCTGTGCCACGAGGCCGGCGTGCTCGTCCACGTCGACGCCTCCCAGGCCGTCGGCAAGATCCCGGTCGACGTCCAGGCCCTCGGCGCCGACCTCATGAGCTTCACCGCCCACAAGATGTACGGCCCCAAGGGCATCGGCGCGCTGTACCTGCGCCCCGGACGCCCGCGCGTCAGCCTGCAGCCCCTGCAGTTCGGCGGCGGCCAGGAGCGGGGCATCCGCAGCGGCACCCTGTCTGTGCCCCTCATCGTCGGCTTCGGGGCCGCCTGCGAGGCCGCCGGTCGGGATCTGCAGGCCGGTGTGTGGCACGAGGTGGCGAGCCGCCGTGACCACCTGTGGGAGCTGCTGTCCTCCATCGACGGCATCGAGCGCTCCTCTCCCACCGAGGGCGTGCTGCCCCACAACCTGCACGTCACCTTCCCGGCCATCCGCTCCACCGAGCTCATCAAGGGCCTGTTCGACGTGGCCTGCTCCGCCGGCTCGGCCTGCAGCTCCGCCAACCCCCGTCCGAGCCATGTGCTCCTCGCGATGGGTATCTCCGAGGAGCGCGCCCTGCGGGCCCTGCGGATGGGCCTCGGCCGCGACACCAGCCTCGAGGACATCACGTTCGCCGCCCGCCGCATCCGCGAGGAGGTGGCCAGGGCCGCCGGCGGGTACGCGCCTTCCCCGAAGCATTGACAGCCGGGCTTCAGGTGGATATGCGCCTCGGCGCTGCCATGCCCATGCCTCGTAGTGGGGTATTGGCGTGGCTCCCGTAAAAAGCCTTTCGGAGGACATCGTGGCCAAGAAGAAGAATCTGGCGCGCAACGTCATCCACCTGGAGTGCACCGAGCAGCGTGCCTCCGGCGTGCCTGGCATGAGCCGCTACACGACCACGAAGAACAAGAAGAACACCCCGGCGCGGCTCGAGCTGCGGAAGTACAACCCGTACCTCCGTCGCTACACGCTGCACCGCGAGATCAAGTGATTTGACCGTCGGGCATCTGCTCGTCGCTCAGTAAAAGGATAGCCATCATGGCAAGGTATCGTGGACCCCGACTGAAGAAGTGTCGCGCCGTTGGCACGGTCCTCCCCGGACTGACCACCGCCGGCGTTCTGAAGCGCCCCTACCCCCCCGGAGTGCATGGCACCGCACGTCGTTCGAAGCCCTCGGACTTCAAGGTGCGCCTCCAGGAGAAGCAGAAGGCGCGTTGGCACTTCGGTCTCCTCGAGAAGCAGTTCCAGAGCTACGTCAAGCGTGCCTCTCGGATGAAGGGAGCTGCTGGTCTGAACCTCGTCATGCTGCTCGAGTCCCGTCTGGACAACCTCGTCTGGCGTCTCGGCCTGGCCGCTACCATTCCCGCTGCTCGTCAGCTGGTGGTGCATGGTCACGTGATGGTCGATGGTCACCGTGTTGACCGTCCCTCCTTCCACGTGAAGCCCGGCATGGAGATTTCCATTCGCGAGAAGTCCAAGGGTAAGGCCTTCGTTCAGGCCAACCTGGAGGCATCTGCCTCCCGTACTCGTCCGGCATGGTTGGAGTTCGATCCGGCAAAGGCAACCGGCAAGCTCACCTCCGCCCCCGAGCGCGGCGATTTCCCGTTCGAGCTGAACGAGAACGCTATCATCGAGTTCTACTCGCAGAAGCTCTGATCTCATCTCTCGAGGCTTTTTCGCCGCGGCACCCCCTGGGTGCCGCGGCGTTTTGCTTCTTGGTGCGAACCGACCGGCAGCCGACACGCGGCCCGGCACGTCACACCACCCGGCCACGCCCGGAGGTCGCGCCCCATCCTTCGCGGTGCCTCAGCCCGCCCGCGCGGCCTCGGCCATGGCCACCACCTCCCCCATCTCGGGGACGAGGTGGACGAGCTCGCTGTGGCGCACCCGCAGCATGTTGTTCGGCTCGAGCAGGAACAGCGCCTCCTCGACGTCGCCGTCACGCCACCGCAGCCAGGCGGTCAGCCCCACCTGCAGGGCACTCGACCGATCCCGCAGCGTGCGCTCCGCCAGGTCGCGTGCCGCCTGCACGCCCTGCTCCCGCAGCACGATCAGCAGGCGCACGCCGTCGGCCTTGTGCCGCACCGTCTCACCGCCCTCGCGGAAGTCGAGGGACGACACGGACCGCTGGGCGGACTCGATGCGGCCCCGCAGCGCCTGCACGAGGGCCAGCGACACCCGTGCCTGCTGCGCCGTGCGCCCGTGTCCGGGCACCCGCAACAGCCAGCCTTCCGCCCGCTCCAGATCCTCGTCGGCCAGGGCGATCAGGCCCAGGGTGAAGCACGCGTGGGCACGCATGGGCGCCGGCACCAGCGCCTTGGCCTCCACCGCCGCCTCGAGGGTCTGCACCGCCACCCGGTGACGGCCGGCGTGCCAGGCATGGACGCCCGTGTGCAGGATGTCCTCCGCGTAGGCCCGTCGGGCGACGTTCATCAGCACCAGACCGAGGCCCACCGCGCCGATGGCCGGCAACACGCTGCCCACGTGCAGGGACACCACCACACCCGCCCAGCACACGGCCGGCAGCGCCAGGCCGATGGGGGCCATCAGGTGGACCGATCGCCGACCGGGACGCTCCCGCCTCCCCGCGATCGACATCGCGAGGAAGCCGACGACCACCCCTACGCCGACCCCCACGAGGGTCCAGGTGGGGAGCGACCGCTCCTGCATCGTGAGCCCACGGGTGACCCCGACGCTGAGCCCCACGATGCCACTGGCGAGCACCCAGAACAGCCACACGCTGTTGAGGTACCTGCTGGTCCTGCGTTCTTCGCTGTTGTGGCTCACCGCGCCCCCGACACCCCGACATCATGCCCCATCGGCACGAACTCCGGTTGTTGCAAGCCTCGCGATCACAGCGGAGGGTTGAACCGTAGAGGGCCGAGCTTGTCGTGCAGGACCTCCACGTGACGCGCCACATCACCTCCCATGATGGCCTGGATGTAGTCCACCGAGGTGCCTTCCATGGCCTGGGGGAGCGGTGCCGCCTTGATCCACTCCTGCTGGGCGTCGTAGCCCGCGAACTGCCAGTTCTCCGTGGCGCCCTGCCAGAAGCTGGCCAGTCCGAGCATGGCCACCTGGTCGTCCCGCGTCGCCGACTCGAAGCGGTCCGTGATGGTGCGGTACACGCCCACGCGGTCGCCGATGGAGACGTTCAGCACGCCACCGCCCTGCACCTCGCGGCACAGGCTGGCGTACCGGATCCACGCCTCGATGTCCATCTCACCGATGGCGAGCTTCGACGGCTCGTGGACCTTCCACACGGCGATGGCGCGTTTGAGGATCCCGTAGTACCGCTCGAACTGGTCCTTGGGCCACAGCCCGCCGGTCTCGAAGGCGTCGTACAGGGCGTCGGCACGGACCTTGGCCTGAGCACGCCAGGGCGACCCGGACTTGAGCCCGTCGACCAGCGCACGGGCCCTGGCCAGCCGTGCCTTGGTGCCCGCGGCGTCCTTCCTGGCCTGACGGTGCAGCTCCTCGACCACCCGCTGCTCCTCCAGGGTGTTGAGCGGCCGCGCGGCCAGGGCCTCGATGTAGCGCTCCCCCTGCCAGGCTTCCTCACAGGTGATCGCGTCCTCGCCCTCGCCGTACAGCACGTCGTCGATGGTGGGACACAGGACTTCCTTCTTGCCGCAGCCCATGAGCAGCGCGGCCATCAGCAGCAGACGGCTCATCCGTTCTGGACCCCGGCGCCGATGCGCCAGTAGGGGCTGCCCTGCAGCTGCATCTTGATCTGGTCGACCTGATCGGGCGGGACCTCCATCATGACCGGCTGGCCGGTGCGGGGGTCGATCTGCTGTGCGAACCAGCGGGTGCGGGTGCGCTTGTCGACGTACAGCGCGAGGCCGCGGGGGTCGGCGTAGACCTCGTCGAGGTCGCTCATGCGCAGGGGGGCGTTCGGGTCGTCGAGCTCCTCCTCCTCCTCTTCCTCGGGCTCCTCCACCGGCGGGGGCGCCAGCGCCTCGAGGATCTCCTGCACGTCCCACCGGACCTCGAGCGGCAGCTCCTTGAGCACCGACTCCAGGAAGGCGGGCACGCCCGACTCCGGCGTGGCCATCGCGGCGAGCTCGTCCTTCAGTGCCTCGCGGGCCTCCCAATCTGCTGCCTTCATCTTCTCCAGCAGCGCCTTGGCCTGCTCCAGCGCTTCGCTCGCCATCGTCCACCTCCGTTCGGGTCGGGTACCCCTATCCTGACAGGTCCCACGTCGGTCGTCACCCTAGCCACCTGAGGAAGGGCGCCAAGGCCTCGTGCGCTCTCCGTGACGAGGCTTCGCAGTCTTCCCCATCGGGCACGGCGGCTCTCCTGGCGATCCCCCAGGATGCCGGCCGCCAACCGCTGGCCACGAAGACCCGCCCCTGGAGCGCCCATGCGTCATCTGCTCAGTTGGGTGGCCAGCAGCCTGCTCGCCACCACCGCCTTCGCCGACGAGGACCTGTCCGAGGACGCGACCCGCTACTGCGCACGGGAGCAGGTGTGGGACCTGTTGGCCCGCGGCTACTCCTCCCACGGCCTGCGAACCCTGGAGGAGGGCGAGGATGGCGAGCTGAAGATGCGTGTGGAGGCCCGACCGGACGTCTCCTACATGATCCACGCCTGCGCGGACCACGACCTCGGCTACCCGTCCATCCAGGTGACGGGCTCCGATCCCTCGAACCCTCCGGACATCGGTCCCCAGGCGCGGAACGCCTTGAGCCGCGGCGGCAAGGAGGCCACGATGGAGGTCCGGGTGGCCACCCAGCAGGAGCTCGTGATCGTCCTGCGGTTCCCCGAGCGGGCGGGCGATGGCTCCGCCTCCCTGGGCCTCGCCATGAAGTGACACCCTGTCAGGGTGGCACCGGCCTCGTGGGCGCCCTGGTGAATCTCTGTCAGTGCAGGTGCCTCCAGCGTTGCGGTGGACTAATGGCATCCTCCTTGCTCTCCTGAGCGCGGAGGAACACGTCCGATGATCCGACTGCCAGCCGCACTGATCACGATGCTTGCCCTGGGCTGCCAGCCCAAGCAGGCCCCCATGACCTTCGCCGAGCGCGCGGCCACCCTCGACTACGCCGTCGTGCCCACCCTGCCCGCTCCCTCGGCGCAGTCCTACATGTCCGCCCGGGGCACTCCCCTCGACCCGGTGATCGCCGCGCTCACCGACGGCAAGAACTACAACCTCAACCTCGCCGCGGCGGCCGCATCCCTCGCCCTCGACCTCTCCGAGAACCAGGGCTCCGTCGATCGCTGGTCCCTGCGCGAGGCGCTGTGGCAGGGCGGCTACATGTACCCCGCCCTCGAGGCCCGCTCCTGGCACGGCGTGCAGGCCGGCCCACCCGGTCCCGACGTCATCAACTGGCTCGAGAGCCTCCCGGAAGACGCCCCCATGGCGCTCGTGCGTTCCCGCGGCGAGAAGTCGGATGTGTGGGTGGCCATCTGGGGCCAGCCGCAGATCGACCTCGGCATCCAGCCCCGGGTCACCTCCGTGGGCAACCGGTTCCGCCTGCCCGAGGTGGCCGGCGCCACCTACCAGCTCGCCGATCCCGCCGGCGAGGTCACCGAGGGCGCCCTGAGCAAGCCCACCGACCTCGTGCTGTCCACCACCGGCGAGTGGCTGGCCTACGTGCACAAGGATGGCGAGGAGCTCGCCCGCTTCCCCATCTACGTGGGCATCGAGAGCCCCGGCACCAAGCTGCTCGACAACGCCGACGCCATCGACGTGGTGGATGCAGCCTCCGCCGGCCGCCGTGCCCGGGCGCTGCTCACCGAGATCCGCAAGATGTACTACCTGGCGCCCTGGTCCGACGACCCGCTGATGGACGCCGCCGCCCGTGCCTGGACCTCCGAGGGTCCCCAGCGGTCCGTGCAGATCATCCAGGGCGTGGGCTACGATCCCCGCAAGGCCGTGATCTGGGAGTGCCGCGACACCACGGTGGAGAACTGCATCGACACCTGGGTGTGGGATCCCACCCGCCGCGCCGACCTGCTCGACCCCAACGGTGGCCTGCTCGGCCTGCACGTCGAGCTGTCCGTCCAGGGCATCCGCATGACCGCCGCCCTCCTCCGCGGGGAGTGAGCGATGGGCCGCCCCTGGGAGTGGTTCACCGGTGTGCTCCTGCTGAGCGTCGCCCTGGCCTACGCCACTCCGAGGGTCCTGCGGGCCCGTCACAAGCTGCTGCGCGAGGAGGTCCCCCTCATCGTGCACGAGCTGCTCCTGCAGGCCATCGCGTACAAGGCCGACCACGACACGTGGCCGGTGTTCCAGCCCTCCCCCGTCCCCATCGGGCAGGTCACCTCCGCACTCCATGACTGGCAGCCCGTCCCCCTGCCCGGCTACGAGCCGTCGAAGAACCCCGTCCGGGGCACCTACCGGGTCTCCCTGCAGGCCGGCGGTCTCGTGGTGGAAGGCTGGTGCGACGTCGACGGCGACGGCCAGCTCGCCCACTACCGGGCCACCCCCTCCCAGGCCGTCACCCGGGTGACCGAGCCGGAAGTCTACTGAGGTCTCCATGAAACTCGCCATCGGTCTCGGCAGCAGCCTCGGCGACAAGCGGGCCACGTTGATCCGCGCGCTGCACAAACTCGACCGCCCCGGCTTCCGCCTGCTGCGGGTCTCCCGCTTCTACACGTCCCCGCCGATGAAGGGCGGCACCGCCCGGCGCCCGTTCCTCAACGCCGTGGCGGTGTACGAGTGCGACGTGGATCCCCACGAGGTGCTCGGGTGGTGCCGGGAACTCGAACAGGACTCGGGCCGCCGCAGGTCCAGATACTGGGGCGATCGTCCGCTCGATCTCGACATCCTCGTCGCGGAATCGTGGACCAGCGACGATCCGTCACTCATCGTTCCCCATCCCGGCGTGGGCAACAGGCCCTTCGTCTGGTATCCCTTGCGCGAGATCTGGCCCGACGCCCCCGTGGCGTGGCCGGGCCACCGGATGCCCGCGGGCATGTACCCTGTCGGCATCTACCCACGACGCACCCTGCTCCCACGCTGAGCAACCTGAGGGGGGACCATGAAGCTCTTCATCGACAGCGCCAACCTGGATCACATCCGCGAGATCCACGGCTGGGGCATCCTCGCCGGTGTCACCACCAACCCCTCCCTCATCGCCAAGGAAGGCGGCGACTTCCTCCAGACCGTCCACGACATCTGCGAGCTCGTGCGCGGCCCGGTCTCCGCCGAGGTGGTCGCCCAGGATGTCGACGGCATGGTCGAGGAGGGCCGCCTGCTGGCCAAGGTGCACGAGGAGGTCGTGGTCAAGGTGCCCCTCATCGAGGCCGGCCTGGCCGCCACCCGGGTGCTCTCCAGCGAGGGCATCAAGGTCAACGTCACCCTGTGCTTCAACGCCACCCAGGCGCTGTACGCCGCCCTCGCCGGTGCCACGTACATCAGCCCCTTCCTGGGACGCCTCGACGACATCGGCGCCTCCGGCATCGATCTCATCGAGGAGATCGTGCAGATCTACGCCAACAACCCCGACATCTCCACCCAGGTGCTCGCGGCCTCCATCCGTCATCCGGGCCACCTGATCCAGTCGGCCATGGCGGGCGCCCACGTAGCCACTGTGCCCTACAAGGTGTTCAAGCAGTCGGTGAAGCATCCCCTCACCGACCGCGGCAACCAGGGCTTCCTGGACGACTGGGCTACGGTACCCGACCGCGACATCGTCGGGCAGGTGCAGCGTTGGCTGTCGAGCCGCGTGGTCTGACCCTTTCGAACGCTCGTTCAACTACATGATCCTCACGCCCGATTCCTTGCCGTACAGGGGGGGCGGGATACAGGGTCACGCTTTCGTCTGGCCATCGGGCGGTCTCCGTGAGGCCTTTGCAACGCCCCATGCAGCCAGTACACGTCCAATTCTGGAGGAAACGTGAAGATCGGAGTCTGCGCGAAAGTCACGCCCGACACCGGCGCCCAGATCAAGGTCGTCGGCAACGGTATCGACACCGCCGGCATCAAGTGGGTCGTGAACCCCTACGATGCCTACGCCATCGAAGAGGCCGTGAAGACCGTGGAGAACCACGGTGGATCGGTCCACCTGTTCACGGTGGGCGACGACAGCGTGGTCGCTCCCCTTCGCGCGGGCGGTCTGGCCGTCGGTGGTGAGGATCTCACCCAGATCAGCGACGCCGCCCTGAACGACGCCGACTCCCTCGGTGTCGCCAAGGCCCTGGCCGCCTCCCTGAAGGCTGCCGGCGTCGAGGCCGTGTTCGCTGGCAAGGAGTCCGTCGACGGCGTGTCCTCCCAGGTCCCCGCCATGGTGGCCGAGCTGCTGGGCTGGCCCCTGGTCTCCATCGTCACCGGCTTCGAGACCGATGGCTCCACGTTCAAGGCCACCCGCGAGATCGGTGGTGGCGTGGTCGAGGTGGTCTCCGGCTCCCTCCCCGCCGTGTTCACCTGCGACAAGGGCCTGAACACCCCCCGCTACGCCAAGCTGCCCCAGATCATGAAGGCCAAGCGCAAGAAGGTCATCAAGCAGGATCTGGCAGCCATCGGCCTGTCCGCGGCAGACGTGGCCCCCAAGGCCACCGAGTCCAACTTCTCCGAGCCCGCCGCTCGTCCCGCAGGTCGCATGCTGTCCGGCTCCGTCCAGGAGCAGGCCAAGGAGCTCGTCCACCTGCTGCGCAACGAAGCCAAGGTCCTCTGAACCACCACCACGCATCTGGAGCACACAATGTCCGGAATCCTCGTTTTCGCTGAGCACGATGGTGGTGTCTTCAAGAAGACCACCTTCGAGCTGCTGGGCAAGGCTGCCGAGCTCGGCGCCACCGTCCAGGCCGTCGTCCTCGGCGACGCCCCCGCCGCCGACCTGGGTGCCTACGGCGCCTCCACCGTCTTCCAGGTGGCCGGCGACTTCTCCTCCCACGACTCCGACGCCGTGACCGCCGCCCTGGCCGCCGTCGTCGAGGCCGCCTCCCCCGCCGCCATCCTGGCGTCCACCACCTACGCCGCCAAGGACGCCCTGCCCCGTCTGGCTGCCCGCCTGGGCACCGGCATGGCATCCGGTGTCACCAAGATCGACCTCGAGGGCGACGCCATCGTCGCTCGCCGCCCGATCTACTCCGGCAAGGCCTACGTGGATGTCGCCATCAGCGGCTCCCCCGCCCTGTACACCGTGCGTCCCAACAGCTTCGGCCAGCCCGAGGCCGGTGCCGGCTCCGCCGACGTCCAGGCCGTCTCCTTCGAGGCACCTGCCGCCCGCCTGACCGTCGTCGAGCGCAAGACCCCCGAGACCCAGGCCGTCGACCTCACCGAGGCCGACCGCATCGTGTCCGGTGGCCGCTCCCTCGGCTCCAAGGACAAGTTCGACGCCGTCATCCGTCCCATGGCCGCTGCCCTGGGCGCCACCGCCGGTGCGTCCCGTGCCGCAGTGGATGCCGGCTACGCTTCCCACGAGGAGCAGGTCGGCCAGACCGGCAAGGTCGTCAACCCCAGCCTGTACATCGCGGCCGGCATCTCCGGTGCCATCCAGCACCTCGCCGGCATGCGGAGCTCCAAGGTGATCGTGGCGATCAACACCGACGCCGAAGCGCCCATTTTCGAGCACGCCACCTACGGCATCGTGGGCGACCTCTTCGAGGTCCTGCCCGCCATCCAGGCCGAGGTTGAAGCCCTCGACTGAGGCTTTTCCCGCAGCGCCCACACCCGCCGTCCTTCGGGCCGGCGGGTGTGCTTGTTCTTGGTACGGGGCATTGTGGTAGCATTCCGCCAAAGATCCTGGAGGCTACCCTGCATTCCGAACCGCACGGCACGCTCCCCCCTTCTCCGCGTCTCGAGGCTGCGGTCCAGTCCTTGCTGGCCAAGGGTGACCACAAGCAGGTCATTTCGCTCGTGGAGACCTGGGAAGCGCACGACACCCCCACCGTCCGTGCCCGCCTGGCCCAGATCCGCTCCTTCCTCAACCTGAGGATGACCGACCGCGCCTGGACGCGCCTGAACGGCCTGTCCGAGACCGACGGCCAGGAGTCCGAGCGGCTGGCCCTCGAGGCCCGCATGTTCATCGCCCGCGGTTGGTCCGGTCGTGCCAGGGATCTGGTCACGCGACTCCAGGTCACCTACCCCGACCACCCGGATGCGGCGGCTCTCAGCGCCGAGATCGCGCAAGACCGCGACAAGCCCCCCAGCACGCTGCCGGATGCCAAGGCGTCCCGTGAGGCCCAGCTCGAGGCCGCCGAGGCCTACCTGTCGGCCAACGCCTACCTCAAGGCAAAGCGTCTGCTCGATCGCATGCGGTCCCAGTTCCCCGAGGACCCCCGCGTGGCGGAGCTGCACTGGGCCCTGGCCGGCGACTACGAGATCCCCACCTCGCTCCTGGTGGAGCTGGTGGATGCCCACGGCCACGTCGAACCCCGCGACGAGAACACGGCCGACGGCGCCACCACCGAAGGCGCCTGGGACGACAACCCCTACGATGCCGACGAGGAGGTCAGTGCCTCCGAGAACACGATGATCACCCGCATGGCGGATCTCGTGAACATGGCCCCCGCGGAGGAGGCTCCCCTCGACGCCGACGAAGACGATGATCGCGGCGACGACACCCGCATCCTCACGGTCTTCGGCGACGACGATGGCGCCCCCCCGCCTCGTACCGACGAGTCCCACCACCAGTTCCACGACACGGCCTCCGATGTCGAGCGCGAAGACGACCACATCGTCGTGATGACGGGCCGGGAGGGCTACGTTCCCCCGCCCCAGACCAACCTGCCCAAGGCCGTGCCCGTGCCCGCACCGCGCAAGATGCCCCAGGCGGGTCCGGCCCTCGAGCTGCTGCCGGTCGATGCCCCCCACCGCCCACCCGCCGGGTCCTGGGCCATCGCGCTGATCGCCTCCATCTTCCTGGTGGGCGGCGCGCTCATGATCCTGCTCAACATCTGATCCCTCGTGGGTATCGCCGTCGATGCCCCGATGGCGAACCACGTGCGTGGCACCGTTGCACACAGGAAACAGTGCAGCGCGAGCCCCAGGGCAAAGCTGCGGAATTAACACTTGACCGACAAATCGGTACCCCCTATGGTGCGCTCCTTCGCAGCCGCGAAATCCTGGAGGGGAACCATGACACGCACGCTTCAACACCTGAGCATCCTGGCAGCACTCGCAACGGTCGCCTGTGGCGACAACGATCCCGAGCTCGGCGACACCGGTGAAGACACCGGCCTGCCGCCCGCCCCCGCCGTCCAGGTCTTCATGGCCCAGGCCAGCGTCAACTTCGGCTACGACGCCACCACGGGCGACGTCACCTCCCCCACCGTTCCCGGCAGCCAGAACCCCTCCAAGCTCACCCAGATCGTCCTGTTCGACGAGACCATCCAGACCGCCCAGACCGAGGCGCAGTACCTCGATGCCATCATCTGCGTCCTGGTCGAGCTCAGCTACGATCCCGCCATCGACGCCTCCGCCAGCAGCGGCCTGCTCGATGTGGATCTGAGCACCCACACCTACCGCGACACCGCGATGACCGGCCTGCCCGACTGCACCAGCGCCCTGTACGGCGACAACGAGGCCGCGCTCAACGCCCTGATCCAGAACGGCCTGCAGACCACCCTCACCGATGCGGTCGACAGCGCCCTGGCCCAGAGCCTCGGCTCGAGCCTGGCCTCCATGCCCGTCGCGGGCGCCGTGCCCGTCGAGGCCCCCCGCAAGACCCTCGTCGGCGACACCGCCGACACCGGTGACACCGGCGAGGCCCCCGATGATCAGCCCGTCGAGTCCTTCCAGGTGCTCGATGCCTCCACCCTGGAGGCCGACGCCGTCTTCCTCGGCGCCAACCCCACCATGAACGGCATGCCCGTGGGCTACGGCTACGCCTGGTCCGGCCTGCTCGACGACGAGGGCAACGCCGTGGTCGACGACGACGGCTACCCCTACGCGCAGGAGCGCTCCCTGTACCTCGACGGCGAGGGCAACCTGAGCTCCGGCCTGCTGAACGTCGCGTTCATCCTCGACTGGGGCGCGCTGTCCGCAGCCGCCCAGTGATCTTCATTCCAGCGGGCATGCCCCCCTCCTGACCCTTGCGGGGGCATGCCCGTTTTGGAATCTCATGGCGCCGGATCCCGCAAGGGGTCCGGCGTCCGTGCTCCAGGCCCTCGTGTCCTGCCGGGTCCGATGGGGCCGCCCCGCCTCGCAGACACGCACGAGCCTCCACGGGGAGCCACAGAGGCCTCCACAGGCTGCAACGGCCGGAATCCGGGCGTCGGGGCTTCGTCCAAATGCGGCCCTCACGGACACTTTGCGAGAACGGAAGTCCCCGGCAGACCTGCCTCACCGCCGCCCGGAGGCCCGAAACGGTTTTCCGCCCGGTGAACGATGGCGTCAGCGGCTTCACTGTACCCACTGCGTGCCCCCTTCACTTGCGCGTACGAGGAGGAAGCCATGTCCACAATCACCCGCCGTCTCAGCATCCTGACGGTCCTGGCAGCTGCTGCCTGCACCGAGGAGCCCACGACCCCCATCGACACCGGTGACGACACCGGCACCGACACGTCCTCCAACATCGAGGAGCGTGAGGTCTTCTACGCCCAGGCCAGCATCAACTTCGGCTACGACGCCTCCACCGGTGACGTGACCTCGCCGATGGTGCCCGGCTCGGAGTACCCCTCCATGATGACCCAGGTGGTCGTCTTCGACACCACCCTGCAGTCCGCACAGTCCGACCTCGACGTGCAGAACGCCATCATGTGCCTGCTGGTGGACGTCTCCCAGGCCCCCGCCGTGGACACCTCCGGCGTCGACAGCCTCATGAACGTCGAGCTGGGCAACCTCGCCTTCGCCGAGACCAGCGCGACCGGCTACGCCGACTGCCGCAGCACCCTCACCGGTGACGACCTCGCCACCCTGCAGGCCCTCCTCGACGACGGCATGCAGGTCTCCGTGACCGCCGGCGTCGACGCCGAGGCCGTCGACAGCCTGCGTGACGCCGTGGCGTCCATGGTCGTGGTCGGCGCCGTGGCGTCCGAGGGCGAGGACACCGGCGACACCGGCGCTTCCGAGGACACCGGCGACACCGGCGCTTCCGAGGACACCGGCGACACCGCGGCCCCCGAGGACAGCGGCATCGTCGCTGCTGCCGCTGCTGCTGCTGCCTTCGAGGTGCTCGACAGCGCATCCGTCGATCCCGCCGACGTCTTCATCACCAACGACCTGACCTTCCAGGGCACCACGGTGGGCATGGGCTACGGCTACTCCTTCATGCTCGACGAGGCCGGTGACGTGGCCGTCGACGAGGCCGGCGCCCCCTACGTGCAGCACCGTTCCCTGTACATGGACGAGCAGGGCCAGTTCACCTCCGGCCTGCTGTCGCTGCAGTTCACGCTGGACTGGAACTTCCTGAAGTCCATGGCCCAGTGAGCGCCTGAGCGCTCCCACGCGTGAGCGGGACCTCCCGCGACCGCCCACGCACCCCTTGCGCCGGCCCTCCCCTCGTGGGAGACGCCGGCGCTTTCGCGTTCACCAGGGGATCGACCAGCCCGCGCCGACCACCAGCAGCCCGGCCACCCCGACGCCCACCCCACTGCCGCTCAGCGCGTTGGTCTCGCGCGCGAACTGCTGGGCCCGAGCGGCGTCGACCTCACCGCCGTGGAAGGCGGCTGCACGCTGGCTGGCCACGCCCCACAGCACGCCACCGGTCACCACCATGCCCGCTCCCAGGGAGGTGGCGACGATGCGCCCGACCTTCTGGCGGCGCGCAGCCGACTCGACCTGGGGCAGCTCGAGGGCACCGTCGGCCCCCACGAGGGCACCGGCATCCGGCGTGTACAGGGCGCCCTCGGGACGGGGCCCGATCTGCAGCACCACCGCCCGATCCCTGGGGAGCTGTACCTGCGGCCGCAGGGGGCCCCCACCGAGCCGCTCCCCATCGCCCCACACGACCGCGGCGGAGCGCGCGGACACCGTGGCATCGGCCCCCTCGACCTCGACCACCAACGGGCTGGACCAGTAGGGATCGAGGCGCTTGGCCGCCACCACATGGCGTGGAAGACGCGCATCGGCTCCCTCGGCGTAGGTCCACAGCGCCTCGGCCTTGTGCCAGGCCGCCGCGCTGCCCGGGTCCATCACGCCCTCCCAGCGCGCGCCGAGGGTCCTCACCCGCTCGAGGTGCGCGGCAAAGCCGTCGGCGTCGAGGTCGACGAACGACTGCTGGACCTGGTGCGACGCCGCCACGAGCTCCACCACCTCCTCCGCCTCCGGCGAGGCCGACGCCGCAGAAGCCAGGATCAACCACCACATGAACCCTCCCGTCCGTGAGGGTCGAAGATACGACGAAGAACCGGCAGGAATCCAGGACCAGGCAGCACGATGCAGCCGGTGGCTCCCCAGATCCCCCTCCCCACAAACAGGAGACCCCGCGGCAGGTGCCGCGGGGTCCGTGGGTCAGTGACCGTTGCCCTCGGGAGGAGAGTCTCCGAGGGGCGCCGGCGCCTCCTCTTCCGCTTCTCCGTGGGCACCGTGGTCCCCCTCGTGGGCGTCGTGGCCCTCCTCGTGCGCACCGTGATCCCCGTCGTGGACCTCCTGGTCCCCCTCGTGGGCATCGTGGGCCTTCCCATGGTCTCCATGGTCGCCCTCGTGACCACCACCGTGACCGCCGTGGTCGGCCGGATCGTAGGGGCCCGCGGGCTCACCCGGGTGGTGCAGGGCCTTGTCCATCGGGCTGTACACCAGCGAGCCCGGCTCGTTGGGGTGAGGCCCGTTGTGCACGGGGTGACCGTGGTCGTCGACATCGTGGTGGGACGCCTCGTCGCCTTCCTGACCATGGTCGTCCTGCACCTCGTGGGACTCCGCCCCGTGATCTCCGGCGTGGCCGACCGTGACGAACTCGTCGCCGAGGTTGAAGAACAGCAGCATGAGCAGCAGGAAGATGACGGAGATGGAGAAGACCGCCTGTCCGGTGGACGTGGTGGAGCCGAGACGGCCCGACGGAGAGCCCTGGCGCGCGGCCCAGTCGACGACCCGGCCCGCGGTGGTGAAGGCCAGATCCCGCACCGAGGCCACGAGCATCGATGCGGCGAGCTGCACCCGATCCCACATCCTGGGCGCGACCTGACGGTACAGCCAGTCGGACGTGACCATGACGGGGGCGGGCTTGACCGCGAACATGCCCATGCGCAGCGCGAGCACGAACGCGAACGCGACGCCGAGCAGGGTCTGCACCATCGTGACCACGTGGTCGACGGTGTAGGGGTGGTAGTCGAGCGGGTAGGGCAGCCGGCTGTAGACCATCTCGGGCATCACACCCACGGCCACGGCGGCCAGGGCGGTGAGCCCCATGGCCACGCGCATGTTGAGCGGCCCCTCCTGCGCCTCGATGCCCTTGTCCTCGCCGAAGAACACGACGTAGGGCAGGCGGGCACCGACCACGAAGAACACGGCCGCGGAGCCGAACATGAGGATGAGCCAGGTCATCACCATGCCCTCGGATGCCACGGCGGACAGGATGACCGACTTGGAGATGAACCCGCAGAAGAGCGGAGCACCCATGGCGGCGGCGCCGACGAGGGTCATGGCGGCGGTGACGGGCATCTTGCGGAGCAGACCGCCGATCTCCCCTTCGCGCACGGACCCGACCTGCGTGAGCACGGAGCCCATGGCCATGAAGAGAAGCGACTTGTACAGGATGTGCGCCACCGCGTGGGCCGCCACGCCGTTGATCGCCATCTCGGTGCCCACGCCGATCGCCACCACCATGAAGCCGAGCTGCTGGTTCAGGGCGTAGGTGAGCACCGCGCGCATGTCGCGGGCGTAGACCGCCAGCAGGATGGGCAGCACCACCATGATGGCGCCGATGAGCACCAGCGGCTCGTAGCCGGCGAAGCTGCGCGCCAGCGCGTAGATCGCGAGCTTGGTGGTGAAGGAGGACAGGAAGACCGTGCCCGTGGGGGTGGCCGCCGGATAGCCCTCGATGAGCCAGGAGTTGAGCAGCGGGAAGCCGGCCTTGATGCCGAAGGCGATGAGGAAGAGCGCCTGGGCGAAGCCGGTGGTCTGCCCCACCAGGGTGCCGAAGGCGAGGCCACCGCCGGCGGACACGTGGAACAGGATGGCCGACAGCAGGATGACGCCGGAGGCGATCTGCCACAGCAGGTAGCGCATGCCGACGGCGTACTCGTCGGCCTCACGGCGGGCCCAGATCAGGAAGACGCTGGTGATGGCCGTGAGCTCCCACCCGACGAACAGGGTGATGAGGTCGCCGGCGAACACCGACATCACGCCGGCACCCGCATAGGCCAGCGCGGCGATGTGCTGGACGCGGTCCTTGACGTGCAGAGCGTAGATGGAGGCCAGCACGGCCGCCAGGGAGAACACCCCACCCCACACCATCGACAGACGGTCGACGCGCACGGGGGTGAGCGTGATGCCCATCACGTCCACCTGCAGCACGGTGTCCATGGGCAGGGAGAACACCTGCGCCATGCTGAGGAGCGGCAGGGCCAGCAGACCGGCCTTGAGCGCCGGTCCACGCAGGAACGCGAGCAGCAGGCTGCCGACGATGAGGATCAGGCCAGGCGGGATCTCAGTCCACACGGGTCACCTCCTCTTGATCGCGGAAGAAGTCCCGCAGCCAGGATGCCGCCATCACGAGGCCGATGGAGGCCACGAGTGCGAACAGGCCGTAGAAGCCGGGGAGCTGCTCGAGGGCCAGGAGCGGGTGCTTCTCGTAGGGCAGCAAGCCGATCAGGATGCTGGCCACGAGGGCGAGACCCAGGCGCTGGATCCACTTGTCCTGGACCTGCTGGCTGCCGGTGTTCGGATCGATCTCGGTCATCTCACACCCCCACGACTGGAACGAGCAGACTGCGCAGGGCGTCGGCCCAGAAGAACAGCACGATGCAGCCCACGGCGCTGATGAGCGGCGGCACGAGGGTGGCCCATGGGGCGTCCTTGTCGGGCAGCGCGGCGGTCTCCTCGGACGGCGGCAGGAAGAAGGCCCGCGCCATGATGGGCAGCAGGTAGGCCACGTTCAGCAGGGAGCTGATCATGAACACCGCCACCAGCAACGGCTGCTCGGCCTGCAGCGCGCCCAGGGCCAGGAACCACTTGGACCACATGCCGCCGGTGGGCGGCAGGCCGATGATCGACAGCGTGCCGATGCCGAAGGCCAGGAACGTGAGCGGCATCTTGCGGCCGAGGCCGTCGAGCTGGCTGACGTACTTCTTGTGGGTGTGCACGTAGATGGCGCCCGCCACGAAGAACAAGGTGATCTTGCCGAAGGCGTGCATCGCGATGTGCATGCTGCCGCCCACGAAGCCGGCCTTGGTGGCCATCGCCGCGCCGAGCACGATGTAGGACAGCTGGGAGATGGTGCTGTAGGCCAGCCGCTCCTTCAGGTTGTCCTTGGTCATGGCGATGAGCGACGCGGTGAGGATGGTGAAGGCCGCCACGTACATCAGCCAGACGGAGGCCGACGTGCTGCTGAGCAGGTCGAGGCCGAAGACGTAGACCACCACCTTCATCACGCTGAACACACCGGCCTTGACCACCGCCACGGCGTGCAGCAGCGCGGAGACGGGCGTGGGCGCCACCATGGCGTTGGGCAGCCACCGGTGGAACGGCATGAGGGCCGCCTTGCCGATGCCATAGGCGAACAGGCCGAGCAGCACGGGCACGTGCCAGCCGTGGACGTGCCCGGACAGGATGCCGCCGTCGCGGAAGTCGAGGGTGCCTGCCACGGAACCCGTCCACACGATGGCCGACAGCAGGAACGCCACCGAGGTGAACAGCAGGATGCCCAGGTAGACGCGGCCGGCCTTGAGGGAGGCCTCGTCCTGGTGGTGGGCGACCAGCGGGTAGGTGGACAGGGTGAGCGCCTCGTAGAAGGCGAACAGGGTCATCAGGTTGCCCGACCAGGCGATGCCCATGGCCGCCGAGATGGCGGCGGAGAAGTAGAAGAAGAAGCGGGTCTGGTGCTTCTCGTGGTGCCCGCGCATGTAGCCGATGCCGTACAGGGCCGTGACGGGCCACAGGAAGCTGGCGACCATGCCGAACACGAGGCCCAGCGGCTCCACCTTGAAGGCGATGGGCAGGCCGGGGAACATCTCGACCCAGATGAGCTCCGGGCGGCCACCGGCGGTGACCTCGGGCCACAGGGTCATGACCACCGGGAACAGGGAGGCGGCCACGACCACCATCACGGTGTCGCGGACATTGGCACTGGCCACCCGACCGAGGATGGCCACGAGGGCGGCCACCACCAGCGGGATGATCATGGTGAGCAGGATGGCGGTCTGAGCGGTCATGCTGCCACCCCCAACAGGATGCGCGCGGCTTCCATGGCCACCTCGGTGGTACCGGCACCCCACACACCGAACACGATGCTCAGGGTCATCATCACGGCCGTGGGACCCCACAGCCAGAAGGGCACCTCGGTGACGTGCTCGAGGGCCGGTGCGGGCTCACGGATCCAGGCCACCTCGACGAAGCGCCAGATGTAGGCCACGGCGAGGAGGGAGCTCGCGAGGGCGAGGCCCACCACCCACCACAGGTCCTGCTCCGCGAGGGCGCTGATGAGCACCCACTTGGAGACGAAGCCCACGGTGAGGGGCACACCGATGAGACCGGCGCCACCGATGGCGATGAGTCCCATGGTGATGGGCATCTTGCGTCCGATGCCCTCGAGGTCGGCCAGGCGGACGCTGCCCACCTGGTGGTTGATGTGCCCGGCCGCCATGAACAGCCCCGCCTTCATGATGGCGTGGTTGAACAGGTGCAGGATGGCCGCGGCGAGACCGCCGACGGTGGCCAGCGACATGCCGAGCACGATGTAGCCGATCTGGCCGACGGAGCTGTAGGCCAGCAGGCGCTTGAAGTTCGTCTGGAAGATGGCCGCCGTGGACGCCGCGTAGATGCCGCCGAGCCCCAACACCGCGAAGGGCAGCCCGAGGGACAGCTCGGTGAACGCGAACTCGGTGCCGTAGATGCCGAACACGAAGCGCAGCATGACGTACACCATCACCTTGGTGCCGGTGGCACTGATGAAGGCAGAGGCCACGCTCGGCGCGTAGGTGTAGGCGTTGGGCAGCCAGGTGTGCATGGGCCACAGGGCCAGCTTGAGGCCGGCACCGACGATGACGAACGCGAAGCTCGCCATGATGGTGCGCGTGTGGGCCACTTCCGGCAACCGCTCGGCCAAGTCGGCCATGTTGAGGGTGCCGGTCATCATGTACATCAGGCCGATGCCGATGAGGATGAACGTGCCACCGATGGCGCCCATGATGAGGTACCGGTAGGCCGCCGTGAACCCGTTGCGGGAGCTGCCCATGGCCACCAGCGTGTACGAGGCCAGGGAGCTGATCTCCAGGAACACGAACACGTTGAAGGCATCGCCCGTGATGGTCATGCCGAGCAGGCCGGTCATGGCCAGCAGGAAGGCCGAGTAGAACAGGGTCTGCCGGTTCTCCGGGATCTCCCGCGCCACCGACATCGGCGCGTAGGAGAGCACCAGGGCCCCGATGCCGGAGACGATGAGCATCACGAACGCCGCGACGGTGTCGACGTTGTACACGATGCCGATCGGCGCCTTCCAGCCACCGAGCTCGTACACCCAGCCGCCGTGCTCCAGGGTGAGCATGAGGGTCTTCAGGATCATCCCGAACACCGACCAGGCCGCCGCCAGGGACAGCCCGAAGGCCACCTTGCTGTTGCGGAAGATGACGACGAGCGGGGCCGTCATCAGGGGGACCATGACCGCCAGCGCAGGCAGGTGGGCGGAGAAGTCCGTCGCCGTTTCAGCGCTCATGAAGCGTCCTCCAGCGCGCGAATCTCATCCTCTTCGATGGTGCCGTAGTTCTCCTGGATCCGGACCACGAGGGCCAGACCGAGGGCCGTCGTGGCCACGCCGACCACGATGGCCGTGAGCATGAGCACCTGAGGGAGGGGGTTGGAGTACACGACATCGGGGCCGTCCGCGAGGATGGGCGCCGTGCCGTCGTGGACGCGACCCATGGTCACGTACATGAGGATGACCGCGGCCTGGAAGATGTTGAGGCCGATGACCTTCTTCACCAGGTTGTTGCGGGCCATGATGATGTAGAAGCCCACCATCATGAGCGTGATCACCACGTAGTAGTTGAAGTGGTCGAGCAGGTTCATCCCTCTCCCCCTTCCGCGTCTTCCACGGCGCGCTCCATGAACGTGGAGATGATGACCCACATCACGCTCGTGACCGTGATGCCCACGCCGAGCTCCACCAGCAGGATGCCGAGGTGCTGGCCGTGGACCGGGCTGTGGTGGTCGAGCACGCCGTACTCGAGCAGGTTGCCGCCACGGAACAGGCTGACCATGCCGGTGCCGGCGTAGAGCAACACGCCGAGGCCGGTGCCGATGATCATGATGCGATCGGGCAGGGCCTTCCTCACCTGCGGCAGGCCGAAGGTGAGCGCGTTGAGCACGAAGGCCGCGGCCAGGATGACGCCGGCCTGGAAGCCGCCGCCCGGGCCGTAGTCGCCGTGGAACTGGGTGTAGAAGGCGAACAGCATGATGAACGGCGTGAGCACCTTGGTGACCACGCGCAGGATCAGGTCTTCCGTCATGACGCCTCCGAGGGACGCTGACGACGACCGATCAGCATGGCGAGCACGCCCACCGCTGCCGTGAAGACGACGGTGGTCTCACCCATGGTGTCGTAGCCGCGGTAGCTGGCCAGGACCGCGGTGACGATGTTGGGCACACCGATCTCCTGGGGCGAGTCGTTCAGGTAGTGGGGTGCCACGTGCTGGTGGATGGGCGCCATGGGGTCGCCGAAGGCGGGCATGTCGAGGGTGCCGTACAGGAGCACCATGCCGGTGGCGAGCACGATGAACAGCGGCAGCGGCTTGAGGATGGGATCCTTCTTCTCGCGATCGCTGGTGAGGCCGAGGGTGGCGAGCATCAGCACCGTGGAGATGCCGGCGCCCACGGCCGCCTCGGTGTAGGCCACGTCCGGGGAGTCGAGGACGGTCATCCAGGCTGCGGAGAGCAGGCTGTAGATGCCGAAGAACACCGCCGCTGCGAACAGGTTGCGCATGCCGGCCACGGACACGGCCGTGATGACGAGGAGCGTGAGCAGGAAGGCGTCGACGTAGGTCATCGGGGCTCCTCCCCCTTCTTCCAGGGCTGCACGTTGGCGAGCCAGGCGCTCTTGGCGAGCGCGTGGGTGGCCGTGGTACCGGAGACCCACAGGAAGAACAGGATGATGTTCAGCTTCACGGCCACGAGGATCTGTGACAGCTCGAAGGCCTGGCCCTCGGGCGGCACGAGGGCGACCAGGGACAGCCCCACGATCACCAGCAGGGCCCCGAGGGAGTCGGCGATGCCCGCCGCGTGGATGCGGGTGAAGAAGTCGGGGAAGCGGTACATGCCCACGCCGGAGGTCACGAAGAAGAAGCCTCCGAGGGCGGCGAGGGACGCGCCGATCCAGAACAGGACCATCATGAGTCCACCTCCTCGTCGGTGGCGAGCGCGCCGAGGTTGGGCGCGTGCAGGTACTTGAGCACCGCGAGGGTGCCGATGAAGTTCATCAGCGCGTAGACCAGCGCCAGGTCCAGGAAGTCCGGGCGCTCGTTCACGAAGCCGTGCAGGCAGATGAAGATGACCGTGGCCGTGCCGAAGGCGTTGACCGCCAGGATGCGGTCGAAGACCGTGGGCCCCCGCACCGCGCGGACGAGGCCGAGGATCATCGTGACGAGGACGGCGGCCATGGCCCCTACGAGGAGCATCATGCGGCACCTCCGCGCTCGAGTCCGCGCACCTTGGCGTCCATGTCGCCGGCCTCGACGCCCTCCTGCGCATCCTGGTCGAGCGCATGGATGAGGAAGCTGCGGCGGTTGGCCAGGACCGTGACGGTGCCGGGGGTGAGGGTGATGGAATTGGCGTGGACCACCCGGCCCCCGTTGGTGGTCTGGGTCGGGGAGGTGGTCATCATGCGGGGATCGAGGGGCATCGAGGGGCTCCACACGATCTTCGTGACGTCCCAGGCAGCGAGCACGACCTGCCACGCCAGCCAGACGCAGTAGGTCACCGCCCGCGCGGGGTTCGCCCAGAGAGGAACCGCTTCATCGTCGACGATGTCGAGCCGCCTGGAGATCCACACGGTCACCAGCACGGACAGCACACCGAACGCCACGATGAGCGGAATGGTGAGGCCCGACAGCAGCCACCAGACTGCCCACAGGCCCAACGCGAGGAAGATGGTCGCGGCCACGTCACGCTCCGAGGGTAGGCGCGGCCACCAGGGCACACACCGGGTCGGCGCTAGTTTGGGGAATTTGGCGCCCCCGGTCCAGTACCCACATGCACTCTGACGGCGTCCTGACCATTGGCGGCCCACAAGCCACCTCACACCGGGTCGGATACACAGGCTCCCAGACCCCGGAAGGCCCCCATGAGCGCACGTCCCCACATCCTGATCACAGCCGGCGGCACCCGCGAGCCCATCGACGACGTCCGGGTACTGACCAACAGCTCCACGGGCTCCATGGGCGCCGCCCTGGCCCGTGCGGCCGTCCACCGGGGCTGCCGCGTCACCGTCCTCGGCTCGTCGGCCATGCTCTCCCATCCGGACTGGTTGCCGCGGGAGGTCCGACGCCTCCCCTTCACCAGCTTCCTCGACCTCGAGGGAAAGCTGCTGTCGTCCCTCAAGGACGACCCGCCGGACGTCGTGTTCATGGCCGCCGCCGTCTCCGACTACAGCCCCGTGCCCACCAGCGGCAAGATCCGCTCCACGAGCCCAGAGCTGTACGTCCACATGACCAAGAACCCCAAGCTGCTGTCCCGCCTGCGCCAGGCCGTGGGCGATGCCTGCACCCTCGTGGGCTTCAAGCTGCTGTCGGGGGTCACCACGGAGGAGCTGCTGGACGTGGCCGGACGGCAGCGCCGCAACTGCGAGCTCGACTTCACCGTGGCCAACGACCTGAAGGACCTGCAGGGCGGCCAGCACCCCCTCCACCTGATCTCCGACCAGCAGATCTGGCACTACCGGGGCCCCCGGGACACCGTCGTCGGCCGTGTCCTCGACGTCGTCCTGCCCGCGCCCCGGGGCGAGGCCCCGCCACGAGGCATGCCCACGGCGGGCCGCCTGCGCCGCTGGATCCAGCTCGACCGCTGGCTCGGGGCCGTCACCCACACGGTGGACGACGCGTCCTCCATCGAGGCGGAGCTCATCGCGTCGGGCCATCCGCTGGAGCGGCCGGCCACCGTCCTCGTGGACGCCCGGGAGCTGTGGTGGGGCTGCTGCGAGCGCGACGCCGCCCTGTGGGAGGTCTGCCGTCTGCGCGCCGAGGCCGACGGCCACCCCGAGGCCGTGCCCGTGCTGGTGAAGGGCCACATCGTCGCCGCGGTGGCCATGGGCGACCAGCGGGCCCGCGTGTGGCCCGTTCCCGGTCATCCGGTCGAGGAGTGGGCCGAGCAGGTGCTCGCCCCCATGGACATCCGCAAGGTCTGGTTGCCGGAGGGCGCCTCGCAGCAGCTCCCCCCGTCACCCGGCACCCCCGTCCGCGACGGCTGGCGCGCCCCCCTGTGGACCACCGAGGACGTGCAGCACTCCGTGAGCGTGGCCTTGCGGGACGCCTCCACCGGCGCCCTGCTGGTCGGCGAGCGGCTGTCGGGGCCCGCCAAGGGCACCTGGGCCTTTCCCGGCGGCAAGATCGAGCCCGGTGAGACCCTGGAGCAGGCCGCGCTGCGGGAACTCCACGAGGAGACGGGCCTGCAGCTCACCCACCTGGAGCCCGCGCCCACGGTGGTGCACACCAGCTACGGCGGGCGCGTGTACCGGATCCACTGCTTCCAGCGCACCCTGTGGGGCCCGCCGCAGCCCGAGCCCACGCCCACCTTCCACGGCACGTGGCGCACCCCGGCGGCCTGCCACGCCAGCGTACCGTGGTCCACGGGCATGGTCCCGGTGCTTCGTTCGCTGCTACCCTAGGCGGCGATGACCCGTCCTCCCCGCACAGGCCACGACAGCTGGCTCGCCGTCCTCGCCCTCACGGATCTGGCGCTGCCCTGGCTCAGCGGCGGCCAGCCCCGCGCGGCCGACCTCTGGATCGGTGGCGCGGCATGGGCGGGCCTGTGGTGGATCACGCGACACCGGTGGAGCCCACCGCGGGCGAGGGCCCTCCTGGCCGCACTGATCACCTGGTCCCTGTGGGGCCTCGACGGCCTGCCCTGGGCTCCCTGGTGGCTCGCCGCCGGGCTCCTCGCCCTCGCCGCGCTCCTCCGCCCGGCCGCCACCGCCTGGCTTGCGCTCCCCCTGGGGGTGCACGTCAGTGCACTGGCCTGGCCCGCGCTGCCGCCTGTGCTCCCCTGGCTCGTCGACCTCGCCACCCTCGCGGCCCTCGCACTGCGCCATCGCGCCGTCGGCCCCTGGGTGCCCGTGGCCGGCGCCACCCTGCTGACGCTCCCTCCCCCACCCGGTCCCCAGCCGGACGTGCTGGTGATCACCGTGGACTGCCTGCGCGCCGACGCCTGGCCCCCACAGGCCTTCGATGCCCTCGGGGCCACCCACGGCGTGGCCGTGGCCCCCGCGCCCTGGACCCTCGGCAGCCTCGGCTCCGCCTTCACCGGTGCGGACCCGGACCTGCACGGTGGATCCCGGGACGGCAGTGGCTTCACGGCCGTGGATCCCGATCTGCCCCGCCTCGCCGAGCACTTCGCCCGAGCGGGCTACCGCACGTCGGCATGGAGCGCGGGCAACGTCTTCACCGGGGCCGGCTACGGCCTGCTGCAGGGCTTCGAGCGGGTCTCCCACCCGTGGTTCGCCGCCACCCACGGCCTGCCCCGTCCCCGCACCGCCCACGGACGCTCCGTCCCCACCGCCGCCCGGTGGCCGGGCCTCGTCACCACCTCGCCTCGCCACGCCGACGAGCTGCTCGCATCCGCAGTGGGAGACCTTCGGGGCTCCCGCTTCACCTGGGTGCACCTGATGGATCTGCACCTGCCCTACGAGGCGGCCTCCTGCGCCCCGGAGATCCTCACCGCCGGCCGCACCCGCGAGGCCATGCTCGCGGATCCCTGGTGGAGCACGCCCGAGGGCCACGCGTGCTTCCGGCAGGCCTACACGGACGTCGCCACGACCCTCCTCGCCGACCTGCAGCAGGCCCTCGACGATCTGCCCGACGACACGGTGGTGGTGATCACCGCCGACCACGGGGAGAGCCTGGGCGAGGACGGCCTCGAGCACGGCCACACCCTGCACCCGTCCGTGACCGTCGTGCCCTGGTGGTGGATCGGACCCACCTCCCCCGAGGCGGGACGCAGCCTGCAGGACCTCGGCGCCACCCTGGCCGATGCGCTGGGACTGCCGCCGTTTCCGGGGGCCCCCTGGACCACCTCACCGGCCCCCGCGCGACCGGTCACCAACATGCTCTACGGTCCACCTCGGCGCGCCGTGCTCCGGGACGGGCAGCTGCACCCGGTGGAGCCTCCCGGAGCCCCCATCCCGATCCGTGACGCCCCCTCCGAGGCCAGCCTGGCCGAGGACCAGACGGCCGGAGCGCCGTGATCTCAGTCCTCGTAGGAGGACACCATCCGCTCCCAGGGAGGCACCGTGCCGAAGGCCTGCACACGGGCCTCGGTGTCGCCGATGTCGGCCCAGGGGATGTGCTTCTCGATCCACTGCAGGATCGGCTGGGCATCCCGCACGCGGATGGCCATCCAGGTTCGCTCGCCGGTGGCCGTGCCCACGCACAGGAAGGCGGTGGGAGTGGCATGCTGCGCCACCCAGGGCGGCACGAAGGCCCACACGACCTGCTCGGGGGCGTCGAGCAGGATCTGCAGCGTGCGAGCACGACGATCGGGCATCATGGCGACGCCGAAGAACACGCCGGCCAGGCCGATGCCGGTGACGGCGATGCCATACTTGGCAAGCTCCACCGCCTCATCCTGGGCCGGGAACCCGAGGGCCACCAGTCCCCACGCCAGCACTCCCAGACCGATCGTCACCAGGATGCGTCGCTTTCGTCGCACGGCCCGGTAGTAGGTCTGGAACAGCTCCGTGTTGCGGATAGTAGGATCCGGCAAGAGACGCGCTCCGTTCTTGTCACGACATCATAGTGAGGAAAACCCCGAGGGGGGTAAGGACTTTCCCTATCGATTTCCGCTTCTTCCACCTGAAGCCAAAGGCGTTTTCCGGGAAGGTTCTCCTGTGATACCCGGAACCCAGTCCAAAGACCACTACAGGCCCATGCTCACCGTACTCCTGCTCCCAACCCTCGCTATTGCCGGCCCCTGGCAGCCCTCCGTGCCGGCGCAGACGGTCATCGACGCTCTGCAGCCTCGTCATCCCCTGGCGGACTGCGCTTCCCTGGAGCAGGCCCTGCCCTCCCCGGCCGAGGCCCTGACCGAGGTGGTCGAGCACGCCGAGCTGCCCCCGTGGCTGCCGCTGCGGGCCGCCACCTGCCTCGCCCAGCTGCCACAGCCGCCCCTCGACCAGCTGAGGCGCTGGGCGCTCGATCCGGCCACGCCCGCGCTCGCGAAGGTCACCGCACGCCACCTGTCGCTGCTGCCGGAGCCCGTCGCACGGGAGCTGGCCCAGAGCGTACTCGAAGGGCCTCACGCCGCGCTGTTCGAGGCCTGGCGTACGGCCCCGGCGCAGCAGGCTCCATGAACCGTCGCGCGTTCCTCTCGGGTCTCGGCGCCACCCTGGCGGGCTGCCTGCCCAAGGCCTCGCTGCAGCCTGGCACGCCGCAACGGCTCGGCTGGCGCCTGGGACTCGGGCAGGTCTTCGACTACACCACCACCATCCGCCGCACCGACGGCCTGCGGGCCCTCGAACAGCAGGTGCGGTGGCGCTACCAGGTGCGCGAGCTGCTGCCCAGCGGGCAGTACCTCCTGCAGGCCACACCGCTCGCGGTCGGCATCGCGAGCAGCCGATCCGAGGATGCCACCCGGCCCCTGGAGCGAGCCCTCGGCGCGCGCCACCAGGCCACCACCACCTTCCGGCTCGACCTGGACGGCCGCGTCCTCGACGCACCCGGTGACGACTTCTCGGCGCGGATCCCCCACCTGCTGCTGGGCATGAAGCTGCCCTCCAGCCCCGTGTTGCCCGGCGCCTCCTGGTCGGACCCCGCGCTGGCCGCGCTCCTCGCGCCGGTCTTCCCCACCCACATGTCCCTCACGAGCGAAGGCACCACGTCCTGGCAGGCGGGACGACAGGTGGTCGAGCTGCGTCACGACGCCCGGGCCAGCCTGCCGGAGGGAGGCCCCGCCCTGCTTGCCACGGGCAGCTCCCGGTGGGACACGAACCAGGGCCACCTGCTCGAGCGGCGCCTGCACCTCGAGCTCGTGCCGTCCGACACGAACCAACCCGGTACGCTGGAGCTGCTGCTCGCCAGCTGAGGCCGACGCCCGGCCCTTCACAGGACCCGACGTGTCCTCGGGGTTATGGGACCTCCCCGAGGATGCCCCCCATGCCGACCTCTCCCGACATCCAGGAGCTCGCCAACCCCTGGCGCCATGCCGAGGGCAGCGACGAGCAGGCCATGTGGCTCGCCTGGCTGGTCCGCCTGCGGTGGCTGGCGATCATGGCGCAGCTCATGACCCTCGCCTTCACCTTCCGGGTCCTCAGCCATCCCCGGTACACGGTGCCCCTGCTGCTGGTGGCCGTCACGGTGCTCATCGTGGCCAACTACCGCACCCTCGAGGCGCTGAAGAGCCCCGAGCGGCTCACCAACCAGGATCTCCTGCGCCAGCTCGGGCTGGATCTGCTGATCCTCACCGGCTTCTTCATCGCCTCCGGCGGCTCGTCCAACCCCTTCGTCATGCTGTACGTCATCCACGTGGCCATGGCGTCGGTGATGCTCAACCCCAAGCTCGCGGCCAGGGTCACGGGGCTGGTCGTCGCGGTGAACGTGGCCCTGCACTACATCGCGCTGCCCATCCACCCGGAGGTCCACTCCCTCGGGGCCCAGAACCTGATGAACCTCGGGCAGACCATCGCCTTCACGGTCACCGTGGTCTCGGTCTCCACGTTCGTGATGGGCATGAGCTCCACCCTGCGCCACCAGAAGCAGAAGCTGATGGACGTGCAGCGCCGCACCGCCCAGACCGATCGTCTCCGGGCCCTCGGCACCCTCGCCGCCGGCACCGCCCACGAGCTCAACACACCGCTTTCCACCATGGATCTGCGCCTGCGTCGCATCCGTCGCCGCCACACCGACGAAGCCACCCGCAAGGATCTCGACGCCATCGGCGGCCAGCTCTCCCGCTGCGTCGACGTCGTCCAGCAGCTCCTCGTGGGGGCCGGCGATCCGTCTGCGAGCGGCCTCGAACGCGAAGACCTGCGCACCCTGGTGCAGGAGGCCCTGTCCCGCTGGACCAAGGGCACCGACCAGCGGATCACCACCGACTACGCCCAGCAGGCGCTGCCCGTCGAGCTCCCCCGGGCGGCCTTCACCCAGGGCTTCATCAACCTGCTCGAGAACGCCCGCGAGGCCCAGGAGGAGATCGGTGCCCACGAGGCCATCCTCGTGCGGCTGGCCGTCGACCAGCACCATGGCATCATCGAGTTGCACGATCACGGCCCCGGTTTCTCCGATGCGCGGGATCGCCTGGGTGAACCCTTCTTCACGACGAAGGCCGACGGTACCGGGCTCGGCGTGTTCGTGGCCCGCGCGGTGGCCACCGGCGCCGGCGGCGGACTATCCTACGAACGACGCAACGACACCACCATCGCACGGTGGTGGTTCCCCCTCACCGAGAAGGCCCCATGAAGACCTCCAAGGGCAAGCTGCTGGTCGTGGACGACGACGATGCGTTCCGCGAGGCCATGGAACTCGAGTTCCTCGACCGCGGCTACGACGTGGTCCACGCCACCGACCACCGCACGGCGCTGGGCATGGCGGCCGTGCACAAGCCGCGGTTCGCCACGGTGGATCTGCGGCTGCGCGGTGAGTGGGGCCTGAAGATCGTCCAGGATCTCCTCGAACGCCTCCCCCGCCTCCGGGTCGTCGTGCTCACCGGCTACGGCTCCATCGCCACCGCCGTGGAGGCCATCAAGCTCGGGGCCACCCACTACCTCACCAAGCCCTGCGATCCGGACGCCCTCGAAGAGGCGTTCTACAAGATCGAGGGCGATCCCACGGTCACCGTGCCCGAGCACCCGCCGTCCCTGGCCATGCACGAGCGCGAGTACATCGAGTACGTCCTCACGGCCACCAACGGCAACATCTCCGAGGCCGCCCGTCGCCTGGGCCTGCACCGGCAGAGCCTGCAACGGAAGTTGAGAAAGTACCCCCCACGCCGATAGCTTCCCAGGGCCCGCGCTCGAGGGCCCGAGGGAGGCGCGCTTGTGGCTGTGGTTGTGTGCGGCGGCACTCGCTCAGCAGGCCCCCGCCGGCGCCTTGCAGGAGGGCGACGGCACGCCCCACATCCCTGCCGCGGCCCAGCACAGCCCGGTCGCGGTGCAGACCACGGTGCGCCTGGAGAAGGGCCCGGCCTGCGAGGACTGCGGCGCGTGGCGTGACGTCATCTGGCAGGACCTCGCCGCCTCCGCGGGCCTGCCCGGAGGCGCCCGGGTGGGGGTCGCGATGCCCGTGGCCTGGTGGGGACACAACCCCCAGGTCGAAGGCCAGGGTCCCCAGCTGGGCGACCTGCGCCTGGACGCCAGCACACCGGTCCTGCAGTGGGACCAGACCACCCTCGCCACCCGCGCCGCCCTGAGCCTGCCCACCGCCACCCTGCGGACCTCGGCACCCTGGCGGGCCACCCTCGGCCTGCTCGCCACCGCCCGGACGTCCCGGCAGTGGCACCTGTACGGCCGGCTCGACGGCTCCCTGGCCGCCCCGTTCCGCCTGCCCGACGAGACCGTGTCCGGCCACCAGCTCCAGGCCGGGTTCGGCACCCGGTGGGAGCTCACACCCGGGCTGCACCTCGGCGCGGAGCTCCACGGTCACCTCGGGCTCGCCGCCCCCCTGGCCTCGGCCGACCACGGCGCGGCGCTCGCCGCCTTCCTGCAGACCCGCTCGGACAAGGGACCCGAGGCCTGGGCGAGCCTGCAGACCGCCCTGCTCGCCGGCGCGAACCAACCCCGCTGGAGCCTGGCGGTCGGCGTGTCCTGGCGCAGGCGCCCCATGCCGCTCCAGCCGGAGCGCGTCGCTCAGGCCCCGTCGCCCACCGAGCCCTGACTCTCCCAGCCGTGCTCCGTGCGTCGGTGGCGGTACACCATGGGACGGTCGAGGGTCCACCGGGGTGCCACCGGCTCGATGCGCAGCTCCGCCTCGTCCCCCTTGCGGTGCGCCGTCCACCGGAACATGCCGTGGCTCGGCTGCCCCCCCACGTCCACGATGGCTTCTCCCCTGCCCCGGGCGTCCTCCATGCGAAGGTCGGGAAGGAAGGGACGGAAGTGCACGATGGTGGCGGGCCGCCGGTGTCCGTACGCACGGACGATCACCTTGGCGAGGCGACGCTGGCCCTGGGGCCCCTTCATGAACCGGTACTCGATCGTCCGCAGGGGACCATGCTGGGAGACGACCTCCTCGAGCTCGGTCTCGGTCGACGTCCACGCCTGGCGGAGATCCCCGTGGAAGGACGAGTAGCCCCCGTCATCCTGCTCGAAGCGCCAGCTTCCCGCCGACATGCCCGCCTGGGTCTGCTCGAGGATCACCGCGAACGGCACCACGCCCATGATGCGCTCGAGGGGCACCTTGTCGCCGTCGAGGGAGAGGGATGCCTTCTTCGCGAGGGTCTTGTGGGAGACGTCGAGCACCGCCCACACAGAACCCCTGGAGTGTCCCATCGTGCTGCTGTTGCGGGTTCGTACCGGGAAGCGTGGCAGGATCGCCTGCACGGCGACCTCGCACCGCTGGTCGCGGTCGTTGCGGTAGTCGATCCGCAGGTCGAGCTCTCCGGCCACCACCGACTCGTGCACCACCACCCTGCGCCGGGAGCGTTCCAGCGGCACCTCGGGCAGCACGTCGTGCAGCAGCTCCCAGTCGGCCACGATGGTCTGGGTGAGATCGGACTCACGGGCGTCCTTGCACAGCCACACCGGGCCCGTGGGGGTTCGCAGCCGGGCGTACTCGTGCATGTTGAAGTGGGGCTGCCGGCTCACCAGGACCACGTCGAGGTCGTAGGTGACGCCGAACACCTGCAGGGGCAGCAGCAGCGGCCCTTCAGCCGCCCCCCGATGGGCCGGGGAGCCGGCCGCGAGCCAGGTGCACCGCTCGGGCAGCGACTGTACGGGCCCCTGGGGACGCAGATGGGCGAGGGTGGCTCGCCAACCCCACCTCATCCGGGCTCAGTAGGGGTAGACGTCGGGGTCGTAGCACACCCCGAGCTCGAGGTCGTCGCAGGACGTGGACACCACGCATGCCCGCTGCTTGCGGAAGGCCGTGAGGAGATCGGTGTTCTTCTCGTCGGTGCTGGCGCCCTGGTACTCCGCGATCTGAAGCTCGCAGGACTCCACGCAGTAGCCTTCGACCACCTCGTTGTTGAGACCGCAACGGGTGAGCTTGCGGCAGGACTCGGTGCACGTGGGCGCACAGGCCTGACCGAGCGCCGCGACGAGAAGGAGGGCGATCGCCCTGCGCTCAGTAGACCCAGACACAGTACTGCTCACCGAGCTGCTCAGGGCAGGTGGAGTCGTCGAAGGTCCAGACACAGTCCATCCAGGCGGCCGCTTCGCTCTCGTTGTCAAGGGTGCGCTCCTCCTCGGTGGCGATCGGCGTGCGACGGGTGGGGTCGAACCGGTAGTCGTTGATGTCGTCGGTGAGAGGACCGGTGACCTTCAGGGCATCGTCGCAGATATCCGTGCACTCGGAGATCAGCGTACCGGCCTCGAGGCCGGGCACGGCGACATCACACTCGGTGGAGGCGTACATCCGCTCGCAGGTGCTTTGGCAGGTGGGGCCGCAGGCCGTGGCCAGGAAGGACACCGTGGACAGGATGACGGTGCTTGCGAGAGCGCGCATGGGAGTCTCCGGAAGGAATGGGCAGGCGCACCATAGAGCGTGCCTGGGACGTGCGTCAACGTACCGTACGCCAAGGTTGTGAAAGCCCGTGTGGGCGTGAGGACGGCCTCAGCCGCGCACCAGCCGATCACCGTTGCGGGTGAAGCCGGCGGGGATGCGACCCTCCAGATCGTGACCGGCCACGGACCAGCCACGCTTGGCGATGATCTCGGCGAGCCTGTGCATCACGCGGCCGGAGTCCTCCTCCGGCCGGGCCAGCGCGGCCACCAGCTGATCGCCGTGGGAGCCGTCGGTGTGCCGGGCGATGGTCTCGATGGCGGCGTAGCGGACGCCCTCGTCGAAGTCGCCGAGGAACCAGGCGGCGGCGTCGGCGGCGCGGGCATCACCGTGCTCCACGAGCCAGACCATGAGGTCGCGCTTCTTGTCAGGCCGGAACTGGGAGACGCTGCGCTCGGCCTCGAGGAGCTCCAGCGCCACATCCTTGGCCGCGGCCTCACCGGCCAGCTCGCCGAGGAGGCGGAGCGGCAAGGCGAACTGCTTGCAGCCCTGCAGGTGGGCACGCAGCGGGCCTTCGACCGGCTTGCCCATGCCGAGGAGCAGGCCGTGGACCCACTCCTTCTCCTTCTGATCCTTGGTCTGCTGCGTGAGGTTCATCTCGAACCGGGACAGCAGGCCCGCGATGGCCTCCTCCGAGCCCTGATCCACCAGCCACCGTGCAGCGGCCTCCCGATCCTCGGCCTGAAGGTTGCGGTTGCCCATCTTCGCGACGTTGCGCTTGAGCTTGGACTCTTTGGAGAAGAAGTCGAACAGGCCCATGACCATGTACCCCGGGTTGTTTGCGGCGTGGATGTAACCACGGGCAGGTGGCGGGGACAACCACGGCGTCCACTTCGGGCCGGGGCCCCGCGTCTTTCATTTTGTCTTTGACGCCACGTCGTGGGGGGATTAGATGGCGGGCGCTTCCTGTGAAGCCACTGCGGAAGTGGCGGAATTGGTAGACGCGCTAGATTCAGGTTCTAGTGGCAGCAATGTCGTGGGGGTTCAAGTCCCCCCTTCCGCACTCGAAACCCTCCCGGCCTCGCCGGGAGGGTTTTTTCGTGACGGACCTCCCTCGTGGAAGAGGTCACCTCCCGTCCCGCACCGTGGTCCCCCCTTCCCCACCGCGGTAGGTGCAGGCCATGCACGAGCACCCCTACGACGCCCCCCACGCCGCCGCCCTGAAGGCCGGCCAGAAGATGTACCGCGACCCGGCCACCGGGCTGTGGGTCATGACCTCCCGCGCGCTGTCCGAGCGGGGGTTCTGCTGCGGCAACGGCTGCCGCCACTGCCCCTGGCCGGAGGCCACCCAGAAGGCGGCAGGGCGCCGCACGACCCGCGCCTGAGGCATTGACGCCTTCGCTCCACGGCGATGCGGATTTCGAAAAAAACGCCGTGACGGGCCTGTACGAGCGCATTATTAGGGCGGCGCTTCAATGAAGCCACTGCGGAAGTGGCGGAATTGGTAGACGCGCTAGATTCAGGTTCTAGTGGCAGCAATGCCGTGGGGGTTCAAGTCCCCCCTTCCGCACTCGAAAAGCCCTCCTGGTACATGCCAGGGGGGCTTTTCCTCGTTCGGCCCCCACCCCGCCGAACGTCCCCGGGTACCGTGGGGCACCGTCCCCCGCCATGCGACAACCTGCCCCACTGTCGCTCGTGCGTCCCCCACGATAGACCTGCCACATGACCAGCCCCACGATGAAACCCGGCGAGCTTCTCCCCCCGGCCTTCTACCTGCAGCTCCGATGGCTGTTCCTGTTCCTGGAGTCCGGCCTCGCCATCTCCTTCTGGGCGAACTTCGACCGCGGGCTGCCGCTCAGCTCGATGCTCGCGCTGGTCGCCGTGGGCGTCGTCACCAACCTCGCCGCCACGCTGTGGGCCCGCTCCCACACCACCGAGCGCCTCCTCGGTCCGCTCATGGCCATCGACCTGCTGATCCTCGCGGGCCTGATGGCGTTCTCCGGCGGCCCCACCAACCCGTTCGCGGTGGCCATGCTGCTGCCGGTGGTGCTCGGCGCCACCCTGCTCGGCAACCGCTGGGCCTGGTTCCTCACGGTGTGGGCCGTGGTGCTGTACGGCGCGCTGTTCCAGCTGCCCGAGGCCGCCGACCATGCGGCCCACATGGGGATGGAGCACGCCGGCCACGAGGGCCATGGCATGCAGGGCGCCCACCCCACGCCCCACATGAACATGCAGGGGCACTTCGTGGGCATGTGGGTCGCCTTCGCCCTGATGGCCCCCTTCCTCACCTTCACCATCCAGAAGATCCGCGTGTTCCTGGCCGACGCCCAGATCAAGGTGCAGCAGGCCGAGCTGATGCGCGCGCGCTCGACCCAGCTCACGTCCCTGGCCACCCTCGCCGCGGGTGCCGCCCACGAGCTGCGCAGCCCGCTGTCCTCCATCAAGGTGGTGGCCGCCGATCTGCAGCACGAGGCCCGCAACCTCGATCGAACGGACCTGCTGCAGGACGCCGCGCACATCTCCCGGGAGGTCGACCGCTGCAGCGACATCCTGTGGCGCATGACCGCCGACGCCGCGGCGGACATGGGCGAGGGCCTCGAGTCCCTCACGGTCGAGCAGCTCGTCCACCAGCTGATGGAGCTCGCGGCGGGTGAGGCCCCCTTCGAGATCGACCTGTCCAACGCGCCCGCAGGCACGGTGGCCGCGCCCCGCCACCACCTGATGCACGCCCTGCAGGGGATCGTCCGCAATGCCCGCCAGGCGAGCGAGCCCCTCGCCCCCATCCACCTCACCGCGGTCCCGGCCCCCGGCGGGGTGTGCCTGGAGATCCGCGACGAGGGCACGGGCATGTCACAGGATCAACTCCTGAGGGCTCTCGAACCCTTCTACACCACGAAGGGTCCCGGCCGCGGCATGGGGCTCGGCCTGTTCTACGCCCAGTCGATCCTGCAGCGGATCGGCGGAGACCTGCGCCTGTCCTCGGTGCAGGGCGAGGGCACGACCGTCCACGTCCACCTCCCCCTGACGTCCATGGAGACCCCATGACCGACGCCCCCTCCCTCCTCCTCGTCGACGACGACGTCCCGCTCCTTCAGGCCCTCACCCGCAGCCTGCAGCGACGGGGACTCACCGTCCATGCCGCCAGCTCCTACGACGAAGCCCTGGTCCTCGCCCGGGAGCACCGCCCCACCCGGGCCGTCCTCGACGTGCGGATGCCGGACCACAGCGGCATCGAGCTGCTCGCGGCCCTGCGGGAGCTGCTGCCCGAGCTGCAGGCCGTGATGGTCACCGGCTACGGCTCCATCGCCGGCGCGGTGGACGCCGTGCGCCTCGGCGCCCTCGACTACGTCACCAAGCCCGCCGACGCCGACCGCATCCTGGACGCGTTCGAGCGCAGCGCGGCCCCCATCGGACAAGCGCCCACGCCCAGCTACGAGAGCGCGCCCCTCGCCCAGGCGGAGTGGGAGCACATCCAGCGCGTCCTGCGCGACGTCGACGGCAACATCTCCAAGGCGGCCCGGATCCTGGGCCTGCACCGGCGCACGCTGCAGCGAAAACTGCAACGGGGCGAGGAGCCGTCCGAGAGGTAGCGGGGGCCACGGGCCCCGCCGGAGGCCCCATGCACCGCTGCTGGCAGAGCGACACCCTGCGCATCGAACCCCTCGTGGGCGAGGATCTGGCCCACCTCGAGGCACTCCTCTCCACGACCGAGCCCACGACGGGCCCGGATCTGCTCGCCCCAAGGGCCCTCGCCGACGTGGCGGGCCCGGACTCCCCCCATCGCATGTTCTCCCTGCGGGAGCGGCTCTCGGACACGTGGATCGGCTTCGCCTCCAGCCAGGTCGTGCGCGGCCGGGACGCCACCCGGTACATCGACGTGCAGATCCTGCCGGCACACTGGGGACAGGGCCACGGACGCCGGGCCGCCCACTTCATCACCTGGCTGGCCCTGCAGGACCCCATGGCGCAGGAGGTGGTGGTGTACGTGCCGGCCGACACGAGTCCCCACCTGCGGGACCTGCTCTCGACGATGGGGTTCCTGCCGTCCCGCACCGGTGGCGATCCCGTGACCTGGACCCTGTCAAGGAGCCGGGCCGATGGGCTGCTGGAGGAAGCGGCCCGCTACTACGCTCCCTGCGACGACACACTGACCGGACGCCGCAGACAGTAGACCTGGTAGCCGACCTCACCGGCGTGGGCCCGGTACAGGTCTGCCTCCCGCTGCAGCGCCTGGAGCACGGCCGACTCCCCCCGACGCCGCCGGGCCTCCACCAGCACCGACTCCATCGCCTCGTAGAAGGCCTCCCAGTCGCTCTCGGGGATCTGGAAGTCGTCGACCCGCTCGTAGCCAGCGGCCTCGCACTGGGCGCGGCGCACATCCGCCGTGGCCAGGTCGGGGTAGTGGGCGCCCCAGAACGCCGCCATCGGAGGGCTGAGGGGATCCGCCACCCGCACCAGCTCGGAGATCACGAGCGCGCCGCCGGGACGCAGCAGCGGCTTCCAGCGCCGCAGCGCCTCCTCGAACCCGAGCAGGTAGGCCGACCCCTCCGCGATGATGAGGTCGTAGCCGCCCGGCCGCTCCGGTGGCGTCGCCATGTCGCCGGGCCAGGCCTCGATGAGGTGATCGACCCCAGCCTGGGCTGCCCGCTCCCGCAGGGCCGCCAGGAAGCGCTCGTGCAGCTCCACCGCGACGACCTCCGCGCCCATCCGGCTGGCGAGGGTGAGGCTGGCCTCCCCGCTGCCTGCCCCGAGATCCAGGGCATGCAGGGGCGCCTCGCGGGTGCCCGGCACGATGCCGAGCCGCGACAGCGCCTGCAGGGTGGTGGCGCGGCTCCCGATCCCCTGCCGGGGCATCCGCTCGAACACCCAGAACAGGTCTTCCATCCCCTCCACGACCACCCCCAAGACTGCGACTTTTCGGAAACCCGTCAGGATACCAATCGGACACCAGAAAGTCTACAAGAAAAACGCGACCGAGCGTTGCCCTTCAGGACGGAAGAGATATTGGCGCGCCCCTCTCACATATCCACAAGTCGCCGGTTGGCGCACTTGGGGGGGCGACATGACCCTTGCTCAGTTCCAGCTTGCGTTCATCACGATCTTCGCCGCCATGAACGTCCTCACGACCGCGCCGATCTATCTCTCCCTGACCGAAGGCATGGACGCCCTCGACCGGCCCCAGCTGGTCCGCCGTGCGATGTTCACAGCCGGCGCCGTCGCCGTCGCCACCACCCTCGCCGGCACCCACGTGCTCGGCCTCATCGGCATCCAGCTGTCGGACATCCAGCTCGCCGGCGGCATGGTGCTGGTCGCGCTCGCCCTGCATGACCTGGTGTTCTCCCGCGAGGACCGCAAGTCCCGCAACGTGCACGACGTGGGCCCGGTGCCCATCGGCGTGCCCCTCGTGGTCGGCCCCGGCGCCATCACCACCCTCATCGTGCACTCCGACACCAGCGGCACGGGCATCACCCTGGTCGCCCTGGTGATCAACGTGGCCTTCGCCTGGTTCGTGCTCCGCAGCGCACCCCAGATCGTCCGGGTCCTCGGCCAGGACGGCGTGAAGGCCTTCGGCAAGGTGATGACCCTGCTCCTGGCCGGCATCGGCGTGAGCATGTTCCGCGCGGGCCTCGCCGACTACTTCGGCTGAAGCCAGGGCTGCAGCTTGTCGGCAGCCTCCCTCGCCTGACGGACACAGTCCTTCACGCCGATGCCCTGCAGGTGGTTGCCCACGAGCACGATGCCCGGGAGCTGCTCCACCCGACGGGCCAGCGCCACGCGGGCGGAGTGCCCGAGCGTGTACTGCGGGATGCCGTGGGGGTGCCGGATGACGACCTCCGCCGTGGGCGGGTTCTTCATGTGGCCGAGCACCCGCTCGTGGGCCCTGCGGGCCGCGGCGAGGATCTGCTGCTCGGTCCAGGTGCCCACCTCCGGATGGACCGCGCCCCCCATGACGGTGCGGAGCAGGACCTCGCCCTCCCCCGCCTGCTCCGGGTAGGAGCAGTGGGTGAACAGGATGCCGAGCGCGCCCTCCAGATCCTGATCGGAGGCCTTGAGAACGCCGAACCCCTCCGCCGGACGCTCCCAGCTGCCCACGGGCGCGCTGGTGCCGACGACCACCACGGGCGCGTAGGGGATGGCCTGCAGGCCCTCGGCGGACTCGGGCGCGAAGGGCGCGATGAGCCTCGCCATGGCGGGTGCGGGGGTGGCCAGCACCACGGCCTCGGCGGTGAGGCCGCCATCCTGCAGCTCGAGGTTCCACCCCTCCTCCGAGCGGCTCAGCCCCGTCACGGGGGTGGACAGCCGGACGTCGTCGAGGACCTCCATGAGGCGCTCCACCAGCCGGACCGCACCCCCTCTCAGGGTCTGCAGGTGCCCGGGCGGTGCGCCCCCACGGCGCCTGGCCATCATGGCCAGGAACAGGGAACGGTGCTCGGCCTCGAGCTCGGCCATCTTCGGGAAGGCGGCCTTCAGCTCGAGCTGCTCGGGGCTGCCGGCGTAGATGCCCGCCACCATCGGGCCGACCATCCGTCGCACGAACCATGCGCCGAGCCGGCGCCGCACGAACGACGCGATGCTCTCGCCATCTCGGCCCCGGGGCATCACGAGATCGAGCACCATCCGCAGCTTCGCCCGCCAGGGGATGAGCCTGGACTTCAGCAGCTTCGGCGGTGACATCGGCACTTCGTGGAGCTGCTCGTCGGCGAAGATCCAGCGGGTGTTGCGCGTGTCGCTGGCCGGCCGGATCTCGTCGTCGAGCCCCAGGGCCGAGAGCAGCCCTTGCATGGCCGGCTCGCTGTCGAGCCAGCCGTTGGGGCCCTCGTCGATCAGCCGGTCGCCCACCGCGAGGGTCTGCATCTTGCCGCCCGGCCTGGCCGCGGCCTCGAGCACCACGACCTCGTGGCCTTGCTGTTGCAGGAAGAAGGCCGTGGACAACCCCGAGATGCCGGCGCCCACCACTGCGACCCTGGCCATTGCGCGCTCCTGTGCCTGTGCATTCCCCGCACGCCTAACCCAGGGCCCAGCGCCGGGACATTCACTGTCCGGGCACCACCGCGGTCTCGGCCCAGAACACGCCGCGCAGATCGCCGACCGCGTAGCCGGTCGCCTGGTCGTCCGGGTACTTCGCCGCCAGCTGCTCCGCGACACCCTCGGCGAGCTGATCCTCGCTGCCGTGGCACTGCAGGCAGGGAGGCTGGACCACGATGGGACGCAGCACGTGGGCCATGCGACGACCGTCGACCTCGACCACCTCCCGCACGGCCGCCGCGTCGCCGGCCGAACCGCCGCCATGGGTGGCGAGCCAGGACTGGACCCAGGCCGGACCGGCGTTGCCCGGGTTGCGCAGCTTGACCGAGGCGCGCCCCATCGAGACGCCCGTCTCCCGCGAAGCGGTCTCGGTGAGGGGCCCTGCCTGCTCGTGGCAGAACGACAGGGCGCCCGCGGCTCCCTCGGCCTGCAGCTTGCCCTTGAGGTTGGTCTGGAGCGTGCCCGCGAGCTGATCGAGCGCGGCATCGACCTTCGCGAGCGTGGCTTCGTCCGACTCGGCGCCACTCGCCGCCTGCTCGGGCGCAGCGGCTTCCTCGGCGGGCGCTTCTGCCTCCTCCGGGGCGGCAGGCTCTTCGGCGGGCTTCGGTGCGCAGGCGGCCAAAAAGGCCAGGACGATCAGGCTTCTCATGGGTCCCTCCTCGGGCTCGGTACGAGCATACACGAGGCGGAAACGCAGAAGACCCTCCACCTCTGCGGAGGTGGAGGGTCTTCGGTGCGCCCGGTCGGAGGGCGCGCCTGCCCTGGGACTCAGCCCTGGGCGAGCGTGGTGCCGGTCTCGGCCACCAGGCCATCCCCCTGGGCCACCCACTGCATGATGCCGCCGGCGACGTTCACGGTGTCGAAGCCGTGCTGATCCAGGTAGGCGCAGGCCTGGCCGGAGCGGTTTCCACTGCGACAGTAGATGTACAGGGTCTGCCCCTTGGGGAGCTTGTCCATGTTGAGCGGGATGAGGTGCAGGGGAAGGCGCTTGGCGCCATCGATGATGCCCTGGGCGGTCTCGTCCGGACCACGGACGTCCAGCAGGTAGATGTCGTCGCCGAGCAGGGACTTGAGTTCCTTGGTGTCGATCGTCCGCATGATTCCTCCAACGGTGGGGCTGCATCGAGCGCCCCTTCAACATGCATGTACCGTCAAGCGCCTGCAGTGTGACCCGCCGCACGGCACGACACCAGTCGCGGAACCATCACAGGGGTTCTTCGACCATCTCCTCCATGGAGCTGGCCAGGCGCTTTCGCGCGCGGGAGAGCCGCTTGCGCACGGCGGGCGCCGACAGGCCGGTGCGCTCGGCGAGCTGGGGGCCCGTCCAGCCCTCGACCTCGGCCAGGAGCACGAGGGTGCGATCCACGGGGTCGAGCACCTGCAGGGACTGCCCGAGCTTCTCCGCCATCTCGCCTCGCCGCGCCTCGGCCTCGGGGCTGGGCTCCTCCGCCGTGAGCATCACCTCGGTGGTGTGCAGGCCGGGATCGTTCTTGCGGCCCCGACGCATCCGGGAGCAGGCGCGCGCGACCATGCGGCCCACCCAGGCCTCCAGCGGACCCTCGCCCCGATAGTGGTCGAGGTTGACCGCGGCCTGTACCATCGCATCCTGCACCGCATCCTGCGCGTCTTCTGCGTTTCGACAGTAACGGCGACCGATCTGGACGAGCCTTCTCCCATAGCATCGGGACAACCTGTCCAGGGCTTCCAGATCCCCCTTCTTCGCAAGATCGGCCATCAGGTCGGGAGAACACAGCGTGATCGGTTTCATCTTTCCTCCGTGTGCCCCATCGGTCACACTTCCGTCGGTGTTCGGCTCAGGTCGGGTGAACGGAGGGCAACCCCTCGACCAACCAAGGAAGCAACCATGCAGGTCCAGCACTTCTTCGACGACTTCAGCTCCACCCTCACCTACGTCGTGTACGACGAGGACACCAAGGATGCGGTCATCATCGATCCGGTCCTGGACTACGATCCCGTCAACCTGACCTTCTCTCAGGATTCCCTGACCACCCTGCTGCAGTTCGTCAAGGACAAGGGACTCAACGTCCACTACGCGCTCGAGACCCACATCCACGCCGATCACATCACCGGCGCCGATGCCCTGCGCGCAGCGACCGGGATCAAGCTGGTCGCCGGCGCGGTCGTGCCGCTCATCCAGGAGACGTTCACCGCCTTCCTCGACATGGAGGGCCAGGTGCCCGTCGACGGCTCCCAGTTCGACGTCCTGCTCGCCGACGGCGAGGAGCTGCAGGCGGGAAGCATCACCATCAAGGCCATCGCCACCCCGGGTCACACCCCCGCCGACACCACCTACCAGATCGGCGACGCCATCTTCACCGGCGACACCATGTTCATGCCCGACTTCGGCACCGGCCGCTGCGACTTCCCCAACGGCTCCGCGGAGGATCTGTACGACTCCATCGTGAACAGGCTGTACACGCTGCCCGACGAGACCCGCGTCTTCGTGGGCCACGACTACCAGCCCGGCGGCCGCGAGCTGAAGTTCATGACCACCATCGGTGAGTCCAAGGCCTCCAACAAGCAGCTGCGGGCCGACACCTCCAAGGAGGAGTTCGTCAAGTGGCGCACCGAGCGCGACGCCACCCTCAACCTGCCCCGGCTCATCTTCCAGAGCGTCCAGCTCAACATCGATGCCGGCAAGCTGCCCGAGCCCAACGCCAAGGGCCACCGCTTCCTGAAGACCCCCATCCTCTGAGGCCCCCATGGACGTCAACGAACTCCTTCCCCTGATCGCCGTCGTGGCGGTGATCGTCATCTTCTGGCGGATCCGCAAGGGCTCCTCCATCGCACCGGCCAAGGCCCGTGAGATGGTGGAGAGCGGGCAGGCCCAGCTCCTCGATGTCCGGACCGATCAGGAGTGGGGTGCGGCCCACCTCGCCCACGCCAGGCACATCCCGCTGCACGACCTGGCGAAGCGGGCCGACGAGCTCGACAAGAGCAAGCCCGTGATCTGCTACTGCGCCTCGGGCATGCGCTCCGGCGCGGCCGTCCGGATGCTCAAGGGCAAGGGATTCGACGCCCACAACCTCGGCCCCATGACCGCCTGGCCTGCCTGAGTCCGGTACCGGATCGGCCTGACCCCACTCGCGCCCTCCGCCCACGGTGCTATGCACCATGGGTGGAGGGTTTCATGCAACTGACGGACACCACCCTGCTGAGGGGCCACAGCCTCGTGGGCGACACCTGGCTCCCGGGCGAGGGCGGCACCCTCGAGAACCTCAACCCCGCCGACGGCAGTCTGGTGGGCACGGTCAGCAAGCTCACCGCCGAGCAGTCCGCCGCCGCCATCGGCCACGCATCCGCGGCCTTCCGCGCATGGTCCCGCCGCCCCGGCGCCGAACGTGGCGAGCTGCTGCGGGCCTGGGGCGAGCTGATGCTCGAGCACGAGGACGATCTGGCCGCCCTGATGACCGCCGAGCAGGGCAAGCCGCTGGACGAGGCCCGTGGCGAGGTCCGCTACGCCGCCAGCTTCCTCACCTGGTTCGCGCAGGAGGCCCCCCGCGTGCGCGGCGACGTGCTCGCGACGCCGGAGCGCGGCATGCGCGTGATGACCCTGCGCCAGCCGGTGGGCGTGGTGGCGGCCATCACCCCCTGGAATTTCCCCCTGGCGATGCTCACCCGCAAGGCCGGCGCGGCCCTGGCCGCCGGCTGCACCATGCTCGCCAAGCCCGCCGAGGCCACGCCCCTGAGCGCGCTGGCCCTGGCCGAGCTGGCCCTGCGCGCGGGCTTCCCCCCTGGCGTGTTCAACGTCATCATCGGCGACGCCGCCACGGTCACCGGCCCCTGGCTCGACAGCCCCATCGTCCGCAAGCTCACCTTCACCGGCAGCACGGGCGTGGGTCGCCTGCTCATGGAGCGCAGCGCCGCCACCCTCAAGCGGGTCTCCCTCGAGCTCGGCGGCAACGCCCCGTTCCTCGTGTTCGAGGATGCCGACCTCGACGCCGCCGCCGACGGCGTCATCGCGTCCAAGTTCCGCAACACGGGCCAGACCTGCGTGTGCCCCAACCGCGTGCTCGTCCAGCGAAGCATCCTCGAGGCCTTCACCGACCGCCTCCGCATCCGCATGCAGATGCTCAAGGTGGGACCGGGCGCGGATCCGGGGGTCCAGCAGGGCCCGCTCATCGACGACGCCGCCCTCGACAAGGTGAGCCGCCACGTCTCCGACGCCCTGCGCAGGGGCGCCACCCTCAAGCTCGGCGGCGAGCCCCACCCCCTCGGCGGCACGTTCTGGTCCCCCACCCTGCTCACGGGCTGCACCCCCGACATGGCGCTCGCCCAGGAGGAGACCTTCGGCCCCGTGGCCGCGCTGTTCCCGTTCGACACCGAGGAGGAGGCCCTCGGCCTCGCCAACGACACCCCCTACGGCCTGGCGGCGTACTTCTACACCACCGACCTGGCCCGCACCTTCCGCGTGGCGGAGGCCCTGCAGGCGGGCATGGTGGGCATCAACACGGGCCGCATCAGCCGAGCGAGCTCCCCGTTCGGAGGCGTGAAGGCATCCGGCATGGGCCGCGAAGGCTCCCACCTCGGTGTCGACGAGTACCTCGACGTGAAGACCCTGACCCTCGGCGGCATCGACTGACCCGGAGCCCCCATGCGCACCCTCCTCCTCACCCTCGGCCTCACCCTCGCGGCCTCCTGCGGCGGTCGGGCCGACAAGAAGGCCTCGGACCAGACCCGGATCGTCTCGCTGAGCCCCGCCGTCACCCAGGTCCTCGAGCAGATCGGCGCCGGCGACGAGATCGTCGGTCGCTCCAGCTGGTGCCAGGCCTCCCCCGAGGTCTGCAGCCGGCCCGACGCAGGCAGCAGCCTGACCCCCTACCTCGAGGTCATCGCCTCCCTCCGGCCCTCCATGGTCGTGATGGAGGACGCCGCCGGCAACCGCACCGAGCACCTCGGGGAGATCGCCCCCGTGCAGTCCCTGCCCTGGCTGTCCGCCAGCCAGGTCGCCCACAGCATCGACAGGCTCGGCGAGCTCACCGGACACCCCGCCGAGGCCAGGCGCCTGTCCCAGCGATTCCGCGACGAACTGAAGCAGGAGCCCCCTGCGGAGGGTCCGGTGATGCTCACGCTCATCGCCAGCGACGACATGGGCCGTGGTCCGGTGTTCTACATCCGGCCCGACAGCCTGCACGGCGCCGCCATGCACGCGGCGGGATGGCGAAACGCCATCACCGCGCCTCCGGAGGGCATCCCCTCGCTCACCCTCGAGGGCCTGCTGGAGCTGGATCCGTCCACCATCGTGATCGTGAGCGGAGACGACCTCCCCGCGGCGGACGTGGATCGGCTGAAGCACAGCCTCGACGATCTGCAACCCCTTTCGGCCCCCGGCGCCGGTCGGGTCTACGTGGTACACGGTGACGGCCTGCTGACGGCCGGTCCAGGAGTGCTCCGATTCGCCGAGATGCTCAAAGAAGGGATTCCCACCCCCTCCTCCGCACAGAACGCCTCTCCCTGAAGGGCTCGCCACGCCCCCGCCTGCGGGGCGTCGACCTCACCGTGGATGAGGGGGATCTGCTGGTCCTCCTCGGCCCCAACGGCGCCGGCAAGTCGAGCCTCATGTCGGCGCTCACCGGCTGGATCCGGCCCGACGAAGGCCAGGTGCTGCTGAGCGGATCCCCCATCGGATCCCTCAAGGCCACCGAACGTGCCGCCAGCCTGGCCTGGCTGCCCCAGCACACCGACACCAGCGAGTCCCTGCGGGTCGACGAGGCCATGCGCACCGCCCGCTTCCGCTTCTCGGACACCGCGGCCCAGGAGGAGCAGGCCATCACCGAGGCCCTGCGATGGGCCGGCATGCTCGAATTCCGTCAGCGCGACCTGCGCACGCTGTCCGGAGGAGAGGCACAGCGGATCCACCTCGCACGCCTCGCCGTGCAGCAGGCGCCCCTGTGGATGCTCGACGAGCCCGCGAACCACCTGGATCCGCGCACCCAGCGGGAGGTGTACCGCCTGTTGCTGGATCGGTGGCGCGCCGGCACCACCATGGTGCTGATCACGCACGATCCGGCGCTCCTGCTGGCCAGCCTGGCGCCCCCGGATCTGCCACGCGTGCACCTTGCAGGCATGAAAGAAGGGCGAATGGCGTGGATCCTGCCCGCCGACGCCCCCGATCTCGCGTCGCACCTCGGAGACCTGTACCAGTTGCAGGCCCACATCCTGCAGACCCCACGGGGCCCACGCCTGCAGCTGGAGTGGCCCTCATGACCCGCGTGGCCCTGCTCACCCTCGGCACTTTCCTGCTGCTGGCCGCGAGCCCCTGGATAGGCCTGACCGACCACCCGGACGCCGCGCCGTTCATCGTGTGGCAGCTGAGGGTCCCAAGACTCCTCATGGCCCTGCTCGTCGGTCTCGTGCTGGGCACAACCGGCGCCGTGTTCCAGGCGTTGTTCCGCAACCCCCTCGCCACCCCCTCCACCACCGGCACCACCGCCGGCGCCACCCTCGGCGCGCTCGCCGTGCTGGTCCTCGCACCCGGCCTGGCCCACCCCCTCGCCCTGGCGGGCGGCGCCTTCTCCGGTGCCATCGTGCTCAGCCTGGGGGTCACGGCCCTCGCCATGGCACACGGCCGATCCATCCACGACATCCTGCTCGCCGGCGTGGCCCTCACGCTCGGTGCCGGTGCCCTGACGATGGGTCTGCAGGCGACCGCCGACATGTCCGCCACCTTCCGGGCCGTGCAGTGGTCCCTCGGCTCCCTGTCGACGGTCGGCTACCGCGACGTGCTGTGGTTCACCCTGCCCGCCCTCCTGGTCTGGCTGCTGATGATCCGTCGAAGCCGGGCCCTCGACGCCCTCCTGCTCGGAGAGGCCCAGGCCCATGGCGTGGGCGTCGATCCGGTGAAGCTGCGGACGGAGCTGCTGTGGGTGGGCTCCCTCGGCGTGGCCTGCGCCGTGGCGATCACCGGCCCCATCGCGTTCGTCGGACTTGTGGTACCCCACCTGGTCCGCCGCCTCGCCCCCGGTCGTCGAAAGGGCTTCATCGCCTGGAGCGGACTGTCGGCCGGGGCATTCCTCGCCCTGGCCGACCTGCTCGCGCGCCACGTCCTGCCCGGCCGAGAACTGCCCGTAGGCGTCATGACGGCCGCGATCGGCGCCCCCTTCCTGGTGGCTCTGGTGTTGCGGAAGACACCATAGAACCAGGGTGATCCAGTCACACCCTCGCGGGGGCACCGACAGCTCCCCCCTTGATTTCATCAAGCAGATGTCAAGAGCCAGATCGTTATTTCGGGTGGAGCCATCCGATGCTACGGTTTGCTGACGATCCGTGACGACCCTTCACGAAGGCGACCCCATGAAGAAGCACTTGATCTGGCTGGCCCTGACCGGCTGCATGGAATTCGAGCATGTCGATGGCGCAGCTCCCGCCGACACCGCTGCCATCGAGGCCACCGACACCGCACCCGAGCCCATCGACACCGCGCCGGTGGTCGACGACACCATCGACAACGTGTCCGTCACCTACCTGCAGCAGACCCGCGTGGGCGCCAAGCAGATCGACGGTCTCGACCCCTCCGAGCAGCCTCCGGCCCGCCGCGGCAGCCACCTGGTCCGCGCGGTGTTCGGCTCCGAGCTGCTCGACGCCCCGCTGTCCGCCCTGTGCACCACCTACGTGGACTTCTGCTACCAGCAGCTCCCCGCAGAGGGTGAGTGGCTGAACATGAGCGACATCGTCGTCGACCGCCCCGCCCACAGCGCAGAGGATGTCGGCCCCAACGTCCTCATCAACGCCGTCGAGGCCGAGCGCACCATGCGCCTGTCCGGCGAGCGCTTCTTCTACGGCCGCACGTTCGAGGAGGCGCCCTCGGGCAACCTGCGCCTGCACGCCACCGTGCCTGGCCAGGAGACCATCTCCGGCACCCTGCTGCCCGACTTCGTGGCCCCCGAGCCCACCACCATGCAGCTCAGCGACGTCCGCGGCCGCCGTGAGCTCGGTGCCGGCGCCCAGTTCGTCAAGTTCGACTGGGAGTCCGACGGCAACGACATCGTCCTGGTGTCCGTCGACCGTCGCAACCACGGCTTCAACCGCCTGTACCGCGTGCCCGACACCGGCCTGTACGAGTGGCCCATCGCCCAGGGTGGCGGTGGCACCAGCCGCTACTTCTACATCGACGTGATCCGCATCAGCCCCGAAGAGGTGTCGATGCCCGACGGCTCCACGGCCCACGTCAACGTCGTCACCAAGGATTCCTTCGAGGTGGCCGACAAGTTCGAGTGCGCCACGGATCTGAAGATGGTCGCCTCCTACTACGGATACGAGTCCGGCGTGATCATCAAGGACGCCGCCGGCACCGAGATCTGGAGCTACGACGAGCTCGCCGACTACGCGACCTACGAGGAGACCATCGACCTCGAGCCCGGCGACTACACGGTCACCCTGACCGACAGCGGTGGCTCCGGCTGGGCCACTGGCTACTTCTCCATCAGCGTGGACGACGACGAGGTCTTCAACGAGACCCTCGGCTACGGTACCTGGGGCGTGTACCAGGAAGAGGACTTCGCCTACGAGCACGAGTGCCCCTGAGCCCACGGCTCGAGGTCGTTCCGAAGGCCCTGCCGGCACCATGCCGGCAGGGCCTTCTGTCTTTTCAGGGGGCTTGGGGCCCTTGCAGGTTCCCGGTCCGCGGGCCCCTCATCGCACATGGGCCGTGCCCCCTTCCCTCCGCAACGCTACCTGACGTTCCGGCAGGTTCATGAATGTGCGATACTGCAGCGCCCAGGAGGTTTGGTCCATGTCGTTCTACAGCGGAAAGAAGGTCTTCATCGTCGGTGGCTCCAAGGGCATCGGCCGCGCAACCGCCCTCGATCTCGCCCGCAAGGGCGCGTCGGTGTGGGTGGCCGCCCGCGGCCAGGCGGCCCTCGATGAGACCGTCGAGGCCCTGAAGCAGGCGGCCCCCTCCGGCAACCACGGCAGCGTCTCCATGGACGTGGGCAACCGGCAGGCCGTCGGTGAGGCCTGTGATCGCATGCTCGCCGGCCTCGGCGGACTCGATGTCCTCATCTGCAACTCCGGCTTCGCGTTGCCGTCCCTGTTCGTCGACAGCGACCCGGCCGACTTCGAGAAGATGATGACCGTCAACTTCATGGGTCACGTCAACGTCGTGCACGCCCTCACGCCGCACTTCGTGCAGCAGGGCCACGGCGACATCTGCCTCGTCAGCTCCATGATGGGCTTCCTGCCCCTGTACGGCTACGCCGCCTACAGCGCATCGAAGTTCGCCATCGTCGGCTTTGCAGAGTCCATCCGCCAGGAGCTCAAGCAACACGGTGTGCGGGTCACCATCTACTACCCGCCCACCACCGAGACCCCGGGGCTCGAGAAGGAGAACGAGACCAAGCCTCCCGCGGTGTGGGCCCTGGAGTCCGACAACAACTTCACGAAGACCTACACGGCAGAGCAGGTGGCCAACCACATCGCGGGCTGCATCTCGAAGGGCGTGGTCCACGGCATGATCGGCGCCGACAGCAAGTTCGTGTACAACTTCAACCGCCTGCTACCCGGCATCGCCCGCTACGTCGCCGACATGGAAGTCACCTCCGCCATCAAGAAGGTCGCCCAGAAGGGCTGACCCGTGGTGCGTGCCTCCCACCACCTGCCCCCCGGCCGGCCACCCCACGTGGTCGTGCTGGGCGGAGGCCCCGCCGGCAGCACCACGGCTGCGCTGCTGGCCACGTGGGGGATCCGCGTCACGCTCCTCGAGGCGCAGCGGTTTCCCCGCCACCAGGTGGGCGAGTCGCTGCAGCCGGCAGCGTTCGACTACCTGCGGGAACAGCTCGGCGTCGGCGACGAATTCCACCAGCAGGGCTTCGGTCGCAAGTACGGGGCCGTGTACCGCTGGGGGGAGTCCGACGCCCCCTGGTCGGTGCTGTTCGACGAGCGCCTCGAGACCGACCTCCCCACGCTCACCGAGGCCAGCCTCCTCTGTGGCCCCTACGAGTACGCCCTCAACGTCGACCGGGCCGTGTTCGACCACCTCCTGCTGCAGGTGGCCGCCCGGAGAGGGGCCAGCATCGACATGCCTGCAAAGGCGATCGCCCCCCTGTTCCGCGATGGCCGCTGTGTCGGCGTCGAGGTGGAGCGTGCGGGCGTGCGCTCCAGGCTGGATGCTGACGTCGTCATCGACGCCACGGGCCACCGCTGCCTGATGGGCCGCCACCTGGGCACCACCACCCAGGCCACCGACCTGCGCGCCACCGCCACCTACACCTACGTGCAGGGCGCCGGTGGCCTGCCCGGGCCCCTCGCCCGGCATGCCCAGCTGGTCCACGCCATCGACGAGGGCTGGGCGTGGTTCATCCCCATCTCCCGGGAGCTCACGTCCGTCGGTGTGGTGTGCCGCGCGCGCAAGCGCCTGTCCGAGGACGCCTTCTGGCGGATGCTCGACACCGCACGTTTTCCGATCGACACGCCCCCACGGGTCACCGCGCCCCTACGCTTCCACCGGGACTGGTCCTACAGCCACCCTCGCCTGCACGGCCCCGGCTTCCTGATGGTGGGAGACGCCGCCGCCTTCGTGGATCCCATCCTGTCAGGTGGCGTCGACATGGCGATCCGGAGCGCCTGCAAGGCCGCCCACCACGTCCGCACCAGCCTCACCCACCCAGAGAGCGAGGGGGCGTCCGGCGCCGACTACTCGGAGCGCGTCCTCGCAGAGTACCGCGCCTACCTGCGTCTCGCGCGCTACTGGTACGGCAACAACCGCTCCCGCGACGGGCTGTTCTGGCAGGCCCAGCAGGAGGTCGCCCCCGACTCCACGGCCCTCCGGGCGTTCGTGTACCTGGTCACCGGCCGCTACGCCCGCGACCGTGACTTCCCCGTGTTCGCACAGGCCCAGGAGCGTGACATCTTCCGCCGTCTGGGCACCGATCGCACCCGCATGCAGCGCTGGCTGGAGACGAAGCGCCAGCCACGTTGATCCATGTGGTGGCGGGCACCCGACCCCGCGAGAGATCCGTTTCGAGCGAAACAACGCTGCTCGAGCATCTGGGCCCGTTCCCAGAGGGCCCCGCAAGGATGTCAGGAACTCATCCGCAACATGTCAGAAAATCATGTGGTACGCTCGTGCATCACTTCGACTGTCGATGAAGGTGTCCCATGAGCAGGTCCAGTGTCTGGCTCGCAGCCCTCGCTACCGGTTGTGTCTCCTTCCCCCACGAGATGCCCGAGGGCATCACCGAGGAAACCGCCACTCCCCAGGCGTCCGATACGGCGTCGCCCCCGGAAGAGACCGCCACGCCTTCCCACGCAGAGCCCCTCGACGTGGTCCACATGGCCTACCTGCACCGCACCCGCGTGGGCGCAGGCGCGCCGCCCGACACCCCCGAGGAGCACATGCCGGCTGCACGCCCCGAAGCCCACCTGCTTCGCCTGGCGTTCGGTACGGATCCACTCCCCGTGCCCCTGTCGTCCCCCTGCGTCGTCGACAACACCTACTGCTGGAACCAGCTGCCCGAACCCGGCGCCTGGATGCCTGCAGCCGAGCTCGACGTCACCCGCCCCCTGCACGTGGCGGCCGATGCCGGCACCGACATCCTGGTCAACGCCGAGCCCGCCGAGCGGGTGAGGCGCCTGTCCGGTGAGCGGTTCTTCTACACCCGGCCGTTCCCCGAGCCCCCCACCGACAACCTGCGGATGCACGCGTCGCTGCCCGGCGGCAACCTCATCTCCGGCATCATCACCTCCGACCTCGCGATTCCCGAGCCCGCCACGATGCGCCTCGCCGACGACCGGGGCCGCCGCGAGCTCACCCCCGCCGCCAACAAGGTCATCTTCGACTGGACCCCCGCCTCCGAGAGCGAAGTCGTCCTGATCGAGGTCGACAGCCGCAAGGGCCCCTTCCACCGGATCTACCGCGCCGACAACTCCGGTGTGTTCGAGTTCGATCTGTCAGACGTCAGTGCCTCCTACGGCAACCGTCACTTCGATGTCCGGGTCTACCGCTTCGAGCCCCAGGTGCACCGGGTGGGCGATGCGGAGGTGCACCTCACGTACATCTCCGAGGACTCCTTCCAGGTCGCCGACCACTTCGAGTGCCCGGTCGACATCACGCTGTACTCCGGCACCTGGGGCGGCGAGATCAGCGTCACGATGACCTCCCCCGAGGGCGAGGTGGTCTACGAGGATCCCGGCTGGGTCGGCTCCACCTACACCACCATCACCGACACCCTCGAGGGCGCCATGCTTGTGCCCGGCACCTACGATCTGGAGTTCGGCGAGAGCTACGGCGACGGCTGGAACGGCGGCTACTTCAAGATCGAGCAGGATGGCTCGGAGGTCTACTACTTCTCCATCACGAGCTGGAGTGTGTACAGCGAGACCGACACCTACGAGCACACCTGCGACTGAGCCTGCGGTTCGGTACATGCCCGAAGGCCCCGGTGGAGACCTCTCTCCACCGGGGCCTTGCTGGTCTTGCGAACCTCGACGTCAGGGGCTCGCGTCGGTATCCACCTGCCGCTCCCGGGTGACCGTGCGCCGATCCCTCGACGAGGAGACGCGCTCCACGCCGTTCGCCGACAGCTGCAGCACATGCGCGGTGAGCTCCTCCTCGGCCTTGTTCATGCCGACCCACTCGCCGAGGATGTCCTGCACCACCACCTGCCGCTGCCGCGGCCGGAATTCCACGGCCGTGGCCGTGTATCCGATGTCTTCCTCGACGAACTCCGTGCGGGCCACGAACTCCAGGCCGTCCGTGGTGGGGAGCCACCACTGCTCGAACCGGTCGTCGCCGACCGACACGTGAAGCAGGGGCATGCCCGTCGCCGTGGGATCGAGCAGGGCGATGCGGGCACCGCGCAAGGTCTCCGTGGGGGTGACGAACGTGCCCATGCGGGCCAGGTGGAAGTGGTCTTCCTTGGCCACGCCCACCTGAAGCTCCCCCTGACCATCGAACCGCGCTGCGAGGACCACCTCCGCATCCCCTCCGAGCGCGTCTGCCGGCAGGGTCCAGCTGACGGAGCCGAGGGAACCACCGAACAACCACCCTGCCGTGCCGTCGGCGAGGAGGACCCTCCACCAGGGAGCGGAGAGTCCCGCGATGGTCTCCACCGGGCCCTTTTCGACCGCCTCGACGCGTTCGCCCGGCTGCAGCTGGCGGACGACGTCATGGGAGACACCGGCACCGGAACGGAGGTTCGAAGCCGTGAGCACCATCGTGGGTCCGGAAGAGGCCAGGGCTCCAGCAGGCACATCCACCTGCCGTCGCTCCTTCGGCCGGGACAGGATCACGTCATCGGGGGTCTGCAGGTCGACCATCGCGGTCTCAGGAGAGAACGCCTCCCACAGCTCGGCCATCCGGGACGGCCCCAGCCACCAGGCCGCGCCGCCCGCCGCCATGACTCCCAACACCAACGTCCGCTTCACCATCGGCAGCTCCTGTCATGGGGTCATGGTGCCTTGGAGGGGGCCTCGTGTCCATCGACTCCACCAGAGCGCACCTTGCTCGCCCTCCCCCCACCTGCTCCCCTGCCCAGGCTCCGGCGCAAGCTCCGACACGAGGAAGCCCCCTGAAACCCGAGGGCTTCAGGGGGCTACGTGGACCAGGTCGGACCCTCCTCCGAGGAGGAGGGCCGCGCTTGCTCAGGGAACTGCGGTGTCGGCGTCGCAGACCACGGAGAAGGTGAAGGACTGGGACTCGGGCGTGCCGGTCTTCCCGTCGAGGTCCTCGTTGGTGTGGGGACCCGTGATGACGTCGTCGCTCATGCAGGTGCCGTTGCCGTAGTACAGCGTGGCCTCCGCCTTGTAGCCCTGGATCCCGTAGGACTCGATCCAGGAGTCACCCTGGGTGTCGGTGAGCGTCATGGTGTAGTCACCGGTCGGCAGGTCGACCGCGTAGAACAGCTCCTCGCGAGCCGCGAAGTCCGTGGCGCCGTCGACGGAGAAGACGACGTTGCCGGCATCATCGGTGATCTCGAGCTGCATCTCGTTGTCGCTGTACCAGGTGGTCAGCTGCAGGAGCTGCTCACAGCCGGTCAGGCCGATCGCGGTGTCGCCGAAGAGCTCCTCACCACACCAGCCGGTATCCCAGCCGCCGAAGGAAGCGGTGTCGTCGCCGCACTCCACCTCGAAGTTGACGATCTCGAGGCCGTCGTAGTGCACGCTGTACCGCTCGGAGGCCAGCTCCTCGTCCAGGCAGGCGCCATCGGCAGGCACGATGCGGACGTAGGCAGCGGAGTCCCAGTAGGTGGAGTACGTGCTGTTGTCCTCGAGGGTCAGGGTGTAGCCGTTGGAGGGCAGGTTGACCGGGAAGTAGTGGATCGTGTCCTTGGACAGCTGACCGTCACCGGCCGCGATGTCGAGGATCTCGTTGCCGTCGGCATCCACGAGGTTCACGACCATGTCGGTGTAGTCGTAGCCGGCACCGACCTCGACCACGTAGGCGCAGTCGCCCGTGGGAATGTCCGCAGTGTCGAGCACCCCGGGGCACCAGCCGGAGTCCCAGGCGAACTCGGCCGTGTCGTCCTCACAGTCGAAGGTGAGGTACTCGGTGCGCTCACCGAAAGCCAGCAGGTTGAACTGCTCGGTGGCGGTGGACTCGTCCACACAGGCGCCGTCAGCGGACATGAACTGGATGTAGCCGTTGTTGGCCCAGAAGTCGTTGTAGCTGTGGGCCGTGCTCATGTGGAGCGTGTAGCCCTCGGTCGGGGCGTTGAACGGCAGGTAGTGGTAGCCCTGACGATCCAGGTCACCGGCGTTCAGCTCGAACACCACGTTGCCCTGGGAGTCGGTCAGGGTGGCCTCGAGGCTGGCGTAGTCGTAGCCAGCGTACACGAGGGCCACCATGCCGCAGGTGCCGGTCACCTCGGAGGCGGTGTCGAGCACGGGCTCACACCAGGCGGAGTCCCAGGCGAACTCGTCACCGGTGTCCTCCTCGCAGTTGAGGACGACGTACTCGGACTTGATGCCGCCCAGGCCGTTCTCGAGGTTCAGCTGACCCGTGACGGGCTCGGCCTCCAGGCACTCGTTGCTGGTCGGGATGATCTCGACGTAGTCGCCGGACGCCCAGTACTGGCTGTAGGTGCCGAAGTCCTCGAGCACGATCTCGTAGCCGTCGGAGGGCAGGTTCACCGGGAAGTAGTAGTCGCCCGCTGCGGTCAGGTCGCCTGCTGCGAGCTGCCACACCTGGTTGCCATCGGAGTCCTTGATGGTGACCTGGAGCTCGTCGGCGTCGTAGTTCGAGGTGGCACGCATGTGCACCACGTAGCCACAGGCGCCGGTCGGGATCTCCGCGGTGTCGAGCACGGGCTCACACCAGCCGGAATCCCAGGCGAACTCGCCGCTCGTGTCCTCATCACAGCTGTGGGTGAAGTACACGTCGCGCTGGCCGCCGATGCTGTTGCTGGAATCCAGGGTCTGCGCCTCGACGAGAACCTCGTCGTCGATACAGGCGCCGTCGGCACCGATGATCTCGACGAGTGCGCCGTAGGACCACGTCGTGTTGTCGGAGCTGTACAGCTCCATGTGGTAGCCGTTGCTGGTCAGGTTGACCGGGATGTAGTGGTCACCCTGGTCGATCAGGTCGCCGGGCTGGATGTCGGCCACGACCTCGCCGTCGTTGTTGGTCAGGCGCACACCCATGGTGTTGACGTCGTACTTGCCGACCACGTGGATGGCTGCCGCGCAGGCACCCGAGGCGAAGTTGCCGGAGTCGAGGATCGGCTCACACCAGCCGGTGTCCCAGCCGGCGACGTCGGTGTCGTCGGCGCAGTCGAGCAGGAAGTACTCGGTGGCCTGGGAGATGCCGTAGCCGCCCATGTTCCACTCTTCGACGAGGTTTCCGTCGGCGTCGAGCAGGCGGAAGTTGTCGGGCACGCTGTAGTAGTTGAAGCCAGAGCCGTTCTGGTCGGTCATCTTCAGCTTGTAGCCGCCCGTCGGGAGCTCGATCGGCGTGCGGTAGACGGCGTAGCCCTGGGTCATGTCACCAGGCGCCACGGAGTACAGTACGTGGCCCTCGAGATCGTGGATCTCCCAGCCACCACCGGATGCGTTGTAGGGCGTGATGACTTCCATCATGTAGCCGCAGGTCTCGGCCAGGTCGGTGTCACGCCACGCCTCGTTCATGTCGCCCCAGCCGGTGTCGTCGGTGAGGTCGATGATCTCGTCCTCGTACCAGCTGCCGGTGTCGCCGCCGCACTCGACGGTGACGGGGTAGGACATGTCGGCGTTGGGACCGTAGTGGCCACCACCACCGATGAAGCCGCCGTTCTCGCCGTACATACGGACGAATTCCCACACACCCCAGCCAGCGGAGTAGCCGGAGTCGGTGAGGATCAGGCTGTAGTCACCCTCGGGCAGTGCCGTGTAGGCGTACTGCACCTCGCTGGACGAGGTCAGGCCCATCAGCCAGGCATCGGAGGAGCTGTAGACCTCGTTGCCGTTGCTGTCGAGCACCGAGAAGCTCATGTCCGGTGCGATGTAGGTGTTGGGCGCGTTGACCGCGAACACCACCGGACAGCCGTTGTACTGCTCGCCGAGGTACCAGCCGGTGTCGATGTCGGTGGGATCGGGATCGGTGTCCCAGGGGTCGTAGGCTGCAGTGTCCGTCGGGCAGTCCACGTTCAGATAGTGGTAGCCCTGGCCGCCGGACTCGAGCTCGATGGTGTCGACGATGTCGCCGGTGCCATCAACCAGTCGCAGGAAGGAGCCGTTCCAACCATCGTTGTTGGTGTCGATCAGGTCGATCAGGTACCGGCCGCTCGACAGGTTCAGGACCTCGGTGTCCTGGTTGTTGTCGGGCCAGGTGCTGCCGTTGCGGCTGGTGATCACGTTGCGCTGGTCGTCGTACAGCACGAACCCTGACTCACCGGTGTTGCTGTAGCTGTCGTAGTTGCCCACGACCTGCAGCGCGTAGGCGCAGTCACCGTTGGTGCCGTCGTCCTCCCAGTAGGGGGGCAGCGTCGGGGCCACATCGGGCTCCGACCAGGCGGTGTCCTCGACCCAGGCGGTGTCGTCGGCGCAGTCGATCTGCATCCACTGCACGTCGATGCCGGCAACCTGGGGATTGACGGTCGCTTCCAGGACCTGGGTCGCCGTGTGACGGATCGTGATGTCGTCCCACAGCAGCCCGCCGTCCTTCTTGACCACGGAGTAGTAGTTGCCCGAGGGCAGCACGGTCTGATCGGACCAGCCGTTACCCTGGACGAAGGTCCTCGAGTAGACCTCGTTGCCCGCCTCGTCGTAGATCCAGAACTCGACGTTCGGGGCGCCCACCGTCGGGTAGGCGAAGTGGGCGAGGTCGAAGGTGCACGCAGCGATGGGCGGTGCGGTGTCGCCTGTCTCGGTGTCGCCGCTGTGGCCGGTGTCGCCGGAATCCCCGGTGTCGCCCGTGGGGACGATCACGGAGGTGTCACCGCCCGTGGGGAGCACCGGATCGGTGTCGGTGTCCGTGTCGGTGTCGGTGGGGAGCACCACACTGGTGTCCTCACCGGAATCGGTGGGGTCGGTGTCCGAGTCGGTGGCCTTGCCGGAGTCCGTGGGATCCGTCTCGGTCTCACCCGTTTCCGTGTCCACGACCTGGGAATCGCCGGTGTCATCGACGATGCCGCTGTCGCTGGGCAGCGGGTTCTCGTCGTCCGGCGTCGTGTCGCCACAGGCGACCAACGCGAGCGCAAGATGCAGAGCCAGCGTTTTGTTCATGATCTTCCTCCAACGGTGCCAGCGAGTGATGTCCGAGGCTGCACAGTGCAGCGCGAGATCAGGACCCACCGACCATGCGCCTCAGGGTAGGCGCTCAACTGGCGGTGTGCTGGCGAAATGGGGAACTAGCAGACGGCGTGTGAGGCCCCGCGGACATGTTCGCCACACGTCAAGAGAGGGCAAAGAGAAACTGCTCTGAATTACTCAGTTGAAACGCCAGTTTTCGGCCGACGGCGAAACATTCTCGCCGAAAGCCCACGCACATCGCACGCCTTCGTGACATCCACGAGACAACTGGCAGACATGTTTTTTGCAGCAATACTGACCCGGAGTCACCGAAAGCCGGGGAATGCGGCGACAAGTCGAGACAGATCTGCCCTGCTCTGCCCAAAAGGCACAAACCGAGAAACCCTCATAAAAAGCGCATACTCGCAGGTGTCAACGTAAAAGTTTCACCGTCCCGCCACACCCCAATCCGGCCGATCTTCAGCCTCACAAGTCGTAGATCCACGGACCGAGGAGGTCGAGGACAAGGTCCAGTGCCAGTCAACCGTGTGATCGCAGCTCGATGACATCCGCTGACGGATCCGGTCACGAAAAAAGGCCCCCGAGCCGAAGCTCGGGGGCCTTGAGCTCCCCTCCCCACCCGAAGGTGGCGAGGGGATGGTCGAGGGGACCTGTCAGGGGCTCCAGGTGGAGTCGCCCATCCAGGAGGTGTCCTCGGTGTCGGTGGAGGTGTCGGCCGCACAGTCGACCCAGATGTTGAAGGACATCTCGTTGTCGGTGTAGTCGGTCGGACCGTTGGTGTCGGGCAGGGTGTAGGGACCGAAGATGGCCTCCTCGCCCATGCAGACGCCATTGCCTTCGTAGATGGTGATCTCGCCGGGAGCGTAGGTACCGTAGTCGGCCCAACCGTTGCCGCCGTCGTCGTACAGCGTGATCTGGTAGCCGCCCGTGGGCATGTTCACCGTGTAGAAGTACTGGGTGTAGTAGCCGAGGTCGCTGTAGTCGATGTCGAAGATGACCGTGCCGGAGGCGTCGGTGATCTCCACACCCATCTGGTAGCCGTAGTAGGTGGAGATATCGATGAGCTGCTCGCAGCCCGTCAGACCACCGGTTCCAGCGGTATCCTCGAGGATGACCTCACACCATGCGGAATCCCAGGCGAACTCTGCGGTGTCGTCGGCGCAGTCCACCTCGAAGTTCACGATCTCCTCGCCGTTGAAGTCGACGCGGTACTCCTCTGCATCGCTCGCCTCGGGGTCGAAGCAACCCTCCTCGACAGGGATGAGGCGGACGTAGGCATCGGGACCCCACTGGGAGATACCCCAGGTGTAGTCGTCGAGCAGCGTCATCGTGTAGCCGTTCGTGGGCAGGTTGATCGGGTAGTAGTACCGATCCTCTGCCGTCAGGTCGCCAGCTGCGATGTCGATGATCTCGTTGCCGTCGGCATCGGTGATGTTGATGGCCATGTAGGGGTAGTCGTAGTCGGCCACGACCTCGAGCACGTAGGCGCAGTCACCGGTGGGCATCTCGGCAGAGTCGAGGATGGGCTCACACCAGTCGGTGTCCCAGCTGAAGGTGTCGCCGGTATCTTCCTCACAGTTGAGGATGAAGTACTCGTCGGCCACACCGAACTCGGAGACCGTGTAGCTCTCGAGAGCCTGGTCCTCGTACAGGCACTCACCGTCTGCAGGAATCAGGCGGACGTGTGCGTTGGTGCCCCAGGCGGTGCTCCAGGCGCTCGCGTCTTCCATGTGCAGGTGGTAGCCGTCGGAGGGCAGGTTCACCGGGAAGTAGTGGTAGCCGGAGCTCGACAGGTCGTTCTGCTGGATGTCGACGAGGGAGTTGCCCTCGGAATCCGTCAGCTCGATGACCATGTCGTAGTAGTCGAAGTCGGCGCGGACCTCGAGCACGTAGCCACATGCACCGGAGACCTGCTCACCGGAATCGAGCACGGGCTCACACCAGTCGGTGTCCCACTCGAAGAAGGTGTCGGCGGTGTCCTCGGCACAGTTCAGGGCGAGGTACTCGGTGCGCTCGCCGCCGAAGCCGCTCGGCAGCGTGTACTGCTCGGTGCCATCGAAGTCGAGATCCACACACTGGCTGCCAGACTCGACGGGGATGAGCTGGAACCAGGCGTCGTAGTCCCAGTACTCGCTCCAGGTGCTCTCGTCGGACCAGGTGATGGTGTAGCCGTCGGTCGGCATGTTCACGGGGAAGTAGAACATACCCTCGGCGGTCAGGTCGCCAGCAGCGATCTGGATGACCTCGTTGTCGTCCGAGTCGGTGATGGTGATCTGCATGTCGGCGTAGTCGTAGCCGGAGCGGACCGCCAGCACGTAGGAGCAGGCACCCTCGGCGACGTCGGCCGTGTCGAGGATGGGCTCACACCAGCCGGAATCCCAGGTGAAGGAGTCACCGGTGTCGTCGCCGCAGGAGTGGATGAAGTACTCATCCCACTGACCGCCGATGGCCTCGGTGTTGTTCCAGGACACATCCCAGGGACCCGCCACCGTCTCCATGTCCTCGACGCAGCCGTCGCCCTGAAGGACCTCGACGAATGCCGTGGAATCCCAGGTGTAGCCAGCAGCATCCTCGAGGAGGATCTGGTAGCCATCGCTCGGGAAGTCGATGGAGTAGTAGAAGTCGCCGGCCTGGGTCAGGTCGCCGGGCTCGATCTCGATGACGACGTTGCCATCGGAGTCCTTGAGGGTGACGCCCATGTCGTAGTAGTCGTAGCCGGCGTCGATGTGCAGCACGGCGGAGCAGGCGCCGTCGCTGAAGCCCATGGAGGTGTCGAGGAGCGGCTCACACCAGTCGGAAGGCCAGGTGTAGGTGTCGGAGTCGGTGTCGTCCTGACAGTCGACGATGAACCACTCGTCGGCGCTTCCGATGCCGGAGCCACCCATGCCCCAGCTCTCCACCAGGGTGCCAGAGGCGTCGTACAGGCGGAAGTTCTCGGGGTAGGACCAGTTGTTGTAGCCCGTGTTGTTGGTGTCGATCATCCGGAAGCGGTAGCCGCCCGTGGGGAGCTCGACAGGGGTGTGGTACGTGGCGTAGTTGTTGGTCATGTCACCGGCAGTCGTGCTGTACAGCAGGTGACCTTCCAGGTCGTAGATCTCCCAGGCACCGCCGGAGGCGTTGTAGGGGGTCAGGACCTCGACCGTGAAGCCACAGGTCTCCGCCAGATCGGTGTCGGCCCAGCCCTGACCCATGGTCCAGCCGGAGTCGTCACGCATGGCGTCGATCTCGTCGGGCCACCAGGCGGACGTATCCGTGGTGCAGGCCCAGTCGAAGGGGTAGACCGCGGTACCGCTGGTGCCGAACAGGCCACCACCCGCCACGAAACCACCCTCGGTGTCGTAGGCGCGGACCCAGCTGTAGTAGTTCCAACCACCGTAGTAGGTGTTGTCCTCGATGAGGTTCAGGTTGTAGCTACCATCGGGCAGGGCCAGGGACGCGTACTGGACGTCGCCGGACTCGACGATACCGCCCAGCCACTCATCCGTGGAGGCGTAGACGATGTCGCCGGTGACCGCATCCGTGATGTTGAAGTCCATCTCGTAGGCGCGGCCGTCGGTGTTCAGCGCGATCATCAGCGGACAGCCGAAGTACGGATCGGGTGCCCACCAGGCGGTGTCGTTCTCGAGATCGGGCGCGGAGTCCCAGTGCTCGAAGGTGTCGCCCTCGCACTCGAGGTCGAGGTAGACGTAGTCGTCGCTCTCGCCGGACTCGAGGTACAGGTTCTCGACGATGTCGCCATCGGGCGTGACGACGCGCAGGTAGCCGCCTTCCCAGCCATCGCCCGCGGAGTCCTGCAGGTGGACCATGTAGCGACCGGCGTCGAGGTTGACGGGACGGATGTAGTTGCGGTTGATGTCGACGTCGTTGAAGGCCATGCTGTCGACCACGTTCTTCTCGTCGTCGAAGAGCGTGTAGGCGATCTCGTCGCCCAGCGTGTAGTCGTAGGGCCAGGTGGGCTGGGTGGGGCCGACCATCTGCAGCATGAAGGTACAGTTGCCATCATCTGCGGTGTCGTAGGTGTCGGACCAGAACGGGGTGAGCTCCGGAGGCATGTCGCCCTCTTCCGGATCTTCCCAACCAGTTTCCTGACCGGACCAGGCGGTGTCGTCCGCACAGTCGACGGTGAACCACTCCCAGTCGTAACCGGACAGATCCATCGAGATGGTCGCCTCGGTCTCGCCGGTGGACGTCTCGGTGACGGAGAAGTCGTTCGACAGCGGGCTGTAGCCGTAGTCGTAGTACATCACGGCGTAGTAGTTGCCGGAGGAGAGGATCTCCTCCCGATCCCAGCCCGTGGCGTTGTCGAAGTTCTCGGTGAAGACGAGGTTGCCGTCTTCATCGTAGACGCTGAAGAAGGCATCGCCGGTGTACCAGGTGCTCTGCGCCGTCCAGCTGAACTCCATGGTGCAGGCTTCGACGGTAGGCCAGCAGAAGTTGCCGCTGTCGCCGCTGTCGCAGTAGGTGTCCGCGACGAACGTACCGTCACAGTCGTGGCGGTAGTCGATGTCGTAGCTGCTGCCGCTGGTGAAGTCGGAGATGTCTGCGACCACTTCACCCGACATGGTGGTGACCTCGACGGTCGCGCCGTTCCAGCCGTCGCCGTAGGAGTCGAGCAGGACGATCGTGATGTCGTCGGGGTCGAGGGAGACCGTCCAGGTGGCGGTGCTCGCCGTGAAGTTGGTGAAGCCACCGTCGCTCACGCCATCCCAGTCGGCCACCACGTTGCCGTCGCGGTCGAGGATCTCGACCGACATCTCAGCTCCGTAGGTGCCGGAGGTGAACTCGAAGGTCAGCGCACACGGATCGGGCTGGCATTCCGCCGAGGTGTCGGCGGATTCACACGCCAGGCCACTTTCCGAGCCCGGATCCACGGGACCGGTGTCGCACCAGGGCGAGGTGTCGCCGGAGTCACAGCCCGAGTCCACCGGCACCACGATGCAGTCGGTGTCGCCGGAGTCACAGCCCGAGTCCACCGGCACCACGATGCAGTCGGTGTCGCCGGAGTCACAGCCGGTCTCGATGACGGGATCGGTGTGGGTGTCGTCAGGGCGGCACTCGACGCCGGTGTCACCGGAGTCACACACCACGCCCGTGGGAGCGGTACTGCCGGTTTCACCCTTGCCGGTGCCGCCGGTGGTTTCGGTTTCACCGGTCGGTCCGGTGTCGGAATCGCCCGTTTGAGTCTCGTCCTGCGTTTCGATCGGATCGACGAACGTATCCGTCGGATCGACAACGATGCTGTCGTCTGCGGGATCACCACAGCCGACCAGTGCCAGCACGAGATGCAAGGCCAGAGTCCTATACATCAGTTTTCTCCCTCCAAGAGTGGGTCTTCGGGGGCGTTGAGCCCGGCCGACCCGAGAATTGCCTTCTCTCAGCCTGCGCTCGCAGACCACCCGGCAGCGTGAGCTTACATGCCTGCGACATGCGGGGACAACCGTTGACAACAGGCCAAGCTGCCTTGTACGCCGTCAAGAAGACCCCCATTCAGCATGAGCCACCTTGGACGCTAGCTATCGAGATAACGATCAGCCACACATTTTTGACCGGACGGTCTCAGTTCGATGACATGCTGACGACATCCTGGGGTGCACAACCTTGACATCAGGCGATCCGCGTCATGTTCTGTCACCATCCAGCGACGCAAAACAGGCCCTGAGACGCTCCTGATGGGGTTCGGCCACGCGATGGTCTCATGCGCCACTAGCCGCCCCCCTCCTCGCTTCTCGATCGGGAGACTCCCCGGGAGGTGACCACGCCGGTGGTGGCGCGGTGCCGCCCACCGTGGAGGTCGGGCGCATCAGTTGACAGATTCTGGTCGATTGGGTCGCGGACGGACTTTCACCCGTCTCAGATGTCGACGGGACTGTTCCACCCTTGCACCGTCGAGGCGACACGGGTCACGCCCCGGTGGCGCGCGGACGGTCAGGTGTTGGACACCGGTACCGCCATCTGCCATGGTCCGCGCCGAACGATTCCAAGGAGACACCATGGCGACACGCCTGTTTCCCCTCCTGGCGCTCGGCGCCTGTACCGTCCCCGTCGGCCAACAGGTCGATGCCCTGCTGCTCGACCACACGCTGCCCTGTGAGCCCCAGGAGGACGGACGCCTGCTGGCCACGCTGCAGCTCGACGGGCCGGACGACGTGTACCTGGCCGAGGCCACCCACGCGGGCACGGGGCGCACCTTCGCCCTCGCCGCCGAACGGGTGGGCAGCACCGTGTGGTTCGAGTGCAAGGAGGGCCAGCAGCAGGTCACGGCACGTACGGTGAGCGTGCAGGCGTCGGTCAGTCCCACCCAGGGAGGCAGCGGCGGTCCCCCTGGCGGTGGCTCGTCTGCTCCGGGCCTGTAGGGCCGCCGTGATCGGGTTATCCGGGCTGGCCCCGTGCCCACACCGGCACCCACCCCCTATTGGAGGCACCATGCCCGTCCGCGCCATGAAGGTCACCAGCAAGACCGCCCACGAGAAGACCGACAAGCTGTGGATCTACACCTTCGAGAGCCCCGAGCAGGGTGAGCTCACGATCGTCGCCAACCTCACCAACGTCTACGAGGTGGGCGACGTGGCCGCCATCGCGCTGCTGGGCACCCACCTGGAAGAGGGCGAGATGAAGCCCCGCAAGGTGTTCGGCATCCCCTCCTCCGGCATGGCCCTCGGCCCGGTCGACGCCGAGCTCGACACCGACCTGTCCGAGCAGTTCGAGGCCGACCACCCCGAGCGCGAGTGGACGATGACCATCACCGTCACCGGCAAGGGCCGCTACAAGACCGACGCCGAGAAGGCGCTGCGCAAGGCCATCGGCAAGGGCCAGGGTGAGGTCACCCACATCGCGGCCGTCTGATCCGGACCGGGCCCCTAGCGGGGTCCGAGCGGGCGGCCGAAGCTGCGTGCCTCGGCTTCGGCCGCCACCCGCCGACGCAACGTCCTGACCTCGTCGATCAGGCTGTCGTCGGCTGCCTCGAGCCCCCCGCGCTGCGCCAGGAGGGTCTTCAGGGACGCCACCTGGTGGTCGTAGGTGCGAAGCCGTGACTCGAGCTCGGCGAGGGTGTCCTCCGCCCCGTGCAGCGCCTGCAGTCGCTCTTGCAGGGACGCCGCTTCGGCCTGCAGCGCAGATGCTGTGGCCGGGCTGGTGGTGGTACCCATCTGGCTCTGCACCGCGTCGAGCTGCTGCTCGATGCCGAGGGCGCGTTCGGCCTCGATCCGCGCCGCCAGACGATCCCGCTGCTGCCGCAGGCGACGCATGGCCTGATCCACCTCGGACAGCTCACCGCCGAGGCCGTCGGCCGCCAGATCCCCGGCGAGGGACTGTTCGAGCTGCGCACTGCTGCGCTGGTCGGAGGCCTTGGAGGCCCGTCGGATCCTTCGCCAGGACGGAAGGGCGTGGCGGCCTTGCACCAACGCCAGCACCGCCATGATGCCGATGGGAATGAAGCCCTCGGCCGGCATCACCGAGGCCGCCAGCTGGATCGAGATGATGACGATGACCATCACGAATGGCCAGGTCTTGAGCAGGGCCCTCTTCAGCTTGCCTCGCTCGCGGACCAGCGCCACCTCGAGGGCATCGTCTCCCTTCATCATCGGGACGGCCTCTGCGAACACCGGCAGATCGCAGAGCAGACCGGTGGTGCCATCTTCGGCCACCACCTGCTCGAGCCCGGAGAATTCGCCGCGGCCGAGGCCACCACGCAGCCCGCGCTCCGTGATGGGGTCCGAGGCGCCTTCGATCCGAAACCGCGGCTCGCTCATCTCACTCTCCCGACGCCGCCATGCGCCCACCCTCTTCCGGGGTGGCGGGCTGGGACGGGCCGTAGGGCTTCGCATCGGACCGGAAGGAGCGGATGAGACCCCACATGGCCACCACGCCGAGGACGATCGACCAGAACTGGCCCGGCGTCATCTCGATGGGGGTGCCGAGGAACCAGCGGCCGTCGGTGGTCTCGGGCCGCAGGAAGTCCATGTAGAAGCGGACGGGGGCGTACAGCACACCGATGAGGGAGATGAAGAAGCCCGGCTTGTGGGCCTTGCGATCCAGCAGGAGGAACAGCAGGAACACGCCGAGGGACCACAGGGCCTCGTAGAAGCCCATGTCGTGGGCGCCGACGACGCCGGCGTAGTCGACCGGGACCGTGTCGGTCAGCGCCGTGACGGCCGGCTCGGCCAGATCACGGCAGGGCCCCCACCGAAGCTCCTTGCCCTCGAGGTACAGCCAGCTCGGCATGTCGAGGGTGTGGCCCTCGACCGGGCGGCAGTACTTCGCCAGGGCGGCCGTGGACGGTGTACCCGGGTGATCGTGGGCGACCGTGCAGCCCATGCGGCCGAGGAACCAGCCCACACCCATGCCGATGGCCAGGGAGTCCATGTAGGGAAGCATGGGCAGCTTGTTCTTGTGGAAGAACCAGAAGGCCAGCGGCACGCAGACCACGAAGCCGCCCATGGACGACAGCCCCTGCCAGACCTTGAGGAACTCGACCGGGTTCGCCATGTAGTTGCCGAAGTCGTACATCAGGCCGTAGCCCACGTGGCCGCCGACGAAGGTGCCGACCACCAGCCAACCGACCACTTTGTCGATCGCCGCGCCGTCGAGGCCTGCTCGAGCGGCCCGCTTGGCAGCCACGTTGCCGCCGATGAGGAAGCCCAGCGCCACCAGGAGGCCGAAGCCGTGGATGGGCAGGACGCTGCCTCCGGGAAGGGGGATCTGGATCACTGGGACGGGGTAGTACGGAATCAAGGCGAACACGGGCACTCCTGCAGGGTCGCGGTGAGCTAACATGCCACAACCGGTGGCGGAAAAGGTGGCCGGCATTTGTGCGCGTGGCCATCCACCCTCCCGCCTTGTATGCTGGCCCCGAATTGCGTGACCCGAGGGATCCGTGGCCCACATCGACTTCGCCGAGCGCACCATCACGATGAGCGTGGTGTACTTCGGCCCTGCCCAGTCCGGCTGTGCCACCAACGTCCGCCAGCTCCACCGGGTGCTGCCGTCCCGGCAGAAGAGCGATCTGAAGCGCGATGCGGTGCCCGAGCGCCGGGAGCGCGTGTGGCACTTCCGCTACCGGCCCTCCGAGCAGCCCGTGATCCCCGGCTTCGAGACCTTCGTGCGGCTCTCGTCGGTTCCCGCCGGGGCGGATCTGCTGCTCGATCGCGAGCCCTACATCAGCGGCGTGGACGCCGTCGTGCTGGTGCTCGACGCCCGGGCCAACCGCATGGAGGACAACCACGCGGCGGTGCTGGATCTGGAGTCCCTGCTCGCCGGGCGGGGCCTCGAGCTCACCTCCCTTCCCCTCGTGCTGCAGGTCAACCACACCGACGCCCCCAACGCCCGCCCTGCCCTGCGGGTGGTCGAGTCCCTCGCCTCCTTCGGCTTCCCCGTGTTCGAGGCCATCGCGCGGCAGGGCACCGGCATCATCGCCACCCACGAGTCGATCCTCGCCGCCGCGTTCACCCGCCTGCGCAACAACGTCGGCGACGACGGCGCCCCCCTGACCCTCACCCGCATCACCCGCACCCAGCAGGAGATGGACGTCGACGCGATCCTCGGCCACGCCGAGGTCATGGCCAGCACGGGCGCGATCTCCACAAGGGCCCCCACCGCCCTGCCCGCCACGGCCGAGATCATCATGCGGCCCAAGGAGCTCAAGGAGTCGATCCCCATCCGCCTCATCGGCGGGCAGCTCCGCAATGGTCGCATCCGGATGGAGACCATCGTCCGCCGGGAGGACGGCTCCGACCGCAAGCTCGCCCTGCTCATCGAGCCAGGCGGCACGCAGCACGACTTCCTCAGCAGCGTCACCCAGAGCCATCGCAAGGCGGAACGCACCACATCGCCCCGCGCCAGCTCCACCGATCTGCCCGCCATCGCCTACGGCGTGGGAGGAACATTCTGCGGAGTCGTGCTGGGCTTGCTAATGGGGTACCTCTACTTCGTCTGAGGCCCCCATGTCCCCCCACGACCCTGCGGCGCTCTCGCTCACCGGCACCGCCTGGGTGCTCCAGCGCACCGATCACGAGCGCCTCGACGCCGCCCTCGACCAGGGTTGGCACCCCGCGGCCGCCCGCCTGCTGGCCAGCCGCCCGCTGCCGCTGTCCCGCAGCGCGTTCGAGCCCGACCTGTCGCAGCTGCACGACCCCTACCTGATGTGCGGGATGGATGCGGCCATCGAACGCATCGGGGTCGCGCTCCGCAGCCGGCAGAAGATCCGCATCATCACCGACTACGACGTCGACGGCACCACCTCCTCCCTCATCCTGCAGGCCGCCCTCCGCATCGCCGATCCCATGGTGGCGCTGGACTACCACATCCCGGACCGCTTCACCGAAGGCTACGGGCTGTCCATCGAGGGCATCCGCAAGGCGGCGAAGGACGGCGTGCAGCTGATCATCACCGCGGACATCGGCGTGCGCGACCACGAGCCGGTCGCCGAGGCGAAGCGCCTGGGCCTCGACGTGCTGATCTGCGATCACCACCTCCCCGACGGCGCGTCCGTCCCCGAGCACGCCATCGTCCTCTGCCCGCCCCAGAAGGCCTGCAGCTACCCCAACCCCCACCTGGCGGCGTGCGGCGTGGCCACCAAGCTGGCCCAGGCGCTGCTGAAGGACCACCCGAGCTACGAGCGCGTGCTGATGAGCCTGCTCAAGCTCGCCGCCATCGGCACCGTGGCCGATCTCGTGCCCCTGGTCAGCGAGGAGAACCGGGCGATCGTGAAGCTCGGCCTCGGCGAGCTCAACGAAGGACGCCACACCCCTGGCCTCTCGGCGCTGCTGGAGGTCTCCGGCGTCACCCCCGGGCAGATCACCGAGGGTGAGCTCGGCTACCGCATCGGACCCCGCATCAACGCCGCCGGTCGCATCCACAAGGCCACCCACGTGATCGAGCTGCTCAGCGCACGGGATCCCGAGAAGGCCCGGATCCTCGCCGCCGAGCTCGACCAGCTCAACACGGAGCGACGCAACCTGCAGGAGCAGGTGGCCAAGGCGGCCCTGGCCCAGATCGACCCCGACGACCCGCCCCACGCGGTGATCTGCGCCGGTCCGGAGGATCAGGGCTGGCACCGGGGCGTGGTCGGCATCGTGGCCTCCCGCCTCAAGGAGCAGACCCACCGCTTCTGCGCCGTCCTGTCGATCCAGGGCGAGTTCGCCGTGGGTTCCGTGCGCAGCGTGCCCGGCGTCCACGCCGTCGAGGCCCTCAAGTCGGTGAGCGACCTGCTGGTCAAGTTCGGGGGTCACCCCGCCGCCGCCGGGTTCACCGTGCCCACCGATCGCATCGACGAGATGCGGCAGCGCCTCGATGCCTGGGTGCAGGAGCTCCAGGGCAAGGACGTGCCGGCCCCGGAGCGCACGATCGACGCCGAGCTGTCGGTCGACCAGGTCGGCGACCGCCTCATGGCCGACATGAAGCTGCTCGGTCCCTTCGGCCAGGGCAACCCGGAGCCCACCTTCCTGCTTCGGGGGGTGCGCATGCAGGGCCTGCGCCTGATGGGCAAGGACGCCGACCACCTCAAGGGCCGCGTGCCGGGGCATGGAGGCCGCTCGGTCGACGCCGTGTGGTGGCGGGCCGCCGAGCACCGCTCCACGATGGAGGGCCCGGTCGACCTGCTGGTCTGCGTGCAGGAGAACCACTGGCGCGGCCGACGCAGCCTGCAGCTGAGGCTGGTGGACGCCCGCCCGGCGGCCTCAGGACTCGATGGGGACGACCTTCTCTGAGGGCGTGCGCAGGAGCGTGAACAGCAGGTAGACGACCACGAGGACCACCGTGGTGACCGCCTCGATCATCGCCCGGCGGGTCTTCTCCTGCTCGATGGCCACGCTGGGCTCGACCACCGGCTCGGTCTCTTCGCTCATGAGGTACTCCGACGGATACTGCACGGAGTACTTCGGCACGTGCCTCAGCGGCCTTCAGTCTCAGTGCGCTTTGCCTTGGCCCGCTCGAGGAACGCGTCGACGGTCATGACGTCGAAGCCGGACGGCGGCTCGAGGTTGAACGCGGACGCAGGCACCGGACCGGGCTGCCAGCTCTTGAATCGCAGGTCGAGCTGCAGCTGCACACTTGGGACCTGCACGGACAGGGCGGACGGCATCAGGTATTGGTCGACCACCATGAAAGGCTCGTAGGTGGCGGTGACCGCCTCGAGGCCCTTCTTGTCGATGATCACGACCTCGCGGGGCACGGCGAGGTTGGCGTCCATGATCACGCGCACGTTGCCACCGGCCACGCCGTCGAGGCGGATGATGGCCTCGTCGTCCTTGATGGTGGCGCGGGACCACTGCTCGTCGGTCAGGGGCAGATCACCCACGAAGATGCCGACGAGCTGCTCGGCGCCGAAGTCGGACCCGAGGCTCTCGGACAGCAGCTCGTCGAGGTCGTCGACGACCACCCACTCCTTGTCCTGCCGGTTCATCATGGCGGCGGACGTGCCGTCGGAGGTGACGGTGAGCACGGGGCCCGTGACCGGGGCCATGACGGCGAGGTGCATCCTGCCGGGCTGATCCACCACGAGGCCGCCCGCCAGCGGGGGGGCGTGGATGCCGAGCTTGTCCGAGTCCATCTTCACCTGGAAGCGGGACTGCACGGACTCGGGCACCTCGCGGGCCTCGAGGGTGTCGAGGAACGCCTGGATGCTGGCGCGCTTGCCGGACGGCCTCGCGAGCACCTGCTCCGGATCCTTCTTCCGGCACCCGCCGGTCAGACCCACCGCCAGCATCAGCCCAAGCCACGCACGCTTCACTGCCCATCTCCCTGCGCGGCCCACCAGGCCCGCCGCTGCTGAATTCTGGCCCGCTCTTCCGTCGGACGGAGCGCCTGTAACGCACGGTCCAGGACGCGGACAGCTTCGTCCACCTGTTCACAAGCCCCGAGGCGGTCTGCATAGTCCAACGTGTTCGACATGGAGACTGGATCGGCCCTCCAGGCGGAGAGTGCAGCGGGGAGCCCCTCACAGCCTTCGGGGATGGGGTCCGGGGTGTCGCAGGCCATCATCGGTGCCAGCGGAGGCTGGGCAGGAACATCGCGTAGCCTGGCCCACAGCTCCGCGTCTCCGGTGTAGGCCGACAGGCGCAGCAGCGGCGCCTGCCATCCCCGCCCCCCGTGCCAGGCCTCCTGATCCCACGACCAGGCCCACACATCGCCGATGCGGCAGGATGCCGCGGCGCTCTGGATCCAGGCGTCCAGCATGTACGGTGTGGCGACCCAGGTCATGGCCCGTCCGAACCCCTCGGAGGCCAGGTCGTACAGCCCCTGTTCGTACGCCGCCCACGCGCGGTCGTCCTCCTGCCAGGGGGCCAGCTCGTGTCGGAACCAGCGGGTGGCCACGGCGGCCTGCCGCTGGGCGGGCGCGAGCCGGTAGGCCTCGCTGTACAGATCCATCTCGCCGGCCTCCGCGGCCTTGATGAGCCACGCGATGCCACGCTTCTGGTAGGCCCACAGGCGCCCCTTGGCGCGCCACAGCACGGGGTGCTCCCGGATCACCGGCTCCCAGGGGTCGAGGACCTGGGCCACACCCATGTAGTCGCCCCACATCGTGAGCAGATCCGCCATCACGGCTGCCGCCTCGGGATCGGTCCGCAGGTACGGCCGCAACGGCACCGTGGCCTTGCCGAAGCCCTTCGGATCCCGGTGCTGCCAGGCCACCATGCCCCTGGCGTAGGCGACGCGAAGCTCTGCGGCGGGGGCAGTCGTGCTATCCACGGAGGGCCGCTTGGGTGCGCACGCCCAGGTGCAGGCCCCCACCACGAGCCACCAACGCCCCATGTCCACCCCGATGTCCAAGGTTGACCCGCCCCGAGGGCGAGAGGCCCTCCGCTGGGCCATTGCATGGGCACTAGGCCTTTGCTGGGCCGGTGTCCAGCCGGAAATGACCTGGGGTGCCCTCACCGTGGGGGCCACGCTGCTCCTCGGCGGCCTGTGGACCGACGACCGACGGGCGAGTGCCGGCCGGTGCCTGCTGGTGGCCTCCCTGTGGTGGTGGGGCTGGGTCTGGCCGTTTCGCCAGGTCATGGTGGACTTCGGACTGCCGCAAGGCCGCTGGGCGCTGCTCGGAATCGCCCAGTCCGCCTGGTGGGCCGTCGGGCTCATGGCCACGCTGATGCTGGGACGTCGGTGGCCGCTGGCCGCGGGTCTGCTGTGGGCCTCCCTGCACGGAGCGGCGTCCCTGCTCACGCTGCTGCCGGTCACGCTGCAGCTTCCCCTGTCGCTCGCGCCCGGGGCCGGTGTCGTCCTGCCCTGGCTGGGCAGCGCCACCGTCATGGGTGCCCTGGTGCACCTGTCCCTGGTGTCGTGGCAGCGCCGGGGAGCCCTGGCCCTGCTCGTCTGGCTCGGCGCGCTGGCGGGCGGCCCCTGGGGCGGACGGGACCCGGACCCCATGTCGGTCCGGCTCCTCGCCTCCGACGTCGGTCCCTTCGATGGCCGTCGAGGCAGCCTGTACGAGGAGCGGATGCGGGCCCTGGCCCCCCTGCTCCGTCGAGGCGGCGTGGACCTCGTCGTCACCGGGGAGTCCGCATGGCCCATCGACGAGCCACCGCCGGCTCCGGCCGCCACCGACGTGCTGCTGGGCGCCTCCGCCCCCGGCGTGCACGCGGGCTCCACCTGGTGGCTGTCGCCCGGCGCGTCCCCTGCCCGCCTGGCCAAGCCGCGACCCGTCCCCGGTGTCGAGCTGCCGCCCATGCACCGTCCGGACGGGCGCCGGACCCTGCGCATCGGTGGGCACGACCTCGGCGTGCTGCAGTGCTACAGCGGCTGGTCGGCGTTCGGGCCACGACCTCTCCCCTCCCACCAGGACGCCTGGGTCTGGCAGGCGAACGACGCCTGGCTCACCCCCACCCTGGCCCGCTGGCACTGGCTCGCGGCCCGGCTGCTCGCACTCGACACCCACCTGCCCGTCGTGCGGGCCGGACAGTCCGGCTGGTCGGGCGTCTGGCGACCGGACGGCGTCGTCTCGGGCACCCTGCCGTTCGCCTCGGACCAGGGCGATCTGAAGCGCCCCAGACACCTGCAGGCCCGCTTCACCACCGGCCGTCCCCGCTCCCTGCCCCGCCGCTGGCTCGGCCTGGCGCTGGCTACGGGTCTTCTCCTGCTGGGGCGTCGGTGTCGCTCTCGATGACGTAGCGCCGTTCCCTCGCACCTTCGTCGATGATGACCTCCCCCTCTTCGACCTTCTTCTTCACGAGGGTCTTCGGCCGCGCCGGGGCCTGCCTGGCCTCCGGCTTCGGCAGGGGCTTGGGCTTGGGCGCGAAGAGGGCCCGGAAGCCGTCGACGCTCATGCCGCCGAGGAGCTCCTCCTTGCCGTCGAGGCCGTTGCGGAGGACGAGGGACAGGGAGCCCGCGCTGCGCTCCGCGAGGGTCGTCACCTGTTCCGGGCTGACCAGGAAGGTGACCGAGGCAGAGGACTTCTGCCGGGAGGCCGTCTTCTCCTCGCCCTCGAGCCGTGCGTTCACGGCGGCCACCGGCACACGCTGGAGCAGGGGTCGGGTCTCCACGCGCCCGCGCTCGTTGCGCTGCTGGACGAGGATGTCGACCGTGGACCCGGGCTGGAGGAGCCCGGCGAGGGCACGATCGCCGGAGATGCCCACGGAGTAGGCCCTCATGCGGGCAGGGATGATCGCGTTGAGGCCCTTGCCCGAGTGGCCGTCTGCCAGCCGCTCCGGACGGATGAGTTCCCCCTCGAGGATCGGAAGACGGGGACGCAGACCCACCACGTCGTCGAGCTCGGTGAACGGCACGACCTTCCAGTCGATGCCGGCCTCCTCGTCGTGGTGCGACGGGAGCATCGCCTCCGGCACCTCCACGAGCTGCAGATCCACGAGGGAGATGGTCTCACCTGCCTGCAGATCCCGGGCTGCCACCACGACCGTGCGAAGATCGTCTTCGTCCTCGCCCTCGTCGAGCTGGCCATGGACGACGGACCACAGCTGCAGCACGCCGCCCAGGGTGATCACCGAGAAGGTGAACAACAGGGCGACGAACAGGTTCCAGCGACGGGAGGGCGAGGTCACGGCAAGCTCCGAGGGCGGCTCGGGGGCAGCATACAGCAAGCCGCCCCCGCCACCCAGCCCGATCAGAGGTCGTCGAACAGGGCCCGGAGCTCGTCGATGGACAGGCTCTTGAGCAGACCCGCGGACTCACCGAGGGCGGCGTCGGCCAGGGCCTTCTTGGCGTCCTGCAGCTCGAGGATGCGCTCCTCCACCGAGTCCTGGGCGATGAGGCGACAGGAGACGACGGGTCGGGTCTGACCGATACGGTGGGCACGGTCGGTGGCCTGCTGCTGCACCGCCGGGTTCCACCAGGGGTCGAGGTGGATGACGTAGTCGGCGGCCGTGAGGTTCAGACCGGTACCACCCGCCTTGAGGGAGAGCAGGAAGACCGGAGGACCATCGGGATCCTGGAACTTGTCGATCAGGGCCTGGCGATCCCTGGTGGATCCATCGAGGCGGATCCAGGGGATGTCGAGGGCGTCGAGACGAGGCTGGACGCGATCCAGGAGGCTGGTCCACTGGGAGAAGACCAGCGCCTTGTGCCCCTCGGACACCAGATCCACCAGCAGCTCCTCGAGCTTGTCGAGCTTGGAGGAACCGACGTCGGAGTCCTCGAGGCCCGGGACGAGCGCCGGATCACAGCAGGCCTGGCGCATGCGCAGCAGCGCCTCGAGCACCTGCATGTGGTAGCGACCGCCGGTCTCCTGCAGTGCCTCCATGACGTCGCGACGGGCCGACTGGCGGACCGTCTCGTAGACCCGACGCTGGGCGTTGGTCATCTCGCAGCGGATGACGATGTCGGTCAGGGCCGGCAGGTCGTCGGCCACCTGACGCTTCAGGCGGCGCAGCACGTAGGGCCGCACACGCTTCTGCAGTGCCTTCTGGGCACCGTTCTCGCCGTTCTCGATGGGACGGACGAAGCGATCGCGGAAGGTGGTCTTGCTGCCGAGCAGGCCGGGCATGAGGAAGCGGAACAGGCTCCACAGCTCCTCGAGGCGGTTCTCGACGGGGGTACCCGTGAGCGCCAGCCGGTGCGTGGAGGGCACGGCGAAGGCGGCGCGGGAGGTCTGGGAGTCGGGGTTCTTGATCGCCTGGGCTTCGTCGAGGACGAGGTAGGCCCACTCCTGCTCCCGCAGCTGGGCCAGATCGAGCCGGAGCAGCGCGTAGGAGGTGAGCGTGATCTTGGATCGCTTGTCGAGCTTGCGACCGGCACCGTGGTACAGGTTGACCTTCACGCCGGGCAGGAAGCGCTCCGCCTCGCGCTTCCAGTTCGGAAGCACGGAGGTGGGGGCCACGACGAGGGAGCGGCCCTTGGTGGAGGCGATGCTCGCGAGGGCCTGGACGGTCTTGCCGAGACCCATGTCGTCGGCCAGGACGCCGTTGAGCTCCATGTCCTGCAGGAAGCGCAGCCAGCGGAAGCCGATGAGCTGGTAGGGGCGCAGCTCGGCGTTGAAGCCGTTGGGCAGCGGCGCCTCGGGCAGGCCCTCGCCCGCTTCGAGGAAGTGGCGCAGCTTGTCGAGGTCCGGCGGGACGTCGGCGTCGGTGTCTTCCAGCAGCTCGACCAGCGCGGCGGTGGCGTTGCGGTGCACGTGCCCCTTGGCGTCGCGGGCCTCGAGGAGCTCCTGCAGCAGGGTTCCGTGCTCCTTGAGCCACGTGACGGGCAGGGGCGCGTAGCCACCGTCGAGCAGGGGCACGAGGGAGCGGCCGGTACGCCAGGCCCGGATGACCTCCATGGGCGCGGCCTCACCGTGCTCGGTGCGGAAGGAGACGTCGAGGCGGAAACCGCTGTGGTCCATGCCGGACTTGAGGGGCTCGTCGCTCACGTGGATGATCGGCCGGACCTCGTCGCGGGCGACCTCGAAGCGGGAGACGTCGACGTGGCCCATGATCTCCACGCCGAGGGCCGGAAGCTCCTCGGTGAGGAACTCGGCCGCCTTGTCGGGGGCGAGCATGCGCTCGAAGCCCACGGCGAGGCCGGTGCGATCCTGGAACTCCTGGGACACGCGGCGCTCGGCCGCGAGATCCCGTCCGGGCACGACGGCGCCGAGCTTCTGCAGGGTGCCGCCTCGGACCCGGGCGATGGGCGGGTTGCCGTACACGACATCCGGGCGGACCTTCAGGCCGCTGGAGCCCTCGGAGATGTCGACGACGACCCGGGGCACCAGATCGCCGGCATCCGGCAGGCGCTTGGTGTCGATGACGACGGGCAGCTCGAAGGTGCGCAGCCGGGGGATGTACTCGGCCACCAGCCAGCTGGCCTTGGCCATGCCGAAGACCCGATCGTCGCGCCGGGGGTGCAGGGCCTTGCGCTCGGCGGCCGGGAGCTCACCGTAGGAGGTGGGGTGCAGCGTGTTGTTCTTCAGGGCCGCGCCGAGGAACAGGGCCTCCAGACCGGCGGGGCGGTACACTCCCACGCGGAAGGCCTCGGTGCCTTCGTCCTTGACCTTGACCACGAACTTGACGGGCTTGGCCGACAGCTTGATGGGCTTGCCATCGAGGGTGGCGTCGCCCTTGCCCTCGAGGAAGACCAGCAGCCGCCGCAGCTTCTCCTCTTCGAGGGGCCCGCCGTGGTAGTTGAGCAGGAGGCGCTCGGCGTGGGCATCACCGCGGGTGGCGAACAGGTTGGACTCGGCGAGGATGCCCTTGAGGGGCTCGGTGCGACCATCGGGACGCACCACCTTGCGCACCAGGGACAGCCGAGGACCGACCTTGGTGAACTCGTAGCGCAGCGTGACCTTGAACCGGTCGGCCTGCTGGGGGAGCTCCTGCCCCACCTTGAGACCCTTGTTGGTGGCGATGACCGCCGCACACACGTGCACACACGGCTCCGGCTGACCGCAGTCACAACCGGAGTCGGCCTCGTCGGGCCACAGGAAGACCTCGAACGGCCGCGGCCGCGCGCGGGTCTTCACCTGAAGCTTGATCTCGTCGTCGGAGCGGCCCACGCCCTGGACGGCGCCCTCCCGTGCGAGCTTGACAGCGGCAGCCCAGACCCTGGGCGCCGCCTGCGAACGCACCTCGGTCAGCATCGTCTCCATGCCCAAACCTTACCTCCAAGCACCGCGCCCCATAGCACGCCTGCGCCGCGCTCTCACCCGCCAAAGACCTCTGGTGGCAAGGTGGCTGCAAAGAAAAAACCCAGGTGCCGGACCTGGGTGAAAGTCGACAGGATCTGACGGGACGATCAGGAGTCGGCTGCCCCGAACATCTCCTGAAGTGCGCCAGATTCCCACATCTGCATCATGATGTCGGAGCCACCCACGAACTCGCCCTTGATGTAGAGCTGCGGGATGGTGGGCCAGTCGGAGTAGGTCTTGATGCCCTGGCGGATCTCGAAGTCCTCGAGGACGTTCACGTCGACGAAGGGGGTGCCGAGGGCACGGAGGATCTGGACGGCCCGCATGGAGAAGCCACACTGGGGGAAGTCGGCGGTGCCCTTCATGAAGAGGACCACATCGTTGTTCTTCACCAGCTCGTCGATACGCTGCTGCACGGCGTCGGACATCATGCCTCCTTGCTGTAGGGCCAGCGGGCGGGGGGGTAGGTGCGAAGGGCGAGGGCGTGGATGTCGCTCTTCATGTGATCGCCCAGGGCGCCGTACACGAGGCGGTGCTGCGCGATCATGGACTTGCCTTCGAAGGCACTGGAGGTGACCTCGGCGGAGAAGTGCTCTCCGTCGTTGGCGTCGTCGCGGACGCGCGCCTCACACTCGGGCAGGGCGCCCTCGAGGATCTCCTTGATCTTCTCCGCTGCGAACACGCAACCTCCTTCGGTCGGTAGCGACCACACAAACGGCCGTCTAACCCTCACAGGGCGCGCTGGCCACGCAACAGCCCGTTCCGATTCCCTTGCACGCCACGGTACCCGCCGGGTATGGAGACGGCCCGCTCCCATAGCTCAGTTGGATAGAGCAACGGCCTTCTAAGCCGTCGGTCCCAGGTTCGAGCCCTGGTGGGCGAGCGGCAGCGGGCGGCGAAGCCGCACGCGGAATCCGCGAGATACCTGCCAATCCCCTCGCCCATGACCACGGTGGCCTTTTTCAGTGCCCCCACCAGGGCGGGCTGCGAGCGGGGCGTCCGGACGTCCGAAGGACGGCCGCTCGCCCGGAGCGACGCGCACGGCCCGCTACACCCGTCCCATCAGCTCCAGCGGCTCGTGGGTCTTGAAGAACGCCGTGGCGTGGTCGAGGAAGGCCTTCACCTTGGGGTCGAGGAACGCCCTCTCCACATAGACGAGGCGGAGCATCGACCGCGCACCCACCTCGTCGGGCAGCACCCGCACGAGCCGCCCGGCCCGCAGATCGTCGTGCACGACCTCCAGCGGAAGCAGACCGACGCCGTGCCCCTGCAACACCAGGTAGCGCTGCATCGCGAGGCCGTTGGCCGCCATGGCCCGACGCACCCGGACCGTGCCTCCGTCCAGCAGGGGCCAGGCCCGCTGGGGTGTGGTGTCGCCGCCGAACCCCACCAGGCAGGGCATCTTCGACAGCTCCTCCCGCGTGGTGGGCGTGCCCACCTCCGCCAACAGCTCCGGGGTGGCCACCGCACCGGTGTGGTTCCGCCACAGGATGCGGGAGATGTAGCCGTCCTCCCGGGGCACGCCCCCACGCAGCGCGACGTCCACGTTCTCCGCCACCAGATCCACGAAGCGTGCCGTGGACAGCACCTCCAGGATGACGTCCGGGTAGGTGCGGGCGAATTCGGAGATCATCCGGCCCATGAACAAGGAGTCGTCCTGCCCGGTCGGCAGGGAGACCCGCAGCAGCCCCCGTGGGGTCTCGTCCAGTCGGGTGACCTCCGCCCGGGCTGCGCGGGCCTCGTCGACCACCCGTCGTGCCCTGCGGTACAGGGTCGCCCCTGCCCGCGTGAGGGTCATGGAGCGGGTGGAACGGTGGATCAGCCGCACCCCGAGGTCGTCCTCCAGGGCAGCGAGGCGCCTGGAGAGGGTGGCGCGGGGCACGCCCAGGACACGCGCCGCCGCGGACACGCTCCCCTCGTCGACGATGGCGACGAACTCCTCGAACCCTTCGGTATCGGCCATGCTCCACCTGTGTCCAAAATGAGCAGATGATGCTCTGCACTCATGACTTGTAACACGGGTGAACGGACCGTAGATCGTCCATGTGGACACGACACCACCCGTTCCACAGGAGCTGTCCCATGAACGCACGCACCATCGCCTTCTGGCTGACCACCGCCCTCGTCGCACTCGGCAACACCGCCTCGGCCTTCATGTACCTGACGGGCCAGATGAACGAGGCCATGCACGACCACCTGGGCTACCCGCTGTACTTCCTCACCATCCTCGGCACCTGGAAGCTGCTCGGCGCCCTGGCCCTGCTGACCCCGGCCTTCGGCGGCATCCTCGGTCGCATCAAGGAGCTCGCCTACGCCGGCTTCTTCTTCACCTTCACCGGCGCCGCGTGGTCCCACGCCGCCCTCGGCGACGGCGCCCAGGGCATGATGCCGCCCCTGGTGATGCTGGGCCTGCTGGCCGTGAGCTGGTCCCTGCGCCCGACTTCTGCCCAGGTGCCCGTCCTGCAGGCGGCCGCGGCCAAGTGAGGGGCAGCCCCCTCACCCCACCCCGACGGGATCCCAGTCCCCGTGGAAGGCCACGGGGAGCAGCGGCAGCCTCACACGGGCCACGGGCCCGGCCGCGAGGTCGTCGGCGCGCAGGATGGCCAGCGTGGAGCGCTCCCGCTGCCCGTCCGACAGGATGACGAGCACGTGATCGGGCTCTCCGTCCCGTCCCGGCGCGATCACGGGCTCCCCCACGAAGACGTCATCTTCGGCCGTCCACAACACGGGCTCGCTGCCCGGCGCCGTCAGATCGACCCGCAGGATGCTGTCGAAGGGATCGCTGAAACGGGTGTCGGCCCGGCATGCACCCACCATGTACGGCGTGTCGCGCCCCTCGTGGTCGGGGTGGATGCGCGGGAAGTCGACACCGTGGGGCACGAGCTTCTCCCACGTGGCCTCGTCAGCCCCCTCGGGAATCGTGATCCGGTAGAAGCTCTGGGCTCCACGCACCTCCGGCAGGCTCGGATCGAACGGCGTGCGGGGGCCGGTGTAGCCGAACTCCTCGCCGAACGTGAAGTCGTGGAAGATGCAGGCATCGACGACGACGTCCCCGCCGCGCTCGAAGGCGTTCGAGAAGTGCACCACGAACGCCGGGCCGGGAAGCCGTACCCTGCGGGTGGGTCCCTGCTCGTCGCGGGGGATCAGCACGAGCTCGCCGGGCCTGGTCGTGTTCGCCTTCATCGCGGGTAGCAGCGTGCCCGCGCCCAGCAGGGCCTTGGCCAGACGACCGGGACGCACCGACAACGGGTTTCCCCCGAGCAGGTACCAGCGATCGGTGAACATGAAGTCGTGGGCGAAGGCCCCTCCGGAGAGCTCGCCCGTGCGGGTCTGGACGTGGTTGTCCTCCCGATCCAGCTCGTGGAACGTGACCTTCGTGTTCCGTCCCGCGGCCGTGTTGCACAGGATGAGCCGCCCCCGTCGTTCGTCCCGGTGCATGTGGGCCAGCGTGACCTTGCCCTGCACCAGTCCGCCGAAGGTCTCGGGGCCGAGGGTGTCGAGGGTGACCGGGTCCATCGCGTGGGGCGAGCCGGCCTCCCAGCCCGCGAGGAGCCGGCCGTTCCACCGGTAGACGGTGGTGTTGGCGACGTTGCGTGCCGTGCCGAGGCGCAGGTTCTTCCAGAAGGGATCGTGCGCATTGGTGGCGAGGCCACGGTGGACGAACGATCCGTGGGCCTGCTCGGAGACGAAGACCTCGGTGCGCACGAAGCGTGCCTTCAAGGCGACGGAGCCGTCTGTGCCGAACGCGAGGCTGCGCACGTAGCCGTGGCCGTCGAAGGGGTGGGCGATGCGATCACCGAAGACGTTCCATCCGGGGCCGTTGGAGAGCAGACGGCCCCCCCGGAGAGAGGCGGGCACCTCGCCCTCCACCTGGTGGGAGGGGACGTGGTGGTCGATGTCGCCGGGGCGGGCCGCGAGGGCCTTGTTCCAGGAGACGGCACGGGCAGGGAGTCCGGAGAGGTCGATGGTCATGGTTCAGTCCTCGAGGTGGAGGTTGTGGGTGACCTTGCCGAGCAGCTGCAGGAGCTGTTCGTGCTCGCCCGCCGACAGGCCGCGCGTCGCGCCCTCCTGCACGAGGGAGAGGATGTCGAGCCCGGTCGACAACGGGGCCTCTGGGGCGATCTCGACGAGCCGGGCCCGGGGATCGGAGGGATCGGTCCGTCGCCGCAACACGCCGTCCTTCTCCAGTCTCTTGACCGCGGCCGACACCGTGGGGGCGGTGACCCCCAGGCGGGCCGCGAGCTCCGACTGGCGAAGACCGGTCGTGGCCCGCATCACCTCGCCCACGAGGCGGAACTCCGCCAACGTAAGACCGATGCGCGCGAGCTCCCGGGTCAGGCGGGCGTCGAGCGCATCGCTGATCCGCCACAGGTGGACGATCAGCGGGTAGGGCACGGATTCGGTGACGGACATGATCCCTCCGACGGCATGGATAGTTAGGCAAACTAACCATACGAGGCAAGGGCGCCCAGCTCGACTGCCGGACCTCCCCACGAAACACCGGTTTGCTGCGCGACAGACGACGACAGACATCTGCTTTCACACACGCGGACGACGGACCGGGTAACCCCGACCCGTCGGCGCGCGTCACCACCGCGAGCCCCCACAGGAGACCCCATGTCCAAGTCGTTCCCCCTGCTGCTCCTCCTGGCCGCCTGCCACCAGGCCCCCACGCCGGCCGCCGCCCCCGCACCGGCCGAAGCCGAGCCGGCCCAGGCCGCCCCGGTCGAAGCCCCCCTCCCCCGCCAGAAGGCCACCACCGCCACCGACGAGGCCCAGCTGGGCACCCTGCCGGAAGGCGTCGGCGTGGCCGTGGGCCAGGCCGCCCCGGATGCGACGGTCTCCGACGCCGAGGGCCGCCCCGTCGCCCTGGCCGACCTCATGGCCGAGGGCCCCACCCTGCTCGTGTTCTACCGGGGCGGCTGGTGCCCCTACTGCAACCACCAGATGCACGAGCTCACCCAGGCCTGGGACGGCTTCCAGGCCCGGGGCATCACGCCCGTCGCCATCAGCGTCGATCGCGCGGACGAGTCGGCGAAGACCCGGGCGAGCTGGGAGATCCCCTTCCCCGTCCTGTCCGATCCGGATCTGGTCGCCCACACCGCATGGAACGTGCTGAACCACGTGGACGACGAGACCTACCAGTGGCTCACCGGCCTCGGACACGACCTCGAGGAGGCCTCGGGCCGCGACCACCACACCATCGGCGTGCCCAGCATGTTCCTCGTCGACGCCGACGGCACCGTGCGCTGGGCCCATGCGGATCCCGCCTACAAGGTCCGCCCCACGCCCGAGCAGGTGTTCGCGATCGTGGACGGTCTCGCAGAGCCCCTCGCGCAGACCGAGGCGCGCTGAGACCTCCCCCGAGGTCACGCCCGGGACGGGTGCGTCGCCGCCGGTTGCTTCGGCTGACGACGCCCCACCGGGTCGCGCCGCCGAAGCGGTACGTCACGTCGACTGCATGCAACCTGCACTCTGGACACGCCTCGAGGGGCTGCCTTCACGGGTGTCGCCGGTCTGCGTATGCTGTACGACGGAGCCCCCATGACCACGGACCTCGTCGACAGACAGCAGCTGATGGACAGCCGCACCCCGGCACACCTCTTCGGTGACGCGGCCCACGATCCTCGCAGCCTCCGCCGGGCCTACGCGCGCCTCGCCAAGGTGTACCGCCCCGACGACGATCCGGAGGCCTTCCAGCACCTGCGGGGCCTGTTCGAGGCGGCCAAGGAGGCCCACCGTCGCGGGGAGGCGCCTGCGGCCGTGGAGGCAGGGACCACGCCCGCGCCCAGGCAGGAACCGGATCCCACGGGTCCTCCCGAGGCGGCGAGGCGGCGTCCCCCGACGTGGAACAAGCAGGATCCGGCCCACGCCACCCCCAAGCCGGCCCACGATCCGCTGATCGATCGCCTGATCGCGGCCCAGCAGTCCGACGACTGGCACACCCAGCTGCGCCTGCTGCACCTGCACGCGCTCCGGCTGATGGAGGAACGCCCCCGTCCCACCGCATGGATGGCCGTCCGCATCGCCCGGCACCTCGCCCACCACCTCGAACCGGTGGATCTCGAGCTGCTGCAGATGCTGCTGGTCCACCCACGGTTCGACGACGCGGGGCAGGGTGAACACCTCGAGCACGCCCTGCGCCGCGCCTCCTGGCTCAAGGCAGCCGCCGCGGACCCGAGGGTGCCCGATGCCCTGCCGACCGAGCTGCTCGCCCTGCAGGAGGGCGGACTCCCCGAGCGCGCCCGCACGCTCGCCCGGATCCGCGACATCCCGGGCGACCTGACGGCGCTGCTCGATCACCTGGAGTGGAACCACCCGGATCTGCTCAGCTGGATCACGCAGGCATGCCGGGAGATCGAGGAGGTCCTCGAGGGGGACGTGCCGGCGTTGTCGGTCGACGACCACAAGGCCCTGCGGATCTTCGCACGACCGCTCCACCTCCCCCTGGGCAGGAACCAGCGGGTCCTCCGCCACGTCTTCGAGTGGGGGACAGGTCTGATGTGCGGCGTGACGGTGGCGGCCATGGGCCGCCTGCGCTCCGTCGTGGGTACCACCCTGATCGTCCGCTGGATCCTTCACGGCATGGTGAACATCTACCTGAAGGGCCGGGCGCGCGGGCGCACGACGAGCCCCGTCTGGTCCGATGCGCCCCGGGTTCTCGCCCAGGCCGCCCGAAGGCTCGGCACCACCCCTTCTTGCCTGGCCCGCCAGCTCGCCCCCGAGCCGCTGGACGGCTGGACCCCGGACGATCCCCTCGTCGCCTTCCAGCAGGATCCCGCCAGCTTCCTGCGGTGCCTCGACACCCCGCTGTACGACCGCCTCGACGCCCAGCTCCTGGAGCGCCCATGACCTCTCCCCTCGTCGGCATCGACCTCGGCACCACCAACTCCCTGGTGTGCGTCTACGAGGAAGGAACGGCCCGCCCCCTCACCGACGACCTCGGTCACACGATGATCCCGAGCGCCCTGGCCCTCGACGACGAGGGCCACCTGACCGTCGGCGCGATCGCCCGGGAGCGCATGGCGGCGGGCCTCCCGGGCCTCGCCCGGTTCAAGCCCTTCATGGGAACCGACAGGACCCTGTCCCTGGGCGACCACCGGCTGCGGCCGGAGGAGGCCTCGGCCCTCGTGCTGCGGGAGCTCAAGGCCATGGCGGAGCGGCGTCTGGGCACCACCGTCTCCGAGGCCGTCGTCACCGTGCCCGCGTGGTTCGGAGAGCCCCAGCGGCGGGCCACCCTCGATGCCGCCGTCCTCGCCGGGCTGCAGGTCACCCAGCTCCTCAACGAGCCCACTGCGGCCGCCATCGCCTACGGCGTCGAGCAGGGGGACGACCCCCAGGTGGTCGGCGTGATCGACCTCGGCGGCGGCACCTTCGACATCACCATCCTCGAGCTGTTCGACGGCGTGGTCGAGGTGATGGGCTCCACCGGTGACACCCACCTGGGCGGAGAGGACTTCACCGACGCCCTCATCCGGGGCGCGGCGGAACAGGCCCGGGTGCAGGCCCCCACGGACGGCGCATTCCGGGCCGCCGCGGAGCACGCCAAGCGAAGGGTGTGCAGCGGCGGTGAGGCCACCCTGCAGCTCGGCGCCACCACCGTGACCCTCGACGAAGCCCGGCTGCGGGCGTGGTGCGCCCCCCTCGTCGCCCGGCTCGAGCGGTGCATCCGGGAGGCCATGTTCCAGGCGAAGGTCCGCGCCGGCGGCTTCGATCGGGTGCTCCTGGTGGGCGGCGCCGCCCGGATGCCCCTGCTGGGCGAGGTGGCCTCCCGCCTGTGCGGCCGCGACGCCGAGCTGGCGGGCGACCTCGACCACGTGGTCGGACGAGGCGCCGCGCTGCAGGCCGGGCTGCACGCCCGCCACTGGGCCCTGTCCGAGGTGCTGGTCACCGACGTCCTCACCCACACGCTGGGCACCAGCACCACACGCTCCCACGGCGGCATGGAGCTGTACGACCGCTTCTCCCCCATCCTGAGCCGTGGCACCACGCTGCCCGCCACCGCCCGGCAGCGCTACTGGACCCTGCGCAAGGGACAGACCTTCATGGACATCGAGGTGTACGAGGGCGAGGCCCGCCACGTGCGCGACAACACGAGGCTCGGCCAGATCACCATCGACGACATCCCCGAGAACCAGGACGACCACGAGGCCGTGTGGGTGCGCTTCACCCACGACGTGTCCGGTCTGCTGGTGGTCGACGTCGAGGTCGAGTCCACCGGGAAGACCCACGAGCTGGCCATCGAGCGGACGGGCCGGAGCCTGCGTCCCTCGGATCTCGAAGCGGCCCGGCGACGCCTCGCCGCCCTGCGCATCCACCCTCGTGAGCTGCTTCCCAACAAGTTCCTGTGGGAGCGGGCCAACCGTCTCGTCACGCTCACCAGCGGTCCCCTGCGGGAGCACCTGGATCACCAGCTCACCGCCTTCGAGGCGGCCATGGAGACCGGCGACGCGGACTCCATCGATCAGGTCCGGCGCCTCCTGCAGCGTACGGTCACGCAGGTGCAGGACGAGCTCGGGATGGAGCTGTAGATGCTGCGGGAGATGCAAGAGACGCTGTCGCTGCTGCAGGCCGCGCCCCGCCCCCTGCCGGCCACGCACTTCCTCGGCGACAAGCCGGTCTTCGTCAAGCGCAACCGGAAGGAGCCGCTGCGGGCGCTGTGGCCCCACCTGGAGGACACCGTCCGCAATGGTCGCCTGGCGCTGGCGCGGGTGGTCCTGGCGAACGACATGCTGTGGAACAAGGGCTCCCGGGCCGCCCCGGCGGAGATCGTCTACTCCTTCGAGCGGGACGTCTGGCTCGACCCCACGCTGCTCACCACGGTGCAGGAGCGCCTGAACGAGCTGTACGACGCGAAGACGCCCGCCCAGCTGGCCGAGCTCACGGCCCTCGGCACCGCTCGCCCGGACACCCTGCACCTCGCCCACGACATCCAGGACGACTACAGCCGCACCTTCCACGTGCCCGTGCCGGCACACCTCACCGGCGGACGCAGGCTGTACCGGGGCACGCCACTGATCTTCCCGAGGCTGCTGCCCGCGCCGCTGCTGCTGGGAAAGCTGCTGCCGGTGCTCGTCCTGCCGCACCCGCCCCACCACTGTGTGGTCGTGCCGGCGGCCCTGTGGGCGCCCACCTGGCGGGAGCGCTGGGAACAGGTCTGGAAGGACGTGCGGGAGTAGCCGCCTTCGACGGCCAGAAACACCGTCATGACGCCGTAATACCTGCAGTCGGATGCCCTGGACGGCCTGCACGGCGGGCCCTTGACGGACTTCCGACCAGCCATGACCTTCACACACGGATCCCTCGGCTACACTGGGTCATCGACAGATGCGACAATCTGCCACAGGATCGTTCATGCGCCCCTTGCTGCTTCCCCTCCTCCTGGCCGCGTGCCAGGACGCCCAGGTACCCGACACCCCCACCGACACCGATGTCGAACGGCCCGTGCCCCTCGAGGGATTCGAGCTCGACGTCCTGGTCCTCCTCGACGGTGAGCCCACCGAGGACGTGATGGTCATGCAGGGAGGCAGCCTCGACCACCGGCGCACCGATGCCGACGGGCGCGCGCGCCTCCACGTCGACCCGGGCATCCCGGGGGATCTCGCCGTCGTGGCGGCGCACCCGGAGGCCCGCATCCGCGGGGTCGACATCACCGCCCGGGTCGACGAGATCACCATCGAGCTGGTCCGGTTCTCCACGGACGACAACCCCGACTACGTCTTCCAGGACCCGGGCACGCCCGACCGCCGGGACAACACGGGCTACTGCGCCCACTGCCACATCCGGCAGAGCGACGACTGGTTCGCCCACCCCCACAGCAAGGCCGCGAGCAACCCCGTCGTCCACGACCTGTACGCAGGCATCGCCACGACGCTGAACGAGACGGGGTGCGATGAAGCCGGCGGCACCTGGACCACCACCCGCCAGCCCGGCGGCGGCACCTTCGAGACCTGCGTGCTCGGCGACGGCGTGCTGCCCGACCTCAACCCCGACTGCGGCGCCCCCTGCGACGCGCCGGTGAACACCGCCGACTGCGCCGACTGCCATGCACCGGGCATCGACGGCGAGCTGGGCGGACGAGACCTGCTGGAGGCGGAGGGCATCGCCTTCGAGCACGGCGTGCACTGCGATGTCTGCCACAAGGTCAGCGACATCGACATGGACGCCCCTCCCGGCGTCGGCGGACGCCTGAAGATCATCCGTCCTTCCGAAGCGGACGACTCGCCCTCGTTCGACTGGACACCCCTCACCTTCGGCCCCCTGCCCGACGTGCTCAACCCCCGGATGGGCTCCGTCCACACCCCCATCTTCCAGCAGGCCGAGTTCTGCGGCGGCTGCCACGAGCACGAGACGGCGCCCATGGTGCCCGGCGCCACCCTCGATGCCGACCGCTGGCCCTCGGGCATGCTGCCCCTGCAGAGCACCTTCTCCGAGTGGAAGGACGGTCCGCTGGCCGACATCGCGCCCTGCCAGTCCTGCCACATGCCCCCGGACGCCGAGGCAGGCAACGCCGCCGACATCGACCTGCTGGCCACCCTGCCCGGCCGGGCGGGAGGCTGGCTGCGTCCGCCGGGCGCCAACCGCCGCCACGCCTGGATCGGCCCCCGCTCCGACGAAGCCGACATGCTCGGCATGGCGCTCACCCTCGATCTGCAGACCGAGGTGGTCGAGGGCGAGGTCGTCGCCACCACCACCGTGCGCCACACGGGCCCCGGCCACGCCGTGCCCACCGGCGAGCCCATGCGGATGGTGCTGGTGCAGGTCCAGGCCACCTGTGACGGACAACCCCTCATCGCCACGGCCGGCCCCGCCGTGCCCGACTTCGGTGGCGCCCTCGCCTGGCAGGACGCCAGCGGCGACTGGGACGTCTGGCCCGATGCCCAGCCCGGCGACGTGATCCGGGTGGTCGCGGATCTCGGCTGGCTCGACTACGACGGGTTCGGTCCCTTCGGTGACGGCACCTTCTCCCCCGAAGACAAGGGCCTGGCCGACCTGCGCCACGTCGGCGAAGCCACCGTCCTGTCCGTCACGGACGGCATCGTCAGCCTGTCCGAGCCCCTTCCCGAGGGCGACATGGCCTTCCTCGGCCGCGACCGCGGCCCCGAGGCCAGCCCCCTCGCCGGCGCCCCCGGCTTCGCCTTCGCACGGGTGCTGACGGACGGCTCCGGCGCGCTCATGGTCCCGTCCCACAAGGCCACCGACATCCGCACCGACAACCGCCTGCTCCCCCAGCAGTCCTGGAGCGGCACGCACAGCTTCGAGAGCGCCTGCGAGGCTCCCGAGGTCACTGCCCGCCTGCTGTACCGCGCCTACCCGTGGGATCTCGCGGCCGAGCGAGGCTGGCACAACCCCGACCGCGTGATGGCGGAGGTGACCCGATGATCCGCCTGTCCCCCCTCCTGATCCTGGCCGCCTGTGGTGGCGCCACCGTGCCCCAGGACCTCCCCGTGGAGACCGCCGACACCGCGGTCGAGGACACGAGTCCCCCCCCTCGACCCTCGCTGGAGCTGGCCCGCGAGATCCCCAACGAGGCCACCGAACCGGGTCGCTTCGAGACCACGCTGGTGGCCGAGGGCACGTACGACGGCGACACGCCCGTCCGCTACCAGTACAGCGGCGACGTCATCCGGGCCCAGGTGGGCAACCAGCTCGCCGCCGTGCTCGACAACCAGCTGCAGTCCCCCACCACCATCCACTGGCACGGCGCCGGCGCACCCTACGAGATGGACGGCGTGCCCTGGCAGCGGCAGCCCACGGCCCCCGGCGAGCAGTTCACCTACACCTTCCCCCTGGAGCAGTCCGGCACCTTCTGGTTCCATCCCCACTTCGACACCGCCCGCCAGGTCGACCTCGGCCTGTACGGCGTGCTGATCGTGGAGGGGCCGGACGAGCCCGAGGTCGTCAACGACCTGGTGCTCATCCTCGATGCACCCCACGAGTCCGCCGTGGATCCCCACCACCACGGCCTCGAAGGACAGGCGCTCGTGTGGATGGTCAACGGATCCATCGACCCGATCGGCACCCTGGACGCCGGCCCCACGCGCCTGCGGATCCTCAACGCCAGCAACACCGGCTACCTGGATCTCGACACCACCGACATGACCGTCCTCGCGCTGGATCAGGGCATCCGCACCGCGCCCTGGTCCACCGACAGCGTCGTGCTCGGCCCCGGCGACAGGGCGGAGCTCCTCGTGGATCTGCAGGGCAGCATGGATCTGACGAGCCGGCCCTTCAGCCTGCACGGTGGATCCGCATGGGGTGATCCCCAGCGGCTGCTGACCCTCACCGGATCCGGACCGTCCGAGACGCCGATGCCCACCTTCGACGTGGATCCGGCCTCCCCGACCCCGGATCCGGGCACCACCGACATCACCTACACCTTCCAGGGCGACGGCGGCTCCGGGCAGTGGCGCATCAACCACGAGACCTTCCCGGACGTCACCATCGAGGAGGTCGCGCTCGGCGACGACGTCATCGTCGAGATCCGCAACCTGTCCCCCACGAACCACCCCTTCCACGGCCACGGCCACGCGTTCGAGGTCCTCGGCGTCAACGGGGTGCCGCCCGCGCGCTACACCCTCGAGGACACGGTCGACGTGCCGATCCACGGCGTCGTCCGCGTGCGCTTCGAGGCCACGAAGGCCGGCGACTGGATGCAGCACTGCCACATCCTCCCCCACGCGGAGGGTGGGATGATGACCGTGCTGCGGGTGGTGGACCCCGAGGTGCCGTGAGGCCGAACCCTGTTTCGCCTCCGGTACCCATGGGCTACAACGCGCGCACGGGCAGACTCTGGAGGTCCTCATGCGTGCGCTGCACCTGCTCATCCCCATCCTCGGGCTGTCGGCCTGTGCCGACGGCGTCACCGACGACGATCCGCTTCCCACCGACACCGCGGAGACCGGTGACTGCCACGACCGGGAAGGCTGCGACACCGCCGACACCGCCCCTCCCGGCGGCTCGAGCCTCGTCGACCTGGTGAACCCCGCCCAGCTCCCCACCGCCTGCGACGACGACCAGCTCGGCGCCCTCCTCAACGGCGGCACGGCACTCGTCGACGGTGCGAGCTGCAGCTTCGTCACGTCCGCCGCGGCCACCCACGACGAGACCACGGCCCTGCTGTGGCAGATGTCCCTGCCCGAGGGCGAGGCCCGGCAGGTGGGCGAGACCTTCCAGACCACCTGGGATCCCACGGCCGGCATCGCGGAGAACGAGGTCAACGGCAGCTTCCGGATCCAGCAGGGCAGCCACCTGCTCGAGGTCGTCTGCAACGACGCCATCGAGAACGAGCCGGTCGTCCAGGACACCTGGATCCCCATCGACGGCTTCATGACCCTCGAGGTCGTCACCGCCGAGTCCGGCGACGGAACCGAGGCGCCCTTCACCGGCACCCTGAGCCTGCGTGGCGTGGTGCTCCAGAAGGAGGGCAGCGAGGACACCTGCACCGTGCCGGACATGGACCTCGCCGACCAGTCCTGGGGCTGGCTGCCCGGCTGACCCGCATGTGGTAGGTACCCCCTCCACTTCGAGGGGGTACCCCATGGCCCTGTCCCTGCTGCTCCTGACCGCCTGCATCGGATCCCTGACCCTCCCGTCACGTCCAGCGGACACCAGCGGATCCACACCCCTCCCGCAGGACACGGCGGATCCGCCGGTGCACACCGGGGAAGGCGGGATCCCGGACACCCTCACCCCCCACTTCCGTGCCTGGCTCGCGGGCTCTCGCTGGTCGGCCCGCGACTTCGCCCGGGACGACCTCCCCGGTGCGTCCTTCGGTGGCCGGATCCACCCCGCGCAACCCATCACGTCGGATCCGGTGGTGTTCCTCCACGGCAACGGCGATCGGGCCCTGGGTGGTCCCCTGGGTGGGTGGACGATCGTCCGTGATGCCTTCGCCGAGGCCGGCTACCGCTCCTCGGAGCTGTACGCCCTCACGTGGGGTCCGGCGGATCCCGGCAAGGTGTCCCAGCAACACCACGATCCCCACACCCTGCAACGGATCCGCGCCTTCCTGGAGGCCGTGCTGGCCTACACCGGCGCCGATCACGTCGATGTCGTCGCCCACTCGATGGGTGTCACCCTCGCCCGCAAGGCCATCGCGGGCGGATCCGTCGCCGGATCCCCGCAGGTGGATCTCGGCCCACCGCTCACCGCCTCGGTGGACACCTTCGTCGGCATCGCCGGCGCCAACCGCGGGCTGCTCTCCTGCGCCACCGTGGGTGCCCTGGCCCCCACCTGCGACCGGACCACCGGCCTGTACCCGGGCGCGCTCCGCAGGCAGCAGCGATCCGCGTTGCTGCGGGACCTCGACACCCACCGCCATGCAGAGGGCACGCACGTGTTCTCCGTCTGGAGCCCCGCCGACGAGGTCATCGCCGGTCAGATGGTCTGGGGACAGCCCACCAGCGCGATCCCCGGCCAGGACGGCGAGCACCGCATGCCCTCCGCCACACACATGGGTTGCCGCGATGATGCACCCGAGCGCCTGATCCGCCTCGTGACCGAGCACCTGTGAGCCGAAGGACCCCCGTGCGGGTTCATGCTATAGGCGAGCCAGACGAAAGGAGATGGTCCATGAAGGCTGCATACGCCCTGCCCCTGGTGCTGCTGTTCGGCTGTGAACCCGACGCCCAGGATGCCTGCCTGGACTACATCACCACCCTCGAGACCTGCGTCGGTGGCGAGCTCGGCGCCGACACCGGGTCGGTCGAGATCCTCCTCGAGGAGTACTGCGCCTCCCTCGCCGGTATCGACGACAACGACATCGTCGAGAACTACCGCTGCGCCACACGCGCCATCCGCGGCCTGGACTGCCTCGACGCGTCCGACCGGGAGAAGGCCGCGAACGCGCTGGCCGACTGCAAGTAGGGAACACCCACACGCAGGACCGTATGGGATCCCCTCTCGACCCTTCTCCAGACCATGAGAGGTCCAGCGGGTGGGTGTTTCGACCAGCCGCCTCCTGAAGCGCCGGCTCCCGACCCTGCACAGTCCAGGTCTCCGTGCCCGCCGGCTCCCGACCCTGCACAGTCCAGGTCTCCGTGCCCGCCGGCTCTCGCCCCTTCCCCAGCTACACCTCGCAGCGGACCAGGCGGCCTCCCCCGCCCTCCTGCGTGATGTCCAGCCCGACACGCCGAAGCCGGCCAAGGCCGAGACCGGAGCCGACCAGGGACCGGCGCCGGGGGTCATGGGGACCGGACGAGCCGACACCCGGAGCCACGGGGCACCAGACCGCACCTCTTCGACGCCCCGAGCCGGCGGGCACGGAGACCGCCCCCAGCACTGACCGGAGCCGGCGGGCACGGAGACCGCCCCGGACACGGACCGGAGCCGGCGCGCACGGAGACCGCCCCCAGCACAGACCGGAGCCAGCGCGCACGGAGACCGCCCCCAGCACAGACCGGAGCCGGCAGCGGGAGGCGGCGCGGAACACCCACACGCAGGACCGTATTGGATCCCCTCACGACCCTTCTCCGGACCATGAGAGGTCCAGCGGGTGGGTATTTCGACAAGCCGCCTCCAGAAGCGCCGGCTCCCGACCCTGCACAGTCCAGGTCTCCGTGCCCGTCGGCTCCCGACCCTGCACAGTCCAGGTCTCCGTGCCCGCCGGCTCTCGCCCCTTCCCCAGCTACACCTCGTAAAGGACCAGGCGGCCTCCCCCCTCCTCCTGCGTGATGTCCAGCCCGCCACGCCGGAGCCGGCCCAGGCCGAGACCGGGCCGACCAGGGACCGGCGCCGGCGGTCATGGGAACCGGACGAGCCGGCACCCGGAGCCACGGGACACCAGACCGCACCTCTTCGACGCCCCGAGCCGGCGGGCACGGAGACCGCCCCCAGCACTGACCGGAGCCGGCAGCGGGAGGCGGCGCGGAACACCCACACGCAGGACCGTACTGGATCCCCTCACGACCCTTCTCCAGACCATGAGAGGTCCAGCGGGTGGGTGTTTCGACCAGCCGCCTCCTGAAGCGCCGGCTCCCGACCCTGCACTCCCCCGGTCTCCGTGCCCGCCGGCTCCCGACCCGGCACGATCCGGTCTGGTGCCCCGCAGGCTCCCGACCCGCCGCGACACCAAGGTCCCCATGACCGTCGGCGCCCGTCCCTTCCGTCAGCCCAGGTCTCCGCCTCAGGCCAGCTTCCGCGCGCCGGTCTGCACATCCCACAGCCTGGCATACAGGCCGCCCTGCTCCAGCAGCTCCTTGTGGGTGCCGGTCTGCACCACCCGCCCCTGGTCCAGCACCACGATCATGTCCGCATGCCGGATCGTCGACAGCCGGTGCGCCACCACCAGCGTGGTCCGCCCCACGGCCACCTTGTCCATGGACCGCTGGATCGCCGCCTCGGTCTCGTTGTCGACCGCGCTGGTGGCCTCGTCCAGGATGAGCACCGGCGGGTCCTTGAGGATCGCACGCGCGATGCTGATCCGCTGCCGCTGACCGCCGGACAGCTTCTGGCCACGCTCACCCACGAGGGTGTCGTACCCCTCCGGCAACGCCGAGATGAACCCGTGGGCCTCGGCCAGCTTCGCCGCCTCGATCACCTGCTCCCGGGTCACGTCGGGCGTGCCATAGGCGATGTTGTCGGCCACCGAACCGGAGAACAGGAACACGCTCTGGGACACCAGGCCGATGGAGCGCCTCAGATCTCCCAGCGACAGCTCCCGGATGTCGGTGCCGTCGAGCTCGATGTGCCCGGCCACCGGGTCGTGCAGCCGCATCACCAGCTGCACCACCGTGGACTTGCCTGCGCCGGTGGGCCCCACGAACGCGACGTTGGCGCCCGCCGGGATGTGCAGGTCGATGTCCTGCAGCACGGGGATGCCCTGCCGGTAGCTGAACTGCAGGTGGCGGAACCGAAGCTCGCCCCTCACCTCGGCCTTCGCGACGTGCTCCGGCCCGGACAGGATGGTCACCGGCGTGTCGATGAGGTCGAGCACGCGGTTCGTGGACGCCATGGCCCGCTGGTACAGGTCCACCGTGGCGCCGAGCTGGGTGAGCGGCCACAGCAGCCGCTGGGTGAGGAACACCAGCACGGAGTAGGCGCCCACCTCGAGCACCCCGGTGGTGGCCTGGTAGCCGCCGTACACCAGCGTGGCCGTGAAACCCACCACGATGACCATACGGATGAGCGGAGAGAAGGCCGACGACAGCCGGATCGCGTCGGCGTTGGCCTCGCGGTAGTCGTTGGACAGGCCGCCGATGCGCTCCACCTCGGCCCGCTCGGTCACGAAGGACTTGATGGTCTCGATGCCGCCGAGGTTGTTGGCGAGCTGGCCGTTGAGCAGCGACGCCTTCTCCCGCACCTCGGCGTACCGCGGCGCGATGCGCTTCTGGAACCGGAACGAGCCCCACACGATGATGGGGATGGGCAACATGGCCAACACGGCCACCGACGGCGAGAACCAGAAGAACACACCGGTCACGGCGACCATCGTGGTGGCCACCTGGATCAGGTCGTTGGCACCACCGTCGAGGAACCGCTCGAGCTGGTTGACGTCGTCGTTCATGATCGACATCAGCCGGCCCGTGCTGCGGTCCTGGAACCAGGCCGTGTCGAGCTCCTGCACGTGGGCGTAGGCATCCAGGCGCAGCTCGTGCTGCAGGGTCTGGGCAAGGTTCCGCCACAGCACCTTGAGCAGGTACTCCGTGACCGACTCGAGCCCCCAGATCAGCAGCGTGAGCCCGCCGAGGACCCACAGCTGGTCCATGGTGTCGACCAGGCCGAACCCCGCGAGGAAGGAGTCCTCCTCCTTGACCACCGTGTCGACGGCCATGCCGATCAGGAGGGGGGGCGCCAGGTCGAACAGCTTGTTCAGGACGGACCAGATCGTCGCCCAGACCATCCGACGACGGTGTGCGGATCCGTAGCTGACAAGGCGGGAGAGGGCGGACGCCATGGAGACCTCGGGGTGTGCCAGCCCTTACCACGTCGGCCGCACCCGGTCAGGCATCGGTGCCTTCCCACTAGGTCATCGGGACACTTCGAGATAGGGACGGGCCAGAGAGGACCCACGTGACCCGACAGATTCCCGGACTGCTGCTCGCCATCTCCACCACCATCGCCGCGGTGGCGCTTCAACAGGTGTTGGGCCTCAAGGCCTTCGGCCTCGACGCCGTCACCCTGTCGCTGCTGCTGGGCATGCTCCTGTCCGCCTACCTCGGACAGCGCCCCCAGTTCGCCGACGGCCTGAAGCTCGCGTCCAAACAGCTCCTGTCCGCCGCGGTGGTGATGCTCGGCCTCGGTCTCGACCTCGCGGCCCTCACCCGCCTCGGCTGGCGCGCCGCCATCGCGGTCGCCGTCTCGATGACCGCCCTGCTGCTGCTGGCGCGCCCCCTCGGTCGTCTCTTCCGGGTTCCCGGCGGCCGGGCCTTCCTCATCGGCACCGGCACCGCCATCTGTGGCAGCGCGGCCATCGCCGCCATCTACCCCCTCGTGCCCGACGCAGACGAGACCGACACCGGCATCTCCCTGGCCACCATCAACCTGCTGGGCGCCGTGGGCATGCTGCTGATGCCGCCGCTGCTCCTCATCGGTGGCGCCACCGATCGCTACGCCACCCTCGTCATCGGCGGGTCGCTCCAGGCGGTCGGCCACGTGGTGGGTGCCGGTGCATCCATGAGCACCGAGGTGGCCGAGGCCGCCACCGCGCTCAAGATGGGTCGCGTCGCCCTGCTCGTGCCGGTGGCCCTCATCGTCGCCACCATCGCCCGGCGACAGCCCGGCACCCGGCCCGGCAAGGCCCCCGGCATCCCCAACTACTTGTGGGGCTTCGTCGTCGCGGCCGTCATCGGCTCCACCGGCCTCGTGAGCCCCGAGGTCCTCGCGGCCGTCAAGGACACCGCCAAGATGATCATGGCCGTCGTCATGGCCGCCATCGGCCTGCGCATCGACCTGCGAGCGCTGCGTCACAACGGCCTGTCGTCCGTCATGCTCGGCGCGGCCTTGTTCGCGATGGCCATCGCCATCCTCTCCGTCATCGGCGGCTGATCCCCGCGGGTCGCAGCCACCAGGCGCGCTGGAGCGCCCGGCCGCCTCCTAGGGCACGGCGAGCGGCCCGCCCACGGCGGCATGCACCTCGATCTCGTCGCGGAACGCCTTGCCTGCGCAGTTGGACGCCCGCAGCATCATGGGCTGGTTGCTGTCCTTGACGTAGTAGAAGCCGTCCGCGCGGTCCTCCGGCTCACCGTCGAGGGAGAAGTCGCAGGGCACCCCGTAGACCATGGTGCCGTCGTCGGCCTCGGCCAGCACGCTGATGCGTACGGGCTCTCCCTCCGCGCCGGCCCGCTCCTCGAGGTTGTCGAGGGTGACCGACACCAGCTCACCGGGGGCTCGCACCTCCACCGGCCACCGCGCGATCTCCTCGCCCTGCTGATCCAGGACGATGGCGCCCCCCTCCTCGGAGCGGAACAGCAGCCCCGGATGGTACGGGAACAGGGCGTTGATCTCGAGCTGCAGGTCCACCCCCTCTCCCCGGAGGCCCTCCGGCACCCCGTAGACCGGGTAGCCCCGGGCGCTCATCATCAGCACGGCACGGACGTGGTCGTCCGGCAGGGTCGCGAACACCTCACCCGCAGGCACGACATGACCGGGTGTCATGCCCGGTGCGAGCTCGAGCTCGTCGGGCGTGGCCACGCTCAGCCGGGTCTCCCGCCGCATCCGACCGTCCGGGTCGAACGCCTGGATGGTGGCGGTGCCGTCTCCCGCCGCCCGCAGCGTGGCGCCACCCGCGTGGTCCTGGGAGACGATCTCGAGCACCGAGGGGTCGTCGGTGGTGAACGTCCAGCCGTCGAACTCCCCTTCGTCGTTGCCGCCCAGGCGCACGAGCTCCAGGCGCACCTCGGACGTGGGCGCGTAGGGAAACGACAGGCCGTCGAGCCCCGTGGACAGCTTGAGGGTGTGATCCCAGGTGTCGTCGAGGAACCGGATCTCGTTGGCCGCGTCCACACATCCCGCCAGCGCGAGACACCACACCCACCTCGTCATGGACCCTCCAGACGCCTGCGACGGCGCACCTCATCGTACAGGCGCGACCGTCGGCATCACAAGGCCCACCTGGACGCTACCGGGTGATCTCCTTGATCTTCGGCACGCCCAGGCTCACGGTGCCCTCCACGCAGGCCTCGATCTTCTTCAGGGTGGGCTTGCGGCCCTTCGACGGCACGATGCAGGTGCCCATCCACTCCACCTGGCCGCTGTCCTTCGACACGACCTCCATCAGCACGAACATGTTCTGCCAGCGGAAGGTCTCCGTGGACTCGCTGCCCATGGTGGTGGTGTTGACGAGGTCCTGATCGGTGAAGATCTGCTCCTCGTGGGTCGCGAAGCCGACCTGCTCGCGACCCGTCTCGAACCGCACGGCGTAGGTCATCGTGAGCGGGGCGTCGCCACCGGACATCTGCAGGCCATCTTCGTCGAGACCCTCGAGGATCGCGGCCTCGATGGTCTTGCGCACGTCCTTCTCGTCGACCTTGGCCCGCGGCGGCAGCGTGACGTTGCCGGGGTCGAGCCGGACGAGGACGGGGTCGGTGGTCTGGGCGGACGCCAGCCCTCCCAGCAGAGGCAGGATGGTCAGCAGGCAGAGCCGTCTCATGGGTCCTCCAGGGGCTTGAATGCCCTCCAGTGTACCCCGTGGTAACCCCGACCCACATCCGGGGCATTCCGACGGGGCCCTCACCGCGCCATGCGGAACTGCTTCGCGAGCTTGAGTTCCTGCGCCTGATAGTTGTTCCCGGAAGCCCCATACAGGGTGTCCGGCGGGGTCTCGTTGCGCATGAACTCGAGCCGGAACAGCGGCTGGCCGTGCTCGAGCAGGAACGGCACGTCGTGGGTGCGGATCTCGAGCACGAGACGCGCGCCGGGGTGCTCGTCCTCGGCAGACCACCCGAAGCCGGGATCGATGAAGCCCGCATAGTGGGTGCGCAGCTCGCCCTTGGTGGCGTCGAAGGCCACCAGTTCCGCACACAGCTCCGGCGGGATGCACAGGCGCTCGCGGGTGGCGAAGATGTAGAATTGCTCGGGCTCGAGCACGTGACCTTCGTCCGGCCGCTCGTACAGGTCGGTCCAGTAGCCATCCAGGGGCAGATCCCGCCGGGCGAGATCGATGGGCGGCTGGTGCCGGCGTGCCTGGTAGCCCACGGGCCGCCCCTTCCCCATGGCCAGCAGATCCACGCTCAGGAGCACGCCGGGGGGCATGCCGTCCATCACGGGGGCGGCGGACCCGTCGCTCCAGGTGCACAGGGGGGCCGCCGCCTGCCACTCCTCCAGCTCGTCCACGCCGAGGGAGGGCTTGCCCCGGGCCAGGCGAAGCTGGGCGAGGCAGTCTCCGCGACGCACCGCCACGTGGAAGGACTGGGGCGTGATCTCCAGGTACAGGCGACCACGGTAGCCAGGAGGCACGGTGTCGAACGCGTAGCCTTCCTCGGTGAGGAGGCGGACGAACACGTCGAGGCGCCCGGTGGAGGACTTGGGGTTGCTGCGACCCCAGATGTCGTCGGGGAGCTCCAGCACCTCTTCGAGCTCGGCGAGGTACACGCCGCCCTGGTGCAGCACCAACGGCTCGTCGCGGTCGGTGCGGTAGCTGGCGGTGGCGAGTCGGCCGAGCTTGCGGGACACGCCCTGGGTTCCCGGCAGGAAGGAGCACTGCAGCTGCCAGATCCGCGCACCCAGGCGAAGATCGAGGCTGCTCGGCTGGATCTGCTGTTCGGTGATCTGACGAAGGGCCGAGATGTTGCCCTGGGCCACCAGCGAACGCAGGGACTGACTCACCAGAATACCGCCCACCTGACCTCCAAGCGCGGAAATGGGGAGGCTAGAGGTACCACGGGTGGAAGTCATCGTCCGACAACACCACACAGGCTTGAAGATTTCCCTTGCCGCGGTCGTCCGAAGCGCACCCGTTGGGGAGGACATCATGAAGCAGACCCATCCCGTCCTTGGAGCAACCGCCGCCGCCCTCACCACCCTGCTGGTGTTCGGCGCACCGCTCGGCGTCATCGCCACCGCCGGCGCCCTCGAGTCCATCTCGCTGCTGCGCCACCACGAGGAGATGGGCGTGATGTTCGCCATGCCCACCGCCAATGCAGCGGAATTCCCCCCCATCGAACTTCGCCTGGATCCCGAGCCCGCGCCCGAGGCCGAAGAGGCCCCCGAGGACGAGCCCGCCCTGGAGCCCGCCGCCTCGGGCGATGGCGCCGAGGTGCTGAAGAAGGCCGATCCCAAGGCCGGCGGCGAGGTCTCCAAGTCCCCTCCCCGCACCGCTCCCTCCGTCGCCGAGGAGGCCCCCAAGGGTCGCAAGGCCCTGCAGGTGCCCCACGCCCATCGGCAGGTCACGGTCGCCGACGCCGAGCGGCGCGCCTTCCCCGGCCGTCGCGCCGGTGACGACGGCGCCCGCCAGGCCACCGACGGCAGCACCCCCAAGGTCACGCCCCGCACCCGTCGTGGCAGCAAGCGCGACTGTGGCGGCGCCCACGACCAGGTCCGCAAGACCGGCAAGGCGAGCTGGCACATCGATCGGTCGCTCGTGAAGTACTACACGGCGTCGGTCAAGCGCTTCAACAGCCTGGGCTACTCCCGCGCCTACGACGAGGGGGGTCACAAGGGCTGGTACATCACCGGCTTCTCCTGCGCCTCGCCCGTGTACAAGGGCGGCCTGCGCCCCCGGGACGTCATCCTGTCGGTCAACGGCAAGCCCACCTCCACGGCGCTGCAGATGTTCGGCCTGTGGACCCGCTGGGCCCGGCACTCCGACTTCGACGTCAAGGTCCTGCGCCGGGGCAAGGTCATCACCCTGCGCTACCAGATCGACTGACCCTCGCCAGCCCTGCGTCCAACGCCGGGTTACAACGCACGCTGTCCACGACGGAGGCAGCGTGCTCAAGGCCCTGCTCATCGCTCCCATCCGCTTCTACCAGCGCTTCATCTCGCCGATGACCCCACCCAGCTGCCGGTACCACCCCACCTGCTCGGCCTACACCGTGCAGGCGATCCAGTGGTACGGTCTTCGCGGTGCATGGATGGGTCTGATGCGCATCCTGCGGTGCCATCCCTGGGCACGAGGGGGTCTCGACCCCGTGCCCGAGCCGCCCCACCTGCACCTCGGGTGCGACCACACCCACGAAGAGGTGTCATGAGCGACAAGGCAGCCAGAGCCCTGCAGGCCCGCCTGTGGAAGAAGACGAACCGCACGGCGGAGCGTCCTCCCGACAGCAGCAAGCAGATCCCGCCGCTCCGGCTGCCCTCCCGATTCCACCCCAACCACTTCCGTCGCGACAGCGCGGGCCGGGGCGCCCGTCCTGCCTCCCTCAAGCAGGTCGACGAGAAGCTCGAGGCCCTGTTCGCCAGCAGCGAAGACCACCAGCGGTACGAGCAGCTCAAGGAGCTCAAGGGCGCGGTGGATGACTTCCTGAGCCGGTACCGACAGAACAACGAACGCCTGCAGGCGGCCTCCCACCTCAAGACCTGGGTCGACTCGGCCCTCAAGCTGCGCTCGCCGATGTACGAGACCTCCACGAACGAGGACGAAACCGGCACATCCGGCACCAGGCCGAACCGCGCATCCTGAGGCCTCCCCGGGCACCGACGAGACCCCCTGTACACGGATTTGACAGACAAGTCCGGTCCCGATGTGTCGATATGGCCGCGCCATCGACCAGGAGGCCACCAGGATGCGTCGTCAAAGCCCAATTCTCCTCGTACTGATTGCATCAGGCGCCTGTGTGGTGCCCGCGGATCCCGGGGCCCCCGGCTCTCCTCCCCCCCAGACCGCCGACGACGCCATCTCCCTCGCCCGCGGGCACCTGCAGTCCATGGCCGGCCTCGCCCACATCGATCCGGAGACGCTCTCCGCACCCCGCGTCGTCTTCGACGACCTGGCCATGGCCCACGTACAGTTCGCCCATGAGGTCGACGGCGTGCCCGTCCTGGGCAGCCGCGTCACGGTCCACATGCACGACGACGGCCGCCTGGCACGTCTGGGCCAGCACATGATCGATGCCACCGGCGTCGACACCACCCCTCGCTACACCGAGGCCGAGGCGATCGACCTGGCCCTCGCCGCACTCGGCGAACAGGCGGACTGGCTCACCCAGGAGCCGGAGGCCGAGCTCGTCCTGCTCCCCCTGACCGGCGAGGCCCCCCGCCTCTCCTGGGCCGTCACGGCCCGACGCCTCGACGGCAGCGAGCACACCGACATCTGGCGGATCGACATCGACGCCCGCGACGGCACGGTGGTCCAGCACCAGAGCCGCCTGCAGACCCTCACGGGCACCGGCACGAGCCACCACTACGGCTCGGTTCCGCTGCAGATCGAGGCCTTTGAGGGCGCCTATGTGCTCGAGGACGCCGTCCACGGGGTCTCCACCTACAGCTACGGCTCGAGCTCCAGCGGCCTGTCGTACATCGCCGACGCCGACACCTCCTTCGACGCCTCCGGTCAGCGCAGTGGCGTCGAGGCCCACTTCGGCGCCACGGCCTTCCTCGACTACCTGGTCGAGGTCCACGGCCGCAAGGGCATCGACGACGCGTGGGGCCCGGGCTCCTACGGGTCGGTCACGGGCAGCGGCCGCACCCTCGCCGTGCAGGTCGACTACGGCCGGGGCTATGCCAACGCCTTCTGGGACGGCTCCACCGTCACCCTCGGCAACGGCGACGGGTGGTCGCTGGGTCCGCTCACCAGCGTCGACATCGTGGCCCACGAGCTCAGCCACGGCCTCATCGAGCGCACCGCCAACTTGCAGTACCAGGGCGAGTCCGGGGCGCTGAACGAGTCCTTCGCCGACATCCTCGGCGCCATGGCGGAGCGCCACGCCCTCGGCGAGACCGCCGGCCTGTGGGCCATGGGCGAGGACATCACCCTTCGGGGCGGGGCCATGCGGTCCATGTCCGACCCCACCTCCGACGGCTCCTCCCGCGACCACTACGCCAGCCGGTACACCGGCTGGGAGGACAACGGCGGCGTGCACATCAACTCCGGCATCGCCAACCTCGCGTTCCACCTCGCGGCCGAGGGTGGACGGCACCCGAGTCGCGGCACCCGCAGCGTGCAGGGCATGGGCATCGATGCCGCGGAGGCCATCTGGTTCCGCGCCCTCACCGTCTACCTCGGGCCCTGGTCCGACTTCGCCGACGCCCGCAACGCCACCCTGCAGGCCGCCCGGGATCTGCACGGTCGCGAGTCCGTGGCGTACGCCGCCACCATGGACGCCTGGGCCGCGGTGGGTGTCGGGGGGTGGAGCAGCTCGGCGTCGTCCACGACCGCCCCCGCCTCCGACGCCAGCACCCGGTGCGACGCAGGCGCCCAGAGCCACACCGCCAGCCTGGATGGCCGGGGCGCCACCAGTGTGCAGCCGGATGGCTCGTACTTCGAGGCGGACGCCGGGGTGCTCACCCTCGACCTGTACGGGCCCGCCTCCGCCGACTTCGATCTGAAGCTGTACGGGTGGAACGGCCGTTCCTGGACGCAGGTGGCCAAGGCCGCCTCGGAGTCGTCACGGGAGAGCCTGCAGGTCCGGCTCGAAGCCGGCTACTACACCATCGGCGTCGAGAGTTACGATGGCGCCGGCCGCTTCGAGCTGTGCATGAGCATCCCCTGACCCTGGAGGCCCCGTTGAGCCGCTGGACCGAGTTCGTCGATCGTTACTACGCGTTTCGCACCCTGAGCCCGGACGACCGGCTCAACCTGGGCCTCCCCGACGGCCTGGGTGACTGCCCCGATCCCACCCTGCAGGCCGAGGACGACATGGCGGCGGAGGCCGAGGCCCTGCTGGCCATCGCGCAGGATCTCTCCCCCGACGAGCTCACCCCCGACGAGCGCCTCGACCGCCAGCTCGCCATCTGGGCCCTCAAGGATCGCCTGCACGCCCACCACCGGCGGTTCAACGACCGCAGCCGCCATGAGCAGCTGCCCGAGGCCGGCGCCAGCATCGGCAACAGCCTGTTCATGCTGTTCGTGCTCGATCCCCGCGCCGCCCACGATCGCCTCCACGACATCGTGGCCCGGCTCGAGCAGGTGCCCGCCTACCTCGCCGCCTACCGCACCCGCATCACCGTGCCGGTGGCGCGCTGGCGCGACATCGAGGTGCAGCGGGTCGAAGGCCTGCCCTCCCTGCTGACGAACATCCGCGAGTGGGCGGAGCTGCAGGACTTCGAGGATCTGATGCGTCTCAGCGCCGCCATCGAGGCCGCCGAGGAGGCCATGGCCGACTACGCCACCTGGCTCGGCGAGCTGCCCACCAGCACCAACCTGCACCTCGGCCTCGAGGCCGCCCAGACCATCGTGGCCAACCGCGGCATCGAGCTGTCCCTCGACGAGCTGCACGCCATCGCCCGCGACTTCCTCGCCCGCAACCGGGCCGATCTGCTCGCCCTGCGCGAGGTGCTGGTGCCGAAGTACGGCCTGCCGGACGACACAACCGTCGAGCAGCTCCACGCCTTCCTGAACGATCGCTACAAGGTCTCCATCCGCGAGGGCCACCTCGAGGACGTCCTCACCCGCTACGAGCAGGAGCGGGAGAAGATCCTCTCCTTCATCGAGCAGCGCGACCTCTTCCCGATCCTGCCTGACCAGGACATGAAGATCCTCCGCACCCCGACCTTCCTCGAACCCTCGATCCCGGCGGGCGCCATGTCCGCCCCGCCGCCGCTCCGTGAGGGCACCCGCACCTCGATCATCTACCTCACGCTGTCCGAGGAGCTCCTCGACGAGCACACCGAGCTTGGCATTCCCGGCATGATGATCCACGAGGGCATTCCCGGGCACCACCTGCAGCTCGCCACCGCCTCCACCCACCCGAGCGTCATCCGCCGCATGACCGACGGCGCCAACGACATGTTCGAGGGCTGGACCACCATGCTCGAGGACTACATGCTCGACCAGGGCTACATGGGCGAGCTCACCGACGAGGCCCGCTTCAGCGGCAGGCGCGACATCGCCCGCATCGGTGCCCGCGTGGCCATCGACCTGTTCTTCATGACCGGCGAGCGCCGCTTCCTCGACGTGGGCCTGGACGTGGACGTCTCCCACGAAGACCCCTTCGAGGCGGCCGGTGCCCTGCTCAAGGCCGTCACGGGCTTCACGGATGGCCGCGTGCAGGCTGAGCTCAACTGGTACAGCGTCGAGCGGGGCTACCCGCTGTCCTACCTCACCGGCAACCACCTCGTGTGGAAGCTCAAGGAAGACGTCGCGGCCCACTGGCAGGGCGACGTCCTCGAGCGCGACCGGGCCTTCCACCGCACCTTCCTCACCAACGGCAACATGCCCGTCAGCATGATGCGCGAGGTGATGCGGCGCGAGGGGCTGCTGCCCCAGGCGTGAAGGCGGGAGCCGGTCTGGCTGAGCTGCTTCAGTAGGAGATGCCGATCTTCTTGTAGATGAAGTGCATCAGCCAGGCGGGCCCCACGAACAGGAACTGCAGGTCGGTGAGGAACGAGGGCTTCTTGCCTTCGATCCTGTGTCCGATGAACTGGAACACCCAGGCCACGCCGAACAGCGCCAGCGCGGCCTTCCACGCCTGATCGCCCAGGAACACGAACATGAGCTCCATCGCCAGCCAGCAGGCGAAGGTGAAGGTCGCCATGCCCACGAACAGCCTGGGCGACATGCGGAAGTAGAAGACCATCGCGAGCACCAGCACGACGCCTCCCACCGATCCGGCGATGCCGAAGCTCTCGGGGAAGAACCCGAGGCGGATGGAGCACAGCATCACCAGCGTGGTGAAGAAGATGGTGGGCACGCAGATCCAGTGGATGATCTTGTTCGTGGTGTTCTGGTGGGATTCGCCGTACAGGTCGAACCATTCGTCTGCCGTTCTCATGGGTGCCTCCCGCTGCGGACAGCTTATCTGACAGGGCGACAGGCCCGTCCCGTGCGGAGCGGCGCCGCCCTTCCCCTTTCGTTTCGGGAGACGATGCCATGCGTAGAGCCGAAAAAGCCCGTCGGATCATGGAGATCCTCGACGATCTCTATCCCGAGACGCCCATCCCCCTCGATCACACCGACCCCTTCACGCTGCTGGTGGCCGTGCTGCTCAGCGCCCAGACCACCGACAAGAAGGTCAACGAGGTCACCCCTGCGCTGTTCGAGGTGGCAGGAACCCCAGAGGCCATGAACGCGCTGGAGGAGGAGCAGATCCGCCACCTCATCCGCGAGATCGGCCTCAACAAGGCGAAGGCACGGCACCTGAAGAAGACAGCCCACATCCTCGTACACGAGCATGATGGCGTCGTGCCCCGCACGTTCGCGGAGCTCGAGGCGCTACCCGGCGTCGGCCACAAGACCGCCAGCGTGGTCATGGCCCAGGCCTTCGGCCACCCGGCGTTTCCGGTCGACACCCACATCCACCGCCTGGCCGCCCGCTGGGGGCTGTCGAACGGCAAGAGCGTGGAGGTCACCGAGCGCGACCTGAAGAAGCTGTTCCCCGAGGAGGCGTGGAACAAGCTGCACCTGCAGATCATCTTCTTCGGCCGGGAGCACTGCAAGGCGCTGTACCACGACCTCGAGACCTGCCCGATCTGCGGCTGGGCCGCCACGAAGAAGCGCATGCGGGAGGAGGCCGAGATCAACGCCGCCCGCAAGTCCCGCCGCGGCGTGAAGAAGGTGGCGCGGATCAGCTGAGTCCGTCTGCTCGCCCGTCCGCGTCACACGAGGCACGACCGCCAGGACAAGAACGAAGAAGGCCGGCACTCCATCGGAGCGCCGGCCTCTGCGGTGATGCCATCATCCATCAGCGGACGATGTACATCTCCTCGGTGATGGGCTTGGAGTCGTCCTCGCCATCGTTGGCCACGACCCACACGGTGACCTGGGTGTCACGCTTGAGGAGCTTGCGCTCGAGCACGGGACCCTCGGCGAGGAACTCGGTCTCCTCGGTGATCTCGGCGTCGCCCACGGCCTCGGTGTCGTACCAGCGGATGGTGTAGGTGCAGGGATCGGCCTCTTCGGGCTTCTCGACCTCGGCATCCGTGGCGGCCTCGGCCTCGGCGGGCTTGGCCTCTGCGACGCCACCCTGCTCTGCGGCTTCCTTCTCGAGACGCTTCTGGTCGCGGACGTCGGCGTCGGAGCAGGAGGTGGTGGCCATCAGGTCCTCGCGAGCGGAGTGCTCGTCGTAGGGCTCGCCGTTCTCGTCGAGGAAGCTCACGCGAGCGCGGGGCTCGGCGTTGCCGATGGAGATGGAGATGGTCGTGGAGACGGAGCCGTCGACGCACTGACGCCAGGGCATGGAGCAGCCGGAAGCCGTGCTGGAGCCATCATCGGGGATGACGGTGACTTCCCAGTTCTCGCCCTTGAGGGTGTCGGCGTTTGCGACGGTCTTGTTGGTCAGGTGCTCCTGGACCTCGCCGTTCTTCTTCCAGACGTAGGAGTAGGTGACCTCGTCGCCGTCGGGGTCGACACCGGGCTCGGCGATCACGACAGCCAGCTTGGAGCTGGTGTTGACCTCGGCATCCTTCCATTCGATGACGGGTGCGGTGGGGACCGCGTTGCTGGTGGCGTATGCGGTAAGACCTGCCACGCCGCCCCAGAAGAGGAGCAGGTAGCCAGCCAGGACAGGGACACCGATGTTGCGGTTGGACACGAAGGACCTCCAACAAATGGTTCGTGAGGAGTTGGGCTCACGGAATGCCAATCGACGGCGCACATTAGCACGACATTTTCGGCGACCGATAGACGCAAACACGCTCCTTACATTCCTGACGGGGGGTGACGCCGGAATCGGGGCCGCGAGAGGTCCCCGGGACGGTGCGGATCACGGTCGCCCCCCCACATCCCGCTGACCGACATCGGGCAGGACCGTGCCCGGACGCCTGCCCCAGCCCCCGCCCGGACCGGATCGGGCGCACGGGGCGCCGGCATGTCCACGGGCGCGGGCACGGGTCATCTCCCCTGTGTTAGACCCCCTCCCCACTGGAGGACACCATGGGCAACAGCCGCGACCAGCGCCGCGCGAAGAAGATCGCCAAGCAGAAGAAGACCCGGGCGGCAGCCCAGGCCAAGCGGGCCACCCGCACCGTGGGCGGCAAGCCCTCCGCCCTGAAGGCCAGCCAGTGGCCCACGGCAGACTGCTGGCTGTCCGAGAGCTGGCACGAGGCGGGCGAGCCTGTGAGCGCGGTCTTCGTGCGTGCCCACGACGACGGCGCACACGCCTACGCCGCGTTCACCGTCGACCTGTCCGATGGTCGTGTCACCGAGGCCGACGTCCAGCTCCCGGTCACGAGCAACCACGCCATGCAGGCCGTCGTCAACCGCGCCGAGCACGGCCACATGTCGCAGGTGTCCCCGGAATCGGTGGTCCAGCTCCTCCAGGAGGCCCTCGACTTCGCGCAGCCGGGCACGGCCCACGCCAAGGGACTGCAGAAGGTGCTCGACCTCATGGGCGACACCAGCCGCGACGGCGATCTGTCGCTGCGCTTCGGTGCGCCGGAGGACTTCGAGGTCACCGAGGCGCCGAAGAAGAAGGGTCTGCTGTCCCGTCTGTTCGGCTGAGCACGAAGCTCAGTCCACCGGCAGGCCCTTGTCACGACGGGCCTGCAGGCAGTTGGCATCCCCCGGTTGCACGCGTCGGCACCCGGCGGCCCGCTGGGCGTAGATGGCACACCGCACCTGCTTTCCGAGGGCGCCGCGCAGCGCCAGGCAGCGGCCGTCCTTGTCGAGGCGCAGGTGGGGCACGCCGTCCGGATCCTCCGTGACGAACTTGCGCCGCAGGTCCTTGCGGCGGAGCAGCGGGGACTTCGGATCCTCGATCTCCACGTACCAGGGATAGCCCTCCGCCACGTTCTCGGCGGAGTTGCAGCAGCAGGCGCCGCACTGCACGCAATCGTACAAGAATCCTCCCATCTCGCGTTCGAGAGCCTGATTCTGGCATCTGGCCCGGGGTCCGGCGACCCGTGAGGGGCTGTGCTAACGTGCCCGCCACACGTCCTCGCGTGGAAAGAACGAAAGATGAAGACGCCAAGGCCCCCGTCCATGCATCATCTGCTGCCAGGACGATGGTCTGCGAGGCATCCCCGCATCGACGCGTCCCCGAGGCAAGGCGCCCGGCGCCATCGAGCGCGAGCTGGAGGAGAATCGATGAAGCACCTGCTGCCCCTGCTGGTCCTGGCCGTCGGCTGCACCGACGCCGACGACGACGGCACCACCCCCACCGGCAACGAGACGGACAACCCCGGCGCGTCCACCTTCCAGGTGCTCGCCAACGAGATGCCCGGCGGCGCCTACCTGTCCGGCTTCGGCCACGACGACGGCATCATCTTCGCCGGCGGTCGGCTCGGCGGCGGCGTGGGCTCCCTGGCCTACCTCACCGACGACGGCCTGTGCGTCGAGGAGGGGGTCACCGACCAGGGCCTGTGGTGGATCCACGGCACCGACGCCGACAACTGGTACGCGGTCGGCGAGAACGGGGTCATCCTGCACAACGACGGCGGCACCTTCGTGCGCGAGGACGTCGACACCGACGCCATCCTGTTCGGCGTGTACATGGGTGAAGACGACGTCTGGGCCATCGGCGGCAAGGTCGGCTCCCCCTCCCGCGGCGAGATCTGGCGCAAGACCGGCGGCGAGTGGTCCCTCGCGGCCGAGCTTCCCGCTCTCGGCTTCAAGGTCTACGGCGACGTCTTCGTCGGCGACGGCTGGTCGTCCCGCTGGGATGGCGAGCAGTTCGTCGACATCCCCCATGCCGGCGGCGAGGAGCTGCGTCGGTTGATGACCGTGCACTCCAACGGTGAGCACACCCTGGCCATCGGCGACGGTCAGTCCCGCGGCTACCTGCTCCAGCTCACCGACGACGGCTGGGCCGACGTCGCCATCGACGACGAGGTCTGCCAGTCCCAGGGCCAGAACGGCGTGTTCGTCACCCCTGAAGGCACCGTGCTCACCGCCGGCTTCAACGGATCGTCGTCCTTCGACGAGGGCTCGGGCTGGATGTGCGAGGAGTTCCCCAGCGTCTTCGAGGGCTTCCACGCCACGCTGGAACACGACGGCACCTACTACTACATCGGTGGCGACTGGATGGGCTCCCCCGCCGCCCAGTACGGCACGATCCAGGTCTACGGCCCGCCGATCGAGCCCCTCGAGGTCGGCGCCTGCGACTAGGCCCCGCCCCTGCCCTCCACGACGCCCGCCCGGCCATGCCGCGGCGGGCGTTCGTGCATCAGGCGCCGGTCTTCCGCCGCTGACGTCTCAGGCAGCGGTCCAGCGTGCGCTGGAGGAACCGCGCCCGCTCCGGCGTGCCGGTGGGCACCACCATCCACCGGCGCCCCCGGATCTCGACCCCGTGCCACAGGCCCACCTTGAGGGTGCGGACCTCGTCGATGCCGTCTGCCTGCAGGTGGCGTCGGCGGCGGACCCGCCCCACGCCCGTGGAGATCTCGACGTCGTCGGCGCCGAGCCGGATCTCCGACACACCGAGCCAGGTGACGGCCAACGCCCAGCCCAGGGCGACCGACGCGAGCACGGCCACCAGGGTGGCCACGCCGAGCAACCGGACCTCGACGGGTCCCATCGACTCCACCGGAACGGTCAGCGCCGTGAGGCCCAGCAGCACCGGAAGCGGCCCGAGCACGGACACCAGCGTCAGCGCCACGAAGGCGCCGAGGCCCGGGTGCGTGGTGGAGACGCCCGCCCCCACCACATCCCGCTCCCGGATGAACCAACGATCGCCGACTTCCTGTTGCATCACGCCCCGTTGTCGTCCATCCGCACGACGAGCTTGCCCATGTGTCCCCCTTCGGCCATCGTCTCGAACGCACGAGGCAGATCGTTCCACCCGAACACGTGCTGGATGACGGGGCGTACGTGGGGGTTGGCGGTAAGGGCATCACACAACGCCTGCAGGTCGTCGCGGTTGCCCACGAGGATGCCCTGCACCCGGATGGCGCTCATGAAGATGCGGGTGAGCGCGAGCTCGGTCTTCACGCCGTCGAGCACCCCGATCAGGGCGACGGTGCCGCCCGGCCGCACCGCGGAGAGCGACTGCTCCAGGGTGCCGGCGCCGCCGAGCTCCACCACCAGATCCACGCCCTCGCCGGCCCACTCCTGCACCATCCGGCCCCAGCGGGGGTTCTCGATGTAGTTGAGGGTGAAGTCCGCCCCCATCTGCCGGGCCCGGGTGAGCTTGTCGTCGGAGCTGCTGGTGATGGCGACCTGGGCACCCGCCATCTTGGCCAGCTCGAGGGCGAACAGGCTGACGCCGCCGGTGCCGAGGGTGAGCACCCTGCTGCCCGGTCCGATGCCGCCTTCGGTGAACAGCGCCCGCCATGCCGTGACGCCCGCGCAGGGGAGCGTGGCGCAGTCCTCGTCGGTGAGGTGTTCGGGCGCGTGCACCACCGCCTCCTCGGAGACCACCATGTGGGGGCGGAAGGTGCCGTGGAGGGGACCGCCGAGGGTGGAGCGCCGGTCGGCGTGGCCAGGCCGGCCCGACAACCAGCTCTGGGCGAAGATGGGGATCACCCGGTCGCCCACCTTCACGCGGCTGACGCCCGTGCCGACCTCGACCACCTCGCAGCAGGCATCGGAGCCCGGCACCAGGGGAAGGGGTTGCCGGGGATTGTACTGACCCCGGATCATCATCAGATCCCGGTAGTTCAGGCTCACCGCCTTCACCTTCAGCCGGATCTGGCCTGTACCCAGGACTTCCGACGGGGGATCCATGGCCTTGAGGTTGTCCAGACCGAACGCGTTTCGCAGTACCCAAGCCTTCATGCCGTCCTCCTGATGAACCGCTAACCTCCTCTTCGGAGGGCCGGGAGCTCGCGAGGAGATTAGAGGCACGCCATGCAATGTACCTACCGACCGACCTGTCCCGGATGTCCCCTCGCGGAGGTCCCCTACGACGAACAGCTCGTCCGCAAGAAGGCCCGCCTTCAGGACGCCCTGTCCGTGTTCCCCCACCTGCGCCTGCCCCCCGTGGCAGACGTCGTGCCCGCCACGCGCACCGAGGGCTACCGGCACCGCCTGAAGCTGCCGGTGGACGTCCAGGGACGTGACGTCCACATCGGCCTGTACGACCAGCAGACCGGCGACGTGCTCGACACCCCGGACTGCCCGGTGCTGGCGGATCCCCTCAACGAGGCCCTGCATGCGCTGAAGGCGTGGCTGCGAGGCCGTCACGAGGTGCACAGCGTCGACCTGCGCCTGTCCGACGACACGCAGAAGATGCAGCTCGTGCTCGCGTGCCGCCGGGGCCAGCTGCAGGGCGGCAAGCAGGCCCTCGCCGAGCTGCGCAAGGCGGTGCCCGCCCTGAGCAGCATCGCCGTCTCCCATGCGGATCCGGAGCGCAAGCGCGTGATGGGCCGCCGGCCCAAGATCATCGTCGGCGAACCCTGGATCACCGAGAAAATCGGCAGCACCGGCTACCGCCTGTTCCCGGGCGCCTTCTTCCAGGCCGACCCGGACAACGCCCGGCAGCTGCACGACCTCGTGAAGGGCTACGTCGGCGAGGCCGACACCCTGATGGACCTGTACGCCGGCGTCGGCTCCTACGGCCTGATGCTCGCCCCCCAGGTCCGCAAGGTCATCGCCGTCGAGGAGGTGCCCCAGGCAGCCGAGGCGGCCCGTGCCATGGCGCCCGACCACGTCCAGGTGATCACCTCCAAGGTCGAGGACCTCACCTTCGAGGACGCCGTCGACGTGGCCATCCTCAACCCCGCGCGCCGCGGCGCCGACCCGAAGACCCTGCGCCAGGTGGCACGCCTCGCCAACCGCCTGGTCTACGTGTCCTGCGGGCCCGAGACCCTCGCCCGGGATCTCGACATCCTGGCGGCGAACGGCATGCGCGCCACCGCCATCACGCCCATCGACCTGTTCCCGCAGACCCCCGAGGTCGAGACGGTCGTGCACCTCGAGAAGGCGGCCCCCCTGCGCACCTGGAAGGGCGCGGGCGGCAAGGCGGCGGGCCCCTGGACGGGCAAGCCGTCCGGCGTCGTCGATCGGGTGGAGGAGCTGGTCGTGCTCGCGGTGGGCCGGGTCAACCCCCGCCTGCAGCTCCGTGAGGCCGACGTCACCTACATCGGCACGGTGGCCACCCACACGCTCGTGAAGCTGTCGAACCTGCGGGCGCCGCCGCTGCACGCCATCAAGGCCCTCGGCCGCCTGGGCCACCCGGTCGCGGGCAGCCCCGGCCCCACCCAGCGCTTCTTCCAGGAGAAGGCCGGCCTGCTTCGGCCCTTCATCCACAACACCCGCTCCAAGGGCACCTGGGCACCGCTCCACGGTGATCTGGTGCTGGCCCTGCGCAAGCTCGGTGCGCCCGAGCGCATCGTGCAGCAGCTCATGGAGCCTCGCGGCGCCCAGGGCGGCACGAGGGGTCCCAGGGGACGCGACACGGGCGGACGAGGCCGGCGCGGCCCTAGCGGTCGTGGTCCCGGCGGACGGCGTCGAAAGTAGCCACGAACAGCGCGGGCCCCTCCGCCTCGGGCGCGGGGGGCAGCACCCGGTGCTGGCGCAGCGTCAGACCACTGCCCTCCGCCAGCCCCTCGAGGTCCTCCCGTGAGAAGCCGAGGTGCCGGTGCCCCATCGTGCGCCGGTACTCCTCCCGATCGTGGCGGACCATGTCGACCACGACCAGCCTCCCCTGCGAGCGAAGGGCCGGCGCCGCCGAGTGAAGCACCCGCTCCGGATGCTCGATGTGGTGCAGGACCAGCATGCAGATGGCGAGGTCCAGGCTCCCGGCGGGCAGGTCGAGGGCCTCGAGGTCTGCCGACACCAGGGTGACGTTGTCCTGATCGGCCAGGCGCTCCCCGGCCACGCGGAGCATCTCGGGCTCCCGATCGACCCCCACGACGCCGCGCACCCACGGCGCGAGCCGCTCCAGCAGATCCCCCGGCCCGCAGCCGAGATCGGCCACGACGGCGTCCGGCGGCAGCATGGCGGGCCACACGTCGAGCAGGAAGTCGGTTCCGTACAGCAGGTCGCGCACCCGGGACCACTCCCGCCCCAGACGGCCGAAGAACTCGGTCGTCGAGGCATCGCGGTCGGCCAGCACGGCCTTCAGCCGCCAGACGTCGTCCGGCCACCGCTCGTCGATGGCCTTGCGGACCACGGCCCACAGCTCCGCTCGCGCGCCATCGAGCTCCGGCCGGATGCGGAACAGGGCGCTCGTACCGACCTTGCGCCGGATGACCCAGCCCTCGTCGTGCAGGACTTTCAGGTGCCGGCTCGCGGTGGACTGCGGTACCTGCGTGATGCGGGCCACCTCCCCCACCCCGAGCTCCGCCTGCTCGAGCAGACCGAGCATGCGGGTGCGTACGGGCACACCGAGGACGGAGAGCTGTTCGTGGATGTCCGGTGCCATCGTGACCTCATGTGATGCCATCTTCGCCCGATCATGATACATGGGAATGGATCCTATATCCATCTATCCGCATAGATGGATATTTGTTCAGTCCACTCGAGAGGTGATGCATGAACGCCCAGAACACTTTCATGGACACGGGCCTGCCCCTGTTCGCCAACCTGCCCAACAAGGTCGCCGATCTGTCCGAGGCCACCGTCCGCTTCGGCCGCAAGGAGCTCGACCTCGCCCTGCACGAGATGCCCGGCCTCGCCTCCCTGCGTGAGGAGTACGCTGGCAGCAAGCCCCTGGCCGGTGCCCGCATCATGGGCTCCCTGCACATGACCGTGCAGACCGCAGTGCTCATCGAGACCCTCGTCGAGCTCGGCGCCGAGGTCCGCTGGGTCTCCTGCAACATCTTCTCCACCCAGGACCACGCTGCCGCCGCCACCGTCGTCGGCCCCAACGGCACCGTCGACAACCCCGCCGGCGTGCCCGTGTTCGCCTGGAAGGGTGAGACCCTCCCCGAGTACTGGTGGTGCACCCTGCAGGCCCTCGCATGGCCCGAGCACGGTGGCTGCAACCTGATCCTCGACGACGGCGGCGACGCCACCCTGCTCGTGCACCTCGGCGCCGAGCTCGAGGCCAAGGGCGAGATGCCCGACCCCGAGTCCACCGACAACGCCGAGTTCAAGTGCGTCCTCACCGTGCTGCGCGACGTGCGCCTCGCCAAGGGCGACACCTACTGGACCGAGATGGCCAAGGGCATCCGCGGTGTCTCCGAGGAGACCACCACCGGCGTGCACCGCCTGTACGAGCGCGTGCAGAACGGCACCCTGCTGTTCCCCGGCATCAACGTGAACGACTCCGTCACCAAGTCCAAGTTCGACAACGTGTACGGCTGCCGCCACTCCCTGGTCGACGCCATCATGCGCGCCACCGACTTCCTCATCTCCGGCAAGAGGGCCCTCGTCCTGGGCTACGGCGACGTCGGCAAGGGCTCCGTGCAGTCCCTGCAGGGCCAGATGGCCCGCGTGTCCGTCACCGAGATCGACCCCATCTGCGCCCTGCAGGCCTGCATGATGGGCATCGACGTGGTGCGCATGGACGACGTGGTCGGTGAGATGGACATCTTCGTCACCTCCACCGGCAACTTCGACCTCATCACTGCCGAGCAGATGATGAAGATGAAGCACAACGCCATCGTGTGCAACATCGGCCACTTCGACAACGAGATCGACATCGCAGGCCTCGAGGCCCTCGTGGCCGCCGGCAAGGCCGAGAAGATCGAGATCAAGCCCCAGGTCCACGAGTGGCGCTTCCTCGAGACCACCCACGGTCCGAACAACGGCCCCCACTCCATCATCGTCCTGGCTGAGGGCCGCCTGGTGAACCTCGGCTGCGCCACCGGTCACCCCTCCATGGTGATGAGCGCCTCCTTCACCAACCAGACCCTCGCCCAGATGGAGCTGCACGCCAACGCAGAGGCCTACGGTGACAACATGCTGACCAACCCCGAGGGCAAGAAGCCCCAGGTCATCACCCTGCCGAAGTACCTCGACGAGAAGGTCGCACGCCTGCACCTGGCCAAGTTCGGCGCCAAGCTCACCGAGCTGACCGATGCGCAGGCCAAGTACATTGGCGTGCAGAAGGAAGGCCCGTACAAGCCCGAGCACTACCGGTACTGACGGCCGAAGGCCGTCAGGACCGGCAGCGCGCCGGGCTTGGACGGCCTTCCTTCGACCCGGGTGCTCGGCTGAGCGCGCCGAGGGCGTCGTCGCTTCGGGGGTCGCGTGCCTTCGGCACGGGCGTCCCCCAAACGGGGCTTCGCCCATGGAGGAGCTGGCGTCTGACGACGCCACGCTCCTCGTGTGGGTCTTGGGACGGGGCTTGTGGTCCGACGGAGCCGGCGCGTCGGGGCCTCGCCGTTCGGGGCGCGAACTGCCGGCCTCGGCACCCCTCTCTCCTCTTCGGACCGACACCACCAGCGGGCCCCGCAAGGTGCGCCTGGGGCGAGGCGCGCAGCGAAGCGGAGCAACGAAGAACCAGGCGTGCCAGGCGGGGACAGCGGCCGACCCGCCACGGGGCCCGAAACGCGAACGCAATCCCAGGGACTCCCTTCAGCCGCACACCCAAGGCCAGGAGGGCTGGGGTGGGTCGGGGGCGAGGAGCAAGGGGCGAAGCGTACTCCTGTACGCAAGCCCCGAAGCGACGAAGAACCCGGCCCGCCCCAGCCCTCCTGGCCGCCTACCTGACGATCCTGTGCATGGAGCATGGATGCGAACCACGACACTGCATCTGCTCGAGGCCCTGGACGATGAGGGGCAGCCTGCTGACCTCGTCGGCCGCGGCCTTCACGCCCTCCATGGCGGTGTGGTCCACCACCAGCGCCCCCGGGCCCATGACCAGGACGATCTCGACATCCTCGGTCCGTAGCCCGGCGATCCGCTCGTGGAGCCGGTAGGCGTTGAAGCACACCAGCGGCCGCTCGACGTGGACCACCGCACGTCCCTGCTCCCGGTCGACGCCCGTGACGGGATCCCGGAAGAGGTCGGCGAAGATCTGCCACAGGCCTGCCGGTCGACCCACCGCGGTGCGCACGCGCGCCGACTCGAGGGTCAGCAGCAGCATCTTCGCCATCGTGCCCACGGCCACGCCGATCAGCAGATCGGTGAGGAGCGTCGCAGCGATGGTGACCATGTAGAGCACGAGCTGCTCCCACCCGACGTGGGCCAGGTGCCTCGCGATGGCCGGGTGCATCATCTTCCACCCCGTGTAGACCAGGATGCCGCCGAGGGCGGCCTTGGGCATCATCGCCACCAGGCCGGGCGCCACGAACAGGAACACCAGCAGCATCGCCGCGTTGACGAAGTTGGCCCACAGCGTGCGCCCACCCGCCTCGATGTTCGTCTTGCTCTTCACGCCGCCGGGAATGACCGTCAGGCCACCGACGAGGCTGGAGATCATGTTCGAGATGCCCATGGCGGCCAGCAACCGGTTGGGCTCGGACTTGCGCTTGAAGGGATCGATGCGATCGATGGCCTGGGCCGTGGCCAGGGACTCGACACCGTCGATCATCGACAGGGTCAGCACACCGACCAGCGCCGCGCCCCACAGGTCCCTGCGGGTCAGCAGGCCGCCGAAGTCGGGCAGGGAGACCCCGTCGAGGGGGTTGGCAGGCACCTCGACGAAGAAGAGCGGGTTGATGCCCTTCATGCCGAGGAAGGCCGCCAGACCGCCACCGAGGACCACACCCACGAGGTGAGGCGGGACCGTCCGGGGCAGGACCCACCGCTTCGCGAAGCGCGAGTCCCAGGCGAGCATGCCCACGAGGGTCAGCACACCCACGGCCAGGGCCCCACCGTGGCCCCCGGCGAACCAGTGGGGCACCTCACCGAGGTACTCGAGGAAGCCGTGGGCGTGGACCGGCTGCAGGTAGCCGGTGAACAACGGCAGCGCCTTGACCAGGATCAGCACCCCGATGGCGCCCAGCATCCCCTCGACCACGCTGGCCGGGAAGACGGCCGCGAACCGGGCGAGCTTGAGCTTCGCCATGACCACCTGCAGCAGTCCGGTGAGGAAGATGACCACCAGCAACATGTGGTAGCCGGCGCCCACGTGGTCGGCGTCCCCTGCCCCGCCGAGGGCCACCATGATGGCGAGCAACGCGGGCGCCAGGCCTGCCGCCGGACCGGAGATGGTCACGAAGGAGCCACCGACGAAGGGGAAGACCAGACCGGCGATGATGGAGGAGATGATGCCGTAGATGGGCGGCGCTCCGGACGCGATGGCGATGCCCGACGACAGGGGAAGGGAGACCAGGGAGACGACGAGGCCGGCCATGAGGTCGTGCCGCCAGTGCTCGAGGCCCGCCAGCCCGTTGCGGGGGGCGTCGGGAGAGGATTCGGGCGGCTTGGCGCCCACGTCGAGCGTGTCCGAGGCCTTCTGGCCCGGGTTCGTGGAGAGATTCATGAGGACTACCTGAGGGAATGGGAGTTGCACGACGGCCAGGCCCACCCGGTGTCCCCTAGGACAACGTGGAGGTATCGGAACCCGACCAGGCTACGCGTCAGCCCCTTCCGGGAGGTGCCCTCGCGCCATTCCTTCCGCCGAGCCAGCGACCCGACATGCCCTCGCGATGCCCGTGCCTGTGCGGGGCGTCCTCGGCTCGGGCAAGTCGCGGCACACGCACGACCCCGCCACGGAGACCAGGCCCCGCCTCGGGGGCGTCCTCGGCCTCCCCATCCGCCTCTTCCGGCTCGTCCTGCTCAGGCTCGGGGACGTCATCCGACCCGCCCTCGCCCTCCGCCACGACCAGCGACTCGCCCGTCTCGGGACCTTCCGCGGCCAGCAGCTCGGCGTTCAGCTCCGCCGTGCACGCATCGAGGCTCGAAGCGCCTTCGAGCTCACCGGCCAGACCAGACAGCGCCAGCATGCCTGCGAGCAGCGTGTACACCACGAACCGCGGCAAGGATCCGAGTCCCAGCAGCCCACGAAGCATCCGTTGCCTCGTGGTCTCAGCCTGGCGGTGTCCGACCGACGTGGGGTCCACGCGTCACCTCTCGCGATCCGTACCCGGATCGCCCTCGCAGGTCCCTTCAGCAGGGCCGGCGATGAGAACGCCCTTTCCTACACCATCGGGCCCCAATCCACCATCCGAATCCGGGTTGCCCCTGCCTCCGCGTCCGTCGCCACCGACCGCAGTCCCCCCGTTCCGCCACCACCGAGCACCAGGCCCCCAGGTTCAGACCACCACCACCAGCCGGCGCCGAAGCGCGCGGCTGACACGCGGCGCGGAGCGCGGCGAAGCAGCAGAGCATCAGCCACGCGATCCGGGGACGGCGGCCACCTCGAACCTCCCGCCATCGTCGCTGCGCCTCAGCCCAGACCACCCTCCAGCAGGGCCGTGGACAGGACCGCCAGCATCATGATGCCACAAGCACCGATGACCATGGCCAGCCCTCGCTGCAGGCGGGCCTTCCTCGCCAGGATGCGACGTCCTTCCGGCGAGGCCACGACCCACTCCACCTCGTCGCCCGTGGGCACGACCGCGAGTCGTGTACCGGCGGGCAGGTAGCCGGGGGTCCAGACCCGCACACGCTCCGGGGCGCCGTCCTCACGGGCCCACTGCCGCCGGGCCCAGACGCCCTCGCGCACGGGCTCCTCGAGCACCACCTCGATGGGGCTGCCCCCCTCCGAGGCACGGAGCACACGCCACACGGGCTCCGACTGTCGCAGCAGCACCCACATGGATGCCGCCATCATCACCGCGAAGCCCACGGCCAACAGCCACCACATCGTCGCCACCTCCGGTCGGGTACGCGCCCAGATAGCCCGTGCCCGCCGGCGTCACATCCTCAGGCGGCCTTCTCGGCCACCTGACGGTTGGGCAGCATCATGCAGCCGTTGACCCGCCAGGAACCGTCCCAGCCGCGCACGACCAGGTACAGCGCCTGCTCGGCCTGCTGTTGCTCGTTCATGAGGTCCAGCAGGATGCCGATGCCGTCGGGTGTGATGACGAACTCACCGAAGCCGACCTGCTCGCTGGTGACCAGCGCCGGGTACTTCTCCTTGATGAGCGTCAGCAGACGCGTCGGAGAGCGGAACGTACGGCGGATGGCGTCCGAGGACAGGGCGAAGGCCGTGCCGCCGTCGTCCGAGCGGAAGGCGTCCATCTGCTGCCGGATCAGCTTGCGGATCGCCTTGGCGTCCACCGGCGTGATCTCGGTCACGTCCGGATGCTCCTGGGTCAGCTGGGGGTTTGCCGAGGCCACAGCCGCCGCCATCATCATCGACTTCCAACTCATGCGTCACCTCCCCACCCTGGGACCGCCGGCGTCACCCGCGCCACGCGGTCGGCTTCCTTCCCTTGGGACCCCAGGACCAGCCGCACTGTTCCGGTCGGATCCGGGCCCCCGGGGTTGACCCCAAGGCGGTGCGCACAAACCCTCAAGACGGGCTCCGGACGCCCGATCTCCGTGCCATGTCGAACCGTCCGCGACAGCACGTACGCCTCCCTTCCCTGCTCCGGCTCCTCCTCTGCGCGGGCCTCGCCGCAGGCTCCGGGTGCAGCGAGGAGCAGCGCACCATCCGCAACTCAGGTCAGGTGTGCCTCGAGGACGGCCACGTGTTCGTCTGGTTCAACGTCTGCACCGATCCATCCTGCGAGAAGGTCACCGAGGCCTCCTGCGAGCTGCAGGAACGCAAGGACGAGCTCGTCGTGAAGTCCCACCTCACGCTGCGCGGGCATGCGGATCAGTGCCGCACGCCCTGCGCGCCGGTGGTCGTGGGCTGCACGGTGAGCCCCATCACTGCCGCCTCCACCGCCACGCTGGTGCGCCACGGCACCCAGACCTGGTCGCTGGATCGTCTCGCCGACTGCCAGGCCATGCGGGATGCCTGGGACCACCGGGTGGAGCTGCAATACCTCAACGGCACCTACGACGTGGCCGACTGAGGGCGCCTCACAGCACCGCGAGCCCGGGTGGCTCGTACAGCACCTCGGCCGTGAAGCAGTCCGACGGACACGCTGCGGTGGAGACGTAGCGCTGGGCCCACTCGACCCGCACCTCGTCGTCCCTCCAGGGCAGGTAGTCCACCCGGTCGTCCGGTCGGGCCCACAACCGCACGCGCACGGTGTCCGGGCGCCCGTCGGCCGCCTTCTGCAGCGCCCACACCGAGGCGTCCTGGAAGCCGGTGTCGGCCGAGCCCCCCCGAACCGACGCGAAGCCCTCGCAGGTGGTGTTGAGCACCGTGGGCGCCATGCCATCCTGCAGCACGTAGCCCTCGCAGGTGTGCTGGAAGCCCGGGGCGTCGATCTGCACGAGCACCTGCCCAGCCGGCCAGTCGTTCGTGGCGATGGACAGCACGAGCCAGGAGCTGCAGGTGGCCGGCGGGCAGGGCCCACAGCCCCCCGTCAGCAGCATCGCAGCCATCAGTGCTCCTGCACGCACGCGCCCTCCATTCGATACGGAATGCCCCGATCCCCGATGGGGTGCCGGTCCCCCGCTCCATAGCCTCTCTACATGCTTGTCGAACACTGGAACATCAATCTCCCAGAGGGCCCGGCCACCCTGCAAGCGGACTTCGATCCGCTCGCGCGGGAGGTCGTCATCCGTCTCGACGGTGCCCTGCTGGTTCGCAGAAGCCTCCCTCCCATCATGCACCCGTGGACGGCGTTGGACATCCCCTGTCACGACGCCACCTTGCGGATGCTGCTGGTTCCCCGGGGGCTCGACCTGGACATCCACCTGCTGGTGGACGGTCTGTCCGTCGACGAGGGCCGGTCCGAAGGTGAGATCCTGGCCCACCTGCCCCATCCGGACGACCTGCCCGCGCGGCTCACCCCGAGCTTCTCCCGGTGGTCCCTGGCCCGGGGTCGGACCCTGTGGGCCGGGCGCCTCATCGGCCTGCTGTGCCTGTCGTTGCTGGCCGCGGGTGTGGTCCGCTCGATGTGGGCAGGGCTCGACGCCGCCACCTTGTGGAGCCTGTGGGGTGGCATGATGACGGGCATCACCGCCGCGCTCATCCTGCTGCGCTTCACCCACGCCTGCGAGGCCACGGCGCTGCTCGCGCGGCCCCACGCCGCCCAGCGCATCCCTGGTCACCCCCACCTGGTGGCCTCCCTGCTGCCCGGCAGGGCACCTGGCGCCCGCATCCTGTGGATCGGCCCGGCCTACGAGCCCGACGACGCGTCGGAGCCCGACTGGTTCACGGTGGTCCTCAAGTTCCCCGGCGTCCGCCCCATCCACGCCGAGCACGTCTCGGAGGACAAGGCCGCCCTGCGGGAGCTGCGGGACCGGTTCGACGACGAGCACTTCGCGACCCTGGCCTCCGCTTGGCGCCGCGCCGGCTGTCCGATGACACCCGGCCGCTACCCCGTGCCGCCGACCTGACCGGAGCCGTTCCCGCCGCAGCCGGCATGAGGTACAAGGGCCCCTCGAAGAGGGGGGTCCATGTCCACCATCACGCTGCATGGCCACTGCCATCCGCGCTTCCTGCGCGTCCGCGACGCGTTCCTGCACAACTTCTCGCACGATCTCGAGGTAGGCGCGTCCGTCGCCATCTACCACCGGGGCGAGCTCGTGGTGGATCTGTGGGCGGGCCTCGCCGACCGCGCCACCGGTCGTCCGTGGAACCGGGACACCATGGCCACGGTGTTCAGCACCACCAAGGGACTCGTGGCCACCGCGTTCCTGGTGCTCCAGGCGCGGGGTGAGCTGCAGCTCGACACCCCCGTCTCACGGGTCTGGCCCGCGTTCGCCGCCCACGGCAAGCAGCACATCACCATCCGTCAGCTGCTCAACCACCGCGCCGGCCTGTCCGCCGTCGACACCCCCCTCACGCTCTCCGACTGGCACGACCAGGGCAAGGTCGAGGCGGCCCTCGTGGCCCAGCGCCCCCTGTGGTCCCCCGGCACCGATCAGGGCTACGGCGCGACCGCCTGGGGCATGTACACGGGCGCCCTGTTCCGGCGGCTCACCGGCGAGGAGGTGGGCACCTGGCTGCGACGCGAGGTGTTCGAGCCCCTCGGCGCGGATGTCTGGCTCGGCACGCCATCCTCCCTCAACGCCCGCATCGCCACCCAGCACGCCGTGCCCACCGAAGAGCTCGCCAAGGTCGTCCTGCCCAAGATCCTGCGCCGCAACACCACCGAAGGGCGCGTCTACGGCGACGTCCTGTTCCGCCACGGCAGCCTGAGCGCCCGCGCCCTCCGCAACCCCGACATGGGCCCGGCGCGCATGGAGGCCGTCAACGACCCGATGGTCCGGGCCCTGCAGCTGCCCTGGATGGGCGCCGTCGGTACCGCCCGTGGCGTCGCCCGGGTCTACGCCGCCCTCGCCATGGGCGGAAGCCTCGACGGCGTGCACCTGGTGCCACCGCAAGCCATCGAACCCCTCAAGGGCATCCAGAGCTGGAACGACGACGACCGGGTCCTGCGCCGCCCGATGGGCTTCTCCCAGGGCTTCCTGAAGGACACGCCCCAGCTCCTCAGCCCCCATCCCGCCGTCTTCGGTCACACCGGCGCCGGCGGCAGTGTCGGCCTGGCCGACCCCGAGCTGCAGCTGTCCATCGGCTACACCATGAACCGGATGGACCACCACATCCGGTCTCCCCGATGCATCCGCCTGTGTCGCGCGATGTACGAGACGGTCGGCATGCCGGTGCGCGCCCGCGACGGCATCGGTACCCCCGTGGTCACGCCCGCCTGAGGGCCTCGGTTTCCTGACGCCACCGGGCTGGGTATGATGCTCCGGTCCCACGTGGGCCCCCCGGAGCATCCCGCCCCCGTCCGGCCTGCCCGGGCGTACGCCCCCACACCAAGGAAGACCCACCATGCGCGTACTCAGCATCCTGGCCCTGCTCGGCCTCGCCGCCTGCAGCAACAACAAGGCAGACACCCCCGCCGAGGCCGACAAGGCCAACACCCCCGCCGAGGAGGCCGCCAAGGCCGACGCCCCCGCGGACGGCACCGACGCCGATGGCGTGAAGCTCGAGATCTCCACCGAGACCCCGACCGACGTCGCCGAGGTCCCGGCAGATGCCCAGAAGACCGAGTCCGGCCTGGCCTACAAGGTGATCAAGGCCAACGAGGGCGGTGAGTCCCCCTCCGGCGCCTCCTCCGTGGTCACCGTGCACTACTCCGGCTGGACGACCGACGGAAACAACTTCGACAGCTCCGTCTCCCGCAACAAGGCCACCCAGTTCCCCCTGAACCGCGTCATCGCCGGCTGGACCGAGGGCCTGCAGCTCATGAAGACCGGTGAGGTCTACCGCCTGTGGATCCCCGAGGAGCTCGCGTACAAGGGACGCCCCGGCAAGCCCGCCGGCATGCTCGTCTTCGACGTGCAGCTGCTCGAGGTCTCCAACCCGCCCGCGGCACCCGCCGACGTCGCCGCCGCCCCGGCCGACGCCTCCAAGACCGAGTCCGGCCTGGCCTACAAGATCCTCGAGAAGGGCGAAGGCACCGAGAACCCCTCGGCCACCTCCAAGGTCACCGTGCACTACACCGGCTGGACCACGGACGGCGAGATGTTCGACTCCTCCGTCATGCGCGGCAAGCCCGCCACCTTCCCCCTCGATCGCGTCATCCCCGGTTGGACCGAGGGTCTGCAGCTGATGCAGGTCGGCGACAAGGCACGCCTGTGGATCCCCGAGGAGATGGCCTATAAGGGCCGCCCCGGTGCCCCCCAGGGCATGCTGGTGTTCGATGTCGAGCTCCTCGAGATCGCAGCGCCCGCCACCGCGCAGGCTCCCAAGGCTGAAGAGGCCGCCACCAAGGAATGATTGCATGACGCGCTCCTCGAACCGTACCCTCCAACGTCGAAGGGCGCGTCTCGTCAAGGCCACACGCGAAGCCGCGTCCGTGGCCGACGCCCACCTGGCCCGCTTCCTGCTGCAGACGTCCCTCGACGCCTGCCGGGACGCGGGCCTTCCTGTCGACGACACCCGGCAGCTGCAGCTCCTGCTCGCGCTGGCGGTGCGGCAGTACAACCACCACGTCGGTGCCCTCATCCCCGAGCTCCCCGAGGCCCCGGCCATCCTCGACCAACTGCCCCACCCGACCATCCGCAAGGCGATGCTGGCCATCAACAGCCAGCTCGAGCCCCAGGTCCACAAACACCCCTGGTCCATCCGCCAGGTGGAGCTGACGGTCGACGAAGAAGGCACCCCGTCCCTGGCACTCGCCAGCGACGTCCGCGAGGGCATGCAGACCCTCGCGGCACAGGCCCACAAGGATCCCGAAGCGCTCTGGCTCGCAACCGGGGCCCGTCCGGCCGATATGCTCGACATGCTCCGTAGCCAGACCCTGCCCTGACCCTTCCGGGAGGCCCCCGTGCGCGCCCTCTTGCTCGCTGCCCTGATGGCCCTGTCCACGCCCCTTTCCACCGCCCTGTCCGCCGACGAGGTCCCCTGGACGAACGTCAGCGACGGTGTGCGCACCCGTGATCTCGTCGAAGGCGAGGGACGCGGCGCCGGCAAGGGAAGCGAGCTCACCTTGCACCTCACCATGCGCCTCGACGGCGGGGCCGTCGTGGAGTCCACCGAGCTCGCGGGTCGTCCCCTCACCGTCCGTCTCGGCGATGCGGGCCTGCTCCCGGGCCTCGACGTCGGCCTGCAGGGCATGAAGGTGGGCGGCACCCGGGAGATCTGGATCCCGGCGGAGATGGCCTACGGCCGGGGCGGCAAGGGGCGTGTGCCTCCCAACGCCGACCTGGTCGGTCGCGTCCGCCTGCTCGCCGCCCGGCTGCGCCGCCAGGCCCCGAGCCATCCCGACGTGAGCGGCACCCCCGATCCCAGCCGCGGCCCCCTGGTCACCGTGGCGGCAGCCGGCAGTGGCCCCACCGCCCAGCCCCACTCCCTGGTCACGGTCGAGGCCGTGGTCTGGGACACGCAGGAGAGCGTCGTGTTCTCCACCTTCGAGGCGTCCTCCGCCATGCAGTTCGTCGTCGGCGAGGGTCAGGTCAACGAGGCTCTCGATCTGGCCGTGGCCGGCATGCAGCGGGGCGAGGTGCGCGTCGTGCAGGTGCCCGAGTCCTCGCGCGGCCCCGCCGTCACGATGTGGGTGGCCCTCGAGGAGGTCGAGTCCGCCCGCCGTCCGCCCGACAACCCGCCCGAGGTGCCGGTCGACGCCCGCTGGACCACCCTCTCCTCCGGCACGAAGTTCGTCGATCTGCAGGACGGCGAGGGTCCCGCCGCCACCACCGGCCAGAAGGTGATGGTCGAGTACACCGGCTGGGTCAAGGGCGGGGGCATGTTCGACAGCTCCAAGCTCCGCCCCGCGCCCTTCGAGCTCACCCTCGGTGCCGGCCAGGTCATCAAGGGCTGGGAGGAAGGCCTCGTCGGCATGCAGGTGGGCACCACCCGCCTGCTCGAGATCCCCCACCAGGCCGGCTACGGCGCCTCGGGGGCGGGCGCGAAGATCCCGCCCTACGCCACGCTCATCTTCCTCGTCGAGATGATCTCCGTGCCGGAATAGCACCTTCCGATCTCCCCCGGTGGACCTCCCCTTCCGCAGGCGCTATCACTGCGCCAACCGGGGAGGTCATGATGGTTCGGTACGCGGCGATGCTGGCGTTGAGCGGATGTGTGGTGCAGCTGGACGACAGCAGTCCCCATGATGGCGCCGACACCGCCCCCGAGCCCGGCGTGCCCGTGTCCATCACCGCGGGAGAGCGGCACACCTGCGCCTTGATGGAAGCCGGCGACGTGGTCTGCTGGGGCGCGAACGACGATGGCCAGCTCGATGCCCCCGACGGCGTCATCTACGACTTCATCGTCGCGGGCACCAAGGGCAACTGCGGCATCCAGACCGACGGCGTGCTCTCCTGCTGGGGCCAGCTCTCCAACCTGCAGCCTCCCGCACCCTTTCCCGACGCCCCGTGGGTGCTCGTCGCCATGGGCACCAACGTCGCCTGTGCGGTCAGCCAGGACGGCCGGCCCGCGTGCTGGGGCGCGTCCGCCCCGGATCTCGGCGGCGCACGGGCCACCGATCTCGACGCCTCCGGCACCTCGATCTGCTTCGTGCAGGGCAACACCGACCTGCGCTGCGAGGGCGGCTCGGAGGTCGGCGCGCACCAGGCTGCCAGCGTCACCGATCTGGTCGATGTCGACATCGACGCCGTCTGGGGCTGTGGCATCCACGCCGACGACACCGTGAGCTGCTGGGGCTGGACGCCAGAGGGCTACGCGCCCCCGTTCGAGCAGGCGTCCGCCATCTCGGTGGGCGGCAACAACGCCTGCATGGTCTCCCTCGAGGGGGATCTGTCCTGCGATGGCCCGCTGCTGGGCAGTGCCGACTTCCCCATCCGGGGCATCGCCGAGGTCGCGGTGGGCACCACCCACGCCTGCATCCTCACCCTCGACAACCGCATCCAGTGCGCGGGCTCCAACCAGAGCGGTCAGCTCGACGTGCCCCAGGTGTTCGCCCTCACCCGTGAGTGACGCCCCGCTCGTGCGCCCGAGGCCCGCCGTCCATCACAGGGACAGTGTGTGCTGGAAGCGTGCTCCGAGCACCGCACAGATGGCCTCGAGGCCCACCTGGTCCTGCGGCAGGAACGCCGCCGGGTCATCGGAGTCCACGTCGAGCACGGCCAGGAGGCGTCCCGAGGGCGTGAGCACGGGGACGACGATCTCGCTGTTCGTGGTGGAGGAGCAGGCGATGTGATCGACGAACGCGTGCACGTCAGGCAGGTTGAGCGTCTCCTTGCGCGCCGCCACCCAGCCGCACACGCCGCGACCCACCGGGATCCGCAGGCAGCCGTGGCCTCCCTGGTAGGGGCCGATGATCAGCTCGTCCGGGCGGACCAGCCGATAGAAGCCGGTCCAGTGGAAGTGCTCGAAGGCCTGGTGCAGCTCACAAGCCACCGTGGCCATCGCCGCCACCCAGTCGTCCTCCCCTTCCAGCAGTCCGCCGATTCTGCTAAGCACCTCCGTGTACTGCTCGGAACGGGCAGCGCCCAGGTCGTCCCACTTCAACGACTCCACCATCGCCAACTCCTCGTCGCATGCCGGCCAGTATCCGGAGAACCGGTGGTTAGCGCACCAACACCTCGGGAGCCCTTCATGATTCGTCTGTTCGCCGTCACTTCGATGCTCGCCCTCCTCGCCGCCTGCGCCGCCGACGTCGGCAAGGACAAGGTCGCCGCCAAGGTCGAGGCCGTCCCCGCCGAGAAGGCCGAGGCAGCCGTCGAGAAGGCCGCGCCCGCCGGCGACGTCCGCGTGCTCGCGGTCGACCAGGACAACGGCTCCATCGACGTCGTGGCGGCCAAGGTCACCCGCGCCCACGACATCACGTTCAACAAGTTCAACGGCCGCGTCGCCATGGCGGGCGAGGAGCTGCAGGGCCTCGAGTTCGACATCGACATGTCCAGCATCGAGGCCGATCACCCCAAGCTCACCGAGCACCTGAAGGACGCCGACTTCTTCGACGTGAAGACCTTCCCCCAGGCCCGCTTCAGCACGGCCGAGGTCACCCCGGGCTCCGACGAGGCCGGGTTCACCCACACCATCAAGGGTGAGATGATGATGCACGGCAAGTCCCAGATGATCACCATCCCCGCCAAGGTCGTCACGGCCGAAGACGGCACCGTCACCGGCGAGTCCCAGTTCGTGCTCAACCGGCAGGACTTCGCCCTGACCTACCCCGGCAAGCCCGACGACCTCATCCAGGACAACGCCACCCTGACCATCAAGTTCACCACCAGGTGAGCCTCTTGGCTTCCGGGTCGGCTTCCGGTACACAGGGAGCCGACCCGGAGGCCATATGTCCCTGCGAAACCACCTGATCGTCCTGCTCGCCCTGTCCGGCTGCACGGCGCCGCCGCCCGCGCCAGAAGGCCTCGATGCCTCGGCCACCTACCTGCTGCGCGAGTTCTACGCCGACGACGCCACCTTCGCCGCAGGTGTCCAGGGCTTCATGAACTGGTACCACGACGAAGGCGTCGCCATGATGGGCACCGACGTCAACGCCGAGACCGTCGGCGCGTTCGCCCTCGCCGACCTCTCCGAGGCCGACGTCGCCTTCCTGCAGCTTCCCACCGAGCTCGACGTCGACGGCGAGACCATCCCGCGTGATCTGGCGCGGGCCAAGGGCGTCGTCTCCATGGCCGAGCTCGACTGCGACTGGAAGCTCACCGAGGACTTCCTCGTCCGCGGCGACCAGCACGTGGTGTTTCCCAGCGACTGGGAGGACTACGAGCGCACCTACGTCACCCCCCGCGACGTGTTCCAGGCCGCTACCGAGGCCGGCGACATCCCCGCCGTGCGCGAGCGCATCGACCCCTTCGCGGCCGACTTCGATCCCACCCGTTGGCAGGAGACCTTCCTGTTCACCGAGAACCGGCCGGATCCGAAGCCGTTCCTCCTGATCGACGTGGGCGCCTACGATCTGCACTTCGACGTCCGCCACGGCACCTACACGATCGACGGCGAGGAGCTCGGCGTGTTCTCGGTGATCACCTACATGCCCCAGCCGGCGCTGAACCCCGGCGGCGGCATGGGCATCCTGCAGTCGTACACGATGGAGATCAACGTGCAACGCCCACAAGGCCGCACGCTGCGCCTGATGGCCGCCTGGGCCGAGCCCCTCGGCGGCGGAATCGAGCCGGATTCGGCCTTGGCGCTCAGCACGTCCGTGAGCAAGAGCCGTGCAGCGTCGCAGCGTCTGAGCGATGTGTGTGCCGGACGCGCCACCCTCGAGCCCTGACCCCGGAGAGCATCGGCATGAACGCCACCAGCAACCCCCTTCTCGACGACCGCTTCGACCTTCGGTTCCATGACGTCCGCGCCGAGCACGTCGAGCCCGCCATGGACGCCCTCATCGCGCGCTCCCAGGCGGCCATCCAGGCCATCATCGACGCCGAGGGCCCTCGTACCTGGGCCAACACGATGCAGGCCCTCGAGGACGCCACCGAGGCGCTCGAGCTGGCCTTCGGCATGGTCGGCCACCTCGACTCCGTGGCCCACGAGGAGGCCCTGTCCGGCGCCTACTACGCCGTCACCCCGAAGGTCACCGCCTTCTTCAGCTCCATCGCGCTCAACGCCGACCTGTACGAGGCCCTCAAGGCCTACGCCGCCACCGAGGAGGCACAGGCCCTCACCGGCATCCAGCGCCGCTTCCTCGACAAGACCCTCGAGGACTTCGTCCGCCACGGCGCCGAGCTGCCCGAGGCCCAGAAGACCCGCCTGGCCGAGCTGCAGTCCGAGCTCGCCATCGCCGGCAACACCTTCGCCCAGAACAGCCTGAAGGCCACCGCCGCGTGGACCCACCTGGTCACCGACCCGTCCGAGCTCGCCGGCGTCCCGGAGTCCATGATGGGTCTGCTGAAGCAGTCCGCAGAGCAGGCGGGCCAGGAGGGCTGGCTGGTCACGCTGCAGGCCCCGAGCGTCATGGCCATCCTCACCCACGCCGACAACGCCGCCCTGCGCGAGAAGGTCTGGCGCGCCTACAGCACCCGCGCCACCAGCGGAGAGCTCGACAACGGTCCCGTGATCGAGAAGATGCTGGCCCTCCGCGCAGAGATGGCCTCCCTCCTCGGCTACGACACCTTCGCCGACTACATCCTCGCCGACCGCATGGCGAAGACCGGCGCCGCGGCCCAGTCCTTCCTCGACGACCTCGACGACCGCTCTCGGGCCATGTTCCAGGCCGAGAACGACTCCCTCCGTGCCTTCGTGCGACACACCACCGGCTCCGACGACCTCGCCCCCTGGGACATCGGCTACCAGGCCGAGAAGCAGCGCAAGGCCCTGTACGACCTGGATGAGGAGGCCCTGCGCCCCTACTTCCCCCTCGACACCGTCCTGTCGGGCCTGTTCGAGCTGGTGCACCGCCTGTACGGCATCACCGTGGAGCCCTCCGACCTCCCGGCCTGGCACGAGGACGTCCGCACCTACAAGGTGCTCGAGAACGGCCGCCACATCGGCTCCTTCTACGCCGACTTCTTCCCCCGCTCCAACAAGCGCGCCGGCGCGTGGATGAACGCCTTCATCACGGGCAAGCCCCAGGCCGACGGCACCCTGTCGCCGCACCTGGGCCTCATCTGCGGCAACATGACCCCGCCCGTGGGCGACCGGCCGTCCCTGCTCACCCACCGGGAGGTCGAGACCGTCTTCCACGAGTTCGGGCACCTGCTGCACCACCTCCTCACCACCGTCCCCATCCGGTCCCTGGCCGGCACCAACGTCGCCTGGGACTTCGTCGAGCTGCCCAGCCAGATCATGGAGAACTGGACCTGGAACCGGCAGACCCTCGACCTCATCAGCGGCCACGTCGACACCGGCGAGCCCCTCCCCGGTGAGCTGTTCGATCGCATGCTGAAGGCGCGCAACTTCCGTTCCGCCAACGCCATGATGCGTCAGCTCGGCTTCGGCCAGCTCGACATGGCCCTGCACACCGCCTACGACCCCGAGCGGGACGGCCCGGTGCAGCCGTACGTGCTCGGCATCCACAAGAGGTACAGCGCCGTCGCGCCGCCGGCGGACTACGCGATGGTCAACGCCTTCGGTCACCTCTTCAGCAGCCCCACCGGCTACGCCGCCGGCTACTACTCCTACAAGTGGGCCGAGGTCCTCGACGCCGATGCCTTCTCCGCCTTCGAGAAGGAGGGCCTGTTCGACCGTGAGGTGGGAACCCGCTTCCGCGACACGCTCCTGTCCCAGGGCAACGCCGAGGAGCCCGCCGATCTGTTCCAGGCCTTCATGGGCCGAGCGCCCGATCCCGAGGCCCTGCTGCGGCGCAGCGGCCTGCTCCGCTGAGCAGCCCCGCTCCCGACCCACAGGCCCCGCACCGACCCGTTCGGCGGCGGGGCTTCGTCGTTCGGGTCCCCACCACGCACAGCGGACCGGGCCCCTGGGCAGCGCCCCCTCCAACGACAGAGGGCCGGCTCCCACACGGGGAACCGGCCCTTCATGGCGTGAGGTCCGTGGCTCAGTTGGCCGCGGTCTCCTCGGTCACCAGCACGGTGAAGGCCACGCGGTTGTTGGCCGAGGCGGAGTCGCCGGCGGGCTGGGTAGCGCCCATGGCCTTGACCTGCAGGCGCTCGGCGGGGATGCCCTGCGCGATGAGGTAGTCGTAGACGGCCTTGGCGCGTGCCTCGGAGCGGGCCAGCTGGGCGTCCTTGTCGCCGGAGGCGTCGGTGTGGCCCTCGACGACGATCACCGCACCAGCGGGGATCTCGTTGATGAGCGCAGCCACCTTGCTCAGGGACTTCTTGCCGGTGGAGGTGACGGAGGTGCCGGAGCGGGTCATCGCCACGCCGCCGTTCACCATGATGCCTGCCGCGGTGCGGTAGACGGGCACGTCGCAGCCGTTGGACCACTTGGCGTCGACATCAGCCGGTGCGGCGGCGCCATCGCACTCGTCGCGGTGGTCGGGCACGCGGTCGGCGTCGCCGTCGGTGCAGCCGAACGCGGATGCCTCACCGGCCTCGGTGGGGCACTCGTCGTCGATGTCGGCCACGCCGTCGGTGTCGGCATCGGGGCAGCCCATCAGATCGGAGGAGCCGGCCTCGGTGGGGCAGCGGTCGTCAGCGTCGGCCAGGCCATCGGCGTCGCCGTCGGGGCAGCCCTTGGTGGCCTCGGTGCCGGCGGCATCGGGGCAGACGTCGTCGGCGTCGGCCAGGCCGTCACCGTCGTTGTCGAAGTCGGGGCAGCCGTCGGTGTCCTCGAAGCCGTCGACGTCCTCTGCCTTCATGGGGCAGGTGTCCTCGGAGTCGAGCACGGCGTCGCCGTCGTTGTCGGTGTCGGGGCAGCCGTCGCCGTCCTCGAAGCCGTCGATGTCCTCGGGCACGTCGACACAGCGATCCATGTCGTCGCCCACGCCGTCACGGTCGGCGTCGGCCTTGGTGCCGAAGCGGAACTCCACGCCGGCGTCGGCGTAGTAGTTGAGGAAGGGGTTGATGTAGACGTCGGTCTCGCGGGCCACGGAGAGCTGCGCGGTGGCCTCGACGCGGAAGGCGACCCAGTCGGTGACCGGGAAGCGAAGGCCCATGCCGAACTGGACGGCGCCCTCGGTGCGGGGACCGGCGACATCATCGCCGCGCACGCCGTCGGCGTCGACGTTCTTGTACATCACACCCGCGCCCAGCCGGACGAGGGGCTGGATGAAGGAATCCTTCGAGGAAGGAAGGGGAAGACCCACGAAGCTGATCATGGGGTTCACGGAGAAGTAGTCGTGACCGCTGATCTCGGTGGAGCCCATGGAGTAGCCCACGTCGAGCTCGACACCGTAGTTGCTGTCGAACCAGTAGCCGACCCGGGGAACGACACGCCAGCTCACGTCGGGGAGGTCCAGTGCGTCCCAACCCGAGACACCGGCCTGAGCACCGACAACGACTCCAGGCTCCTTCGCGGAGGCCACTCCGGCCACCAGGAGAGAAGCTACGACCAAAACCCTATGCATGAACGCTCCAAACATCCAGGTACCTGTCAACCTGGCGCAGAAGTACCCGACGGGGCCCGCCTCGTCGAGTGTGCGACGCGGCAGCATAAACCAACCACCCCGTGTCCTGTCCACCAGGAACCACAACCGACGCTGAGGATCAACCATTCAGGGGCACAATACCCGACCAACAGTCACGCGGTGAGGGAACCGCCCCACACCTACACGCTGCAAGTGTCCGCAACGGCGCAAATGTACACGCCGGCCCCGATCCGGTCGAACCGGGCGCGTGATGTCGCGAAACAACGGCACCCCCCACGCCCATCTACCGGCCCATACCGCCACTTTCGGGAGACGACGAGACGGCGCCCGACCGCATGGAGCCCGGGGCCCATTCGCTGGAACAGGCGCCTCACGGGTGCTCCTCCTCGGCCGTCCGGGACACTGTCCACCGGATTTTTTCATTCCGCGACAACCGCGCGGGGGGCCGGCGCCGGATGTCCCCGCCTGTCACGCTGCAACCCCATACCTGCCCATACCGGACGCCTCATCCCGCGGGAACAACCTGGCACACCACTCCGATTGCGAAGCAGGAGCGGCGCTATCGCGAGACCATGCCCTCCCGTCCGGCCGACCCGCCGCCAGAAGGCCGTCCGGACCCTCCCAGCCGGTTCGTGACGGAAACAACCCCCGTGAACAGGGGTCTTCTCCCACGCACCTTGTCGTTCGAGCATCCCCGCGAGGATCCGTCCTCGGGCCCCGCGGGCGCATTGCGAACTGCCTCGCGCAAGCGGTATACGATAGCGCGATTCCCCAGGTCTGCGGTTCAGGCCTGTTCCCAATCCTTGCAGGAGAGACACACATGCTCCGACTCCCCCACGCTCGCTCGGCCTTCCTCGGCGCTTCCGCGCTGGTGGCCGGCCTGGCGCTCAGCGGCATGAACACGGCCGACGCCGCCGAGCCCGGCAAGGGCCCCGAGGTCCTGGATGTCAAGGCGCCCAAGGCCCCCACCCGCCCCGAGCTCCGGGTCAACCTGGAAGGCTTCGACTTCAACCTCGAGACCAAGATGTTCAGCTTCCCCTCGGGACTGAAGATCCTGTTCCAGCACGACGACCAGCAGCCCGTCGTGGCCGTCACCGCCGTCACCGACCACGGTGCGTCCGACGACCCCATCGAGAAGGAAGGCATCGCCCACCTCGTCGAGCACCTCTGGTTCCGCTCCGAGCAGGGTGAGCTCCCCAAGACCTGGGACATGCTCGAGTCCGAGATGGGCTGCAGCCTGAACGCCTTCACCAACTACGACTTCACCGTCTACCTGACGGTCTGTCCTTCCTACAACCTCGACGCCCTGATGCGTCTGGAGTCCCTGCGTATCTCCAGCCCCATCGCCAAGGTCACCCAGGACATGGTGACCACCGAGATCGAGGTCGTCCGCAACGAGATCCGTATGCGGTCCGAGAACTTCAACATGCCGGGTTTCACCCTGTTGGAGTACTCCCACAAGCACATGTACCCGGAAGGTCACCCCTACCAGCGCCCCATGGCCGGTGACCACACCTCCATCCGGAACATCGTCCTGGAGGACATCCAGGCCTTCACGGACGCCTACTACCGTCCGGACACCACCACGGTCACGCTGGTGGGCGACTTCGCCGAAGACGACTTCGCCTACTACTACGACCTCATCCTGCGCACCTTCGAGCCCGAGCAGCTGCACCCGGGCCTCAAGGACGAGCACATCGTGCGCGCACCCCGTCCCGGCGTGAAGAACGCAGACGTCAACAACCCGGAAGACTGGTACCTGATCGCGCTGAACCCGGACAACCCGGAAGAGGTCCTGCCCTTCCAGGTCGACACCACGCCCCGCGCGAAGACCTACACCAACATCGTGCCCCCCGCGCGCGTCACCGACGAGATCGGCACCTACGAGGCGCCCATCGAGCGCCCCACGGTCACCGTCACCTGGGCCGGCCCTCCGGGCTTCCAGGGCAACGACTTCCTCTACCTGATGTCCGGCAACATGCTGAACGTCGTGATGGGTTGGGGCCTGAACATGTCCAAGGAGCCGCAGATCGGTAAGTTCACCGGCTGCTGGTCCATGCCCTCCAAGCACGCCACCAGCGTCATCTGCTCCGCCGAGGTGAAGACCACCGACGAGCGTGAGGCCCAGCGCATCGGTCAGCGCATGATCGATCAGCTCAGCCTGATCTACGATCCCGACCTGCGCTCCACGATGAACGTGTGGTTCTCCCAGGCGAAGATGAACTTCCTGTCCGGCGTGCTCAAGTCCCTCGACCTGTACGCCGCCGTGGGTTCCGGCCGTTCGTCCGACATCGGCCAGTTCGCCCACATGACCAATGACAGCCGCTACCACTCCGCGCAGATGCAGTCGCTGAACAAGGTGCAGTCCGACGAGGTCGTGTCCTACATCTCCAAGTGGCTCACCCGCGACCGCGCCTCCATCGCCCTGCTCACCCCCATGGACCGCGACGAGGTCGCCCTGATGTCCGAGGATACGGCAGGTGCCGGCGGCCACTACCGTGGCGGTGACGAGGAAGCGATCCTCAACCCCACCATCGCCATCGACGCCATCACCCCCGAGTTCCTGCGGAACCTGATGGTGCTGCCCGACGTCGCGGCCATCGACGACTTCGTGCTGCCCAACGGCATGCGCGTCGTCACCGTCGACCACTCCGACGCCCCCATCGTCAACGTGCGCATGATGGCCAAGGGTGGCTCCGCCCACGACGCCAACGGCGAGATCTCCTTCGCCGACACCTTCTCCGAGATGCGCCCCTCCAACGATCCCCTGATGATCGCCGGCGACTTCTTCGACCTGGGCATGGGCCAGACCACCCAGCAGCTCAACGTCAAGGTGCCCGCGGGCAACCTCGACGGCGCCCTGTTCATGCTCCGCGACGCCATGGACCAGCGCCACGTCGACTTCGACGGCCTCGGCCGCTGGACCAAGGGCATGAAGGGCCGCCTCAAGGGCAACTGGCGCAACATCGACTGGCACGTGCGCGACATGCGCAACGAGCACGTCAACCCGGGCCACATCCTCACCGAGTCCCTCGGCTGGGATGACATCGAGGCGCTGTCCAAGTCCTCCAGCAAGGACGTCGACGCCACCCTCAGCTCCGTCTGGCACCCCGAGAACACCACCCTGCTGATCGTCGGCAACGTCGACCAGGCGCAGGCCCGTGAGCTCGCCATCAACACCTTCGGTGGCTGGAAGCCCAAGGGCAAGGCGCAGCCCATCGAGCTGCCCGAGATCCCCGGCTCCAACCCTGCGGCAGACCAGAAGATCCACGTCTTCGACGCCGAGGGCAAGACCCAGACCATGGTGCAGCTCGTCTGCCCCCTGCAGCCCGCCGAGTCCACCAACAGCCCCGCCCACACCGTCCTGGGCACCCTGGGCCGCATGACCCTCTTCACGCGTCTCCGCGAGGAAGCCGGTGTCGTGTACTCCCCCTACGCAGGCACCTTCGTGCAGCCTGGTGGCGGCGCCATGCTCTTCATGCAGGCCGACATCCAGAACGACTCCGCCGTCTTCGCGATGGAGCAGTACCTGCGCTACATCGAAGAGGTCAAGGCAGGCAAGTTCGCCGAGCACGACATGCGCATGAAGCAGCTCGCCAGCGCATCCGGCTACGTCGTCCAGGGTCAGTCCATCGACCAGATGACCTCCCGCCTGCTCGAGCCCCTCGCAGCTGGTGAGGACTGGGACTTCTTCGAGAACTACGCCGACGCCCTGACCCACATGGAGAAGGAAGACCTCTCCGCACTCGTCGAGGGCTGTGCCGAGCACGCCTACATCGCCCTGAAGGGTCCCAAGGACACCCTCGAGGAGCTCCTGCAGGACGGTGGCTACGAGTACGAGGTCGTCGACTGGGAGCAGCGCGGCCGCGACCTGTGGGCCGAGGCCGACCCCAAGGGCTTCGCCAAGGCCGAGAAGAAGCGTCTGAAGGCCGAGGCCAAGAAGAAGGCTGCCGAAGAAGAGAAGGCCGAGGACGAGTCCTCCGACGAGAACGCCGACGAGGGCTCCGAGGAGTCCGGTGACGAGCCCGTCTCCAAGGGCGGCGACGAGTCCGGTGACGAGTCCAGCGACGAGGGCGACGAGGGCTGAGCCCCTCCCTCCCGCTGAGAACCGCAGGCCCCCGGGTGAGCACACGCTCCCCGGGGGCTTTCTCGTCTTGTCCCGGGCCCGTCCGGAGGCGATTCCCGCCCCGGTCGGTCCCCCCATGCCGGGCGGCTGGCCCCGAAACGACAAAGCCCCCGACGGTCACGCGGACCGTCGGGGGCTTTCATCAGCTCCTCCCCGCAGGGAGGAACGACCGGATCAGCTGAGCATGCCGGCCAGCCACTCGAGGCTGAGGCGCTCCTCGGCGGAGGTACCGGAGGTGATGCCGGGGAAGCCACCGGAAGCGCGAGCGATGCGCTCGGCGCGGGGCAGGATGGCATCACGCATGCCGCTGAGCTGCTCGGCGGAGAGGTGGGGCTTGAGCTCGGTGACGTAAGCGGACCAGTCGGCCACCAGCTGCTCGTTGGGCTCGACCGTCAGCCACTGCTCGATGAGGTGGTAGGTGTCGGAGGAGGGGTGGATGCCCATGGAGACGGCCTCGAGGAGGATGGCCTCACGCTCCTTGTTCTGCAGGATCTTGTCGGACCATGCGACGGCGATCAGGGGCACCAGGGACAGGGCGGCCACGGTGTCGTGGGTCAGGCCCAGGGACACCAGGTGTGCGAGCAGGGTCTCGTCATGGACACCGAGGACGTCTTCGAGGGCGCGGGCCTCTTCCTCGGCCTTCATGGCGTCACGGAGGGCCTCGAGGCGCTCACGGTTGACCCTCGCAAAGAACCTCTCATGGAGTGCACGGCCACGAGCTTGCAGGGTATTGGTCATCAGACCTCCTCATAGGGGGTGCGTAGCAGTTTCCACGGCGTCGAACCTATTCACATGCTACGAAAAATCCAGCCAGAAGGACATGGAACGTCAATCCATCGACAACGACGACTGGCTGCTCGATCTCGACGAGATCCACCTCGGAGACGACGGCCACCTACCGCCTCCGCCAGAACCCCCAGGGGAAGGCGGTCCGCGGCGACCCAGGGGTCCGCGTCCGGAGCCGGATCCGGAGCCGGGCTTCGCTGTGTTCGGCTGGGCCATCGTCATCCTCCTGCTCACCGGGCTCTTCACCGGCCTCGCGTTCGTCGTGCCACCGACCAACGGATGGGGCGTCACCCTGATCATCGTCGGTCTCGTGGGCGTCTTCATGGTGCCTCTGTGGGTCGGGGCGAGCTGGTTCGACGCTCGCCAACACGACCGCAGCGGCTCCTGACCCACGCGGGCTGGACGAGCAGCCTCAGTTGTCGCGGCGGAGGTCGCGGGTGCGCCACAGGTTGACGCCCTCGTCGAGGTCGACACGGACCAGCCAGGAGCCGGAGTTGTCCCGTCCGGCGAGCTGCGTGATCCGGGCCGGGCGCCCGACGAACCGCTCCATGTCCTCGGACCAGTTCGTGGTGCCCCGCCAGGTCAGGTGCTTGCGCAGGGTGACGGTGTCGCCCGCCTCGAAGCCGTTGTAGTGTGGCTCTCCGGACAGTCCGACGCGCACGGTCTCGGCCGCCTCGCCCTCGTTGCGCACCCTGAGGAACAGCTCCTCCTGGCGCTCACTGGCCCAGTAGAGCGTGCCCAGCCCCTTCGAGGTGGTGACGCGGTGGGCAGGCTCGCCCCCCGGACCGCCGGCGTGCAGCGTCGCCGACAGGTTCGCGGTGGGTCGCGCCCCGTCGACGTCCACCAGGTAGCCGTGGGCAGACTGGGCCTCGAACCGCAGCCACGCCTCCTCGCCGGGGGCCAGCACGTCCACGTAGCCGGTGCTCGAGTTCTCCGATCGAACGTTCGGAAGCGCCAGCGCCCCGCCGGCCGAGCGGGGCAGATCCATCTGCTGGGGCGTGTGCACCGACTGCTCGTGGGACATCACCTGCAGGAAGGCCTTGTCCGTGACGGCACTGCCGGAGCGAGGACGCAGCACGAGCGAGGCCGGACCATCGCGCAGGGCGACGAAGGCGGAGACGGGTCGGGAGGCCCAGGAAGGCTGATGCTCCTCCCGAAGCAGACGAACGGCGATGGCTTGCCCGTCCTCGTCGAGCAGGGCCATGTCGAAGTCGCCCTGGAACCGGTAGAGGACACCCGCGACGACCCGGAGCTGCAGGCGTCCCTCGTGTCCTGGAAACGAGACGGGCATCACCCTTCCGGACCAGCCCGCCACGGGCAGACGCGCGGATGGCTCCGACAGGTCCAGCTCCTCCCCCATGGTGTAGCGGAACACTTCCTCCACGCTGAGGACGTAGCTGCTGGCGGGGCCACTCGACTTCAGGCGGACATGGCCCTCCAGCTTGCTGCCCTCGAGCACTTCGACGTCGACCTGTGAGCCCCAGCCACCGTCGGCGTCATCGCTGACGTGGCGGTCGCCCTCGAGCGCGAGGTCCAGCACGGTGTCGGTGGGTCCGATGAGGTCGTGGGTCCGCACCCGATAGATGCCCCCAGGCTGTACCGGCACCGAGATCGCGAGGTCCGTGCCCGCAGCCGCAAGCACATGCACGTCCTGGCCAGCATCCAGGTGCAGGGGCGCCTTCTGAGCGCCAGCATCGACCACACGAGCACCATGGGACGCCCGGACGGTGGCCGAGAGGGGGTCGTCGCAGCCTTCCCCCGAGCGTACGTACAGGAACCTCGCCTCGGCGGCAGGCACCCGCAGGTGGATGCCACTGAAGGGGTCGACCAGCCCGGGAGGCGTCAGGGCTCCCCCGAGGCCATCGACCACCTGCGCGCGTACGTCGGCACATCCAGCCACCCGGACGTGGAGCTCCTCACCGCCGTCGGCTGGCCCCAGGAGAAAAAAACCGGCACGCCGACCCTTCGGGAGGCGCCCTGCGTCCCCACCCTCCTGCTTCCGCAGGGGCGCTGCCTTGGACATGCCATCGATGTCCAGCCGCTGGGCCAGGCTGGCTTCGAGTGTCTCCTTCAGGCGGGCCTGTCCCTTGCCGCGTATCTGCGCCTTCTGCAGCGCATCGAGGGCATGGACCGCCCTCAGTGCCTGGTCCACGGTGTCACGGCGGAACCCCTCGAGGCCGAGCAGATCGTCGAGCAGCTGCAGCCCGTGGCCCACGCGGTCCTTGTCACCGGAGGAGAGGTGTTCCACTGCCGTGGCGGCCATCATGACCTCCATCGGTTGCTCGGCCGTCGCGGCGCCACCCGCCGTGGCGGGCTGGCCGACGGCCAGGGGCAGCACCAACAGGGACAGCGTCAGACCGATTCGACAGGCACGTCGCATGCTCATGGGACCTCCGGCGCGTTCATCGTCAGGGCGCCAACCTGTTGCTTGGATCGTTCGTCGAAGGTCCGAAGGACGGTCACGGACCAGATCGCGGAGCCGGGTGACGTGACGAGGCCCCACACACGACCGGCGTGGTCGATCACCGGGCTACCGACATCCGTCGGCCGCAGATCTCCGACGAGCTCGACAGGGACTCCGGCATCGATGACCTCACCACGTTCGTGGAGGACCTGCACCGGGACGAGCTCCTGCGTGCCGCGCCTCACGGCGTACAGCCGCCCCGAGTGCTCGAAGCGCAGCACGGCCTCACCGCTTCCCCGACGCATGGACGCATCCATCCATCGTGCGTGAGGGGCATCCACGAGGCCGTCTCCCTCGCCACCCACCGGCACCAGGAGGGACAGACCGTCCCACGACTCGACCATCTCGTAGGCCACGGACGCTTCCCGGACCCCTCCGTGCCAGCGGACCAGCCCTTGTACGGCACCGGTGTCTGCCGGCAGCGCACTGCTCGTGATCACCCACCCTGCGTGGTTCACGCGGACCCCCTGCCCGGCCAGCTCGGCCGCCCGAAGGGACACCGTGGCGCCCTGGGCATCGACGACCCCGGCCCGGAACAGCGGCTGCAGATCGAGGCGCAGCGAGGCCCCCTGGGGACACGGCGAGACGCGGTGAAGGGGCTCCATCGCCACCTGCAGGGATGGTCCCACGAACGCCCACCCACCATTGGCATCCGCGGGCTTGGCCTGTACCCGGTAGCTGCCCATGGGCAGCGCCGGCGGGAGCATCAACGTGACCTGTTCGCCCGCCGCGACGTGGTTCATCTGCAGACCTGCTCCGGTCTCTGCCCTACACCCGAGGGACACCTCCGGGGACGTCATCCGCAGGCCCGTCGCAGGGTCCACGCGCACCAGGCGAACGTCCACCGGGGTGTCACCTTCCTCCGGCTGGATCCGGACCACGGGCTCGCCTCCCGCGAGAGGCACCACGACAGGGACGGCCCACGCCTCCCCCGCGACCCACACGAACACACACATCGCACGCTGGAGAAACAATCCCGCCATGGGCCACCCCATAATTGCCGTACCGAATGTACAACAACACCGAGATGGCGCTCCCCTGAAACCTGGGGTCGACGGGGAGGCAGCGAAACATGTCCCGTAGAGCGCACGGAGGAGGCCCCTCGCCGGGGGGCTCGTGGGACGCACCTTCGGCTCGAACGACACGGGTCGGTACCGGCACGGCGCATTTCGCCCTTTGGCGCTCCCGGATACCGCACTGCGTGAGCACCGTTCCGTTCACCGGAGTCGTCGAGCGCGACGACCGTTCAGCTCACCGGCTCATCCGAGGCCAGCGCAAGAAGGCGAGACGTCTCCATCAAGGACTCCATCTGCTCCAGGCACCGAGTGTGCAGCGCGTCCACGGCCTGCGGATCATCAGGCTCCCCCACCGGCTCGATGGGGACCCCGACCACATGGACGAGCTTGGCCGGTCGCGGGAGCAGGCTCGGGCCCAGGCCCCTCGCAAGGGGGAACGGCACCTTGAAGTGCTTGTACGCCACCTTCGTGAGCCGGCTTGGGTACACCGTGTACAGATCGTCCGCCGCTGCACACGCCGCGAGGACGATGGGCGCCTTCGCCTGCATCGCCAGCTTCACGAAGCCCTTCCGATGCTCCCACGCCACCACGTACCGCTCCGACCAGGGGCGCAGCGCCTCCCGCATGCCTCCAGGAGCGACCCCGAGCAGCTGCCCTTCCTCGAGCGCCTGAAGACCTGCACCCGGCGACGCCGGACGCAGTCCGATGTCCGTCACGAATTCCCGGACCTTCGGAATCCGGAACAGGAGGTCATCTCCGAGCCCCACCGGCAGCCGGCCGGTCTCCTCATGGATGCCCATGCCCAGCAGGAACGCGTCGTAGGTGGCCAGCGAGTGGTTGACCGCCAGCAGCGCAGGCCCTTCGGTGGGCACATGCGAGGCGCCCACCACCTCATGACGGTGGTAGGTCCGCAGGGGATGGAGGACCCTGCGGAGCCCGTCGACGGCACCCGTCTTCTGCTGAGCCTGCCAAGACGACATCGAACCACCCCTGTGAGGTACGAAACCCGGCGTTTTCCCCGGTGTTCGCCCCCCTCTTAGCGCCCGCACACCCGTCCGCCTGCAATGGGAACGTCAGGTTGACGCGGTGTTGCCGAGACGCCCTCCGACGGACACACCACGGCCCACGCCCGCACGGGTGTTCGATGGTGCAGTGTATCTGTCCGTGGGCTGCGACCACTGGCTCCCGCCCGGTGTGTCCTTCGTGCCTCGTGGACCAGGGCCCCCGACACAGCCTGCCCTCCCTGCTCAGCGCCCCAGGGTTGCCGGTTCCGTCCGCCCTCCCTCCCGAAGGACGTCCCAGAAACCGACGCCCCAAGATCGGGTGTTGGTCACGCTGTTACGCTGGTGGGACGCCGTGACCCGCCGTCATATCATGGGCCAAGAACAGAAGAACCCCCGGGAGTCATTGCTGACTCAACCGGGGGTCTTCAAAAGGAAGGCTGGCGTGACCTACTCTCCCACAGCGTCACCGCTGCAGTACCATCGGCGTGCTGGAGCTTAACTTCTGAGTTCGGAATGGGATCAGGTGGGTCCTCCGCACTATCTACACCAACCAAAGTGTAA
>JARACJ010000006.1 GCA_028767165.1 Proteobacteria bacterium DTSAM18 | reverse complement strand
CACTTTGGTTGGTGTAGATAGTGCGGAGGACCCACCTGATCCCATTCCGAACTCAGAAGTTAAGCTCCAGCACGCCGATGGTACTGCAGCGGTGACGCTGTGGGAGAGTAGGTCACGCCAGCCTCCCTTTTGAAGACCCCCGGTCGAGTCAGCAATGACTCCCGGGGGTTCTTCTGTTCTTGGCCCAGACGGGCGTGACCTGCTCTCCCACCGAGCAAGGCGGAAGGCCCAAAGCGGAGGGCAACAGGCACAGCTTGCCTGTGCCAGACTGCCCGAAGCGACGGCCTGCAGCCGCAGCGGCAAGTAGGAGGGCCCTCAAGGGCCCGACGTGGGTCGCCAAGGCAGGACGCAGAGACGGGAGCGGAAGGCAACACGCACAGGTTTCCTGTGCGAACCTGCCTGAAGCGACGTCTCGTAGGACTGCCGTGTCGAAGGAAGGCCCGTTCAGGGCCTGACGTGTTCGTAGGTCACGCCAAGCTTCGCGACCCGTCGATCCCAATCTTCGGGCACGTGGTCCTACCTGCAGCCAGCAGGTTGGGGAGTCCGCCGTTCCCACGCGGAGCTCGGTCAGCCTGACCTGCTCTCCCACTGAGCAAGGCCGCAGGCCCAAAGCCAAGGGCAAGAGGCACAGCTTGCCTGTGCCAGACTGCCCGAAGCGACGGCCTGCAGCCGCAGCGGCGAGTAGGAGGGCCCTCAAGGGCCCGACGTGGGTCGCCAAGGCAGGACGCAGAGACGGGAGCGGAAGGCAACACGCACAGGTTTCCTGTGCGAACCTGCCTGAAGCGACGTCTCGCAGGACTGCCGTGTCGAAGGAAGGCCCGTTCAGGGCCTGACGTGTTCGTAGGTCACGCCAGCAGGGCAGGCGTACCCGCCGGAGCGACGCGCAGAAGCGCAACGGTGGAGGGCACTCGGACGGCTCGAGAACGCGCAGACCAGCAATTGGGCTTCTGGTAACTCTGTTACGCCGTGCCGTAAGGCGGTTACGGCCTCACATGACATCGTTGCAAATGGCGAATTCCAAGGGTGTGCGTTTTCGGGAAAGCGTTGTGGGACAGCGGCGGGTGCCGAGGCGGATGTCCTGCGACCCGACCTGCGTCTTCTAGGGCTCTGGCTCGGTCTCCGGCTCCTCCGCGGGGGCCTCCGGCTCCTCCACGGGAGTCTCCGGCTCGATGACCGGCTCGGGGATCCTCTCTGCCGCGGCCTTGCAGTCGGCCTCCGTGACGTTCACCTGCGCGACCATCTGACCGTTGGCATCCTGGTAGATGTGGACGACGACGCCGCCCTCGATGAGCACCTGCCGGCTCGCGTCCTCGCGGCACACGCTGTCGGTGCTGATCATGCTGATGCCCTTGCGGAACCTCTCCTGATCCAAGCCCTCGAGGGCTTCGGGGCCCATGGTGATCAGGTAGGTGAGCGTCTCGCCTTCAGAGGTGATGCTCGTGAGGGTGCTCTGCTCGTCCAGGACAATCGGGAGGCTCGGGGAGACGAGCAGGGAGATCGAGCGGGCGAGCTGGGCTGCGCGGCTCGGGGCATCGGGGCAGGCAGACCAGGCCTGGCTGGTCATGGTCATCTTCTTGATGCGCCAGGCGTCGAGGTCGTTCTTCTCCCAGTACACGCTGTAGGAGGGGTCCTCGTAGCACTTGCCCTGGTGGCTGCGTACGGCCGTGAGCAGGTATCCGCCCTCGTGTGGCTTGATGCGGATGTCCTTGTAGGTGGAGAAGTCCCGCTGCTCCTGGGCGACGATCATGATGTCGTCGGCCTTCGCCTTCCACTGGGCGCCGTTGCCTTCCACGGCGCGGGAGTTGCCGAACCAGTCGGTGACGTTGGTGATCATCACCGCGTCGTCCGCGATCCAGGTGAACGCACCGGCGTCGAAGCGGGAGAGCTGCTCCGTCATGTCGTCGAAGGCCTCCCGGATCTCCTTCTTGGGAGCCGCGAAGGCTGGAGCCGACAGGCTGAGGGCGACGAGACCCGTGATGAAGCGCATGGTGGATTCCTCCCGGTGCAGACATGGCCACGGGGGAATCGGGCGAGGGGGCCGTCGCCGCCATCGGGGAAGGTGACGACCCCCGGGGCCGCCTACTGGCAGGTGCTGGCGTCGACGGGCACGTCGATGAGCGTCTCGCCCTGCCCGTCCACCCAGTGGTACACGATGGAGCTGTCGACGGCGAAGATGGGCTGCATCCGGGGGTCGGCACAGACCGTCTCGTGGGTCAGCGTGGTGAGGTTGCCCGTGAGGACGTCGAGCTCGTACTCGGCGGCGATCACGTTGGGCAGGTCCATCGTGTAGATGAGTGCGTCTCCCTTCGCCGTGATCTTCGACAGCACGGTCTCCTCGTCGATCTGCATCGGCAGGTGGCTGGCGAGCATGCCGGCGAGGACGACGTTCACCTGCTCGGCCTTGCTGGGAGCGTCCTCACACTGGGAGAAGAAGTGCCCGGTGACCGTCTCGTGGACGATGCGCCACTGGCCGTCCTCGCCCTTCTTCCAGTGGCTCGTCCAGGTCGTGTCGTCGTAGCACTTGTGCAGCACACGGCGGGTGCCGCTGACGAGGAACCCGCCCTCGTGGGGCTTGACCTTCATGTCGACCAGTTCGGTCTTCTCACCCTTCTGCCGGGCAAGCTCCATGGTCGCGGCACCGTTCGCCTTGATCTGCGCGCCGGTCATCGTGATGACCTGGGTCTCGGCGGTGAAGGGGCTCTCGCCGGTCGAGGTGAGCACGGCGTCGTCCGCGTAGCAGGCGAAGACCGCAGGGTCATGGTTGTTGCTCAGCTCTTCGAACTGCTCGATGGTCTTCAGCAGGTCCTTCTTGCCGCCGGCGAGGGCGGTGGAGGAGGTGAGCAGGCAGGCGATGACGAGGATGCGGGACGGGTGCATGGGCAGTCCGGGGCTTGGAGTCGGCCTGACGGGTCGTCCGCCGGCAGGCCCCAACTAACACCGGGCCGGATGAGGAAGGGGTCAACAGCGGGTGCGGCCCCTCCTCCCCTCAGTCGTCCGAGACGACCTCGTACCCACCCGCCTGCAAGGCCACCATGGCGATACCGAGGTTGTCGCCGGGTACGAGCAGGTAGTCGGTGTCGTAGGTGGACATGGCGAAGATGGCCACGCCGGCTTCGGCGAGGGTGCTCGCGAGTCGGGCCAGGACGCCGATGGAGTCGAGGTCGAGGGGACCCTTGACCTTGAGGGCCACCCAGCCCTCGTCCGCGCCTTCCGACTCCACCGGGTTGTCGGACTCGCAGACGATGCTCATCTCGTCGGCTGTGAGGCTGATGTTGGTGAGAGGCCCATTCAGGGCACCTTCGGGGATGGTGGCCGTGCGGGGGAAACGGTGGATGGTGTACTGGCCGGGCAGCACCTCGAGTCGCATGGTGGTCATGGAAGACCTCCTCCAGATGGGTCTGACGGATTGTCGATCCAGCAGGACCGGCACACAACCCCATCGGGCGCCATGCCCTTGTCCGGTAGGGGATCACGGGACTGCCGATCCCGGTACCGGAAAGTCGGTCGATAGCCAGCGCAAAGTGCGCCGCTGGCCGACAGCAGGGGCAGATACCGAGTTGTCATCCTTCAAGTGCATGCCAAGTCGGTTGAAGACTGCGAGGGGCCTCCCTTAGGTTTGCCCGAAAGGAGGTTGGATGAATCATCTGTCAATCATCGGATGTGGAACGTTGGGTCGCGCCGTGCTCGGGGGATTGTTCGCCAGTGGAGAAGGCGAGCGATGGACCGTCCGGGCGACGGTGCGCACCAAGGCGTCCGCCGAGAGACTGACCGAACAGATGAACATCGAGGTCGGAACGGACAACACGGCCGCCGCCCGCGAGGCGGACGTGATCCTGCTCGGTGTGAAGCCCCAGAGCGTGGCCAAGCTGGTTCGCAAGCGCGGGTTCGTGGAGGCCCTCGAGGGCAAGCTGGTCATCTCGATGTGCGCGGGCGTTCGTCTGAAGCAGCTGCGCAAGTGGATGCCCGGGGCCCGGGTCATCCGTTCGATGCCGAACACGCCGGCCCTGGTGCGTCAGGGCATGACCACCCTGTCGCCGGGCAAGAGCGTCACCGAGCGGGATCTGGAGGTGGCCAGGAACATCTTCCGGTGTGTCGGTCGCGTACAGGTGCTCGAGGAGCGGTACATGGACGTGGTCACGGGTCTGTCCGGAAGCGGGCCGGCCTTCGCCATGGTCATGCTGGAGGCGCTCGCCGATGGCGGCGTGATGATGGGACTGCCCCGTGACGTGGCCATCGAGCAGGCGGCGCAGACCCTCAAAGGTGCGGCGGAGCTGGTCCTGCAGACCCAGGAGCACCCTGCGGCCCTGCGCGACAAGGTCACCACGCCGGCAGGCTCCACCATCGCGGGTCTGTTCAAGATGGAGGAGGGCCGCATCCGCTCGACGCTGGCCCTCACCGTGCAGGAGGCGGCCAGGGTCGCCGCGAGCCTCGGCGGGGAAGACTGACAGGGTGGGGAGATTCCCCATGCAGGCAGGCTGAAGCGCGGGGTCCTGGGGGCGAACGGCAACATGGTGCCAGATCTGCCAGGACCCTGCCATGCCGTTTCGAGATCCATCCAACGCCGAGAACCTGCCCGCCGGACTGGCGGAGGGACGCAGGCTCGTCGAACTGGTGGTGGCGGACCTGCAAGGTGCACGGGAGGAGGTGCAGCGCCTCGCCCGTGGAGAGCTGGGGCTGATCCACGCGGTGAGCGGCCTGCAGGCGCGCCTCGACCGGATGGAGCAGCTCATGGAGCAGGCCGGCTACCGGCTGCGTCATGCCGACCAGCACATCGCACAGCTCGCCCGGCAGGCCCAGCGGGACTTCCTCACGGATCTGTGGAACCGACGTGCCCTCGAGGGCGCACTCGAGGAGCTGCTGGCCACCGGTGATGGCCCCGTCGTCCTGATGCTGCTCGACGTGGATCGCTTCAAGGACATCAACGACCGCCACGGACACCAGGGCGGCGACACCGTGCTGCGGTGGGTGGCGGGCCGGCTGCGTGCGGGTCTTCGGGACGGTGACCCGGTGGCGCGCTGGGGCGGCGACGAGTTTGCGGTGGTGCTCCGGGGGCTCCCTTGGGAGCGCGCGGTCCGGATCGCCCGACGGTCCCGGGTCGAGGGCTCGCTGGAGCTCGGGGGAGGCCACGTGTCGGTGAGCACGTCGGCGGGCGTGGCGCTTCGCCATCCGGGCGAGTCCCTGGCGTCCCTGGTGCAGCGGGCCGACCAGGCCCTGTACCAGGCGAAGTGCGCGGGCAGGGACCGCCTGGCCTTCGATCCACCGCTGCCACCGGGCGCCGCGACGGGCTCCGAGGGGGCCGGCGTGCTGGTGGACGGTTGAGCTGACCACCTCGGGGGTTTCTCCTGGCCGGTGGTCCGGGTACATTCGGCTCCGACTGGAGTGTGAATGCCCGACCGCAAGGTCACCGCGCCCCTTGCCGCGAAGATCGCCGCCCTGGTGCTGCCCGTCCTGATCCTGGGGGGCGGCTACGGGGTCGTGCGCGAGGCCAGCCTCGTCGACAGCCACATCCGCGACATGCAGGGCAAGCTGCGGCAGGGAGAGCCGGACGTCATCGTCCTGGGCTCGTCGCTGGTGCGCACCAACGTCAACCCGAAGGTCCTCGCGGACACCCTCGGCGTACCCGAGCGCAACGTGGTCATGCTCACGGTGCCCAACGCCACGGCTGCGCACTGGTACGCGATCCTCAAGAACCGGGTCTTCGGTGAAGGGTACGAGCCCCGGGTGGTCGTGGTGGTCGGCGCGCTCACCACGATGGTCACGCCCGAGATCCTCAAGGATCAGAACGTCGACCGGCTCATCGCCCAGCTCGGTGACGACGAGCCGGTGATCTCCGCGAAGGTGCTGCACACCGACAACCCCTGGACCTACCGGTGGCTGTACCTGAAGGCCCAGGCGGGCGCGGTGCGGGATGCGTGGGTGAAGAGCTGGCGCGACAAGGTGGTGCAGCTCGGCTTCCACCCCCGCGGAGGCATCCAGGGGGCGGGCAACCTGGCCGACAAGGCCAACGACGTGGTCTTCGCCGACGAGAACATGCTCTACGAGCTGCACCGGGGCGACGGAACGGGCCTCGGCCTCGACTCGGTGGAGGAGATCGACGTGCGGGGCCTGTCGGTCCGAGATGACTCCCTGCTGCTCGATCTCGGGGCCCTCGCCCAGCAGGGCGGGGCCAACCTGCTGCTCGTGCGCACGCCCTTTCCACCCTCCAACACCGACAACGATCGCGTGCCGACGGAGGTGGAGGCACAGTCCATCGAGGTGATGCGGGAGGCGCGGCTCAGCTACCTCGACCTGCGCTCCCTGCACATGGACGCCTCCATGTTCCAGGACATGCGGCACATGTCCCCCCGGGGCGCGCGGTTCTTCACCGAGGCCCTCGGCCAGGGCATCCGCAGCCTGGGACTCATGACCCGGTCGGGGGTGTCGGTCGTGGCGGCCGAGGAGGATCGGCCCACCCTGTCGCTGCGGGCGGACGGGGCGTCCGGTACGTGGACGGCGGCCGACCTGCGTCCCGACGGTGCCTGCCGCTGGGTCGTGCAGGGACAGCCCGTCCCGAGCGTCACGCTCACCCGGGCCGCACCGCCCGGGGAGGCCCTGCCCTGGACCGTGACCGCCGGCGGAGAGCCTCTGCCGCGGGTCTTCCTGGGGGACTCGCCTCCCTGCGAGCCCGCCATCGCGCTGCGCGACGACGAGCTGGTCTACATCGGTCCCACCGCGCCGCCGTCGCTCTCCTGGACCTTCGATCCTGCGGCGCCCCGGGACAAGGCAGGCCGCTGGCTGCCCGCCGGCGGGTCGCTCACCTTCACCGCGCCGGAGGGCGGTTGGACCCACGGGGCATCCGCCTTTCGTGCCGACGTGATCCTGCGGGCCGCCGTCGATCCGGACGCCATCGAGGTCTCCCTGCAGGATGGTCAGCAGGTGCAGCTCTCGCCCCAGGGCTTCGCGTGGCGGGGAGGGCAGTCCCTCGTGGTGCCCCAGGACGGCCAGTGGGCGCTGTCGGTGCACAACCGCTCCGACGACCCGGTCTTCGTCCAGGGCCTGAGCCTCGGTGCGCCTCCCTACACCCTGGAGCTGGTGGGCACCTCGGAGGCGTTCACCCCCCGCACGGTGCGGGTCGTGGGCGGCAACCCGGACGACACCCACCTGCAGGCACACTTCTTCTCGGACCCACCGCCCCTGCGACCCGATGCGCGTCCCATCCGCGGTCCCCACAAGCTGGGCGCGTTCACGCTGACCGAGCTGCAGGGGCTGTCCGACCTGCCCAACCCCCGCTTCCCCCGGCCCCACCAGTGTTCTCCGGTGCAGGTGCTCGAAGACGGCGTGCCCCTGCCCAACCCCCACACCAACTGCACCCCGGTGCGGCAGACCGGCGGCGGGTACGTCTGCCACCAGGGGGCGTCGGTGTACTTCACGGCCTCCGACACGACGGCACCGCTGAAGAACGGCCGTACCTACTCCCTGGCGCTCGATCCCTCCCGCCTGTGCGACCGCATCTTCCGTCCCGGCAATACCCCCCTGCGGGGCATGTTGTGGCTGTACCCGGGCGACGAGGTGGAGCTCACGGTCGACCCCGCCGCCAGCCGGCAGATGGTCGACGGCGTGCGCCGGGTCGACGTGGAGCTGTCGGCGCCCGCCAAGCAGGGGGATGAGCCCGTGGCCTTCGAGCTGTACGCCGGGGCGCGCCGGATCCTGTCGGAGCAGCTCCGGATGGGCGCCTACGGCCAGCTGAGCTGGGCTGCCGACCTGCCGGCACCCCTGGCCCCCGGTCGGGAGGATCTGCGGATCATCCTGCGCCATCCCGGCCGGCGGTCCTACTACCGGATCGATCGCATCAGCCTGCACCAGACCGAGCCCGAGCCCGAGCAGGTGGCGGGCACCTCGCTGGCCCTGCAGGAGCAGACCGGCACCGGTCTGTTCGTGGACGGACCGGTGCTCGGTACCTGGCCGTTGCAGTCCGCCGTCCGCAGTGGGCAACCCCAGCTTCCGGCGCCGGAGTCCGAGCCCCGTCGGGTGGGCGAGCACCACTGGGAGTTCCGCTGGTTCCAGCTGTGGCCGGTGAGCAACTCGGTGCTGGTGAAGAACGGTCTGGGACCCTGGTCGCCGCTGGAGGTGCTCGAGGCAGGACAGCCTCTGCCGGTCACCACCGATCGCAAGGACTTCCGCACCGGCTGCGAGGCCTGCTACCTGCACGTGGGCCAGGCGGTGGGTGTGCGTCCCCGAGGTGACGGGCCCCAGGACGTGTCCCTGTCCCTGGACGAGTCCTTCCCGCTGCCAGCGGAGGAGCGCGATGTGTACTGGGTCTACCCGGGCACCACCGCCGAGCTCACGGCCGCCGAGCCCTGGTCCGGCGACCAGGTGGCCGTTCGCGTGATCGCGAGGTCCTTCGGGGCCAACAAGTCCACCCGGCCGTTCAGCCTGCAGGTGGAGGGGCAGACGGTGTACTTCGAGAAGGTGGGGGAGACCCACGTGGCCACGCTGCAGCTCACCGGTCGTGTGGCCGGCCCCTGGACGGTGCAGGTGCACTCGCCCGCCGACGGGCCCTTCCTGCTCCTTGACCAGATCGACATCGTGGATGAAGGTGGCCGCCGTCAGCTTCTTGCCGCCCACTCCGAGAGGAACACCCCATGACCTTCGTCCAGATGAGCTTCCTGGCCTTCATGCTCATCGTGTTCGTCCTGTACTGGGGCGTCGGCAAGCGCACCTGGCAGAACGTGCTGCTGCTCGTGGCCAGCGCCATGTTCTACGGCTGGGTGCACCCCTGGTTCCTGGGCCTGCTCTACTTCTCGGCGTTCCTCGACTACAACGTGGGCCGGGCCATGGCGGAGCGCCCGGCGCAGAAGAAGTGGTTCCTGGGGCTGTCGCTGGCGGGCAACCTCGGCATGCTCGGGCTGTTCAAGTACTTCAACTTCTTCACCGAGAACCTCGGTGCCGCGCTGTCGGCCCTCGGGCTCGACCTGAACCTGTGGACCCTGAACCTCATCCTGCCGGTGGGCATCAGCTTCTACACCTTCCAGACCCTGTCCTACACGATCGACGTCTACAAGGGCCGCATCGAGCCCCGGAAGAACCTGCTCGACTACCTCGTGTACGTCTCCTTCTTCCCCCAGCTCGTCGCCGGCCCCATCGAGCGGGCGTCCAGCCTGCTTCCCCAGGTGGAGCGTCCCCGCCACTTCGACACCCAGAAGATCATGAGCGGCCTCACGCTGGCCCTGTGGGGCGCGTTCAAGAAGGTGGTGATCGCCGACGGCCTCGCCCCCTACGTGGACGAGGTCTACATGGCCAAGGATCCCGCCTTCGTGATGGTGATGGCGGCGGGCATTGCCTTCGGCGTCCAGATGCTCGCGGACATCGGCGGCTACACCGACATGGCCCGCGGCACCGCCCGGATGCTGGGCTTCGAGCTCGTGCGCAACTTCGACCGGCCCTACAACAGCCTCACCACCCCCGAGTTCTGGCGGAAGTGGCACATGTCGCTGTCGAGCTGGGTGGGCGACTACGTCTACACGCCCTTGCTCCGGGCGGGAAAGGCCGGTCCGGGGCGCATCTTCCTCTCCCTGATGGTCACCTTCCTCCTCATCGGCCTGTGGCACGGCGCGTCGTGGAACTTCATCTGCCTGGGCCTGTACAACGGCCTGTGGATGGCGATCTACACCTTCGCGACCCCCGCGATCCCGCTGCGGATCCGGGAGCACTGGACCGCCCCGCTCATCGCCTGGCCCCTGCACACCTTCGTGGTGCTGCAGCCCACCGGCGTGATGTTCCGGGAGGTCTCGATGGAGCGGGTGTTCCAGCACTTCAGCCAGCCCTGGCTGTCGGCCACCACCGAAGAGCTCGTGGCCGCCACGGTGGTGTTCTCCATGGCCGTGGCAGGAACCCTGCCCATCAACCTGTCCTACGCGGTAGAGGATCACGTCATCCCGCGGCTGAAGGCATCCGGCTGGCTCCTCCCGGCCCAGACCACCTTCATGTCCGTGGCCGTCGTGGCCATGTTCATCTTCCACCGCGACGTCAGCGAAGACTTCATCTACTTCCAGTTCTGAGGTGCCGGCTTGACCCCCCACGCCACCCTGCTGCACGCCCTCGCCCACCACGCCTCCACTCGCCCCGACGCCACCGCGTTCACCTACGTGGTGCCCGGCGACGAGGGAGAGGTGTCCTGGACGTTCTCCGAGCTGTACGACAAGGCCGGACGGGTGGCCTCCGGCATCGCCGCGAGCTGCGAGCCCGGTAGCCGCGTGCTGCTGCTGTACCCCCAGGGCCTCGACTACGTGGCCGCCCTTCTCGGGTGCATGTGGGCCGGCGTGCTCGCCGTGCCACTGCAGCCGCCGGTGGCCCACCGCGCCCGTCACGAGCTGCCGAAGCTCGAGGCCATCGCGGCCGACGGCGGCATCGAGCTGGCCTGTACCGTGGGGGCCAACCTCGAGGAGATGCAGGCCGTGGTGTCGATGTCGGAGGATCTGGCCGATCTTCCCTGGCTGTGCACCGACGGCCGGCTGCCCCCCGCCGACCCGGATCGTCGACTCCCTCTGCCGGAGGAGCTCGCCTACCTGCAGTACACGAGCGGCAGCACCTCCACGCCCAAGGGCGTGATGGTGGGCCACGACAACCTCATGGTGAACCTGCTCACCTTCGACCGCGGCTTCTCCCACGGCCCGGACGCCGTCATGGTCAGCTGGCTGCCCACGTTCCACGACCTCGGGCTCGTCTACGGCGTGTTCATGCCCCTGTGGAAGGGCTTCGAAGGCGTGCTGCTCGACCCCATGGACTTCCTGCGCCGTCCGATGCGCTGGCTCGAGGCGATCGATCGGCACCGTGGCACCCACGCGCCCGCGCCGAACTTCGCGTTCGACTACCTCGTGGCACGGAGCACGCCGGAGGAGCGGGCGGCACTGGATCTGTCGTGCTGGAAGGTGGCCCTCAACGGGGCCGAGCCCATCCGCCGCGACACCGAGGTGGCGTTCTACGAGGCGTTCGCCGTCGCCGGCCTGTCGCCCACCACGATGACCCACGCCTACGGCATGTCGGAGGCCACCGCGGTGATCTCCAAGGAGCCGGCGCCCACCATCGCCCACTTCCTGTGGGTGGACGGCGCGGCGCTGGAGCAGCACAAGGTGGTCGTGCTGCCCGAGGGCCACGCCAATGCCCGGCCCATCGCCGGCTGTGGCGTGCCCGTGAAGCCCACGATGGTGCGGGCCGTGCACCCCGACAGCTGCATCGCCTGCGCCGAAGACGAGGTCGGTGAGCTGTGGGTGGGGGGACCCACCTGTGCCCGCGGATACTGGGCGCGTCCGGAGGAGACCGAGGAGGGCTTCGCCGCCGCCATCGAGGGCGAGAAGAACGGCAGCTGGTTGCGTACGGGGGATCTGGGCTTCGTCCGGGGCGGCACCGTGTACGTCACCGGTCGGCTCAAGGACATCGTCATCCTGCGAGGGCAGAACTTCTACCCGCAGGATCTGGAGTGGAGCGCCCAGCAGGGGTCCACGCTCATCCGGCCGAGCTGTGTGGCGGCCTTCGCCGAGGAGGGTCCCCAGGGGGAGACCCTCACCGTGGTCGCCGAGGTGTACGACCGCGCCGCCGAGCACCTCGACGACGTGGTCGTCGGCGTCACCGAGCGGATCGCCGATCGTGGCGTGCTGCCGGATCGGGTGGTGCTCGTGAAGCAGCGAAGCCTGTTCAAGACGAGCTCGGGGAAGATCATGCGCCGCAGGATCCGCGAGGCCCTGCAGGCAGGCCAGCTCCCCGTGGTGCTGGATCGGCACGTGGATCGGCCCGCCGAGGCGCCCCGCGCCGAGCACTGGACGGATCTGGCCTCCATGCCCGACCTGCCCCGCCGCCAGGCGGTCCTCGGACGGCTCCAGGAGCACCTGCAGCACTGGCTCGGGCGCGCCCACCTCGCCTCGGACGCCACCTTCCGCGACATCGGCATCGACTCCGTGCAGGCGGTCCAGCTCGCCGAGTTCCTGTCGGATGCCGTGGGACAGCAGCTTCCCGCCACGCTCCTCTTCGAGTACCCCCAGGTGGATCTGCTCGCCTCCCATCTGTCGGACCTGTTGCCGGATGGTGCCTGGAGCGACGCGTCGGAGACCGATGGTGACCTGGATCTCGACGAACTGGCGGCGCTGCTCGACGAGGAGCTGGAGAACCTCGACTGAGGATGGGGCGGAAGAACCGGATCATCGGGATCTTTGCAAGCTGACGTGCATCTTGCCGTGCGGACCCGTTCGGTTGCATGTATGATTCCGTCGTCTTTCCATCTCGGCACACGGAGTCACACGTGCGCGCATTCCAACTTGCGATCATTGCATCCGTTCTGGGTCTCGCCGCCTGCGGTTCGGCACCCGACATCAACCTCGGTGAGCTGTACGCCGGCGACGCCGACCGCGATGGCGTGCCCGACGCCCTCGACAACTGCCCCGACATCCCCAACGGTGGCCAGGACGACTCCGACCTCGATGGCATCGGCGACGCCTGCGATGCCGAGCCCCGCCTCGACTCCGACGGCGACGGCCGCTGGGACGACGTCGACAACTGCCCGTCGTTCTACAACCCGCAACAGCTCGACGCCGATGGCGACGAGTTCGGCGACGAGTGCGACAACTGCCCCTTCGATCGCAACCCCGATCAGGCAGATGAGGACGGCGACGGCACCGGCGACGTCTGCATGTGCGATGCCTGCCCCGGCAACCAGCTCTGCTTCGACCACCCCGCTCCCGATCGTCTCGAGGAGTGCGTGGCTCGCAACCAGTGCCCCTCCAACCAGCAGTGCGGCGACTACTGCTGCCCCTACGGCTCCACCTGCGCCACGCAGGAAGACGCCGACGGCAACGTGATCGCCCAGATCTGCCAGGAGCCCGACCTGTGGATCGATGGTCCCTGGGCTGAGGAGTCCGCCTGGATTCCCCACCCCGCGTTCATCGCACCTGGCGATTGCTCCGTGGTGGCTGGCTGTGTCGATCAGCCCGGCTACCGTCACCTGCTCGGCTTCCTGGGCCGCGTGGCCAACACCGGCGCCGGTACCCTGCACCTCCGCAACGCCAGCGCCACGCCCTACCTCGGTGCCGAGTACAACGAGCAGGACGTCGAGGCCCTCTTCAGTGAGGAGGCCTGCCTCACCGGCTTCTCCCTCGTGAACGACTTCGTCCGCGTGGAGCTCATCGACGGCAGCGGCAACGTGGTCCTCACCCGCGACATCGACTGGCTGCTCTTCGACCGCCTCGAGTACCTGCCCACGGCACCCGAGAGCGTCTACGGCGACGTTCCCGTCGCGGGCATGAACCAGGGCCTCACCCGTGGCTACGCGGCTGCCTGGTACTGGGGCGACACCACCTGCTCCATGCTCGACGTCACCGACATCGCACCCGGCGACTACACCGTGCGCATGGAGGTCAACCCCGGCCAGCAGATTGCGGAGAACAACTACCGCAACAACGTGGCCGAGTTCCAGGTGAACATCCCCGACTTCGGCGACCGTCCCACCGACACCTCGATGCGCGACACCTCCTGGGAGCTCTCCATCGAGCCCTGAGTCGAGTCCCATGACGCAAGAAGGTCAGGCCCTTGGGCCTGGCCTTTTTGCGTCTTGGGACGGGGCGGCCCGTTGCGCCCCGGCACGGTCGGTTCTTCGTCGCGTCGGGGGTCGTGTACAGAAGTACACTTCCCCCCAAGCTCCTCGCCCCGACCGCACCGGGACGCAACGGGCCTCGGGTGTGCGGCTGAAGGGACTCCCTGGGATTGCCTTCGCTGGTCGGGGCGGAATGGTGGGAGGCGGGCCGTTTGGGGCGGGGCGCTCGGGGCCGGATGTGGCCACCGATCCTTCGTCGCTGCGCTCCTCGTGTCGCCGGCCACCTTCGACCCCTCGGGGTCGCGGTCGCGCAGGCGCAGGCGCAGGCGCGCGGGGGGCGGTGTTCAGCCATCATCTGGCCGGGGCGAGGCGCCGGTCGCGCACGCGCATGCGCACGGGGCACGGGGCGGCAGGGGGAGGGGGGCGCAGGTCAGGCTTGCTAGCGGGGACGCTCCAGGCCCACCCTCCGCCGGGCGATCAGGCACGACTCGCTGCTCGACGCGAACTCCCGGCAGGATGTGGGCCGGGTGGCGTACACCTTGCACGGCCACTCGCCGTTCGACGGGCACAGGGCCTTGCACAGGCCGTTCGGGCGGTCGATGTAGGCGAAGCCGCCGTCGAAGGTGACGAGCTCCGGGTGGCGGTCCATGAAGTCGTCGTCGTCGGAGACGCCCACGGCGCCGAAGCCCTCGCGGCAGCAGGCGCCGCAGGACAGGCAGTCGTCGTCGGTCAGACGGCCTTGCCAGAACAGGCAGGCGGGCGTGGTGGCGGGAACGGCGGGACCATCCTCGCCCTCCTCGGCGTGGACCATGCAGTGGCCCTGCTGCAGCCAGGTGCAGGAGCCGCAGCTGGTGTGCTTGGGGCCCATGGCGACGCCGGTGGGGTGCAGGGCCTTGGTGTGGGCCCACAGGCTGCCGTCGTCGGCGACCGGCCGGACGATCTGCGCCATCGCGGCCGTGGCCTTCAGCGCCTTGTGCAGTGGACCGGACAGCGGCCCCCGCATGGCGTCGGACCAGGCGGCCCGCGCGCGCTTCACGGCATCGTCCTTCACGTCGGCGAGGGGATCTTCGGGCAGGTCGTCCCAGTAGGGGCGCCAGTCGGTGGTGGGCGCGAGGAGTCCCCGCAGGCCGTACATGTCGGCGAGAGCGGCCTGCAGCCGGTGGCAGCCGTATTCCTCGCGGGCGGACGTGTCGCCGTCGATGGCGAGGCCCCAGTCGAGCTTGCGCGGGCTGCCCCTGCCCTGGACGAGGCTGTGGCAGATCTCGTGGAAGATGTACTGGGCCATGGAGTCATCGGCATCGAAGTGGTCGTCGGTGCAGATGGTCAGCGTGTCGGTGCCGTCCCAGCTGGCGAAGACCGTCTCGCTGCGCTCCAGCTTCCAGCCGAGCTCGGCGGCGCAGCGCAGCCAGATGGCGTCGAGGGGGTCTTCGTAGCGGTGGGGGATGGAGCGGCTCATGCGGGCTCTCCCACGTAGTCCATGGGCAGGTGGGGGATGTCGTCCTCGAGGTAGCCCGGCCCGCTGGTGACGAAGCCGAGGCTGCCGTAGAAGTCCTCGAGGTGGGCCTGGGCGCTGATGTGGATCGGGCGCTCGGTGCCGTGGACCTGCCAGGCGATCTTCATGGCTTCGCGCATCAGTGGACGGCCGACGCCCTGGCCCCGCACATCGGGGTGCGTGACGACGCGGCCGATGCGGGGCTGGTCGCGGGTGGCATCGGGACCGAGGATGCGGGCGTAGGCCACGAGGCGGCCGTCCTGGCGGCCGAGCAGGTGCAGGGCCTCCTGATCCAGGCCGTCGGCGTCCAGGTACGGGCAGGTCTGCTCCACCACGAACACGAGCTGGCGCAGGGCCAGCAGGTCGTACAGCTGAGTGGTCGTCAGGGCGGAGAAGGGGCCGGTCCACCAGTCCATGGGTCACCTCGGGTGCCCATCTAGCCCGTGGCAGGGCCCGATCGCCAAGGACGAGGCGTGAAAAGGACGCTTGGGGACAGCACGGGACTCAGCCGAGGGCGCCCCAGACGCGCTCGAGTGTCCACGCCACGGCGAGCGTGCCGATGACCAGGCCGGTGGGCACCTTGAGTCGCTGCCAGGGCACGGGGAGCAGGGCAAGCAGGGCGACACCCGCCACGACGGCGAGCTGACCGAGCTCGAGGCCCAGGTTGAACCCGAGCAGGGAGCTGGGGACCACCGCCGGATCGAGCTGGAGGTCGCCGAGCACGCCCGCGAAGCCGAGGCCGTGCACCGCGCCGACGCCCATCGGCAGCCACCAGATGCTCCGGCCGGAGGTCTGCTCCGTGGCGCCACGGGCCATGGGCAGCGCCACCCACAGCAGGGAGGCGGCGATGGCGGCCTCCGCCCACAGGGCGGGCAGGCTCAGGATGCGCAGGGTGGTGAGCACGAGGGTGAGGCTGTGGCCCACGGTGAAGCCGGTGAGCGCCCACACGAGGCGGCGTCGCAGACCGAGGGTGCCGATGAGGCCGAACAGCAGCAGCATGTGGTCGGCACCGATCCACAGGTGGTGGGCGCCCATGGACAGGAAGCGGGTGAAGGGGGAGCTGCCGGCCTGGCTGGGGCGGAGGGACACGACATCTGCGGTGTCGCGCACCAGCGTGGCCGTCTGCTGCCCACCGGCCACCTGGGTGACCAGCACGCCGGCGCGCTCCTCGTCGAGGCCACGGAAGGTGGCGGAGGGCGCCGCGCTCTCCGGGCAGGACAGGGTGTGCTCCGTGATGAGCGCCTCGTCGGTGACCTCGATCCCGGGCTCGGACAGGGTGCACCCGTCGAGGGACCACAGGGGCTGCAGCACGTCGGCGCCCGACGGCTGGATGGCGGGGGTGTGCCACACCACCTGCGCCTCGGTGGCGCTGTTCCAGTCGATCCGCAGGGCGCTCGGGGCGAGCGGATGGGCGAGGGCGGCGGACAGCATCAGCCACAGGGTCATCATGGGGCCTCCCGCTGCACGAGGGTCTCTTCGCTGACGATCCGCCACTCCTGCCGCAGCGCCTGCAGGCGGGTCTCGAACAGCAGCTGCTCCTGGTGGCGTGTCCAGGCGGACGCGACCTTGGCCCGGATGCGCGACAGCGGAGGTACCGTGCCGGGGGTGTAGCTCGTGACCTTCAGCCAGTGGTCGCCGTGCAGGGTGGGAACGGGCCCGATCCACGCGTCGGTGGGCGTCTCGGGAAGGGACTGCACGAAGGCCTCGCCGTACAGGGAGGTCAGGCGGCGCACGCTGCCGGACTCCTCGGCGCGAAGACCGGGGGGGAGGTGCTGTGGCGCACGCTCCGGATCGTCCAGGGCCGGGGGTCGAGGCGTACCGTGGGGGACGAGCCACTGGGAGAAGGCGATGGCGTCGTCCTGGCGGAAGTCCTCCATGTGGGACGCGCGCCAGGCCACGAGCTGTTCCTCTGTGGGGGTGGGGACCCCGGCCTTCAGGGTGTCCTCCATCCGCTGCCGAAGCCGTGCGTGGACCATGTGGTCGCTGCGGCTCAGGCCGGTCTGGTGGGCGAGCTCCATCAGCCGCGCGGGCTCGGTGACGTCCGGGCGGGCGAAGCCCATGGTCTGCACCAGGTGGCCGACGACGATGGGGTCGGTCTCGTGCCAGCCCAGGCGGTACGCCTCGGCCAGGAGGATGGCGTCGTCGGGACCCTGGCCGGGCGCGACGGTGACGACCCGGGCTGCCTGGTCGGTGGGCGTGCGAAGCTGCTGCACCCCGAACAGGGTGGCGCCGGCGAGGAGCATGAAGAGGAACGGGTGCTTCATCAGTCGGGCTGGATCCAGATGGGGGAGGACCAGGCGCGCTCCTGGATGGTCTTGGGGACCACGTCGGTGCAGCAGTCTGCGAAGTCCTCGTCTTCGGTGGGACAGGTGATGCCGGCGTCGACGCACTGCCAGGTGCTCCATCGGCACGACGGGTTCTCGACGGCGCGTACGTAGTACCAGGCGGGGCGGGTGGCGTCGTAGTCCGGGTCGGTCCACACGGTGCACAGGTTGGCGAAGCCCTCGCCGGTGGTCTCGCAGGTGTCGAGGTCGACCGACGCGCCGTTGTCGGGATCGCCGGCGACGTTCAAGGTGGTGAAGGCGACCTCGCCGTCGGCCTGCAGCTCCGCCTTGATGACCTGCAGGCGCTGCAGCGGCGTGCCCGGCATGCTCTCGGTACCCGGATCCGCGCTGGCGTCGATCGCGAGGCGGAAGGTGCCACCGGCGGGGGTGATCTCACCGCCCATGGGCACGCCCTCGGCGTAGCCGGTGGCCGCGAATCCGCCGCCGTCGCACATGTCCTCGGGCAGATCCTCCCCGCCGAACACCCGCAGGATCATCCGCGGACCGCTGGTGCCGTAGACCTCCTTGCGCTCCATGGCGGCGAACAGGGACTGCCGCGTGTTCTGCTCGGCCCACACCACCGCGAGGCCGCCGGGGCTGGCGTAGATGAGGTCGGAGAAGCCGGGACGGATCTCGTCGCGGCTGGCGGGGCCGGCACCGGCGTGGCCCGGGTAGCCCCGCTCGTCCACGGCGCCCGGAGCGGCGAGGTGGGTGTCGGTGGAGCCGATGAGCCCGAACTGGTAGGGGTTGGCGCCGAGGGCGGCCTGGATCGCGAGCCCCTCTCCCATCATCGGCGTGATGAAGTCGCTCGGCTGGGGGATGCCGGGGAAGCCCTGGTTGAAGCCGGACAGCGTGTTGAACGGCACCTTCTCGAAGGAGCACATCTCGTCGTTGCCCGGGGCGCCCTCCCAGCACTCGCTGTCGCCCTTGTGCTGGTAGACCTCCACGAGGGGCTCGAAGTCGTTGCGGGCGGCGGCGTACTCGGCGGTCATCTCCTCGGATCCCAGCTCGGGGAACATGATGCCGTCGGACAGGTTGCTGTTGTGGCTGATCGTGAGGACGTCGCAGGGGGGCTGGTCGCGGCAGTCGCGCTGCAGGGCGTCCCACAGGCCGTCTTCGTAGGGCTCGTCGAAGTACGAGGTGGGCCAGTCGGGCACGTGGGCGTTCTTGAAGATGACGTTGCGGTGCAGGTTGCGGGTGGAGGGGCCGCCGGACCACTCGTAGCCGACGAAGGTGGTGAAGCTGCAGGCCTCGGTGCGGTCCTGGGCGGCCTCGGCGGCCTCCTGGATCTTCTGCCAGCCGACGACCTGGGCGTCGGCACACAGGGCGCCGTCGTCGCCGCACATCGAGGGGTAGCGGACGCGATCCTGGGCGAGCGCGGTGTGGATGTTGAACCGGACGAAGGCGACGTCCGGATCCTCCCGGTACTCCACGCACTCCGGGGCGTCGTACAGCTCCCAGGTGGGGTCGGTGCAGCTCTGGACGCTGCCGAGGAACTCGGAGTGGTCGCTCAGGGCCACCCAGTCGAGGGGACGACCGATGTTGATCGTGCGCTGGGCGACGCCGTCGATGTAGGGCGGCAGGTCGAGGTCGGCGCCCTGCGCGTAGGCATAGGCGCTGGTCGGGTCCTCGCGGATGCCCTGCAGGTTGGCATCCAGGCTGAGGCTCGTGTGGGCGTGGGTCTCGCCGAAGAACGGCCTGCGGAGCTCGTCGCGCTCGTTGCAGGTGATCTCGGGGACGTCGGTGTCGGTTTCCTCGGTGTCGGAGGGGGTGGTCCCGTCGTCGTCGTCATCGTCCTTGCAGGCGAAGGTGACGAGGGGGATGAGCAACGCCCAGACGGGCAGACGGGACCTGGCACCCATGGATCACTCCTCGGCAGGGTCAGGACGATCGTACGCGCGGTCTCGATCGTTCTTGCAGTCTCCCTCTTCTCCGCTCAGGAATGCCTCGCTGAATGCATATCCTTCGTCGATACCGGACTTCACGAGTCCGCCGATGATGTTGGGGTCGCTCACGAGCATGTCGGCGGCGAGCCACATGGCGTAGTAGCGGAGCGTGACGTTCTCGTCCTCGGTGCTGGGCAGCCACACCTCGACCGTGAAGGTCTGGTTCATGGTGTCCTTGCCGTTGTCGGCGAAGTAGACGCCCTCCTGCCAGGAGCGGGCGAGCAGGGCCTCACGACCATCGGACAGGGTGATCCGCCGGAAGTCCTTGGACAGGTCGTACCAGACCTTGGAGATGGTCTCCTTGCGGACCTCGTTGGTGCTGGTGAGCAGGTCGCAGGTGCCCTCGACGAAGCAGTCGACGTCCGAGGTGAAGGTGCGCTCGTAGTACACCGTGGAGCCCGACTCGATGCACACCTGGTTGGGCTCGGTGGCGAGCTCGATGTGGGCCTGGACGGGGTGCTGGCTGATCCCGGCTACGGCCACGGCGGCCTGCTTCTCGGGATCCTCGCCCTCGGGGAAGGGCACGCTGCCCACGTCGTCCGGGGTCATGACCGCGGGGGAGAAGGTGCGATCGTTCAGCTCGCCCTCGAGGTCGAGGGTGAGGATGAAGTCCTCGAGGTTGTACAGGTACTCGCCCACCAGCGCTTCGTCGTCGTCGAAGTGGGTGAACAGCTTGATGGTGGGCTCACCGAGGGCCTCGGGGGCCTCCTCGATGGTGCAGGCCCCCAGCAGCAGGGTGGCGGCCAGGATGGTGCGGTGCATGTCGTGCCTCCTCTCGGACTCGGGCGAGAGAAGGTACAACAGGCGCCCCGGATCTCAAAGGATCCGGGGAAGGAACGATGTTCTCAGCGAGTGGCGTCGACGCTGGCGACGGTCCAGGACGTGGTGCCACCGGCGCGGAAGGGAACCACCACGCTGTCGCCCATGGGAAGGCTGGCAGGGATGGCCTGCTCGCCCTTCACCAGGGTGACGGTGCCCTCGTTGGCCGGAAGGCCGTAGAAGGCGGGACCGAATTCCGACGCGAAGCCTTCGAGCTTGTCGAGGGCGCCCTCGGCCTCGAAGACCTCGGCATACAGCTCCAGCGCGTTGGGCGCGGTGAACATGCCGGCGCAGCCGCAGGCGGACTCCTTGGCCTCGACGGCGTGGGGGGCCGAATCGGTGCCGAGGAAGAAGCGGGCCGAGCCGGAGGTGGCGGCATCGACCAGGGCCTTGCGGTGCCGTTCGCGCTTGAGGATCGGCAGGCAGTAGTGGTGAGGGTTGATGCCGCCCTCGAAGATGGCGTTGCGGTTCAGCAGCAGGTGGTGGGCCGTGATCGTGGCGGCCACGGTCGGGGGCGCCTGGCGCACGAAGGCGACGGCCTCGGCGGTGGTGATGTGCTCGAGCACCACCTTGAGCGTGGGGTGACGGGCCACGATGGGGGTGAGCACCTGCTCGATGAACCGTGCCTCGCGGTCGAAGATGTCGACCTCGCCGTGGGTGACCTCGCCGTGGACGAGCAGGAGCATGCCCACTTCGGCCATGGTGGCCAGCACGTCGTCGAGGCCGGCGATGTCGGTGACACCGGCGTCGGAGTTGGTGGTGGCGCCGGCGGGGTACAGCTTGCAGGCCACGACGAAGCCGGAAGCGGCCGCCTCGCGGATGTCGTCGGGGGTGGTGACGTCGGTGAGGTACAGCGTCATCAGCGGCTCGAAGGCGTGGCCCTCGGGCAGCGCGGCGAGGATGCGCTCCCGGTAGGCGGCGGCGTCGGCCAGGTTGCGCACCGGGGGCTTGAGGTTGGGCATCACGATGGCCCGACCGAACACCTTGGAGGTGTAGGGCAGCACGCTGGCGAGAGTGGCGTCGTCACGGAGGTGAAGGTGCCAGTCATCAGGGCGGCGGATGGTCAGTTCCATGGTGAGGACTCCTCGAGTGCGGGTCAAACGGGGGGCCTTTAAGCGACGAGCGGCCGGCGGGCCAATGGGGCCGGGCAAAGGGTGTGTGGAGGAGGGCACGACTCACGTCGTCGACCCGAGGGACCGATCGTGGCCGGCGAGACGAGGAGCGAAGCGACGAAGGATCGGGGTCCACGACCGGTCCCGAGCGCCCCGCCCCGACAACCGCCCCGCCTCAGCCCTCCCAGGCCGCAAGGCCGCGAAAGCCATCCCAGGGAATCCCTTCAGCCGCACACCGGAGGCCAGTTGCGTCCCGGTGCGGGCGGGGCGAGGAGCAAGGGGGGAAGTGGACTCCTGTACACGACCCCTGAAGCGACGGAGACCCGACCGTGCCGGGTCGCAACGGGCCGCCTACGCCCGCGCCAGCGAGGGTTCCGGCACACCACTCTGCAGCACGCCCTTGATGGCCTTGTCGATGTCTTCCTTGCGCACCGGCTTGGTGAGCAGCTGGTTCATCCCGGCCCGATGGGCGGCACCGAACTCCGAGGAGTGCACGGATGCCGTGATGGCGATGATCGGCACGCGGCCCTTGGGGCCCTTCCAGCCACGGATGGTGCGGGTGGCTTCCATGCCGTCCATCCGGGGCAGCAGGAGGTCCATCAGGATGACGTCGAAGTCGTGGTTGCGGGCCGCGTCGACGGCATCGACGCCATCGGTGGCCGTGATCACCTGGTGGCCCAGCTGCTGCAGGTAGGCGCCCATGACCTTGAGGTTGACCGGGTTGTCGTCCACCAGCATCACGTGGAGCTGCCGTTGGTCGTTCGAGGGGGTATCCGGCGGCGGCGGCGGGGCAGGGGCTTCGACCACCTGCAGGGGCAGGTAGACCGAGAAGCACGAGCCGAGATCCACCTCGCTCGTGACCTCGAGGCGGCCTCCCATCGCGGCGGTGAGGGAGCGGGCGATGGTCAGACCGAGCCCCAGGCCACCGTAGGAGCGGGACAGCTCGGAGTCGGCCTGCACGAAGAAGTCGAAGATGCGCTGCAGGTCGTCGTGGGAGATCCCGATCCCCTCGTCGACGATCTTGAACACCAGGCCGCCCGGGGTGTCGTCCACGGTGAGGCAGATGGTGCCCCGGTGGGAGAACTTCACCGCGTTCGTGAGCAGGTTGAGCAGGATCTGGCGGAGCCGTCGGGCGTCGACGATGCGCCAGGGGTGGGAGACCCGCACATCGAGCTGGGTGAGCAGGCCCTTGTGGGCGGCGCTCGACTCGACCAGGTGGATGGCCTGACGTGCCACGTCGTGGACGTTGGTGGGCGTGGGCAGCAGCTGCAGGCTCTGGGCCTCCATGCGGGAGACGTCGAGGAGGTCTTCGACGAGCCCCAGCAGGTACTCGGCGCACAGGCCGGCATCGTCGAGGTTCTGCTGCTGTTCTTCGTCGAGGCCCGACCGGTCGACCAGATCGAGCAGTCCGATGACCCCGGCGGCCGGGGTGCGCAGCTCGTGGGACATCGTGGCGAGGAACCGGGACTTGGCCTGGGTCGCCGCCACGGCCTCGTCGCGTGCGGTGCGGATGGAGTCGACGGAGTGATCGGCTTCCGAGGCGAGGAAGCTGCCCCGGTTGTACAGCTGCCAGGCCACGTCGAAGGCGATGATCAGGTACCAGAAGTACGAGATCCGAAGGCGATCGACCTCGGGTGTGCCGTTCACCCTGTGGATCGCGCCGATGTTGTCGTAGAGGTCGGGGAAGGCCTGGAAGACCAGCAGCCCCATGAAGGTGAGGGCTGGCACGGCGAGGGCGGCGAGCCGGCCGGGCTCCTTCGGGCCGAACACGAGGTAGCGAGCGGCCAGGGTGTTCAGGAGCAGCAGCTCGATGTGGGCCTCGCGGCCCAGCATGAACACGAAGAGGGCGACGGTGCCGGACGCGAAGACGCCTGGGACGATGCGAGCGAGGGTGTGCAGCCCGCTCGCGGACAGGAGCGGGCCGATGAGCAGGGCGCAGTAGGCGAGCAGCGCAAGCCCGAGGGGAAACCCCGTGACGCCGTTCGCGTATGCCAGGGGGAGCACGACGACACCGGTGAGGGCATCCGCCACGCACAGCCTGTTGTTCAGGCGAACCCTTCGCGCCAGCGGCTCCGCCATGTCCGGATCGATGCCCACGTCGGCCCACAAGGTGGTGAGTCGCTTCGGATCCAGCCAGGCCAGGAAGGTGGGAAAGTGCATGCGGACGTCTGGGGCGGGCGCGGTGGCCGGTCCCCTCGATTGTAGAGGACACCGCGACAACGATCACGTCAAAACGGCCGGGGCACCACCCAGGTCTTCAGCGCCCGGATCGCGAGAAGTGCTGGAAGTCCTTGATACTGCGCCACAGGCCGCCCCACCGCCAGCCCACTCCTGCGAAGGCGGTCACCACGGGGTCGCCTGCGTGGATCAGCGCCGGGTGCTCGGCCGTACGATCGGCCCAGGGCCGGGCACGCGCTGGTAGGACGGTCTCACCGCGCACGTAGGGATTGTAGGCGGGGTTGAGGTCGAGGGCCGTGCCGTAGCTGTGTTCGGACCACCTGGAGCCGGATGTGGTCTTGCGGCAGTTGAACGCGGAGGTGTTGTTGTCGGCCATCATCGCCGCGTCGGAGCCGTCGTAGGTGTGTGCGGGCCGCATCCGCTCGATGGGGTAGCCGGCCTCGTACAGCTGCCGGAACACCTCCCGCAGGCCCTCGGCCTCGCTCCGGGCCACGATGAGCGTGCCCATCTGTCGCCCTCCCTCGAAGTCGTGGTGGGCGACCTTCAACACGACGAGGTCCTCGAGGGCGGTGGGGCACCCCTCCGGCAGGCTGACGCCGCGCATGGCTTGTGCGGTGGGCGCGTCGATCTCCGCGATCGTCGCGCTGTACTCCTCGGCGCCACCCGCCACTGCCATCACCAGCCACCACCACATCCGCGCCTCCTCTTCGTCGTTCCTGTCGGATCGGGGCCACCGGGTGTGATCGGCGTGCCCCGGCTCCCCCTACGCGCTCCGGACCTCGGGAGGCGCTTGCTGCTCACGGGGCATCGGTAGCCTGGGGAGGATCCACAGCCCGAGCAGGGTGGCGGCGGCGAGCACCGCCAGGCCGGGCCACACCGGCCCGAGGATGACCATCCCCGTGCCCATCAACACGCCGTACACGGCGATGGATCCGACGAGGATGCGCAGGCCGACGCCCTTCAGGGACGGGGCGTCGGGATACAACCGCCGCCAGCCCGGTCCGCCCGGGTGCACGAGCGCCTGGAAGTGGTCCAGCACGGAACGCTCGGTGGGCCGGGTGGCGAGGGTGACGCCGATCCAGATGGGCAGCCCCACCAGCGTGATGATGGCCGCGTTGAACGGGAACCGCGCCCACTCGGGCGGGAACCATCCCGTCGAGCCGATGATCACGGGCAGCGTGAACGTGCCCACGGCCGCCACGATCATCGCGGTGAGCTCGCTGTAGGCGTTGGTGCGCCACCAGTACCAGCGCGCGATGTAGACCGTGCCGAGTCCGGCCGTGACCGAGAACGCCAGCTCCCAGGCACCGCGCAGGGAGTCGATGTACATCGAGGCCGCGGCACCCACCGCCGCCAGCGTGAGGATCACGAGCCGGCCGATGGTGACCTGGTCGCCGGTGGTGGCTCGCGGGCGCCAGAACCGGACCACCAGGTCGCGGGTGAGCACGGAGCTGCCCCAGTTGAGCTGGGTGTCGATGGTGGACATGAAGGCCGCGAGGAACGAGGCGAGCAGCAGGCCGAAGAGTCCTGGCGGCAGCAGCTCCTGCATCATCGCCGGGTAGTAGCGCTCGGGATCGTCGAGGGGGCCGAGCAGGGCCATGCCCACGAGGCCCACCATGATCCACGGCCAGGGGCGCAGGCACAGGTTGGCCACCGTGAACCACAGGTACGACAGGGTGGCGTGGCGTTCGTCCTTCGCGGCGAACAGGCGCTGGGCGAGGTAGCCGCCGCCGTCGATCTGCTTGCTGCCCCACCAGGTGATGAGCAGCACCGTGCCCACGAGGGCGCCGTCGGACGACCAGCCGCCCTCGAAGGTGGGCCACAGGGTGAGGTGGTTGGATGGGGTGAAGCCGGCGGTGGTGAGGGCCTCGCTCAGCCCTTCGGCACCTCCCACCCGTACCCAGGCGAGGGCCGCGAGGGTGATGGAGCCCAGCATGGCCACGACGAACTGGATGACGTCGGTGGCGACCACGCCGAACAGGCCGGAGGCGGTGGTGTACACCACCGTGAGCAGGAACAACCCGAGCACGACGGCCTGGGCGCTGGGCAGGCCGAGCAGGGTGGGGGGCAGGTCGAGCACCACGGCGAGCACCTTGGACATGGCGCCCATGACCCACGCGATGGTGAGGATGTTCATCAGTCCGCCGAACCACACCGCCTTGAGCCCACGCAGGAAGGCGGCGGGGGGGCCGGAGTAGCGCAGCTCGGTGAGCTCGGCATCGGTGAGCACCTGCGCGCGTCGCCACAGGTGGGCGAACAGGAACACCGATGCGAGGCCGGCGGCACCGAGCCACCACCAGGTCCAGTTGCCCACGATGCCCCGGCTGACCACGAGGCCGCTGACCACGAGGGGCGTGTCCGCGGCGAAGGTGGTGGCCACCATGGAGGTGCCCACGACCCACCAGGGCAGGCTGCGATCGGCGGCGAAGAAGCCCTCGGCGGTGTGGCTGCTGCGGCGACCGGCCCAGATGCCTGCTCCCACGCTGAGCACGAGCCATGTGACGAGGACGGTCAGATCGATCGGGTGCAAGGCCGCCTCAGTGGTAGGCCGCGTGGCGCATCAGGACGGTGAGCTGATCTTCGGTGAGTCCGTGCTGCTCGCGGCAGGTGGAGACCTCCCCGGGGGTCTCGCACAGGGTGTGGGGGAACATGAGATTGTCGCCCAGCGCCGCCATGCAGTCCACCCAGGTGGTGCAGTCCTCGGTGTCCGGCAGGGCGTCCCACGCGGTCACGGGGTCGACGTCCTCGTCGCAGACCTGGCCTTCGAGGTCGGCACAGGGGGGTTCGGCGGGGTGGAACAGTCCGAGGAAGTGGCCCACCTCGTGGGCGAGGGTCTGGGCGAGGGCCGGTACGTCGCCCGCGTCGAGCGTGTCGTCTGCGCCCGACAGCTCGTCGAGGGCGACCACGACGGCCCGCCGGCGGGACGGTGCCAGGGGACCTGGCAGCCCGCCGGATCGTCCGCGCACCCGTTCTGGCGCCTGCCCGTCGATCGCGTCCCCGATCACGACGTTGAGGGTGTCGAGGGGCACCTTCCACGACAGCGTGTCGTACAGCTCGGCGCCGTCGTCCGCGGGATCGGGGAGGAGGGCCGGAAGGGGGTGCTGGCGTACCTCGACCTGCAGGTTCACGCCGAAGGGTCCGAACAGCTCGTCGCGCCAGAACGCGACCGCCTGATCCGTGTGGACCCAGGCCGGGTCGGTGGGCACCAGGTCCTGGTCCAGCCACACCACGACCCGGAGCGCTCGCTCGGTTTCGGGCGCTCGAGGGCGAAGGGTCGCCTCGGCGATGACGGGGCCATGGACGCCCTCGACACGGGCCTCGACCGTCCAGTCTCCGGGCGTCAGCGGTTCGTCACCGGGGGCGGCGGGCCAGACCAGGGTGGGGTCGACGGTGGGGAACACCGAGTCCTGCCGCCTCAGGGGGACATCCCACCACGCCTGCGCGTCGAGGACCGCCCCACCGGAGGGGCGCCGCAGCCGGTGGAAGAAGGCGGTGTCGCCGTCGGCCGTGCGCAACGTGAGCAGGAGGGCGTCGTGGGAGGACGCGACCGGCACCGTGAAGGAGATCTGGCCGTCGGCATCGGGCTGCAGCACGCGCCGCATGTGGGTGAGGCCGGCCTGGTCGTCCGGGTGCCAGCCGGTCTGGCAGGCTGCGGCGAGCGCTCCGAGCAGACCCCATGCCGCCGTCCGGCCATGTCGACGCGTCTGGAACACGATGGAAGGACCCCCGGGCTACCGTCCGTTTGTACCGCACCTGCAGCGAAGGGCAAAGGGCCCCGTCAGCGGCTCGAAAGCGCAGGAAACAGGCGGGCAGCCGTGGTGCGGGTGCGTTCGAGCACCTCGTGCGTGTCGACGCCCCACAGTCTGCCGAGTGCCTCGGCGATCGAGAGCACGATGGTCGGGCCCTCGCCCCGGCGCGTGGGGCCGTCGGACTCGAGCAGCACGTGTGCGGACCCCACGGCCCGCAGGGCGTCGAGGGTCTTCGGGGAGCGCAGCGCGGTGGGGCCCACCGACAGCACGCAGCCGAGGTCGATGGCCTGACGGGCCTGGTCGGCGCTGCCGATGAAGCCGTGGAGCATCACCGGGACCTCGGGGGGGCGGGCCTTCAGCAGGGGATGCAGACCGTGCCAGCCACGGACGCAGTGCAGCACCAGGGGCAGGCCGCGGGCCTCGGCGATGTCGAGGTGGACCATCGTGAGGTCGAGGCTCCGCTGGCGGTCGTGCGGATCCGTGTCGCGCAGGAAGTCGACCCCGCTCTCCCCGATGCCGTGCAGGTCGCTCCAGTCGCCCAGCGCCTTCAGGTGATGGTCCACGTCGTCGTCGGAGAGCTCACGCAGCCACCAGGGGTGCAGACCGAGGGTGTAGGGCATGCCCTCCCGGCGGGCGAGCTCGGCGGTGGCCTGCCAGCTCGAAGGGTCCGTGGCGCTCAAGACCCACGCGACCCGGGCTCGCCGGGCCTCCTGCAGCAGGGCAGGGAGGGCATCGGCGAACGCCGGGTCGTGGAGGTGGCAGTGGGCATCGACCGCGGCCGGGCCCATGGCCTCGCTCACCGGAACGACTGCATCTCGATCTTCCGGCCGGTGCGCACGGAGCGGAGGATCTGATCCTGGGTGACGCGCGTGATGGGGAAGATGGACTTGCGGATGCGGGCACCCCGGAAGGTGGCGCCATCGAGGTTGGTGAGGTCGAGATCGGTGTGGACGAGGATGGCCTCGTCGAAGCAGGCATCCTTGCAGTCGGCGTGCCACAGCGAGGCGCTGGTGAGATCGGTGCCACGGAACGTGGCCTTGGCCAGGTTGCAGTCGGCGAGCTTCGCGCGCTGCAGGTCGGCGCCGTCGAAGCACACGCCGGACAGATCGGTGCCACGCAGATCGGCGTCGGCCAGGGAGCTACCCCTCGCGATCATGTCCATGACTTGTTTCTTGGTGTAGGGACGTGGTGCACCCATGAGATCTGGCTCCCATTCAGGGTGAGGTGGATGTCATTGCCTCGAGGTGTCGAACCACCGATTGAGCCGTATCAACTTCGTGAATCCGGTCGGTGTGGTAGACCCCCCCCGGGTTGAGGACGTTGGCTTCTAGAACATAGGGTCCCAGCAGGTCAAGTCCCGCAAACGTGATCCCCGCAGCACGAAGATGCGGGGTGAGCCTGTCGATGGCGTGCATCTGCTGGCTCGACAGCTCGAGAGGGCCAGGCGTACCGCCTTGCTTCAGGTTGTGCCTGAACTCACCCGCCGAGCGGTGCCGCAGGTATCCGCCCAGTACGCGTCCGTCCATCCACAGTACGCGGGATTCTCCCTGTTCCGCCTCCGGGACGTAGTACTGCAGGGTGACCGCCTGCTGGTTTCGGGTCAGGGCGAGAAAGGCCTGGATGAACCGTTCCGGACGGCCCGGCTGCAGCAGGTGGACCCCACGGCCTCCGCTTCCCCGGGCGGGCTTCATGATGACCTCCCCGGACGCGCTCTCGTAGAACAGCTGGGCCTGACCGGACGATCGGGTGACGAGCGTGGCCGGCTTCGGCACGTCCGGCAGCGACGCCAGCCACCGCTTGTCGGTGACGGCCAGCAGTCCGATCGGTCGGTTGACGACCTGCACGCCGTCCTGCTCCAGGCGCGTGGCCATGCCCAGGAGCGCCCAGTCGATGGGGGCCCGGCGCAGCAGCAGCACGTCGAGCTCCTGCAGGCGGACGAGCACGCGGGTGGCGGTCCGGCTGTGCAGGGCCGTGAGGAGCTCTGCGGCGGTGATGGGGCCGGGGGGGAAGTGGAACGCACGTGCAGTGATGCGACCACTGACCTGGACCTCTTCCGAGCCGCGCTCGAACACCCACAGATGATGACCGGCCCGGAGGAGGGCGGCCGCGATGTAGGGCGTGGACCATGTGGTGTCCATGGAAGACGCCCGTTGAATGGCGAGTCCGATGCGCAAGATGGCTCCGGGTAGGTCGCGCCCCTCGTACGAGATGCACGCCCGACCCGCAAGATCACGCTCCGAGAAAACCGTACCGGGGTATGCTGCGGCCAGTACGATGTGATGAGGTGATCATGGGATTGGACGTGACCGTCCTCGGCGCCGGTTCGTGGGGAACCGCCCTCGCCATCCAACTGTGCCGCAATGGCCATGACGTGGTCCTGTGGGACCACAACCCCGAGCACTGTGCCGCGATCAACGAAGAGCGGCGCAATCCCCGGTACATTTCCTCCGTGCCGTTCCCCGAGGGCCTGCGTGCCGATCCCGACATTGCGGCATCGGTGGCCCGTGCGGACCTGCTCGTCACGGTGGTACCTTCCCACGCCCTGCGGTCCGTCATGAAGCAGGCGGCACCGTTCCTCAAGGAAGGGGCGCACATCTGCTGCGCCACCAAGGGCATCGAGGAGGAGACCCTCGCCCTGATGCCGGAGGTGATCGCCCAGGAGGTCCCCGAGGCCTTCCACCGGCGGATCACCCTGTTCACCGGGCCCACCTTCGCGCTCGAGCTGGCCCAGGGCCTGCCGTCGAGCGCCACGGTGGCGGGTGTGGACGACGCGGCCATCACCCTGGCGGCCGATGCCTTCCACGGCGAGCGGCTGCGGGTCTACCACATCCACGATGTGGTGGGTGCCGCCCTCGGTGGGTCGGTCAAGAACGTCATGGCCATCGGCTGCGGCATCAGCGATGGCCTCGGCATGGGGGCCAACGCCCGCGCCGCGCTCATCACCCGCGGTCTGGCCGAGATCAGCCGTATCGGCGTCGCCATGGGGGCCGATCCCCTCACGCTGATGGGTCTGGCGGGCATGGGCGACCTCGTGCTCACCTGCACCGGCAACCTCTCCCGCAACCGACGGGTCGGCCTGGCGCTCGGCCAGGGCCGCAGCCTCGACGACATCCTCGAGGAGCTCGGCGAGGTGGCGGAAGGCGTGGTCACCGCCCACTCCGTGCACGATCTGGGCGCCCGCCTGGGCGTGGAGCTGCCGCTGTGCGAGCAGATCTACGAGATCGTCCACAAGGGCAAGTCGCCACAGGCGGCCATGCACGATCTGTTCAACCGCGAGCGCAAGCACGAACGCGACGAACACCGCTGAGGGGTCGCGCCGGGGCTCAGGCCTCGGCGGCGATCTGTCGGATGCGCTTGATCATGGAGTGCAGGCCGTTGCGGCGGCCCTGGGTGAGCTGTGCCTCGAGCCCGAGGCGTTCGAACAGACCCTCGGCGTCGGCCTCGCCCACCTGCTGCGGGGTCCTGTCGTTGTACAGCGCGAGCAGGATGCGCAGCAGGCCCCGCACGATGAACGCATCGGAGTCGGCCTGGAAGGTCATGCGGTCGCCCGCCTGCTCGCTGATGAGCCAGACCTTCGACTGGCAGCCGTACACACGGTTGTCGTCGGTGCGCTGGTCGTCCGGGAAGTCGTCGAGGCCCTTGCCGAGCTCGATGAGGTACTCGAACCGCTCTTCGCTGTCTTCGAGGAACTCGAAGTTCTCCTCGATCTCCTTCAGGTCCATCTTGCCTCCTGCGCCCAGGGGATAACCGGGTCGGGGGAGTGACGCCGTGGGGCGTCATTCGGCGGGGGTAGTGGACTTCACGGTCCCCCATCTGGATCCCGCGACCGAAACAGGGTAGGTGGGCCCTCCTGACAAGCACCCTAGGAGCGACGAATGGCTGATCCGAACGAGGCCTGGGAAGACAACGTCGGTGGCGACACCGTCATCAACGGCAAGAAGTACAGCTTCTACGTGGACAAGGAGTGCATCCTCTGTTCCGTCTGCTCCGACGCGGCGCCCAACAACTTCCAGATGTCCGACGATGAAGATCACGACGTCTGCTACAAGCAGCCCTCCAACGAGGACGAGCTGGCCCAGTGCTACGAGGCCCTCGAGAACTGCCCCGTCGAGGCCATCGGCGACGGCTCCGAAGGCTGAGGCACCCCACGAGGGCTCTTCATGGGCCCGGTGGGCACCCGGGATGTGCAGCGTCCGCCTGCAGCGCATCCCTCATTCCAAGCGGCTCCGTTCCGGGCCGCTTTTGTCGTGTCCGGGGCTGGAGATGGGGCGCCGCAGGCGTTAGGTCCGGCCCACTATGGAGGCAGAGCATGCTGCAAGAGCGTACGCACACCTGTGGTGAACTTCGCGCGACCGATGCTGGAGAGCAGGTCGTGCTCCAAGGCTGGGTCCAGGCCCTGCGGGATCGCGGCGGCGTCGCCTTCCTCGTCCTGCGCGATCGCTACGGCACCGTGCAGATCACGGTCGACGAGCGCAGCCCCGAGGCCGTCCGTGAGGCCGTGAAGAAGCTGGCCCTGGAGTACGTGGTCCAGGTCAAGGGTGAGGTCGTCGAGCGCTACCGGCCCAACGAGGGCATGGCCACCGGCGCCATCGAGGTGGTCGCCAGCGAGCTCGAGCTGCTCAGCGGCACCCGTCCGCTGCCCTTCACCATGAGCGACGAGGTCGACGCGCTGGAAGACACCCGCCTGCGCTACCGCTTCCTCGACCTCCGCCGTCCCGCCCTGCAGCGCAACATCATCCTGCGTCACCGGGCCGTGGCCGCCGTCCGCAGCTTCCTCGACGAGCAGCGCTTCCTCGAGATCGAGACCCCGATCCTCACCAAGGCCACCCCCGAGGGCGCCCGCGACTACCTCGTGCCCAGCCGCGTGCACCCCGGCCAGTGGTACGCGCTGCCCCAGTCGCCCCAGCTGTTCAAGCAGATCCTGATGGTGGCCGGTATGGACCGCTACTTCCAGGTGGCCCGCTGCTTCCGCGACGAGGATCTCCGCGCCGACCGCCAGCCGGAGTTCACCCAGATCGACATCGAGATGTCCTTCGTCACCTCCGACATGGTCATGACCCTCGCCGAGGGCGTCGTGGGCGCCATGTGGAAGGAGTCCGTGGGCTTCGACATCGGTGAGGTGCCCCGCATCACCTTCGCCGAGGCCATCCACCGCTTCGGCGTCGACAACCCCGACATGCGCTTCGAGATGGAGCTGAGCGACCTCACCTCCACCCTCGCGGCCTCCACCTTCCCGCCCATCGCGAACGCCATCGCCCACAAGGGCATCGTGAAGACCTTCGTGGTCAAGGGCGCCGCCGGCAACACCAGCCGCAAGGTGCTCGACGCCTGGACGAAGTTCGTCCGCAACTACGGCATGGGCGGCCTCATGTGGGGCAAGGTCAGCGGTGGCGAGATGAGCGGCCCCGCCGCCAAGGCGCTGCCCGAGGGCATGGCCATGGCCGACTACCTGGCTGCTGCCGGTGCCGCCGACGGCGATCTGCTGCTGCTGGGCGCGGGCGAGGCCGGTGTGGTCAACACGGGCATGGGCCGTCTGCGGTCCCACGTGGCCAAGGAGCTCGACCTCATCCCCGAGGGCATCTTCAAGTTCTGCTGGGTCACCGACTTCCCGGCGTTCGAGAAGGACGACGACGGCCGCTGGACGTCCATGCACCACCCCTTCACCAGCCCCAAGGCCGAGCACATGGACTGGCTGGGCGACGACGAGAAGATGGGCGACATCCTGTCGGACGCCTACGATCTGGTCTGCAACGGCTCCGAGATCGGTGGCGGCTCCATCCGTATCCACCGCGAAGACGTGCAGCAGAAGGTGCTCGCCGCCCTCGGCATCGGCGAGGCGGAGGCCCGCGAGAAGTTCGGCTTCCTGCTCGACGCCCTCGCCCACGGCGCGCCGCCCCACGGCGGTCTGGCCTTCGGTCTCGATCGCTGCATCTCGATCCTCACCGGCGCCGACTCCATCCGCGACGTCATCGCGTTCCCGAAGACCACGTCCGCCCAGGATCGCATGGTCGACGCCCCGAACGCTGTGCCCCTCGCGGACCTCGACGTGCTCAAGGTGAAGAACACCGTCTGATCCGTCAGTCGGTGGAGCCTTCGGGCACATCGGAGCGGCGTCGCCTCACGTGGGCGGCGCCGCTCCATGCGATCTGGGTGCCCACGCCGAGGGCGTGGGAGAGCACGGTGACCGCCGCGGCCAGGCCCGGATCGACGCCATGGCGCAGCAGGAACTCGGCACTGACCGCCTCGTAGGCGCCGATGCCCGCCGGGGTGGGCACGATCGCTGCGGCCCAGTGCACGGCCAGGGCCCACCAGCCCAGCTCGGCGAGGCCGAGGCCCGTCTCGGTGGCCAGCCAGATACCGCCCGCCAGCGGCCCGACGATGGCCAGCAGCGAGTGGCCCATGCCGGGAATGGTGACCAGCCGAAAGGTAGGGGCGATGAGCTGGGGCTGCCAGCTGCGGATGAGGGGGATGACCAGGAGTCCGGCGAGGACGGCGCCGACCAGGGCGGCGGCGGCCACCTGGGGCGACGCGCCGAGCAGCGTGGACGCGAAGGGGATGCTCAGGGCGGCCAGGAACCAGACATCTCCCAGCCGCTCGGCGAACACGACGCCGATGCTGCGGCGCAGGCCGATGCCCAGGTAGCGGTGGATGACCGCTGGCCGCAGCACCAGGCCCGCCTTGAACGGCAGGGCGAGCTGGGAGAGGAAGGCGAGGCCGTGGGCCTTCCAGACGGTGGGCAGGGATGCCCCCGACCCGGCGAGCCAGCGCAGCCGCCACACGCGCCCCCAGAAGCCGAGGCTGAACAGGGCCAGGGCCGGGAGGAGCAGCCGGGGCGCGGCGACGAGGCCGAGCTGCTCGGGCGTGGGCCACTGGAGCCGACGCACCGCCAGGAACAACAACACGGCGGCCAGGCCGAGGCCCAGCCACCGTGTGAGGTGCTTTCTCGTGGAAGGGGTCACGCTACTTCGGCGGCGGCGGAGGGCCCTTCTTCTTGGGCGGGGCCGGGGGGCCCGCCTTCAGCCTGGCAGCGATCTCGGGCTCGTCGGCGGCGTTCTTCCAGCCGTCGAAGCCCTCCTTCCAGACGTGGTGCTCGCCATCGGGGGCCGCCTTGACCTCGGCGACCACCTCGGTGGTGGTGAGCTCCTTGCTGCCGGAGGGGCCGTGGTAGTGCCAGGTGGTCTCACCAGGGGCCGGCGGGGGCGCACTGGGAGGTGCGGGCGGCATGGCGGAGGCGATCTCGGGCACCTCGGTGTGGGGCTTCCAGCTCGGCCAGCCGGCCTTCCACAGGTGGTGGCTTGCCGTGGGGTTGGCCTGGATCTTCTCGATGACCTGGGCGGTGCTCAGCTGGGCCTGACCGGACGGGCCGTTGTAGTGCCAGGTGCCCGCGGCGGGAGCCGGAGGCGGCGTGCTGCCGGAGGCCTGGGCGCCTGCCGTCGACTGGGCCATGGCGTGGCCCATGCCGGCACCCACGCCCATGCCCACGCCCGCGCCCGCCATGCCCGGGTTGGAGGCGGCGGCCTCGAGGGCGTCGGCGGTCTTCAGCTTGGTGTACTGGTCGAGGTTGCCGAGCACGCTCATCTTGCTGCGCTCGTCGAGGGCCTTCTCGACCTCGGTGGGCAGGGAGATGTTGCCGATGGTGATGTCGGTGAGGCTGACACCGTACTCGGCCTCGAACTTCGGGCTGAGGACGTCGCGGACCTTCTCGCCGAGGGCATCGTAGGAGCCCACGAGATCGAGGATCGGGATCTTCGACTGGCCCATGGCCGTGGCGAAGGAGGAGACGAGGCGCTTCTTGAGCTGCCCGTTGATCTCGTCGGTGGTGAAGTGGCCGTCGGTGCCGACGATCTCGCGCATGAAGCGGGCGGGATCGGTGACCCGGAAGGAGTAGGTACCGAACGCCCGGATGCGGACGGGGCCGAACTCGGGGTCGCGCATCATGATCGGGTTGGGCGTGCCCCAGCCGTTGTTCGTGAACTGGCGGGTGGAGACGAAGTACACATCGCCCTTGAAGGGCAGCTGCATGTTGTACTTGATGGAGTCGAAGAACGACCGGATGGGCGAGTTGGGCGTATCGAGCGTGTAGGTGCCGGGGGCGAAGACATCGCTCAGCTGGCCCTCGGCGATGAACACGGCGGCCTGGCCCTCACGGACGACCAGCTTGGACTGGTCGGTGATGGCCTGGTCGTGGATCGGAAAGCGGTACACGATGGTGTCGTTGCTGTCGTCGAGCCACTGGATGACGTCGAGAAATTGCGCGCCCATCTGTCCCTTGACGCGGTCCCAGAAACCCATGATTTCCCCCGGAATGGTGGTGTGATCCACGGTGAACCGTACCACTCTAGGCACCTGCGTGTGGAGGGAAAGGGGTGGCGGGCAGGACCCGTCCGGATCAGTACACAAGGACAAGGGAGGTCGTGTGGATCCCAGATCCTGGTTGGTCCGGTCCAGGCCGGGGCTGTGGTTGATGGCGCTGGCCCCCGTGGGCGCGCTGGCGGCGGATGCCGCGCTGGCGCTGCCGGTGGGCGCGGCGGCGTTGGTCGCCGCGGTCGGTCTGGAGGGATGGCGCTGGCGTCTCGGGCGGCTGGGGCTGCGGGTCTCGCCTGTGGTCGCCACCTGGCGGGACTGGTCCGGGTCCTGGGCGGCGGTCCAGCTGACCCTCGGACTCGGTCGGGCGGGAACGCTGCAGGGGCTCGACGCCCACTGGACGGTCGACGGCCGCACCCTGCCCGCCCGGATCGACTTCGCGCCGGACGGGGTCTTCGTGGGCGTGGCCACCCTCGTCATCGCCCATGATCCGCTGCTGGTTCCGCCGCAGGCGCAGCTGGTCGTCACCCTCGACGTCACCGAAGGCGACGAACGCCACGCCCTGACCCACACCTGGGCCGCCGATCAGCGGGCCACGGGGCGGTTCGCCAACTGGCTTGTGCCGGGTCGCAAGGGCCTCGTGGTAGATTGGCAGCGATTCGGTCGGGTGCGGGGGGCGGATTGATGCTGTGGATGCTGGCGGGTGCGGCGCTGGCCGGATGGCCCGAGGATGGCTCGGACCGCCCGTTCCTCGAGCATCCCGGCTTCCTCCACTCCACCGATCCAGCCGCACCGGGGGCCCTCGCGCGCTCCTCGGAGGGTGCGCTGCTGCCGGCCGGCGCCGACGAACGGCTGCCGCTGGAGCCCATCGCCCACATCGACGGCTGGCCCATGGTGGATGGCATCGCGGCGCTCGGGGCCCAGGCGTGGCACGACGCCGGCTACCGCGGGCAGGGGGTCAAGGTGGCCGTGTTCGACCTGCAGTGGACGGGCTTTGCCGATTGGCCCGACCTGCACCTCGACGCGACCCACGACTGCTTCGCCCATCCCTCCTGCGAGGTGCAGATGGACCCGGGCTCGCCCCGCTTCGCGTTCGAGCAGGGGGATCACGGGGTGGGCTGCGCACAGATCATTGCCGAGGTGGCGCCCGATGCCGAGCTGCACGCGGTGCGCGTCAACGGGCTCACCACGTTCCAGGCGGCCGCCGACTGGGCGATCGAGAACGACATCGACCTCATCAGCATGTCGATGTCCTTCTTCAACTCCTCCTTCTACGACGGCTCGGGGCCCTTCGCGCGGGTGGTGGATCGGCTCCAGGCGGCCGGTGTGGTCCTGGTCACGTCGTCGGGCAACTACGCCAGGCAGCACTGGACGGGCCCCTGGCTCGACGTCGATGGCGACGGCACGCTCGACTTCGACGATCCCCGGGGGCTGCCGATCTCCTTCCGGAGCGCCGGGGCCAAGCAGATCTACGTGAACTGGGACGAGTGGTTCGACTGCGGCCGCTCCGATCTGTGGGCACGGGTCGTCGATGACGACGGCCGCATCTGGGGCCGCTCGGATGCCCTGCAGCACCGCGACGAGACCCCCTGCTCGCCGATCGAGCGGCTCACGGCCTCGGTGCCGGAGGAGGGCGGGTACTGGCTGCAGATCGGCAGTGAGCGGGTGGCGGAGTCCTGGCTCGAGGTCGACGTGCAGGTGCTGTCGGGCACGGTGGTCGATGGCGAGCCCTACACGTCGATGGCCGATCCCTCCCCGCATCCCTGGGCCTTCGTGGTGGGGGCGGTGTTCTCGGAGGGATACCTCGGCAACGACATCGAGCGCTTCTCCAGCCAGGGTCCCGTGCGCGGCGGCGCCGCGAAGCCCGACATCGCCGGTCCTGATGGCGTCACGGTGGCCCAGGAGGGGCTCAACGGGTTCTTCGGCACCTCGGCGGCCACGCCGGCCGTCGCGGGGGCCGTGGCGCTGGTGATGTCCCGGGAGCCCGAGCTCACGGCCTTCGAGGCCACCCAGAAGCTCAAGGCGTGGGCCTTCAGCGATCAGCAGGGACGCTACGACGACCCTCGTTGGGGTGCGGGCAAGGCCAGGCTGCCGCTGCCGGACGCCGACGTGGGGTGCACCGGGACGCCCACCCCGACGTGGGGGTGGGTCCTGCTGCCGCTGCTGCTGTGGAGGCGGCGACGCTGATCAGCGGTCGTCGTCGTCGGACGCGTCGAGCGCCTCGTCGACGTCCTGGACCAGCGCCTCCGGCAGGTCGTCGCGCAGCTCGGCGGGGAAGTTCGGGCCTGCCTCGGCGGGCGTGGCCGGAGGCGTGACGTCGCCAGCGGGGGCTTGTGCGGGCCCGGGAGAGGGCTCGTCGTCGTCGGTGGAGGGGCGGCGCCCCCGGGAGGGCCACAGCAGCAGCATGGAGGTGCGGCGCATGTAGTCCACGTAGGCCGGTCGTCGGGCGAGCTGCCGCTGCTCCATCATCGGGATGGTGATGAAGCGGAACATGGCGGCCATGGCCAGGGGGCCGACGACGGTGAACAGGTTCTGGGGGGAGGCGGCGAGGGCGAAGAGCCACAGGCTGGTCCAGAACAGGATCTCACCGAGGTAGTTGGGATGCCGGGACAGGCGCCACAGGCCCATGTCGTTGACGGCCCCGGCCGGCGGGTTGGTGGCGCGCCAGGCGCGGGCCTGACGATCGGCCGTGCCCTCGAGCCACACCGCGAACAGGCCGGTGCCGAGGGCGACGAAGTCGAGCAGGCCCAGGGAGCTGCGCGCATCGAGGGCCTCCCACGCGGGCCACAGGCACAGGAACACGATGAGGGTGGGGAACAGGTGGATGCCCGCGAAGTTGACCAGCGGGTACAGGGCGCCCGTCTGCTGCTTGAGGCGGGTGTAGCGCCAGTCTTCGTGGTGCAGCCCCGGCCACCCGCTCGCCCAGTTCCAGGTGAGCCGTACCGCCCACACCAGGATGACGCCGCAGACCATGACGGCGCGGACGGGGTGGGTGTCGCCGGCCAGGCTCAGGGCCCAGTAGACGGCGATCACGGGGGGGACGACGCTCCAGTAGGCGTCGTACATGGAGCTGTTGCGCACCGCGACCGAGAACCCGAACACCACCACCGTGGCGACGAGGTCGGCCGCCAGGGCGAGCCAGAAGGGGCTCTCGATGGGCAGGAGCCAGCCTGCGGTGGAGGCTGCCGCCCAGGCCGTGAGGTAGGCCAGGCAGGTGAAGGTGAGTCCCTTCCAGTACAGCGCGCTCCGCTCGGTCATCCGCTCTCCCAGGTGGTGTGGCCTCAGGTTCCGTCGGCTCGTCGGCGACGGGAAGGGGCCGGGTACCCCCGACCGGTCGGGGGCGTCCCAGGGTACCGCGTGAGAGGGCCTGCGTGAATCAGGCCTCGGCGTGATCGACCGCGTGATCGAGCATCAGGAAGCCGTTGTGTCGCCAGGCGCCGTCGAGCGAGCGCCGGACGAGGAACAGGGCGGCCCGGCGGCCGTGGGCCTCGCTGCACAGGGTGAGCTCCTGGGCCAGCCCATGGGCGGTGAGCAGGTAGGGCCCCTGCTGGACGCGCTCGGCCTCGAGGACGGGCCGGTAGCCTGCGCTGAGGAGATCGTAGTAGCGCTTGGGGCTGCCCGTGTGTGTCTTGAACGCGCGGGTGCCGCCCTCCCAGGCGGACTCCGCATCGTGGGCTCGCAGCGCGGCGAGCTGTGTGTCGATCAGATCCTGCAGCTGCCGTTGGTCGCCCTCGCTGAGCTCGGTGACCGACGGCGGCCCGCTGTTGTGTCTTCCCGTGGCGTTGACGACGTTTCGCGCCATCCACATCCCCATCCATCCCATGATTCCCTCCCGTAGCGACCCGGGGGATCATCGGCAGCATGAAGACGAACTGGAGGACAAGTTTCCGTTCGGTACCTCAGGGAACCAGGGTGAGTTCCCACCGCTCGGAGTGTGGCTGGCCCTCCTTCAGGCCTGTCGCGCTGACCGACAATTTGTCGCCTTCACGAGTATAGGTGATCTCCGATGGAAAATTCTCGACCTGTCGAGAAAATGTAATACCGCCTTGACTGCTCTCGGAGACCGAGAATTGCGATGGATCCTGACCTCCTGGCCAGGCCACGTAGACCAGTCCGTCACGGGTCTGTTGAATGGCCAGCGTCTCCGAGAAACCGGGCACTCGACCGATCAGGACCCGGCCCTGTCCGAGGAGGTCGCCCTTGGCATCGGGTACCCACCGCTCCTCGGTGACGGTACCGCCGTCGGTCACCTGCCAGTGGCCCACCAGCCAGCCGAGCTCCGCGGCGGCACCGGGTGCCTGCTCGGTGGGGGAAGGCGTGCCGCCCTGGCAGCCGAGCAGAAGGAGAAGGGGTACGAGCTTCATGAGACCTCCGTTGCGGCCACTGTACCCCGGTGGCCCGATGCCAGCCCCCCGCCGAAGGACGACCTCATGACCCGACCCGCAGCCATCCTGTTCGACGCCGACGGCACGCTCGTGGACTCCCTGCCTGCCGTGGTCCACAGCTTCCAGCAGGCCCTCGTGGACGCGGGACTTCCCAGGGTGGAGCCCGACGACCTCGCCCGCTGGGTCGGCCTGCCGCTGCTCACCATCGTCAAGCGTGCCGTGCCGCCCACCCACAAGAGCGTCGACCACGAGGCCATCGCGCAGGCCTACCGTCAGCACTTCCTCACCGAGGGCCTGAAGAACGTGGTCCCGCTCGTCGATGCCGCCGAGCTCGCGGAGTCGCTGCGCGCCGTGGGCATCGCGACGGGTGTGATCACCCAGCGGGAGCGCAAGACCATGGACCCCCTGTGTGCCCACCTGGGGTGGACGGATCGCCTCGGCCCCATCCTGTGCGCCGAGGAGCTCCCCGCGCCCAAGCCGGACACCGGCGGCATGCTGCAGATGTGCGCCTCGCTGCAGGTGGGCGCCGGGGACGTCTGGTATGTGGGGGATTCCCGGTGGGACATGCAGATGGCTGTAGACGCGGGCGCGCGGGCCGTTGGGGTCACTACGGGGCGGACCGACGAGGCCGCGCTGCGCGAGGCGGGTGCCTCGGTGGTCCTGGCCTCGGTGCGGGAGCTGTCGTCGCTGCTGTAGGAGGTCACATGGCACGGAAGACGCGAACCGGATTCACCGAGCTGCTGGCCAGACCGGACCTGACCCTCGAGATGGTGTCGGACTGGCTCGATGATGCCTCCCACGAAGAGCGCGTGGCGGCGATGGCCGGCACGAGCAAGGCCGATCAGCGTCGGTTGTTCGGCCTGGCCGAGGACTCGACCGTCTCCCTGCAGGATCTCGTGCCACCCGACGTGCCCGACCGCTGCGAGGTCGTGTTCGAGGGCACCAACACGCTGCCGGTGTTCCGCAGCTTCCAGAAGCGGTTCGCCCGGGTGGGCGATCAGATCAGCGGCTACAACGAAGGCATCACCCGGCCGCTCGTGGGGCCCGGCTACTTCCTGGTGAAGAACACCCACGACCGTCCCCGGTGGCTCGACCGGGGCCAGGTGGTGGTGGACTACTTCGAGGTGCCCGAGGCGAGGCCGGTGGAGGGCTGGCCGGAGGTGAAGCAGAACCACCAGGGCCTGCAGCGCTTCGTGTACCACCACACCCGGGACTTCCTCCGCAAGCTCAGCGATCACGTGCTCATCGGCGAGGCCTACAAGGAGGAGACCCCGATGATGAACTGGTTCACGCTGGTGAGGGTGGAGGCCTAGGGCGTAGGCACCCACGTGCTGGTGTCGCTCGAGCCCGTCTCGGGATCGGTGTCGGAGTCTCCCTGACCGGAGTCGGTGCCGCCAGGGAAGGGGAACGCGGTGTCGCCGGTGGGCGTGACGCCGCCCCAGCCAGTGCCGCCCGTGGCGACGCCGAAGCCACCGGAGCCGCCTCCGAAGCCACCGGAACCGCCGCCGAACCCACCGGAGCCGCCGCCGAAGCCACCGGAGCCGCCGAGACCCGTGGGGAGCGTGAAGCCGCCGGTGCCACCAAGACCGGTGGGAAGGGGGAAGCCGCCGGTGCCACCGATGATGCCGGAGCCGCCGCCGAAGCCGCCAGAGCCGCCACCGAAGCCGCCGGAGCCGCCACCGAAGCCGCCGGAGCCGCCACCGAAGCCGCCGGAGCCGCCGCCGAAGCCGCCGGAGCCGCCGCCGAAGCCGCCGGAGCCGCCGCCGAAGCCACCGGACCCGCCGCCGAACAGGCCCGTGCCGCCGCCGAGGCCACCGGACCCACCGGTGCCGAACAGCCCTCCGAGCCAGCCGCCGGTGCCGCCGCCCGTGCCCCCGAGGGAGGCACCCGAGGCATCCCCAGTGCCGGCGACGAGGCCGGTGTCCTGGGGGACGATCACGGGATCGGTGTCGTCGGGACCGGTGTCTTCGACGATCGGATCCTCGACGTCGTCCTCGTCGGGCTCGACCTGGCCATTGAAGTCGCAGGCCGTGAGCAGGAGTGGAAGAAGGAGTGTGGAGAATGCGCGCATGGGGACCTCGTCTGCGGCGCCCGTGTAAGGCAAGAAGCGGGGTACCACAAGTGGTTTTGTCCACCCTGTTCAACAATCCACCGGAAGCGGTGTTCTCGGCGGGTGTGTTCTCGTGACGTTCCTCCTGGTGTAGTGTGCAAGTCTCGCGCGAAGGGGAACAAATGACGTACCGAACGCTTGCCATGTGTCTGCTCGTGGGCTGCCAGATCGATGGCGGCCCCGGGGTCGACAACCCGGTACCCGGCGATCCGAACGGCCAGGAGGTCGAACACGGAAACCTGCTCGGCATCGCCATCCGCCCGAACGATCCCACGCTTGCGGCGGGCGACGAGGTGGGCCTCATCGTGAAGGCCTACTACGACTCCGACACCTCCGAGGTGCTCTCCGAGGGCATCACCTGGGTGAGTACCGATGAGCGCGTGGCCTCGGTGGGGGCCGATGGCATGGTGAAGGCGCTGCAGGTCGGCACCGCAGACGTCGTGGCCACCGAGCCATCAGGCTTCTCCGCCAAGGTCTCGGTGAACGTCCTCGACGCCAGCGCCCGGCTCTCGGAACTCTCCCTGCTCCCCAGCGCCTTCGAGGTCCCCGTCGGCGTGTCCACCCAGCTCACCCCGTCCGGCACCTACAGCGACGGCAGCAGTGGCGGCGTCAGCGGCTGCACGTTCTCCACCAGCGACAGCTCCGTGCTCACCGTCGATGAGACGGGCCAGGTGATGGCCGAGGGCGAAGGCGAGGCCACCGTGCAGGCGAGCTGCGGCGGCATGACGGCCATCTCCACCGTCACGGTGCTGCCCGAGGATGCCGAGGTGGGCCTGTGCGACCTGGTGTTCGATCTGGTCGAGGTCGACGTGTACGGCAGCGAGGCGTGGATCTGGGTCGAGGTGCGCAACGCCGGCGACGCCCTGTGCCCGGCGGATGCCTCCTGGGTCGACCTGTACCTCGATCCCAGCTGGCCGCTCGGCACCGTGGGCGACGACTACGCTGCCCTGCTGGCCCTTGCGCCCGGGGATGTCGACTTCGCGTTGTTCGTCGTGGAGGACCTGCAGGAGGGCGAGCACCCGTTCGCGCTCAAGCTGGATGCCCTCGAGGTCATCGAGGAATCCGACGACGCCAACAACGAGTACGACGACACCTTCGAGGTCTCGGGCCTGATGCCCGATCTGTTCATCGACTGGGTCGACGTCACCTCGGACGGCGAGACCACCGTGTACGAGGTCACGGTGAGCAACTGGGGCGACGTGGAGGCGCCGGGCTTCTGGATCGACATCTGGTTCGACCGGGCCACCGAACCCGTCGACTGCTTCACGGATGCGGACTCGGACGAGTGGGTGTGGGTGGCGAGCCTGGACGCCGGCGACGAGTACGTCTGGGAGGTCGAGATCGACGATGGGCCGAGCGAGTTCGGCTCCTGGAACACCTGGGTGCTGGTCGACACCTGTGGGGATGTGGACGAGCTGTGGGAAGACGACAACAGCTTCGAGCTGACCGTGCTGCAGGACTGACTACAGCTCGCTGAGCACCACCACCTGCTCCGTCGCGCCGCTTCCCACCTTGAAGGCGGCGTCCTCGAACTTCGGGGGGCCCATGCGGCCCTTGGCGTTGTTGGACGCCCCCATGGGCTCCTTGGGGATGGGGATCACCGAGCGCACGTCCAGCTCGCCGTCACCGTCGACGTCGTGGAACACCGACAGGGCCCAGGTGCCCGGGGCCACGTCCGGGAAGGTGTGGGTGGTGGTCGGGCTGCGGGCGTCGACCTTGGCCTTGTGGGGCGCGCCGGAGGCGTCCGTGGGGAACTTGTCGGCGTCGTTGAACAGGGCGATCATCACGTAGCCGCTGTTCGATTCGACGTTCTTCACCACCACCCGGACCTCGCCCGCGTGGGCGAGGGGGGCGAGCAGCGACAGGGCGAGGGCGGCGAGGACGGGCTTCATGGGGACTCCTGAGGCCCGTCTCGTCGGCCATGCGGGATGTGGGTTCGAGTGGTGGGGAGACCTCAGTCCGCGAGGACGCCCACCTCGTCGATGAGCCAGCCGAAGTGGCCCTCGCCGCGGCCGCTCTCGTGCTCGAACACGAAGCGGATCTCGATGATCTCGCCGGCGAGGGCGTCGAGAACGATCTCCTCGGAGGTGTAGTCGCTCATCTCGCTGCTGGACAGCACCTGGTCGATGCCGTCGGCCGACCAGTCGCTACCGGTCCAGCGGCGGACCTGCACCTCGGGGGCCGCGTCCCACACGTCGAGGTCGACGTAGTGGTCGAACACCAGGGTGGCGGACGATGCCTCGCGCAGGTCGATGGGGGGCGAGATCAGCATGCTGGTGCCGCTGGCGTCGTGGGACAGCTCGCTCTCGTCGCCCATCCACGCATGCCAGTCGCCGCCGGCGGGGAAGCCGGTGGAGAAGTGGAACAGGCCCTCGGTGGCCCACAGGTCGCGGCCGGCCTCGAAGTCGAAGACCTGGGGCGGGTAGGCGGTGATCTCGGTGGCACCGCCGTCGAGGGTGAGCTGCAGGATGTTGGAGACGGGGCTGATGTTGCCGGCCTCGTCCTCCACGCGGACGGCGGCCCACAGGGTGGTGCCCGGGGCGGCCTCGGTGGAGAAGGACACCTCCTCGACGGTGCCGGGGGACTGGGGGGAGGGGGCGGGATCGACCTTCGCGCCGTCGTAGAAGGTGGCGGCGGTGAGCTCGGAGGTGGACCAGCGGATGTCGTAGGCCGCGGCCATGCCCTTGGTGCGGTCGTCGCCGGTGGCGGTGAAGCGCAGGGTGACGGTGCCATCGGCCTGGGAGACCACCTCGAGGTCGTCGACCTCGCTCGGTGCGGTGAAGTCGCTGGAGAAGCCGCCGCCGAGGGTGATGCCCTGGTACAGCTTCTTGAAGGTCTCGACGTCGAGGGTGAAGATGCCGTCGTCCTCGCCGTTGCCCGGCGGTTCGGAGCTGCCCCAGGGGTTGCGCAGGGTGACGGTGCCTTCGTCGGGATCGGCGTCGAGCACGGTGTAGGCGTGCCAGGCGTACACGCCGGTGCCGGTGTAGTCCACGCCGTCGTCCTTGCCCCAGGTGCCCGCCACGACCGGTCGGTCGTCGGCCACGGCATCGCGCATGGCCTTGAGCATGGAGCTGTCGGAGTAGAAGTTGCGGATGGACTTGTAGACGGCGGTGGAGCCGGTGAGCGCCTGCATCACGTCGCCGGCCCAGCCGCCGTCGCCGATGTCCTGGTAGGAGCCGTGCCACTTGGCGTAGGCCTTCTCGACGAGGCTGATGCCCCACTCCTCGGCGCCCTTGTCCGAGTCCATGGAGCGGGCGTACAGCGGCCGGCCGTACTTGCGCATCATCTGGGCGTCGACGAGCACGTCCTGGGGGTCGCCCCAGGCATCGTACAGGCGCACGGCGTAGTGGGACACGGTGCCGTCGGCGTGGGTGATCTCGCGGATGAGACCGTCGCGCACGAGGAAGTCGTTGTCGGCCCACAGGACGGCCGACAGGGCGGAGACCATGTAGCAGTCGCCGATGGCGCCCTGCTCGACGTCGTCGTACTCCAGCTGGCCCTCGTCGGACCTCAGGTCCCACAGGTTGCCCGCCTGGGTGCCCCACTCGTAGGTGCTGCCGGGGACGTGCTCGTCGAGGGGGGCCGGATCGTCCATGTCGGACATGGCGCCGAGATCGGTGAGCTGGCCGGGCGGAGGTGCCACCACGGGGGCGTCCTCTCCCTCGTACACGACCTCCTCCGGGGCGGTGACGAAGCCGGGCACGAAGCGATCGAGGGGCACCACCGGTGGGTCCTCGACCACGACCTCCTCGGTGCGGATCATGGTGAGGGACGGACGCAGGGTGCTGACGTCGTCGGGCGGGGTGCAGGCGCCGGCGAGTGCCGCAATGATCAGGATGGAGCGGTACATGGGGACCTCCTCGTGGGGCCCCGTGGTACCGCGGTCGTGCTTCGATGTCGAGATTTCCTCGACGTTTTCGGTACGCCTACTTGTGTCGCTTGAGCCAGGCTCTCAGGTCGTTGACCACGTCGCGGACGCCACCGGTCTGGAACGACCGGACGATGAAGTCGGGCACCCGGCCACCGGGGTCGTACTCCATGTAGTAGGTGACATCGATGCCGCCGCCTTCGCGGGGGCGGATCTCCCACCAGGTGATGTCGCGGGCGGTCTTCACGTTGCCCTCGGTGAGGTCGAAGGGCTCGTCCTGGTCCTTGATGAGCAGCTTGAAGCCGCCGCCCGGAAGGTCGGAGCGGGTGATGGAGACGATGAGCTCGCGATCGGAGATGCCCGAGGCCTGGTGGGTCTGGCGGTAGTTGCCGGACGGGAGCTTGTCGGAGCGGGTGACGCTGCGGAAGATGTCGTCGTGCAGCTCGCCCTGGACGAGCTGCTTCTCGGCCTGCTCCACGGTGAACTCGGGCCAGGAGCACTCGGCCATCACCGGTTGCACGCCGTCGGACATCTTGGGGCCGGCGTACAGCTGGCAGTCGTCGAAGTCCTTGGTGGGCTTGTAGCCGTCGGGAGCGGCGAGGGCCGTGGTGGCCAGGAGCAGGGCGGTGATCATGGGAAACCTCAGGGTTGGGTGCGTTGCCGTCGGGTGGAGATCTTCTCGGCGAGCTGCTGCCGGACCATGTCGCGCAGGCGTTCGGTACCCTCGGGGGCGATGAGGAGATCGAGGTCGTCGATGAGCGCGTCACGCTCGGTCAGCAGCTCTTCTCGGGCCTGGGAGCGGGACAGTTGACCGGCCTGCACGTCCAGCGCGATGGACCTGAGGTTATCGGCGGTGGTCTCGAAGGTGACGGCGACCTCCTCGTAGGTGGTGTCGCTCCAACCCTCCTCGTCGGCGAGCTCGTCCACCACGTCGAAGAGCTTGTCGAGGAAGAAGTCCTCGGGGAGCTGGGCGCTGGCCTGCTGCAGGCGCTCCCGGACGGCTGCCCTGCGGGTCGCGCGGGGACTGGTGGAGCCGCCGTCCGGTGCCTGGTCGGGGGGGCCGGCCCGCGTGCCGGAGGCACCACGGGCGGTGGACCGGCGGGATGGCGTGGTGCCGGCGGCCTGACCGGAGCCCGCGGCGGGGAGCTGGCGAGTGGCCTGCAGCAGCTGCTGGCGCTGGGCGGCGTCGAGGCGCTCCTCGGTGGCCTGCAGCGCGGCACGGGTACGCTGCAGCTCCCCGTGGAGCTGGCGTATCCGGACGCCGGCGGCGAGGACGAGGCCGCTGAGGACCAGCGAGAGGATGGTGAGGTTGCGACGGCTCATGTCGACTCCTGGTGGCTGGCACTGTACACCTGTGGCGCACGGCGGTCAGCAGGTGGGATGCGGATGATGGACATGGCGACACAGGTGCTCGAGGAGGTCTTCGGCCACGAGACCTTCCGGCCGGGGCAGGCGGAGGCGGTCGGGGCCTTCCTGCACGGCCGCGACGTCAGCATCGTGCTGCCCACCGGCGGTGGAAAGTCCCTGTGCTACCAGGTGCCGGCCATCGTGCGGGCACGGAGAGGGGAGGGGGCCACGGTGGTGGTCAGCCCGCTCATCGCCCTGATGCAGGACCAGGTGGCGGCCCTGTGCGACGCCGGCGTGTGGGCCGTCGCGCTCCACTCGGGCATGAGCGCGGAGGAACAGCGCCGGGCCCGTGCCGCCATGGCCGACGCCTCGCTCATCTACGTGAGTCCCGAGCGCCTGTCCCACGCGGGGGCCCGACGGGCGATCGAGCGGGCGGGGATCGCCGCCGTGGCCGTCGACGAGGCCCACTGCGTCTCCCAGTGGGGCCACGACTTCCGGCCCGCCTACCGTCAGCTGTCGGCGCTCAAGGAGGAGTGGCGGGTGCCCGTGATGGCGCTGACCGCCACGGCGACCCGGCAGGTCCAGGCGGACATCGCCCGGAGCCTGAAGCTCGACGATCCCGAGGTCATCCTGGGCAGCACCCACCGGGCCAACCTGCGCTTCGCGGTGGAGCACATCCGCGGCGACAACGCCCGTGTGGAGCGGCTCGTGGAGGTGCTGCGGTCGCGGGGACTGCACAAGCCGGGCAACGGGCGCGTCATCGTCTACTGCGCCACCCGCAAGCGGGTGCAGGCGGTGGCCAAGGCCCTGCGGGAGGCCGGCACCACCGCCGAGTACTACCACGCCGGCCGCACCGACAGCGCCCGGGAGGCGGCGCTCAAGCGGTTCTCCGAGGGGCGGCGGCACGTGATGGTGGCCACCTGTGCCTTCGGCATGGGCATCGACATGCCCGACGTGCGGGCGGTGGTCCACATGCAGACCCCCGGCTCGCTGGAGGCCTACTACCAGGAGGCCGGGCGCGCGGGCCGCGACGGCGGCGATGCGGACTGCCTGCTGCTGTATGGCCCGGCCGACATGATGACCCAGAAGCGGCTCATGGGCCGCAGTCCCACCAAGGGGGCCCTGCAGGGACTGCAGTCCATCCAGGACTACGCCTTCGGCACCGACTGCCGGCAGCAGGCCATCAGCACCTGGTTCACGGGGGCTCCGGGGGCGGTGTGTGGCCGGTGCGACGTCTGCCGGGTGCCGGACGCGGTGGCGGAGGTGGTGCAGTCCGAGCGGCAGGAGGGACGGGCTCGAAGGGCCTCGACCGCCGCGAAGAAGGCCGCCGACGACGCCGTGACGCTCGATCAGGGCCAGCTCGACCACGTGCTGGCCTTCGTCGACGCCCTGAAGAAGCCGCTGGGCCGGAAGATGGTGGCCCTGGGCGTCCGGGGCAGCCAGTCCAAGGTCGCCAAGAGGAAGGGCCTGTCGAAGAACCCCTCCTTCGGGGCCCTCAAGGGGGTGCCCGAGACCGCGGTGTTCAAGGGCATCGACCAGCTGCTCGAGGAGGGCCGGCTGGTGCGCAAGGGCGTGAAGTACCCTACGGTCTGGATCGCCGACAAGAGGGTACGTCCCAAGCGGGAGCCTGGATCACAGCCTTCCACCCGGCGGTCCGGGTACACGGGGCTCGAGAAGGCCCTGGCGGACTACCGCAGCCGGCAGGCCCGACAGCGTGGCTGGAAGCCCTACCAGGTGTTTCCCAACGCCACCTTGAAGGCCATCGCGGCCGCGTGTCCGACCGATCTGCACGCGCTCGAGTCCATCAAGGGCATGGGACCGGCCCGCGTGGCGCGCTATGGGCACGACCTGTTGGACATCATCCGTCACGACGCCTCCTGAAGGCCCTCCCCTGGAGAACCCCATGAAGCTCACGATCATCATCGGCACCAACCGTGCCGGCTCCCAGTCCCTGCGCGTCGGCAAGCGCATGGCAGAGCGCTACACCGAGCAGGGCTGCGACGTCACCATCGTCGACCTCGCCGAGCTTCCCTTCGAGCTGCTCAGCCCCGGCGCCTACAAGGATCGCCCCGAGGGCTTCCACAAGTTCGTCGACCCGGTCGTCGAGGCCGACGGCCTGCTGATCATCGTGCCCGAGTACAACGGCAGCTACCCCGGCGTGCTCAAGCTGTTCATCGACATGTGGCCCTACCCCGATGCGTTCGACAAGCGCCCCGTGGCCTTCGTCGGCATCGCCGCCGGCCCCTGGGGCGGTCTGCGCTCCGTGGAGCACCTGCAGGGCGTGTTCGGCTACCGCAACGCCTTCATGTTCCCCGAGCGCCTGTTCCTGCCGAACATCTACAAGGAGCTCGACGAGAACGCCGACTGCACCACGCCCCTGCTGAAGGAGCTGGTAGAGTCCCAGGTGAAGAACTTCGTGGCCTTCTGCCACGCGGTGAAGCCCATGGCCGCCAACGCCCTCATCGTGGCGCGGGCCGAGGAGCAGGGATGAACGCACTGACCGGTGACGCGCGGGCCAAGGCCCTCGCACAGGTGCCCGCATGGACCGAGGTGGAGGGCCGCGACGCCATCCATCGGGAGTTCGTGTTCGGCGACTTCAACGAGGCCTTCGGCTTCATGACCCGCGTGGCGCTGCTTGCAGACAAGATGAACCACCACCCCGAGTGGTTCAACGTCTACAACAAGGTGCAGGTCACCATGAGCACCCACGATGCGGGCGGGCTCACCGACCTCGACATCAAGATGGCGTCGTTCATGGACGCCATCGCCGGCTGATCCCGGTGGTGTGAACCGAAGGAGCCCCGGCCGGTTGGTCGGGGCTCTCGTCGTCTTGGGGCGGGTGCGAGGTCGATCCGGGGATCGATCACGATGGCGACAAGGGTGCGCTGTCGTCTTCCGCCTGCGGCAACCGCCCGGCGAGCAGCTCCCCGATGGGCCGCGTGAACTCGATGTGCACCAGCACGATCTTGATGACCGCGATGAGCGGCGTGGACAGCAGCGCCCCGACGGGGCCCCAGATCATGCCCCAGAACAGCAGGCCCATCAGCACGGTGACGGGGTGCAGGTCGAGGTTGTCGCCCATGATCTTGGGCTCGAGCACGTTGCCGATCAGGAACTGGATGCTGCCGGGAAGGAGCAGGGCCAGGAGCACCATGCCGAGGTTGTCGAACTGCAGCAGGACGATGGGCAGCGGCAGGAACACGGCGATGATGGAGCCGATGGACGGGATGAAGTTGAGCAGGAAGGCCAGCAGCCCGAAGACGAAGGCCAGATCCACCCCGATGATGGCCAGGAGCACGCCCGTGAGCAGGCCGGTGGAGGCGCTGGTGAGGAACTTGGTGGACAGGTAGGCGCCGATGCGGCGGTTGATGTCGGCGAAGAACTCGGAGCGCTTCTCGTCCGGACGGCGGCGGGCCAGCAGGAAGGCGGAGAACAACAGCACCAGCAGGGCGTTGGCCACGAGCTTGGAGGCGGCCTGGAGCACGCTGCCGGCGGCGGTCTGCAGGGCTCCGACGACCGAGCCGACATCCCACAGCTCGACGATCTCCTGCACGGAGAACTCACCCTGGAGCCAGGAGTCGGGGACCATCCCCGACGGCATGCTCGCGAGGAAGTCGGTGAGGCCGGCGATCATCGCCTCGATGCGCATGGAGTAGAAGTCGGCCCGGGTGGACAGGCCCCGGGCGCTGCTGGTGATCAGCATCACGATGAGCGTGATGAACAGCGCCGCGACGAGGAAGGCGACGAGCAGGGCGAGGGCCTTGGGGAAGCGGAACCGGCGCTGCATCCAGTCGACCATGGGGCCCACCAGGTACGAGATCAGCAGCGAGAGCACGAAGGGAACGGCCACGGGCTTGGTGTAGGCGAGGGCCGCGCCACCTGCGACCGTTGCGACCAGCAGCGCGCTCGCGGTGAGCAGGTAGCCCTGCTCCTTCGACAGCGGCATCTCCGGGAGGGATTCCTCGGGGATCTGGGGCGGTTCGTTGGAGGACATCTGCGTTCTTTCCGTTCGCGCGGCGCTTGGGGGTGATCTTCCGCTTCCGTCTTGGTACCACGTTGGGCACAGGGAGGCGTCCATGGGAATCGTTCGTCCCATCGTGCAGACGGTGGGTGGGGTGCCGCGCAGGGTGCGCGACCTCGGCCGGCTGCGGGAGGTGGCGCAGATCCTCGTGCGGCACGGCTACGGTCTCCTCGTGGCCGGTGTGCAGATCCCCGGTCTGCCCAAGCGCAGCGAGGCGGAGCCCCTGATCAGCACGCCGGAGCGCCTCGTGATGGCGCTCTCCGAGCTCGGGCCCACGTTCGTCAAGCTCGGGCAGGTGCTCTCCACCCGTCCGGACATCATGCCGCCGGACTACGTGCGGGCGCTGCAGCGCCTGCAGGATCAGGTCACCTCGGTGCCGCTGCGGGTCGTGGAACAGGCGCTGGCCGATGCCCTGGGACCCGACTGGCGACAGGGCGTGGAGCACTTCGACCCCCAGCCCCTCGCCACGGCGTCCATCGCGCAGGTGCACGCGGCGCGGCTGCAGGACGGCTCGGACGTGGTCTTCAAGATCCAGCGGCCCGGCATCGGGCGGGTCATCCGCTCCGACCTGAACATCCTGCAGTTCCTCGTGGCCCGCATGCTCGCCGAGCTGCCCGAGCTCGACTCCCTCGACCTGCCGGGGGTCCTCGCCGAGTTCGAGACCTCCATGCTGGCCGAGCTCGACTTCCACGAGGAGGCCGCCAACATGGAGCGGGTGGCGGCGAACCTCGCCGACAACCCCGACGTGCGGGTGCCCTCGGTGGTCGCCGGGCTGTCCTGCGGCACGGTGCTGTGCATGGAGCGGCTGCACGGCACGCGCATCCGGGAGGCCCGCGCCGCCGGCCACGACATGGCCCTGGTGGGGGAGCGCTACCTCAAGGTGGCCTACGACATGCTGTTCCTTCACGGCTTCTTCCACGGGGATCTGCACCCGGGCAACGTGATGGTGCTCGACGACGGCCGCGTGGGCCTGCTCGACTTCGGGATGATGGGGCGCCTCACCACCGAGATGCGCAACGACATCATCCTCATCATCTTCGCCCTGCAGCGCGGCGACTACCGCAGCCTCACCCGCCTGTTCTTCGACATCGCCGTGAAGACGCGGCGGGTGGACTACGCCCAGGTCGAGCGGGACGTGATGGAGCTGATGGAGCGACACTGGTCCGGTCGCACCCTGTCCGACATCCAGATGGGCCCCTTCGTGGTCGACCTGGCCAGGGAGGCCGCCAAGCACGGCGCCCGCATCCCCCAGGCCTACACGATGTTCTTCAAGGCCCTGGTCACCACCGAGGGCCTGGCCAAGACCCTGCTGCCGGAGGTCGACCCCATTGCGGCGGCCGAGCCCTACATCCGTCGGCTGCTGGCCGAGCGGGTCGATCTCGGGAAGATGCAGGGCGAGCTGATGTACCTCGGGCTCACCCTGGGGAGCATGCTGCGCAGGCTGCCGGTGTCGTTCGGCCAGTTCCTGGACGACCTGGACGCGCAACGGGTCCGCATGGAGATCAAGCGGGTCACCTCGCCGGAGCAGGAGGCGCTCACCGATCGCCGGGTCAACCGGGCGCTCTTCACGCTCCTGACGGTCGCCCTGCTGGCGCTCGGCACCTGGATGCTCACCGAGCCCCTCACCTGGTTCCGCAAGCTGCCCGTGGGGTCGCTCGTGATGTACGGGCTGTCGGCGGTGGCGTTCCTGTCGGCGGTGCGGCGCGGCCTGCTTCGCTGAGTTGCAGGCGCGCCGCGCTGCGGGCCGGGCGGGGGGGAGTCGAGCACGGTCGAACCTGTTCGGTACCGGTACCTTCGGTGTGCCGCTTGGTGACAGATGCAGGGTCCTCGGTGTGATCTGCCGCACCCATGCCATGCAAGTGCGGGTTTCTACGCGGTCGTGGAATGACCGGAGGGACCCGATTTCGTGTCGGACGTGCCATCCTGGTGGAAATCCGCCCTGCGGGGCTCGGGGATGGGGATGAACGACGGATGCGCCACTTTGATCGCCAGCGAAACCTGCCTTCCCGGAGGGGCCGGAGGCCGTGGCTGCGCCTGGTGCGCCGCTTTTGCTCCAACACTAGATCTAGTGGTTGAACGAACGTGTGGGCCACTATATCTAGTGGTCCCAGAGGCGCGGCCACGCGCACCATCGGGAGTCACAGTACACGTCGGCGCTCCCGTCTCCGAAGGGGGGCGTCAGGTCGGCGGAAGGGTCGGACACACGGCGGTCGACACACCTCGACCGTCACCCACACGCACCATCCACAACGGTCGCGTGGCGGGTGGGGTTCGTCTCCACGGTGACGGGTGCGGGGGCTCGCTGCTCCAGATTGCAGACCATTCAGTGTGACAAGGACTCCGGACGGACCGGACAACCATCCAGGGGAGGAGAGGACAGTGCTCGACCAGATGGAAACCACCAACACCACCCAGATCGACGCACCCTCTCGCGAGGACGCCGTCGCATCCCTCCTGGCCTACCTGCAGACCCTGGGTTCCGACCTGGGCCACCTGTCCCTCCCGGCCGTCGCCGAGCGCGTCGTCCGCGCCGCCAAGGATCCCCACGACCACGTCGCCCTGCGCGACCTCGTCATCCATGATGCCGCCGGTCGCACCTTCGAGGAGCCCGAGTACTCCAAGCTGGCCGCCCGCGCGCTGGCCGAGGTCATCCAGGAGGAGGTCGCCCGCTCCGCCGGCGCCACGTTCTCCGAGGCCATCCAGTCCTCCTACGACGTCCAGCTGATCAACGATCGCGTCCTGAAGATGGTCCAGGAGAACGCCGACATCTTCAACGCCGCCATCAAGCCCGAGCGCGACAAGTCGTTCGAGTACTTCGGCCTGAAGACCGTCCGCGACCGCTACGTGCTGCGCCACCCGACCACCCGCGAAGCCCTGGAGACCCCCCAGTACTTCTTCCTTCGCGTGGCCATCGGCGTGTCCGACAACGTCCAGGATGCCATCGAGCTGTACGAGTGCTTCTCGAACCACGACTTCCTGCCCAGCTCCCCCACCTTGTTCAACGCGGCCACCCAGCGTGAGCAGCTGTCCTCCTGCTTCCTCCTGGACTCCCCCAAGGACGAGCTGATCGACATCTACAAGCGCTACACCGACATCGCGCTGCTCTCCAAGTTCGCGGGTGGCATCGGTCTGGCCTACACCCGCGTGCGCTCCGAGGGGTCCCACATCAAGGGCACCAACGGTCACTCCCGCGGCGTCGTTCCCTTCCTGAAGACCCTCGACGCCTCCGTGTCCGCGGTCAACCAGGGTGGTCGCCGCAAGGGCGCCGCCTGTGTGTACCTCGAGCCCTGGCACGCCGACATCGAGGCCTTCCTCGAGCTGCGCGACAACACCGGCGACGAGGCCCGTCGTACCTACAACCTGAACCTGTCCAACTGGATTCCCGACCTCTTCATGAAGCGCGTCGAGTCCGGTGGCACCTGGTCCCTGATGGACCCGGCGAAGTGCCCCGATCTGGTCGACAGCTACGGTGAGGACTTCGAGCGCCGCTACCTGGCCTACGAGCGCGCCGGCATCGTCGAGAAGACGGTCAAGGCCCGCGACCTGTACGCCCGCATGATGCGGACCCTCGCCCAGACCGGCAACGGCTGGATGTGCTTCAAGGATGCGTCCAACCGCACCTGCAACCAGACCGCCCTGCCCGGTCGGGTCGTGCACCTGTCCAACCTGTGCACCGAGATCATCGAGGTCACCAACTCCGACGAGACCGCCGTCTGCAACCTGGCGTCCATCAACCTGTCCAAGCACTGCGGCGACGACGGCTTCGACTTCGACAAGCTCGCCCACACCGTGCGCGTGGCCGTCCGCCAGCTCGACCGCGTCATCGACCGGAACCTGTACTCCATCCCCGAGGCGAAGCACTCCAACATGAAGTGGCGCCCCGTGGGCCTCGGCATGATGGGTCTGCAGGACGTCTTCTTCAAGATGGGCCTGAACTTCGACAGCGAGGAGGCCCGCGCCATCTCCCTGAAGATCTCCGAGACGGTGTACTTCCACGCGGTGAAGACCTCCATGGAGCTCGCCCAGGAGCTCGGCCGTCACCCGAACTTCAACGAGACCCGCGCCGCCCAGGGCTTCCTGCAGCCCGACCTGTGGAACGTGCACCCCACCACGGATCTGGACTGGAACGGCCTGCGCAAGAGCGTCGTCGAGCACGGCATGCGCAACTCGCTGCTGGTGGCCATCGCCCCCACGGCCACGATCGCCTCCATCCTCGGCGTGTTCGAGTGCATCGAGCCCCAGGTCTCCAACCTGTTCAAGCGCGAGACCCTCTCCGGTGAGTTCCTGCAGGTCAACCGCTACCTCGTGGCCGACCTGCGCCGCCTGGGTCTGTGGAACGACGACATCCGCATGGCCATCAAGGAGGCCAACGGCTCCGTGCAGGGCCTGATGGAGCTCCCCGAGGATCTCCGCAAGCTGTACCGCACGGCCTGGGAGCTCTCCATGAAGTCCCTGATCGACCTGGCCGCCGACCGCGGCGCCTACATCGATCAGAGCCAGTCGCTGAACCTCTTCCAGGAGTCCCCGAACATCGGACGTCTGTCCTCGATGTACATGTACGCCTGGAAGCGCGGCCTGAAGACCACCTACTACCTGCGCTCCCGCCCTGCGACTCGCATCGCGATGTCCAGCGGCAGCGGTTCCAAGGCCAAGAAGACCTTCACCGCCGAAGAGGCCGTGGTCTGCTCCCTCGAGAACCCCGAGGTCTGCGAGGCCTGCCAGTAGGGGGAGCGGTGAAGGGAGCCTGCTCCCTTCGCCCGCTTGGCGGTCTCGCCACAGGGCGGGCCCGTTCGTCGGTCAGGTAGCTCTGCTACCATCCCTCCTCTCGACCGGCCTTCGGCCTACCCGCCCTGAGGCGAGCCTGCCTGCGCGGACTCGGTCCGCATTCTCCCTTCCCCGCTCCTGGGGGATGTTCTGAGGGGCTCTTCTGGCCCCACTCCCTGGAGAATCGGCACGCAGAACTCTCGCGGGGCCCTCTGGTCCCGCTCTGTATGACATCCTTTCTGAACGAAGACTGACGCCGGCGGTTTGGAGCCGGCGATGCCGGAGGCTCCGATGCTGCTCGATCCCGGACTGAACCTGACGCTGCGTCCCATGAAGTACCCCGCGTTCTACGACATGTACCGGGATGGCATCAAGAACACCTGGACCGTCGAAGAGGTGGACTTCAGCCGCGACGTGATGGACCTGAACTCCCGCTTCGGTCCCGCCGAGCGCCACCTGATCAACCGCCTGGTGGCCTTCTTCGCCACCGGCGACTCCATCGTGGCGAACAACCTGGTGCTCAACCTGTACAAGCACGTGAACGCCCCCGAGGCCCGGCTGTACCTGTCCCGCCAGCTGTTCGAGGAAGCGCTGCACGTGCAGTTCTACCTGACCCTGCTCGACACCTACATTCCTGATCCCAAGGAGCGTCAGCAGGCCTTTGCCGCGATCCACAACATCCCCTCCATCCAGAAGAAGGCCGAGTTCTGCATGAAGTGGATGGACTCCATCGACGAGCTCGATCAGCTCGAGACGGTGGAGGATCGTCGTCGCTTCCTGCTGAACATGATCTGCTTCGCTGCCTGCATCGAGGGTCTGTTCTTCTTCGGCGCCTTCGCCTACGTCTACTTCCTGCGCTCCCGCGGCCTGCTGGACGGCCTCGCCTCCGGCACCAACTGGGTCTTCCGCGACGAGTCCATGCACATGAAGTTCGCCTTCTCCGTGGTCGACACCGTCCGCGCCGAGGAGCCCGAGCTGTGGGACGACTCCATGGACGAGCGGGTCACGCAGATGATCCGCGAGGCCGTGGAGTGCGAGTACGCCTTCGCCGAGGACGTCCTCTCCGGCGGCGTGAACGGCATGTCCCTGTCCGACATGCGCTCCTACCTCGAGTACATCGCCGACCAGCGCCTGAAGACCCTGGGCCTCGAGCCCGTGTTCGGCTCCGACAACCCCTTCAGCTTCATGGAGCTGCAGGACGTGCAGGAGCTCACCAACTTCTTCGAGCGTCGTGTGTCGGCCTACCAGGTCGGTATCGAAGGCGATGTCGCCTTCGACGCTGATTTCTGAGGGGCGGGTCTCGGGGCGTCAGCGCGCCCGGTGCTGTCGTCGCTTCGGTCGGGCCGACCACCAGGTCGGCCTCTCCCTTGCTCCTCGCCCCGGCCTCGCTGACGCCCCGATCCCCTCGTGCATGTGTCTGAAGCAATCCTCTGGGATTGCTTTCGCAATTCTTGGGCTGTGGTGGGGCGGGTGATGTGCTGAGGGGCCGCTGCGGCCGCTGACGCACGCACAGTCCTTCGTCGCTGCGCTCCTCGTGCTGTACGCACGGCAGCGGCCTCGCTGGCGGTGGGGGTGTTTGGGTCGGCCGGGTGAGGCCGTGCGGGCACGGGGCCGCGAGAGCAGTGGGTCTCCCTGTGCAATGCTGGCTCCGTGCGGTCGGGGGCTGGCTCCCATCGCAGGGCCGCCTGGTGTAGTGTCTCCTCCCCAGAGGAGGTCCCACATGCACCGTATGTCCTTGCTTCTCGCGGCACTCGGGCTCTGCGCCCCGGCCCTGGCCGCGCCCGCGTTCCTGCCCGTCCAGGGCGTCCTGTCCGACGCCGAGGGCACGCCCCTCGATGGTGACGTCGCCATCACCTTCCGCCTCACGCGCGATCCGGACGGTCTCGACGAGCTGTTCGCCGAGGCGCAGACCGTCGACGTCCAGGCGGGCAGCTTCTCCGTCCACCTCGGCGACGTGGAGCCCCTCGATCTCTCGGTGCTCTCCGAGGAGGCAGAGGTCTGGCTGCAGCTGCAGATCGAGGGCGACGAGCCCATGAACCCCGTGCGGCTCGGCCCGTCGGTGTGGGCCGGCAGCGCGGATCGGGCCTTCGAGGCCGACACGCTGCAGGGGGCCTCCCTGGAGGACATCCTGGGGCAGATCCCGGCCGACGATGCCATCGAGTCGCTGGCCATGGGCGTCTGCTACGACGATGTCGCCGAGCTGCGGACGGCCCTGGATGCCGTCTACATGGCCACGGGCGACGACGTCGACTGGTCGCAGCTGCTCAACGTGCCCGCCGACCTGGGCGACGGCGACGACGACACGCTGTATGCCGCGGGCACCGGTCTCGTGCTGTCCGGCACCACCTTCTCCACTGACGACGCCCACATCAACGCCCTCGCCCAGGACGTGGTCGACGCCCCCGGAAGCCTGGACGTCGCGATGGTCGACTACCTGGCCACCTACGGGGTCTCCTTCGACGAGCTCACCGACGTCCCCGAAGGCCTCGCCGACGGCGACGACGACACCACCTACGAGGCGGCCGCCGACGGGGGCCTGCTCCTGGACGCGGGGGGCTTCTCCATCGACCGGGACCTGCTCGACACCTGGGTCCTGGAGACCGCCGGCATCAGCGGCACCTTCGACGACACGGTGCAGTCCTATCTCGACACCGTGGGCATCACCGGCTCCGTCGACGACGCCATCCAGGCGTACCTCGACGGCATCGGCATCACCGGCTCCGTCGACGACGCCATCGCCGCCTACCTGTTGTCCACGCCCGTCGGCTGGAGTGATCTGTCCGACATCCCCGCCGACCTGGCCGACGGCGACGACGACACCACCTACACCGCCGGCAGCGGCCTGAGCCTGACGGACACCACGTTCGCGCTGGACTACACGCCGGCCTGGTCGGAGCTCACGGGGGTTCCGGCGGATCTGGCCGACGGCGACGACGACACCACCTACACCGCCGGCAGCGGCCTGAGCCTGACGGACACCACGTTCGCGCTGGACTACACGCCGGCCTGGTCGGAGCTCACGGGGGTTCCGGCGGATCTGGCCGACGGCGACGACGACACCACCTACACCGCCGGCAGCGGCCTGAGCCTGTCCGGCACCGAGCTGTCCGCGGACTGGTCCGCCGTTGATGCCCGCATCCAGTCCACCACCGGCATCAGCGGGTCCGTCGACGACTCCATCGCCACCCATCTCGACGGCATCGGGCTCACCGGCTCGGTCGACGACGCCATCGGCGACTACCTGGCTGCCAACCCCACGTCCTTCGACGACCTCACCGACGTCCCTGCCGGCCTGTCCGATGGCGATGACGACACGCTCTACTCCGCGGGCAACGGCCTGGTCCTCTCGGGCACCTCCTTCGCGCTCGACGAGACCATCGTGCGTGATCTCGCGGCGGACGAGGTCGCGTCGACCAGCCTGTCCGGGCTCGAGGTCGACGGCGACATGGAGGTGACCGGTCAGCTCCTGGGCGCCGCCCAGAACACCGCGGGCAGTGCCCTGCGCATCTGCACCGGGGAGTCGAACGACGTGTGGACGAGCTACGGCTCCGGCGGCCTGGTGAAGACGATCTCGATGTCGGGCTGTGGCTTCACCAGCACGCCGGTGATCATCAGCAGCCTGCACGGCACCTCGAGCCACTGGACGACGACGGGCGGGCAGAACGTGTACAGCCCCACCTCCAGCCAGTTCACCATCTACATCAGCGGGGGGTCCTGGATGACCACGACCACGGCCGCGACCTACGACTGGCACATCGAGTGGGTCGCGATCGGGCAGTAGCCGAAGGCCCGGACAGGCAATGGCCTTCATGCGGGCCCACGTCCGGGCGATGGAGGACACGTACGGGATGACACGGTGTTCGTTCGGGCGAGGCGCGGTGTTCATCCCCTGGGACGAGGCGTCGTGACGCCGCGTTCCCGTTCGATTCCACCGACTGCCGAGGGGAGCGCCGCATGGGCGTGCTGTCGATCCTGTTGTGTCTGGCGTATGCCGGCGTGGCCCAGGGGGCCGAGCCCCACATCTTCGTCCTGGCGGATGGCTCGGTGATCGAGGCGGAGATCCTCGCCGAGCTCGACACCTCCTTCCTCATCCAGCTCCCGGACGGCACCAGGCGGCGCCTGGGCCTGGATCAGGTGGTGGAGGTCATCGGCGACGAGGGGGTCCTGCCCGTCGGGCAGGAGGGGGCAGCGAGCGCCCCCGTGGACGACACCACACCCGACGACGCGCTGCTGCAGGAGCGGGTCTGGGTCGACGTGGTGCCGGCGCAGGGTTCCCGCGAGCCGGCGGCTGCTGCGGAGGAGGTCCCCGCTGCGGTCACCTCGAGCCCCAGCGAGGACGAGACCGAGGCTGTGGGCGACGAGGCGACGCCCGGCGCGCCGGCGTGGAGCGCCCGGGCCGAAGAGCTGCCGATGGAGACCCCGGTGGCAGACGAGGAGCCGGAGGTCGTCGCGGCAGCCTCCCCGGTGGGGTCCCACGCGAGCGATGGGGTCGAGGTCGTCCAGGTCGAGCCTGCCGCGGCGGTCGAGCCCGCGGAGCCGGTCGAGGCCGCACGGCCGGTCGACCTCGCGGTGCCGGTCGTGCCGCCGGAGGAGGTCGCCGAGCCCCCCACGGACGCGGCGGCACGGCCTCTGGCGATTCCCGCGGGCGAGGTGGGGGCCGTCCTCGGCAGGGAGCCGGGCGACTCGGCGCCTGCCGGCCATCCTCTCGTGGAGGAGGAGCGCGCGGTGTCGCTCGCTCCGGCAGGGAGTGCCGCCAGCGATGCTGGGCCGGAGGAGGTCGAGGGGGCGCCAGACACGGTCGAGCCGTCCCCGAAGGAAGCCTCCCTGGTGTCTCCGCCGACACAGGCGCCCACGCCGCTGTCGGAGGCCCTGACGGCAGGCTCCACGACCACGATGAAGACCGCCCGCCCCCGGTTCGGCATCGGAACGGGCATCAGCGGCGGGGCCTGGGCACAGCCGGGCGGTAGCGTCGGTAGCTACGACCTGCTCCCCCTCGAGCTGCGCTTCTACTCCGCGTCGAAGGAGGGCCGCTCACTCGACGTGGTGCTCAACTGGTTCCACGGCACCGGCGCCGGAGGGCCCGGCACCACCTGGACGGCCGGCGTGGCCGTGTACCAACACCGCCGCCGCGTGAAGAACGGCAAGGTCTCCCTGGCGTTCGCGCCGGGAGGAGAGCTCGCGTTCGGCGGCGTCACCACCGCGCTCGGCGTGGAGCCGATCATGGGGCTGTGGGGCCACCTGCGCATGGGCGTGGACCTGCAGCCCTTCGGCGATCGCACGGAGTGGGGCGTGTACGCCCGCCCCTCCACGGGCTTCATGGCCGACCTGTCCGGCAACAGCGGCTTCGCCGGCCTGATGGCCGGCATCGTCGTCGAGGTCACCGGAACCTGGCTCGCCCGCTGAGCTCGGTGCTCCTGGGCGTCGGCCCGAGTGCAGAGACGAAGAATGGGGCGGGTCACAGCGTCGCAACCCGCCTGCCCTTCTCTCAGTGCTCCTGGGCGTACGTGACCGAGCCGCGGCTGTTGATGCTGCGGATGACGCGACCGAGGAGCTCGGCGATGTCGCAGGCCAGGTACCAGTCGGGCGCGTCGGTGTGCTCGATGGAGGTCGTGCCGACCACGCGGAAGCGCCAGCCCTCCTGCTCCGCCTTCTCGGCCAGGCCGGTCAGGCGGTCCCAGGCGGGGCCGGAGAACACGGGGTGGGCGCAGGCCACGGTGACGTTGCGGGCGCCGTTGTCGCGCAGCTCGGTGACGGCCGCCACGACGGAGCCGGCGGTGTCGATGATGTCGTCGACCAGCAACACGTCCATGTCCTTCACGTCACCGATGAGGGTGGAGGTGAGGACGCGGTTGGGGGTGCGGTAGTCGCGCTCCTTGGAGATGACCGCGAGACCGAGGTTGAGGTCCTCGGCGTAGTAGCGGGCGCGCTCCAGGCCACCGACGTCGGGGGCGGCGACGATGTCGCCGGCGAGGCCCTGATCGGCGATCCAGTGGGAGTACATCTTGTGCAGGAAGATGTTCTCCATGCGGCAGCGGCTCGGGTTGAACATGCCGCTGATGGCCTCGTTGTGGATCTCGACGGACACGACGCGGTGGGCGCCGGCGGCCTCGAGGAACCGGGCGAACAGGCCGGCGGAGATGCCCTCGCGGGTACGGCCCTTGCGCTTGTCCTGGCGGGCGCCCGGGTAGTAGGGCAGCACGGCCGTGACGTAGGAGGCGTCGGCGAGGCGGGCGGCCTCGACGGCGTGCAGGGTCATCATGAACCGGTCGTAGGTGGACCGCGCGTCGCCGGGGGCGATGGGGGCCTGGAAGATGTACAGGTCGGAGCCGCGGACGTTGCCCTCGATCTCGATCTTGCCCTCGCCACAGGCGAACCAGGTCTCCTTGCTGGGGACGATCGGCACGCCGAGGGAGTCGGCGACGCGTTCCGCGAGAGCACGGGAGGCTTCGCAGGTGACGATGGCCAGGGGTGCGCGGGGGGTGCGTCCGGTCATGAAAATCTCCTGGGAAAGTGGCGCACGGCCTATCCGGTTATGGAGCGCCGGAATGTCTGGAGTCCGCCAATGTTCCGGCGGCTCCGCACTGATGGCCAGGGCCATCGAGGCTTGCGATGCATCCACCTGATCTGCTCGGTCTGCCCTACGAGAACATGCGCGCGCACCTCGACGCAATCGGCGTCGGGTCCAGGCACGCGTCGAAGGTCTACCGGGGTCTCCACCGTCTCGATACGCCGCTCTCCCGCATCCCGAACCTCGGCGGTCACGCCGACGTGATCGGCGCGAACAGCTGGATGGCCACCGCCGAGGTGCTCAAGGCGGTGCCCTCCGCCGACGGCACCGAGAAGCTGATGATCGGCCTGCACGACGGCAGCCGGGTCGAGGCCGTGCTCGTGCCGATGCACGAGGGCCGACGCACCCTGTGCGTGTCGAGCCAGGTGGGCTGCGCGATGGGCTGTGCCTTCTGCGCCACCGGCACCCTCAAGCTCAGCCGGGGCATGAAGGCCGGTGAGATCGTGGCCCAGGTCCACGCCGCCCGGCGTTTCGCCGAGTCCAAGGGGCTGTCCATCACCCGCCTCGTGTTCATGGGCATGGGCGAGCCGCTGCACCACTACGACGAGACGGCCAAGGCCCTGCGCGTGCTGATGGACGATCACGGCCTGTGCATGGGCTCCCGCAACATCACCGTGTCGACCGTGGGCCTGAAGAAGAAGATGCGGCGCTTCGCCGAGGACTTCGGGGGCCGGGTGCAGCTCGCGCTGTCGGTCCACGCCGGCACCGACGCCACCCGCAAGCAGATCATCCCCGCCGCCCAGGGCGCCACCCTCGCCGAGCTGCGGCAGGTCCTCCTCGACCACCCCCGGCCCGCCAACCGCAAGCTGATGATCGAGTACGTCGTCCTGCCGGGCCTGAACGACACCGAGGCCGAGATGGACGGCCTGGCCGCCTTCATGGACGGCATCGCCGGGGTGGTGAACCTCATCCCCTTCAATCCCTTCCCGGGCGTGAGCTTCCGCTCCCCCACGCGGGAGGAGGTGTGGGCCCTGCAGGAGGGCCTGAAGCAGCGGGGCGTGTTCGCCACGGTGCGCTGGCCCCAGGGGCGGGAGGCCCACGGTGCCTGCGGCCAGCTGGCCCTGCGGGAATAGCCCCTACTTCACGTAGATCTCGTAGGTTCCCTCGTGCCACAGCTCCGCGGTGGTGTGGCCCACGCCCTTCCAGCCCGCGAGCGCCTCCATCGTGCCGCCGCCGATGTGCAGGTAGCTGTAGAAGCTGTAGTCGTTGTTGGCGAAGCTCCAGATGGTGTCGATCTGGCCGGTGCCCCGCCAGGCGTTGGACCAGGTGTTGGAGTCGCCCTGGGAGCTGGTGAACGCGAGGTAGGACACGTCGTTGTTGGACGACTCGTTGATGCCGCACACGAACACGTAGGTGGGCGTGCGGGTGGTGGCGAGACCCGTGTGGTAGACCACCAGGCTGCCGCCGGACAGGGCCAGGCCGCTGTAGTCGGAGGTGTGACCCAGGGTGCGCACGCCGTCGAAGGTGGTGTCGTCGGAGTACGAGGTGGTCTCGTCGCGGCACTCCTCCATCATCTCGAGCAGGGTATGGCCGCCGGCGGATGACAGGGCGTAATGGCGGTAGTCGCCGGCCTGATCGCCCTCGACCTGCATCAGCATGATGTAGTCGAAGTCGGCGAGGCGCTCGAAGGCGTCGTACACGCCCACGTCGTCCTCGACGTCGGCGTAGCTGCTGATGATGGAGCTCGACTCCTGGCCGTAGTCCTCGTCGGAGCCCTCGGTGCGGATGACCCGGGTCCAGCCGCCACCCTGGGTGTTCTGGTCGCACCAGGCCAGGTAGGAGTCGCCGCCGGAGGGCTGCAGCTGGTAGACGCCGTCGTCGCCGTAGCCCTCGGAGTGGAAGTCGTCGCAGGAGTCCATCACGCCCGCCACCACGCTGGTGGACACCACGGCGGAGTTGGCGCCGCTGGCGGTGGCGTCCGCGGCGGACACCACGCAGGAGAAGGTGGCGTCGTGGCTCAGGCTGGGCAGCACGAGGGTGGCGCTGAGCTCGTCGGTGGTGGCGGTGCTGTAGGCCACGCCGTTCTTCTTGAACGCGTAGGTGTACAGCAGGCTCTCGCCGTCGTCGTCGACGCTGGGGGTGACGACCTCGCAGGTGAGGGTGTCCTGGTGGCTGATGGCGAGGGGCCGGATGGAGGCCACCGGTGCCGTGGGCACCGTGTTGCGGACGGTGATGGTCGACGACGTGGCGGAGGCGATGCCGCCCAGGCCGTCGGTGGCGGTGACCGTGACCTGGATGGTGTCGCCCACGACGTAGCTGGCGGCGAGCGTGTTGCTGGGGCCGGTCTGCACCACGGTGCCGTTGAGGGAGAAGGCGAAGTCGAGGGTGACCGGGTCGCCATCGGCATCGTCGAAGGCCGCCGCGACGATGACGTCGTCGGAGGCCCGGGGGTTGCTCTTGTTGAACGCGGGGGCGCTCGTGAGCGTGGGCGCGGCGTTGACCACCTGCCAGGGGCCTCCGCTCACCGGGGTGCCGTCGTCCTCGCCGTCGGTGGGGGTGACGGTGAGGGTGATGCTGTCGCCCCGGTCGAAGGTGTCGCCGTCGATGCTCGGCGCGGTGGAGACGACGACGCCTCCGATGGACCAGGCGTACTCGAAGGTGACGATGTCGCCGTCGGCGTCGGAGACGTCCTGCTCGGTGACGATCAGCACGCTGTTCTCGGTGGGCGTGGTGGCGTTGAGGCTGATGCCGCCCAGCACCGGGGGCGCGTTCGACACGGTGAGCGCGCTGGAGACCACCGGCGTGCCCAGGACCTCACTGTCGTAGGGCGTGGCCGTGCAGACCACCGCGTCGCCCTTGTGGAACAGGTTCGTGGCCAGGGTGGCGGTGGAGGCCGGCGCGGACAGGCCGTCGACGGTCCAGTCGTACTGCACCTGCACGAAGTCGCCGTCGGCGTCCTGCGGGTTGGTGGCCGTGCAGGTGATGGGGGTGTCGGTGTAGGCAGGATCGGGGCCGAGCAGGGCGTCGTCGAGGGTGGGGGTGCTGTTGAGCACGGTGACCTCGGCCGAGTCGTAGGCCACGCCGTCGTCGAGGCCGTCGTTCGGGGTGATGCGCACGCTGACCACGTCGCCCTTGGACACGACGCTGCCGCTCAGGGTGGAGGAGGTCTGGCCGGCGAGGGGAAGACCGCCCTCCAGCCACTGGTAGCTGTACGTGACCGGATCGCCGTCGGCGTCGCTGCTCGTGACGGCCACGGAGAAGGTGTCGGTGACCCGGGGCTGGCTCGGGGAGATCACCGCGGTCGTGACCACGGGCAGGGCGTTGACCACCGTGGTGGACGGGCTGGTCCAGGCGTCGGCGTCGTCGCCGTCGTCGAGGGTGAGCACCGCGTACACGACGTCGCCCCGCTCGATGTGGGACGAGGCCAGTACGTCGCCGGTGTGCACCAGCGTGCCGTTCACGTACCACTGCACCGTGCGGGTGTAGGTGTCGCCGTCCGGGTCGTTCTCGCCGGTGGTGACCACCGTGAGGTTCGTGGCGGTGGTGGGGTCGGCGTTGGACAGGCCCATGGTGGCCAGCGTGGGGGCCGAGTTGAGGATGGTGACGCCGGCGGAGGTGACCGGCGTGCCGGGATCCTCGCCGTCGTCGGGGGTGAGGACGCAGGTGACGACGTCGTCCTTGTCGAAGTCGGCGCCGGTGAGTTGATCGCCGGTGCCCACCTGCTGGCCGTTCACCCGCCAGACGTACTGGTAGCCCTCGGCATCGCCGTCGACGTCGTACCAGCCCGTGCCCGTGCAGCTGAGCACCGTGCTCTCGTAGGCCACGGTCGGCGAGATGGTGGCCGCCGCCACGCTCGGAGGCGTGTTCTCGATGGTGACCACCAGGCTCAGGACCGGATCGGTGGTGTCGATGCCGTCGCTGGCCGTGGCCTCGACCCACACCTGATCGCCCGCCTCGTGGTGGCTGGCGGGCAGGGTGTCGCCGGTGACCCCGGAGACGAGCTGACCGCCGACGTACCAGGCGTACGTGTAGGACAGGGCGTCGCCGTCGGCGTCGGAGGCGACCACGGAGGCCACCAGCGGGCTGGTGGTGGTGGGCGCGGACGGAGCGAGCTGCACGCTCTCGATGACCGGGGCGGAGTTCACGACGGTGCCGGTGAGGCTGGTGACCGTGTTGCCCGTGAGGGTGTCGTCGGAGGGGGTGAGCTGCAGGTAGTAGGCGTCGCCCCGGGCGGTGAGGCTGGCATCCAGGGTGGCCTCGGTGCTCACCAGGTTGCCGCCGACGTACCAGGCATGGGCCCAGGTGATGGGATCGCCATCGACATCCACGCCACCGACGATGGTGGCGGTGATGTCCTCGTCGCTGGCGGCCAGCAGGTCGGACAGCGTGACGCCGGCCACGGAGGGTGCCGTGTTGCCCACGGTGACGGCCGCGGTGGTGATGGCCTCGCCGGTGTCGATGCCGTCGTTGGGTTCGATGCGGCAGGCCACGGTGTCGCCGCGATCGAACCAGGTGCCGTCGAGGGTGTCGGACAGGATGCCGGGCACGCCGTTGATGACCCAGCGGGGCGTGGAGGCGTTCGCGTCGCCGTCGGCGTCGAACCAGCCGGAGGCCGAGCAGCTCAGCTCGGTGGCCTCGTAGACCTCTGTGGGGGTCATGGTGACCCCGGTGATGGTCGGCGGAGCGTTGAGGATGGTGACGTTGGCGCTGCTGACCCAGTCGGAGGTCTGCGTGCCGTCGTCGACCTGCGCGGCCACCGAGATGACGTCGCCGCGCTGGTAGAACCCCGAGGACAGGGTGTCGCCGGTGACGCCCACGATGACAGTGCCGTTCCTGGTCCAGGACCAGCTCCAGGCGTCGGCCGGGTCGTCGTCGGGATCGGTGAAGGTGGCCGAGGCGGTCAGGTCGACGAGGACCGTGGGGCCCGTGGGGGACAGGGTGACGCCCGTGACCTCCGGCGGGCCGTTGAGGGCCGTGACCGGGGTGGAGGCCACCGGGAATCCATCCTGCAGGCCGTCGTTGGGCGTGGCGGTGACCACGATGATGTCGCCCTCGGAGAACTCGCTGGCGTCGAGGGAGTCGGTGTGGGACACCTCGACGCCGTCGACCGTCCAGGACCAGGACACGGTGACGGTGTCGCCGTCGGGGTCGGAGGCGCCGGTGGCCGTGGCGTGCAGGTCGATGCCGGTGGTGACGGGGTCCTCGTCGATGGACACGCCCGACAGGCTCGGCGTGCCGTTGCCCACCACCAGCGCGGGGGATTCGCCCTGCTCGCCGGCCTCGAGCCCGTCGTGGGGGGTGGCGAGGCACTGGATGGTGTCGTTCTGGGACAGCGAGGTGGCGGAGAACACGTCCGTGGTCTCGCTGGTGAGCACGCCGTTCTTCTTCCAGGCGTAGGTCCAGGTGACCAGATCGCCGTCCGGGTCGTCGGCCTCGGGCAGGCAGGTGATGTCGTCGGAGGCGGAGGCGTCGGTGGGGTCGGTGAGCACCGCCGTGACCACCGGCGCCGTGTTGGCCACGGTGACCGAGATGGAGATCACGGGACCCGTGCTGTCGATGCCGTCGGATGCCGTGCCGGAGACGTAGACGAGATCACCGCGGCTGTAGTGGCTGCTGTCGAGCTCGGGGCTGGCGCCCGTCTGGGTGAGCGAGCCGTCGACGTACCAGTCGTAGGTGAAGGTGAGTTCCTGGCCGTCGGGGTCGGAGGCCACCGGGGTGGCCAGGACATCCTGGCCCGTGCCTGGGGAGGTGGGGGTGATCGCCAACGCGGTGAACACCGGCGCGGTGTTGGTGACGGTGACGGACGACGTGGCGAAGGCCTCCCCCTCGCTGGTGCCGTCGTGGCCGCGGATCTCCGCGTGGATGACCTGGCCGGGCGCGGTGTGCGCCGCGGGAAGGGTGTCGCCCTGCACGTCGATCTGCACGCCGTCGACGAACCAGGTGGTGGTCCAGGTGACGTCGTCGCCGTCCGGGTCGGTGGCCGTGACGCCGGTGAGCTCGATGTCGTCGGTGGAGGCCGGGGCGGCGGGGTCGAGGCTGCCGGTGAGGATCGTGGGCGCGGCGTTGCCGACGGTGATCGGGGCGGAGGTGAGCGGCGTGCCGGACCCGATGCCGTCGCGGGGGGTGAGGGTGCAGGTGACCAGGTCGCCATCGGAGATGCCGGTGGCCAGCGTGGCACCCGTGGCGGCCACGGCGACGCCGTTCACCGTCCAGGCGTAGGTCCAGCTGGCGGGATCGCCGTCGGGGTCGTGAAAGCCCATCCCGCCGCAGGTGACGCCGGTGTTCGCGGTGGGGGACAGGGGGCTGAGCACCACGTCGGTGATGGAGGGCAGGGCGTTCTGGATGAGGACGGAGGGGCTGGCGAAGGGGTCGCTCGCGCGGCCCCCGGCGTCGGTGGAGACCACCTGCACGGTGACGGCGTCGCCCCGCTCGAAGTGCTCGGTGCCGAGGGAGGGCCCGTCGACGTCGGGAACGGGGACACCCCCCACGACCCAGGTGTAGGCGTGGTCGAAGGTGTCGCCGTCGGCGTCGGTGGCCTCCGCGTGGGCCTGCAGAGCCTGGGCCCGTGTGGCGGGGGTGTCGATCCAGGCGGCGGTGATCACGGGGGGGCCGTTGAGGACCTCGACCTGCCCCTGGACCGGCTCGCCCTCGGCCTCGCCGTCTGTGGGCGTGACGGTGACGGCCCACACCTGGCCGGTGACGACGTTCACCCCGGGGATGGAGGGGCCGTCGAGGGTGATGGGGGTGCCGTCGACGGTCCAGGCGTAGCGCAGCTCGATCTCGTCGCCGTCGGGGTCGGTGACCCGCACGTCGGCGAGCAGCTCGTTGCCGGACCGCGCCGGATCCGGGGTGAGGGTGAGCTCGGCGGTGGGCACGGTGTTGAGGATCTGCGCGCTGGCGCTGGCGGGCGCTGCCTCGCTGTCGCGCAGGGACACGGTGACCGCCCAGGTCTGCTTCTTGGAGGTCTTCGCCGCTGGCACCGTGGCGCTCGTGAACTCCGGCCGGGGCGTGCCGTCGACGGTCCACTCGTAGCGCAGGGATCCGCCGTCGTGACCGCTGACGGTGGCCACGAGGTCGTCGCTCGTATGGGGCTCGGCAGGCTCCAATTGAACCTGCAGCGAGGCGAGGGCCACCGGGCCCGTGTCGGCGGCGTCGGAGGGCCCGTCGTCGCAGGCAGGGAGCAGGAAGGCGAGCAGGAGTGGCAGTCGGGCCGTCGCGAGGACGGTGGCGTGGCGCATGGCGTACCGATGAGGGCTCGGGTGAGTGCCCCCATCATACCGTCAGCGGTCGCGATTCAGAAGGTGCGACCTTGGTTGCACGGCAGGCTCAGGGGCCGACGAGCCACATGACGGCGATGAACAGCACGTGGGTGGTGAGCGACATGGCCACCCCGAGACCGAGCTCGCGATCCTTGCGGACGGCAGCGGTGATGAGGCCGCCGACGTGGGCCAGCACGAGACCGATGAGCCAGAACTCGGTGGCCGGGCCCACGGCGCTCAGCTTCTCGAGCCGCATCACCAGCTCGTTGGCACCCTGGTGTTCCAGGGCCGACTCGATGTTGCGGATCCACAGGCCGACCCCCGTCCAGTACAGGAGGGAGAGGACGACCATGAGGCAGAAGATCCAGACACGGCGGGGCAGGTTGCGCATGGCGGCCCTGTAGCCCGTTCCGGGCGCGCGCTCGACACGGTTGTCACCGTAGCAGGCCGCACCCCGCTGCAATGAGGAGGCTTGGACGCCGACATGCACCCGGGGGAGCGTGCGTGTGAAGAGCCTGGCGACCGATCTGTACCAGCTCACGATGGGGGACGCCTACCTGCAGGCGGGGATGGCCCACCGCCGGGCGGTGTTCCACCTGACCTTCCGTCGTGCGCCCTTCGGGGGATGCCTCGCCGTGGCCGCGGGCCTGGCGGACGCGCTGCGCTGGCTCACGGAGCTGCGGTTCGGTCCCGAGGAGCTGGCGTTCCTGGGGTCGTTGAAGGGGGAGCAGGAGCGGCCGCTGCTCAGCTCGGGGTTCCTGCGGCTGCTCGAGGAGGCGCCGCCGGGGCTCGGCCTCGACGTGGACGCCGTGCCCGAAGGCACGCCGGTGCTGCCGCAGACGCCCCTGTTGCGGGTGGAGGGCCCGTTGTGGGCCGCCCAGTACGTGGAGACGGGCCTGCTCTCCATCGTGGGCTTCCAGACCCTCGTCGCCACCAAGGCCAGCCGGGTGGTCCACGCGGCCGCCGGTGGCACGGTGATCGAGTTCGGCGCCCGGCGAGCCCAGGGCATGGGGGCCGCGCTCGCCGCCAGCCGGGCCGCCTTCGTGGGCGGGGTCGACGGCACGAGCCACGTCCGCGCCTCGGCCCACTACGGCATCCCCTGCAAGGGCACCCACGCCCACGCCTACGTGATGGCCATGGGCGACGAGCAGGCGGCCTTCGACCACTGGGTCCGGGCCATGCCCCACAACGCGGTGCTGCTCGTCGACACCTACGAGGTGGAGGAGGGCATCCGGCGGGCCATCCGGGCGGGGCTGCGGTTGAAGGACGCCGGGGGCACGCTGCAGGGCATCCGCCTCGACTCCGGCGATCTCGGCGCCCAGAGCATCATGGCGCGCAGGATGCTCGACGAGGCCGGGCTCACACAGACCGCCATCATGGCGTCGGACGAGCTCGACGAGGACCGCATCGCGGCGATGAAGGCCGAGGGCGCGGCCATCGACATCTGGGGCGTGGGCACGCGGCTGGTCACCGGCGGCACCACCCCCGCCCTCGGGTGCATCTACAAGCTCGGCGCCGTCGAGGAGCCGACCGGATGGCGCTACGAGGTGAAGCGGTCGGAGACCCTGGAGAAGAGCACGATCGGGGGCCGCCTCGGGGTCTGGCGGTCCGGCTCGGGCGAGCAGCTGCTCGACGTCCTCGGGGACATCGCCCACCCCGGGCCGGGCGAGCCGCTCCTGCGGTCGTTCCTGCGGCAGGGCGACGTCGTGGAGGTGCCCGACGACGTCCAAGGGGCCCGCGCGAGGTGTGTCCGCCTCATGGCAGGGCTTCCGGACCACGCCAGGGTGCTCGGGCAGGCACGACCGTGGGCCTTCGAGTGGACCGAACAGCTCAGGACCCGTCAGGAGGCCCTGTTGGCCGCCGTGCAGGAGGGGAGATGAGAGCGCTCATCGTGGTCGACATGCAGCGGGACTTCATGCCCGGTGGCCCCCTCGGCGTGGACGGGGCCGACGCGCTGGTCAGGCCCATCAACGTGCTCACCCACGACGCCAGCTACGGCCTCGTCGTGGCCACCCAGGACTGGCACCCGCGGACCCACATGTCCTTCGCCAGCCAGTACGAGGATCAGGAGGAGGGCGATCTCGTGGAGCTGGAGGGACTTCCCCAGGTGCTGTGGCCGGAGCACTGCGTGCAGTGCAGTGAAGGGGCCGAGTTCGCGGACGGGCTGGACCTGGCCCGCGTCCAGGCCATCTTCCGCAAGGGGATGGACCCGATGATCGACTCCTACTCCGGCTTCTTCGACAACGGCCGGCGCCGGAGCACGGGGCTGGGGGACTTCCTGCGCGGCCGGGGCGTCACCGACGTGGACGTGTGCGGCGTGGCCACGGACTACTGCGTGCGCTTCACCGCCCTCGACGCCGCCGGCCTCGGGTTCCGCGTGCGTCTCATCCGGGACGCCTGCGCGGGCGTCGAGCTGCAGCCCGGCGACGTGGAGCGCGCCCTGCAGGACCTGCGTGAGGGAGGCGTTCAGCTCGTCTGACCGGACCCTGGCGAGCCCGGGAGCCTTCGTCGGTGCTATGTCGGGAGCACGACAAAGGAGAACGCATGTCCGATCATGGCATCCGCTACACCGTCCGCGTCCTCGATGCAGCCGCCCACATGTTCCAGGTGGAGCTGCAGATCGCCGCACCCGACCCCGCCGGCCAGGTGCTCGCCCTGCCCGTGTGGATCCCCGGCTCCTACATGGTGCGCGACTTCGCACGGAACATCATCACCGTCACGGCCAGCAGCGGCGGCCACGACGTGGACATCTCCAAGCTCGACAAGACCACCTGGAAGGTGGCGCCCTGCGAGGGCCCGCTGACGGTCGTGTACGAGGTGTACGCCTGGGAGCTCACCGTCCGCACGGCCCACATGGACCGCACCCACGGCTTCTTCAACGGCACGAGCATGTTCCTGGCGGTCCGCGGCCAGGAGGATCAGCCCTGCGAGGTCGTCCTCGAGCCCGGCGCCGATCCCCACGTCGCGGACTGGCGGGTGGCCACCACGCTGCCCCGCACCGCCGGCGAGCCCTGGGGCTACGGCACCTTCCTCGCCGCCGATCACGACGAGCTCGTCGACCACCCGGTCGAGATGGGCGACTTCCAGGTGGTCAGCTTCGAGGCCTGCGGCATCCCCCACCACGTGGCCGTCACCGGCCGGGTCCGCTTCGACGAGGACCGCATGGCCACCGACCTGAAGGCCATCTGCGAGCAGCACCTGGAGTTCTTCGGCAAGCCGTACCCCATCGAGGCGTACCTGTTCCAGGTGTACGCAGTCGGCGACGGCTACGGCGGCCTCGAGCACCGCAGCAGCACCGCGCTCATCTGCAAGCGCGACGACCTGCCCCAGCCCGGCGACGACGAGGTCACCGACGGCTACCGCCAGTTCCTGGGTCTGTGCTCCCACGAGTACTTCCACACCTGGAACGTCAAGCGCCTCAAGCCCCGGGTGTTCGTGCCCTACGACCTCACCGGCGAGGTCCACACCGAGCTGCTGTGGTGGTTCGAGGGCGTCACGTCCTACTACGACGATCTCGGCCTGCTCCGCGCCGGTCGCATCGACGAGAAGAGCTGGCTGGAGCTGGTCGGCCGGACCATCACCCAGGTGATGCGGGTCAGCGGTCGGCTCAAGCAGTCGGTGGCCGAGAGCAGCTACGATGCCTGGACGAAGTTCTACCGCCAGGACGAGAACGCGCCCAACGCCATCGTGTCCTACTACGCCAAGGGCTCGATGGTGGCGCTTGCCCTCGATCTCGAGCTGCGCCGCCGCTCTGGCGGCACCCACAGCCTCGACACCCTGATGGCCACCCTGTGGGCGCGCTTCGGCGACGGCTCCGGCGTGCCCGAGCGGCACATCGAGGAGGTCTGCGCCGAGCTGCTCGGAGAGAGCATGCAGGACTTCTTCGATCACGCCGTCTACGGCACCGACGACCTCGACCTGGCCTCGCTGCTGGCCGACGTGGGCGTCACGCTGCACACCCGGCCCGCGAAGAGCGGCTCGGACAAGGGCGGCACCTCCGGTCCCACCGACGACACGTGCGCCCTCGGCGCCACGGTGGTCAAGGGATCCGGCGGCGCGCTGCTCCGGCACGTGCACGATGGCGGCCCTGCCCGGGCAGCCGGCCTGAGCGCGGGCGACGTGGTGGTGGCGTTCGATGGTCTGCGGGTCACCGGCAGCGATCTCGTGAGCAAGGTGGCCGCCCGTCAGGAGGGCGAGGTGGTGGCGGTGCACTTCTTCCGTCGCGACGAGCTGTACACCACCCAGGTCACGCTGCAGGCCGCGCCCCACGACACCGTGTGGCTCACCCTCGACGAAGACGTGGATCCCGAGGTCGCGAAGGCGCGGGAGGCCTGGCTGAAGGGATCCTGACGGCACTTCCGTCGTACCGAACTCGACAAGGGTCCTTCCCTCCTGTAGGTTGCGCGCCGACAGGAGGGGACCCGATGTGGACGTTCAACTGGATCATCTGGCTGATGGGGTGCGTCACACCCGCGGCCGACCCGCTCGAGACCGCCGAGACCTCCGTGCCCGAGGAGGCCACCGACACCGGCCACACGGGCCTGTCCTTCGGAGACCTCTTCCCGGACGACACCGCCCCGGACGACACGGCGCCCACCGATCCCCCCGAGCAGGAGGGAAACGCCCAGGACGGCACCTACACCGTCACGGCGGCGGAGTTCGTGTACTTTCCGGAGCTGTCGGTGCTCACGAACCTGCTCGGCTCCCTGGGCAACGTGAACCTGCCCAACCGCATCCGCTGCACCGGCCACAACGTCGACATCACCGTGGATGCCACCGCCTACCCCCACATCTCGGCCAGCTATGACTGCACGGGCTGGCAGGCCCTCGGCGGGAGTGCGCTGACCAACCTGCTGGCCATGCCGCTGCTGGAGGAGTCCCTCGTGGGCACGGGCACCACCACGCTCACGCTCGAGGGCTTCTACGACTCCGCCGATCCCCAGTCCTGCTACGGCACGCTGAGCTGGAGCTCCGGTGGCGAGCTGGCCACGGGCTCGGTCGCCTTCACGGGCACCTTCCTGAACGACGAGCTGTCCATCGGCTTCGACAACACGGTCCTCAGCCTCGGCGTGCGGGGCGACTTCGAGGGCTACAGGTAGCCGGGGCTCTGCGGTAGGGTGGCGTCGTGTCAGCCCCCGCAGGTTCCATGAACGCCTCCACGTCCAGCCCCTCCTCCCTGTCTCCCCGCACCCTGTGGTCCAAGCTCGGTCCTGGCGTCCTGTGGGCGGGCACCGCTGTCGGTGTGTCCCACCTGGTGCAGTCCACACGGGCGGGCGCCGGCTACGGCCTCGGCCTGCTGTGGGTGGTCGTCCTGGCCAACCTGCTCAAGTACCCGGCCTTCGAGGCGGGCCCCCGCTTCACGTCGGCCACCGGTCGGGATCTGGCCTGGGCCTACGCGCGGCAGGGACGCTGGGCCCTCGGCACCTTCGGGCTGATGACCCTGCTGACGATGGCCATCGTGGAGGCGGCCATCGTGATGGTCACCGCCGGGATGGCATCGGTGCTCATCACCGATGCGCCGGGTGTCGTGGGCTGGTCGGCCATCCTGCTGGCGGTCACGGTGGTGCTGCTGCTGGTCGGACGCCTGGCCGTGCTCGATCGGGTGATGCGCACGATGATGATCATCCTGTCGGTGACCACGGTGGCGTCGGTGGCCATGGTGCTGCCCGGGCTGCTGGGCAAGGGCATCTCCCTGGCGCCCGTGCTGCCCACCGCCGCGGGCGACGTCGCCTTCATCGTGGCCTTCGCCGGCTGGATGCCCGCGCCCTTCGACACCTCGGTGTGGCAGTCGCTGTGGGCGAAGGCGGAGGGGCCCGCCGATGCGCGCACGGCCCGCTTCGACTTCCACGTGGCCTACCTCGGCACGGTGGTGCTGGCGCTGTGCTTCGTCACCCTGGGCGCCGCCGTGCTGTTCGGTGCGGTCGACGAGATGCCCGGCAGCTCGGTGGCCTTCGCCGGACTCCTCGTCGACACCTACGGCAGCGTGCTCGGGCCCTGGGCCCGTCCGGTCATCCTCGTGGCCGCCTTCGCCACGATGCTGTCCACCACCTTCAGCGTGGCCGACGGCTATCCACGGGCCCTCGCCGCCACCTTCCGCCACTGGCGGGGGGCACCCGAGGAGGCGGGGGAGCCTGTGCGCGTCGGCGGCGTGCTGGTGCTGGCGGCGGTGTCGCTGGCCCTGATCGCGGGTGCGCGCTCCAGCTTCACGGCGCTGGTCGACTTCGCCACCACCGTCAGCTTCGTGCTCGCACCGGTGCTCGCGGTGATGAACTACCGGGCCGTGATGTCCGACGACATGCCGGCCCACGCGCGCCCGACGGGCTGGTTTCGTGGCGCACACCTGACAGGCATCGTCATCCTGTCCCTGTTCAGCCTGGGTTACGTGGCCTGGAAGTGGGGGGTCTGAGCCGGGCCGCCCGTGCCCAGGAGCTGCCGTGACCCCCTCCCTGTACGCCGTCCAGATCCTCGCCCCTGGCCTCGTGCCCTGGTCCGCTGACGCCCTGCAACAGCAGGTGCAGGAGCGTGCGCCCGGTGCCACCGTCCAGGTCGACGCCCAGGGAACGGTGCAGGTCGCCTTTCCCGAGGGACAGGTGTGGGCCATCCAGCAGGGCCGGGTTCCCGACGTCGCGCTCCGGGCCGCGCTGAGCCAGAGCTGGGCCTGGCCCGAGGCCGCCGAGGCGGTCCGCGATCACCAGGTGGTGTGGTGGGTCCGTCCCCTGAAGGACGAGGCCACCGGCCCGCGCATGCTCGACCGCCTGTACGTCGTGCTGCTCGCGGCCCTGGAGACCTCGCCCGCCCTCGCCGTGCACTGGATGCCCGCCGGCAAGCTGGTGGACCCGGCCCTGCTGCTGGATCCCGCGGGCCACGGCACGCCCCAGGCCCGCCACATGCACGCGGTGCAGGTGCGGTTCTTCCCCCAGGCGGAGGGCGGCCCCTTCATGGACACCATGGGTCTCGCGGCGCTCGGCTACGCGGACGTGGTGTGCGATCTGCAGGGACGGGCGCCGGAGCAGGTGGCCGAGGTGCTGTACGGCCTCGCGCTGCACGTGCTCGGAAACCAGGAGATGCCCTCCCAGCACCTCACGCTGAGCACGGAGGTCGGCTCCTGCCAGCTCTCGCCATCCCACGCTCGCATCGGTCCTCCTCGTGAGGTGCTGTCGCTGCGCTGGGTCTGAAGGTGGCGTTGCGCCCCGACCCTGGGGTACACCTGCCCCGCGCAACCAGGAGAAGGCATTGCACTCGGAACGGCTCGGGAAGGGACTGCTGGGGCTGATCGTGGCCCTGTACACCTGGGTCGCCTATCGCTTCTGGTTCGTCACCGACGATGCCTTCATCTCGTTCCGCTACGCCCGCAACCTCGGGCGCGGCTTCGGCCTGCGCTACAACCAGTTCGAGGACCCGCCGGTCGAGGGCTACTCGAACTTCCTGTGGGTGCTGATCGCGTCGGTCTTCGAGGCGGTCAAGCTGCGCTCCTTCGAGGTGATGCCTGCGATCTCCCTCGTGTGTGGCATGGCGCTGCTGCTGCTGGTGTACAGGAGCGCCCGCAAGGACTTCGACGCCTCCCCCCTCGGCGCCGCGCTCGTGGTGGGCGGCCTCGCCTGCATGCAGCCGATGATCATCTGGGCGACCGGCGGACTCGCCACCATGCCGTTCGCGCTGCTGTTCTTCGTGGCCTTCCGCCGGATGGTCCTGCGGGATGCACCGGAAGGGGAGGGCGTGGACCGCTGGGCGGTGCTCGCGATGGTGCTCCTCGGACTCATCCGCACCGAGGGCGTGGCCTGGAGTGTCGTCATCTTCGCCCTCGCGCTCGTCGGCGACCTCCGCACGCCCCTGCGGCGACCGGGGGCCACCTTCCGGGCGGCCCTGCTGTGGGTGGTCGGCGTGCAGCTGGTCTACGGACTGTGGCGGCTGGTCCACTTCGGCTCCCTGGTGTCGAACACCGCCAAGGCCAAGGCGGGCATCCACGCGGAGGGGCTCGAGCGGGGCTTCGACTACGTGCTGGTCCAGTTCCTCGAGTGGCCGGTGATGGCGCTGTGGTGGCTGGGCGTGGCCGTGCTGGCCCTCACCCATGGCCGCAAGGGCCTGCTCACGGCCGCGCTCGCCTTCGGACCGTGGCTGTACGCCGTGCTGATGGGGGGCGACTTCATGACCTCGGGCCGGCTGATCGTCATCTCGCTGCCCCTGCTGGCGATGGGCATGTGGGGTCTCCTGCAGCGGCTTCCCGCACCCGTGGCCCTGCTCGTCGCCGTGGGCATGGGCGCAGGCGCGGCGCTTCCCACCGCTGGCGTGCAGGTGGTGCCGGAGGCGGTCCGGGAGGCCCACCGCTTCCGCTTCAACAACCCGACCTACCTCACCGAGATCGAGCAGTGGCGGTTCATGGACGAGAACACCGAGTCCTGGACCCGCATGGGCCGCATCCTGCGGATCCACGGTACGCCCGAGGACTCGGTGGTGGTCGGGGCCATCGGTGCGGTCGGCTACTTCAGCCGCATGACCGTCTACGACCGCTTCGGGCTCGTCAGTCCCGAGGTGCTCGAGACCCGGCTGCCCCAGGGGAGCCGACGGATGTCCCCCGGCCACGATCACGTGGTCGAGCCGAGCTTCTTCCTCGTCCACGAGCCCACCTACCTCGACATCGTGCCCCTGCAGCCCGGCGTGCCGCCGCGCCTGGCCGAGATGAAGATGTGGATGCGCAACTCCGCCCCCTCCCTGCGGCGGATGTACGAGTTCGACGTGCTGGCCATGCCCGGGGATCGCAAGGGCATGCGGGTGGCGGTCATCCGGCGAAAGCAGGCCGACTAGCTACGCCCGAAGGCCTGGGCTGGACACGAGCCCATCGTCCGGGGGACAACAGGGACATCGCCACCGCGGGCGACGGGCCGGGTGGCTCCGTCCTGCACGGCGGGTGCACCTGTCTGTGGAGGCGTGAGGCCATGCGTGTGTTGTTGTTGGGCGCCACGGGAACCATCGGGGGTGCGGTTCTCCGGGCGTGCCTGAAGGACGCCGCGGTCGAGCGGGTGGTCGCGTTGTGCCGGAGGGATCCCGGTGTGTCGGACCCCAAGGTCGAGGTCGTCCTCGCAGGGGACTTCCACGACCTGTCGAACCACCCGGAGGCCTTCGTGGGCATCGACGCCTGCTTCTTCTGTCTGGGCATCTCCGCCAATCGGGTGGACTCCGAGCAGGCCTATCGTCACATCACCTTCGGCATCACGTCCCACGTGGCCGCGCTGCTGCAGGCCTACAGTCCCGAGGCGTCCTTCCACTACGTCAGCGGCCAGGGCACCCACGTAGGCAGCCTGATGATGTGGGCGCGGGTCAAGGGGGAGACCGAGCTGCACCTGATGCAGCAGGTCGACGCCTGCTGCTACCGGCCGGCCTTCGTCGACGCGCCTCCGTCGAAGGACACGCCGACCTACGCACGGGTGGTCCACGTGCTCGGGCCGCTCCTGAGGAGGATCCCCGCCATCGCCATCGATGGCGAGGACATCGGCTACGCGATGATCGAGGCCCACCAGCGCGGACTTCGCGACAAGGCCTTCGAGAACATCGAGATCTGCCGGCTGGCGAAGGAACACCGGGATCGGCAGGTGGCCTGAACGCAGGAACGCCCGCCGACCATGGGGTCGGCGGGCGCCTCGTGTCCGGGGGGAAGGCGGCTCAGTGGGCCGGCTCCTCCTCCTCCTCCTTCTGGCTCACGACCTCGGGCTTGGCCTGGTCCTGTGCAGGAAGCTCGGCGGGGGCCTCGATGGCGGTGGGCTGGTCGGTGAGGGGCTTGTCGGAGATCTTCTCCTGGCCTGCGATGACGGGCAGGGACAGGGCGATGACGACACTGACACCCAGGCCGGCGAGGGCCTTGAGGCCGTCGGAGACGACCATCATGGCGGTCTGCTTGGGCGGACGGATGTTCATGTAGTTGTTCAGGATGATCTCACGACCCGCGAGCAGGCCCAGGAAGACCCAGGTGGTGCTCATGGGGATGTTGGAGAGCTCCTTGAAGAAGAACAGCACCAGGGCCAGCAGCAGGTCGATGATGGTGGCCGAGCGGATGTCGGTGGTGTTGGTCTTGCTGGTGACGATCTTCTGGATGGCGCCGCCGGAGCTGTAGAAGATGTAGGCGAGCAGGGCCAGCATCACGCCGAGGGAGAGGATCAGCATGTAGAAGGGGATCTGGCGGGGCAGGTACACGTAGATGTTGGCCAGATCCTGGATGAGCCACTGGGACCACAGGAAGCCGGTGGACAGCCACTGCAGGGCGACCCAGGTCTTCGTGTTGTCCTGGCCGCGGGAGCCATGGAAGCGCTTCTCGAAGACCTTGAGGACCAGGAAGTACAGCACCAGGGCCACGAGGAAGGCGACCAGGTAGCCGGACACGGACTTGGTCAGCATCTTCTGCAGGTTCTTCGCGTGGAAGACGGTCAGCACCAGGAAGGTGGTGGAGACGGGCATGCCGAGGCGGGTCATGCCGAGCAGGACCAGCGGGGGCACGACGTACAGCCAGGTGAAGTTCTCGGGCATCGGGAACTTCTCGAGACGACCGTAGGACACGTCACCGTTGTGTGCCCACCAACCGTAGACGAGGACGGCCGTCAGGATGGCGCCGGCGTAGGCCCACAGCTGCCACCAGGGACGGTTGCGGTTGGAAGCGAGAAAGGTGCCGAGGGTCTGGATCGCATCGTTGGCCACGATGGAGTACGAGGCCAGAAGAAATCCGAAGATCATGAAGAACCATTCCATGGATCCACTCCTTGATTGCCGGCACAGATATGCGTGGTTTGTGACGGGCCGGTGACGGGTCGTGGCCGTTTGCAAGGCGATGGATCGGCTCTGTGACGAGCGGTGCGAGGCAGGGGGCATCCCACGGGCCGATCTGTGGCATGCTGGCGTCCTCTGGCCGTGTGTCGCGGCGGATACGGAGAGACCGGATGCTGCAGATCCGACCCATGACCCCGGATGACGCCGAGTCGGCAAGAACCTTTGTGAACGGCTGGTTTTCCGTGTACCGCGACCACCTGGACTATGACTCCGGCGTGTGGAATGCCCTGCGGCATTCCCTGTGGAGACACGGCGATCTCAGCCTGTGGGCCACATGGGACGGACAGCCCGCGGGCATGGTGATGGCAGGCCGTCGCGCCGTCACGTTCGACGGTCAAAGGTTGGTCAGCGCCCACGTCGGACCCGTGGCGGTGAACCCGTTCTTTCGCCGGAAGGGGGTGGCTCGGGGCCTGATCCGCTCGCTGCAGGATCACGCGGCGTCCGCAGGCGTGGATCTGCTCAGCCTGATGGCCCAGGAGATCTACCCGTTCCACAAGCTGTACACGGCCACCGGCTTCCGTCTGGTGGAGAGGTTCCAGCCCCTCGGGGCGCAGTTCGGAGACCTGCAGGTTCCCGACTGGGCGGATCCGGTGCCGGTGGATCGGTGGGATGCCGTCCGACCGGCGTCGCAGGCCCGAGAGGGAGCCCTCACGGAGCAGCCGCCCGCGTCACGGTTCCTCGAGGGCAACCCCGATGTGCCGGTGAAGGCCTTCCACTGGAAGGGGGCGGGGGTGCTCGTGGCCCTGTGGCCCGTGCTCGTGCGTGTCGGGTCGACCCGTGAGCGTGTGTGGTCCTGTCAGGTGGTGGATGCGTTCGGCACCGGACAGGCGCTGGGCCTCGTCACGGCCACGGCGCTGGCCTGGGCCCGACGTCATGGGTGTGAAGGCGCCTACCTGATGCCCACCGTGGGCAGCGTCCCGGATGGATTCTCCACGGAGGGGGCACCGTGGGTGCACCGCTACTGCAAGGGGGTGTCCGCGGCGGGCACCAGCGCGGTGGAGCAGGCGACACGCTACGATCAGGCGTGTCCGGCGCCGTGAACCCTCACCCCATGCGCAGGGTCATGGCCGACAGGATGCGCACCAGCGTGCGGAGCTTGGCGGGGTCGGGCTCGTACAGCATCTCCCGGCCCGCGGCGCGGACCCGCACGAGGCCTGCCTCCCGCAGTGCCTTGAGGTGGCGCGAGACGCTCGGCTGCGACCAGGGCAGCTCGAGCACCAGGTGACCGGCGGGCTGTGGGCTCTTGCGCATGAGCATCCGCAGGATGGCGATGCGGGCGGGATGGCCGAGAGCACCTGCCATCTGCGCCAGTTCGGTGTCTGTCGGGGTGACGGTATACATTTGATATTCCGAATATCGAATACGATTCCTTGGGAGCATAACCCGACGGTTTTCCACCTGCGAGGGCGATCACGGCAGGACCGGAAACATCCGGGTTGTCCCGATCCGTGCGGCCCCGGTTCAAGGCGATAACGTCGCGCCGAGAGTTGCTGAGTCTGTGGAGGACAGCATGTCTGTGAACGCCCGTTTCGATGCAGTGGCCAAGGCCAACAGCCGCCTTCCCAAGAAGTTCGCTCGCCCCACCGGCCCCGATGGCCGCCTGCTGGCGCTGACCGACTACTACGGCGTCAACACCTTCTCCCTGAAGGTGATGGCCGACAAGCTCCCCAAGCCCGTCTACAAGCGCGTCCGCGCCTGTGTCGAGCAGGGAGACAAGCTCACCCGCGCCGATGCCGACATGGTCGCGCATGCGGTCAAGGAGTGGGCCATCGACAAGGGTGTCACGCACTACACCCACTGGTTCCAGCCGATGACCGGCAACACCGCCGAGAAGCACGATGCCTTCCTCACCACCGGTGAGCACGGTGCCGCCATGGAGCGCTTCTCCGGTGCCAGCCTCATCCAGGGTGAGCCCGACGCCTCGTCCTTCCCCTCCGGTGGCACCCGCTCCACCTTCGAGGCCCGTGGCTACACCGCCTGGGATCCCTCCTCTCCCATGTTCATCATGGAGCACGACAACGGTGCCACCCTGTGCATCCCGTCCGCCTTCGTGAGCTACACCGGTGAGGCCCTCGACAAGAAGACCCCCCTGCTGCGCTCCATGGCCGCCATCGACCGCGCTGCCGGCGATCTGCTCGAGGCGATGGGCCGCAAGCGCCTGCGCGTGGTCTCCACCGTCGGTGTCGAGCAGGAGTACTTCCTGGTCGACCGCGCCTACTGGCCCCTGCGTCCCGACCTCGCCATCGGCGGTCGCACCGTGGCCGGCATGGCCCCCCCGAAGGGTCAGTCCCTCGACGACCACTACTTCGGCTCCATCACGCCCCGCGTGCTGGCCTACATGGCCGAGGTCGAGCTCGAGCTGTACAAGCTCGGCGTCCCCGCGAAGACCCGTCACAACGAGGTCGCACCCTCCCAGTACGAGATCGCGCCCATCTACTCCGAGGCCAACGTCGGTGTGGATCACAACCAGCTGATCGCCGAGGTGCTGCGCCGCGTGGCCCTGCGTCACGACTTCAAGGTGCTGCTGGCCGAGAAGCCCTTCGCGGGCATCAACGGCTCCGGCAAGCACAACAACTGGGCCCTGTCCGCAGGTGGTGAGAACCTCCTCGAGCCCGGCGACAACCCCGTCGAGAACCTGCGCTTCCTGGCCGTGCTGGCCTCCGTGCTGCTGGGCGTCTACCGCTACCAGGGCCTGATGCGCGCGTCCGTCGCCTCCTACGGCAACGACTTCCGCCTGGGTGCCAACGAGGCTCCTCCTGCCATCATCTCCGTGTTCCTCGGCCAGATGCTCACCCGCATCTGTGACGCCATCGAGGGCGGCGGCGACCTGCCGGAGAACCCCGACCAGGCGATGCTCGAGCTCGGCGTGTCCTCCATCCCCCACGTCATGCAGGACAACACCGACCGCAACCGCACCTCGCCGATGGCCTTCACGGGCAACAAGTTCGAGTTCCGCGCCGTCGGTTCCGATCAGAACCCCGGCTGGTCCACCACGGTGCTCAACACCATCGTGGCCGAGGGCATGCGCCAGATCGTCGCCTGGATCAACCACTTCGGTGGCGGCTCCGAGGGTGTGTTCAAGGCCATCCAGGAAGCCATCCGTGAGTCCAGCGCCATCCGCTTCGAGGGCGACGGCTACTCCGACGAGTGGGTTGTCGAGGCAGCCAAGCGTGGTCTGAAGAACCTGAAGAAGACCCCCGAGGCGCTCAAGGAGCTCACCTCCAAGGAGGTCATCGAGCTGTTCGACCGGCACCGGGTCCTGTCCCCGGCCGAGCTCGACGCACGCTTCCACATCTTCAACGAGCAGTACGTCACCGCCGTCGACATCGAGGGCGACGCCATGCGCATCCTCGTCGACGAGATGATCCTGCCCGTGGCCCTCGGCTACCGCGCCAAGGTCGCCCGCGACTTCAAGGCCCTGCTCGACATCCAGTCCGCTGGCGTGGCCATCGACACCGAGGCCGACGCCCGTCGCCTGAACAAGCTGTCTGCCCTCATCAACGAGGCCCAGGCCGCTCGCGCCGCCATGGACGCCGCGTTCGAGGCCTCCGCCAAGGCCGACGACCATGCCCAGGCCTACGTCGAGAACGTCCTGCCGGCGTTCGACGCCCTGCGCGCTGCCGTCGACGGCATCGAGGGTGTGGTTCCCGACGAGCTGTGGAGCATGCCGAAGTACCGAGAGATGCTCTTCCTCGTCTGATCGAAGGGGGGGCGGCCTGCGACGCTGCGGGTCGCCCCATTCTTCGTCACTGCGCTCCGGCCGTACAGAGGTACGGCCTGTCGCTTGTTCCTCGCCTGGGACGGCCCGCAGCGCCGCATGCCTTGGGTGTGCGGCTGAAGCAATCCTCTGGGATTGCTTTCGCTGTTCTTGGGGAGCCGGATCTCGGCGGGTCGGCGTGGTTGGTGGGCGCGACGCCTTCGGCGTCCGGGCGCCCCCCAACCCGTGGTGCGGAGGGGGCGCGGGGCCGGCGTGGTTGGTGGGCGCGACGCCTTCGGCGTCCGGGCGCCCCCCAACCCGTGGTGCGGGGTCGGCGTGGTTGGTGGGCGCGACGCCTTCGGCGTCCGGGCGCCCCCCAACCCGTGGTGCGGGGCCGGCGTGGTTGGTGGGCGCGACGCCTTCGGCGTCCGGGCGCCCCCCAACCCGTTGCGCGGAGGGGGCGCGGGGGCGCTGCGGCCGCTGACGCACGCGCGGCCCGTCGTCGCGTTGCTCCTCGTTCCGCACGCACGGCAGCGGCCTCGCTGGGGGAGGCCTCGAGCCCGGCGTCGGGCTCGTGGTCGATCCTGGTCTCGAGACCGGCTTCCGGATCGGCTTCGGGATCCGTGTCGACACCCTGTGGACACGGGTCGGGAGGGGCTGTCTGGGGCGATTGTGGCGCTTGGGGCTCGGGAACCGACCGGGGTGACGACATGGGACCGTTTTTGTCCCCTTTCAGCCTTGGATCCATCGTTGGCACCCGGCTACGAGGGGGCCGCGGATCGCCATTTTGGTGTCATGGTTGTGTGTCGATGGGTGCCTCGCCGATCGCGCCGACGTATTCAGTCCGCCTCCTTTTAGGATTATCCGCCAAAGACCTCTCCCAGGAGTCAGGTTCCCATGCCGGCCAAAGACGCTTCTCTGTTCCAGGACGCTCGCAACCTCGTGACCACGGCAGGCATCACGCCCTCCGCCCACGTGTACCGCAACCCCAGCGTGGACACCCTGTACCAGGCTGCCGTGCAACGGGAGCAGGCTCAGGTGCTGAAGAACGGCGCCCTGCTGCAGCACACCGCACCCTACTTCGGTCGTGCCGCCAAGAGCTCCTTCTACGTGAACGACCCCGAGGCACGCTTCAACGGCAAGTCCCTCGACGAGCTCATCAACTGGGGCAACCCGGCCGAGGGCGAGTTCGACAACCTGCCGATCGCACCCGCCGTGTTCGACAAGCTCAAGGCCCGCGTCGTCGAGCACCTGTCCGCGGATGGCGATCTGTACGTCATCGACGGCGTGTCCTCCCGCACGCCCCAGTCCGTGCTGAACGTCCGCGTGGTCACCAGCCGCGCACCCGGCGCCCTGTTCGCCACCAACCTGTTCATGCGCCCCACCGATGACCAGCTCAGCGGCTTCGAGCCCGGCTGGACCATCCTGCACGCCCCCGACGTCAAGGCCGACGCCGAGGACGGCACCAACGGTGATGCCTTCATCATCACCAACCTCGCCCAGAAGACCACCATCATCGGCGGCACGAAGTACCACGGCCAGATCAAGAAGAGCATCTTCGCCGTGCAGAACTTCCGCCTGCCCCTGAAGGGCATCCTCACCATGCACGCCGGCGCCTCCGAGGGCACCAACGGTGCATCGGCCATCCACGCCGGCCTGTCCGGCACCGGCAAGACCACCCTGTCGAACACCGGCTACCCCGTGGCCGACGACCAGATCGTCGTCGACATCCACGGCCCCGCCCATGCGGTCATCTCCAACATGGAGGGCGGCCAGTACGCCAAGACCGACGGCCTGCGCCGCGACAAGGAGCCCGAGACCTACGACGCCATCGGTTTCGGCACCACCGCCGAGAACATCTTCGTGGGTGAGAACGGCGAGGTCGACTACGACAACGACTCCCTCACCGCCAACGGCCGCGTGGGCTACCCCCTCGACTTCGTCGACACCGCCAAGCCCTCCGGCATGACCGGCGCGCCCAAGAACATCACGTTCCTGACCGCCGACGGCTACGGCGTCCTGCCTCCCGTCGCTCGCCTGAGCGTCGAGGGTGGCATGTACCACTTCGCGGCCGGCTTCACCTCGAAGATGCCCGGCACCGAGAAGGGCATCACCGAGCCCATGCCCACCTTCTCCGCGTTCTTCGGCAAGCCCTTCATGCCGCTCAAGCCCGTGTACTACATGGAGCTGCTCGCCGACCTGGTGAAGACCCACGGCACCGAGATCTGGCTGGTGAACACCGGCTGGCTCGGCAAGGCCAGCTCCGACCGCAAGCGCGTCGACATCCTCGTCTCCAAGGCGATCATCAACGCCGTCCGCGACGGCGAGATCGACATGGACGAGTCGAACTTCTGGTTCGACCCCGTCTTCAAGATGCACGTCCCCAAGTCCGTGCCCGGCGTCCCCGCCGAGGTGCTCGACCCCCGCAACGCATGGGACGACCTCGAGGAGTACAAGGCCAACGCCAACAAGCTGGCCGAGGTCTTCCAGGCCGCCATGGACAAGCTCGACCTGCCTGAGGATGTCGTCTTCGCCGGTCCTGCGCCGGTCTGAGAGACGGGCTGCTTGCGCCAGCACGGTGGTGGGGGTGTCCCTTCGGGGCTCGCGTACAGAGGTACGCTTCACCCCTTGGTCCTACCCACCACCGCGCTGACGCTGCGCATCCCTCGTGCGTGCCTCTGAAGCAATCTCTCTGGGATTGCTTTCGCTTTTCTTGGCCTGTGGCGGGGCGGGTGAGGGGGCGGGGAGCCGCTGCGGCCGCTGACGCACGCGCGGCCCGTCGTCGCGCTGCTCCTCGTTCCGCACGCACGGCAGCGGCCTCGCTGGTGGTGGTGGTCGTGGGGGGCGCTGGTTCGTGACGCCGTGGGTGTGCCTTCGGCACACGCGGCTCGCGGCGATGGGCCTGCCGGCCCTTCAGCGCCTTCGGCTGGCCTGCGCCGCCGGCGTGGCTGCGCGGCCGTAGGCCTTGTGGGTCGCTTCGCGACGTACGGGGTGCCGCGCGCGCGAACGGGCGGAACGCGTCGGTGGAGGGGAGGGATCGGGGTCAGCTGGCTCGGGGGCGCGCTGCGACCGCCGTGGAACCGGCTGGAACTGGGCATGACAGGAGTTGCACCTCATCGGTACAGTGCCGGCCATCGCTTGGAGATGACATGCGCGTACTGATTTCGTTGGCTGCCCTGGCGGCGCTCTCTGGTTGTGTCGAGCCCGCGGCGGGCGACGGCAGCTGTACGGTGACCCCCCAGGGGGACGGCACCTACATGATGGAGTGTCCGGACGGCTCGGCCGTCACGCTGTACGGTGACGGCTGGGAAGGGCAGGGGGACGACACGGGCACGCCGACCCCGGGAGAACTGATCCTGGATGGTGACTTCGTGGCCCGCAACAGCCGCGACTTCGAGATGCTGGCCACGTTCAGCCGGGTCACGGGCGATGTCACCCTCACGGGCTCCAACCTCGAGGACGTCCCCTCCCTCGGCAACCTGGGCACCATCGACGGTACCCTGCGCATCGTCGATGCCCCCGTCCTCACCCGCATCGACGGGCTCGCGTCCCTGAAGCAGATCGGCGGACTCACCCTGCGGGGACTCGAGGTCCTCGACGACCTCGGCGGCCTGTCCAACGTGCACACCATCACGGGGCGGCTCACCATCGAGACCATGCCTGCCCTCACAGGTGTCGACGGGCTCGGTGGCCTGACGAGGGCCGGGGCCGTCGAGATCGTCAACGTGCCGGAGCTCGAGGACGTGGACGGCCTGTCCCACCTGACCCAGGTGGACGAGGAACTCACGCTGTCGTTCCTGCCGGAGCTGCAGCACCTGGACGGCCTCTCGGGGCTCGTGGAGGCGGGGAGCGTCCGTCTGTCCCAGCTCCCGCTGGTGGACGACGTCGCCGGTCTCGGGGCCCTCGTCACGGTCCATGGCACCCTCGACCTGGACAACCTCCCGCGGCTCACCGACCTCGATGGTCTCACGTCGCTGGCCTCCGCGGACCCGCTCAGGCTGTACAACCTGCCGGCCTTGACCAGCATCGACGTGCTGGGCGGCACCACCAGCTGGGCAGGTTCCTTCGAGTTCCGGTTCCTGCCGAAGCTCGATGGCCTCGACGCCCTGGGTGGACTCACCTGGCTCGACGGCGGTCTGGCGCTGCAGGGCCTCCCCGGCGTGACCACCCTCGACGCCCTGTCGGGCCTCGCGGGGATGGGCGGCCCGCTGCAGCTGGTGGGCTGGTCGAACCTGGTGGACGTGGAGGGGCTCGACAGCCTCACCCAGACCGGCGGTCTCGACCTGCAGGGAGCGAACCTGTTCCTCGGTGCCACGATGCTCGAGAACGTCGAGGTGGTCGATGGAGATGCCCGGCTCGCGTTCAACTGGAATGGCACGCCCCACTCGCTCACCATGCTCACCTCCCTCGAGGAGGTCTCCGGGGATCTGCGACTGGAGTCCCTCACCAACCTGACGGACCTGCAGGGTCTGTCGTCGCTGACATCCGTCGGAGGGGATCTGTCCCTGGTCAGCCTGAGCAGCCTGGGCAGCCTCGACGACCTCTCGTCCCTGACCCACGTCGGTGGTGGCCTCGAGCTCAACCGCATGTGGAACCTGGAGGACGTCGACGGCCTGTCGGGGATCGGCGATCTCGGTGGTAGCCTGTACGTCTACAGCTGCAACGACCTCGACGACCTCGACGGTCTGTCAGGGGTGGAAACCATCGATGGTGACGTGCACCTGGAGTACAACCCCCAACTGATCCACGTGGACGGCCTGTCGTCCCTGACGACGGTCTCCGGCTACCTCCGCCTGTACAACAACGCCTGGTTGGCGGACGTGGACGGCCTTGGCGCGTTGACCTCCATCGGGAACCACCTGCAGATCCAGTCCATGGGCCAGCTCGTGTCGGTCGACGGCTTGAGCGCGCTCGTCACCGTGGGGGGGGACCTCGACATCCGGTACAACGACGACCTCGAGGACCTGTACGGACTGCGCAACCTGCAGACCATCGGTGGGTCGATCCTGTTCCAGAACAACCCTTCGCTCACCGATGTCTCCGACCTGTCCGGCCTGACCTCCGTGACGGGATCCTGCGACTTCCACAACAACTACAACCTGTGCGAGAGCGGCATCGACGACATGATGCTCGACGTCGGGCTGATCTGCGTCACGAGCTACAACGACGACTGCTGAGTGGAAACGGGCTGCACGGCGGTACGAGGTCACCTCGGACCGTCGTCGGCTCCGTCCTTCCACTCCCTCACGCCACCGCCCCGCCATCCGATCCCCTGGCCTCGGGGTCTGACCGGGAACCTTGCGTGAACGCACCGTGCGGATCATGCTGTCCCGTCAGTACGGAGGCCTTGGATGCGTGAAGGGATGTGGTGGAGTGCGATGCTCCTGGCGGCTTGTACGGGAGCGCCCGAGCCGACGAGCGACGAGCCGGTGCCTGTGCCCGTCGAGGCCGGCGACGAGGCTCCGTCCGCCGAGGCAGGGGAGGCGCCTGCGCAGCAGCAGGGGGCCGGAGCCAAGGGGGCGGCGGTCGGGTACCGCCTCAGTGCGCCCCACGCCGGCGCCCACCTGATGGACGTCGTGGCCACCACCACGTGCCCGGGGTCCGGCGAGCTCGAGTGGTGGATGGCCACCTGGACCCCGGGCTCCTACGTCGTGCGTGACTACAGCGGCCATGTGGAGGACGTCCGCTCCGAGAACGGTCGAGCGGAGAAGACCGCGAAGAACCGCTGGCGGGTGCAGTGCGACGCCGGCAAGAAGACCGAGCTGCGCTACCGCCTGTACGGTCGCACGCTCAGCGTCCGCACCAACTGGATCGACGAAGAGAAGCTGATCCTCAACGGCGCGGCCACCTTCATCTTTCCCGAGCGTGTCGGTGGTCCCCTGCGGGTGTCCCTCGACGGACCCTGGAAGGACGCGGCCACCGGACTCGATCCCGACGGCAACCTCGCCTGGGTCGCTGCGGATGTCGACGAGCTCATCGACTCCCCCATCATGGCCGGCAAGCTCACCCGCCACCGCTTCACCGTCCGTGGCGTGCCCCACGAGATCGTCCACCTCGGGGATGTGTCCGCCTGGGATCTCGAGCGGGCCCACGAGGACGTCGTCACCCTCGTGAAGACCCAGATCGACTTCTGGGGCGAGATTCCCTACGAGCGGTACGTGTTCCTGAACGCCGTGGTGAACACCCGGGGCGGGCTCGAGCACGCCGACTCCACGCTGATGATGACCTTCACCGACCAGATGGAGAGCGATGACCAGTACGTGGACTGGCTCGGACTCGTCAGCCACGAGTTCTTCCACACCTGGAACGTCAAGCGCCTGCGTCCCGACGGCCTCGGCCCCTTCGACTACGAGCACGAGGTCTACACCACCAGCCTGTGGGTCGCCGAGGGGCTCACCAGCTACTACGACGATCTGCTGCTCGTGCGGGCGGGCCTGATGTCGCCGGAAGCCTGGATGGACGCCATGGGTGAGAACATCGGCCGCGTCAAGGAGCGGCCGGGCCGGCACGTGCGCTCCCTCGCCGAGTCGAGCTGGGATGCGTGGATCAAGTTCTACCGGCCCGACGAGCAGTACAAGAACTCCGACGTCGGCTACTACCGCAAGGGTGCCATGGTGGGCTGGGTCCTCGACGGCATGATCCGCAAGGCCACCTTGAACCGTCGCAGCCTCGACGACGTGCTCCTCGAGGCATGGAAGCGCTACCCCAACGGCTACAGCGAGGCCGAGTTCCGGGGCGTCGTCGACGACGTGGCCGGCCGGTCCCTCGACGATGCCATGCACGCCATGATCGACGAGCCCGGTGATGTCGATCTCACGCCCGCCCTCGACGCCTTCGGCATGGTGCTGGAGCCCTGGGAGCCCCGGGAGGGCGGCTGGCTCGGCATCGAGCTCGACGGCGCCGACGTCCGGTCCGTGCGCCGCGACGGCCCCGCCTTCAACGTGCTCGCCGTGGGCGACGAGATCATCGCGGTGGAAGGCCGCCGCATGAAGGGGGGCGCCGTGGCCGCCGACCTGCTCAAGCACTCGCCCGGCGACAAGGTGGAGCTGCTCGTGTCCCGCGAGGGCCTGATCCGCACCATCCCCTTCACGCTGGGCGAGCCCGTGCGCGAACGCTGGGGACTGATGTACGAGGACGTGGCGTCCCCCACCGAGGTGGCGTGGCGCAAGAGCCTGTTCGGGATGCAGTGAGCGGCTGCGGCGTCAGTCCAGCGGTGAGAAGTCCCCGGCGGCGCGCGGCATCAGCCGGCGTCGGTCGAACGGAACTCGGTCATTCCCAGTTGTTGGAGCTTCGGGAAAAAAGGGAGCAGACGATTCGTCTGCTCCCTTGACTAGCCTCGTGCCGCAGCCTCGCTGGCAAAGGCCAATCCATCCCCTGTTCACTCTAAGGAGTGAAGCGCGGACAGGCGTCAGATGTGAATCGGAACACGACGACCATTGATCGTACGAATCACAACGGGTGCGCCGCAGCAACAGCCACGGGCTGTACAAGTGAGCGTAGTGATTTTCGCCTCTACTGGTTGATAGCTCTCATTTCATTCTGACGCTTGACGATGAGAGTCTCAGTAGGCGACAATGCCGCTGGATATCGAATCCACTCATCGTTCGGCCTAGGCAGAGCAGTGATTCCTAGGAAGCCGAGGCTGCTGCAACAGCCTCGGCTTTCGTCCGACTGCGATGAGCATACCACAGATGAAGTCGGATCTCGGAGTAAATTCTTGACGGATCCGTCGATCCTCTGATTGTGGCTTTCTAAGCCTATTTCTGGCTGCCGCCCAAGCGGTTTTGAGGCTGCCCGATTGGATACCGAGTGGGGCATCTATCGGTGGTGCAATTCTCATACCTGGAAGAAGTGACGGGCCTGCAATTCGTGAGGAATGCCTATTGTACGCTAGCAGTAGGCGGATCCTGCAGGTGGTTTGGGTGGTACAAGTGGGCTACGCAAGCGCTGTTGAGCGCCGAAGCGTGACTTGCGAGAAATGGACCGATACGCACCTCAGTCCAGCGGTGAGAAGTCCCCGGCGGCGCGCGGCATCAGCCGGCGCCGGTCGAACCGCCACCCCATCACGCCGGTGACGGGAACCCCGCCGATGTGGTCGGCCCAGTCGGCGCCTTCGTACAGGCGGTCGTACACCACGACGCCGGACGCGCCGCCCACTTCCCACAGGTTCTCGTCACCGCAGCTGCCGTGGTCGTCGGTGCAGTCGTAGGCCGTGCTGGTGACGGTGCCGCTGACGGTGACCAGCACGCCCTCGTAGTCCTCCGAGGTGGCCTCGCTGGCGGTCAGGCTGAGGGGCGTGATGGTGCCGGTGCCCGTGACGGACGCCTGGCCGTCGGTGAGCTGCCGCTCGCCGTAGTAGGTGGCCGTGGTGCCGGTGACCGTGACCTCGTCGCCCACGTCGACACCGGGAGACGACCCCGTGTACACGTACAGGCCCGCGTCGATGCCGTCGGTGACGGTGGGATCCTGGATGTAGAAGCCCGAGCTGCCCACGCCGGTGACGACCACGGCGGACACCGTGACCACCACGTCGTCCGACAGGTCCGTGCGGATGTCGGGAACCGTGGCGGAGGCCGGCGGACAGGGGCCCTCGGGAGAGATGGCGTCGGGGCAGACGTCGCACGCGTCGCCGAGGCCGTCGCCATCGGCGTCTGCCTGGTCCTCGTTGGGCATCAGCCAGCAGTTGTCGTCGAGCAGCAGCAGGCCGTCGTCGTCCGGGTCCAGATCCAGGGGCGTGGGGTCGCAGGCATCCCCGATGCCGTCGTCGTCGAGATCCGGCTGCACGCCGCCGTCCATGGGGCGCACCGGGTTGAAGATCAGGGGGCAGTTGTCGGCTTCGTCGGCCAGCCCATCGCCATCGGCATCGCCATCGGTGGGCAGGCCGGGCCAGGTGCCGGTGGCGTCGTCGCGGGCGGGCACGCAGCTGGGCTCGTTCGTGGGCACGTCGTCGCAGAAGAACAGCGGATAGGCGCCAGCGGCGTCGGCCTGCAGCTCGGCCAGGCTCACGCCGTACTCTCCCTCGGTGCACACGGCGAACCCGGTGCCGCACACGTCGACGGGGTCGCAGTCGTCCCGCAGCTCCCCCACGGTGTACGCCTCTCCGAGCAGCGGCACGCCACCGCGGAGCACCAGGCGCACGTCGTCGGCGCCGGCGTCGATGACCGCGCGGTGGTGCGCGCGCTGCCGGCCGTCGAACACGGCGATGTCGCCCACCATGCCGGGCAGGAGGGCGCCGATCATGTGGTCGGCCTGGAGCGCCCGGGCGGCGCCGAGGGTGGCCATGCGCCACAGGTCGCCGTCCGAGAAGTGGCCGGACAGGTTGTTCTCGTTGAACGCCGCGGCGCAGGCCAGCTCGCGGACCATGTGGATGGATCCGGAGTAGGACCAGTCGGTGCTCAGTGCGATGTGGCCCGCCATGCGCTCGAACAGGGCGACCTGGGCGGTCTGGCTGTACAGCGACAGGTTGGACCGTGGCGACCACACGAGCACCGTGCCCGCATCCGCCATGATGCGGTACTGCTCGGTGGTGAGGCCGATGGCGTGCACGTGGGCGGCGTTGCTGTTGGTGAAGTCGCGGGCCCCGTCGAACATCGACGTGGTGCAGCGGGCCTCCTCGGCGGCGTAGTCGTCGATGCCCTCGGCGATGTGGGGCACGTAGGCCTCCGACTGCAGGGCCGCCCAGGCATCGGTGGTGTAGTTCCAGCCGCACCCGGATCGGAACTGTCGGTTGGCGTCGCCGAGGGGGAAGGTCTCGTTGTCGACATAGGGCAGGTCGATGCCGAGGTTGTGGGCCCCGCCGCCGTCCGGGTTGCGCAGCATGCCGGTGGCACGGCCCGATCCCACGAGGGTGGTGGCGCCGCCGAAGGCCTGCCGCAGCTCGACCCACCGCGTGCCGGCGCTGGTCTGGGTGGTGCCGCTGGGATTCGACGGGGTGGACAGGGCCTCGCGCCACTCGTGGCGGTGGTCGTACCGCGTGCTGGACGGGGGCAGGGGAGCGTTCTCGGAGTACGTGATGTGCTCGTGGGGGTTGACCAGACCGGCCGAGATGACGCCCTCGGGGCAGTTGATCACGGTGGCGTCCGCCGCCTCGGGCTCGTCTGCGCAGTCGCAGCCGGTGCAGGCGATCATGCCGTCGGAATCGAGCAGGACCGTGCCGTGCTCGAACACCTCGTAGGGGGCCAGCACGTCGCCCTGCAGCAGCTGCCACCCGTTGCTGCCCGGGATGACCCGGCAGACCTGGCCCTGCACGGGCTCGAAGTCGTTGGCGCAGGTGGTGACCGGCTCGCCCTGGGCGGGTGTGCCGGTATCACCGGTGACAACCGCGGTGTCGGTGGCGGACAGGCCCGTGTCGTCGCCGGACACACCGGCCACATCACAGCCTCCGGTCAACAGTGCCAATGCCAGTACCAGACGCTTCATGCTTCCCCCTCGAACGCCTCTCGCGTGCGGGGCAAACCTAGCAGATGGACGGTGGAGATCCGGTGACGGCGTGGCAAGGATGGCGAAGAAAGGCCATGGACCCCGTTCCGTTCCGATCCGTTCCGATGACAAACGATGACGGCGGAGCGCGAGGGGCGTGCCGTACGCCGAAAGCACGGACAGACCGGGGGGATGCCGCAACCCGCTGCGTTTCGTGCCGGTGCATGCGGGCTACCTCGTCGGGTGGAGGGGGTCCTCAACCATCGACAGCGAGGACCGACCGGGCCATGGGGGCGCGCGATGGCCCTACCTACCGTTCGGTAGGTGGGCGGACGAAGCAGGCCGGAGGCACGTTGGCGGAGACGAACGCGACGGTGCGTGAGCGCATCATGGAAGTGGCGACCCGGTTGTTCGGGCAGCAGGGGTACGCGGCCACCTCCGTGCGCCAGGTGGTGCAGGAGGCAGGGGTCACCAAGCCGACGCTGTACTACTACTTCGAGGGCAAGGAGGGGCTCTTCCGGGAGGTCGTCCGCGCGCGCATGCTCGCGCTCGAGGCCCTCATCGCCGACACCCTCGAGTGCGCCTCCCTCGATGCGGTCGAGCGGCTCCGGCAGTTCATGGCCCGCATGGTCCGCGAGGGGCTCGACGACACCGACAGCCTGCGTCTCATGACCCTGGTGTTCGCCCCCGTGGGCGCCGAGTCGCTGCCCGAGCACGATGCCGGCAACGTCACCATCCGCGTGGTCCAGGCCATCGCGACCGCACTGGAGGCGGGCGAGGCCGAAGGCCGGCTGGCGCTGCGCCGCGATCCCATCTCCGTCGCCCTGAGCATCCTCGGGGCCTGCAACACCCACACCTGGGCCGGCGTCCTCGGTTGGCAGGAAGCCGCATCCCAGGCGGAAGACCTCTTCGATCTGTTTCTTCATGGAGTCCAAGCACGATGAACCGCATGATGCTGATGCTGGCGATGGGCCTCCTGGCCTGTGGTGGTGACGAGAGCGGTGGTGAGACCGAGCGTGCCGAGCGCACGGCCCCGGACGTCTCCGCCACCCGTGTCGAGGCCGCCGTCCTGCAGACGAGCGCCCTCGACTTCACCCTGGACCTGCCCGGTGAGTTCGAGGGCTCCGAGGATGCCATCCTCGCCTCCGCCTACGGCGGCTTCGTCGAGAAGGTCTTCGTCCACGAGGGCGAAGAGGTGAAGAAGGGCCAGACGATCGCCTGGATCGACCGGGAGCCCAAGCTCGCGAGCCTCGAGCAGGCCAAGGCACAGCTCGCCCAGGCAGAGGACGACCTCAGCCGTCTCGAGCAGCTGGGCGAGATGGCCATCGCGGCCCAGGTGGAGGGCCTGCGCACCCAGGTCGACGTGGCCAAGTCCCAGGTGCGGCTCGCCCGCAACTCCCTGGAGCGGGCCACCATCACCGCACCCTTCAGCGGGGTCGTCGGTGAGATGGATCTCGACGTCGGAGAGGTGGTCGGCCCCGGTGCCCCCGTGGCGCGCCTGGTCCAGCTCGACCCCCTGAAGGTGTCCCTGTCGGTGTCCGACCGCGACATCGTGGCGCTGCAGGAGGGCATGGAGGCCCAGGTCACCACCGCCGCCCGCGGCGCGTCGGTGCCCGGCGTCGTCAGCCGGGTCAGCCCCGTCGCCAACCTGTCCACCCGATCCTTCATGGTCGAAGTGGAGGTGCCCAACCCCGACCGCACGCTGCTCCCCGGCATGATCGCCCGGGTCAAGGTGCAGCGCCCCATCCGGGACGACGTGGTGGTCCTTCCCCAGGACTGGCTGGTCACGCGGCTCGACGGCTACGGCGTGTTCGTGGTCGGTGACGACAACATCGCCCGATGGCGTGAACTCACCCTCGGCGACGTCGTGTCCGGCCAGGTGGTCGTCACGGACGGCCTGAGCGTCGGCGACAAGGTGGTCACCACCGGTCAGCACGATCTGGTCGACGGCGACGTGCTCGTGCTCGCCCGTGAAGGCGTCTGCTGCGAAGCAGGCCGGGTCACCTACTGACGGACGCAACCGAAGCGAGGCATTTCCCATGATTCGTGCATTGGTACAGAGGGCCGTGACGGTTGCGTTGCTCGTCCTGGTCGCCGTCCTCTTCGGCGGCCGGGCCTATCTCGAGCTTCCCCGTGAGTCGGCACCGGACGTCGAGATCCCGGTGGTCCTGGTCACCACGCCCTACATCGGCGTGGCGCCGGAGGACATCGAGGGTCTCGTGACCAACCCCCTCGAAGACGAGCTCGCGTCGCTCACCGACGTGAAGAAGATGTCGTCGTCCTCCGCCGAGGGCCTGTCGGTGGTCTCCATCGAGTTCGAGCCCGAGGTCGACATCGACGACGCCCTGCAGAAGGTCCGCGATCGCGTCAACCGCGCGCGGCCCAAGCTGCCGGACGACGCCGAGGATCCCACCGTGGCGGAGGTCTCCTTCTCCGACATCCCCGTCCTCCTGGTCACCCTGGCCGGCGGCGTGGACGAGCAGGGGCTCAAGTCCCTGGCCGAGGATCTGGAGGAGAAGGTCGTGCGCCTGCCCGGCGTGCTCGAGGCCGGTGTCACCGGCGGTCGGGAGCGCGAGATCCTCGTGCAGGTCTACCCCGAGCGCCTGACACACTTCGGTCTGGGCATGAACGACGTCATCGGCGCCATCCAGAACGAGAACGTCAACATCCCCGGTGGCAACGTCACCGTGGGCTCCGGCACCTACCTGCTCCGCACCCCCGGTGAGTTCACCGACGCCCGGCAGGTGGAGGAGGTCGCGATCAAGAGGGTGGGCGATCGACCCGTCTTCGTGAGCGACCTGGCCCGCGTGGTCGATGGCTTCGAGGAGCGCAGCACCTACGCCCGCATGAACGGGGTTCCCTCGGTCACGCTGTCGGTCAAGAAGCGCACCGGTGCCAACATCCTGGAAGTCGCCGACGGCATCAAGGAGCTGGTGGCCCTCGAGTCCGGCGACTGGCCGGACGGCGTCACCTACAAGGTCACCGCCGACCAGTCCGAGGCCATCGAGGACATGGTCTCCGAGCTCGAGAACAACATCGTCACCGCGCTCATCCTCGTGGTGGCCGTGCTGCTCGTCTTCATGGGCGCCCGCAACAGCCTGTTCGTGGCCGTGGCCATCCCCCTGTCGATGCTCATCAGCTTCCTGGTGCTCGATGCCCTCGGCTTCACGCTGAACATGGTCGTGCTCTTCAGCCTCATCCTGGCGCTGGGCATGCTGGTCGACAACGCGATCGTGGTGGTCGAGAACATCTACCGGCACCTCGAGGAGGGCCTGCCCCTGAAGGAAGCGGCCATCGTGGGCACGCGCGAGGTGGCCATGGCGGTCGCAGCCTCCACGGCCACCACCGTCGCCGCCTTCTTCCCGATGGTGTTCTGGTCGGGCATCATGGGCCAGTTCATGGGCTACCTGCCCAAGACCGTCATCATCGTGCTCACCGCATCGCTGGTGGTGGCCGTCGCCATCCTGCCCGTGGCCGCCTCCCAGTGGATGCGCCTGCAGCGCAAGAAGGGTGAGGAGCTGATCCAGGAAGGGGTCAGCGAGGAGGAGGCGAGCCACCTGGTCGACAAGCCTGTCGACGAGTCCAGCCTGTCGCCCGTCATGCGGAAGTACGTGGGCGCGCTCAAGTGGTCCATCCACCACCGCTACCGCTCGGCCCTGATCGGAGCCGGCACCCTGGTGTTCTCGGTGGTCGCCTATGGCTTCCTCAACCACGGTGTGGAGTTCTTCCCGTCCACCGAGCCCGATCGCGCGGTGGTGTCCGTGAAGCTTCCCGAGGGAGCCGACCTCGAGGCCACCGACAAGGTGGTGCGACGCATCGAAGGCATCCTCGCCAGCGAGGAGAACGTCGACATCTACGTGTCCGAGGTCGGTGTGTCCGGGTCGTCCAACCCCATGGCCGGCGCCTCCGAGCAGACCAACGCCGCCCGCATCTCGGTGGACTTCCTGCCCACGAGGGAGAAGGCCGAGGAAGGGGAGCCCATCCGCGTCGAGGACACCGACGAGACCATCGCCCGCATCCGCGAGGCCGTGGCGATGATCCCCGGTGCCGACATCGCCGTGAACCCCGAGGAGATGGGGCCGCCGGTGGGAGATCCCATCTCGGTGGAGATCTCCGGCGACGACTTCCACCAGCTCGGTCTTGTGGCGCCGGACGTCATCCGTCAGATCGGCCGCCTCACCGTGCCCTACAACGGCGGAGAGGTGGCGGGTGCCACCGACCTGACCCACAACTACCGGGTCGGTCGTCCCGAGCTCCGTCTGCGGGTCAACCGCGGCGCAGCGAAGCGCGTGGGCGTGTCCACCAACGACGTGGGCTCCGCGGTGCGCACCGCGATCAGCGGCACCAAGGCCTCCGCGCTGCGCGCCGGCGACGAGGAGTACGACATCACGGTCGAGCTGGCACCCGAGTACCGGGACAGCCTGCAGGACGTCCTGGCCATGCACATCCCCGGCAAGGAGGACATGGAGCTCGACACCTTCGCCGTGCCCCTGTCCGCCGTGGCCTCCTACGAGCTGGCCGGCGGCTCCGGCACCATCGAGCACATCGACCAGAAGTCGGTCGTCACCATCACCGGTGACGTGGTCCATCCGTCGCTGCAGAACAAGATGCAGAAGGAGATCCAGGCCTGGATCGACACCTACGAGGCGCCCGAAGGGGTCTCCCTGCGTCTGGGTGGCGCCAACGACGAGCAGGCGGAGGCCGCCTCGTTCCTCGGCTGGGCGCTGATCTCCGCCATCTTCCTCATCCTCATCGTGCTGGTGAGCCAGTTCAACTCCATCACCATGCCGGCCATCATCATGTTCACCGTGGTGCTGTCCCTCGTGGGCGTGTTGTGGGGTCTCATCTTCACGGGCACCGCGTTCGGCATCATCATGACGGGCATCGGTGTCATCTCCCTGGCCGGCGTCGTCGTGAACAACGCCATCGTGCTGCTCGACTACGTCCAGCAGCTCCGCAAGCAGGGCATGGACGTCGAGGATGCGCTCATCAAGGCCGGTGTCACCCGCTTCCGGCCGGTCATCCTCACCGCCGTCACCACCACGCTCGGCCTCATCCCCATGGCGCTGGGCATCACGGTGGACTTCGTCAACCTGCGGATCATCACCGGCAGCTCGTCGGCGCAGTTCTGGGGCCCGATGGCCATCGCCGTCATCTTCGGCCTGACCTTCGCCACCGTGCTCACGCTGGTCATGGTACCCACGCTTTACTCGATCCAGGTGGATGTGCTCCGATTCATGCGGGGACGGTCCAGCGGAGGAGGGGGACGTATGGGCAAGGGATCTGCGATGGCAGCTGCGATGCTCGCGATCCTCGCAGGTGGCATGGTGGCCCTGCCCGCCCAGGCGGCCACCCTCGAGGAGGTCTACCAGGCCGCCGAAGAGGAGAACATCGATCTGCAGCTCGCGATCGAGAACACCAAGCAGTACAAGGCCATCCAGTGGCAGGCGCTGTCGGCCCTGCTGCCCCAGGTCAACATGGGTGCGCAGTACGCCATCAACCAGAACGAGGTCATCTTCGACGCCGTGCCCGGTGAGATCGATCCTGCCGTGTTCGCGCCGCTGGCCACCCACCCGGACTCACCCTTCACGGTGTCCTTCCTGCAGGATGCCTTCGTGCCGGCCCTCCAGGGACTCGCGGGTGGCGCCGGTGGGCCCACCGAGGAGACCGGTCCCATCGTTATCCAGGCGAAGTCCGCCTGGACGGGCAACCTCAACATCACCCAGCCGATCTTCTCCGGTGGCGCCCTGCCGGCGTGGCTCTCCGCCAAGCAGATGTACGACGCGTCGGTCGACGACCTGTCCCGGTCGCGACAGCTGATCCGCGTGCAGGTGGCGGCCTCGTTCTACACCCTCGACGCCGTCCGGGAGGCGGTGGGTGTGTACGAGCGGTCCATCGAGACGGCCGAGGAGTCACTCCGTCTGGCGAAGGCGCGCACCGCGGCCGGCCTGGAGGAGCAGCGCGTCGTGCTGCAGGCGGAGCTGCAGCTCGCCCGCGCGCGCCGCGATCTCGAGGGGGCCCAGCGCAACCTCGTGGATGCCGAGGAGCGCTTCCGGGTGCTCACGGGCCTGCCTGGCGACACACCCCTCGAGGTGGGGGATCGGGTGATGGTGCCCGAGACCCTCGAGGACTCCCTGGCCATCGCGTTCGATGCGCGGCCCGACATCTCCGCCGAGGAGCACCGTCGCAAGGCCGTGAAGCTCGAGCGCACGGCCCGTGACCTCACCTGGATGCCCTCGGTCGACTTCTACTTCACCGAGATCTACCAGCAGATCCCCGGCTTCGTGCCCCAGAACTTCCAGTGGCAGACGGGCTTCCAGTTCAACTGGCAGATCTTCAACGGTGGCGCCCGCATCGGCAAGACCCGCGAGATGGCCTCCAAGGTGCGCGCCCAGGAGAACATCGAGGAGCTCACCTTCCGCCAGGTGGAGCAGGACGTCCGCACGGCCTGGGCCGACCTCGAGCGCGCGGAGCTGGCCCTCACCTCCGTGGAGAGCGAGCTGGCGCTGGCCGACGAGAACTACCGCCTCACCGAGCTGTCCTACAAGGCTGGTTCCGCCACCTACCTGGATGTCGAGACGGCGGCGCTGTCCCGCGACAACGTGCGGATCTCCTACCTCAGCGAGAAGGCCCAGCGCGACCAGGCGGCCATCCAGGTCCTCGCCGCCATCGGCGCGCTGTAGACCATGGAACCCTGGTGGCTCCCGGTGGTGGCGGTCCTGTGGGGCAGCCTGCCCTGGGGGCCCTGGCTCGCGCGGGCGTCGGGGGGAACCGTCGACCTGCGGACGGCCGGCAGCGGGAGCATCGGGGCCACCAACGTGGCCCGGGTGTACGGCTGGCGGCTGGCCCTGCCCGTGTTCCTGCTCGACGCCTCCAAGGGGGCGCTGCCGGTGGCCCTGGGGCTCGCCCTGGGGGCCGACACCGACACCATCGGGGTCTCCCTCTCCCTGGCCGTCTGGGCTCACTGCTACACGCCGTGGCTCGGCTTTCGCGGCGGCAAGGGCGTGGCCACCGGCGCCGGTGGGGTCCTGGTGTGGTCCCCCTGGCTCGGACTGGTGGCCATGGGCGTGTGGTCGCTGTTCCTGGCGCTGTTCAAGCGCTCGTCGCTGGCGTCCTTGATGGGCACCCTGACGATGGTGATCGGCGCGGCGCTCACCGAGCCCGACAAGCTCCCCTGGCTCCTGGTGATTGCGCTGCTCGTGGCGTGGCGGCACCGGGGGAACGTGAAGCGGCTGGTGCAGGGCACGGAAGACCGGGTGGATCGGTTCCGGGGGCGGTGACGTCGGCCGGGACCGGGGCTGGAGCGCGGCACGCCGTCCACGCTCAGAGGCGATAGAACTCGACCCGCCGGTTGTTCGCCCGACCCGCTGCCGTGCGGTTGGTGTCCACCGGCTTGGACGCGCCCGCGGCCTGCGTGGTCAGGCGGCTGGGGTCGATGCCCTGACCCACGAGCCATGCCTTGACCTCTTCGGCCTGGGCCTGGGTGAGGGCCATCTGGGCGTCTTCGCCGCCGACGCTGGTGTCGGTGTGGGCCTGGATGAGCACCCGCAGGTTCGGGGTGGTGTTCATCAGGTTGACGAGCTCGCCGAGAGCGGTCTTGGAGCGGCTGGACAGCGTGCCCTGGGCCGTGCCGAGGGTGACCGTGTTCTTCAGGGTGATCTGCTTGTTCTGCCAGCCGGTGGAGCCACCGCCGGAGGCGGCCATCGCGCCGGGCGCGTTGCCGGGGCAACCGTGGTTGTTGAACGTGCCGTACTCGTCCGGGCAGTCGTCGTCGAAGTCGCCGATGCCGTCGAGGTCGTTGTCGGGCTCCGGACAGCCGTCTTCGTCTTCCCAGGAGTCCGGATCCTCCGCGGCGCCGGGACAGTTGTCCTCGACGTCGAGGATGCCGTCGCCGTCGTTGTCCTCGTCGGGGCAGCCGTCGCCATCGCGGAAGTTGTCGCGATCCTCGGGCTGGTCGGGACACTGGTCGGCGGCGTCGACGAGGCCGTCGCCGTCGGAGTCCTCGCTGCTCTCGGGGCAGCCGTCGTCGTCGTTGTGGCCGTCGCGGTCCTCGGGCTCGTCGACGCAGTGGTCGTCGATGTTGCGGATGCCGTCGTGGTCTTCGTCACCGGCGGGATCGAGATCACGGCAGCCGTCCTCGTCGCGGTCGCCGTCCTTGTCCTCGGGCTCGTCGGGGCACTGATCGACGGCATCGGGGATGCGGTCGCGGTCGCGGTCGGAGGCGCTGCAGTCGGCGATCTGCTCGGCTGCGACGCGGGTCCAGTGGGCGGCCTCGTCGGCGGCGTCCGACGCCGTGGTGGCCAGGCCGAGCTCGAAGGCCTGCTCGGCCAGCTGGGCAGCGGAGCGGGCGTTGGCATAGGCCTCCGGCGCGCACTGGGCACCGAACATGTTCTGCACCCGGGTGAGGTGCTCGAGGGTGCGGTCGAGCTCGCCGCGCTTCTCCTTCAAGGCGATGCAGCCGGAGCCCATGGTGGCCATGAGGGTGAGCCAGAGGACGGAGCGCATCATTGCTCCTCCTCCCAGACGTCGTCTTCGGCGGCTTCCTCCTCCTCACCGAAGTCCTCACCGTCGTATTCGCGGGGGGGCTCCGGCTCGGGGGCGCTCTGCTCGGACTCGATGATCTCGGCCGTGGACTGCTCGGTCTCGGCGATGTCCTCGCCGGCGTCCTCGACCTCGAGGGAGCGGGCGTCGCCGTGGGTGGCCTTCTCGGTAGCGCGACTGGCCTCGGAGAGGGCGGTCTCGGCGAGCTCGTGGGCGGCCTTCCACTGGGAGTGGCTGCTCAGCTCGAGGGCTTGCTCGTAGCTGCGCGCGGCGACGGTGTACTCGAAGGTGGCGTGCACGTCGGCGCCGACCTCGCGTGCCTCGCGAAGCGCCTGCTCGGCCTGGACGAGCTTGGTCGTGGTGACGGTGGCGGTGCAGCCGCTGAGCAGCAGCAGACCGAGCAACCGGACGGACATGGACGTGGAACCAGCCAAGGAACCCTCCTTGTGGGAGCGCCCATTCCGCCAAGAAAGCCCCCGTGCGTCAAGGCCGTCGGTGGTATGACGGGTGGCAAGGCGGTACTGAAAGGGGAAAGCCATGTTTCGCAAGCTGATGGTGGGGCTCGCGTGGGCGGGCTTCGGGGCTGCGGCGCCGGCCTGGGGGCAGGCCACGGTGGCCGGCGTGCTCGACCTCGAGGGCATCGGTCACTGCGACACCAGCCTCAGCCACGCCACGCCCGGCCTGCTGTGGACCTCCCTCGGCGCGGTGGAGCAGCGGGCGCAGGGGCAGTACGGTTCGTTGTGCCTGCCGGAGCTGCTGGAGGTGGCGGTGGCCGACCTGCAGCGCAGCACGGACGGCACCACGTTCTGGGCCCTGGGCGTCGACGGGTCCGTGTACGAGGGCGCCAACGGCTTCTGCGACATGCAGCCCCTGCCGGTCCAGGGCACCGTCCGACAGATCCTGCGGTTCCGGGATGCCTTGTGGATCCTGGCCGACGACGGGCAGGGCAGCGCGGATCTCCTGCGTCACATCGATGGGCGAACCGCCTCCGTGCTGCACTTCGACGACCGCATCCCCCAGGGCATGTGGCCTGGGGGCGACGATCTGTGGCTGGCGGGCGCGCTGCCCGAGCCGAGCCTGCTCCGCCTCGGGCTGGCGGGGGGCCTGCAGCCGGAGTGGGTCACGGACCTGCCGTCGGTGGATGGCGGTGTCGACTCCGTCCGGCCGGTGGGGTTCGCCCAGGGCGATGTGTTCCTCCGCGTCGAGCGCGGTCGCACCACCTGGAGCTGGGTCGGCCGGGAGCAGCGGGTCTCGGGCGGCGTCAACGCGGTCGTGGTCAAGGAGCTCGACGGGCGCCCCTCCACCTTCGTCGGGCCCGTCTGGGTCGACAACCGCTGGTACTCCATCCAGGACGGCGCCCTGATGTCCTACAGCGTCGGCGGCAACGCCTGGCAGGACACGGGCCACCTCGCCGCCCACAGGTGCCTGATGGGTGTCGGCCAGCACGCGTTCGGGTGCACGCCCAGCGGGCTGGAGCGGTTGTCGGTGGCGGGGGATGGCTCCCTGGCGGGCGATGCGGTGTTCGCGTTCCAGCAGATCGAGGCGGATGGTCTCGTGTGTGGTCGGGAGCTTCCCACCTGCGCGGAGCGGATGGCCGCGGATCTGCGGGCTGCGGGGTTCGACCCCGATCGGCCCGCCGTCTGTCCCGATGGCACCACCGCCCGCGAGCTCCACGGAGCGGGGTGTCGCACGGCGCCCGGGCCCGGCGGGTTCGGCACCCTGGTGCTGCTCGTGCTACCCCTGTTGCGTCGGCGCATCACGAACCGCGTCTACTGAAGGAGTTCCCATGACCGACAACACCACGGCCACCAGCGGCAAGGTCGTCCAGATCCACTACAAGCTGTCCGACGACGACGGCACGGTCCTCGACCAGTCCTCCGGCACGCCCATGGCCTACCTGCACGGTCACGGAAACATCGTCCCTGGCCTCGAGAACGCCCTCGAGGGCAAGTCTGCCGGTGAGCAGATCCAGGTCGTCGTGGAGCCCGGAGAGGGCTACGGCGAGTTCATCGAGGACGCCGCCGAGAGCGTGCACCGCAACGACTTCCCCAAGGGAATGGAGCTGCAGGCGGGCATGCCCTTCCGCGCCCAGACCTCCAGCGGCGAAGTGGTCGTCCTGTGGATCGAGTCCGTGAAGGGCGCCCGGGTCACGGTCACCCGCAACCACCCCCTCGCGGGCAAGCGTCTGCACTTCGATGTCACCATCGAGTCGGTGCGCGATGCCTCCGAGGAGGAGATCGCACACGGCCACGCCCACGGCGACGGCGGCCACCACCACTGATGTGGAGCGCCGCCCTCCGGGGCGGTGCCACCCCGTGTTCGCCAGTGCGCGCCCGCCCCCGAGGGGCGGGCGTTCTTCGTGGGGTGCCCTGAACGCGCGCCTGCATGCAGGCTTTGCTGATACCGGCGGTGGATGGTTTGAGTCCTCGTGGCCGCTCACCTAGGATGGGAGCGTCGACAGGAGTACTCACAGATGGGCGTTCTTCTACACACCCGGACCCGCCGAGAGCACTGGCTCGGATCCCGTCACCTCGTGGGCCGCATGGACTCCGCGCACCTGTGCCTGCCCGAGAGCTGGGTATCCGGCAGCCATGCATCCATCCGCTGGACGGGGCAGGGCTGGGAGCTGCGCGACCTCGCGAGCCGCAACGGCACCTTCCTCGACGGGCGGCGCATCGAGCCCGGTGAGCGGATCCTCCTGGAGCCGGGCGCCCGCATCGCCTTCGGCCGAGAGGAGGAGACCTGGGAGCTGGCCGACGACGGTCCGCCGGAAGCCTACGCCATCAGCGACGTGGGGCAGGTGTCGGGCGAAGACGACGTCATCGGACTGCCCGATGCCGATGATCCGTCCGTGTTCATCTATTCCACCGAGACGGGTTGGTTCGTGGTGTACCCCGATCAGGAGATCCGGGCGGTGATGGACGGCGAGGTCATCGAGGTGGATGGCCAGCTGTGGACCCTCTCGCTTCCTCGTCCCGTGCTCGAGACCCGCGACGTGTGGTCCCAGATGCGGCCCGAGCAGGTCACCCTGGGCTTCCAGGTCGCCCGCAACGGCGAAGAGGTGCACATCGAGCTGAACTCGCCGTCGGGCCAGCTGAAGCTCGAGCACCGCGTGCACCACCACCTCCTGCACCGGCTGGCCCAGGTGCGTCACGCCCACCGGGCGGATGGCGTCTCGCTGCCGGAACAGGGCTGGGTGAGCGTGCAGGAGCTCGCCGACGACCTCGGCGTGAAGATCTCCCACCTCAACATGAACATCTACCGGGCGCGCCAGCAGTTCGGAAAGCTGGGCCTGCACCCCGCGGACGCCATCGTCGAGCGGCGTCGCGGCACGGGCCAGCTCCGTCTCGGCGTGGCGAAGGTGGAGCTGCGGAACTGACCCTCTCCAGGGTTCAGTTCCCGAAGGGCGTGCCCCCACCGGGCTGCTGCATGATCATCGCGTCGTCTTCCTGACGGCGACCGAGCGTGCCGGTGTACAGCGTGACGGACAGCGTGTGGACCATGCTTCGTCCGATGTCGTCGGTGCCGGTGACCGGGATGTACAGACCGTAGGAGACGTCGCCGGCGTCGTTGGCCGCGCCGATGCCCAGGTGCACCCGGTGCTGCTCCTCGAAGCCGGCCCAGGAGTAGCCGCCCCGCAGGCGCAGGGACTCCACGCTCGCCTCGAAGCCGGCGTTGGCGTTCCAGGCCCGCGCGCCGTCCAGGCCCTCCCAGGCCCAGGCAGCCTGTGCGCCGAGGCGGACGGAGGCGAGGGGCATGGCGTGCAGGCCGAAGGTGACGGTGGCGGGCCGATCGAACTGCTCGCCCACGGGGAGCACGTCGCGGGCGGACACGCCGAGGGCCAGCTGGGGGATGGGCATGGCCGACAGGCCGAACGTGAGGTTGCCGGTGGTGCCCTTGCCGTTCCAGTCGTTGTTGAAGATGCTCAGGTAGCCGGTGACACCCAGCGAGACCCGGCGATCCAGGAAGGACGTGGCGGCACCGAGGTGGATGTCGTTTGTCAGTTTCCGGTTCTCGGGATCCGTGCCGGTGAGCTCCCAGCCCGGAAGCTCGCCGTCGCGGAAGGTCGGATTGCCGATGGTACCGATGTAGGCGATGCCCAGCGAGATGGAGTCGTTGGACTGGGAGTCGGTGGCCGACAGTCCCCATCGGTAGCGATTCGTGGGCGATCCGGGTCCGAAGGAGACCATGCCTGCCAGGTTGTACTGCTGGGACAGGGCCATGGTGGCCGGGTTCACGTAGAATGCCGGGTTGGCGTCCGGATTTGCTACGGTGAGTTCGCCGCTGCCCACGGAGCGGGCGTCGGTGAGGTCGTCCGCGTGGGCGACGCCGGATAGAGCGGCGAGGACGATGGCAGGGGTCTTGGCAAGCATGTCGGCGCTGTACCCATCCAGGGGTGAAACGGCAAACGAAGGGCGGCGGGGCGTATCGGGCGCCGGCGCGGTCGCTGGGTACAGGTTCGCCCAGGTGGCCGTGGCCCGGCCCATCGCCGAACCCCTCACCTATGCCATTCCTGCCCCCTTGGCCGCAGATCTCAAGGTGGGTCACGTGGTGGCGGTGCCGCTCGGGCGCAGCCTGGAGACAGGCTACGTCGTGGGCCTGTCGAACACCAGCGATGTTCCGGCGGCTCGACTGAAGCCGCTGAAGCAGCTGGTCGATCCGCTGCCGGCCTTCGACGAGGAGCAGCTCGGCTTCTTCCGCTGGATCGCCGGCTACTACCTCAGCCCCCTCGGGATGGTGATCCACACGGCGCTGCCGTCCCAGGTGCGGATGAAGTCGGTCCGCACCCTGCTGCCCACCGACGAGGGCGTCGAGGCCCTCACGGCCGGACAGCTCCGGGACGGGGATCTCCTGGTGATGCGGGAGGTCATCGCCCGGCCCGGGCTCACCCAGCGGGGCCTGGCCCGCAAGCTCGACAAGGAGCTGGCGGCCTCGCAGGTCAAGAAGCACGCCGATCGGCTCGTGAAGGCCGGCTGCGCCCAGTGGGTCGACAAGGAGATCGGCGGTCTGCAGGCCAAGGTGGCCACCGTCACGCTCGCACTTCCACTGCCCGAGGCGATGGTGAAGACCCCGGCCAACGGCACCCGGATGCGGGCCATCATCAGCGCCCTCGCCGCCGCCGGCGGCACGCTGGACGTCGCCGAGATCGCGGCTGCCCAGGGAGCGTCGAGCCGATCCACGCTCAAGCGGATGGAGGAGCTCGGCCTCGTGGAGCGGGGCGAGCGCGAGGATCGCAAGGCGCTCGAGGACGTGCAGCCCCAGGGCGCCGCCGAGCCGCCGGCCCTCAACGAGCACCAGCAGGCGGCGCTCGCGGAGCTGACGGCCCCGGACGCCGAGGGCACCTTCCTGCTCTTCGGTGTCACCGGCTCGGGCAAGACGGAGGTGTTCCTCGGGGCGGCCAAGGCGGCCCTCGACGCCGGCAAGCAGGTGTGCGTGCTGGTGCCCGAGATCGGCCTCACGCCCCAGCTGGTCGGCCGGTTCAAGGCACGCTTCGGCGACGGCATCGCGGTGCTCCACTCCGGGCTCACCGCCCGCGACCGCCTGGCCCACTGGCGCCGCATCCGCGCCGGCGAGGCCCGCGTGGCCGTGGGGGCCCGATCGGCCCTGTTCGCGCCCTTCTCCGACCTCGGCCTCATCGTGGTCGACGAGGAGCACGACGACTCCTACAAGCAGGACGACGGCGTGCCCTACCATGCCCGGGACCTGGCGGTGGTGCTCGGCCGGCGCAAGGGGGCGGTGGTCGTCCTGGCTTCGGCCACGCCGTCCATGGAGAGCTTCCACAACGCCACCGAGGGCCGCTACGGCATGCTCCGGCTGCCGGTGCGCGCCACGCCGCGGCCGGTGCCCTCCGTCGAGCTCATCGACATGACCAAGGTCGACAAGGGGCCCGACGGCGGCCGGCCCATGTTCGCCCCGGAGGTCGTCGGCGCCCTGCGGCAGACCTTCGCCCGGGGAGGGCAGGCGGTGGTGCTGTACAACCGCCGCGGCTTCGCCACCCTGGTGCAGTGCGAGTCCTGCGGGGCCAGCTACGAGTGCCCCAACTGCGGCATCTCCATGACCCTGCACAGCCGGTCGTCCACGATGGCCTGTCACTATTGCGGCCTCAAGAGGCCCTTCAGCGGTGACTGTCCGGTGTGCGAGGCGCCCGAGATGCAGCAGATGGGCAAGGGCACGGAGAAGGTGGAGCAGGTGCTGACCGCACTGTTCCCGGATGTCTCCATGGTCCGGATGGACGCCGACACCACGGCGGTGCGCGGGGCGCACCATCGCCTGCTCGAGCGCTTCCGCAACAAGGAGGCCCAGCTGCTCGTGGGCACCCAGATCGTCGCCAAGGGCCACGACTTCCCGGACGTGCACACCGCGGTGGTGGTGTCCGCCGACCAGGGCTTCCGCATGCCCGACTTCCGGGCCTCCGAGCGTACCTTCGCCCTGCTCAAGCAGCTCGCCGGTCGCGCCGGACGTGGCGATGTCCCCGGCCGCGTGCTCGTGCAGACCTACAAGCCCGATCACTACGCCCTCGACGCACTCGGCTCCGTGCCGGAGTTCCTGGCCAAGGAGAGCCGCATCCGGCAGATGATGCGTTATCCACCCCACACACGCCTGGTCCTGCTCCGCCTCGACGGCGGCGACCGGCGCAAGGTGGTGGGCGAGGCCTCCGCGCTGGCCCGCAAGCTGCGCGACCTCACCCGGGAACACCCCGGCGTGCAGGTCCTCGGCCCCACGGCCGCGGCGTTGCCCCGGCTCGTCGGACGCTGGCGCTTCCAGATCATCCTTCGGGGTGGGGATGTCCGCGGGTTGCGTGCGTTCCTGGCGCGCGCGGGCCGCATCTGGGGGGCGGAGCCGATGCGGGGCGTGCGGATGACGGTGGATGTCGACCCGCGGCATCTGATGTAGGGTCCAGGCGGATCCGGGACATGGGGAGCTGAGACGTGTGGGAGACGATGCTGACCGAAGGACGCGCCGCGATCTCGTGGCTGACGGAACACCGCTGGGCCATGGCCGGCCTGACCATGCTGGTGTCGGGGGCCTCGGCGATGCTCGCGGGCCGGCTCGTGGGGCCCGTCAGCCAGCTCATCGGCCACCGGCTTCGGATCCCGATCGATCCCCGGCTCCTGCGTCACCTGCGCACGGCGATCCGGATCACCGTGTTGCTCGTGGGCATGGGCCTCGCCAAGGACGGCTCGCTCCTGCCGGAGAAGTTCCCCCAGGTGTTCTTCGACGGGCTGCAGGCGGCGGCGGTGGTCTTCTGGTCGCTGGTCACCCTGCACGCGGCCTCCGACTTCCTCGACGCCACGGTGGGGCGCCGTGAAGACGACGCGCTGGCCCAGCGGGCGCTGCCGATGTTCCAGGTGGCGCTGCGCATCGTGGTGGCGGCCGTCGCCATCTACATCATCCTGTCGAGCTGGGAGGGGGTCGACCCGTCCGGCTGGCTGGCCTCCGCCGGTGTCGCCGGTGTGGTGCTCGGTCTCGCCGCCCAGGAGACGGTCGGCAACCTGTTCGCGGGTGTGTCCCTGCTCACCGATGCCCCCTTCCGCCTGGGCGACGTCCTGGTGGTCGAGGGCGACATCCGCGGCCGGGTGGTCGAGGTCGGACTGCGGTCCACACGCCTGGTGAGCATGGACGGCGCCGAGCTCGTGATCCCGAACTCCCTGATGGGGCGGGCCAAGCTGGTCAACCTGTCCAGCGGCGAGAACACCCACGAGCGCGTCGACGTACCGTTCCAGGTGGCCTACGGCACCCACATGAGCGACTTCGAGGATGCCCTCGTCGAGGCGCTGGCCACCATCCCCCACGTGCTGTCGGAGCCGGCCGTGCACCGGCCGCGGGTGATGGGACGCGGGCTCGGGGCCGACGGCATCGATCTCATCGCCCGGGTGTGGGTCGACACGCCCCTCACCCGCGAGGCGGTGGTGGATCAGGTCGTGCGGCGCATCCTCGACACGCTCGAGGTCCAGGGGGTGGAGATCCCCTTCCCGCAGCGCACGCTGCACCTGCCGCCCGAGGTGGTGATCAGGTCCAGGGAAGTGCCTTCCGGCTCTTCCAATATGCCTGCGGTGCCATGACCAGCTGATCGAGGGCGTCGAGCTCGGCGGGCTCGAAGGTCACGTCGAGTGCCTTCAGGTTGCTCCGCAGGTGGTCGACGGTGGCCGCGCCGGACAGCACGACGTCGAGCTCGGACCGCTGCAGCAGCCAGGCCAGGGCGATGGCGTCGGGCGTGGTCTCCATGCGACGGGCGAGGGGCATCAGCACGTTGCGCACCTCGGTGTCGATCGCGCGCTCGGTGAGGCGGCCGTTGGCGACGCCTTCCTTGACCATGACGCCCCAGCCGGCCTGCTTCGCCTCGCCGAGGGCGGGCAGGGCGGCGCGCTCCAGCAGGTTGACCGTGGCCTGCACCACGCTGAACAGCTCGGGGGCCACATCGAGGGCCGTGCGGATGATCTCGGCCTGCGCGGGACCGGTGGCGGTGAGCCCGATGGCGACGCCGTGGCGGTCGCGGATGGCCTGCAGGTTGCCGAGGACCTCACGGTTGGTGAGCACGCCGGTGTCGAGGGTGGCCGAGTGGATGAAGTACACGTCGACGTGGCCATCGAGCAGGGCGAGGGTCTGGGGCCACTGCTTGCGCAGGTTGTCGGCGGTGTGCTCCTTGACCTCGTGGACGACGGCGTCGAGCTCCCAGTTGCCGATGTAGGTGTAGCCCCACTTGGAGCTGATGGCGGCCGCGTCCGGGGCGATGCCGCGACGCTTGAGCCAGCGGGCCAGGAAGGCCTCGCCGTGGCCGTAGGAGCGGGCCGTGTCGAAGGAGCGGATGCCGGCGTCCCACGCGGCGTCGAGCACGTCGTGGGCGTGGGCCTCCAGCTCGGCGGGCGTGGCGCGTCGTCCGCCGACGTCCTGGGCGTGGCCGAGGGTGTGGTACGCGGGACGCCCGAGGGCGGCCATGCCGAGACCGAGCACGGTGCCGGTGGGGCCGTGGTGGCCGAGCGTCGTGGAGGGGACACGGGCAGACATGATGCGGGCGCTCTCCTTGGTCGTGGCGCTCGTAGCCTGTTGGCTCCTGCTCGTCCGTGGGCGCGCGCACGGATACAGCGGTCGGGGCGGACCTGCCCACCGTGAGGACGACCCATGAAGGCATCGCAGACCCGGGGAAAGACCAGCCAAGGCCGACTGGAGGCCCTCGACGACTTCGTCGCGCACGCCTTTGAAGAGCTTGTGAAAGGCGATGCCAGGGGCGGTCTGCTGGTGGATCTCGGGGTGGGCGGCAACCCGTGGACGACCCTCGAGTGGGCCGACGCCATGGCGGAGATCCCTGCGGCGGGCGCCGTCGTCGGCGTGGATCACCACGAAGCGCGTATCGAGCACGCCCGGCGTCTGGCCGAGGGGGCGGTCGACATGCGGGTGGGCGACTTCGACCTGCCGCTTCGGGCGGGGGAGGCGGTGGCCCTGCTCCGGGTGATGAACGTGCTGCGTCAGTACCCTCCGGCCGAGGTCGCGGACATCCATGCACGGCTCGTGGGCCAGGTGGCCGTGGGCGGCTGCGTGCTGGAGGGCACCTGCAGCCCCGACGGCGAGGTCATGGGCGTGCTGCAGCTGCGGCGGACCGACGATGGCCACCGGCGCGAGGGGCTGTGGCTGCGCACCGACTTCAGCAAGGGCTTCAGCCCGTGGCTGTTCCGCGACCGGCTGCCGAGGGATCTGCGCCGGGAGGCGAGGCCGGGCGGAAGGGCCTGGCCCCTGTTCGGGCCGTGGCTCGAGGCATGGGAGCAGGAGCGCGCGGCCGGAGGCACGCCGGTGGAGGTGTTCGCCCGCACCGCACGGCGGCTCGCCGAGGTGATCGACGGCGTGTCGACGGACCCCTGGCTGCTGGAGCGGGGGATGCTGTGGTGGCGGCCGGAAGGTGGGGTGGGGTAGCGGAAGGGGCGCTCTTCCACGCCCCTACGAAGGCGCTTGGACTCTCGAGCCCCTACAGGCCGGCCTTGTCCATCCGTCCCTGGATGGTGGCCACCGGCACGCCCGCGCCGATCAGCTGGCCGTCCATCGGGCCGCCGCCGAGGTGCATGCCGACCACCTGGCCCTTGTCGTTGAGGAGCGGGCCGCCGTTGGTGGCGGTGAGGTTGAGATCCTTGGCGACGAACTCGTAGTACATCTGCGGGCCCTCGAGGAACACCACCTTGGCCTTGTGCTCGGCGAGCTCCTGCTCGGTGCCGGAGTCGAGGCGGGCGATGAGCGTGATGGTGTCGCCCACCTTGGGGTTGCCCGTGGCCAGGGGCTTGGGATGCACCAACCGGCCTTCCATCTTGGCGTTCACGTCGGTGGGGTCGGCGGGCTTGATGGCGAAGAAGACCATGTCGCGGCCGATGTCCTCGTTCATCGTGGTGGCGTCGGCCAGGGCCCTGGGCGCCTCGCCACGGCCCATGATCTCGCCGGTGAAGACGTCCCGCAGGATGACCTCACGCACGGCGGTGGGCAGGTCTGCGCCGGCGATGGTGGCGCTGTGACCGCCCGCGGGGCCGAACAGGTGGTACGCGGAGATGCCGACGGGCTTGCCGCCGTGTTCGACCGCGAACGCCACGCCGGCGGTGATGGAGCCCTCCTGCAGCAGGAAGGTGGGACGGAACGCAAAGCCCCGGTCGTAGGTGGGCTTGGCCGTCTCGGCAGTGGGCGCGGGATCCTGGGCCAGGGCAGCGGGCGTGGCGGCGAAGGCCAGGGTCAGGGCGAGGATGCGGGCGAACATGGGAACTCCGATCATGGCGGTCACTGGGAGACGTATACCGCGAGAGGAGGTCCGCAGTCCGTCAGGGAAGCCTACGACTTCATCATCGGCAGGACACCTCGGGGCTCCACGGAGGCGGCGGCGAGCATGCCCCCCATGAAGCCGCCGACCACGCCGCACAGCGCGATGTCGGTGCCCGTGAGGATCAGCCCCGGGATGGGGGTGCGCGGCCGCAGGTGGGGGTTCAGCCAACGGTCCTTGGTCGCGGCCAGGCCGTAGATGCCGCCACCCCAGGCGCCCACGAACTTGTCGGTGCTCAGCGGGGTGGACAGCTCGTGGTGGTCGACCATCGGCTTCAGCTCGGGCCGGTGGCGGAAGAGGACGTCGAGCATGCGCTGGGCGATCTCCTCCTTGAAGGCCTCGTAGTCGTCTCCGCGCCTGCGCCAGTCGGTGCCGGCCCACTTCGCGAAGACCTCGGGCCTCACGAAGGTGACGATCTCGCCGGTGTGCCGCTGGTCCGGACCGGGATCGTGGTGGGGGTCCTTCAGGCTCGGGAAGCTGGTGAACAGGCAGTCGGGCTCGGGCACGGGCTTGCCGGGCTCCATCTCCCAGTAGGTGTGCTCGTGGCCGATGGAGTTGTAGTACCACTGGCTCGCCCGCGTGGCGCCGGCCCGGGTGATGTCGCCCTTGAAGCCGATGTTCAGCCCCAGGTGGGCAGGAGAGGTGGGCAGGGCGAGGATCGACTTCGCCCACTCCTGGCGTCGCACCTCGTCGGGCAGCAGCTTGCGCAGGGTGTTGTGGGCGCCGGCACCACTGATGACGATGGGCGCCCGGATCTCCTCGCCGTCCGCCAGGACCACGCCGACCGCCCGGCCCTTGACGAGCTTGATGTGGTCGACCGGGGCGACGATGCGGGTCCAGCCGCCTGCCTCCGCCACCGTCTTCAGCAGCTCCACGGCGATCCGCTCGGAGCCACCCACCGGGTAGTAGGCGCCGTAGGCGTAGTGGCGGTGGATCATGGCCATCATCGGCCAGGCGGCCTCGGTGGGGATCGAGCCGTGGTAGCCCCACTGACCGTTCAGGATGCTCTGCAGTAGCGGGGTCTTCACGTGGCTGGCGGTGACCTGCGCGGTGGTGCGCTGCAGGTCCTTGAAGAAGCGGCGTCCGGCGATGGGACGGGCCACCTTGGCGGCCAGCAGCGGCATGGTCTGGGTGGGGAACCAGGCGCCCATGGCCTTCGTGGCCGCGCGGGAGTCGTCGAAGAAGGCATCGATGCCCTTCGCTTCGTCCGGGAAGCGGTCCTTCAGGTTGTCCTTGTGCGCGTCCAGCCGGTTGGCGAAGTAGAAGGGCTCCTCGTCCGGGAAGAAGAAGCTCTCGAAGGGGCTTCCGAGCTCCTCCCACTGCAGGCGGCCGCCGGTCAGGCGGTTCATGAGCCTGCCCGGCATCGCCTTCTCGCTCATCTCCCCGATGAGGTGCACGCCGGCATCCCAGGTGTAGCCCTTGCGCCGGAAGGCGTGGGTGTAGCCGCCGGGCACGTAGTGCTGTTCGAGCAGGAGCACCCGCTTGCCGAGCTGGGCGAGGGCGGCTGCGGTGGTCATGGAGCCGATGCCGGTGCCGATGACGACGGCGTCCCATGGACCATCGTGGGGGGCCTTCTTGGACCAGCTTCGCTCTGCGGGTGCGACCATGGGCGTTGCTCCTAGGGTGAGACGGCGAGCATGCCGCCTTCGAAGAAGATGGTGTCCGTGTAGGTGCCGGCAGGTACCTCGGCGCCGTCCCACACCACGCATCGACGCAATCGGGCGCCGGGGCTGACGAATGAACGCGGACCGATGACGCAGTCGGTGAGCTCCACCCCGGGGGGGACGCTCGCGGCCTTTCCGATCCAGACGGCACCCTCCACCTTCACGCCGGGGGGCAGTGCACCCACCGAGCCGCGGGGACCGCGCGCGCACCAGGCCCGGGTGGTCGGGTCGAGGGGCAGGGGCAGGCGGGTGGTGAGCGCCGCGAGGTTGGCGGACAGGTAGACGGCGGGGTTGCCGACGTCGAGCCAGGTGCCCTCGTGGCGGATGGAGCCGACCTTGCGGTGGGGCACGAGCGCCTTGTAGGCCGTGCGCACGATGCACTGCTCTCCCTCTCCGACGAGGTCGAGCGCACTGCGGCTCATGGCGTGGATGCCGGTGAAGTGGGTGTCCTTCCGCTCGGCGCCCACCGGGTTGGTCCTCACGACGTCCGACAGGGTGGTGACCACGCCCTGTGCATCCGCGAACACCGGTCCGTAGGTGTCGACGGCCTGGGGCGCCACCCGCAGGGCCATCGCCGCGCCGCCTGGGGGTACCGCCGCGAGCAGGGAGGTGAGGTCGACGGTGTGCAGCACGTCGCCGTTGACCACGACGAAACGCTCGTCGAGGAGCTCCCGGGCCTTCCGGATGCCACCGCCGGTGCCGAGGATGTCCGTCTCCACGGAGACGTGCAGTTTCAGGGGGTGGTCGTCCCGGCGGGCCCACGCATCGATGTCGCCGGCGTGGTGGAACGCGTTGACCACCGCTTCGGTGTGGCCGTGGGCGGCGAGATCCGCCAGCGTGTAGTCGAGCATGGGGATGCCACAGACCGGCACGAGCGGCTTGGGCCGGTGGTGGGTGAGGGGACGCAGGCGGGTTCCGCGGCCGGCGGCCAGCACGAAGGCGGTGGCGGGCATGGGGCTCCTTTCCGGAGATCGAAGGGGCGTGGGGTTCCGTCGTCTGTAAGCGCTCGAAAGCGAAGGGACGCATCCGCCTCGCTTCGGTTTTGAACGGTTGCAAGGTGAGTGCTACCACACGCGGTGAGAGGTGTCGGATGGTGAGGATGGGATGGATGGCCCTGGGCATGATGGTGTCCGGCGCCGCATGGGCCGAGGGTCCGGACAAGGCGGATGGACCTGGCATTGGCGTCGATGGGCAGGTCGCGCCCATCGTCGGCTGGTCCACCTACAGTGGGCCCGCACAGCAGGGCACGGGGCACAACCTGGTCCTGGGGGTACGGGGCGCCGTCAACTACGGCAGCCAGGCGCCCTTCGGGTTCGTGGGGCGTACCTACAGCCGCTACGAGGCCGTCGTCGGCGCCGCACGGCACGGGCACGACTGGCGACTCGGCAGCCACATCGGGCCCCGGCTCAGCGTGCTGAGCCTGCTCGGCGGCGTCGAGGTGAGCCACACCGGCTACGAGTGGGGCAACGCCTCCCTGAAGGACGCCTGGTGGGTCGGCGCCCCGTTGATGGCCCGGGTGGACGTGTCCATCGTGCAGATCTACGCGGGTGTCACGCCCTTCTGGCACATCGGCGGCGCCGACGCGTCGAGCGCGGCCATCGCCTCGTGGCCGAACGACGGCTCCGCGGGTGGCGCCGACAGCTGGGAGGTCTTCGGTGGCGTGGGGGTCCGGCTCGGACCCTTGCGACTCGGCCTGTCGAGCCAGTTCCGCACCTACGGACCCCACAACCAGGTCGTCACCAACCTCGGGCTCACCTACGGCTTCAAGAAGGCGAAGCGGGGCTGAGGCGTCAGATGCCGGAGTCGTCGGCCCACAGGGCGTCGAGCTCGTCCTCGTCGGTCAGGAACGCGTGGGAGGCCCAGGCCTCGCTGAGGCTTCCCCACAGATAGTCCATGAACAGCGCGGGGCGGGCGTCGACCTGGCCGGACACCGGGTGGTAGTCGACCATGCGGGTGATCTGCAGCCGGTAGAAGCCCTTCTTCTTGTCGAAGCGGGCGGGCCCCTTGAAGGCCACGGGACCCGTGTGGGGGGACGTGCCGGGCGCAGCGCCCCGGGTGCAGCGTCGGGTGCTGCGGCCGTACAGCTCCCCGCCGCAGCGGTGGACGAAGCTGGTGGCGCCCTCGGTGATGTCGTCGAGGATGCCGGAGTCGTGGACCCACCAGGCCTCGACGGCCTTGTCGATGGCGCGCAGGGCCATGTCTCGGGTGGGGCTCACGGCCAGGGGGCGCAGGGCGGTGGGCTGGCGAAGGCCCATGTACTGGTGGGGGCTCGCGCAGGTGGCGAAGGAGCCGCGGGGACCGCAGCCGGGCCAGTGGCGCAGGCCGGGCACGCCCTGGGGGTTCCAGACCTCGGGATCCATCCGGTTGTCGATGGTCTCGAGCATCCCGATGGCCTCGAGCACGCCCCAGCGGTTCTCGAGCAGGCGCTTGTGGCCCACCTCACCGAGGGCGAGCCGGACGCCGATGGCCCAGTCCGGAAGGTGCCGGACGTCCTCGACCCGCAGGGAGCGGGTGGCGAGACGCAGGTCGTACACGACCGTCTCGGTGGCCTGCTCGCCGGTGTACGGGGCGAGATCGATGGTCAGCGTACGCCACTGGGGCGAGGGTCCGGCCGGCAGCTCGACGGTCAGATCGCTGTCGCCGGCCAGGGCCGTGGAGACGGCGAGGCAGGCGGTGAGGGCGATGGTGGCCAGTTGGCGAAGCATGGACTCTCGCGAGAAGGGCGGGACGCTGGGAGGGGGCATGCCCGCGAAGGCTCCCGCAGGGTATCCAGCGGGAGGCGGGTGAGTACAACCTCGTATGGACCCCCGCAACCGTCACTGATCTCATCGGTCGCTGATCCTTCGCCTTTGACGCGACGTTTTTCGGGATCAGAATTCTCTGTGGAGACCCCGAAAATCCCTGCGGAAAAACCGCAGCAGCCTGCGGTTCTTGTGCAGGCTCTGTTCGGTACGCGGCTAGATGAACACGGACACGTCGTCGAGGGGCTTGCGTGCGATGTCGGGAACGACGCAGTCATCCGTCGGGTAGCCCACCGGGAACAGGATGTAGGGTTTCTCCCCCTTGGGCCGCTCGAGGATGCGGGTGAGGAAGTTCATCGGGCTCGGGGTGTGGGTCAGGGTGGCGAGACCCATGTTGTGGAGGGCGGCGATGAACATGCCGGCCGCGATGCCACAGGACTCCGAGACGTAGTAGTGCTTCTTCTTCGATCCATCGGCGTGGTGACCGTACATCTGGGCGAACATCACGACGATCCAGGGCACGGTCTCGAGGTAGGGCTTGCGCCAGTCGGTGCCGAGGGGCTCGAGGGCCTCGCGCCACTCCTCGGGCATCCGGCCGCCCTCGTAGGACCGGTACTCCTCCTCCTCCGCGGCGATGCGGATCTCCTTCTTGATGGCCGGATTGGAGATGGCCACGAACGTCCAGGGCTGGCGGTGGGCACCGCTGGGCGCCGTGGAGGCCGTGCGGATCGCGGACTCGATGAGGTCGCGGGGCACGGGGTCGTCCTTGAAGAAGCGGACGGAGCGGCGTTCGTCCATCAGGGCTTCGAAGGCGGACGCACGGCTGCGCATCTCCTCTTCGGGACGCTGATGGAAGGTGTAGGGGACGGGGTGGTACAGGCTCGACATGCTCGCTCCGGGGCTCCTGGAGGGGCAGGCTAACGCAAGGTGCCGGGCCGAGGATGCAAACGGGTTGTGCGTCGGGGACCGCTGTTGTCTGCTAGGCTCCGGTGAGGAGGTGGACGTGCGTCGTGGACTGGCGTTGTTCGGGTTGACCCTCGGTTCCCTGGCCCTCGGAGCGATGGTGCTGGTGCTCCGTGCGACCACGGCCGGCTGGGAGCCGCCGACGGTCGACGTGCAGCCACTGCGGCCGGACGTCGAGGCCGTGGCGCAGGTCCTCGGTGGCTACATCCGCATCGACACCCAGCAGCCGCCAGGACCGGACTCGTGGGAGGATGACGTCTTCCATGCGGGCGACACCGTGGTGGCGCAGGTCCTGGAGGAGTCGGGGGAGCGGGTCGAGCAGCGGATGGCCGACCCGAACATGCGTCAGGTCTGGCCGGCGTGGGTCCGGCACCTCGAACGGGCCTACCTGGAGCGCCTCGGGCTCGACTGGCGGATGGTCGAGGGCGCGCTGGTGGTGCGGGTGCCCGGGCAGCGTGAGGGAGCGCCGGTGCTGATGCTGTCCCACGTGGACACGGTGCCCGTGGATGCCGCCGACTGGACCTTCCCGCCGCTCGCGGGGGATGTCCGGGATGGCCACGTCTGGGGCCGGGGCGCCCTCGACAACAAGGCGAGCACCATCGCCCAGCTCGAGGCGCTGTCGCTGATGCAGGCGGAGGGCATGGTGCCCTCGCGCTCCCTTGTGCTGGCCATCACCCCCGACGAGGAGGTGGGCGGCGCCACGGCGGCCTGGCTCGCCGGCCACCTCGGGGAGATCGGGTCGCCGGACGTGGTCATCGACGAGGGTACGTTCCTGCTCGAGGACTTCATGCCGGGCGTGGTGGTGGCGCCCATCGCCGTCGCCGAGAAGACCTACATGTCCTACGAGCTGCGCACCACGGGCGAGGGGGGCCACGCCAGCATGCCCACCGGTCACAGCGCCGCCGACCGCATGGCCCGGGCCCTGCAGCGCATCGCCGACTGGCAGACCCCTTCGGCGCTGAGTCCGACCATGGTGCGCGGCCTCGAGCGGATCGCGCCCACCCAGCCGGGCGTCACGGGGCTGGCCCTCGCCAACGCCGACGTGCTCGGCGGCATCGTCCGCAAGGCGGTGCAGAAGACCCCGGCAGGCAATGCCGTCACCCGGGACACGGTGGCCATCACCATGTTGGAAGGGGGCGTGAAGGACAACGTGCTGCCCACCGAGGTCACGGCCACCATCAACGTGCGGATGATGCCCGAGACCGATCCCACGGTCTTCGAGGCGCAGCTGCTCGAGGTCATCGCAGACCCGTCGGTGGAGCTGGTGCCCCTGCGGGAGCCCATCATGGGCGGCATCTCGAGCCCTGACACGGAGACCTTCCACGCCCTGGAGAAGGCGGTCGTGGCCGTCGCGCCGGGCACGGTGGTCATCCCCAGCTACACGCCGGGCACCATGGATGCCCGCCACTTCGGTGCCGCCGGACTGCAGACCTACCGCATCCTGCCGTTCCTCACGGACGCCGAACTCCGCCGCAGCATGCACGGCACCGACGAGCGGCTACCCCTCAGGGAATTGGAGCGGGCCGTGGGGTTCTACAGTGTGTTGTTCCGGGTGCTGTGAGGTCAGAGAGAGGCCTGGAACGGCTGTGGCAGCGCGAGGAGGGAGCTTCTGGATCCAGAGGATGGGAGTTCGGGAGGAACAGAGTGTTTTTCATGAATTGCCCTGACGATCCTTCAGGACGACGCCGGGTCAGGCCGACGTGGCCCCTGGGATTCCTCCTGTCCTCCTGATCTCTGGATCAACCAGCTCCCTTCTCGCCTGGCCGCTGGCGCTTCGCGAAAGCCCGCTTGTAGCCCCTCCTACTTCTCGATCGGCACCAGCGCCCCGAGGTCGTCCCCTTCGAGGGTGGAGTGGTGCCTGCAGCGGAAGTCTTCCTTCTCCCACAGGATGTAGGCCACCTGGTCGTAGTCCCAGAACTCCACGTGCCAGCTGCGGTAGTGCTCGCGGGCGCCGGCGTCACCGGGGGTGAGGTGGGTGGCCTCCCAGGGAAGCTTGAGGATGTCCGCGCCGGTCTTGCGCTTGCTGGAGATGAGGAACGTGGTCACGAGCTCGTCGCGCCACTGGATGACCGCCGTGCGGGGGGTGGTCTTCATGAACTCCACCCGCAGGAACTCCTCCTCCTGGTTCTTCGGACCGCACAGGAACTGACGTACGGCGTCGAGCTCCGCGGTGCCGTTGAACACCTCGAGGGAGGCGGTCTGGGTGATGTAGATACGCCGCAAGCACTCCTTGGGACGCTTGCCCGTGGTGCAGAACAGCAGCTCCTCGTCGAGGGAGCCGTAGTTGAGGCGCAGGTCGTCCTGCTTGTCCTCGAATTTGGTGGCGGCGGCCGTGTTGTACTGCATCATCAGTTCCTGATGCATCTTCTCGAGCTCCTCGTCGCCGCAGACGACCTCCGCCACGGGGTCGGACGGGGTGGAGCAGTCGAGGGGACTCAACCCTGCGAAGGCCGTTGAACCCAGGCACATCGTGCCGAGGAGAACTGCCAGCGCGGGCGCGCGTGCCGAACGTGCCAAGGTGGACCTCCTACAGTCCTGGGGGCCGGAAGCTGGCTCCCATACACCTTGTTGGATTGGTTGCGCGCGTGCCGCGTCACATCCCCGATGCCGCGTACGTGCGGGCACCAAGAGAAAGGCCCCGGGGGTGCAGGGAGCAACCGCCGGGGCCGATGAGACGCGGTCAGGTCACTTCTCGGTTCCCACGCCGAGCTCGTTCAGCAGTCGCTCGGTACCCTCGGTGTGATCCAGGGTCCACAGGATCCAGCGGATGTCGACGGAGATGGCACGGGTGATGTCGTCCATCCACACCCAGTCGCTGGCGATGGACTCGTAGGTGCCGTCGAACATCAGGCCCACGAGGCGTCCCTGGCCGTCGATGGTGGCGGAGCCGGAGTTGCCGTTGGTGATGTCGAGGGTGTTGAGGAAGTTGACCGGGACGTCGCCGAGCGTGGCGTCGTGCCAGCGGCTGGTGCCCTTGCGCTGTGCGGCCTCCTTGAAGTGGGCCGGCGGTGCGAAGGGGGCCTCTCCGGTGACCTTGGCGGCGAAGCCCGCCATCGTGGTCTTGGGCAGGTAGACCTTGCCGTCCTCGGGCACGGAGCCGCGCACGTGGCCCAGGGTCACGCGCAGGGTGCTGTTGGCGTCCTGGTAGAAGGGCACGCCACGGCTGTCGTACCAGTCCTTCTTGGCCTTCAGCCACTGGCTCCACAGGCGGTGGGAGCGGCCGGAGCGAGCCTCGCCCTTGTCGCGCTCTTCGGCGAAGAAGCCGTCGTCGAGGGCGATGGCGAGCTGCACCCAGGGATCGTCCGAGGCGCGGAGCTGCTCGGGGGTCATCTCCAGCAGGGCGAGGCGGGCGTCGGCGCTGGCCAGGGCCGGGGCGTCGTACAGCTTGGCCACGGCGGCGTCGGCGCCACCCTGGGCCGCGATCCAGGCGTCGAGGGCGGCCACGCGGTCGGCCTCGGGCAGGGCCATGTACTCGCCGAGCATCCAGGCGAACGCCTCCTGGGACGCGGGCAGGTACAGGGTCTTGTCGAGGGCCTGGTAGCGCTGGCGGCGACGCTGCTGATCGCGCTCCTGGTATCCGGGCTTGCGCTCGGCGTCGGGCTCGAGGTTCTCCTGGGCGTTGCGCCAGGCATCATGGGAGATGCCGAGCAGCGGGGCCGTGTAGCGGAGCCAGCCGAAGTAGGTGTTGCGGGTTTCCCGGACCACCGACTCGGCGTGGGCCTTCATCATCTCGTTGTACACCGGCATCAGGCGGCGAGCCCGGCGGCGGTCGGACTCGACCCACTCGATCATCGCCTGCTCGTCGGCCTGCTTCTCGGTGAGGAGGTCGGCGCGGCGGACGCCCGCGAGGGTGGCGTCGGCCTTCTTGGCGTAGTTGGCGAGGCCGGACATGCCGGGGCCGAGGGCGGCGGCGGCCACGTTGCCGGTGGCGGCGTGGCGGGCGTAGATGTCGTGGATGGACGACCGGAAGTACTTGCCCTGGGGCAGGCTGGTGGCCACCTGCTGCTCCATCGTGGCGGCCAGGGCGTGACGGCGGGTGGTGCCGGGGTAGCCGATGGCCATCACGAAGTCGCCCTCGTGCAGGCCCTCGGTGTTCAGGGGCAGGAACGCGCGGGGGGTGTAGGGGACGTTGTCTTCGCTGTAGGGCGCGCTGGAGCCGTCGGGGGCCACGTAGGCCCGGATGAAGGCGAAGTCGGCGTTGTGGCGGGGCCACATCCAGTTGTCGACGTCGCCGCCGAACTGGCCCATCTGATGGGCGGGAGCGACCACCATGCGGATGTCCTGGATCTCCAGGGCGTCGACCAGGCGGTACTCGGCACCACCGGTGTAGCTGGCCACGCGGCAGCGGCGGTTGGGGCGTTCCTCACAGGAGGAGATCAGCGCCTTGCGGTTGGCCTCGAGGATCTCGGCGCGGTCGGCGTCCTTCGTGCGCTTGCCGATGCCTTCCATCATCCGGTCGGTGACGTCGGTGAGGGACTCGACGACCCACACGCGCCCGTTCGGGCCCACGCTCAGCTCGTCGGCCTGGGTGGGGGCGACGTAGCCGTCGGCGTGGCGGTTGTGCTCCGCATCGCTGATCGACGCCAGGAAGCGCTCGATGCAGTGGTGGTTGGTGACGATCAGGCCGGTGTCGCTGACGAAGCTCGCAGAGCATCCGCCGAGGGACACGATGGCTGCCATGGGGCCACCGAAGGGGTCGGACAGCTCGGAGGGGTCGAGGGAGAGTCCCTGCTCGGTGTAGGGAGCGCCCACCTGGGGGAGCTGCTCGGGGAGCCACATTCCTTCGTCGGCGTGGGCTGCTCCAGCCCACAGTGCGACGGTGCACAGCCATCTGGTCATGATGATCCTCGGGAGGGGAAAAGAGAACACCCCGTCACGCGGCGAGCCGCGGACGGGGTGGGGAAGTGTGCTCGAGGGGAGAAGGGTTCACTCCCACTCGATGGTCGCCGGGGGCTTGGAGCTGATGTCGTAGGCCACCCGGTTGATGCCGCGCACCTCGTTGATGATCCGGTTGGAGATCTTCGCCAGCAGGTCGTAGGGCATGTGGTACCAGTCGGCGGTCATGCCGTCGGTGCTGGTGACTGCCCGCAGGACGGTGGCGTTCTCGTAGGTGCGCTCGTCACCCATGACACCGACGGTCTTCACGGGCAGCAGGGCGGCGTAGGCCTGCCAGATGTGGTCGTAGTGACCGGATGCGCGCAGCTCGTCGATGAAGATGCGGTCGGCGAGGCGCAGGCGGTCGCAGCGCTCCTTGTCGACGGCGCCGAGGACGCGGACGGCCAGGCCGGGGCCGGGGAACGGGTGGCGATCCACGCGCTCCTTGGGCAGGCCGAGCTCGTAGCCCATGAGGCGGACCTCATCCTTGAAGAGCTCGCGGAGGGGCTCGATGAGCTTGAGCTTCATGAAGTCGGGCAGGCCACCCACGTTGTGGTGGGACTTGATGGTGACCGCCGGGCCACCGTTGGGGGACACGGACTCGATGACGTCCGGGTACAGGGTGCCCTGGGCCAGCCACCTGGCGTTCTTGATCTTGGCGGCCTCGTCCTCGAAGACCTCGATGAACACGCGGCCGATGATCTTGCGCTTCTTCTCGGGCTCGGCCACGCCGGCCAGCTCGCCGAGGAAGCGCTCGGAGGCGTCCACGTGGACGAAGTTGATGTCGCCGTAGGTCTCGAAGAAGGCGCAGACCTCCTCTGCCTCGCGGTAGCGCATCAGGCCGTTGTCGACGAAGATGGCGGTGCACTGGCTGCCGATGGCGCGGTCCATCAGGGCGGCCACGACGGTGGAGTCGACGCCACCGGACAGGCCGAGGATGACGTGATCATCGCCGACCTGGGCCTTGATGGCCTTGACCTGCTCGTCGATGAAGTTGTCCATGGTCCAGTCGGCGGTGCAGCCGCACATGTCGAACAGGAAGCCCTGGATGAACGCGGAGCCGTGGTCGGTGTGGGCGACCTCGGGGTGGAACTGCACACCCACGATGCGGCCGTCTTCGCTGGCGATCATGGCGTAGGGGCTGTTCGCGGACTCGGCGATGGGGTGGAAGCCCTCGGGAAGGGTCTTCACGCGGTCGCCGTGGGACATCCAGACCGTCTCGGTGCCGGCCACCGCGAACTTCTTGAACAGCGGGGAGGACTTGATGGTGTGGATGACGGCCCGACCGAACTCGCGGTGCTCCGCAGGCTCGACCTCGCCACCGAGCAGGTGGGTGATGAGCTGCATGCCGTAGCAGATGCCCAGGACGGGGATGCCCAGGTCGAAGATCGAGGGGTCGATGGTGGGGGCGCCCTCGGCGTAGACCGAGTTGGGACCGCCGGACAGGATGATGCCCTTGAGGTGAGGCTTGATCTCCTCAGGGATCTCCTGGAAACACGGCCTGATCTCGCAGTAGACGTTCGCCTCGCGAACGCGCCGGGCGATGAGTTGGGTATACTGCGAACCGAAGTCGATGATGAGGACCATCTCGCGCTGAAGCATATGAGCACTCGCCGATGAAGGAGGTTTCCAGCCCTTGCAGGGCGGTTGACTATGGCTCGGCTGTAGCCCGATCAAGCCCTGTGGCAGGAAATTCACCACGAAACCCCCGCATCTGTCGGGGCACCCTCTTCGGCGGGGATGCGGCGTGTGTCGATGGACCTTAGGACTCCTCACATGGGGTCCACGCACGGCGACCGTCACCCCTTCCCTCCACCATCTCCCCGGTGATCCATGCTCGGCATGTCCCTCCGCACCGTCCTGACCCAGCGAATGGAGCTCAAGCAGGTCCTCACGCCGCAGCAGCGGCAGCTGGTCGACCTGCTCGAGGTGCCGGACGCCAGCCTGGACACCTACCTGGCGGACATGGTCACGGTGAACCCGGCGCTGCGGCGTGTGAACCTGGGCTACCAGCGCGGAGGGGAGACCGAGCGCGGACGTGTGCGCGCGCCGGATCCGGAGGAGCGGGACCCCCTCGCGCGGCTCACGGAAGGCCCCGACTTCGCCCGGGCCCTGCTCGACCAGTTCCGCCTCGAACACATGACCGACGGCGAGCGTGCGGCCGGCATGATGATCCTGGGCAACCTCGACGAGCGAGGGTTCCTCGGCATGGAGCTCGAGGAGGTGGCCCGGATCGCCCAGGTGCACCCGGACGATGCCGAGGGCGCGCAGATGATCCTCATGGAGCTCGATCCCCTCGGGGTCGGTGCGGATGATCTGCAGCACTACCTGCGTTTCATGGCCAAGCGGAAGTGGCCCGAGGATCCGAACTTCCGCGAGCTCATCGACGAGCACCTGCACCTGTTGCAGCACGGCAAGTTCCGCAAGGTGGCCCGGGCCACGGGGCTCGAGGTCGAGGACGTCCAGGAATACTGGGAGATGATCCGCAGCCTGCCGCCGTACCCGGCCTACGGATCCGGCGGCTCCGTGGAGGCCTTCGTCCAGCCCAGCATGGAGGTCTTCTACGACGAGGAGGCCGAGGAGTGGGACGTGCGGATGTTCGAGGACCACCGACGCAACTACGAGCTCGATCGCAGCTTCCTGCAGCGTTTGGAGACCTGCGACGACCCGGACGAACGCAAGCGCATGCGCAAGCAGATCGAGGAGGCCAAGGTGCTGATGGCCAACCTCGAGCAGCGGCACTCGCTGGTCAAGCAGATCGCCCAGTTCGCCGTGCGCCACCAGGCCGACTTCTTCGCCAAGGGGCCCGAGCACATCCGCAACCTCACCATGACCAACGTGGGCAAGATGCTCTCCCGCGACACCTCCACCGTCAGCCGGGCCGTCATGGGACGCTACTTCCGCTTCGAGGGAGGCGTGCTGCCGCTGCGGGATCTGTTCGTCAACCGGGGCTCCGACGAGGATGTCTCGGAGGCGGCCCTGCACCTGGCGCTCCAGCAGCTCATCGACGGCGAGGACAAGCGCAAGCCCCTGTCCGACGACGCGCTCAGCAAGCTGCTGAAGAAGCAGGGCATCCAGGCCAGCCGGCGCACGGTCGCCAAGCACCGCGATCGCATGGGCGTGCCGAGCAGCCGGGATCGTCGTGTGCGGAACTGACGAGAGGATCACGTGACCACGAGACCCCCCTTCATCCTGAACCGTCGCGACGTGCCCAACGAGGAAGCCCGCTTCTATGGCGATGACGAGGAGGCCTTCGGGATCCGCGCCTCCCTCGGCCGTCTCGCGGGGCTCGTCCGGATCGGTCTGCACCACGAGACCCTCCTGCCCGGTCGCAGGACCTCCTGGCCCCACGCGGAGAGCGCGGAGGAGGAGTTCGTCTACGTGCTCGAGGGTGCCCCGGATGCCTGGATCAACGGGGAGCTGCACCCGCTCCGTGAGGGCGATCTGGTGGCCTTCCCGGCGGGAACCGGCATCGCGCACACCGTGCTGAACAACACCGCCCACACGGTGAGGCTGCTGGTCGGCGGTCAGACCCGCCAGTCCGACAACCGGTACATCTACCCGCTGCATCCCGAGCGGAACGACGCCATCGGCGACGATCTGTGGAAGGACTGCCCCGAGCAGCGGATGGGGCCCCATGATGGGGTACCGGATGGGGCCGGGTCCCGCTGATCCGCACGGGCGATCCACCCGTGCAGCGCGAAAAAAATGTGTCGTCGGTTTTTGTTCGCCCGGGGTTGTCGTGCGCGAACGGCTCCTTCGGTGGTGGTTTTTCTTCCCGGCCGCCAGGATTTGATGCGGCGACCGGATCCGCTGCTAGCCTGACGATCCTGGAACCCGTACCGAAGACAGAGGTGGCGTGATGTCCAAGATCGAAGAGCAGTTGTTCGGTTCCCTCCAGCCCGACAAGGGGCGTGGCGGTGTGGTCGGCACGGTCTCCTGGCATGCCCGAGAGCTGCGCGTGTGGCTGTCGTCGCTCGATGCCGAAGGCGCCGGTGGTCTCGAAGGCATCGAGGCGCTGCTGATGGCGCTGCCGGATCGGCGTACAGAGGCGAAGACCCTCGCCACGGCGGAGCTTCTCGAGGTGAAGAACCGCGACTGGCTGGAGGGTGAGGCGCCGCTCAGCCCCGAGCAGTTCCGAGATCGGATGCTGCTCGTCGAGATCCAGGTGCGTCCCGAGGGCGGCACCGTCCTTCACTTCGACGACGGCGACCTGTTCTGGGGCCACCCGATCGAGGTGGGATTCGACGCGGGCGGAGAGCCCTGTTGGGCGCGGTTCGCAGGACAGGACGCCGAGGCCGTCGCCTCCTGAAGCTGCACCGGCAAGGGCCGGGCGTGACGGGCCCGCACATGCCGTCGGGTCCGGTTCGTGCTGGCCCCCGACCAGCTACCGTCGTGAGCGCCCTTCCGTCCCGACGAGGACCGCCGAAAGTCCGCATGCGCACGCAGGAACTTCTCGTGTTGAAGTTTTTCTGCATGTCGAGGGAAAGTACGTAGCGCTGCCGTCACGTCCCTCCAGGCGTGCGAGGATCGGCCTGGAAGGTGTTTCTCGTGGTGGACGAGGCGGTGAACGGCGAGATTCCGGGACATGGGTCGAGCAATCGGTATCACCCGATGATCGCGCAAAACTTTCATGCGCTAGACTCGCCGGACCCAGCACCCGAATTCCCTGGATCCGATCCGGGCGGGTGATCTACGTTTCTGTGAGCGGACGTCGCCGGCCTGGATCCAGGCCTGCCCTGCGTCCAGGTGAGGGAACATGAAGCGACCCCAGACTTCCAACGCCGGGCCCGGCAAGACGGCTTCTGCTTCTTCGGTGGGCGAAGAGGTGGATCCATCGGCGCAGACGGGTACCTTTGCCGGTGATGAGGTCGACGCGGCCGCCCGAACGGGCACCTTCGCTTCCGAAGCGGTGGAGCGGGCCGCGCGCGAGATCGTGGAGGATGCCGATCACGAGGCCGTCTCCCATGTGGTCGGCAGCTTCTCTGGAGAGCAGAGCCACACGGGACACCGGGTCACCGGGATCGAGACCACGTTCTCGGATCTGCCGTCCCCGAACGTCGAGACCACGGTCTCCGATCTGCCGTCCTCCGACACCTCGTTCGCGGATGTGCATGTCACGGGCATCGAGACCACCTTCTCGGATCTGCCCATTCCCCGGCGGGAGACCACGGTCTCCGGCGTGCACCGTGCGCCTGTCGTGCCGCCCACCACGCCCGGTGTCGAGGTCACCTCGTCGTTCTCGGAAGACGTGGCGGATCAGCTCCAGGAGGCCGCCGGCCGCTCGGGCCGTGCACCGTTGATCGCGGGTCTGGCGGTGGCGTTGTTCGCCGGCGTCGCCTGGCTCGGCCTGGGGCGTGACGAACCGGCGGTGGAGCCGGCGGTGGCTGCCGAGGTGGACGCGAAGAGTGCGGCCACGGTCGGCGACGAAGAGCCCGAGGCAGCCCGGCAGGTGGCCGCCTCCACGCAGCCGGAGGCCCCGGATGTGCCGTCGGAGCCGGTCGGCGAAGAGCCGCTCGAGCAGGCTCCTGCGGCCGAGGCCGTAGCGGAGCCTGCGGAACAAGCCAGCGCCGACGAGCCGGCCACACCGCCGCAGGCTCCCGTACAGGAGGTGGCGTCGACGCAAGCCGCACCGGTGGCGATGCAGCGTACCTCCACCTCGTCCCGGTCCGCGACCGGTGGCGCGGACTACTCCCTGTGGTTCCCCTTCAACAGCGTCTCCGTCGACGATCCGGCGGGTGTCGTCTCCCTCGCCGCCCGTTGTCCGGGAGCGCTCAGCGTGGTGGGACACACCTGCGATCTGGGCGATGAGGAGGCCAACCTGTGGATCTCCCAGCAGCGTGCCCAGGCCGTCGCCGAGGCCCTGCAGGCGCAGGGCGCCTCGGTGGCCGAGGTCTCCTGGGTGGGTTCCGAACAGCCCGCCGCGGAGCGCAGCGGCTTCACCGTGCGTCAGGCGAGCCGGCGGGTCGAGATCTTCTGCGACTGAGTGCCGGCAAGAGCAGGACGCCCCGCCAGACCATCGGTCTGGCGGGGCGTCGTGGTTCAGGCCCTCAGGCCCGAGGCAGGCCGGGCTCAGCTGTTGCGGAGCTCGTCCTCCTTGGAGGCGTAGAGCGCGAAGGAGTCGGCGATGATCTGCAGGGCCACGTCGCGGTTCTTGTAGCCGGAGACCTCGACCTCCTTGTTGTCGAGCGCCTTGTAGGACACGAAGAACTGCTGCATCTCGGCGAGCAGGTGCTGGGGCAGCTCGGAGATGTCGTTGTAGTGCTTCCAGACGGGGTCGTCCGCGTGCACGGCGATGATCTTGTCGTCGCCCTCGCCGCCGTCGATCATGTGCATCACGCCGATGGGCTTGGCGTCCATGAGGCAGCCGGGCACGGCCTCTGCCTGACCCAGGACGAGCACGTCGAGGGGATCGTTGTCGTCGCAGTAGGAGCGGGGGATGAAGCCGTAGTTGGCGGGGTACATCACGGAGCTGGACATGATGCGGTCGATCTTCATCATGCCGGTGTCCTTGTCGAGCTCGTACTTGACCTTGGAGCCCTTGGGGATCTCGATGACGGCGGTGAACTTGTCGGCTGCGGTCGCGGGATCGACCTTGATGTCGTGCCAGGGGTTGAACATGTTGTTCTCCAGGGGCTGGGGGCAGATCGTATGAGCTGCGGGATGGGGCCTAGGTGAGGTTCGGCGGACACCTATCACGGATGGCCGGTCCGTCGAAGGTCCAGATCGCCATCGCGTGCGAGGTGACGAGGGCTGCGCTGTAGAGGGCATCGCTCATCGAGGATCATCACCCGTGGACCGTTGGGCTCGGTCGTCCGACATCGTGTCGGGCAGGAGGCGACCATCCATGGGTGAGCTGATCGGCAGGGTGAACGATCTCGTCTGGGGTGCGGTGCTCGTGTGGGCCCTGCTCGGGGCGGGCATCTACTTCACCGTGCGCTTCAAGGGCGTTCAGGTCCGGTGGTTCCGCCACATGGTCAAGACCCTCTTCGCGAGTCGCAACGATCCGGGAGAGTCCATCTCCAGCTTCCAGGCCTTCGCCACCGGACTCGCGGCACGTGTGGGCACGGGCAACATCGCCGGCATCGGGGTGGCCATCTACCTCGGTGGACCGGGTGCCATCTTCTGGATGTGGGTGATCGCCATGTTGGGCATGGCCACGTCGTTCGCGGAGACGATCCTCGCCCAGGTCTTCAAGGAGCGGATGGCCGACGGTTCGTTCCGTGGCGGACCGGCCTACTACATGCAGAAGGGGCTCGGGGCCCGCTGGCTCGGCGTGCTGTTCTCGGTGTTCCTGATGATGTCCTACGGGCTCATCTTCAACATGGTGCAGTCCAACTCGATGGCGGCGGCTGCCCGTGCGGCGTTCGGCGCCCCGGAGCTGATGGTGGCCCTCATCGTGGCCGTCCTGGCCGCGCTCGTGATCTTCGGCGGCATCCAGCGGATCGGCCGGTTCGCGGAGGCCGTGGTGCCGGCGATGGCGATCCTGTACCTGATGCTCGCCATCGTGGTCTGCATCATGAACCTCGGCGAGCTGCCCTCCCTGTTCCTGCGGATCCTCGAGTCCGCCTTCGCGCCCCACGCCGCGGGGGCAGGGGCGCTCGGCTACACGTTCAAGGTGGCGCTGATGAACGGTGTGCGCCGTGGGTTGTTCTCCAACGAGGCCGGCATGGGCAGCGTGCCGAACGCAGCCGCGGCGGCCACGGTGGACCACCCGGTGCAGCAGGGCATGGTGCAGATGTTCGGTGTGTTCATCGACACCATCATCGTGTGCTCGTGCACGGCTGCCTTCATCCTGCTGTCGGATGCCCTCGCGCCCGGCAGTGGCCTCACGGGCGTGGAGCTCACCAGTGCCGCGCTCGTCGAGCACGTGGGGCAGTGGGGAGCGGTGTTCCTCACCGTCGCGATGTTCTTCTTCTCGTTCACCTCGGTGGTGGCGAACTACTACTTCGGGGAGACCGCGGCCTCGTTCATGCTCGACAACAGGGCGGTGATCCTCGGATACCGGCTCCTCGCGCTGACGATGATCGTGGTGGGCGCGCTGCTCGACGTACCGGTGGTGTGGACCATGGCCGACCTCGGCATGGGCCTGATGGCGGTGTGCAACCTGACGGCCATCCTGCTGCTCAGCCCCATCGCCTTCAAGGTGTGGGAGGACTACAAGCGGCAGGTCGAGGCGGGCCGGGAGCCGATGTTCGATGCCGAGCAGGTGCTCGGCACGCCGTCGGAGATCTGGAACGAGCAGGCCCTGCGTCGCAAGCCCGTGCCCGAAGAACAGCCTGGGGACTGAGCGAGGACCCGCCGTGGTGCGCGGGACCCCGAGGGCGCCACCGGTCCGGCACCGTCAGGGCGTGGCGCCGGTCTCGGAAGGTGGGGTGCCGCTGTCCGTCGAGGGGGACTCGCCAGGCACCACGGTGGTGGCCGTGTCCGGCGTGGGGCTGGTGGTCTCCGGGGCGCTGACGCCGCTGTCGAGCAGGGGCGCGTCGCTGTCCGCGACGGCGGTGTCCGGCGTCGGGACGATCTGCTCGGCGGTGCCGGTGTCGACCACGGACGGGAAGGTGCCCGGTCCGTTGGCGGGTCGAAGCACCACCAGCTCCTCTCCGGCCGCGACGTCGTAGGTGCCGCTGGAGCCGTTGGGCCAGGTGATGGTGACCGACGCCTCCGTGGCGGGGCCGATGCCGAAGTGCAGGACCTGCTCGTTGTGGCTGTAGTGGTTCTGGCCGGCCCGGTACCATCGGGTCTGGGTGTGGCTGGTCGTGGTGAGCTCGACCTTGGCGCCCACGGTGTGGGCCATGGGGCCGTCGAGGACCAGACGCACGTGGTTGCCGGCGTCGAGGGTCTCGTTGTGGAGCACGGACACACGGCCGAGGGGCCACCGGGCGGGCTGGTTGTTGGCACCCACCGCCACGTCCACGCGACCGTCGCGATCGTAGTCGCCGGTGGCGATGTATCCCTGGCTACCTTCCTCGTAGACGGGCCCGTTGTTGTGCAGCAGCTCGAAGGTGCCCGTTCCGTCGTTGACGAGCCACTGGTCCCGCAGGTTGATCGCGGGACGCTGGCACCCGAGGTAGACGTCGAGGTCGCCGTCGTTGTCCATGTCGAGCGTGGCGCCGGTGACACAGAACCGCAGCCCGTCGGGGAGCGCACGCTCGGTCCACACGCCGTCGACCCGATCGAGGTACACCACGCCGCCCTCGGGACCGGCCCACAGGGCCGACAGGTGCTCCATGTGGGAGTACGACTGCATGATGAGGGGCTCGTTGCCCTCGATGCGCGTGCCGATGGAGCGTGAGGTGGCGCCGTAGGTGTGGCGCACGGTGTGGGTGCCGTCTCCGTGGGACTCGACGGTGACGTCCGACGGGAAGTTGGAGGTCCAGGTGATCTGGCCGGTGGTGAAGAACGTGAGGGACTCCTCGGTGTTCCTGCCGCCGCCGGCGAGCTGGATCACCTCGGGCGTGGGCTGCACGATGTCCCGGGTGAAGTTGGTGAAGTCGAAGAAGACCAGCAGCTCCTCTTCTCCGTCGTGATCGAAGTCCGCGGGCAGGGCCTCGGAGGCGTAGTCGGGAATCTCGAGCCCTAGGAAGTCGTAGTGGGTCCAGGCCTGCACATCGAGGGTGTCGTCGCCGTCGAGATCGAGCCACATCAGGCCGCGGATGAAGGGGCTGCCGATGTCCGTGAGGGTGTAGGTGTCGGCGCCGGCGGTCGCGAGGGAGGCCGAGGTGCCGAGGGTCGTGCTGTGGTCCTGCATGAGGTAGGCGTCGAGGTCGTCGTCACCGTCGGCATCGAACCAGTAGCTGTAGCGACCACGTCCGCCCGGATGGTCGAGACCGGCATCCGCTGCATCGCTGCAGGTGTCCGCGAGGGTCCAGCGCATGTGGGCGCCCGATCCGCCGGTGTCCTCCCAGATCGTCTTCGCACCCGTGGGGGCCCCGAGGAAGCGGATGCCGTGGGCGTCGTAGTGGTCGAACCCGCAGCCCTCCTCGTCGGGGTTCGCGTACCAGGCCGCGATGTCGGTGAAGAGTCCCTCGGCATCCTGGCGGTACAGGCTCGCGTTCCTGGCGTGGTTGGTGAACCACAGGTCCAGCGTGCCGTCGCCCTCGATGTCGGTCCATCCGATGCCCCAGCCCCTGCGCCGGACCTCGATGCCCAGCGTGGTGGCCATGTTGCGGAATCGGATGGACGCCTCCTGATCCACCGTGTGGAAGGGCGACCTCTCCTCGGCGCCCGTGTCGGGCAGCGTGATCGGGCTGTCGGAAACGGGGAGCGTCAGGGGCACGCCTGCCGGCTCCTCCGGCTCGGGTGCGCAGCCGGCGAGGCTCGTGGTGAGGAGGACGAGGGCGTGTATGCGGCGTGGAAGGTGCATCATCGGACTCCAGAAGCGTGCCGATGATACCGGTCGTCTGCTATGTATGCAAAATTCCGCGCGAACGGTTGACGCAGCGCCACATGGTCTGGGGTCGGGGAGTGTTTCCGAGGCGCTCCAGACGGAGTGCAACGGCGCCGTGCACCATCTCGGCGCGCTGCCGGATTTCGCGCGCTGGACGCCCAGGGCGTGTGCGGCACGGGTGCCGCGGGCCGACTCAGCCTGGCAGGACGGCGGGCTGGGGCCGGTCGAGTCGCCGCGTGAAATCACCGATCTGAAGGGCCGTCTCGCTGCCGTGCCAGCGACTGGCGCGCCGCGCGAGATCCTCGCGGGCCTGTTGCGTCGTCATCATGCCCGTGAGCACCGCGCCCGCGGGGCGTCGGGCAGCGCTGGGCGTGTGGGCGGTCGCGAGGGACGAACCGAGCAGCAGGCTCGAGGCGAGGGCGGACCAGAGGATGGGGCGGATGAGGTGTTTCATGGGGTCCCATGTAGACACGGGGGCCCGATGGTGCAGGCGTGCGGGGGGACGGACCTCATGGGTATGTCTGTTTCGGGCGTGTCGATTGGCATATGGCGCAGAAAGGCTTTGTCCTGGTGTCGTCGTGATCCTGATGAACGCTGACGTTTGCCGACATGTGGCCCCACGGGTGCCTCCCGGGGAGGGGAGCACCTGCGCGGGAGACCCCGGACGCAGCGAGGGCCGCGCCGAAGCCGGCGCGGCCCTCGGACCCTTGCGGTAGGGAGCTCAGTCGTCGCGGCGCCGGGCCAGGGTGAGCCCGAGGGCGCCGAGCCACAGCCACCCGAGACCGGAGGCCGGCACGTTGGAGGCGCATCCGCAGGTCTCGTAGCCGGTGACCCCCTGCTGCCCGACGTCGCCGAAGCTCAACAGGTCGTCACAGGCGTCGGGGATCCCGTCCTCGTCGAGATCCTCGCTGTCGTCGCCGCCCATGCACTCGTCCTCGGAGTCGCAGATGCCGTCGCCGTCGGAGTCGTCGGCGGCGTCGAGCGGACACGGGTCGCAGTCGTCGGGGGTGCCGTCGCCGTCGGTGTCGAGGGTATCGTCAGCGTCGGGGCACACATCGTCGCTGTCGCAGATGCCATCGCGATCGGAGTCGTCGGGGTTGTCGAGGGGACAGGGATCGCAGGCGTCCGCCACGCCGTCGGCGTCGGCGTCGGCGTCATCGGGACCTTGGTCGCACACGTCGTCGCTGTCGCAGACGCCGTCGCCGTCGGCATCGTCCGGGTCGTCGAGAGGACAGGGGTCGCAGGCGTCGGGAACGCCGTCGCCGTCGCCATCGACGGTGTCGTCGCCACCCTCGCAGATGTCGTCGGCGTCGCAGGATCCGTCGCCGTCGGCGTCATCGGGGTTGTCGAGGGGACAGGGGTCGCAGGCATCGGGCACGCCATCGGCGTCCGCATCGGCGCCGTCGTCGCCATCGGCGCACAGATCCTCGCTGTCGCAGGTGCCGTCGCCGTCGGAGTCGTCGGGGTTGTCGGTCGGGCACAGGTCGCAGCCGTCCGGGGTGCCGTCGCCGTCGGTGTCGGTCTTGTCGTCGTGGCCGTCGCAGACATCCAGGCTGTCGCACACGCCGTCGTCGTCGGAGTCGTCCGGATCATCGAGCGGGCAGTCGTCGCAGGCGTCGGGCACGCCGTCGCCGTCGGTGTCGACGTCGTCGCTGCCGAGCTGGCAGATGTCGTCGGAGTCGCAGATGCCGTCGCCGTCGGAGTCGTCGGCCCAGTCGAAGGGACAAGCGTCGCAGTGGTCGGCGACGCCGTCACCGTCGCCGTCGACCGTGTCGTCTCCGCCGTCGCAGACGTCGTCGGCGTCACAGATGCCGTCGCCGTCGGTGTCGTCGGTGGCGTCGAGCGGGCACAGGTCGCAGCCGTCGGGCACGCCGTCGAGATCGGTGTCGATGTCGTCGTCGAAGCCCGCGCAGATGTCGTCGGAGTCGCAGGAGCCGTCGCCGTCGGAGTCGTCGGCGGCGTCGTCCGGGCAGAAGTCACAGGCATCCGGGGTGCCGTCGCCATCGGCGTCCGCGGAGTCGTCGCCGCCGGCGCAGATGTCGTCGGAGTCGCAGGAGCCGTCGCCATCGGCGTCGTCCGGGTTGTCGAAGGGGCAGTCGTCGCAGGCGTCCGGGGTACCGTCGCCGTCGAAGTCGTTGCCGTCCTGGCCCCCGGGGCAGATGTCGTCGGCGTCGCACACGCCGTCGGCATCGGAGTCGTCGGGGTTGTCGTCCGGGCAGGCGTCACAGTCGTCGGCGAAGCCGTCGCCATCGGCATCGAGGGTGTCGTCGAAGCCCTCGCACAGGTCGAGGGAGTCACAGATGCCGTCGCCGTCGGAGTCGTCGGCGGCGTCTTCCGGGCAGTCGTCGCACCCGTCGGGCACGCCGTCGGCGTCCTGATCGTCGGAGTCAGGGAAGCCCACGCAGATGTCGTCGGAGTCGCAGAAGCCGTCGCCGTCGTCGTCGCCGCCGGCGTCCTCCGGGCAGGCATCGCAGTCGTCGGGCACGCCGTCGGCGTCGGAGTCGATGTGGTCGTCGCCGGCCAGGCAGATGTCGTAGAAGTCGCACACGCCGTCGTCGTCGGCGTCGTCGGTGCCGTCACCGGGGCAGGGATCGCAGCCGTCGGGGATGCCGTCGCCGTCGGCGTCGAGGGTGTCATCGTGGCCCGGACAGATGTCGAGCACGCCGTTGCGGATCTCGAAGCGGTACACGCCGGGTTCGTCCACGTTCGAGCTGTGGACGAGGTTGAGCACGAACGGGGTCTGCGAGCCGTACAGGGACTCGTAGTTGAGGTAGTCGCCGGCATCGAAGCCGGCCTGTGCCTCGGTGCCGCCGAGCCCCCCGGTGCCGTAGGAGGCGTTGCCGGTGGTCCACTGCAGCTCCTCGTACCGGAACTCGATGTCGACATCCCCGGTGCCGATGTCGTCGCGGTTGGTGAGGATCAGCTGGAAGGTGTTCAGCCGGTCGGTGGCGCTGCTGTAGTAGCCGACGCCCGCCCAGGTCACGATGAACCGACCGCCCGCCACGTCGTGGTGGTAGAAGATCAGGTTCTCGCAGTTGCCGGGGCTGATCGGGGGCGGCACCGCGGTGTCGGAGGTGTCGGGGTCGAAGTAGACCGAGGTGTCCGACAGCCAGGCGACGTCGTTGCCCCAGTCCACCCAGGTGTCGCCGAGGCCCGCCGTGTCGGAGCCGGAGTCGCCGGAGGTGTCGGCGGGGGGCTGGCCGTTCCAGGTGGTGGCCTCCCAGCCGGTGTCGAGGGGAGGCATCCAGACGTCGGGGTCGTGGTCGGGGCACCCGAAGCCGCCCCGGGTGTCGACGTCGCCCCAGAAGGGGGCGATCATGGGGTTGTAGGACGCCGGAAAGGGGTTGGGCGTGTAGGAGTACACGGCGCCGTCGAAGGTCACGTTGCCGTTGTTGTTGATGTACAGCGACGTGTAGCTCGAGCCGTAGAAGTCCATTCCGCTGGGAAAGATGGAGCTGATGTCGACGGACTGGCTTCCGTCGTCGTTGCGGTAGACGTAGTCGGTGCCGTAGCCGGCGGGGCCGCCGAACTCCCGCAGGACCTCGGCGCCGTGGGCCGCCGAGGTGATGGCCAGGCCGAGCGTGATCAGCGCGCCGGTGTGCCGTGTCATGGGTCCCTCCCCTGAAGTCGAGTCGGGCCGCATTACAGCGCAGACGGATGGGTCGCGTGGCAACTACCGGCGAAACCGCTCTTTCGGCGTGTCAGGCGATGGTGTTCCAGTGGTGGACGGTGGTCAGGCCCCGGTGCAAACGGGGAACTGCGTACCGCTGGAAGTCAAGGTCAAAACACTGCATCGGGAATCGAAGGTGTTCGTTTGCACGACCCGTTTTCCGGGTCGGCGGGTGCCCGGCGAAGAAAAGTTCCCGCCCCGTGGGCCTGGACCGCGGACATGGGGATTGTCGGCGTTCGTCCGTGTGGGCTGCTCCTACAATGGCGGCCTCACGGGAGGGACCACCATGCGCAGCCACCTTGCACTTCTCAGGGGCCTCGGCCTCGTCGGACTCCTGGTGGCGGGCCAGGATGCGGCCGCCCAGACCTGCAGCACCAGCATCACCGACGGCGACGGCTACATCTGGGACCTGAGCCTCGGCGCCTTCTACGTCAACAACGGTACCTATGATGCCTACGACGGCGGCAACCAGCTGTTCGTCGACAGCACCTCCTTCTTCGCCAGCTCCTGCACGCAGGATGCGGCGGGTCGCACCCGCTCCAGCGGCACCGACACGATCTCGAGCATCGACGTCACCCGCGAGGTCTACGTCCCCGACGACAAGAACTGGGCCCGCTGGTTCGACTCGTTCCACAACCCCACCGCCGCCGACATCTCCATCTCGGTGCGGTACTACACCAACCTCGGCTCCGACTCGGGCACGGTCATCGTCGACACGAGCGATGGCGACACCACGATCGACGCCGACGACACCTGGACCCTGACCGACGACTTCAGCAGCACCGCGGCCGATCCCAGCGTGCTGCACGTGTTCGCGGACCCGGATGCCGACGAGCAGCCCAGCAGCGTCACCTACGGCACGGGCTACTACAACATCTATTTCGACCTCACGATCCCGGCGGGCGACACGGTCTCGTTGGTCATCGTCGATGCCCAGGAGCAGGATCGGGCCGATGGCGAGGACGCCGCGATCACCCTCGGCGTGGACTTCGAGGACATCGACGAGGGCCTCACCGCCGAGCAGGCCAGCCAGGTGGTCAACTTCTCCTTCAACGACCGCCCCGAGGTCACCCTCGCGGGCACGGTGGATGTCTCCGAGGGCGACGTCGTCACCTACACGGCCACCGCCACCGACCCCGACGGCACCGTGGACTCCTACGACTGGGACTGCGATGGCGACGGCACGTTCGAGCGGGTGGATGCCGGCGACGAGGTCGACTGCACCATCGGCGATCCCGGCGTCCACGGCCTCGTGCAGGTGAGGGTCTTCGACGATCTCGGCGGGTCCACGATCGCGTCCCTGGAGCTGACGGTCGCCAACGTCGATCCCGTGATCGATGTGCTGACCGTGCCACTCCTCCTCGAGGAGGGCGAGGTGGGCACGTTCCAGGTCGTCGCCACCGACGAGGGCGACAGCGAGGTCGCCGTGAGCTGGGACTTCGGCGACGACACCATGGGCCTGCTCGCGCAGGAGGAGCACGGATACCTCGACGACGGCGACATGGTCGTCACGGTCACCGTCGACGACGGCGAGGGCAGCTCGGTGTCCCAGTCGGCCACCGTCGAGGTCATCAACGTGGCACCCAGCTTCTCCGGTGATCCCGTCCACGGCATCCTGCAGGAGGGAACCGCATCGGTGTTCACCTTCGCCTGGGTCGATCCGGGCGTGGGCGACGACCACACCCTCAGCATCGACTGGGGCGATGGCTCCGGAGCCAGCTCGCCCAACGCCATCCTGTCCTCGGGGGAGGCGAGCTCGGTCGACGTGAGCCACACCTTCCCCACGGCCGGCGACTTCGTCGTCACCGCCACGGTCACCGACGACGACGGGGGCTCGGAGGAGCTCACCTACCAGGTCAGCGTCGGCAACGTGGCGCCTGCCATCACCCTCGGAGCCCTGCCCAGTGGCACGGAGGGCGCCGGGCTGGCGTTCCGGGCCTTCCCCACCGATGCCGGCAGCGGGGATCTCGAGGTCACGTGGGCCTTCGGCGACGGCGGCACGGCCAGTGGTGAACTCACCAGCCATGCCTTCACCGACGACGGCACCTTCTCGGTCACGGCCACCGTCAGCGACGGCCTGGCCACCGCCAGCGCCACGGGCAGCGTCACCATCAGCAACGGCGATCCGGTGCTCTTCAACTGGGAGGGTGGCGCCGCGTTCGAGGGCGCCGACGTCGCGTACTCGCTGTCGATGACCGACCCGGGATCCGCCGACACCCACACCTGGTCCTGGGACTTCGGCGGCCATGGCGTGGTCACGGACGCCGCGGATGCCACCGCCAACTTCCCCGACGACGGCACCTACAACGTCACCGTCACGGTCACCGACGACGACGGGGGCGTGGGAACCTTCCTGCAGTCCGTCGTGGTGCAGAACGTCGCGCCCTCCATCGACGCCGCCTCGGTTCCGGCGGTCGTCGACGAAGGCAGCGCCCAGAGCCTCTCCGTCACCACCTCCGACCCCGGCGACGACGTGGTCACGGTCGCGTGGACCTTCTCCGAGGGCGGCAGCGGCACCGGCAGCAGCCTGAGCCACACCTGGAGCGACGACGGCGACTTCGTGGTCACCATCACCGCGACGGACGAGGACGGCGGCACCACCACCGAGACCCACGCCGTGCAGGTCGACAACGTGGCACCGTCCCTCGGCGACGCCCCCACCGATCTGGAGCCGGTGGAGGACGTCCAGTGGACCTTCACGCCCCAGGCCACCGATCCCGGAAGCGACGAGCTGTCCTTCGCCCTCACCGACGGGCCCTTCGACATGACCGTCGACTCCACGACCGGCGAGCTGGTGTGGACCCCGGATCTCGACGACGCCCTCGCCGGCGAGGTCACGGTCACCCTGACGGTCGACGACGGCGACGGTGGCACCGACGAGCTGTCGTTCACGTTGACGCCTTCCTTCGTCGACGACGACGGCGACGGCCTCGCCGACTCCTGGGAGCAGGAGCAGGGCCTGGACACCACCACCGACGACGCCGACGGCGACGCCGACGGCGATGGCGTCTCCAACCTCGAGGAGTTCGAGCGCGGCTCCGATCCCACCACCTACGAGGGCCCCGGCGAGCCCGAGATCATCAGCCCGGCCGAGGGCGACGAGCCCGCGTCGCTGTCGCCGGAGCTGCGGTGGACCACCCCGGCGCACCCCCTCGGGCTGGTCACCACCTACACCGTCGAGGTGTACGAAGACGGCGTGCTGGTGGCCTCCTACGAGGTCGAGCCCGAGGCGGGGGCCGAGGAGGCCGACTTCACGGTGGACGTGGAGCTGGGCGACAACACCGCCTACACGTGGCGCCTGCGGGGATCGGACGGCTACGTCGACACCGACTGGGTCGAGGGCGGGTTCTTCGTGAACACCTCCGAGGATGCCCCCGAGACGCCTCTCCCGATCTTCCCCACCGATGGCCTGTGGGTGGCGCCCGAGACCTCCCTGCTGCAGTTCCACGCCGCGGTCGACCTCGATCTCGACCCCGTCGTCTACCACCTCGAGGTGATCGACGCCGGGGGGGCGCCGGTCACCTCCGCGCTGGCCTGGGTCCCGGACGATCCCGAGGCGGCCGAGCACGCGTGGCCCATCGACGTCCTCCTCGAGGAGGATGCCTCCTACCAGTGGCGGGTGCAGGCGGAGGACGACGAGGGGCTGGTCTCCGCGTGGTCCGCCTGGCAGGACTTCATGTTCACCGCCCTCGACGAGCCGCCGCTGGCACCCGTCTTCCTGTCGCCCGAGGAAGGCGAGGCGGTCGAGGGACTGTCGGCGCTCCTCGTGGTGTCCGAGGTGGTCGATCCCGAAGGCTCCGAGGTGGCCTACCACCTTGCCGTGGCCACGGACGAGGCCTTCACGGAGCCCATGGAGGTGGTCCTCTCCGGCGACGGCAGTGGTGAGGTCCACTGGGATCTGCAGGCCGACGGCATCGCCTTCGGGGAGCACACCACCGCCTGGGCCCGTGTGCGCGCGGAAGACCAGACCATGATGAGCTCGGAGGTCAGCACCACCTCCTTCTTCCTGCGTGGCCCCAACGACCCGCCGTCCGTCCCGGTCATCCTCGACGCCAGCAAGGAGGCCTTCGGCGCGGTGGCGCCCAGCGAGCTCGGCTGGAGCCTGTCCGTCGACCCCGAGGGAGATCGGGTCCGCTACGGCATCGTCGTGGCCCGCGACGAAGCCCTGGACGACGTGGTGTGGCGCCTCGACGACATCGAGGGGGGCGAGTTCGACGTCCAGGTCACACCCGGCGGCCCCTTCGACGACGGCGTGTACCACTGGGCGGCCCGGGGCGTGGATGCCTACGGCGCCGCCAGTGACTGGAGCGAGCCCGGCGTGTTCGAGGTCGATGCCTCCTTCGGGGTCAGCAGCGGCGACTGCGGCTGCAGCACGTCCGGAACCGGCGTGGGCTGGTGGCTCGGGGCCCTCGGCCTGCTGGCGATCCGGCGGCGTCGCGACTGAGGCGCCGGATCGATCCCTGTAGCCCTCGTCTGCGGTGTCAGGCGGGGGCTACGTCGTGGTGACGGAGGGCCGAGCGGAGGGCCTGGGCGCGCTGGTGTCGCCGGCTGTGGGGGGCGACCTGGCCGAGGTGGACGAGATCGAGCCGTCCGTCGGGTGCGGGCGCGAGGTGGGAGCCGTCCGACAGCACCCACCTGCCCTGGGGACCCTCGCCGAGGAGGGCGGCGCCGAGGATCCGGGCGCGCACGGGGTCCGCACCTTCTGCGAGCGCCTGGTGCTGTGCGTGGACCTGTGCTGCGGGCGTGCGCGGCAGCTCGACCGACGAGGTGACAGCCGGCAGCTCGGGCGCCCCGTGGTGCACGAGGTGACCGCTGCGGCGGTGGGCGGAGGTCCAGGGGCCCGCGTGGGGCACCTCGGAGAGCAACCGCCATCCCACGTGCGGGACGAAGTGCAGGTCGCCCGGATGCAGCAGGTGGGGAAGCCGCCCGGGAGGACGGACGCCCGCCCGGAGTGTCACCTGGTTGCCGCCGAGCGTCGCCTCGAACCAGGTGGACGCGGGCGCCTGGAGCCGCTGCAGCCGGCCGGCACTGTCGAGGAGCCACCAGCCGTCGCCGCGGCGCCAGGTGAGGGCGTGGACGAGGTCCGGGGCATGGGTGGCGACCACGTGATCGACGCCGGCCGCGGCGAGGTCGGGGAGGGAGGCCTCGAGCAGGAGGAGCAGCTCGACGGCCTGCATGTGCTCCGCCTGGGAGTGGGCGAGGCCGTGGGCGACGCACCACTCCTGGAAGTCCAGGGGATCGGCGCGGAGGGTCGGCTGGCCCTGCAGGCGCCAGCGCCACCCCTCCATCCACGCGGGCAGGGCGGACCAGCGCACCGCGCCCTCGAACCCGTCTGCGAAGCGGGGAAGGGCGGTCACGAGCTCCCCATGGGGGTGCGCCCTCAGCACGGACCGGACCCACAGTGCGTCGTCGGCGTGCGCGAGGTGCTTGCGGTGGAGCTCGTGCAGGATCGGCAGGAGGCCGTCGTCGGTGATCGGCACGTCCATCCAGCGCCCCTGGGCCAGGTGGCCGGCCAGCTCAGACAGGGTGCGGCCGTGGTCTGCTTCCCGAGCCATCCCCGTCGGCAGATCCGCGGGACCGAGACAGGCCCGGACAAGGCCCTGCTCCGCGCTCGGTGCCAGCGCGCCGATGTCTCGTGCCTGCGGGAGCCAGCCCGCCGCTTCCTCCAATGCCTGGGAGAAGCCCTGTGCGTCTCGCCAGGGTCCGAGGCGGTCACGCTGTGCCGTCGACAGGTGGATCCCCGGCGTCGAACCTGCCTGGGGTGGATCCTGGTGGACCCTACCCTCGATGGAGGTGGCGGAGAGCCGCCGGAGCTCGGGGATGCAGGCGGCCACCTCGTCGTGCCAGCCCCGGAACGCCGAGGGGCCCGGGTGCCGCGCGAGCAGTGCCGTCCACACGCCTCGGGCCTCCCGGGAGATGCGCGGGCCGTCGGGCGCGTGCATGTGGAAGATGATGTGGCCGGACTTGAACCACTCGAACGCGTCGGAGTCCACGGACCGGCTGAGGCCACACCACATGAGGGCCACGTCGGGCCAGGCGAGCTCGTACTCCTCCTGCCCCGAGAAGAAGCTGACGCGCGGGGAGAGCAGCCAGTCCGTCTGCTCGAGCAGGGCCTGACGGTGGTCGGTGGAAGGCGCCCCGTCGAGGGTCTCCAGCAGGGCATGGCCGAGGGACGACAACGCGAGGCCCCGAAGCCGCGGCGTGATGCCGTCGAGCAGGGCGGGATCCGCCGATTCCTGCCTCATCCGCCACAGGACCGCCAGTGCGGCGTCCGTGGCCCCTTCCCAGCGCAGGCGCTCCAGCGGCTGGTCGGCGTCCGGTCCCGGGGTCCACAGCCAGCCGGCCAGGGTGTCGGCGAGCCCACGCGCCACCTCGGCCGGAACGCGGCGCCACAGGGTGGGGCGGGCCAGGTTGAGGAGGGCGTCGAGCCAGCTCCCGAGGTGGGCGGGCGTCACCGGGGCGTCGCCGAGGAGGATCGACCCGTCGATCCCGAGAGCCCACGGACGTCGGTCGGGCGTGAGCAGTGGCAGCCGCTGGGAAGGGCGCGTGGCCGGCGGGCCGGCGGTGGGGGGCTGCAGCAGGCTGTGCATGGAGGCTCCGGGGCGTGGGCCGCATGGTACACGGGGCGCCGCCGAAGGGAGAGGGGGAGGCCTACTTCCAGCCCACCACCCACTGTCGCGCGATGCGTCCCATCGAGATCTTGGCGGACAGGTCGGCCTCGAGGGGAAGCTGGAATCGACCCAGGAGCCGCCTGAGGACCTCCACGCCGGCCATGGCGCGCTCACGGGGATCCAGCCTGGCCTCGAAGCGGTGGATCATGGTGGGGGACTGCTGCGCGAGCACGAGGTTTCCGAGGAACACGCCGCGATCGACCCACGATCGGCCGAGGAAGCAGAACTCGGGATCGACGATGCGGATGCCCTCGTCGGTGCGCAGCCAGGCCCGTGGGGTGAACTCACCGTGGACGAGCTGCCGGCCGTCGGTGAGGTAGTCCTGTCCGAGCTTGTTCACCTTGGACAGCAGCACGTGGTCCGACAGCACGTCGGCGGCCGCGGTCGCCAGGCCCTGTGTGATGAGATCCAGGTCCACGCCGCTGTCGAGGCGGAAGGGGACCACGAACACGTGCTTGTGCACGAGCTCACGCATGGCCCGGTTGCACAGGATGCTCTTCTGGTCGTCCCCCAGGTGGGCGGTAGGGTGGTGGTGCAGTCGCTCGAGCCAGCTCCACAACCACTCCGCGTCCTCGTCCGACAAGGTGGCGCCCCGGTACAGGTCGCTGAAGTCGTCGCAGGGTCCGAAGTCCTCCATGAAGAACAGGTGCTGGGTGCTGACGGTGTGCAGCAGCGTGGGCACGGTGTCTGCGAGCCAGGGGTCCTCGTGGAGGATCCGCAGGAACGTGGTCTCGGCGCGGGAGCGCTCCTGGGGCACGCGGATCGTGGGATGGCGCACGGCGTAGGGAGGTGCCTGCTTGATGATGTAGGTGGATCCATCCACGGCGGTGGCCCGCAGCGTCCGGTTCACGGACGGTTCACCCGCGGAGGCGAGGGAGATCGGCGGTGGAAGCGGGATTCCGTAGTCGGCCATGAACCTGGCCAGGCCTTCCGGATCGTTCACGTCGAGGACGAAATCAGCCATTGCAGCTCCTGCACAACTCTGGGGCGCCCCATCATGATGTCCGTTGCGCATCCCTTCCAGAAGCATCACATGTCTGCGTATGGCAGGACATAGGGGTGAAACCCGTGGGCGTGACGGAACGTGCTGGAGTCTGGAGAAGTTTGGCGCTACGAATGGCGGACATGTCCGGGACCACCCGACCGGACCGACGAGGAACTGCACATGACTTCGACCCAGGCCGATATCGACGTCTCCTATTCGGTGTCCAACGAGTTCTTCGAGCTGTGGCTCGACAAGAACATGCACTACACCTCCGGCGCCTACCTGAAGGGCGACGAGACGCTCGAGCAGGCGCAGATCAACAAGATCCGCATCCTCTCCGAGTACGCCGAGGTCGACGAGAACTCCCGCGTCCTCGACATCGGTTGTGGCTGGGGCTCCGCGATGGATCACCTCGTCAACGAGTGCAACGCCAAGGAAGTCCACGGCATCACCCTGTCCACCGCGCAGCTCGAGTGGGTCCACAAGCGCAACCTCCCCCGCGCCAAGGCCTGGCTGCAGGACTACTCCACCTACGTCCCCGAGCAGAAGTACGACGCCCTCATCTCCATCGAGATGATCGACCACCTGTGTTCCCCCAAGCAGGCGCGCGAGGGCAAGGCCGTCGACATCTACCGCCAGTACTTCAACAAGCTCGGCGAGTGGGTCGAGCCCGGCGCACACTTCGGCTTCCAGGCCATCCTCTCCGACCGCCTGCCCCGCAAGCGCAAGGATGTCGAGGATCTGGCCTTCACCGCCAACGTCATCTTCCCCGGCGGTCGCAACCCCCGCATGGAAGAGCTCGTGCAGGCCGTGCGTCCCAAGTGGGAGATCATCGAGCTTCGCACCCAGCGCATGGACTACCGCAACACCACCGCCGAGTGGCTGCGCCGCATGCGTGAGCACGAGGCCTACATCCGCAAGACCTGGGGCGACCAGCTGTTCGACGACTACGAGCGCTACCTCGACGTCTGCGTCCGCGGCTTCGAGGCCCACTGGTGCTCCGACGTCCAGATGAAGCTGCTCCGCGTCGAGCGCTGATCCTCGTCCGCATCGTCCGTCCGGTCCCCCGTGGGCCGGATCGTCGAAGGGAAGCCCACGGGCTTCCCTTCTGACGTCTTGGGGGCTGCCGGGGCAGCGGCGCTACTTGGACTCGTCCCGGCACTGGTAGCGCAGATCCGAGTCCTTGATGGAGCTGCAGTGGCTCGGCTGGCGGTCGGCCCGAGCGCGGCAGTAGTAGCGCTGGTCGGCATCGCGGATGGAGCTGCACTGGCTGGACTGGCCGGCCGCGACGGCACGACAGAAGTAGCGCTGGTCGGCATCGCGGATGGAGCTGCAGTTGCCGCTGGAGCTGTCTGCTTCGGCGCGGCACTGGTAGCGCAGGTCGGTGTCGCGGATGGAGCTGCAGTGGGACGCGCGCTTCTCGACCACCCCCCGACAGAAGTACCGGGTGTCGTTGTCGCGGATGGAGCTGCACTGGCTCGCCTGGCTCGACTCCCGTGCCCGGCACAGGTAGCGCTGGTCGGCGTCGCGGATGCTGCTGCAGTTCGCCCAGGCGGCGGTGGCGAGCATCTGACCGAACACGAGCGATGCGATGAGCTTCTTCATGGATGTCCTCCCGTCGTGATGGAGTATACCGGGGCATGGACGTCGTCGGGCCCGTGGCATTCCGGCGAAGTGCAGGAGGTGTCCGTGGAGTACCGTTCCCTGGGAACGACCGATCTGAAGGTCAGCATCATCGGGCTTGGAACGATGACCTTCGGCGAGCAGAACTCGGAGCAGGAGGCCCACGCGCAGCTCGACTACGCGGTCGATCATGGGGTCAACCTCATCGACTGTGCCGAGATGTACCCGGTTCCGCCCCGCGCGGAGACCCAGGGACGCACCGAGGCGTACATCGGCTCGTGGCTGAAGGCCCGGGGCCGGCGCGATGACGTGATCGTCGCCACGAAGGTGGTGGGGCCGAGTCGGGGGTTTCCATGGATCCGGGAGGGGCGCACGCGTCTCACCAAGGCCCACGTCATCGAGGCCTGCGAGGGCTCGCTCCGCAGGCTGAACACCGACGTCATCGACCTGTACCAGCTGCACTGGCCCGATCGTCGGACCAACTACTTCGGCAGCAGGAGCTTCAAGGTCTCCCCGGACGAGGAGGCCACGCCGCTGCAGGAGAGCCTGGAGGGTCTTCAGGTCCTGGTGGAGCAGGGCAAGGTGCGCCACGTGGGTCTGTCGAACGAGACACCCTGGGGTCTGCACCACTGCCTGCGGCTGCACGCCGAGCAGGGGCTGCCCCGGGTCCAGGCCATCCAGAACCCCTACAACCTGCTCAACCGCCTGCTCGAGGTGGGCCTCGCGGAGATGATGTACCGTGAGCAGGTGGGGCTCCTGGCCTACTCGCCCCTCGCCATGGGCGTGCTCAGCGGAAAGTACCGGGGCGGCACGGCGTTTCCGGACGACGCGCGGCTGACCCTCTTCAACCGGTTCCAGCGCTACCAGCGACCCGCCGCCTGGGCCGCCTCGGAGGCCTACGTGACGCTCGCGCGGGAGCACGGCCTCGACCCTGCCCAGATGGCCCTGGCCTTCATCAACCAGCAGCCCTGGGTCAGCTCCAACCTCATCGGCGCCACCACCATGGGGCAGCTCCGCAGCAACATCGCCAGTGCGCAGATCACGCTGTCCAGCGATCTGCTGCGGGAGATCGGTCGCATCTTCGGCCAATACCCGAACCCCGCGCCCTGACGCGTCGCTCTCCTCAGGGCAGCGGGACCGCCGGGCTCAGGCGACCGTCCCGGGCGACCGTCGCGATGTGGAGATCCGCACGGTCTTCCGGCAACGGCAGGCTCTCTGCCACGCCCACGACGTCGAGCAACCTGGCGTGTCCCTCCTCGACACGGAGCAGGACGGCGAACCGGGCGTCGGGACATGCATTGGAAAGGCGGACCGCGTCGTCCCCGAGGGTCGGCGAGGGGGCCGTGCAGCGGGAGGACGCCCTCGGGCTCTGCGGTGGGAGGGCCGCCCCCGTCGGACGGATGGTGGGCAGCAGCCCGTCGTCGGACAGGGCGCGTGCCCGGAACCCCAGGAAGCCCGTCACGCTGGCGTCTGGGTGATCGGCGACGAGGCGATGCTGCAGCGCGAACTCGGAGGAGGGCCACTCGTCGCTGGTCTCGTGGTTGGACCAGATGAGCGCCGGTGCGAGCCCGATGTGGTCCGGGGTCTGGTCCGCCCACCAGTCGAGCAGGGGCTCGAAGGCCTGGGCCGTGCGGGTGGTGGGCCAGTACAGCTGTGGTGCCAGGTAGTCGACGTGGTCCTGCTCGAGCCAGTGCAGCGGGTCGCTGTAGATGGCCTCGACCTGGTCGAGCCCCACGATGCCTTCGGGCATCCCGGGCCTGTAGATCCCGAACGGTGAGATGCCGAAGGTGATGTGGGGCGCCTCGTCCCGGACGAGCTCGTGCAGCGACGCCACCAGCGTGTGGACGTTGTGCCGTCGCCAGTCGCCCCGGGACAACGTGCCGCCGCCGTCCACGTAGGCCTGCCAGGTGAGCCCGTCGGGGAAGTCGTCCGGGCCGTCGGTGGAGGGGTAGGGGTAGAAGTAGTCGTCGAGGTGCAGCCCATCGACGTCGTAGGACGCAAGCAGATCGGCGGTGACATCCACGATGTGCTCACGGACCTCCACGGCCCCCGGGTCCATCCACAGGTAGCTGCCGTGATCGTGGGCGTGGTCGGGAAAGCGGCGCGCCATGTGGGCGTCGTCCAGCGCATCGGTGCGCTGCCGCGCCGCCCGGTAGGGGTTGATCCATGCGTGGACCTGAAGGCCCAGGGCGTGCGCATGGTCGATCGCCGTCTGCAGCGGGTCGTAGCCCGGATCGACACCTTGTAGACCCGTCAGGTAGCGGGACCAGGGCTCGAGGGCGCTTCGGTACAGTGCATCGCCCTCGGGACGCACCTGCAGGAACACGGCGTTCATGCCCGCGTCGTGGGCCTGGTCGATGAGGGTGCGCAAGGCATCGGGTTGTTCTGCGGGGGGGGCACCTGCTGGAAAGTCCAGGCCGATCACCGTGGCCACGTACACGCCCCGCAGGGAGCGGGGCAGCTGCACCTCGATCCCCGAATCCGGCGTGATGCCCGAGTCGGTCGGGACGGACCTGCCCGGTGCCCACGGGGGTGGCGTGACATCGGCGCATGCGCCAAAAGCGAGGGTCAAGCAGATGCATGACTTGAAGGTCCGAGGTGGCAGTGTCATAGGGCCTCTCCGGACGGGGTGATACCATACGGGTTCAGCCCATCGTGGCATGGACGAACATGGTGGGGTCCACGGGAGGATGAGGATGGGGAGCTGGCGTCGTTGGGGATGGCTGGGAGCGGCCATGTGCTGTGGCGTGAACCAGGCCGAGGCGGGCCGGGCGGCCACGTTGTCGCTGGATGCCCTGAGCTGGCTCGCGCCCGGTCCGGTCGAGGCCCAGAGCCTGTCGTTCTGGTGTCTCAACGCGGGGAGCGTCTTCTCCCAGGAGCGTGGCCTTCGCGCGGGCACCGACTCCGCCGTCTGCTGGTCCGACGACAGCCGCATGATGTTCAAGCTCGGCGGTTCGGTGGGCTCGCACTGGTGGGGATCGGGCAACGCCAGCCGCTTCCTCACCCTCGGCGGTGGCATCGGCTTCACCACGGTGCCGCTGGGAAGCGCCTGGTACGATGCCTGGTTGGTAGAGAGCAGCGAACAGGTGTTCGCCTACGTCCAGCCCAAATTCGGCATCGATCTTCCCCTCGGGGAGGGCTTCGGCCTGCAGCTCGCGTTCTACGTGCAGGGCAACGCCATCATGTCCCAGTGGGTCCCCTGGGGTTGGGAGGGGCTTCCGATCCTGTCTGCCTCCATCGGCGTCGACATCGGCTTCCGCTTCGGAGAGCTCGTGCGTCACCGGGAACGCCCCTTCGGCTACCTGCGGCCGGCGCCGGTGGAGGTGGCACCGCCGCCTCCCCCTCCCACCGAAGACAAGCGGCCCCTGGCGATTCCTGCCCCGATGTAGCCTGGGACACCCACCTTCGGAGTCGTGGTGGGTCGAGGGACGCGAACGAGAAAGCCCCCGATGTCGGTGGACTTCGGGGGCTTGGCCAGGTGCGACAGAGCCCCCGGCGCCATCAGGCGTCGGGGGCTCGTGCGTGAGAGGGGCGCCGGGTTGGCACCGACGCCTCACTCCTCGATGGTGACGCTGTGCATCTTCACGGGGGCCTTGAGGCGACCGCTGCGGGAGCCGAGACCCTCGATGGTCTTCACGACGTCCATGCCCTCGGTGATCTTGCCGAACACGGGGTGGGCGCTCGGGGTGCGGCGGTCCCACCAGTCGAGGTAGCTGTTGTGCGCGGTGTTGATGAAGAACTGGGCGCCACCGGAGTTCGGACGGCCGGTGTTCGCCATGGACAGCGTGCCGGGCTCGTTGGAGAACTTGGCGTCCTCGGGGTGCTCGTCCTGGATGTTGCCGAGGGGGGAGCTGCCGGTGCCAGCGCGGGGGTCGTTGGGGTTCTTGGAGAACTCACAGCCGAACTGCAGCATGAAGTCGGGGATGACCCGGTGGAAGTGCAGGCCGTTGTAGAACCCGGACTTGGCCAGCTTGATGAAGTTGCCTGCGGTGACGGGCATGCTGTCGATGAACAGCTCGGCCTTGAAGGTGCCTTCGGACGTGTTGAACACGGCGACAGGGTTGCTCATGGAGCCTCCAGGAAGGTGTGCGGGTGCCCGAAACCGGCGGGCCCGCGGGGAACGGTATGCGCACGCGTATCATGGATCGGGGTCAGAATCCCTGGCCGGCGACCACAAAGACGCGGAACTGATCGTTGTCGTCGTCGTACAGGACACCCGCGATGGCATCGTGGTTCGGGTAGGCCGGCACGGGAACGGGCTGGAGGGCGGTCAGGATGGCGTTCTGTTCCGCCAGGGACAGGCTGACATACCAGGCGGTGGGGAACGAGGCGTCCGCCGCGGTGGGCTGCCGGATGAGGCGCAGCGAGTAGAAGTCGCCGAAGAGGTTGTGGCGCGCCCAGGCGACATCTGGGGAGGCACCGCCCTCGAAGCGAACCGGCGTGGCCCACTCGCCCAGGCTCAGGCTCATCTCCGTGGGCCCATCGTCGGCATCGAACACGGTAGGTGACTCGCCATCGTAGCTCGCCACCGTGAGTCCGGTGTGGACGTGCAGCTGGGTGAGGTCGGCATCGTGCTCTGCATCGGAGCCGGAGGCCGTGGGGATGCTGCTCCAGCACCAGGACTCGCTGGACACGGCCATGCACGCGGAACCGGGCGAGCTGCTCATCAGGTAGGGCACGGCGTCGAGTGCGACGGCGGCACTGGTGGTGGGGCTGCCGTAGCCGGATGCGCCGACCTCCAGGTGCACCAGATCGGCGCCGCCGGCGACCTCGTCGACCCGGGCGAGGGCATCGGCGCCGTCGCGCCGCAGGCAAGCACCGAGCAGGGCGTCGTCGGAGGTGAGGGACCAGTCGTGGTCGGCGGTGGTCGACAGGCTGCTGGCCCAGGGCTGGGTCCAGACGTCGACCTGGTCGTCGGACAGGGGGCGCACGAACAGCGCGGGCTCACCGGCGTCGTCGAGATCGCACAGCGCGCTCCAGCGGGTGAGGCCATCGAGCTCGAGGGTGGTGACGGGATCGTCGAGCTCGGACTGCGCCAGCTGATCGAGCTCGTAGACGCGGACGGTGGTGTCGGAGGCGTCGGTGCTGGAGATGAGCAGCCAGCTGTAGCTCGACCCCCTGTGGATGCGGATGTCGCCCGGCTCGCCGTCGAGCCAGTCGGTGACGATCCACAGGTCGTCGAGATCGAGGGAGGTGTCGATCTCGCAGGCCCCGGGCGAGCCGTCGCAGTCGTCGTCGAGTCCGTTGTCGCAGACCTCCGTGGCGCTCGGGTTCACGGAGGCCAGGGTGTCGTCGCAGTCGCTTCCGGTGAGGTCGTAGCCGTCGCGGTCCTGGTCGAAGTCGGACCAGTCGTCGCAGTCCTGATCGACGCCGTCGTACCAGATCTCGGTGGCGCCGGGCCGGACATCGGGATCGGTGTCGTCGCAGTCGTCGCCGGTGCCGGTGGCGGCGCCCTCGACGGTGTGGCCGTCGAGGTCGGCATCCCACTCGTTGGCCGGATTGCAGTCTTGATCGGTGCCGTCGTAGTACAGCTCCGGCGCACCGGGGAAGATCAGGTGGCTGGTGTCGTCGCAGTCGTCTGCGGTGCCGTCTGGTGCGCCGACGAGGCTGTGGCCATCGCCGTCGGCGTCCCACTCGTTGGTGGGCTCGCAGTCCTGGTCGGTGCCGTCGTAGAAGACCTCCTCGGCGGAGGGGTGGATGTCGGGCCGCTGGTCGTCGCAGTCGGTGCCGCCGGTGAAGTCGGCGTCGAAGCCGTCTTCATCGGCGTCGTTCTCGTAGGCGGGATCGCAGTCCTGATCGATGCCGTCGTAGTGGATCTCCTCCGCGTGGGGATGGATCGTGGGATCGTCGTCGTTGCAGTCGCCGGGGTACTGCCCGAGGGGCCCCTCGGGCCGCTTGCACTGCAGGAGCTGGCGCTCGCCGGTGCCGTGGTCGTCGCCATCGGCGTCGATGTACCAGTCGCGTGGGGTGCCCGACTCGTCGATCTGATCGTCGCAGTCGTTGTCGACGTCGTCGCACTGCTCGGCGGCACCCGGGTGGGCGGACGCGGAGGCATCGTCGCAGTCGGTGCCATCGAGGATGAAGCCCTGGGGCGCTTCGCAGGCCTGGACGCCGGCGGTGGCGTCACCGAAGGTGTCGGCATCGACATCGGGGTGCCACCAGGGGGCATCCGGAGCGACGTCGTCGATGTGGCCATCGCAGTCGTTGTCGAGACCGTCGCCACAGATCTCGTGGATCAGGCCGTTGACGGCCGGGTTGTCGTCGTCGCAGTCGGTGCCGCCGGAGGCGATGCTGAAGTCGCCGTCGGCGTCGGCGTCGGCGAGATCTGCGATGGTGGACGGGGAGATGATGCAGCCGGAACAGAGGAGCATCGAGAGAATCGGCAGTCGGGACATGTTCACCTCACGCCGACGATTGTCTCACCTTCATCGGTGATTTTCGAGGTACTTCCTCCTGCGTAGCGCAGCTGTGGACAACAGGCCGAACCACAGCCAGGGTGCGGCACCGGCTGGTTGGCGGCAGCCGGTGCATCCGTCGGTTCCCTCGGAAGAATAGGGGACATCGCCGATCGCGCCGTACACGCCCACGAAGTCCGCGGCGGGCCCCGTCATGGCCAGATCGAGGTCGGTCAGGCCGAGCTCGGTGGTCTCGCCTGCGAGGTCGAACGCGAACACCGGCAGGGTGAAGCCGAGGTCGCCGAGTGCGCTCTCCAGCAGCGGGCCGATGAGGGTGTCGAGGAGGCCGGACAGGCCGTTGCCGACCCGCTCGCTGGCCTCCGGGGCGAGGTCGTTGAAGATCACGGCGGACTCGATGGACGAGGCGTCGAAGGCCAGGTCCACATCGAGCTGGCCGGTGGTGCCGTCGAAGCCGGGGGCGATGCCCATCTCCGCGGCCAGCTCGACGCCCACCGCACGGGCCATGCGGCCATCGATGGCCGCGTACATGTCGACGCCGAGGGCTTCCACCCGGGCCGCCATGAGGGTGTCGTCGGCCGGGTAGGCCACGGGAGGGCGCAGCGGTCGCGTGGCGATCTGCAGGTCGGCGCCGTCCTCCAGGATGGGATCGAAGGCGTCGCCGGCGAGGAGCTTGAGCAGCCCTGCATCGAGGGGGATCGGAAGGTCGATCCCGGGGAGGTCGCCCCGGATGGTCTGGCACAGCAGGCCACCGCGCCAGGCCGCGTACAGGGCCTGGTTGATGGCGTCGTCGTTGATGAGGATGCCGAGCTGGTCGCCCGGGGCGAAGCCGTCGAAGGCCAGGGGGTACAGCGCACCGGTGGAAGGCACGGTCTGGCGGGAGCTGCGCGGATCCACGGCCGCGATGCAGGGGTCGGGGAGAGGGGCCTGGAAGCGGGTGCCGAGGGCCACGCGCATGCCCTCCCCATTGAGGATGACCTGGGTGGGCTCCAACGAGAACTCGAGCTGCGCACCCATGAGGTCGACCGGCTGGACCTGGGACAGGCTCGCGGTGACCTCGGCCACCGAGTCGGTGATCAGGGGGAGCAGATCGGTGATCTGTGCCTCGAGGGTGGGCTGCAGCTGGTTGAAGATGATCCCGACGATGCCTTCGTCGTCGCCGAGCCAGTCGAGGGCATCGTCGATCCCCTCGACGATGTCGCCCATCACGCAGTCCTCGGAGTTGAAGGCGTTGCCGTCGATGAGGAGATCGTACTCCCGGCCTTCGACAGGGGTCTCGATGTGTGCTTCGAGGAACGGAGGGTACTCGGTGTCGTTGAGGGTGAGGTCGATCTGGGTGGACAGGGTGAGGTCGACCGGGTCCATCCAGATCTCGCAGGTCTCGGTGACGAGCTCGATGAACAGGCCGCCCCCGAGGGTGGCGTCGATGGGGGTGTCGGCGGTGCCGACCTCGATGGTGAGGTCGAGGTCGAGCGCGATGGCGTCGTCGATCGGCGTGAGCGTGAGCTCGTTCACGGTGAGGTACACGTTGATGTCCTCGAGATCGTAGCTGTACACCGCGATGCTGCCGCTCGAGCCGCCGGAGATGTTCTCGAGGCTGACCGCCTGCGGGACGAGGCCGGCCGCGATCTGCTCGAAGGACACGAACCCCTCGGCCGGGATGTCGAGGTAGGCGCCGGGATCCACCACCGCCCCGGCGGGCCACTCGGCCCTGGCGATGGTGGGAAGCAGCAGTGCGAAGAGGAGCGGGGCGCGGTGCATGGGGTCTCCCTGGGTCCTGCAGGGTACCGAAGGGGAGGTCCATCCTCAACAACGAGAGCGGCAAGCGCCTAGGGGGCTTCCGTGAACCCTGCCCACGCGCTCTCCAGCGCCGACAGATCGAGTCCGGGTGCGTCGAGGCCCGACGCCCAGGCCAGGCGCTCCCCAGGAGACGCTGGCTGCAGGCGTGCATCCGGCAGGGGGCCGAAGTGGTGGGGCTGGTGGAAGTCCGGTGCGGCGGCCGGCACGGGAAAGGCACACAGGTGGCGTCGGGGCGCACCGTGGATGCGGTAGAGGTTCCCCGTCCAGGGAGGAGGTGGAAGATCGTCCAGGGGAACCCGCATCAGGCCGGTCCACCAGTCACCCAGGATGGCGGCGTCGAAGCGCAGCGGCCATGCCTCGCGGGTGGGCTGACGCACGTCCTTGAGCCGAAGCGGGAGGTAGTGGCCGCTCGCGGCGGCCTCGAGCTCGGTGTAGGCCGGGCCGGGGCCCTTCACGAAGAGCTCCACGACCTCGTGGTTCCACAGCCCTGGGGTGGGGCCGACGGGGTGGGAGGGGGGAGGCTCCGCCCCATGAGGGGCCACGAACCACCAGAGCAGGTGTTCGTTGGTCCGCTCCAACAGGGCGAATGCGCCCTCCCCCGCGTGGGCGTCCGAGCCGTCCCAGAAGAATTTGGTGTGCAGGCTAAGCATCTGAAGGATCCCGTACGTGGATGCAATTGGCAGGAAGAAACCGTGGAATTGTTCGTTGTGTCCGAAAGGTGGGCAACACCCGTGCCTCGAATTCCCCCCATACCGATCCCGAACAGATACTTAGCATGCTAGGTAGTGGACATGGTTCGGCGAACAAGGCGCGCCGAGCAGTGTAGTCAACCCGGCAAGACACAGGGGTTCACATGGCCAAGAATACCAAGGTCAACGCTTCCGAAGAGCAGTCCCGTCAGCTCGTCGAGGAGTCCCGCGAGGCGGAGTGGCAGGGCCGCGGCTTCCTGCGCTCGATGTTCCTCGGCGACCTCCGCGTCGACTGGATCGATCCCTGGCCCGAGTCCGAGCCCAGCGCGGAATTCAAGGTCTTCGAGCGCAAGCTCGAGGAGTTCATGCAGACGAAGGTCGACTCGGTGAAGATCGACGAAACGGGCGAGTACGGCGAGGACGTCATCGCCGGCTTCCGTGAGCTCGGCTGCTTCGGCATCAAGATCCCGAAGAAGTATGGCGGTCTCGGCTTCTCCAACGTGGAATACGGCAAGACCCTCGAGATCATCGGCCGCTACGACGGCAACTGCGTGGCGCTGATCTCCGCCCACAACTCCATCGGTGTGCCCCAGCCCCTCAAGCTGTTCGGAAACGAGGAGCAGAAGCAGAAGTACCTCACGGCCTGTGCCAAGGGTGCGATCTCCGCCTTCGCCCTCACCGAGCCCGACGTCGGATCCGACCCCGCCCGTCTCGGCACCGAGGTCGTGAAGGACGACAACGGCGACTACATCATCACGGGCGAGAAGCTGTGGATCACCAACGGCACCTTCGCCGACCTGTTCATCGTGATGGCCCGCCACCCGGACACGGGCAGGATCTCCGCGTTCGTCGTCGAGGCCGACTCGGAGGGCGTCGAGGTGGCCTACCGCTGCCACTTCATGGGTCTGCGCGCGCTGCAGAACGGCGTCATCAAGTTCAACCAGGTCAAGGTGCCCAAGGAGAACCTGGTGTGGGGCGAGGGCAAGGGCCTCAAGCTCGCGCTCATCACGCTCAACACCGGTCGTCTGTCCATCCCGGCCGCCTGTGTGGGCGCCGCCAAGATGATGGTCGAGGAGTGCCGCCGCTGGTCCACCGAGCGCGTCCAGTGGGGTCTCCCCGTCGGTCGTCACGAGGCCATCGCCCACAAGCTCGCCGACATGGCTGCCACCACGTACGGCATGGAGTGCCTGTCGAACCTGGCCACCGAGCTGTCGCAGCGTGAGGGCTACGACATCCGCCTCGAGGCGTCGGCCGCCAAGGAGTGGTGCACCACCCGTGGCTGGGACATCACCGACGAAGCCATCCAGATCAAGGGTGGTCGAGGCTACGAGACCGAGCGGTCCCTCGCCGGCCGTGGCGAGCGTCCCGTGGGTCTCGAGCGGGCCATGCGCGACAGCCGCATCAACCGCATCTTCGAGGGCTCCTCGGAGATCATGCACCTGATGATGGCCCGTGAGCTGGTCGACAAGCACCTGAAGGTGGCTGGTCCCCTGCTGGATCCCAAGGCCACCGTGGGTGCCAAGCTGGCGGCTCTGCCCAAGATCGCCGCGTTCTACGCCACCTGGTATCCCAAGCTGTGGCTGCCGAAGATCTTCGGCCGCTCCTACAGCAAGTACGGCAAGATGGCCCCCTTCCTGCGGTACGCAGAGGCTTCCTCCCGTCGTCTGGCCCGCAACGTCTTCCATGGCATGCTGCGCTACCAGGCCGGTCTCGAGCGCAAGCAGGCGTTCATGTTCCGCTCGGTCGACATCGCGATGGAGCTCACGGTGATGGTCGCCACGGTGGTCCGCACCAAGGCGCTGCTCGAAGCCAACGCGCCCCACGCCAAGGCCGCGCTCGAGCTCACCGACACCTTCGCCCGCAACGCCCAGTTCTACGTGGAGCAGAAGTTCCGCGAGCTGTGGAAGAACCAGGACGAGCGCAAGTACAAGGTGGGTCGCCACATCCTCGACGAGGCCCACACCTGGATCGAGCCCCAGCCCGTCTGGACCCCCGAGGGAGGTCAGCCGGAGGGAGACGCCAAGACCGCCGCCGCCAAGTGACGGCGCGCTGAGTCCCGGATCACGGCCCGTCGCACCATGCGGCGGGCCGTTCGTCGTCTTGGCGGCTCAGATGATGCTGCCGTCGCGCAGCAGGCGGGTGGTGTCGTCCCAGATGTCGAGGGTGACGAACCGGCAGCGCAGCGGGCCATTGAAGATCTCGTAGGTCAGGCTGGGCTTGATGCGCAGCTGCTGCACGTTCTTCTTGTGGGTGGTGAGCAGCATGGCCGTCCAGCCGCCGAAGGTGGTGCGCAGGGTCTCTCCGAGGTCGGCGTGGGCCTGCAGGGCTTCCTCCTCCTCGCCGAGGCGCTCACCGTAGGGCGGGTTGATGACCACGAGCCCCGGCGGCGTGTCGGGCCGGGTCACGTCGAGGACGTCGCGGACGGTCCACTCGATGGCGTCTTCCAGCTTGAGGGAGCGTGCGTTGCGACGTGCCTTCGAGACGACCGCGGCATCGATGTCGGAGCCGAACATGGGGGGAAGGTTGCGGACCCGGCCCCGCTTCTGGTGGGCTTCGGTCTTCAGGATCTCCCACTGCTTGGCGTCGTGCTGCTTCCAGCCCTCGAAACCCCAGGACTTGCGGTACAGACCGGGAGCCTGGTCGAGCGCCATGGCGGCGCCTTCGAGGAGGAGCGTGCCGGAGCCGCACATCGGATCGACCAGCGGCTGACCCTCCCGGGCACGGCGGGGCCAGTCGGCGTGCAGCAGCATGGCGGCGGCGAGGGTCTCCCGGACGGGGGCCTTGCCGGACTCCCGCTCACCGCCGCGCTCGTGCAGGGGGGCGCCGCTCAGGTCGAGCAGGCCCGTGAACAGGCCGTTCTTCAGGCGGATGGTGATGCGCAGATCGGGGTTCTTCGGGTCGACGTCAGGTCGGCTGCCCCAGATCTCGCGCAGGCGATCCACGATGCCGTCCTTGGCCTTCAGGGCCCCGAAGCGGGTGTCGCGGAACAGCCGGGAGCGGCCGATGAAGCGCACGGCGAAGGTGCGTCCGGGGGAGAAGTGATCCTCCCAGGGGAAATTGCGGACGGCCTCGTACAGGTCGTCGGGGGTGTTGCCCTGGCTGCGGAACAGCTCGAGGTGCACCCGGCTGGCTACCCGGGACCACAGGCAGGCCTTGTAGCCATCCTTGAGCGGGCCCATGAAGCGCACGGCGCCGGGCTGCTCGACCACCCGCTGCAGGCCGAGCCGCTTGAGCTCCTTGGCAAGGATGGGCTCGATTCCCTTGGATGTGGTGGCGAAGAAGGTGAGGGTGCGTGCCATGATGCCTCCGTGGGCCGCTCGTATCTGTCCCCGGGGGCCCGGTCACCACGCTTTGTCCAAACTTTCCCACCATCGGGAGGCCCCGTGGCCCGGATCGCCCTCGTGTCCCAACTGGATCTTCCCACCTGGGAGGTGGACGACGCGCCCCTGCACGCCGCTTTGAGGGCGCTCGGCCACGAGATCTCGCAGCCGGCGTGGGACGACGAAGGCGTCGACTGGGGCACCTTCGACCTCGCCGTCCTCCGCACCACCTGGAACTACGCCCACCAGGTGGATCGCTTCGTGGCCTGGGCGGAGGAGGTGGAGCGCGCGACGCAGCTCGTCCACGACGCCGCGGTGGTGCGCTGGAACACCCACAAGTCCTACCTCCGACAGCTCGAGCAGGCGGGCGTGACCCTCGCGCCGACCCTCTGGTTCGAGCGGGGAACCGACGCCGAGGAGGCGTGGGAGGCCATGGTGGGGGAGGGGTGGGACCGCGTGTTCCTCAAGCCCCTGATGGGGCAGACCGCCCGTGAGACCCTGCGGGGATCGACCACGGAGACCGATCGGCGGTCGGTGATGGAGCACCTGGCAAGGCTGCTGCCGGTGGAGCCCATGATGGCGCAGCCCTACCTGGCGTCGGTGGAGACGAGGGGGGAGCACAGCGCCGTGTTCTTCGGCGGCTCCTTCTCCCACGGGGTGCGAAAGGTGCCCGTTCCCGGTGACTACCGGGTGCAGGACGACTTCGGCGCCTCGGACATGCCGGTGGAGATGTCCGGCGCCCAGCTGTCCCTCGCCCTGCAGACGCTCGAGGCGGCGAGAGGGTTGCTTCGTCGGTCGCGGCCGTTCGACTACGCACGGATCGACATGCTGGAGATGGCCGGCGGCCGATGGGTGCTCAACGAGCTCGAGGTGGTGGAGCCATCCCTGTTCTTCCGGCATGCTCCGCGCGGAGCCGCGCGGTTTGCGCAGGTGCTCCACAACCTCGTGGGCCCGGATCAGACCTCGGGATAGCGTTCCTTGAGGTCCCGCACCTCGGCGTTCATGCGCCGCCACTGCACGTCGAGCCACGCTGCGCGGGCGTCGGGATCGCGGAGGATGTCGGCCGCGCGCACACGCCACATGCGGATGGCCATCGGCTGACCGGCGCAGCGTCCGTTCCACAGGTCGTGCAGCGAGTCGGTGTGCTCGAGACCCACGTGGGCGAAGAACAGCACGTCGAGCTCCGGGTGGCGGTCGAGCAGGGCGAGCGGGCCACGCTTTCGCGGAGGGAGCACGTGGGTGAAGGGCTCCACCCGCGTGAGCTCGGTGGGGTCGGAGCTCGCGGTGGCGCGATCGAGGATGCGCTGACGCTTGGCGTCCGTGAACCGGGTGCCCTCCGGGTAGATCACGAGGCACTCGCCGGCCTGCATGCCGTCGGCCACGTGGGCCACGCGCTGGGCCTCGGCCTCGGGATCCTTCGCCCGACGGTTGACGAAGTGGGCCGGCGACCAGCTGCAGGCCAGCTCGAACGCGGGTGCGAAGCGGAGCTCCTGCTTGAGCACGTAGCGAAGGTGGGTGCCGCGGGTGCGCGTGAGGGCGTACATGGGGGCCAGGGTGTCACCGCCGCCCGCGTGGCGGGTGAACAGCAGGAACGGCCCGTCGGGCACTTCGTCGAGCCCCTCGATGTGGGGAACGAGGCCGAACAGCCCGTAGGCGATCTCGGACAGCCGGCTTCCCCACCATCCCTGGATGCGGCGGACCCACCGGGCCGTGCGCTCCCGGTGTCGGCGAGGGGTGGCCCATGCACCGAGCCAGCCGGTGCTCAGGACGACGATCGCGATCCACTCGGCGATGGCGTACACGCTGATGAAGGCGATCGTGCGTAGGGACCCCCAGCGGGTGTCCCTGTGGCGGAGATCACGGACCAGGGCGAAGGCGGTGCTGAACGGGAGCACCGCGTACCAGAGGATCGTGGCCACGAGCAGCAGGGACCATGACAGGCTGCGTCGCTTCAGGCGGTCGATCGCGGTGTCGGCCAGCCAGCTGGGCTCGTAGGGGCTGGTGGTGATGGGGGGGCTCCCAATGGGACGCACGGGGCACTCGGGTATGCCAGGAGAGAACGTGGATCGGGGGCCTCGGGCCCTCTGACCGGCTCAAGGTGTATCACGTATGGGTGTGCTGTTCTCCATCCTTGTCTTTCCCCTGGCAGTCCTCTTCCAGGCCTGGCTGCTCCGGATCTCCGCCAAGATGGCGGTGGGTGTGGAGCTGGGCTGGGTGTCCGCCATCATCGCCGCCATCGTCGCCAGCACCGTGCAGGCCATCGTGCTCGCCATCTGGCCCGGAAGCGGCTTCCTCAGCCTGCTCATCGGCTTCCTCGCCTGGGCGGGGGGCCTCGCGATGGTCACGATGCTCGACTTCAAGCAGTCGGCGATCGTGGGCATCGTGATGGGCTTCGTGCAGTGGCTGATCGTGCTGTTGATCCGCATGCTCGCCGGCGCCCTCGGACTGGCCGAGGGCATCGTGAAGGGCATGTAGGCCGGCGTCCGCTCAGGGCGTCGCCTGCTCCGGCACGCTGGAGGGCGGCGTCTGGCCCTGCGTGGGCGCGAGCTCCGCGGCCTGGGCGGGCGGGGTCTCGATCTTCCACGGCGCCGCCACGAAGGCGGCGTGGCGGGGCAGGGCGTCGACCCAGAGGTCCCAGGTGTGGCCGCCCTGCTGGGGATCCCATGTGTGGGAGATGCCGAGGGCGGTGAGGGCCTCGTGGAAGCGCTGGTTCGGCCCCCACCAGGTGTCCTGGTCGCCGCAGGACAGCATCAGGCGCGTGCCGGAGAGCAGGTAGGGGGAGGCCTGGACCCGGTGCAGGGCCGAGCGGGAGGTCCACGCGGTGGGGGCGGCCTCGAAGGTGCCGAGGAGCTCCTGAAGGTGCTCCCGGCTGGCGGCATGGGTGAGATCGGTGACGCCGGACATCGAGGTGACGGTCTCGAAGGCGGCCGGTCGGCTCAGGGCGGCGTGCAGCGCCCCGTGCCCGCCCATGGAGTTGCCGGAGATCGCGCGCCGGCCATCGGCGGGGAGCTGGGACTCCACGGCGTCCAGCAGGTCGGTGACGAGCCAGGTGCCCAGCTGGTGCTCGGGCCGCACGGGGCTGTCGAGGTACCAGCCGTGGGGCATGCCGTCGGGGGTGACGATGATCATGCGGTGCTCGTCGGCGAGCTCGGCCAGCACTTCGTGGGCGTGGTCGGGCCAGTCCTCCCAGCTGCCCCAGGCTCCGTGGAGCAGGTACCAGACGGGCAGGCCCTCGGCGGGGACGTCATGGGGCACGTAGGCGAGGGCGTCGGACGGGCCGCGGCGCTCGCTGGGGATGGTGATCCGGTAGGCGGGGGCGGGGCCTTCCACCTTGGTGGGCTCGGGTGCGGGCGCCGGCTGATCGGTGTCGGCGGACGCGAGGAGCACCGGGTTGTCGGCCGAGCCCTCGGGCGCGACGTCGTCCTTGGGGAACAGCACGATGTTCCGCTCGAGCCGCTGGGAAAGGAATCGGGCCATGAACTGTCCGCCGAGGCGGGTGAAGTGGATGCCGTCGTCCATGCGCATGCGACCCGAGCGACCGTCGAACATGACGCTGGCCTTGTAGCGGCCCTTGTCGTCGGCGCTGGGCTCCGTCAGACTGAGGTACAGGCCACCCACGGACTGCACCGAGGCGCGGGTGACGTCGTTGACGATGCCGATGCGGCGGTTGAACCCCTCGGAGCGCATCACGGGCATGCCGACCATGATGGGCAGGGCCCCGTGATCGACGATGGCCTGGGACAGGTCGGTGACCCGGCGGGTGTACTCCTGCACCCAGCCCTCGGAGCCCATCTTCTGGGGGCCGGCGTCGCTCATCATGTTCTGCGCGTCGTTGCCGCCGAACTGGCCGATGACCACGTCGGGCTGGAACTCGTCCATGAGGGCCGCCACCTCCGAGGGCCAGTCGAACACGTCGGGACGGGCGAGACCGGTGGACACCTTGCCCTTTCGCAGGATGACCAGATCCTGGTAGCGGGCCTCGAGCTCGCGCTGCAGCTCCGTGCCGATGGCGTGCTGGATGGAGGAGGCGCCGACGATGAGGATGCGGGTGGGGCGGTCGCGCAGGGGGCTGGCGGCCCAGCGCTCGCCGGGCGGAAGCGTGGGCTCCACGGGCTCGGCGGGGACCTCGTCGTCCTCCGCGGCCGCGGGGGCGCCGTCGTCCTTGCGAAACAGCTTGGCCGTGCGGTTCAGGGGGTCGACCAGGGCGTCGAGGCCCCGGCGGAGGCCGAGCACGCCCGTGGCTTCGGACACGCCATGGATGCCCTCGATGGCGACGGACACGGGGGCCGGCAGGTCGTCCTCGTAGAACGCGAAGGTCTGCAGGCTGTCGGCGGAGAACACCAGGAGCGCCAGGGCGGACACGAAGACGCCGGGGAGGACGCTGCGCACGGGGGTGACCGTCTGGGGCTCCTGGCGGACCGGCTTGTACTTGTCGATGACCGTCATGGATGCCTCAGAAGGAGAAGTAGATGTAGGGAGCGACGTCGGCCGGCTGCAGGACGAGCACCAGACCGCCGACGAAGGTCCACAGCACGGGCCGCATGGGGGCGGGCGTGGCGTCGTGCAGACGCTCGAAGGCGCTGCGGATGTGCTGGCCCCAGAAGTTCAGGCCGAGACCGATGGCGGCCACCGGGAGCACCAGCCACTCGATGCCGTGGCCGGCCAGGCTGAAGTCGAGCAGGCGGTCCCAGTACATGCCCGCGACCTGCAGATCCGTGGAACGGAAGAAGATCCGTGCCAGGACCACCACGTGGAAGGTGTAGACCCAGTTCAGGCCCACGTACCAGCGGGGGTGCTGCAGGGTCTTCGGGTTGATGCCCTTCGCCTTGCGCCGGTCCTGCACCAGCTTGTAGGCCACCATCAGCACGCCGTGGATGGAGCCCCACACCACGTACTTCCAGGCCGCACCGTGCCAGATGCCGGTGACCCACATGACGATCATCAGGTTGAGGTAGGTCTGCTTGCGCGTGCCCCAGGAGCCGCCCAGCGGCAGGAACACGTAGTCCCGCAGCCAGTTGGAGAAGGTCATGTGCCAGCGACGCCAGAAGTCGGCGAGGCTGGTGGCCCGGTAGGGCTGGTTGAAGTTGTCGGGCAGCCGGATGCCGAGGAGCAGGCCGATGCCGATGGCCAGATCCGTGTAGCCGGAGAAGTCGCAGTAGATCTGGATCGTGTAGGCGTAGGCCGCGAGGAGCAGCTCGAGGCTGCTGAAGTTCTCCGGCGCCAGGAAGGCGTCTTCCACCAGGTGGGTGGACAGGTAGGTGGCGAGGATGACCTTCTTGAACAGGCCCGACGCGATGCGGGAGACGGCCTGGGTGAGGTCGGGGAAGCCTTCGGGAACGGGCTTCGACAGCTGCGGCAGCAGATCGCGGGACCGGCAGATGGGCCCGATGAGCACCTGCGGGAAGAAGGCGATGTACAGCAGGAAGTCGAGGTAGCTCCCCGCCTTGACGCCATAGCCCCGGTACAGATCGATGGTGTAGGTCATGCACTGGAACGTGATGTAGGACAGTCCCAGGGGCAGCATGATCTCGAGGATGGGCAGACCGGAGCTGGCGCCGAAGGCTCCGGCGAGGGCCTCGACGTTGTCGCGGAAGAAGCCGTAGTACTTGAAGTAGCCGAGGGCGGACAGGTTGGTGGCCATGGAGACCGTCAGCCAGGCCTTCTTGATGGCCTTGGACTTCGCGTTCGCGATGCCTTCGCCGCAGTAGTAGTCGATGGTGCTGGTGACGATGATCATCACGAGCAGACCGACGTTCCAGCCGGCGTAGAACGCATAGGACGCCAGCAGCAGGAACAGCTTGCGGGCAAGGGGCCAGGGCCTCGAGAGCCAGGCCATCCCGAGGACGGGAAGGAAGAACGCGATGAACTCGAGGGTGGCGAACTGCACGGCACGTCGGGGGCTGGAGGAACGCGGGCGATTAACCGTGTTTTCCCCCATGGGCCCATGCTCGGGCAAAGGGAGAATCCAAGAGCGGGGAAGGCCGCCGAGAACGGCGGCCCGTGGTGCAGGGAGCAGCGTGGAGGTGCCGGTACCGTAGCCGTGTCAGAACCATCCCCAGCCGCCACCACCCTCCTCTGCGGAGTCTTCGGGTTCGTCGGATTCGCCGCTGTCGATGACCGGGTCGGCGTCCGTGGGGAGTGGATCGGTGTCTTCCGAGGTCTCTCCGATGCTGACGGAGGTGTCGCCGGAGGTGTCGCCCAGCGGGCTGGTGCCGGTTTCCTGACCCCATCCCCAGCCACCACCCTCGTCGGTGGTGTCGCGACCGTTGTCCAGGCCTGTGTCGTCGCCGGAGTCCTGGCCGCCCCAGCCGCCACCGTTGCCCCAGCCACCGCCGGAGGAGGTGTCCTCGGGACCGGAGTCCTGGCCGCCGCCCCAACCGCCGCCGCCGCCGCCGCCGTTGCCCCAGCCACCGCCGGACGAGGTGTCCTCGGGACCGGAGTCCAGGCCGCCGCCCCAACCGCCGCCGCCGTTGCCCCAGCCACCGCCGGTGTCGTCTCCGGAGTCCTGGCCGCCCCAGCCGCCACCGCCGCCGTTGCCCCAGCCACCGCCGGCAGATCCGGTGCCGCCCGCGCCCGCGCCGGTGCCGCCGGTGCCTCCACCCATGACGCCCGTACCTCCCGCCGCGCCGGTGCCGCCGATACTGCCGCTACCCCCCATGCTGCCGGTGCCGCCCGCGGCGCCGGTGCCACCTCCGAGGGAGCCCGTACCCCCCGCGGAGCCGGTGCCGCCCATCGCGCCGGTGCCTCCGATCAGACCACCGGTGCCTCCGATCGGTGTGCCGGTGCCGCCGGTGCCGAACAGGATGCCACTGCCGAAGGCCGGGACGCTTGTGTCCTCATCGGTGTCGCCGGGACCTCCGATGGGGCCGACCGGGCCGAGGGTGTCTGCGCCGAGGCCGCTGTCGGCGATGCCGTCCACCGGATCCACCAGGTTGTTGCCCACCCCGTCGTCGTCGACGGTGAGCGAGCCACGACAGCCGGCGAGGGCCGCGAGCAGGACGAAGGAACGCATGGCTGACTCCAGGGTGGCAGGCCATTGGTACGATAGCACCGCACTATCCACGGAGGCGTACGCCGCCGCAACCGGCCGCGCGCGTTGTGTTCGACTTTGCCATGAGGTACCCCCTACGGGTCTGCGTCGAACCAGGAGGGCAGCATGGGACCGTATCAGGGCAAACGACCGGAGCGCAGCTCGTGGATCGAGCTGTCCGGAGAGGCCTTCGCGCACAATCTCCAGGTGCTACGCGAGATCTCGGCGCCCGCGGACTTCGGTGTCGTGCTCAAGGGCAACGCCTACGGGCACGGGCTCGAGCAACTCGGTCCGCTGGCCCTGCAGCTCGCCGACACCGTCTACGTAATTGAACCACGTGAGGCACTGTGGCTCCGTGGTCAGGCCGACACCGACGGGCGGACGGTGCGTCTGGTGGTCCTCGGGGCCTGTGGCCCGGGGGAGGCGGTGGAGTTGGCCCGGGCGGGTATCGAGGTGGCCATCACGGGCGACGACCACCTGCAGTGGGCCGAGGCCCTGAAGCCGCACGGACTGCGCTTGAAGGTCCACGTGCACGTGGACACCGGTCTCGGCCGGGAGGGCCCGGTCCGTGGGGGCTACGAGGCGTGGATGCGGACCCTCGCCGCCCACACCGACGTGTTCGACTTCGTCGGCCTGATGACCCACCTCGCCAACACCGAGGACGTCACCGAGCAGGACTACGCGCGGGAACAGGTCGCCGGCTTGCGGGAGGCCTTGCAGGCATGGAAGCTGGTGGGGCTGCCGGACGATCCCTTCGTCCACGCGGCCGCCTCGGCCGCGTCCATGGTGCTGCCTTCGTCGCGTCTGTCCGGCGTGCGCTGTGGCATCGCGGCCTATGGCCTGTGGCCCAGCACCGAGACGCGCATCGGCCTCAAGCTCCTCGCCGGGACCCTACCGGAGCTGCACCCGGTGATGCGATGGCGGGTCCGCAGCCAGATCGTGAAGACGGTGCCGGAAGGTGGCTTCATCGGGTACGGCTGCACTCACCGGTGTGCCCGCGACACCACCGTGGCGGTCCTTCCGGTGGGCTACTTCGACGGCTACCCCCGGCGGCTGTCGAACCGGGGCCACGTGCTCGTCGACGGTCATCGCTGCCCCGTGCTCGGCCGCGTGATGATGAACCACCTCATCGTCGACGTGACCGAGGTACCCGACGTGGGCGACGAGATCGTGGCCACGCTGCTCGGAACGGACGGTTCCGAGGTACTGCGCGCGGAACAGCTTGCGGATTGGGCGGATACCATCAACTATGAGATCGTGACGCGACTTGGGCAGCATCTGTGGCGGGTGGTCCTTCCGACGTCGGGGGAATGATTGTTCACTGCAACCATCCGCGGGTGGGTCCTCGCCGGGGCCTGCCTGCTGTCCTTCACCGCCACGGCCGCTGAGGATCCGAAGGCGAAGGTGCCCTCCCTGGAGCTGCAGCGTGCCCGCGTGGTCCAGGGCTACGACATGGTCCGCACCTCCTGGAAGCTCCGCGTGGCATCCGGCGGGCTCGTCGGGGCAGGCGCGCTGATGGCCGCCTCCCCCGCGATGCAGCCCTGGTACGACGCCACCGATCTCGACTGGTGGGAGCGCGACGCCTACGACGATCGCTACAACGCCACGTCCAACGCCCTGTGGCACCTGTCGGGTGCGGGGGTGATCTCCGCGAGCGCCGGCTTCCTCACCTACTCCTGGGGCGTGCTCCAGGCGGGCCGGGGCTACCGCCGCATCAACGGCACCGGCACGGCCTGGGGCTGGACGGGCATGGTGTTCGCGTCCATCGGGTCCGGACTGGCCGCGGTGGGGGGCGCCGATCTGCTGATCTTCAGCGAGGACGCCTTCCCGGGACCGTGGCTGGGCGTGGGCGGATTCTTCGCGATCCTGAGCCTGCCCATGATGATGGCCCAGGACATCCACAACATCCGCTCCCGTGCGCGGCTCGAAGATGCGGAGAAGGACTACATCTTCGGCGGTCCGAAGGTGCACGCCATGGTCGCGCCGACCGTCATGATCGGCGGGGCAGGCGTACATGTGGTGGGAATCTTCTGACCCGTCGGCGGATTGGGTGACATCCTCATGACAGCGGCCGATCGGTACGCTACAACGCGGGCTGGGCGGAAAGGGGAGAAGTGATGATGAACAAGAGCATGCTGGTGGCGCTGGCCCTGATGGGCTGCGGTGACGCCACGAACGCACCCGAGGGCTTCGTGCCCCACAGCTCGCAGATCGCCTGGTCGCAGACCTACGAGCGCGGCTACGTCACCGACGCCGACAACGGCTCTCTCACGATGGTGGATCCGGCCACCGCCGAGGCCGTCGAGATCCTCGTGGGCACCGAGCCTGCGGCGGTCACCCGCTACGAGGATCTGGTGGCGGTCACCCTTCGGGTCGACGGCGTGGTCCACATCTACCGCGAGACCCCTTCCGGCCTCGAGCTCGTGCTCGTCGTCACCGTGGGCGCGGAGCCCGAGGGCATCGTCTTCAGCCCCGATGGCCAGTTCCTGTACGTGGCCGTGGCCCAGGAGGGCAAGGTGGTGAAGATCGATGTCGCCACCGGCGAGATCGTGGCCACCTTCCAGGTGGGCGGAGAGCCCCGGTGGGTGGCCATCCACCCAGATGGCGGCATGCTGTACGTCGGCAGCGTGGTGGGAGACGAGATCGTCACCATCGACCTGCTGAACGGCGAGGTCCTCACCCCCACGCCGCTTCCGCCCGCCACCCACACCCCGCCCCAGCGCTTCGACACGGCCACCTTCGAGCCCACCGGCGGCGAGCCCGTGCCCCTCGAGCCCCGTGTCACCGGCTCGCCCACGTTCGATCCCGACGGCCACTTCGTCGCCATTCCCGCGCTGTACATCGACAAGACCACCCCCGCGGGTGGCGCCGAGCCGGAACCCCGCTCCAACGGCTACGCCATGAGCGGCGGCGACTCCGAGCTCGGTCGGTTCAACCCGGTGGTCATCGTGGCCCCGGTCCGCACCGACGGCCAGCCCGACTTCAGCCGAGCCGAGCGCATGCTGGTGGATGGTGCCGTCGCGGCGGAGCAGGGCGTCAGCACCCTCGGCGTCGATCACGGCAACCCGGCGATGATGCAGCCCGAGGGCGACATCTTCGTCGACACGGGCGATGGCGGCCGGTTCGCCGATGTGCCCCTCTTCGAGGGTCGCGGCTACGTCAACGCCGTGGTGTTCGAGCCCGAGGGCCGCTTCGTCTTCGCCTCGATGGAGGGCGTGGGCGCCGTGTCCGCCGTGCCCGTGCGGGCCATCCGCGACTTCGCCTTCGAGGATCAGGAGGAGGGCTCCATCCTCACCACGATCCAGGCGGTCGTGAACACCGGCCTCGGCAGCCGCTCCCTCGCCCTCGACGGCCAGGGCAACCTGCTCACCTGGGCCTGGCTCGACCGGGCGGTCACCCGCGCTTCCGTGGCCGACTTCGAGCAGGCGGTCGACGAGCGGGTCAGCGAGCAGCACATGGTCGACCCCACGTTCTACGCGGCGGAGCGCTTCGAGCTTCCCCAGTCCGAGCTGCCGAGCCAGGTGCTCGAGGGTCGCAGGCTGTTCTTCAGCGCCAACGATGCCACGATGTCCTCGGTCGGCTCGGGCGTCAGCTGCGCCACCTGCCACGTCGACGGCCGCACCGACGGCAGCACCTTCACGTTCGACCACGGCGTGCGCCAGGTGCCCTCGCTGGCCGGCCCCGTGGACCAGACCGCACCCATCACCTGGTCGAACGACGTCGACTCGGTGGCCACCGAGGTCCACCTCACCTCCCAGAACCGCATGGGCGGCGATGGCATCACCGCCGTTCAGGCGGCCCAGGTGGCGGCGTTCATCAACTCCACCCGCGATGTCATCCTGCCCATCCAGCCTACGGATGCCGTCGAGCGCGGGCGCGAGGTGTTCTTCCGCGACGACGTCGGCTGTGGCAGCTGCCACTTCGGCGATCGCTACACCGACAACGGCTTCCACGCGATGGTCGGCGAGGCCTCGGTGAACACCCCCGGTCTCGTCGGCGTGGCCGCCACCGCGCCCTACCTGCACGACGGCAGCGCCGCGGATCTGGCCGAGCTGATCGACATCGCCGAGAATGTCGGCATGGGCAAGACGAACCACCTGTCGGCCCAGGAGAAGTCGGATCTCGAGGCGTTCCTGCGCTCTCTGTAGGTCCGGCACGTTGCGGCGTGCCATGGCAGGAGCTACACCCGCCCACAAGCGAGGTTTTCACCCATGGCACGCGTCGACATCCTTTCCCATTCCGAGCTCAAGCAGATGCGGGCGAGCTGCAAGCTGGCAGCCGACACCCTCAGCATGATCGCGGAGCACATCAAGCCCGGCATCACCACGGAAGACATCAACACCCTGGTCCACGACTACATCGTGGCCCACGATGCCTACCCGTCGCCGCTCAACTACCGGGGCTTTCCCAAGTCCGTGTGCACGAGCATCAACGAGTGCGTGTGCCACGGCATTCCCGGTCCGGTGGTCCTCAAGGACGGCGACATCATCAACGTCGATGTCACCACCACCCTGCCCAAGCGGCTCGGCTTCTACGGCGACACCAGCGCCACCTTCTACGTGGGTGAGCCCTCCCCGATGGCCAAGCACGTCACCGAGGTGGCCCGCCAGGCCCTCGAGATCGGCATCGCCGGCGTCAAGCCCGGTGCACGCCTCGGCGATCTCGGTCACGCCATGCAGAGCTTCGTCGAGTCCAAGGGCTGCAGCGTGGTGCGCGACTACACCGGCCACGGCATCGGTCGCGTCTTCCACACCGAGCCCGCCGTGCTGCACTACGGTGAGCCCGGCACCGGCATGCGGCTCAAGCGCGGCATGATCTTCACCATCGAACCCATGGTGAACCTCGGCAGCCACGAGACCGTCCTGCTCGACGACGGCTGGACCGTCCTCACCCAGGATCGCTCCCTGTCGGCCCAGTTCGAGCACACCGTCCTCGTCACCCGCACCGGCGTCGAGGTGCTCACCAAGCGCGACGGCCTGCTCAAGCACTCCGAGGACGTCGAGTGGGCCCAGCTCGGGCACTACTCCTCCGCCTCCGCCTGAGGGGCCGCCGGCGCGTGCCGGAACACAGAACACCGTGACTGCGGTGGATCAGATGCAGCCTCCAGAGTTACAGGCCCGTCCTGTCCTGGAGGCTTTCTTGTCTGACGATCTCCTCAAGCAACGCAAGGACCACCACATCGACGTGGTCCTCGAGAAGCCCGTAGCGGGCCAACCCCTGCTCGCAGGCTTCGGTCGGTACACGCTCGAGTACGACGCCCTGCCCGAGGTGGATCTGGACGAGGTCGATCTCTCCACGGAGATCCTCGGCCGCAAGCTGAACGCGCCGCTCATGATCGGCGCCATGACCGGCGGCACCGATCGCACCGGCGACATCAACCGCATCCTGGCTCGTGCCGCGGCCCGGGTGGGTGTGGGCATGGCGCTGGGCTCCCAGCGGGCGATGATCGTGCACCCCGAGGTCTCCAGCAGCTTCCGCGTGCGGGATCATGCACCGGATCTGCCGCTGCTCATCGGCAACGTGGGCGCCGTGCAGCTCAACTACGGCGTGGGTGCCGAAGAGGTGAACCGCGCGCTCGAGGAGGTCTCGGCCGACGCGGTCAACATCCACATCAACCCGCTGCAGGAAGCCATCCAGCCGGAGGGCGACACCCGGTTCAAGGGCCTGCTCGACAAGCTGCCCGGCTTCATCGAGGAGCTGAAGGTGCCTGCCTTCGTCAAGGAGGTCGGCTCCGGTCTGTCCCAGCGCACCCTCGGGAAGCTGCAGGGCCTGCCCATCGCAGGTGTGGAGGTCGCCGGCACCGGCGGTACGTCCTGGGCTGCCGTGGAGGCCTACCGGGCCAGCGAGGGCGGACGCCAGCGTCGTACCGGCATCCGTCTGGCCGCCTTCGGCGTGCCCACGCCCACGAGCATCCGCATGGCCCGCGAGGCCTTCCCGGATCGCCTGGTGGTCGGCTCTGGCGGTGTCCGCACCGGCCTCGACGTGGCGGTGGCCATCGCCCTCGGCGCCGACGTGGTGGGCCTGGCCAAGCCCCTGCTCGAGGCGGCCGTCGAGGGTGAAGACGCCGTCGTGGCAGCCCTCGAGGACATCATCTACGAGCTCAAGGTGCTGTGCTTCTGCACCGGTGCCCGCAACCTGTCCGAGCTGTCCCGCGTGCGGGTGCTCGACGTGCTCAACGGTCACGCACCCATCGGCTGACACCCTGCAGGGGTGCACGAGGAGGGCGGGGCGCCAGCAGGCTCCCCGCCCTTGCGCGTCTTGGGTCAGAAGGGCTTGGCGAGGGCCAGCCAGCCGGCGAAGGCGACGAGCACGGGCATGATCCACCACAGGGCCTTCGCGGACTCCGGGCGCTTGCGGAAGAGCACCGTGAGACCACCGAACACCACCCACACGAGCAGCTTGAGGATGAGCCACAGGGGGAAGCCGCCGATGCCCGCCTTGGCGTGCATGCCGAAGCCGGCGACGAGGATGATGATGAGCGAGGTGCCGTGGGTGGACAGCATCAGCTTGCGCGACGACTCGGTGGGGCCCTGGCCGGACAGGGCGAGGCCCGCGAATCCACCGAGGGAGAGCATCAGCATCGCGATACCGAGAAAATGGAGGGTCTTGTAGATTTCGTAGGACATGCCTGCTCCGTGGGGGGTACAAGTGCGGTCTTGGTGCTGAACCGGTACCGTAGTTCAGGGGGGAAGGCAATCATGGCGAGATGCGGGAGAGGGAGCCTGCTGCTGATCGTGTCGGTCGGATGCGTCTCACCGCAGTCTGACGAATCGGTCACGGCCACCGGAACCACGGCGAGCGAGCCCACCGCCGACACAGCGGTCGAGGCCATCCACCCGTCGGGCATGGTGCTTCCAGCGCACATCGTCGCGCTGCCCAACCTCGACGACGACGACCTCGACGGGCTGACGGACTTCGACGACGAGGAGGTCGTGGGCGACAACGACATCTTCCTGTACGAGCTGCTCCCCAGCGCCAACGGGGCGGAGGCGGGCGTCAGCCACGTCGAGCTGCAGCTGCTCGCCGACGACCCCTCCCAGTTGCGCCTGTCGCTGGCCGATGGCACGCCCATCCCCGTCCTCGGCGAGCCGTTGGTGGTCGGGATCGAGGGGCCCATCGCGCTTCGCTTCGAGGCGGGGGCCTACCTTCGCGAGGCACAGCTGCAGGTCACCGAGGTGCTGCACGAGGGCGATCCCACCACCTGGCTCGTGCCCGTCGGTTCGCCCCCCCTGGTCTTCAACCACCACCTGCAGACCGCCGAGCAGGTCTACGGCATGTTCATGGGCGGGCCGTGGGGCAACCAGGACTTCGTGGCGGCGTTCGAGGACGTCATCGGAGACGAGTTCACCCGGCTCACGGGCTGGGTCTACGACTGGGATGTCTGGGTGCAGGATGAGGTGGAGTTCTCGTCGGTGGTGCACCCGTCCGGCCAGCACCTCGACGTGGTGATGGACTCCACCCGCGACCGCGGCCTCGATGACTTCCCCGAGAACCTCTTCACGCTGCCCGACCACCGCATCGCCACCTGGGGCAAGCCCTTCCGGTCCACCAGCCAGGACTCCTTCGGCAATGTCGAGGTCTCGCCGCCGGTGGTCGTGGGCGAGCAGGCGTACCCCTTCGGACGCATGTACTACGGCGCCAAGGACGACTACAACGGGTACGGCCCCGATCGGCTGTTCCGGGAGGGCGCCGACTCGATGCACGTGCAGGATCCCTTCTGGGTCGACACCTCCTGGCTGTGCGTGGGCCACGTCGACGAGGTCATGGCCTTCGTGCCGGATGCCTCCTCCGCCAAGGGCTTCAAGCTCGTGTTCTCGGATGTAGAGGCTGCCTGGGCGCTCCTCGAGGACATGGACCCCCACCAGGTCATTCCCCACTACGCCGACCACGGCTTCACAACGGTGGCCGCGCTGCTCGAGGACGATGACCTCGTCGACTACAACGAAGAGGTCCGGGTCGACCACCTCGAGCCCATGAAGGAGAAGATGATGGAGGAGCTCGGGCTCACCGAGTCCGACATCATCGCCCTGCCATCGCTGTTCGAGGTCACGGCCGGTTGTGGCGGCACCGGCGCCTCGCTCATCCCGGGCATGGCCAACCTCGTGGTGGTCGAGCTCGAGGGGGAGCCCACGCGGGTCTTCCTGGCCGACCCCTTCATGCGGGGCCCGAGCGACGAGCAGGCAGACGACCCCTTCATCGAGGAGGTCACCGCGCTCCTGCCGAGCGACCTGGAGCTGCACTTCGTCGACGACTGGGACAACTACCACATGATGCTGGGCGAGGTGCACTGCGGCACCAACGTCCTGCGCACGCCCTGGGGCGACTGGCTGAGCCCGCCGGACGCGTCCGTCGTGGCCGACACGGGCCTGGAGGTGCTCCCATGATGTCCATCCTGATGGTCCTCACGGCCGCACTCGCCGCCCCCGTCCAGGAGCAGCCGGCGTGGCAGCGGGAGGCCGGCACGGCATCGGCCGACACCGTGGCCCTGTTCGCCTCACTGCCGGTTCGCGCCACCCGCCCGGGTACCTGGCGGCTGCCGGTCGGCGCGCTTCGTGAGGGCGAGCTCGCGCCACTGCTCGCGGTCTGCGCCCTCGACCCGCGGGAGCCTTCCCACCGGCGTGAGGCCTGTGCAGAAGGCCTGGTGCGGCAGCACATCCGAGGAGAGGTCCCAGGCTGGTTCGACGACTGGTGGGAGCGGGGCCTGAAGGACGCGTCCGACGACGCCGTGCAAGGCATCCTGCGCGAGGCGGGCGCGCGGGTCGACATCGACACCCTCGCGCCCTGGGCACGCACCTGGCTCGACAGCGAAGACCCTGCGGACCGCTGGGCGCTCGCATTCGCCCTGCGTACCCACGGAGGCGACGGCCGGGCACTTCCCTGGTTGCGTGGGCTGCTCGGGGATTCCGATCCGGACGTCCTGGTGCAGGCGCTCAAGGTCGCCGGGCGACACGGCCTGGGCAGCCTGGAGGCCTCGGTGCGCCCCCACCTGACCCACCCGGATCCCCGTGTGGAGGCGGAGGCACTGCGCGCGTTGTTCCGCATGGGAGCCGAAGACGCAGCTCGCCTGGCTGCCCAGCGCCGCGACCACCCTTCGGCGGAGGTGGTCCGTGTGGCATCATGGGTGCTGGAGGACTGACCCATGGGCGCACGCGCCATCGCCCTCGCCGCGTTGTGGCTGACAGCATGTGGACCCAAGGATGTCGCCACCGGGCGATCGGGCTTTCGCGTCTTCGGCACCCAGCTCGAGCAGGGTGGCTGGGTGATCCACCACCACGACGACCGTGGCGACACCCTGTGGGGGTGTCCACCCCTCGCCGACGCGGAGCGTTGCGCCCAGATCCTCTTCGATGCCTGGCGACCCGGTGCCTCCGTCGACATCCTCTCCCTCGACCCCGCCGACCAGAGCTCCTGGGTGCGGCTCCGGGTGGCAGGCGACATGGACCGGGTCTTCTACTGCGTGGACCCCACGGGTGACCCTTCGTGCCGACTCATGGAGCTGGAGCTGTATCCACCCGCGGGCAAGCTCGAGCGGGTCTGGCCCGGTCTGCACGGGGTCGATGCCGAGGGCGCCGTGCTGCCCGAGGACGACCCCCGCCGCTGGTACCGTCAGCCGGGAACCGACGCGTTGGTGCTCCAGGCGGGTTCGGAGCGCCTCGGGCCCTCCAACCTGTACAGCTGCCAGGCACCACAGGGCGAGCAGCCCGCGTGCACGCTCGCCGTGCCCAACTGGCTCGTGTTCGATCGGCAGGGGCTGGGCTTCCGCAAGCTCGAGAACGTGGAGCAGAAGCTGCCCACGGGCGAGCTGTTCATCGAGCCCGGGGCACGCATCGCACTCGTCTCCGATGGCAGCGTGGCGGATCGGGCCGGTCTGCAGGAAGGCGACGTCATCGTGCGGATCGGTGCCTTCGAGGTCCGCGATGCCGGTCACGCCCAGGCACTCCTGGCGCAGTATCCCTCGGGACACCCCATCGAGCTGGGCCTGAAGGTGGAGGGCTCGCCGGGCGCGGAGCGCATCCTGACCCTCACGCCGGAGCGCAAGCCCACCGCGGACTGAGCCGCAAGACCCGCAACGCCGCCCCCGGATGGGAGCGGCGCGGTGGGGATGGGGAAGGACTCACTCGCCTTCGCGTGTGGCGACCGTCTCCGGCGACGCGTCGCCCTGGTCGAGCTCCAGCCAGTGGTCGAACCAGTTGTGGTCCCAGTCCATCTTGGCCAGCAGGTGCTCCTTCTTGCGGAGTCCGTGGCCCATGCCCGGGTAGACGAGCAGCTCGGTCTGCTGGCCCAGGTAGATGGACAGTGCCCGGTGGAACGCCCGGGCGTGGGCGGCCGGCACACGCTCGTCGAACTCACCCACATGGAAGAGGGTGGGGGTGCTGACCTTGTGCGCATGGTGCAGCGGAGAGCTGTGGATGTAGTCCTCCGGCTTGTCCCAGGGCAGGCCCTCCATGAAGTTGATGACGTGGCCGGGGGTGTCCTCGAGCGCCCACTGCATCGTCATCTCGGACACGCCCGCACCGCTCGAGGCCGCCTTGAAGCGATCGGTCGTGGTGATGAGGGCGTTCGTCAGGTAGCCGCCGTTGGACCAGCCCATGACCGCGAGCTTGTCGGGGTTGGCGATGCCGCGCTCCACCATGGCGTCGACGCCGGCGAGGATGTCCTTGACCTCCACGTCGTTCTCGTGGCCCACGAGGTCGGTGATGAAGGTATCGCCGTAGCCCGTGGAGCCCCGGTAGTTCGGGCTGAAGACGGCGTAGCCCCGGGCCGCGAAGAGGGTCTGGCCGTAGGCGCGGAAGGACCGGGCGAAGCGCGTGTGGGCGGTGGGGCCACCGTGCAGGTGCACGATCATGGGAAGCGGGCCCTGCTCCTCGGTGTAGCCGTAGGGAAGCTCGAGCAGGCCCTCGACCTGGGTGCCATCGGGGGCGGTCCACTGCACGAGCTGCAGGCTCGGAAGCTTCCAGTCACGGGTGTGCGGGTTGAGGTCGGTGAGCTGCACGGGACCGAGGTGACCACGGGCGGGCATGCGGTAGACGTCCGTGAAGCGGTCGGGCGTACCGACACTGGCGATGACGTCGCGGCCGTCCTCGGAGAACGCGAAGCGCCGCACGACCACGTCGCCCTCGGGGAAGGCACGGTGGGGACCCACGGACGCCCCGCGCAGGCCATTGGTGCACACCACGCGGGTGCGGGCGTGGTGGGTGGCGAGCTGGCAGAGCTCGCGCTTGCCCGGCACCCACTCCATCGCGCCGCCCACGGCGGTCATGCCGTCGGGAAGGGGGACCTCCCACACTGCGGGCTCGCTGCCGGACAGCTCCGCCACGTAGGTGTCGCCCGGGTGGCCGTCGAAGTCGATGCGGAAGGACAGCGCGCGACTGTCGGAGGCCCAGGACAGGCCCAGCAGCCACCCGTAGGGGGACGGGGCCTGCTCCCGCCACTGATCATCGTCGAGGGTCACCAGGGAGCCGTCGGTGACGTCGAGGATGGCGACCTCGGACCAGCCCTCGTGGGTGACCAGATCGGCGTCGGGGGCCACCAGCATGGCCACCTTGCGCTCGTTGGGGGCGGGGGCGAAGTCCATGAGGTGGTGGTCGGTGCTGTAGACCTCTTCCCAGCGCAGGGTGGAGAGGTCGACCCGCAGGAGGCTCGCGCGGGACTGCTCGTGTGCGCCGTACATCGGCGTGGCGTGCCGCGCCCGCAGGTGGGCCCAGTCGTCGTCGACGGGGGAGGTGTGGGTGGTGGTGATCCACAGGGACTCCCCGTAGGCCACCTGCTTCACCCCCTCCTCCACGGAGGTCAGGCGTTGCACGGTGCCGTGCTCGCGGTGCACGCGGAATACCTGACGCTGCTCGCTCTGGTCGTCGTGGCTGGTGAAGTAGATCCACAGACCGTCTTCGGACCAGCCCGGCTGTGCGACGTCGCCGATACCGAACGTGAGCGGCTGGGACGTCCGTCGGCGGTTGTCGACCAGCCACAGCTCCCGCTCGGCCTCGCCGGTGTCGTTGTGCCAGCGGTGGCGCACCAGCGCAGTGTACCGACCATCCCGGGAGACCGACATCTCCCCGGCGCTGTCGAGGGTGAACAGATCCTCCTGGACGATGTCGTGGGAGGGAGCGGCCATAGCGGACATGGCGGACAGGAGCGTCACGAACATGGAAGGCACCTCAAGGGAAATCTCATCGCGTGTACATCGACAATGGGCTACGGGTACCTGGGAAACTTGTCACGGAATATCTGGTCGGTCCAGAATACAGTTGGCAGGTGTGTCATTGTGCCGCACCCCAACTACGGTTCACCCCCGACCTCCGCAGAGATTCCGGAGAGGAGGAAGCATGAAGAAGCTCGTTTCTGTGGCTGCGCTCATGGGCTTCATGATGGCCTGTGGCGGCGGCGACAAGCCCGCTCCCGAGGCAGACAAGGCCGCCGAGCCCGCGAAGACCGAAGAGGCCGCGACCACCGAGGAGCCCGTGAAGACCGAAGAGGCCGCTGAGGCGCCCGCCGGCGAGGCTGCTGGTGGTGACTTCGACGCCATGAGCGACGAAGAGAAGATGAAGACCCTCATGGAGCTCGGTGAGAAGGTGTACCTCACGGGCGGCAGCGGCGGTGTGGCTTGCTCCACCTGCCACCAGGCCAACGGTGAGGGCCTGCCCCCGAGCTTCCCCCCGCTCAAGGGCCAGGGCGACTTCATGGGCGACTGCAAGAAGCACGCCGGCTACGTCATCAACGGCCTGCAGGGTGAGATCGACGTCGGTGGCGTCAAGTACAACGGCGTGATGCCCGCACAGGCCAACCTGTCGGACCTCGAGATCGCGGCCGTGATCACCTACGAGCGTATGTCCTGGGGCAACGACTACGGCATGTGCTCCCCGGCAGACGTGGCGGCGGCTCGCTGAGAGCCCGTCCGCTTCGCATGAGTCCCCTTCGTGGGGCCAGACGCCCCCTCACCGTGTCCGGTGGGGGGGCGTTCGTGTTCTCCGGCATGGGATCGCCGGAGGGAAGGGTTGCTTCCGCACGGTACCTGGTGTACGCCGGGACTTCACTGCACGAGGTGGGGTCATGAAGGAATCGACCGAGCTGCTCCGGGGGGCCGACGACCATCCCGTGTTCACGGTACGTTGGCGGCCGGAGGGCGATACGCCCATCAAGGGGGTCTTCCAGCTCTGCCATGGGCTCGCGGAACACTGCCTGCGGTACCGACGGTTCGCCGAAGCCCTCACCTCCGCGGGCTATGCCGTCATCGCGAGCGACCACCGTGGACACGGTCGGTCCGTGCACAGCGAAGACGAGCTTGGCCACATGGCCGACGTCGATGGGTTCTCCAAGGTCGTGGCCGACCTGGCCATGGTCCAGGACGAGGCCCTCCGCATAGCCGATGGCAAGCCCGTCATCCTCTTCGGACACTCCATGGGAAGCACGCTGGCGCTCCACCTCGCGGTACAGCGCCCCGAGGTGCCCGACGTCCTGGTCCTCAGCGGCGTCACGGGTGTGGTCGGACCGATCCGCCACGCCGGGGCGCTGGCGGCCCGCCTGGAGAAGCGCCGCATCGGCCCCCGCGGCCGCTCGTGGCTCCTGGACAAGATGAGCTTCGGCGACTTCAACCGGCACTTCAAGCCGGCCCGCACGTCCTTCGACTGGCTGTCCCGGGATCCGGCCGAGGTCGACAGGTACATCGACGACCCGCTCTGTGGGCGCCTGTCGTCCGCGCAGCTGTGGATCGACCTGCTGGCGGCCGTCGAGATCGCCGGTGATGTGCAGGCACTCTCGAGGTTGCCGGCGGATCTGCCCGTGTTCGTGCTGGTGGGGGCCGAGGATCCGGTCTCGAACCGGGCGAAGCAGGCGGAGCCCCTGGTCGACAACCTGAAGAAGGCCGGGGTCAAGGTGGCCCGCCTGAAGGTCTATCCAGACGGCCGCCACGAGCTGCTCAACGACGTCAACCGGGACGAGGTCACAGCGGACATCCTCGCCTTCGTCGGGGAAGTGCTGACGCGCTGAGCCGTTCGGCGCGGAGGACCCGCGCCGATGGCCCCCATGGGTCGACGTGACCGTGGACCCCATGACCCAAGACGACGAACGCCCCGGCGCCAGAGAGGCGCCGGGGCGTTTGTGGGTCGGACGGGACGGATCAGGTCTCCTCGGGGAGGGGACAGTCGCCGTCGTCGTAGTCGTGCTCGTCGCAGTAGAAGTTGGGTGCGAAGAGGTCGCCGTCGTCGCAGAAGTCATCGCCGAGGTAGGACGAGGGCCAGCAGACGCCGTCGCAGTCCTCGATGGTGCCTGCGGTGCACTCGGAGTTGCTCTCCTCGGGCTCCTCCTCGATGAGGTTGGTGCAGACCAGGGAGAACTCGGCGGTGGTGAAGCCGCCGTCGAAGCCTGCGCCCCACTCGCGGTACACTTCGCCGGTGGAGATGTTGTACAGCTGCACGCGGTCGCCGGTGGCGGACCAGCCGTTGGGGGTGGAGCCATCGGCCGGGGCGTCGATGAGGTGCACGGTGTAGTCACCGGTGACCCAGTCGGAGCGGCTCCAGCCGGGCTCGACGCTGCTCATCTGGTAGGTGTCGAAGGACCAGGCTGCCGCGGGCACGTCGCCGGCGTCGACATCGATGAGCTGACCCAGGAACTCGGCGAAGAGACCGAAGCCGATGTCGTCGCCGGTGGTGCTCGAGATGATCTGCAGGTCGAGCTGGTTGCAGTCGACGGTGATCGGCGGGGGCACGTAGATGGTGTCGCAGGCCACGGTGAAGAGCTTGTCTTCGCTGTGCTCGGTGCCGAAGTCGCCACCGGAGGAGTTCTTCGAGCCGTTGGACAGGATCAGGTTGCGGCCGTCGAGGATCTGGTAGGTCGCGCCATCCCAGGTGTTGCCGTAGGAGTCGTACATGCGGAAGGTGTACGTGCCGTCCTCGAGGTTCAGGTCGTGGGTGGTGACGTTGATGCTCGGAGTGGAGCCGGACCAGTCGTAGGTGTCGTACTCGACCGAATCGACGATGTTGCCGTCCTCGTCGAGGATCTCCCACCGGATCTCACCTGCGAAGAGCTTCTTGGACGTGGCCGGGGAGCCCTCGCCGATGCTGGAGGTGTTGATGGTGAGGGAGATGTCGGAGCACTGGGTGATGACGTCCGGACCGGTGTCGGGGGCGCAGTCGAGCTCCCACTGGTCCACATCGCCGTCGAAGCCCGCGGTGCCCGTGTACAGCTCGGTGCCGTTGGCATCGAGCAGGGTGTAGGTGCCGCCGCCCCAGTTGTTCCAGGTGGCGTACATGTACATGTCGTAGGTGCCGTCGTACAGCCAGATGGGGAAGTCGACCTGCACGCCGGACTGGGTCAGGAAGCCGGAGCTCGCGGACACGATCGAGTTGCCGGTGGTGTGCTCCTGCAGATCGAAGGACATCTGGTAGTAGGAGCTGGTGGGGTTGAACCGCAGGATGTACGGGCAGAGGTCGCCACCGGTGAACACACCGGTGTCGGACCCGTCGTCGCAGTCGCCGCGATCGTTTGCGTGGTAGTCGCACGCGAAGTCCGCGGGGAACTGGATGCCGTCGTCGCAGTAGCCGTCGCCCAGGTAGTACTCGGGGTAGCAGATGTTGTTGCAGTCGAGCACCTCACCGAAGCCGCACTGGGGGATGTCGGTGTCGGGGCCGGTGTCGTTGCTGGTGTCTGCGGTGTCGCCGGTGGGCGTGCCGGGGATGACGCCACGGAAGGTGTCGTTGGTGTCGTTGAGGCCACCGGTCTCACGGAGCGCGGTGTCGCTCACGAGGTCGGTGTCCCACGTGACGGCGGTGTCGCCGGTGAGGCCGGGATCGACAGCGGTCTCCTCATCCTCGGGCGGCTGGATGGGGCCCTCACCGTCAGGGTTCTCGTTGTCGCTGCAGGCGAAGCTGACCAGAAGAAGGGCAGGCAGCAGGCTACGCATCCGGGACCTCCGCGGGATCTCTCCCAACGTGGAATCTCTTGGGTGCCCAGGCATGCCATGGTTGTGAACGACCTTCGGGTGGTTCAGGCACGCTGGTGCGGAAACTACGAATCGCAGCAAGCGTACCTGACGAATTCCGCACCCGCCAACAAAGTTGCACCGGAAATTCGCCCCGTCGAACCCCGTTCCCGGATCCATCCCGGCGGAGCCAGATTTTTCGCGTGTTCCCCTGCTTGTGGACCCGTCGTCAAGGATGTGTCTGGGAACGGGCACACGGGGCACGCTGTGTGACGCGCGCGTGCCGTCGTGGTCGGGTCGGGGCGACGGCACCCTGTTGAAGCAACGCTGGATCCGGTCGTGGTGGCCCTCAGGGCGCTTCGCAGTCGCCGTCGTCCCAGTCGAACGCGTCGCAGGCGAAGTTGCCCGGAGACTGCACGCCGTCGTCGCAGTAGCCGTCCCCGAGGTAGGTCGTGGGCCAGCACAGACCGTCACAGTCGGCTTCGGCGTCGTCCGTGCAGATGGTGGAGGTGTCCGGCGTGGGGGGCACCATCTGGTTGGTGCACAGCAGCGAGAACTCGTAGGCGTTCAGCGCGCCGGACGTGCCACTTCCCCAGGTCCGGTACACCTGGCCGGTGAAGGTGTCGTACAGCTCCGCACGGCTGGAGCCCCAGCCGTCCGGGGTGGATCCATCGGCCGGTTGGTCGACGAGGACCACGGTGTAGTCGGTGGTGGTCCACGGGCTGTTCCATCCGGGATCGAGCTCGTCGAACAGCCAGACGTCGGTGCCCCAGATCGGATCGTCGAGGGTCCCGGGGGCGAAAGCGCCGACCTCTCCCTGGTGGATCTCGTGGAGGGACAGCCCGATCCCGCTGGCACCGACGTCCGCGACGATCCGCAGGTCGAGCTGATCGCAGTTCACGATGACGGGCGGCACCTGGTAGGTGGAGTTGCACGCCACCTGGAACATGACGTCCTGGGATTCGGTGAGGGTGGTCTTCGTGCCGTCGCGAAGCGTGAGGCTGCGGCCATCTTCGATGGTGTACGTGGCCCCGTCCCAGCCGTTGTGGAAGGAATCCATCATCCGAAAGGTGTACAGCCCATCGGCGAGATCCCAGGAGGTCTCGGTGCTGGTGTCTTCGTTGTAGGTGCCGTAGGCGGCGGCGTCGACGAGGTTGCCCTGCTCGTCGAGGAGCTCCCACCCGAGCTCGTCGGCGAAGTCGCCCACCATGTTGTGGGTGTCGACCGTGAGCGTCACGATGCTGCAGCTGGCCGGCGACATGGAGGCGGTGGGGTCGCAGGTGAAGTCGAACGCGAAGGTGTCGCTGTAGCCGTACCCGATGGTTCCGTCGGAGCTGCCGCCCCCGAGCACCGTGCTGGTGAAGGGATCGACGATCTCCACGTAGCCCCCGTGCCAGCCGTCGCCGAAGCTGTCGGTCATCTCGAAGGTGTACTCGCCGCTCTCGAGCCAGATGGGGAACTCGTAGGTCTCGTGGTTGTTCGGCAGGAAGCCCGCACCGGCGGACAGGACGTCGTTGCCCGCCGCGTCGGTGATGGAGAAGCCGATCTCGCTCGCCCAGGACTGGGTGATGAAGGTGAGCATGAGGGGGCAGGACGCGCCGACGGGGCCGCCCGTGTCGTCGCTGCAGTCGCCCATGTCCTCGTGGTACATGGGGCAGTCGAAGTCACTGGCGAAGGCGCCGCCGTCGTCGCAGTAGCCGTCGCCGAGGTAGTAGGACGGGTAGCAGACGTCGTTGCAGTCCTTGATCTCGTTGTATCCACAGACGGTCGCCGAGTCCTCGGGCGGGGCGGTGTCCGTGTCGGTGTCGACGGGGATCGTACCCGGCAGGTCGCCCCGGAAGGTGTCCTGGGTGTCGTCGAGCGCCGAGTCACGCAGGCCAGTGGCGGCGACGACACCGGTACCCCAGGAGGGCGAGGTGTCTCCGGTGTGGGCGATGGCGTGGGTGTCGTTGGTGACGGGCGGTCCGTCGGGCCCGTCGCCGCTGTCGTCGTCGGGTGGACTGCACGCGGCAAGGATGCCGATGATGATGGTACTTCCGAGCATGTCTCCCTCCCCAGGGTGTGGGGAAGGATGCCCGTACCGTGCGCGATCGTCAGGTATTCGGGGTACGTTGCCGAAAATCCGCCTGACAGCAATGTTTTGCGTGCCGATACCGGGCGAGAAGAATCCGGGACCGTCGTCGCGGATGTGCGGGGGCCCCACTTGCTGTACACTCGCCGGGCGATCCACATGGGGCCGGGAGGGCTGGATGGGGCGAGTGTTCGATGAGATGTGGGACTTCTTCGAGGCGGATGGCTGGTCGCCGGTGCGCCTGGAAGACGACGCCGGTACCCCGCGGGACTGGCTCCGGGCCGGCTTCAAGGGAGAGCAGTCCCAGTGGCAGGTGTTCGGTCAGGCCCGCGAGGACGAGGAGCAGTTCGTGTGCTACTCGAGCCTCGATCTGAGGGTGCCCGAGGATCGTCGCCTCGCGGTCGCGGAGTTCATCGCCCGGGCCAACTACGGCATGATCATCGGCAACTTCGAGCTCGACTTCTCCGACGGCGAGGTCCGCTACAAGACCTCCGTGGACGTGGAGGGCGTGCAGCTGAGTCATGCACTCGCGAAGGGGGTCGTCTACCCCAACGTCCTCACCGTGGATCGCTACGTGAAGGGCATCTACGGCGTGGCGTTCGGTGGGCTCGCACCGGTCGAGGCGCTGGCCGACATCGAGGCCTGAACCCTACTCCAACCGGACCGGATTCGTACCGCAATGGCTTGCTGCGTGCGCGAGGACGCTGGTCTGTATATCGGAAGGTCACGGGCGCGACGCATCTCTGTGCGCCCTGGGAGAACGTCATGAACCATCCCGAGTTCTTCTCCACGCTGTGGAGTGATTTCTGCGCCATCGCGCCGGCCGCCGCCAACATCAACGCCCAGCTCACCGCCGACGGCGAGCGGGTCCTGAACGACCACGTGGCGTTCCGCACCTTCAACAAGGGGCCCATCTCCCTCGAGAAGCTCGATCCCGTGGTCCGCAGCCTCGGCTACGAGCGATTCGACGACTACCGGTTCGAGGAGAAGAAGCTGCGTGCCTGGGCGTACGTGCACCCCACGGATGCGGACGCGCCCAAGATCTTCGTGTCCGAGCTGCTCACCGAGGAGTTCTCTCCCGAGCTGCAGGCCGTGGTCGACGAGCTCGTCGCGCAGATCCCCGAGGACTTCGTGAAGGGTCCCGAGGTCTTCTGGGCAGGTCTTCCCTGGGAGCGCGTCTCCTACGACACCTACCTGAAGCTCCGCGAGGAGTCCGAGTACGCCGCGTGGCTCGCCGCGCTCGGCCTGCGCGCCAACCACTTCACCATCTTCCTCAACGAGATGAGCGACAAGCTGAGCACCGTGGAGGCCATGCTGGCCTACGTGGAGAAGCACGGCTTCGAGGTCAACAGCTCCGGCGGACGTGTGAAGGGCGGAGAGGATGTCCACCTCGCCCAGGGCTCCACGCTGGCCGACAAGATGGCCGTGGAGTTCTCCGACGGCCCGCAGGTGGTTCCCACCTGCTACTACGAGTTCGCCCGTCGCTTCCCCAAGCCCGATGGTGAGCTGTACCAGGGCTTCGTGGCCTCTTCCGCCGACAAGATCTTCGAGTCGACGAACGCCGCCGACCGCTGAGGAACCCGGCGTGCCGGCCGACGATGCCGGCACGCCGAGGGTGCCTCCGCGCCGCGCGAATTGCGCTGGCGCACCGTGGCGCTTGGCAAGCGCTCCTTCCCGGGTCACGCTCAGGGCACCGGGAGGGAGCGATGGCCGATGTGAACACGAGTGCAACGCCGGAGATCGTGGTCTACACGGCTGCCACGATGAACGGGTGGAAGCCGTTGATCATGCTCGAGGAGCTCGGGGTGCCGTACGACCTGGTGCCCATCGACTTCGACGAGCGGGAGCAGACGTCCGACTGGTTCCTGCAGATCAACCCGAACGGCCGCATCCCGGCCATCGTCGATCGCTCGGCAGGGGACTTCGCCGTCTTCGAGAGCGGGGCCGTGCTGTGGTACCTCGCGGAGAAGTACGGGCGGCTGCTGCCTGCCGATCCGCTGCTGCGCTCCGAGGTGATGCAGTGGCTGATGTTCCAGGTGGGGGGCGTCGGGCCCATGATGGGACAAGCGATGTACTTCCAGCGGATCGCCGCGCCCCAGGGGCACACCGACGACTTCGCCATCGAGCGGTACGTCGCCGAGTCACGCCGGCTCCTCGAGGTGGTCGACGGCCGGCTCCGAGGCCGCGACTGGCTCGTGGGCGACGAGCTGACCATCGCGGACATCGCGCTGTATCCCTACGCGAGGTCGTATCCCTGGGCCCGGGTGTCCATCGACGGGTTGCCGAACCTGCAGGCCTGGTTCGGCCGCATGGAGCAGCGACCCGGGGTCCGGAGGGGCGTGCAGCTGCCCGAGCCCTTTCCCGCGTTCTTCGGCTTGCAGGATGACGGTCGCTCCGAGGCAGCCAACGCCGCCCGGTTCGCCCACGACGTGAGGAGGAAGGAATGACGACGGCACGCTGGGAGCTGGTGCACGCCCCGTCGCTGACCCGGGAAGCCCTCGTGGACCTGTACGATGCCGTGGGGTGGAGGGCCTACACCGCGGATCCCGAGTGCCTGTGGGCTGCCGTGCAGGGCTCCGCCTTCGTGGCAGGGGCCTTCCTGGACGGTGAGCTGGTGGGACTCGTGCGGTGCATCTCCGACGATGCCACGATCGCGTACCTGCAGGATGTCCTCGTGCACCCGGAGCGGCAGCGGCTCGGCATCGGGCGCGCGCTCGTCCAGTCGGCGCTGGACAGGTTCGCCCACTGCCGGCAGTTCGTGCTGCTGACCGACGATCGTCCGGAACAGACCGCGTTCTACGAGGCGATGGAGCTGGTCCGTACCGATCGCGCCGAGACCGCCACCCTGCGCACGTTCGCCCGGATGCCAGGGCTTCGCTGAGGGCAGACGTGACGACGGCCCACCCGCCATGATGTGGCGGATGGGCCGTCGTGATGAGGATCGGGGCGGTCCGATTCGAACGGACGACCCTCTGCTCCCAAAGCAGATGCGCTACCAGACTGCGCTACGCCCCGAAAATCGTTGCGGTCATAGCACCAAGGCAGGCGGCCGGCCACCTCGGAGGTCTGCTTTTCGGCCCGGTGAATGCACCGTCCGGACGTCTTTCGTGCGCCCGGACGGCGGCGTACCGGGTACGGTGACGCTACATTGCGCGCGAGTGAAGGAGAGTGGCCATGAGCCGTTGGATGGTGTTCGGATTCGCCCTGTGGGGCACGGTGGCACAGGCGCAGATCGCCCCGGAGTGCGAAGGCATCGGCAGGCCGTCGGACTACGACGAGCGAACCCAGCAGGACTTCCTGGCGAACTACTACGCACTCACGGCGAGTGCCTCCGCCCTGCACGGTCCGATCCCCAACCGGCCCGGCTCCGGCACCATCGGCGTCGACCTCAACGTCATGCCGCCGCTGTCCTGTGAGAAGCGTCTCGCGCTCGATGCGTCGAAGACCGAGGACACCAACGTCAGTCCCGTCCTGCCGCGCATCATGGCCCACTACAGCTTCCCCGAGGTGGCCGACCGACTCGTGTTCTACGCGGGTGTCGGCATGCTGCCTCCGGTGAACGTGGGCGGCACGCGCAACCTGGTCCTGTCTGCGGAAGGTGGCCTCGGCATCCGGGTGGTCGAGCACTTCGATGTGGGTGTCCGGGCCCACACCACGCTGCAGCGCACCTTCGGCGACATCGCGACCAAGATCGAGCCCGACGACCCGGATGTCGAGGACATCTACGTGGGAAGCACCTGGGGCACGGGCGTGCAGCTCGGCAGCGCCTGGAGCTTCGGACCGGCCGAACTCACCCCCTACGTGTCCGTGGGGTACCTCGACGCCTCGACCTTCTTCATCATCGGCGACAACCTGAACGGTGGCGATGGCAACTCGCCCCTCACGGAGAACCTGCACCCCTACGCGGGCGTGGACTTCTCGGTGGGTGTGGATGTGCTCCTGTTCGAGCACTTCCGTGTGGCGGCCGAGTTCTACGGCGCACCGGGGGGCTACTCGAACCCCGCGGAGGGCACCGTGAACCTCGAGCCGGTCGCCCGGTACGGGCGGCTGTACACCGCCCGGTTCCGGCTGGGCTACCAGTTCTGATCGTTCCTGTCGGAGCACTCAGAGCTCACCCGCGCGGCGGAGGAGCTCCTTGAGCTGACGGAACGCGTGGCCGCGGTGGGAGATGGCGTTCTTCTCCTCCATGGTGGCCTCGGCCATGCTGCGGCCTTCTAGGGCGTCCGGGAGGAAGACGGGATCGTACCCGAAGCCCTTGTCGCCGGTGCGTTGCCCGGCGATGCGGCCCTCGCAGGTTCCCTCGACGTGACCTTCGAAATCGTCGGTCTTCAGGAACAGGACACAGACGAAGCGGGCGCTTCGATCTGTAACGCCTTGCATCTTCTGGAGGAGCAACGTGTTGTTGGCGTCGTGGGTGGCTTCCGGGGAGAAACGCTTGGAGTGCACACCTGGCGCGCCATCGAGGGCATCGACCGCGAGGCCGGAGTCGTCCGCGATGACGGGCCGCCCGGTGAAGCGGTGGATGAATTCGGCCTTCTCCTGGGCGTTGGCGATGAATGTGTCTCCGGTTTCCGGTGCTTCCGGGAGCTCGGGGTGATCGAGGAGTGTCTCCACCTCGATGTCCGTACCTGCGAGGATGTTGCGTACTTCGTCCGCTTTGTGCGCATTTGCCGTAGCAAAGATTAGTTTCATTGTGGCTCCTACTTGTCCGATTTGTGTTTTCCGTATAGTTGGCTGTCAGGTCAACTACGTAGAGGCCAGGATATTCTGGCGTCGATGCTGTTCACAGGTTTGTTTTTTTCCGAGAGGGCTTCCATGAGTCGATTGATCATCTCTTCCGAGGAGCGCGACGTTCTGGTGCGTCGTCTCACCCGTATCCAGGGCGATGTGGCTGCGCTGATGCGTCTGCTGGTCGGAGCCGTGGAGGCCGACGATGAAGATCTTCCTGCGGACGAGCCCACCTCCGCGCCTGCACCTGCACCTGCGCCGGCACCCGTGAGCCGCCCCGCGGCATCTCCGATCACCGAGACCGCCGTCGACGAGGCCGCACCCGAGGCAGCACCTGCGGCCAAGGCGGCGCCCGCACGCAAGGTGCGCTGGCGGTACCTGCCCGGCACCCACTACCGTATCGTGGGCGACAACCCCTTCCGCAACGGCAACAACTTCAACCTGTGGAGCGCGATCGAGAAGGAGTTCGGAGACGGCCCCTTCGCGCGTGAGCAGGTCGACGAGCTGGTGGGCCAGCTGCTGGCCGATGGCCGCATCGACTCCGTGCAGAAGCCCGACATGCTCGCCATGATCTTCCTGCGCACCGCCGGCGCCGACAAGGGTCGCCTGGCCATGGTGGGCGGCGATGCCCCCGAGTCCTCCGACCTGCCCCCCGAGCCGGGTGAGTCCCGCTCCATCCGCGGTCAGCAGGGCCCCTTCAAGCTCAAGGGCGACAACCCCTTTCGCAGCGGCATCAACTACTCCATCTGGGATGCCATGGGGAAGCAGTCCTTCACCCGCGAGGATCTCGAGTCCGGCATCGGGGCGCTCGTGAAGAGTGGCGTGGTCGACTCGCAGCGCCCGGTCGAGGTGATGGCCCGCGACTTCCTGGGCATGGTGAGCCGCAAGAACCGTATCCTCTGACGGATGGGCGAGTGCTCGGGGGGCTGCCGTGGATCCACGGTGGCCCCTTCTCTTTTGGGACATATATTGTCCGGTCTTAAGGTGTCCTTCACCGTGTATTGCAAAGGATACCTGGCATTTCGAGCTGTGAGGGGTGGGTCGGAGGTGCATGGCCTCAAGCACTGAACTAATGTTCAGACATGCAAGGCATGACGTCCACCCACCCATCCCTCGATGAGCTGCGCGCGAAGCTTCGCGCTCTGCAGCCCGAACCCGTGTCCGAGGTGCGCCAGCTGCCCTCCGGATGGGATGGGTGGGATGATCTCATGGGTGGCATTCCCCAGCCGGCGCTGTGGGGCTGCTGGGGGCCTTCGGGGAGCGGTGTCACGGGTGTGGGGCTGCAACTGGCGATCCAACTCACCCGTGCAGGCTGCAAGGTGGCCTGGGTGGATCCACTGCACCAGTTCAACCCGGATCGCTTCCTGCAGGAGGGAGGAGCGCCGGAGCACCTGCTGTGGGTACGCCCTGAGCCGTCCCAGGTGGGCTGGGTGGTCGAGCAGCTCCTGGCGGCGGGGGCCCTCGAGCTCGTGCTGCTCGACCAGGCCACGGCGGATCGCGCCCAGGTGCAGCGATGGCAGCGGGCGGCCAGGAAGGGCGCGAGCAGCCTGGGATGGCTGGGGCACCGTTCGTTCGCCTCCATGCGGCTGTGGGCCCATGTGGAGCTGCGGTCGGGGCGCGCCATCGCGCGAGGAAGGGGCGTCGCCGGTGCAGCCCGCACCGTGCCGCTGGAGTCCGTGATCCGATGAGCGTGCTGTACGCCTATGTGCGCCTGCCGGACTTCCCGCTGGAGCGGTGCGGCTACAGCACGGAGGAACACCTCGCGCTGTGGGAGGTCCGGCACCAGATCTCCAAGGTCACGGTGGTCTGCGATGCGCTGCGGGCCTACGGCATCCAACCCGGGATGAGCACGGGCGAGGCCCGGGCGCTGTGCCACGACGTCATCCTGGTGCCCCGTCAGGTCGACGACGAGCGTGAGGACCGACGCGAACTCACGCGTACCCTGCATCGCTGGGGAGATCGGGTCCGCCAGGATGGTGATGAGGGATGGATCCTCGAGGTCGGCGGGCTGATGGCGCTCTACGGCGGGCCCGAGGGCATCGCGGATCACCTGCGGGCGCAGCTCTCCTCACTCGGGCATCGGGTGCAGGTGGCCCTGGCGGAGCATCCCATGGCCGCCCGCATCCTCGCGGTCACGGGGGAGCCGGCCTGGAGCGAGCGGGCGGCAGCAGACCGCCTGGCGCCGTTGCCCCTGGAGGCCCTGCCGGCACCGGAGCACTGGATCGATCAGCTCATCGCCGTGGGCTGCCGCACGCTCGGTGATCTGGCCGCCCTCGATCCCGCATCGGTGGCCGGACGTCATGGGCCGGCTGGCCGCTGGTGGCATCAGGTGGTGCGGGGGGCGCCCGGTGAGCCGTGGACGGCCACCGAGGATGTCCAGGAGCACCCCGGCGTGGCCTACACCTTCGACGACGAGGTCCACGATGCGTCGGTGCTCCTCGCCCGGTTGCAGGCCATGATCGAGGCCTGTAGCGAGGGCTGGGCACACGAGGAGGCGGCCCCGGAGGCCCTGCGCCTGGAGCTCCGACTCGCGAACGGCGAGATCCTCACGAAGGTGGTGCGCCGCCACCAGCCGTCCCGCAGTCCAGGGGCGTGGATGCAGCTCTGGCGTGCTGCCCTGTCCGACGGCCGCCTGCCGGCACCGGTGCTTCGGGTCCACCTCTGGCCGGTCGGGCTCCAGCGGGTGCAGTCCGAGCAGCTCCGCTGCGGTGAGCGTCGCAAGGTCCACGAAGAGGTCGATCAGCTCGTCGAGAGACTCCGGCTCGCCCTGGGCCAGCAGACCTGCGTCCAGGTGCAGGCCAAGGAGGCGTGGATGCCCGAGCAACGGTGGTCCGAGGAGCCCGGGTCACAGGGGCGGGCGCCGCGCCGGGATCCCGTACAGGCCCAGGAGGGATGGCGTGCCCGTCATGCACCTTCGGCACCGAGCCGGTTGCGGCGGCGGCCCCGGCCGGTCCAGGTACGCCTCGAAGACGGACGTCCGGTGGCCATTCGAGGTCCTCGATCGTGGGCACCGGTGCAGCCGCAGGAGGGCCCCATCCACCTGCGGCATGGCTGGTGGACACCCGGTGGGGGCGAGGAGCGCTGTTACCACCGGGTCGGCTCCCACCGGGGCGATCTCAGCTTGTACGAGCGTCAGGGCCTGTGGTTCCACCAGGGGTGGTTCGACTGACCGGAGCCGGGCGTCGTGTCAGCCGGTGGCCAGTGCGGGCTCTTCTTCGGAAGGCGCAGGCGCTGCCGGCTGCCGATCCGAGGGAAGGGGAGCCGCCCCTCGGAGCACCACGACCTGACGTCCGTAGACCACCAGCCCGACGAGGATGCCGAGGAGGAACCACAGCTGGATCTTGTACAGCGTGTTCAGGGTCGCCATGCCCAGGGAGTAGACGAGCAGTCCGGCCGCCAGGGAGTCGAGGTACAACCGGTAGGAACCGCCCACGGGCAGCTTGCGTCCGTGCCAGTACAGCAGGAACATCGACAGCGCGAAGAGGCCCCACAGCGAGATGCCGATGAGGCCCTGCTCCGAGGCGATGGTGGCGTAGGCGTTGTGGGCCACGAGCTTGGTGCTGCCAGCGGTGAACTCGCCGGTGGTGAGCTTGTAGGACTCGAGTCCGATGCCGGTGAGCGGATGCTTCTGGAAGTGGTCCACGGCGAGCTGAAGGGCCTGGCTGCGGTGGGTCAGGGAGCTGGAACCCGCGGTGAACTCCTTGGACGGGTCCATCAGGAGCTGCAGACGAGCCCACAGGGCCTTCGTGGGAATCAGGATGGGGGCGGCCACCAGGGCCACGCCGCCGACCCGCTTGAGCAGTGCACGCTGTGCGGGCAGGAGCTGGTACAGCACGATGGTGGTCATCACCATGAGCAGGAAGCCCATGCGGGACGCGGTGAGGGCGGGCGTGGCGACCATCACCAGGGCCAGCAGGCCGAACATCACGATGCGGTGGGTGCGCCGTTCGAGGCAGGAGATGCTGGCCGCCCACAGGGGCACGAGGCTGTAGATGCGCAGGCACCAGTCGTTGGGGTCGGCACCCAGCGCGGTCTCGCGCTGGATCCACCCGAGCATGTACTCCACGCCGTACGTGTAGCCGGTGCTGTAGTTCGCCAGGTCGTACAGGGTGGTGCCCGTGAAGAGGACCAGCGCGGGAAGCATCAGGGTGGGGATGAGCTTCGGCCGCGTGACGATGGCCATGGTGAGCATGAACAGCACCATCGAGGCGAGCTGGATCACGCGGGTCTGCGCCATCATGGGCGCCATGGAGTAGGTGGACGCGAACGCCGCCGCGAACACCAGCAGGAAGCTCACCAGCGTGACGGGCTCCCGCAGCAGCGGAAACAGGGGCCTCCTGCGGCGCAGCAGCAGCGAGATGCCGTAGATGTATCCACCGAGGGCCAGGATCTTCGTGGGGCCCACGGGAAAGCTCGCGGTGAGCTGGAAGGAGCCCGCGACCTCTTCTGCCTGCGACGCGATCAGGATGGCGGGAAACAGCCACACGGGATGGCGCAGTACCGCGAGCAGCGCGCCCGCGCCGAGGACGAGGACGAACAGCAGCACCTTGACGTCGGATGCCAGGAGCAGGCCCGAACTCATCCCCAGCAGCACCATGAAGGCGCCCCAGGGACCGACGGAGCGCGCGAAGGCGGTGCGGGCGTTGACCTCGCTCATGCCGTGGTCTGGGTGTCTTCGGCGGGAAGGTACTTGTGGTAGTACTGCTTGTAGTAGTACTGGTGGCCCGACCCCGCGGTGTCGACCGAGTTGAGGATGACGCCCTTGAGGGGTGCGTTCACGGAGCGCATCTTGTTCAGGGTACGCTGGGCCATGGAGCGGGTGACGTGGCCCTGGCGGACCACGAGCGCCACCATGTCGACCTGCGTGGCGAGGCTGAGGGGATCAGCCAGCATCACGGCCGGGGGCGTATCGAAGATCACGAGATCGAACCGCTCCTTGAGATCCTCGATGAGCTGGGTCATCCGGGTGGATGCCATGAGCTCGGCGGGGAAGTCCGGGGCGCGCTCGGAGTTGACGACGGTGAGGCCGTCGACCGGGGTGTCGTTGAGGATGTCGTCGACCGCGCTCAGGCCCTCGAGGTAGTCGGGGAGCGACGCCTTGGCGTGGGAGCGGAACGTGGTGCGGATGCGGGGACGCCGGAGGTCGGAGTCGACGAGGACCACCTTCTTGCCCAGCTGCGCGAAGGCCACCGCGAGACGGATGCTCGTGCTGGTCTTGCCCTCCTGGGCCGTGCTGGAGGTGATCAGGATCGTGCGGGGGAAGCTGCCGTCGGGCATCCGGGACATGTGCAGGCGCAGCATGCGGACGGCCTCGGCGGTGGCGCTCCGGGGGTTCATGTAGGTGTACAGGTCGCCCTGCTCTGCCGGCAGCTCACCAGGAACCTGCGGCACGAAGCCCAGGAGGTTTGTGCCGAGGTGCAGGCTGACCTCCTCGGGGGAGTTGAGCTGGTCGGCCATGTAGTTGCGGCCGAAGGCGAGGCCCACACCGCCCACCAGGCCGGCCATGATCGCCAGCGCCAGGTTCAGGAGCATGTTGGGGCCGGCGGGGGAGGTCGGGACCAGGGCCGCGTCGAGCACGCGGACGTTGTTGAGCTGGGTCTGGGCCGCGAGGGTGACCTCGTCGAGGCGGGCGTGCAGGCGCTCCTGGAAGTTCTCGGCCTGCTTGCGGGCGCGGCGGAACTTGGAGAACTCGGCCTCGGACGCCTGGAAGGTGAGCAGATCGGCCTTGGCGACCTCGAGCTCGGAGTTCAGGCGTTGCTCTTCCATCTGGGCGAGCCGGAGCTCGGCCTTGTTGCCTGCGAGCAGGCGCGTGACCTCGGTGCGGATGGCGTCTTCGAGCGCCATGCGGCGCTGCTCGGACTGCAGCATCTTGGGGTGCTTGGGGCCGTACTTGCTGCTGAGCTGTGCCTGCTCGGCGATGGTGTCGGACAGACGGGCCTGAAGCTGGCCGAGCAGCGTGGACTCGAGCACGCGGGCGAGATCCTCCCACTTGCCCTCGTTCTGGAGCTCGGTGAGGGTCTGGACCTTGGTCTGCAGCAGGACGCGGTTGGTGCTGGCCTCGGCGTGGGCCTCGTTCAGCGAGATGAGACGGGCCTTGAGCGTGGTGCTCTGCTCCTCGACATCGGCGAGGCCGTGGTCCTGCTTGTAGGCCTGTGCGTTGGACTGGGCCGTGGACAGGGCGACCTGGTGCTTGACCAGCTGATCCTCGACCCACTCCTTGGCGCCCGCAGACACCTCGCGCAGGGTGTTGAGGTTGTACTGGATGTAGGAGTCGGCGGTGAGGTTGGCGAGCTCGGCGGCCACCTCGGGATCGGACCAGGTGACCGTGATGTCCATCAGGCGGGACTGATCGCTGGGGATGACCCGGGTGATGTCCTGCAGCAGACCGACGGGAAGCTTGCCATCCTCGTTGGGCTCGAACGGCGCGCAGTCCCACTTGGACTCGCCGGTGGCATTGTGGGCGCTGCAGTTCTCGAGGAACTGCTTGAGGGTCATCTCACGCACGGTGCGGGAGGTGATGACCTTCACCTGGGTGCGGTAGTACATCAGCACCGAGTGGTAGGCCTTGTTGTTGACGTCGACGACGTCCTGCATACCGACTTCGGTGCCGCGAACCGGATCCAGCTCGAGCCGCGACGTTGCCTTGTACCGTGGAGGGGAGAGCAACGTGGCCACGAACGTGGTGGACACGGCGGCGATGAAGAACAGCGCAGCGGTCTGGCGTTGCGACCACAGGATGTACCAGATGGTACCGAGGTCGATGTGGAACCGTTGCGTGTTCTGAGGTGAATCCTGGAGTTCCATGCAGGTGCGCTTCCTACGTCTCGGAGTCTGGCGGTCCTGGGGCAGACTGGCAGGATAGTGACTTTTCGCAACCATGCCAAGCAGCTCAAGGGGGCCGTCCGAGAATGACGTGTTTCCCACCACATCCAAGACGACGAAGCCCTGACGACCGGAGGAGGTCATCAGGGCATCGGCACAAAGCGCCTTCGGATCGAGCGGGAAGAACTCCGGCTCAGGCGTGGTGCTTGTCGTACCAGGCCAGGTATTCATCCACCGTGCCCGCGTAGTCGAGCAGGGTGCCCTGCTCGGGGTAGGCGAGGATCCGGTTGGCCACCGAGGCCAGATCGCGGTCGTGGGTGGCGTAGAAGATGGTGCCCTCGTAGGTCTCGATGGCCTCACGCAGCGCGGAGATGGACTCGAGATCCAGGTGGTTGGTGGGCTCGTCCATCACGATGACGTTGTACTCGAGCAGGATGAGCTTGCACATCATCAGGCGTGCACACTCACCACCGGACAGCGTGGCGGTGGGCTTGCGACCATCCTCACCGGAGAACAGCATGCGGCCGAGCACGGCGCGGACGTCCTGCTCCTGGGCGCCGGGCTTGTGGTTGTGCAGCCACTCGTAGACCGTGTAGCCGGGCTCGATCTCCTCGCCGTGGTTCTGGCTGAAGTAGCCCACACGGGCGTTGTGGCCCCAGATGACGTCGCCTTCCTTGGGCTCCATCTCACCCACGAGGGTGCGGCACAGGGTGGTCTTGCCCATGCCGGAGCGACCCATGATGGCCACCTTCTCGCCCCGGTTGAAGCGCAGGTGCATGCCCTGGAAGATGCTCAGGTCGTCGTAGCCCTGGGACACGTTGCGCATCTCGAGGACGTCACGGCCGGAGGGATCGTCGACGGCGAAGCGGATGAACGGACGCACGATGTTCGAGCGCTTGATCTCGTCGGGACGCAGCTTCTCGACCTGCTTGGCGCGGGAGCGGGTCTGGGAGGCACGGGAGCCAGCAGCGAAGCGCTGGATGAACTCGTTCAGCTGCTGGATCTTCTTCTCCTTGGCAGCTGACTCCTTCTCCACGCGGCCCCGGACCTGGGCCTTCTGACGGACCATTTCGTCATAGTTGCCGGGGTAGGTGATGATCGTCTGGTAGTCGATGTCTGCAATCCGGTCGCAGATGGCGTTCAGGAAGTGACGATCGTGGCTGATGGTGACGAGTGCGCCGCTGTAGGAGCGGAGGAACTCCTCCAGCCAGCGGATGGAGTCGATGTCGAGGTTGTTGGTGGGCTCGTCGAGGAGCAGGGCCTCGGGATCACCGAACAGGGCCTGTGCCAGCAGCACGCGGAGCTTGAGGCCGCCCTGGATCTCGCTCATCTTCTGCTCGTGCAGGGCCTCGGGGATGCCCAGGCCTTCGAGGAGCTTGGCGGCGTCGGGCTCGGCCATGTAGCCGTTCTCCTCGGCCACCACGCACTCGAGGTCGCCGAGCATCTCGTTGTCGGCGTCGGTGTACTCACCCCGGGCGTAGATCTCCTCCTTCTTGGAGATCGCGTCCCACAGGCGCGCGTTGCCCATGATGACGGTGTCGATCACGCGGTGATCGTCGAAGGCGTAGTGATCCTGGCGCAGCCAGCCAGTGCGACGAGGGCGGTTGACGTGGCCCTTGTCGGTCTCCTCGGCGCCGATGAGGATCTTCATGAACGTGGACTTGCCGGCGCCGTTCGGGCCGGTGAGGCCGTACTTGTGGCCGGCGGAGAAGGTCACGTTGACATCTTCGAAGAGGGTTCGCCCGGCGAATCCCTTGGTCACATCGCTGACGGTGATCATGGTGGCCTCCAAGGTGGGAGGGATGGGGGGCCAATGGGGCTCCAGCATCCGGTCGGGGCGCTCGTAACGGGCCCCGGGAGGTCTGAAAAGGTAGCCTGACACGCAATTCCCAGGTGGCCGGGACCAGGGGAGCTTCCGGGTCAGCCCCTCCGCCGCCGCCAGCAGGACAGCCTGGAGCGCGGTGTCCTCTGTGGGCCGATGGTGGTGCGTCCCTGCCTCAGGAACAAGGCGGGGAGGGGCGCCCCGGTGTCGAGGTGGTCCTGTACGAGCGCCAGCGCGCGATCGAGCTCCGCCACGCTGCGAAACCGGTGGGCGGGGTCCTTGGCGAGGCAGTGGTCCACGATCCACTGCAGGGCGTCGAGGGGGCGCAGGCCGGGCTGGACCTGGCGCAGGGGCGCAGGATCGTCCTGCATGATGGCCTGCAGGACCCGTGCGGGGGTGTCGCCGTGAAACGGGGGGTGGCCCGTGAGCATCTGGAAGAGCAGCACGCCCACGGAGAAGAGATCCGCGCTCGGGGTGGGGGAGGCGCCGTACAGGATCTCGGGCGCGATGAACAAGGGGGTGCCCACCATCGTGCCGGGCAGCGTGAGCTCCTCGTCCCGCCGCTCGCGGGTGTGCTTGACGAGTCCGAAGTCCAGCAGGACCAGGTGCTCGTGGCCGTCGGAGCCCAGGTGCTGGAGCATCAGGTTCGAGGGCTTGAGGTCCCGGTGCACGAACCCTTCGGTGTGCAGGACGGACAGGGCGCGCAGCAGCTGGCGGGTGATACGCACGGCCCTGCGGACCTCGAGGCAGCCCCGCTCGAGTACCTGGGACAACGGTCGACCGGGCACGAGCTCCATCACGAGGTACGGCTGATCGTCGTGGACCCCCTGATCGTGCACCTTCACGATGAAGGGGGAGTGCAGGCTCGCGAGCACGCGTCCCTCCCGCTGCAGCCGCAGGGCGGCGTCGTTCCGGGCGGCGGGGCGAGCCAGCCACTTCATGACCACGCTGCGCTCGAGGAGGAGATCGTGTGCGCGGTAGATGCGCCCCATGGAACCGCGGGCGATCAGCGCCTGCACGCGGTAGCGGCCACCGACCACCTGCCCGAGCAGGGGGACGTCCGGTGTGTTCGGGCCCGGTATCGGGAGGGTGTGCATGCAGGCTCCTGTGTCGCCGATTCTAGGTCAGTCGCGGTTTCCGGAGAAGTCCGCCGGGTCGTCGCTTGACTTTCGGCGCACTTCTGGTTGGATCGCCCCACGCTGCCAGGGGGGATCACATGGGGCGAACCATCACTTTGTGCGTGACGGCCGTGTTTGCGGCGGGGTGTCAGGACGTCGGATTCTGGTTCTCGGATCGTCCCGACCCCACCCTCACGCCGGTCATCGGTGTCGCGCCCGACACCCTCGCCTTCGGCGACGTGGGCAGGGATGCGCCCGGTCGGCAGGTCTTCACCGTCGCCAACCACGGCGGGGCCACCCTCGAGGTCGACGAGCTTGCCTTCTCCGAGGCCCTCGTGTTCCACCGGATCGACGAAGCCATCGAGCTGCCCCTGAGCCTGCGGCAGGGGGAGGTGATCGAGGTGCCGGTGTGGTTCGAGCCCACCACCGCCGGTCGGTTCGACGGCGAGCTGCTCGTCCACTCCAACGATCCCGTGGAGCCCGTGGTGGTGCTGCCCGTCACCGGCACCGGACGCATGCCCTCGGTGCAGATCCTCCCCGATCCCCTCGACTTCGTCGAGCCCTGTGGCGGTCTGTGCTCGGTCGGGTGCGGCTACGGAGACACCTTCGTGGTGCGCAACAACGGCTTCGATCCCGTCGTGATCCACGACTGGGGGTTCGTCGACGCGCCGGCGGCCCTCGAGGAGTCCGTGGACTACCCCGGCTACGTCACCGTCGACGCCCTGCCCCTGCAGCTCGATCCGGAGGAGGCGGTCTACCTCGGCGTGTACCTGGAGCCGATGGCCATCGAGGAGGGACTCGGCACGTTCGAGGTGGTGTTCGGCCCCGACGACACCGTCGTGCAGGCGTCCATCGACGCCCCGCTGGTGTATCCGGTGGAGCAGGTCTTCGAGATCACGGGCGACCCGCTGCCCCTGTCGATCCTGGTGGCGGTCGACCAGTCCGGCTCGATGGACTCCGAGGCCGCCATCCTGGCCGACGAGTTCGACGACTTCATCACCGAGATCGGCGACGTCACCGACAACTGGCGTATCGGCGTGGTCACCGAGGACGACGGCTGCTTCGTCGACGACCTGATCCTCACCGCGTCCACCCCCGACTACGAGACCGAGTTCGCGGACGCGGTGGTCCACGGCGACGACGAGGCCCTCAGCGAGAAGCTGTTCCTGATGGCGCAGCGCGCCCTCGGGCTCACCGAAGCGGGCGAGTGCAACCATGGCTTTCTCGAGGATGGCGCACCCGTGCACCTCATCGTGGTGTCCGACGAGCCCGAGCAGAGCAACACGAGCTGGCAGAGCTACCAGACCATCCTCACGGACGCCGTCACCGACCGCGCCGGCGCCGATGCCAGCCTCACCGTCCACGCCATCGTCGACGTCTCCGACAGCTGCGGGTTCGGCGGGGCGGACGACTACCTCGAGCTGGCCAACGCCACGGGCGGTGAGGTGCTGGACATCTGCTCCTCGAGCTGGGGTGCCGATGTCTCGGACATCGCCGAGGCGGCCGTCGCGTCGCTGGGCTACCGCCTCGACGAGGTCCCCATCGACGGAAGCCTCGAGGTCCGGGTCGACGGCGTCCTGCTCGATGAGAGCGAATACAGCCTGGACGAGAGCGGTGTCGTGCTGTCCCTCGAGAGCGACTACTCGGCCGGGGCCGAACTCACCGTCAGCTATGGCGCACAGACCTTCTGCGCCGACCCGTGGTGGCCGGCCTTCCCCGAGCTGTAGGAGGTCGGCTTCCTCCTCGACGTGTGTTCTGGCGCATCGCGAGGTTCACCCTGCGGATCCCGTTGAACTTGCGCGGGGGCTGCTGTACCCTTCGCGCCCCGGCAGGTGCCGGACAGGGTGGGGGAAGCATGAGGTCAGCGCGTGGTGTGATGATGCTGGGGGGCCTGCTTGCATCGGCGGCGGGCGCGGAGCCGCTCTCGGGCGGCGGTCGGGTGGAGCTCGCGCCGCCCACCACCATCCAGGCTGATGGGCGCGAGCAGATCATGCTTCGCGTGCGCCTCCAGGGGGCGGACCCGGACGCCGCGAGGGTGCGTGGAAGCGCCAGCCATGGCCCCGTGGGAGGGGCCGTCCACCTCGGTGGAGGGCTGTACGAGCTGCCGTGGATCCCCGGCAGGGTGGAGCGCGCCACACGGGTCACGCTCACCGTCCGCGTGGCCGGCAGGCAGCAGGGAGAAGTCACCCGTGAGGTCCTCCTCGTGCCGGGAGATCGGCAGCTCGAACAGCTCGGTTCTGCCCCCGAGCGGCTGGTCCTCGGGGCCAGTGATGGGGCCACCCTGTCGATCCAGTTGTCGTCGGAGGGCGGCTGGTCCGCGGACGACCTCGCGCTCCGGACCAGTGCCGGTGAGATCTCCGATCTCGTCGACCTCGGACAAGGGAGGTTCCGGGCACGCTACCACGCCCCGCAGACGAACTTTCCCCAGATCGCCCTGGTGTCCGGCTACCTGCGCTCCCATCCATCGCTGGTCGTCGCCTCGGGACAGATCCCGCTCTTCGGCAAGGTCGACTTCCCCGTGCCGGGCACACCGGGCGAGCAGGTGTACCTCGCGCTGGGGGCCCAGGAGTTCGGGCCGGTGGAGGTCGGTGCCAACGGCCAGGCGCAGGTGCCCATCGTGGTGCAGCCGGGCATGCAGGAAGGTACGCGCCTCGTGGTCGGAGAGCCCCGGAGCGCCGGGACCACCCTCGATCTGCAGATTCCGTCGGCACCGAGGCTGATGTGGATGCAGGAGCACGTGTCGGTCCGCGCGGATGGCGACCGTCCCGTACCGATACGGGTCATGGCGGTCCGGCCGGACGGCCTCCCCGATCTCGATGCGCCCCTGTCCATCACCGCGAGCGCCGGTCGCCTCGGAGCGGTCACCCACGTGGGTCAGGGGGTGCACGAGGTGATGTACACACCGCCGCTCACCCGGTCCGTGCTCGAGGCCTCCCTGCTCGCACGCCTCGACGACGATCCCACCCACGCCGATGCGATGACCATCCGGCTGGTGCCCGTGCCGGAGACCTCCGTCCGCACGCAGGCCTCGGCCACGTCGCTGGGCCCCATGCAGACGGCCCTGTCGGTCGATGTCGACGTCCGGCGGGGCTCGGGTCGCCGTCTCGCCGGCCAGGAGCTGGAGGTCGAGGTGTTCGGAGGCGTGCTGTCCCAGCCGCCGCTCGACCTCGGCGCCGGTGACTACCGGATCGAGGTGCGTGCCGACGGCGGGGCCGATGCCGCCGTCTGGATCAAGGCACCCCTGGCCACCAGCGAGGCGGGGGTCGCGCAAGTGGTGGGGTGGCCGCTCGCGGCCGCGGAGCGCGACGGGGCACCGGTGCCGTTCATGGTGATGACCCTCGATGCCCAGGGGCTGCCCGTGTCGGATGCGGCGGTCCGGGCGTCCGTGCCCCAGGATGCGGGGCTGGTCGACCTCGCGGAGCGCTCCGATGCCTCCGGTCGCGCCTTCGGCCTGTTCTGGCCCCACGACGGCGTCGAGGTCGCCACGATCCAGCTGGCGTCGGGTGCCATGGGGGGAGGGTTCGGACTCTCGGTCGACGGCGAGGGATGGCAGTCCTGCTCCTCCACCGCCCGCGCACTCCTCGACGATCTCGCGGCCACCACGTCCTTCCAGCAGTTCCAGCGGGAGGGCCAGCAGGTCCATGCCTTCGAAGGGCGGAGGCCCCTGGTCTCCGGCGCGCTCAACAAGCTCGAGGTGCAGCTGGCCGATGGCGTCTCGCTGCAGCGTGGCCGTGGGGCCGTCGTCCAGGTGGTCGCCACGGATTCCTCCGGGCTTGGCGTGGAGGGGCTCCGTCTGCAGACCCTCGCCAGCGATGCGCTGGCGGTCTCCAAGGTCGTCGAGCAGGGCCAGGGCCGGTACCTCATCGAGGTCGACGTCCAGGAGGAGGCCAACGAGGAGGTGAAGCTGAGCGTCTTCGGGCCCTCCGGTGATGTCGCCGCGCTGTCCACCTTCGACGTCTCGAGCCCCACCACGGCCTCCTCCCTGACTGCCCGCGCCCTCGCGGAGCCTCCGAGCGCACGACAGGCCTGGTTGCGGGCCTCGGGGGCCTTCCTGATCAGCGGCTACGGCTTCCAGCAGCTGCCGTCGGAACAGTCCGGCGCGTACTTCGACGAGGAGGCGGGCTGGGGAGGAGCGTATGGCGGCGCCCCGGCGCCCCTGGGCGGTCAGGTGGAGGCGCGCATCACGCACCCGGCCTTCCGGTACCTTGGCTTCGCCGGTCAGTTCCGGTCCAGCAGCTACACCGTCCAGTCAGACGCCTATGACGAGGATCTGAAGGACGTCCTGCTCGCCACCGATCTGCAGGTCCTGGGCCAGGCGCCGATCCCCATCGGCCGGTTCGAGCTGCTGGTCGGCGGCCGCATCGGCTACCGCTACGACGACTTTCCCACGCTCACCGGCTGTCTCGGTCCGGGGTGCACGCTCGGCTACGGCCCGCTCGGGGTGTCCGCGCTGTCCGGGCACGTCGACGTCGGCATCGATGCAGGCCCTCTCGGGGGGCGTCTGTCCTTCGGAGGGGCACTCGCGCAGGCGTCGGTGCCCTACGCCTTCGAGGTCGGCGGACGCTTCCGGGTCGACATCCACGGGCCCCTGTTCGCCCAGCTCGGCCTCGACTGGGTCCGTCGGGATCTCACCCTCGACGACGGGGATGCCGGAGCGCTCGTCCGGTTGATCGACGAGCAGGCCATCGGCACCATCGGTCTCGGCGTGGCGTTGTAGGCTGCCGGGGCCGGACGCAACAAGGCCCGTCCTGCCAAGGGTGGCGGGACGGGCCTTCGTGTCTGCGGGGGGATCAGCTCAGGCTGACCCGCCAGGAGACCTCGCCACCGGTGTCCATCACGACGATGCCCATCTCGTCGAGCTTGCCACGCAGGGCATCGGCGGTGGACCACTCCTTGGCGGCGCGGGCGTCCGCGCGCTGCTGCAGGAGCTCCTCCACGGCCTCGCGGGACAGGCCCATGGCGGACAGGCGCTTGTCCTTGACCTCCTCCTGGAAGTCCTCGACATCCATGGTGAGCAGGCCGAGCAGTTCGACCTGCTCGAGGGCCTCGAGGGCCAGGCGGGCGATGGGGCCGCCCCGCTTGCGGGCCTTCTTGTGGTTGGACAGGCGGTTGATGGCCCGGGACACCTCGAAGGCATGGGAGAGCGCCAGGGAGGTGTTGAAGTCCTCGTCGAGTGCGGCCAGGAAGCGCTCCTGGAAGCCCTGGGAGAGCTTGAGGAGCTCGATCGCGTCGGCGCCGAGTGCCTCGGCCACCCGCTCGGGATCCTCCTCTCCACCCATGGACTGGGCCACTTCCTTGGCCTCGTACAGCCGTGCCAGCATGGACAGTGCGTTGGGAAGTGCCTGGTTGTTCCAGGGCAGCGGCGACCGGTAGTGGGCCTGCAGGTAGTACAGGCGCAGCGCCTCTGCGGGGAACTGGGCCATGGCATCCTTGATGTTGAAGGCGTTGCCCAGGCTCTTGCCCATCTTCGCGGCACCCACGGAGCCCTCGTCGGTCTCCTTGGTGAGCACGAGCAGGCCGTTGTGCATCCACCAGCGGCTGTACAGGTCGTGGTTGGCGCAGGTGGACTGGGCCACCTCGTTCTCGTGGTGGGGGAACACGAGGTCGAGGCCGCCGCCGTGGATGTCGATGGTGTTGCCGAGCCACTTCTTGGACATGGCGGAGCACTCGATGTGCCAGCCGGGGCGACCGGGGCCCCAGGGGCTCGGCCACTCGGGCTCACCGGGCTTGGCGGCCTTCCACAGCGCGAAGTCGTGGGGCGATGCCTTGCCGGCATCCTGCTCGGAGGAGGCCATCATCTCGGAGACCCGCTGACCGGACAGGTGGCCGTACTCGTCGTAGGAGTCGACCTTGAACCACACGGAGCCCGCGGAGGGGTAGGCGTGGCCGTCGTCGACGAGCTGCTGGATCATCTCGATGATGTCGTCGATGGAGTCCGAGACCTTGGGCTCGCGGGTGGGAGGAAGCAGGCCCATGGCTTCGCAGTCCTCCTGGAAGGACGCGATGTAGCGCTCGGCAATCTCCATTGCGGGAACACCTTCGGCCTTTGCGCGACGGATGATCTTGTCATCGACGTCGGTGTAGTTGCGCACGAAGGTGACGTCCCAGCCCTGGTGCCGCAGGTAGCGCACGAAGGCATCGAAGATCACCATTGCGCGTGCGTGTCCCACGTGGGCGTGGTCGTAGACCGTCATGCCGCAGACGTACAGGCCGATGTGGTCCGGCTTGAGGGGCTCGAAGGGTTCGACCTTCCGCGTCAGCGTGTTGTACAGGCGAAAGGGCTGGGCCATGGGGCCCTCCATGAATCACGTGGTTGCAGGGCCCGAGACCCCGGGGAGCGCCCTTCGTGGAAGGGGGCGGGTGCCTCGGGGCCGACGGAATGTGGCGCGAGGATCAGTCCTCGTCGTCCTGGTCATCGGCGGGCTCGGCCTTGGCGGCCTTCTTCTTGGCGGCGCGCTTGGCCTTGCGGGCGGCCTTGGCATCTGCCTTGGCGAACAGATCGTCGAGATCCTTCTTCACCTTGTCTTCGTCGACATCCTGGGCGACGGCGAGCTCCTGGACGATCAGGCCGTGGGCGAGGTCGTACATCTTGCGCTCGCCGAAGGACAGGGTCTTCTCGGAGCGCAGGATGGCCAGATCACGAAGGACTGCCGCGACCTCGAGGGGGTCGTTGGTGCGGATCTTCTCCATGTACTGACGGTTCCGGCGGTTCCAGGTGGTCTTGTCGACCGGATGGGTGCGGTCGCTCAGCACATCGTAGATACCGGGGATGGCCTCGGCGTCGAAGATCTCGCGGACGCGCTGGGCCTCGACCTTGTCGAGGGGGACGCGGAAGGTGCTGCCGGTGTGCAGGATCTTGATGAGGTACATCTCGACGGTGGTCTCGTCGAGATCGAACCGCTCGATGTCCTTGATGATGCCCACACCCTGGTTGGGAACCATCGCCTTGTCACCAATCTTGAATGCCATCCACTACCCCTCGAAGGTTGGCGAAGTCCGGACACACGGGTGTCAACTGGTGGACGCGCTAACGTCTTTTCGGTTCGGCGGCAACTACGGGTACTTGTGACACAAGCTGGGGCTCGGCGGAGGGGAGCGGCCTGTCAGGGTCCTGTGCTCCATCTTGAAATGTCGAAGGCACTTGCAGTACGTTTCGCGGGACCAAGTGTGACCTTGCGACTGTGACAGGGTCTGCACCGATCCCCAGGAGACCGACCCATGCGCATCCTGTCCGTGGCCACCGCGATCGCCCTGCTCGCCGCATGCGGCGGCCAGAAGGCCGAGACCCCCACCGCCCCCACCTGCGACCTCACTCCCGATACCCTGGCAGGAAAGACCTTCCTCGCCGAGGTCGCCAAGGACGGTCAGAAGACCACCGATTCCAAGGCCCGCATCCGCTTCGACAAGGAAGGCGACAAGCTCACGGCCAAGTACACCGTGAAGAGCCTCGCCAACGTCTTCGACTACACCTGTGAGGCCACCTCCGACACCGAGGTCAAGTGCGTCACGCCGGTGCGTCTGCCCGAGCTGTGCATCGCCCTCGAGCTGAACAAGGAAGGCGGCTGCACCGTCGAGGCCATGAACGCCATCGACGGCGTCTCCGTGACCCCCGAGGAGTTCACGAAGGCCAAGGCCGACGCCGACAAGCTGATGGCGCAGGCCAAGGAAGAGAACATGTGGGACCGCTTCAAGGTGGCCTACCACAACGTCGGCAACCAGCTTCAGGCCATCGTGTACGCCAAGATCAACGATCGGAAGTGCAACCTGAAGATCGACGACATGTTCATGACGGTCTACCAGGGCAACCGCATGGAGGACTACAACCCGATGGGCTCCAACGACTTCGTGAAGGTCGATGGGGAGTACCTGTTCGAGGATTGTCCCCACCAGCGCCTGCTCGGCGACATGAACACCGCGGAGCGTCCCGCCACGATGCAGGACTTCCAGATGGGCATCGTGCACGACGCCGGCGCCGAGGTGCACTTCTTCAACGTCGACACCAACGCACAGAAGGCCGAGGAGTCCTGCAACTACTCCATGGACACCTGGGCCAACTACAAGCCGGTCGAGAAGGGCCAGGCGGTCAACGTCCTCGAGGATGGCACCATCGACTGGCACGCGAGCTACGCCTTCCCGGCCGACGATCTCATCCAGCTGCCCAAGTCCACCGGCGGTGTGTTCCACATGGTCCGGTACAAGGAATGCGGCGGTAAGAAGGAGAAGGTCGACGTCATCTGCAGCAAGCCGATGGTGCAGTGACCCTCCCGGGTACGTGATAGTCCTGATTGGACGAAAAGTATGGCGCAGGTCCTCCGTAGGGTAAGCTCACCCCAAGGAGGGCCTGATGTCGTATGTATGGTTGGTTGTTCCTCTGGGATGGTTCGCCTGCTCCCCTGCGGAGAAGGCTCCATCCACAGAACCGGACGAGGATGTCACCATCGTCCGCATCGGTGGTTCCGAGACCCTCAAGGGGGCCATCCTCGATCCACTCGCCAAGGAGATGGCGGAGCTGCGCCCCGACATGACCATCGAGGTCAAGGGAGGCGGCACCGGTGAGGGCTACCGTCAGCTCATCGCCGGAGAGCTCGACGTCGTCGCCGCGTCACGTCTGCCCACGCCCGCCGAGATCGAGCAGGCGGAGGCCGCGGGCATCAACGTCCGGGCCGATGCCCGGCGCCTCCTCGCCCTGGATGTCGTAGGTATTGCCACCGATCCCTCCCATGGGGTCGGCGAGCTCTCCACGGACCAGGTCAAGGGCATCTGGTGCGATGGCTCCATCACCGACTGGTCCCAGGTGGGCGGCACGGGGGGCGCGATCCACGCCTACACCCGCGACACCACCTCGGGCACGCGTGCCATCTTCGAGGACTACTTCTGCGGCGTGGACGGGTTCCATCGCTCGGTGAAGGTCATGGACAGCAACGAAGAGGAGGATCTGCTCGCCCGCGACGACGGGGCCATCCTGTTCGGGTCCGCGTCGAGCCTTCCCGGTCAGACCCTCGGGCTCAAGGTCAACGGCAACGAGACGGCGGCCCTGCCCACGGCCATCCACGCCCTGAACGGCACCTACCCGCTCAGCCGTGAGCTGTACCTGTACGTCCATCCGGAGGCGCCCATCGCCACCGACATCCTGTTCGCCTGGCTGGCGTCGGGAGAGGGGCAGGCGATGATGGAGGCCCAAGGTCTCGTCTCGCCGGATCGTCGCCTGGGCCTCAGCACCGGCCCACGGCCCATCCGGCAGGTCGTCCAGTTCACGGGTACGGCGCCGATCCTGCCGCAGCGTGACGTCGTGCGGCTGAACGCGCTGGCCGACGAGCTGGTGTCGATGCCACCGCGCGACCGACACGTGGTCCTGGAGGTCGATGCAGTGCCCGGCGACACCGAGGAGACCATCGCCGCGCGCTCCCAGGCGGTGAAGGAAAAGCTCACGAAGGGCGACACCACCGTCTTCTTCGAGGAGATCCCACACCAGCTCACGGCCACGCCGGATCGCGTCGCCACGAGCCCCACCATCAAGGTGTTCTTCGCGGCAGACGAGGAGGAGGCGCCGAGCGTCGGCGCCACGCGCTGATCGTCGCGGGTCGGGTGGGCGCCGATGGGGTGCCCACCCGTTGCCTCAGGCCCGTACGAACCGGGCCACGGCCTCCATGTGGCCGGTCTGGGGGAACAGATCGACGGTCCACAGGTCGGTGAGGGTCCACCCGCCGGCCTCGAGGATCTCCCGATCGCGGCCGAGGGAGCCTGGCTTGCACGCCACGTAGACGAGCACGTCGGCCTGCGCGTCGGCGAGCTTGCGCGCCACCTTGGGGTGCAGACCCACCCGGGGCGGATCGACCACGAGGGTACGCTGGCCCTCGAAGCGGTCGAGCTGCTCGAGGACGTCCTCGACCTTCGCGCAGACGAACTCGGCGCCCTCGATGCCGTTGGCCTCGGCGTTGCGGCCGGCGTCCTCCACCGCCGAGGGGATCTCCTCGATGCCGAAGATCCGATCAAAGCGATCGGAGAGGTACAGGCCGATGGTGCCCGCGCCGCAGTACAGGTCGAGCAGGGTGCCGCCGGACCCGACGGCCTCGCCGATCGTGTCGTACAGGACCTCGGCACCGTCGCTGGAGGTCTGGAAGAAGGAGTGGGGGGAGACCCGGTACAGGCGGTCCCCGAGGCGCTCGGTGAGCCAGGGCTGGCCCCAGCTCTTCCGCAGCTCACCACGGGCCACGTCGGCCACGCCGTCGTTGACGAACCAGCAGATGCCCATGAGGCGGCCGCCGGGGAGCTCGGCGCCCTGCAGGGTCTGGGCCCATGCCTCCACCGCCTGCTCCCAGGACGGGTCGGCAGGGGAGGTGGTGTACAGCGACACGAGCCACTCACCGGTGTGGCTTCCCTCACGCAGGCTGAGGTGGCGCAGGAAGCCCGTGTGGTCGCGGACGTTCCACAGCGGCGGACCGCCATCGGGGAGGAAGGCCTCGCGGGTGAGGCGGAGCAGCTCGCCGGCGCCCTCGGAGATCAGGTGGCAGGTGGGGGCGTCGACGACCCTGTCGAAGCGGCCGGGCGCCTTGAACCCGAGGAAGCGGCCCCCGTGGGACAGGCCGGCGTCCTGATCGGGCTGGGACAGGTAGCGCTTCACGCCAAAGCTGAGCTCCACCTTGTTGCGGTAGTGGTAGGCCTCGGGTGCGCCCCGTACGCCATGCACGGTGACGCCGGGGGCCTGGCTGGTGCCGAGGACGTCGAGGACCGCGCGGTCGGCCTTCGCACCGCGCTGGGCCGCCAGGCTCATCTCCTGCAGGGAGCAGCCGCCACACAGCTCGAACTGGGGGCACGGAGGGGTCTGGTGATCCGCCGGCGGACGGATGAGCGACAGGCGCCGCGCGCTCCAGACGCCCTTCTTGCGGCTCTGGGTCTGGACGAGGAGCCGGCTTCCGACCGGGGCCTTGCGAACCCGCACTTCGCGCCCGTCGGGGCCGATGCCGGTGCCGAGGCCCTTGTCGGCGAGGCCGGTGATGTCGAGTTCGAAGGGGGGCATGTAGCGACGTCGCCGAGCCATGGATGCTCCTGGAGCGAAGGATGGGCCACCCCGTGATAGCATCGTGGGGAAGTCTTGCACCCAGGTTGGAGGGTTGCGGTGATCGATGTTTCCGTGAATCCGCGTGTCACGCAGATCCTGGCCCGCATCGAGCGGGCAGAGAAGCAGTCCGGCAGCGAGCAGGAGGTCGAAGCCCTCCTGCGGGAGCTGGGGGGCTATGTCCGGTGGCTCACCGAGCAGGATCCTGCCGCACGGGGCCGGATCCAGGCCGAGTCCGAGGTCTGGGTGGCGTCCCACGCAGGCACCCCTTCGGCACCCGAGGTCCCGGCTGGCGTGCAGTTCGCCACCACCCTGAAGGACAAGCGACGCCAGGCGGCCGTGCCCGCGCGCCCCAAGCGTCGCGACATGAAGGTGCAGCCCGTCCGGGTGGCGCAGGTGGTCGCCGCCGCCGTGCGCGCCCTCGGCGAGCCCGACGTCCCGAAGACCGACGACGCCTACCAGACCGCCGCACTCGGCGTGTTCCAGGCCATCTCCGACATGGAGCACAAGTGGCCCGTGCTGCCGGCATCGGCCGCGCAGGGGCTCATCGGTCTGGTGGCCAGCCGCATCCGGCAGCTGCAGCACTTCCGGGGCCCTGACGAGAAGCTCGAGCGGGTCATGCTGCGCCTCGTGCAGGTGCACACCCAGTGCGGACTACCCACCATCTCGGCGCTGCTGCCCCAGGGCAAGCCCGAGTTCGGATCCTGGTCCGGCGATGCCCGTCGCTGGCGGGCCGAGCTGCGTCAGCACCTGTGAGCGCCCGCCGCGCTATGGGGGCGGCGTGCGTCGATGAAGGAAGGTGGCGATGAGCAACATGCTTCGTGTGATGGTGGGTACCCTGACGACCCTGGTGCTCCTGGGGTTCGGTGGCACCTGGATTGCGGCCGGCAACAACTGGGGCTGGCTGCTCGTGGGACTGGGCGCCTACCGGGGCTACGTGCTCGTCAAGCAGATGCGGGCGGCTCGTGCGGATGCCGAGGGGCCCGATCAGCCCGGTTCCTGAGCGCCCGCTGCGGGAGCCCCGCTCACCAGCCGCGGGGAGGCAGTGCCTCGATGTACGCCTTGATGGTGTCGTCGTCGGCGAACAGGTCGAGCACGTCGTCGCAGGCCATCAGGCCGGCCACGAAGGTGGAGATGAGCGAGGTGTTCCTCGACCGCGTGAGGTGGGCTGACACCGAGGCGATCACCCGATCGCGGGTGCCGGGTGTGATCTCGAGCTGTTCCTCGGCCAGCAACCGGTCGACGAGGATGGCCGTGAAGCCGTGCAGGTACGCGCTCACCTGGATCTCCTGTGGTGTGCAACCGCTCTAACGGGTAGGGAACGACAAGGGGAGGACAGGATGGACCAGCGTTCCGACCAGGCCGAACAGACGGAGCAGTTGCAGACCGAGCAGGATCTGGTGCGAACCGAGCCCGATCCGCTCATCTCCGCGGTGCTGTACACCGCGCTCCTCATTCCCGTGATCCTCGTCATTGCCTGGTTCTTCTACCGGTTCACGTCCGGGCGCTGGGCCGATGACACATCTGGGGATGAATGATCGGATCCAGTTGGACTTCCCCCGTCTGATCGGATACACGGGGCATCGCATGATTTGACAGTCCCCCTTCGTCGATTAGATGGCGGGACGAAGCAGACACCTCCAGAGGTTTTTCCATGGCCAAGAAGAGCATGATGAACCGGCAGGCCAAGCGCGAGAAGCTGGTTCGCAAGTACGCAGCCAAGCGCGCTGAGCTGAAGCGCCGCGCAATGGACATGTCCCTCACTCCTGAGGAGCGCATGGACGCCCACCAGAAGCTCGCAGAGCTTCCCCGCAACTCCTCCCCCGTCCGCCTGCGCACCCGTTGCGTGGTCTCCGGTCGTCCCCGGGCTGTGTACAAGGAGTTCATGCTCTCCCGTATCGCATTCCGTGAGATGGCTCTCCGGGGCGAGCTGCCGGGTATCCACAAGTCCTCCTGGTGAGGCACCGCACGCCCGCCGTTCGCGGCGGTGCGTAGCAGAAGAGGCGCTCCGGTCTTCCGGGGCGCCTCTTTCACGTCTTGGGTCTGGCCTGCAGGGGGGCGGTCCGCGCCTCAGATGGCGTTGATGGTCGGCGCCTCGGGCAGCAGCTGGGAGCGGCGCCCCTGGGTGAAGTGCTGCAGGGTCTGGACCCAGCCCTCGGCATCCGGCACGCGCAGGCTCAGCACGTAGGTGCCATCGGGACCGGTCATCGAGGACACGGTGCCTTCGAGGACGAGCTTGTTCTCGGAGGGAGTGGCGCGCACGTCGGAGAGCATCCGGCCGCGGCGGGGACCGAGGTCGACCAGGACGCCCTTGTCGCAGGCCAGGATGAAGCGATCATCGCTGACGGCGAGGTTCGCGCGCACGGCGTGCTCCTTGCCGGGCTTCATGCCGAGGATGGGACCCGTGCGGTGCAGCAGCACCGTCATGGGGACCTTTTCCGCCCTGCGAAGGATGCGACCGTGGCCGATTCGTGTATAAGCCTGCTGTCGAAGCAGGTGGCGACGGATGGCTCGGGCGGCGAGGATCCCCACAAGGAGGATGCCGAGCGCCAGTCCGATCACGAGTGGGTCCATGGTGGAGCTCCGTTTCGCCCCTGCGGCAGACTTCAGGAGGCAGGTTGTCCAGGCCTAGTGAACCGATTCTTGCGTGGCTGCGCAAGCAGCTCGATGCAAAAGGGGAGAACACGGCGTCTCTGGCGGCACGGCTCGAGGTGGCGCGGCCGGCTCTCCGGCGCATGTTGAGTGGGCGCGCCGACCTCCCCCTGGACCTGTTCATCAAGCTCACCGAGTCCCTCGGCCTGTCGGCGGAGGACATGGGCATGCCGTCGGGGGCCGAGCTTCCCGACATCGACGAAGAGGGCCCTGCGGAGCCCTTGTCCGGCGAGTTCGGCAACCAGCCTCGCGTGCTGCTCGAGACCGGGTTCGATCACGGGGTGGACTTCATGTTCACGGTCGACACGGCGGCGCTCGACGACGACTGGGGCGGCCCCGAGGCCGCGTTGAAGCAGTTCGCGGGGCGTCCGATGCCCATCCAGCTCGACGCCGCGTACCACCAGTACAACGCGCCCGAGTTCGACGACGAGGGCTTCAGCCTCACGCTGTCGTTCGACACCCTGTACCGTTGCCGGTTCCCCTGGCACGCGGTCCAGCAGGTGATCTTCCGGCCCCTTGCGCCGGAAGCTCCGGAGCCCGAGCCGGAGGTCGAGGAAGAGCCCGTCAAGGGCGCTCCCTTCCTTCGTGTGGTCAAGTAGCGCACGCATCGCACCCTTCGGGGGGCGCGCTGCACCCTCCGACAGGCGAAGGTCGCTGCTCGTGCCGTCTGGCCTGATCACACCGGGTGATCAGGCGGACAGGCGCTCCTCGATCTCGCACAGCAGGTGCCAGGCCGGCCCCGTGCGGTGATCGCGCAGGCACCGCTTGTACGCGCGCCACAGCTCCGAGAGCAGGCGGTCGTCGGTGAGGCGGTGCTCGTCGAGGTGGGGATCATCGATGCTCAGCTCGGCGACGCCCATGGCCCGACGGTTGTGCAGGTGCTTGAGCGTGGAGATGAAGGTGCCCGTGGCGTTGCCGACGCCCCGGCGGTCGAGCTCGATCCAGCTGGCCCAGGCCACGGACTCGGGCATCTCGTTGTTGGCTTCGCGGACGGCGTTGCGAAGGCGGCGCAGGAGGTCGCGCTCGGAAAGTTCCGGAAGGGACGAGAGGAAGGTGTCCATGAATCTCTCCTTCGTAGGGACCACTCGCTCCGGGGCCGGCCAGACTCCCGGACAGCGTCGGGTGGCAGGAACCCCCGGGAGGGGCTCGATGACCCGGTACCTGGCAGGGCACCGGTTCAACCTCGGGGTATGCTGACCCCGAAGTCGCGACATCATACGTCAAGGGGGGGTGCCGCTCAACCCCCCGGGCTGGTTTGCAGCCCTGGAGCAATCGACCATATGCGGAAACCGAAGCTGGTGGAGCCATCGTGATGTGGACGAGAATGCCGCTCGGGGCGGTTGTGGGTTGCAGCTTGCTGGGTTCAGGTTGTGCCTTGCGCGCGCCTCGTGGCCCCGTGCCGCTCGAGATCGCACGGCATCCAGGGAGCACACAGGAGCTCCCAGATGTGTGGGAGCCCCACGTCATGGTGGTGCGCGTGCAGGCAGGTCCCCGGTACGAGCCGCCGGACCTCCCCGGTGCGGCACGCACGCTGGTGGACGAGGCGGCCGCTCGGGCCGGTGCCACCGGGGCGCGGGTCCAGTCCCTCGTCGGCCCCGAAGAGGTCCTGTTCGTGGTGGACTGTGCTGCATCGCCACGGCCCGATGCATGCCTGGAGGCAGCCCTGGATGCCCTCGTGGACGCGCGGGCAGCCACCGCGCCCACGTGGCCCTCCCTGCAGGAGCTGGAGGTCACGCAGGCCTGGTGGACCTGGGCTCTGCAGGGGCATGCCTATGCGCAGACGGCGTCTCCGCTCGCGGGGACCGTCGGCGTGGCGGAGCCCCTCCGGCTGGCGGCGTTTCGCGAGGAGGCCTGGTCCCGATCCCGGTGGCACGTCTACCACGGGGCCTCCCTGGCGTCAGAGGCCGTCACGACGCGCCTCGACGGCCTACCCGCGACCCTGGGCCCCGACGAGGCGCTGATGCGCCCTGAGGCGGCACCAGGGGCCCCGATGGTCATGCACCTGCCTCGGCTCCACGGCTTGCAGACCGTGCGTGGTGTCGTGGGACTGCCCCGGGACCTGTCGGGGGAGCAGCGTCGGGCCTTGTGGGAGCTGTGGGCCTGTGCCCATCCCGATGCCTCCACGCTGGACGACCTCGGTAGCTGGGCGCTCTTGCGGGCGACCGACCCGGTGTGGCTCGGCCTGCCGTCGTCGGGGGTCGACCCGTCGGAGGTCTCCTGCAGCCCGGAGCAGGTCGCCAGCAGGGCCGCATGGCTCGTGCCGGGGCCTGCCCCCGAGGGAGCCGGCATCCCGGAGGCGAGGCGCCTGCTGTCCGAGGCCGACACCTGGCTGCTCCGGGCCGGCGACGACCTCCCGGAGGACCCGCAGGCCCGCACCTGGCCCGGCACGGGGGCGACCCCGACGGACGGGACGGAGGAGCCCGGGCCGGCCGGGACCTTGTGACGCGGCTCAGGGACGCTCGAGACGCAGGCCGTCGACGAACACGCCGGCCGCGTCCACGTGGCGGTAGCGATCGGTGTCGGAGGTGACCGCGGCGATGTTCTGGAGGGCCTCGATGAGGTTGCCCTTGAGGCGTGCGTGGCGGATGACACCCACCTGGTCCTGGGCGTCGAAGACCTGGCCGTGCACGGGCACGTCCATCTCCCCGGTGGCCGGGTCGAGGCCGGACAGGTCCCACAGGTCGTCGACCCGGAAGACGGTGGTGGCCATCTCGCCCATGTGCGCGTTCATGGAGCGGGTGCCGGTGTTCATCTGCAGGTTGCCCGCACGCAGGGTGTCGCCGAACACGTGTCCGGTGGGGGGCAGGTTCATGGCGCGGCCGCCGGCGGGCGACAGGTAGGGCCCGTTGAACACGCCCTCCTGCAGGATGGGCAGGGCGGTGCCGAGCACGCCGGCGTCGTCGAAGCCCCGCGTGCGCAGGGCTCCCGGGGAGGCGCCGTCGTCGATGATGTGGAAGGCAGGGGACAGCTGCACGGGACTGTCGCCGTCGCGCAGGAGGGTGGAGCCGGCCTGCAGGGACTCCTCCGCGAACCGCTCGCCGAGCCATGCGACGATGCGGGCCATCGGTAGCGGCGGGAAGAGCACCCGCACGTCGCCGGACAGGCCGTGCTGCCGACCGGCGAGCGCCACCAGTCGCCTGCCCATGAGCGTGCCGAAGGGCAGGGTGGAGATGGTGGAGAAGCTGCGGGTGGCCTCCTTGTGGCTGATCACCACCGGGGGCTCGGGACCTCGCAGGGTGACGATGCCCTCGAGGGCGTAGCGGGTGCTCTCCACCTCGTAGAGCACGCCATGGGAGTTCAGGTAGCTCCGGGTCTCCAGCCGATCCTCGTAGTTGAACACACCCGGGCGGACGCGCCGATCCACCCGGGAGGCGGACTGCTCGTTGTCGAGGACCACCTCGGTGCGGTCCTCCATGGACAGCATGTCGTAGCGCTTGTCGCGGATGTCGAGCGCGGGCAGGTGGGTCCGCGTGCGCTCCACGGGGCCCGCGAAGGGGTCGCGGGGTGCGGTCTCGGCGTCCTTGAGCGCGGCGGCGAGCAGCAGCCGGGCATGCTCGGGGCGCCCGGACGCCTCGCCGGCCGCCCGGCCCTCGAGCCAGACCCTCACCGTCATCTTCTGTTCCTGGCGGCTCGAGACCTGTGGGCTCGACTTCGGGGCCACGCGGATGTCGTGGATCTTCGCGTCGCTCACGAGGATCTCGCTGGCCCATGCTCCCGCGGTTTCGGCCTGGTCGATGAGATACTGATGAGGGGACGTGGTCTTGGGCGGCATGGTGGGACTCCACGGATCCGGTACGGAGGCTGGTCAGAGGGGTGTACGGGACAGGGTACACCTCGTCGCCACGGATGCCCACTGGATCAAGGGTGCATCGACGGTGCCGTCTGGCGTACGGGGAGAGGGGCCGTTCCTTAGCTTGCTATCGAAGCGCCTTGACGGAACTTTGCTACACCCCGTAAGGGTAGGGAGTAGCTGTGTATATCGACCGATCCCCGGATGGCCCCGTGCGGTGCTCCGTGGGATGGGGTAGCGTCCCATTCACTCCCTTGCCGCCTCCTTCGAAGGGACGGGGCGAGGGCCACGTGAATGCCCTTGGAGGCCTTTGTGAACCTCGAATCTTCCCGCGCCGAAGTGATCCAGAGGGTGGTGTCGGAGCTCGACCACTACACACCCGAGGCATCGGTGGACGGCAAGCTGTTCGCCGACTTCGTTCGCGTCACGGTCGGTCGCGTCCGCGGTCCGTTCCTCGCCCAGCACACCCCGCGTCAGGTCCTGCGCAAGCTCGAGGCGGCCTTCGTGTTCGCCCAGCAGCGCCCGGCCGGTACCGTCCACGCCGAGATCCGCAAGCTCAGCGCGCGCGGCGTCGCGGTACTGACCCACGTCGAGGATCATCCGTTCATCGTCGATACCGTCCGGCTGTTCCTGCGCCGTAACGAGGCGGAGTACTGGGGCGGCTTCAACGTGGTGTTCCCCGCCACCCGCGACGCCGACGGCCAGCTCATCGCCGTGGGCGAAGAGGGCGGCGTGTCGGAGTCCCTCGCGTGGCTCGAGGCCGATGTGGGCCAGCTCGAGGGCCGCTTCGACGAGGCGTCCGAGGCCCTGCGCCACCAGCTGCGGCTCGCCCGCGCCACGGTCGAGGACTTCGAGAGCATGACCGGTCTGCTCGAGACGTTCGCGGGCAAGTGCGACGCGCTCGCCGAGGCCCATCCCGATCAGGCCGAGTCCTACCGCGAGACGGCTGCCTTCCTGAAGTGGCTGATGCGGGAGAACTTCGTCTTCATGGGCGCCGAGTCCGACGGCGAGAAGTACGGCATCCAGAAGATCGACGGCCCCTACTACGCCGACGCCAGCGGCGACTGGACGGGCGCGCCCCCTCCGGGCACCGTCTATGTGCGCAAGGCCCACCAGGAGTCGCCCATCCACCGTGCGGGCCGGATCGACGAGATCCTGATCTCCCTCGCCGCCGGCACCCCGGATGCGGCCCAGATGTACCTGCGCGGCATGTTCACCTACCGTGCGGTCACCCAGCCCTGCCGCAACGTGCCCATCCTGCGCAAGGTCCTCAAGCGCGTGCTCGACCAGCAGGAGGCCGAGCCCGGCTCCTACCGCTACAAGGGCATCGCCAACGTCTTCGACAGCCTGCCCACCGAGTTCCTGTTCACCACCTCCGAGGAGAACATCTCCCAGATGGTGGATCTGGTGTTCGAGAGCGAGCAGCGTCAGGAGGTCGGCGTCACCTTCCTCACCCGCGGCAACGACAGCGCCTTCGCCCTCGTCTCGCTGCCGAAGACCCAGTACAGCGACGAGCTGCGCCAGTCCCTCGAGGAGGAGATCACCCACACGATGGGCTCCAGCTACGTCGACCACGGCACCTTCATGGGCCGGTTCGACACCGTGCTGCAGTACTACTACCTCACGGGCCTGAAGGACTCGGCACCCGAGACCATCCAGATGCTCACCGAGCGCATCCGTGTGATGGCCACCCCCTGGGCCAGCCGCCTGTGGCGTGAGGTCGCCGGCGCCACCGACGAGGATCGTGCGGACTACCTGTACGAGACCTACCGTCGCGCCTTCCCGATCAGCTACATGCAGTCCACCAGCGCGTCCCGGGCCTACCGCGACATCCAGATGCTGGAAGCGCTCAGCGGTGATCAGGACATCCTGGCAGACGTCTTCGAGGAGCGCGGCTCCTTCTACCTGCGCGTGTACCAGACCGAGGACATCTTCCTCACCGACCTGCTGCCCGTGCTCGACAACTTCGGCCTCACGGTCAAGGCGTCGGACGTGGTGCGCGTGGACTCCCGCGGCGCCCGCCTGTCCTTCGACACCTTCGAGCTGTCCCTGGACCCTGCCGACAAGGCCGCCTTCATGGCCCACAACGAGCTCCTCGTGGACGCCCTGCCCCACGTGTTCGGTCGCCAGGTCGACGACGACCCCCTGAACGCGCTGGTCCTCACGGCGGGCCTGAGCTGGGAGGCCGTCGACGTCCTCCGGGCCTACACCCACTACAGCCGTCAGATCCTCTCGAACTTCAACCTGTCCGCGGTGCAGGACATCATGCTGTCCCGCCCCGACATCTGCGCGGCGCTGTACCGCCTGTTCGAGGCGCGCTTCCACCCCGACCTCACCGAGGATCGGGTCCGCAACGTCATGGCCCTGCGGGCCGAGGTCAAGGAGCTGCTGCGGCGCACCCAGACCCACGACGAGGATCGCGTCTTCGGCACGCTGCGCAACCTCATCGAGGCCACGCTGCGCACCAACGCGTGGCGCACCGATCGCGTGCACCACTACCTGTCCTTCAAGTTCGAGTGCGGCCGCATCGATGCCCTCACCGGCAACGTGCCCCTGTACGAGATCTACGTGCACAGCCCCGAGGTCGAGGGTGTCCACCTGCGCTTCGGCACCGTCGCTCGTGGTGGTCTGCGCTGGTCCGATCGTTCCGACTACCGCACCGAGGTGCTCGGCCTGGTCACCACCCAGCAGGTGAAGAACGTCGTCATCGTGCCCGAGGGCTCGAAGGGCGGCTTCCTGCTGCGCCACCCCCATCCCGACCGCGGCCAGCGCCGTGAGGACGCCGATCGTCTGTACAAGACCTTCATCCGCGGCCTGCTCGACCTGACCGACAACGTCGTCGATGGCGAGATCGTGCATCCGCCTCGCGTGGTCTTCAAGGACGCCCCCGATCCGTACCTGGTCGTCGCGGCCGACAAGGGCACCGCCCACCTGTCCGACACCGCCAACGGCCTGTCCATCGACTACGGCTTCTGGCTGGGCGACGCCTTCGCGTCCGGTGGTTCCAACGGCTACGACCACAAGGGTGTGGGCATCACCGCCCGTGGTGCCTGGGTGCTCGTGCGTCGGCACTTCGCCGAGATGGGCCGCGACCCCTACAGCGAGCCCTTCACCGCCATCGGCGTGGGCGACATGGGCGGCGACGTCTTCGGCAACGGCCTGATCGAGACGCCCTACACGAAGCTCGTGGCTGCCTTCAACCACATGCACATCTTCATCGACCCCGATCCCGATCCGGCCAGCTCCTACGCCGAGCGCAAGCGCATGTTCGATCTGGCGGGCCGTGAGGCGGGCTGGGACTTCTACAACAAGGACCTCATCAGCGAGGGCGGCGGGGTGTTCGACCGGAGCGCCAAGTCGATCACGCTGTCCGAGAAGGCCATGACCATGCTCGGCCTGCCCAAGGCAGAGGTCGAGCCCGAGGCGGTCATCCGCGCCATCCTCAAGCTCGACGTCGACCTGTTCTGGTCCGGCGGCATCGGCACCTACGTCAAGGCCTCCTACGAGACCCACGCCGACGCCGACGACCGCGGCAACGACGGCATCCGCGTCGACGCCAGCGAGCTCGGCTGCAAGGTGGTGGGCGAGGGCGCCAACCTCTCCTTCACCCAGCAGGGTCGCATCGAGGCCGGTCTGAACGGCATCCGCCTGAACACCGACTTCATCGACAACTCCGCCGGCGTCGACATGTCCGACCACGAGGTCAACCTGAAGATCCTCCTGGGCGGACCGGTCAACCGTGGTGATCTCACCGACGACGCCCGCAACGCGCTGCTCGAGAAGATGACCGAGGAGGTCGCCTCCCTGGTGCTCGCCAACAACGACATCCAGGGCCGCCAGATCTCCCGCGACGCGCTGCGTGCCAAGGCCGACATCTTCCCGTTCGCCCGGGCGATGGCCTTCCTCGAGCGTCAGTTCAGCCGCACCCGTGAGAGCTTCGACCTGCCCACGGACGAGGAGCTCGACCGTCGCGTCGCCCACGGCGAGGGCCTCACCCGTCCCGAGCTGGCCACCATCTCCAGCCACGTGAAGCGCTTCGTCTTCGCCGAGCTGATGGCCTCCGGTCGCGCCAAGGAGCTGCTCGGCTACCAGGACTTCCTGGTGGACTACTTCCCGGTGGAGATCCAGGAGCGCTACGCCCAGGACATCCAGGAGCACCAGCTGGCGGACGAGATCGCCATGACCATGGCCTGTACCCGCGTGGTCGGTGATGCAGGTGCGGCCTTCGTGCCGATGATGGTCGAGTCCACCGGTCGCACGGTGTTCGAGGTGGTCGATGCCTACCTGCGGGCCCAGTACCTGGCCAACGCCTACGAGGTGCGCAGCACCCTCGAGGAGCTTCGCACGAGCGTCTCCCTGAGCGCGCTGTACGACGCCTGGGTCAAGGTCGACGAGGGCGCACGCGACCTCACCGGCTTCTGGCTCGGCCCCGGCAACCATGCTCCCGAGCTGGCCGTCCTCGACGACATGCGTGAGGCCGCCGACCAGGTCTACGAGCTGCAGGCAGACGAGGTGGCCAAGGCCAACGCCTCGCAGATCGAGGAGATGCTCGGCAACGACATCCCCGAGAGCGTCGCACACGCCGTGCTCAAGGCGCAGTACCTCAACATCGCGCTGATGGTCTGGTCCCACGCCCGCCGCTACAACCTGTCCCACCGCGACACGGTCATCCGTCAGCTCGCGGCCGGTCGGGCATCCCGCCTGCAGGAGATCATCGACGATCTCTCCAAGCGGCCCGCCGAGGGACAGTGGGAGCCCGTGGCCATGGCCATCATGGTGCAGCGCTTCAGCCGCCTGCTCCGGGACCTGATGGGTCGTCTGCCCGATGGCCTGCAGGCCAGCACGGTCGACGAGCTCGAGCCCGTCCTCGCCGGGGGTCCGCTCGCGGATGTCCGCGCGCAGGTCGATGCCATGGTGCCCGAGGACGGCAAGGCCGACCTCGCCGCGCTGCTGGTGCTCGAGGAGCGGCTCGCAGGTGCCATCGCGAAGTTGTGATCCTCCCGAACGGGATATGAGGCCGCAGTGACCGCGAGGCGCTGCGGCCTTTCTCTTGGCCGGACCCGCTCGCGATGTCGGAGGAACCATGCCCAGCGACCGCCTGCCCCGTGATGGGGGCGTCCGTCCCAGTGAGACCCGCACCGAGATGACGTGGATCGTCATGCCCGGCCAGACCAACGCCCTCGGTACCGTGTTCGGCGGCCAGGTGATGGCGTGGATCGACGTGTGCGCCGCCGTCTCCGCCCAGCGCTTCGCTCGCTGCACGGTGGTCACCGCAGGGATGGACTCCCTGAACTTCCGGGCCCCCATGCGCCAGGGCAACATCGCCGTGCTGCGGGCATCCGTGAACTGGGCCGGCCACAGCTCGATGGAAGTCGGGGTGCGGGTGGAGCGGGAAGATGCCATCACCGGTGAGCGAACCCACACCTCGAGCGCCTACCTGACCTTCGTCGCCCTCGACAGCCGGGGCAACAAGGTGCGCCTGCCGACCCTCTCCCCCGAGACGGACGAGGAGATCCGGCGGCACCACGAGGCCGAGATGCGCCGTGAGGCGCGCCTGCGGCACAAAGAGGACGTCAAGAACCGCCGGGCCGCGCGATGAAGGCGCTCATGCTGGCGAGCGGCTCTCCCCGACGCAAACAGCTCCTGGAGTGGGCTGGCTTCGCGTTGGAGGTGGCGCCGGCCCACATCGACGAGAGCCGCCACGAAGGGGAGTCCCCCGAGGCGTACGCCGAGCGGCTCGCGGTCGAGAAGGGGGAGCACGCCCCGAACGACGTCACCTGCGTCTCTGCCGACACCGTGGTGGCCCTGGGCGACGACGTGCTCGGCAAGCCCCGTGACCGCGCCGAGGGCTTCGATCACCTGCGCAGGCTCTCCGGTCGCTGGCACCGGGTCCTCACCGGGGTGTGCGTGCGTCGCGGCCGGGCGCAGCGGGCGTTCGTGGTGTCCACCCGCGTGCGGTTCCGGGAGCTCTCCGACGACGAGATCGTCCGCTACCTGCAGACCGGTGAGGCCGACGACAAGGCCGGCGCCTACGGCATCCAGGGGATCGCCGGTGCCATGGTCGCCGAGGTCCAGGGTTCGTGGACCAACGTGAAGGGCCTGCCGCTGGAGGAGACGCTGGCGGCCATCGAGGCGGTGCAGGCATGATCGCAGGAAACCTGGCGCGGGTGCAGGCGGAGCTTCGGGAGGCCCTCGTGGCCGCCGGACGCGCCCCGGACGCCGCGAAGCTGGTGGCGGTGAGCAAGACCAAGCCCCTGCAGGCCGTGCAGGAGGCGCTGGCCGCGGGTCAGCTGGACTTCGGCGAGAACTACGCCCAGGAGCTGCGGGACAAGGCGCGTGAGATCACCGAGCCCATCCGCTGGCACTACATCGGGCGGATCCAACGCAACAAGGCGAAGTACATCGCCCCGGTGGCGTTCCGGGTGCACGCGCTGGAGTCGGTGGAGCAGGCCGAGGCGCTGCTGGCGCGGGCTCCCGATGGGCTCGATGCCCTCCTCGCCGTGCACGTGGGCGAGGAGGAGTCCAAGGGAGGCGTGGCGCCCGCACGGGTCCTCGACACCCTCGGCGCCCTCGCGGCGCTGCCGGGCCTGCGCATGCGCGGCCTGATGACCATTCCGCCGTTCCGCGAGGATCCCGAAGACGTCGCACCGTTCTTCGAGCAGATGCAGAGCCTGCTGCGAGATGCGCGCGATGCGGGTCACGACATGGACGAGCTGTCGATGGGCATGACCCACGACTTCAAGGTGGCCGTACGGCACGGTGCCACCTGGGTGCGCGTGGGCACGGCCATCTTCGGGGCCCGCGGCACCTGATCCCGGTGGCGCTCCCCGGTGGGGCGCGGCCTCAGGGACAGGACGTCCACAGGCCCTCGCCCTGGGCCTGGGCCGTCCGTTCGGCGGCCGTGAGCTCCGGTCCCCAGCGCAGGGGCGCGGTCCACGCCTCGTCGTACAGGCGCGCGTAGCCGGTGAGGAGCAGGTATTCGTTGACCAGGATGGCCTCTGGATTGCCGGAGGACGCGGTCCAGGACGCGTCGAGCTGCTCCAGGTAGCGGACGTCGATGACGGACCGTGCGATGTGGCGGTCGAGCCACACGTAGGCGAGCGTGCGGCCGTACACCCCGACGCACTCCCGGTCGAACGTGAGCCGGGCCGTGGTGCCCTGCAGCAGCCGGGCGAGCTCCCGGGAGGCCTGGTCGGCGAAGCACTCGCCGTCGCCGTCGGGCGTGGATGTCTCCGGGGTGTCGATGCCCAGCAGGCGCACCCGCTCCTCCCCGCACGTGCGAACGTCGAAGGTGTCGCCATCGAGCGTGCAGGCCACCAGCTCGTCCCGGGAGGGGGCGCAGCGCTCCTCGCTGTCGAGGATGTCGACCTGCCAGGGGTCGGCGGGCAGATCGCCCGGTGGGTGGTAGCAGGACGCGAGCAGCAGCAGCGCGGCTGTCATGGCAGGGTGCCCTGGATCCCCACCTGGGCGCCGCCGGGGGTCGGGGAGAGCACGATGCCCGAGACCGTCAGGCCCACGCCCGCCGCGAGGGCGCCGTAGCCCACGCCGTACAGGATGGAGATGTGCTGCGCGTCGGCGTCGATGACGGCGTCGCGCTCTGCAGCCCAGCAGCCACTCCCCTGGGCACAGCCTCCGTAGGACGCGGCGTCGTAGGGGTTGGCCAGGAAGTCCTGCTCACGGATGAGGCCCGTGAGCAACAGGCCGGTGCCCGCAGCGCCGAGGCCCGCGCCGGTGAGCCACAGGATGGTCTTCGTGCGCTTGCGGCGCCGGATGTCGGGGGCGCTGGGGAGCGCGGGGCCCGTGGTCAGCGCCGGCACGAAGGGGGCGGCCACCAGCAGGGGGCCCTCGGTGACGAGGGTGGTGGGGGTGTCGAGGCTGAGGACGTCGGAGGTCCACAGGTCCCCCTCCCGACGCTGCAGGAGGTGATCGCCGGCGGTGATGCTCTCGTCGCTTCCAGGCTGCAGGGCGCGTCCGTCGAGCCAGATGGACTCGGAGGTGCGGACCTGCAGCGGGATCTGGGCGTCGACGAGGCGGGTGGACCAGGTGTCGAACAGCTCGGCCAGCTCGGGTCCGAAGTCGGGGCGGGTGGTGCCCTCGGGGTACACGGCGATGGCCCGCAGCACGGCGTACACGGCCCGCTCCTCGTCTTCGTTGCCGATGGCCACGAGGGCAGCCAGCTCGAAGAGATCGAACAGCTCCTGGCTGCCCACCTGGACCTGCTGGCAGGCGAGGTTGTCGATGGCCTCGTCGAGGATGCCCTGGGCGATCTCGAGCTCGGCGTCGGTGAAGGCCTCCCAGGCGGACGCGTGGACCTCGTGAAGGGGAGGGCAGTCGGCGCCGTGGGCAGACGCGATGGGCAGGAGCAGGGACGCCAGCAGGGCACGCATCACGGGCATCCCCCGGCATGCACCCGCTGCTCCTCGAGCACGAAGCACCACTTGTGCTCGGCTCCGGGGATCACCTGCACGGTGGACTCCTGCACGAGCGCGCCCGACTGCATGCGGATGGTGTGGCGGCCCTCGGACAGCTCCACCTTGTGAGGTGACCGTCCGACCCGGGCACCATCGATCCACAGCGTGGCGGCGTGGGGCACGCTCAGGAGTCGGACGGTGGATGGGCCCGTGGCGACGGGTGGGGCGGGCGAGGGGCTCGCGGCCCGTGGGGCCCGGGCGGGATTCGGCGCCGGTGTGGGCACGGGGCGAGGGGATGGGGACGGTGCGTCGGGGACGGGCTCGGAGGCGGGCTCCGGGACGGGCTCAGCGGGCACCACCGCCATGGCGGCGGCGGGTGTGGTCGGCGCCTGCGGGGTGGGGGACGTCACCTCAGGTGCGGATGGCGGCGCCGCAGGTGGGCTCTGCGCCTGGAGCGCCAGGGTGGCCCCGCCGGCCAGGAGCAGCAGACCGATCACGAGGGGCAGGGGGGCGCGTCGACGCGGTGGGGCCTCCTCCGGAGGGGGCATCATGTCGAGGACGTGATCCTGCAGGGAGGCGGGGGCGGTCATGTCGGTGAGGAGGTCGCCGGCGGTCAGGTCGTCGGCCTCGCCGAGCTGCTGCAGGACATCCATCGGCAGGATGGTGGCACCCGGCGCGAGGGGGACCCCCACCTGCTCCGGAACGATGCCGGGGCCCGTGCCCTCGCGGGTGGAGACCTGGAAGGAACGGCGCCCGTCGAAGACCTCGAGGAGCGTGGCGCAGTCGGGGATGCGCTGGGCCACATCCACCGCGAGGCAGCCGTCGATGGCCTGCAGCATCCTGGGGGGGATGTCGGGCCGCAGCTCGGAAGCCGGCCTGTACTGCCCCTTGTGGATGTCATGGTAGACCTGCAGGATGTCGTCGGACGGGAACGTGCGCACGTGGGTGAGCAGCTCGTACAGGATGCAGCCGAGGCTGAAGATGTCGGCGCGGGCATCCACGCTGCGGGCATCGCGGATCTGTTCGGGCGCCATGTACTGCGGCGTGCCCATGGCCACGCCGGTGCGGGTGTGGCCGGATTCCTCGGTGACCTTCGCGATGCCGAAGTCGGTGACCTTGGGGACCACCCCATCCGACGCGTTGGCGAGCAGGACGTTGGCCGGTTTGAGATCCCGGTGCACCAGGCCGAGCTCGTGGCAGGCCTGCACCCCCTGCACGATGCCCCGGAACAGCACCTCCACCTGCCGCAGGGTGAACTGCAGCTTGCCCATGGCCTCCTCGAGGGTGGGGCCCTCGATGAACTCCATCAGCAGCCCCGGGTTGCCGTCGACGTTGAGCACGTCGGACACCCCGACCACGTGGGGGTGACGGAGAGCGGCTTGCATCCGGCCTTCCCGGAGGGTGCGGCGACGGATGGTGGGGCTCACCAGGGACAGCACCTTGAGGGCATGGATGGTGTCGAGGTTGCGGTGGCGGACCTTGTAGACCTGCGCCGTGGCGCCCTTTCCGATCTGTGACTCGACCACGTAGCGATCCACCTGCTGGCCGACCTGCAGGGCGCTGTGGTCTTCGTGCTCGTGGGTGTCGGGCTGGGTGGGCAAGGGCGCACGTGTGGAGGGGATCGGCATCAGTATAGGTCAAGTACCGAATGGTCCCTCGTCCACCTTCGGGAAGCTGGCGTGACCCATCGGTACGATCCGCATGGGGCCGACCATATGGGCTGTCCCACCTCTTTGCAATGTCTGGACAATTGCCGGGTTCGACGGGCGAACGCGGGGCTTCAGGCGCCGAGGCGACTGGCCAGGAGCTGCCGGAACGCCTCGCCGATGTGCGGGTCGTCGAGGGCGTGGTCGATGACCGCCTCGAGGTACCCGAGGGGCGTGCCGGTGTCCCACCGGCGGGCGTGGATCACCTCGGCGCGCAGGCGTCCGGCCTCGGCCAGCAGCTCGAGTGCGGCCATGGGGTAGAACTCGCCGCCCTGGTGGCCTTCGAAGGTCTGCACCAGGGCGTCGAACATGTCCGGGAAGTAGACGAAGCGGCCCAGGGAGATGAGGCTGCTGGGCTCGGTGCCCGGGGCCGGCTTCTCGATGATGCCGTTCACCTTGAGGCCTACGTCGTCCTGCTCGACGTCCATGACGCCGTAGGCCGAGACGTCCTGGCCGTGCATGTCGAGGGCGGCCATCACGGAGCATCCGCTGCGCTCGGCCGCGGCGAGGAGCTGCGCGCTGGCGTTGGGCTGGCCGAAGAGGTCGTCGGGGAAGGCCACCAGCACTGGATCGTCGCCGGCGAAGTCGCGGGCGAGCATCAGGGCGCCGCCGGTTCCCTGCATCCGCTGCTGGCGGACGAACTGCACGCGCACCTGCGGGGGATGGGCCTTGGCCAGCTTGTGGGCGGCGCCGGAGGCCTCGAAGGCGTGCTCGAGCTCGGGATCCCGGTCGAACCAGTCATCGAGCGCCTTCTTGCGGCGGGAGGTGATGATGAGGATGTCCTCGATGCCGGCGTCGACCATCTCCTGGACCACGAGGTCGAGGCAGGGGCGGTCGATGATCGGCAGCATCTCCTTGGGGATGGTCCGCGTGATGGGCAGGAACCGGGAGCCGTAGCCCGCCGCGAGGATCACTCCGCGCACCTTCATCTGTACCTCCACGCCCGGTACCGGATTCTCTTGACCGGTCCGGGGCCGTGCGTAGGTTGCCCCAACTGTGGGGTTTGTCAATGTGGTGGAAGCTTGCAGGCGTCGTCGGCGCCCTGGGTGTGGCGCTCGGCGCCTTCGGTGCGCACGGTCTCAAGGGGGTGGTCACCGACCAGCACCTGTTGGAGGTGTGGGACACAGGCGCCCGCTACCACCTCATCCATGCGCTCGCGCTGGCCGCCGTGGCCGCGCATCCCCGGTCGCCGTCGCTGGCCGGCTGGCTCTTTGTCGCCGGCATCGTGCTGTTCTCGGGTAGCCTGTACACCATGACCCTCACCGGCGTGCGCTGGCTGGGCGCCATCACCCCGCTCGGCGGTGTCGCCTTCATCGCGGGCTGGCTGGTGCTGGCCTTCGCTGCCCAGGGAGCCCGCTGAATGATCGGCCTGTATCTGTTCTGCCTCGCCTTCGGCGGGGTGCTGGTGGGGGTGAGCCTGCTCGGCGCGGGCGACGCCGACTTCGACGCAGATGCATCGCCCGATGTCGACTTCGATGCCGACTTCGACGCCGATGTCGATCTCGACGGCGACTTCGACCTCGACGCGGAGGCCGCGGAGGTCGGCCACGTGGACGCCGACGTCCCGGCGCCCGTGGAGGGCCCGTCCTTCGGCAGCGAGTTCATCTGGACCGTCCTGTCCCTGCGCTTTGCGAGCTTCGGCGCCATCGGCTTCGGCGCCACCGGTGCCATCCTCACGGCCCTCGGCACCGCCATGCCCATCACGCTGGCGGCGGCCCTGTTCACCGGCTTCGTGCTCGGGTTCGTGGCCTCCAGGCTGTTCCGGGCCATCCGTCGCGACATGGTCAGCGGCAGCACGAGCCTCGACACCATGATCGGCCGGGCCGGCAAGGTGCTCATCGCCACCGAGCGGAACAAGCTCGGCAAGGTGCTCGTCCACACGCCGGTGGGCGACGTGGCCCTGCCTGCCCGATCCCTGGAGGATCGCCGTCTCGAAGCCGGCGCGCGCATCATGGTCGTCCACCTGGACGGCAGCATCGTCGAGGTCGCACCCGCGCCGGGCGAAGACACACCCAAGGCCCTGCCCAAGGGCGACTGAATCGAATCATCTGGAGGGGGAGACAACGTGGAGACGATCATCACCTGGCTGATATCCGGCCTGTGCCTCGGCTTCGGGCTGGTGGGCCTGGTCCTGCTGCTCAAGCCATTCATCAAGGTGGCCGCGCCGAACGAGATCCTGGTGTTCTCGGGTCGGGCGCGCGCCCTGGAAGACGGTTCCCAGGTGGGCTTCCGCCTGCTGCATGGTGGATGGTCGTTCCAGGTGCCCATCCTCGAGACCGTCGATCGGATGGATCTGCGCTCCATCCCCATCGATCTCGCGGTCACCAACGCCTACTCCAGCGGCGGCATCCCGCTGAACCTGCAGGCCGTGGCCTACGTGAAGGTCAACTCCGACCCCAACCGGGTCCACAACGCGATCGAGCGCTTCCTCGGCCGCGACCCCAGGGAGATCCAGACCGTCGCCAAGGAGACCCTCGAGGGCCACCTGCGCGGCATCCTCGCCCGCATGACCCCGGAGGAGGTCAACGAGGACCGCCTGAAGTTCGCCGAGGAGATGATGAAGGAGACCGACGAGGACTTCGATCGCCTCGGCCTGCAGCTCGACGCCCTGAAGGTGCAGAGCGTCAGCGACGACGTCTCCTACCTCGACTCCATCGGCCGTGAGCGACTGGCCAACGTGCTGTCGAACGCCGAGATCGCCGAGTCCATCGCCAAGGCCGATGCCGAGGAGGCCGAGGCCCAGGCCCACCAGGACGGCCAGGTGGCCGCCGAGGCCGCGGACACGGCCATCAAGCGCGCCGAGAACGCCTACCGCAAGGCCGTGGCCGAGTTCGAGGCCTCCGCCAAGTCCGAGGAGGAGCGTGCCGAGCAGGCCGCGCTCGCCGCCCGGGCCAAGGCCGAGCAGGCGCTGCAGGAGTTCCGTGCGCAGCTCATGAACCTGCGCCTGCAGGCCGACACCGTCCTGCCCGCGGATGCCGCCCGCAAGGCCTCCGAGATGGCCGCCCGCGCCGAGGCCGCCACGATCGCCGCCGATGGCCAGGCGCTCGCCAAGGTGCTGCAGATGTTCGCCGAGGCCTGGGCCGAGGCGGGCGACGATGCCAAGGACATCTTCCTCATCCAGCAGCTCGAGCCAATCGTGCAGACCGTGGCCGGCAAGCTCGCTGACCTGCAGATGCAGGACGTCAACCTGCTCGATCAGGGCGACGGCCGGGCCCTCGCCCGTCACGTGGCCGCCCTTCCCCATGCGGTCGCCGAGGTGTTCGACGCCGTGTCCCGCACCACCGGTGTCGATCTCACCGGGGTCCTCGCGCCCAAGGGAGGTGACCAATGACCCTCGTCTCCGTCCTGTTCGTGGTCCTCGGCGTCCTGCTCGCCGGTGGCATCCTCGCCCTCGTCCTGGCCAAGTCGCTGCTGTTCATCTGTGAGCCCAACGAGGTGCTCATCTTCTCCGGCCTGCGGTCGGGTCCCAAGAACGACTACCGCGTGGTCAAGGGTGGTCGCGCCTGGCGCATTCCGCTCGTCGAGAAGGTCGATCGCCTCGACCTGACCAACATGATCATCGACGTGTCGGTCACCGGCGCCTACTCCAAGGGCGGCATCCCGCTCACGGTGCAGGGTGTGGCCAACGTGAAGATCGCCGGCCACGAGCCCGTGCTGGGCAACGCGGTCGAGCGCCTCCTCCAGAAGCCCCGCTCCGAGGTGGTGCGGATGGCCAAGGAGGTCCTCGAGGGCAACCTGCGTGGCGTGCTGTCCCGCCTCACCCCCGAGGAGGTCAACAACGACAAGCTCGCCTTCGCCGAGAAGCTGCTCGACGAGGCCGAGCCGGATCTGGCCCGCCTGGGCCTGGTGCTCGACACCATGAAGATCCAGAACGTCCACGACGATCGCGGCTACCTCGACAGCATCGGCCGGCAGACCTCCGCCGAGCTGGTCATGCGCAGCCGCGTGGCCGAGGCCAAGGCCGAGTCCCTGGCGCTCATCCGCGATGCGGAGGCCCGTCAGCGTGCCCGCCTCAAGGCCCTGTCCTCCCAGACGGCCATCGCCGAGGCCGAGACCAACCGACGCATCGCGGATGCGCAGACCCGTCGCGAGGCCATGGTCGCCGAGCAGGTGGGTCAGGTGCAGGCGGCCCTCGCCAGGGTCGAGTCGGAGATCGAGGCGGAGAGGGAGCGGGTCGAGAAGGTGCGCCGGCAGCTTGAGGCCGATGTCATCGAGCCCGCCCGCGCCAACATGGAGGCCGGCATCTCCCGGGCCGAAGGTCGTGCGGCCAAGCTGCTCGAGGACGGTCGCGCCACGGTCGACGTGCTCCGCCACCAGATCGCCGTGTGGAAGGGGGCGGGCGATCAAGCCCGTGACGTCTTCCTGCTCCAGAAGTTCGAGACGGTCCTCGACACCCTCACGTCCTCCATGGACAAGGTCCGCGTCGACAAGCTCACCATGCTGCCGGGCGGTGGTGGTACCGGGGCCACAGATGCGGTTCGGCTGTCCGAAGAGCTGAAGGGCGCGCTCGGGGTCGACGTGCCCCAGCTCATCAGCCGTCTCGGCGGGTCGGGATCTTCCTCCGACGGGACTTGACGTCAGGGGTGTCCCTGCGCATGTGGGCTGTCTGACGCGCCGCCCACGGCCGCGGAGGAGGCACCCTGGACACCCTGTACGGAAACACCGTCGGCCTGAGCTCGGCGCAGAACAAGGCACTGCGCGCCCTGTACCGGCGCTCGGTGCTCGCGTCCGAGTTCATCAGCCAGCAGCTCGCCCGTGAGCTCACCGAGCTCACCCGACGGCTCGGTCGCCGCATCGGCCTGCTGATGGACCGGCAGGGCAAGGTCGACAAGGTGGTGGTCGGTGATGCCCACCGGGTCTTCCTCCCGGACCTCGGCCCCCGTCGTGCCGGTGCTGCCCGCTTCCGTGGCGTGCGGCTCATCCTGTCCTCGTTGCGCCCCGATGGCCTCACGGAGGAGGATCTCACCGACCTCGTGCTGCTGCAGCTCGATGCGGTGGCGGTCATCCACGCCAAGCCCAGCGGCCTGCCCGGACAGATGGATCTCGGTGTGCTCCTGCCGCCGGACGAGTCCGAGATCCCCTACCGCACCGAGTCCTTCCTCACGGTGCAGCACTTCAAGGACGACTGGCGCGAGTACGTGGCCGACCTCGAGGGCCTGTTCGCCCGGTCTCCCCAGCTCGCGGAGGTCGAGGGCCGTCCGGGCGCCATCCTCGTCGGCGTCACCCTCGGCAACCAGCGCAAGGCCCAGCGGGGCATGGACGAGCTGCACCGCCTGGCGGAGACCGCGGGGTTCAAGGTGCTCGACAAGGTCATCCAGAACCGCGAGAAGCTCGACGGCAAGACCTGCATCGGAACCGGCAAGCTGCAGGAGCTGATCATCCAGGGCATGCACCTCGGCGCCGACGCCCTGATCTTCGACCGGGAGCTCAGCCCGTCCCAGCTGCGCAACATCGCCCAGGAGACCGAGCTGAAGGTGCTCGACCGCACCCAGATCATCCTCGACATCTTCGCCCAGCACGCCACAACCAAGGAGGGCAAGCTGCAGGTGGAGCTCGCCCAGCTGCGCTACCGGATGCCCCGGCTGGCGATCATGCGCACCGCCATGTCCCGCCTCACCGGCGGCATCGGCGGGCGTGGCCCGGGTGAGACCGATCTCGAGATCAACCGCCGCCGGGCCCAGGAGCGCCTCACCCGCCTGGAGCGGCAGCTCGAGAAGACCGCCGTCGAGCGTGCCACCCGACGCAAGAAGCGCCAGAAGGCCGGCATCCCGGTGGTCTCCATCGTCGGGTACACCAACGCCGGCAAGTCCACGCTGCTCAACCGCATGACCCGCTCCGAGGTCCTCGTGGCCGACGAGCTCTTCGCCACCCTCGACACCACCTCCCGCCGGTTCCGCTTCCCCGAGGAGCGGGAGATCATCCTGACGGACACCGTCGGCTTCATCGAGGATCTGCCCGACACCCTGCTCAAGGCCTTCAAGTCCACCCTCGAGGTGCTCGAGGAGGCCGATCTGCTGATCCACGTGCTCGATGCGAACGATCCCGAGGTGAACAGCCACCTGCAGTCCGTGGCCGACGTCCTCGACGAGCTCGAGGTCTCCGAGGTGCCCGTCCTGCGGGTGTGGAACAAGGCCGATCTGGTCGCACCCCACGTGCTCGCCGAGCTGCAGAGCGCCCACGGGGGCATCGCGGTGTCGGCGCTCGAAGGGGAGGGGCTCGACGAGCTCATGGCCGAGCTCGAGCGCAAGCTGTTCCTGTCCCGAGCGGCCTCGAAGCACGCCGACGTCAAGGAAGACTGAAAGCCGAAGCTTCGGTACCGAATGCCTTGGGCGGGAACCGGCAGCGGCTCATGAAGGGCCTCCGGTGGACCCCGGGAGGACGGACATGAAGCTGCACCACCTCACCTTGCTCGCCCTGGCGTTCGTCATCGGCTGTGACGACGACACCGACGACGGTACCGACACCTTCGAGCCGACCGGCGACACGATGGACACCGCCATCGAGATCGTGGCGCCGAGGTTCGAGCTCACGAGCTCCGACTGGCAGGACGCCATCGTCGTGTGCACCAACGCCGAGACCTTCCTGCTCGTGCTCGAGGCCGAAGGCGTGGGCTTCGACGGCGAGCTGTGGATCGCCGACACCTACGATGTGGGACAGACGCCGTCCTACGACGAGGTCCATGACCTGGCCAAGACCGACGCCAACGTCGTGGAGCAGTCCTCGGTCTTCGAGGTGGAGCTGGTGCCCCAGGAGGACTCCACCTTCGGCAACAACTACGAGCGCAACGTCTCCACCACCTTCCAGTGCCGCACCCTCGATCCGGATCGCGACGCCACGGTGACCTTCGCGGCGAAGATCAACGATCAGGACGGCATGGTCTCGGACTGCATCGTCTTCGGCGACAAGCCCGACGAGGTGCTGGCGGGCGGCTTCGGGGATCTGGAGTACCCGAGCTGGCTCACGTCGGGGAACTGCAGGGCCCTGTAGCGCTCGAAGGCTCCCGGGTGCGGTACCGGCGACCCGCTGGTGCCGCGCTTCGTCGCGTCTGGATGACAGGATGCAGCGGATCGTCTCGCGTGTCTTGCGTTCGCGCTCTGGCGGTGTAAACATCGCGCAGACCGCTGATGGACATGGAGACTGATATGCGCAAGCTTGCACTGCCCGTGGCACTCTACGCCACCCTGTTCGCCTGTACCGACGAGCCTTCCGGCGACGATCCGGTCGGCACCGACTCCGGCGTGGACACCATGATGGAGACCGCCGGTGACACCGGTGGCATCACCATGATGCCCCCCGAGTTCCGCCTCACCACCGCCGACTGGCAGGACGCCATCACCACCACCTGTGGCGATGACGACCGTCTGCAGATCGTGCTCGAGGCCGAGGGCGTCGGCTACGACGTCGAGATCTGGATCGCCGACACCTACGACGGAAACCCCGAGTGGCCCCCGTCCTACGACGAAGTCCACGACATGGAGAAGTCCGACTACTCCGTCGAGGATCAGTACTCCGTGTTCGAGCTCGACATCCAGGCTGCCACCGAGTGGCCCAACGACGACTACGATCGCAACGTGGCCACCACCTTCCGCTGCGAGAACCTCGAGCTGCCCGGCGCGGCCGTCACCTACGCCGTGAAGATCAACGATCAGGACGGCATGGTGTCCGACTGCATCGTGTTCGGCGACGCCGCGGACGACGTCAAGGCCAAGACCTGGGACGGCTTGGCCTACCCCTCCTGGCTCACCGACGACTGCACCGCCCTGTGATGGATCTGCGCCCCTCGATGTGGGGCGCGCTCTTCGGGATGGGATGCATCCATCCCATCCCCACCGAGCCGCCACCGGACTTCCCCTCCGGCGTTCCCTCGTTCACGGATCTCGTGTTCGAGTGCGACGCCGAAGCGGGCCGGTGGCGGTTCGAAGCATCCGCCTCCAGCTGGGCGGGTGGTGGCGGGGTCGCCTGGAGTGAAGATGGCGACTACGTCGAGGTGCATCAGGTCTTCCGCACCGTGTCCCGGGCCGAGGACGGCTCCGATGAGGTCCTGCGGGGCGACGTCGGCATCATCACCGACTTCCGGCAGCCCGCCAACGGCGCCACGGTGTTCTCCTGCGACGCCCGGCCGCGGCTCATGATGTGGAGCTACCTGCTCGACCTCGAGGGCAACGTCGCCGACTGCCAGCCCTTCGGCACCCGTCGCAACGCCCTGCGGGATCTGTCCTGCGGGGAGTTTCCGGGCATGGACACCGCTCAGCCCTGAGCGCGCTCCCGCTGGGTGGCGAGTCTGTGGGCGTGGGTCAAGGCGGCGACCATGCTCGCCTCGTCGGCGAGGTTGCGACCCACGAGATCGTCCGCGGTGCCGTGGTCGACGCTGGTGCGGATGATGGGCAGGCCGAGGGTCCAGTTGACGCTACGGCCGAAGTCGATGGCCTTGAGCGGTGCGAGCCCCTGGTCGTGGTACATGGCGATGACCATGTCGCCGCCGTCCTGACGGGCCTTCATGAAGGCGGCCTCGGCGCTGATGGGGCCGATGGCCTCGATGCCGCGCGCCCGTGCCTGGTCCACGGCGGGGGAGATGGCGGTGATCTCCTCGGTGCCGAGGGCACCGCCGTCGCCTGCGTGGGGGTTGAGGCCGCACACCAGCAGGCGGGGACGCTCGATGCCGAGGTCGCGCTGCAGGGCGGTGTGGCAGGTCTGCAGGACGTGCAGGATGTGACCGGGGGTGAGGAGGTCGGGCACCCGGCGCAGCGGCACGTGGACGGTGACCAGCGCCACCCGTAGCTCGCCGCCCACGAAGGCCATCACCTGGCCCTCCCGCTCGCACAGGGCGGCCAGGAAGTCGGTGTGTCCGGTGTACTGGAAGCCCCGGGCGATGAGGCGGCCCTTGTGGATGGGGCCGGTGACGAGGGCGGCGCCGCGACCCGCCTGCAGCGCCGTGACGGCTTCGCGGATGGCGGCCACCTCGACGGGCTCGTCGGTGGGGGCGGGGGCCTGCAGCGTGACATGGGGCAGGTGGAGGGACAGGCCCAGCTGCTCGGAGGCTGCCTGGAGGGCCTCGAGGTCGCCGAGGACCCGCACCGGCCGCTCGCGCCAGCGGTGCAGGGCCTTGAGGGTGACCTCGGGGCCGACCCCGATGGGGTCGCCGGGCGTCAGGATCAGCGGCTGCATGGTCACAGGGCGGTGGAGGTGGAGCCGTCGGACAGGAAGATCTTGATGGCCGCCTCGCGCTTGGCCATCTCGAACCACTCGTCCTCGGCCTTCATCATCTTCTCCTGCATCAGCTGCTGGCCGAGCTGGCCCTTGATCTCCTCGAAGGGGGGCACCTCGGCCTCGCCCTCCTCGCGGCGGACGACCTTCACGCCGTACAGGATGTCGCCGACGATGACCGGCTCGGCGATGACGTCGACGGGGGTCTGCTGCACGACCGCATCGAGGGCGTCGTTGAGGTCGCCGGCGGCGAAGGGCTGACCGCTCAGCAGCGCGCCCATGCCGGCGGTGTCGTACTCGGCCACCAGGGCATCCCAGGAGGCCTTGCCCTCGCGGACGGCCTGGAAGCGCTCACGGAAGCTCGCGACCTCGGTGGCGAGGGTGTCGCCATCGGCGCCGGCGGGCAGCTGGTAGCCGAAGGCGGAGATGGTGGTGAGCATCGGGTGGGCCAGATCGCGGGTGGCGCGCAGGTAGTAGTCCTGCAGCTCGTCGTCCTTGATGGAGACCCGGGACCGCAGGACGGCCTCCTGGAAGCGCTGCTGGCGCAGCTGCTCGGCGATCTGCCGGCGGTAGGTGGCCCACGCCAGGCCCGAGCGCTCGACCTCGCGCTTGAGGGCGTCGCGGTCGCCCATGCCGTACTGCTGCACGACGGAGTCGATGGCCTGCTCGACCTCGTTGGAGGAGACGGCCATGCCGAGCTCCTCGAGCTCCTGGGCCATCAGCTGGCGGCGGATGAGGGCCTCGAGGACCTTGCCCTCCTCCTCATCCCAGCAGTCGGGCTCGGCCGAGCCCTGGCAGTTGCCCCGGATGAAGTCGCCGCCGAGCTCGTAGACCTCGGACAGGGTGATCGGCTCTCCGTTGACCGTGGCCGAGATGCGATCGACCACGCCGTCGCCGGCGAACGCGGCGCCTGCGGCGAGGGCGAAGAGCGCCGTCATCAGGGGTCTACTGGCCATCATCCTTCTCCATCAGGGCGCGGACCTGATCGTTCACGTCGCCCTCGTCAGTGTTCGGCGTGGCGGGCTCTTCCTTGGGGGAGGCCTGCTCGCCGGGGTGCGGCACGGGAGCCGCCGGGGTGGGTTGCCACCCCTGTAGCCTGTCTTCGTACCTCTGGACGGACGCGTTCGCCTCCAGCTCGTCGATCCAGGCGGCCAAGGCCGTCTTGTAGGCTTCGGCCTCGAGCTCCCGCTTGATGCGCATCCTCGATTGCTCGTAGGTACGCACCGTGCGTGGGCGCACGTCCTCGACCCGGTACAGGTTCCAGCCGCCGCCGGCGAACACGGGCGCGGGCAGGGCGTCCACGTCGGCCTCGAAGGCGCCCTGGAGCACCTGCTCGGGCAGGCCGACGGAGTTGTCGTCGGACACCAGGCCCACGTCGCCGCCGCGCACCGCGAACGGACCGGCGGAGTGCTCGGTGGCGAGGGCGGCGAAGGCGTCGGGATCGGCGGCGATGCGGGCGTGCAGGTCGTCGGCCCGGGCCTTGGCGGCGTCGTCACCCTCGGCCCCGCTCTCCCCGACGGGCAGGAAGATCCGGCGGATGCGGCGCTTCTCGGGCAGCACGAAGCGCTCGGGGTGGGCCTCGTAGTGGGCCTTGAGCTTGTCCTCGGTGGCCACGTCGGCGGCCACGGCACCCGCGAGCTGCTGGCGGACGAGCATGTTGGTGAGGATCTCCCGGACCTTCGGATCCTTGTGCAGCTCCCGGCGCAGGGCCTCGGCGTACAGCAGCTCGTCGGTGATGGCCTTGGTGAGCAGCTCCTGCTTGTCCTGCTCGCTCAGTTCGCCTGCATGGCGTCTGCGGTATTCCCGGGCGAGCTCCTGCAGGGTGCTGTCGGTGATCGGCACGCCGTCGACCCGCGCGAGGGACGTGCCGTCGTCGGCGGGGGTCGACGCCGGGGCGGGCGCACGGCTGCAGGCGGGCAGGGCGAACAGGCCGAGGACGAGGGCCAGACGGGCGCGTTTCATCGGGTACTCCGAAAGGACCGCTTGAGGGCCGGTGGGGTATTGTGGACGGGACCAGCGAGCAAACAGGCGTCTGCAAGGGCGGTATGATAGCTCCTGAAGGCAGGCCTGGAGAAATCACCTGATGTCCGATGCCCCCGCAGGCGCCACCACATCGCTGTCCCGGGTCACGCGCTGGCGACCCCTTTCCGGTCCGTGGGGGCTCGGAAGCCTCCGTGGTCGCATCCTGCTGGCCTTCATGGTGGTCATCTCCACCTTCATGCTCGGCCAGCTGTGGCAGGTGGGGCAGATGCAGCAGCAGTCCGAGGCCATCGAGCGCGTGGGGGGCGGCTACCTTCCCCTGTCGCGGCAGGTGGCGCGTCTGCGGGAGGATCAGGAGCGGGTGTCGCGCCAGCTCGCCGGCCTGTGGAGCGGCCGGCAGGTCGATCCGGTGGTCGAGATCCTCGACGACGAGCTGCTCGAGGAGCTCGCCGTGGCCGAGGTGCTCATCAACGGACTCCGCCAACCGGATCTCCCTCCCGAGGAGCTGGCCACCCTCGCCCAGCTCGAGCGCTACCTCGAGCAGGTCCGCGCCCAGCTCAAGAGGGCGGATGCGCTCGCCCGGGGCTGGAGCGGGCTGGACGACGAAGCCCTGGGAGGCGCCCGTCGCGAGCTGCAGGCCGTCGAGCGCCAGATCGTCGACGACTTCGATCAGCTCGACAAGGCCCTGGCCCGACGCATCACCTCCCTCACCGTGAGCGCCCAGCAGCGCCAGCGCCGTGCGGTGGCCGGCACCGTGGCCCTGACCCTGGCGGTCGGCCTCGTGGGGGGACTCATGCTGCTGATGGTGCTGCACGCCCTCAGCCCCATCGGCCGCCTCACCGAGCAGGTACAGGCCCTCGCCCGGGGTGAGCGGGGCGGCAAGGTGGACGTTCGCGGCACCCACGAGCTCGCCATGTTCGCCCGGGAGTTCGAGGCGATGGCCCAGGCCATCGAGAGCCGTGACCGTTCCCTGTCGGAGCGCGCCGAGCTGCTCGATCGGCTGAGCCGCTACCTGCAGGGCGTCATGGACGCCCTCGACGACGCCCTGGTGGTGCTCGAGGACGACGAGGTCACCCTGGCCAACCCGGCGGCCCGGGAGCGCTTCGGTGCCCAGCCCGGCGAACCCCTGCGGGCACCACTGCAGGCGGAGCCCGGCACGGTGGAGCAGGGCGGTCGGCAGTATTCCGTCACGAGCGTGCCCTTCGGCGACGACGGGGTCATCGTGCAGGCGGCCGATGTCACCCCCCTGGTGCGTGCGCAGCGGGCAGCGGCACGGTCGGAGCGCCTCGCGCTGGTGGGCCAGATGCTGTCGCAGATCACCCACGAGGTCCGCAACCCGCTCAACGCCATGTCGCTGAACGCGGAGCTGCTGGCCGACGAGCTCGAGGCCTTCGACCCGGAGCGGTCCAGCGAGGCCTGGGAGATCCTGCAGACCATCAGCCACCAGATCGACCGGCTCAACGGCGTCACCGAGCACTACCTGGAGCTCACCCGCCGTCCCACGCCGGATCTGCACGCGGTGTCCCTGCGGGCCCTGGTCGAGGAGGCCCGTCGGCTGGTCGCACCGGAGTTCGGCGAGGCGGAGGTGGGGCTGCACATCGCGGTCCCGGACGTCCAGGTGATGGTCGACGCGGCCCAGATCCACCAGGGACTGCTCAACCTGCTCCGCAACGCCCGCGAGTCCGGAACGCCGACGGTGTGGGTGCAGGGGCATGTCGATGACGGCCAGGTCCACCTGTCGGTGCGCGATGAGGGCGAGGGCATGGCGCCGGAGCAGGTGGAGCGGGCGCTGGAGCCCTTCTTCTCCACCAAGGCCAAGGGCACCGGTCTCGGGCTCGCCATCACGCGGCAGATCCTCGACGACCACGACGGACGGCTGGATCTGCGCAGCACACCGGGTGAAGGAACCACGGTGACCATGGTGCTGTGGATGGCAGGGGAGGGCGCGACGTGACCGAGGCCGAGACGAAGATCCTGGTGGTGGACGACGAGTCCTCCAACCGCACCACCCTCGGCCGGCTGTTGCGCCGCGAGGGGTACGAGGTCGCCTACGCAGCATCCGGCCGGGAGGCGCTCGCCGTGGCGAGGGCCGAGGACATCCACGTGGTGCTCACCGATCTGAAGATGCCCGGCATGAGCGGCATCGACCTCCTCAAGGCCCTGAAGACCATCGACCCGGAGGTCGAGGTCGTGGTCATGACCGCCTACGGAACCGTCGAGACGGCGGTGGAGGCCATGAAGGAGGGCGCCTACGACTTCGTGTCCAAGCCCCTCAAGCGGGCGGAGGTGCTCGGCACCCTCGGCAAGGCCGTCGAGAAGTACCGGCTGCAGTCCGAGAACCGCCGCCTGCGGGAGCAGCTGTCGGCCCTGGGCGACCAGCCCCTCATCGGCAGCTCGCCGCCGATGCGGGAGCTGTTCGAGGAGCTCGAGCAGGTGGCGCCGGCCGATGCCACGGTGCTCATCACGGGACCGTCCGGCACGGGCAAGACCCGCATCGCCAGGCTGTTGCACGAGAGCAGCCGCCGCAGGGAGCGCCGCTTCGTCACCGTGAACTGTGCGGCCATCCCCGAGACCCTCCTCGAGTCCGAGCTGTTCGGCTACGAGGCGGGCGCCTTCACCGGCGCCCGCAAGCGCAAGGCAGGTCGCTTCGATCTCGCCCAGGGGGGCACCCTGTTCCTCGACGAGATCACCGAGATGTCGCTGGCCACCCAGGTCAAGCTGTTGCGGGTGTTGCAGGAGGGGGAGTACGAGCGCGTCGGCGGTACGGAGACCCTCAGGGCCGACGTGCGCGTGGTGGCCGCCACCAACCGCGACGTGGCCACCGAGATCGAGGCAGGGCGCTTCCGGGAGGATCTGTTCTACCGGCTCAACGTCATCCGGCTCGACGTACCCCCCCTCAAGGCCCGCAAGGAGGACATCCCCCTGCTGGCCCAGCACTTCCTCGTACGGTTCGCGGAGAAGAACCGCCGACAGGTGGCCGGCATCTCGCCGGAGGCGCTGTCCGCGCTGTCGTCCTGGCACTGGCCGGGCAACGTGCGCGAGCTGGAGAACGCCATCGAGCGGGCGGTCGTGCTGTGCCGGGGCGAACGGATCGAGCTGTCCGACCTGCCGCGCAACATGCGGGGCCGTGACGACCGCAGCCGCCTGTCCTTCGAGGTGGGCACACCCCTCAAGGATGTCGAGCGCTCGATGATCGAGGCCACCCTCGCCAGCGTCGACGGCGACAAGTCCCTCGCCGCATCCCTGCTGGGGATCACGGCGCGCACCATCTACCGCAGGGAGGCCGAGTGGGCGGCGCAGGATGCCGAGGCCGCCGGTGGATCCACGGGCGAAAATTCTCCCTGATCCGGCCTCTTCTTGATCCGGCGGGAGCGTGACGGTACAAGGTGCGTCCCTCTCCCAGGACTGCACATGATCAACCACTGCATCGGCCCGCTGCTGGCCGGTATGCTTCTGCTCGGCCAGGTCGCCGGGGCCCAGGAATGGGCGCTGAAGGGCGACGACATCGAAGCCTTCACGGCCCTCGAGCGTGCCTGGTTGTCCGGAGAGCCTGCGGTGCAGGCCTACCGGGCCTTCATCCTCGCCCATCCCCGCTCGCCCTACGCCGTGGTGTTGTGGGACCGTCTGGAGCAGATGGGCCGCACCGAGGACGACTTCGCGGCAACCCGCGCGGAGCGCCAGGCGGTCGCTGCCGTGCGACGGGCGCACGATGTCTCCCAGCGCCGGCTCGACCAGCGCGAGGGCGAGGTCCGGCTCGCCCGTCTGCCGGTGAAGACCCCCTCGCAGCAGCCCTCCACCCGCAAGACCGCGGTGGCCGGCGACCGCTGAGAGGCCGGTGCACCCTGCATCAGGGCGCCCGGTGTGTCGGTGGGGCCTGAGGCGGCCCCGCTGGGATCACTCGTCCCAGCCCTCGATCTTGCGACGCTCGGCGACGACGCCGTCGTCCATGATGAGCTCGATGCGGAACAGCTCCACGGCACGGTGGGCGGTCTTGCTGCCCGGCTTCCACACGAGGGGAACACCCTCGGGGGTGACCTCGAAGCGGTAGATGAGGGCTTCGGAGCGCTGGGCGTTGCGACCCGTGACGCGCTTGCGGTTGTGGGGGGCACCGTAGGCCATCAGCACGCGGTCGTGGGTGTCGCCGACGCGGATGTCACCCCGGGCGATGCGCTCGCGGATGTGGTCGGGGTACTGGTAGAAGCGATCCCACAGGCCGTGGTCCTTGAGCCACTGGTCGCGCTCTTCCTCGGTCTTGAGCTTGAGGTACTCCTTGCGCTCCTTGTCATCCATCCACACCTGCAGGGCCTGGTAGTGGGTGAGCTCGTCTTCGCTGAGGCGATCGAGCTTCTTGTTGCCGGCAGACAACACGAGGGTGCTGGCCAGGACGAGTGCGGCGAGACGGCGCATAGAGGGCTCCTTCAAGGCTGGACGCGGGGGAAGAACGCCAGTTGCTGGGTAGGTACCCAACCCGTGCGTCCAAGTCCATCCTCCACCAGGCTGAAGCTGCCCTGCTGTTGGAGCAGGTTGACCTCGACGCCCCGACCCATGGACTGCTGACCGCGGCTGGTGTGGCTCGGAAGCGCACGGAGGGACTGCGTGCTCAGCGTGACGCCGGGCGGATGGGCGCGCAGGTCGGCCCAGCCGGCCTGCAGGCTCAGGAGCATGCCGAAGGCGAGGGTGCCGGCTGCCGCGGCAGCCCACCAGCTGGTCCTTCGCTGGTACGCGCGAAGGGCGAGGGTGGCGAAGGCCGCGCAGGCGAGCAGGGTGAGCCAGCCGAGCTCGGCCGGGGCCATGATGCGTGCCCAGGCGGGGCGCACGGGCGGCGGTGCGGGGGAGCCGAGCTCCAGGCGCAGCTCGGCGGCGGCGTCCTGCAGCGCGCCATCACGGGGAGAGAAGATCTGCGCGGCCCGCAGGGCGGCGAGTGCCCTCGGGGCGTCTCCGTCGTCGGTCCACAGGGTGGCGGCCGTGGTGAGCGTGGCGGGAGACAGACGCTCTGGCGTGGGGGTGCAGGCCTCCGGCAGCTCCTCGCCCGTGAGGGGGCCGAGGGCTTCGCAGTCCCGAGGCGCGGCGAGGTGCAGCCCGAGCTGCGCCAGGGCCATCAGGGCCACCAGAAGGAGGGGCCACAGCCATGTGACGAGGCGCTTCATCGGGCCTCCGGGCGGTACAGGGGACGCAGGCGGGCAAGCCGGGGGTGGAGGTCTCCGGGAAGCGGGGCCTGGCCGTACCGGCTGGCCGACAGCTCGGCCTCCAGCTGTCGGGCGTCGTCGAACAGGGGGCCCTCACCGCCGTGTGAGAGCAGATCCCGGAGCAGCTGGTGGGCGGCGGCTGCGAGGGCGTCGGGATCGTCCGGAAGGGCGGCCAACCGCTCGTCGAAGCTCGCGGGACGTGGACCCTGCTGGGGCCGTGCGGACCACCAGCGGCGAAGCGGGTGGCGGAGCTGGACCAGCGAGAGCATCGCCGCGGGCAGGAACAGGAGCCAGGACAACCACAGCAGGGGACCGGCCCGGTGGGCCACATGGTCGGGGCCCCGGGGGCGGATGCCCTCGACCGCCTCGTCTCCTTCGGGGAGCGCGGGCGTGCCCTCCTCGTCGGCGAAGGAGGACACCTCGAGCTCCGTGCTGGCGCCCTTGCGCACCCGCAGGGTCACCGGCTCGGTGGTGAGGGTCTGCCAGGTGCCGGTGACGGTGGAGAAGACGGTGATCTGCTGGGCGGGGAACTCGAGGGGACCTTGACGGAGGGGGACGACCTTCTGCTCGAGGCGGAGCACGCTGCGCAGGCCCTCCTTGGTCCACTCGGAGGTCTCGCGGCGCTCGACGTCGTACACCTGTGCCCGGGGAAGATCGGTCAGGGGTTCGATGCGGGCGGCAGTGAGATCACCGAGTCCTTCGAGCTGCAGCACCCAGGTGATGGCATCACCGACGCGGGGCTTCGCGATCGAGGGCGCGGCGCGCAGGCGGAAGTCGCCCACGACGGGCAGGGCACCCTCCGGGCCGGGCGGCAGGGGCTTGACCACCACCTCGACCGGGTCGCCCCGCAGGATGACCGGCCGGGTCTCCGCGAACATGCTGCTGAAGCCGAACGGACTGCGGCCCCGGCGGTTCTCGATGACGTTCGCCCGGAGCACGGCGCCCTCCATCGGCCAGGTACCGGGCTGGACGGCCTGGTAGGGGATGGAGACCTCGATCTGGTCGTAGCTTCCGCGCTCGTCCCGGCCATGGCGGGTGGTCTGGGTGGGCTCTGCCTGCAGGGGCTGGACGCCCTCGCTGCTCGGCACCTGGGCGAAGTTGGTGCGGGCGATGTCCTCGCGGGCCTTGAGGATGGCCTGGTAGGGGATCACCTGGCCCACCCACACCTCGGTGGGGTCGAACCACGCCTCCAGGCTCAGGGGCGCGTCGCCTTCCGGCGTGTCGGAGGCGGTGACCTCGATGGTCAGGCTGTTCGAGGGCTCGGACATGCCCCTGCGCATCGGCACCCGGGTGGGGCCCAGCGTGTAGGTGCCTTCCTCCCGTGCACTGATCTCGTACGCGTAGATGAGCTCCCGGGTGACCACGCCGTTCACGAAGCTCGTGGAGTTGGTCTGCCCGGCGAAGGCCAGGTGGAGGCCTTCGGGTGCCCGCAGGTCGGGCAGGTTCGTCGGCTTGCCCTCGGTGACGACCACCTCGGCCCGGACGATCTCGCCGACCTGCAGCTCGGTGCGGTCCATGCGGATCTCCGGTGGATCCGCCAGGGCGACACCGGTCAGCAGGTTCCAGGTGAGCGTGAGGGCTACCATGGCTTCTCTCCTGCGCTTCCCGGGACCATGGTGCGGGGCTTGCCCTCCTTGACGTCGTCGAGGGTCTGGTGGGCGTCGTCGGCGGCTTCGTCCGTGGGCTCGCCTTCCTCGCCTCCGGGACGGTCCTGTTCGGACTCCGGCTCGGTCGAGTCGGACTGATCGAGCTCCTCGGGCGAGGCGGCGGCCTGATCCTGATCGGTCTCTTCGTCCTGCTCGGAGGAGGACTGCTGCTGCTGTTGCTGCTGCTCTTGCTGCTGCTGTTCCTGCTGCTGCTGCTGCTGCTGTTCCTGCTGTTCCTGCTGTTGCTGCTGTTCCTGCTGCTGCTGCTGCTGCTGTTCCTGCTGCTGCTGCTGTTCCTGCTGCTGCTGCTGCTGTTCCTGCTGCTGTTCCTGCTGCTGCTGCTGTTCCTGCTGCTGCTGCTGTTCCTGCTGCTGTTGCTGCTGCTGCTGCTGTTGCTGCTGCTGCTGCGGCGGGGGCTGCTGGGCCAGCTCCTGGCGGACGAGCTCCAGGTTCTTCGCGGCACCGCCGTGATCGGGGTCGCGCTCGAGGGCCTGCTCGTAGCGGGAGGCCGCCCGGTCGAGACGTCCGGCGTTGAACCATGCGTTGGCCGCGTTGAACGAGGCGTCGGCGCTGCGGTCGATGCCGGACTGACGCTCGAACACCTGGGCGGCCTCGTCGTAGCGTCCGGCACGGTACAGGGCGGCACCGAGGCGGCTCAGCAGGGTGGCGTCGTTCGGGTGCTGGGCGGCGAGCTGGGAGAAGATGGTCGCCGCCTGCTCGTACTGACCGGATCGGTAGGCGGCATCGCCGTCTGCCGCGGTCTGCGCCTCGGCGAGGCCCGGGAGCACGAGGAGCGCCACCATCAGCGCCGCCACCTTGCGGCCGTCGCCCAGCCAGGCTGCCATGAGCAGGCAGAGGAGGGCGAAGGACAGCGGCCACTGATAGGCCGAGTCCCAGGTCTCCCGGGGCACGGTGCGTGCGGTGGTCTGGGCCAGCTTGCTGTGCAGCTCGCCTTCGTACAGGGCGATGAGGTCCTTGTTGGACGGAATGGAGCGCACGACGGCGCCGCCGGTCTGTCGCGCGAGCTCGGTGAGGACGGTCGGGTCCGGTGCGGTGACGACGTCGGCGCCCGTGGTGGGGTCACGCAGCGTCGTCCCGTCGGGCAGGGCCAGGATGATCCCGTCCTCGCCCACCAGCAGACCGTAGATGCGAGCGCCCATGGCCTTGGCCCGCTCGACCTGCTCCTCCATGCCCTGCAGGTTGTGGAACTCGCCATCCGTGAGCAGGATGATCGCCTTGCCGGCGGCCGGGTCACCGCCCTCGAGCAGATCCAGGGAGGCCTTCAGCGCGGGACCGACGGCGCTGCCCTGGGCGCCGTACCGGCGGGGATCCATGGTCTGGGCCACCCAGCGGAGCGCCTGGGCGTCGGTGGTCAGGGGCATGCGGGGCCAGGCCGTCTCGGCGAACCACACCACGCCGACCCGATCGCCCTGCAGCAGGCCCACGAGGTCGAGCAGCTCGGTGCGGGCTCGCTCGAACCGGGACGGGGGGATGTCGCGGGCGTACATCGACAGGGACAGGTCGGTTGCGATGACCATGTCGATGCCCTCGACCTCCATCTCGCGCACCTTCTTGTCGAACCTGGGCTCCATGAGCGCCAGCACGGCCGCCACGAGACCGAGCAGGGTGAGCCAGCGTGACAGCGCGCGGCGACGCCGGGTGGAGGCGGGCACCAGGCGATCGCCCACGGCGCCGGGGAAGTGCTCGTCGAGGGTCTTCAGGTGCCGACCGTCGCCCCAGGTCCACCACAGGGCCAGCAGCACCACGGCCACCAGACCCCACGCCGCTTCCGGATGGCCCCAATTCATGGCCACACCCGCAGCCATCCCGCGCGCAGCAGGACGTCGAGGAGCAGGAGGAGCAGACCGGCGAGCAGCGGCCGGAAGAAGTGTTCCTCCTGCCAGTTGATGTCCTCCACCTCGGCGGTGGTGGGCTCGAGCTCGTCGATGGTGGCGTAGACCTCGGCCAGCATCTGGGTGTCGGTGGCCCGGAAGTGGCGGCCGCCGGTGAGCGTGGCCATCTCCTGCAGCGTGCGGTGGTCGGGGCCGTCCGTGGAGCCGAACAGGCTGCGTCGTGCCTGGCCGATGCCCACGGTGTACAGCTTGATGCCCACGTCGCGGGACAGCTCGGCGGCGCGGATGGGCTGGATGCTGCCGGCGTTGGACTGCCCGTCGGTGAGCAGGATGATGATCTTGGACGGGGCGTCGAGATCCTTCAGGCGCTTGGCGGCCACCGCCACGGCGTCGCCGACGGCGGTGCCCCCCTCGCCGGCCATACCCAGGCGCACGTCGTCCATCGCGGTGTCGAGGCTGGCGTGATCGAGGGTCAGCGGGATGTGGGTGAAGGCCTCTTCGCCGAACACCACGAGCCCCACCCGATCGTTGGGGCGGCCCTGGACGAACTCCTTCATGACCCCCTTGGCCACCGCCAGGCGGGAGACCGCACGAACGCCCGCCGTGAAGTCCTCTGCCCGCATGGAGCCGGACGTGTCGAGGGCGAGGAGGATGTCGAGCCCCTCGGAGGTGGTGAGGGTGGAGTGGTGGGGGGTGTGGGGACGGGCCAGGGCGATCACCAGGGCCGTGAGCCCGAGGATGCGGAGGATCATGGGAACCGGCGCGAGCACCACACGCAGGCTGGCGCCGGCGCGGTACAGGTCCGGACCGGGGACCTCCAGGCGGGCACGACCCGTGAGGCGGGCTGCCCAGGGGAGCGCCCACACCAGTGGCAGCAGCAGGAAGGCCAGCGGGAATCCCCAGCTCATGGTGCCTCCTCCTGCATCATCGAAGGGCGGGTCTGCGCGATGAACAGGCGCAGATCATCGTCCAGACGCTGGAACAGCTCGGTCGTGGTGGACTCGTCCGCGTACTTCACCCGATCGGTGGCGCGCAGCAGCCGGCTGGCGCGGGGGAGCAGGGGGGCCGTCATGTGGGGCTCGGACTGCAGGTGCTTCAGGGACTCGGTGGTGGTCCAGGACAGGGCGGGGAAGCGGAAGGTGCCCTCCAGGTACCCGCGGAAGATCTCCGACAGGGCGAGCGCCTTGTCGTAGGGGTCCATCGCGGCGTCGTCGAAGATGGGCTGCCAGCGGGCCAGCGCGAGCTGGGCGGGGGAGGTGACCTGGTCGGGGACGACCTCGACCTTGCGGCGGGGTTTCGGCAGCAGGGGCCAGAGCCAGCGAAGGGCTGCGAGGAGTGCGCCGAGGAGCGTGAGCCCCAGCACGAAGGGCCAGATGCGGACGATGGCACCGGGCTCCTGGATGTCGACCATCTCGGGGCGCGGGGGCGGGCCTTCCGGGTCGACGAACAGGCGATCGGCGCAGGTGGGATCGAGACCGGGCTGGGAGACGCAGGCGCCGAGCACGATCTGCCGCTCGGTGGACGCGGGCACCTGGTAGTGGACGGTGGTGATGCGCATGCCGCCGTCGACGATCTCCTCCCGGGACAGCTCGGGGAGGGGCTCCTCGTCGATGGCGGGGGCCGTCAGCTCGCCGTCGGCGCCGTCGGGCCGCTGCCACAGCACGTCGATCTCGGTGCCGCCGGCCTGGTGGACCGCAGCCATGTGCAGGGCAGGGCCGTCGTTCGGCTCGATGGACTCGGACACCCACCGGGCCGGCGGCGCGCAGGCCGTGAGCAGCAGGAGCGTGAGCAGTCTCATCGGCGCCCCGCCTTGGCCTGGAAGGCCCTGCGGAGCACCCGGAAGGGGTCGTCCTGGGTGGACAGGACGATGGGGAGGGCGCCGGTCTTCTTGATGCGCTCCACGCGGCGACCGGGGGTGGCGGCCTGGCGCAGGGAGCGGGCGTCGACGAGCTGCATGCGGCCGGTCTCGGCGTCGTGGACACGGACCAGACCCTTGAAGGGCAGCGCCTCGTCCAGCGGATCCGTGACGCAGATGGCGTAGACCTGGTGCTTGCGGGCCAGCACGGCGAGGGTGCGATCCCAGTCGCCCCGGTCGAGGAAGTCGGAGACCACGATGATGACGCTGCGGCGCCTGTGGGTGCGTCCGACATGCTGCAGCGCCAGGTTCAGATCCGTGCCGCGGGAGCTCGGCGCGCCCTCGTAGACCTGCTTGAGCACGGCCCAGATGTGGCCCTTGGCCTGGCGGGCGGGCAGGTGGGCCTCGATGCGGTCGGTGAAGGTCACGAGGCTGATGCGATCGCGGTTGCGGTGGGCCGCGTAGGCGAGGCCACCGGCCACCCGCGCCATCTGCCGGCGCCGGTCGGTCTCGCCGTCGCGCCCGCCGGTGCCCACGAAGGTGGACCCGGAGACGTCGACGACCAGGGCGACCTCGGCCTGGCGTTCCTCACGGAAGACCTTGATGAAGGGGTGGCCGGTTCGGGCGGTGACGTTCCAGTCGATGTGACGGACGTCGTCGCCGGGCACGTAGCCCCGCACTTCCTCGAACTCCATGCCCTGTCCGCGCACGGCAGACCGGTAGTCGCCGGCGAACATGCCATCCACGCGGCGACTCGCCTGGATGTGCAGCCGTCTGATCTCCCGGAGTTCTTCTGGGGTCAGGCGCGACATGTCAGGGCATTTCCACCTTGTCGAGGAGCCGACCCAGGACCTCATCGGTGGTGATGTTGTCGGCTTCGGCTTCGTAGGACAGCAACACGCGGTGGCGCATGACGGGCAGGGCCACGGCCTTCACGTCTTCGGGCAGCGTGTAGCCGCGGCCCTGCAGGAAGGCCTGGGCCCGAGCGGCGCCCGCGAGCGCGATGGAGGCACGGGGGGACGCGCCGTAGGCCACCAGATCCGCGAGACCCCGGTCGAGGTCGCCCGGAGCGCGGGTGGCTCGCACCAGATCCACGATGTAGTGCAGCAGCGGCTCCGCGAGCTTGATCTGCTGCACGAGGGCCTGGGCCTGGAGCAGGGCCTCCGCGCTGGCCACCGGCGTCGGCTTCTCCCAGCCACCGGTGGAGCGCAACACGATGTCGAGCTCCTCCGCCTTGCTGGGGTAGTCGACCAGCAGCTTGAGCAGGAAGCGGTCGGTCTGCGCCTCGGGAAGGGGGTAGGTGCCTTCCTGATCGATGGGGTTCTGGGTGGCGAGCACCAGGAACGGGCCGGGCAGGGCGTGGGTGACGTCGGCGAGGGTGACCTGACGCTCCTGCATGGCCTCGAGCAGGGCCGCCTGCACCTTGGCCGGCGCGCGGTTGATCTCGTCGGCCAGCACGAGGTTGGCGAAGACCGGTCCGAGGTGGGTGGTGAACTCGCCGGTCTTCGGCTCGTACACCTGGGTGCCCACGACGTCGGCGGGCAGCAGGTCGGGCGTGAACTGGATGCGGCTGAACTGCAGGTCGAAGGCCTGGGACAGCGCCTTGACGGCAGTGGTCTTCGCCAGGCCGGGTGCGCCCTCGAGGAGCACGTGGCCGTTGGACAGCAGGCCGATCAGCAGGCCGTCCACCATGTCGCTCTGCCCCACCAGGACCCGCGCGATCTGGGCGCGGGCCTCGTCGAAGGTGGGCTTGAGGCCGGAGATTCGGGTCTCCAGCTCCGTGGTCGTCGCAGCAGTCAAGCTATCCCTCCTCACGCGCCGAAGATCTTGCCCCACAGGCCCTTCTCGGCCACCTTCGTGCCCTGCAGCTCGGCGAGACGGCGCAGGAGCTGCTCCTCTTCGCCACTGAGCTTCTTGGGCACGTCGACGACGGTCTGGACGTGGTGGTGGCCGCGGGAACGATGACCACGGGGGTCGTCGAGGCCCTTGCCGCGCATCGTGAACACCTTGCCCGAGCCGGTGCCGGGATCGATCTTCAGCGACTCCTCACCGTGGACCGTGGGCACCTCGATGTCGCCGCCGAGCACCATGGTGGCGTAGGGCACCGAGACCTGCACGTAGGTGTCGCGGCCGTCGCGGCGGAACAGCTCGTGCTCGCGCACGCGGATGATGACGTACAGATCACCGGCGGGCGCGCCGGGATCGCCCGCTTCTCCCTTGCCGGAGTAGCGGATGCGGGTGCCGTCCTCGATGCCCGCGGGCACCTTGATGGTGGACTCCTCGGTGTGGCGGACCTTGCCGCTGCCGTTGCAGGAGCCGCAGCGGTCTTCGGGCTGGATGATCTTGCCCTGACCGCGGCATGCGGGACATGCGGTGGAGATGCGCAGGAAGCCCTGCTGCTGGATCACCTGACCGCGACCGGCGCAGGTGCCGCACTGGGCGGGGCTCGCACCGGGCTTGAGGCCGTCGCCGTTGCAGGTGTTGCAGTGCACGTGGCGGGTGATGCGGGCCGTCTTCTCGGCGCCGAGGGCGGCTTCCATGAAGTCGACGTCGAGGATCATCTCGAGGTCGGCGCCACGGCGCACCCGGGGACCCCGACGACCACCTCGGCCACCGCCGAAGCCGGCGAATCCGCCGAAGATGTCGCCGAAGGCGGAGAAGATGTCGGAGAAGTCGGTGAAGCCGGGGTCGAAGCCCTGGCCCTTGAGGCCGTCGTGTCCGAACTGGTCGTACACGCGACGCTTCTCGTCGTCGGAGAGGATCTCGTAGGCCTCCGAAGCCTCCTTGAAGCTGGCTTCGGCTTCAGGGTTGCCCGGGTTGCGGTCGGGGTGGAACTTCATCGCCAGCTTGCGGTAGGCCTTCTTGATCTCCTGCTTGCTGGCGTTGCGTTCGATCCCGAGGACTTCGTAGTAGTCGCGAGCCACGGTGTTCTCTCCTGCGAATGAACGGAATGTGCGTTGGTACGCAGAAGGTGGCGGGACCTGCAGTCAGGCCCCGCCACCTCGTGGTTGGGAGGAGGTTCGGGGACGATCAGGCGTCCTCGAACTCCGCATCGATGATGTCGTCGCCGTCGTCGCCGTCGTCGCCCTTGCCGCCGTCGCCGCCCTCGGCGCCGCCCTCGGCCTGCTGCTGGTACATGACCTCAGCGAGCTTGTGGGACGCCTGGGTGAGCTTGTCGAACGCAGCCTTGACCTTGGCGAGATCGTCGGAGTCCTTGGCCTCGTTGGCCTCGGCCACTGCGGCCTGCAGGACCTCCTTCTCTGCCTCGGGGAGCTTGTCGCCGTTCTCGGACAGGGACTTCTCCACGGAGTAGATCAGGTTGTCGAGCTTGTTGCGCTCCTCGATGAGCTCCTTGCGAGCGGAGTCGGAGGCCTCGTTGGCCTTGGCCTCGTCGACCATCTTGTTGATCTCGGACTCGGACAGGCCGGAGGACGCCTCGATGGAGATGCGCTGCTCCTTGCCGGTGGCCTTGTCCTTGGCGGAGACGCTCAGGATGCCGTTGGCGTCGATGTCGAAGGTGACCTCGACCTGGGGCATGCCGCGGGGGGCGGGAGCGATGCCATCCAGACGGAAGTTGCCCAGGAGCTTGTTGTCACGTGCCATGGGGCGCTCGCCCTGGAACACGTAGACGTCGACGGCGGTCTGGTTGTCGGCAGCCGTGGAGAAGACCTCGGACTTGGAGTACGGGATCGTGGTGTTGCGCTCGATGAGCTTGGTGAACACGCCACCGAGGGTCTCGAGACCCAGGGACAGCGGGGTCACGTCGAGCAGCAGCATGTCGGTGACGTCGCCGGAGAGCACGCCGCCCTGGATGGCAGCGCCCATGGCCACCACCTCGTCGGGGTTGACGGAGCGGTTGGGCTTCTTGCCGAAGAACTCCTCGACCTTCTTCTGGACCAGAGGCGTACGGGTGGAGCCACCGACCAGGATGATCTCGTTGATCTGGGAGGGGGAGACGCCGGCGTCCTTGAGGGCCTGACGGCAGGGGCCGAGGCTGCGGTCGATCAGGGGCTCGATCATCCGCTCGAACTCGGAGCGGGTGAGGTTGACCTGCAGGTGCTTGGGACCGGTGGCGTCTGCCGTGAGGAAGGGCAGGTTGATCTCGGTGCTGGACGCGGTGGACAGCTCGATCTTGGCCTTCTCGGCAGCTTCCTTGAGGCGCTGCACGACCATGGTCTGGCCGGAGACGTCGATGCCGGTGTCGGCCTTGAACTTGGAGATGAGCCAGTCGATCAGGACCTGATCGAGGTCGTCACCGCCGAGGTAGGTGTCGCCGTTGGTGGCCTTGACCTCGACGACGTTGTCGCCGACTTCGAGGATCGAGATGTCGAAGGTACCGCCACCGAGGTCGTAGACGGCGATGAGCTCGTCGGCCTGCTTGTCCATGCCGTAGGCGAGGGCAGCGGCGGTGGGCTCGTTGATGATGCGCTTGACCTCGAGACCGGCGATGCGACCGGCGTCCTTGGTGGCCTGGCGCTGGGAGTCGTTGAAGTACGCGGGAACGGTGATGACCGCCTCGGAGACGGGCTGGCCGAGGTAGGCCTCAGCCTGGGCCTTCAGCTTCTGAAGGACCATCGCGGAGATCTCCGGCGGGCTGTAGTCCTTGCCCATGACGCGGATGCGGCAGTCGCCGTTGTCGGCGGGCACGACCTCGTAGGGGAGGCGCTTGAGCTCGTCGCCGACCTCGTTGAAGCGGTGACCGATGAGGCGCTTCGCGGAGTAGACGGTGTTCTCGGGGTTGGTGATGGCCTGACGACGGGCCACGACACCCACGAGGCGCTCACCATCCTTGGTGAAGGCGACGACGGAGGGGGTGGTGCGCTGGCCTTCGTCGTTGACGATGACGACGGGCTTGTCGCCTTCCATGACGGCCACGCAGGAGTTGGTCGTTCCCAGGTCGATACCGATGATCTTACCCATGCTGGCTTCTCCTGAAGAGGTGTGTCGGGGACGGGCCGAGCGCGGGCCTGCAGGCCTCGTGGACCGGGCCGTCCGTCGTAATTGTGGGTGGGATGGGACGGCCGGGACGCCGTCCGTCGGTTCGCGGCAACTCTAGGACCGTCATCCGGTGCGGCAACCACCCCGGCCAAAAAAAGTGGCGGCTGGATCCACCGGGGCCGGATCCACCTCGGAAGATCGTCCTGAGGTGCTCCGTGCCTGTTGACGCCCCATGGGGGAGTGTTTACGGCTTGGCCGCTACGCGGGGCAGTTCCGCGGGGACGCCCCCCGTCTGTCCGTCCACGAGTCACATCTCCCAGGAGAGAGCAAGATCATGGCCAACTTCCGCCCTCTGTACGACCGTGTCCTGGTCAAGCGCATCGAGGCCGAGGCCCGCTCCGCCGGCGGCCTGTACATTCCCGACAACGCCAAGGAGAAGCCCCAGCAGGCAGAAGTCATCGCCGTGGGGCATGGCCGTCGCCTGAAGGACGGCTCCATCCGCGAGCTCACCGTGAAGGCCGGCGACCGCGTGCTGTTCGGCAAGTACAGCGGCGACGAGGTGAAGATCGACGGCGAGACCCTCCTCATCCTCCGCGAGGACGACCTCCTGGCCATCCTCGAGGGCTGATCCCTCTACCTGAATCCCAATGACGAACATCCAGAGTACGTAGGAGACATCCCATGCCCGCGAAGGACATCCAGTACCAGCAGACCGCCCGTGAGGCCGTGCTGGCCGGTGTGAACACCCTCGCCAACACCGTGCGCGTGACCCTCGGTCCCAAGGGCCGCAACGTCATCCTGCAGAGGAGCTTCGGCGCTCCCTCCGTCACCAAGGACGGCGTGTCCGTGGCCAAGGAGATCGAGCTGCCCGATCGCTTCGAGAACATGGGCGCCCAGATGGTCAAGGAGGTCGCCTCCAAGACCGCCGACGTCGCCGGCGACGGCACCACCACCGCCACCGTGCTGGCCCAGGCCATCTTCGCCTCCGGCTCCAAGCTGGTCGCGGCCGGTGCCAACCCGATGGATCTCAAGCGCGGCATCGATGCCTCCGTGAAGGCGATCGTCGAGGCCCTGCAGGGCATGTCCCGCCCCACCGAGTCCTCCAAGGACATCCGTGACATCGGCACCATCTCCGCCAACGGCGACGACGAGGTCGGTGCCATCCTGGCCGAGTGCATGGACAAGGTCGGCAAGGAAGGCGTGATCACGATCGAGGAGGCCAAGGGCCTCGAGACCACCTTCGACGTCGTCGAGGGCATGCAGTTCGATCGCGGCTACCTGTCTCCCTACTTCGTGACCGACCCCGATCGCATGGAGACGGTCTTCGAGAACCCCTACATCCTCGTGCACGAGAAGAAGATCGGCAGCATGAAGGATCTGCTGCCCGTCCTCGAGAAGGTGGCCGAGTCCGGCCGTCCGCTCCTCATCATCGCAGAGGATGTCGAGGCCGACGCGCTGGCCACGCTGGTCGTGAACAACATGCGCAAGACCATGGCCGTCTGCGCGGTGAAGGCACCCGGCTTCGGCGACCGCCGCAAGGCCATGCTCGGCGACATCGCCACCCTCACCGGCGCACAGGCGGTGATGGAGGATCTCGGCCTGAAGCTCGAGGAGCTCACGCTCAAGGATCTCGGCTCCGCAGAGCGCGTGGTCGTCACCAAGGACGCCACCACGGTCGTCAACGGTGCCGGCTCCGTCTCCGACATCAAGGCCCGCGTGAAGCAGATCCGCCGCCAGATCAAGGACACCTCCTCCGACTACGACCGCGAGAAGCTCCAGGAGCGCCTGGCCAAGCTCGTCGGTGGTGTGGCCGTCATCTACGTCGGTGCCGCCACCGAGGTCGAGATGAAGGAGAAGAAGGATCGCGTCGACGACGCCCTCGCCGCGACCCGCGCCGCTGCCGAGGAAGGCATCGTGGCCGGTGGTGGTGTGGCCCTGATCCGCGCCCAGTCCGCCCTGGATGCCCTCGACCTGCCCGGCGACGAGGCCTTCGGCGTGTCCATCATCCGCGAGGCCATCGAGGCGCCCCTGCGCATCCTGGCCAGCAACGCCGGTGAGGATGCCTCCATCGTCGTGCACAAGGTGCGCGAGGGCGAGGGCTCCTTCGGCTGGAACGGCGCCACCGACGAGTACGGCGACATGTTCGCCTTCGGTGTCATCGATCCCACCAAGGTCACCCGCACCGCCCTGCAGAACGCCGCCTCCGTGGCTGCGCTGCTGCTCACCACCGAGTGCATGATCGCCGAGAAGGACACCTCCGACGAGGACTGATTCCTTCTCCTCTGCGGTAGATTGAGCCCGCCGGGTCACCCCGGCGGGTTCTGCTCGTCTTGGGGTGGGCAGGCCGGGGCTACAGGCTTACCTCCGCCCCCAAGGAGTTCGTCCATGGTGATCCGTTTCCTGATGGTCTCTCTCGCGGCCTTCCTCGTGTCGTTCCTCGTGGCGCCCTGGGGTCACTGGTACCTGCACTGGATCGCCTACCTGCCCATGTTCTGGGCACTGCGGGAGGAGACGCCCCGGGCGAACCGCTGGCTCGTGTTCTGGTACGGCACGCTGGCGGAGGCGTTCATCTTCAGCTGGATCGCCGACACCATCACCCTGTTCAGCAACCTGCCCATGCCGGTGGCGTGGATCATCCTGCTGCTGTTCTCGGTGGTGTTCGGACTGCCCTACTTCTTCGCCTTCGCGTGGGTGCACCAGATGCGCCGCCGGTTCGGCGACTGGTGGATGATCGTGCTGCCCTCGTGGCTGGTGGTGGTCGAGTGGATCGGCTCGTGGATCATCCTGTTCCCGTACAACCAGGGTGTCAGCCAGTTCCAGTTCCTGCCCGTGTGGCAGCTCACGAGCATCACGGGCGTGTGGGGGCTCTCCTGGCTCGTCCTGTTCTTCAACACCACGCTCGCGGAGGCCATGTACCGCCGTCGTGAGGGCCGGCCCTTCCCCGTGCCCTGGTTCAGTGCGGCGGTGGCGGTGGTGAGCCTGATCGTGATCTGGGGCAATGGCCGCATCCAGCGGATCGAGAAGGAGCTGCAGCAGGTGGAGCCCACCCGGGTCGCCCAGATCCAGGACGACGTCACGATGGTGGAGCGTCGGGGCAAGTCCCGCGAGGCCTTCGAGTTCTGGATGGAGTCCACCAAGGCGTTCCCCAGGGGCAGTGTGGATCTCGTGGTGTGGCCGGAGGGGGCGTCGCCCTACTCGCTCAACGGGTCCACGGCGGCCGTGCTGCTGTGGGAGCTGGTGGAGCGGGGGGACTTCGACCTGGTGGTCGGCGGCGGCACCCGGGAGCGGTCGTCGGATCCCGAGATGGGGGAGACGGGCCGGGTGCTGAGCTTCAACAGCGTGTACTACTTCGGTCGTGAGCAGCTGGCGGGCGTCCCGGGGGCCAGCCTCGAGGCCGACGTCCAGGCCTGGATCGACGACGGATGTCCCGCGGGTGCGTTCGCGGAGGATGCCGAGGTCGTGCGGGTGGCGGTGCACCAGCTGGCGTCCCAGTGGGCGCTCGCCGGCACCTGCGTCGACAACCTGCCTGTCCTGCGGGAGGAGGTCCACGCGGCCCGGGACACCCTCGCGCGGGCCCTCGTGGCCGACGATGCGCTCTACGGCCGCTACCTGACCGCCCGCAGGCAGGTGGGCCCCATGGTGGAGGGGCGCCTGAAGATGGACCGTCGACGCGGGCCCTACCTCATCGCCATCGCCGAGGGGTGCGACTCCGGAGACTGCCCGGGCTTCTACTTCACCTGCGACCTCGACCAGGAGTGCGAGCTGTTCCCGGCGCCGCCCCACTACGACAAGATGGTGCCGCTGCCGTTCGGCGAGTACCTGCCGGGTGCGCAGACCTTCCCCTGGATCGCCGATCTCATCGAAGGTCCCGGCAACTTCCGTGCGGGCACCGAGGCGGTCGTGTTCGAGTCCAACGGCGGTCGACTCGCCACGCCCATCTGCTACGAGGCGATCCTCGGCTACGTGTGCGACGAGTATGAAGCGCCGGATCTGTTCGTGAACGTCACCAACGACGCCTGGTTCGGCGACACGGCCGCGAGTGCCTTGCACGGCATGCTGGTGGCGATCCGAGCCGTCGAGCTCGGCACGCCCGTGTTCCGCAGCGCCTACAGCGGTCTGTCGTTCGTGGTGGAGCCCCACGGTCGCATCCATGCACAGACCGAGCTGTTCGAGGAAGCCCACCGGATGGTGCCGGTCCGCGTGAAGACCTTCGACACCTTGTTCGCGAAGTGGGGGAGCTGGTGGGTGTGGGTGAGCGCCCTCGTGTGCGCCCTCGCCTGGTGGCGAACACGTCAACGCGCAGCGGACTCTGCCTCAGCTGCGGGCTGACACGTCGATAGAAAGGGAGGTTCCTGGCGGATCCACTGCCATGGAAATGTCAGGAAGATGTCAGGCGGTATGGGGTCGGATGAATCTCCGATACCGTATGTGTGGAACGACTTCGATGTTCTGGAACCTCCCTCGTCAGGTCCAAGCCCGGTATCTTTGCGTCTCCTCCATCTCTTGCCGTGGGCCCCGACGAGGGAGGTCTTCTTCCTCCCCAGCATCACCTTCCCGCTCATCCGGTACCGCGCCCACGATGGCGCGCGGGCGCCGGAACAGGTACCGGAAGCTGGTTTTCGGCTCTCGTTTGTGGCGTTGCAACGCGGCGGATGGCCGACCTTGTGCACGTCGACGCCCGATGCGATATGAGGCGTCCGATGTACTTATGAACGGAGTGCTGGCATGAACCTGGGCACCACTGAACTGATCATCATCCTTGTGATCATCCTCATCGTCTTCGGCGCAGGCCGGCTTCCTCAGGTGATGGAGTCCCTCGGATCCGGCGTGAAGAAGTTCCGGCAAGCCCAGAAGGACGAGCCCAAGGATGTCTCCGACGACGAGGCGCCCAAGGCCATCGACTCCCAGGAGGGTGTCGAGGATGCCCACGTCGTGAAGGACGAGCAGAAGGATCCCACCAAGCGCTGATCCCCGCTCCGTCGACCCGTCGCCCTCCCCGCCGCAAGGCCGGGAGGGCGTCGTGCGTCTTGTGGTAGGTTTGCCGCCTGATTCCAGGGGAGGGACCATGTGGTGGGTGTGGTTGATCGGTTGCACCGTGGGGCTCGATGATCCGGTGGATCCGCCCACCGACACGGGGGTGGGCGTGAGGGTCACGGGAGATACCTTCGAGCTTCCGGCTGTGCCCACCGGCGATACCTTCGACCTGCCGGACGAGGTGGTGATCCCGCCCATCGACTGCCACCTCTTCCACCCGGTGGAGTGGTCGGACTGGACCCGCACCTACGACGTCACCATCGACGAGGTGAGCGGCACCGAGGTGCACGCGCCCCAGGGCTATGAGGCCACGCCCTCGGGCGCGGCGGTGGGAGAGGCGTGGAAGGTCACCGAGGAGATCACGGGGGCTGGATCCAGCAACGGCACGGTCACCCGGTGGATGCGGTGCGACCTCGGGGAGACGGGGCTGTACGAGGTGGCCTGGAGGCGGGCCGGGGGAGGCGCCACGGTCACCGCGGTGGCCGACGATCCCAAGCCCGTGCTGCCGGACGCCTCCCACATGGACGCCACCCCGCCGGCGGTGGCGGATCACCTGTCCGAGAACAACCGCTTCTCCGTCTCCAAGGGCATCTACACGCTCACCCTGCGGCAGAACGTGGACTCCGTGCTCTACCACGGCATCGAGGAGGTCACCGTGCCCGCCGGCACGTTCGATGCGTTCCACATGACCAGCATCTACACGGAGTGGACCGCCAACGCCCAGTCCGGCGATCCCATCCTCGCCCTGTTGCAGCAGCTCCTCGGCGCAAGCGTGTCCACCACGGCCGAGGAGAAGCAGGTGGATGCCTGGTACGTCGAAGGTCTGGGGATGATCAAGGAAAAGGTGCTGCTCTCCACCGGGGAGACGGTGTCCACACGGGAGCTTCGATCCTGCTCCGGGTTGCCCTGGTGCCCCGATGAGCAGTAGGTAGGGCTTCCAGAATGTGGAGGCCCTGTGTACGAGAAGGAATTGATGGTGGCGATCCAGGCCGCGACGACCGCCGGCGCCGCTGTTCGCGAGATCTACGAGCGCGACGAGGTCTCCAGCGTGGAGAAGGCCGATGGCAAGGGTCCCCTCACCGAGGCCGACCTGAAGTCCAACGACATCCTCACCCAGATCATCACGGAGGCCTTCCCGGAGGACGGTCTGCTCTCCGAGGAGACCAAGGACTCCCCCGAGCGCCTGGAGAAGTCCCGGGTGTGGATCATCGATCCCATCGATGGCACCCGCGAGTTCACCGAGAAGGTGCCCCAGTTCGTCGTGAGCGTGGGTCTCGCGGTCGACGGCAAGGCCACCGTGGGCGTGCTGTACAACCCCGCCACGGGTGAGCTGTTCACCGGCGTCGTGGGCAAGGGCGCCACCTACAACGGCGAGCCCTGCACCGTCACGGGGCGTGGCTCCCTCGAGGGCGCGCGCCTCGTGGTGTCCGGTTCCGAGTTCCGCAAGGGCTGGTTCGACCACCTCAAGGACGTGGCCGAGTTCGAGCCCGTCGGCTCCGTGGCCTACAAGTTCGGCCTCGTGGCGGCTGGCCTGGCCGATGCCACCTTCACCCCCAAGCCCCGCAACGAGTGGGATCTGCTGGGTGGTGTGGCCTGTGTGCTGGCTGCGGGTGGTCATGCCTCCAACGGCAAGGCCGAGCCCTACGTCTTCAACAGCCCGAGCCCGCTGCACATCGGCGTGGCAGGCACCAATGGCGTGCTGCACGACAAGATCATGGAGCTCGTCCAGGCCCGCAGCTGAGCCCGGAGGCTCCGCGCGAAGAGGGGTGTCGGCGCAGGCCGGCGCCCCTTCGTTGCGTCAGGGGTTGTGGTCCCGCAGGACGTCGATGGGCTCCATCATCACCTGCAGGAAGTCGAGGTGGGGCTTGATGGCGGCACGGCCCCAGCGGATGGCCTGCATGCACTGCTCGACCTGCGGCACCAGGTTGAGGGGCGACAGGGTCTTGGTGAGGGGCAGGTACAGGTCTGCGTACTTCATGTCGTAGGCGACGTTGGCCTGCCGGACCGCCTGCTGGAAGGGAAGCCAGGCGATGCGGCTGCGGCTGGGGGCGAAGCAGTCGAGGGCCAGCACGAAGGCGTTGCGGTGGCCGTCGAGCTCGCCGCTCACCGCGGACTCCCAGCCCACCTTGGCGGGCACGTTGGAGGTGAGACCTCCCTCGCCGAGGCGGGTGATGCCGTAGCTGGCGTACAGGCGGTCGAGGAGGGCGGTCATCCGGGGGTCGTCGCGGATGACGTCGTAGTGGATGACGCCCGGGATGGCCGCGGAGAAGCCGGCGGCGTCGAGCACGTCGAAGGACTCGGTGCCCTCCGCCCTGCCGAGGACGACGCGGCGCAGGGTCTCCGGTCGGGTGAGGAACTCCCGGATGATGGCGGTGGCCTTCATGATGTTGCGGGCCATGGCGAACTTGCCCCGGCGGCCCAGCATGTCGTCGGCGAAGTGCTCGTAGTAGTTCAGGTCGTGCTTGAGGGCGTCGACGGTGAGGCCGGAGGCGACGACGTAGAGCGGGATGGCCGTCTCGTTCAGCCGGAGCTGCCGGCCGTCTTCGATGAACAGGCTGCCGAGGGCGTTGCGGAGGAACAGCCGCAGGGTGGCGGGCAGACCGTAGCGGGACTCGGCCTGCAGCATGCGGAAGACCTTCGACCAGGACAGGGCGCGTGCGGCGGCGAGCAGCGAGGATAGATCGAAGTGGGAGGCGCGGGCCCGGAACATGCTCATGAGGGCGCCGATGGACGTGCCCACGAGGAGGCTCGGCTGCAGGCCGATGCGATCGACCATGTCGTACACACCGGGGTACCCGTAGCCCGCTCCACCACCGCCACCGGAGGCGATGATCAGCTTCTTGGTGGTGATCTCCCGCTCGAGGGACGCCCGGTCGATGGGCAGGTGCTGCAGGATGCTCTCCCGGGTGCGCCGGGAGTCGCGGGAGATCTGTTCGACGTCGTGGACCGCATCCCAGAACGTCTCGGCATCTCGCATCCTGGGCAGCAGCTGCGTGCGGAGCTGGCTGGCGTGCAGGTGGAGCAGTCCGGTGGTGTCGACGTCCTGGCCGTCGAGGTTCCGCACGTGGGTGAGCCGCGCCAGGGAGATGGCGTAGCGCATCTTGTGAAGCGGCTCGTGGACCTGGCGGGCGGGCAGATCGGCGGCGAGCCGGACGAGACGGGCTTCGAGGTCGTCGAACGTCCTGCGTCGAGCTTCCAGGCGCTTGTAGTCCACTGGCGCCTCGATCACGCGGGCTCCTGCTGGAAGAAGGTCGAGAGCGCTTCGGTGGGATCCTCGCAGAGCTGAGGAGACCAGTCCGGCGGGAGCAGTTCGGCGTAGCGGGGCCAGCGGAACCGACGGCCGAACAGCACGATGGCGCCGTGGTCCTCGGGGTGGCGGATGAGACGGCCTGCCGCCTGGATCACGCGGGTGAGTCCGGGGATGAGGGAGCCATACAGGAACCCTTCGCCCCATTGCTGTTGCAGGTGCTCGGTGATCAGCTTGTGCTCCAGTCCGATCGGAGGGAGGCACGGCCCGACGACGAAGACGGCGCGCAGGGCTCCCCGTGGCAGATCGATGCCCTCGGCGAAGATGCCACCCGCGATTCCTACCATGGTCGCTGGTTCGCTGTCCGGTGACAGGCGGGAAAGCAGCCGGCGTCGGTCGCTTTCAGACATACCGGGAGACTGCCTGAGGATGGGGCGATGGCTCGTGGGCCACCTGCTGGTGATGTCCTCGGCCATCGCGAACGACGGGAAGTACACGGCGACGTGACCGGGAACCTCCTGCATGCAGTCCCACAGCAGCCGCGCCGTGCGCTCCGCATGGGCGACCCGGTCGGCGTACAGGGTGGAGATGCGGGGCGAGACGAGGACCAGGCGGCGCGCGGGATCGAACGGCGAGGAGCGGGTGTGCCAGGTGGCCTCGGGGGACAGATCCAACGTGCGCCGGTAGTAGTCCGGCGGGTCGAGCGTGGCGGAGGCGCCGATCCAGCCGCCGAGCAGGGGCAGGGTCTGGCCCGTCCAGAAGCCCGGGTGGAGACAGACCACCTGCAGGCGCTCCTGGCCGGGGCTTCCACCCCCGATCAGGCGATGGTGCTCGCCTCCCTCGCGGAGGACCTGGTCGATGGCGGACAAGGCCCGGCTGGCGCGCTGCCAGTGGCGCTCGGGATCGAGATCGTCGTGCAGCTGGCGGAGCACCGCCATCTCGAAGCCGAGGACGTCGAGCTGGTCGGCCAGGGGTTGGAGGGCGTCCCGGAGGGGATCGAGCACCGACCAGCCATCGGGCGACCAGCCGTCGGCGGAGGGGGCCGCGGTGTCGAGCACGTCCCAGACCCACGCCAGCGCCTGCTGCAGGGTGTGGGCGAAGATCGATCCCCGGGTGGCTTCGTGGGCCTGCAGGGCCTCGTGGGCCAGGCGCAGCGCGGAGATGGACAGCGAAGGGCTGCCCCAACCGCGGGCGCGGTCGACCAGCTGGTGGGCCTCGTCGCTGACGACGGTCCAGGTCTCCGCCTGCTCCGGGCCGAACCAGCGCTTCTGCTGGGCGCCGGGAGAGAACACGAGGTTCATGTCGCCGATGACGACGTCGGTCTCGCCGGCGGCCTCGACGAGGAGCTGGTGGGGGCACACCTCGTGGCGGGTGCCCTGCTCCGTGGCCCACTCGCCATCGAGGTGGGGCTCCTTGCAGGCCTGTTGCAGCAGGCCCGCGCCGTGCACCTTGTCGTGGTAGCCGTCGGCGTGGGGGCAGGCGTCCGGGTGACAGTGGACCTCGTCCATCAGGCACAGGGAGGCCTTGGACTGCAGTGCCGCGGAACGCACCGGAAGCCCGCGGTCGCGCAGGCGCTGCAGGGCATCCTGGATGGGTTGGCGCTGGGTGTTCCTGGCGGTGGCCCAGAACAGGCGTCGATCGTGGGCGAGGCCGTGGCGGAGGGCCCCCTGGAGCACGGCGGCGGTCTTGCCGAGACCGGTGGGGGCCTGCACCAGGGTCTGTCCGCCGTGCAGGAGGGCGTCGTGCACCTGTTCGGTGATGGCGGCCTGGCCCTCGCGCCATGCATCGAAGGGCTCGGGTACGGTCCAGGAACGGCGCAGGGTCAGCCGCTCCTGCCAGCGCTCGTGGGTGTCGATGAGGCGGTGCAGCCGCTCCGAGGCCCAGTCCGCCGTGGCGTCGAGACGGGAGGGCACCCCGATGACGTGCTGGGCGCCGTCGGTGAGTGAGGTGAGGATGAGCTCGCCGGAGACGGGGCCGGTGTGGTCCAGGAGCCACAGGTACAGCTGCAGCTGCGCCACGTACAGGGGCCAGTCGGCCTCGGCGGTGCCGTACAGACGACCGGCGGGCAGGATGGTGGTCTTCAGCTCCTCCACGACGGCCTGCTCTCCGTGGTGGCTGAGGCCATCGATGCGCCCCATCAGCTCCACCCGCCACCGGCCCACCAGGAGCTCCCGACGCACGACCACCTCGGCCTGGAAGCCGGGTTCGTGGGCGGCCCGGGCCTGCTGCCAGTCGCGGTGGGCCTGCTGGCCGCGGGCGAGCCTGTGGGCGGATCGGCTCGGCGAATCCACGGTGAGGTGGCCCTGCGGGCCGAACCTGCGGAGCAGATCGCCGACGCTCAGGGTGAGGAGGAGCTCGTCGTCGTGGAAGCGGATGGTCACGATGACGCCATAGCACTTCTGACAGCCCCATTGCGGACTGGCATTGGCAGACGTCTCCTGTGCAGAATGGCCCCGTGCTGCCGATGGGCAGTCTCGACGGCCGGGTTACGGTAACGAGGTCCTCGCACCGGAGTGAAGATGGGCGTAGCGCGTGGTTTGGTGGTGTTCCTGGGTCTGCTCGGAGCCTGTGCGAAGTCTCCGGGTACCTCCGTCGTGGAACAGGGAACGGAACTTCGTCTTCCGCTGGATCTCTCCACCGAGCTTCCGGTGGATCCTGGCGTCACCATGGGGCAGCTCCCGAACGGGCTCACATGGTACGTCGAGGAGAACGGTCTGCCGGCAGGGCGGGCGGAGCTCCGGCTGGTGGTCAAGGCAGGCTCCATCCTCGAGGAGGATGATCAGCGTGGCCTGGCCCACTTCGTGGAGCACATGGCGTTCAACGGCACCGAGCACTTCGAGGGCAACGAGCTCGTGCTGTGGCTCGAGTCCATCGGCGCGCGCTTCGGCGCCCACCTGAACGCCTACACGTCCTTCGACGAGACGGTCTACAAGCTGCAGATCCCGAGCGATGATCCGGCGTACATCGAGGACTCGTTCCTCGTGCTGCGGGACTGGGCCCAGGGCGTCACGTTCGATCCCGTCGAGTGCGAGAAGGAGCGCGGCGTGGTGCTCGAGGAGTGGCGCCTGGATCAAGGTGTGGGCGCGCGCGTGTCCGACTTCACGCTGCCCCTGATGTTCGGAGACTCCCTGTACCTGGATCGTCGGCCCATCGGCTCCGGCGACCACCTCGCACAGTTCGACTGTGATGCGGCCGTGCGCTTCTACGAGACCTGGTACCGGCCCGAGCTCATGGCCGTCATGGTGGTCGGTGATGTCGACACGAAGCAGGTCGAGCGGCTCGTGCAGGAGTACCTCGGGGATCTCGAGAACCCCAAGCCCGCCAGGAAGCGCACCTACCACCGCATTCCCGACCACGACGAGGTGCTCGTGGGGGTGCTGGCCGATGAGGAGGTCTCCCAGTCGGTGCTGAGCGTGATGGACAAGGTCGACAACGTCCAGAGCAACACCCACGAGGCCTACCGGGAGCTCGAGGTGCACAACATGGCCACCTACCTGATGAACGAGCGCCTCGCGGTGCGCGGTCAGGATGCGGACGTGGCCTACCAGTTCGCGGGCATCGGCCTGAGTCCCCTCGGACACGAGCGCGCTGCCCAGAGCCTGCAGGTGCTGGCCAAGGAGGGGCGCGAGGTCGATGCCCTGCGGGACGCGCTCATCGAGGTGGAGCGCATGAAGCGCTACGGCTTCAGCGAGATCGAGGTCGAGCGGGCGCGCAAGGAGATGTTCGCCGCCATCGATGCCTGGATCGAGGAGAAGGAGACCACCGACTCCGCCGAGCACATCGAGGAGCTGCTGCGGGTGTACCTCACCGGCGAGCCGATGCCCGGCATCGAGTACGAGGATGCCATGGTGCAGGCCTACGTGCCCGACATCTCCGCCGACGAGATCAACGCCCACGTGCGAGACGAGTGGCTGACCGGCAAGAGCCGGTCGGTGATGGCGATCATGCCCGACAAGCCCGGCCTGGCCGTTCCCACGGACGCCCAGCTGCTCGCGGTGATCGACGAGGTGGGCGCGATGCAGATCGAGCCGCCCAAGGCCGAGGCAGAGGCCGTTCCCCTGATGAGCACCCTGCCCACGCCGGGCTCCGTGGTCGCCGAGACCTACGACGAGGCCCTGGACCTGCACACCTGGACCCTGTCCAATGGCGCGAGGGTCCTCGTGAAGTCCACCGACTTCCGCTCGGACGTGGTCCTGTTCTCCGCGTTCGCCCCAGGTGGCCTGAGCCTGATCGACGATCAGGACTACATCGCGGGCGTCACCTCGGGCTCCATCATGCTCGAGTCCGGCGTGGCCGAGCACGATGCGATCACCCTGTCCCGGCTCATGGCGGGCAAGCGGGTCCATGTGGCCCCCTACATCGGCGAGTACTTCGAGGGGGTCACCGGCGGCTCCTCCCGCGGCGACCTGGAGACGGCCATGCAGCTGCTGGTGCTCGGTCTCACCGAGCCCCGCTTCGAGCAGTCGGCCTTCGATCGGGAGAAGGAGCGCCGGCTCGAGGGCCTGCGCAACGAGGTGAACCTGCCCGACTACAAGGCGGAGCAGCTGTGGTCCGAGACCCTGTGGGGCGACGACATCCGGGCCAACCCCTGGGTCGTCGAGGATCTGCAGCAGATGTCCCTCGAAGGCTCCGAGCGCATCTACAACCAGCGCTTCAGCAACCTGTCCGACATGACCTTCCTGTTCGTCGGCAACGTCACGCCCGAGGAGCTCCGGCCGCTGGCCGAGCGCTACCTCGCCTCGTTGCCGGCGGAGGGCAAGGCCGACACCTGGGTCGACCGGGGGCGGCGTCCCATCGATCAGGCGAGGGTCATCCGGGCGGATCGCGGCTCCACGCCCCGCTTCCGGGTGAAGACGGCCTTCTACGGCCCCTTCGATGCCACGCCGGAGAACCGCATGGAGCTGATGGCGCTCGGTGAGGTCCTGAAGACCGGCATGGGCGAGAAGCTGCGGGAGGAGCTCGGCGGCACCTACGGCGTCTCCGTCACCACGAACGCGGCCAGCATTCCCAGGGGGGCGTACCAGATCCAGATCAGCTTCGAGGGCGACCCCTCCCGGGAGAAGGAGCTCATCGAGGCGATGTGGGAGGTCATCGAGCAGGTGAAGTCGGAGAAGGTCGGCTCCAGCTACATGGCGACCCTCACCACCCAGCAGCTGCGCAAGCGCGAGAGCGAGTCCAAGGATAACGGCTTCTGGCTGGCAGAGCTCACCTCCTACCTGCGTCGGGGCGAGAACCCCCACGACATGCTCGAGTACGAGCGGCGGCTGCTGAAGGTCGACGCGGAGCGCATCCGCAAGACGGCCAACGAGCTGCTCGACGAGGATCGCTACCTGATGATGGTGGTCTCACCTTCCGAAGACGAAGGCTGAGCCACCCAGGCTGCGTCCGGAACAGCACAGGGCGCGCCCGCCAGCTCGGCGGGCGCGCCCTTCGTGCGTCCGGAACGGGCTCAGTGGGCCTGGCCGACCGCGTGCCTGCGCTGGTGCGCGAGGCGGCTCGCCCGGTAGTGGGCTGCCGTGATGTCGGCGATCTGGGCGTAGGCGAGTCGGATGAGCTCGCAGCCCTCCTCGGGGGACAGCTGCCGGGGCTGCAGCGACGTGATGGTCAGCACGGGTACAGGCTGACCGAGACGCTGGTAGGCCTCCATGAGGTGGTGGCCATCGAGGATGAACGCCACGGGGCTGTGCAGGGCACGGGTGATCACGACGGGGGGCCGGATGCCGAGCTGCAGCCGCCGGTGCAGGCTGTCGACCATGGCGGGGTCGAGCAGGTCGCGGGGGCGGGTGCCGAGGAGCAGACCGCCGTCGGCCTCCATGGACTTCAGGCCCACCCAGTTCAGGAAGGGCTCGGGGGCCTGCGGCTCCTGGGGATCGTCCTCGTCGAACATCTCGACGTGATCCTCGTAGGCCACCTCGTACAGGCCGTCCGCATACAGCGCGAGCAGGGGCTCGACCTGCTCCATGAGGGACACCTCGGGGAGGATGGTTCGGACCGGGGGGCCGGCGTCGATGCCGTCCTCCTCGAGGTGGGCCGTGTCATGGGCGCGAAGCACCGTGCACGGGCCCTGGTCTCCGGCGTTCGTCCACACGAGGGCGGCCGGGAGTCCGTCGACCAGCAAGGCGGTCTCGCCCTCGCTGTTGCAGAGCTCGAGGTGGCCCTCACCACCGGACATTCGGATGGTCTCGACGCGCATGTGCAGGCGCTCCTCACGATTCCTTGGTCAACGCGAGTCTAGGACAACGGTCCAACCTGCATCCATGAGCCTATGGCGCGGCAAGTACGTTTCAAATGTCAGATCGAAGAGAAGCCTTGAGGGAGCATGACTTCTGCGTACCAATGAACCTCGTTTTTCTGTTCTGGTTGCACAGAATTCGTCAAGCAGAGGGCGGGGGGGGCGGTGCGCCTCGGGGAGCGTGGGGGCAAGGCCCCCGGCTCAGCGCCGGAGCTGCTCCCGCTCCGTGCGGCAGTCGATGCACTCGGTGGCCACGGGACGGGCCATCAGCCGGTGGTAGGTGATGGGGCCGCCGCAGGTGGAGCAGGTGCCGTAGTCGCCCTGGTGGATGCGTCCGAGGGCCCGGCGGATGTGGTGCAGCAGGGTGCGCTCCCGGTCGGCCAGGCGCAGCGTGGTGGCGCGACTGGACTCGGAGACGGCCATGTCGATGGCGTCCTTCTCCTCTTCCGGGTTCAGCTGGATCTGCAGCGTGCTGTCGTGCGCGTTCTTCAGCAAGGACTCGAGCCGTTGCTGGAGCAGGTCATGCAGGGCTTCCACCTCTTCTGGACGCAGGTATTCGTCCTGCGGGAGCCGATCCTTGGGCGTAGCAGTCATGAGAGCCTCCTGGCTGCAGGCCAGTCGTCCTCGCGAGCGCGCCCCTTGAGAGGCAAAATCGGCCCTGAGACCGCCTGTGGGTACCGTGGAGGCGGGGTAACCCCTAGATCAGCGCTTCCAGGTCTGGATCCAGGTAGAGCCCCTCCAGGACGTCCGAGGCCCAGCCAGTGCCTTCATCCGCAAGTTTCCGTACGATGCGGACGGCCAGGATCTGTGCGGGCTGCAGCTCGGACCACACGGCCGTCTCGAGGAAGCGCAGCTCGCTGGCGTCCAGGCGCCTTGCGTCGTGCAGACCCGCGCATCGCTCGCACAGCATCAGCGCCCAGTCCTCGTGGGGCTCATCGTGGGGGCTGCCCTCCACCTCGACGACCTTGAGGGAGGTGGAGGCGCCGCACAGCTCGCACCTGGAGCGCGCGCGGCGGTTGAGGGGGCGGCCCAGTGCCTGGACGGCTGCCAGCTTCGCCTGATGTCGGTCACGTCCACGGGACATGGGGGCTCCTGTGTCTGCCGGGCAGCATGCATGGCGCCGAGGTCCCGCGCAAGGGGCGGGGGACACCCCGGCAGGTGTGGCCCGGGCGGGAACGGGATAGGGGCAGTGCGCTGACCGTGAGAGGGCGAACATGACGAAGACCGACCCGAACGCCTCGAATTTCATCGTGGCCAAGGTGGCCCGCGACACCGAGCTCGGTACCTACGGAGGCCGGGTGGTCACCCGCTTCCCCCCCGAGCCCAACGGCTACCTGCACATCGGGCATGCCAAGTCCATCTGCCTCAACTTCGGCCTGGCGGAGCGGTTCGGTGGGCGTACGCACCTGCGCTACGACGACACCAACCCCGAGAAGGAGTCGATGGAATACGTCGAGTCCATCCTCAAGGACGTCCGCTGGCTGGGGTTCGAGCCCGACGAGGTCTTCTACGCCTCGGACTACTTCGAGCAGCTGTATGTCTGGGCAGAGAAGCTGATCGCAGACGGCAAGGCCTACGTCGACGATCAGAACGTCGAGCAGATCCGTGAGAACCGCGGCACCGTCACCGAGCCCGGCACGCCGAGCCCCTGGCGGGATCGCACGCCCGAGGAGAACCTCGACCTGTTCCGACGGATGCGCGCTGGCGAGTTCCCGGAGGGTTCGAGGGTCCTGCGGGCCAGGATCGACATGGGTGCGTCCAACATGCAGATGCGGGATCCGCTGATGTACCGCATCCGCTTCGCCCACCACTTCCGCAAGGGCGACGACTGGTGCATCTACCCGATGTACGACTTCGCCCACGGCCTGTCGGATGCCAACGAGCGCATCACCCACAGCCTGTGCACCCTCGAGTTCGAGAACAACCGCGAGCTGTACGACTGGTTCGTGGATGCCGTGGGCTTCGAGCAGCCCCCCAAGCAGACCGAGTTCGCGCGCCTGAAGCTCAGCTACACGCTGATGTCCAAGCGCAAGCTGCTCAAGCTCGTGACCGACGGCGTCGTCAGTGGCTGGGACGACCCCCGGATGCCCACCATCGCGGGCATGCGGCGCCGCGGCGTCACGCCCGAGGCTCTCCGCGCGTTCTGTGACGCCATCGGCGTCGCCAAGGCCAACAGCCTGGTCGACGTGACCCTGCTCGAGCACGCCATCCGCGACGACCTCAACTTCAAGGCCCCCCGCCGCATGGCAGTGATGGAGCCCCTCGAGGTCGAGCTCGTGAACTGGGATGAGGATCGGGTCGACACCCTCGTCGGCGGCGACTTCCCCCACGATGTCGGTCTGCCCGGCGAGCGCCCGATCCCCATGGGGCGCCGGCTGTACATCGAGCGCTCCGACTTCATGGTGGAGCCGGTCCCTGGCTTCAAGCGCCTCGTGCCCGGAGGCGAGGTCCGTCTCCGCCACAGCTACGTCATCAAGTGCGAAGAGGTCCTCACGGACGACGACGGCAAGGTCACCGGCCTGCGCTGCTCCGTGGACTTCGACACCCTCGGCCGCAAGCCCCAGGGGCGCAAGGTGAAGGGAACCATCCACTGGGTGAGCGCGCACGAGGCGGTGCCGGCGAAGCTGCAGATCATCGATCGCCTCTTCAGCGTCCCCGAGCCCGGCAAGGACCGCGACTTCATGGAGGATCTCAACCCCGAGTCCCTCACGGTCCGCCAGATCCTGGTGGAGCCGGCCGCGGCGCAGATCCCCCCCGGCAGCCACGTGCAGTTCGAGCGCAACGGCTACGCCTACCGGGCGCCCGAGGACGTCTCCGAGGGCCTCGTGTTCAACCAGGTCGTCGCGCTCAAGGACTCCTGGGCCGTGGCCAGCGAGCAGCCCGTCGCCGCGGCCAAGCCCAAGGCGGTCGATCCCCGTGCGTCCGCACAGGCCCAGGCCGAGATCAAGCGCGAAGCCCGCCAGGCGGCGCTCGCTGCCGATCCCGAGCTGGCCGCGCGCTTCGAGGCGGTGCCTGACGGTGTCGACGAGGACCTCGCCTTCGAGGTGGCCCGTCTGCCGGAGGGTGTCGAGCTCGTGAAGGGCGCGTCCGGCAAGGTGAAACCGGAGATGGCCGCACAGTGGGTGGTCAACCAGGTGGCACCGGCCCTCGACGGCGTCGAGGGCAGCAAGCTCACCGGCGCGTCCCTCGGCGAGCTCCTCGCGATGGTCGAGTCGGGCAAGCTTTCGACCAAGCTCGGCCGCGATGTCCTGGCCATCCTCATCACCGAGGGGGGCTCCCCGCAGGCGATCGCCGAGGCCAAGGGGCTCGTCCAGGTCTCCGACGAGGATGCGCTCAAGGCCGTGGTCGACGAGATCATGGCGTCCCACCCGGCCGAGGCCGCTCGCTACGCCCAGGGGGATCGCCGTCTCACGGGCTTCTTCATGGGCCAGGTGATGAAGGCCACCAAGGGCCGGGCGAACCCCGGCGCCGTGCAGAAGCTGCTCGCCACCTACATCGGCTGACGCAGCCAGCCGGACGTGGAAAGGCCCGCCTTCCCTGAGGGGAGGCGGGCCTTCGTGCGTTGAGGGGGCGTCAGCCTTCGAGGAAGTCCGGGTGGGGCTCGAGGGTCTCGCCTTCCAGGGAGCTGATGACCGTGGCCACGGTACAGTCACCGGAGATGTTCGTGACCGTGCGACACATGTCGAGGATGCGATCGACACCGAGGATCATGGCGATACCGCCCTGGATGGCGTCGGTCGGGATGTCGATGGACTGCAGCACGATGACGAGCATCACGATGCCCACGCCCGGCACGCCCGCGGTGCCGATGCTGGCGAGGGTGGCGGTGATGACGATGGTCACCTGGTCCGCCAGCGACAGGTCGAAGCCGTAGAGCTGTCCGATGAAGATGGCGGCGACGCCCTGGTACAGCGCCGTTCCGTCCATGTTCAGCGTGGCTCCGAGGGGCAGCACGAAGGACGTGACCTCGTCGGACACGCCGACGCGCTTCTCGACGCACTCCATCGAGACGGGGAGCGTGGCGGTGGAGCTCGACGAGGAGAACGCCAGCAGCTGGGCCGGCGCGATGGCCTGGAAGAACCGTCGCACGGGCACCTTCGTGAAGGTCTTCAGCAGGGCGGGGTAGACCAGCAGCACCATGACGAGCAGACCGGTCAGCACGGTGAGGCTGTAGGTGACGAGGGCGGCGATGAGGTCGAGGCCGAGCTGGGCCATCACCTTGGCGAGCAGGGCGAACACGGCGATGGGCGCGGTCTTCATGATCAGGTCGACGATCTTGATGACCACGTCGTTGAGTGCGTCGACCAGGGCGATGACCGGCTGGGACTTCTCGGCCGGCAGGAGCGTGAGGACGATGCCGATGGTCATGGCGATGAAGACGACCTGGAGCATGTCGCCTTCGGCGAGCGCCTTGAAGGGGTTCGAGGGCACGATGGACAGCAGGGTGTCCCAGATGTCGCGGGCCTCCGCCACCTGCAGCTTGGCGCTGGCAGCCTCGGCGCCCTGGGCGATGAGCTCGTCCTGGGTGTCCTTGGGCATGCGGGTGCCCGGGCGGGTGAGGTTGGCGAGCACCACGCCGATGGTGATGGCGACCGTGGTGGTGGCCATGTAGATCAGCACCGTGCGGCTGCCGATGCGGGACAGCTTGCGGATGTCGCTGACGCTGCTCGCGCCCACGATGAGGGAGAACAGCACGATCGGCACTGCGACGAACCGCAAGCCGCGCAGGAACAGGTCGCCGGTGAAGCCCACGAGCTCGGCGAGCTGGGTGGCGATCCAGGCCACCGGACCGGGCCACTGCTCCACCGTGGCCGCATCGATGCCGAGAAGGTTGATGAGCAGGCCGACGACTGCGCCGGCCAGCATGCCGATGAGGATCTTCCAGTGAAGCGGCAGCTTCTTCTCCGCCATCGCGGAACCTCCAGGGACGCCGGACCCTGGAACGGGCCGGCCGGACCACCATCAGAGGATCCGGGAGACCATCATGGTGGCGTTGATCAGAAGACTGATGGCCGCGAGGAAGCCTGCGGCCACGACGGATGGATAGTACTGCCTACCCGTCTGTTCGTGGCCCGGATAGCGCGCGAGGGCCAGCATCCGCCACGCCTTGCTCCCCGCGTCCATGGCCGTGCCGGCGCATATGGCCAGCAGGCTGTGGACCACGAGGAGCACGAGCTGGCCGTCGTCACCGGTGCTTCCGGGCAGGATCCCGAGGGCGAGAGCCCCGATCACGGCGAGGGTCCCTCCTGCCGAGAGCATGGAAAGCCGGCGTGCGAGTCGGGTGCGTCGGGCGAGCTTGCCGAGCCAGGAATCCAGACGTTCCCCCGGCCCAGCGGTGGGGGGGACCGTGATGTCGTGGGCATGCAGGCTCGGAGGTCGAGCATGCCAGGGTCTTTTGGAGGACCTGCGCATCTGATACCTGTCGGGGGACCAGGACTGCTGGACTATAGCATCGGGGTAGGTGGATGCCGGAGCAACAGCGAGACCAACTGAAGGCGTCCTCCCGCGAGGTGTCGCGCCGCTCCCACGTCCTGACGGTGGTGGCCGGCATCGCCATCGCCATCATCCTGGGAAGCTCCGGCGCCGTCGAGCCGATGCCCCGAGCGGCGCTGGCGCTGTGTGGGCTCGTCGGGATGTGGTTGGTCCTGTGGCGCGCGCGGGACCGCGGCGTCGCCTGGTGGACCCCGGAGGGCTGGTCGCTGTGGGCGATCGGCTTCCTGGCCCTGCTGCCGGGTCTCGTGCCCGTTCCCCCCTCCGTCTCGTCGTTGGTGAGCCCGGGCATGCAGGAGGCCTTCCCGTCCGCAGACCTGCACACCCTGGGCTACCGCTGGCCGGGTGTGGTGGAGGGCCTCACCCTGTGGTTCCTCGCCGGCCTGTTCTTCGTGGTCGGTCTGCAGGTCCGGCAGGAGCTGGGACACAGGGGCACCCGACGGTTCCTGGCGGGCTTCGCCGTGGCCTGGGTCGGGGTGGCCTGGCTGCACCAGCTCCTGGGCTGGAACACCCTGTTCGGGGTGTGGGAGTTCCGCTCCACGCCCAACGCGTCCCTGTGGGGCACGATGGTCAACCCGAACCACTTCGCCTTCGTGTGTCTGCTCCTGTGGCCCTCCCTCGTGAGGGCGCTCCGAAAGAGCGACGAGCACGTCGGACTCCGCCTGCTGTTCGGACTGACCGCATCGAGCATCCTCGCGCTGGCCTGGCTGTCCCGGTCGGCCTCGCTGTTCGCGGGCCTGTGTGCCTGGGGGGCCTACATGGCCCTGCGAAACGGCCGGTGGAAGACCCTGCGCCCCTGGAACATCGGTGTGCTCGTGGCCTTCCTCGGAGCCGGCGTGGCGCTGTGGCTGCAGTTCGTGGAGCGCACCTGGTGGACGAATTCTGCCAAGGGCAGGGCGCTGCAGTACCTCGACACGCTCCAGCTCATCGCCGATCACTGGATGTTCGGTGTGGGTGCGGGGGGCTACCAGGACGCCTACCCGCCGTTCCGCAGCTTTCCCTCCTCCGCCACCTTCCACCACGCGCACAGCGATCTGCTCGAGGTCCTGGCCGAGGTGGGCCTGTGGGGCGCGGCCTGTGGGGCCGTGGGGCTGTGGCTGCTCGCCCGACACCGGCGCGCCATGGAGACCCCCAGGGGCGTGCGACGCACCAACCTGCTGCGGCAGGCCTTCGTGGGGGCGGGTGCCATCTGCCTCGTCGACTTCCCCCTGCACCTTCCTGGCCTCGTGGTGTTGGCGGCGCTGTTGGCCGGGCTCATCTGGCGCCCCGGGACCCGTCCCGTCCCGGGGATGTCCTCACGTCGCCTGGTTCCGGCGGGCGTGATGTCCGTCGTGGCCATCGCCTGCGTCGGATTCCTCTACGTCCGTGGAGCCGAGGCTGGTCTCGTGGAGCGTGTCGAGCAGGGCGACGACCCGCTGCAGGCGGCTGCCGAGCTGCGACGGATCGCTCCTTGGAACGAGCTCGGCTGGATGGCCATCGCGGACTCGCCCGAGGGGCAGGCCGCCCTTGTACGCTTCGAGGACTCGGGGCACGTCCTTCGGTTCCAGGCGTCGTCCGCGGCCCGGCAGGGGCGGATGGAGCGTGCCGCACAGCTGCTGGAGCGGTCCGAGCAACGAGATCCCTGGGATCTGCGCACGCCGCTGATGCGGGCACGGTGGGCCCGGGAGGCCGGCGAGGTCATGCAGGCGGCCGAGTTCGGCGCGGACATGCTGCGTCGCGGCGCCCCGTTCGACCAGGTGCCCGTCTCGACGATGGACGAGCTGTACGGCTGGCTGCCCGTCACGGGCTGGTGGCTGGAGCGGATGCGCAACGTGTCTCCCCGGTGGCTGGGGGCGCTGGCCCGTCTGGCCCTGAAGGAATCGGATCCCTACACCGCGCTGGAGGCGTGCAACATCGCGGAACGATCCGACTACCTGAACGCGGCCCGCTGCATGCCGAAGGCCCGGGCGCTCGAGATGCTGGGCCGCCACGATCAGGCCGTGGCCCTGGCGGAACGGTGGGTGCGCGACGAGCCCCGCTGTGCCTCCTGCTACGTGGAGCTCGCCCGGCTGCAGTGGGACCACGGGGATGCCGGCCGGGGTTGGAGCTCCCTGGGGCGCTCCATGGCCATCCGGCCGATGCCGATGGTCGCGGACATGGTGAAGCGGGCGGCGCGCTCCTGTGAGCGCTTCGATGCCCCGACCTGCCCCAAGGAACTGCTCCGGCACCCGTCCGTGCTCGACGAGATCCGTCAGGCCCAGCGCGCCGTCTCGCGTGCCCGTGACGGCGAGGCGGGGGCGTGCGTGTCTGCCGTGCAGGGCCTGTGGGATGGCGGAATGGACGCCAGCGGGGCCGCCGACCTGTGTGCCCGGTGGTCCGACGACGTCGCGTCGCGCTGAGGGCAGGACGCGCCGAGGCCCAGGTCGAAGGTCGTGGATGGCCCTGACCGGTCTTGACTTCCAATTTCAATTTCCTGGATGCGGGTCGATATTGAAATCGGTTATCAATGGTTCCCTCCCAGGAGCCCACATGTACGTCTGCCTCTGCCACGGTGTGAAGGACAAGGACATCGAAGGACTGATTCGCCAGGGACACACCAGTGTTCGGGCGATTCGCGAGTGCTCGGGTGCCGGTGGCGACTGCGGGTCCTGCGCGTGTGACGTGCGGGCCATGTTGCAGCGCGTGCGTGCACGCGATCAACGTGAGATTGACCTCGTGGTGGCCGCGAAGTAGCTTTTCCCCACACGGCAAAGGGGAGGGCCTCCATGAGCGCCATTGATGAGCTGTACGGCAGCAAGGACGAGGTCGTCAAGCTGCTGAACGAGATCCTGACTGGCGAATTGACCGCCATCAACCAGTACTTCCTGCATGCGCGGATGCTTCGTCACTGGGGTCTTCTGCACCTGGCGGAGAAGGTCTACCACGAGTCCATCGACGAGATGAAGCATGCGGACACCCTGATGGACCGCATCCTGTACCTCGATGGCCTGCCCAACATGCAGCGCCTCAACCGCGTCCGCATCGGCGAGAACGTGCGCGAGATGTTCCGGCTCGATCTCGAGGTCGAGAAGGAAGCCATTCCTCGCCTCAACAAGGCCATCGACCGCCTGCGTGAGCTCGGCGACAACGGCACCCGCGTGATGCTCCAGGAGATCCTCACCTCCGAGGAGGAGCACCTCGACTGGCTCGAGACTCAGCTCAGCCTGATGGATCGCCTCGGCGACCAGAACTACATGGCCGAGCACATGCGCGACTGAGCTCTTCGGAGTGCGAGAGAAGGCCTCGGGGTTCGTCCCCGGGGCCTTTCGTCGTCTTGGGACGGACGGGGGAGGACTCTGGCCCGACCCACGGGGCCTGGGCGACCCACGGGAGGGTCCAACACGAAGAAGGCCCCCCGAGCTGCTGCTCGGGGGGCCTCGAAGCCGCGTGGGCCTCTCACATCACTTGGCGGCGAGGTTGCGCACCACGGTGTGGAGGATGCCACCGTTGCGGTAGTAGTCGACCTCGACGGGCGTATCGAGACGCACGGTGGTGTCGAAGGTGACCTCGGTGCCGTCGGTCTTCTTGGCGACGACCTGCAGGGTCTGCAGGGGCTTCACGTCGTCGTTCAGCGTGGGGATGCTGAAGGACTCGGTGCCGTCGAGGCCGAGGGTCTCGTGGCTCTCGCCATCCTTGAAGCACAGGGGCAGCACGCCCATGCCCACCAGGTTGGACCGGTGGATGCGCTCGAAGGACTTGGAGATGACGGCCTTGACGCCCAGCAGGTAGGTGCCCTTGGCGGCCCAGTCACGGGAGGAGCCGGTGCCGTACTGCTCGCCCGCGAGGACGACCAGGGGCGTGCCGGCATCCACGTACTTCATGGCGGCGTCGAAGACGGACTCGACCTCGCCGGTGGGGAAGTGCGTGGTGTAGCCACCCTCGGTGCCCGGAGCGACCTGGTTGCGGATGCGCACGTTGGCGAAGGTGCCGCGCATCATGACCTCGTGGTTGCCGCGGCGGGAGCCGAAGCTGTTGAAGTCGGCCTCTTCGACGCCCTTGCTCTTCAGGTAGCGACCTGCAGGACCGTTCGCGGGGATCTTGCCTGCGGGGGAGATGTGGTCGGTGGTGACCGAGTCGCCGAGCTTGAGCAGGACGCGTGCGTCGTGGATGGGCTCGATGGGCTTCACCTCGGGGGTGAGACCCTGGAAGAACGTGGGGAGCTGGATGTAGGTGGAGGAGTCCTTCCAGTCGTACAGATCGGACTCGGAGACCTCGATGCTGTTCCAGCGGGGCTCGTCGGAGACGTCGCCGTACTTCTCGCGGAACATCGCGGGGGTGATGCAGGCGTCCATCGTGGCCTGGACCTCTTCCGGCGTGGGCCAGATGTCCTTCAGGAAGACGTCGTTGCCGTCCTTGTCCTGACCGATGGGGTCGTTCTGCAGGTCGATGTTCAGGGTGCCCGCGATGGCGTAGGCCACGACCAGCGGAGGGGAGGCCAGGTAGGAGGCCTTCACGTTGTTGTGGACGCGACCCTCGAAGTTGCGGTTGCCGGAGATCACGGAGCCGGCGACGAGCTTGCCCTCGACGATGGCGTTCTCGATGTTCTCGGCGAGGGGGCCGGAGTTGCCGATGCAGGTGGTGCAGCCGTAGCCGACGGTGTTGAAGCCGAGGGCAGCCAGGTCGTCCTCGAGGCCGGCGCGCTTGTAGTACTCGGTGACCACGCGGGAGCCGGGGGCGAGGGAGGTCTTGACCCAGGGCTTGGTGTTCAGGCCGAGCTTGCGTGCCTTCTGCGCCACCAGGCCCGCACCGATCATGACGGAGGGGTTGGAGGTGTTGGTGCAGGAGGTGATGGCCGCGATCACCACGTTGCCGTGGGACAGGCTGTAGTCCTCACCCTCGACTGGCACGTTGGTGCCGAGGTCGTCCTCTGCCACGCCGTGGCCGTGCAGGCCGAGGGGAGCGGTGAGGCTGTCGACGAAGTGGGTCTGCATGTCGGACAGGTTGACGCGGTCCTGGGGACGCTTCGGGCCGGACAGTGCGGGGACGACTTCGCCGAGGTCGAGCTCGAGGGTGTCGGTGTACTGCGGGTGGGGAGCGTCGGCGCCGGCGAACAGGCCCTGCTCCTTGTAGTAGGCCTCGACGTTGGCCACGTGGTCGTCGTCGCGGCCGGTGAGGCGCATGTACTCGAGGGTGCGCTCGTCGACGGGGAAGAAGCCACAGGTGGCGCCGTACTCGGGCGCCATGTTGGCGATCGTGGCGCGGTCTGCCAGGGCGAGCTGACGCATGCCCTCACCGTAGAACTCGACGAACTTGCCGACGACGCCCTTCTCGCGGAGCATCTCGACGATGCGCAGGGTCATGTCGGTGGCGGTGACACCGGGCTTCAGGGTGCCGGTGAGCTTGAAGCCGATGACCTCGGGCAGCAGCATGTAGATGGGCTGGCCGAGCATGACGGCCTCGGCCTCGATGCCGCCGACGCCCCAGCCCAGGACACCCAGGCCGTTGATCATGGTGGTGTGGGAGTCGGTGCCGACCAGGGAGTCGGGGTAGTAGACGGTGCCACCCTGGGCGTCGTCACCGGAGTGCGCCACGGAGGCGATGTACTCGAGGTTGACCTGGTGGACGATGCCGCGTCCCGGGGGAACGGCCGTGAAGTTGTCGAGGTTCTCCTGGCCCCACTTCAGGAACTCGTAGCGCTCCTGGTTGCGGTGGTACTCGATCTTCATGTTCCGCTCGGCCGCATCGGCGTAGCGGCCGGAGTAGTCGACCTGCACGGAGTGGTCGATGACGAGGTCGACCTGGACCGCGGGGTTGACCTTCGTGGGGTCGCCGTCGAGGTCTTCCATGGCGTTGCGCAGGGCTGCGAGGTCGACGACGGCGGGAACACCGGTGAAGTCCTGCAGGATGACGCGGGCGGGGTTGAAGGGGATCTCCACGGCCTCGGCAGAGGGGGACCACTTCGCGATGTTCAGGACGTCCTCGTCGCGGACGAGGAAGCCGTCGTGCTTGCGCAGCGCTGCCTCGAGCAGGACGCGGATGGTGTAGGGCAGTTCAGACAGCTTGCAGTGGCCAGCATCTTCAAGTGCGGACAGGCGGTAGATGACCGCCTCGTTGCCGTTGGGCAGCTCGAAGGTATCGCGGGCGCCGAAAGTGTTCTTGACGTCAGTCACAGTCAGCTCCGGGTCTCATGGATGGAATCGTCTCGCCCCCGACCGCGCGGACGAGGGTTCACCGGGTGGGGCCTATCAGATCCGGGCATTCGGTTCCACCCCGGCAGGCAGGCTTTCGCGGGCTGTTTGCAGGGGTGTCAGCGGCCAGAACGACGGAATCCCGCGGCCATCGCGTCCTCTTCGGAGCAGAACCATCCTTCGCCGATGTTCTCGTCGATCCGGACACGGTCGTAGTACTCGCCCCCAGGCACGTGGAAGGTGCGGTTTCCGGCGCTTGAGATGTTGCCCTTGAGGACGCCGTCACCGCCTGCCCGGGGCACGCGCACGTAGGAGGGCAGGGGAGGAAGGGCGGGCGGTGTGGTGCCGCAGCCTGGATCCTCGGCGTCGTCGAGGTGGTCGAAGTCGTTGTCGGTGCCGTCGGTGCAGGCGGTGGTGGAGTCGAGGGACTCGGGATCGGGACGACCGTGGAGCCAGCGATCCGGGATGGCGGCCCACAGCTCGTCGAAGAAGGCGTGATACCGGGCCGCGGACGCCTCGTGCTGCACGATCAGCGTGTTCTCGTCGTTGGTGTGGTTGCCCGCGCTGGTCCAGTTCATCGAGCCCATGATCACGACCTCCCCATCGATGGCCGCGGACTTCATGTGCATCTTGCCGCCCCAGTTCTCGATCTTCACGGGGATGCCGGCCGCTCGCAGCAGCTCGTGCTTGGTGTACCCGTTCCTGGCGGCGGTGGCGTCGAGGATGACCCGCACCCGCACCCCGCGCTCGTGGGCCGCGATGAGATCACGGGCGATCCCCTTGTGGGTGAGGAAGAAGATGCCGACGTCGATGCGCTGGCGGGCTTGCTGGATCAGCGGGCGGACCGCCTGGTCGATCGGGGTGTCCTGGGGGGTGAAGAGCGCCTGCACACGGATGCCGCCATGCAAGGTGGTGTGCATCGGGCCATGACCCTTCTTGCTGCGGTGGAAGGCACCCGCGTACATCTGCTCGAACTCGCGGACGTACCAGGACGCGAGCTCCGGGGCGTTCCACAGGCCGACGAGGTTGGCGTTGTAGCCGCCGGTGCCGGAGTCGGAGAGGTTGGTGGAGCCCATCCACAGGTACCGGCCGTCGGCGACGACGTACTTGTCGTGCATGATCTCCCCCTCGAACAGGGGCATCTCACGGGAGGCATGGACGGCCAGGAGGCAGTCGTCGCCCACGGCGTAGCCGACGCACTGGGCTGGGCCGTCGAAGCCCTCCGGGCGTGCCATCCAGCACCGTGAGGCCTCGGGATCGTAGGGCTCTCGGGTGGCGGCCGTGCGGATGTCGACGGCGAGATCATCGCGCACGGTGCCCAGGGCCTTCACCAGCCGGTCGGTGTCCTTGTAGTAGTTGCGACCATCGGTGGTGCGATCCACCACGCCCCGTACCTGCACACCGCGTTGCTGTGCGCGAACGAGCGCTTCGAAGATGGCCGGTTGGCCCCGCAGTCCGTAGATGGCGAGATCGAGCGTCTCCTCGGCGCTGTCGATGAGGGCCACCAGGGATCGGCACAGATCGACGTCGCAGGCAGTGGACGGCGCGGGCCGACCGACCGGGTCGTGCAGGATGAGGTGGAATGGATCCGCCGGTGTCGGCAGCTCGTAGGGCTCGGACTGGATCCGGAGGGGCCCGGTGGCCGCGGCGAGGGGGGACAGCGCCAGCAGGACGGCGGCAGCAACGAACCGGTTCATGGGGACTCCCGAGGGGTCTGGGGCGGGCGCCATGGTAGGGGTGGTACGGGTTGGATCCAAGGGGCAGGGCGGAAGTACCGGGCCCGTGGCGGAACGTTCCCGGCCCGGGGTCCGTGGGGCCACCCAATCCGGCCTCCGTGCTTGCGCGAAGCGCCCATCCGACTAGATCCGACCCTGCAGAGAGGTCGACATGGGTGCACTCTTCTTCCTGGTTCCCCTCGCCATCGTCCTCGGGGCGGTGTTCGTCGCCCTGTTCGTCTGGTCGGTGCGTCAGGGTCAATTCGACGACATCGACGATGCCCCGCAGCGTATGCTGGAAGACGACGATTAGGCGGGAGGTTCGGGCGCTCTTGCCACCTGTACCGAAGGTGGGCGACGGTCCTCGGATGCGCCACCGTTGATGGATATCGGTACGGTCGGGCTTCGGACGAACGCAGCGTTTCGTGTGCCCATAGCCACCATTTGAGGCGATTTTTCATCACTGGGGGCTCGCAGGGCCCAGTAGGGGTCGAGCCGTCACCGGGATAGATGCTAGATCGGGTTCGTCGTAATCCATGGACGAATCCAATGAATTTGACTGCTCGCGGACTCCTTCTGACCGGACTTGCATTCGCTGCCGCCCCCGTAGCCGGGGCGGGCGTCGGGGCGGGGGCCGGATACTGCCCTTCGACCGCCGCGGATGCCGAGCTCCTGCTGAGCGACTGGTTGGGAGCCAACTTCTCCGCCACGAGCACGGTGGCATACGACGCCTCCGCTCCGAGCGGTAGCGCGAATGCACGCCTGTACGCCGACTTCAACGAGTACGTCGACAGCGCTACGCTGGTCGGCGCGACGCCCGCGCGGTGGATCCGCGACCACCTCGCGACGGCTCCGGAGAGCACGGACTCCACGAACCGCCAGTGGCACCTCGACCTCGGCTCCCTCGACGAGGATGCATCCGTCACCCTGGTCGGCGCACAGGGGTCGGAGTCGTGCCTGATCACCAGCGATGACACCCCTGTCGCGAGTGGCACCGATCTTCGCGGGGATCTCGGGTTCACGACCGCCCACAGCACCACGTTCGCATACGCCGTGCAGTCCCCCACGACCGCGTCGAACGTGCTGCTCACGGGCGTGGGAGGCTCCTCGAGCGCGGAGGTGCAGTACTTCCCGCTCGACACGAGCATCCAGGCGCCTGATCTCACCGGCACGGTCGAGGTTCCGAGCGCCCTCGAGTTCACCATCCGCTTCAGCGACACCACGGACGACTCGCAGAAGTCCTTCGAGCTGAAGGTCACCACCGACGACGCCGATGCCGCCACCCACACGGTCCGGCTCACCTTCGATCCCAGCTCCGCGGCGGTCACGGCCGGAACCGTCATCACGCCGACCAACGAAGACGTCAGCGGACTCGCGAGCGACAACGGCACCGGCGGCATCTTCGAGGGCGTCAACTTCACGGTCGAACACCAGTTCGGCAACGCCGACTGTGATCAGGACCTCCTGATCCGCATCTCCGGCTTCGACGGCTCCTTCGACGACGACGCCGACGCCTCGCACACCTACACCGCCTTCACCGGCATCGAGTTCGCCGCCCGTGGTGGCTCCGCGAGCAACAAGATCCACGGCGTCAGCTCTGTGTCCCTCGAGTTCAGCGACGCGCTGCACGACGAGTACTTCGACCACCTGGCCACGGTGTCGGTGAACGCAGACGGCACCACCGCTCCCTTCGCGTTCGAAGACACCTCCACCCCCACGCCCCAACCGCTGTCCGATGCCTTCGGCTTCATGACCTCGCTCACGCCGACCGGCGACATCCCGTCCGACGGCAGCGACATCGAGCTGTACGTCGACTGCTGGGGCGCCGACGGCTCCACGGTGGCCGCCGCCACGAGTGGCAACCTCTTCGACGGCTTCTCCCTGTTTGCACTCATGGGCTCGAACAGCAGTGCCCAGTACGCCGTCACCGACACCGACTACGGCTCCGCCTCCTTCGGAAACGGCGCTCGGCTGTGCTACGGCGAGTCGGTGTGGGTCGAGGTGGATCTCTTCCAGGCCTTCGTCCAGGCCCCCGAGCTCGAGGATCTGGCCTTCGGCTACGATCGCGACGAGGACGCCGACGGCTACACCCGCGACGGCACCATCTCCTGGCAGACCTCCAACCCGTTCCCGGGCAGCGCGAGCACCGCCGCCGCGGGCGTGGTGTTCGGCCCGAACGACGCGTCGTCCTCCGATGGTGTGATGGCGGCCGCGTTCGCGGTCTCGGGCGTGTGCGACTGCAACGACACCGACGGCACCATCTACCCCGAGACCTACTTCGCGGATGCCGATGGCGATGGAAACGGTGACCCCGACACCTCCGGTCTGTGGTGCGTGAACACCGCGGGCGGCGAGACGATGACCTCCGAGGGTGTCTCGGACGTCGACGACGACTGCAACGACGACGCCAACACCGGCGACGCCTACGATCCGGACAACAGCACGGACGGCGGCGCCTACGGCGAAGACTACGACTGCAACGGCGTCGTCCACTGCCTGCTCGACCGCGACGGTGATGGGCACGCCACCACGTCGGCCACGCAGCTCGCACGGGTGACCCTGGCCGCGGATACCTACCAGGCAACCTGCGACAACATGTACTTCGGCAACCTCGACGGCCACGTCGAGGCCCTGCTCGTCACGTCCACCACGGCCAACACCACCAACCCCCTCCCGGGATCGTCCTGGAAGCTCCGCGACGACACCGCCGACGACTGCGACGACACCGACAGCGCGGTGAACCCGGACGCCACCGGTGAGGCCATCTCCACTGGCGATGCCGCCTCCACGATCGACTACAACTGCGACGGCTATGTCTTCTGCTACGCCGACGGCGACAGCGACGGCTGGGGCGCCACCGCGGTCACCACCGAGTACACGGGCGTCCGGCTGGCGAACGCCACCCAGGTCAGCAACTGGGAGACCAACGGCTACGAGGTCGAGACCTGCGGCACGGTCGACTGCCCCGACACCTGCTCGAACGCGGGGCACGCCACCGAGTTCGGCGACTGCGCCGACGGCGTGGGCACCGTGTTCCCCGGCTCCACGGCGGAGGCCATCGGGTCCAACGGCACGGCGACCCGCACCGACAGCAACTGCGATGGCTTCATCGCCTGTGTCGTCGACAGCGACGACGACGGACACGGCACCACCAGCGTGAACTACGATGGCGGTCTCGTGGGTGGCAGCGTCTCGTCGAGCCTCGTCACGGACTATGGGAGCACCACCCAGACGGGCACCGTCTTCGTCGCGGTCACGCCCGGCTCCACCGCCAACTCCGGCATCTGCGCGTCCACCAGCTCCTTCGTCGACGGCGCGGGTGCAGCATCCAGCGTCACCGTCGCCGCTTCCGCGGCCGACGACTGCGTCGACAGCAACGCTCCCACCATCTATGCGGGCGCGCCCGAGGACATCGGCGACGACTACGACCGTGACTGTGACGGCCAGGTCACCTGCTACCTCGACTCGGATGGCGATGGCTTCGGTCTGCAGACCGCAGATGCGGTCGAGGACCAGTCCGCGTCCGACTTCGGCACGGTGGCGGCCCTGTTCGCCGGTGGTGCCTCCCAGTGCGAGACCACCGGCTACGCATCCGTCGGAGGCGACTGCGACGACGAAGACCCGTCGGTCCACGAGTCCGTGGCCCTCGATCTCGTCGACGAGATCGTCCAGAGCAACGGTCAGGATGTCGACGAGGACTGTGACGGCACCTTCGACTGCTACGTCGACGAAGACAACGACGGCTTCGGTCGCGCCTACGACGACAGCGGCAGCACCATCGTGGGTACACCCGAGATGGCCCAGGAGACCTACGGCGGAACCGATCACTGGGCCGCAGCCCAGTGGACCGACTCCAGCACCTACCTGAGCTGCGACAACCGTCAGTACCGCGCCGACGAACAGGGTGACTGCCACGACACCCCTGACTCCGACAACCCCGAGGTCGACAACGATCTCTTCCATCCGGGCGCCACGCTCTGCCTCGATCCGGTCACCTTCGACTACGAGGCACCCAACGGTAGCGGTGGTTGCGACAGCGTCGGCTGGATCCTGGTCAACGAGGTTCCCGGCAATGCCTACGACGACGACTGCGACGGCAGCGCGCTCTGCCTGAACGATGGCGACGGCGACGGTGTGGCCCTGCACCCGGACGACTGGTACGCCAGCTGGGATTCTCCGTCCTGGGATGCCAACACCGCAGACGGCATCGACCTGACCTACCCCAGCAGCGGCACCTGGACCCCGGCAGCCGGTTCATGGCCGTTCGTCGAGGACTCCGAGCTCGACGCCGCCACCGACCCCCTGCTCACCATCACCTGCGCGGGCGCCAACGAGGCCCTCGTGCTCGATGGCTCCGGACTCGTCGGTGTCGAGCCCTGGGACTGCGCCGACAACGCCGTCACCGTCTACCCGGGCAACCCGAGCGAGGCGATCGGAGAAGGCGACCAGGACTGCGACGGTGATCTCGAGTGCTACGTCGACGCCGATGGCGACGGCTTCGGCGGCTCCACCAGCGGTGAGCTCCTGCTCGCCGATGCCGGCCTGACGGGCAACCTCAACGGTTCCGGCGCCTGCAGCAGCTACGCTGCGGCGTACAACAGCTACAACGGCCTCACCTCTTCCGATGCCGGCTACCTCAGCTTCGCCACGGTCGGTGGCGACTGCCACGATGGCGTCGGCATGGACCACATCTACCCGGGCAACGGCCTGGCCGAGGTTCCGGGCAACACCTTCGCGGTGGCCGGTGGCACCTCCTCCGTGGGCCTGACCGGCAGCGCCTACATCAACCACGTCGGCGACGTGACCAACTACGCCGCGGTGGACGAGAACTGTGATGGCGTGTTCGAGTGCTACTCGGACTTCGACGGTGATGGCTTCGGCGGCGCCGTCGTGGAGACCGACTTCCCCGCGGGCACCTCGAACGGCTGGGACGCCGACATCGTCGCGGCAGACGAGTACCTCAACTGCCTCGACGCCGTGGCCCTCACCACCGTCGCGGGCGGGGAGAGCAACGACGACTACTTCGACTGCCACGACAACGAGGCGTCCGCCAACCCGGAGGCCGCCGCGGAGATCGTCGGCAACGCCTTCGACGACGACTGCGATGGCTACGTCGACTGCTACCTGGATCAGGACGACGACGGCTACGGCACCGAGGTCCGTACCCTGACCACCGGGACCATGATCACCTACGACATGTTCGCGGAGAACGACGACTACGTCGACGACTACCCCGCGGGCATCACCTCCGGTGACGAGGCTGGCCTCGTGTACTACGCATGTGGTCTCGACTCCCTCACGGGGCTCGTCGATGCCGCATCCTCCTGGTACACCACCAACCAGTCCGACATCGAGGCCAACGGCTACGCGGCGGTGGGTGGCGTCGGCAACGACGAGTACGACTGCCACGACGACAACGCCAACGCCTACCTCGACTCCACCTACAACGTCGGCGTGCCCGGCAACGACACCGACGGCAACGCCTACGACTACGACTGCGACGGCTGGATCACCTGCTACCGCGACCTCGACGGCGATGGCTACGGCACCTTCGTGGTTCACGCGAGCACCGACTCCTCCCTCGGCTTCGGCTCCGAGCCCTATGTCGACGCCGCCCCCAACGGCACTTCACCCAACAGCACCACCTACGCGGTGCCGTCCGGTGCGGTGGCGGTGGGTGGCATCTCGCCGCAGAGCAACGGCCAGTACACCTGTGCCGATCCCACCAACGGCTACGCTTCGCTCGCGGACGACTGCCACGACAACTACAGCGGCGCCAACCCCGGCGTCACGGCCGAGGTGGCCGGTGATGCCTGGGACAACGACTGCGATGGCTCCATCGACTGCTTCGAGGATCTCGACGACGACGGCTACGGCTCCGTGGCCACCACCTACCTGAAGAGCGTGTTCAGCAGCAGCTCCACGCGCTGGATCGACACCGCGGGTGGCAACGGCACCACGGTCCGCAACGTCACCTTCAACGGCATCGACGCCAAGATGAAGCTGTACTTCTGCGGCGATACCCGCAGCGACGTCGAGAGCGCCACGCTGGCTGCGGGCCTGCCCGTCGAGCCTCCTGCCGATGGCACCACCGATGGTGATGCCCTCGTGGCCGCCTTCGAGGTGGATGGACGCTCCTCCGCAGGTGGCCTCGGTGACGACATGGCGGACTTCGACTGCCACGACGACTGGGCCGAGGCGCACCCCGGCGCGGCCGAGGTCGTCGGCGATCCCTTCGACAACGACTGCAACGGTTTCGTCTCCTGCTACGAGGATCAGGACGGCGACGGCTACGGCATCGCCGATGTCGTCAACCTGCCCACCTGGACCAGCCTGGCCTACGACAGCGTCACCGAGACCTTCAGCGTCAGCGCCCCGGCGTCGCAGCCTTCTGGACTCCGGTTCACGGCGGCATCGGGCACGTCCTACGACGTCCTGCCCGGCTTCGAGCGCCTCGACCTGCCCGACGACAGCGGCTCCTCCTACTCCACGAGCGGCATGTCCCAGCTCTACCTCGATGAGCTGTTCGGCATCGACATCACCCAGGCCGCGCTGCAGACCCCGGCGGAGTACGCCGGCTACTGGTACGACTGCCGCGTCGACAGCAACACCTGGACCACCTCCGGCCGCAACGGCACCACCATCCTCGGTGGCGAGGCGGGCGAGGGTGGCGACTGCCACGACGAGGTGGGCGAAGACTGGCTCATCCCCACCTTCACCACCATGACCGCTTCCACCGTGGCCCAGTGCGACGCCGATGGCGGCCAGTGGGCGTGCATCTCCGGCACGGTCACCGATCCCACCGGCTACGTCCTGCCCGAGAACGGCGCGTGTCCTGCCAGCTCCACCTCGGTCTGTATCAAGCCGCTCCTCGACAACGGCGCGCCCGACTACGAGAACCTCATCGCCAGCACCGATCGCTGGGACGATCTGAGCGATGCCAGCACGGGCATCCTGCCCCAGGGCTGGCTCGACGCCTTCGAGACCGACGCGGTCTCGGCCTCCGCCGGTGGCTCCCTCGGCGACATCGGCGAGATCCCCGGCAACATCTACGACGAGGACTGCGACGGTCTCGCCGCCTGCTTCTACGACGAAGACGGCGACGGCGTCGGCAACTACATCACCACCGCGCAGGCCGCGTCCAACGGCCACTATTCCTGCGACAACAGCGGGCTGTTCCTCGCCCAGTTCGCCGGCGACTGCGACGACTCCGACGACCAGACCGCCCCCCCGGTGGCCGCGGGCACGCTCGCCGGCACCGACGTCAAGGCCACCTTCGACTTCGCGGCCCAGTACCAGACCGTCAGCCCGAACTCAGGCAACGGCGGTGGCAACTACGATCTCGCGAGCACGTCTGCCTGCCAGGCGCTTTCCTCTGGCGACGACAGCTTCATGGCCGTCTGTACCTGGAAGGACAGCAACAGCAGTGACGAGTACAACCTCGTGGCCATGGATCGCATGGGTTCCGACGACTGCTCGTCCTCGGACCTCGGCGGTGTCGACCACGAGATCTACTGCATCCCCGAGCAGGTCGGTGACACCATCGACCAGAACTGCGACGACGTGGTCGGCTGCTGGTACGACGCTGACGACGACGGCTTCACGTCCTCCTTCGGGGCCGGCTCCTTCGACCTGTACCCGCAGGATCTGATCGACAGCGCAGGCTTCTACTACGACTGCGCGAGCGACGATCTCACCCAGCTCACGGGCAACAACGACGACGACAACGTCGACTGCAACGACGACGAGAGCCGTGAATCTCCCGGCCAGGTCGAGCTCGGTCCCGACTCCCTCCTGGGGGTCACACTCGCCAACCTCGCCACCAACGCCGACCTCACGAGCGAGGCCGACAAGGCGGCGGCGCTCGCCAGCGTGGGCAACGATCTCGATGAGGACTGCAGCGGCTCGTTCAGCTGTTGGGAAGACGTCGATGGCGACGGCTGGGGTGGCGGCGTCATCTACTACGACGGCGCTCCGCTGAAGCCGAGCCAGATCGCTGACGGCAGCGGCAACATCGGCACGCTCCTCGACACCATCGGGGAGTCCGGTGGTGCCTCGATCGACGACCTGAGCTGGTCCACGAATGGCAACCCCTGGCAGGTGGAGCCCACCGTCCTCGCGAGCGTATCCGCGTGCAGCGTTGCGAGCGGCGTGGCCACCCAGGTGGGTGACTGCCTCGACAACGCGCTCACGGGCGCCGACGTCCACCCCGACGACGTCGATCCCTTCGACCAGCCCTCCGAGACCGACGTGGCCATGGAGACCACGGTCGAGGAGGTCGGCAACGACATCGACGAGGACTGTGACGGCATCTGGTGGTGCTACAAGGATGCCGACGGCGATGGCCAGGGCGACAAGTGGGGCTTCGGCTCCGCCATCGACGCCGCAGCCGTGAACCTCGGCCAGGCGGTGGTGGGTGACTTCGCCGCTGCCGACTACGAGCTTCCCACCTGCGACAGCCCGAGCGACGGCGTCGCCGACGACGCCGCCGACTGCCTCGACGCCATGCCCACGGGCGAGGCGATGATCTACTACCCGATCAAGCTCAACACCGACGGCACCGAGTACGTCCTCGCCGACGAGCTGCAGACCACCGCCACCTCCATCCAGAACTCGAGCGTCTGCGGCGATGCGCCCGACGACGACATCTGCTGGAAGCCGGTCACGGAGCTCACCTTCAGCGCCGTCCAGGCCGCGGCCGATGGCCAGCTGCTGATGCCGGTGGAGATCGTCGCCGACGGCATCGACGGCGACTGTGACGGCTACGAGGACTGCCTCACCGACAACGACGGCGACGGCACCTTCAGCGGCGGCATCCTGTCCAACGACGTCGATCTGCTCGGTCGCGGCCTGGCCGATGTGCAGACCGCTCGCGACGAGGACACCCACGCCGAAGCCGGTGGCGCCATGTGCGACGACAGCCAGCTCTGGCCGGTCGCCACCCAGGGCAGCACCCCGGGCCTCGGCTACGGCCACATCTCCTGGCCCGGCATCGACCTGACCTCCTACTTCGACTGCGACGACGACGACGAGACCCGCGCGCCGACCCTCACCGAGACCTACTACGACGGCATCGATGCGGACTGCGACGGTCAGAACGACTTCGACGCCGACGGCGACGGCTACGAGGAGTTCAACGAGGATGCCGAGGCACTCCTCGCTGCGCGTACCGACTGCACCAACGTGGCCCAGTGGACCACCACTCCCTGGCTCGGTTGCGGTGACTACAACGGCGACGACTGCAACGACGACGAGACCGTCCACCCGGCCCCGCTGCTCGACTCCGTCGAGGACATCATGGCCGAGCTGGAGGTGCCGATCGGCGATCGCGCCGGTGGCCTGTCCAACGACGAGCTCGTCTGGGCGATGCTGCAGCTCACCTACCTCGACAAGCCTGCGCTCGTGCCCGAGACCGCGAGCATCGACGACCTCATGTTCGACGTGTTCGACCAGGACCTCGTGGACCTCGGAGGCGGTGACTACCGCTCCAAGGCCGCCGACCAGAGCTGGGAGGACGTCTACGACGACTGGTTCCTCGAGCAGCGAGACCAGTGGGACTTCATCTCCATGTCCGAGGCCGAGATGGCCACCTTCCTCTCCTACGAGTGGACCATCCGCTCCGTGAAGGAGACCTGCGAGTCCGGCGCCACGCAGATCGACAACGACTGCTCCGGCGTGGAAGACGGCGAGGGCAACAACCCCGGTGTCAACCACAGCCTCGAGTGTGTGTTCCACGTCTCCGACTGGGCGGCCGCCCAGGAGGATGTGTGGGAGGTCGAGGGCGTCTACACCCGCCTGATGCGCGACCCCTACACCGTGTGCGCAGACGACGTGACCTACTGGTCAGACCACTCCGACGCCGTGGGTCTGCCGCCCGCCACGCTCGACTCCTGCGATCTCGCGGATGGCGTGGAGGATGGCTACCTCGACTACGCCTGTGTCGAGTCGGCCTTCCCCGACGAGGTCTGGATCGCTGATCCCGACTCCTTCCGCTGGTGTGGCACCTGGCCCTACGCGGCGTCCTGTGACTGGCTCAGCGAGACCGCCGAGGGGCAGCTCGCCCACCTCGATGCCGTGGCCACCGTCTACTACCTCGACTCCGACGACGACACCGAGGGCAGCGACACCCAGCAGGGCTACCGCCTCTGCGACGTGAACCAGGCTGACGAGCCCTTCCGTACCTCCCGCACCGACTGCGACGACTCCGATGGTCTCGTGCGCACCGGCGCAGACGAGGTCTGTGATGGTGTCGACAACGACTGCGACGACGAGATCGACGATCCGATTCCCGTCGACAAGTTCCCCGACGACTTCGATCAGTCCAACGGCTCCTGGCACTACGTCGACCTCGACGAGGATGGCTACGGCGACGGCAGCATCGCGTCCGGCGAAGAGGGGTCCCTGTTCATCTGCAACGCCTACGAGGACTTCGGCGCGTCCGCGACCTCCTGCAAGTCCTACGAGAACGGTGAGCCTGCTACCGGGTTCGCGGACCACGGTCACCTCATCGACGGCGACTGCTACGTGCCCAACAGCGAGGACTGCGCCGACGGCGAGTCCTCGGTCCACCCGACCACCCTCGACAACGTCGACGAGATCCTCGACGGCTGGAACAACGACTGCGACGGCTACATCCCGCTCGTCGAGCTCGACTGCGACGGCGACGGTGCCTTCGCGGTGGGTGAGCACGTGCTCGGTCTCGGCCGCGAAGCCGCGATGGACAAGCTCGATGAGAGCAGCGTGAACAACTACTTCGAGTTCAGCTCCGCTGCCGAGCTCGGCCTCGCCGACTGCGTGCCCGGCTCCACGTTCCCCATCACCGACTTCCAGTGCTGGGGCACCGACATCCCCCTGCAGGTGCAGTGTGACGAGGTCACCGGCCTGTGGATGGTCAAGCTGAGCACCATCGAGGAGACCGAGGTCTGGGAAGGCTACAAGTTCAACATCACGAAGGACGAGTCGTCCGTCTGCCGCGAGTCCTCCTACTGGGACTGCGACGATCGCAACCCCAGCCGCTGCTACGGCGACGGCGTCGAGGAGGTCTGTGACGGCGTCGACAACGACTGCAACGACTTCTTCGACCTCATGGTGCCCGACGACGACGGCGTGCCCTCCGCACTCGAGACCTCCGAGGAGGTGGCCCCCGGCTACGTCCAGGCGGCCGAGCTCGACCGCGACGCCGACGACGCCATCGAGTGTGACAAGCAGGTGCTCTCCAACGGCGTGCAGTCCTTCGTCACCTACAACGGTGTGGCCCTCAGCGAAGAGGACATCTCCGCCGACGGCGGCAAGGGCGGCGACTGCATCGACACCTGCTCGCTCATCCGTCCGCTGTCCGAGGAAGAGCAGTGCAACGGCTTCATCCACCACGACATGTGTGACGACGCCTACGAAGACCTCGAGTGGGACGACGACGCCGACTCCTTCAGCGTCTGTGGTGCCATGGGCAACACCGAGGCCGAAGGCGCGAGCGTCACCGAGAACATCTACGTGATGGCCTTCGTCCGCGGCGACACCGACTCCCTGCAGTCGCCCGACGTGAAGACCTTCGAGGGCGTCGACACCGTCGTGCCCCTGGTCGTGCCTCGCCGGTACAGCGGCGACAACTTCCGCAACACCTCCGTGCACAATGAGGTCCGTGAGTGTGATGCAGGTCTGAACACCGCCCTCGAGGAGCTCGGTCTGGTCATGCCCGACCCCGCGCTCGCCGACTACGAGGCGGAGGCCCGCGAGGTGCTGCTCGACTTCTGTGTCCGCGCGCGCACCTGCTCCGAGTACGCCGCGCTGGTGGCGGAGGGCGGCGACCTCGACGAGGTGCTCGACGACGAGGGCGCCATCGTCGATCGTGACTCCGGCCAGGCCCCCGCGCCTCCGGCGAGCGGCAACCTCGGCCTGCCCGACTACTGCTCCAACTTCGTCGACGAGACCGGCGCCATCAACGGCCAGTGCGTGACCCTCGAGCTCACGCTGACCAGCGACGGCACCTTTAGCGGCGATGAGGACGTCTACGACCCCAGCGTCTTCATGGGCCTGGTGGGTGGCTCCAGCTGCCTGTACGGCACCGAGGACGGCACCGCCTACTCCCGCCCGCTGTACGACTTCGTGGGCATGCCCCATCCCTTCGACGTGGTGGAGAACCTGTACGGTGGCACCGGCACCTTCAGCGCCGACGACAGCGTCGCAGCCAACGCCACTGACTACCTGCAGAATGCCGACCAGGTCATCTCCCGCACCGTGTGGTCGCAGTCGCAGATCGTCCAGGCCCGCAAGCTGGTCGTCGACTACGAGTGCTTCCGTCTCGACGGCACCTTCGGCTGCAACGAGGGCGTGTACTCCAACAGCTCCGATGTCTTCGGCTCCTGGAGCTCCCCGTACACCTACTCCAGCACCGATGGTGGTCACTTCCACCTCGACGACTTCCCGGTCGACGACGCCCTGTGGGACTTCGACCTGCGGAACAAGGCCACGGTGGGCATGTCCGGCGAGCGCGACATCGAAGACGACATCACCCCGGACTGGTGGCTGTACCTGTCCCGCTACAACCCCACGCAGCTGGGCAGCGAGACCCTGTACGGTTGCTGGGGCGATCCCTCCATCCAGGGGCTCGAGGCCGACTTCATGAACATCGACGTGGTCGGTGGTGACTGCATCGAGTCCATTGGCGAGAAGAACGCCGCGCCGGACGAGATCAACCGTGGCATGGCCGAGGGCCCCGCAGACCTCATGGGTCTGTACGACGGCGCCCTGGCCAACTGCGACTCCTGTCTCGACGGCCTGGACAACAACTGCAACGGTCTGGCCGATAGCGAGGATCCCACCTGCAAGCCCTGCTTCGTGGGTCAGGGCTACGGCCTGGGCTGTGGCGGCTGCTCCAGCGGAGCGGGCGGCGCTGCCGGCGGCGTGCCCGTCTTCCTGCTGCTCGGCCTGGCAGGTCTCATGCGTCGACGCCGGGAGGAGGACGCCGCCTGACGGCCCTCCCTTGGACGCAGCGGACCCCCGTCACCCCTTGTGGGTGACGGGGGTCTCTTCGTTGGGGGCGGAGCCGCGAGGTCGCTCCACCGTGCGGTGGGGGGCGCTGCAGGACCGGTCGGCGTCTTGTAGCCCCTGGTAGGCCCGCCCTGCGTCGGTGTGGCCATCTGGGCGGCCCACCCGTGTCTTCGAGGTGGCGCGCGCCGGCTTGCGTGGGTGGGCCTGTCGGGGGCGTCAGCGGCCGCCGTCGGCCACGGACTCGGAGGTGGAGAAGCGGATCTGCACGCTGGTGAGGCGGGAGACCTTCTCTTCGTCGCGCCGCTGCTTCTCCCAGCGCCACTGAAGCAGGGACCTGCGCAGCTCGGTGTGGAAGACCCGCGGACACTCGACGATGTCGATGGACTCGGGTCGGCCGGTCGGGGAGAGCCACACGTTGGCCTTGCAGGACGCATCCTGGATGCCTTCGCGGCGGGCTTCGGCGGGGAAGACGATGGGCACCTGGTGGACGGTGGGGACGTCGGTGGGGGACACGTCGCCCGCCCAGGCGGACTGCAGGCCGCTGGTCAGGACGATGGTGCTGAGCGTTCCCAGTGTGCGTCTCATGGGCCCCCCGGTTGGATCCGGGCGCCAGACGACCGGACCATGACGTGTCTTCATCGGAAGAAACGTAGCAGATCCCTATCGGGATCCGCCACAGGTGGAGTTTTTTCGAGGATCACCACGTAGGAAGCACTCTCGTTCAGACCTCCCGCAGCCGGGTGAGGTGCTCGGTGAGCTCGAACGCCAGCTCGAGGGACTGGGAGGCGTTCAGGCGGGGGTCGCAGCGGGTGTCGTAGCGAAGGGAGAGGGCGTCGTCTTCGATGCCCTGACCGCCTCCTGTGCACTCCGTGACGTCCTTGCCGGTCATCTCGAGGTGCACGCCGCCTGCGTGGGTGCCGTGGGCCTTGTGGACCTCGAAGAAGGTACGGACCTCGGACAGCACGGCCTGCATACGACGGGTCTTGCGGCCCGAGCGGGTGGACACCGTGTTGCCGTGCATGGGGTCGCACAGCCACAACACCTGCTTGCCTTCCCGCTCCACGGCCTCGATCAGGGGAGGCAGGCCGTCGGCGGCCTTGTCGGCGCCCATGCGGGTGATGAGCGACAGGCGTCCGGGCTCGTTGCGGGGGTTCAGGGCCTCGCACAGGCGCAAGAGTTCGTCGGGCTGCAGGCGGGGCCCGCACTTGACCCCGATGGGGTTGCCCACGCCCTGCAGGAAGTGGACGTGTGCACTGTCGAGCTGCCGGGTGCGGTCGCCGATCCACAGGAAGTGGGCCGAGCAGTCGTACCAGTCGCCGGTGAGGGAGTCGACGCGGGTGAGCGCCTCCTCGTAGTGCAGGTGCAGGGCCTCATGGGCGGTGAAGAACTCGGTCTCGCGCAGCTGGGGGACGGTCTCGGAGGTGAGGCCACATGCGGCCATGAACTCCAGCGACTTGTCGAGGCTCCGCATCATCTCCTGGTAGCGCTCGGCCGCCGGGGTGCCCTTGATGAAGTCGAGGGTCCAGCCGTGGACCTTGTGCAGATCGGCGTAGCCGCCCTGGGCGAACGCGCGCAGGAGGTTCAACGTGGCGGCCGACTGGTGGTAGGCCTGCAACATGCGCTCGGGATCGGGACGCCTGGCCTCGGGGGTGAAGGCGTGGCCGTTGATGATGTCGCCCCGGTAGGACGGCAGCGTGATGTCGCCGCGGGTCTCGGTGGGAGCGGACCGGGGCTTGGCGAACTGTCCGGCCATCCGGCCGACCTTCACGGTGGGCAGGCTGGCGCCGTAGGTGAGCACGACGGCCATCTGCAGGATGATCCGGAAGGTGTCGCGGATGGTGTTCGGGTGGAACTCGTCGAAGGACTCGGCGCAGTCGCCGCCCATGAGCACGAACGCTTCGCCGCGGGCGGCCTTGTGCAGCAGCTGACGGAGACGTCGGGCCTCTCCGGCGAACACGAGCGGCGGCAGCTGTCGGAGCCGCTCGACGGCGCGCGTCAGCTCTGCCTGGTCGTCGTAGGTGGGCATCTGGCGGAGGGCGTGCTCACGCCAGGTCGAAGGGGTCCACATCATCTCTCCGTTCTGGAGGACCTTCCTACAACGATCGGTCTGTGGAAGCCAGCGGACCCCAGGGACCGGGACACGTCAGGACGAACGTCAGGGAGGGGGCGCGACGGTCAGGAAGGTACCCTGGCTCGGATCCCGTGGGGAGGTGACCCCTGGAGGCGGCAGGGCGTCGTCGAAGGGCAGGGCCACGTCGAGCTCGTTGGGAACCGCCCAGGTCTGGCCCGTGTGCAGGATGACCGTGACGCTCCAGGCGCCGGCGGGCAGCTCGGCCGGATCGGTGATCATTCGCTCCTGACCGTCGGCGTCGGTCTCGACGGCCTGGCTCGGGAACACGCTCCACAGCTCGGCTGTGCGGAAGGGCTGGCCGATGGGAAACTCGGGCGTGCCACCCGCGATGTAGTCGAGGGGGTTGTAGGGGATCGTCGGGGCGATGGTGGCGTAGGTGGCACCGGGCACGGGCGCACCGGAGCGGTCGAAGCCGTCGGTGATGCCGTCGTCGTCGCGGTCCACGGGCTCACCCACCCACTGCAGGATGACCCGTGGCCACACATCGGGCACGCCGGCCTCGGGCGGGAGGTCCGGGTGGGGATCGGGCACGCCGTCGCCGTCGTCGTCGACGACGTACAGCAGGAAGGAGGTCTCACAGGGATCGAGGCTCCCTTCGCTCCAGGGCCCGTTGAAGTCGAGCTGGAAGTTCTCGCCATAGCGAGCGTGGATGGGCACGTTCGAGAGGCTGAACAACGCCGTGGGGGAGTCGGTGGCGCTACCGGCGACGACCCTGTCGAAGGGGGCGTTCATGGTGAAGGCGGGGCGCTGGGTGCTCGCAGGCGCGCCCATCAGCAGCGCCACGTTGTCGAAGAGGTCGCCACCGGAGACCTCGAGGGGCTCCAGCACCGGCTGTCCGAGGCCACTGAGCCGGCCGCCCGTGAGGTCGCCGCAGGTGGCGCCGGCCAGGGTGGGCACCAGGGGATGGAAGTTGGCGTCCCGGTCCATCAGGGCGGTGAGCAGCCACGCCCCCTCCGGGACGTTCGTGAGGGTGTAGTTGGCGCTCCGGAGCCCGTCCGGGTCGGCGGTGAAGTCGTCGCCGGGGATGGTGGCGAAGTTGATGGGCGACCCCGTGCCGCTCGGAGGCATGGGGTTGTCGGCGTTCGTGAGGAACACCACCGTGGTCTGTGCCGGATCGATGGCGGAGGTGATCACGGGGCCCGTGATGACGTTGGGAGCCGCTGCGGCGTAGGGGTTGTGAGGGGCCTCGTAGTTGCAGGCCAGCAGGACGAGTGCGGGAAGGAGCCTGATCATGGGACACCTCAGAATGCGTAGGAGACGCTGCCGAACAGACGTGCGCCCACGGGTTGGCCCTTCGGGTGCTCCTGGAAGCCATTGGAGAAGCCCAGGGGGTTCCACAGCGTGATGGCGAGCTCCAGGGGGTTGTCCGGGATGGGGCGGCCGGCGACCCGCGCGGACAGGATGAACCGCGAGGGGATCTCGGAGGCCACGGTGACGATGTTGCCGGTGGCATCGAACTCCCGCAGGCGCCAGACCTGCTTGGAGTAGAAGGTGCCGGCGAGGGAGAAGTCCATCCGGAAGGGCGCGCGGTACATCACGCCGGCGTTGAACTTCACGAGCGAGCTCGACTCGTCCTTGGACGTGGCGTCGGGGGTGGACTCGAGGATGCGCAGCAGGGACAGGTTGGTGAACACGTCGAGACCGTCGACCGGGAACACCTTGGCGTCGAGCTCCGCGCCGATGGCGTCGTAGGTGAGGTCGGACTGGTTGTCCCAGCCCGTGGTGCCTGCTTCGTAGCCGTTGCCTCCCGGATCGAAGGGGGCGAGGCCGGGGGTGAGGGGGGCGAGGCCGATCAGGTCGGTGACGCGGTTCCAGAAGATGGTGGCGTCGGCGACGTGGTACAGCGACGACTCGTCGTGGACACCCGCCTCGAGGTTGAGGACGCGCTCGGGGCGCAGATCGACGTGGACGTCCGGGTTGACGAAGCCACCGTAGTCGCGGACGTAGAAGGCGTCGGCGGCCGCGTTGAGGTTGAGGTCCATGTAGGACTCGACGAAGGACATCCCTCGGTAGGCGGTGCCCGCGGCGACGCGCACGGCGGTGGTCGGCGTGACCCGGAAGATGAGGGCGCCGCGAGGCGAGAGGGTCTCCTGCAGGGGCAGGAGCGGGTGCTTGTCCATGCGGAAGGAGACCACGGCGCTCAGCCACTCCCACGTGACCTGCTCCTGGACGAACAGCTTCCAGTGGTTCTCGACCCAGGGGTTGTCGAAGCCGCCGGCGAGGTAGCTGAAGGCCGTGCGCTTGTACCGGTAGCCGCCGCCGACGTTGAGGCGGTGGCGGACGGTGCCGGTGGTGAACTCGAAATTGCCCTCGAGCTCCACGTCGACCGTGTCGTTCACGGCGTCGCCACGCAGATCCCGGGGGGCATCGGTGGCCTGGAACCACGGGCCCGTGGTCATGTCGTCGTGGTTCCAGAACACCCGCGCGTGGCCGGGCCCGTAGACGACATCCGCCCGCATGTAGCCGGTCTCGTAGTCGAGCCCGTAGTCGCCGAGCGCACCGAGGTTGTAGAACTCGAGCTCTCCTGCGGTGTAGCCACCGGAGACGGACGCGTAGCCCTGGTCGAGGAAGGTGTAGTCGATGCGGCCGTCGGCCCTCAGCTTCTGGAAGGCGCGGTCCTGGTTGTCGAAGAAGGGGTCGAGGCTGGCGGGCACGTCGCCCTCGAACTCCTTCGCCCAGCGGCCCTGCTGCTGGTACCCGGCACCGAAGCGGTAGGCGACGGGGCCCGTGCTGCCCGAGGTGTTGGCGGAGGCCTGCAGGAGATCCGGGTAGCCGAAGTCGAACTCGAAGAAGGCGTCGTCGCCCTCACCGGGGGGGCGGGTGATGATGTTGATCACGCCCGTCATGGCGTTGGCGCCGTAGACCGCGGAGCCGGGGCCACGGATGATCTCGATGCGCTCGATCTGGTCGAGGCCGACGGGGATGTTCGAGGGCAGGGGGCTCGCGAGGAAGTCGAGGTAGATGGAGCGGCCGTCGATGAGCCACAGCACCTTGTTGGACAGCTCGCTGTTGAAGCCACGGATGGCCACCTGGGCGCTGCCGTTGGCCAGGGACATCACTTCGACGCCGGGGACGCGGCGCAGCAGATCGGGGATGTTGGTGGCGCCGGACAGGCGGATGTCGTCGGAGGTGAGGACGGTGATCGTGGACGGCGAGTCCAGCGGATCCTGGTTCTGGCGGGACGCGGACACGACCACGCGATCGTACGCCTCGGTGAAGAAGTCCTCGTGGGCGGCGGCTGCCGGCGCCGCCTCTGCGGAAGACGGGGAGGCCTCGGCCGGAACCGGAGCCGACGCAGGCTGTGCGGCCAGATCGGCTGCGAGGGACTCGAGCTCGGCGGCGACGGCCTTCAGGCGCTCGAGCTGCTCGCTGGTGGCGGTGGTGCCCACGGCGGCCGCTGTGGGTGCGGCGACGGGTACGCGCAGGGCCTTCAGGGCGTCGATGCGGGCGGAGGCCCGATCGGCCTGGTCGGGGGACATCTCCTGGAAGGTCTGGTACCAGGTGATGGCGTTGTCGATGTCGCCGAGGTCCTCATAGGCGCGCGCGATGTTGAAGGCCGTGGCGGGGTGGGGGTACAGGCCCTGGGCTTCGAGGAAGTCCTCGAGCGCCTCCTCGTAGGCCCCCGCCTTGGCTGCTTCGAGGCCGGCGAGGAAGTAGCGGCGTGCGTCGTCCTTCGGTTCTGCCAGGGCGGTGGCCGGTAGCAGGAGCGCCAGCAACAGGGCGGCGCAACGACTGGGTCGGTACACAGAACCTCCGGGAAAACGCCGACAATGGGCGGTCCGCTGTTCCTTCGACACTACCAGTCTTCGGGCATGTCCATGTAGCTTCCGTCACCCTTGTCGTCAGAAGGCTTGGAGGCATCTGTGTTTTCGGGAGACCGTGCCGGCTGTTCCGATGGCTCCACGAGCGGTGCGGTGGACGAATTTTCATCTTCAGTACGCTGATGATCAGCCGAAGATGCCTGGTTCTGGCTGGTCTCCCGTGCTTTCTGTCGGCGACGCGGTCGAGGGGTCGGGCGGGTCTTCGGCGCCGGGGCCTCGGCCTCGGGAGGAGGCTCGGGGGGATCGACCTGCTCGAGCGGGACGGCGTCCTCGGTCTCGAGGTCGTCGACCCCGTCGGAGGACGGCTCGAGCGCTGCGGCGCCCTCGGGTACGCTCGGCGGAGTGGAGATGGCCTCCTGCGTGAGTGGTCGCTCCACCATGCTCACCTGATCCGGAGGCGAGACGTCCTGGGCCTGGGGACCGCACTTGATCGCGAACGCCGCGGCGATCGCCAGCGCGGAGAAGAACCCGAGAGCCATGGGGGCGAGCCGGGAGGTACGCACCTGCTGCTGCTTGCGGAGCACCACCGACGGGAACTCCTGCTGGAGCGTGGACAGCACCACGGAGGAGGTGCCCATGGGGTCCATGGGGAAGTCGACCACCTGGGAGAGCGCGAGGAGCAGGTCGTCGATGGAGCCATAGCGGTCGGCGGGCTCCTTGTTCAGGCATGTGCGGACGATGTCCTCGAGGCCGGGGGGGATCCGCAGATCGGACTCGATGGATGCGAAGGTGGGCACCGGCTTGTTCAGGTGGCCCATCATCGTGGCGGCGCTGTTGGGGCCCCGGAAGGGGTAGGCGCCGGTGAGGCACCGGTACATCAGGATGCCGATGGAGTAGATGTCGGACTCCGGGCCGACATCCACGCCCTTCACCTGCTCGGGTGACATGCAGTGGGGAGAGCCGAGGATGAGGCCGGCGCGGGTGCGGGTCTGCTCGAGGTCGGTGAGCTTGACGAGGCCGAAGTCGACCACCTTGAGCTGTTCGGAGCCGTCCGGGTGCTGGCGGATCAGCAGGTTGGAGGGCTTCAGATCCCGGTGGATGACGCCCTGGCGGTGGGCGTAGCGAAGCGCCTGGCACACCTGCAGCATGAGGGTGAGGGCGCGCTCGGGCGCCATCGGACCACTCTTGATGAGGTCGGTGAGGCGCGGGCCCTCGACGTACTCCATGGCGAGGAAGCAGGTGCCGTCCTCGAGCTCCCCGAAGTCGTGCAGGGTGACGATGTTGGGGTGGGTCAGTGAAGCGAGGGTCTGGGCCTCGAGCCGGAAGCGCTTCTCGAAGTCGATGGTGTCGTCGCTGTCCTCGGGGGGATGGAGGATCTTCAACGCCACCTTTCGTTTGAGGTCGATGTGCTCGGCGAGATACACGGTGGCCATTCCGCCCCGGGCGATCAGGTGGCCGAGCTCGTATCTCCCAGCAATTCGCTTGCTTGGTTGCAAGCCATGCCGGTCAGGTACTGTGTGGAGTTGGTCTTCGGACACGCGCTCACCCGAACGGTTTCTGGGACGGACCCACGCGGGTCCTACCCCATGTGACAGTCATTCTGCCGATTTTCAGCGATCAGGTCCACCTCGGACATCGGTGCCGGGGTTCCTTCCCGTCGCGTGCATCTGGCTCATGCGGTAGAAAAAGCGTAGCAAGGAAGCAGACAATGAGAGGAACTCCCAAGAACAGGTCCCGGCGACCCGCGCCTTCCCGGAAACCATCGGGCGGACGCTCGCGTGCACCGGCACGCAGGGGCGCGGGCAAGGCGGAGAGTGATGGATTGACCGGTCGAAAGGCCGTGGCCCTCGTCCATCCCGGTCTCGAGAGCTCCCTTGCAGAGGAGCTGGCGGCACTCGGTATCGAGGGCAAGGTCCAGGACGGCATGGTGGAGTTTCCCGCCACCTGGGACAACCTCGTCAAGGTGCACCAGCGAAGCTGGATCGCGGGCCGGGTGCGGATGCGGCTGGCGAAGGTGCGCGCCGGCAGCCTCGAGGAGCTCGCCCACGGTGTGCGGAGCATTCCGTGGCAGCAGTTCGTGGTGGCCCGGCAGAAGGTCGAGGTGAAGGTGGCGACCGCCGCTGCCAAGCTCCGCCGCAAGGATGTCGTGGCCCGCAAGGTGGAGCTCGGCATCTCCGACTCCCTGCGAGGCCGACCGGGGCAGTTCGGTGGCGCCCGGCGTCCGACCCAGGAGGTCTTCGTGCGCATCGAGGGGGATCGCGCGGAGATCTCCATCGACTGCAGCGGCGAGCTGCTCCACCGCCGGGGCTGGCGTCAGGCCACCGCCAAGGCGCCCCTGCGGGAGAACCTCGCGAGCGCCATGCTGCACATCGCAGGCTTCGAGGGCGACGAGCCGGTGGTCGACTTCATGTGCGGCTCGGGCACCTTCGTCATCGAAGCCGCCCGCCAGGCCGCCGGCATGCCCGTGCACCTCAAGCTCGTGCCGTCGTTCGCGCACTGGCCGGTCTTCAAGGGCAAGCAGTGGTCGGAACCGAGGCCGCCTCGTGTCGGGGATCTGCCCACGTTCATGGGCATCGACCGCAACGGCGGCGCCATCGAGGCGAGCGAGTCCAACGCGCGCCGGGCCGGCGTGAGCTCGAAGGTCCGCTTCGTCAACAGCCGCTTCGAGGACGTCCCACCTCTTCGGGGGCCCGGACTGCTGGTGGCGAACATGCCCTACGGCCTGAGGGTGGGCTCCGGCTACGATCTCGAGCCGGCCTATCGGGCCTGGGGACGGGCCCTGAGCCGCTGGGAGGGCTGGCGGGCGGTGGTGCTCGTGCCGAAGACCGTCAAGCTGCACTGGCTCGGACGCTTCGAGCTGCTGGCGGAGTTCAAGAACGGCGGCGTGCCCGTCGTGGTGGCCGGGTGTTCGGAGCTCGGCGGCAGTGAGGACGATTTCGATCGGTAGCTTGGAAACCCAGGTTGGATCGTGTAGAAGGCGGGGACGGAGGTCCCCATGTACCGTCTGCTGCCAGCTCTCATGCTCCTGTGCACCACGGCTTCGGCCCAGGAGTTCCAGTCCGAGGAACAGGATCTGCACTTCGAGGGCCAGCAGGTGGTGCTCGACTCCTCGATCCCCATCGCGTTCCCCATCGAGATCGACCTGCTGATCACAGAGGTCACCATCACGCCGGGGCTCGAGATCTACGGCCAGTCCGTGATGGACATGGTGATGGATGCCACCTCGCAGCTTCGCTGGCCCTTCGAAGACGGCATCGAGCACGTGATCGAGCCGGTGGAGGGCTCGGGCCGGGTGTCCATGCAGTCGAGCGTGGGCTTCACCATCGACCTCGGCATCGAGGTCGAGTCCTACGCCTTCAACATCGAGCTGCTCGCCGACGAGTATGACTTCGACATCGAGGTGCAGGACTTCCTGCCCTTCCTGCTCGAGGGGCAGGATCCCTCGGAGATCACGCTGGATTCCAGCAACGAGGATCTGCAGTTCGAGCTGCCGATCGATCTGTTCTCGGTGTCCCTGTACGTCGTGTCCGTCACCCCCTCCCTCACCATCGAGGGCCAGCCCGAGCTCGAGGCCACGGTGATGGGGGATCGTCTGGTCACCGAGAACGAGGACGACCGCTTCGTGATGGACTCGGTCCTCGAACCGAGCGTGATGTACCTGTACGACAACCCGGGCTACCTCGATCTCACCACCGAGTACGAGGTCGAGACCGTGGTCGACGTCGGCTACACGATCTCCGTCGACGGGGAGGTGGCCGTCACGCTCGACTTCCTCGGCGACCTCGACCTCGGCAGCTTCGGCTTCGACATCTGGGAGGAGACCTTCCCCGTCTTCTTCGGCAGCGAGACCATCGAGTTCGACAGCCAGGACTACCGCCACCCGCTCCCCGCGCTGGATCTCCCGCTCACCGACATCGAGTTCGCCCGCATGGAGGCCGGCGAGTCCGCCACCTACCAGGTGGGCTTCTTCAACGACGGCCAGCTCGAGCTCATGGGCTGGCCCGAGGTGCAGGGCGATCCCGCCTTCACCGTCGGCCCGCCGGAGCTGTTCGCCGTGGCGGGAGGTCTCGACGAGGCCGTGGTCACCTTCGAGCCGCTCGTCGAGGGGGAGTACGAGGCCGAGCTCGTGTTCTACACGTCCGATCCCCTGCAGCCCGAGGTGCGCATCCCCCTGATCGGAAAGGTGGACGTGGCCACGTCCGACCCGAACGGCGGTGGTGGCGACAACGACCCCTGGAACGACAACCCGTCCACCATCTACACCATCTGCGGGTGCAGCACCGGTCTGTCTCCGGTGGGCGGATGGGCCTCCCTGCTCGCGGTGGGGCTGTTGTGGGGCGTGCGCCGGCGGGACTGATCCGGATCAGTCCTTCGGTGGTGCTTCGTGGCGAAGCCAGAGGAACTTGATGCGGTGACGATCCCCCTTGCCCCTGCCGTAGACGGGCGTGACCCGGGTCGGGGCGGGGGAGAGCTCGTGGATGCGGGTGGAGTGGGGCACCTTCGCCCACACGCGGTCGAAGCGCTCCGTGAGGGGCCCCCACAGCTCCGCGAGGAGGGGCAGGTCGGCCACCGGCGTGTCCGCCGGGTCCGTCTGACCACCCCAGGGTGGGTCGAGGAACACGATGTCGGCGGCCTCGTCGAGGTGGTCCTGGGCGCGCCCGCGCAGGACGGTGACATGGCTCGCGACGCCGTAGACCTCGGCATTGTGGCGCGCGAGCTCCACGCGGTCCGCCTCCGGCTCGATGGCCGTCACCTTGCAGCCGGCACGGGCGAACCCGATGGCGTTGCCGCCGGCACCGGCGCACAGGTCGAGCACCGAGTGCCCCTTCGCCTGCTTGCCCATCCACAGCGCGATGGCCTCGGGAGTGAGGCTGAAGCGGCCCTCCTCGTCGAGGCGGGTGCCCGTGCGGGTGAAGCCCGGTGTGCCGTCGCGGAGATCCCGCGCCACACGGGTGCGACCAGCGCGGATCTGGGGGCGGGAGAGGCGGGGGAACACCCTCACGGTGACCGGCTGCCCGTCGAAGCCGAGACCTCGGAGCCGGGCCATCAGCCACGCGGCGTCGTCGGTGGACAGCTCCCCGACGACGTGTCCGGGCTCGCGCTCGTCGTCCTGCCACGAACCCGGGCCGAGCAGGTCCAGGGGCCGGATCCAGGAGGGAAGGGGGCCCACGATCACCTTGTGGCGGCGGCTCATGCCTTCAGCTCGACCCGCACAGGTGCGTGGTCGGTGGGCTTGTCCCACGTGCGCGTGACGCGATCGATGGTGACCTCGCCCGCACGCTTCATCAGGGTGTCGGTGAGGTAGATGTGATCGATGCGGTAGCCGTGGTTGTTGCGGAAGGCGTTGGCCCGGTAGTCCCACCAGGAGAACTCGGTCGCGAAGGGGTTCCTTGCCCTGTAGACGTCCTTCAGGTTCTTTCCGAGCACCCGCTTGAGGGTGTTGCGCTCGGCCGGGGTCGCCAGCAGCTCGTCGTCGGCCTCGAAGGGGTCGTACACGTCGGCGTCGTCCGGGGCGATGTTCATGTCGCCGCACACGAGGGTGTCGGGGTGCGCATCGGCGTCGAGCTCCTTCTTGAGGCGCTTGAGCCAGTCGAGCTTGTAGCGGAACTTGGCGGAGCCCACGGGGGAGCCGTTGGGCACGTAGCAGTTGTAGATCCGCACGCCCTCGATCGTCGCGCGGACGAGGCGCGCCTGGGGATCGGCCTCGCCGATGGTGAAGCCCGCGACGGCATCCTCCATGGGCAGCCGGGAGAGGATGGCCACGCCGTTGTAGGTCTTCTGCCCGTGGATCAGCCGGTGGGTGTAGCCGAGCTCCTCCGCCACGTCGTGGGGGAACAGCTTGTCGACGACCTTGGTCTCCTGCAGACAGAGCACGTCCGGCTGGGTCAGCTCCACGTAGCGGGCCAGGTGCTCCAGGCGTTGCCGCAGGGAATTGACGTTCCAGGTGACGACCTGCATGGGGACTCCTCGGGCTGGCCTCAGGGCAGAGGCGGAAGGCGGGTGGGGTCCGTGAGGTAGCCCGTCACCGCGCTCGCCGCAGCCACGGCGGGGGAGGCCAGGTACACGGGCCCCGGCGCGCCCATCCTGCGGGCGAAGTTGCGGTTGGTGGTGGAGACCGTGGTCTCCCCGGCCTCGGGGATGCCCGGGCCGTTGCCGATGCACGATCCGCAGCCCGGCGGCGTGATGGTGGCACCGAGGTCCCGGAACACCTGCAGCACGCCCTCGGCCTCCGCGGCCTCGGCGACGCGCTCGGAGCTCGGGGTCACCGTGACGCGGACGCCGTCGGCGAAGGCGCGGCCCCGAAGTACCCGTGCGGCGGCCCGCAGATCGTCGAGGCTGCCGCCCGTGCAGGAGGCGATCACGACGTTGTGGATGGGCACCGTCTGCTGTTCGTCGAGGGGGGATCGGTTGCGGCTGTCGCCCGGCGTGGCCACGGTGAGGGGCACGTCCGGCAGGTGGAGGTGGATCACCTCGGCGTACTCGGCGCCTTCGTCGGCGCGGACGAAGCCCTCGGGGATGCGCTGCTGGCGCTTGCCGGAGAGGAAGCGGCGGACGGGCTCGCAGGGCTCCACGACGCCGGTCATCATGCCGCCCTCTACGGTCATGTTGGTGAGCACGCTCAGCTCGTCCACGGACCAGTGCTGCAGCGCCGGCCCTCCGAACTCGAGCACGCAGGTGTCGGTGGGGGAGGTGCGCCAGGTCTCCTCCCGCAGGGTCTTCGAGCCGATCAGGTGCAGGATGACGTCCTTGGGGGACAGCCCCTGCCGCGGCATGCCGGTGAGCTCCACGCGGATGGTGCGGGGCACGGTGACGGGCATGAGGCCCGTGCGCAGGGCGAACGCCATGGCCGTGCTGCCCACCCCGAAGGCGAACGTGTTGAGCACGCCTGCGGTGGGTGTGTGGGAGTCGGTCAGGCAGATGATCTGGCCCGGCAGCGCATACTCCTCCACGACGACCCGGTGGCACACGCCGGCGGCACGGTCGCCGGACGGCCCGTGGACGGTGAGCCCGTGGTCGAGGGCGGCCTGGAGCATCTCCTCGGTGAGCCTGCGTGCCGGGGCGAGGCGTGCGTCCTGCACGGCGTCGGGCACCTCGTCTTCCGAGAGCAGCACGAAGTGGTCCTCGAACACGGCCACCTCGTCCGGTCGGACCACCTGGCTGTTGCCGAACGCCTGCTCGTACAGGCTCATGACCATGCCGGTGGTGTACTCGTGCATGCCCCGGAAGGCGACCCGAGCGAGCACCTGCTCCCCCGGGCGGACGTGGCACACGCCATCGGACAGGCCGGGACCCCGCCACACGTGGCGGGCGATGATCTTCTCGGTGATGGTCATCGGGCGCGCCGTCCGCTCGATGGACCACGTGGGCCCCTGCTCTCCATCGAGCATGGCGTTGGCGTAGGCGAGCAGGCCACCGCGCTCCGCGACGGCCCGGAACAGCGGCGGCAGCCCCTCCGTGAAGGTCTCGGCCGGCACGTCCTCTTCCTGTTCTAGGCGGGTGAGGACGCTCCGATCGGTCGTGAAGGGCATGCCGGAGAACACCATGTTCTCCTGGAAGATGCGCTGGAAGCTGTCGGCCACCACCAGCTCGATGCCGGCGCCCTGGTGGGCCACGACGGCGGCCTCGCGGCTGGAGCCGGTGCCGTAGGCATGGCCGCCGACGAGGATCTGGAAGCCGCCACGGGCGATGTCGCCCTCGTGGACCACGCCCCTGTAGTCCTGCAGGAAGTGCGGACCTAGGATCTCCGGCGTGTACCCGAGGGTGCACGCCCGTCCGGAGATCATGGCGTCGGTGTTCACGCCGTAGGCATACGCCGCGCCCCGGGCGGGGTGCAGATCGTCGCCGTGGAGCTGGCGTTCGATGGCGTCGGGATCAGCCAGCAGATGGAGGATGCGTCCGGTCTTTCGCACGAGTCAACCCTGGGGGCGGGGCTGTGGACCCCGCCCCCGGGGACTCACAGCGCGACGGTGGTGATGTGGTGGCGCATCCAGTCGACCTTTCCGCGCACGGCGTCATGGTAGACCGTTTGCAGCTTCTTCGTCAGCTCACCGGGGCTGCCATCGCCGATGGTGCGGCGATCGAGGCTTCCGATGGGGGTGACCTCTGCTGCCGTACCCACCATCCAGGCCTCATCGGCCACGTAGAAGGCGTCGCGACCGAAGAGGGTCTCCTTTACGGTGAGGCCCTCGTGCTCCATGATCTCCATCATCGTCTGGCGGGTGATGCCGGGCAGGATGTTGGTGACCGGGGGCGTGAGGATCTCGTCGCCCTTGCGGACGAAGACGTTCTCGCCGGTGCCTTCGGCCACGAAGCCGTGGCCGTCGAGCATCAGGGCCTCGTCGAAGCCGTCGTCGTTCGCTTCGTAGCGGGCGATGATGCTGTTGACGTAGTGACCCACCACCTTGGCGCGGGACATGGCCGCGTTGGGGTGGTTGCGGGTGAACGAGCTCGTACGGAGGCGCACGCCCTTGTCGAGGCCGTCGTCACCCATGTACGCGCCCCACTTCCAGGCCGCGATGGCCACGTGGACCTTGTTGCCCCGCGCGCCCAGGCCCATCTGGCCGTGGCCGAGGAAGGCGAGGGGACGAAGGTAGGCCGCCGAGAAGCCGTTCTTCTGCAGCACGTCGAGACACGCCTGCTGCAGCTCCTCGGAGGTCCAGGCGACCTCCATCTGCAGGATGCGCATGGTGTCGATCAGGCGATCGATGTGCTCCTTCAGGCGCCACACGCCCGCGCTGCCGTCGGGCTGCTCGTAGGCCCGGATGCCCTCGAAGGCACCCAGACCGTAGTGGAGCGTGTGGGACAGCACGTGCACGTTGGCCTGCTCGAAGGGCACCATCTGGCCATCGAACCAGATGAAGTCACTCTCGATGCCCATCAGTCCTCCTTGACCGAGCCGTCGCGGTTCAGCTCGACCACGGGCATGCCCATGCCCTGCAGATCGTCCCAGAAGCTCGCCTTGTCGCCCACCAGCAGGTACGCGACGTGGTCGGTCTTCAGGTGGTTCTGCAGCGCGGCGTTGGCCGCGGGCACCGTGACGCTCTGCACGCCGGGGATGTACTTCTCGAGGTGATCCTCGGGCAGGTTGTACAGGTAGGCGTCCTGCAGCTCACCCATGAGGCCCCAGGGGGTCTCGAAGCGGGTGGGGAAGCCGTTGACCAGGGAGCTCTGGAAGTAGGCGAGCTCATCGGCCTTGACCGGCTCGTCACCGACGATGCGGCTGATCTCGCCCTGCATCTCCTTCATGGCCGGGATGGTGACACCCGTGGCCACGGAGGCCGAGCAGGACCACACGCCGGGGCCGTGGTTGTAGGAGGTGCCGCAGCGTGCGCCGTAGGTGTAGCCCTTGTCTTCCCGCAGGTTCATGTTCATGCGGGCGGTGAACGCGCCACCGAGGACGGTGTTGCCGAGGACCCAGTCGTAGTGGTCCGTGGCCTCGCGCTCGGCGACGGGCAGCAGGGACACCAGGACGGTCTGGGCCGCGCCGGGCTTGTCGACCACGTACACGGTGTTGGCATCGAAGCTCGCCGGGGTGGCGGCCACGGCCTGCACGTTGCCCTTCGCGTTCCAGCTGCCGAGGCGTGCCTCGAGCTTGGGCAGCAGCTCATCCATGGTGATGTCGCCGGAGGCGATCAGGATGGTGTTGCCCGTGTGCAGGGCGGAGTCGTGGAAGCTCTTGCCATCCTTGCGCTGCAGGCCCGCGAGGGAGTCCTCGGTGGACATGCGACCCCGGTAGGTGTCGCCCCAGGTGAGCGTGTTGCGCATGCGGGAGGCGATGCTGACGGGATCGTCCATCTCGGCCTTGAGGTCGGCCACGCGGCGGGCGCGGTCGATGTCCCAGGTCTCGGAGGGGAAGTCGGGACGCAGGATGGCATCGGCCCACAGGTCGAGCAGGCCATCGATGTGACGGACGGGACCGCTCACGGCCACGAAGCCCCCATCGGTGCCGGCACCGCTGCGCAGGGTGCCGCCCATCGCCTTGGTGGCGTTGGCCACGTCGGTGGTGGACTTTCCGGCGGCGCCCTTCGTCATCTCGGCGAAGGTCATGCTGGCCAGGCCCTCCTTGCCCGCGGGATCCATGTGGCCGCCGGCGGAGGTGGTCAGGCGCACGGCCCACAGGGGGACCTCGTGGTTCTCGATGAGCATGACCTTGAGGCCGTTGGACAGCGTGGCGTGGTGGACCTCGGGCATCGTGAACGGGCGTGCCTGCAGGGGAGCGGGCATCTCACGGACGGGGTTCACATTGGCGTCGGCGGAGGCCTCCGGGGCCTTCTTGGGACCGCAGGCGGTCAGGGCCAGGGCGGCGATCAGTGCGGTGCGCATCACTTGGCCTCCTCGGGACGGATGTGGAGCTCGACGTGGGGCTGGGTCAGCACGGCCTTCGCGGTCTCGGCGACGGAGGCCGGCGTGACCTGCAGGTAGCGGTCGAGGTCCTGCTGGGCGTAGTTGGGGTCGCCCATGTAGTTCATGTAGGTGTTGACCATCGTGGCCTTGCCCTGGATGGTCTCGAGGCGGTGGTAGAAGTCCACCTCGAAGTTGGCGAGGGCAGCGGACAGCTCGTCCTGGGTGACGGGCTTGCTGTCGACCATCTCACCCATGAGGCGCTCCACCTCTGCGGTGACGTCCTGGGTGTCGTGGCCGTCGGCCGCGGTGACCTGCACCATGAACATGCCGGTCAGCTTGCGGCTGTACTGGAAGCACTCGACGCCGCGGGCGATCTTCTGCTCGGACACGAGGGCGTCGTACAGGCGGCTGCCGGGGCCGTCGCACAGCGTGCTGGCGAGCACGTCCATCTCGGCGTCGCCGGCGGCGAAGAAGGCCGGGCTCTGCCAGGCCATCCAGGCGCGCTGCTCGGGCACGTCGTCGACCTGGATCTCGACCTCGCCGGTGAGGGGGGGAAGCTCCGCCACGTCGCGGTGCACCGGCTGGGGACCCGCGGGGATCCAGCCGAAGTTCTCCTGCACCAGCGCCTTGGCCTCGGCGGTCTCGAAGTCACCGGCGACCACCAGGGTGGCGTTGTTCGGCACGTACCACTTGGTGAAGAAGGCCCGCACATCGTCGAGGCTGGCGTTCTCCAGATCCTCGTGGGAGCCGATCGTGGGGTGACGGTAGGGGTGGCCCTCGGGGTACATCAGCTTGGCGATGTCGACCCAGACCTCACCGTAGGGAGGGTTCTCGTAGCGCTGGCGACGCTCGTTGCGGACGACCTCGCGCTGGTTGTCGAGCTTGCCCTGGTCGAGCACGGGCAGCAGGTTGCCCATGCGGTCGGACTCCATGAACAGCGCGAGGGGAAGGTACTGCGCGCCCATGGTCTCGAAGTAGTTCGTGCGGTCGGAGTTGGTGGTGCCGTTGAGCGAGCCACCGACCTCCTGGATCGGCGTGAAGTACTCTCCGGGGCTGTTCATCGAACCCTGGAACATCAGGTGCTCGAACAGGTGGGCGAACCCGGTGAGTCCCTTCGTCTCGTCCTTCGAGCCCACGTGGTACCACAGATGGGTGTGCACGATGGGGGTGGAACGGTCCTGGATCAGCACCACCTGCAACCCGTTGTCGAGGGTGTAGTGCTCCAGGGGAATGGTCACATCCTGAGCGGATGCCGCACCGGCGGTCATGGCCAGCACGGAAAGCAGTGCACTTCGCACGCCGTCCTCCTGTGTTCGGTATGTCGATGGCCCGAAGGCATGTCGCCGGAGGGGTAACACACCACCGGGCGGGCACGGCGCAGGGTACTACGGGTGGACGTTGCGGTGCCTCCCCGTGCTGCGAAGGGGCGGCTTGCTCCGTGGATTCGATCCGGTCGCCATGCGTCGCGACCTGCAACGGATCGTCACCTTGAGCGATCGGCCACGGTTGGGTAACTTGGCCCGACGTGGGGCAATTCGTCGCAGCCCCGTGAATGGGAGTGCACGCAAAAGGAAGATTGCAACGCTGGTAATGGCGCGTTCGTCCAGGACGCTCGCCGGGCGCGGAACCCCCTCGCCAGGCAGTGTAGACACCCGGATCCGGAAGCAAAGGGACCCCCTTGGTCCGCCATGCCGAGAGTTCACATTTTCCACACGCCGCACTTCCGCATCCGGAGGACCCGTGAGTTCCGTTGGCACCAACCTGCAGAGCGTCGAGCGCTCCACCCTGGACACCCTCCGCCTCTACGTGGATGTGGCGCGTCCCAAGGTGATCGCGCTCGTCGTCTTCACCGGTCTTCCGGCCCTGCTCCTGGGCAAGAGCGCATGGCCTTCGCTGTCGCAGGCCTTCTGGGTCCTCACCGGCACTGCGTTTGCAGGCGTGGCCTCTTCGGCCTTCAACGCCTACATCGAGCGTGAGCGCGACGCCTTCATGGCCCGTACCCGCAACCGGCCGCTGCCGGCATCCTCCGTGGTGCCCGGCACGGTGCTGGCCTACGGCTGGCTGATGACCATCCTGTCGTCGATCATCCTGTACGCCGTGGGCGGCATGATGCCGATGCTGGTGGGCCTCGCCACCATCGTGTTCTACGTGTTCGGGTACACCATGTGGCTGAAGCCCCGCACGGTGCAGAACATCGTCATCGGTGGTGCGGCCGGATCGACCGCTCCCCTCATCGCGTCCGCCGCGATGGACGGCCATATCTCGGCCGGAGCATGGATCCTGTTCGCCATCGTCTTCCTGTGGACCCCGCCCCACTTCTGGGGCATCGCCCTGGTCCGTCAGAAGGAGTACGCTGCGGCGGGTCTGCCCATGATGCCCCACGCCGTGGGGGATCGCGGCACCCGTATCCGTTCTCTGATGTACACCTTGCTTCTTCTCCCCGTCACCGTCCTCCCCGTGTTCCTCGGCCAGCTTGGCTGGGTGTACGGGGCTGTGGCGGTGGCATCTGGACTGTGGTTCCTCGCTACCGTGGTCCAGTCCCTTCTTCAGGACAGCTACAAGGTTGATTGGAAGGTCTTCAAGGTCTCCGTCATGTACCTGTCCATCCTCTTCCTGTTCATGTTGGTTGATCTGGCTATCCCCTGGGGGACGACTTGATTCCTTCGCCCATCAGGCCATTGCTGAACTGGCGCACTGGCCTTCTGCTTGCCGCTCCGGCCCTCACCGGCTGTGAGCTCTGGCCGTACGAGGCCGGCTATCCGTACACCACGACGGATCCGATCTCGGACTTCGGCTTGTCCACCCACGAGCTCTACGCGACGATCACCTACATCGTCTCGGTCATCATGGTGCTCGTGTCCATCCTGCTCGCCTACACCCTCTTCGCGTTCCGCGACGATGGCTCGGAAGGCAACCCCGAGCAGATCCACGGCAACACGCAGATGGAGATCGCCTGGACCCTGCTCCCGGTGGCCATCGTGCTGAGCCTCATCATCCCCACGGTCCGCACGATCTTCAAGACCGCGGATGCCGCTCCTGCAGGTGCGATGGACGACTCCGGCATGGTCATCACCGATGACGCCGGCAAGCCCGTCAAGCCCACGGTCGACATCAAGGTCATCGGCAAGCGCTGGTGGTGGGCATTCGAGTACGTCGGCACCGACGTCGTCAGTGGCAACCACCTCGCCATCCCCGACGACCGTCCCGTCAACTTCCTCATCACCTCCGACACGGTCATCCACTCCTTCTGGATTCCCCGTATCGGTGGCAAGCGCGATGCCGTTCCCGGCCGCGTGAACAACATCTGGTTCAACCTCACCGAGGATGTGCCGGCTGGTGAGGTCCACCACATCCGCGGCGAGTGCGCCGAGTACTGCGGTGAGGCCCACGCCCTGATGCGCTTCGAGGTCATCGCCCTGGACGGCCCCGACTTCGACAAGTGGATGGGTGAGTACGCCGAGGGCCCCACCTCCCTGAACGCCTCCGTGAAGGCCAAGGGCGAGGCTGCCTTCCTCGAGGCCGGCTGCGTGGGTTGCCACGTCGTGCGCGGCAACGAGACCGCCAACGGCAAGATCGGCCCCGATCTGACCTTCTTCGGCGACCGCCGCTACCTGGCTGCAGGCGTTGAGGACATGTTCCCCACCCACCTCGAGGGTGAGGAGCAGATGGCCTACGCTCGTGAGACGCTGACCAAGTGGATCACGGACCCCAACTCCATCAAGCCCGGAACCACGAAGTCCGCCAACGCTAGCCGGTCCATGGATGGCATGAACATCCCCAAGGACGCCAACGGTGACGGTGTGCTGACCGAGGACGAGTTCCCCGCGGAGAAGGTGGCCGACATCGTCGAGTACCTGCTCCAGCAGCAGTCTTCCTACCCCCTTCGCTGATCCCTCTAGGCACGAGAGTTTTCCATGGAAACCGCAGCTCCGCAGGTCGGACACGCGCATGAACATGAAGAAGACACCGGTCTGTGGTCGTGGATCACCACGACCGACCACAAGCGGATCGGTAAGCTGTACCTCTTCTCCGCCCTGTTCTTCTTTGCACTGGGGGGACTCGAGGCGCTGCTCATCCGTCTGCAGCTCTTCTTCCCGAACAACACGTTCATCTCCGCGCAGACCTACAACGAGATGTTCACGATGCACGCCACCACCATGGTCTTCCTGGCCGTGATGCCGATGGCTGCAGCGTTCTTCAACTTCCTCATCCCGCTCCAGATCGGCGCGCGTGATGTGGCCTTCCCCCGCATGAACGCCCTGAGCTACTGGCTCTACCTGTTCGGCGGCATCTTCATCAACGTCTCGTTCCTGTTCAACGCCTTCCCCGACGGTGGTTGGTTTGGCTACGCGAACCTGACGGGTGCGAAGTACAGCCCCGGCATGAGCATCGACTTCTGGATGCTCGGCCTCGCCATCCTGGGCAACAGCTCCATGATGGCCGGCTTCAACTTCATCACCACCATCCTGAACCTGCGCGCGCCCGGCATGTCCATGTTCCGCGTGCCCGTGTTCACCTGGATGAGCCTGGTGGTGCAGTTCCTGGTGGTCATGTCCTTCCCGATGATCACCATCGGCCTGATCCTGCTGATCATGGACCGCACCTACGGCACGAACTTCTACATGCCCGAGAACGGCGGCGACCCGCTGATGTGGCAGCACCTGTTCTGGCTGTTCGGACACCCCGAGGTCTACATCCTCATCCTGCCCCCCATGGGCATCGTGTCCGAGATCCTGCCGGTGGCTGCTCGCAAGCCCCTGTTCGGTGCTGCGTTCGTCATCTTCTCCGGCATCCTGATCGGCTTCGTCGGCTTCGGCGTGTGGTCCCACCACATGTTCACGGTCGGCCTCGGCCCGGTGGCAGACGCTGCGTTCTCCACCACCACCATGCTGATCGCCGTTCCCACCGCCGTGAAGATCTTCAACTGGATCGCCACCCTGTGGGGCGGCAAGATCCGCTTCACCGTGCCGGCGATGTTCTCCATCGCGTTCGTGTTCCTGTTCACCATCGGCGGTCTGTCCGGCGTCATGCACGCCTCCCCGCCGGTCGATCTGCAGCAGCAGGACTCCTACTTCGTCGTGGCCCACTTCCACTACGTCCTCGTGGGTGGCGCACTGATGGGTCTGCTGGCAGGCATCTTCTTCTACTTCCCGAAGATGTTCGGTCGCATGATGAGCGAGAAGTACGGCAAGGCGGCCTTCTGGACCATCTTCGCTGGTATCAACCTCACGTTCTTCCCCATGCACTTCCTCGGTGCCATGGGCATGCCCCGCCGTACCTGGCAGTACGACGCCGCGTCCGGCATGGACATGTGGAACCAGGTCGCCACCGTCGGCTCCCTGCTGATCGCCCTGGGCTTCCTGATGGTCGTCCACAACGTGATCCGCTCCCTCAAGCACGGCGAGATCGCTGGCGACGACCCCTGGGATGCTGCCACCCTCGAGTGGTCCATTCCCTCCCCGCCGCCCCACTACAACTTCGCCAAGCTGCCCACCGTCCACTCCGATCGTCCCCTGTGGGATGAGAAGTACGAGGGTGGTCCCGCAGTGCGTCAGTCCGTCGTGGCAGGCCCCGGCCCCCACCACGTCGAGATGCCCCCGCCGTCCTACTGGCCCATCCTCGTGGCCTTCTTCCAGGGCATGGTCTTCGTGAGCTTCATGTTCGGAAGCGGCAAGGGTGCGTTCGACGCCGACGCGTTCCAGACCCAGATGATGATCCAGGTTCCCATGATCCTGATGATGCTGTTCTGCATCCTCGGCTGGATCAAGGAAGACGACACGCCTCGCTGAGGCGCATGGAGGACGACCAAATGAGTAGTCATGCGGTTCCCGCCGGCGCCCACGGCGCTGAGCACTTCGATGAGCACCACTGGCGTAGCCTTGGTGTCGACGACCTGAAGCTCGCTTTCTGGACCTTCCTCGGTTCCGACTGCTTCTTCTTCGGCGCTCTTATCGGCGTGTACATGTCCTACCGGAACAAGAGCCTCACCGGCCCTTACCCCCTGGACGTGTTCAGCGTGGAGGTCACCTCGATCTCCACCTTCATCCTGCTGATGAGCTCCCTCACCATGGCCCTCGCCGTGCTCTTCGCCAAGACCGAGCGTCGCGGCGGCACGGTGGCCATGCTGCTGACCACGGCGGCACTGGGTGCCACCTTCGTGGGCTTCCAGTACTACGAGTTCAACCACTTCTACCACGAGGGTCTGACCCTTCAGGGCAACCTGTTCGGCAGCACCTTCTACACCCTCACCGGTCTTCACGGCACCCACGTCGCGATTGGCGTGCTGTGGCTCCTCCTCCAGACGTTCTGGTACGTCAAGGGCTGGATCCGCGGCGATGAAGGCACCCAGGTGGAAGTCGCCGGCCTGTACTGGCACTTCGTGGATGTGGTCTGGATCTTCCTGTTCACCCTCGTCTACCTGCTGGAGTACGTGTGATGTCCCACGGTCACGATCACGACGAGCACGCACACCGGCCGGTGTGGCAATACCTGGCGATTGCAGGCATCCTGGCTGTCGTCACGGCGGTGGAGCTCGGCCCTCTCTTCGAGTGGTACAACATTCCCCCGATGGGCCTGATGGTGCTGTCGATCGGCAAGTTCATCCTTGTCGCCGCGATCTTCATGCACCTGGCAGACGACCACAAGTTCTACACCCAGGTCTTCGGCATTCCGCTGGTGGCCGCAGGTGTGATGATCCTTGTGCTGATGCTGCTGTTCGGCTCCTTCATCCCCGGCCTGCGCCAGGGTGGCACCGCCGATGCGGCTTGGGGCTACACCCGCGCCGACGACTCCTTCCCGATCCAGGAGCGGTACAAGTACCGCTACCAGGGTGAGTGTACCTCCTGGGTCACCTCCCACCGGAGCCACAAGGAGTACTGTGCTTCCCCCAAGATCGACTTCGATCGGGTGAAGGGCTACGTCGCGCCCAAGCGGTCCGCCGGCCCGAAGCTCACCTTCGACACCTCCAAGCCCGAGGCCGAGCTCAAGGCCGATCTCGTCGCTGCAGGTGAGAAGCTGTACACCGCACAGTGCGTGGCCTGTCACCAGGCCAACGGTGAGGGTGTTCCCGGTGCGTTCCCGCCCATCGCGGGCTCCGACTACCCGGGCTACCTCGACCCCGTCCAGCACGCTGGCATCATCATCAACGGTCTGTCCGGCGAGATCACCGTCAAGGGCAACACCTACAATGGTGCCATGGCCGGCTTCGGTCAGCTCTCCGACGAGGAGATCGCTGCCATCGCCACCTTCGAGCGTAACAGCTGGGGCAACGACCACGGCATGGTCACCCCCGAGCAGGTCGCCCAGGCTCGCTGAGTCCGGTCGCTTGCGCTGAGGCCTCGCCCCCGTTGGGGGCGGGGCCTTTCTCTTTCTTGGGGAGAAATGGGGATTTTGCGTCAGGATTGAGGGTCTGCCCGGCGGATCCGGATGTGGTCGGGTTAGTGCTGCCCCCAATGGAGAGAAGTGCAATGTGGTGGTTGCTGGCATCGAAGGCATTCGCGCACAACGGCGCCGTCCCCGAGCGGGGCACCTACGACTGGTCGAACCTGCCTGAGCTCGAGCCGGGCGGATGGATCGTCTGGGAGTTCTTCCCGAGCATCGTCATCGGCAGTCTCGTGATGTGGCTCGGCTACGAGTGGCTGCTGCGGCGGCACAAGGCAGAACACGGCACCCTCGGGGTGAGCCGCCGGCAGCGCTGGAGCTTCCACGTCGGTGTGTTCGTGATGTTCATCAGCCTGCAGGGCCCCCTGCACGAGCTGTCCGACATCTACCTGTTCTCCGGCCACATGGTGCAGCACCTCACCATCACGCTGCTGTTCCCGCCGCTGTGCATCATCGGCATGCCCGGCTGGATGTGGGACAAGCTGCTGCGCTTCGACTGGGCGGCGGCCATCGGTCGTCTGCTCGCCAAGCCCCTGGTGGCCTTCCTCGTGAGCACGGCCACCCTGTACCTCTGGCACGTTCCCACGATGTACGACTGGGCCCTCGAGGAGCACCCGGTGCACGTGGTGGAGCACCTCACCTTCATGATCACGGCCTGGGTCATGTGGTTCCCGGCCTTCAGCCGCTCGGAGATCATCCCCGCGCTCACGCCGGGCAAGCGGATGCTCTACCTGTTCGCCTGTACGCTGCCCATGAAGGTGCTCGGCGCGCTCATCACCGTGTCCGACTACGTGCTGTACACCTTCTACACCACCCAGCCTCGCGTGTTCGGCATGGATCCCCTGGTCGACCAACGCACCGGCGGTCTCATCATGTGGGTGCCGGGCGGTCTCGTCTTCTGGGTGTCCATCGGCTTCATCTTCTTCACCTACTACCGGGAGAACGCCGGGCGGACGACGCCGGCCCAGCTCCCCGAGACGGCCTCGGAGGCCTCATGATGCGTCTGTGGATGGCGGCGGTCGCGCTCGCCGCGTGCGGTGGCTCCCAGGAGTCCCACGAGGGTCATCAAGGCCACGAGGGCCACGACATGGCCAAGGCCGAGGCGCCCATGCAGGCGGAGCCTCTCGTGCGCGAGGTGAAGACCCAGGCCGGACTGTACACCGTGTCCTTCGCGGCGGAACCCACCACGCCCGGCATGGGTGATCTGTTCTCCGTGTCGGCCACCGTCGTCGACAAGTACGGCAACCCGGTGGAGACCGGAGAGGTGCTGCTCAACGCCCGCATGCCCCACCACAACCACGGCATGGAGACCGATCCGCTCATGGATCCGGGCGCCTGCGACGATGACGGCGACAACTGCCGTCACGAAGGTGGCGTGTGGAAGGCCGAGGGCTTCAAGCTGCACATGCCCGGTGAGTGGACGGTGACCATCGAGGTCACGGGTGCCCTCGGGCACGACCGCACCTCCTTCGTCTACGACATGCGGTGAACACCATGCACCGCTCCCTCCCGGCCCTGATGCTCCTGGCGGCATGTGGCACCCAGGCGCCCGCGCCGACGCCCGCACCCGCCGACGACGGCTGGACGCCCCGACAGCTCAAGCAGCTGGCCGATCTGCGTCTGCAGGAGGGAGCCTTCGGTGATCCCACCAACCGCTTCGCCGGGGATGCGCGGGCCATCGAGCTGGGGCGGACCTGGTTCTACGACGAGGCCCTGAGCCCCGGCGGCTTCTCCTGCGCGAGCTGCCACAAGCCCGAGCTGCACTTCACCGATGCGCTGCCGCTGGCGGTGGCGGCGGGTACGGCCGGCCGGCACACGCCGACCATCGAGGGCATCCAGCAGGGGCCGTGGTTCTTCTGGGACGGCCGGGCCGACAGCCTGTGGGCCCAGGCGATGGGGCCGGTGGAGTCCGACGTCGAGATGGACTCCGACCGCACCTTCGTCGCCCACGTGATCCGCGAGCAGTACGCCGCGGCCTACGAGGAGGTCTTCGGACCGCTCCCGCAGGCGGTGCGCGAAGGCGATCTGCCGGCCCGGGCCCGTCCCGATGCCGGCAGGCCCGAGGGCGAGCTGCACCAGGCCTGGCTCGGGATGACCGAGACCCAGCGCAAGGCGGTCACCGAGGTGTTCGTGAACGTCTCGAAGGCCATCGGTGCCTTCGAGCTGCTGGCCGTGCCCCAGCCCGCACCCTTCGACGCCTTCGTCGACGCGGTGCTGACGGGCGACCCTTCCGGGGGCGGTCACCTGTCGGACGAGGCGGTGGACGGCCTGCGCCTGTTCATCGGCGATGCCAACTGCGTCTCCTGCCACCTCGGGCCGTTCTTCACCGATCGGGCGTTCCACAACCTCGGACTGCCCGAGCCGGGATCCTCGGACTTCGGGCGAACCACCGGCGCGTCGCGTCTGCTGGCCAGCGAGTTCAACTGCCAGGGGCCCTGGTCCGACGCGACCTCCTGCGAGGAGCTGCGGTTCCTCAACCCGGACTTCGACGACTTCAAGGCCGCGTTCAAGACGCCGCCCCTGCGCAACGTCACGAAGACCGCGCCCTACATGCACTTCGGCGGTCTGCAGGCGCTCGACGACGTGCTCGAGTTCTACTCCGAGCTTCCCAGCGAGCCCTGGACGGGGCACCGGGAGCTCACGCTGCAGCCCCTGCACCTCGACGAGGCCCAGCGCAGCAGCCTGGTGGCCTTCCTGACCTCCCTGGAGTCCGGGGTGCGTCCGGAGGTGCTCCCGGTGCAGGCCGTGGCCGAGGCGCCCGCCGAGCCGTGATCCCGCGTGCCGCTTGTGGGATGCCAACCGTCGACGTGGCGCCCGCTCGGGGCCTGTGGGACGCCCCGCAGGAGAGCTGACGGGATCAGCCCTGCTGCGCTGCCAGCTTCTTGCCCCGATGGAAGCCGGCGAGGAGCCAGATCGTGAGGAGCGTGGCGGCGATCAGGAACCACTGCACCGCGTAGGCCATGTGGCCGATCTGCTTGGGTTCGGCGACGTAGCCGGACACGGGCAGGGGCTCGGGCCTCTTGGGATCGCCGCGCTTGAGGGAGGGACCGGCGATGATCATGACGTCCGTGGAGGGGACGTCGAAGCGCTCGGTGATGGTGATGTAGGGCGGGCCCTGCAGGCCGCCGAACAGACCGGCATCGGTGGTGGCCATCGGCCAGCGCTCCGGGTAGCCGTCGCCTTCGGGCACCGGGCCGCCGTCGATCTCACCGGTGATGGGCTGCAGGAGACCCTCGATCTCCTGGCGTTCCCCGTGGGTGTCGATCTCCACCAGGGCATCCTGCCAGCCGTTCTTCGGGATCCAGCCGCGGTTGACCCAGACCACCGGACCGCCCTCGGTCTGCAGCGGCTGCACGACGTCGAAGCCGGGGGCACCGAACTCGAAGCGGCCGGTGATGAGCTGGGGCGGGACCTCTTCGAGGAAGGCGCCCTGCACCACGGCCTTGCGCCAGGTGAGGTCGTCGGGGGAAGCCCGCAGATCGGCCGCGGTAGCCGGCTCGCCGTACAGGCGTGCCTGGACTTCGGCCTTGGCGGTGTCGGCCTCCGCCTGTCGCCGGAGCTGCCAGGCCCCGAGGTTGAGCAGGATCACCAGGGCGATGGCGCTGATGATGGTCGGAATGGGGGCAGGGCGAAAGGGCACGTCACTCTCCGGGAGTGCCCTCTGGTAACCCGGAATCGGCCTTTCGGAACAGGGTGCGGAAGCGGATGCCGAAGCTCCACGCGAAGGAGAAGTAGGCCCGGCCGGGCGAGTCGGTGACGTCGGCCCGGTTCTCCTGCTGCAGGCCCGCTCCGAGCTCCACGCGGCTGAGCACCTGCACCTTGGGGCTGACCGCATAGCCGAAGGAACCGACGCCCCGGATGAGGCCGCCGGCAAAGAAGGTCTCCTGCTCGTTGGCGGTGACCCGCCAGTCGGGGCCGCCCTGCAGGCCCCACCCGATGCTGATGCCCATGAGCTCGTAGATCTGCCCGAACTCCAGCATGGGGTGCACGGAGAGTTCCTGGATGTTCGTGGTCGACACGGGTGTGATCCAGGTGAGACCGAGCTGCACGCCTTCGTACCAGGTGCGGCCCAGGGTCATCTGGTCGTCGATCATGCCGTGGCGGAGGAACACACCGAGACCCGTGGGGACGGTCATGGCGCGCGGATCCTTGTAGCCGATGCCGATGGTGGGCTCGAGCTGGAAGCCGGTGCGGCGCTCGGGCAGATCGGCGTGGGCGGTCTGGGCCGCAAGGAGCAGGGGCAACAGGGCTCTTCGCATCGGGACCTTCGGGTTCAAGGTGGGGCGCCGGACTCCTCCGGTGCTCCTGAATCGACACCAGTATCTTCTTTTTCAGGAGTATAGGGTGGTCGTGTCCAGATGGCCGGGGTGGTGGCCCAGTCGTCGGTGGTGGTCGACCACGCCACCAGCACGAGCCAGTCGCCGAGGGGGCCGTCCAGCAACAGGGTCTCGGGAGAGGCCGGAAGGGCGTCGCCGGACCAGTGGACGATGACCTCACGGTCGCTGGTCACGATGGCTGCCTGATCGAGGGTGGCACGGCCGGGCTGGATGCGGATGGAGGCGATGTGGGGTCCCTCGGTGGTCGTCAGGACACCGCCCGGGGGCTGACCATCGACGGTCCAGGTCAGGGCCGCGCCGGTGCCGGCGGTGAAGGTGCCCCGGTCGAGGGCGGTGCGGATGGCGGTGCCGTCGGTGTCGTGACCGCCGCGGACCTGCAGCCACAGCAGGTCGCCGGCCGGGTACAGGGGGCGGAACCCGTCGAGGATGCGGAACCACGGCTCCCAGCTCGAGAAGGGGGCGTCACCGGGGGGCCCGAGGCGGATCATGGAGGGCAGGGGCGTGCGCCAGGAGGGATCGGGCCGCACGAGCTCGAACCAGCGCAGGTTGGCCACGACGGTGCGCGCGGACCCTGCGCCACCGTCGGCTCGCTCGAAGGCGAGCTGCGGGGAGAGCTGGGCGATGTCGGGGGCGCCGTGTCCGCCGAGCTGGGCATCGGCGGACACGGGCCAGGCCCACAGGGCCCAGCCGGAGGGGTGGGGGAGGTGCCAGGCGGGCTCGGGGCGGATGCCGGGGAATTCGGAGGAGACCTCCCCGGCGTCGTGGGTGGCGTACAGGCGGGTGGACACCAGCCCCGATGTGGCGGCGAGGTCCTCGATGACGTCGGGACCGACCCGGCGGGTCCAGTCCCGGTAGGAGGGCAGGAACAGATCGGCGGGGGCGAGATCCGTCGCGTCGAGTGCCGGCTGCAGCTCGAAGCGCAACGTGCCCGACGAGGCGTCCACGGTCCATGTGCTGGTGGTGGGCTGCCACGACAGCTCGGGCTCGATGGACACCGGCCACTCACCTTCGGGGATCTGGACGGTGGCCGTGCCAGCGGTGATGCGCGTGGACGCGGTGCCCCAGGGGGCGTGCCATCGCAGGATGGCGCTCACGTCGAGGGGCACCTGGGACCCGTCGACCAGCTGTACCTCGAGGGTCCGGGTCGGCAGGGGCTGCATGGTGGTCTGCGTGGTGAGGGGCGTGATGGCGGCGGGTGTGCCGTCCCTCGCCGTCCACTGCACGGCGTCGAGGCGCTCGCCGACCTGCAGCTCCAGCGTGACGGGGGTGTCCGACACCGGCCCTTCGTGGAGCGCCTGGACGGGCGTGACGGCCACCAGCTCGTCTCCTGCCCACCACCGAAGGACGCCATGTGATCGTGGGATGTGGAGCGCGACCTGCCGGGAGGTGTCTCCCTGCAGCGAAAGGGCGGTGGCATGGTCGGTGATCAACAGGCGGGAGGCGTCGAGGACGCGGATCGCACCGCCGAGATCCTGCTCCACGCTGCCATCGTGGCCGATGACCGTGCGCTGGCTGTACACCCAGCCGCCGGCGAGCTCCGCCGGGCCCGTGGCATGGATCCACAGCCCATCGATGCCCTCGAGCCGTAGCCAGGGGCTGTCGGGCTCGATGAAGATGCCCGCCTCGACGGGACCGCGCCGGTAGCGTTCGGCCTGATCGGGCAAGGGAGCCCCTTCTCCCTGCACCCGGAACCCGCCCTCGAGCTGTTCGAGGGCGTCGATGGTCATCCATCCGCCGTCGATGAGGGGGATGACCTCGTAGAGGGGATCCGGCAGCCCCCAGGGGGCGGCGTCGGTGATCGTGAGTCCGCCGATTCCCGGCATGCTGGCGGCGTTGACGGGGTGCCGCAACACCACGCTCATGCGGCTGTTGGCCAGCAGCAGATCGTTCGCCCGGACGTCTCCACGCCCCTCCGGCAGCGGGTTGGCGCAGACGACCTCACCGGCGTGGACGCTCCCCTCGGCCGGCGGATCGAACAGGCAGGCGGACGGCTCCGCGGGAACCTCGGTGCAGCCGCCCAGGAGGGCGGCCAGGAGGAGGGAGCGTGCGGGCCTCACTCTGCGACGGAGACGGCCAGGGCCATGAGGCGCACGTTGCCGGAGAAGTCCTTGGGCAGCTCCTCCTTGCCGATCCACCACTCCCAGGTGCGGGTCTCGCCCTGGGCCATGGGAAGCTTGGCCTCCTCGGGCATGGAGCCGGGGAAGCGAGGCGCGACGACGGGCCACTTGTTGTGACCCACGATGTGGCCCTGCTCGTCGAGGTATTGGATGCGGAACCAGAAGGCCTCGAGGGGGGTCTCGCCGGTGTAGGTGATCGGGGCCGTGAAGGTGACGCCGTCCATCGGGCCGTTCTCCTCCTCGGCCATGTTGACCTCACCCTGGGTGATGTCGCCGACCTGGATGTACTGCTCGGCGAAGGTGGAGGCCTCGAGGGCGCTCTTGGCCAGGGACTTCACGGTCTTCGGAGGAGAGGGGTAGGCCTCGAGCAGGGCCTTCCAGTCCTTGCTCGCACCGGAGCGCAGCGCGTTGTTCACCAGCCAGTTCTGGTGACGCTTGCGGGCCTCCTCGGCCACGTTCCCGGCAGGGTAGCGCTCGAAGTAGTTGGCCCACAGCTCCTCGCTGTCGCCGTCGGTGGCCTTCTGCAGGTACAGCTCCTCCAGTCGCCAGGCCGCCTCGACGGAACGGCCCGCGTCGGGGTTCTCGGCCAGGTACGCCTCATAGGCCTCGATTGTGTCGGCCTTCTGGACGGCTGCGTAGTTGTCGCCGCAGGCGGCGAGCAGGAAGGCGAGGAAGAGGGTGGACGTACGCATGGGGACTCTCCGCTGGGAATGCGTCAGAAGAAGGCTGAAACGTCGCCTCTGGCTTCCAAAGACGATATGGGCGCCCCCATGTCTATCACGAAACAGGCCAGTTCCGCCGACCGGATGCGCACGGTGCGTCTGTCCGAGGTGTATGCCTCGGTGCAGGGCGAGAGCACCCACGTGGGCAAGCCGTGCGTCTTCGTGCGTCTCACCGGGTGCAACCTGCGTTGTTCCTGGTGCGACAGCGAGTTCACCTTCACCGGCGGTGAGCACGTCGACCTCGAGGAGGTCGCGCAGCGGGCCCACGCCTTCGGCGTGCCGATGGTCGAGGTCACGGGCGGTGAGCCCCTGGTGCAGAAGAGCGCCATCCCGCTCATGGAGCGGCTGATCGAGCTCGGTCACCAGGTCCTGCTGGAGACCAGCGGCTCCCGCTCCATCGCCGACGTCCCCGAGCAGGTCCACATCATCATGGACCTCAAGTGCCCCGACTCCGGTGAGGACGCCGCCAACCTGTGGAGCAACCTCGCGCTGCTGAAGGCCAAGGACGAGGTCAAGTTCGTCATCGCCTCCCGCCGCGACTACGAGTGGGCCCGCGACGTCGTGCGCGCCCACAAGCTCAACGAGACCTGCGAGTGCCTGTTCTCCCCGGCGTGGGGGTTGGTCGACATGCAGGCGCTGGTGGGGTGGATCATGGAGGACCGCCTGGATGTGCGGTTCCAGCTCCAGATCCACAAGGTCGTCTGGTCCGCCGACACGCAGGGCGTGTAGGCGGCCAGGGGCGACCCGGTGCAGTCGGTTCGTCGTCGCTTCAGTCGGGCCGACCGGAAGGTCGGCCTCTCCCTCGCTCCTCGCCCCGACCGCACCGGGACGCCCCTGGCCTTCGCCTTGCGGCTGAAGGGACACCCTGGGATTGCTTTCGCGGCCTTGCGGCCAGCTTGGGGATCGCCGGGTCGGCATGGTTGGGGGCGCGCCGCCTTCGGCGTCCACGCGCCCCCAACCCGTGGCCAGGTCGTGGCACGAGCCGCTGCGGCCGCAGTTGTGTCCGTCAATGTGGTGTACGAGGAGTCTGGTACCGACCCAGATCCGATGATGCGTCTGTGACTCACTTGGCTGCGATCAGATCCGAACCACCTGGAACCTCCGACTCCAGGCGTTGCTTGGGTGACAGGAGCTGCTTCATCGACTCCTCGCT
>JARACJ010000005.1 GCA_028767165.1 Proteobacteria bacterium DTSAM18 | reverse complement strand
GTCGGCCCGACCGAAGCGACGAAGAACCAGGGCTACCGGGCCACCGCTGGCCGTCTACCCTTCCCGGTCGGCCCGACCGAAGCGACGAAGAACCAGGGCTACCGGGCCACCGCTGGCCGTCTACCCTACGTCCCTTCCGGCCACGTCCCCACAATCATCCCCTCGATCCACGCCCCCAGCATCTCATCGTTCACGATCGACCCCAGTCGGTGATCATCTTCCACCAGCAGCAGCCGTGCCCTCGGTGAGGTCCACGACATGCCCTGGCTGTCGGTGAAGGGGATGACCTCGTCGTGGCGGCCGTGGACCAGCAGCGCGTCCGCCCCCGCGGGGATGGTGGTGTAGGACGTCAGCTTTCCCCCGGCGCTGGCCAGGAAGATCACGGGCGTCGACCACCCCGGCGTCTCATGCATCAGTCGCAGCAGCACCGCGCCGCCGAAGCTCGACCCGATCACGAGGCGCGTCGCGTCGGTGATGGCCGCCCGTGCCCGCTCCATCGGGGTGGCGAACGCCTGCTCGTAGCCGTCGAAGGGCCAGGTCCAGCGGGACGGCGTGCCCGCTGCTTCACGGGCGATCTGCTGGGCGGTCGTGGTGTCGAGGGCGGGCGTGGCCGCGTCGAAGCGGTTGCGCAGCCAGGTGGCCTTGGTTCCGGTAGGCCTGCCGTGGTCGTCGGTGGGCGTCTCGAGGCCATGGAGGAAGACGATGCGGTGGGACATGGGGGGCTCGCGGCTGTCAGGAGGTGTTCGCTCGGAACGGACCTATCGGCCTTGGCGGGACCGTCGTGACGTCCGATGATGCACGAGGCCCGACGTGGGGCCGGAGGGAGGATGCCATGGATGGGTTCCGCGACAGCACCGAGGCTCCGCCGTGGGACGACGCACGGCTCGAGGTCATGTGGTCCAGAGAGCACCGTGCGGGGCTCGGTGGCTCAGCCCGTCCGCGCCCAGGGATCGTGGCGCCCGGAGGCTTCAACCCCCACGAGCTGACGGATGGCATCGCCGGCAAGCTGCTGTACGCGCTGCTGACCCTCGCCCTCGTCGCGATGGGCATCGGTGTGCTGGCGTGTGGACTCGGCCTCCTGCTCGGGGCGCTGCGAGGCGCCTGAAGGGGCGGCCTGTCGCGGACGGCCTCGAGAGGGGCACCGCCCGTGGCGTCGGTCTCGTCGAGGGGGCCACACGGGCCGAGAGGGAGGCGCCACACCTGCCCGAGCGGTGCATTCGTCAGGGATGGTGCCCAAATCGCATCCAGAGCGGGGTTTCGATGATGGGGCAGTGACATTTGATGATGTGCGCATCCTGTCAAGAAAGGAGCGCCCGGCAGAGGCCGAGACCCAGGGTGAGACTCTTGGGAGAGATTGGGAGACGTTCCCAGGACTCGATTGATGTGCGTTGTTCGCCTGTAATGGTCATTCGGACTCCATTCGGAACCGGCCGGGGTGTGTCTTTCGACTCTCATGGATGTCTCATGTCATCCGGTCCCGGTGTGGGTCGCGTCCTGGTCGTCTACGGTGCGTCCCGACGACCCACGTCCGAATCCGAGTGTCCCTCTGATTCGCGACCCGCCTCTTCCTGGAGATCCACCCATGCGAAGCTTGTGGAGCCTTCCGCTCGCCATGGTCCTCGCCGCGTGCGGCACCGGACCCGACGACGACACCCAGCCCACCGACACCGATCCGATCGTCGAGACGGATCCCACCGACACCGGTGCCGTGGAGACCGACACCGATCCCACCGAGACCGACACGGGCAAGACCGAGACGGACACGGACCCGGTGGAGACCGACACCGATCCCGTCGAGACCGACACCGATCCCGTCGAGACCGACACCGATCCCGTCGAGACCGACACCGATCCCGTCGAGACCGACACCGACACGGATCTGCCGATCGACACCGGCGTCACCGTGCTGCCCACGGACACCGGCGACACCGGCACCCCCGTGCTGCCCACGGACACCGCGCCTCCGGCCCCCATCTGCCAGTACGAGCTGCGCTTCTTCCCCTGGGGCAGCACCGGCGAGGCGGCCGACTTCTACCTGTACGACGGCTCGGGCAACCTGATCCTGGAAGAGGACTTCGCACCCGGCGCCACCGAGAACCACGTCGTGACCCTGCCCTCCGGGCACTACTACCGGGTCATCCGCAAGCCCGGTGAGAACCTGCGGGGCAACGTGGCCCTGTACACCGAGCCGGCCGGCCTCTTCACCGCTGCCCTGTCCCAGACGACGCCCGGCTACGACGTGAAGTGGTTCGACATCTCCTGCGCCGACGACGGCGGCCTGACCGACACCGGCTGGACCCAGCCCGACGAGGCCCCCGTGCTGCCCCCCATCTGGGAGGACGACGGCACCCACGGCACCTGCGCCTACGCCCTGCAGCTCGTCAGCGACTTCGATCACTGGTCCCAGCCCGGTGAGGCGGGCTTCGTGCTGTACGACGACGAGCTCAACGTGCTGGCATCCCGCGCTCCCGGCCTGTGGAAGTCCGGAGAGATGGCCCAGGAGATCCTCGAGCTCACCGACGGTCGCTACCTGGTCGACATGAGCGACCTCGGCGGTGACGGCTGGCACGGCGGTCACCTGCGCCTGGTGGACGGTGACGGCACCATCGTCGAGACCATCACCCTCGAGGATGGCGACGCCGGCTACCACTACCTGACCGTCGACTGCGCCGAGGACACCGGCCCCTTCGAGGGCTGGGACACCGATCCGGACGTCACCGACATCGACACCGGCTGGTACCTCGGTGCGGAGTACCGGGGCTGCCCGGTGACCATCGCGGTGAACACCGCCAACGCCCAGAACGACATGGCGTTCGAGATCCTCGATGCCTCCGGTGCCGTGGTCTACGACGACCTCGACGCCTGGCCCATCGGCATCGTCTCCAGCGCCGACGTGCAGTACGCCTACACGGCGCTGCCCGCCGGTGACTACACCCTGCGCCTGCAGGACAAGGGCACCCTCGGCACCGGCTGGGGCACCTGGCCCTTCGTGCGCGTCCACGACGCCGCCGACGGCACCTACCTCGGCGGTGGTGGCCACCACAGCAAGGGTGAGTTCGTCGACTACGCCATCTCCGTGGACTGCGGAGGCGACACCGGCTCCTGGTACGCCGGCGACGTCGAGGACCTCACCGACGACACCGGCTGGTCCATGGGCGTGGACTGGTACGACACCGATCTGCCCGAGTCCTGCGGCTTCATGGTCGAGGTCGCCGCACCCCAGGATCCCACCGGCGGTGCCTGGGAGATCCACGACCAGGACGGTCGTCAGCTGTTCCTCACCCAGCCCGGCGACATGGAGCTGCCCTTCGGCCTGTACCGCACGCCCGTCGAGCTCCCGAGCGGCCTGTACCGCATGCGCATGATCGACGAGCTCGGCCGCGGCTTCTCCAACTGGCAGGCCCCCGAGAACTTCCGCATCCTCGACGCCTCCGGCGAGGTGATCCACGCCTTCTCCATGGCATCGAGCGCCACGAAGACGGACGAGTGGTTCCTGCTCGACTGCGCGGACGACACCGACACGCCCGTCTACCCCGAAGGCTGGTGCCCCCCGGTCCTCGAGGACACCGCTGTGGGCATGGTCGACGACTGCGCGGCCGCCCTGCACATCCGTGCCGGCTACAGCGCCTCCGACATGGGCGTGGTCCTGTACGACAGCCAGGGTGTCGAGATCGCCTCCGTGTCCGAGGGTGAGCTCACCCAGCAGGGTGATCACTTCGTGCCCCTCGGCCGTCTCCCCTCCGACGGCTACCATGCGGTGCTCACCAGCGCTTCGGGCAACGCCTGGAGCTCCTCCGCCTTCGTGCAGCTCGTGGCGGCCGATGGCCGGTGTGTCGACGAGGGTGAGCCTCTCTCCGAGGCCTGGACCCTCACCACCGACAACGGCTTCGGCGGTCACCGCGACGTGTGGTTCACCCACGACTGTGCCGCGGACTCCGGCTCCTTCGGCTGGGACACCGGCTGGTGCGAGCCCGTCCTCGACACGGCAGAGCAGGGCTCCGGCGCCTGCAGCTACGCCGTGAAGGTGCAGGCCGGTTCCGACTACGCCTCCATGGCCGCGGAGCTGACCGACGTGGACGGCAACGTGGTGTGGACCCTCAACGCGGGTGACCTCGGCGGAAAGGGTGTGTACTGGTTCCCGGTCAACCTGCCCACCGGACACTACGGCCTGACCCGTGAGGCCACCGGCTACACGAAGTACTGGGCCACCGGCTCCCAGGTGCAGATCGTGCCCACCTCCGGCGCGTGCGTCGACGAGGCGGGTGCCACCGAGGTCTACACGCTCGTCTCCGGTTGGAACGGCATCCAGACCGACTGGCTGTCCATCGAGTGTGGCGACGACACCGCCGGGTTCCTGGACACCGGCTTCTGCGCCCCCGTGCTCGACGCGTCCGAGTCCGTCGACGGCGCCTGCGGCATGGTCGCCCTGATCTACGCCGGCTACGACTACGTCAACATGGGCGTCACCCTCACCGACAGCCTCGGCAACGAGGTGCTCCGTGTCGACCCCGGTGATCTCACCTTCCAGGGTCACCACTACGTGCCCTTCGAGGCCCCCACCGAGGGCTACGAGCTGCACATGTGGACCAACAACCCGAGCAACCGCAACTGGAGCACCGGCTACGTCCAGCTGATGTCCGCCAGCGGCCAGTGCATCGACGAGTCCACCGCCAGCGAGACGTTCACCGTGACCGCCTACGGCGAGAACACCGAGTTCCTCTCCATCGACTGCGAGGAGGACACCGCAGGAGCCTTCACCTGGCCCGTCGACTGGTGTCCCGAGGTGCTCGAGTCCACCGAGGTGCCGACCGGTGACTGTGGCTTCGTGCTCGAGGTCAAGACCGGCTTCGACGCCTACGACATGGCCATCACCGTCACGGACGAGGCCGGTGCCGAGGTGCTGAAGATCGCCGCCAACGACGGGCAGCTGCAGCGCAACCGCATCCACTACTTCCCGCTGTCGCTCAGTGCCCAGACCTACGACCTCAAGCTCGAGGACGCCTCCCAGTACTCCACCACCTGGGACGCCAACGGCAAGGTGCGGCTCGTGCCCAACGACGGTGCCTGCCTGCTCGAGGACGGCGCCACCGAGGCCTGGAGCGTCACGGCGAACAGCCTGAACGAGGTGTCCTTCGAGGTCACCTGCGGCGTCGTCGACACCGCCCTCGACACGGCTCCCTGAGCCACGCACCCGCGGACGTCCAGGGCAACGACATGTCCTGGGCGTCCGCGGGACGCTCCAGGGCTTGACTTGCACTGGTCAAGTCCAGCACCCCACCCGCTCGGTTCTGCCGTTCTGGTGGGGCTTGCCTGTCTTGTGCTCCAACATGGCGTCTGCGCGCCGCGGCGCGGTGGGGCTGCGGGCCTCCCGCATGGACAAGAAGATGTCATGCATGCGCGGCCTTCCGTCCGGATGAAGGCCGAGCCCCAGCTCGCCGTGGCCCATTCAGTTCCTGGATCTGCACACTCCAAACCAGAATTCCCCTCATGTTCCGGATCCTTGTCTGGAACCCGATGTGACAGGAATCCGTCGAGTCTCATGAGGGCCGCATCCGCACCCCGATCAGGTCGCTGCGGCGCGCCATCCTCCGGTTGTAGCTTCACGGCTGATCAGGATGGGGGACGTGCGTGCGGTCTGCAGTGCGGCGCTCCATCGCCAAGGAGCAGCGATGCAGAAGATGATGGGATGGCCCCTGCTGTTGGGCCTGGCGGCTTGTGGGGGGAGCGACGATGTGACGCCCCAGTCCACGGACACCGGATCGGCCGTCGAGGACACCTCGCCGACCGGCGTGGAGGAGACCGGGGACACCGATCTGGCGCCGACGGACACCGGCGCCTCGGAGACCTCCACCACCGGATCGACCGACTCCGGCCTGGGCGAGGCGGACTCCGAGACGGCCCTGCCCGGCGGGACCGACACCGACGACTCCGGCAGCTTCTCCACCGACACCGACACCGACATCCTGGTGGGCACCGGCGCGACGGGTGCCACGGGTGGGGATACCGGTCTCGAGCCGACCGGCGCCACGGGCGACACCGCGCCCCCGACCTGCGTGTTCAACGCCACCTACAGCCCGCGCTACCCGGTCAACCCCTCCTACGAGGCCACCTTCGGCATCTACGACGCCGACGGCCAGGAGGTCTTCTCGACCCGCTACGACGAGGCCACGTCCTGGTCGGACACCATCGTGCTTCCCTCGGGCCGGTACTACGCGGTCTACCTCAAGGATGGCGCCCGCAGCTACGTGCAGGTGACCCTGCGCGAGGCCAGCAACTACCCGAACTTCAAGTACCTCTCCCCGGACCAGGCGGGTCTGGACGCCGAGTGGTTCGACATCTCCTGCTCCGACGACACCGGCTTCGTGGACGACACGGGCTGGTCCGAGGACGATCCCTTCCCGTACCTGCCCCCCCTGTGGGAGGACGACGGCTCCCACGGCACCTGCGCGTTCGCCCTGCAGGTCCTCGGCAACTTCGACAGCACCACGCCGTCCCGCCACGCCTCCTTCGCCTTCATGGACGATCAGCGGAACGTCCTGGCGTCTCGCGCGCCGGGCCGGTGGACCTACGGCGCCCAGCAGACCGAGGTGCTCAACCTGACCAGCGGCCGCTACCTGGTGCAGATGTTCGACTCCGCGGGCGACGGCTGGAACGGTGGCGCCCTGCGCCTTCTGGACGGTACCGGTGCCATCGTCCACGACGTGACCATGGAGACCGGCTCCGAGGACATCGCCTACCTCGACGTGGTCTGTGACGACGACACCGGCAGCTACGAGCTGTGGGACACCGATCCGGATCTGACCGACATCGACACCGGCTGGTACCTGGGCGACGCCGCCATCGGCTGTCCGGTGGCCTTCTCCATGTACACGGCCACGGTGGGCGGCGACATGTCCTTCGACGTGCTGGACGACCAGGGCAACGTGGTCTGGGCCAGCACCTCGCAGTGGCTGCTCGGTCCCTCCTCCAGCGAGGAGGAGCAGCACGCCTACACCGCGCTGCCCAACGGCGACTACATCCTGCGCCTGCGGGACGCCGGCAACCTCGCCAACGGCTGGGGCACCTGGCCCTACGTGCGCGTCTACGACGGCGAGGGCGAGTACCTCGGCGGCGGCGGTCACCATGGTCCCGGCGAGTACAACCTGTACGACTTCACCGTGGACTGTGCCCAGGACACGGACGCCTGGTATGCCAGCGACATCGAGGCCCTCACCCAGGATACCGCCTGGGGTGGCAACGATGCCTGGTTCGACACCGACCTGCCCGAGCAGTGCGGCTACATGGTCGAGGTGGCCGCGGGCTACACGGCCACCAACGGCGGCTGGGGCATCTACGACGACGGCGGTCACGTCCTGTACCAGGTGGCCCCGGGCGACATGACCCAGGCGAGCGGCTTGTACCGCACCCCCGTGCAGCTTCCGAGCGGCGTGTACCGGTTCAAGATGGTCGACCTCGCCGGTGGCGGGTTCGTCTCCGCGGGCGTCCCCGAGAACTTCCGCATCCTCGACCGCGACGGTGAGGAGATCGAGGCCTTCGGCATGCCCTCCGGCAGCGCACGCCACGCCGAGTGGTTCGTCCTCGACTGCGCCGACGACACGGACGTCCCCGACCTCGACTCCGGCTGGTGCGAGCCCGTGATGGACACCTCCATGCCCGTCGACGGTGCCTGCCTGGGCGCCCTGCACATCCACGCCAGCTACGGCTTCGACAAGATGGGCATCGCCCTGTACGACAGCGAGGACCAGCTCGTTCGTGAGATCGTCCCCGGCGACCTCGACCAGCGCGGCGATGTCTACCTGCCGGTGGAGCTGCCCACGGACGGCTACCGCCTCGAGCTGACCAGCTCCGACGGCAATGCCTGGAACAGCGCGTCCTTCGTGCAGGTCATTCCCACGGACGGCGCCTGCCTGACCGGTGGCGAGGCCATCACCGAGCAGCTGACCCTCAACGACAACAACGGTCTCGGCGGCGAGCGCACCGTGTACTTCGAGCACGTCTGTGACGAGGACACCGGCGGCGACTTCGCCTGGGACACCGCCTGGTGCCCCGCCGTGCTCGACACCGCGGAGCAGCCCTCCGGTGCCTGCGGCTACGTGGTGAAGGTGCAGGCCCAGTCCTCCGACCACGCGTACATGGCCATCGACATCACCGACTCCAGCGGCGCGTCCGTGCTGTCCATCGCAGCCGGCGATCTGCCGGGCAAGGGCATCCACTACTACCCGGTGAACCTGCCCTCGGACGTCTACACCATCCGCCGCCAGGCTACGTCCTGGAAGACCAGCTGGGAGGCCGGCTCCTGGGTGCAGATCCTCCCTGTCGACGGCGCCTGCGTCGACGAGGACGCGGCCACCGAGCGCTACGGCCTCGAGTCCGGCTTCGGCGGTGACGTCTCCAACATGGTCCTGATGAACTGCGCCGAGGACACCGCTGGCAACTACCTGCCCGACACCGGCTGGTGTGAGCCCGTCCTCGACACGGCGGACGCCGTGAACGGCACCTGCGGCATGATGGCCGTGCTCTACGCCGGCTACGACGCGGCCAACTACGGCATCACCGTCACCGACAGCGAAGGCTCGGCCGTCCTCGACCTGCAGCCCGGCGACGTGACGACCGGTGGCTACCACTACTACCCGCTCGAGATGCCCTCGGAGGGCTACGAGGTGCGGATGTGGTCCAACCACGCCTACAACGCCGGTTGGTCGACCGGAAGCTGGCTGCAGTTCGTGCCCGCCGGCGGCCTGTGCCTCCACGAGGACGACGCCAGCGAGAAGTTCACGGTCGGGAAGTACAAGGAGCACACCGAGTACCTCGTCATGGACTGCGCCGACGATGGCGGCGGCTTCGAGTGGGCTGAGGACTGGTGTCCCGAGGTGCTCGAGACGGCTGAGGTGCCCACCGGCAGCTGTGGCTTCGTCCTCGAGGTCGGCACGGGCGTCGATGGCACCGAGATGGAGATCGAGCTGACCGATTCCCTCGGCAACGCGGTCTTCTCGGTCACCGCCGGCGACGGCCAGCTGTCCCGCTACGGCAAGTTCCACTTCCCCCTGGATCTCCCGACGGACACCTACAGCCTGACCCTGAAGGACAGCAGCTCCTGGTCCAAGGACTGGCACGCCGATGCCTACGTCCGTCTGGTGGCCAACGACGGCGCCTGCCTGGACGAGGCCACCTCGACGGAGAGCTTCCGCGTGGACGCGAACGCCCTGTTCGAGACCGACCTCTCGGTCACCTGCGGCGGTGGTGACACCGGCGGCGAGACGGCCGAGACCGGCCTCACCGCACCCTGAGTCCCCGGGGATCGGACGTCAGTCCGATCCCCACAGCAGCTCGTCGGGAAACCGGCTCCGGATGCGTTCCAGGAGGTCTTCGATCTCCTCCCGGTCCGCGTCCGTGAGCAGCCCCTCGTCGCTGTGGTCGTCCAGCGCCAGCAGCTGACGACCCATCCCCAGCGCCTCCTGCGCCTGGCGTCTCGCCTCGCGCAGGGGGCGTCCGCGTTCCCAGGACACCAGGGAGGCGCCGCGGTCGACGAAGGAGGCGAGCTGCTCCGGCTCGACGGCCAGCACCTGGCCCGACTGCTCCACGAACTGCCGGATCTGCTCCGTGACCCGCTCTGGGTCCTCCTCGGCCTGCTCGACAGCCCGGTCGAGCTGCTCCGCGAGGAAGTCCTCGAAGCTCCGGGGGGGAGGGGCGGGCGCCGGCGCCCGGACGACGACGTCGTGGTGGATCACGTCCTGGCCCTCGGGCAGGGGCACGTGCTCCATCGTGAGGAAGATCCAGTCGGTGTACCGGGACAACTCCCGATCGGGCACCGCGGGACCGCCGTAGTTGATGAGGCACCGATCCCCGGTGGGCGTGGGCATGGCCGCCGCACGCACGTCGTAGCGGAAGTCGGGGGCGGACACCCGGACGGGCTGCTCGCAGACCGTGAGACGGTAGTCGACGTCGCGGGGGGCCTCGTCGGGCAGCACCAGGCGGCCCTGCAGACGCACGAGGCGGGCGGTCTGGTGGACCTCGTCGCACCACACCTCGGCCCCTGGCTCGGCACCGGCCAGCCAGGTGATGTCGTAGCGGTGTCCCTGCCAGGTCATCCGCGCCGACGTGGCGTCGGCGTGGACGAGGGAGCTGAGGATGTCGTCCTGCAGCTGCAAGGCACCCACACCCAGGGGCCGGCCGTCGGCGTCATGGCTGTGGACCACCGCGAGCCGGCCGGCCCAGGGCTCCTCGTCGGACGCCTCGGGCATGGGCAGGCCGGAGAGATCACAGCGCAGCAGCAGTCCGCCCCGCTCCAGGGCGAGCTCCTGCAGTCCTTCCGGCGCGAGGGGCTCCTCCCGCGGACGCCAGGCGGGCCGCTGCGGGGGCGCGGGGTCGAGCAGCGACAGCTGCATGGGGGTGGCGGGCGCAGGCGCCGTGGGGGCCTGCGGTGCCGTGGGGGAGGGGTCCCGATCCAGCCAGAAGGCCGCCAGGACCACCGCCATCGTCAAGCCAGCGCCCACGATCCTCCGCACGGCCACCTCCGGCGCTCATCGTAGCGGGGATCGGTGGTGGTGCGGGACGGTGCGCGCAGGTGCGGCGCGCGCCGCCGGTTTCACTTCGAGTGCTGCTCCAGCAGTTCCCGGTACTCGGCGTGCTCGTCGATCTGTGCCGGCTTGAGCCAGGGGGAGGCCATGCCGTAGACCAGCAGGGGCGTGATCATGCCCGGAAGCGCCTTGAAGATGGCATCGGACCAGCCGGAATTGCCCCACAGGACCACCGTGACGAGGCCGGTGGCCATCATGACCAGGGCGAGTGGGGTGGGCAGGGGCAGCCGCGCGAGCCGGATGAGCAGGATGGGCCCCAGGGAGGCGCCGAGCGCGGACCACGCCACGAGCACCAGCGAGAAGACGCCGGCGCTGGCGTACAGGGCGATCAGCAGCGACAGGGCGGCGACCGACAGGGTGGCCACCTTGGAGGCCGTGTAGGAGCTGCGGTAGCGGGGCGCGATGTCCTGGGTCACGGCGGCGGAGCAGGACAGGATCTGGGAGTCGGCGGTGCTCATGGTGGCCGAGAACAGGCCCGCGAGCATCAGCCCGATGAGCACGGGGGGCAGCAGCTCCACCGACAGGCTCGGCAGGGCCGACTCGCTGGCCGTCACGAGGGCGGTTCCGGTGAGGCCCGCGCCCAGATCGGGCATGAGCACGCGGGCGTACAGGCCCACGGCGAAGGAGGCCACGGAGAACAGCGCGTACCACAGGAAGTAGATGTTCCTGGCCTTGCGCACGGAGCGGCCGTCGTCGATGGCCATGAACCGCACGAGCACGTGGGGCTGGCCGATGGTGGCGATGCCTCCGAACACGAAGCCGAGGATGTGCAGGGCCAGACCGAAGGCGAGTCCCCTCGGGATGGGGTCGATCAGGCTGGGGTCGAGGCTCGCCAGGGCCGTCATGAGGGGCTGGAAGCCGCCCACCTGGGTGATGGCGGTGCCCAGCAGGATGGCCATCGCGACCATCATGACCAGGGACTGGGCGGCGTCGGTCCAGATGGAGGCCCGGATGCCGCCGGACATGCAGTACACGGTGACGATGATGACGCCGATGACGGAACCGGCCCACATCGGCCAGCCGAACAGGGCATGCAGGGTGGTGCTGCCCGCCTTGAGCTGGGCCGCGGCGTAGCCGCCCAGGAACAGGAAGGTGAGCAGGCCGGCGGCGATGGCGATGGGCCGCTGCAGGTTGCCCCGCTCGTCGGTGGCCAGCAGGCCGGGGACCGACGAGGCGCCGACCTCCTCGCTCTGGTCACGCACCCTGCGGTGCACCCAGAACCAGGTGAGGAGATCGCCGAGCACCCAGCCGAGGGTGATCCAGATCGCCTGGACGCCGACGCGCCAGGTGAACCCGATGAGTCCGATGAACATGTAGCCGCTGTTGTTGGTGGACACGGCGGACAGGGCGACGAGCCAGGGGTTCACGTTGCGGCTCGCGACCAGGTAGTCCTCGGAGGACGCGGTCTTGTGCCGGGCGGCCATGGCCCCGATGGCGGTGAACAGTAGCAGGAACAGGCCGAAGCTCGTGGTGATGATCAACGAATCCAAGACATCCTTCCGGTTTGGGGTCTCCTCGGGTCGTGCGGGAACGTCTTCGCCGCCACGACGGAATGAATCATCCATGCTCGAATGATTCGTATGCGAACATTCTTCTATAGGTAGGTTCGACGGGTCCTGTCAAGAACGGCACGGCCCGGAACGCAGCGACGTTCCGGGCCGGTACGGTGGCCATGGGCCTGTCAGCCGCCGATGCGCTCCCGGTGGTGGGGCGCGTCGAAGTCCAGGTCGGGCATCATGGGAACGATCCCGCAGGGGTTGATCGACCGGTGGCTGTAGTAGTAGTGACGCCGGGTCTCGGGCAGGTGGATGGTCTGCTTCACACCGGGCATCTGGTACAGCTCGCGGGTCCAGGCCCACAGGTTCGGATAGGCCTGCAGCTGCCGCCGGCTGCACTTGAAGTGGCCGTGGTAGACGGCATCGAAGCGCACGAGGGTGGGGAACAGCCGCCAGTCGGCCTCGGTGATGCGGTCGCCGAGCAGGTAGCGGTGGTCGCCCAGGCGGCGCTCGAGCTCATCGAGGGTGGCGAACAGGGAGGCCACGGCCTCGTCGTAGGCCTCCTGCGTGGTGGCGAAGCCCGACTTGTACACGCCGTTGTTGACGTTGTCGTAGACGATCTCGTTGATGTCGTCGATCGCGTCGATCAGCTCGTCGGGCGCCAGCAGCACGTCCGAGAAGGGAGCCGAGGGATCCGCGAGGCCGGCGAAGGCCCGGTCGAAGATGCGGATGATCTCCGAGGACTCGTTGTTGACGATGGTGCCGGTCTTCTTGTCCCACAGCACCGGCACGGTGACGCGCCCGGTGAAGTCGGGCACCGCACGGGTGTAGATCTCGTGCAGGTGGGATGCGCCGAACAGGTCATCGGGGTGCTGATCGTCGAAGGGCCAGCCCTGATCCATCATGTCGGGGCCCACCCAGCTCACGCTGATGAGATCCTGCAGGCCCTTCAGGCTGCGGTACAGCAGCGTGCGGTGGGCCCATGGGCACGCCCAGGCCACGTACAGGTGGTAGCGACCCGCCTCAGGCGGGTGTTCGCCCCCGGGCTCGATGGTGCCCCGGAAGCTGGCGGTGGATCGCACGAAGCGACCCCCGGTGGACTTGGTGTCGTACCACTTGTCGTGCCACTGACCATCGATGAGCAGGCCCATGCAATCTCCTTGTGTGGGGCTCTTCTATCGGAGGGGAGCACAGGCGTGCATGCACGGCTCTGGTGCGGTGACGGAACGGGCTCAGGGCCCGGTGTCGGTGCTCCCGATGCGGAGCCGCTCCGGCTCGGCCTGGCGGTCGTCGACGCAGACCTCGCCACAGATGGCCGGCACGCGCCAGTCCTCCAGCTCGGTGGCGGGGCAGTCGTCGGCCTGGGCCTGCAGGTTGCGCAGGCACTGGCGGGCCCGGCCGGCGAGGTAGCCCTGGCAGTCCTCGCGGCGGTCGACCTCGTCGCGACCGACGCCGATGTCCTGCACGCAGTCGTCGACCGTCGCGTGGGAGTCGAAGCAGGTGGTCATGACCTCGCAGACCTTCTCGGACTGCCTGTCGGAGAAGGCCCGGAAGCTCGGGCCACAGCCGACGGCGAGCAGGGAGAGCAGCCCGGCGGCGACCAGCCGGTGACAACGCGGGTTCGTGCTGGACAGATGCATTCGGTACCCTGTAGAAGGTGCGTCCAAGCCAGGTGGGGGAAAGATGAGGATGTACCTGTGGATGGGGATCGGCTGGCTCGCCTTCGGCTGTACCACACCCGAGCCCGAGCCCGAGCCGTTGATCGAGTCCGACCCGCTGCCCGATGTCGAGCCGGAGCCGGAACCGGAGCCCGAACCGGAACCAGAGCCCGAACCGGAGCCGGAGCCCGATGTCGTCAGCTTCCTCGTGCTCGGCGATGCCGGCGAGGGCAACACGGCGCAGTACACGGTGGGCGCGTCCATGGCCACGCTGTGTGAGACGAAGGCCTGCGACTTCGCGCTGTACCTCGGCGACAACTTCTACGACGACGGCGTCCACAGCGTCGACGACGCCCAGTTCGACACCAAGTTCGAGCTGCCCTACGCCGATCTCGACATCCCGTTCCACGTGGTGCTCGGCAACCACGACTTCGGCGAGATCCCCCTGCAGTTCTGGCGTACGGACTACCAGGTCGACTACACCGATCACTCCACCCGGTGGTCCATGCCCGACCACTACTACACCTTCCAGCAGGTCCACGCGTCGTTCTTCGCCCTCGACACCAACGCGATCATGCTCGACATCGACAACCTGATCCGGGGTCAGGAGGACTGGATCGATCCCCTCCTGGACGCAGACACCTCCACCTGGCGCATCGCGTTCGGTCACCACCCGATCCGGTCCAACGGGCCCCACGGCAACGCCGGCAACTACGAGGGCCTCGGCTTCCTCGGCGACATCCTGATCGGGGCGCAGGCCAACGGCTGGTACATCAAGGAGTTCTGGGACGACCACCTGTGCGACCGCATCGATGTGTACTTCGCCGGCCACGACCACAGCCGGCAGTGGCTCGAGCCCGACTGCGGCGTCGAGCTCATCGTGGCGGGGGCCGGCGCGAAGACCACCGACTTCGAGCACCGCGACGACAACGACGCCTTCTTCGAAGACGACGACGGTCCCGGGTTCGTGTGGGTGGAGCTGCGGGATCGGCGCATGACGGTCGAGTTCTACGACGAGGACGGCGTGCTCGAATACACGAGCTTCGTCGACAAGCCCGAGGACTGAGCGCGTCACGTGGGTACAGGCCCCGGTGGTTCGTCACGACCAGACGGCTATACAAGTACAAGCCAACGCGTCGCCCACGGGAGCCTTCATGCAGGACCTTCTGGCCCGTTACCTCGAGATGTTCGACAGCATCGCCCAGCCCGCGCCGGGCGCCTACAAGCGCAGCCACCACTACGACGGCGGGAGCCACGACTTCCACGTGGTCATCGGCTGCATGATCCACGGCAACGAGGTCGGCTCGCTGCCCGCCGTGGTCGACATGATGCGGCTGCTGCGCGACCACCAGTTCACCTTCGGCGGCAAGGTCACGTTCTTCGTGGGCAACCCCGAGGCCGGCATGGAGGACGCCCGCTTCCTCGAGGCGGATCTGAACCGCGTCTTCGTCGACGATCCACCGGACAACCACGAGGGGCGCCGGGCCCGTGAGCTCAAGCCCCTCCTCGACGAGGCGGATCTCTTCCTCGATCTGCACCAGACCATCCTCGCCACCGAGGAGCCGTTCTACATCTTCCCCTTCAGCATGGAGGGCTGGCACTGGGCCCGGGCCATCGAGGGCGCACGCATGTGGGTCACCCGCCATCCGGGCGCCGCGTTCTCCACCGGCACCTGCTGCGCCGACGAGTACGTCCGGCTCAAGGGCAAGCCGGGCATGACCCTCGAGCTCGGCGAGAAGGGCTTCCACTTCGATGGCCAGCGCGTGGCCATCGAGGCCGTGCGCCGGGTGCTGCACCTGGCGGATCGGGTGGGCTACGGCGCCGACATCGGCTCGATCGCCCAGCAGAGTCCCGAGCTCAAGTTCCTGCACACGGTGCACCGGGAGGCGTTCGCCACGGAGGAGCTCGCCCTCGAGCCCGGCTGGGTCAACTTCAAGCCCGTCAGCAAGGGCCAGCAGATGAACGCGCGCAAGACCCCCGATCTCGTGGCGCCCGAGGATGGCTTCGTGCTGTTCCCGAAGTACCCGCCCATCGAGTCCGACGGCTCCTACAAGAAGCCCCTGCCGGGCGAGATCTACCGCATCGTGCAGGAGCTCGAGGGACACCCGGCCGACGTCTACGGCCTGCGCTGAAGCCTGCGCGGGTCCACCCGCCGTCCCCGGTCCGACCTGGGGGGACGGCCCGCCGTCCGTGAACCGCCAACTCCTCCGACCGCAGGTGCCCCTTGGATTCCCTGACGCCCGATGGCCTCGTCTCCGCGCTCCGTGCAGGTGACGATGCCGTCCTCGCACGCCTCGATCGACTCCACCCCGGCAAGCTCGCCGAGCTGCTGCAGCCGCTCTCCACCGAGGACTGCTGGCAGGTGATGGGGGCGCTCGACGTCCATGATCGGGCCCGCGTGGCCCACTTCCTGGACGAGGAGCAGCTCGCGGACCTGCTGAAGGTCGTGCCGGTCGAGGATGGCCAGTCCCTCGTGGCGGCCATGGACTTCGACGACATCGCCGACGTCATCGTGGAGCTGGGGGAGGCGCGTGCCGAGCTGCTGCTCTCCGAGCTCGACGAGGAGGATCGGCAGGACGTCCGCGCCCTGACGGAGTGGCCGGACGACTCGGTCGGCTCCCGCATGAGCAGTGGCTACGGCTGGTTGCGGCCGGGGCTCACCGTGGAGCAGGCCTTCATGTACCTGCGCAAGCACGCCGAGGAGGCCGAGCTGCTCGCCGAGGTGCCCGTGCTGTCCCAGTGGAGGCTCGTCGGCTGGGTGCGGTTGGTCGACCTGTTCTCCGCCCCCCTGCAGGACAAGGTCAGCGACTGGATGAAGGACCCTCCGGCCACCGTGCAGGCCGACGCCGACCAGGAGGTCGGTGCGCGCCTGGTGGCCCGCTACGATCTGGCCGCACTGCCCGTGGTCGACGCCGACGGCGACCTGGTGGGCATCCTCACCCACGACGACGTCGTGGACATCCTGCGGCAGGAGCAGCAGGAGGATCTCGAGAAGCTGATGGGCATCGGCGGCGATCACGAGACCGACGCCTACCTGAGCACGCCGGTCTTCACCCACTTCCGCAACCGGGTGGGCTGGGTGGTCGGCCTCGGGCTGCTGGGCTTCGTCTCCGGCAGCGTGCTGCAGAGCTACGAGTCGCTGCTGCAGAACCTCGTCATCCTCGCGCTGTACATGCCCATGCTCACCGATGCCGGCGGCAACACCGGCAGCCAGTCGGCCACCATGATGGTCCGGGCGCTGTCCTGGGGCGAGGTGAAGCCGGTGGCGAAGGATCTGGGCCGGGCGCTGTGGATGGAGTTCCGGGTCTCGCTGCTGCTGGCGGTGGTCCTCGGGCTGCTGGCGATGGGGCGTGTGTTCGTGCTGTCCGGCGACCGTCCGATCCCCCGCGGCCTCACGCTCCCGAACATCGGGCTGGCCATCTCGGTCGCCCTGATGATCCAGGTGGTCAGCGCCACCCTCATCGGCGTGGTGCTGCCGTGGATGGCGGCCCGCCTGCGCCTCGACCCGGCCGTGGTGGCCAGCCCGGCGCTCACGACCATGGTCGACATCTCCGGGCTGTTCATCTACTTCGGCACGGTCAAGGCCATCCTCGGGGTGTAGCCCCCGACGAAGACGCCCCCACCGGCGAGGGGCCGGCGGGGGCGGACGAGGCGCGGTCGCGGGGACGTCAGTCCGCGAGGCGCTCCTTCTCGCGCTCCCAGTGCTGGGGCATCTGCGCGGCGACGCGGTCGAGGTAGCTCTCCTGCCAGTCCAGCCAGGTGGGGCGGGACACGAGATCGCGCTCCACGCGCTGCAGGTGCTTGAGACCGCCCTCGACCATGATGACCTGGTTGCCGGCGCAGGGCGCCGCCACCTTCTGCAGCTCGCCCATGCCCACGGAGAGCAGGTGGCTGCCGAACAGGGCGGCCTGGGACAGGCTGCCGCCCGTGCCCGCGATGTCCTCGTGCATCTGGAAGGCCGAGCTCACGGAGGTGATGCGGGCCTGCTGCTGGTGGAAGTACTGGCGACGGTCGGCGTCGAGGGACTCGGGGGTGACCCCGGCGACGGGGTTGTCGAACACCTGGCCCGCGGCGTCGATCACCTGGCCCACATGGCGAGGTGAGGCGGTGGCCGTGATGACCAGGGCATCCCCACCGGGCAGGGACTGCACGCCACCCTCGACGGAGAAGGACACGCCGAGCGCCTCCTGCATCCGCGCGTCGAAGTCGGCGGCCGCGCTGCCGGCGACGACGCTCTGGGCGAAGGAGCTGGCGTGGCGGGTGGTGGGCAGGGGCTTGATCGGGCAGATGAGCGACACCTCGACCTCGGAGGCGGTGGAGTCGACGGGCACGAGCACGACGTGCTTGCCGCCACCCCACGTGGAGGAGCGGTCGGATGCCTGCTGGGGCGGGGTGCTCGGGTTGGCCTTCTGCCACTTGGACCACCAGGCGTCGGCCGCCTTGGTGACGCTCTTCTCGTCGACGTCGCCGATGGCGAGGAAGGTGGCGTTGGCGGGGCTGAAGCGACGCTCGAAGTGGCCCAGCAGGACGTCCTTGGACACGTTGAGGGCCGCCATCATCTCCATCGCGCCGTAGCCGAGCTGCTCGTCGGTGCCGGAGAACGTGTTCTGAAGCCACTGGGTGGTCCAGTAGGAGGGATGGCGCCAGCGCTCGAGGACGTCGTCCTCCCAGGCCTGCTGTTCGGCCTTGGGCATCGGCTTGGTGGGCGGGTGCAGCAGGAACGGAAGCAGCTGCCGCATCGACAGATCGGGGCCGGTGTCGGCGTCTTCCACGTGCACCTGCAGGGCGGTGTAGGCGTCGGTGTGGGCGATGGGCAGGGTGTAGGACTTCTTGCGGCCCCACAGGAACTCGGCGGTGTCCTTGGAGTGGGGCTGCAGGTGGGCCCGCAGGATCATGTCGTCGAGGGCGCCCTTGAAGCCGTCGTCGAAGCGGCTGAACGCGAGGGTGAACAGCGCCTGGTCGTGGCCTTCCATGGGCACCGTGTGCAGGGTGACGCCGGAGCGGTGATCCTTGCTGCTGGCCGCGGAGAGGTAGTCGAACGCGCCGCTCTTCGCGTCGATGGCGGGCAGGGTGCTCGCCTGGCCTCCGAGGGTGGAGGTGACCTTCGAGGCGACGCCATCGGGGGTGCGTGCGGGCACGGCGGTGACGGTGACGGCCCGCTCGGGGGTGAGGTACAGCTGCAGGTAGTTCTTCATGCGGCTGGTGCCGCTCGAGACCGTGGCGGCCTTGTGGCTGGCGTCGAGGCCCGCGGAGCCCGTGAGCAGGGTGAAGACGACGCTGTCGGACAGGACGTCGGCGCTGCTGGCGCCACCCTGGACGTCGAGCAGGTGGCCCTTGGACTTCCAGACCGTCTCGAGCAGCTCCTTCTGCGTGGTGGAGAGCTCCTCGTCACCGTACAGGTCGAGGACCTTGCCGCGGACCTTGTCGGGGTCGGCGCCGGAGTGCAGGCCGACGACGCAGGTGAGGGCGGAGGCCTCGGCGCCCAGGCGGGTGCTGCAGGTGGCGTTCTTGAACTCGTTGCCGCCGGCCAGCCGCTCGTTCATGTCCTGCTGGACGAACGCGGCGATGTGGCGCTGGGGCCAGTAGTTGGTGCGGCTGGTGGGGGGCAGGTCCCAGGTGACCACCAGGGAGGTGTGGGTGAGCGCGGCGTCGACCGTGACCGTGCGATCGCCCCGGGGGAGCTGGCCGGGGGCGGGATCGGTGCTGTGGCTCGGTGGGGCCCAGTACTCCTTGGGGAGCGGCTCGGAGGGGTTGTCCGGGTTGGCGAACCACGCGAACGTGCCCTCGTCGCTCTCGAAGTCGATCCAGTTGAAGGCGCTCTTGGGGAACTCCTTGATGTCGGAGGACTTCAGGCCCCGCAGGAACGCGTAGGCGGGCAGCTTGTCGCGGAGCAGCGACAGCGCCTGCTCCTGGGACAGGTCACCGGAGATCGCCACCACGGTGTTGTCCGCGCGGAACTGGCGGCTGACCCACACCTGGGCGTCGATGGCGCTCAGGTCGTTGAGGTGGTTGTCGAGCATCGCCGCGCCGAGGGCGTGGTAGGGGTGGTCGTCTTCGTACAGGGCCTCGAAGGCGGCGTACTGAAGCGAGGGCGTGGAGCCGTCGCTGATGGTGTCCATCTCCTGGCGGATGGCGGCCTTCTCCTTCTGCTCGTGCTCGTAGGTGAGGCCGTTGATGTTGCCGCTGAGCAGGGTGCTCATCAGGGCCGCCTGGTTGGTGACCATGGCGGAGGGACAGGCCGACTGGAACACGGTGTGGTCGGCGCTGGTGAAGGCGGTGGCCTCGCAGCTCATGCGGTCGAAGACCTCGCGGACCTCGCCCTCCTGGCCCTTGTGGGAGGAGCGGAACCACAGGTGCTGGGCGAGGTGGGGAACCTGTGCCTGGGACGGCTTGGCGTCGGACAGGCCGGTGTCGACGCCGACCACCATGTTGACCACCGGGTAGCGGGTGTCCTGGCGGTAGACGATCTTGAGGCCCGACGGCATCAGGAACTGGTGGACCTTGGGGGAAAGCTCGCCGGCGGTAGCGGACGTGCCGATCAGACCTGCCAGCGCGCAGAGCAGGGTGGAGCGGATCATCGCGACTCCTGGGGGGTTGGGTCGCGTACGTTCTACCCCGGACATGAACTGTCATGAAAGTGTCGCTCGGGCCACTGGCGACGGTTTTTCGGCCCTTGAGGGGAAGGACGCCCGCTTTGCCCGGACGCAGCGCGATCGATGCGCCAACGGGATGTGTACGTGCCCGGTGTGCATCGGTCGGTCTGGTCGCTCGAACCTGTCCTGTGGACCCGGTGTGGCGGGTACCGCAGGGGTCTCGGAGGGGCAGGGACTCAGCGCTCGAGCCGCTTGCGTTCCTTGGCGAGCCGCTTGGGGTAGTGGGTCTCGATGCGCTGCAGGAAGTCCTCCTTCCAGTCGATGACGTCGGCCTCCATGCCGAGCTCGGCCTGCAGGGCGTCGAGCTGGGTGCGGGCGCCGGAGAGCGTGATCACCTCGTGGCCCTGGCAGGGGGCGATGGCGGCCTGCAGGTGGGCGGACGTCACCTCCATCAGCTCGGAGGCGGGCCTGGCGAGACGCTGCAGGTCCAAGCCCTTCGCCGCGCCCTGCTGGGCCATGGACTCCGAGGCCAGCATCGAGCTCATGTAGGTCTGCTGGGCGTGGAAGTGCCGACGGCGACCGGCCTCGAGGAGCACCGGCGACACCGGTTCACGGGCACCCGAGAGGATGTCCTGGAAGATCTCGAGGGTCTCGAGGGCGTCCTCTGGGGCCACCACGGCTCGCAGGTTCAGGATGGCGCGCCCCTCGAGGCGCCATGAGAAGGCCCCGGGGGTATACGCCAGGCCCTTCTCCTGACGGATCTGGTCGAACATGGCGTTGCGGACGGACTCCGCCAGGTAGTTGTGGGCGAAGGTGTTCTGGCTGCTCTTGGACAGGCTGTCGGCGAGGGGGCACGTGAGGGAGACGCTCACATTGCTGGTCGCGCCTTCCTCGGGCACCAGGGCCAGGTGCCGGCCCGTACCCCAGGTCTCCGGAGGGGCGGGGAAGGGCACGTCGGTGATCTCCGGGCGGTCGAGGGCGGTGAACTCCCACATCCACTCCTTCACGGCCGTCTGCAGCTCGTCGTCGTTCACCTCTCCCACGGCGACGAGGGTGGCCCGTGCGGGGTTGAGCAGGGTCTCCCAGCGGGCCTCGATGACCTCGGGATCGAGCTCGAGGACGGCCTGGACGTCTTCGGGCGTGATGCCCATGGCACGGGTCTCCCCGCTGAGCTTCTGCCATGCCCACTGGGAGGTCCAGTAGCCCTTTCCGCGCCAGGACCGCACGAGTCGGTCGTCCCAGCGCTTCTTCTCCTTCTTCGTCATCGGCTTGAGGGTCGGATGGAGCAGGTAGGGCATGAAGAAGCGGGCGACGAATTCGGAGGTGCGACCGCCCCCGATCCACATGCTCGACATGGTGATGTGGCTGTCCGTCAAGCGCATCGGGACCCACTGGCCGGTGTATTCGGTGATCCTGTAGCCCCACCAGGTGTCCTGGTAGACGGTGACGTAGTCCTTCATGTCCTTCTTGTCGGGGTCGAGGTGGGCCCAGAAGATCATGGTGTCGAGGGCGCCGTGGTAGCCGTCGTCGTCCCGCGGAAACACCAGGCTGTAGGAGCCTCGGTGGGGTCCATCCAGGGGCAGCGTGAGCAACCTGAGATCACCCGCCATCCGGGTGGACTCGGCGTCGGCGAAGAAGGAGAAGGTGTCCTGGCCCTCGATCGAGGGAAGCGGGGATGTGGGGGCGACCTTCGAGGAGGCGATCCGTCCGTCCTGACCGTCAGCGGCGAGTGAGGTCTCACGGGCCTCGAGCAGCAGGGACACGGCGCGGGCTTCGGTCATGTGGTGCGTGATGTAGCTCTTCATCCGGGGGACGCCGCTCGATGCGCCGGTCAGCCCCTTGGAGCTCTGATAGGCGCTCGACCCCGTGGTGAGGATGTACTCGATCGCCGCGCTGAGCTCGTCGGCGTCGGCCAGATCGAGCGCCCACATGTTGAACCGGCTGCCTCCCTTCCAGGCCGAGGACAGCCACTCCGACTGCGTGGTGGTGAAGTCACGCGTGCCGAACATGCCGCGGACGCGGTCGTCGATCTTGTCGACCTTCGCGTCGTCCGCCAGCTCGAGGGTGCACAGCAGCGCGCTTCCTTCCGCGCCCTCGTCGGTCTGGCAGCCGAACGAGATGACGTCGTCGTCGTTCCGGAACGCCGTCCAGAGAGCGATGTTGGCGTAGTAGGCCACCCGCTTCAGGGGCCAGTAGTTGGAGCGGTGTGCGGGCGGCAGGGTCCAACCGATCATCAGGCTGTCGTGCTCGTCGGCCACCGGGATCACGGGTCGTCCTTCCTGCGGGGGCACCGGCAGGGGGCGCGCGTCGCGCATCAGATCCTGGGTGGGCCAGGCGGGGCGTGCCAGGGGCTGCCCGGGGTTGTGGGGATCCTCGTACCAGACGACCTCCTGCAGGTCGTCGGCCAGACACTCCTCGTCGTCACCCAGGTCTTCGCAGGCGTCATAGTTGGCGTAGGCCACGTCGACCTTGCGGAAGGTCTTGAGGTGCTCCCGCGTGAGGTCCGGGTGGATGAACCGAGGCGGAAGGTGGTCTCGAAGCAGCTCGAACACGTCCTTGCGGGTCAGATCGCCGGAAAGGGCGAGCACGGCGTTCTCGGGCCGGTACTCGGCGGCGAGCCAGGCATCCACGTCGTCGAGGGTGATCCGGTCGATGCCCGAGGCCTGCTGCTCGGCGTGGGTGCGGTGGAGCGGGTGTCCCTTGGGCCACAGGTACTCCGAGTTCTGGTCGTAGACGCGTCCGGCCGCGCTGTCGTCCCTCAGCCGTTGCTCCCGCTCGATGATCCGCTGTTCCTGGGCGATGTGCTCGGGCTGCAGGGACGACAGCTCGCCCTGCAGCAGGGTGGCCAGGCGTTCGACCATGTCGCTGGCCACGACCGATGGACAGGTGTTCCAGAAGACCGTGTGGTGGAGGCTCGTGTAGGCGTTGCGGTTGCAGGCCTGCGCGTCGATGACGTCCCACAGCTCGCCCTCGCCCATGTCGCTGCGGAACCACAGGTGCTCGGTGAGGTGGGCGACCTGGCTGATGCCCTCGGGCGCGCCGGCGCTGCCGGCGTTGATCCCGACCGCGCCATGGACCACCGGAAACCGTGTGTCCCGACGGTGGATCACCTTGAGCCCCGACGGCAGCTGCATGTGGTGGATCGCCACGGTCAGCTCCCCGAGCTCTGCCCTGGCCGAGGTACCGATCAAGAGGGCTGCCATCAGGGACCATCGACGCATGGGGGCTCCGCGGGGAATGTCTGGGACCGGAGGGTAGCAGCATCGGAAGGGGGCTGCGAGAGACTGTACGCAACCTCCAGCGGACAGGCAGCCCCTGGTCATGAAAGCGAGGGTCCGTCGTTGGCAATGCCCAGGAGAACGCCCCGTGGCCAGGGACCACGGGGCGGATGCATGGGATGCGGAAGCCGGGCGAACGCCTCGGAGGGCGTCAGTTCCGGTCCACCTTCTTGGTCTCCTTGGCGAGACGCTTCGGGTAGAACGTCTCGATGCGCGCCAGGTGCAGCGCGCGCCAGTCGAGCCAGGTGGCGTCGCCGAGCTGGGCCTCCACCACCTTCAGGCCCTCTTCCGAGCCTTCCACGACCACCACCTCGTGGCCGCCGCAGGGGGAGGCGAGGGCCGACACGTCCGCGGGCGTGACCGCCTGCAGCATGCTGCCGTGCAGCGTGATCTCGTCGGGCTGCAGTCCCTTGGCGCCCTCACGCACGCTGACGTCGTTGGTGGCGAGCAGGGAGGTCAGGCGGGTCTGCTGCTGGTGGAAGTACAGCCGGCGGCCGGCCTCGAGGTCGGTCTCGTCCGGGGCCTCCGACAGCCCGGAGACCGCGTCGTGCATGTGGCCCACGAGCTCGGCCACGTCCTCGGGTGCGCTCGTGGCGCCCATGGCGAGCAGGTGCTCACCCTGGAAGGGCCATGCGTAGGCGTAGGGGGTGTAGGCGATGCCGGTCTCCTGGCGCACGGAGCGGTACAGGGCCTTGTTGGCCTGATCGCTCACCATCCAGCGACCGAAGCGGCCGGCCCAGTCCTCGCCGTCGTGACGGGCGAGGGGGCAGTACATCCGGACGTCCACGGTGGAGCGCTCGGCGTCGGAGGTCACGAGGGCCACCTTGCGTGCGCCGTTCCAGGGGGTGGCCTCGGCGGTGCGGGTGTCCTCGGGACGCTCGGGGCGCTCGCTGTCGGTGAACTCCCAGAACCACTCCTGGATGGCCTTGTCGATGTCGTCGTGGTTCACGGCGCCCACGGCCACGAGCGTGGCGCCATCGGGGCTGAACCGGCGGGACCAGTAGGAGGTGAGATCCTCGGACGACAGCGCCTGCGCGGCGTCCATGTGGGACGGCAGGTAGCCGAGGGGCGCGTCGGTGCCGGTCAGCGCCTGCCAGATCCACTGGCGCTCCCAGTAGGCGGCCTTGCGCCAGCCGGCGATGACATCGTCGTCCCAGTCCTTGCGCTCGGCCTTGCTCATCGGCTTGGAGGGCTCGACCACCAGGTACGGCGCGAAGAAGCGCATGATGTACTCGGCGTTCTTCGGGAACCGGTTCCAGGCGTTCCACAGGGCGCTGTAGTCGCGGTCGTAGTTGCGACGGACCCGCACGGGGGTGCGGCGCCAGCTCTGGTACTCCTTGCCGACCTTCTTGTCGGGCTCGAAGTGGGCCCGATGGATCATGGCGTCCAGGGCGCCTTCGAAGCCGTCGTCGAAGCGGGGGAAGGTGAGCGTGTAGAAGATCTTCTTCAGGCCGGGCACGGGCACGGTGAGCAGATCCAGACCGCCCTTGTGCTCGGTGCGTCGCGCCTCCTCGTACATCGACCAGGCCGACAGCTCGGTGACCGCGGGCAGATCCGCCCGGAAGGTCGTGTTGGCGCTCGAGGAGCTGCCCTCCGCGCCGGCCGCGAGGTCGCTGTCCTCCCGGCGGGTGGCCATGACGGTGATGGCCCGCTCCGGGGTCATGAAGTCGCCCACGTAGCTCTTGATGCGGGCCATGCCGCTCGAGGCGGAGGTGGACCGCTTGGTGGCGTCGTAGGAGGCCGAGTCGGTCATCATGGTGTAGGCGACGTTCTCGGCCAGGGCCCCGGTGGTGGCGGTGTCCATCTCGAACACGCCCCCGTCACCGTCGCTCCAGGACTTGCTCAGGCGTTCCTTCTGATCCTCGCTGAGGCTCGTGCTGCCGAAGCTGTCGAGGAGGGCCTGCCGGACCTTGTCGCGGTCGGCGTTGTCCTTGACGTTGGCGAGGCAGAGGATCGAGGAGGCCACGTCGCCGGGCAGGGTGAAACAGCCGGCGTCCTTGACGGTCTTGTCGTTCTCGAAGGTGGCGTACAGCTCACGGCTTCCGTAGTAGCCGGCACGCACGAGCGACCAGTAGTTGGTGCGGGTGGCGCCGGGCAGCGACCAGGCCACCATCACCATGTCGTCCTCGACGGGGGCCTCGACCGTGCGCACGTGACCGGGGTGCTGCATCGCCAGCGGTCCGGGGTCGGGCACGTGCTTCGCGTCGGGCCAGCGGCCCTGGGCGAGGGGCCGGGTGGGATCGGTGGGGTCGGCGTACCAGAGGAACTCGCCCTCGTCGTCGTCGAAGCGCACCCAGCCCACCTCGGCGCGGGGGAAGGGGCGCAGGTGATCGCGGGTGAGGTCCGGGTGGAAGGCCTCGGGGGGCAGGTGGTCGCGGAGCAGGGTGAGCAGCTCCACTTCGGTGAGGTCTCCGGAGAGGGCCAGGACCGCGTTGTCGGGCTTGTACCAGGCGCCCAGCCAGGCCTGGATGTCGGTCAGCGCCAGGGCGTCGATCCCGTCGTTGGACATCTCGAGCGCGGTGCGGTGGTAGGGGTGGCCTTCGGGGTACAGGGCCTCGATGGAGGCGTAGTAGGGCAGGCGGAAGGGCGTGTCGGCACGCTGCTGGTACTCGCGCTCGATGATCCGGCGCTCCTGGGCGACGTGCTCCGCGTCGACGCCGGGGAAGCCCTGCAGCAGCAGCGTGGACATCATGTCCAGCATCGGGCCTGCCGCCACGGTGGGGCAGGTGTTGAAGTACTTCGTGTGGTTCATGTCGGTGGTGGCGTTGAAGTTGCAGCCCCACGCCTTGATGGCGTCGCCGACCTCTCCCTCGCCCCAGGGCATGCGGAACCACAGGTGCTCCGTCAGGTGGGCGACCTGCGCCTTGCCGACGTCCGTCTCGGCGTAGCCGGCATCGATGCCCACCACGGCGTTGACCACGGGAAACCGGGTGTCCTGCCGGAACAGCACCTTCAGCCCGGAAGGCAGCATGAACTGCTGCGTGTTTGCAGACAACTCGCCCCCGGCATGTGCCTGTGTCGCGCCTGCCAGCAGGCCCACCGTCGCCATCACTCGAAGCATCCGATCTCCTCCATTCACAACCGTACCCCCCCTATGCCGCGGCCCATGGTGGGGTGGCCACAACATGGGCAAGAACATGTGTGCTGCACCCACACGGCGGTTTGCCGCCATCAGATGAAGCCGAGGCCACCTGCTCCACACCAGGAGCGAACCCCCAGAGCCGGGCCGATACGGTGCCCCGGATCCGAGACCCCTTCCCACGCGACAACGCACGTTCCATCAGATCCAGACCCTCTCAGGAATGCGCCAGCCACACTCCCGACATCCGCCAGCTCCGGAAAACGAAAAGTACGGCCACCAACACCCAAGAACCCCAGGAGCGGGGACGGAGTCACGCGGACCGAAGAAGACGAGCTGGATTCATAGACGGGCGGGCAGGCCGCAGGCCGGTCGAGAGGAGGGAGCATGGCGGCGCCATGTGACCGACGAACGAGTCCGTCCGTCGAAGAAGCCGGCCGGCTTCTGAAGGGAGCGGGACTTCGTCCCTGCTCCCTTCAGAAGATGGTCCACGTCCACACCCGCAGGGGCAGCTCGTCTGCCGGGGTGCCGACCTCCTCGCACTCGAAGTCGGCGGCGATGCACTCGACCGATCCGAAGCTGAACTCCTCGCCGTCTTCGATGAGGATCTCGTTGAGCTCGGGCTCGAGGTCGTCGTCGCAGGACTCCCGGGGCATCACGTAGCAGATGACGGGCTCGCCGGTGCGGTTGCGGATGATGGGGGTGCGGGGACCTTCGATGAAGCCTGGCTCTGGTGTGATCTCGACCCCGGTGCCGTTGGGGTCGCTGAACTGGGCGACGCATCCAGCCAGGAGCATCGGGACGATCATCAGGGCGCGCATGGACATCTCCGTTCTGGAACCCCACTAACGTCATCGGTTCGCGCCACCCAGGCGTCAGGTGGATCCAGCAGGTCAAGCGCGTTCTGACATTTGCAGATGAAAGGCCTGCAACGTGAGATACCGGTGATACCGGTCAGGTGTCGGGAAGGAAATACGGATCGTGATCTGTTTGCCGACTGGTATTTCTTCCATGGGCATGCAGGCCCGACTTCCTCCAACCCGGCTCGTCGCGAAACCAAGGCTCAGGGGCCTTTCGCGGCGGGTCGGGTCTCCTCGTTCCGGCTGTATGTTCCAGGCGGCTGGATCCATGCGCACGAAGGGCGCACCAGGCGTGGCCGGGTGCGCCCTTGCGTTGGATCGGGCGGGATCAGGCGTCGGTGCCGACCTCTTCGCCGTGGGGCCACATGGGGCGGGCGTCGGATCCATCGGCCTTGATGCAGCCGAGCCACTTGTAGGGATCCTCGAGCACGCGCACCACGGACTCGATGCCGCCGTTGGCGGTGAGACCGTCGGCGATGCGCTCGTCGTAGGAGAAGCGCAGGTGGATGACGCGGCCGGGCACGACCTTGTCGCCCTCGATGACGGGCTTCACGTCGGCCTTGCCGACCATGACGAACAGCGGGCAGGTGCCGTGCTCGTACAGGTGGTGGTAGCCGGGGCCCATGCCCACGGAGCCGAGGTTGGCCACGAAGCAGCTGGTGTACATGCCGTCGCCTTCGATGAAGAAGCCGGGCAGCAGGTTGTGGTAGTCGAGGAAGCGCAGCAGCCAGTTCATGAAGTTCATGCCGGGCCGGGGCAGGCGATCGAGGAGATCGAATTCCTTGTCTGCCGCGGTCTTCACGCCGGAGCGCTCGACGTTGATCTGGCTGTTGATGCGCTCGGTGAGCTCGCGGAAGGTCTCGCCATCCTGCATCTGCAGCTTCACGGCAGACAGCTTGGCCTTCTTGTTGAGCTTCTTGCGCTTCATGGAGAAGGTGATCCAGCGGCCCTTGCGCTCGTACATGCGGCGACCGACGACGAACTGGTTCATGGCCGGGTTCTCGGCGATGCCGATGTTCACGGCGCCCACGGTGAGGTGGGTCATGTTGGCGCCGAACGCCTCCTTGGCCTCGGCCAGGTAGGCCTCGAGCTTCTCTGCGCGGATCTCACGGTCGAAGTACACCACCGACTCATTGCGGGTGGGCATGATGTGGAACATCATCCGGCGGTACTTGTGGACCTTCTTGAAGGTGCCGTCGGGGCGGCTGAACTTCAGGTTGCCGATGGCGAACAGGCCCGCGGCCGCGCCGGCGACCATGGGAGCGATGGAGGGAAGGTTGATGGCCATGAAGGGTCCTCCGCGAAGGGATCTCGCGTGTGATGGCGCAGTTCCTAGCATTGGATGGGGGCTTCATGCCAGCAAGGGTTCGTCATCAGATCGCCATTTGGCCCCGGCGTAGCCCCCCAATCCGGCCAAAGTGGTCGCAGACGGTCAGCGTGGCGTGGGGATACGTGCATTCGGGCGCTCGCAGGGGTAGAAGGCGGGTGTTGGTCCATACGACCGCAATGGAGGCCCTCATGGCTGAAGAGCGCAACGAAGGAGATGTGGAGCTCGATCCCATCGTCTTCGATCTGGAAGACGAGGACGGTGAGTCCCACGAGTTCGCAATGCTGGTCCTGCTCGACCTCGAGGAGGGTCAGGTGGCCGTGATGGCACCTGTGTCCCAGCTCGACAACGACGAGGATCCTGCCTTCGACCTGTACGCGTTCCACTACGCAGAGGATGAGGACGGCATCAGCCTCACCGCAGTCGAAGACGACGAGCTCATCGAGAAGGTGTTCGAGCTCGCCGAGATCGAGCTGTTCGGCGAGGAGTGATCCTCTCCGCACCCCTTCGCGGGACGGCCCCAGGGTCGCTCCCGCGAACGCGCAGGGCGGCCTTCGGGTCGTCCTTCGTCGTTCTTGGGCGTGCTCAGGGCTCGAAGCCGAACTGCTCGAACTCCGCGCGCAGGTCCTCGTGGATCCGCGCGTGGGTGACGCCGAAGTCCTCCGGCGCGTACTCGTGGGCCGACTCCCAGTGGCGGCTCTCCTCGCAGGCCTTGCGGATCCGGGCGGCGGCCTTGTCGTGCAGGCGCATGCCCAGGTGCTCGTAGATGCGTTCCACGCTGTCGTAGGGGGCGGCGACGAGGTCGTCGAAGCGCAGCACGTAGGATCCGGGCTCTCGTGCGAGCGCCGCGAAGGTCCGGTAGAACGTCAGCGCCATCTCGTAGATGACCCGGTGGTTCTCCCGCTTGGTCTCCTCGCTCTCCGACCGGTGCAGGAAGGGTGTGGACAGCATGGAGCACATGCTGACGATCGCCTCGTAGGGGTGGCGTGCGAGCACGATGAACCGGGCATCCGGCAGCGCGGAGCGCACGGCGTGCAGCCGGCTGGCGGAGAGCACGGTCTTGTTCAGCAGCGTGCGACAGTGGCCCCGCTGGTACATCAGCGCCTGCAGCCCCTCCTTGTAGAAGGCGGCGGCGTGGGCTTCGGTCTCCTCGCCGAAATTCCGGATGTCCGACCACTTCTCGATGATGTCGGGGAAGGGGAAGAAGATGGGGGCCATGGCGGGGGAGGTCATGGTCATGACCCAGTAGCCCTCGGACTCCTCGTGGCTGCTCAGGCTCACCCTGTGGATGTCCTCCCAGCCACGGAAGTAGGTCGACTCCCACCAGTCGATGAGGCGGCCCACCGGCCTGCCGATGGCGCGGTCGATCTTGGAGAACCCCTCCAGCCACACCCCGAAGGTCACCGAGCTGAACAGGGTCTCGTACAACCGAGGCGCCACGAACGTCTCGTGGTCGAGGGCCATGAGCCGGTGCAGCAGCGTGGTGCCCGACCGGGGGCTCGCGACGATGAACACCGGCCGTTCGATGGGTTCCCGCCGGAATTCCGAGAACAGGAACGCGTCCACCATGCGCGTGAAGGTCACGAACAGGGCGATCCCGAACCAGATGAGGTAGGTCGCTGCCAGCAGGATCGCGGTGAGGAGGTCCAGGTTGCCACTGCGGGCCCAACGGGACATTCCCTCAGCCCAGCGCTTCGTTCCAGAGATGATCAATCGGGTCCTCTGCTCGGGCGGCTGACGGTCCTATCGGGCGCAGGACCGTTGTACTGAAGAGGGGGCCGGATGATGCCGGGGCAGCAGCAGATCAGGGGACTCGTCGGGGCCCTGCTGTCCGTTCTTGGATCGGTCGGCGTGTATGCCGCGGCGGAAGAGCCTTCTGCCGACCTCACGCTCATCTACACGGGCGCCGCGCGGGGCATCGAGCGCGACGTGTATCAGTACAACCTCGCCCCCGCCCTCGAGCGCTCCCTGCAGGAGGCGAGCGTGCGGTCCGTGCGCATGGACCACGGCGTGCTGGCCCAGGGCGCCCACCTGCTGTGGGCCGACGACCACACCTGGGACACGGTGAACGGCTTCCTCGATGCCGGCGATCCCACGTGCGGCCCGTCGACGATGGGCTTCGCGTCCATGACCGAGACGGATCTGCTGTGGGCGCCGTCGGTGCCGGTGCAGGTCGACGAACATCCCCTGGTGCCGGTGGTGGTCCGCTCCTGCGAGGCCGGGGGGCACGAGGTCACCTGGCTGCGCACCGGAGAGGAGCAGGGGGAGCCCCTGTGGAACCTCGAGGCCTTCGACGTGCGGGAAGGCGTGGTCGTCGACACGGAGCAGGGCACGGCGATGCTCGTCGGCCTGCCCCGGCAGGAGGCCTCCCGTCGCTTCCAGCGCATCGCCTACCTGCGCTCCAAGCATCCCGAGGCCCTGTTCGTCGATGCCGGCAACTTCGTGGACGGCGCCAGCCTGGCCCACGAGGACGTCCTGTCGCCCTACCGGGCCCTCGGGTTCGACATGCTCCGGCGGCTGTATCCGGACGCCCTCGTGCCCGGGGAGCTCGAGCTCGCCTCCGGGCCCGCTCGCTTCCTGGAGGAGGCGGCGTGGCTGCCCTACGTGGCCACGAACTGGTCCTCCGAGGATCCCTCGCTGGAGCTGCCGGATCACCTGTGGATGAAGGTCCCGTCGGAGGACCGGGCCTGGAACGTGCTGCTCCTGGGCATCATCGACCCGGTCGTCGCGGTCCGCCTGCCGGAGCTGCAGCGCCAGGGGGTCACCCTCGCCGATCCGCTGGAAGCCACCCAGGAGGTCCTCGAGCGGGTGCGCAAGGAGCGCGGTGAGCCGGACGCGATCATCCTGCTGTCCGACGGCTCCCCCCAGCTCCTCGGCGAGCTGCGGCAGAAGGTGCGGGGCGTCGACGTGATGCTCGGCGACCGCACGGGGGCCACCTACCGGGTGGTCGAGGACACCGTCGCGTTCCGGCAGACCAGCCGGGAGGTCAAGGCGGCGCCGGTCACGCTGCCCATGGATGGCGTGGCCGTGGCGCAGCTCGATCTCGTGCCCCGCAAGGGCGTGTCCCGGGTGCGGATGATGCCCTCCCTCGTGCTCGCCACCGACCCCCGCGACCACGCCATCACCTCGCAGGTGAGCGCGCTGCGGGCGGCCACCTACCCGCAGCTGTCGGGCGTGCTCGTGCCCGGCGGGCTCCAGGGCGTCCTGCGGCCGCCAGACGAGCAGACCTGGGACAAGCTCGTGTGCGAGGCCGTGCGTCACGTGGCCGAGGCCGACGTGGCCGTGATCCGGCGTCCCGAACCGCCCAGCGACACGGTGGGGCCGCTCACGGCGCTCAAGGTGGCACGCCTGCTCCCCGGGCAGGTGCAGGTGGAGCGGCACCGGGTCGACGGCGATCGGATGAAGAACGTGCTGCACCAGCTGGCATCGGATCAGCTCGTGGCCTGCGGTGCGGATCTCGGCAGCCTGTCGCCGGTGGTGCGGGGGCGGAGCGTGCAGACCGACCGCACCTACTGGGTCGCCTCCACCGACACCACGCGGCTCACCACCGTCGCCGGTCCCATCCTCGACGGCGGCTCCGCGGGCCTCCCCCTGCAGCTGCCCAAGCGCACGGTGGTCACCGACGAGCGTGGCGCGGAGCTCACGCTGCAGAAGGCGGTGATGGACCAGCTCGAGGTCTGGAAGGGGCAGGGCCGCCTGCCGGAGGTGATGCAGCGCACCCCCCGTGACCAGCAGCGGGAGTGGATGTTCCGCATCAACCGGCTCGGGCTGAACCTGAGTGGCTTCAAGGGCATGAACCAGGAGCCCCTGTCCCAGATCCCGGACACCCTGGTCACGAGCCGCTCCAGCTTCACCCTCGGGGGCGAGTTCGAGGGACGCATCGAGTACAGCTCCGTGCCGCTCACCTGGGACGCCCGGCTCCGGGCCCGCTACGCCTCCACCTACATCTCCGGGGAGGAGCCCTCCGAGACCGCCGACGAGCTGTCCCTGTCCACGGCCCTCGCAGCGCCGGTGTGGGCGTTCGTGGTGCGCGACGCGGTGCGGGTCTCGCCCTACGGCCAGCTGCTGTTCGAGTCCGAGTTCACGGCCAACGAGGACGCCGAGGGCAACAAGCTCCCCTTCCGCTCGAACGCGTTCGTCACCATGGGCATGGCCACGAACCGCTACAAGTGGCTCAGCTTCAGTCGTCTGGGCTTCTTCGTCGGACAGAGCCTCAGCCAGATCGACGACAAGGGCGCCGACTGGGGCGGCCGCTTCGAGGCGGAGACCCGGCTCGATCTGCTCCGTCCCGCCAGCCTGCAGTGGACGACGTTCTGGGACGTGCGTCTGTACGGCGACACGCCGGTCCAGAACGACTCCGACCTGCGCTTCCGGGGCCTGTTCGAGACCCGGCTGTCGCTGCGGCTCATCCGGTGGATGCAGGCCTCCACCTGGCTGCAGACCCTCGCCGTACGGGGACGCGTGCCCGAGAACGACGTGTGGGGCGTCTCGCTGACCATCGGCGTGTCCATCGAGCTGGCCACGGCGTTCCAGCTCAACCCACGGGATCCCGACCCACCCAAGCGGCTCACCTCGACGCCTCCCTGAGGGCCGGGGGGCCTCCAGGCGGCGGGTCCGGGGTGGTGGGCCTCAAGAAACGGATGGAGCGGACGATTGCAGGAAGCCCCACTGCCGACGGTGTTCCATGGATCGCCACCTGCTTCGTCCGAGCTGGGGTGCCGATCCCCGTGTCCACGATGATGGCACCCTGCGCCGTATCCGCGTCTTCAACCAGACCCTCATCCACGCCACGCTGTTCACGGGCGCCCTGACCCTCCTGGGCATGGTGATCGACGGAAGCACGCTCCTGCTGGAGACCTGCCTGGTGGCCTTCGGTGTGTTGCTCTGCGCGATGCTGTGCCAGCGCGTCCGGTTGCCGGGCCTGGCGGGCCTGGCCTTCGGCCTGTTCGTGGTGGGCGCCCTGCCGATGATGGCCCTCGCGTTCGGCCCCGACGCACAGGTGCACTGGTACTACGTGGCCATCGCCATCTCGATGTCGCAGATCCTCCCGCCGAGCTGGCGTCGGGTGTGGCCTGCCACGCTGATGCTCCTCGGGGGCTGCTTCCTGGCCGTCTCGTCGCTGCCGGAGGAGCTCGTGCGCGAGCTGGCGCCGTACCGTCCCATTCCCACGGAGCAGCAGCTGATCGGCTTCCTGGTGCCCCTGCTCCTCATCCTCGACGTCCTCGGCACCCTCGCCACCCAGCGACAGCATGGGATCGACGATCAGGAGCGGCTGCTGGCCGCCCGTGATCTGGCGGAGGACCTGGCCACGGTGCGCGCCCGGTTCCTGGCGGAGCTGTCCCACGAGCTGCGCAATCCGCTGGGAGGCCTCCTGGGGCTGCAGCAGCGCATCCTGGCGGATGTGCGGGACGAACAGGTCCGGCTGCGTGCGTGCCAGGCCATCCAGGCCACCGAGTACCTCATCGGCCTGCTCGACGATGCCAAGCGCATGCAGGTGGGCAGCCAGGGCACGTTCCCCGCGGCGCTCGAGCTGTCCACGGTGGATGTGCGGGCACTCGTCGACGAGGTGGTGGGCATCGAGAGCGCCCGTGCCGAGGCCAAGGGCATCAAGCTCCGGTCCGAGGTCTACCTGGCCCGGGGCGATCTGCGCCGGGTGGATCCCCGGCGGCTCCGTCAGGTGCTGCTCAACCTGGTCCACAACGCCATCAAGTTCACCGAGGAGGGTGAGGTCGTCATCGAGGTGATGCTCCGGTCACCGGGAGAGGTGCACTTCGCGGTGTGCGACTCCGGTCGCGGCATGTCCGAGGCCCAGCTCACCCGCCTGCGCAAGGCGCTGGACGCTGGTGTGGCCTACACCAGCGGCGACAAGGGAGGGTCCGGCCTCGGCCTGGGCATCGTCTCGCGCATCGTGACCAGCTTCAGCGGGCGGCTCGACATCCAGTCCAGGCTTGGAGAGGGCACCGCCATCTCCTTCGTGCTCCCCCTGGCGGGGCGGACCGAGGCCGCCGTCAACGAGGACACCGCCCAGTTCTACATCGGCGGCAAGCGTATCCTCGTCGTCGACGACGAGGAGCTCAACCGCATGGTCGCCGTGCGCCTCATCGAGCGGATGGACCACCTCTGCGTCGCCGTGGAGTCGGGGGAAGAGGCCATCCGCGCCGCCCGGCACCATCGCTTCGACCTGGTGTTGATGGACATGCACATGAAGACCATGGACGGCATCGCCACCACCCGCGCGCTCCGGGCCCTCGAGGGCTACGAGAACGTCCCCGTGGTGGCGCTCACGGCGGCCGGCGCGCCGGAAGATGTGGCGCGGTGCCTCGATGCCGGCATGCAGGGGCACATCCTCAAGCCGATCCGGCGGGTCGACCTGCTCGCGTGCCTGTCCCGGCTCGACGAGGTGCCCGAGCGGGCGCGCCAGCCTGCGGGCCTGTGGCGCACCCTGACGGGACACACCGTCGGCTAGGCGCCGGCGGTGTGGCGCTGCTGGAGCAGGATGCGTTCGACCAGGCCGCGGGCTTCGTCACGCTGGGCCTGGAAGCTGCACACGAGGCGGTACTGCCCCAGCGCGCGGACGAGGTTGTGATCGCCGCGGGAGGCGAAGGCATCGGGGTTCCAACCGAAGTAGGTCTCCCGCAGGGCATCGGTGGCGAAGCGGCTGGTGAGCTCCAGGGTGATGCGCTCGGTGCCGGCGACGATGGAGGCGAGCTCGTCCACGCTGGGCGGGGAGGCCTGCCCCGCGAGACCCTCGGCGTAGCCTCGCAGCGCGGCCTCGAAGATGGCGAGGGAGAAGTGGGGCTCGGGGGCGTCCTCGGTGGACTCGTTGCACCAGGACCGCATGGCGTCGCCCAGCTCCTCCTCCAGCGTGGCGCGCGCGATCGTGTCGAGATCCACCAGGGCGACGGCCTCGTCCCCGTCGAAGCGGACGTTCGAGATCTTGAGGTCGCCGTGGATGATGCGGGTGGGCTGCGGCCGCTCCAGCGAGGGCTGCAGGGCCTCCCAGGCAGCGAACACGGACTCGGCGAGGGGTGCCACCTGCTCGTACAGCCGGTGGTGGGGGTGCTCGGACAGCGCGCGCTCCAGGTTCGCCATGTGGGCCGGCGTGTCGTGGGCACCCGCGCGCACATGGTGGAAGGTCCAGTCCAAATCGCTCGTGGCGGCGTGGAAGCGGGCCACGAGGGTGGCGGCGGCGCGGGCCTGGGAAGGGTCGTCGATGGCGTGCATCGTGCGTCGGCCCACGTGGGTCTGGACGCGCCAGACGCCGGTGTCGTCCTCGAACCACAGGTCGCCGGTGGTGGTGGGCACCAGCTCGGGCGTGAGCATCCCCTTGGCACGCAGGTGGGAGGTGAGCGCGTGGATGTCGGCGTGGATGGAGGGCGGGAAGATCGCCGTGTTCAGCCGCTGCAGGATGCCCACGGGGCCGTGGGCGTCGCGGAGCAGCCACGTGTCGTTGATCAGGCCGTCGTGCAGCGGGCGGGCCGTGACGGGGGCAGGCCAGCTCCACTGGGTCAGGACGTGGGCGGGAGGCTGGGACATCTTCGGGCTCCGGCGTGGGGAAGGGCTCGGGGGGCTGTGGGCGGCAGGCGCTACAGGGGGTCGGTCATCCGCACGGTGACGGCGGGCAGGCCGGTGAGACCGATGGTCGCGACGTCGCCGGGCACCATGGGGCCGACGCCGGCGGGGGTGCCGGTGTAGATGAGGTCGCCGGGCTGCAGGGTCATCAGGGAGCTGAGGTAGGCGATGATCTCCCGCACGTTCCAGATCATGTCGGTCAGCTCACCGGTCTGGCGGCGTTCACCGTTGAGGGTGAGGGTGAGGGTGCCCTCGGTGAGTTCGCCCGTGGCTTCCACCCGGCTCACCGGACCGCAGACGGCGGCACCGTCGAAGTCCTTGCCGGCGGCCCAGGGACGCCCCTGCTGCTTGGCCTGCGCCTGCACATCCCGGCGGGTGAGGTCGAGCCCGAGCGCGTAGCCCCAGATGTGCCGGTGGGCGTCCTCCGGGGAGATGTCGCGCCCACCGTGGCGCAGGGCCACCACGAGCTCGGCCTCGTGGTGCAGATCCTGGGTCTTCGGCGGGTAGGCCACGGTGATCTCGCCGTGGTCGCTGCGCAGGGCCCAGGGGCTCTTCACGAAGTGGAAGGGGGGCTGGCGGCTGTGGTCGCCCATCTCGGCCGCGTGGGCGGCGTAATTGCGGCCGATACACAGGATGCGGCCGACGGGGAAGAACACGTCCGGATCGTTGGTGACGGCGCTGGGCAGGTTCAGGGGGATGGCAGGACGGGGACACATGTTCACACCTCGACGGTCGCCGGTGGGGGAGCGGGACGCTAGAACAGGGGACTTGTACACCGGATCCCCCCCAGGAGGCACCGTGGAGAAGCTCAAGCCCCTCGCGATCGCCCTGGCCGCCATCGGCCTGGCATGGGCAGCGGTCACGGCCCTGTTCCCCGCGTCCAACGTGCAGCGGTCCACCCCCGAGGTTCCCGCGGCCCTGACGGCCAAGAAGGCCAGCCTGCAGGCGCCCAAGGGCATCGAGCCTGTGGCCGCGCGTCGCAGCCCGTCCGAGATCCTGGCCGACGACGAGGCCTCCGACACCGCCGTGGAGCGCGCCGAGCTCCGTGCGGGCCCGGAAGGCACCCGCCGTGTGGTGCAGCCCTCCCTGCAGGCCCCCGATCCCGACATGGTGCCCCTGGAGCCCATCCGGGCACCTGGCGAGGCGCTGGACGCTCAGTGATCCCCGGCCCGCTGGGCCAGCCGTGCGTCGGGCGCCGTGATCTTCTCGGCGGTCTCCTCGTACCAGGCGAGCTCGCGGGTGTGGGTCTGGCGCCAGGTCTGCCGGCCTGCATCCAGCGCCTCGTGGTGCGCCGGAAGCATCGGTGACGTGAGCCGGACGCCGAAGAGGGGATCCCAGTCGCGGCTGTGCTCGCCGGTGACCGCGTCGTAGATGCGCAGCAGCGTGAGGTTGCCCAGCTTGCGGGACTGGTGGGAGATGTCGATCCACCAGGGGCTCGCCTTCTCGTGGTGGCTCGTGGGCACCGGATCGGTCGCGTAGTGGTGGTAGGCCGCGAAGCTCCACAGCACGGGGGCGTCCTCGCGGTGCTCCAGCTCGGCCACGAGCGCCTGCTGCCAGGCCTGGAAGTCGTCCCACAGGCCGGTGTCGGCCATCATCTCGAACTGCATCGCGTGGATGGCCGGGATCACGAGGGTGACCTGCTTGCCGGAGGCCTGGGCCCGGTCGAGCATGCCCCGGAACCGCTCCATGCTGGCGCTCGTGCCCTGGAAGGTGTCGTAGATGCCGCGCTCGGGCTTGAGGAAGCTGGCGAGCTGCGTGTAGTTGGCCTTGAGCGGGTTCGACAGGCGGTTGGTGGGGGGCTCCTGCCAGGGGAGCAGCCGCTGACGCACGGTGGCGGCGGACTCCATGGCCTCGAGGCTCGTGAGCGACCAAGCGTAGTAGGACAGCCGGCTGCGGTCGTCGTTGAACAGGGACTGCGGGTAGTCGTGGAAGATGACGCGGCCGTCGTCGAACATGTGCAGGCCGATGAACATCACCACGTGCTGGATGCGCTCCTGCTGCAGCGCGAGGTCCATCGCCGCCTCGAGCTCCACGAGGCTGGTGCCGCCCATGGCACCGTTGCAGGGCTGCATCCTGGGCCACCTGGGCATGTGGGGGCCGAGGCCGAAGACCACGCGGGAGCTGCCCAGGAACACGATGTCGCAGCCCGAGCGGATGCGCTCCGCCGCCGCGACCCGGGACCACACGATGGTGTCGCGGGGGGCCTTGCGAAGCCCGAGGTTGTGGAACGTGCCGTAGGGGTCGGCCATGAACACGTTCAGGCCGAGCAGCAGGACGCCGGCGATCAGCACCGAGAGCACGCCACGGGTGTACGAGCCGGCTTTGAGGTCGTCCATCAGAACTGCCAGTAGATGAAGGCGTTGACCCGCTCGAGGAGCGGGAGACATGCGAGGGCCAGCAGGCCGATCAGGGCGGCCCACAGGCCGGTGGGACGCCAGGTGAGCCAGTCGGGGCCGGTCACGGGGTCGATGGGGCGGGTGAGGGCGGGTTCGGCCCGACGCATCCACTGCTGGGTGGTGGGGGCGAACTGCACGATGGCCATCACCACCAGGAGCGTTGCCCACGTGCCGGTGAGGAGCTGGCCGGGGCTCGTGGGGACGAGGCCGGTCATCATGCCGAGCATGTGGTGGGCCGTGCCGATGTCGTCGGCGCGGAAGTAGGCCATCGACAGGGCGAAGCCACCGAAGGTGAGGATGCGGCCGGCGATCTCGGCGGCCCGGCCGTGGGACTCGCCGCCCCGGATGGCGCGGAAGCCATGGTTGATCATCAGGAAGGCACCGTGAAGGAAGCCCCACATGATGAAGGTCCAGTTGGCGCCGTGCCACAGGCCGCCGAGGACCATCGTGATCATGAGGTTCACGTAGCGCCGCACCTTGCCCTGCCGGCTGCCACCGAGGGGGATGTACAGGTAGTCCCGCAGGAACCGCGACAGCGTGATGTGCCAGCGTCGCCACAGCTCGACGATGTTGGCGGCCCTCAGGGGGGCATCGAAGTTGAGCGGGAGCTTGATGCCGAACATGCGCGACAGGCCGATGGCCATGTCGGAGTAGCCGGAGAAGTCGAAGTACACCTGGAAGCTGTAGCCGACGACGGCGGCCCAGACATCGAGGGAGGGCAGCACCGCACCCGCGGCGGCGGCGCCGTAGGTGGCATCGACCTGACCTGCGAGGGTGTCGGCGATGAGGACCTTCTTGGCGAGTCCCACGACGAACAGGGTCAGGCCCGCGGCCATGTCGGCGCGCAGGGGGAAGCGGTAGTTGCGGAACTGGGGGAGCAGCTCGCTGTGGTGGACGATGGGGCCGGCCACGAGCTGGGGGAAGAAGCTGACGAACAGCGCGTAGCGCATCGGATCGCTGTTCTGCGTCTTTCCGCGGTGGGAGTCGACCAGGTAGGCCACCTGCTGGAAGGTGAAGAAGCTGATGGCGAGGGGCAGGGCGATGGGGGGAAGGCCGAGATCGATGCCGAGCCAGGCGTCGAGGTTGGCCTCGAGGAAGCCCGCATACTTGTACCAGCCCAGCAGCAGCAGGTTGACGGCCACGCCGAGGGTGAGCAGGCGCTTGTGGGGCGTGCCGGCGGCGGTGGCATCGGTGAGCCGACGGCCGAGGGTGTAGTTGAACACCATGCTGCCGAGCAGGAGCAGCAGGTACGGCGCGTGCCACCAGCCGTAGAAGGCCAGGGAGGCGAGGGTCAGGAAGACCGTGACGCCCCGGGTGCTCCCCGACATCCACTCGAGCGCCGTGGACGGGCCCGGTCGCTTGGCGGGCGCGCCCTCCCGCCGGCCGGCGCCGACCTCGGTGAGCCGGCGGACCCACAGGAACGCGACGAGGACGAGCGGCAGGAAGCCGAACAGGAAGTCGTAGCTGTTGAATGGCATGGGGGCGTCGTTTCGGGGTGCCGTACCGTTCTAGCACCTCTGTGCTACACAAGCGCAGCGAATCGCGCGCGGAGGCATGGATGAACCGGATGATCGGCCTGGTCCCCCTGGTGGTGTTGGCCGCCTGTGGGGCGAAGAAGCCCCTCGACACACTCGTGGACGAGGCGGGCCCGGGTAGCGGGGAGGTCACCTTCCTGCTGCTGAACGATACCTACCGGCTGGGCACGGATGCCGCGGGGAGAGGAGGCTTCGCGCGGCTGCGCACCCTGCGGGAGAGCCTGCCGGGCGACGTGGTGGTGCTCCACGCGGGGGACCTGTTCGGGCCGTCGCTGCTCTCGACCCGGTACCGGGGCGAGCAGATCGTCGACGTGATGAACCACCTCGACGGCGACGGCGACGCCTTCGATGGCCACATGTTCGCGACGTTCGGGAACCACGAGTTCGACAAGGGCGAGCCGAAGCACCTGCCGGGCTTCAACAGCCGGCTGCAGGAGAGCGGGTTCACCTGGCTGCACTCCAACATCGACTTTGCGGCCGACGTGGTGGGCGACCACCGCGCCACCGAGGCCATCGTCGAGGTGGGCGGTGTGAAGGTGGGGCTGCTGTCGGTCACCCTCGACAGCACCGGGGCCGCGTTCGTCGAAGGTTTCGACGACCCCGTGGAGACGGCGCGGGAGCGCTCCGCGTGGCTGCGGAGCCACGGCGCCCACCTCGTGGTGGCGCTCACCCACCAGCGCCTGCAGGGCGACATCGAGCTGCTCACCGCGCTCGGCCCCGAGGGCCCGGACGTGGTCTTCGGCGGCCACGAGCACGAGGCCATCACCCAGCAGGTGGGGGATCGCTGGATCTTCAAGGGCGACGCCGACCTCACCTCGCTGCCGGTGGTCACCGTGTCGGTGGATGGGGCGCGCAAGGAGGTCTCCCACCGCCTGGTGGACATGCAGGCCGAGGGCATCGCCCCCGATGCCGTCGTCGACGGCCTGGTCCACGCCTGGGTGCAGCGCTTCAAGCAGGAGCACTGCGCCGACGAGGGCAAGCCCGACGACTGCCTGGATGCCGCCATCGGGCGCACGGCGGTGGACCTCGAGGCGTCGGAGCTGGTCATCCGCAAGCACGAGACCAACCTCGGAGACTTCCTGACGGATCGGATGCTGGAGGCGTTCGCGGGCCACGGCGCCCAGGTCGCCCTGCTCAACAGCGGCTCGGTGCGGCTGAACGACCGCATGCCGGCCGGCACCGACATCACCGAGCAGCACCTGCTGGCGATGCTGCCGTTCTCGTCGGGCATGCGCCTGCTCGAGGTGCCCGGCAGCACCCTGCTGGCCGCCCTCGATCACAGCGTGTCCGACTGGACCGGGTCGGGCCACTGGCTGCAGGTGGCCGGCATCGCCTTCACCCACATCCCCGACGCCCCCCGGGAGCGTCGGGTGGGCAGGCCCACCCTGCTCGCCACCGGCACGCCCATCGAGCCCGAGGCCATCTACCGGGTGGTGGTGCCCGAGTTCCTCACCTTCGTGGAGGGCGGGCAGGACGGCTACACGATGTTCTCGCCCGAGCAGGAGGTCCCGGGCAGCCGGGAGGAGTTCGAGCTGAAGGATCTGGTGATCAAGGCCCTGCTCGACGCCGGCAGCGAAGGCATCGCGCCCGCGTTGGAGGGGCGGATCTGCCAGACGGGCACGCCGTGCCTGCTCCGGGTGGACTGAAGGGAGGCTTGCACGGTCACGCGGAGAAGGGAGTGGCGGAGGCATCGGAGGTGGATGCCATGACGCCCACCTCCGCTCTCTCCGACTCTCCGCGACGCCGCATGGGATCCGATCCCGGCTCCCGGGACTGGCTCAGTTGGCGTTGAGCCAGTCGATCAGCAGCTCCATGCCGCCCTCGTAGGAGTCGGCGATGGACTTGGCGACCATGCCCTCGATCTTCTTTCCGATCAGGGGGACCTTCACGGACACGTCGCCCTGGATGTGGCGGTCGCAGCCGGCCTTGGTGGGCTCGAGCTTGAGCGTGCCCTCGGCCTTGATCTTGTCCTTCATGACCGGCGGCTCGACGTGCCAGTGCACGGTGTGGGTCTTCGGGTCGAGCACGGAGATCTGATCGTAGGTGAGGTGGTCGGAACCCAGGGCCTTCTTCATGGGGCCGGGCACGGTCATCTTCGAGGTGAAGCGCAGGCGACGGGTGATCCTGCCGTCGGGGCCGTTCTCCTCGGAGATGAGCTCGCGGGTGACGCCGCCCTTGCCGGCCAGGGCCGTCTCGAGCTCGTCGTCGAAGAAGGAGTTCCACACCTTCTCGGGGGCAGCGGGCAGGGACTGACGCATATCGATCTTCATCGGACCTCCTCGGGGTAGGATTTCATCCTACCCCGAGGAGGAGACGGCCAGGGGCGACCCGGCACGGTCGGTTCTTCGTCGCTTCGGTCGGGCCGACCGGGAGGTCGGCCTCTCCCTTGCTCCTCGCCCCGACCGCACCGTGCCACCCCTGGCTCTTGGAGCGGAGACGGCCAGGGGCGACCCGGCACGGTCGGTTCTTCGTCGCTTCGGTCGGGCCGACCGGAAGGTCGGCCTCTCCCTTGCTCCTCGCCCCGACCGCACCGGGCCGCCCCTGGCCTTGGGTGTGCGGCTGAAGGGATGCCCTGGAATTGCTTTCGCTTTTCGGGGCGGAGGTCTGGTGGTCTGGGGGATCGGGGTGGCGCGTTCGGGGGCCCTGGGCACCCCCCGTTCTTCGTCGCTTCGCTCCTCGCCCGGCCGGCACCCAGGTCTCCCTCGGGGCGATGGGGCGTACGGGCGCTCCTCGCCCGGCCGGCACCCAGGTCCCCCTCGGGGCGATGGGGCGTACGGGCGCTGCTCGCCCGGCCGGCACCCAGGTCCCCCTCGGGGCGATGGGGCGAACGGGCGCTCCTCGCCCGGCCGGCACCCGGGTCCCCCTCGGGGCGATGGGGCGAACGGGCGCTCCTCGCCCGGCCGGCACCCAGGTCCCCCTCGGGGCGATGGGGCGAACGGGCGCTCCTCGCCCGGCCGGCACCCAGGTCCCCCATCGGGGCGATGGGGCGTACGGGCGCTGCTCGCCGTGCCCGACCCCGTTGGTGTCTCCCTCGGCGCGCCTATTCCTCGCTGCCTTCTTCCGCCGCGAGCTCCTCGAGCAGGCCGTTGAGCGTGCGCACCGTGAACCCGCGGGCTTCGATCTCGTAGCGCTCGCCGTCCACCGTGAACTTGAACGCACCACCGGAGGGCAGGGGGGCCTCGAGGAGGACGGAGTTCGTCCCGTCCCGGTTGCCGAAGAAGATCTCACCTTCGAAGACGGGCTCGCCGCTGTAGGGGGCGGTGGGCTCGACCGGCGGCTCTCCCGTGTCGTCCGGCGGCTCCTCCTGACTGTTCTCCACCGGCGGTTCGGCCGTGTCGCCCGGCTCCTCCAGCGGCAGGTACGAGCGGATCTCGAAGCCGAGGGTTCCGTAGTAGTACCCCACGCCCTTGGTGTTGGAGACGTTGTTCTGGCTGCCGTCGAGGACCACGCCGGACAGGTCCGAGTAGCCGTCGTAGATCAGGAAGTTCTCCGGATTGGTGAAGCCGGAGAGCTCGACGTGCAGGGTGCCCCCTGCGACGGAGTTGAAGGTGCCGCCCGGGTCCGTGTACTGGATCATGCCGGCCCCGCCGAAGGACGGAATCCGCGCCAGGACGGTGTAGGTGGTCGCGTAGACCAGCGAGAACAGCTCCTCGGCACCATCCTGGGTGCTCGGGTCGATGGCCTTCAACACGTCGTCGAGGTGCAGCCAGTCGTCGGCCATCTCCCCCACGCCGCCGTTGAACACCTCTTCCGCCCCCAGCTCCTCGGCCGTGGGCGTGTACACGATGATGAAGGTGGTGTTGTCCTCCTCGCTGTAGGAGCCACCCGCCTGGATGGGATCGACGCCGGCCTCGTCGGGTTTCACGAACAGCGTCTCGGTCTGCAGCACGAGCGAGGCGTTGTCCTCGTTGTATTCCCAGGTACCCGCCCAGCTGTTCACCGACTCGTTCTCTCCCACCGACGAGTACACGAACAGGGCCTGGCTGTCGGGCACGTCAGGGTCGGCCTTGGCGACGATGAGCAGCTCCAGGCGACCGTCGTGGGCACGCAGGAAGCTCACGTGGGGTGCGTTGCCGATGGTCTGCAGGATGTCGATGGGCTGACCGAGGCTCGGGTAGGGGCCCGTGTTGCACGAGGCGAGGGTCGTGCCGGTCAGCACCAGTGCCAGTGCTCGCAGATGCGTCCTCATGGCGTCCTCCTGACCCGGTCGAGCTCGACGTCGTCGGTGATGGTGTCGCCGGGCGCCTCGGTGTCGCGGCGTCGGGCCGTGTCCATGATCTTGTGTCGCTTGGTGCCCAGGCGGATGCCGGCGCCGACGATGGCCTGCACGGTGAACGCGCTCCGCAGGTCCTTGCCGTGCACGAAGTCCACGAAGTCGAACGCGGTCACGACACTGCCGTGCACGATGATGCGGTCGCTCACCTCGGCGGCGTAGCGGCCGCCGAAGCCCACGCCGAAGGACATGTGCTGGAACGGGATGAACTCGTCCGCCGACTTCAGCTGGATGCCGCCCGTGTGCACCCCGAGCATGACGTCGAAGCGCTGGGTGCCGAACGCGATGCGGTGGGTGGCGGCGGCGAATACGTCGCCGGTCCACCGGGGCGCGTACAGCTCGGTGACCTTCACCTTCTCGTCGCCTTCCTTGGCGCCCAGGGGCATGCCGACGTCGACGATGGTCGAGAAGCCCCACCGACGCCCCACGTACATCGAGTACGCGAAGTCGAAGCTGTGGAACGCGAACTGCTTGTCCTGCTTGCTGTTGATGTTCAGGCTTCGGTAGCCCACCCCGACGAGGTGGTCCTGCTCGGCGCGGGCGAGGTCTGGCGCCGCGAGCAGGAGGCCGAGCCCGAGGACCTGAAGGACGGTTCGTCGCAAGCTGGTTCTCCCGGAATGGCGGTTCCCGGGCCTCGACGACACGGGCTGCGCTTCGGTACACACGGACATGCCCGCATGAGAACGGTGCTTCGCACCTGCCGAGCGCCCAGGCGACGCCTCACGGGGACTGGGGGATCGCCAGCGGCGGAGGCTCGTCGGGCACCGGTTCGGGTTCCGGGGGCGGTGGGGGAGGCGGTAGCAGGGGAGCCAGGCGGCCGAAGATCACGCTGATGCGCAGTCCGGGCTGGAAGTAGCTGCCGAAGGCCACCTGCTCGTCGTCGACGACCTGTCGGGCGGGGAAGTTCATCTGCCAGGTGCCGGCGAACTCGAGGGCCAGGAACTCGAACGGCAGCACGTAGCGGGCGGCGAAGCGCACGTAGACGTAGTCGCCGATGAAGGTGGACATCTGGTCGCTGGAGAAGCGCTGGTAGCCCACGCCGATGTCGCCACCGGAGGCGTGTCCGCTGACCACGGGGACCAGTGCGCCGGCGTGGGCGCCGAGGGACCAGGTGTGCTGGACGTCGACGTACCAGGGGTCGATGCACCAGCGGCCGTCGATGCCGACCCGTGGGAGTCCGACGAGGGCGAACGCCTGGCCGCCCACGCACATGCTGTTGCCCGGGTAGTGGTTGTCGCCCTCCCAGAACCAGGAGTAGGGCGTGTAGCCGAGGGCGTCCCAGGTCAGCTCCGGGCCGATGCCGAAGGAGGTCGTCCGCTCCTGTGCGCGAGCGGGCGGGGCGGCGGCGAGCGCCAGGGCCAGCAGGACGGTTCGGAGCACGGGTTCCTCCACAGGGGCACCTTCTGCTCGTCGGATCCCGGCTGGAACGCTAGTGCCTGAAAGGTAGTTGTTTCCACGTGCCCAGGAGGCTTGCTGTGCGATTCCTGCACTCCATGGTCCGCGTCCTCGATCTCGACGCCGCCATCCATTTCTACGTCGACCTGCTCGGCCTGAAGATCGTCCGCCGCAACGACTACGAGTCCGGCCGGTTCTCCCTCGTGTACCTTTCCAGCGGCGCCGAAGGCGATCCGGCCGAGGTGGAGCTCACCTGGAACTGGGACGAGACCGAGTCCTACGGCAACGCGCGCAACTTCGGTCACCTCGCCTTCGCGGTCGACGACATCTACGCCGCCTGCGAGCGTCTGCAGGAGGGGGGCGTCACCATCCTGCGCCCGCCCCGCGACGGCCGCATGGCCTTCGTCAAGTCGCCGGACGGCATCAGCATCGAGCTCCTGCAGGCGGGCGACGCCCTGCCCATCAAGGAGCCCTGGGCGTCGATGGAGAGCACCGGGAGCTGGTGATCCGGACTCCAGCGGCACGATTCGCCGTATGGAGCCCGTGACCCGTCATGCGTGCGCGTGCGCGTGCGCGACGACCCGGCGAAGCCGCCGCACCGGGTGAACCCTCGGTACGGGGCGAATCCGCCGGACAGGGCGAGTGGGGTCTCTCGGTTCCGAGCAGACCTACCGCTCCTGCTGCACCCAGTCCCGCGCGATGTGCACCGCCTCGTCGAGCACCGGGTCGATGTCGGACTCGCCGTCCCAGCCTCGGGCCTTGCGCTCCTCCTCGCGCTTGGCCTCGATGGCCTCGGCCTCGGCGATCTCCTTCTCGCGGGTGGCCTTGTGCAGGCTCACGGTGTTCTTCGCGTTCTGCTCCTCACGGAAGGCGATGTCCTCGGCGAGGTAGGAGAACTCGGGATCGATGGCGATGCGGTTCCTCGAGTTGGCGGCGAGCGCTGGCACGTCAGGCAGCTCGGCCAGGGGCTTGTAGCGGGCCGGGCTGATCTTGTTCCAGGGCAGGGGGTACTCGAGGTCGGACTCGAGGACGTCGAGGCCCTCGAAGGGGCTGGGCAGCACGATGTCTGCGGCCACGCCCTTGACCTGGGTGGAGCCGCCGTCGACCCGGTAGAACATGTGGGTGGTGAACTTCATGGCGCCGGCCAGATCCGCGGCACCGGGACCGGCTTCGAGGGCCACCGGACGGTCGAGCGGCAGGATCTGCTGCACGGTGCCCTTGCCGTGGGTGGTCTTGCTGCCCACGACGATGCCGCGCTGGTGATCCTGGATGGCCGCGGCGAAGATCTCGGAGGCCGAGGCGCTCATCTCGCTGGTGAGCACCACCACGGGCTTGCTCCACAGGCGGCCGGGGCTCAGATCCTTGAGGACCTCCTTGCGGTCGCTGCGGTCGCGGATCTGCACGATGGGGCCGCCCTCGAGGAACATGCCGGTGAGATCCTGGGCCTGGTCGAGGCGACCGCCGCCGTTGTGGCGCAGGTCGATGACCAGGGAGTCGACACCCTTGGCGTTGAAGTCCTCGAGGATCTTCTGCACGTCGTTGGCCGTGGAGCCGTAGTCCTGCGGGTTGAGCTGCCGGCCCTCCTCGTCCATGTAGAAGCTCGGGATGTCGATCACGCCCACCTTGATGGGGCCGCCCTCGCCCTCGAACTCGCGGATCTCGCCCTTGGCCTCGTTGTGGGCCAGCTCCACGCGGTCACGGGTGAGCTGCACGGTCTTCGTGAAGGCGGGATCGGGGGCGTCGGCGGGATGCACCACCAGGGTGACCACGGTGTCCTTCTTGCCGCGGATGAGCTGCACCACGCGATCGAGGCGCATGTCGACGATGTCGACGGGCTCGTCGCCGCCCTGGCCGACGGCGAGGATCTGATCCTTCGCCTGCAGCAGGCCGGACAGCTCCGCCGGGCCACCGGGGATCAGCTCCTCGATGGTGGTGTAGCCATCCTCCGAGCGGAGCTGGGCGCCGATGCCGATGAGGGAGTCGGTCATCTCGATGTCGAAGTTCTCCTTCGTGACCGGCTTGAACCACACGGAGTGGGGATCGAAGCTGCTCGTGAAGGCGGCCATGTACAGCTCGAGGATGTCGTTCTCGTCCATCTCACGGACGTCGTTGAGCACGCGGTCGTACCGCTTGGACAGCCGCTCGATGGCCTTGTCGCGCTCGTCGCCCCGCAGCTCCATGGACAGCAGGTCGGCCGCGATGCGATCCTGCCAGTACGTGTTGAGGGCCTTGGAGTTGGGGGCCCAGGCGCTGTCGTGGCGGTCGAAGACGATCTCCCGGCTGGGATCGTCGAAGGTGGGGGGCTTGGCGAGGATCCTCTTCGCGTAGGCGGCGCGCTCCTCCACCCGCTGCACGTAGCGGTCGTGGATGGCGTAGGCGGCCTGCAGGGACGGCGGCGTGCTCAGGATGTCGTCGTCGAGGGTGGAGCGCCACTGCTGGAAGGAGTCGATGTCCTTCTGGGTGAAGTACACGCGGTTGTAGTCCAGCATGTCGAGGTACTTGTCGAACCAGCGCTCGGACAGGCCGTCGTCGATGGGCGCCTCACCGTAGTGGTACAGCTCCATGGTCTTGCCGACGACGTGGGCGATGGCCTCCTGGGGCGCCTCGGGGGTGAGGGCCCGCGCCACGGCCGTTCCGAAGAGGACGAGGGCGAGGGTGGGGACGCCGATGAGGGCGGTGCGACGAAGGATGCTCATGCAGTTCTCCCGCACGGTGCCTGCAGGCCTTGGGTGGCCGCAGATCCGTGCACTCCAGGATGGCACGTTCGGGGCTGGATCGTGTCTCGTTCGACAACCATAGACACGTATCGACCGTCCCGTCTGTCGTCTGATTGGATCTCTCCCTTGCGGGCGGGTTTGGCGCGGTACTCCTCATCTCGTCCACATCGCTCGCCTCGGGCGCCGTACCCTCGGGTTTCCCCCCTCTGTTCCGGGTGTTAGGACTGCCCCCGCTGGAGAGAACACATGAGCACGCATTCCTTCCGACCCGCCGACTACGAGTCCCACTGGCAGACCTACTGGGACGAGAACAAGACCTTCAAGGCGGAGATCGACCCGTCCAAGCCCAAGTACTACGTGCTCGGCATGTTCCCGTACCCCTCGGGCAAGGGCCTGCACGTCGGCCACCCCGAGAGCTACACCGCCATCGACATCGTGGCCCGCTACAAGCGCATGCAGGGCTTCTCGGTGCTCAACCCGATGGGCTGGGATGCCTTCGGCCTGCCCGCGGAGCGCGCCGCCATGCGCACCGGAGAGCACCCGGCCGACATCACCCGGGAGAACATCGCCCGGTTCAAGCACCAGCTCACCCGCCTGGGCTTCTCCTACGACTGGGATCGGGAGATCAGCACCTGCGAGCCCGACTACTACAAGCACACCCAGGCCATCTTCCTGAAGCTGTACGAGCAGGGGCTCGCCTACCTCGCCGAGGTGCCGGTCAACTGGTGTCCCGCCCAGGGCACCGTGCTGGCCAACGAGGAGGTCGTCGACGGCCGCTACGTCGAGACGGGCGACCCCGTCGAGCGCCGCATGATGAAGCAGTGGATGCTCAAGATCACGGCCTACGCGCAGCGTCTGCTGGATGATCTCGAGGGCCTGGACTGGCCCGAGGGCGTGCTCGAGATGCAGCGCCAGTGGATCGGCCGCTCCGAGGGCGCCGAGGTCCGCTTCGACATCGGAGGCCACGACGCCTCCTTCGTGGTCTACACCACCCGCCCCGACACCCTGTTCGGCGCGTCCTACTGCGTCCTGGCCCCCGAGCACCCGCTGGTGCCCACGATCACCACCGAGGCGCAGCGCGAGGCCGTCGAGGACTACGTCGCCGTGGCCCGCAACCGCTCCGATCGCGACCGCCAGGTGGCGGCCGAGAAGGAGAAGACGGGCGTGTTCACCGGCGCCTACGCCATCAACCCGGTCAACGGCGAGAAGGTGCCCGTGTGGGTCGCCGACTGCGTCCTGATGTCCTACGGCACCGGCGCCATCATGGCGGTCCCCGCCCACGACGAGCGCGATCACGCCTTCGCCCGCAAGTTCGACCTGCCCATCCTGCCGGTCTACCAGCCCGAGGTCGAGCACGACTTCTCCGAGTCGGCGTTCCCCGGTGATGGCGTGGCCATCAACTCCGGCGCCTTCGACGGCCTGCGGGTGGGCGAGTTCAAGGCCCGCATCCTCGACTGGCTCGAGGAGAGCGGCAAGGGCGTCCGCAAGGTCAACTTCAAGCTGCGCGACTGGCTGTTCAGTCGTCAGCGCTACTGGGGCGAGCCCTTCCCGATCGTCCACGCCGAGGACGGCTCCGTGCACCCCGTGGCCAACGCCGATCTGCCGGTGAGCCTGCCCTTCATCGAGGCCTACAAGCCCACCGAGGACGGCCGTCCGCCCCTGGCACGCGCCTCGGAGTGGCTGCACACCACCGTCGACGGCCAGCCCGCCCTGCGCGAGACCAACACGATGCCCCAGTGGGCCGGCTCCTGCTGGTACTACCTGCGCTTCATGGATGCCCGCAACGAGGCCGAGCCCTTCTCCGCCGAGGCCGAGAACTACTGGGGTCCCGTGGATCTGTACATCGGCGGCGTGGAGCACGCGGTGCTGCACCTGCTGTACGCCCGCTTCTGGCACAAGGTGATGTACGACGTGGGCATGGTCTCCACCAAGGAGCCGTTCACCAAGCTGTTCAACCAGGGCATGATCCTGGCCTACGCCTACCGCGAGGCAGCCGGCAAGTACCACCGTCCCGAGGACTGCGAGCAGCGCAAGGGCGAGTTCACCACCATCACCTCCGCCTGGACCCAGGAGCCCGTGGAGACCGACTGGTACGTGAAGGCCTCCGGCACGCCTGTCGAGGTCAAGATCGGCAAGATGGGCAAGTCGCTGAACAACTCGGTCGACCCGCTGGACATCGTCGAGGCCTACGGCGCCGACACCCTGCGCATGTACGAGATGTTCATGGGCCCCCTGGAGCAGGTCAAGCCCTGGCAGACCAAGGGCTGCGAAGGCATCTACCGCTTCCTGGGCAAGGTGTGGCGCCTGTTCATCGACACCGACTCCGGCGAGGTCCGGTCCTTCGGCGACACCCCCAAGGCGCTGCGCAAGGCCCTGCACCTGGCCATCAAGGAGGCCACCGAGGGCATCGAGACCCTCAAGTTCAACACCCCCATCTCCAAGATGATGGAGTTCGTGAACGCCTCCAAGGGTCAGCTCCCGAGCAAGGCCGACGCCGAGGACTTCCTCAAGATCCTCAGCCCCTACGCCCCCCACATCGCCGAGGAGCTGTGGAAGCGCCTGGGCCACGAGCAGACCCTCGCCTACGAGGCCTGGCCCGTGGTCGACGAGTCCGCCCTGGTCGACGACGAGATCACCATCGTCGTGCAGGTGATGGGCAAGGTCCGCGCCAAGCTGCAGGTGCCTGCCGACATCTCCAAGGACGATGCCCTCGCGATGGCCAAGGCCGACGCCAACGTGCAGCGCTTCCTGGAGGGCAAGACCATCCGCAAGGAGATCTACGTGCCCGGCCGCCTGGTGAACCTGGTCGCCAACTAGCGGGATCGGTGCATTCCCATGCGAGAGGGCCCCGTACGGGGTCCTCTTCAATTGGGCGCAGGTCGCCGGATTCCGGGGTATCTGGAATGCAGGTCCAGAGGTCCGCTTGATCGATACCCACGCCAGCAGCTTCTTCCGAACGTTCCTGCGGTCGCCGACCGGCGTCGGCTCCGTCGCGCCTTCGTCGAGGGCGCTGGCCGGGGCCATGCTCGACCTGTCCGAGCTGCACGACGGGGTCCGACTCGTCGAGCTGGGCGCGGGCACCGGGCCGGTCACCCGCGCGCTCGCGGAGGCGCCCGTGCGGATGGACTGGTTCTGTCTCGAGCCCAACGCCCACCTGGCCGCCCTGTGTCGGATGGCCGTGCCGGAGGCCGAGGTGGTGGAGGCCTACGCGCAGGATCTGCCCCGCCTCATCGCCGAGCGGGGGTGGAACGAGGTGGATCGCCTGGTGAGCTCGCTGCCGTTCGCGAGCTGGGATCGTCCCCTGCAGGAGGACGTCGTGTCCTCGCTGGTCGACGTGCTCGCTCCCGGCGGACGCCTGGTCACCTTCACCTACGCCTTGTCACCGTGGCTTCCGAGGGGTCGCACCGCCCGCGACGTCCTCCGCGAGCACTTCACGGTGGTCGAGACCGCCCACCTGGTCCTGTGGAACCTCCCGCCAGCCTTCATCTATCGCTGCGAGCAGCCAAGGAAGTGACACTCTCGCTTCCGGCCAGGATGGTCCTGGGATAGGCTGTGGCCGACAAGGAGGTGTCCATGCAGTGGCAACGAGCGCTTCAGGGCGGCAACGCCTTCCGTGAGGCTGCAGCGTCCCATCCGGGTTGGTACTGGGTCTTCCGCCCGAAGAACAACGGCCCGCAGTCCTACGATCCCCGTCATGGCGTGATGTGTCTGGTGCACGTGTCCGCCAACGGCGAGCTGCTCTCCCCGCTGGCCGACTTCCGCTCCCTGAGCGAAGACGATCTGAAGTGCCACGACGCCTCCCACGACGTGAACTACGTCACCTGGTTCGCCGGTCCCGTGGTCCCCGGCGACGAGACGGGCTCCGTGGTGGTCGAGCGCGCGGGCGAGAACTCCACGGCCCGCTACGACGGCGACGTGCCTCGCTCCGGCTCCTGGGCCTGGTGCCGCACCAACGAAGAGGCGCCCCTGCTGCTCGTCGACGAGCACGGCATCGGCCCCATCTTCGTCGAGAGCGACGACTCCGGCGATCCCCAGGTCTTCCTGGCCTCCGACGCCCACGGTCGCCCCGTCGACGTGGGTGAGTTCGGCTTCGCGGAGCCCCTGGTCAGCGAAGGCGGCGTGATCGACGCATCCGGCCAGCTCGGTCGCGTGCAGGCCATCTTCTACGGAGCGGTCGATGCACCCTCAGAGGTGCCGGACGCATTTCCCATGGTCTGACGCCCACTCTTGCGCTACCAAGGGGGCCCGCCGGTGAACATCCGGCGGGCCTTCGGTCTGTCTTGGGGGGCGTGATGAGAGGGTTGTGGATCGGTCTGCTGGCGGCAGGGTGTGTGGAGCCGTCCCTGGAGCCCATCGAGGGCACGCAGGTGATGTGGGACCTCGGCGCGGCGGCCGAGGGAGGGGAGCACTTCTTCGACGCGCCCTACCCGATGAATCTGCGGCTACGGGAGGATGGCGCCCCCCCGGCCACCGACATGATGGGGCTCACCCACCGGGATCTGGTCACGGATCTGGCCACGCTGGCGGAGGATCGCCGCGGCTACCCCACCATGAGCGTGGGCTGGTTCCGTTTCGACGGGCCCGTGGGCACGCTCACCGACGAACCCATGCTGTTCTCGGGGGGCGCAGACGATCCCATCGGACTGCTCAACGTCGACGTGTCTGGGGGGGGATCATGGGTGCCCGTCGTCGCGCAGCGCATCCCCGAGGATGCCTACGTGCCCTCGAATGTCGTGGGTGTGGCACCTGTGCCCGGCTGGGTCCTTCAACCTGGCGCGACCTACGCCTACGTGGTCCGTCGTAGCCTGGGAGATGCTTCAGGAGAGCCCCTCGGGGTGCCCCTGGCAGTCCGCGCGCCCATGAATCAGCAGTGGGCCCAGACCGAAGCCCTGAGACGGGCGCAGCTGGGGCTGGCGGAGGACGAACCCCATGACCTCGCCCGGCTGAAGACACACGTGGCGACGCTTCGCGGCGCTGTCGGCAGAGACGTCGACTCCGTGGCTGCCTTCTCCTTGTTCACCACGGGTGATGTCGTGGCCGAGACGGCTGCCCTGTCGGAGCAGGTGGTCGAGCGCTACGCTCTCGTCATCGAGGGGCTCGAGCTTCAGCCCGAGCGGGGTGCCGATCACCCCAATGTCTGCGAGCTGGTGGGCACCCTGGAGCTGCCCCAGTTCCAGCAAGGGGAGCCTCCCTTCGACACCGAGGGCCTGTTCCAGTTCGACGGTGACCAGCTCGTGGAGCAGCGTAGCACCTCGATTCCCGTTGTCATCGCGCTGCCGAAGGAACCCATGCCCGATGAGGGCTACCCGCTCACGCTGTACTTCCACGGCTCCGGCGGCCTGTCCGATCAGCTCATCGCCCGCGGCCCCATGACCGAGACCGACGGCGAGTGGGCGATGGGGTACGGCCCCGCCTACGTGCTGGCCCGTCACGGCATCGCGTCCGCAGGCTCGGCCCACCCGGTGAACCCGGAGCGGGTGCCCGGCGCCAGCGAACAGGAGTACCTCAACTTCGCCAACCTGCCGGCCTTCCGCGACACCTTCCGCCAGGGAATCCTCGAGCAGCGCCTGTACCTCGATGCCCTGCTCGACCTGCGCATCCCCGACCGGGTCCTCGAAGGCTGCGAGGGCCCCGATCTGCCGGATGGCGAGCAGCAGTTCTTCTTCGACCCGTCCGCCGTCACCGCCATGGGACAGTCCATGGGCGGCATGTACACCAACATGATCGGCGCCGTGGAGCCGGACATCACGGCGGTGGTGCCCACCGGCGCCGGTGGCCACTGGTCACGCTTCATCCTCGAGACCGAGCTGCTCGGCGAAGGGGTCACCGCAGCGGCCATGCAGGCCATGCTCGGCACAGACGTGGAGCTCACCCACCTGCACCCGGCCCTGCACATGGCCCAGACGGCCTGGGAGCCGGCGGAGCCCATGGTCTACACGCCTCGACTTGCCCGTAAGCCGCTTCCGGGACATCCCCGACGGCCGATCTATCAGCCGGTGGGCCGGGGAGACTCCTACTTCCCCACGCCCATCCTCGATGCCATCGCGCTGGCCTATGGCAACGAGATGGCAGGCGAGGAGGTATGGCCCGAGATGCGCGAGCTGTTGGCTCTTCAGGGCCGTGGAGAGATCCTCGAGTATCCGGTGTTCGACAACCGCCGAGGCTCGGGTGGCGAGAAGTACACCGGCGTGGTCGTGCAGTACGAAGGCGACGGCTTCTCCGATCCCCACTCGATCTACGCCCAGCTCGAGGAGGTGAAGCACCAGTACGGCTGCTTCCTGCGCAGCTTCCTCGACGACGGCGTGGCGGTGGTGCCCGCACCGGCACCCCTCGACACGCCCTGCCCCTGAGGGGCGTCAGTCGTCGGTGGTGTTCGACGTGGGCCGCAGGTCGGCCTCTGCCGCAGCGGTGGGGCTCGTGCCCGACGACGCCGTGGTGCCGTACAGGCGGGTCCACTCCCTGCAGGCAGCGGCCGCGATAGCCGGATCCCGACGGACCTGCCGGGCGTGGTACTTCGCGTCCCGGTAGTCGTCCCTCAGGTCGCGCACCCGCTCGGCGCTCTCCTGCTCGCGACGGCGGATGTCGTTGACCTCGGCGGCGGGGGCCGTGGCCCGCAGGGCGTCCCAGTCGGTGTCGGAGTAGTGCTGCCTGTGGGCCTCACGCCAGGCCTCGCGGGCCACGTCTGCGTTGGTGTCGGCCTGGTCCACCACCGCGTCGAACACCCTTGCAGAACAGGCCGGATCCGGGGGGTCGCCGGCGAAGGCGTTGGAGCCGAAGGCCAGGCCGATGGCCAGGGTGAAGGCGTGTCGCGTGTCCATCCCCATCTGTGTCCTCCCAGGTACACGTCGAGTCGAGCTTGGCGCGGGGCATCCGCAGGCCCCTCCGTCCTTGGACTCGTCGACACTACCTGGGCTCCGTGAAAACTATTTCGACATCTTGATGATGGAACCGGCCCGATGGAGCTATGGGAGGACCCTTACTGGAGCACGCATGTCCGACGTTCAACAGATCCAGGAGCGGGTCAAGGCCGTCCTCGGCCGTCTGGTGGAAGACGCCGACCTCGAAGGAAGCTTCCTTCGCATGGTGGCCCAGCTCGAGTTCATCGGCGCCCGGAAGATCCTCAAGACCTGGGGAAGCCGCCATCCCAACCGCACGGTGCTCGAGCACCTGGCCGACGAGGCCCGCCACGCGCACATCTTCGCCGAGATGGCCCACCAGGTGTGCCCCGGCGAGCAGGCCTTCTGCCTGGACGCCGGCAAGGCCTGGTTCCAGGGCATCGACGCCTGGGTCGACCACACCGTCTCCGAGGCCGGCGGCGATGTGGAGGACTGCTACCTGCTCACCACCGCCCTGGTGGAGCAGCGCGCCATGCGGCTGTACCCCCTGTACGCGGCCCTCACTGCACACGAAGCCGTTCGCACCGAGATGAAACAGGTGCTGGCCGAGGAGGCCGCACACCGGATGCCTCTGGAGAATGCCGCGAAGGCTCGGCTGGAGCGTCTGGGGCTGTCCTGGACCGTCGCGGTGGATGAGGAGCGACGTCGCTTCCTGAGCATGCTAAGTTGTTGGGAGCAGACGCTTGGCCTTCACCACGGGGATGTGGAGGGGGCCGCCGGCTCCCACCTTCAAGGCCCCGTGGAGGTCTGTTGAACAACAAACTGCACACCGATGCCCATCTCTCCGCCGAGCAGGTCCGTTGGCGCCGCTTCCAGTCGGAGACCATGCTGGGGTTCTCCCGCATCCACCAGCGCATCCTGCAGCGTTCGGCACAGCTCCTCCAGGAGGAGGGCATCACCGGGATCACGCCATCACGGGCCAACGCCCTGATCGTGCTGTTCAATGCCCGTCGCTCCATCAAGGCCCGCGAGCTCGCCCGTGAGCTGGCGATCTCCGAGGTCACGGTCTCCCGCTTCATCCGCAAGATGGAGGAAGACGGCTGGGTCGAACGCACGCCCGATCCCGCAGATGGCCGCGCCATGCTGATCCAGCCCACGGCCTTCGCCCGCGAGATGTTCGCCCGGCTGGTGCGCGTCTCGAACGATGTGCTCGACTCGGTCTTCCGCGACTTCGACGAGTCCGACATGCGCACCCTCAACGCCACGGTCGAGCGCATCCAGTCGAACCTGTCCGACCTCGAAGGCATCTGAGCCCACGGTCCATCAGCCATGCCGCAGAGCCCGCCGCTCCTCCCCGGAGCGGCGGGCTCTGTCGTTGGGGGCAAGAACGACGAAGCGCCCGCCGGTAGGACCGGCGGGCGCTGTCGGAGAACCCATGGAGGCTCAGATGAGCCCGTTGGGTTTCACTCCAGGCCGTCGAGATCCTCGAGATCCTCGAGATCCTCGGAAGGCGCGGTGGCGGCGGGAGCCGGACCGGAAGCCATGGCGGGAGCGGAAGCAGCAGCCATCTTCACCATGGTGTAGGTGGTGACGATGGAGTTGCCGTCGTAGGCGTTCATGGTGGTGGAGGAAGCGACGCGGAAGCCCTCACCCATGACGGCCATCACGGCGTCGGACGTGTTCTCCATGCCCATCACCTTGGCCATGGTGGTGCCCATGTCGCCGGGCTCGGAGCCGCAGTCGAGACGCATGGTAAACTCGTTGGGCTTCTTGGGGTTGGTGATCGTCTCGGTGGCGGTCAGGACACAGACCTGCTCCACTTCGGCGGAAGAACCACAAGCCAGGGCTGCGGGTGCGGCGAGGGAGCCGAGCAGGACGGCTGCGAGAAGGCGCTTCATGTTGACTCCTGAAATGGTCGAATCACGGTGGGCAGTTTGGCATGGAAGGGCCGTCAATGGCTACTCCGGAGGGTGAAATGACGGGGATTATGCAACGTGGCCACGTGGATGTGGTTCCTGGAGTCTCGATTGGTGAGGTATGCCTTGGGTTTTCGAGGGGTGAGGTTCTCTCGGTGCTGGGCCCTCCGACCCACATCGAGACCATCGAATCCGAGGATCTGGAGGCGGTGTCGTGGCGATATCGTGGCGGACTGTACGAGCTGACCTTCGAGATGCCACTCGACAGGTTGGTGGAGATCACCTCGCGCCATCGTCTGGTGGCGGTGCAGGGTCAGCGCCTGTTCGGTCCCGCCGGCTTGTCGCAGGAGGCGCTCCAGTCGCACCGGGAGGCCTGGGAGCAGGCGGGCCTGGGGCTCGTGCCGGGCGGATCCGGACTCGATGCCGTGCGGGTGTTCGAGGTCTCCGAGGCAGCTGTGGCGTCGCCCGTCGAAGCGCCCGCTGACGGATACCAGACAACCTGAGCGCCAGTTCGGTTCGGGTGGGTTTGGACGAATGCGCCACCGGGTTCTTGGGGTCTTGTTCGACATGTCCCTGCGCGAGACGGCTCGTTTTCTTGATGCATCCTACGAAATGTGGGCATCGGAAGTGGATTGGCGCCTGGAAATAAAAATTTTTCTGAACCTGTGTTACCGTCTCGACACGGCCGGTTCATGGAACCGTTCGTGCTTGCCAGGAACGAAGGTCGGCGGGCCCACACCCCAGAGCTTGGCAGTCCTGATCGACGGCGTCGGGCCCGAAGGCCTTCTTTCCTGGTGAGACGACAAAGGCAGCCCCTCGGGGCTGCCTTTCGCGTTGTGGGCCATCGTGTCCTGGACCGGTCCCACGGGGGCCCGGGGGCCGTCGTTCGCCCTCACGGGGGCCTCTGGTGGCTGCCCTGGTGGCTGCCTGACCCTCGGTGGGGTCAGGGGCGCAGCGAGCGCCAGTCCTGGTGCCGGCACGCCCGTCGGCTGTCGAATCGTGCCGTGCGGCAACCGATCACCTGCAGCTCCACGTCGGCCACGCCCTTCTTCAGCATGCCCAGGCGTCGTGCCGCGCCCTTGGACAGATCGAGGATGCGGCTGCCGTGGTAGGGGCCGCGGTCGTTGATGACCACCCGCACCACGCGTCCATCGTGGCGGACCTTGAGCACGGTGCCGAAGGGCAGGGTGCGGTGGGCGGCCGTGAGACGGGCCGGCCGGAAGCGCTCCCCGGAGGCCGTGGGGTTGCCGCGGAAGCCGGGGCCGTACCAGGACGCGGAGCCGGTGGTGACGGGGCGCTTGGCGCAGGCGGAGAGCACGAGGCCCGCGGCGAGGACGAACAGTTGCAGGCGGCTCACCACGTACGCCCCTGGTTGATCGCGTTCTTCTCGGCGAAGGCCGCGGTGAGGTCGATGCCCGCCCGGTTGGCGATGGCGAGCAGGAAGTTCAGCGAGTCGACGAGCTCGTGGGCGAGGCCCTGGGTGGCGGCCTGGACGTCGCCCTGCTTGCGGCGGGCCCCCTGGAGGTGGCGGACCGCCTTGAAGATCTCACCCACCTCTTCGCCGAGGAACAGGCAGTTGTGATCGAGGTCGGTGTGCAGCCAGCCCATCTTGTCTTCGAGGGCGTGGATGTAGTCCTGCAGCTGCTGCAGGGTGGGCTGTTCGGGGAGGGGGAGCAGGGGCTGCACGGGTGGACCTCCGGGTGGGTCTGCGAGTCTACAGGACGCCGATCTCGATCAGGCGCTGGCGGAGGAGCTCGCCGGCCGTGATCGGTTCTGCCTCGCCCTGAATGGGACGGATCACCCACTCCGGCCGCGGGTGGACGAAGAAGGGCATCGAGTAGCGGGAGCCGTTGGCGCTGCCGGGCGGGTTGACCACCCGGTGGGTGACAGCGGGGAGGAGTCCGCCGGTGAGGCGGGCCATGATGTCGCCGGTGTCGCAGATGACGACGTCGGCAGGGGTCTGCACCGACAGCCAGTCACCCGAGCGGTCCTGCAGCTGCAGGCCGGGCGCCGTGGAGGCCGGCAGGATGGTGAGCAGGTTGATGTCCTCGTGGGCCGCCGCGCGCACGGCGTCGGCCGGATCGGAGCGACGGAGCGGCGGGTAGTGGATGACGCGCATGACGCTGTTGCCGTCTTCCACGGCGTCGAGCAGGTGCTCGGGCGGCAGGTCGAGGCACGCACTGATGGCCTGCAGCATGCGGTTGGCGCAGGACTCCATGGCGTCGAACAGCTCGGAGAAGGTCTCCGCGAAGTCGGGCAGGTCGGGGAAGATGTTGTTCGGCATCATGCCGGTGACCACGAGGGGATGGTCGGTGGGCAGGGTGCGACCCACCTGCCAGAACTCCTTGAGATCGTGCACGCGCTGGTCCCGGGCGTGCTCCACGCCGAAGCCGGTGTAGCCCCGCTGGCGCCCGATGCCGGGGAACTCCCAGTTGCGCTTGTACTCGGAGGGGCGACCGAAGAAGTCCTCGGCCACCTGGTAGGCCCGGTCGAGCAGCGGCGTGGGGATGCCGTGGTTGCGGATGGCCACGAAGCCCCACTGCTGCAGGGCGTCGCTCAGCGTGGCCAGGAACGGGCCTGGCTGGTCGGAGCCGAAGTCGGTCAGGTCGACCACCGGCAGGTCCAGGACGGACATGTACACCTCCCCTGGAGCCCTGAATAGGACGGGGGGCGGGGAGTTGTCGAGTGGGGCGTGCCCTTCGGACGGCCCTTGTCCTCGCCAAGACGAAAAGAGCCCGCCTGAGAAGCTCAGGCGGGCTCAGTCAGCGCGAAGCGCTACGACTCACTGCTGGAAGTAGGAGGCGTCAGCGGCCTCGACCCACAGACGGTAGCCGTTGGCCATGGGGGTGGACTCGTCCAGCTCGTCGGCGTCAACGGTGACGTAGATGGGCTGGGTGGCGTCGGCCAGGGGCAGCTCGAGGTAGGGGTCGGCAGCGTAGATGGGGTACTCCACTGCGGGGCCCTCGGTGGACTCGTCGCTGGACAGGGTAGCCAGGACGTTGCCGTCGGCGTCGGTCACGGAGATCTTGGGATCCAGGTGGGAGCCGTTCTTGAAGCCGTGGCCGAAGTACACGCGGAGGGTCTTGCCGGAGGCGTCGGGGATCTCGGGCAGGGCGTAGACGTCAGCGGACTCGGTCACGATGCCGTCGACGTTGGCAGCGTAGTAGTAGGGCTGGGTGCTGTCGCGGATGACGTCCTGCAGCTCGAGCTCCTGAGCGGTCTCGAGGGAGTCGTGTGCCTCGGAGGACTCGTCCTGGCAGTACTCGGTGGGGCCGTAGTAGGTGAAGTCGTGGAAGATGGCGTAGTAGCCAGCGCCGCCGGTGCGGGGCGTGGTGTCGCCGTCCTCGACGAAGTTGGCGTCTTCGATGCGGACGAAGACGTTCTGCTCACCCTCACGACCGAAGCCCTGGGAGTTGTTGAACAGGAAGGGGGTGACCTGGGTGCGATCGGTGTACTCGGACTCGAGCCACTTGTCGCCGGAGGACAGGACCTCACCCTCGGCGTTCACGTAGGTGACCTTGGGGATCATGGCGGAAGCGCCGTAGACGGGCATCACCTGGGCGTTGTCGTAGTAGCCGGCGCAGCCGATGGGCTCACCGTTGGTGGCCACCTGCTCGTAGGCCCAGTCCCACTGTGCGTTGAAGTAGTCGACGTCGCCCTCGGCATCGATGCGACCGAACTCCATGGGCATGTAGGACAGCAGCTGGGTCTTCTGGTTGCCCAGGGTGTTGCCGCCAGCCATGTACCAGGGCAGCAGCTCGTCGAGGGAGTCGTTGCCGGCGATGACGGAGGTGGGGGGCTCGACGACCTCACCGGTGTCCTCGGTGGAGGTGTCGGTGGAGGAGGTGTCGACGGAGGTGTCGCCGGTGAGCTCGGTGGTCAGGTCGATCTCGATGCCGTCGGAGGTCTCGACCTCGGTCTCGAGGACGCCGAAGTACAGGTCGTAGGTGTAGTTGAAGCCACCGGTGGGGAAGCCACCCAGACCGTTCTCCTGGTTGTAGTCCTCCTCCTGCATCACCTCGATGTAGTAGATGCCGTCTGCGGGAGGCACGAACAGGAACATGGGCAGGTTGCCGGACACGCCGCCGAAGCCCTCGGCGATGACGAGTGCGTCAGCAGCTGCGACCTGGTCGTTCTCGTAGACGCGGACCAGGGGGTCGAACGCGCTGGAGTTGATCAGGAAGACGTAGCCGTTGCCACCCTTCATCTCGATGCCGTAGAAGTCGCGGTCGCCAGCGGGGCTGATGGCCGCGCCCTGGGGCTGCACGGGAGCCCAGGTCATGGGCACGCCGTTGGCGTCGAGCAGGGAGGAGCCGTCCTGGGCGACGAAGATCGCCTCGAGTGCTGCCTGGTCGATGATCACGGCATCGGCGATGGAGTCGTTGCCGTCGGTGACGACGCCGTCACCGGTCTCGGTGTCGATGATGTCGTCGGATGCGTCGTCGGAGCAGGCCATCAGGCTCAGGGCCAGGACTGCCGGGGTGAGAAAGCGCATGTGTCTCTCCAAGTCTCTTCGTGGGCTGGGGCAATCTACACGAGATGGCCTGTGGTCGCCACGATCGGTCAAAAGGTGGGTGTCGATCGGGACGGTTTTACAGGAAGCGTCCGATCCAGGTGCGTTCCGGGAACGTCAAAAATGACTGCCGTGTTCGAGGACGCCTGCAGGATCGCACTCTAAGTGCCACTGGATCGCACGTTGCTCACAAAATTCTGCGCAAGAAGTGGATCCAGGGTGCCATCTCGCCGCACACCGCTGCAGAGGTCGACCCCGAAGGGACGTACCGTGCGGATGGCCTCGGCGACATTGTCGGGCCGAAGCCCACCTGCGAGCCATACCGGCACATCGAGTTCGGCCACGATCCGGGCGGACAGGTGCCAGTCGTGGGTCTGGCCGGTGCCGCCGAACACCGGATCGGGGCCGGCGGGGGAGCCGCTGTCGAGAAGCACGGCATCGGCGCGTTCGGCCGCTTCGCGGGCCTCGCCCATCGCGTGCTCGCCCGTGACGTGGATGACCTGGACGATCTTCGTGCCCGGGCTCGCGGCGCGAATGACGTCGTAGGCGCGGGGCGGGACGGCGTCGCAGAGCTGCACCACCTGGGGGCCGATGCGGCGCACGTGCTCACCGAGCACGTCCGGATCCTGCTCGCGGGTGAGGAAGAAGGTGGTGACCGCGGGGGGGACCAGGGCGGCGATGGCGACGGCCTGATCGATGGTGCGCACCTCGGGCCCGGAGAGTCCGGGGCCCACGATGCCCACGGCGTCGGCGCCGGCATCGATGGCGGTGCGGAGTTCGGCGGCATCCTGGATGCAGCAGATCTTGATCCGTGGGGTCATGGGCGGTCTTCTGGGGTCGGGGTCGTTCCCGCCGCATGTATCACCTCCGGCAGGCGTGGCCCTTTGTTTCCTGGGTGCAACAGTGGGGGTACCAATGCCAGATCATTGCGTGGTACCCTGATCGCCGAGTCGGCTCGGTGCTCGCAGCCCCGGGCCCGTCGGAAGCGAGGGATCGATGTCTCAGGACTGGATTGTGGTCGACGGTACCATGGTGAACTTCCTGCCGAACTTCCCACCGGCCATCGTCACGCCCATTCCCACCACCATCAAGTCGAGCGCCAAGAAGGTGAAGGCGTGCGGCAAGTTCGTCTGCCTGAAGGGCGACGAGAAGTCGGTCAAGTCGATGGGGTGCATGTACCTGGCGCCTCCCGGGTACCCCATCCCCGGCGTGGGCACGCTCAAGGTCCACAAGCTCGACCCCAAGCAGCTCACCAAGAAGGTGAAGGCCGAGGGCAAGCCGATGATCCTCAAGGGCGTGATGTTCACGGCGGCCTTCGAGGTGATGATGCCGGCGATGCAGCTGCCGCCTCCGGCCATGGGTGGCGCGCCCGACAGCATGAGCAAGTACATCAACGGAAAGGGCATGCTGGTGGAGCTCACCAACATGAAGGTCAAGGCGTCCTGAGGGCATGATGGGTCCAGGCGATCCGGTCCTCGACGGGCCCGCAGCACCTCACGCAGACGACGTTCCCTGGGAGGCGCAGGTCTGGGTGGAGCTGCGGCGGGAGCAGGTGGTCGACGACAAGGTGCTCTGCACCGTGCTGCGCGACGGCGTGGCGGTCGGCCGGGTGGTGTTCTCCAACTTCGAGACCATGGTGGTGGTCTACCAGCTCGAGCTCGAGGCATCCGTCGAGGGCACGGGCACCGAGAAGGCCGTCCTCGACATGCTGATGGCGCGCTTCCGGCAGGGAGACCCGCCCGAGGTCTACATCCACGTGGGCATCAGCAGGGTGTCCACGGTGCAGGCCTACAAGAGCAGCCCGCTGCACCGGGGCGCGCTCCTCACGGGCGGGCTGGATGGGCAGGTGCTCTACCACGACCGCCTGGTGCACATCTCCGAGGAACAGCTCGCCGCCCTGTCCGATGCCGAGGCGGTGGGGCCCGTGGGGCTGGTGCTCACGTGGGCCCGGGATCTGGAGCTGCTCGACGAGGAGGGTGACATCGAGCTGGCGCAGCTCGTGCGGCTGCTGCACAGCGCCACGTCGAGCGCGCGTATCGGTGCACTGCGGGAGCTGTCCACGAACGGTGCGTTCACCGAGGAGGCGCGGGATCGGGCCTACATGTACGCGCTGCTCGACAACTCCTACGAGGTGCGCCGCTTCGCCTCCATCGGGGTGTCGGGCTTCTTTCCGGGCGTGCCGTACCACCCCTCGGTCGACCTGCTGATGGCCCACCTCGACAAGCCCCTGCTCTCGATCGAGGAGATGGGCGGCATCTGGCCCACCATGCCGCCGGGCTTCGCCTACTCGCCGGCCCACGGCCGCAGGAACAAGCGCTACGGTCTGATGTGGGTGTTCGGCGCGCTGTTCGGACTGTCGGCGGCGACCCCCGATGTGCAGGCCTGGCGCGAGCGTTCCCGTGACTGGCTGCGTCGCAAGCTGCCCTGGCAGGTGCGTCGCATGAGCGCCGCGCGCGAGGTGGAGCTGGCCCACATCGCAAGGGTCGAGCTGTCCGACCCGAACCGCAGGTTCGCGGTGGGGGAGCTGCCGTCCATGAGCCTCGCCGAGATGATCCGCTACTGCGTCATCCGCTGGCACCTGGTGCAGTCCACGCCCAACGCCGAGCAGGATCGCTTCTACTGGCTCATGGAGATGGTGGACTACATCCTGCAGTCGCCCGCCTCCCCACGATCGCCGGGCCATGGTCGGGAGCGCCGCAAGACGGCCATGCGGCTGTTGGCGCCGCCCCCGGCCGAGGTGATGGCGCACCCGCTCGATGGGCTGCCGGCCTACCTGCAGGGGCGGTGGAGTGGCGAGGCCGTGGAGCTCGTGCCGCCAGTGGCCAGCTGAGGCCGCGTCAGCGCTGGCCCGCCGAAGCCGGACCCTGGTTCACCTTGCTGCGGGCCTCCACCAGGATGCGCAGCTTCCGCAGGGATTCATACGGCTGCTCCACGGCACCGATGTTGGCGGCCCAGGCGGGCATCTGGCCACCCGGGTCGGCCAGCACCTGATAGAGGATGTGCACCGTGTCCTCGTCGCGCTGGGTGAGGATCCAGTGGCCCTTGATGGAGGGCACGCGGATGTAGCCTTCCTCCTCGGGGAGCAGGTCGGGGCGGGCTTCGAAGTCGATGCGGTACTTCGTGGCGGACTGGCGCTTGTGGACGTTCCAGATGATCGCGTCCCGGTCCTTCACCGGCCAGGGGGCGTCGTTGTAGTTGTGCAGCACGGTGACGTTGGGCGTGCTCGAGGGCAGGTTGCTGGCGCCCACGCAGTACTGGAGCCACTGGGGGCACAGGGAGGGATCGTTGATGACGTCGAGGACGTCGTCGATGGTGGCCTGCATCTCCACCTGACCCTGGAACTCACGGAAGTCGGAGATCGGCGAGGCACGGGAGTAGACCTCGATGCCGTCGCGTCTCTTCTCGGCCCTCCAGGACGGGTCGGCCTGGGCTGTGGTCGAGGCCAGCAGCAGCGCGGTCGCGGCGATGAGATTCCTGAGCATCATGCCTCCTGGAGGGGAAGGGAACCGGGTGGAAGCTGACGCTCCATCCATGGAATTGCGCAGGAAACCCGCTTCGCGGGTGTACCGGATCCGGAAAAAAATCATCAGCGCGATGTTCGGGACAGGCCCTGGGAGCGTCTGCGACAGGATTTTTTCGCGGAGAAATCGCTTCGGTTCTTCACGGACAAAATTGTGGGTTTTCACGGAGAGCGGCTGCGGTAGTGTCCCGGAGCGTTGATCAGCCTGCCAAGCTCATCCTCATTCCATCGTTTGCGTGGGTTGGTGCTCCGTTTCGGGGTGCCAACCCACGTCTCGTTCTTGGGGAGGGATGGGCTCGAGGTGTGGAACGTGAGAGGGCGTTGCCCGGGCGTGGAGGGAGCCCTTTGATCCAGAGGATGGGAGGGTATGAGGAAGCACAGATGCCTCGTTCTACGCGTTCGGGGAGAGGGATGAAGGTGCTCCCCGGGGGAGGTATCTGGGGGATCCCATGGTCTCCGACTCTGTGGATCGAGTGCTCCCCCGACGAGTGACCCGTGTTGTCGCTTTCGCCGACTTTCCGATACGAGGTGGACGAAGGTGCCCTCCGTTCGGGTACCGATGGCCTGTCCGCAAGGGAGTAGCGATGACCGATGATGGACTTCTGTTGTGGGACGGACCCGAGGACGCCGACGAGCTGGTGGTGATGGCCCACGGGGCGGGCGCGCCGATGGACACGCCGTTCATGACGGCCCTGGCCGAGGGCATGGCGAAGGGCGGGCTGCGGGTGCTGCGGTTCGAGTTCCCGTACATGCAGCGGCGGCGCACCGAGGGCGTCAAGGCGGGTCCGAACCCGGCGGCGAAGCTGCTCGCGGCCATGACCGAGGTGGTGCAGGCCCACCGGGGTGACCACCGCCTGGTGCTCGCGGGCAAGTCCATGGGGGGCCGGGTGGCCAGCATGCTGGTCGAGGAGCTGCAGGCCGACGGCCTCATGGTGTTCGGCTACCCGTTCCATCCACCCGGCAAGCCCGACAAGCTGCGCACCGACCACCTGCGGGAGCTGCGGGTGCCCACCGTGATCTTCCAGGGGGAGCGGGATCCCTTCGGCAAGCCCGACGAGATCGCAGGCTACGACCTGTCGCAGGACATCGAGGTGCGGTTCGTCCCGAGCGGCGATCACAGCTTCAAGCCGCTGAAGCGGTCCGGTCTCACCCAGGAGGGCCTGCTCGACGACGTGGCGGAGCAGGCGGTGGCCTTCGTGCAGGGGCTCGGCTGACGCCTCAGCCCTCGACGAGGTGGCGGGGCGTGAAGCCGGCTGCGGTGATCTGGTCGCGCAGGCTCGGCTCGTCGACCTTGCCGGAGATCTGCACGATGCCGGTGGGGACGTCGATGCGCACGTCGTCCAGGCCGTCGAGCTCGCGGAGCTTGGCGTCGAGGCGGCGGGCGCAGCCACCGCAGGTGATGCCCTCGACCTGCATGGCGAGCTGGGTGGGGGGCGCGGGCTTGCGGGCCCGGAGCCAGGCCCGGGCGTCCTCGAAGGCGTTCCAGGCGATGATGGCCAGCAGGACGGCGGCGGCGATGGTGGCCACCGGGCCCGTGTGCTCGTGGTGGGCCATCGGCGCGGCCACGGTGGTGGTGAGCAGGGAGTCGAACAGGGCGCCCGCGGCCAGGGAGCCAAGGGTGACGGTGCCCAGGTAGATGACGAGGGTCTTCAGGCCGAAGGCGGAGCGCACCGCGCCCATGGTGGCCACGTTCGTTGCGGGGCCGGCCATCAGGAACACCAGGGCGGCACTCGGGGGCAGGCCGGCGTGGATGAGGCCGGCGGCGATGGGCACGGAGGCCGTGGCGCAGATGTACAGCGGCGTGGAGACGGCCAGCGCGACGAGGCTGGCGAGGATGCCGGTGGCCCAGGGCGAGCCTGCCCAGGAGCCGGCGGGCACGTAGGCGGTGAGCAGGGCCGAGATGAGGACGCCCACCAGCAGCCATCCCCAGATGCTGCCGATGATCTCCAGCGCATGCTCGTTGAGGCGCTTGAACCAGTGGTCGCGGGGACCGTCGGCGACGAGTGCCTCCTCGGTCTCGGGCGCGGGCTGCTCGGGATCGAGCCAGCCGACGAGCTCACCGGTGAGGATGCCGGTGACGAGGGCCGCGGCCACCTTGAACAGGGCGAAGGGCCAGCCGAGGAAGCTGCTGGCCACGAGGATGGAGTCGACGCCGGTCTGGGGGGTGGACACCATGAAGCCCATCGAGGCGCTCTTGCTCGCGCCGTCCTTGTGCAGGCCGATGGCGGTGGGGATGACACCGCAGGAGCACAACGGCAGGGGCACGCCGAGGGCCACGGCCTTGACGACGCCCGCGCGGCCCTGGAGCTGGCGGCGGATCCACCCTTCGGGGAGGACGACGTGCATCAGGCCGGCGATGTAGGCACCGAGCAGCAGCCAGGGGGCGAGCTCGGTGAGGATGTCCCAGATGGCGGTCCACATGGATTGGCTCCTCGTAGGGGAGGTTCTTGGCCCTGCCACCGGCGATCGTCAAGCGCGACATCCTGCCAGCGGCGCTGAATGCGGACCCCCGCCACTTCAAGGTGACGGGCGGTGTGCCGTAGGAGGGGTGAACGGTGAGGCAGTCATGGTTTTTCCCCGATTCCGACGTTTTCGCTACCCGAGGGGTCTCGGCCCGCCCGTCCGCCTGCTCGGTGCCGGAGAGGGACGCCTGCTCGAGGTGTCCGAGTGGGGCGTGCGGGTGCGCGTGGGCCACATGCCCATGGATCGGCGCGTGAGCCTGCTGATGCGGGTGATGGACCGGTGGGTGCTGCGCGGCGCCGACGTCCTCAGCTGGCACGACGGCGAGGTGATCCTGCGCCTGTCCGCCCCCGTCCCCCCGGCCTGGATCCAGGCCGAGGCCGACCGTTGGGACCTGATGGCCCACGAGGTCGTGTAGCGCGCCGCGAGAAGACGACCGTTCGCTGCCACCTGGCACCAAACCATCCCCCGGTCCCGACGTGACGTGCCCCCAGGAACCCGACCTCGAGGCCCACCGGATGCCCCACCCGAAGGGGGACACCGGGTACCCAACCCGAACGTTCACCGGATGCCCACCCCGAAGGGGCGCTGGGTGCCGGCAGGGCGAGAAGCGAAGCGACGAAGCCATGGTGGTGCCCAGGGCCCCTGAGCGCCCCGCCGAGATCGACCCGGCACCATCCCGCGAACGCAATCCCAGCGCATCCCTTCAGCCGCACACCCGAGGCCAGCGGCGTCCCGGCGCTGCCGGAGCGAGGAGCAAGGGAGAGGCCGACCTTCCGGTCGGCCCGACCGACGCGACGAAGAGCCGGTGGTGCCGGGTCGCCGCTGGCCGTCTCGCGTCTACGCGTGCGTGAGCACCGTGAGCACCACCCGCCGTGCGTGCGAAGCCGTCCGATGTTCGTACAGGTAGATCGCCTGCCAGGTCCCGAGAAGGAGCTCCCCATCAAGGACCGGTATCGTCAGATCCGTGTGGGTCAGCGTGGTGCGGATGTGGGCCGGCATGTCGTCCGGCCCCTCCATGTTGTGCCGGTATTGCCGGGTACCATCGGGGACCTGCGACGAGAACCAGGCCTCCATGTCGAGGAGCACGTCCGGATCCGCGTTCTCCTGGATGACGAGGGAGGCGGAGGTGTGCTGCAGGAACAGGTGCGCGAGCCCTGAGGGACTTCCCATATGGACCAGGGCGTCCCGTACCTGTTGAGTGATGTCCAGGAAACCACGTCCGGATGTGTGGATGTTCAGTACGGTGTGCATGGGCCCGCCACGGGGTTCGGGGTGGAGAGGGAACTGTCGGATCCAGGTGAAGTCCGATACCATTGAAGGCATCCGGAAGGCGAGGAGGGAACGTGCGAACAGGGTGGCGTGACGATCCACGGCGCGTGCTCCTCATCGAGGACAGCCCCACCGATGTACTGCTCTTCGAGCGTGTCGTACAGGACATGCAGGGGTGGGAGGTCGTGGCGGTGAACTCCCTCGAGGGGGCCCGCAGCTACCTCGAGCGCCATCACGAGGACTTCGACGTCGTCGTGGTCGATCTGTCGCTGCCCGATGCCGTCGCCCTCGACTCGGTCGAGTTCGCCTCGAGCGCCCAGCCCGACGCCGCCTGCGTCGTCATGACCGGCGACTACGACGAGGCCATGGCCCAGGAGGCCCTGCGCCACGGCGCCACCGACTTCCTGCGCAAGATCGAGATCTCGGGGCAGGCCATCCGCCGCGCGCTCCGCTACGCCTACGAACGAAACGTCCTGCGCCGGATGCACCGCTCCGCGGAGATGAACCTGCGGCAGGTGCTGCGATCGCTGCCGGCGTCCGTGTTCGTGCTCAACGACGACGGCCAGGTGCTGTTCGCCAACCGGCCGGCCAAGCAGCTGCTGGGCAACATGGCCAAGGGGCCGTCGGCGCTCACCCACCTGGTGGAGGATCTGCAGACCGGCGTGCTGCTGGCCTCCATCGAGACCCACGGCGGCCGCCTGCCCATCGAGGTCACGGCCACACAGGTCGACTGGTCCGGTGCCGGCCGGGCACGGGCGCTCGTGGTCCGCAGCCTGGTCTCCGAGAACGAGGCCGAAGAGCTCCGGCGGCAATTGCGCCGCAAGGAGGAGCAGGCCCAGGCGGGCTACCGCACCATGCTCGGGCTGCACGACTTCGCGGGCAAGGTCGAGGGGTTGCTGGAGCTGCTGCGGGCGTCGGGCAACGCACCGGCCCTCGCCCAGGCCGAAGACATGGCACAGGCCTTCCGCGATCTGCGCCGCGAGGCCAAGGGCGTGCGGGCCCTGCACAACCCGGTCGAGCTCAACACGCTGGCCGAGAGCTGCCTGAACCAGCTCGTGCAGCGCCTGGATCAGGACGTCGTCATCGAGCTGCGCCGCAGCGACAAGACCATCGTCCACGGCGATGCCGCGGCCCTCGAGCGGGTGATCCTCAACCTGCTCGACAACGCCCTCGAGGCCGTACAGGGCAACCCCGAGGCGATGGTGCTCCTCGAGGTGATCGGCTCCGGCGATCGCATCGGCATCCTGGTGGGCGACAACGGCCCCGGCATCCCGGCCAGCCAGCTGCCGCGCATCTTCGAGCCCCACTACACCACCAAGGAGGAGGGCACCGGGCTCGGCCTGGCCAGCGTGAAGGACATCGTGTCCGACCATGGCGGTGAGGTGAACCTCGAGTCCACTCTCGGTGAGGGCACGGTGTTCAAGGTATACCTGCCGAGGGCCAACGAGGCCCCGGTACCCCAGAAGGAGCAGCGGATGCACGCAGGGCCGTGTGTGTTGGTGGACGACCAGAACCTCGTGCGGCGGGCCGTGTCCCGATCGCTGCGCACCCTCGGCCACGAGGTCGTGGCCCTCGAGGGTGGCGAGGCGCTGGTGGAGTGGCTGGAACAGACCGAGGTCGAGCCCTCCTACATCCTGTGTGATCGCCGGATGCCCGGCATGAACGGCGAGAGCGTCTTCGCCTGGCTCAAGGCGCACCGCCCCGAGCTCGTCTCCCGCTTCGTGCTGGTGTCCGGCGATGGCGAGTTCGGCATCGATGCCTTCGAGGGGCTCGTGCATCGGCTCGACAAGCCGGTCGACATCTACGATCTGAAGGCGATCGTGGGGGCTGGGGAGCCGGTGGCCTGAAAGAGAGATCAGAGGCGAGACTCAGAGGGATCCATTTGATCCAGAGGATGGGAGGAAGGGAGATTCCACAGCTTCCTTCCTGGGTTCGTGATGGCAGAAGGCTGAAGCTCCTCCCTGGTGAGGAATCTGGGTGATCTCTTGAACTCCGACTCTCTGGATCAAACGCTCCCTTCGAAAGCGGCCAGAGGCTCTTCGCCCGGCCCACGTCCTCTCAATGCCCGTCTCTCGCCTGGAGGAGACCGGCCCGCTGCAGCTGCTTGAGCGCCCCGCCGATGGCGCCGGGCTGCAGCGCCTCGTCGTCGGCGAGCCTCGCGCGCCAGCGGTCCGTCAGCTCGTCGTGGGTGCGGGTGCCGTCGAGGTCGGCCAGCAGGGCGCGGGCGTCGTCGTCGAGGGGCACGGTGTGGTGCAGCAGGGAGGGCACCTCGGCCTGCAGCCGCGCCACGTGGCGGGCCAGGGGGAAGGCGAGCGGACGGTCGTCCAGGATCGTGGCCACCGGGGTGGGGTGGAACGACGGAACCAGCAGATCGGCCTGCAGCGCCTCGGTGAGTAGCGGGTACAGGCGGTCGGGCGGAAGGAAGGTGGCGAGCTCGTCGACGGACCACCAGCGGGTCGGGTCCTGCAGCAGTGACCACAGCACGGCCGCGTCGCCGGTGGCCTGCATGGTGAAGCCACGCGTCGAGGTGACGACCTCGCCCAGCTCCTCGGCGTCGCCGCGGACGGTCAGGCCGTCCCAGTGGAGCGGCGCGTCGGTGGGGCTGGCCGCGGCGTGGCAGAGCAGGGAGGCGCGGAAGCGCTTGTTGCGCAGGAAGTCCATGCACTGCTGCAGGTGCTCGACGCTGCCGCCGGCCAGCTCCTGCTCGGACTGCAGCACCGCTTGTACCGGCGGGGGGAAGTGGTGCAGCGCGCAGGTGGAGGCCCTGGACTCGGTGACGAAGCGCAGGTCGTGGGCCGCGAGCAGCTCTGCCAGCTCGTGGAAGTGCAGCGGGTGGTTGTGGGGCGCGAGGAACTCGTGGAGCAGGTAGGCGTCGGGCACCTCGGCCATCCGCTCGGCCATGGTCTGCATCCAGGCGTTGAGCGCGGAGCCGCTGCCGGAGGTCGCGCGCCGGAGGAACTCGATCAGCTCGCGGCCCTTCGCGACCCGCTCCACGGGGTCGTCGGTGTGGCGGGTGTGGAACCCCATCATGTCGCGCACCATGCCCATCATGTGCCAGCCGGGCAGGGTGTTGTAGGACAGCAGGGCGACACCGTCGGGGGCCAGGTGATCGCGGATGCGCTGCAGGATGGCCTGCTGGGTGCTCTCGGGGACCCAGGAGAAGGTGCCCCAGCAGATGACGAGGTCGTAGCTGTCGAGCTGCGCATCGGAGATGTCGGCGTGTTCGAAGCGTACGTTGGGCAGGCCCAGGGCCCTGCGGGTGGCCTCGGCCCGCTCGATGTGGACGCGGCCGGCGTCGATGCCGGTGCAGGTGGCGCCGGGACATGCGGCGGCGAAGGACAGGAGGTGCTCGCCGGTGCCGCAGCCGATCTCCAGCACCCGGGCGTTGCGGACGTCGACCCTCGGCAGACCGTGCAGGGCGGCCAGGGCGGCGATGCGATCCGGGTGGGCCAGGGGCTCGGCGCGGGTGGGGTAGGGCACCAGGTCGTACAGGCTGGTCATGGGGCCTCCTGGACCAGCAGGCCCCAGTCGGAGAACTGCTGGATGCGCGCGCGGACCTTGTCTGGGGTCGGGGCGTCGGGAAGGGGCTCGCCGGTGGCGAGCTGGTAGGCATCCGCCTTGGCCCGCAGGCGATCGAGCACGTCGTCGACGGTGTGGTGGCCGTCGAGCAGCGTGACGAGGTGCTGGTCGAGGCTGTCGAGGTCGACCGTCTCGTGGCGGGGACTGGACACCCGGCAGGTGCGGGCGGCGAGGTGGCGGGTGTAGGGCCAGACCTCGGGGCGGGGGTGGCCGGCCCATGGGCGGGACTGGCCGGGGCTCACGTGGAGCTGGCACAGCTGCAGCGCCGCGCAGTTGAGCAGGCCGAGGCTGAGGGAGTGGGTGGCGGCGGCGATCCAGTCCGGGTCGAGCAGGTTGCGCTGGCCGGGCCAGAGCTGGTCCAGGGCGGCGTCGAAGGCGTCCTCGAAGCGGATCGTGGCGGGCCAGGCGCGCAGGATCTGCAGGAGCACGGCCTTGGCCAGCGGATCGTCGAGGCTCAGCTCCACCTCGCCCTTGTCGGCCTTCAGGTGCAGCGGGGCGTCGGCGGCCGGGTCGAGCTGCAGGTCGGGCGTGAGGGCCCGGGACGACAGCCACATCCCGTCGGCGCGGAAGGAGGTCAGATCCCGCTGCAGCGCGACCTCCCGGTGCACGAGCAGGGTCTGCCGGAACGTGCGCCCGCGCAGGAAGTCCATGTACTGCTCGAGCTCGAAGATGTCCCTGGACCAGCCGCGCAGGGTCTGCTGGACCTGCGGGTCGAAGTACTGGTCGAGCATGGCCGTGAGGCCGGACTCGCCGAGGTACTGCAGGCCATGCCTGTGGGCGCGGTCCATGAAGCCCACGAAGGTCTGCGGATCGTTGACCTCCTCGAGGAACTCGTGGAGCACGTAGGCCTGGTTGTGGGTCTTCAGCGTCTGGGAGACCTGGTTCAGCATCCGGTGGTAGGCGGCGTGGCTGCCCGGCACCGCGGCGGCCAGCCAGTCGAGCATGGCGGTGGCGTGGGCCACCTTCCCCATGGGCTCCGGCACGTCCGCGGTCATGTACAGCATCATGTCGCGCACGGCGCCGTGCATCTGCCAGCCCGGGCGGGTGTTGTAGGAGATGTAGGCCACGCCCTGGGGCGACAGGTGCTTGCGGGCCAGGGCGAAGATGGCTTCCTGGACCAGTTGGGGGACCCAGGAGAACACGCCGTGGGCGATGATGTAGTCGAAGGTGCCCAGATCGTCGGTGGGCTGCAGGATGTCCCGGGGCTGCAGGTCGAGGTTCGTCAGGCCCAGCGCGGCGGCCTGCCGGCGGCCCTCCTCGATCTGCCGGGCGGACAGATCGAAGCCGACGAAGGTGGCGCCCGGGTAGGCCACCGCCATGGGGATCAGGTTGCCGCCGGAGGCGCAGCCGATCTCGAGGACGCGGGCGCGGTCCGGGGGCACCGGCGACATGCCGAACACCCGCGCCAGCGTGCCCAGGGCATCCGGGTGGGTGTGGGCGAAGGCGTAGGAGGGGTAGGGGACGGCGTCGTAGGTGTTGGAGGTGTCGGACATGCGGTGTACCGGACTGGAGGGGACTGCAGGGTAGCAGGGGTGTCGATCCCGATCCCGATCTCGATCCCGAGACGGATGGGGGTCACGAATGGGGGTCAGACCGCAAGCTGTCACGGATGGGGTCAGACCGAAAGCTGTTATATCTTCGAGAAGATATAACAGCTTGCGGTCTGACCCCCTCTCTCGAAGATATCACAGCTTGCGGTCTGACCCCCTCTCGAGACCCCCTCTCTGATCGATATCGATCCCGACCTTCGGCGTGCCCGGTCGGCCGTGCTAGAATCCGCCCTGGCACGGCCCCATCCTCATCGAGAGACACCCATGAACCACCACCTCAAGGCCCTCACCCTCGGCCTCGCCGCCTCCTTCGTGGGCTCCGACGCCCTCGCCTGTGGCGGCATGTTCTGCAGCAACCAGTCCCAGCCGGTCGACCAGGCCGCCGAGCGCATCCTGTTCGCCGTCGACAAGGAGCAGGGCACGGTCGAGGCCCACGTGCAGATCTCCTACACGGGTTCCGCGGAGCAGTTCGCCTGGGTCGTGCCCGTGCAGGCCGTGCCCGAGCTGTTCCCCAGCGTCGACGACATCTTCACCACGCTGTCGCCCTTCACGATGCCCCTGTGGAACCTCACCTTCACCACCGAGGGCACCTGCAAGGACGAGGGCCGCAATGGCCTGATGGTCTCCGCCCCCGAGTCTGCGGACTTCGACACGGCCGGCGGCGAGCCGCCCCAGGATGGCGGCGGCGTCACCCAGGTGGATGCCGGCGCCGTGGGCCCCTACGACTACGCCGTGGTGCAGGCCGACTCCATCGAGTCCCTGGTCGAGTGGCTGGACGATCCCAACGCCGACGGCGACACCACCGATGCCTACTTCATCCCCGACTCCTTCGACGAGGCGGCCGCCCCCTACGTCACCAGCGGCCACTTCTTCCTGGCCCTGCGCTTGCAGAAGGACAAGGACGTCGGCGATCTGGTGCCCCTGGGCATGCGCTACGAGGGCAGCGAGGCCTCCATCCCGCTGCAGCTCACGGCCATCGCCGCCACCCCCGACATGCGCCTTCAGCCCTTCGTCCTGGGCGACGCCCGCGCCGTGCCGGTGAACTACCTGCACGTCGAGGTCAACGAGCTCGCCGTGAACTGGATGGACGCCGGCAACAACTACCCGGACGTCATCACCCAGGCGGCCAACGAGGCGGGTGGCCAGGCCTTCGCCACCGACTTCTCCGGCTCCACCGACGCCTTCGATGGCGTCTTCTGGGCCTCCGGCCGCTACCGGCCCGGCGTGCTGATGACCACGGCCCATCCCTTCGATCTCGTGAACACGATGCAGTTCGAGGCCGGCATCCCGGTCTCGAACGGCACCGTGCCCACGCTGCTCGAGTTCTTCCCCATGCCCGCCGTGGTCGCCCAGGACGGCGTCACGCCCCTCGAGTTCTACGCCTGCATGGACTGCTACGTCTCTCGTGACGCCTTCCAGCCCGTCGACGGCACGGCCTTCGCCGAGGCGCTGGACGCCGGCTGGGTCGAGGCCATGCGCAACGCGCAGGACCTGTTCGACCGCCATCCCGTGCTCACGCGCCTCACGAGCTCCATCTCGGCCGAGGAGATGACCATCGACCCGATCTTCGCCCTGAACGAGGACATGCCGATGGTCGACCGCAACCACAGCGCGGAGTTCGTCACCCTGTGCAACCCGAGCGTGGAGCGCTTCGAGGCGCCTCGCATGCTCCGCCTGGCCGACGGCCGGGAGATGCTGTTCCCCGCCGAGTACGCCAACGACCCCACGAACTTCGACTTCGACGGCTTCATCGGCGACATCGGCAACCACGCGGCCCAGACCATCTCCCAGACCGGCCGCGACGGGGATGCCCAGGTGATGACCAGCAACCTCGACGCCATCAACGGCGCCCTCGAGGCCCACAACACCGCCATGCGCGCCGAGCTGGGCTGTGCGAGCGGCTGTAGCCAGGGCGGGGCCGCCTTCGGGTGGATGGGCCTGGGGCTCGGCCTCGTGGGGCTCCGCCGCCGTCGCCGCTGAGCCGTCAGGGGTTCTGCGGGCGCAGAACCGCTGACCCACACCACCGCCTCCCCGTCCGAACGGGTCCCGTCGGTCGCGCCTTCCGCAGGCGTCGGCCGATCCGGGACGGTCCGCAGGGGAGGCGAAGGTGGCGCGACGGGAGGTCAGGTCTGGACGACGTGTCGTCCTCGAGGGGGCACTGGCGGCTTCCCTGCTGATGTCCACCGGGGCCGTCGCCGAGGAGGCCTTCGTCTTCGTGGGGCCGCTCCTGCCGGGCAGTGGAGGCCGCACCTCCGACGGGGTGCCGCCGTCCGCGCCGGCCTCCTGGGATGACGAGGCGGCGTGGGTGATGCCCGTCGAGGGACGCAGCCTGTCACCGCGACGCTACGCCCGGTGGCGCACCGGCGACGCGCCCCCGGCCCAGGTGGCGGTGGTCCGGCTGCGGCCGGAGGTCGTGTTTCCCACGCTCGATCCCCTCCACGGTCGTGATCGGCCCACGCCGCCCCTGCGTCTGCACGTGCCGCTGCCCCACGGCGATCAGGTGGGTGGACCCGGTGACATCCACGCCCAGCGCACGAGCTACCACTTCCACCCGGACGGCAGCCGCACCTGGGTGGGGCGGGATCTCAACGGTGGCGGCGATGTGATCCTCACGCTGGCCGGCGACACCGTCTTCGGCATCCTCGAGGGACGGTACGGCACCTTCCAGCTCGAGGATTCGGGGATCGGCCAGGCGTTCCTGCTCGTGGAGGCCGCCGAGGGCGAGCCCGTGGAGGTGGACCCGGAGCACCCCGCCAACCAGACGCCCGAGCCCAACTGGGACGTCGATCCCCAGCCGGTGGTCTGGCCCGGAGACGGTGCCACGTTCATCGATCTGCTGGTGACCTGGACCCCCCAGGCCCGGCAGGAGCGGGCCGACGAGGATCCGGACCACGCCTGGAACATGCAGGCCTATGCCTGGTCCCTGGTGCACCAGACCAACCTCGTCTTCCGTCGCTCGGGCATCCACGGGCACCGCCTGCGCATCGTGGGGTTCCGGGAGATGCACGCCGTCGACACGGTCGACGGCATGGACTCGCTCACCGATCTGCTCGGCTACGCCTACGACGGGGACTTCTCCGAAGACTGCGGGGATCACGGCTGGCTGGACAACCACCTCGTGGTGCGCGACCCCTTCTGGCTGTGGTGGAACGTGGGGCTCAAGCCGGTGGCGGCGGGCCTGCTCTCGTCACTGGACACGTCGGAGACCGGGGACACGGGGGCTGCCGCGGCCGATCTGGCACCGCGCATCCACGAGGTGGTCGGGGACGTCGGCGCGGATCTGGTGGTGGCCTTCACCGCCAACGGCCGGGAGCTCAGCTGCGCGACCTCCGGCAACGAGGTCCTCGGGGCGGCGCGAGGCGGGGAGGTGTCCCGCTACACCTCCGGCGGACCGGTGCCCCAGGATGCCGCCAAGTCCGAGGACGAGGGCTCGCTGGTGTGGCTCGCGGTCGACGGCAAGACCAGCCGTCAGTGGACCATGGCCCACGAGATCGGCCATGCCCTTGGGATCCTCCACCCCGGGCAGTACGATCTGCAGGGGCTGTCGCTGGCCAACGAGGATGGCCGCAGCTCCTTCGCCCACGCCGACGGCTCGAGCGACCCGACCCACGCGGATCCGCTCCGGGGGTTCGAGGAGGGCGACGTCGCCTACGCCACCATCACCACCAACCGCGGGGAGCCCCGCCTTCCGGTGTACTCCAACAAGGCCCTGGTGTGGGTGCCCGGGGAGGAGAAGGCACCCTCCACCAACGACCACATCCGCACCGACGGCCTGGTGACACGGCTCGACGACCTCGATCCCTCCATGGTGGCCTCGGGAGATGTGTGGCCGCTGGGCAACGAGGCCCGGGACGTGAGCACCGAGGCGGGCCCGGTGCGGGTGCAGGCCCGCGACGCGGTCGGGTACCTCACGTCCGCCCCCTGGGTCCACGATGCCCTGGGCCTCGTGATGTGGGACGCGCCCCTCGACATCGTGGCGGACTACCGGGCGCCGGCGGCGGTGCCCGCCATCGGCCTCGCCCACTGGGAGCTTCCGGCCGTCGGCGACCAGCCCCACCAGCAGTCGAGCTACACGGTGCGCTTCCGGGTGACGGAGTGGGCGTACCGGCAGGTCTGCGATGGCGCGGGGATCGCCCGTTCGTCCCTCGATGACGAGCCCTACTACGTCGTCGACGCCGGCAGCGCGCCGGGTCTCGCGGATCTGGGCCAGCAGGTCGTCCTCGGGGCGGACTTCATGTACGACCTGTGCGATGCCGAGCCTCCCCAGACCGGCTGGATGCCGCCCGGCCCCACGGACCCGCCGGTGTGGGACGCGGACTGGCGGGAGGTGGCCGTCGAGCTGTCCATGGGCGATCACGTGGTCGGAGCGCCCCTGCACCTGACCCTGTGGACGCGCTTGGGGCCGGATCACTGGGCCCCACAGCTCCGCAGCTACCGGGACGTGGACGTCCTCGTGGACTGCGCCTCGGAGGCATCCCTGCTCACCGTGCCCACCTACGAGGTGGAGGGGCTCACGCAGGTCCAAGCGGCGGTGCCCACCGGCTCTGGCGTGGTCCAGCAGCTCGGCTACGGCCCGGTCGAGCGGGACTACGCCCTGTCCACCTGTCCGGTCGATGGGCCTTGCTCCGTGGTGACCACCGGCGGGGAGGCGACCGGCATCGTCTGCGACATGCGACTGCTCGGCGGGGACGAGGCCACGGCCGTCGGGCTGTCGCCGGTGCTCACCGACGGCTCCGACCACTACGACTTCGTGCTGTTCGGCCACGACGAGGCGGGGCACGACTTCTGCTGCCTGTACGCCGACGCCGCCGAGACCATCCGGTCGGTGCGCTTCGTGGGCACGCCCGGCGACGACGCCCTCGGCTTCAGCCACCCGGACCTGCCGTCCCTGGCGGCCCTCTCGCCCACCCACGAGCTCGAGCTCGTGCTCGAGGGACGCGGCGGCGACGATCTGCTCGAAGGGTCGGATGCAGCGGGCGCCGGGATGACCGAGTGGCTCATCGGTGGGCCCGGCGACGACGACCTGCGGGGCCGGGGCGGCGACGACCACCTCGCGGGGGGGGCCGGCGATGACGTGCTTCGGGGGGGCGATGGCGACGACGTGCTCATGGACAACGGCGGCAGCGATGGCTTCGGCGAGCTGTGGGGCAACGGAGGGGACGACGTGATGTGCGCCGAGGCCGCGCCCGCATGGTTCTTCGACGACGCCGCGGCGGGTGCCAGCGAGGTGTACGTGTCCCACGACGCCACGGTGGCCGGTGACTGGTTGGGGATGTGGATGTTCTCCGGGCCGGGCACCACCTGCGGGCACGGCGGCTTCGGGTTCGAGTGGACCGGGGTGTGCGACACCCTCGTCGATCAGGCGCCCGCGGCCTGCTCCGTGGACACCTGGAGGGTGCATGGCGTGGAGGACTGAGCCGCTCCGGGTCCTGCTCGGGGCCCTCCTGCTCCCGGCCTGCACCGGTGCGCCGGAGGAGGAACCCATCGAGGGTACGGATGTGCGGCCGCTTCCCGTGGAGGTGCACGTCCCCCTCGACATGGATCCGTCGGCCACCGAAGGGGTCGATCCCTTCGAGACCTGCGCCCCACGGGCGTTCTTCGGCAGCCGCGAGGGCACCCGGCCCCCCGACGACGCCCGCTTCCTCGGCCACGACCTCAACACCTGCTTCCAGCTGGAGGACCTGGCGGGCCTGCCGGGGGATCACGCCTTCCTCGTGCCGGTGCTCGAGCGGGCCTGCGGGGTGTCCGATCTCGACGCGGCGGCTACCTGCGGGGCCGTCATCGCCACCTTCGTCGACACGGGGACCGCGGAGACCTTCGTGGCCCTCGATCCGGGCTTCCTGCAGCCGCCGATGGTGTGGGTCGACGGGGAGGGTCTCGTGCCCTATCCGGACTCGCCCCTGCCGGGGGTGTGGTTCTACCGGCTCGACGGCGGCGATCACCAGCCCCTGGTCGCGGTGCAGACCCCTCTCGACGGCTGGTCGTCCTGTGGCGGTCACGCGACCCACCCGGCCTGTGAGGACGGCCAGCCCCGGAGCTTCCACCACCTGTGGAGGGGCCTCGACCCCGCGGCCTGGGTGCTGCAGACCCTGCACAACCCCCGGGGCAGCCACGTGGACACCGGCGGTGGATGGGGCGTGGTGGCGCCGCCCTGACCGGTGACCCCGATGGGCGCGTCTGGTAGCCTGCGCGCCTCGGAGGAATCCCGTTGTCCGCTCCCGCGCTGTCCCACCTTCCCGACGACCTCCCCCTCGCGTCCGGTCCCATCGTGCCCGTGGTGCGTGCCCTGCTCGATCTCGTGGTGCAGGAGGGCAGCGAGGAGGTCCCCCTGGACTACCAGGCCATCGAGCGGGACTTCTTCGGCTACCTGTTCCACCTGCGGGACTGGCCCGAGCTCCCGGCCCGCGTGCGGCTGTCGTTTCGCCTGCACGGGGGCACGCCGGCGGTGTTGTGGTGGGGCGAGCCCGGTCGCGAGGAGCGCCGCTTCGTGCCCGCCCACCTGAGCTGGGTGCTGCAGCCGCTGGTCGACACCCTGGTGCGGCGTCTGCCGGGTCACGCGTTCGAGCTCGACTACACCCTGGCGGCCTCCCAGCCCCTGTTCCCCAGCAGCACCTTCCTGTTCCCGGACGGCTGGTGGGATCTGTGGAAGGATCGCGCGGTCCCGGGCGGGGAGGGTACCGTCGGCGACGCCTACCGGGACGTGCTGTACCCGTGGCTCGCCCGCGTGGTGGCCGATCGGCGCGGCGAGCTGCCCGAGCGGCCCACGGTGCTGTCGGTCTGCGGCGGCGACGGCGAGGAGCTGGCGGCGCTGGTGCCCGTCCTCGAGCCCCTGGCGCCCCGGCTGCACGTGGTCGACCGCAACGAGGTGAGCCTGCGGCAGGCCCGGGAGCGCCTCGGCGACCGGGTCGCGGTGCACGCCCGGGACCTCGATCAGCCCACGGACATGCGCGAGCTCCTCGGAGGCCGGGCCCACCTCATCGTCGCGATGGGGGCCATGAACAGCAGCGTGCTGTCCCTGCAGGCGTCACGGCGTCTGGCCGTCGAGCTCACGCAGGCCCTCGCGCCCGGTGGGCTGATGGTCGCGGGGGGCTTCACGCCCCTCACGCTGAACAGCGACGAATTCCAGGCGCTGGGCCTGCAGGTCCTGCGCATGACCCGTCCCGAGGCACCCCGGGTGTGGACCGGTCAGCAGCTGTACGTGCTGCGCAAGCCGCTCACTGGGTCGTGACGAGCATCCGCTCGAACTCGCTGATCGCCCGAAGGAACCAGTCCCGCTGCTCCCGGAGGTGCTGCGGGGTGACGCCGCCCTGGAGCCGCACGTTGTACTCGATGGTCGCGTCGCCGTCGTCGTCCAGGTAGGCGCGGCCGAGCCGGGAGAGCCGGTTCCACTCGTTGATGTCGGTGGCGCTGAGGGGCACGTCGAGCCGGTACCAGGTGCGGTACTGCAGCGCGCGGCAGGTCTTCACCTGTCCTTCCGGGCTCTCGCAGTCGTAGAAGATCACCGAGTAGTGGGTGCCGTCGGCCTGGGCGTGCACGAGCGGGTCGCCCACCTCGTCGGTCATCAGCCGCGGGGTGTCGCCCACCTCCTTCAGCAGGCTGAGCACCTGATCGCCGTTGATGGTGTGCATCACGGGGATGTTGTCGGCCGGCGTACGGGCGAAGGCCGGAATGGTGAGCACGAGGAGTGGGGCGAGGAAGCGAAGGATCATGACGGACTCCGGCGGCTTGCTGCCTCGATCATCGGATCTGCCGGGATCTTCCGTAGGCCTCGCTAGTTGGTATAGGCACTACGGTCGCCGATGTCGTGGGTCAGCGGCATGCGGGCCTTGGCCACGGCCATCATCAGCACGATGACCCCGGCGAGTACGAATGGGATCTCGAACAGCGGGTCGTCCGCGACGGGTGCGACGACCAGGTACAGCCGCCACAACACGCCGGCGCCGAGGAACAGGGGGACGGCCCGCAGGCCGGGGATCTTGAAGCAGAAGCGCTCCTTCAGGGCGATGGCGCTCAGCGCGGCGCAGGCGAACCCGAAACCGGCGAGCTGCATCAGGGGGCGCAGGATGGAGGCGGGCCCGAACAGCAGGGCCCAGGCGGCCAACACGGCGCCCACCGAGCCCAGCACCCGGAAGGTGAAGCGGAACTTGTGGTCGTAGATGTGGATCATCTGGGTGGCGACCCAGACCATCGTGATCAGCAGCAGGTCCGGCAGGGGATCGAGGCTCTGGAGCGGGGTGATCAGCAGGGCCAGCACCGAACCGAACAGGGCGTACCGGTACAGGCGGACGGTGATGCGATCGAAGCCATCGAGCTTCTCGACGATATGGGGATCGGCCATGGTGTCCCTCCTCGGATGACCTGTGGTACCACGCGATCAGGGGAGGAACCGATGGTTCGATGGTTGTCGGCGTGTGTCCTTGTCTCCGGGTGTGCAGTGGATGCGGAGCGGGACTTCTCGAGGGCCCCCCGGGTCACGGTGTGCCTGGCCGGTGCGTTCCAGCTCGAAGATGGCGCCAACCCGCTGCTCGAGGCCTTCTGCGACCGGCAGGAGGGCGTGCTTCCGTTCTGCCCGGAGGAGGGCGGCGCCTGCCGCTCGATGTGGCCCATCGGCGCCATACCGGTGGACTCCCTGGAGCCCGACGACTCGGTGGTCTACACGGCGCTGTTCGGCGCACTGGACGTCGACGGCGACGGTCTGCTCACCGATCTCGACGCGCCCCGGAACACCTCGGTGGTGGGCTATTCCTGGGGCGGCATCAACGCCTCCAAGCTGTCGATCATGCTGGCGAGCGATCCCCGGGTGCAGACCTCCTGGGCCCCGGTGCGGCAGATGGTGATCCTCGATCCGTTCCTCACCACGCACCCCGAGGGGTTCGACGTGGCCGCGAGCGTGGACCGTGCCTGGATCTACCGGCACTCGCTGCCGCCGCTGAACGGCCGGGACTGCTCCAACGGCGCACCCTTCGGCCCCTACGTGGGCCTGCAGCCCCACTGCGAGGAGGGGGTCGACTGCGCCGACCACGACTACGCCCTGCAGCCCGACGATCGCTTTCCCACGGCCGAAGGCGGCAGCATGCCCGGCGGGAACATCGGGCACTGCTCGCTGCTGCAGGTGGCGCTGATCCCGGCTGACGCCAACCTCCTCGGCGAGGACGGCGTGGACATCCCGAGCCCCATGACGCCCCCCACGCGATAGGTCGGCAGCCCCTTGCACCCCGTGGTAGGCTCGGGGCGGCGCGGGTCTGGAAGACCCATGGGGGAAGAATGAAGCAGCGAGTGATGGCCCTGTCCGGCGGTCTGGTGGCCCTTCTGTGCGCGGGCGAGGCGATGGCCTGTGGCGGCATGTTCTGTTCGAGCCAGGCCCAGCCGGTGGATCAGGCAGCCGAGCGGATCGTGTTCGCGGTCGACAAGGAGCAGGGTACCGTCGAGGCCCACGTGCAGATCACCTACGAGGGCTCCGCGAAGGACTTCGCCTGGGTGGTGCCCGTCAAGGGCGTGCCGGAGCTGTTCCCCAGCGTCGACGACATCTTCGTCGCCCTGTCGCCCCGCACCATGCCCCTGTGGCAGCTGGGCTTCTCCACCGAGGGCACCTGCAAGGGCCAGAACGGTGGGATGGTGCCCCTGGCGATGGGCGCCACGGACGACATGGCGATGGCCGACTCCGGCACCTGGGAGACCGGCGGCGAGCCCGGCCGCGGCGCACGCGCCATCGACTCGGGCGCCGTGGGCCCCTTCGACTACGCCATCGTGCAGGCCCGTTCCGCACAGGCCCTGGTGGACTGGCTCGATGATCCCGACGGCGACGGCGACACGTCGGATGCCTACTTCATCCCGGACTCGTTCCAGGACGCCGCGGCTCCCTACGTCACCGACGGCCACAACTTCCTGGCCCTGCGCCTGCAGAAGGACAAGGACGCCGGCGATCTGGTGCCCCTGGGCATGCGGTACGACGGCGACGAGGCCTCCATCCCGCTGCAGCTGACGGCCATCGCCGCCACCCCCGACATGCGCCTGCAGCCCTACGTCCTGGGCGACGGCCGCGCCGTGCCGGTGAACTACCTGCACGTCGAGGTCAACGAGCTGGCGGTCGACTGGATGAACGCGGGCAACAACTACCCCGACGTCATCACCCGGGCGGCCAACGAGGCCGGCGGGCAGGCCTTCGCCACCGACTTCTCCGGCTCCACCTCCGCCTTCGCCGGCGTCTTCTGGCAGGAGGGCATGTACCGTCCGGGCGTGGTGGCCTACACGGGCCACCCCTTCGATCTGGTCGACTCGGTGCGCTTCGACGCCTCCATCCCCATCTCCAACGGCACCGTGCCGGTGCTGCAGCGGTACATCCCCATCCCCGACATCGTGCTGCAGGATGGGGTCACGGCCGTGGAGTTCTTCCAGTGCATGGAGTGCTACACCACCCGCGACGCCTACCAGGAGATCGACGGCACGCCGCTGTCCGAGGCCCTGGCGGAGGAGTGGGTGGGCGCCATGCGCAACGCCCAGGAGCTGTTCGATCGTCACCCCACGATCACCCGCCTCACGAGCTCCATCTCGGCCGAGGAGATGACCGTCGATCCCATCTTCGCCATCAACCCCGACATGGACGGCGTGGTGCAGATCCGCACGGCCCAGTTCATCACCATGTGCAACCCCTCGGTGGAACTGTCCGACGCCCCCCGGAAGCTCCTCCTGCCCGACGGGCGTGAGATGCTCTTCCCGGCGGACTACGCCAACAACCCCTCGACCTTCGACTTCGAGGGCTGGATCGGCGACGTGGGCGACCACGCGGCACAGACCATCGCCCAGACGGGCCGCAACGGCGCCGCCGAGGTGCGGGTCGACAACACCGCCGCCATCGACGAGGCCCTGAAGGCCCACAACAGCATGGCCGTGGGCGAGCTGGGGTGCGCGTCGGGCTGCAACCAGGGCTCCGGCGCGGCCTTCGGCTGGTTGGGTCTCGGGCTCGGCCTCGCGGGGCTCCGTCGTCGTCGTCGCTGAGGGCGGCGCGGTGCACGGGTGAAGGCCGGTGGCGGATGGCGCCGGCCTCGCTGGTTCAGGGCTGGCGGGCCTCGAGGGCCTGACGCTCCGCGTCGGTGAGCTGCTGCAGGCCGATGAAGCCGTCCTGGCTCTGCACGAACGGGCCGAGCCCGGCGGGGAGGTGAGCGTACGCCTTCAGGCGGGCAGGCAGATCGGGGGCATCGAGCCACACCCCGATGGTGCCGTGGGACCAGATGCCGTCGCCTTCGGCGGCCTCGGAGGTGAGCAGCACCTGCAGGCCGAGCGTGCCCTGCTGCCAGATGGGCCGGGTGGCCGACCAGATGAGGTCCTCGGCGACGGTCGCCGTGGCGCCCTTGACCTTCAGCTGCTGGAAGGCGGTGGGGCGCAGCGCGTTCATCGTGGCCTCACGCTCCTCGGGGGTGAAGACCTCGGCGGTGTACCCCTGGGACAGGTCGATCTCCATCGCCTGCCACTCGGTGCGGGCGGCGCCGGTGCAGGGGGTGATGGTGGAGCGGGCGCGGACGAAGGCGACATCCCCCACGATGCCGTCGAAGACGATGCTCTCCTGGAACGTGGCCTCGGCGGGATCGTCCGGGAGCATGTCGAGCACCTGGATCTCCCGACCCGGACGGGACAGCCCGGCGGCGGCCTGCCGGTTGGTGGCGGGGCGGCCCTCGCAGACGGTCGTCGGCTCGTCCTTGTGCAGCTCCGTGAGGCGGACGGGCCCGGCGGGTTGCAGGCTCACGAGACCGTCGAGGGTGCGGGAGGGCGTGGGGGTCTTCCCGTCGATGGTCCAGGTGCGGGTGGTCAGCGTGACGTCTTCGTCCGTGGTCTGGGCGTGCCAGCTGGCGAAGGCGTCCGGTGCGTCGGCCTGGGGCGGGAGGGGGGCGATGGGCGTGGGGGTGCAGGCCAGCAGGGCGAGCAGCAACATCGGAGCTCCTGTCTGTTGCTGGCGACCTAACCCGTCACAGGACCGACATCCCCGTACGTGGGAGACTGTGTGATGTCCTGCAAGAAAAGGACGGCGCGCCTGCTGTGATCCGGTCGGGAGGTCCCTACATCTCCGAAGTGGTTCACTGCAGGCGCGCGCGTGGTGGGTATGTGGCCGACGGCAGGAAACCTGGGAGGGGGGGGGGAGAGGGTGGTCTCACCGCCGCCGGACGCTCCGCACTATAGCCACTTCAGATGCCGTTTGTTGGCCGATCTACCGCTTGTGTGATTCCTTGACAGAACGCCTACCAAAGGGTCCAGCGGCGCCTCTGGAGGGGGTGTCCGTATGTGGAATCATCACGCTCCTTCCCGATCCTTTCGGTTTGTCCGAAGACATCGTGGGGAAACCACACGGACCGGGCCTGGGACCATTGCGTGATCTTTCGGTGCATTTGCAGGTCTGACGGCGTGTGCCCGGAGGGAGGCGACGGCGCCACGGGATCGTGCCGGCGTGGGGCATCCGTCGATGCGGCGTGCGGGCGAACCCGCCTCGCCTCCTGAAGGGACTGGTCCGATGTGCGTCACATAGGGGCACTCCTCGACCTGGGAGGGACGTCGTGGTCCGACTCGTGGTGCCAACCCTCGCCTTGTTCGCCTGCGTCACGCCGCAGGTGCAGGCCGCGCTGCGCGACGGTCGGACGAAGGTGGCGGCCGAGGCGAGCTGCGAGCAGGGTGTCGACGGGCCCATCTGGCGGATGTCGGTGCGTCCGAGGGGCAAGGACCGGCAGCGCACCTACTGGGTGCGGGCGAAGGTGCAGGACCTGCGCCGCCGCGTGAAGGTGGTCGATCTGGACCTGTACCGTGGCCACGACGGCGCCTGGATGGGGGAGTGGAAGGTGCCCGGGAGCGCCACGGGATGCGAGGACGGGCGGTACGAGGTGGAGTTCTCGCTGCTGTCGAGGGGCGGGGAGCCGCTGGATGGCGTGGTGAAGGTCGGACTCACCCGGGACTGAGCGGCCGGGCGCGCATGGGCCGACCTCCGGGGCGTCCGGGTCCGGCGGTCTCCGGAACACACGGATCCGTGGTCCGGGGCGCGCCGAGGGAGTACATCCCTTGCATCCGTCCTTCCCTGGAGCCAGCCATGTCCCGCCCCGCGCATTCCCCGTCCGTCACCCGCTACCTGTCCAGGTTCCACGAAGACACCGTGGCCGAGGTCCGGCAGGCGGTCGCCTCCCATCCCGTGGTCGTGGTGGGCATGGGCTGGAACCCCCACGTGGGCGCGGTGCGCAAGGCGCTGTCCGAGGCGGGCATCGAGCACCACTACCTCGGTTACGGCAACTACCTGAGCGGCTGGCGGCCTCGCCTCGCCATCAAGATGTGGTCCGGCTGGCCCACGTTCCCCCAGGTGTACGTGAACGGCACGCTCGTGGGCGGCAATGCGCGTACCCGCAAGGCCATCGAGGACGGCACCCTGCACCAGCTCCTGCGGGGCGAAGCCGACGCCGGCTGAAACATCCTGCCCTTCTCCTGCGTCTTGCGGTCTGATGCACGGGACGCAGGGGAGGTGGGCATGGCGGCACCGATCATGGAACGGATGACGGTGGACCTGGATCAGGACGTGGTGGTGTTCCTCATCGGGGCGCGCATCCACAAGTGGTGGGCCGTCCACCGGTGGTGGCGCACGGCGCGGGCCATGTCGCGCATGATCAAGGAGCTGGAGGCGCGTCCGGAGAGCGGGTTCCTGGGCGCCATCCACAGCCCCACCCTGAGCGTGCAGTACTGGCGCTCCCACGACGATCTGTACGCCTACGCCTCCGACCGCTCCGGGGAACACTTTCCCGCCTGGGCCGACTTCTACCGGTCGGTGGCCCGTTCCGGCGCCGTGGGCATCTGGCACGAGACCTACGTGGTGCCGGCGAGCCACGTGGAGACGCTGTACTTCGGCATGCCGCGGCATGGCCTGGGCAGCGTGTTCCCGTTGGTGCCCGCCACGGGAGGCCGGGCGCGCGCGGCCGGTCGCCTCGGGGTGGCGAAGCAGGCCCCACAGGCTGTAGAACCCCGGGGCCGGTAGAACCCGTGTGGGTTACCTGACCGGCGCTTCTCGACTGACGGAGGGATGATGTCTGGTCGCACGCGCGTGTTCTCTGGGGTCCAACCGACCGGTACCCTGCACCTCGGCAACTACCTGGGTGCCATCAAGCAGTGGGTGGCCCACCAGGACGAGCGCGAGAACATCTTCTGCGTGGTCGACCTGCACGCCCTCACGGTGCCCGAGGTGATCGACCCCGCCGTGCTGCGGGCCAAGTCCCGCGAGACCGTCGCCATCTACCTGGCGGCAGGCATCGATCCCGAGAAGTCCCTCCTCTTCATCCAGTCCCACGTGCGGGAACACAGCGAGCTGGCCTGGATCCTCAACTGCGTCTCTCCGCTTGGCTGGCTCGAGCGCATGACCCAGTTCAAGGCCAAGGCCGAGCGACGGGGCACGGTGGGCACCGGCCTGCTGACCTACCCCACCCTGATGGCCGCCGACATCCTGCTCTACGACACCCAGGTGGTGCCGGTGGGTGAGGATCAGAAGCAGCACCTCGAGTTCACCCGCGACCTCGCCCTGCGCTTCAACAACATGTTCGGCGACACCTTCGTGGTGCCCGAGGTGTCCATCCCGAAGGCCGGCGCCCGGGTGATGGGCCTCGACGACGCCACCGTGAAGATGTCCAAGTCCATCGCGGTCGACCGGCCCCACCACGCCATCAGCCTGCTCGACACGCCGAAGAAGATGAAGAAGTCGATCATGAAGGCCCAGACCGACTCGGGCTGCGAGTACCGGCCGGATCATGCCGAGCCGGGCGTCCGCAACCTGATGGGCATCCTGTCGGCCATCAACGGCGAGCCCACGTCGAGCATCGGCGAGCGCTACGCCGGCCAGGGCTACGGCTACCTGAAGAAGGAGGTGGCCGAGGCCGTGGTCGAGGAGCTGCGTCCGTTCCAGGAGGAGTACCACCGCCTGATGAGCGACGAGGCCTACCTCGATCGGCTCCTCGCAGAGAGCACCGCCAAGGTGCGGGCCATCGCCGAGACCACCATGACCCGCGTGCGGGCCGCCGTCGGTATCGACTGACGAGGGGCCCTCGCCGGGCGCGTCCTCGCCACGGGGACCACCCGGTGCTCGTTTTCTGGCCTGTTTCCTGACGGATACAGCAGAAAACCTGAAGGCACGATCCTTGGCCTGCGGGCGGGATGGGGATAGGGTGAAGGCGACCGACCCACCCCGACAGGAGGGCCCATGAAGGTCCGCAACCTCATGACCGCCTATCCCCTGACCATCGCCCCGGATGCGCCCATCCGCGACGCCGTCGAGCTCATGATCCGAGCCCGCGTCCGCGCGCTCCCCGTGGTCGAGAGCGGCCAGTTCGTCGGGATCGTCACCGAGCGTGATCTGCGCAGCGCGCTGGGCGTGGATGTGTCCTTCTCGTCCCTCGACGAGACCGAGGATCTGCCCACCCAGGAGCTCGTCGCCGACTGGATGACCGTCGGTGCCCTCACCGTCGGTCCCGGCTCCGACATCAGCGAGGCCTGCGAGCTGTTCGTGGAGCACAAGGTCGGCTCCCTGCCCGTGGTGGATGACGACGGCGTCTGCATCGGCATCCTCACCGTCATCGACGTGCTCCGGGCGGCGCAGATGCTGTTCGAGGATCTCGACGACGAGGAAGAGCTCGAGGTGCTCTGACGCCGCAGAAGAGCGCGTTGGTGTGAAAGGGCGGAGCTGTTGTGTCGGGTCGCTCTTCACCACGGAGGCGCGGAGTTCACGCGGAGGACCACGGAGTCCGGTCCATGTGGAGATCCGTGGTCTGAAGCAGCTTCCGTGGCGGCGCGTGAGGGGAGCCGTTTGATCCGGAGCTCCTGAGAATCCCGAGTCACCAGAGGACGGTCCATCGAGGACGTGGTTCTTGGAAGGGTGACGCCTCTACGGCTCCGTGGTGAAAAGGCCAGCTTTCACCAACCTCACCCCTCGTCCGCAGCCATCCGGACCCACGCCGTCGGGTCCTCCTCCACGGCGAACCACGCCAGGCAGCCGTAGGTCTGCAGGCTCCACCCGATGGCCCGCTCGGGCTGCTGCAGGGCGCCCTTGGGCACCGGGTGGGGCACGGGGCGGCCGAAGAGGTGGCTCCACACCAGGAAGTCGACCTGGGCGGGCGCCATGCGGCTGAGCCAGTCCGGGTGGACCTCGAGCTCGGTGAGGAGCAGGCCCTCGGGGATGGCGGACACGCGGGCGCGGAAGATGGCCTCGCCCGTCCAGCTGCGGCGGAAGACGAGGTGGCCCTCGAACAGGAAGATGTCCCAGCGCTCCTCGGGGCGGTCGGCGCGGAACAGGCAGCCGTCGGCCAGGGGCGTGGTGGGCGCCGGGTAGTCGAGGCGTACCGGCAGCACCTGGCCGCCCTGGATGGGACGACGCCGGAGGTCCGGGGCGTCGTCGCCGCGCAGGGCCTCGAAGCGGGCCGCGGTGGCCTCGTCGGCCGGGCGGCTGCGCAGGCCGAGGGAGGCCTGCCGGTGGTCGAGGACCGGGAAGGGGAAGGGGTTGTCGCCGTCAGGCAGCAGGCGCCATGTCTGCTCGGAGGCCTCGGGGAGGATGGGCTGGGACACGGCGGGCTCCGGGGTCAGGAGGCGGCCAGACGCTCCATGGCGTCGACCTGGAAGGAGGCGATGTGCTGCACGTCGAACTGGGCCTCGGCGAGCTCGCGGCCGGCCTGGCCCATCTTCTCGCGCAGCTCCCGGGACTCGAGCAGGCGCTGCAGGGCGTCGGCGAGGGAAGTGGCGTCCTTGGGGGGCACGACGAAGGCGGTCTCGCCGGCCACGACGGCGTCGCGGCAGCCGGGGACGTCGGTGGTGACGACGGGCCGGGCGGAGGCGGCGGCCTCCTGCAGCACCTTGGACAGGCCCTCCCGGTAGGACGGCAGGCAGATCACCGAGGCGGACCGGTAGACCTCGGGCATGTCGGTGCGGTGGCCCCACCACTCGATGACGCCCTCGGCGACCCAGGCCTCCACCTGCGCCTGGGAGATGGCGCGGGGGTTCGTGGCGGCCGTGGAGCCCACCAGGCACATGCGGCCCTTCACGCCGCGCTGCTTCAGGAGGCGGGCTGCCTCGACGAACTCGCCCACGCCCTTGGCCCAGTTGATGCGGCAGGGCAGCACCACGGCGGGCTCGTCGCCCTCGGGTTGGGGGGTGGGGTCGAAGCGGTGCAGCTGCACGCCGGAGCCGACCGTCTGCACGCACTGCTCGGGGCGGGCGAGGCCCAGCTCCTGGAAGATGCCCACGTCGGTGGGATTCTCGAAGATGAAGGTGCGGCGGGGGCCCTTCATCAGGCGGCGGATGGAGGTGAGGGCAAGCTGACGGACCACCCGGGTCTTCAGGTCGTCGTGGATCCACATGTCGCCGAGGCCGGCCACGTTGAACACCACCGAGCGGATGGGGGCGAAGGGGGCGGCCAGGCCCAGCAGGGCGGCGGACTTCATGCCCACCACGTTGATGACGTCCGGGCGGGTCTCACGGATGAGGGCGACGAGCTGCTTGATGGTGTTCATCACCACCATCGGGTTGGCGAGGCCGGGGGGGATGTCGGTCTCGCGCCAGGTGAGGCCGTCTTCCTCGGCCCGGGCGTGGTCCTCGTCGGAGGCGCGGGGCACCGCCACGATGAACTCGTGGCCTCGTCCGGTGACCAGCTGGCCCACCAGCCGGCGGTGGGAGAAGTGGGCGGCCAGGTTGGTGTTGATGAGCAGGATGCGCGTCATGGTCCGTCCGTGGGTGGCTTGGCGTGGAGCCAGTGTAGTGCAGCCGCGTGGGCGCTGCAGGGGTCGGTGGCGGGTCCGGCCCACGGTCTTCTCATCGCTCCCGATTGTCCCGGTTGCAGGGCTGCGCCGTGCGGGGGCGGCCCCAGCGCGATACAGACGGTCCCGTCAGGAGACGCCTCTGCCTGGTGCGCCCTCTCGGGCGTGAAACGGGAAGCCGGTGAGAATCCGGCGCGGTGCCCGCCACTGTGACAGACGCCGTCCCTGCCCCAGACCACTGAGCCATGGCTCGGGAAGGGGGGCGTGGGTCGTCTGGAGTCAGGAGACCGGCCAGCAGAAGCGAGGACCCACCCCGGTGCAGGGTGTTCCCCTCGAAGCCTGGCCCCCCATGCATTGACCCTCCGTCTCGCCATCCTGCCGGCCCTGCTGTGTTCGTGGGCCCCGATCCGTCCTGCATGGGCCGAGGTGTCCGAGGAGATCGAGGTGGTGGCGGAGGAGGAGTCTCCGGGCCTCACGGCGGAGGCCAGCCGCATCGATCCCGCCACGCTGCCGGCGGCGTCGGAGCTCTCGGACGCGCTCGAGACCGCCCCCGGTGTCACGGTCCGCCGGTCGGGCGCCTGGGGGAGCCTGTCGCAGCTGCGGCTCCGGGGGGCATCGGCCCGTCAGACCCAGATCCACCTCGACGGCTTTCCCCTCAACCCGGACGGCGTGGGGGCGGTCAACCTCGGCGAGCTGCCGGTGGCCCTGCTGTCGGGCATCGACGTGTACCGGGGCGTGGCGCCGCTGTCCCACGGCTCGGCGGCCCTCGGCGGCGTGGTCGATCTGCGCACGGAGGGGCGGCCCGCGGGCTGGCAGGCGCAGGCGGGGGCCGGCAGCTTCGGTCTGTTCCGTGGCGGCGTGGCGGCCCAGGGTCGGATCGGGGCGAGCGGGGAGGGCACCCTGGCCGTGAGTGGCGGCACCATCCGGGGGGACTTCCGCTACTTCGACGACAACGGCACCCGCTGGGTGCAGGACGACGACGCGTTCCGGGTGCGGCAGCACAACCGGATCAGCCAGGGCTCGGCGCTCGGGAGCCTGCGCTTCGATCTCGGCGCCCACGAGCTGTCGTCGGTCACGCTGGGCATGGCCCGCCACGAGCAGCTCCCGGGGCCCATCGGGCGGCCGTCCACCGAGGCGGACGTGCTCACGGGGCAGGTGCTCCAGGGCCTGCAGCTCCGCTCTCCGCTGGGATCCCACCTGTCCACGGTGCAGGCCTTCGTCCACGGCCGTCTGGGCCTCACCCGGGATCCCCTCGGGGAGATCGGGATCGGCGGTGGGACCACCCTCGACACCAGCTGGCGGGAGGGGCTCACCTGGCTGGTGCGCGGCGCGCCGAGCCACCGCTTCGGGCACCTGGTGCGGCTGTCGGCGAGGGCCGAGCAGTTCACCCACGAGGGGGAGGCGCGGCACCGGGCCGTGCTCGGCGCCGGCTGGGAGGCCGACCTGCACCTGTGGGACGATCGCCTCCACCTGCGGGGCACCGTGGATGCCCGCTGGCTGAGCGATGCCGGTGACCTGTGGGCCGGACCTCGCGGCGTGGTGCAGGTGGAGCCCCTGCCAGGGCTTGTCCTGCGGGCGGAGGGCGGCCACAGCTTCCGGCCGCCGGATCTGACCGAGCGCTTCGGGCAGACCGGCATCCTGCAGGGCAACCCCGACCTGCGTCCCGAGAAGGGCTGGCTCGCGGAGACCGGGCTGCTGTGGCGGGAGCAGGGAGGCCACGCCGAGCTGGGCGTGACGGGCTTCGGGCTGTGGTCCACCGACCGCATCGTGTTCCTGGCCAACGCCCAGCGCAGCTTCGTACCGGTGAATTTCGGCCGCACCCGCAACCTCGGGGTCGAGGCGGAGGCGCGGCTGCACTGGTGGAAGCTGCACGCCCAGCTGGCCGTGACCTTCCAGGACGCCCGCGACCTCACCGAAGGCGCCCCGTCGGAGGGCCGGCGGCTGCCGAACGTGCCCGCGCTGGCCACCACCAGCCACCTGTGGCTGCAGACCGCCCACGTGCGGGTGGGACACCGCTTCCGCTTCGTCGGCGCCACCTACACCGACGCCCTCAACTGGCACGCCCAGGCACCCCGGCCCCTGCACGACGTCTACGCGGTGGTGCACCCCTGGGGCGAGTGGCTCGCCCTCGAGCTCGCCGTCGACAACCTGTTCGACACCCTCACCCAGGTGGTCCCCGCGGACCCGCTCCATCCCGGCGGCGAAGCCGTCACCGCCCCCCTGACCGACTTCTGGGGCTACCCGCTCCCCGGTCGGGCGTTCTCCCTCACCATCACGCTTCGCCCACCTCCACGGAGGCACCCATGAAGTCCTCGCCCGCCCTGTTGCTCCTCCTCGGCCTGTTCGCCTGCGACGAGGGGCCCGACCTTCCGGAAGACGGTGACTTCACGGCCCCCGCGCTGGTCATCGGGACCCTCACCGACGGCTACGACGTGGGCTCGCTGTCGTGGCTCGATCTGACCGACGGCACGCTCACCGACGACGTGATCTCCGCCGCGCCCGACAGCACGGTCCACGTGGAGAACGGCCTCGTGTGGGTGATGGAGCGGCTCGGCTACGACGTGCTTCGGGGCTACGAGGCGGGCACCTGGGGCGCGCCGGTGGTGGAGTTCTCCACGGGCACGGCCAGCAACCCCCACGACGTGAAGCTGTGTGGCGGCCTGCTGGCGGTGACCCGCTACGAGCTGCCCACCATGGGCCTGTACGACCCGACCACCGGGGAGCTGCAGGCGGAGATCGACCTGTCGCCGCTGGCCGACGACGACGGCATCCCCGAGATGTCCGGGATGGTGTCCCTGGGCCCCGATCGGGTGGCGGTGTCGCTGCAGCGGATGCGGCGCAACGACGGATGGGTGCCCGCCGAGGCGGGCGTGGTCGCGGTGGTCGACTGCCAGGCCCTCGAGGTGGTGGAGAGCGTGCAGGTGGGGCCGAACCCCGGCATCGCGGCCTGGGGCGCGGATCTGGCGGTGATCAGTGATGAGGGGGTCGCGCGGCTCGCCACGGATCCCCTCGGGGAGCCCGAGGCGGTGTGGTCTCCGGTGGTGGGGCAGGTGACGGGCGGCTCCTTCGATGCCGACGGCTTCGGCCTGCTGGTGGTGGAGCTGCCGTCGTCGGAGCACGAGCTGTGGTGCCACGATCCGGGCACGAACGCGTTCGATCGACTCGACGTGTTCCCGAACTACCTGTCCTCCGTGCTGGTCACCCGGGGCGAGGGCTTCGTGGCCGCCCGGCGGTCCTGGACCGACCCGGAAGGCAGCGGCACGGGCGTCATCGAGGTCGACGTGCCGGCCTGCGCGCCGCGGTCGCAGACCTGGGTGCAGACCCACCTGCCGCCCTTCAGCCTGGCCCGGTTCTAGGGGATCGAATCGGCCTCGTCGGGCTTCACCGACGTGGGGATGTCCCGATGGGGAGGCACGAGCGAAGCCCCGGAGGGAGCCCCATGTCGAACGCGTCCACGAGCCCGCGGCAGCAGCGTCCCGAACCCGCGATGGACCGCGTCCTGCTGGTGGCACCGGGGCTCGAGCAGGCCCGACACGTCCAGCGGATGCTGCGGTGTCTCGGGCCGATGGACTTCGTCCTGATGACCGAGCAGACCTGGCGCCCGGACGAGGCGGAGCGGTGGCAGCCCGACCTGCTCGTGGTGTGGGAGGGCGTGCAGGGCATCGGTGGTGGCGAGCTGCTGGAGCGCGTGGGGGAGAGCCTGGCGTTCCAGCATGTGCCGCTGGTGGTGGTGCCGGTGCAGGCCCGGGCCGAGGAACAGGCCCGGTGGCTTCGTCAGGGCGTGGACGGCGTGCTCCAGCTGCCGCTGGAGGCCTGGCAGGTGGGGTGCGTCTGTGCCCCGCTGCTACGGCTGCGACGCAAGATGAAGCGGATGCAGGAGCAGCTCGCCCAGGCCCGGATCCGGGCGGACCGACAGGATCGCAGGGCCGTGTACGGGCGCAAGGCGCTCCGACAGCGGCTTCCGGAGGAGCTCGACCGCACCGCGCGGCATGGCGGCCCCCTCGGGTTGCTGTGGCTCAAGCTGCACGGCCTCGAGGTGGTGGGCCAGACCTACGGCGCCCGCATCCGCGACCGGCTGTTCAAGGCGGCCATCGTGCAGGCCACCAAGGCCATGGGGCCCGCGGACTGGCTGTGCGTGCTGCCGGACGGCGAGCTGGTGATCGTGCTGCCCTCCACGGCCGAGGATGCCCAGCAGACGGTGGGACGGCAGGTGGCCTCGGCGGTGCGCAGCGTGCGCCTGATGATCGAAGGCCACCAGGTGGGCTGCGGCGTGCAGCTCCGCCAGGTGGCCTGGAACGGGGCGGAGACCACCGACGAGCTGCTCGAGCGGCTCGCCGGGGGACTGGCGGGCGTGGGCTAGTCGCGGCGGCGGCGCAGGCCGATGAGGAGAAGAGGGGCAAGCCACAGAGCCTGGACGGGGGCCGCGGTGCTGCAGGACAGCGGGCTCCGGCAGGGGGCACAGCCGGGATCGTCGGCGTCGGTCAGGCCGTCGCAGTTGTTGTCGAGGTCGTCCCGGCAGGTACGGCAGGCCACATCCAGGCCCAGGTACAGGGCCAGCAGGTCGTCGGGGCCTTCCGGGACCTCGCGGTGGGCGGTGACGTCGGCGTCGTCGTGGCAGTCTCCGCCCACCAGATCGAGCGTCATGGCGTCGTCGTCGATGCCGGCGAGGGTCGGATCGCCCCAGCAGCCGTACAGGGTCTCGTCCCGAACCTGACGCACGGGGTAGCGGCCGAGCCAGGGCCACCAGTCTGCGGAGATGGTGTCGTCAACGTCGTAGGCGTCGGGGTCGCCGAGAGCGGCCTTGTTGCGGCCGTCGAACTGCCACAGGGAATCGTCGACGGCGAGCTCGCCCATCGGAAAGTGGCCGCTGGTGCTCCCGGTGCGGAAGGGGGAGCGCCAGGTGCCGAAGCTGGCGGACGTGTGATCGTAGACGCCGACCTCGCAGCCGAAGGTGCCGTCGAGGCGGAAGCACTCCCGCTCCACCACCAGCTTGCGGGACTGTACGATCTGATCCCGGGACCAGACGGAGCGGGAGATCAGTTGCTCTGCGTTCTGGAGCACCTCGGCAGGCTCGGCGTCGTCGGGGGTGCCGCTCTCGGTGTCGTACAGGCAGTGCGCTCCGCCGACGAGGCCGTTGAAGTCGCGGGGGTCGTACAGGTCGTCGTCTGCTGCGAAGCTGCCGTCCCTGCTCAGCGTGATCTCGAGGGTGACGCACTGGCCGGTGATGGTCCCCGTCTCGTCGACGAAGCCTGTGCAGTAGTCCGGCATGCCGAGGTCGCCTGCATGGGAGGGGGCCGGTGCCTGGCCTTCGTGGGCCATGACGATCGCGCCCTCGTCGTCGAGCACCTCGTTGAGGTCATGGCCGGCGGCCAGGAGCTTCGCGTACTCGCCGCAGGTGCTCGCGCGGACGCACAGGTCGAGGAAGGCCTCGCGGGTGGCGTCCTCGTAGTCGTTGCCGGTTGGCGGCGGCAGGTCGAGGCCGAGGTCTTCCAGTGCACCTTGCAGGCCGAGGTCGCAGCTGCGGATCTGCATGTGGCCGTCCGTCCCCTTGAAGCCTTCGCCCAGGTGGCGGCGGGGGACCACCAGGGGCACGACGGTGTCCACGCCTTCGAAGGTGGCAGGATTGACGCTGGACAGTGCGTGCGCGTCGCCGGCGACGAAGGCCGTGGCGTAGATGACTTCGGCGTCAGCGGCAGGGCCATGCGCCCCACACGCAGCGAAGCCGTCGAGATCGGCGTCGGCCTCAGGTGCGCCACCGCAGGTGTCTGAGGTGAGGAAGCCGTTGCAGACCTCGGAGTCCGCAAGGGGGCTGGCAAGGGAGCAGGTGTCGTTGCAGTCGCCGCCACGTCCGCCGGAGGGCTCGATGTCGTCGGCCTCCAGCGGTTCCAGCCGCCATGTGGGCCAGACCTGTTCGTCGTCGCCGAGGGCAGGAGAGTCGCAGGTGACGACCTGATCCCCGTCCCGGTCGAGTTCCGCCGCCTGGACGAAGCCGGAGGGCAGGGTGAAGGCATCGGGCACACCGTCGGTGTCGGGGGTGAGCAGCTCGTGGAAGCGATTGCAGTCGTTGTCGATGCCGTCGCAGACCTCTTCGACGTCATCGCCCAGGCACCGCCGGGCGTTCCTGTCGTCGCAGTCCCAGTAGGACGACGATGTGCACGCGGCGTCGCCGGCCTGGAAGCTGGGCTGGTGGCCGTCCCAGAGTCCACTGTCCGAGATGGTGGCCAGCGCGACCATCCACAGACCGGTGTGCGCGTCGCATAGCAGCTGCAACGGGGTGTCCGACCCCCAGCAGCTGAACTCGGGGACGGGGAACACGCTGCCGGGGGTACAGGCGGCGAGCCCGAGATCCTCGGCGGAGGAGAACATGAGGGGGTGCGTGCGGCCGTACGAGCCGATCAGCTGATCGACGTCGGTAGCGGCGAGTCCCTGAAACAGGCCGGGTGCCGCGAAGGCGCCGTCGCCGTCGCAATCGAGCTCGATCAAGGGCATGTAGTCGTCGCAGTCGTTGTTTCGGCCGTCGAGGAACTCGATGTGGTCGGACGGTGCGACAGGGTGGACGCTGACGTCGGTGTCGGCGCAGTCATCGGCGTTGGGGACATAGCAGTCGCCATCGATCAAGTGGCCATGGCTGCGGGAACCGATGCCCGGTTCCCCGTTTTCGTTGGCATTGCAGGCGGTGGCCTCGTCGCCGTACGCCTCGAAGGCGTTGCAGATGAACAGGGTGCCGTTCTCGCCCTCCCACCTGGATCCGTCGCCGTATCCGTCCTGGTCGAGATCGATGTGGTGCCACATGCCGTTGGTTGTGTCGAAGTCATCGGGCAGCACAGCCATCGGCTCGTCGATGATGCCATCACCGTCGTTGTCGATGCCGTCACAGGCTTCGTCGGTGCCTGAGGCCCAGGCGGGTGAGAGCAGCAGGGAGATGAGGAATGCAGACATGGGACCTTCCGGGCAAACAGCTGGATTCGCACCGGGGGTATTGCATGTCATCAGGTACGCTGTAAAGGCTCGAAGATGGCCATGAATACACTTGTGTGTCCGACATGGATTCCATTGCCGACATGCAACGATCAGCTCGGTCCCACGTCCTCGGGTACAGGTGTTCCGGGAGCAGAGAACGCGGGGTGGAACCCCTGGAACGACGCCGGTGAGGGGGCTGGCGTCGAGGACTGGAAAGCGCTTGAAGCGTCCATGGATCAGCTCCGTGCAACCCAGGGAAACAGCCGCCGTAGCTCCTCCTGGCTCAGCGCGCGCAGCCGCCGGGCGTTGCGCACGGGGATCTGCTCGGTGTCCGGGTGGCGGTCGATGACCTCGCTCATCTCCTCCTCGCGCACCAGGTGCAGCAGCGGGTGGGGGGAGCGGTTGGTGAGCACGGCCGGGTCGTCCGGGTCCTCGCCCTCGAACTGGTAGTCCGGATGGAAGCTGATCACCTGCACCACGCCGTGCAGGTCGGCGGCCTCCCACACGGCGTCGATCTGGTCGAGCAGGTCGAGGTAGTCCTCCCACGCGTCCACCTGGTCCGGGAGCACCAGCAGGGTGGTGGCGGGTTCCTCGAGGGGAACGGCGGCGAGGGCGTGGGCGTGGGCGAGCACCTGCCGGAGGAGGTCGTCACGGTCCTGTGACAGGAGCACCTCGATGTCGGTGCCGGGCAGCGCCGGACGGGCGAACGGGCACAGGTTGAGCCCGATGATGACGTCCATGAGCCAGCGGTGGGTGCTGGTCCAGGCGGGGTGGGGCGCTTCATCGGGGGGCTGGATCATCGGTGCTCCGTTGTATTGTGACGTCCGTGACGGAAGGGTGTCGTGGCCGAGAGGGCCGGAAACGGTACAGATGCACGATTCCAGGCCGATATGTGACAGCAAGGTGTCGGGCATCCGGCGTTTGCGTTGTGGTTCGTGACGCCGGCTGGTAACTTGTTCGACACATTGAGCTGCGGAGGCCTCGTGGAGCTGAGCTGGATCGACATCGTGTGGCTGGTAGGACCCATCATGCTCGTGGTGGGCATGTTCGCGATGTGGATGCAGTCGAACGAAGAGCTCCGCCGCACGAAGGCCCGCCTGCTGGTGATGGAACTGTACCAGCAGGATCAGCAGGCACAGCACGCAGAGGCGGCCGACGACGACCGCATCTGGGGGCTCCTGCTCCGCGGCCAGAAGACCGCCGCCATCGCCTGGCTCCTCGAGGAGCGCGGCCTGCACCTGGGCGCGGCCCGAGAGCGGGTGGAGAGCCTGGATCGGGCGATGGGGCTGCGGGTTTCGCGGTAGGGCCGTTCAGCAAACCCGTTCCCGCGCCCGTGCCCGTGCCCGAAAACGCACGCTAGTCCTGGACATGACGTCCCGAGGGGCGGCCGAAAGCGGGGGCGTGGGAAGCGGCTACGGTGACTCGAGGCCCCGGCGCCCCGAGGGGCGCCCGTACGTCCAACGCCCCAAGAGAGGCCATCAGGGGACGGGCGGGGAACCGGGGCCGGCCGCGCACGCGCACGCGCGCGCGCACGGGTCACGGATCATTCGGCGCTAGCGCCGACGGCCACCCCGGAACAGGTCCGCCAGGGTGCCGCCGGAGCTGTCGCCGCTGGAGGTCTGGCGGGAGCCGCCGGAACGATCCGGGCGGCGTCCGCGGTCGTCGCGACGGCCACGGTCGTCTCGTGAGCCGCCACGGCGATCGCCGCCGCGCCGGTCGTCGCGTCCGCGTCCGCGACCGTCACCCCGGCCCTCGCCGCGTCCGCCGCGCTTGGGGGCCTCGCCGGGCACGTCGTCCATGCGCATGGACAGGCTCACGCGCTTGCGCTGCAGGTCGACCTCGAGGACCTTCACCTGCACCACCTGGCCGGTCTTCACCACCTCGGAAGGGTCCTTCACGAAGCGGTCGGACAGGCGGGAGATGTGGACGAGGCCGTCCTGGTGCACGCCCACGTCGACGAAGGCGCCGAAGGCCGTGACGTTGGTGACGGTGCCCTCGAGCACCATGCCGGGCTGCAGGTCCTTGAGCTCCTCGACGCCCTCGGTGAACGAGGCGGTCTTGAACTCCGGACGGGGGTCGCGGCCGGGCTTCTCGAGCTCGCCGAGGATGTCCTTCACGGTCGGCAGGCCGAACTGCTCGTCGGTGAATTGCTCAGGACGCAGGCGGCGCAGTGCCTGGGCGTTGCCGAGCAGGCCCTCCAGGGGGCTGTTCGTGGCCTCCATGATGCGCTTGACCACCGGGTAGGCCTCGGGGTGCACGGCGGAGGCATCGAGCGGGTTGTCGCCGCCGCGGATGCGCAGGAAGCCGGCGCACTGCTCGTAGGTGCGGGGGCCGAGGCGGCTCACCTTGAGCAGCTGCTTGCGGCTGGTGAAGGCGCCGTGCTCGTCACGCCAGGCGACGATGTTGTTGGCCAGGGTGCTGCTCAGGCCGGCGACGTACTGCAGCAGGCTGGGGCTGGCGGTGTTGAGATCCACACCGACGGCGTTCACGGCGTCCTCGACCACGTGGGACAGGCTGCGGGCCAGGGCCACCTGGTCGACGTCGTGCTGGTACTGGCCCACGCCGATGGACTTGGGGTCGATCTTCACCAGCTCGGCGAGGGGATCCTGCAGGCGGCGGGCGATGCTCACGGCGCCCCGCAGGCTGACGTCCATGTCGGGCAGCTCCTTGGAGGCCAGCTCGGAGGCGGAGTACACCGACGCGCCGGACTCGGAGACCATCACCTTGGTCAGGCGCAGATCCTTGGCCCGCTTGATGAGGTCGGCGGCGAGCTTGTCGGTCTCGCGGGAGGCGGTGCCGTTGCCCACGGCGATCAGATCCACGCCGTGCTTGCGGACCAGGCCCTCGAGGACGTCGAGGCTCTGGTTCCACTGCTTGCGGGGGGCGTGGGGGTAGATGGTGGCCTCGTCGAGGACCTTGCCCGTCTCGTTGACCACGACCACCTTCACGCCGGTGCGCAGGCCCGGGTCGAGGCCCAGGGTGGTGCGGGAGCCGGCGGGGGCGGCCAGGAGCAGATCCTTGAGGTTGCGGGCGAAGATGTCGATGGCGACCTCCTCGGCCCGGGCCCGCAGCTCACCGAGCAGGGCGAGCTCGAGGCGCACCAGCAGCTTGCCCTTCCAGGCCAGGCGCACGGTGCTGTTGAGCCAGCGGTCGGCGGGGCGGCCTTCATCCGAGATGCCGAAGCGGTGGGCGATGAGCTGCTCGGGGATGCCGGGGCCGGACTCGGGGGCGGTGCCGTCGACCAGGCCGAAGCTGATGATGCCCTCCTGGCGGGCGCGGAACAGGGCCAGGGCGCGGTGGGACGGGATCTTCTCGAGGGGCTCGGAGAAGTCGAAGTAGTCGCGGAACTTGGCGCCCTCCTGCTCCTTGCCCTCGACCACGGCGGCCTTCACCTGGCCCTGCTCGGTCATGTGGGTGCGCAGGGAGGCGACGAGGTCGGCGTCCTCGCCCATGCGCTCCATGAGGATCTGCCGGGCGCCGTCCATGGCGTCCTTGGGGGTGGCCACACCGTGCTCCTCGTTGAGGAAGCCGGCCGCGACGGTCTCGGGATCCACCGACGGGTTGGCGAGGATCTGGTCGGCCAGGGGCTCGAGGCCGGCCTCGCGGGCCTTCTGGGCGCGGGTGCGGCGCTTCTTCTTGTAGGGAAGGTACAGGTCGTCGAGGCGGGCCTTGGTCTCGGCCTCCATCAGCTTGTCGCGCAGCTCGTCCGTGAGCTTGCCCTGCTCGTCGATGGCCGCGAGGATGCGGTCGCGCTGGTCGTCGAGCTCCCGCAGGTAGCGCAGGCGCTCCTCGAGGGTGCGCAGCTGGGCGTCGTCGAGGCCGCCGGTGGCCTCCTTGCGGTAGCGGGCGATGAACGGCACGGTGGAGCCTTCATCGAGCAGCTTGATGGCCGCGGTGACCTGGTGCAGGGAGACGTTGAGCTCTTCGGCGATGCGCTGGGCAGGCTTCATGGGGTCCTCGTTCGGTGACAGCCCGCAGGTGTATCAGCTTTCACCGGGCCGTGGGGGGCGTGGAAACCCGGCCCCATCAGGACCGGCGGCGCTCCTGAGAAGTGGGGGATGGCGCCGCGTGGGGTACCTTGGCATCATCCGGGGCACGGGGGAGCCGATGGGCTGGCAGGGAGGTGTGATGCGTCGGTGGTGGCTGCTGTTGGGCCTGCTGGGTTGCAACGACGACGATCTCGACACCGAGAAGGCCATCTCGATCCGGCTGTCGCCGGGCACCGAGCAGGCGGTCGACGCCACCATCGGCCTGTTCGGGGTCCGCTTCCGGGGCTGCACCTACACCCACGAGATCGAGGTGCCCCAGTCGGCGCCCCCTTCGGCGCGCGACCAGCTCACGGTCGAGGACGTGGACGACCCGCGCGACAGCAAGACGCCGCTGCCCTACAGCCGCAACCTCAACGATCGCTGGTCGCTGCTGGTCTCGGTGTTCCGCCTGCCGGAGAACCAGTGGTGCTCCTTCGACGTCGTCGTCTCCGGACCCATCCGGGGCACCGACGCCGACGAGGAACCCCTGGAGCCGGTGCCCTTCTTTTCTTTCGGCGTGCCCGAGGAGCAGATCGGCCGGCTGCCGAAGGGCGCCTGGATCATCCTGCTGGGGGATCCGTCCTGGACGGACGCCTGGCTGGCCGGGGAGCCGGTGAGCCCCATCGACCTGCTGGAGCAGGGCGGGGTGTACCTGGACCCGAACGAGGATGGTCAGCTGTCGGAGGAGGAGCTGGCGGCGGGGCCCTTCGCGGTGCTGGAGTGGGTGCGGTAGGGCGGATGCAGAAAGGGCCCGGCATCGCTGCCAGGCCCTTCGGTGTTCACCCTTCGAGAGGGCTCACGGTGGGAACACTCACTCGGCGGCGGTGTCCACGTCGGCGGAGGGGTACCAGGACACGACGTCGATGGTGGTCTCGACGGTGGTGGTGATCTTGGTCTCGCCGGTGCTGTAGTCGCCGTTGGCCACGTTCACGGTGATGGACTCGCCGAGTGCCACGGTGACCTCGGAGCCGGCCATGTAGCCCTCGACGTAGTCGCCGGAGGTGGCGCCGTTCTCACGGCAGCCCTCGAAGTCGTAGCCGGAGCCGAGGTTCCACTGGGAGGAGCCCTCCTCGGACTTGCTGACGGAGGCGCGGCCCTTGTAGGTGCAGATGACGCCCTCGGTGCCGAAGGCGACGGTGGCCCAGTGGTTGCCGGAGGCGCCGTTCACGATCTCGAGGGAGGCGGGCACGGCCACGGTCACGTTGCGGCTGGTGGTGTAGACGCCGTCGATCCAGGTGGAGGGATCGTAGGACTTGCTGGCCTGCAGGTCCAGGGAGGCGATCTCCTCGAAGGACACGGTGACGGTGGCGTCGCCGTCGAGGGTGAGGCCGCAGGACAGGCCTTCGGTGCCGGCGCAGGCGTCGGTCCACTCGGAGACGAGCACGAGGTCGGAGTCGGGGGTGGCGACCAGGTCGACCATGTCACCGACCAGCAGGTCGAAGACGCAGGTGGACGCGACGCAGGAGGACTCGCCGAGGGCGATGGCGCCCGGGCCGGCGACGGTGACGGTGAGGGCCGCAGGAGCCGCCTCGGAACCGGTCTCCTCGGTGCCGGTCTCCTCGGTGCCGGTCTCCTCGGTGCCGGTCTCCTCGGTGCCGGTCTCGATGGGGTCGATGGCGGTGTCGGTCTCGACGGGCTCGTCGGTGGTGGTGGTGCAGGCGACGAGGGCCAGGGGAAGGGCGAGGCCCAGGAAGAAGTTGCGCATGATGTCTCCTCTGTCGGCAATTCGCCGAATCGTGCGCTGGGTAGCCCACATGGGGAGACGATCCAGGAAAACTCTCTTCCTGATCCATACGGTTCGGGGACATGGCTGGACGAGTGCCTGCAATGCCCGCAGGCGTTTTTCGTTGCGCCCTTCACCCCCTCAGGAACTGCAGCTCAGCATCGAGCACCCGGCCTTGTGCCGCGCCCAGTCGGGCCGGCGTGCGGCCCACTTCTCGTGGGCGTCGGTGGCCTGGTACGGGGTTCGGACCACCGCGAGCAGCTCCTGCAGCACGTCGTGATCGCCTTTGGTCGATGCATCGATGGCGAGCTGGGACATGTAGTTGCGCAGCACGTAGCGGGGGTTGGCGGAGGCCATGCGGGCGGCGCGCTCCACTGGATCCTCCACGGCGGAGCGACGGGAGAAGGCCCGCAGCCAGTCGGCCCAGTCCTTGACCAGGTCGTCCTTCAGGTCGGTGGGCAGGTAGAAGGCGGGCGAGAGCAGGTCGACCAGGGCCCGGTCGGAGGTGGCGTCGAGGGTGGTGGCGTCGGTGGGAATGTCGGCCAGGTGCCAGTGCAGCAGCGTGAAGTCGGTCTCGGTGCGGCCCATGAGCTCGGCGAGACGGCCCAGCAGGGCGTAGTCGCCCGTGGCCGGCGTGGCGTCGGTGGGGGGCGTGCCGGTGAGCTGGGCCAGGCCGAGCTTGTTCGCCTGCAGGCGGTGGGGCATGAAATCAGGTAGCGCAGTCTTCTGGGCAGTTGCAAAGCGTCTCCGCAATACTGCACTCACCATCGCCGCAGGCTGTACAGACTCGAAGCGAAGGTGGGGCGCCAACATCAATGCCGCAAGGCTCTTCTATTCCGTCCACTGGAATACCTCCTTCTTCGACAGGAATATAGACTGCGGAAATGTTCTCCAAGCTCTCACAACAAGGATAGATGTCGTATTTTGCGTCGAAGATAGTCCCTTCCGAAAGGCAGGTGTTTTGGCATCCAGTGACTGTCGAAGCGAGTCCGCACATGAGGAGAATAGAGGCAGAAACAGGACGAGTGGATGTCATCATGGACAACCAACTGCATCTACACCTGGACCACCATAGAACAGATGGTATTCCCAGTACGATCCCGTGGCTGTAGTTCCGTCATAGCAATCTGGCACAGTCGCGTCTGGGGCCGAGAGTGTTGGGTCAGCGTACATGAGGGAACCGGTACTGCTGTGCGTCTTGATTTTTATGTTTCGCATGTAGGCGGACTGACCGAAGCCGTGCATCGCAAATCGTCCACTTCCCATGTCGGTCGCCGTAGTGGTGGAGTCGTCGGGTCTGTCTAAGATCTCCCCTCCAAAGTCGGCGGCATTCGCACCATTGAGGAGTCCGGGGTTCTCGAACAGAGAAGCTGGATAATAGCCCATGTTCATACCGTTGACCATGATGAACCAGTTGCCGGTCGATTGACCACGATATGAACGGAATGTTGAGCGGTATTGGGTTCCGCCGATACTACTATGGTTTGCAAATCGGTCACCAGGCTTGATGGAGCGATGCGTCTGGACCCAGTAGCCATTCTTTGAGTCGTAGCCCTTCTCTACGTCATAGCCATCCGATGTGACGTACACGAAGATCCTAGGCCATTGTGATTTCGTGCGGGCAGGGAATTTCTGTATCCCAGCTTCGACTGTCTCGGCACCTGACGCAGGGTATGAGGCCAACCAAAGCTGCGCGAGAGAGAACTCGTCGTTGTGTTCTAGATCGGGGTTCCAGATATTGAAAATTGCCCGAGCTCCTTGAAATGACGAAGTGTAGTTTGAGTGCGATGCCACCACATGTTTATGTGCATCGAAAGGAACTGGTGGCGTGCCCATGGGCTCGGCAAACGTCAGGAACGACTCTAGGCTTCCGGCTGACGCAATATCATCGACTGTGTATTGACGTATAGGCACCGTTCCTTCTGGACACTCACCAATGTCTACAATTGAGGATTGCACGTCGAGTCGAGTCGGGTTCTCACCTTCTGTTGAGACGTGTGGCCATGACGTTGTCTCGAGCAGAGAATCTGATCTTGCGTTGTTCAGTAGTTGTTGAGCGGTGACGGTATCCACATCCGAAGGTCCAGGAGATCTGGCAGCCATTTCTTGCTGAGCGATAAGGCTTATCTCCTCTGTCGAATATAGAATGCCATTTGAAATTCCATGGGCGGCGACGGCCGCCTCGGCCCGTGCGGTGTACATTTTGCCACGGCGAAATGCCGGCTGTTGAGTTTCGTCAACACACGCGAACTGGAAACCCTCTGAATCGTCGAGATAGCTGGCGATGCTGGTTGGAGCCAATCGAGCTTCCAGCCAAGCAGACCAATAGTCAGCGAGTAGGCCTGAACCCTCCATTTGCAGGGTAGAATCGGAGTGGATTAGGCCGGTATCTTGAGATGTCGCGGACGCTGGTGTGCCTTGTTGAAGCAAGACGATGAAACCTACTAGTGCAGCCATGGAGGTACCGAGGCCGATCCCTCGCGAACGGCGTCTGCCTACAGGTTGGTCAGGTCGCGATAGGTTTTCTTCGGGGGGGGGGGGAGGGTCATCTGTGAATGCTCCGAGTATCGAGGGTCCCGAGACAGACCTTATCATGCATGAATAGAAAGTGGTCTGCGCACGACGCCGGAGTACGTGCTGTAGAACTCAGGAGCTGCAGCTCAGCATCGAGCACCCGGCCTTGTGCCGCGCCCAGTCCGGGCGGCGTGCGGCCCACTTCTCGTGGGCCTCGGTGGCCTGGTAGGGGTTCCGGACCACGGCGAGCAGCTCCTGCAGCACGTCGTGATCGCCCTTGGTCGATGCGTCGATGGCGAGCTGGGACATGTAGTTGCGCAGCACGTAGCGGGGGTTGGCGGAGGCCATGCGGGCGGCGCGCTCCACTGGATCCTCCACGGCGGAGCGACGGGAGAAGGCCCGCAGCCAGTCGGCCCAGTCCTTGACCAGGTCGTCCTTCAGGTCGGTGGGCAGGTAGAAGGCGGGCGAGAGCAGGTCGACCAGGGCCCGGTCGGAGGTGGCGTCGAGGGTGGTGGCGTCAGTGGGGACGTCGGCCAGGTGCCAGTGCAGCAGCGTGAAGTCGGTCTCGGTGCGGCCCATGAGCTCGGCGAGACGGCCCAGCAGGGCGTAGTCGCCCGTGGCCGGCGTGGCGTCGGTGGGGGGCGTGCCGGTGAGCTGGGCCAGGCCGAGCTTGTTCGCCTGCAGGCGGTGGTGGTGGCCGGCGTACAGCTCCGGGTAGCGGTCGAGGGCGGCCTGCAGGGCGGTGTGGTCGTCGAGCAGGGGGGCGAGGGCGGAGGCGAGGCGGGACAGGTTCCACCAGCCGATGCCGGGCTGGTTGCCGAAGGCGTAGCGGCGGCCCTCGGCGTCGGTGGTGTTCGGGGTCCAGCCGGGATCGAAGGGCTCCAGCCAGCCGTAGGGGCCGTAGTCGATGGTGAGCCCGGCGATGGACATGTTGTCGGTGTTGAGCACGCCGTGGACGAAGCCCACCCGCTGCCAGTGGGCGATGAGCAGGGCGGTGCGGTCGCTGACCTCCTCGAACATCGCGACGACGGACTCGGGCGTCAGCGGACCCAGGTGGGGGTAGTGACGGGCGAGGGCGTGCTCGGTCAGGGTGCGCAGGGTGTCCACGTCGCGGCGGATGGCGTGGATCTCGAAGTGGCCGAAGCGCAGGAAGGAGGGGGCCACGCGGCAGACGATGGCGCCGGGCTCGAAGGCGGCGTGGCCGTCGTAGAACATGTCGCGGAGGACTTCGTCGCCGGTGTGGACCAGCGACAGGGCCCGGGTGGTGGGGATGCCCAGGTGGTGCATGGCCTCGGAACACAGGAACTCACGGATGGAGGAGCGCAGCACGGCCCGTCCGTCGCCCCGGCGGGAGTAGGGGGTGGGGCCGGCGCCCTTGAGCTGCAGCTGCTGCCGGCCGTGCTCGGGCGTGACCACCTCGGCGAGGGTGATGGCCCGTCCGTCGCCGAGCTGTCCGGCCCAGTGCCCGAACTGGTGGCCGCCGTAGCAGTCGGCCCAGGGCTTCATGCCCGGCAGCAGGCTGTTGCCGCCCATGAGGGAGGCGAAGTCGGGGGTGGTGGCCACGGACGGGTCGAGGCCGAGGACTTCGAGCATCTCGGGGGACACGGCGAGGACCTTGGGATCGGCCACCGGCGTGGGGGCGACGTGGGAGTGGCCGGCGCCGCGGACCTGGCGGGGGGTGTTGGTGTCCAGCGGATCGGCGGGGAGGTCGCGGGGGTAGGTGTCGTCGATGTGCAGGTCGGTGAGGCTGGGCATGACCACTCGGGGGCTGGAGGGACGTCCGGTTCACACGGAGTATCGGAGGCGCGGTGGAAGCGGAGGGGTTTTCTTTGGTTCGGGAAACGTGCCTGGCGTGAGGTGCCGTGGCCCGTTGGCCGTGCGCGTGTGCGTGCGCGAACCGACCGGGGATTCGGGGCCGGGGCGCCCCGAGGGACGCCCGTACGTCCAGCGCTCGAAGCGAAGACATCGGGTACGAGCACGGCAAGCAGCGCCCGTACGATTCCGGTCCCAACGGGGGACCATCGCGGGCGCGTCCGGGCGATATCGACACCCTCGAGAACGATGCGGGCGAGCGGTATTTCGACCCTGATGAGTGGGATGACTGGATTGATCAAGCCGTGAAGGACCGCGCCCCCGGAGCAACCCTTGCCGAGCTGGTCTCTGAGCTCAAGTGGCGGCTTCTCGGAACGGGTTTCCTGGCCCATGGCGAAGTGCAGCGACTCGAGACACTCCTGGAAGAGGGGGTCAACAAGTCGGTCTTCACGGTGGCCCAATGCCCCACGTCGGGCACCTGGACACCGCTTTCGCCGCTTGGCATGAACGGTGGCGGCCCATCCAGCGTGGACCTGTGCCCCGACTCCACAACCGTGGACGCCTACGTCAACGACGCCCAGGGAAGTGAGGAACTGCTTATCGAAAACCTCCGTAGCATCTGCTCCGCCTACCTGCAGTCGCCGCAGTTCCTCTATACAGGCTTGCCCCTGACCCATGGCGACTGGGATACGCTGGCATTGCAGGTCGATAGTCAGGCCGGTGGGTGTCAACCCGTCAGCTTCAGTCCGGATCCGGGCATTGAGGCTTTTCAAGAGTCGGCCGGGGCTGCGGGCCTCCCCGTTCCATCGGCGTGGCCGCCCGGACAACCAGGAGCTCCTTGATGAAACAGCATCGTGATTCGATCCTGGAGTTCTCCGTGTTGCGGAACAGAGGACGCTGGTCGCAGCTGTTGTGGTTGACGCTGTGTGCCTGCCGTGAGGATCCCGACTTCACGCGGCGGCCAGATACAGTGGGCTGTTCTGTCGACCATGATGACCTGCCGACCGGGTTCTATTTGGCAGAGCCGTTCAGGGCGCTCAATCGGGGAATCAATGATTCACTTCGCTTTCCCTCGGAGTTGCCGAAGAAGGATTGGTACCTGATGCAGGCGGGGACGGACTATCTCGTCGACATGGTTGAGTTCGGATATTCAAATTCGGGCACTGAGACGGATGAACAGCTCTTCGACGCCTACTCACGGGACGTCGGGCCAGTATCTTCGCGCCCCATGGCGCATATTGCAATGTCACGACGGATGTCGGCGATGCATCTTGACGAGGAGCTGTATAATATAAGGTCAATGATGCTGTATGGCGACTATAGGCGAAGGCAAGCAGTCTTTGTTGAACTGGGCCAAAGCCATGTCGATATCATGACGGAAGGCGTGAGATTCTTCAATAATGGAGTTGATGGAGCAAATGAAGGCGAGGTGGTTGAAGCACCGGAGTGGTCACATAGTCGTATGTACTTTGATGATCTAGATGCGTTGCAGGCTCTGGAGTATGTTCATTCGTACGAGATCGATAGTGCGATAGAAACGGAAATAAGTACAGATGGCTACCATCTGCAGGACAACGAGATTCGTTTTTGGCACACCACCAATGGAGGCTTCACCAAGACCCGAACGCTACGTTGGAAGAACATAGAATCGGAGTGGGGTCCGTTGCGGTATCTGAGCACAGAGCCCAGGGACGCCAGGTATGTCAATGTGGCGAGCGATGACGGAACATTCGATTGGGAAAGACAACGCCCAATGGATGAAGGTATCATCGCGGACAAAAAGGGTCGGTATTTGGCGATGCCGCATCCGCTTTCGACGTATGCCAGCTTGTACGAAGTAGACGTGGAGTCGGAGCTGGGCGTCGCGGACGTCTTTCGATTCGATGATGTGGGGAGACCTATTCACGTGCAGCTTGCAAGTCGCGTATTTGGTGGTGGCAGGGGGTACCTGGAACCTGGTACGGATGCGTGGAGCGATGCAGTCGACGACCGAGAACGAATCAACTTCAGCGCATTGACCTATCAACGCGAACCTGATCGATTGTTGGTGGATGTGGAACAGACCCTGCATGCGTGGGATGAAAATGATTTTGACGCCCACCGATCCTTCGGAGTCATCGTGGAGTTGTCTGAAACCGATCAACCAGAGCGCTGGGAGGGCACCGGTGTGGCTTCATGTGTTCGGGCTAGGTATTTGCTGGAACATAGATCCAGACTTTGGGTGCCAGGAAATCATGCGGCTTTTCGAACCCAGTTCAATCGCCCGCCAGCGATCTTTGGCACGTTTTATTGGAACGCCTCCATGCCCTGGGCCGACCCCCTCCAGCTCGAAGTCGCCACGTCCATCGAATACGACACCTACGGCCGAGTCACCGCCATGCGCTACGATCCTGAAGACGCCGACTACCCGACGAAATACGAAGATCGCTGCGCCATCACCTTCGACTACGACGACGACGCCCGCACCATCGAAGTCTCCCTCGCCTACGACATAAAGCAGGACGACGGCAGCCTGGAGAAGGTGCGCCGTACGGGGATGGTGCGCTACGCCTGCCAGGGGGATCCGTCGCTGCCGGACTGGCCGATTCCGGACGACCCATATGAGTACTGGGGCGTGGAGTCGAGGTTGGAACTGGAGTGATGCTTGTGACCCCACCGGACACCGGCGATGTCGACATCCTCGATACCGTCGCTCGCGTCGTTTGGGTACGAGCATATGTAGGAGCGCTGGGGATACAATCCACAACAGTTCTGTGTGCATGACCGCTCAGGCTATGCTCCACCACCAAGGAGCCCCTCATGCCCGTCACCCAGACCTTCACCTACCCAGGCCAGCTCCGCTGCGAGGCCACCCACGGCCCCTCCGGCCACGCCCTCGTCACCGACGCCCCCACCGACAACCACGGCCGCGGCGAGACCTTCTCGCCCACCGATCTGCTGGTCACCTCCCTCGTCACCTGCATGATGACCGTGATGGGCATCAAGGCCGACAAGAACGGCTGGGACCTGCAGGGCATCACGGCCACGGCCACCAAGCACATGATCGGCCCGCCGCGTCAGGTGGGCCGCATCGAGGTGGCCATGCACGTGCCCGGCGACTGGGACGAGCGGGCCCGCAAGGTGCTGCGGAAGACCGCCGAGGACTGCCCGGTGGCCCTCAGCCTGGCGCCGTCGGTGCAGGTGGAGCTGGTGATGACCTGGGGCGATCCGGCCTGAAACTGCACCTTGGGGCCACATGGCCGCACCGCCATGGCGGATGCGTGTGGTTCGGTCAGAGATCGTAGGGGCGGGCCTTGGTCCCCCCGCCGACCCGCCGGATACGCGCACCGGCGGACCTGGGTCTGTCCGTTCCTACGGATTCAGCGCGTTGGTCAAAGCCGCCAGCCGCTCCTGCAGCTCGTTGTAGGCGCTGGTGGTGTCGTTCAGATCGCGCTTGAGCTGCGCCACGCGGGCCTGCTCGTCCTTGAGCCGGCTCTGCAGATCCTCCACCTGCCGGATGCGCTGGTTCAGCTTGCGGCGCAGGACGTTGCCCTCGTCGGTCAGGCGCTCGCCCTCCTCGTTGGCGGCGTCCAGGGCCACCTGCAGGGCGTCTCGCTCCTTCTCGGCGCGCTGCAGATCCCGCTGGGTCTGGGCGAGCTGGCCGGTGGTGGAGGCGAGGGCGTCGCGGGTGGAGAGCAGGTCGAGGTTGGCCTGGGACAGCTTGAGCGTGGTGTCTTCCAGGCGGGCCTGGGTGTCTGCCAGATCGGTGCGGGTGTTGCCCAGCAGCGAGATGGTGTCGGTCAGCTCGTCCTGGGTGAGGGCCAGGGTGTTCTCGGTGTCGAACAGCTTGTTGCGTGTGTCTTCGAGGTGCTGGGTGGTCTCGGCGAGGCGCTGGGTGGTCTCGGCGTGGGTGAGCGACAGGGCTTCGAGCTCGCCGCGTGTCTGGTCGAGGTCGGCCTTCTTCTGCTCGAGGGACTTCTCGGTGGTGCGCAGGCGTCCGGTGGTGTTCTTCAGCTCGCCTTCGGTCTGCTGTAGGTTGGCGGTGGTCTGCTGCAGGTCGTCGGTGGTGTTCTTCAGCTCGCCTTCGGTCTTCTCGAGGGCGGCGGACTGGTTCGCCAGCAGGATGAGGTTGCTGCTGATCTCGTCGCGCTGCTCCCGCAGCTGGCCCATCTGCGCGTACACGATGGACGAGCTGACCATCACCAGGGCCACGAAGCCGGCGCTGATGCCCAGCCGCACGCGCTCGCGCTTGATGTGCACGAGCCCCCGCTGCAGCGGCGTGACGTCGAGGCTGGTGGGGTGCTCCCGCAGCCAGGCGTCGAGGTCGTCGTGCAGGGCTTGGGCGGTGTCGTAGCGCTTGCGGGGATCCCGGTGCATCGCCTTGTCGACGATGGCCACCAGGCGCTTGGGCAGATCCGGCCGCAGGTTGGCCAGGGGCAGCGGCGGCACGCTGATGGCCTGCTGCATGATCTGCTCGGCGGTGGCCTTGGCGGGCGTGAGGTTGCCGAAGGGGTACGGCGGCCGGCCAGCGAGCAGCGTGTACAGGGTGGAGCCGAGGCCGTAGACGTCGAGGGTGACGAGGTAGCGGCGGTGCACCGGGTTGTGGGGATCGAGATCCTTGCGCAGCCCGGCGGCCTGCTCGGGCGCCATGAACTCCGGCGTGCCCACGCGGACCTTGCCGCGGATGGCGGCGTGAGGGTCCATCTGGGAGGTGCGCACCTTGGGGGCGTCGATGCACACGGTGGCCCGGCTCTCCCGCTTGGCGGGCGCGCGGTTCTTGCGCCACAGGGCCGGGTTGGCGAGGCCGAAGTCGGTGATCTGGGCGCGGCCATCGGTGGGGTTGATGAGGATGTTGGCCGGCTTGATGTCCTTGTGGAAGATGCCGCCCTTGTGGGCCGCCTCGACGCCGAGGGCCGCCTGGGCGATCCAGCGTACGGACTCCTCGGTGGTGGCGTCTTCTGCCGCCCGCAGGGAACGGGCGACCTTCTCGCCGTCCGCGCACAGCTCCATGATGATGGCGTGGTGGCCGTCGAAGGAGCCGACGTCGTACACCCAGATCGCGTTGGGGCTGGGAATGCCGGCGGCGGCCTGTGCCTCGCCGAGCACGGTGCCGAAGGACAGATCACGCCGGCGGAAGACCTTGATGGCGACCGGGGAGCCGAGCTGGGTGTGCTTGGCGGCCCAGACGGACGCCGTGGCACCCTCACCGATGAGCCGATCGAGGGTGAACTGGCCGAGGCGGCTTCCGGGGCGCAGGAGCTCGTGGCCGCTCGGGTCGCGGGGACGCAGGGCGCGGCCCTTCGGGTCGGTGGCCTTGTGGCCGCCGTTGATGGGGGCGGCCTTTACCGGGGTGGGGCCTGCCGGGGCGGATCTGGGCGGGGTGGACCGGGCCGGGCGCTTCTTCTTCGCCGCGGGGTCGATGGTGCGGGCCAGGTGCTCGGCGCCCTCGACGACGGTGCCACGACGAGGGGGCAGGGAGAGGGGCTCGGGCACGTCGCCGGGCAGGGTGTCGGGCATGCCGGCGTCGCCGAATTCGGACAGGGTGGGACTGTAGTCCACCTCGGCGGGGGGCAGAGAGCGAGGTGCGGCACAGAACTCGGGGGGCGGCGCGTCGTCGTCGGACAGCAGGTCGCGCAGGTGGGGCAGCTCCTCGTGGGGGGAGATGGGCTGCGGGACCACGCTGTCGGAGCCGAGCGATGGCAGCATGGTGGCACCACGTACCCGTGCGAGTCCGGGGGCACGGGGAGGTGCGTCGGCGGGATCTCCCGTGGGGGAGGGAATGGAGGCGGTCTTCTTGCGGTCGATGGAGTCGTTGGCCATGTGCTCTTTCGCTGGTGCGGCATTGTACCCCGCGAGACGCGCCTGCAAAGGAGACCCTTCGCGGGCCGATGGGTACCCGTTGCAACCCCGTGGGGGTTCGATGCTTCCATCCGTGGGATCATGAGGACGCAGGGGTCGAGGACCGGCCCGCAGCTCGGGAGGACGTCGTGGGACGCTGGTGGATCGCGCTGGTGATGATGGGGTGCTCCAGCCTGAAGGAGCTGACGCCGGAGGGCCCCGTGCTCGACTACGCGGACCGGGTCCGCATGGAGTCGGCGGAGCGACCGAGTGGCGTCCGCTACCGGCAGGCGGCGGTCTTCGACCTGCCCGTGGCGCCGCTGCAGGCCTTCGGGATGACCTACGATCTCGACCTGGTCTTCCGCACGCGGCACACCGACTACGACATGCACGAGTACGCCCGCATCACCACGCCGGACGGGCCGTTGTGGATCGCCAAGGATGCCTCGCTCGACAAGGTGCAGACCATCGTCAGCGAGATGGCGCCCGACGTGCTGCCGGAGATCCCGCTGCAGCGCAAGCAGTCGCCGGTGCAGGTGGAGGACCGCTCGACCCGGGAACGCATCGACCTGACCCTGCGCTACGAGAGCTTCCGCGGCGAGCAGATCGTGGTGGACTACCGTGGCCCCTGGCCGGTGGGGCCCCAGAAGAAGCGCAACAGCAACACGATGGGCCACTCGGCGGACTCCGTGATGGCGGTGCTCGATCTGTCCCACCGCTCGCTGGCGAAGAAGGCGAGCCTGACGATCGACGGGGAGGAGACGCGGCCCGTGCGCATCGCCGGACTCGTGCCGTTCCAGGTGGCGCTGTCGCAGACCCAGGCCGGGCTGTCGAAGGGGCACTACCGGGTGGAGGCGGTCGAGGGACGGCCGGGCCTGCTCCGGACCATCCACGAGCAGGGGCAGGTGCAATCCTGGGCGGTGTCGAGGGGTGACCGGCACGTCGACCTGGTGCACGTGCAGCCCTGGCGCACGCTGCGTCAACGCTTCCTGGTGGATGGCGAAGCGATGGAGCTGTCGGAGCTGTGGGTGGAGCAGTACGGCCAGGCGGCCGCGGCGGCCCACGTCCGCTTCGACCCCGCGCTGCCGGATGCCCGGATGCCGTTCGTCGGGGAGGCCAGCAGCAACTTCGTCATCGACGTGGGCGGTCAGGCGGCCCACGGGGTCGGACGGGTCGTGACCCGCTGGGAAGGCGGACGGGCGATCTACGAGGTGCGGCCGGATGCGCCGAGCTGGGTGGCGGATCGGCCGATGCGGTCGGTGGTGCAGGTCGGGGCAAAAGGGGCGGATGTGAGGATCGAGATGGTGGGGATGTAGGGGCGGGCCTTGGTCCGCCCGTGTGTGCGGTGGCGGGGTGTTGGGGCCGGGCGCGGGCGCGGGTACGGGTCTGGTGAAGCGGTGTTCGGGAACGGGCGGCCGCGCACGCGCACGCTCACGGGTCACGGGTCACGGTCTCCTTGGGGGACGGGCGGTTTTCTGGGAATCGCCTGTCGGGCACGGGCACGGGCACGGGCGCGGGTACGGGTTTTTGGGGGGCGGGTCGGAAGGTCACGGGAGGGGGCCCGGAAGGTCCACCGGATACACGGCAAAGGTGCCGTCGTCCTGCTGCACCACGTCGAACACGTAGAGGCCGTTGTCGAACCACCAGTTCATGGCCACGTCCCGCGCCATCGACAGGCTGACGGTGAGCCGCGATGCACGATCGTCGTCCGCGATGGCCCAGCCGATCTGCATGTGCAGCCGGCCCCCGTCGAGCTCCTTGCTGAAGCCGTGGGTGCCGGCGGTCATGCTGCCCTCGGAAGGGTGGAACCAGGACCAGACGTGGGCGTCCGTCGCCTGCGATACTTCGGGGTCCTCGTCGGCGGGCGGCGTCCAGGTCAGCTCGAGGATGCGCTCGTCGACGAACGGAGACGGCCGCACCCGCACCTCGGGCCACACCGTCTGCAGGGGCGGGTGGTCGGTGAGGGAGACCTCGCCGAGGTTGAGCTGGTGGGTTCCCCGGAAGGCCGCGACCTGTTCGCCCCGATCGTCGAAGCCGAGGCCGACGAAATTCACTTCGGGGGTGCAGTCCGGCTCCATCAGGAAGTGGTGATACCGGCGGGCCACCATGGCGCAGGCCCCGGCGAGCGCAGGATCGGCGGCTGGCGGCAGGAACGACATGACGCCGTCCTCGAAGGTCACGTCGGCCTCCACCCAGTCGCGCAGCTTGGGGTGGCAGTTGTGCCGGGCGGGATCCCTGGTGTCGAAGGTGGTTCGCAGGCACTGCTGGACGCGCCACTCCGTCACACGCGGGGCCAGGAACCCGTACTCGGTGATCGCCACCTTGATGGGGCGATCGGGCCTCGGCGGACGGTTGACCCGCACGACGTCCCGGAACCTCGTCAGGGCCGAGGAGTCGTTCGTGAGGATGGCCAGGACGCTGTCCTTCATGGCCTTGTAGGGGTGTCCCTCGGGCAGGTCGTCGTAGAAGGTGGCGACCTCGTCGGGATCGCCGCTTCTGTTGGCGTGGGCGTCGTCCGGGTAGGGGTCGGGCTCTGGCTGGGCGACGGGGTCGAAGACGCCTGTGGGGGTGATTGGATCGTCGGAGGTGCGGCAGGCGCCGAGCATGAGGAGGATGAGCACGAGCGGCTGGCGTGTCGGACCTCGATGCATGGCTGGCTCTCGTCGGCGAGGTGGATGGAGTCCTCGTGGAGGAGGCTAGAACCTGCATGTTTGGGTTGTCAATCTGTACGGCGGGCGCGTATGCGCAGGGGCACGGTCACCGTTCACTTGGGGAAGGGGGCGGTGTTTCGGAGGGCGCTGGGGGACGGGCTTGGCGGCCGCGCACGCGCAGGGGCACGCGCACGGGTCACGGTTGGCTGGGGGGACGGGCGGTTTTCTGGGAATCGCCTGTCGGGCACGGGCGCGGGCACGGGTCTTGAGGGGCGGGACTAGTTCGCAGGATCCCCGTACCAGCTCAGGAGGCGCACCTTGCTGCCCTCCACCATGCGGGTGAACTCCGCCGGGTCCTGGCCGCGGTGGTGGTAGGGGATCACCACCTTCGGGTGGAAGGCGTTCACGCAGGCGGCGGCCTCCTCGGGGGGCATGGTGTAGGGCAGGTTCATGCACACCAGGGCGGTGTCGATATCGTGCAGGCCGCGCATCTCGGGGGTGCAGGCGGTGTCGCCGGAGATGTACAGGCGGTGGCCCTCGAGGGTGAGCAGGTAGCCGTTGCCCCGGCCCTTCTCGTGGTACAGCTTGCCCGGGTCGGGGCCGCGGTGGTTGTTGTACATGGCCACGGCCTGGATCTGGACGCCCTGCTCCTGCAGGCTGTGCTCGTTGGCCAGCGGCTTGGCGTCGATGCCGTCCGGGAGCTGGTCGACGACGGCCTGGGGGGCCACCACGACCGTCTTCGGGCCCGCGAGCTGCTTGAGCAGGTCGACGTTGAGGTGGTCCGGGTGCACGTCGGTCACCAGGATGAGGCCGGCCTGTGGAGGCGGCGCGTGCTGGAAGGCGTCGGGGACGGGATCGACCAGAATGGTGAGGTTCGGGCCCGTCAGGGAGAAGGTGGCGTGGCGGTAGGGGTGCAGGCGCCAGGCGGTGCCGTCCAGCGGGTAGCCGGCGTCGGTGACGGGGGGCGTGATGTCCTCGGCCTTGACGCCCAGCTCGACGTTCTGGACCACGGGGACGGGTGGGTCGATGTCCTGGTCGGCCGTGAGGCTGAACCGGCAGCCGGCTGCCATGAGCAGCGCCCCGGCGAGGACCTTCGTGGTGGGTGTCATGCCTGCCTCCATCTGTAGGGATCCTAAGCCGCCCCGGCGGGGATCATCCGTTCGGGGTTGTACGTCTCCCGTGGCTTGCCCGATGGTCCGGGGTGCGACAGGAGACCGTTGTGGAGAGGATGACACGGAGGGTGGGTTCCATGCAGGTTCACGAGACACCGGAAGAGGCCGTCGAGGCGCTGCAGGGGTGCCGCGGCGTGTTCATCCACGGCGGCGGCGCCACGCCCCAGGCGCTGGTGCGGGGGATGGTGGCCCAGGCGGAGCTGTTCGAGGGGCTCGAGATCCTGCACCTGCATACCGAGGGGCCGGCGGCCTACGCCAAGCCGCAGTACGCTGACAACTTCCGGGTGATGAACCTCTTCGTGGGCCACAACGTGCGGTCTTCGGTGGACTACGACCACGTGGACTACGTACCGGTGTTCCTGTCGGAGGTGCCGCGGTTGCTGCGGGACGGGCACCGGGTGGCCGACGCCTGCCTCATCCACGTCTCGCCGCCGGATCAGCACGGTTACTGCTCCCTGGGCGTGTCGGTCGACGTGGTCCTCGCCGCACTCGAAGTCGCCCAGGTGGTCATCGCCCAGATCAACCCGCAGATGCCGCGGGTCCACGGTGACGGCTTCATCCACGTGAGCCGAATCCACCACGCCGTGCACGTCGACGAGCCGCTGCCGGAGGCCCGCTTCGGGGGGGCCAGCCAGGAGGAGCTCGAGGTCGGCCGGCACGTGGCCAACATCGTCGACGACGGCTCCACGCTGCAGGCGGGCATCGGCGCCATCCCCGACGCCGTCCTCCGTGCGCTGACGGGCCACAGGCACCTGGGCGTGCACACGGAGATGTGGTCCGACGGCATGCTCGACCTGCTCGATTGTGGTGCGGTGGACAACAGCCGGAAGAAGATCCACCCGGGCAAGACCATCTCGGCGTTCCTGCTGGGCACACGGCGGCTGTACGACTTCGTCCACGACAACCCGTCGGTGCAGAACCTGGACGTGACCTACGTGAACCGGCCGGACGTCATCTCCAGGAATCCCAAGGTGGTGGCCATCAACTCGGCGGTGGCCATCGACCTGACGGGCCAGGTGTGCGCCGACTCGGTGGGCCATCGGATGGTGTCCGGCGTGGGCGGACAGATGGACTTCCTGCGAGGCGCGGCCATCTCACCGGGCGGCAAGCCGATCATCGCGGTGACCAGCCGGTCGAAGAAGGGCTTTCCGAAGATCGTGAACACGCTGTCGCCGGGGTCTGGTGTGGTGACGACCCGGGCCCACGTGCACTGGGTGGCGACGGAGTACGGGATCGTGAACCTGTTCGGCCGGTCGCTGCGGGAGCGGGCGCGGTTGTTGATCAGCCTGGCGCATCCGGAGGACCGGGAGGGGCTGGAGAAGGCCTGGCGGGAGACGCATGGGGGGTAGGCTCGTCATCCAAAGGGTGGCTGGGCCTCACACGGAGGCAGCGGAGAAGGCGGAGGAAACGGAGGACATTTTCATGAATTCTCCGATTGCTCCGACTCCTCCGCTATCTCCGTGTGAGTTTTGACCATGAGGCGAGCCGGCGAATCCGTCGCCTACGGCTCACCGTCGGTGACACACGGGGATCCGTCGCAGACATCGATGACCTCGCCAGTACGCAGGAAGTGCACCATCTGCTCCTGCGCCGGCGCCCACTTCCGCAGCCACCCATGGGTGTCCGTCTCGTCCACCGGGGGATCGAGGGGCGTCACGTCGTCGGGGACCGAGAATCCGAATCCGAACGACTGCGTTGACGCCCACCCCGGCGCCCCAAGGGGCGCCCGTTCAACCCATGGGCATTGGCGAGGCCATCGGGTACGGGCGCGGCAAGCAGCGCCCGTACGCTACCGCGTGCTCAAGATTCCCCATGGGCCAATTCGACGCCCAACGCGTGCGCCGCATCGAGGATGGCATCCAAACTCATGCCGAGATCCCGGGTGATCATTGCGCGGAGGTCTGTGCCGACGGCAGAGCGAGGCAGGGCCTCGAGCTCGATGAGGATGTCCGCCAGCGGGCGGTGACGGGTCCACAGTTCCAAGATGAGGAGGGAGGCCCCGTAGGCGTCGACATCCCGGAAGGAGGTCTCGTCGTTGTGGTCGGACCAGGTCCAGATGCCTTCTCGGAGCTGCGGATCGGCCAGGACCGTGCCGACGTGGCGGGTCTCCAGGATGCCCCGGTAGCTGTCGGGTCGGCCCTCGCGCGTGTAGGAGAGCGCCAACCACTCACACAGGCCTTCCAGGAACCAGCGGGTTTCCCAGGTGACGGGGCCCAACGTGTTCTCGAAGTCGTGGGTGACGAGGGCATCGTCGACGAGGTGATGGCCGAGTTCGTGGATCAGGAGGTGGTCCAGGGCATCATCGACCTCGGGACCGAGGGTACCGGGCTCGACCTCGTCTTCCAGGACGAACGTCCAGAACACCTGGGCGTGGGGATCGTCGGAATCGAGTGTCTGGTGTGCGCTCCATGAAGCCGGAAGGCCGGTCATGTGGATGAGCGTCAGGTCCAGGCCGCCGTCGATGGGGCGTCCCGTGACCTTCTCCAGGTGGGACCAGGTGGTGCGCAGGCGCTGGGTCAGGTCGTGCAGTTGGTCCGGAGTGGGGGGAACGCTGGCCCGAAGGTCCAACGGGTATCCGCCGGGAAGCGTGGCCGGATGGTGCCACCAACGGGACGTATCTGGAGGGCGCTCCTCGACGTACAGATGGTCCGCCGGAAGAAATCGCTCGAATCCGTGGGAGGTGTACGTCACGGAGTAGTCGCCGCTCCGGGAGTCGTAGGTGCCGCTCCATCCGTAGGTCCGGTCGCGCAAGCCGTACAGGTGGGGCTCGGTGTAGGGCCACCAGTTGTTGCCGCCCATGGCACCCACGACGACGCCGAGCGGTGCCATGAGGACGAGCAGGGCAGCGGTCTTCAGGTGCTTCCTCGTTTTGGGATCCATGGCCGGCAGCTCCGTCGTGGCGGTCACTGCATCATGGGTGAGGTGGGACGGTCCTGTCGATGGAGCGGGACATCAGCCCGGTTCACCCTCGGTGACACAGGGACTGCCGTCGCACACGTCGATGACCTCGCCGGTGCGCAGGAAGTGCACCATCTGCTCCTGCGTCGGCCCCCACTTCCGAAGCCACCCATGGGTGTCCGTCTCGTCCATTGGCGGGTCCAGCGGCGTCACGTCGTCGGGAACCGAGAAGTCTACCTCCACCACCGCCGACGGCCCCTCGTACGGATACGGCTGCTCGTCCATCAGGTCGACCGGCCGCACCGCAGGCGTCATCAGCACGGCATCCGTGGCCCGGCCGAGGATGAAGCTGGCCTCGTTGTGGACCTGGGCGTCTTCCTTGGCCACGTGCAGCAGCGCCTGCTTGGCCGGGGTGCCGGGGAGCGGGTCGTGGGAGAGGTGGACGGCGAAGGTGAGCGGGTCGAACTGATCCCAGCCGGTGCCGACGAAGGCGAGCCAGTCCAGCGTGGCCAGCGGATCCTCGAAGACGGCGTTCAGCGCCGCGGCGTAGCCGGCGAAGACCGTGGAGCGCTGCAGCAGGAAGGGGTAGCCGCTGCCCGGCACGCCGAGCACAGCGCGGTCGATGTCGAGGCTGGTGGCGCTGACGATGGTGCCCACGGAGCCGCCCTGGGAGTTGCCGTAGTACCAGACCTCGCCCGAGGCGACGGAGGTGCCATCCTCGAAGGTGAAGACCTCGTCGGTGCCGTCCTGCAGGCCCGTCTTCACCCAGCGCTGCAGGGCCAGGTGGTTGACCACGCCCTGCATGCCCTCGTGGGCCAGCAGCGGGAAGTCGGTGGCGTTCTCGCCGAGGATGGCCAGCCACACGTCGAAGGTGGAAGTCTGCATGCCCTGCATGCTGGCGGACAGGATCAGGAAGCCGAAGTCGTCGGCCATGTCGCGCAGCCAGCCGTTGTTGGCCTCGGCGTAGGTGCCGAGGAAGCCGTGCCCGTACTGCAGCGTGGGGGCGGGCTCGCCGGACTCCAGGACCGAGTGGGGAATCTGCAGGCGGAACGGGACGGTCTCGAAGCCGTCCGCGGCGGGCAGGCCGTCGTTGTCGGTGTGCCAGACCCGGAGTCCGCGCTCGTCCGGCGGGAGCAGGAAGCTCGGGACCTGGGCGGTCATCTCGACCAGGAAGGCGATGGAGGGGTGGGGGTCCTCGACGATCTCGACGATCTCGAAGGTCGGCCCCTGCTGGTCGAGGGCGGCGAACATGCGGTCGCGCATCAGGGGCAGGTTGGTGGCGGCGTTGGCGTCGGTGGCCACGGTGAACGACCAGGCCAGCTGCAGGTCGTCGCGGGCGAAGCCGGCTTCGGCGAGGGCGGGGAAGAGGTCGTCTTCGAAGTGGGCGCGGCGGGCGTGGACGCCCTTCAGGTCGGAGGCGACGGCGTCGCGCAGGGCGAGGAAGCCGTCGGCGGCGGGGACGGGGGTGCCGGCTTCGTCGACCAGGTGGCGGACGCCCACGCCGACCCGGTGGCCTCGGGGGAGCGGTACAGCGGGGCGGATGTTGAAGACCGTCTCGCCGGCCAGGTCCGCCAGGTGGTCCGTCTCGAGCCAGTGGGGGATGACGGTGCCGTCGTCGAGGTCGACCAGGACGGTGGGGTAGGCATCGCCGACGCTGCCCTCGATGTCGAAGACCTCCAGGTCGCCCAGGGTGGCGCCCGGCAGCATGAAGTGGATGGGGGAGGAGGCGCCGAAGCCGTCGTTGCGCTGCAGGTGGACGGGATCGGTGCGGCCGTGGTGGCGGGACATCGGCATGGCGTCCGGGTGGATGTCCACGAAGGTGCGGCCGTCGTCATCCACCGACAGGTAGTGGTCGGTGGGGAAGGGGAACAGGCAGCGATCGGTCTGCAGGTTGTCGCAGGCGATGTCGCCGCTGGACTCGGTGAGGCCGAAGTTGTCGGCGGCGGTGGGCTCGTCGGGCGTGGGCTCTGGGGTGCAGGCGAGCAGGAAGAACGGGAGAATGCGGAACATGGGGGACCTCCGTGGGGGGCGGAGGGTACTGGAAAGATGCTTGGAAGTCACCTTTGGAGTTCCGTGACCCGTTGTGCGTGCGCGTGTGCGTGCGCGACCCCGCCCCGGCGGCCACGGCAACGACGCTCCTATCCCCGGCGCCCCGAGGGGCGCCCGTACGTGTCGGGCGAAAGCGACCTCTCGAAGACGTGGCCCATGGCGTTGGACGTACGGGGCCCCCTGGGGGCGCTGGGGCTTCGAAGCGACGCGCGGTCGCCTTGGCCGGGCAGACGGGGAGGCCGCGCACGCGCACGCGCATGCGCACGGGTCATGGGTTCTGCTCGAAGAACCTGTGGTATTCGTGGATCGGGAGGGAGTTCCATGACCATCGCACTCACCGGCGCCACGGGATTCCTGGGCAGCCACATCGCCCGGGCGCTCGCCGCGGCCGGCCATGCCGTCCGCGGGGTCGTCCGCACGCCGTCCAAGGGCGATTGGTTGAAGGCGCACGGCGTTTCCTTCGCCAAGGCCGATCTCGCCGATGCCGACGCCCTTCGTGAGGCGTTCGAGGGCTGCGACGCCATCGTCTCAAACGCGGCGCTACTGTCCGGCAACGGCGGCTACGCCGAGTACGAGCGCACCAACGTCGAGGGCGCCCAGAACGTCCTCGAGGCGGCGAGGGACGCCGGCGTGAAGCGGGTGGTCTGGATCTCGTCGGTGGCCGTCTACCAGATGCGGCTGTACCGGCCGATCCGTGAGGATCACGAGCTGCTCGACCTGTCCCGCCTGCGCGTGCGCCAGATCACCGACCTCACCACCGACTGGCGCTACTCCCGCACCAAGCGCCTGGCGGAGAAGGCGGCCTGGGCCTTCGCCGAGGAGCACGGTCTGCACCTCACGGCCCTGCGGCCTGGGCCGATCTACGGGTCGAGGGATCAGATGCTCACCCAGCGGTACCTGGCCTCGATGCGGCGTCGGTTCTCGCTGGAGCCCACCGCGGGCGTGCCCCAGGTGCATGCCGGAGACGTGGCCCAGGCGGTCGTCGGCGCGCTGGGGAACGAGGAGAGCGTGGGGCGGTCGTACAACCTCGCGGGCCCGCCGATCTCGCCGTATCGGGTGGTTCAGCGGCTGAAGGAGATGGCCGGGAAGGGGCCGGTGGTGGTTCCGGTGCCGACGCCGCTGTGGGTGGCGTTCGATTCGTCGGCTGCCGAGCGGGACCTGGGGTTTTCGGTGAGGTCGTTGGAGGAGGGGTTGGCTGAGGTCTGGGCTCACCATGGGGACGGATAGGCTGAGGATTTCCTTTGGGCGTTGAAGCGTAGGGGCGCTGCTTGCCGCGCCCGACTGCGTTGGCGTCCCTTTGGGCATTGAATCGAACGGGCGCTGCTTGCCGCGCCCGACTGCGTCGGCGTCGCTTTCGCCGTTGATCCGTCTCGGCGTTGATCCATCGGGGGACGGGCGCAGCAAGCAGCGCCCCTACGCTATGTCGTTCTGGCGGTGATCCATCGGGGACGGGCCCGGCAAGCAGGGCCCGTACGGTTCATCGTCCTGGCGTTGGTCCGTCGGGGGCCGTGCGACCCGGTGTTGGAGGTCCGAGAAGATGTCACAGGTTGCGGTCTGACCCCCCTATCCCCCCTATCGGGCATTCGACCGCGAAGGGTCGGCGGGCGGACCAAGGCCCGCCCCTACGGAATGTCGTTCTGGCGGTGTTCCGTCGGGCACGGGCACGGGCGCGGGCCTGGGAACGGGGCGCTCCCGCCTTGCGGCGGGAGCGGGTGTACCGATAGGTCCATGCTGCCTCTTTCGCCGGTGATGTCCTTGCCCCCGATGCCCCTCTTCTACGACCCCGTCTACACCGACGGCATCGACCCCTCCGCCCGCTTCCCCCGCGAGCGCTACCGCCTGGTGGCCGAGGCCATGGAGCCCCACGCCGCCGCGGGCCTCGTCGACATCCGCATCCCTCGCCGGGCCACCCGCAAGGAACTCAAGCGGGCCCACGATCCCGCCTACGTCGACGCCTTCATGGACGGCACCCTCGACCGCAAGGCCATCATGCACATCGGCCTGCGCCCGTGGACCGACGCCATCATCGACCGCACCCTCGCCCTGTCCGGCGCCGCCCTGCAGGCCACCGAGCTCGTCCTCGAGCACGGCGGGCTCGCCGCCAGCCTCGCCGGGGGCACCCACCACGCCTTCCACGATCGCGGGGGCGGCTACTGCATCTTCAACGACCTGGTCCTGTGCGCCCGGCACGCCCAGAAGCGCGGCGTGAAGCAGGTCCTCGTGGTCGACCTCGACGTGCACCAGGGCGACGGCACGGCCGCCATGACCGCCGGCGACGACTCCGTGTTCACCTTCTCGATGCACTGCGGCGCCAACTACCCGTTCACCAAGGTCCGCTCCGACCTCGACGTGCCCCTCCCCGCCGGCACCACCGATGGCCCCTTCCTGCAGGCCCTGCAGGACGCCCTGCCCAAGGCGCTGGCCTGCCGGCCCGACCTCATCCTGTTCCAGGCGGGCGTCGACGGTCTCGAGCAGGACAAGCTCGGCAAGCTCGCCCTGAGCCACAACGGCATGCAGGCCCGCAACCACATGGTCTTCGAGGAGGTCCGCCGCCTCGGCGTGCCCTGCATCGTCCTCATGGGAGGCGGCTATGGCCGGCCCATCGAGGCCACCGTGCAGGCCTTCGAGGACCTGTTCGTGCAGGCCGCCGAGTGCCACCAGGACATCATGGCCTCCCGGTAGGCCGGAAACGTCACGCTTTGGAAGAAGCTGACGTTTCGGATTTGCGAAAGGCGGCGTTCGCCCCATAGACGGGCCTCCCCGAACCCCCGCCCCGGAATCCGATGAAGGTCTCCCCCAAGCAGTTCTATGGTCGCAGCAACTGGCGCGGCGTGGTCGTCCTCGTGGGCGACTACCTGTGGATCGCTGCCGTGGTCGCCCTGGCCCACGTGTTCCCGAGTCCCTGGCTGTACCCCCTGTGGCTCGCCCTCATCAGCGTGAAGATGTTCGCCCTGGGCGAATCCCTGCTGCACGAGGCCAGCCACCACACGCTGTTCGCCCACAAGAAGGCCAACGACTGGGTGGCACCGCTCGTGGCCTGGCCGTTCCTGTACACGATGAACGGCTACCGTGCGGAGCACCGGGCCCACCACCGCCTGCTGGGCCAGAACATCGATCCCCTGTGGGAGCAGTACGTGAAGTACGGCCTGCGCAGCGCCGACTCCACGCTTCCGGACCCCCCGCTGGGCACCGGCCGGGCCCTGTGGATCTACGCCGGCCGCCCGCTGCTGGGCCTGGCGCCCTTCTACATCCTGCCGGACTCCCTGAAGACCCTGAAGGGCGACCGTGAGGCCTGGGGCGTGCTCGCCTGGTGGACGCTGGTGCCTGCCGCCTTCGCCGCCTTCGGGGCCCTGCACCTGTTCGTGCTGTACTGGGCCATTCCCATGGTCTTCGGGTTCACCGCCTGGCTGTACTGGTCCGAGATCACCGACCACTACAACATCCCCGTGGGCGACACGCGCACGGTCACCTCGCCGCTGACCAACTGGCTCACCCACAACAACGGCATCCACGCCCTGCACCACAAGTACGCCGGCATCCCCTGGTTCAAGCTGCCGGAGGCCTATGAGGCCATGAAGGGCAGCTTCCCGGAGACCGTGAGCACCGGCTGGTTCGACACCCTCGTGCAGCTCACCACCCGATACGAGCACGAGGAGCGGGCGGCGTCCTGACGCCATCGCCCGCGCCAGTCTACGAAACCCCCGCTCGGACGCTCCGGACGGGGGTTTGACGTGTCTGGCCGGCGATCAGCGGGACGCGGTCTGCCCGCCTTGGCCGTCACCGAAGCCCTCACAGCCGCCGACGGTGCAGCGCACGCGGAGCGGGCCGTCGGCGGGGACCTCCACGGACTGCCGGGCGATCACCAGATCCTCCTGGACGTCCTCGAACAGCACGATGTCGTGGTCGCCGGGGCTCAAGTGGAGCACGAACCGCTGCCTCGGCAGCCGCGTGGGGTTGTCCCCGTCCAGGGCGAGCCAGACATCGAGTCCACGGGTGAGCTCGAAGGCCACGGTGCTGGGGGAGGCCGCGTCGGCACTGGTCGCGGTGCCCACGCAGGTGAGCGCGGAGGTCTTCTTCCGGTCGAGGGAGACGGTGGCACGGCCGTCGGCCTGCACATCGACGGTGCCGTGGCACCAGACGATGCGCCCGTCGACGTCCTGGGCGATGCGGACCTCGTGGGTGCCCGGCGTGGCCGGGACGGTGAGTCCCTTGCGACCGGGGCGCACCGTGCCGACGTTCGTGCCGTCCACGAACGCGTGGGGGGCCTCCATGCCGTTGCCGGGCTGCCGGAAGGTGATGGTGGTGTCGGCGAGCGCCGGCGTGGCCAGCAGGCCGAGAACCATCGGGAAGAAGCGAACCATGACGTCCTCCTTGTGCATGTCGTCGGAGCGCGTCTACAGGAAATCGGCGTCGAAGCGGATGGATGGCGTGACAATGTCACGAGGTCGTAGGTTCACGGTGACCGGGTACCGGCCGGGTGTCGTCAGCGGGCACTCAGGGGACACAGGGTCACCAGATCGAGACCCTGCTGCCCCGTGTAGCCGAAGTAGCCCCGGGTGATGGCCGCCACGCGCAGCTCCCGGGTGCCGTGGCCGTCGATGGACCACTCGGCGTCGGAGGCCTCCACCCAGCTCACGAGGGCGAATTGCTCCACCGCGACCTCGGGCAGGCCCATCGCCCGGAGGAACACCCCCGCGAGGCAGTCCGCCTGCAGCTCCGACGCCGTGCCACCCACCGGCCCCTGGGCGAGGTGGGCCCACTCGTGGGCGAGGATCCCCGTGACGGCGAAGCTGCCGTAGCGCATGGCGATCCAGTCGAGCCAGTCCTGGTCCACGTAGATCACGCCGTACAGCCGATCCGCGATGGCGTTGTTCGCGCCGTTCGGAAGTCGGCACAGGCGGATGTCCATGCTCCAGAAGGCGTTGAGCGCCGCCTGCTCCTCCGCGGCGTGGGGCACGGGGACGCACGTCGCCCCGGCGGTCGTCGCGTGGGTCAGGCCGAGCAGGCCCGTGAGGAGGATGGCTTTCATGAACAGACGTCCGGCAGGGGGCTGTACGTCTCAACGGAGGCCCCTCCGATGCGCTTCAGGCGCAATGCCCCGCACCGCCCGGAAGGGTACGTGGTTCCCCGTGGATGGCCGAACGGCAAGACAAGCAGCGACGACTTGTGCGACATTTGTCAGGCAGATGTGTGGAAGTTGTCCAGAAGTCGTGTGTTGAAAGGACGTAGGAGGGGAGAGCACTCCGAGGCATCCATGAGACTGCACCGAACTGCCACTGTCACCGTGTTCATCGCCTGTACCGCCGGGTGGCTGGCCGCCTGCGCGTCCGGCCTCGAGGTCCATCGCCACCAGATGAAGGTCTGGATGGATGGCCCCCAGGCCGAGGTGGTGATGGCCTGCACGTGGCCCAGCGAAGCCTCGCCCTTCGATGAAGGCTGTCTCGACCTCACGGCGGGTGCCTACGAGGGGGCGAACACCTGGTGGATCTCCGGGTTCTCCACCGGCCGCCTTCCCTGGAACTGGACAGCTGCCCCGGCCATGGACACCCTGTTCGTGGCCTGCCAGCGCAGCCGCCCGGTCGGCTTGTCGCTGCTGGACGACACGGCGACCCACGTCCGCGAGGTCCAGCTGGTCGGCGAGCTGGTACCGGAGTCTCCCGACGCACCGGCCGACATCTCGTTGGACGAGGCCCGGGAGCTGGCCGCGAGCCTGTGTGATGGGCGCATGGGAGAAGGCGACCACGGCTGAGAGCGGCGCTCCGGCGGTCACGTGTTTCATGGTGCCGGATGTCTCGTCATCGCATAGGTCCAAGAACGTATGTTCCGGTACCGCATGCGTTCTGCATGCTCGTGCGTCCGTCAGCGCCAGGGAGCTGTCATGCCGAACACGAAGACGACCACCAAGTCACCCGCCAAGAAGCAGAGCCAGGTCACCCCCGAGGACCACCTGGTCGATCCCCTCGATGGCGTCGGCGACTTCCTGTCGAGCCTCAATGCCTACGAAGAGATCAACAACGCCGAGTACAGCGCGGATCCAGCGCTCACGGCGCGGATGAACGACACGAGCCTGAGCAACAACCAGCGCAAGAAGGCCGCCAAGGCACGCAACGATCAGCAGCGGACCGCAGTGGGCGACGTCATGAACGGCCTCTTCTCCAGCGGAGCCATCCGTGGCGGCGATGTCCGGGCCACCTACCAGTCCTCCCACGACTCGGGCAATGACTTCGGCGCCGAGACCTCCCTCGAGGGCGTGTGGGGCGACGACTACGTGCTGCACGGCCACTACAACGAAGATGGCTCGGTCAAGGGCGGCTCGATGGGCCTCAAGCGGTCCGACAACGCCAAGGGCATGCGCATCGGCCATGGGCACACCGACGGCCTCGCCAGCGAGCCGGGCAAGCTGAAGAAGCACTTCAAGGATCACAACCCCTGAGGGGGTGTGGGGAGGATCAGCCCCACACCTTCGCGCCGGCCTTGCCGGACGGCCAGGGCTGGCCCTCGTTGCCTTCGATGGGCGTGCCGTCGTAGGCCCGGGCGAAGTTGGCCTGGTCGGAGAAGGCGCGCTCGGTGTTGCCCTCGGGGCGCAGGGGCCGCAGCTCGCCGTTGCGGATGAAGCACACCTCGTGGGGGCCGGCCCGCAGCTCGACGAGGGCTCCCTTGCGGGCGGGATCGAGGAGCTGCTGCTCGTTGCCGATGGGGTCTGCGACCGTCTTGGCCTTGAGGGTCCACACCACCAGCGACGTGGGGTCGCGCTTGGGGAACGCCGTGTGGAGCAGGTCGGCCTCGCCGTAGAACTGCTTGCCGATGTCGTTCTGGTTGACCGGTCCGGCCATGATGCAGACGCCGGCGAGCAGATCGGCCTCCTCGGGGAGGTCCATCACGCCCATCAGCTCGGCATACAGGCTCGCACGGGCCACGGCGGCGCCGGCGGCGCGGACGGCGTGGCACCAGGACATGTCGGCGGCGGCCACCTCGGCCTTGGACAGGCCCGTGATGTAGATGCGCTGTCCGGCGAGGGCGAAGGCCTTCTTGCCGCGGGCGGCGTTGCGGGAGAGCGCCTTGCCGAGCGGGAGATCGGCCCAGGTGGGGATGCCGGCGACGACCTTGTCGGTGACGGCGCCGAGGTGGCCGCGGATCTCGCGCAGGCGGCCCTTGCCCCCGGGGGTGAGCACGTCGACCCGCTCGTTCATCACCATGTGCTTGGCGGTGTCGCGGTCGGTGCCGGTCCAGTGGGTGAAGGCGTTGTAGCCGGCGCGTCCGCACTGGACGACGAAGTCGTCGGAGAAGTCCATCTCCTGGCGGGACTGGTAGGCGGCCGGCGCCTTGGGCTCCTGGTTGACGCCGGGCTGGATGCGCTCGGAGCGGAAGGCGAGGCAGTTGGCCCCGAACTTGCGGGCCAGCTCGGGAGACAGGGGGAGGGCCTCGCCCTCGACGGCGTGGCCCACCTGGCACACCAGGGCGACACGCCAGCCGTCGACCATGGCGTCGCGGGCGGAGATGCCACCGAGCTCGCACAGGGCCTTGTGCAGGGCCTTGTTGTCGCGGCGGGTCCGGGCGTCGCTGAAGGGCTTCATGATCACGTTGGCCCGGCGGGTGCCGTTCGAGGCGATCACGGCCGCCCGCTCCATGGCCTCGGCGAGGATGCCGACGTGCAGGTCGACGAGGTAGCCGATGGAGGGGATGTCGTCGCGATGGACGGCCTTCTTCATCGCCGCGCGCCAGGGCACGGTGGCCAGGCTCGCGCCCGTCTTGTGGCCGATGAAGGTGAGCAGCGTGGTGAACGGGGTGCGGTAGGGGCGGCAGAACACGATGTGGGTGTGGCACGCGCCCTCGAGCACCGGGCCGTCGAGGTGGCGGGCATCGCCGAGCAGCGCGGCGACCTTCGCGGAGCCCTCGGGCCCGAGGGTGACCTGCTTGAAGCCCTGGAAGTTGGTGGACTGGCGGGAGGACAGCACGCCGAGGGCGGACTCCTCGAACAGCTCCTGCTCGGTGACGGCCTCGCCGGGGGCGAAGGCGGTGGGGCGGGTCATGCTCAGCAGCGGCAGGACCTGCTCGACCTCTTCGCGGCTCATGGAGAGGCGGCGGCGATAGCCCACGGGAGACGCGGACTCGAGGCGGTTGGGGATGTGGTAGCGGTTGCGCTTCTCGCCTTCGGCGGCGGGCATCATCGGCCGGTGCGCCATCTGGTCGGCGGGAGGAAGCTCGATGGGAACGGCGATCAGGGGCTTGGGCTGAGGGCGGCCGGCGTCCATGGCTCACATCCTGTCTTGGAGGTGCTCCGTGTGTATCGACGCGGTGACCAGAGATCCAGATCGGTTGCGGAGATTCGTCAATCTCGAGGGTCGTCGACCTTGCAGGGCACACCGGGCTGCTCGCAGTGCAGGTCGATGTCGGTGCCCGCGGAGAGGTCCAGGAGCTGGTGGGTCTGGCCTCCTTCGTCGAACAGGGCGGTGAGGGCGTAGGTGCCCGGCTCCAGGGCGATGGGCTGGCCCCGCTTCAGGGTGTGCATCCTTCCAACGGCCACATCGGTGATCTTGTAGTGCTTCGCCTTGCCGGAGACGGTGAGCAGGGACTGCTCGGAGGTGGCCTCGGCGACGGGGCCCTGCTCGGCGGCCGTGGTCTCGATGCGGCTGCTCCCGAGCACGTACAGACCGGTGCTGATGGTCACGAGCAGGGCCATGAACGCGAAGACGGGAGCCTGGGGACGGTAGGAGCGGAACTCGTCGTCGTGGAACTCGCCGTCGAGGGTGGCGCTCGGGTCGACCAGGGACAGCTCGGGGCTCGGCAGGTTCAGGGTGTCGATGGAGGTGTGGTCCTGGGTGTCGCCGTGGGGCAGCGTGTCGCTGGCGCTCGTGATCGTGCGGCCCGAGAACAGGCCCTCGCGGGGCAGGGCATCGTGGGTGCGCAGGATGGGGTGGACGACCTGTTCGGCCCACTCGGCCATGGAGGTGGTGGAGGCCATGTTGCGCCGGATGCGCCGGAGCTCCGCGTGGAATGCCTCCCGGGTGGGGCGCTTCGCATCGGCGTCGGCCACGGCGCGGGCGCACAGGGCGTGCACGTCGGACAGGCCGAGGGCCTCGACGGTGCGGAGCATCTGGGTGCGCCAGGCGTCGAACACGTCGAAGGTGTCGGCCTGGGGAGGCGCGGAGCCGGTGAGGGCCTGCAGCAGGGTGGTGGCGAGCGCGTACAGATCGGTGCTCGGCACCTTGCGGCCGAGCCAGCGCTCAGGGGCCATGTAGGCCAGGGTGCCGGTGGGTCCCCCGATGCGGGTCTTCGCCTCGCGGGACGAGAAGTCGGCGGACGCCGCGCCGAAGTCGAGCAGCTTGATGGAGCCGTGCTCGTCGATCATGAGGTTGGAGGGCTTGACGTCGCGGTGGGTGAGGTGCAGCGGCTCGGTCTCGCCGGCCGGGGTGAAGTTCCAGGCGTACATCAGGGCCGAGGACGCGGCCTCCGCAAGCTGCAGGGCGATGGAAGGAGGCAGCGGACCATCGTGGTCGAGGATGCTCTCGAGGTTCGCGCCGTGGATGTACTCCATGCAGACGGCCCACGTGCCTTCGAAGCGGGTCATGCCGTGGACCCCCACGATGTGGGGGTGGCGGAGCAGCCCGAGCATGCGAGCCTCGTCGCGGAACCGCTTGATGAGACCCTTTCGTCCCATGAGATCGGCATGGAAGATCTTGAGTGCGATGTCCTTGGCGAACCCCTGGCCGTCGCGAAGCTGCGCCCGGTACACGGTACCGAACCCACCCTCTCCGAGGCATGGCCCGACCAGGTAGGATTCGCGCTGTGCTTCGATGGTCGACATGGCTTCCATGGCGTCTTCTCCTCCGCGTATTTCTCGGTGACGCGACGCGGTACTTTCGACGGAAAACTTTCTGGTCACCCAGTTTTCGGGAGAACTGCCAGACCCGCGGAGTATGCGATCGGAAGCCTATGATCCGCTTACGGGTACCCACCTAGGGGGAAACACGCATCCAGTCCCAGGGGGCTCGACGCGGGTACCGAATGAAGCAAATTTTCATCGTCATGACGTCTGGTCCGATGGATCGGACCATCGTGCTCGCGCATGACGGAGGGAACGGATGGGCAGGCAGGAGGCGATCCTCGAGGAGACACCGGCGCACGCGACCTTCGTGGAGCTGCGACTGGCGAGGGACCGCACCGCCGAGGGCATCGCGGAGCTGGCGATGCGACACGGCTGGATCCTCGGCCTCGGCATGCCGCTGCTGAGGCGACTGGGCCTCGTGCCCGAGCAGCTCGAGGTGTTCGCCTCCATGATGGCCGAGGACATCTCCGTGCCGGCCACCCAGGAGGACCTCATCGTCCGTGTCCAGGGGGACAGCCCGGGCCACGTGTTCCACCAGCTCCGCCTGCTCGACCAGGTGCTCGCCCCCGGCGACGCGGTCGTGCGGGAGGTACCCTGCTTCACGTTCGTCGATCGGGAACATGCCCGGGACATCAGCGGCTACGAGGACGGCACCGAGAACCCCACAGGGCCCAGGGCGGAAGCCACGGCCTATGCGCAGGACGGCTCCAGCGTCATGGCCGTGCAGCTGTGGGAGCACGACATGGGGGCCTTCGACGCCATGAGCGGCGGCGAGCAGAACGACTGCATCGGTCGCGATCGGGAGAGCAACGAGGAGTTCGAGGACGCGCCGCTGTCGGCCCACGTCAAGCGCACGGCCCAGGAGAGCTTCGACCCGGAGGCGTTCATGCTCCGGCGCTCGATGCCCTGGGTGGAGGGGCGGAAGACGGGCCTGTACTTCTGCTGCTTCGCGGCCGACTGCTATCCGTTCCGCGTGCAGATGCGGCGGATGGCCGGGCTCGAGGACCACGTGCGGGACGGGGTGTTCCGGTTCTCCACGCCCCAGACGGGGGCGTACTACTGGTGTCCGCCTACCGACGAGGAGGGGCGGCCGCGGTGGTAGGTCGTCGATGGGTGCCGATGTCGGGCGGGGGTTGTTGTGTGGGGTTCACACGGAGGAGCTGGCGTGAGGGCTTTGTTCGGGGGCCGCGCAGCGGCCCAGGCCGATGACCTGCCAACGGGCCCACCTGTCGCGCGCAGCTTCAGCCCTCACCCTCCACCACCGCCGCCGCCTGGCTCGCGATCTCCAGCTCCTCGTTGGTCGGGATGACCCACACCTGCACCGCCGCGCCCTCGGGGTGGATCGGCGCCTCTCCATCGACCGCGCCGTTGCGCGCCCCGTCGAGCTGCAGCCCGAGGAAGCCCATGTCCTCGAGCGCCATCGCGCGCATCCGCGCGTCGTTCTCGCCCACGCCGCCGGTGAAGACGAGGGCGTCGATGCCGCCGAGGACGGCCGCGAGGGCCCCGATGTACCGCCGGATGCGGTGGGCGTAGACCTTCAGGGCGAGCCGGCAGCGCGCGTCGCCCTCCTCGGCGCGGGCGTGCACCCGGCGCAGGTCGTTGTCACCGCACAGGCCCACCATGCCGCTGGCCTTGTTCATCAGCGTGTCCACCTCGCCGCTCGTCAGCTGCAGCGATCGGGCGACGAAGGCGGGCACCGCGGGATCCAGATCGCCGGTGCGGGTGCCCATCACCAGGCCCTCCAGCGGCGTGAGGCCCATGGAGGTGTCGACGGAGCGGCCGCCTCGGATCGCCGCCGCGCTGGCACCGTTGCCCAGGTGCAGGGTGACGACCCGGAAGTCGTCGTCGGTGCGCCCGCACAGCTCGGCGGCACGGCGGCTCACGTACTGGTGACTGGTGCCGTGGAAGCCGTAGCGCCGCACGCCGAGGTCCTCGTACCAGCTCTCCGGCACGGCGTAGCGGAACGCCTCGGGCGGCATCGTCTGGTGGAACGCGGTGTCGAAAACGGCCACCTGGGGTACCCCTGGCGCCAGCTCGCGGCACACCTGGATGCCCAGGAGGTTGGCCGGGTTGTGCAGGGGGGCCAGCGGGATGCACGCCTCGATGCCGGCGAGGACCGCGTCGGTGACCAGGGTGGCGGCCTGGAAGCCCTCGCCGCCGTGGACCACCCGGTGGCCGATGGCGCCGAGCTCGGAGGGGTCGGACAGCACGCCCGCGGCCGCGAGGGACTCGAAGACCAGCTCCATGGCCCGGCGGTGGTCCTCGATGGGCGTCACCACCTCGAGCTTGTCGCCCGGTCCGTGCTGGACCAGCCTGGCCTCGGCCTCGCCGATGCGCTCCACGAGGCCCCTGGCGACGGGCGTCTGCCGGCCTTCCTCGAACAGCTGGTACTTCAGGGAGCTGGAGCCCGCGTTGAGGCTGAAGATCCTCACGCCTCCTCCTCGGCGGCCTGCACGGCGGTGATGGCCACGGTGTTGATGATGTCGGGCACGGTGCAGCCGCGGGACAGATCGTTCACCGGCTTGGCGAGGCCCTGGAGCACGGGGCCGATGGCCACGGCGCCGCTCGACCGCTGCACCGCCTTGTAGGTGTTGTTGCCCGTGTTGAGGTCGGGGAAGATGAAGACGGTGGCCCGACCCGCCACCTGGGAGTCGGGCAGCTTGGTGCGGGCCACGCCGGCGTCGATGGCGGCGTCGTATTGGATCGGGCCCTCGATGGGGAGGTCGGGCGCGCGCTCCCGGGCGATGCGGGTGGCCTCGCGGACCTTGTCGACCTGTGCGCCCGAGCCGGAGGAGCCCGTGGAGTAGGACAGCATCGCCACCCGGGGCTCGATGTGGAACCGGCGGGCGGTGGCCGCAGCATCGAGGGCGATCGAGGCGAGCTCCTCGGGGTTCGGATCGGGGATGACGGCGCAGTCGCCGTAGATCAGCACCCGGTCGGCGAGGGCCATCAGGAACACGCTGGACACGATGGAGGAGCCCGGCGCCGTCTTGAGGATCTGCAGGGCGGGACGGATGGTGTGGGCCGTGGAGTGCATGGCGCCGGAGACCATGCCGTCGGCGTGGCCGAGGTGGACCATCAGGGTGCCGAAGTAGGAGACGTCGGTCACCTGATCCCAGGCCGCCTCCTCCGTGAGGCCCCTGTGGGCCCGCAGGCGGTGCAGCTCCTTGGCGAAGTCGCTGCGCAGATCGGAGGTGTCGGGGTCGATGAGGGTCAGGCCGTCGAGGCTGATGCCCAGCTCGAGGGCCTTGCGGGTGATGAGGTCGACGTCGCCGAGCAGGATGAGCTGGGCCACCTCCCGATCGCGGAGCCGCCCGGCGGCCTCGAGGATGCGGGGATCGGTGCCCTCCGGCAGCACGATGCGCTTGCGGGCCGCGCGGGCCCGGCGGATGAGCTGGTACTCGAACAAGGCGGGGGTGACGACGCGGATGTCGGTCTCCACCACCTGGTCGAGCAGCTCGTCGAGGTCGAGGTGCTGATCCACGGCGCGGATGGCCTGTTGGATCTTGCGGCTGCCCGCCGAGGCGAGTCGGGGTCGGATCTCCAGGATGGCCTTGGCGGTCTGCAGCGTGTCGCCGGACACGGTGAGCATCGGCGGGGGATCGGAGGTGGAGCCGCGCACGATGTCGAGCACCTTGGGGTGGGGGTCGAAGCCACCGGTGAGCACGAGGCCGACGATCTGCGGACCCGCCTTGGACTGGCCGGCGGCCACGGCCCCGAGGATGGCGTCGGCGCGGTCCGCAGCGGTGATCAGCAGGGTCTCGTCGACGATGCGGCTGAGCATGTCGGCCACCTCCATCGCGCCGACGCGCACGTGCAGGATGGAGCGGGACAGCCTCACCTCGCTGCCGGCCAGGATGCGGGCATCGAGGGCCTGGGCCGCCTCGCCGACGGTGGGGGCCGCGAGATCCGCGAGTTCGGGCAGCACCCCGATGAACCCGGCGTGGGAGCCCAGGCTCTTCAGGGCGGCGCGGGTGTCGTCCACGAGCTCGGCGGGCACCCGGTTGGCCACGGTGGCCACGACCTGGACGTCCTGGCCGAGCAGGGCGTCGCCGTGGATGCGGGCGGCGGTGGCGATGGCCTCGGGGGTGCGATCGATGGCCGTGACCAGGTGCAGCACGGGGGCGCCGAGGTTGGCGGCCAGGCGGGCGTTGAAGTCGAAGCCGACGCCCTCGGCCACCTCGGTGAGGTCGGTGCCCACCACGAGGATGAAGTCCACGGTGTCCTCGAGGGCGTGGTAGCGGTCGAGGATGTGCTGGACGAGCTGGTCGAGGCGACCCTCGCGGCCGGCCTGCTGGAAGTCGGACAGCGAGCACCCGGACAGATCCTCGGGGGGGATGGGGAGGGGGTGCCGGGACAGGGCGGAGGTGATCACGCCGTCGTCTGCACCGGTGGGGAAGGCGACCGGCCGGAAGACGGCGACCCTCGGGTACCTTCGGGCGAGTGCTTCGAGCACGCCTTGCGCCACGACGGCCTTTCCGGAGTGGGGCTCGGCTGCGAAGACGTACAGGCAATCGGACACGGGGCCTCTCCATGGGGACGTGCTTCAGGGGCTATTCGGTACCCGCCACGCTGGCTGGTTGTTGAGTTTCAGACTTGGTGTCGCACAAATTTTCCGCGTTCTGATACGGTCCACGTCCCTCGGGAGGTGGATTGTGAACAACACGGTACGGACATTCTTCCACGCGCGGAAGCCCCTGGCACTCACGCTCGGCGCGATGCTCGCGGCCACCGCGTACGCGGCCACGTCGCAGAACCGCACCTGGTCGGGCAACACCACGGTGGATGCGGTCACCGATCTCACGGTCGCATCCCTCACCAACACGATTCCCACGGGCATGAAGGTCTACAACGTGTGGGTGTCGGTCACCTGGCTGAAGACCGACGGCAGCTGCTCCAGCCCGGGCACCGGGTCGAGCTACCACAACGAGACGGGCCTGAAGCTGCAGGCCCCCGATGGCACCAAGGTCACGCTGGTCAACACGGGGCAGTACAGCGGAAGCACGAGCATCGGCAACGTCACCACCCGCTTCTACGACTCCTACACCACGGCACCGCCGTCGGGCATCCCCACCTCGGGCTACTTCCGTCCCTACCAGGCGTTGTCCACCTTCGACGGCAAGAACGCCCGCGGCACCTGGAAGCTCCTCGCCTCCGACACGGCGGGTGCCGATCCCCTGTGCGTGAAGGCCGTCAGCCTCACGGTCTACGCCGAGTACCCGGTCACGGCCCAGGCCGGCGGCCCCTACTCGGTGGCGGAGGGCTCCGCGCCCACGCTCACCTCCGCGGGCACGAGCGGAGGCGTCATCAACTCGGTGCAGTGGGACTGCACCAACAACGGCAGCTACGACGTCACGGGCACCACCACGTCGTCCTGTGTGTACGGCGACAACGGCACCTACACCGTGAAGATGCGTGCCACGAACACGGTGGGCTTCGAGTCCACCGACACCGCCACGGTCACCGTCACCAACGTGGCGCCCTCCATCACCGCCGTCACCGTGCCGAGCACGGTCGACGAGGGCAGCGCCCAGGCCCTGTCCATCACGGCCACCGATCCCGGCAACGACACCATCACCGCGTCCTGGAACATGGGCGACGGCATCTCCCGCACGGGCACCAGCGTGAACCACACCTGGGCCAACGACGGCACCTACAACGTCGTGATCACGGCGTCGGACGAGGATGGTGGGCAGTCCCAGGCCACCCGCACGGTCACGGTGAACAACGTGGCGCCCTCCATCGGCACCTTCACCCTGCCGAGCAGCGTGCCCGAGGGTTCCGGAGCGGCCGTGGCCGTGGTGGCCACCGATCCGGGCGCCGACACCCTCACCTACGACTGGGACTTCGGCGACGGCACCGGGAGCAGTGCCTCCAGCCTCACCAAGACCTGGGGCGACGACGGCGTCTACACCGTGTCGGTGGGCGTCTCCGACGACGACACCACCACCACGCAGACGGGCACGATCACCGTCACCAACGTCGCCCCCACGCTCACCTCCATCACCGCGCCCGATGGCGACGAGGGGGAGGCCCTGTCCTTCGCGGCGTCCGCCACCGATCCGGGGGCCGACACGATCACCTGGCACTGGAACTTCGGCGACGGCCAGACCTCCACCTCCCAGGACCCCACCCACACCTACGCCGACGACGGCACCTACACGGTCACCGTCACGGCCAACGACGGCGACGGCGGCGTCACCCAGGACACCCGCACGGTCACCGTGGCCAACCTCGCACCCACGCTCTCGGGCGTGAGCATCCCGTCCACGGTCTACGAGGGCGCCAGCACCGCCATGAGCGTGGTCGCGTCCGATGCCGGCTCCGACACCCTCACCACCACCTGGGACTTCGGCGACGGCGGATCGGCCACCGGCACCTCCGTGAGCCACGCCTGGGGCGGGCAGGGCACCTACACGGTCGACGTCACCGTCACCGACGACGAGGGCGCCACCGGCACCGCCTCTCGCACGGTCACGGTGCTCAACGCCGCCCCGGTGATCGACACGATGACCGTCGGCACCGGCGCGGAGGGGTCGGCCATCACGCTGCAGGCCAGCGCCACGGATCCCGGCGGCGACGCCATGACCTACACCTGGCAGCTCCCGGACGGCACCGAGCTCACCGGCGCCTCCACCAGCCACGTGTTCGACGACGACGGCAGCTACGACGTCACCCTGGTGGTCGAGGATGCCGACGGCGGCGTCTCCGAGCAGACCGCCACGGTGGTGGTCACCAACGCCGATCCGGTCATCGCGTCGGTCACGGCGCCCGATGGCGAGGAGGGCGAGGTGCTCGCCTTCGCGGTCACCGCCAGCGACGTGGCCGGCGACACCCTGACCTACAGCTGGGATCTGGGCGACGGCTCGCCGGCCCAGACCTCGAGCGCCTTCGACCACGTGTACGCGGCCGACGGCACCTACACGGTCACGGTCACGGTGAACGACGAGGATGGCGGCAGCAGCCAGACCTCCCAGACCGTCACCATCGCCAACGGCGTGCCGGTCATCGTCGGCGTGAACGTCCCCAGCGCCCTCGAAGGCCAGGGCGCCGATCTCTCGGCGGTCGTGGTGGATCCCGGCTCCGACCCGCTCACCCTCGACTGGGACTTCGGCGACGGCACCACCGGCTCCGGCGCGGCCGTGAGCCACACCTGGGCCGACGACGGCACCTACACGGTCACCTTCACCGCCACGGACGACGCGGGGGCCACCGTCACCTCCTCGCAGACCGTCACGGTCTCCAACCTCAACCCCACGGTGCAGCCCCTGGCCGCCATCTCGGCCCTGGAGGGCTCGGCGTTCGCGCTGTCCGTCACCGCTTCGGACGTCGCGGCCGACCCGCTCACCTACGACTGGGATCTGGGCGACGGCACCACGGCCACGGGCGCCACGCCGACCCACACCTGGACCGACGACGGCACCTACACGGTCAGCGTCACGGTGGCCGACGACGACGGCGGCCAGACCATCCGCACGGTCTCCGCCGTGGTGGCCAACGTCGATCCGATCATCGGCAGCGTCACCACCGAAGATGGAGACGAAGGCGAGGAGCTGGCCCTGAGCGTGGTGGCGTCCGATCCCGGCGATGACGTGCTCTCCTACACCTGGGACTTCGGCGACGGCACCACTGCCACCGGCGATGCGGTCACCCACACCTGGACGGATCAGGGCACCTACACCGTGCAGGTCACGGTCGACGACGAAGACGGCGGTTCCACGGCGCAGACCGCGATCGTCGTCATCGACAACGTGCTGCCCACCCTCGATGCCTACGCCATCGCCGGCGGCGACGAGGGCTCCGAGCTGGCCTTCTCCGCCACCGTGAGCGATCCGGGCGACGACGAGCTCGCGATCAGCTGGGACTTCGGCGACGGCACCAGCGCGTCCGGCGCCGAGGTGGCCCACACCTACGCCGACGACGGCGACTACACGGTCACCGTCACCATCGACGACGGCGACGGCGGCGTGGTCACCCACAGCGAGGTGATCACCATCGACAACGTCGATCCCACGATCGACACCATGGTCCTCGGCGATGCGGTCGAGGGCGTGGCCGTGCTGCTCACCGCCACCGGCTCCGACGTGGGCAACGACGACCTCACCTACACCTGGACGGTGGATGGCGTCAGCGAGAGCGTGGAGGGCGCCAACGCCGCCGTGATCCTCGCCGACGACGGCAGCTACGACGTCACGCTCACGATCACCGACGACGACGGCGGCTCCGTCTCCCAGACCCAGGTGCTCGTGGTCGCCAACGCCGATCCCGTCATCGCCGACTTCGACGACCAGACCGTCAGCGAGGGCACGGCGCTCCTGCTGGAGGCCACGGTCTCCGACGTGGCGGACGACACCCTGTCCTACGAGTGGGACCTGGGCGACGGGCAGGTGATGACCACCACCGAGCCCTCCCTCGAGTACACCTGGACCGACGACGACGACTACGTGGTCACGCTCACGGTCACCGATGAAGACGGCGGCCTGTCGGTGGCCACCCTCACGACCACCGTGGAGAACGTCGACCCCACGATCGACACCGTCACCATCCCCACCTCGGCCGACGAGGGCAGCGACGTCGTCCTGTCGATCACGGCCAGCGATCCGTCGGTCGACGACGAGGCGGCGCTGGGGGTCGACTGGACGTTCGGCGACGGCGAGGTCGCCGCGGGTTTCTCGGTCACCCACGCCTGGGCCGACGACGGCACCTACAGCGTCGTGGTCACCGTCTCCGACGACGACGGCGGGCTGTCCTCCGAGACCCACACCGTCACCATCGCCAACGTGGCCCCAACGTTCACCAACAGCGCCGTGGTGGTGGTGTTCGAGGACGAGGCCTGGCAGTACCTGCCCACCGTCGACGACCCCGGTGACGACGAGCTCACGTTCGTCGCGGTCGACCTGCCCGACGGCGCCACGCTGGACACCTCCACCGGCCAGATCGACTGGACCCCGGACTACGACGATGCCACCGCCGGCTCGCGGGACTTCGCGCTGCGCGTGGAGGATGGCGACGGCGGCACCGACACCCTCGAGTGGACCGTCACGGTCTACTACGCCGACGACGACGGCGACGGCCTCGCCGACGAGTGGGAGCTCAACAACGGGCTCGATCCCGAGGATCCGAACGATGCCACCGGCGATGCCGATGGTGACGGCCGCGACAACCTGCTCGAGTTCACGCTGGGCACCGATCCGGCCGTGTACGAAGGGCCCGAGGCGCCGGCGCTGGTCTCGCCCAAGGGCGACGTGGAGGTCCTCGAGGCCTCGCCCACGCTGCTGTGGACCAACGCGGTGCACCCCATCGCCGATGACGTCATCACCTACGAGGTGGAGGTCTACGAGGACGACACCCTGGCCGTGCTGCTCACCGACGTCACCGAGCTGGCGGAGGAGGAGCTGCAGACCAGCTGGTGGGTCGACGTCGCACTGCCCGAGAACACCTGGCCCGTGTGGCGGGTGCGGGCGGTCGATCCCTACGTGGAGAGCGCGTGGTCCGAGGTCGGGCGCTTCTTCGTGAACGCGGTCGACGAGGCGCCCCCGGTGCCTGAGCTGCTGTTCCCCATCGAAGGGCAGACCCTCGCCCTCGAGGCGGCCGAGCTGCAGTTCGGCACCGTGCTCGATCCCGACGGCGACGCCGTCACCTACGACGTCGAGCTGGTCGACGAGTACGACGTGCCGGTGGCTTCCGCGGTGGAGCTGCAGGCGCTTCCCGAGGCCGCGGATCTGTCCTGGATGGTGCCCGAGCTGCTCACCGAGGACGCCATCTACCAGTGGCGCGCCCTGGCTCGCGACGAGGACGGCATGGACGCCGGCTGGAGTGCGTGGACCTGGTTCCGCTACAGCCTGCAGGATGTGGCACCGGATGCGCCCGAGTGGCTCGAGCCGGTGGAGGGGGCGTCTGTCGAGTCGCTCCTGCCCGACCTCGTGGTCACCGGCGTGGTCGATCCGGAGGGCACCGCGGTCACCTACACGGCCGAGCTGTCCCTGAGCGCCGACTTCTCCGAGGTGGGCGCCCTGGCCACCGCGGTGGACGACACCCACAGCGCCTCCGAGGTGGTCCTGGCGCTCGATGGCGAGCTGCAGGAGCACGCCGTCTGGTATGCCCGGGTCAAGGCAGAGGACGAGGGCCGGCTGGCCTCGCCCTGGACCTCGATGTCCTTCTTCGTCCGTGGCCCCAACGACGCCCCCACGGTGCCGGTGCCGCTGTCTCCCACGGGCGAGTCCCTGGAGGCCGGCGATCCCTGGCCGGATCTGATCTTCGCGCTGTCGACCGACCCCGAGGGCGACGAGATCACCTACGATCTGCGCCTGGTGGCGTTGCCCGAGGCGGTGATCGCCGAGGCCGAGGGCCTGGTGCTGACCGGCAACGAGGCGAGCTGGAACCCCGAGCTGCGCGCCGAGGTGGGCGACTTCCACTGGCAGGTCCGCGCCGTCGATTCCCTCGGGGCCGCGTCGGCCTGGAGCGAGCCGGCACCCATGGGCGTGTACTCCCTCGATGAGGAGGCCACCTCGGGCTGCGGCTGCGCCAGCTCCGGGGGCGGTGCCGGTTGGGTCTGGCTCGGCGGACTTGGTCTGCTGGGCCTGCGCCGTCGCGAGCGGCGCTGAGCGGCGCCCTTCGGGGCGAAGCGATGGGCCGACACGGGCCGGGCGTCATGGGCGTCCGGCCCGTGTTCGTTCCGGGGCACGGGACCGATGCGTCGTATCCGGTACGGGATCGACGATGCATCTGGTACCGGTGTGCCGACGTGCCGTCCGGACGCCACGGGACACGGTGCATGGTCAAACCTGCAATATCGCGAATCCGACAAATACTTTTTCAGATCTGAATTGTCTGCAGCCCCAGATTCACTCGGTTCATGCTGGAAGTTCCTGTATCTTCCGGTTACGCCGAAGCCGGTCAGGAGGATTCGCATGCAGTCTGGACAGAAAAAGTTCTTCCGGGCAGATCGCCCGCTGGCGCTCGCCCTCGGCCTCGTCCTGTTCGCGCAGGCAGAGGCTTCCACCACGGATACCGTCTCATGGTCCGGCAACGTGTCGGTGGATGCCGCCACCGACGTCGCGGTGGCCACGCTGCCCACCACGCTGGCATCGGGTTCCATCGTCAGCGACGTCACGGTATCCGTCACCTGGCGGAAGACCGACGGCAGCTGCACTTCCCCCGGTACGGGCAACAGCTACCACAACGAGACGGGGATGAAGCTGCAGGCCCCCGACGGCACGAAGGTCCGGATCGTGAACACGGGGCAGTACAGCGGCAGCCTCTCCACGGGCGATGTCACCACCGACTTCTCCGATGCCCACCTGGCGGGACCGCCCTCCGGGGCGCCCTCGAGCGGCAGCTTCCGGCCCTACCACGCCCTGTCGGGCTTCGACGGTGTGGAGGCCTCCGGCTCCTGGACCTTCCTGGCCACCGACAACGCCTGGGCGGATCCGCTGTGCATCAAGGGCATCACCCTCACGGTCACCGCCGAGGATCCCGTCGTCGCGGATGCCGGCGGGCCCTACACGGTCGACGAGGGTGGAAGCCCCATCCTGACCTCCGCCTCCACCGGCGGCACGATCACGTCCGTGGAGTGGGACTGCACCAACGACGGCACCTGGGACGCCACGGGCGACACCACCACGGCGTGCGTGTACCCGGACGAGGGCACCTTCACGGTGGCCGTGCGGGCCACGAACGACGTCGGCTCCGTGGACACGGCCACCGCCACGGTCACCGTGGTCAACGTGGGCCCGACCATCGACACCACCACCATCGTCGGAGGCGACGAGGGCAGCGAGCTGGGCTTCTCCGCCACGGGCTCGGACGCCGGCGGGGATGACCTCACCTGGAGCTGGGACTTCGGCGACGGCGGCACCGCGACGGGCACCGACGTGGTCCACACCTACGCCGACGATGGCGACTACGTGGTCACGGTCACCACCGACGACGGCGACGGCGGCAGCGCCTCCTGGACGGAGACCATCACGATCTCCAACGTCGATCCGGTCATCGACAGCATGACCCTGCCCGGCGCCATCGAAGGCCTGGGCGTGCAGCTCAGCGCCACCGGCTCCGACGCGGGTGACGACGAGCTGGTCTACACCTGGAGCGTCGACGGCCAGAGCCTCACGGGCGCCGACGTCACCGTGGTCCTGCCCGACGACGGCAGCTACCCGGTCACGCTCACCGTCACCGACGGCGATGGCGGCGAGGCCACGCTCTCCGGCACCCTCGTGGCCGCCAACGCCAACCCGGTGGTGGTGTCCTTCGACGACGTCGCCGGTGACGAGGCCACCAGCGTGACCCTGCAGGCGGAGGTCACCGACGTGGCCGCCGACACGCTGTCCTACACGTGGGACCTCGGGGATGGCCAGGTGATGACCACCACCGAGCCCGAGCTGGACTACACCTGGGCCGACGACGGCGACTACGTCGTCACGTTCACGGTGACCGACGAGGACGGCGGCCAGACGGTCCAGACCGCCGATGTCACCATCGCCAACGTGGCGCCCACGGTCGACACCATCACCCTGCCTCCGTCCGTGGAGGAGGGCTCGGCCGCCTCCCTGGCGGTGACGGTGAGCGATGCCTCCGCCGACGACACCCCCAGCGTGTCCTGGGACTTCGGCGACGAGAACACCGGCAGCGGCGCTTCGGTCAGCCACACCTGGGCCGACGACGGCGACTTCACCGTGGTGGTCACGGTCTCCGACGAGGACGGCGGCAGCTACAGCGAGAGCCACACCGTCACGGTCGACAACGTGGCGCCGGCGTTCACGAACGCTGCCGGACTCTCCGCCTTCGAGGCCGATGCCTACAGCTTCCTGCCCACCGTGGACGACCCCGGTGACGACGAGCTGACCTTCGCGCTGCTCGACATGCCCGACGGCGCCGAGATCGACGAGGAGACGGGCGAGGTCACCTGGACCCCCACCTACGACCAGGCGGCGGCCGGCTCCGCGGACTTCGAGATCGAGGTCGACGACGGCGACGGCGGCACCGACACCCTGGCGTGGACCGTCACCATCTCCCACCTGGACTCCGACGGTGACGGCATGGCGGATCAGTGGGAGACCGACAACGGCTTCGATCCGGACGACGCCTCCGATGCCACCGGCGACGACGACGGAGACGGCCGCGACAACCTGCTGGAGTTCGAACTCGGCACCGACCCCTCCAGCTTCGATGGTCCCGAGGCCCCCGTGCTCGTCTCGCCCAAGGACGACGTCGAGGTCCTCGAGGCGTCCCCGACCCTCACCTGGACCAACGCCGAGCATCCGCTGGCCGACGACGTCCTCACCTACGACGTCGAGGTCTACGAGGACGACACCCTCACGGTGCTCCTGACCGACGCCACCGACGTGGCCGAGGCCGACCTGCAGTCCACCTGGTGGGTGGATGTGGCGCTGCCCGAGAACGCCATGCCCGTGTGGCGGGTCCGCGCGGTCGATCCCTACGTGGAGGGTCCCTGGTCCGAGACCGGCCGCTTCTTCCTCAACGCCGAGGACGAGGCGCCCCCGATCCCCGAGCTGCTGTTCCCCATCGAGGGCGAGATCCTGGCCATGGAGGCGCCCGCGCTGCAGATCGGCACGGTGATCGACCCGGACGGCGACGCCGTCACCTACGACCTCGAGCTCGTCGACGAAGCCGACAACCTGCTGGCCTCGATCCTCGACGTGACCGCCGACGCGGAAGCCACCGACCTGATGTGGGACGTCTCCCCCGAGCTGTTCGTGGAGGACGGTCTGTACAAGTGGCGGGCCCTCGCTCGCGACGAGGACGGCATGGACGCCGGCTGGAGCGAGTGGACCTGGTTCCGCTACAGCATGGAGGACGCGGCGCCCGAGGCACCGATGTGGCTCACGCCCGAGAACGACAGCATGGTGGAGTCCCTGCGCCCCGAGGTGATCGTCTCCGGCGTGACCGATCCCGAGGGCAGCGGCATCACCTACCATGCGGAGCTGTCGAGCTCGGCGGACTACGCCGTGATCGGGGTGCGCGGCTCGGCCTTCGACGAGACCGGCGCCGTGGAGGACATCGCCCTCGAGCTCGACAAGGACCTCGTGGAGCACTTCACCTGGCACGGCCGCGTGCGCGCCGAGGACGAGAGCGGCATCGCCTCGCCGTGGACCTCCGTGTCCTTCTTCGTCCGTGGGCCCAACGACGCCCCCACCGTGCCCGTTCCCCTGTCTCCCGTCGACACCGCGCTGCAGATCGGAGAGCCCTGGCCGGAGCTGATGTTCACCGCGTCCTCCGATCCCGAGGGCGACGAGGTCACCTACGAGGTGCGCGTGCTCGCCACGGCCGGTTCCGTCCTGGTCGAGACCGGCGGCCTCGACATCCAGGGCTTCGAGGGGTCCTGGGATCCGCAGCTGACGACCGAGCTGGGCGCGTTCGCCTGGCAGGTCCGTGCGGTCGATGCGCTGGGCGCGGCCTCCGACTGGTCCGAGCCCGCGGAGGTCCTCGTGGGAGACCCCGACGAGAACGCGGTCAGCGACTGCGGCTGTTCCAGCACCGGGGGCGGCGCCGGCTGGCTGTGGCTCGGCGGGCTGGGCCTGATGGGCCTGCGTCGGCGCCAGCGGCGCTGAACCCCAGGGGCGTCTGCCCCTGGTCGAGGCCAGCTCACGGGCCGGACGTCATCGGCGTCCGGCCCGTGTCCGTTCGTCGTCTTCGTAGTTGGCCGTACCGGGGCCCGCGGATGGGCTCAGGGCGGTTGCGGGCTGGGGATGGTCCTGAACCGGACTCCAGCCGGCGGTCGCCACATCCGAGGTGGAATGTGTCCCTCCCTCTCGGGAGGCACAGGCTCTGAGGGGTGATCATGGCGACGAAGACCAATCGTCTGGCGCTGCCCGCTCGACGTGACATGCCGTCTCGTCGGCGGGTGCTTGCCGAGGTGGCGGAGAAGGCACGCAAGGAAGTGGTGGGAGTGGCGACCCGGTACCTGGTGGAGACCGAGGTACCGGCCGGCGGAGAGTGAGACATGCTCGACCGGCTCATGGGCATGGAGTCGGAGATGCCCCTGCGGGCGGAGCCGCTCTCGGAGGATGGCGACTCCGGGCATGAGCTCTACCTGCGCGTGGTCGAGGCACTCCGTGGGCTCGTGCGGACCCGGTCCGCGGGGGGCATCGGAGGCTGGGCGCGGGAGCGGCTGTTCTCCTCCAACGGGGGCTCGGTCTACTACGAGGTGCAGGCGGATGCCTTCGACGACGGCCTGCTCGAGGCGGGCACGCCGGAGTGCCGGGGGCCGAACGAGCTCCTCCTGTACATGCGGGCCCAGGACCGGCTGATGACGCAGGCCGCCGAGGCAGCTCGGGAGGCGTCCCGTGGCGGCATCGTGCTCCGTCGCAACGGCCGGGATGCCCAGGGGAACGTGTACGGGCCCCAGGAGAACTACGAGACCGTCTTCGCGACGGGCTGGCGGATGTGGGCCTGGCGAAGCTTCCTGGTGCTGGCCATCCCCTGGGTGTTCGTGGCCAGCGTCCTGCACTGGCTGCTGTTCGTGAGCTTGAGCGCCCTCGTGGTGCTGATGCTCGCGCCCTTCGGCCTGCTGTCGACCGAGAGGGGGGAGGGAAGCCGCTTCGACCCCCTCCTCGGCGCCCTCGGACGGCTGGAGAAGGTGCTGATGCACCTGCTGGTCGGTCCCGTGCTCTGGGCCACGGCCGGCATGGTGCGGCTGCTGGGCTGGCAACAGGTCCAGCAGGGCGCGCTCAGCTTCCTCGTCACCCGGATGATCTTCACCGGCGCGGGCAGCCTGCGGGACGACGGGTTCCACCTGTCGGAGAAGGCCGACGCCATGCGACGGCTGTTCCGCTGGAGCACCCGGCCCGACGATCGTGGCCTGCTGGAGATCGGGCACCTGATGAAGGCCATGCTCGGTCCGTTCATCCTCGAGTTCGGTGCGCCCCTGCGGCTGTTCCGGACCCGTCAGCGCCTGCAGCTCGGCATGTCCGATGCCGCCATGTGTGACGTCGGCCTGTGGCTGGGCCTGGCCACCACGACCCTCGTGCTGGACATGGCCGAGGCGGGCGCGCTGCGGGAGCTGCCCCAGCTGGCCGACCCCCTGGAGGCCGCGCGGGCCGTGAGCCGCGGAGGCATGCATGCGCCCCTGCGCCTGGCCGACGGACGGGAGGTCACCGCCCTGGCCGTGCAGCGGGCCTACCTCGCCCGGGCACAGGCCTGGGTGCGCTCCCAACCGACCATCTCCCTCGCTGCCCACGACGTGCTGACCATGTGGCAGGACACCCTCGATCAGCTGGAGACCGACCCGGAGGGGCTGGTGGGGCAGCTCGACTGGGTCACGAAGGAGCTGCTCATCGAGGAGGCGGGCAGCGACCTGCCCTGGGACGAGCGGAAGATGATCGACCTGCGCTACCACGAGCTCGGCACGGGCTACCACGCCCGCCTTCGGGACGCGGGCGCCATCGTGCAGCTCGTGTCGGACGAGGCGGTGGATCGGGCCATGGTGATGGCACCGGAGGACTCCCCGGCGGCCCTTCGCGGTCAGCTCATCCGGGATGTGCCCGCCGACGTGGAGCTACGGGTCGACTGGCAGCACGCCCGGGTCGGTGGACCCCTCGGGCGGGTGATCCGCTTCGGGGATCGGGGGATCGAGTAGGCCCGGCTCCGGCGGCAGGTACAGCGCGGCGCCGACCCCGGCGGCCATGACCTCCTCGGCCATGGTCCACCCTGCGTCCTGCAGGGACTGGAGCAGGTCCTGGCTGGCGGCCTGGCGGTAGTCGGCGGCGACCCACCAGAAGGCCTGGCCGGGGGGCATCACCACGCCCGCGGCGTCGGTCAGGGGCGGGCCCGCGAGCCAGGGGAGGGCCACCACCCGCTGATCCGTGGCGTACAGGGCCATCGCGGGGGCCACGCTGGGGTCGGCCACCACCGGGATGCGCACGTCGGGCAGCTGCGCCAGCAGGCCTGGGACGTCCTCGGTGGGGCGCGGCATGCCCATGGTCCAGGCCAGCAGCACGGCGATGGCCTGGAGCTGCCGGCCGAAGCGCAGGCTGCCGGCGACCTCGGCGCTCCACAGCAGCAGCAGGGGCGTGAGCACCAGCAGGTGGCGGGTGGGCCCGAAGGGGTGCAGGCCCAGAAGGCTCAGCAGCAGGAACGCGAGCAGGCCGGTCCAGGTCCACCGGGTGAGCGGCGCGTCCCGGTGTCGCCATGCCGCGAGCAGGCCCACCAGGAGCAGCGGCACCCCCACCAGCCACGCCAATCGTCCTCTCAGGCCGGTGACCAGGTAGGCGAAGGCGCTCGGGATCTGCCGACCGGCGAACGCGAACCCGTCCTGGAAGGGGAACAGGGTCGCCATGTGGCCGTCGGCCATGCCCGCGCCCTGGTGATCGAGCAGCTGGGCCTTCGTGAACAGCAGGAAGCAGGCGGCGATCTGCAGGCCGAGGACGCCGAGGTGGAACAGGCGCCGGCGGCCACGCAGGAGCAGGATCGGGCCGAGCAGGACCACCGGCCAGGCCCCCACGAGGGTCCACACGGCGGCACTTCCCCACAGCAGCGCCCAGGGCCGTCGCCGTGCGGGACCGGGAGCCAGGGCGCCCAGGTGGAGCGCCAGCCACAGGATGCCGAGGGCGTAGGGGCGGGCCTCTCCGGCGTAGCCGGCGAGCAGCACGTGGAAGGCGGCCAGCGCGGTGGCGAACTGGGCGGCGCGAGGGGAGAGCCAGCGGTGGGCGGTCCACCACATGGCGGGGATGAGGGCGATGCCTGCGAGCAGGCTCGGCAGCCGGGCGACCCACCAGGGGGGCATCCACTGCAGGAGCGGACGCACGAGCAGCGTGAGCAGCGGCGGGTGCATGTCTTCGGCGCGGATGGCCTGCCAGACGTCCGGGGCGCTGGAGATCTGCACCTGCAGGGCCTCGTCGAGCCACAGGGGGCGGGTGGCGAAGCCCTGCAGACGCAGCGCCACCCCGAGCAGCAGGAACAACAGCCACATTGGGTTCCAGCGAACGCCCACGTCTTCGTGACCTCCGGCGGCAGTGTAGCCCGGTGGGGTCAGCGGGCGGCGAGGGTCTGCAGCGCGTCGACCAGCTCCACCAGCGCCATGGTGTCGCGGGCGCAGTAGGCGAGCAGGGCGGTGCGGTCGTCGTCGGCGCGCTCGCCCGTGGAGGAGAACCAGTGGTGCAGCATGGTGTGGGCCTGGGCGCCGTTGCGGACGCGCAGGTCGGACCAGTCACGACCGGGCACGAGGGCCGGGTAGACCACCTTGAGGCTGCGGCTGCGGCCGATGGCCGGGTGCTGCACGGAGGAGGCGATGACGGCCTGCAGATCGAGGATCCGGTGGCGCAGGGACATCAGGGCCTCGGCGTGGTGGGGCACCTGGGTGGCGAGGTTGCGCAGGATCCGGCCCTCGTGGTTCGAGTAGACGACGATGGGCAGCGGGTCGTTGCCGAGCACCTTCACCAGCGACTCGGCGCAGGCCTCGGCGGGATGGCCGTGCCCCTCGAAGAACCAGTCGCGGTGGGCCACCCGGCCGTCGAGGACCTGGTGGGCCGACCACTGCACCGGGAGCTGCTCGAAGGGGGCGGTGTCGACGAGCGGAGGGAAGGCCGACGACAGCAGCTCGAAGTCGAGGGTCCAGAAGCCGCGACGCAGGGGGAGCAGGCTGGCGCCCAGGCTCGGGTGGGCCCAGGTGTCGCCGCCCTGCAGGGACTCCAGCTGCTGCACGGCGGCGGCGGACAGGCGGCGTCCGTCGTGGCGGATGATCTCCGCGGGGGTGTGCCAGCCCTGCCGGCTCCAGTTCTGCTGTTGCTCCACCGTGACGGTGTTCAGGCGGGGCAGGCCCGAGCGCCAGATGGGCTCGTGGCAGCGGTGCAGGAACGGGCAGTCGCCCTGCACGTAGCACTGGGGTCCGGTGGACGCGGAGGGTTCGGCGTCGTCGAGCAGGCGCTCGAGGGGGGCGAGCTCGGTGGGGTCGGGCAGGCCGAGGTCGCGGTGCTGGATGAAGTCGGCGTGGCTGTCGCCGGGCCGACGGAGCCGGCCGCCCTTGAGGAACACGAGCTCGGCCGATCCCAGGGCGAGTCCCTGGCGCTCCATGACGGCCCGCCACCAGGCCAGTCGCCTGCGAGCGGACGACATGGCCTTCTTGCGGTTGGGGGAGGCGCGCAGGACCATGCCGTGGAAGCCGTCGCCGCTGCGGCGCAGGATGTGCGGCACGGCCTCGAAGGCGCCGTCGGTGAGCACCGGGGAGACGAGGAATTGCACGCTGGGGTCGTCCAGCGCCTCGCGGGTGGCCTCGATGCGGACCTGGCGCGCGTCGTCGAGGGGGATCTGCCGGGTGTGCTCGGGGGGGAGCTGGGACACCATCGCGGCGAGGAGCTCACGGAAGAAGCTCGGTCCTCCACGGGGGAGGGGCGCTCTCGGGGTGTCGGAGCGGAGCTGCCGGTGGGCCCGCAACAGGCAGATCCTGGAGAGGTCGGCGATCTGGCGGGTGATGGGGGTCATGGAAGGAAGCGCTGGGCCTGCTCGGGGGAGGGAAGCATGCAGTTGTCGACGGTGCCGAAGATGGCCAGGCGGATGCGGGCGAAGCCCCGGTAGCCGAGGTCGCGCAGGGGGCGGGGGATCCACCTCGCCAGGTGCAGCAGACGCCAGGGCCCCTTGAGGTACGGGGTGAGCACCAGCAGGGCGTTGGTGTAGTAGTGCACCCGGGGGCCATCCGGGGTGCGCTGGACGGTGACGATGCTGTCGAGATCCGGTGGGAGGGGCGGCAACCCGGACAGCACCTCGTGGGCGGTGGGCCCCTGGAGCGGCGCGAACTTCATGACGTGGCCGTCTTCGTGCTCGAGCAGCCAGCGGACCGCTCCGTGGCAGACCGCGCAGTCACCGTCGTACAGCACAAGGGTGTCGTCCATGGGTTGCTCCCGATGCAGTGGGCGCGAGGGTCACACGCCGGAGGGCGGTGCCTCGCAGTGAAGGCTCACCTCTTCATCGTCCAGTTCGAGGGTCATCTTCAAGCGCTGACCCGCCACGAGTTGTCGTGGATGGGGAAGGCTTATCATCAACTGACCCCAGTGACCCGGACTGCCGGGACGGTTGTGCATCACCAGCCCCTCGTCGTAGTCGGCCTCCCACCACAGCAGCAGTCCCGCACAGGCGCCGTCCTTGAGCGCGGAGACCTCGGTCTGCACGAACAGCTCGTCGGCCGGTTCCCGGAGATCCATGTCGGCGAGGAGCACGGGGGCGCTCATGGGCCGGTGGGTGGTGGAGACGTAGGGGTAGGCATCGGCGTCCTGCAGCGCCTCGACCAGCCCGCCGAGCTTCAGGCCATGGCGCTGGCTCAGGTCGAACAGGGCCGTCAGCGCGCGGGCACCCTCGAGATCCTGGGGCTGCGCCAGGGACAGGGCGCCGTACAGGCGAAGGCGGGAGGGGGCGAGGTGGCCGCCGGGGGCGAGCCAGGCGGTGGCGGCTTCGCTGACCGGCAGGATGCCCTCGCTGAAGGGGTGGGCGTTCAGCAGCTCGGAGAACACGAGGTCGTGGGGCGAGGGGGGGAGATCCTCCAGCATCGCCTGGTGCACGGTGATGCGATCGGACAGGTCGTTGTCCTCCACCACCTGCTGGATGACCTGGGCGAGGCCGGTGGGCTCCACCGCGGTGACGTGCGCGGCACCCAGGCGGGCCGCGAGCAGCGACCAGATGCCGGAGCCGGCGCCGATGTCGAGCACACGGGCGCCCTCGGCGTGTCGGGTGAGGAGCTGGATCAGCACGTCGTTGCGCGCGTTGTCGCTCAGCAGCCGGAGCTGCTCCCAGGGGTCGCCGAAGGCGTGGATCTGTTCGGACATGAAGAAGCCTCCGCGGATGGCCTATCGCGAAGGATGGCCGGCCGGGAGGCTGTCGCGGATGAAGAGGGCCGCGGGGCACGGGGCCCCGCGGCTTGGATCACCAGTAGCGACCGTGGCGGCGGCGGTGGGACTCGAGCTCCTCCTCGAGGAAGTTCTCGACGTTCCGTCGCTGGGCGGGGGTCAGGTCGCGCAGCACGAAGCGCCAGCGGTCCCTGTATTCCTCGCGCATGATGGCGCTGGCGGCCTCGGCACGGGACCTGTCCTCGTCCGTGGCGTCGGGGCCACGGCCCGCGGCGATGACGGGGGTGTAGGTCTCGTAGGCGCTCATCAGCTCCTCACGACTCTCGTCGGCACGGCGATGGATGTTCGCCAGGTCCTGCTTGCTGAGGTTGAGCATCTCTGCGTTCTCGTCCAGCAGGTCCACGGGCATGAAGGCACGGGCATAGGCGGGGTTCACGTCACGACCGGAATGGTGGTGAGGGGCACCCTGGTGCTCGGCCTCGTGGCGGGCACGGGCCATGGCCTGGTCGTAGCCCTCCAGCTGCCTGGGGGTGGTCACCTGGGCGAGCTCGCTGTGGAGCTGGCTGTACTCGGCGTCCATCTCCTCCTTGACCATGTCGATGGCGGCCTGGTCACGGGGGGTCTGACCGTAGAGCGTGCGAAGCTCGGCGTTCAGCTCGTCGAAGCGTTCCTCGTGGGCGTCGAAGACGACCTGGATGTCGGCCAGATCCTCATCGCTCAGACCCCAGCGGATGGCGTTGTTCTCGAACACCATCATCGGCGTGATCTCGCGGTTGTTGGTCCGCTCGTACGCCATGGCGCGCTTGAGTTCCTTCCACTGATCGTCGCTCACCTGCATGGCCATGTCGTCAGCGGTCTTGCGTGCCTCACTGCGCAGGGCAGCCTGGGCACTCTGGGCCTGCTGGCGGTTGGCGGGGGTGGGCTGGATCAGGGCTGCCTCACGGGCCGCGACGGCCTCGTTCTGCAGCCGGGTCATCTCGTCGGCGTGCTGGTCGATCACATGGTTGAGGCGGTCGATGGAGGCCTCATCCAGACCCATCTCACGGGCGTTGTTCTCGATCGTGCGGCGGGCCAGCTCGGGGTCGGCCATGTTCACGTTCGGGCCATAGCCCTTGGTGTACTGGGGGATGCGGTCCATTCGGCGCTGCAGGCGCTCGTCCTGGCGGGCCTCGATGGTCTCCTCTCGTTGTTCGACGCGGTCGTCGTAGTCACGGTAGTCGTCCCCGATGCGGGTACGATCAGGATCCTCGGCGAGCGCCAGAGTTGGCAGCAGGACGAGGGACAGCAGAAGCGGCTTGAAGCTATGCATGGCTCCCTCCTTGTCTTCCGCCGGAAATGTGTCTCGTTGGTGATACGGTGCACATATGGGGGTGGGCGTACGTAGCTGACGCTTTGCAGCCTTCCAGGCGCCACATGCCCTGTTTCCCATACCCGTGCCCGTGCCCGTGCCCGGCCCGAAGCGACCTGGAACCCCCCGTTCGCGGACCCGAAGCGACACCCTCGGGGACGGGCGCAGCAAGCAGCGCCCCTACGCTACGACGGCCGAAGCGACACCCTCGGGGACGGGCGCGGCAAGCAGCGCCCCTACGTTACGACGGCCGAAGCGACACCCTCGGGGACGGGCGCGGCAAGCAGCGCCCCTACGCTACGACGCCCGAAGCGACACCCTCGGGGACGGGCGCAGCAAGCAGCGCCCCTACGCTACGACGGCCGAAGCGACACCATCGGGGACCCGGACGCCACCATTCCCACCGCCCCCACCCCGAGAGGGACCTGGGGGCCGGCGAGGCGAGGAGCGCAGCGACGACGAATCGGGGGTGCCCAGGGCCCTCGAGCGCCTCGCCCCCTCGCCCTACGCTTCCCTCCCTCGAACGCGAAGGCAATCCCAGCGACGTCCTTCAGCCGCACACCCGAGGCCAGCTGCGTCCCGGTGCGGCTGGGACGAGGAGCAAGCGAAAGGCCGACCTCCTGGTCAGCCCGAGCGAAGCGACGACGACCCGGCGGTGCCGGGGGGCGGCTGGCCGTCTACGAGCGAAGCGACGACGACCCGACGGTGCCGGGGCGTCGCTGGCCGTCTCAGCGTGTCGCAGACCTCAGAGAATGAGACGACTCAGAAGGCGAGCCTTCCAGAAGCGCTTCACACGCTTGCGCTTGGGCTTGCTGAGACCGCTCAGCACGTCGTCCATGACCGACTCGTGCTTCTGCAGGAGCGTGTTCTTCGCGGCACGGCCGCGGCTCAGGGTGTCGGCGCCAGCGCCTTCCACCTGGGCGGCCTCGACGATGGGGAACAGCTCCGCGTACTCCTTCTCGAGGTCCGGACGGGCCTGGATGGCCGCGGAGGTGATCATGCGCATGTCGTCCTCGGTCAGGCCGAGCTCGGCGGAGTTGGCCTCGATGGCTCGAAGGTCTCCCCGCATGTCGGCGTTGCCGAGATCCGAGGCGCCGTCGTCGTCACCGGACATGGCGGCACCGGACAGCTGGCTGTGGTCGTGGCCGTGGTGGGCCTTGTCCATGTGACCGTTGGCGCGATGCGTCCGCATCATCTCGTCGAGCTTGGCTTCCTGCTCATCGGTGAGGACTTCGGCGACGTCGGCCTTCATCTCGGCGTCGAGGTCCTTGCGTGCCTGGTGCAGCCGATCGATCTCGCCCATCTTCTCGGCCGAGAGGTCGCCGTTGCTGTGGACCGGTCCGAGCCCCTCCATCTCTCGCCGCAGGTCACCCCGGGCCACGCGGTAGTCGGCCAGGATGCGCTCGAGCTGGCTCACCTGCTCGTCGGTCAGGCCGAGCTCGCCGCGGTGGTGGGCGATGACCTCGCGGACACCGGCTGCACCGTGCAGCGGCTTGGTGGCGTTGAAGTAGCCGCGGAACATGTCCCACTGTTCGGCCGTCATCTGGGCCTGCAGGTCTGCCCGGGCCTTGTCGTGTGCGCTCTTGGCCTGCTGCTTGACCTCTTCGACCTTCGCCACGTTCTCCTCGGTGGGGTTCTTCGCCGCGAGGTGCGTGGCCTGCACGACGGTGTCGCGGAGACCTTCCAGGTGGAACTGGTGGCTGCGGAGCATGGCCTGCAGCTCGGCGAGCTTCTGGGCGTCCAGGCCCAGGTCCTCCTGGTGGTTCGCGAGGACCATCGAGGCCCGCTCCACGTCGTAGAACGGGTTGAAGTCGGCCATGTCCGTGTGATGGACGGCCGTACCCTCGTGTTCCTCCGCGAGGGAGGGGGAGGAAAGGAACAGGGACAAGGCGATCAGTCGGGAGAATTTGTTCATCGTGGTACCTCTCGGCGTTCCTCCTCGGTCGGCGCGCGGTGGGCTGGATGGCAGTCCGGCCCTCTACGGAGCACGCCTGCACGACGAAGCCCGCCCTGCATCAGGCAGGACGGGCCGTGGTTTCGCGGACGTTCGCGCAGAGGAGGGCAGAGGTCAGCGGCCGCCGCGTCCGCCACGCTCCCCGCGGTGCTCCTCACGCTTCTCCTCGAGGAATGCGGCGACCCGCTTGCGCTTGGCGGGGGAGAGGTCAGCGAGGAGCACCTCGAGGTTGTCCTGGTGGGCCTCGCGGAGGATGGCCTTGGCGTCCTCCGCAGCGGCGATCTCGGCGTCGGTGGCGTCGCTCTCCATACCGGCCTTGATGGTGGGACCGTGCGCCTCGAAGAGCGGACGCATGGTGCCCTCGAGGGACTGCATGTTCGCCTCGATGCCGTCCAGATCGGCCTGGGAGAGGCCCAGCTCGTCGGCGTTGTCGGTGAGCATCTGCAGCATCATGGCGCCCTTGCCGGGCCCGCGGCCGAAGCCGGGGCCGTGACCGCCGCGGTCGGGACGTTCCATGTTCTCGCGGACGTAGGCGCGTTGGTCGTCGGTGAGCACCTGGGCCACCTGCTGGCGGATGGCCTCGCGGCCCTCCTGCATCTCGGCGTGGATGGCCTCGCGTTCGGCCTCGGTGGGGCGCTCGCCGCGGGCCTTGAACTCCTGCATCCGGGCTTCCATCTGTTGGCGACGGGCCTCGAAGATGGCCTGCAGCTGGTCGAGCTGGGCGTCGGTGAGCTGCATCTCCACGGCGTTCTCCTCGAAGAAGGCCATGGGGTCCGGGCGGTCGCCGTGGTGACCGGGGCCGCCGTGGGGACCGCGGGCGAAGGCGGTCATCGGCAGCAGCACCAGGGCGAAGAGGGTCTGTCGAAGGGTCATCGGGGCTCCTTGTGTCGTGGTGACGTCCAGCCCTGGTGCAATGGGGGTGCCAGAGTCGTCGGCCAGGCTTCCAGGCGGCGAAAGGTCGGGTGTGTCGTGGGATGTCGCAAGGATGACATCGCCAGACTGCACTTTGTGCAGGGATCGGTGCAAGGGGTGCATCTCGGTCATGACAACCGTGACCCGTGACGTACGCCGTGACGACTGCGTGGATCCCAACTATGGGGGGTCACTATGGGGGGTCAGACCGCAAGCTGTTATATCTTTGCCCCCCCCTTGCCCTGCAGCGACAGGCGTGGGCCGACATGACGAAGGGACCGAATGCCTCACACGGAGAGAGCGGAGTTGCGGCAGGAAGCGGCGAGGTCGTCAGCCACCGCGAGAGGCATCTGGCTCGTTGCAAGGGGATCATTTTGATCCAGAGTTCTGGGATCACGAACTTCCAGGGGACCTCTTCTTCATGTCTCACTGGACCGGTGGCCGGCAGACGTTCCAGCCTGGCGTAGGCATCTTCGAGACCGCATCTATTCCGAACCTTTGGATCAGATAGCTCCCGTCCCTACCCGTCAATGCCTCTACAACCGAGTCACCAGACCCAGATTCTCCGCTCCCTCCGCCTTCTTCGCTCCCTCCGTGAGGCCGCAAGATATAACAACTTGCGGTCTGACCCCCCCCTTTCTTCGCTCCCTCCGTGAGGTCGTAAGATATAACAGCTTGCGGTCTGACCCCCCTGCGTTGCGGTCTGCCCCCCCTGCGACGCCCCAAGAAGCGAAAGCAATCCCAGAGTGCCCCTTCAGCCGCACACCCAAGGGATGTGGTGCTCCGCCGCGGCCCGGGCGACGAGCAAACGAAAGGCCGACCTTCTGGTCGGCCCGAGTGCAGCAACGAAGAACGGGCTGCGGCGGAGTGCCGCAGCCCGTCTCGCTGGCCGCAGAGGTGCTGGTCACTCAGTGACCAGCGCCTCCAGCTGCCAGCTCCTCATGACTCATGTGCATCATCTTGGTGAGCTTGCCGCTCATGAGGAAGAGCACGAGTGAAGAGGCGATGGCCACGAGGCCGATCTGGCCGAACACGTCGCCGTAGATGTTGACCGTCTCGAGAGGCACGGGGATGGAGGCCTCGCCGCCCTCGCCGTGGCCGACGCTGGTGAACATCGCGATGAAGGATGCCAGCAGGTTGGAGAAGGCCGTGGCCAGGAACCATGCGCCCATGACCGTGGAGACCAGGCGGGCCGGGGCCAGCTTGGTGACCATGGACAGGCCGACGGGGCTCAGGCAGAGCTCACCGGTGGTGTGCAGCAGGTAGCCGAGGAGCAGCCAGCTGACGCCGACCATGCCCATGCCGTTGGCGTTCTGGGCACCGAACCACAGGGCCACGAAGCCCAGGCCGAGCTGGAGCAGGCCGAGGGAGAACTTGACCGGTGCGGACGGATCCTTGCCGCGTGCGCCCAGGAAGCCCCAGAGGCCGGAGAAGACCAGGCCGAACATGAGGATGAAGATGGCGTTGGCGGACTGGAAGATGGAGGCCGGAACCTCGGAGCCCTCGATGGTGAGGCCGACGTCGTCCTCCTCCACGGGCCAGTCGATGACCGGTGCGCCACGGATGACCTCGGCCTCGTCGACGGCAGCCATGAACTGGGGTGCCAGGGCCTGGGCGGACTCGACGGCGCGGGTGTCGCCGGGGCTCATCTCTTCGTCGGAGCTCTTGGAGCGGGCCAGGGCGCGGGCGCCGTCGAGGACGGTGAGGTTGATGACCTCGTCGCCGTAGGTCTTGCCCAGGTGGGAGGACTGCACGAGCATCTCGACCTCGGTGCCCACCATGTCGTCGGTGACCACCTGCTCCTCGGACTCGAACACGCGGTCGACGTTGCGGTCGGTGAACATCGTGATGGAGGAGCCGGCCTGCTCGAAGAAGGCCCAGAAGAGCATCGAGAAGAACATCAGGACGAACACGACGAACATGCGGTCGCGCTCGATGCGGTTGGAGGCCAGGGCCTCCTTGACCAGGTAGCCCATGGCCACGATGCCGAGGACGGACAGCACGACGCTGGCCACCGAGTGGAAGTAGACCATGGCGGCGATGGCCGGAACGGCCAGGGCGGTGCCACCGTAGATGGCCATGCCGGCCGGGATGCCGAACACGGTGCGGTTGATGGCCTCGGGATCCTTGGGCTGGCCGGCCTCTTCGGGCAGACCACCGCGCTGCAGGGCCATGATGGCGATGCCGGCGGCCGCGAGCAGGAAGAGCGCCACGACGCCCATGACCGTCTGGGTGTAGACGTTGTCGGGCACCCAGAGCATGCCGATGGCCGTGCCCACGGAGGCGGCGAAGATCAGGATCTGGGTGATGATGGTGGGGGCCACGAACACGGCCAGGCCCACGAGCATGCCCGCGGTGGCGAGGCCGAAGCCGTAGTGCCAGCCGTAGGTCTCACCGACGTAGCCACACAGCAGGGGTGCGATGGCCGCGCCGAGGTTGATGCCCATGTAGAACAGCGTGAAGCCCGCATCGCGCTTCTCGTCGCCCTCGGGGTACAGACCGCCCACGATGGTGGAGATGTTGGGCTTGAAGAAGCCGTTGCCCACGATGAGCAGTGCCAGCGCGATGAAGAACGGGACCGTCGACTCGATCGTCATCACGAAGTGGCCGGCGGCCATCAGGATGCCGCCGAGGACCACCGCCTTGCGGGAGCCCAGGATCTTGTCGGCCAGCATGCCGCCGATGAAGGGGGTGGCGTAGACGAGGGCGGTGTAGGCGCCGTAGACCGCGTAGGACTGCTCGTCGTTGTACCCGAGGAAGCCCTTCGTGATGTAGAAGATCAGCAGGGCCCGCATGCCGTAGTAGGAGAAACGCTCCCACATCTCGGCAAAGAACAGGGTGAACAGGCCGGTGGGGTGCCCGAACAGACGCGGGGTCTCCTCTGGCGTGCCGGCGTAGTCGGTTGTGGCCATACAAGCTCCGGGGGTGGGTGGAAGTCGCGGCGAGTGTATAGCGATTCGCCGGGATTTGGCAGACCCATGGCAGGGGAGTGACCGAACCTTGCCATGGCGGGTGCTACAGGGCAGGAGTGATCGACGGCGCCGGTCCGTTCACGGCGCCCCATGTGCCCCTCTTCCGTGGAAGGTCCGAACATGCCCCCCGTCCAGATCCCCGACGCCCTCTCCGCCCTGCAGCCCGAGCCCGTCTGGCGTCACTTCGCCGCCTTCGCCGCCCGCCCCCGCCCCAGCGGCCTGGAGCAGCAGGTCCGCGAGTACGTCCTCGCCTGGGCCGGTGAGCACGGCTTCGACACGCAGACCGATGCCATCGGCAACGTGGTGGTGCGGGTCCCGGGTCGCGGCAAGGGTGTGGACGCGCCCACGGTGATCATGCAGGGCCACATGGACATGGTCTGCGAGAAGAACGAGGACACCGTCCACGACTTCGAGGTGGATCCGATCAACCTCATCCAGGCCGAGGGCGTCATCACCGCCGACGGCACCACCCTCGGCGCCGACAACGGCATCGGCGTGGCCCTGTCCATGGCCGCCGCCGAGGGCATGTACGAGAACCACCCGCCCCTCGAGCTGCTCCTCACCGTCGACGAGGAGACCGGCATGTCCGGCGCCCGCGAGCTCGACGCCTCGATGCTCACCGCCAAGCGGATGATCAACCTCGATGCCGAGGAGGAGGGCACCCTGTACGTGGGCTGCGCCGGTGGCCAGGACATCCTGATCGACCGCGACATCATCCGCGAGGCCGTTCCCGAGGGCTTCAGCGTCGCGCGCATCACCCTCAAGGGCCTGAAGGGCGGTCACTCCGGCCTCGACATCATCAAGAACCGGGGCAACGCCACCCGCCTGCTGGTCCACGCCCTGCGCGACCTGCGCGGCCACGACGACCTCGAGCTGCGCCTCATCGCCCTCGACGGCGGCTCCAAGCGCAACGCCATCCCCCGTGAGGCCTCGGCGATCATCGCCACCAACGACGCCGCCCGCATCGCCGAGCTGCTCCCGGCCCTCGGCCAGCGCCTGCTGGGCCTGCATGCAGACTCCGAGACCGCCGTGAACCTGGCCATCGAGCCCTCCGCCGACGAGCGGGGCGTGATGTCCTTCCCCGACGAGGCGGCCATCGAGGGCTTCGTGCACATCGTGCCCGGCGGCGTCATCACCATGTCCCAGGCGGTGCCCGGACTGGTCGAGACCTCCAACAACCTCGGCGTCGTCACCACCGAGGGCGATCGCTTCCACGGGGTGCTCTGCGCCCGTTCGTCCAACGACGACGCCCTGCGCACCGTCGTCGACCGCATCTGCCAGCTCGCCGATCTGCTGGGCATCGAGAACGAGCTGCACGGTGGCTACCCCGGCTGGCAGCCGAACCTGGCCTCCGAGATGCTCTCCATCACCAAGGACGTCTTCACCGAGCTCGCCGGTGGCGCGGATCCCGAGGTCACCGCGATCCACGCGGGGCTTGAGTGCGGTCTGCTCGGCGCCGTGGTGCCCGGACTCGACATGATCTCCTTCGGCCCCGACATCCGCAACGCACACAGCCCCGACGAGGAGGTCTCCATCACCTCCGTGGCGGTCGTGGCCGAGCAGGTGGGCGCGCTCCTCGAGGCGCTGTGTGAGCGCTGAGGACGAAGACGAGAAGGTCACCTGGGGCGTCCGGCTGCGAAGCTGGGCGTGGCAGGCCTTCACGTTGGTCGCCGGCCTGATGGTGCTGCTGCCCCTGGTGGGCTGGCTGCGCGCCCCGTCGCTGCCCGACCAGGCACCCGCGTTCGCGCTGCAGACCCTGGGCGGGGAGACGGTCTCGCTGGACGCGTTCCGCGGCCAGACCGTCGTGCTCAACTTCTGGGCCACCTGGTGTGGCCCCTGCCGGGCGGAGATCCCGGCGTTCAACCGCTTCGCCACCGACCATCCGGACGTCCCGGTGCTCGGCATCGTCCAGGATGGCCCCGCCAGCAAGGTGCGACACTTCGCCGGCCAGCACGGCATGACCTACGAAGTGCTCATGGGCGATCCGCAGGTGTTCCAGGACTACCAGGTGAGCATGTACCCGACGACCGTCATCGTGGGTCCGGATGGTGGGATCGAGCACGCCCACGCCGGGATCATGTACGGGGCCTACCTTCGCTGGCTGACCGGCCACATCTGGTAGGCCCCGCGTGGGGGAGGGCCGCAACGACCCTCCGATGCCCAGGTCTCAGAAGGACCACTTCAGGCCGATCTTGGCCGCGGGATCCCACTTGCTGTCGCCGGTCTTCTGGGCGCCCAGGCCACCGAAGGCGCTGAAGTTGCCCTTCTTGTACTCCATGCCCGCGTTGAGGCTGGTGGTGCTGGGCTGGCTGGGGCCACTGAGGTGGGACAGGTCGAGCTTGCCGGAGAAGGGGCTGCCGGTGCCCTTGTATGCGGCCGAGCCCGTGAGCTCGCGGGTGCCGTCCGAAGAGCCCATGCCCTTGAGCGAGCCGGTGAAGTTGCCCGAGCTGTAGGACATCTGCCCGCCCGCGGACTGGATGGAGCGATCGGGGCCGTTCTGGTTCTTGTAGAAGGCGGAGGCCGCGAAGTTGTCCTTCTCGAAGGACAGGCTGGAGTCGAAGGTGCGGGTGCCGCCGTCGACGTTGTACAGCGCGTTGCCGCTCAGGGTGCCGCCGCCGTCGAAGGTGTGGTTGCCGGACAGGCCGTACTTCTGGGTGCCGTCGGCGTTCTTGTTGCCGAACAGCGACAGCTTGGAGTCGTCGCCGGTGAGGGAGGCGTTGCCGGACCAGGCGTCGGTGGTGCCGCTCGGACCGCTGACGCGGTTGTATTCACCCGATGCCTTGAACCCGCCGTTCTCGTAGGCCGCCTTGGCGAGGAAATCGTGGGTGCTGCCACTGGGGCCGGTGGTGTGCTTGTGCTGGCCCGACGCCTGGAAGCCGCCCTTCTCGTAGGCCGCCTTGCCGAAGAAGTCGGTGGTGGTGCCGCTCGGACCCGTGGCCTGCTTGAACGAGCTGGACGCCTGCAGGCCGCCGTTCTCGTAGGAGGCGCCGGCCTTGAGCAGGCTGTTGCCCACGCCATCCTTGCTGGTGGACTCGTAGCTCGCGTTGCCCTTGAGGTGCTTGCCCTCGTAGGCCGCCTTGGCGTCGAAGGCCGTGGACTGGGAGCCACCGCTGGTGCTCGAGGCGTAGTTGGCGCTGGCCTTGAGGGCATCGCCCTTGTAGGCGGCCGAGGCCTTGGTGGCCGACGCGGGAGCAGTGCCGGTGGTGTCGGAGCTGTGGGAGCCGGAGGCCTCGAACGCCTTGTAGGCCAGGCTTCCGCTGCCCGCGAGCTTGGTGCCGTCGGGGCCCGACTGCCAGTTGCCCTTGGCCTCCACCGAGCCGTTGTCGCCGAGCTTCTGCTTGAGCTGGGCGTTGGCGGCCCGGGTGGTGCCCGCATCGGTGGTGGACTGGCTGTAGTCGGCGGAGGCCGAGCCGGAGCCCCAGGTGTACTTGGCGCCCAGCTTGTCGATCGTGAGATCGGAGATCTTGCCGAGGTCGAACAGCTTGCCCTTGACCTTGGCGTCGATCACCAGCGGATGGCCCGCCAGCTTGGTCTTGATGGGCTTCATCTCGGGCAGGTCGGGGTTGGACAGCAGGTAGCCCACGGCACCGGCGACCGCCGCGCTGGCCAGGAGCCAGGGGTTGTCTGCCGCGAACTGCTTGATCTTCAGCGCGAGGCCATCCTCTCCGCCGATGAGCTTGGCGGCTGCCTCGTCGATCTTCGGACCGAGGACCTTCTCGAGCTCGCCGGAGATCTTCTCGAAGTCGATCGCGTCGGGGGCCTTGCCGTCGAGCCAGGACATGAGCTTGTCGAAGGCATCGTCGAGAGCGCCGTTGGCATGACCGAGCAGCTTGTCGGGGGTGAGCTCGTCCTTCAGGGCATCCCAGGCCGAACCTCCGATCTTCTCGCCGAGGGCGGCTTCCCAGGTGAGGGCGCCGTCGGCGTTGATCTCGGCCTCCTTGGCCTTGAGCGGATCGGTGAGGGTCTTGTCGTCGAGGACGTCGGAGGCGGGGGTGTTCAGGCCCGACGACGTGGTGCTGCTGGTGGTCGTCTTCTTCGCGACAGCGGTCTGGCTCATGGGATCTCCAGGACGAACCGAGCTGTTTACGGTACCGGATGACCATAGCATGTGTGGGCCGTTTGTGGATCCACAGCAACAAGCCGTCAGCTGACCGGTGGATTGTTCACAGGTCACGAGTGGCGCCAACCGGCCACAGGAGGCCGTCGAGCGGGGTATACGAGGCGAGCGGGGGATCCCTCTGGTCCTGCCGCACCGTGTCGCGGTATCGTCGACGCAACTCCTGGGGGCGCAGTTGTCGGAGACCTACCTGGTCACTGGTGGTAACGGATACATCGGCTCGCACATGTGCCGGCTGCTCGCCCAGCATGGTGCCACGGTCCATGTGGTCGACAACCACGCCGCCAGCCCCGCCGAGCCCGTCCATGGATACGGTACCTTCCACCGGATGGACATCGCGTCCGCGGAGTGTGGCGAGCTGATTGCCTGGCTCCGGCCCACGGCGGTGTTCCACTTCGCGGCGCTGGCCAACGTGCCCCAGTGCCAGGCCGATCCGCTCCGGGCCTACCGCGACAACGTCGCCGGCTCGCTGGCCCTGTTCCAGCACTGCGTCGAGGCCGGCGTGCGGCGGGTCGTGCTCTCCTCGAGCTGCGCGGTGCTCGGTGAGCCCGAGGTGGAGCTCCTCGACGAGTCCCTGCCGCTCCGCCCCGCCAGCGTCTACGGCCACACCAAGGCGATGGTCGAGCAGATGCTCGGGGATCTGTGCAGCCGGGGCAGCCTCGATGGCCTAGTGCTGCGCTACTTCAACGCCGCCGGCGCTGCGGAAGACGGCTCACTGGCGGAGAACCACCGTCCCGAGACCCACCTCATCCCGCGGCTGATCGACGCCCACCTCGCCGGTGAGCAGTCCACGTTCTGCATCTACGGCGACGACTACGACACCCCCGACGGCACCTGCGTGCGCGACTACATCCACGTCGAGGATCTCGCGCGGGCGCACCTGCTCGCCGAGCGGTGGCTCGTGGGCAAGGAGGGCATGCACACCTTCCACCTCGGCTCCGGCAAGGGCTACTCCGTGCGGGAGGTGATCGAGGTGTTCGAGAAGGTGGTGGGCGCCCGGCTGCCCAGCAGGGTCGGACCCAGGCGACCCGGTGACGTCGCGCGCCTGGTGGCGAGCGTGGAGCGCGCCCGGGCGGAGCTCGGGTTCGAGGCGAAGTGGTCGCTCGAGGATGCCATCCGCCACGCCTTGGCATCCCGTCTGGCCATGGCTACGACCGCGGGCTGAGGGCCAGCAGGTGGCGGGGATGGTAGATGCCGTCCCAGGGCGCCGGTGGTTCGCAGGCCAGCACGGTGGCCACCCACTGCGCCGGAAGCGCGGAGCGACCGTGGGCCGCGCCGAGGAGCGCCCCGGCGATGGCGCCGTTGGTGTCGGCGTCGCCCCCCCGGTTGACCACGTCGACCAGGGCGTCCCGGACGCTGGCGGTGTGCAGCAGGTGCCAGAACGCGAGCCGGAAGGCCACCCGCACGAAGCCCTGGTGGGTGAGGATGTGCACCGACTCGCTGTACAGATCGGGCTCGTCCGCGGCGGCGAGGTCGAGGTCGTCGCGTAGGTCGACGTGGGCCTGTCCGATGGGATCCGACAGATCCGGGCGCTGGTCGAGGAGAAGGGCCGCGGCGTCGTGCAGGTCGGTGCGGGCCTGACGCACCATGGCGCCGGGCGTCGAGTCGGGCTGCAGGGCCCGGGCGATGGCCCCACAGAACGCCGCACAGGCGAGCTGGCAGCGGGGATCCGCATGGGTGATGGCGGAGTCAGCGAGGGCGGCGGCCATGCGGGCATCGCGGTCGTGGGCGAAGAACACCCCGATGGGCGCGCAGCGCATCAGGGAGCCGTTGCCGGCGGGTCGGCGGTGAAGCTGCTCCCAGACCTTCCAGCCTGCCTCCTCGGCGGGCACGCCACGGGCGATGCGTCCGAGCGTCGTGGCGGTCTGGTTGCCCACATCGAAGGCATGGCGCCACCAGGCGGCGTAGCCCTCGGCCACGGACGGGGGCTGCAGTCCGCCGTGCTCGAGCAGGGAGGCGGCGAGGACGGTGGCCATCTGGGTGTCGTCGGTGACCTGGCCCGCGACCAGCCGGAAGGGACCGCCTCCGACGACCTCGGTGTGGGGGCCATCGAGCAGCGTGGGCCATGGGGGCAGATCCTCGGGACGCGTGAACTCGAGGGTGGTGCCCAGGGCGTCTCCCACCGCCAGGCCGAGCAGGCAGCCCTCGATGTGGTCGGTGGAGGCGGCGTCGGCAGCCAGGGGGGAGGATCCGCGGTCGGCCATGGCTCGATCCTTGGGCGTGGGGGACGGAGGAGCGGGGACCTGCAGTCTGCCGGTCGGGGTCCCCCGGAGGGAATCGGCGCGCTTGCGCCCATCCGAACGCGATCCGGGTCAACGGGTGCCGGCCCCGACCTTCGTGGTGCAGGACTGGCTGCTCTTTCCCTTCACGGCGAAGGTGGCCTGGTTGCCCATGGTCCAGAAGGTCGCGTAGCCGCCTTCGTAGCGGGAGCCGCGATCGGAGTCCTCGAGCTGGAGCACCTCGGTCCTGCCGTCGTGCTCGATCACCATGGTCGGGGGCTCGGTGGCGTGCAGCACGGTGGTCACGGACTGATCGTCCGCCTCGCCACAGATGTACCGGACCGGGTCGCGCTGGTCGCCGACCAGGTAGGTGGTCTGCAGGTCGAAGATGCGGGTGAGGTAGGCATCCTTGAGGCAGGCGCGGGCCTCGGAACCGCCACAGGCGGACAGGCCGTCGAGGAAGGCACGCTGCTCACCGTGCAGGCGGCGGTGCAGTCCTCGCATGGTGCCCTTCCGGGCCTGGATGTAGGTCTGGTACAGGGTCGCGTCGAGCTCGCGCAGCTCCGGATCGTTGCAGACGAGCTGGCTGGTGGCGGCGTCGGCGTCTCCGCATGCAGACATGGACTCCGAGGCATCCGTGGGGATCAGGATGAGGCCGAACCCCAAGGAGGACAACACGAAGATTCCGAAGAGGTATCTGTTCATGGCGGCACCCGTTGCGTCGTGGAGGGGATGCAATGGAGGTACCTGCCCAGGGGGCGTTGCTGAATGGGGACGGCGACGTACGGGCGGGTCCGGTGGCCGGATGGGGCGGACCGTGCCACGCCTCCGCCGGGCGGTGGGGAAGCCTACGATCGGCCCTCCGCCATGCGCTTGTGCACGTACAGGTTGAAGGTGCCGGACGCGAAGGCCACGGGCTCGTCGGTGCACCTCCGGAGGGGGCGGCGACTACTCGCCCTTGGGACGGGGATCGAGGGACATCAGGTAGGTGTAGATGGCCCGCACCTCCGGCTCGGGGATCTTCGAGAAGGTGGCCACGGGCATCACGGGGGCCATCTGGGTGCCGTCGCGGCGGATGCCCTTCTGCAGGGCGGCCTGGAACTGTTCGAAGGTCATGCCCTCGGTGCCCGTGGCGTCGGGCGTGAGGTTGGCGGCCTCCGGCCAGCTCGGGTCGCCGCCGTTGATGGGACCGCCGCTGAAGTGGAGGCCGTGGCACCCGACGCAGGTCTGGGCGAGGTGCTCGCCGTAGGCCAGGGTGTCGGAGGCCGGAGGCGGGGCCGCCGGGTGCACGTAGTCGTGGTCGATGACATCGGCGGCCTGGAACAGCTTGCCCTGGGCGAGGAGCACCTTGCCCACGGGGCCGTACATCGCGGGGGTGTCGCTCACCTTGTCGACCGGCGGCAGGGACTTGACGTAGGTCACGACGTCGACGAGCTCCTGGTCGGACAGCTTCTGGAAGTCGACGGCCGGCATGATGGACGCCTTGCCCTTGTGGTTGATGCCGTGGCGGATGATGAGGTCGAAGTCGGAGACGGGGTGGTCTTCGGGCAGCCCGCCCTCGCCGGTGGTGATGTTGCTGCCGGCCATCCGGATGACCGGCAGGGCATCGGCCACCAGGCGACCGCTGCCGTCGGGGCCGTGGCACTCGATGCAGCCCAGGCGCACCGTGTACAGGTACCTGCCGCGCTCCAGGGCCTCCGCGTAGGGGTCTGCCGGGGGCTCCATCGGGAGCTCCTCGACCTCGTCGTGCATGCCAGCGAGGGTGCCCTCCATCGCGTGGGCCTCCTCGGCCTTGGTGCCGTCGGCCTCCGCGTTCTGGGCGGCGGCTGCAGCCGTGGCCGGCGGCAGCGGTTGGGGCAGGGGCAGATCCTTGCCCTTCACGTAGCTGTAGTCCTCGGCGAGCATCTTGTGGGCCTTGGACATGTTCCAGCCGACGAACAGGCCGGCGAGGAGGACCACGCCTCCGGCGCCGATGGCGATTGTCTTGACCCAGCCCATGCTCTCTCCCCTGACGTGTTGGATGGGGCCGATGCTAGGCATGGACGGGTCGGCATGTCCAGTTGTGACGCTCGGTATGGACGTACCCCGTTCGGGTTCGGCCTACTTCGTGGGCGGGGCCGAGCTCGGCTGGATGTTCTGGTTCATGCGGAACATGTTCGTCGGGTCCCACGCATCCTTGGCGGCCACCAGGCGCTTCCAGCCCTCCTCGTTGTAGGCCTCCTTGACCCGGTCGGCGCCCTCGGTGGTGATGAAGTTGACGTAGACGCCGTCGGCGTAGGGGGCCATGGCGGCGTGCAGGTCCTCCACCCACTTGAGGGCCTTGGCATCGTCGGCGGGATCCTGCCAGCGGTCGTGCAGGTTCACCAGGAAGGGTGTGCTGCGGTTGCCGAACGCCGTGGCCGAGTCAGGAATCCGGCTCGGGGCGCCCTCCATGTGGGCCACGAAGATCTCGCACTCGGGTGACGGCATCTTCTGCGCGTACTCGATGATGACGTCGATGAAGCCGTCGGCGAACTCGGTCACGTGGTGGGACTTCCAGTAGTTGCGGGCGCCGTGGCTCACGAGGGGATCGAAGGTCTGCTGCCACGCGACGTAGGGCATCATCCCCTTGAAGACACCGACGTTGTCGCACGTGTCGAGGATGGGCTGGACGAGGCGCTCCCCCTCGGCGATGTCGCCGCCGCAGTAGCAGAAGGGGACGATGACCACGAGCTTGCCGTGCCAGTCCTCGGGCAGGAACGGCAGCGGGGGTGCGTGACGGGTGACCATCCAGACGGTCATCTCGTCGGGCATGCCACGCACGTAGTCGGCGTGGAAGGTGAGGTACTCCTTGGCGTCCTCGAACTTCTTCACGATGAGGCCGGCGAACACCTCGGTGCCGATGTGGTGCAGCTTGTACTCGAAGGAGGTGACCACGCCGAAGTTGCCGCCGCCGCCCTTGAGGGCCCAGAACAGGTCGGGGTTCTCCTCGCTGTTGGCCCGCACGAGCTTGCCTTCGGCGGTGACCACCTCGGCGCCGATGAGGTTGTCGATGGTGAACCCGAACTTGCGGGACAGCCAGCCGAAGCCGCCGCCGAGGGTGAGGCCGCCGACGCCGGTGTGGCTGACGATGCCCGCGGGTACCGCGAGGCCGAACAGCTGGGTCTCGTGGTCGACGTCGGCGAGCAGGGCGCCGCCGTCGACCCTGGCGGTCTGGCCTTCTGGATCCACCCAACAGCGGCGCATGCGGGACAGGTCGATCACCAGGCCGTCGTCACACACCGCGTTGCCCGCCGAGTTGTGCCCGCCGCCGAAGATGCTGGTGAGGAGCTGGTGCTCGCGGGCGAAGTTCACCGCCTGGATGACATCGTGGTTGCCCACGCACTGGCAGATGATGGCGGGCTTGCGGTCGAAGAAGCCGTTCCACATGGCCCTGGCGTCGTCGTAGCCGGGGTCGCCGGGGAGGATGACGTCTCCTCGGAAGGTGGCACGGAGGGCGTCGACGGCGTCGGATGGCAGGGACATGGCGGTACTCCAGGCAAGGCGGGTTGCTGGGAGTGTTTCGCGGTGGATCGGCGAGGGTTGAGGGGGGAATTGGCAAAAGGGGGTGTGGGTGGTGATGGGGCGGACAGCCCGTCACCTGATCTCCGCCTGTTCCTGTTAGTGTGCCGCCACAGGAGCAATCGATGCTGGTACCCGACAATCAGAAGTGGCTTCAGATCCTCTTCAGCCTGCACCCGAGCTCGGCCCTCAAGCACGCCTTGCCGCGGATCCTCACCGTGGTCGTGGTGGCCGTGTTCATCACGTGGGCGGAGCTCGACTCCAAGTGGATCACGCTCGATCTCACGCCGCTGCCGTTCTCGCTGATCGGGCTCGCGCTGTCGATCTTCCTGGGTTTCCGGAACAACACCTCCTACGACCGCTTCTGGGAGGGGCGCAAGCTGTGGGGCCGGGTGGTCAACGACTCCCGCAGCTTCGCCCGGCAGGCCACGCTGTACGTGGACGATGCGGAGGAGGATGTCGCGAAGATGGTCCGTGGGGTGGCGGGCTACGTCCACGTGCTGCGGCAGCACCTTCGGGGCGAGCCCGTCGGAGCCGGCCTGGAGCACCTGCTGCCGGGTGAGCTCCTCGCCACGCTGCCGGGCAGCACCAACCCGCCCCAGCGGGTGCTGGCCTTCGTGACCCACCAGCTCGCGTGGCTGTACCGGGCGGGTCGGCTCCACCAGATCCACCTGGTGGAGCTCGAGGAGACCCTCGATCGGCTGACGGACCACCAGGGCGGCTGCGAGCGCATCAAGGCCACCCCCATTCCGTTCACCTACACCATCCTCATCCACCGGCTCACCGCCGTGTACTGCTTCACGCTGCCCCTGGGCATCGTGGCCGACGTGGGCGCGCTCACACCGGTGGTCACGGCCATCGTCAGCTACGCCTTCTTCGGCCTGGACGACCTCGGCAGCGAGATCGAGGACCCCTTCGGGATGGACCCGGCCGACCTGCCGCTCATGAGCATCTGCAACAACATCGAGCGGAACCTGATGGAGCACATCGGGGGTGATGTGCCTGCGAAGGTGCAGGCGGAGAACGGCGTCCTGATGTAGCCTGGCAACTTCTCGCGGTTCCAGGTGTGCAACAGGTGGCGGATCGGGAAGGAAGATCCTCGAAGCTGAAAATGTGTCGGAAAAACGAGTGGCGATTGATCCGTCTGGAGGTCACGTAGGAGAGGTCATCCGACCATGTCGACCTCCTCCTTCGGTACCTCATGCGCCCCGTCTTTCTCCTGGTCCTGTATGGATGCCACACACCGGACGCTCCCGAGGGGGCGGTCCCTGCAGATACCGCGCCACCGCCGGCGGTCGCCCTGACGGTCGAACAGGCCGAGGTGCCCGACCCCGTGGTGGACGACACGGACGAGCCGGTGCGTCCCCCGCCAGGGGCGGACGCCCCCAACATCCTGATCATCCTCGTGGACGACCTCGGGCAGGAGAAGCTGTCGTTCTACCCCTCGTCGGTGGAGCCACCTTCCACGCCCAACCTGGACGCCCTGGCCGCGCAGGGGGTGGTGTTCGACCGGGCCTACAGCCAGCCCACCTGCTCTCCGAGCCGCGCCTCGATGCTCACGGGTCTGCACCCGCAGCAGCACGAGGTGGGACGCTGGCTGCAGCTGCGGTCGGATCACGAGGACCTGTCGGAGGAGGAGCTGTCCTTCGTGGACCTGATGGCCTACAGCCCCTTCGCCTACACCACGGCGGTGGTCGGCAAGTGGCACCTGGTGACCTGGGAGGACGGAGTGGACGATGCGGACGACGTGGCCCGCTCGCCCTTCTCGTTCGGCTTCGACCACTGGCGGGGCATCCTCGGCAACCCCACCATGACGGTCACGGACAACAGCCAATCCCGCAGCTACGAGTTCTGGGAGTACGTCGTCGAGGGGGAGTTCTGGGGGTTCAGCGAGGAATACCTCACCACCTCCCAGACCGACGACGCGCTCTTCTTCACCCAGACCCTGCCCGAGCCCTGGCTTCTGTGGGTCAACTACTCGGCGCCCCACTCCCCGTGGCACCGTCCGCCGACCGAGCTGTACGACGGGGACGGCACCTCCACCAAGCTGGAGAAGGCCGAGGCCATGATCGAGGCGCTGGACACCGAGATCGGCCGGCTCCTGGATGCCATGCCGGAGGCGCAGCGGGCGAACACCCAGATCCTGTTCGTGTCCGACAACGGGACCCCCGATCAGGTCCTGCTGCCCGAGTGGCCCCAGAACCGGCACAAGGGAACGGTGTTCGAGACGGGCGTGCGCGTGCCCATGGTCGTCGCGGGCCCTCTCGTGGACGCACCCGGTCGCACCGACGCGCTGGTGCACCTGACCGACGTGTTCGCCACCGTGGGGACCTGGGCGGGGGTGGACGTGCCGGAGGTCCTGCGGAAGGCGCCGTGGTCGGAGCGCCGACGGGACAGCGTGGACTTCACCGGGCTGCTCTCCGACCCCGACGGCGTGCACGGCCGCCAGCTGGCCTTCTCGGAGTGGTTCATGCCCCATGGCCCGGGGCCGTGGAGCACCTGGGAGCGCACCCTCGTGTCGGCGGACCACAAGCTGGTGCGGCTCACCGACGGCACCGAGCGCCTGTACCGGGTGAGCAGCGACTCGCTCCTGGAGGACGACGACCTGCTCGGGGACGACATGCCGTCCCTGTCCGAGGATGATCAGGTGGCCTACGAGCGCCTTCGGCGGCTCCTCGACAGCCGCTACGAACACCTCGATGCAGCGGCCGAGGACACGGGGGTCCCGCTCTGACGTGGACCCTGGGTTCGGTGGGCGAGAGGAACCAGGGTAGGCTGGGGGCGTATCGCTTCCGGAGATCCCCCATGCCGCCCATCCACGATCCCAAGCGCCGTGAGCTCCTCACCGGTCTGCTCGCGGGCGCCGCCGTCCTCACCCTGCCTGGCTGCGGAAGCTGCCCGGAGGGGGACCACGACGGCGTCACCCAGCCGGGCCCCACCGGCGACACCTCACCTGCGGAGCCCACCGGGGAGACGGCCGCGCCCACGGAACCGACAGACACCGACGCCGTTCCGTGGCTCACCGGCGGTACCGCCGCGCTGGCGGCGGACTACGACATCGACTGGGACGACGCCGACGAGTGCGCGCAGACCTGCCAGATGATCCTGGGTCCGTGCCACCAGAGCGCGGCCGAGCGGCAGGACATCTCCGAGGCGCGGGAGGGGCTGCCCACGCGCATGGCGTTCCGCGTGCTCGACACGGGCTGCAAGCCCCTGGTCGGCGCGGTCGTGGACGTCTGGCACTGCGACGCCCACGGCGTCTACTCGGGCGCCAACGTGGCCCGGATGTGCCACGGCGGCGACGAGGCGGCCGTGGTGTCGGCCTGGTTCCGGGGCTGGGGCACCACCGACGAAGACGGCGTGGTGGCGTTCGACACCTGCATGCCCGGCTGGTACCCGGGCCGGGCCGTCCACATCCACCTGCAGGTCATAGTGAACGGCGACAACTTCGTCGTCTCCCAGCTCGGCTTCGACGAGGCGCTGGTCGAGGACGTGTACGACAGCCACCCGGACTATGTGGCGCGGGGCCAGGCCGACACCACCAACCAGATGGACGACCTCGGCAACCCGGACCTCGGCGACCCGCTGTTCTCGTGGCGCAAGGCCGACGACGGCGCCCTCGTGCTGTGGAAGACGCTGGTGGTGCGTCAGGTGCTGGACGAGCCCACCTGCTGACGGGGGGTGGGTCCACACCCCTCAAGCCGCGCACCCCAGCAAGGCGCCGAAGCGTGCGGCCGAAACGAGGAGCAAGGCGACGACGGGTCGGCCCACGATCCGGCGCCGCCGCGGCCATCCCGGCACGGGGCCCGGAAGCGAAAGCAATTCCAGGGCATCCCTTCAGCCGCACACCCCAGGCATGCCGCCTACCCGTCTACTCGTGGCCCTTGATGAACTGCTCCACGACGTTCGACATGTCGAAGGACTTGCCCCCCTGCACGGGCGGGTACTCCGCCAGCGTGGCCAGGTGCTGCTGCATCAGCGTGCCCATCGGCGCCATGAGCCACGAGACCTTCTGCATCAGGTGCCCGTAGGACTCCTTGTCCGTGTAGCTCTCGAACGGGTCCATGCGCAGGTTGACCACGATGGGGGCGGTGCGGGGCACGAGGTTGGCGTAGTAGTCGTCCTTCGTGGAGAAGTGGAACTTCCACGGACCCATCCGCACCGCCGTGAGCTTGCTCTCGTAGTAGTAGAAGATGTGGTCGCGGGCGGAGGCGTCGGCGGTGCCGAGCCAGTACGGAAGGTTGTTCACACCGTCGATGTACTGCTTCTTCTTCTTCATCACCCGGTCGGCGGCGTCGGGGATGCCGGCGGCGGCCGCCAGGCTGGTGAACATGTCCTGGTGGCCCTGGATGCCATTGAGGATCTGGCCGCCCTCGATGCGGGCGGGCCAGCGGACCATCGACAGCACACGCACGCCACCTTCCCAGGTGCTCATCTTCTCGCCCTTGAAGGGCGTGGTGCCGCCGTGGGGCCATGAGGAGTGCTCGGGGCCGTTGTCGGTGGAGTACCAGACGATGGTGTTGTCGGCGATGCCCTGATCCTCGAGGTACTTCAGCACGAGGCCGACGTCATGGTCGTGCTGCAGCATGCCGCTGCCGTAGAAGTCGGCCTCGGAGGTGTAGTCCTCGGCGGCGTAGCGCCACTCGTCGTTCAGGCGGGTGTACAGGTGCATGCGGGAGGTGTTCAGCCACACGAAGAAGGGCTTGCCCTCCGCCTTGGCTCGCTCCATGAACGACAGGGCCTTGGGGATCACCTCGGCGGCATCGAAGTTCTTCATGCGCTCCTGGGTCAGCGGGCCGGTGTCGGTGATGCGCTGGTAGCCGACCTCACCGAAGCGGGGGTCGTCGGTGCGGTCCCGCTTGCCGGTGGCGAAGGAGTGGATCACGCCGCGGGTGCCGTACAGCTTCTCGTAGGCTTCGAGGCTTCCGGAGAACTCCTCGGCGAAGTTCTGGTAGTCCCGCTGCTCGGCCTCCTCCTGGGTGTTGAGGTGGTACAGGTTGCCGAAGAACTCGTCGAAGCCGTGGGCGGTGGGCAGGTGCTCGTTGCGGTCGCCGAGGTGGTTCTTGCCGAAGTGGCCGGTGGCGTAGCCCTCGGCCTTGAGCACCTCGGCCAGGCTCGGGGAGCCCGGCTGCAGACCGAGCGCATCGCCCGGCTGGCCCACGGTCGTCATGCCGGAGCGGATCGGGTACTGCCCGGTGATGAAGGCGGCGCGGCCGGCGGTGCAGGAGGGCTGGGCGTAGTGGTCGGTGAACCGGATGCCCTCCATGCCGATGCTGTCGATGTTCGGCGTGGTGTAGCCCATGGTGCCCATGCCGTAGGCGCTGACGTTCTGCCAGCCGACGTCGTCGCCCCAGATGACCAGGATGTTGGGCTTGCTCTGTGCCTCGGCCGTCGAGCCGGCCAGGGCCGCGACGGCGGTCGACGCCATGACAAGGGTTCGAAGTCGCGCAGTGAACATGCAGTGCCTCCTGGACGGTACCCCTGCCGCGCGGGCAGCAGGGGTCATCCCGGTTCCGTTCGGGGAGGCGAACGCCGCCTTGAAGCGTGTTCTCGGGATACCGTTGGTTTCCGGATGCCGTCGTGGACCCGGAGGCGAGGGGATAGGGGGGCAGCGATAGGGGGGCGATAGGGGGTCAGACCGCAACCTGTTATATCTTGTCCCCAAGATATAACAGGTTGCGGTCTGACCCCCATTGGAGACCCCCATTGGACGGCACGCCCCAGCAAGGCGCCGCAGCGTGCGGCCGAGACGAGGAGCGAAGCGACGACGGATCGGCCCACGATCCGGCGCCGCCGCGTCCGCCCCTTCACGGGGCCCGAAAGCGAACGCAATTCCAGCGACCTGGTTCAGCCACACACCCAAGGTATGCGAAGGCCCATTCCGCTCAGGGCGAGAAGCCAGCGCCGGCCGGTACTCCTGTACCGGCCAAGCGCAGCGACGAAGCACTGAGCGGAATGGGCCGAGCAGACCGTCTGGTCGAACCTTCAGTGGGCTTTGGTGGCCTCTTCGTGCTCGAGACGCGCGATGAAGTCCTCGACCGGCATGGCACCGAGGTCGCCTTCGAGGCGCTTGCGAACGCCCACCGTGCCGTTCTCCTCCTCGCGGCCGCCGACGACGAGCACGTAGGGGATCTTGTCGAGCTCTGCGCGACGGATGCGGTAGCCGAGCTTCTGGGCATCGTCGTCCATCTTCGCGCGCAGGCCTGCGGCGTTGATCTGGGCGGTGACCTTCTCGGCGTACTCGCGGAACTTCTCGGACAGGGGCAGCACGCGGGCCTGGACCGGCGCGAGCCAGACCGGGAAGTTGCCGGCGTAGTGCTCGATGAGGATGCCGAAGAAGCGCTCGATGGAGCCCAGCAGCGCACGGTGGATCATGATCGGGCGGTGGGGGCTGTTGTCGGCACCCACGTAGTTCAGATCGAAGCGATCGGGCTGGTTGAAGTCGAGCTGGATCGTGGTGAGCTGCCAGGTACGGCCGATGGCGTCGACGACCTTGACGTCGATCTTGGGGCCGTAGAAGGCGGCTTCGCCTTCGATGCGCTTGTACTCGATGCCGCGGTCGTCCATGACCTTGGCCAGGGCGGCCTCGGAGGCCTCCCAGATCTCGTCGGAGCCCTGGTACTTGGAGGTGTCGCTGCTGTCGCGGACGGACAGCTCGACCTTGTACTCGGGGAAGCCGAAGGTGGAGTACATCAGCTGGGCGATGTCGAGGCAGGCGGCCAGCTCCTGCTCGAGGGTGTCCTCGGTGCAGAAGATGTGGGCGTCGTCCTGGGTGAAGCCGCGGACGCGCATCAGGCCGTGCAGGGCGCCGGAGCGCTCGAAGCGGTAGACCGTGCCGAGCTCGGCGTAGCGCACGGGCAGCTCACGGTAGGAGCGGTGCCGGCTGTTGAACACGCCGATGTGGAAGGGGCAGTTCATCGGCTTGAGCTGGTACTGCTCGTCTTCCACCGTGATGGGGGCGTACATCGAGTCGGTGTAGTGATCCGCGTGGCCACTGGTCTCCCACAGGCTGTGGGGCGCGATGTGGGGCGTGAAGAGCAGCTCGTAGCCGTGCTTGAGGTGGGCCTCGCGCCAGAAGTCCTCGACCTGCTTGCGGATGAAGGCGCCGTTGGGGAGCCAGAGCACCAGGCCGCCACCGTACTGCTGGGTGATGCGGAACAGCTCGAGATCCTTGCCGATGCGGCGGTGATCGCGCTTCTTGGCCTCTTCGAGAAGGTGCAGGTGCGCCTCGAGCTCTTCCTTCGACTCGAAGGCGATGCCGTAGACGCGGGTGAGCATCTTGTTCTTCTCGTCGCCGCGCCAGTAGGCACCGGCCACGCTCATCAGCTTGAAGTGCTTGATCTTCTTGCTGTAGCGGACGTGGGGGCCGGCACACATGTCGGTGAAGTCGCCGTGGGTGTAGAAGCCGATCTGGTCGGTGTCGAAGGACTCGATGAGCTCGGCCTTGTAGTCCTGACCGTTGTCGCGGGCCCACTGCAGGGCCTCGTCGCGGGTCATGGTGGTCTGGACGAACTTGTGGTTGCCCTTGGCGATCTTCTTCATCTCGGCTTCGATCGTCTCGAGGTCGTCCTCGGTGATCGTGCCTTCGACGTCCATGTCGTAGTAGAAGCCGTTGTCGATGTGGGGGCCGATGGCGAACTTGGTGCCGGGGTAGAGCTTCTCCACCGCCGACGCCAACAGGTGCGCCGCGCTGTGGCGGAGGGTCTCGGCCGGGCTGAGCTCACGGGTCTCGAATTCGCTGGCCTCGTTGGTTTCCATCTTCCGGATCTCCGTTGTCCCGCAGCGACCGTCCGTACGAAGGACCGCCCGCCGGGGGAGGTTTGCTGCACCCCATCTCGACGTGGGGGGTGCGGAGCGAAGGTAATCCGGTGGGGTGCAATGGCCACCCCGGTAGCGTGTGGCCCAGCGGGAATGCTCAGCCGGCCCGCTGGCCTGAGACCGCCTCCTCGACCGTCAGCCCCACCTCCTGCCCATACGACAGCTCGAGCGTGTGCCCGTCCGGATCCCGCACCAGCGCCCAGTACCCGACCGGGTAGCCGGAGTCGTAGGGGGCCGAGATGAGGCAGCCCTCCATCTCCGCCTGCTCGCAGAGCGCGTCGACCTCCTCGCGGGTGGCACACCCCACGCCCAGGTGGGCGATGGGACGCAGCACGGGCTCGGGGGAGTCGGCCTTGATGAGGACGATGACGAAGGGCCTGGTGCCGTCCGACAGCCACACGACCCGCAGGCCACGCTCCTCCACGGCCCGCTCGTGGACCACCTTCATGTGGGCGTAGGTGGTGTAGAACGCGATGCTGGCGTCAGTGCTGCTCTCCTTCCCGTCGCCTCCGGAACGCCAACCCGGCGAGACCCAGGAAGAACCAGGGGGCAGAGCCCCCTGGACCTGTCTGACAGCCTCGACCGGCGTCCTCATCGGCACCATCCGTAATGGCGGCCGTGTCCTGGGTGTCGGAGGCGGGCACCTGCAGGGGTGTGAGCGTCACGGTGGCCTCCGCGCAGGCCTCATCGAGATCGCAGACCCGGTAGCGGAACCCGTCCTTCTCATCCTTCGCGCCGGAGTGGGTGTAGGTGACAAGCCCGGTGGTCGGGTCGATGGCCAGGCTGCCGTGGCCAGGTTGTTCGACGATGGTGAGCGTGGCGGGATCCAGGTCGCCTTCCGGGTCGAGGTCGTTGGCGAGCACGTCCAGGCTGTTGGCTTCACCCTCGATCACGTCGAAGGCGTCGTCGTGAGCGGTGGGCGCGTCATTGACGGGTGTGATCTGGACGACGATCACGCCCGCACCGCAGCTGTCGGAAGTGGTGCAGATCTCGTATGCGACCTGGTCCTCGACCGACTCCGAGCCATCGTGCACGTAGGTCAGCTCGTCGTTCTCGAGAGTGGCGCTCCCGTGGGATGGTGGCGTCGTGATGTGGAGGGTCGTGTCGAACAGGTCGCCGTCGGGGTGGGAGTCGTTGGTGGCGGGGGTGAGGCGCGTGGTGCCTCCTTCTTCCACCACGGCCGCATCGTCGGCTGCGCTGGGTGTGTCACTGGGGGGCACGTACGTGATGTCGATGTCGGCCTCGACGCAGACACCCTCGAAGTCACACACCTGGTAGGCGAGTGCGTCGGCTCCGGAGGCACTCGCGGGCGTGAGCAGGCGAAGGAGGCCTTCGGAGGTGAGCTCCGCAGTCGTCTGGGTCGGTGAGGTCAGCAGTGTGAGGGTGGTCGGGTCGAGGCCGTCGTCGACGTCGTCGTCGTTGGCCAGAAGATCGTATGTCTGCTCGAGACCGGCGGATGCCTCGAGGGTGTCCGACAGGAGCAGAGGCGGATCGTTCACAGGCGTGATGGTGAGGGTGACGACGGCCTGGCCACAGGAGGAGGGACCGGTGCAGAGCTCGTAGCCGAAGCTGTCCTCGACGCTCTCCGAACCGTCGTGGACGTACACGAACGGATTTCCGGCCAGCGTGACGGTGCCATGGGCGGGTGAAGTGGTCAGCGTCGGCACCGGGTCGATGAGGTCGCCCTCGGGATGGCTGTCGTTGCCGAGCACGTAGACGGTCTTGGTGCCACCTTCGGTGACCGTGGCGGCATTGTCGGTCACGACGGGCGGCTGGGATGTACTTACATAGGTCAGCTCGACGACGGCTTCCGTGCAGTCGCCGGCGTGGTCGCAGACTTCGTACTGCAAGGTGTCGGTTCCACTGGCATCAGGGGGCGTGGAGAGTCTGAGCTTGCCGGCCTGGGTGACGTGGGCGGTGGTATGGGACGGACTGTCCACGACGTCGACGGTCGTGGGGTCGAGCCCGTCGTCGATGTCTTCGTCGTTGAGAAGGGGCTCGAACACCTTGCGGATGCCGATGGGCACGTCGAAGGCATCGTCGACGGCGGTTGGGGCATCGTTGGTGCCGATGATGGTGATCTCGACGTCGGCGGAGGAGGTCTGCCCGTCGGACAAGGCAGCGGTGTATTCGAACGTGACCGATGCTTCCTCGCCATCTGCCAGGTGCTCGTAGCTTCCGTTGGGGTCGAAGGTGGCCTGCCCGTCGGCGTCGACCTGAAGGGTGGCACCGGAGGTCAGGGTGTGCAGGACGCCCACGCCACCCGTGCCGACGTCGATGCTGTCGACTTCCAGGCCGAAGAACGGGTTGTCGTTTGCCAGCAGGGAGAGGGTGACGGTCGCGTCCTCCGTCGTGGAGGCCGAGTCGACCCAGGAGGAGGGTGCGGGCAGAGGGGGCGTGGAAGCCGTGTCTCCGTACCAGAGATCGATCGCACCGTGACCTCCCATGACGAGGTCCCCGTATCCGTCGCCATCGACGTCGCCGGCGTAGGCGATGCTGGTGCCGGCGTCCCAGCCATCGACGTCGGCACGCCAGTGGTAGTCGTCAGCGAGCCCTGCAGCCGTGCCAAGAAAGATGAAGGTGCCGTTCATGTCGGGATTCGGGAAATCAAACCATGTGTCGGATGCACGGACGGCGACGTCGTCGTAGTCGTCCCCGTTGACATCCTCGAGGATGGCGACGGTCGACCCCAGGCCGTGGATGTCCTCCGGGGCGTCGAGCTGCGAATAGCTCGAAGACAAGCCGGTTGAGGAGCCGATATACAGCCGCAGGATCCCTCGGCGATCCTGCGCGAAGGAACTGGTCAGCTCCGACGGCTCGCCGAGGATCAGGTCGTCGTAGCCGTCGCCGTTGACGTCACCCCCGCCGGCCAACCGAGGCCCGTCGGCCTGGCCAGGACCCCACCAGTACGACCCGATGGTCCAATCTGCGGTGCTGGATGGCCCCGTGTTCGAGCCGTGGAAGACCAGGACTTCCGGGACGGGCCATGACGACACCGATGCGGGTGGAGTGACCTTGCTCGATACGGCGAAGTCCTCGTAGCCATCCGCGTTGACGTCGCCCGCAGCGGTGATGCTGAGAGGAAGCGTCAGATCCTCGGTATCGTTCTCGTACGTCCAGTCAGCGGACGAAGGCAGACCCGTTGCGGACCCCAGGTACAGCGCGAGGCCACCAGGCCCTGCCGTGGTGGAGGCAGGCGTGTGGCGCTCGTCGCCCAGGAGCAGATCGTCGTATCCGTCTCCGTCCACGTCGCCCGCAGCCGCAAGGTGCTGACCGACGAAGTCCAGATCGGTGCCGCCCGTGATGGACCAGTCGTGCGTCGCAGCGGGCCCCGTGGCAGAACCGTGGAAGACGTAGACGACGCCGTCATCTTCTCCGGGAGCACCGATGGCGATGTCGTCGTAGCCGTCGTCGTCGACATCCCCAGCGCAGGAGAGGCTGGCGCCGAAGCGATCACCCTCGGCACCTCCTTCGACAGACCACGCTGCATTGGTGTCGATGCCGGTGGCCGAGCCCAGGTACAGATAGGCTGCGCCCCTCGGTTCTCCGAGGATCTCGTGTTCGGGGGCGCCGACGAGGATGTCGTCATGGCCATCGCCATCCACATCTCCTGCGCTCGAGACGGTGAAGCCGAATTCCTCGCGAACCTGCTCACCATCGATGGCGCCCACGGCGGCGCCGGAAAGGCCGTCGGCACCTCCCTCGAACCACTTGATCCGGCCTGCGCTCTCCCCGGTCCAGTCCGACCAGCTGACCCCCGGCTCGTGATGGCCGGCCGCCGTCAGCAGGTCGTCGTAGCCGTCTGCGGTGGTGTCGCCCGCGGCCAGCGCGCGGATGACGAGCTCCTCTTCATCGATACCGGTGATCCAGTCCGGCGTGTCGGCCAGTCCCTGGCTGGAACCGTGGAAGACGTTGATGCGCCCCAGTCCAGTGTTGGGCAGGTACGGAGCGCGCACGATCACGTCGTCGTAGCCGTCATCGTTCAGGTCACCTGCGGGGAGACCCGGATGGGTGCCCCACTGCACGCCGGGCTCGAAGATCCAGTCGGGCGTAGAGACCAGGCCGGATGCGCTGCCCAGGAACAGCTCCACCGTGGACAGCGTGCTGACCATCACGTCGTCGTAGCCGTCTCCATCGACGTCCCCGACCCACTGCACGCGATGTCCGAGCTGGGCTTGTGGTGTGTCCGAGGTGAGGGTCTGGTCCGCCGTCGTGCTTGGGCCGGTGGCAGACCCCAGGAAGACGTGGGCGGCGCCCTCCGCAGCCTGGCCATCCGAGTACATGGGTTCACCGATGATCAGGTCGTCGTAGCCGTCTCCATCCACATCGCTGCCGGCTGTGACGTGGAGGTCGACGAAGCCGCTCGTGTCCGTCGTGTACCAGGTCCAGTCCGGTGTGGAGCCGGGGTTCGAGGCGCCACCCAGGTAGACCTCGACGTGGGTGCGGTAGTCGGAGGCGGAAGGCTGGGTCTTCTTCACGAGGATGATGTCGTCGTATCCGTCGCCGTCCAGGTCTGCGGGGCCGAAGGGATCCGTCAGCCTGCCGATGTCGGACGTGGCGGTGCTCGTGCTGACACTCCAGGCGGCGGAGCTGGTGATGCCGGTGCTGTTGCCCTTGTACAGCTGCACGATCTGTGGGTCGGCGGGGGCGGGTCTGCTGATGCGCCCGACGAGGAGATCCGCGTGCCCGTCGCCGTCGACGTCTCCAACCTCCCGGATGCGCACACCCTCGAACCAGTCGAAGTTCAGCTCCGTCGAAGGAAGGTTGCGTGGCCCGGTCGATGTGCCCTTGAACAGCTCGATGTCCGTCTGCTCATCCAGAAATGCGTCGCCACCGGAAAAGGAACTGGCGGTGGCGAAGAAGTCTGCGTAGCCGTCATCGTCGACGTCTCCGGCGGCCACGATCTGGGCTCCGAGGTTGGCGAGGGTGTCGCCTGTCTTCGTCCACTGCGCCGTGCCCACGGTGGGATCGATCTCGATGGGCCAGCGCGCGCCGTCGACGTCGACCGAGATGCGGAGGCCGTCGTCCAAGGTCTCCAGGTGGATGGGGAGATCCACGCCATCCGCATCCCACGCCTTGAGGTCCCGGTAGTGGAGACGTGTGTCGCCATCGTGCAGGATGGCAGCGGAGCCGTCGTCCGCCACGTGGGCGTCCATGCCCGTGACCTCGACGTCGACGAACAGTGGGCCGGTGCCAGGAATCGGTTCCGTCAGCACCCAACCCTGCTCGATGCCGTCCTCGTCGTTGACCCACCAGGTGTCGATGCCGTGGCCCAGCTGCTGCTCGGCCCGACGCAGACAGTCGCCCATGACATCGACGTCGGTCGAGGCACAGGCTCCCGCGAACGGTTCGGCCGGCTCCAGCGTCAGAAGGGTCTGCCCTCGGCCCACTCGACGGGTGTTCATCGAGACCGACCAGTCTTCGTCGGTGGACGGGCGGGGCGTCAGGGTGACGCCCCTGCTGTCGATGTGGGCGATCATCGATGTGGCAGCGTTGTCGAAGGCCATCGTGCCGTTCCCGAGATCGCGAAGCTGGTAGCGGTCTGCCTGCATGCGAGTGGCGATGGTGTCGCGCCAAGAGGGTGCCATGGGAGAGGCATCGTTCCCTGCAGCCACCTGGCGTTGTTCTTCGGGGATCCCACAGGACATGGCTGCCAGTAGGAGGAGGATCGACGTGCGGTGGCGGCTGTAGTGCATCGGGAAGGCCTCTCGCGTGCGTACCAAACGTGGCATTCCAGACTAGCATGCGGTGGTCCGCTGACAGTGTCAGCAAGAGGTTTTCACCAACCGGTCGACGCCATGGCCGGCCCCGGGGTGCCCCGATGCGGGCGTGTGGGACAGAGGTTGAAGGTCAGGAAATCAACCCTCCGGCTCCTTCCGCCCGGCCTCCTCCACGGTGAGCCCCACCTCCTGCCCATACGACAGCTCCAGCGTGTGCCCGTCCGGGTCCCGCACCAGCGCCCAGTACCCCACGGGATACCCGGAGTCGGTCGGCGCCGACACGAGGCAGCCTTCGCGTTCCGCCTGTGCACACAGTGCGTCGATCTCGTCCCGCGACGCACACCCCACGCCGAGGTGGGCGATGGGCAGCAGCACCGGCTCGGGGGTGTCGGCCTGGATGAGCACGATGACGAACGGGCGGGTGCCGTCGGACAGCCACACCACCCGCTGGCCGCGGCCCTCGACGCCCCGCTCGTGGACCACCTTCATGTGGGCGTAGGCGGCGTAGAACGCGATGCTGGCGTCGAGGTCGGTGGCGCGCAGGGCGATGTGGGTGAGGCCGACGTCGATGGACATGAGGGTGCTCCGTCTGGTGCTCTTCGGCGGCGAATGCGGGGGCAAGAGGAAGGGACATTGCGGCGGGGCGAGGCCCGGCGCTCCGAGGGGCGCCCGTACGTGGGGGCGAAAGGGGAGGCTTCGCCGGGTCGGCGGGCGGAGCAGGCCCCGCCCCTACGAGTCGCCGTCGAACCGACGCTGCAACCCCGCCTCGTTCGCCGCGCACGTCCGCAGGAACACATCCTCGCCCTGCGTCCGCCCCTTCCACTCGTACGGGTCGTCGCCGCACACCTGCACGACCGACCGCACGTCGGCCTTGCTCACGGGGTCCATCCCCGGGGGATGCAGCCAGGGCAGCAGCGACCAGGCGTTCATGGTGTGGAAGCTCAGGGCCCGGCGGGGGCGGTCGGAGCGGTTCTTCGTGGAGCGGTGCATCAGGTAGCCGTGCAGGAACACCGCGTCGCCGGGCTGCAGCCGCACCGGCACCTCGCCCGAGGGGTCGAAGCCCACACAGGTGGGCGCGTAGTCGTACTCCGACGGGTCGTCGTGGGGGCGCTGGGGCCACAGGTAGCCAGTGCGGTGGCTGCCGGGGATCACCCGCAGGCAGCCGTTGGCCTCGTCGACCTCGTCCAGCGCGATCCAGGCCGCTACCAGGGAGCGGTCGCGGGTGGGGATGTAGTACTCGTCCTGGTGCCAGGCCATGCCCTGGTGGCCCGGCGCCTTCACGAACACCTGGGACTGCACCGCCTTCACGGCACCATCCCACCAGGGCAGGTGGGCACCGACGATCCGTCCGAGCACGGCCCCCATGCCCGGGTGTCGCGCGTAGCGGGCGATCACCGGGGAGATGTGGTGGGCGTTGAAGATGCACAGCACGTCTTCCATCGCCTGGGCGTCGGTGGCATCGGGGGCGACCGGCTTGAGCATCTCGCTGGGATGGTCGCCGCGGCACAGGCGCACGATGTCGGTCCGCAGCTCGGCGACCTCGTCCGGGGTGAGCAGGCCTGGGACCACCACGTAGCCCTGGTCCAGCCAGGCGTTCAGGTCGAGGGACGGCGGGGACGGATGGGTGGTCATACCAACAGGCGCTTTGTCTCGAGGGGTGGATGGTCGATGGACAGGGGAAGAGGAGGCGCCCATGTCCATCCGGTCCCCGGAGTTTCGCACAGCGGCCGACGTCATGTTCACCGGCAACCTCGTGACCCTTCACGAAGACGACCTCATCTACGACGCGACCCTCAAGCTTCAGCGTCGCAAGCTCGGAGGCGCGCCGGTGATGAACGGCGCGGGGGAGCTCGTGGGGTTCTTCACGGAGTCCGATGCGCTGAAGGCGCTGATGGAGATCGCGGCCCACCAGCTGCCACCGCAGGCCATCAGCACGGTCATGCGGCGCGCGCTCGACATCGTGGAGCCGGAGACGGCCCTGCTGCACCTCGCCGATCTGCTCGCCAACGACAACACCCGCACGCTGCTGGTGTGCGACGAGGGCAAGCTGCTGGGCGTCATCGCACGGTCCGACCTGATCAACGGCCTGTTCCAGATCTTCGAGAGCCGCTCGCGGGAGGAGGCCTTCCTGTACCTGTCGGCGGTGGGCGCCATGCGAAAGGAAGTGCCCGGACGCTGACGCGGGGCCCTGCGCTATGCTCCGCGGGTCAGGGAGGACCCGATGGAGTACGGCATCGAGCAGGCACGCCGGCTGTGGCAGGCGCGACAGGGAATCGGCGGACACTGGAGCGGCACCGACGTGCCCGGAGGATGGACCCGCGCCATCGGCGGCGTGGGGCCCTACCTGGGGCTGCTGGCCCGTGGCGCCTCCGATCTGGAAGCCATCGGCGAGGTGGTGGGGATGGACACGCTCACCATCCTGCCCGGCGTGCGCAACTGCATCTGGGTGATGCCCACACACGACCGGATGCTGGCGCTGCAGGCGGCGGCCGGCCAGGGACGCAAGCGCACCCTGCGGGACCTGTCCAAGCTCGGCGTCGACGAGGCGGAGCAGCAGGAGGTGGCGAAGGCCATCGTGCAGGCCTTGCAGGGCGGCCCCCGGAACACCCACGACCTTCGCAAGGCCATCCCCGACGGCGTGATCCGCTCCCTCGGCGATGCGGGCAAGAAGATCGGTCTGTCGTCCACGCTGCCGCCTGTGGTGCGGCTGATGGAGTGGGACGGCCGGCTGCGTCGGCTCCCGGCGGACGGCCGTCTCGACTCCGAGAAGTACCTGTGGGCGCTGCCCGAGCGCCTGTGGTGGGACGAGGATGTCCTCGTCGACGACCAGGCCCAGGCCGACGCCCTGCTGGAGCACTACCTGCGCTGGGCCGCGCCGGCGTCCCTCGACGCCTTCCTGGCCTGGGCCAAGGTCACGAAGACCCGCGCGAAGAAGGCCCTCGCGAACAAGGGGTGCGTGCAGGTGTCCGTCGACGGCCACGAGGCGTGGGTGCTGCCCGATCAGGTCGACGATCCCGTGCCCGAACCCACCGGGGTCCCCTGGCTGCTCGGCGCCCTCGACAACCTGATCACCCTGCGCAGCAGCGTGGGGGCGCTGGTCGACGAGGGCTTCCACGGCGTGGAGGTGCCCAGCATGGGCAGCCGCAAGGTCTCCCTCGGCTCCTCCACCTGGCTCGGCATCCGGCCAGTCGTGGTCGATGGCGAGGTGGTGGGGCTGTGGGACTGGTCGGCGCCGGACGGTGAGCTCATCGCGGTGCCCCTCGGCGGCAGCTGGCGGGGTACCACCCAGGCGGCCGTCGACGAGGCCACGGCGCGGATGGCGTCGGTCATCTCCGATCAGCTCGGGGGCGAGGCGAAGATGGTGTCCATCGACGGCGCCAGGGCCCAGGCCCGGCGTGCCGACTTCCTGCGCTCCATGATGGGGTGAGACGCCACTTCAGGTCGGAGCCCCCGGTGCCGTTCCTCCGGGGGACCCCCACCCCGAGGTGCGCCTGCGATCCATCCTGCTGGTCCTGCTGACCACTGCCTTCGCCCAGGACGCGGTCCGTGAGCTGTCGGCCATCCCCGATCCCGGCTCCGAGGCCTGGGAGGGGAAGGCGCGGGAGGTGCTGGTGCGGACCTACGACACCAACGGCTCCGGGCTCATCGACACGCCGGACGAGGTGGTGGCCATCGACTGCGCCGTCTACCGGGTGGTCGACCAGGCCGTGGCCCAGACCCGTCCGATCGGCCTGTACGGGGCCTATTCCTTCGGGCGGGCGCCCCAGGCCCTGGACGCCACCCGTCTCGGCTTCTCGCCCCGGGCGGTGGAGCAGACCGGCGCCGCCATCGTGCGCTGCGCCGACGGCCAGACCGGCTGGTGGGCCCGCACGGTGCCATCGCCCGGCTCGGAGGCGTGGGACGAGATCGTCCAGGAGCGCCTCGTGTCGATCCACGACGAGGACGGCTCCGGGGCGCTCGACCGACCCATCGAGGTGGCCTCGCTGACCTGTGAGACCTGGCGGGGCCTCGATCAGGCCAGCCGCAGCGTCTGGAAGCAGCCCGTGGGCCGGGTGTACGGCCTGTACGAACTTCCCGAGCTGCAATTCGCAGGGCAGGCCCTCGGCCTCGCGGAGAGCCAGCGGAAGGCGATCTCGCGGAGGCTGAAGGCCTGCGGGTTGTAGCTCGTGCCGGGAGGGCTCAGCGCCGGCGGCGCCGCAGCCCCATCAGACCGAGGAGTCCGAGCCAGCCGACCACGCCGGCGGGCGCCTGGTTGCATCCGACCGCGAGACCGCTGTCGACCTGCAGGCGGGCCGTCGCCCAGGGGCTGGACTGCTCGAGGTCGTCGGTGAGGCGGGCCCGGGCGTGCCAGGCGCCGTTGGCCAGCTCGATGCCCTCGTCCCGCAGCGACCAGATGATCTCGTGCTGGGAGGCGTCCAGATCGACCACCAGCGCGTGGGCGGGGTCGCCCTCGAAGTCGGCGTTGTCGAACAGGTGCAGCTCGGCCTTCTGGCGGACATCCGGGTCCGGCCGGACGACGAGGCGGAGCTCGGGGCTCGCGCTCACCGTGGCGCCGTCATCGGCCAGGTCCCACCTGGGCGTGTGGGGGGCGACGACGTCCCGGAAGCGGAACGTCTGCCAGTCCGTCGGGGCCGACGGCGTGCCCGTCTCGTCCCGGGCGGTCACCTGCCACTCGTACACGGTCTTGTCGAACAGGGCCTGCGTCCACAGCTCGGAGGCCACGTGGGCCTCGCCGTCGGCCGGCACGAGCCCTTCGTCGCTCCACACCACCTCCTGGTCCTCCTGGCGTCGCACGACGACGTCGTAGGTCAGGGCGTCCCGATCCTCGTCCTCGGCCAGGGACCACTGGAGCACTGCGGTCTGGTGGGCCACCACGGCGTCGTCCACCGGGAACAGCGGCGTGGGGGCGTCGGGGGCCGAGTTGACCGCGTTGACGAAGAAGCTGCTGGTCACCGACCAGCCGGTGGCGGCGAAGGCGTCGGCCGCCCGCACCCGCCAGAAGACGTCGGTGTTCTCGGTCAGCGCCTCCTCGGGCACGAAGTCGCGGGTGGTGACCTCCACCGGCTCCATCAGGGACTCGGTCAGGTCGGCGTCGGCGTACAGCTCGAGGGTGAAGGTGATCTCCTCGCCGAGCGGGTGCAGGGAGGCCCAGCTCAGCTTGGGCTGGGCCGTGCCCACGCGTCGTCCTTCGGTGGGCGTCTGGGGCTCGGGGGTGGCGGGTCCGCTCCAGGTGGAGGCGTCGGTGCCGTCCTCGAACTCCATGGCGTTGCTGCGGCCGTCGCCGTCCGGGTCGCCGTCCACGTCGGTGGGGTCCTGGGGATCCAGGCCGAACTCCGACTCGTAGGTGTCGGTCATGCCGTCCTGGTCGGCGTCGGTGGCCGTGAGCGTGAGGATCGCATCGTGCTCGTCGATGCCGCCGTCCCCGTCGGACACGCGAACGCTGAACACGGGCACCCCGTTGCGCACGTCCCGCCAGTCCGGCATCCAGGTGATGGTGCCGGTCACGTGATCGATGTGCATGTTCCGGGGCTGCTCGATGAGGTGGAAGGTGAGGGTGTCGGCACCGGGATCGAAGGCCTGGAAGTCGGCGGTCCACAGCACGCCCTCCGTCGCGTCGAGCTGCAGCTGGGGAACCACGAGAGTGGGGGCGACGTTGTCGATCTGCACCGGCAGCACGTACTCCTGCACGCCGCCGTCGTCGTCGCTGACCTCCAGGAGCACGTCGTAGGTGCCGTCGTCGGCGAAGGTGTGGTTCGGGCTGGCCCCCGTGCGGATGGGCGTGCCGTCCTGGAAGTTCCACTTGTAGGTGACGGGGTCGGCGTCGATGTCGAAGGCCTCCGCCGAGAACGCCAGGCTGTCGCCCTCGTCTCCCTGCGCCTCGAAGGTGTACTCGGCCGTCGGTGCGAGGTTCTCGACGATCGCGGTGGCCGTCACGGTGGTGTTCAGGCCCCGCAGGTCGGTGACGCTGAGGGTGACCGTGTAGGTGCCGTCGTCCTCGTACAGCTTGTCGGGGGCCACCTCGTCGGAGGTGGTGCCGTCGCCGAAGTCCCACAGCACCGTGAGGCTGTCGTTCTCGGCGTCGCTGATGGAGGCCTCGAAGGCGATCTCCTCGCCCTCGTCCGCCTCGTGGTCCAGCAGGACGACCGCGGGCGCGGTGTTGGGCAGGGTGTTGGGACCGACCACGACGTCCTGGGTGGACACCGCCGAGCCGCCGTCGCCGTCGGTGACGGTGAGCGTGGTGGTGAAGGTGCCCATCGTGTACCAGGCGTGCTGGACGGTCTGGCCGGTGCCGGTGTTCCCGTCGCCGAAGTCCCAGGTGTAGGTGAGCGTGTCGTCGCCTGGATCGGTGGCGTCGGCCGTGAGCGCCACGCCCTGCCACTGCATCGGGTCGGGGGCATCCACGCTCTCGATGGTGGGATCGACGTTGGCGATGGTCACGGCCTGGCTCGAGGTGCCTTCACCGCCCACCGGCGTGGAGACCGTGAGGGTGGTGGTGAAGCTGCCGTCGTCGGCGAAGGCGTGGGTGACGGTCTCTCCGGTGGCGGTCTCGCCGTCGCCGAAGTCCCAGGTGTAGGTGAGGTCCTGGCCCGTCTGCTGCAGGGACGCGGAGGCCGAGAAGGTCAGCTCCTCGCCCTCGTTTGCCGTCGACGGGATGGTCACGCTGTCCACGGTGGGGTGATCGAGCAGCGCCTGCACGGTGAAGGTGGTGGAGTCGCTGCCGCCGTGGCCGTCGTACACGGTGACCGTGACCGGCCAGTCGCCTTCGGAGGCGTAGGTATGGGTGGGCTCGGCCTCGTTGGAGGTGGAGCCGTCGCCGAAGGTCCACAGCCAGGTGAGCATGTCGCCCGGGGCGTCGGTGGCGGACGCGGAGAAGCTGATGGCGTCGCCGACCCACCCGGTGGTGGCCTGGGCGCTCTCGAGGACGGGCGCCTGGTTGTCGACGACCACGCGGCCGGAGGACCGGGTGCGCTCGTCGTCCTCGTCGGTGATCGTGAGGGTCACGTCGAAGACGCCGCCGTGCGCGTAGGTGTGGGTGGGCGTCTCGTCGGTCGACGTGGTGCCGTCGCCGAAGTCCCACAGCCAGGTGAGGGTGCCGCCGCCAGCGTCGGTGGCGGTGGCCGAGAAGGTGAGGGCGTCGCCGGCGGTGCCGGTGGGCAGGGTCCAGGCGGAGATGATGGGCGGGTCCACCTGCTCGGGCACGGTGGCGGTGGTGCCGGTGGCGTCGCCATGGCGCAGGGTGACGGCGCCCTCGTCGCTGCCGGCCCGCGGTGCACCCAGGAGGAGGTCGCCCCGGCCGTCGCCATCCAGGTCGCCGATGCCGTGGACGGAGGTGGTGTCCCTGGCGCCCCGGCCGCCGAGCTCGTCGCCGGCGGCGTCGCCGCTGAAGGTCTCTTCCGCCGTGCCGGCGAGGCCGGTGCTCCCGCCCATGTGCAGCCACACCTTGCCGTTGTCGGTCTCGCCGTCGTCGTACAGGCCGGCAGCGATGAGGACATCGTCGTAGCCGTCGCCGTCGACGTCACCGGCGGCCCGGATGGTTCCGAGGCGGGCGTCGGCCTGATCACCATCGACGGTGAGGTGGGCGGCTTCGTCGGGGCGCTGCTCGCCGCCGAGGTAGATCGCGACCCGGCCCTCCTCGGTCTGATCGTCCGTGAGCCGGGGCATGCCGACACCGACGTCGTCCATGCCGTCGCCGTTCACGTCGCCGAGGTTGCTCACGTGGTGGCCCATGCGCAGGTCGGCGGCGCTGCCGGTCCAGGTTCGCACGCGCTGGGTGCGCAGGCCGTTGCCCGCGCCCCGGTGGATGGCCACCATGCCCTGTTCGGTCAGGTCGTCGCCGTGGCCGGGCACGCCGACCGCCAGGTCCGCGTAGCCGTCGGCGGTGAAGCGCCCCGCCGCGAGGGAGGCACCGGTGTGCAGGCCGCCGACCCGTCGCACCACCGTGAGGCTGGCGGGCGAGGTGATGCCGGTGTCGGAGCCGTCGAACACCCGGAACCGGCCGGCGTCGACGAAGGTCTGGATGCCGGTGCCCACGTCGAAGTCGGGCTCGCCCACGGCCAGATCGTCCATGCCGTCGCCGTCGAAGTCGCCCACGGCGATGGCGTGGCCGAAGCCGGCGTCCGTCTGCAGGCCGGTGAGGGTGGTGTCGGCGGTGGGGGACAGGCCGCTCTCGCTGCCGTGGAAGATCCACACGCGGCCCTTGGCCTGTCCGTTGCCGTTCTCCCAGGAGGGGCTGCCCACCACGAGGTCGTCGTAGCCGTCACCGTTGACGTCGCCGTGGGACAGGGTGCCGGCCTCACCGAGGCCGGTGGTGCCGGACGGTCCGTCGAAGGTCCAGTCGGCGACGTCCTCGGGGCCCGCACCGCCTCCGTGGAACACCTGCAGGCGTCCTTCGCCGTTCGTGCCCCAGCCCGGCGACGCGATGACGAAGTCCGCGAGGCCGTCGCCGTTGACGTCGCCCGCGGGGGCGAGGTTGTGACCGAAGCGGTCGTCGGCGGCGCCCTCGAGGCTCCCGCCGGCGTCGGCCCAGGTGGGGTCGACGTACACGGGCCAGTCCGCCGCATCCACGTCGACGACCATGGCGAAGCCGTCGTGGGTCCTGCGTGCGCGAACAGGCAGGTCGTCTCCGTCGGCGTCCCAGGCCCGCAGGTCGGTGCCCACCAGACCGTCATCGCCGAGGGCCAGCGTCTGGCCGCCCTCGAGGATCCGGACGTCGAGGCCGTCGACGGCCACCTCGATGGTCAGCTCGCCGTCGCCGGTCTGCTCGGGAATGGTCCAGCCCTGCTGCACGCCCGCGTCGGTGGTGTGGAACCAGGAGGCGATCCCCCGGCCGTCGGTGGCCACGAGCCGGTTACCCCGCTGGGCGCCGACCTGCGGGCCCACCGGCTGGGCCTCGCCCCGGCCGACGGCGTGGGTGCGCAGCGTGACGCGGTGGTCGTCGGTGGTCAGCTCGGCCCGACCATCGGCCGTGAGCTGCAGGGAGACCCCGGCCTCGGCGTGGTGCAGGGCGAGCGGCGTGCGGGCCGGGTGGGGGGAGGGGGCCTGCCGTGCGGCCGGTGAGGCCTGCGGTGCCGGCTCGAGAGGGGGAAGGACCCCCTGCCAGGTGGCGAAGAGCAGGCCCGTGAGGCCCAGTCCGGTGAGTAGCGCGCTTCGTGTGTGCATGGTCGATCCCCCCGATGACGTGACGCCACGGGGGACCGGCCATGTGTTCCCACGCGCCGGGGGGCCCCGTGACCCAACGGGAAGGATGTTGCATTTGTGTCAAGGACCCGCAAGCAAAAATCTGCCACTACCAGCACGGGCTCCGCGATTGGACGAGAAAAAAGGGCCTGTCCCGGAGGACAGGCCCTTCTGGCACTGCGAAGAACTGCTCAGCGACGACGGCGGCGGAGCCCCATCAGGCCGAGCACGCCCAGCCAGCCCAGGGCCGTGCCGGAGCCGGTGCTGCTGCAGCCACATCCTTCCTGGCCCTCGACGGGGCGGTTGGCGCTGTCGATCACCTCGAAGGAGACGGAGCTCCAGGGGGAGGCCTGGTCGAAGGCGTCGACCACCTGCGCCCGGGCGTGCCACACACCGCCGGACAGCACGATGAAGTCGCTGAACAGGGACCAGGAGACGTCCTCCGCGGCCGGGTCCACCTCGATCGTGGTGGTGTACTCGGGACCCAGCTCGAAGGTGGGGTCGGTGGACAGCTCGAAGACCACCGCGAGGTCGACGTCGCCCGCACCCGGCGGCATCGTGACCGTGAGGGTGGGACCGGTGGAGGTCTGCGAGCCGGGCTCGGGGTTGATCCAGTCGACCGCATCGGGGGCCAGGACGCTCTGGAAGCGGAAGTCCTGCCACTCGGACCACTCGGACATCATGTTGGTGTCGTCGACCGCGCGCACGGCCCACTGGTACTCGCCGCCCTCCTCGAGCAGCTCCTCCGGGAGCAGGTGCTCTACCTCGATGGCCTCGTCTTCCGCACGGATGGCGCCGTCGTCGTACAGGGGCGCGCCGTCGAAGGTCTGCAGGCGCACCTCGTAGGTGAGCTCGTCGCGGTCCTCGTCCGTGGAGATGCTCCACTGCAGCAGGCCGGGCACGGTGCCGAGGGTCTCTCCGTCGATGGGGAACATCGGCACGGGGACCGTCGGGGCGCTCTGCTCGGCGCTGACGAAGAAGTGGCTGACCACGGACCACTCGGAGGAGGTGTAGGCATCCGACGCCTGCACGCGCCACCAGATGTCGCCATCCTCGGGCAGCTCGACGGTGGGCAGCCAGAACTCGTCACCCTCGACCTGCACGTCGGTGAACAGGGCCAGCAGCTCCTCGTCCTGGTACAGCTCGATCGTGTAGGTCATCGGCTCGTTGAGCGGATGGGTGCCGTCCCAGCGCAGCATGGGGATGGGGGTGTCGACCCGCTCGCCCTCCTCGGGATCGATGGGGGTGGGGATCGACGGGCCCTCGTACAGGGAGGGATCGGTGCCGCCCTCGAACTCCTGCAGGTTGGTGCGGCCGTCCATGTCGCCGTCGAGGGAGGCGTCGGCGGGATCGTCCGGGTTCAGCCCGTTGTCCTCCTCCCAGGTGTCGGCCATGCCGTCGCCGTCGGAGTCGGCGGTGTGGATGGTGATCTCCCAGCTCACCTCGGCCTCGGCCCCCTCGTCGTCGGTGACCTTCACGGTGACGGAGGCGCTGCCCTCGAGGGCCTGGTCGTAGCTGGGCACCCAGGTGATCTCGCCGGTGGCGTCGTCGAGGGTCATGCCGTCGGGGCCGGTGACCAGGGTGTAGGTGAAGGCGTCGTCGCCGGGGTCGGTGGCCGTGAGCGTGGCGTCGTAGTCGACCCCCTCGTAGGCCACGGCAGGCACGGAGAGGGGCTGCTGGAAGGCGGGAGCCACGTTGTCGACGGTGACCGGCACCTCGTAGGTGGTCTCGCCGCCGTCCTCGTCGGTGAGGGTGAGCGTGACCGTGTAGCTGCCATCGTCGGTGAAGGTGTGGCTGGTGATGGCGCTCGTGGCCTCGGCGCTGCCGTCGCCGAAGTCCCAGCTGATGCTGATGGTGTCGTCGCCCGGGTCGGTGGCGATCACGGCGAAGTACAGGGACTCGCCCTCGTCGCCCTGGTCTTCGGTGGTGAGCACGCCGGTGGGGGCCACGTTGTCGATGACCACCTGGGCCGTGGCGACGGTGGAGGCGCCCTGGGCGTCGGTGGCAGTGACCGTGACCGTCCACGTGCCGTCGTCGTCGTAGGTGTGGTCGGGCGTGTCGCCGTAGGCGAGGGTGCCGTCGCCGAAGTTCCACAGCAGCGTGTAGCTGTCGCCCTGCGCGTCGGTGACGTCGGCGTCGAAGGTCACGGCGGAGCCCTCGGTGCCGGTGAAGTCGTCGAGCTCGACCTCGGGCGCTGTGTTGGCGCTCGGATCGGGATCGATGGTGACCGTGCGGGTCTGCACCGTCTCGCCGCCGTCCTCGTCGCTGACCGTGAGGGTGACGGTGTAGTCGCCCTGGGAGGTCCAGGTCTTGCTCACGGAGGCGCCGGAGCCGGTGGTGCCGTCGCCGAAGTCCCAGCTGTAGGTGAGGGTGTCGTCGCCGGGGTCCGACGCGCTGGCCGACAGGCCCACGGCGTTGTTGGCCTCGCCGTCCGGCGTGGTCAGCGAGTCGATGGTGGGGGCCACGTTGGCGACCTCGACGGTGGCCGTGGTGGTGGCCTCGCCGCCTGAAGCGGTGGTCACCGTGAGGGTGGCGTCGTAGTCGCCGTCATCGGCGTACGCATGGGTGACCGAGGCGCCGGAGCCGGTGGTGCCGTCGCCGAAGTCCCAGCTGTAGGTGAGGGTGCCCCCCGCCGGGTCGGTGGCGCTGGCGGAGAAGGCGAGGTCGCTGCCCTCGTCGCCGCTCGGGAAGCTGCTGGAGTCGATGGTGGGATCGCTGGTGCCGATCACCACCGTGTGGGTCTCGGAGGTCTCGCCGCCGTCCTCGTCGGACACGGTGACGGTGACGTCGTAGATCCCGTCGGCCGCGTAGCTGTGGGTGGGGTCCTGCTCGTCGGAGGTGTCGCCGTCGCCGAAGTCCCACGCGTAGGACAGGGTGTCGCTCGGCACGTCGGTGGCGGTGACCGAGAAGGCGAGATCGGTGCCGGAGCTGCCCGAGGGTGCCGTGACGCTGGTGATGACCGGGGCGAGGTTCGCGACGACCACCCGTTCGGTGATGGAGTCGGTGTAGTCGTCGTCGTCGGTGACCGTGACGGTGACCCAGTAGGCGCCGTCGTCGGCGTAGGTGTGGGTGGGATCCTCCGTGGTGGAGGTGGTGCCGTCGCCGAAGGTCCACTTGTAGGTCAGGGTGCCGTTGTCGGGGTCGGTGGCGGTGACGGAGAAGCTGATGGACGTGTTCTCGTCGCCGTCGGGCATGGACCAGGCGGTGATCTCCGGCGGATCGGTGCGCTCGGGGGGCGTGTCGCTGGTGCCGTTCGGCGTGCCGTAGCGCAGCGTGACCTGGCCCTTGTCGGAGCTGTAGGCCGGTGCACCCAGCAGGATGTCGGCGTGGCCGTCGCCGTTGATGTCGCCGGCGGAGCCCACGGCCGCGGTGTCCTTGCGGCCCCGGCCGCCGAGCTCGTCGCCGGCGGTGTCGCCGTCGAAGGTCTCGTCCGCCGTGCTGCTCAGGCCGGTGCTGCTGCCGAAGTGCAGCCACACCCGGCCGGCATCTGTGAGCGTGGTGTCGTACAGGCCCGCGCCGATGAGGACGTCGCCGTAGCCGTCGCCGTCGACGTCTCCGGCGGATCGGATGGTGCCGAGCTCGGCGTCGATCTGATCGGACTCGAACTCGAAGTCGGCGGTGGCCTCCGGGATCACCTGACCGCCGAGGAACACCTGCACGAGGCCCTCGTGGGACTCGCCGCCGTCGTACTTCCAGGCACCGACGCCGATGTCGTGCAGGCCGTCGCCGTTCACGTCGCCCACGTTGCTCACGTGGGTGCCCATCCGCAGCTGCGCCTGCCCGCCGTCCCAGGCGCGGACGCGGCCCGTGGACAGGCCGCTCGCGCTGCCCTTGTGGATGGCGACCTTGCCCTCGTTGGTCAGGCCGTCGCTGGCGCCGGGGATGCCCACCGCGAGATCGTCGTAGCCGTCGCCGGTGAAGTGGCCGGCTGCGAGCGCGAAGCCGGTGTTCAGGTCCGAGATGTTGCGCACGATGGCCGTGGTGGAGACCGTGTCGATGCCGGTGGACGTGCCGTAGTAGATGCGGACGCGGCCGGCGCCGCTGTAGGTGGAGCTGAGCCGCTGGGTCTCGAACTGGGGCTCACCCACGGCGAGATCGTCGTAGCCGTCGCCGTCGAAGTCACCGATGGCCACCGCCTGACCGAAGTCGGCGCCGTCCTGCACGCCGTCGAGGGTGTCGTCGGGGCTGCTGGACAGGCCGGTGGAGGAGCCGTGGAAGATCCAGACACGACCGAGCGTGCCGTTTGAGCCGTACCAGTCGGGGGAGCCCACCGCCAGATCGTTGTAGCCGTCTCCGTTGATGTCGCCGTAGGCGATGGAGCCGTGCTCGCCGACCCGCAGGCCGTTCTGGTTGGGGCTCCAGGTCCAGTCGGCGGTGTCTTCGGGGCCATCGGCCGCGCCGTGGTAGACCCACAGCTTGCCCCGGTTGATGCCGCCGCCGCTGGAGCCGGGCGAGGCGACCAGGAAGTCGTGGATGCCGTCGCCGTCGACGTCGCCGAGGGGGGAGACGTTGGTGCCGTAGGCGTTGTTGCTGCCCGCGCCGGTGACGGAGCCGCCGGCATCCTCCCAGGTGGGATCGACGTGGATGGGCCAGTCCGCCGCGTCGACGTCGACGACCATGGCGTAGCCGTCGTCCGTGGCCACGGCGTGCACCGCCAGGGGATCGCCGTCGGCGTCCCAGGCCAGCAGGTCGGTGCCCACGAAGCCGTCGGTGCCGAGGGTGATGCGCTGGCCGTCGTCGGTCACGGAGGCCGCGAGGCCGTCGACGTGGACATCGATGGTCAGGGCGCCGTCGCCGGGGATCTCCTGCAGGGTCCAGCCCTGCTGGATGCCGTTGCCCGTGCCGCGGAACCAGGTGTCCGCGGAACCGTGGTCGATGCGCAGGCCCTCGCCGCCGACGGGGACCTCACCGGTGGACACCCCGCGTGCCGTCAGGTCGATGCGTCGACCGCCGCGATGGACCGCCGCCGTGACGAGGTTCGCGGTACCGCTGCGCCCGCTGAGGGTGGCGCGACCCGCGGCATCGATCTGCAGATCGACGCCGTGGTCCTGGTGGAGCACCAACGGAGCGGCGTGCAACAGACCCGCAGGAGCGGAGGCGGAGAGTCGAAGATTCTCCGCACTTGACAGGGTCTGTGGAGATGCCTGTGAAGTGGCGTTGAGACGCTCACTGGGGTCGTGGAGGCCGAAAACGGCCAGGAGTGCAGCCGACAGGCCGGTTCCAACCAGTAGATACCGATTGCGGGACATGTGTCACCTCGTGGGGTGTTCAGTACGGAACGCCCCATGATTGTGGCATCGATGCCCATCCGCCACAAAAGAAAACGGGCATGTCCCGTGCACGGACATGCCCGTTGATCCCGTGGATCGTGAGGTCAGTCCTCGCGGCGCCGGCGCAGGCCCATCAGGCCCAGCACGGCCAGCCAACCGAGTCCCGCGGCGCTGCCGCCCGTCTGGCAGCCGCAGTCCTTGTCGCCTTCGATGCCGACATCCGTGCCGCTGGTGACGACGAAGTCGACCGTGGACCAGGGGGAGGCCTGGTCGAACTGGTCGACGACCTGCACCCGGCCGTACCACTCGCCGCCGGACAGCACGATGAGGTCCTCGAACAGCGACCAGCGGATCTCGACGTCGGCGGGGGTGACCATGACGTCCTTGGCGTGGGTGGCCTCGACGCCGAACGTGGCGTCCTGGCTCAGCTCGAAGCGGACCGTGAGGTCGACCACGTCGGCGCCGGCGGGGGCCGCGACGACCAGCGTGGGACCGGTGCCCACCGTGGCGCCGGCCTCCGGGGAGATCCAGGCGATGGATGCGGGCGCATCGACGGTCTTGTACTCGAAGTCCTCCCACTCGGACCAGTCGGACATCATGCCGGTCTCGTCGGCGGCGCGGACGGCCCACTGGTACAGGCCGCCTTCGTCGAGCAGGCCCTGCTCGAGGGTGTAGGTCACGTCGGTGGCCTCGGGGGCCGCCTCGATGCCGCCGTCGTCGAACAGCGGGGTGCCGTCGGGGAGCTGCAGGCGCAGTTCGTAGGACAGCGCGTCACGGTCGGTGTCGATGGAGGGGGACCACTGCAGCAGTCCGGGGCTCACGCCCAGGATCTCGCCGGCGATGGGGAACATCGGGACGGGGATCGAGGGGGCGCTCTGCTCGGCGCTGACGAAGAAGTGGCTCACGACGGACCACTCGGAGGTGGTGAAGCTGTCGGAGGCCGCCACGCGCCAGTAGATGTCGGCATCCTCCGGCAGCTCCTGGCTGGGACGCCAGTACTCGTCGGGGATGTCGGTGGCGTCGGTCCACAGGCCGACGAGCTGATCGTCCTCGTACAGCTCGATGGTGAAGGTCATCGGCTCGTCGAGGGGGTGGGATGCATCCCAGCGCAGCTCGGGGATCGGCGTGTCGACCCGCTCGCCCTCGTCGGGGCTGATGAGGGTGGGAACCGAGGGACCCTCGTAGGCGCTCGGGTCGGTGCCTCCGAGGAACTCGTCGAGGTTCGTGCGGCCGTCCATGTCGGCATCGGCGGCGGCGTCGGACGGGTCGTCCGGGTCCAGGCCGTTGTCGGTCTCCCAGGAGTCGGCCATGCCGTCCTCGTCGGAGTCGCCGTAGTAGATGGTGATGTCCCAGTCGGCGTCGGCCGTGGCGCCCTCGTCGTCGGAGGCACGCACGGTGACCGACGCGCTGCCCTCCGCGGCCTGCTCGAAGGTGGGATCCCAGCTGATCTCGCCGGTGGTCGCGTCGAGGGTCATGCCGTCGGGGCCGCTCACGAGGGTGAAGGTGACCTCGTCGTCGCCGGGGTCGGTGGCGACCAGTGTGGCCTCGTAGGTGGAGCCCTCGTAGGCCACGGCGGGCGCGGTGAGCGGAAGCTGGAAGATGGGGGCCACGTTGTCGACGGTGACGTCGACCTCGTAGGTGGCCTCGCCGCCGTCCTCGTCGGTCAGGGTGAGGGTGACGGTGAAGGCGCCGTCGTCGGCGAAGACGTGGCTCACGATGTGGCCGGTGACGTCGTCGGAGCCGTCGCCGAAGCTCCAGGTGGCGGTGACGGTGTCGTCGCCAGGGTCGCTGGTGATCACGCCGAAGTACAGGCTGTCGCCCTCGTCGCCGGTGGTGTCGGTGGTGAGCAGGCCGGTGGGATCGGCGTTGTCGATCACCACGTCGAACTCGGCGGTGGAGGAGCCGCCGTCTTCGTCGGTGGCGGTGACCGTGACGGTGTAGGTGCCGTCGTCGTCGTAGGCGTGGCTCGGAGCCTCACCGAGGGCGAGGTCGCCGTCGCCGAAGTCCCACAGCAGGGTGACCGTGTCGGCGGCCACGTCGGACGCGGACGCCGAGAAGTCGAGCGCGTCGCCCTCGAAGCCCGAGGGGGCGTCACCGAGCACGATGAGCGGGTCGGCGTTGGCCACGGTGACCGTGGAGGTCTGGGAGATGGCGTTGCCGGCGTCGTCGGTGACGGTGACCGTGACGGTGTAGCTGCCGTCGTCGGCGTAGGTGTGGCTCGCGGCACTGCCCGTGCCGGTGGTGCCGTCGCCGAAGTCCCAGGTGATCGTGGCGTCGTTGCCGGCGCCGTCGGTGGCATCCGCCGTGAAGGCGATGCCCACGCCCTCGGTGCCGTCCGGGTGGGTCCAGCTGTTGAGGATCGGATCGGTGGCCACGATGTCGACGGTCTCGGTCTGGCTCGCGGAGCCGCCGTCGCCGTCGGTGACGGTGAGGGTGACCGTGTACGTGCCGCCGCTGGCGTAGCTGTGGGCGGGTGCGGAGCCGGTGGCGGTGTTCCCGTCGCCGAAGTCCCAGGTGTAGGTGAGGGTGTCGTCACCGGGGTCGGAGGCGGAGGCCGAGAAGGACAGGCTGTCGCCCTGATCGCCGTCCGGGGCCACCATGGCGTCGATCGTGGGGTCGACGTTGGCGATGGACGAGGTGCCCGAGGTGGTGTTGGACTCGCCGTTGCTGCTGGTGACCACCACCGAGACCGTGTAGTCGCCGTCGTCGGTGTAGGTGTGGGAGACCGAGCTGCCCGTGGCGGTGCTGCCGTCGCCCAGATCCCAAGCGTAGCTCAGGGTGCCGCCGGTGGGGTCGGTGGCCGAGATGGAGAACGCCAGGCTGTCGCCCTCGTCGCCGTCCGACAGGGACAGCGCGCTGATGGACGGCGGGGTGCCGCCCACGTCGACCGAGGCGGTCTGGGAGGAGGAGCCGCCGTCGTCGTCGGTGACCGTGAGGGTGACGGTGTAGGTGCCGGAGGTGGTCCAGGTGTGGTTCACGGCGCTGCCGGTGGCCGTGGTGCCGTCGCCGAAGTCCCAGGCGTAGGCGAGGGTGTCGCCGGGGGCGTCCGTGGCCACCGCGGACAGGGCGGTGGACTGGTTGGTCTGGGTGTCCGGCGCGCTCATCGAGGTGATGACCGGATCCAGGTTGGCCACGGTGATCGTGGCGGTGTCGCTGACCTCGGTGCCCTGGTCGTCGGTGACGGTGACCGTGACCGTGTAGGTTCCGTCGTCGTCGTAGCTGTGGGTGGGGTTCGCGCCGGTGGCGGTGGTGCCGTCGCCGAAGTCCCAGTCGTAGGTGAGGCCGCCGCCGCTGGCCGTGACGGAGAGCGTGGTGAGCACGCCCTCGTCGGTGTCCGGAGCGGTCCAGGCGTCGATGGAGGGCCCGATGGCCGAGATGACCACGTCGACGGTGTCGGTGGCGGTCTGGCCGTCGTCGTCGGTGACGGTGACGGTGACCGTGTAGGTGCCGTCGTCGTCCCAGGTGTGGTCGACGGACGCGCCGGTGCCGGTGGCGCCGTCGCCGAAGTCCCAGTCGATGGTGATGCCCATGTCGACGGGCGACCAGGCGTCCACCGTGGCGGTGATGACCGTGTCCTCGTCGCCGTCGGGCACGGTGATGGAGCCGATGACCGGCGGCGGGGTGGGATCGTCGTCGATGCCGTCGGAGCTGCCGTACTTGAGGTAGACGATGCCCACGTCGATCTGGGTGGCGTTGTGGTTCCAGTAGGGCACGCCGAGGGCGATGTCGTCGTAGCCGTCGCCGGTGACGTCACCGACGCCGATGGCGCTGGACTTGTCGTTGAAGCCGCTGCCGCCCATGCCGGCGTCGGTCTGGTCGGACTGCCAGTCCTGGGAGGCGTCCTCCTCGACACCGGTGGCGCTGCCGAGGTGCAGCCACACCTTGCCCTCGTCGGTCTCGCCGTCGTCGTACTGCCAGGCGCTGATCAGGATGTCGTCGTAGCCGTCGCCGTTGATGTCGCCCGCCGGGGAGACCGACGAGAGCAGGGCATCGGCCTGGTCGATCTCGATCGTGCGATCGGCCGTGAGGGACGGCTTGTTGGTGCCGCCGTGGTAGATCCACACGCCGCCCTCGTCGGTCTCACCGCCGTCCCAGTAGGCTGCCGCCACGCCGAAGTCGTCGAGGCCGTCGCCGTTGACGTCACCGAGGTTCGAGACGTGGGAGCCGAAGTACACGTCGGACTGGTTGACCTCCCACTTTCGTGCCCGGGAGGTCTGCAGGCCGGTGGTGGAGCCCTTGTAGATGCTCACCCGGCCTTCGTCGGAGTGGCCGTTGTCGCGGTAGGGCAGGCCCACCACCAGATCGTCGTAGCCGTCGTCGGTGAAGTGGCCGGCGGCGAGGCCCCAGCCGCCGTAGGCGCCCACCTCGGCGAAGGCGAGCGTGTAGTTGGCGGTGGTGTTGATGGAGGTGGCGGAGCCCTCGTGGACGTGCACGCGGCCGACGTTGGCGGCCTGCCAGTTGATGTCGTAGCCGGGCTCGGCGACCGCGAGATCGTCGTAGCCGTCGCCGTCGAAGTCGCCGATGGCCGTGGTCTGGCCATACCAGTTGTTGTAGACCGTCGACGCGAGGATCGTGGGGGTGCTGCCGAGGCCCGTGGCGCTGCCCTCGAACACGTACACCCGGCCCAGCAGGTAGTTTGTCCAGTACTGGGAGTAGGGGGTGTTGGGCGCGCCGATGGCCACGTCCGCGTAGCCGTCGTCGTTGAGGTCGCCCACGGAGATGGAGCCCTCGTCGCCGAGGCGGGTGCCCCACACGCCGGTGCTGTACTCGAAGTCGGCCACGGTGTCGGGACCGTCGGCGGCGCCGTGGAACACGAACAGGCGCCCCTCGTCGGTGGTGGTGTCGTCGTACCAGGGGGCGAGCACGGCGATGTCGTCGTAGCCGTCGTCGTTGACGTCACCGGCGGAGCCGACGTTGAGGCCGAACTGGCCGTCGAGCTGGGACAGGCGCTTGTAGCCGCCGTTGTCGTACCAGGTGGGGTCGACGTGCACGGGGAAGGTGGCACCCTCGGTGTCGACGGTCAGGGCGAAGCCGTCGCCGGAGATCTCGGCGGTGAGGGGGAGATCGTGGCCCTCGGCGTCCCAGGCCCGCAGATCCGTGCCCCGGTAGGAGGTGTGATCGTCGGACAGCACGAGGCCGTCGTCGTCCTGCGACGGGGTGAGGCCGTCGACCGCCACCTCGATGGTGATGTCGCCCTCGCCCTGCGCGATGGTCCAGCCCTGGCGAACGCCCTGCTCGGGGTTGTCGAACCAGGCGGTCAGGCCGGCGCCGTAGCCCACCTCGATGGTGCGCAGGCAGGCGCCCGATGCGTCGAGGCGGGTGTCGCCGTCGGTGCAGTCCCCGGTGGAGACCTCGGGGGTGCCGAGGGGGAGCTCCGCGCCACCCACGGTGACCCGGGCGGTGGTGAAGGCGACGGGGGTGGGGGCAGGGGCGTCCGAGGGTTCGGCGCCGTCGAGGGTGGGACGGTCCTGCATGCCCTGCAGGGTGGCGCGTCCGCTGGCGTCGACGGTGAGGTGCACGTGGGCGGTGGGGTTGGCGTACTGCAGACCCTGGTGGGCACGGACCTGGTAGTGGTCGTTGCGCACGACGGTGAGGAGATCGCCCACCGGACCTGCCTGGGCGGCGGGCGGTTCGTCTGGTGCCTGATCCGCGACGGACTGCGGCGCGGACTGTTCGGTGGTCTGGATCACCGCGATCCAGGCCGCGGCGGTGAGACTGATGGCGACGCCCGTGCGCCACCGATGGTTCGCCCTGTTCGACATGCTCGAAACCCCCTGATCGCCCAATGGAGGGCATCAGGAGGATGATAGAGGTGGATCGCACGGGTACCATATCGAAAAATTGCCAAGTGACGCATCCGGTAGCCTTCCAAGGTGGCGGGGCATGCTGGAGATCACCGCGAAGGGATTCGCCTGGATGCCAGGTGCGGAGGCTGGATCCGACGCACCGTCGTGCGGGTGGCGCTCGGGATGGAACCATCATGGGATTGTCATGGATTTCATCCGGTACCCGGATGAGCGTGACCGACGGCAGGAAGGGCATGCCTCCGCCGTCCCCCCTGGATCCGGTTGCACGAAGGCCCCGCCAGCGGGGCTGACGGGGCCTGGGATCCGGCGCGGGCCGGGGGATGCGTGCGGGGGCGTGTCAGGCGGCCTTCACCTCGATGCGGCGGCTGCCCTTCCTCTCGCCCTTGGGCATCAGGACGACGAGCACGCCGTCCTTGAGCGTGGCGGTGACGTCCTTGGTGCGGTGTCCCTCGGGAAGCCGGAGCTCCCGGCGGAAGCCGTGGTTGTCGCGGTCGGCGCGGAGCGCCTGCAGGGTGAGCACGCGCTGCTCGGCGGTCAGCTCGACGTCGTCGAGTCCGACGCCGGGAAGGTTCACGAGCAGGCGGAGATCCCCCTGCTTCTCCTGGACGGTCATGGCGGGCGTGGTCCAGACGGTCATGTCGTGGGTGGTCATGGCTGACTCCTTCGGAAGGGGGATCACTTGGCGACGACGGGGATGTGGCGCGCCTTGGGCTTGTTCAGCGGAAGCGTCAGCGTGAAGACGCCGTCCGTGAAGGTCGCGGAGACCTCCTCCACATCGACGTAGGGAGGAAGGAGGAAGGTGCGCCGCAGGGTGGTGGACGGACGCTCGTCGCGCACGGTCGTCCAGCCGTCGTCGTCCTCGGGCGTGGTGGTGCGCAGGGTGAGGCGCCGTCCCTCGATGGTGAGCTCGAGGTCGTCTGCGGTCAGACCCGGCAGATCGGCGGTGAGGGTGAGGGCGTCTTCGCCCCGGTGGGTGACGAAACCCAGCACGGCGGAACGGGGACCTTCGAACAGGGCGTCCATCTGCTGGGCGAGTTGCTGCATGTCTGCGAACAGAGGTGTAGCGAGTCGGCTCCACATGAGGGCCTCCATGGGGATCGACGGGCGATGGCCCGGCGGAACGTGGGTGCGGTTGCTGACGCCTCGGTTCCGCGGTCGCGGGGGAACCATCGTGGCGTCGACGGAACGACAATCACCGGGGTTGTGGGCGGCAAGTGCTGTGGTGACCGCTACCCGGTGGCCCCGTCTGTCTGTGCACCCTTCGTTCGGGCGTCAACCCGCGGAGGCGAGGGTCTTGTTCGGGCCGTCCTGCAGCAGCGGACGGATCTCGGCGTCGAGGTAGTCCATCAGGACCTGCAGCGCCGTGGTGATATGCCGGTTTCCAGGCGTCACGAGGTAGACGTTGCCCACGGAGGCGGAGGCGTCCGGAAGCACCTGCACGAGGCGCCCGGAGGTGACATCGTCTGACACGTTCAGGTACGGCAGCACGGCGATGCCGCCGCCCTCGATCGCGGCCCGCATCAGGAACTGGAAGCTGTTGGACTTCAGGGCCGGGTCGAGCTGGATCCCCCGGGGACACGACGCGTCCTTGAAGGGCAGGTCGAGGCGCAGGCCGGCGCCGGGGGCGAGGAGCCGGTGGTCCTTGAGCTGCGCCAGGTTCTGCGGGGTGCCGTGGGCCTTCAGGTAGGCAGGCGAGGCGAAGAAGCCCGAGAGCGTGGAGCCGAGCTTGCGGGCCCGCAGGGTGGAGTCGGGCAAGCCGGCGGCCGCCCGCACAGCGAGGTCGTATCCCTCGCCCACGAGGTCGATCTGGCGGTCGGACAGGTTCAGGCTGATCTTGACCGAGGGGTTGTCCCGCTGGAACGCGGGCAGGATGCGGTGCAGCAGGTTGGAGCCGAGATCGGCCGGGGCGGTGATCCGCAGGTGGCCCTGCACCGCGCCGGAGGCGTCCTGGGTCTCCAGCAGGGCGTTGTCGAGGGCACGCAGGCTCGTCTCGGCGCGCTCGAACAGCTGCTGGCCCTCGTCGGTGAGGTGGAGCTGCCGCGTGGTGCGGGAGATGAGGCTCACGCCGAGGCCCTCCTCGAGCGCCTTGACGTGCCGGCTGAGGCTGGAGCGGGGGATCTGCAGCCGTTGGGATGCGCCGATGAAGCTTCCCGCCTTGGCGACGGCGACGAAGCTGCGGAGGTGGTTCAGATCCTGGGTCATGCCTGCACTCCTGTGACGTACCGATGCTTCGGTAACCCGATTATGGACCAATGCGGTCCCGTATTCGTCAGCGTTCGTCACGGGTCGCTGGGGCCCGTGGGACCATGTCTACACCGAGGCGGGCGTGTGCGGTCGGTCGATCGCTTGTGAGACGTGTCGTACCGACGCTGAACTGGTGTCCCGTACGCGCTATGGTCTGCCCAACACGGAGACGGATCATGGCGAACGTGCCCCCCTTTCTTTCCGACGACGCCCCGGACCTGGGCAGGTGGTTCGACGTCCCCACCCATGCGCTGTGGGTGGCGGCTGCCGAGCGAGTCCTGAAGGGAAAGCCCCTTCACAAGCTGGAGCGTGACATCGCAGACGGCGTGCACCTGCCGGTTCTGCACACCTCCGACACACCGGTGGTGGGCTCCAGCCCGGATCAGGCCCCCTGGACCCGCGGAAGCGGTGGCCTGCAGCGCCGCGAGGTCGGCGTCGATCTGCGGTCCATCTGGGACGGCGGCACCGTGACCGGTGGCGCGGTGGCGATCGCCGACGACGCCGAGCGCCGGGTGCGCTCCTTCTGGATCGTGCCCGACGGCGAGGGGCGCGGACTGCCCACGCCCACCGAGGGCGCCACCCTGCGCACGGTGGAAGACCTGCGCCTCCTCCTCGCGGCCGTCGACATCGGCGCGCACCCGGTCGACATCGAAGCCGGCGCGCGGGCGTCCTTCTGGCTCGGGGCCCTCGCCCGGGTCGGCAGCGACGTCGGGCTCCTCCCCGCGCAGATCACGGGCTCCGTCGTGTACGACCCGGTCCTGCTCCACGCCACGCAGGGCGGGCTGCCCGGCGGTGTCGTCGGCGCCTACGACAACCTCGAGGGCCACCTCGACGAGGCCGCCTCGGCGCTCCCGAGCGTGCACGTCTTCGGCGTCGACGCGGCGCTGTGGCAGATGGCCGGTGCCGACCCGGCCCTCGAGCTCGGGCTGATGGCGGCCTCCCTCGTGCAGCAGCTGTCCGAGCTGTCCGCCCGCGGCGTGGAACCGTCCACCCTCGTCGGTCGCAGCCGCCTTCGGCTGGCCGTCGGCGACGACACGTTCGTGGAGCTGGCCAAGCTGCGTGCCGCGCGCGCCCTGTGGGGCCGCGTGATGCAGGCGGTGGGTGTCGAGGATGGGTCCGTGTGGGTCCACGGCGTCACCTCCGGTCGCTCGCTCACGAAGAACGATCCCTGGGTCAACATGCTCCGCGGCACCGCCGGCGCGTTCGCGGCCATGGTCGGTGGCGTCGATGCCCTCACGGTCATGCCCTACGACCACGTCCTCGGCGTGCCCGACGCCCAGTCCCGCCGCATCGCCACCAACACGGCACTGGTGCTGCAGGAGGAGTCCCACCTGCTCCGCGTGCTCGACCCGGCGGGCGGCGCCTGGATGATCGAGGATCTCACCACCCAGCTGTGCGAGGCGGCCTGGGGCATCATGCAGCAGGTCCAGGCGCAGGGCGGCATGCACGCGGCCCTCCGGTCCGGCTGGATCCAGGAGCGTCTGCAGGCCAGCGCGGCACGCACCGCCAAGGCGGTCGGCAGCCGTCGTCAGGGCATCATCGGCGTGTCCCTGTACCCCAACCCCACCGAGAGCCTGCCCCAGCGCGCGCCCCGGGATGCTTCGTCGGCCGAGGTGTCCGGCTGGTCCGCCGCCTGTGCCCCGGTGCGCGTCGAGCGCCTGGCCGAGGGCTGGGAGACCCTGCGGGCCGCGGTGTCGTCCCATGGGATGTCCGTGGCCCTGGTCACCGTCGGTGCCCTGCCCCGCCACAAGGGCCGTCTCGACTTCATGGCCCGCCTGATGGAGGCCGGTGGCTTCCGCTGCGAGGTGGTCGCCCTGGACGAGGCCGCCGACCTGCACGCGCACCGTGCCGCCGTCCTGTGCGGCCACGACGACGACTACGCCCGGGTGCTGCCCGGCGCCATCGACGCCCTGAAGGCCGCCGGTGCCCCCGCCGTGATGGTGGCGGGTCGCGCCCAGGAGGCCTGGGGCCCGCTGGATGGGTCCTGGTCCCTCGGAGGCCCCGTCTTCACCCAACTGAACGAACTGGCCGGTGTGGAGGTGACCCGATGAGCGGCTTCCCCGACTTCACGACGATCGACTTCTCCACCCCCACCGTGGCCGGCGAGCATGCCGCGGATCAGGCCGAGGCCTGGACCACCCCCGAGGGCATCGAGGTCAAGGCCCTGTACCGGCCCGAGGATCTGCAGGGCGTCGAGCACCTCGACTACCTGCCCGGCCTGCCGCCCTACCACCGGGGCCCCTACGCCACGATGTACCGCACCCGGCCCTGGACGGTCCGGCAGTACGCGGGCTTCTCCACGGCGGAGGCCTCCAACGCCTTCTACCGGCGCAACCTCGCGGCCGGGCAGAAGGGCCTGTCGATCGCCTTCGATCTGGCCACCCACCGCGGCTACGACTCCGACCACCCCCGGGTGGCGGGCGATGTGGGCATGGCGGGCGTGGCCATCGACTCCATCGAGGACATGCGCATCCTCTTCGATGGCATCCCGCTCGACGAGATGAGCGTGTCGATGACCATGAACGGCGCCGTGCTGCCCATCATGGCCCTGTACATCGTGGCCGCCGAGGAGCAGGGCGTGCCGCCGGAGAAGCTGGCCGGCACGATCCAGAACGACATCCTCAAGGAGTTCATGGTCCGCAACACCTACATCTACCCGCCCGGGCCCAGCATGCGGATCATCGCCGACATCTTCGCCTACACCGCGGAGAAGATGCCCAAGTTCAACTCCATCTCGATCTCCGGCTACCACATGCAGGAGGCGGGTGCGACGGCGGATCTCGAGCTCGCGTACACCCTGGCAGACGGCCTTCAGTACGTCCGCACGGGCGTGGAGGCCGGCCTCGACGTCGACGCCTTCGCCCCCCGGCTCAGCTTCTTCTTCGCCATCGGCATGAACTACTTCATGGAGGTGGCCAAGCTGCGGGCGGCTCGCATCCTGTGGGCGCGCCTCCTGCGCCCCTTCGAGCCGAAGAACACCAAGTCCATGGCCCTGCGCACCCACTGCCAGACCTCCGGCTGGTCCCTGACCGCCCAGGACGTCTACAACAACGTGGCCCGCACCTGCGTCGAGGCCATGGCCGCTGCCCACGGCCACACCCAGTCGCTGCACACGAACAGCCTGGACGAGGCCCTCGCGCTTCCCACGGACTTCTCCGCCCGCATCGCCCGCAACACCCAGCTGTACCTGCAGACCGAGGCGGGCGCGGCCGACGTGATCGACCCCTGGGCCGGCTCCTACTACGTCGAGCGGCTCACCCAGGAGCTGGTGGACTCCGCCTGGCAGCACCTGCAGGAGGTCGAGGAGCTCGGCGGCATGGCCAAGGCCATCGAGACGGGACTGCCCAAGCTGCGCATCGAGGAGGCCTCGGCCCGCACCCAGGCCCGCATCGACTCCGGCCGGCAGCCCATCATCGGGGTCAACACGCTGCCGCCGAAGGTCGAGGACGACATCCCGATCCTCAAGGTCGACAACTCCCAGGTGCGCGCCGCCCAGATCGCCCGCCTGGACGACCTCAAGGCCAAGCGCGACGGCGACGCGGTGCTCGTGGCCCTGGCGGCCCTCACGGATGCCGCCCGCTCCGGCGAGGGCAACCTGCTGGCGCTGGCGGTCGACGCCGCGCGGCTGGGCGCCACCGTCGGCGAGATGTCCGACGCCCTGGAGGCCGTGTACGGTCGTCACCAGGCCACCATCCGCTCCGTGAGCGGCGTGTACCGCAAGGAGGGCGGCGTGTCCGACGACGTGATGGCGAAGTTCAGCAAGCGCATCGAGCGCTTCGAGGCCCGTGAGGGCCGTCGTCCCCGCATCCTGGTGGCCAAGATGGGCCAGGACGGCCACGACCGCGGCCAGAAGGTCGTCGCCTCCGCCTACGCCGACCTCGGCTTCGACGTCGACATCGGGCCTCTGTTCCAGACCCCCGAGGAGACCGCCCAGCAGGCCGTCGACAACGACGTGCACGTGGTCGGCGCCAGTTCCCTCGCGGCGGGCCACCTCACGCTCGTGCCGGCCCTGCGCAAGGCGCTGGCGGAGCTCGGCCGCGAGGACATCCTCGTCATCGTCGGTGGCGTCATCCCGCCGGAAGACGTGCCCACCCTCAAGGAGATGGGCGCCGCGTCCGTGTTCGGGCCCGGCACCGTCATCATCGATGCGGCCAACGAGATCCTGGATCACCTCGAAGCCATGGAAGACGAGGCGTGAAGCGTCGCCGACTGACCGTCCCGGACTACGTCCGCGGCATCCTGGCGGGGGAGCGCGCCGTGCTCGCCCGTGCCATCACCCTCGTCGAGTCGTCCCACCCGGCCCACCGGGCGATGGCCGACGAGGTGCTGGCGGGCATCATGCCCCACACCGGCGGGGCCCACCGCATCGGCATCTCCGGCGTGCCCGGCGTGGGCAAGTCCACCTTCCTCGAGCGCTTCGGCCTCGATCTGATCGAGCGGGGCCACAAGGTGGCGGTGCTGGCGGTGGATCCCACCTCGTCGGTCACCGGTGGCTCCATCCTCGGCGACAAGACCCGCATGGTGAAGCTGTCCACCCACCGCCAGGCGTACGTGCGGCCGAGCCCCACCGGCGGCACCCTGGGCGGTGTGCACCGCAAGTCCCGGGAGACGATGCTCCTGTGCGAGGCCGCCGGCTTCGACGTCGTGTGCGTGGAGACGGTGGGCGTGGGCCAGTCCGAGACCACCGTGGCCGACATGGTCGACGTGTTCCTCGTGCTGATGCTGTCCGGCGCCGGCGACGAGCTGCAGGGCATCAAGAAGGGCATCCTCGAGGTGGCCGACGTGCTCGCGGTGAACAAGGCCGACGGCGACAACGCCCGCAAGGCCCAGGCGGCCCGCCGGGAGTACCAGGGGGCGCTGCGGGTGGTCCGGCGCAAGGACGACTGGTGGACCCCGCCGGTCCTCACCTGCTCCGGTCTCACCGGAGAGGGTCTCGACGAGCTGTGGGAGGCCTTGCAGGCCCACCGGGAGGCAGCCATCGAGGCCGGTGCCTTCGAGGGCCGCCGCGAGGAGCAGCAGCGTCGGTGGATGTGGGATCTGGTCGAGGAAGGGTTGTTGCGTGCCTTCCGCGACGACGCCGCGGTGGCCCGTGCCCTGCCGGCCCTCGAGGCCGGCGTGAAGGCCGGCAGGGTGCCCGCCGGCGCCGCGGCCACCGAGCTGTTGGCACTGTTCCTGACGGGTTCGAACGGTGAGGATCGCGCCTGATCGTGCGTTCCGGTACGTCCGGATCTTTGGGATGCGTTCCTGCCGTCCGATGCGGTAGGACCAGGGTCGTGACACGCCGGGAGCCACCGGCGTGCCGTCCCACGACCCCTGTGGAGGATCCATGATGCCGAGGAACCTGCTGTCTGCGGCCCTGCTGCTCTTCGCCGTCGGCTGCATCAACGAAGGAGATGCCGACAACGGTGCCCTCCTGTACGACGAACACTGCGCGACCTGTCACGGCGTGGATGGGGAGGGCGTCGACAGTCTGGGCCCAGCCCTCGACGGCAACCTGGGCGACCTGAGCGACACGGCGATCCTGAGCATCATCGATGGAGGCGTGGCCGGAACCGCCATGCCGGCATTCCGCACGGTGCTGACCCCCGAGGAACAGGAGGACATCCTCGCGTTCCTCCGTGACGAGTTCTGATCGGGCCTCCCTCCCGGGCTGCCCCCTGGCGTTCACGTGCGGTACCCGAAGTCGTCTTCCTGGGCCAATGACCTCGTATGGTCGGCTGGAGTGATCTACAGTACCGGTGCGATGGAGCGCTGGGAGGCCGACGAGTGCGTACACGACGCTGGATCCTGCTGGGGGCGATGATCATCGGGACCGCCTGGTCCCAGGAGCCCCCGGCCCAGACCGATCCCGCCGTACAGGTCCGTCAGGAGTGGCTGCCGGCGCTGCAAGCGCGTCAGGCGCGTGCCCAGGCCCGCATCGAGGCCGCCCGGGCCGTGCTCGGGGGCGAGGGTCGTCTGGAGGAGGCGCTGCCGGAGCTCCCCCAGGAAGACTGGGGCGATCCCAAGGCCCTCGACGTCTACCTCTGGACCCTCGATCAGAACGGCGTCCGACGCGCCAGCGAGCTGCGTCAGCTCGGCGGCTACTCCGGGGAGCTGCGCGAAGAGCTCGTCGGAGCCCTCACACGCACCCACGAGCTGGAGGCCCAGGACGACAGCCTGCGCCGGGAGGTCGTCTACGCGCTCCGCAGCTTCGTCCAGACGGCGCCGCGGTTCAGCCACGAGGTGATGGAGGAGGATCGCCCCTTCGTGATCTTCGAGGTGACCCTCCCCGGGGAGGGGCCGCCGGCGGAGGACTTCGGCGACAAGGCGTGGAGCAACCAGCGGTGGTTCACGGTGGCCCGTCTCGCGCGCCGCCGAGCCGTCGACGGGGTCACGCCGATCGACCTGGACGAGGACCTCGCGCTGCTGGCCACGGACTCGGTCACCGAGGTGGCCCACAGCACCGCCTGGCGGCTCGAGTGGGTGCTGCCCCACCTCGATCTGGAGGAGCAGCAGCGGGTGGTCGACGTCCTCTCCACCTGGATGAAGGGCCCCCTCACGTCCCAGCAGGCGACGCTCGCGTCGGAGTGGGGCCGCAGGCTCGCCGAGGCCCAGCAGGGGGAGGTCTCCTCCGAGGAGCTCGACACCGCCAGCTCGGCCGAGGTGGATCGTCAGGTGGAGCGCTGGCGGCGCTGGCTCACGTACCCCGCCGTCCCGGCCCTGGCGGATCTGCGGGACGAGGTCTGGTCCGCCGAGCTCGGGATCTGGTCGCTGCAGGAGCGCTGGTGGGATCTCGTCGCCGAGCAGCGGGACCTCGCCTCGCAGGATCTCGCGGCGCAGGCGGCGGCTCGGACGAAGGCCGAGTCCGAGGCCCGCATGAAGACCCTGGAGGGGCACCCTGCGTCGCAGGCCCTCGCCCAGAGCCGGGCGTGGCACGACGAGGCCGACGAGACGGTCCAGGCGTTCGTCAAGGCGAACGATGCCTTCCAGGCCGGGTGGGAGAAGACCCTCGAGAACCTCGACAAGGAGCTGAAGGACGCCGTCGAGAACCGCGACACCGACACCGCCAACGAGATCTACCGCCAGCTGCGCGACCTCGAGAACCGTATCCAGCGGCGGCTCGTGGAGCGTGACGAGCAGGCGGGGGAGCTGTTGGAGTCCTCCACCGTCGTGCCGCCGGCGCACGATGCAAGTCTGCTGACCCAGTGGCGGCAGGAGTCCAGGCAGCGGGAAGACGAGGCCTACCAGGAGATGGAGCTGCAGCTCATCGACGACCTGGAGCTGGCCTGGACCCAGGAGGCCGAACCCCGCGAGACCCTCCAGGTGGAGCGCGGCACCTTCGTCCAGGGCGCCGTGGACTCCCTGCGTACGGTCGCTCGTGACCTTCAGCGGGTCCGCCCCTACGTGAGTCCGTCCCAGCGGGTGAGCGATCAGGGGGCACTCGTCCAGGATGCGGTGGAGGAGGCGCAGATGCTGCGCATCCAGCTGCGGAACATGCTGCAGCACTCCACCGACACCCTGATCGCCCTCCCGAGCCGTCTGCTCCATCCTGCGGCCCTGTGGAACTTCATCACCGGCAGCGTCACCACGATCATCCTGCTGGTGGTGTGGATCACCGCCCGGCGACGGCGCGAGGACTTCGTCCGGCGCCAGCTCATGCAGTCCCGGTGGGCCAGGCAGCATCGATCGGTGGTGGTGCAGCAGTGGCTCGAGGTCGTCCAGAAGACCGCCGGCCTCGCCGTGGATCTGGTGGGCTTGTGGGTGCTGCGGCGTCCCGCCTACAACTTCCTGTCCCCGGTCGGCATCCTCGTGGACGTGGTCCGGGCCGGTCTGTGGTGGCGCCTGCTGTTCTCCCTGGCCCGGTGGGCGCTCACCACCGCCGATGAGCAGCGGCAGGGTGTCTTCGTGGTGTCCGACGAGGCCATCAAGCTGCTCAAGTCCGCCCAGCGCTGGCTGGTCACCTACGCCATGACCCGCGCGCTGGTGATGTCGATCCTGAGCGAGCTCATCTACGCCCAGGCACTGCAGGCCTCCGCCATCAGCCTGTTCCGCGCCATCGGCGTGATCCTGTGGCTGGTGATCCTGTCCCGCTGGGAGCCCATGCTCCGCGGACGCATGAACCGGGTGAGCAAGCTGCCCGGGTGGATTCAGCGGTGGGTCGACAGCCAGCCGGGACGTCTGCTCCGGCCCATCTCGTCGGCCCTGTACCTGGGCTACCTGCTGCTTGCGGCGGGTTGGGACCTGCTGCAGGACACCTTCGCGGAGCGCACCGAGCTCGGAGGCCTGGTCTCCGTGGCCGACAAGATGCGCTTCTCCAAGGAGGCCCGCACGCCCAAGCCGCTGCACGACCTCTCGCCGGAGCAGTTCGAGGCCATCGTGGCGCCCCCGGTGCCGGAGAGCTTCCAGGTGGCGCGTGACGAGGAGATCGGCGCCCTCGAGAAGGAACTCGCCGACTGGCTCGAGCAGCCACGCAGGGGCACCGTGATGGTCACGGGCGACAGGGGGTACGGCAAGGACTTCTTCCTGCAGCTCGCCGAGCCCGCATGCACCATCGAGGAGCGGGGCTGGCATCGGCTGCAGGTGCCGCAGCGCATGAGCTACGCGGCGGAGGCCATCGCCTTCCTTCGTGATGCGTTCGAGCTGCCCGCAGAGGTGGACACCATGAAGGATCTGGTGGCCGCACTTCGGGAGCTCGACCCCCGGGTGCTGGTCATCGATGGCATGGAGCTCGCCTTCCTGCGCCGGGTGGGAGGACTGCACGCCTTCCAGACCATCCTCGACGTGTGCAACGCCACGTCCGATCGGCTGTTCTGGGTGCTCGTGGTCCACAAGCCCGCCTGGCAGTTCCTGTCGCGGCTGGGTGTCATCGTGAACATGGGGGGCATCCGCAAGACCATCCACCTGCACGCCCTCACCGGCGCCGAGCTGCGGGAGCTGATCCTGCGCCGCACCGAGGATGCGGGTGTCGAGGTCAGCTTCCGGCAGCTCGAGAACACAGGACCCTTCGGCGCGCCCCCCGAGGTGGAGCGGGAGCGGGCGATCTCGAGCTTCTTCCGTGTCGTGGCAGACGTCTCCGGAGGATCACCGGCCATCGCCCTCCGGATCTGGGCGGGCAGCCTGCGGAAGGCCGACGATGGCACCTTCGATGTCGTCCTCATCTCCGATCTGGCGGCGGAGAAGCTGACCGACCTCGACCTCGTCGACCTGTTCGTGCTCATGGCGCTGCGACAGCACGACGGGCTCGATCAGGACGACATCTGCCGGGTGGTCAACATCAACGCCACCGACATCTCGTCGACCGTGCAGGAGCTGATGCAGCGGGGCCTCATCGCCCGCGACGACGAAGATGTCTGGCGCGTGAGGCTGCTGCAGACGCAGTCGGTGGATCTGGCACTGCGGCGTCGTTCCGTGCTGCACTGGATGGAGTGAACCATGGAGACCCTCTCCGCATCCGAAATCCTCAACCTCATCTCGTTCGACCGGCTCCCGCTGGTGGTGATCGAGGTGCTGGTCTTCTGGTTCGGCCTGTCCCTGCTCACCCGGCTCGCCGAGAACCTGGGCGAGCGGTTCACCCAGCACCGGCTGCTGCTGAAGAAGCTGCAGGCCCTCGTCCGGTTCGCCGGCTACGTCATCCTCGGCTTCCTGGTGCCGTACACGATGCTGAGGGGAGAAGGGCAGGATGTCATCATCCCCCTGTTCGCCACCTTGGGCTTCGGTCTGGGCTTTGCCCTCAAGGATCTGGTGGCCTCGTGGATGGCAGGCCTGCTCCTCATCTTCGACGAGCCCTTCCAGGTGGGCGATCGCGTGAGCTTCGGCGACTACTACGGCGAGGTGAGCGCCATCGGGCTGCGGAGCGTGCGCCTCATCACGCTCGACGACAGCCTCGTGACCATTCCCAACTCCAAGTTCCTCACCGACGCCGTGTCCTCCGGCAACGCCGGCGCCCTGGACATGATGGTGGTGGTGCCCTTCTACGTGAGCGCGAGCGAGGACTTCGAGCGGGCCCGCAGGATCCTGTACGAGGTGGCCTGCACCAGCGTGTACGTGTTCCTGAACAAGCCGGTGGTCACCACGATCTCCGATCAGTTCCTCGGAGAGCGCTTCTGCTCGGTCATCAACGTGAAGGCCTACGTGTTCGACACCCGCTACGAGAAGGCCTTCGTCTCCGACATCACCGAGCGAGCCAAGCGGGCGTTCCGCCACGAGGACATCCGCACGCCGGACCTCGCCTACCGCGATCTCGACATCCATGGCCGTGACATCCCGCGAGAGGCAGGGATGTACCCATGAAGCGCACCCGGGTGGTGCAGGTGGCCGGCCGGCCCATCACGGTGGTCGGCGACGACAGCCCCCTGTGGGGCGACGTGTTCCACGACCTGCTGCGCATGCCCTGGCGCTACCTGTACCTGGGCGGCCTGGCGGTGTACCTCGGCATCTGCGCGATCTTCACGCCCTTCTACCTGATGTTCCCGGGTTCGGTGGAGGGGGCGCGCCATGGAGACGTGCTCGACCACTTCTCGTTCTCGGTGCAGACGCTGTCGACCATCGGCTACGGCGGCATGACGCCGGGCAACGATGCCGGCGAGCTCATCATGATCATGGAGTCCTTCGTGGGGCTCGTGGGCGTGGCCCTGATGACGGGCCTGTTCTTCGCCAAGTTCTCGCGGCCCACCTCCAAGGTGTTCTTCGCGGACTGCGGTGTCGTGCACGAGTGGGATGGACAGCGGATGCTCATGATCCGGGTGGCCAACGGCAGACAAGGCGAGATCATCTCCGCGGACTTCGAGCTGACGGTGCTGATGGAGCACGTGACCTCGGAGGGACACCACATCCGGCGGTTCCACGATCTGAAGCTGCTGCGGAGCCACTCGCCCATGGTGTCGATGTCGTGGATGGTGATGCATCCCATCGACGAGGACTCCCCGCTGTTCGGGATGTCCGCCCAGGATCTCGAGGCGGCCGACGCGCTCTTCGTGGCCCTGGTGGCCGGTTACGACGACGTCTCCGGGCAGCCGGTGCTCGCCCGGAGCTTCTACACCTGGAAGTCCATCCGCTTCGACGCGGTCTACGAGGACGTGTTCGTGCGTGACGCCCACGGAGACCGCCAGCTGCGCCTCGACAGGATCAGCCAGACACGGCCGAACGTGGCATCGGATGCAGGCACGGGCTGAAGCCTCAGGCCGGCGGGAGCACCAGCTCGCGGCCGAGCGCCTCGCAGGCGGCGTGACGGTGGCAGCTGACCAGGTGGTCGTTGACCATGCCGGCCGCTTGCATGTGCGCGTAGACGATGGTGGGCCCCACGAAGGAGAACCCGCGGCGCTTCAGCTCCTTGGACAGCGCCACCGACCGTGGGGTCTGGGCCGGGAGCTCGGACATGGCCCGCCGGTGGTTCACGATGGGCGCGCCCTCCACGAAGGACCACATGAGGCCGGTGAGGGTGCGGCCCTCTTCGCGCAGGCGGAGGTAGGCCTGGGCGTTCTTGCGGGCGGCGGCCATCTTCTGCCGGTTGCGGATGAGGCCCGCATCGGTGAGCCACTCGGCCATGAGGGCATCGGAGGCGCCGGCCAGGTACTCGGGATCGAAGCCCTGGAACACCTCGCGGTAGTGGGGGCGCTTTCGCAGCACGGTGATCCAGGACAGCCCGGCCTGGAAGCCTTCGAGGAGCAGGAATTCGAACTGCCTGCGCTCATCCACCAGGGGCACGCCCCATTCCTCGTCGTGGTAGGCCTTGTAGAGCGGATCGTTCTTGTGCCAGGGGCAGGTCTCGGACATGGGGATCTCCAGGGCGAAGGGACGACCCCATCGTGGCACGCAGCCCGCATGGAAACCCGCCTCTGGTCAGGGGATGACCGGAGACGGAAGTCGAGGACGGCCAGTGCTCACACCGCCTGGGGAATGTCGTGGGGCGGCGCGTCGGGACGGCGCTGTGTGTCGGGCATGTGGGACTCGTCCATCGTGACCAGCGCGTCGCCGGTCCACTCCATCAGGTGGGCCGTGCGGGTTCCGTCCTGACTCGGCCGGACCCACACGACGCAGGTGCGGCCCAGCCGGATGGTGCACTCGGCGTCCTCGTAGGCGGGCGACCAGGTGCCAGGGTTGAGCAGCTCCACGCCATCCACCACGCTGTGCTCCTCGTGGTGGGAGTGGCCGACGATCACCCGCCTGACCCCCGCGACCCGGGCGATGTGCTGGAGACGGGCGCGAAGCTCCTGGTTGTACTTGCGCACGTCGGACTCGTCCCGGTGGGCCCACAGGATGAAGGGCGGGATGAGGAGCGCGACGAGGGCCCAGTACCACCACATGCTGACGCCGGTGAGGGCGTGCACCGTGGCCATCACCTGGAAGCTGCCGAGGATCAGCAGCAGCAGCATGAAGGTCTTGTCGAGCCACAGTTCCTTCATCACCTGCCAGGGGCGGAACACGGCGGCGTGCACCTTCAGCGCGTCGAGGGCGCGCACCTGGGCGGGCGTGGCTTCCGAAGCGACGGCCACGTCGAGCACGCGGGCCTCGAGGTGGAAGGGATCCCGCTCCGACGGGAGCATGCCGTCGCGCAGGCTGGCCACCAGGGTGGCGCCGGCACCGAAGGCGTAGGCGAAGGGCAGCCCGGGCTGGATCTTCGCGACGGTGTTGTAGAAGTAGGAGACGTAGCCCAGGAACGGCCGCAGGAACGTGGACTCGGCGTGGGGATTGAACACGCCCATGCCGTTGATCATGTAGCGCACGGCGTAGGCTGCCATGGGCAGGCGGATGCGGGGCTTGCCGCCCGGGGGACGGATGGTGGGCCACAGGGGCTCGTGGCACAGGCAGTACACGTCGTACTGGTTGCCGTGTTCGATGTAGGTGTCGCCGCCGGACAGGTAGAACCAGCTGCAGAAGCGGATGCGGTGGCGGCCGTCCTCGGTGGTCAGGCACTCCGTGAGCTCCTGCTGCACGGCGGCCCAGTGCAGCTCCATGTCGTGGTTGCCGATGGTGAACACCAGGTGGTGACCGGCCTGCACCCACGCCTTCCACGCCTGCACGATGATCGGGTGGTCCCGTAGGATGACCCGCAGCTTGTACAGGGACTTGGGCTCGGTGGGGGCCAGGCCCCGGCGCTTCTCCAGCCAGGAGATGCGCATGTTCTCGGCGCGGCGCTGGGAGCGGCTGGGGATCTGCATCACGGCGTCGAAGTCGAAGATGTCGCCGTTGAGGACGAGCTCCGCGGGGCCGTCGACCTGGTCCTGCAGGTGGTCGAGCATGGCCGCGATCTCGTGATCGACGAACAGATCCCGCTGCTTGTACCGCTTCCACAGGGGGCGCTTCGGCTGCACCGGCTCGGCCTCGCACAGGTGCAGGTCCGAGATCACGAAGGTGTTCCGTATGGGTCTGTTCCTGGGGTTCCCTGACGGCTGCACCATGTCTCCTCCATGGTGATCCGTCGCGGGACGATCGGCTTTTCTTGAGCGGAAGGACATGTCTGCGCAGATCTCCTGAGGGATCGACACGTTGGGGTCAGGCGGGCTTCCCTGGCGCCTTCCTGCGCACGTACAGCGTCTTCTCCACCTGGGCGATGATGCGGCCGTCGTCGTCCCGCAGATCCGTGTGCAGCACCACGTCGCGCTTGCTGCCCGGCTCGGACAGCTCCCGCTGCAGCTCGGCCACCAGCTCGGTCGGGATGCGGAAGGTGGCGGTGACGGCGCCGCGACCGGGCGCCCGGTAGTGGATGGTGCCGGACTTGTCCCAGACGATGAACCGGCTGCCGAGGTTGCCCATCAGCATCACCATGAACCACGGGTCGCAGATGGAATACAGGCTGCCGCCGAACTGGGTGCCCACCAGGTTGCGGTTGTACCAGCGCAGCGGCATCCGAATGGTCATGCTGCGCAGGTCGGGGTGCACGTCGGTGATGCGCATCGCGGTGCCCCACCAGGGCGGGTACAGCCGGGCCACCCAGCGCAGGGCCTTGTGGGGGGCGATGAAGCGGGTGGTGAAGGTGTAGAAGGCGCGCATTGGGGCGTGGGGCTCGGGAGCGGGGACTGCCCGCTGTTCGGTCAGGCCAGTCCGTACTGCTTCTTGATCTCCTCGGGCATGCCGAGGTCGTCCAGCAGGCCGATACGACGGCCTTGGCGGAAGGTGTCGAGGGCGGCGAGCCGGTTGAAGATCAGCACCCAGTCGTTGGGCTCGATCATCACGCGGTCGGTGGGGGCGTCGGGCCCTCGGGGCTCTCGGGCATCGGGCACGGAGACGTCGAGCTGGCGCCAGGGCAGACCATCGGAGAACAGCATGTACCGCTGGCCATCCTCGGTGTGCAGGATGAACCAGAGGCGGTCGACCCGCTGGGTGTGGATCTCGTCGTACTCCTTGTGGAAGCCGTAGGTGAGCCTCCAGGCGGAGCCCAGGTGCATGGCGAAGCCGGGGGCCTGCCGTCCGGGCAGGTGAAGGGTGTGGCCGGACCAGTCGATCTTGGGCTGTACCCGACCCGCGATCCAGGCGGCCACCTTCGGACCCACCTTCCACCAGAACAGGCCGGCGGGCACGAAGCCGAGGGCCATGGTGAGACCCGGGTGGATGGGCAGCAGCAGTGCGCCGGCCAGCACGCTGACCGCGAGGATGAGGGTGCTGAGGAACACGGGCACGACGATGTCGCCGATGGTGCTCCAGACGAGGCTCGCGTGGCTGTTCCAGAAGTCGTCTCGCAGCTCGATGGCACCGTCGGCGACGTGGGGGAAGGCGCAGTCGTGGGGCGCGCCGACGGGGCCTGGGCGGTTGGGGCGCTTCTTCATCCTATGCTCGGCGAGCATCCACAAGGCGAAGCGATCGGCCCAGGCGGAGGCGGCGGGGGTGCGTTCCCACTCGTCGCGGAGGGCGCGATTCCAACTGGAATACGCGGTGGAGAGGGCGTTGCCGGTGGGTACGTGGCGATGGAAGGCGGCCTCTCCCGGGTATCGGCTGACCGGCAGGGACACGGTGCCGTTCTCGACGCCTTCAAGAAAGGCGGTGATGTCGGCGGCGGCCTGCCGCAGATCCGGATGGGACGGCTCGCCCAGCAGCTCCAGCACCTTCAGGCCCTTTTCGATGACCTCCTCCGCCAGCTTCTCGTCGCGCATGCCACCACTCCTGTCCTGCATTCCTGTACCTGCCATGATCTCCCTTCCGACCAACGATGGCCAGGGTACCGGTACGCTTCGTCAGTATCCCGATGCCATGGCCTCCGCGCCGAGGGTCTTCTCGACTTCCTTCATCACGTCGTCGAGGGACAGGTCGGGCTTGCTGGTGGCCACCTGCAGCACCAGCTCGACGCCCTTTCGGCTTGCGAAAGGTGCGGTGGGCACGAGGGGGCCGTCTTCCGGCAGGGTCTTCAGCTTCTGGATGGCCTCGGTCATGGTCTTCGCGAACTCCACCTGCTCCGCCGGATCCCCCATCGCCCCGATGCGCTTCTCGAGCTTCTTGTAGCCCTGCGTCTTCAGGACCTCGGTGTGGGTCTGCAGGATGGGCTTGAGGTTCTCGGCCCGCACCTTCTTCACGTCGTCGGCGCCCTTGACGCCCTTGCCAGTGGCCTTGTTGAGCGTGGCGTCGACCCCGGCGTCGTCGATCTGCCCCCCGTTCTTCAGCTTGAGGGTCTCGTTGACCAGCAGGGCCTCCTGGTAGGCCTGCTGCGCCTTCTCACGCGCCTTCGGGTCGCCGGAGGTGAGCTGGGAGAGGATGTTGTCGGCGTCTCCTTCGTCGAGCTCGCCGGCGTCCTGTCGCTTGATGACGTCGTTCATCAGCTTGGTGTCGGAGATGGCGCCCGACTGGTACTTGTTGGCCTTGTACAGACCGTCGGACTTGACCTGGGCATTCGCGGCGTTGGCTTCGGCCTCGGACAGGGTGCCGTCCTTCAGGCCATCCTGCTGCGCCTTGTTGAAGCTGCGCTTGTTGGTGTAGCCCTTGACCGACCCCACGATCGCCTTGCTGTGCAGGTTCTTCGTGGTGTCGGTGCCCACCTTGGTGACCGCATCGCCGAAGTCGCCCTTGAAGTCGCCGGTGACGGCGTCGAACGCGACGCCGGTGGAGTTCGAGGCCAGGCCGGTGGTGGTGGCGCTGATGACGCTCGCACCCGAGGTGGCGAAGCCGTTGCCCGAGCCGGACATCTGCTTCATCCACTCCTGCTCGCCGAGGTGCTTGTTGGCCTTGGAGCCGGCCGCGGTCGTGAAGCCCGCCTTCAGGCCGTCCTTGAACAGCTTCTCGGCCCCTTCCCAGCCGCCCTTGTTCCAGGTGGCGTCGTCCATGGCGTTCTGGCTGATGGTCTTGACGCCCTCGACGCTGGACTCGATCATCACCTTCTTCGTGAACTGGTTGTCGAGGCCCTTGGTGAGCTTGCCGCCCACGCCCGCGCTGGCGACATCGACGATGCCCTTGCCGGCATCGGTGATGACCTCCTCCCAGCCGTAGCGATCCCCCTTGATGGCGGCCTTCGAGGCCATGTTGAGCGCGGTGCCACCGGCGGCCCAGGCCATCGCGACGGCCAGGGAGCCACCGCCGGTGAAGATGGCGCCACCCACGCCGGCAGCGATGGCCAGGGTGTTCGCCGCGTAGTCGGCCGCTCGATCGACGCTGGCCTGGTACAGCTCGGCCGAGATGCCGACGCGCTTGCACAGGCGGATGTACTCCAGCTGTTCCTTGTCGTTGCCCTGGAACTTGCCGTTGATGAACTGATCCTTGTACTTCTCCCGGAAGTCCTGCAGCTCGGTGAAGTTGTCGTTCATCGCCTCGGTCTCGGAGTCGCCGGCAAGCATCTTGCCGAGGGTACCGGTGCCGTCGTTCTGCTGGTCGTACTTGAGCTTGGCGAGCTTGAATTTCTGATCGTCGTCCATGTACTTCTCGTCGCCCATGAGAAGTACCTCGACGTCGTTGGCGTCTTGACCGGACAGCTCGGAGCCCCACCCCTTGTGCTCGCCGAGGCCGAGGGCGGCATCGAGGGTCTTGTTCTTCTTGGAGCTGTCCTTCAGCTTGGCGTACTCCTCCCGCAGTGCGGTGACCTCATCGGGGCTCAGGCCATTGAGAGCGCGCTTGATGGCGGCTTCGTCGGTGCCCATGCCGTCCACGGCGATCAGGATCTGACGGGCGGCCACGCGAGGGGAGTTGGTGCCGTCCTCGAGCATCATCTCGAACATCTTGCGCTCGTCGTTGTCGCCGCCCTTGTTCTTCAGGCCCTTGGTCTCCTTGAGGAGGGTCTTCGGATCCTTGCCGTACAGCGACTTCGCCTGTTCGCTGACCTCTGCCTGGAACTTCTCGAGGGCCTCCCGGGCCTCCTTCTGCTTCTTGGGATCGGGATCGTGCAGTCCCTCGCTGATGGAGGCGGGCACCTGCAAGGCTTTCTCGAGGCGCTCCTTGTCGGCCCCGTCCGTACGCTTGGACTCGATGGCGATGCGTGCCGCCTGGGCCTTGGCGGAGTCGGTGCCCTCGTCGATGAGGGCGTCGGTGAGATCGGCCTGGGCGCCCGTGACGGCGCTCTTGGGCTTGACCCGGCGGTTGCCGTTGCCCACCGGCGCCTTGATGTAGGTCTTCATGATCTCGGCGGTGTTGCTGCCGTCGGTCGCGATCTTGACGCCCTTGGCCACACCCTCGAGCTGGACGAACTCCCCGATGATCTTCTCGCGGGTCTTCTGGTCCATCTTCGCGAGTTCGTCGTTGATGGCGTCGGGGTTGCGATCGGTGCGGGCGTCGTCGATCTTCTGCTTGAGACGGATGGCGTCGGCCTTGGGCTTGTTGCCGGCCATCAGGGCGTTGGCGACATCGAGGTCGGGGCCCTTGCCGAGTTCGGACTCGAGCATCCTGGCGGTGGACGCCCATGCCTCCGAGTTCTTGATCTTCGCAACCTCATCGTCGGGGAGGCCACGGAGGATGGCCTCGACCTGGGCTTCGTCGTTGAACCAGCTGGTGGCGTAGTCGAGCTCGGCCCGGGCCGCCTCGCCGTGGTTGAGCGCGAGGTGGGCGTTGGCGATCTTGAGCTCGGAGTCGGTGAGGTCGGAGGCGAGCCAGGAGTCGAGGCTTCCCTTCGCGATCTTCTGGAACTCCTCCCGCAGGGCACCGGGCTCGAGGGCGTTCATGCCGCGCAGGGCGTTGAACACGCCGTTCTCATCGGTGCCCCATCCCCGCATGGCCTTGTGCGCCTGCTTGGCGCGATCCATGACCTTGTCCTGGGCGCCCTGGGTGGCCTTCTGGGCCGCAGGGGCGACGATGTTCTTGTAGTCCTTGACCTGTTGTTCCCAGGCCTTCCTCGTGGTCGCGAGGTTGGTGTCGACGGCGGCCTTGGCGTTGTTGACGAGGGTGTCTGCCTGGGCCCTCGCTCCTGCGAGCTGGGTGTCGAGCTGGGTGCGTTGGGGGGCCAGCCACCGCAGGAAGTCCTGGCGGATCTGCTGGGGAAGGTTGGTCTGGCTGCTGGCGAAGAGCTGTCCGACCACTTGCAGCGACGACAGGGCCTGCCCGGCGAATCCCTGTGCCTCGGCGGCGTAGTGGCCCTGCAGGGTGACGAGGCGGGCCGACTCCTGCTGAAGGAAGGTGGCGAGATCGTCGGACATGGAGGCCTGCAGGGCGTCGAGCTCGCTGCCGGAGCTGGAGAACAGCTCCTCGGCCTGCATCTCGATGACCGCGAACCCGGGGAGGAAGTCGGCCAGCAGGCGCAGCCCGTTGGGCATCAGCTCCCGGGTGGCCTGTTCCATCAGGGTGCCGAACAGGTTCTGGGACCGGTTGGCGGCATCTTCCATGGCGCTGCGCGCGTTCTCGGCCCGGGTGTCGAGCTCGGTGGAGACCTCTTCACGAAGCGTGGAGACCTGGGCGCTCGCGGAGGTCCGGGTGCCCTGGAGCAGGGCCACGGCCGTGGTCTGGGCGGAGGCGATCTGGGCGTCGGCGGTCTGCTTGTCGACCTGGGCCTTCTGCAGGGCCTGGCCCCGAGCGGCGTCGGCTGCGGTGTTGCCGGCGTGTCCGAGCCCTTCGACCTGGCTCTCACCGGTCTGGAAGGCGGTGTCGATGTGGGCGCGGAGGTCGGTGGCGCCCTTTCCGGTGATGTCGTCGGCGCGGGTCTTGCCGTTGGCCTTCATGTCGGCCTTGGCCTCGCCGGCCTTCTTCTGGGCGAACGAGGCCTTCTGGGAGCCGAGGTACTTGTCCATGGCCGACCCGCTCTTCATGAAGTGGGCGGACAGCTCGCCGTCGAGCTTGTCGTAGCCGCCAGCGACCTCCTCGGCCGTGGACACGTAGGCTCCGGCGGGCGTGACGACGTCGGACTCGACCCTCTTGTGGGCCTTCTTCTTCGCGGCGTCGAATTCCGCCTTCTTCTGGACATGCAACTGCGTGACCTGGCCTCGGACGGAGGCCGTCTCGCCGTCGATGTCGGACAAGGCCTTGTCGTGGGCGGTCTGGACGGTGCTGCTGGCGGCCGTGGAGGCGCCGATGACGGTGGAGGTGGCGGCGTCGAGGGCCCCGTGGATGGCCCCCAGGGTGGTGTCGGACTGCGTGGCGTAGGCGGAACGGCCGGTCTCGATCTCGGTGAGGAGGCCTCCGGTGAGTCCGTCGCCCTGGCTCTGCAGCAGCGAGGCGCGGCTGATCATCTTGCCCTGCAGGGTCTGCAGACGCTCGGTGGCGCGGCTTTCGTGCTCCGTGACGGTCATGCCCGTCTGCTCGGCGATGTGTGCGTCGACGTCGCTGTCGACCTTGGGCATGCCGAGGATGGTGGGGGGAAGGTTGAGGGACAGGGGCTCGACCCGGGTGTCTTCAGGGCTGCCCTGGTGCTCGGTGGTGGTGGCGTCGGGATCGACCTGGGCGTCGGTGGCCTGGTCGACGGATGCGCCCTGACTGGTGACCTTCGTCTGGCCGGTCGCACCGGTACCCTGCTGCGGGGTGGCGCCTGTGGACGCATCCTGCTTCTGCTTGCCCGTGGGGCCGCCCTCCTTGGGGGCCTCCAGCTTCGGCGCGGCCTCGGACGGCGGAGGAGGCACCTGGACCGGACCCTCCTTCTGCTGGGGGGTGTCCTTCTCGGCGGGGCCCGGGCCGACCTGGGCCGGGGTGGCGCCCGTGTGCTGGGGAGAGGGGCCCTGTGGTGCGACGCCTGAGGTGGGGGAGGGGGCGTGGAGCTGAGCAGGGGCCTGCAGGGGGTGACCACCGTTCTGGGGGCGCATTCCCTCGGCCTGAGGCTGCGTCGACCGTGCGTCGCTCGGGCCGCTCGGGCCGCCGGACGGTGAGACGGGCCCGCCCGCTGGCTGGCTGGGGTGACCTCCCTGGCTCGGCGGTGTGTGGGGGTTGCCGTCGCCCGGTCCGCCGGGTCCACCAGGCCCCTTGACCTCGGGGTTCTCGAGGACGTGCTCGGTCCGGGTCTGATCCGGGGGATCCTCTGTCGTGGTGTCGTCCGTGGTGGGCTGCTGGGAGAACACATCCTGCGCCTGCAGGCTCTGGGCCTGCAGCGGATCGAGCTCGGTCGAACCCGCGCCCTGGGACTGGACCTTCTGGCGCTGGGTGGTCTTGTTCCGGTGGATGATGGACGGGCCCGGCATGGCGTACCTCGACGACGTGGAAGTTTGCTCCAGCGTGATGGTACGACAGCCAGTATGCCGATTGTTCACGACGAACAAAGGCTGTGTGGTATCGGGCCTGCTCCGGGGATCTTTTTTGTTACCAGCAGCGCCGGGCTTCCCCGGGGATGGTGCACGAGGCCACCCTGCGGTCCTCCGGACGCGCTGTCGCTCCCTCTACAGGTTAGGATGACGCCCACGGATCCCACGCCCGGCGGTCTGGAGGACCCATGCGCCTGTTGTTCCTGTCCCTTCTCCTCGGTGGCTGCTCCCTCCGCGACCCCGACGCCGTCCTTGCCGAGGATGGTTCATCCGCGAGGGGAGAGGTGATCTTCCAGACCCGCTGTGCGGGCTGTCACGGCACCGAGGGCCAGGGATCCCGCCGCGCGCCGGCCCTTTCAGGCACCATGACCAGGTGGTGGGACCGCGATCTCGCCCACACCATCCTCAACGGGCGGGGGCGCATGTCCGGCCAGGGTCTGAGCGACCAGGAGGCGGCCGACGTCATCGCCTGGCTGTCCGACACCTGGGGACCCATCAAGCTCGTGGCCCGTCCCGACGGCACGCCGGCGCGGGTCGCCCCGGCAGCCGCCGAGGCCCCGGCCGCGCCTCCCGAAGCCCCCGCGGCAGAGTCCTCCGAGCCCGTGCCCTCCGAAGCCCCCGCGCCGGAGTCCCCACAGGCCGCGCCTGCCGAGAAGACAGCGCCCGCCACGGTTCCGGAGGCGGAATGACCGGCGAACGCACCATCGAGCAGCGCCTCGCGGCATCCCACGCCTTCGGGGGCCTCCTCATCCTCGTCGGGGCGGTGGGGCTCGCCTGGTGGCAGGTGGGCGCCGGCGCCGCGGTGCTCGACGAGCAGGCTCGGTCCGCGCTGTCGTCCTCGGCGTCCGATCTCGCCACCTTCCTGCATCGCGGCCTGTGGGATGTCTTCGGCTCCCACGGTGCCATCGCCCTGAGCGTGGTGGGCATGCTCGCGGCCGCCCTGTGGGTGTGGAACGCCCTGCGTCGGTACGTCTCGATGCCTGCGGCGTGGGTGGCGTCGTCCATCATGCTGTGCGGACTCGTCGAGCCGCTGCCCTGGTACGGCCTGTCGGTGGGGCCCGTGCTTCCCTTCGCGGGCGCCCTGTGGGCCACGAGCTTCATGGGACGCATGCGGGGCACCGGCTCGGCGCTCCCCATGTGGTTCTGGTGGACCATCATCAGCGTGCTCGCGCCGGTCTGCCTCGCGTTCGCCGTGCCGAGCATCGCCGCCGAGGCCGCCCGCATGCGGCGGATTCCCAAGGAGGTCCCCTGGTTGCTCATGGGGGCCACGGGCGTCGCGGTGATGGGCGGTGCCCTGGCCTGGGGCGCCTGGACCACCACGCCGGCCATCCTCGTGGCGATCACGGCGGCTGCCGTGGGCGTGGGCTGGGGCGTGAAGGACCAGCTGGGCGTGGCCACCGGCCTCATCGCGCTGTGCCTGATCGGCCGCTACGTCTCCACCCGGGCCTGGACCGACGACACCCTGTATGCCCTCGCCGGCGATGACGTCCCGGTGCTCGGACTGGTCGAGTCCGTCGCCGACGGCCTGGCGGATGCGGGGGCCTCCGCTGCCGATGCCGACCGCCTCCGGTCCGAGCAGGCACCGGCCACGGCCGCTGCGGTGCGCTGGTTCCTCGCCGAGAAACGCACCCTGGCCCGCACCGATCGGGGCTGGTGTCCGGTCATCCAGCATCCCCAGGCGGCCTCGGAAGGCATCGGCGTCCGGATCCCGGCCGGGCCGTGGGTCCTTCGCACACCCCGTTGTCCCGAGCCAACCCGCTGAACCGGCGGACGCCCATCGTCCGCTCCTGCCCAACACGCGCCGGAGGGGATAGGGTGGGGACCTGTCCGTCGGGAGTGCCATGATCGACCTGTCCACCCTCAACGAAGGCCAGCGCGCCGCCGTCTCCGCCCCCGATGGGGCGTTCCTCGTGGTGGCCGGCGCCGGCACCGGAAAGACCCGCACGCTCACCCACCGCGTGGCCTGGCTCATCGAGCAGGGCGTCGCACCCTGGGAGATCGTGCTGCTCACCTTCACCCGCCGGGCGGCCAACGAGATGCTCGAGCGGGCCCAGTCCCTGGTGGGCCAGCGGGCGCAGTACGTCCGGGGCGGCACCTTCCACTCGTTCGCCAACCAGCTGCTGCGGCGTCACGGCGGCCCCGTGGGGCTGTCTCCCGACTTCTCCATCATCGACCGCGGTGATGCCGAGTCCCTGGTCAACTGGGTCCGGGCCGAGATGGGGCTCGGAGGGCGGGATCGGGGCTTCCCCACCAAGAAGGTCCTGCTCAACGTCATCAGCAAGTCCATCAACACCTCCCGATCCATCGCGGATGTGCTGGTCGACGAGTTCCCCCAGTACGAGCACGAGGCGCAGCAGGTCGAGGAGGTCGCCCGGGTCTACCAGGAGCGCAAGAGGGCCCAACAGGTGGTCGACTTCGACGATCTGCTCGTGTTGCTCGCCGAGCTGCTCTCCAAGCACCCGGCCGCCCGCCAGGAGATCGCGGCGAAGTGCCGGCACGTGCTGGTCGACGAGTACCAGGACACCAACAAGCTGCAGGCCAAGATCGCTGCGCTCCTCGCCTCCACCCACGGCAACCTCATGGTGGTGGGCGACGAGGCCCAGAGCATCTACGGCTTCCGGGGCGCCCGGGTCGAGAACATCCTCGAGTTCCCCGATTCGTTCCCCGGTGCCCGCGTGCTGCTGCTGGAGCAGAACTACCGCAGCGTCATGCCCGTGCTCGACCTGGCCAACGGCGTGCTGGACTCCGCTCGTCAGGGCTACGGAAAGCGGCTGTTCTCCGAGCTCACCGAGGGCCCCATGCCCGTGGCCATCGCCCCGTGGGACGAGTGGGAGCAGGCCGATCTGGTGCTCGAGCAGATCCTGCAGCGCCAGCGCGAGGGTGTGCCGCTGTCCCAGCAGGCTGTCCTGGTGCGGGGTAGCCACCAGGCCACACCGCTCGAGCTGCGCCTCAACGAGCGGGGCATCCCGTTCCGCAAGTTCGGTGGCCAGCGCTTCACAGAGGCGGCCCACGTCAAGGACGTCTTCTGTCTCGTCCGCATCGTGCACAACCCCCGCGACGTCACCGCCTGGCTGCGGGTGCTCACCTGGTTCGATGGCCTCGGCCAGAAGGGCGCCCAGGGCATCGCGGCCCGCATCGAGCAGTCCCTCGTGCCGAAGCTCGAGCCCGAGGTGTACAAGCGCCGCAAGTACCACGCCGCCCTGGTCGAGCTCGCCAAGGTGCTGGAGCAGGCCTCCGATCTGAAGGAGGACGTCGGCGAGCTCGTCGAGGTGCTGATCGACTGGTACGAAGAGCGCATGCCCTCCCTGTACGAGGACTACAAGCGCCGGCTGCGGGATCTCGAGGTCATCCCGTCCCTCGCCGAGCGCTACGAGAACCTCTCCGCCTTCGTCTCCGAGGTCGTGCTCGATCCTGTGGGTGAGGAGGAGGCCCATGGCCACGACGAGGATGCCCTGGTCGTCTCCACCATCCACTCCGCCAAGGGCCTCGAGTGGGATGTCGTCTACCTGATGTCGCTCATCAACGGCGCGTTCCCCAGCGGCTACGCGCTCGACGACCCCGAGCAGATGGAGGAGGAGCGCCGGTTGCTCTACGTGGCGGTCACCCGTGCCCGCCGGGATCTCCTGCTGTCCGCGCCCCAGCGATTGTCGTCGTCGCGGGGGCAATACTTCGTGCCCGGCAACGAGCTCCTCGAGTCCATCGAGGATCTGCACACCCTCGTGGCGGTCGCCGACGGTGGCGACGCGGGTTGGTCTTCGGGCAAGGTGCAGGAGGCCGAGGAGGATGAGGAGCTCATCCAGTACATCATGGACTTCTTCGACGACTAGGCCCCGGGGGGGATTTGCGCGCTTCACATCTGCTGCCGATGGTCATGTTGTCGGGTTGTCTCGAGTGGAACGAGTTCACCGAGGGCGATCTCCGTGTTCGCTCGGCCCAGGTCCTGCCCGGCATGCGTGGCGCCATGCGCATCGACGTACCGGTGGAGGAGGGCGAGGATGTCTTCCTCGTCCGGGCCCAGGATCCCGACAACGCCTTCGTCTACACGATCACCGACCCCTCCGGTCGTGAGGTGCTGAACGCATCCGACTGGTGGGAGTCGGCCGAACAGGCCGCCCTCGGCGTCTTCTCCCAGCCCGAGCCCATCGTGGTGTGGCCCAATCCGGCCATCGGCGGCACGCTCACCCCCGGCACCTGGCAGGTGGTCGCCTACGCACCCGACGCCGAGGACTTCGTGCCGGTGGATGTGGTCCTGAGACGGCAAGGCGAGGGGCGGGTGCTCCGCGTGCACCTCATCGCCGACGAGGGCCTCCTGGCCGACGACGCCTACAACCAGCAGCTGCAGGTGGCCCTGCAGCGCTGGCAGGACGACATCTATGCTCCCGCGGGCATCGAGCTGCAGCTCCGGCAGTCCCAGCGTCGGCTGCCCGAAGCGCTCGGAGCACCCCGCAGCGGTGCCAACGAGGCGCTGTACGAGGATCTCTCCGCCGACTCGGCGCTGGGCGAGCTCGTGGTGGTGCTGGGCTCCCGCATCGAGGGGGAGTCCGGCGGCATCATCCTCGGCGTGTCCGGGGGCATTCCCGGCGCGGTGCTCCCCTCGAGCCAGGGCGTCGTGGTGATCAGCGGCGTCGAGGCCGCGGGCAGCGATGGCATCCTGTCCGAGGTGGAGACCTGGATCCTCGCCGAGACCTTCGCCCACGAGGTCGGGCACTTCCTGGGGGTGTTCCACCCGGCCGAGGTGCAGTGCGAGGATCTCGCCACCTGTCCCGATGGGTTTCCGGTGGAGGCCTGGGACGCCCTCGACGACACCCCCCGGTGTGGGTCCAAGGCCGAGTGTGAGGTCTCGCTGGGCTCGAACCTGATGTTCCCGTACCCGGTCTGTGATCGTACGGGCAGCGAGGTCAGCTGCGTGCCCCAACGCACCCTCACGGCGCTCCAGCAGGCCACCATGAAGACCCACCCGGATCATCACCAGTAGGGGGCCGCCCCAGCGCGGGTGGGCGTGTAACGGTCCACCATCGGGATCGTCCGTTCCGGGTGCCTGGAGGATGGATGCCCGGATGGCTCGCCACATCAGGAGGAACCTGGATCTCGCTGACGGTCCTGCCGCCGGGGGTGGCGGCGCGCGCCGCTCGACAGCCGGAGCAGGGCGACGGGGCTGGTATACCTCCCGGGCGGCGGAAGGCACGATCGGGCCGACCCCACGGGAGGCACGCGGCGTCCATGGACGAGGACCTCGACAAGCTCAAGGCCGGAGACAGACAGGCCTGGACCGGCGTGCTCCGGGTGCACATGCCGGGTCTCGTCGCCTTCGCCCGGCGCATGCTCCGCGACGAAGCAGCCGCGGAGGACGTCGTCCAGACGGCCCTGGCCAACGTGGTGGCCAATTTCGCGTCCTTCGAGGGCCGGTGCTCGGTGAAGTCCTGGTTGTACCGGGCCGTTCGCAACCGCGCGGTCGACGTGCTGCGGCGTCAGAAGCGCTGGGTGATCGAGGATGTCGATCCCGCCGACGACTGGTTCGATGCCCGAGGGCACTGGACCGACGGTCCGATCGCCTGGGACGCCGAGACAGCCGCCCACACGCGCCAGGTCCTCACCGCGGTCGAGGAGGAGCTGCAGAACCTGTCCGAGGTCCAGCGGGAGGTACTCCTGCTTCGTGACGTGCAGGGGCTCACGCCCGACGAGGTGGGCCGCATCCTCGACATCTCCTCCGGCGCGGTCCGCGTACGTGTGCACCGGGCGCGGCGGGCGCTGCGGGTCAGGGTCGACGCGCGGCTCGGGGAAGGTGCGCGATGATGACCTGCAACCAGGTGATCCGTAAGGTCGACGACATCCTCGACGGCGAGGAGGGATGGTGGGTGCGGCTCAAGTTCCGGATGCACCTGGCCATGTGCAGCCACTGCCGGCGCTACGTGCGGCAGCAGCGCGCTCTTCGAGAGGTGGTGCCCGAGGTCGACGCCAGCATGCTGCCGGCGGACTACGAGACCCTGCTCGGAAACATCCTTGATTCGGTACTGCCATCGTCCGACGATAAAGATTCTTCCAGGCCGTAACGAAAGCATGACATCCTCGTCCCGGTCATCGTGGAGCGAGCTGGCTCCGATGGAGGATGGAACATGTTGCGACGTGGAATGTTGCTGGCGTTCACCGCGAGTGCGGCTGCCTGTGTGAACGAGGCAGAGCTCACCGATTCCGAGCTCACCGAGCGGATCTGGGAGCAGCTCGACGGCTACCAGGACTGGAACCAGACACCTGACTGGACCGGCGTGCAGTACAGCTGGCGAGGCGCCCACGGGCCGGCCGTCCAGATCTGGTACGACGGGCGGGCGCGCTCGGGTGTGGAGCAGGGGAAGGACTACGCCAACGGCTCCATGCTGGTGAAGGAGGCCTACAACGACCCGGAGGGCACACAGCTCGCATCGGTCACCGTGCTGAAGAAGATCGACGGCTATGATCCGGAGCACAACGACTGGTTCTTCGCGGTGTACGACCCTGCCACCGGCGAGTCCGCAGCCAGCGGCAAGGTGGACTTCTGCATCAGCTGCCACGAGGCTGCCGAGCACGACTACGTCATGTTCACCGAGGCGCCGCCGGCCGACGAGCCCCCGTCCGACGACGAGGAGCCCGAGGACACCGCAGCCCCCGGCTGTGACGGTCCGTCCTGCGGCGGCTGTGACGGTCCGTCCTGCGGGGAGTGAGACCTGGGGTACCAACGGGGCGTCCGCCGCCCCACGATGGGCCGGCCCACCCCCGGGGGAGCCGGCCTTGCGTTTGTGTCCCGTTGATCCGATGGGACGCGGACCACGGGCCCGGATACGGGCCCGGGTCTGCACGTAGCAGCGCCGCCGTTCGCGGGATGGTACGTTCCAGGTGTCACGGAGCGGAGGTTTCATGGCCAACGACATCGATACCGCTGATCAGGACAAGGTCCCGTTCGGCAAGCGCATGAAGCGCTGGCTCATCATCGGCCTCATCGTCCTGGTGGGCGGCTTCATCATCACCATGATGGTCGGCACCAGCACCTACGAAGGCCAGATCACCCGGGCCTACGAGAAGATGAGCGAATACCGGGTCGAGATGGAGACCACCAAGGGCGGGGTGAGGGTCTTCGTCAACAAGGAGTCCCGGTTCCCCTACCTCAAGTTCGACACCGCCGATCTGCAGGCCGAGCTCACCAGCTACGCCCGCAGTGGCGACATCGTCCGCATCAAGTCCTGGGGCTTCCGCAACAGCGTGTTCAGCTGGTTCCCCAACGTCATCAAGGTCTCCCACGTGCGGGACAACCTGGAGGCGAAGGGGCGCAAGGCCGAGCGCATCGCGGACGGCGTGATGGACGTGCTCGGGTCCCACAAGATGACGGACTCCCTCACCGGCGTGCAGCGCGACGAGCTGCGGGAGGAGATCATCGAGAAGGTGATCGACGTGGAGACCACGCCCTGATGGTCGGACCGCTTCGGGAGATCGGCGCCTGGGAAGCCTGAGCCCTGTGGATGGCGCTACGGCGGCCAGGCTTCCTTGGGAACCCACGAATGGGTGGGTATCGGCACCTTGTCTTCAGCTCGTCGCTGGGAGGTTCCGATGCTCCGCTTCCTCGTCTGCCTGTTCGCCTGCCTCGTCTCCATCTCCGCCCACGCCTGGCCCAACGGCTCCTCCGCTCCTGCCGCTGGCCAGGCGTCGTCGTTCCTGGATCTGGGCGATGAGCTCCCCACCGGCCTGCGCGAGGTCATCTCCGGAAAGGCCGTGTCCATCACGGTCGACGAGCTCGTCGATGCCCTCGATCGCCACGGCATGCCCCTCATCGCCGAGCTCGACTACGCCGAGCGCGCCTGGTACGCCCAGCGGGGCATGAAGCCCGCTCGGTTGCTGGTGTTCGGCAACCCCCGCACGGTGGTCGCCCTGGTCAACGAGGAGAAGCGTCTGGGCCTCGAGCTGCCGCTGCGCTTCATGGTCTACGAGGATGAGGCCGGTCACACGCGCATCACCTGGAACGCCCCCAGCTGGCTGTCCGGCCGGCACGATGTCTACGGTCCCGCCGTGCTGCTGGAGCGCCTCGATGCCATCCTCGAGGAGGTCGTGGAGGAGGTGGCCACCCCCATCGAGGCGGCCCCCGCACCGGCGCCCCGTCGGGTGGATCCCATCGAGGAGCGCGAGCGGCGTCGCAACATCCTCACTGCCGCGGTGGAGCGCTGGTAGAGGAGCCGCCGCCCAGAACGAAGAAGGCGCCCGGAGATGAGCTCTCCGGGCGCCTTGTTGCGTCTGGGGGCTGGGGTCAGGCCTGCTGCTTGCGACGCCGTGCCCAGGCGAAGGCGCCGAGACCGAGCCACAGGCCGGTGGGGCCGGGGCCGCCGGTCTGGCAGCCGCAGGCCAACGCGAGGCTGCCTGCCTCCTGCACCATCGTGGCATTCATGCCCTCGACCGTGCGCTCGCTCCAGTCGGTGCCGTCGGAGGCATAGATGGCGTAGTGCTGGCCGCCCCAGGGGGTGGGGTCGACGAAGGAGCCCGTGGCGCCGGGCTCGATGTCGGTGAGGGTGGCGACCACCTGGCCGTCGGAGTGGCTCTCCGGGAAGCGACCGCCGCGGCGCACGATGACCACCTCGGAGACGGGGCCGTGCAGCGGCTGGGTCCAGGACAGCTTCACGCCCTCTTCGCCGCGCACGCCTGCGATGTTCGTGATGGACAGGCGGTTGTCGGGGGTGGCGGGAGCGTAGATGCAGACGTCGTCGATGTTCCATCCGCCGAACTCGAGGCCGGCGTCGGAGCGGATCTCCCAGGACAGCTTGACCTTGCCGTCGTCGCCCTCGCCCTGCAGGGGCACGGCGTGGGGGGCCCAGGAGGTGTCGATGTGGTGGCGGCTGCCGTCGGTGACGGAGCTGAAGTTGCCCCAGATCTTCACGTCGTCGGCGAAGATCATCGCGCCGTCGTACAGGCCGTCCTCGACGGTGAGCCATCGGTTGAACTGCAGGAAGGCATCCTGGTAGTGCCCGAGGTCGTACCGGCGGGAGCTGAGCTGGTTGTGCTTGTTGGGCTGGTACTTGCCGTCGTAGCGGCCGCCGCCCAGGTCGTTGCCCCAGGCGCCGAGTCCGGAGGCGGCGCCGTCGGGATCGCCGCCCACACCGATGGGGGTGCCCCAGCGCCAGTCGTCGGCGCCCTCTTCGTTGCCGCCGGCGAGCAGGGCGTGGGTGTAGTCGCCGTTGCTGGCCTCGAAGTCGTCGCAGACCACCTCGAGCACGGGGCCGACCCACGTGGTGTGGGGGGTGATCTCACCGCCCGGAGGGTCCTGGAACAGGCCGTCCTGGGTGGTCTTGCCCTGCAGGTAGTACTCGAGCACGCCGCCGTCGGGCAGGTCGGTGGCCGGGATGATGGCCTGCAGGTCGACATCGGTGACGTCGGCCTCGAGCGACTTCCACTCGCCGCCGTCGACCCGGTACATCAGCTGGGCGGTGGCGGGCTTGATGTCGACGCACTGGCTGGCGCCGTTGAGCAGGGAGAACTGCATCACGGAGTCCTGCCCTGCGTCGGAGAAGGCCTGCACCGCGTGGTCGAGCTCGATGGCGCCGCCGCCGAGGGGACCGAGCCCGTGCAGGCCGAAGCCCTCCATGAAGGCGCACTCGTAGGGCACGCCGTTGGACAGGTCGGCGTCGTCGTCGAGGGCGAAGAGGAGCTCCTCCCAGGCGTTCGGGATGGAGGGCCCGCCCTTGATCATGTCGGTGAGGGCCTGACCGAGCACGGCATGGGCCTCGTCGTCGCCGATCTGCTCCTTGAGGATCAGCCAGGTGTCCCAGATGGCGCCGCCGAAGATGAGACCGTTGGTGTGGATGAAGGTCTGGTTGGTGCGGTAGTCGTCCGGGTAGCGGGCGTCGTTGTCCATGTCGCGAAGCGGGGCGTCCGTGGACTTGAAGAAGCCGGGCCCGAGGCGGTGGTCGCGTGTGACGAGGAAGCTGATGGCATCGGCGTAGCCCTCGCCCATGCTGCCATCGAAGGTGCCTGAGAGGATGCTGTAGGCGTGAAAGCCATGGCCCCACTCGTGGTAGGCCACGTCGGCCATGGTGCCGGTGTTGCGGCAGGTGTCGTCGCTGCGCAGGAAGTTCAGGGTGCCGTCGAACCACGCATTGCAGGAGTCGTTGACGTTGACGGTGATCTGCACGGGCTCCGACCGGTCGACTTCGAGCCACGACAGGGTGGGGTGGAAGGCGGACATGACGTCGCGCACCCGGTGGATCGCCTGCCAGGTGGTCAGGGCCGACGTACGCCCCTGGAAGTCGTCAGCGGTGAGGGTGGTCGGCAGCCCGTCGATGACCGGGGTGGCGTCGCCGAGCAGATCCGTGAGCTCGGCGTACCGTCCGAGCAGGGAGATCTCGGCGGTGTTGCCCTCGATGTCGAGGTGTCCGTCGGTGTCGCTGTAGCCACCGTCGAGGTTGTTGGCGGCCCAGACGAAGGGAAGGGGATCGGTGCGGGTGCCGCCGTCGCGGTGGCGGGCCTCCGCCGACAAGGTGCCTTCGAGGAAGCGCACGCTGTTGTCGTACCCGAGCACCTGGCCACTGTCGGCATCGACCCAGAAGGTCCACTGGGCGGGCACGCCCTCGGGCTGGGTGAACCGGACCACGGCGGCGGGGCGCATGTAGGGGCGCTTGCCGTCTTCCAGGGGCATCCAGGCGTAGTGGACGCGCTCGACCTCGGCCTCGCCCATGCCGGTGAGGTTCCACTGGCGGGCGATCGCGACGGCCTGCTCGTGGGTCTTGCGGAAGGTGCCCTGCGCCTCGGTAGGAAGGTGGGCGGTGGAGCCGACCATCACCAGTTTGCCCTGCAGGATGCGGTAGGTGACGCCGCCGAGGCGGATGGGGGCGTCCTTGTGGGTCTGGTGGAAGTCGGCGTACCAGGCGTCGCGGGAGGCGTCGTAGGTGGCGGACCAGGTGCCTTCGGCGAACGTCGTGCCGAGCAGGTCGGCGTGCTCGGCCTGGAAGGTGGCGAGGGCGTCGATGACATCCTGCTCGCTGCCGAGCGGGCCGAGATCGATGCCGCGACCCCACATGCGCAGCGGGATCCGGCGGCGCTCGTCGAAGCGGGCCTCCCACCCTGCGCCCTGCTCGTCCTGGAACGCGAGCCAGGGCTCATGGTTCTGGGCGATCCACCGCTGGTGCGCGGGATTGTTCACCGGCAGGGTCTCGGGCATCGCACCCGAGACCACGGTCTCGGCCGGCTGGACCGCGTGGGCGGAGGCAGCGAGGAGGCCGAGGCTGGACAGGAGCAGGATGCGTGGAGACATGGGGACCTCGGGAGCGGTGAACCGTGGGACGCGAGGGCGTCATGGTAGACGATGGGCGGGGGTTTCGCGGGTTCCGTCGTGAAAGATGACGTGGTGTACACAGTCCGCCCTGGTGGGGGGCCGTGGCAGGGATCATCCTCCGGATGGCGAGCCGGCGGTCTTCAAGGGTCACCGTCGCCCCATGGGGGTGGACAGGTCCGCCTGCGACAGGAAGGAAGGGACACGACGTGGCAGGATGTTCATGGCCACGTCCACGTGAGGAGCCCATGAGTCAGCCGACGTTGGAAGAATTGCAGGCGGAGGTCGTCGCCTTTGCCGAAGAGCGGGACTGGGCGCAATTCCACTCCCCGCGCAACCTCGCGATGGCGTTGAACGTCGAGGCCGGCGAGCTGCTGGAGCTGTACCTGTGGTGTGCCGACGACGGACCCCAGCCCATGGTCGACAGCCGCAGGTCGAGGGTGGCCGACGAGGCGGCGGACGTGCTCATGTGCCTGCTCAACTTCTGCGAGCGGGCGGACGTGGATCTCGCGGCGGCGTTGCGTCTCAAGCTGGCGGCGGCCGCGCAGAAGTACCCGGCCGACAAGGTCCGGGGACGGGCGCTGAAGTACGACGAGTACCCGGCGGATGGGGCCTGAGGGGACTGCATCCGGCGAGTCCGGGAGGTGTCCGGAGGGCTGCGGGAACTTTTTCCAGATTGGACTCAAGGCGAGCGGAGGGGCTCCGAACTTGCAGCATCCAGTCGTGGGACCCACCGCTCAGCTCTGTGCCTGACCACTCCTGGGGATGTGCGGTGGGTCCTCTGACTCATTCTTGGGAGGGGTGAGCGGGAGGTGCTCCCGTCGCGGGCTTGGCTGGTTCTTCGCCAGACGCGCCCCTTCGTCGGTCACGTACTTCCAGTACGCTCCCTCCTCAGGAACGGTCCTTCGGACCTGCGCCGCTGGCTATGAACCAGCCTGCGCCCGCTCGGTCCGCACCTCCCGCTCCCCCCTCCCGGCGTCGGTCCTGGCGGGAGTGGGGGGCAGGACGGTGCCGGGTTGGCGTGGTTGGCTGCGCCAACCTGGCGTCGTCCCGACGCGGGGGAGGCTCGGCCTGGCGGCCTGCGCCTCTCCCGGGGCGGCTCGGCCTGCCGGCCTGCGCCGCCCGTCGGGCTGGGGTCGTCCCTTCGGGCCGACGGGGCTCGGCCTGCGCCTCTCCCGGGGCGGCTCGGCCTGCCGGCCTGCGCCGCCCGTTGGGCTGGGGTCGTCCCTTGGGGCCGAAGGGGCTCGGCCTGCGCCTCCCCCGGGGCGGCTCGGCCTGCCGGCCTGCGCCTCCCCCGGGGCGGCTCGGCCTGCCGGCCTGCGCCGCTCGTTGGTGGTCAGGCGGGGGTGTGGAGGGCGGTGGCGAGGTCGCGCCAGCGGGTCTGGGGGATGTGGCCCTGGAGGGCGTCGAGCCAGTCCTGCTGCAGGCGGAGCAGGGTGGGGCGGTGGTGACCCTTCAGGGGGGCCGGCTGGCCGTCGGCGCGGCGGAGGAGGAGGGCGAGGGACCAGGTCTCCACGGTGCGTCGCAGGGCGTCGGGCGGGGGCGCGTCCAGGGTGCCGTAGGCGAGGCGGAGCGCCTGGGCCCAGGCGGCGGGGAGGCCGCGGTGGGGGAGGAGGGAGACGAGCAGCTCGTCGCCGAGCTTTCGCTGGCCCATCCGCATCAGGCGCTCGGCGGCCAGCAGGCGGGCGTGGGGGTGGTCCGGCTGGAGCCGGATGGCCGTGAGGAGGTCCGGGTGGTGGGGATCGCTCCTGAGGATCTGGCGGTGCCACGCCCAGGACTGGTCGATCTCGTGCAGCAGGCGGGCTCGCTGCAGCAGGTTGTGCAGGTGGGTCCAGTGGCAGCCGGTGGCGGCGAGTCGGGTGCGGGCGGTCCACCAGGCCATCGGCTGGCTGTGCTGCTGGGGCCGTTGGCTCTGCAGGATGTGAGCGCTCTTCTGCAGCCGGCCTTGTCGGCGCAGGGTCTCGGACAGGTCGAGGGTGAGCTGTTCCCGTGCGCCGAGACGTTCGTGGGCCCATGTGAGCAGCTTGCGGGCCTCCTTGAGCTTTGATGCCTCCCAGAGGTCCCGCGTGGCCACCTGGAGCCAGTGTGGGGTCCAGGTCGGGAGCTCGGAGGCTGACCGGCGGCGGAGGTCCTTGCGGATCCGGCCGTGGTGCCGCAGCCGCGCGCCCAGCTCGATGTCCGGGTCGAGGTCCTGGAGTTCGAGCCACCGGGTGATGGCCGTCGTGCGGCGGGCGGGGAGGGAGGCGCGTGGGCGCTGGAGGGTGACGGTGTCTTGGGCGTGATCGGGTCCAGCGACGACCATGGGGGAGACCTCCATGGAGTTCCCGTCGGGGGCGCGGACCCTTCGTTCAAGCATTTTTCCGATCCGGTAGGCACAAGAACGGAGAAGGCCCGCGACGGGGGGCGCGGGCCTCTTGTGCCGGTGGCCGTGCGGGTGCTCAGTCGGCCGCGCAGTCGTTCGGCTCCATGGCGTCGATCCACCGGGCGACGAGGTCGACGCCCTCGTCGTGGGCCAGGTAGCGGCCCAGCAGCGGCATCATGGAGCCGGCATCCTCGGTGTCCATGCGGTACCACAGGATGGACGCGTAGGAGTCGCCGGGGACGATGTCGAAGTCGCGACCCGCGCCTCCCTTGCCCGCCGAACCTGGCTTCTTGCAGACGCCCAGGTTGAATGCGGACTCGTTGTCGTGGTTCAGGAACAGCTGGGAGCTGATGCCGTTGACCCCGTTGGGGTTGTGGCAGTGGGCGCAGTTGATGTCGAGGTAGTCGCGGGCGGCCTTGTCGAGCTCGGCCCCCTCGAGGTCATCGATGGCGCTCGCATTGAACTCGTGCAGATCGAGGGCCCGGAAGTCGTAGGCCCTGGGCACCTCGGACAGCGCGGGAAGGCCGGTGAGGGCGCCCCGGTCGGCCAGGTACTCGAGCTGGTTGAAGGTGCCGTCGGCGTAGTCGAGGTCGCGGTTGAGGTGCCGCGCCTTGATGCCGATGGGCGTGAAGTACTTGTCGCCCGACTCGGGATCCTTCAGCTCGTGGCAGGAGATGCACTGGTTCCGCTGGGGGACCAGGTAGGACACGTTGACCGCCTCACCGTCGATGTCGATGAAGTCGACGGAGGTGGTGCCGCCGCCCAGCTTGAGCTCGGCGTCGGTGGCCTCTTCGTTCCAGATGTACGGGTACGCCTTCCAGCCGGTCTCGTAGTGGATCAGCAGGCGGGTCTCGATCATCCGGATGTCCTCGTCCGGCGAACGGAAGTCCGCCGGGAAGGAGAACGACTTGATGAGGACCGTGCCCACGGGCATGTCGAAGGCGTCGTTGTCGTCGTAGACCGCTGCCGTCCCCGGGGGGACGTAGATCGCGCGATCCTTCAGCGCATAGTCGGAGAACAACGGAGTGTTCATCACGTAGGGAACGATCTCCGGGTTGTACTCGAAGGTCGTCCCGTCCCAGCGGAGGAGGTTCATCTCGCTGAGCAGGGCCGGCGGATCGTCGGAGACGTCCACGTTCACGGGATCCCAGCTCTCGGCACAGGCCGAGAGCAGGATCGCCGTGGAAAGGATCGTGATGGCTTTGTGGGTCACAAGGCCTCCAGGGAGGGGAAGCGGCAGCGGTCAGCGACTCACTGCAGCTCGATGGGGGGGATGGGGCCGCTCTGGATGCCCTCGCAGTCGTAGGGCGCGTAGGGAGCGGTGCCGCGGGGCAGATCCTCGAGGTCGGGGAGAACGGGCGGGAAGGAGTCGATGTCCCAGCTGCCCACGTCGAAGTTGCCGATGGTGCCGTCTGCCACACAGATGTTGTTGTCGTTGGAGACGGGCTCACCGGTCATGCCGGTGTCGCCGGAGTCCATGGTGGGGAGCATGTTGTTGGTCTCGAGCAGGCCGTCGTAGATGATCTGGTCGATGGGCGTGGAACCGTAGATGGCGGCCAGGGCGAAGCTCAGCTTGTCGGTGCTGAGATCGGGGTTGGTGCCCGTGTTGGTGTGGGTGTTGTCGTGGATCCAGAAGTCGTAGGAACGGAAGTTGCCGACGACGCCCTCACCGAGGGGCGTGAGCTCCAGATCCTCCCAGTCACCGATGAGGTCGTCGGTGTTCAGGGCCCATGCGGTGGGATCGGACTGGATGATGAGACCTGCCACGACGGCGATGTCGGTGCTGCCGTTGTTCTCGTAGGTGTTGTCCGAGATCTCGACGCGGCGGGAGGCCATGGCGAAGGTGCCGGTACCTGCGGGAATCTGTGCCACCGTGCCGCCGGGGGCGAAGTTGGGCAGGTTGTTGTCCTTGATGATGTTGTCGTGGATGTACACGTCGCGGCCGATGACCGGGTTGCCGGGCAGGTCGAAGGCCACGAGGCCACCGGTGTTGCCCTCGGCGGTGTTGCCGTAGACGTCGGCATACTGGGTGTTCTCGATCTCGATGCCCGCGACGTTGCCCTTGGCGATGTTGTTGCGGACGATCGCGCGGATGCACTGACCCACGTAGATGCCGGCGTCGGAGGAGTTGTAGGCCTCGGAGTCCTCGAGGAGGACGTCGGTGACCTTCACCGGGTAGATGCCGTAGGAGCCGTTGGTGGGATCCTGCTCGTTGGTCCAAGTGGTGATGACCCGCTGGATGGTGACGCCGGAGGAATCCTCGACCTTGATGCCGTCCTTGGGGGCGTCGACGACCTGCAGATCGGACACGGTGAAGTCGTTCGACTTGGCGTAGATGCCATCGCCCTGGTTCTGCATGCCGGAGAAGTCGAGGATGGTCTCGTTCTTGCCCTGGCCGCGGATGGTGATGCCGTCGGCACCTGCGATGGTGATCTCGTTGGTGAACGCGTAGGTTCCCTCGTCGAAGATGATCGTGTCGCCGTTCTCGAGGCTGTTGATGCGCTCGAAGAGGGCGTCGATGTCTTCGGGACCGAACGAGTAGCAGTTGCCGTCCACGCCGTCGCAGAGGTCTACGGAGCCGGTCTCGGAGGTGTCGGTGCCGTCATCGTCGTTGTCGTCGCCGCAGGCGATCAGGGCGGACAGCGTCAGCAGGGTCATCAGTGGGCGCATGTGGGTCTCCTCGGTGAGTGGATGGACGGCCGTTCGGCTGGCTTCGGCACGCACGTGCTCTCGCCTATCGTCGGGCGTTCTCCACTCAGAAGCTTAAAGCCTCCCAGTATGCGGACGTAGGCCATCTTTCGCTGTCCGGTCGGTCAGTGGGTCATCCTATGCCTTGAAAGCTGTGTTATCGCCCGTCGGAATCTGTCATTGAACGCCTTGGGGCCCATCTTGACCGCCGGTCACTTATGGTGCCGGGTATCGTCTGCGTGACAGGAATCGAGCAGAGGTGGGACGATGAGAGAGAGCGAGACGGTGCGTGAGGACCTCTGGGCCCTCATCTGCGATGTCGTGGACGATGCCGAGGGCCGGGGCATGCGCCCACCGCGGGCGTTCGACGAGGGCGTTCGCATGCACTGGGACACCCAGCCGCGTCACCTGCGACCCGGTGGCACGGTCCTCGGGCCCATCCTCATGACCTTCGCGGATCTGATCGGCTGGCTGTCCATCCTGGCGGTCCGCGAAGGGGAGATCCCCTGGGTCACGTCCAGCATGAACCTGCACTTCCTTGCGCCGGCCCGGCCAGGCCGCATCAACGGCGAGGCCCGCAGGCTCAAGCTGACCCGCCACAACGCCGTGATCGCCATCGACATCCGGGATGCGGAGGGCATCGCGGTGGTCCACGGAACCATGCAGTTCGCCTGGTCCGGCGGACCCCGGACCTGAACGGGCAGATGGGGGGCCCGCCTCAGGTACAGGCGGGGCCGCTGTCGTTGCCGGCGCTGTCGTCGCCCTCGGGCAGCAGCTCGCCGAGGCGCTCGACGGTCTTCAGGATGTTCTGCAGGCGGATGGGCTTCTGCAGGATGAGATCGAACGGGTTGTCCTCGTCGCGACCGAGCACGGACTCGCTGGCCGGAAGGGCGCTGACCGCGACGACCCGGGCGTGGGCCGAGCGGGAGCGGATGCCCTCTGCCAGCGCCCGGCCATCGGTGCCGGGCATGCACAGGTCGGTGAAGACGACCTGGTGGACCTCGGGTTGGAAGCGGGCCAGCGCTTCGTCGCCATTGGCGGCGACGTCGCACTCGAAGCCGAGGGTGGACAGGTGGTGCACGAGCAGCTTGCGGTCGACCGGGCTGTCGTCGGCCACGAGGGCACGCCGGGTGGCTGACGCATGGGAGGACCGAGGGGCTTCCACGGCGGTGAGGGCCTGCCGCAGGGCGTCGTAGAGATCGCTGCGGCGGATGGGGATGGTGATGTCGGTGCGGGTGCCGGGGTCGAGGGGGCCCATGATGAGGATCTGCTCGGGACGCAGTCGGAACTCCCTGGCGGCCTCGTCGGCGTTGGGGTGCAGGCCCGAGTGGACCAGGATGATGTCGGTGGCCGCATCGACGGGGCGCTGGTAGCCCGGGGAGCGCACCTGCATGCCCCAGTTGGTGAGGTGGCGGGACAGGATGCGGGTGGTCTCGGGATCGGGGCAGAGGATCAGGGCCCGACGGGCGGGCAGCGGCTCCGAGGGCTCGCGGCTGAGCTCGGGGGCCCGGAAGGTGACGACCGTCTCCGTGGTGTGCAGCGCGGTCATGGAGCGGTGCACCTGGCCGTGCAGGGCGTCGACCCAGGGCTTGAGGCGGTGCAGGGCGGCGTCGAAGTCGGTCTGGCTGTGCAGCGTGGGTTGGGTGCGATCCTGGACCTCGAGCCGCAGCTCGACGTGGCCCTGGCGGCTGAACTCGCTCAGGTGGATCTCGATCTCGCCCGGACGGCCCACACGCAGTGCGGGGGCGAGGAGCTGGACCAGCAGGCCACTGACCGCGTCCTGGCGTCCCTGGACGAGGAGTTCATCGGGGATGGCGAGGTCGAGCACGAACTGGATGTCGCGGGCGTGCAGGGCCGGCGCCATCACCATGGCCACCTCTTCGATGGCCTGGCCGATGTCGAAGCTCTCCGACGTGACGTTGTTCGGGGTGTAGCGCTTGTTCAGGCGGCTGTGCAGGCGCATGGCCTCGGACAGCCGGCGGGTGAGGGCGGCGTAGGCGGGTCCGTAGCTCTGGTGCCCCTCGAGCTGGGTGAGCGTGGTGAGGCAGGCCTCGTAGGCGGCCTCGGCCTCGTCGTTGCCGTGGTGGGACGGCCGGGCGATCCGCTCGAGCTCGGGGCTGTAGCTGGGCTTGCGGGCCCGGCGGGGGGGATCGATGCGGCCGAGGTACTGCAGCGCCAGCCAGAACACGATCGTGAAGTGGCCGGTGGTGAGGGGGAACTGCATCGCCGTGGCGGTCTCGATGCCCGCGGCGCCGGCTTCGGGGACCAGGCCGAGGAACGGGGACAGCGCGAGCATGCTGACGATGTCGAGGGCGAGCAGCGTGATGAGCTTGCCCGGCCGCCACAGCTGGAACCCGATGAAGGGGTAGGCGAGCAGGAGGCTGAAGCACAGGAACAGATCCTGTGAGGTGCCGTACTGGATGCCGATGCCCCACAGCAGCGCGAGCTGCGTGAGGTTGGGGAGCGCCCGGACGATGGCGGACGAGGAGATGAAGGACGCCATGAAGGTGACCGTGTGCAGCATGCAGCTGCACGAGAGCAGCAGCGCGGCGGCCGACTGCTGTTCCTTGATGGCGGTGATGGCACAGGCCGCCGTGATGGCGGTCATGGCGATGCTGAGTGCCTGGACACCTTCGATCGGTTCCGGAGAGTAGACCGAGCGACCGCGGGCTCCACGTGTTCCGTGGAGCGTGTGTTGATCCGGCAGGAGCCGGGACTTGCGGGGTGGTACGGACATCACGGTGTGGTGGCAGGCTCGGGAAATGGATGTGGTTTTTACGATCTATCAGATACGCCGGCCAGCATCGGGACCTTTTTGAGCCAGTCGGTGATACTGCGTAGGACGGGAGACCACACGAGCAGGCCCGAGTGCCCCATTCCTGGAAAATCCAGGTGGGTCGCGCCACCTGCGTGGGTGGTGCGCGCCGGGAAGACGGTCGCGTCGTGGGGGGAGCCGACGCTGAGGATGCGCTCCGGGGGGACGAACGCGGACAGCGGCGGAAGACGACGCATGAAGGCCGATCCGAAACGCAGGGCGCGGGTTTCCGGCAGCCATCCGAATTTCACCGCAGCCGTGCCTTCGTGGGGGGAGGCGATGGTGACCACGGCGTCGACATGGGCGGCCCAGCCGGGGTGCTCCGCGAGGAGCTGCCGCAGGACGATGCCCCCCATGCTGTGACAGACGAAGCGCAGGGGGCGGCCCCTGAACGGCTGCAGACGCCGTTCGAGGTGGGCGGTGTACACGTCGAGGCTGCGTCCGGGGAGGCCCAGGGGCAGCGAGGTACTGCGGATGCCGGCCCGGGCGAGGCTTCGGCGTACTCCATGCATGTTGGTGGCGTTCTGCATGTAGCCGTGCAGGCAGATCACGAGGGGCTCGTCGGGGCTCGTCTCCTCGATGACCCGCGCGTGTCGTCGGCCGGTGAGGTGCCACCACACCAGGACCCAGATGGAGCCCACCTCCCGGAGGGTGGAACCGATGATGGTTGCGAGACCGTACCGAGGTCGGGGGGACAGGTGCCGGGCCTCCCACGTGACCTTCATCCCCCAGGTGGACAGCACCCAGAGTACCGGCAGGAACGCGAGGAACACGGGCAGGGCGAGTGGCATGGGGGAGCACCTCCGGGAAACCGATGGGCAGGTGGTGGAGAGCAGTCGGGATACCGATGTGGAGAACCATGCCTCGCACGTGTCCCAGGGGCCTTTTTTGACGGATGCGCCATGGCTCGCCCCTTTCGTGGCCCCGTGGCGCCAATCAGTGGATGTTGGTCAGATTGTCGGCGTTTTTCCGGAGACGCTCGCGGAGTGGGCGGGATTTTCGGCGTATGTATTGGGTTTTTACAGTTCCCTAAAATATCGGTCCCATTCGGGTTCCCCGTAGGACCATCGTTCGAAAGCTGCGTTCTGGGGCCCTGGGCGGACAATTGGGGTGACTTTTCAAATCACCACTTGCTAGGGTCTCGACGTCGGTTGCGGCGCCGTTCTGCCGCGTTTTCTGGCCCAATGAAGGTCCTGTTAGGAGGAATCGACATGAACGACCGCTTCGCTCAGCTGCGCGACATGATCATGGCTTGTGAGGGTGACTTCGCCAAGTTCTACGACAAGGGCAACAAGGCCGCTGGTACCCGCGTCCGCAAGGCCATGCAGGAGCTGAAGGTCCTCGCCCAGGACATCCGGACCGAGGTCCAGACCATGAAGAACTCCGAGACTGCCTGAAACGTCCCGGATTCGTTCAAAAAGGCCAGCGTCACGCTGGCCTTTTTTGTTCTTGTCCACGGCCGATGGTCCTCCCAGGAGGTCCCATGGACAAGCTGGGTGTCGTCGAGCTGCTGCAGGCCCTGCAGGAGGGGGACATCACCTCGGAGGCGCTCGTGGAGGGTCTGCGGTCGAGGATGGATGTCACCCACGACCACCTGCGTGCGATGGCGCAGCCCAGGTTCGAGGCCGCCATGGCGGAAGCCCGCCTCCTGGACCGTGAGCGGGCAGGGGGAACGCTTCGTGGGCCCCTGCACGGCGTGCCGGTCACGATCAAGGACAACCTCGATGTGGAAGGGCTGGCCACCACGCTCGGGGTCAAGCGCCGTGCCGGCTGGGTGGCGTCCCGGGATGCGGCGGTCGTGGCCGCGCTGCGGGATCTCGGCGCGGTGGTCATCGGCAAGAGCAACGTGCCCCAGCTGCTGCTGTCCATGGAGACGTCCAACCGGCTGCACGGCGCGACCAACCACCCCCTCGACGCGGAGAGGGTGCCGGGCGGCAGCAGCGGGGGAGAGGCGGCCCTGGTGGCGGCCGGTGTGTCCCCGCTGGGCATCGGCACCGACATCGGCGGCTCGGTGCGCATTCCGTCGGCCTGGTGCGGGGTCGTCGGCCTGAAGCCCACCGACGGGCGCTGGTCGAGCCGGGGCGTCCACGGTGCCCAGCCGGGGCAGGACGCCATCCGCAGCCAGGTGGGTCCCATCGCCCGCTCCGTCGGCGATCTGCGCTTCGTGATGGAGGCGCTGCAGGGAGAGACGCTCCGCCGACACGACCCGATGCATCCCGCGACCCCCTGGCACGACGAGGCCGACCGTCCGCTGCGGGTGGGCTTCTACTTCGACGACGGGGTGTTCCAGCCGTCGGCGGCCATCCGGCGGGCCATCCAGTGGATCGCCGTGCAGCTGAGGGCCGAGGGCATCGACGTGGTGGCCTATGAACCTCCCTCGGGCTGGAACCTGGCCGAGACCTACTTCGGGCTGCTGTCGGCGGATGGCTTCGGCACGGCCTCCCAGGTGCTCGGTGGGGAGTCCCCGATCCACCAGGTGGCCACCGTCGCGAGGATGGCCAGACTGCCCCGACCGGCCCGACGGACCCTCGTGCGCGGACTCGAGCTCGCGGGGGAGTACCGGACCGCCCGGCTCGTCTCCTACCTCGGCCGCAAGAGCACCCAGGAGGCCTGGCGGCTGCGGGACCAGCAGCAGCGGCAGATCCGGGAGGAGCTGGCCACCTGGGACGACTTCGGGGTCGACCTGCTCATCGGACCCGCCACGGTCACGCCCGCCGCGCTGCACCGCATGACCCACGACTGGAGCCTCGGGGCGTGGCACACCATGCGCTACAACCTGCTCGGCCTGCCCGCAGGGGTGGTGCCGGTCACGCGGGTCCGTCAGGGAGAGACCGGCGAACGCCAGGGCGGGGATCGCCTGGAGCGCAGGGCACGCTTCTTCGATCGGGGCAGCGAGGGGCTGCCCGTGGCGGTGCAGGTCATCGGCCGGCCGTGGATGGACCACCGGGTGCTCGCCCTGATGGAGCGCATCGAGGCCATCAGCCGAGCGCAGGGCGATCCGCTGGAGCTGCCGCTGCAGGTGGGATGAGGGACTTCCGGTGCCGAACCCGTGAACGGTCGGTGAGGGGGCTCCACCCTCTGCTACTGTGCAGGGGAAAGGCGCGATCCGACCCGCATCCGCGTCTTGGGGAGGCGACGTGCAGCGAAGGGTGCAGGGCTGGCTGGCACGGTCTCCCCAGTGGGTGTTCAGCCTGTGGGCCATGACGGCCGCGTTCGGCGCCTATTTCTGCATGTACGGCTTCCGAAAGCCCTACACGGCGGCCACCTGGGCGGGGCAGCTGGAGCTGTTCGGGGTGTCCCTCGACACCAAGGTGGTGTTCATCCTCGCCCAGGTGATCGGCTACTGCGCGTCGAAGTTCATGGGCATCAAGGTGGTCTCCGAGCTCACGCCGGGCCGGCGCGTGCTGGCCATCATGGGGGTGATCACGGTGGCTCACGGTGCCCTGCTGGTCCTGCCCGTGCTCCCGGTGGCGCACCGTCCCTGGGCCCTGTTCGTCAATGGCCTGCCGCTGGGCATGATGTGGGGCATGGTGTTCAGCTTCCTCGAGGGCAGGCGGGTGAGCGACCTGCTCGGCGCCGGCCTGTGCGCCTCCTTCATCGTGGCCTCCGGGGCGGTGAAGACCCTCGGTCGGTGGCTGCTCGAGTCGGGCGTGCCGGAGGCGTGGATGCCTTTCGCTGTGGGGGCGATGTTCTGGCCGCCCATGTGCCTGTTCGTGTGGATGCTGGCGCAGGTGCCTCCTCCGTCCGCCGAAGACGAAGCCGCGCGCTGTCGCCGGGAGCCGATGGACGCAGCGGCCCGTCGGGCGTTCCTGGGGCGCTTCGGGCCCGGCGTCCTGCTGCTCACCCTCGGCTACGTGGTGCTGTCGGCCTTCCGTGAGTTCCGCGACACCTACGCGCCGGAGCTGTGGATGGCCCTCGGGCGTGGCGATGCACCCGAGCTCCTGACCCTCACCGAGGTGCCCATCGCGCTGGCCTGTGTAGGGGCGGTGGCGCTGCTCACGCTGGTGCGGGACAACCGTCGGGCGGTGGTGGCCGTGCACGGCATGATGGCCGGCGGCACGCTGCTGTCGGTGGGCTCCACGTGGGCCTTCCAGGCGGGCCTGATCGGAGATGTGGCGTGGATGACCGTGGTGGGCCTCGGTCTGTACCTCGCCTACGTGCCGTTCAACTGCGTGCTGTTCGATCGGCTCATGGCCGCCACCCGCTCGGTGGGCACGGCGGGCTTCCTCATCTACGTATCCGACGCGTTCGGGTACAGCGGAGCCGTGGCCCTGCTGATGAGCCGCAACCTGCTCGACCTGCAGGTGAGCTGGCTCGACTTCTTCCAGCACGCGGCGGTGTGGTCGGGACTGACCTGCGCGGCCCTGTTCTCCCTGGCGGCCTGGTACCTGTGGCGGCACACGTCGCCCGCCGCCCGAGGGGCGCAGGGCAAGGCTGCCTAGGCGGCTACTCGAGCTTGTTGCCGAAGGGGAACAGGGCGACGATCACGAGCTTCATGTGCTGCACGGCGAAGGGAATGCCGATGATCGTGATGGCGCACAGGAGCGCGCTCGCGAGGTGGGCGATGGCGATCTCCCACCCGAAGAAGATGATCCACAGCAGGTTGAAGACGGCGCCGAGGGCGCCCCGCTCGTTGGGCACGGCCACGACGTCCTTGCCGAACGGCGCGAGCACCGCGCCGGCCTGCCGGAAGGCCTGCAGACCGAAGGGGATGCCCACGATCGTGAGGCACAGCACGAGGCCGCCGAGGAAGTAGCCGATGGCCGACAGCAGGCCGCCGAAGAGGATCCAAAGGATGTTGCCGAGAAGACTCATGGGAGAGGTACCTCCTGCCTCGGCGGAAATCCTACAGGATGCGCTTGCCGAGTGCTGACTGGATCAACCATACGGACAGCTTGCCGGTCTTGTTGCGCTCGTCGAGGGTGGGGTTGAGCTCGACGACCTCCATGCCGGCCAGCTTGCCGGTGCGATGGAGGCTCTCGCAGACCAGGTGGGACTCCCGCAGGGTCAGGCCACCGGGCACGGGCGTGCCGACGCCGGGGGCGTGATCGGGATCGACACCGTCGAGGTCGAACGACAGGTGGATGCCGTCGGTGTTCTTGCCGACGTTCTCGAGGGCCTCGCGGACGCACACGGAGGTGCCGCGGGCATCGAGCTCGCTCATCGGGTACACGCGCACCCCGAGCTCCTTGACGAGGGGGGCTTCGGCGGCATCGACGTCGCGGGCGCCGATGATGGCGACATCCTGGGGAAGCAGGGCGGGCTCGTCGCCGACGACGTCGAGCAGCTCCTTGGGGCCGCGGCCGAGCAGCACCGCCAGCGGCATGCCGTGGATGTTGCCGGAGGGGCTGGTGTCGGGGGTGTTCATGTCGGTGTGGGCGTCGACCCACACGATGCCGAGGCGCTTGCCCTGCTCCTTGTACCAGCGGGACAGGCCGGCGACGGTGCCGATGGCCTGGGCGTGGTCGCCGCCGAGGACGAGCGGGAACTGGCCGTCCCGGAGGGCGGCGTAGGTGAGGTCGGCCACCTGGATGGCGCAGTCGCGGATCTGGGTCAGGAAGCGGGCGTGGGGGTTGCCGACGTCGGAGGACTCCATGGACTGCACACCGACGTCCTGGACCTTGACGATGCGGTGGCCGAGCTCGGTGAGCCGAGGCACGAGGCCGGCCACGTGGATGGCGCTGGGGCCCATGTCGCAGCCGCGGCGTACGCCGCCGAGGTCGAGTTGAACGTTGATGATCGAGATGTCCATGGGGTCTCCAATGGGGGCGTCAGTCGGCGCAGGCCTCTTCGAGGGCGTTCCAGTCGGCCTTCTCGAACGCGGCCCGCAGCTGCTCCATCGTCTCAGCGGGGAGCTGCATGTGGGTGGGGTCCGCGGAGGGCGACGTGCGGGTGAGGACGCCGTCTGCGCTGACGGTGGTCACGAAGGGGCGATCGTCCGAGCCGAAACGTAGCCTGTACAGCGTGGCACCGGTACCTCCGGCCTCCAGCTTCGGGTGATCGCTGGTCTGCAGGATGTGGAACGGGATGCGCAGCTCGTTGCGTTCGTGGGGGGCACACTCGAGCTCCTGGGTGTGCTGGTTGCCCTCTGCATCGGTCCACAGCCAGGTGCTCGCAAGGCCCTTGGAAGGCGCGTTCCGGATGGCGGCCTGGACGTCGGCGACGGCCTTGGGGGGCAGGCCGCCGAACTTCTCCATGGTCACCGTGACCACGTCACCGTCGTGGAGCAGCTTCCAGGTGGCACGGGGGGCGTCGGAGCCACCGGTGCGGGCGTTGAGCTCGACCGGCTTGAGCTGACCCACGGCGTCCGCGGACAGGGCGGCCTTCAGGGCCTTCAGCTGCTCCTCGGTGAGGGGCTGGCCGGCGCGGTACTTGTCGGAGCCGCGGGACTTGAGCTCCTGGGTGCCGTCGGGAAGCACGCGCATGCCGGAGCGGGAGTCGTCGGGGAAGCGCATCTCCATGCTGAACAGGTAGACGGTCTCCTCGACGGGGGCGGGAGCGGCCTCGGGGGCGGGCTCGGGCTCGGGCTTGGACGAGCAGGCGCTGAGGGCGAGCGCGAGCATGAGCATGCGGATCATGAATGGTACTCCTGGACGCGAGAGGTCGGCCGTGACTGTACTGTGGTGGCGCGAAGTTCGCCGGAGCGCGACGTCACGAACGGTCAGGTCGGCGGTCAGCGTGAGAGGGTCACGCAGTCCCACGCATCGGTGCAGCGGCTCTTCCAGTAGGTCGACATGATGTCTGCGCAGGTTGCACGGGAGAGATCCGTGATGCACGTGGCGGCGAGGTCCTCCTGGAAGTGGCAGACCTGCGAGGAGCCACCGTAGGCTTGATCCTCGACGTAGTCCCGGGTCTCGGCCACGCAGTCCTCCATGTCGCGGAAGTCGGCGTGGAACTCCCGGTCGTCACAGGAGGCGTAGGAGCGGCACCAGCTCGCGGCGAAGTCGTCCGGGAACGACTCCTCTGTGACGGTGCAGGCGGTCAGGAGCAACAGGGGGAGGGTGGTTCGAATCATGGCGACTCCATGGGCGCTTCTGGATAGCATCCACCCGAGGGTGTCGCGGTGTCAGCATTCGATGGAGTTCGTGTGATGGGCGAAGATGGCGGACCAATCGGGGCTACCGGTGGGTGGTCGCTGATGCGGCTGGCGTTCCACGGCGGCGGATTCCACGGAGCGGAGGCCACGGACGGCGCGCGGTGCGTGCGGGACGAGCTGAGGGCAGCCCTTCGGCGGATGGGGGAGCGGGGTCTGGTCGATCTCGTCAGCCGCACGGACGCAGGGGTGCACGCCGAGGGGATGGTGGCCGCCGTGCAGGGCGTGCGACCGAGGGAGAGGGACGAGCTGCTCCGCAAGCTCAACGGTCAGCTTCCTGCCGATCTCCGGGTGCACGGGGTGTGCGGTCCACTCGACGCCGTGCCTGCCGTGCGCGACAAGACCTACCGCTACCAGGTCGACCTGACCCCATGGGGTGACCCCTTCCTCGCCGACCGCGCCTGGCGGCCCGTGGGACACCACGACCCGGACCTGATGCACCGGGCGGCGGCGCTGTGGGTGGGCACCCACGACCTGTGGGGCTTCCACCGGAGGGGAGAGACCCGCTCGGACATGCAGCGCAGCATCTTGCAGTGCGGTTGGACCGAGCAGGGGGATGTGTGGCACCTTCGTGTGCGGGGGCGGCGGTTCCTGTACCGCCAGGTCCGCTCCATGGTGGGCTCCATCCTCGCGGTGGCCCGTGGGGCGACCACCCTCGACGAGCTGGCGCAGGCACTGGAGGGCGAGCGCACCACCGCCTGCGACCACCAGGCACCGGCGCGGGGACTCGTCCTTGAGTGTTTACGCTTCGAGGCCGATCTTCACTGGTGATGGTGGGGATGAAGCAGCCAGAAGGGAGGAACGGATGGACATCGGCTGGAAGGTGGGCGCTCTCGCGCTCCTGATGACGGGGAGCATCGCGTCGGCGGACGAGACCATGTGGGACGACAGCCGCTGGCTGTTCCGCAGCGACGTGGAGATGCCCGTGCCCGTCACGCTGTACGAGCAGTTCAACAAGGAGCTGGCGGTCGTGCAGTATGCGGTGAGCTTCACCACCGCGTGCGATGCCGAGAAGATCAAGGGCTGGCACGAGGTCACCTGCGAGGTGGAGGACGTCTCGCTGTCGGCCACGCCCTGGCGGACCCTGGGCGACCGACCCGGTGAGGTGCCCGGCGCGGTCGCGCTCGAGGTCCTCACGTTCACGCGCAACCGGCTGGCCGACAAGCGGTTCACCTTCCGGGTCACGAAGACCGGGGAGATCGATCGGCTGCGCATCCTCGACATCTCCGGAGAGCAGCGGCGGGCCAACATCCTCGACGAGAACCTCCGGCAGATGATCCGTCTGGCCCTCAAGGGCGTGCAGATGAAGAAGGTGCCCCGCGGCCTCGAGGAAGGCTGGACCTGGGAGGAGCAGTCCCCCGGGCTGTTCACGCTGCCGGCCTTCATGCTCGACGAGACGACCACGTCTGCCCAGGTGGGCACCGAGACCACCTCGGCCACCGCCGCCGTGGGCGCCACGCCCGACCTGGCGGGCTCCGACGTCACCCGTCCCACCCTCACGATCGCGCCCACCAGCTCGGTCACCCTGCAGTCCTTCGCGGCGGCCAGCCGTGGGTTCTCCACGATGAACCACGAGTACGTCGTCGAGGAGGGGCACCCCATCATCCGCTCCTCCGGCACCGGCCTGCTCGACATCGGTCAGGATGCTCCCGTCACCTTCAAGGGCGACGGCTGGGGCATCGGCGTGTGGGGCGGCAACGGCTTCACCGAGCGTCGCTGGAAGATCAAGCTCGACCCCACTTCCGGCTCCATCCTCTCCCAGGGCGTGGCCGGATACGCCTTCGTCCACGAAGGCGAGGCGGTGCGGCTGAAGGAGGGCCAGCAGGTGCCCCTCGGCGAGGTCGAGGTCACGCCTCCGGCCGTGCCGGATCGCGGCCAGCTCTGAAAGGGCTCGGCGTCCGCGGAACCTGTGAGAAGATGCATTCATGGGCCGCGTCGCGCCCACGACGTGGCAGGGAGGGGAGATGAAGGGACGGATCATCGGTGCATGTCTGGCGGTCCTGTGTGGTTCGGAGGCGCTCGCCGGCAAGGCCCACCCATCGGCCGACACCTGGAAGGACAGCCGCTGGCGCATCGAGAGCGATGTCAGCCTGCCCGTGGCCATGATGTGGTCCGAGCCGGAGGGAGACTGGATCGGGGTCACGCGGTACGCGCTCGACATGGTCTGGGCCTGCGACGCCCAGGACGACCGCAAGGAGACGGTGGTCCGCTGCTCCGTCGAGGATGCCTCCCTGTCGGGTGTGACCTGGCGCTGGATGGGCGAGGGGGAGGGGTTCGTGAGCCCGACTCTCGCCGAGAGCCTGCGGGAACTCACCGAGTCGCAGATCGTCGGACGCAGCTTCCGGTTCGCCGTGGATCGCCACGGGGAGTTGAGCGGGCTCACGCTCGACGCCCAGCCCGGACGGCCGGACATCTCCCTGGCCATGGTCCGCAACATCCGCGAGATGCTGACGCTGACCCAGCGACAGCTCCAGGTGGAGCGGATGCCGAGCAGCCCGGTGGCCGGGGAGTTCTGGCGGGCCGACGAGCTGAGCCTGCTCGCCATGCCCCAGTTCGCCACCGACCGCTGGCCGAACGGGCAGTACTACGAGGTCAGCACGGGCGAGATGCTGCAGTGGAGCCGGCCGGAGGCCCGTGGCCGGCTGAACCAGTGGAACCGTACGGTCATCCCGCCGATGTGGTGGAGCGGCATGGACAGTCCGCCGGTCAACGCGAACAACGTCGTGCACCAGACGGTGCGGCACCGGGGGGATCTGCTGGTCCGCAGCACGTCGGAGGGCGCGGTGGCGCTGTTCGCCCCCAACTCCCAGCAGCGCTTCGTCGGCAAGGGCAACGCCCTGGCCCGGCTGGGCCCGGTGGGCATCGTCGAGGTGCACTGGGAGACGGTCCTGCAGCCCTCGACGGGCACGCAGCTCAACCTCTGGTTCGCGGAGAACCCGTTCCTGCACGAAGGCAGGGCACTGCGGGTGACGGCGGATGCGGAGATCGAGCTGGAGCAGGGACGCATGCGCGGACCCGCTGAGGCTGGCGTCGCCATGGGAACCGACCCCGCGGCACACGGCGAGGTCCCCACCCGTTGAGGCGTGGGGACGGGTGGTGAGGCCCGCCTTGGGCCTCAGCCCTCGGCGAGCTTGTCGAGCGCCTTGCCCACGGCCTGGATGACCGTCTTGCGGTTCTTGTTCTGGCGCTCGTGGAACTGGATGCGCAGGAGCTCGTTGCGGGACAGCCCGTCGAGCTTGGCGGCCACCTCGCGCACGTTCAGGTCGTCGTAGGCGTCGATGGTGGGATCGATGGTGCGGCGCTCGATCTCGGCGATCATCGACTCGATGTGCTCGAGGCCGGTGGCGTCGGTGGCCTTCTTGGCCAGGGCGGCGGCGGAGTGCAGCGCGGCGACCTGTGCCTCGAACAGGCGGGTCTCACCGGTGGCCTGGAGCTCGACGATGCGATGGCGCAGGCTGCGCAGCAGATCATCGGCCTGGCTGGAGACGGTTCCGGGGGTGCGGCGGAGCTCCTCGAGGATGCGGACGCCCTCCTCGGTGACCTGCTCCTGCACGGAGCGGGCGCGGTTCGAGGCGTCGTCGATGCCCGTACGGGCCTCGGCGCGGGCCTTGTCGATGTTCGCCTTGAGGACGTCGAGCTGCTTCTGGATGCGGTGCTGCAGCTCGTCGAGCTTCGCCTGGATGTTCTCGCGGGTGTTCTGGGCCATGGGTCTCTCCGGGGAAGGGCCTGTGGGGCGTGGCCCTGATGGGCGGATCTATCGGGGCCCGGCGTGGACTCCCATCTGGGTTGCTGCGAAGGAACCCGGCATCCGACGGGGTCAGGCCGCCGTGACGCCGGGTTCCGTTAGCTTGCTAAGCGTGTCCCGGGAGAGCGTCAAGAGGGCGCGGACGTTTGCATGAAAAGGCCCCCATTCCATCGGGAATGAGGGCCTTTGGGCAGGTGTGGGCCGGGGGTCAGGAGGCCTGGGCCTCGTCGGTCGACGTCGCGGGAATGCGGGTGAACTCGAAGTGATCGTCTGCGTGATCGACCTTCATGGTGTCGCCGGGGCCGTAGCCGCCGGCGATGAGGGCCTTGGACATCGGGTTCATCAGGTGCTGCGTGATGACGCGCTTGAGGGGGCGGGCACCGAAGGCGGGCTCGTAGCCGAGCTCGGCCAGGGTCTCCTTGGCGGCATCCGTGACCTCGAGGGTGAGGCCCCGCTGCTCGAGCAGCTGGTCGACCCGCTTGAGCTGGATGTCGAGGATGGCGCCCATGTCTTCGCGCGCCAGCGGCGTGAAGATGATCTTGTCGTCGATGCGGTTGAGGAACTCCGGACGGAAGCTGCGCATCAGCTCCTCGTTCACGGCCCGCTCGGCGGCCTCGCGGTCGGCGCCGGCCTCGAAGATGCGGCTGGAGCCCACGTTGGAGGTCATGATGATGACCGTGTTCTTGAAGTCGACCAGGCGGCCCTTGGCGTCGGTCAGGCGACCGTCGTCGAGGATCTGCAGCATGATGTTGAAGACGTCGTTGTGGGCCTTCTCGATCTCGTCGAACAGGATGACGGCGTAGGGCCGACGACGGACCGCCTCGGTGAGCTGGCCGCCCTCGTCGTAGCCGACGTAGCCGGGAGGCGCGCCGATGAGGCGGGCCACGGCGTGCTTCTCCATGTACTCGGACATGTCGATACGGACCATGGCGTTCTCGTCGTCGAACAGGAAGGCCGCGAGGGCCCTCGCGAGCTCGGTCTTGCCGACGCCGGTGGGGCCGAGGAACAGGAAGGAGCCGATCGGGCGGTTGGGGTCCTGCAGGCCGGAGCGGGAGCGACGCACGGCGTCGGAGACGGCCACGACGGCCTCGTCCTGGCCGATGACCCGCTCGTGCAGGACGTCTTCCATCTTCAGCAGCTTCTGGGTCTCCGTCTCCTTGAGCTTGGTGGCGGGAATGCCCGTCCAGCGGGACACCACGGCCGCGATGTCGTCGTCGGTGACCTCCTCGCGCAGGATGCCGCCATCCTTCTGCAGCTCGGCGAGATCGGCGGTCTTGGCCTCGAGGGCCTCCTTGAGCTGGGGCACCTCGCCGTAGATGATGCGGCTGGCCGCTTCGAAGTCGCCGGACTTCTGGGCCCGCTCGCCCTCGAAGGTCTTCTCGTCGATCTGGTCGCGGATGTCGGAGATCTCGTCGATCAGGCCCTTCTCGTTCATCCACTTGGCGGAGACGGTGCGGAGCTCCTCGCGCAGGTCGGCGATCTGCTCCTCCATCTCGGCCACGCGATCCTGGGCCACGCGGTCCTTGTCGCGGGTGAGGCTGGCCTTCTCGACCTCGAGGCCGGCGATGCGGCGCTCGAGACGGTCGATGTCGGCGGGCTTGGACTCGATCTCCATCTTGATGCGGCTGGCGGCCTCGTCCATGAGGTCGATGGCCTTGTCGGGGAGCTGGCGGCCGGAGATGTAGCGGTCGGACAAGGTGGCTGCGGCCACGACGGCGTCGTCGGTGATGTGCAGCTTGTGGTGGACCTCGTACTTCTCCTTGATGCCGCGCAGGATGGCGATCGTGGCGGCCACGGAGGGCTCGTCGACGAAGACGGGCTGGAAGCGGCGCTCGAGGGCCTTGTCCTTCTCGAGGTGCTTCTGGAACTCGTCGAGGGTGGTGGCGCCCATCAGACGCAGCGTGCCGCGGGCCAGGGCCGGCTTGAGCATGTTGCCGGCGTCCGGGGAGCCTTCCGTCTTGCCCGCGCCCACGATGGTGTGGAGCTCGTCGATGAAGACGATGATCTGACCGGCGGACTGCTCGATCTCGCGGATGACGGACTTCAGGCGCTCCTCGAACTCGCCGCGGTACTTGGCGCCGGCCAGCATGGCGGACAGGTCGAGCACCAGGAGCTTCTTGTCCTTCAGGGACTCGGGGACGTCGCCGTCGGCGATGCGCTGGGCGATGCCCTCGACGATGGCGGTCTTGCCGACGCCGGGCTCGCCGATGAGCACCGGGTTGTTCTTGGTGCGGCGGGACAGCACCTGCAGGGCGCGGCGGATCTCCTCGTCGCGGCCGATGACCGGGTCGAGCTTGCCTTCGCGGGCCTCTGCGGTGAGGTCGGTGGCGTACTTGGACAGGGCCTCGTACTGGGCCTCGGGATCCTCGGTGTCGACGGTGGCACCGCCGCGGATGGACTCGATGGCCTGATCGAGGCGCTGGGTGGTGAGGCCGAGATCGTTCATCATCTGGCCGGTCTTGCTGTTGCCGGCGGCGATGGCTTGCACGAGCAGCTCGACGGCCACGTAGGTGTCGCCGCGGCGCTTGGCGGCGCTCTCGGCCTCCTGGAAGACCGCGCGTGCCTCACGGCTGATGGACGGCTGGGAGCCACCGGTGACGCGGGACAGTCCCTGCAGGATCTCTGCGGTGCGGCTGTTCACGAGCTCGACGTCGACGCCGGCCCGGTGGATGAGGGACGGCGTGATGCCGTCTTCCTGGGTGAGGGCAGCTGCCAGGATGTGCGCGGGACGGATCTCCGGGTTGCCGGCGCCGTCGGCGAGCTGCGAGGCAAGGGTCAGGACTTCCTTGGCCTTGTTGGTGAATTTCTCCACTCCCATTGGTTACCCCCTGGGCTGTGATGTGCATGGGACCCGACGAATGTAGACCCGGTCGTGGGAACGGGAAGCCGGGCATGCGCACATTCTTGAAGAAAGATGCCTGGAATGTGGCTTTTCGCGGCGTGCCGATGGCGTTCCGAATAGATGTGCTGGTCGCGCATCAGCGTCCTGCCGTTGCTTTCGGCATACCGGACACGCAGATCGCCATGCTCGGACATGCGGACAACAAGTGTCCGCTTTTTTCCCGGTGAGGCATCGGATCCCGCTACACGACGGTCAGCGGCCACACCATGGGGATGATCAGCATCGCCACCAGGAAGCAGATCACGTGCAGCGGCAGGCCGAGGCGGGCGAAGTCGCCGTAGCGGTAGCCGCCGGGGCCGTAGACCAGCAGGTTGGTCTGGTAGCCGATGGGGGTGGCGAAGGCCGCGGACGCCGCCATGGTGAGCGCGATGGCGAAGGGGCGGGGATCGAGGCCGTCGGCCTGGGCGGCCACGATGGCCACCGGGAACACCAGCGCGGCGGCGGCCGTGTTCGAGATGAACAGGCTGAAGAAGGTGCCCATCAGGTACACGCCCATCAGCAGGCCGCGGGGACCCATGGCGCTGGTCCAGCCGATGAGGGCGTCGGCGACCACGTCGGCGGCACCGGTCTCCACCAGGGCGGTGGACAGGCCGAAGGCGGAGCCGATGAGCAGCAGCACGGACCAGTTCACGGACTCGCGTGCCTTGCGGGGGCTGAGGGCCTGGGTGGCGATGAGCAGCACCAGGGCGGCCATCGAGGAGACCGTCATGGACAGGTCGGTGGCGGCCGGGAGCACCACCATCAACGCCAGCGCGAACAGGGCGACGTTGACCTGCCGGTAGCGGGGCTGGTGCTCCGCGCTGACCTCGGAGATCAGGTAGAAGTGCTCGGAGTTGGACCAGGCGCGGTCGAAGCCGGGCCGGGCCACGAGCATGAGGGTGTCGCCGGCCCGCAGGATGATGTCGCCGATCTTGCCTTCGATGCGCTCGCCGGCGCGGTGGACGGCGAGGATGGCGGCGCCGAAGCGGCGGCGGAACTCGATGGCGCGGACCGACCGCCCCACGAGGCCGGAGTGGTGGGAGACCACCACCTCGTAGATGCCCTTGCCGGGGCGGGGCACCTCGCCGGTGGCGGTGAGGCCGGGGAGGTTGGTGAGGTCGGGCAGGGAGTCCTTGTCGCCGGTGAACACCAGGAGATCGCCGCCCACGAGCTCGTCCTCACGAGCGACCGGGCGCAGCACCTCGCCGTTGGCCCGCCGGATCTCCACCAGGAACAGCCCCGGCAGGTTGCGCAGGTTGGCCCCCTGGACGGTCTGGCCCACCATCGGGGAGTCCTCGGCGAGCTGCATCTCCACCAGGAACTCCTTGGCCTGGCTCTGGGCGCTCACCAGCGGATCGGTGCGGTCGGGGAGCACCTTGCCGGACAGGAACATCAGGAAGACGAGGCCGGCGATGGCGGTGGGGACGCCCACGGCGCTCAGCTCGAACATCCCCAGGGTGCCGATGCCCTCCTGCTCCATCAGGCCGCTCACCACGAGGTTGGTGCTGGTGCCGATGAGGGTACAGGTGCCGCCGAGCATGGCCGCGAACGACAGGGGCATCAGCATCTTGGAGGGGCTGACGCCGAGGCGGCGTGCGAAGCCGGTGACCAGGGGGATGAACATGGTCACGATGGGCGTGTTGTTGAGGAAGGCCGACAGCATGGCGGTGGGGAACAGGATGCGGGACATCGCACCGAGCTGCGTGTGGACCTTGCCGAACACCAGCGACGAGAGCCGGTGGATGGCACCCGTCTCCTCCATCGCGGCGGCCACCACGAACAGGACGCCGACCGTGACCGTCTCGGGGCGGGAGAAGCCCACGAGGGCCTGCTCGGGCGTGATGACGCCGGCGACCACCAGCACGGCGATGGCGCAGAACATGACGAGGTCGGGGCCGAGCCGCTCGAAGGCCATGAGGAGCGTGGCGACGACGACGACGATGAGGGTGAGCCAGCCATGAAGGTCCAGACCGAGCACGCTGAGCTCGAACAGGATCGATTCCATCATGGGAGGGGCTCCGGGGCTCGGGAGGGGAGGTCGTGCGTACTATCACCCAGGTGCCGCCCACGTGAAAGGCCCCAGCCCTCAGGGGACCGGGGCCTCGTGGGGCTCACAGGTGGGTACGGACCTGCCACAGCTCGGGGAAGAAGGAGTGGTCGACCATCTTCCGGAGGAAGGGCACGCCGGAGCTGCCGCCCGTGCCCGTCTTGAAGCCGATGATGCGCTGGACGGTCTTCAGGTGGCGGAAGCGCCACATCGAGAAGGACTCCTCGATGTCGACCAGCTTCTCGGCGAGGTTGTAGGCGTCCCACCAGGTCTCAGGGTCCTCGTAGATGGTCTTGAGGACCTCGATGACGCCGGGGTGGGACTGGTGGTGCACGGTGAAGTCCCGGTTGAGGACCTCGGCCGGCACCGGAAGGCCCTTGCGCGCGAGGTAGTGCAGGAAGGAGTCGTAGATGCTCCAGCCGTTGAGCAGGGCCGTGAGCTCCTCCGTCGCGACGGGATCGTGCTTGTGGTAGCCGACCATCGCGGCGTCCTTGTTGCCGAGCAGGAACTCGATCTTGCGGTACTGCACGCTCTGGAAGCCACTGGAGCGACCCAGGAAGTCGCGGAACTCGGTGTACTCGGACGGGGTCATGGTGGCGAGCACGCGCCACTGGTCGATCATCTGGGTCTGGATGTGCTTGACCCGGCTCATGATCTTGAACGCCGGCTCGAGGTTGTCGGCGTCGATGTGCGCCTGGGCCGCGATCAGCTCGTGGATGACGAGCTTCATCCACAGCTCCATCGTCTGGTGGATGATGATGAAGAGCAGCTCGTCGTGGTGCTCGGGCTTCGACAGAGGCTTCTGGGCGCTCAGAAGGGTGTCGAGATCGAGATAGTCCGAGTAGGACATGGTCTTGGAGAGGTCCTTGACCATGCCCTCTTCCATCTTGCGGTAGGACATCGCAGATTGCCTCGCGTCAGTCGTTGCGTCGGCGCGCCCATCCGAGGGGGATCAGCCCCAGCCACATCCAGGAGATGGGCGACGCGCCGGTGGAGGAGCATCCTACCCCCGGATCGAGGACGGCGGCGTTGTGATCCACGCGGGTGGCGGTGGACCAGTCCACGCCATCGGTGGCGTAGACCGCGTAATACAGGTTGCCCTTGCCCTTCGAACGCTCGTCGATGAAGGTCATGTTTTCGTTGGGGGAGAAGCCGGTGAGCTCTCCGGCCACGTCGCCATCCTCGGGGCCTTCAGGCCATGCACCCTTCTTGCGGACCACGCGGATGGTGGTGGCATTCTCGTCGATGGGGGCCGTGAAGCTGAGCCGGCCGCGCTTGTCGCCGTTGCGATCGACGGCGATGCCGGAGATGCCGAGACGGTTGTTCGGGGTGGCCGGTGCGAGCAGGCAGAAGTCGTCGATGTGCCAGCCCGTGTAGTTGGTGGACCGACGGCCCTGGGCGTTGAGCTCCCAGGAGATCTTCATGAAGCCGCGATCGTCGTACGCGCGCAGGGAGATGTTGTGCTTGCTCCACTCGGTGTCCTCGTGGGCACGGCCGTCTCCGCCACCGTAGTTGCGCCACACGGCCTTGCTGTTGGCGTAGATGGTGGCCTCGTCGACGTTGCGGTTGTCGACGCTCAGGAACCGCTCGTAGGACAGGACGATGTCCTGGAAGTGGCGCAGGTCGTACTCGGGCGTGTGCAGCAGGGCCTGGCCGAAGCGGTAGCTGTCGGTGAGGTTGGTGGCCCAGATGTTGCTGCCGGAGAAGGCGCTGATGGGACCGCCGAAGGCGCCGATGGGCGTGCCGCGGCTCCAGTCGATGTTGCCCGGGTTGACCAGGCCCTCGACGGAGAAGTTGCCGCTGGTGCTCTCGAAGTCCTCGCAGACGATCTCGAGCATCTCGCCCACCGTGAAGGTGTAGGGGCGGATGTCGCCGTTGAGGGGAGCGTTGAAGCGGGTGCCCTGGGTGTTGGACATCTCGATGTAGTACTCGACCACGTCGCCGTGGGCGAAGGCCGGCAGATCCACCTCGGCGAGGTCGCCGTCGATGGTCATGGCCACGTCATCCCAGTAGCCGGAGTTCACGCGGTAGTGCACGCGGCCGTAGTCGATGGCGATGGGGTAGACGGCGGCGAAGGGGTTGTCGAGCTCGGCGCTGACGGTGAAGACCTCGCCCGGCTCGAGGGTGGTGACCGGGGCGTGGATCATGGTGAGGCCCTGGCCGGCGTCGGGGCCGAGGCCGTGCTTGCCGAAGGCCTCGGTGAGCTCCTCGAAGTGGGGCGTGCCGTCGGTCAGGTCGCCGTTGTCGTCGTCGGCGGCGACCATCTCGAACCAGGAGTTCTCGATGGTGGGGCCGCCCTTCAGGCCGTTCTCGAGGATGGTGGCCACGGTATCGATGGCGTCGGCGGTGGACATGCCGCCCTCTTCGAGCAGCACCTTGAAGTCCCACATGGCACCGCCGAAGATGGTGCCGTTGGCGTGGATGAAGTCCTCGCCCTCGGCGTAGTCGGCCGGGTACTCGTGGTCGTTCTCCAGGTCGCGCAGGGGCGCGTTGCCGAAGTTGTTGAAGTCGGGCGCCAGGGAGTGATCGTTGGTGATCAGCATGCTGACGACGTCGGCCGCGCCCTCGCCGAGGCTGCCGTCGTAGCGGGCGGTGCCCACCAGCGCGTGCTGGTGAAAGCCGTGACCCCACTCGTGGTAGACGACATCGGCGAGGCGGCCGGTGTTCGCGCAGGACGAGGACGACTGGAAGAAGTTGATCGTCCGGTTCACGTAGAAGGCGTTGCACTCGTCTTCGATGTTGACGGTGATCTGCACGTCGACGCCCGGGAAGGGGTTGTCGGCGGTGCCGTCGGCCCGGGCGGCCCACCAGTCGCGCACGATGTAGGCGTGGTGGTAGGCGGTGAGGGCGGCGTGGGCGCCGACCATCTTGGGGGCGCCGTCCGAAGGCGTGACGGTGATGACGCCCTCGCCATCCGGCGTGTAGACGCCCTCGATGTCGCCGGTGCGGTTGATGGTCTGGAAGGCCTCGCCATCGAGGGAGACGGTGTAGGTGCCGTTCGCCGAGTCCGGGATGGAGAAGTTGCCCAGGTCGTCGGTGAAGACGGTGGTGTTGCCGTTGGAGATCCGCGCACCGCGCAGGGGGCTGGTGGCGAGGCCATCGCCCAGCAGGCGCTGGTCGTGCTTGGCCATCACCGTGCCCTCGAAGTGCAGCACGTGGCTGCCGGACGCGAGGATCTCGCCGGTGTAGGCGTCGACCCAGGAGGACCAGGTCTCCAGGGAGTCACCCACCTGGGTGTCCATCTGCCAGGCCGGACGGAGCTCCCAGCCGGCATCGGTGCGCACGGGCAGCAGGCGGGTGTCGGCCTGCAGCAGCTGGTGGCCCTTGAAGGCGGGGGCCGCGAGGGCGGACATGGCGGACGGGCCGAGGGTCTTGGGCGGGGTGGCGATGGTCATGCCGGGGTAGGTCTGGGCGTTGACCATCACGAGGTTGCCGTTTTTGATGCGCAGGTGGACGCGGCCACCCTCGAGCAGGATGCCCTCCCGGTACACGTCGAAGTCGACGTACCAGGTGTTCGTGGCCTCCTCGAGGTGCACGGAGGCGAGCTCGAGATCGGCGCCCAGCAGATCGAGGGCCTCGGGCCAGGTCTCGACGAAGTTCCAGGCGGCCTGGGTGGTGGCAGCCTCGGTGGAGGTGTCGCCGAGGTGCAGGCCCGGGCCGATCATGCGGCGGGCCTGACCGGTACGCTCATCGAAGGTGGCGGACCAGCCCGGGTGGGCCTGGCGGAAGTCGAGCCACTTGGGCTGCGACGCCATGGCGCCCTGGATCTCGGGGTGTTGCACGTGCGCAAAGGGGGTGGCCACCGTGCTGGGGGGCACGAGCTCGCCCGGCGCGACGGCGTGGGCGGTGGTGGAGAGCAGGGCGGCGGCCAGGAGAACGGATGGGGAGCGCATGAAACCCTCGGAGATGCGGCGGGCCATTGTGGCTTGAGAAGGGAGGATTGTGTATCGGTGGTGACAAGGGCAGACAGCCTGCCAAGGAACGACACAATCCCTTGACCTCGAAGCGCCCCCGGAGAGGGGCCGAGCCTGTCACGGCAACGTAGCCACTACCGGCGGCCGACGCTGGAACAGTGCGGTCTGCGAACGGATCCACAGGCGACCGTCGGGCGCACCTGCGGCAGCCAGGGCTTCGCCCGGCAGCTCCTCGAGCAGACCTTCGTCTGGAAGATACCAGCTTCGGTGGCCCGATTGCAGCCACCAGCCGGCGCCCGCGCGACGTGCGGCGTCCAGGGGCTGGTGCAGACCGAGAGGGGATCGCATGGAGACGGGGCCGCTGTTGCGGTAGGCCCACAGCTGGCCGGTGGTGCTCCAGCGGGAGGTGAGGTCGTCCTGCACCCAGGGAGAACCGAGGAAACGGGCATCGCTGAGGAGCCGGTGGACCGTGCGCTCCCGGAACCCGGAGCGGGCCGCGCTGGTGGCGAGCAGGGTGGCGGAGGCGTCCTGCCAGCCCCACAGGCCCGAGCCCGTGAGCACGGCGTGGTCCCAGGTGGCCAGGGCGGGGCTTTCGATGAGTTCGACGGATGCAGGCGACAGGCGGACCAGCAGCGCGTGCTCGGTGGTCAGCAGGAGCAGCACGTGGCGGAGGTGCACGCTGCGGACGGGGGATGGTGTGTGCAGTGCCCACTGGGCCCCCTCGGGAGACCAGCCGGTGACGACACCTGTGTCGGTGACGGACACCAGGTGGGGGCCGTGGCTGTACAGGCGTGCCGACGTGGGCGGGGGGAGGTCGTCGGCCCGCTCGGGGACCACGTCCAGGGAGGCGTGCAGCGCAGGTGTGCCGGTGGTGGCATCGAGGCAGAGGAGCTCCGGGCCGGGCAGGGTGGTGCACAGGTGATCCTGCCAGGAGACGAGGTCGGGGGAGGCCGAGGAGGGCAGGGGGAGGGTCCAGGCGTCGCCTTCCGACACCGCCGGACCCGGCGTCGTGGCGGGGGCGGCGCGGGTGAGCGCCGACGAGATCGACGGACGCGGGGCGCCCCCGGCGGTGGTCGGCGGGTGGACGGGCTGGATGGGGGACTGGGGCGGCAGGGAGATGTTCGGCCCCTTGCTCGGGCCGGAGGGGGCGGCCTTGGGGCGGGTCCCCTCCGCAGGCGGGTCGTACAGCAGGGGATCGGTGTGGCGGGAGAAGAGCTCGGCGCCGTCCGATGCGCCGTCGCCGTCCGAGTCGATCAGCAGCGGCGAGGTGCCCCAGCCTCGCTGCTCGATTCCGTCGGGCTGGCCGTCGTCGTCGGAGTCCGGGTTCAGGGGATCGGTGCCCAGGGACAGCTCGGTGAGATCGGACAGGCCGTCCAGATCCTGATCGAGGCCCGGATCACGGGGCACCCGGACCCGCACCTGGCAGGTGGGGGTGGGTGTGGTGTGCGTCACCGCGCTGGAGCAGGATGCGAGGAGGCCGGCGACGGCGATGACGATGGACCCACAGCGTGACATGCGCCGGACGATAGCGCACAATCGGCCCGTGAGGGGAGGGCCCGGAGCGGGCCGCCTCCCCGGGACGGGTCCAGGGCGGTACACTGCCCCCGACGGGAGGACGTGTGGCGGTACCCGAGGAAGACAGGACCGACAAGCCGGTGGCGCTGTGGACCCACCTGGCCCGCTGGTCGGTGGGCGGGGGGCTGCTGCTGCTGGTGCAGGGCATGTTCGCCGATCCGGCCTGGGTGGAAGCCCACTACGTGCGTGGGCTGCTGGGCAACATCCCCTGGGGTCTGTCGTGGCTCACGGGCTGGGCGCCGTTCTCCGTGGCCGAGGTGGGCCTCGGGATCATCCTGGCGATCGAGGTGCTGCTGCTGTTGATGGCCTCCTCGGATGTGCTCGCCCGCAAGCGCCGCCTCGGCAACGCCCTGTGGGGCGGCTTCGCCCACCTGCTCGACCTCGCGGCCTTCGCGCTGCCCCTGTTCTACCTGGTGTGGGGGATGTCCTACGGGCGTCCCAAGGCCGCCGAGCGGCTCGGGTACGAGCCCTACCTGCCGGTGGCGGGCGAGCAGCTGCCGGTCGACGAGCTGCAGGCCCTGGCCGCCTGGTCGGTCGATCGCACCAACGAGGCCTACCGGGCCATCCACGGCGACGTCGACGACGGCCTGACGGTCACCGAGGTGCCCGAGGGACTCGACCTGCACCCGATCCTCGAGGCGTCCTACGCCTCCATGCAGGCCGATCTGGGCGAGAGCGACCTGTTCGCCCGGGAGCGGGGGCCCTTCAAGGAGCCGCGGGTCGCCGGCACGGTGATGAGCTGGTTCGGCATCTCCGGCATCTACGTGCCGTTCACCGGCGAGGCCACGGTCAACCCGCTGCCGCCGAGCTGGTCCCGCGTCCACACCACCGCCCACGAGAAGGCCCACCAGCGGCTCGTGGCCAGCGAGGACGAGGCGAACTTCTACGGCGCGCTGGCCTGCCTGTACTCGGACGTCCCCGTGGTCCAGTACGCGGGCCGCCACTACGTCTCCTGGCAGTTCCTGCGCCTGCTCGGGCAGGTGGATCGCGAGGCGGCGCGGGCCCAGTGGGAGCGCTTCCTTCCCGGCGTGCACCGCGACCGCGAGGCCGTGTCGGCCCACTGGAAGCAGTTCGAGGGGCCCATGGAGGAGGCCGGTACCGCGATCAACGATGCCTACCTGAAGGCCCACGACGTCGAGGGTGGGGTGGCGAGCTATGGCCGCGCGCGCCTGTTGCTGTTGGCGTGGGTGCGTTCCGGCGGGCCTGCCCTGATCTCCGAGGAGATGGTGCCGCCCACCACGCTCGAGGCCGCAGTGGAGCCCTGAGCGGATCCACGGGCTCCTGAAATGTCCGGGGCTCCTCGTGCGAATGGGGGCTGTGATGTCGCGGACGGTCCGCAGCTTGCATCGTGCTAGGCTGGCGGTGTCCGGTTCGGCCATTCAGGAGCACGCAGCGTGGAAAGCAATCCCTTCGACCCGCCGGGGTCCAGTGGCCGTCCGCCCGCCGGGGGCGGCGGTGAGGTGAGCATCGCCGTCGCCATCGACGAGGCGATGGCGGCGCTGAAGAACAACTGGTTGATGTGGATCCTGCTGTTCATCGCGGGGCAGGCCATCGTGAGCGTCTCGGTGCTGCTGTGCGTGGTCCCGGTGTTCTTCGTGGCGCCCATGATCGCGTGGGGGCAGTACCGCTACGTGGCCGAGTCCCTCGATGGCGAGGCGTCCGTGGATGTCTTCTTCAGCGGCTTCAACGATCCCATGAAGGCGCTGGGGCGGGTGTGGACCCTGTTCCTGCTGTACTTCGCCGTGGCGCTGCCGGGCCTGATCGTCGGCGGCGTGGGAACGGCGCTCACCGACAGCACGGGCCAGGAGGCCTTCGTGATCGTCGGGCAGCTCATGTACGGCGCCTACATGCTGGCGCTGTACCTGCTCATCCTCATCAAGTTCCTGCCCATGTTCTGGCTGGTGTTCGGCGAGGAGATGCCCGTGATGGAGGCGTTGCGGGAGAGCTGGCGTGTGAGCCGGGGCATGTTCCTGCCCGGTATCGCCGCGTTCGCGCTCACCATCGCCGCGGCCACGATCGGCCTCATCCTGTGCTTCGTGGGCGTCATCCCGGCCACGCTGTTCAGCTGGGCGCTGTACATGAGCCTCGGCCGTCAGGCCGTGCGGCTGGCCGAGGGGCGGCCCATCGTGCCTGTCTGAGCCGCCTCCGCATGGGCACGGCAGGTTCGAAACGCCTCAGCGGCTCGGCGGAACCTGCAGCAGCCAGGTGATGAGCGCCTCCCGCTCCTCGTCGGACAGCTTCGCGGTGCCCTCCTCGACCACCCGGTACATCTCGCCGCCGACGAAGTCGCCCTCGGGGGTCATGCCGAGGGTGAGGAAGGTGTCCCAGTCGTCGGCGGACCAGTCCAGGGCGCCGGGCGTGATGTTCGGGGCCGGCTCCGGCGGCTCGTTCGTGCCTGCCAGGGGGCGCCGGGGCTTGAGCTTGCCGATGGAGGTGCGGGGCGTGTGGCACTCGCCGCAGTGGGCCAGGGCGGTGCCGAGGTACTCTCCCCGATCGACGGGATCGGAGGTGTCGAGGGGCCAGGGACCCTGGGCGTTCCGGGGGAACACGAAGCCGCGCCACAGGCCGAGCATGCCGGCGAACCGCTTTCGGGGCTCCTGGGGCCGGCTCGGGGTGTCGCTCGGGGGAACCGACTGCAGCCAGGCCCACAGGTCGCGCAGATCGCGGTCGGTCATCCAGGTGAACGACGTGAAGGGGAACGCCGGCCAGTAGTTCAGGCCGTCCGGGTTGCGACCCTCGCGGATGGCGCGCTCGAAGTCCTCGAAGGACCACCCGCCGATGCCGTGCTCCGGATCCGGGGTGATGTTCGAGCCGTAGAAGGTGCCGAAGCGGGTGTCGAGCTCGTAGCCCCCGGCCAGCGGGGCACCGTCTTCTGCCGTGTGGCAGGCGGCACAACCCGCGAGGCCGGCCAGGCGCTCGCCTCGCTCGGCGTCCTGCGCGTGGGCGGTGGAGGCGCACATCATGGCGGCCAGCAGGCCGTGTCGGATGGCGAGGAAGGGGGAGCGCATCGGATGCCTCGCAAGAGAAAAGGCCGCCAGGACGGCGGCCTTCGACCAGGGGGCCACGCCGGGGCGTGGCCGCCCGGGATCAGTGCTCGTCGTCTTCGCGGAAGGAGTCGTGGCAGCTGCCGCAGGCCTTGCCGACCTTGCCGAACTGGGGGGCGAGCTCGCCCATGGGCTTGCCTGCCTCGGCCATGGTCGCCAGGGTGGCGGCCTCGGTCTGCAGGTTCTTCGCGGCGGCCTCGAAGCCGGCCCAGTCCTTCCAGATGGCGGGGAGGGCCTCGGTGTGGTGGCCGGACTCGGGGCCGGAGCCGGCGGGGAAGGAGCGGGGGATCATCGTGGCGAGGTGCTCGATGGAGCGGGCGTGGCCTGCGATGTCGTCGGTGGTGTTCACCTTGCCCTTCACGATGGTGCCGAGGGCCTTCATGTGCTTGCCGAGGGCCTCGAAGATGAGCTCGCGGTACTCGATGGTCTGCTTGGCGTCGGTGTCGGCGGCGAAGGCGGCGGTGCTGCTGAGCACGAGCGCCAGGGGGATCCAGAACTTCATGGTCGTTCTCCTGTGTGTCGCGGGAGCATATCGAACGTCGGGGACGCGGGCGTGTCAGGATCCTTCACGGGGCGTCGGGATCCGGTCGAGCACGGCATCGACCATCCAGTGAAGGTGCTGCAGGCGTTCTTCCATGATGTCGGGCGTGTAGGCGTCACCCTCGAAGAGGGGCGCGAGAAGCTGGCCATGGGTGATGTGGTACTGGGCGATGCCGATGAACGACATCATGAGCTGGCGGCCGCTCTGGGGGCCATGGTCGGGGACCAGCTCGGAGACCTTCTCCAGGACGAGCCGATGGAGGGGACGTTGGGCCTCCTGCATGGCCTCGACGACGTCCGGGTCGTAGGGGGAGAGCCGCTGGGTGATCCGGGGTGCCTGGGGGTTGGCGTTGATGTGCCGGACGAAGGCTTCGAGGATGTCGTGCAGCTGCTGGCGGGGGTCGTCCGAGAGGTCGCGGGCCTCACGCAGGGCCTCGTACTGCTCCTTGTAGAAGGCCAGCATGATCGTGAGCAGCAGGTTCTGCTTGTTCTGGAAGTGGTGGTGCGCGAGGCCTTTCGACACCTTCGCCCTGCTGGCGATCTGCTGCATCGTGGTGGCTTCGTAGCCCTGGGCCGCGAAGAGATCCGTGGCGGCGGCGAGGATGCGCTTGGGGGCGTCGGAGGGGCGGCGGGACATCGGGACTCCGGTCAGGTCAGCGGCAGACGAGGTTGCAGCCGGTGCCGAGGGGGGCGTGCACCGTGCACTCCCAGCGGCCCTCGAGGCAGGTGGCGCCATCGCCGATGGCGTTGCCGCATTCCTCGCCCTCGGTCTCGCAGGGCTCGCCGCACAGCTCACCGGGCAGCCCGGTGGGGCACTCGGCGGGACAGGGCGGCAGGCTGGCGGTGTCGCAGACGGTGGGGTCCTGCTCGTCGGTACAGGCCCAGGTCAGGGTGCAGAGCAGGATGGCGGCGACGCGCATGAGGACTCCCCGTGTGGCTCATCCTGTCATCACCGGGCGGGGGCCGGATGACAAGGTGGGGCGGGCCGGGGACCGGGTCAGGGAGAGGGGGCAGCCTGGCCGAACCAGGTGACCTCGTCGCCGGGCTTCCACTGGGGGTGCTTGTCCATCACGGCCGCGAACAGGGCGGAGTCCAGGAAGCGATCGAGCCAGTCGTGCAGGTGGGGCCAGGGCTGCTCCCGGAACCAGGCGCCGCCTGCGAAGGCGAACTGGCGGACGAAGGGCGCGATGGCGACGTCGGCGAGGGTCTGGCGATCGCCGAGGAACCAGCCGTGGGTGAGGGTCTCGTTCCAGTCCGCGAGGATGTCGGCGGCGCGGGTGCGCTCCTGCAGCTCGTCGACGTCCTCGTAGCGGTTGCTGTACTTGAAGCGATCCAGGGCACACTTGAACGGCCCGTCGTTGGTGGCCAGCAGCTCGTGGGTGAGGTCGGTCTCCTCTGCCGTGGCGGGCAACCAGCCGAGGGGGTCGTGGTGCCGCAGGGCGAGCCGCATGATGGCGAGGCTCTCGTCGATGACGGTGCCGTCGGCGCGTACCCAGACGGGGACGGTGCCCTTGGGAGAGGCCTGCAGCATTTGTTCGGGCTTGTCCCGCAGGACCACCTCCCGTAGCTGGACGGGCAGTCCGCTGACCCACAGGGCCATGCGGGCCCGCATGGCGTAGGGACATCGTCGGAAGCTGTACAGCACGTCGCTCATGGAGGGCTCCTCGGATCAGGGGAGTGCGTTGTCGCGCGGGGGACGGAAGGCGTCCCTATCATCGTCCCGACGTCCGTTGTAGGCTGGGCCAGCCGGAGGTGAGATGAAGCCGGAATTCTGGAGGCAGGCCTGGGCGGAAGGACGTACCGGGTTCCATCAACAGCGCATCAACCACTGGCTGCAGTCCCACTGGGCGCAGGTGAAGGCCCCCGAAGGCGCACCGGTGTTCGTGCCGTTGTCCGGCCGCTCGATGGACATGCTCTGGCTGCGTGAGCAGGGGCACGAGATCGTGGGCGTGGAGCTGAGCGAGAACGCGTGCCGCGGGTTCTTCGCCGATCTCGGCCTGGTGCCCGACGAGGCGAAGGAGGGCGACTTCCTCGTGCTCTCCGCCCAGGGCTTCACGCTGTACGTGGGCAACCTCTTCGCGCTACCGGAGACCCTCGACCTCGGTGCCGTCTACGACCGGGCCTCCATCATCGCGCTGCCCCACGCCATCCGGTCGGCCTACGTGCGCAAGCTGGCCCGGGTGCTTCCGCCGGGCGCGCCGGGGCTCATGGTCACCCTCGAATACCCCCAGCAGGAGCGGAACGGGCCGCCCTTCTCGGTGCCGGAGGCATGGCTCGACACCTGGATGTCGCCCTGGTTCGGCAGGCAGCTGCTGGGCATCCGGGATCGGCTGGGAGAGGGGGATCCGATGCGCGACTTCGGCACCTCCCGGCTCGTGGAGAAGGGCTTTGTGGTCCGGCGGCGCTAGCATGCGCCGGCTCTGCGCCGTCGTGGCCTTGTGGCTGGCCCTGGTGTCGGTGGCCATCGCCGCGCCCGCCGGGGGGCGCACGCAGGTGGATCCTTCGGCGGTCGCGCGGATGGTGCATCCGGCCCTGGAGCAGGTGCCCCTGGGGATGCTGCAGGTGGGGCAGCCCGAGGTCTCCCTCCGGGGCGTCACCTGGCCCGTCCACGGCGCCGATGGCGACAGCCGGGTGGCGTCGATCTACTGGCGCCAGGATGCCGGCGTGCTCTCCGGTCGTCCCCGGTGGGGCGGCGTGATGGGGCTGCAGGTGAACACGGCGCTTCCCGAGGCCCAGGGGGACGTCCTGCGGCTGGTCGAGGCAGCGTGGAACGTGCAGGCACCGGCACCGATGGAGGCCGTGACCTCGGCGCCCCCCGCGCCCGTACGCCTCCATCACCCCTGGCTGCTCGGGCTGTCGCTCCTGCTCGCCGGATGGCGACTGCTCCGGCGGCCACCGACCCACCCGAAGGTGGTGGTGGATCTGCGCCTGCTGCACCTTCTCCCGGTGGGGATCCAGGGCGCACTGTACGCCTACTGGGCGCTGTACTTCCCACCGGTGGTCTGGTACCTGCCGGCCCTGGCCCTGCAGATCGGGCTGGCCTACGTCATCGACGCCCTGCTCGCCTTCGGACACCGCGGCACGTGGCGCATCGGTGCGGGGCCGATTCCGGTGGTCCTCAGCCTGAACCTGTTCGCCTGGTACATGGATGCCGGAAAGGCCGCACTGGCCCTCCTGGTGGCGTTGTCGTCGAAGTACTGGTTCGCCGAAGGGAGCCGGTTCCGTCTCAACCCGTCGGGCGTCGGGCTCGCCTTCATGGGGTTGGCCTACCTGCTGGCACCCCAACAGGCCACCTTCGACGGGGTCGTCCACCACCTCGCGCTGGCGCCCCACATGGTCGAGCTGATCGTGGCCCTGGCGCTCATCGCGCAGTTCCGTCTCCCGCTCGCCCTGATCAGCCTCGGAGGCATGGTGGGGCTGATGGCCATCAAGGAGGTCGTCGACGGCCTGCACCTCGGCAGCGTACCGGGGCTGGTGCTGCCCTCCACGGTGCTCGCCTTCGCCCTGCTCGTCACCGAGCCCCGGTCGGCGGCGCGCACCGGGGCCGGGCGGCTGGCCCAGGGCGTCGTGTACGGCGTGTCGGTGGGGTTGTGCACGCTGCTGTACCAATACCGCGGACTCGGCGACGACTTCGGCAAGGTGCTGTTCCTGCCCGTAGTGAACCTGCTCGGGCCCTGGTTCGACGATCGGCTCGCGAACTTCCGGTGGCCCTGGCTGGCGGCCGACCGTCGGCGCCTGCACGCGGCGGTCTGGGTGGTGCTCGTGATGGCAGTGTTGTGGCGGGACAAGCCGTCGGTGTACTTCCGGCACGATCACTGGCGCCAGCGCACGCCGGTGGTCACCGACGCTTCCGGGTGGCCTGCTTCCTGCGAGGAGGGGGCGCTTGGGTGCCGGCCGCTGCAGCTCGGCGCCGAGGTCTCCGGCTGGTGGCGGCGGCTGCGACCCGAGCCCGTGGCGACCCGCTAGAACATCTGGTCGACGAGGATCGAGGGGTCGAAGGGCAGCACGAGGCCGATCATGGCGGTGCACATCTCGTCGGTGGTCTCGTCGCCCCAGGTGACGAAGCCGGGTTCGGCGCCGTCCTCGCCCTCGAGGTGATCCGACATGTACACGTTGGACCAGCTGTTGTTGTAGGTGCAGCGGACGTCGATGTGATCGCCCTTCCCGAAGGTGGGGAGCTCGTCGAGGGGGAGATCGAAGGTGTACTGGGTCTGCCACTCGAACCGGTAGGTGGGGCTGTGGACGAGACAGGTCTCGTCGCCGGAGCTGCCGTCGGTGACCGTGACCAGCATCTCGGTGCCCAGGTAGTGCATGTGGGGCGTGATGGCGTAGATGCGGAAGTCCGGCAGGAAGTCGATGTCGAAGGGACCGAACGTCAGGTGTTCCTGGTGGGCCTCGGCGCCGGGGGGAATCACGAAGTCGGTCTCGCCGGAGCCGGCATCCTGCACCGTGGCGCCGAAGGGCAGGTCGATCAGGAACCAGGAGATGTAGTCGTCGGGGGGCGTGGTGGACCACTCGAGGGCCACCTGGGTCTGATCGATCCCGGTGGTGCCGCTGGTGGGGTGGTAGTGCATGTTGACCACCACCGACGAGCCGGCCTTCAGGGTGGCGCCGGTGCCCTCGGGCAGGCGGGAGACCCCGGCGCCCGGGGTCCAGATGCCGAGCAGGTTGGTGTTGCCGAACTCCGGTGTGCCGCCGCAGGGGTAGTTGCCGTCTTCGTTGACCAGATCGGCGGAGGCGTCGTCGGGATCGGCCCACACGAGCACGTGGTGGACGACCTGATCGTTGTCGGGAAGGACCTCGAGCGCCTGGAGAAACACGTCGACGTCCGTCTCCAGGGGGATGCGGAAGCACTGGTAGATGTCGCGGGTGCCGGTGACCTCGAACGGCGCGGGCAGGGCCAGCACGGCGTCCGGATCCTCGATGTGGTCTGGCGCCGGCAGCTCGGGGGCGGCCTTGGGCTCCCCTTCGACCATGCCCTCTTCGACCCACTGGCGGAAGTCGGCGATCTGCGTGGCGCTCAGGCGCGCATCGTGCAGGTAGTCCGCCACCGGGGTGCACTCCTCGGTGGTCTGGGCGTCGAATGGGGGCATGCTGCCGGCGACGAGGGACTGCTCGATGACCGGGGCGAGGCTCTTCACCTGCTCGTAGGAGGTGAGGGCGAAGGGCGCGATGCCGCCGGGCTGGTGGCAGCCGGCGCAGTTGTCCGCCAGGAACGGGGCGATGTCGTCGTGCCAGGTGAGGCCCTGGCGACCCGCCACCTCGTCGGTGGGGCCGACGTCGTCGGTGGTGAGGTCGTCGTTGCAGGCGACGAGGCCGGAACAGAGGAGCAGCGCAGAAGGCACGAACAACCGGGTCATGGCGGGACCTCCCATGTGGGGGCGGCACCGTACCACAGGCCCCGCGGCTCAGGTATCGGCAGGAACCGGGATGGGTCGACGCAACCAGGCCGCCGCGGGCACGCTACCGAGGCCGACGGCGCCGATCCAGGCCGCCAGGGAGCCCATGCCCACGCCCATGGACGGCACGAGCACGGCAGACAGCAGCGCGTACAGGCACACGGCGGTGGATCCCAGGATGAGGGGGCCCGCCGCGCCGAGGGGAACCGCGGCGCCCTGGGCCACCCACAGGCTCACCATGGCCGTGAGGAAGATGGCGGGAAACACGCTGGCCATGCCGGCGAGCATGGGAGAGCCGAGGCTCGACAGGGTGATGGCACCGTAGATGGCGATCGCCGCGAGCACGCCGCGGGAGAGCAGGGCGGCCACGCCGACCCTGCGCTTGCCCCGGGGCGCCGGGACGTGGCGGGCGGTGGCGAGCAGGCCCACCACCACGATGGCCAGCAGGCCGGTGACGCCGATCCACAGCGGGGAGACGGTGTCCAGGCGCTGCATCAGCACGTACAGGGCGGCCGCACCGGTGCCCCACACCGCGAGGGAGGCCACCACCATCATCGCCAGGCTCCGGCCCATGGTGGCGCGCGGGAGGCGGGAGGGCAGGAGCTGCCACGACCACAGGAACAGGGCGTTCACCAGCATCGCGGCGGGCACCACGGCGATGGCCTGCTGGTAGTCGGTGGGGTTGGCGCTGTGGGCCCAGAAGCCGAAGCTCGCGGGGACGATGGTGGTGGGCAGGGAGCCGAGGACGCCGCCGAGCCGACCACCGAAGCGTTCGATGGCCACGGTGGCGCCGATGGCGACGGCGCCGGCGAAGGTGGCGGGCAACAGGATGGAGCTGGAGGCGACGTCCATGGTGGATCCGGTGCAGGCGGGGAGGGGGGGATAACCCTCCGGACGGGCATCCTGCCCGTCAGCCCGTGTGCACCGGGTCAGATGGGCGCCAAGAATGGCGGAACCCGCCGGTGGGCGGGTTCCAGGTGTGCCGGAACGACCGGGTCAGTCGTCGTTGCCGCCGATGAGCCCCGCCCGGATGAGGAAGTACAGCAGGGTCATCACGGCCTGCATCGCGGCGGCCACGTAGGTGAGGGCCGCCGCGGAGAGCACCTGGCGGGCGCCCTTGTACTCCTCGCCGGTGACGATGCGGCCCTTGTCGATGGCGGCCAGGGCGCGCCGGGAGGCATCGAACTCGACGGGCAGGGTGACGAGCTGGAAGACGACGGCACCGGCGAAGGCGATGGCGCCGATCTGGACCATCGCGGTGGCCAGACCGCTGTTGCCCTGGCTCATGCCCCCGAGGAGCCAGCCGCCGAAGAACATGGGCATCGCGATGCGGCTGGTGAAGCTGACCACGGGCACGAGGGCGCTGCGCATGCCCAGCCAGGCATAGCCTCGCGCGTGCTGGACCGCGTGGCCGACCTCGTGGGCCGCGATGCCGGCGGCGGCCACGCTCCGGCCGTTGAACACCTCGTTGGACAGGCGCAGGGCCTTCTCGCCGGGGTGGTAGTGATCGGTGAGGAAGCCCCGGACGGGCTCGATGCTCACGCCGGTGATGCCCTCCGTCTGCAGGATGGCGGCCGCCACCTGGGCGCCGGTCATGCCGCGGGAGGTGGCCACGCGGGACCACTTGTTGAACGCGCTCTTCACGCGCATCTGGGCCCACAGGCCCAGGACCATGCCGGGGATGGCGAGGATCAGGTACAGCGGGTCGAAGAACATCTGACGGACTCCATGTGCCCTTTCATCGGGAGCGATGGGTGCAGCCTCGTCACCCTTTCGGCGGCGTCAACCGCCGGTCCGGAACCCTTCGGACATGGTGGTGTCCACAAAAGCCGGCTTCGTCATGCTACTTCAAGCGACAGAGCGGTGGCACCCCGATGTGGCGGATCCGGATCCGGACACATCGTGACGCGGAAGGGTCAGTCGCGGTCGCGCAGATCCGGAGGCTGCACGGCCCGGCCCACGAGCACGGCCCCCAGGAGCTTGTCGATGAAGCCGAGCCCCTTGCGGCCCGGACTGCCATATTCGTAGCGTGGGGGCGTCTTGTAGCCCTTGTTGTACTGGGCGAAGAGCGGCTCCAGCGCGTCGACGGCGGCGTAGCACATGCTCAGGGAGTAGCGCAGGGCGAAGTAGACGATGGCCGGCCGGCCGACGAGCACCGCGAGGAGCACCCAGCGGGAGTGCTCGGTGACGGTGGCGGCCGCCTCGGGGGAGCTGACGAGCGTGGTGGCCAGGGTGTAGCTGTCGCGCAGGACCTCGCCGGCGAACCCGACGATGACCCAGGTGGCCAGCGCGATGCCGGCGGTGCCCAGGACGGCGGCCGCGAGGGCGCGCGCCAGCTGGTAGGGGCGGAACTTCGCATCCTCCGCGTCGCCCCCGAGGGGGTAGGGCGGCGGCTCGAAGGACTCCGCCGGCTGCAGCCTGGGCGACGGGGCGCTCATCTCCTCGTAGCGCCACTGCAGCAGGTTGTGGGTGCGCTCGAGCTCGGTGCGATCCATGCCCTGGATGAGGGTCTGGATGGTCTGCACGGCATCTGTGGGCCGCTCGCCCTCGGGGTGGGGCAGGGCGGCGTGCCAGTCTTCGGATGTGGGAGCACCCTCGTGGGCTTCTGGGGTTCGTGTCACGGCTGCGCCATCCTTTCGGGGAAGGCATCCACTGTACCGAACGAGAGCCCGGGGGCACAGGGGCACGGCCGGGGCGGACCGGATCTGGCCGCCGGGGTTCAGCGCCGCAGCCAGCCGAGCTCACGAAGGCGACGGGTGGTGGCCTCGGGGGAGGTGCGGAAGGTGGACGCGACCCGCTGGATGCGCTCGGGGGTGGGGGCGTCGTCGCGGGCGGCCTGGCTGGCGACGGTGTCGACCCAGTGGGCGGGCATCAGCAGCGAGGCCGCGAACCGGTTGGCCTCGAGCTCCTGGGAGGCCGCTGCGGCGCCCGGCCGGGGGCGACCGTAGGTGCCCGCCGGGTGCAGGAGGATGTGGGCGAGCTCGTGGGCCACGGTGAACCGCTGCCGGAGGGGGGCGTCGTCCTGGTGCAGGCGGATGACGGCCTCGTCACCGGAGATGTGGGCCTCACCGAGGTTGGAGAGGAGCAGGCTGGGCACGATGCGGATGTCGAGGCGGCGGGCGACCTCGAAGGGGTCGACCGGGGGGTGGTCGAGGCCGAGGTGCTGCAGGAGGTCTTCCGCCCATGCTTCGCTGCCTTGCAACCACTGGCGCACGCGGCGCCAGCGGGGCTCGGCGGACTGCGCGGGTGGCGTGGCGTGGGAACGGGTCATGAGGGCTCCTCGCAAGGGCGATCCCGGACCAGAACGTAGCCGCCCGTCGCCACGGACAGCAAGTGCAATCGCGCCTCCTCGCAAAACCGATGATCCGTGACCGGTCGGCGACATGGGGCGGCGAAAGGTGAGAAGTGTTGCGCCCACGGGATCGACGGCCGCTGGAATGTTACCCTGCTCATCGTTTTCCAGGAGAACCCATGAAGTATCGCGTCACACTGCTCGAAGGTGATGGCATCGGACCCGAGGTCACCGGCGCGACCTGCCGCATCCTCGAGGCGGCGGGTGCCCCGGTGGAATGGGAGAAGGTCCCCGCCGGCCTGAAGGGCATCGAGGAATACGGTACGCCTCTGCCCGAGGTCGTCCTCACCTCCCTTCGCCGCAACAAGATCGGCCTGAAGGGCCCGCTCACCACCCCCAAGGGCGGTGGCTACTCCAGCCCCAACGTCGGGCTGCGCAAGGGCCTCGATCTGTTCACCGGCCTGCGTCCCGTGCAGTCCCTCCCGGGTATCAAGTCCCCCTACAAGGGTGTCGATCTCGTCGTCCTGCGGGAGAACACCCAGGGTCTGTACAGCGGCATCGAACACGAGGTCACCCCGGGCACCATCGTCACGATGAAGGTCTCGTCCCGCGAAGCTGGCGAGCGTATCGCCCGCTGGGGCTTCGAGTACGCCCGCAACCACGGTCGTCGCAAGGTCACGGTCTGCCACAAGACCAGCGTGCTGCCGCTGGCGGACGGCGCGTTCGTGGACGCCTTCTTCGAGGTCGCCGAGGACTACCCCTTCATCCAGGCCGAGGCCCGCACGCTGGATTCGGTGTCCATGGACATGGCCCAGGATCCCAGCGACTTCGACGTCCTGCTGCTGCAGAACCTGTACGGCGACATCATCTCCGACCTGGCCGCGGGCCTGGTGGGTGGTCTCGGTGTGGTGCCGGGCGCCAACGTGGGCAGGAACATCGCAGTGTTCGAGGCCGTCCACGGCACCGCCCCGGACATCGCGGGCAAGGGCATCGCCAACCCCCTCGCCGTGCTGCTGTCCGGCGTGCTGATGATGCGTCACATGGGTGAGCACAAGGTGGCCGACGCCATCAACCAGGCCATCCACGACGTGCTGTCCGAAGGCAGGCACCTCACCGGTGATCTGGGCGGTTCCGCCGGCACCGAAGAGTTCACCTCCGCCATCATCGACAAGCTGTAGGAGCTGCCATGACCATCCCCGTCACGCTGGTTCGCGGCGACTCCACCGATCAGGTCGTCGTCGATCTCCTCCAGCCCCTGCTCAAGGCAGCGGGCGCCGACATCACCTTCGAGACCCCCCCGCCAGATGACTCCCCGCGTCCCTCCGAGGGACTGCTGGAGTCCATCCGTCGCAACAAGGTGGCCCTCGTGGGCTTCTACTGGGGCAACCGCGAGGTGGGCGAGCTGCCCCCCATCGTCCAGCTCCGCAAGGCGCTCGGCATCTACGCCGACATGCGCCCGCTCGTGAGCCGTGAGGGCATCGACTCGGTGTACCAGGGCGTCGATCTGTGGGTCGTCCGCGAGACCACCGAAGACATCTACGCCAACCTCGAACACGAGTCCGTGCCCGGTGTGTTCGAGTCCCTCAAGGTCACCACAGCCGGTGCCTGTGAGCGCATCGCGCGGCACGCCTTCGAGTTCGCCCGTGCCAAGGGCCGCAAGAAGGTCACGATCGTGCACAAGTCGAACATCATGAAGCTGTCCGACGGCCTGTTCCTGCGCACGGCGAAGAAGGTGGCCGAGGACTACCCGGACGTCGAGTGCGACGAGGTCATCGTCGATGCCTGCTGCATGAAGCTCGTGGTCAACCCCCACCAGTTCGATGTCCTGCTCACCGGCAACCTGTTCGGCGACATCGTGGGCGACCTCGGTGCCGGCCTCGTCGGCGGCCGCGTCAATGCGCCCTCCATCAACATGGGCGACGACTGCACCCTGTTCTCGGTGGCCCAGCGCGGCTCCGCGGACGACCCGATGCCCATGCTGATGAGCACGCTGTACCTGCTCGAGCACCTCGGCCTCGACGACGCCCGTCAGCGCCTCGGTGATGCGGCCCAGGTGGCCATCGGGGGCGCGGCGCGTCCGCTGTCCCTGGGCGGCAAGGCCGATGCACGCACCTTCTTCGCGGCGGTCGAAGCGGCGCTCTGAGCCGCCCGACACCCCGCTCCCGAAGCGCGAGACCCCGCCGACTGGCGGGGTCTTCTGCGTTCTGGGGGGAGTCTCGGGCCCTTGTGCCCTCAGGCGAGCAGGCGCTCGAGGGGCTCGGCGGGGGAGTCCACCTGGGCGCTCACGTCGTCGACCAGCTCCCGCAGCTCGTCGGCGAGTTGCTCGACGTTGGCGTACAGGGTCTGGGCCAGGCTCAGGCGGTCGGCGGTGGCGAGCGCGTCGTCCAGGCTCTCCCAGCAGGCCGTCCAGGCCTCCAGGACGTCGGCGTCCTCGAGGGAGTCGGCCAGCTCGATGAGCATGCCGAGGGGCGCACCTGTGAGGCTGCTCGACAGGTGGCCGAGCTCGTCCTTCAGCTGCCTGGCGTCGAGGCCGCTGCGGCGGAGGAGGTGCAGCACGGGCGCACAGGCGAGCGCGAGGAGGCCGTCTGTGGACAGGCCGCTGTCGATCAGCAGCGAGGCGATGTCGGGATCGCCGATGCCGGTGAGATCGGCGATCTCCTCGTGATCCTCCTGTTCCTGGAGCTCCTCGAGATTGTCGAGCAGCTCTTCCAGATCGCCGGTGGCGTCGTCGAAGAGCAGCTCGGTGAGGGTTTCCACGGCGTCGGTCAGTTCCATCTGACACCTCTGGTCGCGATCGGGTCCTGCTGGATTCCTTACCAGCGGTGGACGACATCCACGACCCGAAGCGTGCACTTCCTGTCGGGTCTTGTCGATAAGAGGCGTTTCGCGCGTGTTGTTTCGCGGTGATCTTCCGACGTGCTCCCGGGGACACGGACCGGAGGACGCGCGGTGCGGGCGGGGCGTCTGGCGTTCGGGGGCCGGCGGACGGGGCCATGTGCCCTGCCGGGAGCCCGGCTGCGGCCGCCCGCCGCTCGTCCGGGCACGGTTCAGCCCCGGTCGACGGCCTCGGGGTCGTAGGGACCCCAGCGTGAGATCAGCCGCTCCCGGTGGGCGTCGAGCACGCGCCAGTCCGATTCGCCGGGGTCGGCCGGACGCCGGAGCAGCGCGAGCAGGTGATCGAGGATCTGCTCGGTCTCGGCGTCGAGGCGTCGTTCGGAGGAGGGCGAGGAGGTGCGGGTGACGAGACCGGCCAGTGACGCCGCCGCCTCGGCGCCGAAGTGCCGTGCGAGACAGGACGGGGCGCCCTCCTGCAGGGCCAGCAGGTCGATCCGGTGCACCGGCAGGCCACGGCGGCGGGCATCGGCGAGCAGGGCGGTGTGTTCGTGCCACCAGGCGACCGGCCACGGCACGGAGGGGTGCTCGCTGTGCCAGTGGCGGGGCTCGTCGACGGCGCCGTGCATCTGGTGCCAGCAGGCCTCCAGCGCGTACAGGCGCTCGGTGGACGCCCACACGCGGCGCCAGTCCCGGAAGGTGAGGACCACCTTCTCCACGTAGGCGCCGTCGGTGCGCAACAGCCCGGGGATGAACATCTTGGCCACACGACCCCGTGTGGAGGCGGGGGTGTAGTGCTCGCCCGTGATGGGGTCCGGGTTGCTCCGGGCGTCGATGCCGTGGCGCAGGGGGGCCTCGAAGAACCCATCGGGGTTCGCCTCGGCGATGGACGAGGCCCAGTGCGAGGGGAAAGCCTGACCGATGATCGGGTGGCCCGCCTCCTTGTACAGCCGCATCCACAGCGATGTCCCTGAGCGTCGTGCGCCGGTGATCACGATCATGGGGAAACTCCGGGCGGCCCTTAGCATGGCGACACGAGGTGCCGTGCAGGCTTCACCGGATCAGATCGAAGTCCACCAGGGTGCGCAGGTGGTCCGGCGACGCCAGCGATGGACCGAGCACCTGACGAATCTCCTCCCACACCTGGGACAGGGGCCTTCCGTCGAAGGACGACAGCCGTTCGTACAGCGGTGCCGGGATGATCACCGGGTCGACGTCGGAGTAGCCCAGCACCAGCGCCTGGCCCTCGCGGATCCCGACCAGATCATGGGGCTGGACGGTGGCGGCGTCTGGCAGGCTGTCGGTGTCGCGCAGGACCTTCCAGGCCAGCTCGGCCATGTGGATGGCCCCATGGAAGGCCGGTGGCGCGAGGTGGGCGATCTGCTGCCAGGACATCGAGCGCGCATGCTCGTGGCAGGCGATGAAGAAGTCCTCCACGCTGCCCTGCCACCGCTGGAGCTCGAGGGGCCCGGGGCCGAGGACGGCCTGGGCGCTGGCGACGGCGAGGGTCTTCTCCACGGCGCCGAGGAGCTCGCGGATGGCCACCCAGAAGCCTTCGCCGTAGGCCCCGCGCTCGTGGCGGCAGAACCACGTGGAGCACACGCTGTTGCGGTGGGCCCAGATGCCGCAGGCGCCCTGTGGGTCGAGGTGGGGGCAGCGGTGGCTGGGACTGCGGCCGAAGCGACCGGCCCGGACGAGCCGATCGTAGCCGGCCCGCTCCTCGGTGGGCACCAGCAGCCCGAGAGCGGACACCTCTTCGTGGTGCAGCCGTTCGCGGACGGTTCGCAGGCCGTGCGCGGACACCTCGCCGGGGGCGGCGAACATGGCGCCGAGCTGGTGGTTGAACAGGTCGGGCTTGTAGGTGCAGCACCGTGTGTCCGGGTGGAACCGGAGGCCCCGGTGGCGGCTGGTCCAGTCGTGGGCGGTGCACATCGTGCAGTCGAGGCAGTCCGCGCGGGACTCCTCCGGTGCCTCGATGGAGGTGGTGTCCTTCAGCCAGCGGCGCAGCATGCTCGGCAGGGTGGTCATCGGATCTCCGGGGACGACCCTATCCCATCCCGGGGGCAGACGTGGGCATCCGGTGGGGCAGGCGGGATTGAACTGACGGTGGGGCGGGGTTCGGCTACACTCCGGTGCCACTTGGGAGACGTGACATGCGAACGACATGGGGCCTTGCAGGCGTACTGGCCATGGTGGGATGCGACATCGCCGGTGTGGTGACACCTCCTCCCGGCCAGGATCCGGGAACGCCGATCGATCAGCTGATGCGGGAGGAGACCCTCGAGATCCCTCCCGTGGTCGACGCCGACATCCTGTTCGTGGCGGACCGCACGGCGTCCATGGTGTTCTCCGAGCACCGTCCCGTGGAGGCGAAGCTCCTCGACGTGCTTCCCGAGACCTTCCGCCGGCTGGAGGCGTTCGGCGGCCACTGGCAGGTGGGCCTGATCGACATGAGCGGCTCCGGTCGCCTCATGGGGGTCGGTGAAGACGCCCTGCTCCTGACCAACGGTGCCAACGATCCGGCGGAGCGACTGGTGCAGGCCTGGGCGGACATCTTCCCGGAGCCCGATGTCATCCTCGACTACCCGGACGAGGCACAGTCGGAGTTCGGTCGCCTGTCTGCGAACCAGGCCCTGAGCGAGCCCGTGCTGTCGACGTTCAACGGCTCCTTCCTGCGGGAGGAGGCCCACCTGAACATCGTCTTCCTGTCCGACGAGGACGACGACTCCGGCGACTCCATGAGCCTCGATGCCTTCGAGCTGTTCCTCAAGGGGCTGAAGTCGTCCAACGAGGCCATCCGGGTCTCCGCGGTGGTCCAGAAGGGAGAGACGAGCAGCTGTGGCGCCGACAGCGACGGCGACAGCGACGAGTTCGAGCAGGCCGCCCGCGGCGTGGAGTTCATGGAGATCACGAGCCGCTTCGACGGCGAGGTGATCGACCTGTGTGATGGCGACTACAGGGGCCTGTACCGGGCCTTCGGCGTGGACGAGGCGTCGATCATCACCCGGATGTACCTGCAGGAGGTTCCCGCAGACCGCACCCTCGAGATGTGGTTCGAGGGTCCGGCGGGCGAGATCATCGAGGGGGTCAACGTGCTCGTCGACCTCGAGCGACAGGCAGGCAGGCCGGAGCTGTACGACGAGGCCTGTCCCTCCGACAACTGCGTGGTGTTCTCCTGGAACCCGATGAACAACGCCGTCACCCTCGTGGAGGAGGAGTGGCCTCGGGGCTACACGGCGCACGTGCGCTACATCCCGCTGGCCTCCTACGACGGGGAGACGGGGCCGTACGCCGAGTACGGGGGGCCGGACACGGGGCTGGACACCGGCACCGACACCGGCGAGGAGCCGCCTGTGGATACCGGCACGTCGCCGGTGCAGGAGACGGGCGACACCGCGCCCTGAAGGTGCCCGCCCGGAAACCCAGCTCGTGAGGCGCAGCGGAAACGCCCGCTGAACCACGACTTCTGTATGTTCGGCGCCCTGTGGGAGGGTACCGATGAAGGTGTCGTGGCTGATCGTGGTGATGGGGCTCGTGGGGGCTTCACCGGCCTTCGGGGCGTGTGGATACGGGCTGTACGAAGTGGTGATCAACGAGTTGGTGGCGAACCCGGACGGCACCGATGCCGGCGCCGAGTGGGTCGAGCTCCTCAACATCGACCCCTACACCACCGTCGATCTCGAAGGCTGGACCCTCGAGGTCGCCACCCATCCCGAGGAGTCCGACGCCTCCACGGCGGGCTACCGCACGGCGTTCACGCTCCCAGAACGAAGCCTCGCGCCCGGGGAGCGGCTGGTGGTCGCGGGGGATGCGGCGGGGCTGTCCGGTAGCGACGTCCTGGTGATCGAACCGTCCGGCTCGCTGCCCAATGCCTCTTCCGGCTCCGATGCCGTCCGGCTGGTCGACTGCGACGGGTGGGTGCAGGATGTGGTGGCCTACGGGGCCTCCAACACGCCCGGAGAGGCCTTCCTCGACGAGTGGGGCCTGCCCGTTCCCTCCGAGGATCTCGCCCCGTCTCCAGCCTCCGGGCTGGCCCTGGCCCGCATCCCGGACGGCACCGACTCCGACGTCCCCGCCCTCGACTTCTCGGTGGTCGCGGCCACTCCCGGGCTCGAGAACGTCGGCGTCACGGATGCGACCTGCGAGCAGGCGGGCGTGCCGGGTGACGTCGTCATCAACGAGCTCATGGTCAACCCCGCCGGCGCCGACGGCGAAGCCGCCAACGAGTGGGTGGAGCTGTACGGCGTGTCCGGGCAGGTCGTACAGCTCTCCGGCTGGACCCTCTCCCGGGCCAACCGGGCCGATGCCGACGGCGTGTCTGCGTCGGTGCGGTTCACCTTCCCCCAGGGGGCCACCCTGGCGCCGGGGGCTCACCTCGTCGTGGGAGGAGAGCTGTCGGCGGCCGATCTCACCACCAGCGGGTTCGATCTGTACTCGGGCGCCGGGGGCGATGCCGTCATCCTCTCGGACTGCGAGGGCACCGGCATCGACACGGTCGTCTACGGTGGCCCCAACGAAGACCTGCTCTCCGAGGACGACGGCCACGTCCCCGACGAGGGCGCACCTCGTCCCGGCAACGACGAGGTCCTCGCCCGACGGGCCGACGGCCTGGATTCCGATCGATCGGTCGCCGACTTCCTGCTGCTGCCCGAGGGCACGCCCGGGCTGCCCAACGAGGATCTGCAGTGCCGGGATGCGGGAGCGCCGGTGAAGATCAACGAGTTCCTGCCGGACCCTGCCGGCACCGACAGCGACGTGCAGGCGGAGTGGGTGGAGCTGGTCTCGTCCGAGGTGGTCGATCTCGCGGGCTGGACCCTGCACAAGGCCAGCCGGGTCGACGAGCACGGCGCACCCGAGGCAGCGCACCTGTTCACCTTCCCCTCCGGCGCCTCCATCGCTCCTGGCGAGTTCCTCGTGGTGGGTGGCGTCCGGGCCGAGGTCGTGGATCTGGTGGCGGTCTCGTTCGATCTGTACGGCGGCTCCGGCGGCGATGCCGTCATCCTGCGCGACTGCCTCGGTCGACGCGCGGACGCCCTGCTGTACGGGGGCCGAAACGAGGATGCGCTCGCCGAAGACGATGGCGCGGTGCCCGACGTCGTGGCGGACGATCCCCAGTCCAACCAGTGCCTCGCACGCCGCATCGACGGGGCCGACTCCGATGTCTCCGCCGACGACCTCATGCTCACCACCCACTGCTCGCCCGGCGCCACCAACGGCGATCCCGTCCCCGCGGCGGGTGGGGGCACCACCCTGCCGCCCCGCGGATGTGGTCAGCCGGTCACGGGAGGCCCCGTCGCGCTGGATCCCGAGGGTGGATGCCGCTTTGCCCCGGAACGCACCCACGCGGCGGGCTGGCTGCTGGTGGTGGCCCTCACCCGCAGGCGTCGACGGGCCCGTGGACGGCCGTTTTCGCATGGTGCACAGTGAAGGCACACAAAGGAGGTGTTCGCTTGGGGTGGTTCTGCTAAACCCTGCCGCTCACCCGAAGAGACGGCCCATGAAAGCACCATTCGACCTCGCCGCCGACCTCGACACCCCGGTGTCTGCGTTCCTCAAGCTGCGTGATCTCCAGCCCCGCTTCCTGCTGGAGTCCGTGGAGGGCGGCGAGAGGGTGGGGCGCTACTCGTTCATCGGCTTCGGTGATGCGCTCGTCGTCCGCCTCGACGACGACGGCTTCCGCATCGGCGACGCCCTGCATCCCGTGCCTACCTCCCGCCAGGAATTCCTCGATCGCCTCCGGGAGGCACTCGCCCAGGCCCCCGTGCTCCTGCCGGAGGCGGGCCTGCCCTTCAGCGGCGGTCTCGTCGGCGCCATGGCCTACGACATCGTCCGCCGTTTCGAGGCCGTGGGCGACCAGGCGGTCGGGATCGGTCACCCCGAGCTGTCCTGCCTGGCCACCGACTCGCTGCTGGTGTTCGACCACGCCACCCGACGCGCCGCCGTGCTCCACGCGGGCCCGGAGGGCGACCGCCTGGCCATCCGCGCCAAGGTGGTGGATGCGCTGGCGGGTCCCGTGCCCCCGGCGGCCGGTGGGGAGCGATTCGTGGGGCCGGGCGTGCCCACCCTCGACGAGGGCGACTACGTCGAGGCGGTCGAGCGCATCCAGGCGCACATCCATGAGGGCGACGTCTACCAGCTCGTGATGAGCGTGGGGCTCCAGGGGCGCACCAACGTGCCGCCCTTCGAGGCCTATCGCGCGCTCCGGCTGCTCAACCCGTCTCCCTACATGTACTTCTTCGACGACGGAGCGCTGCAGGTGGTGGGCAGCAGCCCCGAGGCCCTCGTCAAGCTCCGGGGCCGGGAGGCCACGCTACGGCCCATCGCGGGCACCAGGCCTCGCGGCGACGACGAGCGCAGCGATGTGGCCCTCGAGAAGGAGCTGCTGGCCGACCCCAAGGAGGCGGCCGAGCACGTGATGCTGGTGGATCTCGCCCGCAACGATCTGGGCCGGGTGGCGGTCGCCGGTTCGGTGCACGTGCACCCCAGTCGCATCATCGAGCGCTACAGCCACGTGATGCACATCGTCAGCGGGGTGCAGGGCGTCCTGCGACCCGATGCCGACGCCTTCGACCTGTTCGCCGCCACCTTCCCGGCCGGCACCGTGGTCGGTGCGCCCAAGGTCCGTGCGATGCAGCTCATCGACGCGCTCGAACCCGTCGGCCGGGGCCTGTACGCCGGCACCGTGGGGTACTTCGGCCACGGCGACGTGATGGATCAGGCCATCGCCATCCGCACGATGGTGTTCCAGGACGGCACCTACCGGGTGCAGGCGGGGGCCGGCGTGGTGGCCGACAGCGTGCCCCACAAGGAATACGCGGAGTGCATGGCCAAGGCTGCCGCGGCACGTGCCGCCCTCGAGCTGGCGAAGGAGGGCCTGTGAGTCCGCGACTGCTCCTGATCGACAACTACGACTCCTTCACCTGGAACCTTGCCCAGGCGTTCATGAAGCTCGGCGCCGAGGTTCGCGTGGCCCGCAACGACGAGATCACGGTCGAGGAGGCCCGGCAGTGGGCCCCCACCCACCTGTGCATCTCCCCCGGCCCGGGTCGCCCGGAGGACGCGGGTGTGTCCATGCAGATGATCCGCGCCTTCGAAGGCGAGGTCCCCATCCTCGGGGTCTGCCTGGGACACCAGGCCATGGCGGCCGTGCATGGCGCCGACGTCGTCCACGCGCCCCGGCTGATGCACGGCAAGGCGTCCGACTGCTTCCACGATGATCGGGGCCTGTACGAGGGGCTGAAGAACCCCACCCAGGTGGCCCGCTACCACTCGCTCATCGTCGATCGGGAGTCCCTGCCCCCCGAGCTCGTCGCCACCTCCTTCACCAAGGAGGGCGAGCTCATGGGCATGCGACACACCGAGCTGCCGATGTTCGGGGTGCAGTTCCACCCCGAGAGCGTCCTCACCCCTGAGGGGGAGGCGCTCCTCGCCAACTTCCTGGCCCAGGAGGCCTCGTGAACCGTGTGCTGTCCCAGCTTCTCGAAGGTCGATCCCTCTCGGTCGAGCAGGCCAAGGCGCTGGTGGTGTGGCTCACGCGGCCCGATGCCGACGAGCGCATGAAGGCCGCCATCCTGGTGGCGCTGCAGGCCAAGGGCCCCGTGGCCGAGGAGGTCCGTGGCGCGGCCCAGGGGATGATCTCCGAGGCCGTCGAGGTGCCGCTGGTCACCGATCGCATCCTGGTCGACACCGCGGGCACCGGCGGCGACGGCGCCCACAGCTTCAACGTGTCCACGGCCACCGCCATCGTCCTGGCCGGCGCCGGGCTCGGTGTGGTCAAGCACGGCAACCGCTCGGTCTCGTCCCGCTGCGGCTCTGCCGACGTCCTCGAGGCCATGGGCGTCCCGCTCGCCACGGGGCCCGCCCAGGTGCAGGCCCAGATGGACGCCTCGGGGTTCTCCTTCCTGTTCGCGCCGGCCTTCCACCCGGCCACGGCCGCCGTGGTGCCCGTGCGCCGTGCGCTGGGCGTGCGCACCATCTTCAACCTGCTCGGACCGCTCACCAACCCGGTGCGTCCGCGGTTCCAGCTGGTGGGGGCGTACTCCTACGCCACCTGCGAGCTCATCGCCCACGCCTTGGCCGACATGGACGTCGAGCGGGCCTACGTGGTGCACGGCAGCCCGGGGTGGGACGAGGCCACCCCTTGTGGTCCCTTCAAGCTGTGGTCGGTCGCCGAGGGCGAGGTGCGCTCCCTCGACGTGGAGCCGCTCACGAGCTTCGGCATCCCCCGGTGCTCGCCGATGGAGCTCGTCGGGGGCGACGTGGAGCGCAACGCGCTCGCGATGAGCCGCATGCTCCAGGGCCGAAAAGGGGCCTTCCGCGACGCCGTGCTGCTCAACGCCGCCCTCGTGCTGCGCCTGGCGGAGGGCATCGAGAACGGCCGGGAGGCGGTCGCCCGTGCCGCCGAGGTCATCGACTCGGGCGCCGCGTGGAACGTGGTCGAGAAGCTCAGGCAGCTGGTGGCCCAGGGGGCCTCGTGAGCGACTTCCTCAGGACCATGGCGCAGGGCTCGGCCGATCGATGCGAGGCCGATGCCGCTGCCACGCCCCTGGCCGAGCTGCAGGCCCGGCTCGCCGATGTGCCGGCTCCCTGGCCGCTTCACCTGTCCGGCTTCGACGTGCTCGCCGAGGTCAAGCTCGCCGCGCCCTCCGTGGGCGTGCTCCGGGTGCCCGAGGGCGACCGGTCGGAGCTGGTGGTGGGGCAGGCGTCCGCCTACGGCAGGGGCGGCGCGGCGGCGATCAGCGTGCTCACCGAGCCCGAGCGCTTCCATGGCCGCCTCGACGATCTGCAGGCCGTGGCGCGGGCCGTGGCCGTGCCCGTGATGCGCAAGGACTTCCTGGTCGATCCCTACCAGATCTGGCAGGCGCGGGCGGCGGGGGCCTCGGGCGTGCTGCTCATCGCGGCCATCCTCGACGACGACGCCATGGCCCGGCTCGACGCCCTCGCGGGGGAGCTCGGGATGTTCGTGCTGTGGGAGGCCTTCGACGAGGACGATCTGCGGCGCATCGCCCGGGTGGTGCGGGTGCCGCCCGCACCGGGGCAGCCACGACTCGTGGGGGTGAACACCCGCAACCTGCGCACGCTGCAGGTGGATCCGGATCGGCTGGAGGGGCTGGCGTCACGGATGCCGCCCGGTGCGGTCGCCGTGGCGGAGAGCGGGATGGCGTCGGCGGCCGATGTCGGTCGGGCCGCCGCGCTCGGCTACCGGATGGCCCTCGTGGGCTCCGCCCTGATGGCGTCGGATGGCCCCGAGGCGCTGCTGCGGTCGATGATCGAGCAGGGGAGGGCGCGATGCTGATCAAGCTGTGCGGCCTGTCCACCCCGCGCGACGTGATGGCGGCTGGTGCGGGTCGCCCGGACGCCATCGGCCTCGTGTTCGCGCCGTCGGTGCGTCGGGTCGACGTCTCCACCGCCGAGCGGTTGCTGTCGATGATCCCGGAGGACGTCCAGCGCTGGGCGGTGTTCCGCGACGTCACGGCGGAGGACGTCGCAGCCATCGCCCACCTGCCCCTCACGGGGGTGCAGGGCTGGCTCGGCTACGACGGCACCGGCCTTCCGGCGTCGTGGGCCTTCCTGCCGGTGGTGGTCGACGGTCCCGATGCGCTCGATCGCGTCCGTGCGCTCGGGTTCGACGGCACGCGGCGGGAGGTGAGGGGACTCATCGGGTCCTTCGTCTGGGACGGCCCGTCCGGGGGCGGCGGGGGCAGTGCCGGCGACGACGACCGGGGGGCCGCGCTGGCCCAGCTCGGTCCGATGGTGCTCGCGGGAGGGCTCACGCCCGACACCGTGGCGGCGCGGATCCGGCATGTGCGTCCCCACGCGGTCGATGTCAGCAGCGGCATCGAGTCGGCGCCGGGAGTGAAGAGTGCTTCGAAGGTGGAGGCCTTCGTGGCCGCCGCCAGGGGGAGGGTGCAGTGAAGGTGCAGATGGACTGGGAGGCCTTTCCGGACGAACGCGGCTACTTCGGCCGCTTCGGCGGACGGTTCGTGGCGGAGACCCTCATGCCGGCGGTGATCCGGCTCGAGGAGGAGGCGCGCGAGGCGCTGGCGGATCCGGACTTCATGGATGCCTACCGCGGGATGCTCCGCAACTGGGTCGGGCGGCCCACGCCCCTGAGCCACGCGCCCCGCCTGTCGGAGGCGTGGGGCGCCGAGGTCTGGCTGAAGCGGGAGGATCTGGCCCACACCGGTGCCCACAAGATCAACAACGCCCTGGGCCAGGCGCTCCTCGCAAGGCGCATGGGGGCGAAGAGCGTGGTGGCGGAGACGGGGGCTGGCCAGCACGGCGTGGCCACCGCGGCGGCCTGTGCCCGGGTGGGGATCCCCTGCCGGGTGTACATGGGCGCGGTCGACGTCGAGCGGCAGGCACCCAACGTGCGCCGCATGGAGCTGCTCGGAGCCGAGGTCGTGCCCGTCACCCACGGGGATGCCACCCTCCGCGCGGCCATCGACGAGGCCCTGCGCCACTGGGTCACCGATCCCCAGTCCACCTTCTACTGCCTCGGCTCGGTGGTGGGGCCCCACCCCTATCCGTGGCTGGTCCGCGAGTTCCAGAAGGTGCTCGGCCAGGAGGCACGCGAACAGATCCAGGAGCTGGCCGGCGGCCTGCCGGACGTGGTCGTGGCCTGCGTCGGCGGCGGTTCGAACGCGATGGGCCTGTTCCACCCCTTCCTCGACACGGACGTCGAGATCCTGGGCATCGAGCCCGGGGGCAGGGGCATGGGCCTCGGCGATCACGCTGCCACGGTGGCGCGGGGCACCCCCGGCATCCTGCACGGCGCCCTCACGCTGCTGCTGCAGGATCCCCACGGCCAGGTCGTCGAGACCCACTCCGTCTCCGCCGGTCTCGACTACTCCGGCGTCGGCCCCGAGCACGCCTTCCTCGCGGAGGTCGGGCGGGCCATCTACGAGACCGTCACCGACGAGGAGGCCATGGACGCCCTCGCGGAGCTGTGCCGGCTCGAGGGCATCCTGCCGGCCGTGGAGTCGGCCCACGCGTTCGCCGGCGCCCGGCGGTATGCCCGCAGCAACCCCGGCGCCCGCATCGTCATCGGCTGCAGCGGGCGCGGAGACAAGGATCTGCCCATCCTGCAGGCCTGGGAGGCCCGATGAACAGCCCCGCACGCGCGCTCAGCCACGCCATCCGCCACCCGAAGGTGCCGGGACGGCCGGCCCTGATGCCCTACCTGATGGCCGGTCTGCACGGTCTCGATGGCTTTGCCGAGCGGCTGCTCGAGGTCAGCGACGTGGCCGATGCGATCGAGCTCGGGGTGCCGTTCTCCGATCCCACCGCCGACGGCCCGGTGATCCAGGCCGCGGCCCGTCGGGCGCTGGAGCAGGGGGTCACGCTGTCGTGGATCCTGCAGACCCTTCGGGGGCTGCCGAGGGCGCCGGGGTGTCCCATCGTGCTGATGAGCTACGCCAACCCGCTGCACGCCTACGGATACGAACGGCTGCTGGCCGAGGCCGAAGCCTGCCACATCGCGGGCTTCATCCTGCCGGACATCCCCTGGGAGGAGTCCGGCGAATTCCGGGATCTCGCCAGGGACCATGGCCTGGCGGTGATCTCCCTCGTCACACCGGTCACGCCGCCGGAGCGCCTGAGGATGCTCACGGCGGATCCGGAGGGTGGGTTCGCCTACGCGGTCACGGTCACCGGCATCACGGGTGGATCCATGGATGCACGGCAGGTCAACGGTTACCTCGACCGGGTTCGCGGCGTTTCCAGGGTACCGGTATGCGCCGGTTTCGGTATCCGTACCGCGGAGCACGTGCGGAATCTCACGGGTCATGCGGACGGTGCCATTGTGGGTTCCGCGCTGATCGAGGCGGTCGATTCGGGCCTCTCCGAGAAAGAATTTCTTCGGGATTTGCGCGAAAAATATTTGCCCCAACCTCCACAATCGACGAATTCGGTTCGCTGATTCCCGGCTTTTCACGTGTCCGTATTCGATACGGACAAAGATTGGGGCTGCGCGGAGGTTCTTCGCCCGCTACATCGTTCCCGAGCCTGACCCTGTAAGGGATCGTCCGCGTTTGGGATCGGTGTGACGTCTGGCCTATCATGGTCGCGACGCCGCTAGGGGTGGAGGAAAAAATGAAGTGGCTGCCAGTACTGTTGACCCTCGCCGTCACCGCAGGGTGTCGAAATCACGACGAAGAGCCCCCGAAGGGCAACGACGTCGTCGTGACCAACCCGGATGACTACCTCGACGACTCGGAGAGGGATGACGACGAGGACGGCTACACGGCCGACGAGGACTGCGACGACAGCAATCCGCTCGTCCACCCCAACGCGCAGGAGGTCCCCTACGACGGCCTCGACAACGACTGTGACGAGGCCACCCTCGACGACGACCTCGATCAGGACGGCTACGGCGTCCTCGACGAGGACGGCATGTACGTGGGCACCGACTGCGAGGATCTCAACGCCGCGATCAACCCGGGCGTCGACGAGGTCTGCGACGGCATCGACAACGACTGCGACGGCACGGCCGACCAGGACGCCGTCGACGCGCTCACCTTCTACTACGACGTCGACGGCGACGGCTACGGCGACGACGACACGTGGATCCAGGCGTGCGAGGGCAACGACGACGTCGTCCTCGACGCCGGTGACTGCAACGACCTCGACATCCTGATCAACCCCGCCGCGGCCGAGGTCTGCGACGGCCTCGACAACGACTGCAACGCCCTCATCGACGATGGCGTGGGCGAGCTCTGGTACACCGACTTCGACCTCGACGGCTTCGGCAACCCCAACACCGAGGTCCAGGCGTGCAACCAGCCCGCGGGCAAGGTCTCCGATGCCACCGACTGCGACGACGCCGTCATGAGCATCCACCCCGGAGCCGACGAGTACTGCGACGGCCTCGACAACGACTGTGACGGCCTCACCGACGAGGAGGGCGTCGACGCCCCCACCTGGTACGCCGATGGCGACGGCGACACCCACGGCGATCCCGGCACCTCGATGGAGGCCTGCAGCCAGCCCACCGGGTACGTCGACGTCTCCGACGACTGTGACGATGCCGACAGCACCACCTACGTGGGCGCCACCGAGACCTGCGATGGTGTCGACAACAACTGCGACACCCTGATCGACAACAACGCCGTCGGTGCCATCGACTGGTACGCCGACGCGGACGGCGACGGCTTCGGCGATGCCGGCGACATGCAGTCCGCCTGCAGCCAGCCCGCCGGCTACATCACCGACTCCACCGACTGCGACGACGATCGCGGCTCGGTCTACCCCGGCGCCACGGAGCTGTGCGACGGCCTCGACAACGACTGCAACGGCCTCGTCGACGACGGCAACACCTCCACCGCCACCTGGTACCTCGACGACGACGGCGACGGCTTCGGCATCGCCACCGACACCGTCGACAGCTGTGACCCCCCGGAGGGCTACGCCCCGGCCAGCGGTGACTGCGACGACGACGACGACGCCACCTTCCCCGGCGCCGACGAGGTCTGCGACGACGCCGACAACGACTGCGACGGCTCGATCGACGAGAACGCCACCGACGCCGACACCTGGCACCTCGATGCCGACGGCGACGGCGTGGGCGGCACCCTCGCCACCATCGTCGCCTGTGACGCCCCCGGCTCCTACGTCGAGTCCTCGGACGACTGCAACGACATTGCCTCCGACGTCTACCCGGGCGCCGAGGAGACCTGCGACGGCCGCGATCAGGACTGCGACGGCGTGATCGACAACGACGCCACCGACCTGTACGCCTGGTACGAGGATCTCGACGGCGACGGCTTCGGCACCGGCACCGCCGTGCTCGCCTGTGATGCCCCCGTCGACCACGTCGCGCTCCCCGGCGACTGCGACGACGACGAGGCCGAGTCCTTCCCGGGCAACGACGAGATCTGCGACGAGATCGACAACGACTGCGACGGCACGATCGACGTCGGCGCCTCCGACGGCACCGAGATCCTCTACGAGGACTTCGACGGTGACGGCTTCGGCCTGAACGGCTCGGCCATCGCGGGCTGCGAGGCCACCGACGGCTACGTCGACGTCGACGGCGACTGCAACGACGACGACGAGGACGTGAACCCCGACGCCGACGAGGTCTGCGACGACCTCGACAACGACTGTGACGGCCAGGTCGACGTCGACGCCACCGACGCCGAGACCTGGTACCTCGACGCCGACGCCGACTCCTACGGCGGAAGCCTCAACAGCGTCGTCTCCTGCGACCCCGTCGGCTCCTACGTGCCCAACAACGACGACTGCGACGACCTGCAGGCCTCCACCAACCCCGACGCCAACGAGGTCTGCGACGGTGTCGACAACGACTGCGACACCCTGATCGACAACGACGCGGTGGATCCCCTCACCTGGTACGCGGACACCGACGGCGACGGGTACGGCGACGCGTCCGACAGTGTCCAGGCCTGTGACCAGCCCGTCGGCTACGTCGAGAGCGACGACGACTGCGACGACACCTCCGACCAGGCCTTCCCGGGTGGCATCGAGGTCTGTGACGACCTCGACAACAACTGCGACGGCGTGGTCGACGAGAGCTCCGCGGCCGACGCCCAGACCTTCTACAGCGACGTCGACGGCGACGGCTACGGCAACCTGGCCGCCCCCGTGCTGGCCTGTGAGCAGCCTTCCGGCACGGTCATCGACGCCACCGACTGCAACGACGGCCAGGCCACCATCCACCCCGGTGCCACCGAGGTGTGTGACGGCATCGACCAGGACTGCGACGGCGTGGCCGACGACGGCGCCTCCGATGCCTCCACCTGGTACAGCGACGGCGACGGCGATGGCTACGGCGACAGCTCCGTCAGCACCGACGCCTGCTCCGCTCCTGTCGGCTACGTGGGCAACGACGGCGACTGCGACGACACCGCCTTCGCCGTGAACCCCGGCCGCACCGAGGTCTGCAACAGCATCGACGACGACTGTGACGGCGACATCGACGGCGACGCCATCGACATGTCCACCTGGTACGCCGATGCCGATGCCGACACCTGGGGCGACGCCTCCTCCACCACCGAGGCCTGCGCCCAGCCCTCCGGCCACGTCGCCAACAGCGGCGACTGCGACGACGCGGCGGCGGCCACCTACCCCGGTGCCCCCGAGACCTGCGACGACGCCGACAACGACTGCGACGGCACCATCGACGAGAACGCGACGGACGCCTCCACCTGGTACACCGACGCCGACGCCGACGGCTACGGCACCAGCTCGAACGCCCAGGTCACCTGTGATCAGCCCGCGGGCACCGTGGCCGTGAGCGGCGACTGCAACGACGCCCAGGCCTCCATCCACCCCGGCGCCGCCGAGGTGTGTGACGGCGTCGACCAGGACTGCGACGGCGTGGCCGACGACGGCGCCACCGACATGAGCACCTGGTACGCCGATGGCGACGCCGACGGCTACGGCGACGCCGGCTCCACCACCGACGCCTGCGCGGCCCCCTCCGGCTACGTCGGCAACGACGGCGACTGCGACGATGCCGCCTTCACGGTGAACCCCGGCCGCACCGAGGTCTGCAACAGCATCGATGACGACTGCGACGGCGACGTCGACGGTGGCGCGGTCGACGCCCCCACCTGGTACGCCGACTCCGACGGCGATGCCTTCGGCGATGCGTCCGCCACCCTCGAGGCCTGCGCCCAGCCCTCCGGCTATGTCGGCGATGCCACCGACTGCGACGACGGCGCGGTGGCCGTGTTCCCCGGCGCCCCGGAGAGCTGCGACGACCTCGACAACGACTGCGACGGCGCCATCGACGAGAACGCGATCGACGCCTCCACCTGGTACACCGATGGCGACGGCGACGGCCATGGCACCGGGATCGGCTCCCAGCTGGCCTGCGACCAGCCTTCCGGCACGGTGGCCACCAGCGGCGACTGCAACGACGCGGTCGCCTCCATCCACCCCGGCGCCACCGAGGTGTGCGACGGCGTCGACCAGGACTGTGACGGTGTGGCCGACGACGGCGCCACCGACATGTCCACCTGGTACGGCGACGGCGACGGCGACGGCTACGGCGATCTCTCCGACGCCGTCGACGCCTGCTCCGTCCCCAGCGGCTACGTCGCCAACAGCACCGACTGCGACGACGCCGAGTTCACCGTGAACCCCGGCCGCACCGAGGTCTGCAACAGCATCGACGACGACTGCGACGGCGACATCGACGGCGACGCCATCGACGCGGTCACCTGGTACGCCGACACCGACGGCGATGCCCACGGCGACGCCTCCGTCGAGCTCGAGGCCTGCGCCCAGCCGGCCGGCTACGTCACCACCAGCGATGACTGCGACGATGCCGAGGCCGCCGCCCACCCCGGTGCCGGCGAGATCTGCGACGACATCGACAACGACTGCGACGGCACCGTCGACGAGGGTGCCTCCGACGCCACCTCCTGGTACGCCGACGACGATGGCGACCTGTACGGCGACGCTCTCGACGTCACGGTCTCCTGCGACCAGCCCTCCGGCACCGTGGCCACCACCGGCGACTGCAACGACGCCCTGGCCTCCGTGAACCCCGGCGAGTCCGAGGTGTGTGACGGTGTCGACAACGACTGCGACGGCGTGGCCGACAACGGCGCCACCGACGCCAGTACCTTCTATGGCGACGCCGATGGCGATGGCTACGGCGACCTCTCCGATGCCCTCGATGCCTGCTCCGCGCCCGGCGGCTACGTCTCCAACAGCACCGACTGCGACGACACGGTGTTCGTGGTGAACCCCGGTCGCACCGAGGTCTGCAACGGTGTCGACGACGACTGCGACGGCACCGTCGATGTGGGCGCGGCCGGCAACGGCACCTGGTACGAGGACGCAGACGGCGACGGCTTCGGCGATGCCGGCAGCACCCAGCAGTCCTGCAGCCAGCCCAGCGGCTATGTCCTCGACGCCAGCGACTGTGACGACGCCGAGGCCACCACCTACCCGGGTGCCGCCGAGACCTGCGACAGCGTCGACAACGACTGCGACAGCGCCATCGACGAGGACGCCACCGACGCCTCCACCTGGTACGCCGACGACGACGGCGACGGCTACGGCGATGCCGGCGACGCCCAGGCTGCCTGCAGCCAGCCCTCCGGCACCGTGTCCACCGGCACCGACTGCAACGACGGCCAGGCCTCCATCCACCCCGGCGCCACCGAGGTGTGTGACGGTGTGGATCAGGACTGCGACGGCGTGGCCGACGACAACGCCTCCGACTTCCTCACCTTCTACGAGGACGGCGACGGCGACGGCTACGGCGACAGCGGCTCCACCACCCAGGCCTGCTCGGTTCCCTCCGGCTACGTCGTCAACAGCACCGACTGCGACGACGCCGTCTTCGCGGTGAACCCGGGCCGGGTCGAGGTCTGCAACAGCATCGACGACGACTGCGACGGTGACATCGACGTCGACGCGGTCAACGCCTCCACCTGGTACGCCGACGGCGACACCGACGGCTACGGCGATGCCTCGAGCACCACCCAGGCCTGCTCGGTTCCCTCCGGCTACGTCGGCAACAGCTCCGACTGTGACGACGCCGCCTCCGCGACCCACCCGGGCGCGCCCGAGACCTGCGACGCGGCCGACAACGACTGTGACGGCGCCATCGACGAGAACGCCACCGACGCCACCACCTGGTACGGCGACTCCGATGCCGACGGCTACGGTGAGCTCGCCGATGCCCAGGCCGCCTGCAGCCAGCCCGCCGGCACCGTGTCCAGCAGCAACGACTGCAACGACAACGTCGCCTCCATCCACCCCGGTGCCACCGAGGTGTGTGACGGCGTCGACCAGGACTGCGACGGCGTGGCCGACGACAACGCCACCGACTTCCTCACCTTCTACGAGGACGACGACGGCGACGGCTACGGCGATGCCCTGCTGAGCACCGAGGCCTGCAACGCGCCGGCCGGCTACGTCACCGACAGCACCGACTGCGACGACGGCGCCTTCGCGGTGAACCCGGGCCGCGCGGAGGTCTGCAACAGCATCGACGACGACTGTGACGGCGACGTCGACGTCGACGCCGTGGACGCCTCCACCTGGTACGGCGACGGCGATGGCGACAGCTACGGCGATGCCCTCGACACCACCGCTGCCTGTGTCCAGCCCGCCGGCTTCGTCGGCAACAGCGCCGACTGCGACGACGCGGCCGCCGCCACGTACCCGGGCGCTCCCGAGACCTGCGACGACGCCGACAACGACTGCGACGGCGCCATCGACGAGAACGCCACCGACGCCTCCAACTGGTACGGCGACAACGACGGCGACGGCTACGGAAACCTGGCCAACCTGCAGGCTGCCTGTGACCAGCCCTCCGGCACCGTCGCCAACAGCACCGACTGCAACGACGCCCAGGCCTCCATCCACCCCGGCGCCGCCGAGGTGTGTGACGGCGTCGACCAGGACTGCGACGGCACCGCCGACGAGAACGCGACCGACGCCTCCACCTTCTACGAGGATGGCGACGGCGATGGCTACGGCGACGCCCTGGTCAGCACCGACGCCTGCTTCGCCCCCGCCGGCTACGTCTCCGACGCCACCGACTGCAACGACGCCGTGTTCGCCGTGAACCCCGGCCGCACCGAGGTCTGCAACAGCGTCGACGACGACTGCGACGGCAACGTCGACGGCGGCGCCGTGGATGCCACCACCTGGTACCTGGACGGCGACGGCGACGACTACGGCATCGCGGGCAGCACCACCGCCGCCTGCACCGAGCCCGCCGGCTACGCCGCGGTCACCGGTGACTGCGACGACGCCGCCTCCACCATCAACCCGGGGGCCGCCGAGGTCTGCGACAGCAGCGACAACGACTGCGACGGCATCGTCGACGAGCCCGACGCCACCGATGCCGACACCTGGTACGCGGACTTCGACGGCGACGGCTTCGGCACCGCCAGCAACCAGCGCCAGGCCTGCAGCCAGCCCTTCGGCTTCGTCGATGACAGCACCGACTGCAACGATGCCGCCTCCGACGTCTACGTGGGCGCCAGCGAGACCTGCGACGGTCGCGACCAGGACTGCGACGGCGTGGCCGACGACAACGCCATCGACGCCATCGACTTCTTCACCGACGGCGACGGCGACGGCTTCGGTGCCGGCGTGGCCACCCAGGCCTGTTCGGCCCCGAGCGGCAAGGTCGCCAACGACGACGACTGCAACGACGCCAACTTCACCCAGAACCCGGCCCGCACCGAGCTGTGCAACGGCATCGACGACGACTGCGACGGCACCACCGATGTCGGCGCCGCCAACATGACCACCTGGTACGTCGACGCCGACAGCGACGGCGCCGGCTCCCTGGATGCCACCCAGCAGGCCTGCAGCCAGCCCTCCGGCTACGAGCTGTCCGCCGACGACTGCGACGACGGCGAGGCCAGCATGTTCCCCGGCAACGCGGAGCAGTGTGACGGCCTCGACAACGACTGCAGCGGTCTGGCCGACTACCCGGTGCCTGCGTCCGCGAGCACCTGGTACGCCGACATCGACGACGACGGCTACGGCAACAGCAGCCTGACCACCCAGGCCTGTGACCAGCCCACCGGCTACGCCTCCGTCGACGGCGACTGCAACGATCTCGCCCCCACGGCCCTGCCGGGTGGCACCGAGACCTGCGACGGCCTCGACAACGACTGCAACGGCACCGTCGACGACGGCGCCATCGGCACCGGCACCTGGTACGAGGATGGCGACGGCGATGGCTTCGGCGACGCCGGCTCCACGCTGAGCCAGTGCAGCCAGCCTTCCGGCTACGTGGCCCTGTCCACCGACTGCGACGACGCCGTGGCGGCCATCAACCCCAACGCCACCGAGATCTGCAACGGCAGCGACGACAACTGCGATGGTGTGATCGACGACGACGCCATCGACCGCTCCCTGTTCTGGCCGGATGCCGACGGCGACGGCTACGGCCTGGGCGCGAGCGTGCTCGCCTGTGAGGCACCCCTTGGCTACGGCGAGGATGCCGGCGACTGCGACGACGCCGATGCCGACATCTCCCCCGGCGCCACCGAGGCCTGCAACGGCTACGACGACGACTGCGACGGCGCCACGGACGAGTCCGGCGGCACGGTCTCCTGGTACCTGGATGCCGACGGCGACGGCTACGGCGCCGACGACACCGAGGTCACGGCCTGTGCGGCGCCCTCCGCCGCCTACGTCCTCGACGGCGAGGACTGCGAGGACCTCGACGCCAACATCTACCCGGGTGCACCCCTGGCCTGTGACGGCACCGACGCCGACTGCGACGGCGACATCGACAACGATGCCGACGACGACGGCTACGCCGACGGCTGGTGTGGCGGCGACGACTGCGACGACTCGGACGCCACCATGGTGCCCGAGGTCGGCGGCGGCTGCGCCGTCGGCGGCGGCTGCAACGACATCGTCGACGGCCCCAACGACTACGGCGACGGTGACTACCTCGTCGACCCGGACGGCTTCCTGGGCGGTGACGCGGCCTTCACGGTCGAGTGCAACATGTCCTACGCCGGCGGCGGCTGGACCATCATCTTCACCGATGACTTCAGCAGCCCCGACGCCGGCTGGTCCCTGCAGACCACCAGCACCTGTGACGGCGCCACCATCCTGGGCGGTGACGGCATCTGGAACGCCTCCACCACCGAGGACATCGAGATCGACACCCTCGACATCGGGCACGAGGAGGCCCGCGTGATGGTCGACATCTACGCCATCGATGGCTGGAGCAACACCGACTACTGGGTCTCCGCCGACACCTCCACGGTGGTCTCAGACACCTGGACCAACGGCCTGGTCACCGGCGGTCTGTGCGGCAGCGTGGCATTCGGTGACGACATCCTGTTCGTCGACGAGATCGTCGAGCACAGCCTCAACGACATGACGCTGGAGTTCGGCATCGGTGCCAGCAGCATCAACGGAGGTCTCGCACCGTCCATGGGCATCGACAACGTGGAGGTCTGGATCCGCTGAGGCCTGCGGGTCGAGGGATCGTCGGTTATCTGGCGGTCCTTCCCCGGAGTCCTTCGTGGTCAATCTGTACGATCTGTCCCTGCAAGACCTCGAAGCGCTTGTCACCTCCCTGGGTGACAAGCGCTTTCGTGCGAAGCAGATCCACCGCTGGCTGTACGATGCAGGCGTCACCTCCATAGAGGAGATGACCGATCTGCCCAAGGGTCTTCGCGAGCGCCTCATGGAGCAGGCCACGCTCGGCACCATGACGGTCGCCACCGAGCAGGTCTCCCAGGACGGCACCGTGAAGCGGTTGTACAAGCTGCACGACGGCAAGCTCATCGAGTCGGTGCTGATGCCCTACCGCACACAGCGCCGCACGGCGTGCATCTCGTCCCAGGCGGGCTGCGCCATGGGCTGCGTGTTCTGTGCCACCGGCCAGATGGGCTTCGACCGGCAGCTCACGGCCACCGAGATCTTCGAGCAGGCCCAGCGCTACTCGGTGATGCTCAAGGAGAGGGGAGAGCGCCTGTCGAACGTGGTGCTCATGGGCATGGGCGAGCCCTTCCACAACTACGACGCCGTCCTCGAGGCCATCCGGCGGATGATGAGCGACCTCGGCATCGGCGCGCGGCACATCACCGTGTCCACCGTGGGCCTCGCCCCGAAGATCCGCAGGTTCGCCGACGAAGGCCTGCAGGTCACGCTCGCGATCTCCCTGCATGCCGCCGACGACGCCGAGCGCTCGGCGCTGATGCCGGTGAACCGGCGCTGGGATCTGCAGGAGCTGATCGACGCCTGCCGCTACTACGTGGAGAAGACCGGCCGGCGCATCTCCTTCGAGTGGGCCCTCATCGCGGGCAAGAACGACTCCGAGGAGGAGGCCCGACGTCTCGGCAAGCTGCTCAAGGGCCTGTCCTGTCACGTCAACCTGATCCCGCTGAACCCCACCGCCGGCTACGAGGGAGAGCCCACGGCCATGCCGGATGCAGAACGGTTCGTGGAAGTCCTCGGCCGCTATGGCGTGCCTGCCACGGTGCGTGTGCGTCGCGGCATCGACATCGATGCGGGCTGCGGTCAGCTCAAGTCGAAGAACGCCCGCCGCGCCAGGACCCAGGGTTGACCACCGCTCCTCGGCCTTCTCCCTCGCGGCGCCGCCTTGCATACGTTCGTTGATCCTGATGGATCGGGCCGCCGGGAACAAAAGGGTTGATCCTGCTGCCTTTTCAAGGCAACAGTAGGGGCCACGGGCCCCTGTCGAGGGGGCACAGGAGGATCCTCCATGCACAAGACCGCGTGGATCATCGCTGGAGCCATCTTCGCCGCAGGTTGCGAGGGCGTCTCCGAGTCTGAATTCGTCGTCGAGTACGAGCAGCAGTACTGCGCTCGCTACCCCAGCTGCGCATCTCCCGAGATGCAGCAGAGCGTGGGTGAGCGTGAGTGCCTCGAGTGGTATCGCTACGCCGACTACCCCGAGCCCCCCGAGTGCTTCTTCGATCCCGTTGCGGCCGAGGCGTGCCTGTTCGCGCTGCAGAACCCCACGGATCTGTGCGACGGCTTCACCCCCAAGCTGCCCCTGGCCTGCGAGGCCGTGTACGGCGGCTGCCTGCCTCCTCAGCTTCCTGTCGAGGGCCTCGAGGAGAACTGATCCTCCCGAGGTGGTGTCCCGCACGCCATCGGCTCCGAGCGAGCCTCTCCTGTCCGCCAGGACCACCAGCCGACGATGGAACCCCATCGTCGGCTGAGGTGGTTCTTGGTGCGCCCTCCTCGCGACCGGACGGGGCGGACAGGTTCTGACCCATCCATGGGTGCCGGTCCGGCGGCTCCGGTATGGTGGGTGCCTGACGTCACGCCTTCGCCCCGGAGCCAGTCGATGTTCACCGTCGTGCGCAGCAACCGCCTCGAGTCCCTCGTGGATGCCCTGGCCGAGCGCCTCCGGGAGCCGCTGTCGGATCCCTTCGAGCCCGATGTCCTGGTGGTGCCATCACCCGGCATGGAGCGCTGGCTGTCCATGGCGCTCGCGGAGCGCATGGGCGTGGCGGCCAACCTCGTCGTCTTCCGGCCGCGTCAGGCGGTCGAGCTCGTACTGCAGCGCTTCCTCGGCGAGCCGGAGCTCCGCCTGGAGGACTGGTCCCGCCAGCGCCTCACCTGGCGCATCCTGGGGGTGCTGCCGAGGCTCCTGGAGCAGCCGGTGTTCGAGCCGGTCCGCCGCTACGCCGCCGATGGCGGGCAGGAGCGGCTGTACCAGGTGGCCACCCGTGCCGCCCACCTCTTCGACCAATACGGCGTGTACCGGCCGCAGATGCTGGCGGAGTGGTCCGACGGCGCCGATCCGGAGGAGTGGCAGGCGGCACTGTGGCGTGAGGTCGGGGCAGGGGAGGGCACGCTGCTGCACCATGCCCAGCGGGCGTACGCCACCGGCGAGCCGCTGATGGAGCTGCCGGAGCGCATCACGCTGTTCGGTGTGTCCACGCTGCCGCCGCTGCACCTCGATGTGCTCGAGATGGCCTCCCAGGCCGATGGCAACCTGGCCCTGTTCAGCCTGTCCCCCAGCGCCCAGTACTGGGCGGATCTCAAGCCCCAGCACGTCGTGGGCTCCGTGGGGCGTCGGGCGCCGGATCTGTCCGAGGAGAAGTGGCGTCGTGAGGTCGGCCATCCGCTGCTGGCCTCCTGTGGCCAGCTCGGCGGCGACTTCCAGTACCTGCTCGTGGAGCGCGTGGAGTCGGTGGGGGCCGAGCTCGACCTGTACACGCCCCCGGAGCCCACCACCATCCTGGGCCGTCTGCAGGCCGATCTGTTCGATGTCCGCTGGCGGTCCGCGGCCGAGCGGCTCCCGCTCCCGCAGGGGGATGATTCGTTGTGGCTCCTGGGCGCCCACGGGCCCCTGCGGGAGGTCGAGGTGCTCAGGGATCGCATCCTGGCCACCCTGGAGGCCCACCCGGATCTGCGCCCCCGCGACATCGTCATCATGACCCCCGATCTGGCCACCTACGCGCCCCTGGTCGAAGCCGTGTTCGGCGTCCCCGAGGGCGATCCCCTCCACCTTCCCTTCGCCATCTCCGATCGCTCCTCCCTGGAGCGCGACGACATCTGGCGTCTGCTGTTCGCCGTGTACGCGCTGCACCGCAGCCGGTGGACCGCCCACGACCTGCTCGATGTGGTGCGGATGCCGCCGGTGGTGGAGCGGCTGGGCCTGTCCGAGTCCGAGCTGCGGCTCGTCGAGGAGCTCGTGCAGGAGGCGGCCATCAGCTGGGGCCGCGACGCCGGACACCGGGAGTCCCTGGGGCAGCCCGGTCTCGACCGCCACACCTGGGCCATGGGCCTGCGGCGCATGCTGTGGGGGGCCGCCTTCCCCGATGGCGCCACCTTCGGCGGACTCCCCCTGCTGGAGGGCGTCGAGGGCGCCCGCGCCGACTGGGTGGGACGCATCGCCGAGCTGGTGATGTCCCTGTCCGACCTCACCGCCGATCTCGAGCGGGAGCGCACGCTGGCCCAGTGGGTCGAGCACACGGGGCGCATGCTGCGGGCCCTCACACCCTCCGAAGGCGATCTGGCCGAGCGGGCCACCAAGGTGATCTACCGCCTGGGCGATCTGCTCAAGGCGGGCGCCGAGGCCGGTGAGGAGCTGGGGCTGTCCCTCGAGATCTATCTGCAGGCACTGCAGGAGTTCTTCGGAGAGGATCGCCTGCAGGGCTCGTTCCTGCGGGGCGGCATCACCGTGTGCGAGATGCTGCCGCTCCGGTCGGTGCCCTTCGAGGTGGTGTGCCTCCTCGGCATGCAGGATGGCGCCTTCCCCCGATCCGATGCCCGCCTCGAGATGGATCTGATGCGCAAGGCACCCCGTCGTGGTGATCGTTCCCGGTCCCGCGATGATCGCTACATCTTCCTCGAGGCCCTGCTGTCCGCCCGTCGGCAGCTCGTGGTCACCTGGCAGTCCGCCGACATGCAGCAGCAGCGGCACCGGGGTCCGAGCGTGGTCGTCTCCGAGCTGCTCGATCTTCTCGACGCCACCTTCGAGGTGCCCGAAGGCAAGGCGCGCGATGCGCGCTTCGTCCAGCACCCGCTGCAGCCCTTCTCGCCGGCCTACATCGCCGGCGACGGCACGGAGCTGTTCACCTTCGATGGGGCTGCGGCCGCCGGTGCGCAGGCGCTGGTGCAGCAGCAGCTCGCGCCGGTGCCCTCGTTCCTGGATCCCTCACCGGCGCCGATGCCGCTCCGTGAGCAGATCACGCTGGGCGAGCTCAGCCGGTTCTTCCAGGATCCCGTCGCCTGGCTCCACCACCGCCGCCTCGGGGTCCGGGTGGCCGACATCGAGGACGTCCTGGTCGACCGCGAGCCTCTCGCCGATCACGGTCTCGCTGCCTGGAAGACCAAGGATGCCCTCCGTCGGGCGCTGCTCGAGGGCATCGAGGCAGAAGAGGCGGTCGCCACCCACCAGCACCACCACATCGGGCCGGTGGGCGTGTTCGGCGAGCTCGCCATGTCCGAGAGCCGCTCGCAGGTCGAGAAGGGCATCGCCCTGGTCGACGACTGGGTGCGCAGCGAGCCCCTCGAAGACGTCCGCAGGTCCCACGAGATCGCCGGCATGGTGATCGAGGGGGATCGGCGCCAGGTGCGCGCGGAGGGCGTCGTCCACTTCCGCTGGAGCAAGGTGGCGTCCACGAAGGATCCGAACAACGGCAACCTTCGCGCGCGTGCGTGGCTGGAGCACCTGTTCCGTCAGCTCGATGGGGAGCTTCCGGCGTCTGCCCGTCGCACCCGTGGCATCGGGCGTCTCGACAAGGCCGTGGCCGTGCTGTGGGACTGGCCCGCGATGCCCCCAGCCGAGGCCCTCGACCGGCTCACCGAGGTGGTGGAGCACTACCGGCGGGCCCACCAGGAGGTCCTGCTGAGCCACCCCACCTTCGCGTTCGTCGACAAGGGCAAGGACAAGTCCTGGGAGCCCCCGGATCAGGTCGCCAAGGCCCTGAAGAAGATCCAGGACCAGCTCACGTTCCGTGCCGCGGATCAGGTGGCCTGGTCCACGGTGCTCGGGGAGTCCTGGAGCTGGCCGGATGATCCGGAGGCCACCATGGAACGGGCCCGGCTGCTGTACGGACCCATGAAGGGAGGTGCGGCATGAACGCCAAGAAGCCCCAGGCGCCGGCGCCGCTCCAGCCGCTTCAGGTGCCCCTCACCGGTCGTCACCTCATCGAGGCGTCGGCGGGCACGGGCAAGACCTACACCATCACCACGCTGGTGCTCCGGCTGGTGCTCGAGCGGCCTCTCGGCATCGATGAGCTGCTGGTGCTCACCTTCACCGACGCCGCGGCCGAGGAGCTGCGAGATCGCATCCGCACCCGGCTCAACGATGCCCTCGAGTACCTCGACGGCCTCTCGGTCGGTGAACCCGCCCTCGTGGAGGCCCTCGAGGCGTCCATGAAGGTCGCGGGCATCGACGCCGAGGCCACCCGCTGGCTGCTGCGTGGGGCGCTCGCCCGCTTCGATCAGGCGGCGATCAGCACCTTCCACAGTCTGTGCAGTCGCATCCTGCAGGATCACGCCTTCGCGGCGGGCGCCGGCTACGACGTCATCGAGCTCGAGGATGGCGCCGGCCTGTACGAGCAGGTGGCCACCGATCTGCTCATGTCCCTGCTCCACGACGAGCGTCCGGATCTGGTGGCCTGGCTTCGGTCCGACGTGCGGGGGCGCAACCAGAAGGGCGATCCACTCGTCGGCTGGGCTCGCGGTCTGGTGGGCAAGGCGGTGGCCCAGGTGCCCTCGCTGCTGCAGCCCGCGATGCCCGACCCGATCGACCCCACCGAGCAGGTCGAGGCGTGGAACACCCTCGCCGCGCGGATCGCGCCGGATCTCGAGGGCATCGAGCAGGCGGCGAACGAGTGGCGGGCGAAGAAGTACCTGCATGGGGCCCGCGCGAAGCCGGAGCAGGTCCGGCGCAAGATCGACCGGCTTGCGGCCGTCCTGGCGGATCGGCAGGCGGTCGGAGCGAAGGATCGCCACGAGGCCCTGAAGGCGCTCGGTGCGGATGCGGTGGATGGCTGGCTCGTCAAGGCGGGCAAGCTGGCGGGACTCACTCCGCCTGCCGTGATGGAGCGCGTGTCGGATCTGCTCGCCCTCGAGGAGGCCATCGAAGCTGCCCACGCCCAGTGGAAGTACCGCCTGGCCCACCGCATCCATGCCGGCGCCCGCGAGGTCTTCGAGCGCATCAAGGAGGCCCGCGGGGTCCGCGTGTTCGACGACCTCATCCTGCAGGTGCACCAGGGCATGGAGCGCGGCCTCGCCCGCGCCCTGGCCGGAACGTACGGCGCGGTGCTCATCGACGAGTTCCAGGACACCGATCAGGTCCAGTACGACATCTTCAAGGCGGTGGCGGATGCCCAGGAACACCCTTCGCTGTTCCTGATCGGTGATCCGAAGCAGGCCATCTACAAGTTCCGTGGTGCCGATCTGCCGGTCTACTTCAAGGCCCGGGCCGATGTGCAGCACCAGTGGATGCTGGCGAGGAACTGGCGGTCGGATCGCCCGCTGGTGCAGGCGGTGAACCGGCTGTTCGGGGATCTGCCCAATGCCTTCGCCCACCCCGAGCTCTCCTACGAGGCCGTCGATGCCCACCATGGATCCCGCTTGCGGCGCGGCGACGCCCCGGTGGTGCCCCTCCGGTTCGTGATCGATGGCCTCGACGAAGACGCCGAACACACCGAGGACGCCTGGGCCCGCCGCGTGGCGGAGGATGTCCACGCCGTCCTGCAGGAGGGGCTGCGGATCGTCGACGGCGATGGGGATCGGCCCCTGGCGCCGGGCGACGTGGCCATCCTGATCCGCGGCGGCGTGGAGGGCCCACGCCTGCGCTCGGAGCTGGTGGGGCGGGGGATTCCCGCGGTCTACAAGGCCAAGAGCAAGGTCTTCTCCACGCCCGAGGCCCGGGAGCTCACCACCTGGATGCAGGCCATCCTCCGACCCCGCGACCTCGGCCTCACCAAGGCCGTGCTGGCGGGGCCACTGATGCGCTGGAACGCCTCCCGGCTGGCCGCCTTCGACGACGACGAGGCCAGCCAGCAGCGGTGGGTCGAGCGCTGGATCGAGCTCGGTGTCCTGTGGGAGCGGCACGGCTTCCTGCGCGTGTTCCACGAGCTCGTGCGTGGGCAGCAGCGCCTCGCGCCCGTGCTGTCGGAGCAGGGCGGCGAGCGGCGCATCACCAACCTGCGCCACCTGGCGGAGCTCGTCCACGTGGCCGAGCGCGAACACAAGCTCGGTCCCCACGGCGCCCTGCAGTGGCTGGTGGCCGCCCGGCAGGACGACGTCGGCCGAGGGCCCTCCGAGCTGCGGATGGAAACGGATCTGGCCGCCGTGCAGATCGTCACCATGCACTCCTCCAAGGGGCTCGAATACCCCGTGGTCTTCTGTCCGAGCCTGGGCAAGGCCCTCAAGGCGAAGCCCGACGACGACTTCCACGACGACGACGGGCGCCGGGTGGTCCCGATGGATGCCGACGAGGCGAGCCTGCAGCGGGTGGCGGAGGAGTCCTTCCAGGAAGACATCCGCCTGGCCTACGTGGCGCTCACCCGTCCGCGGCACCTGTGTGTGATCCACGTCGACGCACGCGATGGTGTGATGGCCTCGGCCCTGGCCCACCTGTTCGACGAGGTCGACGTCGGACTGCGGATGCCCGGCACCCGGGCGCCCCAGGGCAAGAAGCTCCGTCCCGCGTTGCAGGAGGCGGCTCGACGGGTCGCAGACCGGCTCGAAGACCTGGCCGAGGTCCGCAGCGTGCGCCCCGAGGTCTCCGGGCGGTACGTGCCGCCGGTGGCGCACGAGGAGATCCGCGCGCACCGCACCCCCGAGCGCCACCACGCGCCGGATCACCGGCTCACCAGCTTCAGTGCGCTGTCACGCACGGGGCCGGGGCACGCGCCCCACGACCGGGCCCACGGCGACGAGGATCATCCGAGCCTTCCTTTGCTGGCGCTGCCCCGGGGGGCCCGACTCGGCACGCTCGTCCACGAGGTGCTCGAGCACGCCGACTTCGCCGACGTCCCATCGGGTCGCGCGATGATCGAGGGGCTCGTCCGCAAGGCCCAGCTCGATGTCACGGACACCACGGAGCTGCTGGTCCATGGCCTGGAGCGGGTGTTGCGCACCCCCCTCGACGGGGCCGGGTTCCGCCTCGCCGATCTCTCCCACCATGATCGCCTCGACGAGATGGCGTTCATGATGCCCTTCGGCCGGGAGGGCCGACCCATGTCCGCCCGCGCACTCGGTCGGGCCTTCCGGGAGCAGGGGGCCAGCCCCTGGAAGCAGGCCTACGGCGAGCGCCTGCAGCGCTTCGGCTTCGGGGCCAACGACGGCATCGTCCACGGCTTCGTCGACCTCATCTACCGCCACGAGGGCCGCTACTGGGTGGTCGACTACAAGACCAACCACCTCGGTCAGCAGCCCGAGGACTACCGCGGAGAGCGGCTGCGGGAGGCCATGATCGACGGCGACTACGTGCTGCAGTCCCACCTGTACCTCACGGCCCTGCACCTGTTCCTGCAGGCGCGGCTGCCCGGGTACAGCCCCGAGCAGCACCTCGGCGGGATCCAGTACCTGTTCCTCCGGGGCATGGATCCCGATGCCCCCCTCGGGCAGGGCGTGTTCACCGACACCCCGTCCCCCGCGCTGATCGACGCCCTCGCGGACGCCCTCGGCGCCCGCACCTCCGGAGGCACGCCATGATCGAGGTCTCGCAGTCCTTTCTCGACGCCCTCTCCACGCTTCGGAGCGATGGCGACTGGCAGGCGTTCGACGCGGCGCTGGCCCGCAGCCTGGCCCCCCACACCGGGGAGGCCCTCGGGCTCGCCGCGGGCGCCATCTCCGCCCGGCTCCGCGCTGGCGACACGGCCGTCGCCATCACCGACCTCGCAGAGGCGGGCCGGCCGCTGTGGCCCACCCCGGATCAGCTGATGGCCCTGCCCGAGGGCCCGAGCGGTCAGCCGGTGGAGCGCCTGGGGCCGTTGGTGCAGCTGGCGAGGGTGGCGGAGCACGAGCGCACCCTGTGCGACCTGCTGCTCACCCGGGCCGCGGCCGAGGTACCGGTGGTGGATGCCGGCCTGCTGGACGACGCCCTGCACCGCCTGTTCCCGCCGGCATGGCGCAACGAGCAGCAGGAGGCGGCGGTGCGGGCCTTCGTGGGCTCCGCGCTCACCATCCTCGCGGGCGGTCCGGGCACCGGAAAGACCACCACGGTCGTGCGGATGCTCGCGGCGCACATCGAGCAGGAGCTCGAGGCCGGTCGGCCCGCGCCGGAGATCCTGGTGCTGGCGCCCACGGGCAAGGCCGCCGCGCGCCTGAGCGAGTCCATCGCGGCACAACGGGGCGCGCTCGAGGTGCAGCCCGAGGTCCTGCAGGCCCTCCCGTCCGAGGCGTCGACCGTCCACCGTGCGCTCAAGCCGGCCGACGACTGGCTCGTCCGGTTCCGTCGCGACCGCAGCTCGCCCCTGGTGGCCGATGTCGTGGTCGTCGACGAGGTCTCCATGCTCGATCTCGTCCTCTTCCGCCGCCTGATGGAAGCCATCCCGGCCCACGCCCGGGTGGTGCTCATCGGCGACCCGGATCAGCTGCCGTCCGTCGGGGGCGGTGCCGTGCTCGAGGATCTCACCGGTCTGGCGTCCTCCCATGCCGTGGGTCGGCGGGTCGCCCGCCTCACGGAGTCGCGCCGCTTCGCGAAGGGGGGAGGCATCGCCACCATCGCCCAGGCGGTGCTCACGGCAGATGCGGAGGCCATCGCAGACCTCTCCGACGATGCCGAGCTCACCTTCCTCGCCACCGACGGCCGCGATCCCCGCCACGACGACGCCAGCCTGCGCACCCTGGTCGAGGCCTTCCGCCCCTTCGCGGAGGCCGCCACGCCACAGGCCCGGCTGGATGGCCTCGGTCACGCCCGAGTCCTGTGCGCCACCCACAAGGGGCGCAGGGGCGTACAGGCGCTCAACGAGGCAGTCGAGGCAGCCCTCGCCCGTGAGGGCCTGCTCCAGCCGAGGGAGGGCCTGTACGACGGCCAGCCCATCATGATTCAGCAGAACGACTACGCGGTGGATCTGTACAACGGCGACGTGGGCGTCATCTGTCGCGGCGACGACGGCACCCTGCGGGCATGGTTCCAGAGCCCTTCGGGGGGCCTCCGATCCCTCGCACCGGGTCGCCTGCCCGCCTTTGACACAGTCTTTGCCATGACCGTCCACAAGTCCCAGGGCTCCGAATTCCGCCATGTCCTGTGGATGTTGCCGGATCGTCCGTTGCCCCTGCTCGACCGGGGCCTCGCCTACACGGCCATCACACGGGCCCGGGAGCACCTCACCGTGTTCGGGGCACGGCAGATGGTGCTGCACGCCGCCATGGCGCGACAGCGCCGGGTATCCGGCATCCCATCGCGGCTTTCCCGCTGACATCGGGTGCGGCTGGCGGGCGCGCCCGCGTCCGTGCCGTCGTCCGGTGCGTCAAGAGCGCGCCAAACGCTGAAGGAACTGAACACACGCAGGCCAGGATGCACCATGCATTGTGCGTGCGTTGGGGTCCGTCGCACGCCTCCTGGTAGGCGCCTGGCCCCATTTGTACGTTCGACACGCCCTTTCACGGCGGGTACCGACCCGGCCGCTTCGCCCTGGGTTGGGGATCGTGTCGGGCGTGCTATATACGCCTGGTATTTCGACAAGGCCCTTGGCCTGACGAGGGGAGCTGTCTTTCATGACGCGCCGATTCATTCAAACTCTGGTCCTGGGGCTGGCGATGGGTACCGCCGGCAACCTGGCTCTCGCACCCCGGCAAGCCCAAGCCACGGTGTTCGCGCAGATGTCGCTCGAGCAGTTCGTGGATGCCTCCACCTACATCGTCGAAGGTGAGGTCCTCCGTGTGTGGACCGAGGTCGACGAGGGTGGCTACATCTGGACCCGCGCACAGGTGGCCGTCAGCGCCACCCACAAGGGCCCCAACACCCCCGAGATCCTCATCATCGACTCCCTCGGTGGCGAGTACGAGGGCCGCAAGATGGTCGTCCATGGTGCTGCCCAGTTCTCCGAGGGTCAGCAGGCCATGTTCTTCCTCACCACGGCAGGCATCGGTCAGTCCCGCCTCGTGCCCGTGGCCAAGTACCTCGGCGTCCGCAACATCCGTCGCGCGCCGGGCGAGTCCACCAAGTACACCCAGGTCTGGGCCCACGATGTCGCCAACGCCCCCGCGTTCGACCACCGCTTCGTGCCCCACGCCGCTGCCGACCAGCGCGTGTACCTCGATGATCTCCGCACCAGCGTGAAGGCGCGCCTGCAGGTCGGCTGGGACGGCACCGTCATCCCGGGCCTGTCCGCCGACGAGCTCCGCGAGATCAACACCCCCGAGCGGAGGATCCGCTGATGATGCGCTTTTCCATCGTGGCGGCCGGCCTCCTGCTGACCACCCAGGCTCACGCCTACAAGTTCGTCGGCCACGTCTGGTCCGCCGACGAGCTGCCCATTCCCTACACGGTCGTGGCACCGAGCACCGAGGTCGCAGCGGCCCACGGCATGCCCGCCGAGGATCTGGTGAACACCATGTTCACCTCCTTCGACACCTGGATCGACGTCGACGCCTGCAACCTGCTGTCCTCCTCCGGCGGTGCCGATGGTGAGGCCGTGCCGCCGATCGACAACGTCATCCCCGGCGTGCCGGAGACCGGTGGTCTGTACCCCTACAAGCTCGACGGCCAGAACGCCTTCGCCTACGGCGACCTGCGTGAGGACCTGATGGAGGCCGGCGTCCTCGCCGCTGCCCTCACCCGGCCCATCTCCGCCCTCGATGCCACCACCCAGGCCGCGTTCCTGAACGGTCGCTCCACCCAGAGCCTGTTCTCCCGCATCGACAACCAGAACCTCGAGCACGCCGGCGACGGCGACATCGTCTTCAACAACGATGTCCCCCTGATGTCCGACGCCGACATCGACGCCGGCCTGTGTGGTTCCGGTGAGGGGCAGCGCCAGGCCTACTCCGTGCAGGCCATCGCCACCCACGAGATCGGTCACATGCTCGGTCTCGGCCACTCCTGCGACAAGACCGACGAGTGCGACGATCCCGTCCTGCGCGACGCCACGATGTACTGGTCCGTCGGCCTGTGCGACAACCGTCCCTCCACCCTCGGTGAGGACGACATCGCCGGCCTGCAGGCCCTGTACCCCTTCTCCGAGGGCGCACCGAACATTATCCAGTGCCGCCCCACCCTCGAGGGTGATCCCACCACGGTCGTCGACGTCGTTCCCTTCGACGTCACCTGCCGCGTGGTCGACGGCGACGGCTACACCGTCAGCAACGTCTCCTGGACCTGGGGCGACGGTGGCGAGTCCACCGGCGTCGAGTCCACCCACACCTACGACTCCACCGGCACCTACAACATCCGTGCGTGCATGGAGGGTGAGTTCGGTGAGTGTGGCGGTTGGGAGCGCTGCGTGCAGCTGTCCGACTTCGTCAACGCCTGCGACGTCCCCGCGCCGTCCTTCTCCCTCGAGCCCACCCTCGGCTTTGAGTACCAGCTGCTCAACAACACGCCCATCGACGTCTACCAGTGCGTGAACAACATCGGCTGGGAGATCTACGAGGGCAGCGAGGCATCCGGTGAGCCCCTGGTGAGCATCGCCGCCTGGGAGCCCACCTACGAGTTCCCCGAGGCCGGCACCTACACCATCGTGCTCAACGTCGGTGGCCCCGCAGGCACCGAGGCCTCCAGCCTCACCGTCGACATCGAGAACGCCGGCCGCGGCTGTTCCCAGGTGGCGCTCGGTGGCGGCACCAGCGGCGTCCTGCTGCTGTCCCTCGGCCTGGTGGGCATCCGTCGCCGTCGCGACTGATCCGCACTCCACGGTCGTCACAGCCGGTCCCTCGGGGCCGGCTGTCGTCGTTCTTGGGGGCGTTCAGGCGGCGGGTTCGGAACCCAGGGTGAAGGTGATGGCGCCGGCCCGGTGGGCGACCTCCTCCGGGTCGTGGGGGTGGGGCACCTTCCAGCGCACCATCGGCGCAGCGGGCCACTTCCATGGCTCGCCGTTGCGGAGCACGCGGCCCTCCTGGATGGCCTCCGACAGCTTCACCACGCCCATGGACATCAGGTCGCGTACCAGCGCCTGGAACTCCGCCTGGGCCTGCAGGGTGTGGAACTGCATCAGCTTGGCCCCGATGAAGGCGGTGTGGAAGTAGGCGGGACGGGCCATGATGCCGGCGAGGTCGAGGCGGCTCGCGATGAGCATCAACAGGTTGGCGGCCTCTCGGGCCATGCCGAGACCGGGGACCTCCTGGCCCGGCAGGCGATCCCGGCCCGGGCCGAACTCGCCGAGGGGGTGGCGCAGGGTCATCCAGTTGATGAACAGGAAGCGATCGTCGCCGAGGAACCGGATCGCCAGCACGGTCTCGAGGAGCAGGTGCTCCCTGTCGGTGTCGTCGTAGCCGAACACCCGCACGCGGTCGCCCACGCCTGTTCGGTCGAGCTCGACGTGGAAGTTGCTGTAGCCGATGGAGCGGAGCACGGAGAACACGCCGTAGCGGTACAAGGCGTGCTCGAGGCCCTCGGTGGTGTAGTAGTCGAGGAGCAAGCGGGACCGCGGGATGCCACCGGAGAGCATCAGGTCCGCCTCCTCCGCGGTGAACAGCTCGTCGCTCTTCTGGGAGATGCCGAGGGCTTCGGGGGTGAGGGAGCGCGAGATCTTGGCGAACTGGACCCGCATCGGGTCGAGGGTCTCGGGCAGGCTGAGCTGGGACTTCTGCATCAGCACGAGACCGGTCCCGGCGAGCACCCGCCAGGAGTCGCCGCGGTAGCCTCCGCCAGGCAGCCAGACGGTCGGGATCTTCTTCAGCCAGTCGAAGACGAAGCGGTCGCGGGCCATGGCACCGGCCTCGGACAGGCCGAGCTGACCGAAGCGATCCTCCTCGAGCACGTCGCCGCCGGCGATGACGTAGGCGAGGTCGGGACGTTCGGTGCGGAAGAGCAGGGCCATCAGGGCGTGCATGTAGACGGTGTCGTTGGTGTTGGGGGGGAGCACCGTCTCGTCGACGTCGGGCAGCTCCCCCCAGTCGGAGCCGGACAGGCTGGCGATGTGCACGGCGGGATCGTCCTGCAGGCAGTCGGCCAGGCCGTCGGGTGGGTGGGCGTCGAGGTCGATCACGAGCACCCGGCCTTCGAAGCCCTCCTGTCGGAGCACGGCGATGGCGATGGCGATGTCGTTGATGGGGCACAGGCCGCTGCCCTTGTGGCGCTGCGCGTGGTGGAAGCCGCCGAGAGTACACAGCGCGCTCGTGCCGTGTTCGAGGACGTAGCGGGATGCCTCGAGGGTGGCGCCGGCGCCCAGCCGGATGGTGTTCATCACGGCGTCCACCGGGAAGTCCGCGGAGTACAGCCCGAACACCGTGGCGAGCTTCGCCGGGTTGGACAGGGACTCGAGGTAGTCGTCACCGTGGACGAGGGCCATCTGCCGGTAGGAGATCCGTTCCGGTGACATGACCTTCAGGCGATGTCGGAGGCGCATGCCATACCAGCCCCACATGGCGTAGTCGGCGCGTCGGGGCTCCAGACCGCTCACGTCCCGCAGGTCCACCAGGGGCAGGCGGAATTCCGGGTGGTACCACACGGCGAGCGCCGGCCGGCCTTCCAGCAGGTGTTGGCCCTTGTCGATGAGATGATGCAGCAGGGACATGGGTTCTCGATCGGGGAACGTGGGCGTCGGGCTGAGTGTCCTCGGCAGGAATACCATTGACGGCGTACCGTAGTCGCCCCTCGAGGCCCAGGGGGATCGAAGGGCGAGGTGGGGTGGAGGCGTCGGGTGGCTGACGGCCCGGCCACGTTCTACAGTGGCTGCACTGGAGGTCTGATGGCGATGGTCGCTTGGTTCTGGTTGGGCGTGGCGCTGGCGGGGGAGGGGGACGTGTCCGCCTCCCTGGAGGTCCCTCACGGGTCCGACGAGGTGATCCGCACCTTCTCCGACCTCCACACCGCGTCTTCCCTGTGGGAGGGCGCGTGCGGCCAGGAGTGGGTCGTCGGGGCGCCGTCCCAGGGAGAGGGAGCCCGTGCGCGGGTCTCCTACCGGCTGCCGTTCATGAAGCGCCGGCTGACCGTGCAGGTCGACGACGTGTCCGACACCCGGGTCGTGTGGGACCACCTCGGCCGGTTCGGCTTCTACACCTACATCGAGGTGGAGCCGTCGGGCATGGGCAGCCGGGTCACGATGCGCGCCGAGCTCGAGATGCCCCCCTGGCCGGTCAAGGGGGTCTACCGCAACAAGGTCCAGCCCGCGTGGGAGGCCTGCCACGAGCAGGTGCTGCGCAACCTGGCCGCCACGGTGCCCGCGCCGAGGGCATCGGAGCCCGTCGCCGAACGCTGAGGCCCCCCGGAGGGGGCTGCGGACCCACACCGGGCAGCTGACGGACGCGCGGAGCTCACGGGGACGCGAGAGGTCCCCGGACACGAAAAAGGCCCTCCCGCTTGCGCGAGAGGGCCTCTCTGGTGTTCAGCCGGGACTCAGGGAGCGGGCTGGGGTGCCGACCAGTCGGTGTCGTTCGGCACGTTCAGGGGACCGAACTCGCCAGGCATGTTGAAGGGGCAACCGAACTCGACGTTGTCGATCGAGTGGGATGCCGAGCGCATGCCCGAGGTGGCGGCGGTCCAGCCGAAGTAGGCGGGAGCCGCGGTCTGGGTGGGGAACATCGGCTCGGCCATGGGGCCGGTGTCGGCGGTGTCCATCTCGGAGGGGGCGGTGCGGATCTGGGTGTCGATGACGTTGACGCGGTCGAAGTCGACCACCAGACGGCCGTCCTGCATCATCACCTCGACGAGGTGCCACTCGTTGTCGACCCAGGTCTCCTCGAAGTTGGAGAAGGCGAACTGGGCACCGGTGCGGATCCGCTGCACGGCGATGTGCGGGGCATCGGCGCTGTGATCACCGGCGCTGTTGCTCAGGGGATCGAACTCGAGCGCGAAGCCGGGGACGTTCTCGCCGTAGATGCCCATGTAGTGACCACGACGGCCGAGGAGGTCGTCGGTGTCCTCGTAGTGCCAGGCGAAGGTCATGCCCTCACCGTTGTTCTCGGCATCGCCGGAGACCTTCATGCGGTAGCGCATGGCCCAGTTGGCGGAGGTGGTGGGGGTGTCGAGCCACAACGCGCCGCGACGCTGGTATTCCTCGGTGGTGAGGCTGATGTGGTTGCCGCCGCCGACGGCCGACTCGATCTGCGCATCGCCTTCGAGGTTCATGTTGTCGAAGTCGATGAAGCCATCGAAGTTCTCGACCCAGAACATCTCGTCGGTCTGCTGGTTGCAGTCGTTGTCGACGCCGTCGCACACCTCGGGGGCATCCGGGTAGACATCGGTGCGGGTGTCGTCGCAGTCGTTCGGCTCGAGGGAAGCACCCTCGGGCTGCGGCTCGCAGGACACGACAGCCTCGATGTAGCCGGCAAAGCCATCACCATCGACGTCCTGATACCAGGTCTTGGTGATCTCTTCGTCGATGAGACCGTTGCAGTTGTTGTCGATCTGATCGCAGCTCTCGACCTGGCCCGGGTAGATCTCGGGGTCGTCGGGCGCACAGTCATTGATGTCAGACACGCCGTCGAGGTCGCGATCATAGTCCGCGACTTGGATCGTACAGCCTGCGAACAGGACACAGAGGGGGAGAATGGTTCTCATTCCTGGGACTCCAACACGTCGGGACGCAACTGTACCTCAGGCTTCACCGACTCGCTGGAGGAGTTTCGGCGAAGTGGGTGCGGAAGACAAGAGCGTGGACACCGGTCCCGCTGGAGCGCTATTGAAAGCGGCGCTATGCCAATGGGGTGCGATTGTGAAGTGGATGTGTGTTGTGGGGGCATTGGGTCTTTCTGGTTGCGGGTTGGTTTCTGGAAGTCCGGATCCGCAGCCCACAACGGTCCCCGCACGCAAGGGGCCCGAGGCCCCGGCCGCCCCCGAGAGGGCGCACAAGCCCGAGCTCGGCAAGTGGTACAAGGCCCGCGAGCTTCCACCCGTGGAAGGCGACGTGATGGCACAGCTCGAGGCCATCGGCTACGCCGACGGCACCCGGGAGGGCGCCACGGGTGGTGGGGTCGTGCGGCACGATGCAGACAAGGCGTTCGAGGGCCTCAACCTGTACGTCTCCGGACACACCGCGGAGGCCCACCTGATCGACATGGACGGCACGGTCCTGCACAGCTGGTCGCGTTCCTACGAGAGCAGCTTTCCCCGCGACCGGATCCGCCCCGGCATCCCGGGTACCAACCACTGGCGCCGGGTGGCGCTGGGCGACGAAGGCAGCCTGTATGCCATCCACGAGGGGCGTGGCCTGCTCAAGCTCGACCGCACCGGGGAGCTGCAGTGGGCCCGGCTCAACAAGGCCCACCACGACCTGGTGGTGTTGCCCGATGGAGGCGTGCTCACGCTCACCCGGGAGGGGCAGCGTCGCGAGGACGTCGGCCACGACGAGCCCGTGCTGGTGGACTTCGTCACGTGGCTCGATCCGGAAGGCGAGGTGGTCCGACGCATCGACATCCTGTCGGCCATCGGGCGCTCCGAGTACCGCAACCGGTTCCGCTCGCTGTTCAGCGGCAAGCGCAAGGGCGACATCCTGCACACCAACAGTGTGCGTGTGATCGATGGATCCCTGTCACACATCGATCCGGCCTTCCAGCCGGGTCGGATCCTGCTGTCGGTGCGCCAGATCAGCGCCCTGCTCCTCATCGATCCCGACACGGAGACGGTGGTGTGGGCCCTCAAGGGCGACTTCAAGGGGCAGCACGACGCGCAGATCACCAAGGACCAGCGCCTGATGATCTTCGACAATTCCGGGCCCAAGGGGCACAGCAGCGCGGTGCTCGAGTTCGACCCGGCCACCTGGGAGGTCGTCTGGGACTACACCGGAAGCAAGAAGGCCCCCATGTGGTCGGCCACGCTCGGTTCGGCCCAGGTGCTCCCCAACGACAACGTGCTCATCGTCGAGAGCGAGGGCGGCCGCGCCATCGAGGTGGATCGGGAGCGGAACATCGTGTGGGAGTTCCGCAGCCCCCACAGGGCAGGGGAGAACGAGGAGTTCGTGGCCTCGTTGTTCGACCTGGATCGGCTCACCGAGGAGGATCTGCGCGGGTGGGATCCCCGGTCCGAGTGAGCCTCAGTCCTTGTACGACCAGCTCTGGGCCTCTCCCACCGTGGCGAACCCGGCCCAGCTCTCGCTGGTGAGCCGCAGGGGCCAGTTGAACGGCGCGAGGTAGGTGCGCTTGAGGTGGCTGTTGACCACCTTGCCGGTCTCGTCCTTGTGCAGGTGGACCTTGTCGGGCTGCAGGTTCATCCGCACCAGGCTGCGACGGGAGCCGTGGTGGGCGAGGACGATGGTGCCGTCGGGCTCGAGGTCCACGACCACGCCGATGTGCGTGTACAGGTCGTCCTGCCGCCCGTTGCGGTTGCGGTCGTAGGTGTTGTGGAAGAACACCAGATCGCCCGGGAGGGGCTCGGGGCGGTGGTGCACGGCCCCGTAGGCGGTGGCCTTCTGGTGGAAGTCCAGCACGCTGCCGTGGGCGCGGATGCCGGCGCGGGTGAGGATCGCCTCCACGAAGCCGCTGCAGTCCTGCCGGAAGCCCCGGGTGCTGTGCTCCACGTGGTGACGGGCGGCGGCGGCGATGCGCATGCCGAGGGCGCTCGGGGAGGGGGCGGGCTTCGCGGTGAGCATCGAGGCCACCTGGCCGAGCTGCTCGGAGGTGACCTGGGGCCGCTCCGCCGGCGGGGGCGTGGGCTCGGGACGCACGGGCAGCGATGGCCGGAGCCACCAGAGCGCCACCAGGGACAGCCACAGCGCGGAGGTGAGGGGACGGGTCCAGTGCATGGCGCCCTTGTAGCCCGGGCCGCCGGGCCTGTGAACGGCGATCCTACGGAACAACCCCTACCCCCTGCGGTTGAATCGGTGTCCCTTCGCGCCGTTTGGAGCGTGGGGTGGAACGGGGGAGTGGCAGGTGAACCAGGTGCGCCGGGTGTTGGTGGCAGAAGACAACGTCATCAACCAGAAGATCCTGAAGATGCTGCTGGAGAGCATGGGCATCCAGGTGGAGATCGCCGCGGACGGCGCCTCCGCCCTGGCGGCTGCCCGCTCCGGCGGCTTCGATCTGGTGCTGATGGACATCCAGATGCCGGTGCTCAACGGCCTGCAGGCCACGCGGCGCATGCGTGACGAGGGCATCTGCCTGCCGGTCATCGTCGTGACCGCCCACGCCCTCGAGGAGATGGAGCGGATGGCCTTCCAGGCGGGAGCCGACGCCTTCGTCACCAAGCCGGTGGCCAAGGCCGATCTGGCGGACACCATCAACTCGGTCATGCGGGGCGTGGGCGTCTGACGCACGAAAGGGACGCCGCGCGGTGCGGCATCCCTCGAACACCCGATGGGTCTGTTCAGCCCTGGTCACCGGCGGGCACCAGGAAGTGGGGCTTTGCCAGGTAGTCCATCCACTCGCCCGGCGCGGGCGTGGCACCCTTGGCGCTGGTGTAGTCGATGGCCTTGACGGGGGTGTGGGTGAAGTAGCCCTTGCGGTGGTAGCCGTTGATGCGCTTGAACAGCACGGGGCCGGTGACGCCGTTGGCGCCGGGGTAGTCGCGGCCCACGCCGTCGCAGTTGTAGGTGGTCTTGCCGTAGGCCTTGCCGCCGCAGCGGTGCACGAAGTTGGTGGCCCCGCCGGTGAAGTCCTTCACGAGGCCGTTCTTCTGCATCCACCAGGCGGCCACGGCCTTGTCGGTGGCGGCGGTCAGGGTGGCGGCCTCGGTCACCTTGGTGGGACGCAGGGCGCGGCTGGTGCCGGTACCCAGGTACTGCTCCTTGTTGACGCAGGAGCCCCAGGTGTAGCCCTCGCCGCAGCCGGGCCAGGTGGGGGCCACGGGCACCTCGACGTCGCCGATGGTCGTCGTCATGCGGTTGTGGACCGTGTACAGGATGCCGACGGCCTCCAGCGTGGACCAGCGGGAGCCCAGCAGGCGGCCGGCGCCGACCTCGCCGAGCAGCAGCCGCACGGCGGCGGAGATCTCGGACTCGGCGGGCAGGTCCCGGTAGGCGATGTCGCGGGTGACCTCGTCGAAGTCGTAGGTGACCCACTCGCCGGAGGGCTCGCCGGTGTAGGGCTCCAGGTCGACGTACACCGTGCGGTAGGTGCGGCCGCGGCGGAAGCCGGTGGTGGCGAAGTGGTGAGGGGCGCTCGCGGGGTCGAAGGCCGTGTCCTCGACCTCCTCGATCCGTGCGACCTCGATCTCGGGGGCCTGTTCGGGGGCTTCCTCGATGGCGGCGTCCGCGACCTTGGTGGCGAGGGGAACCGCCACCGACTGATCACAGCCGGCCAGGGACAGGGTGAACGACAGGACGGAGGCGATACCAGCGATGTAGGTGAGGGTCTTCATGGGACCGAGTGTGCGGCCCGAAGTCCAGGTTGTAAGGCGCTTCATGTGGTCTTGGGTGCGGTATGCCGATGAAGCGCCCGGCGAGCGGTGTTTTCGTTGTCGAAAGGTGTCGGGGCGTTGTGAGGGTACTTCCTCGTGTCTCGGGGGGGCGCGACGGGGTGGGGAACGGGTGCGTCCTCGGGTTACAGGCGGCGGCGGAGGAAGGATGGACGTCGATCACGTCAGCGAGGTCGGGCAGGTCGGTCGGGTGCTGTGGAACCACAGGATGTGGTGGCAGCAGGCACCCTTCGTGCACCACCGGCTCGACTGGGAGGCCCTGGAGCCGGAGGCGGCAGCGTGGCTGCGCGGTCTCGACGACGACCAGCTGCAGGCGCTCGACGAGGGCGCGCTGCCACTGCATCCCGTGCTCGCCCCGGTGCGGGCGGCGGCCGAGGCCATGTCCCGCGTGCCGGTGCTCGAGCGCCACCCGGTAGACGGCCTGTCGCCCTTCTGGCATCGGGGCGTGAAGGGGCGGAAGCTCGGACAGGTGCAGGCCTTCCTCGCCACCGTCGACGGCGTGCTCGCCCACGGCGACGGACCGGTCGTGGAGTGGTGCAGCGGCGTGGGCCACCTCGGACGCCTCGCCGCGTGGACCCACGAGCGTCCGGGCCTGTTGCTGGAGAAGGATCCGGCGCTGTGCCGCCCCTACGTGGGGCGGGGCGTGGAGGTACCGGCCATCCCCGTGGAGCACCGCTGCGTCGACGTCCTCGAGGACGACGTCCACCACATGGTTCCCGAGGCGGGGGCCATCCTGGGCCTGCATGCCTGTGGCCGCCTGAGCGACCGGCTGGCCGAGGTGGGCCACCGGTCGGGAGCGCGGGTGCTGGCGTTCTCCCCGTGCTGCTCCCACCGTCGTTTCTCCTCGGCACCCTGGCAGGCGATGTCCGAGGCCGGGCGGGCCACCGGGCTGCAGCTCGACGACATGGCCCTTCGCCTCAGCGTGCTCGACGTCGGCCCCTCACCGGGACGCCGGGTGGAGCGTCGGCGCATCCAGCGGATCCATCGGGTAGCCGCGGACCTGCTGGCCCGGGAGGCCACCGGGGTCGACGCCTACCACGGGTTCGCGTCGGTGCCGCGTCCCTGGTCCGATCTGCCCATGGGGGAGTTCATCGAGCGGATCCGCGCGCGCCACGACTGGCCGGTCCCGGATGACTGGGATCCCGACGAGCTCCTTCGCCGTGCCACCACCCTCGACCGGCAGATGCGGGCGCTCGGCGTCGTGCGGGGCTGGTTCCGGCGTCCGCTGGAGCGGTTCCTCGTGCAGGACCGGGCCGCGTGGCTGCAGGAGCAGGGCTGGCAGGTGCGGATGGGCACTTTCTGTGAGCGCTCGCTGACGCCTCGCAACCTGATGGTGGTGGCCCACCGGGCCTGACCGCCGCCGGGGGCTCAGCCCAGCAGCGCCCAGTGGTCGTCCATCCACACGAGGGGCCCCTGGAGCTCGCCGCTGGTGGTGCGCCACAGGGCGGCGACGCGGTGGGCGGGAAGGCCCTGAAGGCGCACCTGCAGCTCGGGGTCGTGGCTCAGATCGCCCACGCGGGCCATCCAGTGGGCGCTGAGCTCTCCGGTGGTCGTGGAGGCGTGCCCTGCGGTGGGGGGCTGGGGACCGTAGGCGGTCTCGCGATCGCCGGGCCAGGGGGCGAGGATGTGCATGCCCTGCTGCCGGGCCTGCTCGATGCGCTGGAGGAGGTCGTCCTCGCGGGGGCCGAGCTGCTGCAGGCGGGTGCGCAGCTGTCGGAGGGCGCGGCGCTCCCTGGCCTGCAGGGTGGGGTCCGCCAGGCCCGTGAGGTCGCCGACGGCGGCCCGGAACGACAGGCGACGGATGGCGTGGAGGAGCTCGGCCCGGCTGCCGGGCTCCTCGGACGGAGGACGGGCGCGGTCGGCCAGGCGCTGCAGCGTGAACGGATCGATGGTGTCGAGCAGGGTGGAGGTGAGCTCGTGGGCATCGAGACGATGGATCCGCTGCACGCGGAAGGTGCGGGCGAGGGGCAGGGCGCGATCGATGGGCTGCAGCAGGCAGCGCCACGTGCCGGTGCCCTCGGCCTCCGGGGACAGGACGGCGTCGATCAGCTTGAGGCCGTGGACCTGCGCCCAGGTGACGATGTCGCCCCAGGTGCCCATGGTGGGGCCGGCGTCGAGGGGGGCCCACGCCCAGCGCTTGAGGCGGTGGCTGATGCGGGCGAGCGTGGCCACGGCCGAGGGGCCCTCGACCAGGTGCGTGGACAGGAGCCGGCCCTCGGGGGTGTGCTCGAGCACCAGGAGCCACCGCTGGCGGCCCAGCTCCTGCTCGACGATCCAGGTCTGGGCGCCACGCAGATCGAACCAGGTGGTGAGGTGGCGGTGACCGAGGCCGAGGTCGGCGGTGATGGCCTCGAGGATCGGGCCGGGGATGCAGCCCGGGGTGAGCATGGACAGCAGGGCGGTGCGGACGTCGTCTGGGAGCCGGTACAGCAGCTCGGCGTCGCGGGCCTGGGCGTCGTGGGGGCCGTCGACGTGGACGGACGTGACCCGCTGGTCGGCGTCGAGATCCACGGTGATCCACGCGCCGGCATCGGAGCGCAGGTGGAGCACCTCGGCGGAGACGGGGTGGCGGTGCAGATCCGACAGATCGCACTCGCTGAGCAGACGGCCTTCCCACGTCTCTGCGCGCGCCATCATGGCGGGGGCGGGGGTCCAGGTGGGGGGCGTGGGGATCATGGGCGACCTCGCGTCAGCGGTCTGCGCCCATGATCCCCGAGGGTCACCGACGGATCAAGCGTCGGCGCCGTCTGCCTTCTTCTGGGTGGCCAGCTCGAGCACCTTGGAGGCGAACTCCTTGGTGACCGCGCGCGCCGGGACGGGACCGGCGGGGTTGAACACCATGCCGTCGACGTCGATGCGGTTCATCAGGTCGAACAGGCCGCGACCGCTGTGGCGGGTGAAGGTGGGCTCGAAGGGAATCTTGCCCTCGGTGGCCTTCTGCCATGCCTGCACGGTGTCGGGGTTGGTGAAGATGGCCACCAGCTTCTTGCCCTCGTTGTTGGGGACGAGGAGGAGCTGGTCCTGCTCGCCGCGGCGATCGCGGGCCAGGACGAAGCCGTCGTAGTCGGCCAGCAGATCCCAGGCGCGGGCCACCTGGGCGGTGCCGTCGAGGACCTGCTCGGTGAGCACGCCGAGGCCCAGGCGGCGCAGGGGCACGAGCTGCTCCTTGTTGTAGTGGAGCGCGCGGCCGCCGGAGATGACGTAGGTGACGCCATCGAGGGTGGGGTGGATCATCTGCACCACGCCGGTGCCGGCCACCTTGACCACCTCGTCGCCGGTCTTCGAGTTCTCCTCGTGGCCGGCCTTCCACTCGGTGAAGGCGGCCTCGTCGGCGAAGGCCAGCATCCACAGCTGCTCACCGCGCTTCTGGAGCAGCGGGGCGGGGCGACCCTCGACCATGCGGGCGGGGATGATCCAGCCCTTGTGGTTGGCCAGGCGGCGCATGAGGGTGACGTTGTCGATGGTTCCGGCGCGCTTGGCTTCGAAATCTTCCACGAGGCTCATCGGGTCTCCTTTCTGGACGTGCCGGATCCTCGCGGGTGCGCGCTCGACGTGGGCTGACTATGCCTGACAGCATCGACGCGGGAGGACCCATGGCAGGGCAGGGTCGCAGTATGGTGGTTCTGACGGGTTCTGGCATCTCTGCCGAGTCCGGTTTGGCGACTTTCCGGGGCTCAGGTGGGCTTTGGGAGGGGCACCGCGTCGAGGACGTCGCCACGCCCCAGGCGTGGATTCGCGCTCCCGAGATCGTGCACCGCTTCTACAACGAGCGCCGGCGCCAGCTGATGGCCGCCAACGTGGTCCCGAACCCCGCCCACGAGGCCCTGGCCCGACTGCAGTCGACCTGGCAGGGACGCTTCACGCTGGTCACCCAGAACGTCGACGATCTACACGAGCGGGCCGGCAGCCACGGCGTGCTGCACATGCACGGCGAGCTGCTCAAGGTCCGCTGCACGAGCTGCGGCGAGGTGATCCCCTGGCAGCGGGATCACGGCCCCGAGTCCGTCTGCGAGAGCTGCGGCCGCAAGGGCGACCTGCGCCCCCACATCGTGTGGTTCGGGGAGATGCCCCTGTACATGGAAGCCATCGAGGGCGCGCTCCTCGACGCCGACCTGTTCGTGGCCATCGGCACCTCGGGCCAGGTGTACCCGGCGGCGGGCTTCGTCGAGCTGGCCCGTCGAGGGGGGGCCCACACCGTCGAGCTCAACCTCGAGCCGTCGGAGGTGGCGTTCGCCTTCGACGAGACCTTCTACGGACCGGCCACCGAGACCGTGCCCGCGTTCGTGGACCGCCTGCTCGGCTCCTGAACCACGACGGCCCCCGTCCACGGGCGTGGAGCGGGGGCCGGTTCGGACCGGGGGCGTGGGCCCCCGTGGGATCACCAGTCGAGCAGGTACGCGAAGATGAGCGGCGCGACGATGGTGGCGTCGGACTCGATGATGAACTTGGGGGTGTCGATGTCGAGCTTGCCCCAGGTGATCTTCTCGTTGGGCACGGCGCCGGAGTAGCTGCCGAAGGACGTGGTGGAGTCGGAGATCTGGCAGAAGTAGCCCCAGTAGGGCACGTCGGAGCCGATGTCCTGGTGGATGAGCGGCACGACGCAGATGGGGAAGTCGCCGGCGATGCCGCCACCGATCTGGAAGAAGCCCACGCCGTGCTCGCCGGCGTTGGCGGTGTACCAGTCGATCAGGACGTCCATGTACTCGAGGCCGGAGCGGATGATGCTCAGGGACTTGATGTGGCCGTTGCGCTTGGCGGCCACGACGAAGTTGCCGCTGGTGGAGTCCTCCCAGCCCGGCACGAAGATGGGCAGGTTCTTCTCGGCGGCGGCCATGAGCCAGGAGTCCTTGGGGTCGATCTGGTAGGAGTCCTTCATCTTCCCGCTGAGGAGGAGCTCGTAGTAGACCTCGTGGGGGAACTTGCGCTCGCCGTTGGCCTCGAGGGCCTTCCAGGCGTCGATGAGGTGCTGCTCGATGACGCGGAACGCCTCGCCCTCGGGGATGCAGGTGTCGGTGACGCGGTTCATGCCGCGCTCGGCGAGATCCCACTCCTGCTGGGGGGTGAGGTCGCGGTAGTGGGGGACGCGCTCGTAGTGGTCGTGGGCCACGAGGTTGAAGACGTCTTCCTCGAGGTTGGCGCCGGTGCAGGTGATGGCGTGGACCTTGCCGGCGCGGATGAGCTCGGCGAGGGACAGGCCGAGCTCTGCGGTGGACATGGCACCGGCCAGGGTGACCATCATCTGACCGCCCTTGTCGAGGTGGGCCTGCCAGCCTTCCGCCGCGTCGATCACGGTGGCGCTGTTGAAGTGGCGGTAGTGGTGCTTCATGAAGGCCTTGACGGACATGGCGTACCTCTTGGTGGGGCGGGTCGATCGCGTGGCGGCTCCTAACCCGATGCGCTCGGGATGGGTCGAAACGTGCGGGCCGTCACAGATCGGATGGCTTGCGGCACATGGGGATGACGGACCGGGTTCGTCCCCTTCGAAGGCTCGTGGTGGCACCATCACGGGCTCTCCTCGGGGATGAGGCCGCTTTTCCAGTGTTCCTCCCCACCTCCTGCCGGAGCATGTGCCCATGTCTGCACGACCCACCCTTCCGCTGTTGCGCGCGATCTCGAACGCGACGTCGGATTCCCTCAAGGCGGATCTGACCGCCGGCCTCACCACGGCCATCATGCTTGTGCCCCAGGCCATGGCCTACGCCATGCTGGCGGGCCTCGATCCGATCGTGGGCTTGTACGCCTCGATCCTTCCGACGGCGATCTACGCGCTGTTCGGCACCTCGCCCGTGCTGGCCGTCGGCCCCGTGGCGATGGACTCGCTGCTTGTGGCGGGCGCGGTGGCGCCCATCGCCGGTGACGATCCGGTCAAGTACGCCATCTACGCCTCCGCACTGATGGGCATGGTCGGCCTCATCCAGCTCGGCATGGGCACGGCCCGGCTCGGCAGGCTGGTCAAGTACCTCAAGGCCCCGATGATGACCGGCTTCACCGCGGCGGCCGCCCTGATCATCGCGAGCTCCCAGCTGAAGAACGCGCTGGGCATCCAGATCCCCCGCGCGTCGAACTTCATCGGCCAGGTCCAGGGCGTGGCCGCCCACATCCACGAGGCCAACCCCATCAGCCTGGTGCTCTCGGTCGGCGCCGTGGTCACCCTCGTGCTGCTGAAGAAGTACTACCGCAACTTCCCCCGCTTCCTCGCGGTGGTGGTCATCGGCACGGTGCTCGTCAGCACCATGGGCCTCGACCAGCTCGGCGTGGCCACCGTGGGCGAGGTGCCCTCCGGCCTGCCCTCCTTCGTGTTCCCCTCCATCACCACCGGTGACATCGGCACCCTCATTCCCGCCGCACTCGCCATCGCGCTGGTGGCCATGATGGAGGCCACCGCGGTCGCCCAGACCTACGCCCGCCAGCAGGGCCACTCCGTCGACACCAACCAGGAGCTCCTGGCCCTCGGTGCTGCCAACGTCGGTGGCTCGCTGTTCCAGGGCTACGCCATCACCGGCGGCTTCTCCCGCACCGCGGTCAACGCCCAGGCCGGTGCTCGCAGCAACCTCGCGGGCCTCATCACGGCCGTGCTGGTCGCCGTGAGCGTGCTGTTCCTCACCCCGCTGTTCTTCTACCTGCCCAAGGCGGTGCTGGCGGCCATCATCCTGGCGGCCGTCCTCGGGCTCATCGACCTGAAGGAGCTGGTGCGGCTCGGACGCGAGGAGCGCCCCTGCTTCGTGCTGGCGATGATCACCTTCTTCGCCACCCTCGCCCTCGGCATCGTGCAGGGCATCGGCGTGGGCATCGTGGCCACCTTCCTCATCGAGGCCATCGCGAAGCCTCGGGGCCAGGAGCAGCTGGCCTGAGTCGGCGTGCCGTGTCGTCGGCGGGGCGGACGGGAAGGCGCTCACGGAGATGACCCCGGGCCCATCGGCAGGATGCCGATGGGCCCGCTCTCGTCTTGTACCGGCCCGATGGGAATCCACCCCGGGGGCCGGGACCCACTGCCCCCGGCCGGGTATCCTGTGCTCCACCCCTGCTGGAGCCCCCGCTGGTGTCTGGACGACCTACCCTTCCCCTGCTCGAGGCCCTGGCCCACGCGACCCCCGCCACGCTCAAGGCCGATCTGGTCGCGGGCCTGACCACCGCCATCATGCTGGTGCCCCAGGCCATGGCCTACGCCCTGCTGGCGGGCCTCGATCCGATCGTCGGGCTGTATGCCTCCATCCTGCCCACGGCGGTGTACGCCCTGTTCGGCACCTCTCCCGTGCTGTCGGTGGGGCCGGTGGCCATGGACTCGCTGCTGGTGGCGGGGGCCGTGGCGCCGCTGGCCGGCGACGACCCGGTGGCCTACGCCCTGTACGCCTCGGCCCTGGCGGCCATGGTCGGCACGCTCCAGCTGGGTCTGGGCATCACGAAGATGGGTCGGCTCGTGCGCTACCTCAAGGCGCCGATGATGGCCGGCTTCACGGCGGCGGCGGCCATCATCATCGCCGCGTCCCAGCTCACCCACGCCATGGGCATCCGGATGCCCCGCTCCGGAAGCTTCGTGGGACAGGTGCGCGGCATCCTGTCGCGGCTCGGCGAGGTGGATCCCGTCACCTGTGCCATCTCGGCCGGGTCCATCCTGGTCCTGGTGCTGCTCAAGCGCCTGTGGCCGGCGTTCCCCCGGTTCGTGGCGGTCGTGGTCGCCGGTACGCTGCTGACGAGCCTGCTGGGTCTCGACGCCCTCGGCGTGACGACGGTTGGCGTCGTGCCGTCCGGGCTGCCGTCCTTCCGCCTCCCGGTGGTGCAGGCGTCCCACATGGCGGAGCTGGGCTTCGCGTCGCTGGCGCTGGCGCTGGTGGGTGTGATGGAGGCCACGGCCATCTCCCAGGTGTACGCCAAGCGGCAGGGCCACGTCGTGCGCACCAACCAGGAGCTGCTGGCCCTCGGGGCCTCCAACGTCGCCGGCTCCCTGTTCCAGGCCTACCCGGTGTCCGGCGGGTTCTCCCGCACCGCGGTCAACGTGCAGGCGGGCGCCCGGAGCAACCTCGCCGGCCTGGTGACGGCCGTGCTGGTGGGCGTGAGCGTGATGTTCCTCACGCCGCTGTTCGAGGACCTGCCCAAGGCGGTGCTGGCGTCGATCATCCTGTCGGCGGTGGTGGGCCTCATCGACGTGAAGGAGTTCCGTCACCTGTGGCGGGACGACAAGCCCCACTTCGGGCTGGCGGTGCTCACCTTCGTGGCGACCCTGTTCCTCGGGATCGTCCAGGGCATCGGGGTCGGGATCGTGGCGAGCCTGATCCTGGATGCGGTGCTGAAGCGAAGGGGCTGACGTCACGAGGCCGTGAGGCCTCATGGCGCATGGCCTAGAGGGGCACTGGCCCCACGTACCATCCCTGCTGCTTCGCCAGCTCCTGCAGCCACTGGGCCGCCTTTTCGGTCTGCTCCGGCACCTCGTTGCTGCCCCAGATGACGAACAGGCTGTGGGTGGTGTCGTCCGTGGTCCGCGTGCGCAGGCTGTCCTTGACCGGGGCGCCGCAGGGGCCGTGGTCGTCGTGGATGCACAGCAGGTTCTTCACGCCGAGCTCCTGACCGCTCGGGTTGAAGACGTAGCCGGTGTCGTCGGCGATGCGCACCGACAGCTTGCCTTCGCGGCGGTCGAGGTCGATGACCGAGATGGGCAGGCCGCTGTGCAGGCTGACGACGTTGCACAGGTCGACCAGGGGGAGGAGTCCGTCGTCGGGACCCATGCGCCCCTGTTCCACGGCCTTCACCAGGTACTCGCTGCTGGGCTTGTTGCGGCCGTTGGGGGCGAAGCCGCCCTCCCGGAGCAGGTTGCGGATGGCGGTCTTCACCTGCTCGCTGCGGTGGACGGGAGCGGGGGAATCGAGGGTGAGCAGGGCCCGCAGGCTCGTGGCGTCGGGCAGCGTGCCCTGGGGCGCGGGCGGGCTGATCTCGAAGGCGCGCAGATCCAGAAGCGGGTGGGGCTCGACGTGGGTCAGGCTCATCGGGACTCCGGGGTCACGGGGCGCGTTCGATGGTATCCGAGGAGAACAGCTGGTCCCACTGGGGGGCGTCGTGGGCGACCACGATGTGCAGCTGGGGCTCCTCCTCCTTCAGGTCATGGAGGAATCGGATGTAGCGACCCTGGTTTTCCACGATCTCCGAAAGGCCCCAGATGGTGAGCCACGGCTTGTGCCGAGCCTGATCGAGGGCGGCCTGCTGCCAGACGGTGTCGCCGACGAAGAGGAACTCCTCACCGGATGCCTCGCGCACGTACACCCACAGGCTGCCGGGGGTGTGGCCGGGCGCCTTGATGAGCACCACGCCGGGGGCGAGGGCGTGCGTGCCCCGGAAGCCCAGGGGCTCCACGAGGGCGCGCAGCTCCTCCGAGACGCTGTGGGCGGTGGTCCGGCTGCCGAGCTGCTCCGGCGTGAGCACCGCCTTGTCGGCCAGCTTCTTCAGGTGGGGAGAGGACGTGAGACCGCACAGGTGGTCGTAGTGCTCGTGGGTGGCGACGATGGCGTCGGCCCGGAGCATCGCCTGCTGCATCCAGGTGTAGGCCTCGAGGTCGGCGTCGATGCCCCCGGGCACGTGCTCCCGGGCACAGGCGTCGTCGGACACGGGATCGATCAGGATGCTGTTCTCCGGCCACACGAGCTCGACGGCGAACATCGGCATCGGGGTGAGCGACAGGGGACCGCCCTTGTACAAGGCGCTGCCGAGCATGCTGCCTTCGCCCACCTGTGCGGCGCGGATCGAGACCGGCCCGCCGGTGCCGGCGAGCTGTCGGACCTGCTGCAGGTCGAAGACGGGCATGGCGTGGGGCGGCACCCTGGGGGCCGTGGCCAGCGAGATCGCCAGGGCCGTGGCGATGAACGCCACCACGGCGGTTGTCAGCAGGAGGAGCTTCTTCATGGGGAGTCCGGAGGGGAGGCGTGGATCAGGACAGGGTGGGAAGGCAGCGCCCGCAGGAGCCAGAGGGGAAGGCCGGCGCGGGGCAGGGCAACACCCGGGGGATCCTCACCTCGGCTCCGCTCCTGCAGGATCGGCGGCAGGACGCCGCCGGGCACATCATGCCTGCAGGCCCAGCCCCCACAGGCCCAGCTGTTCACGGGGCTTCACCTCGGGCTCGCCGCGGACCTTCTTCCGGCTGGGGGTGGACTTCGGCACGGCCAGGAGCGTGGGCAGGTTGCCGTGCAGATCCTCGAGGGGCGCCGCGGAGCCGTAGGCCCGGCTGAGGAGCAGGGCGCCCTCGATCGCGGACAGCACGGTGCGGGCCTGGGTGGAGGCCAGCTCGGGCTCGTGGCCCTCGGCACGGAGCATCTTCACGAAGCGGGCGCGCCAGGCCTCGTAGACCTCGCGGGCGGCGGCCTGCACGGCGTTGGACTTGCCGGCCTGCTCCATGGCGATGTGGGTGACCGGGCAGCCCGCGGTGCAGTTGCTGGTCTCCATCTGGACCGTGAGACGATCGATGAGGGCCTGGGTGGTGCGCAGCGCGGAGCCGTGCAGGGCCGCCAGCTCGTCGATCAGCTCGGCGAACTGCGTGCCGTGGTTGTGGATGACGGCGCGGGCCAGATCCTCCTTGCCACCGGGGAAGTGGAAGTAGAAGGAACCGCGCGGGGTGCCCGACTCGGTGAGGATCTGCTGCAGGCCGGTGGCCGCGTAGCCCTGACGTTGGATGAGGGCCTGCGCCGTGTCGATCATGCGCTGGCGGGTCACCTTTCCCTTGCTCATCGCGCCTCCATGATCGCCTTCTAGACCGGTCATCATACCGAGGCAAAGAGGAAGTTGCAGGTGGATCGAACTGTACCGGTCGAACCTGGGATCGGGATCGGTTCGCTGTCTGTCAGGTGGCGCCCGCGGCGTCGAGCAGGGCGAGCTCGGCGATGTGGTACCACCGGCGGAACAACGCCTCCTGCTCCTCGGGTGACTCGCTTGCGAGGGCGAGCTGCAGCGCCCCGATGAAGAGGTGGTTCACCAGCAGCGCCGCCTGCCACACGACGAGTGGGTCGGCCTCGGGCCTGTGCTTGCAGAGGGTGGCCTGCAGGCGATCGGCGATCCGTCGGCTGTCGGCGATGCTCTCCTGGAGCAGGATCGGTTCCGCGAGGACCACCTGGGCCTGGGCCTGCAGGGCGGGATCGCTCCGGTGGGCCTCGAACCAGCGGGCGGTGGATTCCCGGAGGATGACGAAGACGTCGTCCAGGCTGGCGGCGGACTCGATGTCGCCGATGGCGAGCATCTCCACGTTGTCGAAGTAGCGCTGCACGAGCACCCGCAGGATGGCCGTGCCGTCTTCGAAGTACTGGTACAACGTGGCGATCGGCACGTCGGCCTCCCGCGCCACGGCCGTGGGCTTGAGGTCGGGGGTGCCGTGCTGCACCAGCAGGCGCTCGGCGGCGTCGAGCAGGTGGTCGACCTGTCGTCGGCTGCGGTTCTGGACCGGCTTCCGTCGAAGCGCAGGGTGGTCGTAGATCATGGAAACCTCGCTCCGTGATGATCCCTGACAACGACGCGCTTGTCCAAGTCTGGGCAAAACGTATGTGTCTTGAACATGACCATTGCTCAGTTCTGGGGGAGCCCATGAAGCGCGAGGAATACGTCCAGTTGGACGCCACGGACCTGTCCGGCCTGATCCGGGATGGTGCCATCACCTCTTCGGAGGCCATGGAGGCGGCGGTGGCCCAGGCGGAGCGGATGCAGCCGATCATCAACGCGGTGGTGCATCGCTTCGATCCGCCCACTCCCTCGGTGGGGGCGGAGGGGGTGTTCGCGGGGGTTCCCTTCCTGCTCAAGGACGAGCTCGACTGGCAGGGACGTCCCATGACGATGGGGTCGCGGGCGCTCGATGGGTACCTCCCGGAGCACACCCACCCCATGATCGACCGCTTCCTGCAGGCCGGTCTGCGACCGTTCGGCCGCACGAACATGTCCGAGGTGGGCTTCCTGCCCACCACCGAACCCCTGGCCCATGGCCCGACCCGCAACCCCTGGAACCTGGAGCTGTCCGCGGGTGGGTCGAGCGGCGGCTCGGCCGCGGCCGTGGCCTCGGGCATCGTGCCCATCGCCCATGCCGCGGATGGCGGAGGCTCCATCCGCATCCCCGCCTCCGCCTGCGGACTGGTGGGGCTCAAGCCCAGCCGTGGGCGTCACCCGAGCTGGGCCCAGGACCCGCCGGTGGGCATCGTGTCCCACCACTGCGTCAGCCGCACCGTGCGGGACTCGGCGGCGTTCCTGGACGCGATGGTTGGTGTCCATCCCGGTCAGCGACATCCGCTGGGGGGCCAGGCGGGCAGCTTCCTCGCTGCCCTGGACCGTGAGGAGCGCCTGCGCATCGCGCTCACGCTGACCGATCCCTGGGGTGGGCCCATCCACCCGGAGGTGCGGGCGAAGCTGCAGACCCTCGCCGAGATGCTGCAGGGACTGGGTCACGAGGTGGAGCTGACACCCGCGCCGGTGGGGGCGGAGCAGTACGCCCGCGCCTTCCAGACCGTGTGGGAGACCGGCGCGGCCATGTTCCTCAAGGCCGTCCATGCCGGGGCGCTGGAGAAGGAGGGACTGCCACCGGCGCTGAAGGGTCTGCTGCGCTCACCACGCCTGTTCCGGCGCATCGCCGGGATGCGTCAGTCGGATGGGTTGCCCCTCATCGAGCCCTTCACGCTGCGCCTGGCCCGCAACGAGGCCCGGCGGAGGCCGAGCGATCTGTGGCAGGCGCTGCAACGGCTCGACGAGGCCGGCGAACGGCTCGAGCGGTTCCTCGGGGCGTACGACCTGTGGATGTCGCCCACGTTGATGCGGCCGCCCGTGCCCCTCGGCAGCCTGCGACTGTCCGGCAGCGACGAGGACATCGAGCGGGAGCTGCTCGGCTACATCGGCTTCACGCCGCTGGCGAACGCGACGGGTCTGCCGGCCATCTCGCTGCCGGCCGGTCTGAGTCGGGAGGGCGCGCCGATCGGTGCGCAATTCGTGGCGGGGATGGGACGGGAGGACCGGTTGTTGCAGGTGGCTCGGGAGGTGGAGGTGGGTCAACCATGGCCAATGCTTGCGACCAGGGCGGGGCTCGGGGCGTGAGCGCGCCCGGGCCGTCGTCGCTTCGGTCGGGCCGACCGGTAGGTCGGCCTCTCCCTCGCTCCTCGTCCCGAACGCGCTCACGCCCCGATCCCCTCGGGTGTGCGGCTGAACGGACTCACTGGGATTGCTTTCGCGGCCTTGCGGCCTGTGGCGTCAGCGGTGGCGCGGCCTGAGTGTGGCGGTGGGTACACGCTGCGGCCGCTGACGCACGCCCGGCCCTTCGTCGCGCTGCTCCTCGTTCCGCACGCACGGCAGCAGCCTCGCTGCGGACGGCGGCATGGGCAGCAGGTATGTGGCGGGTCGGTTCGTGACGCGGGGGCTTCGCCCCGCTCGGGGCGCAGGGCCTGTCGGCCCAGCGTCCCCGGGGTGGCTTCGGGCCTGGCGGCCCTGCGCCACGGGGCGGCTGCGCACCTGCCGGTGCTTCGCCGCCGTTGGCGTGGCGGTGGCTTCGGGCCTGGCGGCCCTGCGCCACGGGGCGGCTGCGCACCTGCCGGTGCTTCGCCGCCGTTGGCGTGGCGGTGGCTTCGGGCCTGGCGGCCCTGCGCCACGGGGCGGCTGCACACCTGCCGGTGCTTCGCCGCCGTTGGCGTGGGGGGCGGCTGCGCACCTGCCGGTGCTTCGC
>JARACJ010000004.1 GCA_028767165.1 Proteobacteria bacterium DTSAM18 | reverse complement strand
GTGTTAAGCCACCCGCTAGCGTTCGCTCTGAGCCAGGATCAAACTCTCCAATGAATTCGATCTCTATTGGTTACCTTCCGAAGAAGGCTGGCTCGTGTCAGTGACACGAGTTGTGTCATCGACGGGTTCTCACCCACTCACTATCTGCATTTCAAAGACCGAAGACCAACCGTTGTTGGCTTCGCTTGCCTGCTTTCGTTGGCTGCCCGGCTGAGTGCCGCGCCGACAGGCCCACGCCCTTTAATGAGCCCTGGGGGCATCTGGCAAGCGATTCGTTCAACTTTTCTTCGGGCCCCGCCGCAAGCACGGAATCCAACCGGCCTTTCGGCGACCGCCCTGATCCGGGCAGGACCGCCGGCAAGCGGTCACGACTGCCCCCGCCCTCCCGGAAGCGCTCAGGCGGGCGCCTTGACGAGCGGGATCTGGGCGCTGCGGATCCACGTGGCAAGCTCCTCGAAGTCCGACAGCACGTGGATGTCCAGCTCCGTGTCTGCATGGTCGGGCGTCACGCCGCGGCCTCCCGCCACGAAGGGAATGGGGTCTTCCAGCACGCCACGGAACACCGCCACGTGCTCCCGAAGCTCCTGCCGGCTGATCGGTTGGAAGACCGACTGGCAGACGAAGACCGGGTCGACGACGTTGGCCACGGAAGCCAGATCCCCTGGCGGCACGTCGGCACCCAGGTAGACCGTCGCGAACCCGAGCAGTCGCAGATGCAGGGCGATCATGAGCAGCCCCATCTCGTGCTGCTCGCCGGGATAGCCCGCGCACACCACCTTGGAGCTCTGCTCGGTGCCCGGCCCGAGCTTGTACAGCATGCCGAGGAGCTGGTCCCTCACGAAGGCACTCGTGAAGTGCTCCTGTGCGACGGTGGCCTCGCCGCGCTCCCACATGTCGCCCACCTGCCTCAGGATCGGAGCCAGGACGTCGTCGATGACGGTGGCCAGCGGCAGCCAGCCCAGGCGGAAGAAGGTCTGGTTGGCCTTTGCCCTGTCGAAGCGGAGCAGGTGCCCGAGCACCTCGTGGCTGATGCCCTCGACCTCGGTGAGGCCTTCCCGGGCGGTCTGCTTCTCGGGCTGGGCCTCCTGCGCCAGGCGGACGGCGTTGGAGATGCGGTGGCCCTGCTGGACGAGGTTCTGGACCTGCCTGAGCAGCTCCACCTCGGACTCGTCGTACATGCGGTAGCCGTTGGCGGCCCGCTCCGGCGTAACGACGCCATACCGCCGCTCCCACGCCAGCAGCGTGTTGCGGGGAATGCCCGTGATGCGCGCGACCTCGCGGATGGGAAGCTTGTTCCGGCTCACAGCTCACCTCGCGGGACGGCACCTGGAAGACCCGCGATGAGCCGATGCAGGTCGGTGCGATGGGAGGGACGACGACGTGGGACCATGTAATTCCACGCGCCGAGGGCGAACGCCCAAATCTTCTCGTGCAGGGGAACGACGGTGCGGCCAGCCCACACACCCCTGCCGCGCCGCAGCAGACGGACGCCGATCTGGCGGTACATCCGGGACGCCGCCAGGATGGCCCAGCGGGCGCGCCAGGGCAGGTGGTGCAGGCCGTCCTCGCCGCTCCGGTAGTAGTCGTCGGCCATCCCGAGGAGCCCGTGCACCACCCGCTGCATGGCATCGGGGTGGGCGTCGTAGGCGAGGACGTCGTCGTGGGTGATGCCCTGCTCCGCCAGACGGGAAGCCGGCAGGTACACCCGGAGGCGGTCGGCGTCCTCGCGGACGTCACGGCAGATGTTGGTGAGCTGCATGGCCACACCGAGGTCGATGGCATGCCGGTGGGCGATGGGGTCGGTGACACCGAAGACGGCGCACATCATGAGCCCCACCGTGCCCGCCGCGCGGTAGCAGTAGGTGAGCAGCTCGGCATCATCGGCGAAGCGCACCTCGTCGAGGTCCTGCTCCATGCCCATGACCAGCTCCAGCGCCGGTCCGACGCCGATGCCGCCGCCCTCGAAGATGAGCCGCGCGGCCTCCGTGAGCTGGTCGACGGATCCCGCGCCCTCGAGGGACGCCCTCGTGGCGGCGATCGCCGTTCTCGCCTGCTCCTCCGACGGCGCCTCGTCGACGGCGTCGTCGACCCGCCGGCACCACGCGTACACCACGGCGGCCGCGTCGAGCTGCGCCGCGGGCAGGAGCCTGCCTGCGAGCCGGAAGGTCCGGCCGTGGTGTGCGAGCACCTGACGGCTCTGGATGGCGAGGCGGTCGTTCAAGCAGTCTTCCTACCGTGATCGGCGAGCTGGAGGGGGGCCGCAGGAGCGGGGACGACCTCGTCGAGGACCTTGGCCGAACCCAACACGCCTGGCAGACCCGCACCAGGGTGCGTGCCCGCCCCGACGAAGTACAGACCCTTCACATCCGGCGAGCGGTTGTGGTAGCGGAACCAGGCCGATTGCCGGAAGATCGGCGACGGACCGAAGGCGGCGCCGTTCATGGAGCGGAGCCGGGTCTCGAAGTAGCGCGGATCGACCAGTTTCTTCGAGACGATGTGCTTGCGAAGGTCGGGCATGCCGCGACGCTCGAGCTCGTCGATGATGCGATCGAAGTAGCGCTCCGCCTCGGTCTCCCAGTCGACCCCGGCGAGCAGGTTGGGCACCGGCGACAGCACGTAGAACCCATCGTGCCCTTCGGGCGCGAGGCTCGGATCGGAACGGCCCGGCGCGTGCAGGTACAGGGAGAAGTCGTCCGCGAGGATCTTGCGCTGGAAGATGTCGGTCAGCAGGCCCTTGTAGCGGGGCCCGAGGATGATCTCGTGGTGGGCCAGGTTCTCGTACTTCCGGTCGGTGCCGAAGTAGGCGACGAACAAGCTCATGGACTGCTCCATGTTCTTGACCCGCCAGTCGGGGTGCCAGGTGCGGTGCCGGCGGTCGATCATCTTCGTGTAGACCACGGAGGGATCGGCGTTGGACACCACGACGTCGGCCTGCAGTCGCTCACCGGACTCGAGGATGACGCCCGTGGCCTGGCCGGCGCCGTCCACCTCGATGGAGGCCACCGGGCTGTTCAGACGGACGTCGATGCCCGTCTCCTCCATCAGGCGACCGAGCGCCGCCACGATCGCCCCGGTGCCTCCCTTGGGGAACCACACGCCCCACTTCCGCTCGAGCCAGTGGATGAGCAGGTAGATGGAGGTGGTCTGGAAGGGATTGCCGCCCACCAGCAGCGGCTGGAAGGTGAAGACCTGGCGCAGCCGCTCATCCTTGATGTGATCGGCCACGAGCCCATAGACCGTGCGGTAGGACTTGAGCCGCAGGAAGTCGGGGATGATGCGCAGCATCGTGGACACGGAGTCGAACGGCGTGTGGGCGAGCTGCTCGTAGCCCACCTTGAAGATCTCGTGGCACAGGGCCGCGAGCTTCTTGTAGCCCTCGACGTCGTCGGGGTTGAACCTGGCCACCTGCTCGAGGATGCGCTCCTCGTCGCCCACGTAGTCGAAGCTCGTGCCGTCGGGGAAGCTCACCCGGTAGAAGGGCTCCACGGGCATGAGCTCGAAATAGTCGCGAGGGTCGCGCCCCATCAGCAGGAAGAGCTCGTCGAACAGGTGGGGGGCGGTGACCACGGTGGGACCCGCATCGAACGTGAAGCCGTCCTGCTTCCAGACGGCCCCTCGCCCGCCGAGCTGCTCGTTGGCCTCGACGAGGGTGACCTCGTAGCCACGCGCCCTCAGCCGGATGGCCGCGGCCATGCCGCCATAGCCGGCGCCGATGACGATGGCCTGTCGGTGGGTGGTCATGCGTGCTCTCCTCGTTCGTGTGCAGGACTGGTGTGGATGATGGGTCGAAGGGCTTCCGCCACGAGGTCGTGGGCGACCGCGGCGACATGGGGGTGTGACTGGAGCGCGGGGCTCTGGGTGGACTGCGCCTCGAGGGCGAGGATGCGCGCCCAGACGGCATCGAGGGCACCCTGCTCGAGGAAGCGCTGACGGGCGTCGGCCACCTGGTCGTTGGTGGTGTACTCCCGCGGGGTGGACAGCAGATCGAGCAGCCAGGACCGATCCTGGGGGTGCAGCCGCAGGTGCTCCACCACGAGGGCAGAGACCTTGCCCTCCTTCAGATCGGAACCCTGCTCACCGCGCCCCTTGTCTCCGTACAGATCGAGGATGTCGTCCTGCATCTGGAAGACCACGCCGAGGAGCCCGAACGCCCGCGCGAGCTCGTCGGCCTCGGACTCGGGGCGACCGGCCAGGATGGCGGCGCCGAACACGGGCAGGCTGAACAGCGCGGAGGTCTTGCCCATGGAGGCATCGAGGTAGTCCTCCCACTCGAGGCGGGGACCGGCGAGGAGCTCCTGTTCCGCGGACTGCCCCCGCACGACCGCCTCGGCGTGTCTCGCGAGCGCATGGGCGAGGGTCCACTTGACGTCGCCGGCCACCGGCGCCGAGTCGACGGCGCGGTAGGGCAGCATCAGCATGAGGTCGCCCGCATTTATGGCCTGCACGAAGCCGTGACGGGCCCAGACGGCCGCATGACCGCGCCGGACCTCGTCGCCATCCTGCAGATCATCATGGATGAGCGTGGCGTTGTGGAGCAGCTCGCAGGCGGTCGCCCAGGCCACTGCCTGGCTGCGCGCGCCACCGAGGGCTTCAACTGTGGACAGGGCGAGCCGGGCCCGAAACCGCCTGCCACCCGTGGACAGGTGTTCCTGGCCGATCGCGCCCAGCTTCTCGAGCCGATCGCCGACGAGCAGGCGTACCATGAGGGCCTCGACGGCTGACAGCTGGGCCGTGGACCAGATCCCCTTCCGCAACCGCTGGTTGACCCGACGGGACCTGACTCTTTCGGAGAGTGCGGCGTGGTCTGCGATGGTGCTCAACATGCCCCCTTCCTGTGCGACCCAAGGAGGGTCGACGTCGCCGATGTGTCGATGTATAGGGTGAACAGTGTACAGTCGTCAAGGCGTATTGTACACTTTATGTCCATGGACAGACGGGAGCCTCCTTCATGATCGACCTGGCCTCGCCGCTCGAGCCCCTACATCGCGGTTTTCTCGATTCTCCTGGAGGATTCGCTTGGTGGTACGCCGACTTGACCACAGTTGACGGCGATGGCGTCGTACTCATCTGGAGCTTCGGTCTGCCGTTCCTTCCGGGCCAGTCCCTCGGTCCGCGCAACGGCGCCGCCCAGCCCGCCCGCGTGCGGCCCAGCATCAACGTGAACGTGTACAAGGGTGGACAACGGGTGTTCTACCTGCTCCAGGAGCTGCCCGAGGAGCAGGCCACCTGGGTGCCCGGCACCGAGACCGTGCACATCGGTCAGAGCACCTTCACCAGCGAGCGCGCCGGAGACCTCCGGCACCTGGTGGCGCACATCGACTGTCCGATCCCCGGCTCGGACCACCGCCTGAAGGCCCACATGCGGGTGAGCGCCCCCCACATCCGCTACGCCGGCCCCCACGCCAGCGAGCAGGCGCCCCACCACTGGAGCCCCCTCGCCGGCCCGTCGGAGGGAGAGTTCGAGGCCACCTGTGGCGACTGGTCCGTGCACATGCAGGGCAGGGCCTACCACGACCGCAACGGCGGTCACCGCCCCATGCACGAGCTCGGCATCCGTCACTGGATCTGGGGGCGCGGCGCCTACGGCGCCAAGGATCGGATCTACTACCTGCTGTGGCCCGAGGACGGCGGGCGTCCCGAGGCCCACGGCTTCACCATCCACGAGGACGGCACCGTGACCCGCCACGTGCTCCGGACCCGCACCCGCGGGGGCTGGCTGAGCCGCTACGGACGCTGGTTGCCCCGCACCGTGGAGCTCAGCGAGGGGGGGCGGCCCTGGGTCACCGTCCAACGCCGTCACCTGGTGGACTCCTCCTCCTTCTACGTGCGCACGCTCACCGAGCACCTGTACGACGATCAGCCCACGAGCCACGGCGTCGCCGAGATGGTCTGGCCGCGGCACATCGACGGCCCCCTCATCCGCCACCTCGTGCCGATGGCCGTCCACCACACCGGCCGCCCCAACCATCCGATGGTGGGCTGGTTCAACGGACCGACCCGTACGCGGATGGATCGCCTGCGCCTGCTGCTCGACCAGCCCCACCTGTCCATCACCGACCGCGAGGCGTCCGAGGACGCAGACATGTCGGAGGTCTCATGATCCCCTACCTGCAGTCCATCGACTGGACGACGACCGCGTGGGCTGCGCTGTGGGTGGGGCTTCCCGCCCTCACGTTCCTGAACATCCTGCTGAACCGGCTCACCTGGCCCACACCCCGGGTGGAGGCGTCGGAGCCGGGGCCGCGCACGTCGGTGCTCATCCCCGCCCGCAACGAGGAGGCCCACATCGAGGCCTGCGTGCGGAGCGTGGCCGCGCAGGGCGACTTCGTCGGCGAGATCGTGGTGTGCAACGACCACAGCACGGACCGCACCGGCGAGATCCTGGCCGAGCTGCAGCGGGAGATCCCCCACCTGCAGGTGATCACGGGCCCGCCCCTGCCCCCGGGATGGGTGGGCAAGCCCCACGCCTGCCACAAGCTGGCCCAGGCGGCCACCGGCGAGCTGTGGATGTACGTCGACGCCGACACCCGCCTGAAGCCGGGCGCCGTCGCGCGGGTGCACGAGTCGTTCCGTCGCCATCCCAAGGCCGGCATCGTCACGCTGGTGCCCCACCAGATCATGGACAGCCGCGGCGAGCGCCTGCTGATGCCGCTGCTGTACCTCACCTACCTGGCCTGGCTGCCCATGGTGCTGGTCTACCTCACCCGCAACCGCTTCATGGTGGCTGCCAACGGCCAGTGCCTGGCCATCACCCCAGACGCCTACCGCCGTGTCGGCGGCTTCGAGGCCATCGCCACCGAGCTCGTCGACGACATGGCCCTGTGTCGGCTGGCGAAGATCCGCGGCGTGCGGGTGCTGTTCGGCGACGGCAGCCACGTGGCCACCTGCCGCATGTACGGCTCCGGCGAGGAGCTCGTGAACGGGTTCTCCAAGAACCTGTACGAGGGTACCGGCAACAACCCGGTCTCCCTGCTGTTCTTCATCGGCTCGCTGCTGCTGGCGTTCGTGGTGCCCTACCTGTCGGCGCCGGTGCTGTGGCTGACGGGTTCACAGATGGCACCATGGGCCCTGGCCGGCCTCGGGTTCACCGTCACCGGCCGCCTGCTGCTCGATCGCCGGATCGGCGCGCCCCTGTGGAGCACCCTGCTGCACCCCCTGGCCGTGCTCGTGATGATCGGCGTGTCCCTGCGCAGCTGGATGTGGGCCCGCAAGGGCACCATCCTGTGGAAGGGCCGGGCCTACGCCAACCGTCGCTACCGCGCCGACGCGCCCACGGACGAGCGCAAGGAGGTGGCCCATGGCTGACTGGTTCCGCAGGGTGTTCACCCGCTGGACGAAGAAGTACACCCGAGGGCTTCTCCAGGAGCGCCTCGACGGGGTCTGGGTGCAGGTGCACCCGGAGGCCGCGAAGGCGATCGCCGGCGGGCGGGTGGTGTGCGCGGCCAACCACGTGAACTGGTTCGACGGCTTCATCGCCCACTGGGCCAGCTGGCACCTGGGCCTGCAGCCGCTGATCGTGATGGACGAGCCCTCCTGGAAGCGCCTGGCCTTCGCCGAGGGCTTCGGCGCCATGCCCATCCGGCGCAGCGAGCCCCGCAAGGCCTACGAGGATCTGCATGCCATCGCCGAGCGCGCGGTCCGGGAAGGGGGCGCGGTGTGGATCTTCCCCCAGGGCGAACACACCCCGACACACCTGCGCCCGCTGAAGGCACACAAGGGCGTGGGGGCCCTCGCCAAGGCCATGGACGCCCCCGTGATCCCCGTCACCCTCTCCTACGTGTTCCAGGATCATCCCGAACCTTCTGCCCTGGTGATCTTCGGTCCGCCGCTGCAGCGGGATACCCACGTGCACCACGCCCTGCCGGAGTCCTGGGAGGACGGCCTGTCCACCCAGACCCGCTGGTACACCGAGGGGTTGAAGAACCCCACCCTTGCCCCGAATCCTCGCAGCACGTTCCCCGAACGCGCACTGAGCTGGATCTGGCGAACCTTCTCCTGATGGACTGCCCATGATTTCCCCCCTGCTGCTCTCCTCCGCCTTCGCTGGCACGCCCGACGCCACCGTGGCGCCCCTCGACGAGGCCGCCCCGGCCGAGGAGGCACCCGTGGTCGAGGCCGGTTTCCCCAAGGAGGGCGTGGTCTACGCCGGCCAGGTCGACATCGGCACCCTCACCGAGATGAGCGTCGTGGGCGACATCCACGTCGTCGTGCGCTCCGCCACCCACGTCACCTTCGAGAAGGAGGGCGATCAATGGTTCCAGGTGCAGAAGGTGTGCGACGTGAAGAACTTCGACGACACCCGCATGAGCACCACGATCATCCCCAAGGCCTTCATCGCGGCGATTCCCGTCACCCGCTTTCCCGTCGACCTCACCGACACCACCGACGGCGGCGTGCGCTACAAGGCAGACCCGGGCGTGGAGTGGGTGGGGCTCGATCCCCTGCCCGACGGTGAGGAGCTCCCGCACAAGCCCGACGACCCACGGGTCCTCGACTTCGACGGAGACGGCAAGCCCGGCGCCACGGTGGTGCTCGAGGTGCCCGTGTTCAAGCGGGTGGAGCTGTACGTGGTGCAGGCGGCCCAGTCCATCTACGAGGGCGTGGTGAAGGGGGAGGCCGTGGCCGGCGACACCATCATGACCCGCCTCGACCAGCGCACGCTGAAGGCCACGGCACCGTTCTTCAAGGCGCAGCCCCCGGTGAAGCCGGTGGCCGACCTGTCGAGCTTCCGGATCTGGCCGCTCGGCCCCGGCGCCGACTGCGCTGCGGTGATCGCGGCCGTGTCCAAGGTGTCCCCCTTCGACGGTGGCAACAACTAGCACTTCGGGTTGCCAAGGAGTGGGTACCAAGGGCATCATCGCGACACGCGCGTGACGCCCGGTTCCTCGAGGGTCCGGGGCCGTCCGCAGCGCCTGCACGGCCACCTGAGGATGCCCATGACCCGCCACCTGCTGTTCCTGTCCGCCCTGGCGGTCTCCGCCGACGCCCTCGCCTGCGGCGGCTTCTTCTGCAACAACGACCCCATCGACCAGACCAAGGAACGCATCGTCTTCGCCATCGACGAGACCGAGAACAAGGTCGATGTGCACGTGCAGGTCTTCTACGAGGGCGACGCGAGCGACTTTGCCTGGGTGGTGCCCGTGCCCACCCTGCCCGAGCCCGGCATCTCCACCGACCGGCTGTTCGAGGTGCTCGATGCGAACACCCGGCCCGGGTACACGCTGGACTGGGAGGAGCTCGGCGACTGCGACAGGTTCTGGGGGCATACCGGCGGCGCCACCGACGACTGGTTCCCGACCGACAGCGGCACGCTGGCCGCCGACAGCGGCGGTGAACCGTCGCCCCCGGCCGGCATCCACATCGTGGCCGTGGACGACATCGGCGCCTACGAGATCACCACCGTGCAGGCCGAGAGCCAGGAGGCGCTGACGATCTGGCTCGGCGATCCCGACGGCGATCCGCAGACCGACGATGCCTACGATCTTCCAGAAGGCGTCGGCACCGTGCTGGCCCCCTACGTGGCCGAGCGGGCGTACTTCCTGGCCATCAAGCTGCGCAAGGAGGCGAGCACCGGCGACATCACGCCCCTGAAGTTCTCCTACGAGGGCGGCGCGGCCTCCATCCCCCTGGTGCTCACCTCCATCGCCGCCCAGCCCGACATGCGGCTCGAGACCTACGTGCTCGCCAGCCGACGCGCCGTACCCGACAACTACCTGCACGTGCAGATCAACGAAGCGGCCTACGACTGGCTCGGCCAGGGCAACCATGAGGAGGTCATCACCCTGGCGGCCAACGAGGCCGGCGGTCAGGCCTTCGCCACCGACTTCGCCGGCCGGTCGGAGCGCATGCGGAACCAGATCTGGCGCACCGGCACCATGGACCTGGCCACCCTGCGGCAGAAGACGGACCCAGTCGAGTTCCTGGCGCAGCTGCGGTGGGACGGATGGCCCCGCGACGGCCAGATGCTCTCCGTCCTGCAGCGGGTGATGCCCGTCCCCCAGGACGTGCTCGACGACGGCGTGAGCCCCACCGACTTCTACAACTGCATCAACTGCTACACCGACGCCAGCGCGATGGCCTTCGACGCCGACACCGCCGCCGACGTGCTCGACGAGGAGGTCCGCCAGCCCATCGTCACCGCGGAGGAGATGGTCCGCCAGCACGCCTACCTCACCCGCCTGACCTCGAGCATGTCTCCCGAGGAGATGACCACCGACCCCATGTTCGTGCTCAACGACACGATGGGTGACGTGTCGCGGATGCACCACGCGACGCTCGTGTACGACTGCACGGAGCAGGTGGATCCCGCTCTGTCGCCACGGCACATCCGCCTGGCCGACGGCACCGTCTTCGCCGTGCCGCCGGAGGAGAGGCTGTTCGTCGACTACGCGGACACGAAGGCGTTCCTGACGTCCATGGACATGCAGGGCGCGCTGACCATGGCCGACGCCGGCGCCACCGGTGAGCCCTCCATCCTGCGGGACAACACGTCCGAGCGCAACGCACGGCTCAACGCCCACAACGAGGCGATGATGGCCCTGTACGGCGGTGACCTTCCGACGAACCCGGTCGAGCCCGGCGACGAACCCGGCGACGAGCCCGGCGACGCGCCCGGCGGCGACGACGTCACGCCAGCGGCGTGCGGCTGCACCACCGGTACCGGCGGCGGCTCCTGGCTGCTGCTTCCCCTGATCGGCCTCGCGGCCCGTCGCCGGCGCTGAGCCAACCGGTCTTCGGACGGGCGTCGCCCACGCCGTCAAGGCATTGCAAAAGACGACCTGGTACGCCGACAACAAGATACCCGAAGCCGAACTCTTGCGACACATGTCACGAACATGCAAACTGCGGTGAGCTGCTGACACGGGGTGCGATCCCCGGGGCGACGGCTCACCGCGTATCCGCCTAGGCGGGTACACTCTTCCTGGCGATCGCCTCCGTCCGGTACGAGGCGCCCGGCAGCTCACCTCGCACCTGCGAGGTCGGTCGCCAGGAAGAGCCCCCACGGGAGACACGATGACCAGCCTGCGCACCCCCCTGTTCCTCGCCTGCCTGCTGGCCGGCGCAGATGCCCTCGCCTGCGGCGGCTTCTTCTGCAGCTCCGAGCCCATCGACCAGTCGAAGGAACGCATCGTCTTCGCCATCGACGAGGAGGCCGGCACGGTCGAGGCCCACGTGCAGATCTTCTACCAGGGTGCCGCCGAGGACTTCGCCTGGATCGTCCCCGTGCCCACCCTGCCCGACCCGGACATCTCCACCGACCGCATGTTCGAGCGCCTCGAGGCCGCCACCCGGCCCACCTTCGCCCTGAAGGTCGAGACCAAGGGCGACTGCGAGTACGAGCCCTGGGTCAGGCCCCCCTACTCCGACTCCGGCATCGCCTTCGACGGCGCCGAGAGCTCCGACTCGGCCGACTCCGGCGGCGTGCAGGTCATCGCCACCGAGCAGATCGGCGCCTTCGAGATGACCACCCTGCAGGCCAGCTCCTCCGCAGCGCTCACCGCCTGGCTCGCCGACCCGGACGGCGACCCCGAGACCGACGACGCCTTCGATCTGCCCGCCAACATCGGCGACGTCCTCACGCCCTACGTGGCCGAGGACGCCTTCTTCGTGGCCCTGAAGCTGCAGAACGGCCGCAGCGCCGGCGACATCACGCCCATCCGCTTCACCTACGAGGGCAACGCGGCCTCCATCCCGCTGATCCTCACCTCCATCGCCGCCACCCCGGACATGCGGCTGCAGCCCTACGTGCTGGCGAACCACCGCGCGGTCCCCGACAATTACCTGCACGTGAACATCAACGAGGCCGCCATCGACTGGCTCGGTCGCGGCGCCAACTACGACCAGGTGATCACCCAGGCGGCCAACGAGGCCGGCGGCCAGGCCTTCGCGACAGACTACGCGGGCCCCACCACCGAGCTGCAGGGCACCATCCTGCGCGAAGGCGAGCTCGACACCTCCGGGCTCGTGAACCTCACCGACCCGGACGCCTTCATCGCCAACCTTCGCTGGGGCGGCTGGCCCCGCACGGCCCAGATGATGGGCCTGTTCGAGCGGTTCATCCCCATGCCCGCAGACGTCATCGACGACGGCGTCGATCCGGCGGCCTTCTACAACTGCATCAGCTGCTACACCGACCCCTCCGCCATCGACTTCGACCCGGCCGCCCTCATCGAGGCCCTCGAAGACGAGATCAAGGCCCCCATCGAGCACGCCGAGCAGCTGCTGGTGCAGCACGCCTGGCTCACCCGCCTCACCTCCAGCATGTCGCCCGCCGAGATGACCACCGACCCGATGTTCACCCTCAACGGTGACATGACCGAGGTCGATCCCCGCCGGGAGGCGGCGCTCGTCTACGACTGCGGCGAGCAGCCCGATCCCCGGCAGGCCCCCCGCCACATCCGGCTGTCCGACGGCACCGTCATCGTCGTGCCGCCGGAGAGCCGCATGTACGAGGACTACAGCAGCACCGCCGCGTTCACCGACGAGCTGGAGATGATGGCGGCCCTCACCATCGAAGACGCCGACAGCTCGGGCGAGCCCACCACGCTCAAGGACAACACCGAGGCCCGCAACGCCTCCTTGCAGGCCCACAACGAGGCCATGACGGCCCGCTACGGCGGCGAGCTGCCCGAGGGTCCCGGCGGATCCGTCGGCGAGCCCCTCACCCCAGGCGCCGACGTCGGCGGCTGCGGCTGCAACACCTCCCCCCGGAGCGCCTGGTTCCTGGCCCTGCCCACCCTGCTGGTGGCAGGCCGGCGCCGGCGCTGACGAGGCCGGTGAGGGGTGTCCTGCTACCTCCGGACCCCCTCGCCGCGCTTTCTCAGCCGCCCACCCAGGCCCGCACACTGCCGTTGCGGCGGCCGATGGAGACCTTCTCCGGCTGCGCCTTCATGGTGCGCCGGAGGGTCTGCAGCTGGGTGACCGCGTCCTTGCGGTCCACGCGGATCAGGTAGGACTCGAGGATCCGCACCTGCTTTCGTGACAGATCCCCAGGTCGCACGGCGTCCATCTCGAGGACCTCCTGGGTCATGGCCACGAGCTTCGACAGCTTCAGGTGTCGGTAGGCACCCCGTGCATCGAGCTTCTGGTCCTCCGCACGCCGCGCCACGATGGCCGTGAGGTTTCCGAAGATCGCCTCCCGCTCGGACCACAGCGTGAGCACCCGATCAGCCCGCTCCTGCAGCACCTCGCCGGCGGGCAGCGGCGCCAGGTCGAGCTGGGCGCCGGTCATGACGGCATTGGCGGTGGAGCGCAGCTCGATGCCCTTGGCCCGTTCGCCCTTGAGACCACGGGGCAGCCCCGCGAGCCGGGTGCGCTCGCCGGTCTGGGTGTCCATCAGCGACGGCCTGCACAGCTCGGACGCCGCGGGTACCCACAGGTCGAAGGTGGGAGATGCGGCGGAGACCGGTGCCGTGGCACCACACAGCTGCAGCTCGAGCTCCCGGGGATCCTGGGCGTCGAGCACCACCTGGCCCGACAGCCACATGGCCCGACCGGCCTCGTCGAAGTCCTCGCAGCGGACCTCGTCGGCCCGGCTCATCCAGGTGACCTTGTAGGACCGGCCGCTCTTGTGGATGACCCAGCCCTCGCCCGACGCACCGGGCACCCGCACCTCGAAGCGTCCGGACGCGATCGCCACCGGCTCCGGCTCCCCGCCGGGAAGCAGGAATTGCCCCGGGCCATCGGCCTTGACGGAGGCGGGCAGGTCGCACACCAGCGTGTGGCCGCCGTCCAGGGGGTCTGCGAAGGCCGACGCGGAGAGCGTCCAACCCAGGAAAAGGCTCCATGCTGCGCGTGTGCCGTGCATGTGGCAGTGACTCCTCGATGCAGTCCGCGCAGATGCTACCGCAGGCCTCGCGGGTCCGGGTACCCGATCGGATCACAGGCAGCGGCCTTCAAGGCATGGCGGCTGGATCCCCTCCAGCCGTCTTCGTCCATCGTCCAATGACAACCTGCACCATGCAGGGAGCACGTTCCGCTCAGTCCGCGAAGGCCTGCAGCATCTGCTCCACCGGCACCTTGCGGTGGTCCCTGCGGTCCTTCAGCGCGCGGGTGGCGGCGAAGACACCGGCCCAGGTCGTCAGATCCGCCTCGGGCATGCCGACCCGCACCCGCTTGACCAGCTCGATGCTGCCGGGACGCAGGAAGGGGTTGGTGGCCCGCTCCTCCTCGAGCCGGGAGGGCACCGTGCAGCCTCCCGCGCCACGCACCTCCCACACCCGGCGGATGCGCGCCTGCAGGGCCTCGTTCGACGGCTCGACGTGCCAGGCGAAGTGCAGGTTGTCCTCGGTGTACTCGTGGGCGCAGCACACAAGGGTCTCGCCGGGCAGGCCCGCCAGGCGCATCAGGCTGTCGAACATGGCCTGGGGCGGTCCATCGAACAGGTAGCCGCAGCCGCCGGTGAACAGGGTGTCGCCGCAGAACAGCACGTCGCCGAACAGGAAGCAGATGTGGCCGTCGATGTGGCCGTCGGTGCGCATCACCCGGCCGGTGACGCCGCCGAACACCACCTCGTCGCCCTCGCCGACGAAGGTGGTGATGCCCGGGACGAACGCGGAGGTGGACCGGCAGCCCACCACCTGCACCCCGTCGAGCATGCCGCGGCGCTTCAGGTCGTTGTTGATGCCGATGTGGTCGGGGTGGGTGTGGGTGTTGAGCAGGTGGGTCAGCTTCAGGCCCTGTGCCTCGAGGAACGGCACGAGGGTCTCGGCGTCCGGACCATCCACCACAAGGGCGGCGCAATTCGCCCGATCCACCAGCACCCACACGAGGTTGTCGGTGGCCGCCGGCAGGCGGTACAGCTCCAGGCGCCCACCACAGACCTCGATCACCGGCATCGGGGCCGTCACCACATGCGTCATCTCGCCTCCACCCTTGTGTTGTCCCGCTCTGCACCATCAGGTTAGCCCGGCGTACTTTCGGGGAGTAGTCGTGCAGGATTCCATCATCGCAGACGAAAAGGCGCTCCTGGCGCAGGTCGCCCGGTATCTCGAGGAGAACCCCTACGAGGTGCCGCCGTCCGAGAAGGAGCTGGTGGCCGAGCTCGTGCGCCTGCGCGAGGAGCTCGCCGACGCCAAGGCGGAGGACAAGGCCGCCATCATGGCCCAGTACGATCACCAGTACGCGCTGCTGCAGCAGCTGCGGGCCAGCCGCGACAAGCCCACGATCGACCCGGACTCCCCCTACTTCGCGCACCTCAAGCTCGAAGAGAACGGCAAGACCCGCGATCTGTGCCTCGGCAAGGCCACCCGGGTCGACAAGGGCATCCGCGTGGTCGACTGGCGCAACGCCCCCATCAGCCGGATCTTCTACTCCTACCAGCAGGGCGAGGAGTACGAGGAGGACTTCGGCGGCCGCGAGGTCGAGGGCACCGTGCTCGCCCGCCGCACCGTCACCATCCGCCGGGGCGAGCTGCAGCGCATCGACGCCCCCGAGGGCAGCTACGTCCACGACGACGGCGGCTGGCACGAGGTGCAGCGCCACCAGCCCAAGCTCGCCGGCGGCCAGGGGGCGTCCCAGGCCCAGCTGCACAAGATGACCGGCGGCCAGCGGGCCCACATGGGTCGCAAGGGACGGCACCACCGCACCGACAAGCACCTGCCCGACATCGCGGGCCTCATCGACCCCGACCAGTTCGAGCTCATCACCCGGCCCAACAAGGGCTTCCTGGTGATCCGCGGCACCGCCGGCTCCGGCAAGACCACCGTGGCCCTGCACCGCATCGCCTACCTGTCCTACGACGACGAGCGCCTCAACTCGGCCCAGACCCTGTTCCTGGTGTTCTCCAAGGCCCTCCGCGACTACGTCAGCCACGTGCTGCCCGCCCTCGGCATCGGCCGGGTCAAGCCCCACACCTTCCCCGAGTGGGCCCGGGAGCAGCGGCGTCGGCACTTCCCCATCCTGCCCAAGCGGTACCGCACCTCCACCCCGGAGATCGTGCACCGCATGAAGATCCACCCCGCCATCATGATGGCGCTGGAGGATCAGCAGCAGCTCGTCGACGGCCCCGCCACCATGGATCAGGCGATCGACGACTGGGCCTCCGTCCTCACCCAGCCGGACGTGCTGAAGAAGGCCATCGACAAGTACGCCCCGGGCGCCTTCACCGATGCCGAGATCGAGCGCGTCACCCAGGACGGCCGCGACCGCCACGAAGAGCTGCTGATGTGGCTCGACCGAAAGGAGAGCGGCGAACAGGTCGACATGCCCGAGCTCGATCGGGAAGACGACGCGCTGCTCCTGCGGGCCTGGCAGCTTCGCGTGGGCCCCCTGCGGTTCCAGGGCAAGCGGCCGCTGCGCTACAAGCACGTCGTCATCGACGAGGTGCAGGACTTCTCCCCCATCGAGGTCCGCGTCATCATCGACTGCCTCGATCAGAACCAGTCCATCACCCTCGCCGGCGACACCCAGCAGCACGTCATGAAGGACGCCGGCTTCACCTCCTGGGCCGGCTTCTTCGACTGGCTCGGCGTGCAGGGCACCGCCGTGCAGACCCTGCAGGTGGCCTACCGAAGCTCCCACCAGATCGTCAGCTTCGCGCTCGACCTCCTCGGCGATCTGCGGGAGGACAAGACGCCTCCGATGACCGTCCGCGACGGCCCGCCGGTGGAGGTCTTCAGCTTCACCGACGCCGGCGCCGTGGTGGGCTTCCTCGCCGACACCCTCGAGGAGGTGCTCCGCAACGAGCCGAGCGCCAACGTCGCCCTCGTCAGCCCCGACATCGCCACCAGCGAGATGTACTACCAGGGCCTGCGCCGGGCGAACGTGCCGAGCGTGCGGCGGGTCATCGGCGAGGAGTTCAGCTTCACCCCGGGCATCGACATCGTCGAGGTGGAGCACGTCAAGGGCCTGGAGTTCGACTACGTCATCCTCATCGAGCCCAACGCCGGTCACTTCCCGGACACGCCCGCCGCCCGCCGGATGCTCCACGTCGCGGCTACACGGGCCATCCACCAGCTGTGGATGGTGCACGTCGGCACGCTCTCGCCGATCATCCGGGGAGCCCTCGAAGAGGGCCAGGGGCAGCACGAGGCGTAGCGTACGGCGCGATCTCCGGCTTCGATAGCAAACATCCGCATATCGCTCCCCTCGCCCCATCCCGCATCTGCACCTTGAACCCGTCTGCCTCTCCCACTTCGGGGGAGGCCGGAGCTGACGATGCGACTGCTGCTGCTCACCCTCGCCCTGTGTGCCTGCGGAAAGACCGAACCGATCCCCGCCCCCGAACAGGTGGTGACGTCGGATGCGTCCGGACTGCAGGACGGCGCCGCGTGCCTCACCGGCGACCAGTGCGCGTCGGGGGTGTGCGAGGGTCAGGGTTGTACCGACGACCTTCCGGGCATCTGCATCTCGGCCGAGCGGGTCTGCACCATGGACGTGGCCGACTACTGCGGCTGCGACGGTCGGACCTTCCAGGCCAGCGGCTCCTGCCCTGGCCGGCGGTTCGACAAGAGAGGCGCCTGCGACGCGGACAAGCCGTCCGAGCCCGAGCGCCTGGAACCGGAGCCCGCATGGGATCCCGGGGCCGACAACGACCCCGAGCAGCCCGAGGAGCTCCCCCCTTCTGAGGAGGTCCCGTGATTCGACTCACCATCCTGGCCGCCGCCCTGGCCACTGCCTTCGCCTGTGGGCCGAAGGAGCCCAAGCCCGCCGATGATCCCGACGTGGCGGAGAATGCAGAGCAAGCCGAGGAGCACGCCGAGGACGCCGGCGAGGCCCTCGGAGATGCAGCCCAGTCCGCCGGCGAAGCCGTCGGTGACGCCGCCAAGGCCGTCGGAGGGGCCGTCGAAGGCGCCGTCGAAGAGGTCGGGGACATCATCAACCCCGACGGCAAGGCCAACGGCGAGTCCTGCAACGCGAACTCGGACTGCAGGTCCGACATCTGCGAGGGCCAGGGCTGTGGCGACGACGCCATGGGCACCTGCATGTCCCGCATGCGTCCCTGCACCGCCGACCTGCGCCCCTACTGCGGCTGCGACGGTGAGACCTTCGAGGCCTCCGGTACCTGCCCGAACCAGCGATACGAGCGCCTCGGTGCATGCGAGGAAGAGGTCGCGGAGTGATGGTACGCTCGTGACGCCACTGGAGGTCCCATGATCAAGACCAGCATCATCGCCGCGAGCATCGCACTGCTCTTCGCCTGCGGCAGCAACAAGCCCGCAGACGAGGAGCCCGCCAACCCGCGGGAGGTCGCCGCCGAGGTCGAACAGGCCGAAGAGGACGGCGCCGATCCCGGCCAGGCCGCCGTGAAGCCCAAGGACCACGAGGGCCACGAGGACCACAAGGAAGGCGAGGCCCACGACGCCGCCCACGGTGAGGGCCACGCCGAGGGCGCCCACCTCGACCAAGCTGCCGAAGACGGCAAGCTCGCCGACGGCGAGACGTGCCTGTCGGCCGACGACTGCGCCTCCGGCGTGTGCGAGGGCGAGGGCTGCGACGAGGCCAACCCCGGCACCTGCATGCCGAAGATGCGTCCGTGTACCCGCGACCTGCGGCCCTACTGCGGCTGCGACGGGGAGACCTTCCAGGCCTCCGGGACCTGCCCGAACCGACGATTCGAGCGCCGCGGCGCATGTGAGGAAGAAGTCGCGGAGTGATGGTACGCCCGTGACGCCAACGGAGGTCCCATGACCAGGATCGCAACCATCGCTGTCGCCCTCGGGCTTCTTTTCGCCTGCGGCGGCAACAAGCCAGCGCAAGACGAGCCGCCCCAGGACGCCCCCGAGATGGCGGCCGATGTCGAGCAGGACGGCCCGGAGGCCGACCAGGCCGCCGGTGAGAAGGCGGCGTCGGAGCACGACGCCCATGAAGAGCACGAGGGCCACGAAGGCGAGCACAAGGAGAACAAGGTCGCCGAGGCCGGACACCAGGAGGAGATCACCGAGGGCGCCTACGAGGAGGGCAAGCTCGCGGACGGCGAGATCTGCCTGTCCCACGACGACTGCGGCTCGGGCATCTGCGAGGGTGAGGGCTGCGACGACGAGAACCCCGGCACCTGCGTGTCCAAGCTGCGGGCCTGCACCCGTGACATGAGAGGCTTCTGCGACTGCGAGGGCGTGTCGTTCACCGCCTCCAGCTCCTGTCCGGCCCAGCGCTACGCCCACAAGGGGCCCTGCCGGCCCGACGAGTAGGGCCGAAGGCCCGTGTGCATCGGATAGGCCCCGAACGCCAAGGTGCGTTCGGGGCCGTTGTTGCATCGAGGTGCCGCGATCCGAGCGAGGCCCGTCCTGGTACAGAGATCGTCCACTTCAGGCTGGGTTCCTTTGCAGGCTCGAGCCGGCATGTGTTTCACTGGGGAAAGGAGTGTGTCCCATGCCCAACCGCCCAACCTGTGATGGCAGGCGGCCAGTGTTGCTGCCAGCCGTCGTTGCGCTGATAGCGTGGGGCCTCTGGACCCAGGACACAGCCGCAGACACGGGGCTCGACACCGACTGGGGCAATTGCGCCATCCATGGCCTGACCTCAACCCGTGCCCAGTGCGCCACGCACGCCCAGCCATAGGTGGCCACCATGATCACGCTACTTCTCACGCTTCTCGGCTGCCAGGAGACGCCCGCCACCGTCCCCACAGTGCGCCTCGCCGAGCGATACGGTTGCGCCCTGGACACCGAGGGGCAGGTGTTCTGTTGGGGACAACAATATGAACAGAGCCCCGACACCGATGAGCCACCTCCGTACGACACAGCGGTGGTGGCGCTTGCGCCAGGCGGTACATACAGATTTCTAGCCGTTCACGGCAACAACAATGCAGTTGTGTTCGAGGGCGACGGATCGACCCGGGTGTACTGGCCCGGTGAGGGTCGGAAACTCGACGACTTCTCCTACCCCGTCATCGGCATCGACGGTGTCGAAGGCGGCATCTGTGTACTGAACTCGGATGGCGAGATTGGGTGTACGGAGTTTATCAGCGATTCACGTTCTCCGGAAACCGCTGGGTGGAGATTCGTCACCATGGGCCACAGCGGCGCCTGCGCCATCCACTCCGACGACTCCTGGTGGTGCCTGCGTCCCTTTGACGACCTCCAAGCCACACACCCGACCATCGAACACATCGGCATGTCCCATCGAGGACACAAGATCTGCGTCGTCACCCCAGAACACACCCTCGCCTGCGAGGGCTTCGACGATGATAGCTTCGTCCCCGATGTCGACAACGCCGTGCGCGTGGCCGTCGACAGGGCCTGCGTCTGCGCGCTGCTGGACGACGCCACAGTGGATTGCGGCTGCGTCGACCCCGAGAAGGAAGCGGCCATGTCTGCGGTAGAAGCCGAGACCGGCATCGCCGACCTCGACCTGTGGGATCGGGTCTGCGTGTCCTACCAGGCAGACGGTTCCGTCGCCTGCTGGGGCGGCAGCAACGAGTTCGGCCAGTCCGAGCCTGGGCCGCCGCCCGAGTAGGCCATCTGGCACATCAAGCCACACGCTGCCGTCTTGAAGGTTTTTTGAGCCACGCTCCGGGCGTCTTCCTACATTCGGGCCCTACTCCTCTCCCGGCGCCTCGTCTTCGCCCAGGCTCTCCAGCAGCGCATCCACCGCGTCCGCCGCCTCCTCGTTGAACACCTGGTTGGTGCCATCGAGGGAGTCGAGATCGAGGTTCGACAGCCCCATCGCCATGCGGAACAGGCGCACCTGCAGCTTGTCGGCCATGTCGGCGACGGGGGTCTCGGAGTCGTCGGCGGCGGCCACGTTGGCGCAGACCAGCTGATCGCCGAAGGGGGAGTTGATGCAGCCCCGCACGCCGGCGCCCTGGTCGATCACCGACACCACGAAGCCGTCGCCGGAGGCGCGGAACCGGGGAGAGCGCTTGATGCGTCGGGCGACCGGACCACCCATCTCTCCCTCCCCCTCCACGCGAGCCGGCAGGGCCACCCGCAGGCGCCGGAACGCCCCCGGATCCGTCTCCAGCGCCTGCTGCCAGGTGGACAGCGCCGCCTCCCGGTCGCCGCTGCGCCACTGCGCCTGCCCCCGCTGCACCTGCAGCTGGGCCCGCAGCAGGGCCTCCCAGGCCGGGAGCTGCGCCAGCGCCTTCTCGGTGCGGTCGAGGATGTTCCGCTTGCTCCCCCGCTCCCAGGACGCCTGGGCGGAGAAGGCCGTGAGCCAGGGCTCGATGTCGACCTGAAGGCCCGGCTCGTTGGTGTCCTGGGCCGCCAGGGCCGCCTCGTCCTCCCGGGCCAGCTCGAGGGCCTTCTCCAGCACGCCCGGACCGATCACCGACGCCACGCCCATGGCCATCCAGGGCTGCACGTCCGGAAGGCCCTGGTGCATGTAGACCCGCAGCAGGCCGCTCAGGCGCTTGCGATCCGACAGCTCCGCCCGAACCAGCGCCCGATCCGCCACCGCCTGGGGGCTCGGCATCAGCTGCTTGAGTCGCTCCCACTGCAGTGCCCACCAGCCAGTCGCCGCCGCCTTCTCCAGCAGCCGCTGCCGGTGGCTCTCACGGATCTGCAGCCGCACCAGCGCGTGGCCCGCCTGGGCCTGCCGGGGGTCGACGGACGTGAAGCCCATGCGGTCGGGCTGGTTCAGCGCGAGGTCGACGCTGGTCATCGCCCGGTTGGTGAGCCCGGCGAGCCAGTACATCGTGGCCCGCAGGAAGTCCTCGCTGGCGTCGGCCTGGAAGCGCATGTGGGGCGGCCGCTTGAGGGTCCACTTCTGCATGTCGGCGATGTCGACCACCGCCGCGGCGCCCTGTCCGGACAGCATGTGCAGCTCCGACAGGCGGGCAAAGGGGTTGGAGATGCTGCCGGTGCCTCCGTGGGTGCCCTCCTCGGCGAGCGAGACCGACTCGTCGAAGCGCAGCACCCCCATCGCGGCGAGCGAGGCGTTGAACGCGGCCACCGTCGGGTCGTAGCCGAGCCTCTGCTCGAAGCGCAGGTTCTCGGTGCACCGCTGGTAGTGCTCGATGCGCAGCCCCTGCTCGCCGGCGATGGCGCACAGGCCGTTGCTGGCGTAGGCCCGCCGCCAGTCGACGCCGCTGTCGATGGACTGCTGGGCGATCTCCCGGGCCTCGTCGTAGCGGCGAAGCTTCATCAGCGGCCACACCCGCTCCTCGACGAGCTTGGGGCTGTAGTTCTCGTCGTGCTCCTCGATGCGCGCGAGCTGGGCCTCCCGCTCGTCCATGGCGCCGAGGACGTCCTGCAGCACCCCGAGGGCGAAGGCCTCCATCTGCCAGGGGGAGTCCTCGGTGCGGTCCGGGTACGCCTGGGAGAACAGGCTCAGGGACTTCTCGAGGTGCCACCGGGCCCGGGGCAGATCACTCTCGGACTCGTACAGGGACTGCCCGAGCACCGCGTGGCCCACCAGGCTGTCGGGCTCGGCCGCCAGCAGCTCCTCGCTGAGCCGCCGGGCCGTGACGTACTTCTCCTCGTCAGCGGCATCCATCGCCGCCTGCTCCGCCGCCGTGGGCTCCCAGGCGAGGGCCGCTGCGAGCAGGAGCCACCACATCAGCGGGACCAGCTCTTGCGGGACATGTCGTCGACCACCCTGCCCATCAGCTCCCGGGTGACCTTGAGGGCATCACCGCCTCCGGGGGCCATCGCGAGCCGGTGGCCGAAGGCGTGGGGGGCGAGGAACAGCAGGTCGTCGGGCACCACGTGGTCCCGGCCCTCCATCATCGCCCGCACCTGCAGCGCCGGCAGCAGCAGCACCAGGGAGCGGGAGCTGACGCCCTGCAAGATGCGGTCGTCGTTGCGGGTGGACTCGGCGAAGGCCACCATCGCCCGCTTGATGGCGGCGTCGATGGCGACGCCCCGGTGGATCACGCCACGGGTGTCGAGCACCTGGGTGCGCGTGACTTTGAGCAGGTCCTTGGGCGGGCCCTTCTTGATCTGGTCGATGCGCTCCAGCAGGTCGAACTCGGCCTCGGCGGAGATGTGGGTCATGCGGATCTTGAACAGGAAGCGGTCGAGCTGGGCCGAAGGCAGCGGGAAGGTGCCCGCCAGATCCAGCGGGTTCTGGGTGGCGAGCACCAGGAACAGGTCGTCGAGGCCGTGGGTGACGTTGTCGACGGTGACCTGCTTCTCGGCCATCGCCTCCAGCAGCGCCGACTGCACCTTGGGCGAGGTGCGGTTGATCTCGTCGGCCAGCACCACGTGGGCGAAGATCGGGCCGGGCCGGAACTCGAAGGTGCCGCGGTTGGCATCGAAGATGGTGGTGCCCGTGACATCACCCGGCAGCAGGTCGGGCGTGAACTGGATGCGCCGAAGCGACACGATGCCATCGTGGGGAGCATCGTCGATGAGGCAGGCGCCCAGGGTCTTCGCCAGGGTGGTCTTGCCCGAGCCCGGGAAGTCCTCGAGCAGCACGTGGCCGTCGGAGAGCAGGGCCACCAGCACCAGGTCGCTGATGTCGTCACGGCCCACCACGCCGGCCCGCAGCCTCGTGCGCAGGCGGTCGACGACCTCCTGGGCTCCGGACAGGTCGCTCACCTGCAGCTTGGCGCTTTGTTCATCGGACATGGGGTCTCCTCAACGGATGCGGTACGAGGTGGTGGGATCGAGCCAGGACCACAGGGTCTGAAGGAAGGTCTGCCTGGAGCGGATGTCGCGGCGGAGGTCGCGCAGGGCGCCGGCGGGCACCTCGGCGTCGGCCCCACCGTAGGTGTTGCGCAGGTGGGCCTGCAGGATGGGCCGGAAGGCGTCCGTCTGCTTGCGGACGTGATCACCGAAGCGGGCCATGGACTCGCCCTGCCGGCGGACCTGACCCACGGAGGCCAGGGCCTGCAGGGCGGCACGGTAGGTGCGGCGGGTGCGGGCGGCGCCGCCCAGCAGCGGCGAGAAGGCGAACCACAGCTTGCGCACCCAGGCCCAGCTCAGCACCACGAGGACGACCGTCGGCAGGGAGCGGACGAGGGCCTCGCCCATCCGCTGCAGGCTCTCCTGCACCTTGCGCCACCAGGCCCGCAGCGGCCGGGACTCCTCCACGGCCTCGGGCTCCTGCCGGGCGAGCTCACCGAGCTGCTGGATGAGGGCCTCGTCGGCGCCGGAGCCCTCCTCGTCGTTGCTGCGAAGAGGATTGGCGTCGAGGATCAGCCAGCCCATCTGGTCGGTCCACACCTCGGCCCACGCGTGGGCGGCGGAATCCGTGACCAGCAGGGTGGAGCCCCGGCGGTAGTCGGGCTTGACCGCGTAGCCGGAGCCGATGCGGGCCGGAAAGCCCGCCGTGCGCATGAGGAAGGCGAAGGAGTGGGCCGCGTGGACGCAGTAGCCCACGGTGTCGCCGAACAGGAAGTCGGCGGTGGGGTCGTCGCCGCCCTTGTGCTTGACCGAGGAGTCGTAGGTCATGTTCTCGTCGAGCCAGGACTTGAAGGTCAGGCCCACGACCCACGGGTCGCGTCGGTATTCCTCGGGGATGGGCGCCATGAGCTCGTCGACCAGCGCCTGGTAGCGGGGGTCGTCCGGGGCCTCGAGGTAGGTGTTCCGCACCGCGTCCGGCCAGTCGGGGGTGTCGGCGGTCATGCCCACCAGCGCGTAGATGTCCTGGTCCATGACCAGGCTCTCGAAGTTCCACGAGCGGAGGAACTTGCCCGGGTTGGGGTTGAGTCGCGGCGACAGCTGCACCGGATGGGCCAGGGCCATCGGCTTGGCGTGCTCCACCATGATGGAGACCGAGCCCTGCACGGGGGTACGGCCCTCTGCCGGCGGGGGGGCCTGGCTGTCGACCACGGAAGCAGGAAAGCGATCGAAGGCGTCCCGGTCGATCGGCGAGCCCTCCGGGGCGGCCACCAGGCGCACACCGTTGAACACCGAGTGGGGTTCCTGGAACACGTAGAAGATCTCGCCGGCGGGCTCGATGTCGTCGCCGAGCAGGATCACCGCCACGGGCTGCGGCGGGCTCTTCTCGGACTCGTCGTCCTGCTCCTCGGCGTCCCGGTTGGGGTTGTCCGCGTCCGAGCCACCGGACATGTCGATGGCGTCCTCACCGCCCTCGCCCGCGCTGGCCCGGCTGGCGCCCTCCTCGCCGACGGCCGCCTGGGACTGCTCCCCGGCGCCGCCCTCGCCCTGCTTGCCCGCCTGGTCCGGGGACTCCACCCCCTCCTCGCCGAGCTCGCCCTGTCCCTGGCCCTCGCGGTCCTCGGACGTCGCCCGGTCGATCTCCTGGCCGTCCTCGCCGGCCTGCCCCTGCTCCGGGGGCTGCTGCTGCTCTCCCTTCGTCTGCTCGGCGTCCTCGGACTGCTGGCCCTGGGGCTCCTCGCCCCGGGGCTGGGGCTCCTCGGGCTGCTCGCCCTGTTCGTCCTGCCGCTCCTGGTCGTCCTCGGGAGTGCCGTCGTCCCAGCGGGAGCGGTGGCCCCGATCGCCCTCGCCCTTCATCAGGTCGGTGACCGGGTCCTCCTCGGGACGCTCCCGCCCGACCTCCTCGTACAGCCCGCGGCCCACCACCAGGAACACCACGGGCATCACGGCGACCCACCACCAGCGGGAGCGCAGCCGGCCTTCCGAGAGCCGGCCGAGCCACAGGGCGCCGGCCAGCAACGCGCCGATGCCCAGGAACAGCCAGACCGGGTCGATGCCCAGCTCGATGGCCAGATCGCCGATGACGTAGGGCCGCCCCACGGAGCCCTGCTCGTGGGCCACGAACATGGTGGTGGGGACGGCCACCGCCGCGAGGACCTCGAGCACGCCGATCCACCGGGCCTTGCGCCCCCAGGCGGTGCCGGCCACGCCCACGACGGTGACCGCGGCCAGGATCCGAAGCTGGGCCGACCACCACAGGGCGCCGGTGGGTCCGAGCAGCGCGGGGAACAGGCCCCAGTCGCCGACGGCCTGACCCAGCAGGTACAGCAGCACGCCGAGGCCGAGCCCGAGCCCGCCCAGAAGGTCGAGGCGGACAGTGCGGGCGGCGAAGCGGGTGGCCCACAGGCAGCCCGTCCACCACACAAGGGCCGGCCAGGCGGTGAGGTGCAGCCACTGGCACAGCAACCACCACAGCACGCCGCCCACCAGCCAGCGGACGAGGCCGGAGGTGAGCGAGGCGCCGTAGGTGCGGCCATGGACGCTGCTCATCCGCTCCCCCTGGCCATGACGTCCGCCGAGGTGACGGCGCCGGTGTCCCGATCGACCACCTGCACGTCCACCGCCACACCCCGGAGCGCGGCGATGACCTGGGCCACGTCGCTGCGGTCGACGCCGCCGGACGGGCCCTCGTTCTTCCACCAGCTCGCCTGGGCACCGTGGCGCAGGCCGTCGATGCAGATCCACACCACCACCGGCCGCCCGCTGGCCTGCAGGGCCGGCACCAGCTCGTCGAGCCAGGGACCGGGACGCCCGGGGACCATCACCATGCTCGTGCCGGCGGGACCGCCGTCGAGGAAGGAGACCACCTGCTGCCGATCCACGGGCTTCGGCTCGCTGCCGGACCTCAGGATCGCATCGCGGGCCTGGTGCTTGTCGCCCTCGCTGGTGGTCTGCCCGGTGACCCCGAGCCGCCACATGCCGTCCTGGTGGCTGTTCTCGGTGGCGAGCCAGGCCATCGCGGCAGCGGGCTCGTCGTCGTCGCCGGTGACCAGCAGGGCCTGCAGTCGGTCGACCGGTGCCATGGCCCGCTCCGGCGTGCGCACGATGACCTCCCGGTGCTTGGCATACACGTTCCACAGGATGTGCTTGACCGGATCGCCGGGACCGTAGTGCCGCATGTCGTACAGGTCGCCGTGGGGCGAGCCCTCGGGATGGCTCAGGGCCTCGCCGGAGGCCAGCTGACGGAAGGTGGGCGACTTCTCCAGGGCGCCGGGATCGGGCTCGATCTTCCAGGAGACCCGTTGATCGCGGCGGAACCGGATCGAGCACAGGCCGAACACGTCGGCGACGGTGACCTCCCGCACGATGTCGTGGTAGTGCCCCCGCTTCTTCGGCCGCGCCCACTCGGTCCACTGACCGCCGGAGCGGGCCACCCGGACCTCGGCCTCCGGGCGGACCAGCCGCCAGTCCACCTCGACCAGCAGGAACCAGGGCACGACGACCACGAGGCCCGTCTCCTTGGCCCGGCCGACGACCATCGAGACGTGGTGGTGTCCGACCAGGCTGTTGTCGCCCTTGAGTCGCCAGCCCATCCAGACCGCGCCCAGGACGACGGTGAAGAGAGCCAGGACCAGCACCACGGCGCCGACCGCGCCCACGACCCCGAGGATGTAGTCCTTGCGGTCGAACCACCCGACCCCGAGCGCCCAGGCCACCCCCGCGCCCCAGATCAGCCCGGAGGCCGTCAGGGGAAACCAACCCCACAGACGACGGGCCAGCGCGATGAACCTGGAGGAGCGAGACATCCACCCACCGGAGAGAAGGGACACGGTACCAGGGTATCGTATCGTCGCGTAGGGGGACCGGAGAAGGCCGGGTTTGTCGGGATGCCCAAACACCATTCCGCCCCGCCACCAACCTCCCGTTCCCGTGCCCGCGCCCGCGCCCGTCCCCTGATGCCCTGCCCCACGATCCAGGAAGCGTAGGGGCGCTGCTTGCCGCGCCCGTCCCCTGATGCCCTGCCCCACGTTCCAGGAAGCGTAGGGGCGCTGCTTGCCGCGCCCGTCCCCGATGACGCCACGCCAGAACGCCCCGTCGCCCCAAGCGGCCCCAACACAGTCGGGCGCAGCAAGCAGCGCCCCTACGCTGCAATGCCCCAAGCCAGTGTTGCGGTCCTGCACCCGGAGCGATTCCCGCCGCCCGGCTCCGCGCCGCCGTCCCTGGGGTTCGAGCCGGCCCCGGCTGGCGGCCTGGGTCAGAGGATCCGTGACCCGTGCGCGACCGACTCTCACTACGCCAGAACGCCCAAAGTGCCGCCCACAGCCAAAGACCCAAGCAAGTCCGCCCAGGGTGCTGCGGGGGCGAGGAGCCTGCGACGAAGAACCCGTGGTGCCATGGGCGGACGACGCGACGCCCCTTCCCGGGGCCCGAAACGCGAACGCAATTCCAGAGCGCCTCTTCAGCCACACGCCCAAGGCCAGGGGCGTCCCGGTGCTGCGGGAACGAGGAGCAAGGGAGAGGCCGACCTTCCGGTCGGCCCGACCGAAGCGACGAAGGGCCAGCGGTGCCGGGTCGCTCCTGGCCGCCTATCGGCCGAAGGCCACCTTGTACTCCGCAAAGCTCACCCGACCATCACCATCGAGGTCAACCTCGGCGATCCACTCGTCCAATGTCTCGCCGGCATCCACGCCGACGTAGCTGAACAGCACGCCGAGCTCGTCGGCCGTGACGTAGCCGTCGCCATCCAGATCGAACATGCCAAAGGACCGCCGCAGCTCCGCCTCGCTCACGGGCTCTCCCTGCGTGTCCAGCAGCGCCGAGAAGTCCTTGTAGTCGAGGTAGCCGTCGCCGTCGGTGTCGACCGAGCTGAGCAGCCGCATCGACTCCAGCGTGCTCGCCTCCATGCCCATGGCGTTCAGGCCGCGCTGCAGCTCGACGACCGAGAGAAGGCCGTCGTTGTTCTGATCGAAGACGTTGAACAGCGTCTTGTGCGCGATGGACATGCAACCCCCGGACCTCCTTCGTAGCGTCGGAGGGCCGCTGGATCGAGAAATCGGGTGTCCTGAATCGTCAGGGGAAGTGCGGACGGGGGTCAGGGCTCCCGGCGGGAGTACAGGTCCTTCAACAGCCTTCCGACGGTCTGCTTCGGCGCCTCGTCCTCATCGACCCAGTCCATGTCCCACAGGGGCTCCACGCGGGCCAGGCTGCTCATCCAGGCCGTCAGCCCGCCGAACAGCCCCATGGCGCCCATGCCCATGCGGTGCAGGTCGACGAGCCCGAAGCAGGCGCCGAGCCCGATGGGTCCCAGCGGCGTCATCGGGATCCCCGCCAACCAGAAGATTGCGCCCGCCGCCACGGAGATCACGAGCCAGGTCAACAGCGGACCACCGGCCCGCTGCTCCACCCGGCCCACCAGGATGCGTCCCTCGGCCTCGAGCCACACCAGCGCCATCAGGCTCGACAGCGGACCGAACCCGGCCGCCACCAGCGCCAGCACGCCGAGCCCCATGGCCCGCAGCACCAGGTGTCCGTGCAGGGCGTCCGCCCGCCACCGACCCGCCACCCACACCAGCCGCGCGCCGTACACCAGCGCGACCAGGCAGATGCCCCACATCCAGGGGGGCGCGGACCATCCAAGGGCGAGCAACGTCTCCAAATCCACCTCCACGTCTGCGTTCCTTGTCGGCGCAGCCGCGAAGGGCCGTTCATGCGTGCAGCTTCCTAGGGGCAGGCTCGCCGGGGAAAGCCCCCATCAAACCGCCCCGGAAACGGCCTCAGGCCTGGGAGGACGTCACCTCGACGGGTACCTCGTCGCCCTCGTCCTCCTCGGGGACCGTGGCGCGGATCCACATCGACACGCCCGTGCCCACCAGACCCGCCAGCACGCCGGCAACGGCCACCGCCATCCGAGGCGACACGCCCGCGTAGTCCACCACGCTGCCCGACGTGGCCACCGCGATGGCCATGATGAGGGTGAGCATGCCGAACTCGAAGCTGAACACCCGCCCCCGCTGGGCCGGCGCGGCGGCGAATTGCAGCAGGGTCGCGGAGTAGATCCACAGCATGCCGCTGCCCAGCGCGCCGAACAGGAACCCGGCCATCGCCCACCAGACGTTCGGGGCCCAGGCCACCACCAGCAGGCCCGACGCCACGGCGCCGAAGCCCGGGGCCAGCGATGTCCGCATGGCCGCCGGGGAGTCACCGCCCCAGATGCGCACGCCCATGGAGCCGATGAGCGCCCCCACGCCTCGCGACGCGTACAGCAGCCCGACCCACAGTGGGCCCTGGTGCTGCGGGAAGATGCCCTGACCGAAGATCGGCAGCATGGCCAGCCCCGCCGCCGCCAGGGAGTTGCAGGACTTCACCAGCGCGATGCCGAGCACGTGGGGGTTGGCCTTGAGGTAGCGCATGCCGTCCATGAAGCCCGTGGACGTCTCGCCAGACCCCTCCGCCGGCAGCTCCGGCAGCCCCCACAGGAAGGCCGCCGAGCCGAGGAACGTGAGCATGTCCAGCATCAGCGCGCCGTTGATGCCGACCAGCTCGGTCACGAGCCCGCCGGTGGCCGCGCCAAGGGCGAGCATCACCGACCAGGTGCCTCCGGACAGCGCCAGCGCCACCGGCAGCTCCAGCTTGGACACCACCTGGGGCAGCGCCGCCTGGCGTGCGGGCATGAACAGACCGGCGAAGCAGGTGGCGGCGATCACCGCCGCGTAGATGCCCACCAGGCTGCCCGCCATCCAGGCCAGGATGAGCAGGCCGACGACCACCGCACGCGCGATGTCGGAGCCGATGAGCAGCGTGCGGCTCGGGTAGCGATCGACGATGGGGCCCACGAGCGGCGTCACCAGGAAGCTCGGCAGCGTCTTGGCCACCAGCACGCCGGCGATGGCCAGCGCCGAGTCGGTCAGCGCGTCGACCATGGTGTAGATGGCCACCGTCGAGAACCAGTCCCCCAGGTAGGAGACCACCTCTCCGAGCCACAGACGTCGGTAGTTGCGATTGCCGGACAGCATCTGCCGGTACGTGGGCGCTTGCATGCCCCTGCCTTCGCACGGTGGGCGATGCGGGGCCAGACGAAACATTGCGAAGGGGCGCGGGCGGACCAAGGCCCGCCCCTACGGATCGTTCCTCACCCCAAACGTAGGGGCGGGGCTTGCTCCGCCCGTGTTTCGCCTCGCCGGGTGGGTTGGGGGTGTTGCCCGAACCACCGCAGCCCTACGAGGCCGCCGCCTCGCCCTGGAACTGCTTCTCCACCAGCCGCGCATACGCCCCGCCCTGGGCCAGCAGCACGCCGTGGGGCCCCTCCTCCACGACCTTTCCGTCCGCAAGCACCGCCACCCGGTCGGCGCCCTGGATCGTCGACAGCCGGTGGGCGATCACCAGGGTGGTCCGGCCCTGCATCAGCCGGTCCAGCGCCTGCTGCACCAGGTGCTCGTTGTGGACGTCCAGCGCGCTGGTGGCCTCATCGAGGATCAGCAGCGTGGGGTCGGCCAGGATGGCCCGGGCGATGGCCACGCGCTGCTTCTGACCGCCGCTCAGCCGCACGCCCCGCTCGCCCACCTCGGTGGCGTAGCCCTCGGGGAAGCCCTCGATGAAGTCGTGGGCGTTGGCCGCCTTCGCCGCCTCCCGGATCTCCTCGTCGGTGGCGTCGGGACGGCCGTAGCGGATGTTCTCCGCGATGGTGGTCGCGAACAGGACGGGCTCCTGCTGCACGGTGCCCACGTGGGCGCGCCAGCTGGTGGGCTCCAGCTCGTGCAGCGGACGTCCGTCCACCAGCACCTGACCCTGCTGGGGATCGTACAGGCGCAGCATCAGCTGGGCGACCGTGGACTTGCCCGCGCCGGACGGCCCCACCAGGGCCACCACCTCGCCGGGCTTCATGTGCAGGTCCATTCCCTGAAGCACCGGGTGGTCGGTGCGGGTGGGGTAGCTGAAGTGCACGCCGTCGAGCACCACGTCGCCGCCGAAGGTCGCCGGGGCGGGCTCACCCGTGCCCTCGAGGCCGGTGTCCATGTCCATCAGCTCGAACACGCGCTCCGAGGCGCCGGCGGCCTTCATGAAGTCGCCCCATAGGCCGGCCAGGGTGGCCAGGGACACCGCGACGTTGAGGGTGTAGAGCAGGAACGCCGTGAGATCGCCGACCGTCATCGAGCCGTCGAGCACCATCCGGCCGCCGAACCACACCACCAGGGCGATCGCGCCGTAGCCGGCGAACCCCGTGATGCCCTGGAAGACGCCGTAGGCGAAGGCCCGCTTCGCTGCGAGCTCGTAGGACTCCTCCACCGCCTCGCTGTAGCGGGCCACCTCGCGCTCCTCGGCGGCGAAGGCCCGCACCGTGCGCACGCTGCTCAGGCCCTCCTCGGCCACCTCGGTGGACCGGGCCAGGGCGTCCTGCACCTTGCGGGACAGCTTGCGCAGCACGCGGCCGTACAGCGACGCGCCGATGGCCACGACGGGCACCACCGCCAGCGCGATGCCGGTGAGCGCCGGCGACATGACGATCAGCATCACGACGCCGCCGACGACGCCCACGCCGAAGCGCAGCGCCATGGACAGGTTCACGGTGACGGTGTTCTGCAGGACCGTGGTGTCGGCGGCCAGGCGGTTGGTGAGCTCGCCGGTGCGCTGCTTGTCGAAGAAGGCCATCTCCTGGCCCAGCAGCTTGGCGAACAGGTCGGTGCGCAGCTTGGCCACCACCCGCTCGCCGGCCACGGTGAACAGCCAGGCGCGGCCCATGCCGAAGATGGCCTGCACGGCGAAGACGATCACCAGCAGCAGGGCTGCGTGGTTCAGCCGCTCCATGGCGCCATCGGAGGAGACCGTGTCGACGATCTGCTTGATGACCCAGGGAAAGGCCAGGTTCATGGCTGCGCTGACGAGGAGCGCGATGGTGGCGAGCACGAGCAGCCCACGCACCGGGCGCGCGAGCCCCAGGATGCGGCGCAGGGGCACCTTGGGACGTTCGGAGGGGGTCGTTTCGGCCAATGCGGACTCCGGCGAGCGGTCAGAAGAGCGCCAAGCCTGGGCACGAGAACGCCCAAGGCAAGCAAAGAAGCCGTGTTCTCCCTCATCACCCGGGCCATCCCTGGCGGCCAGGGATGTTGAGCAGGGTTAGGATGCGGCCGACTTTCGTAGTGGTTCGCCCCCTGGAGGCATCATGACCATCGACCTGCGTCAGCAATTCGACTCCGCGCCCGAGCTCGCCGATCTGGCCTGCTCCCCCCACGTCAACGGGCTGAAGGGCTCGTCCATCCTCGCCATCGCCGGTGAGGTGAACGACCTGAAGTCCCAGGGCCGGCAGGTGCACAACCTGACCATCGGCGACTTCGACGCCCAGGTGTTCCCCGTGCCCGGCGCCCTGGTCGACGGCATCAAGGAGCAGCTCGACGCCGGCATGACCAACTACCCGCCGGCCGTGGGTGTGCCCGAGCTTCGCCAGGCGGTGGTCGACCTGTACGAGCGCGAGCTCGACCTGGTCTACCCGGTGGACTCCGTGATCGCCGGCTCCGGCGCCCGTCCGCCCATCTACGGTGCCTTCGCGTCGATCATCTCCGAGGGCGACCCGGTGGTCTACCCGGTGCCGTCCTGGAACGTGAACCACTACGTCTACCTGAACAAGGCCCAGGGCCACCCGATCGTGACCCGCCCGGAAGACGGCTTCATGCTCACCGCGGCCCAGATCGAGCCCTACGTCCGCACGGCCCGCATGGTGGTCATCAACAGCCCCCAGAACCCGTCCGGCACCGTCATCGAGCGGGAGCAGCTCACCGAGATCTGCGACCTCATCCTCGACGAGAACAAGCGCCGCGCCGGCCTCGGCGAGCGCCCCCTGATGATGCTGTACGACGCCGTCTACTGGCGCCTCACCTACGGCGCCCACGCGTTCGTCACCCCGATGAACATCCGCCCCGAGATGGCCAACTACACCGTCATGGTCGACGCCATCTCCAAGTGGTGGTGCGCCACCGGCCTGCGCGTCGGCTGGTGCGTGGCGCCCCCGTGGGTCACCGCCCGCATGAAGCCCCTCATCGGCCACATGGGCGCCTGGCCCTCCAAGCCCGACCAGATCGCCACCGGCAACCTGCTGGCCGACGAGTCCAAGGCCGCCGACTACCTCGGCCACCTCAAGCGCCAGGTCCGCGCACGTCTCGAGCTGCTGCAGCACGGCATCGAGGACATGGAGCGGGATGGGCTGCCGATCAGCTGCCTGGATGCCCAGGGTGCGATCTACCTGTCGATGAAGATCGATCTGATCGGTCGGACCGGGTCCGACGGCCTCGTGCTGAACGACGAAGAGGCCGTGCGGTCGTACCTGCTGCACGAGGGCGGGATCGCGGTCGTGCCGTTTGCGGCGTTCGGGTATCCCGAGGATTCCGGGTGGTTCCGGGTGTCGGTGGGTACGACCAGCATGGATGATGTGCATGCCGTTCTGGGCAAGCTGCGGTCGCTGCTGACGCCGTTCAAGGGCTGAAACGTATCTTGGGTCGCGATTCGTAGGGGCGGGCCTTGGTCCGCCCGGGTCGCGAATCACCGCAACGGATTGGGCAGACACGCCCGCGTCACGGCCTCTGCCAACACGGGCGGACCAAGGCCCGCCCCTACGTTCAACGCCCCAAGCGAATCCGACGGGGTCGGGCGGACCAAGGCCCGCCCCTACGTTCAACGTCCCAAGCGAATCCGACGGGGTCGGGCGCAGCAAGCAGCGCCCCTACGCTGCAATGCCCAAAGGGAGGCCGGCGGCCCCCGCCCTCCCCCACACACAACGCCCCTTCAGGCCCCGGCGCCCCGAGGGGCGCCCGTACGTGTCGACCCAAGTCACGCCTGCGTCGGTGGTTCCCGTGGGCCCCTGGCCGCGGGGCAACGCCGGAACGGTGTAGCGTAGGGGCCCTGCTTGCTGGGCCCGTCCCCTGATGGATCCACGCCAGGACGTCGGGTCGTCCCGAACAGATCCAACGGGGTCGGGCGCAGCAAGCAGCGCCCCTACGCTTCAACGCCCCAAGGGAGGCCACCGGCCCGCCGCGCACGCACACGCGCAGGCGTCACGGACGCCCTTCGGGCGCAGGGGTTTACGCCCCCCCAGACCGTGTCTAGGTGCATTCCGACCGCAGCCTGCCGAAGAGCCCACAGGTCCTTCTCCCACGTCACACTTCCCTCACCTGCCGGCTCAAACAGGCGAACACGAAACATCCTGGGGCGTCCCGCGTCCTGGTCCCTACACAGCCGGCGTCCTGTCCATCGGCCGCCCGTGCACAAGGAGGTCCCCGTGGCCACTATCGAAGTCACCAAGGACAACTTCCAGAACCTCATCACCGACAACGAGATCGTGATCCTCGACTTCTGGGCCGCCTGGTGCGGTCCCTGCCGCGCCTTCGCGCCGGTGTTCGAGAAGTCCTCGGAGACCCACACCGACATCGCCCACGGCAAGGTCGACACCGAGAAGCAGCAGGAGCTCGCAGGTGCGTTCGGCATCCGCTCCATCCCCTCGATCGTCGTCTACCGCGACGGCCTTCCCCTGCACATGCAGGCCGGCGCCCTGCCCGCCCCCGCCCTCGAAGACCTCATCAAGCAGGTCCGCGCCCTCGACATGGACGCCGTCCGCGAGGAGATCAAGCGCCGCGAGGCCGAGGCCAACAACGGCCAGGGCTGATCCCCCTTCCAGAACGAACGAGGCCCCCGCGGATCATCTCCGCCGGGGCCTCTGTGCATCCGGCAATCGGGATCAGCGGTTCTGATACGCCTCGATGGCCAGCTCGAGCATCTTCGCCGCCTCGGCGAGCTTCTCCTCGTCGACCACGGCAGCCAGGCGGATCTGGCGCTTGCCATCTTCGGGGTGCGCGTAGAAGCCACCGGCCGGCGCCACCACCAGGGACTTGCCGTCGTGGCGGAAGTCCGTGACCAGGAAGCGGGCGAAGGACTCGGAGTCGTCGATGGGCAGCTCGGCCATCAGGTAGAACGCGCCCTCGGGCTTGTGCACCTGCACGCCCTCGATGGCCGCGACGGCATCGTAGAGCGTCTGCACCCGGCGGGCGTAGGTCTCGCGGATCTCGTCGTAGTAGGCCTCGGGCAGCGCCAGCGCGGCCAGTGCGGCGTCCTGGCCCAGGGGCTGGGCACCCAGGCGGGCCTGACCGAGGCGCTCGATCTTCTCCATCAGCTCGGGGTTGCGGCTGATGAGGAAGCCGATGCGCAGGCCGCAGGCCGAGAAGGTCTTCGACATCGAGTCGATGCAGATGACGTGGTTCGCGGCCCAGTCGAACTCCAGCGCACTGGTGGGGGGCTCGTCGAACCAGATGCGACGGTAGACCTCGTCGGCGATGACGAAGATGTCGCGCTCGACGGCCCAGCGCAGCAGGCGCTCGATCTCGCTGCGGGGGTACACGGCGCCGGTGGGGTTGCCCGGGTTGGAGAACATCACGGCGCGGGTGCGGTCGCTGCAGGCGGCGTCGAGCTCCTCGTTGGAGGGCAACTGGAAGCCGTTGGACAGGGTGGTGCGGAAGGGCTTGATCTTCACGCCGGCGACCGTCGCGAAGCCGTTGTAGTTCGTGTAGTAGGGCTCGGGGACGATGATCTCGTCGCCCTGGTTGCACAGCGCCACCATGGCGAACAGCAGGCCCTCGGAGCCGCCGGTGGTGACCACGCAGTGCTCGGGACCGAGACCGGGAGACCAGCGCGCGTGGTAGTCGGCGGCGGCCTTGCGCAGGGCGGGCAGGCCGGAGGCGGGGCCATAGGCCACGACCTTGCGGTCCCAGTGGTGGATGGCGTCCAGCATGGGCTGCGGGGTGGCCACGTCCGGCTGACCGATGTTGAGCCGGGTGAAGGTGACGCCCTCCTGGGCCATCATGGTGATGTCGAGCTTGCGGATCGCGCTCTCCTGCAGGGACATCGCGCGGTCGGACAGGGTGGGCATGAAGCGCTCCATCTTTCGGTGACACGGACACCTGACCGGTCGCGGCCCGCTCGGCAAGTCGATCAGCGTGCCTTCTCCACCCGCAGTGGCCCCGTCCGCGTCGTCGCGAGGCGGGGATCCCCCAGACGCACCCGTCCGGCATCCGCCACGACCTGCCGGAAGCTGGGATCCGCAGGTACCCATCCGGCGCTGCCATACCAGACCTCGACCCAGGCGTGGGGCACCAGGCCGTCCTTGGTGATCAACAGACCGTGGGCCACCCGAGCGGGCACGCCCTCGAAGTCGAGCGCCCCGACCATCACCGTGGACAGGTCGTCACAGTCGCCCTCCCCGCTCTGCAGCGTGCCGGTCACGGTGGGACGCCGGGGCGTGGACCGGTAGATGATGCGACGCGACAGGGCGTCGATGACCGCCTGCACCACCTGCCTGCGGGGCGCGCCCCCGGGCAGGTCGATCCCGAGATCCACGCCGAAGATGGGACGCATCACGCCCCGCACGGGCGGCTCCGGTTCAGGAGCCACCGCGTCCTTCGGCAGCTCGAGGGGGTGGGGTCGACGCACCTCCACCTGCGTGCCGTCCGCCCAGCGGGCATCCAGCGCCACCCAGCGGCGGGGGTCCGTCTGCGGCATGCCCTGCACCGTCAGGCGCGCCAGGCCCACCGCGTCCGGTGCCTCGTCCGCCACGTCGCCGGTCTGCAGCCGTCCCTCGCCCGGGACCGTCAGTCCCCGCACGGCACCGTCCTCGCCGAAGGTACCCGTCCACCGCAGCGGACCGGCCTGCAGGCGCCAGTCGTCCCGTGTGACCGTGCCCACCGCGTCCCGGACCCGCAGGCTCGCCCCGTCCCACACCGTGACCGCCTCGTCGGGGCCCAGAAGGACGTCCGGCCAGGTGGGCCACAGGGGCCGCTCGGTGATCGGAAAGCTACCGTTGCGGGGCCCGTCGGCGTCCTCGTAGGTCCACCGGGCCCAGGGGGGATCGAAGGTCACCTCGACCTTCTCCTGCACACCGCGGGTCAGCGTCCACCGGGACAGCCCGCCCTCGGGGTGGCTCGTGGCCCGCTCCTCGACCTGCCAGTCGAACCGCTCGCCGTCGAGGGTCATGCCGTAGCGGCTCGTGACCACCATGGTCTGCTCGTCCAGGCCGATGAAGGCCTGCCCCACCGGCTCGCCGCGTACCGTCCAGTGGCCCGCGAAGAGCGCATCGGGGGGGCCATCCCCCCAGGAACAGGCCAGCAGGAGCAGCAGCCAGCGCATCAGGGCGCGTTCGACTGGAGTCCGTCGTCGCCGTACAGGCCCATGAACATGCGATCGGTGCGCATGCCGCCCACGCCCTGCCCGCAGCCATCCCAGGACAGCCACACGAAGCGGGCCTTGCCCTTGATCTGGTCGTAGCGGACGAAGCCCCAGCGGCGGCCGTCATCCGAGTGGTCGCGGTTGTCGCCCATCACCAGCACCGCATCCTCGGGCACGGTGACCTCGGCGCGGTTGGCCAGGGCGCCCTGGCCGCGCATGAGGGTGAGCATGCCGTGGGTGAGCGGCTCGCCGTCGTTGCGGGGCAGGGTCTCGCCCCACAGGCGGGCCTCGCGGGTGACGCAGCCCTGACCCACATCCTGGAAGGCGCCGATGTACTCGCGGGCCTGGGGCTCGCCGTTCAGGTAGACCTGGTTGTCGACCACCTTCACCTTGTCGCCGGGCAGGCCCACGATGCGCTTGATGTAGGTCTTGTCTTCGTCTTCGGGGAAGTGGAAGACGATGACATCACCGCGATCGGGGTTGCCCCAGTCGAACACCTCGATGTTCTTCACCGGGATGCCGAAGTCGTCCAGCCCGATGGGCGTGAAGGGCACGCCGAGGCTCTTGAAGGGCAGCCACAGACCGTAGGACAGCTTCTCCACCACCACCTGATCGCCGATCAGGAGGGTGGGAACCATCGATCCCGACGGGATGCGGAAGGGCTCGAACAGGAACAGGCGGATGACCACCAGGGCCAGGATGGCCGGCCCCCAGGACCACAGGAACTCCTTGAAGCCCTCGCGGTGCTCGTCATCCTCGATCTCATGGTCGTGGTTCTCGCCCAAACCTTCCTCCGCTCGTGCCCACGCACTATGGGCATTTGACCCCATCGCGCAAGCCTACACCGCACGGTTCGTCCGGCGAAGAGCAATTCATGCAGCCACAGCACCCTTTTGACCTCGACGACATCGTCAAGGCCCTGGAGCGGCCCCCCGTGCAGCTGGTGCGCCCCGACCTGCGCCAGGCGGCGGTCGCCATGGTGCTCAGCCCGTCCCGCAGGGTGTGGTTCATGCGGCGGGCCGAGCATCCGGCCGATCCGTGGTCGGGCCAGCTGTCGTTTCCCGGCGGCAAGAGGGACCCGGGCGACCAGACCCTGCAGCAGACCGCCCAGCGGGAGACCTGGGAGGAGGTGGGCCTGCCCCTGCAGGATGCCCACTACCTCGGCCAGCTCGACGACCTGCGCACGCGGCCGGTGCGCTCGATGGTGATCCGGCCCTTCGTGTACGCCGTCGCCAAGGAACCGTCCTTCCGCTTGGGCTACGAGGTGCAGTCCATGCACAGCATCCACCTCGAGACGCTCCTGGAGGGCACCGGGCGGGGCACGATGCGCTGGCCCGCCCGTATCGGCGTGCCGCTGCCCTGCGTCGACTTCGACGGAGTGCGGTTGTGGGGGCTTACCCTGAGGATCGTGGATGGCCTCCTGCACCGCCTCGACGGCCGTGGCGTCGGACTCGAGCGCCTGACGTAGCCACCCCTTTGCATCCGCCCGCCGCGACCTGTACACAGGCCTCCGGGAAGGCTGCCATGAACCTGATGTTCCTGCTGATGTTCGCCGCGTGGGGCGAGACCACCACCATCCTCGACGCCGAGGGGGCGAGCCCCGCCGATACCTGGGAGCTCGCCCTCGAGCGGGCCACCGGCCTCGGTCTGTCCGTCGATCAGATCGCCATCCGGCAGGCCGACGGCACCGTCGTGCCCCTGGCGAGCCTGCGGCCGTCCCTTCCCCTCGGGCTGCAGCGGCCCTCCAAGTCCGCCGCCCGGAGCAAGCCGGTCACCCACCCGGGCCCGGTCGACGGCGCACTCGCCGGCAAGGCGGTGTACATCTCCCAGTGCCACGGCTGGTACTGGTACGACTCCCTCGATCGCTTCTCCACCCAGCGGGGCGTGCTGTTCTCCACCGTCGAGGACTTCCACAACCCCGAGGGCGCCAACGCGTTCCTCATCCCCTACCTGCACAACGCCGGCGCCCAGGTGTTCTCCGCCCGGGAGCGCGACATCTGGGGGGTGAGCGCGATCGTCGACGACGCCGACGACGCCTACACCGAGTCCGGCACCAGCTTCCAGCCCGCCGGCTCGGGCTGGGGCCGCCAGGCCAGCTACGCCTGGGGCGACAACCCCTTCGAGGCCGGCACCGCACGGGAGCTCCGTGCGGGCAGCGGCGACGTGGCCTCCTGGACCCTGACGTCCCCGGCCACCGGCGCCATCGCCCTGTACCTGAGCTGGAAGAGCCACCCCGCCGCCGCGTCCGATGCGCACTACCGCATCACCACGCCCCACCACGTGCTGCACCGCTGGTTCGATCAGGGGGTGCACGGCGACACCTGGATCTTCGTGGACGACCTCGACCTGCACGAGGGCGACACCGTGGTGGTCGAGCTCGTCGCGGATGGAGAGGACACCGGCGTGCTCACGGCCGACGCGGTGCGGCTAGGCGGCGGGAGCGAGACCATCTCCCGCCACGGCGACGTCATGAGCACGCCCCGCTGGCAGTCCGGCGCCAACCTGCACGCCCAGTTCCTCGGGGCACCCACCAGCGTGTACGCGGCCTTCGGCGACCCGGGCAACGGCTCCGACTCGGCCACCCGCAGCCTGTGGGCCGACTGGGAGCACCCCTCCGGCGAGGATGCGGTGTACCTGTCGTGGCACTCCAACGCCGCCAACGGCGAGGCCCGGGGCACGGTCACCTACTTCGCAGGCGGCGGCAGCGACGCCCCCTCCAGCCTGCCGGCCGACTGCTCCACCGGGGCCGTCAGCGGCTCCTACGGCCTCGCCCAGGCCGTGCAGGACCACATCGTGCAGGCCGCCCGCGCCGAGTGGGAGTCCACCTGGCAGGATCGGGGCGTGAAGACCGCCTGCTTCAACGAGGTGAACCCCTCCTTCAACGACGAGATGCCGTCGGTGCTCGTGGAGCTCGCCTTCCACGACAACGCCACCGACGCCGCCTTCCTCAAGAACCCGGCCTTCCGCCAGGACATGGCCCGCGCCATGTACAAGGGCATCGTCGACCACTTCGCGGGCGAGGCCGGCACCCAGCCCCACTACCTGCCCGAGCCCCCCACGCACCTGCGGGTCGTGCACCAGGACGGCGATCTCGTCGCCCGCTGGGAGCCCGGCCCCTCCGGCGGCATGTACGGCCACGAGGCCACCGGCTTCGTGGTGCAGACCTCCCCCGACGGCGTCATCTGGACCGACGACCACGTCACCACCCAGCCCGCCACCCGGCTGTCCGCGCGCCCCGGCGAGGAGGTGTACGTGCGCATCGTGGCCGAGAACGCCGGCGGACGCTCCTTCCCCTCCGAGGTGGCCGGCGCGCGCCTGAGCCCCGATGGCTTCGCGCCCGTGCTGGTGGTCGGCGCCTTCGACCGCTACGAGGCCAGCATCCTGCCGTCGGTCCACCCGCCCTACATCTCACCCGTCATCCAGCTCGACCCCCGCCGCACCAACACCTTCGACATCGTGGTGCCCCACGGCCGGGCCGTCTCCGAGGCCGGCTGGTTCTTCGATGCGGCCACCGACGAGGCCGCCGAGGATCTCGATCTGACGGACTACGCCATGGTCATCTGGGCCACCGGCGAGGAGTCCACCCGCGACGAGACCTTCAGCCGGGCCCAGCAGGAACGCATCGAGGCATACCTGCTGAGCGGAGGCACCCTGTTCACCAGCGGTGCCGAGATCCTGTGGGATCTCGACTTCAAGGGCACAGACGCCGATCGGGCCTTCGCCGCCGACGTCCTCGGGGCCACCCTGGGAGAAGACGCCGCCGGCACCACCGTGGTCGAGGGCGTGGGCCTGCTCGAGGGCATCGGCCGCATGGACTTCGACGAGGCCGACGGCGCCCCCTACCCCGTCGAGTATCCGGACTCCCTGGTGTCCAGCCGCCCGGCCATCGCCATGTACGCCAACGGCCAGACCGCCGGTGTGCTCGGCGAGGGCGTCGCGCTCATGGGCATGCCCTTCGAGACCATCGGCGACCCGCGGGTCCGCGCCGACGTCATGCTTCGGCTGATGGAGGAGCTGGTGCCCGACTACGTGCCGCCGGAGGTGCCCGACGTGGTGGCGCCCGGCGACACGGGGAGCACCTCGGGCGGCTCCGCCGACGCACGGCGGCCGATCTCCAGCATGGGTGGGTGCAGCACCCGTCCCGGCGCCGGTCTCGGATGGCTGCTGCTGGGACTGCTGCCGGTCCTGGGTCGGCGTGGACGCGCTGCAGCCACAGCACGGTAGGCGGCGAGCACGAGACCGTCATCGGGATCGATCTCGGCCGTCCCTCACCCCTTCTGCGCCCGCTCCAGCGCCTTCGCCGCCAGCTCCACCGCCGGGTGGCCCTCCGGCCCCGCGGCCGCCTTGTGCCACAGCCGCTCCGCCTCGTCGCGGCGTCCGGACACGCGGCACAGCACGCCCAGGTGGTACAGGGCCGACGGATCGTCCGGCCGCAGGTGCAGCGCCGCCCGGTACTTGCCCTCGGCCTTCTCGGGCTCGCCCTGGCTGAACAGCTCCCGGCCCTCGTCGACCAGCTCGTCGGCCTTGTGCAGCACCTCGATGTCGAGGAACGCCTTCAGGCCCAGGTTGCCCACCAGGAAGCGGATGGGACCCATCGTGAGCAGCATCAGACCCTCGCCCGCCAGCAGCAGCGCCAGGGGCATGTCGGGCCCGAGCGGCTTGCCGTTGAAGCTCAGGCGCACCTTGAGGTGGCGGGCGTGATCGACCCGCTCACCGGCCGCCGAGGCCGCCTTGCCCAGTTGCTCGCGCACCGCCTCCAGCGTAGCTTCGAGCCGATCGGGATCGATGGGCACGCGGAACCTGCGGCCATCGTCGTCACCCTTGCGCTCGTTCATCGTCCCTCCGCGTGAGATCCACCGTCCATGCCTACCACGCTCAGCAAGCCTCCGGGCATCCCGGTCTTCCCCTTCCACGATACGCCCGAGGCCGACTGCCTGTTGCATCGTCTCCTCGCCGCGCAGCCGTGGCGGGAATCGGTGGACTGGCCCACAGGTTTCGCCGGCGGCATCTGCCACCGGCTCGACGTGTCCACCTCGGGCGCCGTGTGGATCGCGGACTCCCCGCAGGAGCTGCAGGAGCTCCGCGAGCTGTTCTCCTCCCACGTGCTCACCAAGACCTACCGCTTCCAGACCGCGCGGCAGGTCGACTGGAACCACAACCGCTGCGACCGCCCCATCGCCCACGACAAGCGCCGCAAGAAGCGCATGGTGGTCCAGCGGGGCGCCAGCACCCCCCACCGGGGTCGCTGGTACGAGGCCCACACCACCTTCGAGCGCCTCGGCACGCACCTGTGGCAGGCCACCATCACCACCGGGGTGATGCACCAGATCCGGGTGCACGCGGCCTTCGTGGGCCTCGCCCTGCAGGGCGACCGCTTCTACGGTGGCGGGCAGCCCCCCGAGGACTGGCCCGAGGGCATGCTGTTCCGCCTGCACCACGTGGGCCTGCAGGCTCCCGACGGCAGGCACACCGAGCCGGTGCCCCTGCCGGACTGGGCCGTCAGCTGAGGTCGAGGTCGACCCAGATGGGCGCGTGGTCGCTCACGGTGAGGCCGCCGGGACGGTGTACGCCGGCGCCCGTGACCTTCGCCGCCGCGGCCGGGTTGGCCAGCAGGTAGTCGATGCGCCATCCCCGATCGAGCTCCCGGGCACGGCCGCGGTTGGACCACCAGCTGTAGGGGCCCTGCACGTCGCCCACCTGCTCCCGCAGGGTGTCGGACCAGCCCTGGGCGAGCAGCTCGGTGAACCACGCCCGCTCGTGGGGCAGGAAGCCGGAGTTCTTGGCGTTGCCACGGGGGTTGTGGATGTCCTTCTCGGTGTGTGCGATGTTCAGGTCGCCGCCGACCACCACCGGGTGGGGCGCCTTCACCAGCTCCGCCATCACCTCGGCGAAGCGGGCCATGAAGGCCTCCTTCTTCACCTGCTTCTCGGTGCCCGAGGAGCCGGAGGGCAGGTACACGCTGATCACCTGCACGCCCTGGATCCAGGCCGACACGACACGACCCTCGGGATCGCCCTCGCCGAGACCGGTGGTGATGTCGTCCATCGAGGTCCGGGACCACAGCGCGGTGCCCGCGTAGCCCTTTTTCTCCGCCGGGTGCCACCGCACCTCGAAGCCCTCCGGGTCCTGCCAGGCCTTGGGAAGCTGCTCCGGAAGTGCGCGGATCTCCTGCAACAACACCACATCGGGATCCAGAAGCTGCAGATGCTCCGCGAAGCCCTTCCGGAGGGCCGCACGCATGCCGTTCACGTTCCAACTGAGAATTCTCAACATGTCATCCGTCTGCGTGGGGTTCAATGGGGCCTTTCGCGCTGTGTGCACCCGGGCCGGGTGCGTACCGAAAGACTTCGTGCGATACTGCGAGCCGGTTGGAAGCCCAGTTTCGGGCACTTGGAGGTCTTGGTGACCACCCGCTCCCAGTTTCGTCCCGTGTGGCGCGCAGCGTTCGTGCTCGCGCTTGTATCCGCCTGCTCCGACTCCGACAGCAATGTCGGCGACACCGACCCCCTGGTGTTCGACACGGGCACCAACCTGGCCGATGGCAACGACACCCTCGCCACCGCCCAGGCCATCAAGATCGACCTCACGGCCACCGCCGGCGAGGATGTCGATCTGCTGGGCGAGCTGGAGAACGCCTACATCCTGCCCCAGTCCGACTCCGATCCGGACGTCGACGTCTACAAGCTGTACCTCGAGGCCGGTGTCGCCTACCAGCTGTGGGCCAACACGGCGGTTCCGGCCAACGATGGCGAGCCCCGCATCGAGGGCGACGACGAGCCCAACGTCCGCTGCGACACCTTCCTGCGCATCTACGGCCCCGGCGATGCCGCCAGCCACCAGCAGTCCAGCCTAGGCGATCCCGGCTCCGCCCTCGCCGAGAGCGATGATCTGCCCTTCCGCATGCAGCAGGGCGATCCGGGCATGATCTTCATCCCCGAGCTCACCGGCGAGCACTACGTCGAGGTCCTCGGGTACGACCAGGCCGTCTCCGCCGAGGCCCTCGCCGAGCTCGAGGCCGAGCTCGGCTCCAGCTACACCATCGGCGGCTGGGACTGCCAGTACCGGCTCATGGGCCGGGTCCGCAACGTCACCGAGGTCGAGTGCAACGACGAGGACACCCTCGACGAGATGGCCACGATCCACGAGCAGATGTTCGTGAACGACTTCACGTCCGACTGCGAGACCATCCCCGTGATGGATGTCCTCGCCGATCAGCCCTTCTCCACCAGCTCCTTCCACGCGTCCTACGAGGAGTTCCCGGGCCAGATCGACTTCGACGAAGACGCCGACATGTGGCGCTTCTCGTTCTGCGGTCTGCCCGAGGTGGATGTCTCGTCCGACTGGTTCGACGACGACGGCAATCCGCTCACCACGAGCCGGCTCAACCCCACCTTCCTGTGGACCTGGTCCACCTGGCCCGTGCAGACGGCCCCGGATGTCCCCACCCGGCCCGTCTCCCTCACCCTGTACAACGCCCAGATGCAGAAGGTGGCCTACACCGAGAGCCCCGAGCCCGAAGGCACCATGGGCTTCGCCGACGATGCGGGCATCATCTTCCCCGTCATGAACGGCGAGACCTACTTCCTCAAGGTCGCGCCGCTGTCCCAGGGCTCCATGTACGACGAGTGGGACGTCTTCGACTCCGGCATGTACACCTGGCCCGCCGAGGACACCTCCGACTCCGGCGACTCGGGCGGTGATTCGGGCGGTGATTCGGGCGGTGATTCGGGCGCGTCCGAGACGGGCTCCTCCTCCGAGACGGGCTCCTCCTCCGAGACCGGCGCCTCCTCAGAGACCGGCACCTCCGAGACCGGCGCCTCCTCCGAGACCGGCGACACCGCCACCGGCGGCTGGCAGCCCGGCGACGTCGGCATCGGCGACCCGAGCTTCTACGCCGGCATCTCCCGTGGCTACGGTCAGCAGCTGCTGTACTGCGGCAGCGAGAACGACGCCGGCGAGACCGAGTACACCTACCGCGTGTGGCACGAGCTCGAGGGCGCCTACAGGTCCCGCTTCGATGCCCTGCGCACCTGGGACTCGACCTACGGCTACTGGAGCTCGGAGTTCCCTTCGGACGACAACGACGGCCAGAACGGCATCAACCGCGACGTCACCGAAGGCCAGTCCATCGAGTTCTGCAAGCCGCCGGGCACCTCGAGCTTCATCTCCCGCATCGTCGGCAACTTCGAGGACCACCGCGCCATGTTCACGCGCCTGGATCCCGATGCCGCCGAGGTCGCGGCAGCGGCCGGCGGTCTCGAAGACGACGAGGGCAACACCATCGACATCTGGAGCACCTGCGGCGCCGGCGGTCAGGTCTGCCCGGATGCCGATCTGTACCTGATCAACAAGGACACCAACCTCGGCCTGTCCCTGAAGAACAAGCGCATCACCATCACGCTGCAGTCCCGCTCCGTCGGGTCACCTGCCGTGGCCGACCTGTTCCTGTTCACCTCGAACGTCGACACCTACCCCACGATGTTCGCCAACACCGAGGATCAGGACATCCCCGACTGGGCCCTGCAGCCGGTCGTCATCGAGGAGCCCATCTACGACGAAGAGGGCGTGGTCACGGGCTACGAGACCTACCGCGATCCCACCATCTCCTTCGAGACCGGCAGCGAGAGCCTCAAGTACTACCTGCTGGTGCAGCCCCGGGCGAACCCGGAGCGCGACACCCTGCAGGCCATCGACGGCGAGCTGCTGCTCGACGACGACGGCAACCCGATCCTGCAGGAGATGGGCTTCTACCTGTCCGGCGGCGCCTCCGAGGGCTACGCCTCCGACGCCGACTACTACTACCTCACCGTGGTCGTCGAAGACGCCGAGTAGTCCGGCCTGCCCCCCACGAGAAAGCCCCCGGCCGCTGTGGCGACCGGGGGCTTTCCTGCGTACGGGGGACGGGATCAGCCCTGCTTGAGCCGCTCCGCCACCTCGACCGCGTAGTAGGTGAGGATCATGTCGGCACCCGCGCGACGGAACGACAGCAGGGTCTCCATGAGCACGGGCCACTCGTCGAGCCAGCCATTGGCGGCCGCGGCCTTGAGCATCGCGTACTCGCCGGACACATGGTACGCCGCCACAGGACAGGAGAAGGTCTCCTTGCAGCGACGGATGATGTCCAGGTAGGGCAGGCCGGGCTTGACCATGACGATGTCGGCGCCCTCCTCGAGATCCCGCGCCACCTCCATGAGGGCCTCGTCGCTGTTGCCCGGGTCCATCTGGTAGGTGCGCTTGTCGGTGCCGCCGCGGGGAGCGGAGTCCAGCGCGTCGCGGAACGGGCCGTAGTAGGCCGAGGCGTACTTGGCGGAGTAGGCCATGATGAGGGTGTCGTCGTGGCCGTTGTCGGCGAAGGCCTCGCGGATGGCGGCAACCCGGCCGTCCATCATGTCCGACGGGCCCACGATGTCTGCACCGGCCTCTGCATGGCACAGCGCCTGCTTGATGAGGGCGGCGATGGTGAGGTCGTTGTCGATGCGACCGTCCACGACGATGCCGTCCTGGCCCATGCTGGAGTAGGGGTCGAGGGCCACATCGGTCATGATGAGCAGCTCGGGCACCTCGGCCTTGATGGCGCCGATGATGCGGGGCACCAGCCCCTCGGGGTTCCACGCCTCGTCGCCGCCGATGGTCTTCTTCTCGTCGGCGATCTTCGGGAAGATGGCGATGGCGCGGATGCCGGCCTCGTGGGCCTGACGGGCGAGCTGCACGATGTGGGACTCGGGCCAGCGGAACTGACCGGGCATGCTCTCGATGGCCACCGGCTCACCCTCGCCCTCGAACACGAAGTAGGGCTGGATGAGGTCCTCAGCGGCCAGGCGTGCCTCGCGGACGAGATCACGGGCGCCGGCGCGGGTGCGGAGACGGCGGGGACGGCCCAGGGGGAAGGGAGCGTAGGTCATGGTTCCTCCGAAGCGGACGATGGGGCGGCCGGTCCGCTGCCTCCCGATAGCGTCTTCCACCGGCCTGCGCAGCGGCGTGAGGTACCCATGGTGACGCACGTCAGGATGCTTCACCAGATATCCACGTTTCTGCGCCCCCAGATCCATGCAGGGATCGGGGATCCCCGGTTAGGGGGCCACGCTTGATCGCGCCCCCCAACCACCCACGTGCGTCTTCTCGTCGGTGGCCGGTACGGGCAGAAGCTTCCTTTCTTGCCAAGGATCACACGCCATGAGCATCTTCGAACAGATGGAGCAGCACGACCACGAGCAGCTCGTGTTCTGCCACGACGAGACCACCGGTCTGAAGGCCATCATCGGTATCCACGATACCACCCTGGGCCCTGCCCTCGGCGGTACCCGTATGTGGGCCTACGCCGATGAGGCGAGCGCCGTCCGCGACGTGCTCCGCCTGTCCCGTGGCATGACCTACAAGGCTGCTGCTGCCGGCCTGAACCTCGGTGGTGGCAAGGCCGTCATCATCGGCGACGCCAAGAAGATGAAGTCCGAGATGCTGTTCCGCAGCTACGGTCGTTTCGTCCAGACCCTCGGCGGCCGCTACATCACCGCTGAGGATGTCGGCACCACCGTGCAGGACATGGAGTGGGCCCGCATGGAGACCGACTCCGTGGTCGGCATCTCCCGCAGCCTCGGTGGCTCCGGCGACCCCAGCCCCTTCACCGCCCTGGGCGTGTTCGAGGGCATCAAGGCCTCCGTCAACTGGCAGACCGGCTCCGACTCCCTCGAGGGCAAGAAGATCACCGTCCAGGGCGTGGGCCACGTCGGCATCCACCTGGTGAAGATGCTGGCCGACGCCGGCGCCAAGGTGTTCATCACCGACATCGATCAGGACAACCTGCGCAAGACGTCCGAGCTCGTGCCCTCCGCCGAGTACGTCGACCCCGACGCCATCTACGACGTCGACTGCGACATCTACGCGCCCTGTGCCCTCGGTGCCACCGTCAACGACGAGACCATCGAGCGCCTCAAGTGCAGCATCATCGCCGGCTCCGCCAACAACACCCTGGATCGTGAGGATCACGCCCAGGCCCTGGCCGACCGCGGCATCCTGTACGCCCCCGACTACGTCGTGAACGCCGGTGGCCTCATCAACGTCGCCAACGAGCTCGAGGGCTACAACGCCCAGCGCTCCACCGAGCGCGTCCAGGCCATCTACGACATCACCACCCGCATCTTCCAGATCGCGCGTGACGAGGGCATCACCACCCTGCAGGCCGCCAACACGCTGGCCGAGCGCCGCATCGCTGGCGTCGCCAAGATCAAGGACACCTTCGTCGGCAACCGCCTGAACCGGTACCGGTGAGTCCTGCGCCTCGCGCGCACCCCACGCCCCTGCCCTCTTGGAGGGTGGGGGCGTCGTCGTCTTGGGGACGCCTCCATGCCGGCCGCCCGGAAGCCCAGGTTGCAAGGCGCCCGATGGCGTGACGTGGTCCTCCGTCTGTGGTATCCGGTCGCCCCGGAGGTACCCATGCGCGGCCTGACCCTTTGTTCCTGCCTTTTCGCCTTGTCCTGCACCAGCCTGGATCCCGACGCCTGGCAGTCCGAGTCCTTCCTCGAGATCCCGATCGATCGCGACTACCACAAGCCGCTGCTGCAGCAGTCGCCCGCGGAGCGAGCCGCCGGCATGGCCCGCTCGGGTCCCCTGCTCGCCGGGCTCGACAGCGCCACCGAGGTCTGGTCCGTCACGCAGTCCTGGGATGCCGTCACGCCGGAGGCGGGTCTCGCCTGGGGCGAGCACTCCGGCCTCACCTGGTCCGAAAAGTACGCCGCCTGGGTCGACGCCATGGAGCAGGCCGACTCCCTCGACGGCGACCTCACCATCGGCCTCATCACCCCCTGGGGCCACGAGCTGCCGTCGCCCCGTCTCGAGTGCGCCGAGATGGGCCTGTTCCTGCGCGCCCTGTTCGCCAGCTGGCACGGCCTGCCCTTCTTCGTCACCGCCTGGCACCCCGACGTCGGCTCGATCCACTACGGCCACTTCGGCATCGTCGACCACGAGGGAGGCCGCATCACCGGCAGCCCCACCTTCGCGCTGTCCTACGGCGACCACTCGGCCGACTTCGAGGGCATCGCCGAGGAGAAGGCCCGCGAGTTCTGGCCCCACGACGAAGCCCTGGCCGCCCGCTACCTCACCACCGCGAAGGACGATCACAACCCCTTCCTCGGCGACGCCGCCTACGCCGGCGCGTACTTCGACGAGATCGTCCTCAACAAGCGCGTGGGTCACTTCCTGCTGCGCCTGCTCACCAACTTCGGCTCCATCCACCTCGCCAGCTCCGACAACACCTACGACATCGCGCCCAGGGCCATGGCCGAAGGCGACCTGCTCATCGAGCGCTGGCAGCGTCAGGGCATCGGCCACGTCACGGTGCTCAAGGAGGTCGAGCAGCTCGGTCCCGATCGCTACGAGGCCGAGCTCATCTTCGGCTCCATGCCCCGCATCCAACCGGTCTGGTACGACGGCGGCCTGTCCCGGGCCTACTTCACCAGCCAGTACAGCGGCGGCCCGGACGAATCCCCCGAGGGCGTGCCCTTCGCCAGCCTCGGCGGCGGCCTCAAGCGCTGGCGCACCCCCGTCCAGGCCGACGGCCGCTGGACCAACGTGGTCGCCCCCGCCGACGTCGGCGACTTCATCCCCTACACCGATCTGCAGACCCTCGGTGCCCGCGTGCCCACCTTCCGCGCGCTGCTGGGGGATCTGACCATCGAGGAGCAGTTCGAGCTGCTCGGCCAGCGCATCGACACCGCGCGCACCAACCTGACCAAGCGGCCGGCCTCCTGCGCCAACCGCCAGCGCCGCGAGGAGGCCTTCGCCGAGCTGTACGACCTCGCCGAGCGCGAACAGGGCCTCACCCGGGCCCAGGTCGACGAGACCTGGCGCACCCTCGAGGACTACATCTTCGCCGAGCTCGCGTACGAGTCCTCGAAGACCTGCTGCTGGAACTCCACCACTCCGCAGATGCACCAGCTGGTGGTGGACTACAACCTGCAGCTCCTGGCCACGGCCGACGAGCGCGGCGAGTGTGTCGAGCCGGAGGTCTTCAAGTCCCACGACGATGGCTACGCCCGCTTTGCGGCCTACGCAGCGGCCCAGGGCAGGGCCGACGAGTGGAAGGCCTGGTCCGAGGACGAGCCCTGCCCCCAGCGCGACACCCCGGAAGACGTCGTCCTGCCCCTCGAGCACACGGCCTGGTGCGCCCTGCCCCAGGCCGAGGTCGAGTCCGCGCCCTCCGACGTGCCCGTCGAGGGCGCTCCCTGCGGCGAGTACGACTACGACGGCGCCTGCCTGGGCGACACCCTCGTGTACTGCGAAGACGAGGCCCTCGTCGTGATGGACTGCACCGAGTGGCAGACCACCTGCGGCTGGAACGACGACTTCGCCTTCTACACCTGTCTGTGAGGCTGTCTGTAGGGCTGTCTCCGAGGCTGGCCCGCGTGCTGCCCCCCGGACCGCCCCGCCCACACGCACGAAGGGCGCCCCACCGGCCGGTGGGGCGCCCTTGTTCGTGACGAACCCAGGCGATCAGTCCTGGAAGTGCTCGTCCTTGTACAGGCCCTGATCGAGGAAGGCCTCGATGTCGTCGAGCGCCTGCTCGTAGCTGGCGGCGACCCACAGGGTGCCCTGGTAGTCGGTGGGGTCGTAGGGGGTGCTGACCATCTCGACGACGTTCCAGGGACGCAGCTCGGGACCCTCGGCGATCTGGGCCAGCTCGCCGCAGCTCGACAGGAGGCCTGCGCCGTAGGCCTTGATCTGGCCGTCTTCCCAGGCCACGCCGAACTCGATCGTGTACCAGTACAGGCGGATCAGGCGGTCGACCTCGTCCTGGCTGGCGCCGTGGACGGCCTTGCCCATCTTGAGCTGCAGCTGGGCGATCCGGGGACTCGACAGCAGGGCGGCGTGGCCCACCAGCTCGTGCACCACGTCCGGCTCGGGCGTGTACAGGGGCTTGGAGGCGTGGCGGATGTACTGCGTGGAGCAGAAGTAGCCCTCACCGAGCGCGCGCAGGAAGTCGGCGGCGGTGACGAGGCCGGCGACCGGCTCCATGGAGTAGCCCGTGGCCTGCTTGATCTGCTCGTTGACCACGGACAGCTGGGGGATCTCGTGGTGATCGAGCTCGATGCGATGGAGGATGTCCTGCACGGGCTTGACCACGTGGGTCTTGTGCAGGTCTTCCAGGGACTCCCAGATGGCCCGCCAGACGCCGTGCTCCTCGGAGGTGTAGGGGGCGTCGGGGATGGGATCACCCATGCGGTGGTTCAGGGCGATGTTGGCGATGAGATCGCGACGCTTGCGGTACGCCGGATCGCGAAAGCCGGGGTGGTCCGGATCAAGCTCCATGATGCTCGGGACGTCCATGGTCTCTCCACACAGAAGAAGGTCCCGCCGAGGCGGAACGGAAAATCGGATCGACATCAGTTGTACATTGGATCCCCGCCGTCCGGATCATCCCGAGCCACCGCAAACCCAGGCTTGACCGAAAGAAAACAGGACGAAAAAGGTCCTGGGGGCCGATTTGTCATCGTGCAAGCCCGCGTGCCGGCCGGCCCCGGGAGCGCTATGGCCTCGGCAGCCATCCCGTCTCACGAGAGGACACCGGCATGCCCAAGGTCCAGTCACAGCGCGAACCCATCATCGTCCTGCTCCGCAAGCTGCAGCGCCCCAAGGGCCGCGAGGAGGAGGGGCGCTTCGTCATCGAGTCGGCCCAGCTCATCGAGCGGGCCCTGCGCTGGGGTGCGAGCCTGGAGTGCCTCCTGCTCGAGGAGGCCTTCGCCACCTCCGACGCCGGCCGGGAGCTGGTGGCCACCGCCGGCCGCATGCCGGTGTACACCCTGAGCCGCGGCCTGATGGCCAAGTGCATCACCAACATCAAGCCCGTGCCCCACGCCGTGGCCATCGCGAAGACCCCCACCGCGAACCTGGAGCAGGTGCTCGCCGATCACGAGCGCCCCTTCCTGGTGGCGGTCGACGAGGGCGACAGCGCCGACAACCTGGGCATGCTCATCCGCTCCGCCGATGCGGCCGGTGCCCACGGCGTCATCCTCGGTGGCAGCACCGTGGATGCCTTCGGCTGGCGCGTGGTGCGCGCCTCCCGCGGTGCCGTGTTCGCCCTGCCCATCCTGCGTGCCCCGGACCTCCCCGCCACCCTTCGCACCGTGAAGGAGGCCGGCATCCAGGTGGTCGGCACCTCCGCCAACACCGACGCCATGTTCACCGACCTCGACTTCGTCCGGGGAACCTGCGTCGTCGTCGGCAACGAGCACGTCGGCATCGGCGAGCAGGTGCTGGCCGAGGCCGACACGTGCGTCAAGATGCCCATGCTCGGCAAGGTCAACAGCCTGAACATCGCCGTCGCGGCCTCGGTCATCATGTACGAGGTGCAGCGCCAGCGCCTGCTGGGCTGAGGCCTACCAGGCGCCCCGACGCGTGATCACCGCCGGCAGCGTCAGCGCGAGGATCTTCAGGTCGAGCGCCAGGCTGCGCTGGCTCACGTAGCTGACGTCCTGCTGCATCCAGGCCACGTGGCCCACACGGCTGCGGCCGCACACCTGCCAGATGCAGGTGAGGCCCGGGGGCACGGCCAGGCGCTCGCGCTCCCAGGGTGCGAGCCCGGCGGTCTCCTCGGGCACGAGGGGTCGGGGGCCCACGAGGCTCATGTCGCCCTTGAGGACGTTCACGAGCTGAGGCAGCTCGTCGAGGCTGGTGCTCCGCAGCAGCCGACCGAAGGCCGTGATGCGGGGGTCGTGCCGCATCTTGAACGTGGGGCCCCGCATCAGGTTGTAGACCTCGAGCTCGTCCCGACGGGAGTCGGCGGTGGGCACCATGGACCGGAATTTGTACATCGTGAAGGGCGTCCCCCCACGACCGCTGCGGGCCTGGCTGTAGATCACCGGCCCGGGACCGGACAGCCGCACGCAGATCGCCACGACCGCCATCACCGGCGCCATCGCCAGCAGCAGCAGCAGGCTGACCGTGACGTCGAGGAGCCTCTTGGCGGCCACGTAGGACAGCGCGTCACGGGCGCGTGCCGGACCGAGCTCGAGCACGGGGAGATCCCCCACCTGCCCCACGGACCGCACGCCGCCCCGCACCTCCTGCAGCACCAGTCGCAGCGCGCCGCCGCGGGCCCCGAGTCGGTCCTGCACCTCGTCCCACGCGGGACTGCGCAGGGACTCCGCCCCGGCGAACACCAGGTGGTCCGACGCCCCCTCCCAGCGGCACAGCACCTCGGCATCGCCGCGCCAGGGAAGCTCCGGCAGCGGCTGCTCCGGCGGCTCCTCCCAGAAGTGGCCCACCGGCTTGTAGCCCCACTCGGGCCGGGCCCGGAGCGCCCGGGCGATGTCGAGGGCCGCACGGGAGGGCGCGTAGATCCACACCGGCGAGCCCCCGTCGTCCTGGCTCCTCCAGAACATGCGCCAGACCGCGCGGTGCACGTGGACCATCAGGAGGGTGAGCCCGGACAGGCCGAACCACATGCCGAAGAACAACCGGCTGAGGGGCTCGCCGTGCAGCACGTACAGCACCACGAGCAGGCCGGCAGCGGTGGTGGCCCAACGCCGGACCTGCCGCACCACGACCCGCCGGATGGAGGACACGCCGCCCAGCCGCACGAGGCCCGTGGCCCACCACATGGCCACGACCAGCACCAGCAGCTGCACCGGGAACCACAGCTCCACGGGCGGCAGCTCGGTGTTCCAGCGGGACAGCTCGTAGCGGACCACCGACGCCACCACGAACCCCATCGCCCACACCAGCCCATCGACCAGCGCCTGCCGGAGATGCCGGAGCCCCTCGTCGGGCTCGGGGGTGTCGATGAGGGATGGTTCGGGCAGCATCCAGGGACTCCTCAGGGCGCCAGCATCACGCGCAACCCACCGAATCGCCAACTGTTCTTTCCGTGGTTGGTGACGTGCAGGCTGATCCGCACCGGCTCGGCCCGCTCCACGAGCTCGACCTCGAAGGGGTGCACCCCCACCTCGCCCGGGATCTGCTTCTCCACCCGCCAGACCTCCTGACCATCGACCGCGATGGCCGCCACGCCCACCGCGGGCTCCTCGGCCCACAGGTCGTCGTGGACCAGCACGCCCTGAAGGGTCGCCTCCGGCCCGATGCCTTCGGGAAGGTCCGCGTGGACGGTGAACCAGGGACAGTAGGTGGTGTCGACCTCCACGAAGTCGGGCTCCTCCACCCGCCAGCTCTCACAGGGTGCGGATGTGCCGCCTTCGTGCCACCATGGGTCGTCGTCGCTGGACGACAGCTCCCAGGCCCCCGCCGGCAGCGTGCCCTCGAAGCCCTGCGGGCCGCACGCGACGGCTCCGATGATCCACAGGCAGTGCCGCACGCGCGCCCCTCCTCGCTCCCCAGGCTACCACAGGCCCCATGTCGCCGACCTACCGCACCCACATCAAGCCCCACCTGCCCGCTCCCCTGCGCCGATCCCTCACGCAGGGCCGTGGATGGCTGCGTCACCTGAGGGTCCGCACCTGGGCCACCCGGCTCCTCGGCCCCGCCTGGACCCGCTCCCGGGATCTGCTCGAGATCGACCTGACCTACGCGTGCAACCTGTCCTGCCACAACTGCAACCGCTCGGTCACCCAGGCCCCCACCACCGCCCACATCCGCCGCGCCGACCTGCAGGGCCACATCGAGCAGTGGATCGCGCGAGGCAAGGCCTGGCGCCGCATCCGCCTGCTGGGCGGCGAGCCCACCCTGCACCCCGAGTTCGCGGCCATCGTGACGGACCTGCGGGCCTGGCGCGACGCCCACAGCCCGGGCACCGTCATCGAGGTGGCCACCAACGGCCACGGCAAGGCGGTGGAGCGGCGCCTCGCCGCCCTGCCCGGCGACATCGTCATCGACAACACCATGAAGGAAGGCCCCGAGCAGCCCTTCCTGCCCTTCAACATGGCGCCGGTGGACGACCCCAGCCAGCAGCACGCCGACTACCGCAGCGGCTGCTGGGTCACCGAGCACTGCGGCACCGGACTCACCCCCACCGGGTACTACCCCTGTGCCGTGGCCGGCGGCATGGACCGGGTGCTCGGCAGGGATCTGGGCCGCGCCGTCCTCCCGTCCGACGACGACGACATGCGCGACGAGCTCGACGCCTTCTGCCGCATGTGCGGCCTGTTCGACACCCGTCCCCGGCCCGTCGCCACCCGCCCCGTCGCCTCCCGGAGCTGGACCGCAGCCTACGACGCGTGGCGTGCCCGCGGCACCGACACCCGCCCCGGCACCGACTGACCCCTCGAAGGCGCCATCGCTACCGATCCGGTCCCCTTTGTCCGGACGATCCGGCACATCCGATCCGCAGGTGAGCACGGGTCGGCATTGACCCGCTTCAGGTCTCGACTTCCGGCCGATCACGGCATTCGGAGGGTCGTTTCCGTTCGTCACGACTTCGTCTTCTCCCAGCGGATGCCCCCCCCTCACGTTAGGTTGTCCACCGTTGAAAGCCCCTGGAAATGGAGCCCACCATGAACGAGCAGAACCCCACTGGCCTGCGCGGCATCGCCTTCGTCGAGATGACCGGCCCCGACAGCGAGATGCTGGCGAACATCCTTCGCACCTTCGGTTTCTCCCGCGAGCGCCGTCACGCGACCCTCGATGTCGATCACTGGCAGCAGAACGACATCCACTTCCTGATCAACAAGCAGGGCGAGACCTTCGCCGAGCAGTTCTGGAAGATGCACGGTCCCTCCGTCTGCTCCATGGGCTGGCTGGTCGATGACGCCGACGCCGCCTTCAAGGCCGCCGTCGAGCGCGGCGCCCGCCCCTACGAGGGCCCCGGCCGCACCCTCGACATCCCCGCCATCTACGGCATCGGCGACAGCCTGATCTACTTCGTCGAGAAGTGGGATGACGAGCAGCGCGACGCCTGGTTCCCCAAGGTCTCCGATCCGGAGCTCCACGAGAACAAGGGCTTCCAGTTCATCGACCACCTCACCAACAACGTGTTCAAGGGCACGATGGAGACCTGGTCGAACTTCTACAAGAACGTCTTCGGCTTCACCGAGGTCCGCTACTTCGACATCCGTGGCGTGAAGACCGGCCTCACCTCCTACGCCCTGCGCTCCCCCGACGGCTCCTTCTGCATCCCCATCAACGAGGCGGATGAGAAGAAGTCCCAGATCAACGAGTACCTCGAGGAGTACAACGGTCCCGGCATCCAGCACATCGCGTTTGCCTCCGACGACCTGCTGGCCTCCCTCGACAAGCTCGAGGGCTCCGCCATCGAGACCCTCGACATCGACGACGACTACTACGAGACCGTCTTCGACCGCGTCCCCAACGTCACCGAGGATCGCAAGCGCATCCAGCACCACCAGGTGCTCGTGGACGGCGACGAGCAGGGCTACCTGCTCCAGATCTTCACCAAGAACCTGGTCGGCCCGATCTTCATCGAGCTCATCCAGCGCAAGAACAACAACGCCTTCGGCGAGGGCAACTTCGGTGCCCTGTTCCGCGCCATCGAGCGTGACCAGGAGCGTCGCGGCGTGCTCTGATCCGCGCCCCGCACCGACCTACGGCGCGCCCTCCCCACCCCGGGGACGGCGCGCCGTCTTCGTCTTGTCGCAGCAGCGCACCGCAGATGTCCACGGCTCCGCACGCCCGAAACATGTCCTCGATCCACCTGTACCGTGTACAGTCTTGCCGCGTGTCCGGTATGTGACGGAAAAGGTTCATCCCTGCATCCATCGGATCCACAGCACCGTACCGCGTTCACTGGCACGAGACGGCGCACGGCGGCATGACGCGGCCCACCGCCGGACCGGATGGAGGAGACACATGCGTACCCTTGCACTGGCACTTGGTCTGTCGCTGTTCACGATGGGTTGTGGCGACGACGACGACGACGACACCGACCCCACCGGAGACACCACCGAGACCGGCGACACCGGCGACACCGGAGAGCCCATGGACGCCGGCATGGTGCGCGTCGTGCACCTGTCCCCCGACGCCGGCGCGGTGAACATCTGGATCGACGAGACCGTCGAGGCCTTCACCGACCTCGGGTTCACGGCCGGCACGGCCTACGGCAGCGTGCCCACCGGTGACCACTCCGTGCAGATCACCGATCCGTCCACCAACGACCCCACCGACCCGGTGTTCGCCGTCGACACCGTGCCCGTGGCCACCGACGCCATGTACACAGCCGTGGCCTACGGCTACGCCGATCCCGGCAACGTCACCGACGGCAACGGCTTCGGCGTCGCATACATCACGGAGGACACCTCCGGCATCGCCGCCGACACCATCCGTGCCCGGGTGGGCCACTTCGCTGCCGACGTGGGCGAGGTCGACCTGTGGGACGTCACCGACCCGGAGAACCCCGCACTGCTCCTCGAGGACATCGACTTCACCGACTCCGCGGACCTCGACCTGCCCTTCGGCGAGTACACGATCTGCCTCGATGTCGACGACGACATGGCCTGCGATCTCACCTTCTCCGTGCCCGACTTCGGCGCCCTGCTGCCTCCGGGCATCACCCCCTACGCCAACGTGTTCGCGTTCAACGACGACGAGGGCAACGTGTCCATCTTCGCCCAGATCGCCGACGTGGTCGACAGCGGCGTGGTGCTGCCCCCGAACACCGAAGAGGCCGAGGAGATGTGAGGCCACGGCCTTCCTCCCTCGCGAGACACGAGCCGGATGGGGCGCTGCAGCCCCATCCGGCTTCGTTCGTCCGGGGTGTACGGCCAAATCCCACTCAAGTACCGGAAGAATCCGTCGCATGGAGAGGGCACCCGGTACGCGTCTTCCGACGCCACGACGGGTGAATCGTTCGCGGCCGTCAGCTGGCCGTTTCTACCGGACGGTGAAAGGCAGGATGGTCCCGTCACTCACCGCTGAAGATGGAGGAAGGACATGCGTACGCTTGCTCTCGCACTCGGACTGTCACTGTTCGCCATGGGTTGCGACGACGACGACGACGAGGACGACACCAGCCCCACGGGTGACACCGACGAGACCGACACCGGCGAGACCGACGAGACCGACACCGGTGAGCCCGCCGAAGACGGCATGATCCGCGTCGTCCACCTGTCCCCCGACGCCGGCCCCGTGAACATCTGGGTCAACGAGACCATCGAGGCCTTCTCCGGCCTGAGCTTCGAGGAAGGTACGGCCTACGCCGAGGTGCCGGCCGGAGACTACTCCGTGCAGGTCACCGATCCCACCGTCAACGACCCCTCGGCACCGCTCTTCGCCGTCGAGGACGTCCCCGTGCTGGCGGGCACCGACTACACCGCCATCGCCTACGGCTACACCGACCCCGAGAACGTCACCAACGGCAATGGGTTCGGCATCGGCTACGAAGTCGACCTGGTCGACGGCATCCCGGCCGACAACGTCCGTGCACGCCTCGGCCACTTCGCCGCAGACGTCGGTGAGGTGGATCTGTGGGACGTCACCGACCCCGAGAACCCGGCCCTCCTGTGGGAGGACGTCAACTTCACCGACACCACGACGATCGACCTGCCCTTCGGCGAGTACACGATCTGCTTCGACGTCGACAACGACATGGCCTGCGACCTGACGTTCTCCGTGCCCGACTTCGGAGGCCTCCTGCCGCCGGGCATCACGCCCTACGCCAACGTCTTCGCGTTCAACGACAGCGATGGGAACGTCGCCATCTTCGCACAGATCGCCGATCTGCTCGATGAAGGCATCGTGCTTCCCCCCGATGCCGACTAGCAGGCCACAGGCGGCACGCTCGGGCCCCCCGGGGCCGGAGCCCTCGGAGCCCGGATCCTGACAGGATCCGGGCTCTTCCATGTGATCTCCGGGCTGGAAATGAAAGCGCCTTTCAGTTAGAGGACGAGGTGGAAAGCCGCCGGAGAGCCCATGAGCCCCTTGTCCGCCCTCAAGCCAGGTCAATCCGCCACCGTGCAGCAGGTGGAGGGCGCACGCCCGTTCCGCCGCCGCCTGCTGGAGCTGGGCCTGCTTCCCGGCACCGAGGTGCGACTCGTCAAGGTGGCGCCCCTCGGTGATCCCCTCGAGCTCGAGGTGCGAGGCTGCCGTCTGTCCATCCGCCGGACCGAGGCCGCCGCCATCGGGGTCGATGCATGAGCCTGTCCGTCGCCCTCGTGGGCAACCCGAACACCGGCAAGAGCACCCTGTTCAACCGCCTCACCGGCCTGCGGCGCCGGGTCGGCAACTACCCGGGCATCACGGTCGACCTCATGGAGGCCGACATCCGGCTGAGCGATGGCCGTCCGGCCACGCTCGTCGACCTTCCCGGCTGCTACTCCCTGTCTGCATGGTCGTCCGAGGAGTCCGTCGCGATCCGCTACATGCTGGGCATGGACGACGACGGCACGCCGGATCTGGTGGTGGTGTGCGTCGATGCCACCCAGCTGCTGCGCAACCTGTACCTGGTGCTGCAGATCCAGGAGCTCGGCATCCCCACGGTGGTTGCCCTGACCATGACCGACGAGGCCGGCAGCGCCTGCCCCGATCCCACGCTGCTCTCCCAGCGCCTGGGCTGTCCGGTCGTCGCCACCGTTCCCCGCGACGGCATCGGCATCACCGAGCTGCTCCAGGCCGTCACCGACGCCACCCGCACCGAGGCCGCCCCCCGGTGGCGCTGGACCCCGAGCGACCGCCTTCGCGACGCCCTGGCCTCCATCCGCACCGCCGCCGAGGATCACTGGCCCAACAACCCGGCCCTGCACCTGTGGGCCCTGAGCAGCGTCAGCGAAGGCGATGAGCTGCAGGGCATCCCGGCGCCCATCCGCGAGGCCGTGCTGCGGATCGACGATCTGCCGTCCCTCGACGACGAGATCATCCAGGCCCGCTACGACTGGCTCGACACCCAGGTGGGCCCTCTCGTGGGCCTGAACGACGCCCGCAACTTCACCGACAAGGTCGATCGCGTCGTCACCCACCCCGTGTTCGGCTTCGCCGCCTTCCTCGCGGTGATGTTCCTGATGTTCCAGAGCCTGTTCGCCTGGTCCGATCCGGCCATCGGAGCCATCGAGGATCTGTTCGGCCTGCTCGGCAGCGGCATCACCGCGGTGCTCCCCGCGGGGCTCTTCCAGGAGTTCCTGGTCGACGGCCTCATCTCCGGCGTGGGTGCCGTGCTCGTCTTCCTGCCGCAGATCCTGCTGCTGTTCTTCTTCATCGGCCTGATGGAGGACAGCGGCTACATGGCCCGGGTGGCCATGCTCATGGACCGCATCATGCGGGCCATGGGCCTGAACGGAAAGGCCTTCGTGCCCATGCTCTCGGGCTTCGCCTGCGCCGTGCCGGCCATCCTCGCCACCCGCACCATGGAGCGCAAGCGCGACCGGCTCCTCACGATGATGGTCGTCCCCCTGATGACCTGCTCGGCGCGCCTGCCCGTGTACACCCTCGTCATCGGCACCCTGTTCCTGCCCACCGACAAGCTCGGCCCCTTCGGCGTGCAGGGTCTGCTGATGGTCGCGATGTACCTGTTCGGCACCGCCATGGCCCTCATCGTGGCCTGGGTCCTGTCGAAGACCGTCCTGCGGGCCCCCCGGGTGCCGCTGGTGCTCGAGCTGCCCCCCTACCGCCTGCCCCGCCTGCCCGACGTCCTGCGGATGATGTGGTCCCGCACCCAGACCTTCCTGCGGGAGGCCGGCACGGTCATCGCCGTCGCCACCATCATCCTGTGGGCCCTGCTGCGCTTCCCCACCGCCCCCGAGATCACGCCGGACGACACCACGGGCATGCTGGCCTCCACCGACGTGGAGCAGGCGATGAGCCTGGAGGAGCTGCAGGCCGCCTCGCAGCTCGAGAACAGCTTCGGGGGTCGCTTCGGGCACTTCATCGAGCCCGTCATCGAGCCCCTCGGGTTCGACTGGAAGATCGGCGTCGGCCTCGTGGGCTCCTTCGCGGCCCGCGAGGTGTTCGTCTCCACCATGGGCGTCATCTACGCCATCGGAGACGTCGACGAGGAGTCCACGGCGCTGCGGGAGAAGATGCGCACCGAGGTGCACGCCGATGGCAGCAAGGTGTGGACCCCGCTCACGGGCCTCGCGCTCATGGTGTTCTTCGCCCTGGCGTCCCAGTGCCTGTCCACCCTCGCGGTGGTGAAGAAGGAGTCGGGCTCCTGGGCCTGGACGGGCTTCCTGTTCACCTACATGACCGTCCTGGCCTTCGTCGCGGCCTGGATGGTCCGGCAGGGCGGTCTGCTGCTCGGGTTCAGCTGACCGCCCGCTCCCGCAGGACGCCGCGCGATTGGGGTACCGCCCCGCCACCTGACACTTTCTGGACTCAGAAAGGCACCAGATAGGCGGACAATCGCCTTTGTCACCCGATGTCGTGAAATCCACGCTAAGGTCTCGACACGGAGGACACACATGCGCGCTGTTCTGTTGGCACTCGTCTGCGCCGGCTGTGGGGGGGCACCCACCATCCAGATCCCCGCAGACTGGACCCCCATCGCAAATGCACCCGAGCTCGGTGGAGAGCGGGTGATCGACGAGTTCGGTCGGGCCGACGCCCTATCCGACGTGTTGTTCTCCATCGACAACACCGGCTCGATGATGGACGAGCAGGAGCAGCTGATCGACAGCTTCGACGACCTCATCCAGCCCATCCTCGACGCCAACACCGACTACCACATCGGCGTGCTCTCCGGCGGCGGCGCCATCCCCGTCGATGGCAAGCTGCAGCTCACCACCGTCGGCAAGAAGTGGATCGACCGCTCGAGCACCGATCCCGTCACCGAGTTCTCCATCCTCGCCAACCTCGGCGCCTCCGGTGGCGGCGAGGAGAGCATCCGGGCCTTCGTCACCGCCCTCGAGGAGCTCCGCGAGAGCTACAACCGCGGCTTCCGACGCGACGGCGCCGATCTGCACCTCGTCGTCATCACCGACGACAACGACCGCTCCAACCCCGAGCTCGCCTCCACCGACGACCTCATCCGCATCCTGCGCCAGGAGCGCACCGACCTGAACACGGTCACCTTCAACACCATCATCGTGCCCACCGGTGCCAACACCTGCAGCGGCATCGCCGGGGCCCGCTACGAGGCGGTGCAGGAGGTCATCGGTGGCGAGCACGTCAGCATCTGCGAGGATGACTGGTCCGAGTTCATGGAGAACGTCGGCATCCGCGCCGCCGGCGGCAACATCTTCTACCTGAGCCAGGCGCCGGTGGTGAACACCATCGAGGTCGTGGTGACCACCGAGTCCGGCGAGAGCTACGATCTCTTCCGCAACGATCACTGGCGGTACGAAGCCCGCCAGAACGCCATCTCCATCCACGCGGGTCTACCTCGTGACGCCGACGTCACCGTGTACTACACCCGCATCGACTCCATCCCCGACCTGTGGGATGCCATCGCACCCGTCGACACGGCCATGGACGACACCCCATGAATCCCTCTTCGCTCCGACTCCTCGCGCTCACGGGCCTCGTCGGCCTCACCGCCTGCTCGCCGCAGGTCCCCGAGATCTCCTACCTGCAGGTGGGCCCCACCCCGGTCTACGCCCACGACAACGTCAACATCCAGCTCGCCGTGGAACACCCCGAGCTCGAGGTGCTCGAGAGCCTCACCGTGGAGCTGTACATCAACGAGGTGCGCCAGGATCCGCCGCTGGAGTTCCCCCATGTGCCCGTGGGTGAGCCCCTCAACCTGCGCATCCCCAAGTCCCGGCTGAAGAAGGATCGCCTGCTGATCGTGAAGGCCCAGGCCAGCGACGGCACCAACGTCTCCCGCATCGAGACCTCCGAGCCGGTCTACGTGTTCAACACGCCCCCGGACGACGGCGACATCAAGCTGCTCCCCCTCGAGCCCCGCGCCCAGATGGATCCCCTCGTCTGCACGTCGCTGTACGGCTTCGCCGATCCCGACGAGAAGGACAACCTCACCTGGCAGGTCGACTGGTACCTGAACAACAGCCTGTGGGTCGATGCCACGTCCAAGACCACCTACCGGGGCGACACCATCGACGCCAAGTACCTGCGGGCCGGCCAGGTGTGGCAGTGCGGCGTCACCCTGTCCGACGGCCAGGAGTACACGATCTCCACCAGTGCCAAGGTCACGGTCCTGCCCAACCCCTACATCATCCCTCCCGACAACGGCGATCTCTACCCGGACACCGGCACCCCCGATGTGCCCACCGACACCGGCATTCCGTCGGACTCGGGTGACACCGCGGTCACCGACACTTCCGACACCGGCAGCGACTCTGGCATCATCGGGGGCCCGACGGACACCTCCGTCGTCCCCACCGACACCGCCGGTCCGAGCGACACCAGCTCCCTGCCCGAGCTCCCCGAGGGCGACACCTTCGCCCCGGAGCCCACTTCCACGGATGTACCAGAAGACACCGGCATTGCCCCTTGAGGTCGAACATGCCCCGCCCCCTGCTGGTCCTGCCCGTCATCATCGCTGCGGCCTGCAACATCACCGACGACTACCCCAGCCTCACCACGCCAGAGCTCTCCCCCGACGTGGTCACCACCGACACCCCCCTGCTCGCCACGGTCGAACTCACCGATCCCCAGGACAAGGAGCTCACGCTGCTTGCGGAGCTCGCGGTCGACGGCCTCGTGCTCACCCGGCAGGAGGTCGGGGGTCTGCACGACGGCGAGTCCGCCACCGTCGAGTTCTCCCCTGAGTGGTACAGCAAGGGCCAGCAGGTGCAGGTGGTCGCCAACGTGCGCTCCGGTCGCCGCGGCAGCCTGTTCATGCCCAGCGAGATCATCGCCATCGCCAACAGCGCCCCCGAGGCCGGCACCCCCGTCATCACGTCCAGCGAGCAGGGCCTGGTCTGCGCCCTGCCCGAGCCTCCCACCGACGCCGACGACGACCCCCTCAGCGAGATCGTGTCCTGGAAGCGCGACGGCGAGGACTTCCCCGACGCCGAGACCACCGACGTCGAGGGCGACACCATCGCTGCCGCCGACCTCTCCTCCGGCGCGTCCTGGACCTGCCTGTGGACCCTCTCCGACGACGAGACCTTCACCACCGTCGTCTCCGACCCCTTTCCCACCGACTGATCAGGTGTGATCATGCGTTCGATCCTGCCCCTTGCCCTCCTCCTCCTGACCGCCTGCGATCAGAACGAGGCCCCCACCATCGCGAACCTCGAGCTGAGCCCGAGCGAGGTGGTCACCGGCGACACCCTGAAGGTGTCGGTGCAGGTCGACGACCCCGACAACGACCTCATCCACCTGCAGGTGCAGCTCAAGCAACGCAACCGGGTGGTGCGTGAGTGGACCCACTGGCGCCTGAAGCCCGGCGAGGTGGTCGAGGAGGAGTACTCCCTCGCCGCCCACGAGGCGCGAGAGAAGTTCACCGTCGAGGCCCTGCCCTGGGACGACTGGACCAAGGGCACACGGGTGGCCACCGAAGAGCTGGTGATCGCCAACAGCCTGCCCGAGGCCGAGGCTCCGTACATCCACCCGATCGTGGCCTGGGCGCAGTACCACGACCTCCGCTGCTACAAGGACGAGCTGCCCACCGACGCCGACGGCGACGACGTCACCGCCACGATGGAGTGGTTCGTCGACGGCGCGCGCTACGAGGGTCCCCTCGTCACCCGTCTTCACGCCGGCGACACCATCCCCTTCCACGCCACCGAAGTGGGTCGCAGCTACCAGTGCAAGGTCCACTACGACGACGGCCGTGAGATCCACACCATGGAGACCACGCCGGTGGTGCCGTCGTTCGGCAACACCCGCAAGGTGCCCTTCGACTTCGCCCCGCCCATGGAGATCGAACGGGTCATCGCCGGCAGCGCGGTGCTCGGCTGCAACCCGTGGCGCGACCAGCTCGGCAACAGCTACGTCAACTGCAACAACCGCGTGGGCCTGGTCAATCCAGAGGGCCTCCCCACCGCCTCGGTGCAGCTGAGCCATGATCTGTGGGTGGCCCGCACCGAGCTCTCGATCGATCAGTTCGAGGATCTGCTCGGGCCGGGCCTCCTCTCCAACGACGCCTACACGGACTCCACCTGCGGCCGCAACTGTCCGGCCACCGGCATGGCGGTCACGCGGGCCTTCCGGGCGGCCAACGAGCTGTCCGAGCTGCAGGGGCTCGAGCCCTGCTACCCGTGCCAGGGCGGCAACGGATGCTTCAACACCCCCAACCCCTACGTCTGTGAGGGCTGGCGCCTGCCCACCGAAGCCGAGTGGGAGTACCTGGCACGGGCCGGCTCCAACCTGGCGTTCTCCGGCAACAACACGCCCCACTTCGCGGGCTGGACCTCCGGCGTCGCCAACGAGGAGCTGCACTCCGGCTGCCGCAAGCTGCCCAACGCGTTCAACCTGTGCGACATGACCGGCAACGCGGCCGAGCTCACCAGCTCGCTGGTCCAGGACGGCCATCCCCTCCCCCAGGGGCCGGATCCCCAGGACGTGGCCTTCGACCCCAACAGCGGCGACAGCCTCGTCGTGTACCACCGGGGCGGCTCCGTCGAGGACTGGGGCCACCATGCCGCCATCTACGTCCGCAAGAAGACGACCGACGACGGCAACGCCGGCGAGGCCGTGGGCATCCGCCTGGTTCGCTCCATCCTCACCGAGTGATCCGGGGAGGGCCGGCCCCCTGCAGGGGTCGTCCCCCGTGCCGTTCCGTCAGGCGTGCCGACCCAGGCTCTCCTTCATCCGGACCATCACCACGAGCCCGGACACGGCCGTGAGGACCGCCACCGCCAGCGTGGCCGCCGACAGACCCGCCAGGTCGGCGATGACGCCGGCGAGGATGGCGCCCACCGCGTAGCCCATGTCGCGCCACAGCCGGTACACGCCCACCGCGGACGCCCGCCAGGACGGGTGGGCCACATCGCCGATGGCGGCCAGGAGCGTGGGGTAGACCATCGCGGTGCCGGCACCGAGGAGGACCGAGCCCCCGGCGAAGGCGGCAAAGGTGCTCCCCAGCGCGATGATCACGATGCCCAGCGCCTGCGTCCACATGCCCAGGACAATGAAGGGCTTGCGGCCGACCTTGTCGGACCAGGTGCCCGTGAAGAGCTGCCCGAGTCCCCAGACGGCCGGGTAGAGGGCGGCCAGGGTGCCGATGCGGGCCAGATCCATGCCCGCAGCCGCGAACACCAGCGGGAACAGGCCCCAGGCCATGCCGTCGTTGAGGTTGTTGACAAGGCCGGCCTGGCTCACCGCGGACAGGTCCGGGTCCTTCCAGCTGGTGCGGGCGACGATCTCCTTCTGGGTGAGGGAGCTGTGGGGGTGCGCCCCCGCCAGCTTCGCCTCGAGGGCGGCATGCTCGCTCGTGTCGCGCACGGCGAACCAGGACAGTCCGAGGCCGGCCACGACGTAGGCGACGCCCAGGTAGAAGGGCTCGGGCCGCAGGCCGTGGCGGGACGCGATCCAGCCGGTGGCCCAGGCCGAGACGCCCACGGCGAGGTAGCCGGCGAACTCGTTGAACCCCATGGCCAGGCCACGGTTCCGCGGGCCCGCCAGATCGATCTTCATGATGACGGTGGACGACCAGGTGAGACCCTGACTGATGCCCAGCAGCACGTTGGCCGCCAGCACCAGGTTCCAGGTGGGTGCCCACATCAGCAGCAACGGCACGGGCGCCGCCACGATCCAGCCGGCCACGAGCACCGTCTTCCGCCCCGCGGCGTCCGACCAACGGCCCGCGAAGTAGTTCGTGATCGCCTTGGACACGCCGAACACGGCGATGAAGGACAGCACGCCCACCCGGGCGGCCAGGCCGAACTCCTCCTCCGCGATGGCCGGCAGGATGCTGCGCTCCATGCCCACCATGGCGCCGACGAAGGCGTTCACCAGCACGAGCAGGCTGAACTGGGGCAGGTTCTCCTTCAGGCCGAGGCGGATGGGAGGGGTCACGAAGGCTCCTGGGGACGTGGTCGCGGCAGTGTGCCACGGATCGGGATCAGGAGCCGCCAGAGGCGCCGGACGTGACGTCCCGGACGCACAAAGGCGGCTGCCGGAGGAGGACCGACAGCCGCCTGGGACCCGCCGGGTCCCCCCGGAACGTCGCGGGGGGCCTGGCGGAAGGGGGGGAGGGGCCTAGGGCCTGGCCTCCACGATCACCTGGCAGTTGTAGATGCCGATGGGGATCTCGCTGGTCTTGCTGGAGGTCAGCAGGTCGAGGACGGTCTCCTGGGTCAGGACGGTCGGACCGCCACCGTCGGTGTCGCACTGGACCTTCATCTGCAGGACGTCCGAGCCGCCGAGGGAGAAGAAGTTCGCCGACACCTGGGCCAGGGGCTCGTTGGTGTAGGTACACACGACGTTCTCGCCAGGCTCGAGGGTGATGGCCAGCTCACCGGAGACCGTGCTCGCGACCTCGGGGGTGTTGTTGCCGGTGCAGCTCAGGCCGGAGATGCGCCAGCCGGTCTTGTCCGACTCATCGAAGTTGTAGGTACCCGCGAGGATGTCGGTGTAGACCTTCTCGTCCGTGGTCGTGCCGGTGGCGCTCAGGTTGAAGTTGCCACCGGGGGCGTTCGCCGTGACGAACGAGAAGGTGCTCAGCCCGAGGTCCACGTTGGAGAGCGCCTTGCGGATGGTCAGCGTGGCGATGGCCTCGTTGACGTAGGTGCACTCGACGAACTCGCCCGCTGCGAGGGTGACCGACAGCTCACCGGTGGAGGTGTTGGCCGACTCCATGTTGGCGTTGCCGGTGCAGGAGATGGACTTGATGCGCCAGCCGGAGGGAATGTCCTCGTCGACGTTGTAGCTGCCGGCGAGGATGTTCATCCAGGTCTGGTTGTCCGGGCTGCCGCTGGACGGGAACAGGCTGAAGCCCGTCACGGCGGCGTCGGTGCCGCTGGCGGTGAAGTCGAACTGCACGTTGCTGTAGCCGCTGCCTTCGACCTGCTTGATGATGCGCAGGCCGGAGATGGGCTCGTTGACGAAGGTACAGACCACGTCCTCGCCGGGCGCGACGTCCACGTCGAGGGTGCCGGCCATCAGGTCGACCGTCTCGTTCGTGGCGTTGCCGGTGCAGGAGATGGACTTCACACGCCAGCCGCTGGGCACGTCCTCGTCGAAGTCGTAGTTGCCCGCCAGGACCGTGCCGTAGTCGTTGTTGTCCGGCGAACCGCTGGAGGGGAACAGCGAGAACGGGCTCGTCACGATGCTGGGTCCGGAGGCGCTGTAGGGGAACTCGACGTTGGTGTAGCCCGTGCCGTCGATCTGCTTGATGATCTCCAGCTGGCCGATGGGCTCGTTGATGTAGGTACAGACCACGGACTCGCCGGGGGCGATGGTCACGTCGAGCTCACCGGTGGCGGTGTTCACCGTCTCGGCGGTGTTGTTGCCGGTACAGGAGATGGACTTGACCCGCCAACCGGAGGGCGCGCTCTCGGTGAAGCCGTAGTCGCCCACGAGGATGTCGGTCCAGGCCTTGTCGTCCGGGGAACCGCTGGAGGCGGTCAGGTTGAAGCCGGGCTCCGCGGGGTTGTCCGGGAAGGCGTCCACGGCGAAGGGGAACACCACGTTGCTGTAGCCGGAGCCGGAGATCTCCTTGACGATCTTCAGGTCGGCGATGGGCTCGTTGGTGAAGGTGCAGGTGACGGTCTCGCCGGCCTTCAGGTTGATCGTGGCCGTGCTGCCGGCGGTGCTGGTGCTGCTGCCACCCGAGCAGCTGATGTCGGTGAGCTGGAAGCCGGTCTCGGCGGCCTCCGTGATCTCGTAGGTGCCCACCGCGATGTTGGAGAAGGTCTTGGTGTCCGCGGTGGTGCCGGTGACCGTCAGCATGAAGGGCGAGAGCAGCCCGCTGTCCTCGGAGAAGTCGAACGCGGTCGAGGGCTGTCCGTCGATGGTGAGCTTCTTCTCGATGATGATGGTGCCGAGGGCCTCGTTGTAGAACGTGCAGTCCACGACGTCCGCCGCCTGGTCGAGGGAGAACTGCACCTTCTGGTTGGCCTCGTCCTCGGTGACGCTCACGGTGGCACTGCTGGCGGAGCAGTCGATGTCGTCCAGGCTGAAGCCGGTGCCCGAGAGGTCATCCTCGGTGATGGTGTAGGTGGGCGTGGTCATGTCGTTGAAGAACACACCGCCGAAGGTGATGGACTCGCCGTCGGCGAGATCGAAGGTCGTGCCCTGGGGCGGCGGGCTCTGGAACACCAGGTTGTGGGTGAACCCGAAGTCCGTGGTGTCGCCGTCGGGGGTCGTCTCCTTGCGGATGATGACCTTGCCGCAGTTGGTCAGGTTGATCGGCACGGGCGCGATGTAGTCCTTCACGGCGGAGGTGAAGGAGTCCGAGGAGCGGCTCTTGAGGTAGGCCTGGCCGAAGCTGAAGCACTCGCCCTCGCCGAAGATGGCGCCGAGGTCGATGCTCGCCTCACCGAAGGTGCGGGCGTCCAGGGCACCGAGCACGCTGGTGCCCATGTCCTCCCACTCGTTGGCGGGAATGGGGTCGTTGTTGATGGAGCCGATGGCGACGCCGGTGAGATCCTGCTGGGCGCCCCAACAGGGGTAGCTGTTCGCCGCCTCACACGGACCGTCCCAGGGAGCCACACCGGTCATCCACCTGTGCAGGAACAGCTCGGGCACCCGGCCGCCCTTCGTCAGCTCGTAGACGGCCAGCATGTCACCGCCCGTGCGCACGAACGGCGTGTCGGACTGGTTGAACTCGAAGTCCATGTTCGTGGTGCCCGACGGGTCCTGCACGCGGGTCCAGAACAGGTGCAGGAAGTCGCCGTCCATGTTGGACTCGACGTACAGGCCGAACTGCTTCAGGTCGCTCTTGTTCGGCGGGATGCTGCCCGTCACCTGCGAGGGCACCTCGGTGTCCTCCTTGGTGCCCTGGCCGAAGGAGTCGTCGCCACTTCCCGAGGGCTCGTCCTGCACCACCGTGATGTCCGACTGGATGCCTGCCGCGGCCCAGTCGAGGTTGCCCGCCGTGTCGACCTTCAGGTTCGCGCCGGGCAGGGTCGATGGCTCCGCGTCATCGATCTCGAAGATGCTGTCCGGGAGACTCGCGATCTCCAGGAGCGGTGGCCCCTGCCAGGTCTCCGCGTCACCGCTGTCCGCGGCGGAGTCGGGCAGGTTCACCTGCCCGCTGTCGAGGTTCTCTCCCGGCAGGGACGATTCGTCGCAGGCCGTGCTCGCTGTCAGGAGGAGCAGCAGCCCCCCCCTGAGGATCTTCTTTCCAGACGTCATGGCAGATCGCCTCCTCGACGCCCACGGCGACGAACCCGGGAGGGTCCGACGCCGGACGCGTCCGATCGGGGCCCACGCCGCGTGGGTCCCTCGGGAGGCGACTCGACATGTTCGGGTACCCGTTCGAAGATCGCCAAGGCGGCCAGCTCGACATCCAGGTACCCATTGTCTTCCCGTACCATCCGAGAACGGTCATGCCTGACGTGAAAACGGCTTGCCAAGCTTACTTTTTGGCGACATCAACCACACGTGGTTCAAACCGCTCGCGTCTCGTCCGCATGTCAAGACGTCGTTTCCACGGCAGTTCCCAGATACGTACTCGACTCTGGAGCGGCCGACCGATGGCCCCACGCAGCGACGGCTGCCGGTCCAGGACCGACAGCCGTCCGATGTGGATCCGGTTCCTTCACGAACCGGAAGGGTGCCCTCCGATCACGGGAGCATGGGAATGTTGTCCGTGTTCGGCTTGATCACGAGCACGCAGTCGTAGGTGCCCGAGGGAAGCTCGACGGAGTCGGAGGACAGGTTGCGCAGGATGGAGTGCTTGACCGTCTCGAAGTTCAGCACGCTCGGCGCGCCCATGCCGGTGTCGTCGGCCTGGCCGGTGCAGCTGATGTCCATGTCGAGGTAGCCGTAGGTGCCTGCGTTCGCAGTGGCCAGCGAGGTGAAGAAGCCACCCACCTTGGCCAGCGGCTCGTTCTCGTAGGTGCACTCGATGTCGTCACCCGCCGCGAGGGTCAGGTTGGCGACGTTGTCGTTCGCCATCGAGGACATGTCGACGACCGCATCGCTGTCGTTCTTGTCGACGCAGACGAAGCTGTTGAGGCGCCAACCGCTGGGGATGGTCTCGGTGACCGAGTAGCTGCCCGGGGTGAGGTTGTTCGAGTAGGTCTTCGCCTCGCTGCCATCGCTGAGGTTGCTCAGCATGAAGTTGTCGGAGAAGGCGTTGGGTCCTGCGACGGCGAAGGAGAAGTCCTTCTGCTGCAGACCGGACGGCACGGTGGTCTTGATGATCTTCAGCGACGCCTTGCCCTCGTTGTAGAAGGTGCAGTCGAGGATGTCGTCGGGGCTGTCGATGTCGAACACGACCTTGCGGTCCATCGTGCTGATGCTGTCCGGCGTCACGCCCGTACTGGCGGAACAGTCGATGCTCTTCAGGGTGTAGCCCTTGCCGCTCGGGTCGAGCTCGGTCACCTCGAGGTCGTCGCCAAGCAGGACGTTGACGATCTCGTAGGACTCACCGTCAGCCAGCTTGAAGGCTGCGGGGGAGTTGGTGAAGCCGGTGTCGGTGTCGCCAGAGTCGCCGGTGTCACCGGACCCGCCGGAGCCCACCAGCACGGTGCTGGTGAAGTCGAACAGGTCGGTGGCCCCGTCCGGATCGGTCTCCTTGCGGATGATGACCTTGCCACAGTTGGAGATGTTGATCGGCACCGGGGCGATGAAGTCCTTCAGGGCGGTGGTGAAGGTGTCCGAGGAACGGGACTTCAGCCAGGCCTGGCCCAGGGTGAAGCAGCTGTCCTCGGGGAAGATGGCGCTCAGATCGATGGTGGCCTCACCGAAGGTCCGGGGGCTCAGCTCGAAGGGGTCCAGGCCGGCGGCCAGGCCGTCGGCGTCCGCACCGGGGATGGCCACGTTGTTGATGGAGCCCACCGCCAGGCCACTGCCGGACAGATCCTGCTCCTGACCCCAGCAAGGGAAGTCATTCGCCGCCTCACAGGGCTGGTTCCAGGGCGCCACGCCCGTCTGCCACTGGTGCAGCACGAGGTCGATGATGCCGTTGTCGCCGTCACCGCCACTGCTGAGCTTGTAGACGACGAGCAGGTCGCCGCCGGTGCGGACGAGACTCGCCGGACTCGACTGCACCTGGTTGAACTCGAAGTCCATCAGCGTGGTGCCGGTCGGGTCCTCCACACGGGTCCAGAACAGGTTCAGGAAGCTGTCGTTGCCCACCTTCTCCTCGTGCACACCGAAGAACCGCAGGTCGGACTTGTTGGGCGGGATGGAGCCGTCGGTGACGGACGGCGGGTAGCTGTCCTCCTTGGAGCCCTTGCCCAGGGAGTCGTCGTTCTGGCCGCTCGGAGTGTCCTGCTTTCGGATCTCCATCACGTCGACCCAGTCGATGGTCATGACGCTGGTGTCGTGTCCTCCGTCGTTGATCAGGTTGGCGCCGTCATCGCCGACACCGCCGAACGACTCGATCTCGAACAGGCTGCCTCCGAGGGGCAGCAGGTGGGCGGCGCGCTCTTCGTCATCGGCGCCTGTAGGGGATCCTTCGCAGGCCACCAGACCGACCGCAAGGGCCGCCCATGTGGCGCGATGGAAGAATGGTTTCATCGTCATGGCAGAACGTCTCCGCGTCTCGTCCACGGGATGCCCCCGGGACGTGTGGTCACTGTCGGGGCTCGTCGCGCACGAGCTCCGCCCTTCGTCCGTCGGGATCTGCACCGCGCCGTTCAAACGGTGCCGGGACCTCGTGAAGCGCAGGTTGATACCCATTGGGCGCGTCGGTGGCCGCGATCACGGAACAAGTCCCCGCCTTACGCCCGGAGGGCGATTGTCCCGCGACGGCGTGCATACCGGATGCCCGTCCGAGGCGTGTCCGGGAAAGGGCCGTGGGGAACGATCCCATCCGGGCCCATGCCTCGGGAGTCCTCCTACGGCGGCCTTCCGCGAGAGCTGGCCTGGCGTATGCTCCACAGCCCCTCGTGCGCCGCCGATGGGATGGATACCGCCTGTTCGCACCCACGCGGGTCTTCCTTGGACCTCCCGGTGGATCCCGCGAAGGAAACGACCCGCACCGGCGGACCGGGCGTCACCCCGCTACACTGCACGCCCTGCACGAGGCACGCTTGAGCACCACCGCCGCCGTCCCCGAGACCTCCCCCCGCCGGGGAGGCAACGCCATCGCGCTGCTGATCAACCAGCTCACCCGCATCCTCGCGGGCCTGGGCATCAGCGTGCTGCTCGGCCGGTTCGGCGGCCCCACCATGCTCGGCTGGCAGGCGCTGCTCTCCACCCTGAGCCGCACCACCCTGCCGGTCATGACCCTGCAGTCCACCCAGCTCATCAGCCGGGAGGTCGCGAGGGCACCGGAGCAGGCCGGCACGATGCGCGCCATCGGCTACCGCTTCCCCCTGCTGGCCCTGCCCCTCGTGGCGCTCGCCGTGCCCGCCTACCTCCTGTGGATCGAGGCGCCCACGGCCGTGCTGTGGTGCGGGATGATGCTGGTGGTGAGCCAGATCCTGCGTGGGTTCCTCAGCTCGGAAGAAGGCACCGCCGTGGGCCTGCGCATCGCGCCCCTGCTCGTGCGCGGCTACGTCATGCGATCGCTGATCATCATCGCGCTGACGGCCTGGTGGATCGACGACAGCCTGATGGGCCTCGTGGGCTTCTTCGGCGCCTCCGTCATCGGCGACCTCGTGGGCTGGCGCGTGGTCCGACGCACCCTGAGTCCCCTGGTGCCGCCGCATCCACCCATACGCTGGTCGCAGGTCACGGCCATGCTCCCCGCGGGCTTCACCTTCGCCACCATGGGCGTGCTCGGCACCCTGTTCAACACCTTCGACAACCTCATGCTCGAGCGCATGAAGGGCGCCGCGGAGCTGGGCCTGTACACCATGCCCCAGCTGCTGCTGTTCTACCTCGCAGGCATGATCCACATGGTCAACAGCGCGTTCCTGCCTCGCCTGGCCGCCCTTCGGGACGATCCGGAGCAGGCGGCGGCGGAGGTGGCCACCAACGTCCGCGTGCTGTCCTGCGCGGGCGTGCCCGTGTCCGTCGGCGGCCTGATGATCGGCGGTCCCCTGCTGACCTCGGTGATGGGCCCGGACTTCGCGGCGGGCGAGGCCGTGGCGGCCGCGGTGTTCGTGATGATGGCACCGCGGGTCGTCAGCAACACCCTGTCGGCCGGCATCATCGCGTGGGGCCGGGAGAAGGCACGCAGTGGCGTCCTCGCGGCCATGGTCGTGCTCAACGTCGTGCTCAACCTCGTCCTGATCCCCGAGCAAGGGGCCCTGGGCGCCGCGGTGGCCAGCCTCACCTGCGAGACCGGGCTCGTGGTGGGCTACTTCGTCATCGCCCGCAAGGACGTCCCCGGCGTACGCATCCTCCGTCCCATGCTCCCGGCGCTGGCCGCCGCGATCCCCATGGCGGCCGTGCTCCACCTCACGGCAGGATGGAACCCGTGGGCCCAGCTCCCGCTGGCCGGCGCCACCTACTTCCTCGCGTCCCGCCTCACCGGCGGCTGGAACCTCGACGCCCTGCGCCGCCTGCGCCGGATCTGAGCCTCATGGCTCCGGCAACGCCGGCGCCCACCGCACCAACCGGAAGCCCACGTCGTCGAACATGTCCACGGCCCGCTGCTGGGGGTTGGAGGCCATGCGGAGCGCCGAGGGCGTGGAGCGCCAGGAGCCTCCGCGTACGCCTCGCCAGACGCCGTCGTCGTCGCCGACGGGATCGGTCGCCATGGCCGGTCGATCGTCCCAGCGGTCGTGGGTCCACTCGGCCACGGAGCCGGCGAGGTCGTAGAGGCCGTCGGGGTTGGGGGAGGTGGTCATTGAGGCGGGTACACCCACCACATTCGCATTGGTAATCATCGCACAGTACACGGCCTGACTTGTCAGTAGGGTTCCGTCGTCCAGAAGTACCGTGGAACAGCTCGAAGAGTCGGTCGGCCCCAGATTCCCCCCCGCCGGAAACGCATCCGCCGTCACACCCGCCCGCGCCACGAACTCCCACTCGGCCTCCGTGGGCAGCCGCCAGCCGTCGCAGTCCGCGAGGTCGCCGTCCGGCTCGCAGTCGTGGGTGAGGCCTTCACCGAGCGCGCAGTCGTAGCAGCTCGGCAGCCCCTCCTGAAGCGACAGCAGGTTCGCGTACAGGGCCGCCTCGTGCCAGGAGACGAAGGTGGCGGGACAGGTGGCACAGCCGTGGGAGTCGTCCCGCTCCCCGAGGAGATCCTCGAGGTCCTCCTGGGTGACCTCGTGGGTCTGCACGTACAGGGCCCCGGTCAGCGTCACCTGCACCGTGTTCTCCGACGACAACCGGCCGACCTCGTCGTCCTCCGACCCGAGCTGCAGGCTGCCCCCCTCCACCCGCACGGCGCCGGGCGGCCCGGGCCACAGCGCGACGGGCTCGCTGAGGACCTCGGTGGTGCCCCCGTGGTCGTCCTGCAGCACGGCACGGCACCACACCGGCTCGTCGGGCTGCTGCAGGGCCGCCCCGAGGACCTCCCCGACCCCGAGCATGCCCGTCCGATCCCACCAGTCCACCTCGACCTGCACCGCATCCCCGTCGGGATCGGACGCCTCCACCATGCAGCGGAGCGGGGCCTCCCGGGCCACGCCGCTGCCCAGCTCCACCCGCGCCTGCGCCATCGGTGGACCGTTGCCCACCACGACCGGTGCCGCGAGCCGCACGATGGCCTGGGCCCCCATGGGATCGGTGGCGATGATCTCGGCATCGACGACCTGGCCCCGCTTGAGGGACCCCGCCTGCAGCTCGCCGGAGGGCCCCGCCGGCATCAGGGCGCCATCCGCCCAGAACCGCACCTGCACCGCCAGGGGCTCTCCCTCCGGATCCCGCGCCGCCCACACCAGGCGAAGCGGCTGGGTGGCCAGGGGCACGGAGGGCTGCAGCCCGGAGGTGACCACCAGGGGCGGGGCGTTGCCCACCTCGACCGTGTGCAGGATCTCGTGGGCCCCGTCGCTGACCCGCACCTGCCAGCGCTGCCCCCGCCAGGTCTCCTCGCCCGGAAGGGTGGTGCCCTGCACCGTGCCGGCGCCCTCGGAGGTCCACGTGACGTCGAGCTCCGTGCCCCAGGGCCCCATGGGCACCACCTGCACCTCGTCACCCGTGACCGGGTGCTCGGGAATCACCACCAGTCCCGGTTCCCACACACATGCCGCAAGCCACCACCACCACATGTCCGCCTCCCGCCACCGGCAGGATACGATCACTGCATCATGCAGGACAAATCAGGCGAACCGGCAGGACCCGTCAGTCCTCGCCACCCTCGTCCTCGTCGCCCTCTTCGCCTTGCTCCGACGCCTCGCCACGGAGTCCCTCCCGGCGCGCCACCTCGGCCAGGTCGGCCACGGTGTCGGTCTCGTCGACGATCTCGCCGGTGAGCACCTCCAGCACGTCCTCCAGGGTGACCACGCCGGCCACGCCGCCGAAGCCATCCGACACCACGGCCAGCAGGCTGCGGTGGGAACGGAACAGGCGCAACAGGTCGTCCGCCCGGGTGGTCAGATCGACGATCCGGACCGGCCGGAGGAACTCGAGCACCCGGCGATCCCACCGCCCGTCCATCATGGCGGAGAGCAGCTCGACCTTGAGCACCATCCCGAGCGCATCGTCGCGGTTCTTCCCGACCACCACGATGCGGGAGTGCTCCGAGGTGCGCACGTAGGGTTCGGCCTCTCGCAGGGTGGCGTCCGCGAACAGGAAGCTCATGGCCACCCGGGGGGTGAGGATGTCGGCGGCCGTGGAGTCGTTGAGCAGGAAGACCCGCTGGATCATCTCGGACTCGTCGTCTTCGATGACCCCTTCGTGCCCGCCGCTGGCCACGAGGAACCGGATCTCGTCCTCGTCGGTGATCGGCACGTCGTCCCGCTCGAAGCCCCGGGTGAACAGGGACAGCACCCACAACACGGGCGTGAGCAGCCACACCAGACCGGTGAGCGGCGCCGCCACCCTCAGTCCGATGGGCTCGGCAAAGCGCTCACCGATGGACTTGGGCAGGATCTCCGCCAGCAGGATGATCGCGATGGTCATCGTGGCGGACACCCACCCCATCGCATGGGACCCGAACACCCGCACCGCGGTGGCGCCCACCATCATGGAACCCACGATGTTGGCCACGTTGTTGAGCACCACGATGGCACCGATGGCCTGGGCCGGCCGCTCCCGGAGGATCAGCAGCCGCCTGGAACCCGGGATGCCATCCGCCGCGAGCTGTCGCGCGCGGTTGACCGGGAGGGACAGCAGCGCCGCCTCGGTACCCGAACAAAGAGCGGAAGCCAGTACGACTCCGGCCATCATCACGAACAGCGTCACCACCTGCAACGGCCTCCTGGACCACGTGCCCTCCCTAACCGACGGATCGGTCCTGTCGATCCAGGAGGCCGTTCCCTCACGAGTCCCCCCCATCCACCGCCCGTCCCGCCGTGCCGAAGGGCTCGATCTCCACTCCAAGCGGAAGACAGGTCATGGTCCGACTCCCCCTGGTGCTCCTGATCGCGCTCACCGGCTGCGGTGGTCTGCAGGATGGGTATTCTCCCCCCTATGATCCGCCGGCCTACGACTCGGCACAGGCCAACGACACCGACGCACCCGGCGAGCCCCCTACGCCCCAGCGCGTGTGCGAGCCGCTGGACACCGCCTTCCAGGTGGCCCGCGCCTGGCCTGAGGAGGAGGCCTTCGACCCCATCGACAGCCTCCGTCTGGGCTTCACGCCCCTCGACCCGGCCCTCGACGGTCCCTGGTAGTGCGTACGGCGTGAGGCCCCACAGGGCACCTCCGGATCTCCGAGGGTCCCCTCCGCTTCGTTTCTTCGCTGGAACCCCAGGACCGGCCCCCCGTGCCGGCTCCTCCCCGCGCCCGGGGAACCACGGAGAGAGAGTCATGCGGATCACCTCACTCAGAGCCGCCGCGTTGCTGCTCGCCGCCACCACATGGATGGCGGGCTGCAAGGACGACGACAAGGACGACGAGACCGACACCGGCGGCCTGCCCACCGACACCGGCGAACCCATGGAGACAGGGGAGACCGGCGAGACGGCGGAGACCGGCGAGACCGGACCCGGCGAGTCGGGAGAGACCGGTGCGACGGGTGCAACGGGCGAGACAGGCCTGCCCGGTGAGTCCGGTGACACCTCCGAGCCCGTCGTCACCGTGCCCGCGACCGTGGAGGACCTGCAGCTCGGTCGCATCGACGAGAACGTGCGCGTGGCCCTCGAAGGCCTCGTGGTCACCGGCATCTTCCTCGACGATGGCGAGGGTGAGCCCGGCTTCTTCGTGCAGGATCCGGACAGCCGTTCCAACGCCGGTCTCAAGGTGCTCCTCACCGACCAGCGCTTCCCCCTCGACGGCGTGGTCACCGTGCCGGACGGCAGCATCCTCAACGAGGGTGACCTCGTCGACGTGACCGCCGTCTACGCCGAGATCCGCGGTGTCACCAGCGTCCGTGCCTACCTGTCCGGCCAGTCCGAGGTCCGCATCGTGGGCAGCACCGACCTTCCCGATCCGGTCGAGCTCGGCCTCGCGGACCTGCAGGGCGATCTGGCGGACAGCTACGAGTCCATGCTCGTGACGGTGCTCGCCCAGGGCCTGCCCTTCGAGGTCCGTGCGATCGACGGAGACGAGTTCACCCTCGGTCAGGCCAGCGCCAGCCTCTTCTCCCGGGTGCTGCGCATCTTCAGCGACTCGGACGAGTTCGTCGTGGATGACGCCATCTTCGGCGTGCCGGTGTCCATCGGCGACCGCGTGCGCCGGGTCACCGGTCCCCTGCACTTCGAGTTCGTGGTTCCCGACGTGCGCGGTGAGTTCAAGCCGGCGCCCCGCCGCCTCGAGGACGTCCTCTTCGCCGACGGCTCCGGCGAGACCGGCGGAGAGACCGGTGACTCCGGTGTCGTCGTGCCGCCCGCCGACCCCCGTGCCCTCCTCCTCACCGAGCTCGCGGCCAACGAACGGATCGAGGGCCGCTTCATCGAGGTCACCAACGCCTCCGCCGTGCCCATCAGCCTCGACGCCTACCGCATCGGCGTCTACCGCAACGGTGCCACCTCGCCCCAGGGCTACCTGAACTTCACCGACGGCGCTGTGCTCGCCCCTGGTGACAGCTGGGTCATGGCGGTGAACCGTCGCTTCTTCACCGCGTTCTACGAGGTCGAGCCCGATCAGATCGAGCTCGGCGCCACCCCCGACGGCCAGGACGTGTACACCATCGAGAACCTCGGCGGCGACATCTATGACGTCTTCGGTCGCATCGGTGAGGAGCCCCGGATCGGCGACGACTGGTTCCACGACGACAGCATCGTGGAGCGCGCGGCCTTCGTGACCGCCCCCTCGCCCGACTTCTCCGTCAGTGAGTGGGTGTTCAACAACCTGTCCGACCTCGCCTCTCCCGGCGTCCACCCCAAGCCCTGACGCCTGGGCGGATGCCACCGGCCCCATCCTTGCCTTCGCGGCGAGGATGGGGTCTTCTTCGTGGGGGCTGGTACCCCATGAAGCGCGCAAAGCCTCAAGGCGGTGCGAGATCTTCCGTATCAGCAACACCACGGAGTGCGCCTCACTCCCGCCCCTGTTGGAGACAGGCTTGCCCGAACACCGCACAGACACCAGCCCCCCACCCGCGGAGCCCACCGGACCCATGGGAACCGCCCACCCCGACACCCGCCGCCTGCAGTGGCTCCACAAGCTCTCCGGATCGGCCTGGGTGTTCTCCAGCAAGGCCACCACCGGTCCGTACACCTTCGTTCCGCAGGTACCCACCGAGGAGGTCCTCGATCAGGTCCAGCACCTGCTCCGCCACCTCGAGGAGCAGGCGCCCCACACCCGCGCGTCCACCGCCCACGGCGTGGCCTGGCGAGGTCCCCAGGGCGAGATCACGGGCCTCATCCTGCCCGGCGCGGTCCCCCACGAGGTGCCCGAGTCCACCGCCGAGTCCGATCTCCTCTCCCAGCTCGCCGCCGAGCTGCGCCGGGTCGAGGATCTGTCGAGCCCGGAGGCCCTGCGCGCCCTGCTCGACCTGCTCCGGGGCTTCCTCGCCTGCGACGTGCTCTGGATCGGCGATGGCGAGCAGGCGCTCCAGTGGTCCGTCGACCCGGCCAGCAACCTCGATCCCCGCGAGCTGCACCAGCTCTCCCTGGACGACCTCCCCACCAACGGCCTGCAGGTCCAGACCTGGCCGATCCCGGGCCATCCGCCCCGGCGACTGTGCGCCGCCGTCTCCGGGTCCCATCCGCTGTCCACCAGCACCGAGCACCTCGGCGCCTGGTTCGCCAGCCTGCTCACCGGCTCCGTCGACGCCTCCCTCGGCACCCGCGAGGAGCCGGCCTTCGCCACCGTCAGCGAGCACCTCGAAGAGGCCGTCCTGCTGTGGGATCTGGCCTCCGGTCGCCTGATCCACCACAACCCCGCGGCCCTGCGGGTGCTCGATCCCACCGATCCCCAGGGCCCCTGGCCCGACGCCTGGACCACCCACGTCGCGCCCTACGATCTCGAGCGGGTGCGGGGCGTCCTCGCGAGTCCCTACCCCTCGCAGACCACCTTCAACCTGCACCGGGCCGATCAGGCCCTGAGCCTGCAGCTGCGCACCGTCCCCCTCGACGACGAGGGAGGTCGCATGGCCGGCTTCTTCCAGGACGTCACCGAGCGGCAGATGGCCCACCACCACCTGCTGCAGGTGCAGGACAACCTCCGCCGGCGCATCCAGGAGCGCTCCGACGCCCTGCGGGCCTCCGAGCAGCGGTTCGAGGCCCTCGCCAACACCATCAACGTGGCGGTGCTGGTGTTCGATCACCTCGGCATGATCCAGTACGCCAACCCGGCGGCCACCTCCACGTTCGGCTTCGACCCCACCTCGCTGTCCCGCGACGCCCTGGTCGATCGCCTGAAGGCCCGCCCCAGCGGCCTGCTGCAGCTCGTCCGCAGCCGTGGCGTCCAGGTGCACCGGGAGATCACCATCGAGCGCAACGGCGAGACCATCTACCTGGACGTGCACGCCGCCCGCCTGCCCCACTCCGACGAGCTGGTGCTCTCCGCCACGGACGTCACCCGCCGCCACGATGATCAGGCCGAGCAGCGGGATCGCTTCGACGAGGTCAGCCGCGACTCCCGCGCCGCCATCCTGTCCGAGATGGCCAGCAGCCTCGGCCACGAGCTCAACCAGCCGCTCACCGCCATCCTCGCCTACGCCCAGGGGTGCCTGTTCCGCATGGAGCAGAGCAGCCTGGACGACGAGGACATGCAGGAGGCCATCGAGGCGGTCGCCTCGGAGGCCAAGCGCGCCGGCGAGATCGTCCAGCGCCTGCGGGCCCTGTTCCGCAGGCAGGCACCCGAGATCACCGAGACGAGCCTCCAGGAGCTGGTCCGGGAGGTCTTCAACCTGCACACCTTCGACTTCCGCCGGCACCACATCGAGGCCGAGCTGGAGATCGACGAGTCGGTCCCGGAGCTCCGGGTCGACGCCCGCCAGGTCGAGCTCGCCCTCATCAACCTCGTGCGCAACGCCATCCACGCCATGACGGAAGGATGGGACGGTCCGCGCCGTCTGGTGATGGGCGTACGACGTCAGGAAGAACACGCATTGTTGTTCGTCAGCGATAGCGGAACGCCCGTTGATCCTGCTACAACGCCAAGAATGTACGATTCGTTCTTCACCACCCGCAAGGATGGCACTGGCATGGGGCTATTCATTACACGCACAATTGCCGAAAGGCACGGAGGGAGCCTCTGGTTCGAGGTTGAACGTAGTGGCGCCAAATCCTTCTTCCTTTCGATTCCGTTGAGGTCGGCATGACAAACAACCGTCCGATGGTCTACGTGGTGGACGACGAGGAGTCTGTTCGCTCCTCCCTGTCCTGGCTCCTTGGAGCCGTGGACATCCCGGTCAAAACCTTTCCGTCCGCCGAGGCCTTCCTCGAGGACGTCGAACCCAGCGCATCGGGGCTCCTGCTCCTCGACGTGCGCATGCCAGGCACGATGAGCGGCCTCGACTTCCTCGAGAAGCACGTGCCGGCCGATTGTGCGATGCCGGTGGTCATCCTGACCGCCCACGCAGACGTGCCCATGGCGGTCAAGGCCATGAAGCACGGGGCGCGCAACCTGCTCGAGAAGCCGGTGCAGCCCGAGAACCTGATCCGGGTGGCCAAGGACATCCTCGAGGAGGAGGAGCTGGAGGGCCGCAACCGTCTGGAGCGCCTCGATCTCATCGCGCGCCTCGAGACCCTCACCCCTCGCGAGAAGGAGGTCATGGAGCTGCTGCTCGAGGGCCGCACCAACCGCGACGTGGGCCTGGCCCTGGGCATCTCGCCCCGTACCGTCGAGGTGCACCGGAGCCGCATCCTGGGCAAGACGATGACCGAAGGCGTCACCGACCTGCTCTACCAGCTCACGCGGCACGACATCAAGGAGTACTGACCTCCAGATAGGTCAGACAAAACCTCGCTCTTGCTGTACCCTTCCGCGGCGTGACACACGGTCGTCACGCTGTGGAGGGGTACATGTCGTTTCGCGCCGTGCTGATGCTGGCCCTGCTCGTGGGCTGTCCGGATCCTGCCGAGGATCCGCTGGCGTTCGACACGGACGCCCTGCCCGATCTCACCCTTCCCCTCGGCGAGGGCCAGGCCCGTGCCGGGCAGATCCACCAGTTCGAGGTCCTCATCGGCGGCCCCTCCGCCGAGGGCCGCGAGGGCGACTTCCTCATCGAGAACGCCGTGGCGCGCTTCATCGTGCAGGGCAAGGGCGTCTCCCACCACTACAACCAGTTCGCCGGTGCGGTGATCGACGCCGACATCCCCCGGCCCGCGGGCGCCCCCGGCGCCGACATCCTGGACGACCACTTCCCGGCCTTCGACCTGGGCATCGTGCTGAGGGCCAAGGCCTTCGAGATCCTCGACGACGGTTCCGGGTCGGGCACGGCACACCTGCAGGTCCGTGGCGATGGCGGGCCCCTCGAGCTGCTGGCCGGCGCCATCGAGTCCGAGACCCACCTGCGGGTGCCGGAGCTGCGGTTCACCACCGACTACATCCTGCCGGCCGACTCCCCCCTGCTGCAGATGACCACCACCGTGCACTGGGACGACCCCAACCCCACGAGCCGGGCCCCGATGGACGTCCTCATGTACGCCGGCGAGGTGGCCGCCCCCTACACCCCCGGCGGCGGGCTCGCCTCCAACGGCAACAGCTCCGATGGCGGCTGGATGGGGCTCGTGGGCCACGATCATCGCATCGCCGTGGCGCTGCTGGCCGGCCCCGACGGCTTCGTCGACTCGTCCGTCGGCGACCTGCTGTTCGAGGTGGGCACCCTGCTCACCGGCACGGCACCCACCGTCGACGTCGCCTCCAGTGCGTCCGTCACCTACACCCGCTACCTCGGCGTCTCCGACGATCTCGGCGACATCACCTCCGCCTGGCACGCCATGGGCGACGCCCCCACCGAGACCCTCTCGGGCACCCTGGCCGATGGCGTGGGGGGCGTGCGGGTGCACCTTCTGGATGCCGCTGGCGACCCGGTGGCCATGACCCTGTCCGATGCCGACGGCAGCTGGTCCGCCGTGGTGCCGCAGGGGCAGGTCACCCAAGTGGCCCTCGACGCCAACCCCAGCGGGCTGTTCCTCGACCTGGCCGATGATCATGGCTGGGCCGGCCCCTACACGCCCGGCTCGCACACCCTCTCTTCCTACGGCGACGGCTCCACGCCGCCCCCACTCCCCTCGGTCGTCGGTGTCGCCGGTCCGGTGCCCCTGGCCGAGGCCGACGCGCTGACCCTCCAACCGGCGTTCCCCCTCACGCTGCAGATCCCCGACGGCGTACCCACGGTCTTCGAGGTGGCCCGCCAGGGCGAGTCCGTCCCCCGCGACCCCCGCTGGATGCGACCCCTCCCCGAGGGGTTTCAGGCCGTGGCCGTCAACCGCGATGGCCAGCTGCGGCTCCCCTTGCCGGCAGGCGACTTCACCGTCCACGCACGCCGAGGCTTCCGCGGCACGCCCGTCTCCATGTCGGTCACCCTCGACCAGTCCACGCCCGACCTCGTCGTCCCGACCTTCGACACCTGGCAGGTCCCCGACGGCTTCGTCGCCGGCGATCCCCACAGCCACAGCCTGCCTTCCCCGGACGGCCGCACCCCGATGGAGTCACGGCTGCTCGTCAGCGCGGCCATGGGCCTCGACCTGCACTTCGGCACCGACCACGACCACCACGCCGACTACCGGCCCACCCTGGAGGCCCTCGGCCTGCAAGGTCGCCTGCAGTCGATCCACGCCACCGAGTTCTCGCCCCCCACCCGCGGCCACTACAACCTGTGGCCGCTGCAGCCCGACCGGCAGCAGGTCAACGGCGGCGCCACCCGCTGGTGGTCCCGCTTCACGGAGTGGACGAACACCGACGAGATGATTGCGCTGGCGAGGCGGTCCCTGGCGTCCGACGGCGTCATGTCGGTCAACCACGGCCGCTCGGGCATGTTCTCCTTCGCCTCCTACGACCCGGCCGACGGCTCCATCGGACGGCCCGACCACTGGACCGACCGCTTCGAGGCCATGGAGGTGCTCAACCGCAACCACGGCGAGGAGCTGCCGGCGGACTTCCGCGACCTCACGGCCCGCGGGCACGAGGTGGCACCCCTGGGCGTGTCCGACGCCCACGGGCTGTTCGGCCCCGGCGAGGCGTTCACCTGGTTCCTGGTGGATGACCCCTCGGCCGACGATCTCTCCGAGGGCGTCGTGGCCGCCACCCGCCGGCAGGCCACCGTCGCCTCCACCGGCCCCCTGCTCACCGTGTTCACCGGCGACGACTGGGCCGGCGGCGCCACGCTCGAAGGCGGCAGGCACACCCTCACCGTCGACGTGCACGGTCCTGCCTGGCTCACCTCCGGCACCCTCACCCGCACCCGGATCGGGCCCGACGGCGAACAGGTCTTCACCGACGCCCTCGATCTGGCCGGAGGTCCGTGGACATTCGAGCTCGTCTCCGCCGATGACGAGGTGTGGTTCTTCGAATTCGAGAGCGCCGATCCCCGCCCCTACAAGGCCCCGACTCCCTGGGCCATGACCGCCGGGGTACGGATCGATGTGCAGGGCGACGGATGGACCCCTCCCCTGGAGCCACTCACCCGGCAGTGAGGCAACGATGAAGGTTCTGATCTCCGGCGGCACCGGTCTGGCTGGCACCGCACTCACCTCCGCGCTGCGGGCCCGCGGCGACGAGGTCCGCATCCTGTCCCGCTCCGGCACCCCGCCCTACCGCTGGGATCCGATGGAGCGGCAATTCAACCCGGCGGCCCTCGACGAGGTCGACGCCGTGGTCAACCTCGCCGGCGCCCCCATCGCGAACGCCTGGTCCGACGAATACAAGCGGGAGATGTGGGACAGCCGGGTGGTGGGCACCGAGCTGCTGGCCGACGCCATGGCCAAGGCCGACCACGCCCCCTCCGTGTTCCTCAGCGGCTCGGCCGTCGGCATCTACGGCGACCGCGACGACCAGCTCCTCACCGAGGAGAGCTCCCTCGGCGACGGCTTCCTCGCCGATCTCGGCCAGGCCTGGGAGCGGGCAGCCGCCCCTGCCCGGGATGCGGGCGTGCGCACCTGCTTCCTGCGCACCGGCCACATCATGTCCGGCAAGGGAGGCTACCTGCCCGCGGTCCTGCCCATCTTCAAGGCAGGCGTGGGCGGTCCCGTCGCCGGCGGGCAGCAGTGGATCAGCTGGATCCACATCGACGACTGGGTCGCCGCGGTGCTCCTCCTGCTCGACGAGCCCTCCTGGCAGGGCCCTGTGAACCTCGTGAGCCCCCAGCCCATCCGGCAGGGCGAGCAGGCGCGCATCCTCGGCCGCATCCTCGGCCGTCCGTCCTTCCTCCCCGCCCCCGGGTTCGCCATCAAGGCCTTCATGGGCGAGCGAGGAGAGCACTTGTTGCTTCACAGCACCCGCGTGCAGCCCGAACGACTCCAACAGGCCGGCTTCGAGTTCCTTCATCCGGACTTCGAGGAGGCCATCCGACAGATCCTGCGAAGGAAGGGGTAGGCGACGATGCACTGGCTGCTGCTGAAGGGCATCAAATTCGACGGACGACACTGGGGCGACATCCCCGCGCGTCTTTCCTCCCACGACGGCATCGGGTCCGTCCACACCCTCGACGCCCCCGGGGTGGGCACCGAGGCCCACAGGCCGAGCCCCCTCAGCATCGAGGCCACCGCCCGCGACATGCGGCGCCGCTGGCTCGCCCTCCGCGAGCGGCACCCGGGGCCCTGGAACATCTTCGGCATCAGCATGGGGGGCATGGTCGCCATGTCCTGGGCCCACCAGTTCCCCGGCGACTTCGACGGCGTGGTCATCGGCAACTCCAGCGCCGCCGGCCTCACCCGCCCCTGGGAGCGCCTGCGCCCCCGCAACCTGCCCACCCTGGCCCGCGCCGTCCGGTCACCGCTCCCCCGCGATCGGGAGGCCATGCTCATCGATATGCTCGTCAACGAGGCCAGCCGGGAGCGCCGGGCCGCCGTGGCCGACCGCTACGCGCGGCTCGCCACCGAGATTCCGCCCCACCGCACCACGCTGCCCCGCCAGTTCCTGGCCGGTCTCAGGTTCCAGCCCCCCGCCCGTCTCCATGCCCGGGTGCTGGTGGTGTGCGGCGGCGGAGACCGGTTCGTCAGCCCACGCTGCTCCGCTCGGCTCGCGCGTCATCTCGATGCGGAGCTTCGGGTGCACCCGCGGGCAGGGCACAACCTGGGTGTGGATGCGCCGGAGTGGCTGATGAAACAGCTGAGGAGCTGGACAACGGCCGACGGCTCCACCAGGTAGCGATGCCCATGCCGGTGAGCAGGTGCCACACGCCCCACCAGGCGAGCACGATGGCCATGCCGCCCAGGCCGCCGAAGAAGCCGAAGGTGAGGGCCAGGCCGAGGCCGGTGTTCTGGATGCCCACCTCGATGGTCACGGCCCTGCTCTCGTCGGGCTCGAGGCCGGCGGCCCGCGCCGTGGTGTAGCCGAGGAGCAGCGCGAGGGCGTTGTGCAGCGCCACCAGACCGAAGATCTCGGTGATGTGGGCGAGGAAGGGCCCGTGGTTGGCCGCCAGGGCGCCCACGACGAACAGGCCGAACACGCCCACCGACAGGGTCTTCAGGGGGCGCTGCAGCCGCTCGGCCAGCTCGGGCATCCTCGCCCGCACGCCCATGCCGAGTGCCAGGGGCACCGCCAGGATCATGGTGATCGTGATCATCAGGCGGGTGGGATCGAGGGCGATCTCCCGCAGCAGCGTGCGGGAGGGCTCGTACAGGCTGCCCCAGAAGGTGACGTGGAACGGCGTGGTGATGGCCGCGCCCAGCGTGACCGCGGAGGTCATGAGCACCGACAGCTCGGTGCGTCCCCGGGCGTGGTGGGTGAAGAAGTTGGACATGTTCCCGCCCGGACAGGCGGCGATCATGATCATGCCCAGGGCCACCGACGGCGGCGGTTGCAGCAGCAGCACGAGCCCGAAGCTCATGATCGGGAGCAGCACGAGCTGGGCGAGCAGGCCCACGGCGAGGGACTTCGGACGGGAGATCTGCCGGCGGAACGACGACAGGTCCAGATCCAGGGCGATGCCGAACATCACGACGGCGAGGATCACGTTGAGGATGACCACCGAGCCTTCGTCGAAGTTCAGGACCGCGGCGTCCAGTGCCGTGGGATCTGCCATCTCCTACTCCCGGTGGACCGCCAGCGGGCCGTTGGCCTGCATGGTGGGCATCAGCTCGATGCGGTTGATGTTCACGTGGGCCGGAAGCGTGGCGGCCCAGATGCACGCCTCGGCGATGTCGTCGCCGGACAGCGGCTGCACGCCCTCGTAGGCCTTGTCGGCCGCCGACTCGTCGCCCCGGAAGCGCACGACCGAGAAGTTGGTCTTCGACAGGCCGGGCTCGATGTTGGTGACGCGCACGGGGTGACCCAGCAGATCCGCCCGCAGGTTCAGCGACAGCTGCTTCACGAAGGCCTTGGTGGCGCCGTAGACGTTGCCGCCCGGGTAGGGGTAGTTCGCCGCGATGGAGGAGATGTTGATCACGTGGCCACGGCCCCGCTCGACCATGCCCGGCAGCAGACGACGGGTGCAGTACAGCACGCCGAGGATGTTGGTCTGCACCATGGTCTCCCACTCGGTCAGATCCGTCTTCCACGACGGCTCGAGACCGAGCGCCAGACCGGCGTTGTTGACCAGGATGTCGACCTTGTCGAAGGGGGCGGGCAGGGCGTCGATCGCCGCGTGGACCTGCTCCTTGCTTCCGACGTCGAAGGCCACGGGCAGCGTGCGATCGCCGAGCTCGGCGGCCAGGGCCTTCAGGGGGGCCTCGCGCCGACCCGTGAGGATCACCCTGGCACCCAGGGCCGCGAAGCGACGGGCCGTGGCCTCGCCGTAGCCGCTGCTCGCGCCGGTCACCATCACCGTCCAGTCCGTCATGTCCATCATCGCGCCTGACCTCCAGCTGGCGTGCCGCCCGGGATGGGCTCCCTTCCTACCACCGTTTTCCACCACTGCGTGGTTTTTCTTGACCGACCGTTCAATGTGAGGCTACAAACCGGCATTGACCGACTGGTCAGGAATACGAGCAAGGTGGGACCCTTGGTTCCCGGGAGGCAGCATGTTCGATCTCATCATCCGTGGCGGACGTATCGTGGACGGCACCGGCGCACCTGCGTTCGTGGGCGACATCGCGGTCAAGGATGGCCGCATCGCCGCCGTGGGCACCGTGGAGGGCTCGGCGAAGCAGGAGATCGACGCCCATGGCCTGCTGGTGACCCCCGGTTGGGTCGACATGCACACCCACTACGACGGCCAGGCCACCTGGGATCCCTACCTCACCCCGTCGGGCTGGCACGGCGTCACCACCGTCGTGATGGGCAACTGCGGCGTCGGCTTCGCCCCCTGCCGGGCCGAGGATCGGGAGTGGCTCATCGAGGTGATGGAAGGCGTGGAGGACATCCCCGGCTTCGCCCTGTTCGAGGGCATCAACTGGGACTGGGAGACCTTCCCCGAGTACCTCGACGCCCTCGACAAGCTCCCCTTCGCCATCGACGTCGGCACCCAGGTGCCCCACAGCGCCCTGCGCGGCTACGTCATGGGCCAGACCAGCTCCGAGGACGACCAGGCCACCCCCGAGCAGATCGAGCGCATGTACGAGCTGTGCCTGCAGGGCCTGCAGGCCGGCGCCCTGGGCTTCACCACGTCCCGCACCCCCAACCACAAATCGGCCCTGGGCAAGCTGGTGGCCGGCACCAACGCCTCCACCGACGAGCTGTTCGGCATCTGCCGGGCCCTCAAGGACGCCGGTCACGGGCTGTTCGGCTACGCGCCCGACCACACCCTCGTGCCCAGCGACCTGAGCTGGGTGAAGAAGATCGCGGCCGACAACGACTGCACCGCCCTGTTCAACTTCTCCCAGACCTGGGAGCAGCCCGACCTGTGGAAGGACATCCTCGCCAGCCTCGAGGAAGCCGAGGCCGAGGGCCTGCGGGTCTACGGCCAGTGTGCCGGCCGCGCCATCGGCATCATGATGAACTGGCAGGGCACCGCCCATCCGTTCGTGCCGGTCGACGCCCACGCCGCCCTGTCGATGATGGAATGGCCCGAGCGCAAGGAGGAGCTGAAGAAGCCCGAGGTGCGCGACGCCGTGGTGAACGGTCAGGCCATCGATCTCGGCCCCTTCGCCAACTTCATCGCCCGCAGCTTCGACAAGATGTTCCTGTTCAGCGAGACGCTGGACTACGAGCCCGGCCCCGAGCAGTCCGTGGCCGAGGCCGCCAAGGCCCGGGGCATCAGCCCCATGGAGCTGGCCTACGACACGCTCACCAGCAACGACTGCGACGGCTACCTGTACTTCCCCCTGTACAACTACGGCTACGGCAGCCTCGACCCGCTGTACACCCTGCATGGCCACCGCCTCACCCGCATGGGCCTGAGCGACGGCGGCGCCCACTGCGGCGCCATCTGTGATGCCGGCATGCCCACCTTCATGCTGACCCACTGGACCCGCGACCGCTCCCGGGGCCCCAAGCTGCCCCTCGAGCACATCGTGCACCGGCAGACCCGGCAGACCGCCGAGCTGTTCGGCCTGATGGACCGCGGCGTGCTGAAGCCCGGCTACCGCGCCGACATCAACGTCATCGACTACGACGGCCTCACCCTGGCCCACCCCAGGCTGGTGCACGATCTGCCCGCCGGCGGCCGCCGCCTCACCCAGCGGGCCAGCGGCTACCGCTACACCTTCGTGAAGGGCCAGTGCATCATGCGCGACGACGAGCCCACCGGCGTGATGGCGGGTCAGCTCCTCCGAGGCCCCCAGCCCGCCCCCAGCCACGAGGAGCGCGCCCTCGCGGGGGCCGCGAAGTAGCCCCTCGACAAAGGTCCCGACAGGCCCGCCCCCGTGGCGGGCGTTTGTCGTTCCTGGTCACGCTCCCTCTTGTGGCGCCCCCTGGGTCCGAGGACGCGGTATCCTCCCAACCGTCCTGTGAACCGCAGCTTCTTCGAGGCGTCCACCCATGTCCCGCTACGACATCGTCCTCTGGGGCGCCACCGGCTTCACCGGCAAGCTGGTGGCCGAGTACCTCGCCCGCACCCAGGCCGAACACGGGGCCCGGTGGGCCATCGCCGGCCGCAAGGAGGGGCACCTCCGACAGATCCAGGCGGAGCTCGCGCCCGGCATGCCCGAGGGCACCGCGCCCGCCGTGATCGTCGCCGACGCCACCGACGTGGCGTCCCTGTCCGCCATGGCCCGGCAGGCGAAGGTCGTGTGCACCACCGTCGGGCCCTATGGGCGCTACGGCCGGGAGCTCGTGGGGGTGTGCGTCGAGGAGGGGGCGCACTACTGCGACCTCACGGGCGAGGTCCCGTTCATGTCCGACATGATCGACGCCCACCACGAGGCCGCCGCCGCCAAGGAACTGCGCATCGTGCACGCCTGCGGCTTCGACTCCATCCCGTCCGACATCGGCACCTTCGTGCTGCAGCAGGCCGCACGCACCGCGTGGGGACGCCCCGCCGATCGGGTCGGCTACTACCTGGGCCGCAGCCGCATGTTCGTGTCCGGCGGCACCATCGCCACCTTGCTGACCACCTTCGAGGACATCAAGGCCCGGCCCGAGCTGCGCCGGATCCTCGGCAACCCCAACCAGCTGCTGCCCCCACCCCACCGCCACGCCCAGGCCGAGAGCGAGCAGGCGGGCCCCCGCAAGGTCGCCGCCCTCGATGGCTGGACCGCCCCCTTCGTGATGGGCACCGTGAACACCCGCGTGGTGCGCCGCTCCAACCACCTGCTGCACCTCGTGCCACCGGATCGGTTCTGCTACCACGAAGCCGCCTGGACGGGCCGGGGCTTCGACGGCTTCCGCCGGGCGGTGAAGACGAGCGCGGGTCTGGGCGGCCTCATGGTGGGCATGGCCGTGGGCCCGCTCCGCCGGTGGCTCGAGGAGAACAAGCTCCCCAAGCCCGGCGAGGGGCCCGATCGGGAACAGCGCGAGGCCGGCAACGTCCGCATCCTGCTCGTGGCGGAGCACCCGGAAGATCCCTCCCAGCACCTGAGCGTGCGGTTCCTCGGGGAGCTCGATCCCGGCTACGGGCTCACCGCCGTGATGCTGGCCCAGTCGGCCCTGTGCCTGGCCCAGGACGACCTCGACGGCGAGGTGGGCGTCGTCACCCCCGCTTCGGCCATGGGCGAGCACCTGGCCACCCGCCTGCGGGCCTCGGGGATCGCCATCGAGGTCGAGCCGTGGCCGCTGCACGGACCGGCCACGCCATGATGCTGTCGCTCCTCCTCACGGTGCAGCTCGCCTGGTCCCAGGAGCCCGGTCTTCCCGAGGGTGCGCCGGACGCCCCGGCCCCACCGCCCGAGGAACCCGCGCCGGACGGCATGCCGCCCGTGGGTGAGCCCATCCCACTTCCCCCTCCCGTGCCCTCCGACTCGGTGATCGAGTCCTGGGAGGCCTCCCGCACCCGCGTCACCCGCGGGCGCTTCGGCCTGCGCCCCGACGTGGGCCTCGCCCTGATGCCCGCCGACTCGCCCCGGGCGCGCCACGATCGCACGCTGGCCGGCGCCCGCCTCGGCGGCACCCTGCTGCACCACTGGTGGACGGTCCCTCCAACAGGCGTCGTCTGGTCCGGCGAGACCGCCCTGTGGGGCAACGGCCTCGCAGGCCGGGTCCGGGGCTGGGAGACGGGCCTGCACCACCTCGCCGGCCCCTGGCTCGGCCCCGTCAGCCTTCGCGTCGGCCCGGTGCTCCGGGGCGATGCCCTGCGCACAGCCCCCGCATCCGACGCCACCGAGGCCGAGCTCGACCCGGCGTTCAGCCTCGGTGGCCGCTTCGCCGCCACCCTCGATCTTCCCTACCTGACCGCCTGGGCGACGATCACCCCGAGCTGGGCGATCGCGTCCGACCGCCTCGACGCCTGGGATGGCCTCACCGATCTCACGGTCTCCGGGGGGCTGGCGGGCCGCTTCCGCGTGGGGGGCGAAGACAGCCCGCTGCAGCTGCAGCTCGGCGCCGACGCCGCCTCCCGGTTCACCGGCATCGGCACCCTCGTCGACATCCGCCTCCTCCTTCACCTCAGCGCAGGAACGTTCTAGATGTGGTGGCTCCTCCCTCTCGCAGCCGCAGCCCCGCCCGAGGGCCTCGATCTCGACGACGTCGACGCCTGGGAGGCCGCCGCCGAGTCCTTCCGTGAAGGCCCCGAGGGCTGCTGGGAGCTGAAGGGCACGGCCATGATGCGCCTCGTCCACGACGCCGGCGCCTCGCCCTTCGGGCGTTCCCGCCGCACCGACGAGTCCGCCGAGGGCACCATCGACGCCCGCTTCGAACACGGCCGCTGGACCCGCTTCCAGGTCACGATGACCGAGGAGCCGGAAGACTGGATGGTCGTCTGGCCCGTGTGGGGCACCGTCTCCACGGAAGCCTGGACGATCGTCGATCCCCAGGGGGAGCTCCAGGCCGGTCCGCGCCCTGCCGACCCGGCCAAGGCGGAGAAGGAGGACGAGGACGAGGACGACAGCGGGAAGCGTCGAGGCCGAAGCATCTCGATCGGCATCAGCAACGACGACCTCACCCTCGCCTCCTACCAGTTCGCCCGGTGGAACGAGGAGGCCCGCGCGGTCGAGCTCATCGAGGAGTACAGCATCGAGGGAGGGCTGACGGGCAAGGCCACCACCACCGCCACCTTTCCCGAGGGGCGGCTGCAGGCCTCACGGATACGCATCGACCTGCCCACCACCTCGAAGATCGGCACCTGGCCGCTGCAGGGTCGACTGAAGGCGGCCTCCGTGGATCTGCTCGGCACATCCGTCGCAGGACAGGTACTGCCCCACAGCCAGCGGGTGTCCTTCCTGGCCGGGATCTTCGGCCACACCCTCGGCGCCGACAGCGACGTGACATTCCACGAGGTGCGACGCTGCGAGGCCGTGCCGCTGGAGAGCCTGCCCCCCATGCCCGGAAATCCACCATCCGAGGTGGACTCTCCTCCTTGACCCCACGAAGTCCGGTCGGTGAGACCCATCACTTGCACCGCGTACCATCTGTCTCACATCACCCGTCGCGCGCGTACGGATCATCCCCGACGCGATGCCATTGTGACCATGAAAACCCGAAGATCAACGGACCGCACCGTGTGGCGCTGGACGTGCCTGACACCGTCACGCAGAAAAGGTCACGAACTCGTCATGGCCTTGCTAGACTCCGAGCTGTTCACACCTGCCTGACAGGTTCGGGTCATGTCCATGCACATTCGCTCGCTCGTTCTGCTCGCCGGACTCTCCGCCTGCGACGCCCACCCGAACGACCCCCTCGATCACCCCATCGGCGGTGCGGAGCCGCCGCTCACGTTCGGCCTGCAAGCCGATCTGCAGATCGGGATGGCCCCCGACGCCCCCAATGGCAACATGCGCCCCGCGCAGAACAGGTGGATCCAGATCGAGGGCAACACCGAGGTCGTCTGCGACGAACCCGACACCCGCGCACGGTCCTACTGGGATGAGTGGGGGGTCGAGCCCATGGATCTTCCGGAGAGCGGCATCTACCGCATGGTCGGCGGTGCGGTGGCCATGGAGGACTTCAACGGCGATGGCTTCCTCGACCTCATGATCGGCGGCCACCTGTCGGCCCGCCTGCTCTTCGGTGATGGGTCCGAGCTCGTCGAAGCCCCCCTCACCCACCTTCCCGAAGCGGGCGCGGTGGAAGACATCGTGGCCTTCGGCGCCGGCGACTTCGATGCCGATGGTGATCTCGACCTCGTGGTGTCCCTGTACGAGGGCGCCCCGCAGCTGTGGGAGAACGACGGCACCGGCGTGTTCGTGGATGCCTCGGTCGACGCCGACATGCCCACCCTGGGCGACAAGTACCTCGGCGTGGCCGTCGGCGACATGGACGGCGACCAGGACATGGACATCTACATCGGCGGATACGGCGCCCACACGGCCACCACGCCGAACGGCAGCTACGTCGGCGTCGACGACCTGCTGCTGCGCAACGACGGCACCGCCCGGTTCACCAACGCCGCCCACGAGATCCCCGACGACGTGCACGAGGGCTACTCCTTCGGCGGCGCGTTCCAGGATGCCAACGACGACGGCCTGCAGGATCTGCTGATCATGCACGACTTCGGCTACCACGTGCCGTCGCAAGTCATGTGGAACGACGGCTACAACCTCACCCCGGACGAGCAGGGGGAGGCAGGCCTGAACTACGTGCTGTCGTCCATGGGGCTGGCCATTGCCGACATCAACCACGACGGCATCCCCGACTTCGCCCACAGCTCCTACGCCAACCAGGCCCTGCTGATCTCCGGCGTCGACGGCTGGGCCGACTACACCATGTCGAACGGGTTCGACGTACGGATCCAGTACCCGTACCAGCAGCTGTTCGGCTGGGGCACCGAGTTCGCCGACTTCAACAACGACGGCATGCACGACATCATCGTGGGGTACGGCTACTGGGAGGAATACCAGAGCACGGTGCTCGAGCACGATGGCCTGTGGATCCAGACCGAAGCCCTGTTGTGGACCGACATGGCCGGGTCCTGGAACATGGACCACGGCGGCCCCACCCGCGGCATCGCCGTGGGCGACCTGAACCGTGACGGCTGGCCGGATGTGGTCAAGCGCTTCGTCGACGGCACCACCACCGTGCACGTGTCCCGCTGCGGCGAGAACAACTGGCTCAACCTGCGCCTGCGCGACGAGAGCATGAACACCTTCGCCGTGGGCGCGAAGGTCGAGGTGACCACCGCCAACAAGACCCGCACCGCCTGGGTGCGTGGCGGCGGTACCAGCATCTTCTCGGTCTCCTCCGGAGAGCTGCACTTCGGCCTCGCCGACGCCGAGATCGCCGACGAGATCCGCATCACCTGGCCCGACGGCCAGACCCACGTGCTCACCCACATCGACGTGAACCGTCACCTCACCATCACGCGCCGTTCGCGCGACTGGAAGGGGCCCGACCTCGAGGATTGATCCCCCGTGCAACGGGGCATACCGCCCCACCGGCACGGAGGGACGACATGCGGAACGATCCGTATGTCACGAGGATTGAGACCCGCTCACGCCACCTGTAAAGTTCAAGTCATCAGGGTACCAGACAGGCCGTGCACACCGCCGTCCCCCGCTGGACCCGATGACCCGACAACGCAGGTGGCTCCTCATGAGGTGGCCGGCACTCCCCATCGCGATCGTCCTCGCCGCCTGTGGCGGCGCGGAGGTCCCCTTGCCCGCCGACACCGGCTGGGGTCAGGTTCCCCCGCCGATCCGCGGCATCACCGACGCCACCCCGGCGGTCATCCGACACCCCGTGGAGCCGACGGTCCCCGGTCGCGCGCGCTGGGTGCAGGTCAGCGGCCACGACGAAGCCATCGTCTGCGAACAGCCGAAGCTCCGTCTCGACCAGAGATGGGACGACTGGGAGGTGCCCGTCCTCGACATTCCCGAGGAACACCCCTACCGCCTCGTGGGAGGAGCCCTCGCGATCGAGGACTTCACGGGCAACGGCCACCTGGACATCATCGTGGCCGGCCACGACCAGATCATGCTGCTCGAGGGCGACGGCACCGGGCTCATCCGCCGGGAGGACGCCCTGTTCCCCGAACAGAGCCTGGTCAGCGGCATCGCCAGCCTGACGGCCTTCGACGCCGATGGCGACGGCAGCCTCGATCTGCTGGTCTCCGTGTGGGGCGAAGGGCCCCAGCTGTGGCGCAACGACGGCGCGGGCCGGTTCACCGACGACTCGGAGGCATTCGGCATGCCGACCGAGGGCACCCGCTACCTGCAGGCCGGCGCAGGCGATCCAGACGCCGACGGCGACCTCGACGTGTTCGTGTCGGGCTATGGCATCACGCCCTACGAGAACGACAACGACTTCGTCGGCGACGATCACCTGCTGCTCCGCAACGACGGCGGCACCTTCACCGACGTCTCCGACCTCATCCCCGATACCGTCCACGACGGCTACGGCTTCACCGGGGTCTTCCAGGACGCCAACGACGACGGCCTGCAGGATCTGCTGATCATGCACGACTTCGGTCAGCACGTGCCGTCGAAGACCCTGTGGAGCACCGGCGACGCCTTCGAGGTCGACGACGGAGAGGCCGGGCTGGACTACGTCCACTCCTCCATGGGCGTGGCGGTGGCCGACATGAACTTCGACGGCCTGCCGGACTTCGTCCAGACCTCCGCCTCCGCCCACCCGCTGTACCTGTCCCTGGACGGCGTCTGGATGGACCACGACGAGCTCGCCGGGTTCGTGCCGGATGCCAGCTGGCCCTCCAACCAGAAGTTCGGGTGGGGCCTCGCCGTCACCGACCTCGACAACGACAGGCTGCACGACGTGGTGATCGGCTTCGGCCACTGGGACGAGTATGGAGGCCCCCGCACCGCGATCGATGCCATGTGGAGACAGACGGAGCTGGAGACCTTCGACAACGTCTCGGCGGAGTGGCAGCTCGATCAGGACGGCATCACCCGGGCCGTGCTGGCCGCCGACCTGAACGAGGACGGCTGGCCCGACGTCATCAAGCGCTACCTCGACGGCAGCACCTCCGTGCAGGTCTCCCGCTGCGGCAGCAACCACTGGCTCGACATCCGGCTGCGCGACGACGCCATCAACAGCCACGCGGTGGGCGCACGGATCGAGCTCGACGTGGGCGACACCATCTACACCGACTGGGTACGGGCCGGTGGCACGAGCCTGTTCGCCTCCGCCCCCTACGAGCTGCACTTCGGCCTGGGCCCGATCACGGCGATCGACGAACTGCGGATCACCTGGCCCGATGGCGAGCTCACCACCCTGCACGACATCCCCGCCAACCGACGCCTGCACGTGCACCGCCGCATCGGGGAGCGTGCCGATCTGGCATCGCTGCACAACACCCATGCACGATCTGCAGACGACGAGCAGCCCTCCGACGTCCCCTGAGCCGGCACGGCCTGTGCTACACCCACTGCCATGGCTTCCTCCCCCGACCCGACCCGATCCCGCTGGTGGGCGCGCCGCGGCGCGTTGATCTCCTGGATCGTGCTGTGCGCCGCCCTCGGCGTGAGCGCCCTGGCCAACCGCCACGTGTCGCGTGTCGCGGCCTTCGATGCGTCCCAGGCCCATGGCCACATGCTCGCCAGGGCGCTGGTGGGCAGCATCGGTCGTCCGCCCACCCAGGCCGGGCTCGAGGCGTTCTTCGACGACTGGTCGGACGAGCAGCTGCACTCCGTCCAGCTCCAGCTCCTCGACGGCACGGTGCTGCAGGCCGGGGAGCCGACCCTGCAGGAGACGAACGTGCTGCAGCCCGACGGCCGCATGCGCTGGTCCCCCGGCCCACGGGGTGAGTCGGTCTGGAGGCGCCTGCGGGGCCGCAGGGACCACGGCGGGCGAACGGGTCCGGAAGACCTCGGGTCCCGCCGCGACAGGGCTCCCCTGCCGCCGCCTCCTCCCGGCGCCCCGATGCTGCCCCCCGACGGTCCCGAGGGCGAGGCCCCGCGACTGGTCCTGGAGTTCACGTCTCCGTTGGCGGTGGGACTGCTCCGGCGATCCCGCATGGTCCTGTACGCCAACCTGCTCGCGATGGTCATGCTGCTCGGCGCCGGCTGGCTGCTCCTGCGGCGCCACCGGGACGCCCTGCAGGCCGAGGCAGCCCTGAAGGAGCAGGCCCACCTCGCCTCCCTCGGCGAGATGTCGGCGGTGCTCGCCCACGAGATCCGCAACCCGCTGGCCTCCCTCAAGGGCCACGCCCAGCTGCTGCAGGAGGCCACCGATCCCGCCTCGCCCCAGGGTGCCGGCATCGCGCAGATCGTGCAGGAGGCCGAACGGCTCGAGGAGCTCACCAGCTCGATGCTGTCGTTCGTGCGGTCGGGCCAGATCCGGCCCGTGCAGGCCGACCTGTCGATGCTCTGGCAGCGGGTGCGGCTGGTCCGGGAGCAGGGCCTCACCCTCGAGGTCGACGCCGCACCCGCCACCTGGCACCTCGACCCCGACCGCATCCTGCAGGTGCTCGGCAACCTCGTCGACAACGCCGGTCAGGTCTGCGAGCACGTCACCCTGCGCTGCCGCCAGGCCGGGGGCGCGCTGCGGATCGACGTGCTCGACGACGGCCCGGGCCTGCCCGAGGGCGACCCCGAGGATCTGTTCCAGCCCTTCCGCACCACCCGGGTGCAGGGCACGGGCCTCGGCCTCGCCGTGGCCCGCCGCATCGCCGAGGCCCACGGCGGCACCCTCACCGCCGCCAACCGCACCGGCGTCCCCGGCGCGTGCTTCACCCTCCTCCTCCCCGCCGCCCCCGGAGCCTGATCCATGGCCCAGATCCTTGTCGTCGACGATGAACACGGCCTGCGGTCGTTCCTCACCCAGGCCCTTCGGCTCGCGGGCCACGACGTCACGCCCACGGGCACGGCGGAGGAGGCCCTGAAGGCCCTCGACGACCAGCGTTTCCACGTGATGCTCACCGACCTGTCGATGCCCGGCATGGGCGGCATGGCGCTGGTGGAGAAGGTGGCCGCGGAGCACCCCGACGTGCAGATCCTGGTGCTCACCGCCCACGGCACCGTCGACGTCGCCGTGAAGGCGATGAAGCTCGGGGCGCTCGACTTCCTGCAGAAGCCCCTGAAGAGCCCGGCGACCTTGCGATCGGTGGTCGACCGGGCGGTGGAGCGCCACCAGTTGCAGGCCATGGTGCAGGCCCACCAGCCCGAGCACGTGCCGCTCGCCTACGCCGACCCACGGATGATGACCGTGCGGGAGCAGCTGCGAAAGGTGGCGCCCACCGATGTGTCGGTGCTGCTCCTGGGCCCGTCGGGCAGCGGAAAGGAGGTCGCGGCGCGGGCGCTGCACCGGTCGCCCAGGAGGGCGTCCGGTCCGTTCATCGCCATCAACTGTGCCAGCCTGTCCCCCACCCTGCTCGAGAGCGAGCTGTTCGGCCACGAGAAGGGCGCCTTCACAGGGGCGAGCGAGCAGCGACGCGGACTCATCGAGCTGGCCGACGGCGGCACCTTCTTCCTCGACGAGCTCGCCGAGCTGCAGCCGGAGCTGCAGGCCCGCCTGCTGCGGGTGCTGCAGGAGCGCACCTTCCAGCGGGTGGGCGGCCACCAGACCATCAAGGTCGACGTGCGGTGGGTGGCGGCCACCAACCGCGACCTGTGGCAGCGGGTGCAGGAGGGTCGGTTCCGGGAGGATCTGTACCACCGCCTCGCCGTGTTCCCCCTGCACCTGCCGGCCTTGGCAGACCGTCCCGCCGACATCCTGCCCCTCGCCGAGCACCTGCTCGGCCGCATCCGCCTCGATCTCGGGCGTCCCGACCTCCGGCTCACCCCCGAGGCCGAGCAGGTGCTGCTGTCGCGGGCGTGGCCCGGGAACATCCGCGAGCTGTCCAACGCGCTGCAGCGGGGCGCCATCCTGGCCTCCGGCGGCGCCATCGACGCAGACGACGTGCGCGATCCCCGGGCCGCGCCCACCGATACGGCCCCGGCAGGTCCCGCCCCCACGATGGAGCAGGCGGAGCGCGCCGCCATCGAGGCCGCCCTGGAGCTGCACGACCACAACCGGCGAAAGGCGGCGGCCCACCTCGGCATCGGCCTGCGGACCCTGTACAACAAGCTGAAGAAGTACGGGCTCGACTGAAACCGGTGGGGCCATGGGCATCCGGTCGTATCCCATGGGCACACCACGTACACTTCGAAAAAAGTACCTGGCGGGCCCCATCTCACGAGATCGGGGAAAAAGTGGGAAACCCCGTGCAATAGGACCGGTCCCGCTCCAGTAGAGAAGGCGAACCCACGGGAGACGCTGCTTCTTCCGCTCCGGCCATCGGAGCCCCGAGAAACCCGCGCCACCCGGTTCACCCACGGCGGGCCCCGATGGCCGTCGTGAATCGAAACAAACACATGTCTCCAATGTGCGCATGTGTTCACACATCTGTAATCGACCCAATCCGATAGCAGACAACCACGATGACACGTGCCAGGGCTCCCGTTCGGACCCCGATGGGCACACCTGTGGCCACGCCACACGCACAAAACTGTATTCGACCGTCCAAGGAGGTCCCCATGAAGGGATTTGCTTCGCTGTGCCTGTTCCTGTTCGCCGCCGCCTGTGACGAGGCGCCCTCCGACACCAGTCCCCGTGATCAGATCGACGACTGGGAGGCCTCCATGGACGTGCAATTCACCAACCTCGGCTCCCTGGACGAGTGCGGGCTCGGGCCGGTCCAGCGGGAGATCGTGGACGACTTCATCGACGCCGCCATCGCCTGCGAGCCCACCCGCCTGAGCTGGCAGCTCGACGAGATGGCCCTCACCGCGTTCATCCTGCCCCACGAAGCCAGCCGTTACACCGAGCCCGACGAGATCGACGAGTCCGACGACGTGGGCCCCTGCGGCGTGGCCATCTTCGAGCACCCCGCCAACGGCGAATTCGACCCCGCCACCGACCGGGTCGACGGTTGGATCTGCGACGAGATCCGCCTTCTCGACGAGTGCCCGGGCATCGAGGTGGTGGACTGCACCGCCATCGGCAGCCCCTTCGAGGCCAAGGATCTCAACGTGGACGACAGCAACGTGTTCTGAGTCCGCACACCCCATCCCGGGCCCCGTCCGGGACGGCCACACCCATCCGGCGGCGGGCCGCCGTCCCTCCTCGCAGCGGAGCCGGGACGGCGGTACCCGTCGCTATTGACATGGGCGTCTCCGCGGGCACACTGTGGGCCACCAGAACCATCCGAGGAGGTTTCGTGATGCGTACCGTGTGGCTCACCCTGGCCCTGATGGCCTGCGGCGGTTCCAGCACTCCCACCGAGGTCGCCGACCCGGGCAACGCCGACAAGGTCGAGGAGGCCGACAAGGCCGCCGCCATCGGCAAGGAGAAGGTGGAGAAGACCCCCGAGAAGGAGGCCCCCACCGCCGGCGGTCCCACCAAGCCCAACGACAAGCCCCATCCGGTGGAGATGCCCCCGGAGCGCAAGGAGCGGCTGCTCAACCCGGAGGCGGCCAACAAGACCGCACCGGACACCTTCAAGGTGAAGTTCACCACCACCAAGGGTGACTTCGTGATGCAGGTGCACCGTGACTGGGCCCCCCTCGGCGCCGACCGCCTGTACAACCTGGTCGACGCGGGCTTCTACGACGGCGTCACCTTCTTCCGCGCGGTCGACGGCTTCATGGTCCAGTTCGGCATCCACGGCGACCCGCAGGTCTCCAAGGTGTGGAAGGAGGCCCGCATCAAGGACGACCCGGTCCTCAAGTCCAACACCCGCGGCATGGTCAGCTTCGCCACCGCCGGCAAGGACACCCGCACCACGCAGATGTTCATCAACTACGTGGACCGCAACAAGTTCCTCGACAACATGGGCTTCTCGCCCGTGGCCGAGATCACCGAGGGCATGGACGTCGTCGACAGCCTGTACCGGGGCTACGGCGAGGGAGCGCCCCGCGGCAAGGGCCCGCACCAGGGCAAGATGCAGAGCGAGGGCAACGTGTACCTCAACGCGGAGTTCCCTGGGCTGGATCACATCGTGAAGGCCGAGATCGTCGAGTAGAGCGCGCTCGATGCTCGAGAGTGTCACCCGGGGGATCGTTGGATTCTCCGGGTGTTCTTCTTCTTGGGGGCCGAGCATGGTGAGAACGAACCGCACCTCGGCTGGTCTGCGGCAGGGCGTGGAGGGATCCCTTTGATCCAGAGATTGGGAGATCATGAGATCCACAGATGCCTGTGGCCGGGTCGGAATTCCGTCCGGAGTGGGAGAATTCTCATTTCAAGAGAATCTCCAGATCTCTGTTCCTCCAAGACTCTGGATCAAACAACTCCCTGCTCAACCCGTCACAGCCCTCCCATCAGATCTCAGGGCCTGAACCCCATCAGCCTCTCGAAGTTGCTCTCGAGCTGCTCCCTCACCTCATCGAGGCTCACCCCCCACTCCTCGGCCATGAACGCCGCCGAGCCGGCGACGTGGGCGGGCTCGGACTGTCCGCCGGGCTCGGGGGCCAGGTAGGGGCAGTCGGTCTCGAGGAGGATGCGCTCGCGGGGCAGGGTCTGGACCATGCGGGTGAAGCTCTGGGAGCGGCGCACGTTGGAGGGGATCGAGAAGTAGTGGCCCTCGAGCTCGTCGGCGATGCGGCGGGCGAGCTTGACCTTGCCGCCGAAGCAGTGCCAGTCCACACGCTTCGCGCCCATCTCGGCCAGGATCTCGAAGGTGCGGCGCTCGGCCTTGCGGGTGTGGATGATGATCGGCTTGTCGGCGTCGATGGCGATCTGGACGAGCTGGCGGAACACGCCCTCCTGCTCCTCCCACAGATCCTCGGGCACCCAGTAGTGGTCGAGGCCGATCTCGCCGACGGCCACGCAGTGCTCGACGTGGTCGGCGACCCACTGGACGGCCTCCTGGGGATCGGCGGGCTCCTCGTCGCGGGGGTAGTCGATGCCCAGGCGGATCATGCCCGGCATCACCGCGTCGACCGGGTACAGACCGAAGCAGGGCCTGACCAGCTCGCTGCGCTTCGAGAGGTCCCACACGGCCTGGTTGTCGCGGGGGTTGAGGCCGTTGGACAGGATGGTGGTGACCCCGGCGGCCTTCGCGTTGGCCAGCAGCTCCGCCTCGCGATCGACGAGGTGGGGAGAGGTCAGGTGGGCGTGCACGTCGAACCAACCCATCGGTCAGCGCTCCTTGGAAGGGGGGCTCAGCCCTTATCCTGACCGGGCATCGGCGGCAGGATCCCCATCTGGCGGGTGCGGGCCACGGGCAGGCCGTCGTCGCTCCACAGCCAGCCTTCCTCCTCGAAGTAGCCGGCGCCCGCTGCGATGGTCTCGCCGTGGTACAGGTACGGCCGGTGCTTCATGTCGCCCGGGGGCTCGTCCCACAGGAACTGCACGCTCATGTCGATGGTGGCGGCGGGGCGTGGGCCGTGGGCCATGGGCCAGATGGTGGGCGGGAAGGCGTCGAGCATGTGCACGATGAGGCCCTCGTCGTTCAGCACTGGCTCGATGGGACGGATCCAGCCGCCCACCTCGCCCCGCTCCGCCGACGAGAACGGCTCGGCGCCGAGCACGAAGCGGTAGTCGAAGAACTGGCAGAAGGTGGGCATGTCCGGCAGCCAGACGGCCTTGATGTCCGGGTCGAAGGGCGGCACCTCGGGGGCCAGCGGCGGCAGCAGGATGCGCTCGTTGGACAGTAGCTTGCCGAAGCTGGCGACCGCCTGGCACATCACGTGGGAGTCCTGCATCCAGCGGGCCTGCACCATGGTCATCAGCTTGCCGCTGCGGAGCACCTCGACCACGATGTGGCCGTCGCCGGGGATGGCCGGGGCGACGAACTGCAGGCTGAGGCCGCGAAGCGGTCGGCCCTCGGTGCACGGGTGGGCCTTCATGGCGGCGATGAGCTGCGCACCGAGCAGGCCGCCGAACAGCGAGCGACCCTGGAGCCACTGCTCGGAGGCGTGCGCGGTGAAGGTGCCGTCGGATTCGTGGGTGAGCTTGTTGACGAGGGACCAGGTCATGGGGGCTCCGGGCGCGTGTGGCTAGAGGTACTTCGCGTGGCGAGGGGGAAGCTGCAAGGTGGGGGTACGGCGGAGCCCCTGCGGCACGACGGAAGGCACACCGGCGTCTCGCGGACGCCACACGTAGGGGCGTCCCTTGGGGCGCCCTGGTGTGGACCCCGGGCGGCGGTCGTCGAGGGGCACAAACACCGGAACGCTCCGGTGATTCGAGGCCCCGGCGGGCCAAGGCCCGCCCGTACGTGTCGACCCAAGCCACCCCTTCGCAGGCCTGGTCCATGTCGTTGGACGTAGGGGCGCCCCTTGGGGCGCCGGGGTGGGAACCGTCTGTACGTTCGGGACGGGTCTGCGACGGCGGGGCTTTCAAAGAACACGTAGGGGCGTCCCTTGGGGCGCCCCGGCTTCCACCCGTCGGGTTCCTCCTTCGTTGGGCCCGTTCGACCACGAACGACATTGCCGGTTCCAGCCAAGGGTCCCCACGCGATGCCCCTACGAGATCCCCGTTTTCCGCCGAACCGCCCCGCCTGGTCGACGAGCCAACAGTCGAATCTTGGATCCCGATTCACCTGATTCAGCTTGGACTCTTGGAATTGTGGCGGATGTCGGAATCAGCACAAACCCGCAGACGTGGTAGAGAATTGCAGCCTCGCCACACAGGAGCTGTCGATGACTCACATCCATCCTACCCCCCCCCCCTTCCGGGGTACTGACCTATCGCCGCATCACCGCTGCTGCTAGCGTCACCCTCGTGCTGTTCATGGCGCTCGAACATGGTGTGCCGCTTGCGAAGGCCACGAGCGATACCGCCTTCGCCGACACGGACCAGGTTTTGGATACGGGGGATACAGGGCTGTACACCACGCCCGTTCAGCCCATGGGCATCCAGCCTCAACAAGCCAGCGCGAGCAGTTCTTCGTCCAGCTTCTTCCACCCCCTGGCGACAACCGATGCGACTACACTGCGGGATCAGCTCATCTCATTGGGTAAGGCAGCAGATTCCGATGAAGCGTTCACGTTGCTTACCTTCGGTGTCGAGTCCTCCGAACTGACGGAAGGCCAAGGTGGCATTTCCACGTTTGTATGGGAGACCACCACCGAAGCCTCACTCACGCCCATCACGGATACAAACCCTCCTCCGGTTCTGGATCCCACGCCCACGACAAGCGCGGAAATCGATCGTATCCTGGCTGCGGGCGCACCAAACGGCGATCCAACCACCCTCATTCCCGCGTCGCTCTCTGTGCAGATGGATCGATCCATCGTGGCCGACCTCATGATGGCCGTTGAGCGAGATGTGTTGAGTGGCACCGTCACAGACGAGCTCTCCTGGGAACAACAACAACAATCGCACTACGATCTCCGAGACGCCCATGGCGAGACGCTTCTGGCCTCATTGGAGACGTCCCTTCTCAACGAAGGTGCCATCCTCGGCGACGTGCACGGCTGGGCCGGTGTTCAGGACCTCGAAATCCCATGGAACAAGATCAACACCATTGCTGCGCTTCCCAACGTCAGGCTCGTCGATTCGAACGACATGTCCAACTACGAGGAAGATGGTGAGATCGACCAGACGGGTCCCGATCAAGGATTCTCCATCAATGGGGTCGAACTCGCCAACCTCATCCAGACCAAGGTCTACTACGACAACGGTCACGAGGCCCAGAGCACCATTGGGGTTGTTCGTGAAGGAACGGGGAACTCCATCCACTACACTCATTGGGGCTTCAAGGATGGCAACGGCGATCCTCGCGTGACCCCTTGCAGCCTGAACCCGACTCTGTTTGGTCCTCCGAACTGCGTGTTGCAGGATCAGGAGCTAGACACGAATCCAACGCAAATTCCTGACCCCACCTCCTGCGCGCAGGTTCCTTGGAGACTGGACGCCGTATTCAAGGGGCACGCCAACGCGGTGACTTCCATCATGTTCGGTGACATCTCTGATGGCGAGCACGGATCCAACTGGAGTGCAGGTTCCCAAGGTGCGCTGAAGCGTAGCTGGGTCGCACGAGAGGCAACCGGTTACGGGCTGGACACCGACAACAATGTCCGAGAATACAGGTTCATCGACGCGCCGAGTACAAAGGTAGACGTGTTGAACAGCTCTTTCTCAGCGTCCGTCGACCCTGCCGACTTCTGCACACATGTCGGAAACGCATCTCAGCTGTTCACGTCATCTTTCGAAGCGGGAGTGTTCGTGGTCAAGAGCGCTGGCAATCAAGGTGGCCAAGATTCATGCACAATCACCCCACCAGGCGCAGCACTCGGGGCTTTCACCGTCGGAAACTACAAGTTTTTCGATGCCAATGGGGCCAAGTGTTTTAGAGATGACAACATTGACTGTCTCACACCAGCGATCAGTGGAAACTCCTCATCCGGTCCCAGGAGCGTCTGGGGGTCCACCCGAACGATCCTCGACATCGTGGCCCCGACGCAAATGGAGTTGCTATACACCAAGTATCTGACACCTGCTGGCGGCAACAATTACGCCAACAACTATGGCATCGATCCTGTGTTGCCTGGAGATACTCAGCCGGACTGTCGTATTCGATTTGATTCCGACACATCCGACGGGAAGATGACACGAAAGGAATGGGGAGTCTTTGGTGGTACAAGCGCCGCTGCCCCTGTCGTGTCTGGTGCCGCTCTTGCGCTCAAGGGATGGGCACGCTCGGCACTCGGCAGCTTCATCAACGACCCACGCCACATCTTCACCTCCATGCTCATGATGGGTGATCGAGACTGGGATGGAAGTGGTACCTACGGCCATCGGCAAGTGGATTTCGATGGGCTGTGGGGCGCCGGTCTCCTTCGGATGAGGTTGTTCGAACCTGTCGGCATGGACGCGCCCGCACAGATGAGCTGGGGTGAGACATGTGTGTTCGACGGGTCCGGCACTGTCATCAACCTTGACCCCGGACGGTTCACAAGCAAGGTCGACTACATCAAAGCGGTGGCGTTCCACTACGATGATGACTTCCACGATACGAACCAGCCACCCCTTGATTGGGTTCGAATGGAGCTCCAGAGCCGCCCGACCGGAACCACGGAGGCTTGGCAGACCGTTCGACAGGATTGGTCCCGAGACAACAGGCATCGCGTGTTCTACGACATTCAGGCCAATACCGACTATAGGCTGTTCTTCGACGGTACCAACATCGAATCAGACAACCAAGGCTGCGGGACTGATGGAACGCGCGTACATTTCGCGGTCCTCACCGAGGACAACGCGAGGGACGACATCGATCTGGATCCCATCATCGAGGACGAAAAATAGAGATGGAAAACCCATTCTTCCATTGGACTGGACGCGGTCTTCGCGTCCAGTCCGTATTGTTGTCCCTCGGTTCAGCACTTCTAGCGTCGTGTGATCACCCCGTTGTAGACTACTTCGACGAGTGTCCAAAATACAGTAAAATACACACATATGAGAACCCATGTGTCGAGTGGATCGGTATGGACAGAATCACTCAATTGCGCGTGAGCTATCAGGAATACGATGAAGTCCGAGACTGCATGATTACCAGATACACCACCGACCATGTAGCAGCCTTCTGCCCGTACTCATCACTGCCGGGCGTCCCGGAAGGTTGCTGGGACTTGACTGTGTACTTCGCAAACGATGATCTCGGCAAATGTGTGAGCATCGGAGCGGATTGTTTCGCAGAGCCTCAGATGTGGGCCAATGGCTGGGATGACGACTACACTCGGTGCATGGACAAACCATTGTGCCCAGACGGCCACGAGGAACTTCCTCCGCGGGAGGAGCCATGGTGAAGCGACGCGCACATGCGCATGCAGCGCAGTTGATGGTCATGACTGCGATCTGCCTCTCGGCATGCACTGAAACCAACCTTGAGAGACTCAATTGCTCCCCCTGCGACAACCTGCATGGCTCAGGCGTCGTCGAGATCCTGGTCCCCCACCAGGAGTACGACGCCGAGCGGGACTGCATGGTGAACAAGCACTACCTGCGGGAGATGGACGCCTTCTGCGAGTACTCCGCCATCCCCGGCACCAAGGCCCTCAAAGGCTGCCCCCAGCGGATCACCTGGTTCGCCAACGAGCTCGAGGGCCGCTGCATCCGCTTCGAGGAGGACTGCATGGTCGGCAACCGGGAGGACCTGGGCTGGTGGAACAGCGATCCGAGCTGGTGTGAGAGCAAACCGGTGTGTGCGGATGGGCATGAGGAGCTGCGGCCGGAACATCGGTGAGGGCCTCGGACGTAGGGGCATTCCGGTGATTCGAGGCCCCGGCGGGCCAAGGCCCGCCCGTACGTGTCGACCCAAGCCGCCTCTCCGCAGACGTGGCCCATGTCGTTGGACGTACGGGCGCCCCTTAAAACACCGGGGTGGGCGCCGGCGGTACGTTCGGGACGGGTCTGCGACGGCCCGACGTTCGAAGGACACGCAGGGGGGTTCGTCGGGCCGCGCCGACTGTCCCACGCGACGACTCCACAACCTTCACTCTACCGCCCCGTCTGGTCGTCAAGCGACTCCTTGAATCGCGTCCCAAGTCCACCTGATTCATCCAGACCTTTCCCGGTTCTCGCCTATGCTCAGCTCAGTGCAATCCGGTTGACGTGGTAGATGATTGCAGCCTCGTCGCACAGGAACTGTCGATGACCAAAACTCGTTCTACTCCCGCCACTTCACCAGTACTGATCCTTCGTCGCATCACAACCGGCACGACCATCGCTCTCGTGGTGTTCATGGCGCTGGAGCATGGTGTGCCGCTCGCGAAGGCCACGAGTGATACCGCCTTCGCCGACACGGACCAGGCTTTGGATACAGGGGACACAGGGCTCTACACCACGCCTATTCAGCGTATGGGCATTCAGCTTCAACAAGCCGGCACGAGCAGCTCCTCTTCCAGCTTCTTCCACCCCCTGGCCACTTCGGATGCAACCACACTACGGGACCAGCTCATCGCTTCTGGCGACGCCGCGAACTCAGACGAAGCCTTCGCGCTCATGACCTACGGCGTGGAGTCATCCGAGTTGACCCAGGGTCAGACCAGCATTTCCACGTTCGTCTATGAGACCCAGTTCGAACCAGGCCTTCCCCCTGCTACGGACACCAATCCTCCTGCCACGGCGGATGCCACGCCCACCACTAGCGCAGCGATCGACGCCATCCTCGCAGTTGGAGCACCAGATGGAGATCCAAATGCACTGGTGCCCATCACACTTCTGGTGGACATGGACCGTTCGATCGTGCCGGATCTGATGCTAGAGGTGGAAAAGGACGTGCTGTCCGGTTCGGTCGTCGACGAGGCCACATGGGATCAGGCGACACATGACCATTTCGAGACCCGTGACGCACACGGAAACACCCTGCTCGCCGCCCTGGAGACATCACTCCTGAACGAAGGGGCCGTTCTTGGTGACACACACGGGTGGTCCGGTCTCCAAGACATGGAGGTGCCTTGGAACAAGCTGGACACCGTCGCCGCTCTGTCTGGCGTCATGTTGATCGATTTAAATGACCCTTCACTATATGTGGCTGACGGTGATGTGGATCAGACAGGTCCAGACCAAGGTTTCTCCATCAATGGAGAGGAGTTGGCTCGACTGATACAAAGTAAAGTCTACTATGACAATGGTCACAAAGCAGGTGGTACCCGAGGGGTGGTCCGCGAAGACGGAGCAGAAGACATCAACTGGGAGCACGAGGGTTTCTCGAGCCTGAACAATACAACCAGATTGATGTCCTGCGAACTCCAGGCCAACACCAACATGTTCGGCGTTCCAATTTGCATCATTCAACAACACCCGAAAGACACAGACCCCCTCTCGATTCCTGACATCGCCAATTGCGCAACCATTCCTGACCCTCAGGATGCTGTCCATTCCAGACATGCCACATCAGTCGCTTCTCTCATGTTCGGTGACATCAGCGATGGTGAGCACGGCTCCAACTGGTCGGCCGGCTCAGACGGTGCAGTACGTCGGAGTTGGGTGGCGCGAGACGCAACTGGAACAGGACTCGATGTGAGAAACCTAAGTCTAGAAGCCGACTATATTGATCATCCATCTACTGACATACACGTAGCCAATTACTCATTTTCTTTTGGCACCAATTCAAGCCAGTTCTGTTCACACAACGACGCCATCTCCATCTCGCTCAGCTCCTCCTTCGAAGCCGGGGTGTTCATGGTGACCAGCGTTGGAAACACAGGCAATCAACGAACATACAATTGCACAGCCAATCCGCCCGCTGCTGCGCTGGGCGCCTTCTCGGTCGGCGCGTATGAGTTTACAACATCAGCGGGTGATGAATGCTATCGCGACAATGGTATCGACTGTTTGACACCGGGAATCCGTTATTGGTCCAGCTACGGTCCTCAGAGCGTGGCAGGCTCTGACCGCACCATCGTCGACGCAGTAGCTCCCAGCTGGTTCGAACTCACATACACTCACTATTTCACACCGCGAGGCGGCAACGGATTCGCCAATTTCTATGGATTGGATCGGGGCGTCGATGACTTCACACCTCCCGATTGTGAGGTCCGCTCTGATTCCGATGGGGACGGCCTCACGACACACAGAGAGTGGGGTGCCTTTTCGGAAACCAGTGCGGCTACCCCCATCATCTCCGGCGCTGCGTTGCTTTTTCGCGGCTGGGCATTGCCGAAGCTCGGCCTCTTCATTGACGATGCTCGACACATGTTCACGACAATGCTCATGATGGGAGATAGGGACCAGTTGAACAGCGCTACACTCGGCCATCGCGAATCCGGATTCGACGGCACCTGGGGCGCAGGACTGCTTCGCATGAGGATGTTCGACGAGGTCGGCATGGACGACCCAGCCAAGATGAGCTGGGGTGAAACGTGCGTATTGGACGGCCAGTCCACCATCATCCCTATCGATGCCACCCGCATCAACTCAGATGTCGACTACATCAAGGCGGTCGCATTCCACTTCGACGACGACTTCCATGACGCCAGCCAACCGGGCCCACTGGACTGGACGCGCATGTACCTCCAGTCTCGCCCTACAGGAAGTAGCGGACCATGGCAGACCCTGAGAGCGGATGAAAAGCGAGACAACAAGCACCGGGTCTACTCAGAAGTCCAAGCCAACACGGACTATCGACTCATGTTCGACGGAACCGACATCGAGTCTCTTTACCAAGGCTGTGGCTGGAATGGTACCCGGGTACATTTCGCCATATTGACAGAAGATAATGATCGCGACGATATTACACTAGATGCGGTCGTGGAGCCCGAACAATGAACCAACTGTCCCCTGGTGCCATCCGGTCGCATCACACGGTCTGTTTCATCACGCTGGCTGCCGTCACGATGTTCGCCGCGCCCCACGGCTCGTCCTCTCCCCTAGACGCGCTGTATGTGTGTCCCACCTTTGAACAGGAAGCAGTGTTGGAGAATCCTTGTGAGCTGCGGGTCGGTCTCGATCGGGTCTCCAAGCTCCACATCATGCACTCGGAACTCGACCAGGAACGCGGATGCCTGGTAAATCGCTACACATCAACCGATATTTTCGCCTTCTGCGATCGTGCCTACCTTCCGGGCACAAGATGGGCCTGCGATGACGTGCTGACCTCGTATATCCACGAGGCAACCGGCCGATGCGTGATCTTCCCATCCGATTGCGGGGAGGGCCGCCAGGCCCGCAAGGAAGGATGGTCGGCCTCCTACGACTTTTGTGGGCAGGCCCCCATCTGTCCCGACGGACACGAGGAGCAGATTCCATGGTGACGCCAGGCCGACACGCCGCCATATCCACCATAATACTCATGGCGATCACTGGTGCGATCCAAGGATGCAGAACCTACAACTCGGGCGAGCTCTGGGACACCGACACTCGCCTGGAGCTCGAGAAACTCGACTGCTCACCCTGCGAGAACCCCCCGTCGATCTACCCAGTCGCAGAAATCGTCCTCCCCCACCAGGAATACGACGCCGAGCGGGACTGCATGGTGAACAAGCAGTACCTCGCCGACATGAAGCCGTTCTGCGAGTACTCGGGGATTCCAGGCACCGCCGCTTTCAAGGGCTGCCCTCAGCACGCCACGTTTTTCGCCAACGACGTCGAAGGCCGCTGCATCCGCTTCGACGAGGATTGTATCGAAGGGAACACCCACTACCTGGGCGATTGGAACGCCGACACCACATGGTGCGAGTCCAAGCCGCTGTGTGCGGATGGGCATGAGGAGCTGCGGCCGGAACACAGGTGACGGCTACGACATCCCCGCCTTCCGCTTCGCCGCCCGAAGGATCGCCCCGACCTCATCCACCCCGAGCTTCGCCGCCACCCAGGCATACACCAGGCCGCCGATGCCGCCGGCGGCCGCGAGGATGGCGCCGTTGCGCAGCGTCGGCCCCAGCTCCCACTGGCCGAGCAGGCCGAGTCCGCCGCCGATGAGGGCGAGGGGCACGCAGGCCAGCGCGAGGCGTCCATAGGCATCCGCGATCTGCCGCAGGCCAAGGTGCGCCCCGACCCGCCCGCGCAGCAGCACGAGGTAGGCGATGAGCTGGCCCACCGTCGACACCGACAGGGCCAGCGAAAGGCCGTCGACGCCCATGGTCTTGCCGAGCACCGTGCCGAGCACCGCGGTGAGCACCACGCCCAGCAGGGCCACGCCGATGAGCGGCGTGCGGTCGCCCAGGGCGAAGAAGGGCTTCTTCACGATCTGGATGCCGGCGAGCCCGATCATGTAAGGCACCAACCAGCGCAGGGCCGAGGCGGTGTGCTCGACGTCGGACATCGTGTACTCGCCGTGGCGGTACAGGAACGCCACCACCGGCATGGCCAGCACGGCGATGAAGACCGCCGCCGGGAGCAGCAGGCCGGCCACCAGGCGGGCGGAGCCGACGAAGGCGTGCTGGAAGCCGTCCCAGTCTTCGCGGGCCACCGCCTTGGACACCAGCGGCAGCAGGGCCGAACCGACGCCCACGGCGATGATGCCCTGGGCGAAGTCGACCATGCGGGAGGCGTTCCAGTACCAGGTGGGGGCGCCGGTCTGCAGGAAGGAGGCCACACGGCGCAGCACGATGATGTTGATCTGGGCCGTCAGGCCGATGACCATCACCTTTCCCATCTCCGACAGCATGTGCTGGAAGTGGGGGTCGACGGACCAGTCGAAACGGGGCTGGATACGTCCCCAGGCCTTCACCAGCGGGGGGATGCAGATGAGCACGTGGGCCACGCCGCCGACCATTGCGGCCCAGGCGACCGCCTGGATGGTCTTGTAGGGGTCGTCCATGCCGGGCCACATGGCGGCGATGACGATGGCGGCGCTGACGAGTCCGGGGGCCAGCTTGGGGATGAAGAAGTGGCCCTTCTGGTTGAGCAGCCCCTCCGCCCAGCTGACGATGGACACCAGCACGGCGAAGAACATGGTGATGCGGGTGAGCTGCACCGTCAGGTCGAACTTCTCGGGGTCGGCGGTGAAGCCCTGGGCGAAGAGGTGCACCAGGGGTTCGGCGAAGAACACGCCGAGGCCACACAGGATGGAGCCGAAGATCACCAGCGCGGTGAGCACGCGGCCCGCCAGCCGTCGCGCGGCCTCGTCGCCCTTCTCGGCCTCCACCAGGTCGATCTCCGGCACCAGCGCGCCGGTGAGGCCCTCGTCGGCCATGAAGCGGCGGAACACGCCGGGGATGGTGAAGGCGGTGGTCCAGGCGTCACTGGCCACGCCGGCGCCGACCGCGTGGGCCACGGCGAGCTCGCGGACGAGGCCGAGGATGCGGGAGATGCCGGTGCCCAGGGAGGACGAGACCATGGCGCGGTACAGGCTGGCCAATGCGCTTTCTCTCTCTACACGTCAGCCGCGGTAGGCGTCGGGCTGGTCGATGCGGGACAGCACCCAGTCGAAGGTACCGAGCGTGACGACGCTATCACAGTAGCCACACACGCCCGCGGCGTTGATCTTGTCGAGGGGCGCGCCGCAGCTGGGGCAGGAGGCCGGGTCGTGGGTCTTCGCGTGGGCGCCGAGGCCGCGCACGAAGGTCCAATACTCGCTGAAGTGGCGCTGCACCTTGTTCGACCCGCCGACGACCTTGCCGGACCGGTCGACGACGTAGTCCTTGCCGCTGGCCCAGATGCGCACGGTGACCGCCTCATACCAGGCGTCCTTGTCGATGCGGACCACCTGCTGCCGCTCGAGCTGCACGTCGTCGTGGCGGTTGACGAGGCCCTGCTCCTGGTAGCGGAGCAGCCAGAAGCGGTTGGTGTGCCAGGCCTGATCGGTGAGGTAGGGGCGCACGTCGTCCCAGCGCTGCTCCGACCACGCCTTCTGCAGCTTCAGGAAGATGTGCTTGGTGCGGTCGGCGAACTGCTGGGCGTCGAAGTCGGGATGGCGGCCTCGGAAGGCGCGGAGCTGGGCCTGGTAGTCGGCCTGCAGGCGGGTGGCCATGCGGTAGCCCTCCTCCTCGTGGACGACGTTGACGTCGACCGGGTCGACGGGTCGGTGGCTGATGAGCTTGACCGAGACGGCCTGCCACTGGAGCTGACCGGCGGTGATGGGCGTGCCGCAGTTGGTGCAGGCGCCCATCTTGTCGGTCTGGATGGCGGCGCCGCAGCTGGGACAGCCCAGGCGGGCGGTGGCCTCGGGGGACAGGGTGAGGGCCTTGGCGTCGCGGCGGAACTCCCAGCGCTCCTCGGTGTACATCGACATGGTGTTGCCGCCGTAGGACTCCCGGCGGGAGCCCTTGAAGCGGACGGTGATGCGCTGCTCGCCGCTGGTGACCCGCAGTTTCTCGACGTCGACGCCGGCGAGGACCACCTGGTCGATGCGGTCGGCCTTGTGGGCGGCGTCGCGGAGGTGGGCGAAGGCCTGCCCGGAGACGAAGGGAGCGAGGGCCTCGGTGCGGCCGGCGCCGATGGTCTCCCAGGCGCGGCGGTGTACGAGCTGCAGGAAGTCCATCAGGATGACCCGGGAGAAGGACGGGTCGGCGAGCTGCAGCTCCTCGAGCACCCGGACGTCCCGGCGAGGGGGCGCGTGGACCGGGCGGCGCTCGAACTCGGAGACCCGCTGGTCGAGGTGGCGCATGTCGCCCACGTGGGCGCGGCGCTGGCCCCGCTGGTTCATGTAGAACAGGAAGCCGATCACGATCAGCAGGGGGATGCCGATGTGCGGGTACATGATGACGAGGCGCAGCAGGTAGTAGACCAGGATGCCGAGGCCGTCGCCGCCGCCGCTGGAGCCGCCGTAGCTGCCGCCGCCACCGCGACGCCCGTAGCTCTGGCCGCCGCCGACCCGGGCCTCGGCCTCGGACGCGATCGCCAGGGCCACGGCGCCCACCACGGCCCACTGCCAGCGGGGCAGCGTGGCGAGGCGGGCGGCGAGTGTTGCGGGCAGCCGCTTCATGCCATCGCCCTTCATGGCTTCACCCGGGGTGCGTTGGGCAGGTCGACGTCGTCGGACTCCGGACCGTGGGGCAGGTGGATCGACAGCACCCGGCCGAGCTCGTGCAGGCCGGCGAGGAAGTCGTCACGGGTCATGGCGTCGAAGCGGCGCTGGGCCAAGGCGAGCTCTCCTTCGGGAACCTCACCCTGCACACCGAGGTCGCCGATGACCACCACCTTCGCCTCGGCGGCCGAGACGAGCACCAGCACGCCGGACCGGTTGGGCGTGCCGTGGACGGCCTCGAGGACGAACTCCTCGCGCGCGCGGCGAAGGACGGCGCGGTGCTGGGTGACCGCGAAGCGCCGGTAGCGGGAGAAGATGGAGATCCACTGGGGCCGCGCCTTGGGCAGGTCGAGCAGGTACCAGGCCATCCAGAAGGACAGGAACAGGGAGATCAGCAGGTCGATGGGCGTGATGGTGAAGGGCACCAGGATGAGCACGACGCCGATGATCATCGACCACATGCCGGCCAGGAAGGCGTGCAGGCCCGGGTAGTCACCGGAGGCTGAGGCCACGACCACGACGATCTCGGCGTCGGTGGTGGATTCGATGGTCTGGACGGCCTGCTCGATCTGGTCCAGGAAGCCGGGGTCGTGGTGCCACATGGGAGCTCCGGAGGGGGCGGAGGTTGTGTAGCACGGGAACCGGCCGTACCGGACAACCCGTTTGCCTACCCGTCCCGTGGCCCGTGGCCCGTGGCCCTTGTGGGATGTGCGTGTGCGGCATTAACGTCGGTTCTCGGTAGAAGATCCCGTGCATCGCATGGGAGAAGCAGATCCCACAGACCTTGTGACGTGTCGGAGAGCCCGTTTCGGATTGTCCGCCCAGGTTCATTCTCGGACGAACAACTGGCGAAGCGAGAGCATCAAGCTCTACCAGCCGAATCACGGGGACATTGCGTCAGATTCTCGGGGAAACCACGGGAACATCGTGGAAAGCCAAGGCCTCGATCAACAGGGATTGGCCCGTTGGATACTCGTAGGGAATGATCGTCACAATGGGCACGATAGCAGAACCGTCGAAGTAGCCCGACACACCCGAACTCGATATTTCGGTGATATGCATGACCCCTTCAGCAGTTGGTGACCACTCACCCACTGATGTGCTGCCCATTTCGTGTGTATACACATCAACACCTGCAACATCTACTTCATAAGTTCCTTCTTCTAGATTGTCCGGCGCCTGGAACCACACCGCAATGCGAAGATGTGGCAGACACGTCAACTCTAGTTGCACACTCCACTCCAGTCCATCCATGTAGCGCGGATCGGGAGCATACAAGAGAGTGTCGAAATCTGAATGCACCGAAAATCCGGGATCGGCAACCTGTCCGGTGAGCTCATGCACGCCTTCGAGTGCCACCACAGCGACTCCCTCTCTCCAACGGGCATCCAATTCTGTGAGAATTCCGTCCCCGTCCATATCCGCGACTGATTCTGCGTCACTGGGTGTCATGCCAAGCAGGTCGTCCGGCACAGGACATTCGATGAGTGTGTCATAGGGCCTGTCGTAGCTGGTCGTCACACATCCCGCGCACACAGCCAGACCAAGGAGGCCAGCGAAACGGATCATCGAACCACCTCGATGTCCCGAAACACCAGTGCTTCCACCTGAACCGACTGACCTGTCACGTAGGACAGGCCTACCTCTTCGGGGACGCTCGAATACAGAGCACCCGCGGCAAACCCTCGAAGAATGCCCGACAGACGCCCCTCAGACACGTACCCTTCGATGTCTCCGTACGCCTGCACATCGTACGATGTCGCGGCATTCGCCTCATCAGAGGAGAATGCAAAACCCGTCAGCTCCCAAGCTTGCAGAGAGCCATCCTCCAGGTCGGCCAAGTCGAAGGCAAGGGCCAGCTGCGAGGTCGGCATGCAATTGATCGACATGTTCAAAACGAGGTCTTCGTCATCCTCCACCACGTACGCATGCCGATCCGAGTGTATGGAAACCCCGTGGTTTGCCTCTCGCATGAAGTCGATGTGGGTACCTGGCATCCGCAAGATGGCCACCGACTCCCCGGGCGACAGATCCGCTGGTGTGACTTCACCATCACCATCCACGTCCAGACGGGAGAGTGCCTCGGCTTCGGACACAGCAACAAGCAGGGGGCCAGTGCAGTCAATGATGGTGTCGAACTGCCTGGTCGGTACGGGCTCGGCACAGCCAGCCAGCAGTGTCCCCCACACCAGCGCATGTGAAATCGCGTGCTTCAACAGCATTTCAACCATCTCGAAAGCCACCCCAAGCGGCCTGTGACAGGTACCACTGAGCTGACAAGACGCGCGTCTGCCCTTCGCACCAACTTCCGCACACTCGATGACTCACGGGGAACAACCATCGTCATCCTAGATGCAAAAAAAACACTTGAAGCGTGCTACCTCTCCCATGGCGCTGGGCAAGGCGCACATCATCACGTCTCTTGATCCATGGTCGTTCGCGGCAGGGCCGGTGGTTCGTGGCGCCGGCGCACCGACCTTCGTCCGCGCGAAGAAGGCAAGGCATACGTTGTGTCGGGTTCGCCCGCCGTCCCGCGTGTTCATCGCGGGTGCGAACACGGGCGGACCAAGGCCCGCCCCTACGGTTCAATGCCCCAAGTCAAGATGGAGGGAATTTAGGACACGCCCTACCTGGGCAACACCGCCTCGATGTCGCTCCGCCTCACCCTTCCGTTGATGTCCACGACCTCGAGCCCAGGCGCCAGCAGCACGGTCGCCGGCAGCCCCAAGGTCCCCGACCCGTGGTACCTCGCCGTGATCTGCCCCCGCTCGTCGTCGACGACCGGGTGGGTCAGGCCGAAGGCGTCGGACCAGACCATCTGATCGCCCTCGATGAGCAGGGTGATGACGATGAAGCCACGGTGGCCGTAGTCCTCGTACATCTGCTGGAAGTCGGGGGCGTCGGCCTGGCAGGCGGCACACCAGTCGGCGGAGCTGACCAGCAGGACGGCGCGGTCGCAGAAGTCGTACAGGTTCAGCGTGTCCCCGAACTGGTCGGTGCGCTCGAAGTCCCTGGCGACCTCGCCGAGGCGGTGGCCCTGGAAGACGATGTCGTTGCGGCAGCCATCGATACGCCAGCCGCCGGTGTAGGGATGGTCGCGGGGGCGGAGGGGATCGGTGCCCTCCCAGACCTCCTCGCCATCAAGCCAGCCGTCGCCGTCGGAGTCCGGGTCGTTCGGATCGGTGCCCGCGGCCGCCTCGTCGGCGTCGGCGAGGAGATCCCCGTCGGCGTCGGGGCCCTCGGGCGGCGGCACCACGAGCGGCTCCTCGGGGAGCGCACCCTCGGGGTTCGGCTCGTACGAGGGGTCGTCCACCGGGTCGGTCTCGCAGGCGAATGCGAACGCGGCCAGCAGGATGAGTCGGTTCATGGTGCCTCCAGATCCTGCAGCGTAGCCTCCGATGTGGCGGTCTCCCAGTGGGGGACGGATGTCGGGACGGGAGGCTACAGATGGTGACGAGCAACCCCGGATGTCCGAGGACCGGTCGGGTGGGGAGGCATTGGCGGGGCGTGGAGGGACCATTTGATCCAGAGTCTGGGAGGAGATGAGAATTCCCAGATGCCTGCGAGAGGTTCAATGGCACCCGGCACCTCGAGGGATGGCAATTGAGGATCACGCCTCCGCGAAATGACGTTGGCGGGGCGTGGAGGGACCATTTGATCCAGAGTCTGGGAGGAGATGAGAATTCCAAGAATCCCAGGTCAGTTCGATGGCACCCATTCTCAAGAGAGATCCACGCTCCACAGGCCTCTCCGACATCTCATGAACTCCAAGACTCTGGATCAAATGCATCCCATCTCGGCCCGCCACAGCCCTTTCGGGTTGGGCTCATGGATGTAGGTCACCAGAACAAGCGGGTTCTCTCCGTGAACCTCAGTGGATCTCCGTGGCTCCGTGGTGGCCCCGCGCAGCGGCCCAGGCCCCCAGCTTCACGCCCAGGCCGGGCCCGTCACCCCAGCAACCAGCCGATCACCGCCCCAAGGCCACCACCCACAAGCAACCAGGCCCATCCAGGAATTCCGGGCCTGGCCACCGCCACAGGCTCCGCAGCCTCGACAGCCACAGCAACCTGCGCAGCTTCCTTCGCGACGTCGACCTCCTGCCACAACCGCTTCCGCTCCCACGCCGGCGGCGGCAGATCCGGACCGGGATGCCCCCCGACGATCGGCGCCCAGTCCACTGCCCTGCCCCGCTGCCACAGCGCGCCCAGCGCCTGCACCAGCCCGGCGAGCCTCGGCGCCTCCATCGACACCAGCGCCGTGGGCAGCACCCGCACGCCCTTCAGCACGCTTGCCCGGCGAAGCACCCCGGCGAGGCCCTGGGCCGAGCCCACCTCGACGAAGGTCTCCCAGGTGCCGCTGCGGCCGTCGCCGAGGGGACGCAGGTCCTCCTTGCGGCCCAGGCGGGCGAGCGGATGCTCCGGCCCCTCGCCCTCGGACGGCCACACCGGTGCCTGGGGTCCGTGGACCGCCCGATCCACCTGCAACCGGTGGTGGGGCAGGCCCTCGTGCATCGCCAGCCAGTCGGTGAGGGGGCGGGACGGACCGCTGACCACCACCTCCCGGTCGGACAGGACCGACGCCAGCACCAGCTCCTCCGGCAGCGGCGGCAGCTCCGATGGGGACACCCGGATCCACACCATCCCCCGGGCCGGCGCGGCGTCGAGGGCGGCGCACCAACGGGTCGCGGCGTCGAGGACGGGCCCCAGCGACATCGTGTCGTCCGCCAGGGCGGCGGTGAGTCGACCGATGCCCCAGCCCACGGTCAGATCGGGGGTGAGGCCGGCGAGCTGCAACAGCCGCAGGCTCAGGATCTGCACCGACAGCGTCTCCCACAGCATCTCGCTGGCCTTGCTGTGCAGGCCCGGCGTGTGCTGGCGGAGCATCATCACCTCGGGCTGCAAGGACGGGTGCGCCGTCAGCGCCTGCACCAGCTCCGGATCGGCGTGGGAGGTGGCGCCGAAGCCGAACACCAGGCGGCCGCCCGGCGGGACGATCTCGGAGGGCTGTGCCAGGGGCAGCGCCTCCGACAGCGCCTTGCCGTCGAGGCCCCAGGCGAACAGACGCGTGGGGCCGCCGTCGAGGCGCCGGGCGGTGGCGGCTCCGAGCGCGTCGAGGTCGTTCGTGCCGACGGTGGCGAGCTGCTCGGCGCGCGCGGTCACCTGACGGGGCGCGCGACCGGAGATCACGGCAAAGGCCCCGAGTCCCTGCGGCAGGGGCGGCGGCGTCACATCCGGCCATGCCTGCAGCACGACGTGGGCGTTGGTGCCCGACAGGCCGAAGCTGCTGACGCCGGCCACCAGGTCGGTCGTCCAGGGGCGGACCTCCTGCACGATGTCGAGGACGTCCGGGCCCGGCAGCTCCGGATTGCGCTGCTGCACGTGCAACGTGGGCACCAGCTGCCGGTGCTTCATCATCAGCAGGACCTTGAGCAGGCCCGCCATGCCGGCGGCGAGCTCGAGGTGGCCGACGTTGGACTTCACCGAGCCGATGGGCAGGGGCCCGCCGCGGGTGCCGAGGGCCTGGGCCATGGCCCGCCCCTCGATGGGATCGCCCAGCTTCGTGCCGGTGCCGTGGGCCTCGAGGTAGCCGAGATCCCGGCCGCTGATGCCGGCGGCGGCCCAGGCGTCCTGGAGCAGGCGGGCCTGGGCGGCGCCGTTGGGGGCGGTGAGACCGCTGGAGGGTCCGTCGTGGTTCACCGCCGAGCCGGCGAGCACGGCGATGGGCTGCAGACCGCGCTCCCGGGCCACGGAGGCGCGGGTGACCACCACGAAACCGCCGCCCTCGCTGCGGACGTAGCCGTCCGCAGACGCGTCGAAGGCCTTGCAGGCGCCCGTCGGGCTCAGGGCCCGCAGCTGGCACAGCTTGACCGTGCCCTGCAGGTCGAGGACCAGGTTGACCGAACCCACCAGGGCCAGCTCGCACTCCCGGTTGCGCAGGGCGTCGGCGGCCAGGTGCAGGCCCACCAGGGAGGCGGAGCAGGCGGTCTGGACCGTCATCGCCGGTCCCTGCACGCCGAGCACGTAGGACAGTCTTCCGGCCGCGAAGGACGCGTCGTTGCCGGCGCCCACGTAGGGGTTGTCGGTGTCGTCCGGGAAGCGCCCGCCGTACTCGGATGGCCCCGTGGCCACCCACACACCCACCTTGCGGCCCCGCAGGCCCCAGGGGGACAGGCCGGCGTCCTGCAGCGCCTCCACGCCGAGCTCCAGCAGCAGCCGCTGTTGGGGGTCCATCGCCACCGCCTCCCGGGGGGAGATGCCGAAGTACAGCGGGTCGAAGCCGGCCACGTCGTCGAGCACGCCGCCCTTGCGGGTGTACAGGCGTCCGGGGGTGCCGGGCTCGGGATCGTACAGGGCGTCGATGCCCTCCCAGCGACCGTCCGGCGGGTCGCCGACGGTCGTGCGGCCCTGCACGAGCACCTGCCAGAGCGCGTCGAGGGTGGGCGCCCCGGGCAGGCGGCCAGACGCGCCGACGATCACCAGGGGATCGGCCTCGGCGGGGGCGGTGGCGCCGGTGGTGGTCTGCGGGATCTCGTCGGACGACGACAGCCAGGCCACCAGATCCTGCAGGTTGCTGTGATCGAACAGCGCCGCCGAGCTGATGGGCCGGCCGAGGGACTGGCCCAGCCGGTCGGCCATGGACAGCGCCGACAGCGAGTCGAGGCCCTGGTCGAAGAAGCCGTCGGTGGGGTGCAGGCGCACCTCCGGCGGGCGGCCGGTGGCAGCCGAGAACGCCGCCTCCACCAGGGCACGGACCTTGGCCGCATCCAGCGGTTCGGCCCGGGACGTGCCGGTGGACGCCCTGCCGGAAGGCACGATCCGGCGGAGCAGGCTCACCCGGTCCGCGCCCTCGTGCCGTGCCGCATAGGAGGACCAGTCCGCGTCGAAGACGGCCGTGGGGCCCACGCCCCCGGTGGCGGCCCAGGCGGCCAGCGCGGCGTCAGGGGCGAGCAGCCGGATGCCCCGCTGCTCCATGGAGCGACCGAAGGGCTCGGCCATGCCGCCGCCGGCCCAGGGGCCGAAGGCGAGGGCCTCCACGCGGGCATCGGTGGCGTCCAGATCCTCCAGGAAGCCGTTGGCCGCGCCGTACACCGCCTGTCCGGGGGCGCCGAGCCAGGCGGCCGCGCTCGAGACCACCCACAGGCGGGCACCATCGGGCAGGTGGTCGAGCAGGTGGCGGGCTCCATCGACCTTGACCCGCCAGACCCGCTCGCTGGCGACCCAGTCGATGTGCCCCACCGACGCGTCCGCGAGGACGCCGGCGCCGTGGATCACGCCGCGGACCGGTCCGAGCTCGGCGCACCAGGCCAGGGCATCGGCCACCTGTGCGGGGTCGGTGACGTCGCAGGGGTGGAAGCGGACGCCCTCGGGCAGCTCATCGGGAGAGGTGCGGGCCAGGAGCACCGGCTCCATGCCCTGCTCCCGGAGCCAGGCGCCGAACGCCCGCCCGACGGCGCCGGTGCCGCCGGTGATGGCGATGACGCCGCCTTCGAGGTCGATGGAGGCCGTGGGGGCCTCCTCGAGGCGTGCCGCCCACAGGCCGGAGCCGTCGGCCCGCAGCTCGTCCTCGCCGGAGGCGCCGAGGCCCGACGTCCAGCCGGTGTGTCGCAGCGGCTCGCCGACCCGGACGAAGCCGCCCCAGCGGCCGGGGTGTTCCTGGGACCAGCAGCGCAGGAAGCCACCGAGGGTGTGGGCCCGGTCCTCGGGGATCAGGAACCAGACCGGGGCGCCTTCGGGAAGGGCCGCGAGCAGGGACTCGAGCTGGGCGAGGCCGTCGAGGCCCTCGTGCAGCTGCATCAGGGGGACCAGCAGGATCTCCGCCTGTGTCGGGCCCACCAGGCGCGCGCCGGCGGCCTGCAGGATCTCCCGCAGGTCGGGGCCGTGGGTGTGCACCAGGTGCACCCGGCTGGGGATGCCCTCTCCCTGGTGGCGCACCCACATCCGCCGCCATGCAGGCGCCGGCGCCACGGAGCGACCGGGAGCATCCACCCACAGGCGGGGGCCCTTGCGCACCACCGGCGGCAGCCAGACCGTCTGCCCCGGTGCGGCCCAGCGGCCGAAGTCCACGTCGATGCCGCGCAGGTGCAGCGCGAGGGCGGCCGCGGCGAAGGTGCCACCGTCGTCGTGACCCCGACGCAGGCTGGCGGCATCGGCGGTGAGCAGTTCGGCCTTGCGGCCGAGGGCGGTCAGGACCGGGTGGGGGCCGATCTCGAGCCCCACCGTCAGGTCGAGGTCGGCGGCACGGCGGAGCGCGCCGGCGAAGTCCACGGGCTGCAGGATCTGGTCGACCCAGTAGGACGGACGGGCCCAGGCCGTCTCGTCGTCGGTGGGGCCCGCAGTGGGGATGACCGTGAGGTGCGGCGCCCGCAGCTCGATGCCACCGAGGATGTCGGCCATGCCGTCGGCGGCAGGCTGCATCTGGGGGGTGTGGAAGGCGTGGGAGACCGTGAGCCTTCGCGCCCTCACGCCCCGTTCCCCGGCGCGGGCGACCAGATCGTCGATCGCTCCCGCCGGACCACCGTAGACCCGATCGGCCGGCCCGTTGACCGCCGACAGGTGCAGGTCGTCGTGGCCCTGCACCAGCTCGTCGGCGGTGCGGCCATCGCAGGCCAGGGCCGCCATGGCGCCACCGGAGGGCACCTTGCCCATCAGCCGGGAGCGTGCCTCCACCAGGGTGACGGCGTCCTCCAGGGACAGCACGCCGGCGACGTAGGCCGCGGCCAGCTCGCCGACGGAGTGGCCGATCACGGCGGCAGGCTCGACGCCCACCGACCGCCACAGGGCGGCGAGGGCCACCTGCAGGGCGAAGAGGGCAGGCTGGGTCCACTCGGTGTGGTCCAGGGGCTCGGCGGCCTCGAAGATCACCTCGCGCAGGGAGGCGCCACGCAGGGGCGTGAAGAGGGCATCGACCTCGTCGAAGGCCTCCCGGAACACGTCGCTGGCCTCGTACAGACCCTTGCCCATGCCCGCATGCTGGCTTCCCTGACCGGTGAACAGCCACAGCGGCCCGGCGCGGTTCGCGGCGACGGCGGCACCGTCGAGGGTCTGCAGGGCCGACGTGAGGGCGGCGTGGTCGCCCACCAGCGCCCCCCAGCGGACCAGACCGGCCGGCCGATCCCGAAGGGAGCCCGCCACCACCTCCACCGGCACGTCCGTGAGGGACGTCAGGTGTCCGCGCAGCCGGTCGGCGGTGGCGCGCAGCCCGGCCCTGGAGCCCGCACCGAGCAGCACGGGCAGGGGCAGCCGCAGCCCGGGACGGGGCGGGGTCTCGGCGGCGGGCCCTTCGGCGACGATGAGGTGGGCGTTCGTGCCCGACAGCCCGAAGCTGCTGACGCCCGCCCGGCGCGGGCGGTCGGTGCGGGGCCAGGCGGCGGCGTGGGTGGTGAGCCACCAGGGGATGCGCCGCTCCAGCGCCTCGTTGAGGGCATCCAGGTGCAGGGTGAAGCCGTGACGGTGGTGGTGCATGCACAGCACCGTCTTGATGAGGCTCGCCACGCCGGCGGCGAGCTCGGTGTGTCCGATCTGCGACTTCACCGACGAGACCACCAGGGGAGACTCGGCAGGACGGTCACCGTAGGCCTCCTGCAGTGCGGCCAGCTCGATGGGGTCGCCCAGGGGGGTGCCGGTGCCGTGGGCCTCCACCGCATCGACATCCGCGCCCGTGAGGCCGGCATCGGCCAGGGCGGCGCGGATCACCTCGGTCTGGGCCTGCCCGCTGGGCACCGTGAGCCCGGCCGCGCGGCCGTCGTGGCCCATGGCGGTGCCCTCGATGACGCCCCAGATGCGGTCGCCGTCCCGCTCGGCATCGGCCAGGCGCTTGAGGACCACCACGCCGCAGCCCTCGCCGCGGATGTAGCCGTCGGCCTCGCTCGAGAAGGGCGCGCAGCGCTGGGAGGGGGACAGGGCCCGCAGGGCACTCAGGCGGACGGTGTCGGCCGGGTGCAGCATCAGTCGGACGCCGGCAGCCAGGGCCACGTCGGCCTTGCCGTCCCGAAGGGCCTGCACGGCCATGTGGGTGGCGACCAGGGACGAGGAGCAGGCGGTGTCGAAGGCCATGGACGGGCCCCGCCACCCCAGGCGATGGGACAGCCGGCCGGCGGCGAAGGAGGCGTCGTTGCCGGTGCCCGTGAGGCCAGGGAAGCGGCTGGCCACGCCGGACTCCTCGAGGCGACGCTCCCAGTCGTGTCCCCCGATGCCCACGAACACGGCCCCGCGAGCACCCACGGTGTCACCGATGCCGGCGTCCGCCAGGGCCTCGTCGGCCACCTGAAGCAGCAGCCGCTGCTGGGGATCCAGGCACAGGGCCTCGTCCTCGCCCAGCTCGAAGGCCCCGTGCTCGAAGGAGGCGACATCCTCCAGGAAGCCGCCCCGGTACACGTAGGTGTGCCCCGGGGTGCCCGGGGTGGGATCGTACCAGTCGGCCCGGGACCAGCGCTCGGCCGGCACGTCGACAATGGCGTCGGTGCCCTGGGTGAGCAGCTGCCAGTAGCCCTGCAGATCGTCGGCGCCGCCGGGGAACCGACAGGCCATGCCCACGATGGCGACCGGACCGCCCAGCTCACGGGCGGTCTCGGGCGCGTCGACCGCCTCCGCCTCCGGCGTGAGCGCACGCGTGAGGGCCTGCAGGTGGGGGTGGTCGAGGAAGGCCGTGCTCGGCACGGGCCGCCCGAGCCGGGTGGCCAGGCGGGTGGCCGCATCCACGGCCGTCATCGAGTCGAGGCCGAGGTCGAAGAAGCCCGCGAGGGGGTCGATCACGGTCTGGGCCGGCAGCCCGAGGACGTCCCGGAGGACCTGGCGGATCTGCGGCTCCACCTCGACCACGGCAGGCGCGGCCACGCGGGGCAGCATCCAGGGCCGTGCCGCGTGGAGCTGGGCGACGTCGAGATCCGCCACCGTGAGGGCCCCCTCCTCCCCGGCCAGCAGGTGCAGCGCCGCCTGGGCGGCCTGGTGAGGCGTGAGGGTGCCCATGCCCTGGGCGGCCATCAGATCGAGGTTGGCCTGCCGGACCATGCCCGAGTCCATCACCGGACCGAGCTCCAGGACCTTCACCGGTCGGCCGGACTCACGGGCCCGGGCCGCCAGGGCGGCCATCCGCTCGTTGGCGGCGCCGTAGGCCCCCTGGCCCGGGAACCCGAGGCGCGCGGCGAGGGACGACAGGCAGACGATGGGGACGTCCTCGGGCACCAGCTCGAGCAGCGTGCGCAGGCCGGCCACCTTGGGCCCGGCGCAGCGCTGCAGGTCGTCCAGCGTGAGCCGTTCCACCGGGGCATCCGCGAGCACCCCTGCACCGTGGATCACGCCGGCCAGGGGGGCATCCTCACGGAGCACCGTGCGGGCCACGGCCTTGCGCATGAGCGGGTCGGTCTCCGTGACGTCGAAGGGCACGGACTGCAGGGTGACGCCATCGACCGCCAGGGGCTCCAGGTCGGCCGGGGTGACGGAGCGGGAGGAGACGAGGATCCGTTCGGCACCCTGACCGGCCAGGACGTCCACCAGCGCCTTCGTGAGCCCGCCGGTGCCTCCGATGATCCACCAGGTGCCCGAGACCTCGGCGGGCTCGGCGGCGACCTCCTCACGGGTCCACTCCGGACGGGTCCAGCCGCTGCGCCAGCGAAGCTCGAAGCCCTGATCGGACGGGATGCCGCCCTCGGGATGACCGTGCACGAGCCGGACATCGAGCCCCTCGGCACGGGCCGTGCGGGTCAACGCCGCCACGCCCGCCGACGCCGTGAGGGCATGGGGCCCGTCCGACTGCAGGGTCTCCAGGGCCTGCAGCACCGAGGGCATGCCCTCGCCCTCGGGCACCGTGAGGGGCACCTGCTCCAGGGCGTCGACCGCTGCGGGCACCCAGGCCCTGTGGAGCACGGGCAGTATCACCGACGTGGGGGCATGGGCGCCGGCCCAGACCTCACGGCGGCCGAAGACCGTGCGCAGGCCTCTCTCGGGGACGGACGCACGACCGTTCCAGCGGGCCAGATCGACCGGCAGGCCGGCCCGGCCCGCCTTGGCGACGGCATAGGCCAGGCAGGTGGCCTGCTCCTGGTCCCGGTGCAGGGCGTACACCGTGCTCACGTCGTCCCGCTGGCGGTAGGCCAGACCCGTGAGGATCGGGTGGGGCCCGATCTCGAACAGGCACGCATCGGCGGGCAGGGCCGCCACGGCGTCCCGGTAGCGCACGGGCAGGCGGATCTGCTGGACCCAGTGCTCCGGATCCGTGAGCTCACGCGAGGCGAGGCCGCCGGTGACCGTGCTCACCAGGGGGATGCGGGGTTCCGACAGCGTGAGCCCGGACACGACCTCCCGGAAGGGGGCCAACGCGGGGGTCATGCGGTGGCTGTGGAAGGCGTGGGAGACCTTGAGCCAGCGAGCCCGCACATCTGGACCCAGGGCCGCCACCAGCTCCTCGAGGGCCTCCTCGTCGCCGGAGAGCACCAGCGAACGGGGGGCGTTCACCGCGGCGAGGTCGACGCCCTCCGGCAGCGGCTGCGGCAGCGCGTGTTCCGCCACCGACAGCGCCACCATGGCGCCCCCACCGGGCAGCTCGCCCATGGTGCGGCCACGAGCCTCCACCAGGTCCAGGCCGTCCTCGGCGCTCAGCACGCCGGCCACGACGGCGGCCGCCACCTCGCCGATGGAGTGGCCCATGACCACGTCCGGCTGCAGGCCGAGCTCCTCCCAGAAGGCGGCGATGCCGAGCTGCAGCACGTACAGGGCCGGCTGGGTCCACTCGGTGCGGTGCACCCGCCGGTCGGCGTCGTCGAGGAGCAGCGGCAGCAGCGAGACGTCCCGCAGCTGCTGCATCCGCCGATCCATGGCGTCGAAGACCTCACGGGCCCCCGGCGACAGGTCGTACAGGGCGCGGCCCATGCCCGGATACTGGCTTCCCTGGCCCGTGAACAGCCAGACGAGCGGACCGTGCCGCAGGCGCCCGACCTCGCCACCGGCGAGGGCCGTGAGCAGGTCGCTGTTCTCGCCCGCCGCGCACAGCCCCCACGGACCGACCTCACGGCCGGCGAGCCGACGGGCGAGGGCGCGCACGTCCTCCCCCTCGGAGATGCGTCGCGCCACCTGCTCTCCGGTGGCCCGCACGCTGGCCTCGGTGCGACCGGTGACCAGGAAGGCCGGCGGCCCGAGGGGCGCCAGGGCCTCACGGGGGATGGGCGGCGGGGGCGAGGCGAGGATGACGTGGGCGTTGGTGCCCGACAGGCCGAAGCCGCTCACGCCCACCCGCAGCGGCTCACCCGTGGGCAGCTCGGCGGCCTGCAGGTCGACCCAGCTCCCCAGGGGAAGCGCCGGGTTCGGCCGCGTGAGTCCCCTCACGGGGTAGGTGCGCCGGTGTCGCAGCATCGCGATGGCCGCCGCCAGGCCCGCCACACCCGCCGCGATCTCTCCGTGGCCCAGGTGGGACTTGACCGCCGTGAGCCGCAGGGGCTCCTCCCGGTGGCCCGCGTACACCTCACGGAGCGCGCCCACCTCGATGGGATCGCCCAGGGGGGTGCCGGTGCCGTGGGTCTCCACCACCTGCACCTGCTCCGCGACGAGCCGGGCGTCGGCCAGTGCCTGGCGGATCACCTGCTGCTGGGCCTGTCCGCTCGGCACCGTGAGGCCGGCGGCACGGCCGTCGTGGCCCACCGCGACGCCCTCCACCACCGCCAGGACAGGGTTGCCGTCGCGCAGCGCATCCGACAGCCGCTTGAGGGCGAACATGCCCACGGCCTCGGAGCGGGCGTAGCCGTCTGCCGAGGCATCGAAGGTGTGGCAGCGGCTGGTCGGCGACAGGGCGCCGAGCTGGGACAGGTCGATGGTGCTCGACGGCGTGAGCATCAGGTGCACGCCACCCGCGAGGGCCAGCTCACAGCGACCATCCCGCAGGGCGTCGACGGCCATGGCCAGGGAGACCAGCGAGCTGGAGCATGCCGTGTTCAGGCTCACGGCCGGACCGCGCAGGCCCAGGGCGTGGCTCACGCGGCCGGCGGCGAAGGAGGCCTCGTTGCCGGTGCCCACGTAGCGGAGCACCTCACGGGGAACGTCGGTGAGCAGGCTGCGGTAGTCCGACGGACCGATGCCCACGAAGACGCCGGCCGAGGCGTCCTCGACGCTGTCGAGGGGGATGCCGGCGCTCTCGAGGGCCCCCACGGAGGACTCGAGGAGCAGGCGCTGCTGGGGGTCGAGGGCGGCGGCCTCGTGGCCGGACATGCCGAACCACTCGGGCTCGAAGGCCCGGACGCCCGTGAGCATGCCCAGCTCACGCACGTAGGTGTGACCCGGGGTGCCGGGATCGGGGTGGTACACGGCCCGGTGATCCCACCGTGAGGGCGGGATCGGCACGAACACCTCACGGCCGGAGGTGAGGACCTCCCACAGGCCGTCGAGGTCGTCGGCCCCGGGAAGCCGGAAGGACGTGCCGACGATGGCGATGGGCTCGCCGGTGTGGCGGTCGCGGGTCGACTGCCTGGCGGGACGCGCCTCCGACAGGGCCTGCACCAGGGCGGCGGGCGTGGCGTGGTCGAACACGACGGTGGTGGCCACCGGCTCGCCGAGGGCCGCCTCGAGCTCCCGGGCGAACAGCACCGCCGTCATGGAGTCGAGCCCGAGATCGAAGAAGCCGGCGTGCAGATCGAGGTCGCGGGCATCCGATCGTCCCAGCACCTCCGCCAGCACGCCACGCACGAGGGACTCGGCGTCGGCGGCATCGCGGGCGGGCGCGGCCGTGAGGGTCAGGCCGAGGGCGTGGGCGAGACGCGGAGAGCGGAGCTGACGGGACACCCGCTCGGGGTCGAAGCGCACCCAGGCGGCGTCCTCCCTGGCCAGATCGAGGGCCGCGACGCCCTCGTGGGGCTGCAGCGGTCCGAAGCCCTGCCGGCGGAGGCGCTCCCGGGTGGCCGGCGCCACCACGCCGCCCGTCCAGGGGCCGTAGCGGAGCAGATCGACGATGAAGCCGGCGCGACGGCGGGCGCCCACGACGGTGCGCACCACCTCCTGCACGCCGCCGTAGACCCCCTGGCCCGGCAGGCCGAACAGGGACGAGGCGGTGCCCACCACCAGCAGCTCCACCTCGTGCCGGGCGCGCAGGGCGTGATCGAGGGCCCGCAGGCCTTCCACCCGGGCGGCGAGCTGCGCGTGGAGGTCGTCGGCGGTGGCATCGATCAGGGGGGCGTCGGCCAGGCCACCGGCCGCCAGGACCACGCCGGCGAGGTCCGGGAGGAGGTCGGCGGTGAGGGCCGTGACCGCTTCGGTGTCCGCCACGTCGAGCGGCTCACAGCGCACGGGGACGCCGAGGGACTCGGCCCAGTCCGGCACCTCCTCGATGGCGCGGCTGCTGAGGATCAGGCCCTCCGCCCCTCGCGCGACCAGACCCCGGGCCAGGTGCTCGCCGATCAGCCCGGTGGCGCCGACGACCCACCAGGTGCCCTGGACGTCACGGGGCTCCACCAGGGGTTCGGCACCGCTGCGCAGCGACAGGGACGTCCACTCCCCGGCACGCAGGCGCACCTCACGGCCCTTGAGGGGCTCCACGGTCAGCCCCGCACGGGTGTCGTCCTGGACCTGCACGATGCCTTCGAGCAGGTCCGGGTGCTCACTGGCCGCCACCCGGGCCATGCCGAGGGTCAGCGCGGCCGCGGGGTGGTCCTCCGCCGCCCGGACGACCACGCGGAAGGGACGGCCCCGTCGGATGAGGTCCTTGAGGACCACCAGGGGGGCGGCGAGATCCTCGGCCCCCTCGTCGACCACCAGGGCCACCCGTTCCACGTCCGGCAGCTCGGCGCCGGGACGCCAGGGCACCCAGCCATCGCCCTCCGCGAGCTCCACGGGCACCCAGACCTCCCGCAGGGAAGGCAGCGCGTGCAGCGTGGGCAGGTGGTCCGGCGGCGCGATCCACAGGTGGTCCCGGCGAAGGGGCGTGCGGGGCGCGGAGCCCGGGGCTGGCGCGCCCTCGGCCGTGACGTCCAGGCCGGCGACGAAGGCGGCATCGAGCAGCGCCCCCACCTGTGTGTCGGCCGACAGGGTCAGCCAGGTGCCCTGTGCGTCCGGGTCGGTCCAGGCCGAGGCCTCACGGGGACGGCCCTCGAACGGCTGCCCATCGACGTCCCACCACCAGAACGGTGCCCGGGGCGGCGCGTCGAGGCCGAGCTCGGTGGCTTGGGCGTCGACCAGCCCGAGCCAGCGGGCCACCGCCAGGTGTCCTTCGCCCGTGGTCTGCAGGCCGGTGGGCTGCCCGAGCGCCGCGGTGAGCCGGGCCAGGCGCTCGGCCATCGACCCGGCATCGATGCCCTGTGTCTCGAGGCGCAGCAGCCAGCTCGCGCCCTCCCCCGCCTGCACGCCGCCCCGCCGGGCGACCTCGTCCAGGAAGGCACGGGCCTGCGCCGGATCGGCCACGGAGCGGGAGGCCCGCCAGGTCAGCGCCGGGCGCCTGCGCAGGTTGCCCACCAGGTCGTCCAGGGAAGCGCCGGCGTCCAGGGCCGCGAGCAGATCGGTCGCCAGCGCCTTCAGCAGCTCGGGCTCGTCGGCGGACAGGGGCATCCACAGGTCCCCCTGCCGGGGCGCACGCTCCACCACGGGCGGCGCCTTGAGCACCACGTGGGCGTTGGTGCCGGACATGCCGAAGGAGGAGACCGCCGCGGCGGCCGCCTGGGCCTGCACGGGCGCGTCCGCCAGCCGAAGGCGGGTGCCCGCCAGGGGAAGCTGGGAGCTCGGCTCGGCCCGGTGCAGATCCGCCGGCACCTCGCCCCGTCGCAGCACCTCCATCGCCTTGAGGAGCCCGGCGATGCCGGCGGCGGCCTCGGTGTGGCCCAGGTGGGACTTGGCCGCGCCGAGCCAGGCCTCCCCGTCTCCGGGCCCGTAGGTGCTGGCCAGGGCCGCCACCTCGATGGGGTCGCCCAGGGGGGTACCGGTGCCGTGGGCCTCCAGGTAGCCCACGTCGGACGCGGCCACGCCGGCATCCTCGAGGGCCGCGGTGATGACCCTGCGCTGGGCCCCCACGCTGGGCGCGGTGAGGCCGTTGGAGCGACCGTCCTGGTTGATGGCGCTGCCGCCGATGACGCCGAGGATGCGGTCGCCGTCCTGCACGGCGTCGTCGAGGCGCTTGAGGACCACGAGCCCGCAGCCCTCGGAGCGGATGTAGCCGTCGGCGGACGCCGAGAAGGGCCTGCAGCGACCGGTGGGCGACAGGGCGCCCATCTGGCAGAAGGCGACGGAGGCCTCCGGCGACAGGATCAGGTTCACGCCGCCCGCCAGCGCCATCGAGCACTCGCCCGCCCGCAGCGCGGCCACGGCCAGGTGGATCGCCACCAGCGAGGAGGAGCACGCGGTGTCGAGGGAGACGTTGGGTCCCTGCAGGTCGAAGGCGTAGGAGACCCGGCCCGCCGCCACGGAGTTGAACACGCCGGTGCCGGCGTACATGTCGGCGGCCTTCAGATCCTCGGACCGCAGCGTGCGCTGCTCGTAGTCGGTGAGCGCCACGCCCAGGTAGACGCCCGTCTGGCTGCCGGCCAGATCCCGCAGACGACCGGCGTCCTCGAAGGCCTCCCGGGCCACCTCGAGCAGCAGCCGCTGCTGGGGGTCCATCGACCGCGCCTCCCGGTGGGAGATGCGGAAGTGATCCGCCGCGAAGTGCTCGACGTCCTGCACGAAGCCGCCGGCGTCGGTGTACAGCTTGCCCGGCTCGCCCCGTTCGCCCATGAGCGCGGCCGCATCGAACCGGCTGCGCGGCACGGTGCCCACCACGTCCCGGCCCGTCGCGAAGACCTGCCAGAACTGCTCCAGGTTGTTCACATCACCAGGAAAACGGCAGCCGACGCCGATGATGGCCACATCGGCCTTCGCCGAGGACTCCAGCCGCGCCACCTTGGCCTTGAGGGTCCGAAGGCCCGCAAGGGCCCTCTTGAGCTGCTCGGTGTGGTCACGAGGGGTCTGGGCCATGCACTCTCCGTGGCGACACCATAAGCCCGCCGGCCCACGTGCTTCAACAGACGGTATGAAGGGGTACGAAATCCCTGGAGCGCACCATGTGGACCCTGCTCGCACTCGCCGCCGCCCACGCCGCACCGGCCTGGACCGTCGCCCCGCCCAAGGCCTCCAAGGGCCCCGAGGGCTTCGACGTCACGCCCCTGCTGCAGATCGACGATCTGCGCTCCCCCGTGTGGCTGCAGGTACTCGCCACCTCCGGCCAGCCCACCCGGGGGGGCGATCTGCCCTTCGGCTCGCTGTTCGACGTGAAGGGCCACGCGCTGTCGAACCCGTCCGGCACGCTGACTTCCTGCCACGCCGCCGACTTCACGGCCCTGTGGCGCAAGCCCGGCGGCGCCTGGGGCCTGCTCAGCCACTTCGAGTGCGTGCCGGGGGGCCTGTGGTGGACGGCGCTGCAGCCCAGGGCCCGGGGCTTCAAGGCCACCTCCTCCCACCCGATCGACATCGGTGCGTCCGATCCCCTGTGGCTGCCCTGCGCCGGCGCGACCACCGGCTGGAACACCCTGCTGAGCGCCGAGGAGTACGAGCCCGAGGCCAACCTGCTGCTGCAGCGCGACGACGACCCGTCCCTGGCGGCCATGTCCCGCGCCCTGGGAGCGGAGCTCGGCTCGTCGGACCCCTACCGGTGGGGCTGGATGGTCGAGGTCGACCCATCGGCGGCCCCCGATGACCGCCTGGTGCGCCACGAGGCCATGGGCCGCTTCTCCCACGAGATCGGCGTGGTGATGCCCGACCGGCGCACCGTGTTCCTCACCGACGACCACACCAACGGCATCATGGCCCTGTTCGTGGCCGACGAGGCGGGCGACCTGTCGTCGGGCACCCTGTACGCCGCCCGTTTCCGGGGCATGGGGCAGCCGATGGACTGGGTCTCCCTGGGCCGCACCCGCGACGAGGACGTCCGGGAGGCCATGGCAGCCGGCCTTTCCTTCCGCCAGCTGTTCACCGAGAACGTCCGCGGCTGCTCCGACATCGTCACCGCCGCCGGCAGGGAGTGCCTGAAGCCCACCGACGAGCTCGGGCTGGGGGAGGCCGTCGTGAACCGGCTGGAGACCCGCCGCGCCGCCGCGCTGATGGGCGCGACCTCCGAGTGGCGCAAGATGGAGGGCGCCGCCTTCGACCCGGCCACGAAGACCCTGCACGTCGCCCTGAGCGAGCTGACGAAGGGGGCGACGAAGGCCGACCCCACCTGGGATCTGCCCGACGCCGATCACCTGCAGTTCGAGCCGAACGTCTGTGGTGGCGTGATGGGCCTGCAGGTCGCCGCAGGCCGCAGCGACACCACCGGCGCCCCCATCGACTCGGCCTACGTCCCCACCCTGCCGAGCTGGACGATCCGTGGCCTGCCCACGGCCGACGGTCGCTGTGAAGACCGCGGCATCGCCAACCCGGACAACCTGGCCTTCCTGCCCGCCCTCGACATGCTCGTCATCGCCGAGGACACCGGCCGGCACGAGCGGGACACCCTGTGGGCGCTGCACACGCCGAGCGGGACCCTGTGGCCCCTCGCCCAGGGCCCCGCCCAGACGGACGGGGACACCGGCGAGTGGACGGGCATCGGCTTCTGGCAGTACGGCCCGGGCCAGGCGTGGCTGTCGGTGTCCTGGCAGAACGGCATCTGGGGGTGGATGGAGCGTGACGTGACCCAGCCCATGCCCGCCTCCTGGACGGGGTTGTTGGGGCCTTTTCCAGTGTCGGACCAGGACTGACGGCCGGGACACCGTCGGGGACGGGCGGCGGGAACGTACAGACGCAGGACCGCAATCCATCCTTGTGGCACTGCAGCGTAGGGGCGCCGCTTGCTGCGCCCGACCCCGTTGGTCTCTCTTGGGGCGCCGCCCATCCCGCCCCCCAACTGTAGAACGCAGAAAAGGGTGGCCCGAAGGCCACCCTCATGAGTCGTGTGGGTGGGGACCCGCCCCAAGGCGGGCCCCCTGCAACGCGTCAGTAGTCTTCGCGTCGCTCCTCACGGTTCTCTTCGCGCTCGTCACGGCGCTCCTCACGCTTGGTCTTGTCCTCGTCCATCTCGTCGACGGGGTACTCGGGCATGCCATCCCACTCGGGCTGGGAGCTGGACTGCTCCACTTCGACACCAGGTGCCATGGCGGGACCCATGCCGTCGCCCTCGGTCAGAGGGGCCTGCTCCATGTAGGGGCTGCCGTCGGCGTTGATGCCGCCCTTGCCCTTACAGAAGTCCTCGGCCACGTGGGGCTTGAGCATGTGGTACTGGACGCGACGGTTGTTCTGGCGGCCAGCGTCGGTCTCGTTGGTGTCAGCCGGGCAGTCGTAGGACAGACCACGGATGACGAGACGATCGGAGCTGATGCCAGCGTCGGTCATGTACTGCACCACAGCCTTGGCACGGCGGATGGACAGACCGTTGTTGTACTCGTGGGAACCGATGATATCGGTGTGACCCTGGACCTCGACGCGCTCGATCTCCGGGTGATCGTTGAGGTACCCGATGATCATGTCGAGCTCGTCCTTCTCGTTCTCACGGATGAAGGACTTGTCGAAGTCGAAGTACTGGCGACCATCGATGCTGTCAGGCATGTCGCCACCCAGACGCAGGGTGATCACGCGGGACTCCGCGGGGGCCAGCTCGATGGTCTCGAGTGCAGACTCGAAGCCAAGGAGGTCGGCCTTGACGGCCCAGCTGCCGGGAGACAGCTCGGTGCGCCACATACCCTGTGCGTCGGTCAGACCGCTGTACAGCTCGTCCTCGGACGCAGCCTCGACGGATGCACCCTGCAGGGAGCGGCCGCCAGGGCCCTCGGTGATGACGGTCAGGTCAGCAGGCTTCCAGTCGAGCTGCACCGTCTTGGTCTTGTGGCCACGACGGGGGACCTCGGCAGAGGTCTGGGCCGACGTGTAGCGACCAGAGGGGTGGGTGACGGTGATGTTGACGGTCTCGCCGCCCTTGACCTCACCCAGCTCGGCCATGCCTTCCGCGTTGGTGCTGCGGGCGACCATCTGGTCATCGACGGTGGCGCCGTAGATGGGGTTGCCGTTCTGGTCGACGACCACGACATCCAGGTCACCACGACGGTTCTTGCCGATGGTCCAACCGAGGTTGGCCATGACACGGTAGTCAGGCACGCCTGCTGCGTTGGACAGACCGGCGCCAGCACCCACGAGCCAGTTGAAGCCGGCGTTGTAGTGGCCACGGAACGTACCGAGGAACTCCGCCGGGATGCGGGATGCATCATCGGCAGGATCGGCGTTGATGTTGGAGATCAGACGACCTTCCGCGCCGATGGCGTGGTGGTCGCCGGCCTTCACGATCAGACCGAGGTCACCACCGATCTCGGCGCCGCCTTCGAAGTCGACGTCGTCACGGGCGCCACGGTAGCCGGCGGTGAAACCACCGGACACGGTGACAGGACCGGCATCCACGGACACCTGGGTCATACCACCACCACTCCACGCGTCATCGGACAGGAAGCGGTCGGCATTCTTGGTGCCGGTGGGTGCCTGGGTGTAGGGGATCAGCGACACACCAACGCGGGCCTTGCCGCTGTCGACGTCGTCGCGGGTCTTGAACAGGGTGATCGGAAGGACGATCTGCATGTCACCGATGCCGGAACCCTGCTGGGTGCCGTCGGTGCCCTCCTGACCCCAATAGGTCGGGATGGCGACACCAAGGCCGAGAGGCTTGGCGAGACCGACGAAGAAACCCCACTGGGTTCCCCACAGGTTCTCCGTGCACTGGCTGAATCCGTCGGATGCGTAGTCCAACGAATCGTTGACGTACTCGGTCGTCGCGTTCAGACCGACGGCACCAGGCACCTGATGCTCGGAACGATACATCAGCACGTGGTCTCGAAGGTCGGAGTCCGTCACGGCGGGTCGGAACGCAGTGGCCTCAAAGCCGTCCTGGGCTTGAGCCTCGTTCGTCGCGCCGACGGTTGCCAGCCCAAGCGTTGCAAGGGCCAGACTCATCGAGGAGAGACGCTTCATAGGCTACTCCTGGTTTGGACCGACCGTCGTGGAACTCCTATTCGTTCCCCCGGGGTAGGCCCGTTGACTGCGGCAGGACCACTCAAGCCCGCCGGAATACATGAAGCCGTCGAGTCACCGGGAGCGCCTCCACCATGGAGACGGCCACCGATGTGGCTTCTGACTGTGCTGCTGTCGACAGCCACAGCCGATGAATCAATCCGCTCGGGCAGCCCTCCTTGCAGCCCCGCGCGCCTGTCGTCTGGCATGACCGACCTGCGAGTCCTGGACTGCGGAAATGCGATGTGCGTGAACGTGAGGAATCATCCCTGAGACCTTGGTTCGAGAAGTCGCTGCGTGGATTGCCTCGACACTTCTCTCTACGGATGTGGCTCAAGGGCAGAAATACGCGCTCGCACCTGCGGAACCGCGCGTACGGTGCAGATGTGGGACCCCCGCCGAGCGTGTTCGGGGGGTCGACCAGTCACGTTGTGGGGGCATGGCCCGGAGGGCCCATCGTCCCCGGAAAGAGCGTCTTGGGGCTCATCGGAGCGGCTTCACCAGCGCTTGACGACCTTCGCCAGGACGCCGGGCGCGAAGCGTCGGAGCCATCCGCCCACGAGCTCCTTGCCGCCGAACCAGACCTCCCGGCGGTCGTGGATCATGGCGGTGAGCACCCGTTTGGCGGCGTCTTCGGCCGTGAGGCCCCGGGACTCGGGGGTGGCGACCTCGGCATGGCGGCGGCCGTCGCCGACCAGGGCCGCGCTGGACAGCTCCGTGCGGACGTAGCCGGGGCAGATCACCGTGACGGTGGTGTCCCACTCGGCGAGCTCGGCCCGCAGGGCGTCGGACCACAGGAGCACGGCGGCCTTGCTGGCGGCGTAGGCGGCGCGGCCCCGGGTGGCGGCATAGGCGGCGAGGCTGCTGACGATCACCACCTGGTGGCGCTCGTCCGGGGACCAGCGCGACAGAAGCTGACGGGTGAGGTCGACCACCGCGAAGTGGTTGAGCTCCATGAGGAAGCGATCGACGGACAGCTCCGTGTCGAGCACGGTGGACCGCTGGGAGACGCCGGCACAGTGGATGACGGCGTCGATGTGCCCGAACGCATCCCAGGCCTGCCGGACGGCCAGGCCGCGGGCGGCCTCGTCGGTGAGATCGGCCGCCACGATGGCGGAGCGGCCGGTCGGGAGGGCGCCGGACAGGGAGGCGAGCCGATCGGCCCGACGCGCGGTGAGGATCACGAGGGCCCCCCGCTCCACCAGGAGGTGGGCGAGCGCCTCGCCGATGCCGGCGGATGCGCCGGTGAGCCACACCACCTTGCCGTTCACGTCCATGCCGTCTTCCTGTAGAGGCTTGTCAAAGCCCCACCGTGCACCACCGATGGCGGCTTCACGGATGTGTGTGGCAGGCTTATGCAAGCGTCAGAGCCGCGTCCAACCTACGGCACCCTCCCCTGGATGACTGCATGCACCTGTCCGTCTTCGATCTGTTCAGCGTGGGCATCGGCCCCAGCTCCTCCCACACCGTGGGCCCCATGCGGGCCGCCCGCAGGTTCGCCGCCGCCCTCGGCAAGGAGGGTCTGCTCGAGCGCACCGTCCGTATCGAGAGCCAGCTGTACGGCTCGCTGGGCTGGACGGGCAAGGGCCACGGCAGCGACATCGCCGTGCTGATGGGCCTCGAGGGCGAGGAGCCCGAGACCATCGACGCCGACTCCGCACCGGGGCGCATGGAGGCCATCAAGCAGAAGGGCGAGCTCAAGGCGCTCGGCTTCTTCCCGCTGGCCTTCGACTACAAGCGCGACATCGTCTTCCACAAGAAGGAGGTGCTGCCGGTGCACCCCAACGGCATGCGCTTCACCGCCTTCGATGCGGACGGCACGGAGCTGTGCCGCAAGGACTTCTACAGCGTGGGCGGCGGCTTCATCGTGGGTGGCCAGGCCGACCCGGACGACCAGCTGTTCGACACGGCCCACAAGGTCCCCTACCCCTTCAGCACCGGCGAGGAGCTGCTCGAGCTGTGCGAGCAGACGGGGCAGTCCATCGCCTGGATCACCCTGGCCAACGAGGCCGTGCACCGGCCGGCCCACGAGGTGAAGTCGCAGCTGCTGGACATCTGGCGGGTGATGAACGAGTCCATCGAGCGCGGTCTGAGCCGTGAGGGCATCCTGCCCGGCGGCATGAAGGTCAAGCGCCGCGCGCCGTCGCTGGCCGCCAGCCTGGAGGCACGGGCACGCACCAACCCCAGCCCGATGCACAACGCCGACCAGGTGAACGTGTGGGCGCTGGCCGTCAGCGAAGAGAACGCGAACGGTGGCCGCGTGGTCACCGCCCCCACCAACGGTGCCGCCGGCATCATCCCTGCCGTCATCAAGCACCTGGTGACCCACTACCACCACGCCGACGAGGACGAGGCCATCGTCAACTTCCTCCTCACCGCCGCGGCCGTGGGCATGCTCTACAAGATCAACGCGAGCATCTCCGGTGCGGAGGTGGGCTGCCAGGGCGAGGTGGGCGTGGCCTGCTCGATGGCCGCCGCCGGCCTGGCCGAGGCACTGGAAGGCACCCCGGCCCAGGTGGAGAACGCCGCCGAGATCGGCATGGAGCACAACCTCGGCCTCACCTGCGATCCCGTGGGTGGACTCGTGCAGGTGCCCTGCATCGAGCGCAACGCGATGGGCGCCCTGAAGGCCATCAATGCCGCACGGCTGGCGCTGCACGGCGACGGCACCCACTTCGTCTCGCTGGACAAGGTCATCAAGACCATGCGAGACACCGGGGCCGACATGGAGACCAAGTACAAGGAGACGTCCCGCGGCGGACTGGCCGTGAACGTCATCGAGTGCTGACGCGGGGCCCGACGGCCCCACCTCCCGGGAGCCCCCCATGCGCAACGACTTCCGTCCGGGCCTGACGGCCCGTTCCCTCCTCGCTCCTTCCGCCGGGGTCCACCAGGCGCGCCGCGACGCGTCCGCCCCCTGCGAAGACGCCGCTGCACCGACCCGCACCCGACCCGGTGTCGGGGTGGTCCTGCGCACCCTGGCCCTGACCGGGGCCGGGCTGCTCGTGGCCTGTGGGGGCGACAAGCCCGCTGACGGCACGACGACGCCGCCGGACGGACCCGAGGGCGAGGCGAAGCAGGAGACCAGGACCGACGCCCAGGCATCGGGGGGCGACGTCGCGGATCAGGGCAGGAAGGTCCCCCGCAACAAGCGGGCCCACGCCCCGGCGGAAGGCCAGCCCGCGGTGCCGCTGGATGCGCCCAAGACGGTGGTGTTCGTGGTGATGGACACCGTGCGGGCCGACCACACCAGCCTGTGCGGCTACGAGCGGCCAACCACGCCGACGCTGAAGGCCCTGGTCGACAAGGGCGCGGTGTACACCTGCCACGGGAAGACGCCTGGCAGCTGGACCCACCCCGCGCACGCCTCGATGTTCACCGGCGTGCCGGTGGTGGAACACGGGGCGATCTGGGTGGAGGACTCCGAGGTCGAGCTCAACCCAGTGACGAAGGTGCGGCCGCTGGCGAAGGACTACCTGACCCTGGCGGAGCAGTTCCGGGGGGCCGGCTACGCGACGGCCGCCGTGAGCGCGAACATCATCCTGAACGAGCCCAGCGGGCTGCTGCAGGGCTTCGACCAGAAGATCATCGGCAAGCGGGCCCAGCAGCTGCGGGGCGACAAGATGGTCAAGGCGCTGGAGACGGCGCTGCGGACGGCCGGCGACGAGAAGGACCTGTTCCTGTTCGTGAACCTGTACGACGCCCACGACCCCTATCCGGAGGTCCCGGCGGGGCTGGGGTGGGTCGAGCCACAGCCGGTGACGCACCTCGAGCCGAACGTGACGGACCGAGCGACTCCCTATGCGCGGTTCCTGAAGGGCGAGATGCCCGAGGCGGAGAAGGGCCCGTTCCTGCAGATGGTGACCGACGGGTACGACCACGGCGTGTTCCAGGCGGACGCCACGCTCGGCAAGCTGCTCAAGCGGCTCGCGAAGCGCGGGCGGGACAAGGACCTGCGACTCCTGGTGACCTCCGACCACGGCGAGTTCCTAGGTGAGCACGGGCTGCTGCGGCACGGCGGGTACCTGCACGAGCCCGTGGCCGGCGTGCCGGTGGTGTACCTGGAGCTGCGGGATGGCGACGTCGTCGTCGGACGGGGCCAGGGGCTCGGTGGCGTGGAGCCTGCGGAGCTGCACAAGGCGAAGAAGAAGAAGGGGAAGCGGAAGAAGGGTGGCGAGGGCGCTGCAGACGCAGCCGGTGCGGCTACCTCCGGTGTCGGCGCCGGCGACGCTCTCGGTGTCACTGCCGCGGAAGGTGCCGCGTTGAAGGAGCTGCCCCCGCGGCGGCTGCCGGAGCCGATGAACACGATGGACGCGTACTCGTTGTTGCTGGCCGGGCGGTTGCCGGTGGACGCGACGCTGGTGCAGGCCGTGAGCGAGAAGAACGAGAGCCACCTGCTGACCGGTGAGGTCTCGGCCGCCATGTGGACGTCGGTGACCGACAAGCGGAAGTGCGTCGGCGGAGAGCACGTGCAGTTCGATCTGAAGGCCGATCCCGGCGAGGAGGCCGCCGAGCCGGTGGCCGTGCCGCTGAAGGACATGACGGTGCTCTGTGCGGAGCTGGAGACGCTGTTGGAGCGGGAGGCGCCGGATGATGGGGAGGAGATGACGGAGGCGTTGCGGGCCGTGGGGTATGTGGAGTAGGAATACCCTCTCAACGAATCCTCCATTGCTGGTCAGTGACCAATTTGTGGCCTCCCAGGGAACACAAGTATGCCAAAACACAAGGCATCATTCGGCAACAACACTCGAATCACCGAGATCTTGCCACATCTTCAACACCTGACGCCCTACGAGATTGACCAAGCCCCACATTCCGTTGGCATCTACGCTTGGTATTCCAAGTTTGACGCCGGTCCGCGCGATTGGAAGATGGAAGTAGCCACAGACGACGGACGAGACCTCGGCATAGAACGCACAATGAGCACTGTCGCTCGCCACAGCGCACGGTTTTTCACTCCACCGCTAAATGTGGAAGTGGATGGGCGGCTGTTGGAGCGTTGGAAGGGACGCCTGACTTCCGTCGCCAGCGAACGAATGAGAGCCAAACTCGCAACGGATTCAGAGTCCGATTCAAGCAACGGAGACGGTTCAGACGGCAACGGCGCCGGGGCCCTCAGGAAAGTAGTCGCGCGTCCTCGGCTTCGGGGTGAACTCGTCAGGCTCCTTTCCACGACTTCGCCCTTGTTCACCGCACCACTGTACATAGGCGTAAGCGACAACCTGCACCGGCGACTCGGAAGCCATGTCCGAGATCTCGAGCGGTTTACTCACGCCGTGGAACGCGACCCCGACGCTCAGAGCAGGCTCCAAGAGGCCGATCTCAATTTCGCCATGCGAGCCGCCGGTGCAGGATTCCGTCCCGGTGCCCTTGAGGTCTGGACGCTAAATCTGGAAACATTGGCGGACGACGTTCCGCCTGATGAACTTCGCGTGCTCATCGAAGCTGTAGAGTGGCTACTCAATCGATGGCACAAGCCTCAACTGGGCAGGAGATAGCGCCATGTTCGATCAAGCCGCCACTACCAAGTATCAGCACACCGTACTTGGCACTTGGGGTGAGTTCGACACTCCCGCAGGAAAAGTCGCCTACGTGCTCACCAAGGCTCGCTTGGGTCGAGCTGGCACCGATAATGAACGCCGCCTGACTGCTCAGCTACGCCCCGTACGGGAAGTCTTGGACACGTCCAAGCTGGACTTCAATCAGCTTCTCCAACGTGATCTCGACGACCATCGTGTGGCAACCGAACTACTGCCCTACCTTCTTCAGCCTGCGAAGACTGGACCTAGCTTCTTTCCTCCAGTGATGGCAGTGCTTCTGCCCTTCGATGGGCCGAACCCGGTCGACGGCTTTCCCAACGTCTCCGCTCCCGACATTGAGATGGACGAAGGCGTTCGGTGGCAAGAGCACCGCTTTGGCCAGTCCTTCTCGGCCGGCAAACTGGTCACGAATACCGACGAGGTACACTCATCGATCAAGCTTGGTCGAGTGCGATGGAACGATGAACTCGCAAAGCTGGTCGTGTTGGACGGCCAACATCGAGCCATGGCCCTCATCGCCATCGACAGAACGTTGAGCAAGACCTGGGACACCGGTCCAGGCGCTCGCTTCCGTCACTTCTACGACAGCCGCGTGCAGAAGCTCCTGGGTGAGAGCTACGCCATCACCGACCTGGACTCCATCGAGGTTCCAGTCGTCGTTTGTTGGTTCCCAGAGCTTCATGGCGATGGTTCGAACGCCCACAAAGCCGCGCGCAAGCTCTTCGTGGACGTGAATAAGGAAGCACGCCAACCCAGCGAAGCGCGACTGACCCTTCTGTCTGATACCGAACTCCTCAACATCTTCACTCGGACCATGCTCAACGAACTCCGGTCACCAACACCTCCCCTTCCGATCTACGCCGTGGAGTACGACAATCCCGAGCGTGATGCCGCACGCCCCATTCGTTGGAGCGTACTCGCGAATCTCAACTCACTGAAGTACGCCGTCCAGTACACGGTGTTCGGCCCTGAGAAGCATATCAAGCGGGTGGACAGCAAATTCGGCGGACGTCCTTCATGGTTCAAAATGAACCAACGGATGCGCGATCAACTTCTCCTCAAGGATCTGTTCCCTTCCACCATCAAGGATGACGATCGAGAAATCGAACTTGATTCCGTGGGCAACGAGAAGTTCCCCCACAGCCAGCTTGACCTCATCACCGGCGAATTCATGAAGGGATGGGGTGACGCCATTCTTCATGTGCTTGGAAACCTGGCTCCGTACAAAGCTCACACAAAAGCGCTGGAGCGCCTTCGTGAGGAGTGGATCAAGGACGATGCCATGTCGAGTCTGGCATACGACGCTCTATTTGAAGGCGTTGGAATGTACTGGACCCTTCGTGACAGCTACGAGCATTGGAAGGCTCAGAAGAAACGCGCCAAGGATGAGCAGCGACAGCCTCCCCACAAGCCTGAGATCGCAAAGGCTTGGGACATCCTCGCTGAAAAGGCCAAGCTATTTGAGACCTACCGCGCAGAAGCGTACCTCGGCTCGACCAATGCGAAGTCCATCGCAAATGCGAAGAGCTTTTACGGCCTTGCGAACACCCATGCCTGCCAGCTGGGACTGTTCCTGACGATCGCCTCCATCGCTCACCGACGTGGCTCCAAGGGCTCGAAGCTAGCTGGCCTGACCGCCACGCTCACCGCCTCATGGAACACGGCACTCTTGTCGTCTGTGAACGCCAGTCGTGACCGAAAGCTGTCTCTGAGTCGCGACGACGTCGTCAAGAAGCCTCTGAACCGCATCCGGAAGATGGACACGCCTATCGCAGCCTATTTTCGCTACTTCTGGCTAGAGCTCCTGATGCTGCCTGAGGCCCAGGAAGTCTGGGTCGACCACATCGAAACGGCAATCGTCGAAGAGCTTCGTGATGAGGCGCGAACCCACTATCTCCGGTTCCTCACCGAGGAACACACCAAGGCATTGCGGGCTTCACATCCGTCCAAGGATCAAGCCACACTCCGAAAAAAAGCGCGGGCTGCGGAAGAGAAGGCACTCAAGCAGGCACTTGTCCATTGGTTTGGTGTGTCTGAGACCGACTTCAAAGTATGGCTCGACTCTCTGGAGGCACAGGTCACTCCCGACTCTGCTCCGGACGAAGGCGAATCCGACGATGCCGACCCCCCAGAAGAGTCAGAGAGTCACGACGAAGCTGAAGAAGTCCCACTGGAGGACTTGATTCGTCAGTCCATGCCTGACTGATCAAGGGACGGAAGTGTGAGCGACGCACTCACATGGTGGCTATAGAGTCGCCCCCAAGCCATTTCGCCACACCAAGACAACAGAAACAGAGACGTGATGCAGTCCCCTCCTCCCGTGTACTTGGACCACAACTCCACCACTCCAGTTCCAACTCGAGTGGTGGAGGCTGTGGTGCGCCATCTCGATGCGGAATTTGGCAACCCTGGATCTCGCACACACTCGCTCGGTCGGGCCGCCGCCGAGGCGGTCGACAAGGCACGAGAACAGCTCTCCGGACTCATCCAATGCGCGCCCGAGGAGCTCATCTTCACCTCGGGCGCCACCGAGTCCAACAATCTCGCCATCCGTGGCCTCGGCGAGGCAAACTCATGCAGCCAAGGCCACATCATCACGTCGGTTACCGAGCACAAGTCCGTGCTCGATCCTGTCCATGACCTGTTTCGGCACGGCTGGTCAGCCACAGTTCTGCCGAGTTCACATTCCGGGCGCATCACCTCCGCGCAGGTCGAGCACGCCATCCAACGAGATACACGCCTGGTTTCCATCATGTGGGCCAACAACGAGACAGGCGTGATCAACGACATCGAGAGCATCTCGAGCCTGTGCCAGGAACGCGGCGTCATTCTCCATGTGGATGCAGCGCAAGCCGTCGGAAAACTGCCCGTATCTGTGGCCCAGATCCCCGTGGACATGCTGTCCATCTCCGCCCACAAAATGTACGGCCCCAAGGGGGTAGGTGCCCTGTTCGTTCGCAAGTCAGTCCAACGCCAACTACGTCCCCTACTTCACGGCGGCGGTCAGGAGCGTGGACTCCGCAGCGGAACGGTGCCCGTTCATCAAGTGGTCGGCCTGGGCACCGCGGCTGACCTCGCGAGAACTTACTTGAAGGGCGACGGACCTGACCGTGTTCGAGCCTTGCGAGATCTAATGCTCCAGCTTCTTGTCGAGGAACTCGGAGACGTCCAATTGAATGGCGACGCCGAACACCGCCTCCCCGGCAACCTCAACGTGTGGCTCCCCAACTGCGACACGGAAGCGCTTGCTATGCGCTGCGAGGAAGTTGCCTTCAGCACTGGCAGCGCGTGCAATTCGGCCTCGCTCGAACCGTCCTATGTGATTCGGGCAATGACCGGTAGCGAAAAGCGCGCCTCGGAGAGCGCGCGCTTCGGAATCGGCCGCGACACCTCAGAGGCGGACATCCGTTTCGCAGTGGAGCACATCTCACGCCATGCGCGGGACCTTAGAGGACTGGCTTCCCTATTCGAGTGAGATAGTCCCCCACCAACCCGTCCCGGCAGACCCCCACACACATGGATAGCTGTGCCCGCACGCCATCCGCAACACGTGCGGCATTCATCCGCTCGCAGGAAGTGTGGTGCCCGTAGTACGAACATGACGGACCACGAATCCCGTGTATGAGCTAGTACCCGGCAACCGACCCGGACAGTGGCCGACACAACGGTTGACGCACATGTCCGTGAAGAATAACGTACAGCCAGCACGAGGGGGAATCATGGCGGCGTCGTTCGAGTACGTCTTCCCGGCAATCCGCGGGCTTCAGGCGGGTAGACCCTACTACACCAGCATGTGTCCGCTCCACTTGATCCCGAAGATCTTCCTGTTTGATGAGGAGGAAGTCGCTGCTGACGTTCGGGCTCAGCGGTCAATCAATCGAAGTCGGCTGCCGGATATCACGCGTTACCTCCTGGAGAATAGCGAGGACTACGTCTTCTCCGCCATCACAGCTTCGGTCGACGGAGCACTGCGATTCGAGCCGTTTAGCGAGGAGGAGGCCACGCGAAACCTTGGCACTCTCCATGTTCCCATGTCTTCTCGCTTCCTCATCAATGATGGGCAGCACCGACGTGGCGCTATCGAAGAGGCTCTCAAGGCGAAGCCCGAGCTCGGGTACGAAAGCATTGCGGTCGTGTTCTTCGAGGACCGAGGACTTGAGCGAGCCCAGCAGATGTTCACCGACCTCAACCAGCACGCGGTCCGCCCGTCACGGTCGCTTGGCCTGTTGTACGACCACCGTAGCGAGAAAGCTTGGCTCGCCAAGGAGATGGCACAGCGCGTCGAGACCTTCCGAGGACGGGTTGAGATGGAGAAGAGTACGCTGGGTCGGCGTTCCGCAAAGATGTTTACTCTGTCCGCCATTGAGACGGCCACGTCGGCTCTGCTCGCAGACAAACAGGATCAGTCGCTCGAAGAACGGGCCCAGATTGGAGCACACTTCTGGAAGGTCATTGCCCACCACATGCCCGAATGGAAGCTGGTCAAGAACAACGACCTTAGCGGCGGAGAATTCCGACGCGACTACATCTGCGCCCATGGAATCGCGCTATCTGCTCTCGCACATGTCGGTCGCACCCTCCTTGCCCATCATCCCGATGACTGGAGCGATCAGCTGACCGCCCTTGAAGGCGTGGACTGGTCTCGCACCAACAAAGCCTGGGAAGGTCGCGCCCTCCGAGGAGGCAAGATTTCCAAGTCCCACATGTGCGTCCGTCTCACAACCGCTGCCTTGAAGCACCGCCTCCATCTTCCCCTCTCGCCCGACGAGCTTGCAACGGAGAAGGAGGCTGACCTTGGCCTCCCTGCCCTGTCATGAACACGACTCACACTCAGAACGCTGACCGCCAGAGTTGGCAATCTCGCATCCGAGAGCTCATGACTGAGATTCAGGAGTACTATCTCCTCGACTCCATACCTTGGGTTCTCGGCTACAGCGGCGGAAAGGACTCCACCGCTATCCTGCAGCTCGTGTGGTACGCGTTGAAGAAGCTGCGGCCGGAGCAGCGGCACAAGCCCGTACACGTGATCACCACCGACACCATGGTGGAGAATCCGGTGGTGTCCACCTGGGTGGCTGCCTCTCACGAGCGCATGAAGCAGGCGGCAGAGTCGGAAGGCATGCCCATTCGACCCAACCTTCTCCTTCCGGACATTCGCCAGACTTTCTGGGTCAATCTGATCGGACGTGGCTATCCTGCGCCTCGTCACAAGTTCCGTTGGTGCACCGAACGCCTGAAGATCATGCCTTCCAACCGATTTATCCGTGAAGTCGTACGCTCCAGCGGCGAGGCAATGCTCGTGCTGGGAACCCGCAAGGCAGAGTCGAGCAAGCGCGCCGCCAACATGGACAAGCACGCCCAGGGGCGTCTTCGTCCACGTATCAGTCCCAACTCCAAGCTTCCCAACTCCCTCATCTACACGCCCATCGAGGACTGGACGAGCGACGATGTCTGGCAGTTCCTCATGCAGGTGCCCAACCCGTGGGGACACCCGAACCGCGACCTCGTGTCCATGTACCGTGGTGCAACTGACGACAGTGAGTGTCCTCTCGTGGTCGACACCAGCACTCCCACGTGCGGCAACAGCAGATTTGGGTGCTGGGTCTGCACACTGGTGGAACGCGACAAGTCGATGGAAGCGATGATTCGTAACGATCGCGAAAAGGAGTGGATGACCCCCCTTCTCAACCTGCGGAACGAACTCGACGAGCATGATCACCACAAGCGAGACTTCCGACGTATGAATGGACGCATCCACCTTTACGAGGCCAAGGAAGTAGAGGAGGTGGAAGATCCCGATGCCCCCAACGGCATCAGGAAGGTCGAGCGCCGTGTCACCAAGCCCATTCCGGGTCCATACCTGAAGCGCTACCGGGAGGACTGGCTGCGTAAGGTGCTCCTGGCCCAACAGGAAGCGCGTCTCCAGGCACCTGAGGAGTTGCGCTCTATGGAGCTCATCCGTATGGAAGAGCTGCACGAAATCCGTCGCATTTGGCGCGAAGAGAAGCACGAGTTCGATGACCGGGTGGTCACCATTTACGAGGAGATGACGGGGGAGAAGTTCCCGCAGGCTCTCGAGGACAACAGAGCCCTTGGAAGTGATGAGTGGGAAATGCTCGATGAGCTCTGCGGCGACGACGACGTGCTGCTCGACCTCGCAACCAAGCTCCTCAGTACAACCATGCACTACCAAGGCATGGCTCGACGCGTGGGGGTGTACAAGGCTCTCGACAAGCTGCTGGAGCAGCGCGCGTACGAATCGAAGACCGACGCCATCGACAGCGCTCTCGACCGCAAGGCTCGAAAGGACGACCTCGAATCACTCCAATTGACACTTGGAAGTGGAGGAATCGAAGCATGAACATCCTCCGCATTTCAATGAACAACTTCGGGCCGTACTTGGGCTATCGGGAGATCGTGTTCAAAGAACGGTCGTCCGACAAAATGCAACCCATCTGCCTGATTGGCGCACTTAATGGTAGTGGCAAGACATCCCTTCTCGACGCATTGCTCCTGTCTCTGTACGGAAAGCGCGCCAAGTGCTCGACTCGGGGTAAGGACTCCTACGAGACGTTCCTCAGGAACAGTATCAATCGCCACGCATCGCCCGCCGACGGTGCGGAAGTGGCCCTCGCTTTCGAACATCATGCTCTCACGGGAATAGAGGTCCTTGAAGTGAGTCGAAAGTGGCGGATCGAAGGAAGCAAGCTCCACCAAGAGACTGTAGTCCTTCGCGATGGAGACAAGGATGCCGCCCTCGCCGAAACCTGGAACGACCATGTAGAGAGCCTCATCCCCCTAGGCGTGTCGAATCTTTTCTTCTTTGATGGAGAGCTGGTGCGAGACCTCGCCATCACGGATGATCCTCCGGCACAGGTACGAGCCGCGATTCGTTCGCTCCTTGGGCTGGAAATTCCACGCAGACTCCAAGAAGACCTCCAAATCATCGAGCGCAGGCGGCAAAAGCTCCTCGCTGATCCCGAGGAGCTGCGAGAGATCGAGCGTCTCGAATGCGAACTCGAGAGCGTTCAACGTCGACGCAGCGCACTCCTCACCGAGCAGGGCAGCATTCGCGCTCGCCTGGATCGCGAAGAACGTACGCTTCAAGAAGCCAACGAGGTCTTCCTCTCCGAAGGTGGGGCGCTTGCGGACAGGCGCCAGATCCTGGAACAGGAACTGGTACAACTCAAGTCGAAGCGAAGCGAGCTTCGGGACGATCTCAGAGAGCTGGCTGCGGGCCCCATCACGATGTTGCCGGCACTCACCCTGGCTCAACGCACCCTGACTCGCGCAAGGGTCGAGCTTGAAAATCACCAGAATCAGCGAGCGCTTTCGCTGCTCCAGAGTCGCGATGACAAGCTGCTCGCATTCCTGGAGTCCAGCGCGTCCCATGACGTACTTAATGCTGTGCGAAAGTACCTTTCTCACGATCGAAATCGCCGCGGCGAGGCGCTCGATATCCCTCCCTATCTTCAAGCACCACAGTCCGTTGTTGAGAGCTTGGAACGAAACCTGACTCTCGCCACTACTGACCACCAAGCGCGTTCGAGCGCACTCATGAGCCGCCTCGGCACCGTCGAAGACGAGATCGCAAGGACCACTGCGCAGTTGGAAAAGGCCGCGGCACCCGAGCGCATGGAGTCACAGCTCGGAGTACTCCATCGCGCCCGGGATGAACGGGACCAAACCCAAAGCGAACTCGACCGCGCCGCAAAGGCGCTTGGAGAGGCTCAACTGGAAGAAGGCCGCATCAAGGACGAACTACGCCGGAAACTCAGCAAGCAGCAGGACGAGGCCGACACCCAGAAGGGGCACCACCGCGTCATTCGTATGTCGGGCCGCGTCAGGGAACTCCTGTCTCAGTTCCAGACGAAGCTCCTTGCCTCCAAGCTTCACCAGCTCGAGGCCCTCATCGCTGAGCGGTTCCAGCATCTGTCACGCAAGGACAGCTTCGTCGCTCGGGTCGCGGTCAATCCCGACAGCTTCGCGCTATCCCTGTTCGATGAAGATGGTGAGCGGATCGACAAGCGTCGGATGTCTGCTGGTGAACAGCAGCTCTTGGCTGTCTCTTTCCTGTGGGCGCTGGCCATCAATTCCGGGCGCAACCTTCCCGTCGTCATCGACACTCCGTTGAGCCGCATGGACTCTCACCATCGCGACAACCTCGTCGAGCGATACTTCCCTCATGCGAGTCATCAGGTGATTCTGTTGTCCACGGATGTGGAAATCGACCAGGGATACCATCAGAAGTTGATGGATCTCGACGCCATCAGTCAGTCACTCAAGATCCAATACGATCCCCACCAGCGCTCTTCTACAATCGAGCCTGGCTACTTCTGGTGACCCATGGACATTCCGATTCGAAAGTTCCGAGTTTCCGTCGTCGCAAAGGACCAGCTCATCCGGCTGAAGCGCTTCACCGGCATCAGCCAGTGGAACACGCTCTGTCGATGGGCTCTGGTTAGGTCGCTTGCTGAACCCACGAAGCCGAGTCCGGCTCCCCTTCCTCAGATGAGCAACGTGGAGCTTTCTTGGGAGGTGTTTGCTGGGCCTTGGGGCGATGCATTGTGGCTTATGCTGAAGCAGCGGTGTTTTGAGGATGATCTTGCGACTGACGATGAGAGCGTCGCAGAACAGTTCCGACTCCATCTTCATCGGGGAATCAGCTACCTAGCCGGAGATCGTGTCCGGTCTATTGAAGATTTGTTGGACGTTAGTCTGAGTTAAAGATTCTTAGTTCTTGAACCGCGCTCGGCGCTCCCGCTTCTTTGCCTGTTGCTGCGACACTACATCCATCGCGTCCAAACGGGTGGATACGTCGGATATCTCGGATTGGATCTGATCTAGTTTCTGTGCATTTTCGGTGATTTCACCCCGGGCTGACGTCGCCTCTGTCCACAGGCTGCCCGCTGCCCCCAAAAAGGGCAGAATAAGAAATAGCCAGATCTGCCAACGTCCGAAAATCGATGTCGCATAGGTGACATGAGAACTGAATGTTGCATGTTGCGTCTTGAATTCGTCAGTGCCGAGATGCAGTTCCAGCAGCTTCCTTGAGTGAGTCGCGATTTCGCTGGTCTCATTCGACTTCGAAATCAAGCTTCTCAGCACTTCCCACACGCCCTTGTCCTTATCTGAGGGACCGAGTTCCCGCTGAATACTGGACACAGATTCTCTTAGTTCTGCGATCTCGACCTTCAGAATTTTCCAATCGGGTCCGAGCAGTGGCTCTGGCATCGGTTCTTGAACGGTCGCAGACGGTGCAGGTTCATCACCAACCAGAGTGACCCAGGCATCCTCTGAATCGGATCCATCGAACTTGACATCGAACCGAGTATCGGTTTTCAGAATTTCAACCAGTTCGGGAGCAACTTTTTCAAATTTCGAAATATCGTAACCAAGAGCAAGTTCAGCCAATGTCGCGAGCGACACCTCAGTCCGAACCGCACGCTCTTTCATTATTCTGTAGATGGCATCCGGGCTATCATGCAGGGACATGTGACCTTCCCTCCAAAACGGAATCAAGCAAGTCTACCAGATGCTCCAGCTTGGATACCGACTCAATCGGAACTTTTCTTGTTTTACCAAGCAAATCTGAGAGATGATCGATCGCTACATTCAATTTTTCATGATACTCTATTTCCGACGTGTTTGAGTATAGTATTCGTTGAGCCTGCTCAAGTGACTTCGTCTTTTCCAGCACTTCACAAGCAGCATCGTTATCAATAATATGTCGCAAATCTCTCATGGCCTGGGGATTCGAAATCACTCCGCCACCATGACGAATATCGGCTGCGTCGGGCGATGTAAGGAACAGAACCAGTTCAAGTCGTTCTGAGTTCAGAAACTTCTTTTCCAAATCGTTCCAATCTAACCAGGTGCGAATTGTGCGAACACGAATGGCCTCGCCAAGAAGAGTAAACAACCGTCGTTCTGTCCGCCCATGTTCTCGTACTTGCTGAAAGGCCATGAGCGTTCTGTAGCGTCTATTCACTTCAATAGCGCTAATGCCCAGCAGGGCACCTACCTCTGACGGACTCTTCTCGTCCTTATCAATGAGTCGAGCAATCAGACGTGCGGCCTCCGCACCACCCCAAGGTCGCGCGCCCTTGATGTGTCGCATTCCCATAATACTATTGGCTAGCGCGTCTTGTTCCTCTTTGGATCCTCCATCAATCAGCAACACTGAAAGGTACCGAGTCGCTTGCGAGATACGTTTCGGAACCTCACGCCCAATCTCCCTGAAGTCATGGAGTAGGTCCTTAAGAGCAGTCACCCTCCGATTTCCTTCCACAACAACAAAGAGTGGGGCGCTCATCTTCGTTTCTGTACGTAGCCGCCGGACAACTATTTGGTCAATTGGAAGCCATCCCTGTTGAAGAATCGACTCCTTCAGCTCACTCACCTTGTGATTTTGAACTAGCTCCCGGATGAGAGAGTCCTGCTCGTCAACGAACCAATTCTCATCATCCGAATGTGAGCTGTCCGAGGTCGTGTCGAATAATCGATAGTTGAGTGGATCAAGTAGAAGGTTTCCAACAGAAACTATCATGGGAACAAAATTTGGACTCATCGGGGTTCTCCCTGCCAGAAATTCACACCTTGACTCACCGCGAGCACGTTTACACTTGTTCGAGATCTATCATATCTGCGGTGGATAAGCGGCTTCGCCCACTCTGCCCACCCTGGATTGAGAATACGCCGCTCTGGTTTAGTTCCACTGTGCTATCAGCCTCAGCCAGCCGCCACCTTCACCCCACCAAACCACTCCGGCGGCATCTCCTCCTCCAGTTCCCACACGATCGCCATCGGCCGTTCGCCCTCATGTTCGACATACCGAACCGGCCCAAGAAACAAGAACGCCCCCGTCACCCCGCGCTCATCCTTCTTCGCCTGCCGCACAAACAACAGGTGCCGCCAGCCTTCCGGCGGCGACATGTACCGTCGAGCCGTCGGCGCGGACTCCCGCAACCCACTCTGACTCTCCCAGTGGAACCGCCGCGATGACATGGCGTAGTCGTTGTAGAGCGTGCTGGGCGTGAAGTCCTTGCTGTCCTTGTCCAGCGTCACGAACATCAAGTCGCAGCCATGTTCGTCGACCTTCAGCACGCCCTCCCGCAGCCGCTTCAGCCGCCCCCCATCTACCAAGTCGAGCGCCGCCATCACCTCAAATCGGCTGTAGTGCCCATGCACGCGCAGCGGCAAGCCCTCGAGTGGCAGCGTCGCCCGCCGGTTGCGGTCTCGTAGCGCTCGTACCAACGCCAGCAGCTCCCTGTAGAGCTCCTCGTCGGCGAATACCTGTTGCATCAGCTCACCGGCCTCCGCCACGGGCCGGTTCAGATCCAACGCGGCGAACAGCATCCGGTGGTGCGCCTCTGACCAGTCCAGGCGGGCCTTCGATTCCAACAGCTCCTCCCAAGCCGCCAGCAGGGCATCGTCATTGACATGAACCATGCCTGCCAACGCCTTCCACCGTCCCGTGCTCGGCGGCTTGAACTGGGAATGCCCGGCCTTCCACCTCAGCAATGCGAAGGACTTGCCCGGAAAATACAATTCTTCCAGCGTACGACCGGTGTCTCGCAGGAAGCCGTGCAGATCATGGTGCCGCCGCAGCTCGTCCTTCAGAGCGTTCCAACCCAGTGTCCGCTTCAGATTGCGAAGCACAATCTCCTGCACCTGCTCCTCAAGCTGGATGGCACAACCCGATGGCAACGTCGGAAACCCTTCCTCCACCTGTCGGCGCAGCTCTTTTCTCGACGCCACACCCGTCAGCGCCCGGAACCGCTGGTCGAAGCGGAAGTTCTGGTTCGCGTTGCCCACAAAGTCGAGCACGGTCAGGCACGCTTTGCTGGGATCCAGCCGCAAGCCGCGCCCGAGCTGTTGCAGGAAGATGGTGCTGCTCTCCGTCGGCCGCAGAAACAGCACCGTGTCGACGCAGGGGATGTCCACGCCCTCGTTGAAGACGTCGACGGTGAACAAGCAGACGAGCTTGCCACTTTTCAGCTCCTTGATGCGGCGCTCCCGCACCCCCGGAGGTGTCGCACCCGTGACCACCGCCGACGGCAACCCTGCCTTCTCGAACAACTCCACCATGTACTCGGCATGCTTGATGGTGACGCAGAAGCCCAGTGCCTTCATGGCCGAAGGCGCGTGAACCTTGTCAGCCACCGCCCTCAGGATCTGTGTCGCCCGGTACTCATCAGCCGTGTACACCTGCTCCAGACTGCTCACGTCGTAACGGCCACCACGGAAGTCGATCTGAGACAGATCCGTGCCGTCGTGGATACCGAAGTACTGAAACGGCACAAGGAGGTTCTGGTCGAGTGCGTCCCACAGTCGTGACTCAGCGGCGACGCGGTCGTCGAACCAGTGCAGCACCGACTGGCCGTCCGTGCGCTCCGGCGTCGCGGTAAGCCCGAGCAGAATCTTCGGGCGGAAGTGCTCCAACAGCACCTGGTAAGTGTTGGCCGCAGCGTGGTGGAACTCGTCCACAATGATCATGTCGAAGGCATCGGGAGCAATCTCCTTCAGCCTCTTCGCGTGCAGAGACTGCACCGACGCGAACACATGCCGTCCTTCGTCGGGCCGGCCTCGGCCAGTGTGCTTCTCGCCAAACCCAGCGTCCTGCAGCACGACCCGGAACGTTGCCCGCGCCTGTTCCAAGATACGATCGCGGTGAGCTACGAACAGGAGGGAGGGCCGCCGATCCTGACGAGCGTAGTCCAGCGCCGAGATGACCGTTTTTCCGGTGCCGGTTGCAGCGATCACAAGGTTGCGCATGTGACCAGCCTGTCGTTCCGCCTCCAGGGCATCGAGCACAGCCTGCTGATGGGGAAACGGGCGAATCCGCGTCACGGACACCAGAGCCTGATCCGCCGCCAACGGCGTCTTTTCCTGCGACTGCACGAACCGTGCCCGCTCGTAAGGCTCGAACACGGGATCATTCCAATACTGCTCGAAGGTCTTCTCAAACTTCGACAGCAGGGGCCCGTTGTCACGCTGCGACAGCCGCACATTCCACTCGCAGCCGTCTCGCAGCGCCGGATACGACAGATTGCTGGATCCTACGAGACCTGTGCTGAAGCCCGTCGCCCGGTGAAACAGCCATGCCTTGGCATGCAGGCGCGTACGACGCTTGTCGAAGCTCACTCGGATGTCAGCGCCCATCTCCTGCAGCTCATCCAGAGCTCGCGCGTCGGTGGCGTCCATGTAGCTGGTGGTCAGGACCCGAAGCTGACGTCCTCGGCCGAGGTACTCCGCGAGCGCCGGCTTGAGCTCTACAAACCCACTGAACTTGATGAAGCTCATGAGCATGTCTACCTGGTCGGCAGACGGCAGTTCCTTGGCGATCTCAAGGCCCACCCGCAGGTCCTGCGGTCCGTTCACGATGAGGTCGCTGTGGCGCAGCGGAATGCCGGGTCGGGTCATGTGACCAGAGCCGGCGGCTTTCTCTCGCTGGGTCATCAGCGAGCGCAGCACCTTGTCCACCGCGCGATCCGTCGGCTCGATCTCCGATCCGGCCTCCGCCAATATCTCGATCAGACGATTGGCCAGCGCGAGCTGCTGCTGAAGCTTGTCCTTGCCCTTGAGCGCGTCCAATGCCTTACGGGCGGCGCCCCACACGTGCGCCGCCAAGTAGTCTGCTGCCACCTCTTGCCGCAGGACGTCCACCTGTGGCACGGCATCCATCGCCACTACAACTGCATCCAGCTCCTCCGTCAGGAGCAAGTCGTACAAACCAGTCTTCATGTGTAGCGGCCACCCTAGATTCGTCAGCAGAAACAAGCATTTCGTTCGCCAGAATCCCACGCTGTTCCGGATATGCAAGCGGGTTCCACACATTCGGCGTGGAATCGTCCGGTACCCTATCACTGCCGACGAACTAGCTCGGCGCAAGCGCCCTCTCCGGGCCACAGAGGCGACCCACAACATCCCCAAGGATCTACCACCCCCCCACTTCCTCCCTCCCCCCGTCCAACCCCATGTATCTCCCGGTCCTCTCCACCAACCCGGGAGGTCCCATGGAGAACACGCCGCAACCCGCCGCTACCCCCGCCGCCACCGAAGTCTTCAACGACCCAGGTTCCGATGTCACCACCGACCCCACCATCCACACCCCAGACATCACCCCAGGCCCTGACGCCATCCAGACCGACGATGCAACCCCGAACCGTGCCACCCTGAACGGCATCGTCTCCCCCCTCGACGACCCCGACTACTTCCACGACGAACATCGCACCTGCGACGCCGCCAGGCGTTCACGGGACCGCCTCCCCCACCCCACCGCCAACCGCCACGCCCGCGACCTCATCCGCCGCGCCCGCACGTGTCCCCACGTCGACATCGAGCACCTCGACAGCGTCACCGTCTCCGTCCGCATCATCCAGCCGGACGCCCCCCGGGCCAGCACCGGCCTGAGGCGCACCGGCGGTCGACTGCAGTCCTACCGGGAGGGCACCTCCTTCGAGGCCACGGCCCACGTCGACCTGACGGTGGAGGGCGCGGCGAACGCCGTCAACGAGCTGCTCGCCAGCAGGCCGCCCCTCTCCGACCTCGACCTGGCAGTCATCCCCAAGGCTCGCATCGTCAGCACGGGAACCGTCACGTCCGTGCACACCGTCAGCCTGCCCTGCGCCGAGACCCTCTCCACCGTCACCCGGGCCGACACCACCACCCGGGTCCTGCACATGCGCAGCGGCGTCATGCGCCGCACCCTCGACCATCGGGTCGACACCATCGGTGATGGGCCCCTGGGTCTCCTCGCCCACGGCATGACCCGCCTCGTCGACCAGAAGGCCTCGGCCGGCCGCCACCGACGCCGCACCAGCCACATCGACCTCGTGGAGAACACCACCGCCACCGGTGAGACCTCGACCCGAGCCTGGGTCACGAGCAGCCACGAAGCAGCCGACCCCGAGGTCCACGGTCGGCACATGGCGAACGTCATGGGCCTGGTCGACTGGTCCCACGAAGTCCCCCGCCCTCTCTCCGCCGAGACTGCACCTTCCGAGCTGCACACGATCCTCCCCGACGAGGGGGCCCTGGAGTGCACCATGGGATGCATCGCCGCCGGTGCGGGCGGAACCGACGCCGCGATGCGGGCCCTCCGGGAGGTCGACGACGGTACATCCACGTTCGATCGCCTCGCCGACGTCCTCGGCTCCGGCGCCCTCGAGCCCCACCACCTTCAGGAAGGCGCCCACTTCTGCGAGCACATCGTCCCGCCCGAACAGCACGTCCTCGTCATCCCCGGCTCGGTCGCGTTTCCTCCCCTGGCCGACCTCGCGATGATCACGTTCCGGCTGGACTTCCTGGACACCGACCAGGAACCCCCTACCGACCCCGAGACCCGCAGCCTGCTCCTCTTCGAGGCCCACCATCTCCTCCGGCAGCTCGACCACCGCCTGGCCCAGCTCCGCATCGCGCCGCCGCTGTTCCACGACGCGCAACCGGAAGCCATCTACCAGGCCGTGTCGGACGTCAGCGAGCAGCGTGACCGCGTACAGGGCTTCATCCACCACCTCGATCCGGACGGCTCGGAGTCCGACGGCTCCTGGCCCACCATCCAACAGCTCCTGCAGAAGCGGGACGATGTCCACGCCTTCTACCAGCTCGTTGCCCACGCGGCCGACGAACGCTTCGAGACCCACGAAGGCGGCGTGCTCCCCACCCTGCGCCGCTCGCTGCGCAACCTGTGGAACGACCAACCCGAGGCCGGATGGTCCCCCCGCCAACAACGACGCTGGGCCTCCGCTCGAACGCTCATCGCCCAGGCCGACCGCCTGACGGCCGCAGCCCTCGAAGGAGACGACCAGGCCGCCGAGCGGGCGACCGCCGCCTACAAGCGGGCCAGTGCGCACTGCGTCGGCCTTCAGGTCATGGTGCCGCCGTGAAGCAGTCAATGCGTATCTGACGGTTTCTGGTCGGCACGACGGCTCTGCCGCGCCCTTCCCCTCCGACTGGCGCGAGGCCGCTCGGCAAGCCGGTTCTCAGGGCATTGTCCCATCGCGATCTTGCCGTACACTCGAACCACACGATCCACCTGTCGAACGGAGCCAGCCCCATGCCCCCCACCTACCGCCCCCGCGCCACCGCTCGTCAGATCCACCACCGCACCGCCACCCTCCGGCTCCCCTCCGGCGACCACGCGCACCACCTCAGCCCGGCCGACGCCGACGCCGGGCACAACTTCCTGCTGCGGGAGTCCTTCGACGCCGCCGTCACCCGGGCCGCCGCAGGCAAGGGCGTCGCCCGGCGCACCTTCGAGAACATGCTGTCGAGCCAGGCCATGTGCTTCAACGTGTTCGCGCCCCTCGCCACCCGCCTCGATCTCGCCTCCGAGCTCTTCGCCGGCCTCGTCCCCGGTGTGTCCACGGTCACGTCCATCACCCTCGAGCACACCCCCGACCCGAGCATCTTCGGCGACCAGGCCGGTCTCGCCGGCGTCGACTGCGACCTGCTCGTCGAGGGCACCACCACCTCTGGCAACCGCTTCGTCCTCGTGGTGGAGACGAAGTTCGTCGAGCGGGAGTTCAGCGTCTGCGGCTTCCGCAAGCCCGGCCGCGCAGACCGGGGCCAGGCCGTGTGTCCCGACGACGTCCCCGTCGCCACCGACCGGCACGCCTGCCTGTACGCCTCCCGCAAGGGCTACCGCTACTGGCAGCGGTCCGACGAGCTCGGCGTCCTCGCGCCCGGCGCCGTCCCCCCGTCCGGCTGCCCCTTCGCCTCCGCCCCCTGGCAGCTGTGGACCCAGCTCACCCTCGCCCACGCCGAAGCACAGCGACGCGGCGCCACCGAGGCGCACGTCGCCGTGTGCACGTCCGCCCGCAACACCACGCTCCTGGGCGACAACGGCGAGGTCCTCGACGGCTTCCGTGCGCTCGTCGCCCACCCCGATCGGGTCCACCTGCTCGACCTCGACCTGCTCCTGGAGCGCCTCTCCTCCCTCGCACCTCCCGAGCTCACCGACTGGACCACCGGCCTCTCCGAGCGCTACGCGGCCATCTGAGCGCCATCCCCTGCACGGCCTCGGCCGACCGACCGATGGATCCTGAAGCCCCTCACCACCTGCCCACCCCTGGGACCCCCGATGCGCGACCCATCCCCCGCCGTCATCCGTCTCCTCCGCAACCAGCTCGGCACGCCCGCCCTCGGCCGCGTCACCCTGTCCGCCCAGGTGTCCGCCTACCTGACGCAGGTGCAGGAGGAGACACTCCAGGACCCCTTCGTCGACGCCGAGCTGGCCCGCCAGATCGCCGACGTCCTGCACACGCTGCTCAAGGAGGTCCCTGACGGAGATCTCCCCTGGCTCCAGGCAGCGGTGCGCTACTTCGTCCGCCACGCCGATCTGGAGGACGACATCACGTCCCTCACCGGCTTCGACGACGACGCCGTGGCGGTCGCGTGGGTCGCCGACCAGGTGGAGCGTCCCGACCTGGCGGGCCACCTGCGGGACCTCCTCGGCTGAGGCCCTGGCGGGCCGACGCCACGCCCACAGGACACGGTGACGCCACCCCGCTTCATGCGGCCGCCCGACAGCCGTGCCCTCACGGCAGGGTCACGCCCACCAGTTCCACCCGGTCGCCCGTCGCCACCTCCACCTCGAGCACCAGCCCCACCCCGGCGGCGTAGTACTTGTACTCGTTCGCCTCTTCGTCGAGGGGCGTGAACTCCCGGGTCTGCAGGCAGCCATCGAAGGTGCCGTATGGCACCGTCACCGACTCGCTCAGGCTCACCACCTCGGCCATGTCCTCCGCCTCGCAGACGTCGTACTCCTGGCGGTAGGGCTCGCCGACCGGCGGTTGGTTGGCGTGCATCACGATGCCGGGCTGCGCACCGTCCACGCCCGCTTCCCAGGAGCCGGCGGTGCTGACGGGCTCCCCATCCTCGAACTCCGTGGTGTCTTCGCCGAAGTACCAGACGTTGCCGTCGTTGTCGGTCGCGAACCAGTCGTAGGTGTCCTCGATGACCTCGCCATCCTCGTAGACGGTGTCGCGCACCACCACCGTCGTCACACCCATCACCACCCTCGTGTCCGAGGTCACGACCACCTCGATGCGCTCGCCGCCGCCCTCGAACACCGTCTGCAGCCCCGGCGTGAGCGGCCAGAGGGGGTTGATCACGCCGTCGCTGAAGTTCGCGGGGTCGATGTCGGGCATGTAGCTGGGATCCGGGACGCACTCGTCGGTCTGAGAGCCGTCGTCTTCGTCCTCGTCATCGTCGCAGCCGGCCCACAGGACGGTCAGGGCCAGCACAGCCATCCATCGATGGCCTCGTTGCAGGGGATTCATGGGCATCTCCTCTTCCCGCGCGTCGTGGGAACACCGCTCGCAGGACTGTTCCCAACCTCGTCCACGAGCCGGCTCGCTCAAGCACACGGAAATTCCTGCGGACTTCGGTACGTGGTGCTACCCTCGCCCTACCTGCAACAATCCACCGAGTGCGGCACATGTTCAACAGGACCATCACCCTTCCGGCCTTGCTTCCCCTCACCGTCGGACTTGTCTCCTCCTGCTCCGTCTACGCGCCGAGCTCCGAGTCCGTCACCGAGGAAGACACCCTTCGCGTCCACTTCGTCAACGAAGCCCCCGCGGGCACGGTCTCGTTCGAAGGCAGTGCCTACTGCGTCGCTGGCACCGATCAGAACCACGAGATGACCTGCGAGGCCACGGTCGACGGCCAGATCATCATCGTCACCACGTTGCACACCTACGACGCCCACAATCCGTCCACCCTCGACTGCTCCTACCCAGAGGTCAGGGCGACCTGCGAGGCGGCAGACCTCACCGAAGGCACCTACGAGGTCCACTACGCCGGCGACGTGCAGACCCTCGAGGTCGCGGGCGACGGCGCACGTCGATGCATGCCCGCCAGCCTGTGCGGGCCCGACACCGGAAACCAATAGGGCGACGTCGGTTGTCGCCGACGTCGCCCCTTCCCTGGCCAGGTGCTGCTCTCCCTACTTGGGAGGATTGTTCGAGCGACCACCGCCGGAAGACTTGCCAGTGGTGCTGGGCCATCCGCCCGCATTGCCGGGCCCCTTGCCCTGCCCTGCACCACCCTTCGATCCACCAGCCCCCTTGCCGCCGCCGCTGCCCTTTCCGCCTTTCGCCATCTGACACTCCACGCGTACGGCAGACCGTCCATCCGACCCACCGAGCGCCCCTAGCGGAGGATTCCCACGCGGCTTGAGGCGAATCGCGAGGACGTCGGCATCACACCCCCGCCGCCACCCCCTCCATCAGGATCCCGCAGATCCACGCGCCGTACGTACCCAGCGCATACCCGAGCACCGCCAGCAGCACGCCCACCGGCGCCAGGGCCGGGTGGAACGCCGCCGCCACCACGGGTGCACTCGCGGCACCACCGATGTTGGCCTTGGAGCCCACGGCCAGGAAGAAGTACGGCGCGCGGATGAACCAGGCGACGAGGAACAGCAGCGCCACATGGAAGATCATCCAGATGAGCCCCACGATGAACAGGCCGGGGTTGTGGAAGATCTCCATGACGTTCATCTTCAACCCGATGGTGGCCACCAGGATGTAGATGAAGACGCTGCCGATCTTGGAGGCGCCGGCGCCCTCGAGGTTGCGCGCCTTGGTGAAGCTGAGTCCGAGGCCGATGGTCGTCGCCAGCACGATGAGCCAGAAGAAGCCGCTCGTCAGCGAGAACTTCGACGCCCAGCTCACGTGCTCGCCCATCCACGGCGCGATGACGTCTGCCCCGAGGTGCGACAGGCCCACGGCACCGAACGCGAAGCCGAGGATTCGGACGATCTCCTCGAAGGTGGGGATCTTGGCCGTCCGGGTGGCGAACTCCTCCATCTTGGCCTTGAGCGTCTCGATGGAGCTCGCGTCGGCCTTGAGGAAGCGGTCGATGGCCTCGGACTTGCCCACGCCCAGCAACAGGAAGATCATCCACAGCTCGGCCACCAGCACGTCCACGGTGATCATCGCCGAGTACAGGCCCTCGGACGGCTGGAACACCTCGAACATGGCCGCCTGGTTGGCGCCGCCGCCGATCCAGGAGCCGGCCAGCGTGGTCATCCCCCGCCACACGGCCTCGGGGCCCTGACCGCCCACGATGGAGGGATCGATCATCGAGGTGAGCCAGATGGCCAGCGGCCCACCGAGCACCACGCCGACGGTGCCGGTGAGGAACATGACGATGGCCTTCGGACCGAGCTTGCGGATCTCGCCCAGATCGATGCTCAGGGTGAGCAGCACGAGGCTGGCGGGCAGCAGGTAGCGGCTGGCCACGAAGTACAGCCTGCTCTCCGCCGGATCGACGATGCCGAAGGTCGTCAGCAGCGAGGGCAGGAAGTAGCACAACAGCAGCGCGGGCACGACGCTGTAGAAGCGCCGGAAGGACGGGTGCTGCGCCGTGTAGAAGATGCCGGCGAGCAGCGCCATCAACAGACCGAAGATGGTGGCGTCGTTGGTGATCACGGGAGGGCCTCCAGGGGATGGGGCACTGTAACGGGGCCGGCAGGACACGACCGGAGGCAGGCGTCCGGGACCATGCGCGCCGCGTCCCCGAAGGCGCGACGCAGACCCCATGACCGCCTCCAGCGTCGAACCACCCCGCCGCCCGACGGATCCGTCCCGTGTTGTCATCAAGGGTGCGACATTCCGCCACACCCCCGATAGAATCCATGCACACCGCCTCCATGGCCGATACCCGGCCCCGCAGGCTGCCTCTGGATCGAACGACGTGCTTCGCCTCCTTCCCACCGCCCTGCTGCTCGCCGCCCTCGTGGGCGTGTCCCCGGCCCATGCCCGCCAACCGGAGGCCGAGCTGCGCGACGACCTCGAAGCGTCGCGTCCCGGCTCACTCCAGACGGGCGACATGGCTTCTCGCAACGGCGTTACGCCGGACCATGACGGCGTCGTGCCGGACTGGGACTCCGTTACAAATGGCGATCCGACGAGCGTCCTTTCTTCCTACACCGCCTACGCCCTCGCCACGCGCCCCGAGATCCTGGCCGCCTTCTCCCGCTGGGAGGCCTCCATCCACGCCGTGGCCCGCCAGCGCCGCCTGCCCGATCCCACCCTGTCGGCCGCGTACTTCATCCGCTCCGTCGAGACCCGCGTCGGTCCCCAGCGCGCACGCCTCTCCCTCCAACAGGCCTTCCCCTGGCCCGGCGAGCTCACCGCGGGTGTCGACGCCGCCTCCCTGCAGGCCCGCGCCGCCCAGCGCCAGTTCGATGCCCTCACCCTGACCGTCACCGCCGAGGTGGCCGAGGCCTACTGGTCCCTGTGGGAGCTGCGCCAGACCCGCGAGATCCACGAGGTCCACCTCACGGTCCTGAACACGCTGTCCTCCACCTCCAAGGGGCAGGTCACGGCAGGGTCCGGCACCTTCGCCGCTCTGCAGCAGGTCGATCTGGCCGCCGCCCGCCTCCGGGATCGCATCGACGCCATGGACGAGCTCGAGTCCTCCCTGCAGTGGTGGCTCCGGGGCGTCCTCGGCGTGCAGGAGCCCCACCCGCTCCCGACCACCACGCCCCCGCCCGCCGCCACCCTCCCCGCCGAGCCCACCGACGCCCTCGCCGCCGACGCCCGCCAGCACCCGAAGATCGACGCCATCGGCCTGCAGGCCGAGGCCTGGGACCACCTGGCCCGCAAGGAGGCCGCCGCGCGGGCCCCGGACTTCAAGGTGGGCCTCGACTGGATCATCACCGACGCCATCGACCCGTCGCTCACCCACGGTGGCACCGCCCCACCGGACGCCGGCCAGGACGCCGTCGCCCTCGGCGTCGGCCTGTCCATCCCCCTGTGGCAGCGCAACACCACCCGCGCCGTCGACGCCGCCCGCGCCCAGCAGTCCGCCCTCGGCTACGACCAGCGGGCCGCCGAGAACGCCAACCTGGCCGCCTTCGGCCGCTCCCTGTCGGCCCTCCGTGACGCCGCGCGCCGGGTCGACACCTACAACGCCGTCCTCATCCCCCAGGCCGAGACCACCCTGTCGTCCACCCTGAGCGCCTACGCCACCGGCCACGTCGACATCGCGGCCACCCTGCGCGCCCAGGAGGAGCTCCTCGACCTGCGCACCCAGCTCGTCCGGGCCCAGGCCGATCACGCCCGCGCCTGGGCCGCCCTCGAGCAGGCCGTTGGCCGCCCCGTACCCTCCACCGCCGAGTCCGCCCCATGACCACCACGCTCTCCCGTTGGCTCCCGCTCGTCGGGGTCCTGATCCTCGGCCTGATGCTGGGCGCGCTGCTCTTCGGCGGCTCCTCCTCCGACCACGCCGGCCACGACCACGGCGACGAGGTCGAGGTCTGGACCTGCTCCATGCACCCCAGCGTCCGCCAGCCCGACCCCGGCCAGTGCCCCATCTGCGGCATGGACCTCATCCCGGCCTCCTCCGGCGACGCCCTGGACGCCGAGCCCCACCAGGTGGTCTGGACCGAGCGCGCGAAGACCCTCGCCCGGGTCCGCACCTCCCCGGTGACCCGCCAGGCCGCCACGGCCGACATCCGCCTGCTCGGCCGCATCGAGGTCGACGAGACCCGCGCCCGCACCGTCACCGCCTGGACCCACGGACGCATCGACCGCCTGCACGTCAACGAGACGGGCCAGCAGGTCCGCGCCGGCCAGCCCATCGCCACGCTGTACAGCCCCGAGATCTACGCGGCCCACCAGGATCTGCTCGCCGCACTGCACCAGGCCCGCACCCTCGCCCCCCGCGGCGACGCCTCCGCCGAGGCCGCCCAGGCCGCCCTCGACGCCATGCGCGACCGACTGCGCCTGCTCGGCATCCCCGACGACGAGCTCCGCCGCATGGAGTCGGCGTCCTCCCCCTCCACCGAGTCCGTCATCCGCACCCCCTTCGCCGGCACCGTCGTGCAGATGCTCGTCCGCGAGGGCGAGTACATCGAGACCGGCTCCGAGCTGTACCAGGTGGCCGACCTGTCCCAGGTGTGGGTGCAGCTCGATGCCTACGAGTCCGACCTGCCCCGCCTGCGGGTGGGCCAACCCGTGCAGGTCACCGCCGAGGCCCTGCCCGGCGAGGTCTTCGAGGGCACCCTGTCCTTCGTCGACCCGCTCCTCGACCCGAAGCTGCGCACCGCCCGCGCCCGGGTGCAGCTCGACAACCAGGACGGCCGCCTCAAGCCCGGCATGTACGTCTCCGCCACCGTCTTCGCCGACGGACCGGACACCCCCCTCGTGATCCCCGACACCGCGCCCCTGTTCACCGGCCGCCGCTCGGTGGTCTACGTGGAGGTCTCGTCCGGCGAGCGCACGATCTACGAGCCCCGCACGGTGCGCCTGGGCGCCCGCCTCGGCGACGTCTACCCGGTCATCGCGGGCCTGAACGCCGGCGAGCGGGTGGTCACCCACGGTGCCTTCGCCATCGACGCCGACCTGCAGATCCGCGGCGGCCCGTCCATGATGAGCCAGCCCGACGACACCGTCCCCGGCACCTGGGACGCCCTCATCCAGCTCACCCCGGCCGAGCGCGACGCCCTCGCCCCCGTGCTGCGCGCCTACCTCGACGTGCAGGCCGCCCTGGCCGACGACGATCTGGCTGCCGCCACCGAGGCCGCCGCCTCCCTCACCAGGGCCGCCGAGGCCGTCTCCCTGGACGGCCCCGCCGCCGCCTCCTGGGCCCCCATCGGCGCCGACCTGCGCAGCCACGGACGCCACGTGGCCACTGCCTCCGATCTGTCCGTCGCCCGCCAGGGCTTCCACGGCCTGTCCCTCGCCACCGAGCGCATGCTCACCACCTTCGGCAACCCGCTGGACACCCCCGTCCGCCAGGTCTTCTGCCCGATGGCTTTCGACAACACCGGCGCCACCTGGATCCAGGAGGGCACCACCGTCGACAACAGCTACTTCGGCGCCTCCATGCTCACCTGCGGCGAGGTCCGCGAGCAGGTCGACCCCGACGGCTACCTGCACCCCGTGATGACCCCCACCGAAGCCGCTCCGGCAGGACACCAGCACTGATGGCCCCCGCAACGGACACCCTCTGGCAGCGCCTCATCGGCTGGTTCCTGCACAACCGCCTGGTCGTCTTCGTCCTGGCGATGATGCTGATCGCCGCCGGCCTGTACGTCTCGCCCTTCCGCTCCGGCCAGAGCGACGGCTTCCCCGCCGATCCCATCCCCGTCGACGCCATCCCGGACATCGGCGAGAACCAGCAGATCGTCTTCACCGAGTGGCCCGGCCGCTCCCCCCGCGACATCGAAGACCAGATCACCTACCCGCTGACCACCGCCCTGATGGGCATCCCCGGCGTACGCACCGTCCGCAGCACCTCCGCGTTCGGCTTCTCCACCATCTACGTGATCTTCGACGACGAGGTGGAGTTCTACTGGTCCCGCAGCCGGGTGCTCGAGAAGCTCTCCAGCCTGCCCCCGGGCACCGTGCCCGACGGCGTCTCCCCCACCCTCGGCCCCGACGCCACCGCCCTCGGCCAGATCTTCTGGTACACGCTCGAGGGGCACGACCCCGACGGCAACGTCGTGGGCGGCTGGGACCAGGACGAGCTGCGCTCCATCCAGGACTGGCAGGTCCGCTACGCCCTGCAGGCCGTCGACGGCGTGAGCGAGGTGGCCTCCATCGGCGGCTTCGTCCGCGAGTACCAGGTCGACGTCGACCCGGACGCCATGCGCGCCGCCGGCGTCACCCTGCCCCAGGTGGCCGACGCCGTCCGCCGGGCCAACCTCGACGTGGGCGCGCGCACCCTCGAACTCAACGGCGCCGAGTACGTGGTCCGCGGCCTCGGCTTCGTGGAGGGCGTCGAGGACCTCGAGTCCACCGTCGTCGTCAGCCGGGAGGACACCCCCATCCGCGTCCGCGACGTGGCCCGGGTCAACCTCGGCCCCGCCCTGCGCCGAGGCGCCCTCGACGACGCCGGCGCCCCCGCCGTCGGCGGCGTGGTGGTGGCCCGCTACCTGGAGAACCCGCTCGACGTCATCCACCAGGTCAAGGAACGCATCGCGGAGATCGAGGAGGGCCTGCCCCGCCGCACCCTGGAGGACGGCACCGTCAGCCAGGTGCGCATCGTGCCCTTCTACGACCGCACCACGCTCATCCACGAGACCCTCGACACGCTGTCCACCGCCCTGCTGCAGCAGATCCTCATCACGGTGGTCGTGGTCCTGGTGCTCCTGCGCAACCTTCGCTCCTCGCTGCTCATCTCGGCCATGCTGCCCCTGGGCGTCCTCGGTGCGTTCATCGCCATGAAGCAGGCCGGCGTCGACGCCAACGTGATGGCGCTGGGCGGCATCGCCATCGCCATCGGCACGATGGTCGACATCGGCATCGTCTTCGTGGAGAACATCCACAACCGCATCCAGGGCACGGAGCCCGGGGACGCCCGCATCGCCGCCGTCCGCGACGCCACCGCCGAGGTCGCCCCGGCCGTGCTCACCAGCGTGCTGACCACCGTCGTCAGCTTCCTGCCCGTCTTCGGGCTCACCGACGCCGAGCTGCGCCTGTTCGCGCCCCTGGCCTACGCCAAGACCTTCGCCATGGTGGCCGCCTTCGTGCTGTCCACGGTGCTGCTCCCGGCCCTCGCCCTGCTGGTCCTGCGTCCCGAAGGCCCCCCCGGCTGGCTCACCCGCCTGCTCCCCGCACAGGAGGGCGGCCAGGACAAGCGCCGCACCGCCCTCGTGGTCGCCGTCATCGCCGTGGTCGCCATCTGGCTCACCCGCAGCTGGATGCCCCTGGGCCGCGGCGCCGGTCTGATCCCCAACCTGCTCTTCGTCGGCGCCCTCATCGCCGCCGTGCTCGGCAGCTTCCGGCTGTTCGAGCAGGCCTACCCCCGCCTGCTCGCCACGCTGCTGGAACACAAGCGCACCTTCCTGATGGCCCCCACCGTCGTGGTCGTGCTGGGCGCCCTCGCCTGGTCGACCCTGGGCCGCGAGTACATGCCGCCCTTCGACGAGGGGTCGTACCTGTACATGCCGTCGACCATGCCCCACGCCTCGATGCGCGAGTCCCTGGACATGCTGTCGGGCATGGACGCCGCCATCGCCGCGATCCCCGAGGTCGATCGGGTGGTGGGCAAGATCGGCCGCGCCGAGACCCCGCTCGACCCCGCCCCCCTGTCGATGGTGGAGACGGTCATCACCTACAAGCCCGAGTGGGGAGTCGACGCCGACGGCAACGAGGTCCGCCAGTGGCGCGACCACATCAAGGGCCCCGGCGACATCTGGCAGGAGATCGTCGACGCCGCCACCTGGCCCGGCGCCACCAGCGCCCCCGTGCTGCAGCCCATCAACGCCCGCATCGTCATGCTCCAGAGCGGCATGCGCGCGCCCATGGGCATCAAGGTCCACGGCCCCGACCTCGACACCCTCGAGGACTTCGGCCTGCGGCTGGAGGAGGTCCTCAAGAGCGCCCCCGGCCTGCGCCCCGAGACCGTCTTCGCGGACCGCGTGGTGGGCAAGCCCTACCTCGAGATCGACATCGACCGGGAGGCCATCGGCCGCTACGGCCTGCGGGTGGTCGACGTGCAGGACACCCTGCAGGTCGCCCTCGGCGGCATGACGCTGACCCGCACCGTCGAAGGCCGCGAACGCTACCCGGTGCGCGTGCGCTACATGCGCGAGGACCGCGACTCCGTGGAGGCCCTCCGGGACGTGCTGATCCCGACGCCAGGCGGCCAGCAGATCCCGCTGCAGCAGCTCGCCGACGTCCGCTACGTGAAGGGCCCCCAGATGATCCGCTCCGAGGACACCTTCCTCACGAGCTACGTGCTGTTCGACAAGCAGCCCGAGCTCGCCGAGGTCGACGCCGTCCTCGCGGCCCAGCAGGCCATCGCCCAGCACATCGAGGCCGGTCACCTGCAGGTGCCCGCGGGTGTCTCCTACACCTTCGCCGGCTCCTACGAGAACCAGCTCCGCTCGGAGCAGCGGCTGATGATCCTGGTGCCCATCGCCCTCGCGTTCGTCTTCATCCTGCTGTACCTGCAGTTCCACCGGGTGGCGTCCACCGCCATCATCTACAGCGGCGTGCTGGTGGCGGTGGCCGGCGGCTTCGGCCTGCTGTGGCTGTACGGCGTGCCGGGCTTCCTGGACGTCTCGCTGTTCGGCGTGTCGATGCAGGATCTCTTCCACGTGGGCACGGTCAACATGTCCGTGGCCGTGTGGGTCGGCGTCATCGCCCTCATCGGCATCGCCACCGACGACGGCGTCGTCATGATGACCTATCTGCGGCAGCGGTTCACCGCGGCGCCCCCCGCCACCATCGAGGACGTCCGCGCCCGCACCCTCGAGGCCGGCACCCGCCGCGTGCGCCCCTGCCTGATGACCACCGCCACCACCCTGCTGGCCCTGCTGCCGGTGGTCACATCCCAGGGCCGCGGCGCCGACATCATGGTGCCCATGGCCCTGCCGATGCTCGGCGGCATGGCCATCGAGCTGATGACCCTGTTCGTGGTGCCGGTGCTCTACTGCGCCATGGAGGAGCGGGCGGTGAAGCGGGCCTGAGGCCTCACTCCTCGGTCACCCACTCGTACCGGTTGCTGGTGGTCGAGCGGCTGCCCTGCAGCGGCTCCTCCGCCGTGAACCTCACCTGCACGTCGAACACCACCTCCTTGGAGACGGTGGCGAGGTGCCAGGCGTCGACCACGTGGGTCTCGGTGAAGAGCACCTTCACGTCGGCGCCCTCGAGCTCGGCGGGATCGGGCTCGGAGACGGCACGGGCCTCGAGTCGCACGCAGGTGGCCGCGGGGTTCCAGTGCTCGGGGCAGGCATCCATCGGCGTGATGCGCTGGGAGATCACCGGCTGCATGCCCAGGGGCGTGAAGCGGTACTCCATCTCGCCGGTGGGCATCATGGGCAGCCACTCGTTGAGCTTCCACGTCTTGCCGTGCAGCCGGTACGGGCCGCCGGCGAAGTTGGCCTGCACGCCCGCGACGAACGCCGAGTCCTCCAGGGCGCCGGTGATGGCCTCGACCTCTTCCGCCCCCAGATCCCCGGAGTCCACCAGCGGCTGCAGCTCGGCCCGCATGGCGTCGCGCACGGCCGCAAGATCCGACGCATCCGCCAGCCTCACGGCACCGTCGACCGACTGCACGAAGTCGACCTGGGCCATCAGGGTCTGCTCCAGCATCACGTCCTGCACCTGGTGCATGGGCGTGTCGCCGGACGGGATGCCGGCCAGCACCTCGCCGCCCTGAAGCTCGACCCACTGCTCGCCCCCCTTGGCCACGTGCTTCTGCCGCATCACGGCGGCGGTGGTGCGCATGGGCACCCACTCACCCTGGGGCGTCAGCGACTCGTCCACCTGGGTGCTGTGGAACAGCAGATCGGCGGTGAGCGGACGCCAGGTGGCCTCCCACTCGCCATCGACGAGCGTGAGGGGCTGGGCCTTGGGGCAGGCGGTCAACAGCAAGGCGAGAGGCAGCAGGTTTCGAACCACAGGTACACCAGGTCAGGGAGATGGTTTCAGCCAGCAGGGCAGACATAACAGGACCCGCGTCCCAGATGGAACGCGGGTCCAGTGAAGGCGACCTGGGCGGGCTGGGTCGACCAGCCCGCCTACCCTTCTCGGTCCTGGCGACGACGACGCGCCGCGACCACGAGGGGCAGGCCGAGCAGCAGGCCCATGCCCATCGGAGAACCGGACGCGTTGCAGCCGCCACAGCTACCGCCCTGGTCCTCCACACCGACGCCACCGGTGTCGCCACCGGTCTCGGGGTCGGAGGTGTCGAGACCGCTATCGGAGCCACCGTTGGTGTCGTCAGCGGTGTCGAAGCCGGTGTCGGTGTCGCCGTTGCCGTTGCCGGGACCGTTGGTGTCGCAGATACGGTTGGACAGGTCGTTGGTGTCGACCTCGGTGATCTGGTCGGCGTAGGTGTAGGCCAGTCCGATGCGGTTGCGGCCGGTGGCCCAGGGGTAGTCTTCCTTGATGGAGTAGTAGATCAGGTAGTCGTCGCCGTTGCGCAGCACGTCCCAGTGGTTGTAGCCGTCGCCATCGCTCCACTGGTTCCAGGGGTTCTCGACATCCCATGCCCAGCTCTCACCGGTGAGGGAGAACATCTGGCCGATGCCCTGGGTGAGGATGTTGCTGGAGGCGTCGCGGTCACGGCCACCGACGATGGCGTTGAACTGGAACGCAAGCGGGCCAGCATCGGTACCGCAGGTGAGGGCCGGGGCGTAGATCTCGTCTTCGACCCACTGTGCGTAGCCCGGAGACACGGCCACCTCGGCGGCGGCCCAGGGACCGTCCGGATCCGTCGCCGTGGAGGACCACAGCTCATAGACCTGGTCGCCGTCGTGGTCGTGGTGGAACAGCATCCGCCACTCGCCATCGAGCTGGGCCACCGTGGGGAAGCCCATCTTCTTGACGTTGACCATGGGCTCGTCGCTGGCGGTCCAGTTCGTGCCGTCCGTGGAGTAGGCGTAGCCCACACCCGTGATCTCGGGGCAGCCCCAGGCCGGAGGCGTGGTGGGGCTGGTGACGACATCGGTGTCGGAGGTGTCGCCCCACTCCACACCTTCACAGGCCTCCTTGCTCTGGTGGGCCTTGTAGTACATGTGGTAGCCGGTGCCGTCGTGGATGACCTTTGGGTGCGCGATGACGCACTCGAAGTAGGTGCCTTCCTCGGGCAGGAACGCCGGGTCGTCGTCGATGGTCCAGTTGATGCCGTCGTCGCTGGTGGCGCGACCGAGTCCCCAGAAGCCCACGCCGGGGCACAGATCGACCGTGGGCGTGTTGCCCGCGCCCCAGGCCAGATCCAGCTGCGCCTGATCGTTGTGCTTGGCGACCTGGGTCTCGAAGAACATCACGAACTTGCCGATGTTCTCGTCGTAGGCGACCGTGGGCGACCCGATGCCGCGCTCGTACCAGGTGCCCTCCACGGGCTCGAGCAGCTTCATGGGCTCCATGGTGGAAGAGTCGAGGTGGGTCGTCAGGAAGCTGTTCTCGGGTGCCGAGGTGTCAGCCGTCTCGCTCGACGTGTCGCCGGAGTCCTGGGCGAACGCCACACCCATGGATGCCGCCAGGATCCAGCTCAGGGTCGTCAACATGTCTCCTCCTGCCTTCGATGGCCGCGGTCTTCGTGCGGCCCCGTGCCTGTGTGGTCACCAGATGGTACCGCAAGGCCCGTGGATTGGAAATGTGGGCACCGGAGCAGACTACCCCGATCCACCTGTGCACAGAAGATCAAAAACCAACGGAAGCCCGATCCGTCACGCCCGGTACCCGGTACCGAACAAGGACCTCGCACCCTGGTGGCGCCGACTTCTCGTCGTCCCCATGCATACAGTCCCGCCAAAAGGCTCTTTGCAACGCCAGGGTTCCGTCGAAAACCAGAAGGCGTGATGACAAGCCGCCGCACCACGGGTACCACCTTGGGCACCTTTCCCGAGGGAGGACGAATGATCTGGTTGTGGATGGCCCTGCTCGCCTGTCGGCCCGGGGCCGAAGAGGCCCTCCCCTGCACCCCCGCCACCGGATCCACCTCGATCCCCGCTGCAGAGGGTACCCGACTGGTGCCGGTGTTCGACAGCTGCCCGTGGGTCACCGACCTACGTCCCTTCCCGGCAGATCCACAGCGCCTGCTCCTCGCCCATCGCACCGGGGAGCTGCGCACCGCACGCACCGATCGCGCCGACACCACCGTACTGGCCACCCTTCCCTCGGAAGGCGGCTTCATGGAGTTCATCTCGGTGGCCATCCACCCCACCGATCCCCAGCGCCTGTTCCTGCTGTACGCCACGGGCACCCCCGGCGAGCAGCTGTGGACACGCCTCGACGAGTACCGCCTCACCGAGGGCGAGCAGCCCACCGCCACCTTCGTGCAGCGCCTGTTGCAGGTGGAGGAGCCCGCGGTCAGCCACAACGGAGGCCGCCTGCAGTTCGGCCCCGACGGCAAGCTGTACGTACCGCTGGGCGATGGCGGCGACACCGATCCGGCCATCAAGGAGAACGCCCGGGACCCCGGCAAGCTGCTCGGCAAGATCCTCCGTCTCGACGTCGACGGCGCTGCCCCCTACGCCATCCCCGACGACAACCCCTTCCTGTCGGTGGAGGGCGCACGCCCCGAGCTGTGGATGAAGGGCCTGCGGATGCCCTGGCGCATGGCGTTCCTCGGCGACGGCCGCCTCGTCATCGGCGATGTGGGCCGCGATCACCGGGAAAAGCTCATCCTGGGCGTGCCAGGCGGCGATGGAGGCTGGGCGTTCGCCGAGGGCACCCTCGCCATGACCAGCCCCGACGACGCCCGCGCCGAGGTCAGCCGCGACGAGCTCCTCTCCAAGGGCTTGCAGCCCCCCCTGCACGAGTACCCCCACGGCGACGGCCCCCAGGGCTGCATCCTCGCCGGCGGCGAGATCGTCGACCCCTGGCTGCCTCAACTGAAGGGCCGCCTGCTCTTCGGCGACTTCATGTCCGGCGATCTGTGGATCGGTACGGTCCCCTCCAGCAGCACCGAACCCCTGCAGGACGTCCGCCCCCTCGGCCGACTCGGCAAGCAGTGGCTCAGCGCCGACACCACGGGCAGCGTACTGCTCAGCGACATCCAGACGGTCCACCGCCTCGCCCCGGCCCCTTGAACCGCCGGTTGCTCCGGTGAGGGCGCCGCCATAGACCTTCCGCGCTCGCAGCGAGGTGGACCACTCCGGTGGTCCGCTGTGGGAAGCCGGTGTGATTCCGGCGCGGTTCCGCCACCGTGATGGGTCAGGCGCTGCCACGAAGCCACTGGGGTCACCTGGGAAGGCGGCAGCGATGACGGCCCTCAGCCGGGAGACCAGCCTTTCTGCGCCCACCAACCATCATCCTCGCGACAAGGATGGGCGGGAGCCCAGAACTCTTGTTCGAGGCCAGGAGATGCCATGCGCACCATGATCCTGGCCTTGGTCGGACTGACCACGGCCTGTACCACCGACACCGACACCGACGCCATCGAGACCGACACCGGCGTCGACACCTCCACCGAGGAGACCGGCTCCGAGGAGACCGGCTCCGAGGAGACCGGCACGGAAGACACCGCGCCGCCCGCCGAGCTCGCCCTCATCGGTGACTGGATCGACGACTGGGGCACCGACGTCGTCATCACCGCCGACGCCGTGATCTTCCCCTGGGCCACCCAGACCATCCACAGCTTCGACAACGAGGCCGAGAGCCTGCTGGCCGTCGACGCCTCCGGCGAGACCGACGTCTGGTACCGCTACGACTGGACGATGCAGGACGGCACCTTCTGGTTCTGCACCGCCGTGTTCGACGGCACCAGCGCCGAGGATGCCGCCGGCCGGGCCGACTCCGACCGCGCCGCCTACGACGCCGACGGCTGTGGCGGCTTCGCGTTCTCCCAGCTGCTCGAGCCCGTCGCCATCCGCGGCAGCTGGACCCTGCCCGAGGACATCTCCCTGGAGGTCACCAAGACCACCTGGACGGCCTCCGAGATCAGCGGCTCCATCGCCGCCTGGAGCAACGACGAGCAGTACGTCGTGGTGAACTACAGCACCGACTTCATGATCACCGACCAGCACATCCGCCGTGACTGGGTCGTCGTCGACGACGAGACCTACCTGTGCGAGACCTCCGTCGAGCCCGGCACCCTGGCCGAGGCCGAGGCCCTGTCCCGCCCCGACCACAGCGGTCCGTCCACCGGTGGCTGCCACGACAACCCCTGGACCCTGATGTCCCCCACCACCCACGACTGAGCACTCCGATGTCCACCGAGATCAGCTTCCACGTGCACTGGAACGAGAACGACGCCTTCGGCCACGTCAACAACGTGCGCTACTTCGTGTGGTTCGAGAGCTGTCGCCTGGAGCTGTTCAAGGACATCGGCGTGTGGCAGGGCGAGGAGGAGGGCGTGCTGCGCCCCCTCATCGCCGCCACGCAGTGCCAGTACAAGCGCCCGGTGATCGCGCCCACGCAGGTGCGGGTGCAGGCCTTCGTCACCCGCATCGGCAACAGCAGCTTCACCCTCGGCTACCGGGCCTACGAGGGCGATGCCGTCGTGGCCACCGGCGACTCCGTCGTCGTGATCACCAGCAAGGCCACCGAGCGCCCCACGCCGATCCCGCCCGAGATGCGGCAGGCGCTTCAGCGGCACCTCGAAGAGGGCTGAGTCGTCTCAGTCCTGGTGGCCACCGAACTTCGCCACGAGCACGGTGATGCCGTAGCCCACCACCATCAGCGCCAGCGAGCCCACGGCCTGCATGCCCGTGGGCGTGAAGAAGCCGGTGGGGTAGTCCTCGCGGTCGAAACCGGCGATGTTGTCTGCCGTGACCACCTGGCCCTTGATGATGGTCTCGCCGAACACGGGCTCCAGGATCTCCTGGAAGGGCCACAGGCCGAAGACGGCCCCCAGGACCAGGCCCATGAGGAGGCCGAGGGTGAGCTGACGGTGGTGATCGAGCAGCCACTTGACGAGGTTCGACACCGCCACCACGCCGATGACGACGCCCAGGCCCACCGGCATGATGACCGACAGGCCCACGTCCATGATGGCCGCGATGTCCATGGCCTTCAGCGCGTCCTTGAGCTCGGACAGGCCGGACAGGATCGGGATGTACTGGCCCATCAGCAGCAGCAGGTAGCCACCGGACAGGCCCGGCAGGATCATGGCCGACGCACCCGCCACGCCGGCGAGACCGAGGCTGAGGGGGTTGGAGCTGGCGGAGCCCTGGGCGGGCTGCAGCAACGCCATGGCGATCATCACACCGAGACCGACGACGGCCCCCACGAAGAACGACGGCTTCGCGGGCTTCGCCAGACGCCACAGCAGGGGCACGCCGCCGAGGGTGAGGCCGATGAACAGGCTGTACATGATCCAGCGCTGCTCCACGACGAGGTTCTTCACCATGCCCGCGCCCAGGATGACCGCGACCGTGGCCGACAGGACGATCGTACCCAGCAGCAGCAGCGAGCTGCGCTTGAACTTGAGGGTGGTGATCTCGGAGACGGCGTCGACGAAGCCCTCGTACACGCCCGCCGCCAGCAGCATGGTGCCGCCACTGATGCCCGGCACCAGGTTGGCCAGGCCCATCAGCAGGCCACCGGCCACGGCACGGGGAACCTGCTCGGCGGGGTGGGCATCGGTCATCGGGGGCTCGACGGTGGGGTGGCTGGTGCTCACGGGGACTCCGGGGAGGGAGAGGTCTGCTCGGGGTCGCGTTCTACCCCAGGTGCTCCCGCGCTGACCACGCCGGGCAGGGGCGGCAGGGCACCGTCGTCGCCGAAGGCCGGGACGTAGGCCCGGAGCACGAGGTCATAGGTACCCTCGGGCACGGCAAGCCACGCGGTGTGCTCGGGAAGGGTGTCGGGCTCGTCCGGCTGCAGCAGGACCGTCAGGGCGCCCTCGTCGTCGAAGGACACGCCATCGCTCCAGGTGGCCAGCGCGCGGGCGTCCCCCTCCTCCGGCACGACCGTGAGGGAGGCGCCCATCTCGCCGAGGGCATCGCGGTGCAGCACGACCTGCAGCGATCGCTCACCGGTCAGCGGCCGATCCTCGTCGTCCTCACCACGGGTGAAGACCAGCAGGTCGTCGGGCTGCCAGGCCTGCGCATCGGCCAGCGCGGCCCGCATGGCGAGATCGTGGCCGGGTGCGGACCCCACGACGCCCTGCCAGCCGGACTGCTCCTTCACCGCCTTGTTCTGGCCCACGGCCACGAGCTGGGACGCCGTCCGCCGGGCACGGGCGAGGGCGCCCAGCCGCTCGGGACCGAGGTCCTTGCTGCGGAACAGGCCCGGGGTCAGCCCGATGGCGGACATCTGGGAGACGAGGAAGTCCTCTTCGGGGGCCGGCGGGTTGCGGAGCATGCGCTCGGCCACGAGGTGCAGCTCCTGGACGGCGTCGTGGGAGGTCCACGGCTGGGTGACCTCCTGGGCCGACAGGCTGAGGTTCAGGCCCACGCGGCCGGCGGTCCACTCGGGGAGGGGGGCCAGGGTGATGCGGTGCAGCAGCCGGCGGGCGTTGGAGGCATCGGCCACGCTGGTGGCCCGGATGTGGACGCGCACCCGGGCGTCGGTGCCCCGGAGCCGCAGGGGCTGCAGTCCTGCCGGGAGCTCGCCCTCGTAGTCCTCCGAGACGAGCGCGTACCGACCGGCGGGGATCGTGCCGTCCGCGCCGCCGAACCGGGCCACCTGGGCGCCGGTGAGGTCGGTGATCTGGATCATCGCGAAGCGACCGCGGATGGACGGCACCTCGAGGACCACCGGGCCGTCCCACACGCTCACGTGGCCCAGTGCCGCCAGGCCGTCGGCGTCGGGATGATCGGACAGCAGTCCCTCCACGTCCGGACCGTCGAGATAGAACAGGTGGTTGAGCGGGGCGTAGACCGGGTCGTCCGCGTGGGTGCGGTGGGTGAGATCGTAGCGCTCCTGCAGGCCCTGCAGGTAGGGCAGGCCGTACAGGTAGGCCCACACGCCCGTGAGGTAGGCCTGCTCCGCGAGGGGGTCGGGGAGCGTCGGCGCGGTGGCCTCCATCGGTTCCACCGCTCCTGCCGTCATGCCCATCAACGCCAGCATCCACCAGGCCACGGTCGACCCTCCTCGTGCACGAATTCCCCGCAGGGCATACCCCGAACGACAGATGACCGCTGTCACAGCTTGCGAGTACTCTCGGACCCGCCGATAGTATCCGCCAACATCCCCCGGATCCGCATGTCCTCCGTCCGAGCCCTCCGCGAAGAACTCATCCGCCTGGCGGTGCCGTTCATCCTCGCCAGCCTCACCGTTCCCTTGGTGGGCCTGGTCGACACCGCCGTGCTCGGACACCTCGACTCCCCCCACCACCTGGCGGGCGTGGCCCTCGGCTCGATCCTGTTCGACCTCATCTGGGCCGTGTTCGGCTTCCTGCGCATCAGCACCACGGGCCTGTATTCGCAGTCCGAGGGCGCCGGCGACCACAAGGAGGCGGGTCTCGTCGCGATGCGCAGCCTGTGGCTGGCCCTGGGGCTCGGCATCGTGCTGTGGCTGCTGCAGTGGCCCCTGGCGGCCGGCGCCTTCTCGTTCCTCCAGGCCGAGCCGGAGGTCACCCGGGCGGGCATGTCCTACTTCCACGCCCGCATCCTGGTGGCCCCCCTCACCCTGATGAACTTCGCCACCCTGGGCATCCTGCAGGGCATGGGCCGGGCACGCACGCTGCTGCTGATGGCCGCGGTCACCAACGCGGTGAACATCGTCTTCGACGTGCTGTTCGTCACCAAGCTCGGCTGGGGCGCCGCAGGGGCCGGCTGGGCCACCTCCCTGGGCCACGCGGCGGGGTGGGCCCTGGGCATGAGCGTGTTGCTGCCGACGCTTCCCTGGCGCACCCGACTCGGCACGCTCCTGAAGACCCACGGCTGGGGGCGGCTGTTCTCCCTGAGCCGCGACATCATCATCCGCAGCCTCGCGCTGGTGGGCGCGATGTCCTACGTCACCGCCCAGGCGGCCGCGATGGGCACGCTGCTGCTGGCGGCCAACACCATCCTGCTCAAGTGGGTCTCCCTCGGCTCCTTCGTCATCGACGGCTTCGCCATGGCCGCCAGCCGCATGACGGGCCGGGAGTTCGGCGCCGGTCGACCGGGCATGGTGCTGCAGATCACGAAGCTCGGCATCCGCTGGGGCATGGTCTGCGCCGGCCTGTTCGTGGCCTGGGCCATGTTCTGGCCCGCGGGGTCCCTCGAGCTGCTCACCGACCAGCCGGCCATCCTCGCGGTGGTCGACGACTACCGCTGGTGGCTCGCCCCCGTGATGCTCCTCGGCAGCGTGGCCTACGTGCTCGACGGCGTGTTCAACGGCCTCACCCTGGGCAAGGACATCCGCAACGCCATGGTCGTCAGCGCCGGTCTCGGCTTCTTCCCGGTGGCCTGGTGGGCGGGAAGGCAGGGCGACAACCACCTGCTGTGGGTCGCGCTGTGCCTGCTCATGGGCATGCGCATCGTCACCTACGGCCTGCGGTTGCCGAAGGCGCTGAACCCGGCCACCTGAAACGAGGGGGCGGCTCACGCGTCGGACCTCCAGGAACACACCCCGGGAGGCCCCATGCACAGCCTGCTCCTCACTGCCCTGCTCGCCAGCCCCGCCCTCGCCCAGACCGAGGCCGCCCCGCCGCCGGAGCCCGGCCAGAAGGTCGCCATCTTCGCCGCCGGCTGCTTCTGGTGCATGGAGGGCCCCTTCGACGCCCAGGACGGCGTGCTGAGCACCACGTCCGGCTACATCGGCGGCATGACCGAGCACCCCACCTACGAGCAGGTCTCCAGCGGCCGCACGGGCCACGTCGAGGCCATCCGCATCGTCTACGACCCGAGCAAGGTCACCTACGACACGCTGCTGGACATCTACTGGAAGAACGTCGACCCCACCCAGGACGGCGGCCAGTTCTGCGACCAGGGAAGCCAGTACGAGAGTGCCATCTTCCCGACCGACGCCGTGCAGCACGCCGCCGCCGACAAGTCCCGCGAGGAGGTGTCGCGCCGCTTCGGCGACGCCATCTTCACCAAGGTGATCCCGGCGGGAACCTTCTGGGTCGCGGAGGACTACCACCAGGACTACTACCTGAAGAACCCCGCCAGGTACGCCATCTACAAGCAGGCATGCCAGCGGGAGGAGCAGCTCGACCGGGTGTGGGGCGAAGACCGCAAGTAGGGGCGGGCCTTGGTCCGCCCGGGCGCCGAACCACCGGAACGTCTGAGGGGACGCGCCCCCCAAGAAACACCACCCGGGTCCACACCAGGGCGCCCCAAGGGGCGCCCGTACGTACGGGCGGGCCTTGGCCCGCCCTGGCCCCGAACCACCGGAACGGCTGAGGAAACGCGCCCCCCAAGGACCACCCTCCGGGCCCGAACCCCGACGCCCCACACAGCGCCCGTACGACGCAAAGGCGAAAGCCAGGCCATCGCAGACGGGCGCAGCAAGCAGCGCCCCTACGCTACGTCCTTCTGGCGTTGCACCCTCGCCATACGGTACCTTGCAACATCATGCCCCGCACCGAGGTACCCCGTGACGGACCGCTCCTTCCTCATCTGGCTGGCCGCGTGCCAGACGCTCGCCGCCTGTTCGGACCCGGCCGACGACGGCTCGATCACGCCGAGCGGCGACACCAGCGGGCCGGAGGACACCTCGACGCCCGAAGACACGTCCGTTCCCGAAGACACCGGCCCAACCGGCGACAGCTCCCTGCCCGAAGACACCGGCCCAACCGGCGACAGCTCCCAGCCCGAGGACACCGCTCCTACCGGCGACACCTCCCTACCCGAAGACACCGGCCCCACCGGGGGTATCCTGCCCACCGGCATCGTGACCTGCGACGACACCGCGCAAGTCATGTGGAGTTCCCCCATCGATCTCGACTCCGGCTGGTGGTTCCACTCCGGCTTCGACGAGGAAGACACCGGGTTCATCGACCAGTGCTGGTCCGTGATGCCTTGGGATGACAGACCCCACGCGGGCCACCTGCAGAACATCACCGGCACGACCACGGTCTCCGGCTTCTACCACCACCCGGTCACGAGCTACTACTGGACGGGCTTCGGCGATCTATGTGGCGCCGCCGCCTCCTTCAGGGCCGGTCCACCCCTTCCACCGATAGGGGACTCGTGGGGATGGGACAGCGACACCGGAGAGACCGCTGACCCCCAGTCCGACGACACCGCCCCGCCCATCCCCTGGTACGCCGACACGGCCGAGGACTACCCTTGGGACCACACCGGCACTCTCGATACTGCATCTCCCTACGGCACGAGCGAGATGTGGGAGGTCACCTGCAACGGCAGTGATGTCACCGTCACGTCCATGGACAGCACGTTCCTGGACTGGATCACGCCGATCGACTCGCCCGAGGAAGCCTACCTCGCGTTCACCCTGGATCCGATGGCCTGGGGCAGCCTGTACACCGCCACCTCGATGGGACGAAGCCCCGGCATGCTCTACAAGGAGGTGGGCGACGACTACGAGCTGTTCGTGAGACAGGTGGACTATGGGTGTACCGACTACATCCGGTGGGCCCGCTACCTCGTCGAGGAGGACGGCACCGTCTCCCTCATCACCGCCACGCCCTGGGTCAACGACGGCACCGTCTGCGGCCGCCTCACCACCGGCGTCCGCCTCGCCGCCCCCATGGCCCACACCTTCGCCAGCTACGCCGGGCTCGAGGCCGCCGCCGCCCTCGCCTTCGATCGCATGGCCGACCAGCTCACCCTCCTGGGCGCGCCTGCGGACCTCGTCGCCGACTGCCGCACCGCCGCAGGCGAAGAGCGCATCCACGCCCGGCTGCAAACCGAGCTCGCCGCCGCCCACGGCCTGACGCCGGTCGACGTCGAGGTCGATCCCTTCCGCCCCGTCTCCCTGTACGAGTTCGCCGTCGACAACCGCCTCGAAGGCTGCGTCCGCGAGACCTTCGGCGCCATGACCGGCCGCTGGCAGGCCGACCGGCTTCCAGAAGGGCCCATCCGCGACGTCTGGCAGCAGATCACGGCGGACGAGGAAGGCCACGCGGCGCTGTCCTGGCGAGTTGCCGAGTGGGCCGAGGCGCAGCTGACGGACGACGAGCGTGCCGAGCTCGACCGCCAGGCGACCGCGCTGCTGGCGACGCTGGCGGACGGCCACGACGCGCCAGAGGGCCTGCCGGTGGTGCCGGAAGGGGCGCTGCGGTTGTTCCGGGCGGCGATCGGAGAACGGCTGAACGCCACCCTGGCCGCGTGACGTCCCGCGCCAAGACCCGTTCCCGTGCCCGCGCCCGTGCCCGTGCCCGACATGGCGGTGGTGCGACCCGCCGAGATTGCCAGCCATACAAGCCGTGCCCCGTGCGCGTCCGAGCCGGTGCGAACACGGGCGGACCAAGGCCCGCCCCTGCAGTCCGCCATCCAAAGTCACACCGTCCGGGCGCCCCCCGTCCGTGACCCGTGGCCCCTGTGCGTGCGCGTGCGCGACCGAGCCGTCCATGGCGGTGCGCCCCGAATGCCCACCCCACTGCTACACTCCCCACCGATGGTCGCCCCACCCCATCCACCGCGATAAAGCCGACCTCCCACCCGACCTCGGAGCCCCCATGCTTCCTCGCCTGTTCCTCGCCGGTCTCGTCGTCCTCTCCTCCGCCTGCACCAGCAAGCTCACCACGATCAAGCTCAAGGAAGAGAGCACCACCACGGTCGACAAGGCCACGGCCCTCGAGCTGCTCCTCGGCGACATGGGCTTCGGCAAGTTCGCCAGCATGGACATCACCCAGAGCGAGACCCTGGCGAACCAGGGCGTGGAGCCCGGCGACATCGTCGACGTGCGCCTGTCCGAGTTCACGCTGACCGTCACCTCCCCCGAAGACGGCCACCTCGGCTTCATCGAGTCCTTCGACGTCTACGTCGTGGCGCCCGATCTGCCGGAGGTCCTCATCGCGTCCTACGACGACTTCGGTGACGACCCCACCATGGTCGAGATGGAGCTCCCCGACGTCGACCTCACCGACTACGCCACCAGCCAGTCGATGACCTTCACCATCGACGCCGCCGGCAACCGCCCCGAGGTCGACACCGAGATCGAGGCCGCCATCACGCTCGACGTCGGCGTCACCCTGCAGGGCGTGGCCAACCAGCTCTGATCACCAAGGGACTGCGCCCAAAGTCCCCAGACCGGTGCTCGCGTCTCCTCTGGACCACCGCTTGTGTCCACACCAGGGCGCCCCACGGGGCGCCCGTACGTACGGGCGGGCCTCGGCCCCCCCGGCCCCGAATCACCGGTACATCTGCGCGTTCCCGACCGCGCCACCCACGGGCACCGTGACCCGTGACCCCTGCGCGTGCGCGACCGACCCGCCGCGGGGTGCTACCGTGCCCCCTTTGGATGCGCGGCCAACCCGTCCGATCGGTCCCCACCGACCCGCGCGCACCAAGCAGCGCCCCCACACGTCGTTCACAAGACACGCAGTCGCAGACGGGCGCAGCAAGCAGCGCCCGTACGATGCAAAACCCAAAGCGAGGCCGTCGGTGACGGGCGCAGCAAGCAGCGCCCCTACGCTACATCGGTCTGGCGGTGCAGCCCGGCCTCCGCCTATAGTGCAACGAGTTGCCACACGTACCGGAGACACCCTTGGCCGATCGCCCCCTCCTCCTCTGGCTCGCATCCGTCCAGGTGCTCGCCGCCGCCTGCACCACCCGTCCCCCCGAAACCGAAGGCATGCAGCTCCTCTCCTGCGCCGAGCTGCCCGGCCGGGACCTGTCGATGCTGCAGGTCGACGAGCCGCTGCCCGGCTTCTACGCCGTGTCCCATCGCGCCAACTGGGGCTACATCTGGCACGGCTACGGCGACCTGTGTACGCGCCCCGGGCAATTCCATGGCTACTGGTACGACTCCACCATCTGGCCCGACACCGACGGCTGGGACTCCCCTGCTCCCCACACCGGCACGTCCGACACGTCCGAGCCAAATGGCGGCCTGCCCTACTGGGTGGTCGACGACGACGCGGAGGTTCCCTGGGACGCCGGCCTGGAGATCGACATCCTCGATCCCCTCGCCTTCGGCGACCTCATCCGCATCGACTGCACCGACGACCTCGCCTACGCGTCCGAGGTGCAGCCGGACTTCCTCGAGTGGCTCGGCACGATCGACAACATCCACGAGGCGGCGCTCGTGGTGCGTCACACCACGGAACAGAAGCTGTACCACCCGTCCCACAGCGATGACGACGATGCGTGTGGGTTGTACTGGACGGAGGTCGAGGGCGGCTGGGAGATGATCACCACCATCGACACCTCCTGCAGCGGCGGCTCCACCCTGTTCCGCACCCGGGTCTACACGGACGGCCGCCTCGAGGTCGTCGACCAGCAGCAGTTCACGCCGCCGGAGGCCGCATGCGGCCGCCTCACCACCGGCGTCCGCCTCGCCGCCCCCATGGCCCACACCTTCGCGAGCTACGCGGGCCTCGAGGCCGCCGCAGCCATCGCCTTCGATCGCATGGCCGACCAGCTCACCCTGCTGGGCGCGCCCGCCGACCTCATCGCCGACTGCCGCACCGCCGCCGACGAGGAGCGCGTCCACGCCCGCCTGCAGACCGACCTCGCGGCGGCCCACGGCCTCATGCCCGCCCGTGTCGACGTCGACCCCTTCCGCCCCGTGTCCCTGTACGCGTTCGCCCTCGACAACCGCCTCGAAGGCTGCGTCCGCGAGACCTTCGGCGCCATGACCGGCCGCTGGCAGGCCGACCGCCTCCCCGCAGGACCCATCCGCGACGTCTGGCAGCAGATCTGCGCGGACGAGGAGGGCCACGCCGCACTCTCCTGGCGCATCGCGGCATGGGCAGAGGCGCGGCTCAGCGACGACGAGCGGGCCGAGCTCGACCGCCAGGCCGCGGCGCTGCTGGCGACCCTGGCGGACGGCCACGACGCGCCAGAGGGGCTGCCGGTGGTGCCGGAAGCGGCGCTGCGTCTGTTCCAGGCGGCGCTCTCCGACCGAATTCGGGTCGTGCTGGCGGCCTGAACACCGCCCGGGTGCCCACCAGGGTGGGCCAAGGCCCACCCGTACGTACGGGCGCCCCTTGGGGCGCCCTGGCCTCGAATCACCGCGCTGATTCCCAGGCAAGCCCCCACGTACGGGCGGGCCTTGGCCCGCCGGGGCCTCGAACCAACGGAACGTGCGCGAGCCCGCGCCCCCCCACAGGCGACGCCCGGTTCCACACGAGGCCAGCCCATCCCCGACGAATTCCCGTCACCCCAAGCCCAGATCTTTCCCCGAAACCGACCCGGGACCCGTCCGAAAGCTCCGCGTACCGGAGTCTCCCATGCGACCGTTCCCCTACGTCTCCCCCCTGACCACCGCGCTCCTCCTCGCCTGCCAGGGCCCGTCCGACGACGGCACCCAGCAGCCCATCTCCCCCGAGCCCACGGACGCCCCCGCCGACACCTCGCCCCCCGCCGGCGGCGAGGACCCTCTCCTGCAGACCGACGGCCTCGCGTTCCTCCCCCGCCCCGAGTTCCCCGGCCCCGACCACCTCGACGGCGTCACCGGCGCCTCGGCCATCGGCGGTCTGTACCGCGCCGTCCTGCAGCCGGACGGCACGCAGATCTGGGCGGGCTACGGCGACCTATGCGGCAGCCCACCGGTCCTCGCCACCGCGCCCTGGGCCCCCCGCGACGACCTCATCACCACCGCCCACACGGGCATCCACAGCGGGGTCCCCTGGGTCCGCGACACCGCCGGCGGCGGCGGTGGCTGGGGCGGCGATGCCCCTACCCCCCAGACCCCGGTCGACTTCGTCACCATCACCTGTGACGGCTCCCTGCCCATCGCCGAGCTCCCCGAGACCGACCTGTCCACCTGGCTCGGCGAAGTGCAGACCATCGAGGAGGCCCTGTTCGTCGGCTGGCCCTTCCTCGACGTCGGCGTGCCCCACTCCGACGTCCTCACCTCCGGCGTGTACTGGGAGCCCGTCGACGGCGGCTTCGAGCTGGTCGTCCGCGCCCACGACGAAGCCCGCGGCTGGAAGAAGGTCCGCGTCCGCGTGGGCCCCGACCAGAAGGTCTCCCTCATTCGCGAAGGCGACTGGGAGCGTTGACCGACCCACCCCGTCCCTTCCCAATCACACAGAAGGTACGACTCACCCAAACAATCATCGTCCGGGTCCACACCAGGGCGCCCCAAGGGGCGCCTCGGCCTCGCGTCTCCGCGCGGCTCCCATGGACCTTCCGGGTCGACACGTACGGGCGGGCCTTGGCCCGCCGGGGCCTCGAGCCACCGCGTGGTCTCTCCCACACGACGGCACGTCCAAACCGGACCACCAAAAGCCCGTTTCCCATCCCCGATTCCTGCGCTAGATCAGGGCCATGACATCCCCCGCCCTCACCCCCTGGCAGCACATCCGCACCGCCCTCGTCACCGTCGTCCTCGCGACGGCGCTGTTCGTGGCCGCGCCCGTGCCCCAACGGGTGACCGAGAAGACCTACCGTTCCCCCGTCGCCAAGGCCGAGCTCGCGCGCTGGCACGGGTTCCTGTCCTCCGTCGGCTGGCCCGACACCCAGGACGAGTTCAAGCTGCGCATCATCCGCACCACGAACGCCATCCGGGATGTCTACGACGTCTTCGACACGCCCATGCGGCCCCTCCGCCGCTGGACGGGCACCAACCAGGCCTGGGCCCTGTTCGCCGTCCCGGATTCCACCCCCGACCGCCCCGAGCTGCAGATCAAGCAGCACGGCGAGTGGGTCACCGTGATGCGGCGCCTCGATCCCGACGCCCGCTTCCTGCACGAGCAGTTCACCTACCGCCGCATCCGCGGCGTCGTCGGTGGCTCCTCCAAGCGCATCCTGCCCAGCTACACCGCGCTGGGGCAGTGGGCCGCCGACAAGGCCTTCCTGCAGTGGCCCGATGCCACCGCCGTCCGCTTCCGCCAGGAGCGCAGCCACACCACCGCGCCCCACGAGAAGCCCGACCCCAAGACCTTCTACCGGGCCGTGAAGATCTACGAGCGCTCCCCCGAGGGCCACGCCGCACCCGTTCCCGCGAAGCAACAACGACCCGAGCAGGCCCGCACCGAGCCGGCGGATGATGCCGACGGAGGTGCCCCATGATGCAGCGCTGGAACCAATGGGTGCGCTTCTGGTCCCACACCGAGCACCCCATCTCCCTGGCCGTGGTCCGCATCTCCCTGGGCCTCGTCCTGCTCTCCGACTTCCTGCAGATGGCCTGGCTCGACGTGGTCACCCTGCTGTTCGCCCCCGCGGAGGCCGGCGGCCTGTCCAACGTGCTCTCCCGCGAGTCCATGGGCTGGTGGTACCAGGTCATGCCCGCCACCGAGGCCACGGCCCACCTGCACTGGGCCCTGCTGGTCGGCCTGATCCTCATGATCACCTTCGGCGCCTTCACCCGCACCGCCGCCCTGGCGATGGTGCTGCTGTGGGCCCAGCAGGCCGACGCCCTCAACCTGTCCGACCGCGGCATCGACACCCTGTGCCGCAACGTCCTGCTCATCCTCGCCTTCAGCGGCGCGGGCAGGTGGGGCAGCATCGAGGCCTGGTGGCGCAAGCGCAAGGGCACCACGATCTCCAAGGTCTCCGCCTGGCCCCGCTACCTCATCATCGGCCAGCTGGTGCTGATGTACTTCACGGCCGGCATCCAGAAGATCGGCTTCCACTGGACCCCGATGGGCCACTTCAGCGCGCTGTACATCGCCCTGCAGGACGCCGCGATCGCCCGCTTCGACTGGTCGCACCTTCGCAACCAGCCCTGGTACTTCCTCACCCAGGTGGGCACGTCCACCACCGTGGTCTGGCAGATCGCCTACCCGCTCGTGTTCCTGTGGTACTGGTACAAGCGCACCCCCGACCGCCCTGGCCGGCTGCGTGCCTTCTCCAACCGCATGCACCTGCACCTGTGGTGGATCGCCATCGGCGCCATCTTCCACCTGCTGCTGGCCATCACCCTGGAGCTGGGCATCTTCCCGTGGGCGATGTTGGCGATGTACGCGGCCTTCATCGAGCCGAAGGAGGCCATGTGGGCCTGGCGTCGCGTTCGCGGCGACGAGTCCTCGGAACAGCCCCTCGCCGCCTAGGCCCCCATGACCCAGCGCTTCTCCCTGTCCGCCGCCCTCACCCTGGGCATCGACACCTTCAAGGCCAACCTCTGGCCCCTGAGCTTCGCCGCGTTCCTCACCATCACGGCGAGCTTCGCGTCCCTGCTCATGTGCGTCTTCCCGTTCTTCGTGGCGGCGCCGCTGATGCTCTGGGGCTTCTACCACCTGGCCCACCTGTCCCTGTCGGGCACGCCCGACCAGGATGCCCTGTTCGAGGGCTTCCGCGAGACCGGCAGGGTCTTCGGGCCGTCCCTCGGCATCCTGCTGATGAGCCTGCTGTCCTGGGCGGTGTATTCGGGCATCGGCAGCTGGATCGAGACCGGCAGCCCCGTCCCCACCGCCCTGCGGGTGGGCCTCACCACGTCCGGCGCCATCGGCATCGTGCTGCTGCGGCCGTTCCTGATGGCCATGTGGTTCGTCGTGGTCCGCGACGAGCTCCCCCTGTCCCAGGCCCTCGGCCGGGCCATCCAGGTGGTCGGTCCCCGCTACTTCCCGCTGCTGCTCCTGTCGCTGCTGCAGCAGCTGCTGATGACCATCGGCCTGCTCCTGCTGGTCATCGGCGTGTTCCCCGCCTGGGCCCTCGGCACGACGATCCAGTTCGCCGCCCTGCAGCTGATCCACGAGGATCTGCGCCTGTAGACACGCCGCCGGTCGCGTCGGCACCACATCCCGCACAACACATTGCGGCCCCTTGTGACGATGAGGAAGGCCCCTGGTGCCCCCGGCGTCAGTGGCTTCACCCCAGCCCCAAGGAGTCCACATGTCGAATCAGAACCACGGTTCGGACTGGCAGCGGGCCTACCGGGAAGGTCGCCTGAAGACCCCCTACATCCACTTCACCCTCGTCACCGACGGTCAGGCCGGTGTGATGCGGGGCGACTTCGACTGCCCGCCGGGGCCTGCGTTCATGTCGATCAAGGTGTGGGCCCCCTCCGCCAACCAGGCGATCCGCATCGCCCAGGACGTGGGGCTCCGCCTCGGCTTCCGCATCAGTGGGATGGTGCAGATCTTCGAGACCGTGCCGGACCAGCAGCCCGGAGAGAAGCCGAGCGCCTACGACGTGCAGTTCGCGTCCGTCAGCGCCGTCTGAGCGCTGGGCCTCACAGGGTCTCGCTGACGGGCTCCGGGACAACCGGCCCACGCACGACCTCGTCCAGCTCCTCCACGGGATCGGCCACCGGATCGAGCATGTGCTGCGCACCGCCGAGACCGAGCTTGATGCCCGCGATGAACTGGAAGGGCATGCTCGGCCGGGCGCCGAAGGGTCGCCAGGACTCGAGAACGGCCGCGTTCGTGAAGTTGTTCACGTTCACGTACACCTTGACCTGCCTGGTGATGAGCGCGTCGGCGGCGAAGTCGAGCCGGTAACCGAACGGAACGTCGGTGGTGGGCGAGTACGGGCCCTGACCCGCCTGATCGCGCATGGCGCCCCGCAGGTTGGCGTTCACCGTCGCAGAGAACCGCGGATGGGTGAACGTGGCGTGCATGCTGCCCTGGTGCTTGGGCACGTAGGGCAGCTCGTCACCGACCTGCACACGGCCGAATTGGGGGAACCCGCTGACGAAGTCGTTGCGGAAGCTCGAGCCCGTGTAGGTGTACGCGCCCCCCACCGAGAACACCATGTCGTGGGGAAGCAGCACGTCGTGGCCCAGCATCGCCTCGAGGCCCCACACGAACACCCGACCGGCGTTGAACTGGGTGTCGAGCTCCTCGTCGGTGCAGCCCGACGAGATGGTGCACTGGCCGGTGAAGTTGCTGTAGTCGTTGAAGAAGCCCACCGCCTCGGCGCGGGTGCCGAACCAGTCGAGGCGGCCGCCGGCCTCGTAGTTGATGGCCGACTCGGGCTTCGTGCCGGCCGGCGAACCGGGAGCCACCGGCGAGAAGCCCCGGTGGATGCCGCCGAACAGGTTGAACTCGGGAATGACCTCGGCCAGCATGCCGATGCCGGGCAGGGGCACGACGGTCCAGTCCGCCTCTGGGCGCGGCTCGCCCTGATCCACCAGGGTGGTGCCGATGGCCTCGAGGCGCATGCCAGGGGTCAGCCGGAAGCGCCCGATGCCCAGATCCTCGTGGATGTGCGCCGCCACGGCCACCGCGGTGGCCCGGCTGTCGGTGTTCACCAGCGTGGGATCCTCGGTGCGCACCAGATCGCCACCGACCATCGCGAAGGGATCCTCGTACTGGAACCGATCCACGATGTCGCCGTGCACACGCAGGCCGAACTCCAGCTGGCTGTTGATCAGGCTGCCGCTGGTGCGCCAGTGACCGACCGACTGCACGCCGAAGCTGTGGTACTGCCGGTCGTTGGTGCCGATCATCAGCTGCTGGTCTTCGGTGAGGGTGTCCTCTTCACCGCGCAGGATGGCCATGTACACCGCCGCCTGGCCCCCGTAGGGGTTCTGCAGCAGGGTGTGCAGATCGGGGCCGCCGCGGAAGCGGTTGAGCTTGGTCCAGGCCCGGTCGAGGTAGTGGTGGTACGCCACCGTGCGCAGGTCGAAGCTGGTACCGGCACGCATGATCCAGCTGGCCTCGGCCTGGGTGCGGTTCCAGCGCATGTCGGCGTCCTGGGACGCGGCGTAGCGGCGCAGCGGCGTGGCGTCGAAGTCGTCCAGGGTGAGGCCCAGGTAGGTCTCGTGGGAGTTCTCGAACGTGTAGCCGCCCTTGAGCTCGAAGGTGTGGACCACCGTGCGCTCGGGGTCGGTGGTGCCGATGGCCTTGAGCATGAACTCGTCGTGGACGAAGCCGGTGGGCCCACCGCCGTCGAGCTCCTTGAAGCCCTCGGTGCCCAGGTGCACGCCCTCGGCCAGGATGCCCCAGCGCTCGCCGCCGGTGCCGCCGAAGCCGTGGATCTTCAGGGTCCTGTAGTTGCCGCCCGCCACGTCGAGACCGAAGGAGGGCTCCGTGGGCACGGGGCGGGTGAGCAGGTTGAGGGCACCGCCGATGGTGTTCGGTCCGTGGCGTGTGGCCGACGCGCCCTTGAAGACCTCCACGCCCACCATGCGGGTGGTCATGGGGAAGTAGTAGGCGGCCGGTGCTGCGTAGGGGGCGGGCGCCAGCAGGATGCCGTCCTCCATCAGCGTGATCTTGGCGGACCGGTCGGAGTTGGCCCCCCGCAGACCGATGTTCGGCCGCAGGCCGAAGCCGTCCTCACCGCGCACGTACACGCCCGGAACCGTGGCCAGCACCTGGTGGATGTCGTTGTACTCGTGACGCTCGAGCTCTTCCTCGCCGATCACGTGGGCCGAGCCGGCGACGCGGGGCACGCCGCCCTCGGTCTCGACCGTGACCACCAGGGACTCGTCGTCCCACCAGGCCTCGTCGCCCGGCACGTCGTCGGACGCCGACGCATCCTCCGCCACCGCCACCTCACCCACCGGCATCTCCTCGGCGGGTGCCTCGGTGTCCTCGGATCCGGTGTCCTCGGACGGATCCACCTCGTCCGTGGCGCCGGTGTCGTCGGCAGGGGCGGTGTCCTGGGCCCAGGCGACGCTGGACAGGGCACAGATCAGGCTCAGGGTCAGGTGGAGGGGCTTCACGAGAACAGACCTTTCAGGGGGGCCCACAGCGCGGACACCACATCGTGGGGATCGTGGTTGCGCTCGGCGTCGTCGATGCCGAAACGCTGGGGAGCGACGGCACCCGACGGCTTCCAGGAGCCGATGGCGCGGTCCCAGATAGCCAACCAGGTGCCGAAGTTGCAGTCGAAGTCATCAGGATCCGCAGAATGATGACGTTGGTGCTGGGCAGGCGAGAGAAGGACCCGCTCGATGGCCTCGGGAAAGGCCAGGTGCACGTGGCTGTGGCGCAGGTTGCCGAGCACGGTGTTGAGCAGGAACACGCCGCCATGAAAGCCCAGCAGGGTCCACTGCACGGCCTGCTCCGGGACCATCCAGTAGGCGATACCCGCGATCACGCCGGTGACCACGGCCCCGCGGAGCTCGTACAGCATGGCCTCCAGCGGATGCAGCCGCAGGAAGGTGAGCGGGGTGAGGACCTCGGCGGAGTGGTGCACCTGGTGCAGCTGCCACAGCGGGCGGAACCGGTGGCTGGCCCAGTGCAGGGCGAAGCGGCTGGCGTCCCAGGCCACGAACAGCACCACCGAGTACACGGCGGTGACCAGCGCATCCGGCAGGGCCGGCAGCTCGACCGCGCCGACGTGACGCTGGAGCAGGCGCGCCAGGCGGGTGGAGATCCACCAGGCGGAGGCCAGCGTGGGGATGAGACCCAGGATGGCCAGCAGCTGCCGCACCAGGAACATCTGCACGTCCATCCGCGAGGAGGGGTGCAGCCACAGGTGCGGCGCGAAGGTGGCCTTCAGCCAGGTGCCCGGGCGGCGCCACAGGCCCGGCGAGGCCAGCGCCAACGCGGCCATCGCCACGAGGAAGCCGACGAGCAGGGAGCCCACGAACAGACGGCTGCCGGGATCGACGAAGGGCTCGACGATCCCGGCCACCAGCCCGAGCAGGCGGTCAGTCATTGTCTCCCGCGCCCTCGCTGGGCACTTCCAGCATGAGCACGGTGGCGAGCTCGTTCTTCACCAGGCCGGCGACGACGGCGAGGGCGTCGTGCAGCGCCACGGCAGCGGTGTCGTCACCCTTGGCGGCCACATCGACCGGGACGGTCAGCGCGGCGGCGGCGGCATCGGCATCGTCGAGGGCGGCGAGGATGTCGTCCGACAGATCCCCGTGGCCCACGTCCAGCAGCAGGTCGTCGAAGCCATAGGCCTCTCCGCCGGTGAACAGCGTGCGGAAACCACGCAGGTTGGCGGCGATCCACTCGTGGGACACGCCCGCGTAGGGAGCCTCGACGTCGTCCTGGCAGGTGGTGCAGTCCCGCAGGCCCAGGGGGGTGGCCAGCTTGTACACCTTGGTGCGGATCTCCAGGTAGAAGAGCGCGTCGTACAGGGCGTTCAAGGCGAGGGTCTCGTCCTCGTAGGGGGAGTCGCCCTCACCGGGGTTCGCCAGCAGCGCGGCGAAGTCGCCACCGTCGGCCGACCACTCGGTGACCAGCTCGTCGGCCACCGTGGAGACACCCTCTGCCAGCACGGCGCTGAAGCGGGCGCGCTGCAGATCGATGCCCGCCTCACCCAGGTCGTCCCAGGTGCCGTCGGCGTTGATGGGCACCTGCGGCGGGCAGTCGTTGGCGTAGCCGGGGGCGAACAGCAGCACCTCGAGAGCGTCGAAGCCGTAGCTGTTGACCAGGTTGGCGGAGAAGAAGTCGGCCTCGTCGAAGACGTCCTCGACGAGCTCCTGCTCGACCCGGCAGCGGTTGACCGTGGGCCAGGAGTACAGCTCGTCGCGCAGGTCGAGGCCGCCGGCTGCGGTCAGCGAGGAGGCCGCGGGGCCCACCTGCATCGCCTCGAGCTCCTGCCATGCATCGGTGGCATCGAACCAGGCGGTGCGCAGGGCCTCGCCGGTGGCGTCGACGTCGCCGCCGGACTCTGCCGCGGCGCGGAAGTCGGCGGCCTTGCCGGACAGGTCGGCGGCCAGGGCCGCGAAGTCGTTCAGGGCAGGCAGGATCACCTGGCTCCCCGCGTCTTCGAGGACGCGGAGGATCAGGGTGTCGACACCTGCATCGCCGGTGTCGTTGCCGTCATCCTCGACGGGATCACAGCCCATGGACTGGGCCACGGCCAGACCGCCCAGACAGGCGATCAGGCCCCAGCCCCGGGACTCACCAGCCGTTCTGGCCATCGTCGTCTCCCAGGTTGTCGGCGTCGAAGCCCATGGCCTCACCCACGAGGGTACGGGCCGCGAGCAGGTCGGCCTTGTAGTCGGCGATCGCGGTCTCGCCGGCGTCGGACAGCACGGGCGCCTGGCCCAGCAGGTCGTGCAGCTCGGCGAACTCGGCGTCGCTGAAGGAGCTGAAGCGGCTGAACTGGAAGGCCAGCGCGAAGCCCTTCATCTCGGACCAGTGCTTGGCGTGGTCGCCGAAGCTGTAGGCCTCGGTGCCGAACTCGCCCATGTCCTTCAGGGTGTCGTTGATGTAGTGCACCACCGTGGCGGCGATGGCGGACTCCCAGGCCAGCAGGGCGGCGTCGCGGTGGCCCTCGAGGGCGTCCATCTCATCGGCGCTCAGCTCACCGTCGGCCTCGGCCAGGATGGCGCGGCCGGCACGGAAGGCCTTGAAGGCATCACCGGAGAAGTCGGTGGGCACGTTGGCGCCGTTGTCGCGCTTGCCGGCGTTGCCAGCGTGGCCCCAGACGACCTCGGAGGTCAGGTCGATGGCCAGGTTGCCGTCGACGTCCTTGGTGCCGGCGGAGATCTCGGCGTCGGTCCACTCACCGTAGGTCACGGTGGCGCCGAAGTAGCCGAAGCCCTCGTCCCAGGCGTGCTCGAGCGCGGTGTAGGCCTTGCCTTCCTCGACCATGGTGTGGTCGGCGAGCAGGCCCTTGCCCTCGGTGTCGTCGTCCAGGTAGTCGTCGGCTGCCTGGGAGTAGGCCACGCCGGCCACCAGGAACTTCTGGATGAGCTGGCGCAGGTCGGTGCCCTCGGCGGTGACGTACACGTTGGGCACGGGGTTGCCGGAGGGATCGGTGGCGATGGTGCCGAAGGCCCAGTCGACGGCAGCGGCGTCGAGCTGGCCGACCCAGTGACGCACCAGGGACTCGGGGGAGGTGACACCCTCTGCGGACCAACCGACGAACTCGGTGGACCAGTCCTTGTGCTGACCGACGGGGTCGTTGCCGGCGAGCTTGCCGACGATGTCCTTGCCGGAGCTGATGTCGTTGTAGGCGATCTGGGCGGGGGCCGGGTCGGAGGAGAAGCCGAAGGGCAGCTCACCGGAGGTGTCGGAGTCGAAGTCCAGGTAGAAGCCCAGCTCGGCGGCGACGTCGCCCTCCTCGGGGAACAGGCTGCCGCTGTTCAGGCGGTCGGTGAGGCCGGCCATGTGGCTGTACATGTCGCTGATGAGCAGGTGGCGGAACACCTGGCCCGTGTAGGAGACGCTGCTGCCACCCTCGCGGCCCTCGAAGGCGTAGGACATGTCGTCCACGACGGGCTCGCCCGTGTCGCCGGTGTCACCGGTCTCGGCCGTGTCCATGGCGGTGTCCATGGTGTCGACGACGTCGTCCTGCACTTCGTCGGAGCAGGCGGTGAGGGAGAAGAGGGCCAGGACGGTAGGAAGGGCAGCGAAGGCGCGCATGGTGTCGAGCTCCGGGAACTTCGGTGAAGTTGGAAGTCGTTTTCATTTAGGACCGATTTGGTCGCCAAAAAAAGCGCCGACCGGGAGGCCGCGCGGAGGCGGCGGGTGATCGACGTGGGGCTTGTAATCGATCCTATGGGGGAGGCAATGAAGGGCTCATGGGGTTTTTGTGCGCGTTAATGAAAGTGGCTTTCATTGGGGGCGGTGAGGGCCGATCTTCGGGTGATCGAAAAATTCGGAGGGTGCGTGGCCCCGGCGCCCCAAGGGGCGCCCGTACGTACGGGCGGGCCTTGGCCCGCCGGGGCCTCGGGTCATCGGGACGTTTCGGTCGTGCGACCACCAAGGAACACCGACCGGGCGCGAACCGGGGCGCCCCCAAGGGACGCCCCTACGTCCAACGACATGGGCCGCGCCTTCAGCGGGGTCACCTGGGTCGACACGTACGGGCGGGCCTTCGCCCGCCCCGGCCTCGAATCAACGGGGCGCTCGGGCCGGCCGCGCACGCGCACGCGCACGCTCAGGGGTCACGGTGGCTGTGGGCCGGGTCGTCCGTGGGGCGGGAGGCCGTTTTTTCGGGCACGGGCGCGGGCACGGGCGCGGGCACGGGTTTTCTGGGGCGCAGGCTAGAGGTCCACGTCGAGGCGAGCGAAGAACGTCCGCCCCGGCTGCTGTAGCCGCACGCTCGGCACGTCGAAGCCCACCGGCATGTCGTACCGCCAGTCCAGCAGGTTCCGCACGCCGAAGCCCCAGCCCACCGGCAGGTCCGGGATGTCGCCGGTCAGCGTCAGGTCCCACAGCAGCATGTGCTCCGACCATCCGCCGTCACGGTCGAGCCGTGGCGAGCCGTAGGTGAGCTTGTTCGCCACCGTGGCCTCGATGACGGGGATCGGCATGGCCACCTTGAGACCCGCCATGTGCTCGGGGCTGTTGGTGGGCACCTCGCCGTCGACCAGGTCCTCGATGCGGGTGCGCTGGTAGCTGTACTGGGCGCTCGCCATCCAGCCCGACCGCCAGGTGCGGCGGATCTCCGTCTCCATGCCGAGGGTGTGCCAGATGTCGTCGGTGTTGGCGTAGCGGAACACCTCCTCGTCGACCGGCACGGTGTCGATGAGGTCGGTGATGCGGTTGTAGTAGACGCCGGTGGTCCACAGCACCACGTCGCCGAAGCGGTGGGTGTACTCGAGCTCGCTGGTGAGGATGTGCTCGGCCTGCAGCTCGCCCGGACGGATCTGCGAGACCCCGTCGTCGTTGTAGAACCACTCGTAGGGCGACGGCGTGCGGAAGGCGGTGCCGGCGATGGCCTTGATGGTGTCGTCGTCCGTCGGCTTGAAGATGAGCGTGCCCCGGGGGTTGAAGGCGCCCCCCACGTCCTCGAGCGTGAACCAGTCGTAGCGGCCCCCCACATGGGCCCGGAACCAGTCCACCGGGTGGAAGTCGAACAGCGCGTAGCCGGAGACGCTGTTCTGCCGGGGGTCCTCGTCGAGGTAGCGGCCGTCGTCGTCCTCGCCGTGCAGCTGCGCGATGGCCGCGGCCCGCACCTCCATGCCGGCCGTCAGGGTCATCCAGTCCAGCGGACGGGCCACCACGCGGGGCTCGGCGCCGAACCACAGACCCCGCCAGGAGTCGTCGATGGCGTAGTCGCCTCCGTAGACGAACTGGCCGTTGTAGCCGTAGTAGTCGGCCCAGGCGCGGGCGTAGAAGTCCACCTTGCTGCCGAAGCTCGGCTCCCAGCGCACCTCCGTGAACCCGCGCTGATCCTCGCCGTACACGTTCGGATCCGCGTACACCGTGCCGAAGGCCCCGTCCGGGTAGTACTGCCGCCGGATGTTGAACCAGCCCTGCACCTCCACGTCGCCCACCCAACCCTTGAGGGCCGCCGAGCCGGTGTGGGCCCGGTCGACCCGCTCGGCGCATCCGTCGGTGGTCTGGTAGCCCTGGGTGCCGGCCAGCTCGGGGTAGCACCAGTCGGCGCCCTGCCGGTAGGCGCCGCCCGCCGACAGCCACAGACCCGCGTCCTCGTCGCCGCCCCCCCAGGAGAAGCGCCCGCGCAGGGTAGAGCCCTCGTCGCCGGTGATGCGGGCGGTGTAGCCCGGCTCGTCGCGCCCCCTGGTGATGACGTTGACCACGCCGAACAGCGCGTTGGTGCCGTACAGGGCCGAGCCGGGCCCACGAACGACCTCGATGGTGCGCACGTCGGACAGATCCGCGCTGAAGTCGCTGCCGAAGTTGCTGGCGCCGGCCTGGTCGTCGTTGAGGGTGTGGCCATCGAGGGTGAGGAGCACCCGGTTGCCGTAGTCGCCCTGGCGGTTGAAGCCCCGGAAGCCGATGGACCGGTAGGCGTGGTCGTACACCGGCAGCACGCCGCGGACGCCAGTGAGGGCCTCGTACAGGGTGGTGTAGCCGAAGGCCTCGATCTCATGGTCGGTGATCAGCGTGACCGACGCCGGGGCATCCTCGATGGCCTGCACCACGCGGCTGGCGGCCACGACCTCCTCCGCCGACCGCAGCCGGCTGTGGATCGACAGCACCTGCCCGTCGGTGATGGTCAGCTGCCGGGTGTCCGCCTCGAAGCCGTCCTTGTGCACCGTGAGCTGTACCTGGCCCTCGGACACGGTGACCACCAGGGGCACGAAGCCGACGCTCTGGCCGTCGACCCACACCTCGGCCCCCGGCTCCACACCGGTGACCTCCAGCGTGCCCTCGTGGGGCACCAGCTCCACCATCCGCGTGCGCACCTCGTCCGGCGCCAGGTCGACACGCACCGTGGCGTCGTCGAAGCCCGGGGCCCGCACCGTGAGCTCCCGGGGACCCGCCGGCACCGGGATCAGCCCGGGCACCGTGCCCAACAGCCGTTCCCCGAGCCACACCTGCGCCCCCTCCGGCGCCCCCTCGAGCTGCAACCTCGACGCGTGGGCCTGCAGGGAGATCGTCTGGGTGACTGTCTCCCCGAGCACCGCCGTCACCTTGCTCTCGCCCCGATCGTGACCGGCGGCATCCAGCAGCACCGTGTGCTCGCCGGGCGGCACCGCCAGCACGAGCGGCGTCTGGCCCCGCAGCCCGAGGTTCTCCCGGTCGAGGTAGACCTCGGCCCCCTCCGGATCGCTGGTGATCTCCACCAGCGCGAGCTCTCCCCGCAGCTTCTGCAGCGCCTCCTGGGACCGCTCGAAGGCCGGCCCCTCGTCCACCAGTCCGACGTACATCCGGTAGTAGCGCCAGGCCTCGGCAGGCTCGCCCATGCGCTCGTAGGTGCGGGCGATGTTGAAGATGGCGCTCGGGTTCGGGGCCAACCGCTGGGACAGCATGAGGTGGTGCAGCGCCTGACGGTACTGCCCCTTGCGATAGGCCTCGACGCCCCACTGGAAGTGCAGATCGGCCTCGGCGGCGAGGTCGGTGCCGCTGGCGTCCGGGCCGGCGAGGGCGGGGACGGGAAGGAACAGGCCGAGCAGGAGACACACACGAAGCTGCAGACGCATTCATCGCTCCAGGAGCAGTTCGTCGGGGGAGGGATCGGACGGCTTCGGCTCGGGGAGCGGCTTCAGCTCCACCGTGAGATCGGCGTGGGGGGTGGGCGGCCGTGGCACCTCGATGGTCCGGGGCTCGAACCCGTCGGCGGACACCACCAGCACGCGGGCGGGTTCGCCACCGGAGAAGCCGAGCTGCACCGCCCCGCTTCCGAGCCGCATGTCGCCCTCGTGGACCACCGCGTCCATCGGAATGGTCTTCACCATCACCGTGTGGGCCACCGCCGCCGGGGGCTCCGCCGGCTTGGCACCGACCGCGCGCTCGAGCGCCACCCCATCGGCCTTCTTCCCCGCCGGGGGTTCGGCGTCAGGCGACGCCACCTCGGACGCGGCCACGTCCGGCGAGGAGGCGTCCGGTCGCGACACGACCCACAGCACCGCCACGATCTGCACCAGCGCCACCACGCCGAGCGCCCATAGGAGCAGTCGGCGCCGACCGCCCTTCGCAGGCGCCAGGGCCACTTCGGTGGTCTGCCCGGTGGACCTGTCCAGGGTCATCGCCCCGATGCTGTCGGTGCTCGGCTCCGGCGCGGGCATCGCCGCACTCGCCGTGCGCAGCTCCAGGGTCCCCAGCACGCGCCCCGCGGAACGGAGCGCCTCCTTCAGCTCGCCCACGTTCGCGTAGCGTTCCTCCGGCTGCTTGCGCAGGCAGGTGGCCACCAGCTCCTCGAGGTGTGTGGGAAACACCTCGCCGGACACCTCCGCCAGCGTGGGCACCCGCTGGTTCAGGTGCGCCGCGAGCACGCCCATGGTGGTGTGTCCGTGGAAGGGCCGCCGGCCCGTGAGCATCGTGAACAGGATGACGCCGAGGGCGTAGATGTCGGTGCGGCCGTCGACGGACCGGCCCTGGATCTGCTCCGGCGACATGTAGGGCGGCGATCCCACCAGGTAGCCCTCCCGGGTGAGCTCCACCTGGTCGTCCTCCACCAGCTTGACGATGCCGAAGTCGAGCACCCGCACCCGCTCCTGCTCGTCCGACGGCTGCAGCATGACGTTCGACGGCTTGAGATCCCGGTGGACCATGCCGAGGCCATGGGCCTCCTCGAGACTGCGGCAGATCTCGTAGGCGATACGGATGGCCCGGCCGGCGGGCAGCGCGCCCTCGTCCTTCATCGTCTGCGCGAGGGTGTGACCGTTGACGTGCTCCATCACCATGTAGGACGACGCCCCGCCCTGCAGGAACCCGTAGTCGAACACGGTGACGGTGTTCGGATGCCGCAGACGCCCGAGCGCCTCGGCCTCCCGCAGGAAGCGTCGCCGGAACACCGGATCGGTGCCATCGTTGGCGCCTCGCGGCGACAACACCTTCACCACGACCTCCCGCCCGAACGGCTGCTGCTCGGCGAGATAGATCCGTGCCATCCCTCCCCGTGCAAGCGGCCTCAGGATGTCGTACTTTTCTGCGATCACTTGCCCGATGAGCCCGTTGTCCGGTGGATCTCCGGATTCCGCTGCCATGCCCGCCCCCTGGCCACGCCAGACGCTACCCCACCACCCTCCCAAAACCCAAGAAGAACCGCCATGCTCCCCTGGTTGCTGCTCATCGCCTGCCAAGCGCCCCAAGAACCACCGAAGCACCAGAAGGCAGATTGGTCCAAGGCATCTGCTTCGCCGCCGGAGACCACCCGTGGCATGGATCGGCTCTTCGTGGGCGGAGGTGCCGATCCTGCGTCCAGCCCGTTCGCCCTGCAGCAGGACATCGCATCCGCCGAGAAAGCCCTTGGCGGCGAGGGTCTCGTCCTGTTCGCGGGTGGGCCCCGCTCCTACGTGGCGCGCCTGCGAGATGACGAACCGGCCTCGGTCAAGGAGCACCTCGCCCTGCTGTACGGCAGCTACGCCTCCACGGATCTCTCCTACGTGCACGCCACCCTGCAGATCGATGCCCCGGCCACGCGCCCCATCGTGATGCAGACCCTCCGTGGACTGCTGGAGAAGAAGGGCGATCCCCTGTGGATGGTGTTCGCCGGCCACGGAGAGCCCGGCCAGACCAGCACGGCCGACAACGCCATCGTGCTGTGGGGCGACGGGCGCATCACGGTGTCCGACATGCAGCGCCTGCTCGACCGCCCGAAGAACAAGCGGCCCATGCGCATGATCAACACGGCCTGCTTCGGCGGCGCCTTCGCGGAGGTGGCCGTCCGTCCTGCCACCGAGACCGTCCGCGACTTCTGCGGCTTCTTCGCCGCGCCTCCCGGCGAGAAGTCCAGCGGCTGCGACCCGGACCCCGATCGCCTCGCCCAGGAGGCCTACAGCGTGCACCTGTGGGCCGCCCTGGAAGGCACCCGCAAGGATGGCACACCCCTGCCCGCCGACGCCGACGCCGATGGCGATGGCAAGCTCAGCCTGCTCGAGGCCCACCACTGGGCCGCCGCGCACGCCCACTCCATCGACATCCCGCTCACCACCTCCGAAGCCTGGCTCGCCCGCTGGATCCCCTACCCCGAGCAGATCCCGGACCTGCCCGAGCACCCCCTGTACGCCCCGGAGCGAGCCCTGATCGCCACGCTGTCGAAGGAGCTCGGCACCACCGACCATCCGTCCACCCTGAGGGCACTGGACGCGGTCGCGGGACAGCTCGACGCGCTCGCCGAGGAGCTCGACGTGCTCGCCGAAGCCGAGGACGCCGCCTGGCGTGCCCACAGGGTCGCCCTGCTGCACCGTTGGCCTGTCCTCGACGACGCCTGGCACCCCGACTTCGACCGGGCCCTCGCCGCCCACGAGGACGAGATCCGCCAGGCCCTCAACCTCAGCCCCACGGCGGTGCAGCTCGAGCAGGCCCAGGACGCCGCCGAACAGGGCTGGAAGCGCTGGGACGCCCTGCGGGTGCGTCGGGCCATGCTCATGCGCCTCGCACAGGCCTGGGAGACCCTGTTCCGGGCCCACACCCTGTCGAGCGGCGGCGACGATGCCTGGGAGGACTACCTGCGCCTGCGGGAGTGCGAGTCGGAGAAGGTGGTGGCCCTCGGCAGCGCCACGCCTTGACGGCCCCCTGTCGCCCCCACGGTGGCCGCCTCCCCGTCCAGCGGGGTAGATCCGGCCATCCGTGGAGTTCGAATGCAGCCCATCGTCATCGCCGCCCTGTACAAGTTCGTACCCATGCAGAGCCACGAGGCCCTTCGCGAGCCCCTCAAGGAGCTGTGTGAGGCCCACCAGGTCCGCGGCATCCTGCTGCTGGCCCACGAGGGCATCAACGGCACCGTGGCCGGCCCCCGCGAGGGCATCGACGCCCTGCTCGGCTTCCTCCGCGGCCAGCCCGGCCTCGAAGACCTGCTGCACAAGGAGTCCTTCGCGGACGAGCAGCCCTTCATCCGCATGAAGGTCCGGCTGAAGCAGGAGATCGTCACCATGGGCGTGCCGTCGGTCGATCCCCTCGACAAGGTGGGCACCTACGTCGATCCCCAGGACTGGAACGACATCATCGCCGATCCCGAGGTCGTGCTGGTCGACACCCGCAACGACTACGAGGTCCGCGTGGGCACCTTCGAGGGCGCCATCGACCCCGACATCACCAGCTTCCGCGACTTCCCCGCCTGGGTCGACGCCAACTTCGACCCCAGCCGGCACAAGAAGGTCGCCATGTTCTGCACGGGCGGCATCCGGTGCGAGAAGGCGTCGAGCTACCTGCTCAGCAAGGGCTTCGAGACGGTCTTCCACCTCAAGGGCGGCATCCTGAAGTACTTCGAGGAGGTCCCCACCGAGCAGTCCGCCTGGAAGGGCGACTGCTTCGTCTTCGATGGCCGCATCGCCGTCGACCAGGAGCTGAAGCCCAGCGGCCACACCATGTGCTTCGGCTGCCGCGCCCCGCTGGACGCCGAGGACCGGGCTCACCCCGCCTACGAGCGACACGTGAGCTGCCCCTACTGCGATCACACCCTCGACGACGACAAGCGACAGGCACTGCGGGAGCGGGCCCACCAGCTCGACCTCGCCGCCGAGCGCGGCCAGCGGCACATGGGGCCCGAGGCCTACCTCGACGGCAAGGCCGACAAGGCCGCCCGCAAGGAAGCCGATCGCCAGGCCGCCGAAGCCGCAAGGAGCGACGCATGATTCGCACCCTTCCCCTGTTCCTCCTGATCGGCTGCACCGACGGCTCGCCACCACCCGCCGAGACCGGTGAGCTGGTGGATCCCGACACCGCGGACACCGCCGAGACCGCTTCCCCGGTCGACACCGCCCTGCCGGCCACCTGGCCCTGGCCCGAAGGCTCCTACGGCTTCGCCACCGAGGTGGTCGACTTCACCGCGGGCGACGGCGCGGGCTTCGGCTACGACGAATTCCCCGGCATCGTCCTCGGCGAGCCCGTCCCCACCCCCGCGGGTGGCTCCACCGACGTCCTCTCCCTCGGCCTCGGCGGCTCCATCACCCTGACCTTCGGCGCCCCGGTGGTCGACGGCCCCGGCCCCGACCTCGTCGTGTTCGAGAACCCCTTCCCCGGCTGGATCGAGCCGGGCATCGTCGAGGTCTCCGCCGATGGCGAGGTGTGGCACGCGTTCCCCTGCGCCGCCGAGGCCCCCTTCGAAGGCTGCGCCGGCCTCACCGCCGCTGCCTACCCCCTGCCGGGCCCGGACGTGCAGACCCTGGCCGACGTGGGCGGCGACGCCTTCGATCTCGCCGACCTCGGCCTGACCTCGATCACCCACGTCCGCATCACCGACGCCGGCACGGCCGCCGGCTACGAGCCCCCCGGCGGAGGGTTCGACCTGGATGCGGTGATGTGGTTCGACGGGGAGAAGGCAGCCGCGGGCCAGATGCTCGACTGAGGGTGCGGGTCGTTCCCTGGTCCACGAGGCCAGGAGCCCGCCCGGCTCTCACAGCGCGCGGGTGTAGTCCACCTGCAGCTCGTCGCCGACCGCGTACGCGGGGCCTTCGACCGTGAGCGACATGGCGCCTTCGTTCAGCGTCCAGACGTAGCACTGGCCTTCGGGACACGCGGTCTCGGCATCCTCGAGGGCGGCCCACTCGTCGGCGCTGAAGGTGGGCAGGGTCATCGCCTCGTCGCCCTGCTGGCGGAAGGTGACCGTCACCGACTCGGGCACCGCGGCGACCTCGAGGACCACCGGGAACCGGATCTGCTGCACCATCTTCGCGGCCGTGAACAGCGTGTTGCGGAAGTTCGGCATGCAGACGGAGCGCACCATGCCGCCCAGGTGATCCGCGATGGCGGTGTAGCGGTCGCCGCTGTTGGCGCTGATGAGCTCGCTGCTGCAGCCGGTCTCCACGTCACCCACCACGGCGCTCACACGGATGCGCCCCTCATCGGAGGGGAAGGCGTCGAAGCGGGCCTTCAGGGTGGCGAGGTCGTCGTCGCTGGCGTCATCGCGGGAGGAGACCACCACGAAGTGGGTCTCGGCGGAGGGCTCGTGGCCACGGTTGCCGGACTCCAACCACACGAGGATGTTCTCGAGGCCGAAGTCATGGTCGGCGGCGTCGCTGAAGTACAGCTCCTCGACGCGGTCGCTCATCTCGGTGAGGTGATCGGCGTCGGTGGCGGTGATCCAGCGGACCTGGTCCGCGCCTTCCACCAGGCGACCGCCCTCGAGGGGATCGGTGTTCATGACGCCCACGTGCCAGTCGACCTGGGCCTCGTCGAAGCCGTCGAACAGGTGCTCCCACTGGGAGTTGAGGTGCCACTCGAGGGTGTCCTGGGCGGCGCGGTTGTCGAGCACCATCACCAGCTCGGCCCTGTGGGGCGCCTCGAACACCGTGGTGGAGGTGAACTCCGTCTGCAGATCGGCGCCCGTGTCGGTCGCACCCGTGGATCCGGTCTCACCGATGCTGTCATCGACGACCGGGCTCAGCGTGCAACCTGCGGAAAGAAGAAACCACCAGCAACGTGTCATCGCAGCCTCCGAGATGGAGGTCATACACGAAGCTGCGGCGATCCGTCAGCATGCAATCCCCGTCGGGACGCACGATGCAGCCCGTTCGACGGTGGTTTTGCCTCAGTCCCGATCGGCGTCGTCGTCTTCGCCGTCGCCGTCGGCCCATTGCGCGGCGTCTGCCACCGCAAACCAGTAGCCGTACAGATCCCGCCGCGTGCCCACCGCCTCGAGGGCGATCATCTGCTCGGCGAGCCATGCCAGGGGGGCGAAGGGATCCGGCACGGACTGGATGCTGGCCTCGACCTCGCGGGCGGCCTGTGCCACCTGACCCGACCGACCACACCAGACGGCCGCGGCCACCAGGTCGTCGAAGTCGGACAGGGCCTCCTCGACCTCGTCCTCCTCGGAGCCCATGAGGTTGTCGATCCACTCCACGAGCTCGCCCAGCTCCAGCTCCTCGAAGCCCTGGGTGATGAGCTCCTGACCATCCTCGCTGTCGCGCCAGGCGACGGCATCGGCCAGGGCCTCGGCGGGCGCGCCGAGCCGGGCCGCCAGACCGGCCACCGCGGCCAGCTCCAGGGCATCTTCACCGTCGATCAGGGGCTCGCCCAGCAGCTCGTCCACCTGCTCCAGCAGCATCTCCAGCTCGGTCATGTCGGCCATCGGTTCCTCCGGGGACCCGCACCTAACCCGGGCACGCGAAGCTGGCGCACCCGGCTCACCCGCCGAGGGGATCGACGATGACGGCGTGCTCCTCGTAGGCCCACGACAGCAGGAACTCCCGGACCTGTTCGAGCATCTCGAAGCTCGTGGCCGTGTGCCAGTGATCGGCCTCGGCACTCACCTGTCCATCCTCCCGGGTGATGACGTCGTAGCGGTAGAACCCCGCCGTTCGGCCCTCCCGGTTGGCCGTCCAGGGCCCGTCGAGCTGTGGCTCGAGCCCTGCGACGGGTAGATCCGGCAGGTTGAGCATCGGCAGGTGCATCGACCGGGCCAGCATCTCGCTGCCCACCTGCGGGATGATCTCGTCGTCCATCGCCACCGGAAGCAGCAGATCCGGCACCGCCGTGGCCCGGAAGTCTCCACGCACCAGATGATCACCCCACAGCACGGGATCGACCGGGTCCGCCGCGGTCTGCAGCAGCGTGTAGAACAGCGGCGCGGCCTGCTCGCTGCCCACCGCCGTGGTGACGACGGCCTCCAGGCCCAGGTTGCGCAGGTTGTCCTGCACGAACCGATACAGCTGCCCTCCGCCGACGATGTGCACCGACGCCGACAGCTCCTCCTCGAGGGCCACCACGCTCACCCCGAGCAGCGCCCCGAGGCTCGCCCCGACGTAGGCCATCGACGAGGTGTCGAGATCGGCCACACCGTCGCCGTCGAGATCGTCGTCCGCCAGGATGAGCTGGGTGAGCTGCATCCGCTCGAGGGAGGTCTGGGCGAAGTTGCGCACCAGCATCTGCCCGTCGATGCTCGGGGGCTCGAGGGTCACGCCCAGGAACACCATCGCGGCGTCGCCATCGCCGGCGAGGGGGTGATCCCCGTGGTGGGGGGTCTGGGACGCCACCACCGCGATGCCCTCGGGCCGCACCGCCTCGACCACCCGCTCCGCCTCGGTGCGATCCGACGCGATGCCGTGGCCGTAGACCACGACGGGATGAGGACCGTCGCCCGCGGGCAGCCACACCGTGACCGGCACGTCCCAGGAGGTGCTGGGCTCGCTCGACGCCACGTCTTCCACCATCCGCAGGTCCCAGGCCGGGAACGTGCCCTCACACCGGCGGCCCCCGGTGTCGGGCTGGCACACCAGATCCCATCCGCCCGCCGCGGGCGCAGCGAGCGCGGCCTCGCGGGCCTGCACGATCTGCCGGGCGTCGTCGTGGGTGGTGGCCACCACAAGCACCGAGATCTCCTCGGGCGACAGCCCCAGCTGCTCCACCACGCCCGCGTGCAGACCCTCGGGATCCACCTCGGCGGCCCCCGTGATCAGCCGGCGCTCCTGCCGGGACGGCGAGACGCAGCCCCCGCCGGGCGCCTGGTGGGAGGCGCGCAGGACCAGCGCGTGCCGCGTGCCCGGCGCCAGCGGTAGCCAGGGCTCCACCACGAGGGTCTGCGCATCCTCGGTGGGCACGACCGAGAAGGACACGAGCCGGGGCCCCTCCTCCTCGAGCGCCACCAGGAGGAGGTCATCGCCCCAAGCCGGTTCTTCGCCTCCGCCCTGGGGCGTACCCGGCTCCCCTTCGAACCGCACCACCCATCCGCCCGCCCGGGAAAAGCCCGAGCGCCGCGGGATGACGCTGAGCGCGCCCTGGACGAGCTCGCTCCAGTCGTCGCTCCACCCGTCGTGCAGGGCCCAGGGATCCACCCGGTACCCGGTCGGGCTGGACGGGTCGGTCACCCGTAGGAGATCATCGGGAAAGCGGGTCAGGCCGAAGGCATCGACGGTCTGGCCGAGGGAGCGCACCGGACCCTCGCACCAGTCGATCCGCGTCGGTTCGGCAGTACCCGGATCACAAGCCCACAACCCCGACAGAACCGAACCGATGATCCAGAACGAAGCCCGCACCGAACACCTCCCTCCCCAGGACGGGGCGGTTGTACAGCATTCCCCCAGCGATCAACAGCCGGCCGACACGATGCGCGACCCCCTGCAACGCCCACGAGTCCGATATCGGGTCTTCGCTCCCCAACAGGAGGTGATGACGGCCCTCGACGAAGCCGTGGGCCGTACGGAAGGCCGGCTTCATGGCGGCGCATCGTCCAACCACATGCACGTCGAGGTGGAGCAGGGGCGCGACTGGTCCTCGCCGGCGCTCGATCTCGAGGTCAACGACAAGGGCGACTACACCCTGGTCAGCGGCCGCATCGGTCCCCACCCGAACCTGTGGACCCTGTTCCTGTTCCTGTACGCTTCGTTCCTGTTCCTGGGGCTCGCCTCCTCGGTGGTGGCGGCCACGCTGTGGTACCTCGACATGCCCATCCAGGGCGTGTGGCTCATGCCCGTCTCGGCGGCGGGGCTCGTGGGTACCTGGCTGTTCGGGCAGTGGGGTCGTCGACGGCACAGGGATCAGATCCAGTGGATCTCCGCGCTCGTCGACGACGCCCTCAGCGGCTTCCGGAAGATCGATCTCTCCGATGAGCCCCACGACCCGGAGTGAGCCTCACGGCGTGGCGGTGGACCCGATGGCCTTCTGCACGGCGGCCCGGAAGGCTTCGTCGTCGGGCGTGACCTTGGAGGCGAACCGCGCCACCACCTGGCCGTTGCGATCGATGACGAACTTCTCGAAGTTCCAGCCGATGTCCTCGCCGCCGCCCACTTCGGAGCCGACCAGCCGTGCGTACAGCTCGCTTCGCTCGGGGCCGTTGACCTTCTGCTTCTCGAGCATCTGGAAGCTGACGCCGTAGTTCTCCTGGCAGAAGCTGGCGATCTGCTCGGCATCCCCGGGCTCCTGGCCGAGGAACTGGTTGCAGGGAACCCCGATGATCTCGAAGCCCTGATCCTTCAGCTCCTCGTACATGGCCTGCAGGCCCTCGTACTGGGGGGTGAAGCCGCACTTGCTGGCCACGTTGACCACCACGGCGGCCTTGCCCTGCAGCGCCGCGACGTCGACCGGTGCGCCGTTGAGGGCCGTGAGCGACAGATCCTGCCAGACGTTCTTGCTGACGGTGGGGGCCGGACGGCCCTCGACCTCGGGGGCCTCGGGGGCCTCCACCGGCTGATCCACGGCGGCGAGATCGTTGTCGGTGGTGGTCTTGCGGGGGCACCCGGCGAGCAGTGCACAGGCGAGCAACAGGGTCCAACGTGTCGTCATCCGATCCTCCAGCGACTGGCCGGGCATCCGGCGTGTGTGTCGAGACTACTCCGCCGGACGCCGTGGGTCCCGTGGGAGATCGGAACAATGCGTTCCGACAAACGAAGCACCATCGGTGTGTCACTTCGGTACTTGAGGAAGATTCTCTTTTTCCGCGTATCCGCTGGATCCGAAAGCTTTGATTGACCGGGTATGGACCCACCTCTATAGTCGAGGCCATGTCAAGAAAACAGCCCTCAGGAGTTCCCCTCATGCGATTCCCACAGGTCGCCGCCGTCGGACTGGCCAGCCTGACGATGTCCACGGCGCTCGCAGAAGAAGCCGAGTTCTGCATCATCGTCACCACCGAGGATGGCGACACGGTGGAGCACTGCTTCACCTACGATCCCGATGCGCCCGACGACACCACCGATCCCGGGGATTCCGGTGGCACGGGCGGCTCCGGTGACTCGGGTGGGTCCGGAGGAACCGGGGGCTCCGGCGGCTCCGGCGGCCCCATCCTGTCCACCTACAGCGACGTGATCGACGGCCTGATCTCCAACAGCCACCTGTACGAGCACTGCCTGGGCGACCTCGCCCCCGGCACGTTCATGCTGCAGGTCAACACGGTGCTGGTGAACGACGGCCTGATCCCCTCCTACACGTTTACCCAGCCGGTGGTGTTCCAGGGCGACTTCCACCAGGGCGCCATGGAGTGCATGGAGAGCTCCTTCACCGGGCTGGAGTTCCACATGTCGCTGCTCCCCGAGCTGCAGAACACCTTCAAGGCCATCAAGCGCTGATCCCGATGAAGTCCCTACGCCATCACAGCCCCCTGCTCTGGGGGATCATCGCCACGGCGGCACTCCTGGGCCACTCGCGCGGCTCCGGATCGCCCGCTGCGGTCGATGAACACCGGGTTCCCGAATCGGCACCTCTCGCGGAGTCCACGTCGCTCCCCCTGCAGGTGCTCACCTCCCTGTGGCTGGGTGCCCACAGCGCGTCGGCGGCCGAGCCGCCGGCCCCCCAGCCCGATCGACTCCCCGCGCTGAACCAGGGCGCCATCGTCACCGCCCTGCGAGCCGGCCTCCTTCCGCGCATGGCGGACTGCCTCAAGCAGGAGCCGGGCACGCTGTCGGATGCCGATCTGCACTGGCACATCGTGCTCGAGAGCTTCGAGCGCGAGGGCGTCACCTACCTCGACGTCGAAGCCGTGTTCCCCGACCACATTCCCATCGCGCCCGAGGCCCTCGACCGCGTGTCCGTGTGCCTGCAGGGCGAGGTCTCACTGCTGCAGTTCGCCCCCGGCGCGGATCCGCTGCACATGGAGCTGCCCTTCGTCACCCGGCGCACCGACTGAGCCGATGCACTCCCTGGTCGCCGCGTCGGGGGGCGCGGCGGCGAAGGGGGTGGCGACTCAGTGGCCGTCCTGCTCGGCGGCCTCGGGGTTGCCCGGCCTGCCGGTGAAGCCCGCGAAGTGGCACTCCTGGCACTTCAGGGTGCTGAGCCGGCCCCCGGACTTGTCGATGCTCGTGTGGCACTGCAGGCAGGCCGCCCGGGTGGGCAGGAACTGGTGCGCGCGGTTGTAGGGGCTGCCGTGGCAGTCCATGCACGCGATCGCCGTGGTCTCCTCCGCACCGTGCTCGGCCCACTCCTGCTGCGCGGCCGCCGTGACGGCCTCCGGATCCGCCCCGTGGGGACCTCCCTTGGCCGGTGGAGGCACCCGCACCTCGGCGAGCATGTGCACCTTGTGCAGCGGAGAGTCGTTGATCTTGACCACCCGCGCCCGCATCTCGTCGGTCATGGGTCCCGTGAGGTGGCTCTCGTAGCCCTCCACGTGGCAGTTGGCGCATAGGACGTTCTTCACGTGGGGCCGCTTGATGGCGTTCTCGGGGTCGGAGTAGTCCTTGAACAGCACCCCGTAGACGTTTCCCGGGTAGTGGATCAGCGGCACCTGGTGGCAGTCGTGGCAGGTGGTCACGCCCGCGTGCTGGGAGCGGAAGTAGGCCTCGTCGGCGTAGTCGTGGATGTGGCAGCTGCTGCAGAAGTGGGGATCGACCCACACCCGGTCGTAGGCGTTGTCGGCGAACGGGAAGCCCAGCGCGATCCCGCCCACGAACGCCGCCAGCGACAGCCCCACGGCCGCCGGACTCGCCGTGGTGGCCCGCCAGACCCGGCCGAGCCAGCCCTTGAACCCGCGCCACGTGTTCTTGATCCAACCCATCAGAACACCCCCGCGTGCACGACGGTGTTCCATACGAAGCGGCCCGCGAAGGCCACCGCGAAGACCGCCACGAACCCGAGCAGGAAGTACAGCAGGAACAGCCGGACGTTGCTCATGGCAGCACCCCCTCGCGGCGGCGCGGGTAGTGGAAGTAGCGGTACAGCACGAGGGCGTTGTCGCCGTGGCAGCTCGTGCACGCCTCCTTCCAGTCGTCTCGGCGCAGCTTGTCGCCGCCCGTGCGGGCATCGGGCCCGTGGACCCAGTGACACGAGCCGCAGGTGAGCTCGCCGTTGGTGCCGGAGGGCACCGGATCGCCATCGGACGTGTACAGCGGCAGCGACCCCACCGGGGTCCAGCGGGTGCCGCCCTCCTCGAACACCAGGCTCGGGTGGGACCAGCTCACGAGCTTGCTCGCCCCGGCACTGGTGCCCGGTGCGTGGCAGGTGAGGCACTGCGCGTTGGCCGGGTTCTGGTCCGTGGGCCCCTCGATGGTGCGGGCGTGGTGGGCCGGGTGGCAGTCCTGGCACTGGGCGGTGCCGTGGCCGCCGCGGCGGAAGGCGAGGCCCTGATCGCTGTGACAGTCGCCGCAGCTCTGCATCGCCAGGGGTGCGTGGGGCTGGTGACAGCTCCCGCAGTTGATGTTCTCGCCCCCCACCGGGTGTCCGGGGCCGCCTGGCCGGGGGTCGGAGGCCGCGTCGTGGCACCCTCGACAGCCATGGGGATCGCCGGCGGTCATGGCCGCGGTGTTCACCAGCATCTTGCGCTCCACCGGGTGGTCGTGGACCTGGTGGCAGGTGGAGCAGGACACCGCATACTCGTGGCCGATGCCCTGGTGCCCCGCCCGGAGCTGCTGCTGGGGATGGCAGTTCAGGCACACGGGCCCCCCGTTGGGGCCGGGACGCAGCAGTGCCTCCGAGCTGCGCGTGAGATCATGGCACGCCGCACACGCGCCCACCGTGTCCTCCAGGCGCGTCACGCCGGCACGGGCGGCGGCCCGGACCAGCGCCTTGCCCCGGGGGTGGTTGCGGGTGGGATCCGCCTTGTCGGCGTGGCATGCGTAGCAGAAGACCCCATCGGAGCCGGTGCGCAGGAGCCGCTCGTCGAGGGCGCCGTGGACGGCGTGGCACCCGAGGCATCCACCGCTGGTGGGGCCGTCCTCGGTCTCGGCCCGCTCCGCCAGGGCCTCCTCGAGCTCCTCGCCCACGGGGTGTCCGCCTCCGAACAGGTTGGTGTTGCCCATCACGTCGACGTGGGCGGTGCCCTCGTGGCAGGCGAGGCACAGGCTGTTGTCGGAGCGGGACATGCGGGTGAACAGCTCGCCTTCCGGACTGGCGTGGCGCATGACGGCCGAGCCCTTCGCCCCGCGCACCTCGGCCAGCGTCGAGCTGCCGTGGGGGCTGTGGCAGGTACCGCACCGGATGGTGCCGTCGTCGTCCAGGGGCAGTCCCGGCGGGGCCGTCAGCTCACGCATGGTGCCCATGGGGTGGTTCACGAGGTTCGGGTCCCACACGTAGCGATGGTCGTTGATGACGCCGTCGTGGCACTGCAGGCAGACCTCGCCGGTCTTCGAGGACAGATCCGCCTGCTGGTTCAGGGGGGTGCGCAGGTGGCGTACCTTCGCGCGCTCCCGGGCGGCCTCCACCGCCTCGCCGGTGATGCGGAGCTTGTGCACCTCGGCCGTGCGGGCGTCGAGCAGCCACAGGAAGCCCTCGGCATCCAGCTCGAGGGACATCGGATGGGAGAGACGGAGCGGCTCGGTGCCCGTGGACAGCACCCCGAGGGCCGTGCCGTCCTCGTCGAAGACCTCCACCGCGCCCTGGGTGGAGTCGGCCACCAGCAGGGAGTCGGCGGGGCCCACCGCGATGGCCTTGGGCTTGGCCAGGTAGCCCACCCAGAAGCCCCGGTAGCCGAAGAACGACACCGGCTCGCCAGCAGCCGTGACCTCGTGGACCCGGGGTCCGAAGGTGTCGACCACCCACAGGTCGCCGTCGTCGGCCACGGCGATGTCGGCGATGGAGCCCAGGCGCGCGCCGTCGACATCCGTACGCAGCCGCCGGATGAGGGTGCCGTCGTCGGCATCGAGCCACAGCAGCTCACCCTCCCGGGTGCCGACCACGATCTCGTCGCCGATGTCCGCCACCGCCACCGGGTGCACGTCGACCTCGTCGCGGAAGTTGCCGGTGCCGAAGGTGGACAGGATGTGGCCGTCGGCGTCGAGCTTGAGCACGAAGGCGTCCTCCGGGCTCACCGACCACCAGACGCCGGGCTCGTCGGCCAGGGCACCGCGCACCAGGTTGCCCCAGGCCGGACCGGGCACCTCCCGCACCACCTTCAGGTCGTCGTCGAGGACGATCACCTTCTCGGCGTAGGAGTCCAGCACGCCCACGCCGCCGTCGGGCAGCACCGCGAGATCGGTGGGGAAGACCATGTCGAGCATGGTGCGCCCTTCCTCGGTGACCACGACCCGCTGCAGATCGGTCTCCAGCTCCGGCAGCTCCGGACGGAAGTAGCCGCGGCAGGATGTCAGGACCGCGGCGGCCAGCAGGAGGCGCTTCATGGGCCCTCCCCGTGACACGCCGCGCACAGCGCGTTGCCTTCGAGGGGCAGGGCCAGCATCACCTTGGCATCCCCGGGCTTCTCACCGGGCCACACCACCTCGACGCCCTCGTCGTCGAGCAGGTGGCTCCAGTCGTGTCCGAGGCCCACCTGCCACAACCGCCGGGTGGTCTTCGTGACCGTGCGCCCCGACGCCACGCCCTCGTGCACGTCGTGGCAGGAGAAGCAGGCCACCTCGCGGCCCAGGGTGGGCAGGCGACCGGACAGCCGCAGCCAGGCCGCGTCGTCCAGGGGCATTCCGACGTGTCCCTCGACGCCCCCGTGGACGGTCCCTTCGTGACAGACCTTGCAGTTGGCGTCCGGAGACGTGCGCAGGTTGGACTGCTCGGGCGGCGCACCGGCGGAAGGCGGCGCCGTGTGGCAGGCCGCACAGGTGGGGCTGCCGGGATCGGGGGCCACACCGGGCTGGTGCGGGTTGGTGCGGGTGTATTCCTGCCGCTCGTGGCACTGGTAGCAGAACTCGGTGAGGGGCTCGAAGGTGCCGCCCCGGAAGTACGGTCGCGGGGCGTCGGCGACGGCGCCCCCGTGGACCGGCTGCACGTGGCAGGTGGCGCAGCCGAGCTTGCCGTCCTCGAGGGGGAAGTTGCCCGGCACCACGATCTCCTTGGGCGCCACGCCGACGGGGTGCATGTCGGCCGTGGGGTGGCAGGAGCGGCAGGTCTCGGTGATCGGATGGGTGCTCACGACCTGTCCGCCCTGCACCCCGTGACAGGCGTCGCAGGCGGTGGGGTCGTTGTGGGGGTCGCGGTACTCGTCGGCGTGGACCACCGCCCCGAGGGTCAGCAGGCCGAGGAGGGACGCGAGCGTGGAGCTGCTCATGGGGTCACCTCCTCGGAGGTGTCGCCGAGCACCTGCAGCAGCTCGAGGAGCGTGCGCTCGGTGACGTCGTCTGTGGTCTCCGGCGGCGCGGGCAGGCCGTTGTCGCCGTGACAGTGGCTGCAGTCCGAGGTGCCGTTCTCCCACACCCGCTCACGGAGCAGATCGTAGTCGACGCCCTCGACACAGGCGTTCTGGTGCATGGCGCCCTGGGCGTGGCACTGGAAGCACGCCGAGCGGCCCCAGCCCGTCGGATGCTCGGCCTCGGTGACCACCAGGCCGAGGGGGGAGTCGGTCATGGGACCCCGATCGCAGGGATCGGGACACCCCACCAGGAGCGGCAGCATCGCGATGGCCATCCACCTCACCATGGGCGCGCCCCCGTGCTGTGGCAGGCGCTGCAGGCATCGCCGGAGTGGCAGGTGGTGCAGCTCGCGGGATCGATGCGGGCCTCGACGCCGTGGGTGCGGGAGAAGCCCGCGGGATGGGGATTGGTGGTGACGGGCCCCCGGACCTCGTGGCAGTCGATGCAGCCGCCGGGCTCGTGGCAGGTGACGCACGCCTGTTGATCCGCCATGGCCGCCACGCCGTGTCCGCCCAGCATCCAGGCCACATCGTGGCTCTGGGGCATCAGACCGAGCCGGGGGTCGTGGCACAACGAGCAACGGTTCGGCGCGTCGGCGGGCATGCCCTTGGCCTCCTGCAGGTGGCAGCCGTGGCAGGTGCGGTGGGACGGCACGAGGGATGCTCCCTCCGGAGGCGCCAGGTTCTCGCCCTCCCCCACCCGCACGCCGACGGGGTGGCAGGAGATGCACGCCACACCACCGCCGGCGAACGCCCCCGCGTGGGCATCGTGACGGAACGGGAAGGGCTCCCGCAGGCCGGGCCCACCCGAGTCGGCGCCCGTGGCGACGGCCACCAGGACGGCGAAGGCCAGCGGCAGCAGCAGCACCCACCTCATGGGGCATCCTCCCGCGCGGCCCGGTACTGGAGCGCCACACCACACCGGAACCAGGGGATCAGGTTCCGGTTAGTGCCGCCGGCCGCGTCCCACGCAAGGTGTAGCATATGGCGCAGTCGGGAGGCGTTCTTGTCGAAGACGTCGAAGCGGCCACGGGCCCGCAGCTCCCACACCGGCGCGAGGGCCTGATCGATACCCCGCATGGCGTACAGGCCGGTGTCGACCCGCAGCTGCCAGATCTGCCGCTGGATGCGGTACTCGGCCCCACCACCGGTGATCCAGCTGCCGCCGATGGCCGCGGTCTGCAGGAACCCGCCCGCCGACATGCCGCCGCCGTCCTGCCAGGAGACGAGCCCCCGGGCCATGCCGCCCGGCTGTACGCCCTCGAGCTCGTCGTGCAGCGAGCCCATCAGGTCGACGTCCACCCGCCAGGCATCCTGCTGCCAGTTGAGCCCGCCCCCCGCGAGGCCGTAGCCCTGCCGGGTGAGGAAGTCGTAGGGGGAGCTGACGGACTGGGGCACGTAGAAGGGCTTGAGGCCCTCCCAGGCGGCACGCCCGGTGAGCCACATCTTCTGGGTGACCTTGCCCCGGGCCCGCACGATGGCCCGCACGTCGGCGTCCGGGTCGTCCCCCTCCATGCCCACGCCGCGGACCTGCACCGTGGCCACCACCGAGTCGCCGCGGGTGTCGTGGTAGCCGGCGCTGACGAAGCCCTCGGGCTGGAAGCCGTCCTCGTCGGCGAAGCGCGCCTCGAAGCCCACGCTCGCCCGCAGGCTGCGGAAGGGACTGCGCCACCCCTCGGGACGGAAGTGGGTCAGCGCGCCGACGGACCAGGTGCCCGCACCGTTGGCCTGGACGTCCCAGGTCTCCGGGGACCACAGGCGGCCCGCCCAGGACTCCACCGAGATCATCTCGCCGGCATCCCACGCCATGCTGGCGCCGTCGAGTCGCTGCAGTCCGCGGGGACCGATGCGGGTGTGCCGTCCCATCTGCAGGTGGTGCGCGCCCCCCCGGTGCTCGACGTAGGCCCTCCACAGCCGCACGAAGCCCCGTGCGGGCACCGCCGGCTCCCGCAGGCGCAGATCCCCGCTGCCCTCGATGCGGAAGCCCCGGCGGAAGGTGTAGTTGACCCCCGCGCGCTGGGCCGCCGTGAGGTAGGGCTCGCCGGTGAACTCGTTGGGCCTGCCCTCGATGGCGGTGTCGGTCCAGATGCGCAGATCGTCGTAGGGCGCCGCAGGGGCCAGCGACGACTCCTCCCGTGTGGAGCGGTCGGTCGGGGACGGCGGCCGATCATCCGGCTCGGGGGCCTGTTCGTCGGCGAAGGCCACGAACAGGGCCAGCAGCAGCGCGAGGCTCATGGGTCACCCCCGTGGCAGGCCACCCCGCAGGAGACCGGCAGCTCGGGCCCGCCGACCTGGTGACACCCCAGGCACTGCTGGTCACCGGCCGCCTGGACCGGCACCACGTGGCCGTGGTTCCAGCCCTCGGCGTGGGGGAACGACGCGTGGCAGGACACGCAGGGACGGATGTCACCCGCCTCCTCCGAGGGGGCGTGGCAACCTCGGAAGCACCCGTCGGGATCCGCCTTCCACGCTGCACCGTGGACCGACGGCGCGATGTAGCCGGAGGGATGGGGGTAGGCCTTGTGGCAGGTGCCACAGGAGTGGCCGTCGTCGAAGTCGCCGGTGGCCGCGTGGCAGCTCGCGCAGGCCTCCGGGCCCCCGTGATCGAGCACCGACGCCCCATGGCTGGACGGCGAACGCCACCCTTCGCCGTGGGGATAGGTGCTGTGGCACCCCACGCACCGTCCGGCCGACTCCCCCGCCGGCAGGGCCATCCCCTGCTGGCCGTGGCACGCCTCGCAGGCCGACCGGTCGGCAGACCAGGCCGACCCGTGCACCCCGAGGAACGCGTTCTGGTGGGGGTAGCTCGGGTGGCACTCGCCGCAGGCCGGCCCCGCGCCCTGCCGGGGATCCTCCGGCTGGCGGGCGTGGCAGCCCTGGCACCCGGCGCCGGGTTCCAGGGACTGGGGACCGTGGATGGCCCCCGGGTAGCTCGCCGGGTGGGGGAACCCGGCCCCCTCCGCTCCCACGTGGACGTCCGCCGTGAAGCCGCAGGCGGTGAGCCCCAGCGCCAGCCACAAGGGCCGCATCATGGGACCTCCCCGAACAGTTTGTCCCAGCTCAGCTGCATGTTCTCGTGGACGTGGCGCTGGGTGGGGTCGCCGTTGGGGCACAGACAGCCGAAGGTGGCGTCCGCCTGCCGGTGGCAGTCGAGACACGCGCTGATGGGGGCCTGACCGAGGGGCAGCTGGGTGACGCCGGCCGCGTCGAACTCGGCGAGGGAGGCCTCCGGCGGCTGGGGCCACATCTGGTGCATGCGCGCCTCGCCGGCGCCCGAGAGCACGTCCGGCCGCACGACGATGGCGGAGCGGGCCATGTGGCAGCTCACGCAGGCACCCGGGGTGAGCTCGCCGGGCAGGAAGGTGGCGTGTCCGGCGTGGCTCGCCTGGCTGCTGTTGGTGGGGAAGCGCGTGCTGTGGCAGCCGAGGCACAGGCCGTTGTCGTACAGGTCGGTGCGCAGGCTGGTGCTGTGGACGAGGTGGCAGTCGGTGCAGGCGCCGTCGTAGCCGTTCGGCCCGCGGTGGTGGGGCCCCTGCTTGTGCTCGCCGGCCTGGTCGCCCACGATGCGGCTCGCCTCGTAGTCGAGCCACCAGGAGGGATCCGGCGTGGCGACCGCGTACAGCTCGGTGCCGGGCCGGGGGAAGATGCCATCGGCATCCATCGGCCAGGCGGGCGGGATGGCGAACGGGTGGTCGTCCGGCTCGACCCGCTCGTGGCAGCGCGCACACACATCGACCTGTTCCGCCCCGGTGAGCCGCCCGGGCTGCAGGATCGAGGCACGCCGGGTGCTGCTCGGGGCGATGCGGTGGGCCGATCCCGGGCCATGGCAGGCCTCGCACCCGACCACCCGCTCCAGCTCCGAGCCGAGGCCCTCCGCCTCCAGCGCCGGGTTGAAGGTGTTGGTCATGGCGTGGCCGGTGGCGTGGCAGCCCGCACAGTTGAGATCGAAATTGGCCTCGAGCCCCGGCCGACCCACGATGTCGAGGGCCAGGTTGCCCTGCTCGTCGAACCAGCCGTCGGTCCAGGCGGCCACCCAGCCCTTGCCCGGCTTGCCCGGGGCCGAGCCTTCGCTGGCGGCGGCCCACGCGGCGGGCACGAGGCTGCGCACGGGCCCGGTCATCACGGAGACCGCCGCGCCATGGCTGTGCCCCCCGTAGATCTCCATCACGTCGAGCCGGCCGGTGGACACGCCGAACGCATCGGTGATCTCGACCTTCCAGCTTCCTCCCTGGGTGAGGAGCTCGACCTGTGCGCCGGGAACCGCCGGCCCGAGGGAGATCACGGTGCCCCCGGTGAAGTCGTCGTCGATGCCCGTGGGGTCCCCCACCATCTCGTCCGGGGTGCGGCTGGCCTGGGCGTGGACCGAGCCTTCCCAGCGCTCGTAGGCACCCGCGTGGCAGATGGAGCAGGGCTCGGTGCCCGTGTAGTAGGCGGTGGCGGGGGGTTGTCCGCCGAGCTGCACGTCGACCTCGGCGAACCCCTCGGGCACGATCTGCAGCGCTGGCGACCGCCAGGCGTGCCAGGTGGTGCCCACGGGCGCATCGACCCGCAGCTCGTAGGTGCCCGGCTCCACCACGTCGACCCGAAGCAGCCCCTCGGCGTTGGTGAGACCGATGGTCTGACCGTCGAGCAGCACCGGCGCGTTGAGGAGCGGCTCGCCGTAGGCATCCGTGACCGTGACCGACAGGGTGGCGTCCGGCTCGATGGGGAACAGCTGCACGGCCGCCGCGGCCCCCTCGGGCCCGAGGTCGATCAGGCGCTCGACGGGCTCGTAGCCCGACAGCCCCACCACCACCGTGGCGGGTCCCGTGCGCAGCCGATCGACCGTGACAAGGCCCGCCCCATCGGCCTGACCGTCGCGGCCCTGCTCCTGCACGGACACCCACGCGTCGGGCAGCGGATCGCCTCGCCCGTCCACCACCGCCACCTCGAGCGCCACGCCCTCGAAGGCCTCGGCGGTGTCGGTCCACACCGGTCCCTCGCCCCGCAGGGCCTCACGCTGGCACCCCGCCGTCGTGCATGCCGCGAACACGCCCATCCACCACAGCGCTCGGGGGCCGGCGGTCAGGTGGGTGGGACGTGGGGTCGGCTGCATGGAGGAAGGCTCCGGATACGACATCGGAAGGTGACGCAGGGGCCCGGCCACGACGTGCGTGACCGGGCCCATGCCTCAGGGGCGGGTCATGTCGCCGGCCAGGCCGGCGTCGAGCGCCTCGGTGCTGTCGTAGAGGAGTCGGCCCAGGTAGTTGAAGTTGTGGGCCCATCCGCCGCCGTCGTACTCGACGAGGTTGTGGTTCCAGCCGGCGCGCATCAGATCGGCGGTCCACTCGGAGAAGCGGTTGCTGCTGTCGATCTCGCTGGCGTCGCACACGCCGTTGCTGTTGGTGTCGTTGTAGAAGTTGCGGTCGCCGCCGTAGCAGATGTCGGCCTCGCCCTGCATGGCCTCCACCAGGACCTCCTGCATGCCCGCGAGCTCCGTGGGCAGGTTCTCCGCCACGCCGTCGCCGTCGTAGTCACCGCGGCTGGAGGCCTTGATGTCCTGCAGCGTGGCCGCATCCACGTGGCACTGCTTGCAGTCGTTGACGATGTTGTTGACGTTGAAGCTGTGGTTGCTGTTGGTCGCCCGGTGGCAGGCGTTGCAGGAGTTGCCGCCCACGTGGCTCCACACGCCCGGATAGGCCTTGCCGCTGATCTCGGCGCCGATGTTCGAGCCGCTGCCGAAGCGGACGGCCGCGCCGGGCAGGTAGTGGGGGTTGGGCAGCGAGGTGCTGCCGGAGGCGATGGACTCCTCGACCTGCACACCGGAACGCCGGCCCGCGTGGCAGTTGGAGCAGAGCATCACGGACTCGAGGCCCTCCTCCACCCGCTGACCGCTGGGGAAGATGATGGTCTGGACCTGGTAGCGCTCGAAGGTGCTGCTCACGTTGTCGTGGCAGGTGTAGCACTCCATGCCGTTGTCGGGCGCCGTGACCTCGAGGGACTCCTCGAAGGTGGTGTAGAAGCGGAAGCCCGCCGCGCCGCCGTGGCAGCGGGAGCAGGAGGCCGACACGGGCTCGTCGTTGCCCCACCGCTGGTTGGCGTTCGACGCCCCGTTGAAGTGGCCCGGATCGTCGCGCATGGCGAAGGTCATGGGGACCTGGTCGGACAGCACGCTGTTCAGGTCCGTGATCGAGTCGAACAGCAGCTTGATGGCGTACTTGCCGTTGTGGGCGTAGGAGCCGGGATCGTTGCCCACGAAGGTGTAGTTGTACAGCGCCTTGGCGAGCCGGGGCGTGAGCTGGCTGTAGCCGGTGGTCTCGCCCTCGTCGCAGACCCGGTTGCCGTTGTCGTCCACGAACCAGTACGGGAACGCCAGGCTGTTGAAGCAGATGGCCGGGAGTCCCTGCTCGTCGGCGTAGTTCTCGATGCCCAGCAGCAGCTTCTCGCCGAGGGTCTCCACCTCGTAGTACAGGCCCTCCTCGAGATCGCCGTCGCCGTCGTAGTCGACGCCCTGGGAGACGATCATCCGGATGTCGCGGGGATCGCCCGACCCGTTCTCCTTGAACTGCTCGTGACACTCGGAGCACACGGTCTCGGTCTTCACCTGCAGGCTGTGGGGACTGTGGCAGTCGGTGCAGGAGTTGCCCGCGGGAACGTGGCGGAACTTGTAGTCGTAGGCCTGGCCTTCGTATTGGAAGCCGCCTTCGACCCGGGCCGCGTACAGGGTGGCCGCGGACTGCAGGTAGTGCACGTTGACCGAGAAGATGCTGATGCTCTCGGAGACCTCGTCGTCGCCCACGCCGGCCGCGTCGAGGATGGCCCGCACGCCCACACCGGACTGACGGCCCTGGTGGCAGGTGGCACAGGTGGCGTTGGGGCCGAGGCCGTCGACCTCCTCACCGGAGGGGAACACGGCCGCATCGAGGGCGGACGCCTTGGAGTTGTGGCAGGCCACGCACTCGATGCCCGCGCCGGGCGCATGAGGGCCATCCACCTGGCCCTCGTTGGTGCCGTCGGCGCCCACCTGATCCTGGAAGCCCGTGGTGGTGTGGCAGCGGGAGCAGCTCTGGGGCACCTCGCCGTCCTCGTCCCAGTGTCGGAAGGGCGCGGCGTCGTAGTCGCCGTGACCGCTGGACGCCCAGGCATCGTAGAAGGGCAGCTCCTGGGAGACCGCGATGTCGAGGGTGCCCGTGACGCCCGAGGAATCCCCGGTGGCGGAGATGGTGGCCGCACCCACCTTCTTGGCGGTGACGAGACCGTCGCCATCGACGGACGCGACGTCCGGGTCGGAGGACGACCAGGTGTAGGCGTCGTCGGAGCCGTTCTCCGTGGACGCCACCAGCTGTGTGGTCTCGCCGATGGAGAGGTAGTAGCCACCATCGACAGAGACGAAGACGTCTCCGGAGGGATCGGTGACGTCGTCGTCGCCGTCGTCGTCGCAGGCACCCATCACCGTGAGCGACAAGGCGAGAGCCATCCATTTCCACTTGATCATCTTGTCTCCCCGATCAGGACCAGACTGGTGCCAGTTGCGCGATCCGACACATCCCCGGCCGTGGAAGCCTTCTCGCTCCGCAGATGGAAGACGACGGATCGTCCCCCCGGCACGCGTGCCCCTTCGCGCCTTTCGTTCCCAGTCCCCCTTCACTTGAGGTCCAGTGTCACGGAATGTCTGACACCGGCGTACCCTGATGCCACCATACCAGTGCACCAGACGTTGGTTCGATAGAGCAGAAAAGGAGAGCCTCATGTCCGTACCGGCCCGTCGATGGCTGAGCGTCCTCGGGATGCTGCTCATGGCGTGGTTCATCCACCACCGGTCCCGTGGGTCCGCCCCCGCGCCCGTGGAAGGAACCCCCGCGGCCTCCTTCTCGGCGCAGCGGGCGGTGGCCTCGCAGCTGTGGATCCTCGACGACGCCTCGCCGCGGATCAGCGGCTCCGAAGGCACGGCCCGCGCGCTGGTGCGACTGCAGGAGGAGCTCGAGCCCCTCAAGGTCGACCTCACCCGGCACCTCGCCTGTGATCCCCGCGGCTACTGCGGCTGGAACCACGAGCTGCTCGCCTCCTTCGAGGGCACCGGCACCGAGGCCTCCCCCATCATCGTCACCGCCCACGTGGACACCGTGCCCATCTCCCCCGGTGCCGCCGACGACGGCCACGCCCTCGGGGTGATCTCCGAGCTCGCCCGCAACCTGCAGGCCGAGCCCACGAAGCGGGACGTGTGGTTCCTCGTGACCGACGGCGAGGAGATCGGCCTGCTCGGCGCGCGCTCCTTCGCACAGCGCTTCGCGCCCCTCGGACCCATGATCAACCTGGAGGCCCGCGGCAGCGCCGGCAGCTCGATGTTGTTCGAGACCTCCATGGGCAACCAGCGCATGGTGCAGGCGTGGCTCGCCGAGGCGCCCCACCCCGAGCTGCACTCGCTGTCGGTCGATCTGTACCGCCGCATGCCCAACGACACCGACATGAGCGTGTACCTGCAGCAGGGCTGGAAGGGCCTCAACTTCGCCTTCATCGGCAACGGCTGGACCTACCACACGGTGGACGACACCGCCGGCAGGCTCTCCCTGCGCAGCGTGCAGCACCAGGGCGACAACGCCCTCGCCGCCATCCGTGCCCTCGACACCCTCACCGACGAGGAGATGGAGGCCGACGACGACCTCGTCGCGTGGTCCATCGCCGGCCTGCTCACCCCCCGCTGGCCCGCCCGGTGGTCCCTCGGGATCAGCCTCGGCGTCACGGGTCTGGTGATCCTGGCGCTCATCCGGATTCGCCCCAAGAAGGTCTGGCAGTCCGCCTGGCGGGGGGTCGCCTGGCTGGTGGCCACCGGCGCCCTGTGGTTCGTGATGGACTGGCTGCGCACCCTGTTCTGGCCCGTGGGCGAGCCCCACGCCTCGATGTACCTGCTCACGATGGTGCCCACCGGCCTCGCGCTGGCCCTCGCGCTGCGGCCCGCCGACGATCCGCTGCACCCCCGGGTGCCCGGCGCCATGCTCCTGCTGTTCCTGCAGGTCACCGCCGGCCTTGTGGCGGGGTGGTACTGGCCGTCCGCCTCGCCCCTGTTCCTCATCCCGGCGGGCCTCGCGGCGATCGTCCTGCTGATCTGGCCCCGCCACAAGGGCGCCGTCGCCACCACCCTGGCGTTCGCGAGTGCGCTTCTGTGGTTCGAGCTGCTCATCTCCGTCGGTCGCGCCTACCCCCCCGGGCCCGACTCCGCCTTCCGGTGGGTGGCGCTGCTGGCCGGCCTGTGGCTGGTGCCGTGGCTGTGGTCGCTCCCCCTGGCCTTCCGCCTGCCCCCCGCCTCCACCCTCACGGTGATCGGCATCGCCACCCTGCTGCACATGGCGCCCCCCGGCCACAACAGCCCCCTCAACCTGCGCCTGCTGCAGTACGACTCCGGGTCCACCTGGCAGGTGTCCGGGCCTCCGAGGACCGTGAAGGCCATCCGCGCCGACCTCGATCCCGCGCCACGGAGCACCGAGCCCCTCACCACCCGGCTGCAGGCCGAGGGCCGCCGGGTCCTGGTCACGCCGCCCGCGGATGCCCACCAGCTCTGGCTCACCTTCCGGCAGGACGGTCTGCAGAGCGTCCGGGTGGGCGATCAGGTGGTGCAGTCGCCGCGTCCCATCGATGGTCGCAGCCGGGAGGGCACGGGCCAGGTGGAGGTGCGGCTGCAGCTCCCCTGGCAGGGACCGCTGGAGCTCGAGCTGGTGGGCGTCGACGCGGCGGGCACGGAGGTCGAGATCTCCGAGGTGTTCCTGCGTCCGGACTACGGGCCGGCGTACCTCCCCACGGATGCGCCCGTCACACCCTATGGCTCCGGCCACCGCCGCATCCAGCGGGGGTCCACGTCGCTGTAGGGTACCTCCCGCCGTGCGCCCGGCCGACAACATGCTAACCAGCAGGCCATGACGGGAGCCTTCATGGAACGCAAGGAGATCGAGGCCTGGCTGCAGCGGGCCGCCCACACGATGAACGAGTGGCTCGACGCCCCCGACGACCAGGTGGCCACGCCCGTGTTCGTCGTGGGCCCGGCCGACGAGGCCGTCCTGGTGGCGCGACTGCTCGGACAGGCCCCCCACGCGTTCGCGCACCTTCCCCAGTGGGGCGTGGCCTACCAGGGCACCGCCCTCCGGCCTCCGCGGCAGATCGACCTGATCACCCGGCTCACCCCCGCCCGGCGTGCCATCTTCCCGGTCATCGACGATGTGTTCTGGGCGGATCGCCTGCTGGCGATGCACCCCGGCGCCACCATGATCTGGCTGTACACCCCGATGTCGCGGGTCACGCCCCGTGAGGACGATGCCGAGGCGATCGACGCGATCCGCACCCACGATCGCTGTCCGCCGGAGCTGGCCGAGCAGCTGCAGACCCTCGCCGCGAAGGCCGTCACGGCCCAGGACCACGCCCTCGTGCGCTGGTACGGGCTGAACTCCCTGCTCGGCGCCATGCCGCTGCAGACCGGCCACCGTACGTTCATGGCCTCCCTCGCCGGGCTCGCGGCCGCACCGGACGACGCGTTCGGTGCGCTCCTCCGATCCCTCGAGCTGCAGCCCAACGGCACCTCCCTCGACGAGCTGGCCTCCCTGGCGGCCCCCGCGCTCGACACCGAGGGCGTGGAGCCCACCATCAAGGCGTCCTGCGAGGCCCTCAACGACCACCTGATGGGCGTGGGCTGAGGCGATGGACAAGTCGGCGCTGTGGGCCCGCCATCGCGAGCGGCTGGTGGCGGTGCGTCAGGAGCTGCTGAAGTCCCAGGCCGGAGCCCGCGCGGGCACCCGCGTGGATGGCGATCACCGGCCGGCCAACCGGGGTGAGCGGGCGGCCGTGTCGTCCCAGGGCTACCTCGCGGCGGGCATCCAGGCGCGTCTGTCGGAGCTCGACGCCCAGCTGTCCCTGCTCGACCGGATGCCTCCCACCCCGCGCACCAAGGCGGGCCCCGGTGCCCTCGTCGAGATCGAGTCCGACGATGGAGAGCAGACGCGCCGCATGATCATCCTTCCGGGAGGTTCGGGAGAGGAGATCGTCGACGGCCTGCAGGTCATCGACCCCCAGTCACCGCCCGGGCGGGCGCTGCTGGGGGCCGAGGAGGACGACGAGGTGGAGTGGTCCACCCCGTCGGGCACGCAGATCTGGGTGGTGGTGTCGGTCGCCTGAGCCTCAGCGGCAGGCGATGCGTCCCCCACGGACCCGGCACATCAGCTCGGTGTCCGACCCGTCCAGCTCCACCCGGGTCACAAGCGGCACGGGCCCCTGGACCTGGACCTCGCAGGCGCCGGTCTTCTGGGCGAAACGGGCGGCGGGCCGCGCGGCCGACAGGATCTCGGACTGGTCACCGTCCGCGCAGCGCAGCGTGACCTGGCCCACCGGCACGTCGGCATCCACGGCCACCTGCAGGGCGGGTGCCTCGAACCCGGGAGCGCCGGGCGAGACCGCGGCCACGGCGCAGCTGCGGGGCATCAGGTCGGCGAGCCAGGCCAGCTCGCCGTCGCCGGGGGCTCCCTGCCGGGCCCGATCGAAGGCGCCGGCGGGCTCGTCGCAGGCGCCGCCCATCTGCTGGGCCAGCAGCGCGTCGGAGAAGGACATCAGGGCCCGTGCCTTGAAGACCGGGGTGGTGTCCGCGCGCAGCAGCTCCACCGCGCGCTTGCGCACGACCTGGCTGCGGACCTCCCCGCTTCCAGGGTCCTTCCAGCTCAGCACGAGCTCGAGCTCGTCGGAGGCCTTCAGGCCCTTCCTGGCGATGCGCAGATCCTGGAAGAACACCTGGGAGGCACCGCTGGCGAAGGTGACGGGCTGGACCTCCGCGGCCACGGTGGAGATCTGCTCGCCGTAGAACCGCTCCATGCCGAGGGAGTCCGGCAGCTCGAGGGCGACCTTCAGGTCCTCCGCCAGGGGCGTGAGCAGGCTGCCCAGGCCCGCGCCGAAGAAGCGCTCGACCACGGCCTCCGACCCGAGGAACAGGTAGGCCCCCTTGCCCTTCTCGGTGAGTGCGTCGAGGACGTCGTCGCGGAAGTCCTCCCCCACGCCCACGCCCGTGAGCCGGATGCCGTGCTTGTCGAGGGAGCCGCCGATGCGCTCGGTGGTGGCCACGGACACGTCACCGGTGTTGAGCATGGCGTCGGTGAACACCATCACCTGTCCCGAGCGCCCGGAGTCGGCGGCGTGGGCCTCGGCCATGGCGTAGCCCATCTGCAGGCCCTGGTTCAGATCGGTGCCGCCGCGGGGCTGGATCTGGCCGATGACGCGGGTGAGCGCCTCGAGGCTGTCGCGACCGGCCACGTAGTTGCGCACGGCGGCGCAGGAGCGGTCGTCGAACAGCACGACATCCACGCGATCGCCCTCCTGCAGGTTCTCGGCCATCGTCCGCAGGGAGGCATGGGTCAGGGGCATGCGGTCGTCGGCGCCCATGGAGCCGGAGCGGTCGACCACCCAGGTCAGGTCCATGGCGTCCCGGTCGAGCTCCCGGCCCTGCAGCACGATGCTCATGGTGAGGCCGTCGTCCTGCTGCACCGCGCTCCAGCCCACACCGAAGGCGTCGTCCCCGGTCACGCCGGGCAGGTCGAAGGAGAAGTAGTTGAGGAACTCGTGGGGGCGGATGTGCTCCACCGGGGTCGGCAGGTGCCGCTCCAGGGCGTACAGCAGCCGCTGGGGAGAGGCCAGGGACAGCGCGTCGTCGTTGGACAGGTGCACGGTGCCGCCGAAGGAGGCCGCCGCCTGGTCCTTGTCCCGCCGGTCACGCAGGAAGCCGTCGTCCATGTCGATGGCTTCCTCGGACTCCACGGGTGCCATCGGTGGGGCGGGGGCGACCGAAGGCGCCGGCGCGGCCTCGTCGGCCGCGCTCATCTCCGCCTGGGGCGCGAGCGACTTGCGCCGGGGCGCGCTGCGACGGGCTGCTCCCGCGGACACGCGCGCCGGGGCCCCCTTGGCGCTGCCCATGACCACGCTGCCGCCCAGTCCGCCGGCCACGGACGTCGTGCGGGACATGAGGGAGTGCTCCTCCTTCACCGCGATGCCGAGGCACTGCTCGTCGATCTCCATCGAGGGAAGCCCGGCGGACGCCAACGCCGGCAGACCCACACCCATCATCAGAACCACACGCTGCTTGATCATCACGACCTCCTTTCGCGCCGGGGGAACGAAGGAGGTCGCGGAGGCCTTACAGCGACGTGGTGCTTTTTTCTCAGCCGGCCGCAGGGCCGAGGAACGAGGTCACGGCATCGATGACGGCCTGATCCCGGAGGATGCGGTGATGGCCCAGGCCCTCGGTGGAGAGGGTCCGGACGTCGCGGTGGGCCTCGGCGAGGGCCAGCATGTCGGTGTGGGGCACGAAGCGATCGTCGACGTCGTGCACCAGCAGCGCCTTGCCCTCGTGGTGCCCGACGATGCGCTCGGGGGTCATGTCGTGGGTGGAGGTTCCGAAGCGCCCCACCACCAGCTCGTCGAGGCGCCGCCGGGTCGGGCCCCGGAAGGCGACCATGTCGGAGAAGCGATCCAGGGCGAAGCGCACGTCCGGCGCGGCGATCATCGCCACACGGGGCACGTGCACGCCCGCGGACAGCGCCAGCATGGAGAAGGCACCGCCGAAGGAGTGGGTGACCAGGGCCTCGACGTCGCCGAGGTGGCGGAGGACCGCCCCCACGCCATCCGCGAGGGTGGGCATCGCCGCCCGGCTACCCGGGGAGCGTCCGTGGCCGGGACCGTCGAAGGTGACGACCTGGTAGCCCTGCCGCAGCAGCGGCTCGACGAAGGCACCGAGCTGGCTGCCACGCCCCTCCCACCCGTGGACCAGGAGTGCGACCGGTCCTTCGTCGCCCCAGCGCCAGGCCTTCAGGCCCCCGAGGTGGTACGGCACGGTGAAGTGCGTGGCCGACCGCAGCAGCTCCTCCTCGCGGGCCGGCACCGGGAAGCGACGGGGCTTCGTCCACAGGTAGTAGCCGACGCGGGAGGCCAGGGCGGGCGAGGTGCGGCCGAGGAGGCCGACACCGGTGATGGTGGCCCGCATGGCGAGGGGCATACGAACGGTCGTGCTTTTCTTCGAGGATTCGGTGCGTGGCATGTCGAGACTCCCGGGACGGGGCTGGAGTGGGTCAGTGGGAGGGGGTTCGGTAGACGAGGAGCAGCTGCTCGAGCATCTGGCGCGCGAGCTCTGGCTGGTCGTCGCGGCGGAGGAAGCGCACATCCATGTGCACGCCGATGATGAGGCTGTGGACGGAGAAGGCCACGGCATGGATGGGGGTGTCGCTGCGCAGGTGACCTTCGGCCACGGCGATGGACAGGGCGCGGATGATGAACTCCCGAAGACTCGCGGTGAGCTCCGTGAGGTCGTCGCGCACGCGACCGGGCTTGTCCTCGAACTCGAAGCTCGCGCTCGTGAACAGGCAGGCCCCGCTGTGTTCGCCCTCGTGCAACCAGCGGAGCCAGTTGGCGAAGAACGCCTCGAGCCGCGGGATGCCCCGGGGCTGCTGCAGTGCGGGCAGGATGACGGCATCGACGAAGCGGTCGCGGGCATACTCGACCACCTGCACCTGCAGCTCCTCCTTGGAGCCGAAGTGCGCGAACAGGCCGGACTTGGACATGCCGACCTGCTTGGACAGCACGCCGATGGTGAGCCCCTCCAGCCCGTCGCGGGTGGCGGAGACCATGGCCTGGCGCAGGATGGCCTGCTTCGTGTCGGATCCCTTCGTCATGGCACCATGAATAGCACGACCGTTCGTTCACGCAACAGGGGGTTGCTACATGGCCTGAAGGTAGCACCAGCGGCCGTCGTGGCGACGGAACCGGCTCTTCTCGGTGAACGAGGCGTCGTGCCCCTTCTGGGTGAGCCGGGCGGTGAACGTGACCCAGGCATCTCCATCCGGCAGATCGCCGGCGTCCTCGATCACGAGTCCCTCGAAGCGCGTGGCCGCGCAGAACGCCCCGATGGACGCCCGCCAGGCGGCCTCGTCGGCCTCGAAGGCCTCCCCGTCGGGGTGCGTGGTGGCGATGATGTAGTCCACCAGACCGAGCGCGTACGCCGCGAAGCGGGACCGCATCAGCGCCTCGGCCGTGGGGGCCGGCCGGCCCTCGTGCAGGGGGCCGCAGCACCGGTGCAGGCGTCGGCCGGAGCCGCAGGGGCAACGTCGGGAACGGGTGGGCATGGGACCTCCTGATCGGACGCAAGAACAGGACGCCCCCGAGGCGGCGCGGCCGCTTCGGGGGCGTGCGAGGCGAGGCCCCAGCCTACTTCGCCAGCTCTTCGGCGTCGAAGGTGTACAGCACGTTGAACTTCGTGCCCGTGGCCAGGATGTTCCAGATCTGGATGGGCGCGGTGGTCTCCTCCTCGACCGCGTCGAAGTCGAGGTTGCCGGACACGCCGACGGCGTTGATGGACTCGCCGTTGACGAACGAGCCGACGCCCTGGTTCCACTCGCTGGGACGCAGGTTGACCACCGGCGATCCCGGATCGGACACGTTGCGCATGCCGCTGCCGAGACCCACGAGACCGATCTCGTTGCTGTGCGCCTGGGACCACACGCTCGCGTACATGGACAGCCAGGTGGCGTCGTAGGCGTAGGCGGTGATCACGGAGTCTTCGGGATCGACACCGTACTCGCGGACGAAGGACGCCGCGAAGGAGACGTAGTTGGAGTTCGAGCTCGAGGTGTCGAGGGCCGGACGGGTGCCCCGCAGGAAGCGGAAGATCGTGCGGTAGTCCTGGATGGCGTCGAGCACCTGGGGCGTAGCCGCGTTGGAGGGCAGCATGATCCGGCGGGTGGTGCCGTCGCTGTTGAAGTAGTCCTGGGCGGTCATCACCCCGAGGAAGGCCGCGTAGTCCTCGGCGTCGTCGCCGATGAAGAAGACCTCCTCGATGGTGCGATTCGCGGCCACCGCCAGGGCGGCCGACTCGAGGCCCGTGGGCCCATCGAAGGACTGCAGATCGACCGTGCCACCCTCGGCGGTGAACGCCTGGCGGAAGTTCTCTGCGAGGCCCTCACCGTAGTTGCCGCGGGCGTACACCACGGCCACATGGTCGATGGGGTTGCCCTCGGCGATGTTCGCGGCGACCACGCCCGTGTCTCCCGCTCCGGTGTCGCCCGCGCCCGTGTCGCCCGCGCCGGTGTCGGTGGGCTCCTCGGTGACGAGCTCGGAGCTGCCGACGACGCGCGCGAGCATGTCGTAGGCCGCAGCACGCCCCTGCAGGACGTCAGAGGGGACCGTGCGCCAGAAGGTGCCGGGGTTGGTGTCGGTCTTGTCGACGCCGTCGATGGACGTGAGCGATGCCGCCGAAGCCGCGGGCGAGACGAAGAAACCGCCGCCGTCGGACTCGAGGTTCTTGAAGACCACCTGGGCCACCGGCGACTCGTAGGGGCCGACGAAGGGCGTGACGCCCAGCAGGTCCGTCATGGTCTGGGAGACATCGGTGGCCGCTTCTTCGGGCGAGAGGCCGTCGTGGTAGGCGCCCTCGCCGTAGTCGCAGTGCACCAGTCCGAACAGCCGGCCCTGGAAGCCGCCTTCGTAGTTGGCCTCGGTGACCGCGAGCTCGACGGCGTTGCGCTCGAGCTGCTGCTTGTCGGAGTCGTACAGGTGGGTGAGCACGATGCGATCGACGTGCTCGGGGTTGTCGAACAGATCCACCGGGACCGTGTCGGCACAGCGGGTGGGCACGGGGGCCACGTCGCAGAAGCCGGCGTTGCAGGACGCCAGCGAGCCGAGGACGCTCTTGCAGTCGGCGTCGACCTCGCAGGTGCCGACGTCGAGGGTGAGATCGAACAGGCCGCCGTCGACGCAGCCCGTGAGGGCCAGGGCGAGCGCCCCCCACAGGGGCGAGGTGCGGACGGTGCGACGGGAGGGGGGAGTCGCGGGGGTCATGCCTTCACTCCTCAGAACCGGCCGGCGGCGTTGAAGCCCAGCTCACCCCAGGGGGTGACCGATGGGGCCAGGGCCACGTTCCTAAGATTGTTGCGCTTCTTGCTCTTGGCCTGCATGGCCCAGATGATGCCGCCGGTGACGAGGCTCGCCGCGCCCACGGCCGTGGAGACGTAGAACATCGTGTTGTAGGTCTTCAGCGCACCCACATCGGCGGACTGGCCCGAGTTCGGCCAGTACTGCTCGTTGACGAAGGTCGTCGAGTCCTGGAGGTCGCTCTTGATCTGGTTGCCCAGGCCGAGGAAGGCGCCGCCGGCACCGAGGCCGGCGGCTCCGACTCCCACGAGGATGGGGCCCACGGGAGCGCGCTTCTTCGGGGGGTTGGAACCGACCGAGAGCAGGGACTGCACGGCGGGCGGAGGCGTGGCGACCGGCGCGGTAGGCGCCTGGGCCACCGGCGCGGGCTCGGGAGCGGGCTCGGGCGCAGCCTCAGCGGCCTCGCGCTTCGCCTCGAGCTCACGGATGCGACGGGAGATCATGTCCTTCTCGCCGGCGCGGGCGTGCACCCGGTAGGCGTCGAGCATCTCGAGGGCCAGATCGTAGTCGTCCATCTCCTCGGCCGCCTTGGCGATGTTGAAGAGGAGGTCGGGCATCTTGGAGAGCTTGTAGGCCTCCTGCCACGCCACGATGGCCTGCTCGTAGCGGCCCTGCTTGTACAGCTGCTGGCCGCTGCGGAAGAACTGCTTGGCACGATCGATGTCGTCCTCGTTCACCTCGTCGTCTGCGTGGGCCAGGTGGGCCGGCGTGAGGACGGGTGCGGCGAGTGCCAGGACAAGGCCGAAGGTGAAGCGTCCCATCAGTCGGCGAAGGGATCGCGGATCTCGTTGTCGGACGACCATGAGGACTCCTCAGCAGAGCGGGTCTGCTCCTGGACAGCGGGTTTGGAGGGTGCGGGTGCCGGCGTGGGCTCGGCCTTGGGCTTGGAGGAAGTGCGCCGGGTGCGACGACGAGGCTTGGGAGCGGCCTCGACCTCGGGCTCCTCCTTCTCGGCCACGGGCTCGGGCTCGGGCTCGGGCTCGGGCGCCGCCAGGGCATCGGGGACCGCCTCGATGGCGTCGATGGCCAGCGGGGCCTCCTTGGTGGTGGGGGCGGCTTCCTCATCGGTGCCGGACCCACCGAGGGCGAACATCAGGGTGCCGACGCCGAGGAGCAGCAGCGTGACGGCCGCCAGGGCGATGGCCTTGCCGCCACCCTTGCCCTGATCCGCCGGACCGGGCCCCACCTGGGAGATGCCGCCGGGCGCGGAGACCATGCTCATGACCTGCGAGGCGCCCATGCGGACGGAGACGTCGGTGTAGCCCTCGGGGTACATCACGACGCCCTCGGTGAGCTCGAGGGTGAAGTCGTCGTCGACCTTGTCGGCCGCGACCCGGCAGAAGGACAGCGCCTTGTACAGCTCGCGCATGTCGGCGAAGCGGTCGGCGGGATCCTTGGCGAGGCAGGTCTGGACCACCCACTCGACCGTGCGAGGGATGTTCAGCTGCGGCGAGATCTCGGCGAAGGTGGGGGGCTCCTCGGTGATGTGCGCGAGCATCACCGGCATGGGATCCTTGCCCTCGAAGGGGAAGCGGCCGGTGAGGCACTTGTACATCACGCAACCGAGGGCGTAGATGTCGGCGCGGCCGTCGGAGTCGAGGCGCTTGACCTGCTCGGGGGCGATGCAGGCCGGGGAGCCCTTGACCATGGTGGCCTGGGTCTTGCGGACGTCGGTCTCGTCCTTGACGAGGCCGAAGTCGACCACCTTGACGAAGTTCTCGTCGTCGTTCTGCCGCCACAGCAGGATGTTTCCGGGCTTGATGTCGCGGTGGACGATGCCCTGGTCGTGGGCTTCGGCCAGCGAGCTGCAGATCTGCTGGGCGATGTGGATGGTGCGGGGCACGGACAGCGGGGATTCCTTCTTCAGGACCCGGCTCAGCGTGCGGCCATCGATGTACTCCATCGCGATGAAGAAGCGATCCTCGTGCTGACCGAAGTCGAAGATGCGGACCGTGTTCGCATGGGTGAGGCGGGAACAGGCCGCGGCCTCACGCTCGAAGCGCTCGCGGAAGAAGTCGGCCTCGTCGGCCTCCATGGCCGACGGCGACAGCACCTTGATCGCCACCTTGCGACCGAGCGGCATCTGCTCGGCCCGGTAGACCTTGCCCATGCCACCACGGGCGATGAGGCGCTCGATACGGAACCGTCCGGCGAGAACCTCGTCTACGAGCTTGTCCTGATTCGCTTGTTTGTCTGCCGATGGCTTGATGGGCTCGTGGGAACTCATGGAAGTCTCCAAGTTCGCGCCCCAAGTCATTGCACAGGGGGCATGGGCGTTGGCCCACGAATCCGACCCCACCCGACCGTCACCGACATATCACCCCTTCGGTGCGGCCTTTTCATGTCCCGTTTTTCACGGGCAGCAGACATTTTCCATCGGGTTTTCCGCAGCGATGTGGCGCACCAGACCTGCGCTACCGATCGAAACCGCTCCGCACGTGCGATGGAAGCGGTCGACATTCGTCACATGCCAAGTGTGTTTTCCCGAAGACGTCCGCAAGCACCGCGAAGGCATAGCGCGATACCCGAGAGCATCCGACCGGTCTTCGCATCCACCGGAGCCACCCCCTGTTTCGTCTGGCACCTGTCACGGCTCGTTTCGGCCCGTACCGGGCCCGCGACGACTCTGGTACATTCGCGCGCCAATCGTCCGTCGTCCGGAGGCCCCGTGATCCGCATGCTCCCCCTCGTCGCCCTCGTCGGCTGTACCGAAGCGCCCCCCGAGCCCCTCGACTTCCAGACCACCGCCCCGCCGGTCGAGGTGGGCGGCAGCTACGCCGAGAACCTCAGCTGCGGCCCCCACGAGCGGAACGCCTTCGACATCTACTTCGACGAGAACCTCGTCGATCAGCCCCTGCTCGTCTACATCCACGGTGGCGGCTTCACCCAGGGCGACAAGTCGAGCCTGCACGAGTACCGGTCCGATCTCGTCCAGTGGGCCACGGATCAGGGCTACGCCGTGGCCACGATGAACTACCGCCTGCTCGAGGAGAACGACGCCGAGGGCGTGATCAAGCCGCTCTCCGACAGCCTGTACTGCCTGCAGTACATGCGCTACCACGCCGGCTCCTTCGGCATCGACCCCACCAACGTGGTGCTCATGGGCTCCTCTGCCGGCGCCGGCACCGCGCTGTGGATCGCCGCAGCCGACGAGATGGCCGACCCGAAGGCCGACGACCCGGTCGAGCGCATGTCGTCCCGCGTCAACGGCGCCATCGCCATCGAGACCCAGGCCACCTACGACCTCGAGCGGTGGACCACCGACGTGTTCGTGGACTTCGGCATCGACCTGATGGCCACGGCGGAGTCCTTCGGCCTGTCCGAGCTGCTGTGGTCGTTCTACGGCATCGACAGCAACGAGGCGTTCTACTCCGAGGAGATCGAGGCATACCGCGCCTCCGTCGACATGCTCGACATGCTCAGCGCCGACGATCCGCCGATCTACCTCGACAACTCCATGGAGGGAGGCGGCTTCCCCCTCTCCGTCGGCGCGCTGTATCACCACCCCAACCACGCCCTCGTGGTGATGGAGCGGGCCGAGGAAGTGGGCGTGGAGCACATCAGCTGGATTCCCGAGCTCGACGTGGAGGACCCGGAGGGCCGCGACGTCACCGACTTCCTGCGGATGACGCTCGGGGAGTGATGCGCAGGAGATCCCGTAGCGCCCCTCCCGGGTGCCGGATCCCCACGCCCCTGCCGTTCCCCCGGGGATGCACCGCGTCCTCCTCCTGCTGCTCCTCCTGGCCGCCTGCACCGGGCGGTCTCCGGCCCGTCCGGTGGAGCTGTTCGTGCCCGGGAGCCAGCAGCTCCTGGAGCCGGCCGCCTACGCCATGCTCCAGGTGCAGCCGTCGCTGCCCTCCTACGTGAGCGAGGGCCGCCTGGCGCTGTACGAGCTCCTCCCCTGCCCCGACCGGCGGTGCCCTCGGCAGGCCGCCCGTCGCGCGGTGCTCCAGGCCCCAGGCGGGGATCCCCTGCCCTTCGTGCTGCGCCAGCACCTGGTGAACCGGGACGGGTCCCAGACCTGGATCGGCAGGTACACCCACGGGCCCGGCGAGCTCATCCTCACCGCTACCGACCACGGCATGTATGGCATCGCCTGGCTCGCCGACCGGGCGCTCGTCATCGAGGGAACGGGGCATCCCGAGCGGGCCTTCCTGCTGGAGTTCTTCCGCAAGAGCCACCCGGACCACGTCCCCGGCGCCACCGACGTGGACCACATCGCCTACCTCGAGCCCGTGGACGCGCCCGGCGGCCCCATGCCCAGGCCGGCGGAGACGGTGGATCTGCTCGTGGCGTACACGCGGCAGGCGGCCCGGGATCGAGGCGACGGGCCCGACCAGGACGACCACATCCGCGCCTGGGCCTGGACCCAGCTGCACGCCACCAACCGCATCCTGCACCGCTCGGGTCTCGATGGGGTCGCCTTCGACATCGTCGGCTTCGCCGAGCTGCAGTCCGTGGGACCGGCCGACCCGTGGGATCCCTCCGCCCCGGACCACGTGCCGGCCATCTACGACCGGGGTCGACACCAGTTCGCCCGCGACCAACGCCTCGGTCGGCTGCCCTGGCGCCCCACGCCCCACGGCTTCCGCCAGCTATGGGCCAGCGACGCGAGCCGGGAACGACGCACCGGGCTCACCTTGCAGGAGCTGCGGGAGCGCCACGGGGCCGACGTCGCCGCCGTGCTCACCGCCACCACCTTCCACCTGTTCGGTCGCTCGTCGACCGTGCGGGTCCCGACCCTCGGAACGCGGGGAGGTCCGCCACCGGGCGCCCCCGTGCTGTTCCAGATGTCCACGTCCCACCGGGCATCCCTGCGCTGGACCTTCGCCCACGAGCTCGGTCACATCACCGGTCTGCGACACGGCAACGGCGAAGAGCCGGTGCGCGCCCACCACCCCGGGCAGGGATGGTCCAGCGAGCGGATCCGAAGCCTGATGCAGACCCATCCCCGCACGGCCGTCCGCATCCCCGTGCTCTCCTCGGGGTCCGTGCGGGTGCCGGCGTCGTTCCCGCCCCCCCGACGACGTCCCCAGGGTCCCTTTCCACCGGCACCGGCCGACACCCTGCCGCTCGGCGACCCCACCCACGACGCCGCCGCGTACCTGCGCGGTCGCCGGGATCCCACCACCGGCCGACCGAGCGACGCGCCGGATGCGCTGACGCCCCTGCAGATGCTCGGCCGGTATCGAGCGCTGCCCACCGTCCCCGTGGAACAGGCCGACACCGCCCGCACGCGCTGAGTCAGGGGTTGTACCGGCCCTCGGCGAGTCCGCGGACGGCCTCGGGATCGGCCTTGCGAAGGGCGTCGATGCCGGCAGCCCACGCAGCGAGCTCCGCCTGCGTGTAGCGATCGAGCACGGCGAGGGCCCGCTCGACCTCCTGGGAGGTGGTCTCGGCCCGCAGCACCGCGACATCCGGCACGGCCGCCCGCTCCTCGGCCAGGCCCTTGGCCATCTTGTCGACGGCGGGCCGCATCCGCGCCGCGTGGTCCGCCCAGGTCTTCAGGTCCTCCTCCTTGGGGACGTGCAGCACCAGCTCCTCCAGGGAGCCGGGTTCGCCGAACTGGGGCTTGGACCACGCGACCTTGTCGCCCTCCTCACGCCAGACCGTCGCCCAGCACATCGCGCCCTCGGGCAGCTGGGCCACGGCCACGCCCTCGGGACCACTCGTGATGTGCGTGCCGGGAGGACACCCGCCGATGGTGGCGCCCTCGATGGTGTGTCCATCGAAGTCGATCACCCGCAGGTTCACGGGCTGCGAGGCGGGCTCGGAGAACACGCAGGCGCCGGGGTTCCCGCCATCGAGGGTCCACTGCAGGTTGCCGACGACGGCATCCCAGGACTTGACCTGGCCGGATCCCTCACCGCCGGGCAGCACGGCCACGAGCTCTCCGTCGTGGATGTAGCCGTATCCCTGCCCCAGACCGATCCGGAACGCCCCCTCCGGGGCATCCTGAGGCACGGGACAGGCCGCCAGCCAGGCATCGGGGTGCATCAGTGCGACCGCATGGCCCAGCGGGGACAGCTCGGCGTGATCGAGGCCTGGTACGGGCACACGGGGCGCGACCTCCGTGGGTGGATGGTCCCGCATGGTGGCGGGCTCGACCTCGCCCAGACCATGCTTCAGATCGATCTCGTCACTGGGCATGCGAGCAGGGGGGGTGTCATCTCCCCCGCGACCCACGAACCAGTAGATTCCCAGGCCCACCAAGGTGACGGCCGCAACGCCCTGAAGCCACTTCATGGGACTCCCCTTCTCTCGAACACGGATGCATCTCCTCGGTACAGTGGCCCGACCGTGGACCGGATGCAACGCGAGGTGAGTTCAGCTGGCCGAGGTGGCGGTCCGCCCACCGATTTCCTGGCGGTAGATGAAACGGGCGCCACCCCGCGACGAGCGCTCCACCCACAGGGCCCCCTCGTGGGCCCGCGCCGTGCGGCGGGCGAGCGCCAGACCGAGCCCGACACCGCCCGCATCACGGGAACGGGCCGCATCCAGCCGGACGAAGGGCTCGAAGATCCGCTCGGCCTGGTCCGGCGGCACCCCCGGTCCGTCGTCGTCCACCCACAGCTCGACCTGTCCGTCGCGGTGCCGGACCCGCACCTCGACGGTGGACGCGGCGTAACGCACCGCGTTGTGCAGCAGGTTGGCCCACGCGCGGGGCACATGGCGGGGATCCGCGAGCAGGACGAGGTCGGGCGGCGCCTCCATCCGCACCCGCACCTGCGGCCGGAGCCGTGCCGCCTTGGACACCAGATCGTCCAGCACCTCCGCGAGCACCAGGGGCTCCCGCATCACCGTCTGCCGGTCGATCCGGGCCCACAGGAGCAGGTCACCGACCATGGTGTCGAGCTCCGCGATGTCGTCCTGGACCTCTCGCAGACGCTCCTCCGCCTCGTCCCCATCCGCGCCCGACAACAGCTCCACGCCGAACGCCAGCCGCTGGAGCGGACTGCGCAGCTCGTGGCTGACGGCCGCCAGGAGGGCCTCCCGATCGGCCCACATCCGCGCGAAACGCTCGGCCATGCCATCGACCGCCTCGGCGACCTCCCCCACCACCGGTCCGACGTCAGGGCCGCTGCGGGCCGCCAGATCCCCCGCGGCGATGGCCCTGGCCGTGGCCTCGAGGGTCCGCAGGCCCGACAACGCACGCCACCCGAGCACGAAGGCACCCCACGTCAGGCCCAGCGCCACCGACAGCGCCAGGATCGGCAGGAGCCCACGGCCATCCGACGCCGAGGACCACAGCACCAGCAGGGCAGCCGTGATGCCGACGGCGCCGAACACCAGCACGACCCGGGTAAGGCCACCTCGGATCGACGACGACGGTCGCGTGTGCACGGCGGGACCTCAGGCCACGGGCACGACGAGCTGGTAGCCCACCGCACGCACCGTCTTGATCTGCACGCCGTCGCCGGTCGTCTTCAGCTTGCGGCGAAGCTGGGATACCCGCACGTCGATGGAGCGATCGACGCCGTTGTAGTCGATGCCACGGAGCCGGCGGACGAGATCCTCCCGGGACACCGGGGTGCCCACGTGGTCGACGAGGATCCACAGCAGATCGAACTCCGCGGTGGTGAGCGGCAGTTCGGCCCCGTCGATCCGCGCGACCCGCGTGCGGGGATCCACCTGCAGGCCCCCGACCTGCCGCGCCGCCAGGAGCGGACGGTGCCCTCCCTGGCGCCGCAGGAGGGCGCGGATGCGGGCGAGCAGCAACCTGGGGCTGGCCGGCTTGGGCACGTAGTCGTCGGCGCCCACCTCGAGCCCCACCACCTGGTCCACCTCGTCGCCTCGCCCGGTGAGCATCAGGACCGGTCCGCCGTACCCCTGCCTGCGGCAGTCCCTGCAGACCTCGAGGCCGCTCAGGCCGGGGAGCATCAGGTCGAGGACCACCACGGAGGGCCGGTTCGCCAGGATCGCATCGACCGCCCCGTGACCGCTGTGGTGGGCCTGGACCTCGAACCCTTCCCGTCGCAGGTAGGTGCCGACGAGCTCGGTCAGTCGTCGATCGTCGTCCACCATGAGGATCCGTTCCATGCGCGTGCCTCCCCGGCGAGCCTACCACGCGCATGGGTCCGGTCACCCGGTGCCTCCGGCCCTGCGGATCATCCCTGCCGACAGGCTTCCACCCATGTCCGCCACCGGGGCCCGGTCCGACGAGCAGGGGTCTCACCCAGGTGCCGGAGCCCACATGCGTCTCATGCCACCCCTGATCGCCGCCTCGATCGCCCTCACCGCCTGTTCCCCCACCGAAGGGGATCCCTCCGCAGACGGTGCGCTCGCGTCTCCCCCCGAGCAGGCGCGGGGATGGCACTCCCGGCGGGTGCTCATCGGTCACGGGGAGCTGCCCGCCCGGGTCGAGCTGCAGGCGGGTCCCGCCGCCGGCATCACCATCGAACGGGACCGCCACTGGCCGGGCATCTCCGCGAGCCGGTACGTGGTGCAGGGAGACGCCACCATCGGCGATGTCATGCGTTCCGTGCGTCTGCTCGGCGACAAGGTGACGTACGTGGAGCCCGACTTCCTCCGCCACGCCGTGGTCGAGGACCCCCTGCGCGCCCGACAGTGGAACATGGACACCGTGGGCGCGGAGTCGGCCTGGACCTGGAGCATGGGCGCCGGCGTCGTCGTGGCCGTGATCGACACGGGCGTCGCCACCGGTGGACCGGACGGCCTGAACGCCATCGCACCCGGGGGCTACGACTTCGTCAACGACGACGACGACCCCCACGACGACCACGGCCATGGCACCCACGTGGCCGGCACCATCGCCCAGGTCTCCGGGAACGGTGTCGGCGTGGTGGGCCTCGCCCCCGGGGCGTCCATCCTGCCGATCAAGGTCCTCGACGCGAACGGCAGCGGCTACATCAGCGACATCGTCAGTGGCATCGAGCTGGCCCGGCAGCAGGGGGCGGACGTGATCAACATGTCGCTCGGCTCCAACCGGGGCTCGACGTCGGAGCAGCTCGCCATGCAGGCCGCCTACGACGCCGGGATCTTCGTGGCCGCGGCCGCCGGGAACGCCGGCACCCGGGGATGCCTGTATCCGGCCCGGTACACCACGGCGGTGGCCGTGGGCGCCACCGACTTCAGCAACGACAAGGCGCCCTACTCGAACTGGGGGCCCTGCATCGAGCTGGTCGCGCCCGGTGGCCGGACCACCGTCGATCAGGACGGGGACGGCTTCCGGGACGGCATCCTGCAGGAGACGTTGATCAACGGGGCGTGGGTCTACCGCAACTGGCAGGGCACGAGCATGGCGACGCCCCACGTCGCCGCGGCGGCGGCCCTGCTCATGGCCAGTGGCGCGGATCGTGCCCAGACCCTGTCGTACCTGCAGCAGTCCGCCCTCGATCTCGGCTCACCCGGCGAGGACGACACGTTCGGCTTCGGCCTCATCCAGCCCGCGGACGCCCTGGCCGCATGGGATGCCGATCAGGGCGGCGTCGCACCCCCGCCGGACTCGGCCGAGACGGGTGACTCCGGCACGGGCGTGACGCCCCCACCCGGCGACACCGACCCGCCGCCCGGCGACACCGACCCGCCGCCCGGCGACACCGATCCCTCGTGCACGCTCAGCATCACCCAGGCGAAGTACAACAGCCGTCGCGGGGAGCTGACCGTCCAGGCGATCACGGACGACGGCTCCTGGAACGCCACGCTGTACGTCGACGGGGTCAGCCAGGGCGCCATGGCATGGGTCACGAAGAAGGCGCGGTACGAGTACAAGGAGCGGGGCTGGAACGACCAGCCCTCGCTGGTCGAGGTGGTGAGCGAATGTGGCGCGAGCGACTCGGCCATTCCGTGAGATGAACCAAGGTTCATCCGATACTACCGCGGACACGCGCCTGACACGGAACCGAGGGCCCGATCGGGGGAAAAACATTTTCGTCCCTTGATCCCGGCCGGATTGACCGGTTTCCTGCGCCTCCACCGCGTCCCTGCGCTCGCAGGTCTGGAGGCCCCCGTGCGAATCCCGCTGCTGCTCACCCTGACCACCCTCGCCCTCGTCGGCTGCGAGAAGACCGAGGAGCCCGCGCCCGAAGCCGGTGAGGAGGCGTCCCGCGTGGCCCCCGAGGTCCGCTGGCACCCGGGCCGCGTCCTCGTGGGACACGAAGGCCTCGACGACGTCCTGCGGCTCACCTCGGGGCCCGCCGCCGGCGTCGTCCTGCGCCGTGATCGCCACTGGCCGGGTCTGCAGGCCAGCCGCTACGTCATCGAAGGCGATGCCACCGTGCCCGAGGTCCTCGAGTCGGTGCACCGCTCCTTCCGGCAGGTCCGCTACGCCGAGCCCGACTTCGAGCGCCACATGCTCGTCAACGACACCTACCGCTACCTGCAGTGGAACCTCGACACCGTCGACGCCGAGGCCGCCTGGGCCTGGAGCACCGGGTCCGGCACGGTCGTCGCCGTGATCGACAGCGGCGTCTCCTCCGGCAGCGCCGACGGCATCGGCGCCTTCGCCACCGGCGGCTACGACTACGTCAACAACGACGCCGACCCCGCCGACGACAACGGCCACGGCACCCACGTGGCCGGCACCATCGCCCAGGCCACCGACAACGGCGCGGGCGTGGCCGGGCTCGCCTACGATGCGTCCATCCTGGCGATCAAGGTGCTCGACCAGAACGGCTCCGGCTGGACCAGCGACGTCGTCAGCGGCATCCAGCGGGCGGAGAGCCAGGGCGCCGACGTCATCAACTTGTCCCTCGGCTCCAGCAGCTACAGTGCCACCGAGGCCGCCGCGGTGCTGAGCGCCCACAACGCCGGCATCTTCGTCGCCGCCGCCACGGGCAACGCAGGCGCCAGCAGCGTCGACTACCCGGCTGGGTACACCGGCGCGGTGGGCGTGGGCGCCACCGACTACAACGACACCGTCACGTCCTACTCCAACACCGGCTCGGGCGTGGATCTGGTGGCCCCCGGCGGCGACACCACGGTCGACGACAACGGCGACGGCTACGTCGACGGCATCCTGCAGGAGACCTTCTCCGGCAGCGGTCCCAACGCCTGGGGCTACTACTTCTTCGACGGCACCTCGATGGCCACGCCCCACGTGGCCGCGGCCGCCGCCCTGCTGATGGCCCAGGGCGCCAGCAGCGCCGATGCCGAGAGCTACCTCATCAGCACGGCCACGGATCTGGGCATCACCGGACGCGACGACGACCATGGCCACGGGCTCATCCAGCCCGCCGCGGCCCTCGCCGCCTACGACGCCGACAACGGCGGCACCGACACCAGCCCGCCGCCGGTCGACACCGCACCTCCCGTCGACACCTCTCCGCCCGTCGACACCGCACCGCCGGCGCCGTCCTGCGTGATCAGCATCACCAAGGCGCGCTACAGCCAGCGAAAGGGGGAGCTCACGGTGTGGGCCATCAGCGACGACTTCTCCTGGGACGCCACCCTGTTCCTCGACGGGGTCGACCACGGAGCGATCCCCTACAAGTCGAACAAGGCCCGCTACGAGACCAAGGTGGGGGGCCTGTCCGGCAAGCCCACCCTCGTCGAGGTGGTCAGCGACTGCGGCGCCTCCGACGCCACGGCCCCCTGATCCCGGGCCCGGGGCCGGGGGGCTGGATCCCCCGGCCTCAGGGCAGCTCGACCGCCAGGTCGTCGGGTCGCTCCGGCATCTCGTCGACGAACCCGGCGTAGCAGGCGTAGTCGAAGTGCATCACCGAGACCATGTCGCCGGCGTCGTCATACTCCCACACCTGGCTCACGTTGCCGGCGCTGTCGTAGCGCAATCGGCGCTCGTAGCGATGCTGGCCCATCACGAAGTCGAAGGAGCGCTCCGCCACCAGGCGCGCGCCCGGGTCGACCACCACGCCGAAGGCGGGGCTGACCACGGGAAAGCCGCCGAGGCTGGTCTGGGGCAGATCCCGGCCGTTCCGCATCGTGTACCAGGGCGCCACGAAGGCCTCGCGGCCTCCCGCGCCGAGGGTGGGCCGGTCTCCCTGGTACAGGTAGTTCTCACCGGCGAAGCCGTTGTTGAGGAGCACGGCACGCATGTAGCCTGCCTGCCCATCGACATCCGACACCGGCTCGAACACCTCGTCGAGGATGCCCTCGTCGACCCGCAGCACACGGTCGCTGGCGAGGGTGATGTCCATCACGAAGGTGCCCTGGGTCTGGGTGCTGTTCTCACCGTGCTCCACGGTGACCAGAGAGCCGTTCCACACGTAGTCGAGCTCCGTGCGCGTCTCCTGGGGCCCGTCGGTGCGGGAGAAGAGCCGGACGTACTCCGTCATGTCGCCGTCTTCGTCGCGGGTGACGAACTGCTGGGCCACCTCCACGCCGTCGGTCTTGGCGTACTCGAGGAGCTGATCCTCCTCATCGAGGGTCCATGAACGGCTGTGCTCGGACTGGATCGGTCCATCGTTCTCGCTGATGGACCAGGAGATCTCGTCGAACAGACCGTCGACGTGGCTGGCCTCCAGCTCGATGTGGCGGTTGACGCTGGCGGGAAGGAACTGGAACTCGTGGGAGCCGGCCACGGGCGTGAGCTCCTCGTCGGCGTAGGTGTAGACCCACTCGGTCTGCTCCTCGAGATCGCCGTTGCCGTTGTAGGACGCCACCTTGTACAGGGTGATCCTCGCCAGATCGTCGGACTCGATCCACACCTCGTGCACGAGCAGCTCGTCGCCTGCGGGGGTGTCCTCGGTGGAGAAATAGTAGGACTTCGATGCCGGGTGCCCCCGATCATCGAGGCTCAGGCTCGACAGCGTGTGGGGCTTTTCAGCCAGGGTGGGGCCCGCGGGGTCGTCCACCGCGTAGCGGTAGCCATGGCAGGGGGTCGGGAAGCGCAGATCCTCGGACCAGGGAAGGCCGGCGACCTCCTCGATCGCCGTGTCGCCGCCAGTGGAGGCCGTCTCGGCGGTGGCTCCGGTGGCCTCCGTCATGGTGTCCGTGGGGACCGTGTCCACATCCTCACCGGGATCGACACATCCCGCCGCCACGAGCCAAAGCAACCAAGTACGCATGTCCGCTCCTCGATGGGGTCGTCCGCCTGCATCCACCGGGGGGTGGGCATGTCCTGACGCAGACGTCCCGACACCGCCCAAGGGTACAGCAGCCCGCGAGGACCCACAAAGCCTGCATGCATCGGGTACGCGTCACCCGGACCGCTCCCCGCCTTGTAGCTGCCTCATCCGCCGACTGACCCGGACGGCCGCATGTGGCATGCTGGAGCGGCACGACTGGCGAGAGGTACCCATGCTCCGTTCCCTGATCACCGCCCTGATGCTCCTGCCCGCCACCGCCTTCGCCGGCATCGAGGGCTACTGGAAGACCATCGACGACGAGACCGGCAACATCCGCTCCATCGTCGAGATCACGGTCGACAACGGCGTCGCCACCGGCACCATCGTCCAGCTCTACCGCCAGCCTGACGAGGCCCGCGATCCCGACTGCACCGAGTGCAAGGGCGCACTGCACGGCAAGAAGGTCATCGGGCTCGACATCATCAACGACCTGCGGCCCGACGGCACCACCTGGTCCGGCGGCACGATCATGGATCCCGGCAACGGCAAGACCTACTCCTGCAAGGTCGAGGAGAGCGACGACACCCTGCAGGTGCGTGGTTTCGTGGGCGTCTCCCTGCTCGGCCGCACCCAGACCTGGCACCGCGTGGCGAGCCCCGATCTGAGCGTGCGCACCTACCTGCTCAACAAGTCGGGCAAGGCCGTGCCCCTGGTCCACGCCGATGGCCACACCACCGACGAAGCGGAGCTCACCGCCCACCTCGGGCACTAGCGGTACACACGCCTGGCGCACCGCGGAAGGGGGCGCGAGGTCAGCCCTCGCCCTCGGGCAGCACCACCACGGTGCCGAACAGCCCCACGCTCAGGGTGCCTTCGCCCTCGACACGCAGCACGCTCGCCACGCCGAGGTCGTCGTAGCGCATGCCGTCGGCGAACTCGGTGAGGCCGAGACGGGTCTTGCAGCCGATGGTGCCGAGACCGGAGTGGCGATCCTCACAGGCATCGTGCAGCGCCTCGATGTGCGCGTCGCGGTCGGGACGCAGGCCGAAGGCCGCCGCCACCAGTCCCACCAGCATGAGCAGGCCGAACTTGTTCATCATCACCCCAGGGCATCCGGCGGGGCCCCTAGCCCCGCCACGGGACCCGTTTTAGCCCATCAGCGGCCACAGCGTCGCGCCGAAGAGCCAAGGGACCCCCGAGCCCGGAAGGCCCAGACTTGTTTCGTGCGCTGATCCCGATGTTGTCACTCGCCTGCCAGCTTCCCGCGGGTCCGGCCTCCACACCGGAGGAGACGGCCGAGCAGGAGGTGATGCACACGGGTCCGGCCCCCTGGACCCCCGATGTCGGGGCCGTCGGCGTGCCCACCCGGGTGCTGCTGTCCGGCTGGTCGGCGCCCGAGGCGGGCCCCGTAGGAGACGGTTCCACCCACGGCGCCGTGGCCTCGACCCCCGAGGCCCTCGATGTGCTGATGGCGTCGCTCCGGATCACCCCCGATGACGACCTGTGGTCGACCATCGACACCAGCCGGGAGTCCATGATCGTCCTGTGGGGCACGCCCCAGAAGCACACCACCGACGACATCTGGCTGGTAGCGGTGTGGCAGGTGGGCGGACTGGTGGACATCCAGTGGCGGATTCCCGAGGAGGGCCGTCCCACCACCGGTCGCCCGTGGATGGTGCTGGCGGTGCAGAGTCCCGGTGTGACCGACGTGTTGGCCGAGCTCGACTACCAACCGGCCGACTGATTCAGGCCGCTCGGCCGCGCCATCGACGCACGAGCAGTACGACCAGACCGGCGAGCTGGGCCATGGCCAGAACGCCCACCGCCGACCACTTGCACAGGGTGGCGATCGACCCGACCACGACCCATGCCGCCGACGGGTCCGGGTGCATGCCGGCCGCCACGAACATGCACAGGTTCTCCAGCAGATCGAGTACGAAGGGCGCGAGCACGAGGCCCTGGCCGAGCGGCCCTCGCAGCGGATGCCCCGACGGCAGCAGCCGGGCGGTCCACCAGGACCACAGGGTGGCGTGGAAGAAGGTGTACGCGAGGGGCCAGGCCAGATCGAAGCGGAAGCGATCACGCCGGTAGCTGGCGAGGAACTCGGGACCCCAGCCCTCGAACAGCGCATGCACCTCCGCCGGCGAATACCACAGCCGCAGATCGGGTGGTCGGCCCGAATCCACCGGGGCCTCGCCCGCCTTCCGAGGCAGGACGACCATCAGGAACCAGCCGAACAGGGCCGTGGCGACGAGCAGCCAGGGCGTGCGCGCGAGAGCCGGAAGAGGGTCGTCCGGTATCTTTCCTGCTTTTCCTTCACTTGATTTCGTACGCATACGCCCCATCACAATCGTGCAATGCACCACATCACGGCAGATAACAACCACCGATGTTCCAGGTTTCTCCTGAACGGTACCGACATGTACGTAGTGGCGATTCCCATGGTATCGGTTCTGTGACAGGTGATGACCCTGCTGTGACGAATCGTGCCCCCCCGTACGCGCGAATACACATGCGCCGATCTGGCGAATGGGCAAGAAAGGGGCACCCGTCAGGAGACCGCCATGGATTCGAAACACACCCCGTTGCGTCGCTGTGACTGCTGCCAACAGGTGATCCGCCCCCGTCGCATCAAGGCCCTGCCCGACACCACCCTCTGCGTCATGTGCGACGTCATGGGTGTCCGCCCTACCGAGGTACGCCTTCTCGAGAAGCAAACCGTGAGCTCCACCGTTCGTTTCTCCCAGTGGCCTGCCGCCTGAGGGACTTCCCGGGGATACCGGAGGCCTCGGCCGCCATCCCGAGGTGATGCACAACGCCGAGAATCACCCCGACGTGGTCGGCCACGAGGTCCTCGTACCACACCACATGGGGCACGATGCCCTCGGCCTCGAACCAACGCGCCCAGGCATCGTCCATGGCCTCCGCCCGCCGCAGCAGGCGCCGGATCTGGCCGTGCCGGTACCGCACCTGCCGATCCGCGCGCTGGTGGTGCGCCCACCGCCCTGACTGGAGGGCCATGGCCCAGCTCACCGCCTGGGCCAGCTTGTCGCGCCGTCGGATCCAGAGCCAGTCGGTGGGTCCCAGGACCTGCTGCAGGTCAAGCCTGCCCGACTGCACCCAGCGCGCGTGGTGGTGCCAGTGGATCTTCAGACCGACGTGTCCCTGCGGGCCGGCGCGCAGCGTGGCGACCTCCTCGAGGTGGGCGCGCACTCGCTCGGCGTCGTACAGCCAGGGCGCCAGCCCCGTCGCCCGGCCTCGAAGGGCCTGAGCCGCACGCCCGCGCCATCCCCCTCGACGCACCGCCCAGTCCCGCAGCTGCATGGGGTTGAGGTATTCCTTGGGTGCACCGGCGAGGCCCGAATCCCACAGCGTGCGGGCCAGCAGGGTGGAGCCGGTGCGGGGGCTGGAGGCGATCACGTAGCCACGACGATCGCCGCCCTGCGGCGGTGGAAGGTCGAATGCCGGGCCGTTGCGCGGATCGAGCAGCCCCTCGAACATGACCATCCTCCCGACGCCCACGGCGCAGACGCGCACCCGCTGCGCACGAAGGCCATAAGCGCCCCCGACCTGCGGTTCCACCGGCTTTCGTGGGCCCGTGGACCTGCGCTAGGGTGGGATCGAACCACCGATGGAGCCCCGGATGTCCCTGCTGTGGCTGGCCCTTGCCGGGTGTCACCCCCCCATTGTGCTCAACGAAGCACCCGTGATCGAGGTGCTGGCCCCATCGGACAACGCCACGGTGTCGGAACAGCACGGCGTGGCCCTCTCCGTACGGGTGATCGACCCGGACGGACACGACCCGCTCGTGCTGGAGATCTCCTCCGATCAGGACGGCCCCCTCGGCCAGTTTCCCGTCATCCCGGGGCAGGTGCACGACATCGCGCTCGAGGGCCTGTCGCCCCAACCCCACCTCCTCAGCCTGTCCATCGACGACGGCCAGCTGCGGGGCCTGACCGTGGAGGAGCACCCCGTGCGGGTCAACGGCGCGCCCGATGCACCCGTCATCCAGGTGGAGCCGGCGCAGCTCGTCGAGGGTCTGCCCTGGGAGATCCGCATCGTGGCCCCGGACGATCCGGAGGACGATCCACTCGAGATCTCCTGGTCCTGGCAGGTCGATGGCACGGCCCGCGCCTCCGGCGACGGCACCTCCATCACCCACGAGAGCCTCGGGGACATCCCCTTCGCCGGAGAGGCCTGGGAGCTGACCGTCACGGTGCGCGAGGCCAACCTCCGGGATCGCGCGGACGACGGCAACGAGGTGGTCGCCACGCGGACCTTCCCCATCGGGTTCCACCCCCTGGCGAGCGCCTCCACGGTGGCCATGACACCCGCCGTGGTCCACCCGTGGTCGACCCTTCGCTGTGGCGTCACCGGACCCGACGACGTCACCTGGACCTTCCGCTGGTTCTTCGACGGCACCTACCAGCCGGCGTACACCTCCGAGGCCACCGGTGCCCACGCCGAGGCCCTGCTGCCCGTGGCGGATCTGCCCGAAGCCGACGTGGTCACCTGCGAGGTGCGCGCCTCGGATGAAGAGGCCTCCCTGGTCACCATCGCCCGGCGCTCGACCACCGCGTCGGGTGGCAGTCCCGGCAGCGTCAGCTACGAGATGCCCTCTCCCGTCGCCCTGCCCGCGTTCGCCCGGTGGGCCACCGGCGACGGCTTCGAGCTCCTGTGGGTCGACGCCGATGCGTCGCAGGTGGTGGGGTGGCCCGTCGACGATCTCCTGCTCTCGGAGCCGGGCAGTTACTACGCCCACCGCTTCATCGACGGGGAGTCCGACCTGCCTGCCCTGGCGACGGATCACGTGCCCACCGCCCTCCGAGGCGATCCGGACGGCGAGCGCATCTACCTGATCTCCACGGGGCCCGACGACGCCGTCCAGATCCACATGGCGGAGGAGACGGTCGACACGGGCACCGCGCCGAGCTGGTCCCTGCTGTCGGAGGTGGCCCTCGACGCCCCGCTGCTCGACGCCCAGACCTTCCGGCCCGACCCCTTCGCCGAGGTCGCACTCGCCCTGTGGCTCGGCGACGACGACGAGACCTGCGTGCGGACCCTGGTCGGCGACACCAGCTCGCTCACCACCACCACCGTGTGCCAGAGCATCGCGCCCTGGGCCGGCCCTGCGGGTGACTTCGCTCGCGCCGACCTCGATCATGACGACACGGCCGATGTCTGCCTGCGCCTGTCGGCCGAGAGCCAGGTCGCCAGCCTGTTCGACGGCCTCACCTGGTCGGCGAGCTCCACACCGGCCTCGTCCGTGCTCACCGGCAGCGAGGAGCTCCAGACCCTGATGCCCGTGATCGGGCTGTCCGAAGGGTACGCCCACGATCTGGCGCTCCTCCGCTTCGACGACGAGGCCGACACGCTCACCATCGACCTGCTCCCGGGCGGTGCGTTCGGCAGCGCCGACCTGCCGGCGCTGTACTTCATCGACACCTTCACCCCCTACCTGCGATTGAGCGGCTGGGCGGCGAACGTGGAGCGCTCGGTCGTGCACGATCTGGGCGACCTCGACGGCGACGGTCACCGGGAGCTGGGGGTCCAGGGTGTCCTCGAGGGCGAGTCCACGCAGGGACTGTGGATCTTCGACGGCGGGACCCTGCAGACGGAGGCCGACGTGGCGCTCGCCGGCGGCGGGACCTCCACCCTCGATGTCACCGACGCGGACCTCGTGGTCTGGGCAGACAGTGGCATCCTGTCACCGCTGACCCCTTCCACCGACATCGACGGCGACGGCACGCCGGACCTGGTCCTGCAGGAGCACGGCCCCGCGTCCACGGTGTCCACCGTCCACCTGTGGCTGTCTGCCATGGAGGCCCCGGAATGACCGACACCCCGCCCCTTCGAGCCGGCGACGCCATCGGCCAGTACGAACTCCTGCAGCCCCTGGGCGAGGGTGCCTTCGCCGTGGTCTGGAAGACCAGGCACCGGGTGCTCGGCAGCCTGCACGCGGTCAAGCTGCTGCATCCCCAGTGGGCCGCCGACGCCCGCATCCGGGAGCGGTTCGTGGCAGAGGGCCAGATCCTCGCCCAGCTCCGCCACCCGAGCCTCGTGGCCGTCACCGACATCGTGCTGCAGCCGCCCCACGTGGGTCTGGTGATGGACTTCGTCGAGGGCCGCAGCCTGGCCGACGAGCTCGGCAAGCGCGGAAGGCTCGACGAGCCGGAGGTGAGGCCGCTGATGGCCACGCTGCTCGACGCCCTGACGATCATCCACGAGGCGGGGATCGTCCACCGGGATCTGAAGCCGGAGAACATCCTGATCACCGCACAGGGCGATCCGGTGCTCATCGACTTCGGCGTGGCCAAGATCATGGACGAGACCCAGGTGCAGACCGGTCCACGCACCGCCACCCGCATGCGCGCCCGCATCGGCACGCCGGCCTACATGTCACCCGAGCAGATCCAGTCCAGCGCCGCCATCGACGCCCGCTCCGATCTGTTCGCCATGGGCGTCATCGCCTACGAGCTGCTGACCGGCCACGTGCCCTTCGACGGCGAGGACATCACCGAGCAGATGTACCGGATCAGCCGGGGAGAGCACCGGGGCATGGAGCCGCTGCCGCCGCAGTGGAGGGCCCCCATCGAGACGGCCCTCGCACGCCATGTGATCGACCGGCACCAGACGGCGGAGGCGTTCCGCGACGCCCTCCCCGGCGGCCGGGCCTGGACCCCCACGCCACCGCCGTCGAGGCTGTCCCAGGACACCGTGGATCTGTCGGCCCTCACGGCCCCTGCCCCGCAGCCCCACGACCGCGCCCCGTCGCCCACGCCTCCGCCGCCCCGGCTGGCCTCCGCCACGCCGGTCCCCCGGGTGGCCTCCGTCACACCCGCCTTCCCTCCGCCGTCGTCGGCACCCATGCCGGCAGCCTCGGCACCGGCGCCCGCCTCGGAACCCACCGGTGGTGGTCGGAGCGGCCGTCCGCTGGCCTTGATGCTGCTGGCGATGTCGGCGGCGCTCGGCGCGGGCCTGCTGTGGTCGACGCTGTCGGCCGACGAGGCAGCCGAGCCCGCGGAACAGCAGGAGCTGGCCCTGACGGAGGAGGTCGTCCCCCCGCCGGAGCCGGAGGTCCCGCCGGAGGAGCCCGAACCGGCGATCGATGTGCCCGAAGCGGTGGAGGAGGCGCCCGAGGCGGCCGAGGAGCCCCCGGAGACAGAGGCACCCACCCGACCCGAGCCCGCCAGCCGCCCCAAGGAGGCGGCCGCCCCCAAGGCGACGACCGATGCCGACCAGCTCAAGGCGTTCCGCCAGCGCATGGCCCGGGAGCTGCAGCGCTGTCGAAAGGGCGGCGAGCCCGTCCGCTGGGACATCGAGGTCCGCCTGGATCGCAGCGGCGACACCACCCGGGTGCAGGCCCGTCCCGAGACCAGCCGTTCGGTGCCGTCCCGGCTCACGGAGTGCATCGAACGCACGCTGGGGAACGCGAGCGCGGGGGAGCTCGACAAAGCCGTCACCACCTCGTTCCGCTTTCGGCTGTAGACGGCCTGCCGGGCCCCGGCACGCGTGTAGACGGCCTGTGGCGCCCCGGCAACGCCGGTTCTTCGTCGCTTCGTCGGTCGCGTACAGAAGTACGCTTCCCTCCTTGCTCCTCGCCCCGGAACGCGTGTAGACGGCCTGTGGCGCCCCGGCACAGCCGGTTCTTCGTCGCTTCGTCGGTCGCGTACAGAAGTACGCTTTCCTCCTTGCTCCTCGCCCCGGCACGCGTGTAGACGGCCTGTGGCGCCCCGGCACAGCCGGTTCTTCGTCGCTTCGTCGGTCGCGTACAGAAGTACGCTTCCCTCCTTGCTCCTCGCCCCGGCCGCACCGGGACGCCACATGCCTCCGGTGTGCGGCTGAAGGGATGCCCTGGAATTGCGTTCGCTGTTGGGGGCGGGGCGGTCCTTGGAAGGGGCGCTCGGGGAGTCCCCCCGACTCCCCGCACAAAGCGAACGCAATCCCAGAGCGCACCTTCAGCCACACGCCACAAGGATGCGGTGTCCCGGTGGGTGCTGGGCGAGGAGCGAGGGAGAGGCCGACCTCGTGGTCGGCCCGACCGAAGCGACGAAGAACAGCGCCTACCGGGGCGCCGCAGCCGGCCTCCCCTTCCCGATACGGTGTTGCCCCCATCGTCTCACCGCGACCCCATGTCGGCCCAAGGGGCCCCTCCCCCCTCCGAAGGGATGTGTGCCACGCACCCAGAGGGACCCCATGGTTTCAAGCTCCGCGACGACCCTGCACGTGCTCCTGCCGGGGAAGCCTCCGTCCGCCCATGAGGTCCTCACGGCCCTCCAGAAGCAGCTCGGACTGAACGCTGCCATCGACACCGCCAGCAACGGAGGCTGGTACATCCGCTCCACGACGCCGGGACGCACGTGGATCGTCCGCCCGGAGCGTCACAACCCGCTCATCGGCAAGGAGATGGACCTCGGCGACCTCGACGAGGATGCGCGGGCCTGGGCCATCACGGCGGAGTGGTGCCTCGCCATCGATGCCGTCATGCCGAGCCACAAGCCCCACGAGTTCTTCGGGCTCATGTGCCGCATCGCCTGGACCCTCGTGCCGGACACGCCGGGGCTCGTGGACCTCGACGGCGACACCGTGCGGTCCGCGAACTGGCTCCGGGACGTCTCCACCCCGGGCATTCCCTTCCCCCTGGACGCCGTCTACCGGATCCATGCCGTCACCGACCGCGAGAACATCTGGCTGCACACCCACGGACTGCGCCGCTGTGGCATCCCGGAGCTGGAGATCCTCTCGGGACACGAGGACCACATCCGCAACCTCGCCGCGCTCCTGCAGACCGTCGCCCACCGATGTCTGGTCCACGAGCTGCCCAGCCTCGGTCAGTCCCTTCCCTATGGCCAGGGCCTCGAAGCCGCGCTGGTTCCGTACGAGTACGTCGAGCGGGACATCCTCCCCACCCTCGGCGGCACGTCCGAGCGCAACGAGGAGCACCCGAACGACAACCTCGTCCTCGTGGGATGGCGCTCCACCGGACCCGAGACGGGCCGCTGGACCAGCATCGCCGAAGACGTCGCCTCCCTGAGCCACGGCGCCATCTTCTACCTGACGGACTACGAGACCGAGCGGCTCGAGGCCCTCGCCCGCCTGCGCTGGCAGACCTTCGTGCTGCTCCGCCAGAACTACAAGAGCGCCAACGACTGGAAGTTCCTGGCCAAGTTCTCCTACGGCGGAGAGGAGGACGGCTCCTCCCGGGAGCACCTGTGGTTCCAGGTCGACACCGCCGACTTCACCGGCGCCAACGCCACCCTCCTCAACACCCCCTACCAGCCCGCCATCGGCATGACGCGCGGTGACAAGGGCTACCACTCCATCGATCGCCTCACCGACTTCCGCGTGAGCTCCCCCTACGGCAGCGCCACCCCCGAGACCATCGAGCGCCTCCTGAAGCGCATCTCCGGCGCCCCCCGCCCGAGCCAGGTCTAGCGGCCCGCCCCCCCCCCCAAGCGCAGAAACGGGCCGGCGTCATGCCGGCCCTTGCTGCGTTCACACAAACCAGTGTTCGCCCCCCCGCAAGACCCGAGGGGCCGAAGGTGGCCGGCGAGGCGAGGAGCACCGCGACGAAGCATCGGGGGCCACATCCGGCCCCGAGCGCCCCGCCCTCAGCTCGCCCCGTCCCAACAAGCGAAAGCAATCCCAGGGCACCCCTTCAGCCGCACACCGGAGGCCGGGGGCGTCCCGGTGCGGTCGGGGCGAGGAGCGAGGGAGAGGCCGACCTTCCGGTCGGCCCGACCGAAGCGACGAAGAACCGGCCGTGCCGGGTCGCCCCCGGCTGTCTCGCAGCGGGCGGCCGTCTACGAGTGACGGCCTCCGGCCGTCACTCGTAGACGACCAGCCAGCTGCTCATCTTGTATTCCGGCACCCAGATGCCAGGCGGGTGATCGCCTTCACCCTCCCAGATGCCGTTGCCCTCGGGATCGTACCAGACCGGCTCGTAGGGGCCGCCGTCGACCGTGACGCCGTAGTCCACGTTGTTGGTGGACCCGAGGTCGAGGACGTTGGTGACGTCCTCACGCCACATGGTGACCTCCTGACCGGGACACCAGCCGGCGCGGCCGAACTGCCAGCTGCCGAACTGGTTGGGCACCACGCCCTCGGACACGAGGCCCAGGCAGCCGTAGGAGTCGTTGGCGATCTCGTGGGTCTCGGAGAACTGGGTGCCGTTCAGCATGAAGTGGTGCTCCATGTTGCAGAACTCGGCGCAGTTCTTGGTGTCCTTGCCGAAGCTGTGGCCGGTGATGACGGCCGCCACCTCGACCTTCTTGGCGCTGGCAGGGATCTCGACGTCCATGGGCTCGTAGCGGTCGTTGGTGGCGCTGGTGAGCTGGCCACCGCTGTACAGCTCGATGAGCTGGGTGGGACGCACGTCGATGTCGGGGTTGTTCACCGCCCGCAGCTTGAGCGTGATCGGGTAGTCGTCGATGGACGTGTACCGGAACCGCTTGACCATGTCCTCCTGGAAGTGGGCGAGCATGGGCGTGACGTCGTGCACGTAGTTGGCGCCGCCGGTGTAGGCGGTGATCCAGCGACCGATCTCGGTGTCGCAGCCGGCCTGCTCGATGAGCTCGCCGGTCTCCTCGTTGACCTCGGTGGCCTCGAGCTCGTCGCACATGTACAGCGTGGTGATGCGGTCCCACTCGGGGCAGTCGAGGTCGCCCACGAAGGCACCCTCGGGGATCTCCTTCTCGGGATCGTCGCCCACGTGGTGGCAGCCCATCTCGAGGTCGATGAAGAGCTGGTTGTACTCCGACAGATCGGGGATCTCGGCGGTGGTGAACACGCCGGGACCGTTCCAGCCGGAACCGGAGTTGGTGTTGTCGAAGATGGTGACCTCGAGGGCATCCTCGCGGCTCATGCGGTCTGCGCGCTCGGCCTCGTAGTTGAAGTACTCGGCGTGGTGCTTCATCCGGCTCATGAGGATCGCGGGCTCGCCCTGGGCCGAACGGACCCAGTCGAGGGCCTCGCCGATGGGCCGGATCCGCTGGAAGCGGTCGACGAGCATGCCCACGAAGCGCTCACCGCCGTGGTAGGCGAACGTGCGACGGAAGTTGGACGCACCGAGCTGGGACGGCCAGCCGAGCGCGCCGGCGTCGTCGGTGACGTAGTGCAGCTGGTCCTTCCAGACCTGCCGCTCCTCGGCGGGCATCTGGCCGAGGAAGCCGTCGAACTGGCTCTTCAGGAACTCGAGCTGTCCCTGGCGCTGGGTGGCGTCGTCCAGGTGGCTCGCGAAGACGTAGTGCACGTTGCTGGGCGCATCCTCGGTGAGCAGGCCCCACAGCTCGTTGGCCCACAGCTGATCATGGTAGCCGGTGGGCGCGTAGGCCACCATCACCACCGAGCTGCAGCCGTCGTAGACCTCCGACAGCGTGAAGGTGCCGTCGAGGGTGTTCACGGTGAAGTCGGCCGCCAGCTCGCCGTAGCGCAGCGTCGGCTCGACATCCTCGAAGGCCCGCCAGCCGCCGGACTCCGGATCCGCACAGATCTCCGCCACCGGCCGGGTGTCCTCCACCCCGCACGCACTCACCACCAGGCCGCTGAGGGCCAGACCCCACCACGTCTTCATCGCATCCTCCAAGACCTCCCAAACCTACAACAGTTGCGCACCGCGGCCTGTGAAGAACCCTTCAGGACGTACCGCAAATCGCCCCAGGAGCGGCCTGAGAAGGGTCGGAACGCGTGGATCCGGATGTGGACCGGACGTGTGCGGAAATTTCGCTGGCGTCGTGCGCCAGAATAGGTGATTGGGCGCTCACCAACTTCGTGAGTGTTCACTCACTTACCCATGGAGTCCCATGGCCCGCCCCACGCAATTCAGCGACGAGGAGATCCTCCACGCCGCACGCGCCTGCTTCATCGAGCACGGCCCCGGCGTGTCCACCACCGTGATCGCCAAGCGGGTGGGCATGAGCCAGGCCGCGCTGTTCAAGCGGTTCGGATCCAAGATGCAATTGATGGTGCGCGCGATGCAGCCCGAGGGCGAGCCCCTGTGGGAGACCGTGCGGGCCATGCCCATCGACGACCGCCCCATGGCCGATCAGCTCCTCGACCTCGCCACCACCGTGGCCCGCTGGTTCGAACGCCTCATCCCCCAGATGATGGTCCTCAAGGCATCGGGCATGGATCTCCTCGAGGAGATGGGCAAGGGCCCCGGCGACCCGCCGCCGGTGAAGGGCCTGCTCGCCATGGCCGACTACATGCGCCGCGCCCACGAGGCCGGCCTGCTGCACGCCCCCGACCCCACCGCGCTGGCCATGCAGTTCATGGGCGCCATCCACGTACGGATGTTCTGGCGCCACATGGCCGGCGGTCGCTTCGTCCAGGACACCGACGAGGCCTACTTCCAGTCCCTGGCGGCCCACACCGTCCGGGGCGCATCCCCTACCCACCTGCCACACGAGAGCGCGCGATGACCCGCTTGCTGCTTTCCCTGACCCTGCTGGCGTCCTCCGCCCTGTTCGCCGAGCCGGCATGGGCGAAGAAGGGGGCCGGCGTCGGCCTGCCCACCCTTCCCGCCACCTACGAGGTGCCGTCCGACGGCCCGCAGACCACCGAGCCCTGGTGGCTGCAGTTCGACGATCCGAGCCTGGATGCGGTGATGGCCGAGGGCATGGCCGCCAACCTCGACATCGCCACGGCCATCAACCGGGCCCAGCAGGCCTCCGCCGCCCAGCTGCAGGCCTTCGCGCCCCTGTCGCCCACGGCCTCCGCCGACGGCAACATCCAGTTCGCCCCCCTCGACACCCTGGGCTTCCAGTTCGGTGGCATCCCCGGTGGCGCCGGCGACGAGGGTGGCAACCTGTACTACAACGCCTCGGCCCAGCTGAAGGCGGGCTGGGAGATCGACCTGTTCGGCAAGAACATCGTGGCCTTCCAGGCCGCGGTCGACGACGCCCAGGCCGGCCGCGCCGACGCCGCGGACGTCCGCAACCAGATGGCGAGCCTCATCGCCTCCACCTGGTTCGATGTCGTCCTGCAGAGCGCCCGGGTCTCCGTGCTCGAGGAGCAGCTGAAGACCAACGAAGGCGTCCTCGAGCTCACGGAGCTTCGCTTCAACCGCTCCGAGACCAGCGCGGTCGACGTCTTCCAGCAGCGCCAGCAGCTCGAGCAGACCCGTGGCCTGCTGCCCCAGGCCCGGGCCGCACGGGACGTCAGCGAGCAGCGGCTCGCCGTGCTCCTCGGCCGTGCGCCCGGGGATCTGCCCTACGAGATTCCCGCCGAGCTGCCGTCCCTTCCCGTCCGCCCCGATCTCGGCACCCCTTCCGACCTGATGGAGTGGCGTCCCGGCCTCGTGGCCGAGAAGCAGCGCCTCGATGCGGCCTGGCGCCGCCGCCTGAGCGCGGGCCGGGCCTTCGCCCCCACCTTCCGCACGAACTTCAACGCCGGCTGGCAGTGGTTCGACGCCGGTGAGTTCAAGGAGCAGTTCGCCTGGGGCTTCGGCATCACGGCATCCCTGCCCATCTGGGACGGTGGCATCCTGCTGTCCCGCCTGCGGCAGGCAAAGGCCACGGAGCGGGCCCAGGCCCACACCCTGGCCAAGAAGATGCTCGAGGCCACCCAGGAGGTGGAGTCGGCGGTCACCAACGAAGACCACCAGGTCGATCGCCTCGACGCCCTGCGGGCCCAGGAGGAGGCCGCCCGGCTCGCCTTCGAGACCAGTGTGTCCCGCTACGCCGACGGCCTCATCGACTACCTCTCCGTGCTCGCCTCCCTCAACTCCTTCCAGGTGGCCCAGCTCTCCCTGCTCCAGGGAGAACGCGACCTCATCAACTACCGACTTCAGCTCCATCAGGCCCTCGGCGGCGACTGGTTGGATGCCTACGACAACTCGTCTGTGGAGACCGCCCGATGAACATCGCACGCAAGGCGCTTCCCGTCCTCATCATCGCCGGTGGCGTGGCCATCGCCGCCCTCATGATCAGCACCCGCGAGTCGGCCGACCAGGTCGAGCCCGCTCCGCCCTCCATCGCCGTCTCCATCCTGGAGATCCAGCCCATGGATCACCCGGCTCGCATCTTCGCGTCCGGTACGGTCAAGGCGGCCCACGAGGTCAACCTCACCCCCGAGGTCTCCGGCAAGGTCGTCTGGATGGCCGACAACCTCCGGCCCGGTGCCCGCTTCGCCAAGGGCGACGTGCTCGCGCGCCTCGACAGCCGCGACTACAAGGCCGATCTGGAGCTGCAGAAGGCCAACCTCGCCGCCGCCGAGCTCGAGCTGAGCCTCGAGAAGTCCCGCGGCGACGCCGCCGTGCGGGAGTGGGAGCTGCTCGGTTCCCCCGACCGGGACGCCACCCTTGCCCTGCGCAAGCCCCACCTCGCCAGCGCCAAGGCCAAGGTCGCCTCCGCCGAGTCCGCCGTCGAGCGGGCCGAGCTGAACATGGCCCGCACCCGACTGACCGCCCCCTTCAACGCCATGGTCACCGAGGAGAACATCTCGGTGGGTCAGCTCCTCGGCCCCACCGCGATGGCCGCGCACCTGATCGGCACCGACACCTTCCACGTCGAGGTGTCCCTCCCCATCAGCGACCTGCGCCACATCGATCTGCCCTCCGGCGACACGCCCGGCTCCGCCGCCACGGTCGTCCAGCGCCTCGCCGACGGCACCACCCTCGAGTCCACCAACGCCCACGTCGTCGAGGTCATCCCCAAGCTCGACGACCAGACCCGTACCGCGCGGCTGCTGGTGGAGCTGAACGAGCCCCTCGACCCCACCTCCGGCAACCAGCACATCTTCCCCGGCGCCTACGTCGACGTGATCCTCGAGGGAGCGCCCCGTGCCGGCGTCTTCGAGGTGCCCCGTGCCGCCCTCTCCGAGGGCAACACCGTGTGGGTCGCCGACGACAGCGACAAGCTCGCCAAGCGCACGGTCGACGTGGCCTGGGGCACGCCCGAGAACGTCTACGTCACGTCCGGCCTGGACGCCGGTGACCGCGTCATCACCTCGTCGGTGTCCATGGGCATCGAAGGGCTCGATGTGCGCATCGTCACCGCCAGCAACTGAGGTCCACGATGAGCAAACACCTGTTGTCCCCGGACCTCCTCAAGGGTCCGATCTCGTGGATGGCCCGCAACCCCGTTGCCGCCAACCTCGGCATGTTCATCACGCTGCTGGTGGGCATCATCGCCGGCACGACCCTCAAGCAGGAGGTCTTTCCGGAGTTCCAGCTCGACTTCGTGCAGGTCTCCGTGCCCTACCCGGGCGCCTCGCCCACCGAGGTCGAGCAGGGCATCGTCCTGGCCGTCGAGGAGAAGGTGCGCTCCGTCGACGGCGTGAAGCGCATCACGTCCACCTCCTCCGAGGGCGTGGGCTCCGTCAGCGTCGAGCTGCTCCTGGGCGCCGATCCGGACAAGGCGCTGGCCGACGTGAAGAACCAGATCGACCAGATCCAGACCTTCCCGGAGGACTCCGAGGACCCCACCGTCCAGCTGCTCACCAACCGGCAGCAGGTCATCAGCCTGATCGCCGCCGGCGACATGAACATGTCGACCCTGTACGAGCTCGGCGAGAAGATCCGGAGCGATCTGCTCCAGCGGGACGGCATCACGCAGGTCGAGGTGTTCGGCATCCCGCCCGTGGAGATCTCCGTCGAGGTCGACCGCGACACCCTGCAGTCCCTGGGCATGTCCCTGGACGACATCTCCCGTGAGGTCGCAGGGGCGAGCATCGAGCTGCCCGGCGGCGGCGTCGACACCCCCGGTGGCGAGGTGCTGGTGCGCATGGCCGACCGCAAGCGCGACGGCCAGTCCTTCGAGGACGTCGTGCTGCGCGGAACCGCCGACGGCGGCCTCATCCGGCTGTCCGACGTGGCCACCATCTCCGACGGCTTCGAGGACAACGACCAGGCCACCTTCCTCAACGGTCGTCCCGCCGTGTCCGTCACCGCCTACCGGGTGGGCGACGAGACCCCCACGGAGGTCGCGGACATCGTCAAGGCCTACGCCGAGGAGCTCCGGGCCGAGCTGCCCCCGGGCGTCGACGTGATGACCTGGAACGACGACTCCGAGCTGCTCAAGGGCCGTATCGACCTGCTCCTGCGCAACGCCCGCACCGGCCTCGTGCTCGTGCTGTTCATCCTGGCGATGTTCCTCGACCTGCGGCTGGCCTTCTGGGTGGGCCTGGGCATCCCGGTGTCGTTCCTCGGCGCCATCGCGCTCATGCCGGGCCTGGATGTCTCCATCAACATGATCTCGCTGTTCGCCCTGATCATCACCCTGGGCATGGTGGTCGACGACGCCATCGTGGTCGGCGAGAACATCCACGAGAAGACCGAGAAGGGCATGGATCCGCTGAAGGCGGCCATCCAGGGCGCCAAGGAGATGGCGGTCCCCATCACCTTCGCGATCCTCACCACCTTCGCCGCCTTCGCGCCGATGCTCGCCGTGCCCGGTTTCTCGGGCAAGATCTTCGGCATCATCCCGCTGGTGGTGGCGTCCGTCCTCACCTTCTCCCTGCTCGAGTCGTTCTTCATCCTGCCGGCCCACCTCAGCCACGGCCAGTCCGACACCGGCCTGTCCGCCAAGCTGGCCTCGATGACGGCCCCCGTCCGCGACAGGGTGGCCGGTGCCCTCGACGACTTCATCAACGGGCCCTACGCCCGCACCCTCGACGTGGCCCTGGCCAACAAGTTCGCCACCCTCGCCACCGCCGTGGCCCTGTTCATCGTGGCCATCGGCCTGCGCAGCTCGGGCATCGTCGGCTTCAGCTTCTTCCCCAAGCTCGAGTCGGACCTGGTCACCGTGTCCGCCCGCCTGCCCTACGGTGCGCCCATCGAGCGCACGAACGAGGTGCAGCGCACCCTGCTCAGCGCCCTCGACGAGACCATCGAGGAGAACGGCTGGCAGGAGGACGTCAAGGGCACCCTGACCCGCCTGGGTGAGGGTCCTCCGGATCGCCGCGGGCCCTCGGCCACCGGCAGCCACCTGGTCACCCTCGAGGTGAACCTGGTGGGGTCCGAGGAGCGTGACTTCACGGCCGCCGCGTTCAGCGCCGCCTGGAAGGAGAACGTGCCCCTCATCGCCGGTCTCGAGGCGCTCACCTACAGCAGCTCGGCGGGTCCCTCCGGCGGCAAGGCGGTGGACGTGATGCTGTCCCACGACGACACCGACGTGCTCGCCGCCGCCTCCTACGAGATGGCCGACATCCTGCACACCTACCCGCAGCTGTACAACATCGACAACAGCTACTCGGCGGGCAAGCCCCAGCTCGACTTCACCCTGCTTCCCCAGGCCCGCACCCTCGGCCTGACCGCCACCGACGTGGCCCGTCAGCTCCGCGCCAGCTTCTACGGCGCCGAGGCCATCCGGGAGCAGCGGGGCCGCAGCGAGATGAAGGTGATGGTGCGCCTGCCCGAGTACCAGCGCACCAGCGAGTACGACGTCGCCAACCTGCGGGTGAAGACCCCCACCGGTGCCCTCGTGCCCCTGAACTCCATCGCCACGTTCCACCGGGGCAGCGCCCCCACCAGCATCGTGCGTGAGGACGGCCGCCGCATCATCAACGTCACCGGCGAGCTGGCCCCAGGCTTCACCACCAGCGAGGCCGTGATCGATGCCCTGACCAAGCCGAAGACCACCGAAGGCGGAGAGCCGCAGCCCTCCATCCTCGAGAACCTCACGGCGAAGTATCCGGGCCTCACCGCCGAGATGGCCGGTGAGCAGCGCGATCAGGCCGAGTCCCTCGGCTCCCTGGGCCGCAACTACATGATCGCGCTGTTCGCCATCTACGCGCTGCTGGCCATCCCCTTCAAGAGCTACGTCCAGCCCATCGTCATCATGTCCGTCATCCCCTTCGGCTTCGTGGGTGCGGTCATGGGCCACCTGATGCTGGGGTACGACCTGTCCATCATCTCGATGATGGGCATCATCGCCGCCTCCGGCGTCGTGGTGAACGACTCCCTCGTGCTCGTGGATGCCGCCAACAACTTCCAGCGGCAGGAGGGCATGGGACCCCTCGACGCCATCGTCGCGGCCGGCAAGCGCCGCTTCCGCCCCATCCTGCTCACCTCGCTCACCACGTTCTTCGGCCTGCTGCCGATGATCGCGGAGACCAGCATCCAGGCCAAGTTCCTGATCCCCATGGCCATCAGCCTCGGCTTCGGCGTGCTCTTCGCCACCTTCATCGTGCTGCTGGTCGTGCCGGCCCTGTTCATGATCATCGCCGACGTGCAGGACTGGTGGATGCGCAGGGGAGGCAAGATGCCCGACGAGGTGGTCGTGATCTCGGTGCAGGCCAAGTAGCCCGCACCTTCCTGCCCTCCGCGACGCCTCGGCCCCTGTGGCCGGGGCGTCTTCGCGTCTTGGCTACCTTCCGTGACAGCTTGACGGTCCGGTTCCGGCTACCGTACAGGAACGCCACGACCGCGCCCGGAGAGACCATGAACCCCACCCTCCTTCGCACCACCGCCCTGCTCCTGCTCGTCGCCTGTGGCGGCGACTCGTCCAGCGACACCCCCGCGCAGACCCCCGCCACCTCCGAGGCGGGCGTTCCGACGGCGACGCCCCCCATCCCGCTGCCCACCAGCGGGGTCTCCGACCTCGAGCCGGCACGCCAGCTCGAAGAGGGCCAGAAGGAAGGCGTGCACTTCCTGTGGACCGCCATGGACATCGTGCAGGCCGCTGCCGACATGCAGGTCACGCTCGAGGCCGAGGGCTACGAGATCAAGTCCAACCGGGCCAGCTCCAGCAAGGCCGGCCTGATGCCCGGCGCCACCACCACCGAGGGCGCCCCCACCGCCGTCCGCCTGCGGGGCGAGAAGGGCGGCCAGAGCGTCATCGTGCGCATGCGGGTCGGTGTCGGCGGCACGGACGTCGTCATGAGCTGGACCGAGTAGGGCCCACGCAACGGCCGCGCCCCCACGATCGCCTCCAGGAGCCCAGCCGGCTCAAGGAGGTTGGATCTCCGGGTCCGCCAGCGTGCCCACCGGGTCCAGGTTGAACCGGTCCCAGGTGTCCAGCTCGGTGAACTCGTCGCCGGCGTGGCCGATCACCTTGAAGTCCTTGTCGAGCACCACATCGCGGTAGCCGGCGTTCTCGCAGACCGCCCGATCGACGACGAACATGCTGCTGCGGTAGTCGAACACCACGTCGGTGCCGCTGCAGTGGTGCTCCACGAGCGCGGCCTGCACGTGCCTCGACTCCTCCGCGGTCGCCGGACGGCGACCGTTGAGGATCGCGTAGCTGCTGTCGAGCACGAAGTCGTGGGGCTCGTCATCGCCGCAGGTGGCGTTGTCGACCCGGAACCGATCGCCCCGGACAGACACCTTGCCGCCGCGGCACCCGATCTTCGCAAGGGCCGTCGTCACGCCGCCGGCCTCCACCGCATTCGGGGGACGCTCGTCCTCCTCGGCCATGGCCACACCGGCCAGCACCACAAGGGTCCACAGGCCTCTCATCGCTCCTCCTTCACGGACGCACGCAGTCGGCGTCACATCGCTCGGTCCAGGCCGCGGGCATCGTCGGGACCCACGGCGTGCAGGTTCCCTTCGTGATGACGTCCATGGTCATCTCGAAGGTGTCTCCGGCCTTCAGGCCCAGGGCGTCCACACAGGACGCCGGCGGGTGGAACTCTCCCCGCAGCAGGAACGGCAGCTCCCGGACGTTCTCGTCGCCCTCGTGGGGACGGAACCGCACCATCAGCTGCACGGAGCCCCCTTCGCAGACCCTCGCACCCTCCGGCACGTCGCCGATGGACAGCACCTCGCCGGTTCCTGCCACGGTGTCGTAGTCACAGGCTCCCCCCACCCTGGGGGCCACGGCCTCCTCGATGGGTTCGGGCACCACCTCGCGGCGGGCCGGGCGTTCCGGGCCCTCCTCGGCGATGCCTCCTTCCGGCGTGATGCCGTCGGCCGATGGTTCCGGTGGTGAACAGCCGGGGCCCACCGCCAGGACGATCACGAACATCCATGGTCTCGTCACGGTCACTCCCTGCAGGTCGCCTTCCAGTAGACGGCCACTACAGGGTGGGAAACGGCCGAGGGACCAGGCACCTGCAGCCGTACGACTTCGGATGGCCTCTGCACCGGTCGTGACGATGCGGGGCGGAGTCGTCGTCTCACCGGAGGCCGGGCCGGACACCGCGGTGCCGGCCGGCGGACCTCAGTGGATGGCCTCTGTCGCCCACGGGACCGCCTGCAGCCGCTTGTACCCGATGGCCTCGCCCGTCTTCAGGTCGATCCCGTAGCTGCCCTGCCGCATCCGCTCGATGGCGTGATCGACGGCGATGAGCGTGTCCGCATCCATGTTCTCGATGGCGGCCGCGTTGAACCGGCTCTGCTGCAGATCGGCCTCGTCGGCTCGATCACCGACCTCGTCGTGCACGGTCTCGCTGGCCGCACGGGTGAGGCGCTCGACCTTCGCCTCGAGCTCGTCCTTGAGCGCGAAGAGCTGCTCCTTGAGCTTCTCGAACTGCTTCTTCGACAGGCCTGCATCGGGATGGTTGAACCAATCACCCTCACTCACGGCGACCTCCTAGGCTTCACCCATGAGCACTCGGTGGTTCCGCCGGGCAATGAAGTCGGGAACGTCCGATGGGTACCGGCCATCGCACACCCGCCGCCAGCCGGAGCCGTCATGGCGCGGGCGTACGCAGTTCTCCCTGCATCCCGTCGAGCACCCACGTGACCACGCCGTACTGCCACCCGTGGTGTCCATGCTGCGCCTCGATGTTCAGGTAGCTGTCCTCCGCGAGCACCGCCGACAGCGATCCGTCCGGCACCGGCTCCGCCGCCTGCACCACGAGGTTGGTCCAGCCGGGGACCAGGGGCTCCAGCTCCGGGCGGGTGATGAGCACGAAGTCGTCGGGATCCTCGTCCTCGAAGATCCGGGGGTTGCCTTCCATCTGGGCGGCGGACGCCGCCTCGGCCCCTCCTTCGGCGTAGGTCCGCACGGAGAAGTTGCGGCCATCCCCCCTCGAGGGACGCGCGGTGTTGTTGTGCAGCGCGATGATGGGACGCTGGCAGCTGTCGAGGTGGCGCAGGAGGCTGCGTCCCAGGGCCTGGGCGGCCTGGACGTCCCGCTCCTCGACCCTGCCGCGGTTGAGACGTTCGGCCGACGCCCGCGCCCCCTTCGCGGTGGTGATGCGGTTGGGGTCGAACAGGCTGTGCCCGAGCCGGATGTTCCGCTCCCCCGCCTGCTCGATCCGGATCACGCGGACGGGCCGTTCGTGGAGCACCCGCATCGCCACCGCGAACGCGCTCCGCTCGTCCTCGTGGGGCACCACGAGACACGGGACGTGTGCACCGGGCTCCGTGTCGTGCCCCCGGTACTCCACCAGATCCGGCCCACCCTTCTGGCTCGTGCCGTACAGGTACCACCGCCCGATCCAGACCGACTCCGGTCCCTCGGTCCAGTGCACGTTCCGGCGGGCCAGGTCCGGCCCCTCCGACACCTCCGCTGCACTCTCCGCGAGTGCGGACTCCGGCGCGTCCACCGGCACGACGCAGGCCCACAGCCCCATCGCCATCACAACGGTCAGACGTAGCCAGCCTCGCATCCATGCTCCGGGACAAGGGTCACCCCCGCTGGAGCGGACAGGAACCGGCGGGGCCCGATGGGGACATCCCCGCATGCGCCGATGGGAGGGCTCACTCCCAGGACACCCGCCCGGACCCGGAGACCTCCTCCGATCGCTCTGCCGGTCGGCCGTGGATGATCACGTCACCTGAGCCCGTCACCACGGCGTCGGCGGCGTCCGTGGCCGTCACCTCGAGCTCGCCGGACCCGTCGTGGAGCAGCTGCACCCGCTCCGACCGGACCCCGCGCGCGTGGACGTCGCCCCGCCCGATCACGGCGTAGGTCGCCAGGGGCGCCAGGCCCTCGAGGTGCACCTCGCCCGCACCTTCCTCCCGCAGGTCGAGGTTCGTGACGTCCATCCCCTCGATGGTCAGATCCCCGTCACCACCGGCCATGACCCGCACGTGGGCCCCCACCGCCGTGGCGAGGTGGAGATCGCCCCGACCCGTGTGGATCACCTGCTCGAGGCAGCCGCAGTCGTCGCTGGACCACACATCCCCCGGACCGGAGGCCAGCAGGATGGCGAGCACCGGCGTCACGACCTCCACGTAGCAGTCCGAACGGGGCGCCAACAGCACCTCCGGGGAGGCGCCGATCTGCAGGGCACCGTCGACCACCTCGGTCGTGACCTCGTCGATGAGGTTGCCGTCACAGTGCACGGTGGCCGCCCACTGTGAACCGGCGACGATGCGCGCGCCGACCTGGTGCCAGACCACGACGGTGTCGAACAGGTCCACCGCCCGCTCCTCGACCGCTGGTTCTCCGTCGCCCACCAACGCGTCCGTGTGACACGACAGCGCGCCCGCCAGAGCGAGCAGGCCCCATCGTCCCGGGTGAAGACGCCCCATTCCATGTCCTCCACGACGCGCCACGAGGGCGTCCAGGCTACCCTTCGGGCGCCTCCATCCCCCCTGACACCTCGGGATCGTCCCGTCGTGAAGGCTCCATGCGGAGATCTCCATGGGGACCGTCGGTTTCCGTGCCACCGCCGCACGACGGGCTGAGGACCAGGAGCGCACCCACGCCCAGGTGGTCCGACGCTACGGGTACGCCCGTGGTGCGAAGGCCGAGGGCGGTGCGAGCTCCTGAAAGACGCTACATCGCCAGCCGAGGGGGCACGCCCGATGGCCGACCACGGAACCTGGAACCAGGGACACACCTACGAGCAGGAGCTCGGCCGCGACGTGGCCGGGTCGACGCTGCTGGACTGGCTGTGCCAGGCCTGGCGACACAGCGACAGGGCCACCTGGCACGCCCGCATCCAGGCCGGCGAGGTCTGGCTCGACGGCGAGCCCGCCTCTGCCGTCACCCCCCTGAGGCCGGGCATGCTCTTCCAGTGGCACCGTCCACCATGGCAGGAGCCGGACGTCCCCCTGGACGCACCCGTGCTGTTCGAGGACGAGCACATCCTCGCCGTCGCCAAGCCATCGGGCCTGCCCACGCTCCCGGGGGCCGGCTTCCACGAGCACACCCTGCTCAAGGTGGTGCAGCGCCATCGCCCCGAAGCCTCCCCGATGCACCGTCTCGGCCGGGCCACCAGTGGCGTCGTACTGTTCACCTGCACCCCCACGGCCCGCCGTCGGATCCAGACCCAGTGGGCGGCCCGGCAGGTGCGCAAGGTCTACCGGGCGCTGGCCTCCGGGCTTCCCGCCCACGACGCCTTCGACATCGACCAACCCATCGGCAGGGTCGCGGATCCCGTGCTCGGCACGCTGTTCGCTGCCACCCCGGACGGTCGGGACGCCGCGTCCCAGGTCGTGGTCCTCGATCGACGTGTCGACGAGAGCCTGTGGGAGGTGCGCATCCACACCGGTCGCCCCCACCAGATCCGCATCCACGCTGCGTACGCGGGCCATCCCCTCGTCGGCGATCCCCTGTACGGCCCCGGTGGCGGACGCAGGCCCGGCAGCACGGCCGTGCCCGGAGACGGCGGCTACCACCTCCACGCCCTCTCGCTTGGCTTCGAGCACCCGATCGACCGCACGCCGCTCACCGTGACGGCACAACCCCCGCCGATCCTGAGGATGGCGGGGGAGGTGGACCCGGCCCCCTGGGACCGGGTGTGGCGCTGAGCAGGCTCAGACCCTGGCGGATCGACCTGCCTTGATGAGCCGGGTGATGGGACCGCGCGTGGACTCGATGAGGGTCATCACGTTCTGGGTCACGATCCTGGCCTCGGTGCCGGGCTTGTGCAGGAGTCGGATGATGCCGCGATCGGGCCCGAAGTCGGGATCGAAGCCGCAGGAGGCCGCGGTGAAGAAGCTGCCCAGGGACTTGGCCATCTCCTTGAGGGTGGGCGCGAGGAAGTCCAGGTCGTCGTCGGCCAGGTGCAGCTCGACGGTCTGGTACTTGTCGTCGCTGATCTCGTAGGCCACCCCGGAAGGCCAGCCCGCCACCCGCAGCGTGCGGCTGGTGGAGTCATCGCCGGTGATGGTGACGTTCTCCGGCAGGCGATCGTGCAGGTTGTCGAGGATGGCCTGCAGGCGGGCAGAGGTGGAGGGCGTCGCCATGGACCCGTTCGAGGTCGCGGAGGACGGGGTCGTGGTGGACGGGGTCGAGGTGGACGGGGTCGAGGTGGACCGGGTGGTGGTGGAAGGACCCGTCCTCGTGCTCGGGGCCGGGTTGGCAGGGCTCTTCTTCGTGGTCGCGGTCGTCGTGTTCGGCGTGGTGTTCGGGGTCCGGGTCGGCGGCGGCGTGGTCGCCCGGGGCGCGGTCGTCCGAGGCGCCGTGGTGGCGCGGGCCGGGGTGGGCGTCCGGGGTGTCGTGGTGCTCACCGTGGAGGACGCCCGGGTCGTGGCGGGGCGCCGGCCCTTGCGTGCCTTGGGAGCGTGCAGCGCGACGTCGTAGATCGCGTTCCCCTCGCCATCGGCGATGCGGCCGACCACGAGCACGTTCACCTGGATGTCGGAGTGGGCCCCGACGAAGTCGATCACCTGCTGCAGGCTCGGGGTCATCTCGTCGACCGCGAACACGATGCGGACGCGACCTTCCTGCAGGTTCTGGCCGATGGCACGCCACCGGACCGCACGCTCCTGGTCGTCGGAGACGAGGCTGCGCACGGCGTGCCCGAGCTGCCCCTTGCTGGCCTCGTCGAAGTCGTCGGCGGTCCAGTCCGAGATGGCGGCGACGTTCTCGAAGATCTGCGCGACCACCTCCCGGCGAGGCTCGGCGTAGCGGGCGAGCTTGACCTCCACGAGCACCGGCTGGCCGTCGCGGTCGACGAGCGCGAGGTCGATGGTGCCGGTGTCGGGCAGGCGCAGGTTGCGGGTGACGAGCTCGACCTCGTGTCGGCCTTCGGCCAGGAACATCGACGGGTGCAGCGCGAGGACGTCGACCAGCTCGTTCTCCTGCTGGAACGGGGTCGACGTGAGGATGGAGGACTCGCCGTGGGCGACTCGGATGATGGTCATGAAGATCCCTCCTTGCAGGTGGGCCATCGGACCCCGCGTGGGTGCTTGTAGGTGATCCCGGACCCGGCAGCCTGGGTCCGGAAGGTCCGTACAGCCTAGCAAATGGACCATGGAGGATCGAGAGGCCGCGGTACGCCGGAAATTCCTCGAACGCGTCGATTCCTGCGACATGACAGGAGAGGGTCTTCGGGAGCGTTGGAGGGAGCACCACGAACGCGCGCCACCCTCCCCCCCTCACACGAAGAAGGGGAGCGCCAGCTGGCACTCCCCCGGAAGGCTTTCGCCGAGAGCCATTCGGCTCACATGCCGCTGCCCGAGTCGCCGGAATCACCCGAGTCGCCGGAATCACCCGAGTCGCCGGAGTCGCCCGAGTCGCCGGAATCACCCGTCTCAGCGGTATCGGAGTTGCAGTTGGTGTAGACGTCGTTGCACACGGACGGGATGTTGAAGCCCTCGAAGTCGCTGCAGGTGAGATCCTGGGTCTCCTGCACGCAGTCCTTCGCGGCCTGCCGATCGTAGTCGCAGCTGGCCAGGTCGGCGTCGTCGCCCGCGGCATCCGACTCGGCGATGCAGTCGGCGACGGAATCGAAGATGCCGTCGGTGCACTCGACGACCTTCTCGCACAGGGCCTCGGTGAACTTCTCGTCGAACCGCTCCTCGGACAGACCGCACCCGGCCAGACCGATGGTCATCATCAGGTAGAACCTGTTGTTCATCGTCTCCTCCATGGGTTCCGGGCACGACGGCCCGCCCCGCATTCGTTCCAGTACCGTACGCACGCCGATACCGAAGCGCTTCTACCACGGTTGCAACGACCCTTTCACCCGGCGGGGATGCGCGCCCCTCCTCCGCACACCCACCCCATGGTCACCGGTCCGGCGGCCGACATGCCGCCCTCGTCCCGAAACCCTCCCCTGACGTGCGGGAGGGCCCCTAGACCGCTTCACGGGGCGCCCGATGATCCGTTGGAACCCGTACCCGGAGCCGGACGTCCATCAGGCGTTCCACCGGGGAACGAGCACGACGTGCACGATGCGGGAGGGCGGCGCATGGGAAGGGGAACCATCCTGATCCTCGGAGAACCGGACCACGGGGCCTGGCTGAGCCACGTCCGCTCCCTCGGCAGGGCGGGCTACGCCGTGGATGCCGCCTTCACCCGGATCCCGAGGCCATGGGTCCGCACCGGGTACCTTCGCCACCACCACAGGCTGCCTCCGTTCGACAGGGAACCGCAGGCCTGGACGACCCGGCTCCTCGAGCTTGTGGACCGGCATCGACCGGAGCTGGTCCTCCCCATCGACGAGCCATCCTGGATCGCCTGCCAGTCCCAGGCTGGCCTGCTCTCCGGTCGGGTGCGGCTGGAGCTGCTGCCGGAGCCCACCTGGCGTCGGCTGTGGAGCCGTCCTGCGTCCAGGGCCCATGCACGCATGCGTGATGTACCGATCGTACCGGGCGGACTGCTCCTTCCCCGCGACGAACGGATCGACGCCCTCCCCCACCCGCTGTGGCTCCACCCCACCACACGCTTCCGTCACCGCGACCTCATGCAGGCCCGTGTGCCCACGCTCTGTGCCGACCCCGCACAGACCCGGGAGGCCCTGGCCGCGCTCGACGGCCCCGCCGTCTGGGAGGTCCCCACGCCCGGATCCGCCTGGCACCTCACCGTGTTGTGCCGCCAGGGACGCCTGCTCACCTGCCTGCAGAGCCACAGCGCGGCGCTGCAGGTGGGCCGGTTGCGTCGCATCACCAGCCACGCCACCCCGATCTCGCCTTCCGCGCTCTCGCTGGCCGAGAAGGTGGCGGGGGCCTGGTCGCTGGACGGTCTGTGGACGCTGCACCTGCGGCGTCACCCGCAGGACGGCCACCCGACGCTCAGCCACATCACGCCCCCGGAGGGGGACATCCTCGCGCTGGCGGACCGGGCGGGCCTCGACCTGCCGCTGTGGAACGTCCAGCGCCTGACCGGCGACCGTCGAAGGTTCCCGTGGTCGTACCGCCATGGCCAGCGCAGCGACCGGATGCTCACGCCGTGGGCCGCGGGGCGCGACCAGACCCCGATGCCCCGCTCCGTCGACGTGCCCAACACGCTGCCTCGACCCGCGAGCTTCGCCCTCGACGACCCGCGACCCGGGCTGTCCGGGCTCGGCTGGCTGGCCACGGAGCTCGCCCCCGACCTGCTGCGCCAGTGGCACAACCGTCGCTGGGCTTCGGAACGGGCCCGCGCCGACGCCCGTCGACGTGCCGTGCGTGCCCTGAGGAGCTCGCGGACCCTGTGGTTCGTCTGCAAGGGCAACATCTGCCGCAGTCCCTTCGCCGCCCAGTGGGCCGCCAGCCACCTGCCCGGCGCCATCGTCCGGCAGGCCGGCACGTTCCCCCGACAGGACCGCCCCTCGCCGGATGCCGCCATCGCCGCCGCAGCCCGCCTCGGGGTCTGCCTGAAGGACCACCGGAGCACGCGCCTGGATCATCGACACACCCAGCTGCCCGGACTGTTCGTCCTCTTCGACGAGGACAACCACCAACGGGTGCTCGACTTCGCGCCCCACCTGCAGGATCGGATCGTGCTGCTCGGCCAGCTCCACCGGGGCTCCACGCCCATCCTGCCCGATCCCTTCGGCGAGGACGTGGACGCCTTCGAGCAGTGCTACCGGAACATCGTGTCGGCCATGGAGGGACTCGCCGAGGTGTGGGAGGAGGCCACCCTTCAGAAGGCGTCGTCTCCGTAGAGCTCCGGCGGCTGCAGCGGGTAGCGCAGGGCCTTCAGGTCACACCGACCGCTGTCGTCGAACCCGACCCCCTCCTGGACCAGCAGCTGCTCCTGGAGCACCGCGCGACCCACTTCGCCGCGTCCGGAGATGCGTCCCTGGGCGTTGATGACTCGCTGCCAGGGAACGGTGGGATCCGACAGGGCCGCGAGCGCCCACCCCACCTGTCGCGCGGCCCGGGGCGACCCGATCGCCGCCGCCACGTCGCCATAGGTGACCACTCGTCCCTCGGGTACCTGCCGCACCACGGCGTAGACCCGTGCCCGGAAGCCCATCTCATCGCTCGATCCACTCGATTGAACCATGTCGAACCGCTTGCCTCCCGCGCCCGCTTCATGGATCCTGCCACCCCGGAGGCGCGCTTGTTCGGTACCGTTCCGTTGTGGCTGACCACCCTCGTCACGCCCCTGGCGTGGGCGACGCCCCAGTCCACGTCCGTCGTTCTCGGCGACAGCTTCTCCTGTACGCTCACCGCCGACAAGCAGGTCGTGTGCGAAGGCGACACCGGGGTGCTCGGCGTCGAGGCCGACCGACCCATCGAGGGCCTGCCCGCGCTGACCCGACTGTTCGCCGGCCCCCAGCACCTGTGCGGGATCGACGCATCCCGCGCAGCCTGGTGCCTCGGGGCCAACCACACCGGCCAGCTCGGCCACGGCTCCGACGGGCCCGCCGCCGTGCCCCTGCCCCTCGGCGTGATCGACATGGATCTCGGCCCCACCCACACCTGCGCGGTCCTCGTCGACCAACGGGTCGCCTGCTGGGGAGACGATCTGCACGGCCAGTCCTCCGGCCGCCCCTCGCCAGCTCCCGCCGAACCCGCCCCCGTCGCGGGACTCTCCGGCGTCTTCGCCGTCACCACCGGCCTCCGCCACACGTGCGCCATGCACCAGACGGGCGAGGTGTGGTGCTGGGGCAGGGGGGCCGAGGGACAGCTCGGCAGGACCCTCCCCGAGGGCCACGAGGAAGGCCCACCGGGTCCCACCGGCATCGCCTTCGACGGTCCGCGCCACCTCGACGCCCACGGCGACGAGACCTGTGTCCTGCAGGGGCAGGAGGTCGTGTGCTTCGGCCCCACGGATCAGGCCCCCTCCCCCCTCACCCCACGGGTACAGGCGCTGCCCCTCACCGGGATCCGGCTGGCGATGTCCGGCAGCCACGCCTGCGCCGCCGACCTCGGCGGGCGTCTGGCCTGCTGGGGCGCCGGGGATCCGGAGCTGCTCGGCGTGCGACGGGGCACCATGGCCCTCGAGCCTCTCGGACACCAGGCCGTCCGCTCGTTCGCCCTGAGGGAGCGACAGACCTGCGTCACCACCGGCACGGGGGGCCCCTCCTGCTGGGGCAGGTACACGGCCGCGGAGTGGGATGCCTCCCACCAGGAGACCCGGGCGGTCGCCGCGCCTCCTCGGCAGAAGACCCGCCGACAGCTTCCCCCCCACACCGAGCTGGTGCTGCGGTTCGACGAGGTGCTGCAAAAAGGTGGCGCCCATCCCCGGGTCACGGTCCAGACCACCCACACCCACCCCTGCGCGAACACCACGCTCGCCCAGGAGGTCACGGAGAGCCGCAAGGTGCTGACCCTGCGGCTGGGGGATCCGCAGGTGGCCGATGCGCGCTGCATCCCGAGCCCCGCCCCCGCCACGGCCACGCTCGTGTTCCCCCCCGAGCTGGAGGGCCGACGCGACCTCGTGGTGGCCTGGAACGGACAGGAAGACCTTTACCAGCTGTGGATCGGACCCAACAAGCTCGAGGTGATCCCCCTGCAGGACACCTTCACCTTCTGGGAGGGCGACACCAACCTGCAGCGCATTCCCGCAGGGGCCCTCGCCGTCACCTGCGTGGATCATGCCGACTCCCCGGTGTGCCTGCGGCGCGCCAGCCAGGGACTCCCCACCTGTGATGCCTTCTGGGCCCACCCGCTCATCGACGAAGCGCCGCTCGTGCGCCTCCGCAAGCCGGCCAACACGTGGTTCACCTCGCTTCCCGATGCCCGGCTCATCAGCCCGGACACCTCCCTGACCCCCTACGAGCAGCTGGTCCGGCACACCCTTCGGGACGGCAGCGGGTGCACCTCGATCGCCGTGCGCACATTCGACGGCCAGACCTGGACCAACCGCCCATGACGCCTCCCCTGCCCCACCCGGAGCTCAGCCTGGCGCTCGTGCTGCCCTGCTTCAACGAGGCACGACGGCTGCCGGCCGGGGCGCTGCGGATCTGGCTCGATCGCCTGCCCCGGCTCTCCCTGATCCTCGTCGACGACGGCTCGACGGACGACACCCCCACCGTGATCCGCGACCTCGCCAGGCACCCTCGCGTGCAGGCCGTGTTCCTCCCGGAGAACCTCGGCAAGGCCGAGGCCGTCCGCCATGGCCTGTTGCACGCGCTCCATCAGGGCACCGACGCCGTGGGCTTCTGGGACGCCGATCTGGCGGCGCCGTTGCACCACCTCCCGATCATGCTGCAGGCGATGGCACAGCCGGGCATCGACGCATGCCTGGGGGTGCGTCCCCTGTGGCGGGCGGATCGCACCCTGCTCCGGCGGGGTCTCGGAAACGCCGGACGCTTCCTGCTGCGCAATTCCCACACACCCGACCCGCAGTGCGGCGCGAAACTCTTTCGATCCGCGCCGCACCACCGGGCCGTGTTGTCCGAGCCGCTCCGTCACAGGTGGCTGTTCGATCTGGAGCTGATGGAGCGTCTCGATCTACGGGGACCGGCCCTGCACACCCTGGACGACTGGCGTGATGTACCCGACAGCAGGCTTGCAGGGCGCCAATGGGCGGTCCTCGTGTGGGAGCTGATGAGACTGCGCACGCCTGCGCTCTTTCCGCAGCGCGTCCGAAGAAACCCACATGTGCCCCACCCGACGCCCGGTGCGATCCCAGAGGACCGGTGACGACAAGTTTTCGACACCGCTCGATGCAACCCGCTCAAAAACCATCTCGGTACCGATTCCGGGCAAACTTCTGTCGCAGGTGCGACGTGCCCACAGGATGACATGCGCCCGCTCTCCAGGGGGATCTACGCTCCGGGCCGAAACCCCTGGAGTGCGTCATGAAGCGGAACATCATGTGGCTGGTGCTGCTCGCAGCCTGCGATCGCGAGAGAGGCCCCGATGTGGAGGGCAACATCATCGATGGCGGCGACGTCGAGGACACGGGCGATGCCATCGACGTCGTCGAGCCCGGTGACACCGGTGACGGCAACGGTGGCGACGACACCGGCAACGGCGGCGACACCGGCAACGGCGACACCGGCGGTCCGAACGAGGTCCCGGAGGACTGCGTACCCACCGACGAGATCTGCGACGGCCTCGACAACGACTGCGATGGCTGGGTCGACAACAACCCGATCGACGGCACCACCTACTGGCTGGACGAGGACGGCGACGGCTACGGCGACCCCGACTCGGCCCGGAGCTTCTGCTGGCACCCCTCCAACCGGGTGACCAACGACGACGACTGCGACGACGAGGTGGCCACCGCCTTCCCGGGCGCGGAGGAGATCTGTGACGGCGTGCAGTCCGACTGCGACAGCACCACCTGGACCACCGACGCCGGCATGGTCACCTTCACCTCCACGGCCACCGGCGCCCACGAGGACTGGAGCACCGCCTTCAGCGCCGGTACCGCTCTGGCGCCCGCCGACATCCTGGTCGACGAGGCCGGCGCGCTGCGCATCTGCGAGGGCACCTGGCACGTGAGCCTGGAGCTCACCGACTCCGTCGACGTCAGCGGCCACGGCGGCCGTGATCTGGTCGTCCTGTCCGGCGCGGACCTGGCCACGATCGCCTGGGTCCGCACCGACGCCGTGTCCGCGAGCTTCACCGGTCTGACCTTCCAGGACGGCGACGCGGAGTTCGAGGACGCCGGCAACGACAAGGAGCTCGGGGGCGCGATCCACTGTGCCGCGGCATCCGACATCTCGGTCGACGACTGTGTCTTCAGCGGCAACACCTCCCCACGCTGGGGCGGCGCCATCGGTGTCGACGGGTGCGATCTGACCGTCACCGACGCGTCCTTCGACGACAACCACGGCCACAACGGCGGCGGCGCCGTGATGGTCATGGCCGCCGACGCGACCGTGTCCATGTCCGACTTCACGGGGAACTCCTGCGACATCGAGCACGACCACGAAGGCGGCGGCGCCCTGCTGGCCGGCGGCGACGCCCTGCTGACCGTGAGCGACAGCACCTTCTCCCTCAACGCGTGCGACAACGGCGGCGCCGCGGCCCTCATGGCCACCGCCGGGCTCGGTGAGCCGTCGGCCACCTTCACCGACGCCACGTTCAGCGAGAACGTCGGCGCCGATGCGGCGGCCATCCTCGTGGACGAGGGCACGCTGACCCTGACCGACTGCGCCGTGTCCGACCACGCGGACAGCGCCATCGACGTGAAGGACGCCACGGCGGACTTCACCGGCACCACGTTCACGGCCAACGGCGGCGACGACAAGGGCGGCGCCCTCGAGTTCGAGCACGCCACCGTGACCATCGACGACTGCACCTTCACGGACAACGTGGCCGACAAGGAGGGCGCCGCCATCTACGGCAAGTCCGGCGACTCCGTCCTCACGGTGACGAGCTCCGCGTTCACCGACAACGACGCCGGTGAGAAGGGCGGCGCCCTGTACTTCAAGGAAGGCACCCTCAGCATCAGCGACACCAGCTTCGACGACCACGACGTCGCCAAGCAGGGCGGCGCGGTGTTCGTGAAGGACGCCGACGTCACCATCGACGACTGCACCTTCGACAACAACACCTCCGGCGAGCAGGGCGGCGCGTTCGCCTGGCAGGACTCCGAGGGCACCATCACGAGCTCGGGCTTCACCAACAACACGGCCGAAGACCTCGGTGGCGGCCTGTGGCTGAAGAACCCGGTGCTCGACATCACCACCTGCACGTTCTCCGGAAACAGCCCCGACGACGTGGGTCTGGACCACGACGACACCAGCTACACCTACACGGGCTCGACCACGGTCACATGCGACAGCAACGATTGTGACTAGGTGACGAGGAGACGGCCTGTGGCGACCTGGCACCACCGCTTCTTCGTCGCTTCGGTCGGGCGGTACAGGAGTACCGCACCGACCTCGCTCCTCGTCCCTCTGTGACGAGGAGACGGCCTGTGGCGACCTGGCACCACCGGTACTTCGTCGCTTCGGTCGGGCGGTACAGGAGTACCGCCTCTCCCTCGCTCCTCGTCCCGGCGGCACCCGGACGCCACATGCCTTGTGACGAGGAGACGGCCCGTGGCGACCTGGCACCACCGCTTCTTCGTCGCTTCGGTCGGGCGGTACAGGAGTACCGCCTCTCCCTCGCTCCTCGTCCCGGCGGCACCCGGACGCCACATGCCTTTGGTGTGTGGCTGAAGGGATGGCGCTGGGATTGCTTTCGCTTGGGTTTGGAGTCGCGCGAGGACTCCTGGTCTCATCGCCTTCCGAGGAGGCTCCATGGCTCCGTGACTGTGCCGTGGCTCCCTCGTGATCCGCTGACATCCCGTCCCGTATGTGGAATCTCCGTGCGGAATCCACCGCATCGGTACCCTACCCACACGGTACCCTGACGCTTCAGAAGACACTTTCCTGACAGAACCCAGAGAGTCTTCGGATCGGCAAATCCTCATTGCCGTCCTCCTGGGAGCGCCTGCCACGCTCCCGTCGCCTCTCGACCAGGGTTCAGGACCATGAAGCACCTCGGTATTCTCTTGACGTTCCTCGTCCTCTCCGCGTGCAACCGGGAAGACCGGTTCGTGATCGTCGACCCCGGAGGGATCCGGGCCCACCAGGGCGCCAACGCGGTGCCTCTCGTGGTCGGCGAGGCCCTCGGCGAGTCCTCCCAGGACACCGCGATGCCCGTGGACGAGGCGGAGGAGTGCATCCCCGAGCCGGAGATCTGCGACGGCCTCGACAACGACTGCGACCGGGCCGTCGACGAGGACCCGATCGACCCGCCGACCTGGTACCGGGACGCGGACGGCGACGGGTACGGCGATCCGAACGACACCCGCAGCGACACCTGCACCCCGCCCCCCGGGTACGTCGCCGATGCCACCGACTGCGACGACACCAAGGCGTCCGTGAACCCGGGTGCCGAGGAGGTCTGCAACGGCATCGACGACGACTGCGACGGGGAGGTCGACGAGGACGTGAAGGAGGTCTTCTACGTCGACGCCGACGGCGACGGCCAGGGCGACGAGGACAGCCCCGAGGTGCTCGCCTGCCAGCAGCCGCTGGGTCACGCCGGCAACAACCTCGACTGTGACGACGGCGACAGCAGCATCTACGACGGTGCACCCGAGCTCTGCAACGGCGTCGACGACGACTGCGACGGCGTCGTCGACGATGGGCTGCTGTTCCAGGACTGGTACGTCGACGGCGACGCCGACGGCTACGGCGCCGGTGAGGCCACGAACACCTGTGCCCAGCCCCCGGGCACCGTGCTCGACCACACCGACTGCGACGACATCGACGCCGCGGTGAACCCCGGTGCCACCGAGGTCTGCAACGGCATCGACGACGACTGCGACGGGCAGATCGACGAGGGCGTGCTCACCGACTGGTACGAGGACGTCGACGGGGATGGCTACGGCGATGCCGGCTCGAGCCAGCAGGCCTGCAGCCAGCCGTCCGGCTGGGTCACCGACGACACCGACTGCGACGACGCGAACGTGGCCGTGAACCCGGGCGCTCCCGAGGTCTGTGACGACATCGACAACGACTGCGACGGCCTGGTCGACGAGGACACGGAGTTCGTGGACTGGTACGCGGACGCCGACGGCGACGGCTTCGGTGATGCCGATGACGACCCCACCAGCTCCTGCAGCCCGGTCGACGGCGCCGTGGCGAACAACAGCGACTGCGACGATGGCGACGAGGACATCAACCCCGCCGCGGACGAGATCTGCGACGGCATCGACAACGACTGCGACGGCCTCGTCGACGACGACGACCCCTCCGTGACCGGCCAGAACGCCTACCACACCGACGGTGACGGCGACGGCTTCGGTGCCGGACCCGAGGTGGGCTTCTGCGCCGACACCGCTCCCGACGGCTACACCGAGGACGACACCGACTGCAACGACGCCAACGCGGCCGTGAACCCGGACGCCGACGAGGTCTGCAACGGCTTCGACGACGACTGCGACGGCCTTGTGGACGACGCCGACGATGACTTCACCGGCACCGACGAGACCTGGTACGGCGACGCCGACGGGGATGGCTACGGCGATGCCGACGACACCATCCAGGCCTGTGCCGCACCCGCCGGCTACGTCGGCGACGACACCGACTGCGATGACGGCGATGCCTCGGTGAACCCCGGCGCCGCCGAGATCTGCAACGGCATCGACGACGACTGCGACGGCCAGGTCGACGAGTCCCTGCTGGTGACGAGCTACGAGGACGCCGACGGCGACGGCTACGGAGACGCCGGCTCCATGAGCGAGTCCTGCGACGTGCCCGAAGGCTACGTCGAGGACGCCACGGACTGCGACGACGCCGATGCGGCGGTCAACCCGGGCGCCACCGAGGTCTGCAACGACATCGACGACGACTGTGACGGCCTCATCGACGAGCCCGACGCGGAGGACGCCACCACCTGGTACGAGGACGCCGACGGCGATGACTACGGCGCGGGCACCGGCGTGTCCGCCTGCGACCAGCCCGAAGGCTGGGTGACCGACGACACCGACTGCGACGACGACGCCAACGGCGTGAACCCCGGCGCCATCGAGCTGTGCAACGGCATCGACGACGACTGCGACGGGGAGATCGACGAGGACGACGCCTCCGATGCCTCCGACTGGTACGTGGACGCGGACGGCGACGGCTACGGCGACGCCGACGAGGTGGTCCAGGCCTGTGACCAGCCCGACGGGACCAGCGGTGACGACACCGACTGCGACGACACCGACGCGGCCGTGAACCCCGGCGCCGACGAGGTCTGCAACGGCATCGACGATGACTGCGACGGCGAGATCGACGAGGCCGACGCCACCGGCGGCGACACCTTCTACGCCGACGACGACGGTGACGGGTACGGCGATGCCGACGACACCACCACCGCCTGCTCACAGCCCGAGGGCTACGTCGACGACGACACCGACTGCGACGACACCAACTGGGCCATCAACCCCGGCGCCACCGAGTTCTGCAACGGCATCGACGACGACTGCGACGGGGACGTGGACGAGGGCGACGCCGCGAACGCCTCCACCTGGTACGCCGACGCGGACGGCGACGGCTTCGGCGACGCCGACAGCCCGCTGGACGCCTGTGAGCAGCCCGACGGCTACGTGAGCGACGACACCGACTGCGACGACACCGTCCACACCACCTTCCCGGGCGCCGACGAGCTGTGCAACGACGTGGACGACGACTGCGACGGCGAGGTCGACGAAGAGGCCGTCGACATGACCGGCTACTACGAGGACACCGACGGGGACGGCTACGGCGACGGCAGCACGGTGGTGTACAGCTGTGATCCGCTGCCGGGTCTGGTCGACAACGACGACGACTGCGACGACAGCGACGACAGCACCAACCCGGACGCCTTCGAGCGCTGCGACGGCGTGCAGAACGACTGCGACGACACCACCTGGACCGACGACGACGGCACCGTGACCTGGTTCAAGGACGACGGCACCGTGGAGGATCTCACCACGCTGTTCTCCTCGGGCACCGCCGGCAACCCGGCCGACGTGGCCCTCGACGAGGACGGCTACGTCAACGTGTGCACCGGCAGCTACTTCGTGACCATGGAGTTCACCGCCGACGTGGACGTCCACGGCCTCGACGGGCAGGACAAGGTCACCCTCAGCGGCGGCGGCAACAGCACCATCGTGGTCATCCGCACCGACGACGTCGACGTCGAGCTCACCGGCATCACCTTCGAGGAGGGCGACTCGGAGTACGACCTGCCCACCGCCACCTCCTCCATCCCCTTCGGCGGCGCCGTGCACTGCGTGGCCGACGCCACCCTGACCGTGGACGACTGCACCTTCGACAACAACGACACCGGCAAGTCCGGCGCGGCCATGGGCATCGCGGGCGGCTGCGACCTCGTCTCCACGAACACCACCTTCTCCGGCAACAGCGCGCAGCACCGGGGCTCGGCGGTGGCCATCGAGGAGGGCACCGCGTCCTTCAGCGACGGCTTCATCTCCGACAACCACTGCCAGGCGCTCAACGGCGGCGGTGCCATCTCCGTGGGCTCCGGCGCGGTCGTGACCATGGACAACATGGACTTCGACGACAACTACGCCAGCTACGGTGGCGCCATCCTCGTGGGCCTGACCGAGTCGAGCACCACCATGCCCGAGCTCACCGTCACCGACTGCACCTTCGACGACAACGACGTCAACAAGACCGGCGGCGCCGTGCAGGTGTGGGAGGGCGACGTGTCCATCTCGGGCAGCAGCTTCACCGGCAACCACGCCGACAAGGAAGGCGGCGCCATGAACCTCGAGGGCGTCGACGCCACCGTCACCCTCGACGACAGCACCTTCTCCTGGAACACCACCGACTGGCAGGGCGCGGCCATCTCGGTCACCGACGGCACCCTCGACGTGACCACCACCGACTTCGAGGACAACATCGCCGACCGGGACGGCGGTGCGGTGTGGCTGCTGGGCGCCACCACCACCTTCGACACCTGCACCTTCGAGGACAACGACGCCGACGACGGCGGCGCCATCTTCCTCGAGGACTCCACGGCCGACCTCACCGACGTGGACTTCGTCAGCAACAACCCCGACGACGTGTACATCGGCGACAACAACACCTCGTACACGTACCCGACCACCACGAGCGTGAGCTGCGACGACGTCAGCTGCCTCTGAGTGCGTGACGTCGCGGCCCCCGCTCCGGCGGGTGCGCGACACCCTCTTGGGTCGAAAAACTTCCGCCACCCTGGCCGCCAGGGTGGCGCAGCCGCGTCCAGGGTCGCCGTTCGGAGCGTACCGATCACCGCACCGGTGGCGGCTCGGACAAGCCCATCTGAATGTACTTCTCGTACGGTTTCCCCCCGATGGGCACTGCCCCGACCGCCCCCAAGTCACCTGAAAAGCACCCTTCGTCAGGCGGATGTCCAAGGGTCCGGATTCCGGAAGATTTCTCCACGCGTCCCGACTGCCACGGGGCGCCGACACGACCGTACCGAAGGTGACCGTCATGAAGAAGACATGGATGTTGTGGGCGCTGGCGCTGTTCGCCGGGTGTGGGGGCAAGATCGACCCCTACCTGCTGGACGTAGGCGGAGGATCCACCGAGGACAACGCCACGCCGATGATCGTCGGGAACGCCGAGGGTCCCACCGATGTCGTCGACACCGGCTCCGACGTCGAGCCCGCCGGCGAGTGCGAGCCGTCACCGGAGATCTGCGACGGTCTCGACAACGACTGCGACCGGATCATCGACGAGGATCCCACCGACGCCCCCAACTGGTACCGGGACGCCGATGGCGACGGGTACGGTGATCCGAACGACGTGCGCAACGACACCTGCGAGCCGCCTCCGGGGTACGTGCGCGACAACACCGACTGCGACGACACGAAGTCCTCGGTGAACCCGGGCGCCGACGAGGTCTGCAACGGCATCGACGACGACTGCGACGGCGACATCGACGAGGACGTGAAGGAGATCTTCTACGTCGACGCCGACGGTGACGGCCAGGGCGACGAGGACAGCCCCGAGGTCGAGGCCTGCACCCAGCCCCTCGGCCACTCCGACAACAACCTCGACTGCGATGACGCCAACAGCAGCGTGTACGTGGGCGCCACCGAGGTCTGCAACGGCATCGACGACGACTGCAACGGCCTGATCGACGACGGCCTGGTCTTCACCGACTACTACACCGACGGCGACTCCGACGGGTACGGCGCCGGCAACGCCATCAGCGCCTGCAGCCAGCCTCTCGGCACGGTCACCGACGACACCGACTGCAACGACACGCTGAGCTCGGTGAACCCCGGCGCCACCGAGATCTGCAACAACATCGACGACGACTGCGACGGCCAGATCGACGAGGGCCTGAAGTCCGACTGGTGGGTCGACAACGACGGCGACAACTACGGCGCCGGCAATGCGGTGGAGTTCTGCAACAACGCGGTCCCCGCCGGTTGGGTGCAGGATGACACCGACTGCAACGACGCCGAGGCCAGCATCAACCCCGGCGCCCCCGAGATCTGCAACGGCGTCGACGACGACTGCGACGGCCTCACCGACGAGGGCATGACCTTCACCGACTACTACCCGGACAACGACAACGACGGCTACGGCGCCGGCACGGCCATCAACGCCTGTCAGCAGCCTGCCGACACGGTGATCGACAACACCGACTGCGACGACACCAACGGCAACATCCACCCCGGCGCGCCCGAGGTCTGCAACGGCTACGACGACGACTGCGACACCCTCGTGGACGACGACGACCCGGACTACAACGGCAGCCTCGGTACCTGGTACGCCGACGATGACGGCGACGGCTACGGCGACGACGACGACTCCGTGGAGTCCTGCCTGACCCCCGCCGGCTACGTCTCCGCCCCCGGCGACTGCGACGACACCGACGCCGACGTGAACCCCGCCGCCACCGAGATCTGTGACGGCATCGACAACGACTGCGACGGTCTCGTCGACAACGACGACGCCTCCGTCACCGGCCAGGAGACCTGGTGGGCCGACGGCGACGGCGACGACTACGGCGCGGGCAACGCCCAGCTCTTCTGCCCCGACACGGAGCCCGCCGGCTACGTCCAGGACAACACCGACTGCAACGACAACAACGCGGCCGTGAACCCCGGTGCCACCGAGGTCTGCAACGGCATCGACGACGACTGCGACGGCCTCGCCGACGAGGGCATGCTCTTCCAGGACTGGTACACGGACTTCGACGGGGACGGCTACGGCGCGGGCTCCGCCACCAACGCCTGTTCACAGCCGAACAACGCGGTCCTCGACAACACCGACTGCAACGACGGCAACGCCAACATCAACCCGGGCGCCGACGAGATCTGCAACGGCATCGACGACGACTGCGACAGCCTCGTGGACGACGACGATCCCAACTACGTCGGTGATGCCGACCAGACCTGGTACGCCGACGTGGACGGCGACAACTACGGCAACCCCAACGCCAGCATCGAGTCCTGCGCGATGCCTCCGGGCTACACCGACGACGCGACCGACTGCAACGACGGCAACGCCGCCGTGAACCCGGGCGCCGCCGAGGTCTGCAACGGCATCGACGACGACTGTGACGGCCAGGTGGACGAGAACCTGCTCACCATCAGCTACGCCGACGCCGATGGCGACGGCTACGGCGACGCGGGCACCGGCATCCAGGAGTGTCTCATCTCGGCGGGCCGCGTCGCGGACAACACCGACTGTGACGACACCGACGAGGCCATCAACCCCGGCGCGATCGAGTTCTGCAACGGCTACGACGACGACTGCGACGGCCTCATCGACGAGGCGGACGCCATCGACGCCGACGACTGGTACGCCGACTTCGACGGTGACAGCTACGGAGATGCCGACGACCTCGTCGTCGCCTGCAACCAGCCCGTCGGCTACGTCTCCGACGACACCGACTGCGACGACGCCGCACCGCTGGTGAACCCCGGCGCCACCGAGCTGTGCAACGGCATCGACGATGACTGCGACGGCGTGATCGACGAGGCCGACGCGGCGGATGCCGACGACTGGTACGCCGATGCCGACGGCGATGGCTACGGCAACGGCAACCAGGTCATCCAGGCCTGCAACCAGCCCCCCGGCTACGTCTCCGACGCCACCGACTGCAACGACACCGACGACGAGGTGAACCCCGGCGAGCTCGAGGTGTGCGACGGCAAGGACAACGACTGCGACGGCACCGTGGACGAGGGCGTGCTCAGCGACTTCTGGGCCGACGCGGACGGCGACGGCTACGGCGACGCCACCGACACCGTCGAGGCCTGCACCGCGCCCCCCGGCTACGTCTCCGACAACACCGACTGCGACGACACCGACGACGACCGCAACCCTGGTGAGACCGAGGTGTGTGACGGCAAGGACAACGACTGCGACGGCGCCATCGACGAGGGTGTTCTGTCCACCTTCTACGCCGACGACGACGGCGACGGCTACGGCGACCTGAACGCCCCCGAGCAGGCCTGCTCCGTTCCCGCGGGCCACGTCTCCGACAGCACCGACTGCGACGACACCGACGACGAGCGCGCCCCGAACCTCGTGGAGTGGTGCGACGGCAAGGACAACGACTGCGACGGCCAGGTCGACGAGAACCTGCTGAACACCTACTACGCGGACGCCGACAGCGACGGCTACGGCGATGCCGGCACCACCACCGACGCCTGCACCGTGCCCGCCGGCTACACCACCGACGACACCGACTGCGACGACACCGAGGTCAACATCAACCCCGGCGCCCCGGAGCAGTGCAACAGCATCGATGACGACTGCGACGGCGTCATCGACGACGGCATCACCTACACCGACTGGTACACCGACCTGGACGGCGACGGCTACGGCGACGGCCCGGCCACCAACGCCTGCGTGGCACCCGCCGGCACGGTCTCCGTCGACGGCGACTGCGACGACACCAACGCGGCCATCAACCCCGGCGCCACCGAGATCTGCGACGGCCTGGACAACGACTGCGACGGCTCCACCGACGAGGGGCTGCTGTTCCAGGACTACTACACCGACGCCGATGGCGACGGCTACGGCACGGGCAGCGCCACCAACGCCTGCGTGGCACCGCCTGCATCGACCACCGACAACACCGACTGCGACGACACCAACGCGGCCGTCAACCCCGGTGAGACCGAGGTGTGCAACAGCATCGACGACGACTGCGACAACGTCATCGACGAAGGCCTGCTGACCACCTTCTACGCCGACGACGACGGCGACGACTACGGCGATGCCTTCGACAGCATCACCGCCTGCGCCCTGCCCGCCGGCTACGTCACCGACGCCACCGACTGCGACGACACCGTGGCCACGACCTACCCGGGCGCCGACGAGTTCTGCAACGACGTGGACGACGACTGCGACACCGAGGTGGACGAGGACGCCGTGGACATGCTGCCCTACTTCGAGGACACCGACGGCGACGGCTACGGTGACGGCGAGACCCAGGTCTGGTCCTGTGATCCGCTCCCCGGCTACGTCGACAACGACGAGGACTGCGACGACACCAACGGCGACAACCTGCCCGGCGGCATGGAGCTGTGCGACGGCCTGCAGAACGACTGCGGCGACCTGACCTGGACCGACGACGACGAGGTGGTCACCTGGTTCAAGGACGACGGCACCATCGAGGATCTGTCCACCCTGTTCGCGTCCGGCTCCCTCGGCGCACCCGCCCAGGTGGACCTCGACGAGGACGGCTACGTCAACATCTGCACCGGCAACTACTACGTGCGGATGGAGTTCACCGCGAGCGTCGACGTGCACGGCCTCGACGGCCAGAACAAGGTGCACCTGAGCGGTGGCGGCTCCAAGACCGTCGCGGTCCTGCGCACCGACGACATCATGGTCGAGCTCACCGGCATCACCTTCGAGAACGGCGATGCGGAGTACACCCTGCCCTCCGCCGGCTCCAACGTGCCCTTCGGCGGTGCCCTGCACTGTGTCGGCGACATCACCCTGACCGTGGACGACTGCACCTTCGACAACAACAACGCAGGCAAGTTCGGCGCGGCCATGGGCATCGCAGACGGCTGCAACCTCACCAGCACCAACACCACGTTCTCCAACAACGAGAGCCAGCACGCCGGCTCCGCCGTGGCCGTCACCGACGCCACCGCGAGCTTCTCCAACGGCTTCATCAACGACAACGTCTGCAACGCGCTGAACGGTGGCGGCGCCATCTTCATCGGCCAGGACGGCGACGTGACCATCGACAACATGGAGTTCGACGGCAACACCGCCCCCTACGGCGGCGGCATGCTCGCAGCCAGCCTCAGTGACCTCACCGGCTTCTCCGACCCCGTCGTGACGGTGACCAACTCCACCTTCAGCTTCAACGACGTGGACAAGACCGGCGGCGCCGTCGAGGTCCGCGAAGGCACCGTGTCCATCAGCAGCAGCGACTTCTCCGACAACACCGCGGGCCAGAAGGGCGGCGCGCTGTTCGTCGTCGGCGCCGATGCGAACGTCACCCTCGACGATGTCTGGTTCTTCGACAACGTGTCCAGCTGGCACGGCGCGGCCATCGGCATGGAGGGCGGTGTGCTGGCCGTCAGCAACTCCGACTTCACCGACAACCTGGCCTACCGCGACGGCGCGGGCGCCTGGATCACCGACAACGCCGAGGCGAGCTTCGACAGCTGCACCTTCGACGGTGGCGTCACCGGCAACGCCTACGACGGCGGCGGCATCTACCTCGAGAGCTCCATCGTGGACATCACCAGCAGCAACTTCATCGCCAACAGCACCAACGACGTGTACATCGGCGACAACAACACCCAGTACAACTACAGCACCACGACCACGGTGAGCTGCGACGACGTCAGCTGCCTGTAGTCTCCGGCCTCGGCCGGTCGCGGGCCCTCCGCTCCTCCGGGAGCGGGCGGCCCGCGCCTTCGTTCTTGCGGAGGAAAATCTTCCTCAACCGGTTGAACGTCCGACGATTCCACCCGCCTCGACCGGTCCCATCGGATTCGAGCGCAAGTACGAGATCACCCCCATGGGAGGCCCCCGCATCGAACCGGAAGGACCTTGATCCCCGTCTCGTCAAGCAGATGTCGAGGCTGCGGTTTGGAAAGTTCTTGACCAGCCGCCGATTCACCCTGCCGCTGTCGGACCCTCCATGAACCGCTTGTTCGCCGCCGCTGCCCTCCTCCTCCTCCACGCCTGCGAGGCGCCCGAGTACACCATTGCACTCCGGCCCGATGCCGTGGGCCAGGTCGAGGACACCCCCGTCCCACAGATCGTCGGCCAGGCCGACGGCCCCGCCTCGACCACCGACACCGACATGTCCGTCGACACGGCCGCCGAGTGCATCCCCACCCCCGAGGTGTGCGACGGCCTCGACAACGACTGCAACCGGCTGGTCGACGACGACCCCACCGACGCACCGACCTACCACCGGGACGCGGATGGCGACGGCTACGGCGATCCGAACGACAGCCGCAATGACGTCTGCGTGCAGCCTGAAGGATGGGTGAAGGATGGCACGGATTGTGACGACGCCACGGCCACCACCCATCCGGGCGCGGAGGAGGTGTGCAACGGGGTCGACGACGACTGCGACGGCGAGATCGACGAAGGCACGCTGACCACCTACTACGCCGACGTCGACGGCGACGGGCAGGGTGACGTGAACGCGCCGGAGACCCTGGCGTGCACGCCGCCTGCGGGCTTCGTGGAGAACAACACCGACTGCGACGACAGCGACGATCAGGTGTACGCAGGGGCCCCGGAGGTCTGCAACGAGATCGACGACGACTGCGACGGTCTGGTGGACGAGGGCGTGAAGCGCACGTACTTCGCGGATGGCGACGCCGACGGCTGGACCGTCGCCAGCGACCGGGTGGAGGCCTGCTCTGCCCCTGCAGGCTACGTCAGCGGCACCTCGATCAGCGACGACTGTGACGATGCCAACGCGGCCGTGAATCCCGGCGCCACGGAGATCTGCAACGGCATCGACGACGACTGCGACGGCATGATCGACGAGTCGGATGCCGCGGACGCCGACACCTGGTACGCCGACACCGACGGCGACGGCTATGGCGATGCCGGCGCGCCGGTCACGAGCTGCACCCAGCCCATCGGCTACGTGGCCGACGACACCGACTGCGACGACACCGTGGCCACCACCAACCCTGGTGCCACCGAGTACTGCAACGGCGTCGACGACGACTGCGACGGCGCGATCGACGAAGACGACGCCGCGGATGCCTCCACCTGGCACGCCGACACGGATGCCGACGGCTACGGCGACCCTGATGCCCCCACCCAGGCCTGCACGCAACCTGCCGGTCACGTGCCGGATGACACCGACTGCGACGACACGCTGACCTCGGTGAACCCGGGCGCCATCGAGGTGTGCAACGACATCGACGATGACTGCGACGGGGAGATCGACGAGGACGACGCCCTCGATGCCGCCACCTGGTACGCGGATGCGGACGGCGACGGCTTCGGCGACGCGAACGCACCCACCAACAGCTGCACCCAGCCCGCCGGGTACGTGTCCGACGCCACCGACTGCGACGACTCCGTCGCCACGACCCATCCGGGGGCGCCGGAGTTCTGCAACGGCGTCGACGACGACTGCGACGGCACCATCGACGAGGACAGCGCCATCGATGCGAGCGTCTGGTACGCCGATGTGGATGGCGACGGCTACGGCGATGTCTCGAGCCCCACCTACAGCTGTACCCAGCCCCCTGGCTACGTGGAAGACGCCACCGACTGCGACGACACCGTGGCCACGACCCATCCAGGTGCTGACGAGCTCTGCAACGGTGTGGACGACGACTGCGACGGCGTGATCGACGAGCCCGACGCGGTGGACGCCCCCGCCTGGCACGCCGACACCGATGGTGATGGCTACGGCGATCCCGACAACACGGCCAACGCCTGTACCCAGCCCGCGGGCTACGTCGCGGACGACACCGACTGCGACGACAACGTGGCCTCCACGAACCCCGGCGCCACCGAGTTCTGCAACGGCGTCGACGACGACTGCGACGGCGTGATCGACGAGGATGACGCGGCAGACGCGCTGACCTGGTTCGCGGACACCGACGGCGATGGATACGGCGACCCCGCCTCCCCCACCCTCAGCTGCAGCCAGCCCGCGGGCCACGTGGGCGACAACACCGACTGCGACGACACGGTCGCCACGACGAACCCCGGTGCCACCGAGTTCTGCAACGGTGTCGATGACGACTGCGACGGCGTGATCGACGAGGACGACGCCGCCGACGCCTCCACCTGGTTCGCGGACACCGACGGCGACGGCTACGGCGATAGCGGCGCGCCCACCAACAGCTGCACGCAGCCTGCCGGATACGTCGCCGACGACACCGACTGCGACGACACGGTCGCCACGACGAACCCCGGCGCCACCGAGCTCTGCAACGGCGTCGACGATGACTGCGACGGCCTGATCGACGAGGACGACGCCGCCGATGCCGCCACCTGGTACGCGGACGCCGATGGCGACGGATACGGCGACGCCGAGTCGACCACCGAGTCCTGTAGCCAGCCTTCCGGCTTCGTCGGCGACGACACCGACTGCGACGACACGGTCGCCACGACCAACCCCGGCGCCACCGAGTTCTGCAACGGCGTGGATGACGACTGCGACGGCGAGGTCGACGAGGACGACGCCGCCGATGCCTCCACCTGGTACGCCGACACGGACGCCGATCTGCACGGCGACGCCGGCAGCACCACCCAGGCCTGCACCCAACCCGCCGGCTACGTCGCCGACAACACCGACTGCGACGACACCGACGACGAGCGCAACCCGAGCCTGCTCGAGTGGTGCGACGGCAAGGACAACGACTGCGACGGCACCGTCGACGAGGGCGTGAAGGACACCTTCTACGCCGACCAGGACGGCGACGGCTACGGCGACCTCGGCAACAGCACCGAGGCTTGCTCCGTGCCCGCCGGCTACGTCGAGGACGCCACCGACTGTGACGACCTGGACGACGACCGCAACCCGGGCCTCGCCGAGTGGTGTGACCTCAAGGACAACGACTGCGACGGCACCGTCGACGAGGGCGTGAAGACCACCTTCTACGCCGATACGGACGGCGACGGCTTCGGCGACGTGGCGAACACCACCGAGGCCTGCACCGTGCCCGTCGGCTACGTCGCCGACGCGACGGACTGCGACGACGCCGTCGCCACGACCCATCCGGGCGCCCCCGAGCAGTGCAACGGCGTCGATGACGACTGCAACGGCCTCGTCGACGACGGGCTGATCTTCACCGACTACTACGACGATTCCGACGGCGACGGCTACGGCGATGCAGACGCGGTGACCAACGCCTGCGCCCAGCCCGCCAACACAGTCATCGACGACGCCGACTGCGACGACACCAACTGGGCCATCAACCCCGGTGCCACCGAGTTCTGCAACGGCATCGACGACGACTGCGACGGCGAGATCGACGAGCCCGACGCCGCCGACGCCTCGACCTGGTACGCCGACACGGATGCAGACGGCCATGGCGACGCGTCCCACACCACCGAGGCCTGCACCGTGCCCGACGGCTACGTGAGCAGCTCCGACGACTGCGACGACACGGACGACGAGCGCGCCCCCAGCCTCACCGAGTGGTGCGACGGCAAGGACAACGACTGCGACGGCACCGTCGACGAAGGCGTGAAGACCACGTTCTGGGCCGACGCCGACGGCGACGGTCACGGCGACCTGCTCACCACCACCCAGGCCTGCACCCAGCCCGCCGGCTACGTCTCCACCTTCGACGACTGCGACGACACCGACGCCGACCGCGCCCCCAGCCTCACCGAGTGGTGTGACCTCAAGGACAACGACTGCGACGGCGCCGTCGACGAGGGCGTGAAGAACACCTACTACGCCGACCTCGACGCGGACGGCTTCGGCGACCTGCTCGACCCCACCCAGGCCTGCACCCTGCCCGCCGGCCATGTCACCGACTACACCGACTGCGACGACGCCGACGACGAGCGCAACCCCGGCCTGACCGAGTGGTGCGACGGCAAGGACAACGACTGCAACAACCTGGTCGACGACGGCGTCCTGTCCGACTTCTACGCGGACTCCGACGGCGACGGCTTCGGCGACGCGGCGAACACCACCCAGGCCTGCACCGCCCCCGTCGGCTACGTCGCCGACGACACCGACTGCGACGACGCGGTGGCCTCCACCTTCCCCGGTGCCCCCGAGCAGTGCAACGGCGTCGATGACGACTGCAACGGCCTCGTCGACGACGGCCTGGTCTTCGTCGACTGGTACGACGACTCCGACGGGGATGGCTACGGCGATCCGGGCTCCGTCACCAACGCCTGCGTCCAACCCGCCGGCACCGTGCTCGACGACACCGACTGCGACGACTCCAGCTGGGCCGTGAACCCCGGCGCCACCGAATTCTGCAACGGCATCGACGACGACTGCGACGGCGAGATCGACGAGCCGGACGCTGCGAACGCGGCCACCTGGTACGCGGACGACGATACCGACGGCCACGGCGACGCGGCCGACGCCATGCTCAGCTGCACCCAGCCTGCCGGCTACGTCTCCAGCTCCGACGACTGCGACGACACCGACGCTGATCGGGCCCCGAGCCTGTCCGAGTGGTGCGACGAGAAGGACAACGACTGCGACGGCACCGTCGACGAGGGCGTGAAGACCGTCTTCTGGGCCGATGCCGACGGCGACGGCCACGGCGACGCCTCGAGCACGACCGAGGCCTGCACCCAGCCTGCCGGCTACGTTCCCACATCCAGTGACTGCGACGACAGCGACGCCGAGCGGGCACCCCACCTGTCCGAGTGGTGCGACGGCAAGGACAACGACTGCGACGGCACCGTCGACGAAGGCGTGAAGACCACGTTCTGGGCCGACGCCGACGGCGACGGTCACGGCGACCTGCTCACTACCACCCAGGCCTGCACCCAGCCCGCCGGCTACGTCTCCACCTTCGACGACTGCGACGACACCGACGCCGACCGCGCCCCCAGCCTCACCGAGTGGTGTGACCTCAAGGACAACGACTGCGACGGCGCCGTCGACGAGGGCGTGAAGAACACCTACTACGCCGACCTCGACGCGGACGGCTTCGGCGACCTGCTCGACCCCACCCAGGCCTGCACCCTGCCCGCCGGCCATGTCACCGACTACACCGACTGCGACGACGCCGACGACGAGCGCAACCCCGGCCTGACCGAGTGGTGCGACGGCAAGGACAACGACTGCAACAACCTGGTCGACGACGGCGTCCTGTCCGACTTCTACGCGGACTCCGACGGCGACGGCTTCGGCGACGCCGCCATCGACACCCAGGCCTGTACCGCCCCCGCCGGCTACGTCGCCGACGACACCGACTGCGACGACGCGGTGGCCAGCACCTACCCGGGCGCCCCCGAGCAGTGCAACGGCGTCGATGACGACTGCAACGGCATCATCGACGACGGCCTGGTGTTCCTCGACTGGTACACCGACGGCGACGGTGACGGCTACGGCGATGGCGCCGCGATCAACGCCTGCAGCCAGCCTGCCGGCACCGTGCTCGACGACACCGACTGCGACGACACGAACTGGGCCGTGAACCCCGGCGCCAACGAGTTCTGCAACGGCATCGACGACGACTGCGACGGTATCATCGACGACGGCGTGAAGACCACCTTCTACGCCGACACCGACGGCGATGGACACGGTGACGCCGGCAACACCACCGAGGCCTGCGTCGTGCCCGCAGGCTACACCACGAGCTCCGACGACTGCGACGACACCGACGCCGATCGCGCCCCGTCGCTCTCCGAGTGGTGCGATCTCAAGGACAACGACTGCGACACGCTGGTCGACGAAGGCGTCCAGACCACCTTCTACGCCGACACCGACGGCGACGGACACGGCGACGCCGGCAACACCACCGACGCCTGCACCCTGCCCGCCGGCCACGTCACCAGTTCCGACGACTGCGACGACACGGACGCCGAGCGGGCCCCCAGCCTGTCCGAGTGGTGTGATCTGAAGGACAACGACTGCGACACCCTGATCGACGAAGGCGTCCAGACCACCTTCTACGCCGACACCGACGGCGACGGACACGGCGACGCCGGCAACACCACCGATGCCTGCACGGTTCCCGCCGGCCACGTCTCCAGCTCCGACGACTGCGACGACATCGACGACGAGCGGGCGCCGAGCCTGACCGAGTGGTGCGACGGCAAGGACAACGACTGCGACACCATCGTGGACGAAGGCGTGAAGACCACCTTCTGGGCCGATGCCGACGGCGACGGTCACGGTGACCTGGCGAGCGCCACCCAGGCCTGCACCCTGCCCGCCGGTCACGTCACCACCTTCGACGACTGCGACGACACCGACGCGGAACGCGCGCCCAGCCTCGACGAGTGGTGCGACCTCAAGGACAACGACTGCGACGGCACCGTCGACGAGGGCGTGAAGGACACCTTCTACGCGGATGCCGACGCCGACGGATACGGCGACCTGAACGCGCCCACCCAGGCCTGCACCCTGCCCGCCGGCCACGTGGAGGACGCCACCGACTGCGACGACGGCGACGACGAGCGCAACCCGGGCCTGGCCGAGTGGTGTGACGGCAAGGACAACGACTGCAACGGCGCCATCGACGACGGCGTCCTGTCCGACTTCTACGCGGACTCCGATGGCGACGGCTTCGGTGACGCCGCCAACGACACCCAGGCCTGCACCGCCCCCGCCGGCTACGTCGCCGACGACACCGACTGCGACGACGCGGTGGCCACCACGTTCCCCGGCGCCCCCGAGCAGTGCAACGGCGTCGATGACGACTGCAACGGCCTGATCGACGATGGCCTGGTCTTCACCGACTTCTACCTGGACGGCGATGGCGATGGCTACGGCGCCGGCGTGGCCATCAACGCCTGCAGCCAGCCCGCGGGCACCGTCACCGACAGCTCCGACTGCGACGACACCAACTGGGCCGTGAACCCGGGCGCCATGGAGTTCTGCAACGGCATCGACGACGACTGCGACGGCCTCGTGGACGAGCCCGACGCCGCCAACGCCCTCACCTGGTACGCCGACGACGACGCGGACCTGTACGGCGATGCCTCCGACACCACCCAGGCCTGCACCCAGCCTCCCGGCTACGTGGCCGACGCCACGGACTGCGACGACGGCGACGACGAGCGCAACCCCGGCCTGGCCGAGTGGTGCGACGAGAAGGACAACGACTGTGACGGCACCGTCGACGAAGGGGTCCAGACCACCTTCTGGGCCGACGCCGACGGCGACACCCACGGCGACGCCGCCAAAAGCACCCAGGCCTGCACCGTGCCCGACGGATACGTCTCGACCTTGGACGACTGCGACGACACCGACGACGAGCGGGCCCCCAGCCTGTCCGAGTGGTGCGACGGCAAGGACAACGACTGCGACGGCTCCATCGACGAGGGGGTGAAGACCACCTTCTTCGCCGACGACGACGGCGACGGCCACGGTGACCTGCTCGACAACACCCGCGCCTGCTCCGCACCCGCCGGCTACGTCACCACCTACGACGACTGCGACGACATGGACGCCGACCGGGCCCCGAGCCTCGACGAGTGGTGTGACCTCAAGGACAACGACTGCGACGGTGCCGTCGACGAAGGCGTGCAGGACACCTTCTACGCCGACGACGACGGGGACGGCTACGGCGACCTGCTCGATCCCACCCTCGCCTGCACCCTGCCCGCCGGCCACACCACCGACTACACCGACTGCGACGACAGCGACGACGAGCGCAAGCCCGGCCTGGCCGAGTGGTGTGACGGCAAGGACAACGACTGCGACGGCATCGTCGACGAGGACGTGACCGACACCTTCTACGCCGACGACGACGGCGACAACTACGGCGATGCCGGTGACACCACCGAGGCCTGCGCCGCACCCGCCGGCTACACCAGCGACGCCACCGACTGCGACGACACCAACTGGGCCATCAACCCCGGCGCCACCGAGTTCTGCAACGGCATCGACGAGGACTGCGACGGCCTGATCGACGAGGGCCTGCTGAGCACCTTCTACGCGGACGCCGACGGCGACAGCTACGGCGACGCGGCCAGCACCACCGAGGCGTGCACCGTGCCCGCCGGGTATGTCAGCGACGACACCGACTGTGACGACGCGGTGGCCACGACCCACCCGGGCGCCGACGAGTACTGCAACGACGTGGACGACGACTGCGACACCGAGGTCGACGAGGATGCGGTCGACGAAACCGCCTACTACGAGGACACCGATGGCGACGGCTACGGCGACGGCGACACGGTGGTCTACAGCTGCGATCCGCTGCCCGGCTACGTCGACAACGACGAGGACTGCGACGACACCACCACCGACTCCCTGCCCGGCGGCGTGGAGCTGTGCGACGGCCTGCAGAACGACTGCGGCGACCTGAGCTGGACCGACGACGACGAGACGGTCACCTGGTTCAAGGACGACGGCACCGTCGAGGACCTGAGCGCACTGTTCGCCTCGGGCACGTCCGCCGCACCGGCCCAGATCGACCTCGACGAGGACGGCTACGTCAACATCTGCACCGGCGACTACTACGTCTCCATGGAGTTCACCGCCAACGTCGGCGTGCACGGCCTCGACGGCCAGAACAAGGTCCACCTGATGGGCGGCGGCAGCAAGACGGTGGTCGTGGTGCGCACCGACGACATCGATGTGGAGCTCACCGGCATCACGTTCGAAGACGCCGACTCCGAGTACACCCTCCCCGTTGCCGGCTCCAACGTGCCCTTCGGTGGCGCCCTGCACTGCGTGGCCGCTTCCACGATCACGGTCGACGACTGCACCTTCGACAACAACAACGCGGGCAAGTTCGGCGCCGCGATGGGCCTCGCCGGCGGTTGCGACCTGACGAGCACCCACACCACTTTCTCCAACAACTACGCCCAGCACGCCGGCTCGTCGGTGGCCGTGGTCGACGCCACCGCCAGCTTCTCGGACGGTTTCATCAACGGCAACGACTGCGGCGCGCTCAACGGCGGCGGCGCCATCTTCGCCGGGCCCGACTCGAACGTGACCCTGGACAACATGGAGTTCGACGACAACACCGCGCCCTACGGCGGCGCCATGCTGGCCTCCATGCTCTCCAGCAGCCTCACGGGCGTGAACGACCCCATCGTCACGGCCACGAACTGCACCTTCACCAACAACGTCGTGAACAAGACCGGTGGCGCCGTCGAGGTGCGCGAAGGCGACGTGACCATCTCCTCGAGCACCTTCTCGAGCAACGAGGCGGGCCAGAACGGCGGCGGTATGTACATCATCGGCAGCGACGCCATCGTCACCCTCGACGACGTGACCTTCAGCGGCAACGACGCCGACTGGCGCGGCGCCGGCCTCGGCATGCAGCAGGGCACCCTGGACGCGACGAACACCACCTTCGAGAACAACGTGGCCGGACGCCACGGTGGCGGTGTCTGGGCCATCAACAACAGCAGCGCCGTGTTCGACACCTGCACCTTCGACAACAACACCGCCGGAGGTGCCTACGACGGTGGTGGCATCTTCCTGCGGAACTCCCTGGTGGACGTCATCGACGGCGACTTCAGCAGCAACGCGCCGGACGACGTCCACATCGGCGACAGCTCCGCCTCGTACAGCTACAGCACGACCACCACGGTGACCTGCGACACCGTGAGCTGCCTGTAGGCTCCAGAAGAAGGGAACCCAGCCTCCCCGGCGCCTCCACAGGCACCGGGGAGGCTTCTTCGTTCCGGGTACGAACCCCTCGTCAGCTGGTGCCGTGGGCGGGCCCATCGACCACCGCGAGAACAGTGAAGCGCGGGTACGCCATCCCCCCCATCGGGAAGCCCCCTACCCCGCCACGAACGCCGCGTGTCGGGTTCCGCCGGAACGATGTGACACCGAAAGAAAGCCTTTTGAGACCACAACCGCTCGAACCGCAGGGGCCGCCCCCATGACGCGCCACCCACTGATCCTCCTCGCCGTGAGCCTGTGCGCCTGCCAGCGCGGGGAGATCGTCGCCGCGCTCCAGTCGCCCTTCCAGGGCATGGTCGAACCCACGGCCGTCCCCCTCATGGTGGGCGACGCGCCCTTCCCGGACGATCCCTCCGGCTTCGCGTTCGTCACCCAGTCGGGAGAGGACTGCGACGACGGCACCTCCCGCATCAAGGAGAAGCGCATCGAGCTGTGCGACGGCCTGCGCAACGACTGCAGTGACGAGCGCTGGGAGAACGACGACGGCATCGTGACCTGGTTCAAGGCCGACGGCTCCCACGAGGACCTCACGCCGTTGTTCACCTCGGGCACCCCCGGCGATCCCGCCGACGTGCGCATCGACGAGCCGGGCGTCGTGCAGATCTGCACCGGCGACTACTTCGTACGTCTGGAGCTGCAGGCAGACGCGGCGGTGCTGGGGCTCGACGGCCAGAACAAGGTGCACCTGCGCGGTGGTGGCACCAGCACGGTCGCCGTCATCCGCACCAGCGACATCCACGTGCGCCTCGGGGGCATCACCTTCGAGGACGGCGACTCGGAGTTCACGCTGCCAGGTGCCACCTCCCACGTGCCCTTCGGCGGGGCCCTGCACTGCAACGCGGCCTCCCTGCTCGAGGTCGACGACTGCACCTTCGACAACAACAGCACCGGAAAGTTCGGGGCGGCCATGGGCATCGCCGGCGGCTGCCACCTCATCTCCACCCACACCACGTTCTCCAACAACGACGCCCAGCACGCGGGTTCCGCCGTGGCCGTCACCGGTGGCACGGCGAGCTTCTCGGACGGCTTCATCAACGGCAACGACTGCAGCGCCCTCAACGGCGGTGGCGCCATCTTCGCGGGCCAGGACGCCGTCGTCACCCTCGAACGGATGGAGTTCGCCCACAACACCGCCCCCTACGGGGGAGCGATGCTCGCCGCGAGCCTGGCGGATCTGTCCGGCCAGCAGGACCCGATGGTCGCCGCCGACGACTGTACGTTCTCGAACAACACGGTCTCCAAGACCGGCGCCGCCGTCGAGGTGCGCCACGGCGACGTCCTGATCTCCCACAGCACGTTCCACGGCAACCGCGCCGGCCAGAAGGGCGGCGGCGTGTACCTGGAGGGCGCGTCGAGCCGGCTGACCCTCACCGACGCCACCTTCACCGACAACGAGGCCACCTGGCACGGGGCGGCCATCGCCACCGACGGCGGCTCCCTGCTCGTGCAGGACACCACCTTCGAGGACAACGTGGCCGGGCGGCGAGGCGGCGCCGCGTGGATCACCGACGGCGACGCCACGTTCGACCTCGTGACCTTCTCCGGCAACGAGGCGGACCCCGACTACGACGGCGGCGCCATCTTCCTGCGCAACGCCAGCGTGGACATCATCGACGGGGCCTTCGAGGCCAATGCACCCGAGGATGTCTTCATCGGGAACAGTGCGCAGTCCTACAGCTGGAGCAGCCCCACGACGGTCAGCTGCGACGTCGAGAGCTGCCGCTAGGCCCTCCAGGAGCGCGTCCACCCACGCCTCGCCTCCCTCGGTCGGGGGCCGCGGCGTTCGAGCCCCGCAACCCGCCGGATGGGTCCGCAACGGACGGGACCCGCCCTGACGCGCCGTATCGAGCCTGCATCGCCATGACTTCCGCCAGACATCAGGGTGTCCGGTGGTTCGTCGAGCCGGTGGGGGGGCGTACCGGAACCACTTGAGTCCCCCCACCGCAACCAGGTGGGAATCCGACATGAAACGCATATGGACGGTGCTGCTGTTGCTGAGCGCAGCAGGCTGCAGACGCGATTGGGAATTCGAGAAGATCAACCCCGGAGATGTCCACGGGGACGCGGAAGGCCAGGGAAGACCGGAGATCGTGGCCCAGGCGGAGCTACCGGACGACGAGGAGGTCATGGCAGCCGTCGACACGGCCTCCGCCTGCGTCCCCGAGCCAGAGATCTGCGACGGGCGCGACAACGACTGTGACCGGCTCATCGACGAAGACCCCGTCGACGCGCCGGACTGGTACCGGGATGCCGACGGCGATGGCTTCGGCGACCCGAACGACAAACGCAACGACACCTGCACCCAGCCCGCCGGCTACGTGCGCAATCCCGACGACTGCGACGACACCAAGGCGGCGGTGAATCCCGACGCCGTCGAGGTGTGCAACGGCATCGACGACGACTGCGATGGCCTGGTGGACGAGGACGTGAAGGAGGTCTTCTACGTGGACGCCGATGGCGATGGCCAGGGCGACGAGGACAGCCCCGAGGTGCTCGCCTGCCGGCAGCCCCTGGGCCACTCCACGAACAACATCGACTGCGACGACGCCAACGGTGAGGTCTACGTGGGCCAGACCGAGGTCTGCAACGGCATCGACGACAACTGCGACGGGCAGATCGACGAGGGCGTGCTGCTGACCTTCTACGGCGACCAGGACGGCGATGACTGGACCGTCGCCTCCGACACCGTGCAGGCCTGCATGGCGCCCCCCGGCTACGTCGACGCGCCGACGAGCCAGGACGACTGCAACGACGCCGATGCCGCGGTGAACCCGGGTGCCGAGGAGATCTGCAACGGCATCGACGACGACTGCGACGGCCTGATCGACGAGGGTGTGCAGGACACGTTCTACGCCGACGACGACGGCGACGGCTTCGGTGATGCCGGCAGCACCACCGACGCGTGCACGGTGCCCAGCGGGTACGTCTCCGACGACACCGACTGCGACGACACCAACAACACGGTGTACCCGGGCGCTCCGGAGGTCTGCGACGACCTCGACAACGACTGCGACGGCCTCATCGACGAGGACGCCACCTTCGTGGACTGGTACCCGGACGACGACACGGACGGCTTCGGCGACGAGGACGGCGACCCGGTGAACTCCTGCGAGCCCGTGGCCGGCCACGTGCCCAACAACGACGACTGTGACGACCTGGACGTCGACATCAACCCTGCCGCCGACGAGGTGTGCGACGGGGTCGACAACGACTGCGACGGCCTCGTCGACGATGCCGACCCCTCGGTCATCGATCAGGAGGTCTGGCACGCCGACGGTGACGGCGACGACTACGGTGCCGGTCCCGAGGTGCTCATCTGCGCCAACGGCGACACCGACGGCTACGTGCAGGACGACACCGACTGCGACGATGACGACGCGGCCATCCACCCCGGCGCGGCCGAGGTCTGCAACGGCATCGACGACGACTGCGACGGCCTCGTCGACGACGCCGACGACAGCTTCGAAGGCGACATCTCCACCTGGTTCGGCGACGGCGACGGCGACGACTACGGCAACCCGAACAACCCCATCGAGGCCTGCCAGGCGCCTCCCGGCTACGTGGATGACGCCACCGACTGCAACGACGGCAACGCCGACATCAACCCCGGCGCCGACGAGGTCTGCAACGGCATCGACGATGACTGCGATGGCCTCGTCGACGAGGACCTGCTGGTCACCAGCTACGCGGATGCCGACGGCGACGGCTACGGCGACCCGGACGCGGGACTCGAGGAGTGCGAGGTCTCGGACGGCCGCGTGACGGACGACACCGACTGTGACGACGACGCCTTCGCCGTGAACCCCGGCGCCGACGAGGTCTGCAACGGCATCGACGACGACTGCGACGGCCTGATCGACGAGCCGGACGCCATCGACGCCGACGACTGGTACGCCGACGTGGATGGGGACGGGTATGGCGATCCGGACAGCGAGGTCACGTCCTGCACCCAGCCCGAGGGCTACATCTCCGACGACACCGACTGCGACGACGGCAACTTCGGCGTGAACCCGGGTGCACCGGAGATCTGCAACGGCATCGACGACGACTGCGACGGCCTGGTGGACGAGGACGACGCCATCGATGCGGACACCTGGTACGCCGATGACGACGGCGACGGATACGGCGACGCCGACGACACCACCCAGGCCTGCAACCAGCCTCCCGGCCATGTCGGCGACGACACCGACTGCGACGACGACGACGCGGCCGTGAACCCCGGCGCCGACGAGGTCTGCAACGGCATCGACGACGACTGCGACGGCCTCACCGACGAGGACGACGCCATCGACCAGGACGACTGGTACGCCGATGACGACGGCGACAGCTACGGCGACGCCGGCGACGTCGTGCAGGCATGCAACCAGCCGCCCGGCTACGTCGGCGACGACTCCGACTGCGACGACACCGACGGCGCGGTGAACCCGGGCGCACCGGAGGTCTGCAACCTCATCGACGACGACTGCGACGGGCTGATCGACGAAGGGGTGGAGGAGACCTTCCACGCGGATGCCGACGGCGACGGCTACGGCGATCCGGACATCTCCACCGACGCGTGTGACGCACCCGCGGGCTACGTCGACGACGACACCGACTGCGACGACACCGTGGCCACCGTCCACCCCGGCGCAGACGAGCTGTGCAACGACATCGACGACGACTGCGACGGCGAGATCGACGAGGACGCCATCGACATGACGCCCTACTTCGCCGACACCGACGGTGACGGCTACGGCGACAGCGACGTCGTCGTCTACGCCTGCGACCCGCTTCCCGACTACGTGGACAACCCGGACGACTGCGACGACGAGGACGACGGCAGCATGCCCGGCGGCGTGGAGCTGTGCGACGGGCTGCAGAACGACTGCGGCGACCTGACCTGGACCGACGACGACGAGCTGGTGACCTGGTTCAAGGACGACGGCACCATCGAGGATTTGTCGGCCCTGTTCGCCTCCGGATCCCACGGCTCACCGGCCCAGATCGACCTCGACGAGGACGGCTACGTCAACATCTGCTCCGGCGACTACTACGTGAGGATGGAGTTCACGGCGAACGTCGCGGTGCACGGCCTCGACGGCCAGAACAAGGTGCACCTGATGGGCGGCGGCACGAAGACCATGGTCGTCATCCAGACCGACAACATCGACGTGGAGCTCACCGGCATCACCTTCGAGGACGGCGACAGCGAGTACACCCTGCCCGCGGCCACCTCCAACGTGCCCTTCGGCGGTGCCTTGCACTGTGTGGCGGACGCGAGCCTCACGGTGGACGACTGCACCTTCGACAACAACAGCACCGGCAAGTACGGCGCGGCCATGGGCATCGGCGGTGGCTGCAGCCTGGTCTCGACCAACACCACCTTCTCCAACAACGACAGCCAGCACGCCGGCTCGGCGGTGGCGGTGGTGGGCGGCACGGCGAGCTTCTCCGACGGCTTCATCAACGGCAACACCTGCACGGCCCTGAACGGTGGCGGCGCCATCTTCGCCGGCCAGAACGCGGTGGTGACCCTGGACAACATGGAGTTCGACGACAACGACGCCCCCTACGGCGGCGCCATGCTGGCCGCGAGCCTGTCCGACCTGAGCGGCATCATGCCGCCCTCGATGACCGCCACGGACTGCACCTACTCCAACAACGTGGTGGGCAAGACCGGCGGCGCCGTCGAGGTCCGGGACGGCACCGTGACCATCTCGAGCAGCACCTTCACCGCCAACGCGGCAGGCCAGGACGGCGGCGCGGCGTTCGTCACCGGGAGCAGCGCGGAGCTGGTCGTCGATGGCAGCACCTTCACCTGGAACCAGGCCGACTGGGACGGGGCCGCCGTGGCGGTGGACGAAGGCGAGCTGACCGTGTCCGACACCACCTTCTCCGACAACACGGCCGGCCGTGACGGTGGCGCCGTGGCCGTACTGGACGGCACCGCGAGCTTCGACACCTGCACCTTCGAGGACAACACGGCGAGCGGCAGCTACGACGGCGGCGCCATCCACCTCGACGGCAGCACCGCGGGTCTCACCAGCAGCGACTTCAGCGGAAACAGCCCCGACGACGTCTACATCCACGACAGCAGCGCCAGCTACAGCTACCCCGCGACGACGAGCGTGAGCTGCGGCACCTCGGTCTGCAACTGACGAACCCCGCGAGCGCCCGCAGGCACGACGTGCCCGCGGCGCTCACGCGGAGGAAGCGGAGGAAGCGGAGGGTGGCACAGACCCCCACCCGCCGAACCCGCTCCTCCGCTTCTGCGTCCACCGACCACCACCCAGAGGCGTCCTGGGGGCCGGCGAGGCGAGGAGCATCGCGACGAAGCATCGGGGGCCGGCAGGGCGCCGAGCGCCCCTTCCGTCGACCCGCCCCGAACGCGAAGGCAATCCCAGCGCCCCCCCTTCAGCCGCACACCCGAGGCCTGCCGCGCCCGGTCGCCGTCGGGGCGAGGAGCAAGGGAGAGGACGTACTCCTGTACGTCCCGACGGAAGCGACGAAGCACCGGCGGCGACCGGGCCGGCAGGCCGTCTCCGCGCCCCAGCGGCGACCGGGCCGGCAGGCCGTCTCCGCGCCTGCTACTCCCGGATGACGCGAACCTCGTCGCCGACGATCTCGAGTACCTGGAGGGGCCCGCCGTAGTGCTCCGACAGCCCCACGTCGACCCGCCACACGCGGCCATCGCACACGCTGCCGATCCCGGTGGGCTGAGGGGTGTGGGCCACCACCATCCGCTGCAGTCCCAGGCGATCGAGCAGCGCCTCCGCCTCGGCACAGGCCTCCGCCTGCGGACTGCCCACCGACAGCGCGCGGGTCCACACCGGCGCCGTGTCGGTGAGCATCGGGTAGGGCAGGCTCGCCCGCTCCCCCCGCAGCCACGCCTGGGTCTCCTCGTTGAGCCGCTGCAGCCCGTAGTCCACGTGCTCCTTGTGCAGCCCGCCGTGGACGAACAGCGTGCCGCCGTGGGCGAAGGTGACGGGCTGGTTCGCCAGGCGCCGGGCGAAGCTGCCGCCTGGCAGGAAGGCGGCCGCGCGGCCCTGGACCTTGGGCGGCACCCGGCCCTTCAGGGCCTCCGGCAGGTGCTCGGCCTGATCGGCGAAGTCCTCGAAGCCCCGGGGCGACACGTACCGGAAGTCACCCTGGGCGTTCATGATCTCGTGGTTGCCCAGCAGCGGCACCACCCGGCCCCCGGCGGCCTCGGCCTGCACCCGCAGACCCGCCAGCCAGTCCATCAGCGCCCGCTCCTCGTGGCCGCGATCGAGCTGATCGCCCACCTGGACGACCACCGTCGAGCCACCGGACCACCGCCCGTCGTCGTCGACGAGGCCCCCGAGCGCGAACGCGGCCCTGGCACGCGCCAGGTCACCGTGCACGTCGCCCACCGCCACCACCCGAGTAGGCCCTGCAAGGGCTGCCGCCATGAACACCCACCACATCAGCGGACCCTCACGTGGCGCAGGAAACCGGCCAGACCCTCCTCCTCGAAGACCCGGACGGAGCGCTGGGCGGGGTTGCACCGCTGCTGCAGCCGGTCGAAGAGCGGGTCGAGCAGGACCTCCTCTCCGCGCCCTCGCGCAAGCAGTCCTTCGGCACACCGATCGAGAACCCCCCGGATCAGCCCGGGAACTGGCTCATCGGACGCCAGACCCTCGCGAACCGCTTGGGGATGCCACTGACGCATGGCCGGCCACGGGTTCGCGCCGAGCTCCCGCTCCAGGAACGCCCCGATGGACCGGTGGGCCTGCAGCATTGCGACGCCGAGCGCGGAGGCCGCCATGTGCTCCCGCCAGGGCTGCTGACAGGGGGCCCGCATCTCGACGGTGCCGTGGGCGCTGCGGGGACGTGCCGAGTTCCAGATGTAGTGGTCGTGGTGCAGCCAGGCGGCGAAGGCGTCGTCGACGCTCACCGTGTGGTGGGCCTGCAGCCACTGGGCGAAGCTGCCCTCGTGGGGCTTGTTGTCGCCGTTGGTGCGCTCCATCAGGAAGTGCAGGTCGAAGGTGTTGCCGATCCAGTCGGCGAGGTCGGCCGATGGCCTCGCGACCATGCCGTGACGGCTCCCCTCGGCGTGGATCGCCCCCATGGTGGCCTCTCGGGCACTGCACACGCCCACGGGCTCGCCGTTCATGATGGCGGAGTTGGCCGTGAGCGCCACGGTGACGGGGGCGAGCAGGTTGGCCACGTTGGTCGCGGCCACCACCTCGTCGCGGCTGACAGCCGCGTGCACCTGATCGGCCGAGGTGGCCGTGAACCAGAGCCAGGCATCCCCGAGCACCTGGTGCAACACACCGTAGCGCTGCTTGGGGGTCATCAGCGCCACACTCGCGGGCGTGACCGGCTGCACGCCGTAGCCGAGGATCCACAGCCCCTCGGCGTCGGCCGCGGCGAGCATGGCCTCCATGCCGCGCTCGATGTCGGCCTTGATCTGCAGCAGGTCGTCCCGCGGACCGACGATCAGCTCGATCGTGCCCCTGCCGACCTCGGCGGTGAAGGTGAGCTCGTCGCCTTCCAGGGCCACGAGCAGATCCCCCTCCCGCTGCTCCCGGAACCGCCCGGACGCGGCCAGGTGGGGCCACAGCACCGAGATGTCGGCCGCGGTGCCGTCGGGGTGGACCACCGGGTACTCGGCTTCGCGGCCAACCGTGCGCAGCACGTGGGGAGTGGGCGAGAAGCCGCGCTCGAAGCGGCCCGCCAGCTCGGATGCCCAGTCCATCAGGGGATCTCTCCGGCGAGCACGTCGAGGATGGCCGGCAGCTGGTCGTGGTGCGCGCACACGGCGTCGGCCGAGGTGGATGCGGCGCCCCGGTCGACGCAGCCGGTGTACAGCACGGCCTTCGCCCCCACGCCATGAGGCCCCGCGACGTCGTTGGCCTCCCGGTCGCCCACGTGCGCGAGCGCCTTCACCGGCACGCCCAGCCGCTCTGCGGCCTCGTCGAACACCTTGCGATCGGGTTTGGCCGCCCCGACCTCGTCGCTGAACACGAAGGCAGAGAAGTGCCGGGCGATGCCGTGATCCTCGAGGATCTGCCGCAGCTGCGGACCCGGCGTGACGATGGCGTCCGAGATGACCGCCAGCGGCCACCGTGCCGCCAGGGTGGCCAGGCACGCTTCGATCCCCGGCGCGAGACGCGGCGGGATCACCACCTCCATCCGTGCGATGTGGTCCACGAGATCGTCGAACTCGTGCCCCCGGTGCACCCCCAGGCGGTCGTACACCTGGCCGATGCGCCAGCGGAGGTCGGGCGTGTGGTGCTCGTTCTTCCACAGGTACCGGAACAGGCGGTTGACCGAGTCCCAGGTCTGTTCCACCGCAGCCTCGGGAATGTCGGGGCGCTGATCGTGGACGGCGCTGCGGATCATGTTCCAGCGTTCCGCCACCTTGGTCGGCAGGCCCCGCTCGGCCCGTACGGGCTCGTCGGAGTCGTCCACCACCAGGGTGTCCCACAGATCGAAGGTGATTGCCTGGATCATGCCGCTCCCTCCGGGTCCTGGCGGCAACATGGAGGACGTCGCAGGGCGCGTCAAGACCCGGTCGGGCGACCCCGCATCAGTCGGGCAGGTGGAGCAGGAACCACCGATCGCAGCCGCCGTGTCCGGTCTGGCCCAGCGGGCGATCGAGGCGCTCGAACCCGAAGCCCAGGTACAGCTTCTGGGCCGCGTCCATGCCCGTGAGGGTCTCCAGGTAGACCCTGCGGTATCCCCGCCGGCGCGCGGCCTGCAGGAGGCGGACCATCAGCGCCCGGCCCACACCCTGCCCCCGGGCGGATGGCAACAGGTACATCTTCTGCAGCTCGCAGGTGCCTTCCTCGCCGGCCAGCGGACCGATGCCCGCGCCTCCGAGGAGCTCACCGTCCCGCTCCGCCACCACGTACAGGCGATCGTCGCCGGCATAGGCCCGCGACATGGCGTCGAGCTCCGGGTCCTGCCACGCGAACCCGGGACGGTTCGCGCCGAACTCCGCGAGCACACGCCGGATGATGTCCGACAGTGCCCGGTCGTCCCCCGCCTGCACGGGCCGGACCACCACCTGGCCTCCGATGTCCACCAAGGGCACCTCCGGCTCCGTTGTACCCCGGATCGGACACCGCCGGGATGTCCCAGCAGCCGTCCACGAATGTGCCGATATGCCGATGCAGGGGAGCGCCTCGCCCTCCGTCACTATCGGAAACCCCCCGTGCAGGACCGGGCAACAGACATCGTGCGATCACGAGCCATGCAGAAGAACGTCCACCAGCCGCCCTCGTACCGATCAGCAAGACGCACCATCGGTCGGATGGGGTCCGGTGGGTGCACCATGGGACGTACCCCTGCAGACGCCTCTGACGACACTCCGATCAACCAGAGTGCGGGCCTCCTACCAGCGAAGCCGTTCTCTTCGGTGTCGAGGCCCGTCCGCGCGATGTCATCGCCCCCTCCCCAGCCTGTATGGTGATCCCGGACTGCCCCCACTGGAGTACCCGATGATCTTCTTCGGCATCCCGTACACGAAGCGCCAGCTCACGCTCATCGTGGGCGACACGCTCATCGGCCTGCTCGCGATCTACCTCGGCCACTTCCTGCGCCTCGCCTGGATGGGCCAATCGGTGAACCTCGTCGAGATCCTCGATGTGTCGACGGGCTCCTCCGCGGGCTTCCTGCTGTCCCACATGCTGCTGCTGTACATCGCAGACGCCTACAACCCCCGCCGCGACTTCCGCCAGAGCCGTGAGCAGCTGCGTCTGGTGTTCGCCGTCGCCGGCGCGTTCCTGCTCCAGCTGCTGCTGTCCTTCGTGGTGATCCAGTGGCGTTGGGGCCGCGGCATCGTCGGCCTCGGCACCTTGAGCTTCACCACGCTGCTCCTCAGCTGGCGCTACCTGGCGTCCCGCATCCAGGCTCCGGGCGAGCGGATCACCACCCTCATCGTGGGTGCCGGCGACGGCGGTCACCTCATCGGCCGCGAGCTGCTCATCCCCCACCACGTGAAGGACTCCTTCCAGCCCATCGGCTTCATCGACGACGTGGTCACCGAGAGCCACATCCCCGAGCTCCCCATCCTCGGCAACGGCGACGACCTGTCCCGCGTCGTCGCCACCCGGGGCGTGAAGATGGTGGTCGTGGCCGCCCGCTCCGGCATGCGCCCCGAGCTCGTCACCTCGCTCATGCGGCTCAAGGCCGAGGGCGTCGACGTCCGCGACATGCCGTCCCTGTACAAGCGGCTCACCGGCAAGGTGCCGATCCGCTACGTCGCCGACCAGGGCATCCTCTTCGGGCCCGAGTTCGGCTACAGCAGCCCCACCCTCGCCGCGGCCACCCGCCTGTTCGACATCGGCACGGCCCTGGTCGGGCTCCTGATCGGCGCCATCCCCCTGGCCCTGGCCGCCATCGCCATCAAGCTGCAGGACGGCGGACCGGTGTTCTACAGCCAGGAGCGCCTGGGCCTCAACGAGAAGCCCTTCACCATCTACAAGCTCCGCACCATGACCACCGACGCCGAGAAGGCCGGCGCCCAGTGGTCCCAGGGAAGCACCGACCCCCGCGTCACCGCGATCGGCCGCTTCCTCCGCCGCAGCCGCCTCGACGAGCTCCCGCAGTTCTACAACGTGCTCATCGGCGACATGGCCATGGTGGGTCCCCGTCCCGAGCGCGACGTCTTCGTGCGCGAGCTCGAGAAGCAGATCCCCTTCTACTCCACCCGCTTCTCGGTCAAGCCCGGCCTCACCGGTTGGGCGCAGGTGATGTACCGCTACGGCAACACCGTGGATGCCGCCGAGGAGAAGCTGCGGTTCGAGCTGTACGCCATCCAGGAGATGAGCCCGATCCTCTGGGCGCTCATCGTGCTCAAGACGGTCCAGACCGTCCTCATTCGTCCGGGCTCCTGATCGAGCCCTCGTCCTTGAGGCCGGGGAACTCGAGCGGGGTCTCGAGATCGGTGTCCTGCGTGGGGGGCGCGATGACGTCCGAGAGGATCGACCAGCGATCGCCCCCGGCGTACGCGCCCTGCCCCAGGATCCAGTAGTCGTAGACCTCCTGCAGCACGCCACTGGTCTCCTGCAGCGTGATCCACTGGTCGATGAAGTGCCGCCAGGTCTCGTCGCTGTCCGGCAGACCGAACACCGTGGGAACCTTGACGATCCGCGGCAGTGGCACGGCCACGGCGTAGCCCGGGTACACGATGGTCCATGCGGCACCGGCCTCCGCCGGGATCAGGAAGGCATCGAGGTCCGTCTCGCCGCGCAGGTAGGGGCGGATGGACTGCTCCGTCACGAGCTCGGCATGGGCCACGACGCCCTCGGCCCACAGGGCCGCCCGATCGTCCGGTGACCGGTAGCCGATGCGCAGATCCCGAAGCTTCGACATCGCCTCCACGGAGGTGAAGTCGGATCGCTCCGCCACGGGCACCACGAAGGCCATGGTCTGCAGCATGTAGGGCGCGCTGAGCATCATGCCGGCCGCGTTGGCGGGCGTCGCGGGGATGCCGCCCCCGTACAGGTCCACCTGCTGCGCGTGCAGCACCTCCGTGGCCTGGCCTGCCGGGTAGCGCACCACCTCGAGCTCCACCCCCAGCTCGAGCGCGAGGATGTGGGCGAGCTCCACGTCCATGCCCACCGGCTCATCCTCCGCGTTGATGAAACCGAAGGGCAGGCCATCTTCGGGAATGCCAAGCCGCAGGAAGCCCCGGTTCTTGATCGCCATCAAGCGGTGGGCCGTGGCGGGGATCTCCTCCGCCTCGCTGGCGTCGACCAACCTGGGGGGATTGGACGGCCACCTCAGGGACATGTGGACGAACTGCTGGAACCCCTCGGTCTGGCTGCCGACCATCTTCGTGAGCCCCAGCTTGGTGACGAAGATGGTGCCCACCACCACGATGAGCCCCACGGGCACCCAGCGGGCCACCTCCTTCCACCGGATCCTCGCCCGGCCATGGAGCCAGTACACCGCCACCACGGTCAGGACGACGAGGCCGATGCCGCTCACCACCACCCGGAGCCGGTCGGTGTAGACCGTGGAGACCAGGAACAGCTCGAACAGCTCCGTGGGCAGCCCGACCAGGTCCAGCAGGAAGGGAAACGAACTGACCGGTGCGATGAACGAGGTGGGGATCAGCGCGGCCAGGAAGGTCGCCATCTGCTGGATGTCCAGTGTCTCGCCCAGGTACCACGCGGCAAAGGGGATGAAGATGGCGATGGTCAGCGTGCCGACGCTCGGGAACGGGTAGGCCAGCGGCAGGAGGATCTCGACGTCCTGCTCCACCTCCGGCGAGTCCACGTCGCCCAGGGCGAGCAGCTCCTTGGCGTGCTCCACGAGCTGCGGGAGCACGATCAACACCTTCCCCGCCGCGAAGATGGTCAGGAAGGTGCCGCCACAGATGCGGAAGAACCGACGCCACGTGACGGGCGTGGTCATCGCGAGCACACCGGGAAGCACCACGAACGCGAGCACGAAGGCGATGACCGTGTAGCTGAGGAGGAAGGCCTGCATCCGCAGCAGTTCTTCCACGGTGAGGGTGCCGGTGGAGTGGGCGGTGACCGCGGCCACGCCGATGGGGGTGAAGCGCACGACCAGCTTGTTGAGACGGATGAGGGCGTTCTCGAGCACGTGCAGGACCGTCAGCACATGCTCCTTGCCGACCTCGTTCGACAGCGAGGCCCCGAGGAACAGGCAGAACACCACCACCGCCGGCACCATCGAGGTGGCCAGGGACTCGAAGGGGTTGGAGGGCACGTACAGGCCCACCAGATCCACCTTCTGCGAGACCTGCGTCAGCGACGTCCGGAAGAAGGAGCCGGCGGTGCGCTCCGGCCAGGCCATCGGGGCGAACGCGATGGCGACGACACCCACCAGCAGGAGCATCAGCAGCACCGCCCCGCCGTAACGGACCAGCAGCAACCCCCGTCCCTTGTCCAGGCGCCCCACGTTGTACAGCAGGCTCACGACGATGTAGGGCAGGACCGTCATCTGCAGCAGCCCGATGAAGACGTCCCCGACGGGCTGGAAGACGACCGCGGCCTCACCGAAGAACAGGCCGGCCAACAGGCCGACCACCACCCCGAGCAGTACCTTCGTCGAGAAGCTCACACGTGCCCCCTGCACGGGAGCCCATCGGATGGTTGCGGCGGCGATGTTGCCGCGTACCCACGACTACAGTGAGCGATACAGCTCCAGCCAGCGCGCCGTGACGGCGTCCATGCCGTAGTGGGACTGCACGTGGGCACGCCCCGCGCGCCCCATCTGCAGCCGCTCGGCTTCGGAGAGGCCTTCGAGCCGGGCCATCGCATCCCGCAGGGCATCCGGCGAGGCCTTGGGCACCACGAAGCCCGTCTCTTCGTCCCGCACCACGTCGCGGATGGCGCCGACGTCCGTCGCCACGATGGGCAGGCCGGTGCCGTGCCCCTCGAGGAGCACCATGGGCAGCCCCTCATAGTGGGACGCGAGCACGAGGGCGTCCGACCGACGGAGGCGATCCGGCACGTCGAACTGCCGGCCCGCGAACACGACCCGGTCGCCCAGCCCGAGCTCGGCGGCCAGCTGCTTCATCTCGTCGAGCAGGGGACCGTCGCCCACGAGCTGCAGCGTCGAGTCGCCGGGCACCTGGGCGAACGCGCGGAGCAGGTCCGCGTGGCCCTTCATGGAGGCGAAGCGTCCCACGCAGATCCAGCGGAACGGCCCCGGTTCCCGCTCGCCCTCGGCGGGGACGAACCGGCTGAAGTCGACCCCGTTGTCGACCAGACGGATGCGATCGGCCGGCGTGAGCCCCTGCGCCACGTACCGCTCGAGCCCCTCGCGGGACACGTGGGCCGTGATGTCGCCGAGGGGGTCCGTGATCCGGTAGGCGAGGTCGCGGAACCGGCCGAGCTGGGGCAGGCGGGCGCTGTACTCGAACACGGAGTGGGCGGTGCTCACCACCGGTACCCGCAGTGCCGGCCGGGTGAGCCGGGCGAGCATGTTCGCGTGGTACATGTGCGCGTGGATCACGTCGGGCCGGATCCCACGGACCAGGCCCACGAACCGGGCCATGGCGGCAGGAAGCCCGAGGGCGCCCTCCATCCCGAGATCGACCAGCCGGGCCCCCGCCTCCAGGGCGCGCTCCGCCCCCATGCGCGGGCGCCGCATGCTCACGAGGTGCACCTCGTGGCCCTGCCGGGCGAAGGACTCCGCGAGGCCGAGGACCTGGACCTCCGCACCGCCCACATCGATGGTCGTGGTCAACAGAAGGATGCGCACGTCGACTCCAGCAGGGGGAAGAGGGGAGGCAGTCGGCCCGGCCCAGAGTATCGGGTACGCTGGCGACCGGCACCCGTCCCTCGCGGTGGTCCTCCCACTTCCCTCGTCCAGGCTCCACGACGCCATGACCTCCTCGCACACGCACTTCATCCGGCTCACCTGCCTGTGGTTCATGGCGCTCTCCACGGCCGCTGCCCAGCCGCCTGTGGACGCCACTCCCTACGCGCCGGAGCTTCAGCTGCAGCGATCCGAGTGGCCCACGCTGTTCACGCTCGGTGATCAGCTCCTGCAGGTGCGCGGCAAGAGCGGCCTCGTCGTGCGGGATGCGCGGGGTCACGTCGTCGCCGAGGTGGCGGTGCCCCTCGATCTGCAGAGGCGGGCCACCCTGTTCGCCGACTCCCCCGTCGCGGCCGGCTGGGTGGCGCTGGCCCGCAAGCGGCTCACGATCGCCATGTGGCCCACGGGGGGAACCTCCCTGGTCCACCTGGCCGCCGACCCCCGCCACCTCGACGATCCCGAGGCCGCGGACGCCCTGTCCGGTCGGATGATCCTGGCCTGGTCCCCCTGGTCCGGTGGCGCCGACCTCCTGGCCCTTCACCATGGCACGCTGCGGCTCGTCACGATCGGTGTCGACGGCGACGTCCGCAGCCGGGCGCTCGACGGCGTCTTCCTCTCCTCCGCCCCCGATGCCCAGGGGCGCCTTACCGTGGCCCACGACGTCGGCGGCGAGCTGAGGATCTCCGACGCCATCACCACCTCCGACCCGCTGCCCGTCCGCATGGGCGTCCGGCTCGACGATCCCGTGTGGCTGCAGGGCGATCTCGCCGCCGGGACGGTGTTGTGGCTCGTCACCCAGCCCCAGCAGATGGGCGAGCTCAGTGCCGTCTCCCTGCAGGACGGCCGGGTCGAACGCTTCGACCAGCTCCCGCTGGGCCGGATCGGCCTCCCGGGCGCGCGAAAGCTCGTCGAGCCCTACGACCGCTGGGAGCTCCTGGGCACCGCCACCTCGGACGATCGCTGGCTCGTCACCCTGTCCCACAACGGCACGCGCACCGAGAGCTTCCAGGCCCTGTCCTACGACGCCGACCCCAACACGCCGCCCCGCACCAGCGACTGGACCCACCAGCTCGGCCGCGTCACCACGGTCGTCACCGACCACACGCTGACGCCCCTCGTGACCACCACCCTGCCCATCCGGCCGGCGTCGTTCGTCGGCAGCCGCATCCTGCTCGAGGATCCCCACCTGAGCGAGGCCACCCTCACGCCAGACGGCTTCGAGTGGCACTTCGTCTCACCCGCCTCCGGGGTGCAGTCCGCCTGGTGGCACCGGGTCGTCTGGAACGGCGAGGGCTCCCCCGTCACCACCAGCTTCCAGCAGGCCCAGACGGGCCAGCTCGTCGGAACCTACGGTCCCAGGGCGCTGCTCCGGCTGCACCCGGGCACCCTGCTGTTTCCCGTCAAGACCACCGGCCGGAAGATGCGGCTGATGCAGGTGCCGATCGCGGATGCCCCCTAGCGAAGCACCTGCTCGATGGTGGCCAGGCCCGACAGGTCCTCCGAGACGGCCGGCTGCCCGTGGTAGGTCAGCTCGGACCCTCCCGTTCCCGACACGTCCAGCTCCTTCTCCACCGCCAGCTCCGCGTCGGAACCACCGGCCATCCGGATGTCGGCAGAGGCCACGCTGAGGGCCTTTCCGCTCAGCTCGGAGCGCTTCTGGAGCTCGGCATCGAGGTGCCGAGCGGAGCCCTCGAGCCGCACGACGCTGTGGTTTCGGGCGAACACCGCCAGCTCCCGGTCCACCCGGACGCCGTGGAACACCACGTCGGAGTCACCGGTGGCCTCGACCCGCAGCGAGTCCGTGGCGAAGGGCTTCACCCGGGCCACCACACCGTCGGCCACCCGCAGCTCGTACAGGTCGGTGACTGTGATGTTCACCTGGACGACCTGGGTCGGCCGCAGCCCCTTCACGCCGTCGGCGTAGTCCACGTGCAGGACCCCATCCTCCACCCGCGCGCGCAACTGCTCCAGGATGTTGTCGTCGGCCATGGCCACGAACCTCGCCCGGGGACCGTGCTGGATGGTCAGATCGATGTCGCAGCACACCACGATCCGGTGGATGTCCTCGAGGGGGCGTTCCTCCGTGGTCACCCGGCCCGATCCCTTCAAGGCCGGCTGACAGGCCGCCAGCATCAGCAATCCCCAGAACATCGGTCGCATCCGTCCCCCTCGCCGCCTCCTGGGTCCGCAGCGACATGGGCTTCCTCGAAGGACGGCGGAGGTGGATCGTGTTCGTACGGGGAGGACGACGGGTGCCCGGGCGTGAAAGCGGAGTCGCACATCCACCTAGATTCCGGTCGTCCCGGCGGACCTGGAACCCACTTCCCCCAGATCCGAACCAGCTCGTTCCAGATACGGACTTGTGCGTACCACACCGCGTCCCCCACAATGCCGCAGACGCAGGTCCGCCCCCACGGACCCAGGAGGACGCCATGAAGACCCTTTCGCTGATCGCGATGCTCGCCCTCGTCGGATGTGCCGACAACAGCGACGAGAACCCCATCGACACCGCCGACACCTCGTCCCCCGCCGACACCGGCATGGAGGACACCGGCGACGACGACACCGGCATGGAGGACACCGGCGACGACGACACCGGCACCGACGACTCCGGTGACGACTCCGGCACCGAGGACTCCGGTGACGACTCCGGCTCCGAGGACTCCGGTGACACCTCCTCCGAGGACTCCGGCGACACCTCCTCCGAGGACTCCGGCGACACGGCGGACACCGCCGACACGGCAGACACCGCCCCCACGGGCCTGTCCTACGCCACCGACGTGGAGTCGATCATCACGGCCAACTGTGCCGGTTGCCACTCCTCTGCCGCCCACACCTCCGGCGTGAACCTGAGCAGCGGCAACGGCTACAGCGCCATCGTCGGCGTGGCGTCCGGTCAGGCCACCAGCCTCGACATCGTCGACGCCGGTGACGCCTCCAACAGCTACCTGGTCGACAAGATCAACGGCACCCAGGCATCCGCTGGCGGCTCGGGCAACATGATGCCCCCGTCGTTCTCCAGCTTCTCCCTGACTGCGACCGAGATCTCCACCATCGAGCAGTGGATCGATGACGGAGCACTCCCCTGAAAGAAGCGCGTAGACGGGCAGCAGCGCCCCGCCGCCGCCCGTTCTTCGTCGCTTCGGTCGGGCCGTACAGAAGTACGGCCTGTCCCTTGCTCCTCGCCCGGCCAGCACCGGGACGCAGCTGCCCTCCGGTGTGCGGCTGAAGGGATGCCCTGGGATTGCTTTCGCTTGTTGGGGCGGGGCGGTGTCGGGGTGGGGCGCTCGGGCCCCCATGCGGCCCCCGATGCTTCGTCGCTTCGCTCCTCGCCTCGCCGGCCGCCTGCGGGCCCTCGGGTGCCAGGTTGCCGGGCGCTTGTGGGTCCTCGGGTGCCTGGTTGCCGGACGCCTGCGGGCCCTCGGGTGCCTGGTTGCCGGACGCCTGCGGGCCCTCGGGTGCCTGGTCGCCGGACGCCTGCGGGCCCTCGGGTGCCTGGTTGCCGGACGCCTGCGGGCCCTCGGGTGCCTGGTTGCCGGACGCCTGCGGGCCCTCCCTCGAGGGAACGGCGTGCGGTCGTTGCGGGTTGTTGCTGACCGGCGGTCAGATCGGTTGACGAGCGGTGGCCGCTTCGTCTATTCGACCTCCATCCCTCGCGTCCTGGAGTCCACCTTGCCCCTGCCCGACGACTTCCACCGCGAGTGCGTGTACAGCCCCGATGCCTGGTACGTCACCGACCTGCTCGAGGTCAGCGACACCCACGTGCGCTGCCGGGTCGACACCACACGCCTCGGCCCGCTCGTCGACGCCCAGGTGGTCCTCCCGGGCCACCCCAAGCACTTCCCGGGCGCCATCATGGTGCAGCTCACCGCCATCCTGTCCAACCTGCACGTCGTCTACGGCCTCGGCCGCAAGGTGAGCGAGGGATGGTCGGGCTTCGGCACCCACATCAAGTCGGCCCGGTTCCCGACCATGGGCGAGATCGGCCCCGACGTCATCTGCGAGGCCACGCTCACCCGCGCCCGCAGCTTCCGCGGCACCTGGTTCGCCACCTACCGCTTCCGCTACACCCAGGACGGCCGCACCATCTACGAGTCCGAGCAGACGGCCGCCTGGCGACACATCACGGAGCCGGCCGTCACGGCGTGAACACGTCGTGACGCACCGCGCCGGCCTTCACCTGCTCGAAGTCGATGGGCAGCGGCACCGCTTCGTTGGCGAGCCACAGCCTGGCCTGATCATCGAAGTGGGGTGAGTCGGTGCGTCCGGACTGTCCTCCGGGGATGACCGAGCGGACCTGCACGCCATCGTCCTCGAACGCCACCACGAACCGGTTCACCGGTCCGTAGCTGTAGTCGAAGCCCACGGCTCCGAAGCCTGGATCGCCGGCATCGACGTTGTTGTTGTCGCCGTGACGCGGGAAGCCCGGCAGGCTGGCCCGCTCGTCACCGGCCTCGAGGCCTCCGAGCACGGGGAACCGGCCCGGGTCGATGCCGAACGCCCCGGTGAGCATGCTGAACTCGCTCCCGATGAAGTCCTCGAGCAGCGGGGTGAAGCGCACGTGGTGGCGAAGACCCCACAGCCAGGCGTCCATGTCGTCGGTGCCGAAGCCCCCCTGTCCAGGCGCCGACGGCGGCTGCTCCAGCAGGTCCAGCGCCCGCTTCAGGGACAGCACCATGGACTCGGTGCTCGACTCCCGCTCCTCGCTCGACAGGTCGTCGAAGAACACCGACTCCTGCCGGTCGGGGTGCCAGCTGGCGAGCTCGCCCTCGCCCTCGGGGCCACGGTGTTCGAGCATCTTGTACAAGATGCGCAGCCGGGACGTGTCGCCGCTGGGCCAGCTCAGCCCCGGGAAGCCCTCGTCGTGGACGGCGGTGCCCATGAACATGCCGAGCCAGGTGTTGAAGAGGGTGGTGGCCACCGCGTTGCGCTTCTCCTGCTCGGTGGGGGTCTCGTAGAAGGTCTCCACGCCACTGCTGGCCTCGTAGCCCCCCTGCTCTCCCCACTCGACGAGCCGGGTGCGCACCTCGTCGAACGCCTCCGCGTTCTCGGACCAGATCCGCCCCGCCCGATCGTCCCAGTCATCGAGCCTGGCTTCGGTCTCGGCCGCGTAGGCCTCGGCGTCGTCGAGGGCCTGCAGCAGGTAGGGCACCAGATCCCGGCCGAGTACGGAGGTGTGATCGGCCTGGATGCGCTGCATGTCGTCGATGCCCACGCCCCCCTCGGCGGCGGCCGCCTCGATCTCCCGGCTGATCTCGTCGGCCCGGTGCCCCTCGAACCAGGGCCCGCCGATGTACCAGTCGTCGTTGGCGAGCGACCCGTCGAAGCCCATGCCACCCGGGTCGTTGTTGGCGGTGACCACGTAGCCCTGCTCCGGGGAGACCACCTGGGGGTACGCCTCGAACGGCACCACGCAGCGGTAGGGATCCTCCTCCGACACGACGTGCCCCCCCTCGTCGTGGGGGATCGTGAACCCGCCGTAGCGGTTGCCATCGAGCAGCATGTTGGGATCGCTGCCCTCCGCCCACGCCCCGTAGGCACCCCGCTCGAGGTAGCCGCGGCACGGGACGGCCTGGTAGCCGGTGTAGAACACCTCGCCGTGGGCATCCGCCACCACCATGTTCAGTCCGTAGGCCACGAAGTCCCGCGTGATCTCGCGGAACGCGTGCACGTCGGAGGCCTTGGTGTAGGCCGACAGCGTGCGGGCCATGCTGGTGATGTCGAGTCCCGCGTAGTCGAAGCTCACGCCGGTGATGCGGCCGTCGCCATCGACGTCCTTCGGCGAGACCCAGTCGCCCATCATGTTCAGCGGCGGGTTGTCGGCGGTGTCGTCGTTGGGCCCCTGCACGAGGAAGCCCTCGATACCGGTGAGCCACCGGCCATCGAAGGTGACGTAGCGCTGGAAGGAGACGGTGCGGCCCACCGAGTCGAGGGCCGGCACGTCACGGATCACGATCTCCTCCGTGACCACCTCCAGCTGCTCGAAGCTGTCGTCGAACAGCGACCAGAACGGACGCCCCTGGGCGTCGAGCGCGATCTCCTCGGCGTACCAGTCGGTGATGTCGCCCACGAGGTTGGTCTGACCCCACGCCACCTCACCGTTGGTGCCCACGCCCATCATCATCATGCCGGGCACCATGAGGCCCACGACGTGGGTGTCCCCCTCGCCGAGAACGGAGGTGTCGAGACCCATCTGGTACAGCAGCGCGGGCACCGACAGGGGCAGGTGGCCGTCCGACGCCAGCAGCGCGCCACCCTGTTCCGACAGCTCCGACGCCACCGCCCAGGCATTGGAGCCCCAACCGTGGTCGGTGTCGTGGCCGAAGCGCGCCTTCAGGCGCTCGTGGTGGCGCGTCATGCGGCCGAGCACGCCGTCTTCCACGGTGGGCAGCGCGGGAGGCGCCACCGCCGCCTGAACGGTGCCCCTACCGAAGCCGGGCGCCGACGCGACCTTCTTGATCGGCGTGGTGTCACCCCAGACATCCTCCAGCAGCCCTGCCGTACGCTCGGCGGCGAAGGGCGCGCCGTCGAAGTGGCCGTCCAGGCGGAGCAGATCCCTGGCGCGACCCACGTCCTTGGTCTCGAAGTCGGTCTGGTACAGCACGGTGACGATGCCGGCCGCCACATCGCGGACCGTGAAGGGATCCATCAGCTCGTGCGCCGCGGAGACGCCGAGGAGTCCCTGCACGAGCGGGTCCTCGTACAGTGTGGGCCCCGCCTCGTCGCCACGCCGCACCGCCTCGATGTAGGCGTTCACGCCCGCCGCGAAGCCTTCGGCCTGCGCCCGCAGGTCGTCCGATGCCATCAGCTCCTCGGTGACCCGATCCGTCACGTAGGCCTGGCCGACCATGCGGCTCTCGACGTCGGTCTCGATCCCGGCATCGCCCAGCAGCGCGGAGACCGTGCCCGTGGCGAGACGCCGGTTCATGTCCATCATGAAGAAGCGGTCGCGGGCCGTCACGAACCCCTGGGCGAACGCCAGATCCCGCTCGTTCTCCGCATAGACGTGGGGGTTGCCCCATGCGTCCACCAGCACGTGGACCTCGGCCTGCAGGCCCTGCAGCTGCACGGTCTGCCCCTCGGCCTGCACATCGGCCATCGGGTGGACGGCATCACCGGTGGGTTCGCCCCCCGGATCATCATCGAGAGGTCCCCCGCAACCCGACAACGCGACCAGCAACACCACACTTCGTCTCGACATGGCTCCTCCCATGCCGGGGACTGTACACGAACCATCGGGCGAGCCGCTGCCTTCGTCGTCATCGGTATCCCGGTCCATCGTCAGAAAGTTTCCCGGCGCTTGAACGGTCCCTTGCGCCGACGTACCTTCCCCTTCCCCTCTGCCAAGAAGGTGATCATGCGCAAGACGATGATGCTGTGTGCCGGCCTGGCTGCGAGCCTGCCCGCGCTCGCCGAAGAGCCGCCCGCCGAGACCACGTCCACCACCGCCACCAAGAAGGCGTACCGAGCCACCAAGAGCCCCAACCTGTACGGTGGAAACCTCGTCGACGCCCCCACGATCATCCTTCGGGCGGGCTACCCCAGCTCGTACCTGGGCGTCGCCATCCCGGTGGGCAACAAGCTCGAGATCACCCCCAAGCTGGGCACCAACTACTACACCTTCGACAGCAACGAGTTCGCCGCGGGCGTCGACTTCCGCATCGCCCTGGCGTCCTACAAGGGCAAGGCCACCGCCCTTCGCATCGGCGTGCCCTTCATCTTCAACTTCGTCGACTCCACCCCCACCTTCGGCTTCAGCGTCGGCGCCGCCCAGACCTGGCCCGTGGAGAGCTGGCTCGACATCGACCTGTACGGCGATCTCCGGCCCGCCTGGCACTTCCACCGGGACGACCTCACGGCCTTCGAGTTCCTCGCCATGGTCGGCGCCGCCGCCGAGTTCAAGCCCGTCGACCAGCTCTCGTTCGCCCTCGCCCTCGAGGCAGGCCCGGGCGTGCGTGCCTGGAACGACGACGCCGACGGCATCTTCCGCTGGGGCTCCTTCGCCGCCGTGGGCTACACCTTCTGAGACTGCCCGGCGGCCCTCAACAACCGAGGGCCTCCACCCAGCAGTTCACCCGATCCCACAGCTCCGCCCGCTCCTCCGGCGTCGTGGCGGTGCCGGGGATCGGGTGGGTCGACGCCTCCCGTCGGTCGAACCAGAAGCAACCCGAACGCCCCCGCCTCGCCGCCGCGAGCCAGGCGATCGTGTCGGCCCCCTGCTCCGGGGACCGCAGGATGCCCCGTGTCGCCTGGAAGAACCGCGGCATCTGGCTGCGCACGCCCGGCGTGTCGGCCCACCCCGGGTGCATCGATGCCTGGTGCACGGCCGGCCACTCCGCCGCCATCACCTCCGCCAGCTCGATCTGCGCCCGCTTCGTGCGCGCGTAGGCGATGAGCGGGTCGTAGTCGCTGGCCGACATCTGCAGCGCCTCGACCTCGAGCTTCTGCGTGAGGCCGCCACCTGAGCTGACCCAGATCATGCGGGCGCCGGGCTGCTGCTCCAACAACGGACGCAGGGTGCGGGAGAGGAGCACCGGCCCCACGAGGTGGGTCCACAGGGTGCGCTCCATGCCGTTGACCTGCTCGTAGGTCTCCGGCATCACGCCTGCGTTGTGCACGAGCGCATCGAGGCGGGTGATCCCGCCCCGCTCCGCCACCGACGCGATGGCGTCCCGATCGGCCAGGTCCAGCGCCACCGCTCGGGCCCTGCCTCCGGCCTCCCGGATCGAGGCCGCCACGTCCTCGCCGGCCTCCACGGACCGGCAGAGGAGCACCAGCTCGGCCCCCATCGGCCCGAGCAGGCGGGCCGTGGCCTTGCCGAGGCCCCGGTTGCCACCGGTGATGGCGATCACCTGTCCCGTCAGATCCGCGTGGAACGGCTCGAAGTCGCGGGCGTGCCGCTCGAAACCGGCACGGCTGAAGCTCGCCACCACCGTGGCATCCAGCAGCGTGTCCCACCACCCCATGAACTCCCTCCTCAGGACGCGGATGCCAAGGGCTTACCCGTCCGCAGCCCCGCAGCCCGTGCGTGACCCTCCAGACCCTCGAGCCGCGCGAGCGCCCGGGCGTCCTCGGCGATGGTGCCGGCCCCGTCCCGATCCCGCAGCTGCATCCAGGTGCGGGCCCGAAGGAACGTGAACACCGACAGTCCACCACTGTACCGGGCCGTTCCGCCGGTGGGAAGCACGTGGTTGGGACCGGCGCCGTAGTCTCCGAGCACCTCGGCGGCGCCCTCCCCCACGAACAGCCCACCCCAGCTGGTGAGCAGGGGCCGCCAGGCATCCGGCGCGGCGACCAGGAGCTGCAGGTGCTCCGGGGCCAGCACGTTGGCCACCTGCGCGCAGGTCTGCGGGTCGGGGCAGCACACGCCGAAGCCCCGGGTCAGGGCCTGCGCCGCCACGTCCGCGGTGGGCAGCTCGCGCAGCTGGTCGAGGAGGGCCTCCCGCACGGATGCGAGCAGGGATTCGCTGGTGCTGACCACGAGAGGCCGGGCGTCCGCGTCGTGCTCCGCCTGGGCGAGCAGATCAGCCGCGATGAGCGCGGGATCGGCGGTCTCGTCGGCCACCACCAGCAGCTCGCTCGGGCCCGCGAGCATGTCGATGCCCACCATGCCGTTCACCAGCTGCTTGGCCGCGGTGACCCAGCGGTTGCCGGGCCCGACGATGACATCCACCGGTGCAAGACCCTCGATGCCGTAGGCCATGGCCGCCACCGCCTGCGCACCGCCCACGGCGAGCAGTCCGTCGGCACCGGCCAGGAACGCGGCCCCGAGGGTCACGTCGTCGGGGCGAGGGGACGCCACCACCACCTCGGCGACCCCGGCCACCCGGGCCGTGACCGCCGTCATGAGCACGCTCGACGGAAGTGGGTAGCGACCGCCGGGGGCATAGCAGCCCGCCCGGGCCACCGGCGCCCACTCCTGCCCCATCCGCAGATCGCCCTGGTTCAGCGTGGTGGGGGTCGCCGTCGCCCGCTGGGCCCGGGCGAAGGCACGGATCCGGTCGGCCGTGCGTGTCAGGAGGGCCTGCACGTCGGCCGGAAGCCGGTTCCAGGCCGCCTGCAGGCCGTCCCGGTCGATCCAGAGCGGATCACCCGACCGCAGGTCCCCGAACCGCAGGGCCAGATCGACCACCGCCGAACGTCCCTGTGTCGCGACACGCTCCACGAGAGCGGCCGCCGAGGCGAGGGTCGCCGCGTCCACCGGCGGGGTCCTCCGCCGATCCACCTGTGCTGCCGTCACGATGGGCCAGATGTCCATCACGCCACCTCCTCGGCGTCACCGGGACGCCGGGTGATGCGGCGGGCCCGCCGATCCAGCTCGGCGCCCACCCGTGTCAGGTCCACCCCCGCCTGCACCAGGCGCACGAGGGTGAAGTACAGGACGTCGGCGGCCTCGTGGACCACCTCCTCCGGGCCGGCCGCGGTCGCGAGTTCACCGGCCTCCTCCCGCAGCTTGGCGCCGAGCAGGTCGGGATCGTCCAGCAGCCGGGCCGTGTAGCTGCCCTCCACGGGCACGGCGGCACGATCCCGGAGCCGGCGCCACAGGGCGCCCAGGCCCTGCTCCGCTCCCCAGCAGGTCCAGGTGTCCCGGTGGCAGAACCCCGACCCGGACTGGTCCACCTCCACCCGCAGGGCGTCCCGGTCGCAGTCGGGCACGAGCCGCCGCAACCGCTGGGTGGCGCCGCTGGTCTCCCCCTTGACCCACAGGCCGCGCCGGCGGGAGTGGTAGGCCCCCACGCCACGCTCCAGGGCCACGCGGACGCTCTCGGCGTCGCTGTACACGAGGCCGAGGGCCTGTCCCAGCCCATCGGTGACCACCGTCGGCCACAGGCCATCCGCCGTCGGCTTCATGACGGAGAGCACCGCGTCCGCCAGGGACATCCTGCCGGTGTACAGCGCCATGCCCACCTGGGCATCCGCACCGAGGCGGTCCAGCGCGCCGATCTCGGCCGGCTGGGTGATGCCGCCGGCAATGGTCACCTCGGCGCCCCCGGCCCACCGGACCACCTGCGCGGCGCGGTCCAGATCGGTTCCCTGCAGCCGGCCCTCGAGATCGATGAAGGTGACCAGGAAGCCGCCCACGTAGGGGGACAGCTCCTCCATCACGTCCTGAAGCCGGCGACCCGTCCCCTCGGTCCAGCCCTTCACCATCACCTCGTCACCGCGCACGTCCACGGCGGCCATGACCCGCTCCCGGGGCAGCTGGGAGAGCAGCTCCGGGCGTGCGGCGGTGCCCAGGATGATGCGCTCGGCACCGGCGTCGAGCCACCGGCGGGCGGTCGCCAGGTCGCGGATGCCGCCACCGACCCGCGCCGGCACCTCCCGGCAGATGGCCTCCACCAGGGCCCTGTTGTCACCGCGACCGAGCGCGGCATCGAGGTCCACCACGGCGATGGGACCCACCACCGCCAGCTTCCTCGCCATGGCCACCGGATCGCCCGCGGACAGGGCCAGCTCGCGGCCCCCCACGAGCTGCACCACCTGACCGTCCATGATGTCGACAGAAGGAATGATCATGATCGCACCTGCACACCCGCGCCCTTCAGCGCGGCCTTGACCTGCGGCAGGGTCCACCTGCCGTCGTGGAACATCGATGCCGCCAGGGCCGCCGAGGCCCCCGCGGCGAAGGCTCTCGCCAGATCCTCCGGCCCCTCGGCGCCCCCGGAGGCCACCACGGGCACCGGGACCGCGTCGGTCACGGCCCGCAGGAGCGGCAGGTCGTACCCGCCGCCCGTGCCGTCCTGATCCCAGCTCGTCAGCAGGATCTCGCCGGCGCCGAGCCCGACCGCCCGGGACGCCCAGGCCAGCGCGCAGGTGCCGGTGGGCTCCTGGCCGGCCCGCACCACCACCTGCCACCCGCCGGGCCGCCGGGCCGCGTCCAGGGACAGCACCACGCACTGACGGCCGAACCGGTCCGCCAGCTCCCGCAGCAGCGCGGGACGTCGGACGGCCGCGGTGTTGACCGCCACCTTGTCCGCGCCCGCCTCCAGCAGGGCAGACGCGTCCTCCACCGAGCGCACGCCACCGCCCACCGTCATGGGGATGTCGAGGACCTCCCGCAGCGCCCGGATGGTGGCCAGGCCGTGGCTGCGCTCCTCCACCGTGGCCGACACGTCGAGCACGACGAGCTCGTCGGCCCCGGACCGACGGTAGGCGTCCGCCAGGGCCACCGGATCGCCGGCGTCCCGCAAGCCCTGGAACCGGATCCCCTTCACCACCCGGCCGCCCTTCACGTCCAGGCAGGGGATCACCCGCTTCATGTACATGGGACCTCCTGAAGCCACCGCCGCAGCAGGGATGCCCCCCAGCTGCCGCTCAACTCCGGGTGGAACTGGCACCCGAGCACCGATCCCCGCTGCAGGGCCGCCACGTAGGGGCCGCCGTAGTCCGCCCAGGACACCTGCCAGTCCGCCGGTGCCTCCGTCAGCCGGAAGCCGTGGACGAAGTAGGCCTCTCCGTCCCGCACGAGCCCGCACGGCGCCCCCCGCACCGCACCCCAGCCCATCAAGGGACGGATGGGCACGTCGCCGAAGGGCGTGACCCGGCCGGGCAGCACGCCGAGTCCGGCCACGCCCGGGGATTCGTCGCTGCCCGTCGCGAGCACCTGCATGCCCAGGCAGATGCCCAGCAGCGGTCGATCGGCCGCGATCCGCGCCTGCAGCACCTGTCGCAGGGTCGTCTCGTCGAGCCGGTCCATCACCTGTCCGAACGCGCCCACACCGGGCAGCACGAGCCGGTCCGCTCGGGCCGCCCGCTCGGGATCGACCCCGAGCACCGGCGAGGCCCCCGCGCGACGCAGGGCCGCCAGGACGCTCGCCAGGTTGGCCGCGCCCGTCTGCAGCACCATCACCTCCATCACAGCACCCCCTTGGTGCTGGCGATGGGCCCGTCCTGGGTCACCACTGCCTCCCGGAGTGCCAGGGCGAGCGCCTTGAAGGCCGCCTCCGCCCGGTGGTGGTCGTTCCGTCCCCGCAGCAGGTCCACGTGCAGGCCGCACCGGGCGGCCACTGCGAAGGACCGGAAGAAGTGGTCCAGGTCCTCGCAGGCCACGTCCGCCAGGCGCTCCCGGCGCAGGCCGAGCTCCACCTCCGCGGCGGGCCGGCCCGACAGGTCGAGCACCACCCGGGCCAGCGCCTCGTCCATGGGCGCGAAGCCACACCCGAAGCGCCGGATCGACCCACGATCCCCGAGAGCCCGGTCCAGGCAGGCTCCCAGCACGAGGGCCACGTCCTCGACGGTGTGGTGGCTGCCGGTCTGCAGGTCGCCCTCGCAGCGGAGCACGAGGTCGGTGCGGCTGTGGCGCACGAGGGCCGCCAGCATGTGGTCCAGGAACCCGAGTCCCGTGGACACGTCCACCGACCCCTGACCATCGAGGACCCAGCGGGCCCGGATGGCCGTCTCCGAGGTGGTGCGCTCCACCTCTCCGATGCGTACGGACCGGTTCATGGCCACACCTCCCGGAGCCGCGAGACGTCGTCGAGCACGAAGGCCGCGCCGGCCTGCCGCATCGCCGCGGCCATCCCCGGTCCGGCGCCCGGTCCGAGGACGCCCACGGGCAGCACGCCGGCGGCCCGGGCCGCACGGATGTCGTCGGGGGTGTCCCCCACCATCCACGCCCGCTGCACCCCGAGGGACGCGAGCGCGAGACGCACGGGCGCGGGATCCGGCTTCGGCGGACCATCCTCCATGCACACCATGGTGGGCAGCCACCGGGCGATGCCGCTGGTGCGGGCAAAGCGCTCCGCATCCCGCCGGGGACGGCCCGTGACCACGGCCATCGGGCGACCACCCGACAGATCCCCGAGCTGCTCCGGCGCGATCAACGGCGTCTCGCGGGTCCACAGACCCGGCGTGTCGCCGGTGCCCTGGTACAGCGCCTCGAACACCGCCGTCACCTCGGCCAGGGACACCTCGATGCCCTGATCCGCCAGCAGCGCCCGGCTGAGCATCCAGTCGTTGTTGACCCCGGACCGCGTCTTCGCTGCGGAGATCCCGGCCGCCGACACGCGCCCGCCGAAGGCGGCCACGGTGCCCTCGATGGCTGCCCGGTAGGAGGTCGAGACATCCACCAGCACGCCGTCCATGTCCCACAGGAACGCTTCGGGGCGGCAGAGCACCGCCAGGGCCCGCTCCAGGAGGGCGAGCGCCGCGTCGTCACCCGGCACGCCCACACGCAGGCACCGGCCGCCGGCCCCATCGTCCAGGAGACGCACCCGGATCCCGAGCCCGGCGAGCCCGGATGCCCACCAGGACGCCCGTGGCGAGCGGGCGCAGACGAAGCTCGCCTGGCTCGGGACGACGGACAACCCCGCGTCCGCCAGCAGCTCCTCGAGGCGGCGTCGCCGCCCCCGGAGCGCCGCCAGCACGTCGGGGGCGGGCACGAGGCCCCTGTCCAACGCCTCGAAGGCCATGGCCAGGCTCGGTCCGGCCACCGCATAGGGCTGTCCCACCGCCGCGAGCGCGCGCACCACCGGCTCGGGCCCCACGGCCCAGCCGACCCGGAGCCCCGGCAGCCCGAGGCCCTTCGACAACGACCCGACCACCACCACGTTCGGAAGGGCCAGGGCCACCCGCTCCAGCGCGCCGTCCGCGAAGGCTCCGTACACGACATCCAGGACGACGACACCCTCGGGCAGCGCCTCGCTGATCGCCCGTAGATCCTCCGGGGACACCACGGCCCCCGTGGGGTTGTTGGGACTCGTCAGGAAGACGGCGGACGTGTCGGCACCGACGGCCTGCAGCAACGCCCGCCGGGGGAACCCTGCCCCGGGCCATGCCACCGGCACGAGGGTCCCGCCAGCCAGGGCCACGTACCGCTCCGTCATCGAGAAGCCCGGACGCGGCACGATCGCCGACCGGCCGGGCTCCAGGCAGACCCGGGCCAGGCGGTCGAGGGCATCGTCGGCGCCCGCCGTCACGAGCACCCGCTCCTTGGTCACACCCAGCAGCTCCGCGAGCCGCTCCTGCACCGCCGTCGCCTCCGGATAGACCGCCGCAGCGTCCGAACCCGCCGCCGCCAGCTCCAGCCGAGGTCCACAGGTCCCCGACAGGTCGAGCGAGATGGGTCCCTCGCCACCCGGCCCCTCGTAGGCCGACAGGCCCTCCACCCGGCGCGCCGGGCGCCACATGCCGGCCATCACACCACCACCTGTTGCAGGAGGCTGACGACGATGTCCTGTCCGCCACGGGACCGGAGCGCGGGAATGAGCGTGGCCATGGAGGAGCGGGGCACGGCGGCCCGCACGGCGAAGCCCTGCTGGTCGTACAGCGGCGAGATGGTGGGCTCCCGCATGCACGGCAGGATCGCCACCACGGCTTCCAGGCGATCCGCCGGCACGTTGAGCTCGACCATCACCCGGCGTCGGGCGTCCAGCACGCTGCGCAGGACCAGCGTGAGGTCCTCGATGGCCGTGCGCTTCGCGGGGTCCGACATGGCCTGCCGGCTGGCGTACAGGCGGGTCGAGCTGCCGAGGAGCTCCTCCACGATCCTCAGTCCGTTGGCCGCCAGGGTCGCGCCCGTGGCGGTGTTGTCGACGATGCAGTCCGCATCCTCCGGGGGCAGCACCTCCGTCGCGCCGTAGCTGCGGACGAACCGACCCTGGATGCCGCTCGCCATCATCCAGCCCCGGGTGAGCCGGGCGTACTCCGAGGCCACCACCAATGGCCTGTCCGGCAGCCGGCCCCCCTGCAGGAGCTCCGAGGGCGCCGCCGCCACCACACGCACGGGGTCGAGGCCCGTGTCGAGCACCTCCACCAGCTCCGCGCCGAGCTCGGCCACCCAGTCCGCGCCGGCGAAGCCCACGTCCCGCGTCCCCGACGCGAGCATCTCCACGACCGCCTGGGGCTTGAGGATCTTGCAGTCCGCATCCAGCGCCTCGAGGGTGGGCCGGTAGCCCCGCACCGTCGACCGCACGTGGATGCCCGCGTCCGCCAGCAGGGCCAGGACCCCCTGCTGCATGCGTCCCTTGGGGAGCGCCACCGCCATCGCTGCCTGCTTCACCACCGTCATGTCCGACCTCCGAAGAAGCCAGCTCACCCGACATGGCGCACGCCCAAGACGCACAAACGCCAGCTCGGGTGAGCTGGCGTGTGCTGCATCTGACTGCCTGAACCTACACGATCACCAACTCATCCCTGCATGGGCATGATGATGATGGTGCTGGGTCTGGCAGGCGAACGTGTTCATGGGCCCCAGCCTGACGCGCCGGGAGACGATGGTCAAGGGGGCCCGTGCGACTTTCATGGCACGACCCACGCTCGATGCGGCGAGAACACCGCCCACCCGCAATCTATCGAAATGTCTGGAATTCCGGGTACCCCGGTGTGTCTCCGGACGTCCCGCGGCCGCGCCAATCCGCTCCTGGCGGAACGTCAATGCCCTCCCGACGATGACCGATGGGAGGATCGGACCGTTGTCCGCGAACGGAGCACACAGCTCGCCTGCGGGCCGCCAGGGCCGATTTCACATGCATTGAGCCCAGCGGGAACGCCTGATAGCCTACCGGACCCCAGCTCGAGGACGTGCCATGCAGAAGCTGTTGCTCACCGGCGGTGTCGGTGGCCGGTACAAGAAGTTCAACGACGTCAACCGCTACCTGTACGAGGAAGCGGTGCTCGTCACGCTCGACACCCTCACCGGCGAGCGCGAGATCGTCTTCCGCTACCGCTCTCCCGACGACGCCATCCCCGCGGCCGGCGGCTCCCACGTGTTCAAGGCCGGCTCCTGGGACGGCGATCTGCTGCTGCTGTGCACCGAGACCGAGGTGCTCTGGGTCGACCCCGACGGCTGGAACCTCGTCAAGCGGGTCAGCCACGGCTGCTTCAACGACGTCCACCACGTCATCCGCATCGACGGCAAGGTCCGCGTGCTCAACACCGGCATGGACGCCATGGTCACCCTCGCCGACGACGACGAGACCATCGAGTCCATCGAGTCCGTCCTCGTGGACGAGCAGGTGTGGGACCGCTTCGACCCCGAGATCGACTACCGCCTGCAGTGGACCACCAAGCCCCACAAGGCCCACCCCAACTTCGGGTTCTCCTGGAAGGGCAGGGTCTACGCCTCCTGCTGCACCCACGGCACCGCGCGCGCCATCGGCGTGCCCGAGAGCGGCATCCCCGTCATCGACGGCAAGATCCACGACGGCCTGCCCCACAACGGCTCCCTGTGGTTCACCCAGGTCGACGGCCACGTCATCCGCATCGGCGACGACCACCACACCACCTGGAACCTCGCCGAGCTGTCCGGCGATGCGGAGAACCTCGGCTGGTGCCGGGGCGTCCTCCCCGTCAACGACCACCAGGCCTGGGTGGCCTTCTCCGCCGTCCGCCGCTCCGACTGGACCGAGAACCTGCGCATGCTCCGCGCCGCGATGCTGCCCTCCAAGCGCATCCGCCCCACCCGCATCGAGCTGTACGATCTGCAGGAGCGCACCCGCTTGAAGACCTACGACTTCCGCGATCTGCGGCTGTCCGCGGTGTTCAACATCCTGCCGATGCCCGCCTGAGGCAGCGCCGCCCTGCTCCTGGCCGTTCCCCCGGCCCACGCTCCCAGGCGTGGGCCGACCTGGTGTACCCTGGACCCCCACACAGGAGTCCCTCATGTACGCCAAACTGATCCTGATCGCGGAAGAGATCACCTTCGACGACCAAGGCCAGCTCTCCGCCACCAACATCGCCCTCGACGTGGTCCGTCCGAGCTACCCCACCACCCTCGAGAAGATGGACCTGCTGACCCTGTGGACCCGCGGCAGGGGCGAGCCCGCCGAACAGCTGTTCACGCTCCAGATCAGCGTGGGCGAGCAGCAGTTTCCCCTGGAGCGCATCCGGGTCGACTTCGGCGACAACCACGAGGCCTACGTGGGCCTGAGCCTCGATGGCTTCGTCATCGACAAGCCCGCGCCCTACGTCTTCCACTTCCAGCAGAACGGCGAAGACCGCGGCGTGTGGATCATGCGCACCCACCAGCTCACGCCCAAGGCCACCCAGCCCATGGCCGAGGCCAAGTAGGCCACAGACCATCAAGAACCACGCACCCCGCGTCCGACCTTCCAAGGTCGGCGCGGGGTGTGTCGTGTACGGAACCGGCGGTCTGCCGGCCCACGCTCACTTGTGGCGGAAGACGATCCGGCCCTTGGACAGGTCGTAGGGCGAGACGGCCACGGTCACCCGGTCGCCGAGGACGACGCGGATGTGGAACCGACGCAGCTTGCCAGCCAGGTGCGCGTGGACCTCGGTGCCGGCCTCGGTTTCCACCAGGAAGTTGCCACCAGGGAACACTTCCTTGATCACACCTTCGACTTCAATCAGGTCATTAGCTGCCACGAGAAAACCTCCATCAGGACGCGCGCCTAACGCTTTGGCCGCCAAGATACAAGGCAACCACGGGATCCTTACGGGATCCACCTCCTGAAGGACCGCCCCGTCCTCTCGGTCCGCATCCCCCCATGCCTGGATGAGGGAAGACACGGACACGACGGATTGGTCAGCGTTGGCGTGGCTTTCCGCCCTTCGGGCCGCCGCGACCACCGCGGCCACCACGGGAACGCTTCGCGCCACCCTTGCCTGCCCGGCTCTTCGGCTTGCCGGAGCCCTCGGGATTGGCGGGTTCGCCCTCGGGGTAGATCTCGTGGACGTTCTTCCGGAAGCTCTCGAAGCTGCCGTCGAGGATGCTCATGCGCATGGCCGCCATGTACTGCTGGAACCAGGCAATGTTGTGCACGCTGGCCAGGGTGGCGGCCATGATCTCGCCCACCTTGAACAGGTGGTGCAGGTAGGCCCGGGAGAAGTTGGTGCAGGTGTAGCAGGTGCACTTGTCGTCGATGGGCCGGAAGTCCTTGCGGTAGCGCTTGTCGGTGACCCGCATGCGACCGTGCCAGGTCCACATCACGCCGGAGCGGGCGTGACGGGTCTGGATGACGCAGTCGAACATGTCGATGCCCCGTGCGACGGCCTCGACGAGGTCGAGGGGCCGGCCCACGCCCATCAGGTAGCGGGGGGAGTCCCAGGGCATGTGCTCGGTGGTGACGTCGAGCACGTCACACATCTTCTGGTGGCCCTCGCCGACGCTCAGACCGCCGACGGCGTAGCCATCGAAACCGATCTCGGCGATCTCCTCCGCGCTGCGCTTGCGCAGGTCGGGCCAGAAGCCACCCTGCACGATGCCGAACAGGGACTGGTCGGGCCGCGTGTGGGCTTCCTTGGAGCGCTTCTCCCAGCGGGTGGTGCGCGCCACGGAGGCCTCGGCGTACTTGCGCTCGGTGCCGAACGCGATGCACTCGTCGAACACCATGGCGATGTCGGCGCCGAGCTTCTGCTGGATGTCCATCGAGCGCTCGGGCGACAGGAAGGTCTTCTCGCCATCGACCTCGTACTGGAAGGTCACGCCGTCCTCGTCGACCGTCTTGTCGAGGCTGAACACCTGGAATCCGCCGGAGTCGGTGAGGATCGGCAGGTGGGTGCCCATGAACTTGTGCAGGCCGCCGGCCTTCTCGACGAGGTCCTCGCCGGGGCGCTGGGACAGGTGGTAGGTGTTGGCCAGGATGATCTGGGCGCCGGTGCCGTGCAGGTGCAGGGGCGTGACCGAACGCACGGCCGCCTGGGTGCCCACCGGCATGAAGACCGGGGTCTGGATGGTGCCCCGCTCGAGCTCCAGGGTGGTGGCCCGGGCCATGCCCTGGTGGCCGTCGACGGTGAAGGGGATGTGCCGCATGCAAGCCTTCCGATGGGTTCAGCCCCTCGTGGGGCGTCAAGATGGGCGTGAATAGCCCGCAAGGGACCGGGTTGCACCTGTGGGGACGTGCGGGGACACCTCAGGGCTTCAAACCCCGCCGCGGGTACAGGTCCCCCGAGATCCTGAACGGGTCGACCACCCGGTGGATCCGGTCGCCTTCCGTCACGATCACCACCGACCAGCCGTCCCAGGCCACGCCCTCCGCCCCCTTGACCTCGTCGGTGTCGAACAGCACGGCCCCATGGGGTGCGCTCAACCAGTCGTCCCCGGCCTCCGGGCGTTCGAACACGAGGATCTCGTGGTAGCAGAGCACCACGAGGTAGCGACCGGAAGGATGCAGATCGGCACCCGTGACCCGGCCTTCGCCGCCCTCCCGGGTGCTGCCGATCTGGAAGGTCGAGATCTTCTGGGCCTGCACCGTGCCTTCCGCGTCGAGCGGCACCCTGTACAGGGTGGTGTCGACGTCGGAGCGGTGCTTGGTGAGCAGGTAGACGTTCCCGGCGTCGTAGAAGATGGCCTCGGTGTCGTAGTTCATGTCGGCCCGGTCCGGAAAGGCCTTCTGCTCGGGGTACACGATGGTCCACGACCGCAGGACGTCCACGGACTCGTCCACCCCCACCGTGGGCTCACGGACCTGGTACAGCGTCAGGTCCTTGCGCAGGTTGAGGTTGTTGCCCATGTCGGCCACGAACAGCGTGCCGTCCGGCCCCGCGGAGATGCTCTCCCAGTCCTTGGCCTGGGCCCCCCGCACCTTCACCCGCGCGAGCAGGTGCCCGCTGGGTGCGATGGCGAACAGCTCGGGCTTGCCGCCCGAGTCGTTGTGGGTCCACATCACGCCCGGCTGGGCCTGGGACACCACCAGTCCGCTCGCCTCGGGCACCACCCTCGGAAGCGCGGGCACCGCCAACGCCACGGACACCAACCACCACAACACCGCGCCTCCAGGGGCTACACGAGGCCGTACTCCTTGCGGAGCCGCTCGTAGACCAGTCCAGACACATCTCGGATGACGCGTCCGGTGCTCGAGATCCAGCGCCCGTAGGAAGAAGCACGACGGGGAGCATCGATGATGCCCACGACGATGTAGGGGAAACGCTCGCCCTGGCGGGTTCGGGCCACGAGCACGCCCATGTCGCCACACAGGCGCGCCGTGGAGCCGGTCTTGTTGTAGACCTCGGTGCCGCCGGGCACCTGCGCCACCTGGTCGTAGAGCCGATCACGCTTGGGCAGGTTCATCAGCCGCCGCATCTCGTCGGACTCGGGCAGCTCGTCTCGCCACATCGCCCGCAGGAACGCCACGTAGTCGGTGGCGGACGCCAGGTTGCGGTAGGTACGCCCGTTCGAAGGGATGTACTCCACCAGCCGCAGGTTGCGGGTCAGGGCGGGGTAGCGCTCCCGGAGCAGGGCCGCGACCCTGGCCGGCCCCCCGAGCTGCTTCATGCACCAGTTGGTGGCATCGTTGCTGGAGACCTGGATCATGGCCTCCATCTTCGCCTTCGTGACCGGCCCGTACACGAGCTGCCCACGCTCCGCCTTGTCGAGCACGGCCAGGGCCACGAAGGGCTTGATCATGCTCGCGGCCTGCAGCGGCGTGCCGGCGTTGATGGCCGCCAGCGGCTCGTCGTCGTGCAGGTTGTACACGTACCAGGCCGTGCGTTCCTGCCGCAGCACGCCCTTGCGACGCAGCTTCTGGATGTGGTCGTTGATGGCGTCCCGCAGCTCGGACGACATCGCCGTGGGCAGGCGCACCTCGGCGGTGGTCTTGGGCTGGACGGGCGCACGGGTGGGGGCGGGCAGCGCGTTGACGTGCACCACGGCCGTCTCGGAGACCCCACGGCTGGTGGAGCGCAGGACGACGGGGTGCTGCCGCGCCACCCGCACCGTGACCTCGAACCCCTCGGAGGCCAGCAGCTCGGTGTGCCGGCCGGCCACCCTCGCACCGCTGAGGCGATCCTTGTACCGCTGGTACACGGTGGCGAAGCCCTCGGGGGTGTCCTGGATGACCAGATCACGGAGCAGATCGGGCCCGAGCAGGCGGCCGACCTTGTCGTAGCGACGCCGCGCCTGCTCCAGCGACGGGTCGACGCCGTAGCAGAGGTTGAACAGCCCCTGCAGCTCGGCGCCCGACAGATCCGTCACCTCCAGATCCGCGGTGTGGTCGACCCGGGCGAGCAGCGATGCATGGTGGCGCGCGATCTTCCCCGCACGCGTCGGATCCGAGCCCCGACGGTCGTACCAGATCACGACGTGCTCGCCGACGGTACCGAGCCCGAGCTTGGATCCCACCTCGGGACCGAGCACGCGGGAGATGTCCCACAGGACCTCCTGGGCCTCTTCTCGTCGGGAGAAGCGCCCGTACACCACGTGCCGATCCTCTGCCGCCCATGCGGGTGTCACCGCCGCCCCCGCGGCAAGACCGGCCCACACCAGCACCTGCCTCCTGCTGACCATGTTCCCTCCTGCCGGATCCATGTGTCACGCCCCTCCCATCATCTCTCACCGATGGGAACAGGACAAGGTCTGTGGTACCAGGACACCACACGCACGGAGGTATTCATGCGCCTTGCCCTCATGTTCCTGATGGCCTGCGGTCCCAAGGACGGTCCCTCGGCCCACGCGCGCCAGCCCTCCGTGGAGGGCACCTGGACCTCCAGCTCCTGCGAGGCGCGCACCTATCCCCGCATCCTGCGTTTCGGCCCGTCCGAGGTGCAGCTGGAGGATCGCATCAGCCCCTGCCCGGAGGGCGTCACCTGCGTGTGGTCCGGGGTGGTGCATCGGCAGGGTACCTGGCAGGCAGACGGCACGCGGATCCAGCTCACATGGACCGGCGAGGCCGACCCGCGCATGGCGATGCCCGCGCCCACGGAATTCGTGCTTCAGGACGACGCTCACGGTCGAACTGAAGCGGGTTGTGCGTACCGCAGACACACGGACGCCCCTCCTGTGATGAAACCGTGAAATGGCAAGGGGGCCGGTTCTCCAAGGATCAGGCCCCATGTCCGCTTCCCTCCTCTCCGGTCTTGATCTGGGAGGCCCATCTGTCCCAGGATCGGGTTCTCATGCCAGAGCTCTGGAAACCGCACGTGGAGACCCCATGATGTCGCACCGCCCCATCCTTCTGTTGGCCCTTCTGACGGCCTGCGCCGAGCCTACCGACGACCTTCCTCTCGAGACCGCTGAGCAGATCGATACCGGTGACACCGATCCGCGTCCCCTCTACCGTCGCAAGGGCACCATCCGAGGCACCGAGGAGTGGCCCGCCGACTCCCGCAACCTCATCGGCTCCGACCTGCTGATCGACGGCGGCCACCTCACCATCGGCGCCTGCACCCTCAACACCTTCGAGGAGGGCAAGCGCCTGGTCATCCGCAACGGCGGATCCCTCACCGTGCAGGGAAGCGAGGAGTGCGGCGCGATCCTCAGCTCCAACAGCTCCTTCCCCCAACCCGGCGACTGGGGCGGCATCCAGGTCGAGGCCGACGGCCGCCTGCAGATGGCCCACACCATCATGGAGTTCGCCGGTGCCTCGTCCGGCGAGATGGGTCGCCCCGCCATCCGGGTCGACGCCGGCGCCACCCTGGGCCTGCAGCAGGTCACCCTGCGCCACAACGACGCCGACGGCATCCTCCTCCGTCGCGACGCCATCGTCGAGGGCTTCGCCTCCAACCGCATCACCCAGAACGGCGGCCACCCCCTCGTGCTGCCCCCGGGCATCCTCGAGCACATCGAGCCCGGCGTGTACGGCCCCAACCAGCGCGACTCCATCCTGGTCACCCACGCCGAGATCTCCCAGGATCTCACCTGGCGCTCCATGGGTGTGCCCATCGAGCTCTCCCAGGGCCTCCTGATCCGAGGCAACCGCGGCACCGACGCCGAGCTCCGCCTGCTCAACGGCGTCGAGCTGGCCCCTGCGCCCGGACAGAACATCACCGTCGGCATCGGCGGCTCCCTGCAGGCCGAAGGCCGCGCGGGCGTGCCCGTCACCATCACCAGCTCCGTCGCGGGCGAGCGGTGGGGCAACCTCACGTTCGAGCGCAACTCGCTGCCCTCCTCGTTGTCCCACACCGTGATCCGCCGGGCGGGTGCCGATCAGGACGCCGCAGTCTTCCTCGAGGCCACGTCCCGGGTCACCCTCGACAACGTCACCTTCGACGACAACGGTGCCGGTGCCCTGCACCTGCAGTCCGGCCCCAGCCTGGTCGACACCACCAACGTCATCATCCAGAACCACCCCACGGCGCCTCTCAAGGGTGAGATCTGGGCCGTGTCCGCCCTCACCCGGGCCGACTTCGTCAGCATCGACAACGTCGATCCCATCATCGACATCCTCCCCGGCACCCTCACGGCCAGCGCCACCTGGGAAGACGGCCCCTTCAGCCTGAAGGCCTCGAGCGGGTTCGCCCTCGTGGGCGGCGCCGACACCCCCGCCGAGCTCACCGTCGACGCCGGCGTGTCCATCGAGCTCGGCGACGGCGCCGACATCAACATCCTGGGCAACTCCTCGGTGCAGTTCAACGGCGACTCCACCAACCCCATCGAGGTCCGCAACAGCCCGGGCGTCAACTGGGGCCGGGTCACGATCAACCCCGAGGTCGGCTCCGCGGGCAGCCAATTCCACCACGTCAGCTTCCTCAACGGCGGCGACGAGGGCGATGCGATGTTCGTGGGCGGCACCGCCCAGGTGGATCTGTTCGACGTCACCTTCTCCAGCGCGTCCGACTGCGACGTCACGGCCCAGGGCGACTTCTGGGCCAACGCCGCCAGCGTCTGGACCGAGTGCCTGTGAGCCGGCGGTGGTCGGAGCCCGGCGCATTCCGCTGAGGCTCCGCCACCACCCATGAAGGCCCGACCGCTCAGACCCTCGGGGCCTCGAGCGCCATGTTGCGGGTGAGCGGCTCGGCCACCGTGGTCCAGTCCATGGAGTCCAGCAGCTGACGGACCTGCTCCGCCCGCTCCTGGGGGATCAGGAAGACCACCTCGTCTTTCTTGCGGAAGCGGGTCCTGTCCATCACGGGCGCCACGTCGCCGCTGCGGATGGCCACGAGGGGAAGGAACAGATCGGACTCGGCGAGATCACGGCCGGTGATCATGTCGGCACCGATGTACCGCCGGTGCTCCGCCACCACCTGCCCGTGGACGACCCAGTCGGCCCACAGCTCGAAGTCGTGGGCGCGCCCGAACAGCAGCTGGCTGCCGGCCTCGTGCACCATCGGTCGCGTGATGCCGCTCTGCTCCTGCCGCAGGGCCACCGCGCTGCGCTCGATCTTCGAGGCCTTGCGAGACTTCTGGGCGAAGAGGAAGTTGACCTCCTCGTTGGAGGTCATGCCGACGGCGCCGCTCCGGGTGTCCATCTCGGCGTCGTCCTGGGTGCGGTCCTTGAGGGCGTCGACACAGAGCACCTGAAGCTCCATCTCCTTGGCCCGGCGCACGTGATCGAGGTTCACGTCGAGCAGCACGACCTCCTCCCCGGCGCCCTGGAGCGACGTGCCGAGGGCCCTGGCGAGCGGACCGGCGCCGGCGATGACCCAGCCCTGATCGGAGGGTCGCTTCAGGCCCAGCGCCCGTGCCACGGGACCGCCGGCCAGGCCGGCGATGACCACGGTGATGGAGATCACCAGGAACACCAGCGCACGGAGCTGCTCGCCTCCCTCGAGGCCGGCTTCGGCCATCTGCACGGCGAACAGGGAGGCCACGGCGGCGGCGACGATACCGCGCGGCCCCATGAACGACATGAAGGCCTTCTCCTGCCAGCTCAGCCCGGTTCCCAGGGTGCCGATGAACACGCAGGCGGGCCGGACGAGGACCATCAGGCCCACCACGGTGAGCACGCCGGGCCAGCCGAGCGCCTGCACGTCCGCCACACGCACGTTGGCCGCGAGCAGGACGAAGAGCAGGCTGATGAGCATCACCGTGAGCTGCTCCTTGAACTCGAGGAGCTCGCGCTCGACGGGCACGCCCATGAAGCGGGTGACCATGCCCGCGACGGTGACCGCCGCGATGCCCGTCTCGTGGAAGACGCCATCGGAGATGTGGTACAGCGCGAGCACCCAGGCCAGCGTGAACACGTTGGCGTAGTCTTCCGGCACGATCTTCAGCTTGCCGAGGGTGAGCCACAGGAACAGGCCACCGGCCACGCCGAACATCGAGCCGATGCCGAGTCGCAGGAGCAGCTCGGGCACGCTCAGGGCGAAGTCGAGGCCCGTGGGCTTGATCACGAGCTCGAGCGTGATGAACGCGATGAGGGCGCCGATGGGATCGATCAGCACGCCCTCCGCCTCGAGCAGGGAGGCCACGCCGCGCTCGACGTTGAGCCTTCGCATCAGCGGGTTGATCACCGTGGGGCCGGTGACGATCACCAGGCTGCCGAACAACGCCGCGAGGGACCAGTTCCAGTCCATGACGTACTTGCAGACCAGCGTGGCGCCGGCGAACGTGACCAGCGCACCGATCGTGATGAGCTGCCGGATCGCCTTGGATTCCTTGCGCAGCTCCTTTGGGTGCAGCGCCATGCCGCCTTCGAACAGGATGACGGCGACCGCGAAGCCCACGGCGGTGTTGAGGCCGGGACCGAGCACCTCGGGCCGGATGATGTTCAGGTAGTCGGGGCCGAGCAGCACACCCGCAGCGAGCAGCAGCACGATGCCCGGGATCTTCAGGTGGCTGGCCACCACCTGCATGGTGAGACCCACCGCCAGCGCCAGCGCCACATCTAGATTCGGGTCGGAAAAGAACTCCGCCTGCATGCCACCCCGCTCCCATGGGGGCAGCCTGCTCCCCCTCGTCCTGTATCGGGCCAAGCTGCCCACCCTGAGCCCAACGACAAGATCAGGACCGTCAAAGGGCAGTCATCAGGCCAGCACTTCTCTAACGTGAACGCACCCAGGACACATGCTGTTCGAGCCAGGCATTCACCACGTGCACCTCCCCTTCTCGGGACACGCCGTCCATCTCGCCCTCGAACGACAGCGTCGCCTCCATGGCGTCCGGAAGACCGCTGCCAACCCTCCAGCTGGCGACCGTCTTTCCCACGGCGAGGGGATCGTCCTCTCCGACCTCGTGGATGCGGATGTCACAGGTGACCCGCCAGGCCATCTCGACATCCCGGCCGAGCTCGCAGTTGGCCGTCTGGACCAGCAACACGTCGTCGACCACGGCATCCTGCAGGACCCGCCACTGCGCTCCCTCCCCGAGCTTGCCCCCCGGGATCGGCAGGGCCGCAAGCTTCACCGCATCTTCCAGGGAGGCCCACGCCTGGGTGGCGAAGCTCGCCCACAGGTCCGCGGACGACTCCTGAACAGGGACGATCTGCTGGCGGGTACCCAGCTTGAGGTCCAGGGACTGTCCCGGGAGCACGGCCAGCGAGGACCGCAGCACGGCGTCCCGCTGGGGATCGGTCCGCTCGGCCCGCACGTCCCGCACGGTGAGGCGCGCCCACTTCTTCGTGGGCTGCTCGAGGTCCAGCAACCAGGCCGTGCTCGGCACCACGACGTCCTCGGGCAGGCCCTCCCCCTCTTGTCGCTGGGCCATGACGCCGACACGCAGGGCCACCTGGCCCGGCTCGACCTTCGGGCCCCGGAATTTCTCCCGGGGCATCTCTCCTCGCCCGTGGAGCGTGATGCGGTACCGGGCCGCGCTCGACGACTGCCCCCAGGCCGGTCCTGCCAGCAGGACTGCACACAACCACCACCGCATCACGAATTCCTCCGTCGGACGGACGCCATCACCCGTCGGACTCCTCCGCCCATCGGTCCCGCGGGCCGCCGTGTGAGTCTGGCACGGATGGTGCCCGAGGCGCGCGGTTTCGGAGGTACCATGAAGGACGCAGCCGCGATGGGCGTGGGGGCGGTCGTGGCGGCCGCCGCCCTGCCCTGGATCGCACCCGATCGGTCCCAGGCGGCAGGCATGCTCCTGCTCGCGCTGGTCGTGCTGGCCCGCACACGACACAAGGCCATGGCCAGGGCCTGGATCGGGATGGCGCTGGTGTACGGGAGCTTCTCCACCACGCCGCAGGGCCCCTGGCACCGGGGTCCGATGGCCGCCCAGGTTCGCGTCACCTCCTGCGAGGGTCTCACGGTCGTGGGCCGGGCCGAGCGCATCCGTCCCCTGGGACGGGCATGGCGTGAGACGGCAGGCCACATCGCCGTGGTGGGCGCCCGCGAACGGTGCATTCCCGGCCAGACCTGGCTCGTGTTCGGCGAGGCGGTGGCGCCGGGGCCCCAAAGGCTGCCGGGCGCGCCCCAGCCCGCCGTCCAGGCCCGCCGCAGCAAGGTACGGACCTTCCTTCGGGCACGGGCCCAGACGGTCTGGGCCACGCCGCCCACCGGCGATGCCCCCGCGGGTCTGCTCGGCGCCCTGGTCACCGGCGACCGCAGCCGGGTGGATCCCGAGCAGCTGCAGCTCCTGCGCGACACCGGCACCGCTCACCTGCTGGCCATCTCCGGGTTCCACGTAGGCCTCGTCGGGCTGATGGCGCTGGTGGCCTGTCGGCTGCTGTGCGGTCTGTGGGCCGTCGTCCGTCCCTCGGGCGGGCCCGTCCACCTGTCCTTCCTGCTGGCCGCGTGCCTCACCGCGCTGTTCGCCTGGTCGGTGGGGCTGCCCCTGTCGGCCCAGCGGGCGGCCCTGATGTTCCTCGCGGTCGCGATCGCCCGCACCTGGGGTCGAAGACTGCGACCCCTGGATGCCCTCGGCGCCATCGCCACCGGCCTGCTCGTGCTCCACCCGGGCCACGTGGGCACCATCAGCTTCCAGCTGAGCTTCGGCGCGGTGTTCGGTCTGCTGTGCTGGGGCACGAAGCTGTCGTCCCTGTGGGAGCGGCCACCCCGCTGGGCGACGGGGCCCTACAAGGCCCTGTGCGCCACCCTGGCCGCCACGGCGGGTACGCTCCCGGCGTCTGCGTGGTGGTTCCAGCAGCTGCCGCCCACGAGTCCCCTGGCCAACCTCGTCGCCATGCCGATGACCGGCTGGCTGGTGGTGCCGAGCGCGTTCGCGGCCCACCTGCTGCCCGACCCGGTCGCCGAATGGGCGGAGACGGCCGGTCTGTGGTCCGTCGACCTCATGCTGTCGCTGCTGCGCCCGCTGCAGGGTCCGATGTGGCACCCGGCGGTCACGGGCACCGGGGCGCTGCTGCTGTGGCTGGCCCTCGCGCTGCACCGGCATCCGACCGTGGCGCTGCTGCTCGCCACCTTCGCGCTCGGGCCCCGACCATGGCCCACCGAGCCCACCGCCACCTTCCTGGACGTCGGCCAGGGCTCCGCCGCGCTGCTCCAGTGGCCCGATGGTCGGGCGTGGCTCATCGACGGGGGACCTGACCGGCGCGAGGTGGTCCAGTGGCTGCGACGGCAGCGGATCCGCAGCCTGGAGCGGGTCGTCGTCACGCACCCCGCCCGTGATCACGAGGGCGGACTCCCCGCGGTGCTCGAGGGCGTCGAGGTGGGCTCGCTGCACCTGCACGACCCGGCGGGCCATCCCCAGCTGGCGAGGATCGCGGCGGCCCGGGGGATCCCCCTGGAGGTCTGGCAGGATGGCCGCCTCCATCCGCTTCGACGCCCCTGCCACGGCACCAACGACTGCTCTCTGACCTACCGGGTCGACGTGGGCCCGTGGCGGCTGCTGGCCCCCGGGGATCTCGAGGCGCCGGGCGAGGCCGCCCTGCTCGCCGGCGGCATGCCCCTGCGTGCGGAGCTGCTGTGGGTGGGCCACCATGGCTCGGCCACGTCCACGGGCGAGCCGTTCCTGCAGGCGGTCGATCCCCGCCTGGCCATCGTGCCGGCCCCCGCGGCCAGCCCCTACGGCCATCCGCACCCGCAGGTGTGGCGCCGTCTGCGTCGCAGTGGGGCGGCGGTCGTCTCCACCGGGGTCCACGGCACCACCCGCCTGGTGGGCACCGAGCCGCCGCTCCTCTTCCACCACCACCCGGTCACCGGCTGGTGGCGAGGCGTGGTGCCCTCAGGGCCTCAAGCCGCCGACTTCGCCTCTTCCGGCGCCGACCTGCCACGGATCCAGTAGACCACGGCCACGCCGGCCAGCAGGCAGATCGAGATGCCCTGGGACATGCTCAGCAGCTCACCGAACACGGGCTCCATGAAGAAGCCACGCTCCACGTCGCCACGGAACAGCTCCACGACCCACCGCAGCACCGCGTAGGAGCCGAGGTAGCCGAGGATGATGGAGCCCGGCCGGTGGGGACGGCGGTCCCAGGCGAACAGCGCCAGGCTCAGGATGACCAGCAGACCGGCCTCGTACAGCTGCGACGGGTGCAGGGCCACGTCGTGGGGGGCCACCGTGTGGGGGTGGGTGTAGGTGATGCCCCAGGGAAGATCCGTGGGCAGGCCGTAGCAGCAGCCCGCGAGCACGCAGCCGACCCGGCTGATGGCGTGGCCCATGGGCAGTGCCTTGCCGAAGGAGTCGAGCACCTCCCACAGGGGAAGGCCCTTGTGCCTGATCCACCAGAACGCCACCGGCAGGCCCACGATGGGGGCTCCGTAGAACACCATGCCGCCGGTGCGGAAGTTGATCCAGTCCATCGGACCGTTCATCTGCTCGTGCATCTGCAGCACGTGGAAGGCCCGTGCGCCCACGAGGCCCGCGAGCGCGCCGTAGAACAGCAGATCGACGATGTCCTGGCGCTCCCAGCCCTTCTTGCGGGCATCGCCCAGGGTCACGGCCACCACGAACAGGAAGCCCACGGCGCCGAGGATGCCGTAGCTGTAGATGGGGGTGTCACCCAGGTGAAAGAGCACCGGCCACATGCCGCCTCCAGGCGTAGATGCCGGCCGACAGGGCCAGCAGTCCCATGCACAACCACTGGGACGTGGAGAACATGCCATGGAATCCGCGGCCCGGGTCGCCCCGCAGGAATTCGAGACAGAATCGGCCGACGGCGTAGCCGGCCAGGAACCGAAGGGCCATCTCGCCCTCGAACTGCCGGGTGCGGCGGCTCAGGGTGACCCAGGTGAAGAGCGTGAGCCCCAGCAGCGACTCGTACAGGGGCGAAGGGTGCAGCATCACCCCGTGCAGGTGGGCGGGCGCGCTGGTGGGCGCGTGGTAGGCCACCCCCCAGGGCAGCTCGACGCCGAAGGGCACGGTGATGGGCTTGCCCCAGCAGCAACCGGCCCCCAGGCAGCCCAGGCGCCCGAAGGCGTAGCCGAGGCCCAGGGCGGGCGCGAAGCAGTCGAGCACCTTGGGCAGGGGCAGGCCGGCCCGACGGGTGCGCAGGATGATGAGCGTGGCCACCATCACGAAGCCGCCGAGGAACACGAAGCCGCCGCCGGGCGCCCACAGCCGCTGGGGGGCCGTCCACAGGAAGGTGGGGTCCTCGACCAGCAGGTACAGCAGCCGGGAGCCGATCCAGGCGCCGGGCACCACCACGAGGGCGATGTCCATCAACGACTTCGGCGCGAGCCCTTCACGAAGGGCCTCGCGCCGTAGTGCGAAGCTGCCCAGGGACATGCCCAGGGCGATGCAGAAGAAGTAGGTGGCGACGCCCCAGCCCGCCCCGTTGTGGACCAGCCAGGGATGCATCCGCTACGCCACGGCCTTCTGGGACTCCTCCTCCTCTCCCTCGAAGAACAGGGAGTGGATGAAGAAGATCGCCACGCCGATGAACAGGGCGGCATCCGCGATGTTGAAGGACGGCCAGGAGGACATGCCGAAGTTCTCGATCAGCCAGGGCTTGAGCGTGGGGCTGTTCGTGTAGAAGTGCAGGAAGTCGGTGACCGTCTGCTTGTGGATGCGGTCGATGGCGTTGCCGACGGCACCCGACGCGATGAGACCCAGCGCCGCGGACAGCATGGCATCACCCTTGGGCAGCTGCTTGAACATGCTGAAGATGACGCCCAGAGCGATGACCGTGAAGCTCAGGAACAGGTAGTGGCGGTACTCCCAGTCGGCGAGGAACGAGAAGGCCGCGCCGGGGTTCTGGGCGTGCACGATGTCGAAGAAGCCTGGGATGATCTCGATGTGCTCGGTGCGGTAGTCCACGTTGAAGTAGACCCACAGCTTCGTGGCTTGATCCAGGGCCAGACCCAGGATGAACGTCACCAAGAACACGATGGTCTTGCGAGACATGAGGCTTCCTCCATCAGGGCACCCACGGTAGGGGTGGGTGCGCGTCGCGGCACTGTAGCCGAACAGGGACCAGTGCGCCTTCCCCTGAAGCCGGATCGGCGGGAGCATCCCCGACTTCACCCCTGCAAACCTGCAGCAAGGCATCTGGCGCAGTGTGCTTATGCCTCGAATCCGTTATGCATGGCTGTCCTGTTTTGTTGCGAGGAGTCCCATGGAACGCGAGGAAATGCCCGTAGACGTCCTGTTCGTCGGCGCGGGTCCCGCCAACCTGGCCGGTGCCATCCGTCTGATGAACCTGATCAACGAGCACAACGAGGCCGTTGGTGAAGGTAGGAAGGAAGGCGAGGTCTACGACGAACCCATGATCGCGGTGCTCGAGAAGGGCTCCCGCGTGGGCGCCCACCAGCTCTCCGGCGCGGTCCTGGATCCCAAGGCCCTCGACGAGCTGTTCCCCGAGTGGCGCACCTTCGATGACTTCCCCGTCGAGCGCTTCATCGAGCGCGACGAGATGGTCTTCCTCACCAACGGTGGCGCCATGAAGGCCCCGTGGGTGCCGCCCGAGATGAACAACATGGGCAAACCCATCATCTCCCTCGGTCGCTTCTGCGAGTGGCTCGCCGAGAAGGCCGAGGAGATGGGCGTCATGATCTTCCCCGGCTTCGCCGGCGACCAGATCCTGTGGGATGGCGACACCGTCATCGGTGTGCGCACCGGCGACAAGGGCGTCGGCCCCGACGGCCAGCCCCGCGACAACTTCGAGCCCGGCATGGATCTGACCAGCCCCGTCACCATCATCGGTGAGGGCCCCCGCGGTCACCTGGCCCGCCAGGTCATCCACAAGCGCAAGCTCGATGCCGGCAAGAACCCCATGGTCTACGAGATCGGCTGCAAGGAGATCCTCGAGCTCCCCGCCGGCTCCGTCAAGGAGAGCTTCGCGGTCCACGGCCTCGGCTACCCCCTCGACATGAAGACCTTCGGTGGCTGGTTCATGTACTCCATGGGCGGCGACAAGGTCTGCCTGGGTCTGCTCATCGCGCTCGACGCGAAGGACCCGAACATGGACTGCCACAAGGAGCTCCAGAAGCTCAAGCTGCACCCCTACATCAAGGGCGTGGTCGGCGAGGGCAAGGTCATCAAGTACGGCGCCAAGTCCGTCACCATCGGCGGCTGGGGCTCCGTGCCCAAGCTGTCCACCGATGGCGCCATGCTCGTGGGCGATTCGGCCAGCTTCCTCAACCCCTTCCGGGTCAAGGGCATCCACCTGTCCATGAAGACCGGCATGCTCGCCGCCGAGACCGCCTTCCAGGCGATGGTCTCCGGTGATGCAAGCGACTCCACCCTCAAGGCCTACCAGGCCGCCGTGGAGAACAGCTGGGTCGGCAAGGAGATGGACCACTCCAAGAACTTCCACGCGAACTTCGAGGGCGGCATCATCTCCGGCATGATCAAGACCGGCATGCAGTACCTCTTCGGCCCCGGAAGCTCCATCAAGCCCTTCAGCGCCGACTACGCGCACATGAAGCAGCTCAAGGACTTCTACAAGTCCGGCCCGCAGCTCGAGGACAAGCTCGAATACGACGGCAAGTACATCATGCGCAAGCTCGACAGCGTGTTCCTCAGCGGCACCATGCACGACGAGCACCAGCCGGCCCACCTGCTCATCGAAGACACCGAGATCTGCGCGACGAAGTGTCTCGAGGAGTTCGGCAACCCCTGCACCAAGTTCTGTCCGGCCCAGGTCTACAACATGGTCGAGAACGAGGAGTCCGGCCGCCTGGAGATGCAGGTGGACTTCTCGAACTGCGTCCACTGCAAGACCTGCGACATCCGCGACCCCTACCAGATCATCAAGTGGGTTCCGCCCCAGGGTGGCGAGGGTCCGGAGTGGGGCATCATGTGATCGGCTGAGAGGCTGATGCAGAGAAGGGGCGTCCCGGGTGGGGCGCCCCTTGTTCGTTCTTGGGGGAGGTTGGGCCTCAGCAGCTCTCCGGCAGCCACGACGATCCGCAGTCCGCACCCGTGGCGTACTCGATGGCCTCGACGTCGGGGGCGCAGAATTGGGGGTTCACCTCGCGAGGCTCGAGTACGCACTCACCCTCGAGGGTCGTGAGTGAATCGAGCCAGCTCAGCGAAGACATGGCGTCGTTCTGGCGGACGTACACGCCATGCGTGACCTCGGTCAGGCCCGACAGACCGTCGAAGTCGGACAGGGCGTGGTTTCCGACGAGCTGCAGTCGGCCTTCGATCCTGGTGATTCCTGACCAGTCCGGAAGCCTCTCCAACAGCAGATTGTCGTTGATCTGGACATCTCCTTCGAGCGCTTCGATGCTCGCGATGCCGTCGATCTGTGTGAGCAGCGGGTTGTTGTACACCTTGACGATTCCACCCAGCTCCGAGAGCGACTCGAGGCCGTCCAGATCCGTAAGCAGCGGATTCTCACCGACCACCAGCGACCCACCGATCCGTTCCAGAACGTCGAGACCGTCGACGGACTCGAGGTCGTCCAGGCGAGTGAGCGTCAGGTCATGCTCGACGTGCTCCAGCGAACGAAGTCCAGCGAGGTCTTGCAGAGGGATACCGAACGCCCCGACATCAAGGCTGCCTACGGACCGGAGTGTGGACAGGGGCTCCAGATCTTCGGCAAGCGGGTCGTGAACATTCACGAGGCCCCCCACCTCTTCGAGGTTCGACAGGACCCCGAGAATGGGGAACTGCCCATCCGAGCCCAGTCTCAACCCGCCACCGACTCGCCGGAGAGAGGCCAGGCCGTCGAAGTCCTCGATCACGGACTCGACCGGAGCGTACACGCCTTCCTCGGACCACCAACCACTCAGATGTTGGCGCGTGACGCCCAGACTGCCGCCGATCTCGGTGACATTGGACAAACCATCGACATTGCGTAGCTGAGGGCTATGCGAAACCCAGACGTCCCCTCCGATGAATGTCAGGCCTGACAGCCCATCTACCTGCGAGACGCCCGTCTTGTGGATCTCCAGACTTCCCCCCAACTCCTCCAGTGCCGCGAATCCATCGAGATCCTCCACTCCCGGCAGCATTCCGAGCCACAGCTGCCCACCGATCGACCGCAAGGACGAAAATGCAGACAGGTCCTTGAGCATCGGATGTCCGACCTCGAGTCGCTCACCGAACAGATCCGTGTGCCAGTGGCCGATCTCCAGTGACGCACCTATCTGCGTGAGAGAGGACAAAGCCGAGATGTCCCGCAGCAGCGGATGATCACGCAGCACAAGACTGCCATTCAGGGACGACAGCGTTCCAAGCCCATCGAGCGTGCGCAGGCTGGCGTTGCCGGCGATGTGGAGTGCGTGGACCGACTCGAGCGCCTCGAGCCCCGACAGATCCGTGAGACCGGCGCAGTCGACGATGAAAAGGGTGCCCTCGACAGTCTGAAGCGACTCGAGCAGCGTGAGGTCGGTGAGGGTGGAGCTCCGGATGCGAACGTTGCCGCGGATTCGTTCCACACCTGCGAGCTCCTGAAGCTCCTTGAGATTGGTCACCAGGAGTTCACCTTGCACATCGACGGTCACAGGCTGGTCTGGCCGCTCACCCGACAGCTGCAAAGAACCATCCGGACAGTCCAGCTCGTAGGTGCCATCTTCGAGATCATCCAGGTCACACGCTCCATTCGTCGTATCGCAACCCGTCGTCCAGAGGGTCAGTGCCAGGGCTACGCCGCTCTTCGCCGAGGTGGCCGGTCGAAACTTCATCGAGTTCATCATGAGGTCCTCCGCTCAGCAATCGCTGTCGATGTTGGTACGGCAGGTCACGCCCGTGGCGTGCTCGAGGCTCTCGACCACCGTCGAACACACTTCGCTCGTCATCCACGGGTTGCCCGCGAAGACCTCGCACTCTCCCCCGAGGGTCTCGATGCCCTCGAGGCCCTCGAAGGATGCGAGCTGATCGTTGCGCTCGATGACGAGGGAACCGCCCACATCCACGAGCCCGGCCAGACCGCTGAGATCGGTGAGATCCTCGTTGTTGGTGACAGACACACTGCCCCCGACACTGCTCAACGAGGCGAAGGCGTCCAGGTGCTCGAGATCCTTGAGGTAGGACAGTTGCAGGTCACCCCCGATGCTAGCCACCTCCGAAAGTACATCGAGGTTGGAGATCCCGCCGTTGCCAATGAGATGGAGTCCTTCGGGGAGCGAGGTCATGGGGGCGAGGTTGTTGATCCGGAACAGCTCGGGATTGTCTCTCACCACGAGGCCGCCGTACGAGTTGATGCCGGAGAAGTCGTCCAGGTGCTTGAGCCCAGGCATGGCGTGGATGCTGAGCATGCCTTCCACGGTTGTCAACGACGACAGACCCTCCAGGCGCAGACCATTGAGCTCCACCAGCGCCGGCAGGTTCGACAGGACCAGGTGGCCATGGACCGTCGACAGGGACGACAGGCCATCGACGTTCCGCAGTGCCGGCAACGCCGACAGCTCCAGCCCACCCACACTGGTCAGGCTGGGGAGATCGTCGAGATCCTCCAAAGAGGACAGCCACTTCAGCTTGATTGCACCGTCCATGTGCGTCAGGCCCTGCAGGCCGCTCAGGTCGTCGAGGTCAGGTTGGAAGGCGACCAGGAGGTCACCGCCCAGATGCGTAAGCCCCGACAGTCCGTCCAGAGAGGACAGGTTCAGTCCCTGCCAGTCGAGCCGCAGACTACCGCCGATGGAAGCCACCTGTGCAAGTGGCTCAAGATCTCCGAGCTCAGGGACCGCGATGGCCAGATCCCCACCTACTTCGACGAGGTTGTCCATCCAGCCGATGTCCGCCTCCTCGCGATCCAGGTACACGAACAGGTCGCCCCCGACGGACTCCAGGGCCGACAGCCCCTGCAGCGACGTCAGGTTCGTCTGGTAGAGGGACCAGGCGAAGTCGATGGCGTTCGGCCAGGGGAACTCATCCCCTGCTACGATGAGGCTACCGCCCACTGTCTGAAGCTGCGAGAACCCGTCGACGTGTTCCAATTCGGGGTTGCGGAACACATCCAGATCGCCGCCCACGCTCATGAGGTTCGACAAGGCATCGATGTCCGTCAGGCCGGTCATGGCGAGCCGGAGGTGACCACCGACCGACTCCAACGCCCCGAAGCCATCGAGTTCCTTCAGTTTCGGATTCGCCAGGATCGTGAGCTCTCCGCCGACCGTCCGCAGGCCGTCGAGACCGGCGACGCTCGTCAGCTCGTCATTCCCATCCGCATGACGAAACGGGTCCTCTGCCCGGCCCCCGATCGCCACGTCGCCCTCGACCAAGCGCAGGCCCTCGAGCCCGTCGATCGACGTGAGGGCATGGTTGTCCTGGATGACCAGATCCCCTCGAACCTCCGCGAGCGCGTCGAGACCCTCCAGATCAACCAGGTCCTGGGTCCGAAGCACGGTAAGTCCCCCCACCGACTCGAGTGATTCAAGCCCCTCCAGCGACTTGAGACCGGCGAGTCCCATGAGGTGGACGGTGCCCCCGACACGTTGCAGTGAAGACAGCGCAGTCAGATCAGGATCCTGCTCCATCAAGCCCGCGATCATCAGATGGCCCGTAATCTCCCGCACACCCACGAGATCCTTGAGGGGGTCTGCCCCTCGGATCATCACGTCCCCTTCGATCACGGACGGATCACCATGGGGCAGCGGCTCGGACGGGATGTCGTACAGCGTCAACACCGCTCCGTCGTCGCAGGTGACGGTGTAGCTCCCATCATCGTTCGCCTCCCAGTCGCAGGCACCGCCCTGCGTACCGTCGACACAGCCGGCCAGGGCCAACAGAACAGCCAAGCGAGTCATGGTTCCTCCCGGTCTTCCAAGAGAGAAACATCTTGCGGTGTCACGATCAAGAACAAATCCGGACATCGATACGTGAGGTGAGAATCAGCCATCACCGGTCATGCATCGCGTACTGCCTTTCCTGATGCGCGGACCACCTCGAGTCCCCTTCCCTGTCGCGAACGTCGTGTGTCCGCACAGAGAACCCAGATGTTGGGGACCTCGCCCAGGGTTCGTCATCACGTCCCTCTGCGGACTCCATTCCTCTCTGGATCCTCTGTGTCCCGGCTCCACGCTCGTTTGGACCTAGAACACCACATCCTGCGAATCCAGCACCCGCTGCCACGTGCCCCAGAACCACCGGCTCGCCACGTCGTCCACGGGATCGTCGCCGGCCCAGAGCCGATCGACCCGGGCGGTCTGCAGGTAGTGGGCCAGGAAGAGCAGCAGGCAGCGGTGGTGCGCCGAGCGCTGATCGGGCGTGAGGTACCACAGCTTGGTGGCCGAGGTGCCGAGGGCGGCAAGGTGACCGGTGAGCAGGCTCAGGAGCCCGCCGGGCTCGGGGTTGAGCCACACCCGGTTCATGCGCTGGTGCCAGATGCGCCCCACCTTGGACAGGTAGTCGGCGGCATCCGCGGTGCCGAGGCCCAGCTGACGGGCGAGCCAGCGGTGGGTGTCTTCGGAGCGGGTCCAGTCGAGCAGCGGGGCCAGCGCCTGGGAGACGTAGGTGCGCAGATCGAAGAGCGCCGAGGTGGGCATGGGACCCGCGACCTCCGCGGACAGCAGGCGAGCCATGAACTCCGCGTAGATGCCGTGGAGCACGGCGGTGACCCGGCCGGCGGCGTGGCGGTCGAAGAGCACCTGCAGCGTGGTGGCCGAGACCTTGCCCTGGGGATCCGGCAGCAGACCCTCGCCCAGATCGATGCCATCGGACGGGATGCGCCATGTGACCCAGCCGGTGCTCGGCGTGCTGCGGCCGAGACCGGTGAGCTCCGCCCACCCCTCGCTGCGCCAGCGATCACGTGCCTTGAAGGCCTCCCCCTGCGCCTGGGGAACGACCGTGATCATCTGATCGAGCATCAGGATGAGCTCGTCGCGCTCGGCGCCCACCGACCGGGCGATGCCTCCGAGCAGCGCTGGATCCATCCACTCCGCCCGGAACAGGCCATCGGGCTCGATGGACCAGGAGGCCCGCTGGGGGTGGAACCGCAGGTACAGGGACTCCGCCGCCGGAGGACGCGGCTGGGGCACGACCAGGTAGATCCGGCTGCCCTCCCGCTCCATGGCCACGGGCTGGATGTGGGACAGGCCCGGGAACAGTGCCTGCCACATCTGGGTCAGACCGTCGTCGGTCTTCGAGAAGCGGTACCACAGCCAGTTCATGGCCCGCATGCGCTTGAATTGCAGGGCCGCCTGTTCATCCACGTGATCGCGGATGTCCTCGAGCTCCCACATGGGAAGGCCGAGCGCCCGGGCGAGGCCGGGATTGACCACGAAGGCGTGAACATCCGACAGGGTGGTGGCCACTGCTAGAGTGCGCGCGACGTGGGGAAGGGAGAACAGCGCCTTGGCCATGGCGACCGCCACGGCACGAGGGGGCGCGGCCTCCAGCTTGCGGACCGTGGGGGGGGCCACCAGCTTGCCGAGCTCGCTCACCTGCTTGCGCAGGGCGGCATCGGTCTCGGCGGGCTGGAAATCCTCCGCAGCCTGTTCGACGGCCTCCAGGATCCTGCAGGCCAGCTCGTGGGCGTCCAGCGCTTCCTCCATTCCGCACATCTCCCCTCTGTTGCCGCGTGATACCAAAGTTGCGGTCTGTTTGCATGAAAAGCCGCATTCCGATCGTAGGAAGCCCCTACCCCCGCCCTCCCCTCCCAAAGTTCTTGCGACTCCCCGGACCGCGCGGTGTTAGCGCCTGTTCCGGAGCGTTGGAGCCTGTTCATGATTCGTCGAATCCTCCCTGTGACCGTCTTGTTCGCCACCCTTGCCGCCTGTGGATCCGGCGGCGGTCCCGGAGGCGGGCCCCGTGGGCGCGGCGGCCCGGGCGGTTGGGGCGGTGGAGGCCCGAAGTCCACCCCCGCCACCCTGGTCGAGGTCACCACCCTGCAGCCCCGCAGCATCGCGCAGACCCTGCAGACCAGTGCGTCGGTGGAGGCGGAGGCCAGCGCGGATCTGATTCCCCAGACCACCGGCACCGTCGTCGCGCTGTACAAGCGCATCGGTGACCCCGTCCGCAAGGGCGACGCACTGGCGCTCATCCGCAACGCCAGCCTCGACGCCAACGCCCGCCGGGCCCAGGCCGAGGTGCGCCACCTCAAGGCCCAGGTCGAGGAGATGCAGACCCTGCGCGACAAGGGCGCGGTCTCCCAGCGCGAGCTCGAGGATCTGCGCTACCAGCTCATCACGGCCCAGACCACCCTCGCCGAGGCCACCGCCAACTTCGGCGACACCCGCCTGGTCGCGCCCTTCGACGGCATCGTCGCCGAGATGAACCTGAAGGTCGGCGACACCGCCCAGGGCGGCCAGGTCGCGGCCAAGGTCGTGGATCTGTCGGTGCTGCGCATCAAGGCCACCCTGCCCGAGCGCGACGTCGAGGCCGTGTCCGTGGGTCAGCCGGCCGAGGTCACCTCCGCCTACGACCGCGAGGCCAGCGCCACCGCCACCGTCTCCCGCGTGGCCCCCGTGGTCGACGCCGCCACCGGCACCTTCACCGTCGAGCTCGACATCGCCGGCGCGGGCTCCAGCCTGCGTCCCGGCCAGTTCGTCACGGTCGACATCGAGACCGACCGCAAGGACGACGCGCTGGTCGTGCCCCGGAAGTCGGTGATCTACTCCGCCGGGCAGCCCACGGTGTTCGTCGTGACGCTGCCGGAACCCGAGGAGGAGAAGGACGAGGCCGAGGAGAAGGAAGAGGAGAAGAAGGGGTTCTTCGCGTCGCTGTTCGGGGGCGGGGAGAAGAAGGGCGGCGGCGAAGGCCGCGGTCCCGGTGGCAAGGGCCCCGATGGAAAGGGCCCCCAGGGCGAGGGCAAGCCCGAGGGTGAAGAGGCCGAGAAGCAAGGCCCCGTGTTCGAGGCCAGGCAGGTCACCGTCAAGCTCGGCACCACCAACCCCGGCGAGGTCGAGCTCATCGACGGCGTCACCGAGGGCCAGCAGGTCATCACCGTCGGCCAGGCCAACCTCACCGACGGCGCCACCATCCGCCTCACGGACGAGGCCCTCCTCGATGCGCCGAAGGAGCCCGGCGCCGCCCTGATGCCCGACGACAGCACGCCCGCCGAGGCCGCCGAGGACACCACCGACGACGCCGAAGGAGAGGCCCAGTGATGCCCGGAAGCGGCAGCAACGGCACCCCCATCGACAGCCAGAACCCCACGACCGCCGGCAGTCCCCACGACGGTGGGGACCTGAGCGGCGAGCACGGCTCGTCCGATCGATCTCCCCAACCTCCTGCCGCCTCGTCGGCAGGCGGAGTCTTCGGGTTCCTGGTCCGCCGCCCCGTCGCCGCCACGATGATCTTCCTGGCGGCCCTGGTGTTCGGCTACGTCAGCTTCACCCGGCTGCCCGTCGAGCTGATGCCCGACATCTCCTACCCGACCATCACGGTCCGCACGGCCTACGACGGCGCCGCGCCCCAGGAGGTCGAGTCCCAGATCAGCCGCCCCGTCGAGGAGGCACTCGCCACCCTCGACGGCCTGGTCAACATGGAGTCCCGCTCCCGCGCCGGCAACTCCGACGTCATCCTCGGTTTCGACTGGGGCACCGACATGTCGGCCGCCTCCCAGCGCATCCGCGAGGCCATGCAGACCACCTTCCTGCCCCAGGAAGCCGATCGCTCGCTGATCCTTCGCTACGATCCGTCGGACGAGCCCTTCCTGCGCCTCGCCCTGTCCTACGACGCCGACCAGCTGGCCATGGACGACGAGGAGGCCCTGTTCCTGCTCCGCGAGCTGGCGGACGAAGACATCAAGCGCGCCCTCGAGGCCCTGCCCGGCGTGGCCGCCGTGCGCGTTCGTGGTGGCCTCGAGCGCGAGATCCGCATCGAGCTGAAGGAGGAGTGGCTCGCCGCGCGCCAGCTCACCGCCGATGACGTCCGCAACGCCCTGCAGAGCGACAACGTCAACCTCGCCGGCGGCTCCATCCTCGAGGGCAGCACCGAGTACCTGATCCGCACGCTCAACGAGATGCAGACCGTCTCCGACGTGCGCGAGCTCAAGATCCGGCGTTCCGACGGCACCGTGGTGCCGATCACCGACGTCGCGGTCATCACGCCCACCTTCGAGGAGCGACAGGTCATCGCCGAGCTCGATGGCGCCCAGGCGGTCGAGCTCGAGCTGTTCAAGGAGGCCGACGCCAACGTGGTCGAGGTGGCCGGTCGGGTCGACACGATGCTGAACGGCACCGATGTCGGCTTCACCCAGGCGGATTTGGATGCCATGCCCGGCGGCCGCCGCAAGGCGATGATGCAGTCGATGCTCGCCAGCGCCGGCGGCATCGCCTCCAAGCTGCCCGCGGGCGTCGTGCTGCAGACCCTCGACGACCAGGCGGCGTTCATCCAGCTCGCCATCGACAACCTCACCGACGCCATCCTGCTCGGTGGCCTGTTCGCCGTCCTCATCCTGTTCCTGTTCCTGCGGGACGCCCGGGCCACCACCATCATCGGCCTCGCCATCCCCATCTCCGTGCTCATCGGCTTCGCGCCGCTGTACCTCGGCGACGTCACGCTCAACCTGATGAGCCTGGGCGGACTCGCCCTGGGCGTCGGCATGCTCGTCGACAACGCCGTCGTCGTGCTCGAGGCCATCCAGCGCCACATCGAGGAGGGCATGGATCGCCGCGACGCCGCCACGAAGGGCGTGTCCGAGGTGGCCATGGCGGTCATCGCCTCCACGCTCACCACCGTGGCCGTCTTCGCACCCATCGGCTTCGTCGAGGGCGTCGGCGGCGAGCTGTTCGGCGACCTGTCCATGGCCGTCGTCGGCTCGCTGATGGCCTCGCTGCTGGTCTCGCTGTTCCTGGTGCCCACCCTGGCCGCGCTCGACCCGAAGCTGTCGAAGGCCCATGCCGCCATCGAGGCCCCTCCCCAGGGCCGCATCCGCTGGACCCTCGAGCCCCTCGCCGACATCCGCCACCACGTCGCCGTGACCTCCGGCGCGAAGAAGTGGGTCGGCCTGCCCTACGTGCTGCTCCGCGCACTCTTCCTCACCGTCACCCGCGCGTTCGCCTCCGTCGTCACCGCCGTGGCCGCCTTCGCCACGTTCGTGGCCATGTGGATCTGGCGCCGCATCGGCCGTGTCGTGGGCGGTGTCGGCACCCGCGGCGCCGACGCCTTCCAGGGCCAGTACCACCGGCTCGCCGAGGCCTACGGGCACCGCCTGCCCGGCATCCTCAAGCGCCCCGGCCCGGTGGTCGCCGGCGCCGCCGTGCTGTTCGTCGGGGCTCTCCTGGGCGCCCGCTGGCTCGGCACCGAGCTGCTCCCCGAGATCCACCAGGGCCGCCTCACCGTCGAGGCCCACCTGCCCGTCGGCACGCCGCTGGCCGAGACCGAGCGCACCGTCCGCGTCCTGCAGACCCACATCGCCGACATCCCGAACGTGCGCACCGTCTACGCCACCATCGGCTCCGACGGCCGCGCCGACGCCAGCTCCGACGAGGGCCCCCACTCCGCCAAGATCCGCGTGCTCATCGACGACGGCCCCGGCCTCGCCGAGCGCGAGGAGGCGGTCATGACCTCCCTGCGCGATCTGGCGGGCGTGGTGCCCCACATGAGCACCAAGATCACCCGGCCGTCCCTGTTCAGCTTCCAGACCCCCCTCGAGGTGGTCGTCTTCGGCCAGGATCTGGCCCAGCTGCAGGCCTGGGGCGACCGCATCGCCGCCGACATGGCCGCCATCCCCGGCCTCACCGACGTGCAGACCTCCCTGTCCGCCGGCCACCCCGAGGTCCAGATCTCCTACGACCGCGAGCGCCTCGCCCGCCTGGGCCTGTCGACCCAGCAGGTGGCCTCCAAGGTCCGCGACATGATCCAGGGCGTCGAGGCCACCCGCATCCACCAGGCCGATCAGCGCATCGCCCTGCGGGTCCAGCTCGAGGAGGAGCAGCGCTCCAGCCTGCGCGACCTGCAGGACCTCAACGTGAACCCGAACGTGGTGCCGCCCATCCCGCTCGACGCGGTCGCCAGCTTCAGCGAGGGCGTGGGTCCCTCCGAGATCCGGCGCGTCGACCAGCAGCGTGCGGTCGTCATCTCCGCCAGCCTCGCCGGCTTCGACCTCGGCTCCGCCATCTCCGGCGTGCAGGAGCTGATGGGCGGGCTGAACCTGCCGGCCGACATGAGCTGGTCGCTGGGTGGTCAGGCCAAGGAGATGAGCGCCTCGATGCAGTCCATGCAGTTCGCCCTCACCCTGGCGATCTTCCTGGTCTACCTCATCATGGCGTCCACCTTCGAGAACCTGCTGTACCCCTTCGTGATCCTGTTCACGCTGCCGCTGGCCCTCATCGGCGTGGTGGCCGGGCTCGCGGTGGCCGGCCTGCCGCTGTCCGTCGTCGCCTTCATCGGCATGATCGTCCTCGCCGGTGTGGTCGTGAACAACGCGATCGTGCTCGTCGACGCCATCCAGCGTCACCGCGCCGAGGGCATGGCGGTCGTCGCCGCCATCGAGACCGCCGGTGCCGAGCGCCTGCGGCCGATCCTCATCACCACGGTCACCACCGTGCTCGGCCTTCTGCCGCTCATCCTGTTCGGACGGGGCGCGGGTGCCGAGATCCAGAAGCCCCTGGCGGTGGCCGTCATCGGCGGCCTCACCGTGTCCACGCTCCTCACCCTGATGGTGATCCCCAGCGTGTACCTGCTGATGGACCGGCTGGTGCACGGCCGTGACGAGGAGCCCACCGCATGAAGCGCTGGCTGCCCGCATTCGCCCTGAAGCGGCCCGTCACGGTCTTCATGACCATCGTGGCGCTGCTCACCCTGGGCCTCATCGCCTACGCCCGCATGCCCCTGCAGCTGATGCCGGGCGGGTTCCAGGCGTCGAGCATGTGGGTCAACATCCCCTTCGCCAACGCCACGCCCCGCGAAGCCGACGAGCTGGTCGCCCGCCCCATCTCCGAGGAGTTCTCCACCCTGCCCTCCCTGAAGCGGATGGACAGCCGTGCCAGCGCGAACTCCGTGGGCTTCTCCCTGGAGTTCCACCCGTCCCTCGACATGGCGGTGGCCTACAACGAGGTCGTGGAGCGCATCGAGCGGGCCATGCCCGACCTGCCCGAAGAGGTCGACCGCTACTGGATCTACAAGTTCGACCCGGACGACACGCCGATCATCTGGTCGGCGATCATGTTCCCCGAGGGCACCGAGGATCACTACAACCTGCTCAACAAGGTGATCATGCCCAGGCTCGAGCGCATCAGCGGCGTGGCGAGCATCGATGCCTGGGGCGTCGACGCCAAGCGCCTGCAGATCGCCTACGACCGCGAGCGGATGATCGCCCACGGCATCAACCTCGGTGAGGTGCAGCGCAAGCTGCAGGCCGACAACTTCCAGATGTCCGGCGGCCAGTTCGAGGAGAACGGCCGGGTGCAGTACATCCGCAGCCTGTCGCGGTTCTCCAGCCCCGAGGACCTGCAGGACTACACGATCCGCGACGACGGCCTGAAGCTCACCGACATCGCCGACCTGCGGATGATCGCCGCCGGCGACGCGGACATCAACCGCATGAACGGCCAGGACTCCGCGGGTCTCGCGATCTCCAAGGAGTCGAGCGCAAACACGGTGGAGACCTCCCGCGCCGTGGAGCAGGCCTTCGAGGAGCTCAAGGCCGATCCGCGCCTCACCGGCGCCGAGTTCCTCATCTTCTTCAACCAGGGCGAGACCATCCAGAACAGCCTCGACACGCTGCAGGAGGCCGGTATCGTCGGCGGCCTCATGGCGGTGGTGGTGCTGTTCGTCTTCCTGCGCGAGTGGCGGATGACGCTGCTCATCGCCTCGGCCATCCCCTTCAGCCTGCTCATCACGCTCGGCGTGCTGTACATGCAGGGCGAGTCCCTCAACGTGGCCGCCATGATGGGCCTGATGCTGGCCGTGGGCATGGTGGTCGACAACGCCATCGTCGTGGTGGAGTCCATCTACCGGCACCGCAAGGAGCACGACTCGGTCTCCGAGGCCGCCGTCAGCGGCACCGCCGAGGTGGCCCTGGCCATCCTGGCCTCCACCGCCACCACCATGGTGGTCTTCCTGCCGGTCATCCTGATGACCGAGAACGCCACCACCAGCCGGATGCTCGGCGTGGTGGGCCTGCCGGTGGTCTACGCCCTGGCGGCCAGCCTGTTCATGGCCCTGCTCTTCGCGCCCCTGGCCACGAGCTTCGTGAGCGGCGGCGGCATCCGCGAGGATGCCCGCTGGCTCGTGTGGCTGCGCGGCCGCTACGAGAAGCTCCTGAGGACCTCCCTGCGCCGACCCGCCGACACCGGCATCTCCATCATCGCCCTGATGTTCCTCACCATGACCATCACCGGCCCGTCGATGAAGTGCGTGCAGGACGGCGGTGACGACGCCAACGAGGTCGAGCTCACCTTCACCGTGCCGCCCACCGCCGGCTACTGGGAGAAGGACGACATCACCCGGGAGCTCGAGGGATGGCTGCAGGAGCACAAGGAGGAGTGGCAGATCGGCAACTACCGCCTGCGCCTGCGCGACCAGTCCACCCGCGGCCGCATGTGGGCCTACCTGCGCGAAGACGCCACCCTCACCCGCGACGAGGTCGTCGAGAAGGTCCGCGAGGCCCTGCCCGACCACATGCCCGGCGTGGTGGTCTCCGTGGGCTGGGGCCAGTCGGCCAACTCCGAGTACAAGGTCGAGCTCGAGATCTACGGTGAGGACCTCGACACCCTCGCAGCCCTCGCCGACGAGGTCGCCCGGCGCGCCCGAGCGGTCGACGGCGTGCTGCAGGCCGAGGTGGGCGACCTCGCCGAGGGCCTGCCCGAGATCCAGGTGCTCCCCAAGGCGGAGGCGCTCACCGACCACGGGGTCACGGCGTCGGATTTCGGGGGGACGCTCGCGTTCGCCCTTCGCGGTAGCCTGCTGGAGCCCATCCAGGAACGCGGAAAGGAGCTCGAGGTGGAGACCCGCCTGTCGGTCTACGACCGGTCCGACATCGCCACGCTGCTCGACTTCCCGATCTGGTCACAGGAGTCCATGTCGCTCATCCCGGCCCGCTCCCTGGCCGACATCCGCTTCGCCAGCGGCCCCAACACCATCCGCCGCCGCAGCCGCCGCACCGCGCTCGACCTGACCCTCGACCTGAGCCGCGACAAGCCCGCCTACGAGACCATGGCCGCCGTCAACGCCGCGCTGAAGGACATGAAGATGCCCCGCGGCTACTCCATCGACACCGACGAGTGGGCCAACTCCCAGCAGACCGAGAACGACGCCACCGCCTTCGCCCTCGGCATGAGCGTGGTGTTCGTCTACCTGCTCATGGGCGTGCTGTTCGAGTCCTGGCTGCTGCCCCTCACCATCCTCGCCACCCTGCCCCTGGCCGGCATCGGCGTGGGCTGGATGCTGCACCTCACGAAGACCCCGTTCGGCACCATGGCCGGCATCGGCCTGGTCGTGCTCGTGGGCGTCGTGGTCAACAACGGCATCGTGCTGATCGACCTCATCACGCAGCTGCGCCGGGAGGGCATGGAGCGGTCCGAGGCCATCCTCGAGGCCTGTCAGCGCCGCCTCCGCCCGATCCTGATGACCGCCGCCACCACCATCTTCGGCATGGTGCCCATGGCGCTCGGCTCCTCGAACTTCGTCGGCATCCCCTACGCGCCCATGGGGCGCACCGTCATCGGCGGCTTGGCTGCGTCCACCGCCCTGACCCTCATCGTCATCCCCTTCCTCTACGTACTGCTGGACGATCTCCGTGCCTCCGCGGGCCGGGCGATCCGTCGACTCTGGGAGAAGAGCGCATGAAGCGCACACCCTGGCTGCTGTCCCTGGCCATGATCACCAACGTGGCCGCCGCCGAACAGACCCTCAGCTATGCGGAGGCGCTGCGAACCACCCTCGCGGCCAACCCGCAGCTGCAAGCCGCCGGCCTGTCCCTCGACCAGGCCGAGGCGGATCTGACGTCGTCGAAGTCCAAGTACGACCCCACCCTGCGCCTCGATGGTGGGTGGAACCGGTCCGACTCCCTGACCTTCCTGCCGCCGCTGCCGGACGCCTTCGAGAACCGCTCCGAGCGCTGGAACGTGGGCGCCAACGTGGGGGCCACCACCCCGATCGGCACCGAGCTCAACGTGAGCACCCGCTTCGCGCAGAGCAACTCCTTCTTCGAGGGCCTCGATGGGGCCGACGAGCTGTTGTCGTTCCAGCCCAGCTACGACATCTCCATCACCCAGGAGCTGCTCAAGGGCGTGCTGATCGGGTTCAACAACGAGCAGGTCGATCTGGCGAAGAACAGCGTCAGCCGGGCCAGGATGGAGTTCGACCGCATCCAGCAGGAGCAGCTCGCCGCCGCCGCCACCGCCTACTGGAACTGGGTCTACCAGGTCGAGGTGGCCCGCATCGCCGAGCAGTCGATCACCGTGGCGGAGGAGAACCTGCGCATCGGCAAGGAGCGGGTGGCCATCGGCCAGGCCGCCCCGGTGGAGGAGACGCGCCTCGAGGCAGCCCTCATCCAGGCGCGCTCGGACGCCCTCAACGCCAACCACAACGCCCAGACAGCGCTCGACGAGCTGCTGCTGCTCATGGGCCAGCTCCCCGGCCGGGCGTTCGAGCCCTCGAGCGCCCCCGGTGAGGTCGAGGACATCGAGTACGACCTCCAGAAGGCCGTCGACGTGGCCATCGCCGAGTCCTACGACGTGCGCCTGGCCGAGATCGACGTCGACAACGCCGAGATCCGCTACCGCAATGCCAAGCACGGCCTGCTCCCGAGCCTGCAGGTCAGCGGCAACTACGGCATGGCGTCCGGTTCCCAGGTGAGCTGGGACGACGCCTTCGAGTTCTGGTCCAACTTCCCGGCCTACGGCATCTCCGGCGTCTTCTCGGTCCCCCTCGGCAACCGCGCCGCCCGCGGCAACCTGGACAAGGTGGCCGCCGAGCTCGCCACGGCCACCAACAACCTCGAGGAGGCCCGACGCCGCGTGTCCTCGGAGGCCTCCAAGCAGGTGCGCCTGCTCCTCGACGCCAAGCAGAAGGTCGAGCTCGCCGACATCAACGTCACCCTCGCCGAGCAGACCCTCGCCTCCGAGGAGGCGCTGTATGCCGCCGGCCGCTCCATCCTGAAGACGGTCCTCGAGGCCCGCACGGATCTCGACACCAAGCGCGCCGAGGCCGCCAAGGCCCGTACCGACTACCGCACGGCCCGGGTGGAGCTGCTCAAGCTGCTCGGGCGGTTGGATGTGGATCAGGAGCTTCGGTAGAGCGGCCTGGTGCCCTTGAAGCACCGCCGCAAGCCCCCTATCATCCCCCACGATCTCCGGGGGACACCATGCGCGCACTCCGCGGCCGCTACATCACCTTCACCGCCGACCCCGACGTGGCAGGCCCTTCCGCCTTCCACCACGAGGACGATGGGCTGATCCTCATCGGCGACGGCACCATCGTCGCCGCCGGCCCCGCCCACCAGGTGGAGCTGCCACCGGGCACCCCGGTCGAGCAGGTGCAGGGCCTCATCTGCCCCGGCTTCGTCGATACCCACGTTCACTACCCGCAGACGACCATCATCGGCTCTCCCGGTCAGCAGCTCCTCGACTGGCTCACCACCTACACCTTCCCCGCCGAGCAGGCCTTCGCCGACCCGGCCCACGCCGCCCACATCGCCTCGTTCTTCTGCGACGAGCTGCTCCGCAACGGCACCACCTCGGCGTCCGTGTTCTGCACCGTGCATCCCGGCTCCGTCGACGCGCTCTTCGAGGCGGCCTCCTCCCGGAACATGGCCATGGCGGCGGGCAAGGTCATGATGGACCGCCACGCCCCTGCTGCCCTGCTCGACACCGCTCAGTCCAGCTACGACGACAGCAAGGCCCTGCTCGAGCGCTGGCACGGCAAGGGCCGCAACCTGTACGCGATCACGCCGCGCTTCGTGCCCACGAGCACCCCCGAGCAGCTGCGGGCGGCCGGCGCCCTCAAGGCCGAGCACCCCGACGCCGTGGTGCAGTCCCACCTGTCGGAGAACCTCGACGAGATCGCGTGGGTCCGCGACCTCTGCCCCGACGCGTCCACCTACACCGAGGCCTACGCCCAGGCTGGGCTCCTGGGTCCCCGGAGCCTGTACGCCCACGGCATCCACCTCAGCGACGACGAGTGGCGGCTCCTGGCCGACACCGGCACCGCGCTGAGCCACTGCCCCACCTCGAACCTGTTCCTGGGCAGCGGCCTGTTCGATCTGCCGTCTGCCACGGCACACCGTGTCACCGTGGGCATGGGCACCGATGTGGGCGCGGGCACCAGCTTCTCCATGCTGCAGACCCTCGGTGAGGCCTACAAGGTGGCGGCCCTGCGTGGCGCCCCCCTCTCCGCGCTGCAAGCGTTCCACCTGGCCACCCGTGGAGGTGCCGAGGCCCTGGGACTCGCCCACCGCATCGGCTCCCTCTCCCCGGGCATGGACGCCGACCTCGTCGTCCTCGATCCCGCGTGCACGCCGCTGATGGCCCTGCGCACCGCCCGCTGCGAGAGCATCGAGGAGCTGCTGTTCGTGCTCATGACCCTGGGCGACGACCGCACCGTGGCCCAGACCTGGGTGGCCGGACGCCCCCTCTGGCGCCGAGACGACCAGACCCCGCCCGCCTGACTCAGCCCCGGCGCCGCAGCACCGCCGCGAAGAACCCGTCCATGTCGTGCACGTGGGGGAGCGTGCGCAGGTAGGGCCCGTCGACCAGGTCGCCCAGGTCCACCGCGCTGACGTCCGCGACCGGCACCACCTCGAAGTCCGGGTGCCGGTCGAGGAACGCCTGCACCTGCGCCTCGTCCTCCGCCTTCAGCACGGAGCAGGTGGCGAACACCAGGTGACCGCCGGGACGCACCCAGGGCGCGGCGTTGTCGAGGACGGTGGCCTGCAGCTCGAGGGTCTCGTCGAGCTGGGCGCCACGGAACCGCAGCTCCGGGTGACGTCGCCACACGCCACTGCCTGAGCAGGGTGCATCCACCAGCACCACGTCGAAGGGCTTCATCTTCGCGGAGAGCACGCCCTCCGGCGTGAGCGGCTGGGTCTGGATGTGCTTGTCGCCGCCGGCCTGGGCCCGCTTGCGGAGCTGCTCGAGGGCCCGGGATCGCACGTCCGTGGCCACCACCTTGCCCTGCACCCGATCCGCCAGGGCCAGCGACTTGCCTCCCGCACCGGCGCAGAAGTCGAGCACGCGGGAGGGCTTCAGATCGGCCGCCAGACCGGCGACGACCTGGCTGGCCTCGTCCTGCAGCTCGAAGCGGGCGCGCAGCGCGGCGGGGAGGCCCGCGAGGTTGGCCCGACCGGTCATCGTGAGGCCGTCGGGTGCCAGGGCGGTGGGTTCGGCCTCGATACCCCGGGATCCAAGCTCCCTGGCCAGCGCCTTGCGGCCGCCCTTGGACCTCCGCGCCCGCACCGTGACCGGTGCCCGGCGGTTCGAGCCCTCGACGAATGCCCGCGCATCCCCACCGAAGGTATCCACCAGCGCTCGCGCCAACCGTGGGGCCACGGACGCCCGCCAGGCGACGGCCTCGACCGCCTCGGACGGCCCCTCACCCCAGGAACGCGCCGCGGCGAAGTCCGGCTCGCCCGGCCCCTCGTAGCCCTCGGCCACCTTCTCCGGCGCCACCCCGAGCACCACCAGCCAGCCGAGCCACAGCGCCATCGGGTCGCTCGACCCCAGCGCCTCCGACAGCGGCCGGTGGTAGCGGATCAGGTCGAACAGCACGTCCCCGACGAAGCGCCGCTCCTTGGAGTGCAGCTGACGGGCCTGCCGCATGCCGTGCCTCAGCAGGGCCGACGCCCGCAGGGGCTCCGCGGCCACCTGACGCCACAGCTCGGTGGCCACGTCACGGCACCGACCGGGACCGATGTACTTCTCGAGCACCACCACCGGCGGGGCGGAACGGGCGGACTGCAGATCGTCGGGCGGAAAGGACACGGCAACTCCAGGCTTCCCGCCCCTCCTAACCGACCCACCTCCCCTGCCCGTGCCCGTGCCCGTGCCCGTGCCCGAAAAAGCGCACGAAGAACGACACCCGTCCACCGCGCACCGCCCCTCGCACGCCGTTCACCGATGCCCGCGCATCGCGCATCGCGCATCCCCATCTTCCCGTTCCAACCTCCCCCTTGCATCCCCCCGCCCGATCCGTATCCTCCGCCCCATGCTCACCCTGTTCCTGCCACAGCTCGCATTCGCCGCCGACATCGCGCTCCTCGTCTCGCCGGGGTCCACGCCAGATGTCTACGCCCCGCTGGCGCATCGCCTGGAGCGCCGCGGCCACGACGTCCGCCTCCTCACCCTCCCCTGCGACGCCACTTCGCCCCCGGCCGCACGCGATCACCTGCTGGCCCAGCTCGATCCGTCCCCCGACCTCCTCGTCGCCGACGGGATCGGCTCCCTGCTCGCCCACGACCTGCCCGTCCCCCAGGTCTGGCTCGGGCCGGCCCCTTCCGAACCCGCCACGCTCGCCGCCCTCGACCTGTGGACCACCGACGCCGTCGATCCGCTCCACCGTCACGCAGGACACGGCACCGTCGGCGCGCTCCTCCTCGGCCAGCCCCCAGAAGCCCACGCCTGCATCCCGCCATCCCTGCTGGGCAGCCTCACCAGCCCCACCCCGGAGCACGTGGTCCACGTCGTGGTGGCCCAGGCGGACGGTCTCGCGCCCCCGGAGCACGTCATCCCCTGGGCTGCCCGCCACCAGCTCACCTGGACGCTCCTCGGGCCATCCAACGGCCAGCGCCGCCTCCACACCCACCACGACCTGCTGCAGGACCCCCGCACGGCCCGGCTCGTCCACGCCACCACCCGGAGCCTGCCGTGATCCGCGCGCTGCTCCTCGCCGCGCTCCTGACCGCCTGCCACGAGGAGCCCGCCTGGCAGCCCGACCACGCCGTGGGCCGCACCGAAGCCACCGTCCTGCCGCACGCGGAGGGCGCCTGGCTCGAGCGCTACCCACGCCCGGGCGCCCCCGCCGTCGTCCTCGTCCATGGCGTCAGCTCCAACCGGCACTTCTTCGACCTCGACCCTGAGCACTCCCTCGCGCTCGGCCTGTTCGACGCCGGCTACGACGTCTGGCTGGTGGATCTGCCCGGACACGGCCTCGCCCAGACCGTCCACCCCCACGGCCTCACCATCGACGAGCACGCCACCCGGGTTCTGCCCGCCGTGTTCGCCCACGTCCGCGCCGCCGGCCCCATCTCCCTGCACTACGTCGGGCACTCCATGGGTGGGATGATCCTCGCCGCCTACCTCGCCCACACCGCCGACCATGGCCTCGACAGCGCCGTGATGCTCGGCTCGCCCCTGGACTTCACCCTCCTCGACGAGCTGACCCGCACGGCCCTCGACGGCGGCCGACTGGCTCCACGCCGCACCGCCACCCCTGCCTGGGCCCGCCTGCTCGCCGACATCGCCCCCCACGGCGACCTGGCCTCGCTGCTGTACAACCCGGACAACCTCTCCGTCTCCCGGCAGACCCTGCGCAGCGTCGTCTCGCCGCTGCACAAGGCCGAGCTGCGCCAGATCCAGCGACGCGGCGACATCGGCTGGTTCGGCCCCGACGGCGGCGACGTCGCCTACATCCACCAGCTCCAGCACCTGCAGCTCCCGCTCACGCTCATCGCCGGACGGGCCGACGTCATCGCGCCCCCGTGGCGGCTGTCCCCCCTGCAGTGCCCCGGCTGCGAGCTGTGGGTCGCCGGCCCCGAGAACGGAACCCGGCAGCCCTATGGCCACCTCGACCTCGGCCTCGGCGATCACATGAAGGAGGAGATCCTGCCCGTCATCCTGCGAGGTCTGCGTCGCCGCCAGGCGGTCGCCGCACTACCCTGACGGCATGTCCGATCCCTCCCTGCTCGCCCTGGCCACCACGGGCCTCACACTGGGCCTCGCCGGCGGCCTCGCGCCGGGCCCCCTGACCACCCTCGTCCTGACCACCACGCTGCAACACGGCATGCGGGAGGGCGTGAAGGTCGCACTCGTGCCCATCCTCACCGATGGCCCGCTGATGTGGCTCTCCACCCTGGCGGTGGCCCACCTGACGGCCATGCCCCTCGCCATGGGCCTCATCAGCCTGTGCGGTGGCCTGTTCCTGCTCTCGCTCGCCTGGCACACGGCACACATCCAAGAGGTCGAGGTCGATCCGGACGCCCCGGTCACCGGCACCTGGGCCAAGGCGGTCACCACCAACCTGCTCAATCCCCACCCCTACGTCTTCTGGGTCACCGTCGGCGGACCGCTGCTCGCCCAGGCCACCGAGGGGGGTACCGCGCACGTCGTGGCCTTCGCGAGCGCCTTCTTCCTTGCCCTGTGCGGCACCAAGGTGATCATGGCCGCGCTCATCGACCGCGCGCGTGCCCACATCGCCGGACCGGTGTACCGATGGGTGATGCGGGGCCTTGCGCTGGCCCTCGCCTACTTCGCCGTCCGGTTCCTCCTCGAGTCCGGCCGCCAGTTCCTCGCCATGGGGTGATGAAGATGTCCCTTCCAGAGCTGTGGCCCACCCCGCCGGAACGCCGTCTGCAACTGGGCGAGACCACCGTGCACTGGCTTCACAACGGCCTGCTCCTCTCCCACGCCCGCGGACACCTGCTCATCGATCCATGGGGCCCCCTGCAGGAGCTCCCCCTCCACGACGGCGCCCCCGTGGCCTGCATCCTCACCCATCCCGCCGCCCACCTCGCGGCCGGCCTCCTGCAGACGCTCTCCATGGTGCCGGCCCACGTCGGATCGATGCCGCTGCTCGCGCCGACGGGCGACGAGCGCCTTCCAGCGGTCATCGGCGCATGGCAGCAGGGCTGGCCGGACGGGATCAAGGTCTCCCTCGACACCCTGACCGCCCCCATGACCCTCGTCCAGGGCCCGTTCACCGTGCACTGCGAGCCCCTGGGGTTTGCGGAGCGACAAGGCGACGAACCCATCGGGCTTCCGGGGTTCGGCGTGCGCGTGACGCTTCCAGGGGATCACACGGTCGCCTGGCTTCCCCTGTCGAGCGGGACCATGGCCGCCCGGAGTCTGCTCGCCGGCGTCGACCTCGCCGTCGTGGAGGTCACACCCGACCGCAGCCACCGCCTCCCGCCCCGGCCCTTTCCCCGCGCCCAGCAGCTGGCCACCGGGGCCCGCAGGGTGTGGTGGGTCGACGCCACGGGCCACCGGTTGCACGCGGAGGGGCCGGAGAACTGACCCAAGACGCAAGAACGCCGCTGGAGCTCGGGGGGAACGCCAGCGGCCCTCTTGGAGAGAGTCGGGAGGGACAGGGGTGTTATCGGACGTGGTTGCGCAGCTTGAACCGCAACCGCTTGATGCCCTGGGAGCAGAGCTGGCAGGCGCGGGACTCGGTGACGCCGAGCACCTTGCCGACCTCCTTGAGCGACAGCTCGTGCAGGTAGTACAGGCTCACGGCGGTGCGCTCGCGCTCGGGGAGGCGCTGCAGGTTCACCAGGATGAGATCCTTCAGCTCGGCCTTCTGCCACCGGGCCATCATGTTGTCGTCGTTGCCGACCTGCTCCACCAGCGGGGTGGGGTTGTCGTTGCCGACGGGCGCATCGAGCGACAGCAGGGAGCGGATCTCCGAGTCCTTCACCATGTTGTCGAGCTTCTTCGTGGTGACGTCGATGTAGGCAGCCATCTCTTCGCGGTTGGGCGACCGACCGAGCTTCTCACGAAGGTTGTTGCGGGACTGGTTGATGAGGTCGTGCTTGCGTCGCACGGAGCGAGGGACCCAGTCCTGGTTGCGGAGGGTGTCGAGGATCGAGCCCTGGATGCGGGGCTTGGCGTAGATCTCGAAGGGGACGGACCGCGCGGGATCGTAGCGGTCGATGGCTTCGATGAGCCCGGTGACACCGGCGCTGATGAGATCGTCGAGTTCGACGACCTTGGGAAGGCGGTGGTACACCTTGCACGCGACGGCCTTCACGAGGTCGTAGTGCTTGAGCACCAGGGCCTGCCTCTGTGCTTCGGTGTACCCGGCCACCGATCGGGACGGCGGCGCTTCGACGACGTCTCCTTCAGGGGCCCGGTTCGAGGATTCCAACGCCACGGCTGCTTCGGTCATCACACCCTCCCATTCCATCGCTGGGACTTCGCATAGCAACCGGCGTGCCATCACCAGATGTCAGGATCCAGGCTTGATGGGACGTTCTACGCAGGAATCATTTTCGATACGTATCAATCATGATTGATACACCCGTGAGGCCATCCGAAAAGCCGCCTCACAGGCCACGAAATCCTCGTCCTCTCCTGCATCCGAGAAGTTCCGGTCCGCCACCTTCCGTGCGTGGATCCGCCTCCCACCACCATTATCGGGCGACCATGGATCACTCGCTCTCATGCGTGGTGACACGTAGTCGCTCCGGATCCGGATCCCACCGGTCTGCCTCGAGCCGCTCCCTCGCGCCCGGCCTCCACTCCACGCTGCCGTATGGATCCCTGGATCCACGGTTTTCACCCGCACAAGAGCTCCGCGAGGATCGATGATGCGACCGCGTCCAGGTCCAGGTCCAGGTCGAGCCGGCCTTCCAGCAGCTCCCTGCGCACCGTGGACACATCACGGGCGGCGGTCCTCGCGACGAGCTCCCGCCAGGTCTGGTGCGGGCGGGGACGAGCCAGCCCCGGCCCGAGGGCATCCCGCCGCCCACCGAGGGAGCGCCATCGTCTGTCCGATCCCCCTTCGATCCGTGCCCGCACACAGGTTCCGATCATGGTCACCCCCACCTCCCGGAGCCTCACCCATCCTTCGGCCGCCCACGCGCCCACCGTGGCCCACGATGGCAAGGATCATGTCATCGCCCACAACGAAGAACGCCGGCCTCCCCAGGAGACCGGCACTCCACCTGACGCGGACCATGGCACTCAGAGCTTGTCGAGATCGGCCCCATCCACATGCACGGAGATGCGTTTGCGGAGCGAACCCCTGGCCTGCTTCAGGATCTGCGAGATGCGCGACACCGTGACCCCGTACACGTCCGCGATCTCCTTCAGGCTCATCTCCTTTCCGTAGTACATCTGCACGCAGTGCCGCTGACGGTCAGGCAGCTCGGAGATCGCGTCCTTCAGCGCCGAGCGGATGCCATCGACCTTCAGCCCGGTGTCGGGCAGCGGAATCGAGTTGCCCGTGATCTGCTCCACGAGAGGCCGGGCATCATCCTGATCACCGAGGGGTCTGTCGATGCTCACGTGGGAGATGGGCTGCACCTTGGCCACATCCGAGTGGAAACGAGCAAGCGTGACGCCCATGTAGTCGGCGACCTCCTGGTCGTTCGGCTCCCGTCCGAGCCGTCGACGCATGGTCTCATGGGCTTCGTCGATGCGCTTTGCAAGCTCCCTGCGGCGCCGGGTGAACGTGTCGCCCTTTCGCAGATCGTCGTACATGGCCCCACGGATGCGGTATTCGGCAAAGGTTCCAAAACGAATCCCCCGACCCTCGTCAAACCGGTCGAAGGCCTCCAACAAACCGAGCGCACCGGACGACACCAGGTCGTCCAGTGTCACCGAGGCATCCGGTGCAAGACGCTCGTGCACTCTCCGCGCAAGCAACATCACCTTGCTCCGGTAGCGCACACAGACCTCATCTCGGGTCAACCCTTCCACATATCGAATTGGATGCTGGGTGCTGGTCTTCGTCATCAGGTGCTTCCTCTCGTTGGGGCACGCTCTCAGGTCGGGATGCAAAAATCGCCCTTGAGAGGAAGCAGAGGGCGTTCCGTGCACCTACATACCGCACGCGCCACCCCGTACGGCGCCCGTCCTACGCCGCGCCCCGCACTCCCGCCGTCCGGCGCGAGGCCGAGGTCACCGCCGATGCGGACCATTCGACGGTACCTGCGTCAGCTGAGCGAGGATCGCGTCGACCCCCACGAAGGGGACGAGAAGAGCTGCGGACCAGGTCCTGGCCAGGTGCACGCACGCCTGCGCCTCGACGAGCGCACCGACCCAGCGAGCCGAGGGCGCACCGAGCGCGAGGCACGCCTCCGGATGCCCCAGCGTCTGGAACAGATCCGCGAGGGCCACGGCCTGGGAGGAGACGACAGTCCGCGTGGCCTCCGAGTGCCCGGAGGGCAGGAGATCCTGCAGGCCCCACGCCACCATGCCCCTGGCACCCAACGTCTCGTGATCCTGCCCGAACAGGGCCCGCTCGTGCATGACACGACGAGGCCGGGGCACATGGACCAGACGTCCCATCTCGTCCACGCCGTAGGGACGGCGCCACATCAGGAGCGGAAGACCCACATCCCAGAACAGGGCGGCCACGCACCCCTTCCAGTCCGCCACGCCGTCCACCTCATGGATCGTCGCGCCCGCCGCCCGGACGAGTGCCACCGAGCGCCACCAGTCCATGTCGAGCCCCGAGTCATCCAGCCGCACGAGCAGATCCCACGCATCCTTCGCACCGAGCAGCAGCCGCTGATCCGCCCGGGTCAGCCGACGGAAGCGTCGGTAGGGCGCACGCCCACCGAGCCACACCGACAGCCAGCGCCACAGGCCGGGCACGCCATCGATCCACCCTGGCGGCGGACAGCCCGAAGCATCCCAGCCGCTCGCCCTGCGCCGCAGCGCCGGGATGTCGTGTTCTCCGCTCGACCCCATCGTGTGCTCCGTCCTGCCTGTGCTTCCCATCGACCGGTTGGGCGGGACACCAGCCGAGGGCCGAGCCCGATGCGGGTGACCCCATCGGGTCCCTGGCCGAATGGGGCCCCACCGGAGACAATGGGGCGAGCGGAGGTGGAACCGTGGACGATGACGCGCTCGACGCTGCACAGATGACCGAGCTGAGACAGGATCTGGACGACCTCGCCGCCGCGATCCGCGCCCAGCTGGAAGGAGGCGGCGCGCGGGCGGCCACCGTCCAGCTCGACCAGTCGGCAGTCGGCCGGGTCTCCCGCATCGACGCGATCCAGCAGCAGCAGATGGCCCAGGCCGAACGTCGACGGCTGCGGGTACGTCTCCAACAGATCGACCGGGCCCTCGTCGCGATGGAGGACGACGACTACGGCTGGTGCACCCGCTGCGGCGAGGCCATCGGCTTCCGCAGGCTGAAGATCCGGCCGGAGTCGGCGCTGTGCGTGGCGTGCCTGGCAGCCCTCGAGCGCTGAGCCCAAGATGCACGAAAGGCCCGACGCATGCGCATCGGACCTCCGACGGCCGGAAACCGGCCGAGTCTCAAAGAGGGAGGATCAGTACTCCTCGTCCTCGTCCTCGTAGACATCCCAACGGCTGATGGGCCGCTTGGGACGAGAGTTGGGACCGAGACGACCCTTGCGACGCTGGCGGAAGTCGCCCTCGGGCTCGCTGCGGGTCTTCTTCTTCTTGCGCTCGGTACGACGCGTGCGATCCTCGCCCCAGTCGTCGCCGTCTGCGGGTGCACTGCCACCGCCGAAGCCACCGCCGGCACCACCACCGCCGCCGCCGCCGAAGCCGCCGCCGCCGCCGAAGCCGCCACCGCGGGGGGAGTATCCACCGCCGCCACGGGAGTCGCCGCCACGGGGAGCGTAGCCGCCACCACCGCCACGGGAGTCGCCGCCACGGGGAGCATAGCCGCCGCCAGCGCCACCACGGGAGTCGCCGCCACGGGGAGCGTAGCCGCCACCACCGCCACGGGAGTCACCGCCACGGGGAGCGTAGCCGCCACCACCGCCACGGGAATCGCCACCGCGGGGCCGATAGCCGCCGCCTTCTCCGCCTTCCTGACGGCCACCAGGACGGTAGCCACCACGACGCTCGACAGCCACAGGGCCACCGGGACCGCGCGGACGGTAACCACCGCCCTCACGACGGGGACCACCACCGCCACCGCCGCCACCGGGGCGACCACCACGCTCTTCGGCGAGGTTGACGCGAATGGGACGGCCGTCAAGCATGACGCCGTTCATCGCATCGGCGGCAGCCTGCGCGGACGCTTCGTCCTCGTAGGTCACAAAACCAAATCCGCGGGACCTGCCGGTCTCGCGATCCGTGATCACACGTGCGTCCGTGACGGTGCCGTGAGGCTCGAAAGCAGCTCGCAGGGTCTCATCCGTCGTACCCCAGGACAAACCGCCACAGAACAATTTCTTGGACATTCCCTCTTCCTGTTGCCGCGGATCCTCCTCAGGAAACAACTCCCTTGACCCCAGACGGCATGTCGATCCTGCTTCCACAGCGAGGAACACGCTTCAAACTACTCCGAATCCCCGCTTCACGGATGCTTCTCGACATCCCGTCACACGAACGTCACATTTGTCAACTGCTTCGGGGCGGTCTGGGCGTGTACCAGACCCTGGAATGCCCGTGACCCGACCGCGAAGGAACGTACCTGCCAGGCCATGACATGTGGGACTGCAGGGTGGATCCATGGTGCGTGACCCGTTGCAGACGTCAAATGTCACGTACGGGTCAGGTGATCACACAAACGCTAAATCCCGAGGTTCGCCCGGCGACATTCGTCAGGAAGCCGCCCGGCGGCAACGCCCGGAGTGCCGGCACCCGATGACACGGCACCCCTCTCGACACGTCCTGCCAACCATGACTCCATGTTCCGTAACGAGAGGGGTGCTTCGGGTGACCGCCGTCGCAGGCTTCACCCCAGCCAGTAGGTCACGGCCTCTCCGCGCCCCGTGCGGAAGATCAGCCCGAGCTCCTCGAGCACCCCGAGCTCGTCGCGGAGACGGCTCGGGCTGGTGGTGATCCTGGCGAGGATCTCGGCCACGGTGGACTCCTTCTCGGCCAGCACGTTGACCACCGCCTCGGTGAGCTCGTACTCGGGCGCTTCTTCCGGGACCTTCTCCGCCGCAACCGGCACTTCGGGGCGCCTTCGGACCTTGCGCTCCGGAAGTTCCTCGACGAACTTCACGAGCTCCTTCCGTGCGGACTCGTACAGCGGCTGCAGCGTGGGCACGAGATCCACGCTTCCCGGTGCAGGCCCGAGGGCCTTGAGTCCGGCCGCCTCGTGGGCGTCGTCCGCGAACCGGCACCGGAAGCAGGGCACCCCGCCTCGGGCCGTGAACCAGTCGTCGAGCTCGGGGAGATCCTCCTCGGCCGATGCGAGGCTCCGGATCGCCGTCTCGTCGCCCCAGCCAGCCCGCAGATCGGCCATGAGGTGCTCCGGCGTGCGACCTCGCAGGGTGAGCAGCAGGAAGGGATCACCATCGAGGGCGTCGGAGAGCACGTGGAAGACGCTCGCGCCGTGGGCGCAGGGCATCACGTAGTCGCCGCAGCTGCAGTCGAAGGACAGTTCCTCGAGGGTGGGCATGAGCTGGACCTGTCGGCGGTCGAGCTTGCGGACGAGGGCGTCGGGCAGCTCGCCTTCCATCAGCGAGGCCACGAGCGACAGATCCGCCGACAGCACCTGCATGATCGCCTGCCACTCCGCCGTGGAGAACGCACGCACCTTGAGCGAGGCATGGTGGGAGCCATCGGCCACCACCTCGGCCGACGCGACCCCCGGGGCCACATGCAGCCCGCGCACCCTGCCACGCCGGGCGAAGTTGCGCCCCCTGCGCTCCCGGGTCTGCTGGTCCTTGCCCAGGCCATCGAACAGCGACCGCCACCCCGTGCCGACCCACCCGAGCGGCTGGGACGACAAGGTGAGCCCATCCGACGGCGCATTGAGGATCTGCGCGTGGGTCGCCATGGACTGATGGGACCAGGTCATTCGTCCTCCAGGATGAACTCGTCGCCCAGCGACACGAGCGCACGGAGCGCCGCGTCGTCGAGCTCTGCCACCAGCCGCTCCCCGGATCCGACCACGGACTCGGCGAGCGAGCGCTTGTCTTCCAGGAGCCTGTCGATCCGTTCCTCGAGCGTGCCCTTGCAGATGAGCTTGTGCACCTGCACGTTGCGGTGCTGGCCGATGCGGTAGGCGCGATCCGTGGCCTGGTCCTCCACCGCCGGGTTCCACCAGCGGTCGTAGTGGATGACGTGGGTGGCCCGGGTGAGGTTCAGGCCCGTTCCGCCCGCCCGCAGCGAGATGATGAGGACCTGGGCGTCACCATCCACCTCCTGGAAGCGCCGGACCATCTCGTCGCGCTGGTGCGTCGGGACGCCACCATGCAGGAACGGCACGTCCTGACCGATCACCGACGCGAGGTGCCCTGCCAGCCGGACGCCCATCTCCTTGTACTGCGTGAAGAGGATGACCTTCTCATCGCACTCCACGACGGCCCGGATGACCTCCGTGGTGCGGTCGAACTTGCCGGAACGCTGCGCCAGGGAGCTGCCCTCCTCCTTGAGGTAGTGGGCGGGGTGGTTGCAGATCTGCTTGAGCGCCGTGAGCATCGCCAGCACGCGACCGCGACGCTCCATCGCCTCGGACTCCTGGATGACCGCCAGGGCCTCCTCGGTGACCGAGCGGTACAGGGAGGCCTGCTCCGGCGACAGGCTGCAGAAGTCCTTGCGTTCCACCTTGTCGGGAAGGTCGCTGATGATGTCCGGATCGGTCTTCACACGGCGGAGCATGAAGGGGGAGACGCCGAGACGCAGTCGCTGGGCGACCTCCTGATCGTCGAAGCGCTCCACCGGGATGGCCACGGTGCGCCGGAAGTGCGCGCGATCGGCGAGCAGGCCCGGAAGCAGGAAGTGCATCAGCGACCACAGCTCCTCGAGGCGGTTCTCGACCGGGGTGCCCGACATCGCCACCTTGTGACGGGCCTGCAGGCGGGACGCCGCCTTGGCCCGTTGGGAGTCGGGGTTCTTGATGGCCTGCGCCTCGTCGAGGACGGCGGTCTCCCACTTGACCTGCTCGAGCAGCTCGATGTCGCGAGAGAGCAGCCCGTAGGTCGTGAGCACGATGTCGCCCTCGAGACACGCCTCCACCGACCGGGTGTTGCCGTGGTAGCGGGTGACGCTGAGCTCCGGGGCGAACCGGTTGAGCTCGTGGGTCCAGTTGCCGAGCAAGGACGTGGGACAGACCACGAGGCTCGAGCTGCCGGGGCTGCGGCGATGGCGCCTGAGCAGGTGCCCGATGACCTGGACCGTCTTGCCCAGGCCCATGTCGTCGGCCAGGCAGGCACCGAGACCGAGGTTGCCCAGGGTGGTGAGCCAGGAGAAGCCGTCGCGCTGGTAGGGGCGCAGGGTGGCCTCGAGACCGTCCGGCGGCTCGGTGTCAGGTGGCTCCCGCAGCGCCTCGATCACCATGCCGAGACGGTCGTCGGCCACCACGGGCACGCCTTCGTGTTGACCGGTGAGGACGGCCCGCAGGGCAGCGGTGCCGGACAGCTTGCCGCTGGTGAGCATGTCGTCCGGGAGCCGGGCGAGCTCGGCGGGATCGAGGAGGACCCACTCGCCGTTCCAGCGCACGATCGGCTTGCGCCTGCCCAACAGGTCGGCGAACTCGTCGCCGGTGAGCACGTGCTCGCCGAGGACGACCTCCCAGCGGTAGCTGAGCATCTCGGTGAGGTTGAGATCGACGCCGGGCGCTGTCTCGATGCACATGCGTGCCCGGATGCGGCGGGAGCCGGCCTGGCGGAAGGACTCGGGCAGCTCCACCTCGAAGCCGGCGTCGAGCAGGGGCTGCGCGCCCTGTGCGATGAAGCGCCAGACCTTCTCGGGCCCCCAGGTGAGATCCCTGGGCCGACGCCCCTTGAGGGCTTCGCCGATGGGCTCGAAGATGCGCTTGGCCCTCGCCAGCCCCTGCAGCACCCGGTAGGCGGGATGGGGGAAGTCACGATCGCCGAGGGTGACGTGGGTGCCCGAAGACCAGGCGGCGTCGATCGGAGCCCGCGACGAGGGGTCGTCGTAGGGGCACACGAAGAAGCACAGGCGGAACCGATCGGACCCGTCGTCCGGGAGTTCCAGGGTCATGCCCACCCGCAGGCTCCCGCCGGCTCCCGAGTCGGCCCAGCGCTTGAGCTTGTCGGGGATGCCGTGGAACCGTGCCTCGGTGGGCCGGAACACCGACGACTCTCCTCGCAGGGAGTCGGCGAGCTCGAGGGTCCAGCCACGGGAGGGACCCGGGTAGACCTTGCGCCGGTACAGGGAATCCAGCACGGCATCGATGAATCCACGCAGGACCTTGTCAGCGGTATGCAAGCGGAGCGCCCCGCGATCCCGGGTAGGTGCCAGTCGGCTCGAAAGGGGCAGGGCATGCACCAGATCGTGGAAGCGCATCTGATCGGCACTGCGGCTCAGCAGCGCGCCCCAGCGGGCGTGACCGAGACGCACCCGTGGTACCACCTGTTGCCGGGATGCAATCTCCACTGCAAGTCGCGTGGCCACGGACCAGCACCGGATGGAGTCCGACAGGTACTCGTCGTCGCGGAGACCGTGGAGCAAGGAGGACACCTGACCCACACCCACGGCGTAGCCCCGCACCTTCTTGCGGCGGCTCACGGGACCAGGCACCACCAGGGCCACGTTGTCCGGGGAGTCCAGCAGCGGACGCAGCTCGGGGATCTCCTCTGAGATGACGTCGTCCACCGAGCCCCCCTGGGCCCAGAAGAACAGCCGATCCTCATCGATCCACGTGGCTTGAAGCCTCCCCATGCCTGTCTCCACGATGCACACGGACACAGACTCTAACGAAAGCCGGCCCGACGACGCAAGAGGACTGCACACGCCGGAGCGCTGCAACCGTCATCCGGTACGGCTACGCGTCCCATCGGGGCTCATCGAAGAAAAGGACCGAGCGCCGGAATCCACTGCATGTACCTTCGTGGCATGCAGGACTGGATTGCCGTCGTCGGTCACCTGGCCAGATCGGGCCTGGGCCGGAAGAGCCGCTCCGACGGTGCAGGAACGGCGCGTCCTCCCCCGTGAGCCGGCCACCGTGAGGGAGGACCAGCCGGGGGACTGTCTCAGAAGTCCTCTTCGTCGAGGTCTTCGTCTTCGTCTTCGTCTTCCACCCACTCGATCTCGCACATGCTCTCGAGCAGGCTGACGCACTCCTCTTCGGTGTACTCGAATTCGGAGTTGCCGGACATCTCGCCCGCCAGGGCGTCGATGAGGGGCTCGTCGAGTGCGCCGGACTCCTCGAGCTCCACCGCGATGTCGTCGATGCCGTTCTCGTCGGCGTACTCCTCGAGCAGTTCGATGATCTGGGATGCCACCAGCTCGGCATCCGGCTCATCGGACAGTCGTTCCAGGAAATCCTCGAGCGAATTGACGAGCGTCTCTCGAAGGGACTCAGGCAACTCCACGGCATACTCCCATTGCGACACGACGGTACCCGGCCGTCGCGCATCCAGCTCACGTTCGATTCTCGCGTCGCCTAGCCAGACCTTCAGACCTTTTCAAGTCAGGACGAGGTGTTTGTGCGGAGGCCACACACCGACCGCATCCCGTGACCCACACGCCCCCTTGGTGTACCCTGTTCAGAACACCTTTCTCACAGGACCGATGGATCCTGTGGGCGTGCGACCAAGGAGGGTAACCGCATGACAGACGCCTCTTACGCCCGCGAGCTGCTGGCCGCGCTCCCCAAGTCCGACCTGCACTGCCACCTCGACGGATCCCTTCGTCTGGGCACCCTGATCGAGCTCGCCCAGGACCGCGGCGTGCACCTGCCCTCCTACACCGAGGAGGGCCTTCGCGAGCTGGTGTTCAAGCCCCAATACCGCGACCTTCCGGACTACCTGCACGGCTTCATGTACACCTGCGGCGTCCTCACGGACGAAGAGGCCCTCGAGCGGGTGTCCTACGAGCTCGCCCGTGACTGCATCGCCGAGGGCACGCTGTACCTGGAGGTCCGCTTCGCGCCCCAGCTGCACGTGCGTCCCAACCTGTCCATGGACCAGGTGTTCATCGCCATCGACAAGGGTCTCGACCGCGCCCGGGCAGAGCACGAGGCCACCCCCGACGTGAAGGCGGGCAAGGTGCCTCCCTTCCGCTACGGCCTCATCGCATGCGCGATGCGCATGTTCACCAAGGGCTTCGGACCCTACTTCGCCGACATCCTCCGTGTGCTCCCCGGCTTCGAGGCCAAGGAGGTCTACGGCATCGCCTCGCTGTCGCTGGCCCAGCAGGTCGTCGACATCCGGGATCGCCTGGGCATCCCGGTGGTGGGCTTCGACCTCGCTGGCGCCGAGGCCGGTCACCCCGCCTCCGACCACAAGGCCGCCTACCGCTACGCCCACCAGAACTTCCTGAAGAAGACGGTCCACGCCGGCGAGGCCTACGGCCCCGAGTCCATCTTCCAGGCCATCACCAAGCTCAACGCCGACCGCATCGGACACGGCACCCGGCTGTTCCACGCAGAAGAGGTCAACAAGCACGAGGACCCGGGCCGCTACGTCAAGCAGCTCACCGAGTACATCGCCGACCGCCGCATCGTGCTCGAGGTCTGCGTCACGTCCAACATGCAGACCATGCCGCAGCTTCGGCGGGTGGAGGATCACCCGCTCGCCCGGATGCTGCAGGAGCGGCTGAGCGTGTCTGTCTGCACCGACAACCGCCTCGTCAGCGGCACCACCTGCACGGACGAGCTGGCGAAGATCACCTCCGCCATCCCGGTGTCTCCGTCCGAGCTGCGCAACATGGTGCTGCACGGCTTCAAGCGCAGCTTCTTCGCCGGTTCGTACCTGGAGAAGCGCGCGTACGTGCGTCAGGTGATCGACTACTACGACCAGATCGCCGCCACCCACGGCATCATCCGATCAGGGCGCCAGACCGTGTCGTGAGGCCCTCAGGCCCCGGCGATGTCGGGCCAGTCCATCGGACGCCCCGCCTCCGGAACGGAGGTCGCAGGGCCCGGGATCACATAGGACTCGTCCAGCCACCGGCCAAGATCGACCATGCGGCACCGCTCCGAGCAGAAGGGGCGGTCGGGGTTTGACCGGTCCTGTGTACATTCCCTCTCACAAGTGGGACAAGGGCGTTGCATGCCATCGCTCCTTCCGTCGGGCTTCCTCAGCGGAAGCATCGCCACGGTAGCCCAACCAGGCCGCGGCAACCACAGGAGATGGCGTTAGAAACGGCCGGAGCCAAAAGGGAGGCATCATGACCGTCAACAAAGTCATCCTCATCGGCAACCTCGGGCGCGATCCCGAGGTGCGTCAGACCCAGAGCGGCAGCCAGGTCGCTACCCTCAACATCGCCACCACCGAGCGTCGCAAGCAGGCAGACGGCACCTGGGGCGACCACACCGAGTGGCACCGCTGCGTGGCCTTCGGTCGCACGGCCGAGACCGCCGGCCGCTTCCTCTCCAAGGGCCGTCAGGTCTACATCGAGGGCAAGCTGAGCACCCGCAAGTGGCAAGACAAGGACGGCCGCGATCGCTGGTCCACCGAGGTCATCATCGACAACCTCCGCTTCATCGGTGGCCGTGGTGAATGCGGTCAGGGCGGCGGCGGCGGCTACGGCGGCGGCGGCGGCGGCGGCGGCTACGGCGGCGGTGGCGGCGGTGGCTACGGCGGCGGCAACCAGGGTGGCGGCGGCTACGGCGGCGGCAACCAGGGCGGCGGCGGCGGCGGCTACGGCGGCGGCGGCGACCAGGGCGACGGCGGCGGCGGTTTCGACGACGACATCCCGTTCTGATCCCCACGGAACGCACACGGCGCCCGGTCCTCCCCACGGAGGGCCGGGCGCCTTCGTTCTTGGCCCGCCCATGCAGGACCCCGGCACGGCGACCGATACAGCAGGCGGAGGCTCCATGCGTACACCGCTGCTGGCCACCGTGGCACTGATGGCCACGGGCTGCGCCTACACCATCACGGTCAACTCCTCTCCGCCGGGCTCCACGCTGACCTTCGCGGACGGCACCCAGACCACCGGCCCGATCGACAGGGAGGTCGGCTGGCCCGCGAAGGACCAGAGCGTCACCGTGTCGGACGAGGATCGGGAGTCGTTCACGGTCGATCTCACCCACGTCAGCGGAGGCTTCATGGCCTGGGTGTTCGGCAATGTCCCCAAGGCGATCACGCTCATGCCCGCGAAGGTCGAAGATCCGCTGGGCACCGAGCTGCCGGAGCCCGACGAGAAGGCTCCCTGAGTCACCGCCTGATGGCGGCGAGCAGGGCCCGGTAGGGACGGACGTCGCCAATGAGCTCGGGGTGCCACTGCAGGCCCCACAGGAACGGATGCCCGGGCATCACGAGCGCTTCGAGCACGTCACCCGGCCCTACGGCGGCAGCCACGAGACCGGCGCCGAGTCGATCGACCGCCTGATGGTGCGTGCTGTTGATCTGCTCCACCGGTCGGAGCCAGGGAAACAGGGGTGAAAGCACACGCACCGGGTGTCCTGGACGCCGGGCGTCGTGACGCTGCTCGTGCCCGAGCCACACCGGCAGATCCTGCACCAGGGTGCCCCCCGCGACCACGTTGATCACCTGCATGCCCCCGCACACCCCGAGCAGCGGAAGGCCGGACTGCAGGGCGTGGGCCGTCCAGGCCATCTCGGACAGGCTGCGCTCGGGCACGATCGCGTCGAGCCGCCCTTGACGGGCCTGACCGTACAGCGCGGGATCGAGGTCGACCGCCCCGCCGGTGACGACGAGCCCCTGCAGATCCCGCCACAGCGCCTCGGTGGGCATCTGGCCGGGGGGAAGGAGCACCGGGTGGCCTCCTGCCCGCCAGACGGCCTGGACATACACGTGCTTGATCCAGGCCACATCGTCGTGCAGGTCCATGGTCAGGCCGATACGGGGGCCGCGCCGGGGCACGTCGGCGACAACCCGCACCGCCCCGTGCCGAAGTGCCTCGAACAGGCGCCCGCGGGGCACCTGCCAGCGGCTCTCGCTCCATCGCTGGAGCGGTCCGTCGGTCCATCCGGCCCTCGGGGCCCACTGCGCGCGCAATTCGATCACCATGTCCCTTCCTAGCACACACCCGTGACCCGACTGCTCCTCATCGCCAACCCCCATGCACGTCGGGTCCGTCGCCGGGCGGGCCTGATCTCCGAGCTCGGACGCATCGGCGGGCCGGACCTGCGCCTGGCGCAACCGGGCAACCTGGGGGAACTTCGGCAGCTGGCGGAGGAGCTGGCATCCTCACGGTGGGACGCGCCCGTCGCGATCCTCGGCGGCGACGGCACGCTGTCCGCCACGCTCGACGCACTCGCCACGGCCTGGAACGGGGCACCGCTGCCCCCCATCCTGCCCTTGCAGGGTGGCACGATGAACACCATCGTCCGCAGCATGACCCACCCCATGTCCCCGACGCGTCAGCTCGCCGCCACCTTGAAGGGCATGGCCGGAGAGCGGTCGCTGCACGAGGCCACCCGCAGCCTCCTGCACGTCGAGGGCCACCGACACGGGTTCCTGTTCGGCATGGGACTCATCGCCCAGTTCCTCGTGCTGCACTACCGCGCCGACGATCCCACGCCGCTCACCGCCGGCGTCACACTCGCACGGGTCGCGGGCGCCGCCCTGTTCGACCGATCCCGCTACCCCGAGATGTTCGAGGGGCTCGACGCCACCGTCCATGCGGATGGCCACCTGATCCACCAAGGCCCCACACTGGCCGTGGGGGCGGGCACCTGCGACGATGCCGGCCTGCGGTTCCGCCCCTTCTCGATGGCCCTGCGCCATCCCGGGCGGATGCACGCCTACGTCTCCACCGCCCACCTGCCGAGCATGGTGCGCGATCTCCTCCGGTTCCGGCAGGCCCTTCGCGCCATCGGCCCCGGCAGCGTGGAACGGCCTGCCGGCCGGCTTCGGATCGAGCTCGCGGAGCCCGCCCCGTTCCAGCTCGACGGAGACCTGTTCGCCCCCGCCCGCGACGTCACGGTCACGACCGGACCCACCGTTCGCTTCCTGCTTCCGAGCCTGCGCAGGGGCATCGCCTGAGGGCGTTCCACGGACGTCGAGGGAAATTCCCCGCCAGCCCCATGTCCCCCATTCGGTGCCTGCTACCCGACAAGTCGACCGACGTCACATCCGGCCTCTTCCGCAGGGGGCCGTCCGCGTATGCCGGCAGGTTCCGGCCGGTTATGAACCCCATCCACGCCACAGGCCTGCCACCTCTGGAAAGTCGATTGTCCCGCGAACTCACCGTCAAGTCCCTGTCCTACCCGCTCCACGTCCGCGCCGTGGACAAGACCCTCGGGATGTTGAACGGTCTCGGGCTTCCCATCGGCCACCTCGACAAGCAGGGCATCATCGACGACGCCGTCCGCAAGGCCGGCGGCACCGACTGGGGTGGCAACGAGTGGATGGAGCCCTACGACGTGCTCCTGCGCAATGCCGAGGCCCTGCCCTTCACCCACATCGGCCGCACCTTCGCCCGGCAGATCTTCGTCAAGGCCATCGCCCACCGCATCGGACTGCAGAAGGCCCTCGCCGAGCACCCCGAGATCGCCGACATCCAGATCAAGCGGCCGATCTTCATCCTCGGCTTCCCCCGCACGGGCACCACGGTGCTCCAGAACATGCTGGCCCTCAACCCCGCACGCCGGGGCCTGCGCTTCTGGGAGCTGGTGAGCCCCCTGCCCGGCAAGGGCGACCCCAAGAAGGATCGTGCCCGTCGCCAGCGCACCGCGAAGGCCGTCCTCACCGTGTCGGACCTGATGGCCCCCGAGGCCAACGCCATCCACAAGGTCCACTACGACAGCTTCGAAGAGTGCTGGTACCTGTTCTCCAACACCTTCGCGCAGCTCAACTACGACCTGCAGACCGGCTACGCCGAGTTCGGTCAGTGGATCCTCGAGAGCGACATCACGTGGGCCTACCGTGAGTACAAGCAGTGGCTTCAGCTGCTGCTGCACCAGGACCCCACCGAGCAGCTGCTGCTCAAGTGTCCCGAGCACCTGTGGTTCATCGAGCCGCTGCTCAAGGTGTTCCCGGATGCCTGCGTCATCTGGACCCACCGCGACCCCGTCGATTCCGTCTCGTCCTACTGCTCGCTGATGTCACTGCCGCGCCGCGTCATCTACGGCTCCATCGACCCCACCGAGCTCGGCAGCCTCATCTCGAGCCGGTTCCACACCGGTGTGCAGCGGGCCATGGCGGCACGCGACGCCCACGGCCGCCCCGAGCAGTTCTTCGACGTCGACTTCCTCGAGCTCGTCAACGACCAGACCGGCATGGTGCGCCGCATCTGCGAGCACTTCGACCTCGACAACCCGCCGGACTTCTTCGACAAGGTCGACCACTACCTCAACCGCGACCGCGAGGACAAGCGGGGCAGGCACGCCTACGACGGCTCCCGCTACGGCATCGACCCCGACGCCATCCGCGAGGAGTTCTCGGACTACATCACGCGGTTCAACGTCCAGCCCAGCTGACGTACCCTCCCGCCCGGCGCCCCACCCCCCGTGGCCCTGCTGGCCCACCACGAGAAAGGCCCCCACGCTGAACACAGCGTGGGGGCCTTCTTGCGAGCCGAGCCGCCGAGGACTCAGCTGATCCAGTAGCGATGGGGGATCATGCGGGTCTCGGTGCGACCCACGATGCGCTCACCCATCACCTCGTGCACGGCCTTGGAGATGCGTCCCTCGTTCAGCACGACGGCATCCTCGAGCACCAGCGACTGGGAGATGGCGGGCAGGTTCTCCTGGCCCACGGCGCGGGAGGGGAGCCCCGGGAAGGCCTCGACGGCCAGGCCCTGGATGGAGCGCACGAAGCCGGCGAAGTCGCGGTCCTCGGCTGCCACCACGAGGCGGCCGGTCTTGCCGATGGAGGCCTTCACCAGATCCATGTCCGGCGGGACGATGGTACGAAGGTCGATGATCTCGAGGGAGATGCCCTGGGCGGCCAGCTTGTCGGCAGCCTTCATGGCGGTCCACACGGCGCGGCCCCAGGCCACGACGGTGACGTCGGAACCCTCGCGGCGCACGATGCCCTTGCCGAAGGGCACGTGGACGTCGGGGAGCTCGGGGACCTCGCCCTTCATGATGCTCTTCTTCAGCTTGAGCATCTCGTCCTTGTCGGTGGGCTCACCGGGGAACGCGGGGCCGAGGCTCTGGCGGTACATCCACTTGGGCTCGAGGAACACGACGGGGCCGTCGTACTCACCGGCGCTCAGCAGCAGGCCGTGGGCGTCGAAGCTGGTGGAGGGCATGCACAGCACGAGACCGGGGATGGCGGAGAAGTAGCCATCGAGGGACATCGAGTGGTACATCGCGCCGCCGCCGAAGGGGTCGGTGGGCATGCGCAGGGCCAGCTTGACCTGGGCCTGGCCCAGCGTGGACCAGCTCAGGGTGCCCCAGTAGACCAGCCAGTGGAAGGCGTTCAGGGAGTAGTCGCCGAACTGGATCTCCGGCAGGCCCATCAGCTCCTCGTGCAGGGCGAGACCGGTGGCCACGCCGCAGATGAGGGGCTCGTTGAGGGGCGCGTCGACCACGGAACCGGGGTTCTTGGCCTGCAGGCCGGCCGTGGCGGTCATGACGCCGCCGAGGCGACCGATGTCCTGGCCGATGGCGTGGCCACCCTTGCGGTTGATGAGCTTGTCGAGGGCGGAGCGGATGGCGCCGGCGTAGGAGATCTGGGTCTGGCCGGGGCCGGGGGTGGTCTCCTCGACCTGGGGGAACGCGGGGTAGACGTGGGTGCCGACCTCGGCGGGATCGGGGTGGGGCTCGTCGCGCACCTGGGAGACGATGGCCCGGACCTCCTGATCGACCTCGTCCATCACGGCGCCCAGCTCGTGGTGGCTGAAGAAGTCGCGGCCGGAGCCCTCGACGCGCTTGAGGACGTCGGCCTCGGTGAGGATGCCCTTGTCGATCAGCTGCCTGCCGAACTCGATGAGGGGGTCGTCCTGGGTGAGGTCGAAGGTGACGTCGGCCGCGGAGGAGTGACCGTTGAAGCGGGGCAGGGAGTGCACGTGCAGCACGACCGGACGCTGCTCCTCGCGGGCGATCTTCGCGGCCGCGTAGGTGGTGCGGTAGACGTCCATGAAGTCACGGCCGTCGCACTGCATGCCCTCGATGCCGAAGGAGTTGGCGTAGGCCACGTAGTCCTTGATGCCGCGGCCTTCCTCGGGCGTGGTGGAGATGGCGACCGCGTTGTCGGTGACGATGTAGATGACCGGCAGGTTCCACACGGACGCGGCATTCATGGCGTCGTGCATGTCGCCTTCGGCGGTGGAGCCGTCGCCGATCACGGCCAGGGCGACGCCGTCGGTGCGGCCGAGCTTCTTGTGGCCCAGCGCGTAGCCGGCAGCCTTGCCCAGCTGCATGCCCACGGGGGACTGCACGGGCAGGACGCCCACCTCGGGGATGTGGAGGTGGTAGACCATCTGCCGGCCGCCGGACATGGCATCGGTGGCGCGGGAGAACTGCTGACGGAACATCCGCAGGGTGAAGTCATCGACGCCGTTGAGCTCGCACCAGGCGGAGACGAAGCTGCCGGAGCGGTAGTGGGGCACCATGCCGAAGTGCTCGGCGTTGAGTGCCTTGGACAGTGCCAGCGCGGTGGCCGTGCCGTGGATCTCCTCGCCGGGACCCCAGATGGAGAACTTCACCTCGCCCTTGGTGACCAGGCGCACGATGTGCTCCTCGGCAGACCGGGACCGGGCGCCCACGCGGTACATGTGCAGCAGCTCTGCATCCGTGGGTTCGGGGGCGGCGTAGCGCTCCACGGCGGGCACGGACTCAGTCAGATGACGGGTGTTCATACGGACTCCAAGGGACGAGGACGGCGACCGTTCCGTGGCCGGGCCTCCTGCACCGTGGTTCGTCCCGTAGAAAGGACGTGAAGACAGGTGGGGGCTAGCGGCAGGAATGGGCCGTCCGGGTCAAGCGAGAGGGACCGTAACCTGATCTCGGCGAGCGCGAACGGGTAGGGTGCCTCGAGTACGCAACCGACCTGCAAACTCTGCTGAGCCACATGCTACTTTCGCCTCGTCATCTGGGGTCTACATGAGCGATTCTCGTCGTGCCGTCATCATCGGAGCAGGTATCACCGGCGTACTGACCGCCCTGGAGCTGCTCGAACACGGCTGGGATGTCACGGTCCTCGAGGGTGCCCACATCGGCGCTGGTTCCTCCAGCCGCACGGCTGCAGGTATTCGTCAGCAGTTCTCCACCGCCGCCACCGTGCTCGGCATGCGGTATGCCGTCGACTACTACAAGCACTTCCACGAGCGCGTGGGGTCCGAGCACTGTCCGATCGTGCAGAACGGCTACCTGTTCCTGTCCGACGATCCCGAAGCCTGGGAAGCCGCCAAGAAGCGGGTGGCCTACCAGCACGAGCTCGGCCTGCAGGAGGTCGAGGCCCTCGAGGGCGACGCGCTCACCGAGCGCTTCCCCTGGATCGACGGCGAGGTCATCCTCGGCGGCACCTTCTGTCCCACCGACGGCTTCCTGCATCCCAACCTGGTCTACCAGGACGGCGCGGATCGCGTCCGGGCCCTGGGCGGCATCATCCGCCAGGGTGCCCCGGTCCAGGGCGTGGAGCTCGACGGCGACCGCATCGTGGCCGTCACCACCCCCAAGGGCCGCTTCGAGGGCGACGTCTTCATCGACGCCACGAACGCCTGGACCAACCGCCTCGCCAAGATCCTCGGCGCCACCGAGCTCGAGGTCGAGCCGCTCAAGCGCTACCTGTGGTTCATCGTCCGCGACGGCGAGATGGACGCCGACACCATGGCCGCCATGCCCCTGGTGATCGCCCCCAACGGCGTCTACGTGCGTCCCGAGAACCGCGACACGCTGCAGATGGGCTGGAAGCACGAGGCCAAGGCGGAGAACGACTTCACCTACGACGACCAGGACCGCATCGAGGCCGCCTACTCCCACGACTCCGGCCTCGACGCCCTGCCCTTCGAGGCGTGGATGGCCGTCGCGGAGTGCATCCCGGCCATCGGCGAGTTCGCCGGCATCAACGCCACCACCAGCGGCTACTACGCCACCACCCCGGATCACAATCCCTTCATGGGCTACGACCCGGCTCGCCCCAACCTGATCCGTCTGGTGGGCTTCAGTGGCCACGGGGCCATGTTCGGGCCCTTCACCGCCGCCGTCGCACGTGCTCTCGCGGAGGCCGGCGAGGATGTCGACACCGTCGAGCTGCCCCTCGGTGAGGTCGCACTGGACGAATTCAAGCTCGGTCGGGCATACACCCATGCAGAGTCCCTCGTCATCTGAGGGACCTGCGAGGAAGACGATCGTGAACCGCAAGCTCCTGTACACTCTCGGCATCGGCATCGCGGCCTTCGTGGCCGTCACCTGGCTCTTTCCGGCCAAGAAGGCACCCACGGTGCCCGTGACGCCCCAGAAGCCCGAGGTGCACCTCCCCGAGCGGCCCGACTACGACGCCCAGGTGCGCCCCGAGGCCGATCCCCGCGCCCAGCGGCGCAGCTCGGAGCTCGGCCCCGGTCCCGACGCCAAGCGCATCGACGTGCCCGCGGAGGTGGAGCAGCTGCAGGCTGCCCTCGACAAGCGCACCCCTCCGCCGGCGGACGGCCCGGTCACCGTGGCGCCCACCCCGGACGGCATGAAGGAGCTCACGCAGCTCAAGCGGGAGGCGCTGAGCGCCTGCCAGGAGGGCCTCCCCAAGGGCACCATGCCCCGTCAGGTGCGCCTGCAGGTGGATCAGGACGGCCGCGTCTCCCACCTCACCGCGTCCATGGGCTCGGGTTGGGAGGATGGCCTGCTCGACTGCGTCGCCGATGCACTCTCCGACGTCACCGTCGAGAACCCCACTTCGGGCAGCATCGTCCTGCACCTGCGGCTGCCCGCCATCTGAGCGGCGGCCTCAGCGCTCCAGGGGCACCTTGAGCGACTCCGCCATCTGAAGGGCGGTGGCCGCCAGATCACGGCCGTCGTCGTCGACGAGGAGCACGAGCTCGCCCGCCGTGGTGCGCGCGTGGATGGTCTGGCAGCCCTGCTGATCCGAGCCGTGCACGATGGCCCGAAGCTGCTCGCCAGGGATGTTGCGCACGACGTCGTCGCGATCGGCGAACTGCCAGGTGATCTCCACGGAGCGCGGCGACAGGTGGGTGCGGGCATGCAGCGCGTGGCGCTTGCGGCAGGGCGTCTCGCTGGACGGGGTCCAGACCTCGACGGCCACCTCGGCGCCCTCCACCGGCTTGCCCTTGCGGGCCAGTCGAAGGCTCAGCATGCCGGCCGAGGTGCCCTCGGGCACCTGCATCACGAGCTTCGTCTCGGAAGCCTCCTGCAGAGGCATGTCCTGCCATCCGTCGGTCATGGGCACCTGCACCGAGACGTCCGGTGCCAGGGCCGTGCCCGTGATCACCACTTCATCGCCGGGCATCAGCACCGAGGGGGCCACAGTCTGCACCACCGGGGGCTCCGCACAGCCCAGCAGGGCCCACAACAACCAGAACATCCAATCCTCCGACGCGGCAGACTAACCCATCGCGACAGTTCGGGGCTGGACGGACGGCCCTCAGCGGGACAGATCGCCCGGGCCAGGAGAGATCATGTCACATACCCCCGAGATCCATCCCCATCGCGTGCCCGTGGTGCTCGCCATCCTCGACGGCGTCGGCATCGGCAGCGGTGAGCGCGACGACGCGGTCCACGCCGCCGACACCCCCACCCTCGACCGCTGGCGCCAGACGGTCCCGTTCATCGCGCTGCGAGCGGCCGGCACGGCCGTGGGTCTGCCGTCCGACGACGACATGGGCAACTCGGAGGTCGGCCACAACGCCATGGGCGCCGGCCGCATCTTCTCCCAGGGCGCCACGCTGGTGAACGAGGCCCTCGCCTCCGGCTCGGCGTTCGAGAGCGACACCTGGAAGCAGCTGGTGTCGTGTCCCACGGTGCACTTCCTGGGCCTCATCTCCGACGGCAACGTCCACAGCCACGTCGATCACCTGTACGTGCTCATCCGCCAGGCCGTGAAGGACGGCGTCCGCCGCATCCGCATCCACGGCCTCACCGACGGCCGCGACGTCGCCGCACGCTCCGCCCTTCACTGGTTCGAGCCCCTCGAGGACTACCTCGCCGAGCTGCGCGAGAAGGGCATCGACGCCCGCATGGCGTCCGGTGGTGGTCGCATGCAGATCACGATGGACCGCTACGAGGCCGACTGGGAGATGGTCCGCCGCGGCTGGGATGCCCACGTGCACGGCAAGGGCCAGCCCTTCGCCTCCGCCTCCGAGGCCATCCACCACTTCTACCGGGAAGACGCCACCCGCGACGATCAGTGGCTGCCTGCCTTCGTCATCGTCGACGAGCTCGGCGAGCCCGTGGGTCGCATCGAGGACGGCCACGGCGTCCTGATGTTCAACTTCCGTGGCGACCGCGCCATCGAGATCAGCCGCGCCTTCGAGGAGCCGGATCTGCACCGCTTCGAGCGGGGCGTCATCCCCGAGGTCTTCTACGCCGGCATGATGGAGTACGACGGCGACCTGCACGTCCCCAAGCACTACCTCGTGGCCCCGCCGAACATCACCCGCACCGTGGGCGACGCCCTGGCCGAGGCGGGCCGTTCCACGTTCGCCTGCTCCGAGACCCAGAAGTTCGGCCACGTCACGTTCTTCTTCAACGGCAACCGCTCCGGCAAGATCTCCGACGAGCTCGAGACCTACGTCGAGGTTCCCTCCGACAACGTGCCGTTCAACCAGCGTCCCGCCATGAAGGCCGCCGAGATCACCGAGGCCGCCCTCGAGGCCATCGCCTCCGGTCGCTACGACCACATCCGGCTGAACTACGCCAACGGCGACATGGTGGGCCACACCGGCGATCTCGAAGCCACCAAGACCGCGATGGAGGTCGTCGACGCCCAGATGGCCATCCTCGAGAAGGCCGTGGAGAAGGCCGGCGGCGTCATGATCGTCACCGCAGACCACGGCAACGCCGACGAGATGTTCATGCGCAAGAAGGGCAAGGTGCTCACCGACGACCACGGTGTCCCCCTTCCCCGCACGTCCCACTCCCTCAACCTCGTGCCCTGCTACCTGGTCAACGCTCCCGAGTGGTGGGCGTTCCGGGACGACATCGAGGATCCGGGCATCGGCTCCATCGGCGGCACCATCCTGCAGCTGCTCGGCGTGCCCCTGCCCGCCGACTACCTGCCCGGCCTCATCACCACCCACTGAGGTCGCCGGCCCTCCACCGGGGTCGCCGCACACGAAAAAGCCCCGGCGGGATGACCCGCCGGGGCTTTCTGCATCCGCCCGGGAGCGGATGCATCGAGCGCATGCTCAGCCGAGGATGTCGGCCACGGCGGCCTTCTCACCCTCGAGCGCCTCGATGTTCTGCTGGATCTTGCCCTGGCAGAACTCGCTGATCTCGAGACCCTCGACGACCTTCCACTCACCGTTCTCGCAGGTGACGGGCATGGAGTACACGAGGCCGGCGGGCACGCCGTACTCGCCCTTGGACACGATGCCCATGGAGACGATGCGGCCGTTGGTTCCGAGGTGCCAGTCGCGCATGTGGTCGATGGCGGCGGAGGCTGCAGAGGCTGCGGAGGAAGCGCCGCGGGCCTTGATGATGGCACCACCGCGGGTGGCGACGGTCTTCATGAAGTCGCCGTGCAGGTAGTCCTCGCCGAGCTTGTCGGTGATCTTCTCACCGTTGACCGTGGCGATGGAGCAGTCGGGGTACATCGTGTCGGCGTGGTTGCCCCAGATGAACACGTTCTCGATGTCGGAAGCAGCCACACCGAGCTTGCCTGCGAGCTGACCGTAGGCCCGGTTCTGGTCGAGGCGGGTCATCGCCGTGAACTGGGTGTCGGGGATCTCGTTCGCGTAGTGGTTCGCGATGAGGCAGTTGGTGTTGCAGGGGTTGCCCACCGTGATGACCTTGACGGACTTCTTGGCCTTGTTGATGGCCTTGCCCTGACCCACGAAGATGGGACCGTTGGCGGCGACGAGGTCGGCGCGATCCATGCCTGCGGAACGGGGACGGGAGCCCACGAGGAAGATGGCGTCGCAGTCTGCGAAGGCCTTCTCGGGGTCGTCGGTCATCTCGATGCCCTTGACCAGCGGGAATGCGCTGTCCATGAGCTCCATGACCACACCCTCGAGCTTGGACAGGGCGGGGGTGATCTCGAGAAGGGAGAGGATCACGGGCTGGTCGGCGCCAAATGCGTTGCCGGACGCAATGCGCCACAGCAGGGAGTAGCCGATGTTGCCAGCAGCGCCGGTGACGGCGACGCGAAGAGGTGCGTTCATGGGTGCCTCCTGACGGAAAGGGTTGCGGCGTCTGCGCCGTAACCGGACGGCCCTCCCCCCGCGACCGCTGATCGGCAAACTGACATCCGATGCTTCGGCCAGTGGTCTTCCGGGCATCCTCGCGCCCATCCGGTAGTCCGCGATGTCGGAGGTGCCCTTGATCCGTCACCGATGCGTCGCCTGCGGAACCGTGTCCGCCCTGCGCCTGTGCGACCGCTGTGTTCCCGCCCACTACCACCGCCTCGCGGCGCCCCCCTCGCCCGCCTTCCTGGGCGACTACGACGGCCCGGTGGGCCTCGCCGTGCGGCGGGTCAAGGTCCGTCGCGACACCCACCTCGCCACACACCTGTGCCTGCAGGCCGCGCGCCGGGTGGACCACCTCCTCACCGGCGACTGGACCGCTGTGGTCCCCGCGCCGAGCCTGTGGCACACGCGCCTGCTCAGGGGCTTCTCGCTCGCGTCCATCCTGGCGGCCCACGTCTCCCGCCACACGGGCCTCCCCGCGCGGGAGATCCTGTCCAGATCCGGCTGGCGCAAGCAGTCCTCGATGGCCCGTGGCGAGCGCTTCCACAACGCCTTGCAGACCATCCGGTGCACCCGTCCGATCTCCGGCCGGATCCTGCTGGTCGACGACGTCTGGACCACCGGTGCCACCGCTCGGGCCTGTGCGTACCAGCTCATGTCGGCCGGGGCCGAAAACGTCGCCATCATGGCGCTTTGCGCAGTCCCGAAAAACAGATCCAGATCGCGCTAAAGGGCCTGGATCCACCCCCGACGTGCATAGGGCAAAACGAAGTTTCGGGGGCAACAATGGCAATCCAGGATCACATCGTCCACACCAACGTCGGGGAGCTCTCCAGCGCCTTGTACACCTACTTCCTCGGGGTCTACGGAGACGAGGAGCTCGCCACCCTCGCGGCCTCCACCACGGTCACCGATCTGTGTGCCCAGGCCGCCGTCATGGAGCCTTCGGCCCGCCGCGACGAGGTCGAGGCCGCCTGAGTCCACTCCCGGTTCACCTTCCCCCACAAATCCACCATCATCCCCGCGGATCCCGGTTCCACACACCCGGGGATCGCCTCCTGCATGCCGCCCGGGCCGGTCCTGTGGTAAGTCGGGGATCATGGACCAGACCCCCCAAGACATCGCCCGTACCGGCTGGACCCTCGTCACCCTGCGGGTGGCATGGACCCTCCGTTCCATGGGCATCCAGCCCCGGGGGAGCATCCTCGATGCGGCCCGACGCCATGTCTGGATGCAGCTTCCGGCCGACACCCCGGTGCACGTGGCCGAGGATCGCGCCGAGCAGTTCACCCGTCAGTTCGTCGCCCACGGGCGCGGCCAGCGGTACGAGCCGCCCTACCCGGGCGATCAGCACATCGAGCTGAAGGAGTCCTGGCGCCGGGAGGTCCACCACGCCCGGAGCGGTGCCCAGGGCGCCGTGATGCTGCACCACTACGCCAACGGCCTGCCCATCCACAAGCTGGCCGCCACCGTGGGCTGTGACGCGGCCGCCCTGCTCGCGGCCCGGGAGGGCATCCGGGAGCGCCTGCGTTTCGCGGCCGCCTCCGACGACGTCAGCCTGGAGAAGTGGTCGGAGGCACGCCTCGACCACCTGATCCACCGTCTCGCCAACCTGCCCGTGGAGCCTCCGCCGCCCCTGCTCGAGGTGGTCGACGGCCTGCACCCGGACAAGGTCAACAACTGCCTGCGCTCGCGACGCGCCTACCAGCTCGTCCGCCGCAACGGCCTCGACAAGGCCCAGCTGCGCCCCCCGGCCGCGAACCCCCGACCCGATGCGAAGGTCCGCTTCCTGGCCCTGCACATCCACCCCGATGGGCGTCGCCACCTCGAGACCCTGCGCCGCTCCCTGCAGGTGCGCCACATCCCCCGCGGCGACAGCACCCTGCTCATCTCCACGAGCGATCCCGAGTCCATCCGCCAGACGCTCCACCTGGCGGCCGAGGTCGAGTGCCCCTCCCGTGAGCACATGCGTGGGACCTTCCTCGAGGGCACAGGCCAGTGGTCCCGCTTCGGTCTGCTCGGCCCGCTCCCCGAGACCGTCGACGACAAGATCCGCTCCCTGTCCTGGGGCCAGGTCGAAGGCATGGGTGAGCTGCCCGAGCCCCTGCCGCCGCCCCCGTCCACCACCCGCAGCTGGCTGGTGGTCACCGCGTTGATCCTCCTGATGGCGGGTCTCCTCAGCCGCGCACTGGCCCCCCTCCCCCCACCGGTGGCCCACCCGCTCCGCGTGGTCACCACCCCTGCCCGTGGCGGCATGTGGGTCGAGTTCGACGTGCACGACCAGGCCCACGTCGCCGTCGTGCGTGAGGCCGCGGGTCACCTCGAGGTCCTCGTTCCCGGGCAGTCGCCGGTCGACAAGGCCAACCATGCCACCGGCGACGGCCGCTTCCGTCTGCACACACAGGGCCAGGGCGTGGCCGTCATCAGCAGCGCTTCGCCCCTCACCGGTCTCGCCGATGCACTACGTCTGGCCGAGCAGCAGCCCGAGTCCCTGAAGACCCTCGCATCGGCCCTGCAGAAGACCGACAGCACGATCGACGTGGTGTGGGACACCCTGTAGCGGGGCCGGCCGCGGCCGATGTCGAAACGGAACCTACACAGTCCCGACACAACCGGCCTTGACCCGGGCCTGCTGCGTCACTAGTCTCGACCCCTTTCGAGGAGGTCGCCCGGATGGGCCTGCAGTCCGCCCGCACATTCGATCTGCACCTGCACACGACCCTGTCCGACGGTCGCCTCTCTCCCGAGGCCCTGATCGAGACGGCGGCGAACCGGGGTCTCGATGCGATCAGCATCACCGACCACGATCTGTCGTGCGTGGTCCAACCCGGCGTCCACAAGGTGGATGGCCGCGAGCTGCACGTGATCGCCGGCGCAGAGATCAGCGGCATGCACGCCGGTCGGGAGTACCACCTGCTCGCGTACTTCCCGGGCGAGATCCCGGATCGCTTCCGATCCTTCTGCCGGGATCTGTGCAAGGAACGCGCATCCCGCTACCAGCAGGCCCTCGACAACCTCGGCCTCGAAGGCATCGACGGCCCTGATGGCGCATCCCGCGACGGTCAGCGGGCCCTCACCCGCACCCACCTCGCCCAGGCCCTGGTCGCGTCCGGCCACGCCAACCACATGCAGGACGCCTTCAACCGCTTCATCGGCTACGCCCACGGCACGGTTCCCACGCTCACGCTGAAGCTGGTCGACGCCATCGCCGAGGTCCGTGCATGTGGCGGCCTCACGAGCTGGGCCCACCCGCCGATGCAGGCCCTCAAGGCCCACGGAGCCGACCTCGCCGAAGCCGGCCTGCAGGGGCTCGAAGCCTTCCGTCCCAGCCTCAACAGCCGCCAGAAGGGCGCCGTACGCAAGATCGCCAGGCGTCACGGCATGTTCTGCACGGGTGGCTCCGACTGGCATGGCTGGCACAACGACGACCTCGGCTTGTTCCGGGTCGAGCGCAGTCAGGTTTCCGCGTTCCTGGATGCCCTGGCTGTGGCATAGTTGGTTAGTACACTCATCATCTGACCCTGCATCGGAGTACGACCATGGCCGACGTCCAAGAGTTCTTCACGTCCTACCTGCCCCACAAGCTCTCCAAGAAGCCCGATCTGGCCAAGGAGATCAACACGGTCTACCAGTTCAACCTGGGTGATGCCGGCAATTGGGTCGTGGACCTCACCGTCGATGGTGGCGAGGTTCGTGAGGGCACCGCAGACAACCCCGACTGCGTGGTCGAGGCCAAGGGCAAGCACTTCGCCGCCCTGCTGGACAACCCCGCCAGCGCGATGGTGATGCTCGCCACCCGCAAGCTCAAGGTCTCCAGCATGTCCGCCGGCATGGCCCTGCAGAAGCTGTTCGCCTGATCCCTGGTCTCCAGGATCACCGAAGGCCGCCTCCGGGCGGCCTTTCGTGCGTCTTGGGGAAGGGATCCGCCTAGTTCTCGCCCCGCTGGACCGCGTCGGCCAGCGCGTCGGCCTCCCCCTGGCCACCGGCCTCGGCCGCACCGAGGGGCTCCCGCACACAGGGGATGGCAAGGCCGTCGTCGACGCTGAGGGCGCCCTTGTTGTTGTCGACCACGTACCGGACGGCGACGGAGTCGTACACCTGGAAGTGGCACTTGAGTTCGGTCTTGTCCTCGAAGTCCAGGTACAGCGTGTGCGCGCCGCGCGTGAGCTCCACGTGTCCGGGGACCGAGAGCAGGGTGGTGCCGATCACCGCCTTGGCGTCGCTGGGGAACCACACCTTGACCTTGAGCAGCTCCTGGGCCGCGGGCCCGCCCTCCCCCGAGCCATCACGCTGGCGCGCCTTCATGAGGGCGCTGAGCGACAGCATCGAGATGAGGCCGAGCAGGACCCCGAAGAACAGCGCCGGGCGGCGGGACATCGTGGCGAGCGTACGGCGACGGTGACGGTAGGCACGTCCGCCGCGGGTTCCGTCGACGAGCTCCTCGAGCTCGAGGTCGGCGAGGGCCTGCTTGACCGGCACCACCTTGCGGTGCTGGTACAGCGGCCGGACGACTTCACGGGCAAACGCCTCGAGGGGCACCTGCTGATCGGCTGGAAGCGACTCCGCGAGCCGGGCGAGCTCGACCGTGGCTTCGCGGGCCGTGGGCCTGTACTCGACGTCGTAGGCACACATGCGGCGGATGAGCTGGCGCAGATCCTCCGCCGCCGACGCCGGGATGCCGCCGAGCCTGAGCTTCTGCAGCTGCACGCCCATGCTCTGGTCGTGGCTGGCGGGGTTGATCGACAGGTTCATGGGATGACCGGACAACATCTCGAACAGCGACATGCCGGCGCTGTAGATGTCGACCGCGGAGGTGTCCTTGCCGCCGTCGAGTCGCTCCGGCGCCATGTAGGGCCGCGACCCCATGACCACCGACTCGGTGCGGGACTCCCGCTCCTCGAAGTTGCCCTTGGCGATGCCGAAGTCCACGACCTTGAGCTGCCCGTGGATGGACAGCAGCAGGTTCGACGGCTTGATGTCGCGGTGGATGATCTGCAGGGGCTGGCCCTGATCGTCGGTGGCCTCGAAGTAGGCGGCATGCAGGGCCACGCAGGTGTGCCGCGCGATCTCCATCGCCACCGCCGCAGGCAGGCCGCGAGGGTAGCGCTTGACCAGATCCTTCACCGAGACGCCCTTGACCAGCTCCATCACCAGGGCAGGCAGGCCATTGGCCTCGATCAGGCGCTCGACCCGGACGATGTGGGGGTGCTGCATGCGCGACATCATCCGTGCTTCGTCACGGGTGCGCTGCAACACCTTGGGGCTGGCGGCGTACTCCTGCTTGAGGATCTTCACGGCCACCTTGCGGCGGAGCGGATCGTCGTCCATCCGGGCGACGCACACCGCTCCGAACGCTCCGTGCCCGAGAACCTCGAGAATTTCGAAAGGAGTACGTCGGTTCGCCAAGTTGATACCCTCGAGGCCGGCAGGCTGGGGTGGCCGCCGGCCCGGCGTCGACCATGATAGAGGGTGCGCAAACGGAATGCATCCCCAGGGACGAGCCACAGCCGCTCCTACAGCCACAGAATCGGCGGAGACAGCCCCATGCGGAAGATCGGTCAGGTCACGCGGAAAACCGAGGCAGAAAATTTCGAGGCTCTCGCGTTGGCAAAAGGTATCCGGATCACCTTCCGCGAAGGATCCGATCCGGCCGCTCGCGAAGTATGGGTGCAGGACGACAGCAAGGTGGCGGAGGCGAAGGATCTCCTCCAGAGGTTCCTGTCCGGCGAGAAGGTGGATGGGCTCGACGAGGCCATGCGGAGGGGCGCTGCGCTGAAGAAGCAGAAGGAAGCCCTCGACGCCCAGTACAAGCGCCGGATCCAGCTCGCCCGCAAGCGGGCGCGGGCCGCGAACGGTACCGGGCAGGTGGCCACCGTCATCATCGGCATCTCGGCGGTCATCGGCGTGCTGTCGGGGCTCGGCAGCAACATCGGCCGCATCGCGTTCCTGCTCCTCAGCGAGCAGCCCGTACAGTTCCACCTGCCCGAGATCATGGCCGGACAGGTCTGGCGGCTGATCACGCCGGCGTTCCTGCACTTCGGGATCCTCCACCTGCTGTTCAACCTGTACATGTTCTACTGGCTCGGCCGGCTGGTGGAGGTCCGGAAGGGCGCCCGGTTCTTCCTGCTGTTCTTCCTCACCGCCGCCGTCGCCTCCAACCTGGCCCAGTACGGCTGGTACCTGTGGAAGCAGCCGATGGCACCGCCCCTGTTCGGCGGCCTGAGCGGCGTGCTCTACGCCCTGCTCGGCTACGTGTGGATCAAGGGCCGCATCGATCCCGGCGATCGCATCGGCATCGACCGCGCCAACCTGCTCTTCCTGCTCGCATGGCTGGTGCTGGGCTTCACGGGGGCGGCCGGCCCCATCGCCAACTTCGCCCACCTCGGGGGCCTGGTGTGGGGCATGATCTACGCCCCCCTCGACGTCGCCTGGTTCGAGATCAGCAAGCGCCGCTGACCCGCCGCCGCACGGCCAACGCGAGCAGCGGCAGCGTCCACGCGACGCCTGTCGGTCCCTGCCGGCATCCGGCGTCGAGCCCGGCCTCGTCGACCACCCACACGGCCTGCTCGTCCGGCGCCGACCAGTCCCCGTCGCGGCCCACGCGCACGGAGAACACGTGGACGCCCGGCTGCGACGCGACGAACGTGGGTCGCTGGGCGCCGGCATCCGACAGCTCGACCAGCGGACCATCCTCCTGGATCCAGTCATGCTCCAGGGGCTGCCGGCCGGGACCGGTGGATTCCTGGGCCGTGAGGACCACGAGCTCGCCCGGGTAGGCGATCCGATCGGCCCCGGCGATCGCCTGGAAGCGGGCATCTGCCGCCCATGCTGCCATCGGCCACGCCACCATCAGCACCAGCGCTGCACGTACTCGTTGCATCCCCACGCCTTCCCCCTCTCCCGGAAGCTGCGGTTCGTTCTACAATGTACCAAACCGGACCGGGGATTGGCCGACCTCCAGGGGTCGCGCTAACCCGGCAGTACAACCTTCAGGGGGAACAGGGAATGGGCTTCTTCGATCGGCTGGCGAACTTCTTCAAGGGGCTGTTCTCCACCAGCATGCGCGACCTCGAGGCCTCCAACCCCGACGCCGTCTACCAGGCCGCCATCGACGAGCGGGTCAAGCGAGCCGCGGAGATGCGCAAGGCCGTGGCCAACCTCATCTACCTGCGCAACACCCTGCAGGAGCGGCAGGAGGAGCAGTCCAAGGCCCTCGCCAAGCTCAACGCCCAGCTTCCGCTGCTGGTGGAGGAAGGCGACGACGAAGGTGCCCTCCTGCTCATCGAGCAGCGCACCGCACTCGGCACCCAGCTGCAGACCACCCAGGACGAGCTCGCCGCAGTCCAGGCCCAGGTGGATGAAGCCCAGTCCGGCATCGTCCGGTACGAGCAGGAGATCGGCAAGCTCAAGGAGGAGCGCGAGCGGGTCATCGCCAGCAAGAAGACCGCCGAGGCGCGCATCCAGGTGCAGGAGACCCTCTCCGGCCTGTCCACCTCCGCCGATGTCCAGGCCCTCGAGAACGTCCGCGAGAACGTGAAGAAGCTGCAGGCCGAGGCCCAGCTCAACGCCGAGCTGGCATCCCAGTCCACGCAGTCCAAGCTCGACACCATCGAGGCCCGCACCGCCCAGGCCACGGCCAAGGCCGAGCTCGCCGAGCTCAAGAAACAGATGGAAGCGAAGAAGGCCCAGTCCGAACAAGGGAACATCAAGAAGAACATCTGAGGTCGTTTTGGAGTTCCCGCCCCGCACCCCCGAAGCCGAAGAAGCCTTCGTCGTCCGTTTTCGCGACGGCACCGACACCCCCGACCTGCAGGACGTCATCCACGAGCTCGTCCTCGCGGGTCGTCTCCGCCTCGCCGCACGTCTCGTCGGCCTGCTGGAGGACTCGGTCGAGATCGAGGAGGGCAGCCCCCTCGACCGCGCCCGACGTGCCGCCAGGTTCATCGTCTTCGAGTCCGAGCCCACCCGCGTCCACTACCAGGACTTCGAGGACGCCTGGCACGACCACCACCGGGCCCGGGTGGCCCGCATCAAGCATCGCATGCGGCAGAGGTACGCCGCGCCCGACCGAACCGGCCACGGCAGGCGCGTACCCGGTCGGCGACACCGCTCCTGACGGCCCACAGGCTGCAATCTGATGCGGTCTAACGAGGGAAAAAGGGTCGCATCCGCGCGGAGACTTGGGTAGAACCGACCGTCCCCCGAGCCTTCAGACCGAGGATGCCATGGCCGAGGCCCTCCCCACCGCTCGCGACGAGCGGATCCGCAAGATCACCCGCATCGTGCTCACGATCGCCATCATCGGTGGCATCGTGCACCAGCTGGGTCCACGCATCTACAACCGGGGCGGCAACCTCGAGTTCAACTGGCGCCTTTGGGACTGGTTCATCGAGGACGCCGCCATCTCGTTCGCCTACGCCCGCAACTGGGCCGCGGGTGACGGCCTCGTGGCCTTCCCCGGCGAAGAGCGCATCGAAGGCTACAGCAACCCCCTGTGGGTCGCGATCATCGCCTTCTTCTACCTGTTCGGCATCGAGGGCTTCGTCAGCGCCAAGTGGCTCGGCCTGCTGATGGGCAGCACCACGATCTTCCTGTCCTGGAAGATCATGCAGGAGATGATCGGCGACAAGCGCTCCCTGGCCGCCCTCATCGCCCCGGTCATGCTCGCCGCGTTCCCGCCCTTCGCCTTCTGGAACACCGGTGGCCTCGAGAATGGCCTGTTCTGCCTGATGCTGGCGGGCGGCATGTGGCGCACCCTCGTGGAGGCACGCACCGGCGGCTATCCCTGGTCGTCGCTGTTCTTCCTGGGCGTCGCCACCACGCGGCCCGAGGGCATCATGTACTCGGCCTGGGGCGGCTTCGTGTTCATGGTGCTGCAGCTCAGGGAGGGCCGCGGCCTGAAGACCACGCTGCAGTGGCTCGCCACCTTCTTCGCGCCGTTCCTCGTCTACCACGGCCTGCGCTACCAGTACTTCGGCTGGGAGTTCCCCAACACCTACTACGCCAAGCTCGGCAACCGGGACTTCAAGCCCTTCGCCTGGAAGGCCCGTGGATGGCGCCAGATCCGCGAGTTCGGCTGGGTCACCTTCTCGGGCGCCTGGCTGCCGATCTACTTCGCCGGCCTCATCGGCATCCGCAAGCGCCGCACGTCCATCATCATCGGCGCGTCCCTGCTGGTCTACTTCCTCATCTTCTACCCCAGCACCCCTCTGGTCGAGGAGCTGTCCTGGTGGCCGAAGAACCTGCCCGCTCCCGGGTTCTGGGACGAGGTGCGGGTGTACACCCTGGCCTTCCTGGCCGCCGTCCTGCCCTGGCTGGCCTTCGGTCAGAAGGGCTCCGCCGGCCGCATCATGAGCTGGGGCATGATGATCCTCACCCTGGCCTTCTACATCCGCTCCCAGGGTGACTGGGCCAACGGCTACCGCTGGATGTCCTTCCTGTCGGTGCCCCAGGCCATCCTGCTCTCCATGGGCATGTACGAGATCGGCCAGTGGTTCCAGCGTCGCCGCGACGCCCGCCAGGGCATCGAGAGCGACGGCCTGCTGCACAAGCCCGGCTGGCTCATGGTCACCGCGCTCGGTGTGGCCGCGCTGCCCGGGTACATGGTCCACACCGACTGGTTCTACTCCAAGCGCGTCACCGGCCCCTTCTCGGTCAAGAAGCGCGCCGAGTACACCATGTCGGTCACCCGCAAGCTGTGGCTCGACGAGCCCATCAGCAACATCGACGTCGACATGGGCGCCCACATGTACTGGTCGGAGCACCACATGGTCGACATGGCGGGTCTCGTCGACATCCCCATCGCCATGCACAACTTCAGCCAGCGTCGCGCGATGGAGGAGTACATCTGGGAGGAGCGCAACCCCCAGATCGCCCACGTGCACGGCTCCTGGGCCAAGACCAGCCGCATCCCCTCCTACAAGCAGTGGCGTGACGGCTACTTCGAGATCGCGCCGTTCCCGGCGGGCCGCACCACCAACCACATCGGCACCCACGTGCGCCGGGACCTCGTGTTCGACACGAACGAGTGGAGCGGCCCCGCCAACCGCCAGGCCCGCTTCGCACGCGGCGTGACCTTCCACGGCTTCGAGACCCCCAGCCCCGAAGTCAGCGTGAAGAAGGCCTTCTACCTCCGCATCGGCGTGGGTTACGCGCCCGACCGGAACGAGCAGCAGGAGCGTGAGGACGTGCGTTTCCTCGGCTTCCTCTCCGGCGACGACGGCACGGTCTTCACGTTCGACATCGAGCCCGCCTACGGCTGGATGGACACCTCCGAGTGGCGTCCCAAGGAGATCTGGAACGGTCACCTGGTGCACGTGCTCCCTGAAGAGCTCCCGGCCGGAACCTACGACTTCGGCTTCGTGGCCATCGCCGGCGACGGCACCATCATCCCGCCGCTGGCGCCCGAGGAGCAGCCCGAGGGCTCCGAGGCCATCTTCCCCGCCGAGGGCGAGGCCGTGTTCTCCCCCCACGAGGTGCGCTTCGCCGATGCGTTCGTCGTCGGTGAGCCCGGCTTCGGTGAGGAGGCCGCCAACGCCGACATCCGCAAGGCCACCGAGCTGGCCCGGGAAGGACGCTGCAAGCAGGCCCATCGTCACGTCGGACTCGGCATGCGACACCTGCCCCGCGCCCAGCAGTGGCACGAGCGCCGTCGCGACGACATCCGCGACGTCATGGCCACCTGTTTCGCCCGGCAGGCCATGTCCGCGGCCAACACCGAGGACAAGATCGAGGCCATCCGCATGTCCCGCCACTGGGACTTCCGTCACGAGGCCCTGCACGAGGCACAAGACGCCTTGTCGGCCCCCTACATGGAAGCCGGACTGCAGGCGCGGGAGGCGGAGGACTGGCAGCGGGCCTTCGACGCCTTCAGCGCCGCCGTCGCCATCAAGCCCGCGCTGGCCTGGGCCCGCAAGTACACCGAGGAAGCCCGTGACCACCGCCACGGGATCGATCCGGAGTCCCTCGAGAAGGCCGAGCAGGATCGCGAAGAACGCAGGTTGAAGCGAGAGAAGGAGGCCGAAGAGCGGGCCTCGAAGCAAAAAAAGACACTGACCGAACGCTAGCGCTCCCCACGATCCCCATGCAGCCCGCCGAGTCCCTCGGCGGGCTGCTCTGCGACTGGAACGGATCCACCGACCGTACCGACAGGTGAGAAACCAACCCCAGGCGTCCCGTGGGCCGGTTTGTCTCGCAAGTCGCGGCAATCCCTGGTATCTCCCCGGGGTGTGAAACCCTCCGATCTCCTATCCATGGTGGCTCTCTTGCTGAAGAACCCCCGCATCCGAACCCTGCTCGGCATCCTGATCGTGGCCATCGCCGTGGCCATCGGCGCCTTCCACCAGATGGGCCCGCAGCTCCGACCAGGCCCCATCACGCTGTCCCGCATGCTCGAGGTCAACAACTGGCAGCTCGCGCTCAAGGACTGGTTCATCGAAGACGCGGCGATCTCGTTCGCCTACGCCAAGAACTGGGCCGCGGGTGATGGTCTCGTCGTCTTCCCGGGCGGCGAACGCATCGAAGGCTACTCGAACCCCACCTGGGTGGCCCTGATCGCGCTCGGCTACATGCTGGGCTTCGACGGCTTCGTCACCTCGAAGTTCCTCGGCATCCTCTTCGGCAGCCTCACCATCATCGTCAGCTACTTCCTCGCCCGCGAGCTGATGAGCGACCGCAAGTCCGGCGCCGCGTTCTTCGCGCCGATCCTGCTGGCCCTGTTCCCCCAGTTCGCCTTCTGGAACACCTCGGGCCTGGAGAACAGCCTCTTCCAGCTCATGCTGGCGCTCGGCATGTGGCGTACCCTCGTCGAGGCACGCAAGGGTGGCTTCCCGCTGAGCGCGATCGCGTTCCTGATGCTCAGCGTCACCCGTCCCGAGGCGATCATGTACGCCGCATGGGGCGGATTCCTGTTCATGGTCACCCAGTGGCGCGCCGGCCGTGGCATCAAGCCCACCCTCCTGTGGCTGGCCACCTTCTTCGTGCCCTTCCTGGCCTACCACTACATCCGCTACGACTACTTCTCGTGGATGTTCCCCAACACCTACTACGCCAAGCTCGGCGAGCGGACGTTCCGTCCCCTGCACTGGACCGGCCGCGGCTGGCAGTACCTGCGCAACTGGGGCGCCGACACCGGCACCGGCTGGTTCCTGCCCCTGGTGCTCACGGGTCTCGTGGGTCTGCGACGTCACCGTGGCTTCGCCATCATCGTCGGCCTCACGACGGCGTTCACCATCGCCCTGCTCTACCCGAGCGCCAAGATCACCCAGACCTGGCACTGGTGGCCCCGCGATCTGTGGTCCCCCAAGGGCTGGACCGAGATGCGCGCGATGCTGATGATCGGCACCGCCATCGCCGCGCCCCTGTTCGCCCTCGGCGACAAGCGCTCCGCCGGTCGCGTGATGGCCTGGGGCATGATGTGCATCACCGTGTTCTTCACGGTCAAGTCCAGCGGCGACTGGATGAAGGGCTTCCGCTGGATGTCCTTCCTGTCGGTGCCCCTCGTCATCCTGATGGCCACCGGCCTCGACGAGATCGGCGGCGCCTTCGATCGCCTCGTCAACCGCAAGGACTGGCGTCTCGTGCGTCCCCTGGGCACCGTCGGCGCCCTCGCCTCCACCGCACTCGCCATCGCCGTGATCCCCGGCTGGCGTGAGCACGACGAGTGGTTCTTCCGCAAGAAGGAGACCTCTCCCCAGATGGTGAAGAAGCGGGCCGACTACACCCGCAGCATCACCGAGCAGCTGTTCCTCGACGAGCCCATCGTGAACCTCGACGTCGACATGGGCGCCCACATGTACTGGTCCGACCACCAGTTCGTCGACATGGCCGGCCTCGTCGACATCCCCATCGCGATGCACGACTACCGGCAGCACCGGGCCTTCGTCGAGGAGTACGTCTACGTCGAGATGCAGCCCCACTTCGCCCACGTCCACGGCGGCTGGGCCAGCAACTCCCGCCTGCAGACCTACGACCAGTGGAAGGATCGCTACATCGAGATCCCGCCCTACGCCCAGAGCAGCCGCACCGGCCACGGTGGCAACCACATCCGCCGCGACATCATCATGAGCCGCAGCTGGACCGCCACCGATCACGCACCGGTCATGTACGAGGGCGGCTGGACCCTCCACGGCATCGACATGCCCAGCCCGGTCATCTCCCAGGGCAAGGCGCTGTTCCTGCGGGTCGGCCTGCAGAACCACGCTCCGGAGGATGCCCAGGACGTCCGCATGGTCGGCATCCTGAGCAACGCCGACGGCGCCCTGTTCACGTTCGACATGGCACCCGCCTACGACTGGTTCGGTCGCAAGGACTGGCGCCCCGAGGAGATCTTCACGGGTCCGTTCGTCACCACCGTGCCCCCCACCCTGGAGCCCGGCACCTACGACGTCGGCGTCGCCCTGGTGCAGGAGAACGGCACCGTGCTGCAGCCCCTGGCCGAGACGGCCCCCGAAGGCGTGCAGCTCGCCGGTCTCGACGATGTCGACGTCCGCTTCGCCAAGGGCGAGCTGCGCTACGTCGGCAAGCTCACCATCGGCTCCAAGGGCACCGGCGAGACCGCCGCACGCGACCTCATCACCGAGGCCCGTCAGCTCGCCGCCGCCGGCCAGTGCAACGCCGCCTACAGCAGCTGGCGACGCGCCAACTTCCACCTGCCGAAGGCCCGCATCTGGCTGGAGGAGCAGCGTGAGAGCCTGCGCGACGGCATGTCCACCTGCTACGCCCAGCGCGCCCAGAACGCCGACGACCACGTCCGCAGCGTCGAGGACCTCGAGCTCGCCCGCTACTGGAACCACCGCAACCCCGTGGTCCAGTCCATCCAGACCGAGATGGCCGATGCCCTCGAGGAGAAGGCCATCGAGGCCCAGCTCGACCAGGACTGGAACGAGGCCTACACCTACTGGCGTGCCACGCTCCGGGCCGAGCCCGGCCGCTCCTGGGCCCGCAAGCAGCTCGAGGAGGTCCGCGACCGCAAGCTCGGTCTGGACCGTCAGCGTCCGTCCAGCCGTCGCGTGAAGACGGTCGCCAAGCCGGCGGCCCCCGCCGCACTGCCCGCAGGTCCTGCCAGCACGCGGCCGATGCCCGCCCGGCCCGAGGGTGAGCGGCGCAACCCCAAGCCCCAGCCCATCGCGGTCCGCAAGCGCCCCGGCGCACCCGCGGCGTCGCGTCAGATCCGGCGCATCGATCCCCCGCGGCAGCCCGCGGTTGACCAACGGCCCGACCCGCAGCAGGCTCCCCCCGAGGCCGAGGAAGCCGACCGCGAGAAGCCCCAGCCCATCTACCGGCCGCCCCGTCGAGGCGACGAGACGAAGCCCACGGAGATCATCGAACTCCCGGCTCGGCGTCACGAAGCCACCCCCTGACCCCCCAAGGCCCCGCTCCGGCGGGGCCTTCGTCGTTGTGGGGTCGATCCGATGAGCAGAAGGGACCAGCTCACCGGGATGGCGGGCTACAGTGGCCGAGAGGAGGAGGAGAGCCGATGACGCGACGCATCCTTTGGGCCCTGGCACTGGGCGTGGTGGGCATCACGTCCGCCCAGGAGATCGATCCCCGCGGGTGGAGCAAGGGCACGCCTGCCGCCACGGCCGCGCAGGTCCTGGCCCGGCCGGCGCCCGCGCCCGGAAAGGCCCCCGACCGGCTGATGCGACACCTGCAGCCCGAAGGCGACACGCTCGTCCTGTACTTCTCCCCCACCTGTCCCCACTGCCGCAGGGTGGGCGCCGAGTGGACGCGCCTGGCGGCCGCCGCTCCCGACATCAAGCTCGTCGGCGTCGTGGGTCCGTCCGTGACGGCCGAGGCCCTCGCCGAGTTCCGCACGACCTACGGCACCACCTTTCCGTTCGTGGTCGACGAGGACCACAGCATCGCGCAGGGGCTCGGCATCCAGTCCACGCCATCCGCCGTGCTCTACCGACGCGAGAAGAAGAAGCTGCAGGTCCTCGACGTGTGGTTCCCCTACCGCCCGGGCACCGAGACCCTCGTTCGCATGGCCGCCGTGCAGGATCCGTTCTCGATCTTCCAGCCCGACGTGTACCAGGGCAACCAGAGCTGCATGAACTGCCACCCGGAGGAGACCGACAGCTGGCTCCTCAGCCACCACAGCGTGGCCTGGCGCACGCTGGAGGACATGGGCAAGCACACCGACCCGGCATGCAACACCTGCCACGTGACCGGCGCCGGCCAGCCGACCGGTTGGAAGCAGGGGGAGCTGTCCACCGAGCACCTCGTGAGTGTGGGCTGCGAGAGCTGCCACGGCCCCTCGGGCCCCCACGATGGTCGCCCCACCGAGCCCTCGACCACCTGCGCGAGCTGCCACGACGACAAGCACTCGCTGCAGTTCTCCTACGCCAAGGGACTGCCGCTCATCGACCACTACAAGGCCACCGGCATGGGTCAGGAGGAGTGGTTGCAGGCACGGCGGGCCATCGCGGAGGGCACCGCCCCCCGGGCCCTGCTCTCCTTCGACCAGGGCAGCTACGCCGGCAGCGAGGCCTGCCAGGGCTGCCACACGTCCATCTACACCGACTGGCTGGACTCCCCCCACGGCCAGGCGATGGCCACCCTGCGGAAGAGCCGCGATCCCAAGCGCGCCCACAAGGACGTCTCCTGCGTGTCGTGCCACAGCACCCCCCAGCAGGTGGGTCCCCGACCGGACACCCTCGAGGGCTATTTCGCGGACCAGGGCGTCGGGTGTGAATCCTGCCATGGACCGGGTCAGGCCCACATCGACGCCGGTGGAGCGCCGGGCACCATCGAGGGCCTCGGTGAAAGCTGTCCCGTGTGCGTACTGGAGGCGGTGTGCACGAGCTGTCACACCTCCGACTGGGACCCTGCATGGTCGTTGGATGCAAAACTGCCACAGGTCCGCCACACGGAGCAGCGCTGAACGGCTCTGTCCCCGGCCGTCCCCTGTACTTCCCAAGTCTTCCACAAAGTTATCCACAGGCTGCGCACCTGTGCCCCCAGCCACTTTAGCCAAAATAGTGGCGGTCGAACGTTGTTTGTACAGATCGGCCGGATTTCTGGGGCGCATCTGGGGCGTCTCCAATCCAGCCATTCATCACAGGGTGGCACTTGCTTGTGGAGAGCCGTGGATTGCGGTCCTCACCGGTCCCATCCGAAGTCGCTCGCGGTCCCACGAGATCGTCCCATAGCGTACGAGACAAGGTGATCGGCGAAGTTATCCACTAGTTATCCACAGGCCTGGAAGGCCTTTCCACACGTCGGCGGATTTGTCCATATTCGTGCACAGGCGTCACTATCGCTCGGCCCTCACACTGGTTGACCGCAAGTCAGCGAGCGTTTGTACCCAGCCGAGAAAGATCTCCGTGGTGCCTTGACAAGACCCCCAGATCCACTCCACACAGGATCCGGCTGTCTCTCCGACGCGAACTGGCTACACTCCCGGCGACACGAGGAAGACACAGCCATGACCCCCCCTGCCCATGTCCATGTCGCCATCGCGAGCCTCAACCAGACCGTCGGCGACTGGGCTGGAAACACGGCGCGCATCCGCCAGGCGCTGCGCGAAGCCCGGTCCCGAGGCGCGCGCCTCCTCGGCCTGCCGGAGATGTGCATCAGCGGCTACAGCCTGGGCGACCGGGTCTCCATGCGAGGCACCCTCGAGCGGGCCTGGCAGGCCGCCGAGGAGCTCGCCGCCGAGACCCAGGGGCTGATCACCACGCTCGGCCTGCCCATCTCCCACATGGGCGTGGTCTACGATGCCGTGGTCGTGGTCGCCGACGGACGGATCCAGGGCATCGTCCCCAAGCAGAACCTCGCCACCGGTGATGTCGAGTACGAGAACCGCTGGTACGGCGCCTGGCCCCGTGGTCAGGTGGAGGTCTTCACCGCGCCCGATGGCACCCGTATCCCCATGGGGGATCTGGTGCTCGAGGCCGACGGCATCGGCCGCTTCGCCATCGAGATCTGCGAAGACGGCTGGAAGGGCGTGCGTCCCGGCAGCATCGCCGCCCTCATGGGCGCGCACATCGTCCTCAACGCCTCCGCCAGCTGGTTCACCCTCGGCAAGCACGCCATCCGGCGTCGCATGGTGCAGGACATCAGCCGCCAGGATCGGGTCGCCTATCTGTACACCTCCCTGCACGGCTGCGACGCCACCCGGCTCATCTTCGACGGCAGCGTGCTCGGCGCCGTCGACGGGGAGCAGATCCTGGAAGCCCCCCGCTTCCAGTTCAACACCGACGTCGTGATGGAGGACACCGTCCTCGACGTCGCCGCCATCCAACGGGGTCGTCTCACCGAGGGCAGCTGGCGCCAGCAGGTCCAGGGCCTCGACGACGGCAGCTTCGGCCCCCTGCCCCAGGTGGTCCGCCTCACCGGCACCTACCCCACCCACGAGGTCGCCAAGGCTCCCCGGGCCTACTGGCTGCCCCCCGCGGCAGGCAGCGTCGACCCGAGCCTCGAGTGGCTCGAGCAGTCCAGCCTGCTGTCCTCCCCGCTCACGGCCCAGGAGCTCCCCCACATCGAGCTCGAGCTCGCGCTCGCCATGGGACTGCACGAGTACACCCGCAAGACGGGCATCAAGGGCGTCGCGCTCGCGCTGTCCGGCGGTCGCGACTCCTCGATGTGCGCGGTCCTGCTCCACCGCATGATGCGCTACCGCCATCCCCGCCTCGGGTCCGCGGCGCTGCAGGACAAGATGAGGCCCTTCCTGGTCACCGCCTACCTGGCCACCGACCACTCCGGCGACGCCACCACCCGCGCTGCCCAGGAACTGGCCGACGAGATCGGTGCCGAACACCTGCACACCAACCTGCAGCAGGCCGTCGATCTCCACCGGGAGCTCGTGGGCGACATGGTCGGTGAACAGATCAGCTGGTCCGATCCCGCCTACGACATCCCCCTGCAGAACGTACAGGCCCGCCTGCGTGGCTCCCTCATCTGGATGGTCGCCAACCTGCGCCAGCGGCTGCTGATCACCACGTCGAACAAGTCCGAGGTGGCCGTGGGCTACGCCACCATGGACGGTGACACCTGTGGCGGCCTCGCCCCCATCGCCGACGTCCCCAAGAGCATGGTCACCGCGTGGCTCCGCTGGGCGAGGGATCGCCACGGCTACGTCTCCCTGCGGCACGTCCTGAGCACCCCGGCCACCGCCGAGCTCCGGCCGCCGGAGCAGCTGCAGACCGACGAAGAAGACCTCATGCCCTTCTCCGTCCTCGATCGGCTCATGTACCACTTCGCCTACCTGGGCGAGGAGCCCCTGGTGCTGTTCGAGCGCCTGTGGCCCGAGTTCGCCGACGCCTACGACGGCGACGCCCGTGCCTTCGCGGCCCACATCCGCAAGTTCGTCCGCATGTTCTGCACGAGCCAGTGGAAGCGTGAACGCTACGCCATCTCCTTCCGCGTCACGGCCTTCGACCTCGACCCCAAGACGGGCTTCCGGTTCCCACCCGTCCAGGCGCCGTTCTCCGAGGAGCTCGCCGACATGGATGCACTGGTGGCCGAGCTGGCGGGCTGACGCCCGGCGACCGACGTTCCGACGCTCTCCCGTCTCCCTGGAGACGTCGGGACTGGCCCACCCGTTGCCCGGGCGGGCGCCTTCACCAAGGAGGTGCCCATGTCCGTCCTCGAGTCCGTCCCCGATCCCGTCCCCCTCGTCGCCACGGTGCTCGACGCAGGCCCCGACAGCGAACGCCACGCCCGCACGCTGCTCGATCGCTTCGGGCGTCTCTCCGCGCTGTTCTGCGCCGCGGAGGGCGATCTGAGGGAAGCCGGCGCTCTCCAGCCGGAGCAGGCACGACGCCTGCACGCCGCACTGCAGCTCTCCCGGCTCTCCCTCCGTGCACCGTCCGAGGACGCCCCGGTCGTCACGCCGGAACAGGCCGCACGCTGGTTCGTTCCCCGGCTCGGTCACCTGCAGGACGAGGAGCTCCACGCCCTGTTCGTCGACCGCGCCCGTCGGCCCCTGCGGTACGTGCCCCTCACCCGCGGCAGCGACCGCTTCACGGTGGTCGACCCCCGCCAGATCTTCCGCCAGGGACTCCTGGTCCACGCCGCCGGCGTCCTGCTCGCCCACAACCATCCCTCCGGTGAGCTGACGCCCTCCCACCAGGACCGCGCGGTCACACGAAGGGTGCACCAGGCGGGCACGCTGCTCGGCATCCCTCTCCTGGACCACCTCGTCATCGCCGGGCAGGAACACCGCTCCATGGCCCGGCTCGGCCTGTTGCCCAGCAGTCCCTCCACCGTGGAGGAGTGGACCCGCTGAGGTCGCGACACCTGTCGACAGGCAGGCCGCCGGGGACGGAGCTACAATGCGACCATGTGGCCCACCCTGTACGATTTCGACGGCGTCCCCGGCGGACCCGGTCTTCACACCTACGGTCTGATGATGACCGTGGCCTTCCTGGCCGCCACCTGGATCACCTGGCTGCGCGGCCAGCGGGTCGGCATCCCCATGGAACGGATCGTCCCCCTGCTCATCGGCGCCATCGTCGGGGGGCTCCTCGGGGCGAGGATCTTCTACGCCGTCGGCGTCGCCGACCCATCGGCCCTGTGGTCCGCCAGCGGCGGCTTCGCCTACTACGGTGGCCTCATCGGCGGCACGATCACGGTCCTGGCCGTCGCGCGCGCACTCCGCATGCCCCTGTGGAAGACCGCCGACATCATCGCGCCGGCCCTCGCCATCGGCAGTGGCTTCGGACGCCTGGGGTGCCTGTTCGCCGGTTGCTGCCACGGTGCGCCCGTCCCCGGTGGAGAGCACGCCCACGCCCTGCTGCCGGAAGGCGCACTCCAGGGACAGCTCCTGCTGCACGATGCGTTCCCGTTCCTGAGCACGAGCTTCGAGGGCGGCGTGGCCCGCCTCACGGACACCGCGCTGTACCCCACCCAGCTCTGGCAGAGCACCGGGGAGTTCGCGCTGGCCGCCTTCCTGATGTGGATGAGTGGTCGTCGGCGCTTCGACGGTCACATCATCGCCCTGTACCTGCTCGTGCAGCCCGTCCTGCGCATCTTCGTGGAGGGCTTCCGCGCCGACCACCGGGGCTACATGGTCTCGTGGCAGGTCGAGTCCATCCCCTCCTGGCTTCCACCGGGCATGAGCCAGGCAGGTGCGAGCCTGGGCACCCAGACCATCGGACTGACCACCTCCCAGGGCATCGGGCTGCTGATGGTGGCCACCGGCGTGCTGATCTGGTGGCTGCGCCACGGTGCAGGGGTCTCCGAGGAGACCGCCGTGCCCGATACCTGGGAAGACGACCTCGCGGATGCCCTGTAGGCCCGGTCGAAGGCCACGCCTCCTGTCTGCAGAGGCCTCCGACCCCTGGATTCCGCCTCCGATCCCCTGTATGGTCCGTCCACTCGAGGAGGATCCCATGCGTATGATCGCACCCGTCCTGGCCATCTTGATCGCGGCCTGCAGCACAGAAGCGCCCACCCAGTCCGAGGCACCCGCACCCGAGCTGGCAGCGCAGGCTCCCGCCCACGAGGCCGCCGAGGCAGACGCCCCCGACGCCGCGCCCCACGACGAAGTCGCCTCCACCGACTGGACCTCCTACGGCCAACCCATCCCCGGTGAGGCCAGGGTCTTCACGGCCCGCCAGGTGCTCGACAACCCCGCCAACTTCGCCGGCAACGAGATCGTCGTCGAGGGCGAGATCGCCGACGTCTGCCAGAAGATGGGCTGCTGGGCCGTGCTCACCGACGGCGAGCGGAACATCCGCATCACCATGAAGGACCACGCCTACGGCATCGACATGCAGTCCCACGGCGCTGCCGCCCGCATGTACGGCGTGGTCACCGCACGCCAGGTGGATGCAGAGAAGGTCGCGCACCTCAAGTCGGAGTCCAAGCACCCCGAGCAGATGCCCGAGAACGACGTCGCCACCGGCGAGAACATCTACGAGTTCGTGGCCGCCGGCGTCGCCCTGCACAAGCAGGGGTAGTTCTGTCCGGATGCGAGCGTACCCACCGATGAAGAGGTACGCTCCGGACAGTCCTGGACCCACCGGGGCGATGGAGAGTCGATGTCCCAGTGGCCCCCCGTGCAGTCCAAGGTCGGTGCGCCCCGCGCGAGCCGGGCGTTCGAGCTCGTCACCGACAAGACCCCCACCGGCCATCAGCCACAGGCCATCGAGACCCTCGTGGAGGGCCTCAACGAGGGTGTGAAGCACCAGACCCTCCTGGGCATCACCGGCTCCGGCAAGACCTTCACGATGGCCAACGTCGTGCAGCAGGTGCAGCGTCCCACCCTGGTCCTCGCCCCCAACAAGACCCTCGCGGCCCAGCTGTACGCGGAGTTCCGCGAGCTCTTCCCCCACAACGCGGTCGAGTACTTCGTCTCCTACTACGACTACTACCAGCCCGAGGCCTACGTCCCGTCGAGCGACACCTACATCGAGAAGGACTCGCTCATCAACGACGCCATCGATCGCCTCCGACACGCGGCCACCCGTTCCCTCCTCGAGCGCCGCGACGTCCTGATCGTCGCCTCCGTCTCCTGCATCTACGGCATCGGCTCCGCCGAGGCCTACGAGGGCATGCTCCTCCAGCTCGAGCAGGGCCAGGAGATCCCCCGGCGCGACATCCTCCGCAAGCTGGTCGAGATCCAGTACGAGCGCAACGAGGCCGACTTCCACCGCGGTACCTTCCGTGCACGGGGCGATGTCATCGACATCTTCCCCGCCTACGAGGACGACATCGCCATCCGCATCGAGCTGTTCGGCGACGAGGTCGACGAGATCTACACGTTCGATCCGCTGCGGGGCGCCCGCCTGGATGAGCTCGACAAGGTCGCCATCTACCCGGCCAGCCACTACGTCACGCCCAAGGAGAAGCTCGAGCGGGCCATCGAGGGCATCGAGTCCGAGCTCACGGAGCGGCTGTCCTACCTCAAGGGCCGCGACATGCTCCTCGAGGCCCAGCGCCTCGAACAACGCACCCGCTTCGATCTCGAGATGATGCGTGAGATCGGACGCTGCAAGGGCATCGAGAACTACTCGCGGCACCTCTCCGGACGCGATCCCGGCCAGCCGCCGCCCACGCTGCTCGAGTACTTCCCCAAGGACTGGCTCCTCATCGTCGACGAGTCCCACATCGCCATCCCGCAGGTCGGCGCCATGTACAAGGGCGACCGCTCCCGAAAGAGCACCCTCGTCGACTTCGGCTTCCGGCTGCCATCCGCCATGGACAACCGTCCGCTCCAGTTCGAGGAATTCGAGCAGATGGTCCACCAGGTGGTCTACGTCTCGGCCACCCCCGGCGACTACGAGCTCGGCAAGTCCGGCGACCACACCGTGGAGCAGATCATCCGCCCCACCGGCCTGCTCGACCCCACGATCGAGATCGTGCCCGCCAAGGTCCAGGTCGACGACGTCTTCGAGCGCATCCGGCAGACCGTCTCCCGCGGCTTCCGCGTGCTCATCACCGTCATGACCAAGCGCATGGCCCAGGAGCTCACCGACTTCCTCATCGAGCACGACGTCCGCGCCCGCTACCTGCACTCCGACATCGACACCGTCGAGCGCACCGAGATCCTGCGGGATCTCCGGCTCGGAGAGTTCGACGTCCTCGTGGGCATCAACCTCCTCCGGGAGGGACTCGACCTCCCCGAGGTGGCGCTCATCGCCATCATGGACGGCGACAAGGAGGGCTTCCTGCGCAACCGCCGGTCGCTCATCCAGACCATCGGCCGCGCCGCCCGCAACGCCGAGGGCCACGTCATCATCTACGCCGACCGCATGACCAAGTCCATCAAGCAGGCCGTCGACGAGACCGCCCGCCGTCGGGAGATCCAGCAGGCGTACAACGAAGAGCACGGCATCACGCCCACCACGGTCATCCGCAACATCGATCAGGGCCTGGCACAGATGCTCGGGATGGATTCCCAGCCCAAGAGCGTCACCGGCCGCAAGAAGGGCGCGGCCCTCATCCAGAAGGCCCCCGAGGAGATCCACACCGAGGATCTCCCCAAGCTGATCGCGGCACTCCGCAAGGAGATGAAGAACGCCGCCAAGGCCCTCGAGTTCGAACGGGCCGCCGAGCTCCGCGATCGCATCCACGCCCTCGAAGAGCGCGCCCTCGCGCTCTAGCCACGCCAACCCCACCCAGCGCCTGTGTCCGCGTGGGACACCTGACGCACCCGAGGGGTGCCGATCCTCAGGCGCTGGGATTCACCAGCAGGTCCGGATCGGCCACCATCTTCGCCAACGTCGCGTAGATCCATCCCACATGGTACGGCTCCGTTCCGTGGAAGCGAAGACCTCGCGCCGTCACCTCGCCCACCAGGTCGGAGGGCTTGCCCGGAAATCCCTGCTGGAGGGCCCGATGGAAGACCGGAAGCCAGGCTTCGGGCGTGTCTCCGTTGCCCAGAGCGCGTCGCCAGAACCCGGGCATGGCGACATCGCCACGAGGCAGCACCTCCACCACCGCACCGACGTCACCTCTCCCGAGTCGAAGCTGGAACGGGGAGCGCTGTGCCCTGCTCTCCGCACCGGAGGGTGACCGTACGGCTTCCCTCAGCCCCGGCAACGCATCGCCACCCGTGTCCACGGCCTTCTCGAGCGCCGCTCCGAACCGGCCCATCAGGTTCTGTACCTGTTCCGACCCCACGAAACGCTCCGCCACACCGGCGAGCTGGGCGCTGATCTCATCCTGGGACGCAGGGTCGATGGAGGGATCCTCGATGACCTTTCGAAGCGCCTGCAGCCCTTGGGAGACCATCTCCTGCAGCTGCCCGGCCATCTTCCGACGCGCCTCGTCCTCGGGCACCACGAACTCCTCCACGGCGTCCGGCGCCACCAGCATGACATCGAGGCCGCGGCGGAGTTCGAAGGGGCCTTCGAGAAAGGTGAGCCCCTCCGGAATGACGAACCATCGACGGTCGGCCCCCCTCCACACGAGCCGGCGGACCGCACCCGAATCGGGATTCGGCGGACCTTGCGTGGTCCTGGCTGCATCCGGATGAAGCGCGTGCCACACCTGTCCCGCCACACCGTGGTCGTCCGCCGCCAGCTGGCGCATGAACAGGTCCGCGGCGCCTTCCGGTTGAAGCTCAGCCACCAGATCCAGTGCCTCGGAGACCATCATCGTGGCCTGGTCGACCTCCGAAGACGTGACGTGGGACAGGTTGGCCGCTGCCCACACGGGGTCGTGGACCACCAGGGCGCCCAGCAGGGCACCCTTCATCCGATCCTCTTCTGCCAGCACGCGAAGCTCCGGCCTGTACTCCATCGCACCCGTGAGGAGCGTCCTCGCCAGTCCGCGACCGAATGCATGGGCCGTGTCCGGCTTCCGATACAGGTGAGGTCTCTGCAGTGCGTCCAGGATGTCCTCGCCCGCGAACACGACGCCGAGCTCCACCAGCGGACCGAGCCTCGCCAGATGACGTGAGTCGCCCGTGCGCAACACCATCCCGAGGGCATAGCGGACGTCGCCTTCGGCTTCCGTGCCCTCTGCGGTCCGCCACAGTCCCACGAGCCACTCCTCCGCACCGGGGACGTCCCCGTCGAAGTGGCGGCCCACGGGCGGCCTGCCCGAAGCAGCCTGCGTGACGGCTGACGTCAGCGTGGAAGGGGACATCACCAGACCGAGGTATTCCAACATGTGCATCCCTCCGAGAGCCGGAGCGTAGCACGGGCGGAAGACCTGCATCTGTCGGCCGTTCTCACCCTCCACGCTGGAACGACCGAGTCCCCCTCCGCCTGCTGCCAGGTACCAGAAGGGGCAGACCGACGGTGCGGAGCACCGGGCGTGACCTGCGAACACGTCAGGCCCTGAACGGGCCTTCCTTCGACACGGCAGTCCTACGTGGGTTGCTCGGTGAGAGAGCGGTTCACGCTGAGCGAGCTCCACGTGGGAGCGGCCGACTCCCCAATCTACTGGCCGCAGGGAGCACCAGGTGCCCGAAGATTGGGATCGACAGGTCGTGGAAGGCTGGCGTGACCTACGAACACGTCAGGCCCTGAACGGGCCTTCCTTCGACACGGCAGTCCTACGAGACGTCGCTTCAGGCAGATTCGCACAGGAACCCTATGCGTGTGGCCTTCCGCTCCCGTCTCTGCGTCCTGCCTTGGCGACCCACGTCGGGCCCTTGAGGGCCCTCCTACTCGCCGCTGCGGCTGCTGGCCGTCGCTTCGGGCATGTTCGCACAGGAATCTCCCGTCAGGCCCTATTGGGCCTTCCTGTGTCGCGGCAGTCGTCCGAGCCTTCGTTTCAGGCATGTTCGCACAGGAGACCTGTGCGAGTCGCCTTTCACTCGCGGCTCTACCTCCCGCCTCGATGTGCGAGTAGCCCTCCGCTTTGGGCCTTCCGCCTTGCTCGGTGGGAGAGCAGGTCAGGCTGAGCGAGCTCGGCATGGGAACGGCGGACTCCCCAATCTGCTGGCTGCAGGTAGGGCCAGGTGCCCGAAGACTGGGACCGACGGGTCGCGAAGCTTGGCGTGACCTACTCTCCGACCCACGTCGGGCCCTTGAGGGCCCTCCTACTCGCCGCTGCGGCTGCAGGCCGTCGCTTCGGGCATGTTCGCACAGGCAAGCTGTGCGTGTTGCCCTCCGCTTTGGGCCTTCCGCCTTGCTCGGTGGGAGGTAGGTCACGCCAGCCTCCCCACATACAAAAAACCCCCGGGAGCGCATAAGCGCTCAACCGGGGGCTTTTGTATGGGGAGGCTGGCGTGACCTACTCTCCCACAGCGTCACCGCTGCAGTACCATCGGCGTGCTGGAGCTTAACTTCTGAGTTCGGAATGGGATCAGGTGGGTCCTCCGCACTATCTACACCAACCAAAGT
>JARACJ010000003.1 GCA_028767165.1 Proteobacteria bacterium DTSAM18 | reverse complement strand
GCGCCCCAAGGGGCGCCCGTACGTGTCGACCCAAGGAGCGTCTGCACAGGTTTGACTTCGGGCTTTGGTTGTACGGGCGCCCCTTGGGGCGCCGGGGTTGCCCGCACCGTAGTCGTGGCGGTTGCCGACCGAAGCGACCAGGAGCAGCCCGGTCCGGCTGCCGGGCGACCCGGCGAGGGCGTCACCCATGTTCCGAGTAAAACCGCCAGCGAATCGCGCACGCGCACGCTCACGGGTCACGGATCCTCCGACCCAGGCCGCCGGCCGGGGCCGGCTCGAGCCCAAGGGAGGCCGACGGGCCGCGTTGGAATGGGAAACCTCACGGCGCTTCGAGGCCCCGGCGCCCCAAGGGGCGCCCGTACGTGTCGACCCAAGGAGCGTCTGCACAGGTTTGACTTCGGGCCTTGGTTGTACGGGCGCCCCTTGGGGCGCCGGGGTTGCCCGCGCCGTAGTCGTGGCGGTTACCGACCGAAGCGACCAGGAACAGCCCGGCCGGCTGCCGGGCGCCCCGGCGGGGGCTTCGAGGCCCCGGCCGGTCTTGGGACTTCACTTGGCTTGTGCCACCCACGCCACAGGAACGACCTCGGGCTCCTGATGCGCTTGCGCGCCCTCCGCGTGGTCCCGCTGCCAGGCCAGCGCGGCGTCCAGGCCCGCCCTCAGGTCCTTCACGAGATCCCGCGGGTCCTCGATGCCGATGCTCAGGCGTACGAGGCCATCACGGATGCCCGCCACCGCCCGTGCTTCCGCACTCATGGAGGCGTGGGTCATCGAGGCCGGGTGGGCCACCAGGCTCTCCACGCCGCCCAGGCTCTCGGCCAGGCTGAAGTGACGCAGGGGCTTCACGCAGCCACGCACCGCCTCCAGGCCACCGTGCAGCTCGAAGCTGATCATGGCGCCGAAGCCGGACTGCTGCCGCCTCGCGATGTCGTGGCCCGGGTGGTAGGGCAGGCCGGGGTAGTGGACCTTGTTCACGGCCGGGTGACCGGTCAGCAGATCGACGACGAAGTGGGTGTTGCGCAGGTGGTGGTCGAGCCGGGCCTTCAGGGTGCGCACGCCCCGCAGGGTCTGGTAGGCGTCGAAGGGCGCACCGGTGACGCCGAGGCAGTTGGCCCACCAGGCCAGATCGTCTCCGAGGGCCTTGTCGCGGGCGATGACGGCGCCGCCCACCACGTCGGAGTGGCCGTTGAGGTACTTCGTGGTGCTGTGGATCACCACGTCGGCACCGAGGGCCAGGGGCTGCTGCAGGGCAGGGGAGCAGAAGGTGTTGTCGGCCACGACGATGGCGCCCGGGGCCTCACGGCGCACGGCCTCGATGTCCGTCAGCCGCAGCAGGGGATTCGAGGGGGTCTCCACCCAGACCATGGAGGCGGGGGTCGACAGTGCCTCGCGGCGGGTGATCGGGTTCGTCAGGTCGACGAACTCCACCGTGAACTGGCCCCTGCGGGCGAGCCGGTCGATGAGGCGCCAGGTGCCGCCGTAGCAGTCGTGGGGCGCGATCAGCCGGTCGCCGGGAGCGAGCAGCTGCAGCACCGTGGTGACGGCGCTCATGCCGGTGGACGTGACCACGCCCCGTTCGCCGCCCTCGAGGGCTGCGAGGGTCTCGGCCAGGAGGGCGCGGGTCGGGTTTCCGGAGCGGGTGTAGTCGAACCGACGAGGGGCTCCGAGGTCCTCGAAGGTGTAGTTGCTGGACAGGTGCAGCGGGGGCACGACGGCGCCGTGCTGGGGGTCGGTCTGCAGGCCCGTGCGGACGGCGACGGTGGCTTGTTCGGTCATCTCCGCCTCCTTCAGCAGCAGGCAGCCGGACGAGCCGGCGCGCAGGTGGGGGAGGTGCCCGAGGTGCAGTACAGCTCGGTAGGCGGCGCGATCTTGTGCGTGGGGGTCATCCACAGCTCCTTGGTGTCGTGACGGGAGCCTTCGGATGAGCCTGCGACGCAGGGGTGATGCCCGGGGGGAATCACGCGACCCATCTTCCGGCACCCGAGGGTTCCGCAGGAATTGGCACCTTTCCCCGAGGGGGTGGTTGCCCCGGCGTCAAAGGGCCTGTCCCTCAGCCGGTCTCGATAGGTGCCTGCGTTGTACTCTGCGGTCCCCCGGGTCGTCAAACCGACCGGGCCGGAACGGCGTAGGCGGCCGACGCACGAACCCCCGGAGGGGAGCGCCCAAGGCGGGGCGCCCGCTCCAGGGGACGGATCAGTGACCGACGGCCCGACGGGTGCGGGCGAACGGGAAGGGCTCGTAGTAGCGGCCCTTCTCGACGAAGTGCTTCATGGCCTTCATCGTGCGTCGCATGGCGCCTGGGTAGACCACGTGGGCCAGGAGCCAGGCCAGGGGCATGCCCCAGGCGCTCTTCGGGTGGAACGTGTAGGTCCACTCCACCTCGACGTCGTGCTTGCCGACCGGCGTGAACCGCATCTCCGCCTCGACGTGATCGAGGGTGCCGAGGAGCTTGTTGTCGAAGCCTCGCTGCTCGAAGCGCAGGTAGGCGTCCTGCTCCTTCTCCTCGATGGTCTCGATGCACACGCACTCGTTGGACATGAACGGCTTGCGGGGGCCGAGGTGGTGCACACGGGAGCTGTGGGCCTTGCCCCAGTCCTCCTCCTGGTCGCAGATGGTGACCTCGGGGAGCAGGGTGGAGCCGGACAGCAGCTCGGCGGCGTCACCGAACAGCGTGGCCTTGTAGATCTGGTGCAGACCACCGTGGATGGTGGTCTTGTGGGTATGGCGGGTCTTCATGGGAGCCTCCTGAGAGGGGCCGTCCCGGGGCGCATCCTGGGGAGCGCGCGGAGCGGCAACACCCTCCAACGTCACGCGTGGGGCGCTCCGTGCCCGTGTGGTGCATCCCGTACCCGGTCCGCAGGATTGCGTAGGTCCGCCCCGTGTTCCCGCCGCCACGGCCACAATGGGCGGGTCGGGAAAGGGGGCGTGGAACGTCAATTCCTCTTGGCCAACCCAGGTTTGACCGGCGGGTCAGCCGGGCGGCAGCCTACCATGACACCCGATGCGCCATGTGTGAGGAGGGCCCTTGAATCCCGATGTCGCCGCCACCGATGCACTTCTGGCCGTGGCCGGCCTGGGGGCGGGCCTCGCCTCGCTGCGGGGCGGCATTCCCCAGCGCATGGCCGGCGTGGGTCTCGCCCTGGTGGGCCTGGCGGCCGTCGCCGGCACCTTCCGCTACGGCGGCGTGCAGGGGCTCGAGGGGGTCCACACCGACATCAGCGCGCTGGCGGCCTTCGTGGGCGTGCCCGTGGCGGGACTGTCCCTGGCGGCCGGCCAGCTCGCACAGCCCTGGTCCCGCTGGCTCGTGTGGGCCACCGGCCTCGTGCCGCTGCTGGCCGCCCTGGGCGCCGACCTCCCGGCCACCGCCACCGTCCTCGGGGCCGTCGGCATGGTCGCCGCCCTCGTGGTGTGCGCCAGCCAGCGCCGCTGGGGTGGGGCGATCGGCGCGCTGCTGGTGATGGTGGCTGGCCTCGTCATCGTCGGCGACTGGACCTTCCTGGGGCTCGAGCGGCTCGCCTGGTTCCACGTGGTGCTCGCCGTGGCCATCGGCCTGCTCGGGCGCACGAACCGCGCCCTGTCGGCCTCCGGAGGCTGAGATGGACAAGACCACCTTCCTGCTGGCGTTCGTGATCGGCGGTGTGGGCCTCGTCACCCTGGCCACCGTCCTGCTGGGCTGGGGGCGCCGTGTGCCGCTGTCGGGGCTGCAGGAGGCCCAGGACCGCCTGGCGATCGACCTGCCGGACGCCACGGTCACGGGAGGCATCGTCGCCGACGACGGCCTGGCGGCTCTGCTCGATCTCGACGATGGTCGCGTGGCGGCGGTGGCCTGCCTCGGCGATCGTCGCTGGACCCGGATCCTCACCGGTGCCGGGGGCCCCCGGATCCGTGGGGTCCAGGTCTCCGACGAGGGCCTGCGCATCCCCCTGCGGGACCCGGGCGCGCCCATCCTGCGGGTCGCGCTGGCCGATGCCGACACCCGGGCCCACTGGGCCGCTCGCCTGGAGGCCTGAGATGGAGATCCCGGACTACCCGAACATCTCCGAGTGGGCGGTGCCCTTCTACATCGTCACGATGCTGGTGGAGCTCGGCATCGGCTGGTTCACCGGCCGGGTCCGCTACGAGACCCGCGACACCCTGGCGAGCCTCGTGATGGGGGGCGGAAGCCTCTTGGCGGGCGCGCTCACGGCCGGCGCCATCGGCACCGTGAGCCTGTGGTTGTACGAGCACCGCCTGTTCACCTTCGGCTTCGAGCCCTGGTGGATCGTGCTCGCCTTCGTGCTCGACGACCTGCGCTACTACTGGGTGCACAGGTTCGGCCACGAGATCCGCTGGCTGTGGGCCGCACACATCGTCCACCACAGCTCCCAGCACTACAACCTGTCCACGGCCCTGCGACAGACCTGGACCAGCTTCTTCGCGCTGTGGTGGGTGGTGCGTCTGCCCCTGGTGTTCCTGGGGCTGCACCCCGCGGTGCTGGCCTTCTGCGGCGGCATCAACCTCGTCTACCAGTACTGGATCCACACCGAGGCCATCCGGCGGTTTCCCCCTTGGTTCGAGGCGATCATGAACACGCCGAGCCACCACCGGGTGCACCACGCCACCAACCCGCGCTACCTCGATGCCAACTATGCGGGCACCTTCATCGTGTGGGACCGACTGTTCGGCACGTTCGTGCCCGAGGACGACGCCGAGCCCTGTCGCTACGGCATCGTGAAGTCCCTGGGCACCTTCAACCCGCTCCGCATCGCGCTGCACGAGTGGGTCGGCATCGCCAGGGACGCGACGGGCCTGAGCCTGCGACAGCGTCTGGGCTACCTGATCGGTCCGCCGGGCTGGAGCCACGACGGCAGCCGCAAGACCTCTGCCGATCTCAAGCGGGAGCACCTGCGCAGGCACCCGGAAGAGGCCGGCAAGCCGGGACGACCCGAGGTGGCCTGACCCCCACGCAGCGACGCCCGCCTCCTGGGGAGACGGGCGCAGGCCGTGGGGATGAGGCGTGAGGTCATCGTGGGTGCAGCTGTCCGGACGATACGTCGTCTGAGCTGCTGCCCCACCACACGTGCCAGTCGAAGGGGTGCTCGCCGTCGGAGGCGTCGGGGATCTTCGCGAAGCGGGCGCGGCCGGCGAACACGGCCATGCAGGCGGCGAACAGCAGCACGTTGCTGAGCTGGAAGCCCTGCACCTCGTGGGAGGACATGTGGAAGATCCACGCGCTGGCCTCGAACAGGGCGAGGACGCCGGCGGACAGCGTGGTGAGCCACGGCTTCCAGCGGAAGGCGGCGGGAAGGACCAGACCGGCCGCACACAGCAGCTCGATGACGCCCACGGCGCGCGTGGCGGCGAGGGGAACGTGGTTGGTCCAGGGGTACAGGTAGGTCAGCTCCGTGGGACCGGCAGTGGTCGTCAGGAACCCGATGATCAGGAAGCTGAAGGCCAGAAGGAGCTGAAGGATCCATAGGGCGATGTGCATGGTGCCTCCATCGGGCGCGCCGAAGGGGAGGCGTCGCCCAGTGGATCCGTATCGATCCAGCTACACATGTGGTGTGGGGGACAAGCCGGATGGGGCACACGAAGGCGCGCGCCGGAGCAGGGCTCCGACGCGCGCGGGGTGTGGCCTGGCAGTCCCGAGGTGCCCGGTTCAGGGCACCTTGAGCTCGAAGGTCTTCTTCAGGTAGATGCGGTCGCCCCAGCGGTCGAACTCGTCCCAGTTGGTGTCTGCCAACCAGTCGTCCGCGCTCGGAGTCCGCCACATGGTGGGGGGATCGGTCTGGAAGCCGATTCCCTGATGACCGGCGTCAGGGTCGTCGTCCTCGAACTCGGCACCGCCCATGCCGCGGGTCGTCGGGTCGAAACCCAGGAGCTCGCCGCACAGGAAGGTACCGTGGTCGTTCACCATGGCCCGGACGTCCCCCTCGTCGTCTTCGACGGTCTCCGGCTCGACGTTCCAGGAGTAGTCGACCTCCTCGGGGGCCCTGGTCACGAAGGTGTCGGTGCTGCGGAAGTTCCAGGTGACGCTGCAGACGATCTGATCGGTCTCCGCCACCCGGTAGCTCTCGGTCCAGTAGCCGTACAGCGCACCGCGGTTCATGCAGCCGCCCACGTAGCGTTCACCGACCACATCGGTACCGGAAGGCGGCATCTGGTACAGCCCCTCGCTCTCGTCGGCCCACAGGTCGTCGAATATCCACCTGCAGTCGAGGCCCCGGTTTTCGTCACCCCATCCGTCGGTGTCGGGCGTTCTGCTGGGATTCGACAGCTGAGGGGGCGGGGGAGGACACCCCGCCAGGCCAGCCAGGCCCACGAGGGTGACGAGGATCGCGATGCCGTGGCGCATGGTGTCCCTTCCTGAAGGCGCGCGCCGGAGCAGGGCTCCGACGCGCGCGGGTTGTGGCCTGGCAGTCCCGAGGTGCCCGGTTCAGGGCACCTTGAGCTCGAAGGTCTTCTTCAGGTAGATGCGGTCGCCCCAGCGGTCGAACTCGTCCCAGTTGGTGTTGGCGGCCCAGAAGTCGTCGCCCTGGTCGCGCCACAGGGTGGGGGGGCTGGCCTGGAACCCGATCCGCTTGCGCACCTTCTTGGCGTCGGGGTCGGGCTCCTCGGGCTTCGCGCCGCCCATGCCGCGGGTGGTGGGGTCGAAGCCCAGCAGCTCGCCGCACAGGAAGGTACCGTGGTCGTTCACCACGGCCCGATCGTTGCCCTCGTCGTCCTCGAAGGTCTCCGGCTCGAAGTTCCAGGAGTAGTCGACCTCCTCGGGGGCCTTGGTCACGAAGGTGTCGGTGTTGCGGAAGTTCCAGGTGACGCTGCAGACGATCTGATCGGTCTCCGCCACCCGGTAGATCTCGGTCCAGTAGCCGTACAGCGCGCCGCGGTTCATGCAGCCGCCCACGTAGCGCTCGGCGATGAGATCGGTGCCCGACGGCGGCATCTGGTACAGCCCGTCGCCCTCGTTGGCCCACAGCTCGTCGTAGACCCACTCGCACTCGAGGCCGCGGTTGTCGAAGCCCCAGGTGTCCGAGTCGAAGTCGTTCCCTTCTGGGTCCGGACCGCAGCCGGCCAAGAGGAGGACCGCGAGTCCCATCCAGCGTGTCATCATGTGCTCCTTCATCCGGTCGGCAGTCCCCGGCCGGGGTGCCTTCGCCATGGTCGGAATTCGGGAGCCCTTGGCGGATCTTTGACGAGCCTCGTGCGCGTTCCCCCGTGGGGAGGACTGCTTACCGGGTCTCCGGCATCTCGTTCTCCTCGGCGAGCCTGCCCGGACGCCAGGACAGCATGGCCTTGAGCAGCCCGGTCGGATCGTCCAGTGGCACGAAGTGGGCGGCGTCACCGAGCAGCGTGGTGTCGGGCTTGCCGAGGTCCCGCTGCAGCCGCGTGCCGGCCTCCTCCCAGGTCTGGTAGGTGTCGCGGGTGCCCCAGATGAGCTGGGCGGGGATGCCCAGGCTCGGCAGCTTGCTCTCGATGGCCTCGGTCGGAGAGCTGTCCAGGGTGGCGATGTGCCGGCCGAAGGCCTGCCGGGACTCCTTGTCGCGGACCTTGCGCCAGAAGATCTCCTCCAGCTCGTCATCGGTGATCTCGTCGATGCGGTGGATCCCTCCGCCCTTGAGCATGCTTCGGCCGTGGTCCCGGCCCGGTAGCAGCGGCGCCAGCGTGCCGAACAGCCCCGCCTTGGCGGCCATCTTCATCAGCCTGACGATGGGCACGGGCCAGGTGTCGCCGACGGGGGAGTTGATGAGGGTCCAACGGGTGAAGCGCTCCGGATCCTCCACCGCCATGAGCTGCGCCACGGCACCGCCGAGGTCGTGTCCCACGAGCCACAGGTGGGACAATCGCTCCTGCTTCATCCAGTCCAGCAGCAGTCGCGCCGCGCCGGAGATGGAGTGGTCGGCGGCCTCGGGGATCACGGTCTCGCCGTAGCCCGGCAGATCCGGCGCCAGCACCCGGCGGTCCGTGGCGGCCAGGCCGTGCATCACCTTGCGCCACAGGTTGGCGGAGGAGGGGATTCCGTGCAGGAGCAGGACGACGGGGCCGTCGGCGGGGCCGCAGCTCAGGTAGGACAGCGTGGCGTCACCGACCTGGGTGGTGTGGCGTTCGATGGCGTGGGACATCAGGTGCTCCTGGGGCTGGGGGAATCGGCGGAACGCTGCTCGTATCGGATCGCTCGGCGAATCCGGAAGCGCAGTAGTGGTGGACCCGTGCGCACCTGGGGAGCGGAAACATACAGGTCGGGCCACGTCGGCACGCAGTTTCCGTATGTGGGTGGATGATCCGCTTGTCGCTGGACAATCGCGGCGAGGAAGGGGCGCGCCGATCCGCCGGTGTCTGCGAAGGGGCGGCACTGTCCTACAATGCCGGCCGTGACCCACCCTTCCGGGAGAACCAGCATGCGACATGCCCTCTGGCTGAGCGCCTTGTGCCTGACCGCCGCCTGCACCGAGCCTGTGGACGACGACAACAACACCCCGTCCGTCGATCTGTCCGTGATGGATTCCATCCCGGTGGCGGATCTGGCCGACTTCGACGCCTACCAGGACTATTTCCAGGCCCAGGCATCCACCTTCGACGGCGTGTACTACCTGCAGGAGTCCGAGCACGTCGGTCCCCGCGGCTTCGTGGCCCTCGGCGACGTGTGTGGCGGTGCCGACTTCTACGAAGAGGACTTCACCACCGAGGGCCTCGATGGCGCCGAGAAGAGCGTGGCGGAGTCCATCGTGGGCTGGCGCGACGGCACCTACGGCGAGGAGGCCCACCGTGGCGATCTGCGGATCGTCGGCCTGTGGTGCGACGGCCCCGGAGAGGAGCGCATCGAGAAGGCCTTCCTGTTCAACACCTGGGAGCAGTGGCTGGGCGACAAGCCCGAGGGCGCGATCCTCGCCCTGCTGGCCGAGCAGGCCAAGGGAACCAACTACCCCTTCTCCGATGGCATCGATCGCGTGCCCTACGTGGAGGATGGCATGATGTTCGGTCGTCGCGTCGAAGGCGGCGTCGAGGTCGTGCTGCAGGAGTTCGGCGACTGCACCGCGGCGTCCCGTCTCGTCACCGCCCTCGTGGGCCAGGACTGGGCCATGGAGATCCGCGCCGAGGGCGCATGGGACGGCAGCTGCGAGTGAGCTGAGCCTGGTCACGAGAAAGGCCCGCTCCCCGAAAGGGGGGCGGGCCTTCGTGATCCGGGAGGGAACCGTCACTGGGTGACGGTGTCGCTCTCCTGGGGTGCCTCGGCGGTCTTGTCGGCGTCGTCGCCCGACGTGGTGTCGACCACCATGAACTCGACGCGACGGTTGAGCTCACGGCCCTCCTCGGTGTCGTTGGTGGCGATGGGCGTGGTCTCGCCGAAGCCCTTGGCCACGAGCCGCTTGGCGTCGACACCCTGGGCGATGAGGTAGTTCCGCACCGTGATGGCGCGTCGCTCGGACAGATCCTGGTTCCAGGCGTCGTTGCCGAGGTGGTCGGTGTGGCCCTCGATGCGGATCTGGCCCACGTGGGGGTTGTCCCGCAGGGTGGCGGCCACCTGATCGAGGATCTCGTGGGAGGCCGGGGTGAGGCTGGCCTTGTTCAGGTGGAACTGCACCTTGTCGAGGATGACGATCCTCTCGGCGGTGAGCACGGCCTTCACGTTGGTGGGACAGCCGTCTTCCGGGTTCGGGTTCTCGCCGTCCTCGGGCACGTCGGGGCAGGTGTCGTCGACGTCCGCGAAGCCATCGGCGTCGTTGTCGGTGTCGGGGCAGCCGTCCTCGTCCTCGAAGCGGTCGATGTCCTCGGGGTCCAGCGGGCATGCGTCGTCGGTGTCGACGATGCCGTCGGCGTCATTGTCGGCCTCGGGGCAGCCGTCCTCGTCCTTGAAGCCGTCGAAGTCCTCGGGCTCCTCGGGGCAGGCGTCCGAGACGTCGACCAGGCCGTCCTGATCGGTGTCGATCGGGGCCTCCTCGACGACCTCCAGCGTGCGCTCCATGTCCTTGCCGAAGGTCCAGCCGCCACCGAGGAAGGCGCGGACGACGGCGGCGGAGGCACCCGGCGTGAGGCCCGCGGCGAGGCCGGCGTGCAGGCGCAGGCCGGTGTAGCCACGACCACGGGCGGTCAGGGCGAGCTCGAGGGGCGTGCCCACGCCGGGACGCTCCTGTGCGGAGAAGACGTGGCGGCCGTTGACCTCGAGGTGCAGACCCACGAGCTCGTCGACCTGCATGCCGAAGCTGCCGCCGTAGATGAGCTGGGAGCCCCAGGCGATGCCACCGATCTCGGTGCCGCCCTGGCCCTCGGCGCCGATCTGCACGCCGCCGGAGAACAGGCCCTTGCTCAGGCTGCCGACCACCGACCCACCGCCGGAGACGGTGGGGGCGCCCAGGAAGCGCTTCGTGGCGCCGGAGGGGAAGTTCAGGTACGGCACCACGGACACGCCGAGGTGCAGGTCGTTGCCGAGGTCCTTGGGCAGCAGGAGGCCCACGGGCACGGACAGCCCGATGTCGCCCATGGCCACGCCCTGGGGCCCTTCGAGGCCCACGGAGGTGAACCACAGGGGCACGTCGGCGACGATGGCCACCCGCTCGTCGGGGGCCCACTGACCGCCCACGTGCAGGCCGAACAGGTGCTCGAGCATGGCGTTGCGGAAGGTCTCACCGGTGGACAGCTGCTCGAACTGCACCAGCGGCTGGTTGGCGTACTCGAAGGTGCCCCACGCCGCCCAGGTGCCGGCCCGCTGGGCCTCGGCGCGGTTCATGGTGAGGGGATCCATCAGATCGCCGTCGCCGGTGGGCGCGTACATGCCGTGGGCATCGAAGCGGGTCTGCTCTTCTTCCTGCGCGGAGGCCTGAACGGCCAGGAGGAGTCCGAGGGGGAGGATTGCGCGCGTCATCATCGACGTGCCTCCTTGCGGCGACGAAGCCAGGTGAGGGGAAGCAGGGCCAGCAGGGCGCCGAGCCAGCCGAAGCGGGTGGCCGGGCTGGGTGCGGACTGGCAGCCCACGCCGCCCTGGAGCCAGAACTCGGAGCTGATGATGTCGTTGTCGATGCCGTTCGGGCCAGTGTCGCTTTCACCGGTATCGCCAGTGTCGGCGGTGTCGAGGGGCTCTCCTCCGGTGTCGTTCGTGTCGCCGGGCTCGTCCGTCTCGTCGTAGACGTTGGGATCGGTCTCCTCGGGGTCGACGTTGCCGTCGCCGTTGGCGTCTTCCTCGCCGTCGGGCATGCCGTCGTCGTCGGTGTCGGGATCGAGGGGATCGGTGGTGGAGCCGGGGTCGGTGTCGGGCACGAAGACGTCGGGATCGGTGCCGTCACCCTCGGGCTCGGTCAGGCCCTGCTCGGTGCCGTCCTGCACGCCGTCACCGTCGGTGTCGGGGGTGTTGGGGTCGGTCTCGCCGGGGTCGATGTTGCCGTCGCCGTCGGCGTCCTCGGAGCCGTCGAGCAGGCCGTCGTCGTCGGTGTCGTCATCGAGGGGATCGGTGGTGGTGGTGGGGTCGGTGTCGGGCTGGAAGACGCTGGTGTCGGTGTCGTCGGTGCCCTCGGTCTCGCCCACCTCGGTGCCGTCCTGGATGCCGTCGTCGTCGGAGTCGTCGTCGAGGGGATCGGTGCCGATGGGCAGCTCCTCGCCGTCGCTCAGGCCGTCGTCGTCGGTGTCGGCGTCGTTGGGATCGGTGCCGAGATCGTTCTCGGTGTTGTCGGACAGGCCGTCACCGTCGCTGTCGACGCAGTCGCCGTCGTCCGTCGGGTCGTTCGGGTCGCACTCGCCGGAGTCGACGGAGCCGTTGAGGTTGCCGTCCTCGGTGCCATCGCCCACGGAGCCGCCATCGGAGTCGCCATCGAGGGGATCGGTGGTGGTGGTGTCGTCGGCGTCGGGGATGAACACGTTCAGGTTCGTGTCGTTGCCCTCGGGCGCGGTGAGGCCCTGCTCGGTGCCGTCCTGGAGGAGGTCGTCGTCGGAGTCGACGTCGAGTGGGTCCGTCTCACCGGCGTCCTGCACGCCGTTGCCGTTGGCGTCCTCGGTGCCGTCGAGCAGGCCGTCGTTGTCGGTGTCGTCGTCGTCGGGGTCGGTCTCGCCGACGTCCTGCTGGCCGTCGCCGTCGGTGTCCTCGACGCCATCGTCGATGCCGTCACCGTCGGTGTCGGCGGACGTGGGATCGGTGGTGGTGGAGGGATCGGCGTCGGGCACGAAGGCGCCCGTGCTGGTGTCGGTGTCGGGGGTGCCGGTGGTGACGCCCACCTCGGTGCCGTCGTTCAGGCCGTCACCGTCGGTGTCGACGTCGGTGGGATCGGTGCCCCAGGTGAGCGCCTCGTCGCCGTCGCTGATGCCGTCGTCATCGGAGTCGGCGTCAAGGGGATCGGTGCCCCAGTCCTCCTCCTCGCCGTCGAGCAGGCCGTCGTCGTCGGAGTCGGCATCGTTGGGATCGGTGCCGCCGTCGACCTCGTCGCCATCGTCGATGCCGTCACCGTCGGTGTCGGGCAGCGTGGGATCGGTGAGGGTGTCGTGGACCTCCTCGCCGTCCTCCAGGCCGTCGTCGTCGCTGTCGACGTCATCGTCGCTGGTGCCGTGCTCGAGCTCCTCGGCTTCGGTCAGTCCGTCGCCGTCGTTGTCGGGGCTGAAGCACAGGGAGTAGCCGTAGGGGTCGACCAGCTCGTACACGGGGTTCTTCTGCCCGTAGTTGTAGAAGCCGTACCAGCCCTCGGGGAAGGTGCCCGTCTCGTCGATCTCGAGGGTGCCGTCGACCCACACCTTGATCTGGCTGGTGGAGTACTCGATCTCCACCAGGTAGATGTTGCTGCCGCCGGCGGACCAGCCGGTGCTGCCGAGGGTGCTCGCGGAGGCCAGCTCGGTGACGTTGCCCTGGTGTCCCCACAGGTCGTCCTCGCTGGTGATCTTGCCTTCGACCCGGCTCAGCACGAGGCCGGCGTCGGCCGTGACGTTGTTGCCGTTGGTCTCGGTGGTCTTCTTCCAGTCGAGGAGCAGCCAGTCGGCATCGGTGTTGTCGAAGTCGCCATCCTCGAAGCCGATGACCATGCCGATGAAGTCCTCACCGCCCTGCTGGGTGGTGACCCACATGTCGAAGGAGATTTCCTCGACGTCGGTGGGGATGTTGCTGGCGTAGATGGACGGACCGGGCGTGTCGGACTGCTTGAGCCGGCGGTTGCCGTGGGTCTCCTGCCAGTTGCCAGGGCTCGTGCTGTCGTAGTCGTTGACGAAGCTCGACTGGAACTCGGCCAGCTGACAGGTGTAGCCCGCCTCGACCGTACAGGTGGAGGAGCAGCCGTCACCGTCGGTGAGGTTGGCGTCGTCGCAGGCCTCGGTGGCGTCGATGGTGCCGTCGCCACAGACCGCCCAGGCGGGAGAGGCGAGCGCGCTGAGGGCGGCGAGGCCGAGGCAGGGTCGGAGTGGGAGATGGGGTCTCATGCTTCCTCCATCGGGTGCCCCACGTGTTCGAGGACGGTGTGGAGCCCGGTGTGCGGCATGAGTATGGAACAGGTGGCGACGGGACCGCGCATCGGCGCCAGACCCTCGGAAACACCGCTGTGTCGGCTGATCATTTTTCGCCGGTGGCGACAGTGGTCGGATACCCCGGGAGAGCCGCTTCGTGCGGCGGCAAGCCGGGCTTTTGCCCGTCTCCACCGGTGCCGGACCCGTGGGTGGTACGGAGACCGTGTGAAGAGTTGCGGATTCCCCGCCGCCCCCTGTAAGGGGCATGTGGCTTTTCCGAAGTGGTGCACCGTTGGGTTCGCCTGGCGGCCGATGGTGGTGTGTTCGGTTTCCGGTGTCCTGGAAACTAGTCATCACACGAGCCCGGGAAGGTCACATGGGTCGCCGAAGCGCGTCGGCCATGGAAGATGCATCCAGTACGGCGGAACCGCAGGGCCTGGCGAAGATGCGACGCGCGAGAGAAAATCTTTCGTCGTTCGTTTGTGGGGCGTTCGGACTGCGTTAGCGTGGATACCGTTCAACCATGGACTGGAGTGGTGATGCGATTTCTGACCTGGCTCGGCCTGCTTCCGGCGAGCATGGCGGGCGCGCAGGAGCTGACCGAGACACTCGATGTCGACGCCGATGTCAGCTTGTACGGCGAATTCCTCTCATTGACCGAGCAGGGCGTCGCGACGCTGGATGCGCTGTATGGCACCGGCGCCGACGGTGATCTCGACGTGACGGTCGATACCGATCTGTCGGCCCACGTCTCGGATGGCCGCACGGAAGCCGACATGTTCACGTCGGGGGCCTCTGCCTCGCTGTCGTCCGGTGACACCACCATCGGCGTGGACGACGCCGCAGGGTTCTCCCAGGGAGACGAGATCCTGATCATCGCGAGCCGGGGTACCGATCACGGCGTGTACGAGTTCGCCTTCGTGGAGAGCGTGAGCGGTACCACCCTGACGCTGACCTCCGGCCTCGCCCACGACTACACGGTCGACACGAGCTCGGTGGACCGCGTGCAGGTCGTCCGGGTGCCACACTACGGCACCGTCACGGTGGGCGCGTCACTGACCACCGCCCCGTGGGATGGCGAGACCGGCGGCGTGCTCGTGTTCCGGGCCCACGAACTCACGGTGGCGTCCGGTGGCGCCCTCGACGCCACGGGTCTCGGCTACCGCGGCGGCGCCGAGCGTCCCAACTCCGGTGGCTACGGCAACGGCGGTGAGGGGCACGACGGCGGCCTGGCCATCGGCTGGGGCGCTTCGGGCCAGGGTGGCTCCGGCGGCGGCGCCGAGTGGTGCCACAGTGGAAACGGCGGTGGCGGTGGCGGCCACGCCGCGAGCGGCTCCGGCGGCGGGGTGTACACCCAGTTCTGTGGCGGTACCTGCTGGAGCTGCACCAGCAGCGCGCCCGGCGGCGGAACCGCCGGTGATGCCACCCTCGCCACCCTGCACTTCGGTGGTGGCGGCGGCTCCGGCGGCAAGGACGGCGACAACCCCGACACCGGTGGCACCGGCGCGGCGGGTGGCGGCATCATCCTGGCCTGGGCTCGCATCCTCGACGTCCAGGGCACCGTCAACGCGGGGGGAGCCGCCGCTCCCAACGACGCCACGGGGGAGACCGGTGGCGGCGGCGGTGGGGCCGGTGGCACGGTGCATCTCACCGCCGACGAGCTCGACATCGGCCTGCTGGCCGTGGGGGCCACGGGGGGTGCTGGTGGCACCGGCGGCAGTGGCCGTCCCAACGGTGGCGCCGGTGCGGCAGGTCGCGTCCGTCTCGACATGGACGACCTCAACGGCACCGCCTACGCCGACATCACCACCGAGGCCGATCTGGTCGCCTCGCCGGCGGTCGGACACACGGCCCAGCCCGTCCACGCCTACGGCAGCGGTGAGATCTGCAGCCACACACCGCAGATTCTCGAGGCCGAGCGGGTGTGGGACGCCTTCTCCTTCGAAGGCGAAGGCGCGATCGACAGCGTCACCTGGCGCCTGTCCACGGACGACGGCGTCACCTGGGTGGCGTGGGACGGCACGGCCTGGACGGGCGCCGAGACGGCCGCCGACGGCGTGGCAGCCACCGACCTCTCCGACGGCATGCCCGATCTCCCGGTCACGGAAGACGGCGTGACGTGGTGTGCGTACCTCGACGGTGGTGCCGGCGAGACCACGCTGCGCAGCGTCACCTTCGGCCATGCGCCGGATGCCGACGAGGACGGCATCGCCGATGTCTCCGACGCCTGTCCGTTCGACGCCGACAACGACGCCGATGACGACGGCATCTGCGGCGACGTCGACAACTGCCCCGACGACCACAACGAGCTGCAGCTCGACTTCGACGCCGATGACGAGGGCGACGTGTGCGACCTCGACGCCGACGGCGACACCGTGGCGGATGTGGACGACAACTGCCTGATGCTCGCCAACCTCGATCAGGCCGACAACGACGCCGACGACGCCGGCGATGCCTGCGACGACGACGACGACGACGACGGCGTGCTCGACGCGGCCGACAACTGCGTGTTCGACGCCAACGCCGACCAGGCCGACAACGACGCCGACGAGGCGGGCGACGTCTGCGACGACGACGACGACGACGACGGCGTGGCCGACGCGTCCGACAACTGCGCGATGGTGGCCAACGCCGATCAGGCCGACAACGACGCCGACGATGCCGGCGATGCCTGCGACGACGACGACGACGGCGACGGCGTGCTCGACACGGACGACAACTGCGTGTTCGACGCCAACGCCGACCAGGCCGACAACGACGCCGACGAGGCCGGCGACGTCTGCGACGACGACGACGACGGCGACGGCGTGGCCGACACGTCCGACAACTGCGCGATGGTGGCCAACGCCGATCAGGCGAACAACGACGGCGACGATGCCGGCGATGTCTGTGACGACGACGACGACGACGACGGCGTGCTCGACACGGACGACAACTGCGTGTTCGATGCCAACGCCGATCAGGCCGACAACGACGGCGACGACGCGGGCGATGCCTGCGACGACGACGACGACGGCGACGGCGTGGCCGACGCGTCCGACAACTGCGTGCTGGTCGCCAACGCCGATCAGGCGAACAACGACGGCGACGATGCCGGCGATGTCTGTGACGACGACGACGACGACGACGGCGTGGCCGACGACGACGACAACTGCGCCTTCGAGGCCAACGCCGATCAGCTCGACACCGACAGTGACGATGCCGGCGATGCCTGCGACGACGACGACGACGGCGACGGCGTGGCCGACGCGTCGGACAACTGCGTGCTGGTGGCCAACGCCGGCCAGGAGGATCTCGACCTCGATCTGCTCGGCGATGCCTGCGACCTCGACGACGACGGCGATCTCGTGGACGACGGCGAGGACAACTGCCCCGTGGATGCCAACGCCGATCAGCTCGACACCGACGGCGACGAGGCCGGTGACGTCTGCGACGACGACGACGACGACGACGGCGTGGCCGATGCGTCGGACAACTGCGTGCTGGTGGTCAACGCCGGCCAGGAGGACCTCGACCTCGACCTCGTCGGCGACGCCTGCGACCTCGACGACGACGGCGATCTCGTGGACGACGGCGAGGACAACTGCCCCGTTGACGCCAACGCCGATCAGCACGACACCGACGGCGACGAGGCCGGTGACGTCTGCGACGACGACGACGACGACGACGGCGTGGCCGACGACGTCGACAACTGCGCGCTCGCGGCCAACGACGATCAGCTCGACACCGATGGAGACGACGAGGGCGACGCCTGCGACGACGACGACGACGGCGACACGATCCTCGACGACGAGGACAACTGCATCCTCGACGCCAACCTCGACCAGGCCGACAACGACGCCGACGACCTCGGTGATGTGTGTGACGACGACGACGACGACGACGGCGTGGCGGATGACGACGACAACTGTCCGATGGACGCCAACGCCGACCAGGCCAACGAGGATGCCGACGACGAGGGCGACGCCTGCGACTTCGACGACGACAACGACGGCATCGACGACGACCTCGATCCCTGGCCCGCCGATGCCGATCACGACGACGACGGCCTCATCGACGGCGAGGATCCGGACCCCGAGGATGCCGACTACGACGACGACGGCCTGCTCGATGGCGAAGATGCCTACCCCGAGTCCGCGGACGCCGACGAGGACGGCCTCATCGATGGCCTGGACGCCGATCCCGAGGATGCCGACATGGACGACGACGGCATCGCCGATGGCGACGAGGCCAGCTGGGGCACCGATCCCCAGAACTGGGACTCCGACGGCGACGGCCTGTCCGACGGCATGGAGGTCGGCCTGACCGAGGGCACCGCGGACTCCGAGGGCTTCATCGCCGACGCCGATCCGGACACCACCACTGATCCGATGGACGACGACTCCGACGACGACGGCCTGCTCGACGGCACCGAGGACGCCAACGGCGACGGCCTGGTGGACACCGGGGAGACCGACCCGAACCTGTTCGACAGCGACGAGGACGGCCTGTCCGACGGACTCGAGCTCGGCCTGGTCGAGCCCGAGGGCACCGGCACCGACACCGACGTGTTCGAGGCCGACGCCGACCCCGAGAGCACCACCGATCCCCTCAGCGCGGACTCCGACGAGGGAGGCATCGACGATGGCGCCGAAGACGCCAACGGTGATGGCGCCGTGGACACGGACGAGCTCGACCCGAACGACCCCGACGACGACGCCTCCTGGCTCGACGAGGACGAGGACGGCCTGTTCGACGACGTGGACCCGGACCCCACCAACCCCGATGTCGACGACGACGGCCTGCTGGACGGCGAGGATCCCGATCCCACCAACCCCGATGCCGACGACGACGGCCTGACGGACGGCGAGGAGCTCGAGCTGGGCACCGACCCGCTCGACCCGGACACCGACGACGACGGCCTGCTCGATGGCGAGGACGACGATCCCCTGGTGATGGTCACCGTCGATCCGGTGCAGGAGGGCTGCGGCTGCAATGCCGCGGGTGGCCGCTCCGCCGGCTGGCTGCTCCTCCCGCTGCTCGGGCTGGCGCTGCGTCGCCGTCGCTGAGGTGACGCCAGGCGGCGTCCAGGGGCTCGTCGGGTGACCGGCGGGCCCCTTCTTCTTGGCCGAGGCCCCCATCGAGCACCGGACGGTGTGTGCCGAAGAGGCTGCGGCCCGGAGGAGGGGAGGGCGCACCGCATGGCTCGACAGATCGCCGTCATAGGCATCGGGAGGTTCGGCGAGAGCCTCTGCATGGACCTGATGCGACAGGGCGCGCAGGTCCTCGCCGTGGACCGAGTGGAGCAGGCCGTGGAGAAGGTGGCCGATCGGGTCACCCGCGCCGCCATCGGCGACGTGACCGACGAGCGGGTGGTGCAGGAGCTGGGCCTGCAGAACATGGACGCGGTGTTCGTGGCCATCGGCGAGGACACGAGCAGCTCGATCCTGGTCACGCTCATGCTCAAGGACGCGGGCGTGGACAACCTCTGGGTGAAGGCCGGGGACCGGCACCACCACGCCATCCTGAAGAAGATCGGGGCCGACCGGGTGGTCAACCCGGAGATGGAGATGAGCGCCCGGCTCAGCCGACAGCTGCTGACCCACCGCGTCTACGACTACCTCGATCTCGACGACCAGCTCGCCATCGTCGAGGTCCAGATCCCCCCGGAGATCGAAGGGTGGAGGCTGGAGCAGATCCAGCACCGCAAGGACGTGCGCCTGCTGGCCCTCAAGCGGGAGGCGTCGCTCATCGTGGGCATGAAGGACGAGGAGGCGCTGCAGCGCGGTGACGTGCTGATCCTCGGGGGAAGCTATGCGGCCCTGAACAAGCTGCTGCAGCACCTGTGAGCGGGTGGGAGTTCCTCACGACCGAGGAGCGGCCGCTGCCCCGTCGGCGGCTGGCCGCCCGAAGGCCCACCCGTCTGCTGTTCCTCCTGTTCCTGTCGGTGCTGATCCCCTCCACGGGCCTGCTGATGACGCCGTGGGTGTCGAACCAGGCCCCGCTGTCCTTCGTGGACGCCCTGTTCATGGCCACCAGCGCGCTCACGGTGACCGGTCTCGGCACGGTCGATCCCGGGACCCAGTTCAACTTCGCCGGTGAGCTGCTCATGATTGTCCTCATGGAGCTCGGCGGTCTGGGGCTGATGAGCTTCAGCGTGCTCCTGGTGACCTTCCTGACCCGGCGGGTGGGCATGACGTCGGCGCTCCTGATGCACGAGGAGCTCAACATGCGGGGGCCGACGGACGTCATCGGCATCGCCCGGTCCGTGGTCCGCTTCGCCTTCCTGTGTCAGGGCGTGGGCGCCGTGGTGCTCGCCCTGGTGTTCGTGCCCCGGTACGGCCTGGTCCAGGGGCTCCGGCACGCCTGCTTCCTGGCCATCAGCGCCTTCAACAACGCCGGCTTCACGTTGTTCTCCGACTCGCTCGTCTCGTTCGTGGCCCACCCGGTGGTCCTCGGTACCGTGGCGCTGCTGTTCATCGTCGGCGGTCTGGGCTTCACGGTCGTCATCGACGTCACCCGCAGCCGTGGGCGAAGGCTTCGCCTGCACACCAAGCTCACCCTCGCGACCACCGCGTGGCTGCTGGTGGTGGGGACCGTGGCGATCTTCTTCCTCGAGCAGGGCAATCCGGCGACCTTCGGGCGCATCGACAGCAAGCCCGTGCAGTGGCTGAGCGCCTTCTTCCAGTCGGCCTCGACCCGCACCGCCGGCTTCAATTCCATCGACGTGGCGAACATGCGCCACGGCAGCCTGCTGCTCATGATGGCGCTCATGTTCATCGGCGCGGGGAGCACGTCGACCGGGGGCGGCATCAAGGTGTCGACCTTCGCCGTGAGCCTCATCGCGACCCGCGCCTTCCTGGAGGGACGCCGGGACTTCACCGCCTTCGGACGGGCCATCCAGCCCATGGTGGTGCTTCGCTCGCTGGCCATCATGGTCATCACCGTGATGGGGCTGATGCTGGCCATGATGGGGCTGATGATCGCCGAGAAGGCGCCCATCGGCCGGGTGTTCTTCGAGACGGTGTCCGCGGCCGGCACGGTGGGGCTGTCCGACGGACTCACGGCCAGGCTGAGCACGCCGGGCAAGCTCATCCTGTCGACCGTGATGGTGGTCGGTCGCGTGGGCCCGCTGACCCTGGCCTATCTGCTGGTCAAGCCCACCCAGCGGCGGGTGCGCTACCCGAGCGACGAGGTCATCACTGGCTGATGGGGGTGGGCGTTCGCAGGGTGGACGAAGGGAAGGCGTCCACCGGTTCGTTGAACGCGATGAACAGGATGCAGGCGGACTTGCTGGTGCACTGGGCGGCGTGGGGCTTGCCCGGTGGACCCCACAGGTAGCCTCCCTGCTTCACGGTGATGGGCGCCTGCCCCTGGTAGGTCACCGTCAGCTCCCCCTGGATGAGCACGATGCGCTCGGCGGAGGTGTGGGTGTGGCTCGGCAGGCTGCTGCGACCGGGGGTCTTGAACAGGATGTCGGCGTTGGGCTGATCGGCGCTGCCGTGGATGACGGCGACGCGGCACTCCGGGCCGAGGAAGGTGGGGCAGGGGCCCCAGTCGAGCGCCGGGGAGGAGGCGGTGGTGGCGATCGCCTGTGCGGGCTTCGCCGCCCTGGGAGGCTTGGGGGGCTCCGGCTCGGCGGCGAAGACCAGGGTGGCGAGCAGGGACAGGATGACGGGCATCGGGACCTCCAGGGGGATTCGCTCCTCCATCGGCCGACATGCGGGGGTACCTGCCGTGAATTGGGTGGGGGCCTGACCGATGGGCGAGTGACCCGTACCGCCGAGGACCCGCCATGCTGTTCACGCCCGACCCCGAGCTGTTCCCGTTCGACCCGCACTTCCACCGCACGGCCAACGGCGCCAACGTGCACTACGTCGACGAGGGGGAGGGGCGGCCCATCCTCATGCTCCACGGCAACCCCACATGGTCGTTCCTGTACCGCAAGCTGATCAAGGCACTGTCGGGGTCGTACCGCTGCATCGCCCTGGACTACCCGGGATTCGGCCTGTCCGAGGCGCCCCCGGGGTACGACTTCCGGCCGGAGAGCCATGCACGCATCGTGCGTGAGCTGGTGCAGCACCTGGATCTGCAGGACGCCATCGTCGTGGTGCAGGACTGGGGCGGGCCCATCGGGCTCGCGGTGGCCCAGTGGGAGCGTGAGCGGATCGGCGGGCTCGTCATCGGCAACACCTGGGGCTGGCCCATGAAGGGCGATCCGGGCATCCGGGTGTTCAGCTGGGCCCTCGGAGGGCCACTCGGGCGCTTCGCGGACGAGACCTTCGATGGCGTGTTCCGGTTCTTCATGAAGGGTGGACACGACAAGCCGCTCACCGATGCGGAGCTGGCCATGTACCAGGCGCCCCTGTCCAGCGAGCGGCGGCACGAGGGCATGCTGGTGTTTCCGCGGGAGATCATCGGCTCCACCGAATTCCTCACGGCCCTCGAGGGCGGCATGCGCAACCTGGCCGACAAGCCGGTGCTCATCATGTGGGCCGACAAGGACTTCGGGTTCGGCGAGAAGGAGCTCAACCGCTGGCGCGAGATCTTCCCCGAGCACACCTGGTATCCGCTCGACGCCGGGCACTACTGGCAGGACGACGCCGGCGAGGAGGCGGCCGGGCTCATCGCCAGCTGGCTCGGGAGCGAGGCGATGCAGGGGCTGCCCCACGGGGCGGCGATCGAGGAGGACGGGGACTGAGGGCCGGGGAGGGGCCCTCGGGAAGAGCGGGTCAGCGCTGCCACAGCCCGCGTTGGCCCAGCTCCGGGCCCACGTAGGTCGCGATGACCTTGCGTGCGACGGCCTCCGTCATCCCCTGATCCGCCAGCCCCCACTGCTGGGCCAGCTCGGGCCAGGGGGTGGTGAGCTGGGAGCGGAAGGAGGCGACGCCCATGCCCACGACGGCGGGGACGTGGGTGACGAGCTCCGCCCGTTGTGCGGGAGACAGCCGACCCACGAGGGTGTCGAGCACGCGCCAGCCGAGCTGGGCGTGGCGGCTCTCGTCGACGGCGATGCGGAAGATGGTGGGCTGCAGGTCGTCGCGACAGGTCTGGGCGAGCTGGCCGAGCAGGGCGGAGGCGATGGCCTCGCCGGTGACCAGCAGGAACAGGACCCGCTCGACGAGGGCGACGGCCGGATCCGCGCTGCGGGCGGGCGGGAGACCAGGCAGCGTGCCGGAGCGCTCGGGGACGGGCCCGAGCTGCTGCACCACGGCCACGCAGAGATCGCCGTGGTGGGCCTCGTCGTCGGCGGCCCGCCGGAGGTCGTCTCCGAGGGAGGCGTCGCCGGTGGCCGACTGCACCTCGTCGGCGAGCCGGGCCATCACCTGGGAGGACGCCCACTCGGAGCGGGTGCGACCGGCCCAGCGGGCGTGCAGGTGCTCACGTTGCTCGGGCGTCATCCGTTGCAGATCCACTCGCAGCCGGAATCACCGCTGCACACGCACTCCTGGTACCAGTCGTCGCAGTAGTTGAACCAGCCGGAGTCGGAGAAGTCGACCTCCTCCGGCGGCGGCGCGGTGGGCACGAAGTCGTCGCACTCGGCGGGCAGATCGGTGCCGCCAGAGCAGGCGGCGGCGCCGGTGGCGAGGAGGAGGGTGGTCGGCTTGCGCATGGGTGGCTCCTTGGGGTGCCCGTGGCGGGAGGATAGCCCAGGGCTCCACGAGCCGCAGCCTGCTGTACCGTGCCCGTGCCCGTGCCCGTGCCCGTGCCCGTGGGGATGCGACTCGGAACATGGGTGACAGTTCTTCCGGGTCGCATCCGAAGCTGGGGACGCGTCGAGGTGTCATGAGGTGGGCTCTCAGCCGTTGCAGATCCAATCGCAGCCCGTGTCGCCACTGCAGACACAGTCGACGTACCACTCGTCGCACTGGGCCCACCAGCCGCTGTCCCAACCAGAGTCGCCGGCATGTCCGGTGTCGCTGTGCCACCCGGAGTGCCCTGTGTCGGAGCTGTAGATGGGGTCCTCGGGCCGCTCGGCGGTGGGGACGGGCAGGGCGGTGTCGGAGTCGGCGGGGGGCGCGCCCGTGTCGCTGGGAGGCGCACCCGTGTCCGCCGGCGTGGTGCCCGTGTCCTCGGGAGGAGCGACGCTGCCGGTGTCGAGCCTCACCCGGCTGACGGCTTGCCGCTCGAAGTAGTGCTCGGGACACCACTCGGGGATGTCCTTCTCGGGCCCGTCCGGGGTGTTGGCGCCGTCTTCGCGGCAGCCGGCGACGCTCAGGAGGACGAGGCCGGCGGAGAGGGGTCTGTGCATGAGGGGTACCGTCATGGAGTCCCTCTCATGGTAGGCGACCCATGACCCTCATGCAAACATTCGCACGTGCGGGCTCAGGGACGGGTGAAGCTCACCACGCTCGCGCGTCTCCGCCTTCTCTTGGCAGGTCGTCGGATGGTTGGCGTACGGCATGGGGCTGCTTTGCCGGCTGTCCTCTGTTGTTTCGTCCTTCGCCGCGCGAGGCCGGACATCAACTGGGCGCGTCGGAGATCCGACGACCCGGTAGGGCATCCGCTGGTCACTGGATTGATGGCCGCGGTCATGGTGGGGAGGGGTCATCACGGGTTTCCAGGTCGGAACGAATGCATGCACCTGCGACGGCAGCTTCCCCCGGACACGGCTCATCGCTGTGACGGGAGGGCCTGGTGCGGGCAAGACGGCGGTGCTCGAGATGGGCCTCCGGACGTTCTGCGTGCACATGGGGGTGCTCCCGGAGGCGGCCAGCGTCGTGTTTGGCGGGGGCTTTCCCCGGCACCACACGGACGTGGCCCGCCGCGCCGCCCAGCGGGCCATCTACCATGTGCAGCGAGAGGTCGAGAACGTCATCGTCGGCGAGGGCCTCGTGGCCGTGGCCCTGTGTGACCGCGGAACGGTCGACGGGTCGGCCTACTGGCCCGGACCCATCGACGAGTACTGGGAGGCCCTGGGAACGACGCTGGAGGAAGAGCTGTCGCGGTACGCCGCGGTGATCCACCTGCGCACGCCGAGTGCCGACCGGGGCTACAACCATGACAACGCCCTGCGGACGGAGTCGCCGGTCGAGGCGCAGCAGATCGACGAGCGCATCCTCGAGGCGTGGAAGGACCACCCCCACCGCCTGATCGTGGAGAGCCAGGAGGACTTCCTGGTGAAGGCCTCACGCGCGCTGGAGCTCGTGCGGGACTGGCTGCCGCCTTGTTGTCGGGCGAATGCGGTGTTGGGGGTGGGTTCGTAGGGGGGATGGGGGGGCTCTGAGCGTTTTTGGGCCCTTGGGTGGGAGAACCCTTGTGATCTCGTTTGAGGTCGTTCGCAGGGTCAGGCGGCGGAAGGAGAGGAGGCCGCGGAAGCCGAAGGGGTGGCGGGCGGCGGAGTGGGAGCGGCTGTTGGACGCCAGGGTTTACGGGAGTCAGGCTGAACTCGCCCGGGCTTTTGGGGTGTCGCGGGCGGCGGTGAGTCAGGCGCGCAGGCGGCTGTCATGAGTCGTTCGGTTGTGGTCACGTGGAGCACCTTGCCTGTGATGGGCACCACATGCCGCGCAGGCGTGCCCAATGGGCCGAACAGCAAAGGCTGGCTGGGTGGTTCACGATTGCGGACCTGTAAACCTGCGGAGACCGGACTCCACCAAGGGTAGGCTGGTGTAGTGCGGAGGCTTGCGGTCTCGAACGGTTTCGTCCTTGCTATACCTGTTGTTGTTTGAACGAGCGGCGGTGGATGATGTGGTTGTGGATATGGCTGGGCCTTGGCTTCGCGCAGTCCCTGCCACCTGGAGTATCGGTACTGGGTGAAGGAGAGCACGGTGGACGTGCGGAGCTCGCCCCCATTGCGGAGAACTCGGACTGGGTGGCCCTCGGCGAGAGCATCCATCGCTCAGACGGCTTTGCCCGGGTGCGGCGCAACCTGACCATGCAGCTCGTGCGAGAACACGGGTACCGCCTGGTGGCCATCGAGTCTCCGTACAGCCGGGCGCGCATCATCGACCGCTGGCTCCAGACCTGTGAAGGTGATCCCATGGTCGCTATGGAGCAGGGGTTGTTCGGCATCTGGCAGGGCGCAGAGACGTACCGCTTGATGCTGGACCTATGTATCTGGAACCAGGAGCACCCCAGTGACAAGGTCCGCTTTGTGGGCTTCGACCTGGACATCGACAGCGGGAGCCTTGCCCTGCTGGCCGAGCATTCTGTTCCTGGAACCGAGACATGGACCACGCCCCCCGTGTGCGCCGCCCGTGAGCCCGAGCTGCTGATGCAGTGGGAAGCGGATCATGGACGCATGCGGCAGACGTCACGGCGCTTCGAAGTGGGGTTGGCCTTGCAGAGTCTTCGAACGAGTGCGCTGATGCGCTGCGAGGAGAAGCGGGGACGGACCGAGAAGGCGCATGGCTACCGCGACGATGACATGGCCCAACGTCTGGTGGTCCTGCGCCAGCATCTAGCACCAGGCGCGAAGACGGTCATCTGGGCTCACAACCGGCACATCCAGCGGGCCAACGACAAGGTGAAACCGGTGGGTGGCTTCGCGCTGACCCCTCGATGGATGCGATTCAAGAACCTGGGGATGCACCTCGACGAGCAGTTCGGTGACCGGTATGCATCGGTGGGCCTGGTTGCCCATCAGGTGTATTCCTGGGTGCCTCGGATCCCAGAATCGAAACGACCCGACTCGGTGGAGAGCGACTTGTTGAGGTTGGGTCATCCCGCGCTGTGGGTGGATCCGGACGCCGGCTGGTCGAAGGTCCGAGGCTACCGCGTTCTGGGGGAACCGATGTGGAGCGGCTTTTGGGACAAACAGCTGATGTCGGAGGCCTACGACGCACTTGTCTTCCTGAACCATGCCGAACCCACGGCGCCCACGCCCCTGGTGAAGCTTTTGGAGCAAGGCGACGCTTCCCCGGAACAACTGCGTATCGCCGTACCCGAGTTGGTCTGGGACGCGATGCTGGACAACTTCTCGTGGGTCCTGCAGGCGCGTGGATGGCGGGTCGTGGACGGCGGAGGTTGGACCCGGGATGGCACCTTGGTCACCTGGAACAAGGAGCCCAGCTCTGACGGTTTCGTTCAAGTGCAGTTCGTGGTGGCCCACGCGGTCGAGTGAGGGAAGGGGAGCACCTGGTCTGAGCTCCGCCATGGGCCCCTCCTTGGCGAGGGGGATGCTGCAGCCTCGCCGAGATGATGGCTGAGCTGGTTGCGAACCCAAGAACCAAGGAACTCCCGCCACATACGTGACGAGGGTTCTTCAGCGGCCCTCACATGGACTCGCACCCAGCCCCCCACCCGGTCAACAAGGCCCACGCCCACCCACCGGCGGCCCTCCGCCCTCACTCGGCTTCCGCAGGTTCCTTTGATTCCTCCCAAGGCTCCACCGGCACTTCAATCCCCGGCATCACCTCCGGATCCTCCAGCGGCCACGTCTCGCCCCACAGGTCCCTTCCGCCATCCACCGTCAGTACCTGCCCGGTGATGTAGTCCCCCCCAGGCCCCGCCAGGTACGCCACCATGTGAGCGATGTCCGCCGTGCTCCCCAGCCGCTTCACCGGGATCTCCCGCTGGGTCTGGTCCACGAACTGCTCCCAGTTGGGGTAGTTCTTCATGCCCGAGCTCAGGATGATGCCTGGCTGCACGCAGTTCAGGGAGATGCCGAACGGCGCCCACTCCACGGCGAGGGTCTTCGTCATGGCCTCCACGCCTGCCCGCGCCGCCACGCTGTGGGCCATGCCCGGAAAGCCCCGCCGCGTGAGCATCGTGATGTTCACCACCCGGCCGCCGTGGTCGAGCATCCAGGCGTCCGCCACGGCCCGCGTGAGGTTCCACGTGCCAGTGAGGTTGGTCTGGATGACCGCGTCCCAGCCCTTGTCTCGGATCATGAAGGCCGGCGACAGGAACTGGCCGCCGCCGTTGTTCACCAGGATGTCGAGGCGCCCGAAGCGCTCCATGATGCCGTCGACCAGGGCCTTCACGGCCTCGCGGTCGCGGATGTCGCACACCATGCCCACCACCTCGGCGCCGAGCTCGGCGGACAGGCCGGCGGCCGCGGCGTCGATGCGGTCCTGCTTGCGGCTGGCGATCACCACCTGGGCCCCGCAGCGCACCAGCTCGCGGGCGATGGCGGCGCCGATGCCGGAGCCGCCGCCGGTGACGAGGGCGACCTGACCGGTGAGGATGTCGTCGCGGAAGATCTGGGAGGGCATGTCAGGTGGCTCCTTGGGGCGTGTTCAGGTGCAGGATGGCGCGGGCCTCGTCTGGCGAGGCGATGGCGCGGCCGGCGTTGCGGGCGCACCGTGCGATGTGCTCGATGAGGTCGCCGTTGCCCCGGCAGCGCTCGCCGCTGGGCAGGTAGAAGGTGTCTTCCACGCCTGTGCGCAGGTGCCCCCCGAGGTCGGCGGTGGCCTGGTGCAGGGGCCAGACCTCGGCGCGGCCGATGGCGGTGACCTGCCAGGTGGCGCCCTCGGGCAGGTACTTCTTCAGGATGGGCAGCAGCTCCGGATCGGCGGCCATGCCCGAAGCGACGCCCATGACGAAGTTGACCTCCGGGGGCACGTCGCCGGTCATGCCCACCTTCTGGAACATCGAGATGGAGCGCACGATGCCGGTGTCGAAGCACTCGAACTCGGGCTTGGCGCCCGCCTCGGCCATGACCTCGAGGAAGCGCTCGACCTTCTCGACGGGGTTGTCGAAGAGCATCGGCGGCCAGGCCCAGGTGCCGTTGCTGCGGGCCTTCAGGTAGTTGAGGCTGCCCGCGTTGCAGGCGGCGATCTCGGGCCTCACACGCCTGATGCAGGCAGCCGGACCACTGATGTCGTCGCCGACCACGCCGGTGGAGCAGTTGATGATGACGCCCGGGCAGGCCTGGCGGATGGCGTCGACGATGGCCTCGGCCACGTCCGGCTCCCAGGAGGGCAGGAAGCCCATGCCGGGCTCCTGGTTGCGGAAGTGCACGTGCATGACGCTCGCGCCCGCATCGAAGGCCTCCTTGGCCGACGCCGCCATCTCCTCGGGGGTGACGGGCACGGGGTGCTGGGCGGGGTTGGTGAGCACGCCGGTGAGGGCACAGGTGATGACGGCCTTGTCGCTCATGCGAGCTCCTTCGCGGGTTCGGCGGGGGTGGTTTCGTGGGGCTGGACGACGACGAGCACCTGGCCGGAGCCGACGGCGTCGCCGGTCTTCACGCGGACCTCCTGCACGGTGCCGTCCACGTCGGCCCGCAGGATGGTCTGCAGCTTCATCGCCTCGACCGTGAGCAGGGGCTCGCCGGCGTGGACCTGCGCGCCCACCTGGGCGGCCACGTCGAGGACCTTCGCCGCCATGGGGGAGACGACCGTGCCGGAACCCGCCTGTGAGGCGGCCTGTGGCGCGGCGTCCCAGGCGTGGAGCGCGTGGCTGGTGCCGCCGAAGGCCACGAGGAGGGACTCGCCGGCGACGGCTGCGTGGGCCGGGGACCACAGCCCGTCGACCTGCACGCGCGCGTCGTCCCAGCGCACCGACTTCGTCTCACCGTCGAGGGTGATGGCGAGGTCGCCCATGCAGGACTGCACGCGGGCCATCACCCGCTCGCCGTCGACCACGAAGGGCAGGGGCGTCGGCCCGTGGTGGGACAGGCGGAAGCCGTCGCCGGCCCCCAGGTGGTGCCACCAGGCGGCGGCCAGGACGAAGGGGGTGTCGGGGTGAGAGGCCGGCGCCTCGGCGAGATCGATCCGCTGGTCGAGCCAGGCGGTGGTGGCGTGTCCTGCCGCGAAGACCTCGTCGCCCAGGATCGCCATGAGCTGGTGGCGGTTGGTGCCCACGCCGAGGATCGTGGTGTGCCGCAGCGCCCGCAGCAGGCGCCTGCGGGCCGTGTCCCGGTCGGGCCCCCAGGTGATGATCTTGGCGATCATGGGGTCGTAGTAGGGGGTGACGGCGCCGCCCTCGGTGACGCCGGCGTCGACGCGGACGCCCTCGGGCCACGCCACCCGGTTCAGCTCGCCGGTCTGGGGCAGGTAGCCCTGGGCCGGGTCCTCGGCGTACAGCCGGGCCTCCATGGCGTGCCCCTTCCATGTGATGGCCTGCTGGCTGAGGGGCAGGGGGCCTCCCTCTGCCACCTGCAGCTGCCACGCCACCAGATCGGTGCCGGTGATCTCCTCGGTGACCGGGTGCTCCACCTGCAGGCGGGTGTTCATCTCGAGGAAGTAGAAGGAACCGTCCTGGTCGAGCAGGAACTCGACGGTGCCGGCACCCACGTAGCCCACCGCCTTCGCCGCCTCACAGGCGGCTTGTCCCATCCTCTCCCGGAGCTCCGGACCCACCACAGGGCAGGGGGCCTCCTCGATCACCTTCTGGTGCCGACGCTGCACGGAGCAGTCGCGTTCGCCGAGGTGGACGGTGTGGCCGTGGGTGTCGGCGAACACCTGCACCTCCACGTGTCGCGCCCCCTCCACCAGCTTCTCGAGCAGCAGGCCGTCGTGGCCGAAGCTGCGCAGGGCCTCGGAGCGGGCGCTCTTCAGGGCTGCCGGCAGCTCCGCCAGATCGTCGATGCGGCGCATGCCCCGGCCGCCACCACCGGCCGATGCCTTGACCAGCAGCGGTGTGCCGATGCCCTCGGCCGCGGCGATGAGCGCGTCGTCGGTGGCGCCGTCGTCCTGGAAGCCGGGCACCGTGGGCACGCCCGCCTCGATCATCAACGCCTTGGCCCGGGACTTGTCGCCCATGGCGTCGATGGCCGACGGCGGCGGCCCGATGAACACCAGCCCGGCCTCGGCGCACGCCTTCGCGAAGCCCGCGTTCTCCGACAGGAAGCCGTAGCCCGGATGCACCGCGTCGGCGCCGGTGCGTGCGGCGGCCCGAAGGATGGCGTCGACGCTCAGGTAGGACGCCCCGACCTCGGCGGGTCCGATGCGGACGGCCTCGTCGGCCATCGTCACGTGGGGCGCTTCCGCATCCGCGTCGCTGAACACGGCCACCGTCTCGTAGCCCAGGCTCTTGGCCGTGCGGATCACACGGCAGGCGATCTCGCCCCGGTTGGCCACCAGGATCTTGTGCAGCATCAGGACTCCATTCCCTGTCAGTTGGAGGGGACCCATGGGGCGGGTTGCTTGCTGAGGAAGGCCATGAAGCCAGCCTGGGCCCGCTCCGAGGTGGCGAAGGTGCTGAAGGTGTGGGCCGCCTCGTCGAGCAGCTCGTCCGTGGGCTCGGAGCCGGCGCGGGCCACCAGATCCTTGGTGGCGGCGACGGCCTCCGGCTCGCAGCGCAGGATGCGTCCGAGGACCTGCTCCAGTCGTTGATCGGCCTCCTCGGCGGAGGCGCAGTGCTGGTGGGCCAGGTGCAGGCTCACGGCCTCACGGGCATCGAGGGTCTCGCCCGTGACCGCCAGGCGCCGCGCGTGGGACGACCCGATGCGCGGCTTGACGAAGGGGGCGATCTGGGCCGGGATGATGCCCAGGCTCGTCTCCGGCAGGCGGAAGCGCGCGCCCTGCACCACCAGGGTGACGTCGCTCACGCACGCCAGGCCGAAGCCACCGCCCATCACGGCGCCTTCGCACACGGCCACGACGGCCTTGGAGCAGCCGTCCACGGTCTGCAGCAGGGTGCCGAAGCGGCGGTTGAGGGCAGCCACCGGGTCGGTGCCGTCGCTGGTGGGCGGCGGGGCGGCCATGTCCTTGACGTCGCCGCCGGCGCAGAAGTGGCCACCGGCGCCGCGGAGCACGACGACGCGGACCTCGCTGGACCGGTCGGCATCCTCGAAGACCTCCATCAGCTCCTCGACCATCGCCGCCGACATCGCGTTGCGGGCGTCGGGACGGTTCAGGGTGACGTGCAGCACGGGGCCGTCGGCCCGCACCGCCAGGGTGTGCAGCTCGCCGACGCTCATGAGATCACCAGGTCCTTCTTCTTCGCGGCCTTGGGGCGCCTGGGCAGGGTGCCGTCGAGCTTGCAGATGATGCTGAGCATGACCTCGTCGGCACCGCCGCCGATGGAGACCAGCCGGGCGTCCCGGTAGAAGCGCGCGATCTCGGACTCCCACATGAAGCCCATGCCGCCCCAGTACTGCAGGCAGGAGTCCGCCACCACGCGGGACAGACGCCCTGCCTTGAGCTTGGCCATGGAGGCCAGGCGCGTCACGTCTTCGCCCTCGTCGTACATCTCGACCGCCCGGTAGATCAGCGAGCGCAGCAGCTCGACCTCGGTGGACAGCTCGGCGAGGCGGTAGTGGACCACCTGGTTGTCGAGCACGGTGCCGCCGAAGAGCTGGCGGCCCCGGGCGTACTCGGTGGTCAGCTCGATGGCCCGCTCCATCTGGCGCAGTACGTTCACCGCGCCCCACAGGCGCTCCTCCTGGAACTGGACCATCTGGTAGAAGAAGCCCGCGCCCTCCTCGCCGATGGTGTTGGCGATGGGCACGCGCACGTCGTCGAAGAAGATCTCGGCGGTGTCGGAGCTGCGGCAGCCGAGCTTGTCGAGCTTGCGGGTGCGGCTCACGCCCTTTGCGTCCATCGGGATGATGATGAGCGACTTGTTCTTGTGGGGTGCGCCCTCGGACGTGTTCACCAGGGCGCACATCCAGTCGGCCTGGTAGCCGTTGGTGATCCACATCTTGGAGCCGTTGATCACCCAGTCGCTGCCGTCCTTGCGGGCGTGGGTGCGGATGGAGGCCACGTCGCTGCCGGCGCCGGGCTCGCTGACACCGATGGCGCCGACCATGTCGCCGGCGATGGACGGGGCGAGGAACCGCTCCCGCAGGTCGTCGGAGCCGAACTTGGCCAGGGCGGGCGTGCACATGTCGGTCTGCACGCCGATGGCCAGGGGCACGCCGGCGCAGCGGGCATGGCCGAGCTCCTCGGCGGCGGCGATGGAGTAGCTGTAGTCGAGATCCATGCCGCCGTACTCGGCGGGCTTGCTGATCCCGAGCAGGCCGAGCTCGCCGGCCTTCTTGAACAGCTCGTGGGCCGGGAAGCTGCCGGCCGCCTCCCACTCGTCGACGAAGGGGTTGATCTCGTTCTCGACGAAGGTGCGGACGGTGTCTCGGAGCATCTGATGTTCGTCTGTCCAGCGCATGCGGACTCCAGGGATCAACCTCGGGCGACGCCGAAGGTGTTGGGGTGAAGGGTGCGGCGGCGGGCCTCGGTGCAGATCGCGAGGGTCTGGGCCAGGACGCGCCGGGTGTCGCGTGGATCGATGATGCCGTCGTCCCACAGGCGGGCGGTGGCGAAGAGCGCGCTGCTCTCGCTGTTGAGCTTGCCGGCCACGTGGGCGACGAGCTCCTGCAGCTGCTCCTCGAGGTTGGGGATGCCCAGGCGGGCCCACTTCTTGCGGGTGATGATCTTCATCACCTCGGCGGCCTGATCGGCGCCCATGACGGCGACCTTGGCCGACGGCCAGGAGAACAGGAAGTCCGGGTCGTAGCCGCGGCCGCACATTCCGTAGTTGCCGGCGCCGTAGCTGCCGCCGAGGACGATGGTGATCCGGGGCACGGTGGCGTTGGCGACGGCCTGGATCATCTTGGAGCCGTGCTTGACCGCGCCGGCCTGCTCGGCCTCGGTGCCCACCATGTAGCCGGTGGTGTTCATCAGGAAGACGAGCGGCGTGCCCGACTGGCAGCACAGCTGGATGAACTGGGCAGCCTTGACCGAGCCGCTGGGGAAGATGGGGCCGTTGTTGCCGAGGAGACCCACCTGACGCCCCTCGATGCGGGCGTGGCCGCAGACGGTCTCGGGGCCGAAGCCGGCCTTGAACTCGAGGAAGCGGGAGTCGTCGACCAGGCGGGCGATGACCTCGCGCACGTCGTAGGGCTGCTTGGGGTCGGCGGGGACCACGCCGCACAGCTCGTCGATGGGGAAGCGCGGCGGGGCAGGGGGGGCGAGCTGCTCGGGCGGCAGGGACTCGTTCCACCCGAGGCTCGCGACCACCTCACGGGCGATCTGGATGCCGTGGGCGTCGTCGTGGGCCAGGTACTCGGCGGTGCCCGCGGTGTGGAAGTGCATGTCGGCGCCACCGAGCTCCTCGGCCTTGGCGTCTTCGCCGAGGGCGGCCTTCACCAGCGGGGGGCCGGCCAGGTACACCTCGGCCCGGCCCTGCACCATGATCACGTAGTCGGACAGGCCGGGAAGGTAGGCGCCCCCGGCGGTGGAGCTGCCGTGCACGATGGTGATCTGGGGGATGCCTCTCGCAGACAGTCTCGCCATGTTGGCGAAGCTGCGGCCGCCCTCGATGAAGATCTCGGACTGGTGCAGCAGGTTGGCGCCGCCGGACTCCACGAGGTTGATCATCGGCAGGCGCTGTTGCAGCGCGATCTCCTGGGCTCGCAGGGACTTGCGCAGGCCCATGGGGGTGACGGATCCGCCCTTGATGGCCGACTGGGAGGCGTGGATCATCACCCTCACGCCGCTCACGGTGCCGATGCCCACGATGTTGCCGCCACCGGCGATGTCGTCCTCGCCGTCGTCGTCGTGCATCTGGTAGCCGGCGAGGCAGGACAGCTCGAGGAACGGCGTGCCCGGATCGAGCAGCAGCTCGACACGCTCCCGGGGCATGAGCTGGCCCCGCTTGTCGAATTTGCCCTGGGCCCGGGCGGCGTGATCGCGCACGCCCTTCTCGAGGGTGCGGATGTGGTCCACCAGGTCGAGCATCTGCTCCCGGTGTTCGGAGTAGGCCGGGCTGGCGGGGTCCACCTGGCTCGTGAGGACGGTCATTCACCCTCCATGCGGTGTGAAGCGGGGGCGGCGATGCCGCGGGTGCGGGAAAACGCGGACCCCATCAGCCCTCCTTCGGCGTGAGCAGGGAGGGCTTGACGAGGCGGGCCTCGAGGTGACGAACGGTGTCATCGGGCAGGTCGAGGGCCTGGCGGATCCAGCTGCCGAAGAACGACCAGCCGAGTGCCCGGGCGAGGCCCTCGGCCATGGCGAGGTTCCAGGGTTCGTCGTCGCCGGCGCCGAGGGTGGCACGAAGGCGGCGGACGACTGCGAAGTCGTGCTGGTAGTGCTCGGCCTCGGGCTCCTCGAGCAGGCGGCGCGCGAGGGCCCGCACGTAGCGGCGATCGGTGGAGAGCCTGCCGGCGGCGGCCCGCATGAGCGCGACCATGTCGTCGCCGGCGGCGGCGAGCTCGTCGTCGAGGGCGTCGTCGAGGAACTGGAGCATCGCGGCGCGCAGGCCCTGCTTGCCCCCGAAGTAGTGGTGCACCTGGCCGTGGTTGACCCCGGCCGCGGAGGCGATGCGTCGGACGGAGAATTCGGCCTCACCGACGTAGGACGCGATGGCGGCCTCGATGAGGGCGGTTCGGACTTCTTCTTCGCCGCGGGGTCTCTCGGTCATGGGGTCTCCGGTACCGAAAGGAGAGCACGGTTCTAGTCGGGTGTCTAGCGGAAGGCTCGGGCAGGGGCACGTGGGGACATGCCCGGGGGGTGGCACCGCCAGCTCGACCGGCGGACGCCCCGATCCCAGAACCTCAATCGATTCGGGTACCCCGCGTACAATTGTCTTGTCCTACCTGTGACATCTGAGCCCAGTGGCCAAAAGTGATGTATGCAAGTTTGGATCCGGCGCCATGGTGTGCCGATTCTTGGACGGGACCATGCTGGTTCAGGAAGTCACGAGGACATCAGTGGTACCGTCATGCCGATTTCGGGAGGATCGCATGGTGGGAAACCGTTGGCGTATGGGCGCACCCCTGGTGGTGATGGTGGTCGCGGCCGCGGCATGGTCGACGGGTCACGAGCGGTCCGAGCCGATCGAGGGCGTCACCGGTCCGCTCGTAGGCAGCACGAGCACGCCGTCCGGACGCCCTGCAGCGCCGCAGGCCCCTCCGGAGGTGCGTCGCCATGGCCGGTTGCCACAGGACGCCCTCGAGCCGTACCAGCCCACCGTGCACGGGGGTGTCGTCCACCTCGACCAGCCGGTGCATGATCTATCCCTGCGCTGGACACCCGACGGGTGGGCCCACCTCGGACGGTCCGGTCCGTCGGAGGCGGGCCCGCTGGCATCTTCGCCGGGCCTGGGACTTGTCCGCATGCGGAGCCACGTGCCGGGACTCGAGGAGCCCACGTCCGAGGGACCGGAGGTGGGCGACTGTGTGCAAGATGCGTCCGGGTCGACTCTTCGCCACGACTGCCTCCACCGCGCGGAGCTCGTGGAGGGGGCCGTCACATCCTGGTGGGACAACGGGGAGGATGGCCTCCGACAGGGCTGGACGGTGCTCGAAGCCCCCTCGGCGGATCACGTCCGCATCGAGGTGGAGGTGCAGGGCGCCGAGGTGATGATCGTCGAAGACGTGATCCGCGTCGGCCGCCAGGGGCATGGTCTCGAAGGTGCCGATCTGCGCGCCTGGGATGCCGACGGACTGGCGCTCGACCTGTCCCTCGAGCAGACCGACGACGGCTTTGCGCTCGTGGCCGATACGGAGAATGCCAGGTTCCCCATCCACGTGGATCCTACCTGGGCACCATGGACGTGGTCCCACCGGCCTTCATCGCCTGGAGATGCCGTCGGCTCGTCGGTCGTCCGGTCTCTCGGAGACATCAATGGAGATGGCTACGAGGATGTCGCGATCGGTTGGCCTCGCATGGACGACGGAACCGCGGTGGATGCCGGCCGTGTGCTGGTGTTCGAGGGCACGGCGACGGGGCTTCCCGACACGCCGGACCAGACCCTGATCGGAAGCCAGGCTGGGGCGTGGTTCGGGCAGGCACTCGGCAGTGGTGACGTGGACGGCGATGGATACGATGATCTCATCGTCGGAGCGCCCCACCACACGGTCTCCGGTGTCGAGAAGGGCAAGGCCTTCGTGTATCTCGGCAGCTCCACCGGCCTGTCCACCACGCCGGATGTCACGCTCACGGGTGGCGTGGCGGACGGACAGTTCGGCGCCTCGGTCGACATCGCGGGAGACGTTGACGGCGATGGCTACGACGACGTGGTGGTCGGTCGCCCGTTCGGAAGTGGAGGGGCCGTGCAGCTGTTCCTCGGCGACGCCTCGGGCCCCTCCACCGCGGCCGACGAGACCTGGTCGGGTACCGACGCCTCCGGCGATGGCCGATTCGGCCTCAGCGTGGCCGGTATCGGCGACGTGAACGACGACGGATACGACGACATCGCGGTCGGCGAGCCCTGGTACGACGATGGGTCCGCCACGGTGACCTGGTCCGACCCCGTCAACCAGCTCGGTGTCATCGACAATGGCTCCGACCGCGGGCGGATCCACCTGTTCCATGGCAGCTCGAGCGGCCCCGGCACGACGGCGGACGAGATCCTGGAGGGCTCTGCGTATCGCAAGCACCTCGGGTTGGTGGTTTCCCCCGCGGGTGATGTCGATGGAGACGGCTTCGATGATCTCGTCGCGTCCCGCAAGCGGCGTTGGTCCACCCAGAGCGGCCTGACCATGGGCATCTACTGGTACAACTGGGTGATGGAAGGGCAGGCCGTGGTCTACAGAGGCGGCACCACGAGCATGACCCTCGACGCGACGCTCTACGAGTCCGACCAGGAGTACGACGAGTACCTGGGGCACGACGGTACGTCGTTCGCCGCCTCGGTAGCGGGCGTCGGAGATCTCGACGGCGATGGCTACGACGACATCGCGGTGGGCGCCCCGCTGTGGGACGGCGGACAGACCAACGAGGGTCGTGTGTTCGTCTACCGAGGCGGTGCGGATGGCGTCGACGCCGACTGGAGCTGGGCCGTCGAGTCCGACGAGGTCCTCGGGGTGGAGGGAAGCTCGGCGCCGGGTATGGGAAGCTCGGTCGCGGGCGCAGCGGACATCACCGGCACGTCGGAGCCGTCCCTGCTCGTCGGCGGGCACCGGGCCTGGCGCTTCGAGGGAGACAACGTCACGGCAGCGGAGATCGAGGACATGGCGACCCAGGTCGTGGGCTTCGAGAGGTGGCGCTACTGCCTCGAGGGATCGGACGGCCCGGGAGTCATCGACTATTACTGTTGGGGTGAGGCCGATATCGGCCGCACGGTCCAGGGCATCGGTGACGTCGACGGTGACGGATACGACGACCTGCTGGTGGCGGGGCCGAGCGGCTCGGTAGGGGCCGGCGGCTACGACGGCCGGCTGACCATCCACCTTGGAGGTTGGGACGCGAGCTTCTCGGAAGCGGACGCCATCATCGATGCAGACGACCTCGGGGCACAACTCGCCGGTATCGACGCTGCGGGGGTCGGCGACGTCGACGGCGACGGATTCGATGACGTGGTGGTGGGTGCTTCGGGAGCCGCCATCCTGCTTTCTGGAGGAGCCGATGGCCTCGACGCGGACGATGCATTCGATCTGACACCGGGCACGATCACGCCGGCCGCGTACACCTTCGGCCAGGTCGTGTCGGGTGCCGGTGATCTGGACCAGGACGGCTACGCCGACGTGATCGTGGCTGCGCCAGGCAGTGGTTCCTCTCAGGGGCTGTTCGTCTACCTCGGCGGCCCGACCGGTCTATCCGTGGACCCGGACGTGACGATTCCGGCGCCGGCAAGCTCCGTCGAGTTCGGCTCGTTCGTCACGGGTGTCGGGGATCTGGACGGCGACGGCCACCCGGACGTGGCGGTGTCCGATCCCGACCATGATGGGGGCAAGGGGCGCGTGCTCGTGTACCGCGGCACGAGCGGCGGACTTGCCTCTTCTGAATGGTTGACGATCTCCGGTACGGCCTCCGACGGCCGACTGGGCGAAGCCGTCGTGGGGGTCGGCGACCTCGATGGTGATGGATACGACGACATCGTGGTGGGTGAGCCCGGTCATGAGGTGGCTGGACAACCCCAGGGGCGACTGCTGCTGTTCGAAGGTGGCTCTTCGATGGATGCCACCGCGGATCAGCTGTTGCCAAGGGGCGAGTCGGGCGCGCTCGGCGGTGGACTCACGGTGTTGCAGGATGCGGACGGTGATGGTCATCCAGAGGTGGTGGCGCTCACGGGCGCCGGTCGACTCGGGCACCGGGTCGCCGCGTTCGAGGGAGATGGCAGCCAGCTGGACACCACGGCCGTCTGGTCCTCTCCGCCGTGGGTGCTTCCCTTCGACCACGCCACCACGCTCGATGCGGCTGGGGACATCAACGGTGATGGTTACGAGGACCTGGTCGTCGGCGTGAGCGGCATTCCTGGCAGTGACGACGAGTCCGGGGCCTACCTGTGGTTCGGTGGACCGAGTGGTCTTCAGGGGGCACCCACGCCGGGCGTGATCCTCGGGATGTCCGATCTCGTGCTGGAGAACGGCAACGCCTACGACATGTCGGTGTGGGTGTACGGCTACGAGTCCGCCGACGTGACGTTCACCTGGGATCTGGGCACGATGGGAGGCACCACCCTGGATCACACGGCGTCGCTGCAGGCCATCGAAGCGGGCGTCCATGAGGTGACGCTCACGGCGTCCACGGACGAGGGGGAGCTCTCCTCGCGCACTGTGGAGATCGTCGTCTTCAACCCTCCGCCGGCGCTGTCTGCCGACGCCGCACTGACCGCCGACGTGGGCGTGGAGTACACCGCCCAGATCACCGCGGAGGGGCCTGATGGCGTCGACTACGTCTACACGCTGGAGCAGGGACCGGGCGGCGCTTCCATCGATCCCCAGACCGGCGCACTGACGTGGACCCCGAGCTGGGCCGAAGCCATGGTGAGCCCCTGGGTGCTGGAGGTCTCGGCGACCGACGAGACGGGCGTGTCCGCGTCGTGGACGCATGTGCTCGTCGTGGACGGCGGGACGACCGACACCGACGGAGATGGCCTGCCGGACGGATGGGAGGAGGAGTACGGCCTGGATCCCCTCGTCGACGATGCGGCGCTCGACGATGATCTCGACGGCCGCACCAATGCCCAGGAGCTGGCCGACGGCTCCGACCCGAGCACGTGGGAGGGACCGTCCACCCCCACACCGGTCTGGCCCGCAGAAGGCGAAGAGGTGGCCACCCTGAATCCGGTGCTCGCGTGGACGCCGTCCGAACATCCGTTGGCGTACGCGCAGACCTTCGATGTGCAGGTCTATGACGATGAGGCGCTCACGAACCTCGTGGCCTCCGTGTCGGGCCTGACGAGCTCCACCTGGTCGGTCGACCCGTCCCTGGTGGAGGATGACTGGGGATGGTGGCAGGTGAGGGCCCACGATGGCTGGGCGTCTTCACCCTGGTCGGATGCCTCCTCCCTGCGGGTCAACGCCCTCTCGTCGCCGCCGGACACGCCGGTGCAGATCCATCCGCCGCACGACGGCGTGGCGGCTGAAGATCCGGCCGTCCTGCAGTGGACACCTTCCTTCGACCCCGACGAGGACGCACTGGCCTACGACATCCGGTTGATGGAGGAGGACGGCGCCCTGGTGGAGGTCGCCACGAACGAGGCAGCCGAGGTGTGGTCTCCTTCTACGACCTTGGTCGAGGATCACGTCTACCAGTGGCAGATCCGGGCCGTCGACGAGGAGGGCATGGCATCGGCATGGTCGGATGTCCAGGCGTTCCGCTACAGCCTGGAGGATGGTGCACCGCAAGGTCTCGCGCTCCTCGAGCCTGTGCAAGATGCCGCCGGCGTGTCCACGAACCCCACCTTCCTCCTTCGTGCCGCTGTCGATCCGGAAGGCGAGGATGTCGAGCATGTGCTCGAGCTGGACACGCTGCCTTCCTTTGACGGGGCGGACGCACTGTCGGTCGCGCTCCCTCCGGCCGAGGACGGGACCATCCGCTGGTCGCCTGCGGATCAGGGACTCGAACTTCGCGATCGGGCCGACTGGTATGTCCGAGCGCAGGCGGTCGACGTCGGAGGCATCGCGAGTGCCTTCGTGACCGGCGCCTTCCGCGTGGGCGGGCCCGATCTGGCACCCGGTGCGCCGACGCTCCTGGCGCCGGCCGAGGGGGAGAGCATGTGGCCGGGCCAGACCGTCCGGTTCGTGACGAACCTGCCGACCGATCCGGATGGCGATGCGGTCACGGTCGCGATCGGACTGTTCACATCGGACGTGGCCGACGATCCGGTGGCGTGGTCGGAAGGTCTCACCGGCGATGGGGGCGTGGTCACCGAGCTCCCGATCCCGGAGGGCCACACGGAGCTGTGGTGGTCGGCCCAGGCGACCGACGCCACGGGCAAGGCCAGCCCCTGGTCGCCGCCACGACGGCTGGATGTGACACCGCGCGCGGCGACGGCAGGGTGTGAGACGGGGCCGGGAGGCACGCTGGGGCTGTTCCTGGGGGCAACGCTGATGGGCTGGGCCCGACGCCGGAGGAGTGGACGATGACGAACGTACGAGTCTTGACGGGCCTGTCCATCCTGCTGGTGTTGGTCGGCGTCACGTGGGAAGCGTCGCCGCGGGATGATGGAGAGCTGGCGACACCTGGCGATACGGCCGCTGGCCCTCCGAGCCCGGTCGAGGAGGACCACGTCGGCGCGGGTTGGTGGCAGTCCGTCAGCGCCGGGATGCGGGAGGCGGCCTTGGTACCTACGGTGCGCGACGGGCGCGCGTACCTGGCAGCCGTGGACGCCGGACTCGGTCTGACCTGGAAGCAGGACGGCTCGGTGGAGCTGCGCCTGGCCCCACGAAACGGGGTGCAGGGGACGCCCCTGGAGACGGCACCCACCCTGACCATGCGGACGGCGGCTGTCTCCGGAGTGACCTTGACCGGGGGAACGCCGGGCGTCCAGGACTGCACGGCGGCCGAGCTCGCCCCTCCGGGAGGCTGCGCCGAACGGCTGACGCTGCAGCAGGGGTACGTGACCTCCTGGTGGGATGCCGACGCACGAGGGCTCCGGCAGGGCTGGACGATCCACAGTGCACCGGATGCCGACGAGCTGCGGATCCATGTGGAGGTACCCCATGAGCCGGTCCATGTGGAGGAGGGTGCCCTGCAGATCGGGCAGGAGGGCATGGGACTCCTCGGTAGCGACCTGAAGGCGTGGGATGCAACGGGGCGCGCCTTGCCTGTCACTGCTCGTGCGAGTGCCGATGGGTTCGTGCTGGTGGCCGATGCCACGGGTGCCCGGTTCCCGGTGGGGATCGACCCGACGTGGGTGCCGTGGACCTGGAGCCATGCGGCCCTTGCAGACGTCGGTGAGGACCACGGCGTGGCTCGTGTGGCTTCGGCGGGCGACGTCAATGGAGATGGCCACGACGATGTGGTCGTGGGCTTTCCGCTGTGGGACGACAGCCTGACCTTCGACCAGGGCCGTGTGCTCATCTTCCACGGGTCCGAGGAGGGGTTGTCGGCCGAACCCGATCTGACCCTCACGGCTACCGAGGCGGGCACCATGTTCGGTCACGATCTGGCGGGTGGAGGGGACCTCGATGGAGACGGGTACGCCGATCTCGCGGTGGGGGCCTACCAAGAGTCCGTGTCGGGCATCGAGGTCGGTGTGGTGCGTGTGTACATGGGCAGCGCCACCGGACTGGCCTCCACGCCGGACGTCACCCTCGAGGGTACCGCCAGTGGTGGGGAGTTCGGCAGGGCGATGTCCACGGACGGCGACCTCGACGGAGACGGCGTCGACGACCTCGTGGTCGGAGCACCTTTCGATGCGGGCGGACAGGTGCGGGTGTACCTCGGGGGTACAGGGGGACTGTCCAGCACGGCAGCCCGCACCTGGAGCGCCACCGATGCCGCCCTCACGGGCCGATTCGGCATGCAGGTGGAGATCGTCGGGGATCTGGACGGGGACGGTCATGACGATGTGGTGGTGGGAGAGCCCTACTACGACGACCCCGACGCAGAACAGCTGTTGTATGGACCGACCGACCTGGCTGACGTGGTCGACAATGGCGTGAACCGCGGGCGCGTGCACCTGTTCCTGGGGGACGCGACAGGTGGGGAGGCCACCGCGGAGGAGATCCTGGAGGGCCTGGCTCACCACAAGCGTCTGGGCGAGCGGTTGGCCCGTGCCGGCGACGTCGATGGTGACGGGGAGCCCGAATTCCTGGTTCGCAGTCTCCAGCGGTCGGTGTCCTCCGCCACCTACAGCGAGTCTGGCGCCGACTTCGACTACGTGAGCGCGCAGGAGGTGCGCGTCTATTCATGGGGGGACGGTGGTCTCGAGTTGACCACCATCCTGCGGGATCTCCACCAGGCTCCCGATCCTGCCAGCACCGTGCTCGGCTGCGCATTCGGTGCCCAGATGGAAGCGCTCGGAGATCTCGACGACGATGGGTACGATGATGTGGTGGTGAGTGCGTCCCTGTTCGACAACGGTCAGGTCAACGAGGGGGCGCTCTTCGTCTACCGTGGAAGTGCGAACGGACTGGAACTGGACGCCACCTGGCGGACGGAGTCGAACGTCCCGGAGGGCAGGCAGGGGGCCTTCCTGGCCGCGGCGGGCGACGTCGTGGGCGACGGCATGATGCATGTCATCGCGGGCGGCAACAGGGTCTGGGTGTATTCGGCGGAGGATCTCCTGGGCACCGGGAGCCTGGAGGACGAAGGCCACCTCGTACACGCGGCCGATCGGGCACAGCCATGTGAGGTGCTGACGGAAGGCCCGTGGGGCGGGGACACCTATTGGTGTGGGGATGCCTCCAACCCGGGCAGCGTGGTCGCCTCTGCGGGAGACGTGGATGGCGATGGACTCGACGATCTCCTCGTGGCCGATCCGGACATCTCCCTGCCTGGAGGGCTCGGGCTCCTGTCGGTCCACCCAGGCCGCGGACAAGGGCCGTCCCGCGTGCCGGAATCCACGATCGAGCTGGCGGATGTCGGATCCGGGCTGGTCTCCTTCGCCGGACATGCCGTGCCGGTAGGCGACGTGGATGGGGATGGGTACGGCGACGTGGCCATCGGAGGCTACGGGCGGTTCCACATGGTGCACGGGTCCTCCACCGGGCTGGCGTTCCAGCAGATGTCGGCGGGCATCCCGAGCCCCACCACGTACTACAGCTACAACTTCGGCGGCGTCCTGGCCGGGGCGGGCGACACCAACGGGGACGGCTACGACGACGTCATCGTGAGCCACGTCGACCAGAACGTGCGCCTGTACCTGGGAAGCGCAGCGGGCATCCCGACCACGCCTTCGGTCACCATTCCGGACTTGTCGGGCGCCACGGAGTTCGGCAACCGGCTCCTAGGCGTGGGCGACATGGATGGCGACGGGTACGACGACGTGGCGATCACCGACGTGAAGTCCCCGACAGGCGAGGGCCGAGTGCACCTGTACCGCGGGTCGTCGACGGGACTGGAGTCCACGCCCTGGGCATCGCTGGAGATCGGCACCGCCGAGTCGTCCTTCGGTGCCAGCCTGGCGGCACCCGGCGACGTGTCGGGAGATGGCATCGATGACCTCCTCGTCGGAGAACCCGGCCACGAAGACGACGGCGTGGTCGTGGGCCGCATCCTGCTCTTCCACGGAGGCGACTCGGTCTCCAGCGTGGCGGATGACGAGATCGTCCACGATGCACCCGGGCGCCTCGGCCTGGCGATCGCCTCCCTGCCCGACGTGGACGGCGACGGACATCCCGACGTCGCATCCCTCGCCGGCAATGGGATCGACGAGCCAGCGGTCAAGGTCTACGGCTCGGATGGAACCGGTCTGGACGACACGCCGTCATGGTCGGCACCGATGTGGCTGACGCCCTTCGATGGGCCTTCGAGCCTGGCCAATGCCGGGGACCTCAATGGCGACGGCTACGCCGACCTGGTGATCGGGGCCCTGGGGATTCCCGGCACCGACGACCGGTCGGGCGCCTATGTCTGGTATGGCGGTGAAGATGGGCTCACAGGTCAGGCGGGACCCTTCGCCATCACAGGGCTGCAGGAGCTGACCCTGGACGAAGACACGAGCGTGGAGGTCACGGTGACCGCAGGCGCGTACGACGCCGCGAACGTGACCTTCACCTGGTGGTCGGACGGGCTCTCGCTGACGGGGACCGGCGACACGATCACCGTGGAGGGAGTGGAGCCCGGCCAGCACATCCTCCGTGTGACGGCCGATCACGGTGGCGATGTGGCGGAGGCGGAGGCGGTGGTCACGGTCCATGCCGGGCCCCCGACGCTCCAACAGCCCACGGTGTGGAACGTGCAGGAGGGAGAGTCCTACGACGTGCAGCTCCTGGCAGACGGGGGCCGCGGCGCATTGCGCTATGAGCTCGTGTCCGGACCGGAAGGCACGGTGGTCGACCCCTGGCGGGGAACCCTCACGTGGACACCTGACGAGGTGCAGGCGGTGCAGGGTGTTGCCACCTTCCACGTGAGGGTGACCGACCAGCTGGACCGCAGCGGGACCAAGGCCTGGAACGTGGTGGTGTCGTTCGAGGATGCGGACGCTGACGGACTGCCCGACTCCTGGGAGGATGGGTTCGGTCTCGATCTGGATCCGACGGCGGACGATGACGCCGATGGTCGGACCAACGCGGAGGAGCTCTTCGAAGGCACGGATCCGACCGTCTACGAGGGGCCTGCGATCCCGGTGCTGGTGGCGCCTTCGGACGACACCGAGGTCTCGAGCCTGACGCCGCTGCTTCGCTGGGAGGCGACGGCTCACCCGCTCGGACGGGAACAGACCTATGAGGTCCAGATCCTGTCCGAGGATCTTCTCCAGGTAGTGGCCGAGGCTGACGTGCCGGGGGCGACGCACTGGCTCCCCGAGTCGGAGCTGGACGAGGACGCGTCGCTCGCCTGGCGCGTTCGTGCGTCCGATGGGTCCATCTCGACGGACTGGAGCGACACATGGTTCTTCCAGGTCAACGCCACGGAGTCCGAGCCCACGCCTCCGGTGCCTGCATACCCCGTGGAGGGGGCTGTCGCGGGAGCCGGCGGCCTGACCCTGCAGTGGTCCATCTCGTCGGATCCGGACGGCGATGCCGTCTCGTATGAGGTGGAGTGTCTCGATGATCACGGCGCGATCGTCGACGTCGCCTTCGTGTCCCCCGGGGAGGAGGGACCCCTCCTCAGCTGGACCCCCGCCACGACGCTGGTGGAGGATGTCATGTACAGCTGGCGGGTCAGGGCCCTCGACGAGCATGGAAACGACAGCCTCTGGTCCCGCTGGGAGGACTTCGTCTTCAGCACGGTGGATGCGCCGCCAGCGGGGCATGCGTTCCTGTCACCCGAGGATGGCGCCACGGGGGTTCGTACGACGCCGATCATCGAGCTCCAGGCGGCCGTGGATCCCGAAGGCAGCGCCGTGGTCCATGTCCTGCAGCTGGACTCGCAGGTGTCCTTCGACAGCGAGGACCTGATGGAGGTCGTGCTCCCTGTGGAAGAGGGTGACCGGCTCTCGTGGTCGCCGGCCGATGCGGGGCTGGTGTTGCGTGACCGGCAGGACTGGCACGCACGCGTTCAGGCGGTGGATGTGGGCGGTGTCGCCAGTGCCTGGGAGGCCGTGTCCTTCCGTGTGGGAGGGCCGGATCTTCCGCCGGAGGCGCCCGTACTGCTGGCACCCACGGCAGGTGAGGACCTCGAAGGCTCGCAGCCGGCCACCTTCGTGGCGACGCGGCCGGTGGATCCCGATGGCGACGAGGTGGAGGTGACCATCGGCCTCTTCACGGATTCCGGTCTCGACGAACTCCTGGAGATTCGAGAAGGCCTCGTCGGGGAGGGCGCCGTGAGCGCCAGGTTGGAGCTGCCCGCCGGCCATGAGGACTTCTGGTGGTCTGCCCGGGCCGTCGACAGCACCGGAAAGACGAGTCCCTGGGCAGACCCTGCGGCCGTCAGCGTGACCCAGACCGGACTCTCGGCAGGTTGCTCGACCGCACCCGTGTCCGCAGGCTGGCTCGGCTTCGGTCTGCTTCTGGCAGGCCGCCGGCGCCGTAGGAGGTGACCCTCCCGGTTCACCTCGGTACGCCCAGAAGCGACGCCAGCGGGCGACTTGTTCGCGAATTGACGGGGGCTGTGTGCAGCTGTTCGGTACACTCGATCACGTCTGCCTCGGAGGCCTGCCATGAATCCCCGCCTGTCCCTCGTCATCGCGCTCGCAGCCGGCTCTGCCGGCGTCCTCTGGGCCGCCTGGTCCGGTCCCCGGACCACCGGCAATTCCGAACCGGTCTCGCAGACACCGGCGCTTCGAAGCGAGAAGGTCGCAGGGGGCGGCGCCCTGCACCTGCCCGGTGCCGGTACGCTGCCCACCGGGTTGGCCGCGATCACCACGGGCCCCGATGGCGGCTGGCACATGGACCTGCCCGGCCCGGCGCTCGACCTGCAGCTCGACCCGCGAGGCAAGGCCACGGTGCGTCACGCTGCCCTCGATCGCACGCTGACGCTGCAGACCGCCGGTGTGTGGGTCGACGGTCAGCCCCTGGCATCCGGTGAGGCGACCCTGTCGCAGGGCTGTGGAGAGGCGTCTGATCACGCCCCCGGAGAGGATGCCTGTGAGGGCCGGCTCGAGGTCACCACGGGAGCCGTCACCGCGTGGTTCGAAGGCGAGTCCGACGCGCTGAAGCAGGGCTGGGACGTGGCGGCCCCGTCGGTTGGTGGAGCAGCGGAGCTGCGCATCCAGGTGGAACTCGACGACGGGATCGTGAGCGTGGACGAAGGCCTTCTGAACGTCGAGACCCTGCAGGGCGACTGGCAGGGCACCCGGATCCGTGCATGGGACGCGGACCGCCGCCCGCTCGACGTGATCGCCGACCCCGCGGATGATGGCTTCGTCCTCGTGGTCGACACCGAGGAGGCCGCCTGGCCGGTGCACGTCGATCCGTCCTGGTCAGCGGACGGGTGGGAGCCGATGGGCGGCCTGTACGCTCCCCAGGCGCTCTCCATGGGTGACGTGGATGGAGACGGTATCCTCGATGCGATCCTGGGCGATGGCTACGGAACGTACGACGACGGCCTGGGCAACCCACTCAGTGCGGCCGGGCGGGTGGTCGTGTGGCTCGGCGAGGAGGGTGGTTTCGACCAGGAGATGTCCCAGAGCATCTTCTCCTCCACGCCGACGGCCGGTGCCCGGTTCGGGTGGGCGCTTGCCTCGGGCGGCGACATCGACGGAGACGGCCATGACGACGTCGTCGTGGGGGCGCCGTACCTCACCGACACGCTGACCTGGCAGGGGCGCATCGAGGTCTACCTCGGCAGTGCCTCGGGCCTGTCTTCCACGCCGGATGTCACCATCGACGGTGGCGCGGTCGGTGGTCTCTTCGGCTGGGCGGTCACCTTCGTCGGGGACGTCGACGGGGACGGCTACGACGATGTGGCGGTGAGTGCACCCAGGGATGGTACCGGCAAGGTTCAGCTGTTCCTGGGAAGCGCCACGGGGCTGTCCACGACGCCGGACGAGACCTGGACCTCGAACACCACCGCGCTCACCGGGTCGTTCGGCAACGCGCTGCTGGGTGGAGTGGACGTCAATGGTGACGGGGAACCCGACCTGGTGGTGGGAGAGCCCCGCCACGAGGTGTCCGACACCACGGGAACCCTGATGAACGCCGGCCGGATCCATGTGTACGAAGGCACGGGCAGCGGCCTGCCGGCCACGGCCGACGCCACCATCGACGGAGACGAGGAGGGCGCATGGCTGGGCTGGGCCCTTGGGCGCGCGGGCGACCTCGATGGCGATGGCCACGACGACGTGGCGGCGAGCCGCTACGTCGAGAGGAGCAGCTGGCCCCAGTGGGACGACGCGCTCGCCATGGAGCCCAAGCTGTCCATCTATGCCGGATCGTCCACGGGGCTGTCTCTCGATGTGACCCTCGGCACCGATGACCAGGTGGGCAGCGTCTGGAGCGGTGATGCGCACGCGAGCTTCGGCGCGGCGGCGGCCAGCCCCGGCGACATGGACGGGGACGGGTACGGCGACCTGGTCGTCTCTGCGCCGAACCTGACCCATCAGGCCTTCGGAGAAGGTCGGCTGTACCTGTTCAGGGGCAGCGCATCCGGAGTCGTCGACGAGGTGGAGCACGTCTGGGACGGCATGGTCCACCATGCGGGTCTCGGCCGGCTCCTCGTCGCACCCGGCGACATCGACGGCGACGGTCACGTCGATGTGATGGCGGCCGACCATCGAGGGGTGCGCTGGTTCGCTGGTGAGGAGACCTTCGAGACGCCCGATGTGACCGGTGATCTGCTGACGACGTCGTCCAACCACGACGAGTACTTCGTTGACTATACCTGGTGTGATGGAAGCTCCTTGCCTCCGTGTGGGCCTGACAACCTCTATGCCGGCCGCCACCGCTCCCGGTTCGGCAACCGCGTGGCGGGGATCGGCGACGTGGACGGCGATGGCTTCGACGACATCGCCGTGACGGCACCCAACGAGGACTGTGGCAATTGGGAGGGCAGGTTCGGCGCCGTCTACGTGCACCTGGGAAGTGCGGATGGTGTGGAAGAGGACGAGCACGTCTGGTTGTGTGGTGACGGGGGCTCGGACTACTTCGGCCTCCTGGTCGACGGCGGCGACGTCAACGGGGATGGCTACGACGACCTGCTCGTCGGTGGCCACAGCGACTCGGGCGAGGAGGTCCAGCTCCACCATGGAAGCGCGAGCGGTCTGTCGTCCACGGCGGACACGACCCTCACGGGGAGCTCCGGCCAGGGCTTCGGCTGGGATGCCGTGATCGCCGGTGACATCGACGGGGATGGCTACGACGACGTCGTGGTCGGCCACCCCTTCCAGGACATCTCGAGCTCGGAACGGGATGCGGGCGGCTTCAGCGTGTTCCTCGGCAGCTCCACAGGCATTCCCACCACGGCGAGCGCCACCATCGACGGCACGTCTGCCTGGAGCAGGATGGGCACCACGGTACGCGGTGTCGGCGACATCGACGGCGACGGCTACGACGACGTGGCCGTGGGCGCGCCCCTGCACAAGGATGGCAGTGACTACGTGGGTCGCGTGTACCTGTACCTCGGTGGCGCCAGCGGACTGCAGACACCCGCTGCGTGGACCTTCGATGGCCAGGTCGACGGGCCCCGGGTGGGCATCCACATCGATGGCGGCGATCTCGACGGAGACGGCTACGCGGATCTGGTGCTGGGGGAGCAACCCCGCGACAACTACCGGGGTGAGGTCGAGCCGGTGGACACGCGGGCGCTGATCTTCTGGGGTGATGCCCAGGGGCCTGCCGCGACGCCCGACGTCACCTTGAGCCCGGGTGTCTGGGACAACGGCCACGGTGTGAACGTGGTGGTCACCGACGACGTGGACGGTGACGGGCACGCGGAGCTGATGCTCGGTGTGCCGGGTGCGATGGGGGCGGACAAGCCGAGGGTGGTGATCCACGCTGCAGATGCCACAGGCATCGATGCCACGCCGTCGTGGGTGTCGGAGACCTGGATGACGCCCATCTGGACCCACGTGGACGAGAGCCGGTACGCGAACTCCCTCCGCAACGACGTCCAGAGCGGCAGCCTCGCCTCGGCCGGCGACATCGACGGAGACGGGTATGGAGACCTGATCTTCGGCCTGCGTGCGGCACCCTGGCCCGAGCCCCGAGCGGAGTACGTCACCCGCATCGTCTACGGCAGCGCCAGTGGCGTGCTCGATCCTGCGCCGGTGTCCCTCGGCGACACGGGCTCGGTCGACGTCGACGCGGACGCAGACGGCCTGCCGGACGACTGGGAGACCGAGGTGGGCCTCGACCCCGACCAGTCCGATGCTACCGACGATCCCGACGGGGACGGCCGCTCCAACCTCACGGAGTACCTCGAGGGCACCGACCCGCTCACCTACGAAGGTCCCGTCGCACCGACGCTGCTGATCCCGGATGCGGATGCAGAGCTCACGACCCTCACGCCGACGCTGGCCTGGCAGGCATCGGCCCATCCCCGCGGCCTGGCCCAGACCTTCCAGGTGCGCATCGCACTGCAGCCCGATCTGTCTCCGGCGGTGTGGGACGAGGTGGGCCTGACCTCCAGCACCTGGACGGTCGATCCGGCCCTGCAGGAGGACGCGGCGCTGTACTGGGCCGTCCGGGCCGTCGACGCCCACGTGGCCTCGCCCTGGTCGGAGGTCCGCGCGCTCACGATCAACAGCGCCGAGGAGGCGCCGTCGGTTCCCCAGCTTGCCTACCCCGTGGAAGGCGATGTCGTGGTCCACGCCGGGGCGTCTCTGCAGTGGCTGGCGTCGCAGGATCCCGATGGCGACGTGGTGACCTACGAGGTGGAGCTGTGGGACGGCACCTCCGAGGAGCCGCTGAGCTGGGACGTGGCCTCCGCCGAGGGCGTCCTGGTCTCCACGGCACCGGTGGGCTCACCGGCAGAGGACGCCCGGGTCGACTGGCACGTGCGCGCCGTCGACGAGCATGGCCTGGCCTCGGACTGGTCCGAGCTGGCTTCCTACGTCCACAGCGTCTTGAATTCGGCTCCGACGGCCCCTTCGATCCAGTGGCCAGGGCCCGGCGAACAGGGTGTCGAGCATGCGCCGGCGGTCCACGCACTGCCCGGCGTCGATCCCGAGGGGGAGAGCGTGCGGCACGTGCTGCAGCTCGATGCGTCCGGCGCCTTCCGGTCCGACGAGCGCCTCGAGCTGCCCTCCAACCCCCTCGATCCCGTCGGCGACGAGGTGGTCTGGGATCTTGCGGGCGAGGGCATCGAGCTGACCGACCGCACCGACTGGTACCTGCGGGTGCAGGCCATCGACGCCTCGGGCATGCGCAGCCCCTGGGACATGATCAAGGTGCGGGTCGGCGGGCCGGACCTGCCGCCGGAGGCGCCCGTGCTGGTCGGTCCCACGGACGGGGCCCGGGTCCGTCTCGATGCGCCCGTGGCCTTCGAGGTGAAGACGCCCCTGGACCCGGATGGTGACACCGTGGAGCTGCAAGTGGGCGTGTTCACCGAAGAGGGTCTCACCGATCTGCTGACCGAGGCCTTCGTGGCCGGCGACGCCGAGTTCGTCGTCGCGGATCTCGACCTGCCTGAAGGCCACCGCGAGCTGTGGTGGTCGGCCCGTGGCGTGGATGCGACCGGCCTCGAAGGCGTCTGGGCGGAGCCCCAGCGGCTGAAGGTGAGGGGAGCTGGGAGCTCGGCCGGGTGCTCGACGGTGCCTGGCGCGATCGGGGGGCTTGGCGTTGGGCTGATGTTGATCGGTGTGCGGCGTAGGCGAACCTGACGGGCGCGGCAGGCAGCGCCCGCATGGTCCCATCGCCCGGGGAATACCGGGACACCTTCCATCCAGACGGCCACGCTGTGGTGGCGGTCGGGAACCACCCGGCTCCGGGCGGGATCAGGCGCACGCCTTGCCGGCCCCGCAACCGACTCGGTACCCTCATTCACTCGGACAGCCATCCCAAGGGAGCCATCATGATCTGGACGCGTAGGGTCGCCGTGCCTGCAGTACTGGGACTCACCCTCCTGATGTGGGAGGCGCTGCACGGCGAACCTGAACAGGGGCGGCAGTCCCGGAATCCGGACGACGCGTCGAACACGGAGCCCGCGCGCAGCCTCCAGGCCTCTTCGCCGCCCATCGAGACCCTTGGAGTCGCCAAGGACACCGGCGCGGTGGTCCCGACGGCTGGCGCGAACCGCACCCTGGACGATCCTGTCTGGAGCAGGGCGCTTGCACAGCGCGTCACCGACGACGCCTCCCAGGCACGCCAGGTGGAAGGCGGGCTGGCGTACATCCATGGGGCGCGAGGTGCCGCGCTCCTGTGGGGGGATGGAGGAAGCGTAGAGCTGAAGGCCCGGCGCCACACGCCGGTGGATGCACGCCCGCTCACCATGGGTGCGGCCAGGGTGGATGGCATCGCGGTGGACACCACCTCCCCCCGGTCATCGCACTGTGTGCCGGGTGACGAGCGGAAGGATGCCAGGGGGGACTGTCTTCACCGCATGTCGGCCACAGCTGGGGGTGTCACGTCCTGGTGGGACACCACGACCCGGGGCTTCCGGCAGGGCTGGACCATCCAGGCACCCCACGATGACGACGGCGTGCTTCGCATCGAGGTGCCGGTCGATCAGCCGGTCGATGTGGTCGACAGGTCGGTCCGTGTCGGTGAGAAGGGCACGGGTTGGTTCGCCGACGGTCTGGCTGCCTGGGATGCGGCCGGTGAGAGACTCGCCCTGACCGTGGAAGCCACACGGACCGGCTTCGCGCTGGTCGTCGACGTCGCCGGCGCCGTGTGGCCGGTGACCGTCGACCCCTACTGGAACGGATGGGGATGGGGGATCCCAGCGCAGCAACTGCTTGGCTTCGAGGAGGCCCTGGTGGATTTCGCCGCGGCCGGTGATGTCAACGGCGATGGACACCCCGATCTCTGGGCCGGCTACCCCAGTTACGAGGACGGCGCCGGTGCAGGATGGGTCGATCTGTACCTTGGAGACGGTGAGGGCTTCGAGACCGAGCCCCACCAGACCCTCCTGGGAGCTGCCCACGACGAGGAGTTTGGCCGGACGATGGCCTCCGGCGATGTGGACGGCGATGGTCACCTGGATCTGATCATCGGCATCCCGAAGCGGGACCATGGTGGTCTGGACGACCGGGGAGCCGTGGAGGTCCACCTGGGAACGGCAGACGGTCCGGATGCCACGGTGGATCTCACGCTGTATGGCTCGGCCGCGGGTGGGCGGTTCGGCACGGCGCTCGATCTCGTGGACGTGGACGGCGACGGCTACGATGACCTGATCGTCGGCGAACCGGAGACCGCCGGCGGCAAGGTCCTCCTGTACGAAGGGTCTTCCACTGGGCTGGCTTCGGTGGCTTCCGACACCTGGACGGGGGCCTCGGGGGGCCGCTTCGGGGTGTCTCTGTGCGTGGGAGACGTCAACGGCGACGACGAGCCCGATCTCGTGGTGGGAGAACCGCAGGCAGACAACGCCAGCCCCTCGCTCGTGGCCGCGGGGCGGGTGCGGGTGTTCGACGGGGATGGTTCCGGGTTCGCCAGCACGGAATGGGTGGAACTCTGGGGAGCACAGGCGGAGGAGACCCTCGGACTGGCGGTCCGTTGCGTAGGCGACATGGACGCGGACGGCGACGACGAGCTGGTCCTGCAACGCGCAGGTGAGGATGGATTCGACCTGTACACAGGCGGGACCACGGACGTCACCTTCAGTCGGACCCTTGGAGGCCGCGCGGTCCATGGTGCTGGCGACATGGATGGCGATGGCCGGGACGATGTCGTGCAAGGTGGGGCCAGCGAGGGGTGGCCCTCGGATGATCCCGACGGCGACTTTCCCCTGGTCTCCGAGCCAGACACGCTGTGGATGTCATGGGCACGCGCCTGGAGCTGGGAAGCGGGTGCATCCCAGGTCACTGCGGCCGCGAAGCATGGCATGGGGACCTTCGTGGACACCATGGACCCCCTCGCCCGATCCGTGGCTGCGCTGGGGGATGTGGATGGCGATGGGTACGATGATGTGATGATGTCCCAGTTCGGCACCGGCAGCCTGTGGTTCGGCAGCGCCGGCATGGCCGAGGGGCCGACCGGACAAGCCGTCGAAGGGGCACTGCGGTCGGCGCCACGCCTGATGCTCTACATCGAGGAGCCGACGAGCCTCGTGTACGACCCCAGCTGTGGTTGTCATGTGGAAGTCTTCGAAGACTGGTTCGCCCCCGGGCCTGACGTGTACGGCCGACATGTCACCTCCAAGGGTGACTTCGATGGGGACGGATTCGATGACCTCGCCCTGATCCGGTACGTGGAGGACTGGTACGGAAAGGTGGATGCGCAGCTCCACATCCACGAGGGCAGTGACGAGGGGCTCGCGTCGAGCGAGAGCCTGTCGGTGGATCTCGGACAGACCCACTACACGGACTACCCTCTCACCAGGTCGTCGGTCAGTTCAGACACCGTCTCCTTGGAGGAGATGGGAAGTCCCAGCGTGGTGTATGGCGGCGATCTGAACGGGGACGGCATGGATGAACTGCTATCCATCGAACCCCTGCCGGGCGTGGACACGTTCGGGCTGGTCATCCGCTTCGGACAGGACACCTGGGATGAAGAGCCGACATTGGAGGAGCGGGACACACCCTCCACAGGCTTCGACGACGAGGAATGGCGCCCGGGACCCATCGGGGACATCAACGGTGACGGCTACGAGGACATGGCGGTGTCGGCCTACGTTCCCCTGCGCGCGTTGGCGGGCCAGGGCACCAGACGGGGGCGGCTCCGCACCTTCCTCGGGGAGGCCGACGGGGTCGGAGAAGAGCACGAGACGCTGCTGGGGGCAGCCGGGAACGCGACCTTCGGCACCACGTTCGCAGCTGCCGGCGACGTCGACGGAGACGGGTATGGAGACCTCCTGGTGGGCTCTCCTGGTGCGACGGCGGCCACGGCCGGCTCGCCTGGCCGCGTGGATCTGTACCTGGGGTCGTCCACGGGTGATCTCCTGACGCCCCCGGACCAGACCTGGTGGGGGACGGTCGACGGTGGGGAATTCGGCTTCGAGCTGACTGCAGATGCGGACATCAACGGAGACGGCCATCGCGACCTCGTCATCGGGGCCCCCGGCCATGTCCATGATGTGGGATCCGGTCGCATCCACGTGGTGCTCGGCACATCCCAGGGGTTCGAGACGACCGTCCACCAGACCTTCGACTCCATCGGCTACGGCGAGGGCTTCGGCCACCAGCTCGTGGGCCTCGGGGATGTCGACAACGATGGCTACGACGACGTGCTGGTCGGCCAGCCGGAAGGGGGCTTCCACAACTCGACGAGGGCAGTGGTGCTGTCGGGCTCGTCCACGGGCCTCGTGGATGGCACGCACTGGCGGGCTGGCGCCCGGGCGCTGCCGATCGCAAGCTGGAACGCCATGTCGGGCGGCGGCGATCACAATGGTGATGGGTACCCCGAGCTGGTGATGGGATCCGGGCGGACCTACGAATATGGGTCCAGCTCCTGGGTGGCCGTCCACTACGGAGCCAGCGCCGGACTGACGCCATGGGTACCCGCGCTGGGAATGGTCGTGAGCTTCATCGGCGAGACCGAAGGGGTCCAGGGGCAAGCCTTGGACCTGGAGGTTTCGGTCATCGCTGACGATGAGGCGACGCTGGACCATGCATGGGACTTCGGCGACGGCACCACCTCGAGCGATGGCGCCGCGGTGAGCCATACCTGGGATGCGCCGGGCCGGTACTGGGTCACGGTGACCGTGGCAGATGACCTGGGAGGATCCGTCGAGCGTGGGCACTGGGTCCAGGTGAAGGATCTGCCCATCGTGATGCAGCCCGTGACAGAGGTCACGGCGACGGAAGGCGTGCTGTACGAGGCGGATGTGGACTGGACCTACGGTGGCGAAGCCGAGCTTCAGGCGGTCCTGAGGAACGGTCCAGAAGGGGCTGGAATCGACGCCACCACAGGGGAGATCACATGGACGCCGTCCTTCGAGGACATCACGGTCCCAGGTGTGTTCTTCGAAGTGGAGGTGAGCAACGGAGGCGATCACTGGGAGCGGACCTCCTGGCTGGTCGAGGTGGCGTTCGCCGATGAGGATGCCGACGGCCTGGCCGACACCTGGGAGACGCTCCACGGACTGGACACCACCATCGACGACGGCGCCCTGGACGATGATCTCGATGGACGTACGAACCTGCAGGAGTTCCAGGATGGCACGGACCCAGGCGTGTACGAGGGTCCTGGTGTACCGGCCCTCACGGCCCCCGCGGCGGGTGCCGAGGTCGACAGCCTGTCGCCCGTCCTCGAGTGGACGCCTGCAGCACATCCGCTCGGTGAGCCGCAGACGTACGACGTCCAGATCCATGCCGACGAGAACCTGACCACGCTGCTCGTCGAGGTGGAGGACGTCGAGGGCACGTCCTGGTCCGTGGACCCGGCCCTGTCCGAGGACGCCTGGGTCTGGTGGCGGGCCCGGGCCGTCGATGCGCACGCCGCGTCGGCGTGGTCGGAGCCTTCCTCGTTCCGGCTGAATGCCACGGAGTCTCCTCCGACGGATCCGGTGCCCATCTGGCCTGTGGACGGGGAGGTGATGGCCTCGGAGCCACCGGTTCTCCAGTGGGCCACGTCGACCGATGTCGACGACGATGTCGTCACCTATGAGCTGCGCCTGCTCGACGAGTCGGAGAACATCGTGGAGGAGGGTAGCGCGGGTGTCAGCGAGCAGGCTGTGGCCACCTGGACCCCCTCCGAGATGCTCGCAGAGGATGCGAGGTACACGTGGCGCGTTCGGGCGGTCGACGAGCACGGCATGAGCTCGACCTGGACCTCCCGCCAGACCTTCGTCTACAGCCTCGTCGACCTGGCACCGGAGGGCCTGGTTCTGACGGAACCGGTGGACGGCGACGACTGGCTGCCCGTGAGTCCCACCTTCGAGGTGGCGGCGGCTGTCGATCCGGAGGGCTTCGGCGTGACCCACACCCTGCAGCTCGACACCGTGGTCACCTTCGACGGCGCCGACCTGCGGACGGTCACGCTGCCCGAGGCCACGGACGGCACCATCACCTGGAGCCCCGAGGACGACGGCTTCACGCTGACCGACCGGCAGGACTGGCACGTTCGCGTGCAGGCGACGGACGAAGGCGGCCTGACCGGTCCCTGGGAGGCTGCCAGCTTCCGCGTGGGCGGCCCGGACCTTCCGCCGGAGGTGCCGGAGTGGCTCTCTCCGAGCGCGGACGCCCCGGTGGATCGCCGTGAGCCGGTCACCCTCACGGTGTCTGTGCCCGAGGATGCCGACGGCGACGAGGTGCTGGTGACGGTCGGCCTGTTCAGCGATGTCGGGCTCACCGATGCGGTGGTCCTGGAAGAGGGACTGTCCGGTGAGGGCACCGTCGACGTCACGGCCGAGATTCCGAAGGGCTTCCGCACGCTGTACGCGAGCGCCCAGGCGGTCGACGCGACGGGCAAGGAGAGTGGCTGGGCCGAGCCCGTGGCGCTCGAGGTGAACGGGGCGGGGATTGCGGCTGGCTGTTCGACGGTGCCTGGGGCGGTCGGGGGGCTTGGCGTTGGGCTGTTGCTGGTCGGCGTGCGGCGTAGGCGGCGGTGACGGGGTGCGGGCGAACCAAGGCCCGCCCCTACGGTTCCATGCCCGGAAGGGAAGCCAACGGGGTCGGGCGCGGCATGCAGCGCCCGTACGATTCGATGCCCACTGGAGCGGCGGCATCGAACGCTCGCCGACCGAGGCGGGGAGAACTTTCGATGTCGGAGGTGGCGCTACCCAAGGATCGCGTTCCGCCGCCGCTTTCCATGTCTGATGTGTGCAATTTGCAACCTTCATTGCAGACACCTTGGTCCGTTCGGTACCGTGATCATCTCTCCGGGAGGACCCCATGAGCCATCGACCCCGCGCCATCTCCGCCCTGCTGTTCGCCGCGCTTGCCGGGTGCGAAGCGACCACCTCGCCGGCGTTGCACGAAGGGCCGGGCGACGGCGTGGAGGCCGGGGGCTGGATGGCTCAGGTGCTGGAAGGTGCCGTCCTCGCGGCGCGACAACCCCGACAGCTGGGGGGAGAGGTGCGGATCCGCCACGGTGGACAGCAGCTGCAGCTCCTGTGGGATGCCCAGGGTTGGGCGCAGCTCGAGGCGATGCATCCCGACACTGGGAACCGGCCTGGCCCGCGCATGCGCACGGTGGGCGTCGACAGCGGTGCCACGACGCCTGAAGTCGGGGGCTGCGGACCGGAGCCGCGTCACGACGTCATGGGCCGGTGCCTGCGGCGCGCCGAGCACACGTTTGCCGGCGGCACCGCATGGTGGGATGCCGCGGAAGGGGGCCTGCGCCAGGGGTGGACCTTCACCACGCCGGTCGAAGGGGACGTCCTGCGGGTCGAGGTCGAGGTCGAGGGGGCCCGTGCAACGGTCACGTCAGGCGGCATCCTGCTCCAACGCGGCGAGGATGAATGGCTGGGTCGGGACCTGGCGGCGTGGGACGTGTCCGGTCGTTCCCTGTCCCTCGAGGCCGAAGCCACCGCTTCGGGCTTCGTGCTGTCGGTCGACGTGGCGCAGGCTGCCTGGCCCGTGCATGTGGACCCGACCTGGACGGCGCCGTCGTGGTCCTGGGACGCCGAGGAAGAGGGTGGGCTCCCGGTCGTCTCCTCCACCGGGTACGACCACCATGTGGCCGGCATCGGGGATGTGAACGGCGATGGATATGCCGACGCCGCCGTGAGCCTGCCCACCTACGACTGGGACGACGGCATCGTGTACGTCTTCCATGGCAGCGAAGACGGCTTGTCCTCGACAGCGGACGCGGAGCTCGCCTCCCAGGCGTCGGATTCGTTCTACGGTCTGGCCATGGCCGGGGGCGGAGACTTCGACGCGGACGGGTACGACGATCTGGTGGTCGGAGCGCCCGAGACCTCGGTCGGAGGCTCGGTCCGCGGGGGGATCCATGTCTACCTCGGCAGCAGCACCGGCTTGCCTTCGACGCCCAGCGCGTCCATCTCTGGCGCGTCCGATGATCGCAGCCTCGGGCAGGCGCTGGCGATGGCGGGTGATGTCGACGGCGATGGCCACGACGATCTGCTCGCGGGCGCACCTGGATCGGATCCGGGCCGGGCGCACCTGTACCTCGGTGACGCCACGGGGGTCGCCAGCACGCCGCACCAGAGCTGGGAAGGTGCTTCGGGCGCGGGTGCAGGCGGCACCACGGGAGGCTTCGGCCATTCGCTCATCGTCGCCGGAGACGTGGACGGGGATGGTCACGACGACATCCTGATCGGCGAGCCCTGGGCGACCAGCTTCCGGTATGCGTTGGTGTCGGATGGGGACACCGGGTGGAACGTGTCCTACGACACCACCGACGATGTCTACGATGGTGGCGGACGCCTCCATCTGTTCCTGGGCAGTGCCACGGGCATCGAGGCGACGGCGAGCCAGGAGATCGAGTCGACGGACTGGTACTACCGCCTCGGGGAGAACCTGGCGGCGGCCGGTGATCTCGATGCAGACGGATACGACGATGTCGTGGTGACCCGGCAGTACCAGGACCCACAGGAGCACACCAGCACGGGCCACCCCGACTCCGAGGAGCTGCGCGTCGTCGTGTTCGAAGGCAGCTCGAGCGGCGAGCTCGTGCAGGGTCGGCAGTTGAAGTCCCACGGTATCGAGCCCCGCGGCAAGGGGACGGGTCCGAGGTTCGGCTGGGGCCTGTCCGGCCTGGGCGACGCGAACGCCGACGGATACGACGATCTCGTGGTCGGCGCGCCCGCGTTCGACAACGGGCACGACGACGAGGGGCGGCTTCACGTGTTCCTGGGCGGCTCGGGGGGTGTCGGCTCGCAGCCCGACTGGATCGTGGAGGGTGACCGCACGGAAGGCAACCTGGGCGCGTCCCTGGCACTCGTCGGGGACGTGTTCGGCGATGGGGGCAGCCACCTGCTCGCCGGCGGCAGGATGGGGAGGCTGTTCGATGTCGAGGAGCTGCAAGGTACCGACGTCGAGGTGCCCCACCTGCTTGTCTCGCGCCCCAGGCTCGTGTCCGACCAATACGACGCAGCCTGCTGTGACGAGGTCGTGGACATCGCGGGCCCGACGACGTGGCCCGTCGCCTCCGTCGCCGGGGTGGGCGATCTCGATGGAGATGGCCTCGACGACCTGGCATTCGCGGGCTGGGACTACTCCGGACATGCCTACACGTACGAAGGCCTCTCCGAGATCGAAGTCCGCTACGGAGGCGTGGGGCGCTGGGACGTGGGACCCACCGTGTCCTACCCCGATGCGTACGGGTGGGGCGCGTTCCTTCGGGCTGCGGGCGATCTGAACGGCGATGGCCTTGGGGATCTCCTGTTCGGCAATGGCTCGGGCGCCGGCTACCTGCTGGGGAACGACACCCGGTCCAGCGCTGAGACCCAGGACGAGGTGTACCTCGACGAGAGCGATGGTGGCCTGGACGCGGTCGGTGACGTCAACGCCGATGGGTACGACGACGTCGTGGCAGGCGCGGATCTGTACCTCGGCTCCGCCGATGGTCTCGAGGACGCCCCAGCAGCGACCATCAGCCTGACGGGCGTCGGAGGTGGCTACATCTCCCACGCGGCGGCCGCCGGGGACGTCGATGGTGACGGCTATCCGGACGTGCTCATCTGCGAGGCCGGTCACGACGCGTTCAAGGGGCGCTGCCGCATCTTCGGAGGCGATGAGGACGGATTGCAGGGAGCGGCGCTGGTGACCCTCGCCGGCGACACGGCGGGAGAACGGCTCGGCGAGGACGCCATCGGGATCGGCGACGTGGATGGCGATGGCTACGACGATGTCGTCGTGGCCTCTCCGGCGCACGAAGAGGCAGGCGTCCCCACCGGTCGGTTGCAGCTGTTTCTCGGCGGCGATCCCATGGATGCGGTGGCCGATGCGGAGGTGTGGGTCGACGGAGCGCGTGGGCTCGGCAGGGCGCTCGAGCCGGCGGGCGACGTGGACGGGGATGGGCATCCCGATCTCGTCGCTACCGCGCCTTCGACCCATCCCGGCACGTCCCGGGTCTACCTCTTCCGCACCGATGGCGTCGGCCTGGAAGCGTCACCCTGGTGGCAGGCACCTGGCTGGCTGGCACCCTATGATGCCCGCAACGCGGTGGCCGGGGCTGGTGACGTGGACGGCGATGGCCACGACGACATCGTCGTCAACTTCCTGGGCCGGCCGGGTACGACGGAGGAAGACGTGCTGCATCGGGCAGGTGCGTGGGTCTGGTACGGCGGCAGCTTCGGCATGTCGGGTTCACCCACGTTCCTGGTCATCGGTGAGGACGACCTGGTGGTGGCGGTGGACGAGGCCGTGGCGGTGGAGGTCCGATCGAATGCCTCGTCATACCTCGCCGACGATCTGGTCTGGACGTGGGACGAAGGAGGGGGCACGGGCACGGCCAGCGGCACCCAGGCGAGCCTGCAGTGGTCCACCGCGGGTAGCCATGCCGTCACCGCGTCCGCGTCCGATGGGGACGACGTCAGTGCGGAACACACCACCATGGTGCACGTGCTCGACGGCGACTCCGCATGGATCGGCGAGCAGGACACGCAGACCGAAGCGGGGTTGCCCTATGTCACATGGGTGCGGGCCGTGTTCCTGGACGGCTCGGTGCCCGACTATGCCCTGGTCGAAGGGCCCGAGGGTGCCACGTTGGATGCCGACTCGGGACAGATCGTCTGGACACCTTCGTTCCAGGATGCGGGTGGCGCCGATCAACCCTTCGAGGTGGAAGCCCGGGTCGACGATGAGACGGTCATGACCCTGACGTGGGATGTGGAGGTGACCCTGCGCGATGACGACGAGGATGGCCTTCCCGACGTGTGGGAGGAGCTCCATGGCCTCGACGTCACCACGGATGATGGCGCGGTCGATCTCGATGGCGATGGCCGAACCCACGCAGAGGAGTATGCCGCCGGGACCGATCCCACGGTGTACGAGGGGCCGCCGACACCCGTGCTGGTGAGCCCTTCGGATGGGGCGCAGACGGTCGACCTGGCACCGACGCTGTACTGGCAGGGGGGCGAACACCCGCTTGGGCTGGAGGTCACCTACCATGTCCGGGTCGCGCGAACTCCCCAGCTCTCCCAGGCCGAGACGGAGGAGGACGGGTTGGAGGACACGTCCTGGACGGTCCCGACCGATCTGGAGGAGAACGCCCTGGTGTACTGGTCGGCGCGGGCGGTGGACGACCACGTGGCGTCTCCCTGGAGCGAGCCCCACGCCTTGCGGATCAGCAGCGTGGAGGAGCCCCCTGGGGTGCCCGTGGCCGTGTACCCCCTGTCGGGCGAGGTGGTCCCCTTCGACGAGGTCACCCTGCAGTGGACCGCTTCGGAGGATCCCGAAGCCGACCCCGTGCACTACGAAGTGCAGGCCTGGGCAGACGACGGCGCCTGGCAGCTCGACTGGATCGTGCCTGCATCGGATGGGCCGCTCGTCGCCGCGGAGGCACCCCAGCCCGAAGGAGAAGATGACAGGGTGGGCTGGCGGGTCCGTGCAGTGGACCACCACGGCACGGCGTCGGACTGGTCCGCGACGCAGTCCATCACGTTCAGCGAGGTCAACCAGTCCCCCGAGGCGCCGGTGATCCTCGGTCCGGCGCACGGGGCGGAGTGGCTCGACACGTCGTTCGTCGTAGAGCTGCAGGCTGGCGTCGATCCCGAGGGGCAGCCCGTGGCGCACCTGCTGCAGTTCGACACGTCGGAGTCCTTTTCCGATGGCGGCCTGTTCGAGGTCTTCGTGGAGCCGTTGGTACACCCCCCGTCGACCGTCTTGATCGATCTCGGGGACCACGGTGTCTCCCTCGCCGAGCGGACCCACTGGTACCTTCGGGCCCAGGCCATCGACGCATCGGGCATGCGGAGTCGCAGGCACATGGTGCGCGTGCGCGTGGGGGGGCCCGATCTGCCGCCCGAGGCGCCCCTCCTGCTGGATCCCGCGCCAAACGGCCGGGTACGCGTGGACAGGGGCGAGGTGGCCTTCCGGGTCCAGACGCCGGTAGACCCGGACGGCGATCCGGTCCAGGTCCAGGTGGCCCTGTTCCCGTCGGCCGTACCCGACGTACCCATCGTCGAGCAATGGCTCGACGGAAACGCGGCGGAGCTGGAGGCCTCACTCGAGCTGCCCTTGCAGCACCGGACCCTGTGGTGGTCCGCCCGTGCGGAGGATGCCACGGGCAAGATGGGGTCCTGGGCGGAGCCCCAGCGGCTGAAGGTGAGGGGAGCGGGAAGCTCGGCCGGGTGCTCGACGGTGCCTGGGGCGATCGGGGGGCTTGGCGTTGGGTTGATGTTGATCGGTGTGCGGCGTAGGAGGCGGTGACGGAGTCGGGCGCAGCAAGCAGCGCCCCTACGCTACATCGCCCCAAGCGAAGGCAACGGGGTCGGGCGCGGCAAGCAGCGCCCGTATGATTCATCGAGGCGACGGGACGCCAACGGGGTCGGGCGGGGCAAGCAGCGCCCGTACGATTCGATGTCCGAAGGGAGACCGACGTGGAGCGAGGCGCGCCCAAAGGAACTCCCCGGGGACTCGAGTCCCCGGCGCCCCAAGGGGCGCCCGTACGTGTCGACCGAAGACGCCCCTTCGTTGAAGACGCCCAGAGGGGACCAGAGCATGTTCCAGGGCCGTCGCAACAGCGAAAGCAATCCCAGAGCGCCCCTTCAGCCACACGCCGCGAGGATGTGGCGTCCCGGTGGGTCCTGGGCGAGGACTTAGAGAGAGGAGTTAGGGAGAGGCCGACCTTTCGGTCGGACCGACCGAAGCGACGAAGAACAGGGTCTGCCGGGGCGTCGCAGCCGGCCTACCCGTCAAGCAGGGTGCAGGACCGTACACCCTTCGCTCCCGGTCCGTGCTTCCGTGACAGGTCCAAACCCGGTCGTTCCCGACAATCCCGCCGGGAGCGTCCACCATGTACATTCCCGAGGCCTCCATCCGGGGCCGGCTCGAGCTCAAGGCACGCTGGCGCGGAGTTGGAAGAATAAACGGCCAGCAGCGCCCCGGCACCGCTGGCGCTTCGTCGCTTCGGTCGGGCCGACCGGAAGGTCGGTCTCTCCCTTGCTCCTCGTTCCAGCGGCACCGAGACGTAGCTGGCCTCGGGCGTGTGGCTGAAGAAGGGCTCTGGAATTGCATTCGCTGTGGAGGGGGGCTTCCGGAACGAGGCCGCCATCCGGGGCCGGCTCGAGCACAAGGGACGCCGGCGCGGAGGCGGGAGGCGGGAATCGCGCCGGGTGCAGGACCGTACACCCTTCGCTCCCGGTCCGTGCTTCCGTGACAGGTCCAAACCCGGTCGTTCCCGACAATCCCGCCGGGAGCGCCGGACGTCCCGCCGCCCCGGCGAGAGCTTCGAGGCCCCGGCTGGGGGCCGTGCGACCCTGCGAGGGCTTCGAGGCCCCGTCTGGCGGCCGTGCGACCCGACGATGCGGTCGAGGTGTCACAGGTTGCGGTCCGACCCCCACCAGCGGCAACGGGGTCGGGCGCAGCAAGCAGCGCCCGTACGATGCATCGAGCCGGCGGGATTCCATGCGAGGGGGGAGAGCGTCTGTCGGGCGTCCTCGGGCACGGGCACGGGCGCGGGCACGTTTCACGGGGCCTGCGGCCGGGCCAAGAAGAGAGGAGGGGGCCACGGACATGCACCGTGACCCCCTCCTGGGTCAGGCGAACGCTTCCGGCGCTCAGTCGATGAGGCTCCGCACCGCGTACACGGTCGTCGTGCCGGACACCTCGTTGCCCACCACCAGCAGGGGCTCGCCGGTCGGGGAGTCGTCGGCGTCGATGAAGGCCATGCCCTCGGGGCCGAGGTCGCCGGCGGCCTCCCAGTCGGCCTCGATGTCGACGGTCAGGTCGCGGTTGGTCTCGTACTGGATGAACCGGGGGCTCTCGGGGTGGGTGATGTCGTACACCATGATGCCGCCCATGCGCTCCAGGCCGATGAAGGCGTAGGTGTGGCCGTCGATGTGGCCCAGCGCCAGTGCCTCGGGCTCGGTGCCCTTGTCGTCGGAGCGGGCATCGCCCTTGGTCTCGTCGTTGGACTGGTTGAAGTCGTGGCCGTAGCGCTGCGCCAGGATGGTGGCGAAGTCGTCGCCGGAGTCGAAGACCATCCGGCCGGTCTCGCCGTCGAAGATGGAGAAGGAGCGGCCGCCGTAGGCGTAGATGACGTCGTGGTCGCCGTCGCCGTCCAGGTCACCGTGGGCGGTGGTGGTCTTCAGGCGGCCGAGCATGTGGTCGAGCTGGATCTCGGCGGCGTCGGGCCAGATGTCCTGGTCGAGGGTCAGGTCGTCGACGCGGACCTCCTCGGAGTAGCCCTCGTAGTCCCGGGCGTCCCCCTCGTTGGCGGTCACGATGTAGGTGGAGCCGCCGACGTCGTAGGCGGCGATGGCGTCGGGCATCAGCATGCCCAGCACCGGCCAGTTGCGCAGGGCCACGCGGTCGTCCTTGTCGGACACGTCGAGGGCGTGGCCGGGCAGGGTGTGGTCCTTGGTGCCCAGGGGCAGGATGTCGGTGACCTCGGCGGTGGCGATGTCCACCTTGGCCAGCGCGTTGTTCTCCTGCAGGGAGACCCAGGCGGTGCTGCCGTCGTCGGAGATGGCGATGTACTCGGGCTCGATGTCCTCGGCGACGGTCGCCTCGCCGTCCGTGTGGGTGGAGGAGGGGCCGTAGATGCGGACGCCGCGGTCGCGCAGGTCGCTGCGCTCGCCGTTGAAGCTCGTGAAGCCGGCGATGTCGGCGGTGGCGGTGCTCACGCCGCCGGACAGGTCGATGATGGCGACGCCGCCCTCGGGGTCGACGGTGTAGGCGTCGTTCGGCTCGCCCTCACAGGCGGCGAGGACCATGCTGCCGTCGGGGGTGAACACGACGTTGTCGGGCAGGGCGCACACGTCGACCTGGGCCTGGAAGTCGAGGTTGGAGGCGGTGTAGAACTGCACCACGCCGTCGGCCTGCTTGTCGTCGTTCTCCACGGCGACGGCGACGAGGCCACCGCTCACGGCCACGGAGTTGGCGGCGCCGAGCAGCAGGGTGCCGGCGTTCTCGGTGACGTCGATGGCGTCGACCTTGACGAGATCGGTGGGGTCGGACGCGTCGAGCACGTCCACCATGCCGCTCTGGGCGTTGACGACGAAGATGCGTTCGGAGGCGGGATCGAAGGCCACGATCTCGGCGGCGGACTCGTCGAACTGACCGGTGCTGTAGCGGCCGAGCTGCTCCAGGTGGATGCCGGCGGAGGCGTCCAGTCCGTCCTCACCGTCGGCCCCGTCCTGGCCGTCCACGCCGTCGTTGCCATGGGCGCCGTCTTGTCCGTCGACACCGTCCACGCCGTCGAGGCCCTTCAGGCCGTTCTCGCCGGCGGGGCCGACACAGGATGCAAGGGCGAGGCTCAGAAGGATCGTCTTGGTGATTCGCATGGGGGAACTCCTTGTCGTTCGCGCGTCCCCTACATGCCGTGGCCCGGTGACCGCTCCGTTCCGGTACGGACAAAGCGTGGGACGATCACGAAGCGGAACCGGTGCTCCATGTCGCGTCCGTGACCTCGTCGTGAGATGGGTACGGGCGGGTGTCGCACCCACGTCGGGCACGCCCGCGCCGTCACGCCCGTGCTACAACGAGGCCCGGAGGTGACCCTTGAAGCGACTCCTGCTCGCCGCCACCCTGTCCGCCTGCGGCGTCGACGCCGACGAGCTGTGGCAGGAGCTCTCCTCCCCGGGAGATCTCCCCGTGGGCTTCCTGCAGCTCGACCACACCTACGATCCGGTGGGCGAGGGGACGGTCCGCACCCTGCCGCTGAGCGTGTGGTACCCGGCCGTCGACGGCGGCGAGGAGGCGGCGACCTACGCGGTGGCCGGTATCGTCTCCCTGCCGTCCGAGGTCGCGCTGGATGCCCCCGAGCCCATCGACGGCGACCACCCGGTCCTGATCTACTCCCACGGGTCCGGCGGCGAGGGACTTCTTGCCTACCCCTACGCCGAGCACTTCGCGTCCCACGGCTGGGTGGTGGTGGCGCCCAACCATGTCGGCAACACCATCCTCGACGACTTCCTCGGCACCCGTGATCCCTTCGCCACCATCATGGTGAACCGGCCGGCCGACATCTCCGAGGCCCTGGATGCCGTGGAGCTGCACCCGGTGATCGGCCCGCTGGTCGGCGGTGACGCGCTGCTCTTCGGGCACTCCTTCGGCGGCTACACCACGCTCAAGGCGGGTGGCGCGGTGATCGACGTGGATGCCCTGCTCGCCGAGTGCGACGCCTCGCCAGGAGAGGACGACGGCTCCTGCGCGCTGTGGGCCACCGATGCCTACCAGGAGGCGCTCACGGCGGGCCCCGCCGCCGTCGACCCGCGCATCGTCGCCATCGCGCCCCAGGCGCCGGCCCTGTACCCGTTCTGGGACGACGCCGGCCTCACGGCGCTCGACGTGCCCGTCCTGCTGATGAGCGGCGAGCGGGACCAGACCACCACCCACGAAGGGGAGGCGCTGCCGGCGTGGGGGGACCTGTCCACGGTCGAGGGCAACCACTGGATCAACATCCCCGACGGCGGCCACCTCACGTTCCTCACAGTGTGCGACGACCTCGACCTCGACCTGTCGGCCTTCTGGCCGGGGGCTGACGAAGACGGCTGCGGCGACGACTTCATCTCGTCCACCCGTGCGGTGGAGGGCATGTCGGCCTACCTGCTCGCCTGGGGCAACCTGCACGTCCGCGGGGATGATGTGTACGAAACCATCTACACAATGGACTCATTCGTGGACGGGTTCGAGGTCCGGTCCGCCGCACCCTGAACACCCACACCTGTGTACCTCGTGGGAACAAGCACGACGATCCCGACGGATGCGCCGCGCGCCAGCCGTGTGCACTCCTGCGTGCCATGCCGTGGCATGCATCCGGTACGGGAAGATTTTTCGCGTGGATGGATATTCCGTACCGGGATTGCCATTGGAAAAGACGCACTTCCGCCGCTCAATGGCTCCAGCGGCCGCATGTGCGAATTTGCCGCCTGACGGTTCCCGTTTGACAGTGGGGGCATCGTAGGGCGAACTATGGAGCTGACCGACGACGTTGTTGCGGTACCGGTACGCCCAACTTTGCAAGAGGAGTCTTCATGCTGACGGATCAAGACAGGAAGGACATCGTCCATAGCTGGCGGCTCGTGGTCCCGATCGCCGACACAGCGGCCGATCTCTTCTATGGTCGCCTGTTCGAGCTGAAGCCCGAGTACAGGAAGCTGTTCTCCTCCGACATGGCCCGCCAGAAGGGCAAGCTCGTCACCATGCTGTCCTTCATCGTCAAGTCGATGGACTGGCTGGCGGACGAGTGGCAGGACGACGTGGAGCCCGAGCAGGATCTGGCCCTCGTGGTGCTGGCCATGGGCCGGCGTCACCACGACCTCTACCACATCCCGGACGAGTCCTACGGCGATGTCGGTGCCGCGCTCCTGTGGACCCTCGAGCAGGGCCTGGGTGATGCCTTCACCCCCGAGCTGCGGGCCTCCTGGACCACGCTGTACGGCACGCTGGCCACGACGATGAAGATGGGTGCGCGCGCATCGAAGGTGAAGATGGATCTCGGTCAGGTGGCCTGAACAACGTTCCGGGAGAAGTCATGAACGTCATGGACAGCGTGGTGATGGAGGGGTCGTTCGAGTCGTATTCGCTCGACGAAGTGCTCGACGTGATCTCCCTTACCCGCCAGTGCATGGAGATCGTCGTCGAGGACGGACCCCACAGTGGTCGCTTCCTGGTGCGAAGCGGGCGTCTCCTCGATGCCGAATCACCCCCGGCCCGTCGCGGACGATCCGCATTCTGTCAGCTGTACGCAAGCCCCGGTCGCACCTTCGTGGTGTACCGCCGCGATGGCGGCGGGTCCGTCACGCCCATCGGCGCCCTGTCGGATCTCGTGTCCGAGGCGAAGCAGGCGGCCGAGAGCGCCGTCGAGCCCGCACCCGTCCTGCAAGGCACCTTCGAGGATCACACCCTGCTCGAGGTGATGTCCGTCCTCGCCATGAGCCGGCAGGTCATGCGCCTCACGCTGCAGGGCGAGGGCGAACGCCATGCCGTGATCTGGGTCAAGGCGGGCCGTCTGCTGGCCTGCGCCGCACCCGGCAACGACCTCGTGGGCCTCGATGCGTTCCGCTCGGTGGTCTCCCAGACCTGGCACACGTTCCAGGTCGTCAGGGTGGCCCAGCAGCACGCCCTCACCGATCCCCTGGGTGCCCTCGACGCCCTGATGGTCGAGCCGTCGGCTCCCGCCGAGGCGCCCGACGTCATCCTCGAAGATGACTTCGAGGCGTTCTCCCGTGAGGAGGTCCTCACGGCGCTGTCCCTCACGCGGCAGCGCGTGCGGCTGGTGTTCCTCCGGGGCGACGCCTCCCTCGGACACCTGTCCATCCGATCCGGTCGTGTGGTCTGTGCCGAGAGCGGTGAGCTGCAGGGCGAGGAGGCCTTCAAGGCGCTCTTCTCTGCGCCCGCAGACGCCTTCGTGGTGGTCCGGGACGATCAGGCGGCGGTCGAGGGCGAGGGCCTCGGGTCCCTGGCGGCGCTCGTCGCCATGGCCAAGGCACCCGCCGAGCCTGCGGCCGATCCCGAGGTGGCCTCGGTGCTCCTGCAGGGCAGCCTGTCGGACTGGACCCTCGACGACGTGTTCCAGGTGGCATGCCTGAGCCGTCGCCTCCTTCAGGTGCAGATCCTCACGGACGGCGCCGAGGCGGCACGGGTGGTGCTCAAGGCGGGCCAGGTCCTGCAGGCCACCTGCGGCGGCGTGGAGGGCATCGAGGCCCTCGATGCCTTGTGGAGCCTGTCAGAGGGCGGGTTCGTGGTGTCCGAGCGGTCCCAGGACACGGCCAAGGCCACGTCGCTGGGCAGCTTCGCCGCATGGTACCAGCGCCGTGAGGTCGCACAGGCGTCCGTCGAACAGGCCGAGGCCGCCCCCGCGACCCATGACACCGGTGTCATGGAGCTCGAGGGCGCACCGGTCCTGGCCGACGACTTCGCCTCCGTGAGCATCGACGACCTGCTCGCCGTGGTGGCCTTCTCCCGGCAGTGCATGGCCCTCGACCTGTTCCGGGCCGACGACCGCCACCTGCGCCTGCTGGTCAAGGCCGGTCGCCTGATCGGTGCGGAGTCCGTTGAGGGTCCGACCGACCCGCTGCGGGCCCTCGCGTCCTTCCTGGACGACCCGGGTGATCGCTTCGAGGTGTACACGCTGCCCACGCCGCGTCCGCTGCCCGCGGGCATCGAGCTCGCCGAGGCACGTCAGCTGGCCCGCGACATCCTCTTCGAGGGGGGCACCACCCAGGTGCGCGACACCTCCGACGACGAGGTCGTGGCCGAGCAGGATGCCCCCGCAGTGCTCGAAGAGCCCGACACCGTCGTGCAGACGGAGGTGCCTGCCGAGGTGGTCTCCGCCGTGCCGGACGCCTCCCACGCAGAGGTGCTCGCCGCGGTCCAGAACCTTCAGCAGCAGCTCGCCCACGATGATCTGGAGGCGCGCCTCGACACCGCCCTGCGTACGCTCGAGGTCCTCGAAGCGCAGCTCGCGGCCCAGCGCGAGGCCATGGAACAGGCGCCGCCGCGCTCCGACGACCGCCTGCTCGTCGGCCTGGTGGTGTCGGTCCAGGTGCTCACCCTCATCGCCGTGGCCTTCGCAGCATCCGGAGGCTGAGCTTGTCCGCAACACCCCTCGCGGTGGGATCCACCGTCGATGAGCTCTACGAGCTCACGGCGGTGATCGGTCGTGGCGGCATGGCCACGGTCTACGAGTGTCGCGAACGGCAGACGGGCGCCGAGCTGGCCATCAAGGTCCTCGGCGTGCCGGAAGACGGCGACATGGAGTCCCGCAGGATGTTCTTCAACGAGCTCCTGCTGGCCACCCGCGTCGAGCACGATCACTTCGTCCGCGTCCACGACTTCGGCGTCATGCGGTCCACCGGGGCGCCGTACCTGGTGATGGAGCGCCTGCACGGCCATACGTTGAGCCGGGAGCTGCGGCTGCGCGGGGGCATGGCGCCCGCCCGTGCCGTCGCGCTGTTCGAGGGGCCCCTGTCGGCCCTGGCCGCGGCCCACGACAAGGGGGTGGTCCACAAGGATCTCAAGCCCCCGAACCTGTTCCTGTGCAGTCCGGGAACGCCCGAGGAGCACATCAAGGTGCTCGACTTCGGCGTCGCCAGCAAGCAGGGGATCGAGACCTCCCTGTCGGCCGACCCGAACCGCATCGGCGGCACGCCCAGCTACATGGCGCCCGAGTACATCCGCGGGCAGCTGGTGTGGCCGGGGCTCGACGTCTACCAGATCGGGCTCGTGCTCGTGGAGGCGATGACCGGTCGCCGCGTGGTGGCCGACGACGACCCCATGGAGTGCCTGCGGCAGCACGAACGGGGCGAGCTCGAGCTGCCCGACTTCCTGCGGGACGGACCCCTGGGTCCCGTGCTCGCCAAGGCGCTCGCCCGGGATCCGGACGAGCGCTTCGCCGACGCCGGCCAGCTCCTGCAGGCCCTGCGTGCCATCGACGCGCCGCTGGAGGCGCCTGCGCCCGCTCAAGCCATGGAGGAGCCGGAGGACGGCGCCTCCATGTCGTTCTCGGTCGATGCCAGCACCTTCAGCCTGTCCGGTGCCCGTGGTCTCGCGGGCTCCGTGTCGCCGGAGGAGGTGCCGCCGGCTGTCGAACACGAGCGCCGCGATCGTGCCGTGGCCGCCATGGTGGGATCGGCGGCCGCGCTGCTCTTTGTCGTACTCGGTATCTGGGTCATCCTGGGGGGACCATGACGTCATCCAACGATCTCGATCAGGCTCTGGACGCTCTTCAGGCGCAGGCACGTCGCCGACAGGACCTCCTGTCGAAACTGACCGACCTGCAGGTTCGCGCCGGTCGGCTGCAGGCCGAGGCGATGCAGGTCCATGCGCCCGCCCCGCCCAGGCGGTCCAGGCCGCTGTGGTTCACGGTGCTGGCCCTGCAGATCTCCACCGTCGGGCTGCTGTACATGATGTCGACGCCAGAGCCGGAGGTCTCCGAGACCCTCGTGGCCCTGGCCGATGCCGAGCCGGCCGGCAAGCCCGAGGCGGCGCCCACGCCGGCCGAGCCCCCGGCCAGACAGGCGGCAGACCAACCCGCCGGCGGCCAGGCGGACGAGGCAGGTGTCGAGGCGGCCGACGCGGAGACGCTGGAGCCACCCGCGGCACCGGAGGCGGTCGCCGAGGTCACCACCCCGGACAAGCCGGCACCGGCGGCCGAGCGTCCCGTCGAGGCGCCGGCGGTGCCCACGAAGACGAAGCGGGCCGAGCCTCGCACCTCAGGCCCCACGCCCGGCGCCTTCCATGCCGTCACCGCGTTCCCGTTCCATCACCAGGGCAACACCCGCATCGACGGCGAGCGTCTGTTCGAGAGCTACGACTGCGCCCCTTCCGTGAAGGAGGAGGGCCCGGAGCACTGGTTCAAGGTCGTCGTCGAGCGGTCCGGCCGCCTGGTGGCCTCGATTCCCGAGACCATCGACGACGGCGTCGACATCGACCTGCACCTGCTGTCGGTGTCGGACACCGGCGACTGCCTGGTCCGCGCCCACCGCCGGCTCTCCCACCAGGTACAGCCGGGCACGTACTGGCTCGTCCTCGACAGCTACAGCGGCGGTGGCATGGAGCTGCCGGGCTCGTACGAGCTGACGGTGGGTCTGCAGGCCGACTGAGGCGGGCGCCGGGCGACTGCCTCAGCGCAGCCCGGCCTTCTGCCGCAGCCGCACCACGGTGTCGTCGGTCATCCCATGATCCCGCAGGAAGGCCTCCACGCCGCCGTGGTTCTCCCGCACGCGCCGCAGGGTGGCCCGCATGGTCTCGCCGTGGACCTCGAGGGCACCCTTGGGCAGCCTGTCGGTCAGATCCTTCACCCGGGCCATGATGTGGGGCATGGCCATCGCCGTGAGCTCGTAGTCGGCCACGATGATCTCGTCGGGGGTGCCGAGCAGGCCGAGGGTGAGCGCCGCGACGAGGCCCGCGCGGTCCTTGCCGGCGGAGCAGTGGAACAGGCCGCCGCCGGGTGCCCTGGAGAGCCGGTCGAGCACGCGCACGAAGTTGGGGCCGGCGAAGTCGAGCAGCATGGCGTAGGCGCTGATCATGTCGACGGGCTGCTCCCGCCGGGGATCCGCGCCCCCCTCGACGATGGGCAGGTGGTGGCAGGTGACGGAGCCCGGCAGGCGGTCGGCGCCCTTGCGCTCGACCTCCGCGGTGGCCCGCAGGTCGACGACGTCGGTGACGCCGGCGCCCAGCAGCAGGTCGCCGCCTTCGTCGGTGAGGGCGAACAGGGCGTCGCTGCGGAAGAACCTGCCACGTGGGAGCGTTGCACCGCCTTCGATCGGCAGGCCGCCTAGATCGCGGGCGTTGTAGGCGCCGGGAAGGTGCAGGGTACGGTCCATGGTGGGTCCTCGGGAGTGGGGGGCGGTCGTCCGGAACGGCGGACGGCGCAGGCACCTATAGCAGCACAGGGCGCCTGTCAGGCGGGTTGCGACGGGGGAAGCGTGGTCTTCCCGTGCTACCGTCGGGACCCCTGGAGGCGCGGATGATCAAGCAGGCGCTCGCGTGGGTCATGGTGAAGGCCCGCAAGCACCCGGAACTCGACGTGGAAGCGCTGGAGTCGCTCCACCTCGCCCCCGACACCCCCGGGTTCAACGACAGCCTGTACCTGTACGGTCGATCCGCGGACGGCACGTCGTTGGTCACCCGGCTGGCCATCCGCACGGACGCGCCGGCGGAGGTGTGGATGAGCGTCCTGCTTCCCGGCGAGCCGATGGCCTTCGTCGAGCAGATGCACCACCCCCACACCGGCGGCATGGCGGCCGGTGGCCTGCGCTGGGAGGTGACCGTCCCCGGCCGGCAGTGGCAGGTGCGCTACCAGGGTCCGCTGCGGCAGGGGGGACGGGTGGTCCAGGCGGAGGTCGAGCTCACCTTCGAGGCCACCGGCCCCCTCGTCGACTTCTCCCAGGGCATCAAGCCGTCCACCACCGCGAAGGCGCTGGCGGCCGAACCCTGGACCCGCAGCTTCTTCGAGCAGCTCGGCGAGATCCGCACCACCCACTACGAGCAGGCGGGTCGGCTCGCGGGCACCCTGGTGCTCGACGGCACCACCCACGAGCTGGAGCTGTCCTCCCTGCGGGACCACAGCTTCGGCAGGCGTCGGTGGAGGAGCTGGGATCGGCACATCTGGTTCTCCGGGCTGTGCGAGGACGGCACCGCCTTCACGGTGGCCCGGATCCGCTACGACTTCGTCGGCCCCCTCACCGCCGGCTTCCTGATGAAGCAGGACCGTGAGCCCATCGCCCGCTGCTCGCCCTTCGACGCCATCGGGGCCCGCGGGGAGATCCCGGAGCGCTTCTCGATGACACTCACCACCGCCGCGGGCACCACCCACGCGCTCCTCATCGAGACGGGCGAGGTCTTCGCCTTCGACATGGACGGCGGCGACTACCTCATCCGGGAGGCCGTCGCGCGCTTCACCCTCGACGGCGTGCCCGGCGTCGGCATCGCCGAGTTCGGATGGAACCCCCATGGCTGAGATCCTCCCACTGGCCCTTGCGGAGCGCGCCGATGCGGGCGGCAAGGCGAGGGGACTCGCGCGCCTCCTCCGCCTGGGCATGGCCGTGCCCGACGGCGTGGTGCTCCTCGGCGCGTCCGGTTCGGGCGATCTGCGGGCCCTGCTCGCGGACCACGTGCGCGAGGGCGTCCGCTACGCCGTGCGGTCGTCGGCCCTGGACGAGGACGGCGCCAGCCACTCCTTCGCAGGTCAGTTCCACACCGCGCTGCACTGCGAGGGGCTGCAGGGCGTGCTCGATGGCATCCGGGCGTGCCTGGCGTCGGCAGACGCGGCGCGGGTGGGGGCCTACGCCGCCCAGCTCGCCGAGGGAGCCGACACCTCCCTGGCGGTGATCATCCAGCGCATGGTGCCCGCCGCGCAGGCCGGCGTCCTGTTCACCGCCGACCCCGCGAGCGGCCGCCGCGACCGGTGGGCGCTCAGCCTGGTCGACGGGCTGGGAGAGGCGCTCGTGAGCGGCGAGGCCGACGGGCGGCGGGGTGTCCTGAACCGCCTCGGGGCGCTCCTGGCCGGCGAGAGCCTCCCCCCGCCGCTGCACGAGGAGCTCGTACGCGGCGCCCGCCTCCTGATGGACGACATGGACGGACCGGTCGACATCGAGTTCGCCGTCGACGACGGGGGCCGCCTGTGGTGGCTGCAGGCACGACCGGTCACGGCGCTCCCGGACGTGCACCCGAACGAGCTCGACGACGTCGTCGAGGCTCCGGGCGCCGTCTACACCACCGCCAACATCTCCGAGATGATGCCCGGGCCGGTCACGCCGCTGACGGCCACCGTGTTCGGGCGCGCCATCGATCGGGGCATGCAGGACTACTTCCGGAGGGTGGGCGCCCAGGGCCCCATCGTCGACGAGCCCCTGTTCATCCACGTGAGCCACCAGCACCTTTTCATCCGGCTCGACGCCATCTACGGCACCGCCCGCGCGTGCCTGGGCGCGAGCAAGAAGGACGTCGATCTGGCGGTGGTGGGCCGTCACGTGCCAGAGGCGAAGCTCGGGGAGGTGTTGCCCTGGCCCCGGCGTCTGTGGAACGCCACGAAGGTCATCCGTTACCTGCGGCAGGTGCCGGCCCGAATGCAGGCGCTGCAGCGGATGGCCACCACCTACGAGCTGTCGGACGACGGCACCGTGCAGGGGCTGTACCGGGCCCTCGGCGTGGCGAGGGACGATCTGTGCACGGCCTACGGCCACCACTACGCCAGCAGCGTGGCGTCGGGCACCTGGCTCGGGGTGCTCAGTGGTGCCATCTCAGGGCGGGGCAGTCCGCCCACCGGCGCGCAGCTGGGCCTCGTGTCCACGCTGCTGGCCGACATCGACGGCGTCGAGAGCGCCGACGCGGTCAAGGCACTCGAGGGCCTGGCGGAGCGGGTGGCGAGCACGTCCCAGGCCGGACCGTTCACGGTCATGGAGCCCGAGGTGGCCTGGCGCTGGCTGCACGAGGGGGCGGGAGACGACGTCACGGAGGCGGTGCGCGGGTTCGAGCGGCGTCATGGCCACCGGTGCCTGCGGGAGGCGGAGCTGCGCACCGCGTCCTGGGCCGAGGATCCCGCCGCCTGGGTCGCGCTGCTGCAGACCCGCGTGCGCGCCGGTGCGGTCCAGCGGGAGCGCACGGCCGTGGATGTCGAAGGCCGCATCGCGCACCTTCCGTCGTCGGCCAGGCGCACCATCCGCTTCGCGCTGCCCCGGGCGCGGCAGGGGGTGGCCGATCGGGAGTTCACCAAGGCCCACGTGATCCTCTTCCAGGACCACCTCAAGAGGGGCTACCGACGCCTCGCGGAGCGGATGGTGCGGGCGGGTCTGCTCACCGATCCGGATCTGATCTTCTTCCACACCCACGACGAGCTGGGCGCCGTGGTGCGAGGGGAGCGGGATCTCACCGACGTCACCCGGGCCCGCCGCACACAGCTCGATCTGCTCTGGCAATTCACGTTCCCGGAGATCTGCGTGGGGCTGCCCGATCCGGCCCATCCGGCGCCGCCGTCCCTGCGGGATGGACAGCTCCGGGGCGTGCCCGTGAGCCGCGGTCAGGTGCAGGGCAGGGCGGTGGTGGCCCACCACCTGACCGACGCCGAGGCGCTGCAGCCCGGCGACATCCTCGTGGCCCGCACCACGGACGTCGGCTGGTCGCCCTGGTTCGCGGTGGCCGGGGGCATCGTCACCGAGGTGGGCAGCCCGCTGTCCCACGGTGCCGTGGTGGCCCGGGAGTACGGCATCCCGGCGGTGGTGTCGGTGAAGGGCGCGACGGCGATTCCCGACGGGGCCCGGATCCTGGTGGACGGAGACGCCGGCACGGTGACGGTGCTGTCGGCCTCGAGGGACGCCTCGGCCTGATCCGTGGGGGGGGGTCTCGTGCGGCGACACCGCTGGTTTGCCCGACACTCCTGAAGATGTTCCTCCCCTCTGGTACGCTCCGCGCACCCCTGCATCCCGGAGTGTGTCCCATGAAGAGAGGGTTGTTCCTCGGCATCGGCCTGTGTGCCGCCGTTGCCGCCCATGCGGAAGTCCCTGGTCTCGTGCCCGTCCAGGGCGTGCTCACCGATCTCGAGGGCGTGCCCGTCGAAGGGGAGCAGGCGATGCGCCTCACGCTGTACGGCGACGCCGGCGGCGAGGAGGTCGCCTGGTCCTCCGAGCGCACCGTCTCCTTCGACGACGGTGCCTTCACCGTGATCCTCGGCGAGGAGCAGGTGCTCGACCTCGACCTGTTCCGTCAGCACGGCGAGCTGTGGCTCGGCCTGTCCCTCGGCGACGACGAGCTCAGCCTGGTGCGCGTGGCCACCGCGCCCTACGCCGCCTACGCGGCCTTTTCCGACGAGGCGAGCAGCCTCGAGGGCGCCTCCCTGGGCGACATCCTCGACCAGATCCCCACCCAGGCCCAGATCGAGGGGTACGCCTCGGATGTCTGCTACACCGACGTCACCGAGCTCACGGCGGCCCTCACCGGGGTCTTCGTCGCGGCGTCCGGTGGCACCCTCGACTGGTCCCAGCTCACGGGCGTGCCGGCGGATCTCGCCGATGGCGACGCCGACACCCTGTACACCGGGGCCGACTTCGCGGTGTCCAACCAGAGCTGCCAGCCGGGCGAGGTGGTCGAGGGCTTCGATGCCGCCGGCTCGGTGATCTGCGTGAGCGACCTCGACACCCTGTACACGGGCGGCGACTTCGCCCTGAGCGACCAGGCCTGCGCCGACGGCGAGAAGGCCATCGGCATCGATGTCGACGGCACCATCCTGTGCGCCCTCGATCTCGACGAGGACACCACCTACAGCGGGGCCGACTTCGTCCTGAGCGACCAGGCCTGCGCCGACGGCCAGCAGCTCGTGGGGGTCGACGCCAGCGGGGTCATCCTGTGCGCCGTCGACGCCGACACCACCTACTCCGGCGCCGACTTCGCCCTGAGCGATCAGTCCTGCGCCGACGGTCAGAAGATGATCGGCGTGGACGCCTCCGGCGGCGTGCTGTGCGCGGCGGATCTGGACGAGGACACCACCTACAGCGGCGCCGACTTCGCCCTGAGCGATCAGGCCTGCGGCGATGGCGAGCAGGTCCTCGGGGTCGACACCACCGGCGCGGTCCTCTGCGGCATCGATGCCGACACCCTGTACAGCGGCGCCGACTTCGCCCTGAGCGACCAGGCCTGCGGCGACGGCGAGCAGGTGGTGGGCCTGTCCGCCACCGGCACGGTGCTGTGCCTGGCCGACGCCGACACCACCTACAGCGGGGCCGACTTCGCCCTGAGCGACCAGGCCTGCGCCGACGGCGAGAAGATGATCGGCCTCGACGCCTCCGGTGGGGTGCTGTGCGCGGTGGATCTGGACGACGACACCACGTACAGCGGAGCAGACTTCGCCCTGAGTGCCCAGGCATGCTCCGGCGGCCAGAAGGTCTCGGGCATCGCGGCCGACGGCACCGTGGTGTGCGCGGACGACGCCGACACCAACACCACCTATGACGGCGACGACTTCGCCACGTCGGGCCAGGCGTGCCCGTCGGGCCAGAAGGTCACCGGCATCGCGGCCGACGGCTCGGTCACCTGCGCCGTCGATGCCCACAGCACCTACGACGGCTCCGACTTCGCCACCTCGGGCCAGGCGTGTCCGTCGGGCCAGAAGGTCACGGGCATCACCGCCGGCGGCGCCATCACCTGCGGCGCCGACGTCGACACGAACACCACCTACAGCGGCTCGAACTTCGCCACGTCGAACCAGGCGTGTCCGTCGGGCCAGAAGGTCACCGGCATCTCCAGCGGCGGCGCGGTGCTGTGTGCCGCGGATGCCGACACGAACACCACCTACAGCGGCTCGAACTTCGCCACCTCGAACCAGGCGTGTCCGTCGGGCCAGAAGGTCACCGGCATCTCCGCGAGCGGCGCCGTGCAGTGCGCGGCCGACGCCAACACCACCTACAGCGGCGCCTCCTTCGCCCTGAGCAACCGCACCTGTGCCAGCAACCAGGTCATGGTGGGCGTGAGCACCACCGGCACGCCCATCTGCAAGACCCTGAGCTGCAGCAGCGGCCAGTACATGCAGGGTGTCACCAGCACCGGCGCGGTGTGCAGCAGCCTGAACACCTGGATCAACGGCCACTGCTACGTCTACATGGGCTGGCGGGACTCCTGCAACACCTGCAACGCCTACACCAAGCTCGCCCGGGTGCGCGGTGACGGCACCTACAACACCAGCAGCGGCGATCAGTGGCTCACCACCCTGTGGTCCCAGTCGGTCCGCCTCGTGGGCTTCGACACCGACGGCGACGTCAACGACGACGACAAGTTCTGGGTGGGGTTCAAGTGCCAGTGACCCGTCTGTTCCTCCTGGCGGGGCTGGCGGCCTGCCAGCCCCGGGTCTGCCCCCCCGGCGCCACCCAGGACTGCGTGTGTCCGGGGGCGTCCGGTGCCCAGGTGTGCGAAGCCGACGGCAGCGCCTGGGGCGCGTGCGCGTGTCCCGGGGTCGGCGCACAGGCGTCGGGGCCCACCCCCGAGGCCGTGGAGCAGGCTCTCGGGCAGGCCGACGTCACCCACGCCGTGAGCGGCATGGGCGCCTACATGGGCTTCATGAAGGGCTGGTCGGCCGGCCTGCGGGAACCCCTGCAGCAGACCCTCGCACGACGGGTCTGCGTCGGCTCCCAGGTGATGACCGACCACCGGCTGGTGGAGCTCCTCCTCGACCAGTCGCCCACGGCGCTGGCCAGCGAGGGGCACACCCGGCCCCTGCTGCAGCAGCCGGATCTGCTGATCTTCGAGGAGTCCTCACGGGCCCTCACGGCGCTGGGGAGCGAGCCGCTCCTCGTGGTGCTGCACCGTGAGGACGAGACCTGGAGGGTCGTGGGCCTGGTCACCACCGGGAGCCACGGTTGCATGACCGATCCCCTGTCGAAGCTGGCGCCCGAGGCATCCCGGGCGGTGGGCCTGCTTCCCATGGAGCCGCCCCGGGTCGAGGCCGTGAGCCTGCTGCCCTCGGTGGTGGTGCCCGAGGGCTGCGAGGCGCCGTCCTGGTCGCCCCAGGACGACTTCCGCATCCGGTGTGCGGATGTCTGGCCGCAGAACTTCCCCGGCGACGGCCTGTCGCTGCAGGTGGGCGAGATCCCTCTGGCGCCGGGCAGGGTGCGCTTCACCGTGGGCCAGCGGGCCGACGGCTGGCTGCTCGCCCGCACCGCATGGTGCGACGTCGATGGCCAGTGCGGCCCTCCCGTCCATCGCCTGCTGCCCCCGGCCGTCGACGACTGCGCCACGGGGCCGGCGTGCCGGCGCTTCGGGGTCTGCGAGGGGCAGGCCCCGGCGTGCCGGGCCGAGGGAGACAGGATCGAGCTGCGCACCGAAGGCGTGGCGTGGCCCTGAGGGTCGATCAGTCCTGGGGGAACGCCGCCCAGCCTTCCCACCAGCCCTTCGTCGCGCCGGGGCGCACGGCGCCGATGTAGTCCGCGCCCTGGTCGAAGAACTCCTGCTCGGGCAGGCGCACGCCGTCGGAGAGCGGCGAACCGGCACCCGGCATCCAGCCCCCGCGGGGATGGCCGTCGGGCACACCGGACAACAGCGGGTCCTCGCCGAGGATCACCGTGCCGGCATCCGCGATGCCCTGCAGCCAGGTCAGCTCGTCGAGACCGCCGTCGTCGTCGTCGGCCGGGGCGGACTCGTCGGTGAACCAGGTCTCCCCGTCGGCACCGATGGTCCACAGGGCCACGCCGTCCATCGTGAGCTCGCCGGTCGCGATGCGGTCCGATGCCTCGTCACGCAGGTCGAAGGCCTCCTTGGGGAACCAGCCCAGCAGCGCGTTGCGCAGGTGCAGGCCCACGCCGCGCCGCAGGTTCATGCCCCGCTGGCTGACCTTCGGGTCGTCGGCTCCCAGGATCGTGAGGTTGTACAGCGTCGGCTGGGAGCGGGGGAGGCTGTCGTGGGCGTCCTCGAGGTTGTCGGCCTCGATGCCGTTGTCCCCGTCCCAGCTTCCCTGGGCGATCACGATGAACTGCCCACGACCGGTCCAGCCCATGTCGATGTCGAGGCCGTCGTCGCCGGCCTCGGTGATCACGACGTTCTTGATGTCCACCGTGCCGCCGAAGATCTCGATGCCGTCGTCCTTGCCCTTGTGGGACTGCACGTGGCGCACGATGGTCTTCGAGCCGCAGCCGGCCATGGTGATGCCGTTGAGCTCGTTGTCGGTGTAGACCTCGAAGCCGGTGAACTCCACGCGGACGTACTCGAGCACGCCGCAGTTGGAGGTGGGGTCGTTGCCGCCGAACGCGCCGCGGGTCTCTCCGTCGGGCACGCCCTCGACCACGGCGTCCGACAGGTTCACGGGGGCGTCGCCGAGCAGCACGAGGCCGCCCCAGTCACCGGGCGCCCGGGAGCCGACGGGCTTGGAGGACGTGAACACGATGGGGGCGTCCTCCCGGCCGCGGGCGGTGATCAGGCCGTCGCGGGTGACCACGAGAGCCGATCCGTCCTCGCCGTGGACGGTCACGCCCGGCTCGATGCGCAGGTGCGCGCCGGTCTCGACGTACACCAGCCCCTGCAGGTACACGGCGGCGCCTTCGGGCCACACGGTGTCCTCGGTGATGGCGGAGGCCACGGTGAGGATCACCTGCTCGGAGGCCGTGTCACCGGCGGTCTCGTCGGGGGTGCCGGTGGAGGTGAGGGGATCGGTGTCGACGGCGACCTGATCCCAGGGCGCCATGCAACCGGTACAGAGCGCCAGCAGTGCGATGAGGGAGTGCTTCACCATGCCATCCTCCAGGCGACGGTGCCGCCGTCGACGGTGGGGTTGAACGAGAGGGCGGCCTCGGGGGCCTTGCGGCCGGGCAGGGCGATGGCCGTGGTCAGCAGGGCCGCGCCGACGCCGGCACCGATCCAGGAGCCGATGTGCAGGGTGCGCATGGTCTCGTAGGTCTGCTGGTCTCCGGCATCGATCCAGCCGTCGCTGCCGGCCCAGGTGAGGGCGGCCGTCGTGGTGAATCCGGCCACCAGGGCGCCACCGGTGACACCGAGGCCGAGCTTGAGCCCCTTGGACGCACCCGCGGCACGCCGACCGGTGTCGGCGGCGGCCATCCGGGCCTGCAGCTCCGCCTGGGCGGCCTGGGCCTGGGCCGCGGCGACCTCCGCCTTGAGCCGCTCCTGCTCGGCCTGTTGCTGCGCGAGCTGCAGCGCGCTGGCGGTCTCCTCGTCGCGGCGGCGCTCGAGGTGGGTGATGCGGCGGGCAAGGGCGATCTGCTCGCTCTCGTCTGCGCCGAGCCGGTAGCGGGTCAGGGCGTCGATGGCCTGATCGAACCTGCCCAGCCGCTCGTGGGCGTTGGCCAGGTTGAGCAGCAGGGCGGACCGACCGGACAGGTCGTAGGCCATCTGGAAGGCCTCGGCGGCGGCTTCGTAGTCGCCCTCCTCGTACAGCTGCACGCCGTTGCGGAAGAGGGCCTTCGCCTCCTCCTCCGTCTCGGGCGTGGTGTCCGCCGTCTCCTGGGCGATCGCGAAGCCGTTGGACAGGCTCAGTGCGGCCCACAGGGCCCACATGGTGCGTGGCATGTTCACTCCTTCCAGGGGTCCACGAGGTCGGACCCGGCCCCTACGGGGGAGGTGGTCTGGGGGTTCGGTTCCGCCGCGGGCGCGGCGGGAGCAGGTTCGGGCGCCGGGCTGCGCGGGGCGCGGCGGCGGGATCGGGTGGGCTTGCGGGGGGCAGGCTCCGGCGCGGGCGCCTCGGTCCGGGGGCTCGGCTCGCGGGGGGCCTGCTCCGCGGACGGGTCCTCGGCCGGTGCATCCGGTGTGGCCGGCGGCTGGTCGGCGGCATCCTCGGAAGGCGCCTCGTCCACGATCTCCGTGGTCAGGATCGCGGCGGGCGCCGGCGGCGTCAGGGGGGCCTCGGAGGTCTGCTCCTCCGGTCCCCCGAGCCCGAGCACGGCGAGGCCGGCGGCCAGGAGGGTCACGCAGACGAGCACGGGCACCCACGGGGTCTTCTTCTTCGGGGCCTGCACCAGGATCGACTGGCTGACCGCCGTCGCGCCGGTGGGCATCCGCAGGCTGCTGCTGAGCAGGCCCGCCACCGTCTCGGGCAGGATGAGCGCGCCGTCCCGCAGCCGGAGCGGCACCGCGCCGATGGCGGGGTCCTGCAGGGCCAGGCAGCAGATCTGCAGGGCCTGGATGAGCTGGGCGGGGTCCTGGAACCGCTCCTCGGGGCGCTTGGCCAGGCACGTGGCCACCGTCCACTCCAGCACCTCGGGAAAGCGCTGGTTGGGCTGGGCCAGGGCGAGGGTGGGGGGCTGCTCGCTGGTGTGGGCGAGCAGGATGGCCATGTTGTCCTGCCGCTCGCCGAACAGCCGCGTGCCCGTGAGCATCTCGAAGAGCAGCACGCCTACACTGTAGATGTCGGAGCGACCGTCGAGGGCACTGCCCTTGGACTGCTCGGGCGACATGTACAGGGGCGTGCCCACCAGGATGCCCACCTGGGTCTGGTCGGCCGACGGACCGCGGCTCTTCGCCAGGCCGAAGTCCACCACCTTGACGGTCATCTCCTCGTGGGACTCCCCTGGCTCGAACAGCACGTTGGCCGGCTTCAGATCCCGGTGGATGACGTCCCTGTGGTGGGCATGCTCGAGGGCCCGCGTGATCTGCAGCGCGACGTCGAGGCTCTGCAGCGGCGTGAGGCCCTTCTTCATGCGCCGGCCCAGGGTGGGCCCGGAGATGTGCTCCATGGCGATGTAGGGCAGGCCGTCGGCCACCCCGAAGTCGTAGATGCGGACGATGTGGTTGTGGGTGAGCCGGGCGAGGGTCTCGGCCTCCTTCAGGAAGCGGGCCTGACGATCCTCGAGCAGCTCCATGCTGTCGTTCATGTCGAGGATCTTCAGGACGACCTGGCGGCCGAGGGGCTCCTGCTCGGCGAGGTACACGCGGCCCATGGAGCCGCGGGCGATCATGCGCTCGATGCGGTAGCGGCCATCGATGCGCCGTCCGATCAGGTTGTCGGAGGCCGTGGGGGCCTGTGGGACGTGTTGCATGGGTGGGTTCCTCTCGGGGACCAACCCTCTTGCCATGCGTCCGTGTCGCCGCTGGCCGTCACATGGCGCTGTGTGTCGCCGTGTCGTCGTGTGTGTGAGCGAACCGCAACCGCCCTGTCGCAGTCCGGTACCCGATCAGCGATAGGCTCGGTGTCCCGGTACCGGCCCCCAGGGGCCCATCGTGGAAAGACGATACGATTTCGTCACGGCCTCAGCGCCGCACCAGCCACTCGAACACCTCGTCGAAGTCGTCGTGGGCCCTGCGGACCACCATCTCGTCGTCGAGTACGATGATGTCCGGGTAGAAGGACGGGGAGAACCAGCGCCGGGCGGAGCGGTCGGCGTCCGCCAGTACCGGCACCCGATCGTTGGGGTGGGCGAGGACCCACGCCGCCTGATCGTCCTCGGTGGGGGGCTCGCGGGGCAGCTCTCCAGCGTCGAGGATGGTGATCCACAGGGCCTCGCCATCCTGGACCATCTGGGGGAGCACGTCGTACCAGTCCTCGTCCTGGTAGGTGCGGTGCCAGATGGGCAGGGGATTGCCCCGCAGCCATGCGGCCACCTCGTCGCAGGCCTGGCACCACATGCCCGACAGCTCCACGATCACGGGCACGCCGTGGCCCGCGAAGTCGTACAGGTCGACGATCTCGCCGAACTGGTCCCGGAGGAAGAAGCGGGGGATGCGCTCCCCCTCGGCGAGGACGCTGCCTTGCGGGGGCGCCTCGAGGGTGTCCTTGTAGGCCTGGAAGGGCCACCCGCCCTGGTAGATGACGCTGAGGGGGTCGAGGGGGTCCTTGTGGGCGCGGATCTCGTCGCCGTCGAGGTAGCCGTCCTCGTCGGTGTCCGGCAGGAGCGGATCGGTGAACAGCTCCCGGGCCTCCTGGGCGTCGGTCAGGCCGTCGAAGTCGGTGTCCGGAAGCTTCGGGTCCGTGCCCAGGTCGGCTTCCTCGGCGTTGGTGAGACCGTCCCGATCCGGATCGGCGGCGTCACAGGCCATCAGCAGGAGCAGCGGCAGCAGGGCTCTCATGTGTCACCCCGGGTACCGGCACGCGGCATGCGTGCCTGCCTCCCTCATCGGACCACTCGGGCGGATGCGAAACCCCCCGGATGTCAGGGGACCGCGACGTGTCCCCCCAGCGCCGATCCGGCACCCGCGAGGGGCCCCGCCGGCACATCCCCCCATGGTCGCCGCGCCGGGTACGATAAGGGCTGCAGCAGGAACACCCCACAGCCGCCGGCCCCGGGCGTCCTGCCTCCACCCCCTACACGAGCGCCACCCGATGCGTATCCATGCCTTCGAGTTCATCGATCAGCCCTGGTTCCCCGGCTTCCTGCGGGATGCCGGCACCGCCTACCTCGACAGGGTCCTGCAGATGGCGAAGGTGCCGGAGCTGGCGGCGGAGGTGCTCGGGGCGCTTGACCTGCCGGTGGAGCGCTGGGTCGACCTCGGCACGGGCAACGGGCACATCGCCGTGGCCACCATCGACCGCATCCGCAAGGAGGGGCAGACCCTCCTGCTCACCGACAAGTTCCCCGACGAGGGCCTGCACCGGCGGTTCCCGGAGGACTGGGTCACGGTGTACGGCGCGTCCGTCGACGCCCGCTGGGTGCCGCCCGAACTGTCGGGGGCCCGCACCCTGTTCAACACGCTGCACCACTTCCGCCCCACGGACGTCCGCCGCATCTTCAGCGACGCACAGCACCACGGCCAGCCCATCGCCGTCGTGGAGGCCACCGACCGCACGCTGCCGAACCTGATCAGCGCGCTGTTCATCCCGCTGATGGTGTGGCTGCTGATGCCCACCCTCAAGCCGAAGGTGTCCTGGCTCGTGTTCACCTACCTGATCCCGATCCTGCCCCTCGTGATCGCCTGGGACGGCCTCGTCTCCCACCTGCGGTCCTACGGGGAGAAGGAGCTCGTGGCGCTGTCGCCCGTGGAGCCCGGCTGGGGCTGGCAGACCCACCGCATCAAGGCCGGGCCCGGCACCATCACCGTGCACATCGGCGCCCCGGGCATCGAGACGCCCGCCGGGTGAGCCCTCAGAGCACCACCACGTGCAGCTTGATCACCTGTCCGTTCTCGCCGGACGCCACGGCGGGCTGGGACTCCACGTCCTCGATGAGGAAGATGGCCTCCTCCCAGCCGTCCATGGTGGGCTCACGCCGGGTGAGGCGGTGGATGGGCGCATCCTTGGGGATCCACACCTCGTAGACGTTGCTGCCGACGGACGTCAGGGTGGCCTGGGGGATGTCGAGGAAGCGGCGGCGGTGGAGCACCGCGACGGGGGCGTTCATGCGCGCTCCCGGAGCATGCGCTCGGCTTCGGGGAAGCGGGCGACCAGGGCCTCGATGTCGCCGTGGTCGTAGTCCTCGTACACGAAGGCGGGTGCGCAGGTGCACCCGAGCAGGGCCCAGGATCCGCCGGGCGCGAGCTTGGCTCCCTGCCACACGCCTCCGGGCACGAGCACCTGCGGACGCTGACCGGCGCGAAGGTCCATGCCGAGGGTGTGGATCTCGTGGTGGCCGTCGTCGAAGCACTGCAGCTGCACCACCGGGTCGCCGCCGTGGAAGTGGAACAGCTCGTCGCCCTTCAGCCGGTGCATGGCCGAGACGGTGTCGGGGGTGAGCAGATAGTAGATGGCGGTGCTCAGCTGGTCGCTCTTCGCGCCCTCGATGGGCTCCAGGGCCTTTCCGTTGCGGTAGGTCTCACGGAAGTACCCGCCCTCCTCGGGGTGCGGGCGCAGGCCCAGCAGCATGATGATCTCTTCGGCGGTCATCGGACCCTCCTTGGTCTGGCCCAAGGTGCCCCGGTGGCGGCATCCGATCCACCACGGGTGCATCCGGCCGTCGGCCCGGGGGCCTGTGGGGCTGCCCTAGAACCGCAACCACTTCGGCCCACCGCCCAGGTACAGCTGCCAGGTGTTCACCGTGCCGTAGGAGCCGGTGCGGCTGCGCACGCCCACGCCGATGCGCAGGAAGGCCACGGAGAAGCGGATGCCGCCGAGGTACTCCATCTCGTCGCCGAACCCCTTCACGCGGGACTCCGACCAGTCGGTGCTCTGGCGCCCGTCCGGGTTGTTGATGAACCAGGCCGGCGTGAGCCCTCCCCAGATCTCCACGAACCGGAAGTCGAAGATCCCGAGCACGGGCACGCCGAGGAGCCAGGCCTGACCGTAGTCCCTCGTGCCGAGGACCAGGCCGTTGCCCCAGAACTCCGCGCCGGTGAGGATCGAGAAGAAGGCCAGCTTCGCGCCGCCACGCGCGCCGAACATGAAGTCCCAGCCGTTCCTGCTGCTGCCGAACATGTACTCGAACTGGGTGTACCCCATGGCCACCCAGCCGAACCTGTTGGTGGAGAACAGGCGTGCGTTGGCGTTCAGGCCCAGGCGGAAGTTCGTGAACGTGTTGCCCCGGCCGTCGTTCCAGGTGCCCAGGCCGAAGATGGGCTGGATGCCGAACCGGAATTCGGTGTTGCCGGTGCCCTTGACGTCCTCGTCGGCGGCGAGGTTGTTGCCTTCCCCCTGCAGCGTGGCGGGCCGGAAGATGGGCGCGCCCCAGGTCCCGTGATCGAGGTCGAAGGAGGTCGGGACCGACAGCACCGGCGCCTCGACCGGCGCGGGATCGTCGGCTCCCTCGGGTGACGCATCGGCGGCGAAGGCGGAGGAGGCCAGTCCGGCGAAAAGGGCGAGAGCGGTGACGCGCATGCAGACTCCGTGCAGAGCGGTACGCTCCCTCCATCGGGGGGCCCGTCAGGCCATTGAGGTGGCCACACCCGGGGTCAGGGTTCCTCCGAGGGGGCAGGGGTGGTCGAGGGGGCCGTGCCGGGCGTGGCCTCCGCACGGCGCAGGGTCGACAGGCGGGCGGAGGGGTCGAGGTCCCTGGCAGCGGCCTTCTCCAGCCACACGAGCCGCTGGCAGGCGGTCAGATCGTCGGCGGAGCAGGCGGCCTGCAGCCATGCACCGAGGTCGGGCGTGCCGCCACGCCGGGCATCCTGCAGGTAGTCGCGGCGCGCGTGCTCCGCGGGGGTGGCGTCGCCCTCGGCCAGCGCCAGCTCCACCTTGTCGGCGGCGAGCTGCCACTGGCCGGCCGCCGCGGCCTCGTCGGCCTGCTGCAGCAGGGCGTGGCTGGTGGGGGACGTGTCGAGGCAGGCGGTGAGGACGAGCAGGGACAAGGGGGGACGCATGGGCACTCCGCTGTGTTCCTGTGGTGTATGTCGGGGAGGAGAGGCGGCCAAGGAGGCATCCTGCGGGCCGGGACGTACGCCGCCTCCGGTGCTGCCGGCAGTGGGCCGTCCGGCTAGCCATGGTGCATGGCCTATGTGTTCCGCCACGACGAGTCCCTGCCCGGGTCGACCCGACGCATCGCGCGGGAGCTGCTCGAGGACTCCCTCGACCGGCTCCGGGGCGTCCGGCCCGAGGACCTCGAGGAGGCGGTCCACGAGGTGCGGAAGAACGGCAAGCGCCTGCGGGCCCTGATCCGCCTGGTGAGGTCGGGCATGAAGCACGGTCGCGCCCGGGAACGTCGGGTGCGCGACGCGGGCCGGGTCCTGTCGCCCCTGCGGGACGCCCACGCCCTCGCGGAAGCCTTCGAGCGGCTCGCGGCCCTGCGGACGGTCTCCCGGCCCGATCCGGCCCACCTGCAGATCCGTCGCTGGCTCGAGGACCGGCAGGAGGAGGCCTCGCGACAGGCCGGGCGCGAGGCCCTGCCGAAGGCGCAGGCGCTGCTGCGGGAGGCACTGGACGACGTCGGGTCCTGGCACCTCGAGCGGGGACCCGAGGTGCTCCGTGAGGGGCTCACGCGCAGCTATCGCGCGGGCCGCGAGGCCATGGAGCGGTGTGCCGAGGAGCCCGGCGACGAGGCGTTCCACACCTGGCGCAAGCGGGAGAAGGCCACCTGGTACCACCTGTCGCTCCTTCGGGAGATGGCGCCGCCCCGGCTCGATCCGCTGATCGGCCAGTGGCACGCCCTGTCGGAGGTGCTCGGCGACGACCACGAGCTCGCCCTGCTCGCCCACCTCCTGCGGGAGGCCCCGGTGGACGACCACGACGCCGTGCACGAGTTCCTCGCGCAGCTCGGCCGGGAGAGGGCCGAGCTGCGGGTCCGGGCGGCCGCCCTCGGACAGCGCCTGTATCGGCAGTCGCCGGACGTCTTCGGGGGCAGCCTCGCCGAGCTGTGGGCGGACTGGAAGGCGGGCACGCCGGAGTGAGCCTCAGCTCGCCGCGGCCAGGGACCTCCCGGCGCGCAGGGGCGTCGAGGCCCGCTCCGGACGCAGGCCGTGGGCGATGCGCAGGATGTCGGCGAGCACCCCGGCGGCCGTGACCTCGGCCCCGGCACCCGGGCCCCGCACCTGCAGGGGCGCCTGGTCGTAGCGGGCCGTGGTGAAGCTCACGAGCGCGTCGGGCCCGGCCAGGCCGGCTGTGACGTGGTCGGGTCCCACCCAGCGGGGCCCCACGGAGACCTCGCCGGTCTGCAGGTCCACCCGCGCCACGTACCGCAGCACCAGGCCGAGGCGCCTGTGGTGGGCGATCTCCTCGGTGAGCCGCCACTGCCAGGCCGTGAGTCGCTCCTGGAAGCCGTCCGGCGTGGTGAGCAGCTCCGCCGGCACCAGGGGCGTGCGACGGACCTGCTCCGGCTCCACCGTGAGGCCGGCCTCACGGGCGAGGATGAGGGCCTTGCGGGCCACGTCCCGTCCCGACAGATCCTCGCCCGCGAAGGGTTCGGTGTAGCCGAGCTCCTGGGCCCGCTGGACCGCGGTGGCGAGGGGCACTTCCTGCATCAGCTGGTCGGTGAGGTAGCCGAGCGTGCCCGACAGGGCGCCCTCGATCACCCGGACCCGATCGCCCGTCTGGACCAGGTGCTGCAGGGTCTCGATCACGGGCAGGCCGGCGCCGACGGTCGTCTCGTAGCGGTAGCTGCGGTGGGCCTGCCGGGCCGCCTGGCGCAGGGCGTCCCACCCGCCGAGGGAGCCGGCGAGCGGCTTCTTGTTGGCCGTGACCACGTGGATGCCCCTGCGCAGGGCCAGCAGGTGCCAGTCCTGCGCCTCCGAGGCGGTCACGTCCACCACCACCGGCGTGGGCAGGGTCGCGAGCCGGTCCAGGTAGGCCTCGATGGAGATCGGCGGGGCCTGCAGCCGTACCTGGCCCAGGCCCCGGGGGGCGAAGTCCAGGCCGGAGCGGGTCAGGACCGCCACGAGGCGCAGGTCGAGGTCGTGCTCCCCGGCCAGACGGTCCTGCTGGGCCAGCAGCTGCCGGCTCAGGGCGCTGCCCACGAGGCCGTGGCCCACGAGCGCCACGGACACCGTCTGGGCATCGAGGTGGAAGGCGTCGTGCAGGGCCCGGACCGCGAGCTCCTTGTCGTCCACCACCGCGGAGATGGACCGTGAGGATGCGCTCTGGGCGCTGCAGAGCACGTTCAGCCCCACCCGGCCGAGGGCGCCGAAGAAGCGTGCCGCCACGCCGGGGGTGCGCCCCATCGCCTCCGCGACCACCGTGACCAGGTGCAGCCCCGTGCGGGTCCGGAGGGGATCGAGCTCCCCGGCGGCGAGCTCGCCGGCGAGGGCCCGCTCGATGGCGGCGAGGGCCCGGTCGAGGTGTGCCTGGGGCAGGACCACCGTGACCGCCTGCCCGTGGGCGGACTGGGTGCCGAGCCAGACCTCCCCGGAGATCTCCTTCAGCGCCGTCTGGATGCGGGCCGCCAGATCGGATCCCGCGCCGATGCGCCTGCGCCGGATGTCGATGAGGGCCTGCCTGTCGAGGCAGGTGACGGAGGTGGCGAGGTGGGTGTCGTCCTGGCCCTGGGCGTCGACCCGCGTGCCCGGTGCGTCGGGGCGGGTCGTCTGGAGGATCCGCAGGGGGATGCCGGCGTCCATCAGGGGGATCATCGTGCGCGGGTGCAGGACCCGGGCCCCGAACACGCTCAGCTCCAGGGCCTCGCCGTAGGTCAGCCGCTGCAGGGGCCTGGCGTCGGGCACCACCTCCGGGTCGGCCGTGAGCACCCCGGGGACGTCCGTCCAGATCTGCACCTCCCGGGCGTCCAGGGCGGCGCCGAGGACCGAGGCCGTGTAGTCGGACCCGTCGCGGCCCAGTGTGGTGGTGCGTCCGTCGGGTGACCGACCGATGAAGCCCGTCGACACGGGGATGGAGCCACGCCAGTCCGCCAGGCGCTCCCGGACGGCCGTGCGTGTGGCGTCGAGGCGGGCGACGGCGCGTCCGTGGACCCCGTCGGTGTGCAGCCAGGTCCGCGCGTCGTCGAATAGTCCGGGCAGGCCCTGCTGCTGCAGGTGGTGGCTCACGAGGGTCGCCGAGATCAGCTCGCCGTGGGCCAGGATGTGGTCGGAGATCGCGTCGGAGAGCTCACCGAGCAGGCGGACACCCAGCAGCTGATCCGCCAGGCGCTCCAGGAGCGGCTCGATGGGGGCACCCGGGACGAGCGCCCGCAGCCTCGCGGCGAGGTCGTCGAGTCCGGCCTGCAGCCCCCCGATGTCTCCGGCGCGCGCACGCTCGGTGAGGGCCAGCAGCTCGGAGGTGGTGGCGCCGGGCGCGGACACCACGACGGCCAGGGGGCCCTCGCTCGCCAGCGAGCGGATGATGGAGGTGACGGCGGACAGGTTCTCGCGGGACGACAGCGAGCTGCCGCCGAATTTGGCTACACGCCAGCGGGACATGGGAGGCTCCAGGAGGTCAGGGTCTTCAGGATGGGGCTGATCTGGTCGGTGGCGAGCAGGAAGCCGTCGTGGCCGTGGGGGCTCGTGAGGGACACGAAGCGGCCGCTGCGTCCGCGGTTGCGGTGACGGGTGACGAGGTCCTGCAGGTGGTGGGGGCGGAAGAGCTGGTCGGTGTCGACCGCGAGCGCGGTCAGGGGAAGGCGCAGTCTGGCCTCGCCCCAGGTCCCGTCCAGGCGCCAGGACTCGTGGGGTTCCGGGCCGTCCAGGGGACGCTCGAGGTCGTGCAGATCCATCGCGTCGAGCTGGGCGAGGTAGGCCGCCGGGTGGAACCGCCGGCGCAGCTTGTGGCCCTGGTGCTGCAGGTAGGACTGCACATGGGACACGCCGAAGGGGCTGTACCGGCGGCGTCCCTGGCGCTGCTCCAGGCCCGCCTCGGCCCGGTAGGACAGGTGGGCCACCTGCCGGGCCAGGTCGAGGTCACCGTGGCGGTGAAGGGCCTGGCGTCCGAGGTGGTTGAAGGCCTGCACCCACGGCGTGGCCTTGACGTCGGTGGCCAGCAGCACGAGGTGCCCGAACCGCTCCGGATCGAGCACGGCCAGGCACTGGGCGATCATGCCGCCCAGGGAGCCGCCGATCAGCAGGTCGACCTCCTCGACGCCGAGGGCATTGAGCCCGAGCAGGATGGCCCGGGCCTGATCCCAGGGGGTGATGGGGGCGGGTGCATCGGCCGGGATCGGCGTGGCGCCGTTCGGGGGCTGGACGGGGCAGGGAAGGGCGGCCCGGGTGGGAAACCCTTCGTCCTGGGGGCCGAAGGAGCCGTAGCAGGAGCCGAGGTTGTTGAAGCACAGCAGGCGGACCCGGCCGGGATCGAGCGCCCGGCCGGGCCCCACCAGCGCCTGCCACCAACCGTCCGGTCCACCGACCCGGGCGTCGGCCGTGAGCGCGTGGATCACGAGCACCACGGGGGCGTCGGAGGGCAGGGGCGGCACGGGCCGGTCGTCGGCGACCGGCGTCGGGCCCCAGGTCCACGCCTTCAGGTGCAGCGTGGGCAGGGGGACGCCGCACTCGAGGCGGAACGGCGTCAGGGGTACGTGCAGGGAGGTGCTCATCGTGCCGTCGCGACCTCGCGCGTGGCCGTGGCGGCCGTGAGGGCGCGGTCGAGGTCCTCCTTGAGGTCCTCGATGTGCTCGAGGCCCACGGAGACCCTCACCAGATCGGGCGTCACGCCCGTGGCCGCCTGTTCCGAGGCCGTGAGCTGCTGGTGGGTGGTGGAGGCCGGGTGGATGATGAGGCTGCGCGAGTCGCCGATGTTGGCCAGCAGGCTGAACAGCTCCACACCGTCCACGACGGCCTTGGCCGCCGCGTGGCCCCCCTTCACACCGAAGGTCAGCAGGGCGCCGTAGCCGCCGCGCAGGTAGGCATCGGCGGAGGCGCGTCCCCGATCGTCCTGCAGACCGGGATAGCGGACCCAGGCCACCGCGGGGTGGGACTGCAGCCACCGGGCGAGGGTCAGCGCGTTGTCGCTGTGCCGCTGCACCCGCAGGTGCAGGGTCTCGAGGCCGAGCAGGAAGCCGTGGGCGTTGTGGGGCGACAGCGCCGGACCGAGGTCCCGAAGCGACTCCACACGCGCCTTGAGGATGAAGGCGATGGGCCCGAAGGCCTCCGACAGCCTCAGGCCGTGGTAGTTCGGGTTCGGCTCGGTGAACTCGGGAAAGCGCCCCGAGGTCCAGTCGAAGGTGCCCGCGTCCACGATGATCCCGCCGATGCCGGTGCCGTTGCCGGCGATGAACTTGGTCAGGCTGTGCACGACGATGTCGGCGCCGTGCTCGATGGGCCGGAGCAGGGCAGGGGTGGCGGCGGTGTTGTCGACGAGCAGGGGGACCCCGGCGGCGTGGGCCACGTCGGCGATGCGGCGCAGGTCGGGTACCACGAGGTCCGGGTTGGGCAGCGCCTCGACGAACACGGCCTTCGTGTCGGGCCCGATGGCTTCTCGGAACGCCTCCGGATCCGACGGGTCCACGAAGGTGGTCCGGATGCCGAGTCGGGGGAGCGTGTGGTTGAACAGGTTGTAGGTGCCGCCGTACAGGGCGGCGCCCGCCACCACATGACCGCCGGCACCGGCGAGCGTGAGGATCGCGAGGGTGGCCGCGGCCTGTCCGGAGGCCACCGCCAGGGCCGCCACACCCCCCTCGAGGGCGGCGATGCGTCGCTCGAGCACGTCGTTCGTGGGGTTCATGATGCGCGTGTAGATGTTGCCGAACTCCTTCAGGGCGAACAGGCGCGCGGCGTGGTCGGCGCTCTCGAAGACATAGGAGGAGGTGTAGTAGATGGGTACCTGGCGTGCTCCGGTGGCATCGGGGGTGTAGCCGGCATGCAGGGCGAGGGTCTCGGGACGGTGGGAACGGGACACGGATCTCTCCATCACACATGTTTCATGTGTTGTTTCAGGTGCACGAATACAGTTTCGCAAGGCTTGTAATACAGCCGTGCGAGTGTCGGGTCAGTCGGCCCGCGCGCCGCTCAGGAAGCGGCGCGCAGGCGTCCAGTCCACGCCGACCTGTGCTGGGGGTTGCGGCTGACGAGGCGGGAGGTCGGGGCCCGGAACGTCAGCTAGGGCATCATGCAGCATGCGCAGCACATCATGCGGCACATGCAGGGACACATCATGGCAGCCACGACAACGGCCGGCTCGCAAGCGAGCGTACGGGAGCCGACGTTGGTGGGCGTGATGGTCATGGCGGGGACCCTATCCGTGGCGTGTGCATTCGTAAAGAGAAAAAAACAATACGAATGGATGTCGTCACACCGCAGACGTGGATCAAGCGTCCGCGGGCTTCGTGCCGCTTGCGCAGTACAGCTGCCCACCCACCTGCCAGGAGCTGGCGAGCGCCTCGCGGGTGAAGTCGGGCGCGAGGGCCTGCAGGGTGGTCCAGGGCGTGCGGCGCAGGTTGGCGCGGGCGGTGAACTGCACCATCCGTCCCTGCAGCGACAGCTTGTCCGCGTGCACGTCGACGATGACGAAGCGGCCGCCGGGGCGCAGGCGATCCCACAGGGCCCTCACCACCTGTTCGTGGTGGTCCATCGCCGTGAGGCCGAGGAAGATCTGGATGGCGTCGACCTCAGGAAGTCCAGGCGCGAGCGCGAGCAGGTCTCCCTGCAGCAGCTCGACCTGCACGCCCGTCAGCCCGTCCGCCTTCTTCCGCGCGCGCTTGAGCATGCCGGTGCTCAGGTCGGCGCCGAGGATGTGGCCGTCGTGGCCGAGCCCTTCGGCGAGGAAGGGAAAGCTCAGGCCGGTGCCGCAGGGGGCGTCGAGGACCGTCTGCCCGGGCGCGAGCCGCATGGCCTCCACCGCGGCCTGCCGGGCCTCGTCGTACAGGTGGGCGACGCTGGCGTCGTAGGACAGGGAGAAGAAGTCGTACCAGGCTTTCATGGGAACTCCTGCAAGGTTGGCCCTTGCTATCCCGACGGCCGGACCGGTGCGCCGGTTCCCGGCGGGACGGGGCAGGAGGGCTGCGGATTCCCCGAAGTCGTCGACCTTGCGAAAAGTGGCTTTCCAGGCGTGTTTGATGTTTTCTTGATCGATGTCTTGAAATGATCAAGATCGATAAGGGAGTATGGATCCGTAGAATACCGAACTGATACCCTCCTCGGAGCGTCCGATGCCGAAGCGCGCGCGCCAGTTCCTTATCGGTTCCCTGACAATTCTCTGTGCCTGCCTGGTTCCTGCCGACGACCTGCCGCCTGGTGCCGTGGGGAACCCACCCCTCGGGTCGCCAGGAGGCGAGGACTTCCTGGATCCATCGTCCATCGAGCTGCTGGATGCGGAGCTCATCTCCCTGGTGCTCGGCGGTGCCGGTGGTGATGACGATGTCACGGTGGAGCCGAACGTCCCCACCCAGGACATCGACGCGGTGGTGATCCAGGTGGAGGACGGCTCCGTCCGCCTGGTCCCGTCCGCGAGCCTCATCGGCTGTGCGGGCGTCCTGCAGGCCGACTGCGCCGGCTCCTACCTGAGCTGCGAGATCGACGGCTCCACCCTGCGGGTCGAGGCCGTGTGCGCCAAGGGGGATCCCTGCACCTTCGATGCCGAGGTCTACGTGCCGGTCGACGTGGCGGCCACCATCGAGATGGACGACGCCGATCTGTACGTCGGTGCCATGGCCGGGCCGGTCGATGTCGTCATGAACACCGGCACGGCCGAGTTCGACGGTACCTCCGGCGACATCACCCTCGACAAGGTGTGGGGCCCCACCTACGGCTACGACATCCGCTCCCGCAACGTCACGGTGGTCGATCTCGGCTACCGGTTCGAGTGGACCAACGTGCGCAGCCCCGATGACTTCGATCTGGAGCACGCCTTCGGCCAGACCGACGTGGTGCTGCCCGAGGACGACTACGACCTCGATCTGGTCAAGCGTTTCGGCAGCGCGGTGACCCTCATCGGTCTCACCGACGACAACAGCAGCAGCAAGTCCGTCCGCATCCACAAGCGGGTGGGCGACCTCACCGTCAGCGCGGGTGATCCGGAGCCCGACACGCAGATCACCGAGGGCTGCCTCATCGAGCCCGTGACCGGCACGTTCTACGAGAACGGCGTGGGTTCCCCCACGGTCACCTTCGATCCGGTGCTCGACCAGTGGGTCATGTTCTTCGAGACGAAGACCGACGCCGCCACCACCGAGTGTCCCGCCGGCCTGTGGGCGATCGGCCGGGCCACCTCCTACGACGGCATGGACTGGGTGGTCGACGACGAGCCCGTGCTCGAGCCGGAGGCCGGCACCTACTACAGCTGCGTGGCGGCCCAGCCCTCCGTGATGATGCACGATGGCGTCTACCACCTGGCCTTCAAGGGGCACCAGGAGGCAGGCGCCTGCGACGGCGGCACCACGCCGGCATGGGGCTGCAACGAGGTCACGGGCATCGGGTACGGCACGTCGTCCGATGGCACGAGCTTCACCATCGACGCCGCACCCGCCGCCAACGCCAAGCGGGTGGGGTACCCCTCCATCGTGCGGGTCGACGGCACCGACACCATCTTCTTCTCCCACACCGCGCTCGACCAGCACGACGTGTGGATGATCGAGAAGGACGCGGTGGGCGACTGGACCACCAAGAGCAAGGTGGCCGAGGCCGGAGTGCAGAGCTGGGCCATGGACGAGCTCTTCAATCCGGCGGCAGCCTGTGTCGCGAGTGGCGTGGCCGAGGTGGATCTGTTCGTCGGCGGGCGCGACCGCACCAACTGGAACATCGACGAGGCCGGCATGGGCCGGGCGCTCGATGACGTGGCCGACGGCTACGACTTCACGCTCGGCGACAGCATCGTCAGCTGGGACGCCACCGACGTGGCAGCCAACGCGGACTGGCGCCACTGGGACGTGCTGCCCTACAACGGTGGCCACATCTTCTTCTACGCCGCGAAGAATGCGTCCGGGAAGAACCGGGTGTGCCTGGCGCACATGGAAGCCACGGAGCCCGACGTGCTCTACCCCGAGCTGGCGGGCCGCAAGTCCTGTTCGAGCACGGTGGTCTCCATGGCCGATCTCGAGGTCTCCGAGTCTCCGGAGTGCAACTGACGGCCCGGCGGGGGGCGGTCCCCGCGGCCCACGCCGAGGGGGACGGCGTTCCTGTCCGTGAAACCCCTCGAATCCCGGCCAGCCGGCCCCGAGGGCCGTTTTTCTTCACTTTCGGGTTGGACGTGGCTGCCCGCTCCCGTTAGATGCCGGGCACCCCTAGGGTACTTGTCGGGGTGTAGCGCAGCCTGGTAGCGCGCTTGCTTGGGGTGCAAGAGGGCGTGGGTTCAAATCCCGCCATCCCGACCACCTAAAAAAATCCCATGGCCTTCGGGCCATGGGATTTTTTCGTTGGCGAGGGGTACGGTGGCAGTGATCCGACCCGCCCGGTGGGCGGGGTGGGGCGGACGGTAGCATCCTGGGTCCGAGGACTGGTAGATTCGCGCCAATGTCACCTCATCCCGTACCCGTCTCCGGTGCCTTCGCATCCCGCGGCCCCGTCTCCGGCGCCTACGCGCAGCAGGTCCCCCTCGTCGAACGCTACACCTGTCTCGACCGCCTCGGTATCGGCGGCATGGGGCACGTGTGGCGCGCCCACGATCAACGGCTTCGCCGCGACGTGGCGCTCAAGACCACCGAGCCGGGCGCCCCGGAGGAGCACCTCGAGCGCCTGCGTCGGGAGGGCCGCATCGCCACCCGTCTGGCCCTGCCCGGGGTGGTGCGTGTCTTCGACCAGGGACACACCGTCGACGGGCGGCTGTTCCTGGTCATGGAGCTCCTGCAGACCCCCGCCCTCGGGCGTGGCCGTGCCGCAGACATCGAGCTGTTGCGGCAGGTGGCGCACACCATGGGCGAGGTGCACCGGCACGGGGTGGTGCACCGGGATCTGAAGCCGTCCAACCTCGCCCTGCGTGGCGATCAGGCGGTCATCCTCGACTGGGGCCTGGCCCGACCCCTCGGAGAGGTCTCCGACGGCACGGTCCTCACGGCCACCCAGGCCCCGCTCACCCGCACGGGCGTCACCCTCGGCACGCCCGGGTACATGGCGCCGGAGCAGGTGAGCGGGAACGCCGCCGATCCCCGAAGCGACGTGTGGTCCCTGTGCGCGATGCTCCACGAGGTGGCCACGGGCATGGCCGCCCACGGCCAGGGAGGACACCGACTCCTGGCCCAGCTGGCGGAGGGCCGCTTCCAACCGCCACCGGGCGCCCTCGGCGACGTCATCGCCCGGGGACTGTCCCTCGATCCCGAGGCGCGCTTCCCAGACGCCGTGGCCCTGTCCGAAGCCCTCGATGCGGCCCTGGCGCCCCCGAAGCACACGCTGGCCTGGCGGGCCGGTGTCGTCCTGGCCACGCTGGCCCTGTGTCTGAGCGGCGCGTTCGTGGCCCACGAGGCCCAGGTCCTGCGCAGGTTCCGGGTCCGCACGGCGGATCTGCACGCCGACCACGGCTGGCTGCTGGCGCGGCAGGGGCGGATGATGGAGGCGCGTCGGCAGGGCCAGGCGGCGGAGGATCTGCAGAGCACGCCGGAGGGCAGGGGACTCCTGCTGCTGCCCGAGGTGCCCCAGGCGTCGGTGGAGCCCCACGGGTGTCAGCCGATGGTGGTCCACGACGGCTCCGGCCTGTCCCTGTGCGGCAGGGACGACACGATGGTCCTGTTCGACAAGGGCACCATCCGCTGGGAGCGCGCCATGCCGCGCAGGGCATGGGTGGGGCGCGACCGCGTGGCGCTCCACGACGACTGGTCCCTGCGGATCGTGGATCCCTCGGGCCGGGATGTGATGTCGGTGCCCCGGCGACACATCGACGCCGTCCATGTGGCCGAGGAGGTCAACTGGGTGGTCTGGGGCGACGAGGTGGTCCGGCTGCACCCGGACGAGCCGGCGCTGACCTTCCAGGTGCCGGGCCACACGCCGGACGGTGCCGTCACGGTGGGCGACACGCTGGTGCTGCACCAACTCGGCGAGCTGATGGCCGTCGACGAGAACGGACCCCGCCACCTGCTCACCTTCGGGGAGCCCATGGTCTACGGGCGCCACATCGGCAGCAGGGTCGTGCTCGTGGGCCTGCGGGGACTGGTCGTGTTCCTCGATGCGCGCACGCTGGAGGTCACGTCCCGCTACCGGCTGAACGGGGTCACCCAGCTGGTCGACGCGGCCTGGGATGGCGATGCGCTCGTGGTCAGCCGCCGGGATGGCGTGTTCGTGTACCGGGGCAGCCAGGTGGAGCACCAGCTGTCCGACGAGGGGGGGCGTGCCGTCCACATGCCGCCGAACGACGACATCGTGGTGTTCGACGAGGAGCTGTTGTGGCGCTGGTCCAAGCTCCGGGGCGCCGCTCGTGGACTGATCACGCCGGCGGAGGACTCCACCACCGCACTGGGCGGCGGTCACGAGCCCTCGGCGGCCGTGGGCCGGCACCTGTACCTCATCGAGCCGGAGCTCCTGCTGTCCCAGGAGCTGCTCCCGGTCGAGCAGGGGCCCGTGCGCGACGTGGTCATGCCCGGGTTCGTGGTCGACGCGGGGGGCCTGTACCGCGTGCAGGATGGCGTGCTGGCCGAACGCATCGGCACCTACCCGGTCGCGACCCGACTGGTCACGGGCGAGGTGGTCGGGGCCCGTCGGTGGAACCGTGGCGTCGTCGTCGCCGGCCCCGACACGGTGGTCGACAACCCGGAGTCCCCGATCATCACGCGGCTGGCCACGGAGCATGGTGGCACCCACGCCCTCGGTCGCACCCGGGAGGGCGGGGTCGTGCGCATCTCCCGCGACGCCCGCATCGAGCCGCTGCCCTTCGAGGGGGTCGACCGGATCGCGTCCGGACCTCTCGGGCTGTTCCTCACACGGGGCAGCGAGATCGAGCTCGTCGGCGGCTGGACGGTCGATGCCGGCCAGCACGTCACGGCCCTGGCCACCGATCACCGCTTCCTCGTGGCGGGCCTCATCAATGGAGAGCTGCGGATCTACGACGCAGAGGGCGAGATGCTGTACCGCATGCAGGCCCACGGCGAGCTCGTCTCCGATGTGATCCTGTGGCGCGACTGGCTGCTGTCGGCCTCCTGGGAGCCCGGCATCCGCCGCTGGCGCCTGCCCCAGGAGGCGCCCCGGACCCTCTTCGTGCCCTGACGACCGGTCAGTCCCGCAGCGCCACGGTGTCGTCGGGGCCCATCACGAGGGAGAACAGGCCGCTGCCGTCGCTGGCGATGAAGTCGGAGCGGATGCCGGCATCGGTGAGCTGTCGTCGCAGCCGCCGCAGCGTGGTGTCCCAGCGCTTGCGGAGGGCCCAGCGGTCGTCGGTGTCGTCCCACAGGGCCGCCGCGACGGCCGCCCAGTCGACGGGCGCGCCCACGGCTGCGAGCTCGGCGATGAGGCGGGCCTTCATGCCTCCCACGTGGACGAGCAGCTCGGGGCCGCGGAAGATGCGGACGATATCGGGCCAGGCCTCGACCGTGAGGGGCTGGTGGGAGACCTGGAAGCCGGTGACGGTGGCGGGGCCGCCCTGCAGGGACTTCTCCACGAGGCGTCCGGTCCAGCCGTCCACCTCGAGGTCGTCGCCGGGCTTCAGCGGCCCACGGGTGTGGCCGCCCACGGTGCAGTACCAGCCGTTGCCATCGCTCCACAGCCAGGCGTCGGCGTCGGGGGTGTAGCCCTGGGTGAGGCGTGGCCTGCCGGAGGTGTGCAGGGACATCGTGCCCGACAGCGCGGTGGGCCCGAGGTCCGGACCCTCGAGGGCCAGCGAATGGCGGGGCAGGTGGACCTCGCGGACCTGCAGGGGCAGTCCGGGCGCGAGCTCGACCACGAGACCGGGCTCCAGGATCGGGTCGGAGACCACCACACCGTTCACGGCGAGGCCGCCGCGCAGGCCGAGCAGGCGCAGGCTTCCGCCACGGATGGAGACCATCGCGTGGGCTTCCGAGACGCGCTCGTCGGCGATCTGCAGGGTGCACCGCCAGTGGCGTCCGATCAGGTCACCGGGGCGAAGGAGGCTTTCCTCGCCGTTGGGCAGGCGCAGGTTCACCCAGGCACACATCGTGGGGACTCCTTGGCGGGCGAAAGTTCTCCGCCACAGTATCCCGCAGGTGCAGGGATGTCGCCGCTCTCAGTCGTCGTCCTCGTCGCCGTGGCCTCGGCGGTGGCCTTCCTGCGCCCCTTCGCTCCCGAGGGTGGCGCGGCCAGCTGTCGCAGCTGTGCATCGTCCAGGCGCGCCGGACCGTGCAGCAGCGTGTAGTAGCCCGGCGGCATCTCGCCCTCGCGGATCTCCTCGCCCGACTCGTGGGCCTCTTCCTGGGGGCGGTTCCACTCGGAGAAGTTGAGCACGGCGCGGCCTTCCTCGACGTGGTGGGTCACCACCCAGGACACCGGGGCGATGCGCCCGTACCAGGGCACCACGACCTCGTTGGAGTGGCAGTCGAAGCATGCCCGCTGGGCGAGGTCCCGGGTCTGCGGGGCATCCCAGGCCGGCTCCTGCTGGACGGCCGGGTTGTGGACACGGTAGGGAACCAGCCGCGAGGCCGCGGCGTGGAGGGCGCGTGCCGAGGAGATCCTCGCGGGCGTCGGCAGGTCCGTCGACACGCAGTTCGATGCGTGGCGGCTCAGTGATGCGGAGCGGGAAGTCGCGCTCCTTCTGCTGAAGGGGCTGTCGTTCAAGGAGATCGCGGCCGTGCGCAGCACGTCCGAGCGAACCGGTCGCGAGCAGGCGAGGAACGTCTACCGGAAGGCGGGCGTGGCCGGTCGCGCGGAGCTGTCGGCCTGGTTCATCGAAGACCTGCTCGCTCCCCGGGAACCGGAGGATGCACCCCACCCGTGAGCCCGGTGTCCGCCGGGCTGGCGCCACGGCCGCCGCATCTGCGATGGTGCGGACCGAAGGGGCATGGCGGAGGGTGGATGTCGTGGCTGTTCGAGCTGCTCGACGGGCAGGGTCTGTGGGGGATGCTGGCCTTCGGCGCGCTCGCGTGCTGGTGGGTCCTGCGGTCCGATGAGGTTTCCCCCGACGAGGACTGAGGTGTCTGGTAGAACCGTGGGGTACCCCATGGGAGAGCCGCAGCCATGACCCAGTCCGCCGACACCCGCCCCGAGCCGAACTTCCAGCGCAAGGCCTCCATCGCGTTCGCGGGCGCCCGGGATCACGCCGGCGAGGTCGACATCGCGCCCATCGAGGACTTCGATCTCGATCGCACCATCTTCCAGACGCTGCAGAGCCCGGCGGCCCGCTACATCATGACCCAGCGGGTGGGCAAGTCGGTGCGCTGGCACGCCGACGCGGCGAAGCGGGTCCAGCGGGCCTACGATGCCGCCACCGATGGCTTCGACCTGCCGCCCGTCTCGCCGGAGCTGATGCGGTTCCTGGTGGAGGAGTGCAACTTCGACGTCGAGCACGCCGACGGCTCGTTCCTCGACCACCTGTACTTCTGCTTCGAGTACACGGCGAAGTACTACCCCGAGGGCTCGCCGCTGGTGATGTTCCTGCACTCCATCCTCGGCACCGGCACCAACACGTTCGCCATGGAGGCCTCGAAGATCCCGGCGCTGCGGGCCCTGCTGAACGACCACGACTGGGCCCAGACCGAGGCGTTCCCGTCGGTGCTGCGGCTGCTCTACGCCGGTGATCTCCGTCAGGAGCTGCGCGACAACCTCGGCCGCGAGATCGCCTCGATCTCGATGCACCGCGTGATCGACAACGCGCCCATCGAGCTGTCAGGCGAGCAGTTCTGGGAGGCCATGAACTACCAGCTCATCCACCTGGTCGACTTCATGCCGGTGGCCAACTGGGCGGTCCACCGCAACGACACCTCCTACATCCTGTTCCGCGACGTGTTCGACCTGATGAACAAGGCCGGCAAGCGCCGGGCCGAGGTCACCTACGAGGGCCCGGCGGGCGGCGGCCTGGAGAACGAGAAGGTCACCGTGGGCGGCTGGCTGGCCACGAAGATCCCGGTGCCCGTGGCCGAGAAGATGGCCGCGAAGTCGGTGCGGCAGTTCTCCGCGCAGTGTGGCCACAGCCTGGACTACCGGATCACCTGGGGCTGAGGCCGCCTCACCGGGCCAGCGCGAGGCTCCTGATACGCGACATCCCGGTTCCTTCCATGGCCCGGGCCTGTCATGCTCACGTGCCGAGGACCGCCCGGGCTCGTTCCGACGTGTGGGTCCGGCAAACGGGAGGACGACCATGGCCGGGTTCGACAAGGTGGTGTTGCGGGTGTCCGAGTTCCACTGGGACTTTCGTGGGTCGGGCCAGGGCGGCTTCGATCTGACCCGGGTGGAGCCTTTCTTCCTGGGCGTCACCGCGGATGCCCACGGCAACGTCTTCGTGGCGCCCACGCCGATTGGCGCCCAGGAGCCCCGTGTGGGCCGGCGGCGCCTGCACGGCATCGGCCACGTCTGCTACGGGCCGGCCGATCCGGGGAACATGATGTTGTTCACGGGCGCGATCGTGGAGTCTGACCACGACATTCGCGCGGCCGGCAGGCGCATCCAGGCGCTGATGGGCACGCCGGACTTCCAGGACGCCAGCAGAGCTGCCGGGGGCGTCGTGCGATCGACCCTGTCGGCGGCGTCCGCCTCCTCGGCGGTGGGCACCGTCGTCCAGGGGGCGCTTCAGGCCCTGGAGGAGCTGGTGCAGCTCGCGGCGACATCCATGGCGGGCAACCCCGACGACATCATGTTCGTCGACTCCGGTGCGTTTCCCCGGGACATCACGCCGCCGTACCTCGAGGGCCGACAGCAGGTGGCCGCATCCCGTCAGACGGACGGCGAGGGCAGACCCCGGTTCGGGTTCACCTTCGAGGTCCTTCGGCTCGGCGTGGACGCCGTGGACGGCGAGGTCGCCATGGCTCAGCCGCTGGTGGCGTTCCGCGCCCGAGGGGTGGATTCCGGGGCGCGGATCGCCTGAGCCTCAGTGGTAGCGGCCGTAGCGCTCCACGATGTCGAGGGCGTGCAGGTAGGCGTCGGCGTCTTCGGGGATGCCGTGGGGGTTGTCGGTGATGCGGTCGTCCTCGTCGACCTCGAACAGGCCGCCGAGAGTGGACAGGACCGTGCGCCAGGTTGCTGTTTGCTCACGGGCCAGCACGTCGCCGTGTTCGTTGCTGATGGGGCCCAGCATGCGGACATCGACGAATTCATCCATGTCGGATCCGGAACGGGCGATGATCGGGTCACCGTAGATGGGGAAGTGGACGCGTGGATCATTCAGGGCAACCGCCCTCTCGATGTGCAGATCTGGGTTCCGCACCGGATCCCAGCCATCCCCGGGATCCAATGTCCGGCTGAACACGAGATCCACCCGCGGCTGCAGTCCTTCGAGCACATCCCACCAGGTCACCTGATCCTCACGCCGCAGCTCCCGGGCCACCGTCGCAGCGATCGCGGGCTGCCCCAGCTGCAGCGCGAGCAGCTGCAGGACGGCGCCGTGGAACGCCAGGGGCTCCTCCTCGGCCGCGCGGGCGGTGGACAGGTCGGCGGCCGCGAGCCGGATCACCCGGATGAGGCGGTAGACGTTGACGAAGCGCTTCGTCAGTCGGGGCGTACGGATGAGCGGGTGCAGCTTCTTGATGAGCGTCTGCTCCTGTGAGGAGATGGCCAGGGCCCTGCGGGCGAGGACGAGGTCCTGCCTGCTCGTCTGCGCTTCGAAGAAGGGGAGCTGCTGTGCCGCGGTCGCGGCGGGTACGCCATCCTGCGTGTGCGGAGCCGAACCCCCGGCGGAGGGCACGGGCACCTCCCGTGAAGACCCGGGACGATCGAAGGCCGGCGTCCCGTCCTGGGCGGTCTCCTGGGCCTGGAGCAGGTGGTCGACCATCCGTCCGAAGGCGTCCGCATCCAGTCGCTGCAGACGCACCGGGATCTGGAAGATCTTCTCGAGGTAGTCCTGGGGCGTTGCCGCCCGGTCGGGCTGAGCCTCCGTGAGCAGCAGGTCCTTGTGGTGGACCTCCAGGCTGCGCAGGAGCCACCGGGTGTCCACGCCGACGACCACCACGAACAGCGGGAAGGCCAACAGCAGGTGGACGGCCTGCAGGACGTCGACCACCCGCTCCGGCGGACAGCGATCGAGGTCGTCGATGTACAGCACGATCCGGTGGATGGCCTGCTCTTCTGGGATGGTCTGCAGCACCGCCTCGAGCTCCGCCCGCTCGTCGTCGCTCAGGGACGCCCACACCTCCGGCTCGATCTCCTCCTGTTGGGCGTGGGGGACGAAGAACCGGGACAGGGCGTCCAGATCCCTGCGCACCGTGGCCAGGAAGCCCTGGCGTGAGCGGTAGGTGCCGGCCTCCTCCTGGGTCAGCAGGAAGCGGATCAGCTGCTGGCCGTGGCTGGCGGCGCCGAGGGCGTCGATCGTGGAGGTCCGGGCCTGCTCGGCTTGGGCCAGGGCCTGCTGTCGCGTCGCGAGCTCCGCCCTCGCGCGTGCGAGATCGTCCCGGGCCTTGCCGGCGCTGGCGATCTGCGCGGCGAGGTCGGCCTGCGCCCGTGCCTCCTCCTGGGACTGCTGGCTCCGGGCCCGCTCGACCCATGCGGTGAGCTGCTCCAGTTCGCGCCGGCGGGCTTCCAGGAACGTCTGGGCCTGCGCCATGCGGCTCCTCACCGCCGCGAGGAGTCCGGTGAACCCGGTCAGCAGGACACCCACCTGATGGACGATGGAGGCCACGCCCTCGTGCTGCAGGAGTGCGGGCCACAGGGACAGCAGGTGGGGGATGCCCACCACCGCGACACCGGCGAGCACCAGGGCGAACAAGGTGGGGAACCAGCCGCCCACCTGGGTGGACAAGGCCGTGGTCCACAGGGCGCGGCCCGTGTGCACCTGCAGGCGGGCGTCCTTCAGGAGGCCCTCCACCTCGCGGACGGTCCGGCTCTGCAGTTCGCCCAACTCGGGGTACAGGCGGTGGAAGTCGTCAGACAGCCGGTCGGGGAGCCGCGCGCGGAGATCCTGCGCGAGCTGCCCGACGAGCCGTACCGACAGGCCGGTCAGGGTCTTCATGCGCTCGAGGCGTCGCTTCTCTGCCTTCGTGTGGCGCGCCTCGGCGGCCTCGACGAGCCCTTCGGCGTCGGTCACCGCCTGTTCGGCTGCGTTCACCACCTCGTCCTGGGCCTTCTGCGCCTGCCGAGCCGCCTGCACGGCGGGTCGTGTCGAGGCGAGCACCTCCGCGAGCTTCTGTTGCGCGGACGCCCGGCTCTCCTCGGGCGCCACCCGCTGGGCCAGGGTCTCGAAGATGTGGCCGACGAGGTTGGGCCACAGCTCCGTGTCCATGTAGTGCCAGGCGTTGAACTCGATGTGGACCACGTGCTCGTGCCAGGGGGCCGCCTGCCCTCGGGTTCGGGCGGCGTGGGCCTGGGCCTGGAAGTGCCGGGCCCGCTGCCGCAGCTGGTGCATGTAGTAGGACTTGCCCGAGCCCCAGTCGCCGAACAGCCCGATGGCCAGGGGTGGGGGGTTGTGCCGGGCGATCATGAGCTGGGCGAGGGCGTCCAGCTCCCGCTGCATGCGGCCGGTGGGCGCGCTGTGCTGCAGGTCGTTGGTGAGCGGGGCGGGGGCGACCGGGGCCGAATGGTGGTGGTGCCAGGCCTCGATGCGGTCGCGGAATGCGGCCGGCCATCCGGGGGGCAGGTCGTGCAGGCGTGACCGCAGGCGCATGAGGCGATCCTTCATCACCGCCCGCGCCGCGTCGGGGGGCGAGAGATCGACGTACACATCGGGCAGGACAGCGGCGAGCAGGGTCTCCGTCACCGCGCCCGACGTGACGGTGAACGTTCCGTGGGGCCAGCGTCCGATGTCCTCGGGCAGGAAGCTGCCTGTGAGGGGCTCCACGCTGCCCGTCGTCAGCAGCCACACGCCGGCGAAGCGCGAGCCGTCCTCTTCGAGCCACGGTGTCAGGATCCGCGTGACGCGACGTCTGTCTGCGGCCGGCCAGTGGGCGGCGAGGACGAGGAACCGCAGGTTGTCGGGACTCGTGGCCTCGAATGCAGATGCGGACAACCGTCGCGACGTCCAGCCCTCGAGCTGATCGAGGAACCCCGCCACCAGTGACTGGAAGCGGTTGGGCGACTGGGCGAGCAGCAGCTCGGAGGCGCCGTGGCCGAGCTGTGCTTCGAGGCCGCCCATTCCCGTGGATGCCACGAGCGCGTAAGGAACGCGTTGCCGGAACAGCGACAGGGGCGCCTTCGGGATCTCGAGGGGATGCTTTCCGCCCCGTGACCCTGTCTTTCCCCGTGGCCGCGCAGGCCCTTCGTACGTGCTCGGGTGTTTGCTCTGCGTCATGTGGCCTGCTCCCCACGTCGTCGGTGGAGGGGCAGCTTATCAGCGTGCACCGGCGCTCAGATGGGCAACACCACGCACCCACGCGATGATCGGGGGTGCTCCCACAACCTCAGCCAAGCCACCCGTGCAGCACGCCCCGCAGATCCGCCACCTGGGGCCCGCACAGTTCATGGCCCATGGGGTAGTCGGACCACGCGGCGGGGCGGCCGCTCGTGGCCCAGGCGTCGTGGGCGGCACGGCCTCGGCTGAGGGGCACCACGTCGTCGCGGCGGCCGTGGGCGAACCACACCGGGGTGTCCTCGTTCGCGGACGACCAGTCGCCGGGGTGGCCGACCAGGTACGACGACATGACGAGTCCGCCCCGGAAGCGGCGCGCGCGGCGGGTGAGCAGCTCCATCGTGACGGCGCCGCCCTGGGAGAAGCCGGCGATGATCACCCGATCCTCCGGGACGCCGGCGGCCACGTGCTCGGCGATCAGGGCCTCCACCGCGTCGGCGCTCTGCTGCAGCTGGGCCACGTCCTCCCGGCCGTCGCCCGCCCCGAGGAACTTGATGTCGTACCAGGAGGGCATCACGTAGCCGCCGTTGACGGTCACGGGCCGCATGGGCGCGTGGGGGAACACGAAGCGGACGTCCGGCAGGCCCAGGTGGGGCACGAGGGGCTCGAAGTCGTGGCCGGAGGCGCCGAGGCCGTGCAGCCAGACGACGAGGGCATCGGCCGGACCGGTGGGACCGACGGTGAGGTGGGGCAAGGACATGGGGGCCTCCGGGAGGTTGTGGGCGTGGTCTAACCCGCGGCCAGGGGTGCCCGCGCGGGCAGGGCAGGGTAGGGAGCGGCCAACTCCACCCCCGGCGTCCCATGAACAGCACCTTGCACCGTCCCAAGCCCCTCCTCAGCCCCCGCGCCGTGCCGGTGGATGCCACCCGCTCGGCCGACCGGGCCGCAGAGCGCCTCGAAGAGGGCGACGTGCTGCTGGTCACCGATCACTACCGCACCGGCGTCGAGATCCTCGAGGCGCTCCGCCGCCAGATGGATCCTCCGGCGGCCGACGCCCCCTACGACGCCCGCCAGCGCTTCCAGCGCGCCTGGCGCCAGGCCGCCCGACGGCTGCTCGTACCCATCGAGGATCACGGTCTCGCCCTGCAGACCGGTCCGTTCGTCGGCTTCCTGAAGGAGCTGTACCCGGGCATGCGTCGCTTCGCGCTGCCCCTGGTGGCGGTGCAGGAGCTCAACCAGGCCTGGAACCGCTACAAGGTGGGCGTGCCCATGGCGGTCATCGGCCGGCGGCTGCACCCGTTCTACGGCACCTACACCCCCAGCCGCACCACCCACCTCGAGCTGTTCGCCACCTGGCTGAGCCAGTACCACGGACGCCGGGTGCACGCGGTCGACGTGGGCACCGGCAGCGGCGTGATCGGCTTCATGCTCGCCCGCGCGGGCTTCGCCAGCGTGCTGTCCACCGACACGAACCCGAACGCCATCGAGAGCGTCCGCCGGGAGCTCGAGGGCTTCGAGCAGCGGCCGCCCATCGACCTCGTCCACGGCGACCTGCTCGGCGACGACGATCGCCCTGCCGATCTCGTGGTCTTCAACCCGCCCTGGACCCGCGGCCGGGTCGACGACCTGCTCAACCGGGCCCTGCACTACGAGGGATCGCTGTTCCAGCGCTTCTTCGACCAGGCCTGCGACAGCCTGGCGCCCGGTGGCCGCATCGTGCTGGTGTTCTCCAACGTGATCGAGCTGCTGCAGCCCGGCGAGGAGCACCCCATCGAGGCCGAGCTGCGCAAGGGGCGCCTGCAGCTCGTGCAGAAGATGCAGCGCCGGGTGAAGCCCGGTCGGGATGCCCAGGGCAACAAGCGCAAGACCCGCGAGAAGGTCGAGGTGTGGGAGCTGGCCAGGGCCTGAGCCCTCAGCGGCAGGTGGAGCCCTCTCCGTCCTCCTGGATGCACAGCTCCAGCGTGACGTGATCCATGCCGCGTGCCTGCAGCGCGCGGCGGACCTCGTTGCGCAGGTCGAGGGCCTGCTGCAGCGGCATGTCGTCGATCAGCAGCTGCCCGGTGAGCACGTGGTGCTCGCCCTCCTGGGACCACACGTGCACGTGGCGCAGGGCCCGGACGCCGTCGAAGCCGGTGGCCGTGGTGTGCAGGGCGCTCACGTCGACGTCCTCGGGCACGCGCTGCAGGAACACGTCGAGGGTCTTCCGGAGGTTGCGGGCGGCGTTCCAGGCCACCCACAGGGTGATGCCGATGCTCAGGAGCGGATCGAGGACGGGCACGTCGACGAACATCATCACGATGCTGACGATGAGCACGGCCACCCAGCCCAGGACGTCCTCCAGAAGGTGCCAGGTGACCACCCGTTCGTTGAGGCTGGTGCCGTGGCGTACCCGCAGGACCGCGGCACCGTTGACCAGCACGCCGAGGATCGCGAGCACCAGCATGCCCGTGGCGTCCGGCTGCACCGGGTTCCACAGGCGGGGCACGGTCTCCCGGAGCACGATGGCGCCGCCCACCAGCAGCACGATGGCGTTCACGAGGGCGCCGAGAAGGGACAGGCGGCGGAAGCCGTAGGTGTAGGCCTCGGTGGGGCGACGGCCGGCCATCCGCTGCATGCCCCAGGCGAACCCGAGGCTGAGGCTGTCGCCCAGATCGTGCAGGGCGTCGGCGGCGATGGCGGTGGAGCCGGTGTACCAGGCCCCCACGAACTCGATGAGCGTGAACACCACGTTCAGCAGGAACGCGACGCCGATGCGCCCGCCGGCGTGGTCGTGGTGATGGTGGTGGTCGTGCCCCACGAGGTGGCTCCTGTGCGAGGCGGACCGTCTCCGCCGTGGGCGTGCTTCGAGGAGCCTATCAGCTTCCCGGCATCACCACTTCGCCACCATGCGCTCGAAGCCCTTGGGGTCCTGCGCGAACATCGGGAGCAGCTTCTGGGACATCGGGTCGGGGGCGATGTCCTCCCGGTCCGCCCGTACGCCCGCGAGGATCTGGTGCGCAACCTCTTCGGGCGGGGTCTTCTTCACCTTCGAGCCTTCCATCATGGCCGTGTCCATCGCCCCGGGGAACACGCTGAACACGCCGATGTCGTCGCCGGCGAGCAGGGCCCTCAGGCCCGAGGTGAGCGACCAGGCCGCCGCCTTGCTCGCGCAGTAGCCCCCCTTCGCCCGCATGTTGCCCAGGGACAGCAACGCCAGGATGTTGACGATGCCGGCTTCCGGGCGCTGCTTCAGGATGGGGGCGAACGCCCGGGTCACCATCAGCGGCCCGAAGTAGTTGGTCTCCATGGCCGCCCGGTGGGCATGCAGCGTGTCGTCGAGGAGGTCGTGGCCCTCGAGCTGGCCTGCATTGTTGATGAGCAGGTCGACGTCGGGCGCCTGTTCGGCCGCGGCGCGGATCTGGTCCGGATCGGTGATGTCGAGCCGCAGCGGGACCACCCGGGGGTCATCCTGGTGGGGCAGGTCGTCGGGGTTGCGGGCGGTGGCGTACACCTTCGCCGCGCCCTCCTCGAGCGCGGCGGACACGAGCGCGGCACCGAGGCCCCGGCTCGCGCCCGTGACGAGGACGTTCTTCCCTTCGATCTGCATGGTGCCTCCGATCCCTCCCGGTTGCCTGCCTCACGATGGATGCTGGATCTGGCGGCAAGGCCCGACGTCTGGCCCTGCCGCCGCTCCCGGCTCAGTCCACGTCGGCGAACGACGCGCACACGTCGGTGAAATTGGTGTCGTGCTGGAAGTCGAACGTGACGTCCTCGCTGGCCTCACCGAGGGCGTACTGCCACGCGTGATCCGTGGGCGGCGCGTCGCACACGCCGTTCTCGTTGAAGTCGGCCCAGTAGTCCAGGCGGTACTCCTCGCCGGGCACCAACAGGTTGGGCCAGGTGAAGCTGAAGGCGCCGCCTTCGGGAACGGTGATGGCGTCGGCTGCCGCGAAGCTGCCGTCGCTCACGAGGACCACGCGCACGCCGAACAGCTGGCCCGCGTGGGGTGGGATGCTGCCGGTGAAGGTGAGGTCGTAGCGGGGATCGTTGAAGTACCCGTCGAAGGAGTCGCAGACCTCGGTGAAGTTGGTGTCGTGCTGGTAGTCGTAGACCACGTCACCGCTCACGGTGCCGATCTCGTACCGCCAGGCGTGGTCGTCCGGGGTGGGATCGCACTGTCCGTTGTCGTTGTGGTCGGCGAAGTAGTCGATGCGGTAGTCACCGCCGTCTTCGAGGATGTCCTCCCACATGAAGGAGAACATGCCGTCGTTGGGCACGATGATGGAGTCCTTGACGACCTCGCTGTCGTCGTCGTTGTCGATGACGATCACGTGGAACACCTGGCCGATGTGGGGCTCGATGGTGCCTGTGAAGGTGAGGTCGAAGGGGCCGTCGTCCACCGGCTGGGAGTCCGTGGGGTCGGTCTCGTCGGTGGGAGAGGTACCGTCGTCGTCGTCATCGATGTCGTCTTCGTCGTCGTCACAGGCGGTGATCAGCAGCAGAGAGAGCAGCAGGGCTTGCTTCATGGGGCCTCCTCGTGGTCCGTGCGTGCCTGTGTCCATCGAAAGGCCGGGAAGCTCCTTGAGCTTGCTTGGTGGGCGTGACCTGTCGCCTTGCGCCGGGCACCGACGATGCTCATCGGTACGGGTTGATGTGGTGCAGGACCTCGTCGAGGAAGTCCTGTGCGCGCTCCATGTCGGCGGCCGGGTCGTCCTTGGCGAGGCGCATGTGGCCGAGGGTGTTGTGGTGGTATCCGGTGGGGAGGTCACCTCGCACGGCACATCGCAGGCTGGTCCTCGACGCCTCCTCCGCGGTCAGGGTGAGCCACCGCGCCCATCCACCGGCTCGGCGCGAGGCGCTGCCGATGCCCGTGGCGGCCGTGCCCGGGTGCACGGCGAACCACCGCAGGCCGGGATGCCGTGGGGTGTAGGCGGCGAGCAGCCACATCACGCCGAGCTTGCTCGCCGCGTAGGCCCTCCAGGCGCCCATGGCCCCCTTGTAGGGGGGCGTCGCCGGGCAGTCGGTGGCGAGCTGGTACAGCTCCCCGCCCACCAGGATCACCCGGCCACCTCGGACGAGCACCTCGAGGTCCAGCAGGCGCTGGATGAGCAGGGCGTGGCCGAGCACGTGGGTGCCGTACATGAGCTCGTGCCCTTGCGGGGTGGTCCGGGGCTCCCGCGCCCAGGTGCCCGCGTTGCAGATGAGGGTGTCGACGGTGGGAAACCGGCGGCTGATCTCGCCGGCGGCCTGGGCCACGGACGGCAGGTCGGCGAGGTCGCAGGTGAGCGTGTGGACGGTGCCGCCGGTCCGCTGACGCAGCGTCCCTGCGGCTCGCTCGGCCTGCTGCTCGTTGCGGCAGGCGAGCACGACCTCGGCGCCCAGCTGCAGCAGGCCGAGCGCCGTCTGGTAGCCGATGCCCCGGTTGCCGCCGGTGATGACGACGGTCTGGCCATCCACCCGCGCCGTGGGGGCTGGAAGCAGGCGGCTCCGCTGGCGCACCAGGGAGCGCCACATGCGGGTCGTGCGGGGAAGGGGCCGTGCAGTCATGGTGGATGCATCGGCCGAACCACGGGCCACGAAACCGGAAGTGGCCCCGGACAGGACCCCCACACGTGGGGAGCCTGACCGGGGAGCCGTCGGCGGCATCGTGGCGCGGCCACGCCCATGGACGCGGCCGGCGGACGCCTCAGTTGTCCTGGGCGCCTTCGTTGATCCAGGTCTTCACGGCGTCCAGCGCGGCCGCGGACAGGACGGGCACGCCGGTGCCCGGCGGGGGCATCAGCGTGGGGCCCGCACCGACCGCCTGCTCCTGTGCGAAGACGGCCACGATCTGGCTGGCATCGGCGTCACCGGCGACGATCTCGGTGCCCACGAGGGCGAGCAGATCCTCGGGGGTGGAGAAGAAGGCACCGTTGGCCACGGCGGCGGCGTTGGCGCTGCTGGTGTGGTTGTGGCATCCGCCGCAGGAGGCCTGGATGGCGGGCATGACGTCATTGGCGAGGGAGACCGTGGCCTCCATGGCCGTGTCGCCGGCGGTGTCGAGGCTCTCGTCGCCGGGCTCCGTGGTGCAGGCGGTCAGGCCGAGACCGAAGCCGAGGAGGGGAAACAGGTACTTCATGGACTCTCCATCGAGGTAGGCGGGGGAAGATACACCCTGGGGCGCGGTGGGCGCGTCGTGTTTCTGGACGGCAGCGTTGCGGGGGTGGTCGACACGCTCGTGGGTGGCATGGGGACGGGGAGCGTTCATGTACAATGCCACCGAAGCCCCTGCCTGGTCTGCAGGGGCCGGAGGAGCCCCATGCGCGCCACCCTGGCCCTCGTGTCGAGCCTGGTCGTGATGTCCGCGTGCGCACAGGACATCGGTCAGGTGCTGGTGGGCGACGGCAGCCAGGCCTGGCGGGTGGTGGAGGCCTGGTACATCGACGCCGAGGGCATCCACCACGACATCACCGCAGCCTGTCACCTCGACAACGGCTTCGTCTTCCATGGCGACCAGACCTTCTCCCGGGAGGACGTGGCGCCCTGCGACGCGGAAGAGTCCTGGCTGGTGCCCTCGTCGGGTGGCACCTGGGCGGTCGATGAATACGGCGCCATGACCATGCGCACGGGGGAGGCCGTGTTCTTCTACGACGTGCACCTGTCTCCCCAGCAGATCGTCTTCGATGCCAACCTGGCCCAGGTCGGTGCCACCGGTGTGTACCGCGAGATCCTGGAGCCCGCGCGGGAGTGGTAGAGGCGTGCGGTGAAGTGTCGCGGGGCACGCGCCGTGTCCGTGAGCCCCTCCTGCGCCATTTCGCGTCGCCACACACGGTGGTGGTCGAAACGTGCAAACGGGTTCTTGGCTGGACATGCCCAGCGTCTGCAGGCAAACAGGGGTGATGCACGACAGGAGGCACGGTGGCCGAAGCGAGGTCGTTTCAGGGCAAGAGGGCCCGCAGGGCGGAAGAGAAGGCTGCACGCCGCGCAGACATCCTGCGGGTGGCGGAGCGCATGTTCGCCTCGGAGCCCTACGAGTCCATCACCGTGGCGCGGCTGGCCCGAGAGGCCGGCATCGGCAAGGGCACCGTCTACCTGTACTTCCCCACCAAGGAGGCGCTGTTCCTCACGCTGGTGGGCGAGAAGCTGCAGGCATGGCTGCAGGAGGTCCTGCGGCAGCTCGAGGCCCACGAGGGCCCCGTCGAGCACGCCGTGGTCGAGGTGCTGACCCTCAGCCTCGCCGAGCGGCCCCACCTGCTGGCCCTGCTCTCCATGGTCCACAGCATCCTCGAGCGCAATGTCGAGGTCCGCATGGTCCTCGGCTTCAAGATGGGGCTCATCGAAGCGCTGGGCCCCGTGGCCCGCTGGCTCGACGACGCCATGCCCGCGTTCTCCGAAGGCGACGGCATGACCTTCCTGCTGTGGGCCCACAGTGCCATGGTCGGCATGTTCCAGGCCTTCGCGCCCGGTGGCAACGCGGCCCTGGCGCTGCAGGATCCCCGCGTGGCGGTCCTCGCACGGGATCCGCTGGTGGCGCTGCAGTCGGCCCTCGCGGCCTGGCTGCGGGGCTGGAAGACCACGGGCGCGGTGGTGGGCGAAGGCTGAGCCGGGCCCTGAGGCGGGCCCGGCCCGCGGCCTCAGTCCACCATGATGCAGCCTTCACGCTCGTCGACGTACGCCACGACGGTCTTGGCGCCGCCGAGGGCCTTCGAGGTGACGGTCTTCGCCTCGTGGTCGACCTTGAAGCGCGCGACGTCCGGGGACACCCGCAGCCACTCCTGGCAGTCCTCCTCGGTCCGCTCGGACACGAAGATGCACGAGCAGGCCTCCTTGGCGTTGTAGCCGGTGCCGAGCCGGAACAGCGGGGTCTCGTAGGTGCGCAGGTCGTTGCCACAGCCGGACAGGCCGAGCACCAGGCCGGCGAGCGCGAGGGTGGGGAGCTTGGGGATCATGCGTCCTCCGCGATGGCGAGGGCCAGGGAGAAGAAGGTGTTCCAGGAGAAGCTGCCGTCGCGGTCGTCGCCGGTGCGGACGATGACGACATCCTGCTCGGGGGCCACGAAGATGGCCTGCTTCCAGTGCCCGAGGGCGGCATAGGCGGTCTGCGGCACGTCCGGCCACCGGGGGGCGTCGATGCCGACCTCCGGCACGGGGACGTTCAGCCAGATCTGGCGACCGTTGACGCTGTCGTCGCCGTCGAGGTGCCGGGTGCGGATCCCCTCACCGGGTGTGGTGGAGGTGGCGACCCAGCCGGCGGGCAGCAGGCGCTCGCCGTTCCAGCAGCCGTCGTTCAGCAGCAGGTAGCCGAGGCGCGCCATGGAGCGCGGAGGCGCCCACACCCAGGAGCTGCCCACGTAGTTGCCGGCGGCGTCGCGCTCGAAGGTGGTCCGCGTCATGCCGATGCGATCGAACAGGACCTCCCAGGGCCAGTGGTCCCCGTAGGTGGGGGCCAGGGCATGGCCGGCCAGCGCCGCGATGAGGTTGGCGTCGCCGGAGCTGTACGCGAAGGTCGTGCCGGGCGTGTCGCGCAGGGGGTGGCTGGCGACGAAGGCGGGCATGTCCGCCTGGCCCTCGCCGTACAGCATGGCGAGCACGGAGGAGTTGGTGGGCGAGGCATCCTCGTAGGTCTCGAGCCAGTCGAGGCCGGTGCTGAACTCCAGGGCGTGGGTCAGGGTGATGTCGCAGTTCTCCGAAGGCAGGCCGTCGATGGCCGTGCAGATGGAGTCGTCTTCGGACAACAGGCCCTGGTGGACGGCGATGCCGGCCAGCACGTTGGTGAAGGTCTTGCTCACCGACCACGCGAGGTGGGGCTTGTCGGCATCGTAGCCGTTGTCGTAGCGCTCGTAGACGACCTCGCCGCCCTTGAGGATCACGACGCCGTCGGTGCGGACACCGCGGCGCTTCGTGTCGCCCCAGTCCAGGTCGGCCGGGAACGCATAGGCCTCGAAGGCCTCGATGGCGGTGGCAGCGGACGTGGCGGCGGCGGCCGAGCGGTCGGTCCACGCCTCGCCGGGCCAGATCTCCCGGGCGGGGCAGGAGGAGGTGGTGTCCGGCAGGGGAGCGGTGGCCGTGTCCGCGGTCTCCGTCAGGCCGGAGTCCGTGGCGGCGGCCCAGGCGGGCACGAGGGCCAGCAGCAGGGTGCGGGTGGGAGAGAGCATGTCCAGCTCCGTGGGTGTGAAGGAAAAGCGTCGTGGCGGCGAGCATAGCGCGGACTGGCTGACCCGCCGGTCAGGTATTTGCGTGGAGGGTCGCCACCCGCGCTGGGCCGGCGCGCCACGGGGAGCTGGACAGGAATTCGTCGCAAGGGGATGCGACGCGAGATTCTTCGGCAATCCCGAAGGTGGTTGGGCGATGCTTGCGGGTTTTCCGCAACAGGCCTTCGGGGCTCCTGCAGACCGGTATCCGGATACCCTGGGTGATCATCGCCCCATCCGGGCGGCTCGCCGGGGGGTGATGGAAATTCTCGGGGCTGGCTGCGTTGGGTTCGGCGAGTGCCAACATCCCCTTGTCGCCGGCGGATCCGTCGGTCCAGGGCTGTCAGCACACGGAGGTCACCATGCGTCTGTCCCACCTCATCCTCTGCCTGTCCATCGCCGGTCTCGGTGCCTGTGGAGGCGCCGACGATGCGTCCCTCGAGGGGGACACCGGGCCCACCGGAGACACGTCGATGGGGGACACGGACGAGACCGGCACGCTCGACCTCGTGGAAGCCAAGTCCCGGGTGGACTTCGACACGCTGTACCAGCTGGACGTGGGACACACCGAGCCTCCCGGGGAGCACTGGATCGACGATGCGTTCCTGTTCATGATCTCCCAGACCGGGGACATCTGGGGCAACACGGATCAGGGCGAGGTGGATCACTTCCGCTTCGGCCACCTGCTCTACCAGGACGACCTGGCCATCGAGGTGGTCGTGGAGGGGCTCGAGTCCGCGGAGATCCACGCCAAGGCCGGCGTGATGATCCGTCGAGATGCCCGGGACCCCGCTTCTCCGAACGTCGCGGTCATCTACAGCCAGGAGGAGGGCGTGCAGATGCAGTGGCGGGACTACGTGGCCACGATGGCGGTCGAGACCAAGAGCCCGGTTCCGTCCGACAGACCCGTGAACCTGCGCCTCACCCGGACCGAGGTAGGTCACTTCGTCGGCGAATACTCCGTCGACGGCGGCGAGGTGTGGGAGGAGATCGGGCGCGTGATGCTCGAAGGCTGGGGCAACCAGGTCTACACCGGTGTGGTGGTCAGCTCTGGCCAGCAGGGAGCGTACGCCCAGGCACGGTTCCGGGAGCTGTCCATCCAGGGCACGCCGGTCGCGATGCCCTGAGCGTGATGCGTCCGGACGTCACAGCGCGAGGAGGATGAACCCCCCCATGCTGAGGCCGGCCGCGAGCAGGGCGTAGGGCAGCTGGGTTCGTACGTGGTCGTCGAGGCTCGTCTCGGCGACCACGCTGGACAGGATGGTGGTGTCCGACAGGGGCGAGCTGTGATCCCCGAAGATGCCCCCGCTCAGGGAGGCCGCCACGAGGAGCGGCAAGGGCAGGCCCGTGGTGGCCGCGAGGGGCACCGCCACGGGGATCATCAGCGCGAACGTGCCCCAGGACGTGCCGGTGGTGAAGCTGATGAAGGCGCCCAGCCCGAACAGGGCCGCGGGGAGCGTGACGGTCGGCAGGGCACCGGTGGCCCACGCAGCCAGGTACGGCCCGGTCTGCAGATCACGGATGAGGCCGCCGAACCAGAACGCCAGGAACATGATCACGGCCATCGGCACCAGCGCGCGGATGCCCAATCCGGCGTTGCGCACCCACGAGGCGGGGGAGGCAAGCCGCTGCAGCGCCATCACGACGACCTGGGTGGCGATGCCGAGCACCACGCTCCAGAACACCGAGGTGCTGCCGCTGCCGGACAGGATGTCGCCGTCGCCCGTCCACCACATCAGCGCGATCATCGAGCCCACCACGACGAGCATGGGAGCGATCAGCACCCACATCCGGCGGACCGGCGTGTCCCCGTCGTCCTCCTGCCAGGGCCGGGGCGAGGTGTGGGCCAGAGGGCCGAACACGCGCTGTCGCCACGCCACCCAGGTCACGAGGAGGATGGCGAGCCAGGGGTACAGGTTCCACGGCACCGTGCGCAGGGTCAGCCCGAAGGCATCCGGCTGGCCCTGCGCCTCCAGCAGGCCGGAGATGTACGCGCCCCATCCGTTGAGCAGCACGAGGACGCTGACGGGAGCGCACGTGGTGTCGATCACGAAGGCGAGCCGCTCCCGGGACAGGCCATAGCGGTCGAACAGTCCCCGGCTCGAGACGCCGCTGACCAGGATGGACAGGTTCGTGTCCGTGAAGATGGCCGTGCCGAGGGCCTGGGCGAAGAAGGAGGCCTTGCGGGGGGAGTCCACGGTGCCCCGCGCGGACAGCCAGCGGATGAAGCCCTCGTCGGCCTTCGTGGCCTCGATCTGTCGCAGCAGCACACCGATCAGCAGCGTGAACATCAACACGTAGCGATTGGAGGCACTGCTCACGACGCCCAGGGCGCTGGAGGCCACGTACTGCAGCGAGGCGGCGGGGGCGAAGTCCTGCACCATGAAGGCCGCGAGGACGGCGCCGCCGAACAGGGAAGCCATGGCGTTGCGGGTCCACAGGGCGAGGGCGATGGCCGCGAGCGGTGGCAGGACGGACCAGATGCTGTGGACGAACATGGACGTGCCCCGGGAGGGAGGGGTGCCCCGTCGACACGAACGGTCAGGGGTTGAAGGCTTGAATCGCTGATATTTCATCAACATAACAATGAAATATCTCTCATCCCGCCTGCGTTCGCGCCTCCCACTCCGCCCGGTGGATGCGGTACAGCCGCACCACGTCGGACGAGCGCGGGTGCGCCATGTCGTGGTGGTAGCGCATCCCGAGCTTGTGCATGACCCGCTGCGAGGCGACGTTGCCGGGCAGTGCACAGGCGTCGACCATCGGCTGGTCGAGTGCGTCGAAGGCCAGGGCCACCAGCGCCCGTGACCCTTCGGTGGCCAGTCCCTGGCCCCACACCTCCCGGGCGAGCCGGTAGCCGAGTTCGAGGTGCTCGCCCGCGATGCTGGGGCGCAGGTGGAACCAGCCCACGAACCGGCCGTCCAGGAAGGCGGAATGGAAGCCTACCGGGTCGTCGGGGCCCCAGGCGGTCATGCGATCCATCAGGCCCTCTTCGTAGACCCGCCTGGGCACGGGCGTGCCGCCGTTGATGTAGCGCATGACCTCGGGGTCGCTGTCGAGGGCCACCATGTGGTCGATGTCGTCGGGAAGCACCTTTCGCAGGTGCAGGCGCTCTGTGTCGAGGGTGAACATGCAACCTCCTCGTCCGGCACCATAGCGGATCCTGCGGCATGCAACGGGGAGCGGCTTGTTCCGATGGGGCTGCTGTGGAGGTGACCCGTGTGGACCATCCTGGCGCTCGCCGTGACGGCCTTTGCAAGCGACGAGGAAGCAGCGGCCGAGTCCGTGGGCGAGCAGGCGGAGGACCAGGCCACGTCCGTGGACGATGCGCCCGAAGAGCTGGCCAGCGCGGAGACCCAGCCACCCGAACACCCGGAGCGCCGAGCTCGGATCCTGGCGGAGGCCGCGCGCTACCGGGACGAGATGAACTTCCAGGCCGCGATGAACAACCTCCGCAGTCTGCCCCAGGACCGGCAGGTGCGCCTCGAGACGGCCATCACCTACTGGAAGGCGAACCGCATGGATGCCGCCATCGTCCTGCTCCAGGACACGGTCACCCTCGATGTCCAGGATGCCTACGCCACGGAGCTCCTCGCGCGGCTCTACATCTGGGATGGACGGGTCCGCCCCGCCCAGCGGCTGCTCGCGAAGTGGCTGTGGAAGCACCCCCAGGACGATCGGGCGTGGACCCTGCTGGGCGATGCCTACAAGGACGACTTCCAGCGCTCGCTGTCGGTGGAGGCCTACGAGCGGGCCATCGCCCTTCGTCCGGACCGCTCCGCCGCCGCCCAGGGCCTGCGGGCCTGGGACGAGATCGACGCCTCCTGGCTCAACGTCGAGATGACTGGCATCGCCCTGTGGGGGGACAAGGTCTACTTCGAGGGGTGGGGCGAGTACTACCGTCGCCAGCGGCTGAAGTTCGGCTGGAGCGTCGGCGCCCGGGTGGGCAACGACCCCATCCTCGGTGGACAGCTCAGGCTGCCCATCGAGGGCCGCTACCGGGTCTGGAGTGGCCTGAGCTGGTTCCCCAACCACAACCTGGGCCTCACCTTCACGCCGTCCATCACCGTGGGCAACGGCGTGTGGGCCGGCACGCGCGTGGGCCTCGGCGCCGATCTCGGCCCCCTGGCGATCCTGGCGGAGGCGCAGCCGGGCTATTCGGCGAGCACCGGCGTCGACATGAAGCTCAACCTGCGGACGGACATCCCCATCGCCAGGTCCGGCGTGAGGGTGCAGGGCGTGGGCTACTACGACCCCGGCCGCTACTGGCACTCCATGGGCATCCTCGGGACCTGGTTCGATCTGGACAAGGTGCTGATCCAGGCCCACTTCGGTGGCGGCAAGGACTCCCTGGGCCCGCTGTACGAAGCCCGCCTGTCGGTGGACGTGCCGTTCCTCGATGGGCACGCGCTCGGCCTGCAGGTGCTGCACACCGACGGCCGCCTGCGGAACACCCGGTTCACCACCCGCTACGCGTGGCGGTTCTGAGGGGTCACAGCTCCTCGAGGGCCGGCACCCGCTGGCTCGCGTTGCGCCAGAACAGGGTGAGGAGCACGAGGGCCAGCAGGGCCACCGCCGCCATGGCGACGTCGACGTAGGCCGACTGCAGCTGGGCCTGGCGCCGCTCCGCCTCGTCGTGCCGGGAGCGTGGCGTGATGAGGATGTCCGCGCCGGCGGTGCGGGGCTGGAAGCCCACCGGGAACCAGGTGCGGCCCATGGCGAGCGCCCCGGTGCTGTCGAGGTCGCGCCAGGGCAGGGGGGCGAGCAGGGTGCCGTCCATGCCGCCCGGACCCGGCAGGTGCAGGGTGAGCTGGCCGGGCCCCGACAGGTGCGCCCAGGGACGTCCGCGGGCGGGAACGACCGTGCCCGAGCCGGTCTGCGCCTCCCACTGGTCGGTGCCGTGGCGCTCGACGCGCCGGAACAGCGCACCGTCCGGATCGTGGGTCGCGGAGATGCAGGGGGCGTCGCAGGGGCCGTCGGGGGCCTCGAGGCGCAGGGGCGGCAGATCGGCGAGCAGGGCGCCGAACGCGCCCACCTCGGGCGGTTCGAGGGGCAGCTCGGCCGCGACCCCGAGGCGTGCGGCCGCGGAGAGGTCCAGCGCGAAGCCGGACATGCCACCGGCGATGCCCTGGTTGCGGCTGAGGTGCAGCCCCGTCGCCGGATCGAGGCGCCAGGTGGCGTCCGGACGGTCCTCCGGGAGGGACACGGCGATCTCCAGCTGCCATAGGGGCATCCCGGCCTCCGGGACGGGCAGGTCCACCGCGAGATCCGTGCGGCCGTCCCGGAGCAGGGAGCGGTGGATGCGTGCGCCGTGCAGGTAGACGGCCACGGCCGCACGGCTGCCCTGCAGGCCGCTGAGCTCCACCGTGCCCTGCAGCTGGGCCGGCTCCATCAGGCGCCAGCCGGCGGGGGTCTGCCAGCGCAGGTGCAGGCTGTGCCAGCCGGGGCCGTCGGCCCGCCAGCCGTCGCGCCACCCGAGATCCTCCAGCCGCACGGCCACGGGGGAAGGCACGACGATGCCAGGCTCGTCCTCGCGCTGCACGGTCTGCCTGGGGAGCGGGCAGGGAAGCTCGGCGCAGGTGGGCCGGGGCGTCGTGGACATCCAGGCGACGAGCCCGTCCCGCAGGTCCCCTGGCGTGGCTGCCTCCAGGCGCAGGACGTCGGCTCCGCCGGTCAGCCGCGACGCCTCGCCGGTGCCGATGCGCAGGTCGGCGTCGGCGTCCTCGTCCACCCAGTGGGGCAGGCCGCCCTGCTGCCGCACCCACCGATCGGCCGCGAGCAGGGCGGCGAGCCATGGCCCCTCGGCGGCCTGCTCCGAGGCGATCCGCACGTCCGGGCCCTGCAGCGCCCCCAAGGGGCCCGCCGGCGCCGGATCACGGTCCGGCGGTGCGAGCTGGGCACCGGAGAGCAGGTGCACCCACAGCGCGGGATGCTCGTGGCCCGCGCAGTCCTCGGTCTGGTGGGCGAGGTGTGTGACCACGGTGAGGTGGTGGCGGCCGTCCGTGTGCTCCGGCAGGGGTACCGTGAGGCTCGCCTGCTGGGCGATCTGGCGCAGGCTGGCCGTCGCGAGCACCGTGTCGTCGATCCGCACCGTGACCTCGGAGGCCGCCCGGTCCACGATCCCGGAGGCGGTCAGGGGCAGGGTCAGGGTGCCACCGGCAGCCGACGGGGGCACCACGAGGGCGATCTGTGCAGACGCGTCGTGGCCCCGGATGAGCAACCCCTCGTCGGGCAGCTCGAGGGGCCTGGCGTCGGCGGTGGTCCACAACGCGAGCAGCAGCGCAACCATGCGGTGTCGTTCCTCCGATGCCTTTCAATCGGAGGCGGATGCGGACGATGAACAGGAACGGAACCTCTCCCCGGGGCCCGATGCATCACGAGATCCGACAGTCCATCGAGGCACTGCAGCTCCAGTATCGACGCACCTTCCTCGTGGTGGTGGCGCTCGGAGCCGTCAACGTGCTGCTGCTGCTGTGGGTCGTGTTCCTCGACGGTGGGTTGGAGGCGCTGCTGCAATGAGCCACTGGACCGACGAGGACGTGGCCCACTGGTTGTCGGACCAGATCGAGCTGGCCGGGAGCGTCATCTCCGAGCGGGACCTGCGGGAGAACCTGCCCGAGGAGGTGTCCGAGCCCCAGCGTCGGCGCGTGCTGGCCCTGATGGAGCAGACCGGTCGCCTGACCCTGGTGGAGCGCCAGGACGACAGGCTGCTGCTCCTGCGGGACCCGGGCGGGGTGGACAGCCCGCTGCTGGTCGAGGCGCGGGAGTTCCGGCTGGCCGTGTGGCGCGACATGCTCAAGGAGCGCATCCTGCTGCTGCGCATGACCATCGTCCTCGAGCTCATCGTGATGATGGTCCTGGTGCGCGGCCTCGTGCTGTGGTGGCTCGTCCACGTGGTCCAGCCGCTTCCGTGAGGCGCGTGCTCAGGTGATCTGGGCGATGGGCTTCTTCTCGGTGCGGTGCCACACCTGCTGGGCGCCCCTCAGCTGGCTCCACAGGGCGGCGAGGGAGTTGGCGGCCAGGTAGGCCCCGTATCCGGTGATCAGCACCACGAGGAACGCCAGCCGGGGAAGGCCCGCCTTCTCGAGGGGCTGGGCGGCGAACGCGAGCACCACCCCGCCGGCGAGCCACAGGTTGCCGGCCAGCAGCAGCCCCTGCATCTCGGGCTCGGTGAGGTCGGGGATGCCGAACTGGGCCAGGATGGGGCCGAGGAAGACCATCGTGATGAGGGCCAGGGAGATGATGCCGGGAAACGCCAGACCCTCGAACCAGCACGTGCGGGTGGCCTTGGGGTCGGCCGCCCAGGCCACCAGGGTGGTCACCAGGTAGGTCAGCCCGCTGAGGAGCCAGGTGATCTTGAACAGCGCCACGGAGACCATCGGCGCCAGCACCTGCAGGGTCACGAGGCCCGCGGAGGTCAGGAACATCAGCGCCGGGGTGAGCAGCACGCTGAACCACACCAGCGCCATGTTGAAGGAGCCGAGCATGGGGTTGACCGACGGGCGGAGCCACAGCCAGCGGAACATCCACGACAGCTGGTAGTTGCCCCGCTGCCAGCGCTTTCGCTGCTTCCACAGCTCCTGCAGCGTGTCGGGCTCGTGGGCGTGGCACAAGGCACCCGGCTCGAACACCGCCCGCCGGCCGGCGAGCTGGGTGAGCAGGGTCATGTGGGTGTCCTCGGCGAAGGTCTGGTGCCGGATGTAGCCGCCGAGGGTGCGCAGGTTCTCGACGCTGTGCAGCTGGGCGCCGCCCGACAGGCACGCCAGCCAGCCCAGGTAGTTCTGGGCCCGGCGGGAGCAGGCGGAGGCCGTGACGTACTCGAACCGCACGTACCGCTGCACCCAGGTGGGCCGGGCCGTGCCCTCCTGGATGTAGGCGGTCACCGCGCCCACCTCGGGGTCGGCGAGGTGCCGGGCCATGAGCTTGAGCGCGTCGGGGGCGAACTGCACGTCGGCGTCGGTGATCATCACGGCCTGGGACCAGCCGTCCTCGATCACCCGCTCCAGCGCGTGGTTGAGGGTGGCCGCCTTGCCCTGGCCGCCCTTCTCCCGGCGCAGGTGGACCACGCGGTCCGGGAAGCGCTCCACCAGGCTGCGCGCGACGACGGGGGTGTCATCGGTGCTCGCGTCGTCGATGATCACGAGGCGCAGCCGGTCCTCGGGGTAGTCGAGGGCCAGCAGGCCGAGGGAGGCGGGCTCGAGCACCAGCTCCTCGTTCCACGCGGGAATGAGGATGGTGATGCGGGGGAGGTAGCGGCCGGTCCTGTGCAGGTGGGTGCGGATGACCGAGTAGCCGGTCACGAGCGCCTGGAAGCACCCGGCCACCACCGGCGCGAGCCCGACGAGGGCGGCCATCGTGGCGAGGAGGACGAGGAGTTCGGACAGCCATTCCATGTAGGGCTGATGGGGACATACGGCCGTGGGTTCAACGACGGGACCCTGCGTAGGGGGCCGCCCCGTCAGCGGATGAGCGCTGCGGGGCTGGTGAACATCTCCTCGAAGTGACGGACCATCACCTGGTCCTCGAAGTCGGCGGGCAGGTGCACCGCCCGGCCCATGGCGCGGTCGATGATGGCCACGTGCATGGGGACGCCGGAGCCGATCGTGAGCATCAGCGTGCCCGGCACACGGGCGTTGATCTCGATGAGGCGGGGCTCGCCCTCGGCGTCGCGCCGGAACTGCAGGTTGGCCACGTAGGACAGCCCGAGGGCCTGGTAGGCCCTGATGGCCATGTCCTGCAGGTTGGCGTCGTGGAAGGACTCGGCGATCACGCAGACCCCGGAGTCGACCTTGAGCCGGCGCCGCGGCACGGCCACGGTGGCATTGGTGCCGCCGAAGACATCCACGCTGAACTCCTCACCGGGCAGGTATTCCTGCAGGATGTAGGCATCGGGGATGTCGACCAGATCCCGGGGGGAGCGGAGCATCTGCAGCCCGCGGGAGCCGGAGCCCGTGCGGGGCTTGGCGATGGCGGGCAGTGAGATGGTGCCGCCGGGACCCGAGATGGAGAAGCGGGGCAGGGGAATCACGTCCTGAAGGGCCTGCATGGTGTGGAATTTGTCGATGCAGTGCTTCAGGGATTGTGCGGAGGCGACCGCCACGCGGGTTCCCGCCGCCTCGAACCGGTGCCGCGCCTCCGCGCAGGGCAGCAGCTCCTGATCCACGGTGGGGATCAGTACCTCGATGTTCCACTTGCGACAGATCTGCAAGAGCTTGTCGACGAAGTCCGCATCATCGCCTGCGGGCAGCCTCGTGCGTCGTTCGTGGGGCACGAGGTACAGCCCGGAGGAGAGCGGGGACATGTCGGCGGCGAACAGCTCATGATCGGTATCCGCGTCGAGGGCGCGGAGGAGGCCGATTCCGGCAGGCCCTCCCGCGCCTGTGATGAGCACCCGAACCCCCATGGAAGACTCCCTTGGATGTGAAGCGTTCGGGATACATTCGTGCGGTTCCACATCCGCTGTGCGGGATTTTCGGGCCGTTGGGAAGCCAGCTTCCCGGACAGGCAGGTGCGGGGGGCGGTTGCACAGGAGTGAATCCATGCCCGTGGCCCGAACCGACACCCTTCTCTTCTCCAAGGACGTCGGCCAGCGAGTGATCATCGAGGAGGCCATCGCGCGTCACGACCGCAGCCTTCACCTCGAGACGGACGTGGGGAACGCGGAGGACAAGGCCACCTGGCCCGCCTGGCAGCTCGTGATGGCTGGCCTCGACAGCGGGGTGGACAATGCCCGCCGGGTCCTCACCCGCGCCCGTCAGCGCGGCCTGCCCACCTTGGCCGTGAGCTCGAGTCCCGCGCTGGTCGCCCACTTCCAGGAGGGCGATCTCGCCCAGTCCACCGTGCACACCCGGGATCTGGACCGGGTGCTCACCGAGCTGCCCCGCAAGGGCGCGGGCCACCGTGCCCCCCGCCGCGTGGTGGCCATCGGCGCCCACCCGGACGACGTGGAGCTCGGCTGCGGCGGGGTCCTCGCCCGGCACGCCATGGCCGGCGACGAGGTGACCCTGGTCTGCCTGACCGATGGTGGCAAGGGAGGGTCGTCGTCCCGCCGGATCGACGAGGCCCAGCGGGCGGCCTGGTATCTCGGGGCCCACCTGCACATGCTCGATGCCCGCGACGGCCAGCTCGCCCAGGATCGCCACATGTACTCGCGCCTGCAGGATCTGGTGTGCGGCATCCAGCCGGACGTGGCCTACATCCACTCCCTCAACGACATGCACCCCGATCACGTGGCGGCCCACCAGCTCAGCCTCGTGGCCACCCGCTACGTCCCGACGGTGTTCGCCTACGCCGCCCCCTCGATGAGCACCGCGTTCTCGCCCTCGCACTTCGTGGTCCTCGGGGAGAGCGCCGAGGACAAGCTGCGGCTCGTCGGCATGCACGTCTCCCAGCGGGACAAGGCCTACATGTCCGACCACCAGGTCCGTGCGACCCTGCTGCGATGGGGCGCCCAGGTGCGCTTCGAGGAGGCCGAGGCCTTCGAGGTCGTGCGCCAGGTCGTGCAGACCGTCTGAGGGCCCGCTCCGCCCTTGAAGCCCCGGCCCCGCCGGTGCACAGTGGGGGCATGACGCGGGAGCCTTGGTGAACCCGACGATGCTGCAGGAATGGCTGGGGTGGCGACTCGGCGCGCTGGTCCACGTGGTCCTCGCGCTCGGGGTCAGCGTCCACATCCTGCTCACCAAGGAGAACCACCGCTCCGCGGTGGGGTGGATCGCGGTGGCCTGGCTGTCGCCGGTGCTGGGCTCGCTCGCCTACATCGCCCTCGGCGTGAACCGGGTACGTCGCCGCGCCGCGCGCCTGCGTGCGGAGGAGCCCGAGCGGCTCGCCCCGCTGGCGCCGGACGACGTGGCCCACGAGCACGAGGCGGTGCGACCGCTGGCCTCCCTGGCGAGGGCGGTCCGCTCGATCACCGGCGCACCTCTCGTCGACGGCAACCAGATCACGCCGCTCCTCGACGGCGACGAGGCCTACCCCGCCATGCTCCGCGCCATCGAGGAGGCCAGGCGGTCGATCGCCTTCATGACCTTCCTGTGGGACGGCGATGGCTGGGGCCAGCGCTTCGTGCAGGCGATGGGCGACGCCCGCGCCCGGGGGGTCGAGATCCGCGTGCTGATCGACGGGGTGGGCAACGCCGCGTTCAGCAAGCCACCGGTGGTGCGTGCCCTGCGCAAGGCCGGCGTGGTGGTGCAGCGGTTCCTGTGGGGACTCGATCCCCGTCGCACCACCCTCATCAACCTTCGCAACCACCGCAAGCTGCTGGTGGTGGACGGCATCGTGGCCTTCACCGGGGGCATCAACATCCGGGAGGGCTTCGTCCGAGGGGCGGGACCGGAGTGGCAGCGGGACCTGCACGCCCGGGTCGAGGGGCCGGTGGTGCGGGAGCTCATGGACGTCTTCGCCGTGGACTGGGCGTTCACCACCGGTGAGCGACTCGACGGCGAGCCCTGGTTCCCGCCCTTGCAGCCCGTGGGGTCGGCGGCCGCCCGCGTGGTCCCGGACGGCCCGGACGAGGACCTCGACAAGGCGAGGCTCACCTACCTGTCGGCCATCGGCGCGGCACGCCGGCGCATCTGGATCGTCACGCCCTACTTCCTCCCCGAGGAGGATCTCGCGTACGCGCTGGCATCCGCGAGCCGTCGAGGCATCGAGGTGCGGGTGCTGTTCCCGCTGCCGAGCAACCACCGCACGGTCGACGGCTGTCTGCGCGCGGAGGCGACGTTCCTGCTGGAGAACAACGTGCAGCTGCTGCACGCGCCCGGCGGGTTCGATCACAGCAAGCTGATGCTCGTGGACGACACCTGGGCGTGCATCGGGTCGTCCAACTGGGATCCCCGTTCCCTCCGGCTCAACTTCGAGCTGCTGCTGGAGGTCTACGACGCCGAGGTGGTGGCCGCGCTCGAGCGCGCCTACGGCCCCCGGTTCGACGCGGCCGAGAGCCTCACCCTCGAGCAGCTCAAGGACCGCTCCGTGCCCCGCAAGCTCACCGACGCATTCTTCCGGCTGTTCAAGCCCTATCTGTGAGGCGCGACCCGGGTGTGCGAGGGCCGACCGGCACTTCACGATCCGGCCCCCAAACCGGTGTACGGATGGCACAGGGCATGTGGTACAACCAGCCCGTGGAAACCGACAGCCCATCACCCGTCACACCTGCCGCCCACGACGCCCACGGCGTGTCTTCGGGGTCACCCTCGTCCGACCCCACGGAGCTGTTCGGCCTGGTCGCACCCCGGTACCGGGTGCTCTCCCTGCTCGGCAAGGGCGGCATGGGTCGCGTGTACCTCGCCAACGATCTGCTGCTGATGCGCGACGTCGCCCTCAAGGTGCTGCGCATGGACGCCTCCGAGGTGCTCCGGGGCAGGTTCCAGCGCGAGGCCATCGTCACCGCGTCGCTGCGGCACCCCTCGATCGTGCCGGTCCACGACTACGGCGAGCTGCCGGACGGCCGCCTGTACTACGCCATGCGTCTCGTGCAGGGCCGCACGCTGCAACAGGCCGCCACCCAGGGGGCAGGCCGACGCAAGCTCATCCGCTGGCTCCGCGACGCCTGCGAGGCCGTCAGCTACGCCCACGACAAGGGCATCATCCATCGGGATCTCAAGCCCGAGAACATCCTCGTGGGTGCCTTCGGCGTGATCCACGTGGTCGACTGGGGGCTCGCCGGCCGGGTGGGCATGCCCCTGCCCGGAGAGCCCCAGAAGACGGGCGTCCGCCGCAACGACATCGACAACATCACCCAGGAAGGCGAGCTCCTCGGCACGCCGCGCTACATGTCGCCGCAGCTGCTCCAGGGCGAGCCCGGCACCTTCGGGTCCGACGTCTGGGCCCTCGGCGTCACGATGCTCGAGGTGCTCACCGGCCAGGAGGCCTGCGTCGGCACCGAGTGCACCGAGATGGAGCGGCAGGGGCGCTTCCTGGAGCTGGCGAGGCAGCTCCCCCACGAGCTGTCGGCCATCGCGGCCAAGGCGCTGCAGTACCGCAGTGCCCAGCGCTATGCCCACGCGGGCGAGATGGCGGTCGACCTGTCGAACTACCTCGAGGGCCGTCCGGTGCAGGCGCACCAGTACAGCACGCGGGACCACTTCGTGCGGGTGCTCAAGGCCTGGAAGCTGCCCATCTCCATGGCACTGGCCGCCGCCGGCATGGCGCTCGGCGCCAGTGCGATGTCGTACGTGCAGCTGCAGCAGGCGGGTGAGGAGGTTCAGCACGATCTCGAGCGGAAGGAGCGGGAGTACGAGGATCTCGCGGCCCGTCAGCAGGATCTGCAGGCCATCACGGCGATGCAGCTGCTGCGGGAGCACCGCTCGGAGGAGGCCTTCCAGCAGGCGTTCACCGCCGCCCAGGCCGGCAACGTCAAGGCGCTCGGCGTCATGGCCGGCAGCCACGAGATCCGTCAGCCCCAGCTGCTCGACACGCGCACGCTCGCCTGTGAGCATGCCGACTTCATCGGGCCCGGTGGGCAGCTCGCGTGTCCCACGCAAGACGGCTGGGCGCCCCTGAACCCCTCGGGCGCACTCACCGAGCTGCGGTTCTCCCGCGATGGCACGCTGCACCGGGGCATCGACGGCGTGTTCTGGCACCTCGAGGGCTCGCAGGGCCGGCTCGAGGAGGTCCGCCTCACCGGCGGCGAGTGGACCCGTCGGGAGTATCCCTGGCCCGCCGGCCCCCGCAGCTACGAGGGGCTCGAGTCCCTGGCGGCGGATCGCGGCGTGGTCGCATGGCGACACGCCCGCCTGCGGGTGTTCCAGCGGGGCGACGCCTGGGAAGACACCGTGGCCCGCACCGTGCCCGACATCCAGGACTGGGCCACCACGCCCCGCGGCGACATCATCGGCGTGCGCTACCGCGAGGCCGTCATCGGCGTGGAGCTCGTCGGGTTCGATGCCGACCTCACGGAGCAGTTCGCCTGGCCCGTCGACGCCGGCCGGCTGCGGTCGGTGGCGGCCATGGTCACGCTCCGCGACGGCGACATGGTGGTGCTCCTCTCCTACGAGGGTGTGCTGGTCACGATGGACACGCGCACCGGACAGGTGGTCAGCGAGTTCGACGGCGGCGAGCTCGGGCTGATGTCCCGGCTGCAGGCCCACCCCGGTGGCGACGAGCTGCTGCTGTTCGGTCACAAGGGCGAGCTGTACCACTACGACGCGGTGGCCGGGGCGATGGTGGGCAAGCACCCCAAGCCGGTGCGCGACGCCCAGATGCAGGCCGACGGCACCTACTGGACCCTCTCGGGCACAGAGGCGCACCACTGGGAGCCGGCGAGCCGGCGTCCCCCCAAGGCGCTCCACCTCTCCCACGGCGTCGCGGATCTGGCCGTGAGCCCCTCCGGGCGTCTGCTGGCGGTGGGGCAGGCGGACGGTCCGGTCCGCGTGTACGACCTTCCCCGGCGCAAGCTGCTGCACCACCTGCACTGGCTTCCGGGCGTGGATGCCATCCACGCCGTGGGGCTGACGGATTCGGTGGTCGTCGCGTCCGCGGGCGCCCCGGCGGTCGCCCGGGCGTTCGAGCTGTCCAGCGGTCAGCTCATCGAGGCCCTGAACCTGCACCCCTGCGGTGAGCAGACGCCCAACCGGTTCCGGGAGATCCGGGGCCTGTCGGACGGTCGGTTCGCGCTGGTGCCCGCCTCCGGCGACGCCGTGGTGCTGTACGCGCCGGGCGGCGCAGAGGATGGCTGCATCTTCGGCGATGGTGATGCGGGCGGACCCGACGAGCCCGCGATCCGCCTGCTGCGCACGAGCGCCGCCGCGGATGTCCTGTACTTCGTGGAGGGCGCCGCCGGGCACGAGGGCGAGCTGTACCGCGCTGCGGCCCCGGACTGGACCGCCGAGCGGGTGGCGTCCATGCCCTCCGACCTGAGGGATCTGCGGGTCTCCTCCGACGGCACCCACATCGTGCTCACGCTCCCCGATCGGGTCGAGGTCCGGGAGGGTGTGTCGGGCAGGCTCGCGCGCCTGTTCCCCGAGCTCAAGGGCGTGTCGGGGGCTGCCGCGCACATGGGCAAGGGCCTGCTGGCGGTCACGAGTCCCAATGGCATGCTGCAGATCCACGACTTCGTCTCCGACGTGCCGCGGGCCACGATGAAGCTGCACAAGTCCGGCATGCACGCGCCGCTGTTCGTCGGCGACGACGGCCGCTGGCTGGTCAGCGCCGGCTTCGATCCCTTCGTCCGGCTGTGGGATCTCGGCGTGCTCGAGGAGATCCCCCGCGGCGATCAGGACGCCATCGGGCTGTCGCTGCCGCGCTAGCCGGCGGCCACGAAAAAGGGGCCTGCACCCCCAACGAATGCAGACCCCTCGGTGTTCGGGAGAGGCTACTGGCCGGACGCCGTGTTCAGCTGTTCCTGCACCTTCTCTAGGTTGAAGGAGCCTGGGGTCTGGCTCGGCGGGAAGTCCTGGAAGGTCTCGAAGAACTCGGCGGCCACGCCCTGCATGGGCACGAGCACGAAGGCGTGGTCGATGAGCCAGTCGTAGTAGGTGTTGGCGTTGTGCTGGGCCTTCTCGAAGGGGTCGCGGCGCAGGTTGAAGACCGCCGGCACGCGCAGGGTGGTGAAGGGCTCCATCCACACGCCGAAGGCCTCGCCGCGGTTCTCCAGGAACACGGCCTTCCAGTCGTCGTAGCGGATGCCCACCACCGCGCCGTCGTCGTTGACGTAGATGAACTCGTGGCGTGGCGACTCGCTGACCTGGCCGGTGAGGTAGGGCAGCATGTTGTAGCCGTCGATGTAGTTGCGGTACCGCCGCTTGCCGACCTTGATGCCCTTGCGGATCTCCGCGGCGACGTTCGGGTTGCCGGCCGCCGCGGCGAAGGTGGGCAGCCAGTCCTCGTGGGCGACGATGCCGTTCAGGGTGACGCCCGCGGGGATGCGCCCGGGCCAGCGGACGAAGGCGGGCACCCGGTAGGCGCCCTCCCAGTTGGAGTTCTTCTCCGAGCGGAACGGCGTGGTGGCCGCGTCGGGCCAGGTGTTGAAGTGGGGCCCGTTGTCGGTGGAGTAGAACACGATGGTGTTGTCGGCGATGCCCATCTGATCCACGGCGTCGAGCAGCCAGCCCACCTGCATGTCGTGCTCGACCATGCCGTCCGAGTACTCGTCGCTGTGTGGCCCGGCGAGGTTGGTGTGCTCCTCCTTCACGTGGGTGCGGAAGTGCATGCGGGTGGCGTTCCACCACACGAAGAAGGGCTTGCCGCTGGAGTGGGCCTCCTTCATGAACCGGATGGCCTCCTTGGCGGTCTCCTCGTCGATGGTCTCCATGCGCTTCTTCGTGAGGGGGCCGGTGTCCTCGATGCGGCCGCCCGCCCAGGAGTGGATGACGCCTCGCGGGCCGTACTTCTCCCGGAACTCGGGGTTCTTCGGGTAGTCGCGGTGCTCCGGCTCCTCCTCGGCGTTGAGGTGGTACAGGTTGCCGAAGAACTCGTCGAAGCCGTGGTTGGTGGGCAGGTGCACGTCGAGGTCGCCCTGGTGGTTCTTGCCGAACTGGCCGGTGGCGTACCCCTGGGACTTCATCACCTGGGCGATGGTGATGTCGCTCTCCTGCCAGCCCTCCTTGGCGCCGGGAAGGCCCACCTTGGTCATGCCGGTGCGCAGGGGCACGTTGCCGCCCAGGAAGGCGGCGCGACCGGCGGTGCAGGACTGCTGCCCGTAGTAGTCGGTGAAGGCCACGCCCTCGGAGGCGATGCGATCGATGTTCGGGGTCTGGTAGCCCATCATGCCGCGGCTGTTGTGGCTGATGTTCCAGGTGCCGATGTCGTCGCCCCAGATCACGAGGATGTTGGGCTTGGACTGGGCGTGGGCCAGGCCCGAGGCGAGCAGCAGGCCGGCGGCGGCCGTGTGCCGCAGCAGGCGTCTGAGGGAAGAACTCATGGGCGTCTCCTTGTCACCACGGTGACGAACCATCGTCGGCTTGAATGTCCGAACCGTTCGGTTGCTCGGTTCGAATTCACGACGAGACGGGTACGTGTACCGTATCCAGGAGACTCTTCGACGTGGGTACCGGGGGGTGTAGCGGAACTGGCGTCGGGGCTCAGAACGTGAGCCGCAGGCCCGCGTCGAAACCCACCCATCCCACGGTGGTGCCGTCCCGGTACAGCCACACGGGCATGTAGGTCTGCTTGGAGAGCGGATCGCCCGTCCAGGAGATGGCCGTGTCCAGGGAGGGTCCGGCGAACAGGTGCAGAGGCCCGACGACCCGGACGCCCACCTGGGCACGCCAGGATGCCACGAGGCCCTGGGTGTCGGAGATGTCGTCGACCTTCTCGTTGTGGACCATCAGATCGGAGTCCAGGGAGACCCGGCCGAGCTGCCAGTGGGCGCCCATGCCGAGCCCGTAGGACAGTCCTCGCTGCAGGGTCGGGTCCCAGCCCAGGTTCAGGGCCGTGTACAGGTGGCGGGAGCCGAACTTGAAGGTGGTCGCGAGGGGGGCGATGTCGCCGGTGTGGAACTCGACGGCGTGGTAGCCGTTGCCGATGAAGCTGAGCAGGCCCACGGCCTCGCCCTGCAGCTCGGTGGCCACGTTGACGAGGCCCACCTGGGTGGCGGGGGAGCGGCCGGTGGTGTTCACGATGCCCACCTGGGCGCCCTGGATGGATCTCGCCGTGTTGATCACGCCCACCTGGGCGCCGCTCGCGAGGTTGGCGATGTTCACCGTGCCGAGCTGTGCGCCCTGCAGCTCTCCACCGACCACGTTCACGCCCACCGCGGCCTGCGCCCCGGAGACGTGCCGGGTGGCGATGTTCATGCCCACCGTGAGCTGTGCGCCCCGCAGCGTGCCGGTGACGTGGTTCAGGCCCGCCGACAGCTGGGCGCCCTTGTGGTTGGAGGGGCCGGGACCCGCGGCGATGTTGGCGCCGGCGGTGACCTGGGTGCCCTGCAGGCGACCCCGGGCGAGGTTGAACCCGGTGCTCGCCTGCACGCCGTGGAAGTCGGCGCCCGCGTAGTTGCCGCCCACGGTGATCTGGGCGCCGGTGTGGGGGGTGTCCGCGTCGGTGGCGCTGTTGAACCCGGCCGAGAACTGGATGGCCCGGTCGAGACTGCCCGCCTGGTTGAAGCCGGCCGTGAACTGGGTGCCCTGCAGGCTGGTGCCGGCCCAGTTTGCGCCCAGGGTCATCTGCAGGCCCTTGACGTGGGTGCGGGACGCGGCGGCCGCGAGGCCGATCTGGGCGCCGTCGATGCTGCGGTAGGTGCCCTGGATGAGGTCGAAGGCGACGCCCCGGATGGCGGTGTCGGGGGAGGTGCCGACGCCGTGGACCACCTGGAACCCGAAGGTGGCCGTGGGGCCCCCGGTCGGATCGGGGGCGGCGGGTACGGGGGCCGCGACCTCGCTGTCGCCCCTCAGGGTGGTGGGCTGCATGGGACCCACGACGGCCGCGAAGTCGCCGGTGGAGATCCGCTGGTAGCCGTTGGTGGGGACGCTCACGCGGGTGGTGTAGGGGACCGGGCGGGTCTGCAGCGTGAGCTCGTACTCGCCGGGAGGCAGGCTGAGGGTGAGGTCGGCGCCCGTGACCTTGTCGACCTCGGCGAGGAGGCGCTGCTGGTCGTCGCGGACCCAGAGCAGGCCGTCGACGCCGGCGTCCACCACGAGGCTCGAGGTGGCGGCCCGCAGGTCGGTGACGATGAAGTCCCCCTGGCCCCGCAGATCGATGGCGTAGTTGGGGTGCTGGGGCCCCGCGAGGGTGCGCTCGGTGGAGCGCAGGGTCTCCCGGAAGGCGTAGGTGTAGGCCTCGGAGAGCGTGATCTGCAGATCGCCGTCGGCGTCCGCCGCGCCCCGCAGGCCGGTGACGAGGTGGTAGGTGAAGTAGGACGCCTGGACGGTGTCGGACTCCTGGGAGGCCTCGTCGGCGGTGGAGCTCGTGAGGTAGGCCTCGCCCTCCACATCCTGGGAGGCGCCCGCGAGGAACCCGGGCCGCCGCACGCCGCCCTTGGTGCGGATGAGGGCGCCGGACGCGCAGGAGTCGAGCACGCTCACGCGCACGTCGGAGTCGATGGACCGGACCAGGCCCCGCAGGTCGTCGTAGGGCAGGTGGTCGCCACCGGGCAGCAGGCCCTCGGCGTCGGCGTGACCCGAGTAGTACAGCAGCACCTCGACCCGATCCCCGCGGCGTCGGGTGCGGCGGGCCTCGTGGGCCACCTGGTCGAGGGTGCGGCGGATCACGTCGGCGTCGGGCTCCTGCAGCAGCCACAGGTCGTCCGGGTCGACGCCGCCGAGCTCCGTGAGGACGTCCGAGAAGGCCTCCGCGTCGGTGCCGGCGTAGCGCAGGCGGACCCGCTCGTCGCCGCCGTCGTTGGCACCGATGACGATGGCCAGGCGGCGGAAGTCGTCCTCGGCCCGGGCCGACGCGGGGAGGGAGAGGGCCAGCAGGCTGGACAGGGAGAGGACGGGAAGGGCGAGGCGCCGCATCATTCGGCCTCCTTGCGAAGGCGGAGGGTGTAGGTGGTGAGGGCGCTGCCGTCCGGGCGGGACAGGGTGTCCGCGCCGCGCTCGAGCTGGCGGACCAGGTGTGCGACGTCCAGGGGACGGTCGCTGGTGACGAAGAAGAAGGTCTCGTGGTCCGGGGCGTCGTCGAGCTGGTAGGAGAACGGCAGGAGCTGCTCGCCGGAGGGGGTGAGGGTCGTGGTGTCGGTGGCCGTGTGCAGGGTGACCACGCCGCGTCCGTCGCGGGACAGGATGGCGCCGTGGGGCCGGCCCGCGGCCACGTAGGACAGCTGGAGCAGATCGCCCTCGTGGACGGTGGCGCCATCCGTGAGGATCACCGGGCCGTCGTCGGTCTGCAGCCAGGCGCGCAGCTCGGGCTGAAGGCCCTTGATGCGGTTGCCCTCGTCGATGGCCTGGGTGGGGCTGTCGGAAGGCGAGGGGAGGAGGCGGGGCAGGGCGAACGCGCCCACGAGCCCCGCGGCGGCGAGGATGCCGACCCAGCGGGTGGTCCGGCGACGGCGCACGGTGCGCGCCTCCTCGACACGGCGCTCCACCTGGCGGCGGACCATGGTGGGCGTGAGGTGGGCCAGCATCTGCTCGTTGTCGCGCTGCAGATCGGTCAGTCGGTCCAGCTCGCCGGCCTCGGCGAGGCGGGCGCGGACCTCTTCGGCCTTGTCGGGGGGAAGCTCCCCGGCGGCGAGCTTCTCGACCAGCAGGGAGGGGACGGTCGGGCGGGTCACGCGGCCTCCATGTCGTGCAGGGTGGAGCGGAGCTGGCGCAGGCGCTTGCGGACGCCGGAGACGGACATGCCGACCTCGTCGGCCACCTCCTGCAGCGTGAGGCCGTCCACGTAGTGCAGCACGGCCATCACCTCGGAGCTCTCCTGGGTGCGGGAGAACAGCTTCGCCAGCACGCTGCGGGCGCCGAGATCCTCGCCCATGCGGCCGTGTCCGGCGATGTTCATCAGCAGCTCGTCCACCTTGTCCTCGGGGTGCCGGCGCTTGGTGCGCAGCACGTTCAGGCACTGTTGGGTCGCCATCCGGTACAGCAGTCCGGTGGGCGCACGATCATCGAGACGATCCCCCACGCGGACGAGCCGCACGAAGACCTCGTGCATCGCGTCCTGGGCGAGCTGTTCGTCCTTGAGGAGCTGGCGACACCGACGCAGGACCATGGGTCCATGGGCGCGGTACCAGGCCTCGATGTCGATGGCCACGTGGGTTCCCTCCAGTGGGGTACGTCGACAGAACACCGCGTGGGTGGACAGGTGTCACCGCAGACGGCATGTTTTTCTCGCCGCCGGGTACGAAAAGGAGAGGGACGTTCCCTTCGTACCATGTCGTCCCGAGGCAGGAGTATCTGCAGATGTCCCGTCCAAGCGTCCGTGCCGAGAAGAAGCGCGCCCAGATCCGCCGCGCCGCCTACGCCTGCTTCCGGGACCGCGGGTACCACGAGACCAGCGTGGATGCGATCTGCGACAAGGCCAAGGTGTCCAAGGGATCGTTCTACTGGCACTACCAGAGCAAGCACGAAGTCTTCATGGACATCCTCGAGGTCTGGACCCGCGAGATCATGGCCGAGGTGTACGAACAGTTCGAGAAGGCGCTCGGCGAGGAGGACTACGTCGACGCCATCGGCAAGGCGCTCCAGCGAGAGTCCCACCGTGGCCGGGCCATCGTGCCCCTGTGGCTCGAGTTCACCGTGCACGCCCAGCGGGAGCCGGAGATCAAGGTCGCCCTGAGCAAGATGTACGCCCGGGCGCGCTCGGCCATCGCGGAGATCCTGCGGCCGATGCTGTCGGGGCTCATTCCCGAGGAGGAGCTGCGGGGGCTCGCGGCCACCATCTTCGGGGCCTTCGCCGGGATCATGATGCAGGAGATGGCCGACCCCGTGGGCGCCAACGCCGAGCAGGCCTTCGGCAGCTTCATGAACGTGGTCAAGCGGGGCGTCGGCGTCGCCACGCCCGCGCCGAGCGAGAAGCGGGTCACCGAGGCCACCGGCCCCGTGATGGAGGGCCCCGGACTCACGCTCCTCACGGACGCGAGCGACGAGCAGCGGGAGATGATGGCCCTGGCCCGAAGCTGGGTGCTGCGGGTGCTGCCCGGGGTCGAGGAGCGGGTGGTCACGGGCTGGAAGAACCTGTCCTTCGCCGACCGGCTGCTGCTGGTGTTCCTCAAGCCGGTGGGCGAGGGCCTGCAGATCGGCATCTACGACGCCGACGGCATCAGCGACCCCCACGGGGTGCTGCGGCGCACCGGGAAGAAGCGCGGGGTGATGACGGTGGAGAGCCTGGCGCAGTTGGATACGCTGCAGGTGGCGATCATGGGGGTCCTGGAACAAGTAGGCGCTCGCAGGGAGTTCTGAAATCCCGTGCCCGTGCCCGCGCCCGCGCCCGTGCCCGAAAAACCGCTCTCCCGACCCGCAAACACGGCCACCCCAGCCCCCGTGACCCCTGCGCGTGAGCGTGCCCGTGCGCGGAAAACCGACCTCCCAACCTGCCCGCACGCTCACCCCCAGCCCCCGTGACCCCTGCGCGTGAGCGTGCCCGTGCGCGGCTGGCCCCGACCCGGCCGGAGCACCATCGCCGCGATGGGGGTCAGACCGCAACCTGTTACACCTTGGCGGTTCAACCTTGCCGGCTCGCACGGCCGCCAGCCGGGGCCTCGAAGCTCTCGCCGGCGCGGCGGGACGGCCGGCGCTCCCGGCGGGATTGTCGGGAACGTCCGGGTTTGGACCTGTCAGAGAAGCACGGACCGGGAGTGCAGGGTGTACGGTCCTGCACCCGGCGCGATTCCCGCCTCCCGCCTCCGCGCCGGCGTCCCTTGGGCTCGAGCCGGCCCCGGCTGGCGGCCTGGGGCGGGGTGACTGCTCCAAGGTCAGGAAGAGTTGATGGGGGTCAGACCGCAACCTGTGACACCTTGGCGGTTCAACCTTGCCGCCTCGCACGGCCGCCAGCCGGGGCCTCGAAGCGCTCGCCGGGGCGGCCCCGACGGGTAGGCCGGCTGCGACGCCCCGGCAGGTTTTGTTCTCCACCCCTTCGATCGGGCCGACCGGAAGGTCGGCCTCTCCTTTGCTCCTCGCCCAGCACCCACCGGAACGACGCATCGTCGCGGCGTGCGACTGAAGGGACGCTCTGGAATTGCGTTCCCTCCTGCGAAGACGCTGGAACAGCGTCGGGGCCCCCATGGGCATCGTCAGCGAAGGGGCGTCCTCGGTCGTCACGTACGGGCGCCCCTCGGGGCGCCGGGGCCTCGAACCCCCGGGAGGCTCCGGTTGTCGTGCCACGCCCCAGTTCGAACTCCCTTGGGGCCTTGAATCGTACGGGCGCTGCTCGCTGCGCCCGACCCCGTTGACGTGGCCCACGCTCGAGGAATCGTACGGCCGCCAGCCGAGGCCTCCGAGCTCTCACCGGGGCGGAGGCGCTTCAGGCAGGCCGGCCGCGCACGCGCACGCACAGGGGGCGCGGGTCACGGACACGAAGCCCCGTTCTTCGTCGCCTTGGTGTGGGTTCTCCACGATGTATGGTGACGCCGACTCCCGGATGCACCTTCGTCGCCGCGCCGTCCATCGGCCTCGCGTGCGACCAGCCCTGAGGCCGCCACGCGGATCGGCCACGGGCCAGGCGTCCGGGTACCCACCCGCCCACCACTGAAGGAGCCCTCCGTGGACGACGCGCTCGACGAGCTCATGGCGCCCATTGCACGACGCTTTTCCGACTTCGTGTTCTTCGAGGTCGACCTGTTCGGGGTGGGCGTTCCGCTCGTCGTGGCCATCCTGGTGGCGGGCGCGGTGTTCTGTACCGTCTACTTCCGCCTGGTGAACGTCCGAGGTCTCCCGCTCGCCTTCCGCACGCTGCGGGGCCAGTTCAGCCGCCCCGACGCGCCCGGTCAGATCACCCACTTCCAGGCCCTCGCCACGGCGGTCTCGGGCACGGTGGGCATCGGCAACATCGGAGGTGTGGCCATCGCGATCTCCGCCGGCGGCCCCGGGGCCACGTTCTGGATGGTCCTGGCAGGCTTCCTGGGCATGGCCACGAAGTTCGCCGAGTGCACGCTGGGGGTGAAGTACCGCAGGATCGACGAGGACGGCACGGTGACCGGCGGGCCGATGTACTACCTCACCGCCGGCCTGGCGGATCGGGGGCACCCGAGGATGGGCAAGGCGCTGGGTACGTTCTACGCCGCGGGCATCGTGGTGGGCTGCCTGGGCATCGGGAACATGTTCCAGTCCAACCAGGCCTACGTGCAGCTCCGGGCCGCCACCGGTGGGGCGGCCAGCCCCCTGGACGGGTACGGCTGGGCCGTGGGCATCGCCCTGGCGTTGGTCGTCGGGGCCGTGATCCTCGGCGGCATCCGCTCCATCGCGTCGGTGACGTCCAGGCTCGTTCCGCTCATGGGCATCCTGTACCTCGTGGGCGCCCTGCTGGTGATCGCGCTGAACGTGGACGCGCTTCCCCGGGCCGCGGCGAACATCTTCGCCGATGCCTTCGACCCCCAGGCGGTGAGTGGCGGTGCGCTCGGCGCCATGGTCATCGGCATGCAGCGGGCGGTCTTCTCGAACGAGGCCGGCATCGGCTCCGCGTCGATCGCGCACTCCGCCGTGAAGACCGACCTTCCGGCGACCGAGGGCCTCGTCGCGCTGCTCGAGCCGTTCATCGACACCATCGTCATCTGCACCCTGTCGGCCCTGGTGATCGGGGTCGCCCGGGTCGAGTTTCCCGGATTCATGGAGTCCGGCCTCGAGGGCGTGGCGATGACGTCGGATGCGTTCGGCCGCACGGTCTGGTGGTTTCCCTATCCGCTGGCTGTCGCAGCGCTGCTGTTCGCGGTGTCGACGATGCTCTCGTGGTCCTACTACGGCATGATCGGATGGACCTACCTGACGGGCGTGCACAAGAAGGGGCAGCGCCTGTTCGACCTCGTCTTCTGCGGGTTCGTGGCACTGGGGGCGAGCGTCCGTATCGACTCGGTGCTGGCCTTCAGCGATGCGATGGTGTTCCTGCTGTGCGTGCCCAACATGCTCGGGCTCGTCTGGATGGCGCCGGTCGTGAAGAGGGAGCTGGCGAAGCTCCAGCGAGTGGCGGTTGGCGGGTAGACCGGCTGCGACGTCCCGGCAGGCCCCGTTCTTCGTCGCTTCGGTCGGGCCGACCGGAAGGTCGGCCTCTCCTTTGCCGGGTAGACCGGCTGCGACGCCCCGGCAGGCCCTGTTCTTCGTCGCTTCGGTCGGGCCGACCGGAAGGTCGGCCTCTCCCTTGCTCCTTGCCCAGCACCCACCGGGACGACGCATCCTCGCGGCGTGTGACGCAAGGGACGCTCTGGAATTGCGTTCGCTCTTGCGAAGACGCTGGAACTGCGTCGGGGTTCCAATGGGCGTCGTCAGCGAAGGGGTGTCTTCGGTCGACACGTACGGGCGCCCCTTGGGGCGCCGGGGCCCCGATCCCCCGTGATGTCCGGGCAGGGAGGGCCCAGCTCCAGCCTCCCTCGCTGCGTCGGTTGACTTCCCTCCGCCCCCCTGCAACAGTCCGCCCATTCCCCGGAGAACCCATGTCGCGCCTCGTCCTCTCCCTGCTGCTCCTCACCCAGGCCTGCACCGTCTCGGAGGGCGACGATGCCATCGAGACCGACGGAACGGACGCCGCCGACACAGCCCCGGAGCAGCCCGCGGCCGCCGACTGGCGCGTGATGGAGGGCAGCTGGGAGGCCAGCCGGGTCTTCTGGACGGCCACCAACGACGGCTCGCCGCTGCCCATCGACAACGCAGGTCTCAAGCAGCGTGTCGTGCTCACGGTGGGCCCCGGCCGCGACGGCGTGGGGCTGTGGCAGATCGATGCCGAGTCCGAGGGCGACGGCGACTGGGTCAACCACTCCTGCCACTGGGCCGGTGATGCGGACGAAGACGAGGAAGGCCGCCTGCACATGCCCCTGCACCAGAGCCACCAGCACGCCGACACCACCGAGCTGTGCGACCCGGTCGTCGTCCAGTGCGAGCCCGTCGCCCCCGGTGAGGAGCTGAAGTGCGAGGTCTGGCCCTACGCCGGCGGCGCGGCGGGGGAGGCGGAACACCGGGTGTACCGGTTCGACTTCCTGTCCGACCGCGAGCCGACGTCGGAGCTGTCGAGGATTCCGTGATCGTAGGTGCGGGAAGCCCCCGAACACCGCGACGTCAGCGGTGGATTGTGGCGCTCAGCCCAAGCACTTCGGCGAGGTGGAGCCAGGGCACCCCGAGGGGTGCCCGTACGTACGGGCGCCCCTTGGGGCGCCCTGGCCCCGAATCCCCGTGATGTTCGAGGTGCGGCCGCCCCGAATCCCCGCGACGTAAACGGTGGATTGCGGCACCGCACCCAAACATCCCGGCGACGCCCAGCCCCGGCACCCCAAGGGGTGCCCGTACGAACAGAGCCATGGGAACCACCGGCGGTGACGCTCCTTTCGCCGACACGTACGGGCGCCCCTCGGGGCGCCGGGGTCCCGAATCCCCGTGAGGTCAGGGTCGCTTCGCCTCTTCCCACGTCATCCCCGGTCTTCCGCCGACGCCCCAACCGTTCTAGACCGCCCGGTCTGCTCCACGCCAACCCTGCAACGCCCTCCAAATCCCACCTTCAGCCGCCGTCTTTCATGAAATCCACTGTGATCTGCAAAGTCCTGACCCATGCAACCATGAGCATGCTCACCATCGATCACCCCCGAAAACTGGCCCCAGGTCCGAAATTTCCGACCTTGCAACCGAAATCCCGGGTCGAGATGTCCACGGGAACCTTGCGTATTTGTCACATCTGATGACGAGCGCCAAAAGAGCACCTTTCAGGCGGGTATATCGCAGTTCTCATGCACCGCGTACCCCCCTGCGCAGTTGACCCTGCCGGCCATCCACGTGTAGACAAGCGCCGAAACTAGACCCAGCAGTCTAGAAATCTGCCCTCATTGGAGGCCCCGTGACCGAAGGCAAGACCACCCAGACCAGCGCACTCGGCGTCGAACCGACCGTCGCCGCCGGCGCTGCAGCCCTCGCCCCCCTCGCCAGCTTCTCCAGCAAGACCGAGACCACCCTGCTGAGCTTCGCAGGGCAGGGCAGCGCATGGATCGACACCCTGTCCCGCCTCGCCGTTCCCGGCACCGAGGAGCACCGCCTCGTCGTGAAGGCCTCCGAGGTCCTGGCCGAGGTGGCCGCGAGCCCCGAGGCCCTGTCCATCGGCGCCTACCCCGAGGGCACCGACCTCGCCTCCTGGCTGGCCCCCACCGATCGCCCCAGCGCGCAGGCACTCGCCGCCGGCCCGATCTCCCAGCCCGCCATCTTCCTGACCCAGATGCTCGCCTGGCGTGAGCTGCACCGCATGGGCATGGGCACCTCCATCGCCAACGGTGGCGTCGCCGGCCTCACCGGTCACTCCCAGGGCATGGTGGCCGCCGCCGCCATCGCCGTGTCCGAGCAGGGCCTGCCCTCCGACGCGCTCATCTGCGACGTCGTCCGCGCGCTGGCCTTCCAGGGCATCCTGATGGACCGCGTGTGGCTGTGGAACGCACCCGCCACCTCCATCGAGGGCGCCACCCCGATGGCCGCCGTCTCCGGCCTGCGCGAGCAGGAGCTGAAGGCCCTGGTCGCCAAGGTGGCCCCCGAGGGCGTCACCCTCGGCCTGCGCAACACCTCCACCCGCTTCGTGCTCTCCGCGGCCCCCGAGCTGCTCGAGCGCGTCCGCATGGCCGCCGAGCAGGCCGAGCAGAAGGCCCTGGCCGCCAAGAAGGCCGGCAAGCGCGGTGGTCGCGTCCCCAGCGTCCGCTGGGAGTACCTCGACGTCTCCGCGCCCTTCCACAGCAGCTGGATGGCCGAGGGCCGCGTCCACTTCGGTGAGGTCCTCGAGCGCGAGGGCATCGTCCTGCCCGCCGACGCCGTGATCGCCCCCGTGTGGTCCTGCGGCCACGCCGCCGCCCTCGAGCTCGCCGAGCTGTGGGGCAACGTGTGGGACTCCCAGTTCGACATGCCCGTCCTGTGGCGTCAGACCCTCATCGCCGCCACCGAGGCCACCGGCGCCACCCGCGTCCTCGACCTCGGCCCCGGCCAGGGTGTCGCCGTCCTCGCCGCCTCCGCGCTGCGTGGCCGCGGCATCGCCGTGCACGGCATGGACTCCGGTGAGCTCCGCGAGAAGATGAGCACCCCCGGCGCCGACATGCCCGCCCGTCCCGCCGCCTGGACCTCCTACGCACCCAGCCGCATCCGGCTGCCCAACGGCGACGAGGTGCTGTCCAACGCGTACACCCGCGCCACCGGTCACAGCCCCTACATCCTGCCGGGCATGACCCCCACCACCGCCGACGTGCCGATCGTCGCCGCGGCCGCCAACGCCGGCCACACGGCCGAGCTCGCAGGTGGCGGTCAGGTGAACGAGGAGATCTTCTGGCTGCGCATGGAGGAGCTGGCACAGGCTCTCGAGCCCGGCCGCACGGTCACCTTCAACGCCATGTTCCTCGACCCCTACCTGTGGGGTCTGCACCTCGGCCGCACCAAGCTGGTCCAGCAGGCCGTCCAGGCCGGCTACCCCATCAGCGGCGTGACCATCACCGCCGGCATCCCGTCCACCGACGAGGCCGTGGCCCTGCTGAACGAGTTCGCCTCCCTCGGCATGCACCACAACGGCTTCAAGCCCGGCACCGTGGCCCAGGTGGAGCAGGTCCTCAAGATCGCCAAGGCTGCTCCCGAGCACACGATCTTCATGCACCTCGAGGGCGGCCACGCCGGTGGTCACCACTCCTGGGAGGATCTGAACGACCTCCTGCTGAACAGCTACGCCTCCATCCGTCGCCAGCCCAACGTCGTGCTGTGCGTCGGCGGTGGTGTCGGCACCCCCGAGCGCGCCGCCGAGCTGCTCACCGGTTCCTGGTCCCTGGCCGCCGGCGAGCCCGCGATGCCCGTCGACGCCATCCTGCTGGGCACGGCCACCATGGCCTGCCTCGAGGCCTGCACCTCCCCGTCGGTCAAGGCCGCCCTCGCCGGCGCCCAGGGCACCGACGCCTGGGTCACCACCGGCATGTTCGCCGAGGGTGTCACCAGCGGCCGCTCCGGCCTGGACGCCGACATCTACTACCTCGAGTCCACCGCAGCCCGCACCGGCGCCATGCTGGACGAGGTGGCCGGTGACGCCGAGGCCGTCGCCGCCCGCAAGGACGAGATCATCGAGGCCATCAACGGCACCTGCAAGCCCTTCTTCGGCGAGCTCGAGGAGATGACCTACGCCGAGGTGCTCGGTCGCATGGTCGAGCTGATGGCCGTGGGCCGCAACGGTCGCTACGAGGACGGCCCCTGGCTCGACGCCACCTGGCGTGGCCGCGTCTACGACGTGATGCGCCGCTTCGAGCAGCGCCTGCGTCCCGAGACCGACGGTGCGTTCACCCCCATCGTGACGAAGCTGTCCGACCTCGACGAGCCCGCACTGCTGGTCGAGCGCCTGCTCTCCGTGGTGCCGAACGCCGACTCCACCACGCTGCACCCCGCAGACGTGCAGTGGTTCCTGTCCAGCGTCGTCCGTCGCCCCGGCAAGCCCGTGCCCTTCGTCCCGGTCATCGACAAGGACGTCCGCAAGTGGTTCAAGTCCGACTCCCTGTGGCAGGCCCACGACGACCGCTTCACCGCCGACCAGGTGCTCACCATCCCCGGCCCCATGGCCGTCAAGGGCATCGAGAAGGTGGACGAGCCCGTCGCCGACCTGATGACCCGCTTCGAGTCCCACGCCCTGACCCTGGTCGGTGGCGAGGCCATGGAGCAGCGCGGCCGCCGCGAGGTCTCCAGCGCCGACCTGCCCATGGTCCCCGGCCGTGAGATCCTCGCCGCCCTGCTGTCCGCACCCAAGGTGCAGGTGGGCGAGCTGATGCGCGCCAACCCCGTGGCCGCACTGGTGGAGGAGGGGACCACCTGGTCCGTCGACGCCGCCGGCATGCTCGTCAGCTCCAAGATGGGCCGCGGCGAGATGGTTCGCATGCAGCTGATGGGTGAGGGCCGGGTCCAGATCCGCCTGACCACCCCCCTCGTGCCCAGCGACCTCGTCCTCGACGTCCAGATGGACGTCGCCGACCTCGGCCGCCTGCCCACCATGACCCAGGACGCCTGGAACAAGGCCCTGACCGACCTGTACGCAGAGGCCGCCGGCAACGTCGCCCCCGCGCCCCTGTTCGGTGAGGTCACCGTCGACGTCCCCGAGATCGACGTCCGCCCCTACGCCACGGCCACCGGCACCCGCATGAGCAGCGGCACCCCCGCCGGCTGGGCCTTCTCCCTGGCCTGGGACGCCGTCCTCGGCGTGCTCCGCGCCCCCGAGCTGGTCGGCGGTCTGCTCGACCTCGTCCACCTCGACAACGGCATCACCCTCAAGTCCTGGCCCCCGAAGGCCGGCGAGGGCATGCAGGCCCGTGCTCGCCTGGTGCAGCGTGAGGTGGCCGCTTCCGGTCAGACCCTCACCGTCACCGCCGAGCTGGTCCAGGGCGACGCCGTCGTCGCCGAGCTCCGTCAGCGCTTCTTCGTCCGCGAGAGCCGCCCCCTGGCTGCCGGCGAGATGATGCGCCGCGAGGCCGTGCGCCTGACCCTCACGGGCATGGCCGACGACGACATCGCCTGGCTGCAGTCCCAGTCCTTCGTGGGCGGCGCCTTCGACGGCTCCATGACCGCCGAGCTGGTGCTGCACACCGACCGCAAGGGTGCCGAGTACGTCCACGCCGCCACCGGCACCCTCATGGGCGCCGCGGTGACCTTCGAGGCCACCACCGACAAGGCCGTGCACCCCCTCGTCGACCTGCTGGCCGACTGGACGGTCTCCGAGCCCGAGGTCAAGGCCGAGCCCAAGCTGCTGGGCAGCGCCACCGTGCGTGCCCCCCGCCTGATGGACGCCTTCGCCGCCGCCGGCCGCGACGGCAACGCCATCCACCGCAGCCCGGCCGTCGCCCGCATGGCAGGCTTCGACGCCCCCATCGTGCACGGCATGTGGACCGCCGCCGCCTCCGTGGCCCAGGTGATCGCCCACGCCGCCGGTGGCAAGGCCTCCCGCGTGCACGACGTGCACACCGAGTTCCTGGCCCCCCTGGCCCTGAACGAGACGGTCGAGATCGAGGTCCGCCGCGTCGGTCTGCAGCACGGCGACCTGGTCGTCGAGGTGATGGCCTACGCCGGTGAGGCCCGCCAGGCCGTGATGAAGGGCCGCGCCCGCATCACGCCTCCCAAGACCGCATGGGTCTTCCCCGGTCAGGGCATCCAGGACCAGGGCATGGGCATGGCCGGCTACGCGCGCTCCAAGGCCGCCCGCCAGGTCTGGGACAAGATGGACAAGTTCACCCGGGAGCACCTGGGCTTCTCCATCCTCAAGATCGTCCGCGAGAACCCCCGCGAGGTCATCGTCAACGGCGTCCGCCAGGTCCACCCCAAGGGCGTCCTGCACCTGACGCACTTCACCCAGGTGGCCATGGCCGTGCTGGCCCAGGCCCAGGTGGCCGAGCTGCGCGAGCGTGGCGTGTTCTTCGACGAGGCAGTCGTCGCCGGCCACTCCGTCGGTGAGTACAACGCCCTGGGTGGCCTCAGCGGCGTCCTGCCCCCCGAGGTGGTCGTCCAGACCGTCTACCACCGGGGCATGGTCATGCACACGCTCGTCCCCCGCGACGAGACGGGCGAGTCCGGCTACCGCATGGGCGTCATCCGGCCCCACCACGCCGGCATGACCGACAAGGACGCCGAGGCCATGGTCCAGGCCGTCCGCGCCGAGACCGGTGAGTTCCTGCAGATCGTCAACTACAACGTCCGCGGCCGCCAGTACTCCGTCACCGGCACCCTGAAGGCCATCGACGCCCTCGCCACCGCCCTCGAGGCCCGCCGCATCCCCGGCCGCAAGACCCCGTGGGTCCAGGTGCCCGGCATCGACGTGCCCTTCCACTCCGAGGTGCTCCGCGGCGGCGTCGACGACTTCCGCGCCACCCTCGACTCCATCTTCCCCAAGCGCATGTGCCCCTCCATCCTCGAGGGCTCCTACGTGCCGAACCTCACGGCCTGCCCCTTCGAGCTGTCCGTCGAGTTCTGCGAGAAGGGCTACGCCGTCACCAACTGTGACCGCTTCCGCACCATCGCAGCCGGCATCGAGGCTGGTGAGGACGAGCAGGTGCTCACCCGCGACCTGCTCATCGAGCTGCTGGCCTGGCAGTTCACCTCGCCCGTCCGCTGGATCGAGACCCAGGAGCTCATGTTCCGCTCCGTCGAGGACGGCGGCCTGGGTGTCGAGCGCATGGTCGAGATCGGCGTCGGCTACCAGCCCACGCTGAACAACATGGCGCTGTCCAGCCTGCGCGCCTGGCCCCTGGCCAAGGTGGAGGTCTTCAACGCCGAGGCCAAGTTCGATGCCCTGTGCGGTCTCGACAAGGATCTCGCCCCGGTGGTGAAGAAGGCAGCTCCTGCCGCGGACGCCGCCGCCCCCGCCGGTGACGCCGCGCCCGCCGCCGCTGCTGCACCCGCAGCCGCCGCACCCGTGGCCACCGCTTCCGCGGCCCCCGACGACCAGCCCCTGAGCACCCTCGTGGCGCTCAAGTGCCTCATCGCCCTGCAGGCCAAGGTCCGCCTCGACCAGCTGAGCGACGGTGAGACCATCGACGAGGTCTTCGACGGTGTCTCCAGCCGCCGCAACCAGGTGCTCCTCGACATGGGCACCGAGTTCGGCGTGTCCGGCATCGACGGCGCCCAGGATCTGCCCCTGGCCGACCTCGCCGCCGAGATCGACAAGCGCAACTCCGCCTACGTCGCCCCCGGCGCCTACCTGGTGGGCTCCGCCACCTCCATCCTCGGCAAGGCCCTCGGCCGCGCCGGTTGGGACGAGGGCAAGCTGAAGGCCGCCGCAGGCAAGACCTACGGCTTCGGTCCCCAGCTGCAGGACGCCGCCATGGTGGTGTTCGCCCTGAACGCCCGCGACGGTGAGTCCGTCCGCGGTGGCGACCTCGGCCTGCACGCCGACATCGGCGATGCCGGTGCCGCCAAGTCCGCCCTCGGCGAGACCACCAAGTCCATGGGCAAGCTGTTCGGCACCACCTTCGGTGCCATGTCCACCGGTGGCGGCGCTGCCGGCGGTGTGGTGTCCTCCGAGGCCCTCGACGCCCTGACCGAGCAGGTCATGGGTGCGACCGGCCTGGTCGGTCGCCTGAAGAGCGCCCTCGACGGCCTGTCCGAGACCGAGTTCGGCTCCGAGCTGCCCGAGGCCCAGGCCGCCAGCTCCTTCGACACCGAGTTCGGCGAGACCGTCGAGAAGGGCATCGCAGCCCGCTTCGACGGCAACAAGCACGTCGTGTTCGGCTCCAGCTGGGCCTTCCGCCGCAGCCAGGTCGCGCAGCTGTTCTTCGGCCTGCGCGAGGGCACGCTGGACCAGGCCAAGGCCGACGAGCTCGCCCTGCACCTGTCCCGCAGCCACGGCCTGCCCGAGGTCGAGAAGACCGCCCGCTGGTACGCCGAGCGCGCACAGGCAGAGGGTCGCGCCGAGCTGGCCGACCTGATGACCCGCATCGCCGAGGGCCTGATCGCCCCCGCGGCGCGGATGGAGCACCGTCCCCACCTCGAGGTGCACGCCGACGGCTCCATGACCTACAGCGAGCGCGCCACCGGCCGCGACCTGCAGGCCCGCATGGGTGACTGGCACGAGCGCCTCGAGATCGTCGCCGGCGGCGAGGATCTCACCGCCCGCTGGCTCGGCGACCTGGCCCTGCACACCCACAGCCCGCTGGACTTCGCGGGCAAGGTGGCCCTGATCACCGGTGCGTCCCCGGGCTCCATCGCCCTGTCCTCCGCAGCCCAGCTGCTGCAGGGCGGCGCCACGGTCATCCTGACCACGTCCAACCTCAGCCCCGCACGCCGGGACTTCTACCGCACCTTCCACCGCACCCACGCGGCACCCGGCGCGATGCTGTACGTCGTGCCCTTCAACGCGGCGTCCCTGCAGGATGTCGATGCCCTCATCGACTGGGTCTTCGACCCGATGGACGAGCTCGTCGGCGCCAACCCCAAGCGGGTCAAGCCCCCGATGACCCCCGACATCATCCTGCCCTTCGCCGCCCTGAAGGACCTGGGCACGCTGGTCGACCAGGGTGCGTGGTCCGAGGTGGCCCTGCGAGGCATGCTCACCAGCGTCGAGCGCATGGTGGCCCACACCGCACGTCGCCTGATGTCCCAGGGTGTGCCGAAGAACCGCTGCCAGATCGTCCTGCCCCTGTCGCCCAACCACGGCGGCTTCGGCGGCGACGGCTGCTACGGCGCCTCCAAGGCGGCCCTCGAGGTCCTCATGGAGCGCTGGTACGCCGAGCAGGGTGCCTGGGGCCGCGCGGTCGGTCTCGTCGGCGCCAAGATCGGCTGGGTCCGTGGCACCGGCCTGATGGCGGCCAACAACCCCATCGCCGCCCGCATCGAGGCCAAGCTCGGCCCCGTGACCTTCTCCACCGACGAGATGGGCTGGCTCATCACCTCCCTGTGCACCGACGCCATGCGCAAGGTGGCCTGCGGTGACGTCGTCCACGCCGATCTGACGGCCGGTCTGTCCAAGCTGGACGACTGGGGCGGCATGTCCCGCGGCCTGCGTGAGGAGCTCGAGGCCCAGACCCGCAAGCTCGAGCACCGTGAGAAGCTGCAGGCCAAGCTGTCCGGCGCGGCCGAGACGGTCGAGACCCTCAAGCCGCTGACCGACATGCCCGTGGCGGATCTGCAGCCCGAGGCCACCGACGGCTACGCGAAGCTGCGTCCTTCGGATCTCATCGTCGTCGTCGGCGCCTCCGAGCTCGGCCCCTGTGGCACCAGCCGCACCCGCTGGGCCATCGAGCACAGCGACAAGCTGGCACCTTCCGCCGTCCTCGAGCTGGCCTGGATGACCGGCCTGATCGCCTTCGACGAGGGTCGTGACGGTGGCGCCTGGATCGACGTGGCCTCCGGCAACGTCATCGCCGAGGAGGACATCGCCGAGCGCTACGAGGCCGACGTCCGCGGCCGCGTGGGTCTGCGCTGGACCGACCCCGAGGTGGCCGGCTTCGACCCGAACGCCATGATGATCCACGAGGAGGTCTTCCTCGAGAGCGACTTCACCTTCACGGTGCGCTCCGAGGAGGAGGCCCGCGGCTTCCTGGCCCAGGCACCCGAGAGCACCGACATCCGCAAGGCCGGCTCCGCCTGGCAGGTCACCCGCAAGGCCGGCACCACCATGCGCCTGCCCCGTCACGGTGAGCTGACCCGCAAGGTCGCAGGTCTGCTGCCCTCGGGCATCGACCTGTCCCGCTGGGGCATCCCCAAGGACATGATGGCGAACGTCGACCCCGTCTCGCTGATGAACCTGGCGGCCACGGCCGAGGCGTTCCAGAACGCCGGCCTGAGCCCCGAGGAGCTCATGCAGCACGTGCACCCGGCACGCGTGTCCAACACGCAGGGTTCGGGCATGGGCGGCATGCAGTCGCTGGAGCGTCTATTTACCCGCCCCATGCTGAACGATGAGCGCCAGAGCGACCAGCTCCAGGAGTCCCTCATCAACGTCATGAGCGCCTACGCCGTGCAGTCCTTCGTGGGCTCCTACGGTCCCATGGTCCACCCGGTCGCGGCCTGCGCCACCGCCGCGGTGTCCATGGAAGAGGCCTACGACAAGCTGATGCTGGGCAAGACGGACTTCGTCCTGGCCGGCGGCTTCGACGACATCACCACCGCCGGTGTGGTGGGCTTCGCCGACATGAACGCCACGGCAGACACCGCGGCCATGGCGGCCAAGGGCCTGCTCCCGAGCCAGATGTCCCGCCCCAACGACGCAGGTCGTCGCGGCTTCGTCGAGGCCGAGGGTGGTGGCTCCTTCCTGATCACCCGCGGTGACATCGCGGCCCGCATGGGCCTGCCCGTCCTCGGCGTGGTCGGCTGGGCCGGCTCCTTCGCCGATGGCGTCCACACCTCCATCCCCGCACCGGGCCAGGGCGCCCTCGCGGTGGCCATGGGCGGCATGGACTCCATGCTCGGCAAGGCGCTGTCCAAGCACGGCCTGACCGCCGACGACGTGGGCATCGTGTACAAGCACGACACCTCCACCCAGGCGAACGACCCCAACGAGACCGAGCTGCACCACCGTGTGGCCGGCGCGCTGGGCCGCACCGAGGGCAACCCGCTGTTCGTCGTCTCCCAGAAGCACCTCACCGGTCACCCCAAGGGTGGCGCTGCCGCATGGCAGATGGTGGGCGCGCTGCAGGCCATGAACACCGGCGTCGTCCCGGGCAACCGCAACCTGGACACCGTGGATGGTGGGCACCGTCGCTTCGACCACATGTGCTACACCGACCGCGCCGTGCACACCGCCAAGGACGCCCTCAAGGCGGCCCTGGTCACGAGCCTCGGCTTCGGTCACGTCAGCGCCCTCGTGCTGCTCATCCACCGCGACGCGTTCCTGGCCAGCCTGTCCGACGACGAGCTGGAGGCCTACCTGGCCGCCGCCAACGCCCGCCTGGATGCCGGTCACCGTGCCGCCCTGCGGATGATGATGGGTCAGCGCCAGGCCTTCTCCAAGCGCACCCACCGCCGCTTCGCCAAGCCCGATGGTTCCGTCTGCCAGAAGCGTGAGGAGGCAGCCATGCTGCTCAACCCGAACGCCCGCCTGGGCGCCGACGGCATCTTCACGGATGGCACCCACTGATGATCCACGGCGTCGGCATCGACGTGGTGCACGTGCCGGATTTCGAGGAGCAGCTTCGGGATCCGGCCAGCACCATGCTGCAGGGGACCTTCACCCCCGGGGAGCTTGCCTACTGCAACGGCAAGTCCCCCAAGGGGCGCGTGTGGTCCCTTGCGGCGCGTTTCGCCGCCAAGGAAGCCTTCATCAAGGCGTGGTCCGCCGCCATCTTCGGCAAGCCGCCGGTGATGGGGCAGGTGGACCTCAGACACATCGAAGTCATTCGCGATACCTGGGGCCGCCCCGGGATCGCCACCTGGGGGCCCGTTCAAGCTGCATTCTCGCAGCTCGGTCCCGTCAGTACCTCGCTCTCCATTTCCCATGACGGACCGGTGGCCACGGCCATCGTGAGCTTGTCCGGCCTTTCTACGAGGATTTCTTCATGACGACCCACCGAGACATTCGCCGTATCGCCCTTGTCAATCGCGGTGAGCCTGCCATGCGCTTCCTGCGCGGCGTTCGTGAGTACGAGCGCAGCCGGGATGTGAAGCTGACGGTCGTGGCCCTGTACACCGACAACGACGCCCACGCGCCGTTCGTCCGCTACGCAGACGAGGCCGTCCACATCGGCCCCGCCATGCAGCCCGGCCCCGACGGCTCCTTGACCTCCGCCTACATCCTGCACGACAAGGTCGTCCAGGCCATCAAGGACGCCGGCTGTGACGCCGTGTGGCCCGGCTGGGGCTTCGTCTCCGAGGATCCCCGCTTCGTGGCGCGCCTCGAGGAGGAGGACATCGTCTTCCTCGGTCCGTCCTCCCAGGCCATCCAGCGCCTCGGCGACAAGCTCGCCTCCAAGCGCCTGGCCCGCCGGTGCGACGTGCCCATGACCCCCTGGGCCGAGATCACCGACGACATGAGCGAGGAGCGCCTCGTCGCTGCCGCGAACGAGGTCGGCTACCCCCTGATGGTCAAGGCCTCCGCCGGTGGCGGTGGTCGCGGCATCCGTCGCGTCGATGGCCCGAGCGAGCTCGTCGAGGCCGTCGCCGCGGTCAAGTACGAGGTCGACAAGGTCTTCGGCCAGGGTGGCGTCTTCATGGAGAAGTGCGTCGTCGATGCCCGCCACATCGAGGTGCAGATGGTCGTCGGCGCCGACGGCCGCGCGGAGACCCTCGGCGTGCGTGACTGCTCCCTGCAGCGTCGCTCCCAGAAGGTCGTCGAGGAGGCTCCGTCCCCGATCCTGCCCCCGCTGATGGAGAAGCGCCTGCGTGAGGGCTCCGAGCGCCTCGCCGAGGCCGCCGGCTACATCGGCGTCGGCACCGCCGAGTTCCTGTACGTGCCCACCACCGGCGAGGCGACCTTCCTCGAGGTCAACTCCCGCCTGCAGGTCGAGCACACCGTCACCGAGGCCATCACCGGCTGCGATCTCGTCCACATCCAGATCGACATCGCCCGCGGCCTGCCCTGGCAGCGCCCCGAGACCCAGCCCGGCGGTTGGGCCATCGAGGCCCGCCTGAACGCCGAGAACCCCGAGAAGGGCTTCCGTCCTTCCCCCGGTCGCATCCAGGCCTACCGCCCCCCGAGCGGTCCCGGCATCCGCGTCGACTCCGGCGTCGAGGAGGGCACCGACATCGCGCCCGAGTTCGACTCCATGATCGCCAAGGTCATCGCCTGGGGTCCCACCCGCGACATGGCCATCGCCCGCCTCGAGCGCGCGCTGCAGGAGTTCGAGGTCCTCGTCGAGGACGGCTCCACCAACAAGGCCTTCATCCTCGAGATCCTGCAGAACCCCCAGTACCGCAACGGCAAGGCCGACACCCGCTGGCTCGACCGCGCCACCGCCTCCGGTGAGCTCGCCAACCCCGACCGCTCGGTCGAGGCCCTGCTCATCGCCGCCGTGGTGACCTACAACGCCGAGCACAACGCCCGCGTCTCCAAGTTCTTCCGCCAGGTGCACGACGGCGTGCCCCAGGACGTGCCCGCACCCAAGGGCCTGGATCTCGAGCTCAAGCTGCGCGGCGAGAAGGTCAAGCTGTCCGTGCACAGCCTCGGCGGCGACCACTACCTGGTGGGTGACGCCGACGCGCCCCACTTCGTCAAGGTCGAGCACAACGGCCCCAACGCCCTGATGCTCACCGTCGACGGCAAGCGCACCCGTGCGCTGATCGACCACGGCCGTGCAGGCATCGCCGTCGAGCTCGATGGCGTGCTGCACAACGTCGAGCGCTCCAGCGGCGGCCTCGTGGCCGCGCCCGCTCCCGCCCTCGTGGCCCACGTGGCCGTCGAGGTGGGCGACGTCATCAAGGTCGGCGACCCCATCTGCACCCTCGAGGCCATGAAGATGGAGACCGTCCTCTTCTCCGAGGAGGCTGGAACCGTCAGCAAGGTGCTCGTGCGCGCCAACTCCCAGGTGCAGGCCGGCCAGCCCCTGGTCATCCTGGCCGTCGAGGAAGGCGAGGGCAGTGGAGCAGGGGAGATCAAGCTTCCCGCGCCCCCCGAGGACGCCCTGGCCCACCTGATGCGCCTGAAGTCCCTGGACGACACCCGCTACACCACCGACGCCCAGCTCGAGGGCCTCGCCAAGGCCGTCACCGGTCTCGGCACCGCCCAGGCACTCGGCTTCGAGCTGCCCCAGCCCGTGAGCCAGCGCCTGCTGAACCTGCTCTCGGACGAGGAGGCATGGCGCCGCACCCACCGTCCCCAGGCCTGGAAGGCACTGACCGACGTGCTGCACGCCTTCGTGTCCGTCGAGGGCCTGTTCGACCGCGCCCTGCTCGACACCGGCGACCAGCCCGTGGCCGTCTCCCCCCAGATGGCGTTCTACGAGTTCTGCCGTGAGCACCACGCCGGCGAGGAGGGCGCACGTCCCCAGATGCTCGGCCTGCTCCGCGCGGCCCTGTCCCGCTACGGTGTGCACTCCCTGAACAGCTCCGACGAGCTGCGTGAGGCCCTGTGGCGCGCCACCTCCGGTGCCCGTCACAACGGCGATCGCTACCGTCTGGTGGCCGCCGTCCTGATGGCCCTCGTGAACCTGCACGAGGCCGGCATGACCGAGGCCGACCCCGCGCTGCGCCGCACCCTCGAGAACGTCGCCCTGCTGGCCGGTCCCCGTCAGGCCGCCGTGGCCGATGCCGCCCGTCAGGCTTCCTACAGCCTGTTCCAGCGTCCCCACTACCTGTCCGGTCGCGGCCAGGTCGAGGCCGCCGTGGGCAAGCTCGCCGCCACCAACGGTGCCGCCGATGCCGCGCTCCTGCAGCTCATCCGCGTGTCCGGCCACGACCTGATGCGCTCCCTGCTGGGCCAGCGTCCCAACCTCGCGGTGCTCACCGGCGCCATGACCCGCCTCAACCCCCAGCGGACCTTCGGCAAGGCCCACACCGTCGCACTCGACGGCGGCGCCGCTGCTTCCTGGGCCATCGAGGGCGGTCACATCCTCGCAGCCATGGCACCCTTCGAGGCTGCCGCGGCCGTGGCCGGTGCCTTCAAGACGGCCCTGGGCTCCCTGGTGGGTCCCACCGACCTGCAGGTCTTCTGGACCACCGCACCCGGTGAGGAGGCCCCCACCTTCGGCGCCGCCGAGGGCGCACAGCTCACCGAGACCTTCCTGGTCGAGGGCCGCGTGACCCACCGCAACTGGATCCGCACCGAGCAGGGCTGGGTCCCCGCCGGCCTCGTCAACGTGCACCCCGCCGCCGTCGAGCGCATGGGCCTGCACCTGTACGAGGAGTTCGACCTGCAGCGCCTGGCGAGCACCGAGCACATCCACGCGTACCTGGCCACCGCCAAGAGCAACCCCAAGGACGAGCGCGTCCTGGTCCACGCCGAGGTCTTCGAGCTTCCCGAGGCCATCAACGACGAGACCACCGACGCCGCCATGCACGCCTTCGAGCGTCAGTGGTTCGAGGCCCTGCGGGTCATCCGCAACGTCCAGTCCCGCCGTGGCGCCCGCCGCCGCCTGAACTGGAACCGCCTCACGTTCCACCTGTCCACCCCCGTGGCCACCACCGGTCCCCAGCTGGCCCGCATCGCCTCCAAGCTCGAGCCCCACACCCGTGGCCTCGGTCTCGAGGTGGTCGTCATCCGCGCCCTGCTGAAGACCGACGGCGAGCCCCGTGAGGTCGCCTTCGAAGTGCGCCGTCCCGGCGGACACCGCGTCCAGGTCAGCCCCGTCACCGAGGCGCCCACCGTCCTGCAGCCCGTCGACAACTACGACTCCAAGGTCGTGCGCTGCCGTCGCCTGCGGGTGCCGTACCCCTACGAGGTGGTCAAGCTCATCTGCGGCCAGGAGACCGACGGTCGTCTGCCCCACCGCCACATGGTCGGTGGCTCCTTCCAGGAGATGGATCTCGACGACAAGGGCGCCCTGGTGCCCGTCGACCGTGCCCCGGGCCTGAACAAGGCCGGCGTCGTGGTCGGCATGATGACCTCCATCACCGACAAGCACCCCGCCGGCATGAAGCGCGTCTGGATCGCCTCCGACCCGACCCGCGCCATGGGTTCGCTGGCCCAGGCCGAGTGCGAGCGCATCTGCGCCGCCATCGAGCTGGCCAAGGCCGAGGACCTGCCTGTCGAGTGGATCGCCATCTCGGCCGGTGCCCGCATCGCCATGGACTCGGGCACCGAGAACCTGGACTGGACCGCTCGCGTGCTGAAGAGCATCGTGCAGTTCACCCAGGACGGCGGCGAGATCCACGTCATCGTGCCGGGCGTCAACGTCGGTGCCCAGTCCTACTGGAACGCCGAGGCGACCATGCTCATGCACACCAAGGGCGTGCTGATCATGACCCCCGACGGCTCCATGGTCCTCACCGGCAAGCGCGCCCTGGAGATCTCCGGTGGCGTGTCCGCCGAGGACGAGAAGGGCATCGGTGGCTACGAGCGCATCATGGGCCCCAACGGCCAGGCGCAGTACCACGCCAAGGACCTGGGCGAGGCCTACAAGATCCTGTTCGACTACTACGCGGTGGCCTACCGCAGCCCGAACGAGAAGCGCCCCCGCGCCCTGTCCACCACCGACGCCGTGCGCCGCGACGTCTGCGAGTCCCTGTACACGGGCCCTGCAGGTGACGGCTTCACCAAGGTCGGCGAGATCTTCGACAACGTCACCAACGCAGGCCGCAAGAAGCCCTTCAGCATCCGCGCCCTGATGGAGGCGGTGAAGGACACGGACAGCAAGTACCTCGAGCGCTTCCGCTCCATGACCGACGCCGAGACCGCGGTGGTCTGGGACACCCACATGGGTGGCCACGCCATCACCATGATCGGCATCGAGTCCCGCCCGATCCCCCGTGCCGGCCGCATCCCCCTGGATGGCCCCGACACCTGGGCCGGCGGCACGCTGTTCCCCAAGAGCTCGAAGAAGGTCGCTCGCGCCCTGAACGCCGCCAGCGGTTCCCGCCCGGTGGTCGTGATGGCCAACCTGTCCGGCTTCGACGGCTCCCCTGAGTCCCTGCGCAAGATCCAGCTGGAGTACGGCGCGGAGATCGGTCGCGCCATCGTCAACTTCGAGGGCCCCGTGGTCTTCGTGGTCGTCGGTCGCTACCACGGCGGTGCCTACGTCGTCTTCTCCAAGGCGCTGAACCCGAACCTCACCAGCATGGCGGTCGAAGGCTCCTTCGCCTCCGTCATCGGTGGTGCGCCGGCAGCCGCCGTCGTCTTCCCCCGCGAGGTCCGCAGCCTGGTCGAGAAGGATCCCCGCATCGTGGAGCTCAACGCCCGCATCAAGTCCAGCAGCAGCGCGGCACGTCCCCGTCTGCAGCAGGAGCTGGCTGAGTTGTACGAGCAGGTGACGCTCGAGAAGCGCGGCGAGGTCGCGACTAAGTTCGACGGCATCCACTCCGTGCAGCGTGCGGTCGAGGTCGGAAGCCTCGATGCCGTCATCGAGGCGCGGCACCTGCGTCCCGCGATTGTGGGTGTGCTGCAGGGGAAGAAGGCCGGTGAGCTGGGTGATGACCGTGAGGTCGTGACGAAGCGCAAGCAGGCCTGAAGCCCTGCGGGCTTCGGCCTGCGGTAGGGGCGGGGCTTGCCCCGCCCTGGCTACGCCCCTTCGGGATTCCTCTTGTGGATGACCGAAGGGGCGTTGGCGTTCTTGGGGTGTTGGTTGTAGGGGCGGGCCTTGGGGCGCCCGTGTGGCGCCCTTTCGATCACCTCCGTGGTGGTCGAAGGGGCGTTGGTGTTCTTGGAGGCACTGTCCGTAGGGGCGGGCCTTGGTCCGCCGATGTTGTGCGCAAATGACAACGTCGGGTCGGCGGGCGGACCAAGGCCCGCCCCTACAACACGGGTTGTGGGCGACGCCAACAAGGGCGCCTTTTGCCGACACGTACGGGCGGGGCTTGCCCCGCCCTGGCCGCGCGTCACCGGGGCGTCCGGGTGAGGGGCCCGCCAAGGGGAGGCCGACGGGGTCGGGCGCAGCGAGCAGCGCCCCTACGCTACGTCGTTCGGGCGTGGCGACAGGCGCGGCCCGCGTCACACGAACGACTACGGCGATTCGGGGCCGGACACGCGAACGACTACGGGGACGCGGGGCCGGGGCGCCCCAAGGGGCGCCCGTACGTACAGAGCCATGGGCCACACCTGCTCAGGCGCGCCTTTTGTCGACACGTAGGGGCGGAGCTTGCCCCGCCCTGGCCGCGCGTCACCGAAGCGTCCGGGCCAACGGACGCGGGCGTCCCTTGGGTCAACACGTACGGGCGGGGCTTGCCCCGCCGGGGCCGCGCGTCGCCGGGAGGTCTCGGCCAACGGACGCGGGCGTCCCTTGGGTCGACACGTACGGGCGGGGCTTGCCCCGCCCTGGCCGCGCATCACCGAGAGGTCCGGGTAGGAGGCCCGCCCCTACCTCCGAAACAACCCCACCAACGGCCCCAGCACCTTCGCTACCACCGGAATCAACACCAGCCCCCACAACAGGCCCAGCACGCCATCTGCAGCGGCCGTCACCGCCCATTCCACCGTCCCCGCCAGCCCCTCGGGCACGCCGCCGGCCGCAGCCTCCGCCAGGTGGTGGATGTCCACGTAGGGGTGATGCATCCCGAGCTCGTGCAGCCCGTGCACCATGATGGACCCGCCCACCCACAGCATGGCCGCGGTGCCCACGATCGTGAGGGTCTTCATCAGCACGGGCATGCCCTTGACGAGGCCCCGGCCGATGCCTCGGACGAAGCCGGCCTTGGACGCTGCGAGGTGCAGGCCCACGTCGTCCATGCGGATGATCAGCGCGACGGAGCCGTACACGGCGGCGGTGATGGCGATGGCTACGAGTGCGAGGGCGGCTGCCCGGACCCACAACGTGGCCTCGGCGGGGATCTCCGACAGCGCGATGGCCATGATCTCGGCGGAGAGGATGAAGTCCGTCTTGATGGCGCCTCGGACCTTCTCTTCCTCCAGCGCGACCATGTCCGTGGGCACTGCCTCCTTCGCGTCCTCGGGGGGCGGGTGATGAAACAGCGCGTGGGCGATCTTCTCGGCGCCCTCGAAGCACAGGTAGCTTCCGCCGAGCATGAGCAGCGGGGTCATGAGCCAGGGGGCGAACGCCGCCAGCAGCATGGCCGCGGGCAGCAGGATGACCAGCTTGTTGACCAGGGATCCCCGCGCGATCTTGAGCACGATGGGGATCTCACGGGCCGGAGAGAACCCGTGGGCGTACTTGGGGGTGACCGCCGCGTCGTCGATGATGACACCGGCGGTCTTGCTGCCTGCCTTGGTGGCGGCGGAGACCACGTCGTCGAGGCTCGTGGCGGTCAGCTTGGCGAGGGCGGCCACGTCATCCAGCAGGGCCAACAGTCCACTCACGGCAACTCCATCTCATGAAAGCGCGTGAGCGTACCACGCGTCCTCTGCCCCATGAAAGACACGAGCCCTGGCCGTCCACGCTGCCCCAGGGGGTGCACGTACGGCCAGGGCACGGTCACACGGCCCTACAAGGAGCGTCCCCTCAGGAGACGGACTCGACCACCTTCTCCGCCAGGGTCGGGTAGTCGGTGTAGCCCTCCGGCCCGGGGGTGTAGAAGGTGCCGAAGTCCGGCTCGGCGAGCGGAGCACCGACCTTCAGGCGGGTCACCAGGTCCGGGTTGCTGATGTAGGGGCGGCCGAAGGCCACCAGATCGCCCTTGCCGGCCTGCAGATCCGCGTCGCCGCGGGCGCGGTCGTAGCCGCCGGACAGGATGAAGGCGCCGCCGAAGGCCTCCTTCATGGCCGTCTTGATGGATGCGGGCACCTCGGGCGCGCCCATGGCGCTGTGGTCGACCACGTGCAGATAGGCCAGGTCGAGCTTGCCGAGCTCGCCGGCCAGCCAGGTGAAGTCACCGGCCAGGCCGTCCCAGGGGGTGATGCCGTTGAACACGCCGAAGGGGGACAGGCGGATGCCCACCCGGTCCGCGCCGATGGCGTCGGCCATGCGGCGGGCCACCTCGAGGGCGAAGCGGGCGCGGCCTGCGATGTCGCCGCCCCATGCGTCGGTGCGCTGGTTGGTGTTCGGGCTCAGGAACTGGTCGACGAGGTAGCCGTTGGCGCCGTGGATCTCGACCATGTCGAAGCCGGCCTCGATGGCGTTGCGGCCGGCCTGCACGAAGCCCTCGACGGCCTGCTCGACCTCCTCGGAGGTCATGGCCCGGGGCGTGGGGTGGGGCAGGGGGCCCTTGCTGTCGGTGAACATCTCGCCGGGGGCGGCCACGGCGCTGGGTGCGAGGATCTCGCCACCGGAAGGCAGGTTGAGGTCGTGGCCGACGCGACCGGTGTGCATCAGCTGCACGGCGATGCGACCACCACGGGCGTGCACGGCGTCGGTGACGACCTTCCAGGCCTGCACCTGCTCGTCGTTCCACAGCCCGGGGATGCGCGCGTAGCCGCAGCCGTTGGCGTCCGGCGCGGTGCCCTCGGTGATGAGCAGGCCCCCGTCGGCCCGGGCCGCGTAGTAGTCGGCCATGATGGCGGTGGGGACGTGGTCCGCGGTGGCGCGGGAGCGGGTCATGGGGGCCATGACGATGCGGTTGGGCAGCTGCAGGGCGCCGAGGGGGAAGGGCGTGAAGAGGTCCGTGGACATGAAGCGCTCCGGATGGGGGTTCTGCCGGTGGCCACCATGGGACCACCGACCCGGCAGGAGCTAGGCACGTCACGCAGGGACGGGAACGCACAGCAGAGGGCATCACCTGTGCGGAAATCGAGCAGGTGGTCGGCAGCCCTCCCAGGGTGTGCCGCCCCTACCGGCTGCTGCTCTCCTGCGCCGACCGCATCATCTCGTCGATGTCGATGTCGAAGGACTCCATTCGGGGCGGGTACTCCTGCAGGGACTTCATGAAGGCCATCACCACCTCGGTGGCCGGTCCGAGGGTCCATGACCGGTTCTCCTGCCACTCGTCGAAGCCGCGGGCCTCGTGGAACCGCTCGAAGGGGTCGAGCTTCAGGTTGGTGATCAGCGGCGTGGTCAGATCATCCTGAACGCCGTTGAACCACTTGTCCTGCTCCTTGAACAGGAACTTCCAGTCGCCGTAGCGCACGCCGTGCAAGGTGGTCTCGGTGAAGTAGAAGAACTCCTTTCGCTTGCTGGGGCCCTTCATCGTCAGCAGGTCGGTCTGGTCGTAGCCGTCGAGGTGCACCTTGTACCGGGTGCCGCCGATCTTCTTGCCGTCCAGCAGCTGCGCCCTGAGGTCGGGTTTGCCGAGCAGGCTCATGATGGTGGGGACCCAGTCTTCCATCGTCATGAACTCGCCCGTGGCCTCGCCCGCGGAGATCACGCCCGGGTAGCGCACGAGCATGGGCACGCGGAAGCCGCCCTCGTAGCCGCCGACGCCCTTCTCGCCCCGGAACGGCTGGTTGCCGCCGTCAGGCCAGGAGTTGGACGCCGCGCCGTTGTCGGTGGAGAACATGACGATCGTGTTGTCGGCGACGCCGAGCTCGTCGAGCAGATCGAGGAGCACGCCCACGTCGTCATCGAGCTCCATCATGCCGTCGGCGTACAGGCCGTAGCCGCTCTTGCCGTCGTACTCGGGCGACAGGTTGGTGCGGTAGTGCATGCGGGTGGTGTTGTGCCAGACGAAGAACGGCTCGCCCCGGGAGACTGCGTCCCGGATGAAGCGGACGGACTGCTGCAGCACCTCCTCGTCCAGGGTGCGCTGCCGCTCCCGGCCGAAGTTGCCGAGATCCTCGATGCGCTGCTTGCCGTTGCCCTGCGCCCAGGAGTGGATGACGCCCCGCTGGGCGAGCCGGTCCGCCAGCTCGGAGTCCTTCGGAAAGTCGTGCTGCTCCACGTATTCGCCCGCGTTGAGGTGGTACAGGATGCCGAAGAACTCGTCGAAGCCGTGGGCGGTGGGCAGGTGCTCGTCCCGGTCGCCCAGGTGGTTCTTCCCGAACTGGCCGGTCGCATACCCGAGCGGCTTGACCAGGTCGGCCAGGGTCGGGTCCTCGGCCTGCAGTCCCTGCGCGGCGCCGGGCAGGCCGACGGTGCTCAGGCCCACGCGGATGGGGTACTGGCCCGTGAGAACGCCGCACGACCGGCCGTGCAGGAGGCCTGGGCGGAGTGGTCCATGAAGATCAGGCCTTCATCCGCGATGCGATCGATGTTCGGCGTGGAGCCCCCCATCATGCCCCGGTGGTAGGCGCTGATGTTCCACATGCCCACATCGTCGCCCCAGATGATGAGGATGTTGGGCCTCGCCTCCTGGGCCAGGGCGGGCGTGGCCACCCACAGGCAGGCCATCCACAGCAGCATCCGCTTGATCGTCTCCGTCATCCAGTCCTCCGGGGCTCGACTCAACCGGACCTGTCGGACCTCGGGGCGAGCGGGCGAGGACTGGAGGTACCGTACGGAGACCGGCGCATCGGATGGGTGGGGTGCGGCGCACGCGCGGCCAGGCTGGCTGCGGCGTCCGCGTCACCGTGGGGAAAGGCAGGGGGGACGACTCTCGATATGACGCTGATATACCGATGTCATCAGGCGGAGGCCCTGCCTCGAGACCCATCGGCACCCGCGGCCAGCTTCTCCTCGAACCGCCGCCCGAGCACGATGAACATCGGTGTGAAGACCGCCGTGGGCCCGAGCCACAGCACCATGTTCGGGATGATGCCGGGCATCAGCCTCGGCACCGTCGCCACACAGAACGCCGTGAAGGCCGCGATGAATGCCGCTGCGACGCCGCCCACGTGCATGCCGACCCACTCATGACGCTCGTAGGACCCTTGCCGGCTGAACCGGTGGAAGCGCATCACCGAGACGAGGCTGATGCCGGCGAAGACGATGGGCACCCAGCCCATGGACCGACCGGAGACCAGGAGCAGCACCCCATAGGCGCCGTAGGCCAGGAAGCCGAGTCCCGCGGCGGGATGGACGACGCGGTCGAGCCGTCCGGGCATCCTGCGAGGCGGCTTGAGGCGTGCCAGACGCCACGCGACGCCGCCGTGGTAGAGCACCAGCAGGCCGATCCCCGTGAGGAACAGGTTCTGCCGGGCCACGATGGCCGGAATGGCCAGGACGACGGCGGTGCCCATCGCCACCATGAACACCCGGCCCACCTTCCGATGGCGGCGTAGCTTGCCGGTGGACGCCAGGGCGAGCAGGCCGGCGACGAACGCACCGACGCCGAGGACGGCGTGGACGAGGATCATGGCGGACACGGACATGGGTGGCATCGGGACGACCTCGCGGCTCGCCCCATCCTACGGGGAAGCCGCCCGGACTGTTTCAGGAAATCCAGGTCCACTCCGCTTCCTCCGCACCTCCGCTTCTCCGCGTGCGGCTTCCGGCTTTTGCTTCAGGGACCCGCCTCTCCCGGTTGCGACGCCGGCTCGCCACGGAACGGATGCCACAGCTGCCCCAGGAAGGTGCGAGGCACCGGCCGCACGGTGCCGTAGTCGATGGGCCAGAAGTCGTCGGGCATGTGGAAGGTGCCGAACAGCCGGTCCCAGATGGGCAGGTGCACGGCGTAGTTGGTGTCGATGGCCGGCTTGTCGCTGCTGTGGTGCCAGTGATGGAACTGGGGGGTCACCAGGAGATGACGCAGCCAGCCCAGGCGCACGCCCACGTTGGCGTGGGAGAACACCGCCTGGAAGCCGGCGATGAGCACGTAGATGTTCAGGGCCTGCACGTCGGCGCCCAGCAGGTACAGGGGCACCATGGCCACCGACCGGAACGCGAACACCTCGATCAGGTGGATGCGGGAGCCGGCGAGCCAATCCATGTGCTCGGTGGAGTGGTGCACGGCGTGGATACGCCAGAGGAACGGCACCTCGTGGAACAGGCGGTGCACCCAGTACTGGACGAAGTCGGCGCACACCACGAGCAGGAGCACCTGCAGGCCAAGAGGCAGGCCACGGACCCATCCCTGCACGCCGTCGTTCACCGCCCAGCCGAACAGGGCCTCCGAGAAGCCGTTCGTGACCACGAAGATGGCGCTGATGAGCAGGTGGTTGAGCACGAAGTAGAAGGCGTCGAGCTTCCAGCCCGGCCGCAGGATGGCCTGATCCCTGTAGCGTGGGAACATCTTCTCGAGGAAGATGAACATCACGCCGGCGCGCAGGGTGTCCCAGGCCAGGTAGTCGAGGCCGAGGCTGAAGGGCACCTGATCGACCGCCCGGGTGGGCAGCCACCAGCCCCCCAGGGCCATGGCGAGGCCTGCCGTGATCAGGCCGATGCCGCCGAGCTTCTTCTCGGGAAAGCGCAGGAAGCTGAAGGCGCTGAACACGAGCCCCGTGAGCAGGCTGCCCCTCAGGAGCTCCCGCAGGAGCTCCATGTCGTAGATCTCCCGGAACTCCCGGGTGCTCAGGTACTCCGGGAAGCGCCAGGCCAGCACCGCGCACAGGCTGAGGAACCCCAGCCACGCGCCGAGGTGGCCGGAGACGCGGCCGATGCCGGGCCGCAGGTGCTTTCGGGACATGTCCGGGACCTGCCGGTCGCCGTAGGTGTACCGGGCCTCGTCGTCACGGGGGGAAGGGGTGGCCATGAGGCTCCTTTCGAGGGATACGCAGCCATCCAACCACGGCGGGCCTGCTGTGTGGGTCTCGGGGTGTCGCGATGTGTACGCCGCCGGCGACTCAGTCGCACACATCCTCACAGTCGACGGACAGATCCTCGCGGCAGGTGCACACCATGCAGTCGTTGAGCTGCTCGACCTTCTCCCACTCGTCGAGCACGCACCACAGGATCGTCTGGTTGTTGGTGCAGACGAAGCTGTCGATGGTGGCATCGCACACGCCCCCGGGCATGGGGCCGCAGCCGGCGAGCAGGGGGAGTGCGAGGAGGAGCAGGCGAGGGGAGGGCATGGGCACTTCCGGGAACGTGTGGAACGCAGATACCACAAGGGGAACCGGACCGGGGCGGCCTGTCCTCCCCCGACAAAGAGGACCACGCCCGTACCGCAACAACCAGGAGCGGGCCTGTCAGGCCGAATCCCTGCTACGATGACGCCACAATCCAAGCCCACCGGAGATCCCCCGATGATGCTCCTCAAGATGGCCTGGAGGAACGTCTGGCGGAACCACCGCCGTTCCTCCATCACCATCGTAGCCATGACCCTCGCCCTGGTGGCGGAGCTGCTGTACTCCGGCCTGGTCACCGGCATGATCCACTCGATGGAAGACGACGCCACCGAGTTCGACCTCGGGGATCTGCAGGTCTTCCACGAGGGCTACCTCACACGCCCGTCCCTGTACGACGTGGTCCCGGATGCCGGCACCCTGATCGGCAAGCTCGAGGAGGCCGGCTACCAGGCCGCGCCTCGGCTGTACGCCGGCGGCCTGGGTGGTTCCGGCGACATGTCCGCCGGCGTCCAGATGGTCGGCATCGACCCCGTCCGTGACGCACGCACCCTCGCCCTGAGCGAGGCCATGGCCGAGGGGGCCTGGCTCGATGCGGCGGACCCATCCGGCGTCGTCGTGGGCCGGGGTCTCGCCCGCACCCTCGGCCTCGATCTCGGATCGGAGCTGCTCGTGGTGTCCCAGGGCGCCGACGGCAGCATCGCCAACGCGCTGTACACCGTCCGCGGCATCCTCATGAGCGTGGCGGCCAGCATGGATCGCAGCTCGGTCCTGATGACGGAGGACGCCTTCCGGGAGCTCATGGTGCTCCCCGAGGGGGTACACAAGGTCATCATCCGCCGCCCGAAGGACGTCCCCCTCAAGCAAGCCAAGACGCAGGTCGCCGCCCTGGCGGGGATGGGCGCCACCGATCCCGCCGAGGGTTCCGTCGCCGTCGAGGGCCAGGCCGCGACCGTGGAGACGGGGACCGACGGCCTCGACGTGATGACCTGGGAGGAGATCAACCCCTTCCTCGCCCAGATGCTCGCGGGTGTCTCCGGCATGGTCGCCATCGTCTACTTCATCGTCTACCTGGCGGTGGCCATCCTCATCCTCAACGCCATGCTCATGGCCGTGTTCGAGCGGATCAAGGAGTTCGGTGTGCTCAAGGCCATCGGCTACAGCCCACGCCAGGTCATGATCATGATGATCCTCGAGGGCCTCATCCAGGCGTCGGTCGCGCTGGTGGCCGGCCTGCTGCTCGCGGCACCGGGCATGTGGTGGTTGCAGAACCGGGGCGTCGACGTCGGGGCCCTCGGCGGCATCCAGATGGTCGGCATGACGATGCCGCCGATCTGGAAGGCCCACTACACCTGGTCCACCGTCCAGGTGCCCATCATCATGCTCTTCGTCATCACCTTCATCGCGGTGTTGTGGCCGGCCCTGCGGGCCGCGCGCATCAGTCCCGTCGAAGCCATGCACCACCAGTAGGAGGCCACCATGCGCGGACCCGACCTCGCCCGCCTCGCGTGGCGCAACCTGTGGCGCCAGAAGCGACGCACCATCCTCACCCTGGTCTCGATCACCTTCGGGGGCTTCCTGGCGTTCATCATGACCGCCATGAACGACAAGTCCTTCGCCGACTTCATCGACGACGCCGCCCAGCTCGGCACGGGCCACGTCACCATCCAGAACCCCGAGTACCAGGACCGTCCCACGCTCTCCCGCAGCGTCCAGAACACCGGCGCGAAGCGCCACCTGGCCCTGCAGGACCCCTTCGTCACCCGCGCCGTCGATCGCGCATCCGGCGCGGCCATGCTCACCACCGCCCGGGACGCCTTCGGGGCCTACTTCATCGCGTACGATCCCGAGCTCGAGTCTCCCGAGACCCTGCAGTTCGCCCAGGACATGGTGGCCGGCGAGCCCTTCCAGACCGCCGACGACAAGGGCATCCTCCTCGGCCGTATCCTCGCGGACAACCTCGGTGCGGGTCTCGGCGACAAGATCGTCTTCACCCTGACCGACCGGTCTGGCGAGATCGTCACCGGCATGGAGCGGGTGAAGGGCATCCTGTCCACGGGCGCCGCGAGCACCGACGCCGCCATCGCCATGCTGCCCATCAACACCCTGCGGGACGTCGTCGGCTACCAGCCCGACGAGTCCTCCCAGATCGCCATCTTCCTGAACGACGGCCGGCGGGCAGGCCGGGTGGCCTCCACCCTCCGCCCAGAGGTGGGGGGCGACGCCGTCCTCACCTGGGACGAGGTGCAGCCCGAGATCAAGGCCTTCGTGGCCATGAAGGTGGGCGGCGCCCGGGTGATGGAGATCGTCATCGGCGTGCTGGTGGCGGCCGGTATCTTCAGCACCGTGTTCATGAGCGTGCTGGAGCGCACCCGGGAGTTCGGCATCATGCTCGCCATCGGCTACTCGCCGGGCCAGCTCTTCCGCCTCGTGATGTGGGAGACGGGGTTCCTCGCGATGACGGGCCTGCTGTGTGCCACCGCCTTCACCGCGGGGCCCTATTGGTACCTGCACACCCACGGCGCGGACACGTCCGCGGCCTACGAGGGCATGGCCAGCTCCATGGACATCGGCGGCGTCGCCTTCGATCCCGTCCTGCGCTTCGACATCTACCCCGAGAACGCCCTGATCATCGCCGCGAGCATCGTGCTGGCCACCATGCTCGCGGGCATCTACCCGGCCTGGCGGGCCGGGCGTGTCGACCCCGTCGAGTCCATCAACGTCATCTGATCCGGAGCCTCCCATGACCGCATCCACCACCCCGATCCTCTCCATGAAGGGCGTCACCCGGGTCTATCGGCAGGGCAAGGTCGACGTGCACGCGCTCCGTGGCGTCGATCTCGACATCCACAAGGGCGACTTCGCCGCCATCTGGGGGCCGTCCGGCTCCGGCAAGTCCACGGTGCTCAACCAGATGGGCGCCCTCGACCAGCCCACGGCCGGCACGGTGCTCCTGGAGGGAACCGATCTCGGCAGCCTGTCCCGCAAGGCGCTCTCCGCCATGCGTCGCGACCGCATCGGCTTCGTGTTCCAGTCCTACAACCTCATCCCCGTGCTCACGGCCTACGAGAACGCGGAGTCCATCATGGCGCTGCAGGGCGTCCCGGTGGCCGAGCGCCGCGACCGGGTGATGGGCCTGCTCGAGGACGTCGGCCTCGAGGGACTGGAGGATCGCCGTCCCCACGAGCTGTCCGGCGGCCAGCAGCAGCGCGTGGCCATCGCCCGCGCCCTGGCGTCCAACCCGGCGGTCATCCTGGCCGACGAGCCCACGGCCAACCTCGACTCGGTCACCTCCGAGAAGCTGCTCGACATGATGGCCCGCCTCAACAACGAGCGGGGGGCCACCTTCGTCTTCTCGACCCACGATCCCCGCGTGATGAAGTACGCCCGGCGGGTGATCGGCCTGGTGGACGGCCGCGTGGACTCCGACGTGCAGAAGGAGCAGGGCGTCGAGCACAAGCACCAGAGCCGCGTGTGAAGCAGCGATACGGCGCGTGCCTCCGCGGTGGGAGAGCGAGTCTGCTCAACCGCCCGACCGTTCGATCTGCACCATCCTCGCCTTCACCTCATCACCCTCCACGACGGTCATGTACACCGGCGGTCCGGGGAGCCTGTCGGCGAAGAACCAGCTGCTGACGGTCTCGCCTTCGGTCTGCACATAGGTCCAGCCCTCCAGCCGGCCGAAGGCGGTGTCCATCACGTCCCGCGCGCGGCGGGTGGTGGCCTTGTCGTAGGAGGCGTGCTGGCGCAGCTCGTCCCAGCTGGCGCGCTTCGTACCGTCCAGCCGGTGGCCGTCGACGGCGGTGACCCACTCGGCCTGCGTGCCGTCGCCCACGAAGGTCCACGCCAGCTCGGAGCCGTCGAGGAGCTCGAAGGTGATCGTGTGCTCGTGGCAGCCTTCCTTGATCTGCTCCGCCGTGAAGGGCGTGGGCCAGGTGGTGCCGGCCAGGGCCATCGTACTCAGGAGGAACAGGGCTCGCATCGGGTCTCCCAAGGGGTCATGTGGCAAGAACGTCGAACGCCGCATCGTCGGGAGACGTGCGGCGCATCTGGCCTGCGGGCTCCCCGGGGCAGGTGACCCGAGGGGGAGAGGCAGGCGATCCTCGTGTGAGGGCCGGTACCGGAGATCAGGAGTCGGTGTCGTTGGTGGCGTTCTGCATCTCGGTGGAGACCTGGTTGAGCGCGTTGCGGGCTTCCTGACCGATGGTCTGGTAGGCGCCGAGCACCGCCAGGGCGATGAGGGCCGCAATGAGTGCGTATTCGACGGCGGTGACGCCTTCTTCGTTCTTCCAGAAGCCCATCACGTTTCTCCAGGCTCACTTCCCGGTCAACCTATCAGACATGGTCTGGCGCGTAAAGCTGGATGGTGCATCCAGCCCGTGTGACGACAGGAGACGAAACCACAGTGCCCCCGCAGGATGATGAAGAATTCTCGTCAGGTACACTCGTCCCAGGACGGGCCCCATCCCTCCCTCGAACGGGTGGTCGCCCGCCACCTGTCCAGCCACAGCCGGCGTCCCATCCCCGCCTTCAGCCGTGAGGCGTACGATGCGCTGCGAGGGGTTCTCGACGCCCACGGCGGTCCCCTGGTGCTCGATTCTGGCTGCGGAATCGGCATGAGTACCCGGCGGTTGGCGGCGATGCACCCGCTGGCCCTCGTGGTCGGACTCGATCAGTCCGACCATCGGGTGGCCAAGGTCGCGGCCTCGGGACCGCTCCCCCCTGGCGCCCTGGTGCTCCGCGCCCAGGCCCAGGACATCTGGCGGCTGCTGGTCGAGGACGGGATCCGGCTCGAGGCCCACTACCTGCTCTACCCGAACCCGTGGCCGAAGCCCGGGCACCTGCAGCGTCGCTGGCACGCGCACGAGGCGTTCTCCGACCTGCTCGCCCTCGGCGGCACCCTCGAGCTGCGTACCAACTGGTCCACCTATGCCGAGGAGTTCGCCATGGCCCTGCGACTCGCCGGCATCGAGGCGGACGATCCCACGCCGTTCGAGCCCGGGGATCCGCTCACGCCCTTCGAAGCGAAGTACCATGCCACCGGACACACGCTGGTGCGCCTGCGCGCCGATCTGGATGCCGCTCGTTGACTGCCTTCCACCCCGTCGCCGACACCTGGTTCCGCACCGCCCTCGGTGAGCCCACCGCAGTGCAGGAGCGCACCTGGGCTGCCATCCAGGAAGGCCACTCCGTGCTGGTCAGCGCCCCCACCGGCTCCGGCAAGACCCTCGCCGCCTTCTTCGTCATGCTCGACCGCTGGCTGTTCGCGCCGCCCCACGACGACGTCGGCTGCAAGGTGCTGTACGTCTCGCCGCTGAAGGCGCTGGCCGTCGATATCCGACGCAACCTGGAGCAGCCCCTGGCGGAGCTCACCGCGGCGGCCAGGGAGCAGGGCACCGAGCACCGGGCCGTCTCCGTGGCCGTGCGCTCCGGCGACACCCCGCCGTCCGAGCGGCAGCGGATGGTCCGCCACCCGCCCGACATCCTGATCACCACGCCCGAGTCGCTGTACCTGATGCTCACCAGCCGGGCCCGGGAGGTCCTGGCCACGGTCGATCAGGTGATCGTCGACGAGATCCACGCGATGGTGCCGTCGAAGCGGGGCAGCCACCTCGCGCTGAGCCTGGAGCGCCTCGAGGAGCTGCGTCACGGTCGTCCGCCGCTGCAGCGCATCGGTCTGTCCGCCACCCAGCGGCCGCTGTCGGTCGTGGCGCGGTTCCTGGGCGGGGCCACCGAGGAGGGCTTCCGGCCGGTGCAGGTCGTCGAGGCCTCCCGCAAGGCGCCCGGTCGCATCACCGTGGAGGTGGCGCTCCCCGACATGGGCCAGCTCCCCGAGGAGGCCCCCGCCTCGCCCCTGCCGGGCATGTTCCGGGCCCAGACCCCCCGCTCCATCTGGCCGGCCATCACGCCCAGGCTCGTGGAGTGGATCAGCAGCCACCACAGCACGCTGGTGTTCGTGAACAGCCGGGCGCTGGCCGAGAAGCTCACCGTCGCCATCAACGAGACGGCCGGCAGGGCGCTGGTGCAGGCCCACCACGGCTCGCTGTCCAAGGAGCTGCGCAGCGGCATCGAGTTCGATCTGAAGCGGGGGCGCCTGAAGGGCGTCGTGGCCACCTCCAGCCTCGAGATGGGCATCGACATGGGCGCCGTGGATCTGGTCATCCAGGTCGAGGCACCCATGTCCATCGCGTCGGGCCTGCAGCGCATCGGCCGGGCCAACCACCAGGTCGGGGCGGTGAGCGACGGCATCGTGGTGCCCAAGTACCGCGGCGATCTGGTGGCCTGCGTGGCCGCCGCCCAGGCCATGGCCGACGGCGACATCGAGCCCCTGCGCTACCCGGAGCTGCCCCTCGACGTGCTGGCGCAGCAGGTGGTGGCCCACGTGGCCGCCGGGCCCATCCAGGCGGGCGAGCTGCTGCGCATCTTCCGTCGCGCCGCCCCGTACACCCAGCTCAGCGAGCCCCTGTTCCGCTCGGTGCTCCAGCTCGTCAGCGGGCGCTACCCGGCGCGGGACTTCACCACGCTGCAGGCGCGCATCACCTGGGACGAGGACAAGGGCCTGCTCGAGCCCGAGTCCGGCACCCAGCGGGTGGCGGTGATCAACGGCGGTACGATCCCCGATCGGGGCCTGTACCGGGTCGTACTCGCGCCGGGCATCGAGGGGGCGGGCCGGCAGGTGGGCCGGCTGGAGGAGGAGCTCGTCTACGAGACCCGCGTGGGCGACGCCCTGCGGCTCGGCGCCGGCACCTGGCGGGTCACCGACATCACGCCCGACACGGTCCAGGTGATCCCGGCGCCCGGCGAGGAGGGGCGCGCGCCCTTCTGGCACGGCATGGGTCCCGGACGGCCCGCGGCCTTCGGGGCCCGCATCGGCAGCCTGCTGCGCGGCCTCGACGAAGACACCCTGCAGCAGCCGGCCTCCGTCAGCGACGACGCCTGGCGCAACCTGCGCATGTGGTGCGAGGAGCAGAAGGCCCGCACGGCGCTGCCCACCGACCACCGCATCGTCACCGAGACCTTCGTCGACGGCGCCGGGGATCTGCGGCTCGTGGTGCTGTCCCCCTGGGGCCGCAGGGTGCACGCGCCGTGGGCCATGGCGGTGCGCGCCTGGTGGTCCCGCACCCACAGCACCCAGATGGACATCGTCTACGGCGACGACGGCCTCGTCTTCCGACTGCCCAAGGGTAGCGAGGATCTCGACCCGTCCATCCTGTGGCCGCCGAGCGGCCAGCTCGAGGCCCTGCTGCGGGAGGAGCTCCGGCACTCGCCGCTGCTCGCCGCGCGGTTCCGGGAGGCCGCCGGCCGCGCCCTGCTGCTGGTCAAGCGCCGGCCGGATGAGCGCAGCCCCCTGTGGGCCCTGCGGCGGCGCAGCACGGCGCTGATGAACGTGGCGCTGGAGCACCCGGACTTCCCGATCCTCCTCGAGGCCGCCCGGGAGTGCCTGCAGGAGGACTTCGATCTGCACGGCCTGAAGAAGCTGTTCGCCGACGTCGAGGCGGGCCGCATGCAGGTGGAGCAGCACGAGGCCGGCCGCCCCAGCCCCTTCGCCAATGCCGTGATGTTCGAGGTGGTCGGCTCGTTCATGTACGAGGGGGATCTGCCGCCCACCGAGCGCCGGGTGCGGGGCCTGGGCCTCGACGCCTCGCTGCTCGAGGAGCTCCTCGGCCGCGGCTCCCTGGCCGAGCTGCTCGACCCCGAGGTGGTGGAGCAGGTCGCGGAGCGGCTGTCGTCGCGGCCGGCGCCCGCCGATGTCGCCGCATGGCGGCGCATGCTGCAGCGTTTCGGTCCGGCCGTGTGCCCCGACGGCATCACGCCGGGTGAGCTGGTCTTCCAGGACGAGGTCACCGGCCTGTGGTGGGCCGACGAGGATCGACAGCGCCTGCAGCTGGCCCGCGCCGGTGATCCCCTGGCAGAGGAGGCGCTGGCGCTGCGGCAGGCCAGGGGGGCGCTGCAGGTGCGACCCGTCGATCTTCAGACCACCCTCGGCTTCACCCTCGAGCAGGCCGAGGTGGCGCTGGAGCGCCTGCGGGCCGCGGGGGTGCTGTGGCATGGGGTCCTGCTGCCCGACGGCGCCGCCGCCCATGTGCACCAGGAGCACATCGAGGAGCTGCGTCGTCGCTCGCTGCAGGCCGCACGGGCTCGGGTACAGCCGGTCGACCTGAGCACCTACCAGCGCGCCCTGCTGTGGTGGCACCAGCTCGGGTCCGCGGGCGACGCCGAGGACCTGCTCGACATCCTCGCGCCTCTGCAGGGCGTGCTGCTCCGCCCCGACACCTGGCTGCAGCAGGTCCTGCCGGTCCGCCTCCGCGACTTCGCGCCCGCCCAGCTGGATCTGCTCCTGGCCCAGCAGCGGCTGGTGTGGCAGGGCAGGGGGGATCGCATCACCTTCTGGCTGGCCGACTCCCTCGTGGGTCCGGCCACATGGCCCGATCGTCCGGCCAGCGACGAGATCGCCGCCTTGCTCGAGGCCCTCGGCGAGGCGGAGCGCCGCTTCGACGACCTCGCCCACGACCTCCGCTGGCTGCCGTCCAAGGTGGAGGCGGTGCTGCGGGAGGCCATGCGGTCGGGCTTCGTCACGTCCGACTCCCTGCAGCCCCACCGGCGGGTCACGGCCTCCTCCGCCCGCACCCGGCGGCGATCGAGCCTGCGCCGCAGTGCCACGCCGTCCGGGCTCGGGGGCAGGTTCCGGCGTGTGTCGCCCGTCGAGGCCCCCGATCGGGGTCGTGTGGTCGAGCTGCTGCTGGAGCGCACCCTGGTGTGGTCCCAGGCCACCCGAGGCGAGGACGCTCTGCAGGCCACCTGGACGGATCTGATGGGCACCGTCCTGCACGCCGAGGCCCGGGGCGATCTGCTCCGGGGCTACTTCGTCGACGGCCTGGGCGCCGGACAGTCCGCCACGGGGGCCGGCGTCGAGGCCCTGCGTGACGAGGCCCTGCCCGTGCCCTCCGAGGTCTGGCTGTCCGCCGCCGACCCGGCCAGCCAGGTGGGGCTCGCGATGCCGTGGCCCGAAGGGTGGAAGCTGCAGCGACGGGAACAGGTGCGCCTGTGCCTGCAACAGGGCGAGGTCGTGCTCGCCTGGGACCCGACCTCCGGCGCCCTGTGGAGCACCCTCGGCGAGGTCGAGGCGGTGCGCGCGCTGTGGCTGCACGCCCGTGAGCTGGGTGAGGCCTCGCTGCAGATCCAGTCCCTCGACGGCCGTCCGGTCACGGGGCACCCCCGCGCGCCAGACATCCTGGCGCTCGGTGCCGTCCAGCGCGCGGGCGAGATCGTGATCTTCCCCTTGCGAAAGGCGCCTGCGGGGATCTGACACACGCACCTGACCTCACCGCATGTCGCAACGAGCTAGACTGCGCGCCTTCGAACCTGAGCAGGAGGGTGCATGACCCCCAACAGGCCCCGCGTCGGTGTTCTCTTCGGCGGCCGCAGTGGCGAGCACAAGGTCTCCCTGGTGTCCGGACGTTCCGTCCTCGACGCCATCAACCGCGAGCGATGGGACGTCGTGCCCATGGGCATCGCGCCCGACGGCCAGTGGATCGTGGGCGAGGGAGCCTGGGAATTCCTGTCCCAACAGGCCGACGACACCACGGCGGCCCGGGTGGCCCTCGGTGGCAGTCCCGGCGCGGGCTTCGTGGTGCTCTCCGGTCAGGCCAAGGGCGAGTTCCTCGCGTCGGTCGACTGCATCCTGCCCGTCACCCACGGCACCTACGGCGAAGACGGCGCCCTGCAGGGCCTGCTCGAGATGGCCGACGTGCCCTACGTGGGCGCCGGCGTCGTCGGTTCGGCCGTCTGCATGGACAAGGCCATCTTCAAGGCCGTCTGCGCCCATGCCGGTCTGCCGCTCCTGCCCTGGCTCCTCGTGCGCAGGCACGAGCTGCAGGCGGGCACGGAGGCCTGCTGCGACCGCATCGAGCAGAGCCTGCACTACCCGGTGTTCGTCAAGCCGGCGAACCTCGGCAGCTCCGTGGGCATCTCCCGGGCCGCGAGCCGCGACGAGCTCGCGGGCGCCCTCCTCGAGGCCGCGCGCTGGGACCGCCGCATCGTGGTCGAGCAGGGCCTCGAAGGCCCCCGTGAGGTCGAGGTGGCCGTGCTCGGCAACGAGCACCCCCAGGCGTCCCTCGCCGGCGAGATCGTGCCCGACCGCGAGTTCTACGACTTCGACGCGAAGTACGCCGGCTCCGACTCCAAGCTGCTGATCCCCAGCCCCCTGTCCGAGGAGGAGCACGCGCACATCCGGCAGATGGCCGTGCTGGGCTACCTCGCCACCGACTGCGCGGGTCTCGCCCGGGTCGACTTCCTGGGCGATCCCCAGACCGGCGCATGGTGGCTCAACGAGATCAACACGCTGCCCGGCTTCACGAGCATCTCGATGTACCCCAAGCTGTGGGACGCCACCGGCGTGCCCTACACCGACCTCATCGACCGGCTGATCGAGCTGGCGCTCGAGCGCTTCGCCGACACGCGGTCCAACGAGACGGTCGCCGAGAAGGGGCCCGTCTCCGCCTGATGACATCGCGACGCGGGATTCCTGACGCGGGATTCCTGGCTTTCCGAGCCCATGTCGCGTGTTCATCCCGCGCTCACGGCCTCCTGACACGGGCCGGGTCCAGTTGGCTCCGCACCTTCCGACCGGGTTGCTGGCGTCGCCGTCACGGCGGCGCCGGTCCACCCACCACAGGAAGGTCCACCATGCGCATGATCATCGAGGCGACCATGCCTCCCGAGCCGTTCAACACGTACGTGAAGAAGGGCACCGCCGGCGAGCGGATCCAGAAGGTCCTCGACGCGCTCAAGCCGGAGGCCGTCTACTTCACGGCCCGCGACGGACACCGCCACTGTACGGCGGTCGTCGACGTGACCGGCTCCTCGCAGCTTCCGTCTCTCGCCGAGCCCTTCTTCCTCGAGTTCGACGCGCTGGTCGAGGTCTACATCGCCATGACCCCCGAGGACCTGGCCCACTCCGGGCTGGACTCCATGGGCGACAACTGGGGCTGACCGGCTGACCCCATGTTGACGTCAATGGCGTCCCGCTCCGTCCGCTGGACAGGCAGGCGCCGGGCTCCGACTCCCCGGAATCCGGCCGCCGAGGGCACACCACCTCCGTGCCCGAGGAGGAAGCGATGTTGTTCTACGTGGGATGGAGGGCACGCCCCGGCACCGGGCCCGCCGAGCAGGAGAAGAGCCTCGAGGTCTTCAGCCGCTGGCAGCCCCCGGCAGGCCTGCAGATCCAGGGCATGTGGGGACGAGCGGACGGGGGCGGCTTCTGCGTGGCCGAGGCCGACAGCACCCAGGTGATCATGGAGGCCTGCGCGCCCTGGGGCGGCAGCCTGCTCGACTACGAGGTGGTGCCGATCCTGGACATGAAGGAATCGGCGGCCATCAGCGCCAAGGGCATCGCGTTCCGCAAGGGCGGGTGAGGGCAGGGGGCCGGGTTCGGTGGACATGGAGCCATGAGGCCATGAGGCCATGAGGCATGAATCGCGAATCCTGAGGCCATGAGGCATGAATCGCGAATCCTGAGGCCATGAGGCATGAGCGACGAATCCTGAACCCATGACGCCATGAAGGCTCGACCGATGAGTTCATGAATCCCGGATCCATGAACTCATGGAACATGACTCCGGAACCCAAGATTCATGGTTCGGGATTCGAGTCCTCATGGCCTCGCGACTCAAGGGTCATGCCTCATGCCTCATGGCCTCGCGACTCAAGGGTCATGCCTCATGGCCTCATGGCCTCATGGCCACTTCCTATCGCTGCGCCATCTTGTGGAGCATGCCCCCGATGTGTCGCAGCTGCTGCTGCCTCTCTTCCTTCGCCTTGGGTCGGATGATGTCCAGACACGCGCAACACTCCGCCGCAGATGCCTTCGCCATCCGGTAGTGATTCCGGCGCGCATTTCCGATTGGATGTCCCGAGCCTTCTGCGATGTTCAGCACGACCGACTCGGCGGCCCGCCGGACCTGGTCCCGGATGTGGGATCGTGCCTGACCCACGGCTGCTCCCTGAGACCAGTGTGCGAAGTCGACGGCCATGCCGTAGACGCGCAGCTGTTCGTGATCGAATTGCCACTCCATGTTGCCCTCCTCGCGTGGAAGGTGGTGGGTAGCGAGTGGCGAAGACCACGGCGCGGAAAGCCAGGGCGTGAGGCGAACGGGTCCGGGTCATGGATCCATGAGGCCATGAGGCCATGAGGCATGAATCGCGAATCCTGAGGCCATGAGGCATGAGCGACGAATCCTGAACCCATGACGCCATGAGGGCTCGACCCATGAGTTCATGAATCCCGGATCCATGAACTCATGGACCATGACTCCGGAACCCAGGATTCATGGTTCGGGATTCGAGTCCTCATGGCCTCGCGACTCAAGGGTCATGCCTCATGCCTCATGGCCTCGCGATTCAAGGGTCATGACTCATGACTCATGCCTCATGGCCTCGCGACTCAAGGGTCATGCCTCATGCCTCATGGCCTCGCGATTCAAGGGTCATGACTCATGACTCATGCCTCATGGCCTCGCGATTCAAGGGTCATGCCTCATGGCCTCATGCCTCATGGCCTCGCGACTCGAGGGTCATCATCCATGCCTCGTGGCCTGACCCCTGCCTACCGCGCCATGTCCCGCACCTCGGCCTTCAGCTCCTCCCACACGTCGCTGCTCACCAGCGGCTCGAACTCCTCGTCGTGTTCCACCTGCCACAGGTTCGTGGCGCCGCCTTCGATGGCCTCCAGCAGCAGGCCGGCGGCTTCCGCCAGCTCACCGGTGCGCATGTGGGCCCGGGCGCCGTCGAGGGTGTAGCGGGCGTCGCCGGTGAGGGCGTGGGCACGGTCGGCGGCCTTGGCGTAGGCGTCGGGGGAGCCGTCGCTGCGAAGATCGGCCAGCAGGCGCCGCAGCATGGCCTCCGGCGGGTTGGCGCCCTGGGGCAGCCTCAGGAAGGCCTCGGCGGCGTCGTCCACCTCGCCCTGGTTCATGGCCACGTCCATCCACATCACGGCGATGGTGGCGGTCCACTGGGGCAGGCTGCTCCGGCTGGTGAAGTCCCGGGCGGCGGCGCGGAAGGCGTCGGCCTTCTGGGCGTCTCCGAGGCGGATCAGCTCGAAGTCCCGCTGCAGCTCCTGGAACAGGGGCTTGTCGCGCGTGGCCTGGTAGCTGGTGGCGAGCTCGCGCACCGACTGGCCGCCGAACATGAACGCGATGAGCGCGAAGAACAGGTCGCCACTGGTCGCGGCGAGGGCGAGGAAGCCGGCCGCGCTCAGCACGGAGACCCACAGCGCCACCTTGCGGCCGTCCTTGCCGGCCCAGCTCACGGCGGCCTCGACCGCGTGGCCGCCATCGAGCGGCAGCAGGGGCACCATGTTGAAGATGGACCAGCCGATGTTGATCCAGATCATCGCCATGGCGAAGTCGGAGAGCAGCGGCATGTCGGGCCACAGCCCCATCATCGACAGCCCCTGGGTGAGCCCCACGATGCTCAGGCCGAGGGCCAGGCCGAAGCCCGGGCCGGCCAGGGTGACCACCAGGCGCTGCTTGGGACCGGGCATGCGGTCGCGGGCCACCTGCACGCTGGTGCGTCCGCCCATGCCATGCAGGAGGATCTGGGGCGCGTGGCCGTAGCGTCGCCACGCGAGGGCGTGACCGAGCTCGTGCACCAGGATCGAGAGGAACACCGCCACGCCGTAGATGAAGATCGGGCCGAGGTTCGCGCTGATGCCCGCGCCGGTCATCGGGGTGTTGCTGTACAGCATGCCGATCACACCTGCGAGCAACCAGAAGGTCGGCGCGATGTACACAGGAAAGTTCAGGACATTGAGCTGCAGGGGCTTCAAATCGTCTCCGGGACGGGATGACCGTGGGGTGCTTCACCCGTTAGCCTGCCCGGGAAACCGAGCAGGAGGCCACCATGTCGTTGGTGTTGTATGGCATCCCCACGTGCGGGACGGTGAAGAAGGCGCGCAAATGGCTGCAGGAGCGCGGCGTGGAGCACGAATTCGTCGACTTCCGTAAGCACCCCCCGGAGGGCAGCAAGGTCGAGGGCTGGGTGTCCGCCCTCGGCGCCAAGGCGCTGCGCAACACCTCCGGAGGTGCCTACAGGGCCCTCGGAGACGAGAAGAAGACCTGGTCCGACGAGCGCTGGATCGAGGCGTTCTCCGCCGATCCCATGCTGATCAAGCGCCCGGTGATCGAGCGCGACGGCACGGCCGTCCAGGTGGGCTTCCGCGGCACCGACGAGGAGTTCGCGGCCCGCCTGCTGGACTGACCGGTCCTGTGAGTTTGTGTCAGCGGGGTGCCCGCTGCCCCCTCAGGGGTGGCGGGTGACGAGCCCGTCGACGGCCGGACGCTTCGGCTGCGGCACCGTGGCGGGCTTGCCGATCCAGAAGAAGCCCTCGATCCGCTCCACCTGCGGGTCGATGCCGAACAGGGCGTAGGTCTCGTCCCGGTGCATGAGCTTGGTGGTGCTCCACTTGGAGGCCCAGCCCATGTCCCACGCGGCCAGGGCCATGTTCTGCTGTGCGCAGGACAGGGCGGCGTAGTCCTCCTTGCGTCGCAGATCGGTGTCGGCGAGGGCCTGCCCCAACACGATGAGCGCCGCGGGGGCGAGCAGCTTGGCCTTCATGATCTCCAGGCGCTCCGCGGAGGGAGCGTTGCCCTCGGCGTCGGGGGCCGCCGCCAGGTCGAACAGGGCCTGCCGGGTCTTCGGGCCGGCCACGTGGAAGCGCCACGGCCAGGTGAGCTTGTGGCAGGGCGCCATGTGGCCCGCCTGCAGGATGGCCTGCAGCTCCTGCTCGGAGATCTCGGCGGGACGCCAGCGATGGGCGGTACGACGCTGATGGATGGCTTGCAGGGTCTGCATGACGGCTCCCTTCGGGCGGGGTCTGGTTCGGGTGGGGTGCGTTGCTCTATAGTCTGCCGCGTCCCACGGGGAGAGGAGAGGGGATGAAGCAGCTCTTCGCGCTGGTCGGACTCCTGGCGGCCTGTGGCGGACCACCCGCCGACGACCTGCCGCTGGCCACCGACACCACGTCCACCGGAGGTGGCGGGCCCACCGCTCCGGTCGGCGATCGCCCGACCTGGGCCGTCCCGGCGCCTGCATGCTCGGGCGACTCACCGCGCCTGGGTGCGCCCGGCCAGGTCGACGTCCACACGCAGCCCCTTCAGTGGCGCTACGACGACAGCGAGCGCGTCTCCTGGGCCGACCCGGTGGCCGTGGAGCTGGCGGAGGGCGTCACGGGCCTGCAGGTCGTGGTCGACGCCGGTGCGGAGCGCACGGGCTTCGCGTGGGTGGTCCTCGGCGACGAGGTGTGGCTCGATGCGGGTGGTTCGTACGCCTTCAAGGATCGGCTCACGCCCCCCGCCAGCCTCCGCGCCGACACCTACGACACGGCCGCCGACTCCGCGTGGGACACCGCCCTGTGGAGCACCACCATGTCCTGGTGGTGGAGCTACCCGTTCTTCCATGCCCCAGCGGCCGCCGGCACGCTGTCGCTGCCCATGCACAGGGGCTCACGGCCTCACGGCGGCTGCCTCACGCTGGCGCCCATCGCCCACGGGGTCGACCTGTCCGGCACCACCGGGTCCGCCCGCCTCATCGTCGGGGGCGAGTCCCCCGAACAACCCGCCCTGGATGTCCGCCTCGTGGTGGTCCGGGGCGCGGGCATCACGCAGGCCGAGCTCGAGCAGGCCACCGACCGCATGTTCGAGGTCTGGGCCGGAGCCAGGGCGGTCCGCAAGGGCACGGTGCGGGTACAGCACATCCGCCGGCCCGAGGGCGCCATGCCCACCCAGGCCCAGCTCGGCACGCTTCGGGCCACCGCGCTCGACGGCGATCTGCAGGGCATCAACCTGTTCTTCGTGGCCGACTTCCTCGACGATCCGGGCACCCTCGGTGTGGCGGCCGGCATCCCGGGCCCCGTCGGCATCGACGGCACCCACGGCAGCGGCGTCGTCCTGAGCGTCGAGGGACACATGAATGGCCGGGGTGAGGTGCTCACCGGCATGCTCGGGGAGACCATGGCCCACGAGGTCGGGCACCAGCTCGGGCTGTTCCACACCACCGAGGCCGGCGGCGACAGCTTCGACCTGTTCGACGACACCCCCGAGTGCCGTGCCTCCGAGCGCGACACCAACGACGACGGCGAGGTGGGCGGCCGGGAGTGCAGGCGCCTCGACGGCCGCAACTTCATGTTCTGGACCTCCGCGAACTACGCCCAGGATCAGATCACCCCCCAACAGGCTGAGGTGCTCCGTGAGCATGTCATCACCCGCTAGCCGCGCCCTCCTGCCGCTGCTGCTGGCCATCGCCTGCGCACGGGAGCCCGTGCCCGTCGATCCGGCGGCCCCCCTGGCCGTCCTCGGCGCCGAGCGCCTCGAGGACGGACTCCATGCCCGCCATGGCGCCGACGTCCCCACGCTGGCGCAGGTGCGCCAGGTGCAGGGAGGCTTTCCCACGCTGCAGGGCATCGTCGAGCAGGCGGATCTGCTCGCGGTGAAGGCCCGGGGCATCACCGCCATGGGCGCGTTCGTGCCCGGTGAGGCCGAGCCCTGGCTGCAGGCGCTCCTGGCCGATCCGGACACCCACCCCAAGCTCCGCGCGGCGGCGCTGCGGGCGCTGGGTGAGGCGGGGGGGCCCCTGTCGGAGCCCCTGCGCGCCGCCCAGCGAACGGCGGTCCACGACGCCGATCCGCGGGTCGCGCTGGCCGCCATCGACGGTATCGCCACCACCGCGCCCGGAAGGGCGTTCCTGCAGGAGCTGGACCTGTCCGTCGACGCGCAGCTCCTCGTCCGCGAACACCTTGCGAGCGTGAAGGCGCGAAACGAGGCAGACTGACGCCCCCAGCCCCCCGGAGTCCTCCGCGTGTCCCTGCCGATCCTGTTCGACCGATGGCTCGAGGGCGCCGTTCCCGGTGCCGTCACCAACGAATCCCGTGCGTCCTGCCTCGACTGCGGCATGACCGACGCCGCCTGCTGGAGCGTGCCGGAGCCCCTGGCCACGTTCCACCCGAGCACCAAGTGCTGCACCTACACGCCGGCGCTGCGCAACTACCAGATCGGCGCCATCCTGGCCGATGAGAGTCCCGAGATGGCGTTCGGCCGCGACACCCTGCGCGAGCGCCTCCAGGCCAAGGCGGGCGTCACACCGCTCGGCTTCTCCTGGCTGGCCGACTACGAGGCCCGCTACGACGAGCTCGAGGACGAGTTCGGCATGCACCCGGACATGCGCTGCCCCCACTACATCGAGGAGGGCGGCCTGTGCGGCATCTGGCGGCACCGCAACTCGGTCTGCAGCACATGGTTCTGTCGCCACGACGACGGCCACCGGTCCCTGGCGTACTGGGAGAAGGTGCGGGGGCTGTTCGAGGACATCGAGCACGTGCTCATGTGGCACACGCTGCAGCAGATGGGCATCGAGGGCGCGCACTTCGACCTGCTGCAGGACGTCGACAACCCCGCCATCAACCTCAACGGCGAGCGCAAGATCACCCGCGCGATGCGCAAGAAGGTCTGGGGCCACTGGATCGACCACGAGGAGGCCTTCTTCCTCGGCTGCCACGACATCGTGCGGAACATGACCTGGGAGGAGATGCTCGCCATCGCCCCCGGCCGGCTCGGCCGTGCCGCGGAGGCCGCGCAGGACGCGCTGTCGGATCTGTACCCTGCGCGCCTGCCGCCGATCCTCGAGCCCGGCGACGTGCACGCCATGCACCGTGGCAAGCAGGAGGTCTGGGTCCGGGGCTACCGGGGCTATGACGCCACCCCCGTCGACAAGGAGACCTTCCGGTTCCTTCGCCGCATGGGGGGCATGATGATCGAGGACCTGCAGGACCAGATGACCTTCGCGCTTCCCCACATCGAGGACATCCCGGGCACCCTGCGCACGTGGGTGTCCCGCGGCATCATGCGGGCCGGCACGATCTTCGGCCCGGACGACGGCCCCGAGTAGGTCAGTCCTCGGGCGTCGCCAGGAGCGCGGCGAGCGCCGGGGGCAGCGGAGCCTCCCAGGTCTCGTCGCCCACCTGCAGCCTCAGGCAGTGCAGGATCATCGGCTCGGTGTCCGTGCGCCGTCCGTAGCGTCCGTCTCCCACCAGGGGATGCCCCACACTGGCCAGGTGGCGGCGGATCTGGTGCTTCCGACCCGTCTCCGGACGCACCTGCACCACGCTGCGGCGCTCGACCCAGCGAACGGTCCGGTACCGGCTCACGGCCTCGAGGGGACGCCCGCGCCTGCCGTCGGCGAGCTTGCGCCGGATGATGCCCTTGCGGCGGGCCCGCCCGTGGACCACGGCCACGTAGGTCTTGTGGACCGACCGGGCCGCGAAGGCGTCACCGAGTGCCTGCAGCCGGTCGCCCCGGGCGAACAGCAGGACCCCGGAGGTGGGGGCGTCGAGACGGTGCACCGGACGGAAGTCGGCAAGACCACGCCCCGCCAGCCAGGACTGCACGTCGGGCGCATCCGTGCCGGCGGGATGGGTGAGCCATCCGGCGGGTTTGTCGAGGACGAGGAGGTCGTCCGTCTGTTCGAGGATGTGCGGCTCGCTCACGAAGGCTCCCGCCACGAGGGTGGCGCCGGCGGCTCACATGGCCCCCGGAGTGGACCGATGTAGCTTGCAGGGAGAGAGACCACCATGACGACCGTTCGAACGACCGCCATCCAGCAGCTACGCGACGCCCTCGACGCCGTGGAAGGCACCCCGCTCGAACACCTGGTGGTCAAGGCCGCCATCCGCTCCATCGCCCAGGTCACCACCTTCGTCGCTGCCGACTACATGGACCGCGACGTCCTGCGGGTCCTCGACGCCCTGGGCATCTCCGGCGGCACCCGAACCCACGTGTGAGCCCTCACCCGCGGATCTGCCTCAGGTTGCTGGCCTCACGGAGGAACACCCGCCAACCGCCCCAGCGGGGCAGGTACCGGGCCGGTGGCACCACGCCCTTGCGGCCGTCCTCCCGGACGAGCACCACGCGCCGCTTGTCCGGCTCGTAGGTGACGCGCCACCGGCTGCCACCCACGACCAGCTCGGTGGGGAAGTTGCGCTCCAGCTCGTCCTGCACGCGGAAGGGCAGGGCAGGGGGCATCAGGTCCGCCACCTCGAGCACGGCCGCTTCCTCGGCGTCCCGCAGGCCCAGCCCGTCCAGCTCCGCCCGCAGGTGGGTCTGCACATCGCTGCCGTGGGGCGGCGGCGCCTCCACCATGCCGAGCTTGTGGGCCAGCGCGGTGAGCTCCAGGGCCTCCCGCAGGGGCGCCAGCAGCTTCGGACGGCGCAGCCACGCGCACACCAGGGTGGGTGCGACGAGGTCGCCCGTGGGCGGGACCCATGCCTGATCGAGCACCTTGCGGGCATAGCGCACACTCACCAGGGCCTGCAGCTCACCCCCCTCGAAGCGTCCGTCCTCCACCGTGGCCCGGCCCACGCCCGCCTGCACCAGCCACGCCAGGGGGATCGGCATCACCGCCGTGAGGAGCACCTCCCGGTCGCCTCGCTCCGTGGTGAGGCCCCGGTGGTCGAAGCCGATCACGCAGGCGTCGCGCTCGGGGTCCACCCGGCACCGCCTGCCCGCCTGGCACTCCGTGCCGCCGTTGGCCCACGCCGTGCGACGACCCCGCCTGCGGGCCACCCACGCCCCCGACGGCCACGCCCGGAGCGCGGCCAGCGCGAGTGCCTGGCGGGGAACCGGCCCCGTCGACCGATCCACGCCGAGGGCCTCCCGCAGCCTGCGGGCCTGCGCCCGGGCCTCACGCAGGCTCACGGGGTCGATGCCGTGCCGCTCCGGGGTGTCGCTGCGCAGGGCGAGGATGTGCGCCTGCACGTCGCAGCGGGCCTCGCCCCCGAGATCGTCCTCCTCGTCGACGGCGCGCGCGAACAAGGGGCGCGGGACCGACAGCGCCGCCACGAGCTCCACCACGAAGGGCATCAGCGCGGTGCCGCGGGCCTGGTGGAGCAGGGCGGCGAAGTGGGCGTCCACCGGCATCGCCCCCATGGCCCGACCAGCTGCCGTGAGCCGGCCCGCCTCGTCCATCGCGCCGAGCTCCTGCAGCTGGGCCATGGCGTCGTCGAGGGCGTAGGCCTTCGCCTCCGTGGGCAGCGGCAGGGTGCGGGCGTCCTCGCCGGCCATCGCGGCGCCCATGAGCAGGGGCACGAGGCTCTCCCGGTGGACCTCGACGGGGGTGTGGTCCTGCAGCTTGTGGTCGGAGGCCCACAGCCGGTAGCAGCGGCCGGGCTGCAGGCGACCGGCCCGGCCGGCACGCTGGGCGGCGGCGTCCCGTGCGATGGGGACACAGGTGAGGTAGCCGCGACCCTGGTGGTATGCGGTGCGGCGCACGAGCCCGCTGTCGACGACGGCCGTGACACCGGGCACCGTCAGGGACGTCTCGGCCACGTTGGTCGACAGGATCACCCGCCGCCGCTCTGCAGGCCCCAGCACCCGCGCCTGCTCCTTCAGCGACAGACCGCCATGCAGGCTCAGCACGTCGGCGTCCACGCCTCCACGAAGGCTCCGCTCGCAGGCGCCGATCTCGGCCTTGCCCGGCAGGAACACCAGCACGTCGCCGAGGGTGTCCTCCAGGGCCCTGGTCACGGCCGCGCCGACCCGCTCCGGGAGGCGGTCCCGCGTGGGCAGCAGGGGGCCGCCGAGGTGCTCCACCTCGACCGGATGCTGCCGGCCCTCCGCCTGGAGCAGATCCCCTTGCAGCCAGGGCGTGAGCGCGTCCACGTCGAGGGTCGCAGACATCAACACGAGCTTGTGGGGACAGCGCTGCCGAAGGATGGCCGCCAGCAGGTCGACCTGCAGCGTGCGCTCGTGGAACTCGTCGAGGATGATGACGTCGTGGTCGACCGCACCCGTGGCGAGCATCCGCAGGGCCACGCCGGGCGTCACGAACCGCAGCGGCGTGGCGGCATCGCCCGTGGCGCCGTCCCGCGTGGCGTAGCCCACCTGTTCACCCACGCTCCAGCCCTCGAAGCCGGCCACCGCATGGGCCAGGGCCCGGCAGGCCACCCGGCGGGGCTCCACCACGAGCACCCGGCCTGCCTGCAGGGACCACACGGGTACGCGCGTGGACTTGCCCGACCCCGTGGTCGACGTCAGCAGGATCGGGCGACGTCCCACCCGGGACAGCAGCGACGACTTCAGGGCATCGATGGGGAGATCGGCGGGGGAGGGGACGGGCGTCGTCATGGCGACCTCGAGAGGCTTCGGGGCAACCACCGTGGCGTCTTTCCCTGGGTGTGGCGCCGGTGGTATGGTCGGCCTGCTGTCTAACCGCTCCACGCGCTGAGGATGACATGAGCCTTTCCGAGACCCAGCTGGCCGGCCTGAAGAAGCGAACCACGCCCATCCGCGAGAAGGAGATCAAGCGGGTGCTGTTCACCCTCGGCCTGCGGCGCACCACCAACGACACCCCCGGCGAGACCTGGTACTCCATGCCCATCACGGCCGAGTGGGAGGTCCGCGCCATCGCCCGCGAGGTCAAGTCCGACAGCCTGTCCCAGGCCTACGCGATCGACTTCATGGTGGTCTCCAAGGATGGCGGCAAGCCCATGGGCACCGTCACCCGCATCGACGACGCCACCATCCTGCAGCTCCGCGGCGCCCAGGTCATGGCCGCCATGTTCGAGAGCGTCGACGATCTCACCCCCTACCAGTGCCCCTCCTGCGAGCCCGGCAAGCTGAGCTGGGATGGCCGCAAGGCCGGCCGCGTCACCAAGGCGGGCATGGTCTGCTCGAGCTGCGACTACCAGGGCCTCACAGGCACCTTCACGCCCTTCCGCCACCTCCAGTGAGAGGTCTGTCGTGAGCGAGCGCCGCCTGCGCCTGGATCCCGGCCTCACCCGTCTCGACGCCTCGAGCTGGGTGGCGCCGGGTGCCGTCGTCCTCGGAGACGTCCACCTCGGGCCCCAGGTCTCCGTCTGGTATGGCTCCGTGGTCCGCGGCGACGTCGAGGCCATCCGCATCGGGGCGCGCAGCAACATCCAGGATCTGTGCGTCATCCATGCGGATCCCGGGTTTCCGGTCACCATCGGGGAGGATGTCACGGTCGGCCACCGGGCCATCCTCCACGGCGCCACGATCGATGATGGCGCGCTGATCGGCATGGGCGCCATCCTCCTCAACGGCGCCCACATCGGCGCGGGCTGCCTCGTGGCGGCCGGCGCGCTGGTGCCCGGAGGCAAGGTGTTCCCGCCGGGCACCCTGATCATGGGATCTCCCGCTCGCGCGGTGAAGTCCCTCGGCCCCGAGGAGCAGGAACGCCTCAAGAACGGGGCGAAACATTACGTACAGGCCTCCCAGGCCCACCTCGAGGCAGGATTCGGCGTTCGCGGTGGCATCTGAGAGCCTCTCGACGTGTGAACAGTCCGTCACCGTGACGCACTGTGGTCGTTGGTGATGGATGTTCGTCAGACGGGCCGGTACAATCGTCCCTGACGGCGACTCAGGCCGGGAGAGGGTGACGATGAGAAAGCTGGTGTTGGCGCTGCTTGGTTCGATGTTCGCGGGGTCCGCCCTGGCCGAGGACACCGTGCTCCAGGGTGAGCCCGAAGAGGTCATCGTCTACGGCGACCCCTTCGCCCGCTGGGACAACACCCGCTGGAAGGTCTCCCAGCAGATGATCCTGCCCGTTCCGCTGAAGATGGTCGGTCTGCAGAACAAGGAGGTCTGGATCAGCTCCCTGCAGAACGAGGCCGTCATCGAGTGCGAGAAGACCTGGCGCAAGGGCAAGCGCTTCTACGAGGTGGCCTGCACCCTCGAGGAGTTCGCCATCCGTGCCGTGCCGCGTCTGGCCTACGAGGCCGTCTACACCCGTCCGAACGTGCCCGAGGACGCCGTCGAGCGGCTCCAGGCCCGCACCGAGAAGCTCAACCAGATCCTCCGCGAGTGGCGTGACGCCTTCCGCACCCGGGATCTCACCCTCAAGGTGGGCGACGACGGCCGCATCGTGGATGTGCACATCGACGAGAAGCGCGGTGGCGAGACCGAGATGGAGAAGACCATCCGGTACAAGACCATCGATCTGCTCAAGCGGATGATGGCCGGCTTCCACATGAAGCTGCCCCGGGGCACGGGCATCAGCGAGGGCACCCAGTGGCTCGACTACGACTCCGCCCTGTTCCACCTGCCCGGCACCACCCGCGGCATGTCCGGCGGCGGCGTGGTCCACCAGCTCAACAGCTACCGATCCAAGCGGGTCGTCCAGAGCGTCGGCACCGGCCTCGTGGATCTCACCCCGGTCCTCGTGGCCTGGAACAAGGATGCGGCCAACGGCTTCGACGAGCCCGGCTACGAGGAGCTGGAAGACGTCCCCACGATGAAGGCCGAGCTCAACGGCGTGGCCATCTACGACGAGGCGTCGGGCTACATGGTCGAGCGTGTGTGGTCGGTGAGTGCCAGCCCCACGGCCAGTACCAGCTACAACTACGTGTTCAGCGGCCTGGCCTACTTCCACTCCGGCCGGCTCATCGAGCTCGGTGAGCACGGCGATGCCAACCTGGCCGCCACCATGGCCGTGGCCCCCACGGATCGGTGGGACTTCATGGCGGCGTGGGAGAACATCGACTGAGGGTCAAGGCACATCGGTCTCCTGCCGAGTGGCCCACATGGACGCCACGGAATCGGACGCCCGGTCGGTTGTCCATCAGGAGACGCCATGAGTGCACCCACCGTCTGCCCCACGCTTTCCGAGATGAAGGCCCACTGGCACGCCCATCGTGACATCGCCCAGCTCGAGACCTGGCTGGGACTCGACCTCTCGACCATCCTGGTCCACCTCGTCATCGAGGACTGTACCGCGGCGGAGGCTCTGGATCTTTCCGCATGCATTGCCGATCTCGGCCGTGGCTGGGAGGCCGATGGGATCGTCGATGAGGTCTTCGACGCCCTCGCCGTGGAGTCCTTCCGGGCTCGGGTGGCGGCAAGCGTCGACAGGCGCCCTCAGGATCTTGCGAACAGGCCCCGTCTGCTGCAGGTTGGGAGGGATCAGGAGACGCAATGACCCGTTCGACCAGTAGCCAGTGCGCCATCGAGAGCTGCATCGGATTCGATGCCTTCGCCCAACAGGCGGCCGCCTTCGATGCCGCGGTCGACATCTCCGAGCTTCCCGATCCCTTCTGCTCCTCCTCGGAGTGGATCATCCCGGCCCAGCGGGTCTTCGGTCCGCTGGCCGACTCCTGCATCAAGCGCTTCGACGAGGGCTGGATGGCCCTCATGCGCCTCGACACGCCCCTGGGGCGTACGCTGGTGCCCCTCGAGGTGTCCTGGTGCCTGGCGTCCCCGTTCGTGGGCCCCGAGCCCTCCGTGATCACCGGCAAGGCCCTGCGGTTCCTGCTGCAGCACCGCGATGCCTACGACGCCCTGTTCCTTTCCGGCCTCACCCGTGGCTCGGCGGAGTTCTCCCTGGCCGCCCACGTGCTCGGCCGGTGGTTCCGGCTGGGCCTCGGTCGCAAGACCACCGTGCGCTGCGTGGCCTCCCTCGAAGGCGGCGTCGACGGCTTCCTGTCCCGCCGCAGCCGCAAGTTCCGCAAGTCCCTCCGCGGCAGCCTGCGCCGGGCCGAGCAGGCGGGCGTCCTCCTCGTCGACGAGGCGCCCTCCACGCCGGCCCAGGCACTCGACGCCCTCCGCCGCATCCTGGCCGTCGAGGCGATGTCCTGGAAGGGCAAGGAAGGGCACGGCATCACCATCGACACCATGCAGCAGTTCTACGAGGACATGCTGGCCCGCCTGGCGTCCAGGGGCGCGCTGCGGATCACCTTCGCCTGGCTCGACGGGCGTCCGATCGGCTTCATCTTCGGCGGGGTGCGGGGCCGCACCTACCGCGGACTGCAGGTCTCGTTCCTCGATGAGTACGTCGAGCTCGGCCTCGGAAACGTCCTGCAGTTCCACACCATCCAGGCCCTGTGCCGCGAGGGGCGCGTGAACCGCTACGACCTGGGCACCGAGATGCCCTACAAGGCGCGGTGGGCAGAGGAGCGCGTGGAGACGATCGCGCTCGTGGCCCACTGAGCCACCCGGAGGGAAGCGTGTGGGCAGGTTGACACCCGGCCCGTTCCGGTCCACTTGAGGGGTGCGGTCCCTCCGTGGAGTTCCCATGCGCCCTGCCTTCCTCGCCCTGCTGCTCACCGGCTGCGTCACCTCCGGCCAGCCATGTGGTCGCAGCACGCCCGGCGCCGATCTCGTGGTGGTCGGGGAGGAACGTGGTGAGGCATGGTTCGAGCGGGGCCTCCAGGGCACCCAGCACCTCACCATGTCCATGTGGCTGCCGGAGGGGTCGGTGGCGGACACGGCAGCCGACGAGCAGCTCGAGGATCTGGTCGACCGCGCCCGCATCCAGGTGAGCCTGTGGGAGCCGGCGGAGACCTGGGCCATGTGGGATGTGGGAGGCGGGGTGTTCCGCTCCGACCAGGGCCTGTTCGCCGAGGCGCTGCCGTTCATCCACATCGACCCCACACCGTTCGTCGGGCGGAAGGTGTGCGTGACCATGACCGTCGATCCGATCTCCGGCCCTGGTAGCGTCGTGGCCCACGAGCTGCTCACGGTCGCCTGGATGCCCGGCCACGAGGAGGGGCTCCCCCAGGACGACACGGGGGCACCCGGCGACACGGGCGCCCCCTAGCAGCACGCGGCTACTTCGCCGCCTGGGAGTCGTCGTACAGCGCCTCGAGGGCGTCGATGTGCTCGGTCACGTCTGCGTCGCCCACCTTGGGCAGGACCACGTCCAGCTTGACCAGCAGATCGCCCTGGCCGCCTCCACGCCTGGCCACGCCCTTGCCCTTGGCGCGCAACGCGGCGCCGGGCTGCACGCCGGCGGGGACCTTCATCTTGATCTCGCCGGTGAGGGTGGGGGCCTTCACCTCTCCGCCCAGCAGGGCCTGCTTCAGGGTGATGGGCACGTGGGTGACGAGGTTGTCGCCCTCGCGGATGAACCGGGGGTCGGGCGCGACCTTCACCTGCAGGATGAGGTCGCCGGGCGTGCCGCCGGGGACCTGGGCGGGCACCTTGCCCCGGACGCGCAGCTTGGAGCCGTCCTTCGCCCCGGGCGGGATGCGGACCTTGATCTCCTGTCCCTGGAAGTGGAAGGAGCGCTCGCCTCCGAGGGCGGCCGTGGTGAAGTCGAGCTCGATGGTCGCCGACACATCGGCGGTGCGCGCCGGGTGGCGCTGACGACGCCCACCGCCTCCGCCGAAGATGGAGCCGAGCAGGTCCTCCATGTCGACGCCGCCGAAGCCGCCGCCTCCACCACTGAAGCCACCGAAGCCGCCTCCGGGGAACCCGCCGCCGGCCCCACCGCCGCCTGCCCACTGCTGGTAGGCCCGGGCCTGGTCGGCATCGAAGCCCTGGCGGGTCGATGCCTCACCGAACTGATCGTACAGGGCGCGCTTCTCCGGGTCGGAGAGCGTCTCGTAGGCCTGGTTGATCTGCTTGAACCGCACGGCCGCCGCCTCGTCGCCGGGATTGGCGTCGGGGTGGTACTTCTTGGCCAGCTTGCGGTAGGCCGATTTCAATTCTTTGTCTGTGGCGGATTTGGATACGCCCAGAATGCTGTAGAAGTCTGCTGCCAAGGGTTCACCTCGTGTGCTTCTTCAGGGCGCACCCGCTTCGGATCCCCACCAGGGGGCGTCACGGGCGGGCGCGGTCTCCCGAAGACCGTAGCCACGGTCTCCGAGAGCGGCCAGATCCTGACTTCAGTCACACCGACAGGCCCGATGTGGTTGTCGAGGCCATCACATCAAGGCTACCCTGGCTCAAACGGAGGCGGAATGAGTAGGAAGACCCCATCGAAGATGGAAGTCCTCATGGAGACATACGGACCGGCGGTGCTGGTCACCACCCTGAGCATCTTCGCCATCGAGATGACGGTCCTCGTCGCGCTGCTGAAGAACGGCGTCGACATGGAGCCCATGATCGCGTTCCTCGACGGCATGCCCCTGATCTCCCGCGAGATCCTCACCGGCACCACGGGCACCATCGCGCTCGCCTACGCACTCTCCCGGCTGCTCAAGCCCATCACGTTCCCGCTCGTGCTGTTCCTCACCCCCGGAGTGGCCCGGCTGATGGGCCGCGGCGCCGGCCCGGCCTGATGGACGCCCTGGCCGAGGTGCCAGCCGACGTGTGGCTGTCCGCCGGTGCGCTGGCGGTCTCGCTCCTCTGGCTCACCCTGTGGTCCTACCGGGACCTCGGGCCGATGGTCGCGGGCCTGTTGCTGGCCTCGTTGCAGTTCGCCGGTCCGACCACCCCCTGGCTTCCCCTGGGGGCGGGTGTCGTGGCCCTGTGGTGCTGGCAGCGCAACGCGAGAGCAGGTCTCGGACGCGCGGACATGGTCGGATGGGTGGTGGTGGCGTATGTGGCGCTGGCCGCACTCCGGGGAATGGGACCTACCCCCGCCTGGGAGTCGGTGGCCTGGGCGGGTTATGGCATCGTGGTGGTGGCCTCTTCGCTCTCGGCCTTCCACCACCGCAGGCCTTCGTCCCGCGTCCACTTCCACTACCGCGATGTCCCGGTGGTCTCCCCCGATGAAGAAGCATCCTGACACCGATCCCTGGAAGCAGCTTGCCGGCCTGATGAAGGTCGGGTTCCAGCAGGCAGCCGAGGAGCTGCGTGATCGCCTCGTGACCTTCGACGCCCAGTGGGCGAAGCAGGGGCTCGACAACTTCGAGACGGATCGTGCGCCCGAAGCGGGTGGGATGCCCGGCGATGGTGAGTGGCACCTCCGTGTCGTGCCCGGTGCCTACGCCTCCTTCTCGCGCCAGCAGATGCACGAGCTCGAGGCTCTCGGCCTGCAACCCCGACAGATCGAGCTGTCGAGCCACCACGAGCTCCCCGATGGCGTGCGGGCGGCGCTCCGTGAGGCACCGGTCGGCATGGGTGTCGCTTGGCTTGTGGATCCGGATGGGCATACAACGGTCGTGCTCCAGACCCCGGTGAAGCCCCGTGGCTGGAAGCGCCTGATGAGCCACCTGTCGCCCCCGACTTCGCCGGAGTCCTCCTGATGACCAGCGCCCGCGTCCTCCTCCTCGGCCTCCTCGCCGCATGCGGCCCCAAGATCCCCACCAGCAGCACCCAGCCCGAGGAGGATCCGGCCCGGGCCCGCGACATGGTCACGCTGGAGGAGATGGCGACGGCCGGCGTCACCGATGACCGCCTCGCCGCCCTGCTGCTCGACCACTGGCAGGCCACGCTCACGGCCAGCCCGAGCTGGGCCTCCAGCCTCGGCCTGCACAGCTTCGACGGCGACGTCGACGACAACAGCCTGCAGGCCATCGAGGCACGACAGGCCGAGGCCCGGTCGTTCCTGGAGCGCGCACAGGCACTGGAGGGCACGCTCTCCGACCCCGCCGATGCACGGTTCCTGTCCCTGTTCATCGGGCAGCAGCAGGCCGCCGTCGACAGCCAGGTGTGCCAGTTCCACCTGTGGAGCCTGAACCCCCGCTCCAACGTGGTCTCCGGCCTGTTCTCCGACGCCGACACCCTCGACGTGAGCACCCCCGAGGGCTCCCGCCGCTACCTCGACAAGCTCGCCGCCTGGCCCGCCACCGTCGACCAGCGCCTCGCCAACCTGCAGCGCGGTCGCGACAAGGGGCTCGTGGCCAACGCCACCTCCATCCAGTCGATCATCCAGCAGATGGACGGCATCCTCGAGCAGTCCGACGACGCCTGGACGGTGCACCTGCAGCTCACGGGCCGCAACGCCGAGCACACGAAGGCGCTCATGGCCGAGCAGGCCAACCTGCTGTCGCTGCAGGTCCGGCCCGCCGTCCAGCGCTACCGCAACGCGCTGGCCGACGACTTCCTGCTCGTGGCCCGCAGCGACGATCAGCCCGGCCTGGCCCACCTCGACCTGCCCGAGGCCTGCTACGACGCCCGGGTGCGCAACTTCACCACGATCGACCGCCCCGCGAAGGAAGTCCACGAGATCGGGCTGAAGCAGATGGAGAAGATCCACGCCGAGTTCCGCGCCCTCGGCCCGCAGACGGTCGGCAGTGATGATCTCGCCACGATCTTCCAGCACCTCCGCGAGGCGCCCGAGCTGCGCTTCCAGACCGCCGAGGAGATCGTCGCCACGGCCGAGAGCGCCCTGCGCCGCGCCGAGGCGAAGGCGCCCGAATTCTTCGGCGTGCTCCCCGAGACCCCCTGCGTCGTCACCGAGATCCCGGCCCACGAGGCGCCCTACACCACGATCGCGTACTACCGCCAGCCCGCCGCCGATGGCTCCAAGCCCGGCGAGTACTTCGTGAACACCTACGCGCCCACCACGCGCCCCCGTCACGAGGCCGAGGTGCTGGCCTACCACGAGTCCGTGCCCGGCCATCACTTCCAGATCGCGCGCTCCTACGAGCTGCCGGAGACCCCCGCGTTCCACCGCTTCGGCGGCGCCACCGCCTTCGTGGAGGGCTGGGCCCTGTACACCGAGCGCCTCGCCGAGGAGATGGGTCTGTACAGCGACGACTGGTCCCGCATGGGCATGCTCTCCTTCGATGCCTGGCGCGCCGGCCGCCTGGTGGTCGACACCGGCATCCACGCGATGGGCTGGAGCCGCGACGAGGCCATCACCTACCTGCTCGAGAACACTCCGCTCGCCACCAACAACATCTCCAACGAGATCGACCGCTACATCGCCTGGCCCGGTCAGGCCGTGGCGTACAAGACGGGCCAGCTCGAGATCCTGCGCATGCGTCGCGAGGCCGAGGAGACCCTGGGCGATCGGTTCGACCTGTCGGCATGGCACGACACCCTCCTCGGGGAGGGCGCCCTGTCGCTGCCCGTGCTCGAGGAGCACATGAAGGCCTGGGTCGAGGCCCAGCGCTAGGCGATCAGAAGTCGAGCTCGAGCCAACCGCTCTGTGCCGGCGCCTTCTCCTCCGGAGGCGCCTCGGTCACGGGCGCCCGGCTCGCGCTCGGCGTGACGGTCTCATGCGGCGTGGCTCGCGGTCGGCTGACCGGCTGGGTCGGCGTGACGGGATGGCCGAGGCTCTGCAGCCGCAGCCACGGATCGGGGTCGGACGGCGGGCACTCGCCCGTGGCGATCTCGACCCACGTGACGGGATCGGGCAGCCAGCGGTGCCAGGAGGTGCGGCCCGCGAGTGCGCCGCCCGCCTGCGCGCCACGGACGTAGGCCTTGTCGCGGGGCACCATCACCGCCTTGCGGGACAGGCCGAGATCGACGATGTGCCACCCCTTCGCGTCCCGGAACTCGAGCCAGCAGGCGGCCGAGGGGACCTGGGACGTCTCGCCCCGCAGGCGCAGGCCGGACACGTAGCGGCAGCGGACGCCGAAGCGCCGCAGCATGCAGAACACCATCAGGGTCTCGTCCTGCACGGACTCGTTGGGCTCCTGGAAGACGAGGTGCAGATCCCGCACCCGCTCGCCGTCGCGCACGGCGCTCTTCTTCATGGGCTTGCGCTTGAAGGCCCAGGCGCAGACCGCCTGGACGAAGCCCCTGGGGTCGGACTCGGGAGCAGGCGCCTTGTGCAGGCGGATCATGTCGTTGATCTCGCCGTGGAACCGGCCGAGCTGCCGGGGGTTGATGCGCAGGGCGACCGCGCCCGCGATGCCGGGGACGATGCCTCCCTCGTGCAGGTGGGTCTGATCCTCGGTGAGCCGGTAGATGGCGTTCTTCCTGCGGGTGCGTGATCCCGGGCCCCGCTGTTCCCGCGGCAGATCGACCACCACCACGGCCAGGTCGTCGGTGGCGCCCTCCTGCTCGCCCGGGGAGTCGGCCAGCCACTCCGCCGCGCGCTGGGGCTCCGGCTGGGAGAGGGCCCGGCACACGTACAGGGGGTCGCCATCGAGCTGCACCCGCAGGCCGTCGGTGGCCAGCACGATGCGGCTGTCGCGTACCAGCTGCAGGCGGCGCCGGAAGATCATGGCCTTGCCCTGTTCCACGGGGTCGCAGGCCACGCGGCGGGCCCCGTAGGCCTCCCGGTAGCTCGCCAGCAGGGCGGCCAGCCGCTCGTGTTCCTCGACCATGCGCTCACGGTTGCCGCCCAGTGCCGCCCGGATGGCCTTGCGGCGGCCGGTGTCGGCGTACTTCTGCGCCGCACGGAGGAGGAGGTCCTCGTCGAGCTCCTCGAGATCCTTGCGCCGCACGCGCCGGGCGATGAGGCTCAGGGCGAAGGCCACTGCGTCGGGCTGATCGAGCCCGGCCTGGTGGGCCAGGGCCACGAGGCCGTCGATCGTGTGGTCGTGGGTGAGGGGACGCAGGGCGAGCTTGTCGTTGAGGGACAGCCAGGCGCCACTGTTGCCCGACCAGTACAGGGTGCTGGCACCGGAGTCGAGGTGGGTGAGGAGCGCCACGTGGCTGCAGTAGGGGGTGTCGCTGCCGCCTTCGTCGCCCGCCGTGGCGATGGCATCCAGCGCGCGCTCGAATGCCTCGTCGACGTTGACGACGTCGACCAGCGCCTTCGCCACCGTGTTCTCGATGCGCTCGAGCAGTGCCGAGATCCTCGGGCCGCTGGGCTTGTCGGAGAAGCTGTCGCCGCCTCCGAGCTGGATGAGGCGGTAGCGCCCCATGAAGTGGCTGGAGATGGCGGACGTGACCCGGATGCGGTCGTCTCCGGCACGCCAGACGGCACCGTGCACACCGCCCACCGCGAGCCCGACGCCCAGGCGCGCGAGCTCGGAGTCGTCGAGGAAGACGTGCACGCCCCGACCTGCCTCGAGCTCCTGCAGGTTGGCGCGCATGCGCTGCATCCGCAGGGTGAGCGCCGCCCGGCGGCTCTGGGCCTCGCCGAGGTGCTCCGAGACCCGCAGGTGCTCCGAGGCGCTCCGGATGCGTGTCTGCAGCTCGCCGGTGGCCCGGTCGAGCATCATCGACAGCCGCTCGGCGCGCCCCACCGGCTCACCCGAGGCATCGAGCAGTCCGGTGTGGATCTGCCACTCCGCCAGCGTGCGGGCGAGGGGAGGGTGGGCGAAGGCGAGCTGCCAGGGGGTGAGCTCGAGCACCGTGAGGCGGGAGCGATCCTGGCTGATGGGCGTGCCGTCGGCCGCCTCGCCGGGCAGGGCACGGTGGGTGGCCACCAGATCGTCGACCGCCACCCGGAACATCCCCTCCGGGGTCACGCCGATCCAGCGCCAGGTGGCGCCGTGGGGCCCCGTCCAGCTGATCGGCGGCAGCAGCTCGGGGTGCACGAACAACTCCGCCAGCCGCTCGATGGCCCCATCGGCCTGCAGATCCGGCAGCGGGGTGGTGAGCACGCTGTCGAGACGGGACATGGGGGGAAGCTGCCCTGCCTCGCGCAGCGCCCGCAGGCCTTCGAAGAGCTCCGGGGAGGTGACCTCGACGCCGAGGCGGGGCTTCCACTGCAGGAGCAGCGGGGCCAGCGTGGGGTTGCGGGAGAGCCACTCGGCGTAGCCGACCTCTCCGCCCTCGTGCAGGGTCTGGCCGGGCCGGGGCGTGAACAACAGCCCGGTGGGCCGGGCGGCGCGGAGGAAGCCGAGCTCGCCGTCGGCCACCCAGGAGGGGTCGTCCATGAGGCGCTGGCCCGCGGGCACCTCCCGCTTCTGCGCCGCCAGGGCGTCGGGCAGTCCGAGCTGGATGCCCTGGGGCTGCAGCTCGTGCACCAGGTGCACCTGGCCCGTGCCGACCTGCGCGAAGGCCCGCGTCGAGAGCCGCCACCCCGTGAGGGGCAGCGTGTGCAGCCCCACCTTCTCCCGCACCTGGGGGGGCAGCACCCACTGACCGCCGGCCGAGGCGTGGGCCTCCATGCGGCGCCGGACCTCGTCGAGCTGCGCCAGCACCCATGCGCGCACCGGCCCCGCCAGCTCCCCGTTGTGCGCCAGGAAGGTGTCGAGCTCGAGCTGGACCCGGGCGGACTGCTGGCCCTTGAAGGCGGGCACGGTGTCCAGGTGCACCTGGCGGGTGAGGGGATCGATGTGGTCGAGCCGTGCGAGCCCCCAGCCGGGACCGGCGTACAGGGGTCGGGATCCCAGCCGCTCGAGGACGTCGTGGCTCGCGGGGATGGCGCTCGCGGCCTCCGACAGCCGCAGGCGGATCGGCTCCGGCCACCGGGGGTGCCGGAACCGGACGGTCTGGCCGTGGCCCATGACGGTCTCGATCCCGGCGATGACGTCGAGCCGCCACCCGAGGAGCGGCATCGAGGCGTTGTCGAGGCGCCGGTACGCAGCGGGGAGGTCGAAGACCCCGGCCGGCGCGTCGCCGGGCTGCTCCGACCAGGCCAGGATGCGGTCCCAGGGCTCCCACTCGCCCTGTGGTCGGACCTCGTAGCCGCGCTGGAAGCCAGCCAGCCGCGCGAAGACCACATTGTCGTCGAGCAGGTCCTCGACGAGGACCCGGGTCTCGCCACCCCACGCGGTGTGGCACACGACCTCGCCCATCCGGAGCGCCTCCTGGGTGGCGCGGATGTTCGGCTTGAGGGAGGGCGCGTCCTCGAGGCGGGGCCGGAGGCGGCGCTTGTTCTTCACCCACCAGGCCAGCACCTGGACGAGTCTCTTCCGATGTTTCGGACTTTCTGGTCGCCACGGAACGGAAGGCGGTGGAGGCTTGCCCGCGCTGGGTCGTCTGCCCGTGAGCACCTCGTAGGCGGCGAGAACGGGATCCGTTGGGTGTGCGGTCATGACACCTTTCTGGCGGAAGAGGAGACAAACGATGGGGATTGGTCTGTACAATACACCCTGTCGGCTCCGGGTAGAACCGGAGGCTTCCACGACATCCCGCCACGCCGTCGGATGAGCAGGCACACAGGTTCCCGCGCTTCCGTCTTGGTTGTGAAAAAAGCAATCGATGGTTAGCGCTGAAACCATTAGACAGGGGCGGACCACCACAGGTCCGTCCCCCTCCCAGAGGACAGAGAGGCTACCATTGCTGCCGACCAGCCTGATGACTGGCGCCAACGCCACCTTCCTGGACAGCAAGTACCGAAACTGGCTGCAGGATCCGGCATCTGTAGAACCCGAATGGGCCGCATTCTTCGAAGACTCCACCAACGGTGAGGTCACCAGCGGCATCCACGCGCCGCCCGGCCCCGACCGTCGCAGCATCTTCGCCCCCAAGGGAGCCGCCGCCGAGGGGGCCGTCAGCCCCGCCCAGGCCGGCCTGCAGGCCCGCGTGGCACGCCTGGTCGACGCCTACCGCGACTGGGGCCACGCGCGCAGCACGATCGATCCCCTCGATCGTCCCCGCGAGCTCACCATGCCCGAGCTCACCCTCGGCTACCACGGTCTCACCACGGGTGATCTCGCCACCACGGTCGACACCACCGGTGTCGAGGGCATGGCCGATCAGGCCACCGTGGGCCAGCTCGTGGAGCACCTGCAGCGCGCCTACTGCGGTGCCTTCGGCGTGGAGTTCACCCACATCGTGTCCGCCGACCAGCGGGCGTGGGTCCAGGATCGCATCGAGGCCCTTCCCGCCGAGGGCGCCCTGAGCAAGGCCGAGGCCGAGCGGCTGCTCCGCAAGCTGTCCGATGCCGAGAACTTCGAGCGCCTGCTCCACGTGCGCTTCCCCGGCGCCAAGCGCTTCTCCCTCGAGGGCTCCGAGTCCCTCGTGGGCGCCCTCGATCTGATGATCTCCGAGGCGGCCCGTCACCATGCCGACGAGATCGTGATGGGCATGGCCCACCGCGGTCGCCTGAGCACCATGGTCAACGTCCTCGGCAAGCCCGCCTGGCGCATCGTCGAGGAGTACAAGGACCAGACGCCCAAGGACATCGCCGGCGACGTCAAGTACCACCTCGGCTACGACAGCCAGACCACCACGGCCGACGGCCACGAGGTCCTGCTGTCCCTGTCGCCCAACCCCTCCCACCTCGAGGCGGTCAACGCGGTCGTGGCCGGTCGCATCCGGTCCCGCCAGGATCGTGGCATCGGCCATGCGCCCCTCAAGCAGACCATGGGCGTGCTCGTCCACGGCGACGCCGCCTTCGTGGGGCAGGGCGTCGTGGCGGAGAACCTGCAGATGTCCGAGCTCGAGGGCTTCGGCGTCGGCGGCATGATCCACGTCGTGGTCAACAACCAGGTCGGCTTCACCACCTCCCCCGAGGACGGTCGTTCCAGCCCCTACGCCACCGACTTCGCCAAGATGCTCGGCGTGCCGATCTTCCACGTCAACGACGAGCGCCCCGAGGCCGTGGCCGCGGTGGTCAAGCTCGCCGTGCAGTGGCGCCAGGCCTTCGGCCGCGACGTGGTCATCGACCTCATCGGCTACCGCAAGTACGGCCACAACGAGGGCGACGAGCCGAGCTTCACCCAGCCGCGCATGTACGACCTCATCAAGCGTCGCAAGACCCCGCGCCACGCCGTGGGCGAGCAGCTCAAGGCCCGAGGCCTGCTGACCGACGCCGACATCACCCGCATCATGGACGCATCCCGCGAGGCCATGGAGGCCCAGGGCAACCGTCCCGAGGGTGAGGTCGTGCCCTACGACGGCGTGCAGAGCTCCCCCCGCGTCGGCCCCTGGTCCGAGCTGGGTGGCGCCACCCTGTCCGACGCGGTCGACACCTCCGTCCCCGCCGAGCGCCTGCAGGCCCTGCTCACCGCGGCCAACACCGCGCCCGACGGCTTCACGCCCCACCGCAAGGTCACCCGCCTGCTCAAGCAGCGGCTCGATGTGGCCAACGGCGAGCGTCCCTTCGACTGGGCCATGGCCGAGCAGGCGGCCTTCAGCTCCCTGCTCACCGAGGGCTACGCCGTCCGCCTCACCGGACAGGATGTCCGCCGCGGCACGTTCTCCCACCGGCACGCGGTGTGGACCGACGCCAGGACCGGCGAGCTGTACACCTCGATGAACCACCTCGAGGACGACCAGCGCCGGATCGAGGTGTACGACTCCAACCTGTCCGAGTACGCGGTGCTCGGGTTCGAGTACGGTTACACGGTCGACGCCCCGGACGCCCTGGTGCTCTGGGAGGCCCAGTTCGGCGACTTCGCCAACGGCGCCCAGATCATGTTCGACCAGTTCATCAGCTCCAGCGAGCAGAAGTGGAACCGCAACAGCGGCCTCGTGATGCTCCTGCCCCACGGATACGAGGGCCAGGGCCCGGAGCACTCCAGCTGCCGTCTCGAGCGGTACCTGCAGATGACCGCCCAGGACAACTTCCAGGTGGCCAACTGCACCACGCCGGCCAACTACTTCCACATCCTGCGTCGCCAGATGGTCCGCAAGGTGCGCAAGCCGCTGGTGCTCGCCACCCCCAAGAGCCTCCTGCGCCACTCCGACGCCACGTCGCCCATGAGCGATCTGGCATCCGGAAGCTTCCAGCCGCTGCTGGCCGATCCCCGGGATGTGGCCGCCGATGGCGTCAAGCGCGTGATCTTCTGTTCCGGCCGCGTCTACTACGACCTGGCCGCCGCCCTGAAGGACACCGACGCCGCGTCCAGCATCCTGATCCACCGGGTCGAGCAGCTCTTCCCGCTGCCCGTCGACGAGATCAAGGCAGCGCTCGACGCCCTCCCCGAGCACGTCGAGGTGCTGTGGGTCCAGGAGGAACCCAAGAACATGGGTCCCTGGTCGCACATCGCGATGTCCTGGCTCGACCTGCTTCCCGAAGTCCGTCTACCCCGCTATGTGGGCCGTGCGGCTGCGGCATCTCCCGCGACCGGTTCCCACAGCAAGCACGCCTCCGAACAGCAAACCCTGGTCCAAGAGGCGCTCGCCCTCGGCTGAGCCTCTCCCTCCAGTGAGGAATTCGTCCCATGAGCATGGACGTCGTCATTCCCCAGATCGGTGAATCCGTCACCACCGTCTTCATCTCCCAGTGGCTCGCCCAGCCCGGAGACTTCGTGAACGAGGGTGATCCCATCCTCGAGCTCGACTCCGACAAGGCCTCCATGGAGGTTCCCGCTCCCTTCTCCGGCACGCTCACCGAGCAGCTGGTGGAAGAGGGCGACGAGGTGGACGTCGGTGCCGTCGTGGCCCGCCTCGAGGCAGGTGAGCCCGCCGCAGCCCCCGCGGCCGCTCCCGCAGCCCCCGCCGAGGCGCCCGCTGCCGAAGAGGCCGCAGCGCCCGCTGGTGCCGCCAAGGCCGGTCCGGCCGCTCGCGCCGCCGCCAACGAGGCCGGCGTCGACATCGCCTCCGTCAAGGGTACCGGCAAGGCCGGCCGCGTCACCACGGCCGACGTCAAGGGTGCCGCCACCAAGGCGCCTGCCGCCAAGGCGCCCGCCGCACCCGCACCCGCACCGTCCCCCGAGGGCCGGGTCACTCGCGTGAAGATGTCCCCCCTGCGCCGCACCATCGCGCGTCGCCTGGTCGAGGCACAGCAGACCGCCGCCATGCTGACCACGTTCAACGAGGTCGACATGAGCCGCGTGATGGCCCTGCGCAGCGAGTTCAAGCAGGCCTTCATCGATCGGCACGAGGTCAAGCTCGGCTTCATGAGCTTCTTCGTCAAGGCCGTCATCGAGGGCCTCAAGGCCTACCCGGCGGTCAACGCCCAGATCGACGGCAACGAGATCGTCTACCACAACTACTACAACATCGGTGTGGCGGTCTCCGGCCCCAAGGGCCTCGTGGTGCCCGTCATGCGCGATGCCGACCAGCACGGCTTCGCCGGCGTCGAGAAGGCCCTCGGCGACCTCGCCGTGAAGGCGCGCAACAACAAGCTCACGCTGGCCGACTTCGAGGATGGCACCTTCACCATCTCCAACGGCGGCATCTTCGGCTCCATGATGTCCACGCCCATCCTCAACCCGCCTCAGTCGGGCATCCTGGGCATGCACAACATCATCCAGCGTCCGATCGCCGTGAACGGCCAGGTCGAGATCCGTCCGATGATGTACATCGCCCTGTCCTACGACCACCGCATCATCGATGGTCGCGAGGCCGTCGGCTTCCTGAAGACGGTCAAGGAGTGCATCGAGAACCCCGAGCGCATCCTGCTCGAGGTGTGATGCCAGCGCGATGACCCGTGCGGTGCCCGCCTCCGTGCGGCACCACATCAAAGGGCCCGCAGCCTTGGTTGGCTGCGGGCCCTTTCGTGTGTTCGCTGGCCGGTGTGCCCGGCGGCCACCGTGCTCAGACGGTGTCGTGATCTTCGGAAGGGGTCTCCAGCTGGGGCTGATCGTCCTGCGTCGCGTGCAACTGTTCCTCCTCGCGTTCCGCACGCGGGCGTGCGTAGCCGTAGGCGGCGGGAGGGGCAGTGTAGACCGTGCTCGTCACAAGTTGGGGATCCGTCATATCAGCCTCCGCTGGATGGCGATTCTTCCGGGCTCTGACCTCGCCCGAGAAGTGAACCCATGATGCCATCTGCATGGCACCGTCCCGCTACAGAAAAATCGTGTTCCCACCGACGACCATCCTGGGACGTGTCTGGATTACACGCCTGACGGGCCCGTTTTCGAATGTTTCACGTGTTGTCATGCCTTTGTGAATCGCGAGAGGCCGGAACATCTGTTTTCACTGTGTCCGGAGCCAGTGCAGCCATGCAAGTGCAGAGGGTACGCGACCATCGAAGCTGCAACCTCGGCTCCCGGCCTTCCGGAGGAAGTCCATGACCTCGGCCTGCGGCACCGCATGCACACGGATGTCTTCGCCAGCGACTCCGCCGCCATCGCTGATCCGGTGGACCCCGACGGCCGCGAACAGCACCATGGACTCGTCGGTCATGCCCGCGCTCGCGGGACAGTCGGCGAGGCGGGTCCAGGTGCCTCCCCCGTGCCCGCACTCCTCGAGGAGCTCCCGCTGGGCGGCGGCGAGGGCGGGCTCGTCGGCATCCTCGTCACCCCACAGGCCGGCCGGGAGCTCGATGACCGGTCCGCCCACGGGCGGTCGGTGCTGTTCGACCAGGAGCAGGCGCCCCTCGGTGTCGGTCGCCACCACGCCGACCACCCGGTGCCCGCTGCGACGGCGACAGACCTCCCAGCCCGCCTGGCTCTCGAGCTGCAGGAACCGACCGGCCCCGAGGAGGGCATGGGGGGAGGTGCCGGTGCGCCGCATCCGGATGTGGGGGCCGATGCCCTCGATGACGAAGGGCTCCCCGATCTGTTCCCAGCCCAGACCGAGGTAGAAGCCGGCGGCCGACGTGCGGGCGTTGCACCAGATCGACTCGGGCACCTCCGCGTCCACCGCGGCGAGGAGGCTGCGGCCCAGGCCTCGGCCCTGCAGCTCCGGGTGCACCGCCATGCCCCGCAGCTGCCAGCCCGCCAGCCCTTCGGGATCGGGGGTGGGCATGAGGCTCACGCAGCCGGTCACGCGGCCGCCCTCCACCGCTGCCCAGTGTCGGGCTCGCGCATCACCGTCGAAGAACGCGGTGTGACGCGGCCTGCCAGACCGCAGGACCAGGTGCCGCAGATCGATGATCTCCTGGGTTCGTGCGCGGCGAATCGTGATCATCACAGCTCCCTGACCTGCTGTACGCAGCCCTTTCCGGTACGTTGCGTCCATCTTTGTGGAGGAGGAGTATGCCCATGGCGACAAGCCCCTGGCCAGTGATGCTCTTGTGTGGCGTCAGCAGCCTCGCGATGGCCGTCGAGGACGACTGGACCCGGCGGGAAGCGGCCGGTCACATCAGCGTCGAGGACGCCACCTGGCCCGTGGCCCAGGAAGTGTGGCTCACCGGCGCCACCGTGATGCCCGTGACCCGTGAGCCCATCGAGAACGGCACGATCGGCATCCGCGACGGCCGCATCGTCTACGTGGGCACCGACGCGCCGCCGGCCGGTGCGCGCGTCATCGACGCCACCGGCAAGTACATCACCCCCGGCCTGATCGACACCCACTCCCACCTCGGCGTGTACCCGTCGCCCAACCTGCACGCCCATGCCGACGGCAACGAGATGGTGGCCCCCGAGACCCCGGCCGCCTGGGCGGAGCACGGTGTGTGGCCCCAGGATCCCGGGTTCGACCGTGCCATCGCCGGCGGCATCACCACCCTGCAGATCCTGCCGGGCTCCGCCAACGTCATCGGCGGTCGTGGCGTGGTCCTGCGGCCCGTCGCGATGCGCGGCAGCCGCGCCATGCGGTTCCCCGGCGCGCCCGACACCGTGAAGATGGCCTGCGGCGAGAACCCCAAGCGGGTCTACGGCCAGCGTGGGGGCCCCTACACCCGCATGGGCAACGTGGCCCACCTGCGCGCGGCCTACGCCGAGGCGAAGGCAGCCATGGAGGGCGGCGACGGCGGTGGCAGGAAGCGCAAGGGCGCGAGCGCCGAGGGCAGGGGAAGCGACGATCTCGGCCTGCAGACCCTCATCGGCGTGCTCCGGGGCGACATCCTGCTGCAGGTGCACTGCTACCGGGCCGACGACATGCTCGGCTACATGCAGGTGGGCGAGGAGTACGGCTTCTCCATCCGCTCCTTCCACCACGCGGTCGAGGCCTACAAGATCCGCGACATCCTGGCCGACAAGCAGGTGTCGGTGTCCACCTGGTCCGACTGGTGGGGCTTCAAGGCCGAGGCCTTCGACGCCGTGCTCCCCAACGCGGCGATGGTCGCGGATGCGGGCGGCAGGGCCATCATCCACTCCGACTCCGCCATCGGCGTCCAGCGCCTCAACCAGGAGGCCGCCAAGGCCTGGCAGGACGGCATCGACGCCGGCTTCGAGCACTCCGCGTCCGAGGCGTTGCGCTGGGTCACCGTGAACCCGGCCTGGGCGCTGGGCATCCACGAGGAGACCGGCTCGCTCGACGTGGGCCTGCGCGGTGACATCGTGGTGTGGAGCTCCCACCCGCTCTCCACCTACGCGGTGGCCGACCAGGTGTTCATCGACGGCCACAGGGTCCACGACGCGGAGCATCCGGTGAACCGTTCCGACTTCCTTCGCGGCTGGGAGGTGCGCCCATGATCCCGCTTCTGCTCACGCTCGTCCATGCCCTCACGCCGGCTCACGCCGCCGACTGCTTCTACGTCTCCGGCGTGGTCGCCCACACCCCCGATGGGCCGGTGGCCGACGCCACCGTCGCCTGGGACGGCACCCGTCTGCTGCACGTCGGTCCCGGAGCGGCACCCCAGGGCTGCCAGGCCCGCGCCGTGCCCGAGGGCGCCCACGTCACCCCGGGCTTCGTCGCGATGCCCACCACCATCGGTGTCCGCGAGATCTCCCTGGAAGACGGCACCCACTCCAACCACTGGCCCGGTGACCAGGTGGCGGCGTCCGTCCGGGTGGCCGATGGCTACAACCCCTACAGCTCGCTGGTGCCCATCACGCGGCTCGGCGGCGTCACCCACAGCCTCGTCCAGCCGGACGGCGGCCTCGTGGCAGGTCAGCCGGCGGCCGTCCGGCTCGCGGGCGACACCCAGGCCGAGGTGGTCGTCGCGGGCCACCGGGCGCTGTGGATCGCGCCGGGCAAGCTCGGCAGCCGCCCCGCGGGCCTCGCGGCCCTGCGTGAGCTCTTCTCTGGCGCCGATCTGTCCGGCACCACCCTGGGCGAGCACATCACGTCGGCCGATCGGTCGGTCCTGAGCCGCGCCCGAAAGGAGCGTTGGACCCTGTACGTCCCCGCGAACCGGGCCAGCGACATCGAGGCCCTCCTGCGCTTCGTCGACGACGTGCCCATGCCGCTCGTGATCGTCGGCGGTGCCGAGGCATGGATGCACGCAGAGGGCCTGGCCCGGCGCGGCGTGGCCGTGGTGGTCGATCCGCTCGTCTACGGTCCAGGCGGCATGGACGCCATCCACGGCCGCAAGGACAACGCGGCCGTGCTGGCCGAGGCCGGCGTCGACGTGATCCTGTCGAGCTTCGAGTCCCACAACGCGCGCGCCCTGCGGTTCGTGGCGGGCAACGCGGTGCGGGGCGGCATGTCCCACGCCGATGCGATCAAGGCCATCACCCACACGCCCGGCAAGGTGCTCGGACTGAAGGGGCAGGGGAGCCTCAGCGCTGGTGGCAGCCCCACCCTCGCGATCTGGACCGACGACCCCCTCGACGTGACCGGTAGGCTGCACGCCCTGTGGATCGACGGTCGCCCCATCGCCCTCGAGAGCCGGCAGTCCCGGCTCGTCGACGCCTGGCGCGTGCTCGACGGGCCCGTGGCGCCGATCACCACCACGCACCCGCGCTGAGGCGCGGGGCGTGCGCCCCGTGAGCCCGGCTCAGGGGTAGGGGACGGGGATGGGATCGCCGGCCTGGAGCAGCTCCCCGTAGTGCTCCTTGAAGTGCTCGATCCCGCCCCACAGGGTCCACACCTGGCGGAACCCCTTCTGCTTCAGGAACGACACCGCCCCCCTCGAGAAATTGCCCGCGTAGCAGTACACGACGATCCTGCGATCCCGGGGGAACCGCTGCAGGAAGGTCTGGATCTCCTGGTCGTCGACGGAGTGCGCGCCGGGCAGGTGGCCCTGCAGGTAGTCCTCCGTCTGGCGTACATCGAGGAAGGTCACGCCCTCGTCGAGAAGGGCCTTGGCCTGGTGGGCATCGACTTCGGGGATCATGGTCATCTGGCTGTCTCCTGTGGGTCCAGGAGACCTTGCCAGAGCCCGTGAGCCGCGCGCAAGAAGGCGGTTCGTCTGGCAGGCGCGGCCCCCATCGACGGGCTATGCGTGAGGCCGTGGAAAGGAAAAGCCCAGGAGCCTGAGATGTTCGAGCCCAACGAGATGCAACGCGACCTGATCGACGCCGTCTCCGTCTTCGTCAAGGATCTGATCGGCCCCACCGCCGAGCACGACGACGCCGAGGAGCGCTTCCGCAAGGAATACATCCATCAGATGGGCGAGCAGGGTCTGTGTGGCATCGCCACCCCCGAGGAATACGGCGGTCTCGGCCTGGGCTACCTCGACTACGCCATGGTCCTCGAGGAGATCGCGAAGGTCTCCGCATCCTACGCCGTCTCCGTGGCGGTCACCGGCCTTCCCCAGGTCATCCTGAACCAGTGGGGCAACGAGGATCAGAAGCAGCAGTGGTTGCCCGCCCTCGCCGCCGGTGAGCACCTCGGCGCCTTCTGCCTGTCCGAGGCCGGCTCCGGCTCCGATGCCGCCTCCCTGAAGGCCACCGCCGTCCGCGAGGGCGACGAGTACGTCCTCAACGGCTCCAAGTACTGGGTCACCCACGGCGGCTACGCCGACGTCTACATGATCATGGCGCGCACCGGCGGCCCCGGTCCCCGTGGCATCTCCTGCTTCCTGGTCCCCGGCGATGCCGAGGGCCTGTCCACCGGTCGCAAGGAGCAGAAGATGGGCATGCGCGCCTCGCCCACCACCGAGATCGTGCTCGACAACGTCCGCATCCCCGCCGCCAACCTGGTGGGCAACGAGGGCGACGGCTTCAAGGTCGCCATGACCGCCCTCGACTCCGGCCGCATCACCATCGCCTCGATCGCCGTGGGCACCGCCCAGGCCGCCCTCGACGTGTCCGGTGGCTACGCCTGCGAGCGCAAGCAGTTCGGCAAGCCCATCATCGATTTCCAGGGCGTGGGCTTCATGCTCGCCGACATGGCCACCGCCATCGAGACCTCCCGCATGCTGGTGCACAAGGCCGCCTGGCTCAAGGACAACGGCCGCGACTTCTCCGGCACCGCCGCGATGGCCAAGGTCGTCGCCACCGATGCCGCCATGAAGGTCACCACCGACGCCGTGCAGGTCATGGGTGGCTACGGCTACTGCAAGGATCACCCGGTCGAGCGCTTCATGCGCGACGCGAAGATCATGCAGATCTTCGAGGGAACCAACCAGGTCCAGCGCATCGTGATCTCCCGTCACCTCAAGAAGGCGTACACCGCGCCTCAGGGGTGATTCCCTGAGCCGCAGTGCGGTATAGTGCTTCATCCTCCTGCCCACCTGAGTCCATGAAGACCTGTCCCGTCTGCGGCGAGACCTACAGCGAACGGATCGACTTCTGCTTCGAAGAAGGGGCGGAGTTGTTCCTGCTGCAGTCCGCGATGGATGCCCCCATGCCGAGGCTGATGTCGGCGCGCGTGAGCGCCGACACCCTCGTGGCACAGTCGCTCACCCAGGCAGGCCAGGGTGTCGAGGTGGCGCCCCGCCGGGGCCGAACGCTTCCTGCGCCGCCCCCCGTGCGCCAGCCGGGCGCCGGCTCGGGCAAATCGGCCGTCGATGCGCCCACCCCGCGCTTCGGAGATGCCCACGGACTCGGCGACACCATCGCCGAAGACGTCCACACCAGCCCGCCCTCGCTGTTCGGCGATCTCGCCCAGGAGCTCCGTGAGCTCAACGAGCTCGGCATGGAGTCCGCTCATCCCCGCAAGGGCATCCTGCCCTGGATCCTCGCGGGGGCCGTGGTGGGGGTGCTGCTGGCGTTCGTGATCATCCAGATCCGTGCCCCCGGCTCCGAGACCGAAGCCGATGCCGTCGCCGAGCTCGAGGCCCGCACACCACCGGCCCAGGCGGTGCCGTCCGTGGCGCCGCCCGTCGCGAACGATGGCGTGCCCCAGGCCGTACCGGTGCCCGACCCCGTGGTCGACGAGCCGGCCACCGCAGGCGCCCGTCCAACGGCCCGACGCAAGGCCGGGGCAGGGGAGGCAACCCCCGCCAACCCCTGGAGCGCGCCTGCGGCCACCAAGGTGGGCCGCCTGTCCATCAGCTCCGAGCCCTCCGGCGCCACGGCCTTCGTCGACGGCCGCCTGGTCGGCATCACCCCCGTCACCGTCGATCTGCCCTACGGCACCTACGACGTGCGCATCCAGCACGAAGACGGCAAGCCCCGACAAAAGCGCGTCCCGCTGCAGAGCCCCGAGTTCAGCGTGCCCTTCACGGCCTTGCCGTCCCGTCCCTGAGCCTTCGCCTGTCGCCGAGCGTCCAGCCGGCCTCGCGTACCCCCGCCCAAGGCGTTAGTCGCTTTCGGGTATCACCTGGAGAATCGAACGTGGCTGAGGAAACCAACCCCAACAACCCCGAAGAGGCATCCGCCGACCTTTCCTTCCGCGCCGAGATGTGGGTGAAGGACAAGATCCTCGGATACTGGAAGCCCATCGTCGTGGTGCTCGCGGCCATTCCCTTCGTGGCCCTGGGCTGGTCCCAATTCCAGGCTGCCAAGGTGCACAAGCAGGAGTCCATCTCCAGTGCCGTCTCCAAGGCCGAGGAACAACTGAGCGTGCCCATCGACTACATCGGCGCCGTCAAGGCGGGCGCGGATCCGTCCCAGACCTTCGACGAGGCCAACGCCCGCAAGGTCGCAGACGAGCTCGTCGAGATCGCGAAAGGTGGGGAAGGCGCGGGCTCCATCGAGGCCCTGCTCAAGGCCGCCGAGCTGTACCGCCTCACGGGCGATGCCGCCCTGCGCCGCAGTGCCCTCGAGTCCGCTGCCGCTGCCTCCGAGGAGCGCACCATGCTCTTCGCCGCCGAGTCCGCCCTGGCCAGCATGGATGTCGAGGAGGGCAACGGCGAGGCCGCCATCGCCCGCCTCAAGAAGCTCTCCCAGGCCGACGACTACATCGCACGCAGGGCCACCATGGCCCTCGGTGAAACCCAGGAAGTGCTCGGCATGCACGGCGACGCCGCGGCCACCTACAGCACCTTCCTGTCTCGGTGGCCCGACGCCCCCGAGAACGCCGAGGTCCAGTCCATGAAGGAACGGGCAGAGGAGAAGGCGTGATCACAGGATGGCTCACCGGTCTGCTCTGGTCCTCCCTGGCCGCCACGGCGGCACCCCATCTCGTCACGGGCACGGAGGCCGAGAACGAGCAGACCTCCGGTGAGGACCTGTACGCCGGCTCCTTCGATGGCCACGCCCACCTCCACTGGGTGGCCGAGCTCCCCGGTGGGCCGCTGAACAGCGCCGCCCACACGGAGCGGGCACGGCCGGTCATCCACGGCAACTACATCTACACGGGCTCTGCCGCCGGCATGGGCCTGTACCAGCTCGATCGCCGCTCCGGGCGTCTCGTTCGCACGTTCGAGGCCAGCTCCAGCGTCGAGTCCGAGCCGCTGATCATCGGGGAATTCGTCTTCTTCTCCGACACCGGCGGCACCACCTGGTGCTACACGCTCGAGGGCGACCTGCAGTGGAGCCACAAGGGCGATGCCCCGGTGCTGGTGCAGCCCATCCTGATCGACGGCCGCATCTTCGTCACCAACGTCGACGACCTGGTCGTGGCCCTGCAGGCCGACTCCGGCGAGCTGCTCTGGCGCTACCAGCGTCCGAACGATCTGCGCCGAAAGGGCGAGCTGCGCCTGTACGGCGCTCCGCCCGCGGTGCCCGTGGGCGACGACATCCTCACCGGGTTCTCCGACGGCGCTGTGGTGGCGCTTGATCAGGCCCGGGGAGATGTCGAGTGGGAGCGTCGGGTGGGCCTGGGCCGCTACCCGGATCTCATCGCGGCCCCGAACGTCAGCGCCGATCTCGTGTTCGTCTCGGCGTACTTCGAGCCCACCGTGGCGCTCAACCAGTCCGATCGAAGCATCCGGTGGGAGATGACCACCGGCGCGGCCTCGGCCTCCCTGTACGAGTCCACGGAGTACGGCGACGCGCTGTACCACCCGGGCGCCGACGGCGTGCTCCGCAAGCTGTCGCCGGACAACGGCGAGCAGATCTGGGCCTGGGACTCCCGCACCAAGGCCGCGCTGACGATGCCGGTGATGACCCCGCGGGGCATTCTTGTGGCGTCGTCCATCGGCTCGATGTTCCTGGTCGACGCCGCGAGCGGTGCGCTCCTGTGGACCTGGGACCCGGGCGTCCGCCTCGAGGGAATCTCCACCGCGCCAACCGTGCAGGGTCGGCAGCTCGTGTTCCTGTCCAACAGTGGCAGGATCTACAGCGTGCTCGGTTCACGTCCCGAGGTGCAGTGGCCCGGCAAGGGACACCGCGCGAGCCGGGGCGACGTCCAGTCGACGCCCTGAAACGTCGCTGAGAGGCGTGGGAGAAGCTCCAACCAGCTGGGGGGCTTCTCCTGGGCTTCCTGTATCGAACGTCCGATAATGTATATTATGTCAACTGACCGACACAGCAGGCAGTTGTCACGATGTGGTGCCCCACCTCTTCCGGTATTGCACCTGTCGCACAAGCTGACATACTGCTCCGGTACTTCGTCGCATCGAACGGAAGCCGACGAAGATGCTTAGCAACGTCACGGAACACCCCGGAGCCCCCTGCATGTCGTCCGCAGACAACGCTCGCCTCCAGACCCACGCCCCCGCCTGGCTCGGCCTCCTGTCCGAGCTCGGCCGTCGTGTCGCACTGCCCATGGGCATCCCTTCCCAGTCCAAGGAAGCCGGAAAGGCCCACACCAAGGCCACCATCGGTCAGCTCACCGACGACGACGGCAACCCGATCACCCTGCCGTCCATCGCTGCCCACGCGCCCGGTGACCTCGGTGACACCTTCAAGTACGCCCCCCTCGCGGGCATCCAGGCCCTGCGCGAAGCCTGGCTCGACCACCAACGCGACGTCGCCGGCGTCGAGGTCGGTGGCATCACGCTCCCGATGGTCACCCACGGGCTCACCCACGGTGTGGCGCTCACCCGCGATCTGTTCGTCGACGACGCCACCCACATCGTGCTGCCCCGGCCCAACTGGGAGAACTACGAGCACCTGTACGGCCTGTACAGCAACCCCACCTTCCACTTCTGGGATCTGTTCGACGACGAGGGTCGCCTGAACCTGGCCGGCTTCGACGCCTGCCTGCAGGACACGGCCGATGCCCCCAAGCGCATCGTCGTGCTCAACTTCCCCCACAACCCCACCGGCTACAGCCCCACGCTCGACGAGGCCGAGGCCTTGATGGCCCGGATCGCCGGCAGCGCCACGCCCACCGTGTGGCTGTTCGACGACGCCTACCAGGGCGTGGTCTTCGAAGACGGCGTGCAGCCGTTCTCCCTGTTCTGGGAGGCCCTGTCGGTGGTCGATCACGCACACTCCCTGGTGTGCAAGGTCGATGGTGCCACCAAGGAATTCGCCTTCTTCGCCGCGCGCGTGGGCTTCATCACCTTCGGTGCGCCCGAGGCCGCGATTCCTGCCATCGAGTCCAAGCTGCTCGGACTCATCCGCGGCCACATCGGCAGCCCCAACGGCCCCTCGCAGACCATGCTGCTGCAGGCCCTCCGCAACCTCGACGAGGTTCGCGAGGAGCAGGCCGCCGTGCTCGAGCAGATGCGTGTGCGCTACGAGCGTCTCAAGGAGCTCCTGGCTGACATCGACAGTCCGGAATTGCAGGTTCTCCCCTTCAATTCCGGCTACTTCGCGGTCATCCGGGTCCACGGCGTCGACGCCGACACCCTGCGCAAGCACCTGATCGATGCCTACAGCGTGGGCACGATCGCCCTGCCGGACATCAACGGCATCCGCATCGCCTTCTGCAGCACCGAGCGCCTCGACGAGGTCGTCTCCGCGCTGTCCGCCGCCATGGCCGATCTCCGGGTGGCCTGAGCGCCGCCCCCTGCCTGCCAGCCTCCGGGAGCGACTGCTACAGCTCCCGGGGCCGCAGCATCTCGCGCAGCGTGGCCTGGGGCTGGACGTCGCCCAGGACCTCCCGCCAGTCCGTGATGTCGAGGTCGAAGATGCCCACGTTGGCCGTGGTGACCCGCATGAACTCGTCCGCGAGCAGGCTGCAGAGGTCTTCTACGCCCGGATTGTGGGCGAGCACCATCACCCGCTTCACGGTGGCGGGCGTCTGGGCGATGTGCTGCAGCAGCGTGTTGGCCGGCGCCAGGTAGAGCCCGGAGCGGGCCTGGGCGTGCAGGTCGAAACCGAGCGCGTCATTCATCCACGCCAGGGTCTCGAGGGTGCGCTCCGAGTCGGAGACCCACACGAGCTCGGGCAGCAGTCTCAGCTGTTGGAGGGTCTGGGCCATGTGCGGCGCGTCCCGCTGGCCGCGCGCGTTGAGCGGCCGCTCGTGATCGCTCAGACCCGTCTTCCAGTCGGACTTGGCGTGGCGCATCACCAGCAGCGTACGGCTCACATGAGCCTCCCGCGGAAGGGTCCGCTGTTGCGGACCAGCAGCGTGGAGGGAAGACGTGTGACGAGGCCGGCCAGCCGCTCCGCCGCATCTGCCTCCTCCGCCTTGTCGTAGTTGGCCAGGCCGAGCACCACCAGATCCGCCCCTGCACTGTTCTCCACGATGACATCGTAGGCGGAGTCGTTGGATTGACGGACAATGGGCTCGAGCTTCATGGGGATGCGGACGCGCTCCGAGAGGGACGCTGCGTTCTCGCGCCACTGGGCGGCCTCGCTGTCGTCGCTGGCCACGGTGCGCAGCACGATGTCCGCGCCGTGCATCTGCGTGCCCCGGGACAGCATCCAGGCGAGCAGCAGCATGAGGTCGCCGTTGGCCTGCAGGCCGGACCACCACACGACCACCCGCGCGGTGCCGGGCTTGCGCTCCCGCCAGGTCTCCCGGCTCGGGTGGTAGATGAGCACGCACTTGTCCAGGCGCCCGAGCTCGCGGCTGTACCGCAGGTGGCGCGACAGGGACTCGACCCGGTCGTCGTCCCACTGGAACATCACGGTGTTGGCGTTCATGCCGCCGAAGCCGTGGGCCTGGGCCACGCCCAGGACGACACCGTCGTCGATCTCGGGGATCGCGACCATCTCGTAGAACGCGTCGATCCCGTGCTCCCGGAGCTCCTGGCGGTTGCGCTCGATCTCGGCCACGGGTGCCTCGATCTCCTCGAGGGGCTGCTCCCGCAGCTCCGCGACCGTGAGGATGCCCTGCCGCGAGCCCATCTGACCCGCCAGGTTGACCGTGGGCATGTCCTTGTCGAGGTTGCGGGTCATGACCAGCACCTGCGGGCGCCAGTTGCGGGCATCCTTCTTCGCGTCGGTGAACCACACCACCAGGGCGTGGGCCAGCGAGAGGATCAGGCCGTTGCGGGCATCGCCCCACTCGGTCTCGATGGCGCGGCGCCGGAACAGGAAGAAGATCACCGCCTCGATGAAGATGGCCACGCCGCAGGCCACGGGGTTGATGGCGAACATGGCGACGAAGCAGCCGATGGCGCCCAGGCCCGCAGCCCACCAGGGGATCAGGATCCGCGGCCGGTAGGAGGGATCGGCCACGAGGATCTCGACCACGGCCACGGCGTTCAGCGCGCCGTAGGTGGTGAGGAAGAAGATGGTGACCCACTCGGCCACCGTGTTCAGATCGCCGAGGAAGACGGCCACGAGCGCGAGGGCGCCGGAGAGGTACAGGCCGACCAGGGGCTCGCCGGACTCCTCGTCGATGCGGCCGAGGTGCTCGGGCACCAGGCGGTCCATCGCCAGGGCCTGCAGGGTGCGGGGAGCGCCCAGGGCACTGCCGAAGGCGCTGGACAGGATGGCGCCCCACAGACCCGGCATGACCAGGAAGCCCACGGCCGCCACCTTGGTCCAGATGAGCGAGTCGGTCAGCAGGTCCGCCTGGGATGCGCTCGACGCCAGGGCGATCGGGATGATGAGGTAGACGACGAAGCCCACGGCCACGGCGGCCATGACGCCACGGGGAATGGCGGAGCCGGGATCCTTGAGGTCTCCCGACAGGCTCACGCCGGCCAGGATGCCGGTGACGGCCGGGAAGAACACGGCGAAGGCGCCCCAGAAGCCCACATCGCCGGCGTTGTCGGTGAAGGACCCCCACATGGGCACCTGCGGATCGCCGAAGTCGGCGCCGAGCAGCAGGCTCGCGATGGCCGCGAAGATGAGCACCATGACGGGCAGCTGCAGCTTGAGCGTGAGCTCGGTGCTCTTGGAGGCCACCGCCGTGACGCCGACGACGATGACGGCCGCCGTGATGGTGACCGGAATCCAGTCGAACAGGCTGTTGAGCGACTCGGCCAGACCGTAGCTGTACAGGGTGATCGACAGCACCTGCGACAGGTACAGAGGGATGCCCACGGCGCCACCGATCTCCACGCCGAGGCTGCGGGAGATGATGAAGTAGGCGCCGCCCACGCCCACGCGCATGTTGGTGGCGAGAGAGCTCACCGACAGGCTCGTGAGGAAGGTGATGGCGTTGGCCATGACCACGATGACCATGGTGCCGACGAGGCCGGCGGTACCCACCAGCCACCCCACGCGCATGAACATGATCACGCCGAGGATGGTCAGGATGGTCGGCGTGAACACACCGAGGAAGGCTCCGAGCCCCTTGGACTCCGTCTTGGCGGCGTTCATCTGTCCTCGTATCGTTCGGGGAGACGCGCGGGTCGCCTCATGAATCCGCAGGAGGCGCCTGCGCCAGTCTAGGAGAGGTCTAGCCTCCTCGTCCACCTGCGCGGGACGCGAGGGGGGCACCCTCCCCTGCCCCGGCCCGTCCGGTCGCCACCCGAAGTCCGGGTAGCGAAGGGTGTACCGGCAGATCCGTCCCCCATGGCGGTCCTGCAAAGGTTCCGTGGTGTGTGTCCCATGGTGGGCTCGGAGTCGCACGGCGGCGCGACATGGGGGCGAAGACCTGTCGGGAAGGCGGTACCGGGGGCGACGGCCGCGCCATGAATCCGACGCGCTCGCGCACCGCGACGCCTCACGGCACCGATAACGAACGTGCTCTCGTGATCCCGGACCGGAATTGCCTTCCCTTCATACGGGCACGTGAAACGTGGGATATGGGCGAGATGTGGGCCCACGATCGGGGCGATATTCCTTGAACCCGTGGCGCCGGTGACGAACGTTGACGCATACTTGCTGTGCTTGCTAAGTATTCAAGACCCATGTCTCCACGGGGCCGCGCGCAGGCCTGTCCGGCCGCCCTCCAACACAGGACGTACATCACCATGAATCATCCAACCGCGCACCGTCGCGCCAACCGAGGGAATGGAATGTCCACCAATGGTTCCGCCTACCCGATCCGCAAAGTCGCCGTGCTCGGCGCCGGTGTGATGGGCACCGGCATCGCCGCGCACCTGGCCAACGCCGGGATTCCCAGCGTCCTGTTCGACATGGTGCCGTCCGGCGCCGGCGACTCCCCCAAGGAGCGCAACGCGCTGGCCCTCAAGGGCATCGCGGGGCTGAAGAAGCTCAAGCCGGCGCCCCTGTACGTGCCGGAGAACCTCCAGCTCATCACCCCGGCCAACTACGACGACCACGGTGAGCTCCTCGCGGAGTGCGACTGGATCATCGAGGTCGTGGTCGAGCGCCTCGACATCAAGAAGAAGGTGTTCGAGTGGGTGGCCAGCAACCGCCGCGCAGGCAGCATCCTGTCGTCCAACACCTCCGGCATCCCCCTGGCCGACATGGCGGCCGGCATGCCCGAGGAGATGCGCGAGCACTTCCTCATCACGCACTTCTTCAACCCCGTGCGCTACATGCGTCTGCTCGAGCTCGTCACCGGTGACGCCACCCTCCCCGCCGTCACCGACGCCGTGGCCACCTTCGGCGAGAAGACCCTCGGCAAGGGCATCGTCTACGGCAAGGACACCCCCAACTTCGTCGCCAACCGCATCGGCGTGTTCGGCATGGCCGCCACCTTCAAGGCGGTGCTCGAGCACGGGTTCACCGTCGAAGCGGTCGACGCCATCTTCGGCGAGGCCATGGGCCGGCCCAAGTCGGCCATCTTCCGCACGGCCGACGTCGTGGGCATCGACACCCTCGGACACGTCTTCCACACCGTGGCCGAGATGGCCGAGGGCGACGAGCGGCGCGACTGGTTCAAGCTGCCCGACTTCGTGAAGAACCTCATCGAGAGCGGCCGCACGGGCCAGAAGGCCGGCGCCGGCTTCTACAAGAAGACCAAGGTCGACGGCAAGAAGGCCATCCTCGCGCTCGACCTCGCCACCGGCGAGTACCGCGCGTCCGAGAAGCCCCGCTTCAAGAGCGTCGGCAAGGCCCGCAAGCTCGACAAGGTCGAGGAGCAGGTGGCCGCCATCATCTGGGGCGACGACGAGGGCGCGAAGTTCGCCTGGGAGGTCACCAGCGAGACCCTGCTGTACTCCGCCAACCGCATCCCCGAGATCGCCGACGACGTCGTCAACGTCGATCGCGGCATGCGCTGGGGCTTCGGCTGGGATCTCGGTCCCTTCGAGACCTGGGATGCCATCGGCGTCCGCAAGTCCGTGGAGCGCATGAAGGCTGACGGCCAGACCATCCCCGCCTGGGTCCAGGCCATGCTGGATGCCGGCCGGGAGTCCTTCTACGAGCGTGATGCCAACGGCACCCTCACCTACTGGACCTACGACGGCCAGGTGGCGCCCGTGCCCTTCTCCGAAGGCCAGCTGTTCATCGCCAACCTCAAGGCCACCCGTGAGCCCCTCAAGGTCAACCCCAGCGCCACGCTCCACGACATGGGCGACGGCGCCCTGCTGCTCGAGTTCCGCTCCAAGATGAACGCGCTCGACGACGGCATCATCGAGATGTACGAGCACGCGCTCGATCTGCTCGACGATGGCGCCTACGAGGGTCTCGTGGTGGGCAACGAGGGCAAGAAGGCCTTCTGTGCCGGCGCCAACCTGCTCATGATCATGATGGGCGCGGGTGCGGGCGACTGGAAGGCCATGGATGCCATGGTGAACCGCCTGCAGCAGCTGATGCTGCGCGCCAAGTACAGCGCACGCCCGGTCGTGGTCGCGCCCCACGCCCTCACCCTCGGTGGTGGCGCCGAGGTGGCGATGCAGTGCACCCACACCGTGGGCACCGGCGAGCTGTACATGGGACTCGTGGAAGTCGGTGTGGGACTCATTCCCGGCGCCGGTGGCACCAAGGAGCTGGCCGTCCGCTACCTGGGCGACATCCCCAAGGACATCGACGTCGACCCCAACCCCTTCATCTTCAAGGCCTTCGAGCGCATCGCCACCGCCAAGGTGGCCACCAGTGGCGAGCAGGCCCGTGCCTGGGGCTACCTGCGTCCCACGGACTCGATGGTCCTCAACCAGGATGCCCGCCTGGCCCACGCCAAGCAGATGGCCCTCGGTCTTGCAGCCACCGGCTACCAGCCGCCGGCGCACCGTACCGTGAAGGCCGCGGGTGGCTCCGGCTTCGCAGCCATCGAGGCGTTCCTGTTCCAGATGCACCAGGGTGGATTCGCCACCGACCACGACGTCACCGTCGGAAAGAAGCTGGCCAACGTCCTGGTGGGCGGCGACGTGCCCGCCGGCACCATGGTCTCCGAGCAGCACCTGCTCGACCTCGAGCGTGAGGCCTTCCTGTCGCTGTGCGGCGAGGAGAAGACCCTCGCCCGCATCGAGCACATGCTCACCAAGGGCAAGCCCCTCCGCAACTGAACCACGCACCCGTCGGGGTGCCGGAAGGCGCCCCGTCCCGATAGACCAAAGGACATCCCATGCGACAAGTCGCCATCGTCTCCTCCGTCCGAACCGCTGTGGGCAAGGGCAAGCGCGGTTCCCTGAAAGACACCCGTCCCGACGATCTCCTCGGCGTGGCCCTCAAGAGCGCCGTCGAGCGCTCCGGCGTCGACCCCAAGGAGGTCGGCGATCTGGTGGTCGGCACCGCCATGCCCGAGGCCGAGCAGGGCACCAACGTCGGCCGCATCGGCGGGTTCCTCGCCGGACTGCCCGATTCCGTGCCCGCGCTCACCATCAACCGCTTCTGCTCTTCGGGCCTGCAGTCCATCGCCCAGGGGGCCAGCTCCATCATGGCCGGGTGGAACGACGCCGTCCTGGCCGGTGGCGTCGAGTCCATGTCCATCGTGCCGATGGGCGGCCAGAAGCCCGCACCGAATCCCACCTTGATGGACGAGCGCCCGGATGCCTACACCCCCATGGGCATCACCGCCGAGATCGTCGCCGAGCGCTTCGGCATCAGCCGTGCGGACCAGGACGCCTTCGCCCTGCAGTCCCACCAGCGGGCGGCCGCCGCCATCGACGCCGGCCGGTTCACCGACGAGATCGTCCCCGTCGACACCCGGGTCTTCGACGGCAGCGCGTGGCACGACATCACCTTTCAGGTAGATGAAGGTCCCCGTCGCGACACGAGCCTGGAGGCCCTCGGCCGGCTCCGGTCCCCCTTCAAGCTCGGCGGATCGGTCACCGCCGGCAACAGCTCCCAGGTCTCCGACGGCGCGGCCGCGGCCATGGTCGCCAGCCTCGACTGGGCCAAGGAGCGCAACCTCGACGTCCTGGCCACCCTGAAGACCTTCGCGGTGGTCGGCGTGCCCCCGGACATCATGGGTGTGGGCCCCGCGTACGCCATCCCCAAGGCGCTCGCCCAGGCCGGCCTCAAGATCGAGGACATCGGCCTCGTGGAGCTCAACGAGGCCTTCGCCAGCCAGGCGCTGTACTGCGTGCGCGAGCTCGGCCTGAACCAGGACATCGTCAACGTCAACGGCGGCGCCATCGCCCTGGGCCACCCCCTCGGCTGCACCGGCGCCAAGCTCACCGCCACCCTGCTGCACCAGATGCGCCGCGATGGCATCCGCTACGGCATCGTCAGCATGTGTATCGGAGGTGGCATGGGAGCGGCCGCCATCTTCGAGAATCCCCAGGCCTGATGGGTACCGCCAACGCGGCTGCAGACATTGTGACGCGTTGCCACACATGCGAGACCCCGCAAAGCCCCGTTGCCTTCTCCGGCAACGGGGCTTTCACCGTTGCTTTGGTGCATACGGGGTTCTGGGGCTTGAAATGTTGCGTTATAGTCGATCTGATGCATCGGTGGTGTGATGTCGGTACGCCGGCCTAGCGAGGGAGCCTGCATGACGCAGCTGCATGATTGGATTCGAGAGAACCGCGAGCACAAGGGCATGTCCAGCCAGCAGCTGGCCGAGGCCATCGGGGTGGAGTCGCAGACGATCGAACGCTGGGAGGAGGGTGTGAGTGCACCCAGCCCCGAGCAGCGCGCCCACCTCGTCACCTACCTCCGTCGCCGTCAGGGCGCGGCCTCGTCCACTCCGGACTGGTGGCAAGATGCCATCAAGCTGAAGGACGACATGCCCCTCAAGGACCTGGCCGAGCACCTGGGCGTGTCGGTGGTGGAGCTGTCCACCAGCTTCCGCAAGGCCGGCGTCCGTCGCACCGTGCAGAGCGGCAGCAAGCGTCCCGGTTCCAAGGACTCGCTCATCGAGAAGCACGGCCACCTGCTGGGCCGCATGCCCGATGCCGCGGTCGCACGCCTCGCGGGTGTGTCGGTGCGCACCATCGCGAGCTACCGCGCTCGCCACAACATCCCGGGCTACAAGGGCCCACGCCGCCGGCCTGCGCCTCGCGGAAACCGGCAGTCCAAGCTCGACGACTACGCGAACCTGCTGGGCAAGGTGCCCGACCGCGTCGTGGCCGAGTTCACCCAGATGAGCCTCGGTGCGGTGCGCAACTACCGCATCAAGCACGGCATCCCGGCCGCGGGCCGCATGTCGCCTCCCGAGATCGAGGCACTCATGCGCAAGCTCACCGACGGCCTTCCCGCCCCCACCGACCACGACGACTTCGACGAGGCGCCCGCACCGGCTCCTCGGCGCAGTGGCGTGGTGGAGATCGCCGAGGAGCTGTCGCCCTCCCCTGCCCCCACGAAGTCCACGCGCAAGGGCGATGCCACGTCTGGCTTCGCCTGGCAGGTCTCCTACAGCCACGAGGGTGGCCAGGACACCGGCGTCATCATCGGCAGCTCCCTGGTCGACGCCCTGTCCCGTGCATCGCATCGCCTGGCCGACGAGCGGTCCATCCTGTCCGTGAAGTCGCTGGGGCCCGTGATCAGCAGCTGATCCGCGCCCGCGGCGAACGTCTCCAGAACGAACGAGGGGCGCTGGCGTGATGCCAGCGCCCCTTCGTGGTGCGGCCCCTGATGGTTCAGTCGAGGGGGCGGAAGAGATCCGGAGAACCGTGGCCGCCGTGCCCCTTGCTGTGGCTCGCGCGGTCCTGCACCCGCCAGCTGCCGTCGCGATCTCCCCAGCCGGACGTGGCGTGCCCACCGGAGGCAGGGAAGCCCGTGGCGAGGAGCGTGAGGCGGACATCCTGGGGCAGGTCGTCGTGGACGCACCAGCCCCAGATGAGGTTGACGTCGGGGTGGGCCTCGGCCTGGATCTGCTCGACCATGTCGGACAACTCCTTGAGCCCGGGCTCCTCGCGGCACTCGATGAACACCATGACCGCCTGGGCGGCGTCGAGGTAGCGGTCCTGCAGGAGAGGGACGTTGAGCACCTGGACGAGGGCGTCGTGGATGCGGTGATCGCCCGCGCCGTGGCCCACGGCGAACATGGCCTCGCCCTGATCCTCGAGGATGGCACGCAGGTCGGCGAAGTCGACGTTGACGGAGCCCGGACGGGCCAGGATGCCGACGACACCCTGCAGGATCTCGGAGACGTGGTTGTCGACCAGACGCATGGCGTCGCGGAACCGGGTCTGCTGGTTGGCTACGCGGAGGAGTTGATCGTTGCGGAGCACCACGACGGCATCGGAGCAGTCGAGCAGGGCCTCGTGGGCCTGGCGGGCCACACGGCCGCGCCGCTTGCCTTCGAAGCCGAAGGGCGCGGTGCCCACGGACACGACGAGGGCGCCCGTCTCGCGCAGGGTGCCCGCGATGATGGGGGCCGCGCCGGAGCCCGTGCCGCCGCCCATGCCGGCCACGACGAAGACCAGATCGAACCCGCCGAGGAGCTCACCGATCTGATCGCGGTGGAACAGGGCGAGCTCACGGCCCTTGTCGGGGTCGGAGCCGGTGCCGCGGCCACAGGTCATGTCGGCGCCGAGCTTGTAGCGGCGACCGGCACGAGAGCGGTTGAGCGCCTGCACATCGGTGTTGATGGCGATGGTCTGCACCGCATCGGAGATGCCGCGGTCGATGAGGGAGTCGATGATGTTCGACCCGGCGCCACCCACGCCGATGACGGCGATGCGGGCATCGAGCTGATGATCCTCCACCAGGGAAGCTCCACCGATGGCAGGTGTCTTGAAATGGGCAGACATCGACTCTCCGTTGGTTTACGGACCTATCTACCCGACCGGGTGCAAGCGTGTCGACCTCATCGGTTCCGGTCGCGATTCGTGCCTGTGGATGGTAACGAAGCAAGTGGATTCACGTCAGGCACTGCAGGAGGCACACCAGATGAGTACCAGGATCAAGGCTTTCACGATGGCGCTCTTGGCGCCCATCGCCGCGTCGGCCCAGGAGGCCACCACCTACCAGCTCGATCCTGCAGGCAGCGACCTGTATGTGGTCATCCGTTATGACCGCGAGAGCCTGGCGTCGGGCATGGGCCACGATCACGTGATCGCGGCGCGCACCTTCGACGGCACGGTCACCTGGCCGGCAGAAGGCGCCTCGGGCTGCGAGGTCGACATCTCCTTCCCCGTCTCGGAGCTCGTCGTCGACCCGGGTCGTTCCCGCTCGCAGATGGGGCTCGACGACAACACCATCTCCGACAAGGACAAGGACAAGCTGAAGAAGAACATGTGGGGCAAGAGCCAGCTGTACGCCTCGAACTTCCCCCGCATCAGCTTCCGGGCCACCTCCTGCTCCGGCAGCGGCAGCTCCGTCACGGTGAAGGGCGAGATCTCCGTGCGTGGCGTGGGCAAGGCGATCAGCGTGCCCATGACGGTCTCCGCAGACGGCAGCAGCTTCTCGGCCCGTGGCTCCTTCAAGCTCACCCACGCGGACTTCGGCTTCAGCCCCTACGTGGCGCCCCTGGGGGTGCTGCGGAACCAGGAGAGCCTCGAGTTCCTGATCGACGTGAAGGGCCGTGCCCGCTGAGGGTCGGTCCCCGATCCAGGATCGCACGAACCTGTTCCCAAGACGACGAACGCCCCGGCCAGTGACTGGCCGGGGCGTCGGTCGTATGGAGTGACGAAGCTCAGTAGGTGCAGGAGCCGTCGTCGATGTAGGCATCCTCGTCGAAGTTGGTGGCCTCGGGGTCCACGCAACCACTGCAGGCGGGGATGAAGAAGGTGCCGGAGATGTCGGTGCGGTAGGCACCGAGGCTCAGGCCGCCACCGGAGCCACCCTGGGGGATGAGGTCCCAGGCTTCCCAGGAGGCCACGGCCTCGCCACAGACGCGGACGGTGCCTGCGGGGCCGAGATCGCCGGCGAGGTCGCCGACCTCGACGTGGCAGTCGTTGCCGGCGTCGCTGGGCCAGGAGACGGTCTCGGGGACCTGGGGGTTGGCGAAGCCGCTCGCCGCGCGGACCTCGACGCCGTCGCACACGAGGTGGACGGTGGTGTCCTCGGGCTCGGAGTCCATGGCCAGGTCGACCTCGACGATGCCGTAGCCGCCGAAGTCGCAGGTGCCGTCGTCGCGGGTGGCCGCGACGTTGTAGTTGATCGCGCGGTCGTCCATGCAGCCGTCGATGTACTCGCAGTAGTCATCGTGGGGCAGGCGGGTCGCGTTCTCGTCGTAGTTCTCGGCCACGGGGTCGGTGCAGCCGTCGATGCACTCGAGGACGTTGAACGTGGAGGCCATCTTGACGCCGCCGTTCTGATCGGAGGGGATGCGCTCGGCCTCCCACTCGTCGACGTAGACGTCGCAGATGCGGACCTTGCCTGCGGGAATCTCACCACCGGCGGCATCCCAGAGCTCGACCGTGCAGTAGGTCTCCTTCAGGATCTCCTGGGTGAGCTTGTGCTCGCGCTTGGACTGGAAGTTGCTGGAGCCGATGTACTCGCGCATCTCGCCGCCTTCCTCACCACACTTCAGGGAGAGGTGGGTCTTGTTGGGAATGCGCTGGATGTCGAGGCTGATGCGGACGGGGGAGAAGAGGTCCGGATCGACGTTGGGACCGCCGGTATCACCGGTGTCGGTCTCGATCGGGTTGTCCACGCAGACGCCGTTTTCGAGGGTCTGGTTGTCGTTGCAGTCAGGCTCGACCTCGCACGCGCTGAGCGCGAAGCCGGTCATCAGGAACATCAAGCCATGGCGGGGGTGCAGCATAAGGCCTCCATACGGGCGCGATTCTACATCAAGGTCCCAGGACCGGCACTTGCTTTTTTCGGACGGGTGCCTGGACGGGTGGCGGGGCGCCGGAGGAACCGGACGAATCCCCGAAAGGGCGGGCTGGGGCGTGTTCGATGTGCCTCCAAGGTGACGGGTGGAGCGCGGGCGGGACCGGGGCGGTCAGGTGATGCAGGAGCCGCCGTCGCGGGTGGCTTGGGGGTCGAAGTTCGAGGCTTCGGGGTCCGTGCAGCCGTCGATGTACTCGCAGAAGTCCGGCGCGTGGGAAGGGAGACCTACATGGTGTCGAGCTCCGAGAATGTTTCACGCAAGACCTTGCACCAATGTCTCGCGACCCGCCAGGACGTTCGGTACGGGAATCACCGCAGGCCCCGTGATACCGTCGCCGTCCATGCAGGACGCCCCGACCACGCCCCATCCAAGCCTCGTCCACAGCTCCCTGGCGTGGCTCGAGACCGCCCGTGAAGGCGGTGAGACCCAGGTGTGGCGTGACTGGTACGCTCGGGCTGAGACAGAGAGCGCTGCCACGAGCGATCGCCTGCCGGCTCCCCTCGCCTGCGCCTGGCAGCGGCCCCTGGTGCCCGGCAGCAGGCTGCGCGATCACCTGGGTCGCCTGGCCCACCTGCACGAAGCGCTGGGACTCGGGCCCGCGACCTGGCTCGACCTCGACCGGCCCCTCGGCGAGCTGGTCGGGAGCACCTTCTACGGCGGCCAGCTCGTGCCCGTGGGGCTGGGCCACGCCGACATGCCCCACCTCCAGTCGTCGCTCGACGGGGGCTCCAGCCCACAGGCGCTCCTCGACGGCCCGCTGGCCACAGGTCTCCTCCACGAGTTCTGCCACGGGCCGGCCCGCCCATGGCACGGCGCTCCCGGCAGCTGGATGGTGCTCGAGGCGGGCGCCGCGCTGCTGCAGTACGAGCTGTGGCCGGCCTCCGTGCTCCCCTCCGCCAGCGGCGTGGGCCTGCACAGCCTGCGTCGCTACCTGGATCTCGGCCTGGCCTTCGTGCGCAAGGGTCTCCGGGAGCCCTTGCTGCGGCACACCCTCGCCGGTCGGCACACCACGGACCACGCGCCCGCAGCCCTGTGGGGGGCGCTCGCCCAGGTGGACCGGTCGGTCTGGCTTCAGCAGGCCGGCCCGCCGTTCGCACCCGACCCCCGGTCCGTCGCGCCGTGGGTCGCCGTGCTGCCCGCCGACACCCCAGGCGTTCCCGTCGAGGGCCACCTCGAGGCCGCCCTGCAGGCCCTCGGCGTCTCCGTGCACCACGGCCGCGGCCTTCACACGCGGGTCACGCCGGCGCCCCTGGGCCGTGTCGAGGTCGACCTGGACCGGGCGCGCATCGCCCGCCTTCCCCTGCCCCACGGCGTCTACGCCGAGCCGGCCTGGTTCCGGCTGCCCGATGCACTGGTAGACTCCCTGCGCGCGCGGGGGCTTCGCCGGGTCACGGCCTGCCTGCCCCGATCCGCGCCCCCGATCGCCCTTCTACGCCCGCTCCTGGCCCTCACCGAGGACGACAGCCCCATGGCGGAACACCTGCACCTGTCCCTGCACCACGCGCCCGGCCCGTCGGTGCCCTGGCGCTCGGAGGCGCGACGGCCCCTGCGCATCCCCCTGCGCGCGCCGGACACCCTCCGCTACGGCCGCCCCGTGGTCACCCTCGGCTCCTGCTTCGCCGACCGCGTCGGGTCCCGGCTGGCCGTGGCCGGCTTCGAGGTCGACGTGAACCCCCTCGGCACCCTGTACGACCCGGTGAGCATCGCCCGGGGCCTGCAGTGGCTGCTCGCCGACGAGCCGCTGCCCGAGGAGGCGCTCACCGAGGGCCGCGAGCGCCACCGCAGCTGGTGGCACCACCACGACTTCTCCCGCACGTCGCGGGGCGAGCTCCTGGAGCACATCGAGGCCCGGGCCACCTGGGCCCGCCGGCAGCTGTCCGGACCGGCGCCCCTCGTGATCCTCACCCTCGGCACGGCCGTGGTCCACGAGCTGCGTGCCACCGGAGAGGTGGTGGCCAACTGCCACCATGATCCGGCGGAGCGCTTCCGGCGCCGGCGCCTCTCCCCGTCGGAGGTTACGGACGCGCTCTCCCCTGCCCTGCAGGCCCTGTTCGAGGCCCAGCCCGAGGCAGACGTCTGGCTCACCGTGAGCCCCGTCCGGCACCTGCGCTTCGGCAGCACCGAGAACCTGCGCTCCAAGGCCGCCCTCGCGCTCGCCGCGGAGGCGCTGTCCGAGGCGTTCCCCCGCCTGCACGTGCTGCCCGTCCTGGAGCTGTTCATGGACGAGCTGCGAGCCGAGCGCTGGTGGGATGCCGACGGCGTGCACCCCTCCGAGGCCGCCGTGGAGCAGGTCGAGGCCCGCATCGTGGAGGGCTGCGCGCCCGAGGCCACGGCCCGGGAGCACCTCCGTCGTCGCCGGGCGCTCGAGGAGGTCGCCAGCCTTCCCAGCGACCCCGTGAGCCGCCGTGAGGCCCTCGCCGCGCTGCTCGCACGAGCCTGCGCACCCGCTTCCGATCCAGCGGCCCCGCCGATGGTCGGCCTGATCACCTGGCTGCAGCAGGAGCTGGCGCCATGAGGCTTCCCGTCGCGCCCCTGCAGCTCGCACGTCGCGCCCCCCCGAGCACCCAGGTCATCCACCTGCCCGGCCTGTTCAGCGCCCAGGAGTGTGCCCGCATCCTCTCCGAACGAGGCCGGTGGCCCCAGGTGCAGGGCACCGGCGCCTACGACAGCGCCTCGATGACCGAGATGTCCGGCCGCGACAGCGTCGTCCGCTGGCTGCCCTCCGGCGACCTCACCGACTGGATGTACGGCCGGGTGGACGATGCCCTGCGCACGGTGAACGACGAGGTCTACGGGTTCCGCCTCACGGAGATCGAACCCCTGCAGCTCGGCTCCTACGGACCGGGCGGTCGCTTCTCGGTCCACGCGGACTTCGGTTTCCTCCACGCCACCCGACAGCTCACGGTGGCCATCCAGCTCAGCGACCCCTCCACCTACGACGGCGGCGACCTCACGTTCGTGCGGCCCACCTACGAGCTGACCACCCACGGGCAGGCGCGAGCCGACTGGAGCGAGCCCTCGGGCACGGCGGGTCGGGGCCAGGGCGATGCCACCGTGTTCCCCGCCTTCCTGCCCCACCTCGTCACCCCCATCACGCGAGGGATCCGTCACAGCCTGGTTGCCTGGGTCCGAGGAGAGCCCTACCAGTAGGCGCCCGCCCGCCTGGGGGGCCCGGAGGCGAGATGATCAAGGCCGTGCTGTGGGACGTGATGGACACCCTGGTCTACGACCCCTTCCGTGAGGTGGTCACGTCGGTCACGAACATGGACCTGACGTCCTATTTCGACGCCAAGAGCCGGCAGACCTACCTCGACTTCGAGAAGGGCAACATCCACGAGAAGACCTACGCGGCAAACGCCGTGCGCGGTCACCACATCGACATGGACGCGCTCAAGGCGGCGTTCCGCGAGGGCTACCGCTGGCTCGACGGCATGGAGGATCTCTGTGCCGATCTGCACGCCGCCGACATGCCCATGTTCGCCCTGTCCAACTACTCCACGCTGTACACGCTCATGGAGGACAAGCTGCAGCTCGGCCGCTTCCTGTCCTGGCGCTACGTGAGCTGCCACACGGGCATCCGCAAGCCCGATCCCGAGGCCTACCTCGCGCCCGCCCGGGAGCTCGGCCTGCTCCCGGAGCAGATCCTCTTCGTCGACGACCGGGAGAAGAACATCCGCGGCGCCCACGACGTGGGCATGCAGGCCTTCCTGTTCCAGGGCGCAGAGCACGCCCGGGAGCAGCTCACAGCTCTGGGGGCTCTTGGGACGGCTGTTCGAGGGCCTCGGGCAGGCTGACCCGGATCACCTTGCGGTTGCCGAAGTACCAGCGCGCGCCCACGCAGAGCACCACGGAGGCCGGAAGGAAGGACGCGCCGGGCAGCAGGTCGAGCGGGTACAGCGTGGGGCTGACCTCGGCATACAGGCCCAGCGGCACCGCGTTGAGGCGCAGCTGCACGTGCACGCCGGCCAGGACACCGAACCGCACGGGTTGATCGGAGACCACCTGCCCGAACAGCAGGTTCACCGACGCGCCCACCTGCCAGCCGAACACCAGGTCACCGAACTTGAACTGCGCGAGGTCGGCGACCTTCATCTCGTACTGGCCCCGCAGCGTGAGGCCGTTGACGCCCAGGGTGGGTCCGAGGTGCCCCGTGAGGGCATCCCTCGGCGAGACGTAGCCCTTGACCGTCAGGGTGGAGGGAAAGCCCACTGCGAAGCCGACGCCCCAGGGCTTGAGCCGCTGCACGGCGGACTCCCCGGCATCCGACGCGCCCGGCAGGGCCATCAGCACGGCCGCCACGCAACCCGCCCAGCGTGCCGTCCGGCGCCGCGAACAGGCCGGTTCCGGCCGCCGGTACATGTCACGAAGCATCGCGGTCTCCCTGCACGACCCGGCAGTTCGGGCGCCGGAACGGCGGGATTCGTCACCCGTCGTCACGATGTTCCTGCCGCTGGTAGAAAGTCCGAAGATGATGCGTATGTCCCACTGCACGTTCCACGTGACCATACCGGAAGCGACCAGACAGGAGAGCCCCCATGCGAAAGTCCATGCTGACGACCCTCGCCCTGGCCACCACGCTGATGGCCTGCGGTACCCCGACCGGTCATGCCCCCGTGGCTACCACGCTCAGCCGCGCGATGCCCGCCGCCGAGGCCGCCCCGACCCGTGAGCTGATGCAGATCGCCGACGTCGCCGAACGCGTCGTGCCCGCCGTCGTCAGCATCCAGTCCACCCGCACCGTGCAGCAGACCATGGGGCCCTTCGGCCTGCCCTTCGGCACGCAACAGCCCCAGGAGGCCACGGGCACCGGCAGCGGCGTGATCATCGACGCCTCGGGCACCATCCTGACCAACCACCACGTCGTCGAGGATGCCAGCAAGGTGCAGGTGCAGCTGCACGACGGCCGGATCTTCGAGGCCGAGGTGGTGGGCTCCGACAAGCCCACCGACGTGGCCGTCATCCGCATCCAGGGCAGGGTCCCCGGCGATCTGACCACGCTGCCCCTGGCCGACTCCGACGCCGTGCGCCTCGGGGAGGTCGTGCTGGCCATCGGATCGCCCTTCGGCCTCGACCACTCCATCACCATGGGCATCGTCAGCGCCACGGGCCGCACCGATCTGCAGCTCGCCAGCTACGAGGACTTCATCCAGACCGACGCCGCCATCAACCCGGGCAACTCCGGCGGCGCCCTCGTCAACATGAAGGGCGAGCTCGTCGGCATCAACACGGCCATCTTCAGCCGCTCCGGCGGCAACAACGGCCTCGGATTCGCCATCCCCTCCAACCTGGCCACCGAGATCGGTGATCGGCTCCTGAAGGACGGCAAGGTCAACCGCTCGTACCTGGGCGTGCTCATCCAGGACGTCGACCGCACCCTGGCCTCCGCGTTCGGTATCCCCGATGGCACCGAGGGCGTGCTCGTCTCCCAGGTGCTGCCCGATGGCGCCGCGAAGGCCGCGGGCATCGAGGAGGGCGACCTCATCGTCGCGATCGATCACGAGCCCATCGCCAGCGGCGCCCAGCTCCGCAACAAGGTGGCACTGATGCCCGCCGGCAAGCCTGTAGACGTGCGCATCATCCGCGACGGCAAGCCCCGCACCATCCGGGTGGCGCTGCGCAGCGACGCCGAAGAGGTCGCCAAGTCCAGCCAGCCCCGCACCGGCGGCGGCGAGCTGTGGGGTGGCGTGTCGCTGATGGGTCTCGACGAGGCCCGACGTCGCGGGGCGCCCCTGCCCGGCAGCCTCGACACCGGCGTGGTCATCGCCGACCTCGATCGCGGCAGCGCGGCGGCGCGGGCTGGCCTCATCCCGGGCGACATCCTCCTCGAGGTCAACCGGGAGCCCGTCCGCACGGCCGACGAGGTGCGCCGCCTCAGCGCCGGCAAGGGCACCGTGCTGTTGCTGGTGCAGCGAGGCCAGGGACGCCAGTGGATCGCCCTGGAGCGCCCGTAGGGGCCAGCCCCATGGGGGATCCGGCCTCACACGCGTTCCGCGGTCGGCCCACATGATCCGACGGGATCCCCGTGCTTCGAGCCAGTTCTCGCTCGCCCCACACGGAGGTCCCGATGGCCGTGCCCGCACTGCTCTCCCTGCTCCTCGCGCTGCCCGCGATGGCGGAGGAGCCCGGTGTCAGACGGGGACCGATGGTCCCCTTCGGCTCCTCGATGCCCGATCAGGAGCTGTACATCAATCCGGACTTCGAGGCCGAGACGGTCCTGAAGTCCGTCGCCCAGACCCTCGACGCCGCCTCCACCTGCGTGGCCAAGGGATCGGGCCCCCTGGTGACGCCTCGGACCTTCGCCCCCAACCAGCACTACTTCGACCACGACCAGCTCGACGGCGAGCCCCTCGACATCTGGTCCCGCTCGGCGGAGTACAGCTGCCATGCGCGCCCGGTGCGGCGGTGCAGCTTCCAGTATGTCTGGGACGAGGCCCACAGCACCCTCGCCCATGCCTCGGTACAGTGCCTGGGGTCCGAGGAGGGCAAGATGGTGTCCTACATCGTGACCCTGACCCGGGACGTGGAGCACCCGAAGAAGAAGAAGAAGGGGCGCCCGAGCGGCATGAAGACGTCCCTGAACTTCTACACGGACGCCTTTCCCGGCACCAACACCTGGATCAACTACACCGTGGACGGCGTGACCCGTGGCGTGACCTATGGGCCCGCCGTGATCACCTTCGACGACTACAACAACCACGCCGCGGAGCAGTTCGACCTGTTCTCCCACGACGAGGTCCGCCAGGCCGGCGACCAGCTCCTGCAGGCCGTGTGCCACGCGGTGGCCCACAAGTCCTGTGTCTCGGCGGAGGCCACGAACACCGCCGACATCCACGCGGAGCAGGGCCTCGGACCGCCGGCACCCGCCCAGGACGACGCCGAACCCTGAGCGGTATCCCGGCGACACACGCGCGCGGCGCCTCCACATGCTGGACGGCGCCGCGTACCGCGTTGCGGCGTAGTCTCCGAGCAACGCCGGCTACGTCCGTCTGGCAATTTCAGGGTAGAGGCTACGGCCGGGGTTGTGCTAAAGGAAGGCTGATTCACAGTTCCGCCTCGGAGAACGGATGTACCGTCACGCCACCTTCGCCCTTCTGGCACTGGCCGCTACTGCTTGCACCGACCCTGCCGACGACAACCAGCTCGGCACGGGAGACACCGGTCCCACCTACCCCGAGGTCATGGACGTGGAGATCAACTTCCACGCCGTCGCCGGTCCCAACGACTTCGAGTGTGCTGGTCGCTACCCCGAGCTCGGTGTCAACCGCTCGGCCGATGTCGAGTTCGGCGACTTCCGCATGTTCATCACCGGCATCAACCTGATCGGCGAGAACAGCGAGCGCGTTCCCCTCGAGCTCGAGCAGAACGACTTCCAGAACGGCGACGACGTCCTCCTCGACTTCGAGGACGGCTCCCACGCCTGCGCCGACAACAACGGCACCCCCGAGATGAACAAGGTCGCCAAGGGCACCGTGCCCGGCGCCCTGTACACCGGTGTCGAGTTCACCGTGGGCCTGCCCCAGGGCCGCTCCTACATCGATCCCGCCCAGGCATCCGGCCCCCTCGGCGTGGAAGACATGTACCGCGACGAGCTCAACGGTCGCTACTTCGTGAAGATCGAGATGACCTCCGCCGGCGAGCCCGACGGCTTCCCCGTCCGCATCTCCGACTTCCTGTGCTCCCTCGAGGAAGGCTTCATCAACCCGGTCTGCAAGCTCGACTCCCGCGCCGAGTACACCTTCCGCGACTTCGACTGGGAGAACCAGCGCATCGTCTTCGACCTTGCCGCCCTGCTGAGCACCGTGGATCCCAACAACAACAACCACGACACCTGGGACACCCCCCCGGGCTGCATCAGCTACCCCACCGATCCCGACTGCGGCGCCATCTTCATCAACTACGGCGCCACCCCCCGTGCCCAGATCTGGGCCACCGTCGAGTAGGGTCCCTTGGAACTGCGAGACTTCGCCGAGCGCCTGCTGTTCGGCGAGACCCTCACAGACAAGCTCGCAAAGCCCGGTCCGCTCCGCGATGAGCGACCGGGCCTTGCTCTGTCTTGCGTTCCCGTCCAGCCCGGCCGGCCTGGCGCGCTCACGCCCACCCACAAGGGCGTGGACGCGTTCCCGAGCCTGAGCCGTATGAGGGAGCCGCAGGGCCGTGGTCGCGTGCTGCATGCCTTCGCCAACCACGAGCTCCTCGCCATCGAGCTGATGGCCCTCGCGCTGCTGCGGTTCCCGGATGCCCCCGCGGCCTTCCGGTGGGATCTCGCCCGCACGATCGTGGAGGAGCAGCGCCACCTGAGGGCCTACCTGCGTCGCATGGAGGCACTCGGTGTGCAGCTCGGTGACGTGTCCGTGAGCGGCTGGTTCTGGCGCGCCCTCAAGGACGTCGACAGTCCGGCCCAGTTCTCCGCCTGCATGGGCATGACCCTCGAGCAGGCCAACCTCGACTTCGCCGTGCACTTCCGCGACCTCTTCGCCGACATGGGCGATGCGCAGACGTCGGAGCTGCTGGCCATCGTCCACCGGGACGAGATCCGCCACGTGACCGTGGGCCACAGGTGGTTCGAGGCGTTCCGGGATCCGGGGCAGCCGCTGTTCCAGGCATGGCAGGCCGCGCTTCCCCCCAGCCTGGAGCCCGTGCGGGCCAAGGGCATCGGCTTCGACGAAGAGGGACGGCGCACCGCCGGTCTCCCCGGCGACTACATCGAGCAGGTGCTGCTGGCCCAGGGCTCCAAGGGCCGGCCCCCGCACGTGTTCTGGCCGAACTTCGAGGCGGAGATCACGCTGCAGGGCGATCCCATCCCGGCGCCTGCCCAACGCGTCCGGGAGGAGCTCGGGCCCCTGATGATCTTCCTCGCAGGGCGCGACGACGTCGTCCTGCTCGACCGGGACGTCCCCCGCGCGCACCAGGTCGAGCTGGCCCGGCGCGGCTTCACGCTCCCTCGCCTGCACGTGGGCGACACCTGGGCTGGCCCCTCCACCAGCCTGCGGCCCTGGGCCCACACGCCCGCGGCGGGGAAGGTGTCCGCCACCCTGCAGACCGCGCGCGGTGGATCGCTCCCCGCCCTCGACGAGACCCCTGCCCAGCTGTTCCACAAGACCGCGGACGTCGCGCTCCGCGCACACCTCGGACAGCCCGCGCCCCTGCGCGGCGTGGCCGTGGACAGCGCGGACGCCCTCTCGAGCGTGCAGGAGGCCTTCCCACCAGGTCACACGGTCCGCTGGAAGACCTCCCTGGGCACGGCGGGACGTGGTCAGGGCCGGCTGGCGGTCGACGAGCTCGCCTCCCCTCCCCGTGCGCTCCTCAAGGCCCTGCGTCGTGGCCCCCTGGTGTTCGAGCCCGAGCACGAGCGCCTGGCGGACGTCAGCCTGCTCCTGCACAGCGGCATGTCCAAGCCCGTCCGAGCGCTCCGGCCGATGTGCATCACCTCCAGGGGGCAGTACGCGGGCCACCTGCTCGGGCCCCAGGCCTTCCGCCTGTGGCCGCAACACCTCCAGCAGCTCCTGTTCCGACCCCAGCAGCGGGGCGGCACCAGCCTCATGGCCGAGGCGACCGCCATGGGCGGCGAGATCGCACGCTGGCTCCTGCAACAAGGCTACGAAGGCCCCGCCAGCGTCGACCTGATGATGGTGCGGGAGGCCGAGGGCGCCCGCTGGGCCATCGCCGAGTGCAACCCGCGCCTGACCATGGGCCACGTGGGCCTGGCCATCGAGCGGCAGCTCCAGCTACGGGACCTCGTGGCATGGCTGCACCTGCCGGCCGACCTCGCGCGCAGCCTGCTGGCGGCCTGCGACGGAGCCTGGCCCACCACGCCACTGGCGGAGGACACGCGGCACGCGACCGTGTGGGTGCCGCTCGAGGAGGCGCCCGGCCTGGCGTCGCTCCCGCCCGACGTGTGCCGGTTCCTTGGTGTGTCGGACTGAGCCCCTGGCTCAGCCGCCCCCCCGCTGGCGGTTCATGCCCCGAACGCAGGAGAGCCACCCCCGTGAGGGAGTGGCTCTCCTGGTGTGGCCAGCCGCCGAGGCGGCGTGGGGTCACTCCGCGCCGTTGTTCAGTGCCTCGAAGGCGCCTGCGAACACGGTGGGTCCGAGCTCGTCCATGGAGGAGTTGCCGAGGTCGCGGCAGCCGAGGGTGATCTCGAAGGTACCCGTGATGCGCTCGGCATCGGAGGACTCGATGTTCACCACGCCAGACGGCAGCTCGGAGCAGCGGACGGTGTCGTCCTGCATGTCGAGGGTGTAGATGAAGTCCACGCCCAGGCCATCCTGCTGTGCGGTGCCCGTGACGGTGTGCTCACCGACATCCATGCGGGAGGCGCCGAAGAAGTTGATCTTCAGGAACTCGGGCTGGGGGCCGGGGTTGCAGGTGCGCAGGGTGATGGAGGTGAGACCGTTGAAGGAGTCGTAGCGGTAGACGCCGAAGCCCTCGTACAGACCCTCGTGGTAGCCGGCGGACTCCGCCATGAAGGGTGCGCGGGGGGTCTCGCAGTTGTTGGGGGTGGCGGTGTAGCCGCTGTCGATGACTGCGGGGTCCATGCTGATGGTGGACTCACGCTGCGGCGAAGCGACGCAACCGGTGGCGATGAGGCCCAGCGCAAGCAGCGCAATATGGCGCATACCCATACTCCTGAAACGGGTTCGTGACGGGGCCAAGATACGCAATGATGGCCCGACCCACAACGAAAAAGTGGCCCCGGGGGATTGCGGTGGTCGTTGCTTGCATGTGCGCGACCACCTCATGCCCCCAACGCAGGAAAGGCGCCGGGAAACGGCGCCTTTTGCATCAGGGGAACGGGAACACGCCGCCCGGCGTGGTGAGGGGGACGGCACCGCCGGTGCCGAATCCACCGGATCCCCCGCCGAAGCCGCCGGAGCCGCCGCCGAATCCACCGGATCCTCCGCCGAACCCACCAGACCCGCCGCCGAAGCCCCCGGAGCCTCCGCCGAAACCGCCCGTGCCACCGAAGCCACCCGAACCGCCGAAGCCGCCGAACCCACCGGAGCCGCCGAGGCCTCCCGGGAGGCCACCGAAGCCGCCGGTGCCGCCCATGCCGGAGGTGTCGACCTCGTAGTCGGGGTAGTCGTCGTCGTCTTCGCCGGTGTCGGCGGCGAGACCGTCGCCGGTGTCGATCGTGGGCAGGGTGACGGGGCCGTCGTCTTCGTCGTTCGTGAGGGCATCGGTGTCGCGGCCGACGTCGTCGCCGAAGTCGACGGCATCGTCACCGGTGGTGGCGCATGCCGAAAAGAGAAGAACAAACCCGAACAATGCTGGCTTCATGGCGATCCCCCGACGAGTTGGGAGCGCCGTATAGCACACGCGTTTCCGGTACTGCAAATCGAACGGTGGAAACCGTGATGTCGCGCACCGGAATGTCGAGGAAATCAGGCCAGGGAAGCGGACAACATCTCGGCCAATTCTTCCGGTGCATCCACGTGGACCCAGTGGCCGGCATCGCGCAGGAGGTGGTGGTGGATCCTGCCGAGTGCGTCGAGGTGGTCGAGACGGTCGATGTCGTCCTCGCTCCAGCGCTCCGAACGACCGGCCCGCACGATGTGCACGTCGAGGGCGGTGTCCTCCAGGAACGGCCAGTAGTCCTGCACGAGGTAGTCCTGCAGCATCTCCCGGATCGCCGGCAGATCGAACCGCCAGTACAGCCCCTCCTCGGTGCGCCGCAGGTTGGTGGTCATCCAGCCGGCGATGTCCTTGGACAGCCCCACCGACGTGAAGTGCTCGAGCACGGCGTCGTGGTGAGGGACCGGCATGTCGAGGCTGCCGGCCATCTCGATGACCCGGCGGACCTCGTTGTTCTCGGAGAGCTGCCCCACGGCGCCCGGAAGGCTGTCGAGCACCCAGATGGAGCGCAACCCCTTGGGACGCAGCGCCCCGTAGGCGAGCGCCACCTTGCCGCCGAAGGAGTGGCCGATGACCACCTGGGGCCAGGTGCCGAGGTGCTCGGCCAGCTCGACCAGATCGTCGGCGCAGGCCTTCAGGGTGTTGGGGGCGGTGGCGGGATGGGAGTCGCCGTGGTTGCGGAGATCCACGAGGACGTAGCGCCACTCGGGGTACAGCCGGGCGAGACGGCGGGCGTAGGCGCGCCAGTTGCGGCCGGAGCCGAGGATGCCGTGCAGGATGAACACGGTGTGGGCCCCATCGGCCCGAGCGCCATCAACCGAGATGTGTCGAGGAAGCAAGATACTCTCCAGTGCGTCGTGCGGCGGCTTCGCGGGCTTCTTCGACGGCCTGCAGGGCCCCTTCGATGAGCGCGCGGCCCTCCATGCTCCGGTGGACGGTGAGGAACCGCTTCCAGGCCTTGGCGCCGGGCACGCCGCTGAACAGCTGCAGCATGTGCCGCGTGACCCGGTGGGCGGGCTGGCCGGTGGCCTGGAACGCCTCGACATAGGGGATCATGCGATGGGCGACCTCGAACCGGTCGGCACTGGGGCCGGGTCGGCCGTAGATCTCCTGCTGCAGCTCGGCATACAGCCAGGGCTCGTCGTAGGCCGCACGGCCGAGCATGACGGCGTCGACGCGCTTCAGCTGCTCGCGCACCTGCTCGGCCGTCTTGATGCCGCCGTTGATCTCGATCTCCAGGTGCGGACGCTCCTGCTTGAGGCGGTACACCTCGTCGTAGCGCAGCGGCGGGATGTTCCGGTTCTCCTTGGGAGACAGGCCGGACAGCCAGGCCTTGCGGGCGTGCACCGTGAAGCGGGTGCAGCCGGCCTCGGCCACCACGTCGACGAAGTCCAGCATGTGCTCGTACTGGTCGACCTCGTCGACGCCGATGCGGTGCTTGACCGTGACCGGCACGTCGACGGCCGCGCGCATGGCCTCGACGGCCCGGGCGACCTTGTGGGGCTCGAGCATGAGCACCGCGCCGAAGTGGCCCGACTGCACGCGGCTGCTGGGGCAGCCCACGTTGAGGTTGATCTCGTCGTAGCCCATGTCGACCGCGATGCGGGCGCACTCCGCGAGCGCCGCCGGGTCGTCGCCTCCGAGCTGAAGGCTCAGGGGATGCTCCGCGGGATCGAAGCCGAGCAGGTACGAGCGATCGCCGTGCAGGATGGCACCGGTGGTGATCATCTCGGTGTACAGCAGGGTGTCTTGGCTGATCTGGCGCATGAAGAACCGGTAGTGCCTGTCGGTCCGGTCGATCATGGGCGCCACGCTGAGGGGGTTCATGGAGCCTCCAGGGAGCCCGCCCGTAACCCGCTCGGAGCCATCAGGGCATCGGGACTACCAGAGCACCCCCGTCCTCAGGCTCGTTCCCAGCCTGTCGTGAAGCCTTTTGACATAGGGGCTGGCCTCCGACAGGGGATCGAAGCTCCCCTGCCCCAACCCGTCACGCAGGGTGTGCACACAGGCCTCCCGCCAGCTGCGGGCCGCTCCGTGCTCCACGCTGGTGACCCGTCCGTCGACCAGGGCCCAGGCCAGGGGGCGGTCCTCGGCGAGCAGCGGCCGGATCACCACCTCGAGCAGACGTGCGGTGCCCCAGGTGGCCTGGACGAGCACCTCGGTGGCCCACGCACGAACCCGCTCGTCGTCGGCGGCGTCGTGGCTGCGTTGGCGGACGAGGGGGGCGGGGCCCTCCTGCCGGGACAGGTCGCGGGACAAGCGCGCGAGCTCCACCCAGGCCTGCTCGTGGGGGCGGCGCTGCTCGGACAGGCAGGCGTCCACCGCCTGCCGGAAGCCCTCCGCGACGTGATCCGGGGCCGCCGCACCTGACCACAGCCGCTGTCCGTGGACGGACTGCATGGCCTGCTGCAGGCGCTGCCCGAGGACCTCCCTCGGCCACCCGAGCCAGGCCAGGGGGGCCTGTTGGGGGTGGAAGGCGGCGGACTCCAGCACTGCGGTGACCCGGCAGACGCCCCGCAGGTGGGCGTCCAGGAGGTCTGCGAGGGGGTGCACGCGCAGGTTGCGGCGCACGGCGAGTGCGATCGCCTCCAAGGTGAGCAGGTGGCGGGTCCACACGAGGTGCACGAGCGCGTGCCGAAGCAGACTGGACCAGGCCAGGCGACGCATGGCCGACCTGGAGACGTCCTGCGGCAGGTCGTGGACCTGGACACCGCTCGGCCCCCACTGCAGCCGGATGGGCTCTCCGAGGGCGTCCCAGGTGGCCAGGACGCCGTCCTGCAGGAGCCCGGCATCGCGGCTCAGCGCCCACAGGGCCGCCAGGTCGGTGTCATCCACCTCACCGACCCGGGCGGGTTCCGCATCCCGTCCCAGCCAGGCCACGGCCTCCCCCGTGCCGGCCGGCCGGTGGGCGTGCCAGGCCCTGGACCAGGCCTGCAGCATGTTCTCGGGCAGGGGGTCCTGCGCGTGGGCGTCGGACCAGGCCAGCCGAGGCACCGGTCCGGGCCGGTAGGCGGCCAGCTCCACCTCGATGGCGCCGAAGTCGCCGCCCGTCAGATCCCGGAGCGGGCCGAGGCGGGCCCGGGCGACCACCGTCCAGCGGTGGGCGGGCGGCTCGTCGGCGGACATCGCCCCCCGGTGGGCGAGCACCCGGGCCTGGACGTGGCCCCCGGCGGCGTGCCCCGGCAGCGGCACGGAAATGACGAAGCGACCTTTCGCATCGGCCAATCCTCGGGCAAGAAACGTCTCGCGTCGGCCCTTGGCGAGGAACAGCTCCACCCGCAGGTGGTGCACGAGCTCGCCATCGGACGGACGGACGAGCCGCCCGGTGAAGCGTGCCTGCTGGCCCGCGTGCTTGCGCAGTCCGGCCACCCTGCCCTGGGACAGGCCATGTCGTCTCACCGTTTCCCCCCTGTTTCCCGGTTCATCAAGTGTCTGGATTCCATCCGGCACTCGCACAAGCCTACAGATGGCGATAAAGGCACGCCACCTTCCCCTTCCGCCCCTGGCGCCCCTGATTGGAGGATGCCCATGCAACGTCGTATGTTCCTGTCCAAGATCCACCGTGCCACCGTGACCCACGCCGATCTCGACTACGAGGGAAGCGTCACCATCGACAAGGACCTGATGGACGCCGCCGGCATGCTGGAGAACGAAGAGGTCCACATCTGGAACGTCACCCAGGGCACCCGCCTGGTCACCTACACGCTGGCCGGCCCTCACGGCTCCGGCGTCATCTGCGTCAACGGCGCGGCCGCCCACCTGATGGCTCCCGGCGACCTCGTCATCCTCGCCACCTACGCCAACATGTCCGACGAAGAGGCCCGCACGCACGTGCCCACGGTCGTGATGGTCGACGAGAACAACCGGATGATCGACCAGCGCCAGGAGATCCCCGGCCCCCAGATGCCGCCCCGGGTCACCCGGTCCGCTCAGGCCTGAGCTCCCGCGGCATCCCCGCCGTTCAGCACACGGGCGCCCACCCCACGGTGGAGCGCCCGTTCCTGCATCAGCCCTGTGCGCCCAGGGCCACCTGAAGGGCGTCCTCGGAGCTCCAGACCCCCTGGTCGTACAGGTGACGGGCGCCGATGAGCCGCGCCTGGTCGCCTGTGCCCTGCAGCATCAGGGCACCCGAGAAGGTGAGCTCGAACAGCTTGCTGCTGGAACCGGCACGCACGATGGCCCGGGCGGGACCCGTGTGGTCGTCGAGCCAGGTCCACCAGGCGCGGATGCGCGCCTCGCGGCTGGCGGGCGCCGTGGCGAGGGCCTCGAGCAGCAGCATGGTGGAGGTCTCCGCGGCCGCCGCCCAAAGGCCCGCCGCGCCACCGAAGAGCGTGTAGACCATCTGGGTACTGCTGCCGGCGGCCTTTGTGATGGCGCGAAGGGACGGACTCTCGACCTGCTCGAGCGCCTCGATGGCCTTTTCCACCAGGTTGTTGGCCAGTTCGATGCTGGACATTCGGGACCCCTCCGGGTAACGCCGTTATTTCATCATCATATGCACGGCATATTAGCATTTTGACCCCGCTGCCGCCAACGGGGCCCGGTCTGATCGGTTCCGGACCCGACCCCCGGATGTTATCAAGCGCCCCACACGCAGGGAGGCCACTTGTCCAGCAGACTACACCAGCTCACCAGCACCGAGATCGTCGTCGCCGACGGGGGCATGGGGTCGATGCTGCACCAGATGGTCGACAGTCCCTTCCGCTGCACGGACGAGACCAACCTCACCCACCCGGACACCGTCCTGAAGGTGCACCTGGCCTACCTGCAGGCCGGCTCCCGCATGATCGAGACCAACACCTTCGGCGCCAACCGGCTCAAGCTGGCGCGGTTCGGCCTGGAGGACCAGGTCTCGAAGATCAACAGCAAGGCGGTCAAGCTGGCGCGCGAGGCCCGTGAGATCGCGGGCAAGGATGCCCTCATCGCGGGCTCCATCGGCCCGACGGACGCCGTCACCGATCACTCGGACGCCATGCGGTCGGAGCTCATCGAGGTGTTCTCCGAGCAGGCCAGCGCCCTCGACGACCGCGGTGTCGACATGTTCGTCCTCGAGACCTTCTCCGACCCCTGGGAGCTCAAGGTGGCCGTCGACGCGGTCCGCAAGGCTTCCGGCCTGCCCATCCTGGCCCAGCTCACGCTGCCGGCGGCAGACGAGTGGAGCGACGAGGACGGCTACGACACCACCATCACCGAGCGCCTGGATGCGCTCGCCGAGATCGACGCCGACGCCCTGGGCCTGAACTGCTCCCGTGGCCCCGCCCAGATGCTGTCGCCGCTGCGGTACCTCTCGCGCCGTGCCGGCGGCCGTCCGCTGTCGGTGCAGCCCAACTCCGGCCTGCCCCGACGCGCCGGCGGCCGGTTCCTGTTTCCGGCCACCGACCCGGAGTACTACCGCCAGTTCGCCCTCGACGCCGCGGAGGCAGGCGCCTCCATCATCGGTGGCTGCTGCGGCACCACGCCTGAGCAGATCCGCGCCATGGCCGAGGCGATCACGAAGATCGAGGTCCGGCGCAAGTCCCCTGCCCCGATCACCGAGCTTCCCGCGCCCGCCCGCAAGCGTCCCGCACGGGCGGTGGCCGCCGACGGCAACACCCTGCGCGAGCGGTTCGCCCGGGGCGAGTTCGTCGTCTCCATGCAGGTCGATCCCCCCAAGGGCATCCGCACCGACCTCGTCCTCGACGCCGTGCGGGCGTTCCGCGACGCCGGCGTGGTGAGCGCCGTCGACGTGAACTCCAACCCCATGGCGCGCCTGCACATGGACAGCCTGTGGATGAGCGCGCTCATCGAGCGGGAGGGCGTGGAGACCATCGCCCACTACACCCCGCGCGACGCGAGCCTGATGGGCATCCAGGGCAACCTGCTCGGCGCCTGGAACATGGGCGTGCGCAACGTGCTGGTGATCACGGGCGACCCCTCGATGGTCCACGGCGAGCCGGGCAGCACCGACGTCTACCAGACCGACTCCGTCGGGCTCGTGAAGAAGATCCGCGAGCTCAACGACGGCCGCGACTGCTTCGGCAACAACCTCGGCTCCCCGCCGGACTTCCACATCGGCGTGGCCGTGAACCCCAATGCCGAGGATCTCGACCTCGAGGTCGATCGGTACAAGGCCAAGATCGACAACGGCGCCCAGTTCGCCATGACCCAGGTGTTCTTCGAGTGGCACGCCTGGGAGCGCTTCCTGGACCGCCTGGGCGGCAGCTCGCCGATCCCCGTCATGTCCGCGGTGTGGCCCCTCACCAGCTTCCGGCTCGCCCAGCGCCTGCACAACGAGGTGCCCGGCATCGTGGTGCCCGACCACGTGCTCAAGCGCCTGCACGACGCCGGTCCGGAGGCCCGTCGCGAGGGCTTCGACATCGCGCGGCAGATCCTGCGCGAGTCCCGTGAACGGATGCAGGGCTCGTACATCATCGCGCCCTTCAAGCGGCCCAAGGCCGCCCTCGAGCTGTTCGAGGACTAGCCCCCGTCAGTCCTCGTCGTCCTCGGACGGTCGGTCCACCGACGGTGACTGATCCTCCTGGGGCACCGGCGGGGGGCCACGGCGATCCGGAGCCGGCGGGAAGGGGTCGAGGGGCCTGCGAGCCGGGCGGTCCTGGGGCTCCCGGGCCTCCGGCGCGGCCTCCGGCTCCTCGACGGTGGGCTGCTCGATGGACTCCACCACGGGGCGCTCCGTGGCCACGCGGCGAAGGTCCTCGCCGAACCAACGAAGCATGAGATCGGCTACGTGCACGGCATACCGCATGCCCGAGATCGAGCTCGGCTCCTGGCCGCCCACGAGGGACAAGGCCCTGTGGCCGAGGTTGAGGGCCGCGCGGGCGTCGGTGGGGGTGCCCTGGTCCGTGCGGGGCAGGTGGAGTCCCGCCCAGGACAGCCGCTCGACGAGGGACGGGCCCGTGGGGCGGTGGTGCTGGGGCACGAGCGGGCCCTCGGAGACCGCCGCCTTGAGCACGGGGCGGCCGACGTGGTTCAGGCTGAGCACGAACAGGGGGCCCGGAAGGTTGTGTGCACGCAGCGCGAGGAAGGCGCGCATGCCGTCCTGGTGGGCACAGCCTGCTGCCGTGAACAGGCCCCACACCTGCAGGCCCTCGACCGGGGAGCGGCGCAGGCGCAGGAGCAGGTCGGCCGTGCTGGCGAGCCCGCTGACGTCCTGCAGCTCCTCGACATCCGGGCTGCGCACCACGAGGCCGATGCCCATGATCACCGCCGACAGCGCGAGCACGACCCAGTAGATCGGGACGAGCACCTCGTCGAGCTGGGCGGACAGCACCCGGAGGAACAACATGGCGCCGAGCAGCGTGCCCGCGACGGTGATCAGCCGGTAGGGACGCTTCAGCCAGCGCCCACCCGGAGGCCGGTAGCGCGGCACGTCGAGAGGCGTGGAGAGGATGACCGTGCCCAGGGGGGCGTCACCGCCGCGGTTCCACTCACCCTGGGGCGGCACCACGAGGTTGTAGGCGGGCCAGCGCGGCATCCACCACCGCACCACCGGAAAGCGACCCGTTCCCTCGCCCACGAGGCCGATGGCGCCACCGATGAGGAGGAACAGGCCCACCTTGGGGAACCACACACCCAGCAGGCCGCCCACCAGCAGCGCGGCCGCCACGAACCCCATGACCAGGTGGGGGCGCGTGTGGGCCACCAGCCCTTCGGAGCGGGTGTGGATGTCGGGGCCGAGCACGCTGCGCACGGCGTCGAGCATCTGCCGCTCCCCCTCGCTGCCCGCGGTGCGATCCGTGGATGCGCTCGCAGACAGCTTGCGGTGGATGTCCTCCAATCGATCCACGTCGTGACTCCTGTGTCTCGTGGGGCCCGGTATCCTGCCACAAGGGGTGCGTCCGCGCCTTGCCGCATCCTGTCGTTCGTCGGTCATCGACGCTTCTTGAAAGCCTGCGCGTTCTGCTGCACCATAGCGCCCGATTGGGGAGCAGATGCGATACCGAGGAAAGGAACGCACAGGCAAGGGGGTCCAGGTGGCCCTCGTGGGCGCGGGCATCGACCCCTCGTGGCCCGGACTCACCCGCCACGGCGTCGACGGCTGGGGCGTGCAGCTCGGGCTCACGGGCCAGGCACGCATCGTGCGCGCGTTCCACAGCAGCAGCCCCACCTGCACCGCCTGGGCCGCGGCCCTCGTGGAGCACCTGCCGGGCATGCAGCTGTCGGTGGTGAAGGTCCACGAGCCGGGCACCGAGCCCCAGGCCGCGCAGCTCGCCGCCGGCATCGAGACCGCCGTGGCAGCGGGCGCGGAGATCATCTGCTGCCCGTTGCCCCCCTCCGACGCGCTCGAGGCCGCACGCTGGCTTCCCGAGGTCGCTCGCCGGGCAGCCGCACGCGACCGGATGGTCATCTTCGCCGCGTTGCCGGACGGCCGCGGCCCCATCAGCCTCGACGCCCTCACCGTCCACGCCCACGAAGCCTGTCGCGTCGGCGAGGTCTACCACCTGCCGCCCGAGCACTACGAAGCCGGAGACTGGCCCCGGTGGAGCGGCTGCTGGGTGGGGCCCGATCACCTCGAAGGCACCGGGCACCATCCGGCCTGGGCGCCCCTGCAGCTCACCCTCCTCGCCGCGTCGGTGCGGGAGGCCCTCGGTGACGTGCCGCTCACCACCTGGCGGGAGGCCCTCGAGGAGCGCGCGCTGCTCCCGATGAAGGGTCTCGGCCTCGCATGAGGCCCTCCGCTGCACTGTGGCCGATCCTGCTGGGCCCGGCGCTGGCGCACGCCAACCCCGCCGACGAGTTCGGGTTCGGGCCCGAGCAGACCGGTCGGGGCGGCACCGGGGTCTCGGTGGTGTCCGACGCCACCTCCGGCCTCATCAACGTGGCGGGGTTCGCGGGACTCACCCAGCCGCACCTGATGGCCGGGTTCCAGTGGGGCACCTTCGGGTTCGCCCCGTCCCCCGACCTGTGGTGGGACACCAACCGCGACGGCGTCATCGACGACGACGATCCCCCGCTGCAGCCGGACATCCGCCCGCAGAACCTGTCGCGCATCGAGGTGGCCCTCGGGCGTCAGATCGGGCGTTTCGTGGGCGTGGGGCTGTCGGCCTCCGTCTCCGGCGATCGGATCCACCGGTTCCGGCCCTACGAGCCGTCCATCCCCTACTACCTCCGCTACACCGATCGCATGCTCCGCTACCAGCTCGTGGCCGGCATCGCGGCCCAGCCGGTGCGCGGCCTCCGCATCGGCGTGGGTGCCGAGGTGCTCCCCCGTGTCGACTTCCAGGTGGCGCTCACGGCCGATCTCGACGTCACCACGGTGGAGGACGACGATGACGACGCGGTCACGGGCGGCAGCATCGACGTGCACGAGGTGCTTCTCGACGTCTACCCGAGCATCCTGCCGGTCGTCGGGATCCAGCTCGACCTCGGCGCGTGGTCCGATGCGCTGCGGGGCCTCACCTTCGGCGCGGGCTGGCGGGCACCGGGGGGCGTCTCCACCGACGTCTTCGTCGACGCCCAGCTGAACGTGCACGCGGAGGACGTCGGCTCCCTCGACCCCATCCACGCCGCCGGGTTCCTTCAGGCCTGGCTGCTGATGTTCGACAACTACACGCCGATGAAGGTCGATCTCGGGGTCGGCTACCGCATCGCCGACGCGGCCCGGCTGCAGGCCGACATGCGCTGGTCCCAGTGGTCTGCCGCGCGGCCTTCCACCACCCACCTGCTCGACTCCACGGTCCAGGGGCCCGGCTTCCAGCTCGACGACGGCCTCGCCTCCGGCAACGGCACGGCGATCGGCTTCCAGGACACCTGGCGCCTTGCCGCATCCGTCGAGGGCTTCCTCCCCCCGTGGACGGGCCTGAAGGGCGTGGACCAGGTGGCCCTCACCCTGCGGGGCGGTGGCGGCTTCGAGACCTCGGCCATCGCCGGCCAGGACGAGCGCAGTGCCCTCATGGACGCCCCCCGCTGGTGGCTCGCGGGCGGCGCGGGGGTGGTCTGGGGCGCGCCCTGGAACCCGACCCGGCAGCGCATGGCCTTCCACGTCTCCATGCAATACCACCGGCTCGTCCCCACCGAGGTGGTCGGGCACCCCACCGGCCGCATGCCCGGCGCCCCCCGGGGCGGCGAGGCCCTCGTCGCCGCCGGGGATGCCTTCCTGCTCGGCGGTCACCTGGAGCTCGCCTACTGATGTCCCCCGTCATCGGCCGCCTCGCCCCCACCCCCTCCGGCGAGCTGCACCTCGGAAACGTCTGCGCGTTCGCCGCAGCGTGGCTCGCCGTCCGCAAGGCAGGAGGACGCCTCCTGCTGCGCATGGAAGACGTCGACGCCGTCCGTGCCCGCCAGGAGATCGAGGATGGCATCCGACGCGACCTCGACTGGCTGGGCCTGCACTGGGACGAGGAGACCGAGCGGCAGTCCACCCGCGACTACCGGCCCACGCTGAAGGTGCTGCAGGACCACACCTACCACTGCGGCTGCACCCGCAAGCTGCTCAAGTCCCTGCAGGGCGAGCACCCCCTGTCCTGCCGCCAGGCCGGCCACGAGACGGGTCCCCTCCGGCTCGCGCTGCCCACGCAAGAGGTCCGCTTCGACGACCAGGTGTTCGGGCCCCAGGTGCTCGGGCTCGATCCCTCCCAGGACCCCATCCTCGTCCGCCGGGACGGCCTGTCCACCTACCTGCTCGCGGTGGTCACCGACGACATCGCCGACGGCGTCACCCAGGTGGTCCGGGGTGCCGACATCCTGCCCTTCACCGCCATCCAGCAGTACATGTGGCGCCTCCTCGGGCACACGGAGCCCGCCTGGGCCCATACGCCCGTCATCCTCGGGCCCGACGGCCGCAAGCTGTCCAAGAGCCACGGCAGCGAGGCGGTCGCGAGCCTGCGCGAGCGGGGCTACCGGCCTTCGGACATCTGGTCCCAGGTGCTGCCCTGGCTCGGACTGCCCTCGGCGTCCTACCCGGCCGAGGTGGTCGACCTGTTCGACTGGCGACGCATCCCGCGGGGCCCCATCCAGGTGGCGCCGCGCTGATCAGTCCTCGCCGAGCCCTCGGGCGAAGGCCGACCACAGCGACACGGCCCTCTTCACGGAGCGGTCCTGCAGGCCCTTCTTCACGCCGATGGCGCCGAAGGTGGCCGCGGCCAGGGGCAGGCTCCACGGCCGCAGCTTGCGCACCACGTAGGCGGTGTGGTGGAAGCGCCACCACTCGTGATCCCGCACCGGGTCCTGCGTGCGGACCCCACCCATCGGAAGGGACAGGTGCTCCACCACGGCGTCGGGCAGGAACCGCAGACGCCAGCCGGCCCGTCGTACCCGCATCGACCAGTCGGTGTCCTCCAGGAAGGCCGTGCCCACCAGTCGCTCGTCCGCGGGGCCTGCCTCCTCGAGCGCCTGGCGCCGGTAGCACATGTGGGCCCCCTTGAGGCTGCGCAGCGTGGTGGGGCGGGTGCCGTCCAGGCGGGTGCGGATGCGTCCGTTGAGGGCCAGGCGGTTGGTGGTGTGGGCCGCGTTGGGCTTCACCACGGCCTCCAGGATGCGGCCGGAGGCGCCGCCGAGCCGGGGATCGGACGCGAACGCCTCCCTGTGGGCCCGCAGGCAGCCGGGGTGCACCCGCACGTCGTCGTCCAGGAACAACACCAGATCGCTCGAGACCCGCCTCACACCTTCGTTCCTGGCCGCTGGAAGGTTGGCCTTGCGCAGGTGGACGTAGTGCCAGCCCGGGCAGGCGGACACGTTGGTGCGCGTGCGCAGGGCGAAGGGGCCGTCGGACTGGTCGACCACCCACAGCTCCGCGACGTCCTCCGACTGCCCGATGAGATCCTTGAGGACCTGGGCGAGGGCGTCCGGTCGGTTACGGGTGGCGAGCACGACGGCGAGAGAAGGCAGCACGCATGACTCCAACACGAGATCCCGAACACGAGCTGACCATAGCCTGGCTCCAGCCCGACGGCAGTGGCGGCGCCCTCGACGAGCAGCGCCGGGTGGTCAGCATCCCGGGAGCGCTCCCCGGTGACACCGTACGCTACCGGGAGCTGCGAAGCGACAAGCGACGTGTCCACGGCGAGCTCCTCGACATCGTCTCGCCGTCCACCGATCGCCGCACGGCCACGTGTCCGCACCAGGCCACCTGCGGAGGCTGTGACCTCGCCGAGCTCGACCCGACGGTCCGCCGGGAGCAGCTGGCCCGCATGGTCCAGCGCGCGCTGCGGCTCGAGGCCCCGCCCGAGGTGATCGCCCCCACCGAGGCAGAGGGCCATCGCTCCCGGGTCAAGCTCCGCGTCGACGGCACCCTGCTCGGCTACCACGGTGCCCGCTCCCACGCGCTCGTCGACATCGATCGCTGCCAGATCGCCCACCCGGTGCTGCAGCAGGCGATGACCCGGCTGCGGAGCTGGCTGCAGCAGTGGCCCCAGCCCGAGGGCGAGATCGAGCTGCGCACCGACGGCCACAAGGCGGTGTTCGTGTTCCTCGGCAAGGGCGCCCTCCCCGGCCCCTCCCGGGCGGCCGCGGCCGAGCTCGGTGACGTGGCCCTCGGCGGACGCACCCTGCACGGCGACGCCCGCCTGACCCTCACGGTCGACGCCCACCCTCTGCGCACCAGCCCCAAGGCGTTCTTCCAGGTGAACGAGCGGGCCAACGAGCTGCTCGTGCAGCACGTCAAGGAGCAGGTGCTCGCCGCCCACCCCGAGCGGGTGCTCGACATGTACTCCGGCATCGGCAACCTCAGCGTGCCCCTCGCCGCCGAGGGCATTCCCGTGGTGGCCGTGGAGATGCCGGGCCAGTCCATCTCGGACCAGCAGATCACGGCCGAGGCCCTCGACCTGCCGCACCTGAAGGCGGTCGCCAAGGCCGCAGAGCGGTTCGACCTGTCGATGGAGCCCTTCGACGTGGCCATCGTCGATCCGCCACGGGCCGGCACCGGCAAGGTGCTCGGCCACGTGCTCCGCAACCGGCCACGGCGGCTGGTGTACGTGAGCTGCCACGTGCTCTCCGCCGCCCGCGAGCTCCGCCCGTTCGTCGGCAAGGGCTGGGAGATCTCGCAGGTGCGCTGCTACGACCTGTTCCCGGACAGCCACCACATCGAGACGGTCATCACCCTCGACAGGGCGTGAGCCACGGCGGCTCACGCCCCGGGGTGGCTCACGACTCGAGGCGCTCCAGACGGGCGCGCAGCTTGCGCTGCTCCGCGACGAGCTCGTCCATCCGGCTCTCCAGGGCCTTGGTGGCAGCCTCGTCGTGGCCACGCAGGGTCACCAGGGCCTCGTAGGCCAGGCGCCGCAGGCGACCGTCGGGATCGGAGCCGTGGACCTTGTCCAGCACGGCGCGCGCCTCGGCATCACCGAGCTTGCCCAGGCCCTTCACGCCCGCGATGCGCGCGCGGAAGCGACCCTGCAGCGCCACCTTCTCGAGGGCCTCGCGGCAGCGTCCCTTCAGGGACGGCAGGTGCTTGCCCAGGGTGGCCACGGCCTCGGCGGCACCGGCCTGGGCGCGGTCGGACGCGGGCTTGTCGAGCTGCTGGAGCAGCGTGGGCAGCACCGCCTCGTCGCGCAGCTCCGCGAGTCCCATCAGGGCCTTGGTACGGACGATGTCGGACCAGCTCGACGTGTCGAGCCAGCCCTTCAGCACATCGGCCACACCGGGCTGGCGGGTCTTGCCCAGGGCCACCAGGATGGCGCCCGTGGCGTGCCAGGTGAGGTCTCCGGCCTTCAGGCGGTCCTGCAGCGCGGTGCAGGCATCGGCGTGGCGGCGCTTGCCGAGGGCCTTGGCGATGGCGGCCAGCGCCCGGGGCTCCTGCTCCTTGCGCAGGGCACCGATGAGCACGGGCCAGACATCGTCCATGCCCATCTTCGCCAGCAGCTCGGCGGCCTCGGCCCGGACGGCCCAGAAGGGCGCCTCGACGAGCGCCCGAGCGAGGAAGCGCCGGCTGGCCACCGTGTTCGAGGTGCCGAGCCCCCGCAGGGCGCGGACGGCCCACACCGGGTCGTCGCCGAGGGCGGCCTTCTGCAGCCACGCCTTGGGGCCGGACACCTTCACCTCGGCCAGCACGGTGAAACCCTCGTCCACGAGGACGGTCTGCACCGGGAAGGCCACGGGAAGCGCCCAGGTGCGCTCACGCTCCGCGACGGGCAGCACGACCTTCATCTGTTGTCCCGGCTTGCGGCCGATGACCCGCACGGGCAGGCCGAAGGCGAACGCCTCGGGGGTGTCGTCGCCGGACTGCTTCTGGGTGACCTGCACGGTGACCAGGCCCTCCTCCTGGGCCAGCGTGACCTTCAGGTGGGGGTGACCGGCGCCCAGGAGCCACTGCTGGTAGAAGCGGTCCATGTTCTGGCCGGTGGCCTCCTCGACCGCGCGCAGGAAGTGCCGTCCGTGGACCGTGCCATGGGCGTGGGTCTCTAGGTACAGCTTGAGGGCGGCCCGGAAGGCCTCCTCGCCGAGCTGGTGCTTGAGGGTGCGCAGCACCACGGCGCCCTTCTCGTACAGGTGGCGGTCGAACAGGTCGATCGGCTCACGGAAGTCGTAGGACATGATCGGCCGCCGGTACCGGTCCGAGTCCTCACCGAAGTAGGCCTGGGCGTGCTCGTAGGCGTACCAGGTGGCCTCGGGCCCGGCGAACTCGTGGTCCCACCAGACGGTCTCCATGAAGGTGGCGAAGGACTCGTTCAGCCAACCCTGGGACCAGTCCTGGCAGGTGAGCAGGTCGCCGAACCACTGGTGGGCCAGCTCGTGACACACCAGCATGTCGGCCGGCCAGTGGGGTCCGACCTTGTCGTCGACCAGCAGCACGTCGGTCATGGTGGTGCAGGCGGTGTTCTCCATGCCGCCGAACACGAAGTCGTGCACGACCACCTGATCGTAGCGGGGCCAGGCGAACTCCACACCGAGGTAGTCGCTGAACACCTGCATCATGCGCGGGGTCTTGCCCATGGCGAGATCGAGGTCGCCGGCATCCTCGGCAGGCTTGAAGTAGCGCACGGGACGCCCCTTCCACTCGGTCTCCACGCTCTCGAGGCGTGCCGCCACCGCGGTGAACAGGTAGGCGGGCACCGGATCGGCGACCTCCCAGGTGGCCGTGGTCCAGCCACCTTCGGTGACCTCCCGCTCCAGCTCACCGTTGCTGAGCAGGGTGTACCCCTCCGGAGCCTTCAGGTGGACGGTCCAGGGGTGCTTGATCCGGGGATGGTCGAGGCACGGCATGAAGAAGTGGGCGTCCTCGTCCTGGCACTGGGTCCACACCATGTGCTGGCGCTCGGGCTCCCCCTCGTTCGGGCCCGTGAAGTACAGGCCGGCCCGGGGGGCGTCGGTGCTGTAGACCACCTCGATGCGGTGGGACAGGTCCGACACCTCGATCACGAGGTGGGTGTCGGTGAGCTCGAACGGGAGCGCCTTGCCCTCCTCGGTGCGCACGGACTCGACCTGCACGTCCTCGAGGTCGAGCTTCACCTCCCCCTTGAAGGTGGGAAGTGACTGCAGCCGGAACAGCGTGCGGCCTTCGTAGCGGGACTGCGCCGGCTCGAAGGTGAGGAACACCTCGGCGTGCAGGATGCGGAACGTCCAGGAGGGGCCGTAGTGGGGCTTGACCCCGGGCTCCTTGAACGCCATGGATGCGCCCTCGGGTGCGAGTGCGGACAGACCGGAACGATGCCAACGTGCGTGGGAGACCACGGTTCACCTCCTGTGTTGCAACAGGTAACGTCGTCGCCGATACCATCCACGCCCCAACCCTGACCTGTGGCCTCCTGGGCCACAAAATGACACCGTGCACCGTTTCCGGACCCCGGGTCGGTCTTTTGTTTTCCCCATTGCCCCCCGGTGAAGCTGGCCTGTGGACCACCCGGGAGCGAATCAGGACGGCGAAAGTTCCATTCCGGCACAAAGCCGCTTTGACAGGTACCAACCGTGATCTAGTCTCCGCTCCAGATGTTGGCCGCGATGGGTCAACCGTGGAGGTTCAGCTCATGAAGCGCCTTTCTTTTTCCGTTGTCGTCCTCGGCCTGATGGCCGCCTGCAGCCCCAAGTCCGAAGAGCCCGCCGCTGACGCGATGGCCGAGGCCCCCGAGGCCGAAGCCGCCGCAGAGGAAGCGCCCGCGGACGAGGCCACCCCCGAGGGTGACATGGCCATGGAGAAGTCGGCCGACCAGCACGCGTCCCAGCACGAGGCCTACACCTCGATGTTCAACCCCTGCTTCGAGGGCACCGAGGGCCTCGAGGGTTCCGTCGAGTTCTCCTGGACCTACGCCGGCGGCAAGGCCACCGAGATCAAGGCTGGTGAGCACGCCGAGAACATGGCCGCACCCGTCACCTGCATGGGCGAGGCCCTCGCCGCCGCCGACTTCGCAGGCCACGAGGACGGCATGGTCACCCACGTCGTCACCGTGAACGGCGATGGCACCCTGTCCGTCTCCCACGCCGAGCAGGAGGCCGAGGCCGCTCCCGCCGAGGGCGAGGAGGCTGCCGAGGCTGCCGAGCACGCAGAGGGCGAGGCACACGAAGAGGGTCACTGATCCTCCGTGGCACACGCCAAGAAGCCCGCGGCCTTCCGGTCGCGGGCTTCTCTCTTGTGGGGATCACTCACAGGGATCGGTCCCCGCATCGCCCGCGTCGACGACGGCCAGGTGCCCCTGGACGACCACGAGGGTTCCGTCGGACAGCTCCAGCACGAGGGTCACGTTGACCTCGGCATCGGCCGGTACGCGCAGCGCCACCAGCAGGCTGCCATCGGAGGCAGGGGCGAAGTCCTCGACGTCTGCGTCGCCGGACACGAGGATCGACACGACCTCGTCGGCGTCGGCGCCATCGAGGGTCACGCTCACCAGGGCCACCTCACCGGCGACCATGGCCTGATCCTCGCAGAACGCATCGACGTCTCGGGCGTCAGGCGCGTCGGGCGTGTCGACGGCGGTGTCGGAGAGGTCATCCGCCGTGTCCGGGGGCAGGCAGGTATCGAGACCCATGTCGGCGGTGTCGTGCCAGTTGTTCGTGAACGGGACATCGTCCCAGTCGTGGTAGACCTCGTACACACAGCCGGCCGACAGCAACGGCGCGAGCAACCACAGTCGCATTCCCTTCATCCTCATCCTCCCTGTGACCGGAGCTCTTTGGTCACGCATGGGGAACACCGGGTCGGACGATGGGTGTCACCGGATCTTCGATACCGGACTAATTTTCCTCGATGGCGGCCAGGGCCTCGAGGAGGATGCGCGTGGCGTCGCCGGGTGTAGGGCCGAAGGCGAGCATGCCGTCCTCGTGTCCAGCCATGCGGACCAGGCCTCCCCGGGGACCGATGCGGCTGGCGCACGCCGCCAGGGCCTCGGCCATGGCGCGGGTACCATACGGGATGTCCGCCGCCGTCTCCTCGCAGTCCAGCGGCGCGCGCCACAGCCCGGGGGCGTGGACGTGCCAGACGGCACGGACCCCGGCCAGGGCCCCGTAGATGGCGGCGTGGGTCATCGACTCCGACGACGGCGGGGCGGTGCCGGCCCAACAGGTCACGACGCCCCAGACGAGATCGATCCGCTCGACGACCGCGACGTCCCGTGCCGTGAGGTGCGGCAGGTGGCCCGTCTGGGACCCCGTGATGGCGAACCCCTCGGGAAGCCGAAGGCTCAGGTTGCCGAAGCCGAGGCCGTGGTAGCGATCGGGGTCCTGACCGACCCAGCCGAACCCGCCCAGGTGCGTCCGGGCCTCGTCGAGGGTCCGCAGGATGTCCGCGGGCAGCGTCCGAGGGGGGACACGGCGGATCTCGAACCGGATCACGCCTTCCTGTTCAGCCATGTGCCCCCCGCCCTTCCGGGAGCGGACTCACTCCTCGGTGAGGTCTCCACAACCCGACAGCACCCGGCCGTCCACCGTGACCTCCACTCGCCAGCCCCAGACCTTGTCGGCCATGGTGTCGTGGCAGGTCTCCTTCCAGATGGCGACGGACACGTCGTGGGCCTCGGTCGTGGCGCGGATCACCTGCCCTCCCTGCTTGCTCTGCATGCCCTCGGGCCAGGGCAGCGCGGCCTTCTGCTCGCCGTAGTCCCAGTCCAGGTCGATGCGCTCCCCCGGGCGGAGGGCGACGGTCCAGCCGGGCTCGTTGCCGCCGCCCCGGAAACGGATGTCCCCGTCGGCCCGCGGTTCCGCCCAGGCCGGCTTCTCCGGCCGCGCCACGGACTCCAGGGGGACCTGCACGTCGACCGAGGGCGCCTGCCGCGTGAGCACCGGCACGGCGGACGTGTTGACGAACAGCAGCTTGCCCGAGGCGTCCTCCACCCGGGCGCGCAGGCTGTAGGCCATGCGTTCGTCCACGTCGTCCGGCTCGTAGGGAACGGTGAAGGCAAAGGGCCCCGGCCCCTCCCCGGGCAGATCCACACGACCGAGCACCTCGGCCGGCGCATCCATGCGACTGACATCTTCGAGCCGTACCTCGAGCGTCGCCCCCGCAGGCGCCTGTGTCCCTTCGGGAAGCACCACCGATCCGGCCACCTGCCCCTGGGGGGATCCCGGCACCTGCCCCTCCGGCTGCGTCGAACCGGTGCCACAGGCCATCAATCCCAGCAACCACCACCTCATGAGACCCCTCCAACGAACACCCACAGGGAACCTACTGCGTTCGGCACCACCTGCCATCGGGGTCGTCTCGACCGGAATCCTCCGGATCAGTCCCGCCAGTCGGGCTGCAGGGCCACCTGGAGGTGCCGGGCAAGGGCCAGGGCATCGGGTAGCCGGAGCCCGAGCTCGTCGCGGAGCTGGTGGGCCGTGGCTTCGAGGTCGCGGGCCTTGATGAGCGCCTTCACTGCATCGGTGGGCTCGTAGGGAAAGCGTGAAGGTTCGAAGGTGGCGCCGGGCAGGAGCCGCCCCTCGAGGAGCCGGTGCAGGAACCAACCGGCCACGACGCCGCCCAGGGCTGCAAGGGGTGCGAGCATGTGCCTCTCCCGGGGGCCGTGCCCCAAAACGTCGCGTCCGTGCCGTTTGCGCCGACCGCGCCCACGCCCTTCCGTTGTAGTGGAGGCCGCGACCGGATGCCACCCGGCGGGTGCGGGTGCGACAAAAGGCCGCCTTCTCCGCCGGGATGCGTCAATCTGCCACATTTGCCCCGCGTGTTCGCAGGCCATAGGCGCGCGATCTGGAGATGCCTTGAACGCTGCGTCCGGACAACCCCGCCTGCCATCCCGCCGCCACGCGGCAGCGGGACTGATGTGCCTCGCCGCCGTGGCGGGCGCACAGGAAGAGGTGGTGGTGGAGGCCGTCGAGGACGCCGGCTCCGCCTCCGAGCGCCACCTGGACGCCGAGGAGCTCCGGGATCTGCCCACCCGGTCCGCCGACCAGATCCTGCGGCAGATGCCCGGCCTGCACTTGTCGGCCCACGGGGGCTTCGGCAAGGGCTACCAGTTCTACCTGCGGGGCTTCGATGCGGCCCACGGAGGCGACATCGCCATCCTCGTCGAGGGCATCCCGATCAACGAGGTGTCGAACGTCCACGGGGCCGGCTACATCGATCTGTTCTTCCTGCCACGAGCCGTCGTGCGTGGCGCCACCTTCACGCCCGGCTCCTGGCGCACCGACGTCGGCTCCTTCGGCATCGCCGGTTCGGCCGAGCTCGACGTCGGCCGCGCATGGACCGGTGGCGAGCTGGGCCTCACCGCCGGCACGGACGCGTCCGGGGGCGTCGATCTCGTCTGGCGACCGGATGACGCCCCGGAGGGCACCTTCGCGGTGGCCGAGGTCACCGGGGGCCGGGGCGTGGGTGAGAGCCGCTCGTGGCTGCAGGCGCGGGCCGGTGGTGGCTGGCAGGGCCAGGTGGGCACGACCGACGTGAAGTTGTTCGCGCTCGGGTACGACGGACACTTCGCGTCCCCTGGCCTGCTCCGGCAGGACGACCTCGACAGCGGCTTCGTGGACTTCCATGACGCCTATCCCGGATCCGGCGGCGGCCACTCCTCGCGGGTGCTGGGCTCGGTGCGCCTCACCGGTGGCGGACGGGACGCCACGTGGCTGGCGCAGGCGTATGGCGGGTGGCGCCGGTTGCGCCTGGATCAGGACTTCACGGGCTACGCGGGCGATCCGGAGCATGGGGACGCGACCCGGCAGCGCCACGAGACGGTGCAGACCGGCGCGTTCACCCGCTTCACGTGGCTGCCGGCCAGGTGGGCGGATCTGCGCGGCGGCGCCTCGCTGCGGCTCGATCTCATCGATCAGTCCATCGAGGCCATCGACCGGGAGGGCGTGCCCTTCGCGACACCCTGGTCGGCCCAGGGACTGCAGACCGAGACGGGCATCTGGGGCGAGGTCGACGTGCACCCGGCGGCCTGGGTCCACCTGGTCGCCGGCCTGCGGGGCGACGTGTACCAGGCCGCCACCCGCGACGGTGAGGTGGCGCTTGCGCCTGCCGTGAGTCCCAGGGCCCACCTGGCGCTGCACCCCCACGATCGGGTGGACGTCTTCGCCGCCTACGGACGGGCCCACCGTCCACTGGACCTGCAGACCCTCACCGGGGACGACGGCCACGTGCTCGCACGCAGCGACGGCGTCGAGCTGGGCATCAAGATCTCCCCCACCCCCTTCGTCACCCTTCGGGCGGCAGGCTTCGGCACCCTGGTCTCGGACGAGCGCCTCTTCGATCACGTGCAGGGCCAGTACATCTCCCAGGGCCCCACCCGTCGCCTCGGCGTCGATGCGGGCGTCTCGCTGGCGCCCTTCGACGCCCTCCGGGTCGATCTCGACGGGACCTGGACCGAGGGCCGGTTCACGCAGACCGGTCGTCCGATTCCGAACGCCCCCCGCGGTCTCTTCCGGGCCACGACCACGCTGCATCGCCTGCCGGCCGGCCCCGCCTTCGTCTCCGCGGGCCTGAGCGCGTTCCTCATGACCGCCCGCTACCTGCCCGGTGGCTTCGTCGCCGCCCCCACCGGCAGTGCCGATCTCCTGGTCGCCGCCGACATCGCCCGGTTCCGGCTGCAGCTGCAGTTCGACAACGTCCTCGGCATCCGCTGGAAGGACAACGAGTACATGTACGCCTCCCACTGGAACCCCGCGACCCCACCGAGCTCCCTGCCCGCGCGCCACATCAGCGCCGGCACCCCCTTCGCCGCCCGGCTCACGCTGGGCTGGAGGTTCTGATGACCCGCCTGCTCACCCTCCTCCCGCTCCTGGCGGGCTGCCTCGACACCCCTCCCGAGCCCGAGCTGTTGCTGATGGCCGTGCACTTCTACGGGCTCGAGGCGGACACCCTGACGCTCGGCTCAGGTGTCGAGCTCCACATCACGTCGGCGAGGCTCGAGATCGACGACGTCGGGCTGTACAGGAACCCGGACGACGACGGCTCCTGGTGGGAGGTGGTGTCCCTCGCGAACGCCCACCCCGGTCACGCCCACGCCAGCGAGGTGTGGGGCGAGTTCCGCGGTCCGGTGGTGGTCGACCTGATGCAGGCGTCCACCGAGCTCGGCACGGGGACGGTGCTGCAGGGCGCCATGCAGGGCGCGTGGATCGGGCTCGGCGGCCAGGACGACAGCCTGGTGCTCGAGGGCGTGGCACGCGTCGACGGACAGGAGCGCGGGTTCTCCTTCGTGATGCCGGTGGACACGGTGGTCGACGACCTCGTGTTCCACGACGTGGCCACGGTGGCGCCGGTGCTGCACCTCGGGCTCGCGCTCGAGCAGGCCCTCGGCTTCGTCGACTTCCGCCAGGAGCCCGCCGGCGACATCCTCACGGAGGAGGACGGCACGACCGCCCACGCCCTGTGGATGGGACTGTCCCAGCCGGCGGTGTGGACGGTGGCGCTGAGGGCGCCCTGATCAGTCGTTGGAGCGCAGCTTCATCAGCAGGCGAAGCATCTCGAGGTACAGCCACACCAGGGTGACCATCAGGCCGAAGGCGCCGTACCACTCCATGAACTTGGGGGCCCTGCGTGCCTCGCCCCGCTCGATGAAGTCGAAGTCGAGCACGAGGTTGAGTGCCGCCACGCCGACGATGAAGACGCTGATGCCGATGCCCATCAGGCCGGTCTCGTGCAGCAGGGGCATCTGGGCGCCGAACATGCGCATTACGAAGCTCGCCATGTACAGCAGCATGATGCCACCGGTGGCGGCCACGACGCCGAGGCGGAAGTTCTCGGTGACGGCGATGAATCCGGATCGGTAGGCGACCAGCAGCGCCATCAGGGTGCCCATGGTGCCCACGAGCGCCTGGAAGGCGATGCCCGGGAACATGGCCTCGGCCCACACCGACATGCCGCCCATCACCACGCCCTCGGCCATGGCGTACAGGGGCGCCGTGAAGGGGGACATGGTCTTCTTGAAGATCGTCACCATCGCGAGGACGAGGCCCACGAGGGCCGCCGGCAGGATGAAGCCCGGCCGCATGCCCATCTCGGCCGCGGGCGCGCCGGCCATCCAGGCCAGTCCGGCGGTGATCGCCGCGAGGGTGACGAGGACACCGGTCTTGATGGTGGTGCCGGCCACGGTCATGTGGGTGGCGGGAACCCCTTGCTCGTAGACGACGGGCCCTTCGAAGATGTCTGCAGAAAGTGCAGGATTGGACGTGCGCACAAAACCTCCCCGGTGCATGACGAAGCACATGACCGCGCCAACGTAGCACGGAGCCTCGTGAACCTGTGACCCGACCGTCCACTCGGCAAGCGATCCACGCCCTCATGGAGCGGGGAGAGTCCATCTACCGCCGCCATGAGCTCCCCATCGACGTGGGCGTGTTCCTCGGTGGCTTCGCCTGGGATGCCCTCACACTCACGCGGATCGACCGGGTCCTCGACAACGTCCTGCTCGCCCTGTACGTCGCCGCACTCGGCGTGTTGCTGACACTCGAGCGTCGCCTCGAAGCCACCGCGGACCGGTCCGACCGCGAGGAACGATGGCTTCCGTGGGTGCGTCTCGGCGCCCAGTTCCTCTTCGGTGGGCTGCTGTCCGCCTACGTCGTGTTCTACTTCCGCAGCGCCGCCAGCCTGTACACCTACCTGTTCATGCTGGGTCTCGTGGGCGTGATGCTGTGGCACGAGTTCCGGGGTCACCGGTCGTCGGCCCGACGCCTGCGCCTCGTGATGTACTGGTTCGTCGCCTTCAGCTTCCTGTTGTTCTTCCTGCCGGTCGTCCTGCGCCAGGTGGGGTCCTGGCAGTTCTACGCCGCGGCCCTGGGTGCCACGGCCCTGGCCCTGCCCGTGCAGGCCCTGGGCGACCGGCAGCCTCCCGGGTCCACCCCACGGGCTCGCCGTGAGATCGGCGCCTGGCTCGGCCTCGCCGCGGGCCTCAGGATCGGCATGTGGTTGTCCGTGGTGCCCCCCGTGCCGTTGTCCATCACCGAGCTGGGTATCTTCCACGACGTCGAGCGGACAGAAGACGGCGACTACGTGCTGTCCTGGGAGCCTTCGGGGGGCCTGTCGGATCTGTGGCGCCGGGAGGACGCGCCGTTCCAATGGCACGGCGACGAGTCCGTCTACTGCTTCTCCGCCATCTTCGCGCCCTCGGACATGACCCTGAAGGTGCGCCATCGCTGGGAGCGCCTGGTCGACGACACGTGGCGACAGACCGACCTCATCGACGTCACCTCGAGCCGTCCCGTCCGCGGCGGCCGACAGGGCGGCTACCGCACGTACAGTCGCAAGGCGCGGGTGGTGCCCGGGGAGTGGCGCGTCATCGTGGAGACCGCGTCCGGCATGGAGCTCGGCCGGCACAGATTCACGATCCTCGCCACGAAGGCGCCCCCGAGGCCCCTGAGGAGCCGGGAGGCCCTGTGATCAGTCGTGGACGACGGGCTCGTGCCGAAGGTAGGTCCACCAGTACACGACGCCCACGAAGCCGGCGCCGCCGATGATGTTGCCGAGGGTCACGGGGAGCAGGTTGTCGAGGAAGAAGCCGGACCAGCTCAGGTCGGCGAAGTCGGCAGCCTGCACGCCGAGGCCCGCGAAGAAGGTGGGATCGGCGAAGTCCTTGATGAACAGGGCCATCGGGATCTGGAACATGTTCGCCACGCAGTGTTCGAACCCAGCGGCCACGAACATGGCGACGGGCAGCACGCAGGCGACGGCCTTGTCGGTCAGCGTCTTCGCCGAGAAGGTCATCCAGATGGCCGAGCACACGAGGATGTTGCAGCCGATGCCGAGCAGGATGGCCGCACCGAAGTCGTGGTGCATCTTGCCCTGGGCGATCTGCAGGTAGTTCAGGCCGAGACGGCCACCCGCGAAGGTGTGCTGGGCGGCGCCGAACATCATCGCCGCCATGGTGATCGCCCCCACGAAGTTGCCCACGTACACGAGCGCCCAGTTCTTCAGCATCTGCAGCGTGCTGACCCGGCCCGAAGCACGGGCGACCACGGCGAGGGTGGAGCCGGTGAAGAGCTCGCCGCCGTTGACCACGATGAGGATCAGCCCCACGGAGAAGCACAGGCCGCCGAGGAGCTTCTTCGGGCCGTAGCCGAGGAAGTCGGCGCCGGTGGTGACCGCCGTGTAGAAGATGAAGGCGATGGCGATGAGACCGCCTGCGGTGATCGCCAGCAGGAAGGCCTCCGCGGGGTGCTTGTTCACCTTGCCCACGCCTGCATCACGGGCCTTCGCCGTCATGTTGCGGGGGAGAAGCGGGTTGTTCTGCGGAGCCTGGTTCATCGGAGCATGCCTCGTTCGGTCGCATGGCTCCTACACGCCGGACTCCGGGTTCGCCAACGCTTGGCAAAGGCTCTACGAGGGGGCGGACACCACGGATGGGCCGCCCCCAGGCGGGATCACTGCATGAACATCGCCTGCACGGCCTGCTTGTCGTCCGAGAAGTCGAGGACGTCGTTGAACACGTGGTGGTTCTGGGGATCGACGATGCGCGGCCGCAGGATGCGTGCCGCGGCGATCTGGTCGTCGCTGAAGGTCAGCGAACCCATCAGGCGGGCGACCTGCTCACAGCGGAACCAGTGGTAGCCGGATGCGCTCTGGATGAGCGAGAGCTTGTCGTCGGAGAAGGACTCCGCCTGCACCCGGGCCAGCAGGGACTGGAAGTCGGACCCGCTGATGACCTGGGGGGACGCCTGCACGGGGGCGGGCTCCTGGACGACGTGGTGGACGACCACGTGCTCGGTGACGGGCTGCGCGGGTGGGACCACGACGGGCTGGGCGACCGTGGTGGTGCTGGTCGTGGACTCGGTGACGGTGACGGAGGCAGACATGCCACCGAGGGAGACCGAGACGGTCTCGGAGGTCTGGGCCGGTTGACCCGCGACCGCCACCTGCATGCCGGGCGCGGCCATGGACACCGACGCGGTGACGGGCGCGACCAGGACCTGGCGGTCGAGGATCTGGATCTGGCCCTGACCGAAGGCCAGCTGCACCCACTCGTCGTCGGCGATGACCAGCTCACGGGCGGCCAGGAGACGGCCCCGGGGGCCGCGGAACTCGACCTTGTGCATGCCGGCAGGCAGATCCGAGACCTGCAGGACCATCGGGCCGGTGGCCTGCTGGACCAGCACGCCGTCGACGAGGATCCGTGCGGGTTGGGCGGTCTGGATCTCCATCTCTCCGGCCATCGCGGCGACCAGCGTCATCATCCATGCAATCATGTCTTCCCCCTCGTGTGTGTCGGGCGCCGAGCCTGACGCCCTGCACGCCTGCTTCTTCACGACCCGCGAAAGATCCGCTCGAACCGTGAAGCGGCGGCAGGGAACCACGGTTGGACATGGCTTGTAAAGGTACCGCCACGCCTTCGTGGGGATGGCGCAGGAACCCCCGTGTCGGCGGATCGGGGAGGCGGGTCCACGACCTTCCCGATGGCGCCTGCGGGCTCTTCCGCGCAAAGGACATATGTGGGAGATTGACGCCCCGTCCGGAGGATCTCCATGCGTCTTCGCCTGTCCGCCAGCCTGCTCGTCCTGTCCGCCTGCCAGTCCAACGTGGTCCCGCTCGGTGAGCACCCCCTCGACGTCGTCGCGCTCGACGACGCCGCCCCGCTGCGGCACCTCACGGGTCCCAGCGATGCCGCCACGGTGGATGACCTCTTCTCGAAGAAGCTGTCCTGGAGCGGCCAGGTCGACGCCTCGAACTGGTTCGAGACGACCCACACCGCCCACCAGGCGCTGCCGGCCATGGAAGACGGCGTGGACCTGAAGATCCTCACCTACAACGTGGGCCTGCTCGACAGGAACTCGATCGTCGGCCGCACCTTCGTGCCCCATGGCGAACAGCGCCTGCCCCGCCAGGTCGAGGTGCTGTTCGACGATGGCTGGGACGTCATCCTGCTGCAGGAGGTCTGGGAGTGGGAGGCCCACGAGACCCTCGCGCGGGCCGCCGAGGATGCCGGCTACCTCGCCTGGGGCGGCTCCGAGAAGCGCCACGCGCAGCACGGCGTGAGCATGTTCATCCGCGGCGACCTGGTGGCCGAGACCCTCGACACCTGGGAGCGCCAGTACGACAGCCAGCGCGACCTCGAGAAGTGGCCGGGGCCCAACATCAAGCGGGGCTACCTCGGGTGGCGGTTCGAACTGGCGGGCACGGACCGGGAGGTCGCCATCATCGACACCCACATGTCCGCCTTCTACAACTTCCAGCAGGTGCGGAACGACCAGGCGCGTGAGCTCGGCCTCACCGTGCAGGACGAGGCGGAGGGCGACACGGTGGTCATCGTCGGTGGGGATCTCAACGCCGGCTACGTCTACCCCCGCGACGAGTGGCTCGACGCCGAGGGCAACACCTACACCGGCTGGCTCGAGAACGGTGTCTCCACACCCCTGCTGGCCTGGTACGGCGAGCTCCAGGACGCCCGCAACGCCCACAGCCTGTCGCGGGAGGCCGAGGCCGCGGCGTCGGTGCCCTTTCCGGCCGACCCCTCCTGGCTCGACACCCCCTACGGCGACTCCGGCTTCTGCGACACCCTCGATCCCGAGCTCACCGGCACCGACTGCAATTCGCTGTACCACGCCAACTACGCCAGCGAAGAGCCCCCGGCCAAGCTCGATCACATCCTGTTCCGCGACGATCTGCAGCGCGTGCGCGTGACCGACGCCGGCCTGGCCTACACCGACGTTCTCGAGTTCCCCGACGGAACCTACGAGCTGTCCGACCACTACGGTGTGCACGCCACCCTGCGCATCGGCGCCACCGAGTAGGCTCGCCTGGGTCCCACCTGACAAGATGCGGTGGGACCCACCTGCCCTGGCGCGCCATGGGATATCCTGCGCCCGACCGCCTCCGGTATCGGAGGCTTGCTGACGCAGGAGACCCACCCATGATCACCCTTCTCGCCCTCGTGGGCTCGATGAATGTGGCCCAGGCCGAAGCCATCGACGACACGTGGAACCGCGCCGATCTGTACCCCACCCTCGAGGCCTGGCAGGCCGAGGTCGACGCCCTCCCCGGCTCCATCAGCGCCCTGGACCGCTGCGAGGGCCGCCTCACCACGAGCGTGCGGGAGCTCAAGGGCTGCCTCGACGAGCTGTACGCCGTGCAGCACGATCTCGAGCGCGCCTGGGTGTACGCCAGCACCGGCGCCGACGAGAACACCGGCAACGCCGAGGCACAGGCCCGCCGCATGACCATGCTCGGCATCATCAACCAGTTCGAGGAGGCCACCAGCTTCATGGCCCCCGAGCTCATCGCCGGCGAGGAGACCATCCGCTCCTTCATGGGTCGCGGCAAGAAGCTCGAGCTGTACCAGGTCTACCTCGACGACGTGCTGCGCATGGCGCCCCACACGCTCTCCGCCGAAGGCGAGCAGATCATGGCCGCCGCCGGCCTCATCCAGGCCGCCCCGGGCAACACCTACCGCATCCTGTCCAACGCCGACATCCCCTGGCCCACCATCACCCTGTCCGATGGCACCGAGGCCCGGCTGAGCCCCGCGGGCTTCACCCAGCACCGCACCGCCGACAACCGCGCCGACCGCAAGGCAGTGTTCGACAACTTCTTCGGCACCTGGAAGTCCTACCAGGACACCATGGGCACCACGATGTCGTCCCACGTGCAGGCGCACATCTTCGAGGCTCGCCAGCGTCACTTCGACAGCTCCCTCGCCGCCGCCCTCACGCCCAACAACGTGCCCACCGAGGTGTACCGCACCCTGGTCACCGAGACGCGCCGCAACCTGCCCACGCTTCACCGCTACCTGAAGCTGCGCAAGCGCATGCTCGGCCTCGAGGACATGGGCTACCACGACCTGTACATCCCGATGATCGAGGGCTCCTCCAAGACCTTCGGCCTCGATGAGGCGAAGTCCCTGACCCTCGAGTCGCTGCGGATCATGGGTGACGACTTCACGTCCGTGGTCGAGACCGGGTTCAACAACCGCTGGATCGACGTCTACCCCCGCGAGAACAAGCGCTCCGGCGCCTACCAGACCGGCGTGTACGGCGTGCACCCCTACGTGCTGCTCAACTACACGTCCGACTACGACTCCGTCTCCACGCTCACCCACGAGTTCGGCCACGCCATGCACACCTGGCTGGCCGACGAGGCGCAGCCCTACCAGACCGCCGACTACGCGATCTTCATGGCCGAGGTGGCCTCGACCTTCAACGAGGCGCTGCTCCTCGAGTACATGCTCGACAACGCCAAGTCCGATGACGAGCGCCTGACGTACCTCGGTGCCGCCCTGAACAACCTGCGCGGCACCTACTTCCGCCAGGCGATGTTCGCCGAGTTCGAGCTCGCCATCCACGACGCCGCCGAGGCCGGCACGGCGCTCACCGGCAAGGAGCTCACGAAGATGTACGCCGAGCTGCTGCAGGCCTACCACGGCACGGAGCAGGGCGTGATGGAGCTCGACCCCGTCACCTTCATGGAGTGGGCCTACATCCCCCACTTCTACTACAACTTCTACGTGTTCCAGTACGCCACGAGCATCTCGGCCAGCTCCCTGCTGGCCCAGCGTGTGATCGACGAGGAGCCCGGCGCCAAGGAGGCCTACCTCGACCTGCTGCGCGCCGGCGGTTCCGCTCCGGCCTACCAGCTGCTGAAGGATGCGGGCATCGACCTGGCCACGGCCGCTCCCTATGAGGCCATCTCCCAGCGGATGAACCGCATCATGGACGAGATCGAGGCCATCCTGGACCGCCAGGGCAAGTGACCACGCCGGCCCCCCTCCGGGGGCCGCAAGATCCACGAAGGCGCGCCCTCCCCGGAGGTGCGCGCCTTTCTCGTGGGGCCCGTGGGTGCCGACTACTTCGTCTGGGAGGCGGCGTGGCCCTGGGGCCGGGCACGGGGAGGCAGGGGGATGAGCCGGCTCGTGGTGGCCTGGTAGTCCTTGTACGCCGGGTACTTCGACGCCGAGACGGACTCCCCGAAGCGCACCGACCCCTCGAAGAGCAGGGTGAGGAGCACGGGCCCGGCGAGGGTCCAGTTCAACCACTGGCCGGAAGCCGCCACGCCGAACAGGTAGAAGACCCACCACATCGAGATCTCGGCGAAGTAGTTGGGGTGCCGGGACCAGCTGTAGGTGCCCTCCCGGAAGAAGCCCTGCGCCACCTTCTCACCGCGGGCGAGGCGTGCCCTCTTGTCTTGCTGGAAGGCCCACATCTGCTCGTCTGCCACGGTCTCGAGGGTGAGCAGCCCGAGGAACAGGGCCGCCGCCACGAGGTCGAGGGTGGTGAGCGCCCCACCCCGGGCGAGCCAGGCCGGGTGCAGCGGCGACGTGAACAGGTAGATCAGGAACATCTGGTACGGGGCGATGAAGGTCGCGTTGAACAGCTGGAACTGCCAGGGCTTCATGCGCTGACGAAGAATCTCCCAGCGGTAGTCCTCACCGCCCTTCCAGTACCCTCCCTTGCGGGCGAAATTGAAGGTCAGGCGGGCGCCCCACAGGGCGACGAGGCCGAACATGAGGTTGAGGCGGACATCGGAGAAGCCCTCCGCGCCCGCGACCCAGCCTGCGTAGAGGATGGGCGCGGTGGACCAGGCGCGGTCGACCCAGCTGTGCTCATCTGTGATGACGGAGAGAAGCCAGCACAGGAACGTGAGGCCTGCCGCCATCCAACCCGCCTGGAACCAGGGAGCCAATTCGCTCCATGCCGTGATGTCCATGTATCCTCCTGGAACGACCAAGGCGTACCATGAGGGTCGCGGCGGGTTCAACGCGGGTTCGGTGGCCCGCCGGACGGTTCAGGAGGTTCCTTGTTCGCCGTTCACGAGGGACAGCAGCTCGGCCACGGTAGCCCCCTCCTCGACCGGGTGGCGAAGAGGCAGCTCGGCGTGGACCTCGTAGTGGTTGCGGCGGCCGTCCTTGGTGACCTCGATGTAGCCATCTGCCGCGAGCTCTCCGACGATGCGCTGCACGGCCCGCTCGGTGATGCCCACCGCAAGGGCCACATCACGGATACGAAGATCGCTGTTCTGTCCGAGCAGTATCAGGACATGCGCGTGATTCGAGAGAAATGTCCAGTTGGTGGATGGTCTGCCCATGAGGCCTCCGCTCGTTCACAGTATCCGTCGGACCCGAGCCGTCAAAGTTCTTCTGGATCGGGATACCAGAAAATCATCTCCGGTTACATCGTTCCTGCGATTGACAAGGGAGGGGTGAATGGACGGACCGTGGACGCCTGAGGGTCTGCGAACACTGCTGGAGGCCCTGGCGGATCGGCTCGGGCTGTCGGTGGATGGTGGCGCCATGCAACAGGCGCTGCAGGCCGCCGCGGGCACGTCCGCGGATCGCTCCGCCGTGGAGGAGGCGAGCGCGGTCCTCGGCATCCGGCTGCGTTGGCTGCACGGGCTTCCCGCCGAGATGTTCTCCCTTGCACGGCCGGAGCTTCCGGTCGTGGGCCGCGGCGTCGACGGCTCGCTGTGGATCATCGATGGTCACCGACCCGGCTGGACGCGTGCCCGGCCCGTGGGCGATGGCCGGTCCGGCCGGTGGTTCCGTACCCGGAACCTGCTGCACCGCTTCGACAGCACCCCGATGGAGTGGGCACTCGCCGAACCTGCGATGCCCGCCTCGAGCCTGTCCTCCCCTCCCGGCGAGACCCTGTCGCCCTGGGCCCGGCTGCGCGCCCTGCTCTCCCTCGAGAAGGACGACGTCACGGTCGTCATCATCCTCGGCATCGTCGCGGGTGGACTGTCCCTCGCAACGCCCCTCGCCATCCAGGCGATCATCAACTGGCTCGCCTTCGGTGCCCTGCTGCAGCCGGTGGTGATCCTCGGCCTCGCGCTCGCCGTCTGCCTCGCGCTCGCCGCCTTCCTGCAGATCCAGCAGCGCCTCGCCGTCGAGACCATCGAGCGACGCATCCTGGTGCGGATGGTGGGCGACCTGTCGGTCCGGATGTCCCGCACCCGGCTGGCCGCCTTCGACGGTCACAGCCGCGTGGAGCTCGCCAACCGCTTCTTCGACGTGCTCACACTGCAGAAGGCGGCGGGCACCCTCCTGCTCGACGGCCTGACGGCCTCGCTGCAGGTCATGGTGGCCGTCACCCTGCTCGCGATGTACCACCCGATCCTGCTCATCTACGACGTGGTGCTCGTCGCGGGCATGTCGGCCGTGCTGTTCTGGTTCGGCCGCGGCGCGTCGGACACGGCGGTGTACGAGTCCAAGGCCAAGTACGCCCTCGCGGACTGGATGGAGCAGATCGCCGAACACACCGACGTCCTGCGGCAGGCCGGGTCGCCCCTTGCCACGCGGCAGGCCGAGGAGCTCACCCGCACCTGGCTGCTGAAGCGTGAGGCCCACTTCGGGGTCTTCTACCGCCAGCTCGTCAGCTCGCAGGTCCTGCAGGTCCTCCTGAGCGTGTTGCTGCTCATCACCTGTGGCTCCCTGGTGCTCGACGGCGAGCTCACGCTGGGCCAGCTGGTCGCCGCGGAGTTCATCGTCACCACCGCGCTCATCGGCTTCGTCAAGTTCGTCGACAAGCTCGACACCGCCTACGACCTGCTCGCCGGCGTCGACAAGCTCGGTCAGCTCCTCGACCTGCCGCCCGAGACCCCCTACGGCATCGACCCCGGCCTGCAGACCCCCGCCAGCCTGCACGTCGACGGGGTGCAGCCCTCTCCGCCGGATCCGGCGCGCCTCGACGCGGTGCTCCCCGCGGGCTCCAGGGCCCTCATCCGGGGCGTGGCCGACGTGGGCCACTCCACCCTCGCCGACATCCTGGTCGGTCAGCGTCCGGCGCCCGCGGGCGAGGTCCTGCGAGATGGCCTGCCGGCCCAGATCCTGCGGCCGGCGGTGCGCCACGGAGACAGCCTGCTGCTCCGTCCAGGTGGCCTCATGCACCGCAGCGTGCGTCACAACCTGACCCTGGCGGTGCCCGACATCACCGACAACACCGTGATGAACGCGCTGGAGATGGTGGGCCTCGGCCCCTGGATCCGACACACCCCCGACGGTCTGGACACCCTCCTCGCGCCCCAGGGTGCGGATGTGGTCCCCTCCAGGGACCGGGCACTGCTGGTGGCGCGGGCGCTGGTGCTGCAGCCCCGGCTGCTCGTGGTCGACGGCCTGCTCGACGGCATGTCCCCCGACGCCCAGCAACGACTGCTCCCCCTGCTCCTGTCCCCAGAACAGGCGTGGACACTGATCATGCTCTCCCAGGATCCGAACCTGCACGACGACAAGCTCACGGCCCTGTCGCTGACGACGGAGGTGGCCCGTGGCGCCTGACCGTCGATTCCACGAGAAGCCCCGCATGGGCGCACCCTCCAGGCTCCATGGGCTCCTCGACGTGCCCGAGGAGAGCGGCGTGGCGCGCCTCGTCCGCGCCCCCGGCTCGGTGCGGGTGGTCGTCCGTACGCTGTCCATCGTCCTGCCCGTCCTCGTGCTGCTGCTCCTGTTCATGCCGTGGCAGCAGGCGGCGCTCGGCTCGGGTCGCGTGATCGCGCTGGCCCCGGCGGAGCGTCGGCAGGTCCTCGATGCGCCGATCTCCGGACGGGTCGTGGCCTGGCACGTCCGGGAGGGGCAGCACGTGCAGGCCGGAGACGTCCTGCTCGAGCTCCGCGACAACGATCCGCTGTTCCTCGACCGACTGGAGAACAGCGAGGAGGTGGCCCGGAGCCAGGTGATCACCCTCGAAGACAACGTGACCGCCTACACGAACAAGATCGAGGCCGCCCAGCTGGCCATGGAGCTCGAGGTCGCCCAGCTGGGCGCCAAGCTGGCGAGCCTCGAGCGCAAGCGCGTCGGCGTGCTCTCGGAGTCCGACGTCGAGAGCCTGCAAGCCGATCGTACGGCCACGCTCGTCACCGAGGGCATCGTCTCCCAGCGTGAAGCCGACATCGCCCGCCTCAAGCGTGACAAGGCCCGCGCGGAGCTGGAGGCCCTCGACCGCGAGATCCAGGCAGCGACACAGGCCCAGGCAAAGGCCAAGGCACAGGGAGCGGCCAAGGTCGCCAGCGCCCAGGCCGAGCGGGAGGCCGCCCGGGCCAAGCTGGCCGACCAGCGGCGCAAGCTGCTCGACCTCGAGGCCAAGGTCAGCCGGCAGTCCGCCCAGAAGGTCGTGGCGCCCCGCGACGGCGTCGTGCTCGAGCTGCAAGGCGGTCCGGTGAGCGAGCAGGTCAAGGCGGGCGATCCGCTGCTGACCCTCGTGCCAGATGCCGCCGAGCGCGCGGTCGAGCTGTGGATCGACGGCAACGACATGCCCCTCATCCACGACGGTGAGGAGGTCCGACTCCTGTTCGAGGGCTGGCCGGCCCTGCAGGTCATCGGCTTCCCGGGCGCCGGCGCCGGCACCTTCGCCGGCACCCTGGCCTACGTCGACGCGGCGGACGACGGCAAGGGCAAGTTCCGCATCGTGGTGCGGCCCGATCCCGACGCCCCTCCGTGGCCCGATTCGGCCCGCCTGCGGCAGGGCGTGCGTGCGAAGGGATGGGTGCTGCTCGGCCGCGTGCCCCTCGGGTACGAGCTGTGGCGTCTCATCCACGGCTTCCCTCCCCTGCCCCCGAGCATCGACAAGGATGCCCAGCGCATTCCGTCCAGAAAGAAGCCCCGTTCTCCCGTGGAGCTCAAATGATGATGCTGTGGCTGTGGCTGGCCGCGGCGTTCGCCAGCCCCCTGGAGCTCGAAGAGGTGTTGGACGCGGTGGACACGAGGGTGCCGCAGCTCGCGGCCGAACAGGCACGGCTGGAGCAGGCGGAGGCCGATCTGCTGGCCCGCCGCGGTGCGTTCGATCCCGCCCTGGAGGCCCTGTTCAGCGGGTATGACAAGAAGAACCCACGCCAGTACCTGCGCACCGGGGTGCGGGTCGACACCATCTACGGTCCGAGCTTCTCGGCCGCCTGGCAGCGTGGCGTCGGCACCTTCCCCCCCTACGACGAGGAGCGGAAGACGGGCCCGGCCGGCGAGGCGGTCCTGATCACCGACGTCCCGCTCCTGAACGGCTTCGTGGTGCCCAAGGCCCGCACGGAGCTGCAGGTGGCTGCCATCGACAACGCCAAGGCCGAGGCCAAGGTGCGCGACGCCATGCGGAAGCTGCACGCGAAGGCTGCCGGCGCCTACTGGAAGTGGGTGGCTGCGGGGGCCAAGCTGCAGGCGGAGATCAAGCTCCTGGAGCAGCTGCAGGGCCAGCAGACCGCGCTCGAGAGCCAGGCCGAGGTCGGTGCGCGTTCGCGGCTCGAGGTCCTCGACAACAAGCGCGCGGTCATGCAGCGCATGGACGCCATGGCCCAGGCCCGCGCGGATCTCGACGTCGCCGCCCTCAACCTGTCGCTGTGGTTCCGCGACGACACGGGCGCGCCGATCATCCCGGCCCCCGACCGCCTGCCGGAGATGCCGGAGTCGGATCCGATCCTGCCGCCCGGCGCCCTCGACCAGGCACAGCCCGTGCGGCCCGACATCGCCGCCGCCGAGCTCGCCGTGGAAGGGGCGTCCATCAAGCTCGCCCGGGCACGCCTCGACGTGCTCCCCAAGCTCAACCTCAAGGGACGCGCGCGCCTGCCCCTCGACGCCGTCGGCAAGACCGAGCTGTACGGCGGCCTTCAGCTCGACATGCCCCTGCTGTTCCGTGAGGGCATCGGCTCACGCCAGGCGGCCCTGGCGGATCAGGCCTGGTACCGGCAACAGCTCCGGTTCGCGCAGGACCAGGCGCGCACGGAGGTCGAACAGGCCCGGCGCAGGCTGCTATGGGCCCAGGAGAGGGTCCGCTGGACGGAGGAGGCCGAGGACCTCGCCGAAGAGGTCGTGCAGATGGCCCGCCGTCAGTTCGAGGTGGGCGCCGGGGACATCTTCCAGCTGCTGGGCCGGGAGGTGAACTTCGTGAAGGCGCGCAAGGCCAACATCGAGGCCCTCCTGGCCCTGCGCCTCGCGGCCACCGACCTCATCGCCGCGCTCGGCCTCCCGCCGGAGGCCACCACGGATTGAGCATGGGGGTGCCTGCACCGAAGGGCCAAGGTCCCCGCAGGTGCACCCCATGTCCCTCCCGGAAGCGTCCGATCACATCCAGCGAGATCTCGAAGCCCTCAAGGCCGCCGCGCCTCGGTGGGCGTCCCTGTCTCCCGGACAGATCATCCCACTGCTCGAGGAGACCCGCCGACGTACCGTCGAGGTCTCGGAACGGTGGGTCGATCTCGCCTGTGAGGCCAAGGGCCTGCCCGCCGGCTCCGCCTTGCGGGGGGAAGAGTGGATCAGCGGCCCCTGGGCACTCCTGAGCGGTATCAACGGGCTCATCCGCAGCCTCACGGCCATCTCGCAGGGCCACAGCCCCATCGACGGCTTCGAGATGCACACCCGGACCGACGGTCAGGTCGTGCTGCAGGTCTACCCCGGCAACGTGTGGGACAAGCTCCTGGTGTCCGGCCACACCGGCGAGGTCTGGATGCAGCGCGACGTCACCCCCGCAAGCCTCCGCGACCACGTCGCCACCCGTTTCCGGGCCCCCACCGCCCCCGGGCTCGGGGTGGTCCTGGGCGCGGGCAACATCAACGCCATCCCTCCCCTCGACGCCCTCACGCAGCTCCTGGACCACGGACGCACCTGCCTCGTGAAGCTCAACCCCCTCAACGGCTACCTCCTCGAGCCCCTCACGGAGGCGTTCCGGGCCTTCGTGGAGCGGGACTTCCTGCGCTTCGTGCGGGGCCGGGCCGACGTGGGCGCATGGCTCGTGGAGCATCCCCTGGTGGACGCGCTGCACATCACGGGCTCCGAGCACACCCACGACCTCATCGTGTGGGGCCCCGACGAGGAAGGCCGCCGGAACAAGGCCGCGGGCACGCCCAGGAACCATCGCCCCACGACCAGCGAGCTGGGCGGCGTGGGCCCGGCGATCGTCGTGCCCGGCCCGTGGAGCGATGCCGACTTCCGGTTCCAGGCCGAGCGCCTCGTCACCTTCAAGCTGCACAACCGGGGGTTCAACTGCGTGGCCGCCCAGGTCGTCGTCGTCCCGGACGACTGGGAGGGCACCGAGCGGCTGCTGCAGGAGGTCCGGAGCGTCCTCGAGGAGGTCGCGGACGACCGACCGGACTACTACCCCGGCACGGACACCCGACGGACGGCCTTCGCCTCGGCCCACCCGGATCACCACAGGATCGGTGCCGAAGGCGACGTGATCATCGCCGACGGCCTGCACCCGGGAAGCGGCTCACCCGCGTTCGTCGAAGAGGTGTTCGGGCCCGTGTGGGCGGTCGTCCGGATGAAGTCGCCCTCCATCGAGGCGTACCTGGAAGAGGCGGTCCGCTTCTCCAACGAGGAGCTCCACGGGACCCTCGGGTGCCAGATCCTCATCCACCCGTCGACGGAGAAGGAGCATGCCGCTGCCCTGGACCGCGCCGTGGCGGACCTGAGGTACGGCACCGTCGGCATCAACCTGTGGTGCGGCGGAGCCTTCCTCATGGCGAACTGCGCCTGGGGCGCCTACCCGGGCCACACCCTCGACGACGTGGGGTCGGGCATCGGCGTCGTCCACAACGCCATGCTCCTCAGCCACACCGAGAAGAACGTGGTCCGAGGCACCTTCGCGCCCTTTCCCCGGACCCTGTTGCGGGGACGCCTGCACACCTCCCCCAAGCCCCTGTGGTTCGTGACCCACAAGGGGGCCGAGGAGGCCGGGCGGAGGATCGCCCTGTTCGAGGGCACCCGGGACCCGCGGCACCTGCCATCGCTTCTGGCACACGCCTTCCGCGGCTAAGGAAGGGCCCGACCTACACCAGGGCGTGGAATGGGCAGATGAGTGGGCATCTCGTGAGGCGCCCATGACCTTCAAGGAGATCGCCGCCGCCGCGCTGCTGGCGTGTCCCCAGACCCAGACCCCCCAGGAGATCGACGACCTCATGGTGTGGGGACTGTTCCACCTCGGCCAGGACGAGGCCCACTGCCAGGACTTCGTGGACGCGGCCCAGACACAGCTGCGGGACCACGCGGCTCCGCTCCAGGAGGGACTCCCCGCCGACGTCCTCACGGCCGAACGGCTCGAGGAGCACGGCCTGTCCGCTTCCGGCGCTGGTGGCGAGCTGATGGGGTTGGTGGCCTCCGCGCGTCACCAGGCCTCCTTCGACGACGTCGTGCGGGTCATCACCGGCGACATGTCCAAGGTCATCCCCACCACAGACGTGTACGAGATCACCACCGAGGACGACCGGGCCTGCTTCCTCGCCCGCCTGTGCGACACCTACCGCCAACAGGTCACGAGGGTGACCCGCGGCGCGTGGGGCACGGGCGATCAGCAGGTGTCGATGACCTTTCGCTGGGCCGCCCTGCGCGACGGCACGGAGGTCCTCGTGTACCAGGGCCTCGCGCCCGAGCCGGTGAACACCAGGAGCATGGTCTTCCGCATCCACCAGCACTACCAGGTCTATACGCTCGTCGACGGGCCCGACGGGCCTGAGAAGCTCGAGGCCCACTGGATCGAGGCCCGGGTGCTCGGGATGGGCATGCCGAAGTCCGTGGCGCGGAAGAAGACGGTGCAGGGAATCCGGGATCAGGCGGCCCACATCGACGCCTTCATCGCCCGTGGCGGGACCAACTGAGCACACCGCCCCCAGGATGTGCGTCCTCCCGGGCCGTTCGGGTTAGCTCTCCGTGACACGGAACACGCCCCGAATTCCGCGAAGGAGACCCCATGCTGACCCACGTCGTCATGTTCCAATTCGACACCGCTGCCAACGCCGAAGAGGCCCAGCGCCGCCTGCTCGCCATGGACGGCCAGATCCCCGAGCTCAAGCACATCGAAGCCGGCCTCGACGTCCTGCGCTCCGACCGCAGCATGGATCTGTGCCTCGTCACCCGCTTCGACGACATGGCGGCCATGGAGGCCTACCAGGTGCACCCGGTCCACCAGGAGGTCGTCGGGTTCATCAAGACCTGCGCTACCAAGGTCGTGGCGGTGGACTACGAGAGCTGAGACGCTCGGGCCCTCGGGGGCCCCTGCGAGGGCTCCGGGTTCGAATCCAGTCATCCTGACGACCACAAAAAAATCCCATGGGCCGAAGCCCATGGGATTTTTGTATGTGGTCGGGATGACTGGATTTGAACCAGCGCCCTCTTGCACCCCAAGCAAGCGCGCTACCAGGCTGCGCTACACCCCGACAGGAAACGAGGGGCGCCGGGCATGTAATGGGTTCTGCCGGGCCCCGTCAAGCGTCTCAGACCGCTTTTTTCTTGAGGTCGGAGACCTCGCGGCGAACCTGCTGGATCTGCTGCAGGACGTCCTGGATGGTGACCCGCGCGGGTGCCACCACGGGCTCCGGAGCCGCCTCGGGCGCGGGCATGGCGCCGAGTTTCGCGATGACTTCCATGCGACGGATGGCGGTGGACCCATCCGGGAACCGCACCGCGTGCAGCTCGTCGCGACGGCACATGTCCATCACTTCGCGCAGGCTCACCCGGAGCAGGCTGGCGGCCTCCTGGACGCCCATGAAGGCCCTCGACGTAGCGGAATACTCACTCATCCATCATCCCCGGGATGTTCTCGAATGCGGTGTCGTCGACGGGGTCGCCGGCCGTGCTGGCGGACTCCCACACGCGGATGAAGAACTCATCGGTGCGCTCCTCCCCCGGTACCCCGTAGCTGGTGAGCTCTGCCACCCAGATCTCGGTGGCCGCGGAGTCCTGCGTGAGGTCGAAGGTACGCACGCCTCGATCGGCGGAGTCGACCTCGACGTCGACCTTCTCGATGCGGCTGGCGTAGCGCCTGTCGAGCTGGACCGTGAAGACATGTTCCGTACCCACCGGAGACGCACCCGGCGTGATCCAGGCCTCGCCGACCTGCGCTGCACCCGTGGTGGACATCAACGGCACACGCACCTCGGGCTCGTCCGCGCCGACATCCCCGACCTGGAGCACCAGGGCGTCATCATCGGAGTTGAAGCGGACCAGCTCCTCCTCCTGGGGGGTGGTGCACGCCGCGGTCAGGAGCGCCAGCCCAAGCCATCTGTTCATCGTTCCCATGTCCTCGCAGAGCGGGTCCAAGACTGCCACAGGCGTGACCCGAGGGCCACGCCTGTGCGTAGGGGCAACACGAGGTCACCCCAGCAGATTCCCGAAGGATTCAGGCTGCGAGAGCAGACTTTGCCTGCTCCACGACGGCCTTGAAGACCTCGGGCTCACGGACGGCCAGGTCAGCCAGCATCTTGCGGTTGATGCTCACGTTGGCGAGCTTCAGACCGTGGATGAGACGGCTGTAGGTCAGACCGTGCTGACGAGCAGCAGCGTTGATCCGCTGGGTCCACAGACGACGGAAGTCGCGCTTGCGGAGCTTACGGCCAATGAACTGTTGCTTGTCGGCCTTCAGGCGGGCTTCGATGGCCTGCCGAAGGCGGCGACGACCCATGAAAAATCCGCGCGTCCTGCGACGCAGCTTCTTGATGCGCGTACGGCGGATTTGAGCGCGCTTCACGCGTGCCATATTGGACTCCTTTGATTGGCCGCTTCCCTACTCAGAGGCGGTGGCGGCGAGTCAAAAACAACTGGAAGATCAACCGTAGGGGAGCATGGCCTTGGCGTGCTCAGCATCGCCCTTGGACATGTAGCCACCCTTACGGAGTTCAGCCTTGGTACCCTTCTGCTTGTGCTCGAGGCAGTGGCGCAGGTACGCGTGCTTGAACTTGACCTTCCCACTCTTCTTCACGGAGAACCGCTTTGCAGCAGCCCGCCGAGTCTTCATCTTGGGCATCATTTCTCCCTATGGGACCGGGGGGGCGATAACGCAGAACCGCCCCTGCCGTCAAGACAGGGGCGGTTCTTTTTGGGACACCGAGGGGGGAGGATCACTCCTCGCCGGCGTCCTCGTCGACATCGGAGCCACTGGACGCCATGCCGGCCTCATCGGGCCTGGCATCCTTGCGCATCTCCGGCTTGGTCGGCTTGGGCTGCTTCTTCTTCAGGGGCGCCAGGATCATGAACATCTGGCGGCCTTCCATCCGAGGACGGGACTCGATGACACCGAGATCCTTGCAGTGCTCGGCGACCTCGAGGCACTGCTCGGCACCGATGTCGCGGTGGGCCATCTCACGACCGCGGAAGCGGACGGTGACCTTGACCTTGTTGCCCTCTTCGAGGAAACGGCGTGCGTGCCGGACCTTGAACTCCATGTCGTGCTGGTCGGTCTTGGGACGCAGCTTGACTTCCTTGAGCTGGACCTGCACCTGGTTGCGACGCGCGACGGCATCGCGCTTCTTGCGCTCGTACTTGAGCTTGCCGTAGTCGACGATACGGCAGACCGGGGGGCGTGCGTCGGGGGCCATCTCGACGAGATCGAGGCCACGCTCCTGGGCGAGACGAAGCGCATCATCCGTGAGGAACTCACCCAGTCGCTTGCCGTCCTCGTCGATCAGCAGGACGCGGGGGACACGAATCCGACGGTTGATACGGGGCTCATTGGTATTGCGTTCGTCACGTTGTGGACGGCGGGGTCTTCTACGCAAGGCGATTCCTTTCAAGAGGGTACAGGGGATGGTGCACAAAAGCGTTTGCAGCATACCTTGCCGCAGACGTCCGCACCACCTTCGGCGCACAGGTCGTTCGATAAACCACAAACGGCAGGCCCGGAGGGACCTGCCGTTCGAGGGCGGAAGAGCAGGCCCGGAGGGACCTGCCGTTCGAGGGCGGAAAAGCAGGTCCGGATGGACCTGCCGTTCGTAGATGGTAGGCGCGAGCGGATTCGAACCGCTGACCCCTGCCGTGTCAGGGCAGTGCTCTCCCGCTGAGCTACGCGCCTTCGGGATGAAAAAGCGGCAAGCCGTACGACTTGCCGCTTTTGTATAGGCGCGAGCGGATTCGAACCGCTGACCCCTGCCGTGTCAGGGCAGTGCTCTCCCGCTGAGCTACGCGCCTTCAAAAGTGCTTCCCGGCCGGCTGCCTCAGCGTACCGCCCGTTTCGCGCCCGCCTTATAATAAGCCGTCCCAGCGCCCGTCAAACATGAATTCGAGAAATTTCGCGCAGCACGGAGGAACCCACGCTTTGCGCGATCTCGTCCAGCGGCAGGGCTCGGCCGGTCTCCTGCAGTACGCTGGTGACCCCTCCGTCGCTGATCCCGCAGGGTACGAAGCCGTCGAAGGCCGACGCCTGGGTGGTGACGTTGAGGGCGAATCCGTGCATCGAGACCTTGTGGGAGAAGTGCAGACCGATGGCGCAGATCTTGTTGGGACCGACCCACACGCCGGGGGCGCCCTCACGCAGGTGCGCCTCGATGCCGACCGTGGCGAGCCAGGCAATGATGCCCTGCTCGATGCCCGCGACCACGCCCTTGACGGTCCAGCCGTGCACGTCGATGGGCACGAGCAGGTAGCCGACGAGCTGACCCGGCCCATGGTAGGTGGCCAGTCCGCCTCGCTCGGTCTGCACGACGTCGACGCCGCGGGCCTTCAGGGCCGCCTCGTCCAGGGTGCCGCCGCGGCGACCGAGGGTCACCACGGGATCGTGCTCGAGCAGCCACAGCTCCCCGGGCTCACGGGAGGCGATCAGGGCCTCACGGGTCTGCTGCTGCTGCGCATAGGCTTCGCGGTAGCCGATGCGGCCCCGCCAACGGATGTCGATCAACGATCCACCACCACGACTACGGTTCCCTGCGCCAATACCCCGTCCTCTGCGAAGGCGTCACGGATCCGCTGGCCGTCGGCGTCGGACAGGACCAGCGTGGTGCCGTCGAAGGACAGCACCCTCGCGAACATCGGGTGGCCCCCTGCCCTGCCCGCCGCGGGATGGGCCGGATCGGGCACCCAGCGCACCGGGGCCTTCTCCATGACCTCCTCGATGCGCATGCGGGCGTCCCAGACCACGCCCTGCGCGTCCTGCAGGACCGGTGCGTAGGACGGCTGGGCCTTCAGGCCTCGGGCGTCGAGCACCAGGCCCGAGAACTGCTCGCCATGATCGGCGGCCACCACGTCGGAGACGAGCGCACGGTCGCGGGACCACCTGCCGAGGGCATGCTGCAGCATCAACGCGCCGGTGACCTCGACGCTGTGGTCGGTGCGGTAGGTGGTCTCGAACACGTGCCAGTCGTCGTCGGTGATCTGACCGAGGCTGGAGGGAACGTCGTCGACCCGGACGCCGTCCCGCACCCACACGTCGTCGACGAAGGCGCCGATGCGCACGGTGATGGCGTCGATGGCCAGCTGCTCGGCCGCACGGGTGTCGAGGTCCTTGGACGGCGGAGCCTGTCGGACCCGGAGCTTGACCATCATGTCGGTCCAGTCGACCTCCACACCGTCTCCGAGGCGGCGCGTGATCTGCGCGTTCCAGGGCTCGCTCGCCTGCGGGGCGGCCAGGGCCGCCACCATCCACCACAGCATCATGAGAAGACCACTCCGTCAGCGCGTCCGATGAGCCCCACGATACCCTCTTCCAGCTCGATGCTGGGCGCCACCTGCACGTCGGGCAGCGAGAAGCTGGCCTGGAACCCCTCGCCCGACGAGAAGGCCACCTGCACCGAGCAGGCGCCAGGCTCGCCCTTCAGGAGCGTCTTGAGCTGGTCGAGCGTACCCTGGCCCACGTCGTCGTCGGTGAGCCGGATGGTCATGTGCCGGAGCAGCCGGCGCCGGACCTCGTCGAGGGGCTCCGCGGTGGACGCCAGGATCTTGGCCGCCTCGGCGTCCTGTTCCACACGGCCCGTGATGAGGATGGGCCCGCCCGCCTTCATGGCCTTGGCGGAACGCATCCAAGGCTCGGCGAAGAACACGCACTCGACCGAGTGACGGGCGTCCTCCATGGTGCAGAACGCCATCTTGTCGCCGCGGCGGGTCTTGATCGTCTTGATCTCGGAAGCCGTGGCCAGGACGCGGACCTCGTCGCCGGAATCGACCTCCCGCAGCCCCTCGAGATCGGTGGTGGCGTAGCGATCGATGTCGTCCTGGTGGGCTTCCATGGGGTGGCCGGAGAGGTACAGGCCGAGCACGCCCCGCTCGAAGTCGAGCTTCTGCCGCAGCGGCCACTCGGGCATCGGAGGCAACTGGAAGGACTCCTTGGCGGGCTGGGCCTGGAAGCCACCGAACAGGCTCCCCTGCCCCGACGCCTTGTCGGCGCGCCGCTGGGCACCGAGGGCCATCAGCTTGGCGAGGTTGTCGAACAGGCTGCGGCGGGTGGCCCCACAGAAGTCGAAGGCGCCGGCCTTGACCAGGTTCTCGACCACGCGGCGGTTGAGGGCCTTGGGGTCGACGCGCTCGAAGAAGTCCAGCGGGCTGGTGAACGGGCCGCCCTCCTCCCGGGCCGCCTCGATCGCCCGGATGGAGCCGTCGCCCACGTTCTTCACTGCTGCCATGCCGAAGCGGATGACCTGCTCGCCCTTCTCCACGGACTCCTTGGGCACCCAGAACGACCGCCGGGACTCGTTGACGCACACCGGCAGCACCTCGATGCCCGCATCACGGCAGTCGCGGATGTAGGTGAGGACCTTGTCGGTGTTGGCCGCTTCGATGGTCATCAGCGCGGCCATGTACTCGGGCCGGTAGTGGGCCTTGAGGTAGGCGGTCTGGTAGCTGACGTAGCCGTAGGCGGCGGAGTGGGACTTGTTGAAGCCGTAGGCGGCGAACTTCGCGAGGAGATCGAAGATCTCCTCGGCCTTGCCCGCATCGATGTCGTTGGCGACGGCACCGGAGATGAAGCGGCCTTTCTGCTTCTCCATCTCCTCTGCCTTCTTCTTGCCCATGGCGCGACGCAACAGGTCGGCCTCACCCAGGGAGTAGCCACTCATCACCTGGGCGATCTGCATGACCTGCTCCTGGTAGATGATGGTGCCGTAGGTGGACTTGAGCAGGTCCTCGAGGATGGGCAGCGGGTAGCTGACCTCCTGCCGCCCGTGCTTGCGGTCGACGAAGTCGTCGACCATGCCCGAGGACAGCGGACCGGGCCGGTACAGGGCCACGAGAGCGACCAGGTCGTCGAGGACGGAGGGCCTCAGCCGGGTGAGCAGCTCGCGCATGCCGCTGGACTCGAGCTGGAACACGCCCAGGCCATCGCCGGCCTGCAGCAGCTCGTAGGTGGGCTTGTCGTCGACGGGAATGTGCCCCATGTCGAGCTTGATCCCGTGGTTCTCCTCGATCATGATGCAGGCGTCGCGGATCTGGTCGAGGGTCTTCAGGCCGAGGAAGTCGAACTTGATGAGGCCGATGCCCTCGGCCGACTTCATGTCGTACTGGACGACCGGTCCACCTTCCGGTGAGTCGCGGTACATGGGCGCGTACTCGACCAGCGGGCGGTCGGCGATGATGACGCCCGCGGCGTGCACGCCCGTCTGGCGGCACAGACCCTCCACCCGAAGGGCGGTGTCGACGACGCGACGGACCTTCGGATCGCCCTCACGCAGCCGTGCGAGCTGTTCGGACTCCTTGAGCGCCTTGCTGATCGTGATGCCGAGCTCGTCCGGGATCAGCTTGGCGATTCGGTCGGCCTCCGTGAACGACAGCTCCATCACGCGGGCGACGTCACGGATGGCCGCCTTGGCCTTCAGCTTGCCGTAGGTGATGATCTGGCTCACCAGCGGCGCGCCGTACTTCTGCCGGACGTGCTCGATGGCCTCCTCTCGGCGGTCCTGGCAGAAGTCGACGTCGATGTCGGGCATCGAGACGCGCTCGGGGTTCAGGAAGCGCTCGAACAGCAGGCTGAAGCGGATGGGGTCGATGTCGGTGATGCCCATGGCGTAGGCCACGAGGGAGCCTGCGGCGGAGCCACGGCCCGGACCGACCGGGATCGCGTTGTCCTTCGACCAGTTGATGAACTCGGCCACGATGAGGAAGTAGGCCGGGAACTTCATGTTGCAGATGATGTCGAGCTCGATCTTCAGGCGATCCCAGTACTCCGGGTACAGCTCCTCCTTGATGTGCTGCAGGCGGACCTTCAGGCCCTCTTCGCAGTACCAGCGGAAGTAGCCGTCCATGTTGCCGGCACCGTCGGGCCGATCCGGGATGGCCACGTCGGGCATCGGGAGCCCGTAGGACTTCGGCGGCGGGAACGCGCGGTAGAAGTACGCCCAGTTGGGATCGGTGTCGGGCTCGGGCTCGCCTTCGGCCTGGGCCACGTCCGGCGGCGTGGTGGCCGGGAAGTGGTACTCATCGAAGGTGTAGTGGAAGTTGCAGCGCTCGGCGATCCCGACGGTGCGATCGATGGCTTCCTGATCGTCGGGAAAGAGCGCCCGGATCTCCTCCTCGGACTTGAGGTAGGCCTGATCGGTGGGCGAGACGAGGCGGCTGTCGTCGGACATGCAGATGCCGAGACTGATGGCGTTGAGCACCTCGTGGGCCGACGCGTCCTCGGGCTCGCCGTAGTGCACGGCGTTCGTGACGACCGTCTGCAGGCCGAATTCCTGCGCCAGCGCGCGCGCGGCGTCGTTGCACTGCTCCTGTCCCTCGAGGCCGTGATCCTGCAGCTCCAGGTACAGCTCGGCATCACCGGTGGCCTGGCGAAGCGCCTGCAGGGCCTCCCGGGCCTTGTCGAGGCTGCCGCCGAGGAGGTGCTTGCCGATGACGCCCTTGCGTCCGCCGCTCAGGAAGATGAGGCCCTCGTGGCGCCCTTCGAGGTCGTCGAGCGAGATGCGGGGCTTGTAGTGGATGCCCTCGTAGATGGCCTGCGTGATGAGCCAGCAGATGTTCTTGTAGCCGGTCTCGTCCATGACCAGCGCGAGGATCTGGTAGCCGCCCTCGACCCCCGCCGGATCCTCGTGGTCGATGCCCTCGGGCTGCACGTGCAGCTCGGCACCGATGACGGGTCGGATGCCCTTGCCCTTGGCCTCCTTGTAGAACGGCACCGCTCCGTACAGGTTGCAGGTGTCGGTGAGGGCCACGGCGGGCATGCCGAGCTCCGCCACCTTCGACACCAGCACCTTGGGGTCCATGGTGCCGTCGAGCAGCGAGAACTGGGAGTGCACGTGGAGGTGGACGAAGGCCATACGGTCAGCTCTCGGGATCGGCCTTCCGGGAGGGGTCGGCCTGCGGCACGCAGTCCGTACCATCTACCACGAGGTTCATCATCCCCTGCTCGTGTTCCACCCAGCGATCGATGATGTCCGGCGGCACGCCCCGCTCGCCCAGGACCGTGCGCAAGATGGCGAGACGGCGCCGGAATTGGCCCCTGTTGATCCTTCGCGGCTTGTGCACCTGGTGCAGCGGACGCCCGGAGTAGCCGTGGCGCCCCCCACTGAGGTGACGCAGCGCGAAGGTGGTCTCGTGTTCGATCACCCGCTGCTTGTCGGAGTTCGCGAACTGGAACCCGATGATGAAGTCGTCGAACACGCGACTGACGAAGGCCTCGATGTGCCCCCTGACGGCCTCGGGGCCGCCGAGTCGTTCCAGATCGTTCATGGCGTCGCCAGGTCCGGACGTGCGTGGGGCATCAGGTACACGAGATCGGGGTGCTGGGCACCGTCGCCGTAGGTGAACCGGTAGACCATCCACGTGGAGCTCACCCGCTTGACGTAGCCGCGGGTCTCCCGGTACGGGATGCGCTCGACGAACTCGTCGGTGGGAGGGTTGCCCCACTCACGCACCCACCGGGACACCCGGTTGGGGCCCGCGTTGTAGCCCGCGAGGGCCAGGAAGGGTGAGTTGCCCTGGGTGCTGTAGACCGACTCCAGGTACCGGGCCCCGAGCATCAGGTTGAAGTCCGCCTGGATGAGCTTGCTCAGCGAGCTCGTCTCCCCCAGCCAGCCCGCGGTGGTCCGAGCGGTGGCCGGCATGAGCTGCGCCAGCCCGATGGCTCCCGCGAAGGACTTGATCTCCCGATCGAAGTTCGACTCCTCGCGCACGAGCGCGTGGAACAGGCGCGGCGGGAAGGAGTACTGGCTCGCCTCCTTCTGCAGGGGCTCCCAGTAGCGCTCCGGGTAGACCGCCCGGACCACGGTGGGGCCGTCGATGCCCTCCTCGTCCATGGCGCGCCACTTGAAGACATGGTGCAGGTACTTGTGGGCACCGAGCCAGTCGCCACCTTCCGTGCGCAGGGCGGCGAGGTACACGTGCTCCTCGGGCGTGAGCTCCTCCTGACCGTGGCGGTCCCAGCGCTGCACGCCCTCGGGCACCAGCCCGAGTCGGGCCATGGCGATGCCCGACCGGACCTGCTTGTCGGACAGGAAGACCGACCGGACGGTCCACCCCTCCGCGGGGCGCTGGGACAGATCGATCTCGATGGAGGCCGCCCGCGCGGGATCGAGCTGACGCAGGCGGTTGGCCGCCAGCAGGCTGTAGTAGTGGCGCGGCCAGGTCTGGACCATCTCGGCGAGCAGATCCTCCGCCTGGGCCAGCGACGCGGCATCGGTGGTGACCTTGTTGGGGGCCTTCACGTCCGGCCAGGCCCGCCAGCGGGCCGCCCAGTACCACCCGGCCATGACGTGCACGCCGTCCATGGAGGGCGGGAAGGTCTTCAGGCGATCGGCGTAGGTCAGTGCCTCACCCGTGGCGCCGCGCTGGTACAGGGTGAAGGCGAGCCGGAAGGTGGCCTCGGGCACGGTGTCGCCGTCGGGGTGGTCGGTGACGGCACGCCGCCACACCGCCTCGGCGTCCTGGGGCCGCTCCGCCTCCAGGAGCGCGATGCCGGCCCGGGTGAGGCCGTCGTCGGCGTAGGTGGTCTGTGCGTACAGGTCCGGCAGCAACAGGTAGGTGGCCGCGGACTCGTCGAACCGGCCTCGTCGGTACTGGGCCTGGCCTTCCAGGTAGGCGATCTTCATCCCGATCTCGGGTGCCACCTCGGCACAGGCCCGGGCGGCCCGGCCGAACGCCTCCACCGACTTCGACAGCCGGTTGCGCTTGTAGTGGCTGCGCCCACGCAGGTAGTGGAACTGACAGCCGAGCTCGGAGTCCGGTGCGACCTTGCCGACGAACGGATCCGTCACCTCGAGGGCCGTGTCGTACCAGGAGGCGGACATGTATCGGGTGCCGAGCTCCGTGGCCTGCTCCCAGGTGAGCTGGAAGTCGTTGTCCTCCAGGATCGAGCGGGCGTTCTTGCCCTCCTCGCTGGTGGGATGGGACAGGTAGAGCTCCTGGATGAGCGCGGGGTCGGGACGGCCGCCCAGGTTGGCCGCGCTCCACAGGATCGCCGGTGAGACGGCCGAGGGATCCTCCTGCAGCGCGTCCTCGACGAGCTGCCGTGCTTCGTCCTCTCGACCGCTGGTGGACAGCAGCGTGGCCCGCAGGCCGAGTGCCTGGGCCCCGTGGATGGAGCCGAGCGGCACGCCAGTCGCGGCGGCGAGGGCCTTGTCGTTCTGGCCGTTGCCGGACAGTACCTGAGCCGCCAGCCATCCACGCGCGTCGGGGGGCGCGGTGTAGCTGCGCAGCCCCTTGTCGAGCCAACGCAGCGCCTGGTCGGGCTCTCCTGCCTCCTGCCAGAGCCAGGTGGCCACGAAGGCCTCGTCCGCCGACGCGGTGTCCGGGGTGCGCCCGGCCGTGAACGCCTGCGCGGCCTGCAGATCCCGCCCGTCGACGTGGGCCTCGAGCGCCGCGTCCGGCCAGCTCACGAGCAGCCCCGCCGCGCCCCTCGCCAGTTCGATGTCCTGTGCGTGGGCCAGTCCCGATCCCACGAGCCCGATGAGTACCGTAATCGCGCGCACCCGCTCACCTCCCTCGTTCACATACATCGGCCCCAAGCCTGCGGCGAGAGCAGACTTGGGGCCTGATGAGGGGAACACGCAGGGAGCACTCAGCCTTCGGCGGCGGCTCCGCTGAACTTGCCCACGACCACCTGGGAGGGCAGAAGCGCCTTTCCGTCGACCATGTAGCCTTGGCGATGGACCATCAGCACCTTGCCGTCCTGGGCTTCATCCGTGACCGGTGCGAGGGCGAGCGCCTCGTGCACGTTGGGGTCGAAGGTGGCGCCCTCGCCGGGGATCGGCTCCATGCCGAGCTTGGTGAGCGCCTGCATGAACTGGCGCTGGACCAGCTCGAGTCCGCCAGCGACCTGGGGGGCCGACTTCTTGAACTCGTCGACACTGCGCTGCAGGTTCTGGACGGGCTCGAAGAAGGTGCGGACCATCTCGGCGGCCTTGCGGGCCTGGGTGGCGGCGGCCTGGCTCTCGGCGCGCTTGCGGAAGGCCGCCATCTCGTCCTTCTGGTCCGTGAAGGCCTTGGAGACGGTGCGGAGCTTGGCCGTGAGGTTGTCGACCTGGGCCTGAAGGGCCGTGATCTTCTCGTCGCGGGGATCGCTGGGCTCGGCCTGCTGCGCGGGCGCCTCGGCCTGTGCCTCGTGCTGGGCGTCGACGGGGGTCTCAGCCTGCTCGTTGTGCTCGGACTTGTTGTCGTTGGTCTCTTCTTCCATGACTCACCTCGTTGCGGCCAACCGTAATCTCATGCCTCGAGAAGGCAAGCCACACGAAGACGTGCGCGCGTCATGAAATCCCCTGGCCTGCCCGAACCACCCGGGCCTCCCCGGAATGCGCGTTTCAGCCCCGGTAGGCGATCCGCTGCAGGGCCTGTTTGGGATCCTCGTCGATGAGGCGCTCGAGTGCGTGGTCGACCCGGTGGTGCAACAACATGGCCGACAGGATGCACATCACCACGATGGCCATCAGCATCGGTAGTGCGTACTCCTGGACCTTGGACAGGGAGGCCACGGCGAGCAGGGCCGCCAGCGGCACGAGCGCTCCGAGCACCATGACCCGCTTGCTGAGGCGGACCACCTGGTCGAGCTCGGCCTCGTCGACCGGGAGACCACCACCCTGGTGCTTGAGCAGACGCGGCAGGCGCACCCACCTGAGGGTGGTGAGGTAGGACAGGATGAGCAGCGACCTGGCCACCGCGAGGCTGGGCTGCTTGGCGACGGCGATCTCCAGCGCGGCCTGGGCCTCCCGGTTCCTGCCCTGATGGATCCTGGACAGTCCGAGGTAGTAGTGCAGCAGGCCGTCGTCCGGCAGGTAGCCGACGCCCTGGAAGGCCATGCCCTCGGCGTCGATCGCGCGCCGGAGCACGATGCCGAGCATCGCGGCGGCCGCGTAGGCATCGCGGTGCCAGGGATGGTTGCGGCAGACCCAGCGCGCCCGGAGGAACGCCGTGGGGTAGTCGCTGCGGATCACCAGCTCGTGCAGCTCGTCCCAGGGGGTGGGACCGGCGGCTTCGACGCCCTCGTCCATGATGGCGGCCGCATGCTCCTCCACCTCGTCGGAGCGCCCGGTGAGGACGAGGCCGCACTCCTCGTCGGAGAAGTGGTTGAGCAGACGCTCCGCGGGGCCGGAAGAGGCGACCAGCGACGACAGCTCTCGCACGCGCTGAAGGTACGCCGCCCCCACGGACTCCGGATGACGATCTCCCGTGAGGTCGTACACGTACAGGAACAGGGGCGGGACGTTGCCGGGCTGGTGCAGGTACCACAGCTTGGCGCCGTCGGGCTCCTCGGTCAGCTCGGTGAACGTGACGTTGAGGCGTCCGGAGGCCCGCAGCGCCCGCACCAGGAACGCCGCGATCTCCGCTGCGATGTTGGGGTGGGCGGTCTCGGGCCCGTACTCGGAGCCCGTCCAGCCGTAGGTCTCGAGGTAGGACCGCTTGATCTGGGCGATGCGCGACGAGCAGTGGCTGCGCTCGGCAGCGGCGAGATCGGCATCCTGCAGGCGCGCCTGCGCCGTGCGCATGCGGCGGCGGTACAGCTCGAGCGAAGCCCGGTAATTGTACTGCCGGACCACGCCGTCGCGGCCGAGGATCTCCACAGGAAACACGACCGTTTCCTTGTACTCCTTCGCGCGGTATTGGCCGAGTTTGTCGACCTTCGCCATAGCAGTCCCCCGTACCGTGAAAAAGGTTAGCAGAAGCCCCAGGGAATTCAATGAAATAGTCTGGCATGGGCCCCGTAATGTGGGGCGAAACCACAACAGTCAGGCTTGAACCGTGCGTGCCTTGAAACTCATCACCCCATCGAAAGACGACAAAGCGATGCTCGCCGCCGCCGCTGACGGCGACAAGGCAGCGCAGGCCTGGCTGGTCCGCACCTTCACGCCGGACGCCTATCGGCTGGCCTACCGCTTTCTTGGGAACGAACAGGATGCTCGCGATGCGTCCCAGGACGCGATGATCAAGGTGCTCAACCACCTGCACCGCTACGACCGCTCGAGGCCGTTCCGCAGCTGGCTCCTCGGCATCACGCGGAACACCTGCATCGATGCGCTGCGCCGCACCAGGCGACGCTCCGAGAGCCAGGAGGTCGTGAGCGTCGATCCGGGCCCGTCGCCCCTCGAGCTCATGGGGCGGGCACAGCGTGCATCCCAGCTCCGCGACGCCATGGAACACCTGCCCCCCATGTACCGCGAGGTGCTCGTCCTGTACCATTTCGAGCACATGAAGTACGCGGAGATCGCCGACTGCCTCGACCTGCCCATGGGCACGGTCATGAACCGCATCTTCCGCGCGCGCAAGCGCCTGCGGATGCTTCTCGAAGACGAAGGAGGAACGCCATGAGCCAGCACCTGGATCACGACACCCTTCTGCGCTTCGTCGAGGGTGACCTCGGTGAGCACATGGCGATCTACGCCGCCGAGCACATCGACGACTGCCCTGTGTGTGCCAACCGCGCGCGCGAGCTCGACGACCTCTCCATGATGTTCGCGAGCATCGACGTGCCCGAGGTCCCGGACGACCTCGCCGACGCCATCCTCGGTGTCCACGAGGAGGCATCCCGTCCCGCCCGGCTCCCCGTGGGCCAGGTGGCCGCGGGCCTCGGCCTCATCCTTGCAGCCATGATCACCCGCGTGGCCGTCCTCGGAGGCGCCGAGATCGTCTCCGGGCCCCTTTCGGCGGTGCGAACCGTGGTGCGCTTCGCGTACAGCACGCTGCTGCAGCATCCCTCGCTGGTCCTGCTGGCGTTCGGCGGCGCTCTGGTGCTCGCGATGTCTGCTATCCTCGGCGTCCGCGTGACGTGGCGTTACGCGAACCCGGCCAAGGCATGATGCATGCTGCTTCCCTCCCTGCGCGCCGTCGCGCTCTCCATGTCCCTCGGGCTCAGCGCCCAGGCAGCACCTGCCCCTGACGGCTCAGACTGGATCGCCCCGGCAGACGAGAGTCACGCCGAGGGCACCTATGGCGTCACGTTCCTCCCCCGGTACGGCCCGGACGACGACCCATGGGCCCGCAGCCAGCAGGATCGTGCGGAGCTCGCACAGGCCCTGGTTTCGATGTCCGCCGAGGAGCGCGCAGACGCCACGCGCCTGATCGACGCGCGCCTTCGTGCGGTCCACGCCTGGACCGGCCGACTGACCACCCAGATGCGTGGCGTGGAGCCGGGCTCCCCTGCCGCAACACGGCTGCAGGATGCCCTCGACCGCCTGAGCTGGGAAGCCCGCACGCTGGAGCAGCAGCGGCTGCTCCTCGCGGGGTCCGGCGCGTCGGCTTCGCCCCCACCCGCGGGCCCCGATGAGGCGCCTCCGACCGCCCCCGTCCTGGAGGTGCCGGCTCCCCCCGTGCCTCCCACGCCTCCCCTGCCCCCGCAGGCCACGATGGACATCACGTGGGGTCCGGATCAGGACGTCCAGGTGGTGGGCAGGAGCCTGCGCGTGCCACCGGGCGAGAAGGCGCGCAGCGTCACCGTCGTGGCGGGCAACCTGTCGGTCCACGGCCACATCCTCGGCACGGCCACGGTGCTCGGGGGCGACATCCTGATGCATCCGGGCGGTCGCATCGACGGCGAGACCGTCACCCTCGGCGGCAGCATGCAGGATGTCCAGCGCGACGGCAGCGTGGTCATCATCCGCAAGGACCTCGGCGACCAGATCGACCAGGAGCTGCGGCAGCTGGAAGACCTCGGAGATCTGCTCCAGGAGGAGCACCTCGAAGAGCGCATCGAGGAAGAGCTCGAGCTTCCGTTCGACCCTCGGGGCGTCGAGCCGCCCGAGTCGTCGCCCCAGGCCTCGGCCAGCGGTTCCGGGCACGTCATCCTCGGGCTGCTCGGACGGGCCACCCTCCTCCTCGCCACGTTCGGACTGTGCATGCTGGCCCAGGCCCTGCTGCCGGCACACATCGAGCGGGCGGGCGACGAGGTCGCCGACCGGCCGGGCTTCTCGTTCCTGATGGGCTTCCTCGCCAGCCTCGCGACCGCGTCGGTCTCCGGATTCCTGTTCCTCACCTGTGTCGGGATCCCATTGGCCACCCTGCTGCTCGGTGCCCTCGGCGCCCTGCTGTTCCTGGGCGTGATGGCCGTCGCCACCCGCGCGGTACCCTCGTGGTCGTTCCTGTCGCCGGGTCAGGGGCAGAAGGTCACGTGGCTCGCCATCGCCCTGCTCGCGGCGCTCGCCCCGACCGTCCCGTGGCTGGCGGTTCCCGTCCTCCTGCTCACCGGCATTACCGGCGCGGGCGCCTGGATCCTCACCCGTCTCGGCCAGGACCGCACCAGCCCGCGGTAGCGTCCTCCTACCAGACGCAGAAGCGCCCGCCGGGCCCGGAAACGGACGCGGCGGGCGCATGCAGCGCACGACGGAAGGGTCAGCTTCCCCAGATCCGGTCGTGGAGGATGGAGCCGATCTGCTCCTCGTCGTCCGGGAGGGACGCGGGGATGGTGTCCGGGGCAAGAGTGTGGGCCTCCTGCAGCAGCGGCCCCGCCGCCTCGTTCTCCCCGAGCAGGTGATGCGCGGCGCCCAGGCTGAACAGCAGGCTCGCGCGATCATCGTCGCTGAGGTCCTTGCGGCCGAGGCCGTCCTGGGCCCGGGTGATGATGCGGCCGAAGTCGCGCTGGCGGTAGTGCAGGTCGACGAGACGCAGGTAGGGAAGCGCCTGCTCGGCGTCGAACGACAGGGAACGCTCGTAGTGCTCCGCCGCCTTGTCGAGGCGGTGCAGCTCGCGGTCGAGGATGCGGGCCTTCGTGAGGTACGCGTTGACCACGTCCGACGGGGCGGTCGCGTAGTAGATGATGTTGTTGAACACCGACAACAACGAGTTCCACTCCTGCCGCGCCTCGAGGAAGTTGGCGAGTCCCTTGAACGCCGGCACGTAGTTGGGCAGGGCCTCGAGGGCCTTGTGGAAGCGTCGGTAGGACTTGTCCATCTGACCGAGGTGCTGCTCGACCACACCGAGCATGGTGTAGGTGTGGGCGACCCGGTAGGACTCCCCTCGCCCGCCCGTGAGCTGGAGGATGCGGCGGAGGGTGACCTCGGCGTTCTTCCACTGCTCCTTCGCGACATACAGCGGGGCGATGGCCTCGAGGGACGGCAGGTGGTTGGAGTTGTACTCCAGGGCCCGCTCGAACCGCGCCAGGGCGCCTTCGTGCTCGTTGCGAAGCCGGAGCATCTCCGCCATGCGGAAGAAGAAGGAAGACAGCTCGATGCGGTCGTCGAAGTCCTCGGTCTCGTCTGCGGACGGCAGCTGGGGCTCGAGGACCGCCGCCACCTCGAGGCCGTCGATGTGGCGATCGGACTCGAAGTAGAACCGTGTGAGGAACGCGAGGGCGTCGGCGTCCTTGGGGTCGAGGGCGCGCACCTTCTCGTGGATCTCGGCCGTGCCCTCGAAGTCGTGGAGAAGCTCGAGGCGGATCATCGCCGCCTCCTTGTACAGGCGCCGTGCCTCGTCGGACCCACCTGCGTGGTCGGCCCGCAGGCACAGCATCCGGACCACGCCCTTCCAGTCGTTGCCTTGCCGGAAGAAGGACTCCAGCTCGACCAGCGCGGACGGATCGGGCGCGTCGGTCTCCGTGGCCTTCTCGAGGAAGCCACGCGCGGCGTCGGCGAGACCGTGACGCTGGGCTTCCTGGCCCCGGCGCAGGTACAGCGACGCGAGCGCGGGACCCTTCAGGAACACCGTGAGCTTGGCGGCGTACTCGTCGAACATGGGCCAGTCGCCGCGGGCCTGCGCCACGTCGACGAGCGCGGACAGCGCCTGGACGTCGGACGGGGACTCGCTGACCACCGCACGCCAGGCATCCCCCACGAGCGCCAGATCGTCGCCGTGGTGGGCCTGGACCAGTTCGGCTGCCTCTCGCAGCAGTCCGGCCCGCTCGCCATCGGGGGCGATCTCGACCTGTCGCCGCAGGACGGTGAGCTGCCCCTCGACATCACCGGACTCGGCGTTGAGCGCGGCGAGGGCCTTGAGGGTGTCGAGGTGATCGGGCGCCATGTCGAGCGCGCGGTTGAGGGCCTCCCGGGCCTGATCGAGCATGCCCTGATCCTTGTACAGGGACGCGGACGCACGATGGAGCTCGAGGGCCTCCTCGGGAGAGGTCGCGGCATCGGCCATACGCTGCAGGTAGCCCGCGGCCAGATCCCACTCCTCGCGACGCCGTGCCATCTCGAGCACGGTCTGCAGCACCGCCACGTCGTCGGAGCCCGCGTCGGCCAGGCTACGGTAGTGCTCCCACGCCTGCTCCGAGCCGGACAGGTGCTCCCTGTACAGCTCGTGGAGCGAACCGGTGAGGCGCTCGCGGGTGGAAGGAGCGAGCACCAGCTGACGCCGGTGATCCCACAGGCGACCGAGTCGCTCGTGGGCCCCGATGAGCTGGAGCGCCTCCTCGAGCACGAGGGACTCGAGCACGGTGAGGTCGGAGGTCTCCTGCAGCTGGGCGGCCACCAGCTCGGGATGGGCTTCGTGCCACCGCTGGTAGACGAGCCCCCGGGTGAGGCTGTCGAGGCCGGTGACGAACCGGGCCGCCTGGTCGGGCGTGGTGAGCTCCACCAGGCGCAGGGCCACGTTCTGGACCTGCCAGTCCGAGGGTGCCTTGTCGACCACCGGCAGGAACGCCTCGATCGCCTCGGACAGCTCGCCGGCGTCGAGGTGGTGGGTGACGCTCCGCAGGGCCTGGGTGAGGCGGCGGTGGCCGTGGTAGTCGACGGCGATCCGGCCGTGGACCCGTGCGAGCAGGGCGTGCTCGTCCTGGCTGACCAGCTGGGCGAGCAGGAGGGCCGCCTTGGGGTGATCCGCGTGTGTGGTGAGCAGCTCGAGCGTGGCGGCATCGTTGAGGCCCGCCGACACCAGGAGCCGCGCGCCTTCGACCTGCAGTCCGGGCTCGTCGGCGGCGAGCAGCGTGGAGCCGGCGTCAGCGAGGCGATCGTCGAGCAGGAGCCGGAGGGCTCGGGCGACACCGCCACCGGTGGGGGGCTCGGCGCCATCCTGCTCCTGGCCGCCAGTGGAGGCCGGGATCGGCTGACCGTGGGCGGCCGCGACGAAGGCCCGGAAGCCATCGGAGCCCTCGGCGTCGAGATCGAGCTGGTGGGGAGCGGTGAAGACCACCCGCAGGGACTCCTGATCGCCGAGGACCGCACCGGGAAGCGGGCGTCCCGTGAGGTGACGGAGGGTCCAGGCGGCGGGCAGGCAGGAGGGGTCGGTCTCCAGCGCCTGCTCGAGCATGGAGATGGCCACGGGCGTGGCGTCGAAGCGATGGACCTCGTGCAGGGCGGCTCGGTACAGGTACAAGGCGCTCTCTGCCGCGTCGTCGGCCTCGCGCGCACCACCGGACAGCAGCTCGATCACACGGCGCCAGTCGCCCGCCTCGGAGGCCGCCTGGATGAGGGTGGCACGCGCACTCCAGTGACCCGGCCAGGCCTGCAGTGCGAGGTTGGCCAGGCGGATGCGGTCGGGGCTGACGGCGCCGTCCTCGAGGGTGGCGGCATCGAACAGGAGCTGTGCCTGTCGCAGCGGACGGCCTTCGAGCATGGCGAGCTCTTCGAGGGCCTGACGGGCGCCGTCGGAGTCGCCCATGCGGCGGCGGAGGCGGACGAGCCCGGCGAGGGCGCGACGGTGCTCCGGGTGACGCTGCACCACCTCGGCGAAGAGCGCCTCGGAGGGGCGGGGGTCGTCCTGGGAGGCTTCGAGCACTTCCGCGGCGCCCACGACGAACTCGAGCGCACTGTGATCGTCGGGGTGCGCTGCGAGGCACTCACGGGCGGATGCGAGGACGACGTCCGCGCCTTCGATGGCGTCGATCATCCACAGGGCGGCACCGAACCCGGCCGAGACGGTGCGGGCGAGCTCCTCGCGGAACACCGGGCCCCTGCCCTCGCTGGCCTGGATGACCCAGAGCCTCCACAGCGCGGACAGCTCACGGCCCTTCACGCCGGCGTCGGACTGCATGTCGTCCCACAGGGCCTGTGCGAGACCCTCGAGATCCTGACGTTGTGCGAGCCAGCCGTGGAACTCGCGACGGGTGGGCATGTCGCCGCCAGCGACCGCCACCCGGTACCAGTTCTCGGCCTGGGCGTGATCCCCGGCAGCACGGTGGGCGCGCGCGGCCTGCAGTGCCCAGAAGCGGCTGTCGGGTCCCTGGGCCTGGGCCGCCATCTGCTCGTGGACCTGTGCGAGCTCGGTGTGCTCGCCGAGATCCTGGAGCATGGCGACGAGGCGCACGTGCAGGTCGAGGTTGTCGGGATCCGCAGCCAGACCGCGACGGAGGGTCTGCGCTGCCTGTTCACTACGACCATCGGCGCGCTGTAGCTCCGACAGGCGGAGCGCGTGCCTCGCCGCCTCGACGCCGCTGGAGGCATCGAGGCACTCGTCGAGGACCTCCTCGAGCGCGGAGGCATCCTTCATGGCCTCGACGGACTGCAGCTTCAGGATGAGATCCTCGAGCAGCAGGCCGTCCTCGATGCGTGCGATGATCTGCAAGGTGGTGCCGGGGTCGGCCAGCTGGCGCAGGGCGATGCGTGCCGCCATGTGCTGGGCCGCGTGCCGGGCACTGCCGCCGAGCAGCTCCGCGAGCCGCTGGAATGCGTCGAGGGCATCGCTCCACGCCCCGCTCGCCGCGGCCACGCGCGCGTGCATCCGCCACAGCTCGACGCTGCGGTGTCCACCGGCGATGGCGAGCTGTTCCCGGGTGAGGCCGAGGACCCGGCCCGGGCCGACACCTGCATCGAGGAGCAGGTGCGCGAGCTGGGCCGTGACGTCGTCCTGGATCTCCCCTTCGCCCGCGGCCCGTTCGGCCTCGAGCTCGGCGATCGCCCGGCTGATGACGTCCGGGAGCACCCCGGCCTCCGCCCACCCCTCGGGGGCCTCGGCCGCCGCCTCCACGGGCTCGTCGGCCGAGTCCTGGGTGTTCAGGCGGCTGGATGCGGTCTCTTCGGGCTCGGACAGCCACTCGTCGGCATCGTCTCCGAAGAAATTGGCGATGGCCTTGGAGAGGCCCTCCTGCTGTGGTTTCTTCCCAGGCACGCGCACACTCCTCGTCACATGACGCGAAGGTACCAGTCATGCCCACTGCGGCACAAGCGGGTGTGCCCCAGGCTGCGCCATGACTCGGCGAAGGGTCAGAAACTCAGCGGCAGTCCGTTGAGGACCCACTTGATGTCATCGTCCGTGAAGTGGAATCCAAGGCCGATGAAGCCGGTAGCGTACCCGTACTTGGCACCGAGGACGATCTGCTCCATGCCACCCTCGAAGTAGACATTTCGCACGGGTTCCACGCGGACCAGCGCGCGCAGGTTCGGGATGCCGCTGTCGCCGACCGACGGGTAGGAGCCGTAGAAGAAGTCGAAGGCGTCGACCTGCACCTGCAGGCGATCCCGCCAGGCCCAGAAGGTGGCGCCGATGCCACCGCCGGACTCCTTGATGCCCAGACGGAAGCTCATGGGGCCCCAGCGCTTGGAGAGCTGGAACGTGAACCGGTAGACCCCTTCCTGGATCCAGCGGGTCTCCACCGTACCGAGCTCCTCGTGGTAGGTCTGGCGCCGGTTGACCTTGCCGTTCGGGTAGTCGTTGATCTCGAAGATGTACCAGAAGTCCTCGTGGGCCCGCAGCCGGATGCCGACGGTGTTCGAGAAGCTGCCGGCCACCGGGTTGCCCGCGAAGAAGATGTCGGTGTTGTCGGGCTGGGAACCGAAGAAGAAGCGGCCGTGGTAGTAGACCTCGGGGCGCAGGCGCGTGAAGCTGTTGACCGCGAACTGGACCTCTTCGATGGTCTCGTTCAGGTTGTCGATGGTGGTGGAGTCGTTCACCAGGGCACCGAGCGTTCCCTCACCGGCATCGATCTTGTCGACGATGGAGTTCATGCCCCCCACGGCGTCGTCGAGGTCGGTGGTGAGATCCTTCAGCAGGTCCATCTCCTCGTCGATGTCGCCGGCGATGTCTGCCGTGTAGCCCTCGAGGCTGCTGCTGAGACGACGCACGGAGTCGACGATGGCGTTGATGTCGCCGCGGTTCTGGGTGGCCAGGAGCCGGAGCTCGTCGGTGAGGCCGTCCATGTTGGCGAGGGTGGCCTCGAGGTGGCGCGTGTTGTCCTGGTTCTCGACCACCTCCCGCAGCACGGCGGTGATGGCGGCCACGTCGTCGGAGACCTTCTCCAGGTTGCGCGTGATCTCGTCGATGTCGCCGGGCTGGGACCGCGTGGCGATGAGGTCACCATCATCCAGGAGCTCATCCTCGCTGCCCGGCACGAGGCGCACCACGTAGTCGCCGAGCAGGCCGGTGGCCTTCAGCTCGCCCATCGAGTCGACGGGCAGCTGGTACCGATCCCGCACGCGGAGGGTGAGCCGGGCGCCCGCTCTCGGTCCGAGCGCGATGGACTCCACCGAACCCACCTCGACGCCCGCGATACGGACCTCGGTGCCCGGATACACGCCGCCGGAGTCGGCCACGTCGAGCAGGAGCGTGTAGGACTTCTCGTCCTTGCGGACGCCGTCGTAGGACCACACGTAGGCCCCGGCGATGAGCGCGATGGCCCCCAGGACGAACAGGCCGACCTTCAGCTCGGTTGTGATCCCTCTCATGGGTCGGATGTCTCCACCTGTTCACACCTTCATCGGGCCGTCGAGGGAGCCCTCGAGGAACTGACGCACCAGGGCGTCGTCACTGTTGCGGAAGTAGTCCGGCGTTCCTTCGTGTACCACGCGCCCTTCATACAACATGACGATCTTGTCGGCGATACCGAGCACCGCCTTCATGTCGTGGGAGATGACGAGGCTCGTGAGCTCCGGGTTCGCCGCCTGGGTGTCGGCGATGAGAGCGTCCATCGCCGCCGCCAGGATCGGGTCGAGGCCCGTGGTGGGCTCGTCGTACAGCAGGAATTCCGGGTTTCCGATCAGCGCCCGGGCGAGCCCCACGCGCTTGCGCATGCCGCCGGACAGCTCGGACGGGAACTTGGACGAGGCACCGCTCAGACCCACCTGGGCGAGCATGTGCTGCACGCGATCGGCGATCTCTGCCTTCGACAGCTTGCTGTGCTCCCGCAGCGGGAAGGCCACGTTGTCGAACACCGTGAGGGAGTCGAAGAGCGCGGCGTTCTGGAACACCATGCCGAACTTCAGGCGCACCTTGCGACGCTCACGGTCGCTCATGGCCGTGATGTCGCGGCCGCTCACGAAGATGCGACCCTTGTCGGGGCGCAGGAGCCCCATGATGTGCTTGATGGTGACGGACTTGCCGGTACCGGAGCGGCCGATGACACAGGTGATCCTGCCGCGCGGCACCACGAGATCGAGCCCGCGGAGCACCTCGAAGTCGCCGAAGGCCTTGTACACGCCTTCGTAGACGATGGCCGCCTCTTCCCCGGTGACCGGGTCGACCACGTGGTGGGGATCCGTCATGGCAGCAACCAGGCGATGAAGAAGTTGGTGACGAGCACGGACACGGACGTGACCACGACGGCGGAGGTGGTGGCCCGGCCGACGCCCGCGGCGCCACCGGTGGTGTAGTACCCCTTGTAGCAGCTGATCACGCCCATCAGCAGGCCGAACACGGTGGCCTTGAACAGGCCGGTCCAGATGTCGTCCCAGTCGACCCAGTCGCCCAGCCGGACCAGGAACTCGGGCTTGCTCATCCCGAGCAGGTACACGCCCACGAGGTAGGAACCCGCCACGCCGACGGCGTCGAAGATGGCGGTGAGGATGGGCATCGAGAGGATGGACGCGGCCAGGCGGGGCTTGACCAGGTAGTTGACCGGGTCGACCGCCATGGCCTCGAGGGCGTCGATCTGCTCCGAGACACGCATGGACCCCAGCTCGGCCGCCATGGCGGAGCCGGCACGTCCGGCCACCAGCAGACCGGTCAGGGTGGGCCCGAGCTCGCGGGTGAGGGCGACACCCACCGTGCCGCCGACCATCGCCTCCGCGCCGAAGATGGCGAAGGCCCGGTAGGACTGCAGGGTGAAGACCGCACCCGTGAAGGCGGACGTGAGCAGGATGATGGGCAGGCTCGAGACGCCGATGAACTCGGTCTGCTCGATGATCAACCGCAGGCGGACGGGCGGCAGGAACAGGTTGGCAAGCCCCCGCAGGCCGATGACCGTGGCACGCCCGAGCTCTTCGAGAGCACCCAGGAAGCGTTGCCACGCCCCTATGGAGGTTCGACCCACGGCCTCCACCATCCGGACCACCAAGCGCTGCCTCCCCTGCCCCGTACCGGGCCATCCTCGTCCCGATGACCCTATCAGGACGGCTCCGAACCGTCGACGGGTTTGCGACCGGGGCGCAGCCACGTTCGTGCGCTCCCACGAGCAACCTCGTCGAAGGGAGACTTCCCCCTTCCCGGGACCTCCCAGGGGTATCGGACGGGAGACATCGGTGCTAGACAACAGGGCATCGATGGAGTCCAGCATGCGAACAACGTTCGTCCTCGCCCTCACGGTCACGCTCGTCGGCTGCACGGAGCCTGCCGGCGACGCGATCACCCCTACCGGCACCGAGCCCACCGACAGCGACACCGGCCACACGGACGTCACGCCCACCGGTGACACCGACACCGGTGTGGAGCCGATCGACGAGTTCAACAACGCGATCTGGTCCGCCGGCGAGAGCACGGTCTGCAGCGACCCGGGGCTGCGCGCGGGCACGCCGTTCTCGGAGTGGACGCCGGAGGGCGACTGGGCCGATCAGCCCTATGATCCCGAGAGCCGGGCGCTGTTCCACGGCGGTGGCGTCACCGTCGAGGACTTCAACGGCGACGGCCTTCTCGACATCATCGTGCTCGACCCCAAGGCCGACATGCGCCTGTACCTGCAGGATGCCAGCGGCGCCTTCCACCACAAGCCCGAGAACCTGCCCCTGCTCCTGCCCGAGAAGCAGATCGCCGCCACCGCGGTGGACTTCGACGGCGACGGCGATCTCGACATCTTCCTGGCGGCCTTCAAGAACCCCAATGCCCTGCTCATCAACAACGGCGAGGGCGTGTTCACCCAGTCGCCCAACATGCTGGGCATGGACTCCCCCGTCGACCACCGCTCCATGATGACCTCCTGGGTCGACTTCAATGGCGACGGGCTCCTCGACGGCTTCATGGGCGGCTACGGTCCCATCGGCACCACCCCCGAAGGCGCCCCCGCCACCGGCGAGCGTCCGTACCTGTGGATCCAGCAGGCCAACGGCACCTTCTCCGACATCCTCGTCCAGGGCGAGATGCCCTTCGCGCTGGAGTTCGGGCACAACTTCATGGGTGCGTGGATGAAGGCCCCGGGCGACGACCTGTGGGACCTGATGCTCATCAACGACTTCTCCCAACGCGCGCTCAAGGCCACCACCATCCTGCTGCAGGGTGACGGCAACCTGTACGAGCCCGAAGACGACATGGGCCTCACCTACGGCCGCGAGAACATGGGCCTCGGCCTCGGCGACCTCAACGGCGACGGCCACGAGGACCTGCTCATCAACGCCTGGGAGTACATCGGGCTGCTGGTGAGCGACGAGACCTTCATCGAGGGTCAGGTCACCTGGGTCGACGAGGCCGTGGCCTCCGGCATCGTGATGGACTCCGACCTCGGCCACAACGTGGCCTGGGGCGCCGAGCTGGCCGACGTCGACAACGACGGCGACCTCGATGCCTTCGTGGCCCACGGCACCCTGCAGGTGTCCAGCAACCACCAGGGCAACGTCGAGGAGCAGCAGGACGCCCTGTTCCTCAACAACACCGGCGACGACGGCCTGCTCAGCTTCCAGAACGTCGCACCCGAGTGGGGCATCCACGACTCCGGTCGTGGCCGCGGCTTCGTGGTGGCCGACATCGACCGCGACGGCTGGCTCGACATCGTGAAGACCAACCTGCGGGGCCCGGCGAAGATCTACAAGGCCAACTGCGGCGCGGAGAGCTGGATCAACATCGATCTGCAGCAGGAGGGCCCCAACGCCCACGCCGTCGGAGCCACCGTGCGCGTGTTCGCCGGCGACGACAGCTGGTTCCGCATCCTTCGGAATGGTGGTACCAACTACATGTCCATGGGTCCCATGGAGGCCCACTTCGGCCTCGGAAGCGTGAGCGAGATCGACCGCATCGAGATCGAGTGGCCCGACGGCACCCTGAGCGTGCAGGAGGACGTGGCCGTGAACCAGTTCCTGAAGGTCACCCGCCGTCCCGTCAGCGCGGAGGCCGACGCCCCATGAAGCCCGTGATCCTCCTCGCGCTGCTCGCCGGCTGCACCGAGCCCACCGACGAACCGCCGGTGTCCACCGCCCCGGAGGACACCGGCGCCACCGGCGTGGAACACTCCGACACCTCCGGCGACGACACCCACACGGGCCCCACGGGCGATGTGCCGGACGGCCCGTCGTTCACGTGCACCGTCGTGGCCCCCGCGAACCCCTGCGCGATCCCCGAAGACGCCCACGACGGCGTGTACTTCCTCGATCCGGACCAGTCCGGCGACCTCGGCGACCACCCCTACGATCCCGACCGCAACTCGCTGTTCCCGGGCGGAGGGGTGAGCGTGGCCGATCTCGACGGCGACGGCCTGCTCGACATCGTCGTGGGCAACTACGACGCCACCCGCATCTACATGCGCCAGGCGAACGGCCAGTACCTCGACGAGACCACCACGAGGCTGCCGGAGGGACTCGAGACCGAACGGTCCACCACCACCACGCTGGCCGACATCGACAACGACGGCGACCTCGACATGACCATCTCCCGCTTCAAGCGGGACAACCTGATGCTGCTCAACGACGGCACCGGCGTGTTCACGGACGTCTCCGAGCGGGTGCAGATCGTCGGCGACGCCGACCACTTCACCGCGGGCGTGTCCTTCGCCGACATGGACCGCGACGGCGATCTCGACCTGCTGCTCGCCGGCTACGGCAACTTCTTCGGCTCCCGCACCTCCGGCGGCGATCCGTCCTATCTGCTGCGCAACCTCGGCGACGGCACCTTCGAGGACATCTCCGAGCAGCTCCCGGACTCCTTCCAGGACGGCTTCTCGTTCATGGCCGGCTGGATCGACGTCGACGAGGATGGCTACCCCGAGCTGTACAACGTCAACGACTTCGGAAACATCTTCCCCAACGTGCTGCTGCGCAACATCCAGGGCACGCTCACCGAGTGGTTCCCGAGCAACGGCCTCGACTTCGGCATCCAGGGCATGGGTCTCGAGTGGGGCGACCTCGACGGCGACGGCGACAACGACCTGATGGTGGCGGGCCTGCGCAACAACCGGGTCATGCTGCAGGACGACGTCGGCCTGTTCTACGACAACCACCTCGCCCTGCGCCTCGACCCCGACAGCCACAACTTCGACAACACCGGTCAACACTTCACGTGGGCACCCTTCTGGGGCGACGTGAACCACGACATGTGGCTCGACGTGATGCACGGCATGGGCCACGTGTACAACCAGAACTCTCCGGAGAACCACCCGGACGCCCTGTACCTGCACCGCCCACCCACCGGGTTCTACGACACCCAGGCCCCCGTCCCCGACACCGCCTCCCCGCCCTACGTGGAGGTGCCCCGCCACTTCCTCGACATCGGTCCCGCGGCCAACGTCGATCACATGGGCCAGACCCGCGGTCTGCTCATGGCGGATCTGAACGACGATGGCTGGCTCGACCTCGTGCGGCAGGACCTCATCGGCCCGATGACCGTGCAGTACCGGGAGTGCGACGAAGGCAACTGGCTCAAGGTCAAGCCCCGCCAGATCGCCGACGCCGAAGGCCACCTCGAGAACCACTTCGCCGTGGGCGCCGAGGTCCGGGTGTACACCTCGGGCGACGTGATGCAGAAGCGGTTCATCACCGCCGGCAGCCTGGGTATCTTCACCTCCCGGCCCCACCAGGTCCACGTGGGCCTGGCCGACGAGGAGGAGGCCACCCGGGTCGACGTGCACTGGCCCGACGGCACCATCACCTCCTGTCACGACGTGCCGGCCAACCACACGGTCGAGGTGGACTACCAGCCTGCGGTGGATCAGTGAGCTCCGCGGCACGCTGGCGACGTCATGGCGTCGCCACGCTGGCCCTGGCGTCCTTCGCCTGTGCCGGCGATCCCCTGGACCTCGACGTCCAGTTGGCGACGGACACGACCGTCTCTCCGACCGACACGTCCTCCGACACCGGCGCGGTGCCCGTGCAGATCCTCGAAGCCTGCGTCGTCACCCCGCCCCGCAACCCCTGTGACGGTCCGTCAGGCGAGGGACTGTCCTTCGGGCCCGCCACGACCGACGGCGACATCGCCCTGCATCCCTACGACGCCACGCTGCAGTCCATCTACGCGGGGGGCGGCGTCAGCGTGGCCGATCTCGACCTCGACGGGCGTCTGGACATCGTGGTGGGCAACCACACCGGCATCGTACTGTACCGCCAGCAGGCGAACGGCGACTTCGACGACGAGACCCGCGCGCGCGTGCCCGCCGAGGTCGACACCAGCCGGGTGGCGATGTCCACGCTCGCCGACATCGACGACGATGGTGATCTGGACATGGTCATCGCCCGGGAGCTCCGCCGCAACGTCCTGCTCATCAACGACGGCACCGGCCACTTCACCGACGCCTCCAGCCGCATCCACGTGGCAGGTGCCGGAGGTACCCACTGGGCCGGTGCCTCCCTCGCCGACATGGACCGGGACGGCGATCTCGACCTGTTCCTCGCCGGCTACGGGGCCTTCCACCACCCGTTGGGTCAGAGACCACCTGGCAACCCGTCCCTCCTGCTGCGCAACGACGGCGACGGCACGTTCACCGACATCTCGAGTCAGCTCACCGACGAGTTCCAGGATGGCTACACCTTCGTGGGTGGCTGGATCGACGTCGACATGGACGGGTTCCCCGAGCTGTATGGGGTCAACGACTTCGGCTACAACTACCCCAACGTGCTGCTCCGCAACCGCGAGGGCAGCCTCGAGGCCTGGTCGCCCTCCAACGGCCTCGACGTGGCCCTCGACGGCATGGGCCTGGAGTGGGGCGACCTCGACAACGACGGCGATCACGACCTGATGGTCTCCGGCCTGAACGAGAACCGGGTCATGCTGCAGGAGGACGACGGCCAGTTCTTCGACCACCACACCAGCCTCGACATCGAGCCCGACGCCGCCAGGCATCAGTACTTCACCTGGGCGCCCCACTGGGCCGACGTGAACCACGACATGCGCCTCGACGTCATGCAGGCCGTGGGTGCGATCTGGGATCAGCCCCACCCCGCCGACCAGCAGGACGCCCTGTACATGCAGACCGTCATCGGCGAGGGAGAGCTGGCGAAGTCCCTGTTCTACGATCGCGGCACACAGGCGGGCGTGGCCCACGAAGGGCAGACCCGCGGCCTCCTGATGGCCGACCTCAACGACGACGGTTGGCTCGATCTGGTGCGCCAGGACCTCACCGGGCCGGTCACCGTGCAGTACCGTGCCTGCGACGAGGGCAACTGGATGAAGATCCGTCCCCGGCAACCCGGCCAGGGCAACCCCTTCGCCGTCGGTGCGCGCATCGAGGTGCACACGGGCGACGTACGGCAGCAGCGCCACATCGAGGCGGGCAGCCACGGCGTGTTCACGTCGCGGCCCTACGAGGCCCACGTGGGCCTGTCGGACCACGCCACCGTCGACCGCGTGGAGGTCCACTGGCCGGACGGCACCACCACCACCTGCGAAGACGTCCCGGCCAACCACAACCTGACGGTCAACCGACTGGCCGACCCGCAGTGAGCCGGCGGTGAGGCGGGGCGGGGGCACGAGGCCCCCTGCCCTGCTCAGCGCAGCTTGACGCCGCGACCGCCGAGCGCCTGATCGACGGCCTCGATCAGGGCCTCGCTGGCCGCGTTGAGCTCGTCGACGGAGCGCTCGCCCAGATCGTGGGTGTAGGTGAGCTCGTAGGTGACGGTGCGCACCGGCTCACCCTCCTCCTCGTGGGCGAACAGATCGACCATCCGCACGCTCTTGAGCCATCTCGGCCCCTGCTCGGTCATGACCCTGGCGACCGCACCCGCTTCGATACCGTGAGGCAGCGTGAACGCGAGGCTGCGGTGCACGTCCTGCAGACGGCTGGGCTCCACGTAGGGGATCGACGTGCGGGGCGACATGAGCGCCTCCCAGTCGAGCTCGAGGTAGCAGGGCCGCGCGCGCTTGATGCGGAAGGCCTGCACGACCTGCGGATGCACCTCGCCGAGGAGTCCGACCCGCTGACCGTGCAGCTCCACCGCCAGGCGTCGACCGGGATGCAGGGCATCGGCCAGACCCGGCTCGTCGCCGACAGGCGCGAAGGTGAACGGCAGCCCGAGCTGCACACCGAGCTCGGTGACGATGCCCTTGAGGAAGATGGCATCCGCCGGACGGGATCCACCGGCCCAGGTGCGATCCTGGGCATCACCGCTCACGGCGGCCCACAGCACCTTGCGCTCACGGCACAGGCCGTTGGCGGCGTTGGCGTCGGGGTGGAAGGTGCGCGTGAACTCATAGGCGCGGAACTGCTTGACGTTCATGCGCAGGTTGTCGGCGACACCCTGCACGGCCTGGGCCAGGCAGTTGTTCTTGAGCAGGCTGTAGGCACGGTCGAGGGCGTTGGCGGTCTCGACGTGGGCATGCAGCGGGTGCCCCTCCTCGAAGCCGAGGTTGGCGGGCATCTGCCGGCCGTAGAAGCCATCGGTGATGACCTCGTACAGGCCGTGGCCGAGGAGCACCTGCTCCGCCTGGAAGCGCACGCGCTCGGCGGCGGAGGGCACGGCGCCCATGTCGACCGCGGGCAGCCCGATCGGCGTGTTGTCGTAGCCGATGGACTTGGCGAGCTCCTCGTACAGATCGGCGGCGAACTCGACGTCCCACAGGCGATGGGGCGGCACCACGACATCCCAGATGCCGGCGCCGTCGTGCACCTTGAAGCCGTAGCGCCGCAGACGCTCCGCGAGCTCGGTGTCGTCCATGGTGATGTCGAGGAAGGTGCGCGCGGCCTCCGGGTTGAAGGCGATGGTGCGCTCGGGGTCGACGAACGCGCCGACCTGACCGGTGGTGCCCACGACCTGCCAGCCCGCCTGCTCCATGAGGTGGGCCACGCGACCGGCGCCCACGAGGGGGGCGGAGAAGTCGGAGCCACGCTCGAAGCGCGCCTTGGAGTCGGTCTGGATGTTCAGGGCGCGGCCGGCCTTGCGGACACTGACGGGATCGAAGGCCGCGGACTCGAGCAGCACCTCGACGGTGGCCTCCGTGGTCTTCGACTCCTCGCAGCCGATCACACCGGCGATGGCGAGGATCTTCTCGTCGTCGGCCACCACGAGGATGCCCTCGGGGATCTCCCGGGGACCCTCCTCGAACAGCGGCCAGGCCTTCTCGCCGGCGCGGGCGGTGCGCAGCACCACGGCACCGCTCACCTTGGCGGCATCGAAGGCGTGGGTGGGCTGGCCGAGCTCGAGCATCGCGACGTTGGTGGCGTCGACGACGGGACCGATGGACTGCAGTCCGGCGGAGGCGAGCACGTCCAGGGATGCGGCGGGAAGCTGGCCGTCGGCCTTCTTCACGAGACGCGTGAGGGTGTAGACGGTGCACAGGTCGGAGTCGAGGACCAGCTCGCGGGGGCTGTCGCCCACCGTGAGCGGCTTGACCTCGGGCAGGGCCACGGGGTGGCCGGTGCGGCCGGAGATCTCGGTGGCCAGGCCGTTGTACGCGTGGTGGTCACCACGGTTGGCCAGCAGCTCGAGGGTCATGGGAACGCCGGGGGCGTCGTGGTCGACGCGCTTGACCTCGATGCCCACCTCGTCGAGGAGGACGCGGGTGGCCTTGGCATCGTCGGGGAGCCGGGTGAAGCGACGGAGGACGTCCAGGGTGATGTGCATGTCATTGACCCCGCTGAAGCGTGCGCAGGACGCGAAGTTCCGGTTCGTACAGGCCGCGGATCCGGGTGACGCCGGTTCGCTGGGCGGCCATGCGGGTGGTGCCGAGGCCGAAGGCGATGCCGCTGACCTTCTCGGGATCGAAGCCGAACTGCATGAAGACCTTGGGGTGGATCATGCCGGCACCCAGGATGGTGACCCAGCCCGCCCCGTGGCAGGCCTGGCAGCCTTCGCCGTCGCAGACCTTGCAGGCCACGTCGACGCCCACGGAAGGCTCGGTGTAGGGGTAGAACTTGGGCTTGAACCGCACCCGGCGCTCCTCGCCGAACAGGGCGCGGGCGATGTAGGCCAGGACGCCCTTGAGGTGGGCGAAGGTGAGGCCCTCGTCGACCCAGATGCCCTCGAACTGGTGGAACATGGCGAGGTGCGTGGCGTCGACCGCCTCGTTCCGGTACACGCGGCCCATGGCGGCCACGCGCAGGGGGAGCTCGGGCTTCTGCTCGAGGATGCGGGCCTGCACCGTGGTGGTGTGGGACCGCAGGAGCAGGCCGCCGTTGAGCCAGAAGGTGTCCTGCAGATCGCGCGCGGGGTGGTGCTCGGGGATGTTGAGGGCGTCGAAGTTGTAGAACGGCCCCTCGACCTCCGGACCCTCGACCACCTCGAACCCGAGACGGCGCAGGACGTCCATCGCCTCACGCTCCGTCTCGGTGACGGGGTGGATGGCGCCGCGGGGCACGCCCACGCCAGGAAGGGAGAGATCCTGCCACTCGGCCTGCAGCTGCGCCGCGAGTGCCTGTGCCTGGACCCGCTCCCTGGCGTCGGCCAGCTCGGTCTCGACCAGCTTCTGGGTCTCGTTGACCTTCTGGGCAAAGGCCTTGCGCTCGTCGGGCGCCAGGTCCTTCAGGGACCGCAGGGCGAGCTTGAGCGGGGACTTCTTGCCGGTGTGGGCCCGGCGGACGTCTTCGAGCGCCTCGGGGGTGCTCGCCGCCGCCAGATCCGTCCGGAAGTCGGACAGCAGGGTATCGACATCGGGTCGCGACATGTGTCTCTCCAGGGCGCACGCGGCCTGCGTGCCGGCCCACGGTAACCGTTGCCACATCGTACCGCACCGTCCCGTTTCCGGTGCCTGCAGCGCGGCCCCGATGCTCCGTGCCGCACGCCCGGCCGCTGGCTGCCATACCTCGCATGGGAGCCCCACTGCGGGCGTTGCGAGTGTATTGTGTCAGCATGACGCTCCGGAACCTTTACCTGCTCAGCGAAATCCGATAATCCCGCCCTGCCGTGGGGCTACGACCGCCGTACCCCACCTGAATCATTGGAGCTGCTATGACCGACCAGGAAGCAACCGAGCTGATCCGCAAGGCCCTCAACGAGGTCGTGCCCGACCGTGCCGCCGAGTGGGAGACCGTCTCCCTCGACCACACCATCGAGTCGCTGAACCTGGACTCCATCGCCACGATGGAGATGGTGGGTGTCCTCGAGGACCTCACCGACAGCACCTTCCCCGACGAGGCCCTGCCCAAGGTCAACACCCTCGGCGACCTCGCAGCCCTCGCAAAGAACGCGGGCTGATCCGAGAGGGGTGACAAGGAGGGGTCACTTGCTCAGATACAAGGAAGATCGCAAGACCATCGCGCTCGTCGCAGCGTACTACGTCCTGTCCTTCTACCTGTACTTCGCGGGCCCCTCCTCTCCCCTCCTCATCACCGCGGGTGTCCTCGCCACCTGCTGGATGTCGTTCGTCTGCGCCACGATCACGCACAACGTCGTCCACACCCCGGTGTTCCACTCACGAAGCGCCAACCGCGTCTTCCAGCTCGTCCTGACCTGGTCCTACGGCCACCCGGTCAGTGCCTTCGTGCCCGGACACAACCTGTCGCACCACCTGCACACACAGACCCGGCGCGACGTGATGCGCACCACGAAGGCCCGGTTCCGCTGGAACCTGCTCAACCAGGTGCTGTTCCCGGTGGTGGTCGCCCGTGACATCACGCGGGCCGATGCCGCGTACGTCAAGGCGATGAAGACCGAGCGCCCGCGCTGGTACCGCCAGTGGCGTCTCGAGACCCTCTTCTACTGGACCATGCAGCTGGGGCTGCTGGCCTGGGACTGGCGGGCCTTCGTCCTGTACATGCTCATCCCCCACCTCTTCGCGGCCTGGGGCATCGTGGGCATGAACTTCGTCCAGCACGACGGCTGTGATCAGGACCACCCCTACAACCACAGCCGCAACCTCGTGGGCAGCTGGATCAACTGGTGGACCTGCAACAACGGCTACCACGCCCTGCACCACGACAAGCCCGGGCTGCACTGGAGCCGCCTGCCGGCGGGCCACCTGGAGCGCATCTCGCCCCACGTGCACCCGAACCTCGAGGTGACAAACCTGCTCACCTACTGCTTCCAGGCCTACGTGTGGCCTGGCCGCCGCGTGGACTACCTCGGCCAGCCCGTGGTGCTGCCCGAGGAGGGTCCCGACGAGTCCTGGATCCCCCGGCGCGGCGAACACCCCGACGGCGACGCCTCGCTGGGCGCCGCCGGCTGATCCCCCCACCGTCAGCCTGAAATCCAGCTTCTCCCGAAAGGGGTGCGCGTCCTGCCAAAACGGGCGAAGAGGGAGCTACGATCGGTGTGCGTCGGTGGTCTCCCGCACGCGCGCCAGGCTGCAAGCTTCCCGGCCGACGCCGGACCGACCCATTGGGGGACATGTGACCGAGACGATGACCCGACACGAGCGCATGCTCGGCGCTCTCACCGGACAACCCGTCGACCGCACGCCGGTCTGGTTCATGCGTCAGGCAGGCCGTTACCTGCCCGAGTACATGGAGGTCCGCTCCCGCGTCAGCTTCCTCGACCTGTGCCACGACCCCGATCTGGCCGTGCTCGTCACGCTGCAGCCCCTCGATCGCTTCGATCTCGACGCCGCCATCATCTTCTCGGACATCCTCACCATCCCCGAGGCGATGGGTCAGGAGGTCCAGTTCATCAAGGGCCGCGGCCCCGTGCTCCCCAAGCCCATCCGCAGCCGTGACGACGTGCGGGCGCTCAAGCAGCCCGACGTGGCCGACGCCCTGCCCGTGGTGCCCGAGAGCCTGCGCCGGTTCATCAAGGCCCGCCCGGACACGCCCATCCTCGGCTTCGCCGGCGCCCCGTGGACCCTGTTCTGCTACATGGTCGAGGGCAGCGGCTCCAAGAACTGGGAGAACGCCAAGAAGATGCTCTGGACCGATCCGGAGGCATCCCAGGAGCTCCTGAACCGCCTCGCCGACATGGTGGGCGACTACCTGCAGACCCAGGTCGACGCCGGCGCGCTCGCCGTGCAGATGTTCGACACCTGGGCCGGTGCCCTGTCCCAGGAGGACTTCAAGCGGTGGGCCCTGCCTGCCGCCCAGCGCGCCCTGTCCCGCGTCAAGGGTGCTCCGCGCCTGTACTTCACGAAGGACTCCTCCCCCTTCCTGCACCTGCTGAAGAGCACCGGCGCCGACGCCGTCGGCCTCGACTGGCGCGTCGACATCCCCATGGCCCGCGAGATCCTCGGCGACATGCCCATCCAGGGCAACCTCGACCCCATCGCCCTGTACGCGCCCCCCGAGGAGGTCGCGCGCCGCACCCGCGCCATCCTGAAGCAGGCCGGCCCCGTCGGCCACGTGTTCAACCTCGGCCACGGTGTCACGCCGAACACCCCGATCGAAGGTGTTCATGCCATGGTCGAAGCGGTACGCTCCTATCGTCACGACGAGGCCTGATCATGACCACCGGTGTGCTCTTCCTGAACTTCGGCGGCCCCACCCGGCACGATGAGCTGCAGCCCTTCCTCGAGAGCCTGCTGTTCGACGTGCTCCCGCTGCCGGGCCCTGCCGGCATCCGCAAGGCGCTGGCCGGCTACATCGCGAAGAAGCGCACCCCCAAGGTGGCCCCGAACTACAAGATGATCGGCTACTCCACCCAGGTGGCCGACTCCCAGGCCCAGGCCGACGAGATCATGGCGCGCCTCGGCCGCCCGGATCTCCCCTACGCCATCGGCATGATGTTCACCGAACCGAGCATCCCGCGCGCCCTGGACATGCTGGCCGAGCAGGGGGTCACGGACGTCCTCTGCTACGGCCTGTTCCCCCACTTCAGCTTCTCCACCGCCGGCTCGGCCTACGACATGGCCACCCACGCGCAGCGGGCGAAGCACCCTCAGATGAAGCTGCACTTCGCCCGCAGCTTCCACGACCACCCGAAGTACCTCAAGGCCATGGCGCGGGCGATCCGTCGCAGCGCCGAGGAGCTCGAGGGCGAGGGCCCCATCCACCTGGTGTTCAGCGGGCACGGCATCCCGATCTCGCTCATCAACCGGGGCGACCCCTACCAGGACCACGTGCGGGCGAACGTCAAGGGCGTGGTCGATCGCCTCGGCTGGACCGACCCCTGGCAGCTCGCCTGGCAGTCCCGCATCGGGCCCAGCAAGTGGCTCACGCCCAACCTGGTCGACGTGGTCGCGGAGCTCGGCGCCCAGGGCGTCCAGCGGCTGCTGGTCTGCCCCGTGAGCTTCGTCGGGGAGCACATCGAGACCCTGCACGAGCTCGACATCGAGGTCGCCCACGATGCCCGGAGCGCCGGCATCCCCCACTACGGACGCGTGCCGGTCATCGGCCACGACGACAAGTTCCTGAGCGCCCTGGCCGACCACCTGCACGGTGCCCTCGACCGGATCGGCAAGCCGAGCTGCATGCGGTGCCACCTGCCCGAGCCGGCCGCGCCGCGCACCGGCAGCAAGTGCCCGAACTGCTCGTTCGTGTTCCCGGACTTCGTGAAGGACAGCCTCGGGATCCAGTAGGCCCGGGGGGCTTCGAAGGGTCGAGGCCGGGGCGAGCCCCGTCCACGTGTTCGACCCGTACCCGCACTGTATCGGCGGGTAGTAGCCAGGGCGGGGCAAGCCCCGCCCCGACGATCAGGCCTCCAGGGAGGCCTTCATCTCCGATGCCAGGGCGGCAGCGGCGGCCTGGGCGACGTCCTCGCTCCAGGTCTCGCTGCGGCGGAGGTGGCGGGTCTCGTCCTCGGTGGCCAGGAATGCGTCGAGGCGCACGCCGCCGTCGACGAGCGTGGCGTGGGCCGCCGCGGGGATGGAGCAGCCACCGCCGAGGGCGGCGAGGAAGGCACGCTCCACGACCACCGTGCGGCGGGTGTCGGCGTGATCGAGGGCCGCGAGTGCGCTCAGGACGCGCTCGTCACCTTCGCGGGCCTGCACCGCCAGCGCGCCCTGGCCCACGGCCGGGATCATCCAGGAGGGGTCGAGGGCCTCGGTGATCTCGTCGCCACGACCGAGTCGGCGGATGCCGGCAGCTGCGAGCACCACGGCCTTGTACTGGCCGCTGCGCTGCTTGTGGATGCGGGTGTCGACGTTGCCGCGGATGCCCTGGATGTCGAGGCCGGGCGCCTTCACGGCGAGCTGGGAGCGCCGACGGGCGGAGCCGGTGCCCACCACGTCGCCCTCGTGCAGATCGGCCATCGTGGCGCCCACGAGCACGTCGCGGGGATCCTCACGCTCGGGGATCGCGGCGATGATGAGGCCCTCGGGATCCTCGGTGGGCATGTCCTTCATGGAGTGCACGGCGAAGTCGACCGAACCGTCGAGCAGCGCGACCTCGATCTCCTTGGTGAACAGGCCCTTGCCACCCACCAGCTTGAGGGGGCGGTCGGTGATGGCATCGCCGCGGGTCTTGATGATCACGAGCTCCACGGGCTCGCCGGTGACCTCTTCGAGCTTGCGTGCCACCCAGCCACTCTGGGCCGTGGCCAGTGCACTTCCGCGGGTTCCGAGCTTCCACACCATCGCAGCACTCCCTGTGTCTTCAGCGCCCCCTTCCTAACGGATGGGGCGGCTTCTGTCCCTCGACGGCGAAGTCACTGCACGGGTGCGCCGAAAGGGGTACAGGACTCCTCTCCCGGAGGACGAGACATGGCATCGAGCGACCCCCAGGCCCTCATCCGTCAGGCACTCGAGGAGGCCAGCGTGGCCCGCCGCGACGGAGACGAAGCCCGTCGTCGGGCGCTCCTGGAGGGCGCCTGGGAGGCGGCCTGGAACCAGGACGACCTCGTGCTCCGCCAGATGGCCTCCTGGCGGCTCGCCCGGGCCGCCTTCGACGCCGGAGACCACCGCCGGATGGTCGACGCCATCGCGCCCCTGGTGGACACCCCCCAGCTGGAGCGCGGCGTGTTCCGCGTCAAGCGCGCCATCAGCCCCTTCCACCACTACGAGGCCGGTCTGCGGGCCCTCCCCCGCATCGCCCGGGCGTTCGGTGACCACGAAGGCTACGGCGAACCCGTGATCGATGCCTTGTGGGAGGCCTGGATCGCCCATCGCGAGGAGCACGACCAGCCGTTGATGGCCGCCTGGGGACGCCTGCAGCTCGCCTGGCTGTACGCCGTCCGGGGCGATCTGTCCGAGGTCGAGGGCATCGCGAAGAAGCTGCTGAAGACCCCTCCCCGCGCGTTCCAGGCCGACGAGCACCTGTACCCGGGCGCCACCGACCACGACAGCTCCTGCGCGCGGCTCCACCTCGACGTCAGCCGGGTGTGGCTGCGGGCGGCCACCTGGGCCGGCGACGAGTCCAGCGCCTGGAAGGCCGAGCACGCCCTCGAGGACGCCGTGGAGGATGCCGGGATCGACCGCAGCACCGATCTGCACCTGCAGGACAACCTCCTCGACGCCGCCCTGCGCTTCGGCTGGACCCAGATCGGAGAGACCTACTGCGCCCTCGTCGACGAGGCCCGCTGGGGTGAGGATCCCCACGAACTGCGGGTCCGCGGTCTGGCAGCGCTGTGGAACAACGCCGAGGCCACCGACCTCCTGCGCGGCTCGGCCGACGCAGCCGCCGACGCCCACGCGGGCCCGGAGTGGCAGGCCCGCGCGCTGTTCTGGCTGGCGCGGCAGCGCGTGGAAGGCGCCGCGCAGGAGTTCTCCGAGGTCTGCAGCCGCTTCTCCGTGGAGATGGAGCGCCCCTGAGGCGCTACTTGGCCGCCACGCCGTCCTCGAAGGGGTTCGCCTCGCCGCTCTCGTACACCCGCAGCTGCTCGAAGAACTCGGCGACGCGGTCGCGGGCCTCCTGGGCGGTCTGGGAGCGCAGGAACACCGTGCGCAGGCGGTCGCCGTAGGGAAGGCCGGTGGTGAAGTACTTGCCGATCTTCTTCCAGCGGCCCAGGGCGGCCTGTTCGCGGCCGCCGTACTTGTTCAGCAGGGCGTCGAAGTAGCCCGTGAGCACGGCCTCCTTGGCCGCGGCATCCACCACGGGCGCCGGAAGGCCCTTCTGCCAGGCCTCGATCTCCCGGAACACCCACGGATTGCGCATCGCGCCGCGCCCGATCATCAGGCCGTCGCACTTCGTGTACGCGAGCGCCTCCCGGGCAGACGCCACGTCGATGATGTCGCCGTTGAAGATCACGGGGATCGACAGATCCGCCTTGACCGCGGCGATGGTGTCGAGCTCGCGCTCGCCGCCGTAGAGATCCTCCCGGGTGCGCCAGTGGATCGTGACGGCCTCGGCGCCCTCCTCCTGGCACATGCGGGCGATCTGCAGGGCGTTCTTGTTCTGGGGGTTCCACCCGGTGCGCATCTTCACCGTGAAGGGGATCTCCACGGCGGCACGGATGGAGCGCACGAGCTCGCGGGCCAGCTCGGGCTCCTTCATGAGAGCCGAACCGCCGGAGTGGGCGCAGACCTTCTTGGACGGACAGCCCATGTTCAGGTCGACGATGGTGGCGCCGAGATCCTGCGCCACCTTGGCGCCCTCGGCGAGCCACTTCGGATCGCGTCCGTACACCTGGATCGCGATGGGGTTCTCGTCGGCGTCGAACGCGGCGGTCTCCCGGCAGCGCTCCATGTTCTGGGCGAGACCGGCCGCCGGGATGAACTCGGTGTACGTGAGGCCGCAGCCGCCGATCTGGCGCACCAGGCGACGGAACACGAGATCCGTGACGCCCTCCATGGGGGCGAGGATCAGGTTGTTCTCGATGTCGATGTCGCGGATGCGAAGCATGTGGCCTCCTGGGGGGGGAGCGCCCGCCGGGGATCAGCCCCGGACGGGCACCTCTGCCATGCGGTAGCGGGCGATGAGGTCGTCCTCGAGGGCATCGCACTCGGCGTGGTAGCTGTGGCGCGCGTAGTCGCGGTCCATGATGGTGACCTGCAGGTCGTCGTTCATCCCTTCGGACGCGAGGATGTCGGTGAAACCCGGGTCGTCGGGGTACAGGTAGATCATGCCGTCGGCGTCGAGGACCACCTGCTCGTGGTGGGCCCCCCGCAGCCAGACCTCGCACCGGGCGTCGTGGTGGAAGAGATCGGTGTACTTGCGGAGCATGTCCTGCAGGGCCGCCTGGGTGAGCTCGAGCACCACGAAGTCGCGGGGCGGCGCGCCGTTGGGCTTGGGATCACGGCGGTCGACCACCTGCCGGTAGAGCAGGCCCACGGGCTCGCTCAGCACGCCGGCGAGACGGGCGTGGACGTCGAGCAGGCGCTCCACGGGCACGGAGACCACGAGGCGGGTCTCACCCTGCGGATCCATCTCGCGAAGGTAGCCGGGCGTGGGCGTCCAGCCGTCGGGCTGGCCATCCTCGAGCACGGAGTGGGACTTGGGGGTGGTCAGGGCCATGGGATCATCCTTGGGCGTCGAGGTAGTCGCCGAGCGCCGTGTTGGTGTTCGTCAGGTTCGGCGTGATCAGGGACACGATGAACTTCTCGATCTGCGGCACGATGGTGCCGCGCAGGAACCGGGGGATGCCCGGGACGTTCTTCAGATCCACCTCGAAGTCGCCCTCGAGCACGACACGGGTGCCGTCACCGTCTTCGATGAACGTGTTGGTGCCCGTGCACTTGACGGCGTCGGGGAACACGCGGGTCTTGATCTCGAAACGCACCTGGTGGTCGCCGTCGTTCCAGACCGCCAGGTCGTCCCAGCGCAGGTGTTCCGGCTTGAGGAACTTGCGCGCCACGCTCGGGATCTCGCGGTCGGACACCCACTCGTTGTGGATGCGGGTGACATCGCCCTGCTCCTCGCGGGACAGCACGTTGACGGCCTCGATATCGTCGATCCGGGTGGCGAAATCGCTGAGGCGATCGCGGTAGGCGGTGTAGACCTTGTCGCGGCCATGCGCGATCCTGGACTCGCTGTGGAACTTCACGGGCTCCCTCCCTGGTGCCGGTGGCCCGGGATGGGCCGACCGGCCCGGATTATGACATCGAATCCCCCCTGTAAAGGTCACAGAACGTGTCTGACGCCTCCTGCGTACGCCTGCGGGCCCACCACCACTCCCAGCTGCTCCAGCTGCTCGGCACCGACCCGCTCATGAACACGTTCCTGCTCGGAGCCGCCGGGCAGGAGGACTGGGCCCGTACGGCCATGTGGTGGGGTGTCGCCCACCACGGCCGGATGCTCGCCGCGGTGTACCTGTCGCCGGGCCACCTCGCGGTGCCGTTCGCACCGGAGGTCCCCCACGCGGAACGGCTCGGTCAGGCGCTCCGCAAGGCCGGCCACGTACCCTGCATGGTCGTCGGCCCACGGGAGGCGTCCGATGCCCTGTGGCAGGCCTGGACCAGCGGGCGCACCGCCGCCACCACCTTCGATCAGCGCCTGTACGTCACCAACCTCGCCGGCATCCGGTCCCACGAGGTCGCCCTGGCCCCGGCATCGGAGGCGATGTGGGAACAGGTGGCCCTGAACGCGGCCCGGATGCAATTCGAGGACCTGGGGCTCACCCGGTTCCGGTCCGATCCCGAGGACTTCTTCTCCCAGGTGCACGATCAGGTCACCCGGGGTCGCTACCTCGTGCTCACCGAAGGCGACGACATCGTGTTCCAGGTGCAGCTCGGCATCGAGAGCGACCAGGCGATCCAGATCGGCGGCACCTACGTGCCGGAGCCCCACCGCGGCCGGGGCCACGCCCACGACGGCATGCGACAACTCCTCACCTGCCTGACCGGCAGGCACGGTTACTGCACGCTGCACGTGCGCGAGGACAACGCGCCGGCGGTCCGCACCTACGAACACGCGGGGTTCGTCAGGGGCGGACCGATGAGGATCCTGCTACCCCGCTGACGCCCCCTCCCGGAGCCCCCCTATGTGGTCCGACCTGATCACCACCTTCGCACTGGTCGCCCCCGCCGAGCTCGGCGACAAGAGCCAGCTGGCCTGTCTGCTGCTGGCCCAGCGCCACCCCAAGGCCGCCGTCCTGTGGGGCGCCGCCGCCGCCTTCGCCGTGCTCTCCGCCCTGGCCGTCGTGGTCGGCGACGTGGCCGCTCGGCTGGTCGACCCCGCCATCCTGCAGGCCATCGCGGGCGCGCTGCTCATCGGCCTCGGGCTGAGCGCCACGCTGTCGGCCTGGCGGGAGGAGGCCGAGTCGGTCGAGGACGTCGGCAGCGCCCGCAAGGGATTCGTGCACACCTTCGGGGTGCTGGTACTCGCGGAGATGGGTGACAAGACCCAGCTCGTGATGGCGGCCCTCGCCGCCGAGGGTACGCCGTGGGCCGTGGGTGTCGGTGGGTTCTCGGCCCTGTGGCTCAACGCCGCCGCCGTGGTGTTCCTCGGCGACCGCCTGCTGCGCCGCGCCCCCCTGCGTACCGTGAAGGTGGTCGCGGGCGCCGCCCTCGCCATCGTCGGCCTCATCATGGTGGTTCAGGCCACGATGTGACCGCACCGCTTTCGCACGCGTGGGGAACCCTGTTATGCGGTCCGGGTGATGTCATCCGGCCGCCTGCCGGCCTCCCCCAGAACTCTTCGAGGTGCCCATGTCTTCGATCCTTCCCGTGAACAAGCTGCAGCAGATGGTCGACCAGAGTGGAGAAGCCCAGACCACGGGCCTCGATGCCGCCACCATCACGCGGTTCATGGAGAGCGATCCGAGCCTCACCCGCGCCGTCGAAGAAGCCTTCACCGCCTTCCAGGCCATGCCGGCAGCGCTCCGCGAGATGAAGGAGTCCGATCTCATCGCGCACCTGCAGTCCGATCTGATCAACTTCTACGACCCCGCCTCCGTGAACCCCTACGTGGCCCTCGCCGCCCGCGGCCCCTGGATCGTCACCACCCACGGCGCGGTGCTCCACGACTCCGGCGGCTACGGCATGCTCGGCTTCGGCCACTCCCCCGACGACATCATCGATGCGATGGCCAGGCCCTGGGTCATGGCCAACGTGATGACCCCGAGCCTGACCCAGAAGCGCTTCACGGACGTCCTCAAGGCCGAGATCGGCCACAGCCGCCCCGGTGGCTTCCCGTTCCAGCAGTTCATCTGCATGAACTCCGGCTCCGAGTCCGTCACGGTCGCCCTGCGCATCTCCGACGTCAACGCGGCCAACCTCACCGCGCCCGGCGCACGCCACGAGGGCAAGCAGGTGAAGATCCTCGCCATCGAAGGCGGCTTCCACGGCCGCACCGATCGGCCCGCGCAGGCATCCGGCTCCTCCCTGCCCAAGTACCGCAAGCACCTCGCGAGCTTCCAGCACCGCGAGAACCTCGTCACCGTGCCCTCCAACGACGTCCAGGCCCTCCGCGAGGCCTTCGCGGCGGCCGATCGCGATGGCGTGTTCTTCGAGATGATGCTCGCCGAGCCGGTCATGGGCGAGGGCAACCCCGGGCAGGCGCTCTCCCGCGAGTTCTACGACGCCGCACGGGAGCTCACCCGAGAGATGGGCACGCTGCTGCTCATCGATTCGATCCAGGCCGGCCTGCGTGCCCATGGCGTGCTCTCCATCGTCGACTACCCCGGCTTCCAGGACGCCGACGCCCCCGACATGGAGACCTACTCCAAGGCCCTCAACGCCGCCCAGTACCCCCTCAGCGTGCTGGCCTGTGGCCCGGCCGCGGCCGAGCTGTACATCACGGGCATCTACGGCAACACGATGACCACCAACCCCCGCGCCCTCGAGGTGGGCATCGCCACGCTGTCCCGCGTCGACGACGCGTTCCGTGCCAACGTGCACGATCGGGGCATCGAGTTCGTCGAGAAGCTGAAGGCCCTGCAGGCCGAGATCCCCGACATCATCACCAAGGTGCAGGGCACCGGCCTGCTCTTCTCCTGTGAGCTCGCCGACGGCTTCAAGGTGGTGGGCTTCGGCGGCGTCGAGGAGCACCTGCGCAAGATGGGCATCGGCGTCATCCACGGCGGCATCAACAGCCTGCGCTTCACGCCCCACTTCCTGATCAGCAGCGCCGAGGTCGACCTCGTCATCGCCAAGCTGCGCGACGCCCTGCTGCACTTCCGCGCCTGAGGGCACGGGTGAATCCCATGGCCGGCCGGGATACAGGCGCGGCCATGAACAGCACCCCCTCCGACACCGCCCGCGCCGCCCGCCACCCCCTCGCCCTGTGGGGCATCCTGGGGGTGTGCATGCTGCTGGGCAACGCCGTCCTTCGACTGTCCGGCCGCGCCTTCGACCTGGCCGACATGGAGCTGAGCGCCCTGCACCTCGCCGCGGTGGTGGTCTGCGTGATCTTCATGGTCTTCGCCGAAGGCTACCGGGGCTTCCACCAGCGGTTCAGCCCGCGTGTGGTGCAGCGGGCCCTCACGCTCGCCCACGAGGCCGGGCCGGTCAGGGCCGCGCTGGCCCCCCTGTTCTGCATGGGTCTCATCCAGGCCACCCGGCGTCGGCTCATCGCCAGCTGGATGCTCACCGCCATGATCGTGGGCCTCATCATCGCCGTGTCCCGGCTGGCCGCACCGTGGCGGGAGATCGTCGATGCCGGCGTGGTGGCCGGCCTCGGCACCGGCCTTGCGAGCCTGCTGTGGTGGTGGACCCGCGCACTCGCCGGAAGGGAACCGGGCGTCGATCCCGAGCTGCCCGCACATGGGCACCCCGATGAGGCCGAACAGGCGCTATAAAGAGCTGCAGCCTGTTGGAGAGTACATGGGGACCCCTTCCCAGCCCATCGCCGTGGTGGGCATGGCCTGCCGCTTCGCCGGAGCGGAGGATCTTCGCGCCTTCGAGCGCCTGTTGTCCGATGGCGTCGACGCCATCCACGCGGTCCACCCCGATCGGTGGAACCTGGAGGCCCTGCAGGGCTTCCACGACGGACAGCCCCTGCCCCACAACACCGTCCACGGGGGCTGGCTCGACCGGGTCCGCGACTTCGATCCGGCCCTGTTCCGGATGTCGCCCCGCGAGGCGAAGTCCATGGATCCCAAGCAGCGCCTCGCGCTGCTGATCTGCCACCGGGCCCTCGAACACGCCGGCATCGCCCCCCTGAGCGACGGCGTCCGCAACACGGGCGTGTTCATCGGCACGGCCCAGTCCGAGTACCTGCAGCGGTTCTACAACCGCGGCGAGATCGGCGGCGCGAAGGGTGAGCGCTACGCCGGCACCGGCAACGACCTGTCCTTCACGGCCGGGCGCATCAGCGCCGCCTTCGGCTTCGAGGGGCCCAGCCACAACGTCAACACGGCGTGCTCCACCTCCCTGGTGGCCATCCACATGGCCGTCCAGTCGCTGCAGACCGGCGAGAGCGACATGGCCCTCGCCGGCGGCGTCAGCATCATCGAGTCCCCCGAGTTCAGCCTCACGATGGACGCCTTCGGCATGCTGTCGCCGGACGCCCGCTGCAAGGCCTTCGACGACCGGGCCAACGGCTACGTCCGGGCCGAGGGCTGCGGCGTGGTGGTGCTCAAGCGCCTGCAGGACGCCCTCGACGCGGGAGACACCATCCATGGCGTCATCCGCGGCAGCGCCACCAACCACAACGGCCAGACCGACGCCCTGCTCGTGCCCGATCGCGAGGCCCAGGTGCGTCTGATGCGGCACGCCCTCCAGGCGGGCCAGGTGGAGCCCGCCACCGTCCAGGTCGTCGAGGCCCACGGCACCGGCACCCCCGTGGGCGATCCCATCGAGTCCCACGCCATCGCCGACGTCTTCGCCGCGGGTCGATCCGAGCCCGTCGTCGTGGGCTCCGTGAAGACGAACATCGGTCACTCGGAGGTCTCCGCCGGCGTGGCGGGCTTCCTCAAGGCCCTGCTGCAGGTCCGCGACGGCCACATCTTCCCCCACCTGCACCTGCGCAGCCGCAACCCGAGGGTCCCCGGGCCGGAGGTCCTCGACATCCCGGGCGAGCTGCGCCCCTGGAAGCAGGCGCGGGGGCGCCGCAGCCTGGTGAACAGCTTCGGCATCAGCGGCATCAACGCCGCCGTGGTCGTGGAGCAGCCGCCCGAGCCCGCGCCGCAGCCCCAGACCACGCCCCGGCAGGCCTTCGTGCTGCCCCTCTCGGCGTGGTCCGACGCCGCGCTCCAGCAGCAGGCACAGGCGTACCTGCAGCAGATCGACGAGGGCGCCTCGCTGCAGGAGGTCGCCGCCACCGCCGCCCTGCGCCGCGCACACCACCCGCTTCGCGCCGTCATCGTCACCGCGGACGAGGTCGAGGGCATCGATGCCCTGCGTGCGCTGGCGGGCGGGGGCTCCCACGAGGCGCTCCGGATCGGCGACCGCGTGGCCGCCGGCCAGACCACGGGCATGCTCTTCACCGGACAGGGCTCCCAGTGGTCCGGGATGGGCAAGGCCCTGTACGACTCCGAGCCCGTCTTCCGGAAGGCCCTCGACCGCGCGGCGCTCGCGCTGCAGGTCCACACGGGCCACGACATCCGCCCCATCCTGTTCGATGCCGGCCGCAAGGACGACCTGGACCACACCACCCACACCCAGCCTGCCCTGTTCGCCCTCGAGGTGGCGATGGCCGAGCTGTGGAGGTCCTGGGGCGTGGTGCCGGACGTCGTGGTCGGCCACTCCATCGGTGAGCTGGCCGCCGCCGTGGTCGCCGGCGCCTACCCGCTGGAGCAGGGCGCCGAGATCGTGGGCCACCGGGCCCGCCTGATGGGCGCGCTGCCTCCAGGCGGCCGGATGCAGGCGGTGTTCGCCTCCGCCGAGCAGGTCACGCCGCTGCTCGCCCCGTTCCCCCTCGTCGGCCTGGCCGGCGACAACGGCCCCCGTTCCGTGGTCATCTCCGGCGATGCCGACCAGGTGGCACAGGTCCTCGCGATCCTGGATGCCCAGCAGGTCGAGCACCGGCCCCTCACCGTCTCCCACGCGTTCCACAGCCCGCTGATGGACCCGATGCTCGCGGCCTTCCACGAGGCCATCGACGACGTCAGCGCCGTCACGCCCCGGATCCCGCTGCTGTCCAACCGCAGCGGCGCCGCACTCACGGGCGCGGACCTCACGCCGGCGTACTGGTGCGAGCACATCCGGGAGGCCGTGCTGTTCCGGCAGGCGATGAACCAGGGCACCCTGCTGGTGAAGGGCCAGTGGATCGAGGTGGGGCCACGTCCCACCCTGTCGTCCATGGGACGTCGCGCCCTCGCCGGGGCCATGGCGCCCGCGTCCGCCAGCCTGCACCCCGACCGTCCCCTGCTCACGATCCACGACGCCCTCGCCGCCCGCTACCTCGCGGGCCTGCCGGTCGACTGGTCGGGCTACTGGGCGCCCCACCCCACCCGTCGCATCGAGGTGGCCCCCTACCCCCTGCAGCTGCGGGAGCTGTGGGTCGACGATCCCGGTCCTGTCGGCACCCCCGCACCGGCAGCAGCCACGACCGTGGCCCCACAGGCCCATGGCCCCAAGGCCCACGTCCTGCGCTGGACCCCGGTCCGGTCGCCGGCGCCGAGCGCCACGGGCCACGCGGTGGTGCTGCTCGATGCCGAGAGGCGTGCATCGGGACTCGTGGACGCCCTCTCGGCATCCGGCTGGACGGTCGACGTGGTCGCCCACGACACCCCGGAGCTCGCGACCCCCGAGACGTGCCGCGACTGGATCACGGCACTGCCCGCGGAGGTCGACACCCTCGTCGACGCCCGGGCCCTCGGCCTGCGGCCTCCCGACGCCGGGGAGTCTCCCCTGGCCCTGTCCAACCGCCTGTCCGCGGTGGGCTCACGCCAGCTCACGCTCCTGGCTGCCCTCACCCGTCGCCCCGGGCTGCGACTCGTGAGCCTCACGGAGAACGCCTACCGGGTCCGCGGGCGTGAGCCCATCAACCCGTCCTCCCGGGGCCTGTGGGGTCTGGCGCGCGTGTTCCGGCTCGAGCACCCCGACATCGCGCACCTTCGTCTCGACCTGCACGCGCCGGACTGGACCGGGGTCGCGCGGATCGTCGCCACCCCGACGGACGACGATCAGCTCGCGCTGCGGTCGGGCCGCACGTTCAGCCTGCGGCTCACCGAGGACGCCACGCCCCGGGCCCGTCTCCGCGCGGAAGGCACCTGGCTGATCACGGGTGGCCTCGGCGGCCTCGGCGCGGCGGTGGCCGAACGTCTGCTCCAACGGGGTGCCTCCCGGATCCTCCTGCTCGGCCGGTCCGCTCCCAAGGGCGCCCGTGCCCGCACCCTGAAGCGTCTGCAGTCCCTCGGCGAGGTGTCCTACGCCGCCTGCGACGTCTCCGACCCGGAGGCGCTCGCGGCCGTGATGCGCGGCGAGACGCTCCGCGGCGTGGTGCACTGCGCCGGCACCCTCGCCGACGCCCGCATCCAGAACATGACCCCCGACACCTTCGGCCGGGTGTTCCCCGCCAAGGTGGCCGGCGCATGGGCGCTCCACGAGGCCACCCGGGACCTCGACCTCGACGCCTTCGTCCTGTTCTCCTCGGTCACCTCCACCCTCGGTGCGCCCGGCCAGGCCAACTACGCCTGGGCCAACAGCTTCATGGACGCCCTCGCCCACCAGCGGCACGCCGAGGGACTTGCTGCCGTCAGCCTGAACTGGGGCCCCTGGGCCGAGGTGGGCATGGCCGCCGACATGGCCGGTCTGATGAACGCCCGCGGCATCCGCCCGCTGCAGCCGACCGCTGCCCTCGACGGCATGGAGGGTGCGCTGCTCGGGGGGCAGCCCCAGCTCACGATCATCGACATGCAGTGGGAGCACCTCCGACGCACCGACGCCGCGATCGCCTCCGTGCCCTTCTTCGCCGACATCTACGGACAGGCGCCAGAGGCCCCCGCGGTGCCCCCCGCACCGGTGCCCGTGCGTGCGCCCGCCACCCCGGTGCAGGTCTCGTCCGCCCCGGTGGGCTCCGCCGACGGCCCGGACTGGCTCACCGGCCTGGTGGCCCACCTCATGCGCATGGAGCCCGGCGAGCTGCACCCGTCCCGCCCGCTGTCCTGGCAGGGCTTCGACTCCGTCATGGCCGTCGACCTGCAGCAGGCGATCACCGAGCGGATCGGCGTGGAGGTCCCCCTCGACAAGCTGGCCATGGGCCCCAGCCTCGACGAGATCGCCTCCCTGCTGCCCGAGGGTGCCCTCTCCGCGGCCCAGGCTCCGGCCATCGCACAGGCCGCCGTGGTCCACGAGCCCGCCCGCACCACCGGCCGTCCGGCACCAGGTGGCGTGCAGCCCCTCGTCGTGGAGGAGGTCGCCCGCCTGATGGGCTTCGACGCCGGCGACCTCGACCTGCACAAGCCCCTGTCCTGGCAGGGCTTCGACTCCGTCATGGCCGTCGACCTGCAGGCGTGGATCGACCAGGCCTTCGGTGTGCGCCTGCCCATGGACCTGCTGGCCCAGGGACCCCGCCTGACCGAGATCCTCGACCGTCTCCAGGCCGCCCTGCCCGAGGCGGGCGTCCAGGTCCCCTCGCCCGCCGTCGAGGTGGTCTCCGGTGGTGGCGATGCGCTGCGCGCCCAGGTGGCCGAGCTGATGGGCTTCACGCCCGCCGAACTCGACCCCGGCAAGCCCCTGGCGTGGCAGGGCTTCGACTCCGTCATGGCCGTCGACCTGCAGGCGTGGGTGCGCCAGACCTTCGGTGTCGAGCTGCCCATGGACCTGCTCGCGCAGGGCCCGCGGCTCACGGAGATCGAGGCCCGGCTGCCGGCCAGCCAGGTGCGAGAGGCCCCGCCCGCGCCCACCTTCGCCCAGCCCACGCCTCCTCCCGAGCCGGAGGAGATCCCCGCCGACCGTGTGAGCGGCGATCACCAGGTCAACCACCCCGCCCCCGAGGCCGCCCGCCACGACGAGGACGACGAGGCGCGGCCCCTTTGGGTCACCGTGGGCGCCATCCTCGTGGCCGCTGCCCTGACCATCGGTTGGATCTGGATCGCCTACGACGGCGACCGCGAGAACGTGGTCACCCAGGAGGCGGCCCCGTGAGCCTCGTGCAGCGCCTGCTCGAAGACGGCTTCACCCCGTTCGCCTTCGGCGCCCCGTCCAACCTCGCGCAGCTCGATCCCATGCCACTCGGTGTGGAGCTGCGGATGCTCCCGGCAGATGCGCCCGAGTACAGCCACTTCCACCACCTGATCAACGCGATCAACGGCGTGGCCTACGGCAGCAAGGACATGGCGATGCCCGCCTGGGTGCAGCAGGACTGCGGCGTGCTCCCCAGCGCCTTCATCGGGTGGGCCTGCCCCGCCCGGCGGCTGGAGTCCCGCCTGCTGTGGGAGCTCGGTCTGCACGGCGACGAGGCCCTGGTCCCGGTGTCCGAAGCCATCTCGATCCCCTCGGCGACGCCCGGGCAGTGGGTCAGCTTCTCCATGTGCTCCGTGATGTCGGGCCACCGGCTCGGACTGGCCTCCAAGCTCGTCTCCTTGGCGGCCTACGGCGCGAGCAGCACCCTCGGCGTGGCCCAGTACGACAACTACAGCCTCAAGATGCACACGCTGTTCGGCCCGCTGGAGCTCGTGGAGCCCTTCGTGCCCTACCACACCATCCCCGACCGGACGTTCACCTACCGCCTCGCCGGCATCGACGAGGCCATGCTCGCCCGGGTGGATGCAGGCGTCCGGCCACCGATCACCGAGCCCAGCTTCCTCCTCGACGCCGACGACGCGGCGACCATGGAGGAGATGGCCGAGGCCACCCGTGCCGGGGAGGCCCGCTTCCACCTCCTCGCCCCCGGCGTCATCCGGCGGGAAGGCAGGGTCCTCGCCCCCATCCTGCGCAGTTCTGCCCACCCCTGATCCCTTCAGGGCGAGGCCCCCCCGGCGAAGGGCGGGACATGGTCCCCCTGCCTCCACCCCACCTCGTCACGGCGCTGTGCTTCGCCGTCGCCGCCGTTCCCGTCCGGCCGGACACCCCCTGGCTGGCATGTGCCGGTGTGTTGATGCTCCTCGGAGGCGGGCTGCCGAGGCCCGCGGGTGCCTCCCTCGTGGCCCTCGGCCTGCCCCTCGCCGCCCACGGGGGCGGGCTGCCGCTGGGGCTGTGGGCGCTGTCCCTGCAGTGGACCCGGAGTCGGCTGACGGCACTCCCCCTGCTGGGCCTCGCCTGGTACCTGTGGTGGCAGGGGCCCCACGGCCTGCCACCACAGATGCTGGCTGTCGGTCTGGTGCTCACAGCCGGCTCCCTGTGGCGCCGGGCGCGCACACCCGAGGCGGCGGCCTGGCTCGCACCGGATCCGCCCCCGCCAGCGCTCGTCCCCCGACACCTCGCGGCGGAAGCGCTCCGGATGACCCGGGCATGGCTCGAGGCCTCCCCGCCAGGCGCCGAGGACGGCCCCGCGGCACGCACCCACCGGACCGCCCGGCAGGTCCTCCGGCTGCAGCAGGACGTCGTCGACGTCCTCGAGGGCAGCGTCCCACCGGGCCCAACCACCGACCGCACCGCCACCTCCCTGCGGGAGGTGCTCGAGGATGCCCTGGCAGATCACGGTTCGAGCCAGCCGCCGCTCGACATCATGATGGCCTTTCCTCCCACCGCCGACGATCACCTCCTGCTCGATCGGGGCTCCTGCACACGCCTGGTCGACACCACCTTGCGGGTGATGGCCCGCCACGGACGAGGACGCGCACTCCACCTGCGGGTCCTGCCCACGCCCGATGCCCTGCTCCTGCGGTGCACGTGGACCGGACGGGCCGCGCCCGATGCGCCCCCACTGAACCACGACGGGGCCCCCGAAGACGAGCACCTGGTGCGGATCCACGCCCGGGCCGCCGGGGTCCTCGTGCGGGACGTCGCACTCACCCAGCCCCGACCCGTCGTCGCGCTCGCCTTTCCGTGGCAGTGCTGGTGGCACGCGCCCGAACAGCCCGCGCACCCGGTCCGCGTGTGGGTGCAGGCACAGGACGCGGACAGCTCCCTCGGCGTCCGCCTGGACCTCGAACGCCTCGGTCACGTGCGGGTGATGGACCCGGCTGACGCCCAGCTCACCATCTCCGTGATGCCCGCCACCGCCGCGGCCGTGGAGACCTGGATCACCGCCCTCGCCCGGGCAGGCGCCCCCGCCCCCTACCTGCTGATCACGCCTCCCCCGACGGCCGGCCCCACCGCCGAGTCACCTGGACTCCCCGGCGTGCTGTTCCTCCGTCGCCCCTGGCGGCTGCAGGACCTGCGGGATGCCATCGACGGGACGAGACCCGCCGTCCAACAGGCACACAACCGCCCGGGCACCCCGGGACCGCAGCGCGAACCGGACGTCTGACGTCCTCCTGCAGCCCCGCAGGAACGTCAAACGCGCCACGTCGGGCCTGTTCCCGGGCGCCGTCCACCGGCTCCCGAAAGTCACCGGGGAATCCCGTACACGCCGCTCGTCGTCATCGGTATCCCCCGTGCAGGCGCCCTCCGGCGATACCGGAAGGCCACGCTCGAGCGCTCCGTCGAGGCCGAAAGTGATCGACCTCTGCGTGGCCTACGGGGTCATCACCGGCTTGTCACGAACCGTCACGGCGGGACATGTCGGGCCTGTCATGTCCTTTGTGAGCACAGAGGGGGTCTATCCAACAAACCCTCACAATCGACCGGCCGGCTCCCGATAGGTCCAGTCCGGCCGCCGCCATGTAAAACTCGTGTGACGTGCAGCCGCCTTCATGTGCTAGCAATTCAGGGACCCGGACGTACGAGGAGTCCTGCGTGAATCTTGCAGTTCCCGACAACTTTCTCGCGATGGTACGCCATCCGGACCCCACCGGTACGACCGGTCGCGGCCGGGCCCGTGCCTCGCGAGGAGCCCGTCGGGATGCCGCAGGGAACACGTGGCGCGCCCGGGATCATCGCCCCCTGGCCTTGGACCCTGTGTCTCCGCACACCCGGATCATCCTCCCCGCAGAGGCGGGCGGGAGGATGGGGGCCCAGTCATCCGCCGTGGAGTCCACATGAGAACAGCGCATCTTCTTCCACTTGCGCTGCTCGTCATGAGCAGCTGCAAGTTCGACGAGCCGAGGTTGGTGTCGATCAACCCGGTCCATGGCTACGAGGACGGTTGTACGTTCGTCGAAGTCCGTGGAAGCGAGATCGGCACCACTGCCGAGATCAGCCTCGGCGGCATTCCGATGATCGATGTCGCGGCGGCGGAGTACGACGACGCCTTCGAGGATCACGCGCAGGATGTGGGCTTCGAATACACCGCCTTCACCCCTCCGAACAACGCGGCCGCCGGCACCTTCGTCGACGTCATGCTCACCCTGGATGGCGAGGAGTTCGTCCTCGACAAGGCCTGGTACTACCTGGCCTGCCCCGGAGAGTTCAACGTCGAGGAGGCCACAGAGGAAGCCCCCGCAGGGGGCGCCATCAGCTTCAGCGGCTGCGGCATCTCCAGCAGCAACGCCTCGATCAGCCTGTACGAGCTCGGCGACACCACCACGCCCGTGGCCACCGCCAGCCTCGTGCCCCTGAACGACGGCTGTCCCAACGCCGGCATCAGCGGCACCATCCCGGACGGCACCCCCGAGGGCACGTACCAGTACCTCATCACCACCGATGACGGCACCTACGGCACCCTGTGTGACGACACCACCGGAGGAAGCGGCGGCATCGACACCAGCCCCGACAGCGGCGGCGACTCCGGCACCGACTCGGGCGGCGACTCCGGAACCGATTCCGGCGGCGACTCCGGCGGCGACTCCGGAACCGACTCCGGCGGCGACACCGGTCCGAGCTGCGTCCCCACCACCATCACCGTCACGGGAGGTGAAGAATGAGGCCCATGCTCCTGACCCTCGCCGCAGCCATGATGATGCCCGTCATGGTCGCCGAAGCCCGTGAGACCGGCGACATCCGCGGCTTCCTCGAAGACACCGACGGCCTGCCCGTCGCCAACGCCCGCGTGGTCCTGAAGGACGGCGCCATCTCCGGCGAGCGCGAGGTCCTGACCGACGCCAACGGCGCCTTCGGTTTCGACAACATCCCGCCCGGCGACTACAACCTCACGGTCTACTGGAACGACATCCCGGCGATCCAGGCCGCGGTGCGCGTCGACATCAACCGCACCACCAGCCTGCCCCTGGAGATCGACCTGTCAGCAGGTGTCGAGGAGATCGAGGTCGTCACCTTCACCCCGGTGATCGACTCCACCAGCTCGGCCAACTCCGCCAGCATCGGCTCCGAGGCCATGGAGAACCTGCCGGTCGGTCGAGACTACCGCGACGTCGTGGCCACCCTTCCCGGTGTGTCCGGCCGCACCAACACCTCCGACGGCGACACCAACGTCGTCAGCCCGTCGGTTCGTGGTGAAGGCGAGTACGGCAACAACTTCATGCTGGATGGTGTCTCCATCCGCGACCCCGCCACCAAGACCCCTCAGCAGAACGTCAACTTCGACGCCATCGAGGAAGTCCAGGTCTACACCGACGGCGCCCCCGCCGAGTTCGGTCAGTTCACCGGCATGGTGGTCAACGTCGTCACCAAGGACGGCGCGAACCACCACTTCGGAAGTGCGTCCGTCTTCTACACCCAGCACGCCTGGTTCCAGTCCGAGTACGACATCCTCAACCCGGACACCGATCAGGAGGAGCCCACCACCAAGGCCAAGTTCCGCACGCCCCAGGTGTACGGCACCTTCGGCGGTCCCATCATCGAGGACAAGCTGTGGTACTTCGGCGCCGTGCAGGGCGGATACTCCTGGAGCATCCCGGAGGGCGCCAACGCGGACTTCCCGAAGGAGAGCTGGAACGGCAGCGCGTTCTTCAAGCTCACGTGGTTCCCGAGCGAGAAGACCACCGTCCGCTTCATCGTCAACGACACCTACAACAACCGCACGTCCGACAACGCGAGTGTCGTCATCGAGCCGGATGCCTACCGCAACCGCAAGTCCAACACCCTCAACGGTCTGGCCACCATCACCTGGCGTCCCGACTACACCAGCGACCTGGTCACCCGTATCGGCGCGGTGTGGACGAACGGCCCGAACGTGGTGCCGGCCTCCGACGACGAGCTCACGCCCCAGCGCACCAACGGCGCGGGCATCATCATGGACAACTACCAGAACTACGACTTCAACGAGCGCCTTCGCGCCGGTGGTGGTCTCACCTACACCAAGGTGTGGGAGGAGGCCCTCGGCAGGCACAAGTTCAAGACCGGCGCCGAGTACTGGTTCCTGCGGAGCAGCCGCGAGATCCTCAACACCGGCCGCACCACCATTCCGTGGATCGACTCCGATGGAAACGTCATCGAAGACGACATGCGCGACGTGGGCACGCGCTACACGGGCGACTCGTCCCGGGGCCTGAACTGCGAGGCCGCGGACTACTCCGACTGTGCGTTCCGGGAGCACTGGACCAACGTCGGCCCCCTGGGCAACAACGTCCACACCATCTTCGCCTTCATCCAGGACGACTGGTCGCCCATCCGTCAGCTCACGCTGAACCTCGGTGTCCGCATGGACTGGGAGCGCGGCCTGAACGACGAGGGCAACCCGCCGGAGACCCTCAGCGAGGACCAGTTCAACCCGAACCCCTTCGACTCCCAGTTCGACGACTGGGATCCGGGCGAGCCGGGCACCCTGGGCGGCATCGCCATGTTCTCCCCTCGCGTGGGTTTCGCGTGGGACATCACCGGCGACAACAAGACCAAGCTGTCGGGTCACTACGGTCACTACTACGACCTGGCCGGTGGCAACTTCTGGGAGTGGTCGAACGCCCGCTCCGCCAACGGCTTCGTCCGCTTCGCCAACGACGGCGACGGCAACTGGGTCTGGTCCAACACCCAGGATCCCGAGGGTCACCCGCTCATCTACTCGGAGCAGCTCAAGCCCGCGCGCCTCGAGAAGGTCAACGTGAGCTTCGAGCGTGAGCTCATCGACCTGTTCAGTGTCGGCGTTCGCGGCATCTGGTCGCGTACCAAGAACATCCCCGAGGACGTCAACGTCAACTGGGACGACTGGTACATCATGAACAGCCCGATCAAGGAGCGTGGCTACCGGGCCTTCGAGCTCACGCTGAACAAGCGCTTCGACGGCGTCTGGCAGCTGTTCGGCTCGTACACCCTGTCCGAGTCCTTCGGCCACATGCCCGGCCAGTTCGAGCTCGAGGCCGGCGGCAGCTCCGGCTCCGACGGCAACAACGTCGGCGTGTACCTCGACGACGTCGGTGAGCAGAACGTCCGCAAGTCCATGTTCGACCAGGGCTACGGCGTCTACCTCGACTGGCTCAACGGCCTGGGCCGCTACTCGCTGACCGACGCCGACTTCAACGACGACGCCGGCTACTACGGCTACCTGCCCTACGACACCCGCCACCAGTTCAAGCTGAACGGCACCTACACCATGCCCTGGGGCACCACGGTCGGTGCGGTGTACGAGGTCGTCTCGCCGCGCGCCTGGCAGAAGCAGACCCTGGTCAACTTCTACGGCTACAACGGCATGGGCCAGGGTCGCGGTACCCGCCAGATGCCCTGGGTCAACTACCTCGACTTCCGCGTGGCCCAGAACGTGTACTTCAAGAACGACAGCTCCCTGGAGTTCACGGTCGACCTCTTCAACATCCTCGGACTCGCCCAGTCCATCTTCTACTGGCAGGCCGACACCCCCGCGTTCGGCACCACCATCCAGCGTCAGGCGCCCCGGTCCATCCGACTCGGCGCGGTGTATCGCTGGAACTGACGAAGACGGTCGCGTGAGCACCGTGAGCCCCCGTCGCCTGTGAAGGCGGCGGGGGCTTCGTACGTCCGGGCGAAGGGCCCGGGCCGGGCCGTGTGAGCCGGGCACCCTCGGGAACGCGCCATCACAGGGGGCCGGGAACGCGAATCGGCCGCCGGGAGCTGCTGCCCCCGACGGCCTCACGCCGGCTCACGAGCGATGGGCCCTAGAAGGTGTCGCCGGTGGCCGAGTCCGCGGGCGTGACGGCGTCGTCGTAGAAGTCGCCGTTGTACTCGCAGATGTAGCGGAAGGAGCTGCTGCAGGGCTCGTCGTTCCAGGTGTGGTCGCCCCAGCGGTTGTACTGGGTGCAGTCCTCGTTGCCGAGGTTGTTGGGCTCCCCGCTGTGCCAGTTCTCGAAGTCGACGTCGTCGCCGTTCTCCCACTCGAACGTGCCCTCGGTGTCGATGTCGTTGAGCCCGATCCACCACTTGGAGTTGGAGTAGGTGTCGGCGACACCGTTGGCGAAGATGTCCTCGTAGGCGTCGTTCACCGACAGCATCGTGTAGTCGTAGGCATAGCACTCGCTGCGAGCGTCGCTCCAGGGCTCCGCCGTGGTGCAGAACATGTAGGGACGGCCCGTGTTCTGCTCCCAGTGCACGTTGCAGGGACAGCTCGCCGTGCCGTCGTCACCGAAGCCCGAGCAGTCGTCGTCGAGCCCGTTGCAGGTCTCGGTGCCGTTGGGGTTCACGTCGGCGTAGCCGTCGTGGCAGTCCTCGTCGTCGTCGACGTAGCCGGAGGGCTGGCTGCAGGCGTAGCGCCAGGACGCCGGGTCGCCGAAGCCGTCGCCGTCGTCGTCCGCGTACCAGATGTCGGCGTCGATGGCGCTGTCCTCGTCGACCGTGCCGTCGCAGTCGTTGTCGTCGCCATCGCAGAGCTCGGCCGCGTCGGGGTGGATGCCACCGTCGTAGTCGTCGCAGTCGAGGCCGGTGGGCACGTACCCGATGGGCTGCTCGCAGGCGTAGGTGGTGTCGCCGGAGAGGCCGTGGCCGTCCCAGTCGTGGTCGCGGAACCACAGGGCGGCATCCACGGCGTCGTCCTCGTCGACGGTCAGATCACAGTCGTTGTCCTCCCCGTCGCAGATCTCGTCTGCTGCAGGGTTGCTGGTGGCCTCGAGGTCGTCACAGTCGGTGTGATCCGTGACGTAGCCGGCGGGCTGGTCGCAGGCGTCCTGGGTGACGAAGGCATCGCCGAAGGCATCACCATCCGCGTCGCGGTACCAGGTAGAGGCGTCGATGGCCGATGCTTCGTCGGTCTCGCCGTCGCAGTCGTCATCGATGGTGTTGCACAGCTCGTCGGCGCCGGGGTGCACCGCCACGTCTGCGTCGTCGCAGTCGCCGCCGGTGCCCACGTAGCCACCGGGGTTCACGCAGGCCTGCAGCGAGCCGGTGCTCCCTCCGAAGCCATCGCCGTCGCCATCGAGGTAGAACGTGATGGCATCGGTCACGCCCTCGTCGACCGTGCCGTCGCAGTCGTTGTCGAGGCCGTCGCAGATCTCGGAGGCGCCCGGGTACACGGTGGAGACGCCGTCGTCGCAGTCGTCGTAGGTGGCGTAGTAGTCGGAGGGGGCCTCGCAGGCGAGGAGGCTCACGCCATCACCGGCATGACCGTCCTCGTCGAAGTCGAGGTACCAGACCGAGGCACCGACGGGGTTCGGTCCGTCCACAATGCCGTCGCAGTCGTTGTCGGCATCGTCACAGACCTCATCCGCGCCCGGGTGGCTGGTGGCGTCGCCGTCGTCGCAGTCCCCCTGCACCAGCGATGCGTTCGCGGGAAGGTCGCAGGCGAGTCCGCCCAGGGCATCGCCGAAGTCGTCACCGTCCGCGTCGGTGTACCAGGTGAGACGATCGATGGCGTCGGTGTCGATCGTGCCGTCGCAGTTGTTGTCCACGTCGTCGCAGACCTCGACCGCGTTGGGCTTGATCTGCAGGTCGGTGTCGTCACAGTCGGTGCTGGTCAGGACGTAGCCAGGGGGCTGGGCACAGGCCTGTTGGCTGTCGCCGGCATCGCCATAGGCATCGCCGTCAGCGTCCGCGTACCAGGTGGTGGCATCCGAGGCACCATCGTCGGCCGTACCGTTGCAGTCGTTGTCGAGCCCATCGCAGACCTCGGACTCGTCCGGGTTCACGCCGGCATTCGAGTCGAGGCAGTCGGTGCTGGTGGCGACGAACCCGGTGGGCTGGGTGCAGGACAGCCGGGTGAAGGACGGGTTGCCGTGGGTGTCACCGTCGGCATCGCGGTACCAGGTGGCGGCATCGGTGGCGTCGTCGTCCACGAGGCCGTCGCAGTCGTTGTCGACGTTGTCGCAGACCTCGTCGGCGCCCGGGTTCGTGGTCGCTTCGCCGTCGTTGCAGTCCGTGGCGTCCTCGACCATGTCGGCAGGCGCCTCACAGGCGAAGGTGGCCTCACCGGTGCCGAAGCCGTCGGCGTCGGCGTCGGTGTACCAGGCGCTGGCGTCCTGGGCGTCCTCGTCGATGTCGCCGTCGCAGTTGTTGTCGACGTCGTCACACACCTCGACCTCGGCCGGCGAGATGTCGGCATCTGCGTCGTCGCAGTCCCGATCGTCGAGCACATAGCCGGAAGGCTGGGTGCAGGAGCTCTGGGTGGCGCTGGTGGAGCCGAAGCCATCGCCGTCGCTGTCGATGTACCAGGTGGCATTGCCGCTCGCGCCGTTGTCGACGGCGCCGTCGCAGTCGTTGTCGACGCCGTCGCACACCTCGGAGGCCCCCGGGTTGGCCGTGGACAGGGAGTCGTTGCAGTCGGTGCTGTCGGTCACGAAGTTCGCCGGCTGCACGCAGGCATCGACGGAGAAGGTGGCGTCGCCGTAGCCGTCGGCATCGCCGTCCCGGTAGTACGTGGAGGCGTTGTCGGCGTCGATGTCCACCTCGCCGTCGCAGTCGTTGTCGATGCCGTCGCACACCTCGGTCTCGTCCGGGTTCGCGGCGGCCGAGCCGTCGTTGCAGTCTCCATCGACATCGACGTATCCCGAGGGCTGGTCACACTGCAGCAGCGTGCTGTTGCCTGCACCGTAGCCATCCCCATCGCCGTCGGCGTACCAGGTGGTGGCGTCGGAGGCACCGACATCCACGGAGCCGTCGCAGTCGTTGTCGATGTCGTCGCACACCTCGTCGGCGATCGGGTTGACCGCCGCGTCCACGTCGTCGCAGTCCCGGTCGTCGAGCACGTACCCGGAGGGCTGTGAGCAGGCGGTGACGGAGGCGAGGGCATCTCCGAAGAAGTCGCCGTCGTCGTCCGCGTACCAGTCGAAGGCCCCGGTGGCGTTCTCGTCGACCGTGGTGTCGCAGTCGTTGTCGAGGCCGTCACACAGCTCCGTGGCGCCCGGGTACACGGCGCCGGAGGCGTCGTTGCAGTCCGAGGCGTCGATGATGTACCCGACGGGCTGATCGCACCGGGTCAGCTGGATGTTGGGGTTGCCGTAGCCATCGCCGTCGCCGTCCCGGGACCAGGTGGTGGCGTTGGTGGCGTCGTCGTCGACCTGACCCGAGCAGTCGTTGTCGATGTCGTCGCAGATCTCCACCGCCGCGGGGTGCACCGTGGCCGACCCGTCGTCGCAGTCGGTGTTGTCGTCGACGTAGCCGGAGGGCTGGTCGCAGGCGACCTGCACGCTGCCGGACAGGCCATAGCCATCGCCATCGGCGTCGATCCACCACACGGTGGCGTCCAGGGCACCGTCGTCGATGACGTTGTCGCAGTCGTTGTCGAGGCCGTCGCACAGCTCCGCTTCGGACGGGTTCACCGCGGCGTCGGCGTCGTCACAGTCGCCGGCGTTGGCCAGGTAGCCCGAGGGCTGGGAGCAGGCGCTCTGGGTGGTCAGCAGGTCGCCGAAGCCGTCGCCGTCGCCATCGGCGTACCAGGTGGTGGCGTCCCCTGCCCCGTCGTCGACCAGGCTGTTGCAGTCGTTGTCGAGGCCGTCGCAGATCTCCGAGGCCGAGGGGTGGATGGTGTCGAGGCTGTCGTTGCAGTCGCCGCTGTTGGCCACGTGGTCGGTGGGCTGATCGCAGGCATCCTGGGCCCCGTTGGGGTTGCCGAAGCCGTCGGCGTCGTTGTCGGCGTACCAGGTGAGCGCGTCGATGGCGTCGTCCTCGTCGACGGTGCCGTCACAGTCGTTGTCGACGGCATCGCAGTACTCTCCGGCGTCGGGGGCCACGTCGTCCCGGCTGTCGTCGCAGTCTCCGGACACCTCGGCGAAGCCCGAGGGGACCTCGCAGGCGTCCACGGTGCTGCTGGCGATGCCGTACCCGTCGCCGTCCGCATCCTCGAAGAACGTGGACTCGTTGATGGCATCCTCGTCGACGGTGCCATCACAGTCGTCATCGCGGTTGTTGCAGGTCTCGATGCCGCCGGGGCGGACCGTGGAGCGACCGTCGTCGCAGTCGGTGGCGTCCTCGACGTAGCCGACGGGGGCCTCGCAGGCGGCCAGGCTGACCGCCGCGTTGCCGTATCCATCGCCGTCCACGTCCTGGTGGAAGTCCGTCAGATCGGTGGCATCCTCGTCGATCTCGTCGTCACAGTCGTTGTCGGCCCCGTCACACAGCTCGTCGGCGTCCGGGTGGGTGGTCTCCTCCGCATCGTCGCAGTCGGTGCTGTCGGCCTCGAAGCCGTCGGGCTGCTCGCACGCCACCATCACGAGGCCATCGCCGCCGAAGCCATCGCCGTCGAAGTCCTGGTACCAGGTGGTCGCGTCGCTGGCGCCCTCGTCGATCTCGTCGTCGCAGTCGTTGTCGACGTCGTCGCAGTACTCGTCGGCGCCGGGGAACACCGAGGCGTTGTCGTCGTCGCAGTCGCCCGGAGCCGCGACGTAGCCGTCAGGGGCCTCGCAGGCAGTGGTGGTGTCGCCGTCGTCGCCGAAGCCGTCGTTGTCGTCGTCGGCATACCAGGTGGCGTCCTCGTCGGAGTCCTCGTCGATCTCGTCGTCACAGTCGTTGTCGAGGCCGTCGCAGACCTCGTCCGCGGACGGGTACACGGAGGGGAGCAGGTCGTCGCAGTCGGTGTCGTCCGTGACGTAGCCGTCGGGCTGGTCGCAGGCCGAGATCACCTCGCCCGCATCGCCGTAGCCGTCGCCGTCGATGTCCCGGTAGTAGTCCGTGCTGCCCGACGCGCCGTCCTCGTCGATGTCGCCGTCGCAGTCGTTGTCGATGGCATCGCCGCACTGCTCGGTGGCGCCCGGGTTCACGCCGCTGTCGACATCGTCGCAGTCGTCGTCGCTGGCGGACGTGCCCGAAGGCTGTACGCACTCGAGCACGGGCGTGCCGGCCCCGTATCCGTCGCCGTCGCCGTCGGTGTACCAGGCCGAGGCATCCGTGGCGCCATCATCGACCGTGCCGTCGCAGTCGTTGTCGATGCCGTCGCACACCTCGGTGGCACCGGGGAACACCGCCGCCGAGGCGTCGTCGCAGTCGTCATCGCCGGCCACGTGGCCGACGGGCCGATCACAGGCATCCTGCGTGGTGGTGGCATCGCCATGGCCATCCCCGTCGGCGTCCGCGTACCAGGTGGAGGCATCGAGCGCCCCACCGTCGGCGTCACCGTCGCAGTCGTTGTCGAGGCCGTCGCAGATCTCCACGCGGCCTGGGTTCACCGACGCCAGGCCGTCGTCGCAGTCGGTGGCGTCGACCACGTAGCCGAGAGGCGGGTCGCAGGCCTGCAGGGTGTCGGTGGCATCGCCGTAGGCATCCCCATCGGCATCCGCGAACCAGGTGGAGGCATCCGTGGCGTCCTCGTCGATGGTGCCGTCACAGTCATCGTCCGCGTCGTTGCAGACCTCGTCTGCATCGGGGTTCACCGCGGCATCGCCATCGTCGCAGTCGGTGTCGTCCGCCACGTACCCGGCTGGCTGGGTGCAGGAACCCTGGGTGTCGTAGGGGTTGCCGAAGCCGTCGCCGTCGTCGTCGGCGTACCAGGTCTGTGCGTTGGAGGCGCCCGCCTCGTCGATCGTGCCGTCGCAGTCGTTGTCGATGCCGTCGCACAGCTCGGTGGCATCCGGGTACACACCGCTGTTGGTGTCGTCACAGTCGTCGTAGGTCTCGGCGTAGCCGGCCGGCACGTCACAGACGTCGATCGTGGTGCTGGCCTCGCCATGGCCGTCACCATCGGCGTCGATGTAGAAGGTGTTCGGGTTGACCGGATCGACGTCGATGTCGCCGTCGCAGTCGTCATCGACCCCGTTGCACAGCTCGAGGCTCGTGGGACGGATCCAGGCGTTGACGTCGTTGCAGTCCTCGTCGTTGTCGACGTAGCCGGAGGGTTGCTCGCAGGCGGACAGGGAGCTGGACGCATCGCCGAAGCCGTCGGCGTCGGCGTCGAGGTACCAGGTCGACTGGTCGGTGGCCTGTTCGTCCACCAGGCCGTCACAGTCGTTGTCCAGGCTGTCGCAGAGCTCGTCGGCGTCGGGATGCACCGTGGACTGGATGTCGTTGCAGTCGTCCGGGTTGTCCACGAAGCCGGTGGGCTGGGTGCAGGCGACGGTCTGCAGGGTGGCCCCGCCGAAGCCGTCCGCATCCGCGTCCGCATACCAGGTGGGTGCGTCGGCTGCGCCGTCCTCGTCGATGGTGCCGTTGCAGTTGTTGTCGTCGCCGTCGCAGTACTCCACCGCGCCCGGGAACGTGGTGGACTCGGCGTCGTCGCAGTCGCCAGGCGCCGCGACGTAGCCGGTGGGCGGCTGACAGGACTCCTGGGTGACCGTGTCGTCACCGAACCCGTCGCCGTCGGCGTCCTCGTACCAGGTGGCGTTGCCCGCCGCGCCCTCGTCCACGGCGCCGTCGCAGTCGTTGTCGAAGGTGTCGCAGACCTCGGTGGCGCCCGGGAAGATCGTGGGCACGGTGTCGTTGCAGTCGGTGCTGTCGGTGACGTAGCCCGCGGGCTGGGTGCAGCTGTCGAGCACCTGGGCGACATCGCCATGGCCGTCCCCGTCGAGGTCGCGGTACCAGCTCAGCGAGCCCGTGGCGCCCGCCTCGTCGACGAGGCCGTCGCAGTCGTTGTCGATGGCGTCACAGATCTCCGAGGCGCCGGGGTTGGCCGCCGCCTCGCCATCGTCGCAGTCTCCGAGCAGGTCGACATACCCCGACGGCGCGGCACAGGTCTGCACGGACACGTCCTCGCGGCCATAGCCGTCGGCGTCGGCGTCCTCGTAGAAGAACGAGCGGTCCACCGCGTCCGCATCCACCACCGTGTCGCAGTCGTTGTCGATCCCGTCGCACACCTCGACGGCGCCGGGACGGACCGACTGATCGTTGTCGTCGCAGTCCAGGTCGTCGGTGACCGTGCCCACGGGCTGCACGCAGGCCACCGTGACGGAGAGTGCATCTCCGAAGGAGTCGCCGTCGACATCGGCGAACCAGGCCACGGCATCGATGGCCTCTTCGTCGACCTCGCCATCGCAGTCGTCGTCGAGGTCGTTGCACAGCTCGTCGGCTCCGGGAAAGACCTCGCCGTTGCGGTCGTCGCAGTCGGAGGCGTCGTCCGTCAGGCCGATCTCGATCTCGCAGCGGCGCACCACGCTGCCGGGATCGCCGAAGCCGTCACGATCGTGATCGACGTGCCACTCCGGTCCGGCGCCGTCGTCCACGAGGGTGTTGCAGTCGTTGTCGACGCCGTCGCAGATCTCCGGGTTGCCAGGGAAGCGGGCCGGATCCTCGTCGTCGCAGTCCTCGGCGAACATGACGCCGTCGTAGTCGAGGTCATCGTCGGGCGTCGCGGGATTGCAGTCGTTGTCGAACCCGTCGTAGACGATCTCGGGCATCCCCGGGTTCACGGCCGGGTTGCCGTCGTCACAGTCCTCGTTGACGTTGTAGCCGTCCTCGTCCTCGTCCACGAGCAGGTTCGGATCGGTGATGATGGTGCCATCGCCCGGCGTTTCGGGCTCGATGACGTCGCCACCGGGCTTGCGACAGCCCCCCAGGGCGAGCAGCACGAGCCCGATGCCCATGAAGCGCCCGAGCCGGCCCCCGAGAGGACCCCGTTCGGGGTGCTGCCGGGGTGTACCCGACGTGAACGAGTCGACGACTTTCGGCCCCTGCTGACACGGCATGGTACCCAACTCCTGGCAAGCGATGACGTGGTCCACACTGTAGGTCCTGTGCACAAGCCTGCGCGGCAAAACCACAGCAGGCGCGCCAGATACCGCTCAGACCACGATTTATCGTGTACGGATTTTCCGCAGAACCTCACCTTCCCGGCGCGGCACCACGGAGCAGGCGGTCCATACCGCCCTCCAATCGCCAGGTCAACACCACATCAGTACTGTGGATTATCCGAAACCGGATGTCATGATGGACACGGTTCGGTACCACTCCCACCGTCACCCCACGGGTACCGGACGGTTCCTTGTCCAACCGCCCCTTGCGACACGGGAACACGGAGCGCACAATGCAGCCCAACGGAGGAGACACGACATGCGTTACCTGCTTCTGACCAGCCTGCTGGTGGCGTGCGCGCCCGAAGAGACCCCGGACCCGCCCGCGCCCATCGACACCGCCCCCACCGACACCGAGCCCACCGATCCGCCGCCGGTCGGCGAGGAGCGTCCGGAGCTGTCCGAGGACTGCATGGACAGCCCCGAGCCCGGCCTCGGCAACTGGTGCGACCACTCGGTGAACTACGCCGAGGCAGGCCTGCTGCACGACGCCCCCCACGGCCTGTACCTGCAGACCCGCGACAAGACCACGGAAGACCTCGGCAACTTCGAGGGTCCTCCGAGCGCCAAGGGCAACCGGGCCTTCGCGGGCTACGCCGGCTACCACCAGACCCCCCTGAGCACGATGTTCCCCTTCGAGTTCCTGGGCAAGCCGTCCTCCGGCGTCAGCGAGCTCGAGGTGTCCCTGCAGGTGGATCTGCACTGCGACGGCACGTCGTTCACCAACCTCGTCACCGCGACCGATGTCTTCCGCCGCGTGAAGGACCCCATCGATGCCGGCGAGTACGACCGGTTCAGCATGGAGATCACCGACGCGGTCTGGTTCGCCTCCCGGTACGACCTCCCCGAGCCCCCTCCCCCGGTCGATACCGGTGACACCGCCTCCACCGACACCGCCTCCGGCGACACCGGCACCACGGAGGAGCCCGAGGAGCTTCCCCCGGTGGCGTACAGCTACCTGAACAACCGCACGCCCGCGCCTGGCGACCCGGGCCCCTACCTGGCCGTGTCCATGGAGCGCATCCTGCAGTCCTACCCGCAGGCCTGCATCACCAACGGCGCGCTCGGCACCTACGGCTACCCGTTCGGGGCGGAGATCTCCGGTCTCAACCTCATCATCGGCAGCATGACGCTGACCAACAAGAAGCTCGAGTGGGAGATCCACGAGGTCGTCGTCGGCAACGACATCCACGCACCGGCCGACCCGATCCTCCCCCAGGAGTGATCGTCAGGCCCTGACGCCACGACGCCTCCCCGGGCTGATGCTCGGGGAGGCGTTCTTCGTTCCGGGCGATGGCCCCGGGAGAGGGGCCGTTGCGTCAGTCTTCTTCGTCGAGCCCCGCGAAGGCCACGGTGAGGCCCACGCGCTCTCCATCGACACCGGCCTTCTCGTCGAGCTCGAAGATGGTGGTGCGGAGCTCCTCGACCACCTTGTCCATGACCTGCTGCAGCTCGGCGGGACGGGCCCGGAAGGTCCAGGTGCGACCGCTCGCGCCCTCCTTCACGCCGTGGAGGAAGCGCGCCTGCACGGCGGAGGCCACGACCTCGAGCTGGTGGTTCACGGCGTCGACCTTCCGCTCCCAGTGCTCGGTGAGGTAGTAGCGGTAGTTGCTGGTGAGCGACCACTTGCCGTCGACCTCTTCTGCCCAGCCCATCTTCTGCATGCCGCTGAGGAGGTTGGCCACCTGCTTGCGGGGACGCTTGATGGCCTTGGCGAGCTCGGCCTCGTCGCCCACGCCCTTCTCGAGCCAGTTGGCCAGATCGCGCATGGGCGCGACGGTCTGCTCCGGCTCGAAGAACTCGGTCTTCAGCTGCTTGGACAGGGTGCCCACGGTGCGAAGGCTGACGCCCATGCGCTCGGCCACGCCCTCGAGGTTGCGGGGTGAGAGACGGCGCAACTCACCGAAGTAGGCAAGGCGCACGAGACGTTGCACCTCGACCAGGGTGAGGCCGTGGGCAGCGGCGACGCGTACCGCACCGGTGAGCAGTGAGTACACGAGCCGGGTGGCCAGGTTGTGTCCGTCCTCGAAAGGTTGTCTCTCTCGCTTTCTGCCGACCAAGTTCACTCCCTGCGCAGTCTCGCTGCGCTCCGTGAGCCGCCATGACGATGTGAGGCATCACGCGCGATACCGGGACCATCACAGGACATTGCATGCCAAGAGACGGTCATGCCCATCACATACAACGAATCGACGAGGACTTCCAGCGCCTTCGTGCAAGCAGCAACACGCCGAGGCCTGCAAACCATACGCGTGATCCCGTACTCGCGGTGTGGCATCCGCAACCAATTCCCGACGTTCCGGCCATCACGGGGTCCTGCACCCTGCGATCTCCCGTGTCCGGCCTTCCCGTACCGCCGGTGAAACCGATACCGAACGTATCTGGTGCTGAGACGATCCGGACGTCGACGGCCCGTGCGTTGTTGTCAAGGTCCGGGTCGTCGAGCGTGCCGTCCGGGTCGAGCGCCACCCACAGTTCCTCGTCCGCGGCCTCTTTCAGGTCGGGCGCCAGGCACCCCGCGAGGGTACGGATGAGGCGGGCCCCGGAGCGCACGGTGGTGATCGACTGCTCGCACGCCACGGTGCCGTCGGACCAGGTGGCGCGAACGGTGACGGGCCCGAGATCGGCCGCCGCATCGCCCCGCAGCTCGTAGCGCAGGCCGAACAGCTCCAGGGGATACAGGCGCTCCGGCGCTTCGACGGAGAGCAGCGCAAGATCACCATCCGCCTGCGAAGGCGTCGCGGAGACGCTGAGTGCGGTGCTCGCGACGTTGTTGAGCTCGTCCGACTCCGCCACGTCGGCGAAGGGGTCGGCCACGGCGAGCAGCTGGTAGACGCCGGCCGCCTGCAGGAGCGGCATCGCGCAGGTGCTGGTGTGGCTCTCCCCCGCTCCGCCCGCGAGGATCCCCACCTCCGCTTCGCACAGCAGGGTGTCGGAGGCGTCCCAGACGGCGTCGGTGGACAGGTACCAGCCGAGGTTGTGGTGCCAGGCACCTGCTGCACCTCCGTTGTCGACCGTCGCGGACAGGGTCAGGGCGTCACCGGGCGCCACCGAGGCGGGAGACGCGTCGATGCCGACGGTGAGATCCGGACTGCCCAGGCTCCCGGAGATGCTGAGCGCCGCACTCGCACGGTTGTTGCCCTCGTTGCCCTCGGACACGTCCGCGAACGCATCGCCGTTGGCGACCACGTGGTAGCTGCCGGCCGCCTGACCCACAGGCACGAGACACGGACCCGCGAGCTCTTCTCCGAGGGCGTAGGCGGAGAGCGCGGACACGGACATATCGCACAGGATGGGGTCGGAGACGTCGTACTGGGTGTCCGTGGACAGGCGCAGGCGGGTGGAGTGGCTGCCGGCCGCTGCGCCTCCGCCGTTGAGGACCAGGTAGCCGATGTCGATCACCTCACCCGCGGCCGCCGAGGCGGGCGGGACGATTCCCTCGAGCATCACGTCTGGTGAACCTGCGTACCCGGACGTGCTGGAGATCACGGAGAAGTCGTCGTACGCGGTGTTGTTGGTCTCGTCGGACTCCGTGACCGTGACCTGGGCATCGACCCGCCCCACGACGAACTGCGAGCCGGTGCTGCGAGCCGCCGGAATGGTGCAGCCGGTGACCACGTGGGATGCGGTGGTGCCGGCGGCGAGCCCGGCCACCTGCAGCGTACACAGGGTGGTGCCGGCCGTGCTGTAGGTGCTCAGGTTGTGGATGCGGAAGCGGGCCTCGAAGGAGCCTGCCGCCGTGGACCCCGCGTTGGTGACGGTGAAGCGCAGCTCGGTGGACTGGCCGGCCTCGGCCCGGCGGACGGTGACGATCTCGTCGAGGACCAGATCCGGCGTGGCCCATCCCAGCGATGGCCACAGGGCCACCACACACCCGGCAAGCGCCCCCCGACGCACCATCGTTCACCCCCCGGTGAGCACCACCCGGCCCACGCCCTTGTACTCCAGCCAGTTCTGGAGCCTGTCCCTCTGATCCCCCTGTACCACAAGAGCATCCTCCTCCACCGAGACGCCCACCCCGAGTGCTCGGCCGAGCTCCTTGGCCAGGGGCTTGAGGGCCTTGCCGGACGCCGGAAAGCCCTTCACGAGGGTGACCGTCTTTCCCTTGCGGCCCTTGGAGGTGCGCTGCACGTCGAGGCGCTTCAGCGAGGACCAGTCCAGGGAGCCGGCGTCCTCGTCCGGCGAAGGATCAGCTGCGGCCGGTGCGGCGGCCTCCTCCGAGGCCTTCAGGCCCTTGGCCGACAGCAGCGCCCCGAAGGCGCCCAGCCCGCCGGAGGGCTCCTCGGTGGACATGGGCTTGCGACTCTTCTTCTTCGACATGGGGCACCCCGACGCGTGATGGGCCCTATCTGTCTTGGAAGCCCCCCAGGGGCAAGCCCTCGAAGCGGTTGCGCAGCCGCAGGTTCGTGAGGCCGACGCTCACGGTGGGGCTCAGGGACTGCACCTCGTGCCACCAGCCGCAGGGCAGGAAGATGGCGTCGCCGGGCCCGACCTCGGCGGTGAGCACCATCGAAGGGTGGGCCTTCTTCAGCTCACGCAGCGGGCGTCCGGCGTAGTAGCCGCTGCCTCCCCTGCCCGGCTCCGGCCAGGAGGGCGGCGCCAGCCAGAAGCGCTTGCGGCCCTCGATCTGGACGAACAGGGTGTTGGTGGGATCGTGGTGGGCGGAGGTACGGACGCCCGCGGGGCCGATCCACAGGTTGGCCCCTTCGGGGAGATCCTCCGGCATCGTCCAGGCCGCCGCGCAGACGAGCTCGGCGGCCAGGTGGCGAAGCGGGCCATGCAGCGCTCGCTGACGGCTCACCAGGTACACGTCGTTGCCCGACGAAGGATCCTGGCAGCGATCGATGAGGTCTGCGAGCGTGCCGCGCACCGTCGAAGCGGCCGCGGAGACGTCCGGGTGGTCGAGGGCCTCCCGGCCGAGGCTGAAGTCGAGCGCCACGTGGCCCTCGCGGTCCTTCAGCGCCTGCATGCGCCAGCTGGACAGGATGGGCCAGTCCCGGGCGAGCCCGGGGATCACGACCGGTCGGTTGCCGGCGACGAAGCCATCCCACCACTGCTCCGGCGTGAGCTCGACCCGTGGCACCCGTCCGGTGCCGGCCTGCTGGAATTGCACCTGCATGGCCGCCGTCTGGGTGGCTGCGACGGTGCCCTCCTCGAGGATCGCCTCACACAGCGGATGATCTCCGAAGCCTTCGAGGGCCTGTCGCACGACGGACTCGGGCACACCCTGCACGCCGAGCGCGGCGACGATCTCGCCCTCCGTGCGTCCGCGGAGCAGCGCCCGACCGATCCACACCTGCCAGGGCCAGGAGAGCTGCCCCAGGCTCACGGGCCGGTGTCCGGGGGCGGCTGGGGCGGCAGGTAGGTGTCGCCGGAGTCCGGGGCGGGCTGGGGCGGCAGGTAGGTGTCGCCGGATTCTGGGAACGGCTGGGGCGGAAGGTAGGTGTCGCCCGATTCGCCGGAGTGCCAGGGAACGTTGGTGTCTCCGGGGTAGGTGTCGCTGTCGCCGGTCTCGCCGGAGTCCGGAGGCGGCTGGGGCGGCAGGTAGGAGTCGCCGGTCTCTCCGGTGTGCCCCGTGTGTTCGGAGTGTCCCGGAACCCAGGTGTCACCGACCGCCGTTTCGTACGTGTCTGGATAGGGCTGAGGCGGCAGGTAGGTGTCGCCGGTGTCGGTGGGCATGGAGTGGGTGTCGTCCGTGTGCGGCGGCACCTGCGGCGCCACCGGCTCGTCGCACCCGGCAAGGGAGGAGGACACCGTGGCCAGAACGACCAGGCCGGGCATCGGGGGGAAACGTGCGGACATGGAGCTCACTCCTCGTGGACCAGGGATTCCTCGATGATCCGCACCATCATGTCGTGCAGATCCTCGACCTCGTACTCGCCCACCAGGGGCTCGGTGTGGGCGTTGCCCACGCCCGAGTGGTCGGTGAGGAAGGTGTACGTGCCCCCGGTGGCCGACGCGAGGAACCGCAGCAGGAACTGGGTGTCCTGATCGGCGCCGGAACCCGCCAGGGGCACGAAGCGGATGCCCTGGGCGGCCGCCTCGGTGGTGGCGTCGAAGATCTCGGTCATCACCCCATCCCAGCCGATGTGGGGCGGTGCGTCGAGTACCAGGAAGGCGAGGCGGGAGTCGGCCTCCTCGCGCCAGGTGTGCTCGAAGACGGCGTCCGTGAGCGCGCTGTGCAGGGCCTCGGGCACGTCGCCACCGCCGTCGGCGGACTGCTCCGACAGCTGCTGGGCCGCGACATCCGGATCATCGGTGAAGGGGAAGCTTCGAACCTCGTAGATGTCGCCCTCGTCGCGGTAGAAGTTCACCGACACCCTGACATCGATGTCCTGGCCGAGGTTGTGCTCCACGGTATCGAGCACGCTCACGAGGGCGCACTGCAGGTAGGCCAGCTCGTCGGCCATGGAGCCGGTGGTGTCGACCACCAGCATCAGATCGAGGGCGGCCGCGGGCTCGGCGCCCTCGGCGGTGACGCTGTAGGTCTGCCAGGAGGGGCTCACGTTGGCCAGCTCGGTGGCCTGGCCCTCGGGATCCACCATGACCGACAGCTCGCCTTCGTGGGCCTGATCGCCGAACAGGTCGACGTACAGCTCGGCGCGTCCGTGGACATCGGTGCGGGCGGTCCACAGGACGGTGTCGAGACCGTCGCGGAGCTCGACCTCGAGGTTCACCGCGGGATCGCCCTCGGCGTTGGTGACGAGCACCGGGACGCGCCCGGAGATGTCGACGCCCCAGTACTCCGTGATGTCGCCCCGCTGGGACATGCCGACGATGCTCTCGAAGAACAGCCAGTCGTCGAGGTCGCGCCACTCGGCCGCGGTGAGCGGCGGCGCCTCCTGGCAGTCGAGGCCAGGCTCGGCGGGGGCGCCGGTGTCGGAGGTGTCGCCGCCGGGCTCCCCAGCTGCATCGCCGGCCTCCAGGGCGCCCTCGTCGGCGGTGGGCTCCGGGGACATGGCGATGTCGCCCCCGTCGAAGAAGCCATCGGCCATGAAGCCTCGCGAACAGCCCGGAAGGGTTGCGGCGAGACCGACGAGGAGCAGCAGCGGCAGACGAGACATCATTCCTCCAGTCCACGAGGGCATCGCAACCGCCATGCCAACCCGAACCGTGGGCCAGGATACGCGAAACGGCGCCTGTCTTGAAGACAGGCGCCGTCTGTTCTACCGCGTCACGATGGGTACCGCGACAGGTATGTCATGCCGCTCAGGGGAAGACGGGGCGCTCGACGCCGGCCACCTTCTCGAGGAGACGCATCACCTGGTAGCTGTAGCCGAACTCGTTGTCGTACCAGCAGTACAGCACCACGTCCTGGTCGTCGACGATGGTCGCGGGCGCGTCGACGATGGAGGCGTGGGAGTTGCCGACCATGTCGCTGGAGACGGCGTCGGGCATGTCGGTCCAGCCGATCTGGGCACGCAGGGGGGAAGCCGTGGCCACCTCACGCAGGAAGTGGTTGAGGGCGTCCTTCTCGACGGCCTTGCCGAGGCGCAGGTTCAGGATCGCCAGGGAGACGTTCGGGGTGGGAACGCGGATGGCGGAACCGGTGAGCTTGCCCTTGAGCACGGGCAGGGCCTTGCCCACCGCGCTGGCCGCACCGGTGGTGGTGATGACCATGTTGAGGGCAGCGGCGCGGCCGCGGCGGCTCTTGGAGTGGTAGTTGTCGATCAGGTTCTGATCGTTGGTGTAGGCGTGGATGGTCTCGATGTGGCCGCGCTCGACACCGTACTCGTCGTTCAGGACCTTGAGGACCGGCACGATGGCGTTGGTGGTGCAGGAAGCGGCGGAGATCACGTTCTCGCCCTCGCCGAGGTCGCCGTCGTTGATGCCGTAGACGATGTTCGGCACGTCGCCCTTGCCGGGAGCCGTGAGCATGACCTTGGAGACGCCCTTGGCCTGCAGGTGACGGGACAGGCCGTCGCGGTCGCGCCACTTGCCGGTGTTGTCGATGACGACGGCGTCGTCGATGCCGTGGGCGGTGTAGTCCATCTCCTCGGGGGCGTTCGCGTACAGCAGCTTGATCTTGGTGCCGTTCACGAGCAGCGCGTTCTCCTCGGGGAGGGTGACGATGGTGCCCTCGAAGGGACCGTGCACGGAGTCACGGCGCAGGAGGCTGGCGCGACGCTCGAGATCGTCCTCGTTCTTCTTGCGGACGACGATGGCGCGGAGCTGGTACTTGTCGCCGCCGCCGGCCTTCGCGACCAGGAGACGGGCGAGGATGCGGCCGATACGACCGAAGCCGTACAGGACGATGTCGCGGGCCTTGCGGGACTCGGCGCCCTCGGCGCGGGCGAGGTGGGCGCAGCGCTCGTTGAGGAAGGCCTGCAGGGAGGTCTCGCCGGAGACGTCGGCGTACTCGGCGAGCAGACGACCGAGGTCGAGCTCGACGGGCGCGAGGTTCATCTCGGACAGCGCGACCAGGGCCTCACGGGTGAGCTGCATGTCGATGTCAGCGCCGTTGAGGGTGTGGCCACGACGGTGTGCCTGGATGAGGCCCACGGGACCCTGGTGGACCAGGGAGATGCCATTCAGAAGGGTGACGACACCGTGGTTGCGGTACAGGCGACCCACCATGGGGAGGATGGCCTCGGCAGCTTCCTCGGATGCCACCCAATTCTCGAAATCAGCCTGAATGCTCGACATGTTGCTTCCTCGCGTGTGTGCGATGGACGATGACTGGCTACGACAGGCTGCGGGCTATAGCCCGACGACGAGGACGCGGCCCCTCCGGGCCCTACCCGTACGCAGGTTTTGCGGATTCATCGCAACAGGGGGCGCGCCCCGCTGTACAGGAGCGGCATGCCAACCGAGCCCACGTCACTGCCCGTCCGCACCATCGGTGTGCTCCGCTCCGACTTCGACCAGAAGTTCGGCACACCCCGGCAGGCCGGCCTCGCCCCCTCTGCCCGGGCGACGCTCACCCTCGACCCCGAGACCGCCCGCGGTCTCGACGGCATCGAGACCTGGTCGCACCTGTGGCTGCTGTTCTGGTTCCACCTCAACCGCGACGCCGAGGTGCGCTGGCGGGTGCGTCCACCCCGACTCGGCGGCAACGACAAGGTGGGCGTGTTCGCCACCCGTTCGCCGTACCGGCCCACGCCCATCGGCCTGTCCGCGGTGCAGCTGGAAGCGGTCGAGCGCCACGACGACGGCTGCGTCACGCTCGTGCTCCGGGGCGCCGACCTCGTCGACGGCACGCCGGTGGTCGACATCAAGCCCTACCTGCCCTACGCCGACGCCATCCCCTCGGCCCGCGCCCAGTGGTCCGAGGCCGCGCCTGGCCACCTGGTCGTCCGCTGGTCCGAAGGCGCGTTCGACAAGGCCTCGGCACTCGGCATCGACGCCCTGATCACCGAGGTCATCCGCCAGGACCCTCGGCCCGCGTACCGAAAGGGCAACCCGGACGACCGCACCTACGGCGCCCGCCTGCGTGGGCATGAGGTACGTTGGACCATGCTCACGACGGACGAGGCCATCGTCCTGACCCTGGAGGAGCCTTCATGATCCGCGTCGGCCGCTGCCGGAAGGTGCTGTTCCCCCGCCTCGACGTCCCGGTGTACCTCAACCACGCCGCCGTCTCCCCCCTCCCCGCCCCCACCTCCATCCGCCTGCAGCACCTGCTCGAGGAGCACGCCCGCGACGGCCTGTCCGGGGTGTTCAAGTGGTCCGAGGAGCTCCCGGTGGCGCGCCAGAACCTGGCCACGCTGCTGCGGGTGCAGGCCGACGACGTCTGCTTCGTCCCCAACACCTCCGCGGGCCTCACCCACGTGGCGCAGTCGTTCCCGTGGAACGAGGGCGACCGGATCCTGCTGTTCGAGGACGAGTTCCCCGCCAACGTCGTCCCCTGGAAGATGGCGGCGCGGCGCTTCGGGCTCACGGTGCACTGGTCGAGCTTCGCGGGCGTCGTCGAGCACGGCCTGGGGGCCCTCGAGGACATCCTGCACACCCTGCGAGAGGTCCGGCCACGCCTCGTGGCCGTCTCCGCCGTGCAGTTCCAGACGGGGCTGCGGATCCCCCTGGAGGCGCTCGCGGAGGCCTGTCGCCAGGTGGGCGCCGTGCTCGTGGTCGACGCCATCCAAGGACTCGGTGCCCTGCCGCTGTACCCGGAGGATCTCGGCATCGACATCGTGGTGGCCGGCGGCCACAAGTGGCTCATGGGACCCACCGGCTCCGGCGTCCTGTGGATGCGGCGGGCCCTGTGGGACCAGATGGACACCCCTCACGCGAGCTGGCTGTCCCAGGAGGATCCCTTCGGGTTCCTCGAGGGCGACGAGCCCAGCCTCGACCAGTCCAGGCCGGTGAGACGGGGTCCGGTCTCCGTCGAGGCCGGCATGATCAACTACCTGGGCCACCTGGGCCTGGGGGTCAGCGCGGGCATCCTGCACAGCACCACGCCCGAGGCCATCAGCGCCCACGCGGGCCTGTACCTCGACCAGCTCGAGCAGGCGCTGGTGGCGCGGGGCTTCACCTCCCTGCGGCGCAGCGAGTCCAGCCTGCGCAGCACCATCCTCGCCGTGCTGCCCCCCGAGGGCACCTCCGTGAGCACCTGGGCCGAGTGGTTCCGAGGCCACGGCATCTCGATCTCCACGCCGGATGGCCGGTTGCGGTTTGCACCCCACCTCGCCAACGCACTGTCCGAGGTGTCCCTCATCTCCGAACTCCTCGAGAACGGCCCCGACTGATGCCCCTGACCCTCGGACAGCACGCCCACACCGCCCCCTGGGAGCACCGTCAGCGGTGGATCGCTCGGGTGGGTGGACTGGCCATCAGCACCGCGGCCCTGCTCGCCATCACGGTGCACCCGAGCAGTCCGGTGCGGGACGCCATCCTCGTGGTCGATGCCCCCGCGCCCATCCTGGTGGAGCTGCTCGAGCCCCTGGACGCACTGGAAGGGCTCACCGAGGCCGACATCCCCCAGGCCCCGCAGCAGGGGCCGGAGCCTGCGGATGCCCCTGGAGCCATGGGCCAGGCGGTGGCCGACGCCACGGAGATCGGGCCCGCGGCGTCCGAGGCACCCGCCGAGGCGACCCGACAGGCCGCGCCGGCGACGGAGCCGACCACGCCGTCGGAGCTGCCCGAGCTGCCGAAGGATGCCGAGGTGCGGCTCGAACGGGCCGATGGTGCCGCGGCCGCCGCCCGCAGCGGCACGCTGTCCCGCTCCGGCTTCCTCGCCGGGCAGATGGCCCGCATGCAGCAGCACAAGGAGAAGGTCCAGGCCGCAAAGACCTCTCCGTTCGACGAGCAGGGCAACCTGCGGGCCATCAAGCGCGTCTCGCCCCGGTACAACGGCGAGTACATGCGCGTGCAGCCGATGATCCACGAGTGCCACTACGACGTCACCGTCGACCCCGCCGGCATGCCCGTCGACATCCAGGTCCGGCAGTGCCCGGGCCCCCTGAAGCTCGCGGCCTTGCAGGCCGTTCGCGAGTGGCGCTGGGCCACGCGGGAGGGCGAGGACACCCTCGAGGAGGTGCAGGTGCTCCTGCGGTTCCACCCGCCCAAGGATGCCGTGGCCCCCTGAGGCGGGGCGCAAGGCTCCACGCGGTGCGCGAATCCCTACGGATGGACCGTCCGCATCCACATGCCGACTCCCTGGGAAACCACACATGTGTTCGCGCCCACGCGCACCACATGAGGAGTCCGCACCTTGCCTCTCACCCTCGGAGAGCGCCGTCGCCCCGCCCCGTGGGAGCTCCGCCACCGGCGGCTCGCCCGAACGGGTGGCCTGCTGGTGTCGGTGGTCGTGCTGTGGGGACTGCAGGCCGAGCTGGGACGCAGGAGCCGTGGCGGCGCCGCGCCGGTGACCACGCGGACCGTGGAGGTGGTCCTCGCCCTCGACGACCCGGGGGATCACCTGCAGCCCCTGTCGGCGCCCCCCGTGCCCGTCCGCCCCGCGGAGCTCGCGCCACCCGGCGTCGACGGCTCCCCCGATCTCCTCGTCCAGGATGCCCAGGTGATCGGCCTGCGGACCATGGACCCGGCAGACCCCCGGTCCACCGATCCGATGGCCGACCAGGACGCGCCGCCGGAGGAGCCCTCCCCGCTTCCGCCGGCGCCCGCATCCCCGGGGGAGCAGGTCATCCCGTCCGGCGCCGGTGCCGCACGGGCCGCACGGACGGGCCTGATGACCCGCGCCGGCTTCAGGGCGGGGCAGCTCGAGCGCGTGCAGGACCAGCACGAGCGCAGGGACGCCGTGAAGTCGTCTCCCTACGGCGAGGACGGCGGACTCCGGGTCATCAAGCGGGTCGCCCCCCGCTACGACGAGCGGTTCATGGAGCCGCAGCAGGCGGTCCTGCCGTGCCTGTACGACGTCTCCGTGGCTCCCTCGGGCATACCCGAGTCGGTGCGGGTGCTGTCCTGCCCGTCGGCCCTCGAGGTGGAGGCCCGCAGGGCGGTGCAGCAGTGGCGCTGGGCGACGCGGCCGGACGAGCTCCACACCGTGCCCGTCCAGGTGCTCCTCCGCTTCCATCCGCCGGAGCACCGACGCGGACCTTGAGGTCGCCTGCAACCTCCCGTATCGTCCCTGCACACCGCCAAGGGAGGCATGGATGGGCCTGTATCTGCCCGAGTACGACCACTGGGATGCCACGGACATGGCCGCGAGGGTCAGCGCCGGAGAGGTCACCCCCGCGGATCTCCTCCGCGCGGCGGAGGAGCGGCTGCAGGCGCGCAACCCCCGGATCAACGCCACCACGCTGTCGCTCCTGCAGCGGGCCCACGAGCGGGTGGACGCCCTGCCCGAGGGGCCCCTGCTCGGCGTGCCGATGGTGCTCAAGGATCTGCTGCAGACCATCGAGGGCTACCCCACCTCCCACGCCACGAAGCTGCTGAAGGCGCCGAAGGCCAAGGTCACCAGCGAGCTGGCGCGGCGTTTCGAGCAGGCCGGCCTGCAGATCATCGCGAAGACGAACACCCCCGAGCTGGGGATCATGGGCACCACGGAACCCAGGCTGTTCGGGCCCACCCGCAACCCCTGGAACACCGACCACAGCGCCGGTGGCTCGTCCGGGGGCTCCGCGGCCGCGGTGGCGGCGCGCATCGTCCCCGTGGGGCACGGCGGCGATGGCGGTGGTTCCATCCGGATTCCCGCGTCCGCCTGTGGCCTGTTCGGCCTGAAGCCCAGCCGCGGCCGCAACAGCCTCGCGCCCCACCTGGCCGAGGCCTGGGGCGGGTTCGTGCAGGAGCACGTGCTCACCCGCTCCGTTCGCGACTCCGCGCTCATCCTCGACCTGACCCACGGGGTCGCGCCCGGGGATCTGTACAGCGCACCGCCGCCCACGGGCTCGTTCCTGCAGGCCACCCGCCAGCGCCCCGGGGCGCTGCGGATCGGCTACCTCGACACGCCGATGTACGCCGGCACCTACGACCCGGCGTCCAAGGCCTGCCTGGCGGACGCCCTGCAGAAGATGGAGGCCCTCGGCCACCACGTCGAGCGGGTCACCCTGCCCATCGACGTCCCCCGGATGGTCCACGCCTACTTCGTCACCGTCGCCGCCAACGTGGCCGCCGACGTCGACGAGATCACGCGATCGGTCGGCGTCAGGCCCAGCCCCTCCGACTTCGAGCCGGCCACCTGGCTGCTGAACCAGATCGGCAAGGCCCTCGATGCCCGCGAGGTGGCGCTGGCCAGCCGCACCGTGCAGCACGCCGCCCACAAGATGGCGGTGTGGTTCCAGACCTTCGATCTCTTCCTGTCGCCCACCATCGGCAGCGAGCCCGTGCGGATCGGACAGCTCGACCTGAAGGGCGCCGACAAGGCCCTGCTGGCCGTGCTCCGCACCGTGCGCGTGGGCGCCCTGCTGCGCACCGCCCTGCATGCGATGGCCGACGACGCCCTGGCGGCCACCCCGAACACCCAGCTGTTCAACCAGACGGGCCTGCCCGCCATGTCGGTGCCGCTGTTCACCTCGCCGGACGGCCTGCCCATGGGGACCCAGCTCGCCGCGGGCTACGGCCAGGAGGAGCTGTTGTTCCGTGTCGCGGCCCAGCTCGAGGAGGCGTACCCCTGGAAGGATCGCATGCCGAGCTGGGTGGCCGATCCGTCCGGAGCCACACCGGCACAGACCCCGTCGGCCGCCCCACGAGCCCCCGAAGGCACCGACGCTGCCCCCGCGGGCCGCGGGCCACACGCCGTGAGCTGACGAGAAGAGACAAGCCGCCCCACGTCACACGAATTGTGCGCCTGTCAGGCCTTGGACCGCGACTTCACATGGCTCGGCCGGGTGCGGCGGACGCCCCCGTGGCCGCCGCCCTCCCCCTGCCCCCTCCCCGGTGGGCCTCCAAGAAGGTACATCACGGGTCCCGAACCCGACACATCCCTCCCCTCTGGGCGTCCCTTGTGCCCCCACCCCGGAGCCCCTCCCATGCGACTGACGCTTCTCGCCACGCTCCTGCTGACCGCAGCCTGCGACGACGACTTCGCCCTGCCCCCGGCCCCCGCCGACACCGTGGCCAACGTGCTCGCCCTGAGCGGCACCGCCAGCGTGGGCGAGAGCCTGTACACGAACCGCTGCTTCGCCTGCCACAACCCGAACGCGGCCAACCCCATCGGCCCGGATCTGGGCGACGGCGGCGTGGCGAGCATGGACGACGAGGAGCTGCTGTCGGTCATCATCGACGGCCGCAACGCCATGCCCAAGTTCCGCGGCTGGGACGAGCAGGAGTATGCCGATCTGCTGGCCTACCTCCGCAGCGCCTACGGCGGGCCCGAGGAGGTCGACGACACCGGCGACATGGACACCGGCGACACCGGCGACATGGACACCGGCGACACCGGCACCATGGACACGGGCGACGCCGACACCGGCGCCTGATCCGGCTGCGGGGCGTCCCCACCCTGCGGATCCCTCCATCCGTGCTAGATCGAACCCATGCGGACGGAGGTGTCTTGAACGCACCGGACAACCACCAGCCAATGCCCGGCCGCTTCTCCATGACGGCTTCCGTGGACCGGTTCATGAACCGCCTGATGGAGAAGCGGGGCTTCGAGCGGCGCACCGTGCAGCTCGGCCACCGCACCTGTCGCTACTGGATCGGCGGTGAGGGCGATGCGACGCCCCTGCTGCTCGTGCACGGCTTCGGCGCCGACGCCACCGCCAACTGGTCAGGCAACACCGCCTTCCGCAGCACGCGCAAGGTGATCATCCCCGACCTCATCTGGTTCGGCGGCAGCTTCTCCGGTGCCCAGGAGTTCTCCACCGTCCACCAGGCCGAGTTCCTCGTCGATCTGCTCGACCACCTCGGCCTTCCCGTGGTCGACGTGGCGGGTGTGTCCTACGGCGGCTTCGTGGCCCTCGAGATGGCACACCTGTGGCCCGATCGGGTGCGACGGGTGGTCGTCATCGACTCCCCCGGGCACGCCTACCGGCTCGACGACTACCGCGACATGCTCGAGCGGTACGACATCGACTCCGTGGCGGATCTCGTGCTGCCGGAGAACCCCAAGGACATCCCCCGCCTGCTCAAGCTCGCCTTCCTGCGTCCACCGCCCCTGCCCTTCTTCATGGTGGGCGACGTGCACCGGCAGATGTTCCGGCTGAACCGCCCCCAGAAGATCCGCCTGCTCGACGATCTCCTCCGACGGGCCGACGAGCTGTCCCACCAGACCTTCTCGATCGCCCACCCCATGCTCATCGTGTGGGGAGAGAAGGACGACCTGTTCCCCGTGCACCTCGGCGTGCGCCTCGCCGATCTGGTCGGCCCCACGTGCCGCCTGCACGTCGTGCCCCACACGCGGCACGCGCCGAACCTCGAGCGACCGGTCTACTTCAACCGCATCGCACAAGCCTTCCTGGACGAGCCGGAGCCCCCCTCCGGTGCAACCCCACGGTTTGCTGACAAGCCGATGGCCACCCCCCACTGAACGGTGGCGCGAATCGGGCTATGGGGGCGCCAAGCAGACCTGACGGAGGCACTCCATGGAGATCTTGTTCGGCGGTCCCGCACTGTCCGCGTTCCGGACCGAGCGGCTGTTGAAGGCCCTGGCACCTGTGGCCGGCATCACTGGCCTTCAGACCCGGTACGTCTACCTGGTCCACACCCGGTCCGAGCTGTCCACCGCCCAGCACGAGCTGCTGGCGGCACTGCTCCGTGAGGGTGAGGGCGAGCCGTCGGCCATCGAGGCCAACGCCGTCGTGGTGCCCCGTCCCGGCACCATCTCCCCCTGGTCGTCCAAGGCCACCGACATCCTGCACAACTGCGGCCTCGACGCCGTGGAGCGGGTCGAGCGCGGCGTCGCCTACCACCTCGAAGGCCTGTCCGACGCCCAGTGGGCAGAGGCCGTGGCCCCCCTGCACGACCGCATGACGGAAGCCGTGCTCCGCGGCCCCTCCGAAGGCACCATGCTCTTCGAGACCGCCGAGCCCCGCCCCCTGTCCACCGTCGACATCCTCGGCGGCGGCAAGGAGGCCCTGCAGCAGGCCAACGTGCAGCTCGGCCTGGCCCTGGCCCCCGACGAGATCGAGTACCTGGTCACCAACTTCACCGCCATGGGCCGCAACCCCACGGACGTGGAGCTCATGATGTTCGCCCAGGCGAACTCCGAGCACTGCCGGCACAAGATCTTCAACGCCAGCTGGACCATCGACGGCGAGGAGCAGGAGCTCTCCCTGTTCAAGATGATCCGCAACACCCACGCGAAGTCCCCCGAGGGCGTGCTGTCGGCCTACTCCGACAACTCCGCCGTCATCGAGGGCTCCGTGGCCGGCCGCTTCTACCCCGACCCGGCCACCGGCGTGTACGGCGCGAGCACCGAGCCCGTGCACATGCTGATGAAGGTGGAGACCCACAACCACCCCACCGCCATCTCCCCCCACCCCGGTGCCGGCACCGGCAACGGCGGCGAGATCCGCGACGAGGGCGCCACCGGCATCGGCTCCAAGCCCAAGGCCGGCCTCACCGGCTTCTCCGTGTCGAACCTGCAGATCCCCGGATTCGAGCGCCCCTGGGAGGTCGACCACGGCAAGCCCTCCCGCATCGTCTCCGCCCTCGACATCATGCTCGAAGGCCCCATCGGCGGCGCCGCCTTCAACAACGAGTTCGGTCGCCCCAACCTCACCGGCTACTTCCGCGCCTTCGAGCTCGACGTGCCCACCGAGGACGGCTCCGAGGTCCGCGGCTACCACAAGCCCATCATGATCGCCGGCGGCTACGGCAACATCCGCGCCGAGCACGTGCAGAAGAAGGAGTTCCCCGCGGGCGCTCCCATGGTGGTCCTCGGTGGCCCCGCCATGCTCATCGGCCTCGGTGGCGGCGCAGCCTCCTCCATGGCCTCCGGTGCCTCCTCCGAGGACCTCGACTTCGCCTCCGTCCAGCGCGCCAACCCCGAGATGGAGCGCCGCTGCCAGGAGGTCATCGACCGCTGCTGGCAGATGGGCGACGACAACCCCATCCTGTTCATCCACGACGTGGGTGCCGGCGGCCTGTCCAACGCCCTGCCCGAGCTCGCACACGACGGCGGCCGGGGTGCCAACTTCGAGCTGCGCAACGTGCACAGCGACGAGCCCGGCATGTCTCCCATGGAGATCTGGTGCAACGAGAGCCAGGAACGCTACGTCATGGCCATCAAGCCCGAGGCCATGGAGGTCTTCAAGGCCATCTGTGAGCGCGAGCGCGCGCCCTTCGCCGTGGTGGGTCACGCCACCGAGGAGGAGCACCTCACGCTGACCGACGAGCACTTCGGCAACAAGCCCATCGACATGCCGATGGACGTCCTGCTCGGCAAGCCCCCCAAGATGCACCGCATCGCGGCCACGAAGAAGCAGCCCCGCTTCCCCTTCGCCACCGAAGGCCTCGAGCTGTCCGAGTCCATCGACCGGGTGCTCACGCTGCCCACCGTGGCCTCCAAGGGCTTCCTCATCACCATCGGCGACCGCTCCGTCACCGGCCTCGTGGCCCGCGACCAGATGGTCGGCCCCTGGCAGGTGCCCGTCGCCGACGTGGCCACCACCACCGCCACCTACGACACCGTCGCCGGTGAGGCGATGGCCATGGGCGAGCGCACCCCCGTGGCCCTGATCGACGGCCCCGCCGCCGGCCGCATGGCCATCGGCGAGTCCCTCACCAACCTCGCCTCCGCACGCATCGACCGTCTCGACCGCGTGGTGCTGTCCGCCAACTGGATGGCCCCCGCCGGCGACCCCGGCGAGGACGCGAACATGTACGCCACGGTGAAGACCGTCGGCATGGACGTCTGCCCGGCCCTGGGCATCGCCATCCCCGTCGGCAAGGACTCCATGTCCATGCGCACCGTGTGGGAGGAGGACGGCCAGAGCAAGCGCGTCACCGCACCGCTGAGCCTCATCGTCTCCGCCTTCTCCATCACGTCCGACGCCACCGACGTCATCACGCCCCAGCTGCACCCCGAGGTCCCCTCCAAGCTGGTGCTGCTCGACCTCGGCAACGGCCAGCACCGCATGGGCGGCTCCGCCCTGGCGCAGGTGTACGGCCAGATCGGCCAGACCGCTCCGGATCTCGACGACCCGGCGATGCTCAAGGGCTTCTTCGAGACCGTCCAGGCCCAGCGCGAGCACCTGCTGGCCTACCACGACCGCTCCGACGGCGGCCTGCTGGCCACGGCGTTCGAGATGGCCTTCGCCGGCCACTGCGGTCTGCAGCTGGATGTCTCCGGTGACGCCCACCGGGCCCTGTTCAACGAGGAGCTCGGCGCCCTGGTCCAGGTGGCCGACGAGCACGTCGACGCCGTGATCGCCGCCTTCACCGCCGCCGGCGTCCCCGCCTCGGTGGTCGGCACCGTGCGCGCGGGCGACGACCTCGTCATCACCTGCGACGGCCAGGACGTCTTCCGCGGCGACCGCACCGAGCTGCACCGCCGCTGGGCCGAGACCAGCTACCGGATGCAGGCCCTGCGCGACAACCCCGAGTGCGCCCAGCAGGAATTCGACGCCCTGCTCGAGCGCGACAACCCGGGCATCAGCCCCCACCTCACCTTCGACCTGGCCGACGACATCACCGCGCCCTTCGTGGGCAAGGGCAGCAAGCCCCGCGTGGCCATCCTGCGCGAGCAGGGCGTCAACAGCCAGAACGAGATGGCGTCCGCGTTCGACAAGGCCGGCTTCGAGGCCGTCGACGTCCACATGTCCGACGTGCTCTCCGGCCGCATCGACCTCACCGACATGGTCGGCCTCGCGGCCTGCGGCGGCTTCTCCTACGGCGACGTCCTGGGCGCCGGTGGCGGCTGGGCCCGCACCATCCTGCACAGCCCCCGCGCCCGGGAGGTCTTCGAGGCCTTCTTCCAGCGCAACGACACCTTCAGCCTCGGCATCTGCAACGGCTGCCAGATGTTCTCCCACCTGGCTCCGCTCATCCCCGGCGCCGAGGGCTGGCCCGCGTTCCTGCGCAACCAGTCCGAGCAGTTCGAGGGCCGCGTCGCCACCCTGGAGATCCAGGAGACCCCGTCGCTGTTCCTGAAGGGCATGGAGGGCTCTCGCATCCCGATCGCCGTCTCCCACGGCGAGGGCCGCGCACTCTTCGGTGCCGACGGCAGCGCGTCCGGTCCGCTCGTGGCCGCCCGCTACGTCGACAACTTCGGCAAGGTCACCGAGCAGTACCCCTTCAACCCGAACGGCTCCCCCGAGGGCGTGGCCGCCATGACCACCACCGACGGCCGGGTCACCATCATGATGCCCCACCCCGAGCGCGTGTGGCGCACGGCCAGCAACAGCTGGACGCCGAAGGGTTGGCATCAGGACGGACCGTGGCTGCGTGGGTTCCGCAACCTGCGGATCACCGTCGGCTGACGCCGGGGTCCAGACGGCCAGCAGCGCCCCGCCGCAGACGGTTCTTCGTCGCTTCGGGGGGCGTGTACGGAAGTACACTGCCCCCCTTGCTCCTCGCCCCGCCCGCACCGGGACGCAGCTGGCCTCCGGTGTGCGGCTGAAGGTACGCCCTGGGATTGCTTTCGCGTTTCGGGCCCCGTGAAGGGGAGCCCGCCCGACCCCGTTGACGCTCCTTGGGGCATTGGACGTACGGGCGCCCCTTGGGGCGCCGGGGTCTCGCGTCCCCGAGGTGTTCGGGACGCCCCCACGAGCGACACGCGCCCCCGATCGGACTAAGATGCCCCCACCAAAACGACTCCAAGGGAGACAGCTGCATGGGACGCACGTTCGAGAACCGCAAGGGCGCCATGATGAAGCGCTGGGATCGCATGGCCAAGGCCTTCAGCCGCTGCGGCAAGGAGATCGCCATCGCCACGCGCGGAGGCGGCCCCAACCCCGATGCCAACCCCGCCCTCCGCCGCGCCATCCAGAACGCACGTGCCGTGAACATGCCCAAGGACAAGATCGAGGCGGCGATCAAGCGTGGCTCCGGTGAGACCGACGGCGCCGACTACCAGGAGCTCCTGTACGAGGCCTACGGCCCCCACGGCGTGCCGATCCTGGTCGAGACCGCCACCGACAACCCCACCCGCACCATCTCCAACCTGCGCCTCATCTTCAAGAAGGGCGGCGGCAACATCGGCTCCACCGGCTCCGTCTCCTTCATGTTCGACAAGCGGGGCGCCTTCCGCCTGAACCCCGAGGGCCTCGACCCCGAGGAGCTCGAGCTCGAGCTGATCGACCACGGCCTCGAGGAGATGGGTGAGGCCACGTCGGATGATGGCGACCCCCTGATCGTCGCCTACTGCGCGTTCGAGAGCTTCGGCGATCTGCAGGCCGGCCTCGAGGGCATGGGCATCGAGCCCGTCTCCACCGGTGTGGAGTGGGTCCCCCACAACCTCATGGAGCTCGGCGACGACGAGCTGAACGAGGTCCTCGAGCTCATCGACAAGCTCGAGCAGGACGACGACGTGCAGGACGTGTTCCACGCACTGGCCTGACCCAGGGGGCCTCAGGGCTCCATGGTCTCTTCGTAGGGCGGCTCTTCGGGCCGCCCTTCGTCGTTGTCGGACAGGCCATGGGACGTGGTCGTCGTGGTGATCCACACGTTCAGGTCCTCGTCCCGGTGGGTCCACTCCTGCTGCGGGGTCATCCCGCGCACGGCCTGCAGCCCCAGGGTCGAGGGGATCATGAGCACGGTCCGGCCATCGGCGACGTCGTAGAAGATGCCGGGCCAGGCGCGCATGGCCGCCCAGGCCTCGAGGTTGTCCCGGTCGTAGGCCACCCGCTCCACCTGGTTCCCCGTGAGGCGGTAGTGCACGAGGTGGCGATCGCTGTCACGGATACGCCAGCTCATGCCGACCGGCTCGACCTTGACGTCCTGGAACAGCCGGTACCCCTGCTGCGCGGTGTAGCGCGTGCCCTGCCCCTGCCGATCCCGGGTGTCCCGGGTGGCCTGACGGGTCTCCATGTTCCACTCGTCGTCGTGGTGGATGAGACCGGTGGGGTGGAACGCCTCGTCGAACAGGATGGCGAACTGCCGGCGGAAGCGCGTGCGGTCCATCCGTTCCTGCACCTCCAGGGTTCGGAACGGGCCGGCGTTGTAGTAGCCGGGCTCGTAGAAGCTCGTGCCCGCGTAGGTGGACGACAGGGTGGTCGTCTCCGAGAAGCGGTAGTGGCTGGCGAACGTGAGCGCCACGCGACCGTCGTGGATGTCCCAGTCGATGAGGTTCCAGTGCTCGAAGTCGGTGCGACGGGCATCCGGCACGCGCAGGCTGAAGGTGTCCGCCTTCTCCGTCCGCAGGAGCGCACCGTCCCGGAGCACGTGCCGGTGCATCATCGCCTGTCCGCGCTCGGCGGCCGTGAGGACCACCACCAGGCTGTGCTCCCCCTCGTTCGGACCTGGCAGCCAGTGGGGACCATCCGCCGCCTGGAAGGCCTCGGCCGTCTCGAACCGGCCGAGCTCCCCCTCCGCCGTGAGGAGCGAGTAGGAGCGGTCCCCTTCCTGCATCAGCAGCGTGAGTCCATGCTCGGCCGTCGAGGCGGCGGGCTCACGGGGCAGATCCCGGTGGGTGACGACCTTTCCTTCCCTGAACCGCACGAGCAGCTGCTGCCCCCGGAGCTTGCGCCTCCCCACCAGCAGCAGATCCACCAGGCTTCCGTCGACCGCTCCCTCCGCGATGACGAAGTCCTTCATCGTGCGGGCTTCCGGCCACAGGTCCTGGGCCGCGATCTGCTGCCGGAGGAAGCGACCGGAGCGCCCGTCCACCGAGTGCACGGTGAGCAGCCCGTCCGGGTCCTGGGTGAGCCAGGCGTAGCTGTGTCCCGTCACACCCTCCGCCATGCGCCGCTCCGACAGATCGACCTCACCGGTGGCGACCTCGTTGCCACGCAGGTCGTACAGGGTCCACGCGCCCAGGTGCGTCGACAGCACGTGCTCGCCGATGACGTGGAACGTGGCGGGGTCGTCCTGTCGCCAGACGAGGTCGCCGACCCACTCGGTGGCGGGCAGCGGCTGGGCGGTGGCGAGCTGGGCGGCGAGCAGGAGCGCTGAGAGCAAGGGACCTCCCGTGGGCTTGAGGACGCCCTGACCCCTGCCTATCGGCCCTCGTGCTCCTCGGGTTCAGTGGCCACCTGGCGGTCGGCGGAGAGGAAGGGCACCGCGCCGACGCCGACGAACAGATCCTCCGGCCTTCCGAGGTGGCCGAGCTGGAGCGTCTCGGACGCCGGAACCAGGCCCCGGTTCGGCCACATGGTCACCAGTCGACCATCAGGCACGTCGTAGAAGATGCCCGGCCACGCCCGAAGCGCGGCACGGACGCCAGGCTCCCGCGGGGTCAGGACGTCCACTATGACCTCGTCACCGCGACACTGCCAGGACGTGAGCTGCACATCACCCGTCCGGACCCACCAGTGCATGCCGTCGGGCGTGACCCGCACGTCCTGGAACAGACGGAACCCGGGGCCCGGTCCATACACGACGCCCCTGCCCTCCAGATCCCGGGTGTCCCGCCGGGCCTGGGTCGCCGACATGAGGATCGCGTCCTCGTGTCGGACCGCCACCAACAGGGAGAACGCCTCATCCAGGAGCAACGCGCGGTTGTGCAGGAACTGGACCTGAACTTCGTCGTGCATCTGCCACCAGGTGGCCTGGGACAGGGTCTGGGCCTTGCCCTCCGCCGACTGTCCCTTCGCGGTCTCCACGACGGGAGCCTGCAGGCTGCTCGGATCCGTTGCCCTCGCCGTGCCGGCCGTGGAGGGCTTGCGAACAGGCGCGCCGAAGGCGAAGCTGAGCGCCATCCGACCATCACGCTGATCGTGATCCACGAGCTGCCAGCGGACCCAGTGGTAGAAGTAGGGCGATGGGATGGGCACGTCGGGCGCACGCAAGGAGCGGGACTCGATGACCCCACCGGCCCTGATGGTGTGCCGATGCAGGATGAGCTGGCGCTTGCGCGTGGCCGTCAACACCATGAGCACGTGGGCGGTGCCTGGTTCCTTTCCAGGGAACCAGTAGGGTCCATCCATGTGGTCGAAGTCCTCGTCGACCTCGAAGGTGCCGAGGACCCCATCGACCGTCTCGAGCCTGTAGCGACGCTTGTCGAGGCGGTAGCCGATGCCCAGGATGCCGTCTCTCGCCGTGGCGGTGTGGGGAACATGCGCGAGGTTGCGAGCCGCCAGGACGCGCCCGTCCGCAACCCTCACCACGCGGAGCTGTCCTCTCAGGCCCACCTGCCCCTCCAGGAGCAGGTCGATCTCCCCTCCGAAGGCCGCGACCCGCGTCACCCTCCAGTCCGCGCCCGGGTCCGCGCCAGGCCACAGTTCCTCACGCGAGAAGGTCTCCTTCCACAGCTTGCCGCTCCACCCATCAATACCGGCCAAGGCGAGGGAGGCGTCTTCCTGCCGCACGATCCAGACGTACTGTTCCCCGACCACGCCCTCCTGCACCTTCAGCGGGTCATGGTCGATGAACCCCTGGGCCGTCAGCCGACCCTCCAGATCGTACACCAAGAAGGTGCCCCGGTCGACGGACACGATGTGCCGCCCCACCACGTGGAACGTCGCGGGGTCGTCTGCCCGCCAGACCAGGCCCGGAATGGGATCCGTTGCAGGAATCGCCGGCTCACCTGCCAGCGCCACCGCCATCCACAACCATGCCGTCATCCACCCTCCTCGCTCGCGTCCCCGACCATGCGTCATGGTGACGACATCGGCGGATGACCTCAGGCTTGCAGCGCACCTGGACCCGCCCTCCACCAGAGCCACGGTTGCACCTGGGCCGGTACGAAAAATCCAAAAAACAGGGTGACGGGGCTGCAGGGGCACATTATTAGGCTGGCGCTTCCAAGCGAAGCCACGCGGAAGTGGCGGAATTGGTAGACGCGCAAGGTTGAGGGCCTTGTGGTAGCAATACTGTGCGGGTTCAAGTCCCGCCTTCCGCATTCAAAAGCCTCCAGGCACTGCCTGGGGGCTTTTCTCGTTCTTGCTCCCGGTTCCGCCCCCAGTGACGGCCGCTCCCCCACCGCCCGGTTTCCGCCCTCCGACCGACACTGTCAGGAAACATGCACAAACCGCGTGACGGCGCGCCCCGGGCACATTACAAGGCTGGCGCTTCCAAGCGAAGCCACGCGGAAGTGGCGGAATTGGTAGACGCGCAAGGTTGAGGGCCTTGTGGTAGCAATACTGTGCGGGTTCAAGTCCCGCCTTCCGCATTCAAAAGCCCCCAGGCACTGCCTGGGGGCTTTTTCGTGTTCCGGGGCCAGCGAACCGGCCGACTGCCCTCCCGACCCGGCTCCCAGCGTCCGCACGGGAGCCGGTACCGACCGGCCCTACATCCCCTGCGCGGGCGCCTGTACCCCCGAAGCCGAGCTGGTGCTGCTCAGCTCCCCCCGTTCGGTGGGCTCGCGGCGCCATCCCTCTTCGGCGCCAAACGTGAACCACGCGCCGGGCCAGTAGTGGCGGTCGGGCCGCAGGGTCAGCACCTGCTTGCGGCCGCGCACGTCCTCGACCAGCAGGCGCATGTACGTGCCGTCCTCCACCTGGGCCGCCAGGGCCAGGAAGGTCTCCAGGGAGTCCACGGGCTGCTCGTTCACCGCGAGCACGCGGCTCGTGGGCGAGAGGCCCGCCCTGCGTGCGGGAGAGCCACCGGTCACGCTGTCCACGTACACCTGACCGGTCGGCAGACCATGGAGCATGCGGAGCTGGTAGGGCGTGGCCTGAAGCACGGCGCCCTGCCACTGCAGCAGCGTGGAGGTGCCGTACAGGTCGGCCGCCTCCGGTGTGACGCGCACCTGCCGCAGCTCGCCATGGCGGAGCAGCTCGAAGGTGGTGGCCCCCCGTGTGGACAGGGCCCGCTGCACCTCGACGGGACGCGTGACCGTGTGGCCGTCGACCTTCACCACCACATCGCCCACGTGCAGCAGATCCGCCTCGACGAGTGCCGAGTCGACGGTGCGTACCTGCAGCGCGATCCGGCGCTCGTCGGCGGCCGCGAGCGCCGCGACCTGGGCATCCTGCAGACCGAGCCGGCGCGCTTCGGTCAGGGGGATGGGTGCGAACACCGCGCCGAGCAGGGGCACCTCACGGCCCTCACGCCACTGCTGGACGAACTCGGAAATCACCCAGGCGGGAATGCCGCCCGGCACCTCCGACTCCTGCCGGCCGGCCTGGGTGTAGAAGGTGCCCCACAGGGCGTGGACACGGCCCCGCTTGTCGGCGAGGACACCCATGCCGCGTGCGGGCTCCGGCTTCACGTCGATCACCGGCGTCGTGCGATCCACGAAGCGCCCCCGGTAGCCCGTGACGGCGCCGGATGGGCCCACCTGGTCCACCGTGACCGCCTCGAACATCTCGCGGCCATCCTCGGAGAACCCGAAGTAGCGCAGCCGATCGTCGACCTCGGGCATGTGGTCCACCAGATCGGCACTCCGGACAGGGGTGTCGCCCACCAGGGCCGGGTCGTAGCGCAACAGCGTGAGGTTGTGCAGCGGGTGGTTCGCCACCACCTCCGCCGGCACCTGCAGATCACGGGCGAAGGTGAGCCACACGTCTCCGAGCAGCAGGGGCGCGGTGTTCCGATCCGCCACGACGAGTCCCTCGTCGGCGTCGACCACGAGGCCCATGCCCATGTAGGACGCACCCGACACGCCGTCGTAGGTGACGGGCAGATCGACCTCGACACCCACCTGGCTGCGCCGCACGAGCTTCAGGCCCCTCGGGCCGTCGTCGCGCCAGCTCGTGGACGCCACCGGCTGGGACTCGCGCTCCAGGTTGGGCTGCACGTCCTGGCAGGGCCAGGTCTCCTCGCCGAGGGTGCACACGCGATCATGGAACCAGTCCCCGTCGACCGGCCAAACGGCCACCCGCACCTGGTGCGGCGACGACACGAGGTAGTAGCGCACCTGCACCTGGGCGCCCCGGGGCTGTTCGGCCCAGACCTGCACGAGATCGTCCACCGTGGCGATCGGACGGCCCGCCATCTCCACGATCACCGAGCCGCCGGGAATGCCGGAGCGCTTGCCTCCGTAGCCGCCCATCGCCACGTACACGCCCCCCAGGGGCAGGTTGTACGAGCGGGCGAGCTGGTAGGACAGGTTGTGGTACACGCCGTCCTCGAGCTGTGCGAAGGCCGACGGCGTGATGGCGAACAGGTCCTCCACCCTCACCTGCTCGGTGACCAGCGCCCCTGCCCTCTCGAGCTCCACCTGCAGCGTGCGCCCCACCGCGTCGTCCAGGATGGACTCCAGGGTCACGAAGTCGGTGATGACGCGGCCGTCCACCGCCACCAGCAGGTCGCCTTCCTGCAGGTGCCCCCAGCCGACCCCCTCCCGCAGGACCGACTGCACGGCGAGCACGTGCCCGCCCGCGTCGGCCAGGCGCCGCCGGGTGGCGTCCGACAGGCCGAGCTTGCGGGAGTCCTCGAGGGTCTGGGCCACGAAAGTGGTCTGCAGGCTCCCACGGGTGACCTCACGGCCCTCACGGAGCAGGTCGAGGGCACGCTCGACGCGCTGCAGGGGCAGGTAGAACGACGCCGCGGAGCGGCTGTTGCCCCCGGCATTGAGCGCCACGACGTGGCCGGCCTCGCTGATGACCGGTGATCCCGACGACCCTCCCGAGGTGGCGCTGGAGGCCTGGTAGTAGAAGGTGTTGAAGTCGTTGTAGCTGCCCCGGCCGTAGTTGGGTGCCTGGCGGTCGAGGCGGGCCAGCGTGCCACCGAGGAAGGCCAGCTTCTCACCGGCGTCGTTGCCCACCACGCGGATCTCGAGCCCGACCCGGGCCTCGTCCGGCCGCAGCTCCAGGGACTGCAGGTGATCCGCATCGACCCGCGACGTGTCGAACCGGAACACGCCGAAGTCGTGCACCGGATCCCGGTAGATGGGCACCAGCGGCACCTCCAGATCGTCCTGGAAGCGACCGACGGCGAGGATCGGCCCCGGCGACACCACGTGCCGGTTCGTGAGCACGAGCCCTCGCTCGGCATCCACCACGAAGCCCGTGGCCTGCGAATTGCCGCGTGCGGTGGTGTCGAAGCTCACCGTGCGATCCATCTGGATCGACAGCACCGAGCCGGACACCTCCTCCAGCGTCCGGGCCCACCGCCCCTCCTCCGCCGAAGCCGTTCCCGCCACCACCAGAAGGGTTCCCAAGAGCATCCTCACGCGCACCATCCTTGCTCACACCGGGGTCCTGATTCGTATCGGTGTACCACGGGGGGTTCTGCACGCTTGTCGCGAGGCGTCACCCCCCATCAGGCGACGAGGTGACGCCCCTGTGCCTTTTCCATCGCAGGAGGACGATGAAAACGGGACTCCGGACGGGGGGTCGTTTTCCCTCTTGCCGCACCGCCCCGCGCTGCCCTAATGTGTGCGCCGACCCTTCCGGAGGACCCCATGGCCGGTCAAGATACCACCGACGTCACCTACGAAGACGAGTACCTGACCCCCGAGCAGGTGATGCACATCAAGGAGCTCCTCGAGAGCCAGATGGAGACCCTGCTGAGCCACAGCAAGGAAGCCATGGGCGACCTCGTGGAGGATCAGATCCTCGATCCCGACACCCTCGACATCGCCGTGAACGCCTCCAACCGCGACTTCACCCTGCGCATGGCCGATCGTGAACGCAAGATGCTCCAGAAGATCCGCCACTCCCTGTCCCGCATCCCCGAGGGCGAGCTGGGCGTGTGCGAGAACTGCGGCGCCGACATCACCTACCACCGCCTGCTGGCCCGTCCCGTCGCCACCCTGTGCATCGACTGCAAGACGGAAGCCGAGCACCGTGAGGGGTCCCGCCGCCGTATGTGAGCCTCACACGCCGCCCTGGGCCCTACACGAAAGAGCCCCGCACCATCGCTGGTGCGGGGCTCTCGTGCATCCGGGGGCTGCTGTGCCCCGGACGCCGGCTCTCTGCTGCTCAGAGGACCTTGTCGACGATGCCGTACTCGAGGGCCTCGTGGGCCTCCATCCAGTAGTCACGGTCGCAGTCTTCCACGAGCTTCTCGTAGGGGTGGCCGGTGTTCTCCGCCAGGATGGACAGCAGGGTCTTCTTCATGCGAAGCAGACGCTTGGTGCTGATCTCGATGTCGGTGGCCTGGCCCTGGGCGCCGCCGAGGGGCTGATGCAGCAGGACCTCGGAGTGCGGCAGCGCGTAGCGGTGGCCCTTCTCGCAGCCGGACAGGATGACGGCACCCATGGAAGCCGCCATGCCGCTCACGACGGCGTGCACCGGACAGGAAAGGCGCCGGATGCAGTCGTAGATGGCCATGCCGTCGACGACGGAGCCACCGGGGCTGTTGATGTACAGGGTGATGGGCTTGGTGGCGTCGATCGCCTCGAGGAACAGCAGCTGCTTGACCAGCGCGTTGGCCGTCTCGTTGGTCACCTGGGTGCCCAGGAAGACGATGCGCTCCTGCATCAGGCGGGCGTCGAGATCGACCACCTGCACATCCTTGGATTCGGGGAGTAGGACCTTGGTGGTGAGGTTCTGCATGAACTTCCTCTGCTGGCGGCTGGGGCGTACGGTACACGTCGTGTGTGGTCGTACCACAGTTGAGGCGGCTGTCCAGCCCTTCGGACCGGGCGGGCGACCCTAAACACCATGTCGCGACAGACAACCGCATCAGCTATGCTGGCGACGATTCCACGAGGAGACGAATCATGCACAAGATCACCCTGGCCAGCCTCCTGGCCCTGGCCGCCTGCGGCGGCGTGAACGGAAACCAGGCACCCCTGTACGGCGTGTACGAGGTCCGCACCGCGATGATGGGCGACGAGACCGATGTCCCCAACACGGCCGATCCCACCGCTCCTCCCTACATCGCCATCGAGGAGATCCTCTTCGAGGAAGGCATGAACGACCTCGGCATGAACGAGCTCGAGATCTTCCTGTGCCGCTCCGTCGACGACTGCGACAACAACACCCCCGATGGCTCCTTCGCCAACGAGCCCTGGTCCTTCTACGACTTCGGCAGCTCCGATGGCGAGGTCGTCTGGGAGCACAACGAGGATCGCACCGAGTGGACCCTCAACCACAAGTACTTCGACCAGCCCACCGATGAGGGTACCGGCAACAAGTCCTGCAACCTGAACTGGAACATCCGCCGGTTCACCCTGAGCGAGGACGGCGAGTTCGCCCTGTCGATCCAGCGCTACTGGGGCGGCTTCGCCTACGACGGCGCCAGCGTCCCCGAGACCGACTGCGCACAGGCCCTCTCCGAGCTGGCCCTGCCTTCCGCACTCGGCCCCCGCTCCTCCTTCTCGATGGCAGGCAACCTGTACGTCGAGGAGTGATCCCCCGCGAGGCGTTCCTGCCCGGATCGCCTCCTCGTGATCCTCTCTCCGGGCGGCGGCTCCCCTTCGGGTGAGCGGCCGGATTCCTCCGCGCCCCAGGCGACGAATCGCGCTATGAGCGGCGCGGAGGATCCATGCCCAAGCTGGCCATCGTCGCCACCTGCTTCTGCCTGCTCCTGGCCTGCCAGGCGCCTTTCGGTACCGATCGTCACGACCTTCAGCACGACCGGATCGTCACGCTCGAAGCCGTGTCCGTGGAGGGCGGCGTGCGGGTGTGGCCCTGGTTCCTGCAGGACGGCCTGCTGATGGCGGACGGTGTGCAGGTGCAGTGGTCCTGGGTACCCGTGGACGACGCCTCCTCCTTCTCTCCCGCCAGCCACCCGCCCTTCTCCGAGGCGCTGGCACCGGTGGTCTCATGGCCGTCGTCCGGCGAGTGGCTCGGACTCACCGCCGACTTCCCGTCCGGCACGCGCAGGTTCGCCGTGCTGGCCTCCCCGACTGGCGCAGCGCCCGCAGGGCGCCCCACCCTCGAGGTGGAGCAGATCCTCGACTTCGGGCTGCAGGACGGCGACCCGGACACCCTGACCATCGAGGCACGCCTGCCCCTCGCCACGGCGCCCCGCTCCCCCCTCACCTCCGGCGCCTCCGCGCGGCTCACGCTCCAGGGCACCTTCGATCGTGCCCGGTGGATGCAGCTGGGCGACGAAGGCACCTTCCTCGAGCTCACCACGAGCACGTCCGACTGGACCCCCTGGCAGCTGCACCTCGACGACCTCGAAGTGGAGGAGGCCGAGCCCACGCCCGACGGCCTGCGCACCTTCGTGGCCCTCGGGCTGACCCGCGGCTGGGTGCGTCCCGCACTGCTCGACGTGTTCTCAGGGCCCTCCGGGGAGAGCAGCCCCCTCCCCCACGGCCTGTTCCTCTCCGGCAGGTTCCTGCCCACCGACGGGCCCCCACCGGCAGATGGCCTGGTGGCCCTCACCCTGCTGGCAGACACCTCCTCGAACGCGCTGCTGCGGGGCACAGACCTGCAGCCCGTCCCCGCCGACGAGCTGGACGAGGACGACCCATGGGGCACCGAGGCACTGCCCTGCCGCACGCCCGTGTCCGGCCCCTTCGACCCGACATGGGTCAGCGGGAGCCGGTGCGATCTCGCCGCGGTCGACGGCGCCCGCATCGTGGTCGAGGTGACCCCATGATGCTGCTGTGGCTCGCCGCCCTCGCCCAGGCCGCGGAAGTCGACGTGGTGGTGCGCCAGCGGGGCGACGGCCTGCCGATCGCCGATGCAGAGATCACCCTGCCCGACGGCACCGTCGTGGCCACGCCCCCCGACGGCCGCATCACCCTCGATCTGCCGGACGACGTCCCCGCCGAGCTCACGGTGCAGTCCTGGAACCACCAGCCGGTCACGGTGTCCGTCACGCCGCCGCTCGATGGACCGCTCAGGATCTTCCTGATGCCCATGCCGGGGCCCGCGGAGGTGGTGGTCGAGGCGTTCCGGCCCACCGCGGACCTCACGCGCCACGTCGTCGATGCCGAGATGGCCACTCGGACGCCGGGCACCTACGACGACGCCGTGCGGCTCGTGCAGGCCATGCCCGGCGTCAACGTGCAGCGGGAGTTCGCGCCGAACAGCGGCGACATCCAGGTGCGGGGCAGCCTGCCCGGTCAGAGCCGGGCCTACCTCGACGGCATCGATCTGCCCTACCTGTACCACTTCAACCAGTACGCCTCCGTGTTCCCGGCGTCCTGGATCGACACCATCGAGCTGTTCAGCTCGACCTTCGGCAGCCACTACGGCGATGCCGTGGGCGCCATCATCGAGGCCAACACCCGCCAGGAGGCCCCCGAGGAGGTGGGCGGGCAGGTGCACGTCAACATGATCACCCTCGGCGCCGACATCACCGCGCCCCTGAAGAAGGGCTGGTGGATCAGCGGAGCCGCACGGCGCAGCTTCCACGACATCGCCGGTGAGTCCAGCCTGCAGTACCCCTTCTGGCCCCGCTTCTACGACTTCAGCGTGCGCGCGAACCACGCGGACGGCCCCCGGCGCAGCTCCGTGTACGTCACGGGGGCCGGTGACGCCTACGAGCGGGCCGTCGGCGAGCTCGACATCGCCGACCCGGTGGAGCAGGCCAGCAGCCCCTACCTCGCCTACCGACGCGACTACCAGATGGCCGGCGGCACCCACGCGTGGCAGCACGGCCGGCTGTCCACCGCCTTCGTCCACGACCAGCTGCAGGCCCGCATCACCGAAGACACCGGACACCTGCTCCAGCGACGGCTGCGGCTCCCCCTGCGCCTCGACGCCGGCGCCGACATCGGCGACCACTGGCGGTGGCTCGCCGGCACCGAACTTCGGCCCGAGATCCTGATGACCGACCTGGCCGACCCGGGCCCCTACGGCGAGCTCGTCACCACCGAGGCCCCCGAGCTGGCCTGGGACACCGACTTCGTGGGCAACACCTTCCGGATGCGCTCTGCCGCCTACGGCGAATTCCACTGGTATAACAATGTTGTACGCGTGATTCCCGGCATCCGCCTGGGCCTCGACACCCAGGGCTGGACCCCCACCATCGAGCCCCGGTTCTCGGCCCGGTGGCGCGTGGCCGAGCAGACCGAGCTGCGCCTGGCCACGGGTCGCTACCAGCAGCGCCCCTCGAGCCCGCAGGCGCAGATCCTCGACGAAGACACCACCACCGACTCCTGGCAGATCGGTGTGGGCCTCGATCAGACCTTCGGCGGCCGCCTGGAGCTGTCCGTCGAGGGCTACACCAAGGCGCTCGCCAACGTGTTCGTGCAACCCCCGGACGGCGTCCCGGAGCTGTACCGCAAGGGCCTCGTCTATGGTGGCGAGCTCACGCTGCGCTACCGCTTGCGGGACACCCTCTTCGCCTGGGCGTGGATCTCGGCCGGCCGTGCCTTCGTCTTCGACACCACCTTCGACGACCGCGTGCCGATGGCGTCCGATCAGCCCATCGCGGGCGGCATGGTCCTCTCCTGGGACGTCACCCAGGCCATCAACGTGGCGGTCCGCTACCGGGGTGCCTCCGGACTTCCCTACACCGGCATCCTGGGCTCCACCTTCGATGCCGCCCAGGATGCCTGGCTGCCCCGGTACGCCGCCCTCAACGGCGACCGGATGCCGGCCTACCACAAGCTCGATCTGCACTTCGGCTACAGCTTCTTCCTGCCCACCTGGCGCCTCGACCTGTACGCCGACCTGTGGTTCGTGCCCCCCGCGAGCGCCCAGCTGTACCCCACCTGGAACTACGACTACACCGAGGAGGGCTTCGTCACCGGGCCCGTGTTCCTCCCGCTGCTCGGCGTCCGGGCCAGCTTCTGACCCGGACCGGCCTCCGTCAGCGGTCGGCCTGGACGGTCCTGCGACGCCCGAGCGCGGAGACCATCCGCCACAGGGTTCCCGGCGAGGGCCGGCGATGGTTGTCGAGCACCGCCTCCATCAGGCTGCGCAGGGACCGATCGTAGGGATACCACCAGGGCTCGAGCTCCTTGGAGGTGTCGACGGTGACGACCATGGGCCGGGTGAGCCGCTGCATCGCCTCCGGTCCGTTGGTGACGCCGTGGCCGGAGCCTCGCGTACCCACCCACGGCACATCGGGCAGCGCGCCGGTGAAGGCGTGGTTGTTGACCCACACCATGCCCACCTGCAGCTGCCGGGTGAGGGTGGCGGTCTCCCGGGTGCGGCCCGTCCAGACGGACACTCCGAGGCCGAAGTCCGTGTCGTTCACGAGCTCGACCAGGTCGTCCTCGTCCTCGAACACCTGCACCACCGCGACCGGACCGAAGGTCTCCTCCCGCAGGATCGATGCCGAACCGGGGACGTGGGCCAGCAGCGTGGGCGCGAGGGAGTCGTCGACGACGAGACCGCCGGTGATGGGGACCGCCCCCATGTGAAGCGCCTCTCCCACCTGCCGCATGATGGTGCGCAGCTGACGCGTGGTGGTGGAGGACGGGACCTGCTTGCTCACCCGCTCCATCTGCCAGGCCAGCTCCGGCACGAAGGTGTCGGCGATGGACTTGTGGACGAGCACACGCTCGATGGAGGCGCAGTCCTGCCCGGCGTTGTGCAGGATGCCCCAGGCGATGCCGTGGGCGGCCCGCCGGAGGTCTGCCGTGGGCATCACGATGGCCGCGTCCTTGCCGCCCATCTCGAGCTCGCAGGGAATGCCCATGCGCACACAGGCGTGGGCCACGAGGTCGCCGGTGCGGGTGCTGCCGGTGAAGTGCACCATGTCCGGGCCGGCATCGATCAGCGCCGCCCCCGTGGCCCCGTCGCCGTGCACCACCGTGAGCAGACCGGGCAGGAAGCGATCGAACACCGCCGCGACCTTGCGGGCCACCTCGGGCGTGATCTCGGAGGGCTTCCACACGACCGAGTTGCCTGCGAGCAGGGCCGGGATGATCACCCGCATGGGCAGCGCCAGCGGGTAGTTCCACGGGGAGATCACCAGCACCACCCCGTGGGGCCGGCGGTACACCTTGATGCTCTTGCCGGGCATCTTCAGCCGGTCGACCTTGGACGTGCGGGGCAGCAGCATGGCCGGCCCCTCGCGGGTCCAGTAGGTCGCCAGATCCGCCAGTCCGAGCACGTCGGAGGACAGCGCCTCACCCATCGGCTTGCCCGTCTCCTGCACCACGGACACCGCGAGATCCTCCGCCTGGTCGAGGAGGGCGTCGAGGGCCTGCTTGATCAGCCGCGCCCGGTAGCGGGCGTCGTGCCGGAACCACTGCTTCTGCGCCTTGCGTGATGCCTTCAGCAGCGGCCTGTGGTCGATCTGCTGGTCTTCCGTGTGTGCTGGCTCGTTCATGTGACCCCCTTCCTTCCCAGGGGGCAACTCGGTCGGTGCATCCCGCCTTTGACCGGACTTGTCCCCATCGGGAGGGCCACGTACGGGCCGCCTACAGCTCGACCTCCAGGGCGCCCCGGGACATGCCCCGCACCACCTGGACCCAGACCGCCGCGCGTCCGAGGAGCTGGGCCTGCCGCAGCCGGTCTTGGAGCTCCTCCTCCGTGCGCACCCGCAGGCCCTCGACGCCGACGATGACGTCCCCTTCCCTCAGGTTCGCCTTGGTCCAGTTGCCCTGCGCCACCCGCGTGACCTGCAGCCCACCCCGGAACGGGGCCACGTCGATCTTCCAGCTGTGATCGAGGATCGATGCCCCGAGATCCTCCGGCGCCGGCCTGGCCTGCATCCCGAGCGTGCTCGCCTGTCCATTGCGGACCACGGCCAGCTGGTACCGGGTGCCCATGTTCAGCTCGGCCAGGCGGGCGTGGAGGTCGGAGCGGGTGCGCACCGGGTGGCCGCCCACCGACGTGATCAGATCGCCGGGCTGCAGCCCCGCCTGCTCCGCCGGGCTGCCCACGTACACCCTGTCGACCCACAAGCCGGGCTGGGCCACCCGATGCCGACGCGGGTCGACCTCGAACAGGCCCGCGCCGAGCCAGGGCACCCGCACGCGCCCGTACAGCAGGAGATCGGAGACGATCTTGTCCACCCGGTTCACCGGGATCGCGAACCCGATGCCCTCCCCCTCGGAGAAGATGAAGGTGTTGATGCCCACCAGCTCGCCCGCGAGGTTGATGAGCGCGCCGCCCGAGTTGCCCGGGTTGATGGCGGCGTCGGTCTGGATGTAGGTCTGGCTCGGCCCCTGTCCGACGTTGACGTCGCGGCCCACGGACGAGATCACTCCGGTGGACACCGTGAGTCCCAGGCCGAAGGGGTTGCCCAGGGCGATCGCCGTCTCACCGAGCATGAGGTCGTCGGAGTCTCCCAGGGGCATCACCGGCAGGCCTTCGTGGCCGTCGAGCCGCAGCACCGCCAGGTCGATCTCGGCGTCCTGGGCGACGAGCTCCGCCGGGAAGCTCCGGCCGTCGGACAGGTACACGGCGATGGAGCGGGCTCCGTCGACCACGTGGGCGTTGGTCACCACGAGACCGCTGCTGTGGATGATCACGCCGGACCCGGCCGCGCTGCTGACCTCGGGGCCGAAGAAGGAGAAGGGCGAGGCCGAGACCTGCTCGGTCTCGATGGCGACCACGGCGGGCGTGGTGCGCTCCACGGCTTCGACGACCGGGGTGCGGCGGACGCTACGGGGAAGGGGCGCTGCGAGGGCAGGCCCCGTCAGGATCAGGAACAGCCACAGACCTCGCACCATCCGCCCTCCTACTTGTAGGCCACGAGCACCTTGAACCCGCGGGACTCGGAGACCTTTCGCACCTTGAAGAAATGATCCTCCAGGACGCGCTCGTAGGGAAGGCGGGCATTGGCCACCATCCACAGCTGGCCCTTGGTGCGCAGCACGCCGGCGGCCGCGCGGATGAACGCCTGGCCGATGGCGGGAGAGGCCTTGTCGCCCTCGTGGAAGGGCGGGTTCATGACGACGACGTCCGCGCTCTTGATCGGAAGGGGCTCCGTCGTGACGTCGAGCCAGTGGAAGGTGGCCTGCAGCTCCGGGTGGCCCCAGGCCTCCACGTTGCGCCTGCAGGCGTTCAAGGCGCGGTGATCGGCCTCGACGAGGTGGAGTCGGCGGACCTTCGACCGGCCGGCCAGGGGGCGGGAGAGCAGGCCCAGGCCCGCGCCGAGATCGACCACCGTGCCCTTGAGCTGATCCACGGGGAGCGCCTCGCGCAGCACCTGCGAGCCCTTGTCGAAGCGATCCCAGGAGAAGGCACCGGGCTGGGTCCAGGCGTCGAGCTCTTCGAGGAAGCGCGGTGCGCCGTCTTCCACCCACTGGTGCAGAAGCGCCTCGTCCTGCACGTCGGAACGACGGACGGTCATCACCCGGCACTTGTGCTTGGAGGTGCTCTGCAGATCCGGACAGAGCTTGCGCAGGGTCTTCTCGTATCGACTCGCGCCTCCCCGGTTGTGCAGCGTGATCCGGACGGTGCCCTCGGACGACGCAGCCAGCAGGCCGCGGGCGATCTGTCGCAGCACCGCCTGCTTCTGTCGGCCTGGGAACACCCAGACCTCGTCGAATCCCTCGAAGGACGCGTCGGAGGTGTGGACCGTGTGGCCTTGGGCCTGGAGCTGCACTGCCCACGGACGGTAGTCCTGGACGAGGGTGGCACCACGGTAGAAGGAGTCCAGCTCGGGTTCGACCCGGGCGGACCACACGAGAGGCTCGACCTCGGTGAGCTCTTCATGACGAAGGGCCCAGGCAAGGGCTCTGGGGGCTGATTCCTGCATGGGTCCCGATTAGCTCCGCAGCACAAAGGGCACAAGCACAGACAAGCGCTCGGGTTATCATTCGCCACCGTCCGCCGGAGGAAGAGCATGTCCGTCCCGTTCCGCCACATCTGGCAGCAGACCCCCGTGATCGGCGCCATGGCCCGTACCGCCGCCTCCCTGGTACTGCCGTCCGGCAAGGGCGAGGTGCCCGAGACCCCCACGGCATGGAACGAGCGCGTCATCCACCCCATCTCGCCGTCGCTGATGCACGACTACATGTCCTGGCTCGGCGGAAGCTGGGATCAACAGCACGTGCCCCCCCACCTGTTCTGCCACTTCGCCTTCCCGGACTTCTCGCGACTGCTCGCAGGACTCCCCTACCGGCTCGACAAGCTGCTCAACGGCGGCGCCAGCCTGACCACCTGGAAGCCCCTGCCGGCAGACCAGCCCTTCACCCTGCAGACCCGCCTGTCGGACATCGACGCCACCGACCGCCGGGTCATCCTCACCGAGACCTGCCGGGCCCGTACGGCCGACGGCGAGCTCGCGTTCGAGGGCACCCTCACGGCCATCCTGCCCCTGAAGCGCGGCGGAGGCGGCGTGAAGAAGGAGCGGCCGAAGCCGCCGACCGATGCCGACAAGCTGGCCGACTGGCCCCTGGACGCCCGCGCCGGCCTTGATTTCGCCCTGCTGACCGGTGACTTCAACCCCATCCACTGGCTCCCCCCCTTCGCGAAGATGGGCGGCATGAAGAACGTGATCCTACACGGGTTCGCCCAGTTCGCCCGCACCTGGGAGGCCCTCTCCCTCGGCGCCGGCGTCCAGCCCGCCACGCTGCAGGCCCGCTTCGTCAAACCGCTCGTGCTCCCGCGTCAGGTCGGGGTCTTCGCCACCGATTCCGAGGCCTGGATCGCGGATGGCCCGGGGTCCCTCGCGTTCATGCACGCCACCTTCCACCGAGGCACCGAAACCCAGAATGGCTGACTTCCTGGTCCAGCTCGCCGGCAACGACAACGCCCGTCGCATCCTCAAGCGACTCGGCCTTCCCATCGCCCTGCCCCAGCCCCTGGAGCGTCGCACGGGATCCTGGAAGAACGACGAGCTGCACGCCCGCACCTGGCGGGTGTTCGGCAGCGCCGGCTCCTCCCTGGCCATGCCACTCGCCAAGGCGTTGGTCCGCAGTGGCGGCGAGGTGCTGCACGCCACGGAGCTGTCGACCTTCACCGACGTGGCCGAGGCCTTCGGTGGCCGTGCCGAGGCCCTGCCCGACGACGAGCGCAGGGATCTGTCGGGCATCGTGCTCGACGCCACCCACGTGTCCGAGCCCGACCACCTCGACGCGCTGTACGACATCTTCCACCTGCACCTGCCCATGGTGGCTCGTGGTGGCCGGGTGCTCGTGCTGGCACGCCCACCCTCCTCCACCGACGCCCCCGGTTGCCAGGCCGCCCGACAGGCCCTCGAGGGCTTCGTCCGCAGCGTCGCCAAGGAGGTCGGCGGCAAGGGCATCACCGCCAACCTGCTGTGGGTCACCCCCGCGGGAGACGGCGCCATCGAGGGCCCCGTGCGCTGGTTCCTCGGCGATGGCGCGTCCTTCGTCACCGCCCAGGCGATCACCCTCGGCGGCGGCGACGCCAGCGGCCCCTTTCCCTGGTCGAGCCCCCTCACCCACAAGGTCGCCCTCGTCACCGGCGCCGCCCGGGGCATCGGCGCCGCCACGGCCCGCGTCCTCGCCCGAGAGGGTGCCACGGTGCTCCTCGTCGATCGGCCCTCCGACGACGATGCCCTCGAGACCCTCGCCGAGGAGCTCGGCGGTCGCGCGGTGCGTCTCGACATCACGGCCGAAGGGGCGGGCTCCCTGCTCGCCCGCGAGGCCTCCCAGGCCGGCGGCCTCGACATCCTCATCCACAACGCCGGCGTCACCCGAGACCGCACGATCGGACGCATGCCCGAGGCCGACTGGAACCTCGTCCTCGAGGTCAACCTGAAGGCCATCGAGCGGCTCACCCGGGCGCTCTCGCCCGAGATGCGCGAGCAGGGCCGGATCATCACCCTGGCGTCCATCGCGGGCATCGCCGGCAACCGGGGCCAGACCAACTACGCCGCCACCAAGGCCGGCGTCATCGGCCTGATGCGTGGCTACGCCGAGGTCCTCCGGGATCGGGGCATCACCGCCAACTGCATCGCCCCCGGCTTCATCGAGACCGACATGACCGCCAAGGTCCCCACCGTGATCCGTGAGGCCGGTCGGCGCCTGAGCGCCCTCGGCCAGGGCGGCCTGCCAGAAGATGTCGCGGAGGCCATCACCTTCCTTGCCAGTCCCGGGGCCTTCGGGATCAATGGGCAGGTGCTTCGGGTGTGTGGAGGCAATTTCCTTGGCGCGTGATCCCCATGGTGGCGCGGGTCTGGTGCTCGGGCCCATCCACCTCGACAGGCTCATCGGCGAAGGCACCTCCGGTGAGGTGTGGGCCGGTACGTCCGTCGACGCCCGCCTGCCCGTCGCCGTCAAGGTGCTGCACCCGGTCGAGGGCGGCCGGGCCGACGTGCGCCTGGAACTCGAGGCCGCGGCCCGGCTGCACCACCCCCACGTGATCCGGGTCTACGACTACGGCATCATCGACGAGGAGGCCATGCTCGCCGCCGGCGACCGCTGGGAGCTCGGCCAGCCCTACCTGGTGATGGAGCTGGCCGAACACGGGCCCATGCGCCCCCACACCACGCCGTGGACCTGGAAGTCGGCCCGCGACGCCCTCGTCCAGATCCTGGGCGCCCTCGCCCACGCCCACGCCAAGGGCATCGTCCACCGCGACGTCAAGCCCGCCAACATCCTCCTCAGCGGCCCCTCCGACGAGCGTCCGGGCTTCAAGCTCACCGACTTCGGCATCGCCCAGATGAACGAGCGCCGGGGCAGCCAGGGCCGCCTGCAGGGCACGCCCCGCTACATGGCGCCGGAACAATTCCACGCCCACCCCGACGAGATCGGTCCCTGGACCGACCTGTACGCCCTCGGCGTGGTGGCTTGGGAGATCATCACCGGCGCGCCCCCGTTCACCCAGAACGACCCGTCCCAGCTGGCGCTCGACCACCTGTACGCCCCGCTGCCCACCTTTCGCCCCCGGTTCGACGTCCCCCCGGGCCTGCACGGCTGGCTGCAGCTCCTCCTGCAGAAGAACCCCACCAGGCGGTTCAAGTTCGCAGCCGACGCCATCGCGATGCTGCAGGAGCTCGGGCCCGCCCGGGCGGGGTCGGCCTGCTCGCAGGAGACCGCCCCGGCCGCCCCCGAGGCCGCGGACACCCTCGACGACTTCCTCGGAGGGCTCGGGATGTCCTCCGCCGACACCACCTTCGCCGAGCTGCTGATCCCCCGGATCCAGCAGCAGGGCCAGGTCCCCGCCACCGTCCGCACGCCGGATCTGCGTGCGGCCCCCATGCCCGCGGACTGGCGCGCGCCCCACGTCTCCGAGGAGCGCCTCCCCCCCGCCGCCGTCGCCCTGTTCGGCCTCCGGTCCCTTCCGGTGGTCGGCCGCCAGCAGGCCCGCGATCGCCTCTGGGAGCGTCTGCGGCAGATGCACCAGCACCGGCGAGCCCAGGGCCTGCTGATGCACGGCGTCACCGGCGTGGGCAAGTCCGCCGTGGCCCGCTGGCTGTGCGAGCGCGCCCACGAGACCGGCGCCGCGATCCCGATCCGCGCGCGCTACCCCCGCAAGCTCACGCACCCCTACCAGCTCCGGGCGGCCATCTGCATGTTGCTCGGTGTGCCCCAACCGGAGCCTGAGCGCGTCCGCGCTCGCCTGAAGGCGCTGTGGGACGTCTACGACAGTCCGGTGGGGCCCGAGGTCGACGCCCTCACGCAGCTGCTGTGCCTCACCGAGGAAGCCTCGGCGATGCCGCCTCGCGAGCGCTACCGCCTGCTGGCCCAGTTCTTCGATGTCCTCGGGGGTCGGCGACCGGTGCTCGTCTGGCTCGACGACGTCCACTGGTCCATGGAGGCCCTCGACTTCGTGGAGTACTGCTTCACCGAGCGCCCCGATCTGAACGCGCTGTTCCTGCTCACGGTGCAGGACGAGGCGCTCCCCCAGGCGCCCGAGGCCCACAAGCACCTCCGCGAGATGCTCACCGAGCACCCCATCGACACCCTCAAGCTCGACCCCCTGTCGGTGGCCGACCTGCGCACGCTCATCGAGTCGCACCTGCAGATCGACCCGACCCTCGCGCAGGAGCTGGCCGAGCGCACGGAGGGCAACGCCCTGTTCGCTCTGCAGACCCTCACGGACTGGGTCCAGAAGGGCATGCTCAAGCCCTCCCACAAGGGCTTCCGCGTCGATCCCGACGTCAAGCTGAAGCTGCCCACGAGCCTGCAGCACATCTGGCACGACCGCCTCATCGAGGTGCTCTCCGCCCACGACGAGATGGTGGCGCGCAGCCTCGAGCTCGCCGCGGCCCTCGGCCTGTACGTCTCCAGCGGCGAATGGGCGGAGGCCTGCCAGGCGCTCCTCCTGCCCAGCGCCCAGCGACTGCTCAACGACCTGCACCGGCAGGGTCTCATCACGTCGGAGACCGGCGGCTGGCGGTTCAGTCACGTCATGATCCACTCCGCCTTCGCCGAGCGGGCACAGCGCAACGGTCGCTGGCAGCTGTACCACCGCACCTGCGCCGACCTCCTCGCTGCCCGTGAGGGCGACGCCATCCCCCTGCGTCGCGGGCGCCACCTGCTCGCCGCCGGAGACGACCGCAAGGCCATCGCTCCACTGCTCGAGGCCGCCCGGCGGTACCTGCAGCAGGCCGACATCCGGCACGCCGAGGTGGTCCTCCGGGAGACCAAGGAGGCCCTCAACCGGCTGGAGCAGTCCTCCACCGAGGTCGGTCCCCAGCTGGCGGTGTGGTGGCTGATGAAGGCCCACATCCTGATGGCCCACGAGGATCTCGACGAGGCCTACCGGCTCGCCCGACAGACCGAGGAGCTCGCCAGCCACAACGGCTGGGCCCGGCTCGTGGCAGAGTCCCAGGAGCTCCAGGGCGACGTGGCCCTCGCCCGGGTCGATCTCCCCCGCGCGCTGCAGCTGTACCGGCAGTGTCTGGAGAGCCACCGCGCCGATCAGGACGAACACCGCACCGCGTCGATGCTGCTGAAGACCGCCGAGGTCTACCTGATGACCGGTCAACCGAAGGCCGCGGGACCGCTCGTCGACGAAGCCCGGTCCTCCTTCGAGCTCGTGGGCGATGTCCAGGGCCTCATCTACTGCGACATGACCCAGGCCGACATCGCCCGCATCCGCGGCGACTGGGAAGCCTCCGAGAAGGGCTACCGAAGCTCCCTGGCCGCCCTCCGTGGTCTCGGCAAGCAGGCGGCGGTCACCCAGTGCCTCAAGGGCCTGGCTGAGGTCCAGCGCCTGCAGGGCCGGATGAAGGAGGCGCGGCTCATGTACGAGGAGATCGTCTCCCTCGAGCGTCAGCTGGGCATCGACAACACCTTCGCCAAGGTCAACCTCGCCATCTGCCACCTGTTCGAGGGGCACTTCTCCCAGGCGCGGGGCCTGCTGCAGGCAGCCGAGGAGGCCTTCGAGGCCCAGGGACGACCGGGCTACCTCGCCGCCACCCACGTCGCCTGGCTGCCCTGCAACGCCCAGGCCCAGCAGTGGGAGGCGTGGGACCACCACATGGAGCGGGGCATGTTCCTGCTCAAGCAGACCGCCCTGGTCGACATGGATCTCGCCCGCCTGGCCGAGCTCGGTGCCCAGCTGGCCTCGTACCAGCAGCAGCCGGAACGGGCCGCCGACGCCTTCCGTCTCGCGGCGAGCCAGTGGACCGCCATGGACCTGCGCGACGACGCCGAGCGCTGCCGCCGCAACCTGCGCCACCTGGCCGAGAGCGCGCCCACGCCGGGCGCCTGAGCCGGAAACCACGAAGCCCCCGCCTCTTGCGAGACGGGGGCTCAAGGTGGTGCCGAGAACAAGACTTGAACTTGCGACCTGCTGATTACGAATCAGCTGCTCTACCAACTGAGCTATCTCGGCGGCGGCTGGCTAGTAACGTGCTGCTGGAGCCGGTCAAGGGTGAAAGTGGCCTGATTCACCCTCTGCGGCGGGTCAGCAGCCGCTTGACCCGGGAAGTGGCGCTCGAACCGTCATCCCTGCGCAGGCCCCTGCGGACGCTGATCCGGCGGCCGTGGGCCTGGCCCTCCTGGTAGTCCTCTCCCGCCCGCACGGACGGTCCCCGGCGACGGCTCAGCCGCGGGTACCGGGCCTGCGCGTAGCTGCCCAGGATGGGGTCGCCGAGCCAGACGAGGCCGAGCTTCTCGTCGGTGGCCTTCTGGGTGGCCAGCTGCTCGTCGAACCCCCGCATGAGCCCCACCAGGAACGCCCGGCGGTCGACCGTCCGCCCGGGGTGCGCCTTGCGGTGGGCCTTGAGGGCGGCCTCGCCGTGGGCCAGCACCACGTCCCACACGTAGGCCGCGATCTCGACGTTGCCCGGCGTGCCGAGGATCTCCGTCTGCAGCCCCCACTTGCCCTTGCTCGGCACGAAGGCCCGGCAGCGGACCACCTGCACGAAGAAGTGCCGGTCGAGGATGGAGCCGAGGTAGACCTCGTGGGCCGGCGCCCGAAGCCGCACGGGACCGAGGCGGGCCCAGGTGTAGCTGGACAGGTCGGTGCCGCCCGCCGCCTGCAGGTTGTGCTTCTTCATGAGGCGCTGTGCGGCCGCCATGGCCACCTGCGCCTCGTGGATGTTGTCGCTCCGGGTGAGCGAGAGCAGCTTCGACAGTCGCTCGAGGATGGCGTCGGAGGCCTCGTCGTGGGCATCCGGCATGCCCGACGCCCGCCCGTCGATGCCCCGCTGCCGGCACACCTGCTGGAAGGCCGGCCCGTGGGGCGCCTCGACGATGCCCAGGACCTCGGTGACGAACTGGTGGGCCATCTCGTGGTGCAGCACGGACTGCACCACGCCCCATCCCTCCCCGGTGAGATCCCAACGGATCGACAACGCCCTCGGAGCGGGTTCCCAGCGTCCCAGCGGGCCCTCCTCGGACCAATGCAGCACCGGGGGCCGCATCGCGCCCCCGAACAACGCATCATTGGCCCGCGCCCAGCTCTGACGAAGCGCCTGCAGCGCGCCCGAACGAAGGACATCACGTGGACCCAATCGACACCTCCACCTGGAAACCCGGATTCCGGACCGGCATGCTGCTCCCGCTGCGGGGCATGTCGGCCCTGCGGCAACAGCGCCGTGCATGGCCCTGGCTCGTCGTGCCCATGGTCTTGCAGCTCACGCTCATCGTCGCAAGCATCGTCTTGGCCCTGCGCTTCGGTGCCGACCTCTCGGCGTCCGTGGAGGAGGCCGCCGCGGCGTCCTCGTGGCTGTCCTGGGCGAGCGGGTTCCTCGCCGTCGTCAGCCGCATCCTGCTGTCCGCGCTGCTGTTCGTGGTGTTCATGGTGCCGACCTTCAGCCTCACCACCATGCTCGCCTCACCCGCCTACGACCGCATCTCCCTGCTCATGGAGCGATCCACCACCGCCATGGCCGGCGTGGACGACGAGCCCTTCTCCTGGCGCCTGTTCGCCACCGACGTGGGCCTCGGCATCACCCACAGCCTGCTGGCGCTGATCCTGTACGCCGCCCTGGCCGTTCCCCTGCTGGTCGGCGCGCTCATCCCCTGGCCCGGCGCCATCGTCATGTCGGCGCTCGGCTACCTGGTGTCGGGCTTCTTCGCCGTGCGCGACGCCATCGACTACTCGCTGTCCCGCGAGCGCATGGCCTTCGGCGCCAAGCTGCGCCTGCTGTGGAAGTACCGCAGCACCACCCTCGGCATGGCCGCGAGCTGCGTGCTGCTGTACCTGTTCCCGCCGCTCACGCTCCTCACGCTCCCCGCTTGCGTCGCCGGCGCGTCCCTGTGGTACGTGCGCCTGAAGCAGCTCGAGCCCACCACGGAGCGCCCCCTGCTGCAGGCGCCGTGAGGCCCGTGAGCCTCACACCGCGGCCTTCTCCAGCAGCGCGCGCAGCACCGGCAGGAACGGCACGTCGGCGGGTGCCCAGGTGAGGTCATCGAGCCCGGAGGCATCGATCCAGGCGATGCGCTCGTGTTCATGGGGATGGGGCTCCCCCTGCACCAGCTCGCAGGCGTAGCCCACGAGGCGGATGACACGGGTCGCCTGTGCCACCTGGGAGGCGCCGATGTGGGTGCCGACGTCGACCTTCACCCCCAGCTCCTCGTCGAGCTCCCGGGCCAGAGCAATCCGGTCGTCCTCCCCAGGCTCCACCTTGCCCCCCGGCAGCTCCCAGTGCCCGGACAGGTGCATGCCCTCGCCCCGAAGCGCCACCAGCAGGCGTCCTTCACGGAAGATCGCACCACACACCACGCGAACCACCGGCTTGTCCATGCCTTCGACCTCCTGCCACGACGTGCATCGATGGGTCACAAGATGCTGGGCCGGCCCTGCGCGGTCAAGGTGCATCGGGTTAGCTGGTCGTCCCTGCCCTGGAGTGCCCATGTCCCAACTCGACCCCGCCCTGCGTCAGCGCCTCATCGAGCTGACCACCCGTGAGCCCGTCATCCTCTTCATGAAGGGCACACGGCAGCAGCCCCAGTGCGGCTTCTCCGCCCGCACCGTCGAGATCCTGGGCCGCTACCTGCAGCAGTTCGACACCTTCAACATCCTCGAAGACGAGGAGGTCCGCGAGGGCCTCAAGATCTTCGCCGACTGGCCCACCTTCCCCCAGCTGTGGGTGAACGGCGAGCTGGTGGGCGGCAGCGACATCATCGCCACGCTGCACCAGGGCGGCGAGCTGGCCGAGGTGCTCGGCTCAGACGTCCAGCCCATCGCCATCCCCACGGTCACGATCACCGAATCCGCCGCCACGCGCATCAAGGAGGTCACGCAGGATCCCTCCCCCGCCCTGCGCCTCGTGATCGACGCCGACTTCAACTACAGCTTCGAGGGCCTCGAGCGCATCGAGCCCGGCGACGTGCAGATCACCCAGTGGGAGCTGTCCCTGGTGATGGACCCTGGCACCGCCAGCCGCGCCGAGGGCATGACCCTCGACTTCGTCACGGGCGACGACGGCGCCTCCCTGGTGGTCGACAACCCCAACGCACCCGCACAGCCCAAGCTGATGCAGGTCGAGGATCTGGCCATCTGGCTCGAGTCCTCCAAGCCGCTGCACCTCATCGACGTCCGCACCGAGCAGGAGTGGAACCTCGCCCACCTGCCCGCCGCCCGCTTCCTCGACGAGGAGACCGCCACGTTCCTCGACGGCCTCGACAAGGACGCCCCCATCGCGTTCATCTGCCACCACGGCGGCCGCTCCCAGCAGGCGGCCGAGCACTTCGCGCGCCTGGGCTTCACCGACGTCTACAACGTCGTGGGTGGCATGGACGCCTGGTCCCTGCGGGTCGACCCCACGGTGCCCCGCTACTGAGGCACCCTCGAGCTGCTCAGTGGTACCACTCGCCGAGCAGCTCGTCGGTGGTCTCGTAGATGTCCTGGATGCCGCCGGCCACCGTGGCCCGCACGAGATCGGGCCCCACGATGTCGCCGAGGAGCTTGGTCTCCGTCCAGGTGAGCTGGAACCGGACGGTCTGCGCGCCGTCCTCCAGCCACACGTCGATCGAGTAGGACTGCAGCACGGACGTGCCGGCCTCGTCGGCCTCCTTGTCGCCGCTGGCGGGCACGCTGGGCGCCTCCTGCCAGCTCCGGGCGACCATCGCACGCCGCTCGACGCCCTCGTCGTCGACGAAGGTGAGGCGCCGGAAGTCCTTGTTCAGGTGGATGAGGGTCTTGGCCACGACCTGGTTGCGCACGATCGTGTTGAACGTGGGCAGGCGCGCGCAGGTGTCCTGCACGAAGCAGTCGGGATCGGGGGTGTCCGGGAACTCCCGGAGGTAGCTGGTGGCGCTGGGCTCGAGCGCGGACATGTCGTCCGCGCGGTCGGGATCGGACTGGGCGCGGAGGTGATCGTCGATGGGCCAGATGCTCAGGCCCGCCACGGACACGCCGGCCACCGCCGCCGGGTCCCGATCGGGACGGGCGACGTCGACCAGATCCTCCGCCGTGGGGGCCTCGTGGGACCATCGGCGATCCTTCAGGGGCGCCTCGAAGTCGGCGTGGTCGTGGATGAAGCGCCAGAGCTGGGAGACGCCTGCGGCGAGGACCTCCTCCTGCTCCGCATCCCACTCCCGGTACAGGAACGGGCCCAGCTCCTCGATGTCTGCCGGTGCCTCGACCGGCGGGACACATCCCATGGTGGTGACCAGCACCGCGGCGACCATCCAGCGTGCACAGTTCACGTTCATCCCCCTCGAACGTCGATTCCCTCTGGGCCGGCACAATACCTGAAACCCCAACCCACGTCATCCCCCATGGTACACTGCGCCCATGGGGGTACCAAAGTGCGTACACGTTTCGTCATCCTCTCCACCGCCTTGTGGGCATCCGCCTGCGAGCGCGACGACACGCGTCCCGTCGAAACCGGCGTGCCCGTGCTCGACCCCAGCGACACCCAGGCCCACACCGAAGCCACCGACCACACCGGTGATCCCCCGGTGCTCCCGAGCGACACCTCGCCCTCGGACACCGCGCCCACCGGCCCCGTCGATACCCACACCGGCCCCATCGTGCCGCCCGCCGCGCCAGCCCTGCTCATCTCCGAGGTCTGCCATGGCCCCACGGGCGAGCTGCTGTACCTCGAGCTGTACAACGACGGCGACGCCGACGCCGACCTCGGCGACTACGAGCTGCGCCTGCACGAAGACGGCTCGGTGCTCCACACCGCCTCCGAGGTACTGCCCGCGGGCACCCTCGTCGCGCCGGGCGCCACCTGGGTGATCACGGCCGACGAGGATGCCTACACCCTGCAGTTCACCGGCTCGGTGTGGCAGGAGTCCCCGGATCAGATCTCGACCGTCATCGCCGGCGATGGCAACGACGTCTACACCCTGCGCAATGCGGTGGGCTCCATCGTCGACGTCTACGGCGAGGTGGGCCAGGACGGCACCGGCACCACCTGGGAGTACACCCACGCGGTGGCCTCACGGCTCCTCGGCGAAGGCCCCGACCCGGTGTTCGACGTGGCCCAGTGGTCGGTGGAGGCCTTCACGCCCCTGCAGTTCCCCTGGTCACCGGGCAGCGTGGGCTCGTTCCTGCACACGGACACCTGGATCGACACCTACGTCCCGGGCGACACGGGCCCCCACTCCGGCGAGACCGGCACCGTCGCGCTGTCGTGGGCCACCGATGTCTCGGGATTGATGACCACCCACGGCTGCACCACCTGCCACGGCAGCGGCGGCCTCGGCCATGCCACGCTCGATCTCACCACGCCCTACAGCGCCATGGTGTCCGTGAGCTCCAGCCAGGCCACGTCCATGCTGCTGGTCGATCCCTACGATGCGGTCGACTCGTACCTGTACCACAAGCTCGCAGGCACCCATGTACTGATGGGCGGCAGCGGGCTTCAGTGCCCCCAGGGTCTCACCGCGCTAAGCAATACCGACCTCACCCTCCTGTCCGACTGGATCGACCAGGGCGCCCTCCCCTGACCCAGCCCGTTCCGGTCTCGAGGCCCGTCGAATGACCGTGCATGACTTCCTCCCGCGCCCCCTGGCGCTGGTGATGGTCGGAAAGCCCGCCCGGGGCAAGTCCTACACCGCCCGCAAGCTGAGCCGGTACCTGTCCTGGACCGGGTACCGGGCACGGGTGTTCAACGTCGGCTCCTACCGCCGGCACCTCCTCGGTCCCGGTCAGGATCACTCCTTCTTCGACCCCCGCAACGAGGAGGGCCTGAAGGCCCGACAGCGAATGGCCGAGGCCGCCATGGACGACCTCGTGCGCTGGACCCGCGATGGAGGCGAGGTCGCGATCTACGACGCCACCAACTCCACCCGCTCCCGACGGGCATGGGTGGCGGAGGAGCTCGGCCGCCACGGCATCGACTGCGTGTTCGTCGAGCTGTTCACCGAGGATCAGTCGATCATCGATGCCAACATCCGGCAGACCAAGCTCAGCAGCCCCGACTACCGCACCTACGACCCCGACCAGGCCCTCAAGGACTTCCGCACCCGCGTGGCCCACTACGAGTCGGTGTACGAGCCCCTCACGGACGAGTCCCTGTCGTTCATACGGGTGCTCGATGCCGGCCGGAGCCTGTATGCCAACCGCCTCGACGGCTACCTGCCCACGGCGCTGGCCCAGTTCCTCCTCAACCTGCACCTCGGCAAGCGCTCGCTGTACCTGTCCCGGCACGGCGAGTCCCTGTACAACGTCGAAGGCCGCATCGGTGGCGACTCGGCCCTGTCGCCCCGGGGCGAGGCCTATGCCGTCTCGCTCGATCAATTCCTCCGCAACGCGCTCCCCACCGACGACGTCCGCCTGTGGACGAGCACGCTGCGCCGCACCCAGCAGACCGCCCGCCACCTGCCCTGGAAGTCCACCGCCTGGCGACCGCTCGACGAGATCGAGGCCGGCGTGTGCAACAACCTCACCTACCAGGAGATCGCGGAGCGGATGCCAGACGAGTATGCCGCCCGCAAGGCCGACAAGCTGCGCTACCGCTACCCCCGGGGCGAGTCCTACGAGGACGTCATCAGCCGCGTCACGCCAGTCATCCTCGAGCTCGAGCGCCAGACGGGCCCCGTGGTGATCATCGCCCATCAGGCCATCCTGCGGGCCCTGTACGCCTACTTCCACGGCGAGGCGGCCACCGCGGTGCCCCACCTGTCCATTCCGCTGCACACCGTCATCCAGCTCACACCCACCGCCTACGGCTGCGACGAGGTCCGCACGGCGCTGCCGCCCAACCCCAAGGCCCACTTCACGGCCGGCATCTGACCGGCTGCCCATGACGCACGGAGCGCCCATGCACACCTTGGACCTTCCCATCGTCGACCTCGACGACCTGCTGTCCGATGATGCCGCCCGCAACGACAAGGCGGCGGCCACCCTGAAGCACGGCTACGGCGAGCTGGGGCTGACGGCCGTGGCCGGACACGGGCTCGACCAGGACCGGCTGGAGCGCTTCTACGGAGACTTCCGGCAGTTCGTGTCGCTGCAGCCAGAGGCCAAGACGGCCCTGAACCGACCAGACATCTGGTACCAGCGGGGCTGGACGCCTCCGAACACCGAACAGGCCGTGGTGGCCGGCGGGCAGCCCGACTTCAAGGAGTGCTACTTCGCGGCGCCCCTCCCCCTGGACCCGCTCGCCCGGTCCTACCACCCCGAGCTGTTCGCGGAGAACCTGTGGCCCGAGGTCGATGACTTCTCCACCGACTACCTGCACATCGGCCGCCGGATGCACGAGGTGGGCGAGGCGCTGCTCGGCGGCTGCGAGCGGGCCCTGGGCCTGGATGAGGGTGAGCTCACACGCTTCCTGCCCGGTGCCGCCCACGTGAGCCGTGCGCTGTCCTACCTGCCCATGAGTGCGGAGCAGGCCGGCACGGACATCCTGTGGGGGGAGGAGCACACCGACTTCAACCTGCTCACGGTGCTCGCCGGCGGGCGCTTCTACGCCCCGAGCGGTGAGATGGCCCCACGCCCCGACGACCACAGCGGCCTGTACCTGCGCACCCCCGCCACCGCCGAGCACCCCCGGGGACGCATGGTCCGCGGCGTGGCGCCCAAGGGCATGATGCTGTCCCAGGTGGGCCAGCAGCTCGAGATCCTCACCGCCGGTGTCCTGCAGGCCACGCCCCACGTGATCAAGGCGCCCACGGCCCCGGGCTGGACCCGTGCCAGCATGGCCCACTTCCTCCACGCCCACGCGATGAAGACCCTGGCGCCGCTCCCTGCCTTCTGGTCCGAGCAGGCCGCGAAGGCCTACGGGCCGCCGGTGCTGGCGGGCACCTACGCGATGAAGACCCTCGTCGACATCGCCCTGGCGCCGGCGAGCACCCTCGACAAGCTCGGCTACCGTCACTACGACCGACTGGCGGGCATCCGGGAGGTCGAGGACGCCACATGACCCTGGTGTGAGGCTGCGTGAGCGTGTGAGGCTCACGCCGGCCCCGCCACCCGGTTCCGTTCAGCGCCGCCTGCGACGAACCAGCGCACCCACCAGGAAGAGGCCGAGCCCGCCGAGAGGGCCCGTTCCCGGCACCTGGCTGCAGGAGGAGACCTCCCCGCCGCCACGCACCTGCACATCACAGACATCGCCCTTGCCGTCCCCGTCGTCGTCGGCCTGATCGGGGTTGGCCATGGTCGGACAGTTGTCGCAGCCATCCCCCACCCCGTCGGCGTCCATGTCCGGCTGGGAGGCATCCTTGAGCGCCGGGCACACGTCGCACAGATCGCCGATGCCGTCGCCGTCCGCGTCGTTCTGGGTCGGGTTGCCCACGAGCGTGCAGTTGTCGCAGGCATCGCCGATGCCGTCGCCATCCACATCGAGCTGATCGCCGTTGGGAAGGTCGAGGCAGTTGTCGCAGGCATCCCCCGCGCCGTCCTGATCGGCGTCGGCCTGGTTGTTGGGCAGCTGTGGGCAGTTGTCGCAGGCATCGCCGAAGTCGTCGCCGTCCACATCGAGCTGCAGCGGGTCCGGGTCGGAGGGGCACCGGTCACACAGGTCGCCCACCCCATCCCCATCGAGGTCCGACAGGGACAGCACGGGATCCTGCGGACACATGTCACAGGCATCGCCGAGTCCATCGCCATCGAAGTCGGTCTGGTCGGCGTTGGGCACACCGACGCAGTTGTCGCACACGTCGCCCCAGCCGTCGCCGTCCAGGTCGGCCTGCCCCGGGTTGATGTGTTCGGGACAGTTGTCGCAGGCGTCCCCCACCCCATCGGGCCCACCAGGGAACGCGAGCTCGCCGCCGAGGGGGCCGCCGTCCCGCTGCCAGGGGTTGTACAGCGTGACGCAGCTGTCGCAGGCGTCGCCCACGCCATCGAAGTCCGCATCGAGCTGGTCGTTGTTGTGCACGGGCACGCAGTTGTCGCACTCGTCCGGGACGTCGTCCCCGTCGAAGTTCATGCCCGTGGCCTGCAGGGTGGGACACGCATCACAGCAGTCGCCCGTTCCGTCGGCGTCGATGTCCTTCTGATCGGGATTGAAGAAGTCCGGGCAGTTGTCGCACACCGGGCCGACATGGGCCGGATAGATGTCGCTCGGATCGGCGAAGATCTGCTGCGGGATCTCACTGAGGCCATCACCGTCCGGGTCGTTGGTGCGGATGTCGTACTGGCAGCCGTACTCGCCGTACAGGTAGAACCCGTCGCGAGAGGCGCCCTCCTCGCCGTCACAGAAAGGATCGTCAGGATCCACGAGGTACTCGACGGCCTCGTCGAGGTTGTTGCAGTTCAGATCCTGCACGATGGTGGAGTTGAAGCTGGTGGTGTCCTGGTTCGCCGCCCACAGCATGGAGCTGCCGAGGAGGCGGAAGCCCGTGGAGGTAGGCGCGTAGACACCGTCGACCGGGTGTCGGCCTCCGACTTCGTACAGCCCCTCGACAGCCGGGTAGACGTCCGCGAGGAAGTTGGAGACCGGCAGGACGTTCAGGGCCACGACCCGGCCGGCGCCGGCCTCGAGGGTGGCCGCAAACAGCTCCCCGTTGTTCCACCGACCCACCTCCTTGCCGCCGGATGCCGGGGACAGGCCGCTCGTGTGCAGCGCCCGTCGGCCGCCGTAGAACCAGTTCACCCCCTTCCAGATGGCATGGACGCCATCCTCCTCGCACACCGGGTCGTACCCGAGGGGATCCCCGGGCCACCAGCTCCGCAGCGGGCCGGCATCCGACTGCCACGTGCCGCCCGTGTTCACGGGGTAGTACCCCTCGTCGGCGAAGCGACCTCCGATGGCATGGGTGGCATCGAACACCTGGCCCGCGAGGACCACGCCACCGCCCGCCTCGATGTAGTCCACCAGGACATCGCCAAGCCCGTCCGGGTCGTGGAAGGCGGTGTCGGCATAGACCAGTACGGCGTCGTACACCAGCTCGCCGTCGACCACCAGATCATCGAGCAGCGGCGTGTGCCCGGCGATCTCGAAGCTCTCCACGAGGTCGACGTCGTCGTGCGCCGAGAGCATGATCTCGAGGTCGTAGTTGTAGACCCAGCTCGACACCGCGCCGAGCACGGCCACGTCGAAGGTGTCCTCCTCCTGGGCCTGGGACTCGTGGGTACCAAGGCCGAGGCCGGCCACCAGGAACAGCCGAACAAGCAGGGAGCGACTCACAGGACACCTCCAGCGTCGGTCGTGCGGCGACGACGGACACCCACCAGGATGAACAGGGACAGTCCCCAGGAAAGGGCGCCCCGGGACGTGGTGCTGCACCCCACCGCCCGCTGGCCCCCTCCCCGGAGGGACAGGTCGCAGGCGTCGCCCACGCCGTTGCCATCGACGTCGACCTGAAGGCCGTTGGGCAGGCTCACACAGTTGTCGCAGGCATCCCCGATCCCGTCGCCGTCCGCGTCGAGCTGCGCCTCGTCAGTCGTCAGCGGACACACGTCGCACAGGTCGCCGATACCGTCGCCGTCCCGATCCACCTGCTCGGGGTTGTAGGTCAGCGGGCAACTGTCGCAGTCGTCGCCCACACCGTCGCCGTCCTGGTCCACCTGACCGGCATTGGCGACGTCCGGACAGTTGTCGCACACCGCGCCGACCCCATCCTGATCGATGTCGAACTGGTCCACGTTGAAGTCCACGGGGCAGTTGTCGCAAGCGTTGCCGCGAAGATCGCCATCGATGTCGAGCTGCATGGGGTTGTGGAGGTCCAGGCACACATCGCAGGCATCGCCCCAGCCATCGGCGTCACCGTCGGGCTGGTAGGCCCGGTACACGATGTCCCCGTGGATGTCCGTGACGGCGTGGCCTTCATCGTCCAGCACCGGCTCGAACACCACGTTCGGGGTGTAGGGGCAGCTGTCACAGACGTCGCCGAAGCCGTCGCCGTCGGAGTCGAGCTGATCGGGGTTGTACCGCGTCGGACAGTTGTCGCAGACGTCCCCCAGACCGTCGAGGTCCATGTCGTCCTGGAAGTCCTCGTCGTCCGGGCCGTTCTCGATGAGCGGACAGTTGTCGCAGACATCCCCGAGCCCGTCGCCGTCGGCGTCCGACTGGTCAGGGTTGTACAGGCTGGAGCAGTTGTCGCACACGTCCCCGACCGTGTCGAAGTCGACGTCGGACTGGTCGGGGTTCTCGTTGCCAGGCACGAGATCCGGACAGTTCTCGCACATCAGGCCCACGCCATCCGGGGCGAGATCCGTCTGGTTGTCGGGGTCCGCGGCGGCGTCGAACATCGTCGGACACGCGTCCTGTTCGTCCCCGATGTTGTCGCAGTCGCCATCCAGCTGCAGCGTGTTGGCCACGGCCGGCGCGTTGTCGGCATCGAGCACCACCGTGGTGTACTGCTCCCCAATGGCGATCCCGAACGGATCGTGGATCACGCTGCGGAGCGTCACCGGTTGATCACAGTCGCCGAGCCCGTCGAAGTCGGCGTCCACGTCGTCACAGGGAATGTCCGGCGAGCCAGGGAAGCCCCAGGCCCCCACCGGATAGGCACAGCCGAAATCGCCGTGGTTGAGGAACCAGTCCGTGGTGTCGTAGACGGGCCAGGCGTATTCGTCCGGGGTTCCCTCCCCGATGATCAGCGCCATGCCTTCGAAGTCCTCACAGCCCTCCAGCGTGAAGTCCACCGGGGACTCCTCTCCCACGTCGAGCCCATTGGAGTTGATGTCCTGGCAGTAGACGTGCCCCACGAGCTGTTGGCCCGACGCGTCCACGACGGATCCGTCGTCGGCGACACTCCACCCCTCGACCCACCGGAAGTCCGGGTTCTCAGACGTACCTGCGTTCTCGAAGGGATACGCGTCACAGGCATACGCCTCGTTGAAACAGGTGCCACGGGCCTGCATCGACCACATCAGTGCACTGCTCATCAGCGACCCGCCATCGGTGAGGGCGTCCCAGCCGCCATCCCATACTGCAGAGGAAGGCGCCTCGGCGTTGATGGCGACCACCCCACCTTGGCCCTCTTCCTCCGGCGCCAGCACGGCCATCAACAAGTGGTCGCCCCAGTCTCCGGGGGCCACCAGATCATCTGGATCCACAGTGGAGGTGTCCGCCCCCCCGTACAGGTTCCAAGGAAGGCCGGTCGCAGGGTCGAGCCCTACGTTCGCCACATCGTCGTCCAGGTCTGCCTGCCAGGCGGGGTCGTGCACGGCGAAGGGCGCATAGGGAACGCTCGCGTGCCTGGTCCAGACAGACACGAGCTCGGCCCCGTCCGAGAGCTGCAAACCCGTGAGGAACGCGCTGCTGAGCTCGTACACGTAGAAGCGGGCTACACCGAAGTACAGCGGCGACGCCGCATCGGCCTCTTCCGACCGCCACCCGTTGAGGCCTTCCCCGAGTGGCACCTCGTTCCAGGTCGTGTGGGTTCCCGTCGACGTGAAGGGCGAATGGTCCTCCATCAACCGCCCGGACAGGGCGTAGGTTCCATCGACCTCCCAGGCCCGTCCCATCAGCACGACGCCGCCGCCATCCTCCACGTAGTCTGCCAGCACGTCGCCGAGGGCCTCGGGGTCCCCGTAGGCCGCCTCGTGGTTGTACACGAGCACGGCCTCGTAGTCCGACAGCTGTGCCAGGGTCGGCGTGGACGACGACGCATCCAGCTCGTCGATCCGGTACAGCAGGGACACGTCCCCCGCGTCCATCAGGCTCTGGACGACGTCATCCGCCACCGCCACATCGCCAACCGCGCGCACGACCGCCACCGCGGCCTCCTGCGCCTGGGCCTCGGGCCCCACCAGGGCTGCTCCCAGGCACACCCCCCACACACCACGCCAACGCGTGGGCCTGCATCGACTATCCACTGCCCATCCTCCCGCCCGCTTCGGGCCTCACGAAGACGGCGGCCACCCACGCCCCACGCGCACGCGCCCTGCCCTCGTCCCGAACCCGGACCCCCTGATGTTCAAGCAGATGCTTGCATCCCGCCAAGCGTGTCGCCACAAGAAATTGCAGATCAGCGCAGCCCCCAAGACCTGAAAAACCCGCGCTTCCAGAAGAAGCGCGGGCTCAACGCGAATGCAATCCCAGGGTGCCCCTTCAGCCACACACCCAAGGGATGCGTCGCTGAAGCGCGTTCCAGACGCGGAACAAACGAAAGGCCGACCTTGCGGTCGGCCCGAGAGCAGTGACGAAGAATGGGGCGGGCTGCAGCGACGCAGGCCGTCTACCCTTCTCTAGAATGGGGCGGCCAGCAGCGACGCAGGCCGTCTACCCTTCGCTAGAATGGGGCGGCCAGCAGCGACGCAGGCCGTCTACCCTTCGCTAGAATGGGGCGGGCTGCAGCGACGCAGGCCGTCCAGCCTGCTACAGCAGCCCGCCTACCCTTCTCAGTCGCGGCGGCGGCGAATGAAGCCGCCCATCATGAGCAGAGCGAGACCACCGAGGGAGCCGGCACCAGACACGGTGTTGCAGGAGGAGACCTCACCGCCACCACGGACCTGGACGTCACAGACGTCGCCCTTGCCGTCGCCATCCTCATCGGCCTGGTCGGGGTTGGCCACGGTGGGACAGTTGTCACACTCGTCGCCAGCACCGTCACCGTCCATGTCGCGCTGGTTGGGGTTGCGCAGCGAGGGGCAGACATCGCAGACATCACCGATGCCGTCGTTGTCCTTGTCGGACTGGGTGGGGTTGCCCACCAGCGGACAGTTGTCGCAGGCGTCGCCCACACCGTCGTCGTCGAGGTCGAGCTGATCCTCGTTGGGGAGGTCGAGGCAGTTGTCGCAGGCGTCGCCAGCACCGTCCTGGTCCGCATCCACCTGGTTGTTGGGGAGCTCAGGGCAGTTGTCGCAAGCGTCACCGAAGCCGTCGCCGTCGATGTCGAGCTGCAGCGGATCGGGGTTGCTCGGGCACTGGTCGCAGAAGTCGCCCACACCGTCGTTGTCGAGGTCGGACAGGGCCAGGATGGGGTTCTGCGGACACATGTCGCAGGCATCGCCGAGGCCGTCGTTGTCGAAGTCGGTCTGGTCGAAGTTGGGCACGTTCACGCAGTTGTCGCAGACGTCGCCCCAACCGTCGCCATCGAGATCGGACTGACCGGGGTTGATGTGCTCGGGACAGTTGTCGCAGGTGTCGCCCACGCCGTCGGGGAACGGAGCGAACTCCAGCTCGCCCTGCAGGGGGCCACCATCACGCTGCCACGGGTTGTACAGCTCGGGGCAGTTGTCGCCCACGTCGCCCACGCCGTCGTAGTCGCCGTCGGCCTGGTCGTCGTTGAAGAAGCCGTCGGTGTTGTCACACTCGACCGGGTAGTAGTCCTGATCCTGGTTGCCGGGCATTGCGGGCGGAATCGTGGGACAGGGGTCGCAGCAGTCACCCGTACCGTCGGAGTCGATGTCCTTCTGGTCAGGGTTGAAGAAGTCTGCGCAGTTGTCGCACGTGGGACCGATGTGGGCCGGGTACAGATCGTCCGGGTCGGCGAAGATCTGCTGGGGCACCTCACCGAGGCCGTCGCCATCACGATCGAGGTTGGTGACGTTGAACTCGCAACCGTACTCGCCGTACAGGTAGAACTCGTCGCGGGACGAACCTTCCTCGTTCTCGCACTCGGGGTCGGCGGTATCGACCTCGAACTCGACCGACCAGTCGAGGTTGTTGCAGTTGAGGTCCTGCACGATTGTGGAGTTGAAGCTGGTGGTCTCCAGGTTCGCCGACCACAGCAGCGAGCTGCCGAGGATGGAGAAGCCCATGGAGCTCAGGGCGAACTCACCGTCGAGGGGGTGGTAGCCACCCACCTCGTAGTTGCCCTCAACACCGGGGTAGATGTTGGCCAGGTAGTTGGACACGGGCATGAAGTTCAGGCCCACGACGCGACCGGCGGCAGCCTCGAGGGTGGCCGCGAAGATCTCGCCGTTCTCCCACTGACCCACCTCTTCCGCGGTGGTGGTGGGGGTCAGGCCGCTGGTGTGCATGGCCTTGTCGCCACCGTAGAACCAGTTCACGCCCTTCCAGATCGCGTGGATGCCCTTCTCGGTGCAGATGGGATCGTGGCTGTTGGGCTCACCGGGCCACCAGCTCCGCAGAGGACCGACATCGGTCTGCTGGGTACCGTCGGTGGTGAGCGGGTAGTAGCCTTCGCTCGCGAAGCGACCGCCGATGGCGTTGCCATCGTTGAATGCGTAGCCGGCCACGACGACGCCACCACCGGCCTCGATGTAGTCCACCAGCACGTCGCCGAGCTCGTCGGCATCGTGGAAGGCGGTGTCGGCGTACACCAGGATGGCCTCGTAGTGGAGGTTGCCCTCCTCATCGACGAGGTCGTCGAGGACCGGCGTGTAGCCGGAGATCTCGAAGCTCTCGACGGTGTCGACGTCCGGGTGGGCGCCGACGAGGATCTCGAGGTCGTAGTTGTAGACCCAGGTGGACACCGCGCCGAGGACGGCGACATCGAAGGTGTCCTCCTCCTGCGCGAATGCGTTCACGGAGGAAGCCAGACCGAGCCCTGCAACCAGGGAGAGACGAAGGATGTTGCGGCGGCTCACAGAGCACCTCCACGAACGTTGTCATCGCGGCGACGACGGAGGCCGGCCAGACCGAGCAGGGCGAGGCCCCAGGTCATGGAGATGGGCGCGTTGGTGTTGCAGCCCATGGCGCGGTTGCCACCGCCACGCAGTGCGATGTCGCACTCGTCGCCGAAGCCGTTGAAGTCGGAGTCGATCTGCAGACCGTTGGGCAGGTTGACGCAGTTGTCGCAGACATCGCCCACGCCATCGCCGTCGACATCACCCTGCTCCTCGTCCATCACCAGAGGACAGACGTCGCAGAGGTCGCCGATGCCGTCGCCATCACGATCGACCTGCTCGGGGTTGAAGGTCAGCGGGCAGTTGTCGCAGGCATCGCCGATGCCGTCGCCGTCGAGATCCGCCTGGTTGGGGTTCTCGAGGTCGGGACAGTTGTCACAGACCGCACCGAAGCCGTCCTGGTCGAGGTCGTACTGGTCGGGGTTGAAGTCCATCGGGCAGTTGTCGCACTCGTCGCCGAGCAGGTCACCGTCGATGTCGAGCTGCATCGGGTTGACGGGGCCCTCGCAGACATCACAGGCATCGCCCCAGCCGTCACCGTCGGTGTCGTCCTGCTCGATGCTGTAGATGATGTTGCCATCGATGTCGAGGACGGGGTCGCCGTTCTCGTCGAGCACCGGCACCTTGTAGGTGTTGGTGTGGTAGGGGCAGTTGTCGCAGATGTCACCGAACTCGTCGGTGTCGTTGTTCATCTGGTCTGCGTTCCAGTCGATCAGGCAGTTGTCGCAGGCGTCGCCCACGTCGTCGAGATCGAAGTCGGCCTGGTCGGGGTTGCCGATGAGGTAGCAGTTGTCGCACTCATCGCCCAGACCATCGCCATCGGCATCGGACTGGCTCGGGTTGTAGATGCCCGGGCAGTTGTCCATGATGTCGCCGATGGTGTCGAAGTCGGCGTCGGTCTGGTCGGGGTTGATGTTCAGGCCACCGGGGGCGTTGTCGCACAGGAGGCCGACGCCATCGGGGAACATCTCGGTGTCGGTCTGCGAGTCGGGGCTGCGGGCACCATCGAAGATGGTGGGACAGATGTCCTGGCAGTCGCCGATGTTGTCGCAGTCGCCGTCCATCTGCAGGGTGTTGGGGCAGGCGGGGGCGTTGTCGGCGTCGAAGGTGACGGAGGTCCACTGCTCACCGATCGGGATGCCGAAGGGATCGTGCACCACGGTGACCACGGGCATCGGGCTGCCACAGTCGCCGAGCAGATCCAGGTCGGCGTCGAGATCGGGGCAAGGGAAGCCCTCGACGAAGTACTGGATGAGGTCGGTGTCGTACCAGGGCGGCGGCTGGGGAGCCATCGGATCGTTCAGGTCGTACCAACCCATGCCCCAGGCATTGACGGGGTAGTCACAACCGAAGTCACCGTAGTTCCAGAACCAGTCGGTGGTGCGGTAGACGGGGTAGCCGTACTCGATGCCTTCGATGTAGACCGGAACGGTCATGTCCTCGAAGACCTCGCAGCCCTCGAGTTCGAAGTCGATGGGCATCTCGAGGCCGACGTCCATGCCGTTGGCGTTGATGTCCTCGCAGTAGACGTGGGGCTCGAGGACGTTGCCCTCGCCGTCGAGAAGCGCTCCGTCGTCGTCGACCTCCCAGCCCTCGATCCACTTCAGGGAGGGGTTCAGGGGGTCGGTGATCAGGCCGCCCTCGTAGGAGAACATGCCCTCGTCATCCATGGACCAGCCCTCTGCGAGCTCGTAGCCGAGGTCGCCGAAGGGAACGAGCGGAGAAGGCTCGCAGGCGAACGCGCTGTTGTAGCAGATGCGTCGCTCCTGGATGGACCACATGATGGAGGAGTTCATCAGGGCGCCACCGTGGGACACGATGTTGCCCGCAGCCATCCAGCCACCCTCGACGGCGTCGGAGGAGACGGCCTCGGAGTTGATGGCGACGACGCCACCGTAGCCTTCGATCTGAGGGGGCAGGACTGCCACCAGGGCGTGATCGGCCCAGTCGTCGGGGTCGACGACATCCTCATCGGCGGGGAGCATCGGCAGACCGGTGTCGCTCTCGCTCGCGGCGTAGTCGTCTTCCCAGTTCTCGTACAGGTTGTACGGGAAGCCGGCATCGTCGAGGCCGACGTTGTCTGCGGGCGGGAAGGCGTTGCCGGGCAGGACCCAGCGGTCGCCGAGGGTACCCTGCCAGTCGGGGCTCTGCTGCGCGAAGGGCACGTAGGGCAGGCTGCTCCACTGGGTCCACACGGACACGAGCTCGGCGTTGTCGCGGAGCTGCAGGCCCGTGAGGAAGGCGCTGTTCAGGGCGTAGGTGTAGAACCGGGCCACGCCGAAGTACTGTGCGGAGGCCGCATCGACCTCTTCGGAGCGCCATGCGTTCAGGCCGGACTCGGGGACCTCATCCTGCCAGACGGTGTAGGTGCCGCTGTCGGTGAAGGGCGAGTACTCGTCCATGAAGCGGCCGCCGAGGGCGTAGGCACCGCCGGACTCCCAGGCACGACCCATGACGGTGACACCACCGCCCTGCTCGATGAAGTCGGCGAGGACGTCGCCGAGGCCATCGGGATCGCCGTAGGCGGTCTCGTAGTTGTACACGAGCACGGCGTCGTACTCGTCGAGCTGCTGCAGGGACGGAGCAGTCGAGCTGACGTCGATCTCATCGATGCGGAACGTGGTGGACACGTCGCCGATATCGTAGATCTTCTGCACCACGTCGTCGGACACCTGGATGTCGCTGACTGCGCGCAGGATGGCGATGGCCCTCTCCTGGGCCATGGCCTCCGTGCCGAGGAGCGCTGCCGCAAGGCAGGCTCCCACGGCCACGCGGCGGTGCGTGGGTTGACGATTCCAGTTCATCACTCATCCCCCTCGGAATCAGATGCGTCAGCGTTGTCGGACTCGGCGCCGGCCTCGGCGGCGTCGTCCTCTGCGGCGTCGTCGGCGGGAGCGGCCTCGTCGGCGGACTCCTCGACGGGTGCGGGCTCGGTGGCCTCGGGCTCCTCCTCCTCACCGAAGAAGAAGTCGTCACCCTCGTCCTCTGCGGACTCCTCGAAGCTGGTGTCCTCGAACGCCTCGGGTGCGGGCTCGGGCTGTGCCTGCTCCTCGGACTTGGAGGCATCATCGCCGTCGAAGGAGAACTCCTCCTCGGAGGAACCACCGAAGGAGGACATCTCCTCCTCTTCCTCAGCAGCGCGGTCGCGCTCTGCCTTCATGCGGGCCTCCTCGATCTCTGCGGGGGACAGAGGCTGGATGACCTTGTTGGAGGCGCCGTTCCAAGGGAGCTTCTGGGTCTTGCCGTAGGACGGCAGGTCGTCGAACTCGGTGTACTGGGCTGCGACGTGGAACTCGACGCGACGGTTGACGGCCAGGGACTCCTCGTCCTCACCATCGACCTTGGGGTCGACCTCACCGCGGCCGCGCCAGGCGAGACGCTCGGGAGCGACGCCGTTCATGAGCAGCTGACGGTACACGGCCTCGGCACGGGATGCCGACAGCTCGTAGTTGTACTTGAAGTCACCCTCGGCGGAAGCGTGGCCCTCGATGACGACCAGCTTGACCAGCGCGTTCTCGTTCATGACCTTGGCCACGGCGTCGAGAATGTGCAGGGACTCGGGGAGGATGATGTTGGTGTCGACCTGGAACTGGATCGGGTCGCGGATCTCGATCTGGTCGTTGACCTTACGAGCGACCTCACCCTCCTGCCACTCCTCCTCGACGGGCTCCTCGACGATGGGCGGGAGGACGGCCGGCGGGGGCTCGACCTCGACCACCACCGGACGGGGCTTCTTGCCGGGGTTGCGGGTGAAGGTGACGCCAGCGACCATCCGGAAGTCGGTGGTGCCGTAGCCCTGGTTGGTGCCACGGCCGGCCTGCAGGTCGACGGTCATGTGGGTGTTGTAGCCGATGTTGCGGAAGGGCATCTGGACACCGCCCAGGACCTCCAGCGCGTTCTCGGCATCACCGCCACCGAAGTTGGTGAAGTAACCGCGGTAGTGCAGGGACTGGGTGAACGCCAGGGGCAGCCAGGGCAGCGTGATGCGCAGGCCCTGACCGGCGTACAGCTCGGGACCGATGTCGAAGTCGGCGCCGGTGTCGATGACGGGGCGGGCGATGACGCCCACGTTGCCCATCAGGTCGATGGGGCCGAGGGTGCCCATCATGTTCAGGCCACCACCGGCACGGAGGGTGCCCTCACCCACGTAGACGTTGCGGGTGCCGGAGGGGAACCAGATGTCGGCATCGACACCCATCTTGAAGCCCTTGGTCTTCAGGAAGGTGACGGTGGCACCACCGTAGATGTCGCCCATCCAGACGCCGGAGGCGTCGAAGTCGGGGACGTTGGTGCCCCAGTTGGTGACGATGGGCGCGACCATCCGCACGGTCAGGAAGTCGGTCGCATCCCAGCTCAGGCCGAGCTGCGTGCTGATCCGGTTGGCGACGATGGCGCCGACATCCTGGTCCAGGCGATAGCCCGTGACGGGGTTGGTCTGGTACTGCAGGAACAGACCCCAGCGGATGGTGTTCTTCACATCCTGGCTGGGAGCGTTCACGCCGGGAAGGGCGGAGTCGCCGAACCGGGGGTTGACCATCTCGGGGTCTGCGCTGACGCCGTTGCGGACGGGTGCGTCCTGGGCGGCAGCAAGTGCAGGGAGGACGGCCAGCGCGGCGGCGGTGGCCACCTTGACCGAAAGACGATGAGGGGCGAAGCAGACCTTCATGTGGATATCTTCCCGACTGTTTCGGTTGGGCAACAAGTCACGCCAGTGGGGATGGGATGGGATCTCACCCTTCCTGGCTTTCTGGACGCCGCAGCTTACCAGCAGACCCTGCGAGCCGCGACCAGCTTTTTTGGTCGTCCGGAGATTTGTGACACCGCCCGGAGACTGCCCCCCTGACATGGTTGGAACGGACCGCCTTTTCACGGCCGCGGCCGTGGCCTGATTTTGGCACGCGCCCGTGACGGACCCGCTTCGACAGGCCGCCAGGCCGGGCTTTGGCCGGGTCGGTGGTGATGGACGGCCGGACATGCGACAATGGCGCCCCCGTGATTTCCGCAGTACCGAACTGGTGGGAACACGGCACTCCTTGGGGAGGGAGAACCATGTTTCAGGCTCGTTTTCCGCACCTTCGCAGAAGATTCCGGTCACTGATGGACACGTCGATAGCGTTCCGGCCTCGTCCCGGGCGTCCGATGCGCCGTGGGGCGGTCGGAGGCGGCGTGGCGCTGGGCATCCAACTGGCCTCCCCTGCCTTCGCGGACGACTGTGAGATCAGCAACAACGACATCCTCTCCTGTACCGACACCACGGCGTCGGGTGACGTGTCCTACAACCTGTGGGACACCATCACCGGTCTGTTCGAGGACGACATGTACGACGGGTGCGGCGTCACCCACGACTACGACGACGGTGCGGATGTCTGGGGCTTCACCTGTGGCAACGACGCCCCGGTCACGATCGACCTCAGCGGAAACGACTGCAACGTCGACCTGTTCGTCATGGACGACGACTGCTCGTCGGGCTCCTCCAGCTCCTGCCTCGATGCCTCCAACAGTGGAGGCGCGAACAACGAGCAGATCACCTTCGACTGTGAAGAGGACCGCACCTACTTCATCATCGTGGAGCGCAAGGGGGCGGGCAGCCTCAACCCCTTCGCGGACTGCAACATCTACAGTGCCCGCGACTATGATCTCGAGGCGGACTGCAACGAGATCTGCGACGATCTCGTGGACAACGATGCCGACGACCTGGTGGACTGCCTCGACACCGAGGACTGTCCGCCCTGCTTCGAGGAATGCACCGACGGCGTCGACAACGACTTCGACGGGCTGATCGACTGCGACGACCCGGACTGCGCCGACGACGGCGTGTGCTGCGACATGGACGGCGACGGCTACTGGGCGGCCGGGGACTTCTGCGGCGGTGACGACTGCAACGACAACCCGCTGATCGGCGGCACGCAGACCCACCCGGGCGCCACGGAGGGCGTGGCCGACGGGGTCGACTCCAACTGCGACGGCCTGGAGGACTGCTACCTCGACGAGGACGGCGACTTCTACGGCGTCCCCGAGGTGGTCTCCTCCGCGGCGATGAGCTGCCTCGCCACGGGCGTGGCAGACAACGACGACGACTGCGACGACGAGGACGGCGAGGTCAATCCAGGGTCGCCGGAGGTCATCGCGAACGGCGTCGACGACAACTGCGACGGCGTGGAGATCTGCTACGTCGATTCCGATGGCGACGGCTTCGGCTCGGGGTCCACCACCACCACGTCCGACGTCACGTGCACGAGCGCGGGTCATGCCACCAACTTCGACGACTGCGACGACCTCGACGCGGCGGTCTACCCGGGCGCACCGGAGGTCGTGGCGAGCGGCATCGACGAGGACTGCGACGGTCTCGAGCTGTGCTACATCGACGACGATGGCGACACGGTGGGCCACGACGAAGAGACCAGCACCGGCAACCTGAGCTGCGTGGGTCCCGGCCTGTCCCTCGAGAACGACGACTGCGACGACACACCCGGCACCGGTGCCGCCATCCACCCGGATGCGGAGGAGGCCGTGGCCGACGGCATCGACTCCAACTGCGACGGCCTCGAGAAGTGCTGGGACGACGATGACTACGACACCTACGGCAACGACCAGATGAGCTGGTCCGAGATTGCAGACGTCACCTGTAGTCTGCAGGGTTGGTCGGCTCGCAACGACGACTGCAACGACAGCAACGCGAGCATCCACCCTGGCGCACCGGACCCGGCCGGCGACGGCATCGACCAGAACTGCGATGCGCTGCAGGAGTGCTACGTGGACGCCGACGGCGATGGCATCGGCGGCAGCCTCACCATCTCCTCGACGTCCGGAGGCTGCACCGAGCCCTACGTGTCCGAGCTCACCGGCGACTGCGACGACAGCAACGCCGGGGTGTACCCGGGTGCCGTGGAGGGCGTGGCCGACGGCATCGACCAGGACTGTGACAACACGGAGCTGTGCTACACGGACGCCGACGAGGACGGCTACGGCGGAACCGGCACGGAGTCCTCGACCGATCTCACCTGCACCACCACCGGTGTGAGCACCAACGACCTCGACTGCCTCGACGTGGGGGCCGGGGCCTCCGGGATCCATCCGGGTGCCACCGAGGTGGCCAACGACGGCATCGACCAGAACTGCGACGGCCTCGAGACCTGCTTCGAGGACCAGGACTCCGACGGCTACGGCTCCACCACCCTCGTCAACTCCCCTTCCCTCGACTGCTCCGTCGGCAACGTCTCCTCCAACAGCGACGACTGCGACGACAGCACCACGGGCTTCACCATCCACCCGGGGGCGGACGAGCTGCCCGCCAGCGGCGTGGACGAGGACTGCGACGGCAAGGAGTCCTGTTACACCGACGGCGACGGCGACAACTTCGGGCAGGACACCACGTTCCTGACCACCGATCTCACCTGCATCACGGCGAGCGGCGCCTCCAACAACAACAACGACTGCGACGACAGCCGGTCGGACGTGTACCCGGGGGCTCCCCAGGGCAGTGATGCCGGCGTGGACTACGACTGCTCCGGCTTCTCCCAGTGCTTCGTCGACGCCGACAACGACGGCTACGGCAGCAGCACGGCGATCAACTCCTCCGACCCCCTGTGCAACCTGCCGGGCGTGGCGGACAACAGCTCCGACTGCGACGACAGCGACGCCGCGCTGAACCCCTCCGCCACCGAGATCGCCGACAACGGCGTCGACGAGAACTGCGACGGCTACGAGTCCTGCTACCTCGACTACGACGAGGACGGCTTCGGCTCCATCAACCCCGCCCCGAGCACCGATCTCACCTGCAACGCCGACGGCGTGAGCTCCCTGAACACCGACTGCGACGACTACGACGACGGCATCCATCCGGGAGCCGTGGAGGCGGTCGCCGACAACGTCGACTCCAACTGTGACGGCACCGAGCTGTGCTGGACCGACGTGGACCAGGACGGCTACGGCCGCTCACAGACCCAGTCGAGCACCGACATCACCTGCCAGACCGCGGGCGTGGCCTTGCAGGACGGCGACTGCAACGATGCCGTGGCCACCATCCACCCCGATGCCGTGGACATCCCCGCCAACGGCATCGACGAGGACTGCGACAACCTGTACGCCTGCTACGAAGACCTCGACGACGACTCCTACGGCACGATCCTGACGGTCGACTCCACGAGCTCCACCTGCAGCACCACCGGCTCGTCCCAGCTCGCCACCGACTGCAACGACGACCCGGAGACCGGCGGCGACATCCACCCGGGGGCCACCGAGATCCCCGGCAACGGGATCGACGAGAACTGCGACGGGATCGAGAGCTGCTACCTCGACGGGGATGGCGATGGCTACGGGGGCGCGGCCACCCAGGCCAGCGCCGTGCTCAACTGCTCGGGGCCCGGCCTGTCGCTCCTGGGCACCGACTGCGACGACGGAGACGCCAACAGGTACCCCGGCGCCACCGAGACCGTGGCGGACGGCATCGACTCCGACTGTGACGGCAAGGAGACCTGCTGGCTCGACGCCGACGGCGACACCTTCGGCGGGCCCCTCACCGAGCTGTCTGCACAGCTCAACTGCCTCGCACCCGGCGTGTCGGACAACAACGACGACTGCTTCGACCAGTCCCCCGAGGGGGCGAGCATCTACCCGGGCGCGGTGGAGCTGCCCGCCGACTCCATCGACTCCGACTGCGACGGGCTCGAGTCCTGCTACGACGACGGCGATGGCGACGGCTACGGTACCAACACCACGGTCGACTCCACCCTCATCGAGTGCAACGGGCCCGGCGTGTCTCCGAGACAGGACGACTGCGACGACGCCGACTACACCGTCCACCCGGACCAGGCCGAGTCTCCCGCCGACAACCTGGACTCGAACTGCGACGGCATGGAGTCCTGCTGGACCGACGCCGACGGCGACACCTACGGCAGCTCCACCCTGCAGGACAGCACGTCCATCGCCTGCACGGCTCCGGGTGTGTCCACCAACGACGACGACTGCAACGACACCCCGCCCGACGGCTACTACATCCACCCGGGCGCCACCGAGGTGGTGGGCAACTCCGTCGACGAGAACTGTGACGGCTCCGAGGACTGCTACACCGACGCCGACGACGACGGGTGGGGCTCCACGGTGCTCGTGGCCTCCACCTCCATGGACTGCTCCCTGCCGGGCCGGACCGCCTCCCCCGGCGACTGCGACGATGGCGACGACACCATCCACCCCGGCGCCGACGAGGTCGCGGCGGACGGCATCGATCAGGACTGTGACGGCGGCGACGCCTGCTTCCAGGACCTCGACGACGACGGCTACGGCACCGAGGAGCTCTTCTACAGCACCGACATGGACTGCAACGACTGGCACGAGTCGACCGTCTCCACCGACTGCGTGGATGGTGGCTCCCTCCTGGGCATCAGCTCCTCCATGATCCACCCCGGCGCCATCGAGGTGTGCAACGGGGTCGACGACGACTGCGACGAGCAGACCGACGACGAGGACGCCTCGCTGCAGAGTGCACCGCAGTGGTGGGCCGACGACGACGGTGACGGCTTCGGCGACGACCTCGATGTCACCTCGGCCTGCGACGCCCCCGATGGCTATGTGGGCGAAGACGGCGACTGCGACGACGACGACGCGAACGTGAACCCGGACGCCCTCGAGATCTGCGACCCGAACGACGTCGACGAGAACTGCAACGGTGTGGCCGACGAGACCGATCCCACGGTCACCGATGCCGAGCTGTACCACCCGGACGACGACGGCGACGGCTACGGCTCGGACGACCCCATGCTCGCCGCCCTGCTCTGCGATGCCTCCATTCCCGGCTACATCACCGACGGCACCGACTGCGACGACACCGAGTTCGACGTGAACCCCGGTGAGGAGGAGGTCGTCTACGACGGCTTCGACAACGACTGTGATCCCCTCACCCTCGACGACGACCTCGACCAGGACGGCTTCGACCACACGGTCGACTGCAACGACGTGCCGCCCCACGGCGCCTCGATGAACAGCGACCAGGACGAGGTGTCCTGGCCCAACCACATCGACGACGACTGCGACGGATACACCGACGAGGGCACCATCGCGTTCGACGACGACGGCGACGGTTTCACCGAGAACGGTGGCGACTGCGACGACGACGACATCACCCGCCACCCGGGTGCCACCGAGACCGCCAACGCGGTCGACGACAACTGCAACGGCACGGTCGACGAGAACACCAGCGTGTACGACGACGACGGCGACGGCTTCACGGAGGCCCAGGGCGACTGCAACGACTACGCGCCCGCCGTCTTCCCCGGTGCCGTCGAGCAGATGAGCAACGGCATCGACGACGACTGTGACGGGTCGGTGGACGGCGGCGCCTTCGACGAGGACGGCGACGGCTACGCCATCGACGGGGGCGACTGCGACGACACCGATGCCTCCGTGTACCCCGGCTCCCCCGAGCTGCCAGACACCCTCGACAACGACTGCGACGGCACCGTCGACGAGGGCACGAGCCTGTTCGACGACGACGGCGACGGCCAGTCCGAGGCGCAGGGCGACTGTAACGACGCCAACCCGGACACCAACACCGGCGCCACCGAGGTGGCCAACGGTGTCGACGACGACTGCGACGGCATCATCGACAACCACACCAGCAACAGCGACGACGACCAGGACGGGTTCGCCGAGAACCAGGGCGACTGCGACGACGCCAACCCCAACGTCCACCCCGGGGCCGAGGAGCTGGGCAATGGCGTCGACGACGACTGCGACGGCCAGATCGACGAGGGCCTGATCGACATCGATCAGGACGGCTACACCACCGAGGCCGGCGACTGCGACGACCTCGACGGCTGGGCCCACCCGGACATGGACGAGATGTGCGATGGCGTCGACAACGACTGCGACGGGGTCACCGACGAGAACTGCGCCGGCGGCCAGGAGCTCGCCGACACCGGCCTCGCCCTCGCCGATGGCTCCGGCTGCAACCAGGGTGGCGGCTCCCCCGCCTGGCTCGGGCTGCTCCTGCTTCCCGCCCTGGTGCGCCGCCGCCGGGCCGCCTGAGCCTTCCCCGCCCTCGACACCCGCACCGCCGGCCGGCTCCCAGCCCGCCGGCGGTTTGTCGTCCGGGAGCGTCCGGTGATGTCCCAAGGGGGCAGCTCCCCACGCTCCTCGGCTCCGACAGCAGGAACAGCTCCCGACCTGTGGGACAGGGAGGTGCCATGAAGAAGGCCCTGGGGATGTGTGCCGCGGTGCTGTGCGGCGGTTGCACCACGATGGCGGTGCCCGTGGAGCTCGACCTTCCCCTCCTGCTGCCCGCAGCCGCCGTGGCGATGGACGGCACGGTGACGGCCGCCACGGGGGTGCAGAACGTGGGCAGCCTCACGGCTGGACTACAGGGTGTGCCCGTCTCCGACATCGATCTGCAGCTCATCGGGATCGAGCTCGAGCCCGGCGGCGCGGACGCCCCCACCGTGGGGGAGATGTTCGAGGAGATCCAGATCGTCCTGAGCCGCGACGCCTACCTGTCCTCGGACGACGTGCTGATCGCCCAGATCTCCGACCTCGACGAGGATCAGGAAGAGGTGGTCCTGCAGCTGTGGGCCCCCATGACCGACCCCTTCAACCTGATGATCACCGGCACCTTCCGGGAGATCCCCGAAGCCGACCAGACCGTCTTCGCGCGGCTGCAGATGCTGTGGGTCCTGGAGACCCACGACGACGAGTCGGCCGGCTTCGAGCTGTTCGGCGGGCCCTGAAGCCGTTCAGTCCCCTGCCCGCTCCCACCGCAGCATGAGGTTGTTGGCGGGCATCTGCAGACGCTCGACCAGACGGAACCCATGCTCGGCCGCGATGCGCGCCACGTCGTCGAGGTGGCGGATGCCCCAGCGAGGGTCGCGGGAGCGGAGGTGGGCGTCGAAGTCGACATTGCTCTGCACCATCGGCACCCCTGCCTCCTGGAAGGGGCCGTAGGTGATGAGCTGACCACGCCCCTCCCGCAGCACGCTGGCGGCTGAACGGAACAGGCCGTCGGTGGCCTCCCAGGGCGCGATGTGGATCATGTTGGCGCAGTACACGACGTCGACAGGCGGCATGGGCCGCAAGGGCTCGAGCACGTCGACCGGCACCACCGGGAGCAGGTTGGGCAGCCCGCTGCGGAGCCGCCGCCCGTGGATGCTCTGCCAGTAGCGCACGGAGGCATCCGACGGCTGCCACTGCACATGGGGCAGCCCTTCGGCGAACCAGGCCGCGTGCTGGCCCGTGCCGCTGGCGATCTCGAGCACCCGGCAGGGCTCGGGGATCCAGCGTTGGAGCACCTCGAGGATGGGTTGCTTGTTGCGCTCGGCGGCGGGCCAGCAGGCGGGCTCCATGGACGCCCACCCCTTCAGTCGCAGGCTGAGCTTGCGGACGGCCCGACGCACGGAGTCGTCGGTACCGGCGTCACGGACCTGCTCCAGGGGCACCCAGCGGGCGTCGAGGGCATCCGAACCCGCCTGCAGGGCCTCGTCGGTGGCCCAGAACGCGAAGCGCACGTCATAGTGGCGGTGGCCGGGCTCACCCTTGCGGGGGTTGGCGGGGATCACGTGCACGTCGACGTCGACGGCACGGGGGAACCCGGGAAGCGGTAGCAGCTCGCGCAGGCCGGTCTCCTCCATCACTTCACGCCGTGCCGCAAGCTCGAGGGATCCGTCCTCCGGATCGACGTGCCCGCCGGGCTGCAGCCACATGTCGAGCTTGGCGTGGTGGATGAGGAGCAGCTTGCGTCCGTCCGGGGAGACCACGAAGCCGGATGCGGTGACATGGCCGGGTTCGAAGTGCTGCCTGCTGAACCAGCTGACGTCGTCCTGGACGAGGCCCCGGATGCGCGCGAGGTACTCACGCTCCTGGGCGTCGGCGGGGTGGTGTTCGGCGAGGAGGGTGCTGGCGGGGCCAGTGGCGGGCATGGGGTCTCCGAGGGCTACAGCGCACGGCCGTTGTATACCCTCAGGTCGTAGTGCTGGCAGTCCTGGCCAAGCAGACGCTCCACCTTGACCCACACGCTGGCTCCGAGATCCTCGCAGTCGTTGTACAGGCCGGAGTTGTTGGCGCAGGTCTGGGTGTTGGCGGGCACCGAGTGGTTCGGGGCGTCGCCGACGTCTTCCGCGAAGAAGCTGTACTCGTCGTAGGGGGCGAGCGCCGGGCACTCCTCGAGGCCGATGGGGTCGTCGCGCCACACGGTGAAGGCGTAGTCGCCCACCCCTTCCACCATCTCGATCTCGAAGTGGAACGGGTTGGTGGTGGCCACGCCATCGGTGAGGCCCTGCACGGCGGTGTTGGTGGCGTCGATGACGAACCAGTCGACCACATCCCCCGAGATGATGTTGCCCACGAGGGAGAAGGACTCGGCGTTGTCGTCGTCGAGGAGAAGGCTCAGGGCGTTGCCGCTGCCGAGATCCTCGTCGGTGATGGCCAGACCGCTGGAGTCGCCGTAGCCGGCGTCGTCCTCGTACAGATCCTCGGGATCACAGGACTCCACCAGCACGATGTTGGAGTCGAGCGACTCGTTGAGGGCGATGTCGCGGCAGTAGGCGCTGCAGGAGGTCTCCGCGCCGCGGACGAGGGTCATCTCCGCCTCGAACACGCCGCCGGTGTCGCAGTCGACGGTGTCGGAGTCGGTGCCGGTGAAGTCCTCACAGGTGACGACGACCTGGTGACAGTCGTTGTCGCCCGTGACGCAGGTGCCCGTGACGGTGATGACCTCGTCGTTGGTGTAGCGGGTGGGCGGCGAGACCACGGGGGCCGAGGGCTCGCTCTCGTCCTGCACGGCGACCGTCTGGCTGGTGGCGAGGGGCGCGACGGCACCACTCGAGTCGGACACCGACACGGTGCAGTACCAGACCTCGGCGTAGCTGGTGTAGCTGGACGGCAGCGTATCGCTCAGGCCGCCGGAGATCTGAACCGAGCCCTGGGTGTCACTGACGAAGGTGTAGACGTAGGTGAGGGTGTCGCCGTCGGCGTCGTCGGCATCGACCACGATGTCGCACACCAGCGCGTCGTCCTCGTCGGGCGGGTTGGGCGTGAGCTCGATCTCCGGGGCGACCGGCGGCGCGTTCTGGATGGTGAGCGAGCCGGCCGACACCTGGGCCCCGCTGCCGTAGGTGTCGATCGGGCGTACGTCCGCCGTGATGAGGTCGCCCTTGCTCGTGGCAGACGCCTCGAGGGTGGTCTTGCCGGCACCGGACAGCGCCGACTGGAGCACGCCGTCGATGTACCAGTCGACCTCGACCCACTGGGGGTCGCCGTCTTCGTCGTACCAGCCCGCCACCGTGACGGTGATGTCGTCGGTGGTGTCGGGGTTCGCCGGACCGAGGCTCGCCGAGGTGATGGACGGGAGCGAGTTGCCGATGGTGACGGTGGCCGTGGCCGGCTCGGAGTAGCCGTAGCCGTCGTAGGCGCGCACCTCGACGGTCCACTCCTCTCCCCGCTCCGAGACGAACGCCTGCATCAGGCTCTGGTCGCTCGGCGTGGGGAAGGTCTGTCCATCCTGCAGCCACGTGTAGGTGTAGGTGATGGAGTCGCCGTCGACGTCGACGGCCGCCTGGGTGACCACCGCCTGGAAGTCCTCGGCCGAGGTGGGCGACGCCGGCGTGATGGACACCGACGGCGTGGTGGGCACGGTGTTGACGATGGTGAGGGGGGCGGAAGTGACCTCCTGGCTGACGGCACCGTGGGTGTCGGTGGCCGTGCACCGCACCTGGATCACGTCGAAGTGGGAGGTGTTGCCCGACGGATACACCGACGAGGTGACCGAGGTGTCCTCCACGCCGTTGACCACCCACACCCAGCTCCAGGTGAGGCTGTCGCCGTTGAGGTCGGTTCCGGTGGCAGCCGCCGTGAGGTTGAGCGCGGTGCTCGCCCCCACAGGGCTGATCGTGCAGGTGTTGACCGTGGGCGCCGAGTTGAGGATCTCGACCCCCTCGGAGTAGCGGCTGACCCCCTCTTCGGTGCCGTCGTAGGGGGTGCACGCCAGGCGCAGTGCGTCGCCGACACTGCAGGTGGTGCCCCGGGTGAGGCAGCTGGCGAGGGTGGCGCCGGTCTGGCCCGTGATCGGGAAGAAGCCGGTGCCGGTGTCGATCTCCCACTGGTAGCGGACCTCGAGCAGCGTGGCGTCGAGGGGATCGGAGTCGGCCAGGCCCGTGTAGCTGGCCTGCAGCGCCGTGTTCACGTAGGCGGCATCCGGGGAGGTGGCGCAGGCATCGAGGCTCGGCGGGGCGTTGACGATGGTGACGCTGACGTCTGGGAGCACGACCGTGTCGCGGGTGTCGTCGAGGGTGACGCGGACCGAGACGACGTCGTCGCGCTGGGTGTGCTCGGACCCGAGGGTGTCCGAATTCTCGCCCGCGATGAGGCCGGCGTCGACCCGCCACTCGAAGGTGGCGGTGACGGGGTCGCCGTCGGGATCGGTGGCCACGACCTCGGCCAGGAGATCCGCGGTGGTGTCGAGGCGGGTGTCGCCCGCGGGAAGGTGCGTGGGGGCATCGGGGGCCCGGACGATGGTGACCACCGCCGTGGGCAGGTTGTTGACGTCGTCGTAGCCGTCGCAGTCGCGATCGACGCCGTCTCCGTCGATCTCGACCGCCCCCGGATACACCTGGGCGTCGGTGTCGTCGCAGTCCTGGGCCAGCTCCAAATCGTCGAGGGCCAGGGCCTGGGGAGCCGAGGGATTGGCGAAGCTCACCGGCACGTGGAATTCGCACGCGTCGAAGCCGTTGAGGCCTTCGTCGGACCAGCCGTCGAGGTCGGCGTCCCAGATCCATGCGGTGAGGCCTCCCTGAGGGACGTCGTCGTCGAGGCCGTAGGGACCGCCGAGGAACACCCACGCCTGCCCGACCACATCACCGGACCCGGCCTCGAGGGCATCTGGTGCGCCGACGGCCACATCCGGGCGGCCGTCGCCGTCGATGTCGTGGCCGCCGGAGATCGCCTGCCCCATGCCGGCCGTGCGCGCGTCTCCCACCAGCCATGCGCCCTCGGGGACGCCGAGGCTGGAAGCGCTCCAGGTGGGGAACGCCTCACCGGCCAGGCGGCGACCACGGCTCTCGACGACGTCGACCTCGACGGTGAGGTCGTCGCTGGAGAAGCTGGAGAAGTCCTGTCCGCCGTACAGCACCACCGCGACGCCCCCCTCGAAGGGACCCTCGCCGCTCTGGGGATCCGCCACGAGGCCCGTGGCGCCGAGCAGGAGGTCGTCGGCGCCGTCGCCATCGAGATCGCCGGCCGAGGCCACCTCGCGGCCGACGCCCGCACCATCCTCACCGGTGAAGTTCCACAGGGCCTCGCTCCCGGCATCCAGGGCCAGGCCGGACGGTGCGAGGGACGGACCGCCGGCGAACACCCAGGCTCCGGCGGTGAGGGACCCGACGAGGAGATCGTCGGCGCCGTCGCCGTCGATGTCTCCGTGGGCCAGCGAGCGACCGAGGGACATCAGCGTGCCGTCGCCGTACAGGGAGACGTCCTCCGTGAGGGTGCCCGACGCCTGGGTCGCGGAGCCCCACCAGATCAGGACGCCGCCATCCCGCAGGCCCGAGGGGCCATCGCGATCGGCCATGCCGACCACGAGAGCCGGATCCCCGGAGCCATCGAGGTCGAACACGGTGAGGGCCGAGCCGGCGCCCGCCCCCGCAGCATCGCCGAACAGCTCTGCATCGGCGCTGGCGCGGGACAGCAGCCCCACGCGGCGGGTGGTGCTGCCATGGAAGATGGACGCCGAGCCCTCCTCGTCGAGGCTGGCTGTGGCCGACGCGCCCGTGGCCCCGACGACCAGATCGTCGACGCCGTCTCCATCCAGATCCTCGACCGCGACGGAGGTGCCGAACCGCTCGCCACCGGCGGCGCCCGTGAGGGTCCAGTCGGCGAGGCGCGTGCCCACCTCCAGACCGGGCCGCAGGGGCCCGTAGAACACCATGACCCGGCCGGCCAGGGCCGCACCGGAGAAGGCGAGCGGTGCGCCCACGACCAGATCGGTCTCGCCATCGCCATCGAGGTCGCCGGTGGCGATGGAGGAGCCGAGCCGGCCACCCGACAGGTGACCCGTGACGGTCCACACGGACGCGGGCTCGGACATCACGTCGACACCGGCTCCCTGATCGTGGTGGCCGGCGCCGTGGCCGAAGAAGAGCGTGACCCGCCCCTGCTCGGCGCTGCCCGCTCGCGGTGAGGCCACGATGAGCTCGGCGAGGCCGTCGCCGTCGATGTCCGGGACCAGCGCGACCCGCTCGCCGAAGGCGGCGTCCGCAGCCTCACCGGCCAGGGCCACCCAGGCCTCGCTGCCCTCCACCGGCCCCCCCAGGTAGGTGGCGCCGTCGCAGTCGTTGTCGAGGGCATCGCACAGCTCCGCCTGGCCCGGCAGGATGGAGGCGTTGGCGTCGTGGCAGTCGCCACTGGTGGCCACGTACCCGTCGGGCTGCTCGCAGGCGATGACCGTGTTCCAGCGATCGCCCGCGCCGTCCAGGTCGGCGTCGCGGTACCACACCGGGGCCCCTGCCCCGCCGGACTCGTCGATCTGGTCGTCACAGTCGTTGTCGATGCCGTCGCACAGCTCGAGGGCACCGGGGAAGACCTCGACATCGGCGTCGTCGCAGTCGCCGCCGACGTTCACGACGTCCTCTCCCTGCAGCTCCGGAGGCAGGGAGCAGGCCACGGCGTTGCCCGGGTTGTCGTCGAGGCCACCACCGAAGCCGTCACCATCGCCATCGACGAGGTACATCACGCCGCCGTTGGACTCGCTGACGTCGTCGACCAGGCCGTTGCAGTCGTTGTCGACGTCGTCGCAGGACTCCGTGGCGCCGGGCTTGACGCTCGCGTCGCCATCGTCGCAGTCGAGGCAGGCCATGAAGCCGTCGCCGTCGTTGTCGGTGGAACCGAAGTAGCCGTCGCAGTTGAAGTCGGGGCCGGAACAGGGCTCCGTGGCGCCGGGGTGGTAGGCGGTGGAGGTGTCGTTGCAGTCGCCGCCGTACTGGACGTAGCCGGCAGGCTGGGTGCACGCGGCGAGGGTGGAGGTGTCGTCACCCCAGCCGTCGAGGTCGGCGTCTTCGTACCAGGTGACCTCGTCGACGAGATCCTCGCCACCGAGGAAGACGGTGACGAGGCCCTTGCGGCTGCCGGAGGACGCATCCCGCCAGGCACCGGCCACGAGATCGTCGAAGCCATCGCCGTTGACGTCTTCGCCGGAGGCGACCGCCATGCCGAACAGGTCGAGCTCGGCCTCGCCGTGCACCCGCAGCGCAGCGTCCGAGGCGGACAGGACGCCCCCCTGCAGCGGGCCGTGGAACAGGAGGACCGCGCCCGTGCGACCGAGGAGAGCCGTGGATGCGCGGGACGCGCCGATGGCCACGTCGACCTCACCGTCGGCGTCGACGTCCGTGGCGCCCGAGATGCTGCCGCCGAACAGGGCCCCCGCCTCGTCGCCGAGGATGCGAAGCCAGGCATCCCGGGCCGGCACGGAGGTGCCCCAGGCATCGACGGTGACCGCGTAGGCCGCGCCGCGGTTGTCTCGACCCGCCTGGGGCGCGCCGATCCACAGGTGCGCGAGCCCCCAGGTGCCGAGGGGCCCACCATCTGCCAGGGAGGCGCCGAGGCGCTGCCCTGATCGGAACCCGAGCCAGGACGCCCGGGCATCGGTCGGCCCCAGGGTTCCCGTGACAGGCAGGGTCTGGCCGGTGAATAGGTAGGCGGCACCGGCCCGCATGCCACGGGTGCCATCCCTGGGAGAGCCCACCACGAGCTCGTCGGCGCCATCGCCATCGAGATCGGGCACCGCGAGCAGCGCCATGCCGAAGGACGCGTCGTCCTGATCGGATGCCAGGACCCACGAGGCATCCGTGGTGGCGTGGTAGTCGCCGGAGAAGGGTCCGGAGAACACGTGGACCTCGCCGCCCCGGGTGGCCAGGCCATCCGCCTTGGGTGCGCCGATCGCCAGGTCGCCGAAGCCGTCGCCGTCTGCATCCCCCGCCGAGGCCACCACCGAGCCGAACTCGTCGCCCGTGGCCGCACCGAAGAAGCGGGCCTGGGCATCGACGTCGAGATCGAGGGTGCCGAGGCCACCGCCGGACACCAGGTACGCCACGCCCGCGCGGTGGCTCGCGCCGAGCCCGGGAAGGGAGCCGACGAGGAGCTCGTCGGCGCCGTCGGCGTCGAGGTCGGGGACCACTGCGATCCGCAGACCCGCGCCCTCGTTGAACCCGCTGCCGGTGAGGGTGGCATCCGCCGTGGCCGGATCGAGCGCGCTGAGCTCGTCGATGGGTCCGAGGAACACGTAGACCGCACCCGCGCGCGGACCGGCATCGTCGACGCCCGGTGCGCCGACGGCGAGATCCGGGATGCCGTCGCCGTCGTAGTCGAGCAGGTGGGCATCGGTGCCGAAGAAGTCGGCCGTGTGCTCCCCGATCACGGTGGCATCGCCGTCGGTGGCACCTTCGATGCCCACGAGGGCACCGTAGGCATCACAGGCATCATTGACAGCCCAGGCCAGGCTCGGAACGGACAGCGTCAGCAGGGTGACGACAGGAAGACGGCGCATGATGTACCCACCGGAAGACGACGTTCGCCGTGGACCACCAAGGATACCAAAAGAACCGGACCCATGTGGGCACCGGTTCGATCCGCCTTCCCTGCGGCCTCAGATCTTGTCGTGGTGGGGAGGCCGCTCCTCGTTCAGATCGCCCCGGATCGAGAACGCCGCCCGGGACTCCCGCAGCTCGCCGACCTCCTTGGTCAGCATCTCGATCCTCGCCACGGCCTCCTGCAACACCTCGTCGAGCTGTGTGGCATAGTTCTCCAGGAAGGCCACCTTGACCTCGAGCTCGGTGAGTCGTTCTTGCATCACGAACCCCGCTTTGTGTATGTGGTGGAAGTATTGCGAATCTAGCGTTTCCCGGCCGATTCCGCTCGTCAGGGCGAACGACCTCGCACCCGTCAGCGGACTACCCATGTCATCCACCCCGACCACCCCCGAGAATCTGCCGGCCCTGCTCGCCGTCCTGCAGCGCAGCGACGCCTGGCTCGCAGAGGTCTTCGCCAGCCGCATGCCCGACGCCTCCTGGTTCGATCATCCCGTCTGCACCGAACCCCTGCAGAGCCTCTCGGACGATCTCGGGGGCGATCTGCAGTTCATCGAGGAGTTGCTGCAGACCTACGTGGGCGCCAGCCCGGCCCCGCTGAGGGATCTGGTCCACGGCCTGCAGCAGCGCGACACCATCCTCGCCCGCCGCGGCGCCCACACGCTCAAGGGGAGCTCCGTGAACGTGGGTGCCTACCGTGTGGCCCTCATGTCGGCCCACCTCGTCGAGAGGATCGGCCAGGAACGCTTCGAGGAGTGCCTCGACCTCGTCGCGCTGCTCCGCGACGAGATCGCGCGGGTGGCCACCGACGTCCCACGGGCCATGCGCGGCCTTCACTGAGCCACCGGCGGCAGCCGGCGCCGTCCGCGGCAGGCCGACGCAGCCACGCGGGGCGCGTCAGAGGTGCTCGAGGCGGATGAAGTCCCCGACGCCCTCGAGACCGGCCTCGTCGTACAACGCGGCGAGACGGCCACGGATGTCGGACCAGCTCTCCTCCCCCACGGCCACGGCGTCCATCAGGTGGGCGGCGCGGTCTGCCGGGAGACGCTCGGGGTCCACCGCGAGGCGTGCGTAGGGGGATCCGTCGATGGGATCCTGCCAGCCCGCGGCACGGGCGACGGGCGCGAACTCGCCGCGGAGCGTCCAGATGGGCAGTCCCATCACCGCGACGGCAGCATCGTGGACCTCACGGCCCGCCTTCATCGTGGCCAGCAGCTCGAAGCGCCAGGCCAGCGGCTCGGCCCAGCCGGCGAACCGGGACGCCGCGCGCTCCGCGGAGACCAGCGCCGCGGTGGTGTCGCCCTTGTTCATGTGACGACGGACCAGCGCGCCGTAGGTGGCCAGGTCGCCGCCGCCCTTGAGCAGGATCCACGCGGCCAGGGGCAGGCCCGACACCGCGAGATCGCCCTCGGAGTACACCGATTCCGGCGGCTTGACCGCAAACCCCTCGCCCTGGGCATCCCGCGTGGCCGCCTGCAGCGCGAGGTAGTGATCGACGCTCGATCCCAGGAGCTCCAGGCGACGGCCGTGGCTGCGGACCACCTGGGGCCGGGTGAGCTCGTCGGGCGTGGGCCAGTGCAGCAGACCGACCGCGCTATGCTGCAGCCGGCCGAGCCACTGCACCAGCGGCATCTGCTGGTCGACCTCCCAGCGCTCCATGGGCTGCAGACCCTCGGCCTTCCACCAGTCCAGCAACACCTCGAGGTTGTCGGGGGCCTTCCGCTTCAGAACGTTCTCGATCACTTCCCTGGGGTTCATCTGGGCTCCGAAAGAGGTCAACCAACGTCCGGCAGCTCGCCGGACACGGGCCCCACAGGTATCCGTTTCGGAGGCCGTATGCTCACCTGTCTGCGCATTCGCGATCTGGCCGTCATCTCCGAGCTCGAGCTCGAACTGTCCGATGGCCTGCACGTCATCACCGGCGAAACCGGTGCCGGAAAATCCATTCTCATCGCCGCCCTGCAGCTCATCCTGGGAGGGCGCGCCCACGCGAGCCTCATCCGCCACGGCGCCAGCCAGGCCGTGGTCGAGGCCATCTTCGACCTGGCGCGGCAGCCCGCCCTGCGAGAACGCCTGCAGGCCTTCGGCGCCGACGCCGACGACGAGGTGGTGGTCCGGCGGGTGATCCGACCGTCCGGCCGCAGCCGCGCCTACATCAACGGCACCCTCGCCACCGGCACCCAGCTCGCCGCCCTCACGGGGGATCTCGTCGACATCTGCAGCCAGCACGAACACCACCGGCTGGCCCAGGCGTCCAGCCACCTCGGCTACCTCGATGCCTTCGCCGGCCTCGACGCCGCGGCCACCGAGGTCGAGGAGCACTTCGCGCGGTGGAGCGAGCAGCTCGGCGAGCTCGAGCAGGCCCGCGCCCGGCTCCAGGATCGGGCCGACCGCGAGGCGATGCTGCGGTTCCACCTGCAGGAGGTCGACGCCCTCAAGCCCCGCGCGGGCGAGCTCGACGAGCTCGAGTCGTCCCGGCAGCGCCTGGTCCACGCCGAGCGCCTCGCCGAAGGCGCGTGGCAGGCCCACCACGTGTTGTCCGAGTCCGATCGGGCCGTCGCCGGTGAGCTGGTGAACCTGCAGCGGCAGCTGTCCTCCCGCACCGGCCTCGACCCCGAGCTCGACGCCCTCATGGAGCGGCTCGAGCAGCTGATCGTCGACGCGGAGGATCTCGCGTCGGAGTTCGGGAGCTACCATGCCTCCCTCGAGCACGATCCCGTGGCCCTGGCCCAGATGGACGACCGCATCGACAGCCTGCGAACGCTCGTCCGCAAGCACGGTGGCACCCTCGAGCTGGTGCTCGCCCGCGTCGACGACATGCGCACGGAGCTGCAGTCCCTCGAAGACGCCGACGGCGCCGTGGAGCGCCTCGAGGAGCGCGTGAGCCAAGCGGCATCGGCCCTGCTCACGGTGGCCCGCACCCTGTCCGATGCCCGCCGGGGCGCCGCCAACAGCCTCGGAGGCCTCATCACCACCCAGCTGGGCGACCTCGGCATGGGCAACGCCCTCGTGCGGGTACGGGTGCAGGATCTCCCTGCATCCCACCACAAGCTCATCGACGACGTCCCCGTGCGGGCCACGGGCATGGATCACGTCGAGTTCCTCATCGCCCCGAACCCCGGTGAGCCGCCCAAGCCCCTGCACAGGGTCGCCAGTGGCGGTGAGCTGTCCCGGTCCCTGCTCGCGGTCAAGCGGGTCCTGGCGGAGCACGGTCCCCGCGGCCTGTACGTGTTCGACGAGGTCGACACCGGCGTCGGCGGCCGCATCGCCCTGGCCATCGGGGCCAAGCTGCAGGAGGTCGCCCGTCACCACCAGGTCCTGTGCATCTCCCACCAGGCGCAGGTGGCCGCTTTCGCCGACCACCACATCCACGTGCACAAGCAGGTGGATGACGGCCGCACCCACACGGCGGCCCGCGTGCTGGCACCCGAGGAGCGCACGGCGGAGCTCGCCCGCATGATGGGCGGCGACACCCTCACCCCCGCCACGCTGCAGGCCGCACGGGATCTGCTGGGCCAGGCGGTCACCACCGCCTGAGCCCCCGGCGGGCCCGTCTTCCCGTATGATGGCACTCCCTCTTCATCGAAGGAGTACCCATGGCGGCAGACGGGCCCCTGATCCTGGCCATCGACCAGGGCACCACCGGCTCCACCGCGCTGCTGGTCGACGAGGACATCCAGGTCGTCGGCAAGCGCAACTTCGAGTTCACCAACCACTTCCCCGCACCGGGACAGGTGGAGCACGACCCGGACGAGATCTGGGCGTCCATCGAGAAGGCGGTCAAGGCGGTGCTTGCCGACACGGGCATCGACCCGGCGCGCATCAAGGGCATCGGCGTCACCAACCAACGGGAGACCTGCCTGTTCTGGGATCGGAACACCGGCGAGCCCATCCACCGCGCGCTCGTGTGGCAGGACCGCCGCACCTCGGGCACCTGCGAGCAGATAAAGGAGAACGGTCACGAGGACTGGATCCGCGACATCACCGGCCTCGTCGTGGACCCCTACTTCTCCGGCACGAAGGCCAAGTGGCTCCTCGACAACGTGTCCGGCGCCCGCAGGCGGGCCCGCGACGGCGAGCTGGCCTTCGGCACCATCGACACCTACGTCACCTGGCGCCTCACCGGTGGGCAGGCCCACGTCACCGACCCGTCCAACGCCAGCCGCACGCTGCTGTACAACATCCACAAGCGGGACTGGTCCTCACGGCTCACGACCCTGCTCGGCGTGCCCGAGGCCTGCCTTCCCGAGGTGGCGCCCTCTTCGCAGGTCTACGGTCACACCAAGGGGGTCGGCTTCCTCCCGGACGGCATCCCCGTCGCAGGCATGATCGGCGATCAGCAGGGCGCCCTGTTCGGCCAGGCCTGCTTCGACAAGGGCGAGGCCAAGTGCACCTACGGCACCGGCGGCTTCATCCTGATGAACACCGGCAGCGAGCCCATCGCGTCGTCCAACGGCATGCTCACCACCATCGGCTGGCAGCTCGGCGACGAGGTCGTCTACGCCCTCGAGGGCTCGGTGTTCATCGCCGGCGCCGTGGTGCAGTGGCTCCGGGACTCCCTGGGCATCATCAAGTCCGCGCCCGAGATCGAGACCCTCGCGCGCTCCGTACCGGATGCGGGCGGGGTCATCTTCGTGCCCGCCCTCACCGGCCTCGGCGCACCCCACTGGCGTCCGGAGGCCCGCGGGCTCATCAGCGGCATCACCCGCGGCACCACCCCGGCCCACATCGCCCGCGCGGCCCTCGAGGGCGTGGCCCTGAGCATCGACGACGTGCTCACGGCCATGGCCCAGGATCTCGGTGGCCCCGTGGCCGGACTCCGTCTCGACGGTGGCGCGGCGGCGAACAACCTGCTGATGCAGATGCAGGCGGATCTGCTGGGCCTTCCCTGCGTGCGCCCCACGGTCATCGAGACCACCGGGCTCGGCTCCGGCCTGCTCGCGGGGCTCGCCACGGGCGTGTGGTCGAGCACCGACCAGATCCGGGCGGCCTGGCGCGAGGATCGCACCTTCGACCCTTCGGGCAACCCGGTGGAGATCAACCGGCTGCGCAAGCGCTGGGCCAAGGCGGTTCAGAAGGCGTGAGCCCCGTGGGCCTCACGCCTTCACGTACTGCTCCACCCTCGCCACCGCCCAGCGGATGAAGCGCAGGGGCTTCTCACCTTCCGCCGGCGCGAAGCGCACCCACAGCGTGAGGCCGCCGGCGGGCTGGGCCTCCGCCTGCATGCGCTTGGGGTAGCGCTCGAGCAGTGCCTCCAGCTGTGCCTGGGACGGCAGGTGCGCGGGGTGGAAGTCCATCCTCACCCGCTTGCGCGCCCAGCGGATGCGCTGCACACCGTTGCGGATGCAGGCCACGTGGATCTGCTGCGCCAGGCCGAGATCCCGGACCTCCTGGGGCAGGCCGCCGAGCAGGCTCTCCATCTCGTCGAGCAGGGCGTCGACCTGCTCCTCGGACTGACAGCGGGAGACCCGCTGGTACCAGCGGATGCGGTCGTTCATGTCCGGGATGAAGCTCTCGGGGATGATGGTGGGCACGGGGACCTCGAGCTCGGGATCCCACACGGCCTCCACCACGTGGCCGCGGGAGGACTCCACGGCCTCTTCCAGCAGCTCCAGCCACACCTCGTAGCCCACCTCGTCGATGTTGCCGGACTGGGACTCCCCGAGCAGGTTGCCGCCTCCCCGGATCTCCAGATCCGCCGCCGCGACCGAGAAGCCGGCCCCGAGATCGGTGTGGTCCGCGAGCACCTGCAGCCGCTTGCGGGCATCGGAGGTGATCTCGTCCGGGGTCATCAGCACGCAGACGCCGCGCACGGACGAACGGCCCACGCGGCCCCGGAGCTGGTAGAGCTGCGACAGGCCGAACATGTCGGCCCGGTGCACCAGCATCGTGTTGACGTTGGGGATGTCGACGCCGGACTCGATGATGGCCGTGGAGATGAGCACGTCGAAGTGCCCCTCCATGAAGTCGAGCAGCAGCTTCTCGATGTGCTCTGCCTTCATCTTGCCGTGGGCGACACGGAAGCTCAGCTCGGGCACCCACTCACGCAGCTTGTCGGCGAGGGCATCGATGGTCTCGATGCGGTTGTGGATGACGAAGGACTGCCCTCCCCTCGCCTTCTCCGCGAGCAGGGCATCCCGGACCCGGGACTCCGCGAAGCGGGACACCGCCGTGCGCACGCTCAGGCGATCCTGGGGAGGCGTGGCGATGAGGCTCATCTCCCGCAGGCCGCCGATGGCCATCTGGAGCGTGCGGGGGATGGGCGTGGCCGACATGGACAGGATGTCGAGGTTGGCCCGCATCTTCTTCAGGTGGTTCTTCTGACGCACGCCGAAGCGGTGCTCCTCGTCGACCACCACGAGGCGCAGGTCTTCGAACCGCACCGAGGCGCCGAGGAGCTGGTGGGTGCCCACGACCACCTTCAGGTCGCCGCTGGCGAGTCGGGCGAGCACCTGCTTCTGCTCGGGCCTGGGCACGAAGCGGGAGAGCATGCCCACCTCCACGCCCACCTCGGCGAAGCGCTCCTGGAAGGTGCGGAAGTGCTGGAAGGCGAGCACGGTGGTGGGACACAGCACGGCCGCCTGGTGCCCGGCCTCGACCACCCGCATGACGGCGCGCATCGCCACCTCGGTCTTGCCGAAGCCGACGTCACCGCAGATGAGGCGATCCATGGGCCGCTCGGCGGACAGGTCCTCCATGATGTCGGCGATGGCCTTGGCCTGGTCCTCCGTCTCCTGGTGGGGGAACCGGGCGACGAAGGTGCGGTAGTCGTCGCCGTGCTCCTCCACGGGCGGCCTCATGGACAGCTCGCGGCGGGCCTGCAGCTTGAGGAGCTCCTGGGCCTTGCCGAGCAGGGCGTCGCGGACCTTGCCCTTGCGGCGCTCCCAGGTCTGACCGCCGAGCTTGTCGAGCTTGGGGGGCTTGCCCGCGGTGGCTGCCGTGTACTTGGACAGCAGGGCGAGGTTGGCCACCGGCAGGTAGAGCAGATCGCCGCCCGCGTACTCGAGGGCCACGAAGTCCTGGGCCGCCCCCTGCACCTGCATCCGCTCGAGGCCCCGGTACAGGCCGATGCCGTGCTGCTTGTGGACGACGGCGTCGCCCTCCTTGAGGTCGGCGACGGACCCGACCGCCTGGTCGAAGAACTCGTGGGCGCGGCTGCGGCTGCGGCGACCGGCGCCCCCGAACAACGCCGAGGCCGGGATGAACGCCCAGCCCTCGTCGGGCGCCACGAAGCCCCGGGGAAGATCCCCCTGGAGCAGCGAGAGCTCGCCGCGCTGCAGGTCGGACCAGTGGGTGCGCCCCTGCAGGATGACGCCGTGCTCCTCGAACAGCTCGACCAGCATGGTGGCACGCCGCGCGGTGTCGGCCACCAGGGCCACGCGAGCGTCCTTGTCGGCCAGGTCCCCGAGCTTGCGTGCCACGGGCGCGAGATCGGTGCCCCGGACCGCGTAGCCCCCGACGGGGCGGGTGCCGAGGTCGGCCGCGCCCTCCTGTCCGCGGTACTCGTGCACGCGCTGCGCGGTCTTCAGGCGCGCCCACAGGTGGGTGTCGTTGGCGTGGCGCTCTTCCGGCGGCACCAGCGGCCGCTCCTCCTCGTCGAGGTCCTCCCAGCGACGCCTGGCTGTGTCGAGCGCATGGCGGACGCCCGCACGCACGCTCTGGGGCTGCACGACCACGATGTCGAAGTCCTGCAGCCAGTCGATGGGATCGACGGTGTCGACCATGGACGTGAGGTAGTCCTCGAGGCCGCTGAACCGCACGCCGGCGCGCACGTCCTCGATGATGCGGCGACGCATCCGATGGCCACGGCGCTGGGTGCCCACGTGCTGGCCGAGCACCCGCTGCATCTCGGCGACGACGCCCTCCCCCATGGGCTCTTCCCGGGCAGGCAGGGCCACGGCAGCCTTCAGCGAGCGGATCGCCCGAGGCTTGCGGGGGTGGAACTGCTGCACGCGCTCGATCTCGTCGTCGAAGAACTCGATGCGGACCGGTCGGTTCAGCCCGGCGGACCACACGTCGAGCACATCGCCACGCAGGGCGAAGGTGCCGGGCCCCGTGACCTGCGGCACGGCGAGGTAGCCGTGGTTCGTGAGGTGGGCGACGGCGTCTTCCCTCTCCAGCTCCTCACCGGGCACGAAGTGCAGGCTCTGCTCGGTGAGCGCCGTAAGCGCGATGACCCTGCGCGCGAGGGCGGGTGCGCTCACGACCACCACGAGGGCATCGCCCCGCTGGATGCGGTAGCCCACGCGCATGCGCTGCTGCACGACCTCCGCCGAGGGTGAGAAGCCGGAGTAGGCCCGTACGTCGTCGGCGGGGAGGTGCTCGACGCGTCGGGGCGTGGGGTGGAAGAACTGCAGCGCCCGGACCATGCGTGCGGCCTCGTCCTCACCGTCGACGACCACACAGACAGGCCGTTCGTCCTCGATCCTGGACAGGACGAAGGCCAGCGCATCCCCATGGAGGCCGGCCCAGGGCGTCCCCTTCGCCCACAACCGGGGCGCCGAGGACAAGGTCGCACGATCACTCAAGCCGAACCCTCCGCTCCACCGGTGGCGTCAGCCCTTCGGGCCAGCAGCCGCTCCATTCGAGGGCGGAAGAACTGCAACGCGGCCAGGAGCCACCAGCCGGTCATGAACACCTGGAACACGGGCACGATGTACACGAGCGCGGTGGGCAGCTTCACGAGATCCTGGGGGGTGCCCATCATCGCCACGGCGCTGTACAGCTTGAACGCCTCGGAGCCGAACAGGGCCGCGATGCCCATGCTGCCGAGGATCTTGCCGAGGCCGATGACGATGTTGAGGCGGAAGATCCGGGATCGGATGCCCTTGGCCACCCGGCTGCTCACCTTGAAGGCGTCTTCCTCGGGGTGGAGCACGGCGAGCTGGGGCGTGAAGACGTAGCTGATGTCGAACCACACGCCGGGCACGATGAGCATCTGGTAGCCCACGCTGACGAGCAGCTCCCGCAGGCCCACCGGCACCATGACGTCGAAGAGCCGGCCGATGCCTCCGAGGGCCGGTCCCGTCTCGCCGAGGCGCCGGCGCTCCACGCCCGTGAGCAGCACCCAGGCCATGAGCGGCGTGAAGATGACGCCGAACAGCGTGAGCATGAGGAACATGTGGGCGAACGCGGCGAGCAGGAGGCCGGCGTAGGCGTCGGTCTGGGCGGCGCCCATGTTGGCGATGAGCGACCGGAACAGCAGGCCGGACAGCAACGCGGGCAGGGCCAGCACCGGGAGCCACCAGCTGCTCCGGCTGGCACTGGACCGCCGGGCCAGCTGCATCAGGAACACCACGGCTCCGAGACCACCGACCGCCAGCAGGATGTCCGACAGCCCCTTGAGGGCGCCGAGGTGGGCATCATCGGCCATCCACGCCGCGATCCTGTGGTCGAGCATGCCTGCGCCGACCCCGAGCACCACCGACAGGCCCAGCCATGCCGGCAGGACCCCCATGCCCTCCTTGAACCCGGCCGCGAGGGCTCCCGTGGCGGACAGCTTCCTGCGCTTCGACGACCCCATGTGCTTCCTCCGAACCAGTCCACGTCGCCCGGCCATAACGCAAGGCCCGACGACTGCGCAGCAAACCGTACGACACCACATTCAACGACGCCGCCCGGACCACCGAGAAGCTCTGTGAGATCCACCCTGCCAAGCCAGCTTTCCCCGTGGACTCCACATTGGGGAAAGTACCAGGAGACCGCCTCATGTGGGGACTTCTGCTTCTCGCACTCCCGAGTGCCCAGGCCTTCGAGCTGATCACCAACGACCGCGGCATCCCGGTGTCCTGGAGCAAGATGCCCGTCGAGTGGTCGCTCAACGCGGACTCCGTGCCAGAGGATCTCGGAGACGACGCCGTCTACGAGCTCGTCGCGGAGAGCCTCGCGGAGTGGGAGGCGGTCGAGGGCGCCTACCTGTGGTTCGAGTACGCCGGCGAGACCGACATCGCCAAGCCGGCCCACGACAAGCAGAACGTCGTGTACTTCGAGGACGACTGGGAGTGGGACAACGACATCCTGGCCCTGACGAGCACCTGGTCCGCCGCCAACGGCGACATCGTCGGCTTCGACGTGCGCGTGAACACCTCGACGGCCAACTGGGGCCAGGGTGGCATGGACCTGCAGAACGCGATGACCCACGAGCTCGGTCACGCCATCGGCCTCGACCACACGCCGGAGTTCTACGAGGCCACCATGTTCGCGACCACCCGCCGGGGCGAGCTGCGCAAGCGGGACCTGCACTGGGACGATCAGGACGGCGCACGGGCCCTGTACCCGGACTCAGGCAGCTACCCCCGGTTCCGACCGGGCTGCTCCACCGCGCCGCTGCCCGCCTCGCTGACGATGACGCTGGCGGGCCTCCTCCTCGCTGCCGGCAGGCGCCGGCGATGATGCGGACGCTGTGGGCACTGCTGCTCACCTCCCACGCCCAGGCCGCCCCCCACACCTGTGGGGATGGCGGCCTGAGCTGGTCCGAGCTGGTGCACCACGCCACGGCCATCCATGCCGGCGTCGTGGTCGACGCGCGGAGCCGGGAGACACCGAAGGGGCTGGTCACCACCTGCGTGCTGGCGGTCCACGACACGCTCAAGGGCGAGAAGACCTACGACCTGACCTTCGAGCTCCCCGGCGGTGTCCACCCGACCCTCGGAAGGCAGCGCGTGAGCGGGATCCCCGCCTGTGAGGCGGGAGACGACTTCGTGGTGCTGGCGGGCGGGGACGGACGGCCGACCCTGACGGGCATCCTGCGCATGGAGCACGGGCTCACGCGTGAGGGGTGGGCCATGCACCAGGGGATCGAGCCCATCGACGTGAAGGGCATCCGAGCGCTCGTGGAGGACGAGAAGCAGGTGCGGGCCGAAGCTGCCGACGCGCACTGAACCAGGTCGCCCTATCGCCTGCCCACGATCTCCGACCCGAGCAGCCCCGCATCGCCCAGCGCCTTCAGCGCGCCTTCGCGGGTCTGGAACACGGCGATGAACAGGTTCTTGTGGCAGAACACGCTGCCCTCCACGCCCGTGGCCGCCTGCAGCTCCTCACCCATCTTTCCGCCCCAGCTCTCGGGCAGGGAGACCTTCTGGGCGAAGCTGCCGAGCACCGGCGGGATGGCCAGCACCTTGTACGTGCCGTTGTCGGCCGGGAACATCATGAAGGCCGTGGGGTGGCTCTCGCCGCCGAGCTCGAAGTAGGCCGGCTTCCAACGGTAGTAGCGGTCGAGCTCGACCACGGAGGTCCCCTCGGCCTCGGCCTTGCGCATGGCCGCCTCCACCACCGTGCGGGCCTCCACGAGGCGCTCGTGCTCCCGGACCATGCCCTGCAGGATCTGCCGGTTCATGACCACGGCCGCCTCGAACATGGCCAGCCGGCTCGCGTCGTCGTCGGCCTGGGCCACGAAGGTCTCGACCAGCCGGGGAAGGCAGGGCACGCCGATCGTCGGGGAGGTGGCGCCCACGTCGACGGCGTCGACATACTCCACCGCCTCCTTGCGCAGGTAGTCGGCCAGCTCGCTGGACACCTTGCCCTCGTCCTCCAACCAGTTCAGCACCAGCCCGGCGGAGCTGTGGGGCCCCGTGTAGCTCGCCTGGTGGTGGTCGAAGCGCCCCTTGGCGGGATCGAAGATGCCCCCCACGTCGACCACGAGATCGCAGCGGTCGAGCACGGCGTCGTCACGGGTGCGGACCACCGTGGCGTCGGCGTCGACGAAGGTACGGATGAGGGCGACGGCCATCACATCATCGGCATGGAAGGTGCCGGAGTGGGTTCCGATGGCGAGGGTCACGGGGGCCTCCAGGGATTCGGACAAGACGCCCCCGTATCCGGCTCGCACAGCGCCCACAAGCCTCGGCGGAACACACACTGGCATTGACCACGCGGTTCCTGTAGTGTCGCCGGCTCGTCGACAGGCGCCCCTTCCGACCAGCGCGTCGGAACCCCGCTCTCCCCGGTTGCCCTGCGTCACGACCCATGGTATCCACGACTAGACTGACATGTCAGTCTAATCAAACCACGGCAGGCCCCATGACCGACTCCGCCGCCTTCTTCCGCCTCGAGGGCGTCCTCTTCTCCGTCGATCCCGCTGCGGTGGCCGCCTGGCTCGCCCTGCGCGACGCCCAGCCCGGCGACCGTCTCAAGGGGATCGGCCGTGTGTTCCTCGGCGCGCTCACCTCGTCCACCCTCGGCGGCCTGGGCGCGGACGCCCGCACGCTGAGCGAGTGGTCGTTCACCGATGGCTGGACCACGGATCGTTGGCTCTCCCTGTGCGAGGACTGGGTCCACGCGCACAAGACCTCCCGGGCCCTCGCCGCCGGCCACGATCTCCTCCACCGGGCCGTCACCCACGGAGATCGGGTGGTGGTCATCTCGAGCCTGCCGCGCACCCTCGCCGAGGCCCTGCTGGAGGGGCTGCCCGTCGACGAGCTGGTGGCCGACACCATCGCCACCGACGACCGTGGCCTGCTCACCGGAGAGCTCACCGGCGACGGCCTCCGGGGCCGCATCGATGGCACCTGGCTGCAGCGGTACGCCCGCGCCCACCACCTCAACCCGGCCCTGTCCGCCGGCTACGGCCACAGCGGCGGCGACGTGCCCATGCTGAGCGCCGTCGGCCGTCCCTGCGCCGTCTCCCCCACCCTGTCCCTGCGCCGGCAGGCCCACCAGTTCCGGTGGCCCGTCGTGGAGGCCCGCCCATGACGCCCCCGCTTTCCGAGCTCCTCGAGGGCAAGCACCTCATCGTCACCGGTGCCACCGGCTTCGTGGGCAAGGTGTGGCTGTCCATGCTCCTCACCCACATGCCCCAGGTGCGGCGCATCACCCTGCTCACCCGCCCCGGTCGCTTCCCCCATGCCGCCGAACGGGTGGCGAAGGCCTTCGACATCTCGCCGGCGCTTCGTCCCGTGAAGGCCGCCCACGGCCGCGACTGGCAGAAGCTGCTGCAGCGCAAGCTGTTCGTGGTCGACGCCGACATCTCGCTGCCCGACCTCGGCATGCCCGCCGATGTGCGGGAGGAACTGGTCGCCGACGCCGATGCCGTCGTCCACTTCGCGGGCCTCACCGACTTCCAGCCCGACCCCCTCAAGGGCCTCGCCAGCAACACCTTCGGCGCCTTGCACATGGCGTCCCTCGCCAGCGAGCTGAAGACCCCGCGCATGATCCACGTGTCCACCTGCTTCGTCGCGGGCAGGCGCGATGGCCGCATCCACGAGGGTCTCGTGCCGGGCCTGAGCCCCAACGGCACGCCGTTCGACGCCCTCGCCACCGCCGAGCGGCTGTGGGAGGAGATCGCCACCATCGGTGGCGCCCACGAGCGCATCGATCACGTCCAGGCCGCGGCCGAGCACCTCGGCTGGCCCAACATCTACACCTTCACCAAGGGTCTTGCGGAGCACGTCCTCGCCGCGCAGCCCGTCAAGGTGCACACCGTGCGCCCGGCCGTGGTCGAGTGTGCCCGCACGTTCCCGTTCCCCGGCTGGAACGAGGGCCTGAACACCGCCGGTCCCATCATGTGGTACATCGCCACCGGCTTCCGCGACCTGCCGGTGGTGCCCGGCCACCGCTTCGACGTCGTGCCCGTCGACACCGTGGTCCGCACCTGCTTCGGCGCCCTGGCCCAGTCGCTGCAGGATGCCCCCGAGGCGGTCTACCAGGTGGCCACGAGCGATCTGAACCCCACCACCTTCGCCCAGACCGCCGAGCTCACGTCGCTCGCCGCCCGCCGACACGCGCAGCGCCACGGCACCACCCTCGGCGAGCGCCTGCGGGCCCACACCGACATCCGCGCCATCGGCGCCGACGCGCCCGGCGTGTTCTCGCCCTCGGGCATGAGCGGCCTCATGGACGGCGCCCAGGAGCTGCTCGGCAAGGTCAAGGTGCCGTCCCTGCTCGGCAGGAAGCTGAAGGGCGAGGCGGAGAGCAGGCTGCGCAGGACCCGCCGCAAGCTGCGCAACGACGCCCGCCGGATCCGTCAGCTCGATCGCATGTTCGAGACCTACACCCCCTTCATCCAGGATCACGACTGGATCTTCGAGGCCCACCACACCCAGGCCCTGCTCGACGACGTCCACGACAGCGAGCGGGACTTCCTGCACGACGACCTGCGCGCGCTGGACTGGCGCACCTACTGGCTCGACGTGCAGTTCCCCGGCTCCCATCGCTGGACCTTCCCCGTGATGGACCGCCAGACCGTCCCCACCGATCCCCCGAGCACCCCGGCCCTCACCCTTCCGGGCCCCTCCACCCACTCCATCCAGGGAGCCGCTTGATGGCCACCATCTTCCTCACCGGCGGCACGGGCTACCTCGGCAGCTACGTGTGTCACCACCTGCTCACCGAGACCGACCACGACCTGGCCCTCATGGTGCGCTGCACCAGCGAGCAACACGCACTCGACAAGCTGTACAAGGCCTGGCAGCTGCACATGTCCGAGGCTCGGTTCGACGGCTTCCGCGACCGCTTCCGCATCCTCCCCGGCGACCTGCACGCCCCCGGCCTCGGCCTGTCCGAGGCCGACGCCGCCTGGGCCGCCGAGAACGTCGACTCCGTGCTGCACATCGCCGCGAGCCTGAACCGAAAGTCGTCCAAGGCGTGCTTCAACACCAACCTGCGCGGCACCCTGTCGCTGATCAAGCTGGCCCAGCGCATCCGCGACACCAGCGGTCTGGAGCGCTTCAGCCACGTGAGCACCGTCGCCGTGGCCGGCCAGCGGAACGCCGAGGTGGTGTACGAGGACGAGGCCATCGACTGGAACCGCTCCGACTACGATCCCTACGGCCGCACGAAGAAGTTCACCGAGCACATGGTGCGGGAGCTCCTGCCCGACACCTCCAAGGTCTTCTTCCGCCCGTCCATCGTCATGGGCGACGCACGGCACCCCCGCACCACCCAGTTCGACATGGTGCGCGCCCTGTGCACCCTGGCCGATCTCCCGGTGATCCCCCTGGATCCCACGGCACGCCTGGACATCATCAACGCCGACTACGTGGGCCGGGCCATCGCCACCATCCACACCAAGGATGCCCCGAAGTACGACATCTACCACCTGTCCAGCGGTGAGCAGTCCCTCACCTCACAGCAGGTGGCCGATGCCATCGCCGCGGCCCAGGGTCGCAAGGCACGCTTCGCGCCCAACCTCATCCCCGTGTTCGACGGCAGCGTCCGGGCCATGAACCGCATGCCCCGCACGTCGATCGTGGCCCAGGTGGGCGCCCTGATGAAGGTGTTCCTGCCCTACATCACCTACGACACCGTGTTCTCGAACCAGCGGGTCATCGAGGAGATGGGCGGCGAGGCGCCCCGTCCGTTCAGCGAGTACGCCGCCGAGCTGTACACCTGGTCGAAGCAGCACGACTTCCGGTTCCCCTACGCCGAGCGCAGCAAGGAGCTGGCATGAGCCTCATCTCCACCCTGCAGCGGGGCCTGCGCAAGGTCGCCCGCAACGTGGACGCCGACACCGGCCTGCAGGTGGCCATGGGCGCCCTCGTGGAGCGGGCCCGGAGCACCTACCCCACCATGCCCCACGCCCGCTGGCGGCAGGGTGAGCCCCTGCGTCTGCTGTTCGCGGGCTACTCCGGCACCCGCAACACCGGCGCCGACGTCCGTGTCGAGGAGATGATCCGTCAGTTCCGCCACGTGCTCGGGGAGGACAACCTCGACCTGTCGATCCACGTGCAGGACGCCGCTCTCACCGCCGGCTACTTCCGCACGGTCAAGCACGTCGTCATGCCCCGGATCTTCCCGAAGTTCCTGTACGACGAGGTGGCGCAGGTGCACGGCGTGGTGGCCTGCGAAGGCTCCATGTTCAAGAGCAAGTTCGCGAGCGCGCTGTCCACCTACATGGCAGGCGCCCTCGGGCTCGCCGCCGCCAGCCACAAGCTCTCGATCGCCTATGGCGGCGAGGCCGGCGACATGACCGACTCCCTCAAGGAGCTCGTCAAGCGCAGCTGCGACGGCGCCTTCGTCATCACCCGCAACGAGAACAGCCGGAAGGTCCTCGGCGAGCTCGGTCTGAAGACGAAGCTCGGCACCGACACCGCCTGGACCTTCCAGCCCGCACCGTCCGACGTCGGCCGCAAGCTGCTGATGGACGCCGGCTGGGACGGGGTCACCCCCGTGCTCGCCCTGTGCCCCATCAACCCCTTCTGGTGGCCCGTGCGGCCCGATCTGGGCAAGGGCGTGAGCCACGCCCTCCTCGGCACCCACGGCAAGGAGCACTACGCCTCCATCTACTTCCACAAGGGCGGCCACGAGGTCGAGGAGAAGCAGCGGGTCTACCTCGATGCCATGGCCGAGGGCGCCCGACGCTTCGCGCGCCACCAGGACGTCTTCATGGTGTGCATCGGTAGCGAGCAGCTCGACCGGGAGGCCTGCGAGGGCCTGTCGGAGCGGCTCGACGGCGCCCCCGTGTTCGTCAGCGACCAGCTCGAGATGTTCGAGATGGTCAGCCTGATGCGCCAGGCCACCTACATGGTCTCCAGCCGCTACCACGCCTGCGTGATGACCATGCCCGCCGGCGTGCTCAGCGTGGGCGTCACCATGGACGAGCGCATCGCCAACCTCATGGCCGATCGCGGCACCCCCGAGCTCAGCCTGCGCGTCGACGACCCGGAGCTGGCCGGCCACATCGAGCAGGCCCTGCTCCAGGTCCACCGCCACCCGGAGGCCACCCGGCGCGGCATCGAGGCCTGCGTGGTCCGCAACCTCGAGATGATGGGACGCATGGGCCAGATGCTGGCAGACTACGTCCGCGACCAGCTGCCCGGCTTCCCGCTGCCCGAAGGCCGCGGCCGACGCGGCGACGTGTGGGACCACCTGCCCCCGCTGTCGCCGGAGCTGCACCAGCTGATCTCCCGCCACCGGAGTGCCCCATGAACGTCCTGTCCCGCATCGTCCACCAGCTCCGCACCCGCCCGGCGGGGGCATTCGTCACCGAGATCCACCCGAGCGGCCCCCTGGCGGCCACCGGCGCCGAGATGCTGCAGTGGATGGGCCAGGCTCGCACGTGGCTGCGCGGCAGGGAGCTGTCGGCCGGCGACCGCGTGGCGCTGATCGGTCCCAACTCCACCCGTTGGGTCACCACCGATCTGGCCCTGCTCGCGGAGGGCCTCGTGGTGGTGCCCCTGTACGCCCGGCAGGCGGCGGACGAGCTCGTGGGCATGATGCGCGACTGCGACTGCTCCCTGGTGCTGGTCGACGACGACGACCTGCGCAGGGCGGTGATCGAGGCCGGCTGGGAGGGCGAGGTCGCGCTGATCGACGAGCTGTTCACGGGCGTCAGCCTCGATGCCCCCGTGCACGACTGGTCCGAGGGCGACGTGATGACCCTCATCTACACCTCGGGCACCAGCGGCGCGCCCAAGGGCGTCATGCTCACCGAGGACAACATCGCCCACATGCTGCCGGTCACCGGCGAGGCACTGTCCGAGATGGGCGCCGGCCGCACCGAGGCCGACCGGGTGTTCCACTACCTGCCGTTCTGCTTCGCCGGCTCCCGCATCGTGCTGTGGACCACCCTGTACAGAGGCACCGGCATCACGATCTCCACCAGCCTCGATCGGCTCATCCAGGAGATCCCCGTCGCCGCGCCCCACTACTTCCTCAACGTGCCAGTCCTCCTCGAGCGGGTCAAGAACGGCGCGGAGAAGAAGCTGAAGAGCAAGGGCGTCGCCATCTGGGGCCTGTACCGGGCCAGCCGAGCCGCCTACGGCCGCATCGAGGCCGGAGAAGGCCGCAAGCGCGACCACCTGGTGCTCGCCCTCGGCCGCAAGCTGATGTTCGACAGGATCAAGGCCGCCCTCGGTCCGAACATCGAGTTCCTGATCTGCGGCTCCGCGCCCCTCGGCGAGGACACCCAGCAGTGGTTCTCGATGATCGGCGTGCCGGTGCTGCAGGTCTACGGGCTCACGGAGACCACCGCCATCGTCACCATGGACAAGCCCGGCCGGGTGCAGTCCGGCGCCGTGGGCTTCGCCATCGACGGCTGCGAGCTCAAGGTCGGCGAGCACGACGAGCTGCTCGTCCGGGGCCGCAACATCTTCAAGGGCTACTGGGGACGCCCCGAGGCCACCGCGGAGGCCCTGCAGGATGGCTGGTTCCACACCGGCGACCAGGTCGAGCTGTCCTCCGACGGCCGCCTCACGGTCATCGGCCGCGTGAAGAACGTCCTCGTGCCCAGCAACGGCCACAACGTGCCACCCGAGCCCATCGAGCAGAAGCTCATGGAGCACATCACCGGCCTCGAGCAGGCCGTGCTCGTGGGCCACGGCCGCCCCTACCTCACGGCCATCCTCACCGGCGACATCGACCGCAAGCAGGTCGACCACGCCCTGCACCACATCAACGAGTCCCTGCCCCACTACAAGCGCATCCGCCGCTTCCACCACCGCAGTGAGCCCCTCACCCCCGAGGAGGGCCTGCTCACCGCCAACGGCAAGCTCAAGCGAAAGGCCATCGACCAGGCCTTCGCTGACGACATCGAGGCCATGTACCCATGAGGACCTTCCACGGCGTCGCCCTGTCCTGGGACACCACCGACGACATCATCGAGGTCAAGCTGCACCGGGCGCCGGTCAACGAGATCGGCACCACCACCCTGCGTGAGCTCGAGGGCCTGGCGGATCACATCCGCGACGGCGCCGACGGTGCCCGTGCCCTGATCTTCCACAGCGACCGCAAGGGCGGCTTCTGCGCCGGTGCAGACCTGCGCGAGCTCCACGCGGGCCTGGAGCGCATGGACGGCCTCGGCATCCGGGAGCTGGCCGGCCGCTTCATGGCGCCCGTCGAGGACGCCGCCGGGCCCACCCTCGACATCGCCCGGGATCTCGCCCGCGCGGCGCTGGCCCGGGGCGGCAAGGCCCTGGTGCAGCCCCTGGTGCAGCGGGAGGTCCGCCGCTTCCTGGAGCGCATCCACGCCGTCTTCGACACCCTGGACACCGCCCCCCTGCTCACCATCGCCGCCACCCACGGCGCCGTGCTCGGCGGCGGCTTCGAGCTGGCCCTGTGCTGCGATCTCATCATCGCCGACAAGTCCACGCGGTTCGGCTTCCCCGAGCTGCGGCTCGGCCTGGTCCCCGGCTTCGGTGGCATCCCCCGGCTCGAGCGGGACGTGGGCAATGCCGTCGTGCGCGACGTGCTGCTCACCGGCCGCACCCTGAACGCCCGCCGGGCCCACGCGCTCGGCCTCGTCTCCCAGGTCACCGCCCGGGGCGAGGCGCTCCAGGCCGCCCGCCACGCCGCGAAGCAGGCCGCCCGCTTCGACGCGTCCACCTTCCGCACCGCCAAGGCCTTCGCCAAGAAGCTCCCCCAGGCGCGCCTGCAGGAGGAGATCGACACCTTCCTGCAGATGCTCCGCAGCCCCGCCGTCAAGGCAGGGCTCGACAAGTTCGTGAACTCCACCGACGTGAGGCCCTACCTGCCATGACCACCGCCCAAGCCGTCATCGACCGTCTCCTTCAGCTGGCCCGCGAGCGCTACGGCAGCCGCGCCGCCAACCTGTCCGCCACCGACGATCTGTACGCCGCCCTCGACATCGACTCGATGGAGGCCATGGAGCTGCTCACCGACCTCGAGGAGACCTTCTCCGTCGAGATCCCGGACTACGAGCTGCAGGACGTCCGCACCTTCGCCAGCATCGCGCAGATCGTGGAGCGTCGCCTGTGATCCACCCCGGCCGCTACCCCTCCCTGCCCGAGCTTCTGCAGGACGCCTTCCGGCAGTACCCCACGCAGACCGCCGTCATCGAGGCCCAGCGCGATCGCGAGAACGTGCGCCTGAGCTACAGCGGATTCCGCGGTCGCGCCATGGGCATCGCCGCCTGGATGAAGGCCCAGGGCCTCGGTCCCGACGCCCGCGTGGCCATCGCGATGTCGAACCAGGCCGCCTGGATCCTCTGCGCCACGGCGGCCCTGCACATCGGCTGCACCCTGGTGCCGCTCGATTCCCGGCTGGAGCCCGAGGGGCAGCAGGTGCTGGCGAAGCACGCCAAGGCCGACGCCATCGTCGCCGAATGGCACATGTATCGTCGTTATGACGATGATATTTCGCCGTTGCGGCTCGTGGTGGATGCGCCGGAAGATGCCGATCTCCGCGGTGGATTCCGCTACGAAGCCCTCCCCCTCGACGGGCAGGCCCCTGCCCTCGCCCCCCGCACCCGCGACGACGTGGCCTGCATCGTCTACAGCTCCGGCACGGGCGGCCAGCCCAAGGGCTGCATGCTCACCCACGGCAACTACCTCGCCCAGTACCAGTCCCTCATGGAGACCACCTCCTGGGAGGTCGGCGACCGCTACTTCTCGATCCTGCCCACCAACCACGCCATCGACTTCATGTGTGGCTTCGTGGCCAGCTTCTGCACAGGCTGTACGGTGGTCTACCAGCGCACCATGCGGCCCGAGTACATCGTGTCCACGATGAAGCGGTACCGGGTCAACCACATGGCGGTGGTGCCCATGATCCTCAAGGCCTTCGAGCGCTCCCTGCGGGAGAAGTTCGACGCCCTCGAGCCGGGCAAGGCGAAGGTCTTCGGCGCCCTGAAGCAGGTCAACCGCCTGTTCAGCCGCAAGCAGCCCAATCACCAGGTCTCCAGGTGGGTCATGAAGCCCGTCCTGGACGCCTTCGGCGGTGAACTGCGCACCCTGTACTGCGGTGGCGCGTTCCTCGAGGCCTCCCGGGCCGACTTCTTCTACGAGCTCGGGATCCCCGTGGCCATCGGCTACGGCCTCACCGAGGCCTGCACGGTGCTCACGCTGAACACCCTCAAGCCCTACCGGGGCGACTCGGTGGGTCAGGCGGTGCCCGGCGTGCAGCTCAGGATCCACCAGCCCGACGCCCACGGTGTCGGCGAGGTGTGGGTCAAGGGCCCCACCGTCTTCAAGGGCTACCTCGACGATCCGGAGCTCACCGAGGCCGCCTTCGAGGACGGCTGGCTGAAGACCGGCGATCTCGGCTGGCTCGACGGCGCCCACCACCTGCACCTGGTCGGTCGCCGCAAGAACATGATCGTCACCGCCGGCGGCAAGAACATCTACCCCGAGGACATCGAGGCCGCGTTCGCCGAGGTGCCCGCCGAGGAGCTGGTGATCTTCGCGAAGGACTACCTGTTCGGGGCCGGCGGCCTCGCGGGCGAGAAGCTCGTGGCCGTGGTGCGCGCCGCCGACGACGCCGATCGCCACCACATCCTGGCCGACTTCCGCCGCCGCAACCTCCGCCTGCCCGAGCACAAGCGCGTGCACGAGCTGCTGTGGTGGAACGACGAGTTCCCCCGCACCACGTCCATGAAGATCAAGCGCCACCTGCTGGCCGAGGATCTCGGCACCAGGGCATCCTCCGCCCAGTGCGAGGATGCCCAATGAGCGCCCTCGCCCTCATCGCCAACCCGGCGGCCGGCGGCGGACGCTGCGGCGATCTGCTCGACGGCACCGTGGCCACCCTGAAGCACCAGGGTCACGATGTGCGCGTCATCCGCACGGCAAGGCCCGGGCACGCCACCGACATCGCCCGTGAGCTCGTCGACGCCGGCCACCGGGAGCTCCTCGTGGCCGGAGGCGACGGCACGGTGTTCGAGGTGGTCAACGGCATCCAGCACATCGACGAGCCCGTGACCCTCGGCATCCTGCCCCTGGGCACCGGCAACAGCTTCCTGCGCGACTTCGACCTCACCAGCGCCGACGGCACACTGGAGGCCATGGCACGAGGCCGCACCCGCACGGTCGATCTGATCGAGTGCGCCACCGAAGAGGGTGGCTTCGTCTACCTGAACATCCTGTCCTTCGGCTTCACCAGCGAGGTCGGTGCCCTCACCAACCGCCGCTTCAAGCCCCTCGGCGCCCACGGCTACACGGTGGCCACGGTGGTGGAGGTCTGCCGGCTGCAGCACCACCACTTCCGCTACCAGCTCGACGACGGTCCCGTCATCGACACCCCGTGCACCTTCCTGTCCTTCAACAACAGCCAGTTCACCGGCGGCACCATGCACATGGCCCCGGACGCCGACCCCACCGACGGCCAGCTGGACGCGCTGCACATCGGCGCGCTCGGACGCCTGGAGCTGCTGGCCACGTTCCCGCGGATCTACTCGGGCACCCACCTCGAGTCCCCCAAGCACACGGCCCAGCGGGCCCGCGAGGTCAGGTTCCACATCGACCACGCCCTCGATCTGATGGTCGACGGCGAGATCATCCGGGCACGCCCCCTCTCGCTGAAGGTGCGCCCGGGCGCGCTGAGGATCTGGGCATGATCGGACGCCTGCTGTTCGGCGTGGGCATGCTCTGGCTCATCACCATGACCAGCCTGCTGCGCCTGGTGTTCCGCTTCAAGCCCTCCCACGAGGTCGACTGGCTCACCCGCATCTACACCCGCGGGCAGGTGGCCCTCACGCTGTGCCGCCTGCGCCACGAGGTCAGCGACAAGATCGACCCCGACCGGCCCTACCTGTTCGTGCAGAACCACGTCAACATGCTGGACCACTGCACCATGTACGCCAGCACCTCCCACTACAAGCAGGGCATCGAGCTGCAGAGCCACTTCGACATCCGCTTCTACGGCCCGTTCATGAAGGGCCGGGGCACCCTGGGCGTGGAGCCCGGCTCGGCCGCCAGCGCCCGCAAGCTCTTCGCCGGCATGAAGCGCGAGGTGGCCGCCGGCCGCAGCCTGCTGGTCTTCCCCGAGGGCACCCGCACCCGCACCGGTCGCGTGGCGGAGTTCAAGGCCGGCGTGTTCCAGATGGCCGCCCGCATGGGCCTGGCCATCGTGCCCGTCACCGTCACCGGCATGTTCGAGGTCCTGCCCACGCCCGGCAAGTCCATCCGTCCCTTCCAGACGGTCAGCGTCATCCTCGACGACCCCATCGAGACCCACGGCATGAGCCGCGACGAGATCAAGGCCCTCCCCGAACGTGTCCATCGCATCATCAGTGACCGCGTGGACGCGTACTACGACGCGCTGGAGGCCTCGTGACCACCGATGGACGCAAGCTGCGCGCCCAGGCCCTCCGCGAGGAGCGCCGGGCCGAGATCCTGCGCGCTGCCCGCAGCGTGTTCGCCGACCAGGGCTACCACGCCGCCTCCATCACCGCGCTCATCAAGGCGGCCGGGGTGGCACGGGGCACGTTCTACCTGTACTTCGACTCCAAGCAGTCGGTGTTCCTGGCCATGCTCGATGCCTTGATGACCCGCCTGCGGGGCTCCGTGGTGGGTGTCGACATCACGGCAGGCCGCAAGGCCATGCGGACCCAGCTGGTGGGCACCATCGAGCGCCTGCTGCACACCGCCCAGGACGAGGGCGATGTCGTCCGCCTCATCTTCCACCAGGGCATCGGCCTCGAGGCCCCCATCCAGGAAGCCCTCGAGGCCTTCGAGGACAACCTGCTGGGCTACCTGCAGGCCAGCCTGCAGATGGGCACCGAGCTCGGCTGGCTCCGGCCCCACGACCACCACGTCGCGGCCGTCTCCATCTACGGCAGCATGCGCTACCTGGTCGACCGCCTCACCAGCGACCGCCTCGCCCCCATCGAGGAGCGCGAGGACCTCGCCGAAGAGGTCGTCTCCCTTCACCTCGACGGCCTGCTGCCCCGGCCCGCCTGAGCCCACGCCCCGCTAGCCGGCCGCGGCCTCCTGCTCCTGCTCGGCGGCCTGGAGCTGTCCGAACGCCTTCTGCACGTCGGCCAGCGAGCCGTACACGATGAGGTGCTGGCCCGCTTCGAAGGTCCAGCTCGGGTCGGGGATGGGGTGCACGTCGTTGTGCTCCTCCACCGCGAGCACCTGCACCTTCATGCGCCGCAGGTCGAGCTCCCGCAGGGCCTTGCCCTCCACCCGGCTCCCCGCGGGCACCTCGATGCGGGTGATGCCGTAGCCCCGCTTGTACAGCAGCAGCTCCTCGTGGGGCACGCTCTCGCCCACCAGCTTCACCGTGAGCACGCGGCGCATCCAGTCCCCCAGGGGCCGACCCAGCCGGGAGACCACCGGGAAGCTGATGAGGAAGCCGCCCACGAGGAAGGCCAGGTTCCGCAGCACCGTCTCGTAGTCGTTCTGGGTGAAGGACGAGAGCAGCGAGGCCACGGCGGAGGCCGTGCCTGCGTAGCCCATGACCATCAGCACGGCGGTGATCCGGCGCCGCACCCCGTGTCGCACGACCAGCTCGGCCGCCCGGGTCGTGAAGCCCGTACCGGTGAAGGCCGACAGCGCCTGGAAGCGGGCCGTCTGGCGGTCGAGCCCCGTGAGCTCGTAGGCCAGCGAGCCCGCGGCGACGATGATGTAGACCAGAAGGATGATGACGCCCGTCACCAGCATGCTCACCATGGTTCCTCCAGTCGGGTACGCGAGGCAGTCGCGAACCACCATACAGGCACGCCACCGTCCTCTCCAACGGCCACCCGCGCCCACTCTTGCCCGGCGCCTCGACACGCTGGTACCTTCTGCCTCTTTCAGGAGGAGCCGTGCCCAGCCTCACCGTGTCCGCCCCCCCGAAGCAGCTCACCCATCTCGCGCCCCTGCGGTTCGAGCACTGCGGCGACCACGTCGTCGTGGCGGACGAAGGTGCCCACATCTGGGTGCTTCCGGCCGATGGTCTCGACCGCCTGCTGGCCGACGAGCTCCCCACACCCAAGTGGTCCAACTCCACCATGCCGGCCTGGCAGCTCTTCGCCGCCGACCACGACGCCCTGTGGACCGCACACGGCCTGCGCGCGCGGCTTCCGGGCCTCGGTCTCGGCCCCTGCCGCCTGGTCATCGACGCCTCCGCGGGCATCCCACTGCAACCTGCCCGGGCGGCCATCTCCCTGTGGATGTGCTCCGGGCATCGCCAGGGCATCCTGCAGGTCGAGGGCGCCGACCCCTCACGGCTCGAGGACCTCCTGTTCCTCGCCTCCTTCGTCAAGGAGAAGAACCGGTACGAGAACAAGGCCCTGCAGCTGCACCTGCTGCTCGGAGCACCCGACTGGTCGTCGGACCACCTCACCGAGCTGCGTCGAGCCGGGTGGAGCGCCTTCGTGCGGTGGTCACCCGGCGTCGACACGGCGGCACTCCACGCCCAGCTGACCACCATGGGCAGCACCCTGCGGCACATGGAGCTGCACCTCGACGCCGACGGCCTGCCCGCCTCGCTGCGCACCGCCCTGCCGAGCTGGGGCCTGACCTCCTGGTCCGCCCACTGGCACGCCATGCCCACCCCGCACGTCCAGCGCAGTACCCTGGATGCCGTGGCGGAGGCCACCGGTGTGCCCTTTCACCTGTGTCACCAGGTACAGCACCCCGACCAGCCGGCGCTGCATCACCTCGCGATCCAGCCCTGCCAGACCCTGGCGCTGGATGCCCGGGGAGACCTCTGGCCGTCCGACGCGTGCCTCACCCTCCCGGACGCCCTGCGCGCTCCCCTCGCCCTCGGCCCGGCCCACGCCCTCACCTATGAGGAGCTCGTCCGGCACGAGGCCCTCCGCGCCCTGTTCCTCGCGGCGCTGCCGGAAGGTCGCGAGGGCCTCCGGCATGACTGGAAGGCCCTGTTCCACACGCCCGATCCCGCGGCCAGCCTGGCCGCCACCGGGCAGATGGTCTGCAGTCCCGCGGCCGACTCCACCGCCTCCGCCGCCCTCGCTGCCGTCGGGCACGCGCTCGACATCGTGCGGTCACACCGCTGACCCGCCCCATCGTCGAAACAACGCCACAATCGCCTTTTTCGCGAGCCGGCAAACAAACAGTAGCGACTGACAGGTCCTGACACTACAATCGCCCCTGTCGTGGATCCCATCCCTGGGGTCCCCCTGCCTGCATTCCACTCCCGCACCTGAGGCGTTCGCAGATGATGCGTCTTCCGAGCAACCTGATGTGGTTCCTGCCGCTGTCCTTCACCATCGCAGCCTGCGGATTCGAGCAAACGCCCGAGTTCGTCGACGAAGACCAGGACGGCTTCTACCGGAACCCCCCGGGCGACCAGCCCGCCGACTGCGACGATCTCGATCCCACCATCAACCCGGCGGCCGAAGAGCTCTGCGACGGCCTCGACAACAACTGCAACAACCGGGTGGATGACAAGGCCGAGGATGCCCTCGAGTGGTACCCCGATGCAGATGGCGATGGTCACGGCATCCGCGTGGAAGAGCCCAAGCTCGCATGTAGCCGTCCCGAGGGCTACTCCGGCTCCCGCACCGACTGCAACGACAACGACATGAACATCTTCCCGGGCGCACCCGAGACCTGCGACGGCCTCGACAACGACTGCGACCGCGAGATCGACGAAGGCATCAACCAGGATGCCATCTGGTACTTCGACGCCGATGGCGATGGCTTCGGTTCCGCCGTGCAGGCCGGCACCGGCTGCTCCACGGACCCCACCTGGACGCAGCGCACCGGCGACTGCAACGACGCCTTCGAGTCCGTCAACCCCCGCGCCCCCGAGGTGTGCGACGGCCTCGACAACGACTGCGACGGCCTGGCAGACGACTTCGACAGCGACCTGGTCGATGGCAACACCTCCTGGTGGGACGGCGACGGCGATGGCTACGGCACCGTCTTCTTCACCGTCACCTCCTGCAAGATCCCCCAGGGCTTCGTGCCCAACGACCTCGACTGCAACGACGAGGACGACGCCATCAACCCCGAGACCAACTGGTGGCTGGATCATGACCTCGACGGCTACGGCTCCAACGAGGCCGGCAACGAGTGGCCCACGGAGCAGTGCTGGCAGCCCATCGGCTACATCAACAACAACGAAGACTGCAACGACAACGAGGTCGGCTCCTCCGGTCTGATCGCCTGGTACCCGGATGCAGACGGCGACGGCTACGGTGCCAACACCGTCGTGGCCTACACCTGCGGCGGCGAAGACGGCTGGTCCCAGGAGAGCGGCGACTGCAACGATCGCAACGCTGCCATCCACCCGGATGCCCCCGAGATCTGCGACAACATCGACAACGACTGCAACGGCTCGAAGGACAACTTCGACCCCAACCTCGTCTCCTCCGACCAGCCCGGCGGTCCTCCGACCTGGTACACGGATGCAGACGGCGACGGCTGGGGCGTGTCCGACGGCACCGAGTACGAGAACTGCAACACGCAGAACGGCCGCGCTCCCCTCGAGGGCGACTGCGATGAGACCGACCCGGGCCTCAACGACGGCACCACCTGGTACCTGGATGCAGACGGCGATGGCTACGGCGATCCCAACACCACCTACGCCACCCTGCAGTGTGAGTCCCCCGACACCGTCGATGTCTACGTCACCAACGCCAACGACTGCGACGACTCCGACATCGACCTGAACGACTACACGGGCTGGTACTACGACGCCGACAACGACGGCATCGGCGTGGCCTCCGACTTCGACGGTGACGGCGTCCACGACGACGTCAACACCTTCGGCTGCATCGAGGGCAGCAACGCCTCCGCCGACTACGGCGACTGCGACGACTTCGACGCCACCAACACCGACGACACCTGCACCACCGAGGTGAACGAGGGTCTCGTCGAGATCGAGTGGGACGCCGATGGTGATGTCGGTGCCAACAGCAAGACCACCCGCATCGGTGTCGCCTGTGTCGAGTTCGGCGAGGACCCCAGCGACACCAACTCTGCAGGCTTCGCGATCTACCTCGACGACCTCGGCACCGCCGATGCCAACAGCACCGGCACCTCCGAGTTCGAGGTTCCCACCGGCCTGCACTGCTACCTCACGATGAACGACCGCAACCGCGCGGCCGACCCCTCCAACGACGGCAGCCCCACCCTCACCGTCACCACCTGCGACGGTCAGTCCACCGGCGTCTCCGCCTGGACCTCCCCGCTGGACGAGAACGGCTTCCAGGTCGACACGAACTCCTTCATCGTGCCCGACTGCTCCGGCTGCACCGACTCCGCCGCCGACAACTACTCCGCCAACGCCATGATCGACGACGGGTCCTGCACCTACGCTCCCTGATCATCGCGCCAGCGAACGAGAGGCCCGGCACCGCAAGGTGTCGGGCCTCTTCGGTTCTTGGGATCGCTCCCTCGGAATCCTGTGGCGGGTCATGCTTCCATCGGGACAATGGTGACGCAATCTATTGCATCACCACTCGCTCCGGGGGGGAGCCATGCCACCTGTGTCCGTTCGAATCCTGCTCTGCACCACGCTCGCCGGATGTGCCCTGCCCCTGCCAGGCACCGGCACGTTCATCGACGAAGACCAGGACGGCTTCTACCGCAACGCACCAGCCGGTCAGCCGAGCGACTGCGACGACCTCGACGCCTCCACCTTCCCCGGCGCCCCCGAGATCTGCGATGGCATCGACAACGACTGCAACCGGCGGGTGGACGACGACGCGGAGGACGCCCTCGAGTGGTTCGTGGACGCGGACGGAGACGGGCACGGGTTCCGCGGCGCCGGCCCGGTGAAGGCATGCCGCCGGCCCCAGGGGTACGCGGGTGCCGCCACCGACTGCAACGACAACGACCGGCACACCTTCCCCGGCGCTCCGGAGGCCTGCGACGGCCTGGACAACGACTGCGATCGGGATGTCGACGAGGGCATCGCCGAAGACGCGATCTGGTACTTCGACGCCGACGGGGACGGCTTCGGCTCCTCGGTCCAGGCGGGCACCGGCTGCTCGACCGATCCCACCTGGACCCAGCGCACCGGTGACTGCAACGACGCCTTCGCGTCCGTGAACCCCAGGGCGGACGAGGTCTGTGACGGCCTGGACAACGACTGCGACGGCCTGACCGACGACTTCGATCCCAAGCTCGTCGGGGGGCAGACCTCCTGGCTCGATGCCGACGGCGACGGGTACGGTGCCATCGACGTCTCCCTCACCCTCAGCTCCTGCACAGTGCCCGATGGCTACGTCACCAACGATCAGGACTGCGACGATGCCGACGCCGCCCGCCACCCCGAGACACGCTGGTGGCTCGACGCGGACCTCGACGGCACCGGCGATCCCACGAGTCCATGGCCCACCGAGCAGTGCTGGCAGCCCATCGGCTACATCCACAACGACAGGGACTGCGACGACGACGAGCCGGGAAGCACCGGTCTGCTCGCCTGGTACCCGGATGCAGACGGAGACGGCTTCGGCACGGCCACCATCGTCGCGTGGAGCTGCGCGGGCGATGATGGGTGGTCACTGGCCAGCGGGGACTGCAACGACCGCAACGCCTCCATCCACCCGGACGCGGAGGAGATCTGCGACAACATCGACAACGACTGCAGCGGCTCCAAGGACGACGACGATCCGGGCCTGGTCGGCACCACCCACCCCCACGGACCGCGCACCTGGTTCACCGACGCCGACGGCGATGGCTGGGGCGTCTCCGACGGCACGGAGTTCAGCAGCTGCGCCCTGCAGAGCGGTCGGGCGTCCATCGAGGGCGACTGCGACGAGACCGACCCCGTGCTCCACGACGGCACCACATGGTACCTCGACGCCGACGGCGACGGCCATGGCGATCCCGGCTCCACCTGGGCCACGCTGCAGTGCGAGTCTCCGGGCAGCGCTTCTGTCTACGTGACCAACGCCGACGACTGTGACGACGCCGACGCCGAGCTGAACGACTTCACCGGCTGGTTCCATGACGCCGACGACGACGGCATCGGCGTGGCCTCCGACTTCGACGGCGACGGCATCCACGACGACGTCAACGTCTTCGGCTGCATCGAGGGCATGCACGCGTCCGCCACGTATGGCGACTGTGATGACTTCGACGACACCAACCTCGACGACACCTGCACCGGTGGGGTCAACGAGGGCCTCCTGGAAGTCACCTGGACCGCCGACGCCGACCCTGGAAGCGTCGTCAACGGGAGCGTCCGGAACACCCCCATCGGCGTGACCTGCGTCGAGGAGGGCGGCGACCCCGCCGACGACAGCTCCGACGGTTGGGTCCAATTCGCCATCTACCTCGGGGCCGCCGACGCCCAGTACACCGGCGTGGCCGAGTTCGAGGTCCCCACCGGGCTGCGCTGCTACCTCACCCTGCGGGACCGCACCGGCGACCCGAGCCAGGATGGCACGCCGACCCTCGAGGTCACGACCTGCGATGGTCAGGCCACGGGCGTCTCCGCCTGGAGCGGAGATGCGGGCACCAGCCTCATGCAGTTCGACACGACCTCCTTCATCGTGCCCGACTGCTCCGGCTGCACCGACGCCATGGCCGACAACTACAGCGCCAGCGCCCTGATCGACGACGGCTCCTGCAGCTACGCGCCCTGAGGCCTACGAGCGTGTCCTCGTGGCCCGGCATCGGCAGGTGTCGGGCCTTTTTCGATCCACCTCTTCCACGAATAGGGCATGGTCGCACCGTGCACGCGGCCGGTCAGCGCACTACAGCGTCCGTGTACTGGAGGCTCGATGCTGCCCACCGCCGACCACGTCCTGTCCTACCTGCAGAACCGCGCCGTTGCGCTCGCGCGGGACACGGACTTCCCCACCCCCGACACCGTGGATCCCAGGGAGTACCGCCGCTCGCCTGCGGCCAGCCGTGTCGCCGAGCTGTCAGCACAGAGCGGGCACCACCACTTCCACTTCGAGCGTCGGGCCATCCAGCCCCTGCCGGAGGCCTGGGTGCCCGAGGCCGAGCCCGAGCTCGCCGAGCCGCCGCAGTGGGCCGACGGCGTCCTGCCGGAGCCCAAGTACCAGTCGTTCCGCCACGACCTCCCCATCGGCTCCTACCACCCGCACCACCGGGCCAAGTGGGCCAGCCACGAGCTGTGTCACGCCCTCGTGGGGTGTGCCTGGAACCCAAGGGCCACCCACTTCTTCCACGCCACCGCCGCCCGCCTGGCGGAGATGGTGCCCGTGGCGCTGTGGTACTTCTTCGACGAGGTCTTCGTGCAGCGCTGCCCCCTGCATCAGGGCGACGGCGCCCTGTTCAAGGTGCACTGCCAGGACTGCGAGGCCATCCAGCGGGCCCGGGTCGAGGATGCGCGCGCGTCCGAACGCATCACCGAAGGCCTGAACTTCCTCGACCGTGAGCTCGCGGCCATCGCCCGGTCCCGCCGCCTCGGCCGGCAGATCCCCCACCGGTGGGCCACGATCAACCTGGCCTCCGACGGCGACGCCTACGCCCGCTCCCACGGGCCGCGGCTCTCCTCGCCGCTCTTCGCCCGCTTCGCCGAGGACTTCTTCCTTCCCGGCGGCTTCGTCCAACCCACCCTCGACGACCTCGAGGCCCGCGTCCACGACGTCGTCGCGGCGATGCTCACCGGCGCTCCCCTCACGCCCCAGGCGCCCGGCCCCCGGCAGGGCCGTTGGCGGTGGATGCTGCAGGATCTCGGCTGGCGCCTGAGCGTCGAGACCCTCCACACCCCCGCACTCCGCCAGCCGTTGGAGGCGATGATCGATCAGCTGGCAGGCATCATCCCGCTCACCAGCCAGCCCTGGTCGCCCACCATCGAGGAGAGCCTCGAGTCCCGCTGGAACGAGGTCCTCACCACCCTGTGGGACCTGTCGGCCGAACAGCCGGCCCTCCGCCCTCCCCACGAGCTGCTCGCCCTGGGCTACGACGGCCCCGTCCCGGGCCTCGACTCCGGCTGGGCCCCCCTCACCGACGGCCTCGAGACCATCGCTCCCCTGTCGGTTCCCCTCCTCGGCGACGATCTCGAGGACGTGGTCGACCAGTTCGCCCACGACGATCCCTTCGTCCGCCGTCCGCTCATCCGTCGCTGGGCCGACTGGGTCACCGGGAGCCACGGTCCGCGGTTCGCCACCGTGGTCGCCTGGGAGGCCATCGCCGGCACCCTGCCTGCTCGTCCCTTCCTGCCCACGCCCGGCCCCGCCCTCGGCAGCGAAGTGCAGCTCACCCCCGGCGTGGTGGTGGCCATCTTCGACGACAGCGCCCTCGAACTGGCCGAGGCCGTCGAGACGGGCGCCATGGAGCTCGAGGAGGACGACGACGGAGAGCTCGAGCTGTACAGCGTCGACGGCTCTGATCTACCCGCCGAAGCCTGCGCCTTCGTCCTCGGACGGCTCGCCGACGGAGATTCCCTGCTGTTGGAAATCGATCCCGAACTGGCAGAATCTCTTCGCTCCCTCGGTGAGGGTGGGCTTCTGAACTGCACCGAGGAGGAGCAGCAGGCCCTGGAAGATCATGGTGTCATCCAGCCGGCCCGCACGGTCGAGCTGAGCTGACGCCGGCGACTTGTGGTTGGCGGATTCGATGGTAAGGTGAGCGCGCAACTGCCAGAGGAAGCTCATGGAAACCAACCCGAAGACGCCACTCGCTTTCCCCATGATGATCACCTTCGCCAGCACCCTCATCGGTGCGGCGATGGGCGGCGCCGCCGCCTGGAAGATCCAGGGTGACAAGCTCGAGGAGCGTCCCGTCATCGAAGTCGCCCGCGACTACACCGACGACGAACTCGAGAAGGCCTGCCAGCCGTTCATCCAGAATGCCACCAGTGGTCTCGAAGAGGCCCAGATGCGCGTCGACAACCTCTCTGCTCAGGTCCTCTCCAAGGAGCAGGAGATCATCGACCTCGAAGAGGCACTCGCCCAGCAGTCGATCAAGTCCGAGGACGACCGCGCCCGTCTCGATCTCGCACGCAGCGAGCTGCGCAAGCTCAAGAACAGCCTGACCGCCGCAGAAGAGGAGAAGGCCCAGCTCGTCGCCGAGCTCCTCGCCACCCAGGAGGAGCTGCAGGTGCAGGTCGCCGCCACCGAGCGTGCCGTCCGCAGCGTGCAGCAGAAGCAGTGGCAGGCCTTCCAGGGCGATGCCCAGCTGGAGATCTGCGACAAGGGCAACCGCAAGAAGCTCGAGAAGTGCCGTACGGCCGTCGACGCATCCCTCGCCAACATCCGCGACCAGTTCGCCGCCTGCGTCGAGTCCGGTCAGGCCGTGCCCTACGTCCGCAAGGGCAAGACCGCCGACATGCCCGCCGAGGCCCAGTGGCTCGACGAGAACGAGCGTCTGCTCAACGGCTGGTACGTCGTGCTGTGTGACGAGGCCCTCCCCGAGTCCAACAAGCGCCTTCCGGTCGATGCCGACCTCACCGAGGCCGATGCCATGATCGACGAGGTCGAGGAGGCCGTCGACGAGATGGCAGAGCTCGACGGCGACAAGACCGCCCCCACCGAGAAGCCCCCCGGCCAGGCAGACGCCCCCGGCCAGGCACAGTGATCACCCTCAGGGCATGATCCGCGAAGGGCGCGCTCCAGTGGGGCGCGCCCTTTCTGCGTCAGGGACCGACCGGGTGCCGGAATTCCTGGGTGTCGGGATCCACATCCGCGGCCTCGAGGGCATCCATGATCCATGGGTCCTCCTGGAAGTCCGCGGCGAGCAGCATGCGGGCGGCCGCGAGCCGCACGGCCGGAAGCTCGGACCACACGGCGCCCGACAGGAAGTGCCCCTCGACGGGGTCGATGTCTCCCTTCTCGAGCCACCGGCGGCACCGCGCACAGGCCATCAGGGTGCGCGACATCTCCGGCTCTTCCGGAAACGGCGTGAGCTCGAAGGGGCGTACCTGGTCACGGGACTCGCACAGCTCGCAGCGCCCACGGGAACGCCGGGTGAGCTCCTTGCCGAGCACACCGACGGCAGCGCGTTGTTTGAGTTTCTTCCGTGACACGTCGAATCAGTCCTTTCGTGGAGGTGTACCCGCCCGCTCCACCGCGGGGTCGGGCTCCCGGACATGGATCGGCTGTGGCGTGGCTGGGCCACACCCGCAGGTTGCCCGATGCGCGGTGGCACCCACCGTGCGGCGCCTCATTACCACGAAACCGCCCGGGAGGGGCGGTTTCCAAGTGGCTCAGCGGGAGGATGGATAGGCTTCGAACAGGACCTTGTCGAGCTCGCGGGCGCATGCGAAGGCCTCGCGAAGCGCCTTGCTGTGGCGTTTCTTCTTGGCCGCGGACGTGGCCTCGTCGCAGTAGGCCTCCGAGATGAGGAAGGCCTCGCGCGCCTGTGCCGTGAGCGGGTAGTTCTCGATCTGCCGGGACAGCGCCTTGCGGCGATCGTTGTACAGCTTGGCCAGGGGCTTGGACAGCCCTGCCACGGTGCCGTCGACATCACCCGCCTCGAGGATGTCGAGCAGCACGTTCTCCAGATCCTGACGCAGCGGCCTGGACTGACGGAGGACGGCACCATGGGTGTCGCGCTCCTCGGGATCTTCCTCGATGGTCGACCAGGCCTGATGGAGCGCCTGGACCTGGGCCTGCAGCTTCTCCTCGAGGACGTTGCCACCGGTCGCCGCGTGGATGGGCGTGAGGGTCTTGTTGATCAGCGCGACCTCCTCGAGGCCGTTCTCCCCCACGACATCACCGCCCGCCAGGGCCACCGCGGACCACAGGATCCACTTCATCGTTCAGTCCTCCGGAAGCGTGCGGACGAGACGGAACCCGATGGTCGGGTACTGGTAGCTCGCCGTGCGGGCGATACCGTAGCAGGTGCGCAGCTCGTAGGGGAAGCTCTGGAAGCTGCCACCACGAACGATGCGACCCTCGCCGCCATCGTCGTACACGGGGTCGGTCTCCTGACGTCCTGCCAGGCCCGGCCTGTGGGTGTCGTGGACCCACTCGGCCACGTTGCCGGCCATGTCGAACAGTCCCCAGGTGTTGGAGGCCAGCGAACGGACCTCCTGGGGGGCATCGACGTCGCCGGCGCAGTACAGCGCGAAGTCCTCGAGGTCGGTGCCCTCGCTGCTCTCGGAGGTGTTGCAGCTGTACTGGCCGTTCACGAGCAACGAGCCGCCGTCGGGAAGACTGCCCTCGTCACCACCGGACCGTGCCGCGATCTCCCACTCGGCATCCGTGGGCAGACGGAAGCCCTCGCAGGCGTAGGGGTCGGAGGGGGCGTCGCAGGACCATCCGGTCTGCCCCTCGGTGCAGGTGTAGCAGGCCTCGAGGTTGTAGTCGGCGGACAGGGCGTTGGCGTAGGCCGCAGCCTGGTGCCAGGTGACCCCCGAAGCCGCGCAGTCGGGACACGAGATCGTGAGGGGATCCCCACCGAGGAAGCCGTTGAAGGACCCCATGGTGACCTCGGCATCCATGATCTCGAACCCGCGGGAGAGCGTGACCTCGACCTCGTCCTCGTTCTCGGCGTTGCCGAGCTCGTAGCCGACATCGGTGGAGGGCTGGCCGAGCGTGTAGGTGCCCGCATCGACGGTGACCATCGCCGGAGGCTCGAGCGGCATCTGGTACATGTACACGCCGGGATCACCGAACTCCCGCGCGACGCCATCCGAGGGGTACGCGCGGCAGACCCAGGTCTCGCCCCAGCCGATGAAGCCGGACGGCAGGGTGTCGCCGAGCCAGGTGGTGGTGGAGCCGACGAAGCCCACCCCATCGCGCTCCCAGCTCATCACGTAGTTGACGTCGTCGCCATCGGCGTCGATGGAGGGCACCTCGACGTGGCAGACGAGGTTGCCACCCAGTCCGTTGGGACGCACCTCGACGGTGGGCGCGGTGGGCAGCGCGTTCACGACCCGTGTGGTGACCTGGGACGTGGCGGACATGTCGTCGCCGTCGAACGCCTCGACCTCGACCCGCACCTTCTGGCCACGGGTGACCGCCGATGCATCGAAGGACGGACCCGCGAGGGAGTCCTGCAGCTCGTCGTCGACGTACCAGGTGTAGAAGAACTCGTAGGGGTCGCCGTCGGGATCGGTGACTTCCGCCTCGACGACGAGGGTGTCGGCACGGGTGGCGGGGCGTGGGTCGATCCGGAGCCGCTCGATGACCGGTGCGCCGTTGACCACCTCCACCTGCGCGGTGACCTCCTTGCCCGCCTTGTCGTTGTGGGAGGCGACCACCGTGACGGTCCAGAGCTGGCCCTTGCGGGTCCAGCTCTTGTTCACGACCGGGCCGGTGATGGAGCTGGTATCGGTGCCGTCATCGACGGACCAGAAGTACTTCACGGACAGCTTGGAGGGGTCGACGTCGCCGAAGTCGACCACGACCTCGAGCGGCACGTCGGACGTGTACTCCTGCTGGGTGAACGAGATGTTCTCCGCGGTGAGCTCCCGAACCGTGAAGCTCTCCGTACAACCCGCGAGCCCCAGGGTCAGGGCGCAACATACCGCCCCATGAAGTGCGAACCGTCCCATCGAATGCTCCTCCATCCATGGCAGGCGAAAAACTTGCGCGTACCAGTCAAAGGTTGGATGGGTACAGGATATCACCGGGGTGCGGCTTCGGCCCTCTCAAATGCATCGCCTGCCTTGCGGAGCAGCACCTCGCCGGAGCGCAAAGATTCCAGCGCCACATCGGCGTACCCATCAGCAAGGGCCGACCACGCACGATGTAGCTGCCTCTCCGCGCCGGAGAAGGTACCGAAATACTCCGCGAAGGTACCGAGGCCGTGGCGCTCGATCAGCGACGCGCGTTCTTCGACGAGAGGGTCGATGAGCTCCGCCTGGATCGTGTCGAGTTGCGCGCGGAGTGCAGTGGCGTCACCGCCCTCCCCGACCGCCTGCACCATGGCGTCGATCTCCTCGCGGAGGCGCGTGCAGGTCTGCACGAACCCGAGCGCGCCATGGGCCTGCTCGCCGCTCGCGCGACCCGCGCCCCGCCGTGCCAGGAGGGCGCCGGCGATCATCAGAAGAATGCCGAGGGAGAACATGGGGCCGGCCACGTCGATCCAGTCGGACATGCGCTGGGACGCGATCGGGGTGTCGACCTGGGCCGGGGGCATGGCGTCGACCACCCGCTCGAGCTCCGCCTTCTGCAGCTCCCCGAGACCTTCGGGCGTCTGCAGGGCGACCTGGGCGGCGTCGAGGGTCTGCGCCTGCAGTCCGGACTCCACGGCGAGACGATCCTGCTCGCCGAGACGGGCGCCGAAACCGGCGGAGAGACACAGGCCCGCGAGGACGAGGGCGAATCCGACGGAACGCATCATGACGCACCTCCACCCATCTGCAGGGCCACCTTGAACAGGGTCATGATCAGCATCGTGAGTGCCTCTCCGACGATGAGGCCCGCTGCCAGCGGGACCAGCTTCTTGCCCACGAAGGCGCGTCCCTTCACCTTCTCGATGCGCATCGAGACCAGGCAGCCGACGCCGTAGGCCAGGGTGATGGAGAACGGCAGGTACATCGCGAGCCCGACGAGCACCGCCAGGCCCCCGATGGGCACCAGCGACAGCGCTCCGCCGAGCACGGCGCCCGCGAAGTACTTGTCGACGGCCGCATCCTGGCTCACGAGCGCCTCGACGGTGGCCGCCAGCGCGTCACCCTGGGGTGCGGCGAGGCAGGACGGAAGCTGCTGCTGACAGGCGATGGAGGCCGGGCCGAAGCCGGGCGTGCCGTCACCGGGCATGTTCCACAGCAGGTAGACGACGCCCACTGCCACAAGCGGCCCGAGCCAGCACAGGAGCAGCTGGGCGAGCTGCTGATCCTTGGGACGGGCGCCGACCAGGTGGCCCGTCTTCAGGTCGCTCATCATGTCGGCGCACTGGTTGATCGCCACGCAGACCGCCACGCCCAGGATGATGGACGCGGTGATGTCGCCGCCGGTGAGGAAGATCATCAGCGTGACCGCGATGAGCGACAGGCCCGACAGCGGAGAGATGTCGGTGGCGCCGGTGGCCTGGGCCACGATGACGCCCGCCAGCGCGAGCCAGATGGCGCCCACCACGGCGATGAGCAGCGCGTGCATGGGCCCGATGAGATCGGAGGCGAAGTAGGACGCGATGTACAGCAGCACGAACGCTCCACCGGCACCGTAGGCCAGCAGCTTGGGATCGACCTCCTCCGCGGTCATCTCGCCACTCTTCGCGAGGGCCGCGGCCGCCGACAGGGAGCTGACCGCCGCCTTGACCGCCGGGAAAGCGGCCACGACGCCCGCGATGGCGCCGCCGATGAGCATGCCGATGCCGAGGGGACGCAGCATGGCGCCGTAGATGACGTCGGACAGCATGGCGTCGCCGGCGAGCCCCATGGCGCTTCCCGCGACCTCGACCGCCGGAGGCACCGTGATGGCGCCGACGGTGGCGATGATCGGCGCGACGACCCACCAGGCGAGCACGCCGCCCGCCGCGAAGGGCAGACCGCCCTTGCCGGACAGCAGGCCCGCACCGAAGTTCGCCGTGGACACGTACAGGGCCACGGGGAGCCAGGCGGGGGCGCCGAACCACGCACCGAGGTTCCACTCACCGGGCAGGAAGCCCTGCTCGGTGCCGATGGTGAGCAGGAAGCCGAGACCGGCGCCCACCGCCAGCAGCTTGGCCTGGGCGGCGCCCTCTCCCGGCGAACGCAGGAGCGTGCCGACGGCGATGCCGGACGGGAACTTGAGCCGTTCGAACTCGATCATCTGCTTGCGCAGCGGGATGATCAGCACGATGCCCATGAGGGAGCCGGCCACCGACGCGAACAGCAGCGGGAACAGCGGGGGCGACTCGAGCTCGGGATGGGCCACGCTGAGCAGGAACAGGGCCGGCAGCGTGAACGTGACGCCCGCGCTCGCGGTGTTGATGCCGCTCGCCACGGTCTGGTTGATGTTGTTCTCGACGATGCTCCGACGCTTCAGGGCGCCTCGGAGCACGGAGAATCCCACGATGGCCGCCACGGTGGAGCCGGACAGGCCGAACCCCAGCTTGAGGCCCACGTATACGAAGGAGGCGGTCAGGAGGACGCCGGTGACCGCTCCCAGGAGCACGGCCGGTACCGACAACTCCTGGTAGGTCTCTGTCTGCGCTCGGTTCACTTGCACACTCTCGTCAGGCGCCGTGGGTATAGCAGATCCGCACCTGCCGTTCAGGCCCACACGGTACGCCCGAGAGAGCCCCCACCGGGTGTCACACCTCGTCGTGGCCCCTTCCGTCCTCGCGCGCGTGTGTGCTAATCGATGGCCCAATGGAGGTCGTATGCTCTCTGCCCTGTTCCTTGCCGCCGGCATGGCCGTTGCCGCGCCGGAGATGATTCCCGAACAACAGATCGATCTGGTGGGCCGCACGGCACCCGGGTTCGAACTCCCCCTGCTCGAAGGCGGCCGCTTCAGCCTCGTAGAGCAGCGCGGCAAGACCGTCGTGCTCTCGTTCTGGGCGTCCTGGTGCGGTCCCTGCCGTGAGGAGCTCCCCGCCCTCGCCGAGCTGCAGAAGGAGCGTCCGGATCTGGCCATCTACGCGGTGAACGTCGACCGCGACAAGTCGATGGCCCGCAAGTTCCTGGCCCAGACCCCCTTCGAGCTGCCCATCATCTGGGACAACGAGTCCCTGGCCATGGGACAGTACGAAGTGCTGTCGATGCCCACGATGTTCCTGCTCGACGGGAACGGTACCGTGAAGTTCCGCAAGACAGGTTACAGCCGCGCCAACGGCCTCAAGGAGCTGCAGGCCGCACTGCTGGAGATCTCGCAATGACCGACGCGCAGACCCCCGTGAAGAACTGGCCCTTGTGGCTGCTCAGCCCGCTGATGGTCGTCGGCATGGGCGTGGGCGTCTACATGACCCGCCACCACGACATCGAGATCTACGGCGGCGAGGAGCTGCAGGCGGAGACCCTCGTGGGCTGCGCCGAGTCGTCCACCGTGAACTGCGACATCGTCAACACCTCGGCCTGGTCCGAGGTGTTCGGCGTGCCGCTGTACACCTGGGCCATCGCCACCTACGCCGCGGTGCTCGTCTGGATCCTGCTCACCACCCGCGGAAAGCGTGGCTACGCGCCCCTGATCACGCTCACGGGCCTGGGCGCCACCCTGTTCTCGGCCTTCCTGTTCTACATCTCGAAGGTCGAGCTCGGCTACGTGTGCTCCTGGTGCATCCGCACCTACGGAATCAACCTCGCCATCCTCGGCCTCGGCGGCCTGCAGATGTGGCTCGACCGCAAGGCCACCGGTGGTCTCGTCCTGCCGAAGATGAAGTCCGTGGCCGCGGCCGCCTTCATCGGCATCATCGCCATCGGCGTGGCCATCTCCGGCGAGCGCTCCTACCGGGCCTCCCTGCTGCTCGACGCCCCCGTCGTGGCCGAGCTGCCGGACGACGTGCCGGAGCCCGAGGTGGCGCTGAAGGACCCGGAGGGTCCCGCCCCCGTCCTCAGCTTCACCGTGAAGACGGAAGACGGCAACGAGGCCACCCTGTCCACCACCCCGGACGACCACTGGAAGGGCAACCCTGACGCCAAGGTGGCCATCGTCGAGTTCGCCGACTTCGAGTGCGGCTACTGCAAGCGCGCGGGCTTCCAGCTCAAGCGCCTGTTCGAGGCCTACAAGGACGACGTGGTGATGGTGTACAAGCACTTCCCCATGGACCCGGCCTGCAACTCCGGCGTGAACAACAAGAAGCACCGCCGGGCCTGCGTGGCGCACGCCGCGTCCGTGTGTGCCGCCGATCAGGGGATGTTCTGGGCGTACCACGACCTGCTGTACAAGAACAACCACCAGCTCGGCGACGAGAACCTGATGGCCTACGCCCGCAAGCTCGGCCTCGACGAGTCCGAATTCGTCAGCTGCATGCGCGACGGCAAGGGCTACGAGCGGGTCAAGGCCACCGGCGCCGAGGGTGCCGCCGTCGACGTCCACGGCACCCCCCGCATCTTCATCAACGGCCAGCTGTACCGTTCGGGCTCCTCCGCCGAGCAGATGGCCCGCGCCATCGAGACGGCCCTCGGCCGCTCCGGCTCGGAGGTCGTGGAGAACGCCCGGGCGCTTCGTGAGGTGGCACCCGAGGTCGAGCCCATCCCCGCCGACGTCCCGGAGATGCAGCGCATCACCTACGGCGGCATGGACTTCATGATCGACACCTTCGAGTCCTCCCTGGATTCCGGCAAGGCGGTCTCCGGCAAGCACCTCGTGCCCGGCACCCGCATGTCCTGGTACGCCGCCAACGACGCCTGCAAGGCCGCGGGCAAGCGCATGTGCTCCGAGTCCGAGTGGATCGCCGCCTGCCAGGCAGCCGCCCCCGTCGACGACAACGGCAACGGCCAGACCGCCGACGACATGATCGAGGGCACCGCCTACCCCTACGGCGACCTGCACACGAAGAACCTGTGCTGGGAGAACCACGAGGCCAACCCCCGCCTGCCCGCCGACCAGCAGCCGTCCTGGCGTCCCGTCTACACCGGCGAGATGCCCGGCTGCGTCACCCCCGACGGCGTGTACGACATGACCGGCAACGTCGAGGAGTGGGTCGGAACCACCGCCGAGGAGGCCGTGCTCCTCGGTGGCGCGTTCGACACCCCGGACGACAAGGCACGCTGCTACCGCCGCAACCCCACCTTCGGCGCCGGCTACAGCAACATCCGCACCGGATTCCGCTGCTGCGCCAACGCCAACTGAGGCCGTTGCGGCCGCATCCGCCCCGCCCCTGCTCCGGCAGCGGCGGGGCGTTCTCTTGAGGCACGATGTCCCCGCCCGATCTCCCCATCACCCCGCTGCTGCCCCAGCTCGTGGCCACCCTGCGCAGCGAGCCCGGCGCCCTGCTCCACGCCCCCACCGGCGCGGGCAAGACCACCCGCGTGCCGCCTGCGCTGTGGCGCGCGGACCTCACCGACGGCCTCATCGTGCTCACCGAGCCACGGCGGGTGGCGGCCCGTGCCGCGGCGTCACGCATGGCGGAGGAGCTCGGCGAGGAGGTGGGCGAGACGGTGGGCCTGCGCATGCGCGACGAGGTGCTGGTCTCGGACCACACCCGCATCCTCGTGGTCACCGAGGGCGTGCTGCTGCGCATGCTCGTGACCGACCCCCTGCTCGAGGAGGTGGGCCTGCTCATCTTCGACGAGTTCCACGAGCGCCACCTCGACGCCGACCTCGCCCTCGCGATGGCCTGGGAGCTCACCCGGGAGCTGCGGGATGATCTCAAGGTGCTCGTCATGTCCGCCACGCTGCAGATCGACACATTGCAGCGTTATATGGTCGTTACACTGCTGGATTCACCCGGTCGCACCTACCCTGTGGAGATCCGTCACCTCGATCGCCCGGACGACCGGCCCATGGCCCGCCAGGCGGCCGACGCCGCGTCGACCCTCGCCCGGGAGACCGGCGGTGACGTGCTCGTGTTCCTCGCCGGACGCCGGGAGATCGAGGATGCGGCGCGTGCCCTCGACGGGCAGACCGACGCCGAGATCCGCCCCTTCCACGGCGGCCTGCCCCTGTCCGAACAGCGGGCGCTCCTTCGTCCCGGGCAGCGCCAGCGGATCATCCTGTCCACCAACGTGGCCGAGACCTCGGTCACCCTGCCCGGCATCCGGGCGGTGGTCGACACCGGCGAGGTCAAGCAGCTCTCCCGCCACCCCCGCACCGGCCTGAACCACCTGCGCAAGGTCCCACACTCCGTCGCCAGCGCCGACCAGCGTGCCGGACGCGCCGGACGCGTGGGACCGGGCATCGCCTGGCGGCTGTGGACCCAGCAGGAGCACCGCCGCAGACGCAGCCACGACGTGCCGGAAGTGCAGCGCCTCGACCTGACGGACGCCCTGCTCCTGCTGCGGGCCTGGGACGACCGACCCGCCGGGGACTTCCCCTGGCTGGAGCCTCCGGAGGAGAGCCGCCTGCAGGCTGCGGAGGGGTTGCTGGAGCGCCTGGGTGCCCTCGATGGGGGCGGGCTCACGGACCTGGGCCGCGCGATGGCGACCCTGCCCGTCTCCGCGCGGCTGGCCCGGGTGCTGCTGGCCGCCACGGGCACGCCCTTCGCCGACCAGGCCGCCACCCTCGCGGCCGCGCTGTCCGCCGACCGACGACGGGGAGGCTGGGATCTGCACGCCCACGCCACGGGCAGCCAACAGCTCCCCCGCACCGAGCGACGGCAGGCCGAGCGCCTGCGACGCCTGATGAGGCGCTCCCACGGTGCCGGCGAACCGGCCGCCTCCCTCGCGGCGGCCCTCGCGATGGGCTTTCCGGATCGGGTGGCCTTGGCCCGGGAGGGACAGCCCCACGTGTACCTGCTGGCGTCCGGGCGTGGCGCCCGCTGCGATGCCCACGCCCCTCTCGGGGTGGCGCTGGAGGTGTCCGACACGGAGGGCAGCGAGGCCCGCATCGACGTGCTGTGGCCGCTCGACGAAGAGGACCTGCACGCACCCTGGGTCACCACCGCGCGGCTCGAGCCGTCGAGCGGCAAGGTCATCGGGGTCCGGCAGTGCCGCTGGGGCGCGCTGGTGCTCGCCGAGCAGACGGGCGTCCCGGTCACCCGGGAGACGCGCCACCAGGCCCTCGTGGCTGCCCTGCCGGATGATCCGGAGCGCTTCCTGCCGGACGACCGGGACCTGCGGCAGCTCCTCGGCCGCGTGCGCTTCCTGCACCGTCGTGACCCGGACCTGCCCCTCCCGGACGTCTCCCCCGACGGCCTGCGGCGTCTCGCCGTGGACCTGCTGCGGGACTGCCGGCACCTCGAGGACCTGCACAAGGCCCCCTGGTCCCGCGCCATCCTGGACGACCTCGAGTGGACGGCCAGGCAGGCCCTCGACCAGCGTGCGCCAGCCGGCATCCCCATTCCCACGGGCCGCACGGCCCGCCTGGACTATGGCGGAGAGGTGCCCGTCCTCGCCGTGCGCATGCAGGAGCTCTTCGGTCTCGACCGGCACCCCACGGTCGACGGCGTGCCCATCGTGCTGCACCTGCTGGCTCCCAACCGGCGCCCCGCCCAGATCACCAGCGACCTGCCCGGGTTCTGGCGCGGCTCCTGGGCGCACGTGCGCAAGGACCTCAAGGCCCGCTACCCCAAGCACGTCTGGCCCGACGATCCCCTCACCGCGGCCCCCACGGCGCGAGCGAAGCCCCGAAAGAGGTGAACACGCCCCTGGCGTCGGGTACCCTGCGGGTCCACGAGGGTGCCCATGTTCCTGCTGCTCCTGACCGCCGCCCTGGCCGAGCCGATCTCCGTCATCCACCCCGACGGCGGGGGCACGCACCTGCACAGACCCGAGGTGGTCGCGCCGGCCCGGCCGGCGGAGGCCCCCACCGCCACATCCTCGTGGACCGTCCGACAGGCCGGCTACACCTCGGCGCCCCTTCGGCTCGCCATCGTGGGCGACGGCTACCCCGCGGGAAGCGAGACGGAGTTCGAGGCCGACCTGCAGCGGGCCCTGGATGCCCTGGATGCCACCCCCCCCTTCGATCCCCTCTCGGCCACGCTGCAGATCGACGCGTGGTTCGTCCCGTCGGCCGAGCAGGGCATCTCCGACCCCTTCCGGGGCATCGACCGGACCACGCCGTTCTCCTGCAACTACGGCTGCGGCAACCCCGACGAGGCCTACCACCGGCTGATCTGCTGCGACGAGCGCACGATCCGCGACTTCAAGGCCGCCCACGGCGAGCCCGACGGCCTGCTCGTGCTGGTGCAGAACAAGACCGACGACCCGGGCAACCTCGACGACTACGGCGGCTCGGGCTCGTCCACCTACGCCACCGCCTACACGGGCAGCCTGGGGCCCCTGGTGGCCGTCCACGAGCTCGGCCACAGCCTGATGGACCTGTGGGACGAGTACACCTACCGCCTCACGGACGAGGCGGCGTACTGCGGTGGCGGCGATGACTGCGAAGGCGTCCTGGCCGCCCGTCAGGGGGGCGCCCGCAACTGTGCCTGGTCCGAGGAGGAGCCGCCGACCTACCCCAACGGCGAGCCCGTCCCCTCCGAGCACACCGACCCGACCTCCCTGCCCTGGTCGGACTGGGTGCAGGCCGACCCGGCCGTCTCCGGCTTCTCCACCTGCGCCTACGATAACTGGTGGCGCCCCACGCAGAGCGGCTGCCTGATGAAGGAGTTCGACCTGACCGACCTCGGCGCCGACCGCTACTGCCCCGTGTGTGCCGAGCACATCACCCGCGAGCTGAGCTTCGGGGTGGAAGACCTCGTCACGGAGGATGCCGGCGGGGTGCTCGAAGCGGCCACCTCCCTCGCCCCGGCGCTGGGCGTGCCGGAGAGCTGGCTCGCCGTGTCGTGGAGCCTCGACGGTGAGCCCATCGCCCAGGGCCCCACCTTCGACGCCGACCCCTGCATCCTCGGTGCCGGAGAGCTCGCCATGACCGCGTCGCTGTTGCCCCGCTTCTACGCCGTGCCCTCCCAGGCACCGACGGCGGAGCTCACCTGGACCCTCGACGACAGCACATGTCCGGTCACCTGCGGCTGCCGTCAGTCCTCGGGAGCCTGGGGACTCCCCGCACTCCTGGGCCTGTTGGCCTTCAGGCGGCGTCGGTCTTCCACGCACACGGGTTGACGCACCGGCCCGTGGGGCGCAGATCGGCCCGGAACGCCGCCCCGGAGCCTTCGTGCGCGCCATCTCCGACATCCTCAGCAGCCTGTTCCTGGTGCTTCCCGCCCCGGTCGTCTACGGCGTCGCCGTGGTCATCGGCCTGCTGCTCCTGCGACCCTGGCTGCGCAACGTCCGCGCCAAGCAGATCCGAGGCCGGGTGCGTCGGATGGTCCGCGCCGACGACGCCCAGCGCGACAAGCTCGCCGAGGAGGCCTTCCGCACGGCCCGGGGCAACGCCGACCACCTGTACCTGCTGGCGTTCGAGGCCCGCAAACGCTCCTTCCCGGCCCTGTACCAGCAGGCCCTCGACGCCCTTCAGGCCATGCCCGAGGGACGGAAGCTGGCCGCACAGCTGAACGAGCAGGTGGCCCCGGAGAAGTCCCCCACCCGTCATCCCGCGGAGTGGATCGCCATCATCGAGACCATGATCGACAACGGCGTGTACGAGGGCGCGCGACTGCGGCTGGCGGAGGCCCTGGACCAGCACCCGTCCCACCCGGCGTTGTTGGCCCTTCCCAAGCGGATCGACGACGCCCAGGCCGCCGCGGCGTTGGACGGAGCGCCCGACGGGCAGTAGGGTGCCCCCAATCCCGGAGGCGTTCCATGGCAGATCAGCAGGTGGCCTGGGCCATCGAAGACCACGCCCGCGACCTCGACCTCATCGTGTTCGAGCTCGAGCAGAAGAGGGACGGCGATGCCGAGAAGCTGATCGAGGAGCGCGTGGAGCTGCGGAGAAGGCTCGAAGCGGTCAGGGATGCGCTCCAGGAACTGGCACGAGGTATCGCCTAGACGGCCTGCTTGCCCGAGCGCCCCGGTGCCGGCGTCGCTTCGGTCGGGCCGTACAGAAGTACGGCCTCTCCCTTGCTCCTGGCCACCGACGCGCTCGCGCGGCGCATGCCTCGGGTGTGCGTCGAAGTGACGCCCTGGGATTGCTTTCGCGAGTTGGGGCGGGTCGACGTCTGTGGGGGTCCACCGCTGCGGACCCCATGGCACGGCCGATTCGTCGTCGCTGCGCTCCTCGCCTCGGCCGCACCCTGAGGTCCTCGCTGGTGCTCGGACTGAAGGAGCACCATGTCACGCGACATCAGAAGCTGATCCACCAGCGACATCAGGAACTGATCCGGCCCAAGGCGCAGACGTCGATGTCTGATGGCGCGTGGCCGACGAGCCCGCTCTGGCGCTTCGTCCGCAGGTGATGGCGAAAGGCCGGTTCGGCCACCGCCCACAGAGAACCGAGCAGTCACCCGGCCACACGTCGAAGAGCAGGTAGACCCCAGACCGCCCACAACGCGGCGAAGGGCCGGCAGGCCCGAAGCCACAACGCCGCGCCAGCGGCCAAGGGGCGAAACGCGACCAAGCCCCGAAGGGGCGCAGGCGGCGAAGGGCCGGCAGGCCCGAAGCCACAACGCCGCACCAGCGGCCAAGGGGCGAAACGCGACCAAGCCCCGAAGGGGCGCAGGCGGCGAAGGGCCGGCAGGCCCGCAGCCGCCCGCAAGGCCGAAGGCCGCGCAGGCCCCAAAGGGGCACACCGGCAAGCCCCGAAGGGGCGCAGGCGGCGAAGGGCCGGCAGGCCCGAAGCCGCGAGCCGTGCGGGCCGAAGGCCCGCCCACGGCGCCACGAACGACCCGGCACTCCCCAGCCCCACCGGCACGACGCCCAGCGAGGCGCTCAGGGTGCGTCTGGGGCGAGGAGCGAAGCGACGACGAACCAGGCGTGCCATGGGCGCCGCAGCGGGCCCCCTCTACACCTGCTCACGGGTTGGGGGGCGCCCGGACGCCGAAGGCGTCGCGCCCACCAACCACGCCGACCCGGCACCACCGCCACCGGCCCCAAGGCCGCGAAAGCAATTCCAGCGACGTCCCGCCTGCCCCATCACCGGAGGGGATCGTCGTTTCGGTGGGGTCCGCGGCGAGGCGCAAGCGCCGGCCTGTACTCATGTACAGGCCAAGTGCCGCAACGAAGAAGCGGGCCCCGCCGAAACGACGAGACCCGCCCTTCTAGCCGAGACGTGTTGGCCGGGAGGCCAACACATCTCTGCAGATCACTCCGCCTTGACGTAAGGCAGAAGTGCGATCTGGCGTGCGCGACGGATGGCGCGAGCCACCTGACGCTGCTGCTTGGCGGTGAGGCCAGTAGCGCGGCGGGGCAGGATCTTGCCACGCTCGGTGAGGAAACGCTGAAGGCGACGGACGTCCTTGTAATCGACGACCTCACCGGGCTTGAGCGGAGAGCTCTTGCGACGTGCCATGGTATTCTTCCTTGGTGTTCTCGGTCTATGGCGGTGCCCGAACCTACGAAGCCGGACACGAACACGCTCCCGTCCACGGCGATGCCGAAGCACCTGCAGGACGAAAGCCTGCGGCTCCTAACCCGACACGCGTCTCCTGTCACCCTGGGGTCGGCTGGCACGCCGGGCACCAGAAGGTCCCCCGCCCTGCTCTGTTCTCCCGCACGAGCGTCTCGCCGCACCGACGGCAGGCCTCGCCCGCGTGCCCGTAGACGTGGAAGTCCGCCGGTGTCGACTCCCTGCTCGACAGGTACAGCATCTCGTCGAGCCCCTCGAGCTCCCGCAGCGAGCGGGCGAGCGTCCAGTGGATGCCGTCCACCAGGGCCTGCCGCTCGTCCTCGCCCAGCGAGCCGACCGTCCGATCCGGATGCAGGCACGCCTTCCACATGGTCTCGCACACCTGGATGTTGCCGAGCCCCGCGATGCGCTTCTGGTCCATCAACCAGGCCTTGAGCTTCGTCCGCCCCTTCGCTCCCCGCACCGCATCCGCCACGTCGCCCGTCCAGGCGTCGGGCCCCAACCCCTCCGAGAGCCGCTGCAGCAGCGCCTCGCCGGGCACCGGGATCACCGCCCCGAAGCGCCGGGGGTCCTCGAACCAGATCCAGTGGTCGTCGACCTGCCAGCCGATCCTCGCGTGGGGCACCGCCACGTCGCTCCGGGTGAGGCGTCCCGTCATGCCCAGGTGCACGATGAGGCCCACGTCGCCCACCCGCCAGCCGATGCGCTTGCCCCTGCGCAGCACCTGGACGCTCGTCTGGCCCTTCAGGCGCTCCCACAGCGCCCACGCCTCGGTGCCGGCCAGGGCCGGACCCTTCCTCAGCCCCGTCTGCAGGCTCTTCGGCGCGAGGACCGCGAGGGCCTGCACCGGCCGCCCGACGGTCCAACGCTCCAGCTGCTCCCGACAGAACTCCGCTTCCGGCAACTCAGGCACCCGTGACCTCCCTTCGCCCATCGGTACCTGTCTCGGCTAGCCCGCGTGCGGTAGGATGCGCCAGCCATGAACCGCACACCGGAGCGTCCATGCACGTCAGATCCAACTCCTTCCAGCCCTACGCGTTCATCCCCGAGCGGTGCGCCTTCGGCAAGCACGACCCGGCCTCCCACTTCACGTTCGCCGGCAACCGCAATCCCCACCTCGCCTGGGATGGCGTGCCCGAGGGCACCGAGTCCATCGCGGTGGTCTGCTACGACCCCGATGCCCCGTCCGTGGGCGACGACGTGAACCAGGAAGGCAAGACCGTCTCCGCCGACCTGCCCCGCATCAACTTCTTCCACTGGGTCCTGGTCGACCTCCCTCCCGATCTGCGGGAGATCAAGGAGGGCATGCACAGCCTCGGCATCGCCACCGGCGGCAAGAAGGGCGAGACCAGCCCCGATGGCGGCCTGCAGGGCATCAACGACTACACCAGCTGGTTCGCGGGCAACGACGACATGCAGGGCGACTACCTCGGCTACGACGGCCCCGCGCCCCCGTGGAACGACGAGCGCGTCCATGCCTACCACTTCGCCGTCTTCGCCCTCGACGTGAAGAGCCTCGGCCTCGAAGGCAACTTCTCCGGCCACAAGGCCATGCGTGCCCTTCGCTCCCACGTGCTGGCGCAGGCATCCATCGTGGGCCTGTACGCCATCAACCCCGAGGCGCGCAAGGCCCACGTGCAGAGCGTGTCCGAGCCGGTCAACGCCTGAACCCCCCGCAAGACGAGCAAGGCCCCGGTCGCTCGGCTGCGACCGGGGCCTTCGTGCGTCACGGGCGGAGCGTCAGCTCAGGGCCTTGATGATCCGCTCGGTGACCTCGTCGGGGGTGCCGACGCCGTCGACGCGCTTGACCAGGGCCTTCTCCTCGTAGAACGGGATGATGGGCGCGGTCTGGGCGTGGTAGGCGGCCAGGCGGGAGCGCACGGCCTCCTCGGTGTCGTCCTTGCGGTGCACCAGGCGGTCCATGATCTCCGCCGGGGGCGGGTTGAACTGCAGGTGGTAGATGGCGCCGGTCTCGGGGTCGCTGCGGCGACCGACGATGCGGTCGACGATGAGGTCGTCGGGGACCTCGAGCAGCACCACGGCGTCGATGGCCATGCCCTCCGCGTTCAGCATCGCCTCGAGGGCCTCTGCCTGGGGCACGGTGCGGGGGAAGCCGTCGAGCAGGACGCCAGCCTTGGCGTCGTCTTCGTTCAGGCGGTCGCGGACGATGCCCACGGTGACATCATCGGGCACCAGGTTGCCGGCCCGCATGTATTCGTCTGCGAGCTTGCCCATGTCGGTACCTGCCTTCACGGCGGCGCGGAACATGTCGCCGGTGGAGACGTGGGGGATGTCGAAGTGGGAGACCAGGCGTGCTGCCTGGGTACCCTTGCCTGCGCCCGGGGGGCCGATGAAGATGATACGCATCACTGCACCTCTCAAGTTGCGTGCCCGGTAGCACGGTTCGCCGCTCCGGCCCATCCGCATGGGGCCCGCAACGGTGTGGGGCACATGAAATTGTCGTCCGTACAGTGGACAACCCGTTATCTGGACCAGCCACGGAGGGTATCCGTCCATGGCGTCGACGCCAGACTCCCACAACGCTGTCGTACACGATGGACTGGTGGTCCACGACCTGTCCCGCCGCTTCGGTCCGCGGTGGGTCCTGGCACGTGTGGGGTTCGACGTGCCCCCCGGCGACGCCCTGCTCGTCGTCGGCCACAACGGCTGCGGCAAGACCACCCTGCTCCGCTGCCTCGCCACGGCGCTGAAGATCCACCACGGGAGCGCCCGGTTCGGCGGTCTCGACATGTGGGAGAACCGCGCCGAGCTGCGCCACAAGGTGGCCCTGCTCTCCCACGACTCCCACCTGTACGAGGATCTCTCCGCGCGGCAGAACCTCGACGTGTGGGCGAAGATGGGCGGCCTGCACAAGGATCTCGACGCCCTGCTCGAGCGTGTGGGCCTCGAACACACCGGCAAGCGCCCCGTCCGGGCCTTCTCCGCGGGCATGCGCCGTCGCCTCGCCCTCGCCCGCGTGCTGCTCAAGGATCCGAGCCTCATCCTGTTCGACGAGCCCTTCTCCGCCCTCGACCCGGCGGGCCGTGCCACCGTGGCCGGCGTGCTGCAGGAGCTCCGGGAGCGGGGCGCCACCATCCTGCTGTCCACCCACCACCACGAGATCGGTGCCCGCTTCGCCGACCAGGCCATGCGCATGAAGGAAGGCCGCATCGTGTGGAAGGGCCCCAGCCACGAGCTGCTGTCCTCGGGAGGCCACCCATGACCCTCCTCAAGCAGTCCCTCGCCGTGGCCTACAAGGATCTGCTCACCGAGTGGCGTCAGCCGAGCCGCATCGCGGGCGTGTTCTTCTTCTGCTTCGCGTTGCTGCTCCTGTTCGCCTTCGCGATGCCGAACACACAGATGCTGAGCGACATCGCGGGCGGCACCCTGTGGCTCGGCCTGCTGCTGGCCTCCACCCGCAGCCTCGACCAGTCCTTCCACCTCGAGATGGAGAACGGTGCCCTCGAGGGCATGGTGCTGTGGCCGGTGCCTCCGCTGGCGATGTTCTACGGCAAGGCGCTGGCCAACGCCCTGCTGCTCACCCTCGTCACCCTGGCACTCACGCCGCTGGTGGTCGTGCTGTACCATCCGGTGTGGAACGGCGACATCCCCACCTTCCTGGGCATCGTGGCCCTCGGGTGTCTCGCCCTGGCGGCACCGGGCACCCTGGTGGCCGCCCTGAGCGTCCAGGCCCGCGGCAGCAGTGCGCTGCTCCCCCTCCTGATGTTTCCTCTTGTCGTTCCTGTGGTGGTTGCGGCCTCCAAGGCCACCACACTGCACCTCGAGGGGGATATCATGTCGCAGGTCGATGACTGGATGCGGCTGCTGGTCATGTTCAACCTCGCCCACTGGGCCCTCGACGGCTGGCTCTTCACCCGCATCGCAGAAGACGGATGATCCATGTCCAACCCTGATCTCATGCTTGCATTCGGCGCCGGTGGCGTCGCCACAGCGCTCCTCGCGGCCATCTCCATGGTTCGTGGCGGCCTCAAGAGCTTCCGGTGGGAGGCCTACGTCGGCGCCTTCGGGCTCGGCATGGTCCTGATGGGCCAGTACATGGGCCTGTTCGTCGCGCCCCGCGAGCGCATGATGGGCGAAGTCGGCCGCATCCTGTACGTGCACGTGCCCAGCGCGTGGCTCACGATGCTCATCTTCACGTTCACCTGCATCTTCGCCTTCGCCTTCCTCATGAGCGGCAAGCGGATCTTCGACTCCCTGGTCGAGTCCAGCATCGAGGTAGGCGTGATCATGGCGATCCTGCTGCAGGTCACCGGCAGCCTGTTCGCCAAGCCCACCTGGGGCGTCTACTGGGACTGGGATCCCCGTCTGGTGAGCACCGCCGTGATGACCCTGTCCTTCGTGGGCGTGCTCATCCTCCGCTCGGTCCTCGACGACCCCGATCGCCGGGCCACCTGGACCAGCGTCGGCGCCATCCTCGCCACCCTGTCCATGCTGATCACCTACTTCAGCGTGCGGCTGTGGCGAACCCTTCACCAGATGCAGTCCAGCCCCGACTCCGTGTCCGACCCCATGGTCGTGATCCTGCGGGCCAACGCATTCGCCTTCCTGTTCCTCAGCATCTTCTTCATCGCCTGGCGCACCCGCATCGCGGTGGCCCGCGCCCAGGCCGACGAAGCACCGCCCCTGCCCCCCGAGGTGCCCGTATGACCCCCGAAACCGCCATCGGAACCGGCCAGGTGGTCGGCGGCTGGAACTTCGTCGTCGCCGCCTATGCCATCGCGTGGATCATGCTCGGAGGCTACCTCGTCTCCCTGATCGTCCGCAGCAAGGAGATCTCCAAGCCATGACCCCCCGCGCGAAGCAACGCCTGCTGGCCGTGGTCGCCCTGCTCGTGGTGTTCGGCACCCTCGGCTACCTGTCCACGCAGTCCATGTCCGAGGATCTGGTCTACTACTGGTCCCCCACCGAGCTGGTCGACAAGGGCGACGCCGCCATCGGCGCCACCGTCCGCCTGGGCGGCATGGTCGAGCAGGAGTCCGTCGACTGGCGCCCCCAGGAGCAGCACCTGTCCTTCCGCATCACCGATGGTGAGGAGTCCGTGCAGGTGGCCGGCAAGGGCGCACCGCCGCAGATGTTCCGCGAGGGCATCGGCGTGGTCGTCGAGGGCAAGATGGAGGGCGACGGCGTCTTCCACACCACCACGGTGATGATCAAGCACTCCAACGAGTACCAGCCTCCCGAAGAGGGCGAGATGCCCACCGAAGTCTACAAGAGCCTGCAGACCGAGGAACGCTGAGATGTCCTTCATCGGCCAGAGCCTCGTGCTCGCGTCCCTGTTCTTCGCCGCCGCCGGAGCCGTCCTGGGCTTCTGGGGCGGCGCGAAGCGTTCCCTGAAGGCGTGGGACATGGCCCGCCAGGCCGCCTACGGCTTCAGCGGCACCATGATCCTGGCCAACCTGGCCATGGTCTACGCGCTCATCACCCACGACTTCTCGGTGAAGTACGTGGCGGAGGTCGGCTCCCTGGCCACCCCGCCCTACATCACCGTGATCTCCCTATGGGCCTCGCTGAACGGCTCGATCCTGTTCTGGGGCGGCGTGCTCGGCGTGTACGTGCTCGGCTTCATCTGGATCCACGGCAGCCGGCACCGGGAGTACATGCCCTACACGCTGGGCATGATCCTGTCGGTCAGCCTGTTCTTCGCCCTGCTCGTGGCGTCGGTGGCCGATCCCTTCGCCCCGATGAATCCGGTGCCCCTCGACGGCCCCGGCCCCAACCCCCTGCTGGCCAACCACTGGCTGATGGGCGTGCACCCCCCCACGCTGTACCTCGGGTACGTGGGCATGGTGGTGCCCTTCTCGATGATCTGCGCCGCCCTGCTGGCCGGCCGGCTCGACAACGGCTGGATGCAGCCCCTGCGCACCTGGATGATCATCCCCTGGTCCTTCCTCACCGTGGGCATCGTGCTCGGCGGCTGGTGGTCCTACGGCGTGCTCGGCTGGGGCGGCTACTGGGCCTGGGATCCGGTCGAGAACGCCAGCTTCCACCCGTGGCTCACGGGCACCGCGTTCATCCACTCCGCCATGGTCTACCAGCGGCGTGGCGGCCTGCGCATCTGGACCCTCGTCCTCGGCATGGCCACCTTCCTGCTCACCCTCGTGGGCACCTTCATGACCCGCTCCGGCGTGTTCAACTCGGTGCACAGCTTCACCCAGTCCGCCATCGGTCCGGTCTTCCTGGTGTTCATCGGCGTGGTGCTGGTCTTCTCCGTGCTGCTGCTCGCCCTACGGGAGCACACGCTGGCCGACGACGAGGAGACCTCCGACCGCACCAGCATGATGACCGCGCTGCTCGGCCAGCGCTACGACGTCCTGAGCCGTGAGTTCGCCATCCTGCTGCAGAACGCCGTGTTCGCCACGTTCACGTTCACGGTGCTCCTCGGCACGCTGTACCCCCTCATCGCCGAGGCGATGCTGGACAAGCAGGTCTCCGTCCGCGAGCCCTACTTCGACCAGTGGGCCCTGCCGCTCGGCATCCTGCTCGTCTTCCTGATGGGTGTCGGCCCGGCCCTGCCCTGGGGCCGCATGAGCCCCCAGCGCGCCATGAAGCGATTCGGCCAGCCGGCCCTCGCCGGCGTGGTCTTCGCCGGCCTCGTCGCCCTCGGTGGCTTCACCGGCATCTGGACCCTCGTCACCGCCTTCCTGTGTGGCTTCGCCTTCGTGGCCAACTTCGGCGAGTTCTGGACCCCGGTGCAGGTCCTGCGCAAGAAGCGCGGCAACAGCCTCGGTGAGGCCTCGGCCAAGGTGTACACCCGCGCACGGCGCCGCATCGGCGGACACATCGCCCACTACGGCGTGCTGCTCGCGGCCATCACCATCGCCCTGAGCAAGGGCTACAAGGAAGAGCGCGACTTCACCTTGAACCAGGGCGAGAGCGCCGAGTTCGCGGGCTGGACGGTCACCTACCACGACGCCAAGCTCATCGACGAGGGCTTCCGCAACTCGGTCACGGTCAACCTCACCGCGGCCCACGAGGGCGGTCGCTCCATCGAGCTGCACCCGAAGATGAACTACTACCCCACCCAGCGGGAGCCCATCTTCACGCCCGACATGTACACGGGCCCGGTGCGCGACCTGTACGCCAGCGTCATCGAGCTGCCGCCCCAGGGTGAGTACGTCGTCGTCCGCCTGATGGACATGCCCTACGTCTCCTGGCTGTGGCTCGCCCCCTTCATCATCGTGTTCGGCACGGCGGTGGCCGCCTGGCCCGCCCGCAAGAAGAAGTCCTCCTCCGCGGCACGGGAGGCTGTGGCATGAGCAAGCAGCGCGGCGTCAACCTCAAGGTCCTCATCACCGGACTCGCCATCATCGTGCCGGTGCTGGTGCTGTTCGCGGTCAGCTTCGGCAACGATCCCCGGGCGGTCCCCTCCGTGCTCGAGGGCAAGCCGGCCCCCACCTTCGCGCTCACGGATCTCGACGGCCGGTCCGTCTCCCTCGAGCAGTTCCGCGGCAAGCCGGTGGTGATCAACTTCTGGTCCACCTGGTGCGGCCCCTGCAAGATGGAGCACGGCCTGCTGCAGCAGTCGGCGCGGATGAACAGCGACGTGCAGTTCCTCGGCGTGATCTACAGCGACGAGGCCGACAAGGCGCGGGCGTACCTGCAACGCGCCGGCTCCGCCTACCCCTCCCTGGTCGACCCCCAGAGCACCACCGCCATCGACTACGGTGTGGCGGGCGTGCCCGAGACCTACTTCATCGACGGCTCCGGCACCATCGTCGAGAAGTTCGTCGGCCCCCTCGACCCCAACAACATGCAGCGGCTGCTGCAGCTGATCCGGAGGGGCTGAACCATGCGCGCGTTCCTCATCTCCCTGCAGCTCGGCCTCGCCCTCGGCGCGGGCACCGCGAGCCACGCCCAGCAGGCCCCCGCGGAGCCGGTCGAAGCGCCCGCCGAGGCCGCCACCGAGCAGGCCAGCGCCCCTGCCGAGGCCGCCCCCCCCGAGCTGCAGCCCGGCGCCGCCTCCGAGGCCGGTGCCATCGAAGAGGCCAACACCGACATCCAGGCGGCCCTGCCGGGCGTCACCCCCGGCACCCCTCCGCCGGCCGACGAGGTGCAGATCATCGCCCGCGACATCGGTGAGGGCCTGCGCTGCCCGGTGTGCCAGGGCATGTCCGTGGCCGACTCCACGTCCCCCGCCGCCGTGGCCATGCTCCGCAAGATCGAGAGCCTCGTGGCCGCCGGCTACGCCCGCCGCGACATCGACGCCTACTTCGTCAGCAAGTACGGCGAGTGGGTGCTCCTCAAGCCCACCACCTCGGGCATGAACAAGGTCGTGTGGCTCGGTCCCTTCGTGGCCTTCCTCGCCGGCCTCGCACTCGTCTGGGGCCTGCACCGCGGTGGTGACGACGAAGAAGAAGAGCACGAGCAGCCCGCGCCCGGTCCCACCTCTCCCGCATCCTCCTACACCGCCCAGCTCCTCGATGAGGTCGACGATGACTGACCGCAACAACGCATGGCTCGGCAAGGCGCTCGGCGTCCAGGCCGGCGTCACCGGCCTCGTCCTCGGCGCCATCTCGGTCTCGGCCTACGGCTGGGACGGCTTCGCCCACAGTGAGTGGTTCCGCGCCTTCTGGGTCATGGAGGCCGGCTTCCTCGGTGGCATCCTCGCCGTCTGGCGCGTGGCCGACCAGCCCGCACAGGCACAGGCCTTCGAGGCCCAGGGCCGCCGGAAGGATCTCGAGGCCTCCAAGGAGATGGTCGTCCAGCAGCTCACCCAGCTCGAGCTGGAGAAGCACAAGCTGACGGCAGAGGACTACCGCAAGGAGCGCGAGGAGCTCCTCGCCGTGGGCAGCAGCGCCCTGCGCCAGCTCGACCCCGCCGCCGTGGCCGCCACGTCCGGTGAGGAGCCCGCCACGCCCGTCCTGAAGAGCGACCCGCCGGTCGACGACCCCGTGGCCCTCGCCGCCTGGCTCAAGGAGCACGAACAGGTCGACGACACCATCATCCAGGCCGCCCTGCAGGCCGCCAAGGCCGGCTCCACCAAGGGCAGCGCGCCCGGTGCGGAGTGGCGTGGTGCCCTGTACACCGTCGCCATCGTCGGCCTCATCGCCCTGCTCTACTACATGGCCGGCGAAGGCTCCCAGAGCCGCGCCCCCGGTGCGCCGATGACCGGTGGCGACAGCGTCGATGGCGGCATGACCGCCCAGGCCCCCGCCGCGGATCCCCAGATGCAGGCCATCCTGGCCCAGATCGAGGCCGAGCCCGGCAACGTGGCGCTCATGAACGACGGCACGCAGCTGGCCCTGGCCCGCCAGGACATGCAGACGGCGATGACCCTGAACCAGCAGGCCCTCACCATCAGCCCGGAAGATCCCACCGCCCGCACCTACAAGGCCGTCATGCTCGCCTTCATCGGTCGTCGCGACCAGGCGCTGGCCAGCCTCGGCGAGATCACCACCGACCATCCCGACCTCGACGCCGCGTGGATCTACACGGGCCTCCTGCAGATGGACGCCAACCCCGCCGCCGCCGTCGAAGCCCTCGAGAAGGCCGCCGCCATCAACCCCGACCCCCAGATCCTCGCCGCCCTCAACGAGGCCAAGCGTCGCAAGGAGATGGGTCCCTCCGATGGCCTGACCGCACCGCCGGCCGCTGCACCCGCAGCCCCCACGGCCTCCGGCAAGGTCCTCGCGTCGGGCACCCTCAACCTCGCCGAAGGCGCGAACCCCACAGGCGCCAACGTGTTCGTCTCCGTGGGCATGCCCGGTGGCGGTCCGCCGCTCGCGGCCGTCAACCTGCCCGCCGGTCCCTTCCCGATGGACTTCACCATCACCGAGGCCAACCTCATCCCGATGGCGAAGGGCCGCCCGATGCCCGAGCAGGTGGTCATCAAGGCCCGCCTCGATGCCGACGGCAGCGCCTCCACCCGTCCGCCCACCGATCCCTCCGCCGAGGTGGTCGTCAGCGTCGGCAGCGAGGCCCTGCAGCTCAACCTGGCCCCCAAGGGCGAGTGAAGTCCACCCCATGACCACGATGCTCACCGAGGACCAGATCCCCCAGGCCGCCGCCATCCTCCAGGACGGCGGCCTCGTGGTGATGCCCACCGAGACGGTCTACGGCCTCGCCGCCCATGCCCTGCACCAGCTGGCCGTCACCCGCGTGTTCCAGGCCAAGGAACGGCCCGCGAACGATCCCCTGATCGTCCACGTGCCCCCGTTCCAGGAGGGCGAGGACCTGTCCACCCTGCAGGCCCGTGGCCTCGTCGCCGACGAGCTGCCCATCGCCCAGGCCAAGGTCATCCAGCGGCTGATGGACGCCTTCTGGCCGGGTCCCCTCACCCTGATCGTCCCCCGCGGAAGCCACGTCCCCGACGCGGTCACCTCCGGCCTCGACACCGTCGCCATCCGGATGCCGGCCCACCCGCTCGCCCAGCAGCTGCTGCAGGCCTCCGGCCTGCCGCTCGTGGCGCCGTCCGCCAACCGGTTCGGGCGCATCAGCCCCACCACGGCCCAGGCGGCCCTCGAGGAGCTCGACGGCCGGGTCGATGCCATCGTCGATGGCGGTCCCTGCGCCGTGGGCGTGGAGTCCACGGTGGTGCAGATCACCGAAGAAGGCGTCGTGCGACTCCTGCGGCCCGGCGGCACCCCGCAGCAACGTCTGGAAGACGTCCTGCAGACCCCGGTACTGCCCGGACGCCCCGTGCACCTGGGCGCCCACATCTCCCCCGGCCTCACCGAGAGCCACTACGCCCCCCGCAAGCCCCTTGTGCTGGTGTCCCACGAGCCCCAGCACTGGTTCGACACCCGCTGGGAGGATCTGCGCGCCCGTCTCGAGGGTGCCGAGTCCATCGCCTGGGTGGGCTGGGGCGACACCGCGAGCGCCCAGAACCAGCTGCACCGTCACCTGCACATGCGGGTGCACTGCTTCAGCCTGGGGCCCGCCGGCGACCTCGAACAGGGAGCGCACAAGCTGTTCGCCACACTGCGGGCGGCCGATGCGAGCGATGCAGTGATGATCATCGCCCAGCTTCCCGCGGAACGCACCGGCCTCGGCGCCGCCCTGGTCGATCGCCTCACCCGGGCCTCCGCCGACACCACGCCCCTGGCCTGATCAGCCCCGGATGCCGTACTTGCGCATCTTGTAGAGCAGCGAGGTGCGCGGGATGCCGAGCTCCCTCGCGGCGGCGGCCTTGTTGCCCTGGTGCTTGCGCAGGATCCGCTCCAGCCGGGATCGCTCCCCGGCCGGGCCCGTGACCTCCGCCTGGGGGGTGTCGGTGCCCCAGGGATTGAACCGCAGGTCGTGCTCTCCGATCGGACTGCCACCCATGACGAGCGCCCGCAGGAGCACGTTGCGCAGCTCACGGACGTTGCCCGGCCAGTGATGCTGGGAGAGCAGCTCGAGGGCGTCGTCGTCGATCCGTGCACCGGGCTGCAGCTGCTCGAGCAGCGAATGCACGAGCTCCGGAAGATCCTCGAGCCGTTCGCGGAGGGCGGGGACCTGGACGTGGAGCACGCCGAGCCGGAACAGCAGATCCTCCCGGAAGGTGCGCTCCGCGACCATCTGACCGAGGTGGCGGTGGGTGGCCGCGATGACGCGGACGTCCGGGTACTCGGGCTCGTGGCCACCCACGCGGAGCACCTCGCCCGTCTCGAGCACCCGCAGCAGCTTGGCTTGGGCATCGAGCGACATCTCGCCGATCTCGTCCAGGAACAGGGTGCCGCCGTCGGCGCGCTGGAAGGCGCCCTCACGCCGTGCCGTGGCCCCCGTGAACGCCCCCTCCTCGTGACCGAACAGCTCGGACTCCACGAGGTTGGCGGGCAGCGACGCGCAGTTGATGCTGATCAGGGGACCGGCCGCCCGCGGCGACTGCTCGTGCACGGTGCGGCTCACGAGTTCCTTGCCCGTGCCGGACTCGCCCAGGATGAGGAGCGGCGCATCGTGCCGTGCCACCCGCTCGAGCACGCCGAGCATCCGCTGCATCCCGTGGGAGGTCCCGACGAGGGTGCCGAGCCGCCGTGTGGCCCGGCGGTCCTTGACCACGCGGATCTCGACCACCATCGTGTGCTTGCCCACGCGAAGCTCCTCGCCATGCAGGGCGGGTGTGAGCTCCCGGACCCGGACCCCCGACAGCGTGCAGGGACGCGTGCCCGGATCGACCATGAGCCGCCCCCGGACCACCCGCAGGCCCACGGCGTCCCGGGGAAGATCCGGCGCCAGAAGGATGTCGGCGCCGGGACCGCCGAGCCAGCAGCGGGAGCGTGTGAGCTTGAGCAGCTCCCCCTCCCGCGGCCCACTGCACAGCCGCAGGACCACCTGGGTGGAGGCCACGCCATCCTCCACATCCACCAGCTCCTCGTAGGAGGCCCAGGTCACCTGCCGGGTGACGGCGCCGGCGTCCTGCCCGAGGTCCCGCTGCAGCACGAGCTCGTAGGGCCCCAGACCGAGCCGTTGCCCCGGCGCGATGGGTGCCTCACGAACCTTCTTGCCGTCGAGGGTGATGCCGTGGGTGGACTGATCCACGACCCACCAGCCGCCCCCTCGGCGCTCCAGGCGACAGTGCTCCCGGCTGAGTTCCTCGGCCGGCAGGGCGATGTCGCAGCGATCCGACCGCCCCAGACGGAGCGCCGGCCCCGTGAGCCGGTGCGTGAGCAGACATCGATCCCCCTGCCGGATCTGCAGATGCGGCATGTTCCCCCCTTGCGACATGAACCTGGCTTCGGGAGAATCGTACCGGATCAACCTGCACGATGGAACCGCATGACCCCTGCTTCCCGGCGTATCGAATTCGGCCCGCTCCTGGGCGCCGGCGGATTCGGGCAGGTCTACCTGGCCACCGTCACCCAGCCCGGGGGCATCACCCTGCAGGTGGCCATCAAGATGCTCCACCGGGAGCTCGGCCCGGACCACCAGGCCGCCGCCCGCCTGCAGGACGAGGCCCACATCCTGCAGATGCTGCAGCACCCGTCGATCCCGAAGGTGCACGACCTCGTCCACATCGACGGCCGGCTCTGCCTGCTCAGCGAGTACATCCACGGCGAGGACCTCTCCTGCTTCCTGCAGGAGCACTCCCGCCTCCCCTGCCAGGCGCTCGTGGAGGTGGTGGCCGACATCGCCGACGCCCTCACCGAGGCATGGCACGCCCCACACCCCACCCGGGGTGGTCCGCTGCAGATGGTCCACCGGGACATCAAGCCCTCGAACATCCGCCTGGAACGGCACGGCAAGGCCTACCTGCTCGACTTCGGCATCGCCCGCAGCAGCAACCTTACCCGCGAGGCCCGCACGAAGACCGCCCACGTGGTCGGCAGCCCGGGCTACCTGCCACCGGAGGCCTACCTCGGGCGACAGATCGAGAGCCCCGCCGACGTCTACGCGCTCGGCGCGGTGCTCTTCGCCGGGCTCACCGGGGAGCACCTGTTTCCCCGCACCACCCTCGCCCACCGGGCCACCCTGGCCACCGACGAGGAGCGGTACAACCGTTGGCTGCGGGAGAGGTTGCTCGAGCTCCCCCCGGATACCCACGAGGGACTTCGCGCGCTCATCGCCCGCGCACTTCGGTGGGACCCGGCCCGCCGCCCCGTGGTGTCCACCCTCCGGGACGACCTCACCCGGCTGGGGCCGTCCCTGCCCGGCGACTGCCTCCGCACCTGGGCCCGCGCGCGCACCTGGCCGGCCACGCCCAGTGACGACGGCCCGCTGAGCCGGCTCAGCGCCGACGAGACCGACCGGCAGTCCACGTTCGTCTTCGAATCCGCCATGACCACGGCGCCCCCGACCGGCGATCCCGCCGAGCCGGGACGTCCGCGGGCCCCCGTGTGGGTGCTGCCCCGGCTGGCCATCGCCCTGGCCGCCGGCTCCATCGCCATGTTCGGTGTCGCGCTGTGGAGTCGGAGCCATCGACCCGACGAGGTGGCGCTCTCGTCTCCGCAGCAGGCGGTGGCGATGCAGGTGCTCCCGGCAGAGCAGGTCGAGGTCCCCCCGAACGCGTCACCCGCCGCGGCGGTCCTCGATCAGGCCGGCGCACCGGCGAAAGCCCCGGCGCGCGGGCCGGACCCATCGGTGGTTCCTTCACCTGCTCCGACCCCGCCACGGCGTTCGACGGGGCCCACGCTTCCGAAAGGCCCGGACGCGACCACGGGGCGATCCGTCCCCGCATCGCCTGGCTCCACCCCGGTTGCCTCCACCGAGGCGGTGCAGGCGAACGAGCGGGAGCCGCTCCCCGAGGAGCCGGGCCTCGCAGCGCCAGACATGCCGGTGACGTCGGATGGGCCTGGATCACCGGGTGCCATGGCCGCTCCGCCTGCCACCGGCACGCGCATCGAGCTCGTCGGTCTGCCCGCGGGACGTCGCGCGTGGGCCCGAGCCCACAAGGGCGGTGCCATCCACCCCCTTCCCGGCCTGCTGCCGCCCGGAACCTACGACTTCCTCTTCGGCGAGGGGCCCGGCGACGGTGCCTCGACCAACTGGGCCCCAAGACGACAGGTCCCCGCGTCCGGATGCTGGCGCATCGAATGCGGGGCCTGGGCCTGCGACATGAACAAGCGGGAGATCTGCGCTCCCTGAGCCTCGGCCCTCAGTTCACCATCATCAGCATCCAGTCGGTGCCACCTGCGCGGTTCCCACGGTCGCCCATGGGCAGCAGGGTGGGCCCGACGGGCTCCACGACGGTCCAGGGCTTGCCCTGCAGGTTGAAGTTCGCACCCTTTCCGCCGGGCACGGCCATGGCCACGGCCATGTGGTCGGGCTCGAAGAGCAGCGCCATCGGGGCGTCCGGCAGGTAGGCCTTCACCAGCGCGGCGAACAGCACGGACTTGGAGTCGCAGTCACCGGCGTTGCTCGACAGCACGCTGTCGGGGGTGCGGAAGCCCACGTCCATGCCATCGCCATCCAGCTCGAAAGGGATGCTCTGCACGAAGGCCAGGACGTTCTGGATGTAGGCGACGGGACGGGCGTGTCCTTCGGCCAGGGAGGCGGCCAGGGGCTGCAGCTCCTCGGCGTACTGGTCGATGATGGCATCGTAGTTCGGCCCCCAGTTGCCGCGGGGGTCCTGCACGAAGCCCTTGGCCTCCATGTAGGAGGAGAAGGCGTTCTGGTAGCCGGCGTAGACCTCGTTCAGGGCCTTCTGACGCACGGAGACGTCGAGCTCCCCGGCCACGTCGAACGTGACGGCTCCGGTGTGGTCCTTGGAGACCATCAGCTGGGCGCCCTGGGGCAGGGAGTCCTTGATGTCCTTCACGAAGGACATGCCCTCGCGGTGTGCCATGCCGACGGGCGGCAGGAAGGGGTCACCCAGCGTGTCGTCCAGGGAGAAGCTCAGGCTCTGCTCTCCGCCCTTGAGACCCACCCAGCTCACCGACACCATGTTTCCGTCGGCCGAGACGCTGTGGGCCGTCTGGTCCGCCTTGGCGGGTCCCCATGCGAGGGTGGCTGCCAGGGCGGACAGGGACAGGGCGAATCGCTTCATGGGACCTCCAGGCTTCGTCCGGAACTCTACGCACCTTCCGGCCCACCTGCGAATCCCAGGTACCGCGTTACCCCGATGCTTCCTGGCCTTCGCCCACGACCGTCTGCTCCAGCGTGCGTCCCCGCCGCATCTGCACCAGGCCGATCCGGTGCGTGGAGAGCCATTTCATCACATCCATGGACAGCGCATCGGCGCCTGCATCCGCCGCAGCCTCCACGGTGAGCTGCGTACCGATCACGGACCACTTCCTGACGGAAGCCGGACGCTCCTGCAGCAGTTGGAGCGGGATGGGGTGGCTGAGGGTCCACACGGATAGTCGTGATTCCTCCAGCACTTCGCCCATGGAGGCATCTCGGGTGCAGCGTCCCTTGTCGAGCGTGATGAGGTGATCGGAGAAGGACTCGAGCTGCAGCAGGTTGTGGCTCGAGATCATGAGGGTCTGCCGACCGCGCATGGATCGGAACAGATCCACGAGGACCCGCGCGTTGGCGGGATCGACCCCGGCGAGGGGTTCGTCGAGGAGCACGAGCTCCGGCTCACCTACCAGCGCGGACGCCACCGCCACGCGCCGACGCATGCCGTGGGACAGCGACGACATCCGGTCGCCTCCCCGCGCCGACATGCCCACCTGGTCGAGTCGGAGGGCGGCCTGGTGACGGGCCTCGGCCCTGCCCAGCCCCTGGAGCCGACCGAGGTGCGACAGGAACTCGAGCGCCGAGTGGGCCTCGGGAAGCGCGGCATCCTGGGGCAGCACGCCGAGACGGCCCGCGTGGATCCAGGGGTCGAAGCCGCCCTCACCGAGGATGTCGATGTGGCCGCCGGTGGGCCGCAGGAACCCCGCCACGAGACCGAAGGTGGTGGTCTTGCCCGCACCGTTGGGGCCGACGAACGCCGTGATCGAGCCCTTCGGCACGCGGAACGACACCGCGTCGAGGGCGAGGCGCCCTCGAAGTCCGTAGGCCTTGCTCACATCCTGGAAGACGAGCGCACTCACAGATCCCTCGCCTCCATGCGAAGCACCCCGGGCACGAGGTGGAACAGGGCGAGCATCACCGACACCACCATCGCCGACAGGGCGACCGCCCCGCCCTCCAGGAGCTCGAGCCCCCATGCGGTGACGAACAGGCTCCTCAGGCTGTGGAACGCCAGCGGGGCATCGGCCTTGTCGACGATGAGCTCCACCAGCCCCGGCCCGGCGATCAGCACCGTGACCATCACGATGGTGAGGACCCGGGCGAGGTTGGCCCGGGAGAAGAACGCAGACAGGCTCACGCCCAGCGCCGACCAGGACAGGCTGTACACCCACACGAGTGCCCCGATGCCCGCCAGCTCGACGAGCAGCGAGGGCCCCGCCACATCGACGGTCCACAGGGAGACCGCCAGGAAGCTGACCAGCGACGCCACCGCCAGCGCGGCGGCCATCAACAGGCTCTGTCCGGCGAACCGCCCCACCACGAGCTCCGTGCGCCCCGTGCGCAGGGCCTCGAAGCGGATGGAGCGACTGGCGAGATCGAGGCTGATCGCCTCGGCTCCGAAGCTCGCGGCCGTGAACGGCACCGCCACGAACGCGAACGCGAAGAACACGAGCGAGAACGGCCCGAAGGCATCGAGCAGGGAGACGTCGACCAGCTCGCCGATGAACCCGCGCACCTGGTCGGACTGAAGGGCCTCGGCGATCAGCGTGCCGGGCTTGTCGGGGGCACGCACCCCCAGGAGCGCCGCGGCCTCCTTCTCGGCGATCTTCAGCACGCGCACGGTGGCGTACATGCCGCCCACCTGCACCGCGGTGAGCAGGGTGACGAGGGCCATCGCGCGCCAGGAACGGCCGGCACGCAGCAGCTCGAACCACGCCACGGTGCCGAGATCCGTGAGGGATCGCAGGGCATGGCTCACTGCAGCTGTCCCCGCACCTCGAACAGGGCCGCACCGACCTCCGGTCCGATGAAGTCGGTGGGATCGATCAGGTCGGCGTCGATGCCGTCGGGGGCGAGATCCTCGAGCACGGCGGTGAAGGTGCCGACCTCGAGCATCACCTCACCCATGCGGGTGAACATCTCCGCCGTGGGAGCGCCCGTGGCATCGGCCGCCTCCATCTCCTGCACGAGCACCGCCACGTGACCGGCCAGGGCGGCGTCGAAGTCGGTGGCCGCCCGCTGCAGGGCGTCGGCGTCGTCGCCGTCGAGCTCGGCGGCGTCCTCGAATGCACGCAGCGCCATCTTCTGCCGCACCTCGACCACCCGCATGACCTCGGTCATGCTGGCGTCGTCGTCGAACAGCGCGCGCTCGATGGCCTCGACCTCGTCGTCGCGCCCTTCATCGGGGACCGCGTCGGTGTCGAGCTCGACCACGGGCTCGGCCTCCATGCGCGCCACGGGCTGCGGCTCGCCGGCCTTGCGGGGGCGCACGGCGTCTGCCTGGGCATCGGTGACCTCTGCCTGTGCCTGGAGCTCCTGGAGCAGGGTGGCCACGGTGGCGCCACCGCCGCTCCGCGGACGGGCGGCCTCCTGCCGACACTCGAAGAGCTCCTGCTGGACCTCCTCGACCTCTGCCCCGGACCGGCCGCCGGCCACGAGCATGCCGCCGATGAATCCACCGGCGACCCACAGGGCCATCCGTGCCACACGTACGTTCATGAGGAGGTACCCCCGAGCTGCGACCAGTCTCCGTGGTCGAGGTAGGACTGCAGGATGAGGACGGCCGCTGCCTGATCGATGACCTGCTTGCGCTTCTTCCGCTTCATGCCCGTTCGCAGAAGGTAGCGCTCGGCCTCGACGCTTGTAAACCGCTCATCGATGTAGGTGACCTCGAAGCCCGTACGCTCCCGCAGCTCCTCACCGATCTGGCGTGCGAGCCGCGCCGAGCGCTCCTCGGTGCTGTCGAGCTCGAGGGGCAGGCCCACCACCACGCCGGTGACCTCCTTCTGCGCGATGATCTCCATCAGCTTGTCGCAGTCCTTGCGGACCCCCTGCCGGGCGACCGTGCACACGGGATGCGCGAACATCCCCAGGGGATCGCTCACCGCGACCCCGATGGTCTTCGTGCCCACGTCCAGTCCGATCACCACCGTCATCATGCCTCCAGGGTGCGCCCACCATAGCGCCTACGCGCGACCTCCGCTCACCCTTGCATGCGGACGTTTTATGTCCGGCCTTTTCCCTGGCCACCCCTTGTGGTACGGATTACTGCACAGTCGTTCAGTCACCGAGGGGTCGCATGCCCACCGTCGCCATCATCAGCCAGGGAGACGAGGTCCTCACGGGCCAGACCGTCGATACCAATGCCGCCTGGCTGTCCGAGCAGGCCACGGCCCTCGGGCTCACGGTCGTGCGCCACCTTACACTCGGCGATGATCTGTCCGCCCTCACCGAGGGCCTTCGGCAGGCCGCCGCCCTGGCGGATGTGGTGCTGTGCACCGGCGGTCTCGGCCCCACCACCGATGATCTCACCGCCGAGGCCGTGGCCCTGGCCTTCGATGCCCCCCTCGCCCTCGATGCGCAGGCGCTCGAGCAGATCGAGGCCATGTACCGCCGGTTCCGTCGCGCCATGCCCGAGGCCAACCGCAAGCAGGCGATGCTGCCCAGCGGCTCCACCCGGATCGACAACCCCTGGGGTACCGCGCCGGGCTTCCACCTCCGGGCGGCCGCGTCCTGGCTGTTCTGCATGCCCGGCGTGCCCTTCGAGATGAAGAAGATGTTCCGGGCCTCCGTGGTGCCCGCGCTCGCCGCCTCGCTGTCCCTGCAGCCTCGCCGCCAGATCGTGCTCCACACCACCGGCCAGGGCGAGTCCAACCTGCAGCAGCTGCTCACAGGCCTGTCCCACCCGGGCGTCACCCTGTCCTACCGGGCGATGGTCGGCCACAATCAGGTCAAGCTCATCGCGTCCCCCGAGCTCCCCGATGCGGAGCTCGCCGCCTTCGCCGACGAGGCCACCGCACGCCTGGGCACCTGCGTCTTCGCACGCACCGCGCCGGGGGATGCCCACTTCCCCACCCTGGTGAGCACCCTCGCCGAGCGGCTGGCCGAGGCAGGCCACACCCTCGCCACGGCCGAGTCCTGCACCGGCGGCCAGCTCGCCGCGGCCTGCACCTCCCTGTCCGGCTCCAGCACCTGGTTCCTCGAGGGCGCCGTCACCTACAGCAATGCCGCCAAGGTGCGGCAGCTCGGCGTGCAGCCCGCCACCCTCGAGGCCGTCGGCGCCGTCAGCGAGGCCGTCGCCCGGCAGATGGCCGAGGGCATGCGCGCCCGATCCGGGGCCACCTTCGCCCTGTCCACCACGGGCATCGCAGGCCCCACTGGCGGCACCGGGGCAAAGCCCGTCGGCACCGTCCACATCGCGCTCGCCGGCCCCGCCGGTACCGCGCATCAGGCGCTCCACCTCCCTGGAGATCGCGCCGCCATCCAGCGGCGCACCGTCGCCGCCGCGCTGGATCTTCTCCGGCGCCACCTTCCAGGCTAATTGCCTCTCCCGTACGTCCTGTGTTCTGTGTCACACCCTCTGCGTGTCACCCTCCGCCCGCCCACCTTGCCCCTTCCGTCAGCCCAGGAGCTTCCCATGGCCCGTTCGTCCACTCCCAAGACCACCAAGAGCCTCCACGACGGCACCGCCAGCGAGCGCAACGGCGCCATCGACGCCGCCATCGCCACCATCGAGCGTGCGTTCGGCAAGGGCGCCATCATGCGCTACGGCGAGCAGGAGGTCCCCGCGATCGACACCATCGCCACGGGCTGCCTCTCCCTCGACATGGCCCTGGGCGTGGGCGGTGTGCCGGTCGGTCGCGTGATCGAGATCTTCGGCGCCGAGTCCTCCGGCAAGACCACCATGGCCCTGCAGATCATCGCCGAGGCGCAGCGCAAGGGTGGCGCGGTGGCCTTCATCGATGCCGAGCACGCCCTCGACATCAACTACGCCCGTGCCCTGGGCGTCAACGTCGAGGAGCTCCTGCTCTCCCAGCCCGACCACGGTGAGCAGGCCCTCGAGATCGCCGAGGTCCTGGTCCGCTCCGGCGCCGTCAAGGTCGTCGTCGTCGACTCCGTCGCCGCCCTGGTCCCCAAGACCGAGCTCGAGGGCAACATGGGCGATGTCTCCCCCGGTGCCCAGGCCCGCCTGATGTCCCAGGCCCTGCGCAAGCTCACGGGCGCGATCCACAAGTCCGACTGCATGGTCATCTTCATCAACCAGACCCGCATGAAGATCGGCGTCATGTTCGGCTCCCCGAAGACCACCTCCGGCGGCAACGCCCTCAAGTTCTACGCCTCCGTCCGCCTCGAGATCGCCCGCATCGGTGCCATCAAGAAGGGCGACGAGGTCCTGGGCAACCGCACCCGCATCAAGGTGGTCAAGAACAAGGTCGCCCCTCCGTTCCGCCAGTGCGAGTTCGACATCTACTACGGCCGCGGCGTCTGCCAGTCCTCCGAGCTCCTCGACCTCGGCCTGGAGTCCGGCATCGTCCGCAAGAGCGGCTCCTGGTACAGCATCGACGACGAGCGCGTCGGCCAGGGCAAGGAGAACGCCCGCCAGTACCTCGACGAGAACCCCGAGCTCGCCGACAAGGTCAAGCACCACATCCTGGTGCACAACGGCCTCATCGAGGAGACCCCCGAGGTGGCCGAGGCTCCCGTGCCCGCGCTCTGAGGTCCACCTCACCGCCAAGGGCCCGCCGGTGATTCGTCGCCGGCGGGCCTTTCGTCGTCTTGGGAGGAGAGCGTTGAGGTGGGGTGGGTTGCCCGGGAGCAGGTGGTCTGGCTGGTGCAGTGGGGTTCTGGCGAACGGGAGCGAATTGTGCCGGGAGAGTCGATGTGCTGTCCGGTGGGATCGACCTGTTCGGTATGACCGTGTTCTGGCGAGCGATGTGTCTGGAGACACAGAGATGCTCTGTTGATTGGCAACCCTGAAGTCCTGGAATTTTGAGTCGGGCGGACGTGCCCAGGCTCAAAAGCCAGGCTCGGCTTCGACGCTGATGCCTTCACGGGCCAGGCCGTTCGCGACT
>JARACJ010000002.1 GCA_028767165.1 Proteobacteria bacterium DTSAM18 | reverse complement strand
GGGGACGTGGCCGGAAGGGACGTAGGGTAGACGGCCAGCGGTGGCCCGGTAGCCCTGGTTCTTCGTCGCTTCGGTCGGGCCGACCGGGAAGGGTAGACGGCCAGCGGTGGCCCGGTAGCCCTGGTTCTTCGTCGCTTCGGTCGGGCCGACCGGGAGGTCGGCCTCTTCCTTGCTCCTCGCCCCAGGGTCACCGGGCCGCCGCTGGCCTTCGGTGTGTGGCTGAAGGGGTGCCCTGGAATTGCTTGCGCAGATCGGGCCCCGTGAAGGGGAGCTCGCCCGGCCGCCATGGCGGCGCCGATTCGTCGTCGCTGCGCTCCTCGCCTCGACACCACCCTGACGGCCGGGCTGGAGGCGATGGTCTGAAGGGGCGGCTGGGGCGTTGGGCGTACGGGCGCTGCTTGCTGCGCCCGACACCGTTGGTTTCACGCCGGACGGTTCGTCCTTCCGGCGGGAGGGCGGCGGCCGGTGGCTTCGCTTCGGGCGTTGTAGCGTAGGGGCGCTGCTTGCTGCGCCCGACACCGTTGGATTCACTTGGGGCGTTGAATCGTACGGGCGCTGCTTGCTGCGCCCGTCCCCGATGACCTTCCTCGAGGCGTTGGACGTACGGGCGCTGCTTGCTGCGCCCGACACCGTTGGTTTCACGCCGGACGGTTTGTCCTTCCGGCGGGAGGGCGGCGGCCGGTGGCTCCGCTTCGGGCGTTGCAGCGTAGGGGCGCTGCTTGCTGCGCCCGTCCCCGATGACCTTCCTCGAGGCGTTGGACGTACGGGCGCCCCTTGGGGCGCCGGGGCCCGAATCCCCGGAACGTCCGAGTCGGACCGTGAAGACGCCGGGCACGGGCACGCGCACGCGCACGGGTCACGGAGCCGAGTCGGACCGCACGGCCGCCGGGCACGGGCGCGGGCACGGGCACGGGCACGGGCACGGGCACGGGCACGGGTACGGACACGATCCAGGCAGAAAGGGTGTGAATCTGGTTGCTTTTCATGCGATACCCAAAGCGGCGCGGGGGCAGCGACCTGACTGCAACCGCAGAGGGTGGGGCTTCCCCATCCAGACGCAACGCCCTTCCACGCGCGACCCGGGGACGCCCCGGGCATCCCCGCGCTCCTCCCCGGGGCCGGGAGCGAGAGGTGGGCCCCCGCGCCACCCACCCGCGGGAGGCGACGATGCTGATGGGTTTGGTGATCGGGACCGGCGTCCTCGGCCTGGTGGTGTGGGCCTTCCTGCGTCGTTCGCTGCAGCCCAGCCAGCCGGAGGATCCCTTCGCGTCGACCTCTCCCGGCTCATCCAGCCGCAACCGCCCGCAGCGGGTCTGGAGCTTCCGCGCCCGCCGCAGCCGGCATCCCTTCCCCGGCGCCCCCCACGACGACGTTCCCGGTCGGGACGCCTCCGGCGATCTCGCGTCCCTGCAGGCCCACGGCCTGCCGGTCCTGACCTCGCCCTCCGAGGTCGCCGACCTCCTCGGCGTGTCACCGAAGACCCTGCGAGGCTGGGAGAGCCTCAGCCACCAGAAGCGTCCCCCCAAGAAGGGCCAGCACTACCATGTGCGCATCATCCCGAAGCGAAGCGGCGGCACGCGCCTGCTGATGGTGCCCAAGCCCCGCCTCAAGCGCGCCCAGCGCACCCTCCTTCGCGAGCTCCTGGACAAGCTGCCGGTCCACGAGGCCGCCCACGCGTTCCGCACCGGCCGGGGCCCCCTCACGAACGCCTCCGCCCACGCGGGCAAGCGGGTCGTCATCGGCCTCGACCTCAAGGACTTCTTCCCCACCCTCACCCGCCGCAGGGTCGCCGGCTTCTTCCGTGCCCTCGGCTACGGCCGCGACGTGTCGAACACCCTCGCCGCCCTCACCACCACCTGGGCCCCCCAACCGGGCCACGACGGCCAGCCCAAGTGGCCGATGCTGCCCCAGGGAGCCCCCACCAGTCCGGCGCTGGCCAACGCCATCTGCTGGCGCATGGACAAGCGGATGGACGCCCTCGCGAAGAAGTTCGGGGCCACCTACACCCGCTACGCGGACGACCTGACCTTCAGCGGTGGCGAGGAGCTGCACCAGCGGGCGCCCTACTTCATCCGCACCGTGCAGGAGATCATCCGCACCGAGGGCTTCGCGCCCAACGACAAGAAGACCCGCGTCCTCGGCAGCGGCCGGCAGCAGCGGGTCACCGGCCTGGTGGTGAACGAGGCGCCCAAGGTGTCGCGCAAGGAACGGGACGAGCTGAAGGCGATCCTGCACCGGGCGGCCACGAAGGGCGTCGGCGCGGTGGAGCTGGAGCCCATGCCCGGGGACCTGCAGGCGCACCTGAGAGGGCGCGTGGCGTGGGTGGCCCAGGCGGACGCCCGGCAGGCGGAGAAGCTGGAGCGGTTGTGGGGGCGGATCGACTGGGGTGCGTCGGGCGCTCCGACCTGAACCGTACCCTCCACACGCTTCCAGGCCACTCCTGACCACATTCCTGGTGTTCGACAGCGCGGCGAGCCATCATGACATCCCGCCCCCCTCCGCCCGCGAGCCCATGTCCTCCACCAACCGCGCTGCCCCCCGCCGTCCCGCCGACTACTACCCGACGCCACCCTGGTGTACGGCCCTGCTCCTCGAGGAGCTGGCCCTGCCCGGCGGACGCTGGCTGGAGCCCTGTGCCGGCGACGGCGCAATCGTCCGGGCGGTGGCTTCGGTCCGGGACGACGTCCGCTGGCACACCGCGGACATCCGACGTGACGGCCGGGTCGTCTCGGACCACCCCCACGTGGAGCGGCACGACACCGGGGACTTCCTGAAGACGACGCCGCCGGACGTCCCCTACGACGTCCTGCTCACGAACCCGCCCTACTCTGGGGCCATGGAGTTCGTCCGCCACGGCCTGCTGATGGCCGACCACGTGGTGATGCTGCTGCGGCTGAACTTCCTGGCCTCCGGTCGCCGCGCGGAATTCATGCGCGCCCACACCCCGAGCGTGTACGTGCTGCCGAACCGGCCGTCCTTCACCGGCAAGGGCACCGACAGCATCGAGTACGCCTGGTTCCACTGGAGCCGGCTCGGGGAGGCGCCCGCCACCGTGAAGGTGCTGCGGGCGGTCTCTCCCGCGGAGCGGAAGGCGCTCGGCTAGCTGCCGATCGACCCCAGCCCCCGCAGGAATCCCCGCACCACCTCGTCCGCCGCCGCATCCCGCGCCCGCTTGCCGAGCAGGCCGGACGACATCGACGTGCGGCTGTTGCCCATCGACGCCTCGGGCCCGAGCAGTCGGACACCCACGTCGTCGAGCCCCTCGGAGCCCTCCAGGGAACGCCCCTCGACGTCGGTCTCCGACGCATCGGGGCCATCCGGCACCTGATGGGACAGCTCCCGCTCCATCCGCAGGTCCCGCGCCACGATGGTCTCGAGCTCCGCGAACCGGCGGGGGTCGACGTCCAGGCGATCGGCCACCCCTTCGATGAGCGCGCGCTCGACCTCGAGGTACTCGCCGTCGGCCATGCCCACGACGCACATCAACGTGACCAGCGCCTCGCGCTCCCAGCGGGACACGAGGAACTCCAGCATCACGTCGTCGATGGAGACCTCGACCTGCTCCACGTAGTGGGCGAAGGACTCGTTTCGCGGCAGGAGCCCGACACTGCGCAGGCCCACGTCGATGCTCTGCAGCTCCGCCTCGTCAACCTGACCATCGGCCCAGGCCAGCGCCGCGAGGGCATCGAGGAAGATCTGCCGCACCTGTTCACGGCGCGTACGGGGCATGCTGCGGCGGAGCTCCATGCGCTCCACCACCGAGTCCAGATCCGTCGTCTGTGCCATGGCTTCCCTCCCATGTGGTCGCTGTGCGTCGCTCCATGGGAGAGCGTAGATCAGATCCGGACGGCGGCGAAGGACTCAGATCCGAGGATCCCTCCAGACCACGCCGGGCACATCCTCCGGCCCACTCAGCGAGGCAACCTTCGGCACCCGCCCCCACACCGGTACGCCGCCCCACTTCGCGAGATCCCGTTCGTTCTCCGGATGCTCGTCGCCGACGAACACGAGGCCCGCGACCTCCACACCATCGGCCTTCATCGCACGGAGCGTGATCATCGTATGGTTGAGCGTACCGAGGCCTGTCCGCGTGACCAGCACCACCGGCAGACCGAGGTGCTTCACCAGATCGGACTGCCACCACAGGGGATCGTCGCCGTAGGGCACCATCCAGCCGCCGGCGCCCTCCACCAGCAGCTTCTCCGCGGGGGGCAGCACCACGTCCTCGGGGCGAAGCACCCGGCCCTCGTCCTTCGCCGAGGCATGGGGAGACGCCGGCCGCTGCAGAACCACCGCCTCGGGCCACACCTTCACCTCGGGAGCCAGGCGTCGCACCGTCTCCGAGTCCGTGGTGGGCGACGTGCCCGACTGGAACGGCTTGAAGTAGTCGAGCCCCAGCTCCCGGCAGAGCACGGCGGCGGTGACGGTCTTGCCGACGTCGGTGTCGGTGCCAGTCAGGTAGAAGCGGTTGGGACGGGTCATGGGGGCTCCTGGGCTGCTGCAGGTGCCGTAGCACGACCATTTCCACGTGCACCCCTGGAACGGGCAGCATGAACATGCCATCATAAGCGCGGCACGGGCTCTCACATCCACGGACCATCACCATGCGCCGCATCGCCTTCTACCTGCTGGCCTCGGCCCTTCCCCTGACCTACGCCCATGCGTTGTCGCGCGAGGAACACATTCCGGGGTGCGACAGGGACAGGCTGTGGCCCTACGACGGCGCCACCACCTCCGCCGACGTGGTGCCCGCGTTCCTGTTCTGTCACCCCGATCGCTCCGAGTTCGAGCTCGATCTGCGTTTGTACGAGCCCGAAGACCTGAAGGCCGGCCTGAGCTTCCGTGACCTGCAGACCGGCGCCGACGTGCCCTTCGAACCGGTCTGGCACGACGATCACGTCCGTCTGCACCCCGAAGCGCCTCTTCAACAAGGCCACACCTACGAGGTCGCCGGCTTCGACCCCCCACGCCAGCGGGGCTGCGGCACCTCGCCCCTTCACGGAAAGCCCCGCGTCGAACACACGTTCACCGTGTCCGACCATGCCGTCGTCGCCATGGCGCGAAGGGATGGAAAGCGCGTGGATCTGGTCTTCAGCGAGCCGGTCGATCTGCACACGGTGGTCGACAACCTACAGCTCGAGCTGGCTGGCGAGCCCTGGCCGCTGGCCTCCCTCGCCGGCCACCAGAGCCCCTATCGCCAGCTCGACTGCGACGACTGCGGCATCGGATGGGTCACGGTCCGCTGGCGCGACACCCGTCAAGAGGAGGCACCCGTCGAGCCGCTGGCCATCCACGTGGGCGACGGCATCCGAACCCGTCGCGGGGTGTCCGTCGAGCCCACGACCCTGACGGAAGTGGACGAGGACCTTCACGACACCATCCGGGAAATCTGGACGGACGGTTTGTGGGGGAACTACTGGCGCGACGGCCGGGGAAGGCAAGCTTGGGTACGCCCCCTGGACACGGCAGAGGTACCTGGCGACACCGGGTGGTCTGCGGACGATCGGTAGCGACCGGTGGGTCCGGGATGCCCTTGCATCAGGCAGCTCCCTCGCCACGTGTCCCGGTGTACCCTCGTTTCCACAGGAGGTCCCCCATGCACGCCTGGCGCCTGCACCACCCCGGCGGCCCCGAGGCCTTCGTCCTCGAGGAGCTGCCCACCCCGTCCCCGAAGGAGGGCGAGGTCCTCATCCGGATCCGCGCCTTCGGCCTCAACCGCTCGGAGTGGTTCACCCGTAACGGCGACTCCCCGTCCGTGAAGCTGCCCCGGGTGCTCGGCATCGAGTGCGTCGGCACGGTCATCGAGGCCCCGGGCACGCCCTTCCAGCCCGGCCAGACCGTCGCCGCCCTCATGGGCGGCATGGGCCGGCGGTTCGACGGCTCCTACGCGGAAGTCACCCGGGTGCCGGCATCCATCGTCTTCCCCCTGCAGACCACCCTGCCCTGGGAGGTCCTCGGCGCCCTTCCCGAGATGCTGCAGACGGTCCACGGCTCGCTGCACACCGGCCTCGGCGTCCAGCCCGGAGAGACCCTCCTCATCCGCGGCGGCACCTCCTCCATCGGGCTCACCACCCTCGCCCTGGCGAAGCACGCTGGTCTCACCGTCTGGTCCACCTCCCGCAGCGAGGCCAAGGCCGACATGCTCCGGCAGGCCGGCGCCGACGAGGTGCTGATCGACGACGGCGAGCTGGCCAGCAAGGTCCGCGCGTTGCGTCCCGGCGGGGTCGACCGGGTCCTCGAGCTCATCGGCGCCACCACCCTGCTCGACTCCCTGCGCTGCGCACGACCCGGCGGCGTGGTGTGCCAGACCGGCATCCTCGGGGGCGCCTGGGTGCTCGACCGGTTCGAGCCGATGACCGACATCCCCAGCGGCGTCCGTCTCACCGCCTACAGCGGCGGCGCCGGCGACATCACCGCCGAGGCCCTGCAGGACTACGTCGACATGGTGCAGCGGGGCGAGCTCACCCTCCAGCTCGGACCTGTCTGGCGGTTCGAACAGCTCCGCGAGGCCCACGAAGCCATGGACGCGAACATGGCGGGCGGGAAGATGGTGGTCGTCACCTGACAACCCGGTGAAGGCCCCGGCCTCGGCACCGGGTTACCGGCGCGTTCCCATCGGTCCAAGGATCCCCCATGCGTCAGACCCACCCCCTCACCGACCCCCGCCACAAGCCCGAGCGGGCCGTCGAGCGCCTGAAGAACCGCATCCGCAAGTACCTCAAGCGCGAGCGCAAGAAGACCCTGCCCGAGGAGTACGACTACTGGGACTTCGACTGCCGCGCGGGCGACAACGAGGCCCTGGCCGAGCCCATCGCCGTGGGCGAGCTGATGGACGCCATCGATGCCGCCGTGAGCCGGGGCGCCGAGTCGGTCTACCTGGAGATCCTGGCCAAGCCGATGAAGCGGGCGCCGAAGGCCGAGAAGTCCGAGGACTGAGGCGGCCTAGCCCCCACACACCTCGACCAGCTCCATCGCCAGCATCTCCACCTGCAGCTCCGACAGCTCCGAGCGCATCACGAGCCGCAGGCGACACTGTCCGTCCGGCACCGTCGGCGGCCGGATGGCCCGGGCATGCCAGCCACGGTGCTGCAGCTCCTGCTGCACCCGCACGGCCTCCTCGGCCCCGCCGATCATGACCGGCACGATGTGGGTCTGGCTGGCGCCGAGATCGAGCCTGCCGCCCACGAGCCCCCGCAACCGGTCGGCGAGCTTGAGGGGTCGCGTTCGATCCAGGGCCGGGTCGGCCAGCAGCTCCAGCACCTTCAGCAGCCCGGCCGCCAGGAAGGGCGGCGGCGCCGTGGAGAAGATGAACGAGCGGGCCCTGTTGATCAGCAGCTCCCGCAGGGCCTGCGACCCGGCCACGAAGCAGCCGGCCATCCCGAGCGCCTTGCCCGCCGGATGGATGGTGGCGAACACCTTCTCCCGCAGGCCGAGCTCCTGCACCAGGCCGCCGCCGGTGGCTCCGAAGATGCCGCCGCCGTGGGCCTCGTCGACGATCAGGTGCGCGCCATGGACCATGCACAGGTCGGCCAGCTGCTCCAGCGGCGCCATGTCGCCGTCCATGGAGTAGACCGACTCCACCACCACGAACACCCGTCGACCCATCGCCCGCACGAGCGCGGACTCCACGGCCCCCACGTCGTTGTGGGGCACGATCAGCTTGTCGGCCCTGCCGAGCCGCAGACCGTCGATGAGGCTGGCGTGGTTGAGCCGGTCGGAGATGACCAGGTCGCCCTCGTCCGGCAGCGCGCTCAGCAGCCCCACGTTGGCCGCGTAGCCCGTCGAGAAGAACAGGCTGGCCTCGGCGCCCACCTGCGCGGCGAAGGCACGCTCCAGCTCGTCGAAGAGCGGATGCTGACCGCTGAGCAGACGAGAGCCCCCGGAGCCGGCGGGAACACCGGCCTCGAGGGCCTTCGTGAGGGCCTGCACCACGGCGGGATGCCGCGACAGGCCCAGGTAGTCGTTGGACGACAGGTCGACGCCGTCGGGCGCCTGCAGCTGACGGTACAGCCCCTGCTCCCGCAGGGCGTCGAGCCGGTCGTCCAGGAAGCTCACTTGGCCTTCGCGGGCACCCTGGGCTGGGGCGCCATCGGCTTGAGGCCGAGCTCGTCCATCAGGGCCCGATCCTCGGAGGCATCCGGGTTTGGCGTGGTGAGCAGCTTGTCGCCGTAGAAGATGGAGTTGGCGCCGGCCTGGAAGGCCAGGACGCGGGCTTCCTTGGACAGGGAGCGACGACCGGCGGCCAGGCGCACCTTGGCCTTGGGCATGGTGATGCGGGCCACGGCGATGGTGCGGATGTAGTCGAACACGTCGATCTCGGGCTCCTCCTCGAGGGGGGTGCCCTTGGCGCGGACGAGCTTGTTGATCGGCACGGACTCGGGGTGCGGGTTCATGCTGGCCAGGGTGGCCAGGAGCTCGGCGCGGTCGCGGACCTTCTCACCCAGGCCCACGATGCCGCCGGCGCAGACGTGCACGCCGGCGTCGCGGATGTGCTGCAGGGTGTCGAGACGATCATCGTAGGTGCGGGTGCCGATGATCTTCTCGTAGTGCTCGCGGGAGGTGTCGAGGTTGTGGTTGTAGGCCGTGAGACCCGCCTCCTGCAGACGCTGGATCTGGTGGGGCTTGAGCATGCCGAGGGTCACGCAGACCTCGATGCCCATGTCGTTGACCTTCTCCACCATGTCGACCACGCGGTCGAACTGCGCGCCGTCGCGCACCTTGCGCCAGGCAGCGCCCATGCAGAAGCGGGAGGCGCCGGCGTCCTTGGCGACCTGGGCCTGACGGAGGACCTCCTCGGTGGGCAGCAGGGCCTCGGACTTCATGGTCTTGTAGCGGGCGGCCTGGGGACAGTAGGAGCAGTCCTCGGGGCAGCCACCGGGCTTGATGTTGGCCAGCGTGGCCAGCTGCACCTTTCCGGCGTCGTGGAACTGCTTGTGGGTGGCGCGGGCGCGATCGAGCAGCTCGAGGAAGGGAAGGTCGAACAGGGCCTGGACCTTCTCGGCGGTCCAGTCGTGGCGGACAAGGGGGGCGTTCATGGGCTCTCCGGTCGTCATTGCCGTGGATCTAGCGCATCGGGTCTGTCGTGTCTTCACGGGGATGTGAAAGCTAATGAGCAGGCACAGGATCAGACGCGGTACTCCCGGGGGATCCATCGGCCGGATGGGGCTGGTACCCACCCCGTTCTTTGGGGTTCAACTCCACGGAGGGGGTCCGACAACCTTGAAGCAGCCCACCGTTCGAGGAGTTCCCCCATGGCGTCGATCATCCGCGAGTTCCCCACCTCCGCCACCGTCGAAGAGTTCTACAAGGCCGTCTCCACCCAGGAAGGCATCGAGTCCTGGTGGTGCAAGGACTGCGACATCGGCGAAGGGGGCGTCGGCGCCAAGCACGAGCTGCGGTTCCACAAGGAGGGCAACAACCTCACCATCCGGTTCCGCGTCGACATCGACGAGCAGCAGAACGTGAAGTGGACCGTCATCGAGAGCGACAACCCGGCCTGGGAAGGCACCGATGTCGACTGGGAGTTCACCGGCGGCGAGATCTCGCTGGCCCACGAGGGCTTCGACAACCTCGACGACGACATGGTGAAGAAGATCGCCGACGGTTGGGACTACTTCTCCGCCAGCCTTCAGATGCACCTGAACGGGAACTTCGGCACGCCGATGTGAGGTGGCCGCGCAGCCCCACCCGGCGCGTGCGCCCCGTCAGGGAGCCGACGTCGGCAGCCGCCGGAAGAACCGCTTCACCAGCCCGCCGAGGGAGTCGTCCCGGCCCCCGCGGGAGTGTCCGCCGCCGTGACGCTCGGGCCGGCTGGTCTCGGGGCTGCCACTGACCACGCCGTGGGAGGCCATCAGGAAGGGCTCGTCCTCGTGCTCGTGCTCGTCCGCCTCGGGCTCGCACGGTGCGGAAACGTCCTGCCCGTCCTCGCCCTGCACGACGGCGTCTCCGCAGACGATGTCCTGCAGCTCCTTCACCCGCTCGGGCTCGACCCCCATGCGGGCGGCCAGCTGCTCGATGAGCGTCTTCTCGCAGGCCATGTAGGTGCCGTCGGCCATGGCGACCGACCACATGACCGTGAGCAGCGACTCGCACTCCCAGGGGAACGCGAGGTCCTCGACCGGCACCGTGTCGAGGTCGATGGTCCTGCCGACCACGTGCTCCTCGAAGGTCTCCGACCGGCGGAGCAGGCCGATGCGCTGCAAGCCCTGATCGATGGACTGAAGCTCGGAGGGATCGACCTGGCCGTCCGACCAGGCGAGGGCGGCGACGGCATCGAGGAAGATGTCGCGGACGCGCTGGCGTCGGGAGCGGGGCTTCCTGTTCGTGGCCCCACCGCTTGCTTCGCTGCCCGTCTTCGTCTCCGTCATCGACGCCTCCCGTGGTCTCGTGTCGCCCGGCCTGGCTGCGGACGATGGGTCGATCCTCTCGCAACCCGGCCCCGTACCGATACGCAGCCACTCGAGGAGGCGCCCGTTCCCGACACAATGCGTGACCGGTACGCCTTCCCGCGAGGAGGGCGGTCGGGGCTCAGCGTCCCTCGAACCGCGGCGCCCGCTTCTCCAGGATCGCATCCACGCCCTCGTCGTGGTCGCTCGTGAGCTGGCTGATCGACTGGTAGGTGGCCGCCAGCTCCAGCGCCTGCTGCGCCGCCAGATCCCAGGAGCGGATCATCGCCTGCCGGGCCAGCCGAAGGGCGACCGGACCGTTGGCACACAGCTTCTGCGCCCAGGCCAGCGCGGCGTCCATGACCTGCTCCCGCGGCACGAGCTCGTTGGCGAGGCCCCGGCGGAGCACCTCGTCGCCCACGATGATCTCGCCGGTGAGGATCATCTGCATGGCCATGGGGTAGCCGACCACGCGGGACAGGAAGTAGGCGCCGCCGTCGCCGGGGATGAGGCCGAGCTTGACGAAGGTGGAGCCGAGCTTGGCCTTCTCGCTGACCACCCGGATGTCGCACATGCAGGCCAGATCGAGGCCGGCGCCGATGGCCGCGCCGTTGACCGCCGCGATGATGGGCTTGTCGAACGCCAGAAGCCGCCGGGGCACCCGCTGGATGTGGCGCATGTAGGCCTTGCGCAGGCGGATGGAGTCGCCGGCGAACATGCCGGAGTGCTCCTTCATGGCCTTCAGGTCGCCGCCGGCGGAGAAGGACGGCCCCGCGCCGGTGAGGACCACCACCCAGACGTCGTCGTCGTCTTCCGCCCGGTCGAAGGCGGCACACAGCTCGTCGACCATCTGCACCGAGTACGCGTTGCGGGCGTCGGGGCGATCGAGGGTGATGACGGCGACGTGGGGGGCGGGAATGTCGTACTGGACGTGGGTCATGGGGGCTCCTCGGCGCTGGTGTTTGCACCCTAGCAAGGATGCCCGTGACCCGTGGCCCCTGTGCGTGCGCGTGCGCGGCCGATCGCCTTTGCAACTTGCTGCCTCTTCCCTGACAGCCTCCCGACAACGCCCAACCTCGTTCCTCGGTACTCTCAAGACAACCTTGGTTTCCGGGGAGGTCAAATGGTGTTCTGGGCCGTATGGCTGACGATCGCTGCAGCCGGAGACGGCGCCAGCCAGAACAAGACCACCGCTGAAGAACGGGACATCCCCCCTGTCCCGGACGGAGACCCTCCTGCACGGGTGTTGCACAGCCCGGCTCCCCCACCAGTGATGTCAGAAGGCCCCGAACGGGTCGTCCTCTGGGACCCGGGAAGGGCCTGCCTCGGGGTGCAGTGCAAGAACGGCACGAACGCCGACGACATGCTCTCTGACGAAGCGGTCGAGCTCCTGAAGCTCATGGACGGCACCCTCACACCCACCACCCGTCTCACCACCCTGGAGGTCGTGGGCACCTCGGTCCGGGGTTGGCCGACTGCAAAAGTGAGGGCTGCCCCCGCCAACAAGTTTACCGGCATCGGACAGGGCGAGCTGTACCTGGACCTCGACCCAGCCCAGCTCATCCCCCAGGTCGACCGCACCTACCGGAAGAACCTCACCACGGATGCCTGGATCGAGCTGCTTCCGGGCGTGCCCTGGGAGGCTTCCTCCAACGAGCGGGGCACCTACTGCGAAGACGGCGTGTGCGTGTCCCTGACCATTCCCGCCGCCAACCTGGCGGCCTGGACCGCTCCGACGTTCCGGCACCGCCCCACGGCCCCTTCACGAGCCGAGCTGGGCATGTCGGCCTCCGACGAGCCCTACGCCTTCGCGTTCACAGAAGGCATGGTCGTCACCACCCGGCCGGGGGGCTCCACGGTCATCGCGTCCCACGGAGACTTTACCCTTGGCCCCAGCTTCAGCCTTCCCGATCTCGACTTCAGCGGCTACGCCGAGACCGGCAACGGCTTCGTGTTGCGCCGGGAAGGCCGGTTCGCCCTCGTCCGCCTCCAGACCCGGCACATGCAAGTCCAAGGATGGATGGAGGTCTCGGTGTTGCAGCCAGCCCCAGGTGACTTCGCCTGGTCCCACGTCCGCGCCGGCCTGGCGGGTGGCCTCGGCAGCTACATCAACGACAAGGTCAGCCTGGATGACCTCCAGGTCCTCTCCGAAGGCGTTGTCCTGCGGGACCCCTCCTCCGGTCAGGTGCGGGGACGCATTACACGCGGCTCCGCGTTCCCCTGGGTCAGGAACGGCGATCAGGCCCTTCAGATCCCTCTCCACACCGACTGGGGTCTGTTCTTCGTGACGGTCGATCGCCAAGATCACACGCCGCCCGCCGTCCCCTACGCCGCACGCCAACGGGCGCACCTCGCGTCGGTCGGACGGATGGAGCACGTCGACGCCGGTGGGGCCTGCCGGGCCTTTTCCTTCGAGCCGGAAACGCAGTGGAACGGCCGCCTGGTGCCCGATGACCCAACCGTTCCCGTGCACCGGATCCAATGGCGGTATTCCAGGGAGATGCTGCGATCGGGCGCGGCCGTGACGTCGGTGTCCATCCAACCCGGCGACGTTCCCCATGGGATCGGGGACACCATCCGGAAGATCGGTTGTGATTCGCGTCCCTGTCCCCTGGAAGGGAAGGGATGGCGGGTGACGGCGTGGCCGTGCGAACCGTCCGCTTCCCGGACCGAGCCCGAGATGTCCTGGGAATCCACGGCTCCACAGAGCAGCAGCCCACGGAAGGCCCCAGGCCACCCACCGAGCCTCCGCCGCGAGATCTATCGGCGCAGCAAGCCCCCGCAGGTCCACAGCGCCTACCTGCCCACGGATCGTCTCCAACACCACCAGGAACGATGGCTGTGGCCGGCCGACGCGTCCCTTTGCGCCGGCGAGGCCTGTGTCCGACGGCCAGGGACCCACACGTCGCCCATACAGCTGCTCTCGTCGCGTCGTCTGCCCACAGACGCCGATGACGCGACCTGGACGATACCCGGGGACGTGTTCCACGATCGCTGGTGGATGGGATCCGTACAGGTGAACCTCGATGGCGGCCTCGACGGCACCCTCACCCAGATCAAGGAGGAGACGCATCTCTCTCCTTCTCCGGACGGCGCCGCCCACATCCGCCTCCTGCCCGGCCTGGTCGTCGGATCGGTCGGGACCCGCAGCAAGGAGGGCATCTGCGACGACCACCTGTGCATCTACGCGGCGATTCCCGACGATGCGCTCAGCCACCGGGCGAGCCCGGTGTCCTTCGGTCACTCCTGGTCGCAGGTGCGCATTCCCTACGATGGTTCACTCCCGACGGGCTCCAAGGTCCTGCTCACCTACGGCACCCACCTCCTGGCCCGTCCTGACGAATCCGATGTGCTGGCTGCCCTGCGTCCCGCGGAGCCGGACCCTGCTCCACTGCCCGACGCCACCCAGCGAACCGAGGCATTCACCGACGGCATACCCGGTTGGGTAGTCGACACGACCGCCACGCACGCGCTCGTCCTTGTGCGAAGCAGCCATGCAGAAGTGCAGGGGTGGGTGCGGCGGGACGATATTCGGGATCCCGCCCAGGGTGAGGCCGCTTCCCCGACAACCAGGGAGACGACTCCAGGCAATAGACGCGTCGCCATGAGGGACGAGTTGGCAGGACGGGAGACGATGGTACTGCGTCCCGGCGGGGTGCTTCGCGACTCGCCTGAAGGCGAGGTGGTCGGTCGAGCCACGCGACCACTTCTCATCCACAGGGACCTCATCGACGCGACGTCCGCCTGGGTGCCGGTCGAGGTCCATACCGACGTGGGTGTGTTCGAGTTGTGGGTCCGGAAGGAAGCGCTGCGGCCGGGATCGTAAGGGTTCTTGGTCGTGGGTTTGCTCGGATGAGCAGGGGCAGGGGCACCCCCTTTGCAACTTGCTGCCTCTTCCCTGACAGCCTCCCGACAACGCCCATATCCAGCCACCGGTACCCTGAAGAAGTCCTCGTCTCCCCGGGAGTTCGCATGGTGTCGTGGCTCGCACTCCTGGTCCTCGCGTCCGCCGCCGAGCCCTCTTCCGCAGACGAGCCGGCGGCCCCCGCACAGGTCGTCTTCCTGGAGCCGGGCAGGGCCTGCCTCGGTGAGACGTGCCTGGGCACCCATGCCACCGAGGCGCTACCCGGGCAGGCCCTGGAGTTGCTGCGCACCGTCGACGGGTCCCGCAGAACACTCACCTCCCTGGAGGTCGTTGGCATCACGGACCGCAACTGGCCCACCGTCAAGGTCCGGGCGACCCCTGAGAGCTCCTCCAAGGGGTTCGGGTCGGCAGAGCTGCACCTCGACCTGGACCCAGCCCAGCTGATCCCCCAGGTCGACCGGACCTACCGGACGAACTTCTCGGACGATGTGTGGATCGAGCTGGCGCCCGGCGTGCCCTGGGAGACGCCGTCCACCCAGCGCGGCACCTACTGCGAAGATGGCGTGTGTGCGTCCCTGGCCGTGCCGGCGTCCCACCTTGCCCTCTGGGCGCACCCCAAGAGACGCACCCGTCCCGTCGCGCACCTCTTCGCCCCTCAAGGGCTGTCCGAATCCGACCCCAAGATGTTCGCCTTCCACGGAGACATGGTCCTCACCACCAGGCCGGGAGGATCGACCGTCATCGCCACCCACGGGTCGTCCACCTATCAACCGTTCTCCGGCGTCCACCCCGCCCCAGACCGAGGGCGTGTTACCAGACCTGGCATCGGATTCACGGTGCGCCGCGAGGGCCGCCATGCCCTCGTGCGCCTCCAGACCCGACACATGGAGGTCCAGGGTTGGGTGGAGGCCACGGAGCTGGAGTCCTACATTCGGGTGTTCTCCGACGGCGACGGCGACGGCATGGCTGCAGGCATGGCAGGAGGGCTCGGCCACTACAGCGCGCAGGGCATCAACCTGAGCGGTCTCCACCTCCTCCCCGAAGGCGTCCCGTTGCAGGACCCCTCCTCCGGCCAGGTTCGCGGCCACATCACCGAAAGGTCCGTCGTCCAGATCCCGGACACGGACGGACAGCACTCCCGGGTCCCCTTCCGCACCCGATGGGGCGTGTTCGACGTCGCGATCGAGCGGCGGAACCACACGCCACCGGCCGCCCCCTATGCCGCGCGACAGAGGCAGCAGCTCGGTTCCGTCGGACGCATGGAACACGTCGACGCCCAGGGTGTCTGCCGGGCCTTCACCTTCGAGCCGGACGGACAGTGGCAGGGCCGTCTCCTTCCAGACGATCCCGCAGATCGGATTCACATGATCGCCTGGCAGACCTCGAGCGGAATGGTGGCGGAGGGGTGGGTGAACATGACGATCGCAACGATCACGCCGGAAGGGGTTCCCGTTGGTGGAGGAGACGCGATCCGGAGGACGGCGTGCCACAAGCGTCCTTGTCCGCTGGAAGGCGCGGGGTGGCGTGTCACTTCCGCGCCGTGCAGCATGTCCCGCGCGGGTGACCTGGACACGACCCCCAGGCTTCCGGAGGAACCATGATGCCCTGGCTCGCGTTCCTGGCCCTCGCCTCCGCCGCAGAACCCGACGCCGATGCCATCCGGACCTACCCCGCCCGCATCGTCGTGGGCGCCGAGGCCATCGTCTGCGCCGGCGAGACCTGCTTGGAACTCACCGGTCGGGACGTCAGCGACGGACCGACCTTCGTGCCCATCGACGGGGTCTCCGAGGACGGGCATCCCTACGTCCTGGAAAAAGCCTTCCTGCCACTGCCGGACCAGTGCAACAAGAGCGCCGAGCTCCGTTTGTCCTTCGACCCGGAACGACTGGTACCGCAGGTTGCACGCTCCATACGTCAGGAGATGGGACAGGACGCTCACGTGGAGCTGCTGCCAGGGATTCCGTGGGAGTCGGGACCAGACCAGCCCCACACCTTCTGCGAGGACGGCATCTGCGTCACACTCGCGATCCCGGCCGACCAGCTGACAACTTGGGTGGTTCCGCAAGCACGCCCATACGTCGATCTCGGTCCCAGACCCGCCGACGATTTCACAGGCGATCGGGTCCCGGAAGGACACGAGTTCTTCCTGTCATCCTGGTCGCGACTGAGCACATTGCCCGGCGGCGACGCAGTTCTCGCACGCCCCGCCGATGACACCGCCATCGATGCATACGACGACACCCCGAAACTTGCCGACATGCCGGACTTCCACGACCACATGCCAGGCCCAGACCTCCGCAGTGCCCAGCTTGTACGCTGGGAAGGCGACCAGGGCCTGGTCCGCCTCCAGACGAGCCACATGGAGGTCCAGGGATGGCTGCCGGCCGTCGAGGTTCCACCCCCGAACAACGGTTTTGGCTTCCACACCACTGGCGGGCACATTGACTGCCCGGGCTACTCGTGGCCCCTGCTTCCCTTCGAAGACACCTGGGTCATTCCCATCGGTACGCCGCTCGTCGACCCCGCAACCCACTACATCGTGGGCACGACCACCAAGCCTGTCGCCCTGACGGCACCGTCGGGCAGCCGACGCCTCGTCGACATCTCCGTGAAGACCCGCTGGGGGACCTTTCCCTTGGCGGTGTCCCGCAAGGACCTCGAGCCGGCCCGCGCGCCGTACACGGAGGAGCTCCAGAAACGGCTTCGGAAGACGCCCCGCCTGGAACATCGCACCCCCGACGGCCAGTGTCGGGCCTACACGGTCAAGCGAACCGGTCCATGGACCGCCGACCTGATTGCCGATGCCCCCGGCGACCTCCGACGACAGATGCGTTGGGTGTTCGGCCTTCCGCTCCATCTCGATGAGGACCGGACGTGGGTCGAGCTTCCCACGGCATCCAGGGATGCCATCGAAGGGGAGGTCACGTCCGCACAGCGTTGTGAAGGGCCGGACTGTGACCACCTGGGGGAGGGCTGGCGGATCACCGAGACGCCCTGCGAGGAGGAGCGAAGCACGGAGGCGGAGCCGCTGCCCCTGAGGGGGCCTCGGGTGCGGGGTGGCTGAGGTCGGACCGGGACCTGGACGGGCACGGGCCCCTGACGGCCGCCAGCAGCACCAGGCCGCGCACGCGCACGCACACGCTCACGGGTCACGGAACAACGCCGGGTTATCAGGCCAGCCGGAGGAACGATGACCGCAATCTGGCACCCCTTCACCCAGCTCAAGGGCTTCGCCCCCATCGGCCGCGTCGTCCGCGCGTCCGGCGCCCACCTGCACCTGTCGGACGGCCGCGTGCTGCTCGACGGCATCGCGTCCTGGTGGGTCAATCTGCACGGGCACAGCCACCCTGCGCTGGTGAAGGCCATCAGCGAGCAGGCCGCCGCCTTCGACCAGGTCATCCTCGCCGACTTCACCCACCAGCCCGCCGAGGATCTGACCGCCGGCCTGGTGAAGGTGCTCCCCGGCAGCCTCGACCACGTCTTCTACTCCGACGACGGCTCCACCTCCGTCGAGGTCGCCCTGAAGATGGCCTGGCAGGCCCAGGGCATCCTCGGTGAGACCAAGCGTCACCGGTTCGTGGCCTTCGAAGGCGGCTACCACGGCGATACCCTCGGCGCGATGAGCGTGGGCGCCCGCGACGTCTTCACCGCCCCCTTCGACAACCTCCTGCGCGAGGCCACCTTCCTTCCTTGGGACGACCCGGAGGCCGCCGAGGCCTTCTTCGCCGAGCACGGCCACGAGGTCGTCGCGATGATCGTCGAGCCCCTGATGCAGGGCGCCAACGGCATGCAGGTGGGCTCGCCGGACAACCTGCGCCGCATCTTCGAGGCCGCGAAGAAGGCCGGCGCCTTCTTCATCGCCGACGAGGTGGCCACCGGCTTCGGCCGCACCGGCACCATGTGGGCCGTGGAGCAGGCCGGCATCGTGCCCGATCTGCTGTGCATGTCCAAGGCCATCACCGGCGGCACCCTGGCCATGGGCGCCACCGCCTGCACCTCCGAGCTGTTCGACCTGTTCCTCGGCGACCGCAAGCAGGACGGCTTCCTGCACGGCCACTCCTACACCGGCAACCCCATCTGCTGCGCCGCCGCCGTCGCCAGCCTGAAGCTGTACGAGACGGAAGGCACCCTCGATCGCATCGGCGCCATCGGCGAGATCATGGCCTCCTACGCCGATCGCTTCGCCGCCCTCCCCGGCGTGGCCGACGTGCGACGCCTGGGCGCCATGTTCGCCTTCGACCTCACCGGCGGACCCGGCGGCTACCTCGACCCGGCCGGCAAGCGGGTCCAGGCGCTGTGCCTGGAGCAGGGGCTGTACATCCGCCCCCTCGGCAACGTCATCTACCTGATGCCCCCCGTGTGCCTCACCGACGACGAATGCCACGACATGATGCAGGTCCTCCTGCGGTCCACCGAAACCGCCCTGCTTACCAGGGATGTGTCAGGGATGAGCCCCGCAACTTGACCGGAAGGTCCCGGGTGATGATTCCCGCCCCCAGCGCCGCCTTCCCCCCCGGCGGCCCCCCGTGAGGAACCCCATGTCCGAAGAGCTCGACGAGACCTACAAGCGCCGCACCCTCGGCGGCGTGCTGATGCTGGTGATCCCCGCCGTCACCATCGCCATCGTCCTGTTCATCTACCTGGGCTTCGTCGTCGCCGGGCAGAAGGGCCACGAGCCCACCGGCGCCGAGACGCTCCTCACCTACCAGGCCTGCGAGGAGGCCCGCCCGCTCATCGAGCAGCGGCTCGCGCACATCGGCCTCGAGGACGCCGTGGTCGAGGACGCCCCCGGCGGCTTCACCATCGCCACCACCCTGCCCGAGGATGCCCGCAGCGCCGCCACCATCCCCCAGGATCTGGCCCTGCCCGGCACCTTCGCCGTGCGCCCCCTGGCCACCCCCACCGGCGAGCCCGGCGAGGCCTTCCTCACCGAGAGTGACATCGAGTTCGCCACCGTGGTGCAGGCCTTCCTCGACACCCCCTACGCCATGATCCAGCTCGACGACGAGGGCATCAAGACCCTGCGCGACCACATGAAGGCCCACGCCCAGGAGTTCCTGAGCCTGTCGGTCAACGGCCAGCACGTCACCCTGCGGAAGAACATGCCCGCCGAGGAAGACGGCCAGCTGCAGCTGCACCTGTCGACCAACCCCAACGGCTCCGAGGCCACCGACCTCGACAAGCTGTACTACGCCGCATCCGCTGCGATGTCCCTCGAGTACGGCCCCCTGCCCTGCGACGTGCGCCTCGTCGGCTCGGAGCCCGCGGCCCGCTGAGGCGGGGTGACGGCAGTGGCCCCCGGGGGCCGGTTCGGGTCGCAAGAAGCATGTTCCGTCCGCGGGAGGTACAGTGGCCCCGCCCCGCACCGGACGGACCATGAACCGCATCCACCAGACGACCAAGCGCTACTTCCCCGCCAACCCTCCGGACGCCCCCCCGGCCGACAAGCGGGCGCTCGTGGTCCTCGGCGCCAGCACGGTGCTGCTCACCCTGTTCCACTACTACGGACGCACCCGGTTCTACCGGGAGCACCGTGCCGACTGGGGGCTCGACGCCATGTTCCCGGACTGGGTGCAGGGCATCCTGCCCTACGGCTGGTGGGGCATGGCATCGCTGCTGTTCCGCGTGCTCATCCCCTGCGCCATCATCTTCCTGTGGCTCAAGGAGAAGCCGTCGGACTGGGGCCTGAGCTTCAAGGGCCAGCTCAAGCAGGGCGGCCCGTACCTCGCCATGTTCGCGTTCATGCTGCCGATCCTGTACCTCGTGAGCCTCACGCCGGGCTTCCAGAAGACCTACCCCTTCTACAAGCCGGCCATGCAGGGCGGCGCGGTCTACTGGAGCTACACCTTCTTCTACGTGATGCAGTTCATCGGGGTGGAGTTCTTCTTCCGCGGGTTCATGACCTTCGGCCTGTTCAAGCGGCTCGGCTACTACAGCCTGTGGATCATGTGCATCCCCTACGTGATGATCCACTTCGGCAAGCCCATGTCGGAGACCCTCGGCGCCCTCGTCGCCGGCCTGCTCCTCGGCGCCATGGCGCTCAAGTCCCGCTCCATCTGGTGGGGCGTGGCCCTGCACTGCGCAGTGGCCATCACCATGGACTTCCTGAGCATGTGGGCCAGGTTCCAGGGCAGCTTCGGCGACTTCGTGAAGCAGCTCTTCCTCGGGGCCTGAGCATTCCGGCACGACCGCTCAGTCCTGCGCGACGATGACCCCGCGGATGATGATGTCGACCACCATGTCCTGGAAGTCCTCGCCGTCGGCCCCCTCCGGCTCCACCCCCAGCGCACGCCGGGCCAGCGGCGCCACGTCGAAGAAGTGGGCGCCGGCTCCCAGCACGAACGGCAGCAGCAGCTCGGGCCGGATCGACGGATCGAGGATGCCCGTGGCCTGGCCCTGCCGGAAGCTCTCGACCACCTCGCCGTAGCGGTCCTTCAGGAAGTGCTCCACGAGGTACTGCAGGCGGGGGCCATCGGTCATCCCCTCCCGGGCCACGATGCGGGCCACCTCCGGCCGCTGGGCGCTGAGCCGCAGGAACCGGCGCATGACGCTGACGAGGGCCTCCTTGGGCGGCAGGTCCGGGTCGAGGGCGGTGAAGACCCGCACCTCGGAGAAGACCCGATCCATGGCGGCCCGCCACAGGCCATCCTTGGAGCCGAAGTGGTGGTGGACGAGGGGCTGGGCGACGCCGGCCTTGCGGGCGACGGCCGAGGTGGAGGTGCCGTCGAAGCCCACCTCGGCAAACGAGGCGATGGCCGCCTCCAGGATGCGTTCCTTGCGGTCCTTTCCGTCGTCCGCGCCCTTCTTCGCCGCCATCGCAGCCTCCCGTCGCCGGGGGGGAGTTCCCTCAGGCGAAGACGTCCACCACGTATCGGCCCTCGCGCTCCAGCGCCCGCAGCCAGGCCTCCGCCTCCTCTTCGGTCGATCCGGCCCGCTCCGCACGCATCCGCAGCAGGGTCTGTCGGACGGCCGGGGCCATCCGCTGGCCGTCGCCACAGATCATGAGCACGCCGTCGTCGTCGAGGAGCCGCCAGACGGCGTCCCGTTCCTGCCACAGCCGGTGCTGCACGAACATCACCTCGCCGTCGGGCTGCTGGAAGAAGGCCGGACACACCGTGAGCCAGCCATCGTCCTGGAAGCCGGACCACTCGTCCCGGTACAGGAAGTCCACGTCCGGATGGTCGCAGCCGAACAGCAGCATCGACGGACCGGCCGACTCGCCGTCGTCGTGGCGACGGGCCCGCTCCCGCAGGAAGCCGCGGAAGGGGGCCAGACCGGAGCCCGCGCAGACCAGCACCAGGGGACGACCGTTGTCCTCCGGCGGACGGAACGGCGTGTGGGGCGCGCGGACGGCCACGCCGAGCTCGTCACCGGGCATCCGCCGCGCGAGGTGAGTCGAACAGGTGCCCCGGAAGCGACCCTCGCCGGACCAGGCCGGGGCGTCCACCACGGCCACCGTGAGGCTGCACTCGTCGGCGGCCTCCAGGGGCGTGGACGAGATGGAGTACTGGCGCACGCGCATGGGCGGCAGCATCTGCAGGAAGTCCGCCAGGGGCAGATCGCAGGAGGGGTAGCGGACGAGCAGGTCGAGCACCGACGTGCGCTTGTCCAGGATCTCGGCCTTGTAGATCGCCTCGTCGTCGGCGAGCGCCTGCAGGTGGTCCCGGTGGGGCGGGCACGGGTTCACGGCCGCGAGCCGGGTCAGATCGGCACGGGTGGCCGGCGTGGACAGCTCCACGTGCCGGGACAGTAGCTCGCCGAGGCGCACGGGACGGTCCATGGGCAGGCCGCCGTCGTCGCCGCCCGACAGGCGCACCGTGGTGTCCGTGGTGAGACCGAACCGGCGGACGGCGACCGCCACCCGCTCGGGGTCGTTCTCGGGCAGCACCGCGAGGTAGTCGCCGGCCCGGTAGGTCACGCCCTCGGGCAGCCGCAGCTGCAGGTGCCGCTTGGAGCGACCGAGGGGCGAGGTCATGTCGACCAGCTCGCGGTTGTCGACGACGCGGGCGGCCACGAGCTGATGACGGCTGTGCAGATCGACGGCGGTGTCGGGCACGACCTCGAGCTGCAGGCCGGGGCCGGACGTCGCCGCGTCGTCCACGCCGAGGGCGTCCGCGAGGCGGGGCCACAGGGCCTGGGACCAGCGATCGACGTCGCCGAAGAAGTCCCCGGCGGCGTCTGCCTCGCCCCGGGGGGCGACGCGGGTGGCCCCGGCCGCGGCCAGGGCGGCGTCCACGCCACGGGGGATGGCCTGGTAGGTGTCCACCCAGTCCCGGTTGCCGCAGCCGAGCACGGCGAACCGGACGCCCTGAAGGGACCCGGCCGGCTGGGCGTTCACCCAGCGCCAGAAGCGGGCGGCGTTGTCCGGGGGCTGGCCGTTGTAGGACGCGGTGACCACCAGCACGGCGCCCTCGCGGGGCAGCGCGTCGACGCCCTCGTCGAGGGGAGCGACGGTCGGGTCGTAGCCCCTCGCCCGGGCCTGACCGGCGAGCTTGCGGGCGAAGCCCTCGCTGGCGCCGGCATTGGTACCGAACAGGATGCACAGGGGGGTACCGTGCACCGCCACGGACGGTGCCTCGACGGGATCGACGGCGGACGTGGGCGCCGGGGCACGCCGGATCGCCTTCCGCTGGCGCACCCGGATCCGCAGACCGTCGGGCTTGATGGTCAGCGTCTCCTTGTTGCGCAGGGTGTAGGACCCGTCGAAGGCGATGTCGAAGCGCTGGGCCATCATCGCGAGCACCAGCCGGGCCTCCGCCAGGGCGAACTGCCGGCCGATGCAGGCGCGCTCGCCGCTGCCGAAGGGCATCCAGGCGTTCGCGGGGATGGGCGGGGCGTCCGGTGCGAAGCGCTCGGGCCGGAAGGCCTCGGGATCAGGCCAGACCGCCGGATCCCGGTGCAGGGGCGCCAGCGCCACCAGCAGCTCCTCGCCCTTGCGGACGGCGTAGCGACCGCCGACGATGGTGTCTTCCTTGGGCTCCACGGCGAAGGCCGGCGCCGTCGGGTGCAGACGCAGGGTCTCCTTGAGCACCTGATCGACGAAGGGCAGCCTCGCCATGTCCTCCTGGGTCGGCATGCGGTCGCCGAGGACCTCGTCCACCTGGGCCTGCAGCCTGGCCCACACGTCGGGGTGCCGGATGAGGCGGTAGGTGGCGTAGGACAGCAGGCCGCTGGTGGTCTCGTGGCCGGCGATGAGGAACGTGATGAGCTGGTAGCGGATGTTCTCGTCGCTCAGGCGCTCGCCCGTGAGGGGGTCGGCGGAGGTGAGCATCCGTTGCAGCAGGTCGTTGGGCCCGTCGCCATCGGGCAGGCGCGCACGGCGGCGGGCGACGAGCTCGTCGGTGATGCCGAACATGAGCTGCACGTCCTCCTCGAAGCGCTTCTTGCGGCCCAGGAGCGCGGCGTTGACCACCTTGGGGCGACGCGGACGCTCGCCGGCCTCCACCAGGGCGCGCACCATGGCGTCCACGAAGGGGTGCATCTCGTCGCCGTAGAAGGAGTTGAACCGGTAGTCGAAGGCCGACAGGGCCAGGGTGTCCAGCGTGAGGCGGGTCATCTGGTCGGGGACGTCGTGGACGGCGTCGGGACCGAGGCGCTCCCAGCGGGTGAGCATCTGGTCGGCGATGTCGAGCATGGGCTCGAAGTAGGTGGGCATGGCCAGGGCGCCGAACACCGGCATGAGCAGGCGGTGGGCCCTGCCCCAGTTCTCCTCGCCGTGGGCGGCGGTGAACAGGCCGTCGCCGGCCAGGGGGCGCAGCTCCCGCAGCGGGCCGTGCAGGTGCTTGTGGAAGCGGGTCTGGTCGCACAGCTCCGAGGCGAGGGCGTGGGAGGTGACCACCAAGAGCGACTGCCCGGGGAACGTGAGCCGGTAGATGGGCCCCTGCTCCCGGGCGAGCCGGGCGAGGGAGTCGACGACGCCCTCTCCGCCGATCTCCAGCGCATGGCCGAGGATGGGGAGTTCACGGGGCTGGGGGATGTCTGCGAGCTTGCCGTCCATCTGGACCTCCAGGACTTCTCTGATAGCTCTATCAGCCAACGATTGATAGCTCTATCAGGAAGGCGCGCAACCCCGAGACGACAAAACCCGACGGGTCCGCCCGTCGGGTCTGGTGGGGACGAGCCCCTCACGAGCCGGCGTCACCCGTTGCCGCGCACCTCGAAACCCGAGGACCGAGGCGGATCACACTCGTGGGCCTCCACGTGGGTCACCTGGGCGAGCGGCGGCCCCTTCCGGCAGTTGACCAGCATGCGCTCGACATCCTCGGTCGCCCCGTAGAACACCGCCTGGACCGCTCCGTCGGACAGGTTGCGGACCCAGCCCGACAAGCCCAGCCCCTGGGCCGTCTCCTCCGTCCAGGCGCGGTACCAGACCCCCTGGACCTTGCCTTCGATGCGCACCTTGACCGCTCTGTTGGGCATGGGGACTCCTCGTTCTGGATCAGTACCCGGTACGGAAGGAGTGTAAGGGGGTTGAGGGCAGGTCGCGCGCCAGGAAGGTGACAATCCCTGCGCGTCAGGGGCCCTTCGCCAACGCCGCCCGCTCCCCGAGCAGTACCTTCCGCACCTCCGGCGTGAGCCCCGGCCGCGCCAGCGCCCGCTCGATCGCGTCCCGCCGCGTCTGCAGGTCGGCCGCCACCCGCTCGGTCGACAGCTCCTTCCACTCCTGACCCACGGCACGGAGGACCTCCCCGCCCGGTCCCCGCGGACGCACCTCGGCCTCTTCCTCGGGCACCGCTCCCTCGGGCGCCAGCTGGGGTCGCAGCGGATGGGTCCAGCAGGGCACGGCCTCGCCAAGGTGGTTCGCCCGCCAGTGCACCTCGAGGTCGCCCAGCGCGAACACCCCCTGGGTGGCCGGAACGGTGGCGTACAGCCAGCCGCCTTCGATGCGGGCGCCCTGTGCCTGCTCCGGTGACCACACCCGCTGGTCCTCCATGCCGTCCGCCTCACAGTGGATGGCGACGAGCCCGGCCTCCTCGGCGACACGGGCGTTGGCCAGCACCCGGGAGGCCGGCGCCAGCGAGCCCGCGGCCGGGTCGACCACCGGGGGGATGCGCGCACCGGGACGCTCGACCTCCCCATCGTCTACCCGCCGGATCTCGGGCTGGGCCACGGGTGGCGGATCGACGGGGAGCACGGGCTCGTCTTCCACCAGCATCAGGTAGCCGACTCCGACGATCACCAGGAGCAGCGTGAGGGAGATGAGGACTCTCATTCCGTAGGCGTCACCCGATCCACCCTCTGCTCGCAATCCCGATGAACCGCTACCCCCGCCGCATGGGCCGGGTCGGCCATCCAGGCACAGTAGTCCTCCTGATGGGCCTCGAATGCCTGCCTCGCGCGCTCCTTCTCCTCCGGGGACGCCTCGCCGTCGCGGATGGCCACCCACGCCGCCTTCTGCTGCGCGTAGGACAGGCTTCGTTCCGCGGCCTTCGCACGTGCCGCGGACCGCTGCCCCGGTGTGTCGCCCGCCGCCTCCATGGCCTGGTGCCGGGCGTGCTTGCGTTCCGCCGACCGCTCCGCTGCCTGCCGGTATGCCTCCGCGGCCTCGGTGATCAACGCGGCGGCTTCGGGCGACGCCCCCTCCGTGAGGGTGGGCGACGACAGCCAGCCGGCCATCTGCTGGGAGGTCCACGGCCGCTCGTCCCTCGAGCCCGTCGTCAACAGCGACCAGATGCCCCGGATCTGATCGACGGGGGAGCCACCCTGGTTCACCAGGTCCGCCAGCTGCTCGGGCGAGCCGTCGACCACCAGCTCCACCTCCCGGACCTCACCGGGACGCAAGCCCATGATGGAGGCGACCCCCACCAGGGGCTTCGACGTGTCCGCTCCCTCCACCAGGGCGTGAGGCCAGATGGAGCTCAGCAGACACATCCCATCCTCACGGATCACCACCTCGGACGAGAAGGTGCCGTCGTCCTGGAGCTCCATGCCCTTCACGCCACAGCCGATCACCGCCCCACGGCGCCCGGCGTCGTCCTTGACCACCGCCGGGCTCCCGTCTCCCAGGACCGGTCGCACCACCACCGTGGCCGTCTGCACCGGCGCCACCTCACAGTCCGTGCCCCGACCGCGCCGCCGGGCCCGCCAGCGCACCAGGGCGTCTCCCATGCGCCGCTCGCCGGTTGCGTACTGGCTCACGCCCACCAACCAGCCATCCTCCACCGCCCAGAAGATATCGGCGAGCTGCTCCTGCGCCGGCCGCTCGCCGTCGTGGTCTTCGCCGACCGGACAGGCCACGGCGGTGGCTCCCAGGTTCTTCGCCAGGTGGTCCGCAGCCTCGACCCGGGCCGCCATGGAGGCCGGTGGTTCGGGCGGCGGTGCCCCACAGGCGGCGAGGAACACACAGGACAGCCACAGAGAACGCTTCACCAACAGACACCTCGAGCTCATGCACGACACCTGCGCCGGCTCGCCTGGCCATCCCGGCGTGTGAACATCCCACAGGTCAGGACCTGACGGCACGTCACCCGCAGTGCTGACCTCGGTGTCCAACGTATGCACGGCCCCGCCGGGCAGGCTCACGGCTCCGCGACCACCTCTTCCGGGCCCTGCTCACAGGGCTCCGGCACGCCGAACACAGCCCGGCGACCCGGGTCCTCGAGCCAATCACACAGCTCACGCTCCGTTGCCTCGAGGGCCTCTGCGGACCGTGCCTTGTCGTCGTCGCTGGCGTCGGTGGCCAGCAGGTCCCGGTGCGCCCGGCGGCTGGTGTACCAGGCCTTCATCAGGTCCAGGTGCTCGTCCATGACGGCGTTGCGGCTCTCGGGAGAGTTGCCGAGCCGGTCGAGCGCCCGGAAGTGCTCGCGCATGTCCGCCTCCTCCTCGTCCAGGGCGTCTGCCCGTGCCCTCAGCACCTCACGCGCCTCCGGAGACAACTCCATCCGCACGCTGGCACTCTTCAGCCAGCGGGCCATGTCGGCACGCCTCCAAGGACGCTCACGTTGCGGCTCGATTCCGAGCAGGGAGGTGGCCCGTGACAGCGCGCCTCGGGACCCCCGTGAGCCGCCGGACATCCCCGTCCGATCCACCACGAGCTCGACCGTCCGCTGCTCCCCGGCCTGCAGGTCCGTCAGCTCGAGCACCCGAATGGACGGCATGTCCGTCTCCTCCCCACCGAGGAGCTCCGCCGGCCAGTGGGACCGGAGTCGACACCCACCGTCCCGGACGTCCACCCGGTGGCGCAAGGTGCCGTCCGGCTGCAGCTCGGCGTCGGCCAGCACGCTGCTGCACCCCGACACCGACCCTCGGTGCCCCTCCCCGTCCTCCACGGGCGCGGACGAGCCGTCCGAGCGCACGGGACGGACGATCACCGTGGCCGACTCGAGAGCCACCAGCTCACAGGCGGTCAGTCCGCCGGGCGCCTCCGCGTGCCACACCACGCGGCGTCCTCCGGGGATGCGGTCGCCCCGCTCTGCCTGCGCCAGTCCGAGCACCCAGCCCTCGCGCACCGGCCACCACGGGTCCCCCTGGGGTTCCTGCGCGACCTCCGCACCTTCCTGCACACCGGGAACGGGACATGCCACCACCGTGCCCCCATGGCGGGCGGCCATGTGACGCAGCGCCTCCAGCTCGGCGTGGAATGCCTCGGGCACCTGCGGCGCATGGGAGGGGGACGAGCCGCAGGCGGACGCGAGCAGCGCAAGACACACGACGTTCAGCTTCATGGATTCTCCGTGCCGCGGTGCGGCCTCAGCCCTCACGGCAGAACAGGCCGAGGGTTCGATCATCGGGCTCCAGCCGCTCGCGCGCCTGCTCGCAGTGGTCCTGCTGCAGCTGCAGGTACTCCTGGTACAGCCGTGCCTTCTCCTCACCTTCCGCGTCGAGCATGGCCTGGGTGGCCGCCAACTGCTCGTCGAGCAGGCCCTGGGACCACTCGCTCTTCTCCCGGATGGCCTGGCGGCGCTGACGCTCCGCCTCACGCTGCGCCCGACGCCCATCGAGAGCCTCCAGCGCCTCCCCCGTGAGCTCCCCGGACGCCTGCAGGTCCTCCAGCATCGCGACCTCGTCGTCCACGCCGATGGGGTTGCCCGACTCCGTGAGGGTGTCCCACAGCGTCGACACGCCGAAGCGCGCCACCTGCAGGAGCGAACCATCGACGTACAGACCGGAGCCCTCTCCATCGACATCCAGCTCCAGCGTGAGGCGCCGCGTCTCGCCCGGCCGCAGCCCCAGCACCATCTGCTTGCGCTTCCAGCGCTGCAGTCCCGCGAGCGGCTGGTCGGGATCATCCGTCCAGGCCGACGCCGAGACGACGCAGTCCACACGGTTGGCCTCCGCCCGGTCCAGCCGCCAGGTCGCGTCGTCGAGCTGCTCCCAGCCCAGACCACAGCCGTAGACGTTGGAGGCCGCGTGTTCGCCGAGTGGCGCGAAGGGCTGCCCGTCGGGAAGCAGCAGCTCCACTTCCAGCGTGGCGTACTGCAGCACCTCGGCCTCACACAGCACCGCGTCGCCGAGGTTCCGGGCGTTCCAGTGCACGTACATGCCGGCCACCTCGTCCGTGGGGAGGATCCAGATCTCGCCCTTGGTGCGGTCGGCGTACCCGACGAGCCAGCCGTCTCGGACCTCGAAGTCCTCGCGGCCCGACGGGTCGAACCGGGCATGCAAGCCATCCCGCTCATGCCCGACGAAGCAGCAGAAGCTCACTTGCCCCATGGCCTCGGCCATGGCGTCCGCCGCCTCGATCCGGCCGCTCACGGGCTGTGGGATGGGACCCGAGGGCGACGGTGCCGTGAGGATGGGTTCCTCACGGATGGGACGCGACGCGCCGGCGTCTCCGTCGGAGGACTCGCGTTCTTCGCCCGTGGCCCACAGGACCACACCGCCGATGCAGCCCGACAAGGCCGCCCCAACCCACCAACGCTTCATCCTTCCAGCCATCGATGCTCATCCCGCCTGTCGACCGGCAGTCAGGCTACCACGACGGCCACCAGGCCATCGACAGGGGATGCTCGTTCCGATGCACCCCGCTCAGGGGTCTTCGGCCTGCTCTCCCGACGCCTGGGCCATCACCTCGGGGCCGCCATCCGCCTCCGGCGTGCCGTGGGCCTCGAGCTCACACCGTGCGTTGCGGAGCCGCTGACGCCGAAGCTGGACCGTGAGGCGCTCCACCTCGCCCGTGAGGCGCTCGATCTCGGCCTCACCGGTGTGCAGGCAGACCTCCGCCACCACCGGGGGAGCCGTGGGGCGGCTCACCCAACCGAACACCGTGCCCACCAGCAGCGAGACGGCCATCAGCCATGGCACAGGCTTGGTCATCGTCATCCGTGTCCAACCAGACGGCGCACCGTAGCAGTGGCCGGACCCCGCCCGACATACGCGGTATCCCCATGAGCCGTCAGCTCACGGTGCCACCTTCCAGCATGTGCTTGAGCACCGCGAGATCCTTCTCATTGGCCTTGCGCATCTGCCGCGCCATCAGCGGGGCCACCATGCCGGTGAAGCCCGAGGGCTCTCCGCGGTTGCGCAGGGTCATGCGGGTCTGGCCCTCGCCCACCGCCTCCCAGGTGTAGGTCGTCTCCATGGGAAACGGACCCTCACGGGTGCGCATCACCAGCCGCTTGCCGGGCTCCCAGGCCGCGATCTCGTAGGTGTAGCGAAGCTCACGACCCAGGAACTCGGCCACGAAGGCCATCCTGGCCCCCACCGCCACGCGGTGCTCCGTGACCCACTGGACCGTCTTGATGTTCTGGTACCAATCCGGCGCGTGATCGGGATCGGCCACCCAGTCCGCCACCTGGTCGACCGGGCGATCGATGATGATCTCCGTACATACGTTCACTTCGCCCATGGCGATCTCCCTCCTCTTCCCCTGCCAGGATAGGCTGCGCCCACAGGAGCTGTCGATGCGACGAATCCCCAAGGGACTGCTCTCCCGCGCTGGTGCCGCGGGGCGGATGGCCGGCCACCTCGGTCTCGCCGCCGCCCGTCGGGTGGTCCGCACCTCCGAGGCCGACGACGCCGCCCTGGGCCAGGCACTGTTCGACGAGCTCGACCAGCTCAAGGGCATGGCCATGAAGGTCGGCCAGATCCTCTCCTACATGGACGTGGGCCTGCCCGACGGCACCATCGAACGGCTCAGCAGGCTGCAGGAGGGCGCCGATGCCCTCCCGATGGAGACCGTGAGGGAGATCCTCACGCAGGATCTGGGCGCGCCCGTGAGCGATCTGTTCGAGCGCTTCGACCCGGTGCCCGTGGCGGCGGCCTCCATCGGCCAGGTGCACCGCGCCCTCGCGAATGGCCGTGAGGTGGCGGTGAAGATCCGCTACCCCGGTGTCACCGACACCATCGACGGGGATCTCGGCCACCTGCACCGCATCGGTCGCCTCGCCTCCCTCGCCTCGTCCGTCGACGGCGTGGCCCTCGTGCGGGAGCTCCATGCCCGCATGCGTGAGGAGTGTGACTACGTTCGTGAGGCGTGGTGGCAGGACCGCTTCGCCCAGATGTTCCGCGGCGACCCCGACCTCACGGTGCCCGAGGTGGTGCCCGCGCTCTCGGCCGATGGCGTGCTGACCACCCACTGGCACGAAGGCCGCCGCCTGGCCTCCCTCACACACGCCCCGCAGGCAGAGCGGAACGCAGTCGGCGCCACCCTGGTGCGGTTTCCCTACACCACGCTCCTCGGCCACGGGGTGCTGCAGGCCGACCCCCACCCGGGCAACTTCCTCGTCACCGAGGGGCAGCGGGTCGTGGCCCTCGACTACGGGTGCGTGAGGGTGTTCGACACGGCCACCGTCGAGTCGTGGCGGCGCCTCACGACGGTCGTCCTGCAGGGCGAGCGTTCCTCGTTCCTGGACGCCCTCGTGGCCACCGGCCAGGTGCCCCGGCCCGATGCCTACGACGTGGAGGAGGGCTGGCAGATGCACCGGTGGATGTTCGCGCCCTACCTCACGCCCTCGTTCCGCTTCGACCGAAGCTGGTGGCTGGCGGGCCTGAAGTACACCCGCCCCACCGCCGCCAACCAGCGCAAGGTCGACATCCCCCCGCCCTGGATCTGGCTCATGCGCATGCAGTGGGGTCTGCATGCCGTGCTCACGCGGCTCGGGGCCGAGGGCGACTTCCGCGCCCTCCTCGAACAGGCGCTCACACTGCCGCTCACGCCCGCCGAGCCGTTCCGGGGTGCGTGAGGGTCAGTCCTCGCTGAGGTGCGCGAGCTCACCCGCGTGCTGCTCCCAGTTCTGGCCGTCGAAGTCCGTCACCGTGAGCCGAGCGGGCTGGGGCGTGAGGCAGTGGACGTTGACGTCCACCCCGTCCGGGTTGGACCGCGGGATGTAGAAGGACTTGATGCCGCAACGGCTGCAGAACCTGTGCTGGGCCACGTGGGAGCCGAAGGTGTAGGTCGTGAGCACATCCTCCCCCTTCAGCAGCCTGAACCGTGAGGCCGGCACGATGAGGTGCAGGAACCCCGTCATGGCGCAGATGGAGCAGTTGCAGCGCACCGCCTCGATGTGGTCCGGCGCTTCCACCTCGTAGCGCACGGCACCGCAGTGACAGCCTCCCTCGTACCTCATGGTCTCTCCTTCTCAGCTGAGGGTTCGTGGGGGAGAGCATGCTTCGGCATCAGCACCCGCGCCACCGGTCCGACGAGTGGCAGGGCCAGCAGGGCCACCGCGACATTGAACATCAGGTGGGCCAGGGCCACCGCCGTGGCGGGATTGTCTCCCATGGAGGTGACGAAGCCGGCCAGCTGCGCCGCGAAGGGAAGGAACAGGGCGACGCCAGCTAGGTTGAACAGGAGGTTCGCCCAGGCGGTGCGCTTGGCCGCCACCCCCATCGGAAGAGACGCGATGAGGGCGGTGACCGTGGTGCCGACGTTGGCGCCCATGATGATGGCCACGGCGGGGGTGACCGCCAGCGCCCCGGTCTGGACCAGCACGATGGTCAGGCCTGTGACGACCGAGCTGGACTGGACCAGCGCCGTGAGCACGGCGCCGATCGCCGCGCCCAGAAGAGGCCGCTTGGCTGCCGTCAGCCAGGTCATGAGCTGAGGGTCCTGCTGGATCGGCTCGAGGGCCTCGGAGACGAGATCGAGGCCGTAGAAGATGAGCCCGAAGTAGAACACCGACTTGCCCACGACCTTGCCGAACCCCGGCAGGATGCCGAGGATGGTGCCCAGCACGATGAAGAAGGGACCGATCCGCATCAGGTCCAGGCTCACGAGCCACGCGGTCGAGGTGGTGCCCACGTTCGCACCGAGCATGATCGCGAGGCTGTTGCGGAAGGTGATCGCGCCCGCATCCACCATGGCCACCGTGAGGGCGGTGACGGCGCTGCTCGACTGGACGATGGCCGTGAACAGGGCGCCGAGCGCGAACCCCACGAAGCGATTGCGGGTGAGTCGCTTCACCAGCCCCTGCATCTGCCCTTCGCCGTGCGCCTGGAGCTCGCGGCTGAATCCCTGCAGTCCATGCAGGAACAGCACGACGGCGGCGAGGACGGCGATGAAGAGGTCGAGGTAGTTCATGCGGGCCGAGCGGGTCGATCGGTCGGGTGGAGGAAGTGATCCTATCGGTCCGGATCGACCCGGCGTCACCGAAACCGCGTCACCTCCCCTCATTCCGCGAGGAGAGGCGTCCGCGAGGATCGGTCGGCGCCGTGCCCTGCCAGAGCCCTCAGATCGTCTCGATCGTCCGCCAGCCCTCGCCGCCATAGCCGGCCCAGGCCTTCGGCTTGTTGCCGAGGATCTCGTCGATGGCGTCCATGTGCTCGTCCGTGAGCTTCTCGAGCACCGTGAGGCAGCTGAGGTTCTCCTCGAGCTGCTCCACCGTGGTGGCGCCGAGGAGCATCGTGGAGACGTTGGGGTTCTTCACGCACCAGGCGAGCGCGAGCTGGGTCATGGTGCAGCCCAGCTCGACCTTGGCGTACTCCGTGAGCATCTTGATCCGGTTGAGCATGCCGGACGAACGGTGGCCCTCCAGGATGGAGAGCAGGAACTCGTAGCCGGGCTGCGTGAGCCGGGAGCCCTCGGGCACGCCGTCGTTGTACTTGCCCGTGAGGATGCCGGAGGCGAGCGGGCTCCAGGTGGTGGTGCCCATGCGGTAGGGGTCGCGGTACATCGGCGTGTACTCGCTCTCGAAGCGCTCACGGTGCAGCATGTTGTACTGGGGCTGCTCGAACTGGGGCGCCTCCAGACCCTGGGTGCGCGCGATCCAGACGGCCTCCGTGATCTGCTGGGCCGACCACTCGCTCGTGCCCCACGCCGTGGCCCGACCGCTGCGGACCATGTCGGTCATCGCGCGGACCACCGTCTCGGTGGGGGTGAAGGGATCGGGACGGTGGCAGAAGACGAGGTCGACGTAGTCCACCTGCAGCCGCTTCAGGGCCGCGTCGAGCCCCTCACGGATGTGCTTGCGGGACAGTCCGCGCTCGTTGACACCCGAGCCGGCCCAGAAGATCTTGGTGGTGATGAGGATGTCCGAGCGGCGCCAGTTCTCCGGATCCTCGGCCATGAGCTGGGCGATGGCCTCGCCCATGATGCGCTCCGCCTCTCCCGGAGGGTTGCCGTAGGTCTCCGCGTTGTCGAACAGGTTCACGCCGGCTTCGCGGGCCACCGCGAGGCAGCGCTTGGCCGCGGCGACGCCCTCTTCTTCCGTGAGGCCCTGCTTCACGCCGAAGGTGGCCCAGAATCCGTAGGAGAGCACCGAGACCTGAAGGCCGGTGCCGCCGAGCATGCGGTAGTACATCGTGGCTCCTCGTGAGACGTCATGAAGGCCGCCCCCCGCGGGGCCGACCTGCCTTGTGGATACCGGATACCATCGCACACGCGGTACGGTGCTGGATGACACCCTTGCAGGAGACGCACATGACAAGGTGGGTGGCCCTCGGGGCATGGCTCGCGATGTTCCTGGCCCAGTTCGTCTTCGCGCCGCCCACGGCCAAGGGGCTGATGCCCTGGCTCGCGGACATGATGATGGGGCGCATCGGCGGAGAGAACCCGCTCCTGGTCGCCGAGTTCTGGACCATGGGGGTGTGGCCCCTGGTGATCGCCACCCAGCTTCGCCGCTACCTCGTCACCCGCCCGGTGCCGGCCTGGCCGTTCGTCATCGGCAGCATGTTCCTCGGCTGCTTCGTGCTGCCCGTCTGGTTCCTGTTCCCCCGCGGTCCTGCCCGTCACACGCCCGTGTCCAGCTACCTGGCACGCCGTGGCTGGCGGCTGGGTCTCATGGTCATCACGGCGTTGCTGTGGATCTGGGGGGTCGCCTGGGGCGACACCGAGGCCTTCCTCGGCCGGCTGCGCACCGACGGCTTCATCTACGTGATGACCGTCGACTTCTTCTGCTTCTGGGCCATCAGCTTCGCCCTCACCCGGGAGAAGGGCTCCTGGGCGGGAGCGATCCCGATCTTCGGCGCCCTGGCCCGGGTGGCCGACGAGTCCGGGGGGCCCGGCTGAACGCCCGCCCCCCGTGGGGAGACCTCAGAGCTCGGCGGGGGGCTCGCCCACGTACATGCGGGGACCGAGCGCGTCCGAGAGCATCTGCAGCACGGCCGCCTCGCTGTCGTAGGCACCTTCGTAGGTCGGCAGGCCGTCTTCCACGTCGTCCACCCGATCCGCGTAGCGGATGTGGCCCTGACTGGGCACGCGCGCCATGCCGGCCGGCAGCACGTGGGTGGGCACCACCGCGAACTCGACGAACGGCAGGCCGCGGACGAACCCGACGACCGGCTCTCCACACGCCTTGCACACGCCACGGTTCTGATCGGGGGGTCTGCCATCGGACGAGAAGCGCACCGCGCCTTCGCTCAGCAGCGCCACATCGGCCGCGAGCAACACCGTGACGTCGCTGCAGGGTGCCCGGAAGGCCTCCTGACAGGTGGTGCAGTGGCAGTAGAAGCGGGCGAGCGGCTCACCGTGGACGGTGAGCTGGGCCTGACCGCACCCGCAGCCCCCGATGTCCGGTTCCAGGTTCATGACGATTCCTCCGACGCACCGACGCTATCAAAGGGTCTCACGCTCGTCATGTTCTCCGACAAAGGAGCCTCCCACGTACACAAATCGCAAGTGGCACGACACCGGGGCTCGAGGGGCGGCACCGGCAGGTCTGCCCCTTCCATCCGGGTACCGATCACGATGGCACGCGTTGCGATCGGAGACAACGAGTCCTGCCGAAGGGACCGCGAGCGGTGCCCACCGGAGAGACCCCGGTGGCGCATCTCGAGATCGCCCTGGCGATCGGAGCAGAACACGCGTCGCCGACTCACGTGCATCCCCTCCCCGCCGACATCGGTGCGGGGGCGTCCCTCCGCGCCTCAGGACACGATCACGGTCGCGTCCGACGACAACAGAAGTCCACCCGTGCAATGCTGCGACCACCTCAGGCGTAGTGCGAATCCAACCTACCGATCACCAGGAGCCCCGATGAACGACCTCATGCCCGGACGCCGACGCGCCCTCTACCGATCCAACCGCGAGCGCCTCATTGCGGGCGTGTGTGGAGGCATCTCGGAAGTGTACGGTTGGGACGTCAACCTCGTCCGCATCGTCTTCTTCATCCTCGCCCTCACCACGTCCATCACCTTCTGGGTCTACCTGTTCGCCTGGCTGCTGCTCCCCCAGGAGTGAGCACTCAGGCGAGCAGCCAGCCGGCCGGAAGGTCCCACATCGTGGCTTCGGGCCGGGTCACCCGCGCGTCCCACTCGAGGTCGTGCAGGTTGAGCGCCCCGTACAGGTGGGGGAACAGCTTCCCTCCGCGGGACGGCTCCCACCGCAGGTCCGGCCCGAGCTCGTCCTCGTCGAAGCGCAGCACCCACAGGTGCTCCACCTGTCCGTAGTGGCGCCTCGCGGTGGCCTCGAGCTGCGCCGCCGTGGACAGGTGCACGAACCCGTCGGCCCGATCGGCCTCGGTGCCGGCCATGACGCCCTCCCGACGGAAGCGGTGCATCTCGTCGGGCAGCAGGAGCTTGAACACCTTCATCCCCGCTCCAGGCGCAGCTCCCCGAGCACGTACCGGGCCGCGTCGGTGGTCCAGTCGTCATCCGACGGCGCCTCCTTCAGCCAGCCCGCCAGCACGCTCGGCTGGGCGAACGACCCGAGACGGCCGAGCACGAAGGCGGCATGGAACCCGGCCCACTGGGGATCCCGCTCTCCGCCGAGGGTGACCTGCACGTACTCGTGGTGGGCCGCCGTCGCATCCGACAGCGCCCGCGCGAGCGCGTCCTCGTCCACCTGTGACACCGCCGACCTCTCGTTCCGATCCCCGGTAGGATCGGCTCCGCGCCGACAGAATTGCACCTGGAACCGCACAGGTCCGATGAGGGCCACCTCGTGCATCACCTGCGGCTCGATGACCCCCTCGAGGGAGGGCGACAGCTCCACCTCTTCGAGCGCGGGCTCCAGGATCCGGTAGAGCAGCCGTCCCTCGAACACCACCAGACGCGCCCAGGTGCCCGGCTTCGTGCGGTGGTTCCGCAGCAGACCCGCGGGCACGGTCTCTTCCGTGAACACGGGGGTGGACTTGTAGACCGTGACATCATCGGGGAGCGGTTTCATGGCGCCATCCTCCAGCACCGATTCTGGACGAGGGTCCCGTCACAGGAAACGCAGCCGTCGGCTGCGTCTCAGCTCTCGTCGAAGTCGACCACCATCCGCGGCGAGTTCCGCAGGGTCGACAGCACCACACAGCTGGCCTCGGCCGCCTGCACGAGCTTGTCGATCTTCGACGCATCGGTGCCGGGCACCACCGAGAACCTCACCTTGACCCGCATCTCCTGGAAACCCACAGGGACCTCCGGGTCCATCAGCAGCGTGCCGCGCACATCGACATCGCCCGTGACCTCGACCTCGAGCCGGGTGAGCTCGACCCCCAACAGGTTGGCGACCATCCGCATGGAGCTGTCCTGGCAGGCCGCGAGGGCGCCACACAGGATGTCGCCGGGGGTGGGCGCGTCGTAGGGCCCCCCCACCGCTTCGTGGGTGCCGACGGGCAGCGACTCACCGCACCGGGGAAGCGGCGTGACGACGGCATGGAAGGGATCCCCGGGATCGCCGTTGGTGATGGCGCGGTCCTCCACCATGGCGTCTTCGGGGTGGGTCTTGTAGCGGGCCCGCAGGGGCATCTGGGTGTCGCGGACGAGGACGTGGGGCATGGGCGGCTCCTCAGGGGTCACCTGCTCACGTCGGTCGAAGCGGCCGCGCCTTGGGCGGGAAGCCCCTTCCGGGTGCACGCAGACGGCTACCCACCACACCCCCCGTCCGAGACGTCCGGATCGGTGCCGTCGATCGCCTCCTGGGCCGATCCCACGCAGTCGGCGTCCGGATCCCGCAGCGCCTTCCAGTCCTCCAGCATGTCCGAGAAGTCCGGCGCTTCGGTGTCGTCGTCGAAGGACGCCCAGTAGGTCATCAGGTTCGCCCTCACCCCATCCGGGTCGAGCGCGAACGCGCCGGCCTCCAGCGCAGCCATCAGCGCCGGCTCGTCCACGACACCATCAGCCAGATCCTGGCCGAGCTCGTCGAGCAGCGCCTGCACCTGCCCGGCGGATCGGCCCTGCTGGACCATCGCCGACAGCATCAGCAGCGCCTCGCCCTCGGTGGTGTCGTCGTGCAGCCGCACGTCCCAGCCCATCGACGCCGCCTTGTCCGGCAGATCGAGGGCCGCCAGCACATCATCCACCGCCTGGGGCAGCAGGTCCGACGGATCACCACCGCCCCGCACCAGCTCCTCGAAGCGCCAGGATGCGAGGTGCCCCATCACGTTGACCGATGCGTCGAAGGCCACGATGGGCGCGTAGGTGTGCAGGCGTCCGAGGTCGTCGGTCGGCACACCGCGCGTCTCGTCGAACCACGCGCCCTGCGCTTCGATGCGTATCCAGCTGCCGCTCAGCTCCACCTCCTGCACCTCCCAGATGCCGTCGGAGCCGATGGTGCCTTGCGCTGGGACGTCGTCGACCGGCGCGAGCGTCTCGTCGAGCACGCGGATGGTGACCAGGCCCCCCACGAAGGGCCCCTTCTCGGCCACGCCCTCGAGGTCCAGCAGGATGGTGGGATCCCCCACCGAGATGCAGCCCCCGGTGAGCGCGATCCCACACGCGATCGTGGCCAGCCGACCCGCCATGACGTCCTCCTCTCCATGGATTCCAGGTGGACCATGTTGCAGGGATGGCCCAAGAAAGTCCATGGATATGGCGAGACCGCCCAGAAGACCGACCGGTCGGTACAGCCCGCTGCAGGAGCCGGGCCGCCCGCCGGGATCGACCATGCGATCTACCGGTTTCCCTCCACGGCGCCACCGGACCATCGTGCTACGGATCGACCGTCTCCCACCCCGCGGCGCCATGCACGACCTGCCCGAGATCATCACCCACAGCGACCGCATCGAGGCCATCCTGGAGCCCTGGCACCACGCCCTCGGCGACGACCTCGACGGCTACCGCGGCCACATCTACCGGGTGCTCAACTACGCCCTGTTCCTGCTCGACGGCGACCGCACCTTCCTGCCGGAGATCGAGACGGCGCTGGCCTACCACGACCTCGGCCTGTGGGCCGACCGCACGCTCGCCTACCTCGAGCCCTCCATCGACCGCGCCCTGCGGGACAACGCCTCGCAGGGGTGGCACCACGAGCCCCAGCTGCTGCGGGACATCATCCTGTGGCACCACAAGGTCACCCGCTTCAAGGGCCCGCACGCGAACGTCGTCAACGCCGTGCGCAAGGCCGACTGGGTCGACGCCACCGCGGGCGTGCTGCGCAAGGGCATCCCGCGACGGTTCATCCACGAGGTGAAGGAGGCCATTCCCGCCGCCGGCTTCTACGACACGCTACGGAGCCTCGGCACCCGGCTGAACCATGGCGACCGGGTGCAGACCTTCAAGGACCTGACCACCCGGGTGCTCAAGTGGTGAGTCACAGGGCCTCGAAGGTGCGGCTGACCTCCGCGCCGCTCTGATCCACCAGCGTCAGCAGGTGCTCGCCGGGCGGCAGGTCCACCGCGAGCTCGTGGAACTGCTCGGTGGTGCCCAGGAAGGACCCATCGAGGTGCCAGTGGACCCGGGCGAAGGGGTCGCCGTGCTCCGCCCGGAACACCACGGCGCCGCGCCGGCCGGTGCGCTCCACCGGGACCTTGAGGGCGGCCCCCGCCGAAGGCACGAGGAGGGAGAGCTGCTCGTCGGGTTGACCGCAGGCCGGGCCCCAGGGGGGCACCCCGTGATCGTCACGCCCCGCGCGGCCCCGGAACCAGGCCCAGGCGGCCGGCAGCGCCACCCGGGTCTCCCGGTGCATGGCCTGCCCTCCGGCACACTCCCGGTGCAGCCGCTGCGAGCAGTCCTCGTTGCAGAAGATCTCCTCGCAGTACGGACACGCCTCGGCCCGCTGAGATGCCCGTGGCAGCGGCACCCGGCGTGTCCCACCACAGGTGGGCCCGGCGCGCATCCCCGTGTGCACGCAGATGTCGACGGGAATCAGCGCATCGTCCGGTCGCTCGAACGAGCCCCTTCCGTCGAGCAGCTCGAGCACGTCGAACAGCACCGGCGCCGCCGCGTGCAGCCCCACCAGTCCGGCCCGGCCCTCCCCGCTGGCGTTGCCCACCCACACCCCGACGGCGTGCTCGGGGGTGGCGGCCACGGCCCAGGCATCCCGGAACCCCATGGAGGTGCCGGTCTTCCAGGCCACCGGCACGCCGCCCTGCAGGTGACGCCAGACCTCGTGCAGACCGGGCCGGGTGACCCCCTCGAGGGCGGCCAGGGTCCACCAGGCGGCGCCTCGATCCATCACCACCGGCCGCTGGTCCCCCTCACCGGACAGGTGCATGGCCGGCATGGTCGGGCCGAGCCCCTGGGCCGCCCAGGACAGCTGCCGGTAGGCGTCGACCACCTCGTCGAGCCGGACCTCGGCGCCCCCGAGGATGAGCGACAGACCGTAGTCCTCCGCCGACCGGTGCAGGGTCGTCAGGCCCACGTCCAGCAGCCGCTGACGGAACCGCCCCACCCCATGGGCCCGCAGCATCCACACCGCCGGCACGTTCCGTGATCGCTCCAGGGCCCTCGACGCCGGCAGCGCCCCGTCGAAGCCCCGGTCGTAGTTTGTGGGGGCGAACCCGCCGATGCGCATGGGCACGTCCGGGACCAGCTGGTCCGGCAGCAGCTCCCCCTGGGCCAGCATGGCCTCGTACAGCAACGGCTTGAGGATGGAGCCCGAGCTCCTGGGCCTGCGGGCCACGTCCACGGCATCGCCGCGGCCCTCCTCTCCGACGTTGCCCAGCCATGCCCGCACCTCGCCGGTGGCCACGTCGACCACCACGACCGCCAGGTGCTCGACGCGGATGCCCTGCAGGGCACGCCGGTGCCGCTCGCCCACCTCGGCGACCCGGGCCTGCAGGTGGCCGTCCACCGTCGAGGCCACCTGGCGCCCCTCCGGCGTGGCCGCCAGCAGGTGGGGGGCGCCGTGGGGCACGGGAACCGGCGCCGGCGGGATCGGCTCGAGCCGGGCGAGCCGGGCATCGTCCGCGTCCAGGTGTCCGGCCTCGACGAGCCGCTCGAGCAGGGCGTCGCGCTTGCGCTTCAGGGCATCACGGCCGCGTCCCGGGTGGATGAGCCCGGGCTGGTTGGGCAGCACGGCGAGGGTCGCCGCCTCGGCCCAGGACAGCTCCTCCGCCGCCCGCCCGAAGTAGCGCCAGGCCGCCGCCTGGACCCCCACGACGTTGCCGCCCATGGGCGCGTGGGCGGCATACAGGGCCAGGATGTCCTCCTTCGGCAGCGCCACCTCGAGGCGCAGGGCGAGCAGCGCCTCCCAGGCCTTGCGTCCCAGCGTGCGGGGCCCTCCGTCGCCGGCGATCCGCTGCAGCTGCATGGTCAGGGTGGAGCCGCCGCTCACCACCCGGCCGGCCGCCAGGTTGTCCCGCAGGGCCCGGCCCACGCCGACGGGATCGATCCCGGGATGGGCGAAGAAGCGGCGGTCCTCCTGCTCGAGCAGGGCGGTGACGAAGCGATCGGGCACCTCCCCGCCCGGCAGACGCCACTGACCGTCCGTGGCCACCCGGGCGTCCAGCAGCCGGCCGTCCCGATCCCACAGGACCGTCGACCGGGGCGCGTCCGGCACCCGCACGGGAAGGGCCAGGAACGCCAGGGCGCCGGCGAGGGCGGTCAGCCCCCACCGGCGCCACCGGCCGTGCCGCCTCGATGTCGCCATCAGTTGTTCGGGGCGTTCCGGAGGATCCGCACGGCCTCCGACGCGGACCGGCCACGGATGGCGCCGTCGTACATGGACTCCGCCTCGGCCGGCGGCAGGTGGAAGTCGCCCTGGAAGCTCGCCACCACGCCCACGTCGAAGGTCAGCGTCTCGCCGGGGCGGATGTCGCCGTACAGGAGCACCTCGTCGTCGCGCATGTCGGCGCGGAACCGGGACGGCACCGTCCCGTCGTCGGCGAGCTCGAAGCCCGAGGGCAGCGGCAGCCGGATGGCGAGGTCGTCGACGGGCCGGGCCGTCTGGTTGGACACGGCCACCCGCAGCGCGAGGGTCTGGCCCTGGACGAGCCCGAACGGGTCGATGGTCGCCCCACCCTCGCCGAGCACCTGCCGCTGGACGGTGAGCCCCTGATCGAGGGCGGCGACCTCCAGGGCCTCGCCGAGACCGGTCTGGACGGCGCGGGCATACAGGCGTCCGCCCTGGGCCTGCACGCGGACCTCCTCGGCCTCGCCCAGGTCGAGCAGCGCGAGGCCCTGCAGGGACACGCCACGATCATCGCCGTCGACCATGACCTTGGCCTTCACGGTGGTGTCGGCCTCGGCGGCCAGCCGGGACATCGCCGCCAGCGAGCGACCGATGCCGTAGGTGTGCAGCTGGCCACCCACCAGCTCCTCGGAGATGGACTCGGCCACCTCCTGGGCACGCTCGATCTCCCCGAGCCACACCAGCGCCTCGAGGGCGTCCGATCGGTCGACGGCCGGATCCCGCCAGAAGTTGCCGGTGTGCCCCGTGCCATCGGGGATGCCGGCATCCGCCACCAGCGCGAGCCCACGGTCCTTCTCGCCGACGACCCCATAGGCGGCCGCCAGGAGCCAGCGCGCCCGGTCGCCGAGCGGCCGATCCGCCAGGCGGTTCATGGCCGACATCATCGGTGCCCGGGCCAGGGCCAGGGCGTACAGCCGGTAGGCCTGGGCGTTGGCATCCTCGGTGGACCTGTGGGCCGCGGCGGCCTCGGTCTCGCGATCCTTCCAGCGCTCGAGCCGGTCGGGGTCGACGTGGAAACCCGCCCGCTGCGCCAGCGACAGGAAGTGCCCGGCGTAGGTGGTGGCGTAGGCATCCGAGGGCCGGCCGGGCCAGTAGGCGAAGCCACCGTCGGTGGTCTGCCGCTGGTACAGCCGGTCGCGGGCCTCGGCCACGTGCCGCCTCAGCTTGGACGCCTGTCGATCGTCGAGCTCCAGCAAGGAGGCCAGGGCGATCTGCGGCATCGTGGCGGAGATGATCTGCTCGGTGCAGCCGTGGGGGTAGCGCAGCAGCTGCTCGGCGTGGCGGGCCAGGTCCATGGGCGGAACGGCCGACAGCTCGAGCTGGGTGCGCCGGGTGTCGACGCGCAGATCGGGCGACATGGCCACCGTCCAGATCCCGCCCTCGGGCACGGTCTGGCCGGACGACTCCACGAGCTCGCCCACCGGGTGATCCACCTGCACCCGGGCCTGTACCACCGAGGTCTCTCCGGCGCCCCGGGCGGTGACCGTGACCGTGGCGGGTCCGACGTCGGCGGTGGTCCGCAGGGAGAAGTCGATCATGCCCTCGCCATCGACCCGCACGGTCTGCCGCGCGGGTCCGTCGAGCGCCAGCGGGCCCTCGACCGTGACGTCGACCACGGCATCCACCGGATCGATGGGCGCGAACAGGCTGACGGGCACCTGCAGGGTCTCGCCGGCCCGGAGCGCCCGGGGCAGGCTCGCCAGGGCCATGAGCGGACTGCGCACCGGCACCGACAGATCGGTGGCGCCGAACGCCTTGCCGTTGCCGCCCACCACCATCACCCGGACCTCGCCGAGGTAGCTGCCGAGATCGACGTCGTGGGAGGCCACGCCCCCGCCCTCGAGGGCGAACGGACCGAACACCTCCACCACCGGCGGGAACCGCTGGGCGGACACGTCGCCGAGCGCCTCCTCCGCCGCGCCACCGCCGATGGCCAGGGTGGTGTCCCACATGCCGGACATGCCACCGACCACGCTGCTGAAGGGATCCCAGGTGCGCACGCCGAGGGCGTCGCGCTGGTAGAAGGCGTTCCAGGGGTTCGGGGTCTGGAAGTTGGTGAGCCCGAGCAGGCCCTCGTCGACCACCGCGAGGGTGTAGGTCATCGGCCTGCCCTGGGCCTCGGAGACCTGGAAGGTGGCCGTCGTGCCGGGCTTGATCTCCGGTGGGCCCTCCACCCGGGGCTCCAGGCGCGTGGCCGGATCGGAGACCTCCAGGGGCAGGATGCCGTAGGTGCGGATCGGCGCGTCGTTGGCCCGGTCGAAGGCCTGCAGCGACGTGACGTGGACGTAGATGCCCGGCGCCATCTCGCCGGTGATGGGCACCGTGACCCGGCCGCGATCGTCGTCGGTGGTGATCCACCGCATGTCGAGCACGTCGTGGCCGTTCTCGATGGACACCAGCGCCCGCGTACCGGGGCCGGCGGGGAACTCCACCGTGACCTCGTCGCCCACCTGGGCGTCGGGCTGGCTGGCCACGAGGGTGAGCAGGGAGGCGCCGCCGGGGTTGTCCTCGGCGGAGCGACCGGCCCATCCCGGCCAGTCCACGTAGAGGGTCTTCATGCTGACCCGCTCGCCGTCGTCGACGGTGATCAGGTACCGACCCCACTCGGGGAAGTCGATCTGGAAGTCGAAGTGTCCCTTGCCGCCCTTCAGCTCCACCTTCTCCTGGCGCAGGGGCTCGTGGTTGGTGCTGTCGGCGTAGTCGCCCAGATCCTCCGACCCGGCCTCCCACCACCAGCGCCAGTCGATCTCGTACAAGCGCACGTCGACCGTGCGGTCGCCCACCAGCTCGCCCTCGGCGTCGACCGCCACGAGATCGACCTGGTGGGTCTGGTCGGTGAGCAGCATGCCCCGGGCCGCGTCACCGGCCGGCGGCCGGATGCCGATGTAGGTGTCGTGGCTCCACAGGGGCACCGACTGCCGCTGCTCGCTGAAGAGCCCGCCAGGCTCGTGGACGCGGGTGGTGAGCATGGCGGTGAAGTCGCCGGCGTCCGGGGCATCCCACGCGGCCTGCACGGTGGCGTGGCCGCCGGCGTCGAGGGTGCCGCTCCAGATCTCCTCCTCCTCGACGAGCTCGGCGTCGGCCAGTCCCTGGAAGCTGAACTCGGACCAGGCGTCGAAGGACACGGTGCGGGGGATCAGGGTGCGGGCCACGCTCGCCTGGAGGTCACCGGCGGTGCCGCCGTGGAGCCACCGGGCGAAGAGGGGGACCTCCAGGGAGGGCGCACGACCCACGTCCTCCAGATCCTCCCCCCCGGCCAGCTCGATCTTCAGCCGGTTGGGGCGCACGGCATCGATGCGCAGGGATCGGCTGAACGCCGCCTGGCCCACCCGGGCCTCGACCCGCCAGGTACCGGTGGGCGCAGAGGGTGACGTGGTGGGCGCGAAGGCATGGAAGCCACCGACCCCGTCGGTGACCAGGGCCCGCTCCACCACCGCGCCCTGCGGATCGAACAGGCGGAAGACCACCGGGTGGTCCTCGGGCACCGACTGGCCGGCGCCCTGCAGCGCGAGGGTGAGGTGCAGGGTGTCGCCGGGACGCCACACGCCCCGCTCCCCGTACAGGAAACCCTTGAGGCCGTCCTGGGGCACCGCGCCCGCCACGTCGAAGTGGCTGGTGGACAGCGATCCCCCCTCGGGAAGCCGCAGGACCATGTGGGAGCCGCCGTCGGTGGCCCGCACGAGCCACGGGCTGCCCTCCGACACCGGCAGCCGCACCATGCCCCGGGCATCGGTGGTGCCCTCGGCGAGCACCTCGTGGGTGTAGCCGAGCACCTCGACGGAGGCGCCGGCCCGCGGCGCGGCGTCATCGAGGCCCGTGACCACCACGTGGACGTCGCCGGCGCCCTTCTTCACCACGAGGCCCAGATCGGAGACCATCAGGTTGCGGGCATCGGTGCGCTCCCGGCTCCACCAGGCGTGGGGGTTGTAGAAGGTGGGGTGGCAGGGGTTGTCCCGCTCCTCCCACTCGAACCCACCGGCGCCATCCCAGAACGAGGGCTCCCACAGCGGGTCGTCGCTGGGCACGGTGGCCGTCAGTGCCTCCTGGAACGCCTCGGTGTCGCAGGTGACCGCCGCGTCGTGGATGTCGAAGGTCAGCTCGACCCGGTACATCCCCTGGCCTTGGGCCTCGGTGAGCGCCGACAGATCGAGGGCCACGGTGCCGGTGCGTCCCCGCAGCTCCGGGGGCAGCTCCACGTGCTGGGTGTGGATGGGCCGGGCCACCTTGCGCAGGTTCTCCTCGCCGTCGAAGCCGTTGTCCTGGAAGAACTGGGGCAGGTTGCGGCGGGAGATCCGGTAGACCTTCGCCGTGAAGCCGTCGAGGGCGCTGACCCGCACGGGCACGGACGGCGCGGCGGTGCCGGGGAGGATCTGCCCTGTGCCCACGAACGCCACCCTGGGCAGGGGCACCTCGAACTGCAGCTCTTCGGAGAAGGCCTCCGGCATCATGCCACCGGAGACGTTGCGCAGACCGGTGACCTCCAGGGTGCCGGACCCATGCCAGTCGGGGTGGCAGGCGGTGACGCGGTGCCCCTCGATGACGAGCGACTGCGCGGAGCGATCCCCGAACATCACCCGGCCGTCCGGGTCCTGGCCGGGCTGCATCAGGTCGCTGAACTCCAGCACCGCACACCCCTCCCCGTCGAGCGTGGCGAGGACGGACGTGACGGAGAAGTCGGACGCGTCGGGGACCACCCGTCGACCCTGCAGGGGATCGGCGAGCTCCCGGTGGGAGAAGCGGACCTGCACCTCGCCCGCCTCCTCGCCCCGCGGCACACCGGTGACGTGGAAGCCGAGCGCGTCGCTGCGGCCCTCGCACACCGCCTCCCAGTCCCCGTGGCTGCGGCCGTCGACCTGCACCGACAGGCCGTCGAGCAGGCCGTCGCAGTCTAGCGGATCGGACAGGCGCACCGTGCCGGACAGCGCCATGGTGCCGCCTTCGGTGGGCTCCAGGCGATCGAGGACCAGCTCGCCATCCGTGGGCATCACCTGCAGGCGGAAGGAGAAGGGGTCGACCGTGGCGCCCTCGGCGACGTCCGGATCGACCCGCACCGTGTAGGTGCCCACCTGCATCGGGGCTTCGGGGGTGAACACGAGGGTGTCGCCCGAGGTCCAGCGCACCTCGCCGGGCACCTTCGGCGACAGGGAGATGCCCCGTGCCGCCACGCCGATGTCCGGCGCCACCTCCTCACGGAAGGTGATCCGCACGTCGTCGCTCCGCCGCACCGCGCCCGCGCTGTGGGACGCGACCTGTCCCTCGTCGGGCGGCACGAGCTCACCCCCTCCACAACCCACCGCCGCGATCAGCAGGCAGAGTCCCCAGATCCTCATGACGAACCCCCCGGACGCGAGGCGCCCATTCCCGCGTGATACCACGTCCGCCGCCCCGTCCCGCAGGATGTCAGGATCCATCTACGCTCCGACACATTGCGTCACCAGCCGGGAAACGAAGCGCGGCCTGATCGATACTGCACACGGATTGTCCCGGAGGCGTGCATGACCGCGGCCCTGTTCCTCATCGCCGGCCTGATCCTCGGGAGCGCCTTCGCCCTCGCGGACGAGTCCATCACCTGGTTCGTGGCCGGTCCCCTCGTGGGCTGGCTGCTTGGCTGGAGCCACCACAGGATCCGGCAGCTGCAGGCCACCATCGACACCCAGGACGACAAGCTGCGCTGGCTGTACGACCGGCTGCAGCAGCTGGAGCACGGCGCCAAGACCAGCGAGGTGGCGCCGCCCACCACCTCGAGGGAGCCCTCCGGTGCGCCCGTCGAGACCTCCACCCCGCCCGTCCGGGTCGAGACTCCCGCCGCCGATCCCGCCCCCCGGCCGACCCGGCAAGCATCCCCCGCCACCGCCCCGGCGCGACAAGCCCCCAGGCCCCACCGCCCCGCGCCGGCCCACAAGCCCACGCCCCTGCCCGCACCGGGCGCCACCGTCTCCAGGACGCCTCCCGACCTGCTCTCCCAGCTGCGGGAGCTGCTCTCCGGCACCCACATGGTCGTGCGGGTGGGCCTGGTGATCGTGCTCGTGGGCGTCGGCCTGCTGGTGAAGCTGGCGGCCGACGTGGGCATGATGCCCGTGTGGCTGCGCCTGCTCGGTGCGGCCGGCCTCGGCGGCGCCGGCGTCGGCCTCGGCTGGAAGCTGCGCACCACCCGGCCCGGCTTCGCCCGCAGCCTGCAGGGCGGTGGCCTCGGCGTGCTGTTCATCACCACCCTCGCCGCGATGCACCTGGTGCACCTGATCCCACTGACCGTCGGGTTCGGCCTGCTGGTGGGCCTCGTGCTCCTCGCCGGCGCGCTCGCCCTGGCCCAGGACAGCTTCGCCCTCGCGATCTTCGCCGCCCTCGGCGCCTTCGCGGCGCCCCTGGTGGCCTCCGACGGCAGCGGCAGCCACGTGGTGCTGTTCGCCTGGTACCTCGGGGTCAATGCCGGCCTGCTGTGGATGTCCAGGCAGCGGGCCTGGCGCGCCCTGCAGCTGCTGGGCTTCGTCTCCACCTTCGTCGTCGGCGCCGCGTGGGGTGGCCTGTCCTACGAGCCGGCCCTGTTCGCCAGCGTGGAGCCCTTCCTCGTGTCCTTCGCGCTGATGTTCACCGCGATGGGCCTGTTCGGCGCCCGCCACCAGGTGGTCGACGGCCACAAGGGCTGGGTCGACGGCACGCTCCTGTACGGCACCGCCACCGCCTTCCTCGCCCTGCAGGGCACCATGCTCCACGACACCCGCTGGGGCATGGCCCTGAGCTGTCTCGGCGCGTCGGTGGTGTACCTGGGCCTGGCGGCGTGGCTGCGTCGCGCCTCCCAGCCCCGCTACACCTCGCTGTCCTGGCCGCTGACCTGGCTGGCCATCGCCACCTTCGTGCTGGCGGCCCCCTTCGCCCTCGACGACGGCCTCGCCACCGGCGCCGCCTGGGCCGTGGAGGGCGCGCTGCTCATCGGGCTCGGACGCAGGCAGGGCCAGCCCTTCACCGCCTGGGCCGGCGTCGCGCTGCAGCTGATCTCCGCCCTCGTCATCGTGGGCGCCATGCCCGACGTGGAGCCGGCGGCCCGTCCGTTCCTGCAGGGCCGCTTCGCCGCGCTGGCCGTGGCCGGCTCGGCGCTGTGGGCAGGCGTCGTGGCCCTTCGGGACGGCGACGTGCTCCGGGTGCCCCCATGGCTCGCCAGGTGGCCCCTGGCCCTGGGCGGCGTGGGCCTGTGGAGCCTGGCGATGATCGCCGAGGCCACCGATGCCTTCGACGCCGACGGCCGCATGCTCGCCGTCACCACCGGGATCGCCCTGGTGGCCGTGGGGGCCGATGCTGTCGGACGGCGCACCCGCACCGCCGTCCTGCGCCAGGTCGCCTGGACGTACCTGGCCGTGGTGGCCCTGTCGTTCGTGATGCTCGCCTGGGACGCGCCCCTGCACGAGCCGCTCACGGCCGGTCGCTGGGCGGTGGCGTTGGGCACCGTCGCCTGGCTGATCCACAGCCAGGGCGATGGGTTCCTTCCCCGCATCGGCCGGGGCGTGGTGGGGTCCGGCGTCGTGGCCGTGGCCGCACTGGAGTCGGCCCAGCTCACCGCACGGCTGCTCACCGGTGGCTGGCCCCTGGGCCTCGACCTGTTCGACAGCACCTGGAGCCTCGGCGTGGCGCTGCTGGTGGGTGTGACCGGGCTGTACCTGATGCGGCGGTTCCCCGCCTGGCGTCTCCCCGCCTGGGCCCGGGTCCTGCTGGGCGCCGTGCTGGGCATGGCCTGGCTGGACGGCCACCTGACCGCCGGCGCGCCCACCGATCCCACCTACCTGCCCCTGCTCCACCCCCTCGACCTGGCGGGCATCGGGCTGCTGTGGCTGTCCCTCCATCGCCTGCCGGCCCCGCTGTGGTGGTCCGCCGCCTTCGTGCAGCTCAACGTGGTGCTCTCCCGCACCGTCGCCACCTTCAGCGAGGCGTCCTACGACCTGCCGTCCCTCGCCGCGTCCGACCTCTGGCAGACCCTGTTGTCGGTCACCTGGGCCCTGGTGGGCATCACGGCGATGTGGATGGGCCACGCGCGCGCACGCCGGCCGATGTGGATCGGCGGCGCCACGCTGCTCGGCGTGGTCGTGGTCAAGCTGTTCGCCGTCGACCTGTCGGCCCTGTCCGCCGCCTGGCAGGTGGTCGCGTTCCTGGCGGTGGGCCTGATGATGGTCGGCATCGGCTATGCCGCGCCGGTGCCGCCCAGGTCGGCCTCCCCGGATCCCGCCCGGAAGGCCGCCTAGGCGTTCATCTCGCCGACCTCAGCTGTCGGCGAGGGCCATCAGGCGCTCTTCCGCCGACTGCTCGGACTGCGCGTAGCGCTGCATCATCCTCTGGCCGTACGCGAGGACGTCTCCCCCCTCGACCGGCAGCCCGATCTTCTCCACCACGACCTCGAGGAGCTCGACCTCCTTGCGGTCGATCTTGCCGTCGGCCACCGTGATGGCCGTGAGGTAGGCCACGAGGCGCTCCTTCTCGGCGATCGTCAGCTCCGGCTCGAGCATCTGGGCCAGGATCGCCGGGCTCGGGAGCAGCTTCTGCTCCTTGACCGTCGCCGTGAAGTCCATCAGGTCGAAGTTCGGCACGAGGGCATCACCGAGGGCAGCCGCCGTGCGCAGCTCGCTCTTCTCGACCTTGCCATCGGCGGAGATCATGGCGGCGCCGAGCCCGTAGCAGGCGGCCGTGTAGCTCACCTCGGCGGAGCCCAGGCCCGCCTTCTCCAGCATGCGATCGACCTTGTCGGGGTTCTTGCCCTTCACGAAGCCCATCAGCAGGTTGTAGGCGATGAGCACCGGGTTGATGAACACCGCGTACAGCGAGAACCAGCCGATGAGGGCCGACTTCGCCGCCTCGGATCGGTGGGCGGCGCGCACGCAGGTGTTGCAGCCCACCTCGGTGCGCCAACCGAACATCATCGCCACCACGACACCGCGCACCCACGGCACCGGGGAGCTGGAGTCCATGGGCTCCGCCATGCAGTGGGGACACATCATGCGGGGGCGTTCGACGACAGGTGTATTCACGGGACCTCCTCATCCAAAAGGGTACGAAACGGGATCACCCTAACGGAAGCTCGTCCCCGTTCAGACATGAATCTGCGTATGTTCCTGCAGTTTCTCCCCGTGGCGGTTCCAGCCGACGCACAAGCGGTCTCAACACCCCGCGTCGCGCCCTTCCGGTGTCGCGTGTCCCGTCCGGGCGCGTCGGGCATCGGGCGAGGGGGCAGGTCGCAAGGATGTTGAAGGGAAGCCCGACGTTCCGCTTGCCTCCACCCTCCAACGGTGTTGCCATGGAGCGTGACCCACCCACGGACTGCCCCATGCACACGCTCCGCACCGCCCCCGTCCTCCTGCTGGCCGCGTCGTTCCCCCTGTCGGCCCTGGCCCAGGCCACCGACGACACCACGGCCGACGCCTGCGATGCCTTCCGCACCACGCTGACCGACCTGCACGGCAGCCTGGAAGACGAGACCAGCCACGTGGACTGGACCATCGCCGCCCTGGCGCGCCGCCGGACCATCCAGAGCGGAGAGCACACCCCCCGCATCCCCACCAGCGACGGCCGGCCCCTCGGTCGCGACCTGCCCGATGCGCTCCTCGACGCCCTCGTCGAGTTCGGCGGTACCCAGCTGCAGGCCCTGAGCTGCGACCGCGACGTCTGCCTGCTCACGGTCGACACCGCCCACACCTTCCTCGGCGTGCAGCTCCCCGAGGACGACCCGATGCTGTGGCAGCAGGCCCTGATCGACCACCAGGTCGGCCCGATCCTCGTCACCGAGGAGCGATCGGTGAACACCCGGCTCGACGGCGTCCCCTACCGGTGGAACCTCGTCACCTACGCCATCGGCCGGTCCCGGCGGGCCGAGTCCGTCGACCCCGCCGAGCTGCAGGAGAAGATGGATCTGCAGGCCACCCGGGCCCTGGGCCGCATCACGCCCGACGAGCTCGGCATCCGTCCGCCGAAGTCGCCCTACCCCGCCACCTCGCCCATCCCCCCCGGCGGCTGCTCGGGCACGAAGCGCCTGCTGACGAAGATCGACCGCCTCGGCGAGCAGGCCTGGACCCTCATGGACGCCCTGAAGGCCGAGCAGGCCCGGGTCCAGCTCGCCGAGCAGGAGCCCATCCCCTGGTTCATGAGCCCCGATGCGTCCTTCGAGCGCGAAGGCGTCGCCCGGCTCACCCACACCCACCTGTCCACCGAGCAGGGGGACTTCCGGATGCGGGCGCTCGACTGCATCGAGCTGCCCTGCATCGCCACGGTCACCGTGCAGTCCCGCCCCGGCGAGCCCGTCGACGCCCAGCTCGCCACCCTGGCCGACAGCCTCACCGACGAGGAGTACACCAACGCCACGGTGGTCACCGGCGTCTCCCCCGAGGAAGACGACCTCGAGGGCCCCACCTGGGGCTGGATGGTGATGGCCATGACCCCCGATCTCCCCGCGGTCACCAAGGCCCGTGTGCAGGCCCGCATCGATGCGATCGTGGCCCGGTGGAAGCCTGTGTTCGACAAGGAGCACCCGGCGGTGTCGGCGGACGAGCCGGAGTCGTTGGTGAGGCGGGAGGACTGAGGCTCCCGGCCCCCCCCCCAACCGGCCGTCACCGGCGTCCAAGGAACGCTACCGGCGGGTGCGATCCCCGCGCCGTGGGTTGAAAAATCGTTCGCATACGAATAAGTCGTCCTCGAACCAACTGAGGACTACATGCAGACGAACACGCCCCTCCCCACCTCCGCCGACCTCCACGCTCCCCAGACCGGCCCCGATCTCCGCCACCGCCAGCTCCTCGACGGACCCTGGTGGCAGGCGCGCATCCCGGCGTGGTCCGACGCCTCGGAAGCCACCTTCCACGACCCCAAGTGGCAGATCCGGAACAGCGTGCGGAAGGTGTCCCAGATGCGGGACCTCCTCGGCGACCGGGCATCGGAGGCGTTCCTGCAAGAGGTCGACGAGGCCATCCGCAAGGCGCCCATGGTCATGCGCCTGACGCCCTACGTCTTCAGTCTCATCGACTGGGCCAACCCCTGGGAGGATCCGCTGCGTCGCCAGTTCATCCCCCTGGCCCGGGAGATCGAGCCGAACCACCCCATGTCGAAGCTGGACTCCCTCGGAGAGCAGCGCGACGCCCCCGTGCCCGGCCTCGTGCACCGCTACCCCGACAAGGTGCTGTTCCTCGCGCTCGACGTCTGCCCCGTCTACTGCCGCTTCTGCACCCGTTCCTACGCGATCGGCTCCGACACCGACGCCGTCGACAAGATCTCCCTCGGCGCCAGCAACGCCCGGTGGGAGCAGGCCTTCGAGTACCTCCGCAACACGCCGCAGGTGGAGGACGTCGTGGTCTCCGGCGGCGATGCCTACCTGCTCAGCGCGGGCAAGCTGCAGGTGATCTTCGACAACCTGCTGGCGATCCCCCACATCCGGCGCATCCGCCTGGCCACCAAGGGCCTCGCGATCATGCCCCAGAAGATCACCGGCGACGAGAAGTGGCTCGACACGCTGACCCACTACGCACAGAAGGCGCGCAGGCAGGGCGTCCACATCGCCGTGCACACCCACGCCAACCACCCCCGGGAGATCACCGCGGCCACGGAGCGGTCGATGGCCATGCTCTTCGAGCGGGGCATCACGGTGCGCAACCAGTCGGTGCTGCAGGCCGGCGTCAACGACGACCCGGACACCATGCGCACCCTCGTGAAGCGGCTGTCCCACGTCAACGTGCACCCCTACTACGTGTACACCCACGACATGGTGCCCGGCGTGGAGACCCTTCGGACCACCCTCGACACGGCCCTCGAGATCGAGAAGGCCGTCCGGGGCAGTACCGCCGGCTTCAACACGCCCACCTTCGTGTGCGACGCCGAGGGCGGTGGCGGCAAGCGCGACGCCCACAGCTTCGAGTACTACAACCGGGAGCTCGGTATCGCGGTGTTCCGCTCCCCCAACGTGGACGACACCACCCCCTACTTCTACTTCGACCCCCTGCGGGAGCTCAGCCCCGAGGCCCGCAGGGCATGGAACCACCCGGTGCTGCGGGAGCGGATCGTCCAGACCGCCGTCGAGCAGGCCGGCTTCGGACCGGTGCACTGATGCAGACCGAGAGCCACAGCGGGGCGTCCTCGACACCACCCCGTCCCCTGAGCCCCTCCGATCCGACCCCCCGGTATCGCTGGATTCGCGTCGACGACGTCCGCGTCAAGGACGACGCCTACTCCGGACGCATCCGGTGTGATCACCCGCGCCCGGTCGATCCCGCGCGCCTCGGCCGCCGGCTGCTGGCCCTCGCGAAGGAGCGGGGCCGCTCGCGGGTGGTGATGTTCGTCCGGCCCGAGGTGGGCGAGGTGCTGCTGGCCTACGGCTACGTCCTCGAGGCCCGCATCCCCGGCTACTACCAGGGCCAGGAGGACTGTTGGGTGCTCGGCCACTTCCTGGACGATGCCCGCCGGAGCTGTGCGCGGTCCTCCGACATCGAGACCGTCCGCAACCTGATCTCCGTGCCGCCGCCGGCGAAGAAGCGTGAGCCGGTGACCACGAGACGGGCGACCGAAGACGACGCCGAGGCCATCGCCACGCTCATCGACGACGTCTTCGAGCAGTACCCCACGCCGAGCGGCATGCCCGCCTACGTGCGGGACCAGATCCGGGAGGGCACGCCCTTCCGGGTGGTCGAGGACGGCGGCGAGATCGTGGCCTGCGCCTGCGCCGATCTCGTGCGGAAGGCCCGCACGGCGGAGCTCACCGACTGCGCCACCCGGCCCGACCACCGGGGCCGGGGCCTCATGCAGTTCCTCCTGAAGGACCTGATGGGCGACCTGGTGGACATGGGCTTTCCCACGGTGTTCACCCTCGCCCGCGCGGCCGAGCCCGGCGTGAACCTGGGCTTCCTGAGGCTGGGCTTCAGCCTGCGAGGTCTCATGACCCGCTCCTGCCGCATCGGCAGCGGCCTGGAGGACATCCACGTGTGGAGCCGGCGACTGATCCTCTGAACGACACAGGCGGCGTACGGGCAGCTTCCCACGTCTCCGGCGGCCTGATGGGGTAACCTTCGGCGTCCCCCACAGGCCGAGGCCCATGCCCCCCGGACCCCGCTACCCGCTCCTGATCCTGATGGCCCTGCTCGCCGGCTATGGCGCAGCGGGGCTGTCGTCCGACGATGCCCCCGTGTCCACGGAGGCCCGCTCCGTCCAGACCACGTCGGCCACCCCCACCACCCGTGGCCCCCGCGAGCCCGTCCGCCAGGCGTCCCGTTCCGCCGCGTCCGGCCCCTCCGAGACCGACCTGCAGGCCCTGCGGGACGAGGTCGCCGCCGCCGAGCTGCACCTCGCCCTGCTGCAGGGTCAGCGGGAGGCGGTCGAGGGCGTGCCCCAGCCCTGGACCGACGACCTCCCCGCCGCCGACCGCCCCGAGGCCGTCGAGGCAGCCGTCGTGGCCGCCATCGAGGCCCACGGTGAGGGCGAGCTGCTGGATATGGACTGCGACGAGTACCCCTGCCTCCTCGCCGTGGAATTCCCTCCCTCGGACGACGGAAGCTCCGCGGTCTCATGGGAGTTCCTGCGGACCCTTCAAGACAGCTGGGACCACCCGCACACCGCCAGCACTGCCGCCACCGGCCGCAGCGAAGACGGGGAGCACACCTTCCTCGTGATGGCGTTCTACGACAAGCCCGACGAGACGCCGGAGGGCCTGGCCACCCGCGTCGAGGTCCGCCGGGACCGCCTGTCCGACAGGTTGCGGCACGAACTGTCGGAGGCCCCATGACGTCAGGTCTCCGAATACTGGGTCTCGTCGCCGCCTTCGCCCTAGGGTTCGCAGCCAGGGGGTCGTCGACCCCGTCCCCCGCAGGTTCCGGCGAACCTCCCGCCGCCGCCCACGCACCTGCGCCCGAGGTGGAGCCTCGCCGCGCTCCGCGCCCGGCCCCCGGTGCGTCCTCCGACGGAGCCGACCCTTCCCCGGCGGAAGAGCAGCTGCAGCTGAAGCGTCGCATCGCGGAGCTGCAGGAGGCCCTCGCCACTGCCGAGGAGGCCGTCGCCGCCCGGGCAGGCACGCCCATCGAGCCCCCCGAGGACCTGCCCGCCGCCTTCACCGAGTCCGGCGTCGAGGCCGAGCTGACGGCCCTGCTCGACGAGGTGGGCGCGGGCCGCATCGCCCTGCTCGACTGCGGCGAGTTCCCCTGCATCGCCCAGGTGGTCTTCGAGGCCGGCGAAGGCGACCTGTTCGCCCTCCAGGATCGGTTCCTGGAGCTGTACGACGACGGCGTCTACGGCGGCCACGGCCGCGCCTGGCCCTTCTCCATGACGGGCCCCGAGAGCGACGACCCCATCCTGCTCGGCTTCGGCCTGTCACTGCAGCCCGAGCTCCCGGCGGACGCCGACAAGCGCATCGAATTCCGCATCCAGGAGGCCATGGGGCTCGATCCCGAGGTGCTGGTGCGAGCGAGGATCGAGGAGGCGGGTCCATGACCTCCTCACCGGACCCCGATGACGGCACCACACGGAGCCCCACCGGCAGCTCGCCCGCCCCCGGGCTCCGCTTCCCGTTCGCACTCTTCCTCGCGGTTGTCGCCGGCGCCGGCGCCACGCACCTGCTGCTTTCGACCAGACCGGCTCCCACCTCGCAAGCGGAACCGACCAGGAACCTGGAGGACGCGAAGACCGCTCCCGCCCCCCGCACGGCCCGCCGCCCCGAGCCCCGTCGCCTGACCGTCCCCGCAGTCCCCAGCGAAGCCGAGCTGCAAGCACTGCGGGACGAAGTCACTGCCACCGAGATGCACCTGGCCCTGCTGCAAGGTCAGTGGGAGTCCGTCGCGGGCAAGGCGCACCCCTGGACCGACGAAGTGCGAGCCGACGATCGGCCCGAGGCCGTGCGCAACGCGATCCATCGCGGGCTGGCCACGCTGGAAGATGCCGAGCTCGTGCTCCTCGACTGCGACGAGTACCCCTGCATCATGGCAGTCCACCTCCCCGTGGGTGTCGAGGACAACCAGACCCTCAACAGCGTCCTGAACGCCATCCACCAGGCCTGGGAACCCCTCCACGGCCAAGTGTCCGTCGGCGTGGTTCCATCCTCCGATGGCACGCAGTCGACCGTGTTCCTGAGCCTGTACGACCACCTGACGGATGACCCTGAAGCCCTCGACCTGAGGGTGGAGGTCCGGCGTGAGCGACAGCAGGCCCTGCTACGTCAGGCACGACGGGCGGAGGGAGAGGAATGATCACCCCCACACGAGCCCTTCTCCTCACCGTCGCCTTCGCATTCGGTGCTCTTGCCCGTCTGCAGATCGAACCAAAGGGCGTGGAGCAGACCAGCGGTCCGCTGAAGATCGAGTCGCCCGACGCCACACCCGTCGCGCCACCGCCGGCACCGCACACCAGGTCGGTTGCCTCCCCTGCCCTTCAGGAGGTCCAGGACCTGCAACGCCAGCTCGATGGGCTGACACTCCGGATTGCCGACCTCGAGGACCGCATCGAAGCGCGGATCGGCAGCCCCGTCGAGCCCCCCGACGACCTGGACCACGCCTACACCGAGGAAGGTGCAGAACAGGCGCTCCAGTCCCTGCTCGATCAGATGGGGTCGGGCACCATCGAGCACCTCGACTGCGGCGAGTTCCCCTGCGTGGCCGTGCTGATGTTCGAGATGCCGGTGGACGGCACCCAGGAAGAGCTCCACGCGTTCCAGAGGAGGTTCGAAGCCACGAGGCGAGAGGGCCCCTACGGCGAAGCCTCCTTCGCGATGCCATCCACGTCCGCCGGGCCGCCGCCAGACCATCCCACGTTGCTCAACTACACCATGACCCTGCAGCCCGAAGGGATGGAGCGCATGACCAGACGGAACCACTTTCGGTACAAGGAGGCCCAGAGACGCCACTTCGAGGAGCTGAGCCGCTGGTGGGAAGCCACCCCATGAAGGACAAGCTCCACCTCGGCGCCCTCGTCATCGCCCTCGTCGCCGGTGTCGGCGGCCGCGTGGCGAAGTGCGGCAAGGTCGCCCGCTTCGCCGACGAGGGCGTGGCCGCCGCACGCTTGACGGATCCCGCAGCGGACGCCGCCCGCGGAGCCGACATCTTCGACGTGCCCGCCGACCTCGCGACCCGCGCCATCGTCTCTCCCGAGGAGGCCGCCCGGGCCGCGGAGGAAGCGCGTCTGGAGGCCCTCCTCCACCGCGCGGAGCTCGGTATCGAGGCCGCGGGCCAGGCCATCGACGCCACCGCCGGCGAGCCCATCGCTACACCCGACGACCTCGCCCCCGCCTACAACGAGGAGGGCGGCGGGGCCGAGATGAACGCCATCCGCGAGGAGGAACCTGCAGTCGAACCGGAGCCGTTGTAGAGCCGCCAAAGCGTGACCTTCGTGAGCCCCCTCCCAGGACCTCCCCCCAAGAACGAAAAAGGGGGGACCCTTCCGGATCCCCCACGCTCATCAGCCGTCGCTCACGGACTCACCGCCGGCGCTGACCGCCACCGCCACCGCCACGACGCTGGCCACCACCACCGCCACCGCTGCGGCGCGGGCCGCCGGGGCGACCGCCACCGGGACGACCACCGCCACCGGGACGACCACCGCCACCACGACGGCCACCGCCACCACCGCGGCCGGCATGGCCACTGCCCGGCTTCATGCCGGAGGCACGCTGGTCGGGAATGGCGTCGTGCCAGTGGTAGGGCTGGTCCATGACAGGGGTCAGGGGGAGGCCGATGAGGCGCTCGATGTCGCGCAGGTAGCCGCCCTCGGAGTCGTCGCAGAAGCTGATGGCCATGCCGTCACGGCCCGCACGACCGGTACGGCCGATGCGGTGCACGTAGCTCTCGGACTCGTTGGGCAGGTCGTAGTTGAAGACGTGGCTGACGCCCTCGATGTCGATGCCGCGGGAGGCGACGTCCGTGGCCACGAGCACCTTGATGGTGCCGTTCTTGAAGCCCTCGAGCGCCTTGGTGCGGGCGTTCTGGGACTTGTTGCCGTGGATGGCGGCGGCCGTGAAGCCATCGCTGTCCAGGGACTTCACCAGGCGGTTCGCACCGTGCTTGGTGCGGGTGAAGACGATGGTGCGGTCCACGTCGAGCTCGCCGAGCAGGTGGGCCAGCAGGCGCCGCTTGTTGTTCTTCTCGGTGAACATGACCTGCTGCTCGATGCGCTCCACCGTGGTGGACTGGGGCGCCACCTCGACCTGCACCGGGTCGGTGAGGAAGTCCTCCGCCAGCCGGGCGATGGTCTTGGGCATCGTGGCCGAGAAGAGCAGGTTCTGCCGGTCGTCGGGGAGCAGCTTGAGGATCTTGCGCAGGTCGTGGATGAAGCCCATGTCGAGCATGCGGTCGGCCTCGTCGAGGACGAGGAATTCGACGTGCTGCAGGGTGATGTGACCCTGGCCGATCAGGTCGAGCAGACGGCCGGGGGTGGCCACGAGCACGTCGACGCCGCGCTGCAGGGTGCGGACCTGGGGGTTCTGGTTCACGCCGCCGAAGATGACGTAGTGCTTGATGTCGAGGGTGCCGCTGTAGGTGGCGAAGCTCTCGCCCACCTGGGCAGCCAGCTCGCGGGTGGGGGCCAGCACCAGGGCGCGGATGGGGCGCTTGCCGCGGAACTTCTCGCTGGACAGGTGCTGGAGCACGGGCAGGGAGAAGGCGGCGGTCTTGCCGGTGCCGGTCTGGGCCACGCCGAGGACGTCACGGCCATCGAGCAGCGGCGGAATGGCGCGCTCCTGGATGGGGGTGGGCTTGTCGTAGCCGAGGCCCTTGAGGGCACGCTGGAGGGGCTCGATCAGGTCGAGGGAGGCGAAGGTCGTCATGAGACTCTCATGTGTGAGGAGACTCTGGGCCGCCTCTTGGGGATCCGGGCATAGCGGACGGGGATCTGCATGTCGACGCGCGACGGGAGAAACGAACAACCCGTGACGCGTCGACAATGCAGATTCATCCGAGAAGAACGGCACCACACCTGCGCCCGGGAGATGGTGTGGAGCCGGAAAGAAGGACCGTTCAGTGGGCAGCCACGGCCGCCACCTTGCGGCGGGGGTTGGCCTGCACTTCCTCGCGGTAGGTGTCGATGGCCACGAAGTAGTCGGGGTCCTCGAGGACGTTGACCTCGCAGATGGACTCCGCCCGGGCGATGAGCTTGCGGCAGTCGGCGCTCAGGTGGCGCAGGTGCACGTGCTTGCCGGCCCGGAAGTACTTGTCGGCGACCTTGTTGATGGCCTCGATGGCGCTCTGGTCCATGATGCGGGACTCGGCGAAGTCGATGATGACGTCGTCGGGGTCGTTCACCACGTCGAACTTCGTGAGGAAGAGCGTGGTGGAGCCGAAGAACAGCGGACCGTAGATCTCGTAGTGCTTGTGGCCGCGCTCGTCGACGGACTTGCGGGCACGGATGCGCAGGGCGTTCTCCCAGGCGAAGACCAGGGCGGAGATGATGACGCCCGCGAACACGGCGATGGCGAGGTCGAAGGCCACGGTGAGACCCGTGACGGTGGCCATGACGAACACGTCGCTGGCGGGCACCTTGTTGAGGATCTTGAAGGTGTTCCAGGCGAAGGTGCCGATGACCACCATGAACATGACGCCGACGAGGGCCGCGATGGGCACCATCTCGATGTAGGTGGAGCCGAACATCACGAAGGCCAGCAGGGCCACGGAGGCCACGATGCCGGAGAGCCGGCCACGGCCACCGGACTGCACGTTGATCATCGACTGGCCGATCATGGCGCAGCCGCCCATGCCGCCGAAGAAGCCGTTGACGATGTTGGCGGCGCCCTGGGCCATGCACTCGCGGTTGGCGTCGCCGCGGGTCTCGGTGAGCTCGTCGACCAGGTTGAGGGTCATCAGGGACTCGATGAGGCCGATGGCGGCGAGGATCAGGGCGTAGGGGAAGATGAACGCCAGCGTGTCGAACGTGGCGGGGATCATCGGGATGGCGAAGGTGGGCAGACCGGCCTTGATGCCGTCGCCGCCGCCGGCCGCGATGAAGGAGGCGACCGTTTCCGTCTCGATGCCGCCACCGATGACGAGGCCGGTGACCACGAGGATGGCGGTCAGGGCCGCGGGGAGCGCCTTGGTGAGCTTGGGCAGGCCGACCATGATGGCCATGGTGAGGCCCGTCAGGCCGAGCATGGTCCACAAGGAGGAGCCGCTGAGCCACTCGCCGCCGGACTTGAACATGCCGAGCTGGGACAGGCCGATGACGATGGCCAGGCCGTTGACGAAGCCCATCATCACGGGGCTCGGGATCATGCGGACGAACTTGCCGAGCTTGGCGACGCCCGCGAGGATCTGCAGGGAGCCCGCCAGCAGCAGTGTGACGAACAGGTACTGCAGACCCGCGCCCTCACCGCCCATGGCCGAACCCTGGGCCACCAGGGAGACCATCACCACGGCCATGGCGCCGGTGGCGCCGGAGATCATGCCCGGACGGCCGCCGAACAGCGAGGTGATGATGCCCATCATGAAGGCGCCGTACAGGCCCACGATGGGTGAGACGCCGGCCACGAAGGCGAAGGCGACGGCCTCCGGCACGAGGGCCAGGGCGACGGTGAGACCAGACAGGACGTCCGCGCGGACGGACCCCTGATCCTTGTCGATCAAGGTGTAGGACACGGAATGCTCCGGGGAGGGGGGACAGGCCCGCGACCACCGGATGTTCCGAAGCCAAGGGCCTCAAGAAGAAGCGGCGACCCGAAGCGAGACGGGTCACCGCGAAACTCTTGAAAGGGGCGGCGGAGTAGCGCTGTGAGGGGTCCGAGTCAATGGGGCGCGGGTTCGGTTTCGGGGGGATGTGGCCCGATTGGCACCGTCTGGAGGGCGCAGGGCAGCCCCACGGTGGGGTGATCTCGTCCGAATCTCGCGTGCAAACGGCCATCCGGGCGCATGGGGGCCGATTGCGGCGGTCGGGGACGCGGATGGAGGGGTGAGGGCGCGGCCGACAAAGGTTGACGGGGGTTTGGCGGGGTTTGGGTTTGGTACTCGTCGCTTCAACGGCGCGACGTCAATGTCGACGCCACCTGAGCGGGTTGTCGTGGATGTACTTGCGGGCGTGACGCAGGTCCTGTTCTTCGCGAAGAATCCGGTCATGGTATCCACGGTGCCAGAGCCGCCGACACCCACGGGACCATTGATCGTTCACGCGTCGGGTCGTGAGCGATTTGAAAGTGCCCACGACATCGCTCAAACATGCGTGTCGTCTCAGGACCTCGGGTGGCATGGCTGCAGGTTCCCGAACGACGATGACTCCGTGTACGTGGTTCGGCATCACGACGAAGGCATCGAACGCCACGTCGGGAAACCGTCCAGGCAGTTCGTGCCAGACCTTCAGAACCACACGGCCAGGACCGCTCAGCCGCACCCCGCCGGCTTGGACAGTGCCAAGGAGATGGGCCTTCCGGTAAGTGCTCACGGTGACCAGGTACGCGCCTGCCCCGCCATAGTCATGTCCTCGATGCCGCATCGCCTTACGACGAGGTGGTCCCTGCTGCGGATGACGCATGGTTGCCTCCCAAAGGCATGTTGTACGGGGTCGTAGGCGCGTGCCGGGTTCCACGGCGCGCGTGTTTCCCCCGCGTGGCTCTGGCGGTGTGCGTGGCATGACATGGGCGGCAGGCGTGCAGCTGCGTGGCGACGAACGCGGACGTTACGGCGGGGCGAGGCCAGGGCACCCCAAGGGGTGCCCCTACGTACGGGCGCCCCTTGGGGCGCCCTGGTTGGCAGCTCCGCGATGTGCCTTTGGCCGCCCACCCATGCCACAATCCCCCCATGAAAACCTCCAAAGGCCTCAAAAACCTCCTCCACGACGCCGTGGAACTCACCACGAACCTCGTCCAGGAGGTCCAGGACGCCCAGGCCGCCGCCGCCGTGGGGGTCCTGCAGCGGATCGACCCCCTGGCCGAGCCCGCCCGCGCCGTCGAGGCCATCCGCCGCATGTCCGCCGCCGGTGTCTTCGGCTCCATCCGAGGCATCAACCGCCTGCTCGCCTGGCTCGGCGATCTCGCCCTCGACAAGGCGAGCGACGACGCGCCCACGGAGCCCGTCCCGATGCGCTCGGACATCACCGACACCTTCGCCTGGCTGCAGGACGCCGCCGTCGGCGCCATCAACGGCTCCATCGGCGACCACCTGCAGGCCACCGGCAACCCCCTCGACATGGGCATGCAGCTGCGGGTCGGCGACGACACCATCGAGCCCGAAGGCATCGTGGCCGACCGCGTCGCCGTCTTCGTCCACGGGCTGACCACCACCGAGTGGTGCTGGGTCACCGATGCCGCCGAGCACTACGGCGACCCCGCCAGCCACGTCGGAGAGCGGGTTGCCGCACCCGCCGGCTTCACGCCGGTCTACGTCCGCTACAACACGGGCCGGCACATCTCCGACAACGGCGCCGCCCTGTCGGAGCTGCTCTCCCGTCTCGAGTGCAGCCAGCTCGTCCTCGTCGGCCACTCCATGGGCGGGCTCGTGATCCGCAGCGCCTGCCACCAGGGCCGCGATCTGCCATGGACCTCCCGCCTCACCCACGTGATCTGCCTCGCCACCCCCCACAAGGGGGCCCCGCTGGAGAAGGCCACCCACCTGGTCACCAGCGTCCTCGGGAGCTTCACCGCCTGGGGCGCCCGCATCCCCGCCCGCGTGGCCAACGGACGCAGCGCCGGCATCAAGGATCTGCGCCACGGCAACCTGCTCGCCGAAGACTGGCAGGCCGACGATCCGGACGCATGGCGCACCCGCCCCCCACGCCGCCTCCCCCTTCTCGACCACGTCCACTGGACCTTCGTGGCCACCACCCTTTCCCGCAAACCGGAGGGTGCCACCGGCCGCCTGTTCGGCGACGGCATGGTCCGCCAGGGCAGCGCACGGGGGCCCCACGACGAGGGCGAGCACCCCCTCGTGCAGGTCGTCACGCTTCCCGGCATCGCCCACCACAAGGTGCCCAACCACCCGCTGATCGACCCGGTGCTCCTCGAAGCGCTCACGCAAGGCACCTGATCCACCCGCCGACCGCCGCGGCGAATCCTCCCGTCCAACCTTTGTCACGCCCCTTCGGTACTGCATGAGGTTGCACATGCCGGCGTCCTTCTCCACACTGTTCCGGTGGGCGCGGGCCCACGATGGAGGGATCTCCCATGCACACACGCTTCTTCCTGCTCCTGTTGGCGGCCGCCTGTCAGCCCCCGACCACGGCCGACGACGACAAGCAGGTCCATCCCACGGACACGGCCGACGACACGGCGGACACCGCATCGGGCACCGATGCAGACGCTGACGGCTTCACCACCGCAGACGGCGACTGTGACGATGGGGACGACACCGTCCACCCCAACGCGGCCGAGGACTGCACCGCCGTGGACCGCAACTGCGACGGCGACCCCACCAACGGCCTGTTGTACGGACTGCAGGAGGAGCGACACTTCCCCGATCGCCCCAACCGGCAGGTGCCTGTCGCCACGCACTGGTTCGATCTGACCCGTCCCTCCCTGCCCCAGATGGCCTCGACCAACCGCCTGTGGGACACCCGGAAGGTCCTGGATCGCGTCACGGATCCCGCCGACGGCACCGTCTACCAGGTGACCGAGTACACGCTCGTCGACACGGACGACCTCCTCACACTGCGCGGCGAGACCATGGCACCCGAGGGTGCACTGGACCTTGCGCCGGAGCCGGTCGAGTTCATCCTGTCCTACGAGACCGAGAACTCCTGGCGGCGCTCGGACGGCGCCCACATCGACCACTACTACGGGTGGCCCACCCTCCCCCGCGAATACCGTCGCATCTCCACCTTCGCGGACGAGGGCTACGTCTCCAGCGAGGAGGTCACCGAGGGCGGCGAGACGTTCACCATCGACTACACCGCCGACCTCTCGCTGCACCAGACCACGGCCACCTACAGTCCCACTCCCTCGCTTCCCGACGAGGAGAAGGAGTGGAACACCGTGCTGCGCGAGCACGACGCCGACTGGCGGATCCTCTCCGAGCGCATCGCCTACCACAGCGGCTGGATCAGCTTGCACGAGCTGGAGTACGACGAACAGGGCCGGCTCGTGGAGGAGCGTTGGGGCAGTTCCGACGGCTGGTATTCGGGCACCTCCATCACCTGGAAGGACGGTTTTCCGAGTCGCGTGACCACCCACGACGGCACCGGCGACGGCGTGCCGTACTTCCACGAGTTCACGCCCACCTGTGAGCAGCCGGACGACTGGCGGGACCACCTTCCGCAGCAACGCTGACCTCCCGCGGTGCCCGCTCCCCAGCCTGTGGCGGAGCATGCGCGCCGCCCCACCCCGACCATGAACGGATGAATCCCGAGAATTCGCCGCTCCAACCAGGTACGGCCCCGATCCACCTGCCGAGTGCACTTTCGCCATGCAGACGGGGCCCGACCGACCGACCTCCCAGGGCTCCGTCCCGCTGACGGCTTGCACGGACGTCCGATCCGGGACTACAAGCGCCCCATGAGGTTCGCCCCCGCCACCACCGCCCCCGCGATGCACAGCATGTGTTGCTGCCTGTGTACCTGGGCCGGGGTGCGCTGAGAGAACCGCAGCAGACGCCAACCACCCCGGTCAGACCGCACCCGTGTCGACACGGGTGAAGATCCCGGGCGAGCGCTGCGACACACCCTCAGAACCAAGGTGGTTCCTCATGTCTGCATCCGTGTCCCTGCCCGTCGTCCACGTCCTGTTCGAGAACCCGGACTGGCTGCCGCCGCTCGTCTCCGGCCTCGAGGCCGAGGGCTTCACCGTCAACCTGGTGGAGCTCGACCAGGGTCTGCTCGACGGCAACGCGCCCCCCGCCGACGGCATCTGGCTCAACCGCATCAGCCCCAGCTCCCACACCCGCGGCCACCACGGCGCCGTCGAGCTCGCGCGCGAGGTGCTGTTCTGGCTCGAGCGCCACGGACGCCGGGTCATCAACGGGTCCGCGGCCTTCGAGTTCGAGATGAGCAAGTTCCGCCAGGACCTCGCGCTGCGCCAGCACGGCATCGACACCCCCCGCACCGTGCTCGCCGTGGGCCGCGACCACCTCCTGCAGGCCGCCGCCACCTTCGACGGTCCGTTCATCACCAAGCACAACCAGGGCGGAAAGGGCCTGGGCATCCAGCTGTTCGACAGCGCGGACGAGCTGGCCTCCCACCTCGACTCCGGCGCCTTCGACCCGGGCCCGGGCGCCAAGGTCATCCTGCAGCAGTACATCCGCGCCGCCGCGCCCTTCATCACGCGGGTGGAGATCGTCGGCGACCGGTTCCTGTACGCCATGCAGTCCAGCACCGAGCAGGGCTTCGAGCTGTGCCCCTCGGACGCCTGCCAGCTCAAGGCCGCCCCGGACGTGTGCCCCATCGACGGCGGCTCCAAGTTCTCGCCCTCTCCCCTCACCGCAGACGACCCGCTGGTCCAGGCCTACATCCGCCTGATGGCCGCCGAGGGCATCGAGGTGGCCGGCATCGAGTTCGTCGAGGACGCCGACGGCCGTCGCTACACCTACGACATCAACGGCACCACCAACTACAGCGGCGTGCTCGGCGAACAGATCGGCATCGACGGGATGCGGGAGTTCGCCCGCTACCTCAAGGAGCGGGTGGTGCCCGGCCTCGTCCTCGTCGAAGGCGCCGCCTGACCTCGCGACGGACGGGGCGTGCCTACAGCCCCCATCCCTTGCCGGGCGTCCCTTCGAGGCCCACCAGCTGCAGCTCGAGGGCCTTCTGGTTGCCGACGATCCACACGTCGGCGATCCGATCCCCCTCGAAGGTGAACAGGGCCGCCCCCCACCAGCGCACGGGCCGTCCGGTGGGGGGATGCCCGAGCAGCTCTCCCTTGTGGATCGCGGTGTAGAGCATCTTCGCGAACACACGGTCGTCCTCGGCCACCGCGTCCTCCACCGTGCACCGGAAGTCCCCGAGCACGGCGTTGACCCGGTCGATGTAGTCACCGAGGGCCTCGAACCCCTTCACCTGATCGCCGAGGGAGCCCCGCACGGTCACGTCCTCCACAAGGAACGTGCCCATCGCCGACTTCTCGTAGGCGTTCCACACCCGCTCGAAGAAGCTCTTCACCGTGTCCTTGTGGCCCATCGCCCCCTCTCCCTTGTCGCCTCGACTTCACGGCACGAAGGCGGCCTCATTGCAGGAACATCCGGTGCCGCCCCACGCGGCGCAGCCGGCCGTTGCGGCACTGCCTCTCGTCTCCCCTCGCAGCGTAGGGTGTCTTCGTGCGCTCCGCGGAGACCCCATGCGACGTCTGCACCTGTTCGAGTTCGAGGACCAGCCCTGGTTCCCGGATGTCCTCCGGGACGTCATGACGGCCTACATCTCCAAACTGATGGACATGACGGGCATGCTGGATCCCCTGATGCCCAAGGTCGTCGAGGCCCTCGACCGCACCGGCGCCGAGCGTATCGTCGATCTGTGCAGCGGCGCCGGGGGCCCGGCGCTGACGATGGCCAGGGCACTGGAAGATCGGAACACCCCCATCGTGTGCGCCGACAAATTCCCCCATGCCAGGGCCGCCGACCACGTGGAGCAGGCATCGGGCGGCCGCGTCTCCTTCGACCGGCGCTCCGTCGACGCCATGGACGTGCGACGCGACCTCACCGGCCTGCGCACAATCTTCAACGCGTTCCATCACTTCCGCCCGGAGCAGGCCCGCCGGATCCTCGCCGACGCCCACGACGCCGGGCAGCCCATCGCCATCTTCGAGACCGTCGACCGTCGCTTCGCGAACCTCGCGGGCATCCCCGCCATCCCGTTCTTCGTCCTCGCCGTCGTCCCGTTCCTGCGGCCCTTTCGCTGGCTGTGGATCCCGCTTACCTACCTGCTGCCCATCATCCCACTGCTGATCATGTGGGACGGCCTCGTCTCCTGCCTTCGCATCTACCAGCCGCCGGAGCTGCGGGAGCTGGTCGCCGGCCTCGACGACTTCGACTGGGACATCGGCCGCGTGCCCATGGAGGGAGCCCCCATCCACGCCACCTACATAGTGGGCACGCCGAAGTCCTGATCAGAACGCCATCACCACCTTGCCCGCCGCGTGCCCGGTCTGGCGTACCTCGAAGGGACTGCATGATGCAGCACGGCCCTTGAATCCCTCGGGCCCAGCACCGCACTGACGGGTGCGGGTCGAGGCAGGTTGGAGCGCCCAGGGGTCTCCTCCGTCGGGTTCTCCTGAGCCGCCTACACGATGACAGGCAGTGTTCCTGGCGTCTGGTCGTACCCCGCAAAGATCGAATGACATGCACCTGAGGTTCAGGTAGGAATTTGCAGTACGCGGTCCGGACACAGGCCCGTCACTGCAAACCCCTTCGGAGAGGCCTCCCGATGCGTCACCTGCCACTGCTCCTGATCCTGTCCTTGGCATGCGTCACCAACGATCCGGAGGCGCAGGGAACGGACGCCGACGAAGACGGCGTCACCGTGGAGGCGGGCGACTGCAACGACGATGACCCCACCATCAGTCCCCTTGCCGACGAGGACTGTTCGGAGGTGGATCGGAACTGCAGCGGCGACGCCTTGGATGACATGCGGGTGCTGCTTACGGCCACCTCGGAAAGCTACGGCGGCGAATCCTCCGGGTTCGGCGTCATGGGCTACAACCTGTACTGGCTCGATCCCCGTAGGGAACACCTGGCACTTCGATCGTTCGACCTTGCGCCCATCGACAGCCGTCGCATCGAGCTCCAGAACGTCGGATTCGACAACGACCGTTTCAACAGTTCCGTCACCTACGACATCGAAGAGGATGGAGACGAGATCCGCGTCTTCACGAAGAGGTGGCCGCACCCCGATGTCGTGATCTCCCCTTCAACGTGGGAAGAGCAGCGCATCTACCGCCAGAGCGATGGATTCCTGACCGACATCCAGACGACCTTCTTCGATGCCGGCTCCGACCGCATCACCACGCGGAACCGGGAGTACCACGCCGATGGGTGGCTCCTGTCCGAACACTTCCACAGCAAGAGGGCCGGCCCCGAGGTCGACGAGTGGATCGTCACCTGGTCCCTGGACGAAGGCTCCGGAGTGGCCACCGGCGTGCTCGACATCGTCAGCGACGGGTTCAGTGGATACACCCCGCCCTTCGACGGCGTCGGCACCTCCGACGAGCCTGCTCTAACCATGACCTGGGACGAAGACGGCTACCTGGTCGACCGAGAAGGACGCATCGCCCGGCACCACGACCAGTTCGTCCCCTACCGGGAGTCGTGGATCCACGACGACCTGGGACGGGAGGTCCTGGTCACCACCTGGCTCCACCCTACGTCCTCGTCATGGATGGACCGTGCGACGGAGTGGGAGGACGATCTGCCCGTGCGCATCACCATCATGAAAGTGGACGAGGACCACGAAGAGCCCACCCAACGCTGGACCTTCGAGCCCAGCTGCGCGCCCTTCGTCTCCGTGCGCGAGCAGCAGCCCGGCGATGTCCAGCAGCTCCTCTCCCGTGCGGTTCCACTGACCCTCGAACAGCTGCAGGCCCTCGGGCTCCAGGACCTGGACGTCTCGTCCCTGGCGACTTCGCTGGACATGTGACGTCCAGATCCATCGTTCGTTGTGGTCCACACCAGCCCCTCACAGGGCCATCACCACCTTCCCCACCGTGTGCCCCGCCCGGATCTCGTCGAGCGCTTCGGGCACCTCGTCCAGCGTGACCGACTTCAGCCGGGGCACGGTGATCTCCCCGCCGGCGACGAGCCGGGAGAAGCTGCGACCGGCCGCCGTCAGCGCCGCCTTGCCGGCCGGACCGGCCCGGTGGGCGCCCCCGAGGGTGAACTGGTGGAACCCGAGCCCCCGGCCGAAGGCGTCGTCGTAGGCTTCGGGCCGCACGAGATCGACCAGCTCCAGCATCTGTCCCTCGAAGCCCAGGGCGTCGGCCGCGATGATGTCGTTGTCGCGCCCCACCGCATCGAGGGCGATGGCCACGCCGAGTCCTCCCGTGATCTCCCGCACCCGCTCCAGCACGTCCTCCGTGCTGTAGTCGAGCACATGGGTGGCCCCCAGCGACCGCACGAAGTCCACGTTGCCGGTGGAGCAGGTGGCCAGGATGTGCTGCAGCCCGAAGTGCCGGGCGATCTGCACGGCGAAGCTCCCCACCCCGCCCGAGCCGCCGAGGATCAGCACCGAGCCGTGTTCGGGCAGCCGGAGCCGATCCACCAGCGCCCGCCAGGCGGTCCAGCCGGCACAGGGCGTGGCGGCGGCCACGTGGGGTTCCAGGTGGGGATGGGGCAGCAGGATGGCGGCGTCCTGGACGGTCACCTCCGCGAACCCTCCGTGGGACCGGAACATGTTCCCGTGGCAGAGCACCCGATCGCCCACCGACCAGCCGGACACCTCGGTGCCCACCTCCACGACCCGTCCGGCCACATCCAGGCCGGTCACCCAGCCCGGCTGCATGTCGGGCACCAGCGACTTCCAGCCCACGATCTTCGCGTCCACCGGGTTGAGGCCACAGGCCTCCACCTCCACCAGCACGTCGGTGGGACCGGGCCTGGGCCTCGGCACGTCCTCGAGCTGGAAGGTGTCTGACCTGGGGTCGAAGGTGACGGCCTTCATGGCGGGCTCCCGTCGGGTCCGGCGCGCCGGACGCTGCCCCTGCTGATCGGACCGCCACCCGCGTGGTGAAGCGCTCCCCCCGAGATGCCACGTCACCCGCTCAACGAACCGCGATGGGGGTCGATCAGACCGGGACCCACGAAGAGGAGGTCCCTTGACCGATCTGACCGACCACGCCGTCCTCGTCACCGGCTCCACCAAGGGCATCGGCAAGGAGATCGCACGCCAGTTCATCCTGGCGGGGGCCCGGGTCATCGTCCACGGCCGCAGCCCGTCCGACACGGCCGAGGTGCAGGAGGAGATCGGCGCCCACGGCCATGTGGTCGGCGGCCTCGGCAGCGCCGAGGAGACCCACCAGGTGCTCGATCAGCTCTACGACCACGGACCCATCGACGTCCTGGTCAACAACGCCGGCATCTTCAGCGTGGAGGACTTCTTCGCGCTGCCCGACGACGAGTGGCTGAGGTACCTGCAGATCAACGTCATGAGCGCGGTCCGCCTGTGCAGGGCCCTCATGCCCGGGATGCTGGCGCGTGACCGGGGCCGCATCATCTGCGTGGCCAGCGAGGCGGGCATCAAGCCACTGCCCCAGATGATCCACTACTCGGTCACGAAGACGGCCCTCATCAGCCTGGCCCGGGGTCTCGCCGAGCTCACCAAGGGCACGGCCGTCACGGTCAACAGCCTGCTCCCGGGCCCCACCTGGACCGCGGGGGTGGAGGGCTACTTCGAGGGACTCGCCCGTCAGGAGGACCGTCCGTTGAAGGAGGTGCTCGACGGCTACTTCGAGGAGCACGAGCCCACCTCGCTCATCCAGCGCTTCATCCACGTGGAGGAGGTGGGCCGGGCCGCCGTGTTCCTCGCCTCCAACGCCGCGGTCAACGGAAGCGCCCTGCGGGTGGAGGGCGGCATCATCCGATCCATCTGACCGGTGCGCAAGCCGGATCGCGCGGGATGGAACGTAGGTTCCACCATCCCTTCAACGGGTCCCGACTCGCTCCGATCACCCCTGGGATGTTCCCGCCGTCCCGCTGTCGGCGATCCGCACACCCGTTCGCCCCGGAGGCACCGTGCGTCCCTTGTTCCAGCTCCTCGCCACCTGGCTCCTGGCCGCGCCCGTCGTGGCCCACGCCCAGGACGCCTGCAGTCCGTACACCGTGCCCGACCACGACTTCCAGTACAAGATCGACGACGCGTACGTGAACATCCAGTGGCACGAGGGCTGGACGAGGGAGCACGGCGAGTCCCTGCCGGCCCCCCTTCCTCGGCACGAGGTCTGGCAGCACCCCCTGCTCAACCCCGACCTGCCCGGCACCATGCACGAGGACAGCATGGCCACCGACACCACGAACCGGGCCGGGCCCGTACCCTACGGCGCCGAGCTCGACTACTTCCACGTGCTCGAGACCAAGCAACGCTTCAGCGGCATGGCGCCCTTCTTCACGTTCCTCGACGAGGACACGCTGCTCACCATCTCCTTCGGCCGCGACGCCGGCACCGCGCTGCTGATCGACGTGTCCGACGAGCCGGTGCTCCTCGACTCCGTGGACCTGCCCGGACGTGGCTCGTCCGCCCTGAGCCTGGCGAGCGACAAGGGCCGCATGAAGATGTTCCGCGACACCTCCGGCGGCGCCTACTCCTACGTCACGAAGAAGGGCTACCTGTTCGTGCCGGGGGCCGACAACTTCGTGATGCGCATCCCCATCCGCGATCGCAAGTTCGACAAGGACAACATGGTGCACCTCGATCTCACCCGTGAGGTCGCCGTGGGCACCCTGACCGACGTCCGCAAGCGCAAGGCCGACGACAACCGGCTCACCGCCATCTTCCCGGATGCCGACGGCAACGTCTGGTTCACCACCCGCATTGGCATCCTCGGCGTGATCCTGAACACCGATGCTGCCTGCCCCACGGTGGTGGCCACGCACCTGTCCACCTTCGCGCTGAAGGAGAAGGTGGAGCAGGTCTGGGGCGTGCAGTCCGACGAGATGGACGAGATCATCGCCAAGGCCGAGAACGCCCGTCTCGGCGAGATCCCGGAGCTGCGCGACCGCGGCCGGGAGATCATCGGCATCGACGACGACATCAAGGAGGAGGTGCAGAACTCCTTCGCCGTCGGCCCCGACGGGGTCTACGTGGTCTCGAACCTCGCCCTGTACAAGTTCCAGTACGACGCCGCGGCGCGCAGGATCGTGCTCGACCCGAAGTGGGAGCCCACCTACGCCAAGGGTGAGCTGCTGTACGACAACGACTTCCTCATCAAGCCCGGTCACCTCAACACCGGCAGCGGCACCTCCCCCACCCTGGTGGACGACCGCTTCGTGGTCATCGACGACAACGCCCCCGACCACACCAACCTGCTCGTGTTCCGCCAGGACACCGGCGAGCTCGTGGACAAGCTGCCGATGTTCGGCGAGCTGCGGGGCGGTGCGGTGGAGAACTCCGTGGTGGCCTACAAGGACAGCCTCGTGGTGGGCAACACCTACGGCTACGTCGATCCCTTCGAGGAGAACCCCACGGTCGGCGGTCTCATGCGCTTCGACTACAACCACGCCACCGGCCACTACGAGCCCGTGAAGAACTGGCCCATCGTCGGCCACATCGACGCGAAGACGGCCACGCCGAAGCTGTCCACGCCCCACGGCCTCATCTACATCTACCACCGCAAGGACGAGGAGGTCCAAGGCCACTCGGACTGGCAGCTCACCGCCATCGACTTCCGCACCGGACAGCCGGTCTTCTCGCTCCACCCCGAGTTCAAGGACACCGGCATCTTCGACGACAACGTCAGCGAGATGATCCGCAAGGCCGCTCTCGGCAAGGGTGCCTATGAGCGCAAGGTCTTCAACAACATCTGGGGCACGTACGCCATCGGGCCGGATCAGAGCCTGTACATCGGCGCGTACCGCGGGTTCCTTCGGTTCCGGTCGGGTGATCCGCCGGCGCCGGTCACGCCTGCCGACACCCCGGTGGAGGCAGAACCCCCTTCGGAACCGAACCCTTGAGATCCTGATGACATCCGCGCGGTACCGATCTATGGTCTTGCAGTAACTTGCAAGACCGGACGAACCGATGCCGCGCACCCCCAAGCCGCTCCTGCTCTGGGCCCTCCTGGGCCTCGCCTCCGCCTGCCAGACCGACGGCCCCGGCGACGAGAACACCGAGGTCACCACCACCGATCCGACGGCCATCCTGTCGCTGGAGGTGGGCGCCGGCGGCGGTACGCTCGAACACCCGCTGGCCACGGTGATCCTGCCCCCCTACGCCTTCGGCAACCGCACGGGCACGGTCACGCTCACCCCCCGCGATGCCGGCCCGGAGGGCTTCGACATCACCGGCCTGGGCTTCACCATCGACTTCGGCGGGCAGCGTCTGGAACAGCAGGCGCAGATCCTGGCCCACCACCAGGACGACTTCGAGGGCGAGCCGCTTCTTCGCCTGTGGTCCACGTTCCAGGGCGAGCACTTCGCGTTCGACCAGATGATCACCGACGGGCAGGGGCAGGTGAAGCCCGGCGACTTCGAGCTCACCCGCGATGTGGAGCTCACGGTGCTGTACGCAGACGAGGGCATCCACACCCAGGCCTTCCAGCCGGAGCCCGCGGAAGTGGACGTGCTGTTCGTCGTCGGCAACCTGGGCATGCTCGAAGAGCAGTTGCTGATGGCCCTGACCGCGTCCGACCTGCTGGACGAGGTCTCCGACACCCCGGTGCACGCCCACTTCGGCGCCATCGACATGGATCCCGACTACACGCCGATGGACCCTGACTTCAAGTCCGGCGAGCTCATGGAGGTCGACGGGCGGCGCTGGGTGGATCCCAGCACTGCACGCGGGGCCGAGATCCTCGAGCAGATGCTCGTCATCTACGACCACCGGGGGGGGGCCACGCCCAAGTATGAAGCCTTCTTCTCCGCCAGGGCCGCGCTCTACGCGCGCGGCGCCGACACGAACGCCGGCTTCCGCCGTCCGAACGCCTTCCTCGAGCTCGTGTTCGTCGCCGACGAGGACGAGGAGTCGGGGTCCAGCCCCAGCGTCGCCGAGTTCCAGATCGCCATGGAAGAGGCCGTGCCCCATCCCGACATGTTCCGCGCCCACGCCGTGGTCGGTCCGGAGGTAGGCGAGTGCTCCGGTGACTATGGCAGCGCCCGGGCAGGTCCCCGGTTCCACCGCATCGCCGATCGCTCCGACGGCCTCGTGTGGTCCATCTGTGACGAGGACTACTTCGCGCAGGCGGCCGACGATCTCGCCGCCGAGCTCGGCGGCACCACCTGCTTCCCCTTCGAGCACTCGCCCGAGCGGGGCGGCCTCACGCTCACCGACGCGAACACGGGCATTCCGATCGACTCAGCCCACGTGCGCGTGCGCAACGACCAGAGCTGTGCCTGGCTGAAGCTCCCCTACTTCGAAGAGGGAGATGCACAGCTCGACCTGCTGGCCCACTATGTGGTGGGACCGCCGGGCAACTGAACCTCGCGGCCACCGCAAGGAGCCCCCATGCCCTGGCTGCTGCTGCTGCTGCCCTTCGCCCACGCCAGCCAACCGCCCGTGCTCTGGTCTCCGGAGCCGCCGACGACCGAAGACGTGCTGTGGAAGGAGTGCTGGCGCGATCGTCAGGGAAGCTACTGCAACCAGCTTCTCCAGACCCGGATGTCCACCCACATGGCCCGGCTCACCCTGAAGCCGAGCAACCGGCGCGCCCGCAGGCGGGCTCCCTCGCGCCCCTGCCCCACGGATGCCGCCTCCTTCTGCGGCCTGTCCAACGACCCGCGCACCCGCGTGCTCCACGATCGGGATCAGGCGCTGCTGGCCAGACCCCTGAAAGGTGGCCGGGTGGAGCTCACCCTGGTGGCCCATGCGCCCGACCTGCGCATCGTGCCCGACCTCGAGCATCCCACGTCCGTCCAGGTGCTTCGAAAGACCAGGATCCGCGACGACCGGCTTCATGCCCTGCTGCAGTGGGACGTGCCGCCGCCAGCCCCCCAGTCCACCTGGCGAGCGCCCTACCTGCACCCTCCCGCCGGCGAGAAGGGCAACCTGATACCCGACGAACCGCCTTTGCTGGTCTCCACCCGCCCCGTGCTGGATCCTCCGTTCCTGATCTGCGTCGAGGGCATCGTCCGGCCGAAGCGGTTGAAGGTCCAGCAGGCCGTCACCTGGCTGGACCTGAGCGACATCACCCTGAAGACCCCGTTGATGCGCCACGTCCCTCCGTGCCACGCCATCGGCCTGCTGCCCGCCGACACGCCGGGGATCACCGAAGGCCCTCGGTCGGCGGCCCCCTGGGGCGATCCGCCGGCACCGCCCTTCCGGCCATCCTCGACGGAAGAAGCACAGGGCACCTACGACGCCGGTCCGCTGCAGCTCCACGCCACGCCCAGCCAGGATGGCACGGGCTTCGAGAATTGCCGCGTCGAGCTGGACGGCAACCTGGTGGCCGACGACGACCACTGCCGCCTCGAGCTCGCCGAGGACCTCAACGGCGACGCCATCCCCGACTTCATCTGGAGCACCTGGAGCCAGGAGACCTGCTTCACCACCCAGACCTGGCTGTCCGATCCGGAAGGCACCCACCAACGGGTCGGGTATGAGCTCCGGGGCTTCTGTGTGCCGTGAGACGGCTCATAGCCAGGCGGGATCCTCCACCGTGCGCTCCCCACCGGCATCCCCGGTGTTCACCGTGCCGGCCGGCTCCAGCAGCAGCACCTCGCACTCCTCGTCGGCCACCGGCAGGTGCTCCACGCCCCTCGGCACGATGTAGAACTCACCCTCCGACAGCGACACGACGCCATCCCGCAGGTGGAGGTCGAGACGTCCCCGGATCACCAGGAACAGCTCGTCGGCGTCGGGGTGGCTGTGCCACACGAAGGTGCCCTGCAGCTTCGCGAGCTTGATCTCCTGACCGTTCAGGGCGCCCACGATGCGGGGGCTCCAGTGCTCGGTGATGCGGGAGAGCTTGTCGGCGAGGTTGACGGGGGTGTGGGGCATGGGCACGCAGGACACGGGTGTAGGTGTGGACACAGCATACATACAGAAAGCCCATCACCAACACGGCCGTTGGACCATAGCCCATACGGTACCCCAAAGCATCAAGATTCCCCTGCCCTCTGGGCCTCCACACAATGAAATGCCATTTGCCCAAATCTGCCGCCAAGCGCTACAGTTTGCATAAATCAGGAGCCCACATGAACCGAGCCCTCACGCTAATCACCCTCCTTTCCATCGGCTGCACGGAGCAGGCACCGGAGGAACCCTCGGAGGCCCGCACCGACGATCCCACGTCCATCCTCAGCGTCGATCTCGGTCCGGAGGGGGGCACGCTTCAGCATCCGCTGGCCTACGTGAACGTGCCCGCCGGCGCCCTCGGACCCGATGGAGGTGTCGTGACGCTGACCCCCTCGGACGCGGGCCCGCAGGGCTATGACACGACCGGCATGGCCTTTACCGTCGGCTTCGGAGGCGAGACCCCGAGGAAGGAGGTCAGCGTCGGCTTCATGACCCAGGATGCTTTCGCCGACGTACCCCACCTCAAGGCATGGACCACCGCGAACGCCAAGGGATACACCGCGTTCGAGCTGGTGACAGATGCCGATGGAGTCCCCACGAAAGACAGCCATACCCGCAGGATCGCCACCGACAGCACCTTCTTCGCCGCACAGACCGGGACCACCTACGAAACAGTCGATCCGGAGCCCGCCGAGGTCGACCTCGTCCTGCTGCTCGACACCGACACGTCCATGAACGGCACCCTCGAGCGGCTCGAAGCCGACATCTCCGCCCTCCTCGACGTCTATGATGCATCTCCCTTAGGCTACCGCATCGCGGTCACCCACATGAACGCGCTGTATCCCCCGGCGAACCCCGAAGGCACCCTGACGTCAGTCGACAGCTTCCTCTGGGCCAGTCAGGCCACTGACGACCGCCTGCCCCTGCTCCAGGATCTGATCGCAGCCACGGCCGCCATCTCCGGAGAGGGAGAGGAGCAAACCAACCCCTACTACGCGCTGGAGGGCGCGTTCTACGACGTCACGACGGGTGAGGTCACCTCGCTCCACCGCACCGACGCAGCCATCGAGTTCCTGTTGGTGACCAACAAGGACTACAACTCAGGTGGTGCCGATTATGTCCGGGACCAGCTCGAACGACTGTTGTCGTCCCCCGACTACCTCCAGGGCCACGGCATCCTCGGGCCCGATGAAGTCCGAAGCGGGGGCTGCAGCAGGTCCCATGTGAACGCGGAGGGTGCAAAGGCCCTGCACCGGTCGCTCCAGCTGTTTGGCGGTCGCGCCGAGGATATCTGTGCGTCCTCCTACACCCAGGCGCTCACTGCGATCGCGTCGTCGACCCGCGCGACAGCCTGTACTCCGCTCGCGTTTCCCGCCGAAAGCGATTCCCACAAGGTGACCGTCACCGGGTCCGGAGACACACTCGACACCGGCCTGCTACGGGTCGAGTCCTCTGGCTGCGTCGTGCTGAACGCAGGGGCCTACCACCTCGCCGGGGATCGTGAATTGGCCGTTCGCTACGATATCATCCTGCCCTGACGGGACCTACCGATACGCCACCAACGCCGTCGCCGGCCCCGCGAGCGGGATGGCGTCGAAGTGCCGGAAGCCCGCCTCCAGGCACCACTCCCGGAACTGCGACGCCGTGTAGTCGAAGCCATCGCCCAGGTGCACCAGCATGTTGAGCGACATCATCAGCCCAAAGGCGTTGGTGCGCCGTGCGTCGTCGATGACGTTCTCGATGGCGATGAAGGCGCCTCCGGGCGGGAGCGACTGGTAGGCCTTGGCGATGAGCGTCTTCTTCTTCTCCAGGTTCCAGTCGTGCAGGATGTTCCCCATGGTGATCACGTCCGCCTTCGGGAGCGGATCGGCGAAGAAGTCGCCGGACGCGACGGTGACGCGATCCGTCAGGCCGTCCGCCTCGACCCGGGCCTGCGCCAGCGGCGCCACCTGGGGCAGGTCGAAGGAGGTGAAGGTCAGGTGCGGCTGGGCCTTGGCCACCGTCCGCGACAGGGCCGCCAGCGCGCCGCCCACATCGGCGACGGTGCCGTAGCGGCTCCAGTCGAACGTCTCCGCCAGGATGTGGAAGTTCGCCATCTGGATGCCGGTCATGCCCTCCAGGAACCGCTCCATCTGCTCCTTGTCGCTGTAGATCTCGTCGAAGCCTCCATGGACGTCCTTCGAGGCGTCCGACTGGGGCTTGCCCGTCTTCAGGGCCTTCCCGAGGTGCTTCCAGTCCGGGTAGTGGCTCTCGTTCATCATCTTCAGCATGCCGCCGACGTACCCGGGCTCGCCCACCACCAGGAAGGCCCGGGTCTCGGGGGTGTTGCGGTAGCGACCTTCCCGGCCATCGCCGTCCCGCTGCAGGAAGCCGAGGGCCACCAGCGCATCGAAGAAGTCGAACCAGCCCCGCGGATGCAGCTCCAGCGCCAGGCCCAGCTCCCGCGCCGTCATGGAATCGTCGCCGAGCACCGTGAACAGGTCCATCGCCGTGGCGGTGAGCAGCACCTTGGAGGCCCAGAAGGCGGATGCCGTCTGCAGGATGTGGGCGGGATCGAGCGCATCGGACATGGCGGACTCCAGACAGGCGTGCCCTACCTTTCGGAGCGGATCACTTCGGCTGACCGCCCTTGAACAGGGCGTTGTAGATCATCGACGGGATGCAGATGTCGGTGGTGGCCACGAGCCCGGCCACGAAGGTCAGTCCGGCGCCCAGGATGTACCCGGCCACCTTGGCGCCTCCCTGGAACATCAGGGCCGTCACGATGAGCCAGACGGTGCCCAGCCCGCAGGCGAACCGGGTCTGGGGCGTGCGCAGTGGGAGCGGCCCCGTGCCACGGCGAGGCGCGATGAAGCGGTTGTAGATCCGGTCGACGGGGTGGACGTTCGACAGGGCGCCCCCGAGGGAGATGGGCACCAGCAGGAACAGCAGCACGGGCGAGGCCAGCGCGGTGCCGGTAGCCGCCAGGGTCGCGCAGACGTACCAGGCCATGCGCTGCCAGGGCGCGATCTCGGCGAGCTTGGCATCGCTCACGCCGCCCATGCCCTGGACGTTGAGCCGATGCCGCGTGGTAGGGTCGATGACGGCGTTCATGGCGTGTCTCCTGCAATCCGGTGGGAAGGGGTCCGATGGGACAGACGATCGACCTAAGCCTGCATCCCTCGTCCGGGTGTGCGGAGCGCCCCGGTCATGGGGCTGATGCCATCCGGGCGGCCCCGACGCCGGAGGCCACCATGAACCGGAGGTTCCACCTTCGAAACCCCTCCCCGCTGCAGCGCGACGACGTGGACCGCGCCCTCGCGGACGTGCGCGACGTCCTGCCCTGGGCCGAAGTGCGCGAGGTGGGCAGCACCGCCGTGCACGGCGTCCTCGGCAAGCAGGACATCGACCTGCTCGCGCGGGTGCCGGAGGATCGGTTCCAGGAGGCCTTCGAGGCCCTGGCGGAGCGGTTCGAGCACAACCCCAAGCAGCTCCACACCGAGGAATATGCCGGCTTCATCATCAGCCGCATCCCCGACGTCGCCCTGCAGCTCACGGTCAAGGGTGGGCCCCACGACGACTTCGAGCCGTTCCTTCAACTGCTCCGCACGGATCCTGCCCTGCGGCGGGCCTACAACGAGCTGAAGAGGGCCTGGGACGGCAAGCCCATGGAGGCGTACCGGCAGGCCAAGGCGGCCTTCATCGAAAGGGCGCTCCAGCAGGCCGAAGGCGACGACCCAGGGAGCTGACCGCTCACACCTCTTCGGGTGTCTGCGCCCGGGCGTCCTCGATCTTCTCACGGGCCTCGACCCGGGCGAGTCGTGCGTCGATGCGGGCGAGGCTGTCGCGGATCTCCGTGAGCAGCGCCACCGAGGCATCGGGCCGACGTGCCACGGCAGGCTCGTCACGCCGAGAGGCACCCTTGCGCTGGACCAGCACGGTGTTGCGGAAGGTCTCCGCGTCGACGATGCCCGCCAGGGTCATGTCGGCTCCCTGCTGGGCGCCGCCGCCGGCGGTCTCGATGGAGACGCTGGCGAGGCCGAAGGCCCGGAGCAGCGGCCCGGACCGCAGGCCCACGTCCTGGATCTTCTCGAGCGGGATGGACTTCTCGATCCGGTTGATGATGCCGTAGCGAAGGTGGATCGCCGACGTGGTGAGCTCCGCCGACAGTGCGTCGTAGCGCCGGTTGACCAGCCACCAGCCCCCCAGCAACCACAGGGGCGTGGTGACGAACCCGACGATGCCGAACATCATCATCACGTTCGCGATGAGGCCCTGCATGTACCAATAGACCTTGACCTTGGGGTCGAACTGGACGCGGCGAACGATGGGGTCGTCTTGCATGGGGGCTCCCTGTACGAGGCCCGTCATCCTACCTCTTTCCGCCCCGGCGTGGTTCCGCCGCTCACCCAGGAACCGCCGTCGCCCCCCGCACCATGTCCACCTGGTCGAGCCCCTCGCCGAATCCATCCTTCTTGCGCCCCGTGGCCACGAACCCGTGCTTCTCGAAGAAGCCCTGGGCGTGCTCGGTGGTCTCGATGCGGATGGGGATGTCGCCTTCGCGGGCGTGGATCTGGTCGAACCTGGCCCGCAGCAGCGTGGTGCCGAGGCCCTTGCGGTGGTGGTCGGCGTGGATCATCCCCCACACGAGGCCGGCCACGCCGTCCTTCTCGTACCAGCCGCCACAGCCGAGCACCTGCTCGCCCTCGACGAGCACGAAGTAGGGGCACTTGGGCCCGTCGAGGAACGCCTCGAACTGCGGCCGCTCGATGGGATGGAAGTACGGCGGCGTGTTCGAGTCGAAGGCCGCGAGGCAGCCGTCCTTGTGCTTCAGCTCGTAGGGGACGAGGAACATGGCGCCTCCCAGGCGGGTCATGGTCGAATGGTACCCCGGAGGGGCACGAGGGCCCAGCAGGACTGCTCCCTATTCCTGGCCTCGTGCTCGAGGCCTCATCCAGTCCTCTAGACCTCTCCCCGCTTCTCCGACAGCGGATCCCCCTCCACCAGCACCCCGCTGTGCAGCTCGCCCTCGATGGCCCGCTGCCGCCAGGCCTTCGTGGAGTCGTACAGCGTCTCGCCCGTGTCCACGTGGGAGACGAGCACCCCTGTGGCGTGGCGGTCCAGCTGCCCGGTGATGACCCCGTCCGCCCGCACGAAGAAGCTCCCCCAGCAGGAGCGCTCCGCCGACGAGTTGGGCGCGCTGATCCACACATGGCTGCTTGCGGCCCGGGCGATCATCGTGGCCGGCATCGTGATGGCCGGCAGCGTGGAGCCCGTGTTGTAGCCCCGCAGGGATGCGCCCACCTGCTCCTCCATCTCCCGCCACCGCTCGCCGGGGATGCCCGCCGCATGGAAGGAATGGAAGAGGACCTGCACGCCGCGCCTCTTGTAGGCCCGCACGAGCTCCGGGTAGCGGTAGTCGTGACAGATGAGCAGACCGCAGCGGATGCCCTTCAGATCGAACACCCCGAAGTGGTTGCCCGGCGAGTAGTGGGCCAGATCACCGGCCGCGGCATCCGCGGGACCGGCACAGAAGCGCTTGTCGTAGCGGTCGACGATCTGTCCGTCCGACGCGATCACGTACAGGCTGTTGTGGGGCTTGTTCGGCGGCGTGAGCCGATGGGCCGAGCCCACGATCGCCCAGATCCCGAGGGCCGCCGCCCGCTTCCGCACCGCCCGCAGCGCCTCCGCCAGCAGGTCCCAGTCGGTGTGCTCGTGGGACGGGAGATCGGCCCCGGCGTACCCGGAGAGACAACACTCAGGGAAGTGCGCGATGTCGGCCCCTGCGTCGGCGGCTTCCTGCATCAGCCGCAGGATGTGGTCGCGGTTGGCCTCGATGTCGTCGCTCGTGGGGAACTGGCAGGTGGCGATGGTGAGGTGCATGCAGCGTCCAGGAATGGCAGCGGATGCGGACCTTTCGGCCTCCGGCCCGGGATCTGTGGGCCGACCGCCTCACCCACGTCCCGCCACCTCCCGCCAGCCGCTCGTCTCCCGGGCGGACACGACCTGGGTCTCCCGGTCGAGCTGGAACAGGTGCACCCACCCCTTCGTGACCAGATCGCGGACGACGTCGTGCTTGTCGATGATGGCATCGATGGCTTCCCGGGGGGCTTCGACGAAGACGGACTGCCGAAGCGGCGTGTGCATCCACCGGGACCCGTCGTGCAGGCACTGCAGGGGCAGCCCGATGCGCAGGTCGCCCCCGTTGCCCTCGAACACCCCGATGTGGCCTCCCACCACGTTGTGCAGGACCTTGTTGCCGCTGCCGTAGCGAGCGTTGTCGACGGTGGAGGCGTAGTACTGCATGTTGATCCAGTGGGTGACCAGCATCGGCGCCGTCAGGATCGCCTCGAGGATGGCGAAGCCCGGATCGTCCTCCTGGCGGTAGTCGTGCAGGAACGACCGACCCTTCAGGTCGAGGCCGCGGGTCCGGCAGCGGGGTGCCACGATGAAGGCGCAATTGTCGGCCAGGCCCCACTCGGGCTGGACGGTGGCCCAGTCGGTGGCCCGCTCCTGCACGCCACGTGCGAGGCCGACGTCGTCCCGGTCGCCCAGGCCCAGGCGGGGGGCACGCTCCCGTCGGGCCGTGGTGCTCGCGGCGTCGAGCCAGCCCCGAAGCGTCCGAAGGTCCTCGGCATGGCTCGCGGGCACCTCGTCCAGGTCGAACAGGTGGACCTCGTCGGTGGTGGTGTCGTGCAGTCCCGGTACGAACCAGGTGGTCGGTGGCAGGTGCAGTCCACGAGCGGCAAGGCCCTCTCGGACGGCGGGTTCGTTGAGCAGGGCCGCCGCCGCGCGGGCGTTGACCTCACCGGACTGCCCGCAGCAGGCACCACAGTCCAGTCCCGCGGCGTGGGGGTTGTTGCGGGTCTGGCTGCCGTGGCCGACCAGCGCGATGAGACGTCCGTGTCGACGGGTCAGCCCCATGGCCCCGAGGATGCCGGCCGCCAGGTCCACGCGCGCCTCGTCGTCGAGCCCGCCTCCTCCGGCCGCGTGGGTGAGCCGCGGCTTGCGCCGGGCGTTCTCGGAGGCGGTCAGCCCCGCCCGATCCCAGTGGGCCTCCGGCCGGGGCCTGCGCAGACCGTCCACCAGCAGGCGACCGGCCATGAGGGGACCGATGGCATCGACGAAGGCAAAGCTGGACACGCCCCCCTTCTGGAACAGGCGCCTGTTGGCCTCCGCTCGCAGGCGCCCCTGGCGGCGCGCGGCGGTGCCCTCGTCGATTCCCACGTCGGTGACCCGCAGCCGGGGTGCGAGCAGACCCGGCAGCAGGGCGCGGGCCGTGGACGCCCCCACGGGCGCATACTCGATGGGCATGCCGAAGAAGCCGGCGAAGCCGATGGTCTCGATGCCGTCGTCCTGGGCCTCGAGCGCCCGTCGGTAGACCTCCGACCGCACGTCGATGCAGAAGGCGGCCTGCACCGCCGGCGCCTCCTCGGGCTCGGGGACCGACAGGGCCCGGGGAAGCTCGCACAGCAGGCTCTCCTGCCAGGCGATCTCGACGGCATGCTGGAGAAGCCAGTCGTGCGCCTGGCCCGCGTCGGTCTGGGGCCAGTGGGACATGACGTGTCGCCAGCGGGCCGCGATGGAGGCATCACTGGCCCGCAGCAGGAGCCACTCCCACGCAAGGCGGATCGCCAGCAGCTCCGTGATGGTGTCGTCGTCTCCCCCTTCCAGGCGGGCCGACCAGCGGCGGTAGGCGCACCAGGACGCCCATCCGTTGACCTGCAGCAGCAGGCTCGACAGGTACGGCTCCACCTGATCGGCATCCACCGCGAGCTCGTCGATGGCGCGGACGATCAGCGCCTCGGCGGTCTCGGGCAGGTCGCGGACGGCGGCGCGGTAGCCGGACAGCCCCATGAGCAGCACCGGGGCGAGGTCTGCGCGGGCCTGTTCCAGCCAGCGTGCGTACAGTCCCGTGCCGCCACTGGATGGGATCTGGGCCTGCCCGCCGTCGAAGTACGACGCGCAGAGCTGGCTGATCGCGTTCCCGACGAAGTGACGCCAGTCCATCTGACGGGCGAAGTCACGGGTGGCGTCCACGACGTCGACCATCAGCGTGCGCACCCGCGGCACCGGCTCCTCGCTGGACATGAGCGCCTCGAGTCCGCTGACGGAGACCGTCGACCCGGCCCGCTCGATGGCCTGCGCCAGGTGTTCCCGCCGCAGCTCCCCTCGACGGTACCGCTGTGCGTACCAGGCCCGCGGCATGAGCAGGCGGGTGCCCGACAGCGCGGTGAGCTCGGCCGCCACCTCCGGGAACGGCCGGTCGACCATCTGCCAGAAGGGGTTGACCGCGATGAAGCGATCGAGCGGCCAGGTGGGGGCGATGCGGGCCGTGGCGGCCCGCGCGGCCGTCAGGGTGGCGACGTGTGTCTGTTGCGGGACGAGGGCGGGGCTGGACATCAGGACTCCAGGGTCTCGGCGACGAGGGGGGCACGCAGCGGGTCACGACGGGGCGGCAGCCGGGGCGGCCACACGCGGAAGGTCATGCGGGTGAACAGGGCGTCCAGGTAGAGCCCGGCGAACAGGTGGGGCCGGAGTGCCCGGGCGAGGTTCCCGGAGGGGTTCGCCTGGAGCACCGTCTGCAGCAGGAAGAGCAGTCCGAAGGCCGGCACCACCACCGCCCACCCCAGCAGGCCGGCCAGCTCGCCGGGCTCGGGACCGAGGTGCAGCGCTTCGAAGCCGAGGTGCCAGGTGAAGGTGAGCGCCAGGACCAGACCCGCCGTCACCAGCCCACGGAACAGGGAGCGAACCCCTCCGCCGGCGCTGGCCACGAGCATCGGTGCCAGGGCGAGGCCGACCACCAGGGACAGCGGACCGACCGCCGGATGGGCGGCACCGACCACCAGGCTCGCGCCCCACCCGAAGCCGAAGGTGGCGGGCACCGTGAACAGGCTGGCCAGCAGGACCCGTGGCACCGGCAGGGGGGCACGGCTCGGTGCGGCCACCTTGACCCGCCATTCATCCACGGTGCTGCCCGCGTTCAGGAAGGCGTGGGCCTTGTAGACCGAGTGCGCGAGCAGGTGCAGGAAGGCGAGGTGCCACAGCCCCAGGCCGCACTGCACGAGCATCAGGCCCATCTGCGCGGCCGTGGACCAGGCCAGGGTGACCTTCACGCTGACCTGTGTGGTCATGACCAGGGCGGCCACCACCGCGGTGACCGTGCCGATGAGGACCAGCAGGGTCGATGCGAGCTCGGCCTGCACCATCACCGGAGCGAGCCGGATGAGGACGAAGCCGCCGATGTTGACCACGCCCGCATGCAGCAGGGCGGACACCGGCGTCGGGGCCTCCATGACCTGGGTCAGCCAGCCGTGGAAGGGCAGCTGGGCGGTCTTCAGGGTCACGCCGGCCACCAGGAGCAGCGCCGCGGCCTGTACCGACGGAGCCAGGGGGCCCGCGTCGGCCAGGGCATGCAGGGTGTCCAGATCGAACCCACCCGCCGCCTCGAAGAGCAGCAGCGTGGCCCCGATCACGAAGCCGTCCGCGATCCGGCTCAGGATGAACTTCTTGTGGGCCGCCACCCGTGCCTGCACCCGGTCGCGGAAGTGGGTGAGCAGCAGGTGCAGCGTGACGCTGGAGGCCATCCAGGCCAGGGCCAGCACCCACAGGTGGTTCGTGGTGACCAGCACCAGCACGCTGCCCAGGGTCGCGAGGAGCGCCTGCACGTAGCGGTGCCGACCCGGGTCGCCGCGAAGGTAGGCATCGGAGTAGCGGACGATCACGACCCCGAGGCCGCCGACCAGGGCCAGCATGCCGCTGGTCACGAGGTCCAGGCGGACGCTGCCGGCGAGGACGCCCGCCCCGTGGGCCGAGGGTGGTGCCTGCTGCAGGAGCGGGCCGAACACCGCCACCAGCAGGGCGAGACCGAGGGTCGACCAGGCGGCGACCCGGGCCGCCCGGAAGGGCGTCGCGCGGGATGCCAGCAGGGCACCGACGATCATCGGAGTGGGAAGGAGTACGGCGAGGAGCCGTACGACTGCGTGCCATGTCGTGAGTGTTTCCATGCTCCCGACCCTATCGGCGCCCACACATCGTGAAAATGACATATAAATGGGCCATCCATTCTGAAAATGAGAACGAACATGAAGGTCGAGCAGCTCAACTTCCACCACCTCCGCTACTTCTGGGCCGTCGCCCACGACGGCCAGCTCACCCGCACGGCCCGTCGCCTTCGCGTCGCACCCTCCGCCCTGTCCACGCAGATCCGTCTGCTGGAAGAGGATCTCGGCGTCCCGCTGTTCGAGCGACACGGTCGTCAGCTCGCCCTGACCGAGGAGGGGCGCATCACGCTGGCCTACGCCGACGACATCTTCTCGGCGGGCGCCGCGCTCACGGCCACCCTCGGTGAAGGACGGCGCCGAGAGGAGATGCTCCGGATCGGTGCGGTGGCCACGCTGTCACGGAACTTCCAGGACTCCTTCGTGCAGCCGCTGCTGACCCGCCCCGACGTCACCCTGCGCCTCGAGTCCGGTCGCCTGCCCGACCTCCTCGAACGACTCGCGGCGCACAAGCTCGACGTGGTGCTGTCCAACCACGCCGCCCCGACCGACAGCGACACCCCCTGGCGCAGCGCCCGCATCGCGCGGCAACCCGTGAGCATCGTCGGCCGGCCCCGATCCACCCCGTTCCGCTTCCCCGAGGATCTCGGCGTGGACCCGATGATCCTGCCCACCAAGGGCAGCGAGCTCCGCGCCACCTTCGACGCCCTGTGCGAGCGTCTCGGCCAACAGGTGCGCGTGCGCGCCGAGGTGGACGACATGGCGACCATGCGTCTGATGGCCCGCGACACGCCTGCCCTCGCGCTGCTGCCCTCCGTCGTCGTCCGCGACGAGCTCCGCAGCGGCCAGCTCGTCGAGCACACCGTCGTGCCGAGCCTGTTCGAGAACTTCTACGCCATCACGGTGTCCCGTCACTTCGAGCACCCCCTGCTCCACGGGCTGCTCTCCCGCGACGAGGCGGAGTTCCTGGCCATGGAGTGACGGCGCGACCCATGGCTCGAGCGGCTGGGATGGTGGCGGAACGACCATGTCGTTCCGCCGATCAAGGGTGCGGCCCGACGGCCGCCCGCCTCCACCGCTACTTCACCACACTCCGTACCGGCACCGAGCAGTTCTCCCCGTCCGGCTTGTCGTCCACCACCACGAACGCGGAGACCAGCCACACCACCTTGCGGGCGCGGACCTGGCCGGGCACGTCGTCGCCACGCTGCGAGATGTAGGGCACCATCACCCAGCCCTGCTCGCCCGCCTCGGGCTCGACGACGATGTGGGCCTGGTGGGTCCCCTCCAGAGGCGCGACGTGGATCCTCACGTCCTCCCACCCGGCGCCGAGGCCGCGGATGTCGAGCTTGGAGGTCTTCCAGCCGTCCTCTGTCTCCGTCTCGCGGGCCTGCACCCCCAGCACGCCGTCGTCGAAGGCCACGTACAGGTCATCCGGCAGCGCCCAGATCTCCTCGGCGGGGTGGCCGAGCATGGTCAGCTCGGCGGCGTACTTGTCGGAGGCGGGCCGGTAGCCGAGGCTCGGCAGACCGGAGGCCATGGCCACCGCAGCCTCCTCCTCGTCCGCGGTCACGCCGAGCGCCTCGCTCAGCGCTCGCACCTGGGACAGGTGGCCGTCGGTCAGGGCCACGGTCTGGGCCACGTGCATGGGCTCCACCTGGTTCACCACCGGTGCCCACCAGGTCAGGGACGTCAGGACGATCTCATTCCACATCACTCACCTCCCTTGGTGCCGCTCACGGCCCAGGTCTGTCGCGCCCGGCAGCTCTCGAACGCCGCCTGCAGCGCTTCCGGCTCCGTCACTGCCTCGGCCCTGGCGATCCAGGCATCCACGTCCGCCGCGCCGTAGACGTCGAGCAGGCCGTGTACGCGGGAGGCGAGGCTCATGGAGTTCGTCCGGGTCCCCTCGATCATCCGGAGCGTGCGACCGCGCTCCTGACGGGCCATCTCCGGCGTCACCTCGAAGGCATCCAGCATGTCCTGCAGCGTCTGCTCGAGCAGCTCGCCCTGCCCAGGCGCGGTCTTGAAGGCCACCGACACCACACGGGTGCCGTCCTCCCACCGCTCGGACGACGTCTGCGGTGAGTACACGAGCCCGTGGCGGGCACGGATGGTCTGGAACAGGTGCGTGCTCAGCAGCCGCTGAAGGGCGCCCGTGCCGATGCTGCTGGCGTCGTTCTCGGGGCGGCAGGCCCACAGCAGGTGGTCCGAGGCGTCCATCGGCTCGATCCACACGGGCGTCAGGTCCGTGGGGGCGGGCGCCGGACGGTCCTCGTGCCAGTAGACCGCCTCCACCTGGGGCTTCCACTTGCCGAACGCCTTCTCCGCCACCGCGAGGGCATCCTCCAGGCTCCCCTCCCCGGGCACGGCGAGCACGAGGGTGGCGTTGCTCGGACGCAGCACCTTCTGCACCCACAGATCCATCTGGGACTCCGGGATGCGGCGCTCCTTGTCCCAGCGGGCGAGGGTCTGCGGCTCCGCGGGAAGGTAGCCGGGCATCAGCTTGTGACGGACGATGTCCTCGAGGCGTTGTTCGGGGTTCGCCAGGCGGGCCTGCTCCTGGTAGGCCAGGTTGTGTCGCCGCTGACGGCCCGTCTGCTTCACGCGGGCGGTGTCCTTCGGCTCCAGCTCCGGTCGCGCCACCCACAGCGCCAGCTCCTTGAGGTTGGGCTTGAGGTGCTTCTGACCGGTCCTCATGGTGAACATCAGGCCACCATGGTTGGCACGGCCCACGTGCAGCGCCCCATCGCCCGCCGGCTCGGCGCTGCGCAGGATGCGACCGCTCACCTCACGGCCCAGCATGTCCGTGACCGCGACGGGGCCCCCGTGGAACCGCAGCGTGCCGACCACCTGCTCCTGCTCCTCCTCGCCGCTGCGCACGGCCACGAGCCGCATGCCGTTGGCCAGGCGCCGCTCCTGCACCTCCAGGGCGAAGTCGGCGCGCTCGGGAAGCGGGGGCACCTGGGCCGTCGGCTCCGGCGGCATCACCCGCGTCTCGGGCAGCTCGGCCACGCGGGGCATCGGCCCCGGCACGAACACCACGGCCGACGCCGCGGTGGCCGCGAGCGGCTCGGCCATGGCCCGCAGCTCCATCCGATCCCTGGCCTTGCGGCCCTGCTCCGCGAGCGCCTCCGCGTCCGGCGGCAGCTCCCCCTTCGCCAGGCTCTCGGTGGCATGTCGCGTCCGGACGGTGGGGGACGCCATCAGCACGTCGAAGATCTCGTGGGTGATCTCCCGACCGAACTTGAGCTCCCGGGCCCACTCCTCGACACCGAAACCGTCGAAGTGCTTCTGCACCTCGAGCAGGGTCGTGCGCAGGACGATGTCGGCGTGATCCGCCCGCTGCAGGCCGATCTCGCAGTTCAGCATCGGCACCTGGACGTCCGGCGTGACCGCGCACTGGACGTAGCCCGGAGAGTACTGGGAGACGTCCAGCTCGTACTGTACGGGCTGCCAGATCATCAGACGTCGCATCAGCCGGGAGACCTTGCCGGCCACCGCGTCGGCGACGTCGAGGCGCGCCACGTCCACCGGCAGCGGGTAGCTCACCATCAGCGTGGGTCCCCACACCGGTGCGGGAACCGGCTTCAGCGAGATCGGCGCGTGCTCGGGCAGGGCCACCTGGACGGGCGCCTGGGGCGCGGAGAGCGTGGGCTCCACGCCCGGGCCGTGCGCCGACAGCAGCCTGGCTTTCACGTCGTCGGCGTCGAAGGCACCGGAGATGGCCAGCACGTGCGGGCGCTGCAGGAGGTGCTCGTAGCGGGCCACGGACGTGGGCAGATCGAGCCACGGCGATGCCTCCGGATCCTCCCGCAGACGCTCCAGGGGCCCCTGCATGCCGGGCACCGCCCGCTCGTAGATCTCCTGCATCATCGAACGGACGCCGGTGTACCGCTCCCGCAGCTCCTGATCGATGATGCGGCGCTCCACCTCGGCGTGGCCGGGTGTGAGCCCTCGCATGCCGTCCTCCACGGCCCGGAGCGCCTCTTCCACGGCGAACCCCGCGACCGCCTTCGGACACTCCCAGTGCAGCACCATGTCCGTCGGAGAGGTGTAGCCGTTCGTGGAGCAGCCCAGCGCCTTGGCCTGGGTCATGAACTCGGCGCCCGTAGACGTGGTGGAGCGGAACCACAGGTGCTCCATCAGGTGCGTGACGCCGCTCGTGTCCCTGGTCTCCGTGTCCCAGCCCTCGGTGAAGTGCACGCGGACGGAGACCCACTCGGCGTCCTCCACCGGATCGACCACGGCGATGAGGTGGTCGCCGTGCTGGGTGATGGAGGGGTCGTAGGCATCACCGGCAAAGGCCGGCTGCAGGAGGGCGAGCCACCACATGGCAGATCCTGGGCTGGGAGGGACGGCCGCCACGCACAGGCGCGTGGCCGCGCCAGCCTACAGGGAGCACGGTCTTGCAGGAAGTGTCTGCGAGGGGTCCTGACCCATTCTGGACGGAACAGGGCCCCCAGGGCTCAGGCGGCCTTCGGAAGGGCCTCGCCATCCATGATGCCCGGCGCCTTGCGTTCGAACACGAAGGTGCCGAAGGGCACGCTGGAGGCCAGGAAGCCGATGATGAACCACTTGGCCGACCACTTCAGCTCGGCGCCGGTGAGCATCAGCTGCATGACGTAGGCGAGGAACAGCATGCCGTGGATCATGCCGACAGGCCGGATGAGCGAGGGGTCGCCGAAGATGTACTTCATGGGCATGGCCACGAAGAACAGGGCGAGAACGCTCAGGCCCTCGATGCGAGCGGTCCACAGGAAGCCTTTGGGGGTGCCGATCATCATTCACCTCGGTGAGGGGGAGGTGGATGTAGCCCGGGAGGGCGGAGAAGGGGCGTGAAGGCTTTGTTCTTGGAGAACAACTCGAAAAATCGACAAGGCGACAGGCCATCGGCGCTAGCCACGGGATCCAGTTGATCCAGAGGATGGGAGGAAGTGAGGTTCCACAGATTCCTCTGGTGGGTTCGAGAAGTCCGCTTGTTTGTTGTGGATCCTCACGATGCCGTCGGTCATGACCTGTACGTTGAAGTTGAGGAGCAGCCCGGTCTCGAGGCCAACGTGCCGCAGGTAGGTGAGGGCCTGGGCGCGATGCAGCGGATGCAGCGCTTCCACGGCCTTCAGCTCAACGACCACGCGCTCTTCCACCAAAAGATCGATCCGGTAGGCAGAGGGGACGACAAGGCCCTCGAACTCTACCGGTACCGGCACCTCGGATCGACACTGGATGCCTCGACGCTTGAGTGCGTGCCGCAAGCACATGGCGTAGCTGCGTTCGAGCAAGCCCGGCCCGAGCTTGCGGTGAACCGCGATGGCGGCCCCGATCACCCGATAGGTCAGATCTTCATTCGAGTAGTTCTTCATCTGCGCCCGATACCGCGCTCTTCTCCTCACGCGAAGGAAGCCTGCACCCAGCAGCACCTCTCAGGAACCTCTCCTCCTCCCATCCTCTGGATCAAATAGCTCCCTCAACGCCCCGCCAATGCCCTACGCGTTACCTGATGTGCCCTCGCCCTGGGAAACATGCATGCTCTCCTCCCTCCTCTCCGACGCCCTCACGGCCCGCGCCGACCTCCTCGCCCGCCTCCACGCCGAGCACACCGACTGCTACCGGCTGTTCCATGGCGCCGCCGAGGGCCGGCCGGGGCTCTCCGTGGATCGCTACGGGCCGATCCTGCTCGCGCAGACCTTCCGCGAGCCCCTGTCCGGGCAGGACGTCGACGATCTCCGCGAGCTCGCCGCACAGCTCGATCTGTCCCTCGTCTGGAACCACCGGGGCAAGGGCAAGCACCAGGCCTGGTCCGACTTCCACGACACCACCTGGCCCGCCGATCCCATCTGCCACGAGGGCGGCCTGTCCTACGACGCCACGCCGCGGCACCGGGGCATCGATCCCCTGCTCTTCCTCGACTTCCGCGCCGCCCGCCGCCGGGTCCGCGAAGCCGCGCAGGACCGCAGCGTGCTCAACCTGTTCGCCTACACCTGCGGCATCGGTCTCGCCGCGGCCGCCGGGGGCGCCAGCAGGGTCGTCAACGTCGACTTCGCCTCCTCCAGCCTCGCCGTGGGCAAGGCCAACGCCGAGCGAAACGGGCTGACGAACCAGGCGTACATCCAGGACGACGTCTTCCCCGTCATCCGGCAGCTCGCCGGCCTCAAGCTCGGCGGGCGCCACGGTCGCCGTCCCCGCTTCACGCCGCTGAAGCCCGAGGCGTTCGACATCGTCGTGCTCGATCCTCCTCGCTTCGCCAAGTCCAAGTGGGGCGTCGTCGACCTCATCCGCGACTACCCGGCCCTGTTCAAGCCCGCCCTGCTGGCCACGAAGCCCGGCGGCCACATGCTGGTCACCAACAACGTCGGCAAGGTGCCGGTCGAGGAGTGGGTCGACGTGCTGCAGCGGGCCGCCGAGAAGGCCGGCCGCCCGATCCAGCGCCTCGAGCTGTTCGCGCCCGAGTCCGACTTCCCCACCCGCGACGGCCGTCCGCCGCTCAAGCAGGCCTGGCTCACGCTCTGATCACCAGAAGGCGCGTGGGGGCCAGCCCACGAGGATGAGCGAGCTCACCACCAGCATCACGATCGCGGGCACCGCGTCCATGATGGTGCCGTGCTTGGTGTGCAGCCGGATGGCGCCCACCATGAGCCCCGCGTGCACGGCGGCGCCCCACACGCCGAACGCCCAGCCGCCGAAGGCGAAGGCGAACAGCATCGCGGAGCCGAGCCACTCGAGCACGCCCACGAGCATGAGCTGTTGCCGGGTCATGTCCCACTTGGAGTAGGACCTCTCCCACCGCGTCTCCCACATCTTCTTCGGGGCGCCCGCCACGTGCATCACCCCGAGGTAGGTGAACACGACGGCCGATGCGGCCGCGAGAATCTGGGCTTTGGTCATGGAAACCTCCAGGGCTCCACGATCGGCATCCGCCCACCCTCGCGGCATGGGGGGTTTCCCGGCAGGTACGCCCGCAGGTCGTCAGGGCGTCTCGGCGTCGGTGGTCTCCTCGACCTCGGCCGTGGCATCCACCTCGGCCACCACGGGGGTCGGTGGCCCCTCCAGCTTGCGGGCCCAGAGGATCCAGCTGGGATCGGGCGCGGCCAGCACCTGCAGCAGGGCGTTGGGGGTCCACTGGGGGTAGGCATCCCAGGGGAGCTGGCTGCGCAGATCACCGAGCCAGGCGAGCCCGTGCTTGGCGTAGACCACGTCGACCTGCGCCTCGAAGGCGCGGCGGTACCAGGCGAACTGGGCCGACGAGGGATCGGCCTCGATGGCATCCTGGTGGGCGTCGTAGTCGGCCAGGGTACGGAACGGGGGCACCGGGCCGTCGCCCGTCCAGCCGTTGCCGGGGCTCACCTCGCCCGTGGCCAGGGCGTAGCCCCGCGCCACGAACACCGCGAGCCACTCGTCGATCCACTTGACGGTCAGCTCCCGGGGCCGCGGCGACGGCCAGAGGAACTGGCTCACCAGCGCGTGCCCCGCCTCGTGCATGGCGACCGGCACCATGGCGTCGTCGAGCTCGACCGGCAGGACCAGCACCGGGTGGGTGCCGAGATCGGCCACGTAGGGCGTGCCATAGGGGCGCGAACCATCGAGTGCGGCCCAGTCCTCGGGGGTGAGCACCGCCACCGTGAGCCGGAACCCCTGGGCGAGCACGGCATCATAGTGGCCGACGAACGCCGCGAAGTGCGCCTGCTGGAGCTCGGCGACCTCCTTGTACCCCTTGGAGTACAGGGTGGTCAGCGGGCCGCGGAGCTGCTTGAGCGGCAGCTCGTGGACCACCTCCCGGGCGGTCTGGGCGACCTCCGATGCGACGGCCGGCCCGACCGCGAGGGCGGTGGTGAGTCCGATGAGGAAGAGATGGCGGCTGCGCATGGTGCACTCCCGGAGCCTGGCAACTGACGTGAGGCTGTCACGCCGCCGGCCCATGCACCAGGGTCGGAAGATTTCCGCTTCAATCCACGGGTTCCCACGAACGTGGTTTCCCGGACGCCGCGTCGACCGCCGCCTCGCAGTGCAGCCACCCCGTCTCGAAGAGCGGGATGTCGGTGTGCTCCGGCGTGACGAGCATGCCGATCTCGGTGCAACCCTCGATCATGCCCTGGGCACCCCTGGAAGCCAGTGTCTGCATGATCCGCAGGAAGGCGTCACGGGAGTCGGGGCGCAGGGTGCCGTCCACGAGCTCCTGGTAGATCACGCGGTTCACGAGCTCCCTGTCCTCGGCGTCCGGTACCAGGGCCGTCACCCCGTGAAGAGCCAGCCGCTCCCGATAGAAATCCTGCTCCATCGTGAAGTGCGTTCCCAGCAATCCCACCGTGTCGAGCCCCTGGGCCCGGATGGCCGACGCCGTGGCGTCGGCGATGTGCAGGAACGGGATGTCGATGGCCGCCTCGATGGCCGGCGCCACCTTGTGCATGGTGTTGGTGCACAAGATGAGCAGGTCGGCGCCGGCCGCCTGGGCCCGCCGGGCGTGATCGGCCAGGTAGGCGCCGGCCGCATCCCAGTCCCCCGCGTGCTGCATGGCGTGGACCTTCTGGAACTCGACGCTCATGAGCACCACCGGCGCCGAGTGCATCGGCCCCAGCCGCCGCTTCGTCTCCTCCTGGATGAAGCGGTAGTACCGCTCGGTGCTCTCCCAGCTCATGCCGCCGAGCAGGCCGATGGTCTTCATGCTCTCCCCCGTGTGCGTCCCGTCGCGTGCTTCGCGTCCCGGTACCGACAGTCTGTCGCCTCCAGGCCCCGGCAGACAAGCCGGGATGACATCCTGGCAAGGTCATGCCCTTCGATGCCTCTCGCAGCCGCCTGAGAGGGATCGGGTCCGGCACGCACGTTGCACTCGCCCGCCCAAACATTCCCGGAGGCCCCGTGATCCCTCTCCTGCTCCTCGCCGCCCATGCCGCCGAGCCCCCCGCCCCGGCCGCCGAGGCACCCGCCACCGTCGTCACCCGCGTGCTGCTCGTGGAGCACTGTGGGGCCCGTCCCTCCGTCACGGAGCGGACGTCCGGGGAGGGTGCCGGTCCGGTCGACCTCACGCTGCTCAGGGCCGCGGTGGCCGAGCTCCCCGACATGACCATCGTCTCCGCCCCCATGGCGACCAGCAAGAGAGGGGAGCCGGCCTCCATCTCGATCGGGGCCGCGGACCTCGGCACCCTCTCCGGTCCGGAGTGGAGCATGCAGCTGCAGCTCGACACCCCTGTGGCCCCGGAAGCCGGCCCCACCCTCACCTGGACCTGGGAACGACGCTGGCGTGACGAGGACGACCCGGAGATCACGAACAGGCGGAACCTCTCCACCGCGCTGATCGTCCCGCTCGATCGCGTCACCGACATCCCGCTTCGTCCCGAAGGCGACGAGACCTGCCCCGGCGGCCACACCCTGTTCGCGACGGCACACCACCTCGAGGGCGACGCAGGCGTCGAGTCCTTCCGACAGAAGCTGGTGTCCGAGAAGGACCGGACGGCCGCCCGGTTCTCCTCCAAGAGGCGCGCCGCCAGGCGACGTGAAGCCCGTGAAGTACTCGCAACCGCCGGCCTGGGCGCGCGCTGATCGACCCGACGATCCCCCCTCCAGTCTTCGTGGGACGCGCAGATCGCACTCGAAACCGGACGTGACCGAGGCTGTCACAAACCCGCTTGGGAATTGTACGTACCATCTGGTACTCCAAGTAGACCTGCCGACGCCCACTTCCGGTCCGGAGCCACGCCGCCATGATCCTCGCCCTCCTCCTGCCCCTGGTCTCCCAGGCGGCCGAGCCGCGCTTTCACGCCGACACCCTGTTCGTGCAGCACTGCGATGGGCCCACCCTCGAGGAGCGCGCCTACCAGACCTTCCTGTGGTCGGTCGACGCCCCCGCCGTCACCGAGGTCCACAGGGCCCTCACCAGCGTCGACCACACCCCCGTCGTGGCCAGTCCGTCCTTCACGTTCAGCGCGCACGAGCCCGCCCGGTTGTCCATGGGAAGCGGCGAGGATGCGTTCGAGCTCACGGTCGCCCCCTCCGGTGAGACCGATCGCCGGGCCTACGACCTGCACTTCGCGTGGTCCTACCTCGAGCCCACCTCCACGGGCGTCGCCATCCAGACCCGTCGCGAGGTCGACGCCGCGGTGGTCCTCCCCAGCGGCGGTCTCACCCGCATCCTCGTGCCCGAGGCCGCCACCGGCAGCTGTCCCGGCGGCGGCAGCCTGTTCCTGCGGGTCACCGAGGGGGGAGCCCACCGGCAGGCCGTCGCGGCGCCCGCCGCATCGGTCGACGAAGCGCCGAAGTCCCGGCCCCTGTTCCGTCGCCGCCGCAAGGAGGCCCCTGCACCTGCCGCTCCGCCTCCGCGCGACCGCCGCAAGGAGATCCTGGGGTGGCTGGGGCTCGCCTCGGTCTAGGTCCGCCGCACACGAGCACGAACGGCATCCACGCCCTTCCGGTACGATGGCGCGTCATGGCCTCCCAGCTCTCTGGAGGCCACACCGCACGGTCATCCGCGCCTGCGCGCACCCCGGAACGTCTCCATGCACCGATCGCCTCGTCTGTCCGCCCTGACCCTCCTGGCCCTGATGGGCTGTACCAAACCCCAGGGGGCGACGACCACGGCGCCGGCCGACCCCGTCCCTTCACCGGCGGCGTCCCTGTCGGACGACCACGCCGCACCGGCCGCTGGTGCCACATCGGACTGGTGGAGCACGGTGCAGGCGCGTCTGGCCCGGGAGGCCTACCGGCCCCACCCCCTGCCTGAAGGTGGCCTCGGGTTCCGCAATCCCCTCCACGGCCTGGAGGCCACGCTGCAGCAGGGCCGATTGGCACTGGCCTCGGCCCCTGACACCCGCCTTCCCGAGGGCTGGAGCCTCGAGGTACGCACGGTCGCCATCGGACGCGGCGACGCCATGGTGCCTGCCGTGCCCGGCGAGACCACCACCGGCCCCTGCCTGTCGGACGAGGTGGACGCCACCGGCGCCTGCACCCCCACCCTGCAGCACGCGGTGGCCGAAGGCGTCACGGCGTGGTGGGCCAACGACTCCGACGGCCTCGAGCAGGGCTGGACCTTCACGAAGGCCCCGGCCGGCGAGGGCGAGCTGCAGATCGACGTGGGCATCGAAGGCTTCGAGGTCGTCATGCCCGACCACGGCGGATCCGCCCTGCTGACCACCGAGGGCCGCTCCTTCTCCTACCGGGATCTGATGGCCTGGGACGCCGACGGCCGCGACCTGCCGGTTCGGATGGCGGCCATCCCCGGTGGCGTCCGCCTCTCCGTCGACATCGAGGGCGCCGCCTTCCCCGTCACCGTCGACCCCACCATCGGCGACCCCACCTGGTACGTCGAGGCGGACGTCGGCGGCTCCTACCTGGGCTACGCCCTCGACATGGCCGGTGACGTCAACGGCGACGGCTACGACGACATCCTGATCGCGGCACCCTACGCCTCCAGTATCGGTACCACCTGGCACGGCAAGGTGTACGCATTCCACGGCGCGGCGGACGGGCCGTCCACCACCGCCGACTGGACCCTCACGGGCTCCGCCGAGTGGGAGCGCCTCGGCTACGACGTGGCCGGCGCGGGCGACGTCGACGGCGACGGGTACGACGACATCCTCGTGGGTGCCATCGGCTACTCCAACGGCCGCACCTACGAGGGTCGTGTGCAGGTCTTCCACGGCTCCGCCACCGGCCTCGACACCACGTCGAGCTGGAGTGGCGAGTCCAACCAGGACTACGGCTACATGGGCCAGGTGGTGGCGGGAGCGGGCGATGTGGACGGCGACGGCTACGACGACATCCTCGTGGGCGTGCCCTCCTACGACATCCAAACCACCTCCACCCTCACCGATGCTGGGCGCGCCCGGGTGTACCTGGGCTCCTCCACCGGCGTGTCCACCACGGCCCACTGGACCCTCAACGGCACCAGCGCCTACGACTCCCTCGGCTACGCATCCGGCAGCGCCGGCGACATCGACGACGACGGCTACGACGACCTGTACGTGAGCCTGCCGCGCACCGACACCGACGAAGGCGAGGTCCGGGTGTTCCACGGGTCGTCCTCCGGTCTGTCCTCCACAGCCGACTGGACGGCCGACGGCGCCACGGGATCCCTGTTCTTCGGCCACCAGGTGGCGGCCGCCGGCGACGTCGATGGCGATGGCTACGACGATCTGGCGATCCGAGCCGACCTCGACGCCGAGGGCGAGGTGCAGGTGTACCTGGGCTCGTCCTCCGGGCTGTCCTCCTCACCGGACTGGACCGTCTCCGGCGACGAGGAGGGAACCGACTTCGGGCGCGGGCTGGCCGGCGCGGGCGACGTGAACGGGGATGGCTACGACGATCTGGCCATCGGCGTGCCGGGAGACTCCCCCACCTCCGACTCCGAGGGCACCGTCCGGGTGTACCTGGGCGCCTCGACCGGTCTCGAGAGCGATCCCGCGTGGACCGCCCGGTCCTTCGAGTTCAACGGAAGGATGGGCTACCAGGTGGCCGGCGGCGGCGACGTCGACGGCGACGGGTACGACGACCTGCTCGTGAGCGCCCCCTGGTTCGGCAGCATCGCCAGCAACACCGGCCGGGTGTACCTGTACCGCGGATCCTCGGACGGCCTGGAGGAGACCGAGGTCGGCACGGTGGAAGGCAGCGAGGAGACCGACGGCTTCGGCTTCAGCGTGGCCGGTGCCGGCGACGTCAACGGCGACGGCTACGACGACGTCGTCGTGGGTGCGCCCGGCTACGACGACATGGGGCTCGACGAGGGCCGCGCCTACCTGTTCGAGGGCGCCGCCACCGGCCTGTCCACCACCGCCGCCTGGACCTACGAAGGAGGCGAGGCCGGCATGCTCATCGGCCACCAGGTCTCCGGCGCCGGCGACGTCAACGGCGATGGCTACGACGACATCGCGATCGGCAGCCGCGCCTGGGAGGACGGCGAGGCCGAAGAAGGCATCGTGCTCGTGTTCCACGGCGACGCCACCGGCCTGCCCGCCAGCGCCGACTGGTCCTACGAGCCCGACACCGAGGGCGCGGCCCTGGCCAACGACATCGCCGCCGCCGGCGACGTCAACGACGACGGCTACGACGACCTGATCGTGAGCGCCCACGGCATGGGCACCGGTGGTCAGGCCCTGGTGTTCCACGGCGCCTCCACCGGCCTGTCCTCCTCCCCCGACACCACCCTCGAGGAGGGCACCACCGGCGCCGGCTTCGGCTTCGCCGTGGCGGGCATCGGAGACGTGAACGACGACGGCATCGACGACGTGGCCGTCGGCGCACCCAACCACACCGACGGCATCGACATGCAGGGAGCCGTGTTCGTGTACCACGGCTCCACCTCGGGCCTCACCAACACCGCCGACTGGGACCTGCTCGGTGACAGCGAGGGAGCGGCCCTCGGCGCCACCGTCGATGGAGCCGGCGACGTCGACGGAGACGGCGTCGACGACCTCATCGTGGGCGCACCCTACCAGGGCACCAACGTCTTCGATGGAAGCGTCAGCGTGTTCGGCGGCTCCACCACGGGCCTGGACACCACCGCCATGTGGACCCGGACCGGCGGCGCCTACCTCACCACCTACGGCCGCAACGTGGCCGGCATCGGCGACGTGAACGACGACGGCTACGACGACATCCTGGTGCGCTCCGACACCTACGACCAGAAGGTCGAGATCTTCCTCGGGTCGGCCACCGGCCCGGAGAGCGACGTGCACTGGGCCTCCGACCCGATCCTGTGGGGCGCGGGCAGCGCCGTCGCCGGAGCCGGCGACGTCAACGGCGACGGCTTCGCCGACATCGCACTCGGCGGCATGAACAGCGTGTGGATGTTCTACGGCAACGCCATCGACCTGCTGGACGGCCCGAACGAGGCGCCCATCCCCGGCGACGATCTCCTGACCACCACCGAGGCACTGGTGTTGTTCGGCGACCTGTTCGCCAACGACACCGACCCCGAAGAACACACCTTCGACGTCACCGCCGTCGACGGCCAGACAGCGGCCGTCGGGGTGGCCACCGTGCTCGCCTCCCAGGCCATCGTCACGGTCAGCACCGACGGCACCGTCACCTACGACCCGGACGCCCGCTTCGAGCACCTGGCTGCCGGCGAGACCACGACCGACGCCTTCACCTACGAGATCACCGACGTGCACGGGGATGCGGCCACGGCCTCCGTCACGGTGATCATCACCGGCGAGAACGACGCCCCGATCCTGCAGGACGACGCAGAGGGCGTGGTGGTCAGCGGCTCCAAGGTGATCGACGTGCTGGCCAACGACGGGGACGTCGACGACGGCCTGGACGCGTCCTCCGTCACGATCACCGCCGATCCCGCCAACGGCACGGCCACCGTCGATGCCGTCACGGGGCAGATCACCTACACCCACACCAGCGGCGGGCAGACCTCCGACACCCTCACCTACCAGGCCTGCGACCTCTTCGGGGCCTGCGACACCGCCACCCTCACCCTGTCGATGCACGAGCTGAACACGCCGCCGGACGCCTCGGACGACTGGTTCACCGTCGACGAGGGCGGCAGCGTGGCGCTCGTCGTGGCGGCCAACGACATCGACCCGCTGGGCGCCATGGACCTGTCCACGGTCACCATCACCGCGGCCCCCACCCGCGGTACCACCACGATCGACCCGCTCACCGGTGTCGTCACCTACCAGCACGACGGCAGCGAGAGCACCTCCGACGGGCTCGACTACCGCATCTGCAACGCCCAGGCCCAGTGCGACTCCGCCCACGTCTCCGTGAGCATCACGCCCGTGAACGACGATCCCGTGGCCGTCCCCGACAACGCCCGGGTGCTGCCCGGCGAGTCGGTGTCCATCCCGGTGCTCGACAACGACACCGACCCGGAGAACCTCCTCGACGTGTACACCCTCGCCGTGACCGTGGCGCCCGAGCACGGGTTCACGGAGATCTCCACGGCCGACGGCGCCATCACCTACATCCACGACGGCGGCGATGCGGTCGACGACGGCTTCCGCTACCAGATCTGCGACGCCCAGGGCGCCTGCGCGGAGGCGGCGGTCACGGTGGCGATCGGCGAGCCGGAAGACACCGCCGATACCTCGGACTCGGCCGAGACCGGTCGCGACGACACCGGCACGGGCAGCCCCGGCGACGACGACCAGCTCGTGCCCGGCTGCGGCTGCAACAGCACCGGCGGCAGCGCCGGCTGGCTGGGCCTCGGGGTCGGGCTGCTGGCGGTGGGGCGTCGCAGGCGGCGCTGACCTGCTGCCCTCACACGCCGAGCACGCGCCGGAGATGGTCCACGACCGCCTCCGGCGCTTCTTCGTGGGGCCAGTGGCCGGCGTCCGGCAGCTCCACCACCTCGGCGTGGGGAAGGTGGCGCTTCCAGCGCTCGAGGTGCTTGGGGGGAAACGCCGGATCCTTCATGCCCCAGACGAGACTCACAGGCGTGTCCGCGAGCCGGTCGAGGCGGGCCTCGAGCCCCTCGTAGTGGGCGGTCGAGCCCAGCAGGCTGTTCGCGAGCGGCCAGAGCACCTGCCCGCGGGCGTCGCGGTCCCGGAAGGGGGCCAGGTACTGCGCCTGCAGGGCCGGGGTGAGCTTGCTGCGATCGCCCCAGGCGGACGGCGCGATGACCCGCAGCGACAGGTTGAGCCAGCGGTACATCCACCGCCCGAAGCCCGAACCGATGAGCTTCGCGGGCCGGGCCACCGCCGGGTCGTCGGCCAGGGACCACGCCCAGGTGTTGATCACCACCAGGCGACGGATGCGATCCAGGTTCTCCAGCGCCCACGGCAGCGCGATGGGTCCCCCGAAGTCGTGGACCACCAGGGTGACGTTCCGCAGGTCGAGGGCGTCGGCGAAGTCGGCGAACCGGGCCGCGTGATCCTCCGGCCGATAGCCTGTACCGACCGGTCGGTCCGACAGGCCGAAGCCCAGATGGTCCACGGCGATCCTGCGACATTCCGGCAGGCCTTCGATGGCGTGGCGCCACTCCAGCGCCCAGGTGGGGGTGCCGTGGGCGAAGAGCACCGGGGCGCCCTCCCCCTCGTCGACGTAGTGCAGCCGTCCTTCCGGCAGCGTGTGGAAGCGGGGCGCGTAGGGCCACAGGTCGCGATCGAGCCAGTCGGGCTGGGACATCTTCACCTTCCATTTGGTAAAGGGTGCTTTACCATATGTATCGGCTCCCGATGATTGGTCAAGAGAACTTGTCTTGATAGGATGGGGTCATGACCCACGATCCCAGAAAGACCTTCGAGGCCGCCCGCGCCGCCAGCACCGGCGAGCTCCTCCTCCGTGCCGCCCGGCTGCTCGACGAGAGCGCCCTGGAGCGTCTCCGCGCGCAGCCCGGCGCGCCCCCCTTTCGGCCGGCCCACACCCGGCTGTTCCCCCACCTCGACTTCGAGGGGGTCCGCGCCACCGAGCTCGCCGCCCGTCTCGGCATCTCCAAGCAGGCGGTCGGCCAGCTCCTCGGTGACCTCATCGAGTGGGGCATGGTCGAGCAGATCCCCGACCCCACCGACGGCCGCGCCCGGCTCGTGCGCTACTCCAGCAGCGGGGCGGAGGCGCTGTCCCACGGTCTCGGCATCCTGGCAGGGATCGAGGCCGAGGTACGCGCGAGGCTGGGGGATCAGGCCATGCAGACCTTCCGCGAGGCCCTGCAGACGGTCATCGACGTGCTCGAGCGCTGAGGAAAACTTCCGCGACGACCTACGTAGGTGTCGATCCCCATACGGGGGGCGCAGGGCCCGCGTGGGAAGCTCCACCTGCTCGTTCCGAGCGTCGACAGGAGGATCCTCCATGCCCACCGAAGACAACCGCACGTCCTTCCACGCCCAGATCTGGGGCTGGTCCCTCGATCAGGGCCCGCCCGAGGTCCCTGGCGACAACCAGTTCGCACCGTCGCCCACGCCGACCGTGCACCTCGACTCGGCCTCGACCCACGTCGTGCCACCCCAGACCCTCGATCTGAGCACCGGCGTCATCACGCCCACGGCCAACCTCAACCTGATCGACGCCAAGTGGAACGGCGGACAGAGCGCCTGGCACATCGGGAGCAGCGTCCTCGAGGTCAAGGGCATCACCCCGGTTCCGCTCACCATCACCTTCGAGGCCAAGGCCGTGAGCCACTCGGCGCACCTGACCGTCACCACCTGGCCGTGGTCGATGAAAGAGGGCAGAGCCGCGTGGGCCGAGTCCATCAAGATCCACACGAACACGTTCCGCACCTACACCGTGGTGGTGCCCGCCACGGCATGGGCCGCCGGCTTCCCCTTCGTGGCCCTCAGGGAAGACCATGACGGGGGCAGCAAGATCGTCGTCCGCTCCATCACCGCGTCCACGGAGAAGGTCGACGTCCAGATCGGGTACTACTGGACCCAGATCAAGCCCGGCTACCTGGACCCCGGAGCCAGCTACGATCGGGAGGTGAGCATCACCACGGGCACCACCACCTCCGTCTCCACCACCGACACCTTCGGCGTGACCATCGGCGCGGAGGTGGGTGGCGACTACAAGGCACTCGAGGCCAAGCTCAGCGCCACCTTCTCCTACGAACACAGCTCGACCCACACCATCAGCGTGTCCAAGGAGACCAGCACCACGGAGACCGTCACCGTCGCGGCCTCCAAGCACCCGCGGACCTTCCAGGCGTGGCAGCTGTGCATGGTGTTCACGGACAGCTTCGGGCAGAACCTGACGCAGAACCTGCCATCCTCCATGGCCCCCATCGAGGTCCGCACCTTCGAGGCGAAGCACGACGCGACGAAGCCCACCATGGCCACCACCGAGTGAGCCGCGCGGGAGGGGGCGGCCCGACCTGGGGCGGCCTCCTCAGCCCATCCAGACCTTCCAGGCGGCGAGCATGCCGCCGCCGTTCTTCTCCCAGTCGTCCATCTGCGCGGCCTGCCGCCTGGCCAGGGCCACCGGATCCGCCCAGGCTGCCCGCGTCTTGTGCCAGCCCCTCACCTGCAGCCCGCCGAGAAGCAGGGGGAGCCCCAGGTTCGCGATCCAGGCGAAGGGATTCGAAGCCACCGCCAGGGGATGCACCCAGTCGGCAGGAAGACCAGGCCCCCCGGCGGGCACGTTCGCCCGCACCCAGGGCTCCAGCGCCACCAGGAACCAACAGCCGCCCACCCACACGGCCGACAGCAGCATCCACCGCCACAGCACGAACCACACCGGATGGGCCTCGTAGGCGGCCTTCGTCTTCTCGATGCGATCGAGGAAGTGCTGCTCCCGGAAGGTCAGGGGCGTCTGTTCGGTCATGTGCTGCTCGCGAGCTTGAGGTACAGCCCCCGGGCGGCCGCGTTCGCCGCCCACAGGGCCGGCACGAGCACGGCCATGGCGCCGACGGCCGACAGTGCACCCGTGGCCAGGGCACTGCCCGCCAGGAGGGCATCCGCCGGCAGCGCGGTGGCCACCAGCGCGCCGAGCAGCACACCCGCGAAGGCCGACCAGCGCACGATGCCCCTCAGGCGACCGCGGAGCCAGCCCGGATCGCTGATGGCCAAATGCTCCCGCTCGAGCTCGGCGGCGGTGTCGGCCACCAGGGCGTCCGGATCGGCCTGCCAGGCCTTCAGGGTGCGCACCTGGTTCCACACCATCAGACCGGCCCACAGGGGCAGGCCGACGTGCCGCACCCAGAACCACACCGAGGTGGTGTCCATGACCGGCGTGAGGTCCCAGGTCCAGGCCTCGCCGGTGCCCAGCGTGCGCGTCCAGGACTCCGCCAGGATCAGGCTGTTGGCCAGCACGATGAGGAAGGCCGAGGTGCCGATCCACCGGTAGACGACGAAGCCGATCGGCCCCTGCTCGTAGCGGCGGGCCTTGGCGGCGAGGTCGTTGCGGACGTCGAAGCGGTCGGTGGAGGGGATGGTCATGGTTCAATCCCTGCCTGTCGCCGGAACCGGACGTGCAGCCAGCGTACGAGCAGCCGCACGGCGAAGGCGAAGGGGATGGTCCACAGGAAGGTGAGACCGACGAACAGCGCCCACCCGTCGAGCAGCTCTCCGAGCTCGAGGTCAGTGGTGGCCGACAGCAGGAAGGGCCCCATGACGGTGACCGCGCCGGCGACCAGCACGCCCATCCCCAGGCCGAGGCGGACGGCACGCCACATCCAGCCCGGGCCGGTGGTCTTCTGCCACTCGGCCTGCCGGCGACGGACCTCCTCGGCGATGGCGTCCTCGGTGAGGACCACCCCCTTGCGCATGCTCCAGACCAGCTGGGCCGCCATGATCCCCATGAAGAGCACCAGAGGAAACAGCACGTCGGCGGGTGCGGGCAGCTCCCGGTCCGTCACGAGGGCGCTGACGGAGACGAACGCGGAGAAGATGGCCCCCGGCACCACGAGTGCAAGCGCCGCCCGACCGGCCGAACGCCAGGGGTGGTCGCGACGGTAGGTCACGGCCTCTGTCCGCCGACGCCGCACCTCGTCGGACAGGAGCCGATGCTGCTCTGCCTGGTCCATGCCTGCTTCCTGTGACCGGGGAGGCCACAGGATAGCGCGACCCGACGCCATCAGGGGGGCAAGATGCCGTGAAAGCCGAGGGATCGGGCTGCAGCCTCCCAGAGCGCCCTGTACCGGATGGCAGGCCCTTCCCCTGCCGAAGGCCATCCCCTACCATCGGGCCCTGCCAGCGCCGTCGCGCCACCGCTCGTCCCACCCCGGGAGTCCCGATGGACCTTCGTCCACGCCACTGCCTCGCCCTGTGCCTCGCCCTCGCCGGCTGCCACGCCGACCTGCCGGGGCCTGCCGACCAGCCTTCGGGCGTCGCCCTCCTCACCCTCCCCACGGGATCCCAGGCGCCCACCGCCCTGGACGATGCCTTCACCGTGGCCGAGAACGACGACTACAGCGGCGACGTGCTCGCCAACGACGTCGACCCGGACGGCGGCAGCCTCGAGGTCACCGCCGTGCAGGGGCTCGCCTCCAACGTGGGCATCTTCGTCCACCTCGTCACCGACGCCCTGGTCACCATCGAGTCCGACGGAAGCCTGCTGTACGAGTCGCTGGACCGCTTCGAGGCCCTCGCCGACGGCCAGACCACCACCGAGAGCTTCACCTACGAGGTCACCGACGACGAGGGCGACACCGCCACGGCCACCGTCACCATGACCATCGTCGGCGTGAACGACGCGCCCACGATCCTGCCCGACGACGCGGGTGTGCCCGTGGGCGGCTCGCGGGCGATCGACGTGCTGTGGAACGACGCCGACGTCGACGACGGCATCGACCCCGGCTCCGTCACCGTCACCACGGCGCCGAGCTGGGGCACCACCTCCGTCGACCCGGTCAGCGGCGTCATCACCTACACCCACACCACCTCGAGCGAGCTGGCGGACAGCCTGGTCTACGAGGCGTGCGACCTGTTCGGCGACTGCGGCACGGCCACCGTGACCCTCGCGATGTACCCCCTCGACACGCCGCCGGTGGCCGTCGACGACTGGGAGTACGTCGAGGAGGGCGCCGCCGTGGCCATCGAGGTGGCCGCCAACGACGACGACCCGCTCGACGACATGGACCTGTCCTCCGTGACGGTCACCTCCGCCCCCATCCACGGCACCGCCACCGCCGACCCGTCCACCGGTCTCGTCACCTACCAGCACGACGGCACCGAGCCGTCGACCGACAGGTTCGACTACCGGATCTGCAACGGACAGGGCCTGTGCGACGAGGCGAACGTCACCCTGAGCGTGCTGCAGACCAACGACGCCCCTGTGGCCATCGACGACGCGGCCCGGGTCCGGCCGGGCCGCACGGTGCTGATCCCCGTGCTCGAGAACGACATCGATCCCGAGGACGACCTGGACGCCTGGACCATGGAGGTCACGGTGGCGCCCGCCCACGGCGCCACCGAGCTCGACATCGCCGGCATGGACATCTTCTACACCCACGACGGCGGCGACGCGGTCGAAGACGCCTTCCGCTACCGCATCTGCGACCACGACGGCGCCTGCGACGAGGCCGACGTCACCGTCGAGATCGGCGACTACGACGACACCGGCGACACCCTGTGGGTCGATCCCGGCACCGTGGACTCCTTCCCCGAGCCCAGCGACGACCGCTCCGCGACGGGCTGCGGCTGCAACGCCTCTGGCGGCCACGCCGGCTGGCTCGGCCTGGCCGTGGGTCTGCTCGCCACCACCCGGCGTCGCCGGCGCTGAGCCCCCGCGACGCGGGAAGCCGCCCTACCGCACCGGCACCACGACGATCACCGCCGTGCCGTTCTCCAGCCCCGGCACCGCCCGCCACTGCTGCAGCGCATCCTGCACGTTCTCCCGCATGACCTCCGGACAGTCCGGGAAGCCGAACTGGTAGGGACGGCCCTGGTCGTCGAGGGTCATGGAGACCGTGCAGTCCACCTCGTCCCAGCCATCGTCGATGGCCTCCTGGGGCATCTGCGGGAACGGCCCCCGCCGGATCCACTCCGTCTGAGCCCCCTCGAGGATGATCGGGTTGATGATCGACGGCGCCGCAGACGAGGGATCGAGGGTCTCCCACTGACCGGGCTGGCCCTCCCAGATGAAGCGGACCACCACGTCCCCCAGCCCGGCCGACACGGGGATCGGCGTCTGGGACACCCACTCCATCATCTTGCCCCGCACCGCCACCTCGTAGAACTCGTCGCCGTCCCGGTAGGTGTTCACCCGCAGCACCTCGCCGTCGTCCACGAGCTCCCAGGTGCCGGGCACGTCGAAGGGACCGGCCGTGAGCGAGCCGTCCTCGAACAACGTGTAGACGCCGTGGTGGAAGAAGGTGGTCTCGTCCGTCACGAGACGTGTGCGCCCTTCCCTGCGGTCCCCCGACATCGCGAGGACCCTTCGGACGCGCCAGCGGCCCCAGAGCTGATCCTCGGTGACAAGCGGCGCGTTCCGGACCCGGTTGATGGCTCGCATGCGCTCCGCCCGAAGCTGGGCCTGGTAGGGGTCCTCGGCGCCGGCAGGCGGCGGCGACCCGATCAGGACGGGCGTCACGAGCAGGGCGATGATCGCGGTGAACACGACGAGCAGCAGACGGCGGGACAAGGCGGACTCCGGGCAGGGTCCCCCGGAGAAGCGGCACGACGGGGTTGCGCCTTGATCCGCGCCAGCCCGGTCAGCCCACGGCCATCGCTTCCACCGCCTCCTCGATGTTCTCGTCCATCCCCTGCTCTCCGGCCTCCTTGGCCTTCTCGTAGTAGTGGATGGCCGTGCCGTAGTCGCCCTTGAAGTAGAACGCCGCGCCCACCTGCGACCAGGCCAGACCGGCCCGGGCGGGCCACGCCTCGGCGATCGACAGCCAGGCCGTGATCGCCTCGTCGAACAGGCCGTTCACCAGCAGCCGTGCGGCATCGTTGATGCGGCGGGTGGACGCGTGGTCCTCCACGACGGAGGCCTGCTGGGCCTGCAGCGTGCCCCGGAGCGATGCGAGCTCCTCGGCGCTCCCCGCGCGGGAGTAGTGCTGCTCGCCGTCGCCCGTGCGCTCGGTGCGGATCACGGGGCGGACCGTCGGGCGCCCCTGCGTGACGTCCTCGAAGGCGTCGTCGGCACGGACGCCCTGGATGATCGCGAGGAACCGGTGGTGGTGGTTCCGCATGCCGCGCAGGCAGCCGTAGACCACGTTGTGGATCGCCTGATCCGACAGCTCCATCCCCTCGACGTCCACGGAGGCACGAAACCGCACCTCGCCGTCGCGCAGATCGAGATCCCAGCTGCCGTAGCTGGAGTGGTAGTTCATCTGCGCCGCGAAGCGCAGGGCCTCCATCCGCCGGCCCTCGGGCACGCGGGTGTCGAGGATGGCCTCGAAGAGGAACACGTCGAGACGCTCCACCCAGCGGGCGAGGCACAGCCAGCTGGCCTCGTCGGTGCTGCACCGCATCCGCAGGACCGCGGGATCGTCGTCGCCGTGGACCGTCCATCCGTCCTGCTTGAACCAGCGACGAATGGTCTGCATCATCGCCTGCTCGCCGGACATGCAGCCCTCCTCGGGGGATCGGGGTCCCTCCGTTGTCCCAAGAAGCGTGCCCGACCGTCAAGCCATGCGCTTTGGGAGGGGTACCTACGAAAGATCCCGTAGGCGGCACGGCCCCCCGACCGCCCCGCCCCCCTGCAGAAAAGCGAAGGCAATCCCAGCGACACCCCTTCAGCCGCACACCCGAGGCCTGTCGCGCCAGAGCGGCGCTGGAGCGAGGAGCAAGGGGGAAAGTGTACTCCTGTACACGCCCCCCGCCGCGACGAAGCACCGGCCCTCATACGCCAAGCCCATCCCCGTGTGTCTCCATCACCCCCACCCCGAGGGGTCATGGGTGCTGGCAGGGCGAGGAGCAGAGCGACGAAGCAATGGCAGTACCCAGGCCCCCGAACGCCCCGCCCCCCTGCAGAAAAGCGAAAGCAATCCCAGAGCATGGCTTCAGCCGCACACCCGAGGCCCGTCGCGCCCCAGCGCTGCCGGAGCGAGGAGCAAGGACCGACGTGTACTCCTGTACACAAGGCCCGCCGCGACGAAGCACCGGCCCTCATGCGCCAAGCCCATCCCCGTGTGTCTCCATCACCCCCACCCCGAGGGGTCATGGGTGCCGGCAGGGCGAGGAGCAGAGCGACGAAGCAATGGCAGTACCCAGGCCCCCGACCGCCCCGCCCCCCTGCAGAAAAGCGAAAGCAATCCCAGAGCATGGCTTCAGCCGCACACCCGAGGCCTGTCGCGCCAGAGCGGCGCTGGAGCGAGGAGCAAGGGGGAAAGTGTACTCCTGTACACGCCCCCCGCCGCGACGAAGCACCAGCGCCGCTCTGGCCGGCAGGCCGTCTACGGCCTGCCGGCCACGATGGCAAAGACCCGATGCGGAACCCGCAGCGTCTCCTCCGGCCAGGTCTCCGCCAGCATCGCCGCGTGCTCCGCGTCGAAGGCCGCCTTGGCATCCGGCGGCAGCACGGTGATGCCCGCGCAGGCCCGCACCCGGCCACGCCAGGCTTCGTGGGTGTAGGGCACCTCGATGTCGTAGGAGAAGGTCTCCAGGTCGCCGAAACCGGCCAGCCCGAGCCCGGGAAGCCACTCGGGGTGGACGCCGAGGCCCTGGCCCATGTGCCAGGCGGGGTTGTACTTCTCGATGAGGATCTCCGTGTCGCGCACCATGTTGCCCTTCAGCGCCACCCAGTCGAAGTGGGCGATCACGAGCCTGCCGCCGGGCTTGAGCAGCCGCACGACCTCCTCGCTGGCCGCGGGCTCGTCGAACCAGTGCCAGCACTGTCCCGCCGTCACGACATCGGCCGACCCGGGCGGCAGGCTCGTCTCCTCCGCCCACGCCGTCACGTACTGCACCTCGAGCCCTGCCTCCTGATCGAGCTGCTGGGCCTTCAGCGTGAGTCGCTCGTCCGGATCGACGCCCACCACCTCGCACCCCCGCCGGGCGAACCCCCGGGCCAGCGTGCCGGTGCCCGTGCCCAGATCCACCACCGCCTGGCCTTCCTGGCCGACCCCGAAGGCCGCCAGACGATCGAAGAAGGAGTCGGGAAACCCCGCACGGAACGTGGCGTAGTCATCAGCGGCAATGCCAAAGGCCGTGGCCTGGCGCTTGTGGGGCATCGGCGGGCTCCTGTACCGGAAGGCTGGTACTCCTTCGGCGCAGGCCGTGGGCTCTTGCGTTGGCCTACTCCCGCACCTTGCCCCGCAGCGCCTTCTTCTTGCCGCGGAGCTTCTTGCCCTCCACCCGGCGCTTCTGGCTCGCGCGGGTGGGCTTGGTCGCGATGCGCTTCTTCTGCACCACCGCCACGCTCTGGATGAGCTCGACCAGCCGCTCGATGGCGTCTTCGCGGTTGCGGACCTGATCGCGGTGCTGCTGCGCCTTGATGATGATCACGCCGTCCTTGGTGATGCGACGATCGCTCAGCGCGAGGAGCTTGTACCGGTAGAAGGTCGGAAGGCTGCTCGCCTTCACGTCGAAGCGCAGGTGGATGGCCGACGCGACCTTGTTGACGTTCTGGCCGCCTGCCCCCTGGGCACGCACGGCGGTCAGCTCGACCTCCTCGTCGGGGATGGACACGGCGTTGGAGATGCGGATGGGCATGTCACGTCCTTCACCCCACGAGCCGCGGGGGCCGCGCTGAGCCTAACCCTGTTCCCCGGTGTGCGCGTCTTCGGAGGAGCCCCCTCCCACGGCCACGGGACGTCGGCCGAACCGGATGCCCACCGACAGTTCGGTGTCCACGACGAAGGGAAACCTCTGGAACCGATCCATGGAGAAGGCCTCCGCGTCGTTCGCGAACATGCCGTCTTCGCGGGCGGTGATCACGGTGTGGCCGTATCCGGCGCCTACCCGGTAGGTGAGCTGCACCCGCCCGGCCACCTGCCACCGGTAGCCCACGTGGGCCGTGGCGTTCAGGTGGAGCACATCCAGGGGCACATCGCCCTCGCCTCCGTGGGCGCCGGACATGCCCAGGCCCTCCCCCATCCCCGGCATGTAGCGCCCCCATCCCGCCTCGGCGGCCACACGTACGCCGACGAAGGGTGCATCCGTGGCGCCTCCGAAGTGGTACCGCCAGCCCAGGGCACCTCCACCCGACCACAGGTGGCTGGGATCTCCATGGACGTGGATGATGCCGGCCTCCACCAGCAGGCCGTGCCGGCCACGCACCACATGCTCCACGTTGAACCCCATGCGACCCACGTTGAGGGTCGCAAAGCCCATCACGCCGGAGGTGTTCAGGGACAGCACGGTGACGCCGGGCGTCGGCGGGGTCTCGGGTGCCGCGACGGCGGCAGTCAGGAGCAGGGACATCCACATCATGGGAACCTCCAGGGATCGGATGTCCCTGTGTAGGTCGACCGGGGGTAGGGGGTGCGTGCCGACGGTGCCATTGCGTTGGCACGTCGTGCCAACGCCCGAAGAGGCCGTGGTAACGTCGTGAACCAAGGAGGCTCGTCCATGCGAGGTCGTGTCGGTGCCCGCAAGATCCGCAGCGTGCTGCAGCTCGCCCAGACCCACGGCATGGACGTCCAGGCCTTCCAGCGACACCACGGGATCACCGATGAGACGCTGCGCGACCCCGACGCGATGCTGCCCCAGGATCTGTGGAAGGACGCCTGGCACGCCGTGGTCACCCACACCGGCCGCGCCGCCATCGGCCTGCAGGCCGCACAGGCCATTGCACGGGGGTACTACGGCACCATCGACTACGTGATCCGGACCCAGCCCACCATCGGCGACGCCGTGAAGGCCTCGCTCCGCTACTTCCCGCTGGCCAACACCCACGGCCACATCCACCTGCGGTGGGAAGTCGACCAGGTGATCGTCTCCCGGCACATCCGCGGCGACGAGCGCTGCGAGCTGCCGCTGCAAGCCGCCGAGTTCGCCCTGATGTCGATGGTGCGCACCCTTCGGCTCGCCGCGGCCCGGGACTGGAAGCCCACGGCGATACGCTTCCGCCATGCCCGCACGCCCCACGCCGAGGCCACCGCCCGCGCGTTCCGGTGTCCAGTCGTCTACCAGCAGACGGAAGACGCGATCGTGGTGTCCTCGTCGGTCCTCGACATCCCCACCCGCAGTCCCGATCCCGAGCTGCGATCCATCGTCACCCGGCACGCCGACGAGGCCCTCGCACGCCTGCATCCCGGCGACGACTTCGAGGCACGCCTGCGGGATGCCATCGCCCGCGACCTCGAGGGCGGGCCATCGGGCATCGACGACGTGGCACGGCGCCTCGGCACCAGCCGTCGCACGCTCCAGCGACGCCTCACCCACAGGGGTCTCGTGTTTCGCGACGTGCGTACCCAGGTGCAGATCGACCTCGCGGAGCGCTTCCTGTGCAGCTCCGAGCTGTCCATCGGCGAGATCGCCTGGCTCACCGGCTACGCCCAGGTGAGCGGTTTCTGCAGGGCCTACAAGAGGTGGACCGGCACCTCTCCACAGCAGCGCCGACGCGACGGCGCGCAGCCGGTGCGCCAGGGAACACCCGGCCCCCATGGTATGAGCATTGTCCCCAATCCCTGAGGTTCCACCCCAGGCGTCATCGTAGCAAGTCCATCCGCTGCGGCCGACGCCCCGTCGGTCCAGCCCAACGAGGACGCCATGAACATCTACTTCGCCGGCTCCATCACCGGTGGCCGCGACCACGCCGCCATCTACCCGGCCATCATCGCCCTCCTCCGCCAGCACGGCACGGTGCTCACCGAGCACGTCGGCCGCCAGGCCCTCGACGGCGCCGGCGAAACGGCCCTGCACGCCCGGGAGATCTTCGCCCGCGACGTCCACTGGATCGATGCCTCCGATCTGGTGGTGGCCGAGGTCACCACACCGAGCCTCGGGGTCGGGTACGAGCTCGGACGCGCCGAGGCCCGCGGCATCCCCGTCATCGCCCTGTTCGACGAGACCTCACCGCGCCGCCTGTCCGCGATGGTCTCCGGCAACCCCCACCACATCGTCATCCGCTACACCACCCCCGAGGGCCTGCTGGACGCCCTGCACCGGGCGGTCGAACAGCATCGGATCCTCGCGTGACCGCCTCCGCCGCAGGCCGTCACCTCAGCTGAGCCCCGCCACCTCCCGAAGCAGCCAACCGGCGCCCCAGGCAAGCGATGCCGCGGCCCCGCCGGACACCAGCGTCCGCACGCCGGATCCGAGCGGCGAGCGCCCCACCGCGACCCCCTTGAGCGCGCCCACCGCGAAGAACATCACCGCGGCCACCGCCACCGACAGCCCGAACCGCAGCTCCACCGACCAGCCGGGCACCATGAACGGCATCAGCGGCATGGCCCCCACCGTCACGAAGGCACCGAAGGTGGCCAGGGACGAGCGCCACGGGTTCGGCGTGCCCTTCCGCAGGCCGTGCTCCTCCACCAGCATGGTCTCCACCCACAGCCGACGATCGCTGCAGATCGTGTCGACGATCTGCTCGAGGACGTCGCCCCGAAAGCCCTTGTCCGCGAAGATCTGGCGGATCTCCTGGCGCTCGCCCCACGGCACCTCGTCGATGTGGCGCTCCTCCTCCTCCCGCAGCCACTCGAGCACCTCCATCTCGGCCCGAACGGCCTCGTGGTTGCTCACGGCCATCGAGAAGCCGTCCGACAGCAGGTTCGCGATCCCGAGCACGAGGGCCACCACCGGTTCGAATCCCGCACCCACGGCACCACACACCACCGAGAAGGTGGTCACGCAGCCGTCGATGGCCCCGAGGACGGCATCGGACAGCACCGACTCCGGCGGTTCCTCCGACAACCGACGTCGGATCTCGTCCGGCCGGTGCGCATGGACCAGCTCGTCATCGGAGTACCTTCGGACCATGTCAGGGCCCCCGACCAGCACGGATGATCTCCATCGCCTCATCCACGGAGTCCGTGACGTGCAGCAGGTCGAGGTCCCGCTGATCGATGGTTCCTGCCTTCAGGAGCGTCTTCCGGAAGAAGCGCCGCATGTCGTCCCAGAAGTCCGAACACATCGCCACGATGGGGAACGGGTCGAGCTTGCCCGTCTGCATCAGGGTGCCCACCTCGAACACCTCGTCGAGGGTGCCGAAACCACCGGGCATCACCACGAAGGCGTGGCTGTACTTGATGAGCATCACCTTGCGAACGAAGAAGTACTCGAACCCCACGAAGCGATCGAGGTAGGGGTTCGGTCTCTGCTCGATCGGCAGGATGATGTTGCAGCCCAGGCTCAGGCCGCCCCCTTCCTTGGCACCCCGGTTCGCCGCCTCCATGATCCCGGGGCCCCCGCCGGTCATCACGGCGTAGCCCTCCTCGGCGAGCCGACGCCCCATCCTGCGGGCCCGCTGGTAGTACGGGTGATCCTCGGAGAAGCGCGCGGACCCGAACACCGTGACGCACCTGCCGATGCTGCCGAGCGCCTCGAACCCCCGCGTGTACTCCAGGAAGATGCGGCCCGCGGTGGCCAGCTCCCGGGGATCGTCGCGCACCCCACGGAGGAACTTGTGCTCCTCATGGGGCTCCGGGTGGCTCAGTGGTGGCGTCCGGATGTCGTCATCTGCGGCCAAGGGCTCTCCGACGGTGGGAACCTCCGGTTCGGCACGGTCCCCCGTGCCCTGATGGATTCGAGCCCGATGCGATCTACTGGAACAGGGAGATGGTGTGCTCGAGGAGCTCCCGATCCCCCATGGCGCCGTGTCCCGGGACGACCTTCGTGGCGTCGGGGTACCGGTCGCGCGCCCGGATGATGGCCGCCGCCCAGTCCTCCACGTCGCCATCGCCGGTGTAGCCCGGACCGGGACGATCGGGCGATCGCACCGCACATCCGCCGTACAGCAGCTTGGCCCCGGGCACGTACACCATCACGTTGTCGAGCGTGTGGGCAGGTCCCGGATAGAAGACCTCGATGGAGCCCACCTCGACGGTATCGCCCGGCTCCAGCTCTCCAAGGGAGGTAGGAAGAGGCAGGTCACCCCCCTTCATGAGCTCCACGGTCTTTCCGTTGGCGAGCACGGGGATGCCCGCCCGCTCGAGCACCGGCGTGCCACCGACCCGATCCACATGGAAGTGGGTGACGATGGCCTGCTTGACCGGCACCCCCGCCTCCGACTCGACCCAGCTGAGCAGGGCCTTGGTGGCCGCCGGGCCCCACGCGGCATCGATGAGGATGAGCCCCGCACCGTCGCGCACCACCAGGCCGTTGGAGGGCACCGGCTTGCCGTTCACCTCGCCCCAGGAGGTGTGGAGCCACACGCCGGAGGCGATCTCCTGCAGCTCCAGCTCGATGTCGCCGTCTCTGTCGGGCCACTCGTCATTCTGCTCGGGCGGGGTCACAGGGCCCTTGCAGGCCGTGATGGCCAGGGCGACGACGATCAGGTGGCGGATGCTGGGCATGGGTGGACCTCGTTCGGCCCGTGCACATGGGCCTCCGAGACACCCTAGTCCGTCCACCGTGGGCGCGAACCGGGGATATTCCCCGATATGCGAGGTCTCACCGTTCCGCGGACCGTCGCCTGCGCATCACTCCTGCGCGCGCATGCCCGGTGCCGAACGGCCCGTGACCGTGACGTACTCGTCGTAGCTGCCGGGGTAGACCCGGGGGCCCTCCTCGCCGCCGAGCTCGAGCACCATGTTGGCCTGGCCGCGCAGGAACGCGCGATCGTGGCTGACGAACACCAGGGTGCCCTCGTACTTCGACAGCGCCTTCATCAGGCTGTTCTTGGTCTCGATGTCGAGGTGGTTGGTGGGCTCGTCGAGGATCATCAGGTTGGGGGCCCGGTACATGATCTTCGCCATGGCGAGACGGGCCTTCTCGCCACCGGAGAGCACGCTGATGGGTTTGTCGACGTCGTCGCCGGTGAACTGGAAGGCACCCGCGAGGTTGCGCAGCGTGCCGATGTTGGCGGCCGGCGCGAAGGCCTCGAGCTCCTGCATGATGGTGCGGCTGCCGTCGAGCTGCTCCATCTGATGCTGGGCGAAGTAGGCCATGTCGACGCTGGCCCCGAGCTCGACCTCACCGGCATCGGGCGTGCTGACCTGGGCCATCATCTTCAACAGGGTGGTCTTGCCGGCGCCGTTGGCCCCCATGACAGCCCACCGCTCGCCGCGACGGACCATCAGCTCGAGGTCGTCGTGGATGACCTTGCTGCCATAGGCCTTGCGGACACCCTTGACCTTGATCACCTCGTTGCCCGACCGCTTGCAGTCGCGGAACTTGAAGGTGCGCTCCACCCGGCGCTTGGGCTCGGCGAGCTTGTCGATCTTGTCGAGCTTCTTGGCCCGGCTCTGCACCGCCGACGACTTGGAGGGCTGACCCTTGAACCGCTCGATGAAGCGGATCTCCTTGGCCATCATCGCCTGCTGCCGCTGGTAGGCGGCCTCACGCTGCTCGGCCTGCAGGGCCCGCTGCTCCTCGTAGAAGTCGTAGTTGCCGGAGTAGCTGAGGATCTCTCCGCCATCGATCTCGAGGATGCGACCGACGACCCGGTTCATGACGTCCTTGTCGTGGCAGGTCATGATCACGGTGCCGGCGAAGCCCCGCAGGAAGTCCTCGAGCCAGAGGATCGACTCGATGTCGAGGTAGTTGGTGGGCTCGTCGAGGAGCATGACATCGGGCTTGCTGAGCAGGATCTTCGCCAGCGCCACCCGCATCTTCCAGCCACCGGACAGCTCGCCCACGTCGGCGGTCATCTGATCCTGACGCAGGCCGAGGCCGGCCAGGATCTCGGCCGCACGGGCTTCCAGCGAGTAGCCGCCCAGATCGGAGAAGCGCTCCTGCACCTCGCCGTAGCGCTCGAGGACCTTGTCGAAGTCGGGCGCCTCCCACTGTTCCAGCAGCGGCTCGAGCCTTGCGAGCTCGGCGGCCAGCCGGGAGACCTCACCGGCGGCGCTCATGGTCTCGGCCAGCACGCTGCGGCCCTTCCAGTCGCCCACATCCTGCTTGAACCAGCCGATGGTGAGCTTCTTGGGCACCTCGATGCCGCCCTTGTCGGGGCCCTCCTCGCCGGCGACGAGCCGGAAGATGGTGGACTTGCCGGCGCCGTTGGGGCCCACGAGTCCGACCTTCTCGCCAGGGTTGACCTGGAACGAGGCGTTGAGGAAGAGGATCTGGGATCCGTGCTGCTTGGAGACGTTGGAAAAGGCAATCATGGCCGGCAGCTAACGCCTCGGAAGCCGAGGTGCCTGCTGCATCACCAGTTGCTCACCAGGTCTCGCCCATCAGGAAGTCGCGCACGAGGGTGGGCATCTGCTCCGGATCCGACAGATCCCGCAGGTTCTGCTCCTGCTCGGCGATCTGGGCCTTCACGTGGGCCCGGTAGGACGACCAGACCTGGTCCTCGGGGAGCTGTTCGAGTCGGCCGAGCTCCTTGCGGTAGCTCTGCAGCATGGCGCGGCTCATGTCGGCGAGCCCGGCCGCGATCGTGGATACATCCTCCACCTCGCCGAGGGACGACAGCTCGAGGCCGGACACCCCGCCCTCCTTGACCTGGATGCCGAGGGCGTTGCCCGTGCCGACGCGGGCCGCGGGGTGGGCACGCAGGAAGCACATGGTGCCCACCGGAGCCTTCAGGGCGAAGCGACCGTCGGCGTCCGTGCGCACGGCGGCCATGCCCGGGCATCCCGTGACCACGTGCTCGCCGCCGCCCTCGACCGCGCCGGAGAGCTCGGCCATGGCCGGATCCTCCCAGCGGCATCGTCCGTCTTCCCAGTGCAGCCACTGCCCGGCCCCCTGGACCCACAGCTTGCCCTTGGCCTGACCGGAGACGAGGGCCGTCTGGCCGTGGATGCCGAAGACCGCGCCGTTGGCCCGCTCCTGGTGACCGAAGTCGCCGGCGCGGGACGGGCCGCACAACGCCGTCTGGCGCCCGGGGAACGTGGATGCCAGCCGCGCGGAGACCAGCTGCTTGTCGGCGACGATGCGTCCGGCCTCGTCGAGGACCGCCACGGCCAGCGCGGCCTGCCCTGCCTGGGCATCCGCCGTACGCAGCCCACGCTCCGCCTCGGTGGCCGCGGCGTCGCCCCCGGCGTCTTCGTGGTCACGCATGCTGCCGTAGACCCCAGCGGCCACGGCGAGGAGAGCGAAGAACACGGCCAGGCCGCGGGACGAACGGTCTTTCATGGGATCCTCCGAACAGGGAGCCTACCAGAACCGGCGGGCTCCCTCATGCGGATCCACACGAACCCGACCCTACTTGCGGCCCCGGTAGCGATCGAAGTTGCGGATGTAGTCGTCCATGTTGGACTCCAGCATCTTGCGGTACTGGTCCATGAAGAACTCGATGGTCTCCTCACGGGCCTCCTTCATCTGCTCGGCGGTCTGCCAGCCGCGGGAGCTCACCCAGGCGTTGAACCGGGCGGAGCTGAACATGTGGGAGGCGCTCACCCGGTGGCGGGTCAGGCCCATCTTCATCTGGTCGTTGGACAGGTGGATGTGGGCATCGGCGCGCTGGTAGAAGGTGTCGTCCTTGGTCTGCTCGTCGGCCATGGTGGGCTCCTCGGTGGAGGGTGTCGGGCAGGGGTATCACAGGAGGACGCCCCTACGCGCCCGCGTCGCCCTCGGGCGCCGGACCCACCGACAGCTGCCAGAACGCCACGTCCAGCCAACGATCGAACTTGAAGCCCACCTTGGGGAACACGCCGATCTCGTGGAACCCGAAGCTGCGGTGCAGGTTCTCGCTCACCTCGTTCGGCAGGGTGATCACGCCGATGATCTCGCGGAACCCATCCTGCTTCAGGCGCTTGATCAGCGCGCCGTACAGCGCTCGCCCGATCCCCTTTCCCTGCACCGACGGATCGACGTACACCGAACTCTCGGCGCAGAAGCGGTAGGCGTGACGGTGCCGCCAGCTCGCGCCGTAGGCGTAGCCGAGGATGCGGCCCTCCTCTTCCAGGACGATCCAGGGGTAGCGCTCCTGGATGCGCGCGATGCGATCCCCCATCTCCTCCGGCGTGAGCTGCTCCTCCTCGAAGGTGATCACGCTCTCGGCGATGAAGGGATTGTAGATGGCACAGATGGCCGAGGCGTCGTCGGGCGTGGCGTCTCGGATGGTGGCCTGGATGGTCATGAGTCGGCTCCCCTCTGGTCATGGCCTTGCCACGGCGCGTCGAGCGCGTTTCGGCCCCAGGCCAAGGTGGCAGCGAACGCATCGGAACGACCCCGCGGATCCGGCGGTTCCGGTAGGCCGAGCGGCTTGGCGTGCACCACCAGCTTCTTCCAGGCCACGACCGTCTGTGCTCGGCGGATCACCTCGGGGCTGGCAGAGAGACGCTCGAGCAGCACGAGCGTGTGCATCAACGTCATCCATTCCCTCCACGGCAACCACACGAGATCTCGACCCTGGAGCAGATCGGACCACATGTTCGTCTTCTGGAGTGCGTAGGTCCGTGCGTTACCGATGTCCATGCCCCCAACCCAACCGGCACGCTCGAAGTCGAGAAGGGTTCGAGCCACGCTGCGCTTGGTGTAGCCGACACGCTCCGCAAGCTCGGATACCCGCGCCCAGCCTCCCCCCCGTCGTAGCAACTCGAGCAGTAGATCCGACCGGACCCCGATGCCCATGCCCGCGCGGGCTCGCAACGCCACAGCGGATGGCCGGTGGAACGGGATGTCGAAAGCACGCAACGACGATTCCTGGCGACCACCCCGACGCTCCGGACCAGCCAGCGCCTCGAGCTGCTGCGCAAAGCCATCGAAGGCCTGTCGCATGGACTGCGGAGACTGACGGGAGACGACGCGTAGCCGCCGCGTAGACACCTGGTGTGGGTGCTGCGCACACCAGGACAGCGCCATCTCGTCCAGCCTCGGATCCACCTCAGCGAACGAGGGCGTAGCCACGATGAGCCATTCCGGATCGACAGCGACATCACGGGGAAGCCTGGGTGCGCCCGGTACCCCCAGGGCACGCCAGCATCCCCACAGGAAGTCCAAGGCCATGTCCTGCACGGTGGTCATGTCAGGAGACCTCCTCTGGCAGTCCGAGCGAACGGCAGAGGTCGGCGCCTTCGGTCTGGAGGAAATCCGGGCGGCCATCCAGGCCAGCGCACCACCGCAGCGCCCCCCGAATTTCAGTCGGAGTGGGTCGGAGGGCCACAAGATCTGCCACATCGACCTTCCGGCGTGCGATCCGGTCGAACGAGGTAGCTGCCAGGACCTTGAGGTACAGGAGGTCGATCCTGGCGGCCACCCGAAGGGTGAGTCCATGGAATCGACGCGTCTCGACCCGCTGTTGGAAACCGATCGGCAAGCCTTGGTCCATCAGGAAACTGGGGCCGGGGTTCAACCAGGCTCTATCGTGAGGTCCCTCGACGGGAAGATCCAAGGAGAGCCCCACGATCCCTATCAGCCGGGCAAGAGGTTCCGGGAAAGGTTTCTCACCGCGCCATCCGTCGTCGCCGACCATGGCCAGAACGTCGAGATCCTCCGTGGGGCGTTGGATGTAGCCTTGGAGGACAAGGGCGCCTCCGCCCACCACCACCAGATCGTAGTGGCGCCCTTCCGCTTCGAGCAGCTGTCCCAACATCTCCAGGGCTTCGAGAAACAGGGGTCGTTCCGACATACTCACCTCAATGTCTTGAATCAAGACATACAACGTCTTGATTCAAGACGGCAAACTCACCGAATGATCCTTCCTGCGATCGTCCCCCCAGACGTCCCGGGTCCCACCCGGCAGGACCGAGCGGTGTAAGCTAGCATCGACACACACGTTGCAGGCGGGCAACAAAGGGAGACCCCGACATGTCCCATGACACCTTCGAGCCTGTGCTTCGCCGCACCATCCGACACGCCCTGCTGGCCGCCGCCCTCGCGAGCGCGGGGTGCGCATCGAAGAAACCCGCGCCCTCCGAACCCGGCGCCGCCCCCGGCGAGGGCCCCGCAAAGGAAGCCCCCACGGCCCTCGAGCCGGCGTCGGGCTGGCAGGCGATCGCCTGCGACGTCATCAACGAGGGTCAGGCCGGCTGGATCAAGACGGGCACCGCCTACGACTTCGTCTCCGTCCGCACGGTCCACACGCCGGAAGGAAGGCCGACCGTGGCCTCCGAAGCCGGCGAGGCGTGCGCCGGTGCCAGCGAAGCGGCGGCGTGCGCGTCGAGCCTTGAGACCATCCACGCGCCCTTCCTGCGCACCGAGTGCGGCCAGATCTGCATCGAGAAGTCCGTGGTCACCACCCGGGGCGACGAGGTCCGTCGCTGGGTGCCCGATGCCGCCCTCTCCCAGCTGGCGAAGGAGCCGGGCGTCGCCGAGGCGGCGGTGTCGCCCCTGTCCGAGCTCGTGGCGCCCATCGCCAGCGGCGAGGAGGCGTGGGTGTACGCGAACCTGTCGAGCCTCCTCGTCGGTCGCTGCGGTGAGGCGCAGCACGGCGGCTGGCGTGCGGTCGAGCAGGGCTTCGAGCTCCGCGGCCTTCGCATGACCAACCCGTGTCCCATCACCTACGACGAGGTGGTGCTGCTGGTGAAGCCCGACGGCTCCACCGAGGTCGTCGCCCAGAAGGCGGCCCCGGATGCGCCGGGCACCGGTGCCTGCATCGGTCGCCGGCCCGAAGGCCTGGCACCCGGTGGCTCGATGGTCCGCCTGGCCGACTACCTGTCCGGGTGTGCCCGCCTCGAGGCCGCCAGTGTGTTCGCCTTCGAGCGGATGAAGGACGAGCTCGAGCGGTTCGATGCCCCCGGGCCCCTCATCGAGGCCGCCGAGCGCGCACGGGTCGACGAGGTGCGCCACGCCGCCCAGGTGGCGTTCCTGGCGGGTCGCCACGGCGGGTCCTTCGAGCAGCCCGAACGACCCACCTGGGGCGAGCGCTCCCTCGAGGCCTTCGCCCTCGAGAACGCCGTCGAGGGCTGCGTGCGCGAGACCTTCGGCGCCCTGCTGGGCTGCTGGCAGGCGGAGCACGCCGGCGACGAGGTCGTGCGACACCTGATGGCCGGCATCTCCGACGACGAGGTCCGCCACGCCTCGCTGGCCTGGAACGTGCACCGGTGGGTCATGGGGCGGCTCGATGCCGCAGCCCGGGCCCGGGTCCGGAGCGCCATGGACGCCGCGTTCGACGAGCTCGAGGCCGGTGCCGAGGTAGGGGAGCCTTCCGACAAGATCGCCGTGCTCGGCCTGCCCGACGTGGCGGCGTCACGGGTGCTGGTGGCCACGCTGCGGGAGCGACTGGCGGCCTAGAGCTGTACCTCGTCGCGCGCCGGCAGGGCCTCGAGCGGCACCGAGGGATGCAGGACCATGCGTCCGTCGGCGTCGACGTAGCCGCACCGCCCCCCGGCCCGCGCGCCCTGATCGCAGTCTCCCCCACCGCCCGGGCTCGAAGGCACGCCCTCGCAGACGGGGGCGAGCCCATCGGCGAAGCTGCCGGCCCAGTCGAGGCCCGTGGAGAACACGACCTCCAGATCGGGCCCGTAGAACACGGCCTCCCCATCCAGCACGCCCGAGGTGAGGCCGTCGCGGAACGGGGCGCAGTCGAACCCCTCCTCCAGGCAGGAGAGCCCGAGACCCTGGCGGTTCACGTAGAACCAGCGGTGGACCTCACCGAGGTACAGCCGCGACAGGTCGCCCTCGAAGGACAGCTCGGCCAGCGCCTCGGGCGTGACCTGCAACCGTCCGCTCGGATCGAGGTGGGCGCAGCCTTCCAGCAGCTTCAGCGGGCCGCCGCCCTGTGGGTACACCGAGCAGCCGAGCGCCTCCGGAGGAGGCTCGGCGATGGGATGGTCGGAAGCTGCATGGCAGGCCGGCAGCCACAGGGCGATGAAGGGAACCGCTCGAAGCATGGGGGCATCTCGATCGTGGGCGCCGCCGTTCTACCACAGTCCTGGCACGGGCACGGCGGCCGGACCGCCTACTCGGCGGCCACGTTCATCACGAAGGCATAGGGCCGGCAGACCTGGCCCCGCAGGCCGTCGCAGTCGGGCAGTTCCTCGGGGATGTCGATGCCGGGAAGGGCGGACATGAACAGGCTGGAGGCGTGGGCTCCGCCGACGCCGAGCTCGAAGGTGGGCGCCTCGCCCGCCTCGTAGGCCGGCGGCTCGAACTCCCAGGTGCCGTGATCGCGCCCGGGGGTGGAGACGATCACCCGCAGCTGCGAGCCCTCCCGCACGGGATGGGCCACCGAGTGCACCTGGACCCGCGCGCTCACCCACTCGCCGATCGGCATCGGCTCGTGGTCGGCCTCGGCGTAGGTGCGCAGGATGCGGTGGTCGTCGCCCACCTCGCTCGCGCGGTGACCGAGCCGTAGCCACCCGGACTGGATGTACAGCTCCTGGCCGTCGGGCCGCACCTCGGTGAGCGTGACCTGCACGTCCATCTCGGACACGGAGCTCTTCAACCACAGCTCGGCGATGCCGGGCCCGGTGAGCACGACATCCTCCTCGAAGGGCGCGGTGAGGTAGCTGGCCATGTGGCCCTGCTCGAACACGGTCCAGTCGACGTCCCACAGAGGCGGCATGAGCTCGTAGCCGCGGGGCCCGAAGAAGGTGCTCGAACCGGCCTCGGGATCGAAGGCCCAGGCGTCCGAGGCATCGACGGACGGCGCCTCTTCCGCCAGCTCGCCCTCGGGGCCGAGGAACCAGCGCAGGTCGTCCTGCACCGGCGGTGGCCACACCGGCAGCTCCACCGACCAGCGGCCCCCCGGCTCGCCGGGACGCTCGACATCGCCGCCGTTCTCGAACAGCAGGGTGACGTCGGGCTCGGCCATGTACGCCTGCAGGGCCTCGTCGAACGAGTCGAACCCGGTGAACCGGTCCGGACCGAAGCTGACGTCGGTCATGCCGAACTCGCCGCCGAACTCGCCGGCACCGAACTGCCGGATGAGCGGGTTGAGCACGGGGATGCGACCGGCCACGTGGAACTCGAGGAATTCGAACCAACGCTCCACGGCGTGGGGGGCGTAGCCGTCGACGTGGCGGCCGTTGCCGATGAGCACCCGCAGATCCTCCGACATGTAGAAGCGGTCGAGCATCTCGCCGAACTGGGGGCCCGTCTGCTCGTCCTGGAACTGGCCGCCGAAGAACACGGGCGCCTCGATCTGCTCCACCAGCAGCCGCAGATCACGGTCGTCGGAGGAGGCGGGGCGCATCTTCAGGGAACGCAGGAAGGTCTCGAAGTCGACGCTGTGGTGGCTGATGGCGAGGTTCTCCTCGCACTGGGCATCCCCGGCCGCGATGCGATCGGAGACCCAGCCCTGGCCACCGACCTGGGCCTGTGACTCCCGCTCCTCGACCCAGGAGCGGGTGAAGCCGACGTTGTAGATGCCGCCGGGCCACTGCATCTCCCAGGCGTCCGCGATGACGGACAGCGGCACGATGGCGCCCAGGTGGGGCGGGTTGGTGGCGCCGACGTACAGCTGGCTGACGCCCGGGTAGGACAGGCCGACCATGCCGACCATGCCGTTCAACACCCACTCCTGGGCCGCGACCACCTCGATGATGTCGTAGCCGTCGGCCGCCTGGGCGCGGTTGAAGACGTCGAACACGCCGCCGGAGCAGCCGCTGCCGCGCATGTTGACCGAGACCGTGGCGAAGCCGAGGGCGTTGGCGATGAAGGAGCCGTTGTCGGGGCGGTCGGGGCGGGAGGGGCTGTAGCCGGAGTACTCGACGACGGTGGGATGCGGCCCCTCACCGTACAGCGCCTTGTCGGGAAAGCGCACCATGGCCCCGAGCTTCACGCCGTCGCGCATCTCGATGTACTGGTAGCCGGACTCCGGATCGCCGTCCGGGCCCGTCAGGGGGGACCAGTGCAGGCCGGTGAGGGTCTGCGAGGCGTAGAATTCCTCGCTGGCCACATCGTCGACCGCGAGCACATCGAAGGGCTGCGACCAGGCCGGGGGATCGGTGGTGTCGTCCTGGATGACGTAGCCATCACCCGGCGGAAGGACGTCGCCGCTGGCCAGGGAGAGCGGATCGGGATCGTTCAGATCGAGGATCTGGTGCTCACCGGGGATGTAGGAGAAGTGCGCCGTGCCGAGCTCATCGGCCACCACGGTGACCAGGGGCTCTCCCTCGGGATCGTACAGGGTGAGCTCCGCGCCGGCCTCGGCGCCCGTGACCGTGACCGTCTCGACGCCGGGGTGGGCCGTGAAGTCGGCCGGGCGCATCGGCTCCTCGGCTGGCTCCTCCTGACAGGCCCCGATCATCGCAAGGACCAGAATCAACGTGCGCTTTCCCATGGTTCACCCTCCAGGGCCGGAAGGGTACCGTAAAACGCTTTGCGCACCTGCCGTTTTTTCCCGCCGGTGAGGCAGGACGTCGGAAATCCCGCCTTCCCAGGTCACAACCCGACCCATCAAGAAGCCGGACCATGTCCCGAAGAGAAGACGGGTATTCCGCTTCCCCCCTGGAGGACCATGCGCGAGCCGACACGCCGGGTGTTGATCTGCGGCCTCGTGGTCGCCGCTGCGTTGCAGGCGTGCACGAAGTCCGCGCTGCGCGTGGAGCCGAACCAGGACGTCGCGGGACGCCTCGATCGGTTCCTGTCGCCCGGGCGTTCGTCGGACGTGCGCGCCGCCCCTGCCGACAACCCCTTCCTGATGCACGGCAGCTTCCACGCCATCACCCACTGGAACACCGCCGCCACCGACACCACCAAGAGGTGGGCGTGGACCGGCGACCATGCGCTCTCCGCGGACGCCGTCCAGTGGCAGCCGATGGCCCCGTCCCACACGGACGCCTTCCACAGGCCCTACCCCGGGGATGGGCACGGCCTGTACGTCACGGGCGCCGATCGGGTGTGCAAGTTCGACATCTCCGGCGACGCGCTCGACCTCGTCAACTGCGCGAAGCTGCCGGCCGTCGAGGAGCTCGTCGACCCCGATCCGGCTGCCCTGCAGACCCTGCGCGCCACGCTGCGGGACGCCGCCGACGAGGACGCACGCCTCGAGGCGCTCGCGACCTGGCGCGAGGCCCGACCGGTAGACACCCCGCTTCTCCTGCCGGGCTGGCACGCCGTGCTCGATCGGGACGGCGGGCTGTTCGCGGGCTGGGGGCGTACCCTGTACCGGTTCGCCGACGACGGCGAGGGTCCCCGGGCGCCGTTGACGCGCACGGCGTCCGTGGATCTCGATGCGCTGGTTGCCGACGAGGTCGAGGCGCCCGCCCCCGCGGACGGGGCGCCCCCGCCCGATCCGCTTCTGGGCGTGACCCTCACCCACGACGGCCACCTGGTGGTCACGCTGCCCGACACCCTCGTGGTGCTCGATCGGGACCTCACGCAGGTGGCCCGGCTGCCGCTGCAGGACGAGACCTTCGAAGGCACGCCGGCCATCGACCCGGAGGGAGGTCTGTACGTCCCGACGTCGACCCACCTGCGAAAGGTGGTGTGGACGGGCAGCGCGCTGTCCATCGACGAGGCCGACGGCGCGTGGGCGGCCCCCCTTCCCGTTCCCTCGGCCCGGGGCCACCACGGCTGGGGTCCCGGCACCACGCCGGCCCTCATGGGCTTCGGACCCGGCGAGCACCACCTCGTCCTGCTGCCCGTCCCCGGAGAGCCCGCCTCCATCGCGGTCTACTGGCGGGACGAGGTGCCCTCCGCCGGAGAGCTGGACGTCGCCGGCGATCGCCTGGCGGCCGCGCTGACGCTGGACTTCGACGCGCCGGCGTTCGTGGGCGGCTCCCCGCTCGTCCAGGGCCACGACGCGCTGCTGCTGGCGGCCGGTTGGTCCTCCCCCGTCACCACCGAGGCCGGGCTCGACGTACAGGCGTCCGCCCTCGTCGCCGGCGTGTCCCGTCCCGCCCCTCGCGGCGCCCAGAAGGTCCACTGGGACCCGGCCACGCGGACCCTGCAGAAGGCCTGGACCCTCGACCGCCCGCTGCAGTGGGCCCTGCACCCGATCTCGACGTCCACCGACACCGTGAACCTGGCCGAGGTCGACGGCGGCGTCCTCCGACTCGTGGCCGTGGACTGGGACTCCGGCGAGCTCCACGGCACGACCACCCTCGGCGCCGATCCGATCCTCCGGGGCATGGGGGGGCAGTTCATCCCCATGGATGACGGGGACCTGCTCCTGACGGGTTGGTTGGGGCCGGTTCGGCTGCAGATGCCGGGGAATGGTTCCTCGACCCAGGAAGACCCGTGAAGCGTGCCCGTGCCCGACGCTGGACCTCGCGGCCCTCCGACGGGGAATCAGACAACCACTGGGGTCCCCCTGGTCGCCCCAGGACACGCCTGGCCGTCCAACCTCCTAGGACCGCCACACCCCATAGACCACGAGCCGCCCCCGCCGGAAGTACGTCTCCTCCGGTGCCAGACTGCCCATCACCGGCATGCCCTCGCAGTCCTTGAAGACCACCGCCTTGCGGGCCACGCGCCGGGCGTCCGCCAGCCACCGGGCGCCGAAGCCGCCGGCCTCGCCGAGCCCCCGCAGGCCGTCGAGGCTGTGGGTGGTCTGGCCGGCGTCCCGTGGGAACATCGGGTCGGCGATGACGATGTCGAAGCTGTCGTCGGGCATCGTCCGCAGGGCTTCGACGGAGCTGCCGAAGCGCACCTCGACGTCGGCTCCCACGCGCCGCAGGCCCGCCCGGGTGATGAGCGAGACCGGCAGGTTGGCCTCGTAGGCCACCACGGTCCGTCCCGTCAGCTCGGCGAAGTAGACCGAGTCGACGCCCATGCCGCAGGTGCAGTCGAGCACCGTGTCGCCCTTCTCCACGCCGCTGAGCCGCGCCCAGGGGTGGTTCAGGCCGGCGTCGCGGATGGCGTGGAGCAGCCCGGGATGCCAGCGCAGCCGCTCGGAGCCGTTGTGCAGGGTGAGCTCCCGACCGAGCACCAGGTGGGGCACCGCGCGGTCGCGGAGCTTGCGGGGCACCCACTCGAAGCCGTGCTCGGCGGCCAGGGCCTTGGCGTCGGCCTCGCGCTCGGGGCCCGATCTGTCGGAGATGGTGATCTGCATGGGCGCCCTAGTAGCCTCGAAGCAGGGGTTCCGCCCCTACCGCCGCACGAGGACCGGCCCCAGCTTCCACACGTTGTCGCCGTGGTTGTGCAGGTGCAGCCCCAGCAGCTCCCCTTCCGGCACATCCGACGGAAGGTCCAGCGTCAGCGACCACACCCGGGGGTCGTCCGGGATGTCCACGAAGGCCTCCCACAGCACCTCGCCGCCGAGCACCAGCGCGGCGTGGGCCTGCGCCTCCTCCGCCGCATCCAGGCCGGTGTGCCACAGCTCCACCTCGAGCACGTCGCCGGCCCGAAGCGACCCTGCCTCCTGCACGAACCAGCCATGGCGGCACGCCCCGGACTGCACCTCGAGCACCTGCCCCTCGATCTGCCAGGCGGCGTCCGGGCACGCGGCGTCGTCGGGCCGATGGTCTGCCAGCGGGTCCTCCGCCTCGGTTCCAGGCGTCCAGGCCAGCGGATCGCTGCCCCAGACCTCCACCGGTCCCGGCGGGACACAGCCGGCCAGGAGCACCAGCCCGACACACCTCACGGGCCGGTGACGTACAGCGTGCTCAGGCACATCTCGTCCGTGGAGTTGTCGCCCCAGGCCACATCCCGGGGCGCCTGCACCTCGCCATCCACGATGGGCTGGTTGGCGGCGGAGTTGTCCCAGGAGCAGCCAAGGTAGATCTGGTCGGTGCTCGTGACCGTGACCGGCTCCGCCAGCCGGAAGCTTCCCTGCCAGCCGAAGTCCCAGTCGGGGATGTCGACCAGGCACACCGACCCGCCGTCTTCCCGCCGAAGCTCCTGACGGCCCGTCTTCCCGAGCAGGTGCATGTGGTGGCCCACCTCGTGGATGACCATCGGACTGCCCTCGGGCAGGCCCAGCAGGGAGCGTCCGTACCCCAGCAGGAAGCCCTCGGCGTCGGACGAGGTCTCGTGGATCACCTCGGCCTCCCCCGCCGGGATCGACATCGGGCCGCCGAGCAGCCCGATGCCCGTGAACCAGCCGATGTCGGTGAACGGCAGGATCATCGCCTCCCGCTCCACCGCGTCGGCCACCTGGAAGGCCACCGAGGACTGGTCGGCCACCGGCTCGGCGGACAGCGTGTTGTAGTGCATCTGCACGATGAGAACGTCGCCGGGCTCCATGCGGATGCCCGTGCCCTCGGGCGCCGGCAGGGACTGCACGCCGGGCACCCACGCCCCGAGCCACTTGGTGCCGATGAAGCCCGCCCCGAGCTCACCGTTCTGGTAGGCCTCCTGGACCTGCTCGTAGCTCCAGTCCGAGCGGTCCTCGGTGACCTCCCCGCCCGCCGCGGGTCCGCCGAAGCAGGTGTAGCCGGGGCCCTCCTCGGCGGCGTCCATGTCGCGGAACGCCTGCGCCCCCTCCGCAGAGGTGGCGAAGACGATGGCGTGGTGGACGATGGACCGCACGTCCGGGTGCACCTCGAGTCCGGTGATGAAGGACGTCTCGTCCTCGGGCCACTCGATGAGCTGGCAGCGTTGGTCGTCCGGCTCGCGGGACGGCGTGTAGGGCTCGGGCAGCTGCAGGACGAGGTCGACGTCCATCGGCTCCAGGGCCGTGGGCGGTGCCGCCGTGGCCTCGTCGCCCTCGGGCAGGTCGGAGGCGAGCCACTCCAGCAGGGCTGCCTCCTCCTCACCGGTGAGGGAGAAGTCGTTGGCGTAGTCGTTGCAGCCGTCGGCCCCCTGCCAGGGAGGCATCGTGCCGGACGCGACGGCCAGCTCCATCGGCCCGGCCAGCGCCACCACCTGGTCGTAGGTGGTCAGCGGAAACGCCCCGATGCCACCCTCCTGGTGACAGCCGGCGCACCGCTGGGCGACCACGGGGGCGATGTCCTGGTGCCAGGTGAGGTCGGTCGTCACGGTACCGGACGACCCCGGTTCGCAGGCGACAAGCCCCGCAACGAGCACAGGCATGAGCATGGAAGTGCGGCGCATGGTTCCTCCGGGCGACTCGGCAGCCTACCAGATCGCCCCCGACACGCGCAGGGCCCGGGTTACAACGCCCACGCTGGAGACCCCATGACCACCTTCCTCCTCACCGCGGACTGGCGCCTGGGCCTGATGCCCCTGGGCGACGCCACCCTGCACGACCGCCGCTTCGAGGTCGCCGAGCACCTGGCCTCCCTCGCCCGCGAGCAGGGCGCCGATGCCGTGATCCTCGCCGGCAACCTGCTGGCCCACAACCTCGTCGGTCCCCGCACGCTGCAGCGCACCGCCGAGGTCCTGCGGGCGTTCGAGGGCCTGCCGATCCTCATCCTCCCCGGCGAGCTCGACGCGCCCCGCCCCCTCGGCGCCCTCGACCGGCTGGCGCCGATGCTCCCGGCCACGGCACGTGTGATCACCGACCCCGAGGCGATGGAGCTGGCCGGCCTGCCGATCCTGCCCCTGCCCACGCCTTCCACCCACTCCCTCGACCCCATGGCCGACCTGCCGAAGACCCTCGCCGAGGGCACCCTCGTCATCGGTCGTGGCCTCGCCCAGACCCTCGCCGACCCCACCATCCCCGCCTACGAGCCTGCCGTGCTCCGTCAGCGGGGCGCCGCCGAGGTGGTCCTGAGCGGCCCGCCCGCCGATGGCGAGCACCACACCGCCCTGCGCACCCACGAGCCCGTCGACCCGGTCCCGTCCGGCGTGATCTGGGCCACCCACGACGGCGAGGGGTGGTCCCTGCGACCCGAGGCGAACCTGCGCACCGCCTGGTCCCGACGGCCCTGGAACGGCAAGGACGACCTCTCCCTCGATGGCGACATCGACCACGTCCTGGAGCTCACGCTGAAGGGCTCCATGGCCTGGTCCGACTCCCCCGCCCTGCAGGCCCGGCTCGACGCCCTGCGAGAGCGCGTGCTGCACCTCACCGTGCACGACGAGCTGCGCTGGCTGCCGGACGACGAGCAGACCTCCACCGCCCCGCCGGTGGTCCGCGCCGCCCTGAAGGACCTGCAGCGCTCCCCCTTCGGCGACCGGGCCGCCCAGCTCCTGCACCGCATCCTCGCCTCGGAGGACGCCCGATGATCCTCACCAGCCTGTCCGTGCGGCACTTCCGCGGCATCCGCCACGCCCGCTTCGACCGCTTCTCCGATCGCCTGTGCCTGTTCTACGGCCCCAACGAGTCCGGCAAGTCCACGCTGGTGGACGCCCTGCACTTCGGCCTGTTCGAGCGGTCCGCCGGCACCTCCGAGCGCAAGCGCTCCCTGCGCTCCTGGGGCGAGGATCTGGCGCCCGAGGTGGAGATCGGCTTCATCGACGATGCCGGCGAGCGCTGGTACGTCCACAAGCGCTTCCTCGACAGCCCCTCCACCACCGTCGACATCGGCAGCCTGCACCTGTCCGGCGACAAGGCCGAGGCGAAGCTGCGCGAGCTGCTGGGCACCAAGGTCGGCGGCCGCCGCGGGGTCACCGACGAGGATCTGGGCATCTGGCCCCTGCTGTGGGTCCGTCAGGGCGAGGCCGGCCGCGCCACCGGCGACGCCATCAACGACGACACCCGCTCCCTGCTGCGGTCCACCCTGTCCGAGACCGCCGGCGCACTGCTCGCCGGCCCCACCGGACGCCGCGCCCTCGACGAGCTGCGGGAGCGCCACCGCCACTGGTGGACCCCGTCCGGGCGCCCCACGGCCGCCTTCAAGTCCATCGCCGCCGACGCCACGGCCGCCGACGAGGCCCTGACCGAGGCCCGCGACGCGTTCCAGGCCGCCCAGCAGACCAGCCAGCGCCTGACCGACCTGCAGCACCAGCTCGCGCACCTGCAGGTGCGCATCGACAAGCAGCAGGCCCGGGCCGCCGAGGCCAAGGACGCCCACAAGCATGCCACCGAGCAGGGCCTGCAGGCCGAGATGCGCGGAAAGGCCGCCGAGCTGGCGCGCCTTCAGTTCGAGGAGGCCCAGCGCAGGGAGGCCGCCCACAGCGAGTGGCACCAGGACGTCCTGCGCCTGCAGCGCAAGGCCTCGCTGCTCGACGCCGACGTGGCCAACCGCCAGCAGGCCCTGCGGGAACGGCAGGAGGAGCGACGGGCCCTGAGCGACGAGGTCCAGTCCCTCAAGGCGCGGCTGCAGGCCGCCGCCTGGATGAGTGGCCTGCCCGAGCTCACCGGCGATGATCCGGTGCAGGCCCTCGAGCGCACCCTCGGCCAGGCCGAGTCGCTGCAGCGGCAGCTGCGCACCAAGCGCGCCGAGCTCGACCACAACCCGGTCACCCCCGAAGCCCTCGATCGTCTGCGGGAGCTGCAGACCCAGCTGCACCACGCCGAGTCCCAGGTGCAGGCCGCGTGTCCCCAGGTGGAGATCCGTCCGCTGCGTCCCCAGCGCATCCAGGGGGCGTCGGTCCACCCGGACCAGCCCTTCACCGCCTCCATCACCGAGCCGCTCACCGTCGAGCTGCCCGGCTTCGGCACCCTGCACATCCACCCCAACCGGGCCGGCCTGGCCAGCCTGCAGCAGTCCCAGCAGCAGGCCACCGAGGCCTACGAGCGCGCCTGCGCCCACCTGCAGGTGGCCCACGTGGCCGAGGCCACGGCGGTGTTCGAGCAGCGGCAGGAACTGGCCAACGAGGTGAACCGCCTCAACGCCCAGCTGCAGGCCGTGGCGCCCGATGGCGTCGGCGTGCTCAGCGCGCGCCTGCACAAGCTGCAGCAGCGGTCCCGCAAGCAGCCCGGCCCGCCGCCCGGCGATCCCGAGGTGCTCACCCGGCAGCTCAGCGACGCCCAGGGCCGGCTGTCCGGCATCGAACAGGCGATCGCCGACCTGCACGCCGAGCTCACCAGCCTCGGCGCCCGACAGCAGACCCTCGCCTACCAGATCCGCCAGCACACCGACAAGCTGGCCGAGCTCGGCGAGCTCGACGCACTGGAGGCGGCCACCGAGGCGGCCCGGGAGCACCTGTCCGCCGAGATGGCCCGCTTCGAGGAGGCCCAGGAGGCGTTCCAGACCGTCGGAGGCGCCGACGCCGGTGCCACGGCGCGCTCCGAGCAGCTCGCGCTCGATCGCCTGCACCAGCGACTCACCCAGCTGCGGGAGGAGCACACCCGGCTCAAGGCACGGCTGCACGTGGCGCTGCAGGCCGATCCCTTCGGACGCCTGCAGGAGGCCGAGGTCGCCGCCGAGAAGGCCCGTGCCGCCAAGGTGGCCGCAGAGGAGGAGGCCGAGGCGGTCCGCGTGGCCGTGCATGCGGTCGAGTCCAGCTGGCGCAAGCTGCAGGAGACCCTCGCCGGCCCCCTGCGCGACACCGTGCGGGGCTACGTGCACACCCTGTTCCCCGGCTCCGATCTCGCCATCGACGAGCACGGCGAGGTGGTGGGCCTGCGCACCGGCGACATCGTCGAGCACTTCGCCGACCTGTCCGGTGGTGCGCGGGAACAGGTGGGCATCCTCGTCCGCCTGGGACTCGCCACCCTCATCGCCCGGGACCGGCGCCTGCCGGTGCTCCTCGACGACGCCCTGGTCAACTCCGACACCCGCCGCCGCAACCGCATGGTCGAGGTGCTCCGTCAGGTCTCGCGCCGGCTGCAGGTGCTGGTGTTCACCTGCCACGACGAGGACTTCGACCACATGGCGGCGCCCTGGGTCAGCGAGGTGGCGGCTCGGCCGCAGCGAGGGTGAGGAGCGGGCACGTCCACCCCTCCGCCCGATTGTGGACGGTCCCCCTGACACACCTCGATCCCGTCGTCGATACCATGTGGAAATCCTGCCGATACCATGGACCCCGGTGACGGTCGGTCCCCCTGGCCATGCGGATCATCGGTCGACGGCGGTGCCACCGTCACGCCCCTCGACCCACGCGTTCCATGGCAGACGCGGAACCTGTGAAATCTGCTTCGCATGGGCGTGATCATGTCCTCACGCCTGGTTGCGATGTCCCGGTCGGGCCGCTCGGTCCACCTCGGGCGACCGATCACGTTCCCGGTAACGGAGGGCACGGCTCGCCACGTCCGGACGGCGCCCGTTGCGGGGAGCCGCCCTGACAAAAAACTTTTCGCACCAGACGTCGTCAACCAATTTTCTCGGCATGAAAGTACACATTTCACCGGACGCCTTCTCTCACACAGACGACCGCAGACGTTCCGATGCGACGGTCGGTTCCAGGACGGGTTCCGCCGAAGGAGAACGTCAGGACACAGCTGGAGCCAGGGTCCCGCTCTGCGTGACCCCACCGCGAACCATGCATCCACCGAGAGGTTTCCCATGCACATGAAGATCGCTGGGACGTCCCTGCTGCTGTCGTCCCTGACCCTCCTGCCAACCCTGGCCGTCGCGAACGGCACGTCGCGCCCCGACCCCGGCTGGTGCGACGACCCGTCGTTGATTCCGGGCGACTGGACCGTGATCGAAGGAACGAACGGGGACGACGAGCTCGAGGTCACCAGCTCGAAGACGGCGGTGTTCGGGCATGCAGGTGACGACCGACTGGAATCGTCCGACACCTACAAGGAGGACGTGCTGCTCTGTGGCGGACCGGGAGACGATGTGATGGTGCTCCTCAGCGCACAGGTCGCCACGATGGTCGGCGGCCCTGGCGACGATCAGATGGCCGGCGGCTACCTCGATGACGTCGACATGCACGGATCCGAGGGAGATGACGAGATGCTCATGGCCTACGGGCTCACGGGTGGAGAAGACTTCGGATCCAACAACAGGATGTACGGAGACGCGGGAAACGACCAGATCTCAGGGTTCTTCCAAGAATATGCGACACTCGACGGCGGCAAGGGTGACGACGACCTGGAGCTCGTCGTGGGAAACTACAGCATCCTGTACGGAGGTCGAGGCAACGACGAGCTCTTCGCTGACAGCCGGGAACTCGGGCCCTTTACCACCCAGATCCAGATGTTCGGCGACCAGGGCGACGACAGCCTGATGTCCAACAGCACCAGTGACATCGAGATGACCGGCGGCAAGGGCTTCGACGCCTTCACCACCGACGAACCGTCGGACGTGCTCGACCCGGAGGATGGCGAGCCCATCGACCCCTACACGGTTCCCTGAGGCACGGGCCCTTCCGAGGAGAACGACTCCCCGGGGAGGGAACGGAGAGCCGAGGCCCTACCGGTTGTCGTGGGGCCGAAGCTCCAGGGACTGCGCCCGGGCCTGCATCACCTTCCGGGGCGCGGGCTCCTGGTAGGTGAGCAGCGGTTCGCGCTCGAGATCCTCGGTGGGGCCGAAGATGGCGACCGTCGCGTTCCAGGCGGCCACGACCCACAGGTCGAGGGCGAGGGAGCCGAAGTTCAGCGTGCTGCTGCCGGGCGACCAGGCGAGCTCGTCGGAGAGCATCGGGCCGAGGGCAACGAAGGTGGCCGCGAAGGACGCGGGCAGGACGGCCAGGACGAGGGCGAGCCAGCGGAAGGCCGGAAGACCCATGGCCAGACGGACGCAGGTCCAGATGGACAGCAGGTACATCGTGGACAGGAGGATCCAGTGGGGATCCCCGACGTGGGAGACCGTGAGGGCCACGAAGAGGATGGCAACGATGGTGGCGGCGGCTCTCCACATGGGCGGCTCCTGCGCTTGGCTGGCGCCATTGTAGCGTCCGGGAGCCAGGACGTCGCTGTCACCTGCTTCGGTACGGGCGGCCGCCACCGCTGCGCAGGCCGTGACCCGTGAGCGTGCGCGTGCGCGTGCGCGACCAACAGGCGCCCGGACCCGCCCCAAAGGCTCCATCCAATCCCGAATGACAGGCGCGACCTTCCGCACATCGCCACCTTCCCGTCCCCGAGGAAGAACCCGCTCGCCAGCACGCCGTCCCCCGCCAAGCCCGGCTACCCCGAGCCCTTCAACGCCAGGGGGAAGCAGAATGGACGCCAGGGAATTCGAATTCGAGAAGCTCGACGCGTTCGGTGTCTCGCTCCAGATCGCGCGTGTCATCGACCGGCTCTCCGGATCGCTACCAACCGGTCGTGGGTACATGAGAGATCAACTGCGAAGGGCAGCCAACTCCGTCGTCCTGAACGTCGCCGAGGGCGCCGGGGAGTTCTCCCGAAGGGAGAAAGGCCGCTTCTACCGGATGGCAAAGCGATCTGCCACGGAGGTCGCGGCGCAGGTCATGCTGATCGAGTCCTTGGCCCTGTTGGAGCCCGAGGTATGCGAGGAGGCGCTGGACTTGCTTCATCGAGAGGTATCGATGCTCTCGGGGCTGTCCCAGTGGGCCGCCGAGGTGGAGGCCAGTCGGGGCGTGAGGGAACAGATGCCCGAGGATGAGTGAAGGCCCCTCTTGGGGAAACGGGTCCGGGTGGGGAGGGGACGGGCGGAAGGGCTTTGGCGGGTCGGTTTCGCGCACGCGCACGCACACGCGCACGGGTCACGGTCGGCGGGTCGGCGGGTCGGCGGGTCGGCGGGGCGGGGTCGGGCGTTCGGGGACGGGCGGAAGGGCTTTGGCGGGTCGATTTCGCGCACGCGCACGCACACGCGCACGCGCAGGGGTCACGGATCGGGTCCGCTCACTCCGTCGGGTCATACCCCATGAACACGAAATCCCCCGGCTCCACCCCCGACAACACCCTCAACCCGTCATACCCGTCCGCCGTGTCGAGCTGGTCCGAGTCCCTGGCCACCCAGACCAACAACAGCGGCTCGCACGCCGACTTGATCGTGGCGATGCCGCGGGAATCGGTGAACACCTGGTGGTCGAAGATGCCTTCGAGGTCGTGCACGAGGATGCGGGCGCCCACCACGGGGGCCTCCTCCGTCATCACCATCACCTTCACGTCCTCGCCGCCGGGGCAGCAGGGGCTTCGTGTGGCGTCCCAGTCCACGTAGTCCCCGGTGTCCTCCCACTGATCCTCGCCCCGGTCCGGCACGTCGCCGGGACCGTCCCCCCGGCCGGGATCGGGGTCGTAGGTCTCCACGTACCAGACGCAGCCGCTGGAGGCGGCGAAGACGAGGGTCATGAACGAGAGGCGAAGCGAAGGGACCATGGCGATGACTCCGGGCCAGAACCCCTCGCCTTACGGATCATCTGCACCCGATTTTCACGGTGCGGGCGACCCAACCGACCATCGGAGCCGCCCCATCGGGACTCGCACTAGCGGACCACTTCGAGGGAGTCGGGGTACGACAGCCGCTGGATGACGCCCTCGGCCACCCGGGGTCCTTCGAAGCGGACCTCGGTGCCGTCGGGCCAGCGGACCTCCAGGGCGTAGCCGCAGGGCATGTCTCCGAGCCCGATGTGCACCCGACGCTCGTCGGCCGCGGTGTAGGTGCCCCGACCGGACTTCTTCTCGCGGAGGATCTCCCGGTCGGCGCCCACCACCCGCACCTGGGTGCCGAAGGCGTCCCGGGCGACGTTCACGCCGTCTCCCTGGATCTCGATCATCATCCACCGGTTGTCCTGCCCGACGGTGTTCTCCAGCAGGAAATTCGGCCGCCCGCCCGAGCCCCCGCGTCCCCCGAGCAGCAGGTCGAGATCCCCGTCGAGCTCGATGTCGGCCCAGGCCACGTTCTGCGACCCGCGGCCGCGGGTGTGCTCGCCCCGCTCCAGATCGTTGATGCCGGACTGCAGCCCGACGCTGACGAAGGTGCCGTCGGGCTGCTGGTGGAACAGGCCCACCCAGCCCTTCTGCTCCTCGGTGGTGTAGCGGGCCTCGTATTTGGACTCCCGGGTGACCGAGATGTCGAGCCGGCCGTCGTTGTCGAAGTCCACCAGGGCCCCGTCGATGTCGCCCTCGTTGAAGGGGATGCCCACGTCGGCGGTGACGTCCTCGAAGTGGTCGCCCCGGTTGAGCAGCAGGTGGCTCGGATCGGACCACTGGCGCGTGTAGTCGGGATCCGGGTGGCTGATGGTGGACACCCACAGGTCGTTGCGGCCGTCACCGTCCACGTCGCCGCAGTCGATGCCGAAGCTGTTGGACCCGATCCAGGTGTTCTCGTCCGCCCCGGGCTCCGGCTGGGTGCCGTTGCCCGTCTCGGCCATCCAGCGGTTGCCGGTGGCCAGGCGCGCCATGCCCCAGGCCACGCCCACCTCGGTGAACTGCCGGCCGCCGTCGTTGCGCCACAGGAAGTTGGGCGCGCCCTGGTTGGACACGCCGTAGTTGGCCACGGCCAGATCCTGGTCGCCGTCGCCGTCGATGTCGCAGGCCACCGCGCCGTTGCCGGCCATGTTCGGACCGCTCTGCAGCAGGGCGCCCTCGAAGGTGCCGTCTCCCCTGCCCCAGTAGATGACGTCCTCGACGCCGGCCATGGTGGAGCCGTTGGCCACGAACAGATCGACGTTCGCGTCGCCGTCGAAGTCGCCGAAGATGGCCCCCGCCACCACGGTGCCGCCCACCTCGAGCCCCGAGGCCTCCTTGCGGGTGAACACGCCGGTGCCGTCGTTCAGGTACAGGCCGCTCGTGTAGGGAACGCCGCTCTCGTCGGTGTAGCCGGCCAGATCGATGCCGGCGTAGACGTCCTGGTCCCCGTCGTTGTCGACGTCGGCGAAGGCGAACATGCCCGCCTGCACGTCGCGCAGGCCCGAGGCATCCGACACATCCGCGAAGGTGCCGTCGCCGTTGTTGCGGAACACCAGGTGCTCGTAGGGGATGCCGTTCTGCGGGTTCACCAGCAGGCTGTGCATCACCGCATCGGGCAGCCCGTCGCCGTCCAGATCGGACCAGGTGAGCCGGGAGTGGTCGTTGATGGGGATCGTGACCGGCGGATCCGGGTCGAAATTGCCCTCCTGGATGCCGCTGACGGCGGAGACGTCGGCGAAGAAGTCGGCGGTCGGCACCACGACCGGTGCGGGCTCGCAGACGTAGGTGCAGCCGGCCGACAGGGCCAGGACGGACAGGACGTGGCGCATGGATTCCCCTCCCCAAGACGCGAAAAGGGACGGTCCGAGGGACCGTCCCGGTTCGGGGACTATAGGGGCTGCCCCCTCGCCGTCACAAGACGAACGCTACTTCGTGCAGCCGAGCTGCGCGGTGAGCCTGGTGGCGTTGTACACGTTGGTCTGCTGCGTGCTGGACAGGCTGTTGTACCAGGTGACCGCGCCGGAGGGCATGGCGGCGACCATGGCGGCCTGGCTGGTGAGCGCGGCCTGACCGATGTTCTTGTACTCGGCATGCACGGACGGATCGGTCGGATCGCCCAGGGGGTACTCCTGGTGGGACGCCGGCGATTGCTGGGAGATCTGCCAGCCACACTTGTGCTGACCGGCCTCGTAGTAGACGGAATAGACGGTGTTCTCGACGTAGATACCCATGGGGACCCTCCTGGTCGCGCCGGTACGGTAGAACGCCGCCATCCGCGGTGACAACCGGTGTCGAGAGGTTTCCAGGACCGAAAAGGCTCCCAGTCCGGAGTGGGACTGGGAGCCTTGTTTCGCCGTACACTATCGGGTGTGTACGTACAAACCCGGACCGAGAGGTCAGTCCGGCAGCAGGTGGGGTGCCTTGTTGCGCAGGTACACGTACACGGACATGGCGGCGGCAAAGTAGAAGCCGACATCCCACCCGTAGGTGGCGCCCGCGATGACGAAGCTCAGGCCGATGATGGCCGCGGACTCCTTCTCGAAGCTCAGCTTGAGGCGGGTGATGACGTCGAAGGCGATGAGTCCGACCATCGACATCAGGCCGACCTTCACGAAGAACAGCCAGATGGCAGACGGATCGTAGAAGTCGTACAGCATGTGCTGCACCTGCATGGCGGTCTGGCTGGTGGCCTCGGAGAGCGCCGGGATGACGTCGTCCTTGGGCATGGCGGCCACGGCGTCGGCGCTCTGGCCGACCTCGTCCACCAGGTAGCGACGGGCCAGGACGACCTTGTCGCCGTCGTTCTGGTACATCTCGCCGGCCACGAGGGAGCCGAGGCCCCAGCCGATGCCGACGGTGGCGTTGACGTAGCCCAGGTACAGGCCCTTCTTGCCCTCGGGGGCGAGGCCGCCGAAGTACCGCATCTTGGTGGGGGACGCGAGCATCTCGCCCGTGGAGAAGATGACCACGGCCAGCAGGATGCCGAAGCCGGTGGCGGCCGCGCCCAGGAAGTAGACGCCGACAGCCGAGATGGCCATGCCGATCATCATGGCGGTCATCGAGCGGATCTTGCCGGTGAGGTAGCCGAAGGCGAAGGCGAACAGGACGATCATGCCTGCGTTCAGGTTGATCAGCTGCTCCTGGGGCACCATGCCGCCCCACTCGGCGGGCGGCGTGGAGCCGAACAGGCCGAAGATGGGCACGGCCACGGCGTTGTACACGTCGGTGCTGTCGACCCAGTCGGTGATGAAGTTCGGGAGCAGGTCGAACAGCTGGTAGAACATGGCCCAGAAGCCGGAGAACAGGATCAGGAAGCCTGCCAGGCGGGGCTCGAGGATGCCGAGGACGGAGTCCCACAGCACCTTGCCGAAGCCCTTGATCTCCTCGCCGAGGGTGCCCACGGGGCGCTTGCCATCAGGCCAGTGGGCCTTGGCGGGCTCCTCGAACATGAGCAGCGCGAAGTAGTTCAGGGAGACGATGCCTGCGCAGCTGATGAAGACCAGCTTCCAGCTCATGAGCTGCAGCACGCCTGCGAGCGGCGGGCCGAGGAAGGCGCCGAGGTTGACCAGCTGGTAGAACAGCGACCAGGCCAGGGAGGAGTTCTCCTCCTTCACGTTGGCGGCGATCATGCCCTGCAGGCCCGGCTTGAAGGTGGCCGTGCCGGCCGCCAGCAACAGCGCGCCGGTCATGAAGACGGACAGGGTCGCGATGTGGCCCGGGGTCTCCAGGCTCGCGCCGCCCGAGAGTGCCGCCGCGATGTCGGTGGCGAAGCCCATGATGAGGTAGCCCGCCACCTTGATGGCGATGGAGACGCCCACGGTGAGCTTGTAGCCGTAGCGGTCGGAGTAGCCGCCGGTGACGATGGGCAGGAACGACTGCACGTTCGCCCACCAGAAGTACATCAGGCCCTTCTGCTCGTGGTTGAACTCGGGGCCGCCCTTCGCGAGGGACAGCAGCAGGTAGATGGGGAGCACCACGCGCAGGCCGTAGTAGGCCAGACGCTCGAGCATCTCCATCAGGTTGGCGATCCAGAAGACCCGGTTGTAGCTGAAGAGCTGATCGAAGAAGCCCATGGGCTTCGGCGCCAGCTGCACCACGTTCTCGTTCTTCGGCGCCGGTGCGCCTGTCTGTCCTGCCATGGACACTCCTAGGGGAAAATCACGGCAGCCTACCGCAAGAAGGCACGTCTCGCGATGTAGAAGCCGCAAAGTCCTTGGAGTACGCCCGCCGGAAAACGGCCGTCAGGAGGCGTCAGGGCCTGTTTTCCCGTTCAGCTCCTTCACAGGCCGTTCGCGACCGGCCCCGGCCCCACGATCAAGGCTCCAGGACGGGTCAGGGCTTGTCACGGTTCTCCGTCGCCCGGCACCGACGACGTCACGCCGGTACGCGGGTTCCGGTGCCCATGGGCGGCGTCAGACCCGCAGCATCTTGATCGCGAAGCTCAGTCCGCCGCCGCTGGCGATGAAGCACACGAGCTGGCCGGGCTCGAGGCCCTCACCCGACACCAGGTCGTCGAAGGCCATGGGGATGCAGGCCGAGCCGGTGTAGCCGTACTTGTGCATCACCGTGTGGCCGCGCTCCCGGGGCACGTCGAGGGCATCGAGGGTCTCCCAGATGCTGTTGATGTTGAGCTGGGTGAAGATGTAGTGGTCGACATCGGCCGGAGAGATCCCCATCTCCTCGCACTGCTCGCGGATCATGACCTGCCACGTGGCCGGGTTGATCTCCTTGGGGAAGCGCTTGGCGAACACGAGCTTGTGCCCGTTGTCGGCCAGGACCTGCTCGTCGACCGGGCGTCGGGTGCCGCCTCCGTAGATGCCCATCCAGTCGGCGTACTGGCCCTCCGTGCGCAGCTGCCCGCCGAGCAGGCCGGTGGGCCCCTCGCCCTCGACCGCCTGGAGCACCACCGCGCCGGCGCCGTCGGCGAACAGGGTGGCCGTCTTCTTGTCGTCGTGGTTGAGGTGGCGGGACATCATGTAGCCCCCGAGCACCAGCACGTAGCGGTAGCGGGGATCGGCGATCAGGTACTTGGACGCGATGTCGAGCCCGATGACGAAGCCCGAGCAGGCCGCGTTGACGTCGAAGGTGCCGGCCCTGCTGGCGCCGAGCTCCCGCTGGACGATCGCCGCGGTGGAGGGCGACAGGTAGTCGGGGGTGTCGGTGGACACGATGATGAGATCGAGCTGCTCGGGGGTGATGCCCGCACGCTGCAGGGCCTGACGCGCCGCGGCGACGCACAGGTCGCTCGTGGCCTCGCCGTCCTCGGCCCAGTAGCGCTGCTCGATGGAGAGGTTCTGCACGAGCCAGTCGCCCACACCGGGACCGAACCGCTCATCGAAGTAGGCGTTGGGGATGAGTCGACTGGGATGATGGGCGCCGGTGGCCATGAGCTGAGCGGTACGCACGAGTGACTCCCTGGTGACGGTCGGGTCTCGGAGGGGCGAAGAAAAAGATGACTACTGATTCACCTTTTTGGTAGAACATGAACGAGTTGTCAAGTTGAACCATCCGCGGCCCCCGAGGCCGCCCATTCGAGGAGCACTTCCATGGCCTACAAGTCTCTCGTGACGCTTCTGGGCGCACTGGCCCTGACTGCCTGCACCAACACCGGCGGCGACGACGAAGTCGACCCCACCGACTCCGGTACGGTGGACAGCGAGTCCGGCATGATGGGCACCGAGACCGGCGACGTGGTGCCCGAATACCCGGCCGTGGAAGACGCCATCACCTACCGCGATCTCGGCACCCACCCCGGCTGCTCCACCGACGGCCTGAGCTACACCGCGGCCTCCATCCCCGGCTACGACTGCGCGGCCAAGGACTACACCGGCACCGAGGACACCAACAAGCCCATCGTGCTGCTCATCCACGGCAACTCCGACACCCCGAGCTCCTGGGAGTCCTACGACTCCATGGGTGCCTGCGGCTCCACGGGATCCACCGAGAACAGCAACATGCTCGCCGAGAGGCTCGCCAACGCCGGCTACCGCACCCTCGCGGTCGACATGCGCTACGACCTCGGTGACGACCCGGCGGGCAACAACGACACCGAGAACGCCGCGAAGAACATGGATCACGGCTGGGGCACCCCCATCGCCCAGCACTTCATCGAGTCGGTGCTGGAGGCCTACCCCGATCGCCAGATCTCCATCGTCGGCTTCTCCTTCGGCGTGACCGTGGCCCGCGACGCCGTGCGTCGCCTCGCGCTCAACGAGGAGATCGACATCCTGCCCCGCATCGACGACATGGTGATGCTCGCCGGCGCCAACCACGGCGTGTCCAGCTTCCCCCTGTGCGCCGTGAACGACACCATGCGCGGCAAGGTCACCTGTGAGATGGGCGACCGCGCAGCCTACACCCCCACGGACTTCCTCGAGCCCCTCAACGGCCCCTCGGGCGCCTGGGAGACCCCCTGCTCCGACGGCATGACCGCCTGGGAGCGCCCCATCTGCGGCGACCACACCATCGACTGGACCACCATCGTGATGGAGGACCTCGCCGGCGGTGAGCAGCAGGACCTGTTCGTCTCCGAGGCCAGCTCCGCACTGATGGGCGCCGACAACGTGAACATCGGCCTGAACGACTTCGACGAGTCCAACTACTTCTTCTGCGGCCTGTTCAAGAACCACTACGGCGCTGCTCGCTCCACCCAGGCCCTGAACACCATCATGGCCCGCCTCGCGGACTGATCGACCATGACGTTCCCCTCCCTGGTCTCCCTGGCGCTGGGTCTGCTGAGCACGCAGGCCCTCGCCGGGGAGGCGGACGCCGAGGCGTCCGAAGACAACTCCGAGTCCACCAGCGAGCCCGAGCAGGTGGCGACCACCGCCACCGTGGCCCCGGTGGACGACCCGAAGCTGCCCGTGCCCATGGGCTCGCCGGAAGCCACGGGCCGACGCTTCCCCCAGGTGGCGCCGTTCGCGACCTTCGTGGGTGGACTCGCGGTGGACATCGTCGACAACCGCGACGACGAGTCCGACAACCGGCAGAACCGCGTGTGGTCGCCGGCCATCGCCCGCCTCGGCATGGCCGGAAAGCTGTCGGACAACTTCACCTTCGAGTCCGAGGTGGAGTTCAACGGCGGCCCCTTCGGCACCAGCGTGTGGGAGGGCCAGGCCGCGATCCAGGTGCGAAACCAGCTCATCCGCTACCGCCTGGAGAACCTGCCCGGCGAGAACGACGCGTTCACCGTCGAGGTGGGCCGCATCACCGACCCGGCCAGCGTGGACTTCACGAGCTTCCACATCGCCAACCTGCTGCTCAGCGATCCCTTCGCCCGGTTCCCCATGCTGGTGCGCGGCTTCAACCGCGGCAACGGCGTGCGGGCCGAGTACGCGGCCTTCGACGGCCGGTTCCACGTGGGTGCCACGGTGAACGCCGGCAACCCCACCAGCACGACGGCCACGATCGCCATGGGCGGCACGTTCCCGCCCTTCGAGCGCTACTACCAGGTGCCCTGGAGCGTGGTGGGCCGTGATGCCCGAGGCTTTCCCGCCGAGAACTTCAACAACACGATGGTCAGCCCGTCGGTGCGCTGGACCTCCAAGTACCTGCAGGCCCAGTTCGAGACCCAGCACTTCTGGGCCAACACCAACACCAACACCGACACCGACGACATCCTGCGCGGCTTCAACATGCGTGGCGGTGTGCGAGGCGTGTTCTGGTCTGGCGGGCAGGAGCGCGTGGCGGTGTTCGGCAACTTCGGCCGCATGCTCAACGACGTGGTGGAGCTCGACGACCTGGCCAGGCGCTCCGACGAGAAGTTCCTCTCGATCTCCGGCGGCGGCGGCCTGGACGTGTACTTCCACGGCCGCAGCGGCATCGGCGTGCAGTACGACATCGTGCGCGAGGAGCAGCGGGGCCTGTCGCCCACGTTCCAGCACTTCTTGAACGTCGGCGGCACCCTGTTCGTGCACGACTCCGTGTTCCTCTCCCTCCGCGGCGTGTACTTCAAGCGCTGCGAGGAGACCGAGGACCTGGAGTTCTGCGACGTGGACGGCCGCACCCAGGTGATGCTCACCGCGACCGCGATCCTCGGACCCACGGGAGACGTGCAACCGTGACCCACTGGGGCCCAAGGCCCCAGGACACCAACCCCATCCTTCCCTCCAGCGATCGTGGGCTCCTTCGCGTCTCCGGGGAAGGGTGGGGTTTCGTGCGGGTGTATTGCATCGTACGGGCGCCGCTTGCTGCGCCCGACCCCGTTGCCGCTCCTTGGGGCATGGAACCGTACGGGCGCCCCTTGGGGCGCCGGGGTTGGCGTCACCGCGACGTTCCTTCGGCCGCGCCCTCCTCCGCGACGCCACGGACAGGCCGGCCCACCTCACCCGGACGTTCCGGCGAGGCGCGGCCAGGGCACCCCAAGGGGTGCCCCTACGTACGGGCGCCCCTTGGGGCGCCGAGGCTGGCGTCACCGCGACGTTGATTCGGCTGCGCGCTCCTTCGCGTCTCCTAGGGAAGGGTGGAGCTTCGTTCATTCTTCACCCCCCGCGGCCACCTGGGCCCTTGCGAGGGCGACCGACTCGACGAGCTTGCGCTCGAGCAGGTGACGGTCAGGAAGTTCGGTGAGGTAGCGGGCGACCCGGATGGTGCCGTCGGACAGCTCCAGGAGCTCCACCTGCTCGTCGCTACCCTGCGCACAGAGGATCAAGCCCAGGGGGGCCTGTTCGTCCGGCTGCCGCTCGTACCGATCGAGCCACCTGAGGTACAGCTCCATCTGGCCCTTGTCGCGGGCGTCGAAGCGGCCGAGCTTCAGCTCGATGGCCACGAGACAGCGAAGGCGCCGGTGGAAGAACAACAGATCGAGGTGGAAGTCGTCGGGCCCGATCTGCATGCGCTTCTGCCGGGCCACGAAGGCGAAGCCATCACCCAGCTCCAACAGGAAGGACTCCATCTCCTGGAGGATGGCGGCCTCGAGATCCGACTCACGGAAGGTCTCCGGCAGCCCCAGGAAGTCGAGCACGTAGGGATCGCGGAAGACAAGGTCAGGGGACAGCTTGTCGGACGCTCGGACCTCCTCGAGCGCCTGCCTGACCACGAGATCACCACGACGCGAGATGGCCGTGCGTTCGTAGAGCATGCCGGCGATCTTCTTTTCAAGCGTGCGTGTGGACCATCTCTCGAGACGACAGAGCTCGGTGTAGAAGTCTCTTTTCAGCGGTTCATCGATGTAGATCAGCATGCGGAAGTGAGTCCAGCTCAATTGTTGCCGCAGTGCGTACACAATCTCCTGGTCAGGGTATCGCTTGGCGAACTCAACCATCTTGTACAGGTTGCTGGTGCTGAATCCCCGGCCGTACACCGCGCTCAATCGCCGGCCCACGGCCTGCACGAGAGACGCGCCGTAGTCCGCCCGTTCGCCTTGAAGGACCTCTTCATGGAGCCGCTTGCCGCACCCGCCCCCGTTGCCTCCCCTTGGGGCACAAACACGTACGGGCGCCCCTTGGGGCGCCGGGGCTGGCGTCACCGCGGTGTTCCTTCGGCCGCGCCCTCCTCCGCGACGCCACGGACAGGGCGGCCCACCTCACCCGGACGTTCCGGCGAGGCGCGGCCAGGGCACCCCAAGGGGTGCCCCTACGTACGGGCGCCCCTTGGGGCGCCCCGGTTGGCGTCACCGCGGTGTGCCTTCAGTCGGCCCCCGCGTCTACACGTCCCGTCATTTCGAGACTTGGGGCATGGAATCGTACGGGCGCTGCTCGCTGCGCCCGACCCCGTTGCCTCCCCTTGGGGCATGGGATCGTACGGGCGCCCCTTGGGGCGCCAGGTTTGGCGTCACCGCGGTGTTCCTTCGGCCGCGCCCTCCCCCGCATCACCACGGACAGGGCGGCCCACCTCACCCGGACATTCCGGCGAGGCGCGGCCGGGGCACCCCAAGGGGTGCCCCTACGTACGGGCGCCCCTTGGGGCGCCCTGGTTGGCGTCACCGCGGTGTGCCTTCAGACGGCCCCCGCGCCCACACGTCTCGCCATTTCGAGGCTTGGGGCATGGAATCGTACGGGCGCTGCTTGCTGCGCCCGTCCCCGGCGGATTCGCTTGGGTCGACGTAGCGTAGGGGCGCTGCTTGCTGCGCCCGTCCCCGATGGTGTCACTTCCCGCGTCCGGGCCAAAGGATCGCGGTGTCGGGCACGGGCACGGGCGCGGGCACGGATACGGGTCCCGAGCTTGGTGCTGGGAGCGAGCCTGGGGCTCAGATCCGCAAACCGCCATCCACCTCGAGCACCCTTCCATTGAAGTAGTCGCACTCGACGATGAACTTCACGGCCTGCCAGATCTCCTCCGGCTCGCCCAGCCGCCCCAGCGGCACCGGCTTGACCACCTTGGCCAGCACCTCGGGCTTCATCGAGGCCACCATCGGCGTCGCGATGAAACCGGGCGCGATCGCCGCCACGCGGACGTTGTAGCGACCGAGCTCCTTGGCCCACACCACGGTGTCGGCCGCCAGCGCCGCCTTGGCCGCAGAGTAGTTGGACTGGCCCATGTTGCCCGCCCGACTCACGCTGCTCATCTGGATGGCCACGGCGTGGTCCAGGTTCTTCTCCACGGCCTGCATCGCGAACGCGCGCATGCACAGGAACGGCCCCGTGAGGTTCACGTCGAGCACCTTGCGCCACTTGTCGGTGGACAGGGCCTTCAGCTCGCCGGTCTCCCGGTCCTTCTTCAGCAGCAGGCCGTCACGCAGGATGCCGGCGTTGTTGACCAGCACGTCCACGTGACCCATCGCCGCCTCGGCCTCGGCGAACAGGCGCGCCACCGCGTCCTCGTCGCTGACGTCGCACACGGTGAAGCTGCAGCCGGTGGCCTCGGCCACATCCTTCAGCGCGTCCTCGGACACGTCACAGGTGTGGACCTGGGCCCCAGCAGCCCGCAGCTGCTCGACGAAGGTGCGGCCCATGCCGCTGGCGCCGCCGGTGACGAGGGCGCGGACGTTGCTGATGTCCATGTCTAGTTCTCCTGGGAGGGGGTGGCCTGCAGGAAGGCCAGCAGGGCCACGGCGAACCCGGCCGGGTCGTCGTGGTGGGGTGTGTGGCCGGCGCCCTCGAGCATCACGAAGTGCCCTTCCATGGCGTCAGCCGCGGTCCGCCCGACCGACTGGGGGGTCAGGCCGGGGTTCATGAAGCGGTTGGGGATCATGGCGTCGGCCTCCCCCATCACCACGAGGGTGGGCACCGACACCTCACCCAGCCGCTCCCGGACGGGCTCGTCGAGCATGCCCTGCACGCTGCGGATGACCGCCCGTGCCAGCCCGGGGAAGCGCTCCGTGCCGTCGACCGCCAGGCGCTCCTGGACGAGCCGCTCCACGCCGTCGTCCTTGCGGGCGAACACGAGATCGAAGGCCGCCCGCAGCTCGGCCTCGGGTCGCTCGCGCAGCTTCTCGACGGTCCAGAACGAGCCCAGGATGGCCGCCTGCTCCTCCGTGAACGTCTCGATGCCCGCGGGCGCGCTCAGCACCAGCCGCTCCACACGCTCCGGGTGGGCCAGCGCCAGCGCGATGGCCGCCTGACCGCCCATGGAGTGGCCCACGAGGGTCACCTTCGACAGGCCCATGGCATCCAGCATCGCCACCACCGTGTCCGCATAGAAGCTCGGCGTGTAGGCGGCATCCGGCTGGTCCGACCGGCCCCACCCGGGGAGGTCGGGCGCGATGAGGCGCAGACCGGCCAGGTGGGCATCGGCGAACTGGTGCTCGAAGAAGCTGGCGGTGCTTCCCAGACCATGCAGCATCACCACGGGCGCGCCGTCGCCGCCCCGATCCAGGACGCTCAACCGCACGTCACCCGCCTGCACCGAGCGCCTCTGCACGTCGATCCAGTCATGCCGATCCGTCGCTTCCATCACCATCGCGCCATCCGTCACCGCTACCTCCGACTTCGCCACACAGCCGAGCAGTCCCACTGCCAGCAGGGCCCTCTTCATCGCACACTCCGCAGCAATGCCTGCTTGTCGAGTTTGCCGGCGCCGGTGCGGGGCAGGTTGTCGCCGATGGTCCAGTGCTTGGGACGCTTGAAACGGCCGAGCTGCCCCTCGAGGGCCCCCGACAGCATTTCTGCGTGCAGCTGCACGCCCGGACGGGGCTCCACGAAGGCGTGGCCCACCTCGCCCCACCGCGGATCCGGTACGCCCACGACGGCCACCTGGGCCACACCGGGCACCTGGTAGATCGCGGCCTCCACTTCGGCCGGGTACACGTTCTCGCCGCCGGAGATGAACATCTCCTTCTGCCGCCCGCAGACCCAGAAGAAGCCCTCCGCATCCCGCCGCAGCACGTCGCCAGTGCGGAACCAGCCATCCACGAGGTCCTTCGCGGTGGCCTCGGGGTTGTCGAGGTAGCCGCCGAAGACGGTCGGACCCGACAGCCACAGCTCACCGGGCTCGTCCGGGTCGCACTCGGCCCCGTCCGGCCGCATCACCCGCATCGCCATGTGGTGGATGGGCAGGCCCACGCTGCCGAGCTTCCGGGGCTGGTCGGCGTGGGGCATGGAGAAGCAGTTGGGACCCACCTCGGTCATGCCGAAGCCCTGCCGCAGCGGGATGCCCCGCCGCAGGTACCGCTCGAGCAGCTCCACCGACAGCGGCGCGCCGCCACACAGGGCATCCTCCACGCTGGACAGGTCTGCGGCGTCCCAGGCGGGGTCGTCGGCCAGCATCTGGTAGATGGTGGGCACGCCCATCAGGTGGGAAATGCGCTCGTCCTCGATGAGTCGCAGGTCGCGTGCGGGCTCGACGCCGGTGGTGAGCACGATGCGGCCGCCGATGTGCAGCATGGGCGTCGACAAGCAGTTCAGGCCGCCGGTGTGGAACAGGGGCGTGAAGGTCAGCGTGCTGGAGGAGCTGGTGAGCCCGCAGGCCAGCGTGGTGTTCACCGCGTTCCAGTGGACCATCCGGTGGGTCAGCAGCGCCCCCTTGGGACGGCCCGTGGTGCCCGAGGTGTACACGAGCTGCCACGGGGCATCGAGGCTCTCGGGACCAGGCCCCGTCTCCGGCGCCAGATCCGGCGTCTCGTCGAGCCGCAGCGTCTGCCCCTGCAGCCTGCCCTCGAAGGAGGGTCCCACCACGATGGCCACGGGCCTGCTGTGCTCGATCTGCCAGTCCAGCTCGGCGTCCGCCAGGCGCCAGTTCATCGGGTAGAAGACCGCCCCGAGGTCGGCGCAGGCGTACATCACGGCGAAGGTCTCGGCCCGGTTGTGGGCGAGCACGGCCACCACGTCATCCCGGCCGACGCCCTCCCGGCGCAGGCGCGCGACCCACCGCCGGGAGAGGTCCCGCAGGCCGGCGTAGGTGTGGCGCATGCCCGTGGAGACGTCGAAGATGGCCTCGGCGTCGGGCCGGAAGCGGGCGTGGGCGTCGAGGTGGTTGGAGAACGTGTTCACGCAGCCTCCTGATGGGCCTTGGATTGGGAGGGACGCATGGCCAGCAGGCTCACCGGGATGCCCACCGCCATGCCGGCCAGGGCGCTCAGGCCGGGGTTGTCGACCACCGTGAGCGCGAGGCCGAAGTGGATGCCGAGGGCCAGCAGCGACCCCGCCCACGCGGGACCGGACCGCAGGGTGCCCTTGTGGAGCAGGCCGGCGATGAGCGGCCCCACCGAGGCTGCCACCAGGCCGTAGACGCCGAGCTGCCCGAGGATGAGCACCAGCTTCGGCGGCTGCCAGGAGATGGCCACCGTGGCCACGGCGAGCCCGAGCAGCAGCATCCGGTTCAGCCAGACCGACCCCCTGCCGGGCAGCAGGTCGTTTCCGATGGAGGCGGCGATGGCCACCAGCAGCCCGTCGAGGGTGGACATGCTGGCAGCGAGGATCACCACCGAGATGACCGCCGCCAGGGGCTCCCAGGGCACGGCCACCTGCAGGTACTGCCCCACCACCTGGTCCTGGGGGATGCCCGCGGGCAGGACGACCCGGGCGTAGGCACCGGCGGACAGCATCAGGGCGAAGATGGTGTAGGTGCCCATGCCGACCCCGACCACCGTGCGCAGGGGCCGCCCGCGGTCCACGTACAGGGCCTTGGCCAGCAGGTGGGGCTGGGTGGTGAGCGCGATGCCGATGAGGAACGGCACCAGCCACACCTCGCCGGGGGTGGAGAACAGTTTGGAGCCCGGGGCCGTCCAGCCCTGGTCGACCAGGCCGGACCACGCCTCGGGCCACAGGTGGGCGCCGCTGAGGAACACCAGCAGCGCCACCCCGAGCATCAGCGTGCCCTGCAGGGTGTTGGTGAGGGCGTGGGCGGTGGCGCCGCCGAAGGCCGTGTAGGCGAACACGAAGGCCACGATGCCGAGCACCGCCGCGCCGTAGGGAATGCCCAGGGCGGGCTGCATGACGTAGGCGCAGCCCACGACGATCAGCACCAGGTAGGCCACGTTGAGCACCTGCAGGCCCGCGAACAGCCGACGCAGGCCGTCGTCGCGGTAGCGCTCCCCGAGCCAGTGGGGCACCGTGAGCGCCTTGACCTTCTTCCCGATCTCCTGGAACCGCGGGGTGAACAGCACGAGGCCCGTGGCCAGACCGGCCACCAGGGGCAGGCTGAAGCCGATGAGGGCGCCGAGGCCGTCGGCGTAGACGAAGCCCGGGTACAGCACGAACGTGGCGCTGCTGGCCAGCGACGCCCCCAGGGTGATGCCCACCACCCACGGGTTCATGTGGCCGGTGCCCACGGCGAAGCCCTCGACGGAGCCCGCGTCCCTTCCGCCACGCCAGGCCAGCCACGCGGTGGCCACGGCATACACGATCATCAGTGCCCAGGCCGTGCTCACCGCATCACCCCCTGGCCGGGCCGATGCCGTGACGGAGCAGGTGCATCACCGACGCCAGGACCCGCTCGGGGGGCATGGTGCCCTCCCACAGCGCCCAGCGCATGCCGATGAAGTCGGCCACGCCCATCAGCGCGTAGGCCATGCCCTCGAGATCGACGTCGGCTACCTCGCCCCGCAGCTGCGCCTGGCGAAGCCCGGTGACGTAGCCCTCGGCGAAGGCCCGGTAGTAGTTCTTGTAGGTCTCGGGATCGACGAACTCGGCCTGCCGCACGATGGTGTACAGGTCGCGGTGCTCGGCGAGGAAGGCGAGGAACGCCCGCAGGCCGACCTCCTCCTGGCTCAGGCGGTCCGTGGCCGTGCCCGCCGCCTCCGACAGCCTGCGTCGCAGCAGCTTGCCGAGGTGGTGCACGAGCTCGACGAAGATCTCGTGCTTGCTCTCGAAGTACACGTAGAATGTGCCCTGGGCCACCCCGGCCCGGCGCGTGATCTCGGTGATGGCCGCCTTGGCGTAGCCGACCTCTCCGAAGACGGACTCCGCCGCGTCCAGCAGGGACTGGCGGGTCTTGCGACCACGTGCGGTCGCAGGCAATGTGCTCATGTTGACACCCGGTTCATGTTTCAGGAGTGTGCCGGGTGGCGGACTTCGCGTCAAGGCCCTGCGGCAGGCCAACATCCATACGAACCGGTGCGGGTCCACGAAGCCATGCGTCACCTTGCGGTATCCTCTCCCGGAACCCTCCCGCCGCCCGAAGGTACCAAATGCGCTGGCTCGCTCTCTCCCTCGCTGCGCTTGCCTGCAGGACCCCGTCGCCCGATGCTGCCGGTCACGCCGTCGATTCCGGCCTGGGATTCGTGGACGACGACGATGACGGCTTCGCGCACGACGTGGACTGTGACGACGACGATCCCACCGTCTACCCGGGCGCTCCGGATGCCTGGTACGACGGCATCGACAGCGATTGCGCAGGCGACGACGACTTCGACGCCGATCTGGACGGTTTTCCCCACCCGGACGACTGCGACGACGAGGATCCGGCGGTTCCCGTCACTGTGACCCGGGACCTGATCTTCCGCGGCGGCACCACCTCCGAAGATCTGACGGTTGTGTGCGCAGCCCACGACTGCCTCGTCGTCGATGGGGAGCTGGTGGTCGAGCACACCAGGCTGACCGATCTGGACAGCCTGCACTGCCTGCTGCAAGTGGACGCCGCCAGCGTGCGCTTCAACGACCACCTCACCTCCATCGAGGGCCTGGCGAAGCTCACCAGGACACCCGAATTCATCGCTGTAGGGTCCAATCGCGTGCTCGCGAGCCTGAAGCCCCTGTCAGGCCTGCGCCAGACCGATGCGGTGTACTTCAACAACCTTCCCCTGGTCACGCAATTGCCGGATCTGCCTAGCCTACAGTCGCTCGAGCAGTTCCAGCTGGAGGATCTCCCCCTCCTGACCAGCCTCGACGGCTTGGAAAGCCTCACCGCCGCTGGCACCCTGCGTATCCGGCGCATCCGGGCGGTTGACCTGGGGCCCCTGTCGAACCTCACCGACGTGGGCACCCTGAGCATCCAGCGCACCGAGGTAGACGACCTGACGCCCCTATCGAACCTCACCCACCTCAGAGAGCTCTTCGTCGTCTACACCGGCGTCCCCGACCTGCAGGGCCTGCACAACCTTCAGCAGGTGGACGATCTGTACCTGGCCGGAAACGACCGACTTGCATCCGTGGACGCCCTGGCCCAGCTCACCACCTTGGGAACGCTGGAAATTGCGCAGAACGGCGCCCTGCCAGACCTGGAAGGACTGCACGGCCTACGGTCCATCGAGGACCTCACCCTGGACGACAACGACTCGCTCTCGGACGTCACCGCCCTGCACGGCCTGACGACCGTCGGCGACCTGCTCATCCGCAACAACGATGCGCTGGGCGAGGACGAGATCGAAGATCTGATCGAGGCCATCGGCAGCATCACGGGTACGAGCAGCACCTACGGAAACGGCGAGTGACGTACCGACCTGTCGCGCCCGAACACACGGACGCGACAGGTCCACCGGTCAGAAGTCCTTCTTCCGCACCTGCTCCCGCAGCGCCGTGCCCATCAACCGCGCGAACTCGAACCAGCTCGGGTGGGCGGCGTGGTAGGCGGCCCGCCGGGAGAAGTGCAGCCAGGCCTTCTTGTTCGTGCTGAGCATGTGGCCCGGCGAGACGAAGCTGCTGAACATGATCGACTTCTCCGCGTTTCGCAGGCAGAGCGTGTTGCCGAAGTTGCCGCGCCCGGACACGAACGGGCCTCCCGCCTCGTGGCCGCCCCAGATGAGCCAGGGGCTCATGAACGCGAACGGCGGCATGGTGTTCACGCCGACGGTGCCGTAGTTCAGGTCCGTCACGGCCTTGTCCACGGCCTTCCGGTGGGCCTCGAGGGTGTCGTCGTCGACGAGGATCACGCTGCCCAGGGTGCCCAGGAGCTTGTCGTTGCAGAACGCCACCGCGGCCTCGAGGAACGCCTCGGGCTCGGCGGGCACGGCCAGCGCCACCTCGTCGAGCACCTGGGTGAACGCCTCGTGCTTCACGGCGTAGCTCTCCTCCCCCGCGTCCGGGATGAACAGGAACTCGGCATCCTCGATACGGCCCCCCTCCGGCAGCAGCACCTTGGCGTGCGGGTGGGCGTCCTTGAACGCCTCGAAGACCTGCTTCGACCCCGGGTAGTAGGTCTTCGACGCGGGCGTGTCCTCCAGCAGGGCCTTCTCCAGCGCGTCGAGGAACGCTTTCCGCTGGGGCCACCGCCGACTCGTCACGAGCGTCTGGGGCCGGCCGCACACCGCGCCGCCGTTGACCTTGGCCATCGTGGCGATGTGCAGCGCCTGGTGGGCGATCTCCTTGTCGGTCCAGGGACGGTCGCCGGGCACGATGATGCACGGGTTGTTTCCGCCGCACTCGGACAGCAGGGGCGTGTCCGTCGCCTCCATGATCGCCCTCGCCGTCTCCGCGCCACCCGTGAAGTACAGCTTGGTGAGCCGGTCATCCGCGGTGAGCGCCCGGCTCTCCGACGCATCCAGGAACGACAGCGCCTTGCGCTCGACCAGCGGCGCGAAGACCTTCTCCCAGACGTGGTCGGTCTCCTGGTTGAGCTCGTGGGGCTTGTGCACCACCACGCAGTTCTCCAGGAACAGGGCCTTCACCATCTCGATGGACGAGCTGTAGTTGCCCGCGCCGAGGATGCCGATGATGCCGCCGGGCCGCGTGGTGGGGATCTCTTGCGTCGGCCGACCCCGCACCCGCAGCCAGTCCTGCCGGTCGGGGAACATGATCCTGTCCTGGGCGGACCGGGGGAACACCTGCACGTCCCAGGTGCCGTCACCGTTGTCGTGCTGGGCCAGGGGCCGCAGCATCTCCCCCTTCACGAGCGACTCGTACAGCTCCACGATGCCGGCGATGACGCCGCCCATCAGCGCGCTCGTGCCCTGGTAGCCGAGGCCGAACAGGTAGCCGTAGGAACCGTTCTCGACGGGATAGCCCTTGGACTGGTTGTCGGTGACGGCGAGGTCCTCGACCTGCTCCCACAGGTTGTCCTGCAGCTGCCGGAGCAGGTCGAGCTTGTCCTGTGCCGACGTGTCCCGCCAGGCGATGGGGTCGAGACGGTCGATGGCTTCCTGGGTCTTCATGAGGCTCTCCGGATGCTGGATGGACGACACGGACGCCTCGCGGGCGCGCCGTCAGCCATTCGGCGACGGGGAGCCGGGCTTGGTCCTACTTCCCCGCCTCATCCCAGGTTCTCCGGAATCGACACCGGTTCGCCTCACTCCTCCGGCTTGCTCTCGCAGTAGGCCTTCACGGCGTCAGCGGTCTTCTCGAGGCCGTGCTTCTCCGCCAGGTCGTCCGGCTTCACGCACTCCCCGTCCCGCTCGCACCACATGAAGCCGGCGGTGCCGATGCAGCCGTGGTCCTCCTTCTCGCCGTCCACGGCGGCCTCGCCGTCCTCGGCCATCGCCGCCTCATCGACGGGTTCCTCGGGCATCCCATCCGCCGGGTCGACCCCCTGATCGGAGGGCATCGCCTCGGGCATGCCGTCGCCGACGACCTCGCCCTCCTCGACCTCGACCTCCTCGTCGATCTCGATGACCTTCTCGTCCTGCACCTTCGGGGCACAGGCCACCAGGCCGGACAGCAGGACGGCCCACAGGGGCCAGGAAGGACGTCGGATGTTGTGGGTAGCCATGGGGCACCTCCAGTTGGTCCTCGGAGGTGACGGCTGGGAGGTCGACTGTGGTGATACGGGTTGGTGCGGGGTGCTCGAAGGGACTCGGAGGGGCGGGAGGGTGGAATTCGGGCACGGGCACGGGCGCGGGCACGTTGTACGGGACGGGCCGAAGGGGCCTCTCGGAGACGCGGGGCCCCGGCACCCCAAGGGGTGCCCGTACGTGTCGACCGAAGAGGCGTCACCGCTGATGCGGCCCATGGCCCTGGACGTAGGGGTGCCCCTTGGGGCGCCGGGGTGGCAAGTCGCCGGAATGTCGGGGCCGGGCGCGCCTCGAAGCCACTTCCCCATGGCGCGAAGCTGGGGGACCCCAAGGGGTCCCCGTACGTACGGGCGCCCCTTGGGGCGCCCTGGCCTCGCATCGCCGAAACGTCCGGCCCTACCGCACGTACTCGGTGACTCATCGCTTGCGAAGATCGCCACGAAAACCAAGGGCACATGTCTGTTTTTTTTTGCCACCTGAGGACTGTAGACACTGCTCCAATTCTTCGGTACCCACAACACAGCCCTTGGCACATGCCGCCGAGGAACCCGAATCACTTCCGAACGCCCACCGGTTCCCGTGGCGCGCTCCCACTCCATGGAAGACATGACTCCCAGGTTGCTCATCCTCTGCCTCACCGCCGGCTGCGCCGTTTCAGGCAACCGCCCTGTACGGTGCGACGCAGACCGCTCCTTCAGCCATCTGGACCGCAACGGCGATGGAATGCTTACCCCCGACGATCTCCAGCCCGGCGAGACTGCCGTGGCAGCGGTGATCGAGGACAGCCTGACCGGCGAGCGCATCGGACACATCTACTCGATCTCGACGACCGACTCGCTCCGGTTCTCTCCAGGAGAAGCCATTCCTCCACTGCGTCCATGGATGGGCGAGACCGAGGATCATCCCCAGTGGTTTGTCCTGCACTCGGCGGAGCCGGAAGCGTGCAACGGCCCCACGGACCCGCAGGTCATCATCCAGCCGAACGAGGGTGAGACGGGACCGCTCACGGTAGGCAGATACGAAAACGTGGATCCCATCGTGATCACACAAGAATACTATCCGGGCGAAGATCACGAAGTGCATGGTGCGATCGTCATCACCGAAGTCACACCGGAGGCCACGGTCTCCGGCTACCTCGACGGGTTCGCCGAGGGCCCACTCCATGACGCCTTCACCCAGGAACAGACACACATGACGGTGACGGTTCAAGGTTTCGCCTGGCGGGACATTCCGGGGGAGTATGTTCAACCATGATCAGATCACTCGCGACAGTATCTTGCGTTGCAAACTGTACGCTCGCCGGTTGCGTGTACCATGCGCTCGCCCCCGAGGACATCATCTGGGAACTCCGTGAGGAGGTAGACGAGGGTTTTCTGTGCCTGAGCACAGAAGAAGACCCCAGCATCGCCACCCTTGGTGTCGAGCCGCAGCTCTTCGAAGCCAACAGACCCCTCAAGCTGCACTATGATGCCGCCAGGTGCTTCACCGATTGGTGTGACCGGAACTTCGAGGTCGAAGCGAGTGGCACGTTGGAGCCTGACAAGACGATGGCACTACAGACCACACTTCGTTGGGAGTTGGCGCCATGGCAGGAAGGCCTGGCCTGCGACTCGACCTGCTACCAGCTCGACAAAGTCTTCCACCTCGAACCTCTACCAGAGGACGGGACTTACACACTCGCTTGGGGAGATCAGGAGATCACGTTCGAGGTACCGAGCGAAGACATCGTCTGTCTGGGTACGCGCGTACCTGGAGAGTCGGACGATCGGGGATTCCTGGAGCAGTAGTGCTCGTGGTCTGGGGACCCACCGCTTCCAGGAGCCATCGTTTCGCAGGACGGGCCGGAGGAGCCTCTCGGAGCCGCGAGGCCCCGGCACCCCAAGGGGTGCCCGTACGTGTCGACCGAAGGCGCACCACCACTGACGCCACCCATGGCTTTGGACGTACGGGCGCCCCTTGGGGCGCCGGGGTGGCAAGTCGCCGGAATGTCGGGGCCGGGCGCGCCTCGAAGCCACTTCCCCATGGCGCGAAGCCGGGGGACCCCAAGGGGTCCCCGTACGTACGCGCGCCCCTTGGGGCGCCCTGGCCTCGAATCCCCGTGTTCTCCGGGGAGAAGCGCCGCCCTCAGTCCTCGAGCTGATCCATCGAGGCCCAAAGGCTGTGCACCGGCGTCTCCCAGTCCTCCAGCCGACGGTACGTGTGCGCACCGAACCAGTCACGCTGGGCCTGGATCACCTGTGCCGTGCCGCGGCCGCGCAGCAGGCTCTCGACATACCCGAGACCCGCCGCCATCACCGGCACGGGCCGTCCAGCGGCCACACAGGCCGCCACGACCTTGCGGAGCGCGGGCAGCGCCTTCAGCGTCTGCTCCATGAACCAGCCGTCCTGCAGCAGGTGCTCGGTGGCCTCGCCGCGCTCGAAGGCGGCCATGAAGTCCTTGAGCATCTTCGCCCGCAGGATGCAGCCGTTGGTCCAGATGCGGGCGACCTCCTTCAGGTCGGTCTCGTAGCCGCGGGCGGTGCTCACGGTGCCGATGAGGTCGAAGCCCTGGGCGAAGTTGAGCACGCGGGTGGCGAACAGGGCCTGCTCGAGGTCGTCGGCCGTCACGCCTTCCACGACGGGGTGCTCGTCCATGCCGGAGGCGGCGCCGAGCTGGATGCGCAGGGGCTTGCGGCTGGACAGCACGCGGGCGTCGACCGCGGCGGCCAGGCTCGGCACGGCCACGCCATCGGACACGGCGTCGACCACCGTCCAGCGGCCGGTGCCCTTCTGGCCGGCGACGTCGAGGATGGAATCCACCAGCGGACGGTCGCCCTGGGGATCCTTCACGGCCACGATCTCGGCGGTGATCTCGAGCAGGAAGCTGGCCAGGCGGCCGTCGTTCCAGGTGCGCATGAGGTCGCGGGCCTGGGCGGGCGTGTAGCCCATGCCGAAGCGCAGCAGGTCGACCACCTCGGCCAGGGCCTGCATCTCGGCGTATTCGATGCCGTTGTGGACCATCTTCACGAAGTGGCCGGCGCCACGGTGGCCGCACCAGCCCACGCAGGGGCCGAACTCGGACTGGGCCGCGATGGACTCCAGCAGCGGCAGCACCGCGTCGAGGTTGGAGCCGCCGGGCATCATGGCGGGACCCTTGAGCGCGCCCTCCTCGCCACCGGACACGCCCATGCCCACGAAGCCGAAGCCCTTGTCGGCGGCGAAGCCGGCGCGGCGCTCGGTGTCGCGGGGGTAGGAGTTGCCGCCGTCGATGACGACATCCTCCGCCGAGAGGTGCGGCGCCAGGGCCTCGAGCACCAGATCCACGGGCTTGCCGGCCGCGACCATCACCAGGATGCGCTTGGGGCCGGTGAGCTGACCGACGAAGTCCTCGACATCGGACGCAGCGGACAGGCCGCCCTCCTCGCCGTGCTCGCCCACGAGCTTGTCCTTCAGCTCGGTGTTCACGTCGTAGACCACGACCTTGTGGCCCTTGGAACGCAGGTTGCGGGCCAGGGCAGAGCCCATGACGCCAACGCCGAACACACCGATATCAGCCCATGCTTGGGACATCTCGACCTCTCACACTTCCCAGAAGAAGCGCAGCTCGTTGTGGATCATGTTCACGGGCAGCGCGGGATCGCCGCTCTGCACCTTCTCGAGGATCTCCGCCTTGCCGGCACCGCGGGTCAGCACGAACACGTGCTCGGCCGCGTTGAGCACCGGCAGGGTGACGGTCAGCCGCGTCGGGGGCGGCTTGGGGGAGTCTTCGACCAGCGCCACCGGGGCGTCCTCGGCGAGCTGGGGGAAGCCGGGGAACAGGGAGCACACATGCCCATCTTCGCCCACGCCCAGGATGGCGACATCCAGGCCATTGCCCGCCTGCTCGGCGAACGCGTGGGAGAAGCGCTGCAGCTCCTCCTCGCCGGAGCCGCCGACGGCCATCGGGAGCACCTTGCACACGCTCGGCACGCTCGACAGCCAGGTGTCGAAGGCCAGCTTGGCGTTGGAGTCGGCGTGGAAGCCGCCGGGGAGCTCGCCGTCCACCGGAAGCACCCGCTCGTCGACCCAGGTGACCACCAGGCCGTTGTAGTCGTTGGGCGTGAGGTGCTCCTTCAGGAACGCGAACACGGGGCCGGGCGTGCGACCGCCGGACAGGCCCACGCGGCAGGTGCCCTTCTCGGCCAGCACGGCGCGGATGGCCTCCAGGATGGCCTGACCGGCCTCGGTGCCCAGATCCGACACCTTCGTCATCGTGCCCCTCATTCCGACTCCTCACCGTTGGTCCAGCCGCCGGGGACGCCCTCCCACAGGTGGTCCTGTGCGGTGGGGCCGGTGCTGCCGGCTGCGTAGGTGTGCATCGGGAGGTCTGCGCCCTCCCAGGCGGCCCGCAGGCCGTCGACGAAGGCCCAGGCCGCATCGACCTCGTCTTCGCGCATGAACAGGGCCTGCTGGCCCTCGAGCGCATCCCGCAGCAGCCGCTGGTAGGCCGGCACGCCGGAGCCCGCTCGCAGGGAGCTGTAGTCGAAGCCGAGCGTGGCCTCGCTCATCTTCATCTTGGGGCCGGGACGCTTCACCAGCATGTTCAGGCGGATGCCCTGCTCGGGCTGGATGAGCATGCGGATGGAGTTGGGCTTGAGCTCGCGCTTGCTGTTGCCGTACTTGACCGGCGGCGTGCGGAAGCGGAGCACCACCTCGAGGTAGCGACGGTGCATGCGCTTGCCCGTGCGGATGTAGAAGGGCACGCCCTCCCAGCGCCAGTTGGGCAGGTAGGTCTTCAGGGCGAAGAAGGACTCGGTGTCCGAGTCCGTCGCCACGCCCTCCTCCTCGAGGTAGCCGGGGTGGCCATCGCCGGCGCTGTACTGGGCGCGCACCACGCTGGCGCCGACTTCCTGGGCCGACGGCACCTTCAGGGCCCGCAGCACCTTGACCTTCTCGTCGCGGATGTCCTTGGAGTCCATCGAGGTGGGGGGCTCCATGGCCACCAGGGCCAGCAGCTGCAGCAGGTGGTTCTGCAGCATGTCGCGCACGGCGCCGGAGGTGTCGTAGTAGCCGCCACGACCGCCCTCCATGCCCACCGTCTCGCAGGCGGTGATCTCCACCGACTCGATGTGGTTGCGGTTCCACAGGGGCTCGAGGATAGCGTTGTGGAAGCGCCAGGCCAGGATGTTCTGGACCGTCTCCTTTCCGAGGTAGTGGTCGATCCGGTAGGTCTGGTCTTCGCGCAGGTACTTGCCCAGCGCCGTGTTCAGCGACTTCGCGGTGTCGCGGTCGGTGCCGAAGGGCTTCTCGCACAGCACCCGACGCCAGCCGCGTCCGGGCACCTCCTCGAGCAGGCCGGCCTCGTCGAGCGCCGCGACGGTGTCGGCGAACAGGGCGGGCTTGAGGGCGAGGTAGTACAGGCGGCCCACGTCTTCGGCCAGCTCGCCCTCCTGCTGGGCCAGCTCGTTGAGCGTGACCCGCAGGTTCTTCAGGCTGCGGGCGTCGGTAGCGGAGGCCTCCACGTACTCGACGTGGGGTGCCAGCTTGCTCCAGCCCTCCTGGTAGGCGGGCTCGATGGTGGCCGTGATCTCGTCACGCCACAGACTGCTGGTCTGCGGGCGGCGGGCCACGCCCACCACCTGAAGGCGACCCTTCAGCTCCTGATCCAGTGCCAGCCCTGCCAGGGCCGGGATCAGCTTGCGAGCGGTGAGATCACCGGATGCACCGAGGATGATGACCTGTGTCACGCGGGTCAAGGCTGCCCTCCAGGCGTGTCGTCAGCCTGCGAGTAACGCCGCACCCCCGCCGATTCCATCGGTGTTCACCAGTGGTTTTCAGAACCACCCTTCAAAACGGCATCCTCGCCGGTCGGATCCTCGATCACCTCGAGGTCGCCGGCCGACTGCCACAGCTCGACCCCCGGCGGCACCTCGCCGGTGGACTCCCAGTACATCCGGATGGCCTCCGGATCCGGCACGGGCTTGCACAGGCTCAGGGGGACCTCCTTGGGATCGGTCACCCGCAGCACCGGCGCCGGCGCCAGCCGCTGCACCACGAAGCGGCCCATCTGCTGGCTCGACGCGGGCGGCATCACCTCGACCGCCTTGTCCCGGTAGGCCTGCAGCTGCTTGAGCTGCTCTGCGAGCTGCGCCCGGGTGGCATCCACCAGCTTCTCCATCTGGAGCAGGTTGCTCAGTGCGTCCTGCACCGGATCGGTCTGGTGGTGGACGTGCAGCCCCATGGCGAGGCGGTCGCGCATGGCCATCAGACGGCCCACGTACATCTCGTCGGCCGAGGCGGCACGATCGTCCAGGAAGTCGTGCAGTGCCCGCCGTGCCCGGAGGTCGCCCCCCAGGTCGGTCACCACCTCCTCCAGGAGGGCCGGCCAGTCGGGATCGGCCATGAAGAGCATGGCCCGCAGCTTGTCCAGGATGACCTCGTTCACGTCCTCTCTCCTGCGCGGCGACCGATGCGTGTGCGAAGGGGTCGCCGGAGCTGATACTCTGCTATCTGTGTGGCGCCAGATCAACGTGTCACGCAAGGAGCATGGCGTGGTTCGCTGGATGGTCTCGATTCTGCACGGCACGTCAGGCGTCGCCACGATCGTCACGCTGTCGTTCCTGCTGGCCCAGGGCAAGCTCAACGCCACCTGGGAGCGGGCCTTCTACGGCGACAAGTCGGTCATGACCTCGGTGATCGTCTCCCAGTCCATCGTGCTGATGGCCGTGGGCGCCCTGCAGCTCATGGCGGCCATCGGCTGGATGCTCAACTGGCGGATCGCCGGCTGGACCCTGCTGGTGTTCAGCGTGCTGCTCGCATCGGTACAGGGGGGCCCCGGCGCGATCCTCTACGCGCTGGTCACTCTTCTGATCCTCGTGGAGCTGACGACCGATCGTCGAGGGCCACCGGCCGCTCCGATGACAGACGGTTGAGCCACTGCTCCGCCAGCTCCTCGGGCATCGGCGGCAGCGTGACCCCGGCCATCGCCACACGCACCTGCAGCTGCGCGAGACCGTAGCGCCGCATCAGGATGTCCTGCACCATCACCACGCCCTGCAGCTTGTGCAGATCGACCCAGTCGGTGCGACGGCCGAGCACGCCACGGCGCACCACGGCCACGTCCGGGGTCATGAACCACCCCGTGCGCCGCCAGTTCAGGTAGCGCCAGAAGGCCAGCCACCCCAGCGGAAGCAGGGCCAGCAGGCCCTTCACGCCCCAGAACGCCACGGTGACGCCCAGCGCGAGCACCGTGGTGATGCCGGCCCGCCACATCTCCCGCACGAGCACCGCATGCACCGGCCGGGTGAGGCCCTCACGCCAACCCTGCACCATGCTGCCCAGACCGAGCTGCAGCAGCGTGCCGAGCTCGTCCGGGGTGGTGTGGATCACGGTGACCTGCGAGCCGGTGTTGCCCCGCTCGTCCTGCCGGATGGCCGCGGTCTCCATGCCCAGGGTGCCAAAGCCCATGATGCGCCGCGCCAGGGGCTCGACGTAGCTGACCTTCTGCACCCGATCGAGCGGAAGCTCCAGCCGCCGCTGGGTGAGCAGCCCGAAGCGGGTCTCGAGGCTGTCGTTGCGCAGGCCGAGCCGCAGGTTCCACTGGCCGACGATCACGCGGATCACCATGGTGATCCACACGATGGCCACCGCCAGCAGGCCCGCCAGGGTCATGCCCACGTAGGGATTGGGGCCGATCCGGTCGACGGGCACCTGCTCGAGCAGCATCGGACCGAACACCGGCACGAAGGAGAGCACCACCAGGAACGCGGAGACGATCCGCGGCGAGGTGAGCCCGTGCACGAGCAGCTCCTGGGGCTGCCGCGTCACCAGCCAGTCGGGCTCGTCCTCGGGCGCCTTCTCCAGGTCGTGGCGGGCCAGGCTCATCAGCTCGGACTTGAGCTCCTGGGCGGCGTCCTCGTCGAGGGCGGAGAGCAGCGCCTCCACCTCGACGCCCACCGCCGTCTCGATACGGACCTCCACCAGCCCGGCCATGCGGTGGAAGACGTTCTGTACGAGCTCGATGTTCTGCACCTTGGCCGCATCGATGGTGCGGTGGCGCACGTTGATGAGCCCGGTGCGGATCTGCAGCGCGCCGCCCTGCACCCGGTAGCGCAGCGTGAGGGCGTGCACGAGGGTGCGGGTGAGCCAGATGAGCAGGAACACGCCGGCCAGGGCGATCTCGGTGAGCTCGGCGCCCCGGAAGGCCGTCTGGTAGGTGGCGAAGATCAGCAGCAGGCCGAGCTGGCGGAAGGTGTCCCAGAAGCGGGGCACCAGGTTCACCAGCACGCTCGCCGGATGCAGGGTCTTCCAGGGGACGGCTTCAGACACCGTCGTCTCCGCTGCTGGCGAGCAGGTGGTCGCGCAGCCACTCGGCCGTCTCGGGCTCGAGCGCGGGCACGAAGCCCACGGCACCCACGTTGGCGGCGGTGTGGATGGACACGCCGGTGAGGCCGAACATGCGCTCGATGGGCCCCACCTGCAGATCCACGTGCTGGATGCGGTGGGTGGGGATGCCCACGGTGGTGGTGATCAGCACGCCGTGGGTGATGAGCAGATCACCCGAGCGCAGCATCCACTGCCACCTGCGGTAGGTGAGCGTGGGCCAGATCACCGCGCGGAGCAGGAACAGCAGCGCCAGGGAGCCGGCCACCGCACCCGCCAGCATCCAGTTCTTCACCATGAACCCGAGCCCGCCGAACAGCAGGCCGCAGAACGGGAGCTCCGCCAGGAACAGCCGGGACACGGCCGAGAGGTAGAAGTAGGGTCGGGCCCGATCGGAGAGAGGGTTCCAGGTCAAGCGGCCTCCTGGGGGTGGCCATCACCCATCAACTGTCGAGTCGCAACTGACGACGCCAGGGGTGGACCCGCAACGCGGCGCGCTCCATCTGCATCTGTCGATCCCGAAGGCGGCTGTACATGCCCCGTGCCTCCTCGAGCGTGGCGTCGCTGGCCTGGCTCTGGGCCTCGAGCCAGCGGACCTCGGCGATCTGCCGCTCGAGCTGGAGCACGGCGTTGTCCTTGTGGTCGAGCAGCGGCTGCACGAGCTGGAAGGACTTGTCGGGCTCCTCGAGGGTGGCCAGCGAGCGCGCCCGCCCGGTGACCACGTCGGCCTGGGCCATCAGGTGCCCCACGCGGGTGAGATCCATCATGGCCTCGGTGAAGTGCATGCGGGACTGGTTCAGATCTCCCTCCGCCGCCAGTGCCTCGGCCAGCACGCCCTGGGCCTGGGCCGCGAGCACGGCCAGCTGCTCGGCGCGGGCCTGGTTCATGACCTCGCGGGCCACGCGCACCGCGCGGGCCGGGCGGCCGGACTCGATGGAGATGTGGGCGCCCACCAGCAGACCCTGCAGCATGGCCACCATGTGGTGCTTGGGGTGGACCAGATCGATGAGCTCGTCGACGAAGTCCTGGGCACGCCCGAGGCGGTGCAGATCGAGCTCGACCTTGGCGAGGACCACCAGGATGTCTGCGAGGACGTCGACCATCTGGGCCTTGCGTGCCTCACGCAGGGCCACCTCGAGGCGCATCAGCAGCTCGGAGTAGCGCCCCTGACGCCGCAGCAGCTCGGCCCACAGCGCCGCCATCTGCCAGCGGACCCGGGGGCCCATCGCCTGGGAGTGGGCGACCATGCCCTGCAGGCCGGACTCCACGCCCTCGATCTCGCCCCGTTCGAGCTTGACCGTGAGCGCGCCGAGTCGCGCGATGCCCGCATCGGTGAGGTTGCCGGCATCCCCGGCGAGGACATCGGCCTTCTCGAACCAGGACTGCGCCAGCGGCAGTCGACCGGCGTGCAGGTTCACCCGTGCCAGCTCGAGGGCCACCCGGGCACCGAGGGCCACGTCGTGGTCGACCGCGAGCTCCCAGGCCTCCTCGAGCAGCTTGCGCCGCTTCTGGTGATCGCCGAGGAAGGCCTGCTGATCGGCCTGCCCCAGCCGCACCCGGGCGACGTCCTCGACGTGCCCCGCCAGGCTCGCGGCCCGATCGAGGCAGCCGCCGGACTCGTCGACGTCGCCGTGCTGACGCCGGGAGACCTCGGCCATGGCCAGCTCGTAGCGCACCCGCAGGCGGCGATCGGCCTCTGGGGACCGTGCATGCACCTGGACCCGCTCGAGGGCGTCCTGCGCCAGCTCCGGCTGGGCGTTGTACAGCGCGGCCTCGGCCTGTTCGACGGCGGCCTGCAGTCCCCTGGCCCGCTCACCGGCGGCCAGCAGCCGATCGATGGCCGCCAGCGTGACCGCCGCTCCATCGGGCTGGACCACCCGGGATGCCAGGAAGCGCCGGACCATGGTGTCCATGGAGGCCCGGGCGGCCTGGGCGAGCATTTCGTCGAGGCGGTTGATGCCGTGATCGGCATCGAGGTGCACCCAGCCCATGCGGGCCATGTGATCCACGAGCACACGGGCGTCGGAGGGAGTCCAGCCGAGGATGAGGCCCGCTTCGTGCAGGGACAGCACGCCACCGGTGAGTGTGGCCGCCTGCATCACCCGCTGGGCGAAGCCGGACAGCTCGGCCCAGCGCTGGGCGGTGAAGTCGTCGACCGGCTGCACCGGGATCGCCCAGCCCGCCGGCCACTGCACGGCATCGCCGCCCGTGTCGCGGGGCTGCAGCTCGCCCTTGTTGGTGAGGTGGATCAGCAGGTTGCGCAGGGTGCCCGGCCGGCCGTGGCTGAGCCTGTGGAGCTGACGCGCCACGCGGACCGGCGGCGCGCGCCGGTGCAGCAGCGCCGCCACGGCCACGGCGGTCTCCTCGGGGGCCAGGGGCTGCAGGTTGAGGATGAGCAGATCCTCGACCAGCCGGCGCAGCTCGCCGAGGCGCTGGCTGTAGGGGCTCAGGCCCACCACGAGGCCCACGCCGATGCCGGCCTCCTCGAGGCCGGAGATGAGGCTCATGAAGTCGAGCCAGGCCCCCTCGGAGGCTTCGTCCGCCGGATCCACCGCCAGCAGCACCGGGGATCCCCGCTCCTTGATCTTCTCCACCAGCTCCCGCCGCACCCGCCGCAGGGTCTGCAGGGTGGGACCGAAGGTGGGTGCATCGACCGTGCGGCCGAAGGTGTGCAGCCAGGTCTTCTGCTCCCGGGGTCCGCTGGTGAGGTGACGGGCCATGTCGCGGTAGAGCTTCCACAGGCCCTGCTCGCCGGGACCCTCCGGGGTCCACCGGTACCAGTCGAGGCCACGGGTGTGGGCGTCCTTGCGGGCCTGGGCGAGGAAGCGGTTGCGCTCGTCTTCGTCGAGGCCGGTGATGCACGCGGCCCGGATGCCCTCGTACAGGCTGCCGAAGGTGCGCCACATCAGGCGGGCCTCGTTGTCGCGGCCCACGGCGAGATCGTGGTGCACCGTGATGGCCTCGGCGGCCACCTCGGAGCGGGGCAGCATGGCCTCGAGGGTGTCGACCACCTCGCGGGCGGTCTGCGGGCGATCGGCCTTGTTCTTGGCCATCAGGGCCATGATCAGGTCGTCGAGCCCGGGGGGGAGCGACTGCACGTAGGCGCTCGGGGGATCGGGCGTGACCTGCAGCTGCATGCGCGCCAGCTCACGGGGATCCTTGCTCTTGAAGGGCTTGCGACCGGTGCTGAGCCGGTACAGCAGCACGCCGAGGGCGTACAGATCGGCGCGGGCGTCGACCTTCAGGCCCATCACCTGCTCGGGCGGGGCGTAGCTGAAGGTGCCGACGAAGTCGCCTTCCTTGGTGATCTGCTCCAGCGGATCGACCAGGTGGGCGGTGCCGAAGTCGAGCAGCTTCAGGCGGCCGTCGGGGAGGACCACCACGTTGGCGGACTTGATGTCGCGGTGGACCAGCCCGCGCTCGTGGATGTAGTCGAGCGCCAGGCCCAGACGGTGGCCGAGCCGGATGACCTCGCGGGTGCGCTCGGGGGTGCCGGGCGGGCCGAAGCCCTTGACCCGGGACTGCATCGGCTGGCCCGCCAGCAGCTCCATGGTGAGCCAGGGCTGACCGCGGTGGAAGCCGTAGGTGTACACCCGCACGATGTTGGGGTGGTTCAGGCGTGTGAGGGCCTCGAACTCGCGGTGGAAGCGCTTGGCCGACGACCGGGTGTCGACCAGGAGCTTGAGCGCGAGCCGTCGCCCAGAGACGGGATCGGCCACCTCGAACACCTCGGCCATGCCACCGCGGGCAATGGGCCGAAGCACTTCGTAAGGGCCAAATCTTTCGGGGATCTTCGCCTGTGACAAGCCGCTACCGAGGAGACGCGCCGGGAATTCAACAGACCCGACTATACCTCACGGCGCCGCCTGAGCAGAAGACGCGAGCTGGATCTCTTTCGAGACGAGCCCATGAAGTACATCGAAATCCTGGTCTCCCTGGACCATGATCCCATTGATGAAGAACGTGGGCGTACCGGCCACTCCGAGGCGGCGCCCCAGCGCGAGATCGTCGTCGATCCCCTGATCCAGCGAGCGGTCTTCGAGGCAGGCTTCCCACGTACCGAGATCCAGGCCGAGCTCGGTGGAGAAGTCCACCAGGGCGTCGCGGCCGAGCCGGGAGTGGTTCTCGAGCAGCAGGTTGAACATGTCCCAGTAGCGACCCTGCTGGCCGGCGCAGTGGGCCGCCCGGGCGCCGATGCGGGCGCGCTTGTGACCGGTGAGGGGGAAGTCCTTGAACACCAGCCGCACCTGACCGGGGAAGGCCTCGAACAGGGCGTCGATGTCGTCGCGGGCCTTGAAGCAGTAGAAGCACTCGAACTCGCCGAACTCGACGATGGTGACCGGTGCATCCTCGGGCCCCATGGTGGGGTCGTCGTCGGACACGCTCACCTGCACGCGCGGCATCTCCGGGTAGCGCTGCTGGATGTCGGCCGTGTAGTCGGCGCGCAGCTCGGCCAGCAGGCTGTCGCGTAGCGCCTGGCGCTGGGACTCCCGCAGCTCCTCCCGCAGACGAGGCTCGGCGGTCTCCCGGTCGGCGCGGGGGTACTTGGCCTTGTGGGCCAGCCAGGCGGCCTCGACGTCGTCGGCCGTGGGCTCCGACAGCCGGTCGTTGACCTCCTGCCGGATGAGCTCGCTGCGGCCGGCCAGACCGCGATCCTTCGCCGCCTGCCCCATCAGGGCGCGGTCGAGGCGATTGACCAGGGCCTTGTGCACGAGCTCGTAGCGCTGCATACGGTACTCTGCATCGAGCTTGCGAAGTTGCTCCGCCACGTCGGACTCCACCTGTTCGCGCAGGATCTCGCCACCATTCCAGGTGGCGAGGACCTCCTGCGCCATGGAGGCAGCAGATTCGTTCTGCGCGGGGGCCACGGGCGTCGTGGGTGCACAACCCATCGACCACATGCCCACCATGACGGCGTAGCGGTACATCCTTCTCCCATCGTTCGAGCCTTGTCGCCTAACATGGCACGGACGAGCCCCGACGTTTGTCGGGTTCCGTCACAAGTGCCCCCCTGAGAGCTCCATGAACCGCGTCTTCTACTACATCATCGCCCTGGCCTTCGTGATGGGCGCCTGGCACGAGTGCTCGCCCCAGCCCACCCCCGAGCCGCCGGCCGTCGAGCAGGTGGAGGAGGCGGCAGAGGTCCTGCAGACACCGGCACAGGACGCCGCCGCGGTGGCGGCGAACGGCGTCGTGGTCGAAGACCCCCGCGTGACGGATCTGGAGCGCCGCGTGGACGCGCTCGAGCCCAAGGCCAAGGCCCCCGAACCCCCTGGCATGAAGGCGCTGCAGGACGCCATCCTCGACCGCTCCAAGGTGGCGGTCGATCTCATCCTGAAGATCGTGGGCGCCATGTGCTTCTTCCTCGGCCTGATGAAGGTCGCCGAAGACGGCAAGCTGCTCATGGTCATCGCCAAGCTCATCCGGCCGCTGATGATCCGGCTGTTCCCCTCGGTGCCCGCCGATCACCCCGCCATGGGCGCGATGATCCTCAACCTGTCGGCGAACGCCCTCGGTCTCGGCAACGCGGCCACCCCCTTCGGCATCAAGGCCATGAAGGAGCTCGACACCCTCAACCGCTACAAGGGCACGGCCACCAACGCCATGGCCCTGTTCCTGGCGATCAACACGAGCTCCGTCACCCTGCTGCCCACCGGCGTCATCGTCTGGCGGGAGATCACCGGCTCCACGGATCCCGCCGCCATCGTACCCACCACGCTGTTCGCCACGCTGTTCTCGACCACCACGGCCATCATCGTGGCCAAGCTGTACAGCCGCTTCGCCAAGCGACCGGAGGAGGTCACGCCGCCGGAGGACATCGTGGTCCTCGAGGCCCAGGCCGTGGATGAGGAGACCGACGCCTACCCCGGTTGGGTCAGCGCGCTCGCCATCGGCGCCCTCATCGCCGCCATCCCCCTGAGCGTGCTGTACGGCGACATCATCGCCCCGTGGATCATCCCCGGCCTCACCATCACGCTGCTGTCCTACGGTCACTTCAAGGGCGTGCCGGTGTACACGTCGTTCATCTCCGGCGCCAAGGAGGGCGTGCAGATCGCGGTCACCATCGTGCCCTACCTGGTGGCCATCCTGGCCGCGATCGGCATGTTCCAGGCCTCGGGCGCCCTCGATCTGCTCATCGGCGTGCTCAACCCCATCACCGGCCCCCTCGGCCTGCCCGGCGAGGCCCTGCCCATGGCCCTGCTGCGGCCGCTGTCCGGCTCCGGAGCCCAGGGCATCATGGTGAGCATCCTCGAGAACCCGGCCACCGGCCCGGACACCTACACGGGCTTCCTGGTGAGCACGATGTCCGGCTCCACGGAGACCACGTTCTACGTGCTCGCCGTGTACTTCGGCGCGGTGCAGGTCAAGCGCATCCGGCACACCATGGCCGCCGCCCTCACCGCCGACCTCGCGGGCGTCATCGGCTCCATCCTCGCCGTGAAGGCCTTCTTCGCCTTCAACGGCTGGTGAGGGCTCAGCGCGCCTGGTCTACCATCCGATCGAGGCGCGCGCTGTTGACCACGCCGATGCGGGTGGCCACCACGTTCAGGTCCTCGTCGAGCACGAACGTGGTGGGGTAGACCTGCACGTTCCAGGCGTGGGCGGCCTTGCCCTTCACGTCGTGGACGACGGGGTAGTCGATGCCGAGCCGGTTCGAGATGCCGCGAAGCTTGTGCAGGTCCATGCCCAGATCCACGCTGACCCCGAGCACGGTGACATCCGGGTTCTCCCTGGCCCAGGCCGAGATCTCCGGGATCTCCTGCTTGCAGGGGCCACACCAGGTGGTCCAGAAGTTGATGACGTAGGCCTCGGAACGCAGACGGGTGAGGTCGACCACCTCTCCCTGCAGGTCCATCAGGATCAGCGCGGGGGCATTGCCCTCCGAGACGGGCTCGCCACGGAAGAAGAAGTTGTAGCCGAACACCAGCGGCAGGACGATCACCAGGGCGAGACCGTAGTCCTTGAGCATCTGCATCCACCACTTCTGTTGCGCCACCTGCGCCTCCCGCACGAAAAAGGCCCCGTAACCGGGGCCTTGGAACACTCGCTACCTGGATTCGGACCGGCCGGTCACAGCTATCCAACCATGACGCAGGCGTGAGAGCTGTGTTTCCAGATCGTCGGCGCCTTCTCCGGGCAGGAACACCACCACCGGGCGGTCCACCAGGACGGTGCCGTCGGGCACGAGCAGGCGGTCCCCCTCGGCGTCCTGCTCGGTCAGGTCGTGTCCACCGAGGGACAGGTCGAGCTGGCCCGACAGGTTGTTGCCCTGCCAGGCGGGACTGCGACGCCACACGAGGCCACCACCGGCGGTGCCGTCGTCGACCCACCGACCGTGGGAGGTGGCGCCCGAAGCGGTCTCGGAGGAGGCGGCGGCCAGCTCGGTGAGCGAGTCCAGGGCCACCGGACGGATGGCGTCCTGCCAGAAGTGCTTTCCGACCAGGCGGGTGTCACCGCGGGCCACGAGGCGGGGCATGATGTAGACCTCGGGACGATCCGCGAACTGCACGTAGGTGTAGGCGTAGTCGATGCCACCGGCCCGTCCGGCGTCGAGCGAGCCACGGGTGCGCACCACGGTGAGCAGGCTGCCCTCGTGCAGGATGTCGACCTGGGCCTCGGGGTCGTCGGCCGCGGACAGCCAGCGGGTCAGGCCCAGGCGGTTGCCCACCTGCACGCCGTTGCCGTGGAGGTGTCCCCGGAAGCCCTGGTTGTCGTCGGCACCGGTCAGCAGGGGCAGGCCGCCCACGTCCGGGTCGATGGTCAGCTCGGTCAGGCCGTTGCTCATCCGCAGTCGCCCGTCCTCGATGTCCATGGACAGGGCACCCACGTCCAGCTCGGGCGTGTCGAACCCACCGCCATCGGTGCTGTCGAAGTACACGGCGAGGTCGAGCTGGCCGGTGAAGGCGATCTCGTCACGGGCCATGTCGTCGAGCTCGAACACCAGCAGGCCCTTGCCGTCCCCCTCGGGGTCGAGGAGGGCGCCGCCGCCGAACAGATCGCCGAGGCTGTCGGCGAACTCGCTGTTCAGCGCACGCACGGAGCCACAGTTCTGGGCCACCACGCGGATGGAGTCCACGTCGAGGGGAGAGCGCACGAGCTGCTCGCCCAGCATCTGGCCGAAGTCCACGTTCAGCGTGACCGGGCCGTCGTGGGAGTCCACGTCACCCCGGATGGTCAGGCGGACACGGTGGCCGTGCTCCTCCGACATCCAGGCGTCGGCGCCGTCCACGGAGGCGTCGCAGTTGTTGTCGATGCCGTCGCACCACTCACGGGCGCCGGGGAAGACGGCCGCGGAGCCGTCGTTGCAGTCGCCCCCCAGGCGCACGAGGTCGGCGTCGGGGAAGCAGGTGGCCTGCGCGGAGGCCACGTCACCGTAGCCGTCGCCGTCCCGGTCCACGTACCAGGTGGGCAGCAGATCGCTGTCGTACAGGGGATCGGCACCGTCGACCAGGAAGCCCGCGTCGCAGTTGTTGTCGAAGCCGTCGCAGACCTCGGCGAGGCCGGGGGCCCGGAACGGGTTGGTGTCGTCGCAGTCGCCGCCCGTCAGGGCGTAGCCGGCAGGCATCGCGCAGGCGGCCACCGCGTCGGAGCTCATGCCCACGCCGTCGCCGTCCCGATCGCGGAAGAAGCGGCCCTCGGCCAGCACCTCGCCGTCCTCGTCGTCGACGAGACCGTCACAGTCGTTGTCGAGGCCATCGCACAGCTCGGGCGCGCCTCCGTACACCACCGGCGAGCTGTCGTCGCAGTCCAGGCCGCTCAGGACCTCGCCGTCGAGGGGCTCGCAGCGAAGGAACGCGAAGCCGCTGTCGCCCTCGCCATCGCCGTCGCGATCAGGGAACACGAGCACCATGGTGCTCGGGTCGATCTCGAGATCCTCGTCGTCGGTCTGGTTGTTGCAGTTGTTGTCGAGTCCGTCGCACACCTCGATGGCCGCGGGGTTGATCTCCGCATCGTCATCGTTGCAGTCGGCGCCCTCGCTGGCCGTGCCCTCGGGCCCGAGGCAGGAACGCTGCACGAACTCGGTGCCGAACCCGTCGTCGTCCAGGTCGACATACCAGTTGCTCAGCGTACTCTCGTCGAGCTGGGGGTCGTCCTCGTCGACGAGTTCGTCGCAGTTGTTGTCCTTGCCGTCGCAGATCTCGCGGCCGAGGGGATGGATCTCGTTGTCGTTGTCATCGCAGTCCACATCCGACAGGAATCCATCACGATCGGCATCCACAAGAGCATCGGGGACATCGGTCTCGTTGCCGCCATCGTCGTCGTCATCACCTTCACAGGCCACGACGCCCACGAAGAGCGCCAGGATCATCCACTTGCGCATCGTATGGTCCTCCAGGACCCCGCCCCACTCCCGGCGGTCGCGGTCCTACATTCGTGAGGTTCGGCAGAACTTCTTCTCCACCCGTCCCGGGAACTGCCCGTAGGGGTTTGCAGCAGGAGTGTTCCCACGGAGCGATCGCCGGACTAGGATGGCCGGAGTGAGGGACGACGGATGCTCACCTGGCGCGCCACATGGCTGATGTTGCTGATCGGTTGCCACGGCACCGAATCGCCCGTCGTCGCCGAGCCCGAAGCGGCCACCGCGCCGCCCGTCGCCCTGTACGAGCGAATCCACGACGTCCAGCACCTGCTCGCCGAGTCCGCCACGGTCTACAAGCAGGGCAAGCCCGTCCACGCACGCCACCAGTGGGCGCGCGCCTACAAGCTGTTCCGCGACGACGTGCTGCCCTCCATCGAGCAGACCGATCCGTCCCTCGCTTTGGAGCTGAGCTACCACTTCGGTCGGGTGAACGATCAGCTGCTCAGACGCCGCGGCCGCCCCGAGCCCCTCGCCGACCGTCTCGTACGGCAGCTCGAGGTCCTCGCGGAGCAGGCGGAGCAGCAGGGGCTGCGGGTGCAGGCCCCCACCCACTGAGTCGCGTCAGACGGCGTCCAGGTGCGCCGCCTCCGCATCGCCCATCTCGACCCCACCCTCGGGGAAGTACTGCTTCCAGCGCTCGGTCACGAGGCGGTCGGTGTCGGGGTCGGTGGAGACCACATCAGGGTAGGTGGGCTTCATGCGGCTGTCGATGAGGATGGAGCCCGAGTAGACGAGGTGGTGCCGGGCCACGCGGGTCTCGCTGGCGTACATGTCGGCGGCCGGCTCGAAGCGGGTGAAGGTGGTCCACAGGAAGCGGGTGTTGCTGGACGCGGCCTTCCTGGCGTCGTCGCACACCACGACGAGCGGCCAGCCCTTGAACGCACCCTTGATGCGGTCCACGAAGCCGGTCTCCTCGGTGTAGGACGGGCCCGACACCATGAGCACGCCCGGGCAGAACACCGCCACGTCGCGCACGCCCTGGGGCACCTCGCCCGAGAAGCTGCGGGGCAGCTCGCGCCAGGGCTCGCCCACGCCGAGCATGATGCCCTTGGAGCCCTCGTTGATGGCCGGACCGGTGTAGTCGAGGGTGTCCATGGACACGTTCGACAGGATGAACAGATCCGTCTCGGGCCGGAAGCGGCTGAGCAGCTTGGGCAGGACTTCCTTGGGGTTGGACAGGTCGGTGGGCTCGTCGAGCACCCACAGGAACTTCTGCAGCGACAGCTGGCCCTCGCCGAGCACCCGCAGGGCCGCGCTGACCGCCTCGCGCTTGTAGCGCTGCTTGACGACCACGGAGGCCAGGGAGTGGTGGCCCGTCTCGCCGTAGGACCACAGGTCGGTGACGTTGGGCATCACCACCGGGAACATCGGGGAGAGCAGATCCTGCAGGTAGTCCCCGATGAACAGGTCCTCCTGGCTGGGCTTGCCCACCACGGTGGCCGGCCAGATGGGCTTGTTGCGGCGGCACAGGTGGCTCACGTGGAACACCGGGTAGTCGTGCTGCAGCGAGTAGTAGCCGTAGTGGTCGCCGAAGGGACCCTCGGGCTGCACGTCGTGGGGCTTGACGTGGCCCACGAAGGCGAACTCGCAGTCGGCCACCAGGCGGTGCGCGCCCGGGCCGTTGGTCATGCGCATCTTCTCGCCCAGCAGCAGGCTGGCCAGGAGCATCTCGGGCACGTTCTCGGGCAGCGGGGCGATGGCGGAGACCATCAGTGCCGGCGGACCGCCCACGAAGAGCGTGACGGGCAGATCCTCACCACGCTCCTGCGCGAGGTGGTGGTGGAAGCCGCCGCCCTTGCCGATCTGCCAGTGCATCCCGGTGGTGTTCGGGGAGTGGCGCTGGATGCGGTACATGCCGAGGTTGGGCACCTTGGTGTCCGGGTGCTCGGTGTACACCAGCGGCAGCGTGACGAAGTCGCCGCCATCCTCGGGCCAGGACTTCAGCATCGGGATGCGGTCGATGGCCGGCGGGCTGTCGATCACCTCGGTGACAGGACCGCGACCGACGTTCTGCATGCCCACCTTGAGGCCCTGCAGGAAGAAGTCGCGGTGCTCCCAGACCTTGCCGAGGGTGGGCGGCATGAACTCGTGGAGCATCTTGACGGCCTGCTCGACGAACTGCTGCGGGCGGGGGCCGAAGGCGAGCTCGGCGCGCTCCTTGGTGCCGAACAGGTTGGTCACCACGGGCATGTCGTAGCCCTTGGGGTTCGTGAACAGCAGCGCGGGGCCGCCGGCGGCGATGACCCGGCGGTGGACCTCCGCCATCTCGAGGTTGGGATCGACGGGGGCGTCGATGACGACCAGCTCGCCGCGCTCCCGCAGGGCGTCCATCAGGGCACGAATATCACGCATGACCAGGGCTCCAGGGTCGGTGCGGGCACGCCTGCGCCCGCGTCGCCTTCCAGCCGCCACAGTAAGACGTTGGGACCCCGAGGGACAGTCCCCGAAGGGCCCTCAGGCCTCAGACCAGCGCCGGCGAGCCCTTGCGGTGCTTCGTGGGGGCGGACTTGTGTGATCCGCCCACCTCAAAAGGGGGCTGCGTCTCCTCGTCGAGCACCTGTAGCGCCTGCCGGTACAGGAACTCGGCCTGCTCCGGGCTGTCGCCGATGGAGACCGCGCCGAGCTTGCCGTACTGGGACAGGGCCCCGATGAGGTGGAAGACCACGCCACGCTCGCTGGAGCCGTGGAAGTGCACGCCGTGGTATACCGCGATGTCGACCAGATCGTCCGGGCGCAGGCCGATGTACCGCTCGGAGCGGATGGTGTCGCTGGCGAAGTAGTACTTGGGACGCCCGCTCTGGCTGTAGAACAGGCCGTCGTCGGGGTTGTAGGCGCCGTCGGTGAGGAACTTGAGCGTGAGGAAGGGATGGGTGGTGCCGCCCTTTCGCAGGTTGACCTCGATGGCGTAGTGCTCCCAGGAGCCGTCGGGCTGGGGCACCGAGACGAAGTCGATGCCGAAGCGGCCGATGACCCCGCGCTCCGCCAGCACGGACGCCACCGAGGCGCCGTACTCCTGGATGTCCATGCGGTATTCCTGGCGCGCCGGGAAGGTGCACCCGAGGAACACCTGGCCGGTGGCGCCGCCGAGCACCTGATCGTGGGTGGAGATCACCTGGGGCAGGCCCAGGGCGTTGACCCGGCACTGCACCGAGGGCGAGGTCTTCTTGTCGCCCTCGACGAAGGCCTCCACGACGCCGCCCATCTCGTCGTACTTGCAGGAGAAGCTCTCCCAGTCTTCGGTGCGGGCCTCGTAGCGAAGCGCCTCCGGCAGGCGGTCGTGGATCTTGCGGGTGAGCTCGTCGAGGGAGTCGCGCGCCTCGAGGTCACGGAAGTAGAACAGCGCGTTGCCCTCGCCCGAGAAGCCCTCGTTGAGCTTGACGACCGCACGACGCGCCTTGGGATCGCGCTTCTTGATCTCCGCCAGGCCCCTCGCCATGTCGTGGGCGGAGTGCAGCCGCTCGAAGCCGAACGGGAACTGGATGCCCGCGTCGCGGAAGACCTCCCGGCAGCCGGACTTGGTGCCGAGATCGTGCAGCTTGGGGTCGACCGAGTGCAGCGGGATGCCGAGCTTCACGGCCAGGGAGCGCTCCCAGCCGGTGGAGTTGAAGCAGACCATGTGGGCCGCGTCGAGATCGGCGATCTCGGAGGAGATGCGCTGGATGAGCCGGGGACGGCGCAGGATCTTCTGGGTGAGCGCATCCCCACCCGCATCGTTGCAGGAGAGCATCACCAGCCGACGGCGGGCATGACCGGCCGGTACGCCGGGCAGCATGGCCAGGTAGTAGTCGACGATGGTGGGGTCGATGGCCTGGCTGGTGACGTAGATGACCTTGGTACGCGGCTGACGCAGGAGCATCAGGTTGACGAGCATTCGCTCTTCGTAGTGCACCATGCCGGGGATCTTCTGCAGCTCCCGGCGGTCGAGGGAGAGCGAGGGCACCACCACGACGGTCTGCGGCGTGCGAGGAAAGGTGGCCAGCTTGCGGTAGAGCACGGATGCTTTCGCCTGAAGCGTTGCGAAGGCAGCCAGCTCTTCCGGGGAGCCCGGCACGAAGTCCATGGAAGTCATCATGGATTCACCATACACAACGCAACAGTCGCGACAAACCCGGATCTTCCAGGCTGCCGCGACGCTTCGAATCGATTCGCTGAAAGGTCGACAATCCGCCGGTACGGTGGCGGTGCCGATCGCTCAGGCGACGCCGGAATCTTCGGCGGGTTCCCATGCCACGAGCATCTCGCGGGGCCAGACCTGCTGCAGGGAGCCACAACAGTCGCACTTGGCGTAGCCCTCGGCGAGGCAGATGCACATCTTCTCGTGGCAGCCGCAGGCCTCGGAGGGGTGCATCATGATCATGCGGCCATCGGCACAGGAGCCGCAGGCGGAGCCTTCGTGGGCCCAGGACGGGGCGAGGTCGTCGCTGATGGAGAGCAGTTGGAGCTGATGTGCGTTCATGGGGCCTCCAGTGCCCTTTGGGTACCCCCGCTGAACGGGCGTGGCCACAGGGGCGGTCATCATCTGACCTGTTGACCACAGCATACAGGGGGTCGATCGGCGGGGCCACCCCATATGTTGTGGTGGCCCCGCTCCGAACCCCTACCGCACGGTGCCCCAGACGGCCTTCGTGGGAGAACCGAACACGCCGCCCACCCGCACGCCCAGCGTGGGTCCCACGGCGAAGACGCCGTTGCGGCTGCTGTAGAACTCCGCGAGGCCGAACCCGACCGTGGGGGTGACGTGAAGGGTGCCAGGGCCGCCGTTGCCCGCCGCGCGCACACGCAAGCCGATGTCGGCACGGCCGAGCGACGCACCCCCCTCACCGTGGATGATCAGCCACAGCGGCGTGCCACGGTTGGAGATGGGGATCTGGAACCGGCCGTCGATCTTGTCGACGAACCAGGTGCCCTGCACGCTGGCGAACTGGGCGTAGGTCTGGAAGTGGAAGCCGTCCACGGCACCCGCACGCAGGGTCTGGCCGAACACGCCGTGGGCCCCTCCGCTGGGCCAGAAGCGGCTCACGTCGCCGGTCAGCGACACGCCGCCACCCACACCGACCGCGAACAGATCGTGGTCGTAGGAGACGTAGGCCATCACCGAGCCGGACGCAGAAGCGCTGTTGCCGTCGATGCCGATCGGCACGGGGTCCACCCGCAGGTCGACCCGCACGGGCGCGGCGAACCGGTAGCCGATGGCGCCGTTCAGCAGGAAGATCGCGCCGGAGTTGCTGGCGTTGAAGCCGCCCGTGAGGCCCGCCTCCCACACCGCCACGTTGCGCCAGTCCGGCGGGGACATGCGGGAGCGGGTGAGCGGGGCGTCGGACAGTCGCGCCAGCGCGGTGTCCTCGACGCTCTGGTTCACCAGCAGCTGCACCCGGGCGTCGTCGGGACCGACCGCCACCACCTGACCGCGAGCCCGCACCCGGTAGCGGGTGCCGCTGCCCTCATCGAGCTCCATGAAGTCGATGGCATCGCCCACCTTGAGCCCAGCAGCCTCTCCGAGCGCCACCACGGCCGTGCGACCGTCGAGCTCGAGGATCGGGGCCATGTCGCCCGACGAGGACCGCACGACCGAGGGCGCGGGCGCGGGCACGGGCGCGGAGCTCGTCGTGGGGGGTGCCGGCACGGCAGCCGGACCGACGGGCATGATCCGGGGAGAGGCCGTTCCGCTCACGGGGATCGCCCGCCGGCTGACGAGCTCGACCCACACCTCGTCATCCACCAGGAACAGGCGCGCCGGCGTGCCCTCACCGGCGTGTACCACCTCACCATCGCGGGTGAGTTCGCCGTCACACAGCTCCCAGGTGACCTCGCCGGCTCGGAGGGTCTGCTGGTTCTCGCACTCTGCGGCACCCGCCAGGGACGCCATCAACATCCAGATCATGGATTCCTCCTGCCCGTGGCCGCACGCTAGCACGGAAGAACCTGCATCTGTGTGCACACGACCCAAGAACGATGAAAGGCCGCCAGCGTGTGCTGACGGCCTTCAAAGCACCTGAACAGGGGCAGAGGGACTCGAACCCCCGGCCTGCTGATTTGGAATCAGCTGCTCTACCAACTGAGCTATACCCCTTCAGGCCCACGGCCCTTAATGTGACCGCTGGGAGGGGTCAAGGCGCTCCGAACACAAACAAGGCCATCGAGACGGCGGACGCCAGCCACACGTACCAGGAAAACGACCACAGTCCTCCCTTCTTGACGATGGCGACGAGCCAGACGAGCGCCATGTAGCCGGTGATCATCGCGGCGAAGAAGCCGGCGCCGAGCTGGATGGTGCTCATGGGGGCACCCGGGTCGATGTCGACGCTCTTCAGGAGCACGGCACCCATGATGGCCGGGATGCTCATCAGGAACGACAGCTTGACCGCGAGCTCGCGACGCAGACCGAGCCACAGGGCCACCGCGATGGTGGTACCCGAGCGGCTGATGCCGGGCGTGATGGCGCAGCCCTGTGCGAGGCCGAGCAGCAGGGCCGTCTTCCAGCCCACCTTGCTCATGTCCTTGCGGCCGGTGCCGGCAAAGCGCGTGGACATCAGCAGCACGCCGGTGGTCGCGAAGGCGATGGACACGGCCAGCAGGTTGCTGAACAGGCTCTCGAACACGTCCTGGAAGAACAGCCCCATCAGGCCGGTGGGGATGCTCGCGATGACGACGAAGAGCGCCACCCGGACGCCCTCCCGCTGCAGGTAGTCGGGACCCGGGCGCAGCGAGTCGGCCACCGCGCGAGCGATGTCGGCCCGGTAGAACCACATGGCCGGGATGAGCGTGGCCACGTGCAGCACGAGGTCGAACATGACCTCGTCGCCGGCGAGCTCGATGAACTGCTGGAACAGGACGAGGTGGCCGGAGCTGGAGACCGGAAGGAACTCCGTGAGTCCCTGCAGGACTCCCAGCCAGGCCGCACCCAGTGCTTCAGACGTCGTTTCCATCCACCCTTCCTGTGGCGAGGACCCGCGACCCTATCACTGCTCGGCCTGCTGGGCCTCCTCGGCCTCGTCTTCCATCTCGTCATCAACCGGGGGAGCCTGCGCTTCGCCGAGCTCCTCCTCCTCGTCGTCGCCACGTGCGCCCGGGGCGTCGGCGGTGACGGGCTTGAGCTGGTCCTCGGGGCGCTGCAGCGGCTTGCGCGGCAGCTGGGCCATGACCTGCATGACCCACTTGGCCTCCTCGCGGCTCAGCGTGGCCTCGTAGGACGGCATCACGCCATTGCCGCGCATGACCACGGGGATGGCCTGCTCCACCTGCTTGGGGTTGAGGCCGCTGGACAGATCGGGGACCTCGGTCGCCAGGGCCTGGGCCGCCGGACCATCGCCGGCCGCCTTCTCTCCATGGCAGGACATACACATCTGCGTGTAGATCTCGCGCCCGCGCTCGGTGCCCACCACGCGCTTGGAGCTCCACTCCTTGGCGGTGGCCATGCTGCCCATGAAGAGTCCCGCCACCAGGACGAGCGATGCCTTGCGATCCACGTTGCGCCTCCAGATTCGACGCCAGGATCTACACCAGATGACGCCGAACGTCGATCCCTACGTCGGATGACGACGATTCACGGGATGTCCGGGCAGCACGGTATCGGACGTCGCCGTCCACCGCGCGGCATCAAGACAAAAAAACGCCCACCGCAGAAGCGATGGGCGTTTTTGAAGTGGCGGGACGGACGGGACTCGAACCCGCGGCCTCCGGCGTGACAGGCCGGCGTTATAACCAACTTAACTACCGCCCCTCAGAGAGGGTGTCGCCGTTTTCAGCGGCGGACGCCCGCGCATGTAACGGCTCCTGCCAGCCCAGGCAAACAACTCCGGCCACTTTTTTTGGGGTTTCGTCATCGACACCGGAACAACGCCGCGGATCGTCGAGGCGACATAGCGTACGGGCACTGCTTGCTGCGCCCGACCGCGTCGGATTCCCTTCGCCGACGAATCGTACGGGCGCTGCTTGCTGCGCCCGACCGCGTCGGATTCCCTTCGGGCAACATGCCGTCCTGGCGAGAAGCCGTCAGGGACGGGCCCGGCAAGCAGGGCCGCTACGCTACCTCGTGCTGGCGAACCTTCCTGAGGCACGTGTGCGCCAGGAGCCCAAGAACGAAAAAGACCCATCACCAACGGTGATGGGCCTTTTCGATGTGGCGGGACGGACGGGACTCGAACCCGCGGCCTCCGGCGTGACAGGCCGGCGTTATAACCAACTTAACTACCGCCCCACATGGCATGGGCAGAACAGGATTCGAACCTGCAACCCCCGGCGTGTAAAGCCGACGCTCTCCCATTGAGCTATCCGCCCGTTGAACGGGTGGCACCCTCAAGGCGCCCCCCCTTTTAGCCCACTGCATCCCCCCCGCCAAGGCTGCTCGTGCACTTTTTCAGCACTTTGCGACCTCGCCGGAGGAGACGCGGGCTTGGCCGCCCTCTTGCGGCGCCAGCGCAATCGCGAGCACTTCGTCCATGTGCCGGACGGCCACCACCTCGAGCTCCGCGCGGATCCGATCGGGTAGCTCCGACAGCTCAGGCAGGTTCTCCTCGGGGATCAGCACCCGGTGCAGACCGCCCCGGTGGGCCGCCAGGAGCTTCTCCTTGAGGCCACCGATGCGAAGCACGCGACCCCGAAGGCTGACCTCGCCCGTCATGGCCACATCACCGGCCACGGGACGTCCCGTGAGGGCACTGACGAGCGCTGTGACCATGCCGATGCCCGCGCTGGGCCCCTCCACCCCACCGGGCACCGCCGGGTAGTGGATGTGCACGTCGGTCTTCTCGTGGACGTCGGGCGCCACCCCCAGCACCGACGCCCGGCTGCGGACCCAGGTCATCGCCGCCTGCGCGGACTCCTTCATCATCGTGCCCGGCTGGCCGGTGATCTTGAGATCCCCCTTGCCCGCGATGGCCACGACCTCGATGTCGAGCACGGCGCCCCCCACCGACGACACGCTCAGGCCCTTCACGAGTCCGACCTCGCCCTCGCCCTCGGCACCCTTGATGTCGAACCGACGAGGACCAAGCCAGTCGTGCAGCGACTGCACATCGATGTGCACCTCGACACCGGGGCCCTCCTCCACCACGCGCACGGCCACCTTGCGCGCCATGCGTGCCAGCTGACGCTCCAGGGACCGCACGCCGCTCTCGCGGGTGTAGTGCCGCACGATGGCCCGGCAGGTGGCGTCGTCGAGCTGGATCTTGCCCAGGCCCACGCCACTCTTCTTCGCCACGCGCGGCAGGAGGTGGTCCTGGCAGATGCGGACCTTCTCGTCTTCGGTGTAGCCGGTGAGCTCGATGATCTCGAGACGATCACGGAGCGGTCCGGGGATGGCACCGAGGTTGTTGGCCGTACACAGGAACATCACCTTGGACAGGTCGAAGTCCATGTCGAGGTAGTGATCGTTGAACGCACCGTTCTGCTCGGGATCGAGCACCTCGAGCAGCGCCGACGACGGATCGCCACGGAAGTCGGTGGACAGCTTGTCGACCTCGTCGAGCAACACCACCGGATACGCGCTCGTGGCCCGCTTCATGGCCTGGACGATGCGACCCGGCATCGCGCCGATGTAGGTGCGTCGGTGTCCGCGGATCTCCGCCTCGTCCCGGACGCCACCCAGCGCGATGCGCACGAACGGCCTGCCGGTGGCCGCGGCGATGGCCCGGGCGAAGGAGGTCTTGCCCACGCCGGGCGGACCCGCCAGGCACATCACGGGACCCTGGCCGTCTTCGGTGAGCTTGTCGACGGCGAGGTACTCGACCACGCGATCCTTGACCTCCTGCAGGCCGAAGTGCCGCTCCGCGAGCACCTGCTCGGGATGCTCCGGCGGCTCCGGCGCGGCCTCGTCCACGCCCCAGGGCAGTGCCAGGACCCAGTCCAGGTAGTTGCGGACGACCGTGGCCTCGGCCGACATCGGGTTCATCTTCTCGAGCCGGGAGACCTCCCGCTCGGCCCGCGCGCGCGCGTGGGCGGGCAGCGCCTTGGCGCGAAGCATGTCGAGGAGCTCGGCGTGCTCGTCCTGGGGGGCCTCGGCCCGGCCGGCAGGACGGGTGCCCCCCTCTCCCTCGGACCGTGGCGGATCGGTGAGCCAGACCTCCCGCTCCCGGCGGTCCCGCTCCCGCTGCACCCGGGTGCGCAGCTTCTTCTCCACCTGCAGGAACTCGATCTCCTTGGCGAGCGCCTGGTGGATCCACTCGAGCCGCTGGTGCACGTCGAGGGTCTCGAGCAGCCGCTGCCGCTCCTTCATGGTGAGCTTGACCGCGCCGACGAGCAGGTCGGCCAGGCGACCGGGCTTCTCGATCCGACGCACGGCCGAGACCATGTCCGGGGGGGCCGCGTGGTGCAGGCTGACGTACTGCTCCACGGCCTCGTCGACCGAGCGCACGAGGTTGGCCATGCGCTCCGGATCGCCCGGCTCGTCGTGGATGGTCTGCACCAGCGCACTCATGAACGACGGCGAGTCGGCGACCTCGTGCAGCCGCACCCGATCACGGACGTGGACCATGATCTTCATCTTCCCGTCGGGCAGCTCCAGACAGTTGGAGATGTCGGCGATCGTGCCCACGTCGTAGACATCGCCGGGCCCCACCTCGGAGATCTCGCTGCGCCGCTGGCTCACCAGCACGATCTGCTTGTCGCCGCTCGTGGCCAGGCCGATGGCCGCCACGGACCGGGCTCGCCCGACGATCAGCGAGAGCTGGGTGCCGGGAAAGACCACCGCATCACGAAGTGGGAGGACCGGGAGTGTGCGCATCATCACCTCTGTGCAGTCGCCATCCTACCGCAACTGCCGTGGATCGGTGCCCCCACCCTGCGCCGTGTCAACGCCAGCGGGCATCCGTCCGGACTTGCCCCTACGAAAAAGCGGGCCGGCCATCGGCCCGCCCGCTCCATGCTTCGGCGCCGCGTGCGCCTCAGGCCCACTCGGCCTCGTTCTCGTACACCAGGATGGGTTCCTGGGTGCGATGGACCACGTCTTCGGAGATGATGCACTCCTTGACCGACTCCTTGGACGGCAGGTCGTACATGACATCCAGCATGATGTCCTCGAGGATGCTCCGCAGGCCACGGGCGCCCGTCTTGCGGTCGATTGCCTCCTCGGCGATCGCCCGCAGGGCCCCACCCGTGAACTTCAGCTTCACGCCGTCCATCTCGAACAACCGCTGGTACTGCTTCACGAGGGCGTTGCGCGGCTCGGTGAGGATGTTCACCAGGGCGTCGACATCGAGCTCGTCGAGGGTGGCGACCACCGGCACGCGGCCGATGAACTCGGGGATGAGCCCGAAGCGCATCAGATCCTCGGCCTCGCACAGGGAGACCAGCTCGCTGGACGTGTGGGTCTCGCGCGCCTGCGACGTGGTGCCGAAGCCCATCTGCTGCTTGCCTAGCCGCGCCTCGACGATCTTGTCGAGGCCCACGAAGGCGCCACCGCAGATGAACAGGATGTTCGACGTGTCGATCTTGAGGAACTCCTGCTGCGGGTGCTTGCGCCCGCCCTTGGGCGGCACGTTGGCCACCGTGCCCTCGATGATCTTCAGCAGTGCCTGCTGCACGCCCTCACCCGACACATCACGCGTGATGGACGGGTTCTCGGACTTGCGGGCGATCTTGTCGATCTCGTCGATGTAGATCATGCCCCGCGAGGCCGCCTCGACGTCGTAGTCGGCCGCCTGGAACAGGTTGAGCACCACGTTCTCGACGTCCTCGCCCACGTAGCCGGCCTCGGTGAGGCTGGTGGCGTCGGCGATGGAGAACGGCACCTTGAGGTACTTGGCCAGGGTCTGGGCGAGGAGGGTCTTGCCGGAGCCGGTGGGCCCGATCAGGAGCACGTTGGACTTCTGCAGCTCGACGTCGTCGCGACCACCACGGGCCTCGATGCGCTTGTAGTGGTTGTGCACCGCCACGCTGAGGATCTTCTTCGCCCGCTCCTGACCCACGACGTACTCGTTGAGGAAGCCGTAGATCTCCTTCGGCTTCGGGATCAGGCCCTCGGACGCGTAGTAGTCCTCGCGCTCGTAGTCCTCGGTGATGATGTCGTAGCAGAGATCGACGCACTCATCGCAGATGTAGACCGAGGGGCCTGCGATCAGCTTGCGGACTTCCTTCTGGGATTTTCCGCAGAATGAGCAGCTCAGTTCCTTCATGGGGACCCGCTTGCGAAGGGAAGGGAAGGGAGGATGCGACCCACGCCCGGCCGTCTGGGATCAGACGGGCTCGGGCTTGAAGTTGGCGTCGATGATCTCATCGACCAGACCGTAGGCCTTGGCCTCTTCGGCGCTCATGATGTTGTCGCGCTCGGTGTCGCGGGCGACCACCTCGACCGGCTGGCCGGTGTGCTTCGCGAGGACGTCGTTCACGATCTTCTTCCAGCGCAGCAGCTCGTTGGCCTGGATCTCGATGTCCGAGGCCTGACCCTGCACACCGCCGAGGGGCTGGTGGATCAGCACGCGGCTGTGGGGCAGGATGCGGCGCTTGCCGGGCTCACCGGCCGCGAGGAGCAAGGCGCCCATGGAGGCCGCCTGACCCACACAGATGGTGCTCACGGGGGCGCGGATGTAGTGCATGGTGTCGTAGATCGCCATGCCCGCGGTGATGCTGCCGCCGGGGGTGTTCACGTACAGGTAGATCTCCTTCTCCGGGTCTTGCGACTCGAGGAAGAGAAGCTGGGCGATCACCAGGTTGGCAATCTCGTCGTTGATCGGCGTGCCGATGAAGATGATGCGGTCCACCAGCAGGCGGGACCAGATGTCGTATCGGCGCTCACCTCGGTGGGACTGCTCCACCACCATCGGCACGACGTAGTTCTTGATGTCCATGGTGTCCGCTCCTCCAGTTGGTCGGCAGGCCAGGCTTCGTGGGGGTAACGCCGCTGGAACACAATTCACAGCGCTCCGCCTTCCCATCGGACCACGTTGCCCACATCACACAGGAAATACAAGGCCCCCACCGTACACACCAGTCCCGATGCGTCAAAGGCCCAAGACGACGGCAGCCCGGCCCCTAGAGGCCAGGCTGCACAGCGGTACGGCGGAAAGCCGGGAGGATCACTCCTCGCCGGCTGCCTCTGCTGCGGGAGCCTCGTGGCTGATCTCGGCGTTCTCGAGCAGCCAGTCGAGGGTCTTCTCCTCGAGGATGCGCTGACGGAGATCCTCGACGGCCTCGTCCTTCACGAAGAAGCCCTTGATGGCCTCGACGCTCTGGTCGCGCATGGCGGCCAGCTCGGCGTACTTGGCCTCGAGGTCGGCCTCGGTGACCTCGATGTTCTCCTTGGCGGAGACGAACTCGAGGAGCAGGCCACCCTTGGCAGCGAAGGCAGCGCGCTGACGGAGGTCGGCGATCTGGGCGTCGCTGAAGGAGATGGTGCGGGGATCACGGCCCATGTAGGCCTGCTGGATCTTGAGCTCCTCCATCAGGAGGTTGAGGTTCTGCTCGACCATGCCGGCGGGAACCTCGAACTCGTTGGCCTCGATGAGTGCCTGCAGCAAGTTGGCGCGCGCCTGGTTGCGTGCGGCATCCTCACGGCCCTTGGCGAGCTCGTCGCGGGTCTTGGCCGTGAGCTCCTCGACGCCACCCTCGAAGCCGAGGTCCTTGGCGAGCTCGTCGTCGAGCTCGGGGACCACGAGGCTCTGGATGGACAGGACCTTGAAGGAAGCGGAGAGCTCCTTGCCGGCCACGGCCTCGTTGCGTGCGGACTCTGCGAAGGCGATGGTCTCGGTCTTCTCGTCGCCGACGTTCATGCCGACGAGAGCGGACTCGATGCCTGCGAACCAGATGTCACCGGAGGTGCGGATCAGGGTGCCGGGCTCGTCGACGACGGTGTCGTCACCGTCGACCACCTTGAGCTCGACCTGCACGGAGTCGCCCTCTTCCACTGCACGGCCCTCGACCTCGGAGAGGCGAGCCTGTGCCTGGCGGCGACGCTCGATGGCGGCCTCGACCTCGTCGTCGGACACCTCGAACTGGGGGTAGTGCACGGACAGACCGGTGTAGGTCTGGGCCTCGACCTCGGGCTTCACCTCGAGAGCGATGGTGAAGGTGAAGTCGGAGCCGGGGGCCACCTCGCCCTGCTCGACGAGCTGGGGCTGGGAGACGACCTGGAGCTTGTGATCGATGAGAGCGGCCTGGTAGGCACGCTGGATCAGCGCGTTGGCCACGTCGACCTTGATCTGGGGGCCGAAACGAGCCTCGAGGACCTTGCGGGGCACCTTGCCCTTGCGGAAGCCACGAAGACGAGCGCTGCCGCCAACGGAAGAGAAGGCCTTGTCCAGCTCTGCACGCACATCACCCGCAGGCACCGTAACGAGCACCTTGCGGGCGTATGCGTTCTCAGCATTGATTTCGATGTTCATGTCGCCCTCGAATCCCCCGAGCCCAAAGGCGTATGGTCGAGGGCCGGGGCGTTGTGAAAATGCGAGAAGGGGGAGTCGAACCCCCACGGGTTACCCCACTGGTACCTAAAACCAGCGCGTCTACCAATTCCGCCATTCTCGCAGATGGAGTTGGTATTGACACCCACGGGAGTGCATTCGACTACGAAAGAAAAATGGTGGGCCCACTAGGAATCGAACCTAGAACCTACGGATTAAGAGTCCGGTGCTCTGCCAATTGAGCTATAGGCCCATGAAATTGAAAGGGTGAGTAATGGGATTCGAACCCACGACCTCCGGAACCACAATCCGGCGTTCTAACCAACTGAACTATACTCACCGCATCGTCGCCGAGATTCCTCTCGTCGAGCGCGGCCGCTAGTTAACCGAACCTGCCCCCTCCTGGCAAGGACGTCAGCCCAAGTTTTTTGGATTTTTCCGCCTCCTGTGCGATGGGAACGCCGGAAGCGAAGGAGCATCCGAAGTTGTCCGACCATCTCCCTGATGTCGCAGATCCCCGAAGTCCCCTCCACGAGCTCCTGGTACGCGCCGGAAGGGTCTCCCTCGACCTCTGGCAGTCCGCCCAGGTGCACACCAAGGGCGACGGCACCCCCGTCACGGACGCCGATCGCGCCGCGGACGAGATCCTGTGGCACGGACTGCTGGGCCTGTTTCCCGAGGACGCCGTCGTGTCCGAGGAGCGTCCGGACGCCGGCGGGCCCGAACACGGCAAGGGCACCTGGTTCATCGACCCCCTCGACGGCACCCGCGTGTTCACGGAGGGCCTCGCCCACTGGGGACCCACCATCTGCCGTGTGGAAGGCGGTCGGCTCACCCATGGTGGCTTCTACCAACCCGTGCTCGGCCGCATGCTGATGGTCGACCGCGACGGCGCCTGGGAGGACGGCCGACGCCTTCCGCCCTTGAAGGAGGAACTCGATCGCTACACGCGCACCCTGCTGGTGCCCTCCGGCTCCCACCGCGTCGGACCCGTCGACTGGGAGGGTCGCACCCGCAACCTCGGCTCCACCGCGGCACACCTGTGGCAGGTGGCCCGGGGCACCGCCGCAGCCACCATCATCTCCCGCTGGAGCATATGGGACATTGGCTGTGGTCTGTTGGCCTGCGAGCATGTGGGTGCCCGCATTGTGGACTTGTCGGGGGCCCCTTTGGATCCCATGTCTTCGCCCGACACGCCGTTCATCGCCGGGCATCCGCAGGCCGTCTCCCTCATCCTGCAGGCCCTGGAGCGGCTCGCCTCCTCGAACACCACGTTGGTTGATCATGGCTGAAGAGAAGAAGCAAGCGCTCGCCCCTCGTTCCAACACCTCTCCGGCCAAGAGCAAGGACGATCTGCTGTCCGCGTACCTGGCCGAGGTGCGCCGCTACCCGCTGCTCACACCGGAGGAGGAGAAGGAAGCCGCCATCGCCTACCACGAGTACGGCGATCAGGAGGCGGCCGAGAAGCTCGTCACGGCGAACCTGCGCCTCGTCATCAAGATCGCGTTCCAGTTCCACCGTCAGTGGGCGAACGTGCTCGACCTCATCCAGGAGGGCAACGTGGGACTGGTGGAAGCCCTGTCCCGCTACGACCCCTACCGGGAGATCCGCTTCTCCAGCTACGCCCAGTACTGGATCCGGGCGATGATCTACCGGTTCCTCCTGGACAACTTCCGCATGGTCCGCCTCGGGAGCACCCGCGCCGGCCGCAAGCTGTTCTTCCAGCTGCAGAAGGCCCGCGATCGCCTGATCGAGCAGGGCATCGATCCCACCGAGGCCCGGCTGGCCGAACAGCTCGGCGTGGCCCCCAAGGAGATCCGCGCGGTCGACATCCACCTTCGCGCACCGGCCCTGTCGCTGCACGCGCCCGCCGGCGATGATCCCGATGGTCGCACGCTCGGCGAGGTCGTCCCCGAGGACAACCCCCAGAACCCCGAGAACCAGGCCGCCAACAACGAGTTCGGCGCCCTCGTGAAGACCCAGCTCGACGAGTTCGCCACCACGCTCAAGGACGATCGCGAACGCACCATCTGGGACAAGCGCCTCGTGGCGGTCGACCCGGTGAGCCTGTCGGCGCTCGGCGAGGAGTTCGGCGTGTCCAAGGAGCGTGTGCGTCAGGTGGAGGCGCGCATGAAGAAGCGTCTGCGGGCATACCTCGAGGAGAAGCTCGGAGACGAGATCGAGTTCGAGTTCGACGTCCCCGAGGACTGATCCCCCCCGGGGGCGGTTCGCCTTCCAGATCCCGGCCTCGCGGGAGTATCATCCCAAGGTCACTGGAGGGGGCACCTGATGAGAGCCACGACGACGGCCGAGGTGATCGGTACGGTCATTCCCAACGCGAATTCCCCGCAGCTGCTCACCCACCTGCTGGAGATGATCGCAAGGGGCGTGCGCTCCACCCGCGGCCTGCAGGAGGCGCTCGGCGTCGATGGACGCACCGTGCGCTACTACCAGCAGGCCGGGCAGTGGCTGTCGTTCCTCACCGACGACCCCGAGCCCGTCCTGAGCCCGCAGGGGCTGTCCTACGTCTACGGTGGGCCCGCGCGCCAGGAGCTCTACGTGCGCTCGGTGCTCAGCCAGCCCTTCGTGGCCGGGCTGCTGCAGGCCAGCGGCGGCCGTCCCACGGATCGCGACATCGAGCGGGCCATCCAGCGAGCCAGTCCCCAGCTCGCCTGGTCCACGGTGCAGCGGCGCACGTCCGCCATCCGGGGCCTGATCGCCCCCGCCCTGTCCGACGAGGCGGCCATCGAGGAGGGACCCGGACAGCTGCAGCTCCCCCTCGCCCAGACACCCGCCATGAAGGCCCCGGCGCCCATCCAGCTCAAGCACGGCCGCAGCTTCAACCCCGAGATCTACCGCTACATCCTGTGCTACCTCCTCGACTACGGCGAGCTGACCCTCGGTCACGTGCGTGGGCTGCTCGACAGCGCGGGCGCCCAGGCGATCCCCATCGGTGGCTACATCGATCTGGCCCTGCAGCGGGGCGACGCGCACCGTGTGGGAGAGCGTCTGGTGGTGAGCCGTGCGGCCGTGGAGCGGGCCGAGATGGCGGCCTCGGCCCAGTCGATCATCCTGACCGACGGCGGCTGGCGGGCCCACCTCGAGGAGGTCCAGCGCCTGGTCGACAAGCCCCGCTACCTCGAGCGGCTCTCCCAGCGATACCGCCTGTGGGACCGCCGCCTGTTCGGGCACGAGCTCAAGCCCGAACAGCTGCAGGAGGATCTGGCCCGGGTGCTTCGCGACCGGAGCATCGACTCCATGCCCCGCACCTCACCGGATGTCGGGCCCCCACCGGCGCCCTCCCCGGCGCGCCCCTTCCTGATGCTCTGGGAGCGCCCCGACCTGCTGATCACCCTCCCTCCATCCCTGGCGCAGCTGTGGGAGGGCGTGGCCGGGCTCAATGGCAGGCTCCGAAATGCCCGTCACCGCACCGATGCCGTGGGCGTCCCCACCCTCGCCTACCGCCCCACGGTGGCCCATGGTGGCGTCATCCACCCCGGCGAGCTGCTGCCCCGCGCCATCGCCGACCAACGCTCCATCCGTCAACGGATGCTCACCCACGTGCCCTACGTCACGCTCATCGTGGCCGCGCTGTACGTGCACCGCACCCGGGATCTGGGGCTGTCGATCACCCACCACCACGGCCGCTGGCTCGTCCGCAGCCACCGCCACGTCCTCGGGGATCTGCTCGACGTGGTCGACGCCTTCGGCCGTGCCCGCGGGTGGGTGGTCAGCCGGCGTCCTCGTGGCGGACAGAGCGCACGGGTGGTGATGGGCCTGCTCGAGCGGCACGGGATGGTGGTGCAGACCGACGACAAGGCGATGCTTCACGACCTGTTCTTTGCGCAGCTGCGCGACGACGCCGAGGAGCGCGAGCTACTCACGCACCTCGAACCCCTCGCCAGTGCCTTCGCCTCCTGGCTGCAGACCCAGACCACCGGAGACCCGTGAGCCATCCCCTCTTCCTGTACGGCACCTTTCTCGACCAGGGCAGCCAGAGCCACCTGCTCCAGCGCAGTCGTCGCCATCCGGGATGGGTCCAGGGAGAGCTGTACCGGCTCCGGGCGGGCTACCCCGCCATGCGCCCAGGAGGCGACGGCAAGGTCTTCGGGGAGTGGATCGACCCGATACCGGATGCCGTCCTGCAGATGCTGGACCTGTACAAGGGCGTGGGCCAGGGACTGTACGAGCGTCGGCTGGTGGAGGTCCACTCGGGTGGCATCCACTTCGCCGCCTGGGCATGGGTGATGGAGCACCCCGAGGACCACGGAGGCCGCACCATCCGCTCCGGCCGATGGCATCCCCATCCTCGCGGCGCAGACCGCTGATCCCCCTCACAGGGCGCTGTGCTAGCATCGGCGTCCCTGACCTGGAGTGTCCGTGTCGGCCCACGATCCCGTCCTGCAGCAGCTGAAGAGCCAACTCGAGCGCCACCTGGAGTCCCAGATGGAGGCGCTCCTCTCCCAGATGGAGACCACGAGGGTGCTCACGGCCGAGCTCACCCAGGTGCAGCGCGACATCCAGCGCCACCGGGCGCTCGCCGAGCGGCTCACCGCGCGCCTGGCGCCCCTCCGGGAGGAGGAGGCGGTCCTCCGGGAGGAGGTCGAGGGCCTCGAGGCGGAGGTGCAGAACCTCATGCAGGCCATCCAGACCCTCAAGGCCACCCGCACGGCCATCCGGGCACAGACCGGATCCACCGAAGCATGAGCGAGCCGGCGGAGGCACTCACCCGGCGACTGCAGGCGATGTCCGACACCCTGCGGGCGGCGGCTCTCGTCCACGGCCTTCCCTCGGTGCGAACCGGTGGGCCCACCGTGGTGCCCTCCCCCCTCGTGCGCAGGGCCGCCGAGCTCCGCCACGAGGCCGCGATGCTCCAGGTCCTCGCGGAGTCCGCGATGGTGGGTGGCGCGACGTCGTACCCGCGCACCACGTCGGCCTCCGTCCCCGACAACGTGATGCAGACCGTGTCCACAGCTTCCGACGCACCGGAAGCACCGTTCGTCTCGCCCGGGCCCGCGCCGGAGCCCCGCCTGATCCGCAAGCACGTGGCCACCCCGCGGACCGCCCCCGACCCGGCCGACGACGACTTCCTCGTCCGGTTCGACCACGGGCCTCCCTCCCAGGCGATCCTGCACGGGGACGAACACAGCGGTCCCCCTCCGCAGCACGCCCCGGAGCAGGGCACCGCCTCCTGGGTCCACCAGGCGGTGCAGCCCATCGTCGAGCTCGGCGCCTCGGCGGGCAAGGACTTCACGGGTCCGTCGCTGAGCACCTTCGCCGCGGCGGTCCGCGCGTCGGACATCGGGCTCGATGAGCTGGTCCCCGCCCGGGTGCGCTCGGCCCCCTTCCCGGACGAGGACGACGCCTGGCTCCGTGATGCCGAGCCCCAGGCCGACACGGTGCAGGTCTCCTCCCTCGACAGCCGCGACTACATCCTGTCCGAGCCCACCGACCGCCTCGTCATCCGCCCGGCCACCACGCGCCGGCGCAAGCAGCCCACCACCACGGTGGAGCCCGCGTCCCCCTCCGAGGTGCAGTCCTGGCTTCGCCGTGCACAGGAGCGCACCACGATGGCGCCCCAGGAGGCCATCGGGCTGTACACCGACGTGCTCGACGTCCTCCCGGGCCACCTCGATGCCCGCCTGGCCCGCGCCCGGCTGTTCACCGACGGCGGTCAGCTCGCCCAGGCGGCCTCCGATCTGCTCCGTGCCGAGCGACTCGCGCCCCACCACCCGGACCTGCACCACTGCTACGGCGACCTGTTCTTCCGCGACAAGTCCTACGAGATGGCCATCCCCCACTACTCGCGCGTACTGAGGCAGCACAGCAACTCGATCATGGCGCTCTACCGCCGAGGACTCTGCTACTACTACGCGCAGAACGTCACGAGGGCCCGCGAGGATCTGCAGCGGGTGCGCGCCCTCGACCCCACGTTGCCCGGACTCGAGACGAGCCTCGCCCAGCTGGACGACGCCGTCTGATCCCACCGGGCCCACCTCGGGAGGCCCGGTGAACCACGACCCGACCCTGCGCGCGCTGCTCATCCTGCTCCGGGATCCCGACGACCCCATGGCCGCCCACGAGCGGCGTTGTTTCGCGAGGGCCGCCAGGATGGATGCGGACAGGCTGCGGGTCCGCCCCATGGCCGACGGTCCCGTGCGGCCCCACGAGCTCGCCGGCTTCGACACGATCTTCTTCGGTGGCTCCGGCGCCTACTCGGTGCTCGACGACGTCGACTGGATCCGCTGGGGTCTCGACGCCCTCCGTCGGGTCATCGACGCCAGGGTGCCTGCCTGGGCGAGCTGCTTCGGCTTCCAGGGGCTCGCGCTCGCCCTCGGCGGCGAGGTGATCCACGACGAGGACCGCCAGGAGATGGGCGCCACCTGGCTGCGGCCCACCCCCGAAGGCCGCACCGACCCCCTCATCGGCACACTGCCCGCACAGGGGTTCTGGGCACAGGAAGGGCACCACGACCACGTCACGAGGCTGCCCGCGGGGGTCACCCCCCTCGTGACCGGGCAGATCTCCCCCCAGCAGGCCTTCCGCGTCGACGGCGTCCCCTTCTGGGCCAGCCAGTTCCACCCCGAGCTGACGGTCCGGGCCACCATCGAGCGCTTCCACCACTACCGGCACCACTACACGGCCGACGACGATCACCACCGGGTCCTCGCCGCACTGGAGCGTGGCCAGGACACCCCCGCCGTGGGCGACCTCCTCGCGCGCCTCATCCGAGGGGGCTTCGGCCACGTCGACGCCACCACCGCCGTGGTGCCCGCCGGGCGGCCCCAAGACGCAGAAACGGGCCCGAAACCGGACCCGTCTGGCGTCATCTGACGAGGGGCGCGGACGCCCCGGACCATCACTTGTCGTTGAAGTAGTAGTCGAACTGGCCCATGACGTTGGCCTGGTAGGCGCCGAGGTACTGCATCTGGTAGGGCATGCCACCTGCCAGTGCCATCTCGAAGGGATCGTTGTTGCCCTTCTTGTCGCCGAAGAAGAAGCGCAGGCCGATCACGACGTTGTTGAAGCTGTAGTAGCCGGCGTCGTTGTCGGAGCCGAGGCCGCGGAAGTACAGCTGGGTCTCGGCGAACAGACCGACGGAGTCGGCCACGCGGCCGGAGATGGACAGACCACCGAGCACGGCCGGGGTGCTGAACTGACGGGCCTCGACCTCGGTGCCGACGTAGGCGTGCAGCTGGACGGGACCCCAGATCTTGGCCACGCCCAGCTGGGGACGGAAGGCGAAGTACAGGGGATCGAGGTTGACGCGCACATCACCGATGAGCGTGGCGACCAGCTGGTGGCGGGTGGACTTGACGAAGGCCCAGCGGGGACCGATCTCGACGCCGAGGCCGTTGAAGCGGCCGGCGAGACCACCGTGCAGCGAGATGTTCCGCTTGAAGGCGTACTCGAAGTCGACGTTGGTGCCGAAGTAGCCGGGGATGCCGAACTCGATGTTGGCGTGGAAGCGGGTGCGGGGGTTGAGGTTGCCCATCAGCACGGGGCTGACGAAGCGGATCTCCTCGCTGGCGGCATCCACGCGCTGCTCTTCGAGGCCATCGATGGCGTTGAACTGGGCACCGACCAGGGTGTCGATGCGCGCCTGGATGGTGTCGCGGAAGAGGCTGTTCGGGTAGTCCTCGAGGTACGCCTCCCACGCCATGATCTCCTCGTCGGGGGCGGAGCCCTTCACCTCGGCGACCTGGGCACGGTAGATCTCGGCCGAGTCGACACCTTCCTGCTGCAGGCGCTCCTCGGCGGATTCCTCGCCCTCGAGGAGATCCTTGGCCTCCTCCTCGTCTTCGAAGTCGATGTCCTCGTCTTCGGAGAAGACATCCTCCTGGCCGGACTCACCGGACTCACCGGAGGTCTCGGACTCCTCGCCCTCGCCGAAGAGATCCTCGTCGTCTTCCTCGTCGAACACGTCGTCGTCTTCGGTATCGTCGGATTCCTCGGATTCCCCGAAGATATCCTCGTCGTCTTCCTCTCCGAAGAGGGGATCCTCATCCTGTGCGAGAGCCACGGGAGAGACGAACATGGCGAGAAGGGGTAGACAGTGGATCCAGCGTCGCATGGAGACATTCCCATTGGGTGGTCAGGCGGGCGGATGATAGACCGCACCAACATGTCAGGCAAGGAGGCAGGCGTGGGCGAAGGCGTTCCGCAGGTGATGAGCGATGCAGCCGAGACCGTACGTGGGCACCTGGTCGCGCTTCGGGGTGGGGCTCCCTTCCTCTCCCCCACCGATGCCTCCCTGCTCCTGCAGTGGCTCGAACAAGGGGTCAGCACCGCCGCGATCCTCTGGGGCCTCGACCGCGCCGCCACCGTGCGACAGGCGCGTCGCACCAGGGGTCCCCTCACGCTCCGACATGCCAAGCGGTATCTGAAGAATTTCCCGAGTGTCGGGGCATCCGGTACCCCCTCGGCACCCGTCGCCGCGACCCCCGATCACCCGCTGCTCGACCTGCTCTGCGACATGCCAGCACACCACGATGCCCAGGCCCACCACGAGCTGCGGGATGCGCTCACCGACCTGTCCCTCGATCACCCCGATCAGGCGGCCACCGAGGCCCTGTCCGCGGTCAGCCAATTCTTCGTCAGCACATGGGAGCGACTGTCGGACGAGGAGCGTGGCGCGTATGAAGGGGAGGCGCTGCAACAGCTCGGCGATCTCGCGACCCTCCTCGGCGACGCCGACCTGCAGGAGATGATCGAGGCCCACGCACGTGGTCTGCTGCGTCAGCGCTACCCTTCCCTGTCCTCCGAGAACATCCTTCGACGGATCCAGCCATGAGCCAGAGCATCCTCCACCCCGGCGCCAGCCGCGACTGCAACACCTGCATGGGTCTCGGCATGCACGTGAAGCGACAAGGTGCGCGTGCCATCGCCACCAGCTGTGCGTGCGTCGGTCCGTGCCCCACCTGCCAGGGCACCGGCTGGGTCGCCATCGACGACGGTCCCCGGGCCCGGCGCACCCAGTGCGTCTGCGCCCGTGTGCAGCACCGGATGCGTCTGTTCAACGAGGCCAACATCCCCGGCCGCTACGCCCACGCCTCCCTCGAGAACTTCGAGACCCGCTCGCCCGAGACCCGCGGCGCCCACCTGGCCGTGCTCAAGTACGTGCAGGACTACCGCCCCGGCGAGGAGAACGTCGGCATGGTGTTCCACGGCCCCGTCGGCCGCGGGAAGACCCACCTGATGATCGCCCTCATCCGCGAGCTCATCATGCGCTACGGCGTCTCCGCGCGGTTCATCGAGTTCAGCCTGCTGCTGTCCGACCTCAAGTCCAGCTTCGACCGCCGCACCGGCACCACCGACCTGCTCGAGCCGCTGAGCCGGGTCACGGTCCTCGCGATCGACGAGATGGGCAAGGGACGCAACACCGAGTTCGAGGGCACCGTCCTCGACGAGCTCATCAGCCGCCGGTACAACGCCGCCGCCACCCTCCTCGCCACCACCAACTATGCACCGGGTCCCGCCACGGGCCACGCGGTGGGCAACGCCGCCATGGCGGGACGCAGCCAGGGTCCCACCCTTCCCGATCGCGTGGGCGACCGTGTGTACAGCCGGCTGCGGGAGAGCACCCTGTTCGTACCGGTGGGCGGCGACGACTACCGGGAGCGCAAGCGCCTCCAGAGGGCCACCGCAAAGGCCTGACACACGCCACGGGGGCCATGCGGTACCATGCCCCCCTCGGAGGTGCCCTGGTGGCATACACCATCTCGTTCCCAACCAACGGTCCGCTGCCCGGCATCGACGACATCGCCCGTTGGCTCACCGAACAGGGTGAGCCCTTCGAGGTCGACGGCGACAACCAGCTCACGCTCCGCGCCCTTCCCGTGCGGCTCGAATTCGACCCGGCCACCATCATGGCCTTCGTCGACCTGCACCCCAAGGTCCCCCTCACCCGGCTGGTGAACCTGCTGTTCGAGCTGAGCGTGCGCCTGGGCTCGGACGTGCGGCTCGTGGGGGTCGGCGAGGTCAACCGTCCCGGCCTGTGGTTCCGCTTCGCCGACGATCAGGATAGGCTCCGCATCGCCGCGGCGCTCGCTCAATCCGAAGCCCACAACAACCGAGAAGCCATTCTCCAGGGTCTGTGGCAGGCCCTGGGCACCCTTGGCCAGGGCCACGACTGGCGATGGGATGTCCACAAGGAGTCCGTCGTCCAGATGATGGAGGTCGGTGCGGAAGATGGGATCGACGTCGAGCAGGCCGCCTGGCACACCGAGAACCCCCAGCCCGGACAGGTCCTGCCCGTTCCCGTCCAGGGCGACGTACACATTCTTGCCTGGCGCTGGCTCTCCGAGGCCTACCCCAGCCTGGCCCGCGACTGAGGACCCATGATCACCGGACTCGACCACATCGCCATCGCCGTGCCCGACCTGCAGCAGGCCATCGCCCGCTTCGCCGAAGACATGGGCATCCCCCTCAAGGGCACGGAAGACGTCCCCAGCGCGAAGACCACCACGGCGTTCTTCCCCATCTCCGGCACCCAGATCGAGCTGATCCACCCGCTGGACGGCGAGGGTCCGGTCGCGAAGTTCCTCGAGAAGCGTGGCGGCGGTCTGCACCACATCTGCTTCTCGACGGACGACATCGAGGCCGACATGGCCCGCCTGCAGGCCAAGGGCTACCGCTTCCTGTCCGAGGCCCCCAAGCCGGGCGCCCACGGCACACGGGTCGCCTTCATCCACCCCAAGAGCGCCGGCGGCGTGCTGATCGAGCTGGCCGAACACCCCCGGGAGCACGGTGAATGACGGTGATGTCCCCGTCTGACCAGACGACCCTGGCCGACCGCAAGGTGCGCGCCGGGCAGCGCATGATCATCGGTCTGCGCCACCCCTACGTCGACGACGACCTGCGCCGGCTCGTGGCCGAGGTGCAGCCCGCCGGCTTCATCCTGTTCGGCCGCAACATCGTCGAGCCGCAGCAGGTGCTCGAGCTCAACCGGGAGCTGTCCGCGCTCGTCGACGGCGACCACCCGGCCATCCTCTCCCTCGACCAGGAGGGCGGCCGCGTGCAGCGCGTCCGTGAGCCGGCCACCCGCTGGCCCCCCATGGGCACCGTGGCCCGCGCCGAGGACCTCACCGAGGCCGTCTCCCGCGCCATGGCCCTCGAGCTGCGGGCCATGGGCTTCCACCTGAACTTCGCCCCCATCGCCGACATCAACTCCAACCCGGACAACCCGGTCATCGGCGACCGCAGCTTCGGCTCCACCGTGGAGCAGGTGACGCCCCACGTGCGCGACTACGTTCGCGGCCACGTGGCCGAGGGCGTCATGAGCTGCCTGAAGCACTTCCCGGGCCACGGCGACACCTCGGTCGACTCCCACTTCGACCTTCCCTTCGTCACCACGCCCATCTCCCAGCTCATGAACCGGGAGCTCCTGCCGTTCCAGGCCGGCATCGCCGCCGGGGCCTCGAGCATCATGACCGCCCACGTGGTCTTCCCCGAGCTCGATCCGGAGCTGCCCGCCACATTGTCGCCGAGGATCCTGCCCCGCCTGCTGCGCGGTCACCTGGGCTTCGACGGCGTGGTCTTCTCCGACGACATGGAGATGAAGGCCGTGAAGGGCCGCTGGCCCGTGGCGGATCAGGCCCGCCTGGCCTCCCTGGCCACCGTCGACGTGCTCCTGTGCTGCAAGACAGCCGATCTGCAGATGCAGATGTTCACCGAGCTGATCCACGCCCAGGAAGAGGACGAGCGCATCGAGGACCACTCCAAGGACGCCCTGCGTCGGCTCACGCGATTGCGCCGCCAGTACTTCCAGCAAGCGCGTCCGACACCAGACCTCGACATCCTCGCCGACCCCGATCACCGGGTGCTGGCAGCCCGTGTGCGTCAGCAGGGCGGCCAGGGCTGAAGGGATCCACCGGTACCTGTCGAACCATGTCTCAGGCGCCTTGTCCGGTACGGACGCACGCGGTACACATGGGGCCACCTTCCTCGTCTGGAGTGAGACCCATGCGTACGCTGATCCTGTCCTCCCTGCTGCTGGCCACCGTGGCCGCCACCGGTTGCAAGAAGAACCAGCCCGAGCCGGCTGTGGAAGAGGTCGCTTCCACCCCCAAGGTCGAGTGGAGCTTCGGCACCGCCGACTTCAACGGCAGCCGCGCCGAGGGCAACTCCGGCACCCTGTCCATCCCGGTGTCCATCCGGAACAACTCCGACATGAAGATGACCCTCAAGGCCATCGACCTGCAGGTGCTCGACGCCAACGCCCAGAAGGCCTGCGCCTTCAACGATCGCGTCCCCGAGACCGCCGACGGTGGCATGTCCATCTCCACCACGGTCACCTTCTCCTGCGACTACAACAAGCTGCCCTCCAGCGGTGACCTCTCCGTCAAGGGCCACCTGATGTTCGAGCTGGGCGGCAAGGACCGCACCCGCGCGTTCGAGCAGAGCGTGTCGTTCGCTCGATGATCCACGCGCTCGTCTCCTTCCTGCTGCTGGGTCTCGGCCAGGCCGAGGCCCGCGATTGTGATGACAGCCTGCAGCGGCTGGCCGACGAGCGTCTGTCCGTGGCCTGGGTCTCCCCCGTGGGCGGCCGGGCCATGAAGCACCAGCAGCTCTCCGTCGTCAGCACCACCGCCCTTCGGCAGTGGATCGACCGGGAGTCGACCGAGCCCGGCAGGCTCCTTCAGGCCCTCGGGCTGCAGAAGAAGTCCACCACGCCCCGGCGGGACTACATGATCACGCTGTTCGAGGTCACCCCCGAGCAGATGTGCCGTCCCGTCCTCGACGAGGAGCCCGGTGCGCTCGTCGAGGGCATGGTCGTGTGCGACAACCCGTTCAAGGCGATGCCACGGCACTACAAGGGCTGTGGCTACCACACGGTCGCCGGCACCGATGATCGCACCCTCGATGCCTACCGCGTGATCTGGTCCGACGCCGCCAGCCAGGGCTTCGTGGTGTTGCCTCTCGAGCGCTTCATCAGCGGTCGCTGAGGCCGCACAGCCCGTCCTTTCGAGAAAAGGCCGCCCCGGGACATGCCCGCGGCGGCCTTCGTGCCTTGGGGACGGAGGTCTCGGTCAGGAACCGATGACCTCGTAGATGGCGTGACCGACCATCAGCTGGTCGCCCACGGACAGCTCGATGTCGCTGCCGTCCTCGGGGGCCGTCTGGAAGCGTCCCGCGGACTTGGAGACGAAGAAGGGACGGAAGCCGCCCTCCCCGATGCGGTAGCTCGCCAGGTAGTCCCGCAGCGTGACCCGTGCGCCATCGCAGCGGGCCGTGACCTCGATGCCACCGAGGTTGAGGTGGCGATCGGAGTTGCGGGGCAGGCCGAGGGTGAACAGCGACGCCGCCAGCGGCTCGTGATCCATGTCGACCGACAGCAGGGCCGCCCGGGGATCGGGCAGGCGCGCATCGGGCGCGAGGCTCATCACCACCTGGAAGTCCTCGTCGCCGAAGTCGTCGCGACGGATGATGCCGATGGAGGTGTCGGCCACGGTGCCGATCGCGCCGACGTCGACCGACGCACCCGCCACGCGCACCTCGGAGGCATCGAGCACCTCGGCGTTCATGCGGCGCCCACGCACCTGGAAGCGCAGGTAGTCGCGGGCGGCGAAGACCTGGGCATCGTCGATGCGGTTCTCGGGCAGGATGACGTCGGCACCGGCGTGGTTGCCCACCACGGCAGAGCCCTTGATGGACCAGCCCTTGAGCACCAGGCGGATGGACCGGCCGAGCTCGAACTGGGCCTGGCTGTCGAGGACCTCCACGACCTGGGAGCTGTGGTGCACCTGGGGACCGCTGCTGGAAGGCGTGGCCTCCTTGAAGCTGGCCACCGGAGGCGCCACGGCCTCGGGAGCGGCCGGAGCCGGTGCGACCACGGAGGACACCTTCGGCTCGGACGGCGCAGCGTCGGCCACCTCGATGGGCTGCTCGACCTCCGCGGGTGCCTCGGCCTCGACCGGGGGCTCGACCGCGACAGGCGCCTCGGCCTCGACGGGGGTCTCCACCGCGACGGGTGCCTCGGCCTCGACCAGGGCTTCGAACGCCACAGGCGCATCGGCCTCCACCTGGGCTTCGAATGCCACGGACGCCTCGGCCTCCACCGGGGCTTCGAACGCCACCGGCGCCTCGGCCTCGACCTCGACGGGAGCCTCGATCTCCTCGGCGGCCCTCGCGGGCACCTCGGGGAGTCCGATCGACGGCGCGTGCGCACCGAGCGAACCGGCCACGGCGCCATCGGGGAGCTGGTCGATCACCTCGAAGGAGGTGGGCGCCTCGTCATCGTAGTCGTCGGGGAAGTCGATGATGCTGTCGTAGACCCGGCGCGGCAGATCGTCGGGCAGCTGGACCTCCTCGGGCACCGCCCGGGGATCGGGCACGTCGGCGATGCTCATGCGCGGACGGCGCTGGGGCTCCTCCGTGCGGGACACGATGGGGGCACCGCCACCGAGGTGGGGCATCTGGTGGGCCCGACGAGCGACGCCCCCGCCGAGCTTGGGACGGTAGGGCCACTCGTCGTCGAGATCGTCGACGACCTCGGGGCGACGGCCGAGGTAGGCGGCCATGACGTCGACCTCCTCGGTGGTGGGGCGCTCCTCGACGCCGTCCCAACCGAGGGACTCCTCCTCGATGGGCTCGAGGGCGGAGGTGTCGAGGCTGTACAGGGACTGACGACCGGAGGGGTCGTCGGACTCGACCGGGTGCAGCGCGGAGGGATCGAGGCTGTGCAGCGACTGGCGGGCCGAAGCGCCCTCCTCCGCCTGGATGGCCTCGGGAAGCAGCTCGGGGAGCTCAGGCTCCTCGAGGGCGTACTCCACCCGGAACAGGCAGTTGCCGATCAGCAGCTCGTCGCCGGAGCGAAGCTCCTGCTCGTGGTTGTGGCCTTCGTCGCCGAGGGGGTGGACCGGGATGATCTCGCCCTGACGACGGATGAAGGTGAAGCAGCGCGCATGCAGCGCGTGCAGTGTGGGCGTGGCGCCCGACAGATCGAGCTCGGCGTGCTCGGAGCCCACCATGATGGAGTCGGTGTAGAAGTTGGCCTTCGGGATCTCACCGGACTTGGACCGGATGGTGCTGCCCTCGGCCACCTGGGGTCGCCAGACGATGTTGTCGTTGCGGGGCTCGTCCGGGAGCACGACCGCACAGTCGCGGGCGCGGCCGATGGGGTGGCGATCCCCGAAGGAGAGGTACGCCGAGGAGGCCGGACGGTGGATCTCGCCGAGGTAGGGCCAGCCCTCCACCTGGATGCCGCGCAGATCCCGGTAGCGCAGCTCCTGGGCCTGCACGCGGATGACGACATCGCCATCGAGGGGCACGGCATCGCCGCTGGCGAGGGGCGTACCGTTGACCTCGACACCGTCGACGAAGGCGGCGACGGAGACGGCGTCTTCGCGGACGCGGAAGCTCAGCGCCCGATCCTCGACGCCCGTGCCGAGCTGGCCACGGATGTCGGCGTGGACGTCGTAGCCGAGCATGATCTTGGAGAAGTGGACCTTCTGCAGCAGGGCGCCGCGCTCGGTCATCGTGAAGATCTGCTCGTCGTGGAGCGAGGGCAGGATGGTCTCGCGCTTCTTGCGGGGACCGGCCTCCACGGCGTCGGCGGTGACGGCCGTGAGGACCAGGTGCACGAGGGGCTGACCATCGGCCGTGGACACCGAGATGATGTTGGTGCCGTCGCGCACGGTGGTGTCGATGCGGTAGCGGCCCTGCACATCCGGGTTGAGATAGTGGACGAAGGAGCCGACCTCGTCGAGCTTGAGGTGGTACAGCGCCGCTTCGCCCAGCGAGGGGTGGCTGAAGTTGTCGAGCCAGTGGTTGCCGAGCGTGAACAGCACCTGGTCGTCGTACAGCCGCGCCACGGGACGGTAGCCCTCCCAGGCCCCCGGCACGTTGGCGTGCACGCCGATGACCGCCCGGGAGCTTCCGCTCTGGGGACGGTAGTAGTTGGGCACGAGCCCCGTGATGAACTCGCCGTCCATCAGGCCGAAGTGCTGGCCGCCCAGCTCCTCGGAGCCATCACGGACCAGCACCACGTCGTGGTGGACCTGGGCGCTGAAGGCCGACTGGGCCAGGAACGCCGACAGCTTCTCGGACAGCACGGCACCGAGGTGCTCGAGCCCGCCGGAGGCCATGAGGGCGTCGTGATCCTCCTCCGCGAGGATCACCAGGACATCGGAGAAGCGGTGGCCGTCCGTCAGGGCATCCGCAAGGTGCACGCCGAGCCCGGTACGGGTCTCCACGTCGTCGTGGGTGTACCAGAGGCTCTCCGCGGACCGGGTGGGGCCGAGCGCGGAGAAATGCCGCTGCAGCCGGAAGTTGTAGAAGCTGTTGGTCCCGTCGAGGGCGACCATCGCCCGCTGCGCTCCCGAGAGCCCGCGGGTCTTCTGCGGGCCTTGGAACACCTTTCCGAGCCATTCTAGCGCTGCCATTCGTCGTTCTCCTTGGCATCCGTCCCAGCGGCATCATCCCAGGATCAGACCGCCAGATCCAGGAAAGCATCCACATTTGCCAGGCCCTTTTCCATGCGGTACCGCACGCACGTACAAGCCGAACCGGACCGAAATCCGTTGCCGAACCCGCCTACCACGGTTCATCTTCCGGTGCTCGACCGCAACCCCACGCCAAGCTACGGTCAGCAGTCCCTTCAGAGGTCTCCATGGTCGATGTCCGTCCATTTCGCGCACTACGAGCCCGCACGTCGGCCGTGGAGCGCGTCCTGGTACCACCTTACGACGTCCTGCCCTTCGATCAGGCGCTGCAGCTCGCACAGGATCCCCTCAGCTTCGTCCACGTGACCCGCTCCGAGGTCAACCTGCCTGCCCACCTGGCCATCCTGCCGGGGCACGTCCACCGCACGGCACGACTGTACCTCGACCAGCTGCGGGCCCAGGGCGTCATGCAGCGCGACGAGAGCCCGTCGTTCTACCTGTACGGCCTGCAGCGTGGCGACCACGAGCAGCTCGGCATCATCGGTGCCTGCGCCGTGCGCGACTACCTCAACGGTCGCATCCGGGCCCACGAGTCCACCCGACCCTCCCGGGAGAGCGAGCGGGCCGACCACATGCGCACCCTCGAGGCCCAGGTGGGACTCGTGTTCCTGACCTACCGCCACGACCCCACTCTCGACGATCTGATGGCGGGCATCGCCGCCCTGGCGCCCGACTGGGTCGCGCACACCGACGACGGTACCCGACACCGGTTCTGGGTCGTGCCCGAGGCCCACACCGAACAGGTCCACGAGGCCTTCACGCAGGTGCCGCGCCTGTACATCGCCGACGGCCACCACCGCAGTGCCGCGGCCGCGCGGGTCCACCTCGACGACCCCACCGACGCCAACGGCTACTTCCTCGCCGGCCTGTACCCGGAGAACCAGCTGAAGGTCCTCGCGTACCACCGCGTGCTCCGCGGCGTCGGTCCGCTACACCGCGCCAGGCTGAAGGCGCACCTCGAGCGCACGGGCGAGGTCGAGGCCGGCCCTCCGGATCCGTCGGAGGCCGGGGTGCTCGGGGTCTACGCGGGCGAGGGATGGTGGCGGTGGCGCCCCCACGTCCACCCCAAGGCCGGTGACGTCGAGAAGCTCGACATCCAGCTGCTGCAGGATCTGGTCCTCGACCCCTACTTCGGCATCCACGACCCCCGTCGGGACGATCGGCTCCAGTACAGCCACGGCGCACGCCAGCTCGAGGAGCTGCAGTCCCTGGTCGACGAAGGCGAGGCGCAGGTGGTCTTCCACGTGCACCCCACCGACATGAGCACCCTGTTCCGCATCGCAGACGCAGGGCGCACCATGCCCCCGAAGTCCACCTGGTTCGAGCCCAAGCTCTCCGAGGGCGTGGTCGTACGCCTGCTGGACGACGCCGAGCGCCCCTGAGCCCCGTCAGGGCTCCGGTGGGAGCTCCGGCATCGCCTCTTCGGTGGGGATGTCGGCCGGCGACACGGGCTGCAGGCCACGCCCCTCGCGGACGTCGACGCCTCGCTCCAGCTGCAGCTCGGCATGCTCGACGGCCACCTGGGCCCGGCCACATGCGATCCGGCGGGCGTGTCCCTCCGCGCCCTCCGCCTGCAACAAGGCCTGCCGTGCCTCCGCGAGCGCTTCCAGGGCATCCTGGACCCGCAGCGCCTCGAGCGAACGGGGACCGTGGGCCTTCCTGGCCCAGCCGCCCAGCTCGGCCAGGGGGGTCTCGAGGGCGTCGCAGCGTGCCCGGATCTTCACGAGGTCCGGCCCTTCGGGAAGCGACGTAGGCCGTGCCTGCACGAGCGCCATGAGCTGGGCCCGCAGATCGTCATGGCGACCACGGACCTCCTCGAGCCACGCCTCGCGCTCGTCGGACGCCAGCAGGCCCATGTCGGCGAGCTCCACCCGGACCTCGTCCATCCAGCGACGACACAGCAGCACGAGCTCCGCGCGTCGGCCGCTCTGGCTGTCGGTCTCGGCGCCCTGCTGCTGGCGGATGGCGCCGTCGAGCCAGGAGCCGAGCTCGGCCAGGAGCTGCCGGACGGTGAGGCTGGCCTCCCACAAGGAAAGCTCCGCGCGGTGGCTGTGCTCGCCGTCGGCCAGGCGGTGGAGCAGGGTCGCCAGCTCGTCGCAACGATCCTGCAGCACGCGGGTCTGCCCCTGGGTGGGGGAAGGCAGTGCCATCAGCTCGTGGGCCCGCAGGAACAGGGCCTCCTCCTCCCGCACGAGCCCCTCGAGCCACCCCGACCCCGCCAGTACCTCCAGCTCCTCCGCCAGGGCCCGGAACTCCTCGTGGTGCTGCCGGAACCGGGCGACCACCGACGCGTGATCGGCCTTGACCTGCCGGTGGCGGTGATCCGCGCTGTCGTGGGGACGCGCTTCCTGCCGGACGCTGTGGAGGAGTCCCTCTGCCTGCTGTCCCACCCGCTCGAGGTCGCCGAGCAGCGCGCGGGCGGTGCCGAGATCGGAGGCCCGGCCCACCTCGTCTCGCAGGTGGTGGGCCTGACGCACGTAGGCGCGGGCGTGGTCGGCCTGCTGCGCCTGGTGGACGTCGAGGGTGGTCTGCTGGTGCAGGGCGGTCACCTCGAGCACGGCATCGTCGACACGCTGGGCCTGCCCCTCCGCCAGGGAGACGAGGGAGGCCAGCTCCTGGTCGAAGATGGCGTCCCGATGGGCCTCGAGCTCCGCCAGGCGTCGACGGGCCTCGCGGGCCCGCAGCTGGACGTCGGCCGCCACACCGTGATGGGCCGAGGCGGCCGTGCTTCCGTCGGCCTCGGCGAGCTCGTCCATCAGCGGGCCGATGAGGCCCTCCACCGCCGCCATGACATCGTGCACCTCGTCGAGGGTGCAGTCGGACCAGATGCCGTGGGCCACCTTGAGGTCGGACTGCAGCGCCCGGACCTCGTCGAGTGCGTCGACCGGGCCGTCGGTGTCGTCTCCGTCGACCCTGGCCATCCGGGACAGGAGGGCCTCCAGTCCGGCCATCTCACCCCGCAGCTCCTGGGCCGCCTCCTCGGCGGCGTACAGCCCCTGGCGCGCCTCGGAGACGTGGGACGCGACCGAGACCCGGACCTGTGCCTGCTCCACCTTGCTGCGGATGACCCGCAGCCGCTCGAGACGCTCCATGCCCTCGGCCAGGAGGACGTCGACGTCCGGCGACGGCGACAGGCCCCGCAGACGCTCGATGTCGGTGTGCAGCTGCTCACGGACGTCGGACATCGACCGGAGCACGCGGCGGGCGATCTGTTGCACCTCCACCGCACAGCCCACGAGCTCGGTGAAGAGCTGCTCGGAGATGAGGGCCGACAGCTCCTTGCCCCGGCCAAGCAGGCCCCGGTGGGACATGACGAGCCGGGTGGCATCCTCACGCCACTGTTCGATGCGCTTGGGACCCTCCACCGGATCGTCGTCCTCTCCGTCGTTCCCTCGGGGCAGGCCTGTCCAGCGTTGCAGGACGTCGTCGGCCCCCTGGCGCCACGCCTGCAGGTCGCGGATGCACGCCCTGGCCGTCGTGTACATGTCGTCGTCGTCGGCGACGCGGGACAGATCGGCCTGCATCGAGATCACCTGCCGATGGGCCTCGACCAGGCGTCGCTGGGACTCCCGTGCCTCCTGCAGGACGGCCTGACGGCGATCCTCGGCGTGCCGGCGGGCCTCGCGACGGGCCTGACCCATGCGCTCGTCGAGCTCCTCCACCTCGGTGTGGACCCAACGGACCGTGTCCAACAGCTGCCGGAACACCACCGGATCATCGGCGGCCTCGACCTGTGCCGTCAGCTCGTCGAGCTGCTTGACCAGGGCGTCGGCATCGGCGAAGGCCTGACGCACGGTGTGGGTGTCGCTCTCGGAGCCCATCTGCTGCAACCAGCCGGACCGGAGGCGATCCAGGCTCCTGCGGGCCTTGGCGGCGAGCTGATCCAGGCGGTTCTGACGGTCGAGCCGGACCTTGTCGATCGAGTCGTCGAGGGTCGACACCGCCGCCTTGATGGCGCTCACCCGGGCGTCCCACTGGGAGACGAGGGCTTCGGCCTGGCTGGCGAGGTTGCGCTCTCCGTGATCGATCGCGAGCTCGCTGAGGATCTCGTCGTACCGGTGGGCCTCGTCGCCCCACTCGATGAGTCCCCGACGCAGCTCGGCGACGTGCTCGTAGGCATCGGCGACGGCATCGTCCTTCCAGGCCAGGTAGACCATCTCCTGCTCCAGGACGGACTCCAGGAGATCCCAGATGGGCGAACTGAGCGCCACCGCCAGCGCATGGCGTACCCGCTCGCGGATGGGTGCCTCACGACGGGAGACCAGGTGCTCGATGAAGGCGTTCAGGTCGGCGTGCAGGCCCCACGCCTTGTCGGCGAGCTCCTGTGCCTCCCCGGACGACAACAGCAGATCCATCAGCAGCTGCTGGGCCGTGTCGTGATCATCGGTGCTCCACAGCCGCTCGTAGTGGGACTCCACCCGGGCCATGGCATCGTGCAGGGTGTCGATGCAGTCCTGCAGCGCCTGCAGGACCGCGTCGGCATCGCTGGAGGCGTCGACCGGCAGCTCCGGCACGACGGGGATCAGCAGCCGCTCCACCGGCCGCCTCAGCTGGACGGCCTGGCCCTTGATCTCCTCGAGCTGGGACATGGCCTCCCGCTGACGGCGGGAGCTCTCGTCGAGCAGGTGGGTCCGCAGGGCAGCCACCAGCTCCTGGGAGGCACGGCAGGCGTCTTCGTTCTCGAAGCCCAGCAGCCGGGCCCGGCGGGCGCCACGGACCATCTGGCGGGCGCCGGCATCTTCCAGCTCGTGGGACAGCTCCCTCAGCTCTCCGTGCGAGCGACGCGCGATCTCGAGTGCCGCCCTCAGCTGTGCCTGGTGGTTGCGCACCTCGAAGGCGTCGTGCCCCTCCTCCTCGGCCAGGGGTTCGGCGAGGCGGAGCACGGCGGTGGTGCGTGCCGCCGCCTGGGCCTGGAGCTCGTCGATCTCGGCCCGCGCGGCGAGGCGCTGCTCGATGACCGACTCCGCCCGCACCCGGGAGGTCTCAGCGGCATCGAGGAGCTGCTCCGCGGCCTGCAGGCCCTCCCGCTGGCGGGACACGAGCTGCTCCAGCGCCGCGAGCCGATCCTCGAGGATGTCGCCGAGGCACAGGTTCGAGCACTGGACCATGAGCTGGGAGATGTCCTCGCCCAGGCGTCCGAGCTCCGACAGCTGCGCCAGGGACCGATCCCGCAGGGACCGCGCATGGGGCAGCTGCTCGAGATCGGCCTGCGCGAGAGGCTCCGCACGCCGCTGCAGCTCCGACCACGCCTGGTGCAGCGACGCGGCCTGCTTGCGGAGGACCACGAGACGCTCGTCGCCCGATCCCGTCTGCTCGATGGGTTCGATGTTCTCGACGGGAAGCTCCGGCAGCACCTCGGGCTCGCGGGACGCCGGGGACGACGCCTCCGTGCTGGACCCGGCGTGGGACGCCTCCACCGAGGGCGCGACGGACGTGACCTCTTCGTCTTCGGGTTCGTCGTCGAGGTCGAAGGCCGTGATGAGGGCCTCTCGCCTCGTGGTGCCACCCGGCTTCGCCATGGAGCCCGCGGCCCCCGACGCTGGACGGTGGGGCCGGACCTGCCGTGAGGCAGCCTCGGGGATGTCCGACGCGGCTGGAGCCTCCTCGGGAGCCTCCTCGGGCGCCGACCCGGCCGGTGCCTCGGTCTCGATCTGCCGGGATCCATCGGCCTCGTCGACGGACGCGAGAGCCTCCGTGGCCGACACGCCGAGGCCCCGCAAGCGCCGGCCCACCTCACGCTCGAGGCGGGTGAGCCCGGGACCGGACGTGGAGAGGGTCTCCACCAGCTCGCCGAGGGCCTCGAAGGCTGCCTCGTCGACATCGGGCACCTCAGCCTCCGGGATCCGGCCGCAGAGCGCCCGCAGGTGGGCCAGGTGCTCCGCCTCCTCCTCCAGAAGCGACACACCCCTGCGCCGGGCCTTCTCGATCGCACCGACCTGCCGCAGCAGGCGGCTGGCGTGCTCCCGGGCCTCGACGCAGAGCGTGCCGAACGCGGCGGCCCGTCGACGGGCATCGCGTACCCGTCCGGCGTGGCCGAGCGTGCGTGCGAGCTCCTTGTGCACGAGGTCGACGGCCGCACCGTAGGTGGCCAACCGGCCCTCGAAGGGCTCCACGAGCTCCAGCGCCGGCTCCGGCCGCACCTTCATCGCCGCGAGCTTGCGGATGTCCTCCTTGAGACGGCCGGCGAGCTCCTCCACCCGCGCGGCCAGCCCGGCGAGTCCCTCGCGCGCATCCGGCACGTCGCCCACCTGCGCCCAGGCGCCGTCGACGGCATCCCGGGCCCCCCCGAGGCGCGCCTCGACCTCGTGGGCCTGGGCCTCCAGCAGGGCCAGGGCATCCTGGAACTGCTCCGCCTGGGCCGACCGCTGGGCCATGCGGCGCTGGATGCTGATCCATCCCCGCTCCGCCTGATCGCACCAGGCCCGCAGGCGCCCGACGCCTCGTTGGACGCGGGCGACCAGGGCCTCGGGGCCCTGGGTGGAGCGCCCGGACCGGCTGGCCCTGACCTCTCCCTCGAGCTGGTTCAGCAGCTTCTCGGCCTGGTGCGCCAGCGCCTTCATGGCGGTGTCCGGCTGGCCGAGGTTGCGCAGGTCCGTGGTGCTGTGGCGGATCCAGACCTGGAGCTGGGCGTGAAGCGTGGACAGCTCCATCATGGCGGCGTCGAGCTCGTGCACCAGTTCCGGCGGCAGCACGACGGGACGCCCAGCGCCCGTGGACACGCCGGCGTCGACCGCCCGGTCGAGCAACGCGCCACGGGGATCCTGCAGCTCGCGGGCGGCCACCTGCAGCGCGCGGATGGTCGCGCGTCGCTGCTGCATGAGCCCCAGCACCTGCCACAAGCCCTCGCCATCGGCGCCCACGAGCGCGCTCGAGGCGTCGAGCATCAGCGGCGCGTCCTCGGCGTCGACGGCCCGCTCCAGGGCCAGCTCCAGCTCGGCGATCCAGGGCATGAGGGCTGCCTGTTCGCCCTTTTCGGTGCCCTGGGCGCTCAACAGGCCGAACCAGTCGCTGTGGGCCCGGGCGAGGCCCCGCAGCTCTCCGAGGGGACCGGCGAGGCTGCAGGCCCAGCCGTGCACGAGGGAGGGCACCATGACCTGGGACCGGTGGGGTCCGGGGATCATGAGACCGCGACCGACCAGCAGCTCCGTCGCCTCCTCGACTTCGTCGTGGCCGCGAGAGAGCACGCCCGCGAGGTCGTGCAGGCGCACGATGCGGTTCGCGAACACGGCCGAGGCCAGCAGGACCTGCCGGGGAAGCGCTTCGAGGGACTGGAACGCGGCCACGAAGGCCCGGGCGGGCTCCCGGGGCTCGCCGATCAGCTCGACCATCCAGGCGTCGACCTGCCTGGGGTGCAACGCCTCCACGTCCGACGTGGCCCGGACCGCCAGCCCCGCGATGCGAAGCATCGACCAGTGGGGAACCAGCCGCTGCACGACGTCGACGGCGGTGTTCTGCGGGACCGGTCGTCCCGTCCACAGCCGGAACAGCTTCAGGCTGTGGGGGAGCCGCAGGCGAGGAGGTGCGACACGACGGTACGACCCCGGACGCCCCTCGGCATCGGTGAACCAGACCACGGACGGCTCGTCCGGAAGCCAGGAGGTGAGCCACTTGAGGGCGTCGACGGAGAGGCCGTCGAGGAGCAGCCACGCGCCGTCGGCCGACGAGAGGGCTCCCGCGAGGCGGGACAGCCGCTCCTGCAGGGAGTCGCCCACCCGAAGGCAACCGAGCTGGCGGCTCCAGCGCCATGCGAGGAGCCCCCGGTGCTCACCGTGGGCCTCCTGGGACCACCACAGGCACTCCCCGGCGGGCCTTCGCTCGGCCAGGGCACCGGCGAGCGTGGTGGCGCCGCCACATGGGGGGACCTTCACCTTGATCCTCGCGCCCTCCGACACGAGGGCGGCGAGATCATCCATCCAGGACTCCACACCCCAAAGCGGAGTGGGAGGCGCAGGGGGGAGCTCCCCCTGAAGGACGCCTTCGTCTGCGGGCACCCAGTCCGTCCGATCTTCCACGCTTCGTCCGCCCCGTTCCCGAAGAGCCAGAAGGGCCCTCCCCGACGCTGACCATACCACGCGGGATCCAGCGAACCGTCACGGGAGATCTGGAGGAACCTGCACTTCAGTCGATCCGTCACGGGAACGCAACAGGTGCGAATGGCACGATCCTGACAATCGGCCCCAGGGGTCAGTAGGGGTGGGGACCGCCATGGGCTCCCAGATCCGCCGCCGAACCATCGGTATCGGTGTAGTCCTCGTGTCCCGCATCGATGAGGCCGTCGGCGCCAGTGGTGAGATCGTCGTTGGTGTGGTCGGAGTCGTCGGTGAAGGCCGTGAAGTCCGGATCCAGGGTGAGGGTGCCCACGTCGGTGCCCTCTCCTCCGAAGGCGGTGTCGTCGCCGTGCACCAGGTTGTGGCTGAAGACGGAGCCCGAGCCGAGCCACACCTGGGTGCCAAGGCTGTCGGCGACGATGTTGTTGTAGAAGCGGCCGGTGGTGGCCCCTCGACCGCAGATCCCCGCGCCGTACTCGGTGTCGGACACCATGTTGGCCACGAAGGTGTTGTGCAGGATCAGGGGCGAGCCGGCCTCCTCGGAGTGCTCGTACACCACGAGACCACCACCATGGGTGCTGGCCACGTTGCCCGTGACGAGGTTGCCCGCGAAGAGCAGATCGTCGTGGCCGATCTGGATGTTGACGCCTCCGCCCTGACCGCCGTTGCCCCCCTCGACGAAGGAGTCCTCGTCGTCGGCGAAGTTGTCGGCGATGAGGTTGTTGAGCACCTCGGCCGCCGACCGCACGAGCCAGATGCCCCCGCCATCTCCGGCGTCGTTGTCGACGATGACGTTGCGGGAGATGAGGGGCCCACCGCTGCGGACGAAGATGCCGCCCCCATCCGAGCCCTCCTCGGGCCCGCCGTAGTTGGCGCCGTTCCACTCGATGAGGTTGCCCGAGATCTCCGCGAAGGAGTCGAGGAGGAAGATGCCGCCGCCCTGCTGCGGATCGCTGATCTCGGCGGGGACGCCCTCGTGCAGATCGGCGGTGGTGAGGTTGTCGTGGATGTGGTTGCCGGAGATGACCGGGTCGGAGCCCGCCACGAAGATGCCCGCACCCCGCACGCCACCGCCCTCGGTGATCTCGAAGCCCTGCACGGTGGTGAGGGCGCTCTGGCCGCCGTCGATGAGCACGACGGGGCTCTCGAAGTCGCCCACGAGCGCGGTGACGTCCGAGCCCTCGGTGGAGCGCAGATCGACCTCGAGCCCGCCGAAGCGGACGTTCCCGGTGTAGCGGCCCGGCCGCACACGCACCTCGATGCACCCATGGACCACGGTGGCCTCGACGCCCTGCTGGACGCTCGGGTAGGGGTCGGCGTGGGTGCCGGTGGCGGCAGGATCGCCCGTGATGTCGACCAGCACGGGGCAGCGATCCGCGCAGTCGGCGATCTCGTCGGCGTCGAAGTCGAAGTCGGCATCCGAGGTGCCGTCGCAGTCGTTGTCGATGCCGTCGCACAGCTCCTCGGCGCCCGGGTGGATGGCCGGGTCGTCGTCGTTGCAGTCCTCGTCGGACGTGAAGCCGTCCTGATCGGCATCGACCGGGCCGGCATCGGTGTCTCCGGCGCCACCGGTGTCGATCACGCCGAGGCCCGCGTCGTCGGCGGGGATCACACAACCACCCGACCACGTCGCCACACACACCAGAAGACCAAGAACTCCACGCGTACCGGACATGTCCCACCTCCGAGGAGCGCCGTTGTTCCTCGTTCGGGCGAACATGTCAAGCGAACCGGCACTATCGCCGAGGCCCTTCCGCTCCGGATCCAAGACCGGCAAGGGCCGCCTCCGGTGTGGAGACGGCCCTTCGACGCCCAGCTCGTGGAATCAGTCCTCGTCGCTGATGTCCATCAGCAGATCGATGCTGTCCTGCACGGCCTGCAGGGCCTCTTCGTCGGTGACGGGCTCCATCTCCTCGCCGACCTTGCGCACGACCAGCAGCTCGCCCTCGCCATCGGGCTGGGCGAGGCACAGGTAGGTCACGCCGTCGTGCTCGATGTCGGCCACGACCACGAGCTCGAGCAGCTCCCCGTCCACGTCGAGGGTGACCACGTCTTCGGCGGAGAGGTCGGAGCCGGTGTCGAACCCTTCCTCGGTGTACTTGTCTTCGGACATCGTGCGCCTCCTCAGCGGTGCTTCGACTCGAACTCACCCATGAAGCCGACCAGGGCGTCCACCGCCGCGTCGGTCTGGGCGTTGTAGATGCTGGCCCGCATGCCGCCGGCCAGGGAGTGCCCCTTCAGACCCACCAGACCCGCCGCCTCGGCCTCGTCGACGAAGCGCGTGTCGAGATCGGGATCATCGGTGGTGAAGGTGACGTTCATGAGCGACCGGGACGACGGCGCCACCTTGGCCCGGAACAGCGAGGAGCCGTCGATGGCCCCGTACAGGCGATCTGCCTGGGCCGCGTTGCGCTCGGCCAGGGCCTGCAGTCCGCCCTGCTCGCCGATCCAGTGCAGCATGCGCTCGACCGCGAAGATCGCGAAGGTGGCGGGCGTGTTGAGCATGCTTCCCTTCGCCGCGTGGACGCCGTAGCGCATCATCAGGGGCACGTCGGCGGACGCATCCGCGCGCTCGAGCATGCGGCGGCTGACCACCACCAGCGTGGTGCCCGCGATGCCCAGGTTCTTCTGCGCGCCGGCGTAGAGCAGATCGAAGGCCGTGCCGTCCAGGGGCCGGCTCAGGATGTCCGACGAGGCGTCGCACACGAGCATCGCATCGCCGGCATCGGGCACGTAGGAGAACTCGGTGCCCGACACGGTGTTGTTCGAGGTGTAGTGCAGGTAGCGCGTGCCTTCGGGCAGCTCGCCCCACGCGCCGGCCTCCGGCACCGACGTGTAGCCCTGCGCCTTGCTCGACCAGGGCACGTCGACCTCGCCGTAGCGGCGCGCCTCGATGATGGCCTGATCCGACCACACCCCGGTGTCGAGGTAGGTGGCCCGGCCCCCACGGAGGAAGTTGAGGGGGATCTGGAAGAACTGCGTGCGGGCGCCGCCGTGCAGGAACAGCACCTCGTGGCCGTCGCCGAGGCCGAGCAGCGACTTGACCTGCTGACGGGCCGAGTCCATCACCGCCTCGAAGGTGGCGCCTCGGTGGGACATCTCGGCGATGCCCTGGTGGGTGGGGCCGAAGCTGTACAGGGCCTGCTGCAGCTCGCGCACCACGGACTCCGGCAGCGTGGCCGGACCGGGAGAGAAGTTGTGGTAGCGCTCCATCGCACACCTCCTGCCGCCCCCTAGCTCGCAGGACCGCGGGGTGCCCCATCAATCAGACGCCCTGACGATCCGAAAAAGCCTGTGGACACGGCGGAGAGCCTGGATGAGCCGACAGCTGCTGCTGATCGACACCGACCCGGAATGCACCCGCATCCTCGAGCAGACCCTGATCCCTTCCGGCTTCACGGTGGTGCACGCCAGGGGCGAACGGGATGCCGTGCGACTGCTGACGTCGATGCACCTGTCCGCGGCCATCGTGGGTCACACCGGCGATCGCACCGTCACCCTCGGCCTGCTCCGGCACCTCGCCGAAGAACAGCCTGGATGCCTGAGGCTCCTGCTCCTCGGCCGCCCGGACGCCCGGCTCCTGCAGGAGGCCATCAACAGCGCGGGCGTGCACCGCGTGCTGCGCAGACCCCTGGAGCCGGACTCGCTCCGTCATGCCGTCACCGGGGCGCTGCGCACCAACCAACGCACGGCCAGGGCCACCCTCGCCGCCAGCGCGGCCTGGCAGCAGCGGACCCGGACCGCCCTGCACGACTGCCTGCGAATGGAGCTGCTGTACCTCGTGCTGCAGCCCATCGTCCGTCTGACCCCCCACGGCCCGGACGTCATGGGACACGAGGTGCTCCTGCGCAGCCGCCATCCCGAGCTCGCCACCCCCCAGGCGGTCCTCGAGGCCGCCACCCGCAGCGGCGGACTCACCAGCCTGAACCGGTTCATCTTCGAGCAGGCCGCGATCCTCGCCTCGCGGATCCCCTCCGAGCACAAGATCTTCGTGAACCTGCTGCCGCAACAGCTCGGGATGCCGTCGGCCCTCGCCCGTGACGCCGCCGACCTGCTCGCCCTCGGCGAACGGGTCGTCTTCGAGCTCACCGAGCGCCAGCCCCTCGACCACGTCGACGGATGGGAGGACGGTGTCCGCCTGCTGACCTCCCGGGGCTGCGGCCTCGCCGTGGACGATCTCGGTGCCGGCTACTCGAGCCTCGGCATGTTGGCGGGCCTGCAACCCACCCACCTCAAGCTCGACCAGAGCCTGGTCCGGGACGTCGACACCGACCCGCGCAAGCGCCGCATCGCGAGGATGCTGTGCCGCTTCGCCGACTCGACCCAGGCGCAGCTCATCGCCGAGGGCGTGCAGACCATGGAGGAGGCCATGACCCTGTGGGGTGCCGGCGTGCAGCTGATGCAGGGGTTCTGGTTCGCCAGGCCTTCCGTCCGGCCCGTGCGTCACGTGGACGCGCCCCGCTTCAGTGGTGGTAGGGAATCCCCTTGAGCACCGTGAACGCCCGGTAGATCTGCTCCACCAGCACGATGCGGGCGACCTGGTGGTTCATCACCATGGTGGACAGCCGCACCGTGCGCCACGCACGCTTGCGCACGGACGGATCGTGGCCGTAGGGGCCACCGATCGCGAACACCAGCGCGCCACCGCGCACGAGACCCTCGTCGAGCAGCTCGGCGAACTGCTCGGTCTTCAGGGCCTCGCCCCGCTCGTCGAGGGTGACCAGGGTGTCGCGAGGACCCAGCTGGTCGAGGATGCGCTTGCCCTCCGCGGACCGCACCGCCTCGATGTCGCCCTTGAACTTCTCGGGCTTCAAGTGGATCTCCTGCAGCCCTCCGAACCGCCGCAGCCGCTTGGCGAACTCCTCGACAGAGGCATCCGCCCACTTCGGCGCCGAGCGCCCGACCGTGACGAGCTTGAGCTTCACTCCGGAAGCACGAACAGGGGCGCTTCGTCGTCGTCGTCGTCGTCGGACTCGACCTGGGGAACCTCGTGGGCGATCGCATCACCCCACAGACCCTCGATGTCGTAGAACGCCCGCGCGGACTCCTGGAAGACGTGCAGCACGACATCACCGAAGTCGACCAGGACCCAGCGACAGGCCTCGAGGCCCTCGGTGCCGTTGGGGTACATGCCGTGGTCGTTCTTCATGACGGCGCGGACGCCATCCGCCACCGCGCGCACGTGACGTGCGTTGCGGGCCGAGACGACGACGAAGAAATCAGTGTAGCCGACCTGCTCGGTGACCTCGAGCATCGCCGGATCCAGCGCCTTCTTGTCGAGGGCAGCCTTCAGGATGATCTCTGCAAGTGCCTTGCTTTCGATGGTAGCCTCCAGGGGCTCCGCCCCTCGGTTCTCTCGGCGGCAATCGTATCCCATTGCGCCATTCGCAGGCCTGCATCTAGCCCGTTGTCAGCGGTCCGGCGAGATCCCTTCCCGTGAGGGCACCGAAAAGGATGTGATCACCACGAGGGGCACACCGTGGATCTGCAGCACCCGACCCTGCACCCGCACGATGTCATGATCGAGTCGGCCCTGCAGATGCAGCCGCTCCAGGTACTCCGTGCCGACGATGCGCGCGGCCGCGCCGGACAGCATCAGCGGCGCCGCGATCTCGCCGGGCAGGTCGTGGATGGCCCAGCTCAGGGTGCCTTCGTGCTCGAAGTAGTCCCCGTCCTGCCAGATGGTGCGGATCGCGCTCGCGGTGCTGAACGAGCAGCCGCTGCCGAGGATGTCGGGGCCCCTGGCCGGACGCAGGACGGCCGACGAGGACAGCTCCATCTCCTGCTCCTCGTCGCACGCGAGGCCCTCGCTGGTCCACACCAGCGCACAGCTCAACGTCAGCCACCAGACTTTCCACATGGTCGTCGCTCCCAACCCGGTTCGGCCCACAGCCTGTACCCCCGCTCCGCCGTGCTCCACCAGCACATCGGACCAGCACAGACGTCGCTGGACACTCCGAGACAACCCCCACGACAAAGAAGACATGCCGAGGAGGGTCGAGGGCGCCCACGTCGCCGTCCGGGACGGCGTGTCACGGGGGCCCCGCCGAGGCAGGGCCCTGCCGGATCAGTCCTCGTCGTCCTGCTCGGCCAGCTCGGGGCGGAACACCTCGAGCACCTGCCAGGCGGCGCCCACCAGCTCGGGGATGCCGTCGCCGGTGACGGCGCTGATCGGGAACACCTTGGCGCCGCTGGCCTTCTGCAGCTCGGCGGACAGCTCGGCGATCTCCTCCTCGGAGAGCAGGTCGATCTTGTTCAGGGCGATGATCTGGGGGCGCTTGGACAGCTCGGAGCCGTACTGCTTGAGCTCGTCGTTCAGGGCGTGGTAGCGCTCGACCGGAGTGCGCTCCTCGTCGGGATCACCGGAGAGCAGGTGGATGAGCACCGCGCAGCGCTCGACGTGCCGCAGGAACTGGTGACCCAGGCCGTGGCCCTCCGCCGCGCCTTCGATGAGGCCGGGGATGTCGGCCACCACGAAGCTGCGCTCGTGATCGATGCGCACCACACCCAGCATCGGGGTGAGCGTGGTGAAGGGGTAGTCGGCCACCTTGGGCTTCGCCGCGCTGACCACCGACAGGAAGGTGGACTTGCCGGCGTTGGGGAAGCCCAGCATGCCGACGTCGGCCAGCAGCTTGAGCTCGAGGCGCAGGGTCATGTCGCGGCCGGGGAAGCCGGGCGTGGCCTTGCGGGGGGTGCGGTTGGTGGAGCTCTTGAAGTGCACGTTGCCGAGACCGCCATCACCACCGGGGATCACCCAGGTGGCGCCCGCATGGTCGAGATCCGCCAGGAACTCGCCGGTCTCGTCGTCGTAGATGACGGTGCCGATCGGCACCTTGCAGACGAGATCCTTGCCGGCCGCACCGTACATGCGCTGCTTGCCACCGGGCACGCCGGGCTCGGCCCGCTGGTGCCGGTAGCGGCGGTAGTCGATGAGGGTGTTGCGTCGCCGCGTGGCCTCGAAGATCACGTGGCCGCCACGACCACCGTCGCCGCCATCGGGACCACCGCGGGGAACGTGGGCCTCGCGCCGGAAGGAGACCGCGCCGTTGCCGCCTTTGCCGGAGGAGGCGTAGATGACCACCTCGTCGATGAACTTCATGCTGGCCTCCTGGACACAGGCTTGGGGAGGGGCCCATCGAAGGGGCCCACGGGGTCATCGGTCGCGGAAGGCGCCGATGGGCGGGTCCGAAAACCCAACGGACGGATCCACCTTGCGGCGAATCCGTCCGGCAGGGGCGCCTGGGCCGTGACCCGGGCGCCGATTCAAGGGTTGGGAAAGCCCAGCCTCACTTGGCTGCGGCCTTCTCCTCGCCCTCGAAGGGAACCACAGAGATGAACTTGCGGTTCTTGCGGGTGTGGAACTTCACCACGCCATCCTGGAGCGCGTAGAGCGTGAAATCACGGCCCAGACCGACGTTCTCACCGTTGTGGAACTTGGTGCCGAGCTGACGCACGAGGATGTTGCCAGCGATCACCACCTCTCCGGCGTACTTCTTGACGCCGCGATATTGAGGATTGGAATCGCGACCGTTGCGGGTACTACCCTGTCCCTTCTTATGAGCCATGATGGCCTCCTAAGTGATTCGACCGATCAGCCGTTGATGCCGACGATCTCGAGGGTGGTGTGGGAGTGCCGGAAGCCGACGCGACGACGGTAGCGGTGGCGCGGACGGTACTTGAAGGTGACGACCTTGTCACCCTTGTGGTGGTCGACCACCTTGGCCTCGACGGAAGCGCCGGGGACGGTGGGTGCACCGACCTTCACAGAGTCGCTGCCGAGAAGCAGGACCTGATCCAGGGTGATGGTAGCGCCCTCTTCGGCGTCGATGCGGTCGACGACGATCTTGGCGCCAGGCTCGACGCGGTACTGCTTACCGCTGGTCTGGACGATTGCGAACATTGAAGCGTGCTCCTTGGCGCTCTCGGAAGTGGAGAGCGGACCGTGCGCCGTGGCGCTGGGTATCCGTGATGGGCCATGCACATCTCGTGCACATGGCGAGCCTTGCGGCATTAGGCCGTTTGGTGCCCCGTGTCAAGGTGACAAGGGCCCTCAATCGGATCCAGAACGCAGGTTTCAGCGAACCCGCGAGCCGAGCTGCGTACGGAGCCGATCCAGCTCTGCGAGCACCTGGGTGGTGTCCATGCCGCGGAAGGCGGGCGGCAGCAACCGCTGGCTGCTCGCCTCGAAGACCGCGAGCATCTCCATGTAGCGGAGCATGCGTACGTCCCGCGAGGGGATCACGTCGGCGGCGGCGGCCTGCAGATCCACGTCGCGCAGCAGCTTGCGGTGATCCGCGGCGGCGATGCCGGATGCCGTGACGAGCACGGACTCGAGCTCGGCGCCGGAGTAGCCGTCGGTGAGGTCGACCACGCCGTCGAGGGAGGCGCCCTTGGCGAGGCGCAGGTCGTTCTTCCGCAGCAGCGCCTTGAGGATGAGGGCGCGCTCCTCGGCGGTGGAGGGCGGGAAGAAGGGGATCTTCAGGTCGAAGCGGCCGGGACGCTTCAGATCGGTGTCGAGCTTGTCGGGCCGGTTGGTCATCATCAGCATGACGACGCGGCCACGGTGGCTCGTGTCCGACATGAACTCCTTGAGCCGCGCGATGACCCGGCTGCCGGTACCGCCGTCGGAATCGCCGCCCGCGAGGGCGCGGTCGGCCTCGTCGATGATCAGCAGGACGTACCCGAGGGCCTCCACCAGATCGAGCACCTTCTCGAGGTTGGCCTCGGTGCTGCCCACCCAGCGATCGCGGAAGTTCTTGAACTTCAGGCAGGTGAGGCCGGAGTCCTTGGCGAAGGCCTCGGCGACGAAGGTCTTGCCGGTGCCCATGGGCCCCACGAAGATCATGCCCATCGGCACCTGCTGGGTGCGGCCGTCGCGCACGGCCTTCGCCACGCGGTTCAGCTCGGCCTTCACGGGCTCCATGCCGCCCACGGTGTCGAGGCCGTGCTTCGGCCGCACGAACTCGACGAGTCCGCTGCACTCCTGCTCGATGATGGCCTTCTTGTGGACGGCCACGGAGTCGTAGGAGACGGGCTCGCCGGTCTGGCGGGCGAGGGCCAGCAGGGAGCGGATCTGCACCAGGGTGAGGCCGGCGGTGATCTTGGTGAGGTCGGGCACCTTGAGGCGGGTGGGCACGTCGCCGGTGAGGTGCCGCTCCAGGAAGGCCTGCCGGGCCGGCTCCTCCGGGAAGGGCACGCGCAGGGTGACGAGCTGGGGCGAGGAGAGCACCTGATCGGACAGCTCGGAGAGCTGCTCGCAGAGGAGGATGACGAGGTTGTCGGTGCTCAGGATGGCGGGGTCGCTGCTCCAGCGACGCAGGGTGACGAGGTTGGCCTTGTCGCCCGTGGTCATGAAGGCGAGGTCGGCGCGGGGGGCCAGGGTCTCGAAGTAGTCGATGATCACCGCGCTGGGATGACCGGGGGCCGTGACCAGATCCTCGATGGTGGTCAGGGCGGGGCCGATCTCCCGTGGCAGTGCCCCGAGGGGACCCTCTCCGCGCATGCCGCGGGTGGCGTCGACCGCGCGACGGAACGTGGACTCCTGGGCGCGATCCTGCAGACGCAGGCCCTTGGAGACGTCGTAGTGGACGATGAGCTCCCGGCTCGGACCGAGGAAGCGCTCGAGGAACTCGTGCAGGGACACGTAGGTGGTGGTGCCACCGGCATTCCAGGGGAGGAGATCACGCACGTTGCCGTGGAGCACGAACAGCGCGGCCTGACCGGAGAGGTAGGAGGTGCGCAGGGTGTCGGCCCACTCGGGCAGCTCGGGACGGGTCACGGGGCCTCCGGGGCCGGTGCGGTGGAGTCGGGCCGGGTGAGGGCCAGGGCGCTCCACGTACGCACGAGGACGCGATCGTCACCGAGCAGGGCGTCCAGGCGCTCCGTGGGAGCGGCCACGTCGCACAGGGCGGCGGCACGGGCGGCGGCGGCGAGCACCGTGGCGTCGTCGGCGCCGAGTCCCCAATCCAGGGCCTCCTTCGCCAGATCCGGGGGCAAGCGGTCCAGGTGGGACAGGACGAGGGAGGCCCCTTCCGGCGGCACGGTGGCGAACACCTTCACGAGGGTGCGCCGGGAGGGCTTCTCCCACAGGTCGACGACCGCACGGCCCTCACTGCCGAGGAAGCGCGCCCAGCGATCCATCCAAAGGGAGGCATCGTCGTGGGCCGACGCGCTCCACGTCTCCAGGCCCATCCACAGCGCGCCCCGATCCTTGCGGACCTCCTTGGGCAGCGGAGGATTCGCGCCTTCTGCCTGCCGCAGCAGCAGGGCCCACAGCCGGGACTCCTCTCCCTGGGCGAGGGCGGCCTCGCTCCAGGCGGGATCGTGCCCGGGGGCATGGGCCAGCAGGTCGCCCCACAGCGCCACCTCGTACGGGAGGGCCAACCACCGGGCCTCCTCGGCCAGCTGCGCATCATCGACGTGGTCGAGCGCGCCGAGGGCGTAGGTGAGCGGCAGTCGAAGGGCCTGCGGGAGGGCCTCGTGACGCCGTGTGAGCGCAGCGGGCCAGTCGCCGGCGGTCCCGTGCGCATCCAGCACCAGCGCCACGCGGGCGGCGGTGGTGGGGTCGAGGGCGTCCTGGGTGACGAGCCAGGAGAGCGCCTCGATCGCCGGAGGGCGACCACAGGGCCCGAGCAGGGTCTCGATGGCGGTGTGCTGCGCCACCGGGTCGGGATCCCATGCGACCCGGGCCAGCGGCGGCGGCACGTCGTCGCGGAGCAGACCGGCGAGGCCGATGCCCCGGACCATCGGATCGGTGGAGGTGATGGCCTGGTCGAGGAGGACACGGGGCGCCAGGGCGTCGTCGGTGGCCTCGGGGAGGAAGGCATCGAGGGGGTCGGTGAGATCCTTCGGCGCACAGCCGGCGGCGAGGACGAGCATGAGGAGCGACTGCTTCACCCGGACACACCCATGCGCTGTGCGACCCAGAGCAGACCCACCAGGATGCCCGCGCCCACCACGCCGAGGAGCAGGTATGCCCACCAGGAGGCGGTGGTCTGGGTGCGGACCTTCGGGGAGGCCACGTGCGGAGGTGGCGGTGCGCTCGCCGGATCGCCGAGGTCGTCGCGACGCAGGATGACCGTGGCCTCCCCCTGGCCGGTGCGGGCCTCGGGCCCCGCCTCGGGTGCCTTGATGACGAAGCGGAACCGCAGGGTGCCGATGCGCAGGATGTCGCCGGAGCGCAGCGGTGCCTCCCGCAGGCGCTGATCGTTCAGGTACAGGCCGTTGGCGCTGCCGTTGTCGCGGATGGACCAGCCATAGGCGCGTCGGACCAGGTCGGCATGGTGCCGGGAGACGCCCGGGTCGTCGATGAGGACGTCGGCGTCGTCGCCTCGACCGATGGACAGACACTCGCCCTGGAGTGGCCAGCGCCGGCCGACGTCGTCGCCGTCCATCGCCAGGAGGACCGCCTCGCCATCGACCTCGGGCACGACGTGGTGGTAGGACAGCTCGAAGGTGGCGATCTGGATGACGTCGCCCTCGGCCACGAGCCCGTCGCGGATCAGCCGGCCGGCCACCAGCACGCCGTTGCCGCTGGACAGATCCTCGATCACGACGTCGGAGCCGTCGAGGAGCAGGCGGGCGTGGTGGCGGCTGACCTCACGGCCATCGAGGACGATGTCGTTGTCTTCGTGGCGCCCGAGACGGAACGCACCATCCGCAAGACGGACCCGCCGTGGGGCCTGCCCATCTCGCGTGATCTCGACCTCGATCATCCCCTTCCTCCTGCCGCCCGATGCCGGGACCTGTACCGGACACCGCATCAAAGCACAAGACGGTGACCGAAGGCAGGGTCGGGAGGCTAGCTGAAGGGCCAGTACCAGCGCTTCTTCTTGTCGGGCTCGGGCTGCACCTGGGAGGAGTCCTCGACCTCCTCGATGCCCCAACGGACCTCGAACTCGGTCTGGGCGATGCGGATGACGTCGCCCACCTTGAGCGCACGGTGGTCGGACAGCCGGACGTCGTTGACGAAGACGCCGTTGCGGGAGCCGGCGTCGCGCAGCCACAGGGAGCCGTTGTCGTACAGCAGACGCGCGTGGTAGCGGCTGACCCCATCGTCGGGGATCACCACGTCGTTGTCCGGGTACCTGCCCAGAGACAGACCGGTGTCGGACAGCTCGAACACCTGGCCTTCCAGGGAGCCTGACGTGCAGACCAGATAGGGAGTGACTTCCGCCATGCGCCTTCCTCGCTGGGGCGGACACTAGCCCAATCGCGCCACGAATGCCGCCGCATCTGGATGCAGGCCCGTGAAATGGCCGTAAGCTCGAACCGCCTGCCACGCGAGCATGTGGTGGCCGAGGTGGATGCGGTGTCCGGCCTGCCGCAGCGCCTCCACGTGGGGCGGGGCATCCATCCAGTAGTTGATGTCGGCCCAGATGGCGCCCGAAGCCAGCGGTTCCAGGGACAGCTCGTTCACCAGCATGACCCCCGAGCCGCTGGTGCACTGGACCACGAGATCGGCCTCGGCGGCGGCGATCTCCCAGGCGGCGCGGCTCAGGGGCGCGCCGTGGCAGGTGACACCGGTGTAGGCCTCACCACAGCGCCTGGCGGTCTGCTCGGCGGTGACCGACGTGCGGTTGAGCCAGGTGACCTCGGCGGCCCCCGCCGCGGCAAGTCCCATTCCGACGGCCCGTCCGGCACCACCGGCACCGAGGACCACCACCTTCATGCCCTTGGGATCGACCCCGAGGTCGGCCCTCAGGCCCTCGACGAAGCCCGGCGCATCGGTGTTGTAGCCGACGAGCTGACCGTCCTCCCAGACCACGGTGTTGACCGCCTTCAGCAGGCGGGCGAGCGGATCGACCCGGTCCAGCGAGGACAGGACGGCGGCCTTGAAGGGGACGGTGAGGTTGGCACCGGCGAGCCCCATGTGCCGGATCATGTGCCCGACCTGCATGGCCTGGTCCGGGTGGACGTCGAGCGCCACGTAGACGGCGTCCACGCCGTCGGCCTCGAACTGCGGGTTGTACAGCGCGGGCGAGAGGGAGTGTTCGACCGGGTGACCGATCAGCGCGAAGACCCGCGTGTGGCCGCTGATCACTGCACACCCAGCATGACGCGGGCCCGGGCGATGTCGTGCCCGATCTGGGTCTGGAGCGCCTTCACGTCTTCGAAGCGCTGCTCGCCGCGGATGCGCTCGACGAAGCCGACCGTGAGCTGGTGCCCGTACAGATCGCCCTGGTAGTCGAGGATGTGCACCTCGAAGCGGGCCTGGCTGCCTCCGACGGTGGGGCGACGCCCCAGGTGGACGACGGAGGGCCAGGTACGGCCCTGCACCCTCGTCCAGGCGGCGTAGGTGCCGTCCGCCGGCCGAAGCAGACCCGCCGGAACCTGCAGGTTGGCGGTGGGGAAGCCGAGCTTGCGCCCCAGGGCATCGCCTCGGACCACCACGCCGGGCACCTCGTGGGGGCGTCCGAGACAGCGGGCCGCCTGCGCGACGTCTCCTGCCTGCACCACGCGTCGGATGCGGGAGGAGGAGATCACCTCGTCGTCGAGCTCGACGGCGGACACCTGCACCACGGGACAGTCCATGACCTGCTGGAGCAGCTCGACCGTACCGGCCCGCTTTGCGCCGAAGTGGAAGTCCCACCCCACCACGACCCCGGCGACCTGCAGGCGCTGCTGCAGGATGGTGGAGATGAAGTCCTCGGGGGGCTGCACCGAGAACGCCCTGCTGAAGGGCTCGACCAGCACGCCGTCGACACCCGCCTCGGCCAGCCGTTCGATCTTGTGTTCGAGGAGCTGCACCCTCGGACCGGCCTTGTCGGGGGCCATGACCATGCTCGGCGGCGGATCGAAGGTGTAGGCCCAGACGGAGCCGCCGAGTTCCGCAGCGAGGGTGCGGGCGCGTCGGATCAACGCCTGATGACCGAGGTGCACGCCGTCGAAATTGCCGATCGTGACCACCGGGCGGGAGCCGCCGGGGCGAAAGTGTTCGCTACCTTCCACTACGATGGTACTTGCGTGCACGGGTCCCTCGCTCGGCGGGTCTGGCTAACGTTGCATCCAGAGGCCGTCCAAGAGGCCGCTTGACAGACTAGAGCGCACCCCGTACCGAACCTGCTCGAGGAGCGTCTTCATGGGCTTTCGAACCTTCCTGTTGTGCCTGACCCTGACCGGTGCCGTCGCCCACGCCACCGGCTTCGGTGGTTCATCGGCGCCGTCCCGGATTCCTGTACCGGCGCAGGACTTCACCGCGACGGTCACCGACCTGTCCGGCGAGGCCGCCACCTTGTCGAAGGTGTCGTTCAACGGCGAGGTGTACGTGTACGGCAAGAAGGGCGAGGCCGACGTGGCCGTGCCCTTCGAGCGCATCGACAAGGTGCGCATCTCCCCCACCGACGACAAACGCTACCGCAGCGCCTACATCACCCTGCGCGATGGCGACACGGTGACCGTGATGGTGGACTACGACGCCCCCTGCTACGGCGAGACCAGCTGGGGTCGCTACCGCATCGAGGTGGAGAAGATCCGGGGCATCCAGTTCCATCACGGTGCGGCTACGCCCTGAACATCGCCCGGTGGGCCATCGCGACCATCCACCAGCCATCGTCGCGGAGGACCTCGCCGGCACGGACCACGCGGTTGAGCAGCAGGCGCTGCAGCGCCACGGGCCGCCACGTGCCCTCGAGCCACTCTGCCGAGAGCTCGCCGGGGAGCACGAACCCCTGGGCGGCGGTCCAGCCCTCGGGGGTGAGCACCACGCGGGCCCACACATCCCGGCCGGGCCGCGCCGGGCCCGCCACACCGCCGAGCGCCGACAGATCCACCGGCCCCTCGGGCAGGTGGCGTGCGGCGAGCGGTAGCAGCGCCTGCAGGTGCAGACCGCCCGGCCCCTCCACCACGCGGTAGGGGGCCATCGGGGACTGACGCAGCCGCTGGACCTGGTCGCGCAGGTGCTGGGCCGCGCGCGGCGGGCTGCGGAGCCAGGTGCGCAGGGGCGAGCGACGCTGACCGGGGTGGATCATGTGGGCCACCTCGGCCACGGCGTTGACCAGGGCGGAGCGCTCGCAGGGATCCTCCATCCGCACCTGCCAGGCCCAGGGCCCCAGGAGCAGCAGGGGGGCCTCCTCCATGGCCGTGGGAGAGACGTCGCCCGCGATGCGCGCGAGCACCGGCGCCTTGGCCACCGGAGCCGCCACCGGCTCGGGGCCCAGCCAGGGCTCGGGCTGCCAGGGCACCGCCAGCGCCTCGGCGAGCCCCCGCCAGGAAGGGACCTCGGCGGGATCGGGCTGCAGGAGCATCCGTGCCAGGCGGCCGGCACCCTCCAGGTAGGCGGCATCGGACAGGACATCCGCCCGGGCCATGCGACCCTCCTCGACCGCGAGATCGGTCCAGTAGCGGTAGTCGGGCAGGCCGAGGTTGGCGGGGATGGCGCGTCGGTGGAGCAGTTCGGACAGGTTCATTCCGCGGATGCTCCTTCGAGTTCGCCCGCCGCGCGATCGCCCTGGGCCTGGTAGGCCTCGACCGCAGCCTGCAGGCGGCGACGGACGCCATCGCGCAGGGCGGTGGGGGCGACCACCCGCATCTCGGCGCCGAAGGAGAGCACCCAGCTCACGAGCTCGGGGGACGGGGCCACATCCATGCGGAGACGGATCCAGCCATCCGACTGCGCCTCGATCTGCTGGCTGCGGTGCCACGCCCGCTCGCGGATGTAGGGGGCGATGGCGGGGGAGCAGTCGAGCACGATCCGCTGGGGACGGCCCGAGATGATGCCGAAGGCGTGCTCGATGTAGGCATCCGGATCCCAGTCTGCCGGCAGCTCGAAGGTGCGGCCGCGGACGCGACGGACCTCGCGGATGCGATCGAGGGCGAAGGTCTTCACCTGGCGGGCATCCTCGTCGTAGGCGAACAGGTACAGACCCTGGCGGTAGATGGCGAGGGTGTACGGGTGCAGATCGTACAGGCGCGTGTGGCCGTCGAGCTTGCGGTAGTGCAGCGTGACCGGCGAGTTGCGCAGGATGGCCGTGAGGAGCTCGTCGATGAACTCGGAGGCCTCGCCACCGTAGTGCTTCCCGTGTTCCGCCACGGCGACGAAGCGCTTGCTCCACGAGGCGCCGAGCTGCTGGAAGTCCTTGGGAAAGGCGGGCTGCAGGCGCCGCAGGGCATCGTCGAGATCCTCGGCGAACGTGGAGCCCTGCAGGAAGGTGAACAGGGTGCGGCCGAAGTGCAGCGAGATGACCTCGGTGAGGTTGAGCTTGAGGCCGGAGGCGCCATCCACGGGGATGCGCAGGCGACGAGCCTCGCCGCGCCCCTCGGACAGGATGTGCATGTCCAGCTCACGTAGATCCGCGAGGTAGCGACGGAGACCACGTTCATCCAGATCCAGGTCGCGCATCAGATCGGTGGCGAGAACGCCGCTGGATCGGCGCAGCCAACCCAACATCCGGACAAGTTTTTGCCCCTTGTTCATTTTCACGTGGATCTCCTGTTCATCCGTTCTAGGACAGGGTCGAGTTTTATCCGTCATCGACGCCGAACACAAGTCGACTGAACGGTTGCACAGTGAACACCTGTTCCGGTATGGTCACGAACAAGGAGGTCCCATGTCCGACATCACCCTGCTGTCCATCCTCTTCGGTTCCCTCTGCGTCGCTGCTGCCGCCGTCGCCTCCATCCCCTGGACGGCGCGCAGCGCCGACGAGCTCGAGCAGGCCATCCGCCTCACCGGTCGTCTCATGGGGCGCGCCCACCACCGCGCCGCCCAGCACGCACGCTCCACGGCGGGCGAGATCGCCGGGCAGTTCGCCGCGGGCGCCGAGGCCGGCTCCATGGCCGATGCCCCCTGTACCTGATGTACCGGGCAGGCTGCGTCCTCCCCTCCCTCCACGCAGCACGCTCTGGCACCGCAGGTCATGGGCTATGATGGGCCGACTCTGAACGGAGCCAGCCTTCCTCATGGGCCAGCACGATCCCTTCGAGACCCTCAACCACATCCTCGGCAAGTACCGGCGCGACGTCCATCGGCTGTCCCCGCCCGTGCCCCCCGACGCCCTGGCATCCACGGAAGCCCACCTCGGTGGCCGACTTCCCAGCGGCCTGAGGTCCTTCCTCCTCCGTCACAACGGCGCCGAGCTGTTCCGCCAGAGCCTGCGGATCCACGGCGTCACGGAGTTCAAGCCCGCCGGCAGCCACGCGCCGGGGGTCACCGTCTTCGCCGAGAGCTTCGACGGCACCAGGTGGGCGTTCGCGCGCGACAACGACGGCGAGCACGCCTTCGGCCTGTGGGACGGCACCGTCATGCAGCCCCTGCACGCCACCTTCGGCGCGTGGCTCGACTCCGGCCTCGAGATCCTCGATGCCCGCGTCACGCGCGAGGAGGACAAGCACACCATCCGCCTCGCGAACAGCCCGAGCGATCCCCACCAGCTCTTCCTGGCCGGCAGCCGCGCCCTGGTCGAAGGACGCCCCGAGGAGGCCCAGCCGCTCCTCGAGACCTGCGTCCGCCTCGATCCGGTCCACCCCAAGGCATGGCAGTACCTGGGCGACACCCTGGCCGGCCACGATCGCACCGCGGCCCGCAAGGCGTGGCTCAACGCCTTCCACCTCACCCGCCTGCCCCTGGCCTGGCCCGGCGCGCCCTGTCCCGATCCCAGCCTGCTCACCTCCCTCGGCCGCGCCTTCGAGCAGTCCGAGAGCTGGGAGTCCGAGCTCGAGCGGTTCCTCGAGGAGCGCGTCCACAACGTGCGCTCCCAGGCGGCGTTCGACTTCCTGGTGGCCACGGCCCAGGCCCTGGCCCGCTCCCTGGCCCACAGGGGTCGTCGGGAGCGCGCCCGGGAGGTGCTCACCGAGCTGCTGGCCCGCACGCCGTTGTTCGCGATCAGCAGGCCGAGCTGGGATGCCACGGTGCAGCTCACCGACCTCGAGATCGACCTCGGCATGCACGACGAGGCCGAGCAGCGCATCCGGGCCATCCGCCAGGACGGTCCCGATCACCTCCAGGGAACCGCCGCCACCCTCCTCGCGCGCATCGTCGTGCAGCGCCTCGAGCCCTGGGCCGACGAGGTCCTCGACGAGGCCGAAGAGCTCGTCGACCACGACGACGACCGCATCCGGCTCGGTCTGTGGCGGGTCAACAAGCTCATGCGCGAAGGCGACTTCGAGCAGGCCGGCACCTGGCTCACCCGCGTCCACGAGCTCGTCCGAAGGGGTGCCCCCCGCAGCCTGCAGGCCACGGAGCGCATCGTCACCGGCGATCTGGCCCGGCTGCAGGGCCACATCGACGACGCCCGAGAGGCCTGGCTCGAAGCCACCGAGGTCCTCGGCGACCGCCCGGATCCGGAGCTCGCCCTGCGGCTCACCGTCCGCCGCGGCGATCTGGCGCTCGACCACGACGACCTCGATCAGGCCGTCCAGTGCTACCAGCAGGCCGTGCGACGCTACGGCGAGCTGGAGCTCCCCCTGCGCGCCGCATGGGCCATGCTCCGCCTCGCCCGCCTGAGCGACGAGCCCGAACCGCTGATCCAGGCCGCGCGGGCCCGGTTCCTCAAGGCCGACATGGCGGCGGGCGTCGCCATCACCGACGCCATGCTCCGCCAGCCCCAGGCCAGCCTCGACTGGCACATCGAGCGCGCCACCGAGCACGCCCGCTCCCGCCAGCAGGCTCAGCGCAGCCGGCCGCCCTACACGCGGCAGGACGCCGACCGTCCCGAGCGCCGCCTCGGCGCCCACCGGGCCGCCGTCGCCAGCGGAAGCGAGAAGATCGTACACGCCCTGGCCCACACCCTCGACGGCTGCGCCCGCGCCATGGAGATCAGCCACGGTCGGCCGCTCGATCCCGCCGTGCTCCGCTACACCGCCGCGGTCCACCTGCTCGCCGGGCACCGGTCCTACCAGGCCGCCCGCATCCTGCTCGACCACCTGTTCCAGGAGCGGGTCACGGGATCCGCCCGCCGCGCGCTGCAGGGTGTGGTGGCCCGCACCCAGAACGCCGCGCTGGTCGACGGCCTGCTGCAGGTGATCGAACGCCCCCAGACCGTCCACGGGGCCGGACTCGCAGCGGCAGCCGAAGCCCTCGGCCTGCGGCGTGAGCGCGCCGCCTACGAACCCCTGCTGCGTCTGGCCCAGGCCAAGCTCCCGCCCCACACCAAGAAGGCCGTCCTGCTCGCGCTCGGACGCATCGGTCGGCGCCAGGCCGTCGAGGTCCTCGTGCCCCACCTGGCCGAACCCCTGCTGGCGGAGGCCACGGCGCTGGCGCTGCTGATGCTCGGCGATCGGCGAGGCGTCGACTTCCACGCGCGGGCCCTCGCCCAGGACGACGTCCGCGTGGTGGGCCAGCCCGGCGAGATCGTGGGGCGCTACGGGGGGCCCGACTACCTGCTCGTCCTCACCGCCCTCGCCGGCGGCTCCGACGATCCGGCCGCCTTCACCGCCATCCACGGCCTCGGCCTCCTCGGCGACATCCGCGCCATCCCCCACCTCCTCGCCGCCCTCGACCTGCGCCATCCAAAGCGTGCGGAGATCGCCACCGGGTCCCTGCAGATCCTCACCGGGCACCAGGTCGATCGCGACGAGACCCACCTGCAGAAGCTGTGGACCAGCTGGTGGGAGGACAACGGCGCCGACTTCACCGCCGGCATCCGCTACCGCCACGGCAAGGTGTTCGGCTGCGGCCAGCTCATCGACACCATGGGCAGCAGCGTCGACTCCTGGACCCGCCGCACGGCCTACGACGAGCTGGTGATCACGTCGGGCTACCACACCGCCTTCGACACCGACGGTCCATGGCGTACCCAGCAGGAGCACCTGAAGAGCTGGCGCCGCTGGTGGATGGGCGCGCGCCACCAGCTTCCCGCGGGCCGCTGGTACCTCGACGGAAAGCCCATCGACTAGCCATCGGCTTGACCACGGCCCGTACCCCGTTACCCACCTGGGTCATCCACTGGAGACGGCACGGATGCTCGAGGCGCACCTCCTCACCCGCTACTACGACGAATTCGCCGCCCTGAAGGACGTGTCCTTCTCGGTGAAGGAGGGCGAGATCCTCGGTCTCCTCGGCGTCAACGGCGCAGGCAAGTCCACCACCCTGAAGATCCTCGCCGGGCTGCTGCCCCCCACGAGCGGCACGGTCGTCCTCGACGGCCACGATCTCACGGCGAGCCCCTTCGAGGTCCGCGCGCGCATCGGCTACCTGCCCGAGCACCCGCCGCTGTACGAGGAGATGACCGTCTCGGACTTCCTGCTGCACACCGGCCGGCTCAAGGGCATGTCCCGGGCCGACGCCCACAAGCGGCTGCCCGAGGTGCTCGCCGCAGCCGACCTCGTCGACCGGGCCCACCAGCGCATCGGCACCCTGTCCCACGGCTACCGCAAGCGCGTAGGCATCGGCCAGGCCATCTTCCACGATCCGCGCCTGCTCATCCTCGACGAGCCCATCAGCGGGCTCGACCCCGTCCAGATCGTCGAGATCCGCCAGCTCATCCGCCGGCAGGCCGAAGGCCGGGCCGTGCTCATCTCGTCGCACATCCTGTCCGAGGTGCAGCAGACCTGCGATCACCTGCTCGTGCTCCGCGACGGCGAGGTGGTCGCCCGGGGCACCGAAGCCGAGCTCACGGCCTCCATGGGTCGCTCCGCGGTGCACGTCACGGTCCGCGGCGATCGGGAGGCGCTGGCCCGCTGGCTCAACGCCCACCCGCAGGTCGTGAAATGGAGCTGGCGCGACGACGCCACCGAGGGCGAGCTGTCGGTGCTCGTCACCCTCTCCAGCGACCAGCGGGCCGAGCTCGCCGCGGGCCTGGTGGCCGAGGGCTTCGCGCTCCTCGAGCTGGCCGCCTCCGCGAGCGCCCTCGAGCAGCTCTTCGTCGGCTGGGCCGGAGGTGATGCATGACCCCCATCCTTCTCGTCGCCCGTCGTGATCTGCAGGGCTACCTGCGCGGCCTGTCCGGCTACGTGATCATCGCCGCGATGCTGTTCCTGCTCGGCCTGATGTTCCAGGCCTACGCCCTCGGCGGCGGCGCCCGCTACAGCCACGAGGTCCTGCAGGACTTCTTCGAGTTCTCCGGCGGCTTCGCCATGGTCGCCAGCGTGCTGCTCACGATGCGCAGCTTCGCCGAGGAGCGCGCCACCGGCACGGAGATCCTGCTGCAGACCTCCCCCATCCATCCGGGGCAGGTGGTCTTCGGCAAGTACCTGGCGGTGATGACCATCACCACGCTCATGTGGGTCCTCAGCCTGTACATGCCGGCGCTCATCTTCCTGCACGGCAAGGTCAGCCTCGCCCACATCGCGGTGGGCTACCTCGGCCTGATCTGCCTGGGGTCCGCGGCCACCGCCATCGGCCTGCTGGGCTCCTCGCTCACCAGCAACCAGTTCATCGCCGGCCTCGTCAGCGGCATCCTGCTCGTCACGCTGCTCATGGGCTGGAAGCTGTCCGAGCTGGCCGACCCCACGCTGTCCGGCGTGCTCTCGTACATGGCCCTGTGGGACAAGCACTTCCCGAACTTCATGCAGGGCAAGCTGCACCTGAGGGATCTGGTGTTCTACCTGTCCATCACCGGCTTCGGCCTGCTCGCCACCACGCAGGTGGTCGAGGGGAGGCGTTGGCGATGACCAGCATCGTGCTCCCGCTGCTCCTCCTCGCGGTCGTCACCGGTGTCGTGATCTTCCGGCGGCCCGCCGCCCCTATCGCGCTGTGGCTCGGCGCCCTCGCCCTCGCGTTCCTGTCCAGCCGGGAAGGCACCACCACCGGTGTCTCCCTGGGCATGCTCGCCCTGTCCGGCCTCCTCGCCGTCGCCTCCCTGGCCGCCCGCTGGTGGTCCGGCCCCGCCGAGCAGAGTCACCGGGGCGCCCAGCGGGCTGCGGTTCCCTGGCACGTCGCCGGCCTCGTCTCGCTGGCGGTCTGGGCCGCCGTGAGCCACTCCAGCCTCTCCCTCGCGAGCGCGCCCCGCGCATGGGTCGCCCTCACCGCCGCCTGGATGCTGGTGATGCTGGTCAGCACCGTGGTGATGGGCCTCATCGACCGCACCCGGCTGCAGCACACCGCGCGGGTGCCCCACGGCGCCGTGGGGCACGCCGTCACCAGCGGCCTGCTGCTGTCGATGGGCTTCGCGCTGCTGTTCCCCTTGAACTACCTGGGCAACGCCCACGACGTCATCCGCAACGTCACCCTGTACAAGGTCCACGAGCCCGGCAGCGCCACCCACCAGATCATCCGCAGCCTCGACGAGCCGGTGCAGGTCAGCCTGCTCTACCCGCCCGACTCCAAGGTCAAGGAAGCGCTGCTCGACTACTTCGAGGCGCTGCAGGCCGAGCACGGAGGCATGCTCACCGTGCGCGCCGTCGACCACGCGGAGGTGCCCCTGCTGGCCGAGGAGCTCGATCTGCACGGCAACGGCTGGGTGGTGCTGCAGTCCGGCGACGCCCGCGAGAAGTTCCCCATCGAGGACAGCGAGATCCGGTCCCGCACCGACATGCGTCGTCTCGACGGCACCGTGCAGAACCACCTCATCAAGCTGTCCCGTGGCGTGCGCCTGCTGTACCTCATGAGCGGTCACGGCGAGGCGGCCCCCCGCTCCGACGTCCAGGCGTTCAAGCAGGGTCGCTTCAAGCGCGCCGCCCAGGGCCTCAACCTGCAGCTGAAGAACTACGGCATCGATCAGGGCTCCCTGGTGGCCGTGCCCGACGACGCCGCCGTGGTGATGATCAACGGCCCCCAGACCGAGCTCATGCCCGAGGAGGTCGACGCCCTGAAGGCCTGGCTGGCAGACGGCGGCTCCCTGTGGCTCACCGTCGATCCCCGCTACCCGGCGCCCCAGACCCTGCTCGACCACCTCGGCGTCCAGGTCACCGACGGCGCGCTCGCCCACAAGCAGCGCTACCTGCCGGTCACCCGCCCTCCCCAGGGCTGGCGCAACCTGTACACCTCGCGCTTCGCCAGCCACCCGGTCACCGCCGTGCTCTCCCGCTACCGCCAGCGCGCCCAGTGGGCCGTGCTCGGCACGGTGGGCCTGTCCGAGGCCGAGAGCACCGGCCTGCCGGGCCACCCCGAGGTCACCGCCCTGCTCCGCAGCTTCGACGGCACCTGGGTCGACGAGAACAACAGCTTCGATCTCGACGACGGCGAGAAGGGCGGGGAGCACGCCCTCGCGCTGGCCATCGAAGACGAGGAGATCGGCTACCGCGTCGTGATCCTCGGCGGCGTCACCGCCACCGGCGACGTGCTGATGGGCCAGTCCAAGGCCAACGCCCAGTTCGCCACCGACGCCCTGCGCTGGCTCCTCCACGAGGAGGATCTGTCCGGCGAGACCTCCAGCGCCGAGGACGTCCGCATCGAGCACACCCAGGAGCGCGACCAGCTGTGGTTCTACGGCTCGATCTTCGGTGTTCCCCTGCTGGTCCTGCTGGCCGGCATCATCGCCTCCCGCCGGCGCACCTGAGGAGCAAGGCATGACACGAGTGTGGATCATGACCGCCCTGCTGGGCGTCTCCCTCGCCGCATCCTGGGCCACCTGGGTCCGCCAGGGCGACGCCCCCACCCCCGATGGCGAAGTCGTCGTGCTCGATCTGGCGCCCGGTGATCTCGCCTCCGTCGCGTGGACCGACCCCCGGTTCGAGCTCGTGATCACCCCCCAGACCGACAAGCGCGGCACCTGGTACGCCGTCGATCGCACGCCCCTGGAGGGCACCGACGACGAACCCGCGCAGTCCGTCCGCTTCACCGCCAACGAGAGCGCCGAGCAGCTGTGGGAGGTCCTCGCGGAGCTCCCGGCCCTGCGCGAGGTGGAGCCCGAGGGTGTCACCGACGCCCAGCTGGGCTTCGCTCCCCCCGAAGGCGAGCTGATCCTCACCCGCGCAGGCGGAGAGCAGCTGATCGTGGCCATCGGCGGGCACCCCTATCGCAACCTCGACCGCTACATCCGCTACGGCGATCGCACCTTCGTGGTCGACAAGGACCTGCTCAAGCCGCTGGAGCTGCACACCTCCCAGCTGATGGAGCGCCGCCTGCTGCCGCTCGAGCCGGCCGACATCGAGACCGTCGGCCTGCAGACCTCCGGCGGCACCCGCACGCTGGTCCACGGCAACCGCTTCGATCCCCAGGCCGCCTTCTGGGCGGGCAAGGACGACCCCGACACCCCCGACCCCGACATCCAGGGCTGGATGGACACCCTGCTCCGCATCCAGGTGCAGGACTACGTCACCGAGCTGCCCGAAGGCTCCACGCGGGTGCTGGCCTACGCCGCCCGCGGCAAGGGCCAGACCTGGCAGGTGGAGCTGTTCGAGGGCGGCGACGGCCAGCTCTACGGCCGCAGCGAGCTCACGAGGGGCTTCGTGCGGCTCGTGGAGTCGATGGCGCGGGACGTGGTCGACGAGGTGGAGACGGCCGTCGGCGGGTGAAGGCTGTGCAGGGGCGTGCTTCACCACGGAGCCACGGAGATCACACGGAGGGCCACCGAGCCTGGATGCTCGAGCCGATGAAGGGAGACACCGGTCCTGGCGGGTCCGATCCTTCGAGGGGGAGCTGTCGGTCAGCCGCCGCTGCAATGCCGGGTTCGGGCAGGTGCCGTCCTGGCGATGTGGCGAAGGTCCCCACATGAACACCGAACGCCAGAAGGCCGGAACCACTCGCTGTCGAGCCGTTCCGGCCTCCGTGCCTCCTCCGTGGAGCTCCGTGTCTCCGTGGTGGAAAAGCGACCCTGCGACACCTCAGCTCCCGAAGGACGCCTTCGACGAAGTGGATCGGGGAGCAAAGGCGCCTCAGGTACCCACCACCGCCACGGTCACGTTGTCCTGGGTACCGTTCTCCAGCGCCGCATCGACGAGCACGTCGCACAGATCCTCGACGGCGGCGCCGCGCATCAGCTCCGCGATGCGGTCGTCGTCGAGCACGTCGGTGAGGCCGTCGGTGCACATCATGAAGACGTCGCCGCCCTGGACCTCGTGGTGGCTCGTGTCGGGCTCCACGGGGCCGTGGTAGCCCACCGACTGCGTGAGCAGGTTGCGGTGGGGGAGCAGCCGCGCCAGCTCGGGGGTGAGGCGACCGGCATCGATCTCCTGCTGCACCACCGTGTGGTCGCGGGTGAGCCGGGTGAGCTCGCCACCGCGGAGCAGGTAGGCCCGTGAGTCGCCCACGTGGGCGATGTAGGCGTTGCGGCCGTCGACCACGATGGCCACCACCGTGGTGCCCATACCGCGTGTCTCGGGGCGCTCTTCCGACTCCTTCCTGATCTGGATCGAGGCCTGGTTCATCGCGTACCGAAGGCGTTCGGCCATGATCTGATCCGTGGACGCCAGGGTGTCCGGTGCCACCAGCTGGGTCTCGTCGGGATCGGTCTGGCCAATCAGCACCGAATGCACCGCATTGACGGCCATCTCCGAGGCGACTTCGCCGCCCGCGTGGCCCCCCATTCCGTCCGCCACCACGAAGACACCCATCTCGGTGTCCAGCAGCAGGGAGTCCTCATTGTTGTCGCGTACCGGACCGACGTCGGTCCGGCCGTAGGCCTCGATGTTCATACGACCTCTGGAGGGTAAGCGCTCCGGTTGACTATACTGACATTCACCACTTCATGCCCACCCCAAGCGCCACTACAGCCCCCCCCGAGGAGGTCCCCGTCCGCATGGATGAAGCGGCCCACCCAAGCCCGTCTCCCGCGGCGAACCCGACCAATCCCGTCCAGGGCACCCTGATCGAGCACTACAAGGTGGTCGACAGGGTCGGTCGTGGAGGAACGGCATGGGTCTACGAAGTGGTCGACGTCGACACCGACGCGCGCGCAGCGCTCAAATTGCTCCACGGCACGAGCCATGCTCCGGCCCAGCGATCCCGCTTCCGCCGCGAGTTCCGATCGCTGTCCCGACTGCGCCATCCCAACGTCCTCGAGGTGTACGAGTGGGGTGAGTGGCACGAGCGCCCCTGGTACTCCATGGAGCTCGTGGAGGGAGAGGATCTCCGCGACGCCATCCAGCGCTGGCAGACCCTCGAGCCCGAGGCCCGCTTCACTGAGGTGCGCAACGTGCTCGTGCAGGTGACCCGCGCGCTCGCCTACATACACGGCCGTGGTCTCGTGCACCGCGACGTGAGCCCGGGCAACATCCTGATCCGCAGCTCCGACGGCGTGGTCAAGCTGATGGACTTCGGCCTCGTCACCGACCGGGAGACCGAGCTCACCCGCGCCGGCGAGGTCATGGGCACCGCCGCCTACATCGCCCCGGAGCAGATCAAGGGCGAGTCCACGGACTCCCGCGCCGATCTGTACGCCCTCGGCACGGTGCTCTACCAGATGCTCACCGGCCGCAAGCCCTTCTCCGCCCACACCGTGCAGGGCTACATGGAGAAGCACCTGCACGAGATCCCCCGGTCTCCCTCCGAGATCGACCCCCTCGTGCCCGAGGACCTGTCCGAGATCACCATGCGCCTGCTGCGCAAGGATCCCACCCGCCGGTTCGCCTCGGCCGTGCACCTCCTGCACGTGCTCGGCGAGACCGAGGGGGGCGACGAGGGCCGCTGGCCGCCCCGCACCGTGGGCCGCCTGAGCCTCACCCGGCACGCCCAGCACGTCTTCGACCGGATCAGCCACGACCGCCCCGGCGAGGCCATCCTGCTCCACGGTCCCAGCGGCTACGGCAAGTCCCGGGTCATGGACATCATCGAGCAGGAGGCCAACCGCCGCGGCCTCGTGGTGGCCCGCGCACGCTGCCTGCCGGACAGCCCCCCCTTCGGGGCCTTCGAGGCCATCTACCGCACCCTGTCCCGCCACGCCGAGCCCAGCGAGGTCCTCACCGAGACCTTCGAGCAGCAGTTCCTCGGGGAGCGGCGCGAGCGCTACCCGGTGCTGTCCGCCTTCCGCGAGCTGGTGAGCGCCACCGCTCCCTGCGTCCTGCTGCTCGACGACGTCGACAAGGCCGACAGCGCCAGCCTCGAGCTGCTCGCCTACCTCATCCGCAACACCCTCGGCGACGAGTCAGTGGCCTACATCATGGCCGCCAACACCATCGGCGCCGATCTGGTGCTGCCCGAGGTCTCCACGCTGCAGCGGGTGCCCATCCGGCCCCTGAACCGCTCCGAGGTGGAAGACCTCGTGATGTCGGTCGTGCCGGACGCACCGGCCGCCAACGCCCTCGCCCAGCGCCTGTTCGAGGAGACCGACGGCAGTCCCGCCCTCATCGCCGACATGCTGCGGGGTCTCGTCGACGACGGCGTGCTCACCCAGGCAGGCGACCGCTGGACCCTCGAGCTCGCGCCCGACGAGATCTCCCGGTCGCAGCTTCCCCTGCCCGCCTCCCTGCGCCAGGTGCTCGCCGAGCGCATCGAGCCCCTGAGCGACGAGGCCATCCACGTCGGGCGCATCGTGGCCACCGCCCGTGGCGCCCTGAGCCTCGACGCCCTGCTGGAGATCGCCGACGCCGACGAGGACGACGTCATGGCCGCCCTCGACGAGCTCCTCGACGCCCACATCGTCCGGGAGAAGCGCATCGACGGCGAGGACCACGTCGAGCTGTCCCACCAGCGCTTCGGCGACATCCTGCTCGGCCCCCTGTCGGACGCCGACCGCCGCAGTCGCCACCGGGCCATGGGCGAGGTGCTCGAGCGGCAGTATCGCTACTCCCTCGCGAGCGTCGTCGAGGATCTCGCCTACCACTTCGAGCAGGCCAAGGTGGCCCCCAAGGCCTACGCCTACCTGCTGCAGACCGCCCAGCGACACCTGCGGCGATCGCTGTTCGACGAGGGGCTGAACTACCTCGATCGATGTCTGAGGATGGAGCCCGAGGCACGCCCCTACATGCGCCTCGAGGTCGCCGACCGCCTGCTCACCGAGGTGGCCCTGTCCAAGGCCCGCGCGCTGCACCACCTCGGCCGCTGGCAGGAGGCCATGACCCAGGCCCAGCGGGCATGCGCCCTCGCCGACACCGTCCGCGACCCCCGCCTGCAGTCCCGCGCCTACGGCATGTGGGGCAACCAGCTGCGGGGCATCGGCCAGATCGACGCCGCCGAGGGGCCCATCCGCCAGGCCCTCGATCACGCCCGCGCCGCCGACGACCGCTCCCTCACCACGAAACCCCTGTACGACCTCGGCGCCATCGAGTGGTCCCGCGGCCACCTCGGGGTCGCCGAGAACCTGTGGAAGGAGTCCCTCGGCGTGGCCCAGGCGCTGCACGATCAGCGCGGCGAGGCCCTCGCCTACAACGGCCTGGGCATCCTGGCGATGTGCGAGGGCAAGGCCGCCGAGGCCCGCCGCCGGCTGGAGAACTCCGCCGACCTGTTCGAGCGCATCGGCATGATCGAGGCCCTGGCCGTCACCCGGGTCAACCTCGTCGAGCTGTACATGGCCATCGGCGTGCTGCGCAAGGCGATGGCCCTCGCCGACCGGACCGTCGCCCAGGCCCGAGAGGTCCAGCACATCCACGGCATCGCCATGGGCCTGGTGTGGCGTTCGCGCCTCCTGTGGGTCCTCGGCAAGCCCGACGAGGCCCGCCGCAACGCCCTGCAGGCCCTGCGGATGTCCCGCGCCCTCGGCACCCCCGAGGAGCAGATCCTGTCGCTGCTCACCCTCGTGCGCGTGATGCTGGGCATGGGCATGGCCACGTTCGCCCGCGCCCGGGTCGAGGAGCTGCTCCACCTGCTCCACGAGGCCGACTACGAGGGCAAGCGCATCCAGATCGAGGCCCTGATGGCGCGTGTGTGCGTGGCATCGGACTCCCCCGAGGACATCGACCCGAGCTGGCTCGAGAACGTCCCCGACGACGGCTACCCCCTGACCAACGTGCGCACGCTGCTCGAGGTGGGGCAGGCCCAGGCCGCCATGGGCCGTACCCAGGAGGCCATCGACGCCTTCCAGAAGGCCCACGACCGCTCCCGGGAGTACTCGTTCCGGTACTACCAGTTGTCCGCGTTGCATCACCTCTCCCAGACGGTCACCGACCCCACCCTGCGGGAGACCCACGCGCGCAAGGCCAAGTCCATGGCCCGCTCCATCGCCTCCACCCTGCCCCGGGAGCTCAAGGATCCCTTCCTGTCCCGGGGATGGGGCGTTCCACGGTAGCTTCCGCCGAGCCGCGCGCCCGGCTTCGGCGGTCGCCGTCCCCGTGCGCCACCAAACGTGAGCGGAACGGAGGAACCTGGGGTTACGCTGTGCACATGTCCTTTCCCCCGCACAGCGACTCCCTGCCTGCAGGACATCGTCTCGGTCCGTACACCCTGATCCGCCGCCTCGGCTCCGGCGGCATGGCCACCGTGTACCTGGCGTCCGATCCCCGCGGCGACCGGCTGGCGATCAAGGTGATGGAGCCGGGCCACCACCTCGAGGAGGATCTGTCCCGCTTCCGGCGGGAGTTCCGCGCGGTGGCGAGCCTGTCGCACCCCAACGTGGTCAAGGTGATCGACAAGGGCGAGACCGACGGCATGCCCTGGCTGGGCATGGAGTACGTCGACGGCGTCGACCTGCAGCAGCTCCTCGAGCAGTGGCGGTCGGACCCCCCACCCGACCGCTTCGACATCGTCGAGCGCATCTTCCTCGGTCTGTGCGACGGCCTGCAGGCCATCCACGCCCACGGCCTCATCCACCGGGACCTCAAGCCCTCCAACGTGCTCCTCACCGCGGATCTCACCCCCAAGATCAGCGACTTCGGCGTGGTGAAGCCCACCGACGCCACGAGCACCATCACCATGGCCGGCCGCCTCGTGGGCACCATCGCGTACATGGCACCCGAGCTCATCAGCGGCGATCCGGTCGACCACCGGGCGGATCTGTACGGCCTCGGGGCCCTGCTGTACACGATGCTCACCCTCGAGAAACCCATCGAGGCCGACTCCGTGGCGGGCTACCTCGCCCGTCACCTCACCCACCGGCCCACGCCCCCCCACGAGCTCCACGCCGACGTGCCGGCCCAGCTCGAGCGCGTGTGCATGCGCCTGCTCAACAAGCACCCCGGGCGCCGCTACCCCACCGCCTCCGCGGCACGCTTCGCCCTCGGCCACGAGGAGGCCGAGCCCATCGAGCTGCACGGACGCGACGAGCTCCTCGGCCACCTCGCACGCTACCTCGATCAGCTGAGACGGGGCGTCAGCTTCACCGCCGGCATCCTCGGACCGCCCGACTCCGGTCGGCCACGCCTGCTCCAGCGGGCACGGGCCATGGCCCGGGAACAGGGACTCACCGTCGGGCACCCCACCCTGCAGGGCGACGAGGTGCTGTGGCACACCACCGAGGGCCCGCGCACCACACCGCCCGACCTCGTGCTGCTCGAAGACGTCTCCCGCATCCCGCCGGAGGTCTGGGACGCCCTCGACCCGGTGTTCACCGAGCCCGACCACGAACGTCCCCTGGGCATCCTGTTCGGCTCCACGCCCGATCACATCCCCGCCGAGCTCGCCTTCGCGGAGACCTTCCTCCTGCAGCCCCTCGACGCCGGCCACACCACGAGCCTGCTGCGCGCCCAGGGCCTGATGGGGCCCGTCGCGAGCGTCCTCGGCCGCAGGCTGTCGGCCTACCCGAACAACTGGCCCGGCTCCGTCGTGGAGCAGCTCGACGCCCTGATCGACGAGGGCTGGCTTCGGCAGGAGGGCAACCGTCTCCGCCACACCCGGCCCCTCACCGACTTCCGCGACCTGCCCCTGCCGATCCCGGAAGCCGTCCGGGAGCGGCTCGGCGACGACATCCGCCACCTCGACGACATCCACCTCGAGCTGCTGCAGTTCATCGCCCTGCGCGACGACCCCACCACCCCCGCGCTCCTCGGCACAGCGAGCTCCCGGCCGGCGCGCACCCCCGGCGCCCTCGATGCCCTGCTCGGCTCGCAGCTGATCACCACGCGGCACACCGAGGAGGGCGTGTACCTGCAGTTCTGCCACCCGGGCATGGGCACGCTGCTCAAGGACCGCATGGCGGTCTCCCAACGACGGGACCGCCACCTCGCCCTGGCCCGGGCGCTGCAGGGGGAGCGAAGGGGCCGGGGTGCCGCCCTGGAGATCGCCCACCACCTGCAGCACGCCGGCGAGCTCCGCGAGGCCCTTCCGCTGTTCCTCAAGGCCGCCAAGCAGGCCACCCGGGCCCGCCGCCACCACATCGTGCTGACCGCCACCGAGCGCGCACGGCAGATCGAGCCCCACCTCCCCCGAAGTGTCGACCCCCAGACCCTGCGCGACATGCAGCAGCAGCGGGCCCGGATGGCCGGCGCGGCCCTGCTCGCCATGGGCAAGTGGTCCGACGCCGTCCGCGAGCTCGATCAGGCCCTCGCACTGTGCAGCGACACCTCCAGCTCGCGTGAACTCGAAGCGCTGCACACGGCCCTCGGCCGGGGCCACTACCGTCTCGGCGCCTTCGACGCGGCGCTGCCCCACCTGCAGGCCGCCATCGAGCTGGCCGAGCCCACCAGCCGCAACCTCGGCCCCGCCGCCCGCGCCATGGCCGACATCCACCTGCAGCGCGGACAGCTCGACGAAGCGGGTGCCTGGTTCCGAACCGCCCTCGATGCCGCCATCCGCCGCGGCTCGGTGGAGGACGAGGCCCGGGCCCGCCGCGGACTGGCCCACGTCCACGGTGTGCGGCAACAGCTCGACCGGGCCCTGAAGGAGCTCGACCGGGCCGAGGAGCTGCTGGCCTCCAGCGGCGACGTCCAGGTGCGCGCCGGCATCCTCACCCGCCTCGTGGAGCTGAGCCTCATCAGCGGCCAGTTCGACACCGGCCTGCACCGTGCCGACGTCCTCCTCGATCTGCTCCGTGCCCAGCAGATGGGCGAACGCCTGCCCCTCGGTCTCGCGATGAGCGCCCAGATCCGCTACCAGCTCGGCCGCCGCGACGAGGCCCGCGAGCACGCACGGCAGGCCCTGCTCTACGGCCGTGCCCGCCCGGCACACCACTGGGAAGGCCTGTTCCGCGCCACCCGGGTGCTGTGTGCACTCGACCGTCCGCCCAAGGCGGTGCCCGCGCTCCTGGAGAAGGCCAGCTTCCCCAGGCGGCCGCTGCACGCCCCCAAGGCGCAGGCCCTCGCCCTGGCCGCACGTCTGTCCGCCCCGACCGATCCGGCCGAGGCACGCCGGCTCATCGCAGCGTTCGACGAGGAGTCCCAGGCATACTGGTCCGCCTCCGCGGTCAACGCCCTGTTCGACGTGTGCGAGGCGTGGCTGCTGCTCGGCGAGCCGGCCCGGGCCCGGGAACTGCTGGCCAAGGTGCCGCAGATGATGGATCTGACGGTCGCCCGCGGTATCGGACTGTCCCACGCTCTGCTATGCTACCGAGCCGACACGGCGGGGTCCGGCGATGAGCTGGACGCCCTCATTGCGCAGCTTGCAGACGACATGACCCCCAGGGCCCGGCTCGCCTTCCTGAAGGGTCCCGTGGCCACGGCACGACGGTAGCGCTCCCCGAGGCATCTTCATGGCGAACACCCGGACACCCAGGCCTTCCTCCCTAGGCCGTCCCTCGACCGAACCGCCCAGCGATGCCATCCAGGTAGGCGACCACATCCTCAAGAAGGGCGAGCAGATCGGCCCCTTCCGCTTCGTCCGCAAGATCGGCTCGGGCGGCATGGCCCACGTGCTGCTCGCCACCGATCCGAGCGACCGGCCCGTGGCGCTCAAGGTCCTGCGCCGCAACCGCCTGCGCACCGGGCTCACGCGCTTCCGCCGCGAATTCCACGCCCTGTACCGGCTCTCCCACCCCAACGTCATCCGGGTCGACACCTGGGGCGAGCTGCACGGCCACCCCTACATCGCCATGGAGTTCGTCGACGGTCCCGATCTGCACACCGTCGTGCGCTCCTTCCGCCACTGGGACGACGCCGACCGGTTCCAGCGCTGCGAGGAGATCCTCATCGACCTGTGCCGAGCCCTGGCGGTGATCCACCAGGCCGGCCTCGTCCACCGCGACCTCAAGCCGTCCAACGTGCTCCTGACCAAGGACGGCGTGTGCAAGCTCACCGACTTCGGCATCGTGAAGAACCTCGATGTCCGCGTCGACCCCCAGCTATCGACCACCCTGGTGGGCACCTGGGCCTACAGCAGCCCGGAGCACATCTCCGGCCAGCCCATCGACCACCGCTCCGACCTGTACAGCCTCGGCGTCATCCTGTTCGCGATGCTCACGGGCAAGCGGCCCTTCGTGGCCAAGAACATGGCCGGCTACCTGCAGCAGCACCGCGACAAGCCCGCCCCCCGTGCCTCCGCGGTCAAGCCGGGCGTGCCGCCCCACCTCGACGCCATCTGCGCGCAGCTGCTGTCCAAGGCCCCCAAGGACCGCTTCCAGTCCGCCCGGGAGATCCTGTACCGGCTCGAGGCGGTCGACGACACGTCCAATCCCTCCGGCACCCACTGGGAGCCGCCCCTCCTCGGCGACGACGACAACCTCACCACCCTCACCGACGCCCTCGCGGGCCTCACCGCCGGTCGTGGCGCGCTGCTGCGGGTGATCGGCCCGGACGGCTCCGGTCGCTCGCGCATGCTCGAGGAGGTCCGCCGCAACGCCCAGAACCTCGGCGTGCCGGTGCACATGCACGCGTTCCGCGACGACATGCCGGTGTACTCGGTCACCCAGCGGCTCGCCAAGGAGCTCCTCGAGGAGCTTCCCGAGCAGGAGCGCAGCGATCTCGGCGGCCTGCTGGAGTCCATCACGGGCCGGCAGTCCCTGCCCGGTGACGCCCGCTTCGCGCTGTACGACGTCGTCAGCGAGGCGTTCCGCCGCGTGCTGGAGCACAGGCCCCGCGTGCTGCTCCTCGACGACGTCCACGAGGCCTCCCCCCGCGAGCTGCACCTGTTCCGCTACCTCGTCCGGCAGCTCGGCAGTGGCGGCGAGCATCGGCCCTTCCTGCTGGTGGAGACCGTCCGCCAGGGCAGCCACACCGGCGATGCCGAGCTGGCGGCACAGGAGCACACCGGGCTGTTCCTCCGGCCGCTCACCCGTGTCGAGCTCGGCGTGATGGTCGCCGACCTCGTGGGCGAGGGCGCCGCCGCGGAGCGCCTGTCGGCCCGCCTGTACCGCGAAACGGAGGGCAACCCCTTCTTCGCCACCGAGTTCCTCCGGTCCCTCATCGCCCAGGGCATCATCAAGGCCTCCGACCACGGCTGGCAGCTCACCCTCGATCCGGGTGAGCTCGCCGAGGGCAAGCTCGAGATCCCCCCCGGCATCCGCCAGATGCTGCGGCGCCGCCTCGAGGGCCTGCCCCAGCTTCAGACCCGCATCCTGCAGGCCCTGAGCACCTCACCGGACGACCTCGACCTCGACACGCTGATCGACATCGTCGACGAGCACGAGGAAGACGTCATCGATGCGGTCGACCAGCTCATCCGTGCCGGGCTCATCGCCGAGCAGCCCGCCCGCGACGAGAGGGCCTTCCACATCGTGCACCGCAAGCTCGCCGAGCTCGTCCACGCCCGGGTCCCCCGCGCCGACCGCCGCCAGCTCCACCGACGCATCGCCGAGCTGCTCGAGGAGAGCACGGGCCTCGATCCGGAGTCCATGGAGGTCGTGGGCGAGCACTACCGACAGGCCGGCGACGCCGCCAAGGCCTACCAGCTCCTCGTGGGCGCGGCCCGCCACCTCACCCAGCGTGGCCTGCACGAGGAGGCCGCGAGCCTGTGCGAGCGCGCGGTCGACCTCGAGCTGTCCGCCCAGCCGCTGATGGAACCCACCCAGTGGACCAGCCTGCGGCTGTCGCTGCTGCTCGTGCGGGCCCAGGTGCTCTCCAACCGCGCGGAGTGGAGCGAAGCCGCGCGGGTCCTCACCGAGCTGATCGACCTGTCCATGGCCCAGCAGGCCGACCAGACCCTCGTCACGGCCCAGGTGCGTCTCGCGCGCATCCGGCAGCTCCAGGGCGACGCCGACGGCTCCGAGCGCCTGGCAGACGCCGCCCTGCGCATGGCCCGCAGGCTGCACTTCCGCCAGGGGGTCGCCGACGCCCTGCGCGCCCTCGCCACCCATGCCTGGCTGGTGGGCGACATCGAGAAGTGCGAGGCCCTGGCCAACCAGGGACTCCTCGTCACCCAGGGGCCCCAGCTCGCCACCGAGCGCGCACAGCTCCTGAGCACCCTCGCCACCGCCCAGGCCACGCGCGGCCAGCTCGCCAGCGCCACCCGGGGTCTGAAGGAGGCCATCGCGCTGTTCGAGGAGCTTCGCATGAAGCACCCCCGGGTCAACGCGCTGGCCAACCTCGCCGAGCTCATGATCTGGCTCGGTCACCTGAACGAGGCCAAGGAGGCCGCCGATCAGGCCGTCCGCGCCGCCGAGGAGCTCGGCTACCGGGTGGGCATCGGCAACGCCCGTCGCACCCGCGGCTACGTCCTGCTGCACCTCGGCCGCTTCGAGGACGCCCAGGACGACCTCCTCAAGGCCTTCTACATGGCCCAGGAGATCGGCCTGCTCCAGGCGTCCCTCGGTGCCGCCACCGCGCTCATCCAGCTCAGCCTCATCCACGCCGATCTGGCGGCAGCCCGTCACTGGGGCGCCAAGGCCCTCGTCCTCGCATCCCAGCGCGACACCGAGGAGTACATGCCCCAGATCCAGGCGCTGCTGGCCCGGGCCATCTTCCCCTCCCACCCGGACAAGGCCCACATCCTGCTGCACGCCGCCTACGCGGCCTGTCCGGGCCTGCAGACCCCCCGCATGCTCCAGGTGCGCCTGGCCTGCGCGGCCGCGGCCGCCGCCAGTGGCCAGACCGACATGGCCTCCCACGAGGTGCGCTACCTGGTGCAGCACAAGAACATCCGCTCCTTCCCACTGGTGGAGCTCGCCGCGCGTCTGCTGCTCACCGCCCTGAGCACCGGCGAAGCCCGCAAGACCCACCACACGCTGGCCCGGGAGCTGATGGACAACCTGGCCTCGGAGCTGCCCGACGACCTCCGACAGAGCTGGCTGAGACGCCCGGGCTACCGCCTGCTGAACGCCAAGGAGATCACCCTCACGCCCCTGCCGGACGAGACGCCCTCCGCCTGAGGTCCCCACACGACACGAGCCCCCGCCCGGACATCCCGGTGGGGGCTCGATGCATCCAGCGACCGCGGATCAACTGCGGCGGCGACGCCATCCCACGAGCCCGAGCAGCGCCAGGCTCCAGCCGGCCCCTGCTCCGCCCGCGGTGGAGCAGCTGAACAGCGCACGCATGCCGGCTTCGGTGGGGCTGAGGGGCGCGCCGAGATCGGGGATCGCGAGGGCCCCCTCCTCGCTCTGCTCGATGGAGTAGTACTGCTCCCCGAAGCCGCCGAAGGGCAGCGGAGGGGCGTCCGAGAAGGAGGTGCGGACGTCGGGCACGTGCTCCTGGATCCAGTCGATGTACAGGTCGGTGCGTGTGACGCCCGACAGGCCGTCCGCACAGGACGGCGAGACGACCGCGTTCACGCCGAACACCACGGGGCCGGACTCGGTCTCGAGGAGGCTGGTGCCGCCGGAGTCGCCGCTGCACAGGTTGGAGATGGAGTCGAACTGGGGCCATCCGCCGGAGAAGGTGCCGTTGTACAGGGCCACCATGTCGGTGTTGGCGTACAGGCTGGAGTACACGTACAGATCGGCGTAGCGCTGGCGGCCGGAGTCGTGGGCGTCGTCGATGGTCACGCCGAAGCCCACGGCACGGGCCAGGGCGCCATCCCACTGGGACGTGATCGCCTCGTCGTTGACCACCATGGGCTCGACGCCCCTGATGGCCTCCGGGACGAACACGAGCGCGATGTCGGAGCCGTCGCCGGCCTCCCCGTCGAGATCGTAGTCGGGGTGCAGGTAGAAGTCGGTGGAGGGGTCGACCTCGTACAGATCGTCCGCGCTCACAGCATCCATGTCCGGGCCCACGCCCACGTAGGCCCGCCGGTTGACCGACGGGTCCACATCGACGTCATCGAGGCAGTGGGACGCCGTGAGCACCCAGTTGGGGTGGATGACGGTGCCCGAGCAGAAGGTGTGCTGCCAGGTGCCGCCGCCGTAGGGCTGGCGGAGCATGAGGGCCACGTTGGCCGGGTAGTCGCTCGCGTTGGTGAGCGTGCCGTTCCAGACGCCCTCGGGACCCGGCAGATCCGGCGTGCCGTCGGGCAGCTGCAGCTCGTGGACCCCACCGGGAAGCTGCAGGGATCCCTGCTCGGACAGCTCCTGGTGCAGATCCGCGAGCATGCCCTGGGACGACGGTGTTCCCTGTGCGGCGGCCGTGCCGGCGACGAAGGCGAGGGCCAGGGACCAGGGAGCGCGCATGAATCCTCCGGAGCGAGATGCGCCGAGGATACATGTGCTCGAACGGAAAGCCTACCGCCCGAGGGTCGCTTCACCACCAATTCACGGGAAGAACAGGCTCTCCCGCACGCCTTCGACGAAGCGCTGCAGCTGCAGGGCCACACGGGGATCCAGGTTCGTGAAGCGGATCCCCATGCCGGTGGGCAGACCGAGTCCCATGAACCGCTCCCGCACCCAGGCCACGGTCCCCTCCACCGGGACCACGGTGGCCCCCTGACCGATGGACAGCGACAGGATCACCAGGCTCCCCACGGGAAGCACGTCCTTCGTGGCCACGAACACGCCACCGGTGGCCACCTGTCTCTCGAAACCCGTGAAGAAGTTGGAGTGGCTCTTCGCCGTGACCCGCACCCGAACGGGCACCCTCTGATCGGACAGGGCATTTGCCGCGCTGTAGTTCATCCGTCCATCCCCGGCGGGATGCTGCCGGTGCACCCCACGTACTGTGCATCGGATCGGCTTCGGCGCGGTCTTACGGTCATGCGGGCAACGCGCAGGTACGCACCCCACCCAACGGGGAGTTCCTCGGGGTTTTCAGCCCGTCAGGCCCGTTTCAGGCCTTGCAAGGAGAATGTCAGGCCAGCCAGACGGCCGCGAAGAACAGCAGCGAGATGTACCCGTTCAGATCGAAGAAGGCCTTGTTGATCCGCGACAGGTCGGTGGGCCGCACGATGCTGTGCTCGTAGATCAGCACACCGGCGATGACGGCGAGTCCGATCCAGTACGGGCCCTGCAGCTGCTCGACACGGGGAATCGCGGCCAGCGCGCCGATGGTGACCACGTGCAGCAGCGCCGAGACCACGAGCGCACCCTTCACGCCGAGGCGGGAGGGCACCGAGTGCAGGCCGGCGCCGGCGTCGAAGTCGGCGTCCTGGCAGGAGTAGATGATGTCGAAGCCCGCCACCCAGGTGGCCACGCCGAGGCTGAGCAGGAAGGGGGTCCAGCCGTAGGTGCCCGTGAGCGCGATCCACACGGCGGTGGGCGCCAGACCGAGCGCCACCCCGAGGACCACGTGGCACAGGGCCGTGAAGCGCTTGGACAGGCTGTAGCCCCAGATCACCGCCAGCGCGATGGGCGACAGCCAGCCGGTGAGCGGCGACAGCAGCGCCGCGAAGACCACGAACAGGGCGGCGCTGCCGAGGGTGAACGCCCAGGCACTGCCCACGGAGATCTGGCCCGAGGGGATCTCACGGCCGGCGGTGCGGGGGTTGGCCGCGTCGATGTCGCGGTCGACGATGCGGTTGAAGCCCATGGCGCTGCTGCGGGCGGTGACCATGCACAGCAGGATCAGGCCCCACTGGCCCCAGCCCACGTCGACCTGGCGCGCGGCCAGGATGCCGGACGCGAGGGCGAACGGCAGGGCGAAGATGGTGTGGGACAGCTTGATCATGCGGCTGTAGGTCGCGAGCGCGCTCAAAGGACCTCCACGGGGGCGAGCCACCGGCGGTGGGCGGGGGGATCGTGCACCACCTGGGCCGGATCCGCCACGTCGAGCCACAGCAGGCCCGGAGCCGTGCCGGGGACGAGCCGACCATAGCCCGAAGCCCCCAGGCAATCCGCCCCTTCCGAGGTCACCATGGCCAGAAGACGGTCAACGGTGAAGTGCCCGGCGAGCAGGGCCAGCTCCTGCAGCACGTCGAGGGAGGTGTTCGACGCGAGCGAGTCGGTGCCCACGCAGAGCCGGACGCCACTGGACGCCACGGCGGCCAGATCCGGCAGCGCGCCGCCGATGTAGCGGTTGGAGCGGGGGCACAGGCACAAGGGGGCACCCGCGGAGGCCATGCGCCGCAGGTCCGCGGCGTCGAAGTGCACCCCGTGGACGAGGAGCACGTCCGGACGGAGCAGGCCGAGCCGCTCGAGGTAGGACACCGCCGAGCTGCCCGGGGGTCGCCACCAGCGCCAGTCCCGGCCGAGATCGTCCAGCAGCCGGGCGTGGGGGCCGGTGCCATCGTGCAGGAAGCGGGCCTCGTCCTCGGACTCCCCGCAGTGCAGGGTGGCCCCGAGACCCGGCATCGGGCTGGCCGCGAGCTGCAGCAGCGCCGGGGCGGTGGAGTACACCGCGTGGGGGCTCGGCCTCACGGCCACGGGACCCTCCTGGTCCTGCTCGAGCGCCCGGCGGACGGCGGCGAGGCGCTCGTGCAGCGACGGCCCGTCGAAGCCGAGGACCTCGTGCTGCACCACGCCGTGCAGGCCCGCCTTCGCCATGGCGCCGCCGGTGGCGCCGCTGTTGGAGACGTCCCACAGCCAGGCCGTGCCGGCCGCGACCATCCGCTCGGCGGCCTGGCGGGCGATGCGCGCGGAATCGTCGCCCCGGGACACGCCGAACAGGCGCCGCACCCAGGCCACGAACCCGCCACCGGGGGGCACGCGGCCCTCCAGATCCGACAGCTCCAGGTGCCCGTGGGCGTTGATCAGGCCGGGCATCAGCAGGCCCGGCTTCGGCGCCGGGTCGTGGGGCCCGGCGGGCCCGACGCGCACGATGCGGGCGCCGGAGACCTCCACGACGTGGTTCTCGCGAAGGCCGTCCGGGGTGAGCACCCACCGTGCGGCGTGGCGCGTCACAGCGTGGCCCGCTCCGCCACCGGCCGCACGCGGCGGAAGGTGCTCAGGGGGCCGCCCAGGGCCTCGAAGCGGTCGTCACGGCGGACGGGCTCCATGCCCAGGATGTGGATCGCCCGCTCGCCGGCGGACAGCGTGGGCTCGAAGGTGGCCAGGCCCTCCGCGGGCGCCTGCATGGGCACGCCGAGCAGGCCGAGGTCGTCGACGCCGTAGAACAGCGCCGTCTGGCTCGCCTCGATGCCCACCACCGCCGGAGACGCGACGAGGTGGTCGACCGACGGCAGGAACAGGCGCGCGAAGGCGTTCATCCGCAGCCAGTCGAGGGTGGTGAGCGAGCCGGGCTCCACCAGGGCGCCCTCGGGCAGCCAGGTGTCGATGCGGTAGGAGCGGGGGGCCGCCATGCGGACGAGCTGCAGGTGGGCGAGCCACCCGCCGTCGTCGACCGGACCGGTGAAGGTGCTGACGGCATCCACCGCCAGGCCCGCCTCGACGGCCTCGGCGCACAGCCAGGCGGTGTCGGGGGCGACCGACCAGGTGACGCTGGCGAGGCCCGCGGCGCCGAGCTGGCCGAGGATGGCCTTGACCCGCACGAGGTCGAGGCCGGTGACCTGCATGCCCATGGCGCTGGCGGCCTGGACGGCGGCGATGAGCGCGGCGTCGGAGCCGGTGCCGGTGAGCCGCACCACGGTGCAGCCGGCCTCGGCGGCGGCGGCCAGCCCCTCGGTGACGTTCGCCAGGTCGACGGGTGCACCCACGGCGTAGGAGGCCCGGGTGATGTCGGCCACCCGCAGGCGGGCGGCGGTGGCCAGCTCGGCGGTGGGGGCGTCCTGCCACAGCACCATGCCCTCGGCCTCGGTGAGGCGCTCACCGTCGGCAGCCTTGCCCAGCAGCGCATCGACCTGCGCGCCGACGGGCTTGCAGACGGCATCGGGCTCGTAGAAGCGCACGTGCTCGGTGCCCACGAGGCCCTGGCGGTAGGCCATGGAGGCGTACCAGCGCAGGCCGATGAGGGCGGGCTCGTCGAGGGCGTAGCGGATGGACTTCGTGAGGTAGTCCCGCTCGTCGCCCGCGAAGTGCAGGGGCACCTTGGCGTGGCCCCGCTCGCCGGCGGCGCGCAGCTCGTCGAGGATGTGGCGGGGCAGATCCTTGCGGCCCGCCCACACGGCGAAGACGAAGGGCTTGCCCGTCCAGGCAGTCCACAGCTCGGCCAGATCGAGGCGCACGGTGAAGCGGTCGTCCAGTGCCAGGGCCTCGTCGCCGATCACCAGGGAGGCCACGGTGCCGCCGGCCTGGGCAGGACCGGTGCCGGGCGCGACCTGGCGCATGGTGAGGCCGGGAGCGACGCGGCTGGCGAGAGGCCCCTCGGTGAGGAGCAGCCGTGCCAGGGTGAGGCTCGTGCGGCTGGTCTCGTCGAGGAGGACCTCCGTCCACTGCTCGGGGGCCGTCTCGGCCACCAGGAACACCGAGTCGACGGCGCCCTCGGCACCGATGCACCAGCCCGGTGCGATGCGGTAGTCGCCATCGGTGAGCACGGCGGCCACGGGGGCCAGGGCCACGTCGACCTCGCCGGTGGCGAGGAGCTCGGCGATGCGGCGGGGGTGATCGAAGACCACCTCGAAGCGCTCGGGATCCAGCTGGGAGGAGAGGGGCCATGCGTTCAGGTAGCGCACGGAGCCCACGCGGATCTTGCTCATCTCAGACCTCTGCGGCGACGTGGTACAGGGTGTCCCGCTCGACGGGGGTGCGACCGGCGGCGCGGATGAGGGCCACCAGGTCGTCGCGGGACAGGGCCTGCGGGGTCTTGGCCCCGGCCATGTGGTAGATGCGCTCCTCGCGGACGGTGCCGTCGAGGTCGTCGACGCCCCAGGCCAGGGAGGACTGGGCCACCTGCACACCGAGCATGGGCCAGTAGGCCTTGATGTGGGGGAAGTTGTCGAGCATCAGCCGGGCCACGGCGAAGGTGCGCAGCACCTCGACGGCGGTGGCCTCGTACAGACCGTTGAGGCGGTTGTGCTCGTTGTGGAACTTGAGCGGGATGAAGGTCTGGAAGCCGCCGGTGACGTCCTGCAGATCCCGCAGCTGCAGCATGTGGTCGAGCCGCTCGTCGGTGGTCTCGATCATGCCGAACAGCATGGTGGCGTTGGTGCGCATGCCACGGGCGTGGGCGATCTCGTGGATCTTCAGCCAGCCGGGACCATCGACCTTGTCGTGGCAGATCTTCTTGCGGACGCGGTCGGCGAAGATCTCGGCGCCGCCACCGGGCATCGAGTCGAGGCCCGCCTCGCACAGGGCGTCGAGCACCTGCTCGTAGGTCATGCCGAACTTGCCGGCGTAGTAGTGGATCTCGACGGCGGTGAAGCCCTTGATGTGCAGATCGGGCCGCTCCTGCTTCAACGCGGTGAGCAGGTCGGTGTAGTAGCGGAACGGCAGGTCCGGGTTCAGGCCGTTCACGATGTGCACCTCGGTGATGAAGGTGTCGCGGAGGGCCCGGATGCGGGACAGCGCCTGCTCCATGGACATCGTGTAGGCGCGGGGGTCACCTGTCTCCAGCCGCGAGAACGAACAGAACATGCAGGTGGCTTCGCACACGTTCGTCGCGTTGATGTGCTGGTTGCGGTTGTAGTAGGTCAGGTCGCCGTGGTGGCGCTCCCGCACGAGGTTGGCCAGGACGCCCACGAGCTGCACGTGGGGCGTGGCGAACAGGCGCTGACCGTCTTCGAGGGTCAGCCGCTCCCGGGCCACCACCTTGTCTGCGATGTCGCCCAGGCCGGCGGCGTCGAGGGCGCGGCGGGTGACCGAGCTCAGCACGGGGCGGGGTTGCAGGGATGCGTTCATCGGGAACCTCCCGGATCACGTCCGGTCCAGCGTTTCATGAGTTCGTTGTCGATGCCCAGGCGGTCGAGGACCCGGCAGAGCACCGTGTCGACCAGCTGATCGACGTTCGTCGGGCCGCTGTAGAAGCTCGGCGAGGCGGGCAGCACGATGGCGCCGGCCTCGGTGACGGCCGTCATGTTCTTCAGGTGCACGAGGCTGTAGGGCGACTCGCGGACCACCAGCACCAGGGGCCGGCGCTCCTTGAGCGTGACGTCCGCCGAGCGGCCGATCAGGTCGGTGGACAGCCCGTGGGCGATGCGCCCGAGACCTCCGGCGGAGCAGGGCACCACCACCATGCCGTCGTAGCGGGCCGAGCCCGAGGCGAAGGGGGCGGTCATGTCCTTGGGGCCGTAGATCTTGAAGCCGTACTCGGCGGGATCGACGCCCACCTCGTCGCGGAACACGAGCCGGCCCATGTTGGAGAACACCACGTCGGCCGTGACACCCTCGCACTGGGCCAGGAAGGAGAGCAGGCGATGGGCATAGATGGACCCGGAAGCCCCCCCGACGCCCACCACGATGCGCTTCATGCTGTGCGCTCCACGAGGAACGTGGCCAGCAGCCGCATGGCGTCGGTGCCGTCGTTGTCGGGGAGGGCATCGAGGGCCGCGATGGCCTGCTCGACATGGCCGAGGGCCACATCCAGGGCGGCCTCGAGGGCGCCGGAGGCCCTCACCTGGGCGACCCAGTAGGCGAGGGTCTCGTCGGACCAGTCGTGGCCGGTGGCCAGGGCCTCCATGAGCGCGGGGACCCGCTCGCCGGCCAGCAGGATGGGCAGGGTGAGCTTGCGCTCGCGCAGATCGGCGCCGGGGGCCTTGCCGGTGCCCTCGCGGAAGTCGAGGACGTCGTCGGCGATCTGGAAGGCCACGCCCACGCCGCAGCCGTAGATGCGCAGGGCCTCGGCGCGGACGGCATCACCGGCGGCGAGGGCCGGTGCGGCGGTGCACCAGGAGATGAGCGAGGAGGTCTTGCGCTCGATGACCTCCATGTAGCCGTCGACGGTGGCCTGCAGGTTGCCCGCGAGCTGCAGCTGAAGGACCTCGCCCTCGGACATGGTGGCGACGGTCTGCGCGAGCTCGGTGCCGGCCAGCGCACCGCCACGGGTGAGGGCCAGGGTGAGGGCGCGGCCGACGCAGAAGTCGCCGGTGAGGACGGAGATGGCGTTGCCGTGCAGGACGTTGGCCGTGGGCTGGCCCCGACGGCGGGTGCCGTCGTCGACGACGTCGTCGTGGAGCAGCGAGCCGAGGTGGATGAGCTCGCCGGCGGCCATCAGGGCGTGGACATCCACCGAGGCGCCGAGCGCGCGGGCGGCGAGGGCCGTGAGGGCCGGGCGCAGGCGCTTTCCGCCGGCGGCAGCCAGGTAGTGGGCCACGTGGGGCAGCGCCGCCACATCGGAGCCCACCTGCTCCACCAGGACGGCCTCGGAGGCGACCAGATCATCGGCGACGAGCGCCAGTGCGTCGGTGGGCGACGAGAGGTAGGTTCGACGGGCGCCCGCTTGCAGGCCAGCGGCTCGTGGGCGTCGTGCCTGCCCGCCGGGCAGGGCGGTGCCGTCTTGCTTTTCCGCTGTCTCCACTGAACACTCCGATCCAATCCACGGGGGTCCGATGACGCTGTTCCAACCTGAAAGGCACCCGCAGGTGAGCCCTCAAGATGCCTTGGCTATCGTGCACAGGTTTGTAGAGCAATGTAGAGCCTGGGCGGTCGACAAGGAAATTCCAAAGCGTTTGCAGCGTCTTACCGAGGATCCCAACAGCGACGAGGGCGCCCGGTTGCAAGCCTGGATCAGCTACCGGGAGTTCCTCGACCACACCCTCCGGGAACTCGAAGAGGGCACCCTCGATCACTGGTTCACCTCGGACGCGTCCCAACCGAAGTGAATCCATGTGCGCGTCCCCTTCCTGCAACCCCCGCAAACGTGGTTACATGCGGACGTGGATTCAGGTCTCGGAGGCCCTCGACATGCGTTTCATTACCGCCCACCCCACGGCCCTCATCCCGCTGATCCTGGCCCTGCAGGCCTGTGGCGGCGGTCCGGAGCTCATCACCGAGGTCGTCGACCCGTGGGGCAACCCGGTATCAGGCGTCCAGGTGTCCATCAGCGGAACAGAGAAGACCCTGAAGACGAGCGGAAAGGGCCAGGTGTCCGTGCCGCTCGAGGCGGGCAGCTTCCGCATCAAGGCCACCAAGGACGAGTGGATCGGCCAGAACGCGATGACCAAGGTCGAGTCCACCGATGGGTCGGTCACCACGCAGATCACCATCGCGCCCCAGCCCCCCGGCAAGGGCTACTTCCTGCTCGGCGAGGACGACTACGTCCCCCTGCGCGGCGAGCCCATCGTGCGCATGGGCACCGACCTGCGCAACTTCCAGGGCCTGCGGAAGATCGGCGACATCGAGGTCGAGCTCGAGGACGACCGCCCCTTCCAGGTGGTCTTCCACTCCGACCTGCGCCGCGATCAGCTCGGCCGGCTCAACATCGAGCTGCACGAGCTCACCTACCAGGACGAGGCCCAGGTGCTCACGGTGGAGGGCGAGCAGGACGTCGACCTCAACCTGTGGGTCAGCAGCAAGCAGATCGACCTCGACAAGCAGCACCTGTCCGGCGGCACCTGGCTGTTCAGCGCCGAGAAGCTGCAGCCAGGCACGTATGCGTTCGTGACCGATGACCTGTTCGAGGACATGACGCAGGTGTCGTTCGAATCGCATCCGAAGCAGGCCAGAAAAGCGTACCCGTTCGTCGTGGAATAGGGCGCGATCACCGGCCTGGCTTGGGGCGGGGTCGTAGGGGCGGGCCTTGGTCCGACCGTGTTCGCGCCGGAATGGAACAGGCGGGTCGGCGGGCGGACCAAGGCCCGCCCCTACGGAATGGCGTTTTCTCGTGAGGGCGGCGGCCGGTGGCTCCGCTTCGGGCGTTGTAGCGTAGGGGCGCCGCTTGCTGCGCCCGACACCGTTGGATTCCCTTCGGGCGCCATTCACGCCAGGGCCGCGAGTTGCCCAGATGTTCCGGAGGGGCGAGGCCAGGGCACCCCAAGGGGTGCCCGTACGTAGGGGCGCCCCTTGGGGCGCCCTGGTCCCGAATCCCCGGGAGGCCTGATGAGGGGCGCGAATCCGAGATCGGGCGCGGGCACGGGATCTATTCGGCGATGGGCATGCGACGGAGGAGCTCCACCAGGATGTGCGCCTGGTAGAACGCGTCGTAGTCCGCCCGGTGCACCTTCTCGCTCTCCACGTCGGGGAGCGTCAGCCGCTCGGCCAGCTCCTCCTTGTTGGAGTCGAGCCAGTGCAGCCCAAGCACGCCGCTGCTCAGGGCCTTGGTGTCGAGCGCCTTGTAGCCGAACACGTTCTTCTTTCCGGCCGCGGCGAAGGCGTAGGCCACGAAGGACCAGTCGAAGGGCGCGTTGTGGCCCACGAACACCGGCGTGGTGTCGCCGGCGTGCTTCTTCACGAAGGCGGTGAGCTCGTCGAGGGCGTCGCGAAGCAGCCGGCCGTTCTTCTTCAGGTCGTCGAGGTCGAGCCCGTTGACCTTCATCGCGCCCTCGTCCACCCGCGGGGCCATGGGCATGATCTCGACATAGAACCGGTCGTCGTCGATCACGTACTCGCCATCCACGTGCTTCACGGGCACGCAGCCCAGGGACAGCATGTCGTACAGGGCCGGCACGGGGCCGGAACACTCGATGTCGACGCAGAAGTAGGTCGCGCGGGCCATGGAACACCTCCCCTCCGACCATAAACCCGTGCCCGGACCCGTGCCCGCGCCCGTGCCCGAAAACCCAGGCAACGCCAGCTCGCCTCACCCGAACATCATCTCCAATTCAAAGCCAGGGCGCCCCAAGGGACGCCCGTACGTACGGGAGCCCCTCGGGGCTCCCCGGCCCCGACCCGCCGGAACGCTCCGGTCGTCGCCCCGAGTCCCGACGTCGCCGCTTCGACCGACACGAACGGCCGCCCCTCGGGGCGCCGGGGCCCCAGAACACCACAGCCTCCCCGGCCGCCCCGCAACAACCTGTCGCTCCCCCGCGCCACGGGCCATCCCAGCGCATAGGCTTGGAATGGAGGCCCCATGAAACCCTCGACGATTCACGCCCTCGCCGAGTCCCGCATCAAGGAAGCCCGCGCCCGCGGCCTGTTCGACGATCTGCCCGGCGCCGGCGAGCCGCTGCCCGAGGACAGGGTCAAGGTCGAGCCCGGCGGCGACCGCATGGCCGCCCGCGTCGCCAGCATGGTCGGCCACGTCCCCCTCGAGATCCAGCTCGGCCGCCGTATCAAGGAACTCCGCCTCCTCGCCTTCGAGCGCAAGCTCACCGAGGCCGAGTCCAAGGAGCTCCGAGACGCCTCCATCCGCCTGGCCGTCCTGCACCAGACCGCCGGCCGCCACCTGACGGCGAGCAAGGTGCCGTTCATGCCGGGCTAGAACTTGGGAATCTCTCCCATGGAGATCCAACCGCCCCCTTGCCCCGCCATCGACCAGACCTGCACCTGCACTTCGTCTCCCGGACCAATCTTGAGATTGTCTCCGCAATTGCCATACAGGGGAATCTCCATGCCCAGGCCACCGGAGATTACGGCGATCTCCTCGCCGCGGCGAATCACCCGTACGCTGACCGCCATCGCGTCGTCCGCCTCGACCACGGCGTGTTTTCGACGCCCGTCGCCCTCCTCAAAGCCACCGTAGGTGATCGTAGGCTCGCCTGGCGGCGCGGTTTGTACGTGACCATCCACGATGAACACACCCGTTCCCACACCCCGGGCATCGTCAGCACGGTATCTGCCATCTTCCAACGCGGTGGCCGGCTGGATCCAGGTAACTGCCCCTTCGTATTGGACGGTGAACTCAATCCACTCACCATCATTCGTGTCATTGCCGAACAACTTCCTGAGACCGAGTCCAAAATGGTCTGTAGAAGGATCATTGCTCTTGATCGGTGGCTCAGCATACTCACCAGAATCGAAATCTCTACTATCCACTAGACCTTCTGGTTGCTCAATCTCCGTTGAGCGGGTCCAGGCAGCTCCCACCTGGGCAATCCGGGTGTTCGTCGGGATGTCACGCCCATCAAGGTTCACCAGATACCGATGGTGAGGCGAGATGCAGGAATCCGGTGCTCGCCCAAAGCAGGCGGATAGGCCCGAAACGGACAACAGCAGACACACGACGCTCAAGGCACGTACAGGTTCCATCACAGTCCAATCTCGAATTCAAGATCATACATGACCACGTTGTCGTCTTCCTGAAATTCCGCGTGGATATCATCCGGATCCACGCGGGCACACACCCGATACATGCCCGGACTCAGGGTCGTTGCAGGTGGAGGTACGCACATTGAATCCCGCTGGACCTTGAAAGGACTGAGCACACCCAGCGAAATACCGCCGTTCGTGCCGATCACGATATGATCCGATCCGTCGCAATCATCATCAGGGGACAACTCCCAATCCACGCGTACATTGTTTGTCCTTGAAGTGCCTGAGGAATGAAGAACGACAGACCAATTTGCAAGCTTCTCCAACGGTACACAGTCTCCTCGATCGACCTCGATCTCCAGTCCTCTCAGTTCGACTGTTTCGCCTTCCTCACCCCCCTGCTCGTCTCCCAACGCAAAGAGACCAACCATCGGCAGAGGAGAGCTTGTTGCGGTGACACCGCTCGTCATCGCCAACTGCTGAACAACAGAAGCAACCGTGTAGTTGATGCCGGGATACGGAACATCAGGATCCTGGCAGCTACAGGATACAGCATTCTTGAGCTCACCAGCCGTCAGCCCACGCTCCACAGGAGGAACCTCCGTCGCGGGGCCCGGCACGCCATCATCGAAATCACGTCCCGTATCCGAGGTGTCCTGACCTGCACTTCCACCGTCAGGCACCACCCACCATGGTCGATACAGACCGTCGGTTGCGCCAGAATTCTGGAGGTACAGAGACGCATGTGCGTCTCTCAAGCGAACACGACCTGTTCCATACACATCCGCTGAAACCACCGAGGCGATGATCTTGTCTCCCACGATCAGTCGAGGGTAGTGCGGCACGAGCATTCGACCACCTCCCGCTAGCTCGCCCCCTGGCATCATCAATTGAGAGGCCGAGTGCGACGTTGCACCAATCTCCTCGACCACACTGAGCTGGTACCAGGTGATGGGGAATCCATCAGAGAGCTGCTGGAATTGGATGCCCGTCACCTCAGCATGAACCAGGGTCACCGCGCCACCACACTTGAAATCGACGGCCACCGCCGGTTCGTCCGCACCGCTGGTGTCACTTCCAACGGTTGCTAGCGCAATGAGGCTGAGGAGAAGCCCCCCCCCACATTGCTCGGAATGGCATGTCCATCTAATCGGTACTCCACTACAGACGGGATCACCATGCCGGAGGAACACGCGCTACACGGTCACGGACTCATCAACTTGCGCAAATGGGCAGCCACTAATGGGCATCGAATCCTACAGGCGCTACTCGCCTCGCCCGTCCCCGATGGCCAACCGGCAGAACGATGTGTAGGGGTGTTGCTTGCTGCGCCCGACCCCGTCGGATTCGGTTGGGGCGACATGGTGTTCTCGCGGGTCGGCGTCGGGGGACGGGCCCAGCAAGCAGGACCCCTACGCTACAACGTTCTGGCGGAGGATCGTCAGCCGGCCGTCCACGGGAACCTACCGTTCCGGTTCAGGCACGTCCGTCTCCGACACCCCCTTCTTCTCCGCCTTCTCCTCCGCCCAGGCCTGATCCTCCGGCTTCGCCTTCAGCCCCTCCGCCTCGCCGGGCGTGTAGGGGTCGAGCACCAGTCGGGTCACCAGCGCGAAGTGGTCCGAGCCCCGCAGCCGCACCCGCTCGAACCGCCCCACCGTGAAGTCCTCGCTGACGAACACGTGGTCCAACGGCCACCGCATCATCCGGTGCTCCGCGTGGTAGGTGTTGTGGGGCCCCCGCCCCACCCGGGGGTCGAGCAGGCCGCTGAGCTTCACGAACAGCCGGGTGGTCTCCGACCAGGACACGTCGTTGAAGTCCCCCGCCACCAGCACGGGCAGGTCGGCCTCGGCCACGCTGCGGGCGACGATCACGAGCTCCGCATCTCGCTCGGTGGACTCGGGGTTCTCCGTCGGCGAAGGCGGCGCGGGGTGCAGGAAGTGCGCGCGCACCCGATGGCCCCCCGGCAGCTCGATGATGGTGTGGATGGAGGGCACGTCGTCCTGGACCAGGTGCTCCACGGACGTCCCGGACAGCGGCAGCCGCGAGTACAGGTGCATGCCGTACAGGTTGCTGAGGGGCTCCTTCACCACGTGGGGGTACTCCTTCTCGAGCACCTCGAGCCGTTGCTCCCACCAGGCGTCGGTCTCCATGGTGAGGATCACGTCCGGGTCGAGCCGCTTCACCAGCGCCACCAGCGCGTTCGCGTCGCGGTTGGGGGTCAGCACGTTGGTCGACAGCAGCACCAACGACCGGTCGGCCCCCGCATCGTCCGCCCACGCCACCTGTTTGCCGGCGAGCCTCGTGTACGGCCCCACCCACCGGACCTGCCATCCGATGCTGACGAACACGAGCCCGACGATCACCCAGCTCCTCGGTCGGAACAGCTCGAGCACGACGAGGTCCAGCACGAGCACCGCCAGGAGCGCCCCCAGGATCTGCTGCCGCGGAAAGTCCAGCGCCCGGACCCACCACCACTCGGCCCGCCACGCCGGCAGCCACGACATGATCACCAGCGCGACCGACAACACGGCGGCAACAATCCCCATGTTCGACCTCCCCGACGCCCGATCGGCCACGGCCCCCCTCGATGAACCCCAAGGCTCTTGCGACCCCCGACCTTCAGCCCCCCAACCCCAGCGCGGGCACCATGGTGGTGCCGAGGCGAGGAGCGCAGCGACGAAGAATCGGCGCCGCCAAGGCGGTCGGGCGACCGCCCCGCCACGGGGCCCGACACGCGAAGGCAATCCCAGCGAAGCCCCGCCTGACCCATCACCCCAAGCACGGCGCGCGGGGCGGACCGCTCGACGAGGAGCAAGGCCCGAAGCGTACTTCTGTACGCGAGGGCCGAAGCGACGAAGCCGAGCGGTCCGCCACGCCCGCCGCGCGCAGTCTTCAGATCCCCACCGCCAGCGCGGGCACCAGGGTGGTGCCGAGGCGAGGAGCAGAGCGACGAAGAATCGGTGCCGCCATGGGGCCCGCGCGACCGCCCCGCCACGGGGCCCGAAACGCGAAAGCAATTCCAGCGAAGCCCCGCCAGAACCAACCCACCAAGCACGGCCCCGCTGGCGGCGGGCTCGGCAAGGAGCAAGCGGGGAAGTGTACTTCTGTACACGACCCGTGAAGCGACGAAGCAGAGCCCGTCGCCAGCGCGGCCGCGCGCCCCTCCCCAGACACGAAGGGACACAACCCTTCCCAGTTCCCGACCTATAAGAAGGAATGCCCCCCACCTCCCCCTACCTCTGGCTCGCCATCCTCCCGGTCCTGCTGCTCCTCGCAGTCCGCCGGGTCCCGCGGCCGTGGGGCGAGCTCGGCGCCATCTCCCTGTGGCTGGCCGCCGTGGGCATGCTGTGGACGCCACTGCCCATCGAGACGGCCCCCGCGCCGGTCTCCGACCTGGCCGTCTCCCCCGGGGTCGACCCCACCGAGGAGCTCATGGCCGCCGCCGCCAACCTCACCGAGGAGGCCGTCGAGCACGCCATCGAGCTGCCCTACGAGGGCTCCGGCCGCCGCCTGTCGATCCCGGTGGTCTTCCGCCACGGCAACAAGGAGGTCGAGACCTTCATGATGCTCGACACCGGCACCACCTACACCACCCTGCCCCGCTCGGTCATCGACATGCTGGGCATCGCCATCCCCAAGGACGCCCCCGTCCTCACGATGAACACCGCCAACGGCCAGCGCCAGGCCCGCGCCCTGCTCGTCGACTCCGTCTGGCTCGGCGACATCGAGATCAGCGGCGTCGCCGTCACCGAGTGCGAGGACTGCTCCTCCGGCGAGGACGTCGGCCTGCTCGGCCTGAACGTCACCGGCATGTTCAACATGGCCATCGACGCCGACCACCGGGTCGTCGAGTTCACCGTCCGCGAGCAGGTCTCCCGCCACCTCGACCTGAAGCTCTTCACGAAGATGGGCATGCGGGTCCGGGGCCGCGGACAGCACGCCACCGCCACGATCAGCCTCACCAACGAGTCCCAGCGCCCCATCCAGAGGGGCACGGTCGAGGTCACCTGCGGCGACTTCTCCACCCGCTTCGACATCGAGGGCGCCGACCCGGGCATGACGTCCCACACCTCGATGCGCCTGCCGCCCCACCAGTGCCCCGGCCGCTACCAGTACAGGCTCGTCGACGGCTGGTGGTGATCCGGGCTCGCACCCGCCTGTGATCTGGATTACTGCCCCGGCCACTGGAGGCACCATGTCCAACGCACTCATCCCCCGCGACGTCATCCACGCCTGGTCCGAGCAGATCGCCGAGCAGATCGCCGACGAGCAGGTCTCCCTGCAGCGCGTCCTCCGCGACCAGCGCCGCCTCACCCGGTTCGTGCAGAAGAACCAGGAGCACATGGCCCCCGCCACCGTGGGCGTGTCCATGTACATGACCGGCGTCATCGCCCGCATGTTCGACATGGCCGGTGGCCGCCTGAAGTCCGCCACCCACGCCCAGGTCAACGAGGCCGCCACCAAGGTGCAGCAGCTCCTCGGCCAGGTGCTCCCCCTCGACGACGGCTTCGCCGAGCGTTTCCGCTCCGTGCCCCGCGCCCAGGCCCACATCCTCGACGAGGCCTACATGGCCCTGATGTCCGAGCCCGAGGGCGAGGAAGAGGATCTCGACAGGAACGAGGCCCTCAAGGTCCTCATGCTCATGTGGGTCATCACCGAGGTGCTCGACGCCAACTGGAAGCCCGGCAAGGACTTCGAGGGCGAGGCCAGCTACACCTACGTGCACATCGAGCCCGAGCAGCGCGAGGAAGCCGGCGAGGAGTGATCCCCGCCGCATCCCTCAAGGGCCTGCCTCATCCCGGGGCGGGCCCTTCGTCGTCTTGGGTCGGCGCCCGTGAGGAGTCGTCGTCTTCCGGATCGGGCGACTCCAGGATGTCTTCGCGGATCTCCTCGAGGGTCTCCGTCTCGTCCTCCTGGCGCTCCTCCTCCCGTTCCTTCTCCTTGTCCCGCCGACGACGGCGCCTGGCCTCCTCGTCGCGCGTCTCGACAGCGTCGCGCGCCTCGGCCTCCGCTGCACGCCGCGCCTCCTCCTCCTTCTCGAGCTGCTTCTCCACCCGGTTGTAGCGGGGCCGGTCCGGGAGATGTCCGGGAGGGAGGTAGTGCCGGCCCCAGAAGCTGTACTCGTAGACCAGCTCGGCGAAGGAGACCTGGTTGCCGAAGCCGGCCGACAGCACGAACTTGGGGATGATGGACCAGTCGATGATCGCCTGGAAGGTGTTGTCCTGGGGTCCAGCGGCCGGCGACAGGATGCCCTCGAAGTAGACGTTGCGGGTGACGGGCACCCCGACCTGCACCGAGCCGTCGGTGTCGATGGACACGTTGCCGAGGTTCACGCTGGCCAGCAGCCCACCGAGGAGCAGGTCGCCCACGGCCTGCGCCGCCGCCTGCCCCTGATCCGCGTTCAGCTCGTCCGGCGAGCGGCCCGTGAACAGCACCGCGAAGAGCTGGGCGTCCGACGCACCATCGGCGCTGGACAGCGCGAGCTGCGGGTCCATCGCGGTGCCGGTGAGCTTGATGTCGATGCCGTCGCCCTCCATCGAGGCGTTCACGTCGAGCTCGGGGTCGGTGATGTCGCCGAAGAACCGGATGGTGGAGGTGTCCACGCCGAAGCGGGCGTTCAGGACCTTCAGCTCCCCTCCGATGGTCTCGAGGCTGCCCACTCCCTTGACCTCCCCCTCGTCGATGGTGACCTCGAGCTCCCCGTCCATGCGGGTGCTCAGGTCGATCTGGCTCACCGCCGCACCGAACTCCCCGAGTCCGCTCAGCAGCGGCAGGATCACCTGGGCCTGCAGCGAGCGGTTCAGGTTGAGGGTGATCTTCGCGTCGAGCTCCTCCACGAGGGTGGGTTGCTCCTCTTCGGCCTGCTTCTCCGCCAGGCGCTCGGCGGCCAACGCCGAGTCGACGGTGCGGTGCACCACCAGATCGTCGTCGAGCACGAGGCCGGTCGCGCCGGTGAGCTCGGCGAGGTTCAGCTTCACCTCTCCCTGGGTCAGCGAGAGGTCGCCGGTGGCTTCGAGCTTGGGAAGCTCACCCTGCACCGACACGCTGCCGGCGGTCTGGATCTGGTAGGCGTCCGTGGCGATGAGCCACGCATCGTCCATCTCGATGTTGGCGGACACGGCACCGAGGCCTTCCTGGGACACATCGAGCGATGCGTCCATCCGCAGCAACGATCGGGCCGAGCGCTCCTGGGCCCGCACGTAGCTGGCCACCGGGCGGGTCCTGGCCTCCCAGCCCTGCGCCTCCAGCCGCAGGCCGTCTGCGGTGGGGACGACGCGTCCGGTGCCGTGGGTATCGAGGAACCGCAGGCCAAGGTCCTCGACGATGAAGTCGCCGTCCTCGACGGCCAGCTCCACGGAGGGCACGATGCTGCCGAGCTCCCCCTCCAGCGCACCGGAGAGCGACAGCCGGCCGGCATCCGCGTAGACGCTCGGGAAGGGTGCCGTCAGCACCTTGAGCGGCATGCCCTGTCCACCGAACCGGACGTCCATCGGGCCGGTGACCCAGTCCGCCGTCTCCCGGGTGAGGTCGATGTCGAGGGGCACCATGCCATCCACCGTGAGCCAGGACTCCGTGCCGTCGCCAACGTCCATGCCGAGCTTGCCCGTCTGATCGGCCGTCAGCGCCATCTTCACCGGCTCCCGCTCGATCTCCCCGTCGAAGCCCATCTGCACGACCACGTCCGGGCGCATCACCTCGCCGCGCACGGCCACGTTCGCGTCGAGCAGACCGGCCATCTCCAGATAGGGCAGGAAGCGATGCACCACCGGCTCCACCTGCAGGTCCGACAGGACGAGGTCGAGCTCCGGCGTCCGGACCCAGTCTCCGACCATCAGGTCCGGGTCATCCGGATCGGCACCGAGCGCCGGCCCGAGCACCTTGCGCAGCTCCACCTGGGCCCGCGCGTCGAGATCGGCGAAGTGGACGTCCTCCTCGTCATGCAGATCGCCACGCAGCGTGAAGTCCGTGCCCGTGAGCGCACCCTCGATGTCCAGGGTCACGACCTCGGGAATGCCGAACAGACGGACGTCTCCGCCCAGATCGAGGGTCATGTCCGGCTCCACGAGAGGCCCCGTCACCACCATGTGGCCGGTCAACACCCCCGTGGGCAGGGGCGTCGAAGGGAGGAGCCGGGCCAGGCGCTCCAGATCGAGCCCCTCGAGGGTCAGCTCGGCGAGCAGGGGTGCCGTGGGCTCCACGGTCGGCGACAGGAGTCCTCCTTCCACCGGCAGCTCTCCATGGAGGAGGATGCGTCGCTGCCCTTCCCGACCGGCCGCCAGATCCACGACCGCCTGGTCGTCGCGCCAGCCGAAGGCCATCTCGGCGTCCAGCCCCGCCAGCGTCTCGTCGAGGGTCACGCCGGCCAGGGTGAGGTCGCCCTCGAGGTCGGGCGAGGCGGCCGTGCCCCTGGCGGTGAGGTCGAGATCCACGGTGCCCGTGAGGTTGGCCAGATCTTCCGGATACAGCGGCGACAGGCCCGCCAGTCCGACGTCCGAGAGCACGACCGTGCCGTCGAGTGGCCCTTCCCCGCCGAGATCGCCCGTCACGTCGAGGCTGCCCTCGGGCAGCGCCAGGTGGATGTCGGCGTCGGCGATGCCCGCTTCGGCCACCCGGAAGCTGACCGGCGACGTGCTCTCGATCACCTTCTCCGCGTCGAGCTGCAGGCGCAGGAGGTCCGCCGAGATCGTGGTGGTGGCGAGGTCGAGGTGGCCCCCCTTCACGGCGACCCAGGTGTAGTCGTCCCGCTGCAGCGCCAGCTCCACGTCCGCGTCGTCGTCGCGTAGCGTGAAGCTGAGCGCGCCCTGATCGCCCTGCAGGCCCGACAGGTCGTGGTCGGCCAGGGTCGCGGTGGCGTCGAGCGAGAGGTGGCCTCCCTCCGTGCGGAAGTGGAACGGCGCCTCCACGGCGTCCATGACGATGAACCCGCCGTAGGTGAGCACGGGCGTGAACCCCGAGCCCTGGATGTCGACGGCTTCCCCCACGTCGACCACCAGCCCGGGCACCGACAGCTGCTCCGCCTCCGCCCCGTAGGCGGCGGCGCCCGTGGCCTGCCAGTCGCCCACGACCTTGACGTGCCCGTCGCGGTAGTCCACGTCGAAGGGTCCCTCCACCACGTCCGCGGTGATGTCCCGGCCGACGCCTCCCTGCCGGACCTGCACCTGCCCGGCCACGTGGATGGGCGTGCCGTCCTCCAGCACGTTGCCGTCCACCCGCGCCCGGAACGGTCCCCTGCCGTACAGATCCTCGACGCCGAGGTCGGCGAGCATCGACAGGTCGACCACCCCACGGAAGTCGCCCCCCAACGCACCGCCCACCAGGTCGAGCGTGGCGGCGCCGCGGGCCGTGCCCCCGATGGCGGTCACGTCGAGATCGGTGCCCCGGACGAGACCCCGGTGCAGCTCGAAGCTGCCGTGGGCATCCCGGAAGGGCAGACCGAACACGTCGAGCCCCTGCCCGTCGATGCGGCCGTCCTCCACCACGATGCCGTCCGGGTAGGAGGTGCCGCCGCCGCGGGCCTGGATGTGACCGTCGAGCACCAGCGGGCCGACCACCGGCGGGATGAGCTTCTCCACCGCGAACTGATCGGTCAGCAGGTCGACCTTCCACCGCACCGCGCCCGGGCCCGTCTGATCGGTGGGCAGCACGGTGCTGCCACAGCGCTCGCCGTCTCCGCCGATGCACACCGCGGAGCCCTCCTGGAAGGTCACGGTGCCGTTCTCCTCCCCGTCGAGGGTGCCGACGAGGCCGAGGCCCCGCAGGTTGCCGTCCAGGTGGAGCGCGCCGGTGTACACGCCGGCGAGGGCGTCGCCCATCATCGGCGACAGGGCATCCACGTCGAGCCGCTCGAGGGTCAGGTCCATGTCGGTGCCCTGGCCCACCAGCTGCCAGATGCCGTCGAGCACGAGCTGGCTGCCGAGGAGCTCCACCTGCAGGTCCGCGGCCGTGACGTGGTCGCCGTGGAAGTCCGCGTCGCCGATCACCTGGAACGGCCCCTCGAGGGGCTTGATGAACTCCGCCCGGAAGGCGAGCCCCGTGGTGTCGATCAGCGGCTCGTTCTTCACGAGGTCCACCGCCGAGTCGAGCGTGACGCCCCAGATCTCGAGGCCGGCCTGGCCGTCCTGGTTGGCGATGCGCACCAGGGGCACGTCCACGTCGACCTTGGCCACCTCGAACCCGATGGGCAGGCCCTTGTACGGCTTGGGACGCTCCTTCTCCTTCTCGGGTTTCGGCGGCGGGAAGGCCCTCGGGAACCGCAGCCCCTGGTCGTCCGAGGTGAAGTCCACGAACCCGCCGCCGAGTCGCACCTCGTGCACCTCGACCGTGCCGCTGAACACCGAGAACGGCGCCAGGCGGACCATCACGTCGTCTGCGCCCACCTCCGGGTGCCCGTCGGGCGCGATGAAGGCGAAGTCCCGCACCCGGATGCCCCGGAAGCCCACGTCGACACGGAAGTCGGAGACCGTCCAGCCCTCCTGCAGCATGCCACCGAGGACGCCCCGGCCGACCGCCGTGAGGATCGGGTCGATGGCCACCACGAGGGCCAGGCCGATCACGCCCACCCCGGCCAGCAGCACGCGGGTGGCCTTTCCGCAGCGATGGCGTCGGGGCTCGCTCAAAACGCCTCCCCGATGGCCAGGAAGAAGTTCACCGCCATCACCGGGTTGCGCTCGGCGATGCGCTGTCGCGCGCGCAGGCTGGGCGTGGTCAGATCGTAGCCGCGGGGGATCTGGTCGATCGTGTTGCAGCCGATGTAGCGCTCGGGCCCGAAGTCCTCCGGGTAGGTGGGCCGGAACCCGAGGTCGAGTCGCACCGGCCCCACGGGCGTGTGGATGCGTCCGCCCACGCCCGCGCCGAAGCGCAGGTCGTCCGCCGAGGTCTCCCTGACCCGCGAGGACAGCAGCCCCATCTCCCCGAACAGCGCCACCGACAGGCTGTTGGTGACGGCGTACCGGGCCTCCCCGATCGCCTCGATCACCAGCGCGCCACCTCGGGGCAGGTAGGTGCGGTCCACGTCGTAGAACTCGCCGTTGTTGTGGGGCGGCGACGGCCTGCCCCGCTCGTAGGCACACACGCAGTCGTACGGGCCCACCTGGTTGTTGCGGAAGGAGCGAAGGCTCGTGGTGCCACCGGCGAAGCCGAGGTCGGGGTACGGCAGCGAGGAATCCGCCCCCTCCCAGGGGACGAGGATGGTGCCGCGGCCGAGCCCCGCGAGGGTCAGTGGCAGCCGGCGTTGCTTGCGGTTGAGGCGGAACGACTTGTAGGCGCGGGCATCCACCCGGAAGCGCGTGTACAGGAACGGCTCCACGGGATCGCCGTCCCAGCCGGCCTCCCGCTCCGGCACGGTGGGAATCGGGATCGACTGCTTGACGCCGCCGAGCACGTAGGTGCCCCGGCTGGGCGACAGCGGATCGTCGCGAAAGTCCGCCACGATGCCGGCAACCCAGCCGAGCAGGTTGTAGGCGGTGCTGTTGAAGTCGCCCTGGAACTGGATCGCGGCCAGCTCCCGCTCGAGACCGGAGTCGCCCCGGTAGGAGAAGAAGTCGAACACCGGTCCGGACGTGAACTGGATCTTGCGCGCGATGCGCCAGGCCAGCAGGGCGTCGACCGAGTAGCCCCAGTAGGGGATGTTGCCGTACTGGACCTCCTGGAACGCCTTCGCCGACGAGCTGATGGCGAGGCGGTTCTTGGCGAGGAAGGGGTAGCGGACCCTCATGCCGACGTCGCCCACGAGGCCGGCCCAGTCACCGCCGAGGTCCGTGTCCGAGGTCACGCCGATGATGGCGCCCACGCTCGCGCGGGCATCGAGCTGCACGAGACTGTGGCCCAGACGCAGATCGCGGTACTCGATCGTGCCCCGGGGCACGAGGTTGTAGGTGTCGAAGGTGACGGCCCCACCCGCGCGCAGGCGCTTGGTGCGGCCGGGCTGGATCTCGACGTTCACCGGCACGGCGGTGCGCGTCGGATCGGACAGATCGGGCGACACGCTGACCACGGAGAACAGCTGCATGCGGAACAGATCCTGCTGGGCCTGCCGCATGCGCGACAGCGAGTAGGCCTCACCCTCCTCGAGGTAGACCTCGTCCGCCGCCACCCGCAGGAGCTTGTCGTCGTAGGTGCCCTCGCCGCTCACGGTGATCGGCCCGATCGTCGCCGACACCCCCACATCGGCCTCGATCTGCACGTCGACCGCCTGCTCCTCGGGGTAGGCGTCCATCAACGGCACCACGGAGGCGTAGGCGAAGGTGTTCTCCCGCAGCGCCTCCTCGAGCATCTTCGCCGTGCGCCGCACGAGCCCGGCGTCGAAGGGGTCACCCGCCCGGATCGGCGCGGTGCGGGTCACGTTGCGCATGAGCAGCTCGATCGCACCCGTTCCCTCCAGGCTCGAGTAGTCCATGTGACGCACCGAGCTGCGCGGACCGGGCTCGAGGTAGCCCCTGATGTCGACCACGCCCGCCTTGTCGTCGGTGGCTTTCTTGATGCGACGGACCTCCCAGCCGAGGAAGCGCATGTCGAAGTAGCCCTGCTCGGCGTACCAGATCCGCAGCCGCTGGCCATCCTTGCGCAACGTTCCGGGCGCCAGGCTCTCCGCCTGGACCCAGTAGGTGAAGGGCCACACGAAGGCGCCCCAGGACGACTTCTTCTGGCTGATGGCGCTCCGGTGGTCGCCATCGGAGGTTCCTTCGGCACGACCCTCGAACTGCAGCTTGCGGACCACGTCGCCACGGACCTGCTTTCGCGCACCGGTACACCCCCCCAGTACGAGCAGCAGACACAGCGCGAACTGCACCCACAGGCCGTTTGCGGTTAGACTGCGGCCCCGCGCCCAGTGGGTCGGGTCCGTCATCCCAACCCGTCCATTTCCGGGATCGGTACATCCATGAACGCACTGCTCCGATTCATCGCCCTCATCGCCACACCGGCCGCCCTGATCACCTTCCTGCTCGCGAGTGGGTTCTTTCGTGGGTGGAGCGGCCATGCTGTCTCATTTCGGCCCGTCGACGTCGAGAATCCAGCGACGTTCGACGTTCTCGTGGTCGAGGCGCCCGGCGAGACCACCGTGGTCAGCTGGAAGGCGGATCTCGTGCGCGAGCTGGGCCTTCGCGCCGATGCCCTGATGCTGGAGCCCACCGAGCTCCCCAGCACTGCCGTGGCCACCACGAAGCCCTCCTTCGCCCTCGCGTTCACGATCGATGATGGCGAGACGACACGCAAGCTGTCCACCACCTCGGCCGGTACCCTCAGTATCGCCCTGCTCACATGGATCCTGCTGATCGTCCTGCGAAACATGTACATTTCCGGCTCTCCGTGGGGCCTCGAGGCTCCCGAGCCCAAGAACGAGTCGATCCGTCCGACCTCCTCCTCGGCCTCGTCCGGCGCGCCCCGTCGTCGGCGCAGCCAGAAGGGCCCCCCGCCGCCCAAGCGTCGCAAGGGTTCCGGCCGACGCCGCTGAGGTCTGAATGGCTGCCATCTTCGGGTACATCGACACCACCACCTCCAGCCGTCCCACACGGGAGCTGGCCGAGAGGATGGAGAAGGTGTCGAAGCACGCTGGTCCCACCACACGCATCCTCACCGGCGACATCGCGGCGGTGGGCTGGTCCGGCCGAAGCTCCGAGCCCAAGATCGACCAGACCGAGGATCTGGCCGTCTTCGTCACGGGCGTCGTCCGTCAGCGCACCGACGCCGAGACGGATCTGCCCCCGGACCTCGAGGGGCCCGAGCTGCTCGCCACGGCCTGGCGCCGCTGGGGCATCGACGCCCTGTCCTACCTCGACGGCTCGTGGGCGGCCGCGGTCTACGAGCGCAAGCACCAGGTGCTGCACCTGATCCGCGACCCGGCCGGCATCCGCCCCCTCTACTGGGTCCGCAAGCCCGGCCGCTTCGCCTTCGCCACCGATCTTCCCGCCCTGCTCGAGCTGCCCTGGGTCTCCCGTCGGCTCAACCGCGATCGACTGGCCGAGTACCTGTCATTCCGCACGGTCCACGCCCCGCGCACCCTGCTGGAGGAGGTCCACCAGCTTCCGCCCGGCGCCCGCCTGCGGTGGGGCGACGACCGCGCCATGGTACGCCCCTGGTTCACCCCCATCTACGCTGCCCGAGGCACCCCGACGCCCCGCACGGCCGACGTCATCCCCCAGCTGCAGGACGCCCTCGAGAGCTCCGTCCGACGCCAGCTGCTCGGGGGGGCCAACGTGGGCGTGTACCTGTCCGGCGGGCCCGGCTCGGCCGCCATCGTCGCCGCCGCGCGTCACCTCGCCCGCCAGGTGAACACCTTCACGGTCACCATCGACGACGAGCCCTACCCGGAAACGCCGTTCGCCGGCCGCGTGGCACGTCTGATGAACATGGAGCACCACAATGTGGTCGTCTCCACCCGCGACATCGCCGAGTCCTTCGACGCCTCCGTGCAGGCGCTGGGCCACCCCATCGGGAGCGCCTCGGTCGTCCTGCAGCTGCTGCTGGCCCAGAAGGCGGCCTCCACGGTCGATCGTGTGCTCACCGGCGACGGCGCCGACCAGCTCTTCGGCGGTCGCAACCTGCAGGATCCCGCCCGCCTGCTCGCCCGGTCCCAGCGCTTCCAGCAGATCCCCGCCCCCGCCCGCATGCTCCTGCGGGAGGGTCTCGCCCAGGTGGGCAAGGGTGCCCGGCTCACCACGCCCCCGGACGAGCTGCCGGCCCGGTTCGGCCTGGCCCTGCCCGAGGTCTTCAGCCGCAAGGATCGGGAGCGCATCCTGCTCGACGACGACCTTCTCGACCCGGGCGTCCGCGCCCGCGTGGCCCGGCCCTTCTACGAGGAGGTCCGCACCGACCCCCTCAACACCATCCTGCACAGCACCTGGCGCTCCACCCTCGAGTCCGACACCCTGCCCCGCGTGGAGTGCACCGCCGCCGCCGCCGGCGTCTCGGTGGCCTTCCCCCTGCTGTCCCGGGAGGTCCGCCGCCTCGCCTGGCTGCTCCCCGGCTCGTACAAGGTTCGTGGCATGGGCGGCTCCTTCCGCACCCGCTGGTTGCTGAGGGCCAGCCTCAAGGGCTCCCTGCCCCCCGCCCTCATCAACCGCCCGGACCGAGGCATGCCCCGGCCCCTCGATCGCTGGCTGTCCGGCCCCGGTCGGCTGTTCACCGAGGAGCGCGTCGACCTGCTCCGCTCGGATCCCCTGGAGCTGTGGCGCCACACCGGCATCGAGGGTCTGCGCCGGGCCGTGTCCCGGTCGTCGTCGGCGGCCCATCAGCTCTGGTCCCTGTTCCTGCTCGACAGCTGGCTGCGCTGGATCCGGGCGAATTAGCGCCGCAAGGAGGCTGAGGGAGACGGGACGGCCCAGACGGTGTAGATCATGGGCCGAAGACCGGAGTCGCACCCTTGGCCTACCTCGCCATCGCACGAAAGTACCGCCCCGCCACGTTCGACGAGATCGTCGGGCAGGACCACGTCACGCGCACGCTGCGCAACGCCATCGAGCGCCAGCGCATCCACCACGCGTACCTGTTCTGCGGCGCCCGGGGCGTCGGCAAGACCACCGCCGCCCGCGCCCTCGCCAAGTCCCTCAACTGCGAGAAGGGGCCCACGGCCGATCCCTGCGGCGAGTGCCCCTCCTGCATCGACATCTCCCGGGGCACCTCCCCCGACCTCATCGAGATCGACGGTGCCTCCAACAACTCCGTCGACAACATCCGCGAGCTGCGGGAGTCCGTGCGCTTCGCCCCGAGCCAGGGCCGCAAGAAGATCTACCTCGTCGACGAGGTCCACATGCTCTCGAACGCGGCCTTCAACGCCCTGTTGAAGACCCTCGAGGAGCCCCCCGAGCACGTCATCTTCCTGTTCGCCACCACCGAGCCCCACAAGATCCCGGACACGATCCTCTCCCGGGTCCAGCGCTTCGACTTCAAGCGCATCCCCGTCACGGGGGTCGTGCAGCGCCTGGGCTCCATCGCCGAGCAGGAGGGCGTCTCCATCTCCGAGTCGGGCCTGCGCCTCATCGCCCGCGCCGGCGAAGGCTCCATGCGCGACAGCCAGTCCCTGCTCGACAAGGTCATCAGCTTCGGCGGTGAGGAGATCGACGATGCCTCCATCGCCGACGTCCTCGGCCTGGTCGATCGTCGCCTCCTCCACGACATGCTGGCCCACCTCCTCCGCGGCGAAGCCGATCAGGCCATCGATCTGATCGCCCGGGTGCACGAGCTCGGCTTCGAGATGCAGCAGTTCAGCGCCGAGCTGCTCGAGTGGGTCCGCCACGCCACCATGGCCAGGCTGTCCCCCAGCGTGCACAAGCACCTCGATCTTCCCGAGGACGATCTGCAGCGGCTGCTCGAGGTCACCGAGGGCGTGCCAGAGGATGTCCTGCACCGACTGTTCCACGCGCTGCTCACCAACCACGAGCAGGTCGTCCGGGCCAGCCGCCCCCGCATGGTCATGGAGATGGCCGTGGCCCGTGTGGCCGGCATCAAGCCCGCCGAGGCCCTGCCCCAGCTCCTCGCCCGCCTCGAGTCCCTCGAGAAGCGCCTGCGGGGCCGTGGTCCGGGTGTTCCCTCCGGAGGGGGCGGCGGTGGAGGCGGTCACACCACCTCACGCCGCGTCGAGCGGGGTCCCCAGCGTCGTCACCGCATGCCCCACGCCGCCCGTCCCAGCGGCGGGCGTGCCAGCCGCAGCCGGGCCGCCAGCCCCCGACTCGAACCCGACGCCTCCGACGACGATCGATGGGCCGCCTTCCAGAAGGTCCTGCACCAGGTCGGCGTCACCGCCCTGCCCCAGGCCACGCCCCGGCGTGAGCGCAAGGCCCTCGTCCTCACGGTCGCCAAGGGACGCGCCCTCGCCACGGCCCGTCGCGAGGCCGAGAATCCCGAGGTGGGCGCCCACCTGCAGGCCATCTACGGCCCCGGGTTCGAGCTGCGGCTGGTCGAGAGCCTCGCCAGCCAGCGGCGCGACATCGATCCCGGCCTCGAGCAGAAGGTGCTGTCCGATCCCGCCTGCCAGCGGATCATGCGCACCCTGGGCGCCACCCTCGTCGACATCACCGATCTTTCCTCCGGCGATCCGGAGGAGTAGCATTCCGGGCCATCACCACGCAGGCACGGCCCTGCATCCCACAGGAGACACCCCATGAGCGGCTTCGACCTCGGTGGACTCACCGACATGCTCGGCGGATTCCAGCAGCAGCTCGAGAACGTGAAGAACGACGCAGCCAACCTCACGGCCACCGGCATCGCCGGCGGCGGCGCGGTCACCGTGGTGGCCCGGGGCGACAACCAGATCGCCTCCATCGAGATCACCGATGCCGCCATGGAAGACCGCGAGCTCCTCGAGGATCTCGTGCGCGCCGCGGCCAACGAGGCCCTGCGCCAGGTGCAGGACAAGGCCGCCGAGCAGCTCTCCGCGCTCGCCAGCAGCCTGCCGTTCCCGGGCATGGGCGCGTGAGCGAAGTCGACCCCATCAAGCAGGCGGTGCAGCACCTGCGCCGCCTTCCCGGGGTCGGCGACAAGACCGCCACCCGGCTGGTCTACTGGATGCTCCGGGCGCCCGAGGGCACCATCCCGGAGCTGTCCGCGAGCCTGCTGCGCCTCGCCGAAGAGGTGCGGCAGTGCTCCGTGTGCGGCGACCTCACCGGCACCGACCCCTGCGCGATGTGCGCCGACCCCCGGCGCGACGATGCCCTCGTCTGCGTAGTCGAGCACCCCCAAGATGTCCTCGCCTTCGAGCGCAGCGGCGAGTTCCGCGGCCGCTACCACATCCTGCACGGGGCCATCTCGCCTCTCGACGGCATCGGTCCGTCCGACCTCAACCTGCGCTCGCTGCTCGAACGGCTCCGCGGCGGCCAGATCAAGGAGGTCATCATCGCCACCGATCCCGACGTCGAAGGCGATGCCACCGCGCTGTACATCGGCCGGCTGCTCGCGGGCGTCGACGTCCAGGTCACGCGCCTGGCCCACGGCATCTCCGTCGGCACCGAGATCGAGTACGCCGACGCCGTCAGCCTCGCCCGCGCCCTGCAGAACCGTCGGCCCCTCTGACATGCACGACGACATCCGCATCCTGTTCCAGGACGACTGGATCCTCGCGGTCCACAAGCCGTCCGGCATGCCCACGCAGCCTTCCCCAGGAGGCCCCGCCGACCTCCTCACGCTGCTGCAGGCCGAACACGACTACGTGGGTCTGCTCCACCGGCTCGACCAGCCCACCTCCGGCATCGTGCTGTTCAGCGCCCGTCCGGAGGCCAACAAGCCCCTGAGCCACTCCCTGCAGGCCCACGAGTGGCGCAAGACCTACCGGGCGGTCCTCGCCGGCAGGCCCACCACAGACGCCTGGCACGCTCCCGTGGGCGGTCGCAAGGCCACGAGCCTCGTGGACGTGCTGGGCAGGGCCAACGGCCTCGTCGCCGCGGAGCTCACCCCCGTCACGGGTCGCACCCACCAGCTGCGGCAGCACGCGGCCGGCGACGGCTGCCCCATCGTGGGAGACCGGCGCTACGGCGGCGAGTCGGGCAGCTGGCATCCACGCCTGGCGCTGCACGCCTACCGCCTGCAGCTGCAGCATCCGCACACCACAGAGCCGCTCACCATCGAGGCACCGCTGCCGCCAGATCTGCAGCCGCTGTGGAAGCTCGCCGGCGGCACCTGACACGCCGCCCGAACGAGACTCCTGCCAACGGACCCAAGAACGCAACAGGCCGCACATCACAATCGCGATGTGCGGCCTGCTTGACGATGATGTCGGATGGTTGAGAGCCGGGCACCCCATGACCCCATGGGACCCGACACCGTTGCTTCATTTCTGACCTGGCGGGGTTCACGAGCCCATAGTCCATGGACCCGACCCTCAACCATCCGGGCTACCAGCAGTAGCAAAAAAAGTGGCGGAGAGAGGGGGATTCGAACCCCCGGTAAGTTGCCCTACACACGAGTTCCAGTCGTGCACCTTCAACCACTCGGTCACCTCTCCGCAATGCCACAAAACATACTTTCAAAAGAGCGCGAAAACGGAGGGAGGGGGATTCGAACCCCCGGTACGGGAACACCGCACAACAGATTTCGAATCTGCCGCCTTCAACCGCTCGGCCATCCCTCCTCAGCGCTTTCGCAAGGCCCGGAAGAACGACCTCAGCTGCTCTCTGCTGGCATCAGCCATGACCCCACCGGTCACCTCGAACGAATGGTTCAAGGCCGGGACATTGGACAGATCGTCGATGGTGCCGCAGAACCCACCTTTTGGATCGGTGGCTCCGAACACGCATCGTTCGATCCTGGACAGCACCATGGCGCCGGCGCACATCGGACAGGGTTCCAGGGTGACGTAGACCGTACACCCGACCAACCGCCAGCTTCCCAGAGCCTTGGATGCTTCTCGCATCGCGATGAACTCGGCGTGCGCCGAGAAATCCTGGCTCTGTTCGCGGAGGTTGTAGCCTCTGCCAATGATTGCCCCGTCTTTCACCACCACCGCGCCGACAGGGACTTCACCCTGTGCTGCGGCTTGTGCGGCGAGCTGTAGTGCTTCCTCCATGTACCGGAGGTCGTCTGGGGTCGACATTCATCACCGTCAAAGAGCGTGGCCCCCCTTGCGGGAAGCGGCCCCTGAATAACAACCGCCGTGCCTGTGTCAAGCACGACGCCCAACGAAAATCAGAGAAAAGAATCGGGCCACAGAAAGCTCCCTGCCGCCCGTGCAAATCAGTACCCGCTTGATCTAGTTGTCGCCAAGGGCCATCCCTGGCATTCTGAACACCTCACCAGATCTGACTGCCGGAGTGTCCATGCGCTCTTCTCGTCTGCTTTCCCTTCTTCTTGTGGGCGCTCTCAGTTCCGCCTCCGCCCTCGCCAAGCCCATCAGCTTCACGGGGGCCGATGGCACGCGCCTGTCGGCCGACAGCCAGGGCTCCGGCTCCCACGCCGTCCTGCTCCTGCACGCCGACGGCCGCAGCCGCGCCGACTTCGACGTCCTGCACGACGACCTCGGCAAGGCCTCCTTCCACTCCCTCGCGCTCGATCTGCGGGGCCACGGCGAGTCCGCCGGCACCCCGGACGAGGCCGGCTACCAGGCCATGGTCTCCGACGTGAACCAGGCCATCGCCTGGCTGCAGGCCCGCGGCGCGGAGAAGGTCGCCATCGTGGGTGCCGAGCTCGGGGCCACGGTCGGCCTGATCGCCGCCGCCGAGAACAAGGCCGTCTCCAACGTCGTGATGATCGAGCCCCGCCTCACCTCCAAGGGCCTTCGCATCAGCTCCGCCATGTCCGGCTACGGCGGCCGCCCCCTGCTCATCGTCGTCGGCCAGTCCGACGAGACCGGCATGCGCGCCGGCGGCGCCATCGACGGCCGCATGACGGGCCCCCACCGCCTCGACGTCATCGGCAAGGGCGACACCGCCCGCGAGATGCTCGACCTCGAGCCCCGCCTGGCATCCCAGATCATGGAGTGGATCCGCCGCGACGGCCAGAACGAGGCCGCCGCCACCTCCAAGGCCGGCGAGCTGCAGTCTGGCGACGTCTCCGAGGTGGAGACCACGGGCACCCGCATTGGCGAGCGCTCGCGATAGCAATAGGGTTCAGGCTCCCCCCGAGGACGCCCATGACCCACGTCGACATCACGCCGCCCCCCTTCGTCCTGGAGGTCGCCGAAGCCTGTGAGGCCGCCGGCGGCCGTGCGCTGCTCGTGGGAGGCAGCGTCCGCGACCACTTCCTCGGGCTGGCGTTGAAGGACTGGGATCTCGAGGTCCACGGGCTGTCCGCCGACCGCCTGGAAGAGGTCCTGCACGCCCACGGACGCGTCAACACCGTGGGCCGCTCCTTCGCCGTCTTCAAGGTGAAGAAGAAGGGCGTGGAGATCGACGTCTCCCTGCCCCGCCGCGACTCCAAGGCCGGCCCCGGTCACAGGGGCATCGTGGCCGTCGGCGACCCCCACATGGGCCTGCACGAGGCCGCACGGCGCCGCGACCTGACGGTCAACGCCATGATGGTCGACCCCCTCACCCGCGAGCTCATCGACCCCTTCTCGGGCCTGCAGGACCTGCGCAAGGGCATCCTGCGGGAGGTCGATGCCGAGACCTTCCTCGAAGACCCCCTCCGCACCCTGCGCGTCGTGCAGTTCGCCGCCCGCCTAGGGTTCACGCCCACCGACAGCCTCGTGCAGCTCGGCACCGAGGCCGACGTCCACGAGCTGCCCCCCGAGCGCATCCAGGGCGAGTGGAGCAAGCTGTTCCTGCGGGGCCACACCCCGTCCGCCGGCCTGCGGTTCGCCCGCACCACGTGGCTGCTCCCCCGCATCTTCCCCGAGGCCGACGCCGTCGACCACCCCGAGCGGGACGATCAGCTCGACGCCTTCTTCCGGCGCACCTCCTCCCTGCTGCCCGAGGGCCAGCGCTTCGCGGCTCGGCTCGGCTGCTGGATGCGCGACGCCTCCCGTGACGCCCTGGAGGCCACCTTCGAGCACATGAACCTGTACCGCTGGATGAGCTACCCCATCCGTCGGCACATGCTCGACGCCTGGCCCCACCGCAACAACCCCATGGCCACCGATGCCTCCCTGCGGCATCTGTCCACCAGGGCGGACGTGGGCCTGACCACCTGGCTCGCGGAGAGCCTCGATGGGCAACCCCGGCAGGCCATTCGCGCCCGTGCAGAGGCCCTGGGAGTGCTCCACGACGCGCCGGACCCCATCCTCAAGGGAAGACACCTCAAGCCCCTGGGGGTGCCTCCAGGGCCTCACATGGGCGAGCTCCTGCAGGCCGTCTACACGGCCCAGCTCGACGGCCACATCACCGACCTGCACGGCGCCCAGGCGGCCGCCCGAAGCTGGTTGGCGGACAACGACATCCCATCCGCCTGAGGAGCTCCAGGAGCCCCTCCACCGCCCTCAGGCTGCCGCCCTCACCGACCGCCCGACCATCCGCCGACGGAGCCGTCCACGCCCTCCAGGCCCGCAGCCGCCCGCCGCCGGGCCCGCGTACGACCCGCCCGTATGTCGGGGGACCCGTCCGGACCCAAGACGCACGAAGGCCCGCCACCCCGAAGGGTGGCGGGCCCGAACCGTTGCGACGCAGGCCTCAGTCGGCCAGACGAGGCAGGGTGCTGGGATCGCCGCAGAAGCAGCGGGTGGTGCCCTCGTCTTCGTTGGCGGGCTCACCCCAGGCGCAACGCAGGCCGCGGGCCTCGACGTCTGCGGCCTCGGTGACGCAGAAGGTCTGCAGATCGATGTTGTCGTCGCAGAAGTTGGACTCGAAGTCGCGGGAACCGGGAATCACCGGAGCCTCGCCACCGATCCAGCTGGGGGTCGGGAAGCCGGCCTGTGCAGCGGCGGCACCGGACTCGGAGCCGGGGATCAGGCCCTCACCCTGGAGCACGCACTCCTTGGTGTAGAACTTGTTGCCCGCGAACTCGCTGTACAGCGCGGCCAGCTCGTCACAGCCACCCTCGACGAACAGGAAGCCGTAGGACAGACGGAAGTCGTCCAGGGGCACGCTGAAGGCCTGCATGGCGGCGGTGTAGCTGACGCCCTCGATGGTGTCGATCGTGCACAGCTCGGGCACGCCACGGCCGCCGAGCGCCGCCGTGCCGGAGCACAGGTCGAGATCGGAGGGGATGGTGTTGCCGAGGCTGTCGGTGATGTCGACGAGGAAGTTGCCGATGCGGGCGGACGCCTCTTCGAGATCGGTGCCCACGGTGCCCGTGTAGAAGACGGACTGACCGACGCGCAGATCGATGTCGCCATCGTCGCCGATGTTGTCGGGGTAGGCGAACGCGGAGCCGGGCGCGCCGTCCTCGGCAGGCACCAGGTCGCCGATCGCGCCGAGGTAGGAGTTCCAGGTGACGATCTCGGGATCGACCCAGATGCACACCTGCTCACCGGTTCCGACGAAGTCGAAGGTGAAGCCACCAGCGAAGGAGGTGCCGGTGGGACCGACCTCACCGAACACCGCGCGGTTCTGGGCATCCTCGTAGGACGCCACGGTGGCGGGCGTCAGCGTGCCGAAGTGGGCCACGCCGGGCACGCCATCGATGGGCTGCTGACCGAGGTTGGGGAAGCTCATGCAGCCGGTCATGCCGACGGCAGCGAGCACCATCAGGTTGCGAGGGGAAACCATCATTGTGCCTCCTCTTCGACCACGCCCACAGACGCATCATCGGGGATGATGGGGTTGTCGTCGATGACGACCGTGACCGTCTCGTAGGGGTCTTCCCAGACGGGAGCCTCGGTGACGACCCAGTTCAGGCCATCGCCGAGCGCCATGTAGCGCCAGGGATCGCTCAGCACATCACGGGCGGGACCGCCGACGCTGTACTGACGCGTGTAGGTGTTCTCGAAGTAGTTGCCGCCGGCAGGCGTGACGTAGAGATCCGTGCCCTGCTGCTGCGCCTCGGTGAGGGAGGTGGGGCGGGGATCGGACTGCTGGTCGCCGTGGGGCCAGCAGGTGTCGAAGTAGCCGAACACCTCGTCGGGGGCGTCCATGAAGGCCCAGGCCTCGAGACCGGCGGCGAAGTTGGCCTGCCAGATGCGGAAGGGCGCCTCGAAGTCGCCATCCTCGTTCTCGACGAACTGGTTGCCCTGGGTGAGCCGGATCTCATCATCGGTGGTGTAGAAGAGGAGATCGATGCAGGCCTGACGGATCTGCTGGCCGGTGGTGATGTCCTGCATGAGGTCATCGACCATGGGCACGTCGTACATGGTGTCGAACCAGTCGAGCATCTCGTCGAAGTCGCCGAAGCGGTTCGAGAGCACGCGGCAGTTCAGCGCCTGGACGCAGGGGTGGTAGAAATCACCCAGCGTGGTGCCCGCGTAGGGGAACGACTTGCCGTCGGGGCCCTGGACCGGATGGCGGTAGCCATACTGGTTGGGCTCGGTCTCGGCGTAGAGGCCGAGGTAGACGGGGCCGATGAGGTTGGGATCCTCGACCACGGTCTCGACGGTCTCGAAGATGGGCTTGCCATCCGCCGGGTTGATCTCGGGGTTGCCATTCTCGTCGAGCACGGGCTCGCGCATGACGACGGTGCGGGTGGCGGCCTCCCGGGCGACGACCACGGTGCCGTCGAGATCGAAGATGGACAGACCTTCGTCGTAGCAGCCGGTGAGGAGGGCCGTCATGACCAGCCCACCCAGCGGCCGGATGAGGCGATCAGTAGACATATTGGACTCCAGCGAGGATGGAGAGGGGCTGTTGGCGGGTCAGGAACGTCTTCCGGTTGTTCCGGTTCAGGTCGAACGCGTTCGGGAAGGAAGGTGCCCGGTTGTTCGTGAGGTTGAACACCTGAAGCTGGATCGCCAGGCGACCACGGCGGAGGTCGACGAACTGGGTCGCGCTCAGACCGAACTCCCAGTAGGGGTTGGTGCGGGTGTAGATTCCGCGATCCCTGATCCGCAAGCCATAGTTGGAGAAGTTGAAGTCGGTGTTGCTGGCGTACCGGCGGTCGAGGGGCTGACCGGAGTAGTACTGCAGGCTGGCACCGAGACGCAGCGTGTTGGGATCGATCGGCACATCCCAGTAGCCGAAGCCCTTCACCATGTGGTTGGAGGTGTTGGGCAGCTGGCCGTAGGCGTACTGCAGCTGGGGGCCGTTGAGGAAGATGCCTTCCTCGGCGAAGCTGTTGGTGCCGTTCTGGAAGCTGTAGGAGTAGCTGACCTCGCCACCCCAGCGGCGGGAGTTCACCTTCCGCAGGAAGGTGTCGATCCGGTAGTAGTTGCGGCGTGCGAGCTCGGGGGTGCGCAGGCGGCTGTAGCCGAACTGGCTGGTACCCTGGCGGGAGCCGATGACGCTCGAGCCATCCGAGTTGTAGATGTAGTTGACCTCATCGGGCTCGTAGATGTAGCGGGACAGCTTGGCGAGCGCGTTCACACCGGCGACGAGGTCGGGGATGACCTGGCGCTCGGCCGTGAGGTAGAGGGAGTCCGCGTAGGGCATCCGCAGGTTGGACCATGCGGAGTCGCGGTTCTCGGTGGGCTGGCCGAACTGGTAGCTGTTGCCGTCGAGGACCACACCGCCACCGTACGTGGGGTTGGGTGCACCGGGCAGGTGACCGTAGTCGTAGGTGTAGGAACCGCTGTAGGTCTTCTGACCGAGTGCCGCGTTCTGGGTGTAGTTGACGAAGGACAGACGGCCTGCGTCGTTGGAGCGATCCCAGCCGACCACGAACTTGGTCTTCTGGTCGTTCCAGGGATCCCAGACGATGGAGGCACCGGGTGCCACGCCCCACAGGGAGGTGGAGACCTCGCCCGTGTCATCCCGGAAGATGGACTGCTCGAAGCGCAGACCGTAGGCCAGGGTGATGTTGTTGACGGGCTTGTACTTGTCGCCGGCGTACGCAGCCCACATCAGACCGACGCTGGAGACGTCGACGGGGTTGCTGAACTCGTAGGCGAAGTAGTTGAAGACCGAACCGGCGGAGGTCTGCGCGCGGTTGATGTCGAGCTGGTAGGACTTGCCGTTGATGCCGAACATCGAGCGGGAGCCGATCTGGTCGACCTTGACACCCACCTTGATGGAGTGCTGGCCGCCGGCCTTGTCCATGATGCCGTCGAGGGTCAGCTTGGTGGACGCCTGGATGCGGGTGCGGTCGGCGAAGCTGAAGCTGATGGCGTTGACGTCATTCGCAGCGCCACCGGAGCCGACGCGGCCACCGGCGTAGTAGTCGGAGGTGTTCTCCTGCTCGAAGGGCGAGCAGGGGTTGCGGCCCTGATCCATGTTGTGGGTACAGGGAACCTGACCGACCTGGAACTGCTGGCCCTGGTACTGCAGGCGGGTGTCGAGGTTGATCGACTCGTTGATGAACCACTGCCAACGTGCCTGGGCGATGGTGCTCGCCTGCAGCTGGGAAGCCTGTGCCTCATCGAACACCGTGCCGTTTCCGCTGGGGAACTGGGTGTTGTAGATGGTGGTGGGGTCTGCCTGGTAGAACAGGTGGACGCGGTGACCATCGGAAGGCTGGATGGTGATCTTCGCCAGGGGCTGGTGGCCGTCGAAGATGCGGTTCTGGGCGGAGCCGAGCAGCGCCTGGGAGCTGCGGTTGTACTGGTAGGCGCCGAAGAACCAGACCTTGTCGCGGATGATGGGGCCGCCCGCGGTGACGGAGGCCTGCACCATGTTGAAGAAGCTGTCGAAGTCGGAACGACCGAGCTGCAGGCCATCGGCGGCCCAGCGGGTGTCCTTGCGACCGGACAGGCGGGAGTCCATGTAGTAGCCGGCCACGCTGAACTCGAGGTTGTTCGAGCCCGTGCGGGTGACGACGTTGATGCGACCACCGATGGTGCCACCGAACTCGGGATCGTAGCCGGCGGTGCCGACCTCGATCTGCTGGATGGCATCGTAGTTGAAGTTGGCCGAGAAGGTGCCGGTGACCGGGTCGGTCATGGTGGCGCCATCGAGGGTGAACGAGTTCTCGTTCGAGGCGGAGCCCGAGATGTTCGGGTTGCCGCCGCCCTGCACGCCCGTGGCCAGGCCGACTGCGTCCTGGTAGGACCGGCCGGTGGGCACGCGATCGAGGAACTCCTTGGTGAGGACCTGACCGACGGCCGCAGACTCGGTGTCGATGGCCACGGTGGAGACGACCGTGATCTCCTCACCGCCGCCAGAGAACATCTCGATGTTCTGCGTGGTGGTGCGGTTGATGTTCACCTGGATCCCGGTAACGGTGACCGGGGCAAAGGTGGGGTGAACCGCCGTGATCTCGTAGACACCGGGCATGAGCTCGAGGAACTTGAAGTACCCGAGGTCGTTGGTCACGACTTCCTGCGCGCCGCCGATCAAGGCGGGCGAGGAAAGCGTAATCGTGACGCCCGGAATCTCCAGGCCGTCCTCGTCGTACGCCGTACCCTGCAGCGCGCCGGTGGTTTGCGCAAGAGCGGTATGCGCTGCGCCCACCGTTGCCACGAAGAGCAACATCAGGGTGCGCAACCACATCCGCATCGACATTCCAATCATCAGTTTCCGCAAGCTAGCCTTCCCTGAAATCGGCGTATAAACTGGCTTTTCGGGCGGTGAAAGCCCATTTTCGTCGTGGCCGACTCAATCAGCGTAGGGTTACAGCAGGGGGGAAGCGGAGTCAACCGACTACCCCTGCGATGCGAGATTGTGGGCACCCGAAGGGCGTTCCCAGGATTCGCTGGTACGGGCTGGTAGCCCCATGGGCCAACCTCTAACGGTTTTTCCCGAGTTTCTTCAACGTGAGGAACGCAAAACCTTTGTGGTTCGGCGCTGGTCCCCACCGCTTGATGCGTACCCGAATCAGGCCCGACCCAGGTCTCCGCCATCCGTGCTAACAAGTGCACCAAACCACCGAGGTGCTCATGCTCCGGGCAAGATTCCTTCCCACTTCACGCCTTCCTGTCAGCGCGCTGCTGCTCGCCCTGGCCGTGGGCTGCTCCAGCCAACCGGAGCAGACCACGAGCAGTGAGCAGGCGACCACCCTGGTTCTCGCTGGATCCGTCCCCTTCACCACGCTCGAGCTGCCCGCCGACGTCCGTGAAGGAGAGGAGCCTCCCGAGCGGATCCCCCTCACCGGATTCCGGTCCGTGAAGGGCAACCACCGCACCAGGCTCCCCATCCGAAGCCGCAACCACTACTTCTTCAAGCCGAGCCCCGGCATGAAGGTGGTGCACGCCGACGGCACCGAGATCCCCCACAAGTACTTCAAGAGCGGCGCCGGTCCGTTCTGGACCTACGACGCCAACACCCTGACCCTCAGCAACCTGCCCGAGGGCGCGGAGCCCACCGACTACTTCCTGGTCTACCCCCGCGCCGTGCAGCGCGAGCGGTCGCTGAACCAGGCGTGGTCCGGCAAGTCGGCCGAGGAGTTCGCGGTCACGTCCGTGCAGTCCGGCCGCTCCGCCCACACCGGCCTGCTGCTGCCCGCGCCGGGTACCGCCGCCTGGCACGTCACCGTGCCGCCGTCCGCCGAGCTGCGCCTCGATGCAGGGCTCATCGAGCCCGAGATCCTGCAAGGCGCCGGATCCGACGGCGCAGAGGTGGTGGTGACCTTCACCCCCGACGGCGGCGAGGCCACCGAGGTCGCACGTGTAAGGGTAGACAAGCCGGATCTGGAGGCCCAGCGCATCGACATGGATGCCTTCGCCGGCCAGCAGGGCGAGCTGGAGATCCAGTCGCTCCCCGGTGCCCACAACCGATACGACTACGTCTTCCTGGCCAATCCCCGCCTGGCGTCCCGCCGATCGGATCCCCGCAAGGTGGTCATGATCTTCGTCGACACCCTGCGGCCCGACCACCTGGGCACCTACGGCTACGAGCGTCCCACCTCTCCCGCCCTCGATGCCCTGGCACAGGGCGGCGCGGTGTTCGAGAACGCGCGCAACGTGGCGCCTTGGACCCTCCCGAGCACCCGCTCCGTGCTCACGGGCATGGATCCGGAGTACTACTTCACGTCTCCCACCATCCAGGGACGCATGCGTGAGGCCGGCTACGCCACCGCCATGCTGGCAGGCAACATGTACCTGGGTGCCAACTTCGGGATCCACCGGGACTGGGACTGGCACCACGCGGATCTGCTGCCCCACGCAGAGGATCAGCTGGATCTCGCCATCGAGTGGCTCGACGACCACGCCCACGAGGACTCCTTCCTCCTGCTGCACCTCATGGACGCCCATCTCCCCTACAAGGAGCCCGACGCCTACCGCGACATGTGGGCCGGCGAGCGTCCCGCCACGCTCCGCAACGACGTCTTCCACCGCGGCGACGTGGTGCGGGGTCGCCTCGACGAGCAGGGCAAGCAGTACATCCGCGACCGCTACGACAACAACATCCGCTACATCGACGACCAGCTCCAGCGGCTGTTCTCCACGCTCGACGACGACGACATCGTCGTCTACTTCTCCGATCACGGCGAGGAGTTCTGGGAGCACGGCGGGTTCGAGCACGGCCACACCCTGTACGACGAGGTCCTGCGGGTGCCCCTGGTCATCAAGGGGCCGGGCATGGAGGCCGGTCGGGTCGCCGAGCCCGTCTCGCTCCTCGACGTGGTGCCCACCGTGCTCGACATGGTGGGGCTCCCCTCCGAGGGTACCCAGGGCACGAGCCTGGTCGAGCTCGCCAAGGGCGACGCCGAGGCGAAGTCCATGTTCGCCGACCGTCCGCAGGCCTTCGGACGTCCGCTGTACGGCGCCGAGCGGTGGGGCGTGCTCGCCAACGACATGAAGTACGCCACCACCGAGGGCCGCGAGGATCTGTTCGATCTGGCGAAGGATGTCGGGGAGAAGCGCAACATCGCCGGCAAGCAGGCCGATGCCCTCCCCGTCATGCGGGAGCAGATGGGCGAGGCCCTCGGCCGTGAGGTCGCCCGCGGCTACCGCCTGTCCAACCGCGCCACCCGCACCTCCCCCGATGAGGAGATGGTGGTCACCTTCACCGTGCCCGGCGGCATCAAGGCGGCCTGGGTCGGCGAGGATCCCACCGAGGCGTCCATGGCGAGCCTGCAGTGGGAGCCCGGCAGCGACACCGTCGTCGCCACCTGGCCCACCGGCTTCCGTGCCCGCCGCGACATCTGGGTGATCCCGGCCGCGGATCTGCCCTCCACCACGCCCCAGATCCACGGCGAGGTGCAGGTCGGCAGCGAGAAGGCCCCCATCGACATGACCCCCAAGGCCATGGAGCCCGGTCCGGGTCGCCGCAAGATCGTCCTCGGTCGCGGTGAGGCCGCCGGTCGTGGCGTCGAGGTGGGCTTCACCATCGGTCCCATCCCCTCCGCAGAGGGCGAGGCCGTCTCCGCGTTCGACGAGGAGACCCTCGAGGCGCTCAAGGCCATGGGCTACATGAGCGACGACGAGTAGCCCGTCCCCGTACGGGCCCCGGCGGCGTCCCACGACCTGTTCGTGGGGCGCCGTTCGTCGTCCTGGACCACGCGCCATGGGGGCCCGGCCTCCTCTCCTTTAAGAGGGGGTACCTGGAGCGGTGCCGCGAGTACCCGGAGGGCGTGCGAGCGCCGGCTCAGGGCGTGGCGACGATGATCATCGTGGCGTTGTCGCGCCCACCGCCCTGATGGGCCGCCCGGATGAGCTCGCGGCAGGCCACACGCCCGTCGCGGTAGGTCTCCATGATGCCCCGGATGGCGTCGTCGGAGATCTCCCCCCACAGCCCGTCGGTGCACAGGAGCACGCGGTCGCCGGACCTCAGATCGACCTGGAACAGATCCACCTGCACGTCGCGGGAGGTGCCCACGGTGCGGATCAGGATGTTGGACTGGGGGTGCACCCGGGCTTCCTCGCGGGTGAGCTTGCCCACATCCACCCACTCCTGCACGCGGCTGTGATCGCGCGTGATCTGGGAGAGCTGGCCGTCGCGGTACAGGTAGGCGCGGGAGTCGCCGACGTTGGCCACGATGGCCTTCTGGCCGGGCAGACGCATCATGGCGACCATGGTGGTGCCCATGTCGGTGCCACGGCGGCTGGCCTCGTCGTGGACCTCGTTGTTGGCCTGGCGGAACGCCAGCTCGAGCAGATCGTCCATCTGGGCGCCACGGCCTTCCCACACCGACAGCTCCCGCCGGACGATGGACCCGATGGCCTCCACGGCGATGCGGCTGGCCACCTCACCCCCCTCGTGACCGCCCATGCCGTCGGCTACGGCGTACAGCTCGACGCCCTGGGGCAGCGTGCTCCAGCGCCAGGAGTCCTCGTTGAGCTGACGGACCAGGCCCACGTCGGAGATGCCGGCACACACCGGCGGGTGGACCTGGCTGGCGAAGGCATCGATGCGGGCCTCGATGGCCCGGCCGAAGTCGCGGGCCGTGGGGTAGTCGCCATCGGCCGCCACGTGCAGGAACTCCGACAGCTCGCTCGAGCGCACGTGCACGTAGGCGTACAGCAGCTGGGCGAGGCTCTCGAGCACCGGCGCCATCAGCAGCGGCTTGACCGGCTCGTCCAGGACCGCCTGGATGTCGAGATCGAACAGCCGCACGTCGCCCTTGGGGGAGATGATGAGGTTGTGCCGCCGGATCGGCTTGATCATGACGCCCTTGTGGGCGAGGTACGCCAGGGTGCCGATGAGCCGCTGGGCCAGGTGCAGGATGCGCTGGTTGGACAGCGGCGCGGCCTCGACGCTCATCAGGCCCTCGCCCTGGTAGGGAAGCACCGTGAGCAGCTGGTTCTCGACCCGCAGGCTCTGGAGCGGCATCGCCAGCCCCTTGTGCTCGAGGCCGAGGTCGAGGAAGGCCTCGTAGGCCGCGAAGTCGCCACCCCAGCGCGCGGCCACGAGGAACCGCTTGCCCTCCATGGGACGGCCGCAGCGGATGCAGATGTGCGACGAGCGCGGCGTGTCCTCGGAGCCGCACTCCCAGCACCGCCGGTTGGGTTGATCCGGCCGGTCGTCGTTGACCAGATAGAACATCCGGCCCTCGGCGATGCGCACCAGCCCCTCTACGGTGAAGTAGCGGCCCAGCGGCGTGCCGGGCGCAAAGTGGGCCGGTCTGTTCTCGCTCATGCAGGTCTCCCAGGAACCGCACGCTACTACGGAGGGTGCCCTCCGGGCAACGACGGGCTGCCACACCACGTACCGAACGTGTGACGCGTGAGAAAACGGCACGATGACATAGTGCCATTGCCAAGGATGTTCTTGGCACGACACCGGGGTTGTTGTACAAGGCGCCGCGTACTGGATGTCGGCCGGGAGGAGTCTGGATCCCCGCTCTCCCCGCGCCACAGAACCCCCGCGGAGCCACCATGGGCCATGGCCTTCGATCGCTGGTGCTGACGACCCTGTTCGGATGCGCCGAGACCCTCCCTCCCGAGGATCCCTCCGACTGGTACGACCAGGGCTCCACGACCGACATCGACGAGTCCATCTCGTTCACCCGGGAGGCCTACGACGTACCGGTCGACCCGGCCGACGGCATCGGTGCCCTCCTCGACGAGGCCTTCTCGTTCCCCGACGACCGCAATTTCGGCACCAACATCGCCGCCTCCCGATTCACCGAGGCCTTCGACGACTGCGATCGGCACTTCGAGAGCGACGAGCTCCCACGGGTGATCGAGGGCATCGTCACCATGCGGCCCCGCTACTACTTCAAGGCCGGCGGCTGTGCCCGCAACGACAACAAGTACTACGGCTCGTTCTTCATCGAAGACGCCACCGGCGGCGTGTTCGTCCTGAACGACGCCAAGTTCGCCCACTTCGACACCGGCGACCGGATCCGCATCCGCGTGCTCGGCACCCGGGTGAGCTTCGACCTGCCCATGGTGTACAGCCACGAGCTGCTGTCGGTCGAGCGGCTCGGCGAGCCCCTGTACTTCGAGCCCGCCACAGGCCCTCTCGGCGACCCCGACGTCGGCCGCGTCCGCCGCGTCACCGGCGAGGTCGTCGCCGCCCCGGACAACTTCGGCACCTTCTACATCCGCCCCGACGCCTGGGAGAGCGACTGCTCGGCGAAGGCCACCTCCTCCTGCGTGGCCGCCAGCCTGGATGTGGAGCTGAACCGCCGCGGCGTCACCGTCGACGTCGGCGAGCGGGTCACGGTCACCGCCCCCGTCATCTACGCCTTCAGCGAGTACACCCTCATCGTCATGCGTCTCGGCAACCTCGAGCGCCTGGTCGACTGACGCCTTCCCTACAGGCTCAGGAGCCGTTTCCATGCACAAGCCCCTCCACCTGCTGGCCCTGTGGGCCCTGACGTCACCCGGACTCGCCCTCGCCCAGGAGCAGGACGACGCCGAGCGCGCCTCCGAGGAATCGCCCGCATCGGCCGACACCACCGAGACGGCCGCCACCGAGGCCGCCTCCTACGTGGGCCGCGACCTCACGGATCGAAAGTCCAGTCTCGACACCCAGATCGGGCGGTTCCAGATCAACGCCTTCTTCGAGTTCGAGTACCACGACTACAACAACCTCGACTTCCGGGCCCTCGACGAGTCCACCGATCAGTCGATCCTCGACTCCGATGACCGGGGCCGCTTCGCCTTCACCGGTGCGGCCCTGGAGCTCGGCTACCGGCCCGACGACAACACCCGCTTCGTCCTGGGCGCGTCCTACCGGGGCATGTGGGGCGGCCACCAGATCGGCAACGTGAACGATTTCGGCGGCTGGGTGTTCTTCACCTCGCTGTACGCCGAGTGGAGCCCCTCCAAGGCCAGCTACCAGCCCATGCTGCGCATCGGCCGGCAGCGCTTCGACCTCGGCGGCATGGGCGGCGCCCGTGAGTTCATCTACGGCAACGTCATCGACGCCATCCGCCTCGACTTCCCCATCCCCCGCATCGGCTGGATCAGCACGATCCCCTTCGAGATCGTCTCCGCCTCGTCGGGCGACGACGACATCTCCTTCATCCGCTACATCGGCCAGTCGCAGATGCAGATCTTCGGCTTCCGCGGCGACCGCATGACCTGGCGCTCCGGTGGCGTGTTCGTGGCCAACCCCGATGCCCTGCCCGAGTTCGACGCCCGCGCCCACCTGTTCTACACCCACGTGGGCGGCCTCGGCACCGGCTCCGACATCACCTACCAGGGCCTGCTCGGGAACTTCTCCGACAAGGACTACGTGGTCAACTACGGCGTGCGCGCCTCGTACACCGTGGGGGAGCTCGTCACGCCGTTCGCCGAGTTCAACGGCTCCTTCGGCATCGACCGCAAGGAGCAGGTGGCCCAGGACGTCGACACCAACGGCTTCGCCTGGTCCGCCGGCGCCATCCTGAACATGCGCCGGGACGATGATTCGGGCTGGGGCGGCTCGGCCCAGGCCCGCTACTTCGAGTCCCAGGGCCCCGCCTACGGCTCCAACGGGCTGCAGTACAGCCACGGCTACGTGGGCATGCGCGGCCGAAAGGTCGGTGGGCTCATCGCCAACCGCTTCTTCGGCTGGCACCCCACCTCCTACAGCGGCGTCAACGGCGTCAACACCACCGAGCACGACACCCGGCGCCGCTCCGGCACCCGTGTGGTCGAGGTCCGCGGCGACATTCAGGCTCCCGGCCCCATCTCGTTCTCCGCGGGCTGGTGGTTCCTGCAGGACACCGGCGTCACCAACCTCGACCCCGACGATCTCGACACCATCACCCCGCCGTTCGGCTACTCCCGCCGCCAGTTCGAGGCCGAGGAGCGGCTCGGCAAGGTGCTCGGCAACGAGTTCAACCTCGCCATCGGCGCCCAGATGTCCAACAGCCTGTCGCTGAACCTGCAGGGGGCCATCTTCCTGCCCGGTGAGTTCTACGAGATCGAGATCTCCCGCGTGGCCGGCTCCGCCCTCGGCTCGCCCGACCCCAAGCCCGCCTGGGACCTGTCCCTGGGCGGAAGGATGAGGTTCTGATGCGCTGGCTCCTCCCCATCCTGGCGCTCTGGGCCTGCGAGCACCCGGGCTATCCGGAGCAGCAGGTGCAGCTGCGAGGTGTGTCGGAAGACGGCCCCACCACGGGTGAGCGCGGCACGGTGAAGATCGCCGAGATCCTCTGGTCCGGCTCGGTCACCAACGAGGGCGTGCACGACCCCACGGACGTGTTCGTCGAGATCCGCAACGAGGGCAACAAGCCGATCAACCTGTCCCGCTGGCTCCTCGAGATGGAAGGCGCGCAGGTGGTCTCCTGGCGCATCCCCGACACCACGGCGCTGCTCGGCGTGGGCGAGCAGGTGGTGATCGCGGCCAAGACGTCCGGCTGCTTCCCCCACGCCGACCTGGTGATCCCCGACCTGCAGTTCCCACCGGGCGATCCCTTCCGGCTCACCCTGCTCGACGCCGACGAGCACCTCATCGAGCCGGCCGGCTCCACCTCCCACGAGCCCTTCGTCGGCGGCTACGACCTCGTGCGCTCCCGCTCGATGGAGCGCATCAACCTGATGTTCGGCGGTGCCGGCTCCGAGCCCGAGACATGGCACTTCTACAACAAGGAGCTGTGCGGCACCGGCAACGACCTGAGCTGCTTCGACGACATCCCCAACAACGATCTCGTCGCAGCAGCATGCCGCAGGAACACCCTGGCCTCCCCCGGCCGGGCCAACTCCCCCGACTACTCCGGTGCCCAGGCCGGTGGAGGGTTCGAATGAGCATCCTTCGACGCCTCCTTCCCTCTGCGGCGGTCGCCCTGCTGCTGTCCTGCGAGGCCCCCGACGAGCTCGGGTACAACGCCCTCGATCTGGGCGTGTTCGACGGCAGCGAGGCCACCAACGCCTTCTTCATCGCGGTGGCCGAGTCCGCCGAGTCCACCCTGGATGTGGCGCTGGAGTCGCTGGACGACGTGGCCGTCGCCGAGGCGATGCTCGACGCCCACGATCGCGGCGTCGACGTGCGCGTCGTGGTCGACTTCGACCACCGCGACGGCGCCGGCGTGCAGCTGCTCACGGACGCGGGCCTGCCCGTCACCCTGGCCGACGACGGCATCTCCTACTTCGACTTCGTGCTCAACCGGGACGTCACGTGGTCGTCCGAAGACACCCGCATGACCCACCACTTCGCCATCGGCGACGGCATCGACATCGCCATGGCCACCCTCGCCGGCGATACCGGCGGTGGCGAGCGGGTGGTGCTCCACGGCCTGTCCGAGGACGTGGGCCAGGACATGGGCTTCGAGCACAACCAGGTGTACGGCGGTTCCGACGCGGTGGAGACCACCTTCTACGACGATCTGGCCAAGTCCCCGATCACCAACCGGCACGACTACCCGCTCACCGGCACGGGCGACGTGTTCGAGCTGTGGCAGGGACCGCAGCACCGCACCGCCAAGCGCATCATCGATGCCGCCTACCAGGCCCGGGCGAACATCTGGGTGCTCACCGAGGATCTGGTCGACCCGGGACTCGCCGACATCCTCAACGAGAAGACCAACGACGGTTTCGACGTGAAGGTCATCGTCGGATCCTCCTTCACCACCAGCTTCGATCCCGACGGCGACGAGATGAGCGACACCCTCGTCGATGCCCGCCGCGCCGTGCTCGAGCAGGCTCGCCGGGTCGACATCCGTCAGGTGCAGTCCGCCACGCCCCTGCCCACGGTGGTGCTCTACGACACGATGAAAGCGCGCGACGGCGGGTGGCACACCCCCCGGGCCTACGTGTCCACCCAGCCGATCTACAGCGCCGGACGACTGTTCTTCGAGCGCGAGATCCTCACCGACCAGCTGATGGACGACACCCTCATCGTGCTCCGCAACAGCGGCGCCCCCGGTTCCAACCTGCAGTCCCTCATCGAACTGTTCGAGGGCCACGACGCCCAGGCGGAGGCGCTCCCATGACCCGCAGCCTTCTGATCACGGCCCTTCTGGCCGCCTGCGCCCCCTCCGAAGAGGATCTGAACAGCACCCGCGGCCACCAGGTCGAGGTGTTCTTCAACGATCCGGGCACCCGCGCCCAGAACATGTGGGAGCCCGACGTCGTCACCGTGATGGTCGAGGCCATCCGCGGCGCCCAGGATTCCATCGATCTGGCCGTGATGGGCTTCAACCGCGACGAGCTCATCAGCGAGCTCATCGCCGCCTACGACCGCGGCGTGGAGGTGCGCTTCGTGGGCGATGCCGGCCACCTGTACAACGACGGCTACAAGCGGTTCATGGCCCGCGGCATCCCCATGGCGGTGGGCAACTACAACCACATCATGCACGACAAGTTCATGGTGATCGACGATCGCTTCACCTTCGGCGGCACCGCCAACTGGACCGACACCGACCTGCGCCACAACTCCAACAACTTCTTCATGATCGACTCTCCGCTCGTAGCCGACCGCTTCACCGCAGAGTTCGAGAAGATGTCCGGCGGCCTGTTCGGCCACTCCAAGAGCCCCAGCGACGGCCCCAACACCTTCGAGATCGGCGACACCACCATCGAGGTGTACTTCTCCCCCAACGACGACTCGCTGGGCCGAATGCTCGAGTTGGTGGATGCGGCCCAGGAGTCGCTGCGGTTCACCATCTTCGCCTTCACCAAGGACACGGTGGGCGGCGCCTTCGTGCGCAAGCAGGAGGAGTGGGCGGCACTGAACGAGGCAGACGGCCTCGCCGACGCCGACTTCCGCGACAAGCGCAGCGTCGCCGGCGTGATCGACAAGTCCCAGCTGCACTCCAACCAGCAGTACCACGAGGCCTTCCGCCTGCTCGGCGGGAAGATCCCCATGCGCCTCGACGGCAACGAGAACTCCAAGCAGCCCGGCGACTACCAGGCCGGCGGCGGCCGCCTGCACTCCAAGACCATGGCCATCGACGTGTACGGCGAGCAGCCGGTGATCATCAGCGGCTCGTTCAACTGGTCGGCCTCGGCCACCCAGTCCAACGACGAGTTCCTGATGGTCTTCCACGGCGCCCGCGTGGCCCAAGAGTACGACGACTACTTCGAGAGCCTGTGGGACGACGCCAAGCCGCTCGGCAACGACTTCGTCGGCGAGGGCGAGCGGCCCCTGCAGAAGGGCGACCTGCTCATCAACGAGATCATGTGGTTCGGCCAGAACGACGGCGACGACGAAGGCAACGACCAGTACATCGAGCTGCTCAACACCACGAACCGACGCATCAGCCTCGACATGTGGCAGATCGCCGGCCCGAACGACTTCGTGGTGGGCATCCCCCCGGGCTACTCCGTGGGCCCGGGCGAGACCTTCCTCATCGTCGACCACGTGCTCGAGGCCTACCAGGACGGCATCCCCCAGGACGAGCTCAGCTCGATCACCGGCGCCGACTACGTGGTGAACGCCTACAACGACAACCGTCAGGCCCGGCTGTACCTGAAAGACGGCTACATGGACCTGAAGCTGCTCGACCCGAACGGCCGGGTGATGGACCGCGCCGGCGACGGCGGGCCGCCGTTCGCGGGTGGGCCCAGCGGGTACAACTCCAGCACCCGCACCTACGACGAGGTGTTCTCGATGGAGCGGCGGGAGGATGCGGGAGACGGCACCAGCCCCGACGACTGGTACACGTGCACGCGGCAGAAGGGCGGCGACAACGTGAACGAGGGGTTCAAGGAGCAGGTGATCGGGACGCCCGGGCAGGGGAATTCGCGGGAGCCGTAGGGGGCCAACAAACCATACAGAGACGATCAGTGTGTCGTCAGCTCCAATGTCAATTTCACTTGTACGGGGTCATCAGGGTCTAGAGACGTGTTTTGGATGCCAGACAGGCATCGTGTGACGCTTGTTTCAACATCCCACGTACCGAATTTCCAAATTTCTCCATTCCAGGTGCCGAGAGTTCGCGAAATGCCCTCATGTGGGCTCTCGAGATGACATTTCCAAGCCTCTGCAGTCAGAGCCTCTTGCCAGGTTTCCACATCGCCCGTGGCCAACGCCGCAAGCCGAGAACGAGTGTCCCTGATCTGGTACGGAACTCTCGCGCAGAGAGAGTCCATCCAGTCGTTCGAGGTATCACACATGGTCTGATGTGCAGATGCAAGTCGATCGACCCACGCGACAGCACGCTCATGATTGCGACCCAACATCGATTGGTATGTTCCCCACGATGCAATGAGGAGATCATGTTCCGGTGAGCTCATATCGATAGATTCAATGATATCCAGCGTCTTGGCGTCCAGTGCGGTTCTCGTAAAGGAAGTGAATACCAACGCTGCATGCTCCAGAAGCTCGGGGTCAGCAATCTTTCTTAGATTCTGCACCATTGTTTCAACATCTCGCTGTTTCTCATCCCCGTGATTTTGGCTCTGAATAAGCGCCAATCGAGCATAATCAGTCACTGGATGTCCAGGCCATTCGTAAAGAATGTGGACACAGAGTTCCTGCAGCAAATCGAATGACAACAGCGGGACCAGATCCGAGTGTTGGTTCATCCAATAGGCTCGCTCTTCGCTAGTCAGCGTGTGCCATCGGTCACCTTCTCGGAGATACTGAGATTCAAACTGTTCCCATTCAAGAGAGTGATTCGCCAAGATCTTCAATCGTTGCGCCTGAAGTGCTACAAGCGCGCGCTCGGGTGAGACAATCAGCGCCGGATCCACGAGCAGTCCTTCGTCTCCCGCCATCTGGATCGCCTCAATCACACTCGGGCTGCTCCAGTCCAACCCCTGTAATGAAACGGACAGCAAGAGCTCATCACTATGCATCGAGTCGAACGCTCCATGATCCCATCCTTCGTCCAAGCCACGTGGCCAAATATGATACCAGGGTTCTGGAGCCACACGATGTCGATATCTCGTAATACGGATATCCCTCAACCAGACGTGCACCGAGAAGGGCTCAGAGAAAGGCTCAATATTCGTACGAGTCGACACTTTATTGACTTCGTTTCCCCTCTCGGTCCGTGCGGTAGTTTGCTGCTCAGGCCCGATAAAATCACTCTTGTTTCGAGAATTCGATCGTCGAATTTCGTTGAAACCCCAGACCACAACAATGTAAAAAATAAAAATAAGAAGAACAGCTAACAACAAAAGCCGTTTCCTGCTACGCCGAACAGTAGGAGCATCAGTCATGAAGGCAAGCACCATACTCAAGGAAATTCATGGCGGGAGTGAACCTCAGCAGACTCACTCCCTGTCACAATCATGGGGCCAGAATCACCTGGGGATGCTCCGTCATGTCCGCGAAGAACACGCCAGTACATGCCGCATTGCACTGCCAATTCGGAGGGCAGCGCCATCCCAGGGCCGTGTAGCCATTGCCATCCTCATCCGCACAGTCCTTGTCACATTCCTCGTACTCTTCATCGTCCGTGAATGGAGGGTGTTCGATGCTGCCCGTGTCTTCCACCTCGTTCAGAACGACGGCCGCATCTTCTACGACCAGGCGAGAACGATAGTCTGCCGCTGATGCAGGAAAGGAAGTCTCAAGGACCCGAGAGCTGAACATGCCCGCTGCACCCGAATGCATGAGGACGCTCACTGCACCAACGAGTGCACCGTTGCGTTGGCGTCCAGATACTCGACCTCGAAGCTCACGACACTGCTCGCTGACAATGCCCTTCCTTGAACGACGAACTCAATACCATCGGAACCCGCGAGACTCTCCTTGTTGGTCACCGCAATCTTGGTGGTCGAAGTCGGTGACGCCCCCATCGTCAGCACCGGCACCGTACCCGGGGTGTGCACGCCCAAGGTGCTGGCATCGCCCCACACCAGGTTCGGCAGGCAGTCCGAAGCCCACTCAGGGCCGCAACCCACCGAGCTGGTGTTCGTGAGATCGAGACTTCCCGCCAGCGCCGTCTGGGAGCCCAGGGCGAGGAGAAGCGTCATCCATCCATGTTTCAGGAGGACCTCCTTGGTCATGCTCGTCGATGAGCACGAGGAGTGTCGAGGGTCGGCCAAAGAAAGGCACGAAAAAAGAAATGTGAGCGAGCATTGTCGTGTTTTGAGCCATCATATGGAATGATAGATGCAATTCTGGCTCCAGATCCTCGCCCGAACATGTTGCGCGACGGTACTCGGAATATCTGCTGTTTAGGACGATTCACGAGCTGAAACTAGAAACCGGGAACCCGGCGCAAGTCTCCTGATAGGGAGAACTCATTTCGTGACGACTTCAATCAAGATTGTGAGTTCAGTCTCGCACGGTCGTCCGCAGCGCCCTTCACCCTACCGGGTCCAGGCCATCGGATCGACGTCATGCACGACGATCTTCGCCTTCGTGGGCTCGTCCGGCATCACCTCGAGGTGGGTGGCCGCGCTCAGGCATCGCGTGACGTCTGTCTCGTAGTCCCATGCGCCATAGACCCAGCCGTCGCCGTCGTAGATGGCCTCGACGCTGGACGTTCCCTCGTGGGGCGTCTCCAGGTGGCACGACCAGGCCTGGGACACGAGGGCCTCCTTCCAGGTGGAGGGGGACTTGTGGCCGAGGGCGATGAGGCGGGCGTTGGTGTCGAGGAGCTCGTGGGTGCGGTCGCCGCAGGCGTACACCTCGTTGTCGGGATCAACCCCGCAGGACTGTGCCAGCGCGGACTCAAACCGCTCCGACCAGGGTCCCGCCCATTCCCAACGTCCCGACAGCGTCGTCTGCATCAGGCCCCAGGAGGCCAGGTTCAGCTCGGCCATGGGCGTGGTGCCCTCGATGTCCATCATCGCATCCAGCATCTTGCGGCCCGCCTTCAGTCTTCTGACCCGGGTCATGATGAGCGCTGCCTGCTCACGGATGACCGGGTCCTCCACATCCGCCAGCAAGGCCAGCAGGCCTTCTCGGTCTGGGGGCCGCTGCACGTTGATCTCGGAAGCACGGATGTCGATGAGGGCGAGTCGGGCCATGTCGGAGACGGGATGATCAGGCCATTGCTCCAGGATCGACTCCGCCCATTCGATCGTCTTGGTCGTGTCCCGGGTTGGGTATGGATTGTCGGGGTCGTGCTGTAGCTTTCGGCGCCCTTCCTCTCCGATGGTGGCAAAGGTCTCGCCAGCTGGAAGATGCTCCTTCATGAATTGACTCGTCTTGACCGACCTCAGGTTCTCACTACGGAACCACTCGATTTGCAGCGCCAGCAACGCTTCCTCGGGTGTCGCCTCCTCCGACCGCATCGAGAACAACCCCTCCGCTTCCGCAAGGTCGATCATGCGATCCTGCGGGGTGCCGACCCAGGCGCGCCGCGGCCCCGTGAGCTCCTCGAGCAGCGAAAACGTCTCGTAGGACTGCAACAGACCCAGATCCCATACTGCTGGATCGGGTCGGTATGCGCCCATCGGGTTGAAGGGCACCACATAGAGGAACGAGCCGATATCGGTCGAGCGTAGCCAGATGTCCAGATGGCTTGTGTCGGGAACCACGGCAGGCTCCGGCTCTATGGAGAGGTCATTCCTGTTTGGATCTGAACCCCGGCCCCCATCAAAGGGGTCGATGGGCGTGGCGACCGTCGTCGCGGAAGAATCATCACTGGGAACCACATCGTCGGTGCTGAGCAGAAGGACAAGCAGAAGACCTAGAAGAGTCGCAAGGATCATCGACCGCGTTCTCGAGCGCTTGGGTGGCATGCGTCCCTTCTCTTCTCTCGACAATGGAATCGCCACAGTACTCGAACATCTCTGGCTACACCAAGACGCCGTCGGCGAACCGGCCCCGCCCGGGCAGCGTTCACCGCGTGTCGTGCCTGCCCAGGTCGTCGGGCTACCGCGTCCACCCCATCGGATCGACGTCATGCACGACGATCTTCGCCTTCGTAGGCTTGTCCGGCATCACCTCGAGGTGGGTGGCCGCGCTCAGGCACCAGGTGACGTCCGTCTGTCGGTCCCACTCTCCATAGACCCAACCCTCGCCGTCGTAGATGGCCTCGACGTTGGACGTTCCCTCGTGGGGCGTCTCCAGGTGGCACGACCAGGCCTGGGAAACGAGGGCCTCCTTCCAGGTGGAGGGGGACTTGTAGCCGAGGGCGATGAGACGGGCGTTGGTGTCGAGGAGCTCGTGGGTGCGGTGACCGCAGGCGTACAGGTGGTTGTCGGGATCGACGCCGCAGGTGGCTTCCCAGGCTTTCTCCAGCCTGTCGGTCCATCGTTCGGCCCGCTTCCAACGCCCCGTGCGCGTGGTCTGCACGACGCCCCATGCTGCCAGCATGAGGTCGGTCCGCGCGCTCTGGGAGGGCAGTTCCTCCATGAAGTCCAGGATGGAGGAATCCACCCGATTTATGACGATGCTCGTGAGCATCAGCAGACCCTGTTCTCTCACCACCGGGTTCCGGATGGACTGCAGGACATCCAGGACTTCATCCCCCACCACATCCTGCCGTTCCAGCGGATGGAGTCGGCTTGGCAGGGTGGCCAACCTCGCCACATCCGCCAACGGGTGGTCTGGCCAACGCTGCAGTGATGCCTCCGCGAGCTCCTGCACACGACCATGGTCCCGAACGGGAAACCCGAGATCCGGATCGTTGATTCGTTCCTGCCTGGCTTCGTGTCCGATGCTCGCCCAGGTCTCTCCCTCCGGAACGTTCGTGTACACGAAGGCAATGTAGGCCTCCCTGAACGTGCTCACTGCGTGGAACCATTCGACGAGGAGAGCCAGCAGCGCCTCTTCCGGCGCCGCCTGGGCGGGATCGACATCGAACAGCCCCTCCTCCCGCGCGGCCGCGAACATCTCATCCGGCACGCGGCCGTACCAGCCCTGGCCTGGAGCGGACACGCGGAAGAGGGTCTCGTACGTCTCGTAGGCCTGAAGGAGCCCGAAGTCCCACTCCGGCTCATCGAGCGGAATCTGACCAATGGGATTGGAGGGCACGTAGTGCATCCACGGTCCATGCCTGAGGTGTCTCAGCCAGATATCGACGGTGCTGTTGGCCATCTCCACCGGCTCGTCCTCAGTCGCCGCGACGGCGACCGGCGCTTCCTCGGTCGGCGCGGCTTCGGGCACGGCTTCCACCGCGGCGACCTCCACTCGCTCGACCACCACCGGCCCAGCCATCCACCGGGACGCCCACCACAGGGCAAGCATGAGGATGAGCGAAACCACCACCCAGCGGCGAACGCGTGTGGGGCGACCTGAAGTACCGCCGTTGCTTGCCATGTTCCTGCTCCGTGCGCCTGGCCTGGGACATCTGACCACGGAGAGATGGCAGGTAATTGCCTTAAGATGTCACCCATGTCCCGGATCGCGGCAGGACGGGCACGGGCACGGGCACGGGATCAAGCATCGGGCACGGGCACGGGCACGGGCACGGGCACGGGCACGGGATCAAGCATCGGGCACGGGCACGGGAAAGCCCGCGAATGCTGGGCTGTCCGTCAGGAGAGGTCGCCCGCTGTGGGCCTTCGCCGCCCACCGCGATACCCTCCCTTCCACACCCGGAAGGCCCCATGTTCACGAAGATCGAAGATCCGAGCATCATCGAAGGCTACCTGACCGACGCCTCCAACCTGCACGGCCGCGCCGAGGTGCTCGTGCGCCCCGGCTCCACCGAAGAAGTGGCGGAGATCCTGGCCCACTGCCAGGAGCACGGCATCCCGGTCACCGTCACGGCAGGCCGCACCAGCACCACCGGTGCCGCGGTGCCCTACGGCGGCTGGCTGATGAGTATGGAGCGGCTGAACAAGGTCATCGAGATCGGCCACGACACCGCCGTGGCCCAGGGCGGCGTGTTCCTCGGCGCGCTGCAGACCGAGATCGAGAACACCGGTCGCTTCTTCCCGCCCGACCCCACCAGCCGCCACGAGTGCACGCTGGGCGCCGCCATCGCCTGCAACGCGTCCGGCGCCCGCACCTTCCGCTACGGCGCCACCCGCCCTTGGATCAAGGGCCTCACGGTGGTCACCCCCACCGGCGAGATCCTGAAGATCGAACGCGGCGACCCCATCCCCACCGACTGGCCCGTGCCCCACTGGAACGAGCCCAAGGTGAAGACCGCCGCCGGCTACCCCGAGCCCCACGACCTGCTCGACCTGTTCATCGGCCAGGAGGGCACCCTCGGCGTGATCACCGAGGCCACCCTCGAGCTCACCGACCTGCCGCCGGACGTGCTCGGCATCCTGGCCTTCTTCCCCGACCGGCAGTCCGCCGTGAAGTTCGTCGAAAAGGCCCGCGAGGCCGCCAAGGCGGATCCCAAGGGCGACTTCTCCGCCCGTGCGCTGGAGTACCTCGACGGCCGCTGCCTCAAGCTCGCCGCCGGCCAGGGCGCCGAGGTGCCCGAAGGCGCCGGCGCTGCGCTGTTCTGCGAGCAGGAGATCTGGTCCGAGGACCAGATGGACGCCGCCATGGGCGCCTGGTGGGAGGCCCTGGAGGAAGGCGGCGCGCTGGCGGACGACACCATCATCGCCGCCGATGATGCCAGCCTCGAGAAGCTGCACAGCATCCGCCACGCCATCCCCGCGGGCATCAACGAGAAGATCATCCGCAACGGCATGCGCAAGGTCGGCACCGATCTGGCCGTGCCGGACGAGGCCCTCGACGAGATGATGGACGCCTACGAGGCGGCCCCCATCGATCACGTGATCTTCGGCCACATCGGGAACAACCACCTGCACCTCAACCTGATGCCCACCACGCAGCAGGAGCTCGAAGAGGCCAAGGACTACTACGACGAGCTCGCGCGCAAGGCGATCGCCCTGGGCGGCACGGTCAGCGCCGAGCACGGCATCGGCAAGCTCAAGCGGCACCAGCTGGCCTGGATGGTCGGCGCAGACACCCTGAAAGCTTTCGAGGACCTCAAACGTTTCCTGGACCCCAACTGGATCCTGGGGCGAGGCAACCTCCTGAAGGCTCCCAAGGAGTAGGATGGCGGCGGCCTCCCCCCTTCCCGGAGGCCCCCGTGCATCGGACACCCCCACTTGGTCGCCATCACCGCCATGCCCGCGTCGCCCATGCCGTCCCTCGACGAGGAACGAGCGGTCGTCGCGCGCCTGCAGCGGGGCGACCGGGCGGCCTTCGCCCAGCTCTACGCCTGGTTCGGCCTGCGCCTGTACCGCATCCTGGTGGGGCGCATCGTGCCCCCCGAGGCGGCGGAGGACGTCCTCAAGGACACCTTCCGCACGGCCATGGAGAAGATCGGACAGTTCACCGACCACGGCCGCTCCATCTTCCACTGGCTGCGCCGCATCGCCGTGAACAAGGCCATCGACGTGCAGCGCAAGCGGCAGCGGGAGCGGGCGGGCAACGACCGCTTGTTCGTGCAGCCCGAGGTGATCACCAGCCAGGCCCCCGCGACCCCCGATCGTGGCCTGCAGATGGAGGACACCCGCTCCGAGGTCGAGCTGAGCCTGTCCCGGCTCAACCCCCGCTACGCCCAGGTGCTCCGCCTGCGCCTCATCGAGGAGCGCTCCCGCGAGGAGATCGCCGCCCTGCTGGACATCTCCGTGGGCAACCTCGATGTGCTCTTCCACCGTGCCTGCAAGGCGTTCCGTAAGGAGTACCCGCCATGAACGAGCAGCAACAGGCACAGGCACTGGCCCAGTGGCTCGAGCGGGGCGGACCTCCTCCGGAGGGACTCGATCCCGAGGTGCTGGCCACCGTCTACGCGCTGCGGCCCGATCTGGCGCCGGAGCCGACGCTGGGCGCAGACGACATCCTCGGCGACATCGCCGAGGGTCCCCTGGCCCGTTCCGACTTCGACTTCGAGGACGCCGTCGACGACGCCTTCCTCGAGGCCGCGGGTGAGATCGTCGATCTCGGCTCCCGCCGCCGGGTGAAGCCGTTCGCCTGGGTGGGCGGTCTGGCCGCGGCCGCCGCGCTCCTGCTCGCCCTGCGTGCGGGCACGCTGGCACCCGAGCCTCCCCGTACCGTCGACATGGTCGTGCCCCTCGAAGGCGCACCCCAGGCCGCGCCCCGTGCCCAGGCGCCCGTGCTCGCCGAGGAGGAGGCAGAGGAGGCGGAGGAGGCCATGCCGACCGAGGAGATCCTCGAGGCGGCGGACGACGCCGAAGCCCCCTCCGAGCCGGCCCCGCCGCCGGCCCGTGAGGCGAAGGCCGAGCAGGCCAGCGACAAGGATGCGCCGAATCAGGCGGCATCCGCCCCCGGCACGGTCGGTGGCATCGTCGCCGCTCCCTCCTCCGGTGCCTTCGGTGCGGCCGGCGGCGCCTCGAGTGCACCGACCCCTGCCACCGCTCCGCCGGCACCACCCACCGCGGAGCGCGACGCCGCCGCCGGCATGGCCGATGAGCCGCTGGCCAAGGGCATGGTCGGCGGCCAGGAGGCCGAGAAGGAAGAAGACCGGGAGCTCGCCGACGAGGCCGTGGTGGCCGACGAGGTCGTGGCCAGCGAAGGGGCCGTGGTCGAACGGGTCCAGACCGAGGAGCTCACCACCCGCCGCCGGCAGGCGTCCCGCAAGGCCGCCCGGGAGGCCGCGCCCGCCTCCGAGCCGGCACCCGCCGTCACCCTCGAGTCCGCCGAGGTCGCCGCGGCCACCTCCATGCGCGCCGGCAGCGTGCACCCCACCATCGACCAGGCCCTCGCGCGCTCCTCCGACATCGCCAAGGCCGGAAACCCCGCCGCCGCCGCCCGCTACCTCGCCGAGTTCATCGTCGAGCCCGCCGCCGACGGCCAGCGCGCGGGCTTGCGGGCCGTCCGGTATGCGGTCGAGGCCCGGCAGACCGCGCTGGCCCGCCGCCTGGCCGACAAGGCGATCGCGCTGGATCCAACCAGCGAACGTGCCGACCAGATCCGGGAAGCGCTCCAGGGGTCCCCCTGAGGCCCCAGACGGGGTAAGGTGGCCCTGGTACCACCGCCAGAACGCAACCCACCACGCGTTTCTGGGAGGATCCGGCTGTCATGCCCCTGTCTGTCAGGCTCCTGAGGAGCATCAACAAGGTCCTCGGGGACCGCACGCTCAAGGATCTGCGCGACGACCTGCAGTTCGCAGACGCCGGCCACGGGTTCGACGCCTTCGGCATGCAGCCCGACTTCGTCGCCTTCGCATCCCTGCTCAACTCCCCGCTGTACAAGCACTACTTCCGGGTGAGCTCCCACGGCGCCGAACACATCCCGAGCAAGGGTGCCGCCATCCTCGCCGCCAACCACAGCGGCTCGCTTCCCTTCGACGCCATGATGCTGTGGAACGACGCCCTGCGGAACTCCCACCCCACGCGCGTCCCCCGCCCCGTCGCCGACTACTTCGTCAGCTCGCTGCCCTTCATCGGCACGCTGTTCGCCCGCAGCGGCGTGGTGAGCGGATCCCGCGGCAACGTGCGCAACCTGCTCGAGAACGGCGAGCTGCTGATGCTGTTCCCCGAAGGCACCCCTGGCATCGGCAAGCCCTACAAGGATCGCTACAAGCTGCAGACCTGGCGCAAGGGCCACTGCGAGCTCGCCATCCGCCACAGCGCCCAGGTGGTGCCCGTGGGCATCGTCGGGCCCGAGGAGCAGATGCCCCAGATCGGCCGGATCCCCCTCGAGTTCCTCGGCACCGGCGTGCCCTACATCCCCGTCACGGCCACGCCCCTGCCCATGCCCGTGCACTACCACATCTACTACGGCGAGCCGCTGCCCTTCCACGAGGACTACTCGCCGGACGACGCCGACGATCCCGAGCTGGTCCAGGAGGCCGCGGATCGCGTCCGCGCCGAGGTCGAGAAGCTGCTGCACAAGGGCCTGTCCGAGCGCGAGGGGGTGTTCCGGTGAAGGCGGTCCTCGTCACCGGCGCCCGCAGCCCCCTCGGCCTGCGGCTCGTCCGCAGCCTCGTGGCCGACATGCGCATCAGCCACGTGCTCGCCGTCGATCAGTCCCCCTCGGACGGCTCCTACGCCACCGAGCACCCCGGCCGGGTCACCTACCTGTCGGTCGACCTCCGCCGCACCCGCAAGGTCCGCGAGCTCATCTTCGGGCCCGCACGGGATCTGAACGTCGAGGTGGTGGTCCACCTGTCCGAGCACACCGACGGCTTCGGCCGCGGCCAGTCGGTCCACGCCCAGAACGTCGAGTCCCTGCGCAGCATGCTCTCGCTGTGCGACGGCCACCCCACCATCCGCCGGCTCGTCGTGAAGTCCCACGCGGTGGTCTACAAGGTCTCCATGGACCTGCCGGTCAAGGTCAGCGAGGATCATCCCCTCAACCTCTCCCCGAGCGCGCCCCAGTACGTCCGCGACCGGGTCGAGGCCGATCTCACCGCCTGCGCCCGCATGGGCCTCATCGACTGCGAGATCGTGGTGCTCCGCTGCGCCGAGGCCCTCGCCCCCGGCTACGGCTCCCAGCTGTACGACTACCTCGCCGGCCCCATCGTGCTGCAGAACATGGGCTTCGACCCCATGGTCAACGTCGCCCATCCCGCCGATCTGGTCCGCGGCATCGCGCTGGCCACCCACGGCTCCGGCGAGGGCGTGTTCAACCTGCCGGGCCACGACACCCTGCCCCTGTCACGGGCGGCGTGGCTGTTCGGCAAGACCATCCTGCCCGTGCCCGGCGTGTTCCTGCAGCCGCTCTACGCCGCGCGCCACCTGCTCACCGGCTCCAAGTTCGCCTACGGCAACGCGCGAAACCAGATGCACCTTGGACTGGTACTCGACGGCTCCCGTGCCCGCCGCGAACTGGGGTACGTTCCCACCCACCCCATCGACTGGCCCGCCCGCCAACCACCTGCACGGGAAACCGCACAGGGATAGGGGCTGGATACTTCTCGGAGGACTCCGCGTGTACGTCATCATCATCGGCATGGGTCAGGTCGGGCAGCACGTCCTGCAGGTCCTCGAGACCGAGCAGCAGAACGTGGTGGCCGTCGACAACAGCCCTGACGTGGTGGAATCCGTCGAGGAGAACCACGATGTGATGACCCTCGTGGGCTACGGTGCCTCCACCGAGGTGCTGGCCATGGCCGGCGTGAGCCGTGCGGATCTGGTGGTCGCGGTGTCCAACCACGACGAGGCCAACATCCTCGCCGCCATCACCGCCAAGCAGATGGGCGCCAAGCGCGTGATCGCCCGCGCACAGGGCGATGCCTGGGCCGACAGCACGGCCACGGGCGTCACCTACAACTACCTGGGCGTCGACGTCCTGCTGAACCCGCGCGTGCTGGTGGCCCAGGAGATCGTCAAGATCGCCCGCTCCCACGGTGCCCTCGAGGTGGTCGACCTGGCCGCCGACCGCATCGAGATGGTGAAGATGAAGATCGACAAGGGCTCGCGCATGCTGCACAAGCCCCTGTCCAAGCTCACGATGCCCGGCGACACCCTCGTGGCGGCCGTGGTCCGCGACGGCGAGCTGTTCGTGCCCGGTGGCGCGGATGTCCTGCTCCCCGACGACTACGCCTACCTGGTGGGCGAGCCCGAGCACATGGAGGCGGCCGAGGATCTGTTCTCGTCGGCCCGCGAGGCCCGCCGGGTCACCATCGTGGGCGGCGGCGTCATCGGTCAGGCCACCGCCACCTCGCTCATCCGCGACGGCACGCAGGTCACCATCATCGAGCACGACCGCGAGCGCGCGGAGAAGCTCGGCTCGCAGCTCAAGGGCGTCACCGTCATCCACGGCGACGGCACCAACCTCAACCTGCTCATGGAGGAGGAGATCCAGCGGTCCGACCTGTTCGCCGCGGTCACCTCCGAAGACGAGATCAACCTCATGGCGGCCCTGCTGGCCCGCCGGCTGGGGGTCAACCGCACCGTCGCCCTGTCCCACCGGCCCGACTACGTCGAGATCTACCGGGAGCTGGGCGTCGACGTCACGCTGAGCCCCCGCGTCGTCGCCTCCGATCACGTGCTCCGCTACTCCCGCAGCGGTGTGCAGGCCGTCGCCTCCCTCGAGGACGGCAAGGCCGAGGTGCTCGAGATCGAGGTCAGCGAGTCGAGCCGCGTGGCCGGTCTGCCCATCAGCAGCCAGCAGCTCAACTTCCCCCGTGGCGCCATCATCTGCGGCATCATCCGCGGCGGCGACGTCAGGATCCCGGGCGGCGACGACACCCTGCAGGTGGGCGACGTCCTGCTCATCCTCACCACGAAGGCGGCCCGCAGCGCGGTCACCCGCCTGTTCAAGCCGCGGGTGCTGTGATCGACGACCTACGCGACATCATGCGCAAGGTGGCGGTCCCGGTCAGCTACGTGATCGGCGGCCTGGCCTTCTTCATGGCCCTGTGCGGCGTGGCCGGCGGGATCATGGAGCTCGTGGGCTTCGTGCGGGAGGATCTCGACCGCGGCGCCATGGTGCCCCTGTTCATCAGCGCCGGCGTCACGGCCCTCACCGCGTTCCTGATCTACCGGGTCGGCCGCGAGGAGGAGGGGCAGCAGCGCCACCTCACCCGCCGCGACGCCACCCTCGCCGTGGCCCTCATCTGGGTGGGCACCGGCGTGTTCGGCGGCCTGCCGTTCCTCATCGGGGCCGGGCTGTCTCCCGCGGATTCCTTCTTCGAGGCCATCAGCGGGTTCACCACCACCGGTGCCACCATCCTCAGCGACATCGAGGGCACGATGTCGCGGCCGCTGCTGCTGTGGCGGTCGATCATCCAGTGGCTCGGCGGCATGGGCATCGTCGTGTTGTTCGTCGCCGTCTTCCCCAACGTGGGCGTCGGCGGAAAGCACATGTTCCGCTCCGAGGTGCCCGGTCCCACGGCCGAGGGCCTGCAGCCCCGCATCCGCGAGACCAGCTTCACCCTGTGGCTGCTGTACACGGTGTTCACCGTGCTGCAGGTGGTGGTGCTCGCGCTCATCGGCTGGTTCACCCCCGCCCGTGAGGGCGTGCCCACGATGGATCTGTACCAGGCCATCTGCCACTCCCTCACCACCATGAGCACCGGCGGGTTCTCCACCCAGAACGCCAGCGTCGCCGCCTTCGACTCCGCCCTGATCGAGACCGTCATCGGTGTGTTCATGCTCATCGCGGGCGTCAACTTCGGCCTGTACTACGGCGCGCTGCGGGCCCGGTCGCTGCGGGTGTTCCTGCGCTCCACCGAGTTCCGCGTGTACGTGGGCCTCGTCCTCGGCGCCACGGCCCTGCTGGCGCTGGGCATCCTGGTCAACCACGGCGACAACCCGATCGAGTCGCTGCGCTACGCCTTCTTCATGGTGGCCACCACCATCACGAGCACCGGCTACGGCACCGACGACTACATGGCCTACGCGCCGTGGCCCCTGGGCATCGTGCTGCTGATGATGTTCATCGGCGGCATGTCCGGCTCCACCGCCGGCGGCATCAAGGTCTCCCGCATCGTGCTGCTGGCCAAGTCCACCATGGCCCAGGTGCGCCGCAACATCCGCCCCAGCGTCATCCAGACCATCCGCATGTCCGGCAAGCGGGTGGCCCAGCCCGTGCTCACCGAGGTGGCCGTCTTCTTCTTCGTCTACATGGTCTTCATGGCCGCAGGCGTGATGCTGATCACCTGGATCGAGCCCGTCGAGCTGGGCACGGCCTTCGGCGCCATGCTCACCAGCCTGTCGAACATGGGCCCGGCACCGTTCTACGAGGGCGCCGACAACTTCTCCGGGTACACGGGCACCTCCAAGATGGTGTTCAGCCTCGCGATGATCCTCGGCCGTCTCGAGTTCTTCACCCTGCTGGCCCTGCTCCTGCCGGACTTCTGGAGACGCTGATGGCCGGCAGCCCCCAGCGCAGGCACCAGGACGACATCACGGCGGAGCACCCGATCCAGCGCAAGCGCCCCGGTCCGGGCCGGTTCCGCCAGCTCATGGCGATGCTGCTGCTGATCAGCATCCTCGTGGCGCTCAACCAGGGCAACGCCCAGCAGGTGGCCGCGCTCATCCTCGTGGCGGCCATCTCCCTGTCGTGGACGGTGGGTCAGTTCGCAAGGTCCTGGGGCATCCCCACCGCGCTCGCGTTCCTGGCCACCGGCGTGCTCATGGGCGAGCCGCTGGCGGATCTGGTGTCGGCCCTCGAGGTCTACTGGCCCGATGTGGACGGCCTGCTGAACGACCGCATGCGCGCCATGGGTGCCCCCCTGCGGGCGTCGGCCATGGGCATCGCCATGCTGTGGGTGGGCCGGCAGGTGAACTTCCGCCGCGCCCGCGAGGAGTGGCCCACCATCGCGGGCCTCACCGTGGGCCACCTGACCGCCGCCACGGCGCTCGGTGGCGTGTTGTACTGGCTCGCCCTCGGTCCCCAGAGCAACCAGGCGGCCCCTGCCAGGATCATCCACGATCTCGGGGATCTGGTCGGCCTGGCCATCACGATGACCTCCGCCTCCGTGCTCCTGGTGGCCTCGGTGCTGCAGGAGCTGCGGTCCGAGGGCCCGGTGGCCCGCACGGCCCTGCGCACGGCCCTGCTGGTGGAGCTGGTGGCCCTCGCCGTCCTCGCGCTCGCGCAGCCGCTGCTGGGCGTCGAGGTTCCCCTCCTGCGCGACCCCGGCAGCATCGAGCGCATCGGCGGCACCCTGCTCATGGGCGTGCTCGCCGGCGGTCTCATCATGGCCGGCACGCGCAAGTCCCAGGGGCACGGGCTGTACGTCGCCGTCGCCGTGGTGCTCTGTGCCCTGGTGGCCAACCGGGTGAGCCTGTCGATCCCGCTCATGATGCTCACGGCGGGCCTGATGTTGGGGCAGTTCGCCCCCGGCCAGGAAGACGACGCGATCGACCGGCTGCTCCCCATCAGCTTCGCCGTGCTCTTCACCTTCGCCGGCGCCGCCCTTCCCCTGGCGCTGATCATCCCCGTGCTGCCGATCGCGCTCGGTCTGGCGGTGCTGCGCGCCGTGGTGCTGCTCCCTGCGGCCACCGGCATCGCCCGCCTGATCGCGGGCCCCTCCAAGGCATCCCGCTACGGCTGGACGGCCCTGGTGGCCACCTCCATCCCCGTCGCGGGCCTCATGAACTGGGGCGCCCTGTTCAGCGACGTGGAGGCCAACGAGGAGCTCACGGCCATCCTGTGGGGCATCGCCGCCGTCACGGGCGCCCTCGGTCCCATCTTCCTGCGGGCCGCCATCACGCTCGTCGAGGAGACCGACGAGATCCCGGAGTCGCTGCGCAACCAGGTCGGCGTCCGCCACCGGCGCGACGGCTGGGTGGATGCCGGCACCATGAGCCACCCCGACCTCACCACCCAGCTCGCCGAGCTGCAGGACGACCTGTCCGTGCTGGTGGAGGATCTGCGGGGAGGCCCGGCCCGGCTGTGGAAGGACAGCGCCGAGGACTACCTGACCGCCCTGCGGCAGGCGAGCCGGCGCTTCGAGCACCGCCTGAAGACCATCAGCACCATGGAGGAGGCGGAGGAGCGCCAGGAGGCCTACCTGCACGCCGCCGAGGACTTCATCGACCGCTGGCGCTCCCACGTGCTCGACCACTCCGCCCGCGTGGGCCGCACCCTGTGGGATCCGGAGGAGCTGGTCGACATCCTCGACCAGATCGTGCAGTCGAGTCCGCGCACGATCCAGGTGCCCCGCACCAAGTCGCCGAGCCGTGGCCTGCGACTGGCCCAGTCGCTGCTGTACCTCGTGTCCGGCAGCGGCAAGAACCGCACGATCCCGCTTCGCCAGCTGTACCGCTACCACCTGTCCGGCAAGGTGATCGAGCGCCTCGAAGGCGTGCCGGCGGTCATGGTCAACGCTGAGTTCAACCTGAGCGCCACCACCCGCGCGCTGATGCTGCGGGCGCTGGACCAGTCCCGGGCCATGGTGCAGGCGAAGGACCCGGACAAGGCGCGCCTGCTGCTGCGGGAAGACATGCAGTCGCAGTTCGACTCGGCGCTCAAGGGCCTCGACGCCGTCGTGGACGCCACCTGCGGCCGGTTCAAGTCGATCCTCACCCACGCCACCACCGACATCGCCACCGACATGGAGCGCATCGGCACGGTCACCCTGCCCGCCCGCTCGCGCGCGTGGCGCAAGGTCCAGGCCGATCGCAAGGCGGCCCTCGCCCACCTCGACGACGGCATGCCCGGCGCCATGAAAGCCGCGGCCACCCGCTTCAGCGCGCTGTCGCTGGAGATGGAGCTGCTCAGCCTGCAGACCAGCGTCGAGGCAGAGCTCGACCGCCACGGCACCCGCATCGCGCGGCAGGTGCGTGGCCGGGCCTACCTGCAGCTCGAGCGCGTGCAGCAGGCCCTGCCGGAGGCGCTGGAGGATCTGCAGGCCATCTGCCAGAGCGACATGACCGGCGCCGAGCGTGCCGAGGCCGTGCACGAGCGTGTCAACCAGCTCACCCGCATCACCCAGGAGGCGAGCCGCGGCACCGAGACGCTGCGCGACGAGCTCGCGGGTCACGATGCCCTGCAGCCCCTGCTCGACGCGATGTCCCGCGCCTCCAACAGCCTCACGGAGCGCTACGAGGTGCCCGTGGGCTCCGCCCTCGAGGGCGCCTGGTCGCTACCGTCGGATCTGCAGACCGCCGAGGTGCCCTTCCGCAAGCTCGTGGTCGATCACCTCGAGACGACCGTCACCCGCAACCTGCTCGACCTCACCCGGCGCTACGCCTCCAAGGTCGACCAGGTGCGGCACGTGGTCGACGATCTGGAGCAGGTCCTCAACTTCAACGCCGATCTGGCCGCCAGCGAGATGTCCGGCTTCGCCGAGGACCGCCCCACCGACAACAGCCAGCGGCTCGCCATCCAGATCCTCCTGCAGGGCCTGCCCCGCCAGAAGGAGCTGGTCGCCGACGCCATGGAGGCCAGCAAGGAGTGGTTCGGGCAGGTCGAGCAGAAGCTGCGCGACGTGGTGATCACCGAGCTCGAACACCTGCGCGCGATGATCGCCGACGGCGAGTTCCAGGAGATCCAGCCCGCCCCCGAGCGCACGCTGACCACGGCCCGCCGCAAGGGCAGCGAGGTGCTGCCCGAGCTGGCCCGACGCGCCGATCAGGCCCGCCTGCAGGCCATGGACCTGGTGGGCCAGGATCGCCTCGATGATCTGCGGGACGCCCTGGGCCTGCAGCCGAGCCCCGACTTCCGCCAGGCCCTGGGTCCGTCAAGCTTCCGCAGGCCGGCACCCACGGCCCACATCCCCATCGTCTACAAGCGCCTGTTCAGCGGCCGTGCGCTGGAGGCCGGCGAGCTGCTCGAGGGCCGCCGCGCCCTGGCCGAGGAGCTGGCCGCCACCCTGAGCAGCAGGAGCCGGGGCACCCTGCAGGCCGCCGCGCTGCTCGGCGCCGATGGTGTCGGCCGCCAGACCGTCATCCGCGATGCGCTGCGGCACCTCAAGGCCCGCACCGTGTACGAGCACGCGCCGGAGGGACCGGTCACGGTGGAGCAGGTCCGGGGATGGTTCGATCGCGGCACCCACGGACACGTCCACGTGGTGCGACACCTGCACTACTTCTTCCAGCTCAAGCCCGGGGGCTTCGAAGCCCTGAAGGCGCTGGTGGAGGGCATCGCCAAGGATGCCCAGCGAAACGTGTGGATCGTCTCCACCAACCCCCACGTGTGGCGCTACGCCTGCGACTTCGCCCCCCTGGCCCGGGTGCTGCCCTACGCGATCCACCTCGAGCCCTTCGGGCAGAAGGAGCTCGAGGAGGCCCTGCTGGCACGCCACGAGATGAGCGGCTTCAGCCTGCGGTTCGCCGAGCTCGACATCGACGCCGACCAGCGGGCGAAGCAGCGCTTCCAGAGCCACTGGTTCCGCCAGTTCCACCGGGCCACGGAGGGCATCGCCCGCGACGCCATGGCCCTGTGGCTGAGCGCCATCGTGGACGTCGACGTGGCGAAGAAGGAGGTCGTCATGGGCGCGGTGCCCCAGGTGCCCCTGGTGGCCCTGCGGCGGCTCACCCCCCGATCCCTGCTCACGCTGCAGGCCGCATCCCGGCAGGGCTGGATCGACGAGGCCACCTACATGCGCCTGTTCCGGGAGCCCGAGGTCCAGGCCACCGCCCGCCTGAGCAGTCTGGCCCACTGGGGCCTGCTGGAGTGGCGCGACGAGCGCTACAAGATGCCCGCCCACCTGATCCGCGCGCTGCACCGGGTCATCAAGGAACGGGGGTGGGCGGAATGATGGCGCTGTGGATGGTGATCGCGGGGCTGGCCTACGGCCAGGCACTGCCCGAGGACGAGGTTCCGGAGAGTCCGAGCCCGCTGGTGAATGAGGCAGAAGAGGACGCCCCGCCGAAAAGCGATGGCGAAGAGGATCCCGTTCCCGCGCCCGCGCCCGTGCCCGAAGACGAGGCCGAACCGCAGTCCGATCCCGATCCCAAGAGTCAGACCGAGCCCGACAGCGAAGCCCAGCCCGCAACCGAGGGCGAGACCGAACCGACGACCGAAGGCGAGGGCGAGGGCGAGACCGAGCCTGCAGCCGAGGGCGAAGGCGAGAGCGAGACCGAACCCGGCACCGAGGCCGAATCCAAGTCCGAGACCGAGGACCAAGCCGCCGCAGAAGACGCCCCCCCGCCCCAGCCCGACGGCGAGCTGGAGCTGCCCGATCTCGAGGCGCGCAAGGCCGCGAACATCGCCGGCGGCGTGCCCGAGGCCGAGACCGAGCCCGGAGAGGACGAGGCAGACCGCAGCGCGGAGACCGACCCGTCCGAGACCGACGAGCAGGCCTCCGAGACCGACGAGCAGGCCTCCGAGACCGACGGAGCCGCCGAGGGCGAGCAGCCGACGGAAGGCGAAGAGGCCGAGGCCGAGGCTCCCACCAAGGAGCCCACCGGGCCGGAGGCCGGTCAGCGGGAGAAGTCCACCACGCCCATCGTCGGTCCTCCGCTGCCCAAGGAAGACAAGGGCAGCGAAGGGGAAGAGGCCGAAGCGCCGCCCGCCGACTCCCCGATCCACACCCAGTGGGCGATGTGGGCCCGCGCCATCGAGTCCCAGCTCGACGTCGTCCGTGGCTTCGGCCCCAGCATGCTGCTCCTGATGGGCGGCCTGTTCCTGCTGTTCGTGGCCCACTCCGTCCGCGGCCTGATGAGCAAGCTCTCCCGACACGGCGTGCTGCCCCGGCTCCTCGATCTGTCCAAGGGCCTCATCCGCTTCGTCGCCCTCGGCGCGATCGCGGCCGCCATCATCGCGGTCACGCCCCGGGTCCTCCTGCCGCTCATCCCCGTCTTCGCCTCGGCACTGGTCATCACCGCCGGCGCGTCCCTGTTCCTCATCATCCCCGACCTCATCGCCGGCTTCACGCTGCTGATGGAGGGCCACATCCGCCCGGGCACCTACCTGCGCAACGAACGGGTCGAGGGCGTGGTCGACTGGGTCGGCATCCGCACCACCCTGGTCATCGACGACGACGGCCACGAGGTGCAGATCCCCAACCGCCTGCTCGTGCGCGAGGCGTCCACCAAGGACAACGACGAGTGGCCCCAGCACACGGTCAACGTGCACATCGAGTCCCCCCTCAGCAGCGCCCAGCAGCGCGAGCTGCTCACCGAGCTGGCCAAGCTGGTTCCCTGGCGCGCCCCCGGCGCCCTGCCCGAGGTGGTGCGGACGGACGAGGACCCGAAGATGTGGCGGGTGACCAACCGGCTGATCGACCATCGGTTCGCGACGCAGCACGAGGAAGCGTTGCTGGAGATGGTCGAGGAGCAGTTCGGGAAGATCGCCTGAGAGGGAGGGCTGTGGCACTGGGCCAGTGCTCGCGCCTCACGCGGAGGGAGCCGCGGATTCGGAGCGAGCGGAGGGCTCCTTGCAGGGGCGGGAGTCCCCGAACCACGGGTCTGCTGCTCCCCGAGTGGCCTGTGGCGGGTCGAGGAGGGATCAATTTGATCCAGAGATCAGGAGAACCTGAGATCCAGAGAACCTGATCAATCGAATCCAACTCGATGAGCGGATGACCTCACAACCTGCCCTGGGACTCTTGGAATTCTCAGGACCTCCAATCCTCTGGATCAAATGCTCCCTCCACGAGCCGCCCGGGAACCCTCCTCTCGCCAGCACATCACGGCGGGCTAGACTCCCTACCGACCTCACCGGAATCGTCCTTTCGGCGCCACAGAATGGGCCATCAATCCATCGTCGACCCACTGACGCGCTACAGAATGTCCCAGCACCACGACACATCAGAACCGCTATATTCGGCGTTTTTCAAATGCTTTAAGGTGCCAGAGAAATTTTGGTCTTGCCCCTCGACGTCCATTGGCAAACCATTGCCCCGGGTCGCCACGTTCACGGCGGTCCAAGGAGATGAGATGACTGGACTTCTCATGCTGCTCGCAAGCAGCGTATCCTGGGGGGGGGGAGCTGGACCTCACCCTCATCAGTAGCACCGGGTGCGGTCCCGAGTGGGCCACGGACTGCCTGCCCAACCTGGTGTGGGGCGACAACGACGTCCTGGGCGTCCACACGCCGGGTACCGTGCCTGTTCTCACGGTGGGTGCATCGGCGACGTCCACCACCAAGATCGCGGTGACCAACGAAGCTTCGCTCGCCGGTGCGGATGCCATCGAGTTCCATGTCGAAGGCCGTGCGCTGTCGGCAAGCAGCGCAGTAAGCTTCGAACTCGAGTATCTGGATGCGAACGGTGCGCTCGTAGCGGCCGTTACGGTGCCGATGCACTCAGGCGCTTCCGGTCTGTTCAGCTCCACCGTGCGAGAGACCAGCATTCCTGCCGCCGCCACTTCGTACAGGACGCGAATGGTGGCCTCATCTGGCCCTCTGGTGTTGAATCAGATGTCCGACACCGGCGAAATCTGTGAGGGGGGCATCTGTGGCGACTGTGAGGAATGTCCCATCGAATGTGTGGACGAAGAAGGCAACCAATACAGTGGCCTCGGAATCCAATGCGGCGATGATGACACCTGCCACGGCGAATGCGTCGGTGTCTTCCTGGAAGACCTCGCAGCGGCGCAGTCCGTGATTCTCTGGCCCTGATCACCAGAGAATGGGAGCGTGTATCGGTATCGGAGGGACGGTCAGCGCGCCGGTTTTCGATGCCGATCAGCTGGAGTCCCCAGAACATGCACGACAAGCGAAAACGGAACTTCGGAACAAGAACATTTGCGCTGCTTGTCATTGCCTTGTTCTTGTCGCTATGGCTCCTGGAACGTCCTGGAGTGAGCGAGTCGACGTCAATCAACAGGTCCACTTCGTCACGTCGAGCCGACACCGATCGCATCACGGATAGCCAAGATTCCGATGATGAACCCTTTCAGAAAGGGCACCCGAACAAGACGTCACTCCACATCTGGTTGAGACACATCCGCGTTGCGCGCTCTCTCATCGCCGAGCCCAATCGCCCCTTCGAACGAATCTGGCCGAACCCAGACGACACACGCTGGGACCACGCCGTCTTTCACGCCACACAAACCGATGAGAAGCTCCTCGCAGCGTCCAGGATTGGTGTCGACTGGCTGAGTTGGGAAACCACGGATGCCCTGGTCACTGCGGAAGAGGAGTTCCTACTCGGGCCAGACTCGTCGCCCCTCACCCCGGAAGAAGCTCTCATGGCGCTTCAGGCCGCATGGATCCAAGCGGTCGTGACAACCCGGGAAGACTGGCGCAGGTTCGAGAAAAACCACCTCCCAAGCGGTGAGCGATGGACAACCATCTCGCCGGAGAGGAGGGAATACTGGAACCAACACCATCCAAACATGATCCCGAAGTTCGATCCTGATTCCCTTGGGCTCTTGGCAGATACCATTCTCGAAAAGTGGCCAGATCACCCCATAGCTGACCACGTCAGGCTCGCTCAATTCCGCGCAGAGATGGCCGGTTCTACCGACGACTGGGACTACGAGGTCATGACTGACCTGATGGAGTCCATCGAGGATCCCATTATACGAGAGCAGGCAGCTCTCCTTTCAACCAAGAACCGGTTCACCTCGGTTCCCACCAGGCTGCTCGACGCCATCGCCTCTATACAGTCAAGCGAACCTACGGACGCCCTCCGACTGGCCGCATGGGGCCTCCGCAAAGCCCTCTTCACAGAGGATCACGAGCGAATGGCCATGTTCGCCGACCGAATGAAGCGCACGCTGGACCAGGAATGCACCGTCCCAGAGCCACACCCTTGGCTCATGTGCGACCAACGAGCGTACGAACTCCGCGACGCGCACTCCCGCCTCGTCGCCCTCGGCCTGCAATCCCCCAACACCTGGCAGGAAGCCCTCACCGCTGAAGCCTGGAAGTGCCACCTCGACACGCCTCACGAAGGCACCTCCCGCACCGAGGCCGTCTGGAATGGCGAGTTCTGGAACTTCGGTGAGTGGGACGCGCCGACCACCGTGACCGACTGCCTGGACGACATCCAGGTCACCGAGCTGGTGCCCGACGAGCCCACAACGGTGCGGCTCACCGTGGAACGCACGACGCCGTAATTTTCGGCGACTCCGGCATCATGGCCTCTCCAGCTGGTCATTCGAGATCCACTCGATGAGTGGATGGCCTATCAACCTGCCCTGGGACTCTTGGAATTCTCAGGACCTCCAATCCTCTGGATCAAATGCTCCCTCCACGAGCCGCCAGAGCAGCATCTTTCGCCTGGAAGCCCCTCGTGGCGACAACCCCTCCGCTCCCTCCGCCTCCTCCGCTCCCTCCGTGTGAGGCCAACACCATGCCCCGGGTCGTACAAGCCCTCCCCCAAGAACGACAAACCCCCGATGTCGTCACCGACATCAGGGGCTTTCAGGCCAGGTCTCAGACCCTCAGCGAACGACCTCACCCACGTTCGCATCCACGGCCACGAGGTCGACGACCTCCTTGCCGCCGGCGGCCATGATCATGCCCTGGCTCTCCACGCCGCGGATGGTCGCAGGGGCCAGGTTGGCCACCACGACGACCTTGCGGCCGACGAGATCGTCGACGGAGAACTTGCTGGCGATGCCGGCCACGATCTGACGGGGCTGCTCCTCGCCGAGGCTCACCTTGAGCACCAGCAGCTTGTCGGCGTCGGGGTGCTTCTCGCCGGAGAGCACCTCGCCCACCCGCAGGTCGAGCTTGGAGAAGTCCTCGAAGGTGATGGGCTCCTTCACCTTGGACTTCTTCTTCTTCTTCGACTTCTTCGCGGGCTTGGCGGCCGCCTCGGCAGCCTTGGCGGCCTCGAGCAGCTCGGCGATCTCCTCGGGCTGCTTGCGGAAACGCGGGAAGAGCGGATCGCCCACCTCGACGGCCGCGCCCTCTTCGAGTGCCTGGAAGTCGACACCCACGTGCAGCGCGGCCACCAGATCGGCCCGGGCCTGCTCGGTGGTCTTGCCCACCTTGCCGAACAGCTCGGCGGCCTTGTTCGGGATGACGCACTCGAGCGCCATGGTGGCGAAGTAGGACACCTCGAGCACCGTGCGCATGACGGTGTTCAGTGCATCGACGTTGCCGGCCTTGTTCAGGGCCCAGGGCTCGGTGGTGTCGATGTACTTGTTGGTGGCGCGGACGACATCCATGATCGCGTCGAGGGCCTTGTGGAACTGCAGGCCCTCCATCTGGGCGTCGAACTCCTTCAGCTTCTCGCCTGCCAGCGCGACGAGCGCCTCCTCGTGACCGGTGGACGCGCCGTAGGCCGGCACCGTGCCGCCGAGCCAGTTGGAGGTCATCGACAGGCCGCGGTGGGCCATGTTGCCCAGATCGTTGGCCAGGTCGGTGTTGTAGCGGCCCAGGAAGCCGTCGTAGCTGAAGTGGCCATCCGCCCCGAACGCGATCTCACGCAGGAGGAAGTAGCGGGTGGCATCGAGACCGAAGTTGCGGCGGAGCAGCTCGACGTCGATGACGTTGCCCAGCGACTTGCTCATCTTGCGGCCGTCGTGGCTCATCCACCAGCCGTGGGCGTAGATGCACTTGGGCAGCGGCACCTCCATCGCCATGAGCATGGTGGTCCAGTACACGGCGTGGGTGGTGAGGATGTCCTTGCCGATGAGCTGGAAGTCGGCGGGCCAGAAGGCCTCGTGCTGGGTGCTGCCATCGGGACGGTAGCCGATGCCCGTGAGGTAGTTCAGCAGGGCGTCGAACCACACGTAGGTGACGTAGTCCTCGTCGAAGGGGAACTCGATGCCCCAGGACATGCGCGCCTTGGGACGGCTGATGCACAGATCCCCGAGCTCCTGGCGCAGGAAGCCGAGCACCTCGTTCTTGCGGGACTCGGGCTGGATGAAGCCCGGGTTGGCCTCGATGTGGTCGACGAGGCGCTGCTGGTACTGGCTCATCTTGAAGAACCAGTTGGTCTCCTCGACCTTCTGCACCGGTTGGCCGGTGTCGGGGCACTTGCCGTCGATCAGATCCTTCTCGGTCCAGAAGCGCTCGGCCGACGGGCTGTACCAGCCCACGTAGCCCTGCTTGTAGAGCAGATCGCGGTCGTGCAGCATCTGCAGCACGCCCTGCACCGCCTTCATGTGCTCCGGGTCGGTGGTGCGCATGAAGCGATCGTAGGAGATCTGCAGCCGCTCCATCATCTCCTTCCAGTGCACCACCATGTCGTCGCAGTGGGCCATGGGCTCCATGCCGCGCTCGCGTGCCTTCTCGAGCACCTTCTGGCCGTGCTCGTCGGTGCCGGTCTGGAAGAAGACCTGCTTGCCCTTGGCACGTTGGAAACGTGCCGCCGCGTCGGCCGCGGTGGTGGTATAGGCGTGGCCGATGTGCGGCTTGCCATTGACGTAGTAGATGGGAGTCGTGATGTAGAACGAGTTGGGCACGGGCGCCTCCTGAGCGATCCCTGCTATCCGTCAACAGCAGGTCGGCAAGCCTCGGCCCCAACTTCTTCGCCTGTGGATGAGCAATCTGATGATTCGTGCAGTCGGCTACGCCGAGAATGACTTCGAACCCTGCAAGCCCGGTCGCCTCTGTCGCGGTCGCGAGCGGTGGATCGAACCCTGGGAGCTGCTGGATGAGGAAGCCCCCGACGAACCCATCCACCGTCTGGTGGTCTCGGGTGCCGAGTTCTCCGACGACTCCGCTGCCGACGCCCGCCGTGGCCTGAGCCACACCGGCATCGACCTGCCCCAGCTCATCGCCGCCCTGTTCCCCCGCAAGCCCCTGCTGGCGTTCTGCGAGGACGGCCACCCGGCCGACATCCCCGAAGACGCCGAAGACGTCGAGATGTACACCGGCTACCGGGCCGGCGGCCGCATCGAGGAGATCCGGGTCCGCTGGTTCAAGAAGGTCTCCGGCATCCGCGAGATCCGCAACGTCCTCGGCACCGACCCCGACAACCCCAAGGTGAGCGGCTTCCTCCTGGCCGACGACGACCTCGAGCTCGACGAGTCCGTCAAGGAGCTGATCTTCAGTCTCGTGGGCCTGTCCACCGTCGACTCCCCGCCGGCGCAGTACCAGCCCCGCGCGCTGCCGCCTCTGCTGGAACACACCAAGGCCGTGCTGCTCCTGCACCGCGACAAGCAGGGCCCCGCCCTCGGCGTGTACAGCCACGAGCCCATCAACCGCGTGGCACCCCGCCTGCAGACCCTGACCGACAAGGCGGGCACCCTGCTCGTGCCCTTCGCCATCCCCCCCATGCTCGCCCGCTGGGACCGCGCCCTGTACGAGCTGCGCCAGGTCTGGAACGAAGCCGAGCAGGGCCCCTTCCCCGTGCCCGCGGGCCCGGAGGAGACCTCCTGGGAGGCCCAGATGGAGCGCCAGCAGAGCCGCCGCGGCCGCCGTCGCAAGAAGAAGGGCAAGGACGACCAGGACACCTCCGAGGAGACCGAGGCCAGCGAGGCCGAGGAGACCGAGGAGGCCGAGGTCGAAGCACCCCGCACGTCCAGGCGGTCCAGGAAGAGCGAGGCCCCCGCATCCGACGAGCAGGACGACGCCTCGAGCGACGACGAGGAGATCGTCGAGCTGACCGACGACCTGGATCTCGATGATCTGCTGGAGATCGACGAGGACTGAAGGGGCGCCTGCTGCCTCACACGGAGGAAGCGGAGGGAGCGGAGGGAGCGGAGGGAGCATGTGGGAACTCGTGGCTTCGTCCGCTTCTCGTGCGTCTGGGGCAACTTGAGACGGGAGCCATTTGATCCAGAGGATTGGAGATCCTGAGAATTCAAAGAGACCGTCGGTCGCTCGGAAGGCCATCCGCTCATCGAGTGGAATTCGAATGATCAGATTCTCTGGATCTCTGATCCTCCAAGACGCTGGATCAAGTGGATCCCACCTCGACCCACGGCAGCCCTCTCGGGCAGGCCATCCCCAAGAACCACCGCCTCCCGGCTCTGCAGGCCTGTGGGAACACGGGGCTCGATCCGCTTCTCGTGCGTCCGGGGCTGCTCGTGATGGGAGCATCTGATCCAGAGGTTCGGAGTTGCCGAGAATTCCAAGGGGTCTTCGCCAGGTCGGGAGGCCATCCGCTCATCGGATGAAGATCGAGTGGTCAGATTCTCTGGAAACTCTGATTCTCCAAGACTCTGGATCAAACGGTTCCCTCCTCGACCCGTCACAGCCCTCTCGGGCGGGCCATCCCCAGGAACAGCCGCCTCCCGCCTCTGCGGTGCACCCTCCGTTCTCCCCGTTTCTCCGTGTGAAATTCCAGACCCTCACCTGGAATCCCACACCCCCGGCCGCATCGCCAGCTCCCCCTGCTCCCACAGCACCTCCAGGAAGTCCTCCCGGTCGATCTCCCGCGCCCCGAAGCGCTCGAGGTGCGAGGTGTAGACCTGACAGTCGACGAGGACGCAGCCGTGGTCCCGCAGGCGCTCCACGGCCGCCGCGAAGGCCACCTTGGACGCGTCGGACGCCTTCGCGAACATGGACTCGCCGCAGAACACCCGCCCCACCTCGATTCCGTACAGGCCGCCTACGAGCTCGTCGCCCTCCCAGGCCTCCACGGAGTGCGCGTGGCCCTGGCGGTGGAGCTGCCGGTAGGTGGCCATCATGTCATCGGTGATCCAGGTGCCCTCCTGGCCCGGCCGCGGCACCGAGCGACAGGCGTCGATCACATCCGCGAACGCCTGGTCGAAGGTGATGCGGTAGCGACCGGAACGGATCCGCTTGCCCAGGCTGCGGCCGATCCGCAGTTCCTCCGGGTACAGCACCATCCTGGGATCCGGACTCCACCACAGGATCGGCTGCTCGTCGCTGAACCACGGGAAGATGCCGTTGCGGTAGGCGAGCATGACGCGCTCGGGCTTCAGATCACCGCCCACGGCCAGCAATCCCGACTCGTCCGCCAGGCGCGGGTCGGGAACGATCAGCTCGTCTGGCATGCGAAACACCGGCATTCGCCACCCACCTGTTTCCTTCCGGTATCACATATACGGGGTATCACGTCCGTAATTCTCCGAGACGTTGCCCACGGTCCACCATCCCTGGTATGCCCTCGCCCGTATGAACAGGAGTGGACATGCGCAACCTGTGGATTCTCGGCCTGCTGGCCGCAGCCTGCTCGGACGGCACCACCGACGATCAGCCCCTTCCCGCCACCGGCGACACCGGCTCCGGCGAGGCCTTCGACCCCGGCATGAACCGTGGCACCGCCGGCCTCGAGGGACTGATCCAGGACGAAGAGGGTAACCCCGTCGTCGATCTCTCGGTGCAGTTCTGCCCCAAATCGGGCACCTGCTTCACCCCGGAGGTCTGGGAGAACGGCAACTTCACGTTCACCCACCTGAAGGGCGGCACCGGCTCGATGAAGCTCGTTCCCCCCAACGACTCCAACCTCTCGCCCGTCGCGCTGCCGATCACGATCGCCGACGACGCCACGTTCAGCTTCGACGTCACCATGCTGACCAAGCAGCACACCGTCGAGCTGCCCGAGACCACCACCGAGGTCGAGGTGGCGCCCGGCGTGTTCATGAGCCTCGGCACCGACACCGTGCAGCCCAGGGGCGTCGGCACCCCGGCCACCGAATTCTCCTGGACCGACGCCAGCGCCGACATGCCCCACATCGAAGGGGTCGAGGCCGAGGAGATCCTGGGCCTGTTCTACGTGCAGCCCTACCACTACGTCGCCTACGCCGACATCCGCATGCAGGATGTCTGGGGCGTGGCAGACGGTGAGACCCGTCTGTACCAATACCGCGCCGACGAAGGCGTGTGGCACCTCGTGGGCGCCGGCACCAAGCGCACCGGCGAGCTCATCTTCGATGGCCGCGTCACCGAGCTGAGCACCCTGCTGCTCGTGCGCTGATCCAGCTCTTCGGCTGACGTCCACGCCCCACCATGCACCGCGGGCGTGGACGCCCGAAAACCCCATCAGATATGCTCGCTCCGAGATCCTTCTCGAAGCGTCCACGGGCCGTGTTGCGGCTGCGGCGTGTCATGGTTTGTCATGGTTGGTCCTCTGTAGATGAGAGTGCTTTCCACCTCAGGCCATGAAGGCACTACCGTTCCGCACACCCGTGGACCCCACCAGGAGCTTCCATGCGCATTCTTCTCGCTCTCTCCCTCGCGGCCACCATGGCTTGCAGCGACGACTCGGACGACACCACCGATCCCACCGGCAGCACCGGATCCACCGACACAGGTGGCGGAATCCCCGCGGGCACGTCCGGCCTGGAAGGCGTCGTCACCAGCGAGGCCAGCACGCCCGTCACCGACGTGAACGTGCAGTACTGCCGCGGTACCTCCGCCTGCTACCTCCCCGAGTCCTTCGAGAACGGCGAGTACGTCTACTCCGGCCTCACGCCCGGCGTCGGCACCTTCAAGCTCATCCCCCAGGATGGCACCAACTGGGCTGCCGTGGTCCTGCCCTACACCGTCGCGAACGACTCCACCGTCACCGTGGACGTCACCATGCTCGAGCGGGAGAACCTGCAGACCATCCCCGAGACCACCACCGAGGTGGAGGTCGCGCCCGGCATCTGGATGACCATCGGCCAGGACACCGTGACCAACCTCGGCCTGGCCGAGAGCAGCACCGAGTTCCACATCTCCGACGCATCCGACGTGGCCCCTGCCATCGAAGGACTCGAGGAGACCGAGGTCCTCGGTGTGTGGTACCTCGGCCCCTACCACCACGCGGCCGACGCCTCCGTCCGCATGACCAACATCTGGGACGTCGCCGACGGCGAGGCCAGCCTGTACTACATCGAGCCCAACGCATCCGAGTGGCACGAAGTGGGCACGGCCAACGTCGTCGATGGTGAGCTGACCTTCGACGGCAAGATCACCGAGCTGACCACCCTGGTCCTCGCTCGCTGATCACCGCCCTCTCGGGCACCCACGAGGGCCGCCTCCAGCCGGAGGCGGCCCTTCGTCGTCTTGGTGCCCCACAGCCGCAACGCCTCCGGAAACGACGAAGGCCGCGCCCATCCCCGAAGGGACGGACGCGGCCTGCGTGCCGGTGGGCCTGGACTCAGGCGTCGGCGGGCTTGTCCTCGTCGGCGGCCTCGTCATGGGAAGCGGCCTCCTCGGAAGCGGCCTCCTCGGCAGCAGGTGCCTCCTCGGCAGCAGGTGCCTCCTCGGCGGACGCAGCCTTGGCGGCAGCCTCACCGAGTGCAGCCTCGGAAGGAGCGACCTCCTCGCCCAGTGCCTCGGTGGAGGCAGCAGCCTCACCCGCGGCCACCTCTTCCGTGGAGGGCACCTCGGGAGCCTCGGGAGCCTCGGGAGCCTCGGGAGCCTCGGGGGCAGCGGGTGCCTCCGAAGCCGCACCGACGTCGACCAGGCCGGCGCCGGCCTCGATCAGCGCCTGCAGGCGCGCCATGTCGGCCTCGTAGGACTGGCGGTCGAGGGAGTGGGGAGAGACGCGGTCACATGCGCGAGCGAGCTCGGCATGGGCGGCGACGTTCTGGCCCATGGCCTCGAACACGGTGGCGAGAGCGGCGAACACGCGGTGGTTCTGGGGCTCCTTGCGGCCGAGCTGCTTGAGGAGCTTCTCGGCCTTGCCGAGCTTGCCCTGGGCCACGAGCAGGCGCGCGTCCTCGACGTCGAGACGGGACAGCACGGAGCGGTTGCGGGGCGCGAACTTGCGGGCCTTCTTCAGGAACCAGGCGGCGCGCTCCAGATCCGTGCCCTGCTCGCGCAGCGCGACGGCCCACAGCAGGTGCACCTCGTGGGACTCCTTGTTGCCGGGCATCTGCAGGAGATCCTCGAGCAGCTGGGCCACCTCCTCGCGGGCGGACTCGGCGCGCTCGGGCATGCCCTTGGCGATGTCGAGGAGCAGACCGACCAGGCGGCTGGTCTGGACCAGATCGCCGGGGGCGAGGCGGACGGCCTCACGCAGGAGGGTCTCGGCCTCGTCGAGCTTGAGGGTGCCCTCCTCACGGCGGGCCATGCCCAGCAGACCGTAGGCGTCGGGCAGCATGGGATCGAGATCCATGGCCTGACGGAAGAGGTCGACCGCATCGGCCCGACGGCCGGCGCGCAGCAGCAGGGAGCCGAGGCGGGTCTTCAGGCGGGACTGGTCGGGGAAGGCCACGACGGCATCCTCGAGCACCTTGATCGCCTTGTTGCGGGCGTTCTGCTTGAGGTAGATGCCGACGACCTCGTGGACGATCTCGGGCACGAGGGCCTTGGACAGGGCCTCCTCGATGACCGGCTTGATCGCGGCGTTCTTCGCGTCGGTCTTGCGGAGCATCTCGAGCTTCTGCAGGTACGCGTCGCTGTTGGAGGCGTCACCCTTGAGGACGTCGCCGATGCGGCGCTCGGCCAGATCGAAGCGGGGGCTCTTGGAGCGCAGCAGGCCGTAGGTGGAGTCGACCACGGCGTCGGAGTCGGCGTAGGCCAGCTTCTTCATGGAGCGGTACTTGCGGGCGGACTGGAAGCAGCGGTTGGCCTCCTGATCCGCGGCCAGGGCCTCGATGCCCTCGGCCTTGCCGGCGAAGTCGCGCCACATGTTGCCCACCTCTTCGAGGATGTCGAAGTCGGCGACCTCACGGGCGGAGAAGGTGGAGCGCACGACGCTGTGCACCTGGTAGCGCTTGCTTCCGGACTCGGTGCCGATCATGTCGAGCACGCCCTCGGACAGCAGGAACATCCGGTCCTTGCGGTTGATGCCGAGCTTGCTGAGCACCTGGCCATCCACGGGGTAGCGGATGTGGGCCAGGAACTTGATCTGGGCCTTGGCGCGATCGGGGAGCTTGCCCACCCGCTTCTCGACCTGCTTGGTCAGACCGGAGCGGTCGTCGATGCCGGACAGACGGAAGAACTTCTCGTTGTCGATCAGGCTCGGGGTGTGGCGGATGGCGATGGCGGCGGTGCGCACGGCGAAGGGGTTGCCGTGCAGCTTCTCGGACAGGGGGCCGAACTTGTCGCGATCGACCTCACCGGCACCGTAGGCGCTGAAGATGTCGTGGTAGAAGCGACCCTTGATGCCCTGCAGCTCGACCATCTTGAGCTCGCTGGTGCGGGACTCGCGGAAGAAGCGGGGAGCCACCACGCTGGTCCAGACGATGCGCAGCGGGAAGGAGGCCGTGAGCAGGGCCTCGGCCAGCAGCTCGAGGCGGGACTTGCGGAAGAAGTCGCCCTCGCGGCCGGAGGCGAACTGCAGACCCTCGACGACCATGACCTGGCCCTCGGTGCCCTCGGCGGCGGAGAGGGCCTCGAGTGCGGCGTCGATGGCCTGCTTGGGGGTGTGCTCACCCGCCAGGAGGGTGGCCAGGACATCGGAACCACCGGCCTTGGTGATCTCGGCGAGGCGGGCGATCAGGGTGTCGAAGCCGACACCGCGGCCCAGGGCGAGATCGGGCAGACGCTTGTAGTCGCCCTCGGCCAGCACGTGCTCGATGAGGTAGGTCTTGCCGATGCCGCGGGGGCCGACGATCACGGTGCTGCCGCCGGTGGACAGGTGACCCTTCAGGGCCTCCACCTCTTCGTCGCGACCGACGAAGCAGAACCGGGGGCCGGAGTCCGTGGAGGTCTTGCGGGCCTTGGCCTTGGGGACCTCGGGCAGCGGTGCCTGCTCGGCGGAGGGGATCGGCAGGCTCTCGAGCCAGCTCTTGCCGCGGGCCTTGATGTGCTCGACCTTCATGCCGCGGAACATCATGGAGAAGGCCAGCGCGTTGAAGCTCTTGCCGACCACCACGATCGTGGGCTTGTTCGGCGCGGTGCTGAGCATCTGCGCCAGCTTCTGCAGGGAGACCTGATCGGCCGGGCCGGGCTCGACGATGGCGAGCACACCGCCCTTGGTGGCGATGGCACGGGCGATGCCCTTGTCGCCGGGGACGATCACGGGGGCCACGGGCGTGCCGGAGAGGGCCATCGGATGCAGCGCGCCACGCTCCTTGAGGGCGAGCATGACGTTGGCGTCGCGCAGGAGGGCACCGGTGACGGCAAGGGACAGCTGACCGGCACTCATGGCGCGCTCGATCTGGGACATGGGAACTCCTCGATCAGGATCCGAGGGATCCCGCAGCGAATGTCTCTCAGCAGGACGCCGGCCCGTGGGGGCACATGCGACCAATGAAGCCGGAGGGAGGTAACCCGTGTCCCTCTTGAGGATCAAGCCCGCCTGTGGCTCACATCCCGTGATAAGGCGCTGACGGAGGTCGGATGTCGCAACGCCTGGAAGACAAGATCGCCGCGCTGCCCACGGAGCCGGGCGTCTACCTGTTCAAGGGGCGTAAGACGAAGGTCCTGTACATCGGCAAGGCAAAGAGCCTGCGAGATCGGGTCCGCCAGTATTTCTCGGGCCACGACGAGCGGCCGATGGTGCCCCACCTGGTGCGCGCGGCGGTGGATGTCGACGTCATCGTCACCACCACCGAGAAGGAGGCGCTGCTCCTCGAGAACACCCTCATCAAGCAGTACAGGCCCCGCTTCAACGTCAAGCTGCGCGACGACGCCACCTACATGCACCTGCGGCTCGACCTGAACGAGGCCTGGCCCCACTACACCATCGTCCGCCGCCCCAAGGACGACGGCGCGCTGTACTTCGGTCCCTACGCCAGCGCCCACAAGGCCCGGCACACCCTGACCTTCCTCAGCCGCATCTACCCACTGCGCACCTGCACCGATCACGTGCTGAAGACCCGCAGCCGCCCCTGCCTGCTGCACCAGATGGGCCGCTGCGTGGCGCCCTGCACCGAGCCGGTGGATCGTCACGACTACCTGACCATCGCGAAGCAGAGCACCGATCTGCTGAAGGGCCGCACGAAGCAGGTGGAGCGAGCCCTGCACGCCCGCATGATGGAGGCCGCCGAGGCCGAGAATTTCGAGGAGGCCGCCCGGGTGCGTGACCTCATCCGGGCCATCTCCGCCACCACCGAGAAGCAGCGGGTGGTCGATCCGAGCGGCGGGGATCGCGACGTGTGGGGCGTGTACCGGCACGGCCGCCACGTGGCCACATGCGTCATCCCCGTGCGGGAGGGCCGCATGGGCGAGGCCCAGAGCCAGCTCGGCGACGACCTGTGGTTCGACGACGACAGCTTCCTCAGCTCCGCCCTGAACGCCTGGTACGAGCTGCCGGACGAGATCCCCACCGAGATCCTGCTGCCCCTGCTCCCAAGCGACCACGAGGCCCTCGCCCAGGTGCTCTCGGAGCGAAAGGGTCGCAAGGTGCGCCTGCTGCAGCCCAAGCAGGGCGACAAGGCCAAGCTCGTGGGCATCGCCCACCGCAACGCCAGGCTGTTCCTCGAGCAGCGAACCGACGCCGAGACCCGCCGCATGGAAGCGCTGCAGTCCATCGCGAAGATCCTCGGCCTCAAGGAGCCCCCGCTCCGCATGGAGTGCTTCGACAACTCGCACCTGTCGGGCACCAACCCCGTGGCCGCCATGGCCGTGTTCACCGACGGACAGCCCGATCGCCGCGAGTACCGGCGCTATCGCATCAAGACGGCCATGGGCGGCGATGACTACGGCGGCATGCGGGAGATCCTGTCCCGTCGCTTCGCCCGCGCCCTGCAGGACGGCGAATTCCCCGACCTGCTGGTGATCGACGGCGGCAAGGGCCAGGTGGCCGCCGCCAAGGCCGCCCTGGAGGATCTGGGCGTGCAGGATCAGCCCATGGTGGGCATCGTCAAGCCCCGCACCGACCACGCCAAGGGCAACCGCAGCGCCACCGACCGCCTCGTGCTGCCGAACGTGAAGGACCCCATCAAGCTGCCCCAGGGCAGCGCGGCCCTGCGCATGCTGCAGCACCTGCGCGACGAGACCCACAACACGGCGGTCGAATACCAGCGCAAGACCCGCCAGAAGAAGACCGTGCGCAGCATCCTCGAGGGCCTGCCCGGCATCGGCCCCGCCAAGCGCAAGGCCCTGCTCAAGCACTTCGGCAGCGCCCGGGCCGTGACCTCCGCCACCGCCGAGCAGCTGGCGGAGGTGGAGGGCATCGGCCCGAAGACGGCGGAGCAGCTCGTCGAGTTCTTCCACAGCCGGAAGAAGCGGATCACCCGTTCCTGAGAGGCCTCCATGTCCCGCATCCGCGTCTTCATCGCCACCAGCCTCGACGGCTTCATCGCCGGCCCGGGCGGCGATCTCTCCTGGCTTCCCGAGACCGTCGCCGAGTACCCCACCGCCCCGGGCGGCCCCTACAGCTACGACAGCTTCATGGAAAACGTGGGCGCACTGCTGATGGGCCGCACCACCTACGACACCGTGCGCGGCTTCGACGTGCCCTGGCCCTACGGCGACACGCCGGTGCTCGTGGCCACCCACCGCGCCCTCGATGAGGATCCCCCGGAGAGCGTGACGGCCGTGTCGGGCTCGATGGAGGAGATGATCGCCGCAGCGAAGGCCGCCGCCGCCGGCAAGGACGTCTACCTCGACGGCGGCTCCCTCATCGGTCAGGCCGCCCAGGCAGGCCTGCTCGATGAGATCATCATCACGCGGATCCCGGTGGCGCTCGGCAGCGGCCATCCGCTGTTCGGTCCCATGGCGGCACCCTTCCGGATGAGGGTCGAAGGCGTCCACCAGCTGCCGGGCGGGCTGTTCCAGGTGGTGGCCGTGCCGGCGTCCTGAGTCAGACCCGCCGCACGACCCCGAGCTCCCCGTCCACCTCGACCTCCTCGCCGTCCCTCAGCCCCTGCAGCCCCGACAGGTTCCCCACCATCGGCACCCCGAGCTCCCGCGCGACCACCGCCCCGTGGCTGAGCACCGCTCCGAGCTCCACCAGCACGGCACCGGCACGAGCCAGCAGCGGCGTCCAGCCGGGATCGAGCGCCGAGGTCACCAGCACGTCACCGGGCTTCAGTCGGCCGGCGTCCAGGGGCGTCCGCACGTGGACCACCCGGCCCCTGTGGCGACCACCGCTCATGGGCAGCCCGCGCAGCTCTTCGCCCACCGGCGTCGCCTCGGCCTGGGCACCTCGCAGGAAGACCGGCGGTGGCGGGCCGGTGGCGTCGAGTCGCCTCGACCGGATCTCGTCCGGGCCGGGCACGTCGTCGCCACGCAGCCCCGCCAACACCTCGTCGACCGTCAGCCAGCGCACCTCGTCGACCAGCCGCAGGGCGCCGGCCTCCACCAGCCGCTCCGCAGCCCACCGCAGATCGTCCGACATGGCCACCAGCAGCTGCTCGAGCACCTCACGCTGGTTCTCCCGGAGAAGCAGGTAGCGGCGAAGCAGGTACAGCCAGCCGAGCGCCGGTCCCGACACCCGACCCGGTGCCGTGCGCCGCAGATCCTCCACCGCCCGCTGGTAGCGCGCCTGCTGCCGCTCGCTCCGGAGCGCCGGGGACGCCGATCCCGTCTGGGCGGCGACCAGGGCCCCCACCATCTGCGGCTGATCCCGCCACCGAGGGCCCCAGACCTCCCAGGTGGACTGCCCCCGATGCCCGAAGCGCTCCAGGAAGCCGTCCACCCGGCGCCGGCCCGGCCCGGACAGCGCCCGCCCCTGCACCAGCGCCCGCTGATCCTCCGCCGACAGCGCCTGGGCCAGCTCCCAGATGGCCTGATGGGCCTGCACCGAGACGTTTCCCGGGGGACACACCGCCAGCCGCTGCATCCACGACCCCACGTCCTGCGGCCGCCACCGCTCGAGCACCGCCTTCAGCCCATGCCAGCTCAGGTTCGCCCACAGCAGGCTGGACACGTGGATGCCCACGTAGGTCTGCGCCAGGTCCCGCAGCGCGTCGAGCCGCTCCTGCAGGTCGACCGGATCGGACGGCTCCGGGGTCCGCTCCGCCAGGTGGGCCAGCGCACGCCGGCGGAATCCCCGCCACTCGGACGGATTGCCCACCGGGTCCAGCGAGAACCGCTGCCAGCGCCTCTCCCGCAGCGACGTGCCCAGGAGCTCCGCCACCACGCGAACGGACGGCAGCCGGAGCCGGCCCGGCGCCTTCGCCGCGGGCATCATCTCCTCGAAGAACGTCGGCGTGCCGATGCCGGGCAGGCGGAAGGCCAGCCGCTCCAGCAGCGCCCCGTTCACGTACGGATGCCCCGACACCAGCCGGAACAGCGGCTCCCCGCCCAGGTGACGCGCATGGACCCCCGGGTAGAAGGTGTGGTGCTCGAGCAGCGGCCCGATGATCGACCAGCCGAGCACGGAGCACCCCTGGGGCCAGCGCTCCCCGAAGAACCGGCGGGTCCACCACACGCCTCCGACCGGCGCCGGGCGGGTCGTCAGCGGGCGGGCCTGCAGCAGCCACAGGGTTCCCGCCTCGTCGATCGCCCACTCCACGTCGACGGGCTCCCCCATGATCCTCTCGACCTCCAGCGTCAGATCGGCGACCTCCTTGGATCGCACCTCGTCCAGCGGCTGCACCCGTCTCCATGCGTCCGGGAGGGGCCGTACGCCCTCTGCCCACGCCGCCTTGAAGACCCCCTGCTCGTGCGGCGTGTCCTCGGACGGGACCAGGCCCGCCCCGCCCCGCCGGAACCGCACCCGCTGGGGCGTCACGTGCCCATCCGCCAGAGGCTCCGCCAGCCCGTGCACCGCCTCGACCACCACCTCGGGCGCCCCCGAGACGGGATCCACCGAGAACGCCACCCCCGCACACCGGGCGGCGATCAGCGGCTGCACCAGCACCGCCATGGCCCCCGGTGCCGGTGCCACGCCCTGTCGATAGGCGTGGCTCGACGGACCGTACAGCGACGCCCACACCGTCCGCACGGCGTCCGCGAGACCCTCCCGCGGCACGCCGACGACGCTCGCGTGCTGCCCCGCGAAGGACCGATCCGCGCCATCCTCGCCCACAGCAGACGAACGAACTGCGAAATTCGAGGAATTCGATTGCAGCCCCCGGAGCGCCGGGCCGATGGGCAGGCCAAGGACCCTTTGCTCGAGCTCCTTCCAGGATGCTTCGCCCGTGCCCAAACCCTCGGCCAGGGCCATGGCGCCACCCTCCCTCAGGGCCTCCTCGAACACCGACACCGGCACCACCCAGGCCGGTGGTACCGCCAGTCCGGCCTGCGCCAGTCGCGCCAGCGCGGCTGCCTTTCCCCCGACCTGCCCGTCTGGCAGGTGTGCGATGGCCGCCAAGGACTCCAACCAGACGCCCCCCAACATTCCCTTCGAACCGACCGTAGCAGGCTTCTGCCCAGCACGCAGCGTTGCGAACTTGACATCCGGAGGAGGATCCATAAAAAAAGGGCAATCGGGAGCCCGCGCGATTCTGATGCCAACGCTCAGGATCCTTCCACGCATGGCTCCGAGGCTTTCCCCAGTGCAGGCTCCGGCCTGGCTGTCACGGGTGTGGGCAGAATCCCTCACCCCATGCGTTCACCCCGGCCCTGCCGGCACGTGAGGCCACCGCGCCCCGCGTCTGTCATGGGACCGGAGAGGCTCCGAGGAGGAGCACAAGCATGGCGCACACATGCAGATGAATCCGTCCAACCCGGTCATCATCCAGGGCGACGGCAAGGTATTGGTCGAGACCAAGCACCCCCAATTCGATCAGGCGCGCGACTTCCTCGCACGGTTCGCGGAGCTCGAGAGCTCGCCAGAGCTGCTCCACACCTACAAGATCACGCCCCTGTCCCTGTGGAATGCCGCCTCGTCCGGCATGAGCCTCGAGGAGGTGCTCGAAGGACTGCGCGGAATGTCCAAGTTCGACATCCCCGCCAACGTCCTCGAGACCATCCAGGACACCATCGGCCGCTTCGGGCTGGTCACCCTGGAGACCCACCCCACCGACCCCAAGAACCTCATGCGGGTCACCTTCTACAACCGCTACGTCGAGAAGTCGGTCAAGCGCACCGACACGGGCAAGCAGTTCATCAAGCCCGACGGCCGCAACGAATACGCCGTCGACAAGGGCATGCGGGGCATGTTCAAGCAGCGGATGCTGATGGAGAACTGGCCCATCGCCGACAACGCCGGCTTCAACAACGGCGACCCCCTGGCCATCAGCCTGCGCAAGCGCACCCGCGGCGGCAAGGAATTCGACCCCCGCGACTACCAGAAGGAAGCCGTGGAGCGCTGGTTCCAGGAAGGCCAGCCCTCCGGTGGCCACGGCGTGGTCGTGCTTCCCTGCGGCGCCGGCAAGACCATCGTCGCCCTCACCGCCATGGCCCGCGCCGGCACCCACACCCTGGTGCTGTGCAACAACCAGTCGGCGGTCACCCAGTGGATTCGCGAGATCCTCGACAAGACGAGCCTCACCGAGGACGAGGTCGGCGAGTACACGGGCCAGAACAAGGTCATCAAGCCCGTCACCGTGGCCACCTACCAGGTGCTCACCTGGCGTCGCTCCAAGAACGCCGACTACGAGCACATGCATGTGTTCCGCGACCACAACTGGGGCCTGCTCGTCTACGACGAGGTCCACCTGCTGCCCGCGCCCGTGTTCGGCGCCACCGCAGAGCTGCAGGGCGTCCGTCGGCTCGGCCTCACCGCCACGCTCGTGCGTGAGGATGGCCGCGAGGGCGATGTCTTCTCGCTCGTGGGCCCCAAGCGCTACGATCTGCCCTGGCAGCTGCTCGAGAAGCGCGGCTTCGTCGCCGAGGCCCGCTGCCACGAGGTCCGCGTGCCCCTGAGCCGCCGGATGCGGGCCCGCTACGAGCGCGCCAACGAGAACGAGAAGTTCCGTCTCGCCTCCGAGAACCCGGCCAAGATCTCCGCGGTGAAGAGCCTCATCAAGCGCCACCGCGAAGACAACATCCTGATCATCGGCACCTACCTCGGCCAGCTCCGCGAGATCGCCGAGCAGATCGACGCCCCGCTGATCACGGGCAAGACCCCCCAGCGCGAACGCGACAGGCTCTTCCTGAAGTTCCGCAAGGGCGAGATCAAGCGCCTGGTCGTCTCCAAGGTGGCCAACTTCGCCATCGATCTTCCGGATGCCAACGTGGCCATCCAGATCTCCGGCTCCTTCGGTTCCCGCCAGGAGGAAGCCCAGCGCCTGGGCCGCATCCTGCGTCCCAAGGAGCGCGACGCCTTCTTCTACACAGTGGTCAGCACCGACACCAAGGAGCAGAAGTTCGCCGTCAAACGGCAGCTTTTCCTCACGGAGCAGGGCTACCGCTACCACATCGAAGACTACGCGGCCTGATCCGCACCCACATCCGAGGCCAGTTGATCCATGAGCGAGCAACAGGGCAGCCCCTCCTCCGATTCCTCCAAGCGCCGCAAGCGGCGGCGTCGTCGCTCCAGTGGCGGCGGCGGAGGCAGCCGCAGCGCCCAGCCGGCCCCCAAGGTCAGCACCCCCGCGGCCCCCGAGCTCGGTGAGCGCCAGAGCTTCGGCCGCCGCCAGGTGGTCGAGGTGGCCCACACCACCGTCTCCACCCCCGCGCCGGGCCGCAACCCCCACCGCAAGCGCAACAGCCGGCCCAAGCGCAATCGCCCGAGCTCCGCGACCACCCGTCGCCGGCGCCTGAGCGCGGTCGACGTCGAGTCGATCACCGACTGGCTGGCCGAGCTGCCCACCAACCTGCTGGGCAACCTCTACCGGGCCCTCGGCGGACAGCCCAAGCGGGTCGGCTCCCCCGATCGCATGATCCAGCTGGCCGCACGTGCCCTGGCCCAGGGCGGTCGCCTGGACGCCCTGCTCAAGCAGTCCCACGACAAGGATCGTCAGGCCCTGGCGGCGCTGCTCCAGGCGGGCGGCATCGCCCACGCCGGCGAGCTGCACCGGGAGCTGATGAGCACCTACGGCGGCTCCGAGCGCGAGTGGAAGCGGTCCCTCGCGGCCCTGGCCGACAAGGGCATCCTGATGGCGTCCGACAAGCAGGACGACGACTGGATGTACATCGTCCCCGATCCCCTGATCGACAGCCTGCTGATGGCGGTGAGCGACGAGCTGAAGCTGCCCACCTTCGACAGCGAGGAGATCCGGGTCCTCGACCACCGGCCCTTCAACCCGCCGCTGGACTTCTCCATCACGTCGCTGGCCACCTACTTCAGCCAGACCAACGTCCGCCTCACCCAACGCCACGAGGTCTACCGCCACGACAAGGAGGCGATGGACGAGTTCTTCGCCCAGCTGTGGACCCCGGACTCCGAGCTGTTCCAGTTCCACCTCGACTTCCTGATGATGCACGGCATGGTCGAGCTCATCGGCGACCACATCTCGCTCAACCGCGAGCTCACCGAGGAGTGGCTGCAGCTCGAGCCCGAGGATCAGCGCGACCTCATCTTCCGCGCCCTCGACGGCCGGTTCGAGATGGCCGAGTGGGTCCTGTGGGCCATCCACGGCGCCGACGGCGAGTGGATCGCCGAGCGTCCCCTGCAGGCGCTGTACCGTCGCTGGAAGCGCGGTCGCGACTGGCAGACCCGCTACGCGTCCGGCTCCTACGGCTCCACCCGCTCCCACGAGCGCGAGACCTACTCCTTCAGTGGTCTGGTGCAGACCGGCCTGCTCGAGATGGGCATGTGGGGCCAGGAGAAGTTCTACCGGCTCACCGAGCGTGCCCGCGTGCTGCTCGAGCCCGAGGCCGACGACGGCTTCCGCCAGTTCTACCTCACCCCCGACTTCAAGATGATGGCGCCGGCCGGCCTGGCCCCCATCCTGCTGTTCCGCATGGGCGAGCTGGCCGAGCTCAAGGGCATCGACCGCGCCAACACCTACCAGATCACCGAGGAGTCCATCGAGCGGGCCCTCGACGCGGGTTGGCGCCGCGACGACGTCCTGCAGTTCCTCCGCGACAACAGCCAGCTCGGCCTGCCCGAGAACGTCGAGGACACCCTCAAGGGCTGGATCGGCCACCGTGGCGACGTCGAGTTCCACGATCTGATGGTCCTCACCGTGCACCGCTCCCAGATCCGCCGCTTCGAGAACAACAAGCGGGTCAAGCCCTACGTCCTGCACCGGTTCGCCCCGGGCCTGTACGCCGTCGATCGCTCCAAGCAGGACGAGATCGCCCGCGTGCTGGCCGACTCCGGCTTCTCCCCCTCCAAGGAGATCCGCTCCTACCCGGGCAGCGCCGATGTCGTGGAGGCCCGCGAGCAGCTCGTGAAGATGCTGATCGAGGCCCGCGAGGACGCCCGCGAGCCCACCCGCCGCTCCGCGGATCTGGTGGATCCGTCGCGCCTTCGCGCCGTCCCCGGCTCCCGCAGCGCCTCCACGAAGAAGGCCAAGGCCCAGCAGGGCCCGCCTCTGGTCGACCCGGCCCAGGCCCGCACCCTCATCAACCAGGCACTCGTCAACGGCACGCCCATGGAGATGGTCTACCTGGCCAAGAACGGTCAGCGCCTTCCCATGCTCGTCGAGCCCGACCGCCTCGCCTTCAAGGGTGAGTCCCCCGTGCTGGTGGGCTACGACCTCGGGGAGAAGGAGCGCCGCACGTTCGTGATCGATCGTATCGAGCGCCTGCGCCTGAAGGAGTCCGAATGAGCACCAAGCCCGCCTTCGAGGAATCCCTCGCGTCCCTGGAGAGCAAGGTTCGCAAGCTGGAATCCGGCGAATTGCCGCTCGACGAGGCCCTGAAGCTGTTCGAGGAGGGCGTCGAGCTGGCCAAGGGATGCCACGAAGCGCTCGATGCCGCAGAGCAGAGGGTCGCCGCCCTGAGTCAGGGTCCTGCCGGACCCACTGCGGAACCGCTCGAAGACCCCTCTTGATCCAGTTCATGAAAGCCGTCACCGGGATCCATCGAAACCCCTTTGACGGCTTTTTTGGATCTCGAACCTGACACGTCCTCGTGCGGCGGCACCTAGCCTTCACACGTCCAAGCTCAACCCTTTCTCCGGGATGAACGGATCAACGCAGTCTGTTGGCGAATGTCGACATCGGTCAGCGACGGCCCCACGGCCGTCTCCCGTGCCTTACGTAGCGGGGGTGCTCTCACCCCGGCTGCACGACACGACGTACTGGTGTAGGTTGGTAGCCGAATAGCTGGCCCTCCAGCGGCTGAGCTGGCACACCCGTGCCACGGAATCCGTCCCCAAGCGTGGAGACACAAGTTGTTCGATAGCGTCGGAAAGAACGTCGATGAGGAGGCCGCACAACGGACTGCAAAGTCCGTGGCGATCACCCTCGGCCTGACGGCACTGGGCGTCGGTGGCTTCCTTGCCTTGACCTACGCCACGGTGAAGACCGTCAACCCGGATCTGATCCCGGAAGAGCTCGACATCATCGAGGCCGTCATCACCGATGAGGAGCCCGAGATGGAGGCCCCCCCTCCGCCGCCCCCTCCGCCGCCGCCGCCGGCCCCCGGTGCGCAGGACGAGCCCGAGGAGGAGGAGGAGGACCCCACCCCCACCACACCTGACGAGATGTCGGAGAACATCCAGGATCTCGAGGAGAAGGTGGAGGAGAAGGTCCGCAGCCAGGACCGTCCCGCAGGCGTCGAAGGTGGCGTCGAGGGCGGTGTCGAGGGCGGTGTGATCGGTGGCGTCATCGGTGGTGTCGAAGGCGGTGTCGTCGGCGGACAGCTCGGCAACGCCCCCAAGACCTTCCACCACTCCCAGCTCCAGGTGAAGCGCCGCGTCGAGCCCCGCTACCCCGCTGCCGCCAAGGGCATGGGCATGGGCGAGCAGAAATGCAAGGTGCGCGTGTACATCGACGAGAAGGGCGTGCCCTACAACACCACCGTCGAGGGATGCCCCAAGGTGTTCCACGAGGCCGCATCGTCCGCGATCATGCAGTGGCGCTGGTACCCCATCAAGGATGCCGGAGCCAAGATCCGCGCGCAGACCCTCATCGTCGTCAAGTTCATCGAAAAGTAAATCGTTTCGCCCATTTTCGGGCATACCAGTCAACCCGCCGTCGGTGCCCGCACCCTCAATGAATGGCCACCGAGCCACGAGAGGCGGGTGACGAAACACAGACACAGGATCGAGTCATCATGATGCTGCTGTTGACCACCATGACTTCCGCGTTCGCCGAGGAAGAGGCCGTTGGATTCACCCTTTCGGAGATCTGGGCCCACTCCGGTTTCCTGGCGCGTACCGTCATCGTCATGCTCATCTTCATGCTGGTCGCCACCCTGATCATCGCGATCGAGCGTTCCCTCGCCTTCTCCAAGGCCACCAAGCTGTCCAAGCAGCTGGTCGAGAACATCGTGCCCAAGCTCGTCACCAACGACGTCTCCGGTGCACTCGCCATGACCAAGTCCGAGGAGTACGAGGGCGCCTACATGGCCGGCCTCCTCTCCGCCGGTCTCGCAGAGATGCAGGAGCGCCAGGACATCCACGGTGTCCACGCCGCCCACCGCGCCGTCGAGAAGGCCATGGGCATCGAGATGGCCAAGCTCAAGCGCGGCATGCCCGTGCTCGCCACGGTCGGCTCCACCGCTCCCTTCGTCGGCCTGTTCGGCACCACCTTCGGCGTCATCAACGCCTTCCAGGGCATGGCTACCGCCGGCTCCGGTCTGGCGTCGATCTCCGCAGGTATCTCCGAGGCACTCATCACCACCGGTGTGGGTATCGGTGTGGCCGTCGTCGGCGTGTGGTTCTTCAACTACTTCAACACCCGCACCGACAAGGTCGCCGATGAGCTGGCCGAGGGCGAGCAGGACTTCATGATCTGGGCCGAGAAGCTGATCCAGGACCCGATCACCGCCGAGGCCTCGAAGTAATATGGGTGCCTCGATGGGGTCCGGCGGCGGACCCATGGCAGACATCAACGTCACGCCGCTGATTGACGTTGTCCTCGTTCTCCTGGTCGTCTTCATGGTCATCACGCCCATGCTGCAGTCCGGCATGAACGTCGACCTGCCCAAGGCCACGCAGACCACCACCGTCAACGATGTCGGTCAGCACATCGTGGTGTCGGTCACGGCCCAGGGCACCTGGTGGGTCGAGCAGACGGAAGTCGACGAGGTCACCATCATTGATGTCATCAATGAAGAGTACCGGAAGTCCGACATCGCCCGCTCGATCATGATCAAGGCCGACAAGGGCCTCGAGTACGGCGCGGTTCGCGAGGTCATGGATGTGCTCGCAGAGCAGAACATGACCACGCTTCTCATCGCCGCCGAACAGGAGGGCTAAGTTGGGAGCTCAACTCGGTTCGTCCGGAACGATGTCGGAGATCAACATGACTCCGCTCATCGACATCGTCCTCGTCGTCCTCATCATCATGATGGTCAACATCCCCATCCAGGTCTCCAGCATGGGCGTGAAGCTTCCGAGCAACACGAACAAGCCCGTGCTCAACCAGGAGCCCCAGCCCGATCAGCTCGTGCTGGCCATGTATGAGGATGGCACCTACGCCCTGAACCGGCGCGTGATGGGCGAAGACGTCCTGGCCTACGAGATCACCCGTCGTCTCAAGCCGCTCACCAACAAGATCGTCTTCATCGATGCCGACACGTCGATCCTCTTCGACAAGGTCGTCATGGCGATGGATCTCGCCCGCGAGGCCGGCGCCGACAAGGTCGCCCTGGCCAAGGTCAAGGAAGAGGGCCCCCTGGAGCCCACCTCGGTCGCTCCTGGCTCGATTCCTCGTGGCGTCACCATCGGCACGCCGACGGTCGTCGGTGAGATCACCGAGAAGCAGGCCTACGAGCAGTTCACGGCTCAAGGTGGCTTCGTGCAGTCCTGTTACTTCACGCAGCTGTCCACCCAGCCCGACCTGTCCGGTCGCTTCATGCTCGAGGTCGACATCGGTCCCCAGGGCGAGATCATGGGTCACCGCATCGTGGGCTCCAACATGGAGTCCCCCGAGCTCGAGGCCTGTGTCGACACGGCCGCAGAGGGTCTGAGGTACCAGCCCCTCGGTGAGCAGAAGACCGCGCGTGTCCGCTACCCCTTGCTGTTCAGCCCCGGCTGAGTCGCTCGGGCCAAGCGGCCGCTTCTTCGTCCCTGGACGACACCACACCACGCCCCACTCGGGCGTGGTGTCCTGCTTCTTGGGGTCGGAACCGACGTTCCGTCCGGTGTAAGTTCACGCCGGCCCATCTCGTTGAACTGTCTGTGCAGGGGACGCTCGTGTCCCCACCGAAAGGAGGCACGACATGTTCGACACCGTCGGTACCCACATCGACCCGGACGCAGCCCAACGGACCGCCACATCGGCGGGCATCGCGCTGGGGCTGTCGGCGCTGGGCGGCCTCGCGTTCCTCCTGCTCGCCGCCGCCACCGCCACCGCGGTGGTCGAGGCCGTCCCCCTGGAGGAGATCCCCATCATCGAGGCCGTCCTCGGCGAGGAGGAGCAGATGGACATGGCCGCGCCGCCCCCGCCGCTTCCCCCGCCCGCCGCGTCCGCGGCCTCCGAGGATGAGGACAGCTCGGACGACAAGCCGAACCCGGACGACATGTCCGACGACGTGAAGGAGCTGCAGGACAAGGTCGACCCCAAGGTCGCGAGCCAGGCCCGGTCCGCCGGCGAGGAGGGAGGGGTCGACGGCGGCGTGGACGGCGGCAAGCAAGGCGGCCTCGTCGGGGGCGACCCGAACGGCGTGCCCGACGGCAAGCTCGGTGGCGGTCCCAAGGTCCTGCACCACTCCCAGCTCAAGGTGAAGCGCCGCGTGGAGCCCCGCTACCCGGCTGCGGCCAAGGGGATGGGCATGGGCACCCAGAAGTGCAAGGTCCGCGTGCACATCGACGAGAAGGGCGTGCCCTACGACACCACGGTGGAGGGATGCCCCAGGGTGTTCCACGAGTCGGCCCAGAGCGCGATCTCCCAGTGGCGCTGGTACCCGATCAAGGATGCCGGCGTGAGGATCAAGGCGCAGACGTACATCGTGGTGAAGTTCGTGGAGAGATAGGGCACATTGGGCTCCCCTTCCCAGGAGTCCGTTCCATGCGCCCTGCTGTCGTGACGCTCGCCACGCTCCTCCTCGCCGGCACCGCCCACGCGAGCCAGCCCGAGGCCGAGCCTTCGCCCGAAGGCGCGGCCGCCGCCGAGGCTGCCACCACGCCTGAGAACAAGCCCAAGCCCGTTCTGCGCAAGATGGTGAAGCCGCAGTGGCCGAACGAGGCCAAACGGGCCGGCATCGAGCAGGACACCTGCAAGGTGCTCGTGTCGGTGAACGAGAAGGGTCGCCCGACGGACACCGAGGTGGATGATTGTTACTGGATTTTCCACGACGCCGCCTCGCGGACCATCATGCGGTGGCGCTGGGAGCCCCTTGTCCGGGATGGAGAGCCCATCTCCTACAAGACCCAGTACACACTGACCATCACGTCGCGGCCACGCTGAGCGAACGCCGCCGTCGAGACGTTCGCGGGAGTCCCATTCATGCCTCTGTTCCGCTCCACACCCGTTCCTCACCGCGTCGATGCCACGATCCGGCGGAAGCTGTTCCTCGGATTCCACTGCGCGCTCATGCTGCTGGGAATGTCGGGACTCGGCCATGCGGCCGATGTCCCGGCCTCGCCCACGACGTCTGAGCAGGGTTCGCCCCCCGACACGATCCCAGAGGACACCATCGGCGACGTCGAGGATGCGGACACCCCGGTGGGGGACGAGCCCGAGGCCGGCTACACCCGAGAGAATCCCCACAAGGCCAAGCCGAAGAGTCTGCGGGTGCGACGCCGGGTGAAGCCGAAGTACCCTGACGAGGTCAGGGGCATGGGCATCACCAATTCCAGGTGCAAGGTCCGGGTCCGCTTCGACGAGAGGGGCGTGCCCTACGACACCTCGGTCTCGGGCTGTCACTCGATCTTCCACGAGCCTGCGACCCATGCCGTTTCGCGGTGGCGCTGGCGTCCCCACAAGGAAGATGGGGTGAGGGTGCCCGTGCAGACCTTCATCGTCGTGCTCTTCGTCGACAACTATCCCTACGACCCCCGGACATGACCTGAGGCCACCCACACGCCGGCGTCCGTCAACGATTGCGCAGGAGTCACCACGCCCACGGGCGTGGTCTCGCCGTTCTTGGTACAGAGGGCATCCGGAGGAATCATGACCATCGATCTTCACGAGTGGATGAGCCAGCACCGCGAGCTGCTGGACACCTACATGGAGCCGCTGCTGGGCGACTCCTGGCCCGCGGACTTCAGCGAGGTGATGCGCTACCCCCTGTTCGGCGGTGGCAAGCGCGTGCGGCCCCTGATCACGATGGCCGTCTTCAAGGCCCTCGGCCACGAGCACCTCGCCCCCGCGATGGCGCCCGCCGCTGCGGTCGAGATGATCCACACCTACAGCCTGGTGCACGACGACCTCCCCGCCATGGACGACGACGACGAGCGTCGCGGCCGGCCCACGGTGCACAAGGCATACGACGAGGCCATGGCCATCCTCGCCGGCGACGCCCTGCTCACCGAGGCCTTCGACCTGCTGGCCGAGGACGAGCACCACGATCCCTCCACCAAGATCGAGATGGTCGCCATCCTCGCCCGCGCGTCCGGCTACCGCGGCATGGTCGGCGGTCAGGTCGCCGACATCCGCCTCGGTGGCGGTGCCACCACCGCGGAGACCCTCGAGCGCATCCACCGGCTGAAGACCGGCGCCCTGCTGCAGTGCGCCGCCGTGCTCGGTGGTCTGGCCGCCGGTGCCAACCACGAGCAGCTCGAGGCCATCAAGACCTACGGCGCCGCCCTGGGCTTCGCCTTCCAGCTCGCCGACGACATCCTCGATGCGGACCAGGACGACGGCGACGAGGGCAACCCCTCCTACGTGCGCCTGCTCGGCGTCGACGAGACCCGCGCCTGGGCCCACAAGCAGGCCGAGATCGCCAAGGAGGCTGCCCGTCAGCTCCCCGATCCCCAGCTGCTGATCGACCTGGCCACCTTCACCGTCGAGCGCACGGTCTGATGGGTCGGCCCCGCCTCATCCGCCTCGACACCCTGCTGGTCAAGCGCGGCCTCGCCGCGTCCCGCCACCGGGCCCGTGAGCTGATCGAAGAGGGCGGGGTCACCGTCGACGGCCTGGTCGCCAAGAAGGCCTCCACGCAGGTCCGCCCCGACCAGGCCATCGAGCTGCGCTCCACCGACCACCAGTGGGTCGGCCGGGGCGCGCTCAAGCTGCTGGGCGTGCTCGATCCCTTCGGCGTGTCCGCCGAGGGCCGCACCTGCGCGGATCTGGGCGCGTCCACCGGCGGGTTCACCGAGGTGCTGCTGCACCGGGGCGCCACCCGGGTCTACGCGGTCGACGTCGGCCGTGGCCAGCTGCACAACCGCCTGCTGCAGGACGCACGGGTCGTGAACATGGAGGGCGTCAACGCCCGCCACCTCGAGGCCCTGCCCGAGCCGGTCAGCCTCATCGTGGGCGACCTGTCGTTCATCTCGCTCAAGCTCATCCTTCCCACCGTGCTGCGTCTGCTCAGCGCCGGGGGCGAGGCCGTGCTGCTGGTCAAGCCACAGTTCGAGGCCGGCAAGAGCGCGATCAAGAAGGGCGGCAAGGTCCGGGACGACGCCGCGCGCACCCAGGCCATCGCATCCGTCACCGAGGATGCGGCGGAGCAGGGGTTCGAGGTGCTCGGCGGCATGGACTGCCCCGTCGCGGGCGCCAAGGCCGGCAACGTCGAGTACTTCCTGCACCTGCGAAAGCCCGAGGCCTGAGGATCAGTCGCCGTTGTCGGTGAGGGCCTCGTCGCCCCCGGCCTTGCGGTGCATGTGGAAGCCCTGCTGGGTGACCAGGCCCTGATCGTCCTCGGCCCGGAACACGACCCAGTTGTCGCCGGGCTCCAGGTGGTACACCACGCCGCCGAGGTCGAGCTCGGTGGTGGGACCGTGCCAGTAGACCTTCTCGCCGTTCACGAACACGGCCACGTGATCGAGGGTGCCGTCGTCGGTGATGCGCACGGGCGCGGTGGTGGTGGCGTCCGTCGTCCAGATGGGGCCGTCGGTGGCGAGCTGCACCAGCGGCGCCTCGTAGGCCGACGGCTTGCCGTTGCTGGCGAGCTCGACCTCCCAGCGCTGCAGCACGCCGTGATCGTCGGCCTCCAGCACCAGCCGGAGCGGGAACGACTCCGGGAGATCCTCACCGAGGCGCAGACCGAGCTTGAGGCGGGTCTCCTTGCCGGCGGCGAGGCTCGGGATGCGTGCCGCGCGATCGACGAGCTCGACATCGACGTCGTTGGGCCAGGCGAAGTAGGCCTCGAGGCCCTGCAGCTCGTGGGTGCCACGGTTGGAGAGCGTGACCAGCACGGTGCGGTCGGCGCCCTTGCCCTGCAGCTTCGTCTCCACCCGCAGGTGTGGCGGCGGCGAGGAGGAGGCGACGAGGTGATCGGTGCCCACGTTGCGCGCCTGCTGGCCGTGGGCGTGCAGCCAGATCTGGACCTCGTCCATCCGCGGCGGCTGCCCGGGGCGGAGGTCGAGGCGCACACGGCCCTCGCCCATGGAGCCACCGGGCACCGAGCCGATGGGCACCATCAGGCCGTCGAGGCTGCTGGAGCTGTCCGAACGCAGCTCCACGAGGGTCCGGTGCACGCCGGCGCCCGAACCGTTGCGCACGCGGGCGTGCACCCACACGGCATCGGCGTCGTCCGGATCACGCTCCACCCACACCTTGGCGTCGAGGACGGCGGCGGCTGGGGCCTGGGCCACGCTCCAGTCGACGTTGCGGGCGGACAGCTCGGAGAAGAGCACCTGCTCCTGCTCCGCGCGCATCTTCTCGGCCTGCTCGGCCAGCGCCACGGACATGCCCTCCGTGGTGGTGGCGTTCGTGGCCAGCAGCACCCGACGGGCGAGCTCCCGCTCGACGTCGACGGCCTCCTCGGCCACCAGGCGCGGCAGGGGCAGGAGGGCGTCGGCCGACACATCCGCCCGCTCGACCTCGGACCAGGCGAAGCGGACGTCGTCGTCGCGGAACAGCACGGGGCCGGTGTGCACGTCGGGCGTGACGCCCACGTCGTCGACCGGACGATCGTCGGTGAGCAGGTACTCGGCGACGGTGAGCTTGAGCCGGGCGGCATCGGACAGGTTGTAGATCTTCTGGACCTTGCCCTTGCCGAAGGTGCGTCGGCCGATGACCACCGTGCGGTCCATGGCCTGAAGCGCACCGGAGATGATCTCGGCGCCGGACGCCGTGCGCTCGTTCACGAGCACCACCACCGGCAGATCGTGCAGACGGCCCCGGGTACCCGCCCGCAGCTGGTGCACGAGGTTGGGCACGGCCCTGCCGTCGGCGCCACGGGTGACGGTGATCAGGCCTTCGGTGACGAAGTGGTCGACCACGCCGGCGGAGGCCTTCAGCGACCCGCCGCCGTTGCTCCGCAGATCCAGCACGAGGCCGTGCTCCAGGCCGCCCTCGGCCGTGAGCAGGTCGAGGACCTCCTCGAAGTCCTTCACGGTCTGCTGGGACATGTGGTCGATGTGGACGTAGCCGACCCCGCCCTCGAGCACCTCGTGGCGCACGGTCTTCAGGGGCACCCTGCCGCGCTCGAAGGTGAGATCGAGGGTCTCGACGCCGCGGCGGACGGAGAGGATCACCTCGGTGCCGAGCTCGCCCCGGATGCGCCGGACGGCCTCGCGGACCGGCATGTTGACGGTGGACTGGCCGTCGATGGCGACCAGGACGTCGCCCGCCTGCAGCCCGCCCCTGCTCGCGGGGGCGTCGTCGGTGACGCCGGTGATGTGCAGCTCGTCGTCGGTGAGCCGGATTGACGCGCCGATGCCGACCATCTCGCCGCGGATGCGGTCCTCGAAGCGGTCGAGGGAGGCGCCCGAGAGCACCCGGGAGTAGCGGTCGAGGGCCGCGGTGAGTCCGGACACCAGGGAGATCTGCAGCTCGGCGCGGTCGAGGGAGGGATCCTCCTCGGCGAGCACCTTCTCGGCCGTGGCGAGCGCCCGTACCAGGCTCGCCCAGCCGCGCACCTCGACCTGCCCGAGGGCACGCCCGTCGCCGTGCCGGAGCACGAAGATACCCGGCACCGGCTGCTCGAACAGCATCCAGTCGAGCTCCTGGCTCACGCCCACCAGCGCGTTGCGCATGGCCTCCTCGGGGGTGACCTCCTCGATGTCCAGGTACAGCCGGCTCACCAGTGCCACGGTGGCCTCGTACACATGCAGGCCCGGATCAGGCTGCGCCGGCGCCGACCACGCGAGGTTGGCAGACAGGGCGAGCATGATCAGGGACCGGCGGATCATTCTGGGCATCCGAAGCGCGATGGGTGGAGCAGGAGTCCGGGGCCCCGACACACGTTGCGGGGTCCCTGTTCCTCTCGGGAACGGCGTGAGGAGAGTGTACATGCAGGAACGGCGACGCGGAAAATCAGGCGGCAAGCATTGCAAAGGGCGGACATTTGGTTCGGGGAGAGGCGGCGAGCTTCCTGGCCGCGCGGGGCCCGTCCTCCGAAAGGTGTTTTGACGGGGACCACCGGTGACGGGTGGACCCAGGACCACGAGGGCTCGCGCGCTACAGCGGCCCCTTCAGGCTCAGGCCGAACTGGGTGATGGCCCGCCGCGTGGTGTCCTCGGGGCCGTCCCAGAACCAGCCGAGCGCCAGGAACGGCCGCAGCTGCAGCGCGCCCTGCCACATGATCTGCGGAGAGACGCCCACGGTGGGCAGCCATGGGCCGATGTCACCGTCGTCGAACAGCCAGCCGGCCTCACCGTAGACGCTGAAGTACAGCCGGACGTCCCAGAAGGGGTGGCGGCTCTGGTACAGCATGGGCCGCAGCTCGATGATCGAGGCCGCCAGGCCATCCCCGCGGGAGCGGGTGCGGGCGTACCCGGTGATCATCTGCTCGTAGCCGATCTCGTCGCGCTCCGGCCCGTGCACCCAGTCCTGCTCGAAGAAGGGCTTGTCGCCCCAGGCCTGCTCGTAGACGCCCCGCAGCCCGATGACGAAGTCCTCGCCCACCACGGGCACCCAGCCGATGATCTCCCCGAACACGCCGCCGACCGGCGTGGTGCGGCCGTCCGGGGTCCAGGTGGCGCCGGCGAACACGCCGCCATCGGCGCGGATGCCCTTGTTGGGCAGCGGCCAGCGATCGGTCTCCAGGATGGACAGTCCCACCGACAGGTCGGCGTAGTGGCCGCCCTCCCAGCCGAGGGGCCTGTCCTGGTCGAGCAGGCCCCCCTCCTTGGCCTCGACCTCGGCGAACCGGTAGGCGCCCTGGGTCCACACCATCAAGGGGCTGCCGGGCACCTGGTAGGCATAGTTGATCACCACCTGCGGGCTGCGCATGTGGTTGCCGCCCGCAAGCTCCAGATCGTAGTCCGTGGCCACGTCGCGGCCGCCTACGCCCACGTAGTTCAGGTTGTCCCACTGCCGGTAGGTGACGCGGCCGAGCAGGATGTAGGCGGCCTCGCGGCGCTCGTACTGCAGGTAGGTGCTGCCGTAGGATCCGGTGGTGGTCCAGTAGGTGCTCACCGAGATGCGATCCCGGTAGCCCACCGACTGGCCCGCGAGACGGGAGTAGATCTCGGCGCCGGCGCCGAAGCCGATGCCGTCGACGCGGTTGAAGTTGAGCAGCGGCACCGGCACCACGCCCCAGCGGTAACCCTCTTGCGTGGGCCCCTCGGTGGTGAGCTCGCCGGGCATCCAGTCCGGGTCGGACTCCGGATGGATCTCCTCGTGGGACCCGTCCTGCGTTCGTCCGACCTCACCTTCGGCCTCGCCAGCGTCCGCCGGCGCACTCGCCGGAGGCTTGCTCTCCCGATCCGTGGGCTCCTCCGCCTCCTCACCGACCGACTGCGCCATGGCCACGGGTGCCAGGAGCGGGAGGATCGACAGGAGCAGGCAGCGGATCATGGAGGTGGATTCAGCCCGAGGTAGGTGACGGTGGCGGCGAGCAGGAAGATCCCGAAGGGCACCAGCTGCAGTTCGGAGGGACGCCCCTGTCTGCGTTGTCGGCGGATCAGGACCAGACCTGCCGGAAGAAACAGGATGTAGCTGTACAAGGTGATGAGGAGTACCGGTTCGGCGCCCAGACAGGCACCGAGCGCCATCATCAGCTTGCTGTCTCCCGGTCCTTGTACCTTCCACCAGTACAGCGGCAACTGCAGAATCACCGAAGCTGCGAGTCCCGGTGCCAGGACCTCCAGGATCGACCCCTGCCAGGCATGCCAGCCGACCGCGAACACCAGCAGGCAGATCACCAGCACATTGGGGATCCGCCGGGTCTTCAGGTCGATCAGGGCGGCAAGGGTCATGACGACCAGCACCACGGTCGCGGGAAGCAGGGTCAAGGCACGCTCGGGGGTCGGACGGGACCCCACCATACCCCCGAAGCCCCCGAGGCGCCGCGCCAGGACGTCGTGGGTGTGCCCGTTCGAGGCCCGCAAGCGCCCGATGCCAGCCCTCCTCCGCAAACCATCGGATGTGGGGGTTCCTGTGCTAGAAACAGGACAGGACGAGGGGGATGACGTGTCCGACGAGGATCGCAAGTCACTTGGCAAGTACCAGCTGATCGAGCGGCTGGCCATCGGCGAGCTGGTCGACCTGTACCGGGCCCGCGTGGAGTCCATCGGGGGCTTCGCACGCCAGTTCGCCATCAAGATGGTGCGGCCCGAGCTGGTGGGGAACGACACCTACCGCAAGCTCATCGAACAGGAGGCGAGGCGGGCGGCGCGCCTGTCCCACGGCCACATCGTCCAGCTCCTCGACATCGGCCGCGACGACGGCGCCCTGTACCTGGTGATGGAGTACGTGCGTGGATGGAACCTGTCCGACGTGCTCAAGGCCTGCCGGGCCGCCCGGGAGCCGATGCCGATCGACGTGGCCGTGCAGATGGGCCTCGGCATCCTGCGTGCGCTGGCCTACGCCCACGCGCTGCCGTCCGATGGCCCGGGCCCCGACGGCATCCTGCACCACGACCTCAGCCCCACCAACATCCTGTTCTCGGAGACGGGCCAGGTGAAGGTGGCCGACTTCGGCATCTCCAAGGCGAGCCTCGCGCTCATGAGCTCCCATCCCCAGGTGGTGCGCCGCAGCTTCGACTACGTCAGCCCCGAGCAGGCGGAGGAGACGCCGCTGACGGCCGCGTCCGACCTGTTCCAGTTCGGCGTGGTGATGTTCGAGGCCCTCACGCTGCACCACCCCTTCCGGGGCAAGGGCGACTTCGACACCATCGTGCGCATCCAGAAGGGCACCCACCCGCCCATGGCCGATCTGCGCGACGACGTGCCGTCCTCCCTCGCCAGCCTCGTCCAGTGCTGCATGGCCCCCCAGCCCTCCATCCGCGGCACCGCCGAGGAGCGTGTCCGGGAGCTGCAGGCCATCGCCAAGAGCCTCGGGATCGCCGAAGACGCGGCCACCACGGGCGCCTGGCTCGCGCGCCTGCTCGGCGTGCAGCCCCCCGACGAGCTCGATCTCCTCAGCGCACAGGCCCGTGCCTTCGACGCCGGTGAGCTCGAGGAGCTGCCCGAGAACCCCGATCGCACGCAGCCGTCCAAGGTGCGCTACCTCGACGCCGATCGAGGCGACATCGAGCTCCTCGACGACGATGCCGACGACGAGCGGTCGTCCGGGAGCCTGGGCCACGTGAACCTGCCCCACCAGGGCCCCGCGCCCCGCCACACCGCCGTGGGCTGGGCGCTCGCCTGCCTGCTGGGAATCCTCGTCGGCGGCACGGTCACCTTCGCCGTCACGGCCACAGGTCCCGTCACGGAGAACCCGTCCGCCTTGCGCGCGGCCGCCCCGCAGCCCGCCGAGGCATCCCTCGAGGTACGCCTGCCCGCCGGCCTCGAGGTGGCGATGGCCCTCGACGGCGCGCCCCTGTACGGCCGGTCCGTGGTCGCCCCCGGCGCCCACAGGGTCGTGCTCACACGCGAACACGGCGACCCGCTGGTATTCGAGGTTGTTGTGGCTGCTGGCGAACACCGGGTGCTATGGCTCGAGCACCATGTGATAGACAACGATCCTCCCCAGGACGCCGTCAGTGGGCCTTCCGAGGTCCCCGACCAGCCAGAGGCAGCCCCAGATGACCGTTGAACGTTCCTTCGGGACCGTGCTCACCGCCGCGATCAAGCAGCTTCGCCCGAAGCAGTGGTCCAAGAACGTTCTCTTCATGCCGGCTGCGCTCATCTTCTCCGGCGCGTTCACGCAGCTCGACTCGGTCCTGCGGGTCGTCGCCGGCATCGCCGCCTTCAGCCTCGTGGCGTCCGCCGGCTACATCTTCAACGACTACCTCGATCGCGACGCCGACCGCAGGCACCCCAAGAAGCGCCACCGGCCCATCGCCTCCGGCGCCCTGCCCGCCCCCGTCGCCCTCGTGGAGATGGTCATCGTCCTCATCGGCGGCCTGTCCATCGCCATGTGGCTCGGCACGTCCTTCGCGGCGGTCACGGTCGCGTACCTCACCACCACGCTCAGCTACAGCTACTTCTTCAAGCACAAGGTCATCCTGGACGTCATGTTCCTGGCCCTGGGCTTCGTGTGGCGCGTGGTGGCCGGTGCCCTCGCCATCCAGCAGCCCGTCAGTGCCTGGCTGTTCCTGTGCACCGCCTTCCTGGCCCTGTTCCTCGGCTTCAACAAGCGCCGCGCGGAGCTGGTCAAGCTGGGCGACACGGCGGGTACCCGCCGCAACCTGGCCCAGTACAGCCAGACCATGCTCAACGAATTCCAGGCCATCACCACGTCCACCACGGTGCTGTCCTACGCGCTGTACGCTGTGCTCGGTCCCACGCCCTGGATGTCGCTGACCATCCCCTTCGTGCTGTACGGCATCTTCCGCTACATCTTCCTGGTGGATCAGAAGGGCGAGGGCGGTGCCCCCGACGAGACCCTCCTCGAGGACTGGCCCCTGCTGCTCACGGTGGTGCTCTACGCCTGCGTGGCGCTCGGTGTGCTGCTGGCGCAGCGGGCCGGGATGCTGTCGGACATCTTCCTGCAGACCTGATCTCGTCCTGAGCGGCGCTGTCGCATCGAGAGATGGGGGGCAGACCGGCAGAGAGCAGGAGCAGCAAGCAGGGGGGTCGCAGGGGGTCAGACCGCAAGCTGTTATAGCAGGGGGGGGTCAGACCGCAAGCTGTTATATCTTCCCAGTAGTCGGGGTCAGACCGCAAGCTGTTATATCTTCCCAAAGATATAACAGCTTGCGGTCTGACCCCCCTTTCCTTCCCCCCTTTCTTCATCCGAGCCATCGGTTCCTGTGTTTCGACCATGACTTCTGGTAGAGTGCGCGCCCGTTCCATCGGTACCGGAGCCCGCCATGCGCCTCGCCCTGTGTCTGTCCCTCGCCCTGTTCGCCGCCTGCACCGACACCGATGAGCCGGTCGTCGACACCGGCCCCCTCGAGCTGCCCGATCGCGTGGCAGGCGCCCCCATGGCCGGCGCCGCCGAGGGCACGCTCAAGCTCCCGGCGGGCACGCCCCTGAGCGGCTACTCGTCCCGCTGCAAGGGCCTCGGCGGCGTCTCCAAGCCCGATGCACGCGAGACCCCCTACAACGTCGGCTTCGTGCCCTCCGCCGGCGTCCACATCCGCCCCACCATCAAGGCCGTGTGGATCGAAAACGGCGATCAGCACCTGGTGATGACCAAGACCGACACCATCTACAGCTTCGATGGTCTCGTCGAGGCGGTCACGGCGCGGCTCGAAGAGGCCACCGGCGAGTCGCTGCAGGGGCAGGTCACCCACTCGGCCAACCACAACCACAGCGCCTACGGCGACTTCTCCAAGCACGTCGGGCTGTTCCTCGGCCACGACAAGTACAACGAGGAGGTCTTCCAGCGCATGGTCGACCAAATCGTCGCGGTCTCGCTGCAGGCCTACGAGGCGCGGCAGCCCGCCGCCCTCGGCCTCGGCTGGGCCAAGGACTGGGATCCGGACGGCCTCGTCTACTCCGACCGCCGCGGCATCAACGACGACCTGATGATCTTCGACGACCTCGGCGCCGAGCAGGGCGGCAAGGATCCGTACATGCAGCTGATGCGGGTCGATGCCGCCTCCGGCGAACCCATCGCCATCGTCATGGGCTGGGGCATGCATCCCTACGTGCAGGACAACTTCAGCGCCCTGGCCTCCGCCGACGCCACCGCCCTCATCGAGGCCGAGGTGGCCGAGTCCTTCGACGAGCCGGTGGTCGCCATGTTCGTGCAGACCTCCGGCGGCGATGCGAGCGTGCGCGGGCTCGACGAAGGCTGGCCCCGCATGGAGACCGTCGGCGTCCTCGCCCGCGACGCCATCCTCGACACCTGGTCCGCCACCCCCACCAGCAGCGAGCCCATCACCCTCGAGACCACCACCGTGGGCGTCCCGATGGCCCACGACGGCATCCGCGTCACCCGCGGCGGCACCGTCGACTGGCGCTACACCCCCTACTCCGACGATCCCGACTTCCTGCCCGACGACCAGGTCTGGAGCGCCGAGGGCGAGCTGCTGTCTCCCATCGACGAGTTCAACACCGCGTACGGCGCCGTGTTCTGCGGCTCCGGCGGCATCGCGCTGCCCGGCGCGTCCCTGCCGGGCGAGTCCGAGGTGTACGCCAACTGCCTGTCCATCGAGTCGATGACCCCGCTGCTCGCGGCGCTGTTCCACCTCGACGACGTCCAGGCGGTCCACCCCCTCGAGGGTCTGTCCCAGACCACCGCCGCCGCCAGCCACATCGGGCCGCTGCCCGTGCTCCAGCCCGACGGCACCGTCTCCGAGGGCGTCGACACCCTGTTCGGCTTCTGGCCCGGCGAGACCCTGCACTTCTTCACCGAGCAGTTCAAGCACCGGGCAGGCGCCGAGCTCGGCTACGCCAACGTCTTCAGCTTCGGCTACTCGATGGACCACGAGGGCTACCTCACCATCCCCGAGGACTGGCTGCTCGGCGAGTACGAGTCCGACATCACCTTCCAGGGCCCGCTCGCCGCCGAGCACATCATGGAGTCCACCCTGCACCACACCGCCGACGTGCTGTCGAGCGAACAGGTGGAGCCGCTGCCGGAGGACGCCTTCTTCCCCTACGCCGCCGTCGCCCTCACACCCCACACGCCAGACGCCACGCCCGAGGCCGGCACGCCGGTGTCCATGGACGACCTGACGGCCCTCGGCGAGCACGACGACGTCGATCCCGAGCGGCCCATCTACCACCCCCGCGACATCGCCCTCGACGTGGGGGTGCCCGCGCAGCTTCCCCGGGTGCAGGGCATGGTGCAGTTCGCCTGGAAGGGCGGCGACGCCGCCGTCGACAACCCGCGGGTCACCCTGCAGAGGCAGGCCGAGGATGGCACCTGGCAGGCGGTCACTTCCCGGGCGGGCCGCCCCATCAACGACGACCACCACGACTTCGCCCTCACGTGGACGCCCTACCCGGCAGCCCCCCACGAGGCCGAGCAGACCCACTACTGGTGGGTGGTCTGGCAGGCCGTCGGCCACATCCACGACCGCCCAGGCCTGCCGCTGGGCACCTACCGCCTGCACATCGAGGGCAACCGGTGGACCTCCGGCGACGTGTGGCCCTTCGAGACGGCTTCCTACGAGATCAGCACGCCCGCGTTCGAGGTGGTGCCGGCCGAGATCTCCTTGCAGGCCACCGAAGACGGCCTGCTCGCCTGGATCGAGGGCCCCGAAGACGGCTTCCGCATGATCGACATCGACGGCACCGCCCGCGGACGCAACCCGCTTCGAGGCGGCATCACGGTCGACCTCGGCGACGGCGACACCGAGGTGTTCGAGGCACCTGCGCCACAGGACGGACGCACGCTGATACCCTGGAGCGTGATCGGCGAGGCCACGCAGGTGGAGATCACAGACGGGTTCGGGAACGTGGGTGTGTGGGACATGGAAGGCCAGGCGGAGAGATAGGGCCTGGCGCACCAGAGGAACGGAGAAAACAGGGGAATCCTCCTGCCTTCAGCGCACCACCCTGCTGCCTCTGTTTCCCTGTTTCCCTGTGTTGACACCCAGCTTCACGCGTAGCCCGGGGACCTGCGATTGGAGGAACGGTCCGAGCTCTTCCGCTCCCACTCGCAGGTCGAGCAGCACCACCTGGAACGCCCCGGTACGCTCGAACAGCCGGAGAAGGCCGAGGAGCTGCACCGCCGTGGGCCGGTTCCGGAGCGACAGGCCCACATGCACCCGCAGCCGCTGCTGGGGCGGCAGCTCCCGGTTGCGGCGGCTCACATGGGCGATGGCCTTGAGCGTGGGCAGCCAGGCGTGGGGTGCGAGGTCGTCCCCCACGAGCGCCAGGTCCGTGACGGCGGAGGCGAACAGGACCGGACCGATGCCGGGCTGCAGGCTGGTGGCGCGGGCCCACAGTGTCGCCGTGTCACGGGTGGCGGGGAGCTCGGCCGAGGTGAGGGGGCCGTCGCACCACAGGGTCTGGACGTGGTCCGAGACGACCGGAGCCAGGAAGGGCGGGTCGTGGGGTTCCACCGCGCGCAGCCCGGCCCCGTCCCGGTGGTCCCAGTAGGCATGCCAGGCGCCGCCGCAGCGGGTGCGCAGGGCACAGCGGTAGCAAGGTCCCTGGTGGCGCTTGTTGCCGTCGTTGCGGATGCCGTGGGCCTTCGCCTGGGCGCGCCCCACCGACTCCGCCGCCTCGACGCTGTGGGACTGCCCGTCGGTCCAGCCGACGCACAGGGGCAGGCCGCAGTAGGGGTTCACCACCTCGATGCCGTGGGCCTCGGCCACGCCGCGTGCCACCCGGGTGTGCTCGGCGAGGACGTCGTAGTCGGGCAGCAGCCGCTCGAGGTGTCCGCGGGCACGTCCGTGGGGCTGCACCGCGCTCAGGGAGACCAGGCGGACGAAGGCAAGCTCGGTTCCCACGAAGTCCATGTAGGCGGGCAGCAGGTGCTGGGTCTGCCGGGTGGTGACCGGGTTCAGGGTGACCCGGATCCCGGCGTCGTGGAGCGCCCGGATGCCCCGCACACATCGCACATGGCTTCCCTCCACCTCGGTGAGGGCGTCGTGGTGGGCGGGATCGTGGGACAGCAGGGAGACGAACGCGCTGGTGACGCCGGCCTCCGCCAGGTCGGCGGCGTAGGCGGCATCGATGAGGATGGCGTTGGTCTGCAGCTCCACGAAGCGCACACCGCCCTCCCGCGCCCGGCGGACCAGGGCCAGCAAGCGCTTGCGGAGCAGCGTGGGCTCCCCACCGGAGATGGTCAGGGTCTGCGTCTGACCGTCGAGGAAGGGCGCGAGCTCCGCCTCCAGGACGTGGTCGGGGGGCGTCGCGGGGCGGAAGTCCTCCACCGGCACGTTGCAGAAGGCGCAGCGCTCGTTGCAGGCCATCGTCAGGCGCAGCAGTCCCTTGGTTCGGTGGTTGGATTCGCCGATCTGCACGGTGCCTCCCGACCCATGCTCTACCACAACCGGCCGCCCATGCCGCCATCCGGACGCACGCAAGCGCCCCGTCAGGCGGCGGCTACCGGTTCACGGGCCTCTCGCCCAGGAGCCGCCGCACCCCTTCGAAGGTGGCCACCAGCGCCATGGTCACCGCCACGGCCATCGCCGCACCGTGGACCTGAAGCGCCCCGCCGGTGTTCCGCCAGATGCCCCAGGCCGCCCAGACCACCACGAGGCCAAAGGCCACATCGCCCCGCCGGAGCACCACCGTGGCTCCGATGGCGCCGGCCACCGCGAGCTTGACCAGGGTCCACGCGGTCACGCTCATGCCCGCATCGAGCCAGCCGTGTGCCGCCTGCACGGAGCTGATGTTGGCGAGCGTGGCCACGGTGATCCAGCCCACGTACAGGCTGAAGGGCAGGTGCACCACCAGCTTCCTCAGCCAGCTGGCGTTGGGGTTCACGATGCCCAGCCGCCTGTGGATGACCACCAGGCAGCCCAGGATCACCAGCATGAACACCATCGACAGGTCGATGACCTCGTACTGCCAGGCAAGGATCCAGCCCATGTTGGCCAGGGAGCTCACGATGAACGGCCCGGCGATGGCCTGCAGCTCCTCGTCGTCGCGCTGGGCGGGCAGGGCCTGGTAGATCACGTAGGCCAGCAGACCCGTGTAGATGACGGCCCAGATGGCGAAGGTGCGGTCGTCCGGCGTGAAGGGGGATCCGTAGCGGTCGGAGACCTCCCCCACGGTGCGCCCACCGATGGGGATGGCGTTGGCCAGCCAGTTGAGGAGGAGCACGCCCACGAAGCCGGCGGTCACGCCGATCTGCCTGCCCACACCCTTCTTCATCACGCCCCCCAACGCCCGTTCGTCCTGTTCGTTCCTGGACTGTACCCCGAAACGCCGCCGAACGGACCGGATCCGGCGTACCCGCCCCACGCCGCGCATCCCCCCGAAAGGCCTCCATCCGTCGTACGATGACCTCATCCCACGGAGGCACCATGGACAACGAAGAGATGTACGACCTCATCTTCGAGGCGGTCACCCAGGCCCTCGACGAGCACGCCGGCAACGACGACATGCGTCTTTCCCGCCGTCTGGTCGGCGGCCGCATCCTGTTCGAGGACGACCAGGGCCGCGAAGCCAAGGCCATTCCCGTGCTGTCGCTGTTCAAGAAGGTCACGGCCGTCCGAGAGAGGCTCAGGGTGCTCGAGCAGAAGCTCAACAACCACAGCACGCTCAGCGAGGCCGACAAGGCAGAGCTTCAGGCGTACGTCACCCGGTGCTATGGTTCATTGACCACGTTCAACTTCCTCTTTGCAGAGGAATCCGACAAGTTCAAGGGTACAGGTGGCTAGTCCGGCTCCCAGTCCGAGCGGTGACCCCGTCGATCGGGTCACCGCCTACCGAAGACGCGCACGCCGGGATCACCTCCCGGCGAACTACAGCGGTCCGCGCCACGCCGCGATGAACTTCGGCGTGCTGCTGGCGGGCATCGCGCTGTGCCTCGCCCAGGTCTCGGCACCGTCCTGGAAGTCGTTCACCCCGGTGCTGTGGGGCCCCGTCGTCGGCAGCTTCGCCGTGTGGGCCATCCACCGCTACCCGCTCCACCGCCGCATCAAGCCCTTCGGCATGGCCTACAAGCGGCACACGCTGGAGCACCACAAGTTCTTCAGCCACCGGATCACCACCTGGGAATCCAGCGACGACTGGTTCCTGGTGTTCTTCCCCTTCTTCACCATCCCGCTGTACTGGCTGGCCGGCGCGCCGGTGATGTTCGCCCTGGGCTGGCTCACCGCCGGCCTGAACGCGGGCTGGGTGGCCGCCGCGATGGGGGCCGTGTGGTTCGTGGCCTACGAGGTGGTGCACTTCTGCAGCCACCTGCCCGCTGATCATGCCGTGCACCGGATCGGCTTCATGGCCGCGCTGCGGGAGCACCACCGGCTGCATCACGATCCGAAGCTGATGAAGGACCACAACTTCAACGTCGTGTGGCCGCTGGCGGATCGGGTGATGGGGACGCGGGTCCAGAAACGGCCCTGACCTCACCGCGGAAGACAGATCTCCCCGCCATCCTCCATGGCCATCGCACCGCCGTCGGCACCGGCCATCATCATGCCGCCGGAGACCTCGGCCTCGCCGTCGGCGAACACCACCGTGTAGATGCGCCCCTCCTCGAGCCCCCGCACCACGCACATGGCGGTGGCGGGCTGGCAGGCATCGTCGAGGATCCTCGGCTCCTGGTACTCGAGGTAGGACGTGAGCAGGATGACGTCGCCCTCGAGCGTGGCGTTGCAGTTGCGCACGACGTTGAACACCGACGGCGACAGGCAGGGCTCCTCCCAGGAGAAGGTGAGCTGGCCGTCGTCCGCCACCTCGTCGAAGCACACGACGCCTGCGTCGTTCTCCGTGACCGTCTCGACGCATCCCGCGAGTACCAGCGCACCCCACCACCACTTCTTCATCTCGACCCCCATGATTCCGGCGGTCGAATCGGCAGCATCGACGTGCACTGGAGTCGAAATCCGGCCTTGTCCGCTGGACTTCCGATCAGTCGGGAATCTCGAGGTGCTCCACGGGCAGGTCGTCGTCGCCCCCGGAGACCCCCGCGGCGCCGCCTGCGTAGGTCACGAGGTACATCTCGCCGGCCTTCAGGCGATCCACGGCACAACGGGTGGTGAACGTCGTGCAGTTGTCGTCGGGTCGGGTCGGCAGGTAGTAGGTCAGCTCGCTCGAGACCCGCAGCGTCGTGCCCTCCTGCTCGATCTCACAGATGAAGATCACGTCATCCGCCGACGTGGAGACGCAGTCGGAGGTGATCGTCACCCGGAGCAGGCCGTTGTCGGCCACCGAGTCGAAGGATGCGACCCCTGGGTCGAGCTCCGAGACCAGCTCCTCGTTGCAGCCCGCCAGCAGTGCCAGGCATCCAAGCATCCACTTCATGCCGTCCTTCCTCCGCCCCGGACCATGGCCACACGCACGGGGGGCGTGCGCGTGAGGTCTGCCATGACCCGGTGATCGCTCATCGGGCGGGCGGAGGGAGGGATCGAAGCGGGGGGAGTGCGTAGGGGCTACTGCCCGAGCGAGGCCAGGGCCTGCTGAAGCTGGGGGTCCCCTGGCAGCCGGGCGACGGCCTCCTGCAGCACCTGCTTCGCCTCCGCCTTCTGCCCCTGGCTGTCGAGGGCCACGGCGTACACATACGCGAACCGTCCGTTGTCCGGCGCCAGCTCGCTGGACTCCCGCAGCCACACCAGCGCCGCCTCGTGCTTGCCCTGCCGGACGAGGGACAGGCCCATGGCGTGCTTGAGGGTGCCGTCCCGGGACAGGGCCGGGTGGGTGAGGCCGTCCATGAGGGTCTGTTGGGCCCTGGCCTCGTCACCCATCGCCCGCCAGGCATCCGCCAGGTTCACCCAGCCCATGGGCGCGTCCGGATCCACCTCGATGGCCCGCTGCAGCGATGCGAGCGCCCCGGGACCATCGCCCTCGGCCATCGCGAACATCGCCAGGGCCACGTTGCCCTCGGCGCGATCCGCGTGCAGCGCCTGGGAGGCGACGTACTCCGCCCGCGCCCTCGCCCATCCCGGTGCATTCATGGCCGACGTGCCCGCCAGCACCCTCGCCGCCTCCATGCGAACCGCCGCCACCTCGTCGGTGAGCATGCCCTGCGCGAGGGCCGGCCGGCGATCCGGCGCGAGGGTGTCCAGGTTCCGCAGGATGGACAGACGCACCATCGGCGACGGATCGTCCTTCAGCCGGGCGAACGGACCGGGGTTGAACACGATCTGCGGGGTGCGGCCGAGGATGGTGGCCCGGACGATGTCCGGCGCGGCGGGATCGAAGGCCACGCCGAGTACCTCCTGCAGGCCCCCCAGGGCCATGACCTCCTGCCAGTGTCCCTGGGTGTGCTGCCCCTGCGGGTACCAGCGGGCCACGGCCTCGGCGGCCCAGGCGGGGCCCTCCTGGTGGCACGACGAGCAGGCGTCCGGCGCGCCCGTTCGCACCGCCAGATCCGGCCGTGGCACCCGCAGGGAGTGATCCGCACGGGCGTCGACCGCCATGTAGGTGGTCTGCGGCATGTGGCAGTCCACGCACTGCACGGCCCCATCGGCGTGGTGGTGGTGGGCCACCCCGTCGAACACCGCGGGCTCGTGGCACTGGGCGCACACCTGCTGGGGCGTGCCCCGCAGCTCGGCGGTGTGGGGATCGTGGCAGTTGGAGCAGGTGACGCCCGCCTGGTGCATGGCGGACTGCTGGAAGCTGCCCCACACGTAGACCTCGTCCCGGATCTGGCCGTCGGGCCAGTACAGGGGCTCCTCGAGCCACACCGGACGGTGGCTGTCGAACAGGGGCGTGGCCGCCGTGGTGCCGGACGCCAGCGTGGACCGCCGGCTGTGGCAGCGGGCACAGGTGTCGGCCTCGTCGGATCGGGTGGAGGACGCCGTGCGAAGGATGCCGTCGTCGCCAGGCTGATCGAAGGCCGGCCGCGCGGTATACGCACGGCTGAGGTGGGGATCGCCCTCGGCTCCCGCCTGGGCCCACTGCACGTGGTGGCTGGCCGGCCCGTGGCAACCCTCGCAGCCCACGCCGGTCTCGGCCCAGGTAGTCTGGTAGGTGTCGTTGGCGGCGCGGTAGCCCTTGTCGAAGCCGGTGGTGTGGCAGTCGAGGCACTGGTGGTTGGCGGTGAAGGACCGGGCGGTCCAGTGCAGGGCGTCGGTCGCGGGAAGGCCCTCGTGCAGGCGCAGCCAGCGCTGGCCGCCATCGGCGGCGGAACGGGCGTCCCAGGTGGTGTCGAGGGTCTGCAGGCGGCCGCCGTCTGCCTTCACCAGCGCCTGGGCGATGGGATCGACGCCGATCCAGAAGGCCACCTCGCCCTCCCCATCGGGGCCCACGAAGCGCGGGGGTGGGCCGGGCTCGAAGCGATCGGTGCCGCCGGCGTGGGTCAGCGTGGCCGACAGGTCCACGCCGGGGGCCTCGTGCGCCGGTAGGAGGGCACGCTGGTGCTGGCTGCCCGTCCAGGCGGCGGTCTCGGCCTCGTGGCAGCCCGCGCAGGTCTGCGAGCCGACGAAGGTGGCCTCACCGGTGGGCGCCCAGGGCTGCTCGGCCTCTGCCTGCACGGGCTCGGGCGTCTCGGTCGTCGTCCCACAGGCCACCAGCCACAACCACCACATCCTGCCCCCTCAGTCCGCCTCGATGCCCAGTTGTTCGGCCAGCTCGCCCGGATCCGTCGTCGGCTTCTTGCAGGCGCCCCAGGTGCACACGTAGGCGGTGCTCCTGCCGTCCCGCGCCGGCTTGTCCGCCACCGACGGTACCACGGCACCGATCTCCGCCTGCAGTCCGGGTTTCACCGGGGTGCGCACCGCGTTGGGCAGGTAGGACCGGGACAGCAGCCGCCCGAGCGCATCGCCCTCTCCCTTGGCCAGCACCACCTGCTGAAGATCCGTCTGGGCGAGCATCACCGCCGTCATGCCGTGGGGGGCGGCGGACGGGTACTTGTTGAGGGTGGCACCCATGCCGTCGAGGGCCAGGACGCCCACATCGACGATGGCCGAGTCCGTCAGCAGGTTGCCCAGCTTGATGAGGGCGACCGCGGCGACGGCATTGCCCGAAGGCTCGGCGCCGTCCTGATCGGGCTTCGGCTGGGCCAGCAGGGCCTCGCCGCCGGCGTCCGTCAGGAACCAGCCGCCCGCGGGATCGGCGAAGCGGGCCTGCATGTCGTCCTTGATGACCAGCGCCTCCTTCAGCCAGCGGACGTCGCCGGTCCGCTCGAACAGATCGACCAGGCCCTGCAGCAGGAAGGCGTGGTCGTCCAGGACGGCGAGGCTGCCGATGCGGTCGCCCAGGCGGGACCGGGCCAGGCGGCCGTCGGGGAGGCGATTGTGCTTCAGGACGGTCTCCGCCGTGGACGTCGCGGCGGCGGTCCACTCGTCGCGATCGAAGGCATCTCCCGCCACTGCCAGCGCCGAGATGGTCAGCCCGTTCCAGGCGGTGACCACCTTGCGGTCCACGTGGGGGGCGCTCCGGCCGTCCCGATGGGCCTTCAGTTTCGCTCGCAGGGCCTCGTCGTCGGCGAGCGGCACCTTCGGATCCCGATGCAGCGGCTCCGCCTCGCCCTCGATGCCGTAGGCCTCGGCGAAGCGCAGACCGTCGCCCTCGCCGAGCGCCGCCTTCAGCTGGGGCCGGGTCCACATGAAGTAGGCCCCCTCGACCTTGTGGCCGGACTCGTCCAGGGAGTCGGCGTCGGTGGCGGCGAAGAACCCGCCCTGGGGATCGGCCATCTCGCCCAGCAGCCAGCCGAGCGTGCCCTGCACGACCCGCGCGTACAGCTCACTGCCGGTGACCTGCCAGGCCTCGGTGTACAGCAGCGCGAGCTGGGCGTTGTCGTACAGCATCTTCTCGTAGTGGGGCTCGTGCCACTGGCCATCGACGCTGTAGCGGTGGAACCCGCCCCCGAGGTGGTCGTACATCCCACCCAGGGCCATCTGGTCGAGGGTGTGGGTGACCATCTTCAGGGCCTCGGCGTCACCATCGACCACCGCCTTGCGCAGCACGAAGGACACCAGCGAGGGCTGGGGGAACTTCGGCGCCCCGGAGAACCCGCCGTAGATGGGGTCGTAGGCGTTCTTGAGGGCCTTCAGCGCCTTGTCGGGTGCCTTCAGGTCGACCTGCTGGGGAGGCTGGCCGCCCTGCACCTCCGCGAGCTTGCGGGACAGGTCGGCGGCGTACTGGCCCACCCGCTCCCGGTCGGTCTGCCACAGGTCGGCCACCTCGCCCATGATCGACAGAAGGCCGCGCTGGCCGGGCCGGTCGCCATCCCGGGCGGGCAGGTAGGTGGCGGCGAAGAAGGGCTGGCCCTCGGCATCCATCACCACCGTCATGGGCCAGCCTCCCTGACCCCGCATGAGGTGCACGGCGGTCATGTAGATGGCGTCGACGTCGGGGCGCTCCTCCCGGTCGACCTTCACGGCGATGAAGTGCTCGTTGAGGAACGCCGCCACCTCGGCGTCCTCGAAGGACTCGTGCTCCATCACGTGGCACCAGTGGCAGGTGGAGTAGCCGACGCTCAGGAAGATGGGCTTGCCCTCGGCCTTCGCCCGCGCGAACGCCTCTTCGCCCCAGGGGAACCAGTTCACCGGGTTGTGCGCGTGCTGGCGCAGGTAGGGGCTCGCCTCGGCGGCCAGGCGATTCACGAAGGGGGCGTCTGGGGCTTCGGAGCCCTCCCGCAGGCGGGCATCGAGCGCCCGATCGGGATCGTCCACGCCCGGCAGCACCGGATCGGCCATCGCCACCTCCTGCGTCACGGGGGCCGGTGGCACATCGGACGCAGGGGTGCAGCCCAAGAGGAGGAGTAGGGCCAGCGAGAAGGGGCCCGAGAGGGGGTCGCCCGAGAGGGGGTCAGACCGCAAGCTGTTATACCTTGGCCAGCTGGTCTTCCAGCTTCGCCATCGCCTTCGAAGATGGGGAAGATGGGGGTCAGAGCGCAAGTTGTTATACCTTGGCCAGCTGGTCTTCCAGCTTCGCCATGGCCTTCGCCACCGCCTCATCCTCCTTTGCCAGCCGGTGCAGCTTGCCCCGAAGCTGGCTCACCCGCGTGCGGCTCACCCCCATGCGCTTGCCCAGCGCCGTCTGCGACATGCCCGTGGACCGCAACACCCACCACACGCCGAGCCAGGCCGGCACGTTGGCCGAGCGGCCGCGGGGCAGCGAGGTGACCTCGCTCACATCCACACCCAGGACCCCCGCCACGTCCTGCAGGGCCTCTTCGTAGGAGCGCTTCACGGGTTCGGGGGGAGGCTCGGGCGCCTCGGTCGTCCTCGACGCGGCGAAGAAGTGATCCGGATCGAAACCCTCCGGAGCGCCCCTGCGCTTGCGTTGGACGGCGTCGACGTACTCGGCCAGCTGCTGCCGACCGCCGAACATGCCCACGAGCTCGTCGGTGGTCAGCCACTGCGGGGCGAGCTTGGCGTCCAGGTAGGCCTGGTGGCTCGTCCACAGGCAGTCCTCGGGCTTGTTGGCGAGGTGCGCCCTCACCGGGTTGAGGTGCAGGTAGGCCAGCAGGTGCATCCAGTACGCATCATCAGTGACCACCGCATTGCGGAACCGCCCCCGGAAGAGTGGGCCGTCGCGCCCGTGGGCCCGGTTGTACGCCTGCGTGAAGCTGCCGGAGACGTACTGCATCACCTCGGAGATGTTGCTGCGGGGGACCTCCACCATCAGGTGGTAGTGGTTGGGCATCAGCGCATAGCCGTGGATGCGGGCGCCAAACAGGCGGGGCACCTGGTCGAGCGTGTCGAGGAAGAGCGCACAGGTGGCGTCGTCTGTGAACAGGTCCTGGCGGTCGGTAACCCGGTTCATGACGTGGTGGCGGGCGCCGGGGAAGTCGAGGCGGTGGGAACGGGGCATGAGTCGGCCTGGGGTGAGGAGGTCGGGGCCGAGAAGATATCACGGGTTGCGGTCTGACCCCGCCATCGGGGCCCCGCCATCGGCACGTTGTAGACCTCCTGCACCCCGGGCACCAGCGACGGCCCGAGCACCGTCGCCTCGCCGCCATCCCGGGTGCGCAGCACCATCCCGGCCTCGAGGTCGGCCATGGCCAACCACTCGCCGAGCGCCTCGCTTCGTGCCTCCCGCTCGTCGGCGGGGGTCGTGCTGGAGCCGTCCCGGAGGACCCAGAAGAGGTGCACGTCCGTGCCGGTGATCACATCTTCGCGACCGTCGGCGTCGGCGAGGCGGAGGTCATGGACCGCGTCGGCGCTGCGCTTGTGGACAGAGGAGATGCGGCCGAGAACGAGGTCGGTGGATTGCAGGCCGGTGGTCTCGCCGTCGCCGATGGTGAGGTAGATGCGGCCGTCGAAGGCGATGTGGTCGGCCTGGATTCGGGGCCGTACCGATAAGGTATAACAACTTGCGGTCTGACCCCCATTGGGGTTTACCGATAAGATATAACAGCTTGCGGTCTGACCCCCATTGGGGACCCCCACCCACCCGCGCTATGGTGGCCCCCCGTAGGGCGAGGAGGATCGGGCACGTGGCGGACAAGTTCATCGCGGTCGCTGGCAACATCGGGGTCGGAAAGACCAGCCTCGTGCGCTTCCTCACCAAGGAATACGGCTTCGAGCCCTTCTACGAGCCCTTCTCCACAAATCCGTACCTGGAGAAGTTCTACGAGGACATGAAGTCCTGGTCGTTCCACAGCCAGATGTGGTTCCTCAGCCACAAGTTCCGGCTACACCAGGAGCTCGACCGCACCCCCGGCACGCTGGTGCAGGACCGCACCATCTACGAGGACGCCGAGATCTTCGCCGCCCACCTGCACCGCAGCCGCAAGATGTCCAAGCAGGACTGGGAGACCTACTCCGAGCTGTACCGGGCCATGCTCACCAGCCTGCAGCCACCAGACCTCATGGTCTACCTGCGCTGCAACGTGCGCAACATCCGCAAGCGCATCAAGAAGCGCGGCCGACAGATGGAGCTCGACATCCCGGTGGCCTACCTGCGCAGCCTGAACAAGCTGTACGAGGAGTGGATCGAGCGCTGGGACGCCTCGCCCGTGCTCATCTGGGACTCCAACAACCAAGACTACCTCACCGACCTCGTGCACCAGCTCGAGTTCCGTCGCGCCCTGGAGAAGTTCGTCTGAGATGGAACCCACCCACCGCCAACGCAAGGCGCCCAAGCGCATCACCGAGAGCTATCTGCGCAACCTGCTGAACTGGTACCTGGAGCGCTGGGACGCCCCCAAGAAGCACGTGCGCCGGCTGATGATGCAGCGGGTCCGTCGGGCGGTCGCCTACCACGAGCAGGACCTGGCCGAGTGCACCGAGCTGCTCGACAAGACCCTCGACCGCCTCGAGGAGCTCGGTGTCATCGACGACCGCCGCTGGGCCGAGAATGCCCTGCGCTCCATGCGCGGCCGGGGCAAGTCCACCCGCTTCATCCGCCAGGCGATGGGCGCCAAGGGCGTCTCCTCCTCCCTGGTCGCCGAGCTGCTCGAGGAGGAGCGGGAGGATCGCGGCGAGGAGCCCGACGCCGAGTGGGTGGCCTGCATCCGCTACGCCAAGAAGCGCCGCTTCGGTCCCTTCCGCCGCCCCGACCAGCGCGAGGACCGCCGCGACAAGGATCTGGCCAGCATGGTCCGCAACGGGTTCAACTACGGCATGGCCAGAAAGGTGGTCGATACGCCCGATCAGGAGACCCTGTTGGCGGATCTGCCCCTCGGCTGGTAGGAACGCTTCATCCCCGCCACGCAGGATGGTTAGCATGCTCAACAAGATCCTCCCCAACGCCGAGGCCGCCGGCAATCCCATCCGCGACGCCTGGGACCGCCTGTCCGACAAGCCCGGCGGAAAGAAGATGTTCAACCTCATCCTGAGCCAGATGGTGCCCTACACCGGCTCCATGGGCGCGCAGGTTGTCGAGCTGGGCATGGGACACGCCAAGGTGCAGCTCAAGGACCGCCGCGCCGTCCGAAACCACCTGCGATCCGTCCACGCCATCGCGCTGGCCAACCTCATCGAACTGGCAGGCAACATCGGTGTGGTCTACTCTCTGCCGGATGACGCCCGCTTCATCGTGAAGGGCATCCACGTCGAGTACCACAAGAAGGCCCGCGGCCTGCTCACCGCCACGTCGAACCCCCCGATCATCGCCGAGAACCACAAGCAGGAACTCGAGGTGAGGGTCGAGATCCACGACGAACGTGGCGAGCTGGTCTGCAGCGGGACATTGGATACGCTCGTGGGCCCCAAGAAGAAGGCCTGAACCCGAGGCACGCCGCCGACATGACCCGATTCCTCGATCCACTGAAGTCCGACATGCCCCTGCACGGCTGGGGCGGTCTGGGCGTGCACGGCCGCGAGGCCCTGGGCGAGAACCTCGCCGAGATCACCGAGGGCAAGCCGCTCACCCGCGGTCTCGGCCGCTCCTACGGCGACGCCGGCCTGCCCGCCCCCGGCGACGAGGTCATCGCCGGCAGCCGCATGGCCAACCGCTTCCTCGACTGGAACCCCGACACCGGCGTCCTCCGCGCCGAGGCGGGCGTCAGCCTCAACGAGCTGCGCCGGGTCTTCCTGCCCAAGGGCTGGTTCACGCCGGTCTCCCCGGGCACCAGCTTCGTCACCCTGGGCGGCATGGTCGCCAGCGACGTGCACGGCAAGGGCCACCACAGCGCAGGCACCTTCGGCGAGCACCTCACGAGCCTCACCATGCGCCTCGCCAACGGCGAGATCGTCACCTGCGGCCCGGACGACAAGCCCGATCTGTTCTGGGCCACCACCGGCGGCATGGGCCTCACAGGCCACATCCTCGACGTCAGCTTCAAGATGCGGGCCGTGCCCTCGCCCTGGATCTACGCCGAGCGCAAGCAGTGCCCCAACCTCGACTCCCTGCTCGAGCACCTCGAGGAGGCCGCCGAGGCCTACCCCATGACGGTCGGCTGGATCGACTGCCTGTCCACGGGCCGCAACCTCGGCCGGGGCATCCTGATGCAGGGCCGCTGGGCCGAGCTGCACGAGACCCCGGCGAAGTATCCGGCTGACGGCGGCGGACCGAGCGTGCCGTTCACGTTCCCCAACTGGGCACTCAACGACGTCACGCTGAAGGGCTTCAACTGGGCCTACTACCACAAGGAATTCAAGGGCTTCCGCTCCGGCGTAGAGTCCACCCAGACCTGGTGGTACCCGCTCGACGGCATCGGAAACTGGTCCCGCATCTACGGCAAGCGCGGCTTCACCCAGCACCAGGCGGTGTTCCCCAAGGCCGTGGGCCGCAAGGTCATCCGCCAGTACGTCGAGCTCATCGCCATGCTCGGCGGCAGCTCCTTCCTGTGCGTCATCAAGGACTGCCGCGCCGAGGCCCCCGGCACGCTGAGCTTCCCGATGGAGGGCATCTCCATCGCCCTCGACTTCCCCATGCGCGCCGACACCCAGGCCATCGTCGACCGCCTCAACGAGTTCGTCATCGAGCACGGCGGCCGCATCTACCTGGCCAAGGACGCCCTCACCCGCCGGGAGCACTTCGAAGCCATGGAAGGCGAGCGCCTCACCAAGTTCATGGAGATCCGGCGCAAGTACGACCCGGATCTGACCATCCGCAGCCGCCTGTCCGCCCGCCTGATGGACCCGGAGGTGGAGCGATGAGAGCAGCCATCATCGGCGCCACCAAGGGCATGGGCCGCCAGCTCGCCCGACGCATGGCCGAACGCGGCGACATGATCGCCATCCTGGGCCGCAGCGAGGCCTCCCTGCAGGCCGCCACCACCGATCTGCAGATCCGCGGCGCCGCCGAGGTCCACCCCATCGTGTTCGACCTGGCGGATGCAGACGGCCACCGCAAGGGCCTGCGGGCCATCGAGGGCGCCCTCGGCCACATCGACGCCATCATCATCACCGCCGGTGGCTTCGACACCCAGGAAGGCCTCGAGAGCGACCTGGAGCGCACCGCGCGCATCCTCGACCTCAACTACACGAAGACCGTCCTGTTCTGCGAGCACGCCCGCAAGTCCCTGATGGACCAGCAGGGCGGCGGCAAGCTGGTGGTCTTCACCTCGGTCGCCGGCGACAAGGGCCGCAAGACGGTCGGCCTGTACGGCTCCAGCAAGGCGGGCCTGTCCCACTACCTGGACTCCCTCGACGCCCGCTACCGCGACGCCGGCCTCGTCACCATCAACGTGAAGCCCGGCTTCATCCGCACCAGCATGACCGCCGGCCTGCCCGAGCCCCCGTTCGCCGGTGAGCCCGACCAGGTGGCCGTCGATGTGCTGAAGGCGATGGAGAAGCAGCTGCCCACGGTCTACACGCCGAGCATCTGGGCGTTGGTGATGCTGGTGATCAAGCACCTGCCGAAGTTCGTGATGCGGAAGGTGGGGTTCTAGGAACCCCTTCTCGACCCGGCGAGGCCGTCCCGTGCCCGTGACCCCTGTGCGTGCGCGTGCGCGGCCGGCTCTCGGAGTCGATTCCCGGCCCGTTCCCCGAACCTCCCAACCGAGGCGTTGGGGGAGCAATTGATCCAGAGCTCACCGGGAACTCGCCCCTTCATGTATTTTTGGCGACCCCTGGAGACATCCTCTCTGAAATCTCTGGACCTCCGAGACTCTGGATCAAGAGATCCCTTCCCGCCTCGCAACAGCAAGCAACTTCTGACATGATGCCGTAACCCCTCATCCGAACGGCTCGTTGTCGTGATCAAGCGCCTCCTCGTACCCGCCTCTCTGCTCGTCCTCCTGGGCGCCGTGTTCCTGCTCCGCACGCCAGACCCCACCGCCACGGAGGCGACGGCAACGACGCGAGCCCTGAAGATCGCGCCCGACGCGCAGAGGCGCCCCGAACCAGCTCCACGACCCGCAAGGAATGTCGCACCCGCACCCGTCGCGGCCGATGCCTCGCCCGACGTCCCCACGCCTCCGCAGGAACTCTCACCAGAAGAACAGGCCAACCTGCAGCACCGCCTGATCAAGCGCATGGTCCCCCGCGCCGCCGGCTGCGGTGACCTGCTGACGGACAAGGTCTCGGCGGACACCAAGGTCGGCGTGGACATCTCCTCCTTCGTACGCGACGGGATGCTCTACTTCGAGGCTGACGTGGAGCTGGAAAAGGAGGACACCGCCAACCCCATTCCCCAGGACGTCCTCGATGCCGTCTCCGACTGCCTGGAGACCGCTGTGTCCGTCGAAGGGCACCCCGATCCCGGCTTCCCCATCCACTCGTACATGTTCCTGTCGGTGCCGGCGACAAAGCAGGACTGATGCTCTGCCACCACCTCCCGTGACCCCTGTGCGTGCGCGTGCGCGGCCGGATCCCTGAACCGGGCCTGATCCTGCCCGCCGATCTCCCCGATACCCCAGAAAAGGTGTGTTCGGAGAGCCCTTGATCCACGGGATCGAGGCTCAGGACATGTCCCACGGACATACCCATTCCTCCCCTGGAATCGACCGTCTCCCGCCTCGCGAACGTCAAGGCTCCACCACCTCCCCGATCCACCCCTGCTCACCCCTGGCAAGCCGAAGCACCAGCGCCGCCGGGTCGGAGCCCGCCCCTCGATACGCCCGCTCGACGTTCATCTGCAGGCCCAGCGTCACCTCATCCCCACGCACGTCCCCCAGGGACACCACCAGACCGATCTGGCCGTCCAACGCCGCCACGAGTCCGGATCGGTCGTCCCGGTTCAACGAAGCACCGATGGGGAACGCCCGGAAGTTGCCCACCTCCCCCACGTACAGCTCCGGCCGGTGGGCGCTGTGGACATGATCCCAGGGCGCCGGCGCCAGCAGGGTCACCACCAGCTCGTTTTCCTCGGGCTCGTCCACGGTGACCCGCCAGTCCAGGTCCGTCAGGGGTTCGGGACCTTCGTCCCAGCGCTCGGCATGGCGCCACAGCTGCATCGACCATTGGGCTTCCTCCACTCCATCCGCGTTGCGGCCCGTGGCCCGCACGCCAAGGGGCCGCAAGCAGTCCCACGCCATCCGGTCGAACGCCCGCGCCATGCCCTGATCGAGGTGCCACGTGGAGGGATCCCCGCAGCCCTCCAGAGCCGGGTCGCCGTGGTCCTCCAGTGCAAGGATGCCAGCCCCATCCGCCGTCGTCTCCGCCACCCTCCAGTTCCTCGATCCGCCTCCACACCGCCACTTCCATCCATCTTCATCCCAGCCGAGTCCTTCGTCGCAGATCTCGAAAGTCCACGTCAGGTCCTCCGCGCCGGGCCCCAGCGCGACCGGACGCACATGTGCCGTCTCTCCAGCCACCAGGAGGCCCTCTTCCACGGTGAATCCGAAGACCTGGGGCGACACGAGAGGCCCCGCACACATCAACTGTTCGGCCTCGCCTTCGCTGAGCCCTTCCGAGACCGGCCCCCCTATCGGCGTGTACCACTCCCCACAGGACGTCCGACCGTAACACCCGGACAAACCCGACAAAGCCGCCCACACACCCAACAGACCCCTCGTCGACACCATGACACCTCCTAGTGCTTCCAGTCACGCTGACGATACGCAGTACCGGAGAAGATCCATGGTCACGGACCGTATCGAGCCATCACGGCGCAGCACATGATCCGACGCAACGGGACGGCGTCGAACGCAATGATCTGCGCACTGGCTCGTAGGGTCCGAAAGGGGTGCTCGGGCCTCCACACCACAACGACATCAGCTGCCCACCGACCGGACCGAGACCCTTTCCATGCGAGAGCACTTCCTCCGTCCCCTGGTGTCCCATTGAAGCGCAACCCCGCCTACGTCATCATCGGCGTCATCATGGCCTTGATAGGCTTCCTGTTCGCCATCGCCTTCGCCCAACAGCAACAACAGACCACCGGATTCGACGTCCAGGACCTCGAACCCGCCGGTGCTCCTCCCTGAGCAGGGCCAGGTCCTTCGAACCAGATGGTGCCTACGTCGCGTACCCGGCTGTCCCCACGCCTGAACGACAAAGGCCCCGCCACCGAAGTGACGAGGCCCCTTCAGACCAACACAAGCCTTCTCAGCCCGCCTTGGCCTCCTCGAGCGCATCCACCACCATCTTCGGCGTGATGACCTCGGGGAGCAGCAGGGCCTCCTCGACGCCACCGGGCGGGATCACGAGGTACATCGGCACGGCGTCGCGGTTGAAGCGGTTGAGCCAGGCCTTGATCTTGTCGTCCTTGCGGGTCCAGTCGGCCTTCAGGGGCACCACGCCGAGCTCTGCCATCTTCTGGCGGACCTGCTCGGTCTCGAGCACCGTCTTCTCGTTGACCTTGCAGGACACACACCAGTCGGCGGTGAAGTCGATGAAGATGGGCTTGCCCTTCAGGGAGTCCACGCGGCCGTCGGAGAAGGCCTGCCAGGGGATTTCGTGGTCGAACTGCAGGGTGTCGACCGCGACGACATCATCCACGCACTCGCTGGCCTCGGCGATGTCGAGGTTGAGGAAGCGGTAGCCGCCGAGCGCGATGACGGCGAGGGCGCCCATGAACGCGCCCACCTGGCGCTTGGCGTCAGCCGCCACACCACCGAAGTGGCCGAACATCCAGGCGCCGAAGGCCACGATGGTCAGGAAGGCGACGAAGTCCACGCCGTTGTCGACGCCGATCTGGGCGAAGAGCACGGAGAGCAGCCACACGGTGGTGCCGATGAGCGTGAAGCCGAGGATGGTCTTGAAGCCGTCCATCCAGGGACCGGGCTTGGGCAGCAGCTTGTAGGCGGCCGGCACGAAGGCGATCAGCAGGAAGGGGAAGGCCAGGCCGAGGCCGACGAAGCTGAACACCAGGAACAGCATCCAGGTGGGGGCCTGGAAGGCGAACGCGATGGCGGTGCCCAGGAAGGGAGCCGAGCAGGGCGTGGAGACCAGCGTGGCGAACACACCGGTGAAGAAGTAGCCGGCGGCGCCTTCCTTGGAACCCATCTCGTGGGCGGAGTTGGTGCCGAAGGCGGGGATCTCGAACACGCCGAACAGGCTCAGGCCGAAGACGAACACCAGGGTGGCCAGCGCGGCCACGTAGCCCGGGTATTGGAACTGGAAGCCCCAGCCCACGTCGTCGCCGAGGATGGCGCGAGCACCCCACACGGCGGAGGCGAGGGCCCAGAAGGACACCAGGATGCCGGCGGTGTAGCCGAGGCCACCCTTCTTCTTCTCGGCATCGGTGATGCCGGCCTGCTCGACGAGGCCGTACAGCTTCAGCGTGAGGACCGGCAGGACGCAGGGCATCAGGTTGAGGATGAGGCCACCCACGAAGGCCAGACCGAGGTTGGTCAGGATCATCATGGGGTTCCACGCGGCAGGCGCGGCGGCTGCGGCGGCCTCGGCCACCTCGGCCTCTGCGACGGGCGCCTCGACGGCGGCCGCGGCGAACACGGGGTCGGAGGACTTCGCGACGGCCGCGCCGGCAGCAGCCCAGGGCATCTCGGCGGTGAACTCGGTGCTCATCGTCTTGCCGTCGAGCTCGACCTGGAACAGGCCGCCCAGCACATCATCGGTGGGCATGGGCTCGGGGAAGAAGGTGGAGCCGTCGACCACCACGGCGAAGCCGCCGCCCTCGATGGGCTTGATGGTCACGCCGTCGACCATCCAGTCGGGGCCGAGGATGGGGGCGAAGGCAGGCCAGACCTCGGTGGGCACGGTGAGGGTGTGGCCCTCGTCCGGCGTGATCTTGTAGGCGACCTGGAACTTGGTGTCGGGCAGGATCGGGGTCTGGGAGAAGACCGTCTCGATGGTCACGCCGTCGAGCTGACCCATGGCATCGGGCCACTGGTCGCGGAAGTGGGTGAACAGGGGAGCCTGTGCGGTGGCCTCGCCGCCCTCACCGACGACCAGCTGGGACTCGAGCTTGACCTGTCCGGGGATGCAGGAGGTCTTGCAGACGAGCCAGGAAGCCTCGACGGCGATCGGGTAGGTGCCCGGAGGCACGGAATCATCGACGTTCAGCTCACCGATGTGCAGGACCTGATCGTTGTACCCGTAGGACACCATGCCCTCCACCTCGTAGCGGTGGGGGATGGGGAAGACGTGGCTGGACACCGTGACACCCTCGGGGAGCGTCCAGGCCAGCTCGGTGGGCAGGCCGATGTCGCCCGGAGTCTTCCAGTAGGTGTGCCACTCCGCGTCCTGGACGAGGTGCACGCCCACGGCGCCCGTGGAGCCGGGCGCGACCTGCGTCTGTTCGAAGAACAGCCGGGCCTCGACGGGGTGCTGACGGTCGGGTTGGCCTTCGGGCCGCTGCACGGCCTGCTCGGGCACGCCGGTGAGTTCCACCGCGGGTGCGCCCGAACCGCCGGCGTTGCCGCCTGCGTATGCGACGCTGCCAACCACCATGCTTGCGGCTGCCAGGAGCTGCTTCATCCCCATTGACTGTGTCCTCTCGAAAGGTTGGGCCACGCTCACCCCTCGGTGGGCCGCCAGGGCGGCGGATCGTGACCGGGGCGGATGGCCCATTCATCGACAGATTCATACTCCACCACCATCCGATCCCGCATGTCATGATTCTTTGTGATCGGCTGCGACGGAAGAAAACCTCAAAACGCGCCCCAATGGCCCTTTGTTCGCGAGTTCCCCTCAGGTACGCTGGCCTCCTGATGGAGGTTTGACATGAGGCATACATCCCTGGCCGCGCTGATGCTCGCCGCAGGCTGCACCGGCGGCACCCAGGATCTCGGTGTCCGCGCCGATCGCGCCGTGTACCAACAGCTCTCGAGCGGTCTGGCCCACGCCTGTGGCCTCGACGCCGAGCAGCGCGCCGTGTGCTGGGGCTGGAACCACTACGGCCAGCTCAACACCACCGCCGGCTACTACACAGAGGTCGCCAGCGGCGCCCGGCACGCCTGCGGCCTCACGGAGTCCGGCCTCGTCAACTGCTGGGGCACCAGCGACGGCACCATCACCACGGTGCCCAGTGCCACCTACACCGACATCTCCGCCGGCGAGTCCCACACCTGCGGCGTCACCACCAGCGGCACCGTGCGCTGCTGGGGCGACAACAGCACCGGCCAGATCGCCGCGCCCCAGATCACCTTCGATCGGATCGAGGCCGGCACCTACACCTCCTGCGGCATCAAGTCCGACGGCTCCATGGTCTGCTGGGGCGCCGAGGCCGTGCTTCCCCCCGAAGACGCCACCACGGGCGTCGACCAGGTGGGCCTCGGCGCCGACGGCGGCTGCATCCTGAACACGTCGGGCAAGCTCAACTGCTGGGGTGCCCTGAACAGCGCGCCCCCCACCGGCATCTACACCGACCTCACCGTGGGCCGTCACCACGCCTGCGTGCTCGACGAGTCCGGAGAGGCCGCCTGCTGGGGCACCAACACCCAGGGCCAGGCCGACGTCCCGGACCTGCGCTTCAAGCAGCTGTCCGCCGGTGGGAACTTCACCTGCGGCATCGACGAGGACGACCACGGCATCTGCTGGGGCGGCTCCCACCTCGGCCAGACCCTCGTCCGCGGTGAGCCCGGCACCTTCGGCGCGGTCCGGTGGATCAACTCCCCGAACGCCAACCTGCAGGCAGGCGAGTTCTCCGAGGCCGGCACCATCCACCTGTTCCGGGAGAAGGAGCGCATCAGCCTCACCCAAGACGTGAACCTGCAGTTCTCCGCCCCCGGCGAGTACTTCTTCGGCTCCGTCCCCTCCCCCACAACGCTGGGCGTCGGCAAGTTCGTCACCAGCTGGTACCTGCACGCCGACGGCGGCGACATCGTGGAGGGCACCGTCGTCTTCCCCGGGCAGGTGGTCGCCATGATCCCCTTCTCCGACGAGCTGCAGACCACCGACGCCATCTTCGCCGACGACGACAACAGCTACGATCGCAGCGAGCTCCGCGGGGTGGTCTACGACAGCCCGAACGACGAGGACTGGTTCAAGCTGCTGGCCGACGGCAACACCATGGAGCTCACGTTCGATACCCGCAGCGGCATCGACAACCTGCGCGTGATCACGGTCGCCGAGAACCCCAACGACCTCGCCGAGATCCTCATCCTGCGCAACCAGTACTGGGCCTCCGACGTCTGTACCTGCCACCCCGACGCCGTGGCGGAGTTCAACGAGGTCGCCGACTGCGAAGACGCCAACAAGTGGTTCTCCGCCAAGTCCTGTGCCGAGGTCGCCTGGAACCAGACGGCCGGTCAGTCCGAGACCTGGCTCACGTGCATCACCCACGCCGCCCGCGACGCCTCCGCCTGCCTCGCCGGCGAGGCGTGTCCCCTCACCGAGGATCACGAGGCGATGGACTGCTTCGACGACTACGATCGCGTGATCAACGAGTGCAACGCCCGCAACCTCGACGCCTCCGCCGCCTTCGACTCCGCCTTCCTCAGCTGCAAGGCCGGCGTGGGCGCCACCTGCGGCAGCCTGGTGCTCGACCGCGTGGCCACCCCCGTCTGGTCCGGCACCCTGGCCGGCACCGGCGACGACCACAGCGGCACCGACGCCTGCGGCCTCACCGACGGCCCCGACATGGACTTCACCTTCGTCGCCGAGCACGAGGGCACCTACACCTTCGACGTGCGCCGCTCCGACTCCCAGGTCGCGCTGCGCCTGAAGTCCTCCTGCGGCAGCAGCGAGGTGCTTGCCTGCCCCACCGAGGGCGAGACCTCCGTCGAGCTGTACATGCAGGCCGAAGAGGAGGTCCTCGTGATCCTCGATGCCGTCGATGCCGAGACCGCCGGTGAGGTCACCCTCGACATCACCTACGAGGCCGCGCCCACCGGCGACACCGGCCTCGGCGAGTAGCCTTCGCCGGCGGGCCGTCGTCGCCCCGGGGGCGACGGTCCTGCCTCACTGGGACGTCTGGAACGCCAGCTCGTCGAGGGTGAACGGGCACAGCACCAGCGGGTTGCTGTGCCCCTGGGCCTGCGAGGCGCCCAGCGTGCGCTGCACATCCACCGCCGAGACCGGATCGAGCCGGCTCCACGCGCGGAAGAGCGCCTCCTGACCCTCCCCCAGCGGGTAGCCGTGGTTGGCGGAGAAGTAGAGCATGGCCCGGGCAACGTTGCCCTTGTGGGCATCCCGCGGCTCGAACACCTTGGTGCCGTAGGCGTCGTTGCCGCGCCGGGACCCGCCCCGGGACCAGTCCTCTCCGGACACAACCTCGCCGAAGGGCAGGCTGCCCCGGGCACTGTTGGCGTCGGACTTCGTGGGGAACAGGTGGTGCAGGTCGCACTTGCGGATGCCGTCGGCGCCCTGGGACTGCGGCCAGGTGTGCTCGGTGTTCATCACCGTGTGGTCGGGGATGGCGCTGCCCACGGAGACGAGCTCGCCGGTGTACACGCCCTCGACCTGCCCATCGACCTTGAACAGCTCGAGGAACAGGGTCTGCCGGGCCTCGGTGTAGTCGCAGCTGAAGTCGGCCTGGCCGTCGAACAGCGCCTGCCGCAGCGCCGGCGGGTCCGGTGCCTTCACCGCGGCGTCGAAGAGCCCCGCCTGGGCGCAGGCATCGCAGATCCGACCACCCTCCAGCAGGACGTCCTCCCACTTCAGCGATCGATCGCAGTCGTTGTCGAGTCCGTCGCACAGCTCGGGAGCGCCCGGGTACACGGTGGGCTCGTCGTCCGCGCAATCATCGCAGGCGTTCACGCCGTCGCTGTCGGCGTCGCGATCGGCACAGTCCTCCACCAGGGCCGTCTCCGCGGACTCGACGCCCGTGGACACCGGCTCCGGTGCCTCGTCGGAAGGCCCCGCACAGGCCACAAGCCACACCAGCGCGCCGAACACACCCATCTGCACCACTCCCCTGCGTGTCCCCCCGTCCTCTCGTCGAGGGCGACCGGACCATACACGGGTCGGCGCGGAAAGTCAGGACTCTGCTGGATCCTGGCCCATGTTGGCGAAGGGCATCGCCCCGGACTCGAGGTCGAGGTCGTCGCACCAGTCGTCGAACTCGTCGGGCCGGACGCCCTGCAGCAGGCTGACCCCGCGGAGCATGGCGGCGATCGAGGGCCGACCGGGCTGCCAGAAGGGCTCGAGCAGGTCGATCACCTCGACCCGGCCGAGGTTGGTGAGCGACTCCGCGGCCCGCATGTCGAGGGTGTTCGGGGTCTGTTCCATGAACCGGATGATGGCATCACCGGTCGCGCGCACCGGCAGCTGTCCCATCGCCTCGAACACGGCGTCGTGGGGCGGCTGTGTCTGCAGCGCGTGCACCAGTGGCTCCACCGCCGGTCGACCGATGCCCACGATGGACTCCACCACCTCGTCGACGACCGCCTCCGGCAGATCCTGGAAGAGGGAGTCGACGAGGGCGGAGGCGAGCTCGGCGGCCACCGAGGGATCACGCTCGATCAGCGTGTGAGCGAGGCGGGCCACGCGGTAGACGCTGTGGGGATGGCCACCACGGGCGGACGCCGCCAGACCGGGCAGGGCATCGGCGGGTGCGCTGACGAGGACGTCACGGACCTCCTCGCTGATCCCGCGGCGGGGGGCGTTCAACAGACCGATCGCCGCCTCGACGGGATCCTCCGCATCCCGGAGCACCTCCTCGTCGAGGGGACGCCACAGGCACAGGGCCAGGCCAGCCAGCGCCAGGCCGCCCTCGGACGCACCACGACCCGGTGCCGGCGCGGCGCGGCGAAGCGCATCGAGCATGCCCTCGGCCCCGACGATCAGTGCCCGGTAGTCGTCCTCGGGCTGGGTGCTCAGATCCTCCATCCACGTGGGCAACGGCAGCTGCCGATCCATCACGTGCCGGACGAGCTCGTCGTGACAGGCGGCGATGAGTCCCGCGCTGCCGTTCTTCTCGAAGGCCGCTTGCAGCCGATCGAGAAGGCCTTCGGGCCACTTCACGCCGCCCCAGATGTCCGAGAGCCCCTGCAGGACGGCCCTGGGACCGATGTCGGCGACGCCGATCAGGAAGTCCCGGACGTCCTCGTCGACGCCGAGCCAGTCGAACCAGGCCTGGCCGACGACGTTGTCGGTGCCGCCCCATCCACGCCAGACCTCCACCAGCAGCGGCATGTCCTGCCGGCGACCGAAGGAGAGCAGGATGCGCATGAGCGTGGCCGAGAAGGCGTTCTCGTCGTCGAGCAGCTCGAGCAGGGGCGCGAGCGCCGCCCAGGCGTCTTCGGTGTGGTAGCGACCGAGCGCGTGCACCAGGGCGAGCAGCTCCACGCCTCCGGAGGCCTGGCGCAGGGCGGAGACGAGGGTGGGCACCACCATGGGGTGCTTGAGCAGACCGAGGGCCTCGATCATCGTGACCCGGGCCCGATCCTCGGTGAGTTCGAAGCCCTTGAGAAGCACCGGCGCCCACCGATCCTCCTCGGTGGCGGCGAGGTGCAGGGCCACGTCGCGCTGGATCTCGAGGTCCTCATCCATCAGGCGGAGGGCGAGCTCTTCGAGGTGACCCTCGGGAAAGAGGTGGATCCAGTGGGACACGGCCCAGCGACGGACGTCGGCTTCTTCGTGTTGGGCCCAGGCCCGAAGATCATCGAGGGAAAACAACCACCCGTCCAAATCCGCCTCCTCTGCGGGTCTTCTACCGCAGGCGCCCGATGGGTTGAACCGTGATCTGACGGAAACGCAAGAAAACCGCTGACCTGGACGAAGGGGATCAGCGCAAAGTGGGGGATCGATGAAGGACAGGAGCAAGATGTGGCGGACCCTGGGAATCATCCTTGCAGTCCTGTACGGCCTGTCGCCGATCGACATCATTCCGGACGCCGTGCCGATCCTCGGGCTGGTGGACGACATCGGCGTGATCGCCACCGTGATCGTGATGCTGGTGGTCCGCCGCAACCAGAAGAAACGAAAGGGCGTGATCGTGGCGGCAGACGCTCCCTGAGGTTCCTCTGCTACAATCGTCAGCATGGACAGACGACGTTTCCTCAAGGTCTCCGCGGCAGGCGCCGCCACCCTGGCAGTGGCGGGCGCGCTGGGTGCATGGTCCACGCCGGCACGACCCACCCACGCCCCGCCCGACCTCAAGGCCCTGGGCCCCCGCACCTGGGCGATCGTCATGGCGCTCGGCCCGGTGTTCATCGGCCCCGACCTCACCGACCCCGCCAGGCTCGCCGGCCGGGTCGACGACTACCTCGCCACGGTGCACCCGCGGGCCTCCACCGAGGTGCAACAGGGCATGGAGCTGCTGGAGAACCGCCTGACCAACCTGTGGCTGGTGGGCGTCGCGAAGCCCTTCAGCCACCAGGATCCCGCGCAGCAGGCACGGACCCTCGATGCCTGGCGCACCAGCGAGGTGGCCCTGTGCGCCACGATCTACACCGCCCTGCGCAAGCTGATCGACGGCACGTTCTGGGGTGATCCCGAGAACTACGCCCTCACCGGCTACCCCGGGCCCTACCACCTGCGTCCCCGCACCGCGAGCCACCCATGAACCAGGTCACCAGCCACGCCGACCGCTCCGGACCCGTCGACCTGACCTGCGACGTCTGCATCGTCGGCAGCGGGGCCGGCGGGGCCGTGGCCGCGGCCACCCTCGCCAGCGCCGGCCTGCGTGTCGTCGTCCTCGAGGCGGGTCCGTGGGCCCCCGCCCCCACGCTCACCCTGCAGGAGGAGCGCGCCATGCCCCGGCTGTACCAGGAGCGCGGCGGACGCTCCACGGCCGACCAGGGCATCACCGTGCTCCAGGGACGCGCCGTGGGCGGCAGCACGAAGGTCAACTGGACCACCTGCTACCGCACCCCCGACCACGTCCTCGATCACTGGCAGCGGGTCCACGGCCTCGCCCACATGCGCCCGGACGCGCTCGCCCCCTGGTTCGATGCCGTCGAGCGCCGCCTGGGCATCCACACCTGGGCTTCCTTCCCGCCCAACGGCAACAACAACGTGCTCCAGCGGGGCGCCCAGGCCCTGGGCTGGGAGCACCACATCCTGCGTCGCAACGTCAGCGGGTGCATCAACAGCGGCTACTGCGGCCTGGGGTGCCCGGCCAACGCCAAGCAGGCCATGGACGTCACCTTCATCCAGGACGCCCTGCAGGCGGGCGCACGGGTCCTCGCCGACGTGCACATCGACCACCTGACCACCGAGGGCGAACGCGTCACCACGGCGGTGGGCGTCTCGAAGCCGGCCCCGGAGGATCCTGCCGCCCCGGCGCTCCCGGTCACCGTGCGGGCCACCCACTTCATCAGCGCGGCCGGCGCGATCAACGGCCCCGCCCTGCTGCTGCGCTCCGGCATCACGGCGGGTGGCCGGGTCGGCCGGCGCACGTTCCTGCACCCCGTCATCGCCGTCGTCGGCGAGCACGCCGAGCGCCTCGATCCGTTCTACGGCGCACCCCAGTCCGTCGCCTCCCACCACTTCCGCGAGCCCACGGGGGATCGCCTCGGCTACTTCCTCGAGGTGGCCCCGATGCACCCCATGCTCGCCGGCACCGCCGTAGCCCAGCACGGCCCCTATGTGGCGAAGATGCTGCGCCGGCTCCCGTACTTCAGCGGCACGATCGCGCTGGGCATCGACGGCTTCCGCGAAGACGACCACGGCGGCACGGTCACCCTCGACGGCCACCGCAGACCCAGGCTCACGTACGAGGTCACGGCCCCCAAGGTCGCCTTCATGAAACAGGCCCACCGCACGCTCGCCGAGCTGCAGTTCGCCGCGGGTGCAAGGCACGTGTACACCCTGCACCGCACCCGACAGGTGAGGCTCTCCAGCCCGCGCGAGCTCGACCAGCTCGATGCCCTGCCCTACGGCACCCACCAGCACACCATCTTCACGGCCCACCAGATGGGGGGCTGCACGATGACCGCCAGCGATGGCGACGGCGTGGTCGATCCCGATCACAAGGTCCGCGGCACCCGCAACCTGTACGTGCTCGACGGCTCGGTGCTGCCCACCAGCCTCGGGGTGAACCCGAGCGAGACCATCTACGCCCTCAGCATGCGGGCCGCGTCGGCCCTCGCACAGGCGTGGACCTGAACCCACCCGTCCCGACGGCTCGAAGGGCGCCCCCGCATCCCCGGCGACGCGCACCTCCCGCAAGACGACGAAGGCCCCCGCCGCATCCACTGCGACGGGGGCCCTTGCGGCAAGCGCAGACGGCTCAGTTGCCCTTGAGCGCCGCGTTCCAGGCGTCCACGGAGCCCTGCTGGTCGCAGGCCTTCGTGAGGGGCTTCTGGGAGCCGTGCACGGCGCCGTAGGACACGGACACATCGAGCATGGCGCAGGCCGCGGGGCCGTCGACGGACATGTTGTCGGCCAGGGTCTTGGCCTCGCGGTGCTTTCCGGCGGCCAGCAGGGCGCCGTAGCCGCGGATGGCGGTCTTGTTGCCACCGGGCTCGGTGACCCAACGCTCCAGCCACGCGAGGGGATCGTCGATCAGGCCGCCGGCATCGGCGTAGCGCTCACGCTCCATCAGCAGCGTGAAGACGTTGTGGGAGGCCTGCTTGACCATCTCGGCCTTGGAGGCGTCCTTGCGGGCGGCGTCGTACCAGCTGACGATGCGATCCTCGTCGTTGAGGATGCGGTTGAGGGCCAGCCAGTCGTTCATGGCGTTGGCGTCGGAGTCCTTGGCGGTCTCCAGGCCATCGCGCAGGCCCACGATCGCCTCGGCCTGCTCGGGGGCGTCCTTGGCGATGGTGGCCATGTCGTGGCCGACGCGGATGTAGCGGTTCATCCAGTGCTCGGGCGCGGCTGTGGGGATGGTGTTCCACAGGTACATCGCGCCTTCCATCGCCTCCGCGGGACGGTTGGCACAGCGGCTGAGCTGGATGACGTCGAGCTCGGCCTGCAGCTGGAAGTTGTCCGGGTTGCGCAGACCCTGCTCCTCGATGGTGAGCTGGGCGAGGGTCTTGTTCTGGCGCAGGGCCTTGAACCAGGCGTGGAGCTGGCGGGAATCGGCGCAGCCGCACTGACGGTCGACCTCGACGCCGTCGCGGTAGGCGATGCGCATGGGCACCACCTCCATCGAGTCGCCGATGAGGCGGCGGGCATCGTCGGGCTTGGAGGCGCGACCGATGTACACATTCAGGCCGGACTCACCGACCCAGTCACCCGCCTTAGGGTGCTTCCAACCATCATCTTCACAGACGCCGGGGCGGCCGATCTCGAAGACCACGAGGCCCTCGTGGGCCAGGGCATCATCCACGGAGACTTCATCGAAAGGGCTAGCAGCGGCCACGGAGGACGCGAAGGCGAACATCGCCAGGGGCAGCACAGAACGCATGGGGGGGCTCCACAGCTTGGCTTGTTTCCTCAGATTACATGCCAGATGGGAGCCCCCGGGGGGTCAAAGTCGGGTGTGGAAATTTACGGACACCCGATCACCAGTTGCCGACCGTCATACCGGCAAGGCGAACTCTCGGAGCACGTCGTTGAGCGACGTCTTCCGATCGGTACTCTCCTTGCGCTTCCCGATGATCAGCGCGCACTGCAGGTGGTACGTGCCGGACGGGAAGTCCTTGGGGCGGGTGCCGGGCACCACGACGGACCGGGGCGGTACGTGACCCTTGTAGACCACCTCCTCCTCGCCGGTGACGTCGATGATGGGGGTCGAGGCGGTGATCGTGGTGCCGGCGGCCAGGACGGCCTCCTCACCGATGCGCACGCCTTCCACCACGATGCAGCGGGAGCCGATGAAGGCGCCGTCCTCGATGATGACCGGGTGGGCTCCCGGGGGCTCGAGCACGCCGCCGATCCCGACGCCGCCGCTCAGGTGGACGCCCTTGCCGATCTGGGCGCAGGAGCCGACGGTGGCCCAGGTGTCGACCATGGAGCCGGCACCCACGTAGGCGCCGATGTTCACGTAGCCGGGCATCACGATGCAGCCGGCCTCGAGGAAGGAGCCGTAGCGCACGGTGCCGGGGGGCACGACGCGCACGCCCTGCTCCTTCAGGCGGGTCTTCAGGGGGATCTTGTCGTAGTAGACGTAGTCGCCGTAGGTGCCTTCCTTCATCTGCGCGACGCGGAAGTACAGCAGCACCGCCTGCTTGATCCAGGCGTGGGTGACCCACTCGCCGTCGATCTTCTCGGCCACACGAAGCGCACCGGTGTCGAGGCCTTCCATGACCTCGAGGACCGCTGCCTCGTCGATGTCGCCCGAGGCGAAGGAAGCCTCGATACGCTCTGCAAGACTCGCCATGGATCATTCTCCTGAGAAACCGTGACGAGGAGCCCATAGCCACTCCGCCTTCACCATGCGATAGAACGGGTCCGCCAGTCGTGGAGACTTGATGCGTTCTTCAATCGTTGCCACCACCCTGATCATGTCCGCCTGCGGCCTTCCCGACGCCATGCTCGGGGGTTCGCCCCAGGGCGAGCCCGGCGACACCTTCGTCTTCGAGGTGCCCGCCGGCGCCACCGCGAGCGGCCTCACGCCCGCGCTCGCTGAGGCTGGCCTCATCAAGGGCCCCGCGCCGTTCAAGCTCTACCTCAAGCTGCATCCCGAAGAGGGCCGCTGCCTCAAGGCCGGCCGCTTCGAGGTCCACACCGGCATGACGGCCACCGAGCTGCTCGCCACCCTGTGCGGCCCCGCCATCCCCGAGGACATCCCGATCACCATCGTGGAAGGCCTGCGCATCGACGACATCGACGCGCTGCTCGCCAGCAAGGGCCTCATCGAGCCCGGCGAGTACGCCTCGCTGGCGCGCACGAAGTCCGTCGACATGCCCTTCGAGACCAGCTCCCCCACCCTCGAGGGCTACCTGTGGCCCGAGACCTACATGATCGTCCCCGACGACTTCACGGCAGAGGACTTCCTCGAGCGCCAGCTGAGCGCCTTCAAGGAGAACTTCCTCGACAAGTACGCCGATGACTTCGGCAACCGCTCCCTGGAAGACGTCGTCATCATGGCCTCCATGCTCGAGCGCGAGGAGCCCAGCGAGGCCAACCGCTCCGTCGTCGCCGGCGTGCTGTGGAAGCGCCTCGACAACCAGTGGAACCTCGGCGTCGACGCCACCAGCCGCTACACCATCGACGACTGGAACGACCGCAAGTCCTTCCTGCAGCAGCTGCGCGACCCGAACGACGTCTACAACACCCGTCTTCGCGGCGGCCTGCCCCCCACCGCCATCGGAAACCCGAGCCTCATCAGCCTCGAGGCGGCCCTGAACCCCCAGGAGAGCCCCTGGTGGTACTACCTGCACGACGGAAGCGGTGGCTTCCACGGGGCGAAGGACGCCAAGGGCCACGAGGCCAACCGGGCCCGATACAACGTCTACTGAGGCCGCGCGGCGGCGCCTAGCGAATGCCGAGGCGCCGCGCCATGCGGAGCAGGTTGGCGGGATCCACGTCGAGCGCGCGCGCCGCGGCCGCCCAGCTCCCCTCCTCCTCCACGGCCTGGCGGATCAGCTCCGCCTTGTACGAATCCACCGAGTCCCGCAGCGACACACCCCGCACGCGTGACCCGGTGGGCTGCGCCGGGTCACGGGACCGCTCGAACGAGGGACGACCGCGCTCGCCCGAGCCTGCCCCTTCCGAGGCGATGTCGAGGAACCTGGCCGTGACGGTCGTGACCGAAGCATCGGGATCGTGATGACGCGCCCTCACGGCGGCTCGCCCGATGAGGTGCTCCAGCTCCCGCACATTGCCGGGCCAGTCGTACGCGAGCAACAGGTCCCACACCTCCGGATGCAGACGCAGTGACCTCAGCCCGAGTCGGGCCCGGTGGATCTCGGCGAAGTGCCCGGCGAGCAGCACCACGTCACGGCCTCGCTCGCGCAGGGGCGGCACGCGAAGGGGGAACACCGCAAGCCGGTGGTACAGATCAGCGCGGAACCTGCCACGTCGGACCTCTTCCTGCAGATCACGGTTGGTCGCCGCCACGACCCGCACATCCACTCGCACCACCTCGTCCGATCCCACGGGACGAACGTCGCCGGACTGCAACACCCGCAGCAGCTTGGCCTGGGCGACCAACGGAAGCTCCCCCACCTCATCGAGGAACAGCGTGCCTCCGTGGGCGAGCTGGAACCTCCCGCGTCGGGTGTCCGTGGCACCGGTGAACGCTCCCTGCCGGTGACCGAACAGTTCGCTCTCCACCAGGTGGTCCGGCAGAGCCGCCGCATTGACCGTGACCAGCGGCCCGTCTGCACGCAGGGAACGGCGGTGCAGCTCGCCGACCACCAGCTCCTTGCCGGTGCCCGTCTCCCCGGACACGAGCACCGCCAGGTCGCTGTCGGCCACGGCGGCGATGCCCTGTCGAAGCAGGCGCATGGCTTCGCTCTCGCCCACCATGCCCCCATCCGAGCGCTTGTCCGCCTGCAGCTGAAGCGCGCGATGCGCCTCCCTGCGCAGCTTGCCGATGGTCTCGCCCGCCGCCACGACGGCCTCGCACAGGGCCACCACGAGCTCCAGGGTGTCGACATCGGTCTCTTCGAACCGACCGGCCTGCAGTGCATCGACCGTGAGCAGTCCCCATGGATGCCCCTCGATGCGCAGGACCGCTCCCAGGCAGTCGTGGACCAGCGGTGCACCACGATCCACGAGCAGGCCATCGTAGGGATCGGGGAGTGGACTGTCCGCCCGGAACCGCTTCACACCCCGCGCATGCCAGATGGCCTGCAGGCGCGGCTGCTCCTCGAGCCGGAAGCGCCGCCCGCGGACCTCTTCGGACAACCCCTCCATCGCCACGACCCGGAAGCTCCCATCGCCCTCGTGTCGAAGAAGCGCCACCGCGTCGCAGGGGAGCATGGCAGAAATCAGCGACAGCAGTTGCGCATGTCGGCGCTCCGCATGCACGTCGAGGGACAAGCCGCGGAGCAGGGCTGTCAGTTCACCGAGAGGTGGCACGTTCATGGTCATATTCACCACTGCATTGTCAGGATGACCATACCATTGCATGGTCATGAAGACATGGCTTCACGGTGCAACCGACACTCTCCGGCCACCGCCAACGGCACGGTCCTGGCAAGGGCCCGGGTGACCCTCCCACCCCAGGAGACCCGATGTCCCTCACACCCGCCCAGGAAGCCCTCATCCTCGCCACCGTCCCCATCCTCAGAGAGGGCGGCGAGGCCCTCACCCGCCACTTCTACAGCCTCATGTTCCGCAACCACCCCGAGGTGCGCTCCTACTTCAACGCGAGTCATCAGAAGGACGGCCGCCAACCACGCGCTCTCGCCAACGCCGTGCTCGCCTATGCAGAGAACATCCGCAATCCGTCGGTGCTCGGTCCCGCCATCCGCATGATCGTCCACAAGCACGCGTCCCTCGACATCCGGCCCGAGCACTACCCCATCGTCGGCTCGAGCCTGCTCGAGGCCATGGCCGAGGTGCTCGGAGACGCATTCACGCCCGAGCTCCGCGCTGCATGGGAGGCCGCCTACTGGCAGCTCGCCAACCTGCTGATCGGGGAAGAGGAGAAGGTGTATGCCGACCACGCGTCTCGACCCGGCGGATGGCGAGGCACCCGGACGTTCCAGGTCGTGGCGCGCATCCGCGAGTCGTCCGTCATCACCTCGTTCCTGCTCGCCCCTGTCGACGGGCGTCCCGTGCTCGACCACGTGCCCGGCCAGTTCATCGGTCTCACGGCCCGCGTCGACGGCGAGCTCGTCCGTCGCAACTACTCCCTGTCGAACGCCCCGAACGGTCGGACCTACCGCATCTCCGTCAAACGGGAACCCGAAGGCGTGATGTCCCGGCACCTGCACGACCACCTCACGCCAGGTCACGAGGTGGAGCTGTCGTGCCCCACGGGCGCGTTCACCCTCGATGACGCCGAGACCCCGGTGAACCTCATCACCGCCGGCGTCGGCATCACGCCCGCGATGGCGATGATCGAGGCCTACGCCGGCAGACGTCCCATCCGCTTCATCCACGCCGCCATCAGCCGGGACCACCACGCCTTCCGCTCCCGTACCGACGCCCTCGCCCACGCCCACGAGGACATCCAGACGTTCTACCTGTACGAGGACCGCATCGAAGGCGACGAGGCCCATGCCGAAGGCAGGCTGCAGGTCCACCACCTGCGGCAGACACTGATCGCCGATGCCCCCTGCTACTTCCTGGGTCCCGTGCCGTTCATGCGCTCCGTGAGGAACCAGCTCGAAGCACTCGGTGTCCCCTCGGAGCAGCAGCACTTCGAGTTCTTCGGCCCCGCCGATGCGCTGGACTGAGTCAGGACGCACGCCCCGAGACAATTCTCGTCAACCGTTGACGAGCCGGAGGACCGGATACGACCTACCTGATGACCGACGGAAGCCCCCTTCCGTCCCGGACGAGACGCGCCGTACCCGGTCACGACAAGACGACGCCTTCCCCATGTACCCCTGGGAAAGGAGTCCCCATGTCCACCGCCTGGACCACCCTGATCGTCGCCGGTCTGCTCGAGATCGCCTGGACCCTCGGCCTGAAGGCATCCGACGGATTCACAAGGCCCGTCCCCTCCATCCTCACCCTGTTGGCCCTGGCCGCCAGCATGTGGCTGCTGGCCTCCGCCGTCAGGACGCTGCCCATCGGCACCGCCTATGCGGTCTGGGTCGGCATCGGCACCGTCGGTGCGGCCGTCCTGGGCATCGCCCTGCACGGTGAGCCCCTGACCCTGGCCCGCGTGGGCTTCCTGACCCTGTTGGTCGTCTCCCTGGTGGGCCTGAAGGCGACGAGCGGGGGCTGAGCGGTCGTGGCTCGCGACCTCAGCCCGCGACCTGCTCGGCAAACGCCTCGGCAAACAGCTCGGCCACGGCCAGCTTGCCGTTCTCCTTGAGGTAGCGCGTGCCCGTGCCGCAGAAGAGCGTCGACGTGATGCGCGCCTCTCCGGGCACCCAGACGCCCTCCTTCCAGGTGAACCAGCCACCCTCGACCTGGTCGTAGACCCAGACGTCCTTGTGCCACATCTTGGCGAGCTCGACCGACCAGCCGGTGCCACCCACGACGGTGCCATCATCCTGGATGGCGCCGACGACGAACACCTGCTGGGCGCGGCTGACCATGTGCCACAGGGTCTGCAGGACCTTTCGGATGAGGCCCTTCTCGGCGTAGGAGCGGTTGAGCCGGCGGGACACGTAGACGAGGCTGACATCGCCCGCCTCGAGCTCCTGCATGCTCAGCAGCTTGGCGCCCACCTCACGGGCCTGCTTGTGCCCCTCGAAGGTGAAGCTCACCTCGTGGACGCCGTAGCGGGCCGCCTGCTCGCCGAACCACGCCTCGGCCCCTGCCGCGCCGCCGCTGTACAGCGTGCACGCCGAGGGGGTGAGCACAGGCACGTCGCCCTTGGCTGCCACTGCGGGCGCCGAGGGATCGACCAGCACCTGCGTGACCGGGTCGATGTACCAGGGAAGCCGATCGCCGCCGAGGTACAGGCAGACGTCGCCTCCCTCGTCGCGCAGCTCGAGCACGAACGTGGCGTCGTTGCCGAGCCCCACGCCCTCGTCGTGGTTCGACAGCGTGGCCGAGACCCATGCCATCGCACCGATCCGCGCCGCCAGGGAGCGGATGCCCTGGTTGGCGGTGCGGCACTGTTCCGGCGTGAGACCATCCACGATGAGGAGGTCGGGCCGGAACTCGGCGACGCCTGCCAGCATCGACACCTGGTCGAACAGGTGGGCGACGTCGAAGGAGCCCACGGGGTGCGACAGCACCATCCGGTTGCGCTCCACACGGACCAGCACGTTGGCGAGGTCACGATCAGACAACGAGGTGCTGGCACGCAGCACCTCGTCGTAGTGGGCCCGCACGTGGTCGACGGACATGCCGATGGCCACGTGGAGGACCTTGCGCTCCTCGAGGAGCGCATGGAGTGCGACATGCGAGAGGAAGCCCGTCTTTCCCACCCCCGGGGCGCTCATGAGCATTCCGAGGTTTCCGGGCGTGCTGGACGGCCCGAGGCGGTCCAGCAGTTCCATCATGGGATGGTCTCCCCCTTGCATGTCATCTCCTCATCACTTGCCGCTCTTGGCCTTCTGGAACTCGGCGACGAGCTCCTCGGACACGTTGCGCGGGACCTTGTCGTAGCGGGAGAACTCCATGGAGAACTCGGCCTTGCCCTGGGTCGCGGAACGCAGGGTCGTAGAGTAGCCGAACATCTCAGCCAGGGGAACCTCGGCGTCGACAGTGGCGAAACCATCCTCCTCAGCGGAGCCCAGGACCATGCCGCGGCGCTGGTTGATGGTGCCGATGATGTTGCCCAGGAACTCGCCAGGACCCTCGAGGCTCACCTTCATGATGGGCTCGAGGATGACGGGCTTGGCCTTGGGGAAGGTCTCACGCCATGCACCGCGAGCAGCCTCCTGGAAGGCGATGTCGCTGGAGTCGACTGCGTGGGAGGAGCCATCGTTGATGGTGACCTTGACGCCGACGACGGGCTGACCGATGAGCATGCCCTTGGCGAGCATGGACTGGAAGCCCTTGTCACAGCTGGGGATGTACTCGCGGGGAATCACACCACCGGTGATCTTGTCCACGAACTCGTACTCACCCTCCTCGAGGGGCTCCATGATGCCGGCCACGCGACCGTACTGACCGGAACCACCGGTCTGCTTCTTGTGCGTGTAGTTGAACGGCACGGAAGCGGTGATGGTCTCGCGGTAGGCGACGCGCGGAGGGGAGACCTCGACGGGCACCTTGTACTCACGCTTCATGCGCTCGATGTAGACATCGAGGTGCAGCTCGCCCATGCCGGAGATGATGGTCTCGCCGGTCTCGGGATCGGAGGACACGCGGAAGGTGGGGTCTTCCTTGCCGAAGCGCTGCAGCGCCTTGGACAGGTTGGACGCACCCTTGGAGTCCTTGGTGTTGATCGTGTAGTGGATGACCGGGTTGGGCACGTGCATCGAGGTCATGGCGATGCGGGTGTTGCCATCGGTGAAGGTGTCGCCGGAGTGGCAGTCGACGCCGAACAGCGCGACGATGTCGCCTGCGCTGGCCTCGGTGATGTCCTCCATCTCGTTGGAGTGCATGCGCACGAGACGGCCGACCTTGACCTTCTTGCGGTCGCGGGAGTTGAAGATGAACTCACCCTTGCGGATGGTGCCCTGGTAGACACGCAGGTAGGTGAGCTGACCGTACTGGCCGTCTTCGAGCTTGAACGCGAGGCCGACGAAGGGCTCTGCGGGATCGGAGCTCAGGGTGACCTCGGCCTCGTCCTCGTCGATGTCGAGACCCTTGTTCTCGATGTCGGTGGGAGCGGGGAGGTACAGGTTGACGGCGTCGAGCAGGGGCTGGACACCACGGTTCTTGTAGGCGGAGCCACAGAACACGGGGCAGAGCTCGCGCTCGAGGACGCCCTTGCGGATGGCGGCCTTGAGGGTCTCGGTGTCGACCTCACCCTCGAGGAACTGCTCGGCCAGCTCGTCGCTGAACATGGAAGCGGCGTCGATGAGCTCCTCGCGGTACTCCTCGGCCTGCTCCATGAGCTCCTCGGGGATGTCCTTGACGACGATGTTCTCGCCGTTGTCGCCCTCGTTGTACAGGGCCTTCATCTCGACCAGGTCGACGGCACCGGCCAGCTGGTCTTCCACGCCGATCGGGATCTGGGCCATGACGGCGTTCAGCTTGAGCTTGTCGCGCAGCTGGTCCTTGACCTTGAAGGGGTTGGCGCCCTGACGGTCGAGCTTGTTGACGAACGCCAGACGGGGGACGTTGTAACGACGCATCTGACGGTCGACGGTGATGGACTGGGACTGCACACCAGCGACACCGCAGAGGATCAGGATGGCGCCATCGAGCACGCGGAGGGCACGCTCGACCTCGACGGTGAAGTCGACGTGACCGGGGGTGTCGATGATGTTGATGTGGTGACCATCCCACTCGGTGTAGGTGGCAGCGGACTGGATGGTGATGCCGCGCTCACGCTCCAGCTCCATGGAGTCCATCTTTGCGCCGACGCCGTCCTTGCCGCGAACTTCGTGGATCGCGTGGATCTTGTCGGTGTAGAACAGGATACGCTCGGTAAGAGTGGTCTTACCGGAGTCGATGTGGGCACTGATTCCGATGTTACGGATATGGGAGAGATCAGCCACGGGGCACTCCTCGGTGTACAAGACGGCCCCTCTGGTAAGCAGGAAACCCCGCTTCCGCAACACAAGAGAGCACCACGATTTGTAGCCACGGGTACCACCAGCATGCCCGTCAGATCCTGTCTTCGGATTGATCCCACTGAAAGGCTCAATATCCGTGGCGCACGGTCCAACCCGATGAATCCGTCGTCACAGGATCTTCGTTGGATCACGACGCCCTGTCGGCCCAATCCGGATCCCAGGTTCCAAGCAGATCCTGGAGGAAATCGGTGAACCAGCCCTCCACCATGGCGTCCCAGTCGTCGGATCGCCCCCCGGCGAGGGTGGCCACGCGCTCCCGATCATCGAGGACGAACCGCACGAGAAGGTGGACGATGGCCATGAGGGTCATGCGGGCCCGCACGGTGGTCCAGGCGGGTCGGTGGGCGAGCACGAAGGCCTCGGCCGTGAGCACCACGGGCTCCACCCACTCCCCCACCCGGGCGTGCTGCTGCCCGTGATCGAGCAGGTGCCGGTGGGCGAGCAGGATGTGCTGCCGGTTGCGCCGGGCGAAGGACCACAACACGTGGGCGAGGTCGGCCCAGGAATGCACCGTGCCCTCGACGAGCGACTGCACGGCCTGCTGCCGCATGTCGTCGTACAGGCGACCGAGCACGGCGGTGTACAGGCCGTTCTTGTCGCCGAAGTGATAGGAGACGGACGCGAGGTTGGTGCCGGCGGTCTTCGCGATCTGCCGGATCGAGGTTCCCGCGAAGCCCTGCTCCGCGAACAACGTGAGGGCGGCATCCATCAGCTCCCCACGGGTGGCCTCGGACCGGGATCGTCCCCTCCCGCGGCCGCCGCTCTCGCCGGATCGCTGCGTCAACTGTTCGCTCTCCTCTTGTCGCCTGTCGCTGCCACGACCTACAACGTGGCCCGCCAAATCACAAGGACACGCCCATGCCCACGTTCCACCTGCGCCTGAGTCCCGCCATCGAAGACGCCACGCTGCTCGGCGTGTCCCTGGTGGACCGCTGGCGGGCCGCCTGCGACGAAGCCGGGCTCCAGCTGCAGACCGTCCGGCACATCCCCCACAAGCCGGGCGCCGACGACATCACCTGGGACGCCCGGTTCTTCCCGAGCAGGCTCACCCTCGTGCAGGCGCTGGAGATGGTTCGTGAGCAGGGGGTCCTCACCGCCCGGCTGCTGCCCCAGGTCTCCCCCGTGGCCTGGACCGGCAGCCCCCACGAGGAGATGCCCCAGCACCTCACCGAGGGATGGTCCCTGGCCCGCCCGGCAGGTCTGCGCCGGGCCGAGAGCGCGCTGCTGGAACACATCTGCGAGGCCTGGATGGATCGGGGCGTCCGCTTCGTGGGCCCGGCCGGGTGCTGGCCCTGGATCGAGGAGGGCGTCGAGCTCGAGGCCGGCGCCATCATCTCCACCACCGCCATCCTCCGCGGACGCACCCGCGTGGGCGCCGGCAGCCAGGTGGAGTCCGGGGCCCAGCTCCTCGACACCCAGGTGGGCAAGGGGGCCATCATCGGCCAGGGCGCGCGCCTGGCCTCCACCACCGTCGGCGACGGCACCCACCTGCTCCCCTACACCGTCACGGAGGGCGCCGTGGTGGGCGAGGGCTGCAAGGTCGGGCCGTTCGTCCAGCTCCGTCCGGGCAGCCAGCTCGAGGAGGGCGTCAAGGTGGGCAACTTCGTGGAGACGAAAAAGACCATCCTGCGCAACGGCGCCAAGGCGAACCACTTCTCCTACCTCGGCGACGCCGACGTCGGTCCGAGGGTCAACGTGGGCGCGGGCACCATCACCTGCAACTACGACGGGGCCCGCAAGCACCGCACCGTGATCGGCGAGGGTGCCTTCATCGGCACCAACTCCTCCCTCGTGGCCCCCGTCCGCATCGGGGCCCAGGCCCTCGTGAGCGCGGGCGCGGTGGTCACCGACGACGTCCCCGACGGCGGCCTCGCCATCGCACGGGCCCCCCAGAAGAACATCGACGGCAAGGGCAAGGCCATCCTCGATCGCAACCGCAAGCTCAAGGAACAGGCCGGATGACCAGGCCGCCGCTTCCCCCCGAGCTCGGCCCCCTCAACCCCCAGCAGGAGGCCGCCGTCCTGTCGATCGACGGGCCCCTGCTGATCCTGGCCGGCGCCGGCTCGGGCAAGACCCGCGTGCTCACCCGCCGCATCGCCTACATGCTCCACGCCGGCATCCCGGCCGAGAACCTGTTCGCCGTGACCTTCACCAAGAAGGCGGCGATGGAGATGAAGGAACGCGTGATCGAGCTCGTGGGCGAGCGGGGCGACAAGGTGTGGGTGTCCACCTTCCACGCCTCCTGTGGCCGCATCCTGCGCATGGAGGCCGAGGCGCTCGGCTACACCACCCGCTTCTCCATCTACGACGACGACGATCAGCTCCGGATGATCAAGCAGATCATCGTCGACCTCGGCTACGACCTCAAAGTGGTGGTCCCCAAGGGCATCATCGGCCGCATCGACCACCACAAGAACCGCATGGAAGGCATCGAGGAGCTCCTGCAGAGCCACCGCATCCACGCCCAGGATCCCCTCATCCAGGTGTGGGCCGCCTACGAGGAGGCCCTGCGTGCCTCCGACGCCATGGACTTCAACGACCTGATCGGCAAGACCGTCCAGCTGTTCACCGAGCACCCGGACATCCTGCAGAAGTACCAGGAGCTGTTCCAGTACGTCATGGTCGACGAATACCAGGACACCAACCGCTCCCAGTACCTGCTGCTCACCATGCTCACGTCCGGCCACCGCAACCTCGCGGTCGTGGGCGACGACGACCAGTCCATCTACGGCTTCCGCGGCGCCGACATCTCGAACATCCTGTCCTTCGAGAAGGACTTCCCGGACGCCACCATCGTCCGCATGGAGCAGAACTACCGCTGCACCGACTCCATCCTGGCCGTCGCCAACGCCGTGGTGGCCAAGAACACCGAGCGTATCGTCAAGCGCCTGTGGACCGAGACCACCGGCGGCGCCCTCGTCACCTTCATGGTCCACGACGACGCCCGCAAGGAGGCCGACGCCGTGGGCCGGGCGATCCTGCAGTTGCGCCGCAAGGGCTACAAGTACTCCGACATCTGCGTGATCTACCGTACGAACGCCACGGCCAAGCCCTACATGGACGCCTTCGCCACGCTCAACCTGCCCCACAAGGTGGTCGGCGGTCGCGGCTTCTACGAGCGGCGGGAGATCCGTGATGCCATCTGCTACCTGCGGCTCATCGCCAACCCCGCCGACGACGCCGCCCTGCTGCGCGTCTGCAACGTGCCCACCCGCGGCATCGGCACGGTGACCGTGCAGGAGCTGCGCAAGGAGTCGGCCAGCCGGGGCGAGCCGCTCCTGAAGACGGCACGCAGCCTGGCGAGGGGTTCGGGCCGCACCGCCAAGGCCCTCGCCGAGTTCGTCACCATCATCGATCACCTCACCGAGCTCGCCCAGACCGCCAGTCTCGTGGCCCTGTGCCAGGAGATGCTGCTCAAGTCCGGCTACCTCGCGATGCTCGAGGCCGAGGACACGACCGAGTCCAAGGAACGCATCCACCACCTGCGCCTGCTGCTGAAGGCGGCGGCCTCCTTCGATCCCGGCGACGAGGAGATCCAGGGTCCCGCGGTGCTGTCGGCGTTCCTGCAGGCCATCGCCCTGAGCGGCAAGGACGAGGAGATCCCCGAGGAGGGCGAGGTCACCCTGATGACCGTCCACAACTCCAAGGGCCTCGAGTATCCGGTGGTGTTCGTGGTCAACATGGTCGAAGGCCAGTTCCCCCACGCACGATCCGCGGAGGAGGAGGGCGGCATCGCCGAGGAGCGGCGCCTCGCCTACGTGGCCTTCACCCGCGCCCAGAAGAAGCTCGTCATCAGCCGCGTCCGCCAGCAGATCCGACGCAAGAGCGACAAGGCGAAACCCAAGGAGCCCGGCAAGCCCAAGACCGACGTGGAGCCCGTGGCGCCATCGAGGTTCCTGTTCGGTATCCCTCTCGAGGTCTGCGACGGCGAGCTGCCCGATGTCTCAGAGGACGACCCGGACAAGCAGCTCCAGCCGCCGGATCATGTGGTGAAACGCAAGACCCGACTCCCTCCCGACGAGCTCAAGGAATTCCTGGATCACCAGCGCGTCCGGATGATCGCGCCGAAGCCCCCGCCCCATCGGCTCCAGCCCATCGTCGACCGAGCGGGTCTCACGCAGGGTACCAAAGTCTTCCACGCGAGATTCGGCAAGGGAGAAATCCAGCGAAAAATCGGCGCATCCCTGCGGGTCGACTTCGGAAGCGGGCCCCAGCTCATCCGTCCCACGGACGACGACCTGATGCTGCTGAACGACGGCTGAGTCCCATCCGCGGTCCCTTGTGTTAGCCTGCACTCCCTACCAGGAGACAGTCCACCCATGAATGTGTCTTGTCCTTCATGTGGCGCTCGGTACCGAATCGACGATTCCAAGATCACGGGTCGCGGCGCTCGCGTGACCTGTCCCAAGTGTACCCATCGCTTCGAAGTCCGGCCCGCCAACCACGCTCCCCCGGCCATGGCTCCCGCCGCTCCCGTGGAAGACGAGGATGACGCGCCGACCACCATCATGCAGCATTCCTCCGAGATGATGGAGGACCTCCGCCGCATGGCCACCGGCGACGACGCCGCACAGGCCGCCCCCGTGGCCACCGCGCCCGAGAAGCCGGCAGCCGCGAAGCCCACTGCCCCGGCACCCGCCAGGGCAGCCAAGCCCGCGGCAGAAGAAAAGGGCGGTTCCAAGGCCGGTCTGGTCGTGTTGCTCCTTCTCGCGGCGGGTGCCGCGGCGGCCTGGGGACTCGGCCTGTTCTGAGGGGCCGAACCCTCGAGGGCGACAGATCTCGTGCCAGATCGCGGAAACAGGTAGAGTGGGGTCGGTGAAGCGCCTGTCAACCTGCCGTCCCGATGGGAGTGAACGTGAAGGTCGTCTGCGAACAGTGTGAGTCCACGCACGAAGTGGAGCCCCCCTCCTGGGTGGTCTCCTCCGGACGTTCGTTCCGATTCAAGTGCAGCAGCTGCGGCCACCGCCAGAGTGTCCGGCCGCCTACCGGCATCGCGCTTCCCACGGGTGATGGCTCGTTCGGCACCCTCGCCTCCGGCGACGCCCTCAAGTCGTCCGCGGTTCAGCCGGCCGATGCACCGCCCGCGCCCGTGGAGGCGCAGGCGCCTTCCGTGCCGTCGCCCAGCGAGACGAGCGCCACCACGCCCGACACCTCCGACGATCTCCTGGACGCCCTCGATCTGTCGGGAGTCGAGCCGTCGGTGGCCGACATCCGACGGGTCGAGACCACCTACGAGGTGCCTCCGGCGCCGCCGGCCGCGGTCGAGGATCCCCAGCCCACACCGGTCGTGGTCGAAGAGCCGGTCGCCGTCGAGGCGCCCGAGCCCGTCGCCGTGCCCGAGGATGCGGTCCCGTCCGTCGCAGTCGAGCCCCCCACGGCGGCTGACGACGACGACGACGACATCCCCGATGGCATCGACATGAACATCTTCGGGGATCTGTTCGGTGCCTCCACCGCCGACACCCCCGCACCGACGCCCGAGGCCACCTCCGACGACGACGATGACGGCCCCGCGCTGCAGCTCGGCGACCTCGACGACGACGACGCGTCCACCTCCGGTCCCTCCCTGGCCATGCCCGGCATCGATCTGGCGGGTTTCGGCAACGATCTGAGCGACGAGGAGCTGCAGGGCGAGGACTTCGAAGACGACCCCGAGCAGACCCAGACCGCCGACTTCTTCCACTTCGACGACGACGTCGACATCGACGACCCCGGTGCGGATCTTCCCCTCGCCGGCGCCGACCACACCACCCCCATGGTGCCGCCGCCCACCGGCGAAGGTGCCATCGTGCTGTTCCAGGTCGGCGAATACTACGACATCGCCGACACCGCGACGCTCCAGCGCTGGATCGTCGAGCGCCGTGTGCAGCCCGGCGCCTGGATCTCCTTCGGTGGCGCGAACTGGGTTCGTGCCCGCGACGAAGACACGCTGGCCCCCTTCTTCCAGGCCATCGCGCAGACCATCGAAGCCCCTCTCGCGGATGCCCCGCAGCCCGGTCCGGCGTACGCCGTCAGCGGCCACGACATCAGCAGCTCCCGCCACGGCCTGTCCGACCCCGAAGACACCATCGAGTCCGAGCTCGGCGCGATGGGTGTCGAGCTCGAGCTCGAGCCCCTGCCCATCGGCACTCCGCTCGCCTCCGCCGTGAATTTCGACGACGACGACGACGGCGACCAGGATCTCGAGGACTGGCCCGCCAACTACCGGGGCAACCGGCACAACGCGCTGTACGCCCTGCTCATCCTCGCCGTCCTCCTGGCCGGTGCCGCCTTCCTCCTCGGCGGCGACACCACGCCCGAGAAGGCATCCAACGACGAGGCCGTCGAGGCCAACACCGCCGGCCTTCGCGCCGACGACGCGGCCGACGAGGCCGTCGGAGACGAGGATCCCGCTGAGGGCGCCGATGCGGAGCCCGAGGTCGAGGCAGAGGCCGAGCCCGAGGCCCAGGCAGACACACCCGTGAAGGAAGCACCGGTCGCCACCCCCAAGCCGGCACCACAGCCCAAGGCCGCGCCCGCCCCGGCGCCCAGGCCCAAGGTCGAGGCAGCGCCGTCCCCGCGCCCCGAGCCTCGCCCCAAGGCGGCGCCCAAGCCCGCCGCCACCAGTCCCGATGCCCTCATCAAGGAAGGCTGGGATGCCGTCGACTCGAACGCGTTCAGCGCCGCTCGCACCTTCCGCAAGGTGTTGGCTTCCGACCCACAGAATGCCGAAGCGTTGTATGGTCTGGGCTACGCCCTCACACAGACGGGCGAGTACGCCGAGGCGTCCAGGTACCTGTGTCAGGCACAGGCCCGCGCCACCAACCCCACCACCAAGGCCGAGGTGGCTGGCGTGCTGAAGTCGAACGACCTGAGTTGCCATTGAGGTAAGCATGACCGCCGAACGCCCCGACCTGGACCTCTCCAAGCTGCAACCCGGAGATGAGCCCGGCGTCTGGGTGGAACCAGCGGGCCAGTGGGTGTTGTGCCCCATCGACACCTGGCACCAGCTCCTCGCCGCGGCCGAGGCCGGGCACACCGCCGAGGCCCCGCTGCACATCACCGCGCAGGCCACGGGTCGAGCCCCTCTCCGCAGTGCCGATCCATCCACGCACGAGGTCCTGCTGGCGTCCCTGCAGGCCGAGGCCACGGAGGAGATCAGCCGCACCGCCGAGACCCTCATGCCCCGCACCGACTCCGAGGAGGAGGAGCGGTTCACCGTGCCCCACACGCTGCCCCACAGGCCCACCACCTCGCCGGCTCCCCCACCGGACCACAGGGTGTCGCCCTGGAACACCGCCGTGCTGGTGGTCGGCCTGCTGGCGCTGCTGCTCACGGTCCTGCTGCAGCTCCAGCCCCTGGAGCCGGTCAGCGTGGGCGATGGCTCCTCGCTCCCCCCGGTCGCCCAGAAGACCTCCCCGCCGCCCTCCACGGCGCCTTCCAAGGCGTCCGAGCGGCCCGTGGTGCAGGTCGCAGAGGCGCCGGCGCCCCAGGCAGACGAGGAGGCCGCCGACGCGCGAGAGGCCCCCGTCCCGGCGCCCGAAGCCCGCCCGGCACCGGCCGAGCCCACGGTCGCGCCCACCAGACCCGCCCGTTCCGTGCACACGCTGCCCCAGCTCCGCGAGGAAGGCTGGGCCGCCAGCGACGACGGCAACTTCGGCGAGGCCATCTCCTGGTTCCGCAAGGCCGTCGCCAGGAGTCCCCAGGACGTCGAGGCCAACTACGGCTACGGCTACGCGCTGCTCAAGGCCGGTCGCCGGGACGACGCGCTCGTCCACCTGTGTGCGGCCCAGGCCGCCGACGATGGCACCCTCGAGAGCGAGATCCAGGGCATCCTGCGGGTCGCCAGGCTCAGCTGCGACGGGCTGTAGACCGACTCCCCGAACGCCCTCAAGACGACAGACGGCCGGCACCTCCGCCCCATCGGGATGCAGAGGATGCCGGCCGCTCGTGCTCCGGGGGACGTGCCCCCGACGTATCAGAACAGCTCGAAGAAGGTGGCCTTGAGCTTCAGATCGGCGATGGCCACGGCCTGGCTGCTGGAGCCCTCGTAGGTCTCGACGATCTTGACCTCGATGGGGCCGACGCCGGAGCCGGTGTAGCCCATGATCGCGGGGATCTCGAAGTAGTGCACACCGGACTTGTCGGGCACCGTGTAGCGGGTGGCGTCGCCACCGTGGGAGATCTCGATCACCTTGGGACGGGCGTGAGTCTTCGGACCCTGCTGGATGCCCAGGGAGCTCGCGGAGTAGGAGCCGGCATCGAGGGAGAAGGAGGTCTCGGAACCGGGCTTGGAGACCCAGTAGGACCGGCTGTTGCCGTCGTTCATGAGCAGGTGGTCGTGGCCGTCGGTGGACTCGGGCGGGGTGTCGAACTTGAACACCGGCACCTCGAACTCACCGAGGTGCACGAGCATCTCGCTCATGGCCAGGGCATCGTAGTCGCGGCCGTTCTGGACGGCGTCGATCACGACGCGCACGCGGCCGCCGTTCATCTCGCCACCCACCTGGACGTCGGGCAGATCGACGGTCTGGCGATCCTTCTTGTCTTCCAGGGTGAACTTCTGCTCGTGGACCAGCTTGGGCTCGCCCTCGTTCAGGTCGAAGACCTGGATGGTGCCGGACTTGAGCCGGGAGTAGTCGGTCCAGGACTCATCGGACTTCGCCCAGCCAGCGATGAAGGAGACCTTGTCGACCTTGCCGGTGGGGACGTCGATCTGGATCCACTGCCCGATGTTGTCGTCTTCGGGGTTGATCATCCAGGCGGTCTCGACGTTGCCGTCGAGCGCTGCGGACGCGCCGTAGGCGCTCGCGGCCATCTGGCGGGACTCCTTCTTGTAGGAGCTCGCCTCGAAGCCGGCGAAGGCCACGAGGGGGAGTGCCAGGCCGGCGGTCATCATGAAGAGTGCGTTGCGCATGGGGTTCCTCCGCCTCGTGTCAGTCCACGGGGGTGTAGGTCAGCTGCGTGTGGTGCGTGACCCCACCCTCGTTCTTGAAGGCGTTGTCGGTGAAGTCGGTGTCGTTGATGGAGACGGCGATGGTTCCGTTCTCGGGTGCCTGGAAGGAGTCCTGGACGCCGATGGGGACGATGAGCTCACGACCGGACTCGCCACGGAAGCGCATCACCAGCTGGCCGTCGTAACAACTCTCGGTGGCGCACAGATAGTTCCCGCCCGCGGCGGACTTTTCCTTGTTGCCGTCGGCGTTGACCCAGGGGCCGTCGTTGCTGGTGCGGTAGAAGTCGTTGCTGGACGCGGTGACTTGGACGGTCTCGTCCTTGCAGATGGGCGCCTCGAACTGCCAGCTCATGCCGAGCTCGAGGTAGTTGTACATGGTGCCCGCGAGGCCGCCCTGGCACTTGCCCTCGGAGAGGCGGTGCGGAAGGCGGGTGAGCCAGGCAGTCCACTCGTCGGTGCCACCGCCGGTCATGGCGGTCTTGCACAGGTCGTAGTTCTCGAGCACGACCTCTTCGATCTTCACGGGATCGAGCAAGAGCTGGTTCTCGACGTTGGTGAGCACCCGGGGCTCGAACTTCACGCCATCATCGCGGGAGCCGTTCCACTGGGACATCATGTGATCGAGCACATCGCCACGGGCGAGCTTGCGATCGATGGTGGTCATGGCGGAGAAGTCGGGCGGGTAGTAGCACTCACCCATCATGCCCTCCTCGCTGCTCCAGCCGGTGGGGGGCTGCTGGGAGTCCTGAAGGGGCTTCTTCTCACCACATGCGACGAGGGCCAGGGGAAGCAGCCAAAGCGCGCGGGTCATGGTCACCTCAAATCCGGGTGCCGCCTGGATGACGGCACGAAACGCCCAAGAAATACCACATGTGGTCCGGACACTGTGCAAAGCTCCGGTCCACGCGAGGCGCCACGCCACAGTGTGCAGCCCTCCTGCGCAACCCACAGCCAAGAACCAGCAAACCCCAGAGACCGGCTGGTCTCTGGGGTCTGGAGGGTTCGTCAGGAACGCGAGCGTTCCCGCCCGTTCATCAGAACTTGGCGAAGACGACGACCATGGCGAACAGCACCAGGGACTCGATGAACGCCATGCCCAGGATGAAGGGGGTGTTCAGCTTGTCAGCAGCCTGGGGGTTGCGGCCGATGGCCTCGTAGGCAGCGGAAGCCGCGCGGGACTGACCCAGGGTGCCACCCAGAGCAGCCAGGCCCATCACCAGGCCCATGCCGAGGCCGGCACCGGACATCAGGCCGCCCTCTGCAGCGAAGGCAACGTTGGCCAGGAACAGGGCAGGAACCAGGGCGATCATCTTGTTGAACTTCATGAGAACCTCCAATCCCGTTCGTTCGGGACGGTGAAGACGTTGGGAATCAGTGGTGCTCGTCGCCGTGAGGCAGCGAGAGCGAGATGTAGATGGTGGTCAGCAGCGCGAACACGAAGGCCTGGATGAAGGACACCAGGAGACCCAGGGCCAGGATGGCGGCGGGCACGACCACGTAGGTGAGCTCGGAGAGGATTCCGAACACCTGGTGGTCACCGTACATGTTGGCGGTGAGACGAATGGCGAGAGAGCCAGGACGAATCACTGCCAGGCTGAGGAACTCGACCGGGAAGATGATGAGCGCGACGGGAAGCATGGGGCCCATCATGTGCTTGATGAAGCCGCCGGCGTCGCGGGACAGTCCGACCCACCAGTACGTGAGCATGACGACGATGGCCATGCCGATGTTGGTGTTGATGTTGTCGGTGGCGGGCAGGAAGCCAGGCACCAGACCGGACATGTTGTTGAACAGGATGTAGGCGAAGATCGCCACCACGAGAGGAAGGAAGTTCTTCATCTCGTTCGCGGGCATCTGCTCGAGCATGAGGTTGCGCCACATGCCGACCACACCCTCGGCGAGGTTGCGGACGGTGAAGCCCTCTTCGGCCTCGAACTTCTCGAGACCGGGCTTGGCCATGGCCTTCTGAAGCTGAGCACGAGCGATGAAGCTGAGCGCGACGATCAGGCCGGCGATGACGGTGGCAGCCAGCAGGATGGGGCCGCCCTCGTGGAAGTGACCGAAGTGCCACTCCTTCACGCCGGGGATCAGGTGGTACCAGGAGAAGCCGGAGGCAATCATCTCGACTCCTGAGAAGCGATGACAATGCGTTGAAGGGCGAGGCCGTGGGAGTAGCTGGTGATGCCCATCACGAATCCACCCAGCAGCACCACCGACCAACCGAGGACGAAGGCCTCGGCGCCGAACTTCTGCATGAGAAGCCAGCTGGTGGGGATGGCCAGGACGATTCGCTGGAGCAGGAGTCGCTGCGCTTGCCGGGCATCGGCACCGGCGGCAGCCAGCTGCGTCCATCGAGAAACGGCGAATCGGGTCAATGCCAGGAAGGCCAGCGCCGCGAAGGCGACGGCCAGGGTGTCGGCCAGGAGCTCACGACCACCCCATGCAGCGGCCAGCATGCTGACGGGCAGCAGGCTGAGTGCGCTTGTGTGCATGTAGGCTTGGGAGGTGGGCATCTGACTCACTGCGGCGAGGCCGCTTTGCGTAGGCATTGTGGCAGGAAACCCCTACCGTTGGGCGTGCCAACTAGCACTGTGGCCATGGGGCGTCAACGCCACCGGGGGGGCACTGCAACGCCCTGACACACCTTGTCAACCGACAGCTGCTTCGATGGCCATCTGGAGCGCCTTGATGGCGTCGTCCACCTGCTCATCGGTGAGCGTGCCGGAGAAGAAGACGGCCTCGAATTGGCTCGGGGGCAGGTACAGCCCGTGCTCGAGCGCGGCCCGGTGGAAGCGGGCGAAGGCCTCGGTGTCGCACTCCTTCATGTCCGCGAAATCGTGGGGGATCTGCGAGCGGAAGAAGACGGTGAACATGCCGCCGACGCGGAAGTAGGACAGGCCATGCTTCTCGATATGCGCGGCGAGGCCGCGATCGATGCGGGAACCGATCTGCTCGAGGCGATCGTAGAAGGCATCGTCGAGCAGCTGCAGCGAGGCCAGACCGGCCGCGACGGCCAGCGGGTTTCCGGACAGCGTGCCGGCCTGGTAGACCGGGCCCTCGGGTGCGAGGTGCCCCATGATGTCGGAGCGGCCGCCGAAGGCTGCAAGGGGCAGACCACCACCCACCACCTTGCCCATGCAGGTCAGATCCGGATCGATGCCGAACAGGCCCTGGGCGGATCCACGATCGCACCGGAAGCCGCACATCACCTCGTCAAAGATCAACAAACTCCCGTTCTCGGACGTGAGATCCCGCAGGCCCTGGAGGAACTCGCTGGATCCGGCGATGCAGCCCATGTTGCCCGCCACGGGCTCCAGGATCACGGCGGCGATGTTGGATCCGTGCTCTGCAAACATCGCCTTCACGGCGTCGAGGTCGTTGAACGGGGCCACGAGCGTGAGGTTGGCCACGGCGTCGGGCACGCCCGGGGAGCCGGGGATGGCCAGGGTGGCCACGCCGGAGCCCGCGGAGACGAGCATGGAGTCGTGGGCGCCGTGGTAGCAGCCGTCGAACTTGATGACGAGATCACGGCCGGTGAAGCCGCGCGCCAGGCGGATGGCGTGCATCGTGGCCTCGGTGCCGGAGCTGCACAGGCGCACGCGCTCGACCGACGGCATGCGAGCGACGATCTCCTCGGCGAGCTTGACCTCGGCCTCGGTGGGGGCGCCGAAGGAGGAGCCCTTGTGCATGGCATCGACGACCGCCGCGCTCACCGCGGGGTGTGCGTGGCCGTTGAGCAGCGCACCCCAGGAGCACACGAAGTCGAGGTAGCGGTTGCCATCGGCGTCGATGATGTAGTCGCCCTCACCGCGTGCGATGAAGGGAGGATGGCCGCCGACGGGGCCGAAGGCGCGAACGGGGGAGTTCACGCCGCCGGGAATGACGGTCTTGGCGGCATCGAACAGCTCATTGGATCTCGACATGATCCCTCCTATGGCTGAGCGAATACCCCGCCGGGACCTGCCGCGCCCTCCTCAGAAGGGCTGGGCGGCGTCGAGCTCCTCGAGCTGGGTGCGGCGCACCTCGTACACATCATCGGGCAGCTCGGCGGCATCGAGCACCGCGAGCGCCTCGTCGTAGCGCCTCAGACGGGCCTCGATGGTGGACACGCCCAGGCGGGCGGTCTGCCGCAGGGCGGCGTCGTCGGTCATGGACATGACCATGTCGAAGTGGTCGAGGGCGGAGACCAGGCGCCCCTGGCGCAGCAGCATGGCGGCCTGGGACAGCCGGGCGGTGCCGGCGAAGCGCCCGCCGAGGGCGGCGACATCCTCCCAGGCGGTCATGGCGGCCGCCTGGTCGTCGAGGGCCTCGTGGGCCTGTGCCGTGGCCACCAGCAGACGACCGAGATCGTCGCCCTGCAGGCCGATCATGCGGGCCATCTGGTAGGCCTCGAGTGCGGCCTCGGGATGGGCGAGCTGACGCTGGTACAGATCCCCGAGACGCATCCAGAGGCGGGCGTCGTCTGTCGGGGTGGACACCCCGATCTCGAGGGCCGCCATCAGGTGGGTGCGTGCCGCGGCGGGCGCGTGGAGCTCGTCCATGGCCAGGCGGGCCCGGCGGATGAGCGCCTCACGGCGCAGCGACGGCGTGAGACCGAAGTCCTGGATGCGCGCGTACAGGACGTCGGCGGTCTCGAAGTCCTGTGCGACCACGTGGGCGTCGGCGCGGGCCATGGAGGACGGAAGGAACGGACCCCGCCACACCGCGATCAGACCGGCCATGACCACGACTGCGGCCAGCAGACCGGCCGCGCCCCCCAGGGAGGGGAACAGGGCGGTCCACAGGTCGTCCACGGGACGGGCGGTGCCGGCGCGATGGGTGGGGTGCTGGCTCATTCCTCACCTGCCTCGAGGATGTCGTCGTCTTCGTCGTCGGGCTCCGCGAGGCGGGCCATGTCGACCACGAGCTCACCGGCTTCCAGGCGCATCAGTCGGACGCCCTTGACCGCACGTGAGGAGACCTGGCGCACGCCGGCGGCCCGGATGCGGATGACGCGGCCCGTGTCGGTGACGAGCATCATCTGATCTTCATCCGTGACCTCGACGGCGCCCACGACCGTGCCGGTGGTGGCGCCGGTGCGGAAGGCGATGATGCCCTTTCCGTTGCGGCCCTGGACCCGGTAGTTGTCGAGGGAGATGCGCGCGCCGTAGCCCTTGGACGAGACGGTGAGCAGCACGGTGTCGTCCTGGTTGTCTTCGTCGGGGACCAGGCGGGCGTCGACCACCTCGTCGCCCTCGGCGAGGTTCATGCCGAGGTTGCCGCGGGCGGTGCGGCCGTAGAACGGCACGTCCGACAGCGGGAAGCGGATGCACTTGCCCTGACGGGAGAAGAGGATGACGTGGCCGTTGGCGGCCTCCTCCTCGATGATCCGGACGACGAGCAGGGAGTCGTCGTCGCTCACGCCCATCGCCCGCATGCCACCGGCACGCAGGTTCTTGAAGGCGTGCAGCGGGGTGCGCTTGACCAGGCCGGAGCGGGAGACGAACAGCAGGGTGCGGCCGGTGTCCTCCAGCTCGCGGACGGAGACGACCGACGCCACGCGCTCACCCTCGGGCATGGGCACGAGGTTGATGATGGGCCGCCCGCGGGCGTCGCGGGAGGTCTCGGGGAGCTCGTAGACCGGCAGCGGGAGTACCTTGCCCTCATCGGTGAACACCAGCAGCGTGCTGTGGGTGTTGGCGATGAACAGCGAGGTGACGAAGTCCTCGGCGCGGGTGGTCATGCCCTTCTTGCCCACGCCGCCCCGGCGCTGCATCTGCCACTCGTCCGAGCGGCAGCGCTTGATGTACCCGAGGTGCGACAGGGTGACGACCTGATCCTCCTCGGCCACCAGATCGTGCATGGTGAGCTCGGAGCGGGCATCGATGACGTTGGTGCGGCGGGCGTCGGCGTAGGCCTCGCGGACCTCGACGAGCTCCTCCTTGACCACGCCCATCAGGCGCTCCTCGGAGGCGAGGATGGCCTTGAGCTCGGAGATGCGCTCGAGCAGCTCATTGTACTCGTCCTCGATCTTCTGCCGCTCCATGCCGGTGAGGCGCTGAAGGCGCATGTCGAGGATGGCCTGGGCCTGGATCTCGGAGAACTCGAAGCGGCTGATGAGCCCCTCGCGGGCCTCGGTGACGTTGGCCGAGTGGCGGATGAGGGTGATGATCTCGTCGATCAGATCGAGGGCGCGGCGGAAGCCCTCGAGGATGTGGGCGCGCTCCTGGGCCTTGCGCAGCTCGTAGCGGCTGCGGCGCAGGATGACCTCGCGACGGTGGGAGATGTAGTGCTGCAGCATCTCCTTGAGGTTGAGGATGCGCGGCCGCTTGTTGACGATGGCGAGCAGGTTGACGCCGAAGGTGCTCTGCAGCGCGGTGTGCTTGTACAGGTGGTTGAGCACGACCTCGGGGAAGGCGTCCTTCTTGAGCTCGATGACGATGCGCATGCCCGTGCGGTCGGACTCGTCGCGGATGGTGTAGATGCCATCGAGCTTCTTGTCCTTCACGAGACCGGCGATCTGCTCGATGAGCCGGGCCTTGTTCACCTGGAACGGCAGCTCGTCGACGATGATGGCGTTGCGCTTGCCGACCTCCTCGAACTCGGCGCGGCCCCGCACCACCACGCGGCCACGGCCGGTGTGGTAGGCGTCGCGCACGCCCTTGCGGCCGTAGATCGTGCCGGCGGTGGGGAAGTCGGGGGCCGGGATGTACTGCATCAGCTCGTCGATGCTGAGCAGGGGCTCCTCGATCAGCGCCACGCAGCCGTCGATGACCTCACCGAGGTTGTGGGGCGGGATCTTGGTGGCCATGCCGACGGCGATGCCGTCGGTGCCGTTGACCAGGAGGTTGGGGAAGCGGCTGGTGAGGACCTCGGGCTCCTCGGTGGTGCCGTCGAAGTTGGCCTCGAAATTGACCGTTTCCTTCTCGATGTCGGTGAGAAGCTCGCTCGCGATCTTCGACATCCGCGCTTCGGTGTAGCGGTAGGCGGCGGCGGGATCGCCATCGACGGAGCCGAAGTTGCCCTGGCCGTCGACCAGCGTGTACCGGAGGTTCCACGGCTGCGCCATGCGGACGAGGGCGTCGTAGACCGCGGAGTCGCCGTGGGGGTGGTACTTCTTGAGCACCTCACCGACAGTACCGGCACACTTCGAGTACTTCTTGTTGTGGGTCAGACCCATCTGATGCATGGCGTACAGGATGCGCCGGTGCACAGGCTTGAGGCCGTCACGGACATCGGGCAAGGCGCGACCGATGATGACCGACATGGAATAATCCATGTAGGAGTGACGCATCTCGTCCTGGATGAGGATGGGGACGACCGACTTGGCGAATTGATCCATCAAGAAACCTCGAAGGGGGCCCGCCTCAGGTAACCGGTTACGGGGGCGATTTCCCCCATTGCAGACAAGGCGTGGCGGCCATCATAGCGTAAAACGACACCCGAAGATCGGGTCGCGGGTTGGCCAGATAGACCGCCGACAACGGGAGGGAACATGGCAGCTTGGTGGATGATGGCCGTCGCAGCGGCGGCCGGTGGACCCGAGGAGTCCCTGGCCGAAGGCATTGCCCATCAGCGCGCCGGGCGGGTCGAGCAGGCCATCGTCGCGTACGAAAGCTGTCTGTCCCAACAGCCGCAGCACCCGGGGTGCCTGTGGGAGATCGGCTGGTCCCACTGGTCCCAGGGCAACTGGCAGGGCGTCGTCGACGCCTGGAGCCCCCTTCGCACCCTGCAGCCGGGCCGGCCCCACCTCGAGACCTACCTGCCCCAGGCCGAGCGGCACCTCGCCCACCTGCAGGAGCTCTTCGCCAGCCTCGAGCAGCAGCCCGCCACCACCCGGGCTCCCGTCACCGAGGGGCGCACGATCCGCATCCGCGCCGTGGGCGACATCATGCTCGGCTCCACGTTCCCGGAAGGTCACATGCCCGAGGACGACGCCGTGGGTGCGCTCGCCGACGTGACCGACTGGCTGGCCGACGCCGATCTCACCTTCGGCAACCTCGAGGGGCCCCTGTGCGACACCGGCGTCACCCGCAAGTGCGGGACCTCCGAGAACTGCTACGCGTTCCGGAGCCCCACCCGCTACGCGCGCCACCTGAAGGCCGCCGGCTTCGATCTGCTGAGCACCGCCAACAACCACAGCGGCGACTTCGGCGAGACGTGCCGCCGCGCCACCGAGCAGACCCTCGACGCCGCCGGCATCGCGTGGTCGGGCGCCCCGGGCACGGTGGCCACCCGCACCGTCGATGGCCTCAAGGTGGGCATGGTCGCCTTCCACACCGCCCCGGAGACCAACTACCTGCTCGACGGCCCCACCGCGTCCCGCACCATCGCCGCGGCCGCCGCCCAGCACGATGTCGTGATCGTCTCGTTCCACGGAGGCGCCGAGGGCACCGACGCCATGCACGTGCCCGACGGACCCGAGACCTTCTACGGCGAGGATCGTGGCGATCTGCGCCGGTTCGCCCGTCGCGCCATCGAGGCCGGCGCGGATGTGGTCTTCGGCCACGGTCCCCACGTGCCCCGTGGGTTCGAGCTGATCGACGGTCACCTGGTGGCCTACAGCCTCGGCAACTTCGCCACCTACGGCCGGTTCAGCCTCAAGGGCCACCTCGCCACGTCCCTGGTGCTCGACGTCACCCTCGATCACGAGGGTCGGCTGGTGCGGGGCGCCATCCTGCCGGTGCACCAGGTGGGCAGGGGCATCCCCCGCAAGGACGACGACGGCACGGCCATCGCCTTGATCAACGATCTCACGCGCACCGACTTTCCCGACACGGGCCCGTCCATCGCCCAGGACGGCACCTTCACCCGGCCCACGGCCGCGCCGATCGCCCAGGGTGAGTCCGAGGAGTGATCAGCCGCCCGCCGGTTCGGCGCGCTCCAGCCAGTAGTCACCCAGCACCTTGAGGGTGGGCAGATCGTTGACCTCGCCGACCAGGCGGGGCAACCGGGCGACCATACCGTCGGTGACCCGACCCTCGAGCGGCTCCACGAGCGCGGTCTCCTTGAGCACCAGGTTCCACAAGTGGTCCTGGGACTGGATGAACCAGCGGGCGAGCTCCGGATCCTCCGCTCCGTGCCGTGCCAGCTCTCCGATGACGGAACCGTCGTCGACGAGCTCGCCGACCTCATGCAGCTGGTTGATGATGAGGCCCTTGAGCGGGAGCCGGCGCACCTTGAGCTCGTCGAGGAAGTACGAGGCCACCTCGGTGCCGGTGACCGACGGGCTGGTGATCACCACGAAGGCCGTGTGTTCGCCCTGCAGCAGATCCAGCACCTCGCCGTGCCGGGTGCGGAAGCCATCGAGCAGCACCTGGAAGTCACGGAGGAACACCGAGAGGTCCTCGAGGAACTCGCGGCCGAAGATCGGATCGAGCATGCGGTAGACGAGGTTGGACGCAGACCGGATCCAGCGCCCTCCCAGGCGGCCGCCTCCGCCCTCGTTGGGCTTGAGGAACCAGCCGAGGATGCGCTCGTCGAGGAACTCGACCATGCGACCGGGCGACTCGAGGAAGTCGAGCGCGTTCTTCACCGGCGGGGTGTCGAGCACGATGAGATCGAAGCGATCGGAGTGGGCCAGGTCGTGCAGCTGCTCGGTGGCCATGTAGTCCTGGGAACCCGCCAGCGCGTCGGCCATCTGCCGGTAGACGTGGTTGTCGAGGATCCGCTGCATGGTGCGGCTGTCCGGGGCGACCGAACGGATCAGGCGATCGAAGGTTCCCTTCGAGTCGAGCATGGCGCCCCACAGCTCCCCGTCGGTCTGCACGCCGAGGGACGACAGGTCGATGCGGGTGGGCTCGCCACCCATCGCCTCGAGACCCAGGCTGTTGGCGAGGCGCTTGGCGGGATCGATGGTGAGCACCATCACCCGGCGGCCCATCAGGGCGGCCTGGAGCGCGATGGCCGCAGCGGTGGTGGTCTTGCCGACGCCGCCGCTGCCCACCGTGACGACGAGCTTGAGATCGGAGAGCCACGCCTCGATCACGACGCCTCCTGTGCACTCAGGTGCTCGGCGAGCAGCTTGAACACGCTGCGCATGGAGCGCCCCAGCCCAAGCTCGGGCAGGAGCTGGACCGGCTGGCTGCTGTGGGAGCGGAGCCTGTCGACGGCGCCCTCGGCGGCCTGTTCCCGACGTCGCCGCCAGGCACCCGCCGTCTGCAGGGTGCTGGACAGCACCTCGCGGGCGAGGAGATCGTCGACCCGTCCCTGATCGACCGGCTGCAGGGGCGAGGACCAGGCGCGGTTGAGCAGCAACAGCGGCTCGCGACCCAGCAGCTCGCTCTCGCGGAGGCGATCGGCCGTCTCGATGGTCTCGTTGATCACCATCTGCTCGGGAATCGCCACCAGCACCATCAGGGTGTCGGGCCGCTGGATCATCCGTCGCAGCTCGGTGGCCCGACGGCGCACCGGACCCGACTTGAACAGCGCCAGCGCGCTGCGGGTGATGTCGAGCATGGAGAAGGCGTGGCCGGACGCCGGCATGTCGACCACCACATGGTCGTAGCGCTCCCGGAAGCGGTCGAGCATGTGCAGGAAGATGATCTCCTGCGAGCCGGGCACCACGTCGAGGAACCGGGCGATCGCCTCGTTTCCGACGATGGAGCGCACGAGGGCGCGGACCTTGAGCACGCTGGTGAGGTAGGTCTCGAGGGATGGTCGCCACTGCAGGTTGGCGATGTCGAGACCCCGGGCGATGGGCTGGGGGTCGTGGTGGACCGCCCGGCCGTACAGCACCTCGAGTGCGGAGTGCTGGCTGTCGATCTCGACGAGCAGGGTACGTCGCCCCTGCTCGGAGAGCCTGTGGGCCATGGCGGCGGCACAGGTCGACTTGCCCGTACCTCCCTTGCCCGTGACGAAGATGAGCTTCGACGACAGCCAGGGATGCAGGGCGGGGTTGATCATCGCTATACGTCCAGGTTTCGCACCGTCAGCGCATTGGTGTAGATGAAGTCCCTTCTCGGCTCGACCGCGTCACCCATCAAGATGGTGAACATGGTGTCGGCGGAGAGGAGATCGTCGATGTCGACCCGTTGCAGCGAGCGGCGCTCGGGATCCATGGTGGTCTCCCAGAGCTGATCGGGGTTCATCTCGCCCAGACCCTTGTACCGCTGCACGTCGTAGCCCTGCTGGGCCATGGAGAGCAGGTAGTCGTAGGCGTGGGCCCAGGTCTCGACGACGCGGATGGTGTTGCCGACCGACAGGGTGAGCGGCAGGCTGACCTTCTCGTTCAGCTCGTGGTGCAGCTGCGACAGGCGGGGAAGATCGATGCCGGGGATCTCCTCGGCCAGGCGCACGGTGACCTGATCGCCGAGGCGATCCACGGTGACCTCGATGGCGCCGTCGTCCAGGACCCGCAGGTTCGCGATGCGCAGCTCGGGCTCGGTGGCCGACAGACGTGCACGGAAGGCCTCCATGAGGACCTCGGGCTCGTCGGTGGTGCCGCGCACGTACAGCCAGGCGGCGAGCACGGACGGGGGCACCCGGCGCTCGTAGCGGCGGATGGAGTCGTCGAACTTCTGCAGGGACTTGGCCAGCTCGGGCACGCTCTCGGGATCGACCAGCTCGCCGTCGGGGCGGCGCACCTTCACGCGGCCCGCCTGCTCGACGAAGTAGTTCTGCATGGCGTGCTCGTCCTTGAGGTAGCGCTCGGAGCGGCCCCTCTTGACCTTGTACAGCGGAGGCTGGGCGATGTAGAGGTGCCCGCCCTCGATGAGCTCGCGCATCTGCCGGTAGAAGAAGGTGAGCAGCAGCGTGCGGATGTGGGAGCCGTCGACGTCGGCGTCGGTCATGATGATGATGCGACCATAGCGAAGCTTGTCGGCGTTGAACTCCGGTCCGATGCCGCAGCCGAGCGCCGAGATGATGGTCTTCACCTCGTTGTTGGCCAGCATGCGATCGAAGCGGGCCTTCTCGACGTTGATGATCTTGCCTCGCAGCGGCAGGATCGCCTGGTACTTGCGATCGCGGCCCTGCTTGGCGGAGCCACCTGCGGAGTCACCCTCTACCAGGTAGATCTCGCACTTCGACGGATCGCGCTCCTGGCAGTCGGCGAGCTTGCCGGGCAGATCGGACCCCTCGAGGGCGGACTTGCGGCGGGCGAGCTCGCGGGCGCGGCGGGCCGCATCGCGGGCACGTGCGGAGTCGATCGCCTTGCCGATGATCGACTTGGCGACCGCGGGGTTCTCGTCGAGGAAGTGACCGAGGGCCTCGGACGCGATGGTCTCCGTGAGTCCCTTGACCTCGGAGTTGCCGAGCTTGGTCTTGGTCTGACCCTCGAACTGGGGCTCGGGAACGCGCACGGACAGCACGGAGGTGAGGCCCTCACGGATGTCGTCGCCGCCGAGCTTGGCGCCCTTGGCCTTGAACAGGTTGTTGGCCGTGGCGTAGTTGTTGAAGGTACGGGTGAGCGCCGCCTTCAGGCCGGAGACGTGGGTGCCGCCTTCGTGGGTGTTGATGTTGTTCACGAAGGAGAACTGGGTCTCCTGGTAGGCGCTGGTCCACTGAAGGGCGACCTCGACCTCGACGCCGTCCTTGGCTGCATCGATGAAGATCACCTTGTCGTGCAGGGGGGACTTGGCCTGGTTGAGGTACTCCACGAAGGAGCGGATGCCGCCCTCGTAGTGGTAGACCTCGTCGCGCTCGTCGCGCTCGTCGCGCAGGACGATGCGCACGCCCGGGTTGAGGAACGCGAGCTCCTTGAGACGCTGGGCGAGGGTCTCGAAGGTGAAGTCGGTGGTCTCGGTGAAGATCTCCGGATCGGGCCAGAACTTCACGGTGGTGCCACGGCGGGGGGAGCCGTCTTCCTTGAGCTCGGCATCGCCGACCACTTCGAGGCCGGTGACCGGCACGCCCACCTTGTATTCCTGGTGGTAGTGCTTGCCGCCACGCCAGATGTCGAGGTGCAGATCCGTGGACAGCGCGTTGACACAGGACACACCGACACCGTGCAGACCGCCGGACACCTTGTAGGAGTCCGAGTCGAACTTGCCGCCCGCGTGCAGGACGGTCATGACGACCTCTGCCGCCGGACGCTTCTCGGTGGGGTGGATGTCGGTGGGAATGCCGCGGCCGTCGTCGGACACCTCGCAGGAGCCATCGGCTCCCAGGGTGACACGCACAGAACGGGCGTGACCCGCGAGTGCCTCATCGATGGAGTTGTCGACCACCTCGTAGACGAGGTGATGGAGGCCGCGGGGGCCGGTGCTTCCGATGTACATCGAGGGCCGCTTGCGAACAGCGGACAGACCCTCGAGAATCTGGATGGAGGAAGCCTGGTAGGTGGACGACGGACTGGACCCGTTGGGCTCCATTCAGCGACTCCGAGGTGTGGGGCGGGTGCATCATAGCGGCAACGAGGCGGGCGATGTGTTCAAACGCCGCGAAAGGCGCTCGAAGGCCGCGTTGCTTGCTGGCAAATATCCCGGTACGACCTCGGGGGCCAGATTCCCCACAGCGGCTGTCAGGGCAGCGCATCAGCGGAACTCTGGCTCAACCCTGCTCGCGAACACCCACCGGCGGCGCATGGACCGAAGCGATCACGCCCGCCTGCACCTGCAGATGCCGCACATCGTCGCGAGGGATCCTCCCCAGGTGACCCGCATCGGTGGTGGTCACCCACACCTGCGAGCCCAGCTCGTCGAGCTGCTGCACGAGCCGCGCCGTGCGCTGACGATCGAGCTCGCTGGACAGGTCGTCGAGCAGGAACAGGGGGTGATCACCACGGCCGTGGGCCGCGATGAGCTCTGCCAGCTTCATGGCCAGCACCACCGACCGCACCTGGCCCCGGGAACCGAAGCTGCGGATGGCACGGTCATCGAGGGTGACCACCAGCTCATCCTTCTGGGGGCCCACCATCACCATCCGCCGACGGATCTCCGTGGCGCGCGCCTTGGCCATGGACGCGAGGAGGGTCTGCTTGCGCTCCGCGACGTCGCGTCCGGCGGCGGCACTGCGGTAGACGAAGCCGAGCTCGCCCTGGCCGGCGGCGATGGCCTCGTGCTGCCGGGCGATGTGGGGCCGAAGCTCCTCGAGCAGGAGCGCGCGACGATGGGCGAGCACGGCACCGTGCTGGGCGACCTGATCGTCGTAGACATCGAGCATGGTGGCGTCGGTCATGCCCTGGCGCAGGGCGGTGGACTTCTGCTTGAGCGCCCGGCCGAAGCTTCGCACCACCTCGAGGTGGGAGGGATGCGCGGTGAAGGCCGCGCGATCGAGCCAGGCACGCCGGGCCTGGGGACCTTCGGTGAGGATGGCACCATCCTGGGGCGTGAAGGCGATGGCGCGCAGACCGCCGAACCAGGTGGCGAGGTCGCGGACCTCGGCCTTGTCGACCTGCAGCTTGGGGCCCTTCTCGGACAGATCGAGCCGGTGGTGGTGGACCTGACCGCGCTCCTCGATCCAGCCGGACAGGCCGAGGACCTCGTCGTCCCAGCCGATGAGCTCGCGGCTACGGTGGGTGCGGAGCGGCCGCAGTGTGGACAGGTACCAGACCGCCTCGAGCAGGTTGGTCTTGCCCTGGCCATTGGCGCCCGTGACGACCACGAAGCGGGCGTCGGTATCGAGCTCAAAAGGCCGGAGATTGCGAAATCCCCGGCCCACGAAACGGACGAGCTTCAACGAAGGGCTCCGTCAGTCGAGGCGCATGGGCATGACGACGAACCGCGCCGTGTCGCTCTCGGGGTCGCGCACCATGCAGGGCGCCAGCGGATGGGCCAGCTCGAGGACGACGTCGTCGCCACCGACGACACCGAGGATGTCCTGCAGGTAGCGGGGGTTGAAGCCCACGGTGATCTCGGTGCCCACCAGATCGAGGGGGACGGTCTCGTTGACCTCGCCGCGATCGACGTTGTGGACCTGCACCTCGAGCTCGTCGTCGGTGAAGGCGAAGCGCACGGCCCGGGCGCGATCGTGGACCAGGATGCCGACGCGCTTGAGCGTGCTGGCCAGATCCGAGCGCTTGATGCGGGCGGTGTGGTTCTTCTCCTTGGGGATGACGGCCTTGTAGTCCGGGAACTCGCCATCGAGCAGACGGAACCAGAAGACCTCGCCATCGCGGCGGAGCTGCAGGGCACGGTCGCCGAACTCGAGCACGACGGACTCGGAGCCGGTGCCGAGGAGCTTCTTCAGCACGGAAAGGGCCTTGCGGGGCACCAGCTGACGCGCGGGGAACTGGAACTCGCCCTCGCAGGGTGCCTCGGCCAGCGCCAGACGGTGGCCATCGGTGGCGACCATGCGGACGCGGAGCTCGCCGTCGATGTCGACCCGCTCCATGTGCGCGCCGTTCAGGCCCCAGCGGACATCCTCAGAGGCGACGGAGAAGGCCACCTGCTCGACCAGGCGACGGAGATCGCGCTCGGTGAAGCGGGCGGTGCCGGTGACCTCGAAGGCGGGCAGCGCGGGGTACTCCTCGGCAGCGACGCCAAGCAGCTTGAAGTTGGCACGACCGGAGCGGACCACCAGGCGACGGTTCTCGTCGAGCTTGAAGTGGACCGTGCTGTCGGGCAGGGAGCGGACCACCTGGAAGAGCTGGGCGGCCTCGACGGCGATGTCGCCCGGGTTCTGCACGTTGGCGGACAGATCACCGATGTAGGCGACCTCGCTGTCGGTGGCGGTGAGGCGCAGCAGCCCATCGCGGGCGTGCAGCAGCACGTGGGCGAAGATCGGTTGCGTGCTCCGACGCTCGATGATCCCCTGGATGCGGGCGAGGCCGCGGCTCAGGTCATCGCGATCAATGTACAGCTCCATCAGGTCGCTCCTTCAACGGTCGCCACTCTATCCAATCTGCGGCCAGAGCAACAGGGCGGATGTGCGTTCGTCGGCCGACCAGTCGGGCGAGCTCGGGATGCTCCAAGCCGGTCGGTCGGTCGGGGGCCTGATCCTGTAGCTGAATTCCCTTTGAGTGGATCTTGATCTCGTAGAAGGTCTAGTAGGTGCAGGGAATCTTGTGAACTATGCAGATGATCCACCTGCCACCTGGATCCTGCTTATGGATAAGTGCAGTGGATCCTGTGGAGGGGATCAGGGACGGGTGGGGACCGGTGTGGAAGGATCCACCGGATCCATGGATCGGGCGATCCGTCCTCAGGTACATCCCTCATCCATCCCCCTGTTCTCCTCGCATTGTCCACAGGGGTTGTCCACAGGCGGATCCGCAATGATCTTCCCAGTCCGTTCGGCAGGACTTGACGCGGTCTTGAATGTTTTTCGGGGGTGACACAGGTCGGGTCGGACGCACTGTCGCGCGATCCGGCGATCGGTGGGTGCGTGTCCCAGGAACGACGAAGGGCCCCTCGAAGGGAGCCCCTGCAACGACGAAGGGCCCCTCGAAGGGAGCCCCCTGCAACGACGAAGGGCCCCCTGAAGGGAGCCCCCTGCAACGACGAAGGGCCCCCTGAAGGGAGCCCCTGCAACGACGAAGGGCCCCCCGAAGGAGGCCCCTGCAACGACGAAGGGCCCCCCGAAGGGAGCCCCTGGACCGCATGCGGGTGGGATCAGCGTTGAGGCAGGCTCAGGGACTGCTCGATGAGCTGGAGCGCATAGCGGGTGTCGGGATCGGCATCGAGCTGGGCCTGGATCTTGCGGCATCCATGCTGGATGGTGGAGTGATCACGACCCCCGAATTCACGACCGAGCTCAGGGAACGAGAGCTGGGTGTGGTGGCGGGCCAGGTACATCGCCATGTGACGCGGCCGGGTGAGCGTGCGGGTACGCTTCTTGCCCGTGATGTCGGCGGCACGGATGTTGTGGAACCGTGCGACGGCCTCGATGATCGCCGGGACGGTGACCTTGACCTTGGGACCGGAGAACAGCTTGGGCATGTGCCGGCGGGCGAACTCGAGCGTGAGGGGCTCGTGGTACAGCCGCTTGAGCGCACTGATGCGGTTGATGATGCCTTCGAGCTCACGCACGTTGCCGTGGACCGTGTTGGCGATGGCCTCCGCGAGATCGGGAGGGGCGTAGAAGCCCGCCTGCTCGCACTTCTGGCCGAGGATGGCCAGGAGGGTCTCGCGATCCGGAGGCTGGGTGTCGGCGATGAGGCCGCCCTCGAACCGGGTTCGCAGGCGGGGCTCGAGGGCCTTGATGTGGGACGGCTCGACATCGGAGGTGAGCACGATCTGGCGGCCGGAGTTCTGCAGCGCGTTGAACGTGTGGAAGAACTCCTCCTGGGTTCGCTCGCGACCGGACAGGAACTGGATGTCGTCGACCAGCAGGACCGTGGCGTTCTCACGGTACTTCGTGCGGAAGTCCTCCGTTCGCTTGAAGCGGATGGAGTTGATCATCTCGTTCATGAAGTTCTCGGCCGTGACGTAGACCACCCGCGCCTTGGGATCACGCGCCTGGATGTGGTGACCGATGGCGTGCATCAGGTGGGTCTTGCCGAGACCCGTGCTGCCGTAGATGAACAGCGGGTTGTAGTGGCTGGCCGGGCTGTCGGCGACGGCTTCGGCGGCGGCGTGGGCGAACTGGTTGCACGGACCCACCACGAAGGAGGAGAAAGTCATGCTGGCGTTCAGGCCTGCCCCGAGGGCGCGCCGCGCGACGCTCCGTGCCGCCGCCTTGGGCGCGACCGGTGCCACGCGGGCGTGATCCGGCTCCGGCTCGTCGTCGACCAGGTGGTCGTCCATGGTGGGCTCGCGCTTCATCATCAGATCCGCGGTGGGATCGTCTGCGAAGGAGAACATCACCTCGGCGCTGCCTCCGGCGACCTGCTGGATCGCACGGCTGAGCGCGCCCAGGTAGTTGTCGCGGATCCAGTCGGCGTAGTACGCGTTCGCCACCTGCACGACGGCCTTGCCGCCTGCGAGGTGGATCAGTTCGGTGTCCTTGAACCAGATCATCACGTCGCGCGTGTCCATCTCGTCCTGCAGACGATGCTTGATCGCTCCCCATTGAGCGTTCAGATCCATTCCCGTCCCCTATCGGGCCTCTGCCCGGTCGGTGCCCTTCAGCGCCTCCGTTGGCGCGCGTCGCCCAAGCTATCAACGTGGACCAGCATTGTGAAGAGCGCCGGTTGCGGATCGCGCTGCACGTCCGTGTGGTCGATTCCAGGGGTCTTTTGGATCCGGGGATGCATCGGGGCAACACGCCACACCCGATCGGATCCGTTCCTGGATCCTCCTTGGATCGATCTGTTGCACCTTCGAGTGGATCCATCCGGATCCGTCGAGGTGGTCCAGGGAGGGATACCCGGGAGGTCGTTGGCGCTTCGGGCGAAGGCAGGCTAAGTCTGGGGTCCTACTTGACCGCTGCATTCCGTCAGGCTATCCGCGAGCGGTCGAAAACGAACATCTTGCGCCCCGTTCCTGGTGGCGCAGAGGGGATTCACCATGAAGCGCACCTACCAACCGTCGAACCTCAAGCGTCGGCGCACCCACGGCTTCCGTGCCCGTATGAAGACCCCCGCCGGCCGCAACGTGCTGCGTCGCCGTCGGGCCAAGGGCCGGGCTCGTCTCACCGTGAGCACCGCCAGCAAGAAGCACTGATGCAGGGCGGCCACCAGCCGCTTCCTGATCTCAGCTTCCCGAAGTCGTACCGCCTCCGCCGGCGCCTGGAGTTCATTCGGGTCCAGCGAGGCGGTCGTCGTATTCGGTGTCGAGCATTCACCTTGTGTGTGCTCCCCAACGACCTCGGTCACGCCCGCTTCGGGTTCACCGTGTCGAAGAAGGTGGGCAACGCAGTGGAGCGGAACCGGACCAAGCGCCTGCTGCGCCATGCGGCTCGCCACATGATGCGCGAGCTGAAGGGTGTGGACGTGGTGGTGCTCGCCCGGCCGCACACCCGTGAGCACGACGTCGAAGCGCTCCAGGTGCAGCTGCGCCAGGGGCTCGGCCTGCTGCCCATGCCCGAACGCAAGGGCGGGCGTCGTGGCGACGGCCGGGGCCGATCACGGGATCGGTCCTCCCCCAGGGGATCCGGCGCCTCCGGCGGCGGTCGATCCGGGCCTCGGGGCGGCGGGGGCTGAAAGGTGCCCCTCTTCGGCCATCGGGATAGTTGGCTCACATTCCGGGGCTGGCCTTGGGGCCGGCCCTTCTTTTTTGTGTCTCAGTACCGACGGAAGACTCGTCCATGGACAAGCGCACGCTGACCGCCATCTTTCTGATGCTCGGCATCTACTACGTCTGGATGGCGGTGTTTCCGCCGCCGGCCCCCGAGGTTCCGGCCGAGCAGGCCACCGAGCAGCAGGCCGCCGAGCAGGTGGCCGATGCCCCCGCCCCGGCCCCCGCGGCCCCCCCCGCCGACGCAGCGGTACCGTCGGATCAGCCCGTCACCCGCGAGGGCTTCGAGCTGTGCCAGGCCAAGGGTGAGGTCGTCACCGACAACGGTCGTCTGGTCGACACCGTCCTGCCCGGCCACGAAGCCAAGTACGAGATGCAGTCCATCTTCAGCTGGGCGATGTCCGGCTTCGATGGTCCCTGGAAGCCCTACGGCGAGGATCCCGGTCCCGAGGTCCTCTTCGGATCCCACGCACAGGGTCTCGTGGCAGGTGCCGGCCCCGTCGTCGGCTTCCGGCCGGGTGCCACCACCCGCGAGGCGGATGGTGCGCTGACGGTCACGTCCACCACGGCCGAGGGTCTGCAGATCACGCGCTCCCTGCGTCCCGTAGAGGGTGAGCCCTGCCTGCTCACCATGGACGTCACCTGGCGCAACAACGGCTCCTCCACCTTCTCCGGCGACCTGTGGGTCGGCATCCACGATGTCCTCCCCGAGGAGAGCACCCGCTACGCCGCCGCGATGCGCCCCATCGCCATGGTCGACGGCGACGTCGAGCAGGTCACCGACCTCGACGACATGCGCAGCGAGCCCGAGACCTTCGAGGGCGGCGTGTCCTGGTTCGGCATGGCCGACGGCTACTTCGGCACCTACGTGCTGCCCGCCGGCAAGGGTGGCGCGGGTGTCGTCATGGAGGGCTTCGATGCCGACGGCGCCGCGGTCAACGGCCTTCGCTACCTGGTGCGCGCGCCCCTGTCCGCGGGCTCCCAGCACACCGAGACCTTCCGGGTCTACATGGGCCCCCGCGACCTCGACGTCCTGAAGGTCATCGACGAGGATCTGGAGGAGGCCATGCAGTTCGGCTTCTTCAGCTTCTTCGCCGTGCCGCTGCTGTGGCTCCTGAAGACCATCCAGGGTGTGGTGTCCAACTGGGGCGTGGCCATCATCCTGCTGACGGTGGTCATCAAGCTGGTGTTCTTCCCGCTCACCCAGTCCTCCTTCAAGTCCTCGCAGGCGATGCAGGCCATCCAGCCGCAGCTCAAGGCCGTGCGTGAGCAGTACAAGGAAGACCCGCAGAAGCTCAACGCCGAGACCATGCGCCTGTTCCAGGAGAACGGCGTGAACCCCCTCGGTGGCTGCCTGCCCATGGTCGTCCAGATGCCCGTGTGGTTCGCGCTGTACAGCGCACTGCTCGGAAGCGTCGAGCTGTACCACACCGACTTCCTGTACCTGAAGGACCTGTCGGCGGTGGATCCCTACATGATCCTGCCGGCCCTGGCCGTGGGCATGATGATGCTGCAGCAGCAGATGATGCCCACCGGCAACATGGATCCCGCGCAGGCCCGCATCATGAAGCTCATGCCGCTCATGTTCGGTATCTTCTTCTTCAGCTTCCCCGCAGGCCTGAGCCTGTACATCTTCGTCAACATCCTGCTGTCGATGGCACAGCAGTGGTACATCAAGCGCACCTTCAAGGTCGCGGGGGCGGCGGCCTGAGCAGTGGCTCGGGTCGGAACAGGCAACCGGCCGCCCCTTTCAACTGGTAGGAGACAACATGCAAGGCATTCCCGAGGGCGTGCAGACCGTGACCGCAGAGGCTGGCGACATCGCCAGCGCCGTGGCCGAGGCCGCTTCCCAGCTGTCCATCGATGCACGGGCAGTGAAGTACAAGATCGACCTGTCCCACTTCCGCTCCACCACCGGCGGTTCCGTGGCGCGCAACACCGTGAAGATCATCGCCTGGGCCGGTGAGCTGCCCGCCGAGACCGAGCAGGCACCCGCCGCCGAGAAGGCCGAGGCCCCCAAGAAGGAGCGCAAGCCCCGCAAGGCCAAGGCCAAGGCCGAGAAGAGCGAGGAGGCCCCCGAGGAGGCTCCCGCTGCCGAGGAGAAGGCCGAGGAGGCACCCGCCGCAGCTGCGCCTGCCGCTGCTGCTGCCCCCGCCGAGCTCTCCTCCACCGAGGCATCCGAGTTCGCGAAGACCTGGTTCGAGACCCTGCTGAAGAACATGGGTGTCGAGGCCACCGTGAAGGCTTCCGGCAACGACGAGCGCGTCTACCTCGACGTGCGTGCCGAGGCCGCCGGTCGGATCGTCGGCCGTCGTGGCTCCACCCTGGGTGCCATCCGCCACATCCTCAAGCTGGCCCTGGCACCCATGGGCGACTTCACCATCGACGTCGACGTCGACGATCCCGAGGGCACCAAGGCCGAGAGCCGCAAGGCCCGCGGTGAGCGCCGCGACCGTGGCGAGCGCCGTGAGCGTGGCGACCGTCGTGAGCGTCGTGGACGTGACCGTGACCGTGATCGCGGTGAGCGTCGTGGTCGCGACCGCGATCGCGGCGAGCGTCGTGGCCGTGGCGAGCGCCGTGGCGGTGGCGGCAAGTACCCCGAGGACAAGCTGCAGGCCGTGGCACGTCGCGCCGCCGACAAGGCTGTCGAGACCGGTCGCAGCATCACCATCAAGCTCGAGCTGAACTCCTACGACCGTCGCATCGTCCACCTCGAGGTGGCGAACATCGACGGCGTCGAGTCCGAGTCCGTGGTCCGCGAGGGCACCAAGTACATCCAGGTGCGCCCCGAGCTGGCCATCGAGGATTGATGTGATGGGTGTCGTCGTCGCACCGGCGACACCTTGGGGTCGCAGCGCCCTCGCCGTGGTCCGGCTCTCCGGAGCCGGACTCGACGAGGTGCTGCGAGGCTTCGTCCGTCCCCACAACGACGGCCCGTGGCATCCGAACAGGGTGCGACGGGTCGACGTGTTTGACGAGGGCGGTGTCTTCGACGACGGGATGGTGGTGGTGTCACGAGCGCCCGCCACCTTCACCGGAGAGGACACCGCGGAGCTCACCGTCCACGGCAACCCGATCATCGTCGAGCGGGTTCTGCACGCGGCGGTGGCGGCGGGCGCCCGTATGGCCACGGCCGGCGAGTTCACCCGCCGGGCGCTGCAGAACGGAAAGATGGATCTGCTGCAGGCCGAGGCGGTGCTGCAGGTGATCCACGCCACGAGCGAGCAGGGCTTGAAGATCGGTCGCGATGCGATGGAGGGCCGGCTCGGTGCGGTCGTCGGATCCATGCGTGGCGATCTGCTGGAGGTGGCCGCCGAGCTCGAGGCCCGGCTGGACTACCCCGGCGACGAGCTGGCCAAGGTCGACGATGCGGAGCTGCTCATCACCCTGGGATCCGCCTCTGCGCGCGCCCGGGATCTTGCGGCCACCTTCGGGGCGGGACGCATGTACGTCGAGGGGGCCCGGGTGGCGCTGGTGGGCCCCGTGAACGCCGGCAAGTCCAGCCTGTTCAACGCCCTGGTCGGCAGCCGTCGGGCGCTGGTGCACGATCGCGAGGGCACCACCCGCGACGTGCTCGAGGTGTCCACCATGATCGGCGGTCTGCAGGTCACCCTGATGGACACCGCCGGCGAACGGCAGACCGACGATCCCATCGAGGCCGCCGGCCTGGCGCTCGCCGCCGAGCTCATCGAGGGGGCGGACCTGCTCGTGGTGGTGCTGAGGGCCCGGGGCGCCGGCCTGTCGGAGGTCGAGCAGCAGATCCTGGATCGCACCGGCCATCGACGCAGGCTGGTGGTCTACAACGGCACCGATCGTCCGGGCATGGCGCCGGCGCCCCACGGGGCGATTCCCACCTCCGCCAAGGCGGGAGAGGGCATCGAGGCATTGAAGGATGCCATGCGAACCGTGCTCGTGGGCGCCCCCACAAAGGCCGGCGAGCTCGTGGTGGGCTCGGCACGGCAGCGCGACGTGCTGCTCGCCCTGGCGGACTGCCTCGACGAGGCCATCGAGGCCCTGCCCTGGGCGGGCGTCGCGGTGAGTGCGGATGCGGTTACCCGCGGGATCGAGCAGCTCGATCAGCTCACGGGGGAAGACACCCGGGAGCGGGTTCTCGACGCGCTGTTCTCGAGGTTCTGCATCGGGAAGTAGGGAGAGGGGAAAATCGGACCTCACACGGAGGCAGCGGAGAGGCCGGAGACAGCGGAGGGTGCCCTGCAGGGGCGGGAGCCGGCTATTCTTGGGGCCGGGCTCCCCGGGTGGCCTGTGGCGTGTCGAGCAGGGATCCATTTGATCCAGAGATCAGGAGAACTCGAGATCCAGAGAACCTGATCATCCGAATTCCACTCGATGAGCGGATGGTTTCCCGACCTGGCAACGGTCTCTTGGAGTGCTCGGGATCTCCAATCCTCTGGACCCAATTGCTCCCGTCCCAAACCGCCCAAGACGCACGAGAAGCGGATGGAGCCACGCGTCGCCGCATGTCCCCTCCGCTTCCTCCGAACCCTCCGCTACCTCCGTGTGAGGCCCGGTTTCCCCTCGGCCCAGCTTCTCGTGTGAGGCGTGGCCTTCTTTGGGCCCTACGCCTTGTCGATCACCGCGAAGAAGAACCCGTCGAAGTGCTCGTCCGGCAGGATGCGGCGGCAGGCGGTGAGGGCCTCGTCGTAGCTCCTCCCCTCCCACTCGGTGATCCCATCGATCCAGGGCACCTCGGCGGGCAGCTCGGGCACCACCAGGCGGGCCTCGGGACGACGACGGAGCAGCTGGGCCACGATGAGCTCGTTCTCCTCGGGGGAGAACGAGCAGGTGCTGTAGACCATGCGTCCGCCGGGCTTCAGGGCATCGAAGGCGCTCATGATGAGGCCCTTCTGCTTGCGGGAGACCTCCTTGACCTTGCGGGGGCTCCAGTGGGCCCAGGAGTCGGGCTCGCCGGCGATGAAGCGGGCCTCCGAGCTGCACGGGGCGTCGAGCAGCACACGGTCGAAGCGTCCGGGCACCTGACGGCCCACCAGGCGGCCATCCTTGCGGTAGGTGGCACCGATGGTGACGCCGCATCGCTCGAGGTTGCCCCGCAGGCGGAAGAAGCGATCGCGGACGGGCTCCACGGCGGCCAGGCGACCCTCGTTGTCCATCAAGGCAGCGATGTGGGTGGTCTTGCCACCGGGGGCCGCGGCGAGGTCGAGGACCTCCATGCCGGGCTGCACGCCGAGGGCCAGCACGGGCAGCCAGCTCGAGGGGTTCTGGATGTACAGGCGGCCGTCGGAGGCGGGCTCGCTGTGGGTGAGCTGCTCCCGCTGCTCGAGCGGCACCATGAACCCGGTGGACATCCACGGCACCGGCACGGCCCGCAGACCGGCGTTCACGAGGTGCTCGAGGGTCTGTTCCGGGGGGGCCTGCAGGGGATTGAGCCGCGCGAACACGGGCTTGTTCGCGTGCAGGTGGGCGATCACACCGGCGAGCCTGTCCTCGGGGAGGATGAGCGCCAGTCGTTCCAGGAATTCGTCGGGCAGGTGCTGCATGATGGGTGTGTAACCAGATCGTGGTGCCATTCCCTGTCGCCACCACCCTGCCCGGCGCGGTAGGGGGCAGTCAAAGGAGAGCGCCATGAAGCACCTGTTCGTGATGGACCCCCTGCACAAGCTGCACATCGAGGGAGACTCCACCTACACCATGATGCGGGAGTGCTCGGATCGGGGCCACACCGTGTACTGGTGCACCCCCGACGAGCTGTTCATCCTCGATGGCGCGGGTGGTGCCATCGCCGAGGAGGTGGTCACGGTGGCCGAGGCGCCGTTCTTCCAGCGGGGAGAGCGTCAGGAGGTGCTGCTGGCCGAGATGGACGTGGTCTGGATGCGCAAGGATCCGCCCTTCGACATGTCGTACATCTTCGCCACCTACATCCTCGACACGGCGCCCCCGAGCACGCTGATGGTGAACGATCCCCGTGGTCTGAAGCTGTTCAACGAGAAGATCTGGGCGATGCAGTTCCACCAGTTCCAGCCCCCTACCCTGCTGTCCAACAACATGACGCGGCTGCGGGAGTTCGTGCTCAACCAGCCCGAGGGCGCGGTGCTCAAGCCGTGGGACGGCAACGGCGGTCGCGGCGTGCTGGTCATCAAGGATCCGAACGATCGCAACCTCACCAGCATGATCGAGCTGCTCACCCAGGATGGTACCCAGGCCATCATCGCCCAGGGCTACCTCAAGGACGTGGTGGCGGGCGACAAGCGCATCCTGCTCATCGACGGCGAGCCGGTGGGCGCCATCCTGCGCGTGCCCCAGGGCACCGACCACCGGGCCAACATGCACGCGGGCGCGGCGGTTCGGAAGGCGAAGCTCACCGAGCGGGACCACGAGATCTGTGATGCGCTGAAGCCCTACCTGCAGGAATACGGCCAGCTTTTCGTGGGTATCGACATCATTGGCGGTATGCTGACGGAGATCAACGTCACCTCGCCCACCGGCATCCGTGAGGTGGCCACCCTCGACGGGGTCCATCTGGAGAAACTGCTCCTGGATTCGGTCGAAGAGAAGGTGAGGAATCGCACGGAGGCCTGATGACGTCCTTGTGGCTGGGGAGCTGGTTGCTGACGACTGGTGCGTGGGCGGAGGTCCCCGCAGCGGAACAGACCTCCCCGGTCGAGGATCAGGCGTCGGCTGAACCGGCGGCCGAGGCATCGCCCGTGTGGTCCGAGCCGGTGCTTCGCGGCGCCGAGCAGCTCTCGATGAGCCCCGAGTTCGTCCATGGCGCACGGGTGAGCCTCGATCACCTGTTCCACCGCCGCTACGACGACAGCCTCCGCAGCTTCTCGGAGCTCGATGGCGCCTACCCGGGCACGGCGGTGGCCGACATCGGGGAGGTGCTGGTGCTCCAGTCGCGGATGCTCGAGAACTTCTCGCTCGAGCACGACGCGGCCTACCGCGAGGCGTCCGATCGCGCGATCGACACCCTGACGGCGCAGGCGAAGGTCGAGGGCAACGAGGCGTGGGAGCACTTCATGCTCGCCGGGCTCATCGGGCTGAAGGGCATCCACGAGGCGCGGCTCGAGAACTACATGTCGGCGCTGAAGCTGGCGTTCGAGGCGCTGCGCCACGTGCCGGACGTGCGTCGTCACGCGCCGGACTTCGTCGACATCACCCTGGCCGACGGCCTGTACAACTACTGGCGATCCGCGCTGTCGAGCCGGTACAAGTTCCTGCCCTCGTTCGACGACGCCCGGGAAGAGGGCCTGGCCCAGGTCCACCAGGTGGAGGAGGAGGGGATCTTCCTCGGTCCGCCCGCACGGCTGTCGCTCACGTTCTCCTGGTGGGAGGAGAAGGATCACGAGAAGGCGCTGCAGACCTGCAAGGACAACGAGGTCCTGTACCCGGACAACGCCATCAACCTGATGTTGAAGGGGCTCACCCAGCTCAAGCTGCGACGGCTGGACGCGGCGGAGAAGACCTTCGACCGGCTCCTGGCCGTGGCGCCCGAGCACCGACGGGTCCACTACTACAAGGGCCTGCTGCAGCTGCTCCGGTCGGAGCCGGAGGCCGCGCTGGTGGCGCTGGAGACCTACGAGGAGATGCCCTACCTGCAGGACTACCAGGTGGCCGACACCCACTACCGCAAGGGCCAGGCCTACCTGCAGCTGCACGCGTTCGAGCAGGCGGAGTCCGAGTTCAAGGTCTCGCTCAAGGCGAAGAACACGAGCCGGGCCAAGGCCGCGCTGGATGCGCTGCGGAAGGCGAAGCGGGATGGGACACTGGAGCAATTGGCCGGGAAGAAGCTCTGATCGGACCCAAGAACGACGAAACCGGCGCCCCCTTGCAGGAGCGCCGGCCTTGTCTTCAGACCCCGATCACTCGCCGATGGGCGGGATCGTGATCTTCTGACCGAGCTGCATCGTGGTGGGGTTGAGGCCCGGGTTGGCATCCATGATGCGCTGGAACTCGGTGTGGGAGCCGTAGTAGTCCTCGGCGATGGCCGACAGGCTCTCACCACGGCCGATGGTGTGCATGGCGCCATCACGGCGGGCCAGGAGCACGATGCCCTCGGTGTCGACGGACTCGATGCCGTCGATCTGCACGGCGGCGGCCTGGATGCCCTTGAGCTGCTTCCAGGTGGGGGCGGTGCCCTTGAGCACGGCCACGCCGTTGCGGACACGGACGTCCATGGAGCCGGCGGTGAGCTGGGCCTCGATGATCCCGGAGACCTCGGAAGCCAGGCGATCGTTCACGACGCTCGGCAGCGGGGCCTCCTCGGGGTTGCTGGGGGCCGTGATGATCGCCGTGCCCGCGGAGGGGGCGGGCGTGGGCTGCGCGGCCGGCGCGGTGGCGGGCGCACCCTGGACGGGCACCTCGGCCAGCTGGGCCACGGGCTCGATCTGGACGACATCCTCCACCGTGGTGGGACCGGAGGTGAAGAAGTGGGACAGCAGCAGGACCACGCCGGCGGCGGCGGTGACGGCCGCGCCCACGGCCCACTTCTGGACGCTGGAGCCGAGCTCGACGTTCTCGGAGGTGAGGCGGGCGTTCTCGCTGCGGAGGTGACGCACCTCGTTCTTCAGCTTGGACAGCTCCGCGGCCTGCTTGGAGGGCTCGCGGGGCGTGGCCGGCGTGGTGGAGGAGGAGTCCTCGACCTTCTGGCGGACCGCCTCCTGCAGCTCCTCGGGGACGCGGACGCCACAGGCGGAGGCCTCGTCGAGGGCGGCCATGGCCTGACGCCACTGCTTGCCCGCCACGAGCACCTTGGCCAGGAGCAGTCGTGCCTCGCCATCCTGGGGGGCGAGGCCGAGCAACACCTGCAGGTGCGCACGAGCCTGGCCGTAGTGGCCGGCCTGCGCGAGGTCGCGGGCGGTGTTGTACAGGTTGGCGGTGGGATCGAGGCCCGCGCCTTCGGCCGCCTGACGGATGGCGGAGAGGATGGAGTCGGGCCCGCCCGCGCTGTCGCGCGAGTCGAGGCCGCCCAGAGACATGGAGTCGCTCATGAACCTTCGCTCAGTGCATGCCGAGGGCATTGGCGCCCATGCGGTCGGGGCTGATGGTAGCGTGCGGATCGCCCCGATTCAACTTCACCGCGAGGCCTGCAGGCTGGATTGCAAATCCAAGGATGCAACGCGGCATGTGCCGGGGGTTCCTGCAGCACCAACTTGACGCAAGGAAAGCGGCGCGAAACGCCGAGCCTGACTATGTGGCGGCCGATAACCCCACCCTGTCGAGGCCATCATGGCGAAGATCCTCCGCATCATCCCCCGCTATTGGAGCCCTCGTGGCGAGGCCATGGGCTCCCTTCGGGGCAAGCCGGTCATGGTGTGGGGCGGCATCCCCGACGAAAAGGCCGAGGCCAAGCTCACCCGAATGGGTCACAACCGCGACTACGCGGTGTGGGTCGGCTCTCCCGAGCCCAGCGTGCAGCGCGTCGAGCCCAGCTGCCCCAAGTACAGCGCCTGCGGCGGCTGTCCCATGATGCACCTCAGCGAGCAGGGCCAGCACGACGCCCGCCGACGCATGGTGGTCTCGGCCCTCAACGACGAAGGCCTGAACGACGTCAAGGTCGGCAAGGTGCACCCCAGCCCCGACGGCAACACCGACTTCCGTCACGTCGTCAAGCTCGGTGTCGGCTTCTCCGAGCAGGGCAGCCTGCGCGTGGGCGCCTGGGGCCGTCACGATCGCTCCATCGTCCCGATCCCCATGTGCGAGGTCGCCACGCCCGATCTGCGCACCCTGATGGGCCACATCGCCCACAACGTGCGGGAATACCGCCTCGGGCCGTACGATCCCCAGAACGATCGCGGCGTGCTGCGCGCCTTCGTGCTGCGCCAGTCCCGGTCCACCGGCGACATCCACATCACCATCAGTGCCGGCCGTCGCCCCCGCGTGCTCCAGGAGTTCGCCGACGACGTCGCACGGATGAACAAGGTCTCCGGCGTGTCGCTGCACCTCAACAGCGAGCCCGGCAACGCCATCTTCAGCCGCGACGAGGAAGGCAACATCCCCATGCGCCTGCTGGCGGGCACGCCCTACATCGAGGAAGAGCTCCTCGGGGTCACCTACCGCATCGGCCCCGGCGACTTCTTCCAGACCAACCCGGCGATGGCCGAGGAACTGTACCGCCACACGCTCAACAAGCTCGAGCTCAAGCACGGTCAGTCCTTCGTGGATCTGTACGCCGGCGTGGGTGGCATGGCCCTCGCGGCCTCCCGGGTCACCGGGTACGCCCTGGGTGTCGAGGGCATCGCCGGCGCCGTCGCCAGCGCCCGCGACACCGCGCGGCGCCAGAAGCTCCCCGCGGAGTTCATGGTCGGTTGGGTCCAGGACGTGCTCCCCGATCTCAAGGAGCGCCTCCAGGGAATGCGCCCGGTGGTGGTGGTCAACCCGGCTCGTCGTGGCCTGGAGGCCGATGTCATCGACAGCCTGCACGCGCTGGCGCCTTCCAAGGTGGCCTACGTGTCCTGCAATCCCAAGGCTCTCGCTCGTGATCTCGTGAAATTCAAGGAATTGGGGTACCGTATCGGCCAGGTTGAACTGTTCGACATGTTCCCCAACACCGCCCACGTGGAGTCCGTGGTGGTCCTCGAGTCCGGTCAGGATTCCGAGCCCTCCCGCCGCGCTCCCCGCCGTCGCGTCATCGGGGGACGCAGATAGCGGAGCGAGACACATGCGACAGTGGGCCGCCGGACTGGTGGCCGCCCTTTCCCTGAGTGCCCCGGCGGGCGCCCAGGAAGGCGGCTTCAAGCTCACGAACATCCTGGTCACGTCCATCGAGGCGGATCAGCCCTTCCTGCTCGGCGAGGCCGAGCGGGTGCAGGGGCTCATCGAGGATGCCCTCGACGACCACTGGGCCATCGTCACGATGGACATGGTGGTGCCGTTCGCCGACTACGACGCCGAGGTGTACCTCCGATCCTGTCCACAGGGGCAGTACATCGGCTGCGTGTTCGTCCTCGGCGAGCGTGCCAAGACGGTCTGGACGGTGGGCGGTCGCATCTCCGCCGTGCAGGGCGGCTACCGGCTCGACGTGTCGATCATCGACGTCGCCAAGGCCCAGGTGGTCACCACCTTCGACGTCGACCTCGACGGCTCCAACGATGCCCAGTTCCAGCAGGGCCTCGTGCAGGTCTTCCAGGCCATGCTCTCCAACGACCTGCAGCAGCTCGACGTCCGCGGTGATCAGGACGCCTTGCAGGTGGCCGCGGCCGAGCAGCGCGAGCGCGATGCCCGTGCCCGCGACTTCGTGGCCAGCAGCATCGACGAGGTCGAGGAGGAGCAGGAGCTCGTGCGGGGCACCGTCGGCGAGGACGCGCGCTACGGCGACCTCGACGAGGAGGACGACGACCGCCGCTCGGATCGCCGCATCGACTTCGAGGAGGAGGTCGACGAGCCCCACGGTGGCGGGCTGCATCCCTGGGAGCAGGCGGGTCTGAGCAAGCTGCAGTATCGGGCCTACAAGCGCTCCAAGATGAAGCTGCGCGACTTCCGGCCCCGTCTGCAGGGGCGCAAGGGGGATCTGCTGCTGCGCCTCGGGATGGGCGTCAACAGCGGCCCCTGGGGCCAGCGGCACGAGACCTGGTGGGCGCAGGACCACACGGCCAACCCCAACAACCTGCAGGCCGAGGACATCCTCGAGCAGGCCATGGTGCAGGATCAGCGCTCGGTGCTGGCCTTCGCCGGCGAGCTGGGCATCGGGTACGGCGTGGCCTCCTGGCTCGACATGGAGCTGTACGGAAGCGTCAAGGCGGCCGACTACCAGTACCGTCTGGTGCGAGAGGTGCGCGGCATCGAGGAGGAGCAGCCCACCAAGAGCACCTCGGGCAGCAGCTACCTCGCGGGACTGCGCTTCAACGGCACCTTCCTGCCGGCTCTCACCGTGCACCCCACGGTGTCCCTCGGTGCGTCCTACTGGACGGGCGTGCGGATCACCTCGAAGGTCTCCAACATCGAGCCGTTGCTGGTCACCGACGACGTGCCCGCCAACAACATGGTCTTCGCCGACGTGGGCGCGGGCGTGGCGGCGGATCTGGGCAAGACCATCATCTTCTACGGCCGGGTCGATCTCAACGTCCCGGTTGCGGGCCGCCACTACCAGTCCGTGCACTATGGCGAGGGCCACCTGTCCCAGGTCCCGGAGGCCAGCCGGGCGCTCGAGGGAGGCGCGCTGGGCGGCATGGGGTTCGGGGCGAGCCTCGGGCTGCAGATGCGCTTCGACGTCGGCCGGCGGTAGCCCCATCGGGGTCTAGGGGATCGCCCCATCCGGTCGGCCTGGCGCTTCATTCGCCTCGGGCGTGATCGACTTGCAGGGCAGCAAGGAGGCTGCCTTGAAGGTCATCTTCACCGGTGCGAGTTCGTTCACGGGCGTCTGGTTCATCTACGAGATGGCACGCAGGGGTGTGGACGTGACGTCCACCTTCACGCGTTCCCCGCTGGAGTACGACGGGCTGAGGGGGCAGCGGGTCCGCTGGGCGCGGGGTCTGTCGACCGCCCGGTGCGCCACCCGCTTCGGCGACGAACGCTTTCTCGAGCTGTGCGAACAGTCCGGCCCGATCGACGCCCTGTGCCTGCACGGCGCGTTCACCCAGGGCTACCAGCAGTCCAACTTCCTGCTGCACCACGCGGTGCAGGAGAACACCCGCGGCGCCCGGGAGATCATGGAGGTCCTCGCGCGCAGGGGGTGTCGTCGGCTCATCTGGACGGGCACCTACATCGAGCCGGAGTTCGCGGGCTCCTCGCAGGACCACCAGCATCCGCTGTACGGGCAGTCCAAGCAGCGCTCCCGGGAGATCCTGGCGGATCTGTGCTGTGAGATGGGGTGGCAGATGGACTGCGTCATCCTTCCCCACGTGTACGGGCCCATGCAGTCGGGCAGCTGGATCGACTACATGATGCGGCGGTGGGCCAGCGATCAGGTGGCGCGCGTCGTGATGCCGTCCCGCGTGCGGGACCATGCCCACATCTCGCTCCTGGCCCGCTTCTACGCCGACATCCTCGGCGGGTCGCCGGAGGGCGGCCCGATCCGCATCCATCGCCCCAGCGGGGAGATCCTGCCGGTGGGGGCCTTCGCGGTGCGGCTGTCGGACGAGGTCTCCCAGCGCACCGGCTGGGACTGCCGGATGCAGTTCGACACGGTGCCCCGTCGGGGGGAGCCGTTCCGCTACGCCAACACCACGCCGTTGACCGACCTGTACCCGGACTTCGACGCGTCCGGCGCCTGGGATGCGTTCGTGAACTTCCACCTCGAGCAGCTCGACCTCGAGCCCGGGGAGATCGTCCGGCAGGCCCGCGAAGGCATGGCCTACCAGCCGCCCCAGGAGGATCCGGACACGGTGGTGGCCGGCTGACGGCGACCGCACACGGCAAGGGCCCGCGACACGTCCAGGCGTGCGCGGGCCCTTCGTGCGTCGGGGGGCTCAGGACTCTGGGAGCACCAGCTCCCGGGGCGCGGCGACCTCGGTGCGTGCGGTCAGGTCGTCGTGCAGGGCCCTCATCTGTGTCCACAGCTTGCTGCCGGGGCGGCTCCACTCCGCGTGGTCCGCCAGGATGTCGATGCCCGTCTGGTTGCCCTGGAGCACGTGCTGGCGACGACGGCGGAAGAAGTCCGTGCCGGCGATGGGGTGATCGAGCTCGGCCAGCCGGGCGTGCAGGGCGGCGACAGGCACGAAGGCGTGCACCGCGAGGGCCACACCCCACAGGGGGCGCAGATCGGGGCGGACGGGCGACTGTGTCCAGCAGGTCATGCCGTTGGGCAGCACGGGATCGATCCAGGACAGCAGGTTGAACTTGGTGTGCTGGGTCTCGTGGATCAGGGCCTCGGCCATGGTGAGCGGCTGGTCGCACAGGCTGAGGTAGGCGATGCCCGGTGCCTCGCGGTAGCTGGCCGACAGGTGGCGCTCGGGCAGGTAGCCGACGGGGATGATGCGCTGCAGGCTGTGGTTCAGCTCCTCGAACCAGTCGGGCAGGGCCACCCGGATGAGCTCGAGGGCCTCGTGCAGGGCCTGCTGCCACTGCTCGAGCGGCTTGTCGCCCAGGGACAGCGCGTTGCCGGACTTGTCGGGGTGGGCCTCGACATCCGCGAGGGGGTTCGTGTCGACGAGGGACAGCCGCAGCTCCGGCAGGCCCTCGTGCAGCGGGAAGGTGGCCTGCTCGGAGGGGGTGTCCGGGAAGGAGACGGGGCTTCGACCGGCCTGGCGGACCTGCAGGATGGGGCCCGTGAGCGCCAGGGAGGTGACCGGCGGGTCGAAGGCGTGGGTCCGGCCGGTGTGTCCGTCGAGGAGTGCGTCGAGGGGCGTGGGGCACAGGATGGTGTGGCCGGCCGCGGTGAGTGCGGGCTCGTGGGCCATCGCCGCCAGCAGGTGCGGGAGCGCGCCGGAGAGGGCGCGGCCCGGTGCACCACCGACGCCGGCGCGATCGACCAGCAGCGGCACGAGGATGTCGGGGTTGCGCATCAGGGCCAGCGCGGCCTGGGGCGCCTTCGCCGCGCCGAGCGCCATGCGCACCTGCTGGACTGCCTCGGTGATCCCGGAGGACAGGCCGGACAGATCGGCGGTGAGCAGGTGGCGCAGGGCGAGGTTGCGGACCTTGGACTGCACGCGCTGCACCATGGTGTCGCCCGGACCGGGCAGGGTGAAGAAGGCGGCGGGGATGGTGGACATGGGCGCTCCGGGGTCTTCGCGGACGATAGCGCAGGGAGGCGCTGGCCTCCCAGGAGACAGGATGATGCAGGCCGCTTCGGGGGCGGTCACGCATCGGTACCCTCGTCGATGCACAAAGTCCCTTGAACCTGGGCGTGTTTGCTCTACTCTGGTGGACCACCGGAGAGGTCATGGCTGCTGTGAAGGTCACCGTCGGACAGGCGCACGATGCGGTGCTGTTCGTCACCGCACGAACGCGGGGCGACAGCCGCCTCGACGATCGCGACGAGCTCCCCGATCCGTCCCTGGCGGCGCTGGTGGCGGCGGTGCCCGAGGGCGTGGGCACGCTGTGGCTCGATGGCGGGGAGCCCACGCTGCGCCCCGATCTGCCCGCCCTCCTGGCGGCCCTGGAGGGCAGGGTCGGCTCCCTCGGCCTGGTCACCGACGGTCGGCTCCTGGCCCGTGAGCGTACGGCCCACCGTCTGGCCGCGCTGGGTGTGGCGGCCGTGCGCTTGCGGGTGCACACGGCCCGACCAGACGCCCAGGACTGGCTCACGGGTCAGTCCAAGGCCCTCGCGGCGGCCCTGATGGCCACGGCCTGCTGTCGCAAGGCGGGCATCGAGGTGCAGTGGCAGGCCACGGTCACCCGGCCCACCCAGGCCCACCTCGCGGAGTGGGTGCAGCTCGCCCGCCGCAGGGAGGTGGGCGCGGTGCGGCTGGTGCGCCTCACCGCCAGGGGCGCTGCCGCCTCCCAGCAGGTGGCGGTGATGCCCCGCCTGGGGCTGATGGGCCCGGACCTCGACGAGGCGCTGGCCTTCGCGGAGCGCGTGGGCCTCGCGATCACCCTGCACGGCATTCCGGCCTGCACGAGCCGGCGCGCGTCGGCGTTCCTCGGCACCTCCGAGCGGGTGCTGCTGCCGAGGGAGGGTGCCTGGGCCTTCGCGGGCCCCCGGTTCGGGCCGGTTCCCCAGGATGCGGGGTGCGATCGGTGCAGCCTGCACGAGGCATGCCCCGGCATCGGCCGGGACTACGTGCGGCGCTTCGGTCGCGACGAGATCGACACCGCCTCCGATCGCCGTCGGCGGCCCGGCGTCACCCACACACCGCTGGCCGGCGGCGAGGTCGAGCCGCCCCCACGGGCGGGGCGTACCCCTCCGGTCCGGCTCGGCTACGTGCGGGCCTGCGCGGCCCTGCCGTCCCTGGGAGGCGATCCCCTGTCGGCGCTGGTGCCCGGTCCGGTGCCCGATCGCATCCGTGCGGGCTGGTCGCCGGATGAGTCCACCCGTGAGGTGCGGCGCAGGCTGGTGCGGCTGGCCCAGGAACGGCCGCAGGAGCTGTGGGTGGAGGGCGAGCACCTCCTGGCCCATCCCGAGGCGGCGGATCTGATCCGGGAGACCACCCGCCTGTCGATCCCCAGGGTGGTGCTCGTCACGGAGTGCGCGGCACTGGCCGGGTTCACCTCCCGCCAGCTCCGGCGGCTGCAGAAGCTCGCCGAGGTGCGCGCCCTGGTGTGGGGGCCCGATGTGGCGCACCACGACGCCCACGTGGGCACGCCGGGTGCCCTGGATGCCGCGCTGGCGGGCCTGGCCGAGCTGCACGCACGCCATCCCCGCATCCTGCTCGGGTGGTCTGCCCGCTCGCCGTTCTCGGCGGAGCTGACGCAACGGCTCGAACAGACGCTGCCGGGCGCGCACATGCACCATGCCCCGCCGCATGCGCCGGCGGCCCCCGTCTCCGCGCGCGAGGAGGATGCCCGTGTCGTCCGCTGAGGTTCCGCAGGTCACGTTCGCCAAGCCCGAGGGAGCCTCCCAGGAGGCGTACGAGCTGTGGCGTGAGCAGGTGGCCAACGTCTCCAAGCACTGGGTACGGCTGGTCACCGCCTGCAACAGCAAGTGCGTGTTCTGCCTCGACTCGGACACCCCCCGCGACGTGTTCCTGCCCACCGAGCAGATCAAGGCCGAGCTGCGCCGGGGTCGGGAGGAGCACGACGCCTGGAAGGTCATCCTGTCGGGCGGCGAGGCCAGCCTGCACAAGGACTACGTCGAGATCATCCGCTACGCGAAGGAGATCGGCTACGGACGCATCCAGACGGTCACCAACGGCTGGAAGTACGCCGACAAGGACTTCTACGAGGCGTGCGTGCAGGCCGGCCTGCAGGAGATCACCTTCTCGCTGCACGGGCACACCCCCGAGCTGCACAACAGGCTCACCCAGCACAAGGGCAGCTTCACGCGCATCGTGAAGGCCATCCGCCGCGCGGTGCTGGATCCCCGGATGATCTGCAGCGTCGACGTGGTCATCAACAAGCAGAACGTCGCGGTGCTCGATCGCATCGTGCAGCTGGCCATCAAGCTCGGGGTCACCGAGTTCGATCTGCTCCACGTCATCCCCCAGGCCGCCGGGTTCACCTACCGCGACCTGCTGTTCTACAACCCCCGGGAGCACCTGCCCGTACTGCGCAAGGTGTTCCGCCTGGGCCGACACCCCCGCTTCGTGGTGTGGACCAACCGCTTCCCCGTGGCCTACCTCGAGGGCATGGAGGATCTGATCCAGGATCCCCACAAGATGCTCGACGAGGTCAACGGTCGGCGGGTGCACGTCCGCAACTACCTCGATCAGGGCACGCCCCTGAGCTGCCGCGACCCGGAGCGCTGCCGGCACTGCTTCATCGAGTCCTTCTGCCAGACCATGGACGAGATTGTGGCGGCCCAGAACGAGGAGCGGGTGGACGTGTGGCGGCTCGATGCGCCCCAGGCCCATCCGCCGGATCCCCTGCCCTACGGCGCGCGGCAGGTCGCCGTCGAGCTGCCGACCGGTCGTGGGATTCCGGCCCACCTGCAGGGGCAGGCCCTGCGGCTGTCGGTGGCGGGGGATCGGTTTCCGCCGCGGGTGCCCGAGGGCTCCACGGTGGTGGCCCGTACCGAGGCCCAGGTGCTGGCGCTGGCCGGGTCCTGGCCCGAGGGCGCGGCCGACGTCGTCATCGAGCTCAACCGGTCCACCGAGCAGGCCCTGAGGGACCGAGCGGGAGAGCTGCAGGAGGCCTGGGGAGAGCGCCTCACCCTGCACCAGCCCACGTTCGAGCACCTCGCCGCCACGCGGAAGAACGACATCCGCAACCTGCGAGCCTTCTTCGAGGCCATGCCCGCCGGCCTGCGGGTCGGTGGCCTGCCAGCCTGCCTCATCCCGGGCATGACCCCGGTGCGGCGGGTGCGCGAGCTCCCCGCCTGGGTGTTCGATGCCCGCACCGGTCGGCCCGACATCCGCCAGCTCACCCGCTGGCATGTGATCGACGGCTACCGCAGCCACTCCAGCCGCTGCGACGACTGCCTGCTGCGCAGCCGCTGCGAGGGTCTGCACGTGAACGCCGTGCGGGATCAGGGGCTCGGCCAGCTCACGCCCCTGGTGGACGGTTCCGAGGCCGAGCGCATGGTGGCCCACGTGACGGCGCTTCACCCCGAGCCGCTGCCCCGGGTGGCCGACGGCCGACCCGCCCAGGCTGCCGCGGCGAGCCTTCCAGGCTTCGAGGGCCCCGGTGGACCGGTGGTGGATCCCCTGTCGCTGGCCACCGACAGCCGGGGCCGCAAGCGTCACAAGCCGCGGACGGTCCGCTGGCAGGAGGAGGCCTGATGGCGAACCTCGGGTACGTCCAGCTCACGCGCAACTGCCTGCAGCACTGCCGGTTCTGCTCCAACCCGCCGACGGGCGTCGATCTCGACCTGCAGACCCTGTACCAGCAGCTCGATCAGCTGGTGCAGATGGGGTACGACGGCGTGATCCTCACCGGCGGCGAGCCCACCATGTCGCCCCTGCTGCTGCCGGCGCTGCGCTACGCCCGCGAAAAAGGCCTGTTCAGCCGGATGATCACCAACGGGCAGCTGCTGTGCGACGAGGACTTCTTCCGCGAGTGCGTGGAGGCCGGGCTGTCGCACATCCACGTCTCGCTGCACAGCTACCGGCCCGAGGTGCACGACTTCATCACCGCCTACCCGCGTGCCTGGGAGACCCTGGTGAGCACGCTGGCGCTGGTGCCGAAGATGGGCATCACCTGCGACATCAACACGGTCATCTGCACCTACAACGCCGATCACCTGCACGAGACGGTGATGTGGCTGACGGATCGGTTCCCGTTCATCCGCCACTTCGTCTGGAACAACATGGATCCGGACGGCAACCGGGCGGAGCAGAACCCGGACTCCATCGCCCGTCACTACGAGTGGCAGGTGAGCCTCGAGCTCGCGATGGAGTACCTGCACGCCACCGGTCGCACCTTTCGCGCCGAGCGGGTGCCCCTGTGCTACATGCGGCGGTTCGCCTGGGCGTCCACGGAGGCCCGCAAGATCATCAAGGAGGAGGAGCGCTGCATCCAATTCCTCGATCGCAAGGGCTTCGTGCACCAGAAGGAGTTCCTGCACGGCAAGGCCGACGCGTGCAACGCCTGCCGTTTCGACGGCATCTGCGCCGGGATCTACTCGATGGCGAAGAGCTTCGACGAGCGCGAGCTGAGCCCGGTGTTCGAGGATCCGGTGCCGGTCATCCGCCAGGTGCTGAGGCGGGAGCCGAGCCAGCGCCTGCTCGACAAGCTCGAGGCCCGCAGGGGCCATCGCAGCAAGACGGAGCAGCCGAGCGAGGAGGCCCGGGCGGCGCAGCTGGCGAAGCCGTTCTGAGCCCTACAGCGGGCTGCTCATCACCACGTCGTGCATGTCCTCGACCACTTCGCAGCTGAGGACGTAGTCGACGGTGGTGGTGGCGCCGTCTGTGGTGGTGGTGGACTGCAGGAGCACGCCGTCGTCGTCGTAGGCGTGCATGATGGTGGTCTCGATGGTGGCATCGATGCCCACGTCGACGATGGACTGGGTCAGCTGGCCTTCGGTGTTGTAGGCGTTCAGCGTGGCCGTCTCCCAGGTGCCGTCGTTGCCCGAGTCGGTGCGCAGGGAGATCACCTGGCCGGAGCCGTTGATCTCCTTGTCGTGCAGCACCTGGTGGCTGGACTCGGACCAGGTCCACAGCTCACGGACCTTGTTCTCGGACGGGTAGGTGTAGGTGATGGTGATCACCGGGTTGTCGTAGCTGCCCTCGTAGAACGTGCCGGTGAGGGGACGGTCGTTCGCGTCGAGCTCGTAGTCCCACCAGTCGTCGTCCTCCTGATCGCCGTTGTGGTCGTTCAGGACCTGCTCCAGCGTGCCGGTGGCGCTGTGGAAGTAGCGGGAGACGGTGGTCTCGGCGGTGCCGTCGATGGTGACCGTCGTGGTGATCCGGTGGTCGGCGCCGCTGATGGCGTAGGCATACTCGCTGCGGGTCTGCTCGGTGAGGCCGAGATCGGCCCAGCCGATCTGGCGGAGCAGGCGCATCTCGGTGTCGTGCCAGGCGTCGACCTGGGTGGAGGGCGACTCGTCGCCGGGGGCCGTGCGCAGGCCCTGAAGGCGGAAGTACTGACCGTTGGTGGGATCGCCGTCGCAGTCGCGGTCGATGTCCGTGCAGTCCTCATCCATGTCCGGATGGACGAGCGGGTTGTTGTCGTCGCAGTCCACCCGCTGGGGGTATCCATCGCGATCGAAGTCCACCGGGTAGCCGGTGTCGAGCGGCTGGGGGGTGGAGTCGATGCCTGTCTCGGCGGTGTGCAGGGGTTCTTCCTGAGGGCCACAAGCAGCGAGCAGGACGAATGGCAGCAGGTTCTTCACGGAGCCTCCGGTGACCCAACTGGTCCACAGGATCTCCACGATCGTCAACCGCGTGTCGAAACCTGGGCGGTGGTCCTGCGGAACCGGCGGTCTGACGGTGGTTGCCGAGGCCGGCCGCGGGGGCGTACGGCTACAGGGCGGTGTCGGAGGCGCCGCCCGTGGGGTCGACATCGGGGGGGGTGAGCTCGACGGGGGGCTCGAAGTAGTCGTCCGGGACCTCGCGGCACACCCAGGTGGAGGTGACCACCTCTTCGAAGACCTCGTCGCCATCCATGTCGTGCCGGGCCTCGAGCAGACGACCGTCGTCGTCGTAGCTCCACCGGTGCCGCTCGTCGGGTGAGTCGTCGCCGTCGACGTCGATGAGGTGGCGGGTCATCTCCCCGTGCTCGTTCCACACCATCTCCTCGATGCGACTCCAGGCGCCGGTGCCGGCCACCCGATCCCTGTGGCTGAGGGAGCGCCACGCGGCATCGTGGATGGTCTGCCGCTCCAGCTCCACGTTGGGGGCACCGAGGCGGACGATGGTGGTGTCGGTGGTGGAGCTGCCGGCGCCGTCGTCGTAGGTGGTGTGGGACTGGGTGAACGCGCCCTCGACCTCGCTGCTGACGATGCGCTGGTAGATCGGCCGATCGAGGTCGTCGTAGCGCCACGTGTTGCGGATGTTGGTGTCGCCCTCGCCGCGGTAGCGGAACACCTCGTTGCCCTGCTCGTCGAGCTGGTGGAGCTGGACCCACTTGAGGCGGGGGGCCTCCTCCTCGAAGCGGAAGTTGAACAGGGTGGTGCGCATCTCTTCGGGCTGGTGGACGTACCAGGTGGCGTTCTCCAGCAGGCCGTTGCCGTTGCGGTCGTGCTCGTCCATCAGGGGCCGGCCCTCGTGATCGAACCAGCGCACGAGGTTGGGGGCCTCGCCGGCGGGTTGCTCGGGGGTGTCGGCGACATCCTCGCGGGCCCACCAGACGCCGCCGAGGGGGTCGCCGTCGCAGTTGCGGTCGACCTCGGTGCAGTCCTCGGGGGCGCCGACGTGGGTGAGGGGATCGGCGTCGTCGCAGTCGTCGTCGCCGAGGGCGAAGCCGTCGCCGTCTTCGTCGGTGACGGTGGGGCCGGGTTCGGTACAGGCGGTCAGCGCCAGCAGGACAAGGAACGAAGCGGGTGCGCGCATGGGGTCTCCTCGCAGGTCCGCCGAAGGTAGCACAGCGAAGGTGTAGGATGAACCCGGCAGTCCGTCGGTACCGGATGTGACGCGGATGCTTTCCAATGGGTCCGCGTTGCAGTAGGCTGACACCCTGTGGAGGACGCCATGGAGTCCCGACGTACCTTTCTGAAGAAGCTCGCGGTCGGCACCGCCACCGCTGCTGCCGGTCCGGCGGCGGCCGTCGAGGTGGCCGAGGCCGCTCTCGGCGAGCGCGTGCTCGATACCCCGCTGCTGCAGACCCTCTTCAGGGGCCCCGCTCCGTGGTGGCTGCTCGCGCCGCTGCACAAGGGCTCGGCCCTCGGGCTGGGCTGGTACCTGGCCGATCTCGGCGAGGTCACGCGGGGTGCGAGCGTGCTCACGCTGGTCCACCGCAGCCGCCGCAGGGCCCGTGTGCACCTGTGCGTGCACGGCGGTGCGCCCGTCGGGGTCGCCCACTCCGGGCTCATCGATCTGGTGTTGATGGACGATCACGATGGCTCGGGGGCCACCGAGGAGGATCTCGGGCGCGTCATCCTGGGTCTGGCGGCCCGCATCCGCCGCAACGAGAAGTCCGGTGAACTCAAGGGTCTCGCGCGGATGATGCGCCACGAGGAGCGGGTGGCGGCGTTCGGGGCCGAGGAGCTCGTCGGGTAGCACGGCGGCCGCGCAGGTAGGTGAGAAGCGACCCGGCACCAACTACCCCTGTAGATCATCTCCAGACGATTCCTTACGCCAAAGGCCAGGATCCTTCGTCGGGTATCCACGAAGCCGACCATATGTCGTACAACTCTCCTCCCGGCATTTCCCAGGAGGAACCCGTGTCAGAAGCAGCCACCCTCGAACGGCAGACCACCGAGCTGGTCTTCGAACTGCAGCAGGGCCGCGTGTTCTTTGCACTCGATGAGGATCTGTACCCGCGCGATGCGATCTTCGGTGCCGCCTACCTCTTCGTCGATCGCTGCTGGGTGTTCCTCACCCGTCCCGCCGATGGCCAGGTGGGCGTGCGGCTCCGGGCGAAGGATCCCTCCGCCGACGAGGCCACGCTCACCGCGCTCGCCGGCGAGTTCGCCAACGAGCTGCTCAACCAGGTGGTGCGCATCCGGGTGGCCGAGTCCACGGCGCAGATCCGCGAGTTCTACATGGCCAAGGCCTTCTTCGCCGACCAGGCCCAGAGCAGCATCGATGCCCTGCTCGCGGAGCTCGACGCCGAGGAGCTGGCCGAGGACGATCTGGCCATCGAGGTTCCCTGGGAGGATCCCGATGCATGACACCGAGCTCGTGGTGGCGTTCCACCACTCCCTGTACGACCTGCCGGCCGTGAAGGCCGCGGCGGAGGCCTACGGGCCCTACTGCGCCGACGTGCACCTCGCGGAGGAGGGCCCCGACATCGTGGTCACCCTCAAGGGTTTCGATCCAGGCTACGGCGACATGATCGAGGATGCCTTCTGCAACCACGCCCTGCACGAGACCATCGTGGCCCGCCGCGAAGCCGCGCTCGAGGGGATGGCGTGAGTACCCACACCCTCACCCTGCCCCACCGGGTGGTGCAGACCGATCACCTCGGCTTCTTCCGCTACACCGACATCGGCCACGGCAAGGTCGTGCTCACCAACGACGCCGGTGAGTGGTCGATCCTGCCCGAGGCCACCTTCCGGGCCTTCCTGGCCGGACAGATGGGCACCGACCACCCGGACTACGCGCCCATGGCCGCCAAGGGCTTCTTCCGCGACGCCCTCGACCTCGACGACATGGCCGCCAAGATCCGCCGCAAGCGCTTCTACGCGGCCCAGGGCCCGCACCTGCACGTGATGATCACCACGCTGCGGTGCAACCAGTCGTGCCGCTACTGCCACGCCTCCCGCGAGGACATGACGAAGTCCGACGTCGACATGTCCCCCGAGGTCGTCAGGCACGCGGTCGACATGGCCTTCTGCTCCACCAGCCCGTACATCTGCTTCGAGTACACGGGAGGCGAGCCCACGGCCAACATGGAGGCCATCCAGCTGGCGGTGGCGTACGCCAACCACAAGAAGAAGACCTCCCCCAAGACGGTCGATCACTCCGTGGTCACCAACATGTCCTTCATGAACGAGGAGGTGGCCGAGTGGCTCATGGACCACGAGGTCCTGGTCTGTACCAGCCTCGATGGCCCGAAGGATCTGCACGACTGGAACCGCGGCTGGCAGAAGCGGGAGTACAACTTCCCCCGCGGCGTGCCCATGGCGGGTTCGAGCGCCTACGATCAGGTGCTCCGCTGGATGGCCTACTTCAACCGCCGGTACATCGAGCGCGGCAAGGATCCGGACCTGTGGCACATCGATGCGTTGATGACCACCACCCGGCGCAGCCTGCCCCGGGCCCGCGAGATCGTCGATCTGTACGTGGAGCTCGGCCTGCGCAGCCTCAAGATCCGTCCGCTCAACCCCTATGGCTTCGCCACGAAGACCTGGCGGCAGATCGGCTACACGATGGAGGAGTACCTCGCGTTCTACGAGGAGGTCCTCGACTACATCATCGAGCTGAACCTGCAGGGCGTCGAGATCCAGGAGGGCACGGCCGCCATCTTCCTGCAGAAGATGATGACCCCCTTCGATCCCAACTATGTCGACATCCGCTCGCCCATCGGGTCCGGCACGGGTCAGGTCGCGTACAATTTTGACGGCCGCATCTTCCCCTCCGACGAGGGTCGGATGCTCGCCGGCATGGGCAGCGACTTCGTCCAGATCGGCACCCTCGGCGAGACCTCCTACGCCGAGATGATCGGCCATCCCACCGTCCGTTCCCTGGTGATGAGCAGCTATCTGGACGCCCTTCCGGCCTGTCACAGCTGTTTCGGCGCGCCCTACTGCGGCGTTCGCCCCATCAACAACTTCATGGAAAGCGGGGATCTGTTCGCCCAGCGACCGAACACGCCCAAATGTGCGGAGCACATGGGTATCATGCGGCTGCTGTTCGATCGTCTTGCCCAGGACGTCGAAGGCAAGGTAGAAGCCATCTTCCGGCGATGGACGATCCAGCGTCCTCGTGACGACGCCTGATACCTGCGCTCCTGGAGTACCCATGGGAACCCACGACAAGAAGAAGGGCCTGCCCCCGCTGCCGGGCCTGTCCCGAAAGCCGGCCCACTTTCTCGCGGCCCATGAGTCCCGCCAGGCCAGCCAGGTGGACGTCCAGGCCATCCGCGAGCGGGCCGATGCCATCGTGTCCGATCCCTCGCAGGGTGGCGTGATGTTCGCCACCCACTGCTCCCATGGCTCCCACGGCTCCCACGGCAGCCACGGTTCCCACGGCAGCCATGGCTCCCACGGCAGCCACGGCTCCCACGGCAGCCACGCATCCCACGGCAGCCACGGTTCCCACGGCAGCCACGGTTCCCACGGCAGCCACGGCTCCCACGGCAGCCACGGTTCCCACGGTTCCCACGGCTCCCACGGCAGCCACGGCTCCCACGGAAGTCACGCGTCCCACGGTTCCCACGGCAGCCACGGCTCGCACGGCAGTCACGGCTCCCATGGCTCGCACGGCTCCCACGGTTCCCACGGCAGCCACGGCAGCCACGGCTCCCACGGCAGTCATGGTTCCCACGGCAGCCACGCCTCCCACGGCAGCCACGGTTCCCACGGCAGCCACGGCTCCCATGCGTCCCACGGTAGCCACGGCTCCCATGGCTCGCACGGCTCCCACGGTCAGTGGTAGCGCAGCTCATCCTCACGGTCACGCGGGCCTGCAACCTGCGTTGTGCCTACTGTCCCACGGTCAAGCAGGGGTGGCCGGAGCTGTCGGTGGCGCAGACGGAGCGCGCGCTCGACCTGTTCGAGGCACGCTTCGGCGGCGGTCACCTCAAGCTGTTCGGTGGTGAGCCGCTGCTGCGCCCCGACGTCGTGCGGGCGGTGCTGCAGTCCGTGGCCCGGCGACCCGCCATCGAGCGGGTGTACCTGAGCACCAATGGCCTCGGACTCACCCCTGCGTGGCTCGAGCTGCTGGCGGCGCACCCCAAGGCGGTGCTGACGATCTCCATGGACGGGGTTCCCGACGACCACCGGGCGCTGCGGCGGGCGCTGCCGGGCGTGCCGGACGCCTACGACCACGTCGTCTCCCTGCTTCCCCGGCTGCTCGAGGTGCCCCGCGTCGTGGTCACCCAGACCATCGCCCCTCCCAAGGCCGAGCACGCCGCCCGCAACTTCGCCCACCTGCTGTCGCTGGGCTTCACCCGGTTCAACCTGCTGCCCGGCTACTTCCTGCGCTGGAAGCCCGCCCAGCTGCAGCAGCTCCGCCAGGGTTTCCAGGCCATCGGCGACCTCATCGAGGCACGCTGGGCCCGGGGCGAGGGGCTGTACCTGCGCAACCTGTTCACCTGGCAGCCCACGCCGTTCTTCAACACGGGCATGATCGTCGACTGCGACGGCTCCATCCACCCGAGCAACGTGGGCCTGTCCGGCAGCCTCGAAGACCTGTGGGCGCAGACCCGGGTGGGCTCGTTGCAGGAGCCGCCCTCAGTCGCCGAGCTCCAGGTGGCCCAGAAGGCCATGCCGGCCATGATCGAGCAGCGCGTGGCTCCGGCGATCTGGCGCTCCACCCTGGCGGCGGATGCCGAGCTCACGGCCCTGTGCCGGCGCTTGTACCCCCACTACGTCGCCCACCGGGCCCGTCGGCGGAGGATCGCATGAGCCTGCGGGAGCGAGCGTCCGGACCCCTGCCCGTGGTGGCGCCGCCCTCCACGGTGCGGCCGTGGGTGGGCCCCGAGGGTCAGGTGATGCGGCGGCTGGAGCTGCACCTCACCTACCACTGCCCCGAGCGCTGCCTGTTCTGCTCCGAGGAGCACCGCATGGTGGGGTTCTCCCGCTTTCCGGTCACCTGGGGGCGGGTGGCCACCGTCCTGCGCACCCACGCCGAGCGGGGCGTGGGGGCGGTGCACCTCACCGGCGGCGAGCCCACCATCTCGCCCCACTTCCTCAAGGCCTGCATGCTGGCGAAGAAGCTGGGCATGCGCACGAGCATCGGCACCATCGGCACCATGCTCAGCCGTGCCGACTTCGCCGAGAAGGCCCTTCCCTGGCTCGACGAGGCGCTGTTCAGTGTCCATGGACCCTGTGCCGAGGTCCACGATCGGATGGCAGGCCGGCAGGGGAGCTTTCAGCAGATCATCGCGGCCATGACCCTCGCGCGCCGGCTGCGTCCGGACTTCGGGCTGTTCATGAACACGGTGGTCACCCGTCACAACGTGGCCCACCTGGGCGCCACCGTACGGCTCGCCCGGCGTCTCGGCGTGCAGCTGCTCGTGGTGTCCAACACCACCCCCGAAGGGGCCGCCTCCGATCGCTACGAGGAGCTCGCGGTGCCGCTCGATGTCCTCCGCGACGCCGTGAGCGGCCTCGGCGACGACGCCGGCGAGATGACCCTGCGGTTCTTCGGCATGCCCATGTGCATCCTCGGCGACCTGGCGGCGCGATCCAACGACGTGCACTGGGATCCGCGTGTCACCGTGGAGTGGATGCGGAGCGAGCAGGGGGTCGTGTATGGTGAGGCCTATTCCTGGACCCCCAATCGCCGCAGATGTCACACACCCATCTGTGCTCAGTGCACTAGAAGCGCGCTGTGTCAGGGGGTGTACGATCGCTTCGCAGAGCTGTTCGACACGTCCCTCCTCCAACCATTTCCCGACTCCTCCCGGTGAACCCCCATGAGCCTGGATCTCCTGGACGCGCTGCTCGACCACGTCTACCCCGAGGGCCTTCCCGAGCTGCTCGAGGCCGTGATGGATCGAGAGCTCACGGCCAAGTACCTCGACGACTCGAAGATCGGCTTCGGCTTCCGCTCCGATGAAGACGGCAACCTGCACGGCGGCGTGATGATCCGCGACGTGCACGAGACGGCCGCGTTTCGCGATCGCCTGATCGAGGCCTTGCCCGAGACGGGCGTGTACGTCTCGTCCTACGGCAGCTCCAGCACGATGGTGCTCGACCTGCTCAGCCGCAAGAAGCCCCGGATCCTGGTCATCAAGGCCCAGCCCAAGGGGGATCTCGTGGGCTATGTGCTCGGGATCGACGAGGATCGCTCCGGCTCGCTGGTGATCCCCCAGGACGACCACGTGCCGCCCACGCTGCCCGCGGCCCTGGAAGGGGCCCGCAAGGTGGGCGACTGGATCGCCGAGGTCCGCAAGGACAAGGTCCGCCGCATGGTGTGGTCCCTCGACGGGCCCCAGGCGCGGGAGTGGATCCCCCGCCTGATGCAGACGCCCGAGGGCGCGGCGCTGAAGGACCTGTGCTCGATCGTCGAGCGGGCAGGCCATCGTCCCCACCCCTTCGCCTGGATCGGTGGCCGCAGGTCCCAGTCGGCCGTGATGTGGGGCCACTCCCCTGGCCGCCCCCACCTCGGCAGCTACGAGGACACCTTCCAGGACGAGCCGGGCGCCGACGACGTCGCGGAGGCCTTCACCAAGGGCCTTCCCCAGGAGACGGCCGGCCAGGTGTCCGCCCACGTGCGGGCCGCCGCCGGGGCCACGCTCGGCCATGGCGGTGCCGAGGCCCTGCCGGAGCTGTGGTCCTGGATGGCCGGCCTGCGCCTCGACACGCCCACGGATGCCCTCGCCGGTCGGTTCGCCAAGGTGGCCGCAGGCGCGGCGCTCCCCGGCTGGGAGGCGCGGGCGCTCGATCTGGCGCTCACCCGCTACCTGCTCGGGCACCACCACCTCGACGCCACCTGTTTCGACCACGCGCTCCCCGAGGAGGCGGCGGGCTGGTCCGAGGCCGACGTCTTGTCGCAGGCCAACGAGCTGCTGGAGCGGGTCCGTACCCACGCCCAGGCGGTGTCGGAAGACGACGACGTGGCCTGGGCGGTACCCGGTGTGTCCGTCGATCTGCCCTCGGTGATCCACACCCTTCACCGGGCCATCGACGGTGACTTCTCGTCCGCGCAGGGGCGTCTGCATGGGCTGCTCGAGGCCGCTGGCCCCGGCGCCTTCGACGACGATCCGGACGCCGTGGCCCTGGCCGACGTCGACCTGGATCCCGAGGCCCGTGAAGCTGCACTGGACGCCCTGCTGGCCCTGGGAGAGGATGCGTCCTGAGCCCCATCCGTGATGATTTGGTTTGCCGCGGGCGAGGGTTCTTGAACGTCGTTAGAAGCAGCGGGTGTGGCGGATCGTGGCCACACATCTGCCGGAGGCGGTTTGGCGGCTGAAGAGGGGATCTACGGGAGGATCGCAGGCGCGGTCCTGAATCGCAGCAAGCTGCTGTGGGTGGTGGTGGCCCTCGTCTCCGTCGTCGCGGCCGTGATCGGCCTGCCTCCGAAGGTGGATTCGGATCTGCTCAAGCTGCTCCCGCAGCAGGATCCGGTCGTCGAGGCGCTCAACCGCATCCAGTACGAGGATGGCGGCATCGACCTGCTGTCGCTGTCGTTCGTGGGCGACGACCAGGAGAAGATGGGCGAGGTGCTCGACGAGCTCACGGCCACCTTCGAGGGCTGGGACGACGTCGAGTACGTCATGCACGGCATGCCGGAGCAACTCGAGCAGCAGGTGGGTCTGCTGCAGTTCGAGGCCGACGAGATCAGCAAGCTCAACGCCCGCCTCGAGGGCGCGCTGCTGCTCGGCCCGGCGGCCCGCAACGGCATCGTGGCCCAGCGCATCCTCGACATGGGCCCCCTCACCGAGCGCATCGCCGAGGCCCAGAACAGCAACCTGTTCGGCGGTCGTGACGGCCTCGACAAGATCTACATCCGTCCCTCCGTCTCCTCGGTGGATCCCGCGTACACCGTGCCGTTCATGGACCGGGTCTACGCCACCCTCGACGAGGCCGGGCTCGAGGAGCAGGGCATCGAAATGGTGTGGGCCGGCGGCCCGTACCGCCACGGCGCCGAGGACGTGAAGGGCATCGGCCGGGATCTGGCCTGGACCTCCCTGGTGTCCCTCGGGCTCGTGCTCACGATCATCGGGGTCACGTTCCGGTCGTTCAAGGCCGTGCTGATCGTGTTCCCGCCGCTCATCGTGGCCAACCTGCTCAGCCTGGCGTTCGTGCGGCTCACGATGGGCTCGCTGAACACCTACACGAGCTTCGCCAACGCCATCCTGCTCGGCCTCGGCATCGACTTCGCCATCCACCTCGTGGGCCGCTACCGCGAGCTGCACTCGGAAGGCCTCGGGGTCGAAGAGGCCATCCGCCGCGCCTGGTCGATGGTGGGTCCGCCGAGCATGACCGCCGCGCTCACCTCCGCGGCTGGCTTCCTGGCCCTGGCGGCCGCCCAGTTCAAGGGCTTCTCCCAGCTCGGTGTGGTGCTCGCCGCCGGCCTGCTGCTGAGCCTCGGCTGCATGCTCGTCATGCTGCCCCCCCTCATCCGCCGGCTCGATGCCGCCCCGGTGCCCCTCGGGGGCGCCATGGCCGCGCCGGTGGGCGGCTCCTCCAGCAGCTACCGCTACAGCCCCCTGGGGCTCGGCGCGATGCTCCTGCTCACCGTCGTGGTGGGCTTCGCCTCGGCGCCCAAGCTGCAGTTCGAGTACGACATCTCCAACCTGCGCCCCGCCGGCAACGCCTACGACGAGCTGGACGAGGTGCAGCGGGAGCTGGTGGAGCAGTCCTACGCGCCCGTGGTCGTCACCTACGACAACATGCAGGACCTGGCCGAAGACCAGGACCGCATGGCGGCGCTGGTGGAGAAGGGCGAGCTGTCCCACATCGCGGGCGTCGCCTCGATCCGCAACATGCTCCCGGACGACCAGGCCGTGCGCAACGAGCAGCTGCGCAAGCTGGTGGAGCTCGTGGAGAGCCCCAACCTGCGCTACCTGCCGCCGTCGGTCGCCCAGCAGCTCCTGCCGCTGCGCGGGCTCGACATCCGCGAGCTCACCCGCGACGACCTGCCCCCCATCGTGAAGATGCTCATCGGGGCCAACATCGCGGATCGCTACCGGCTGGTGGTCATCCCCCAGGGCAACCTGTGGGACGTCCGCGAGGCCACGGAGCTGGCGGATCAGCTCGCGGCGGCGCTGCCCGGCCGGGAGATCGCGGGCCAGCAGTTGGGCATCGCCCGGATGTTCCACCTGGTGCTCGACGACCTGCCGGTGATCAGCGGTCTCGCCCTGATGATGGTCGTGGGCCTGGCCTGGTGGGATCTGCGCAAGCTGCACTGGGCGGCGGGTGCCATCCTCACCCTGCTCACGGGCATGACCTGGGCCATCGCCTCCCTGCCGGCGGTGGGCCTCAAGCTCACGATGGTCAACCTCACCGGCTTCCCCATCCTGCTGGGCATCGGCGTGGATGTGGTCATCCACCTGCTGCACCGGCTCAAGGAAGAGGGGCCGGGCGGTGTGCGGCGGGCGCTGCGCACCACGGGCGTGGCGGCATCCATCTCCACGCTCACCACCATCGGCTCCTTCTTCGCCATCACGCTGGCGGCCAACCGCGGCGTGGCCTCGCTGGGCACGCTGGTGGTCGTCGGCCTCACGGTGGTGTTCCTGATCAGCGCCGGGCTGCTGCCGCTGCTGTGGTCGGCGGGCTGGAAGCTGTCGGGCCAGGCGCCGGCGGATCAGGATCGGGACGAGGCCGCCGAGGGGTAGAGGGGTGCCGCGACGCGCCACGGGCGGACCAAGGCCCGCCCCTACGATCAGGCGGCTGCTCGGGATTCCAGGCGGGTGAGGGCGGCTTCGATGTCGTCCCCGGTCTGGATGTGCTGCTCGTCGGCGACGGTGAGGATCGAGGCCTGGAGGCCGAGGAGCTGGCCGATCTGCAGCGGCAGGAACGAGCCCGTGTAGAAGGCGGTGACGCCGAGCACATCCGCTACGGACATGGCGGCACCGCTGGCGATGGCCTCCTCCGGTGCCCAGCTGCCCCCGTCGAAGCCGAGAAGCGAGATGACCGCCATGCCCACGAGGAACCAGAAGGTCGTGGTGTAGCGCAGCGCGTAGGGAACCATGTAGGCACCCAGGCCGAAGTTGAAGAAGAGCTTGTTGTTCTGGGTGCCGAAGGCGAGGGACCAGCCCTTGGCCTGCAGCGCCCGGTCGAGGGCCTTGCCGGGGTCCAGTCCATGGATGGCCCAGCCGTTCAGGCGCATGCACAGGGCGTAGGCCATGGGGAACAGGACCAGTGCGCCGAGGAAGAGCGTCATCGCGGACAGGATGGTCGCGGCGAGCCAGATGACGGCCTTGAGGAGGGTGACGCCGACGTAGCGCAGCTTCATGCCGCTCCACAGGCCCGGGACCGGTCTGCCGTCGTGGAGGGCCTCCAGGGCCTCTCCGGTGGCGAAGAAGAGGTTGAAGACGAAGGCGATCCAGGTGGGGAGCCCGAAGAGGAAGAGCACCGCCTGCAGGGCACCGAGGGCGAAGAAGTCGGGAATGCCGAGGAGCTCGGGCATGGAGAAGACGAAGGTCCCGAGAATGGACACGGGCACGACGCAGACGATGCCGAGCAGGTGCCACCGCAGCGGACGCAGGTGCCGGAGGATGTGCAGGCCAGCTTCGTCGAGGTGGGCCATCGGGTGCTTGGGCATGGGCGGGTACCGTGGGCGTGGGTGAGGGCTTCCGGGATGGATGGAAGGCGGCTTTCACACGGTACGATCAGGTGCAGTCGGCGGGCAATGCAGGTTCGTGCGGGGTTTTGCGCATGAGGCCGGGGCGGCGGGGCGGGGCCCCGGCGCCCCAAGGGGTGCCCGTACGTCCAACGACCCAAGCGAGGCCAACGGGGTTGGGCGCGGCGAGCAGCGCCCGTACGGTTCTCAGGCGGCGCGGTGAGCCAGCACGCGGCTGCGCAGCGCCTCGGCGTACACATGCAGGGCCGCCTCGGGCACCACCGGCAGGCCCGCAGGAGCGTCGTGGCCATCGACCAGACCGGCCAGCAGGGCCTCGCTGCGGGCGTCCAGGACCTCCCTCTGGGCGTCGGTGAGCTGGGCCTCGGCCCAGGCGGCGATGCGCCAGGACAGGGCCGCGTGGCCTTCCTCGTCGGTGGCGATCTGCTGCCAGATGTCGCGGAGGCGACCTGGCGGGAGGTGGTCTGCCTGGAAGCGTCCCACCATGGCGCCGAAGGTCTCGCGGATGCAGCCCTCGAGGCGGTTGTCGAGGGCGAAGGAGAACAGGTCGACGGGGACGAAGGGGTCGACCTCGACGGGGACGGGCTGCAGGCCCTGCTCGGCGGCGAGACCGGTCTGCAATGCGGTGTGGACGCGCTCCTCGTCGGCCGCGGTGTGGCAGGCGGCGATGAGGTCCTCGGGGGCGCCCAGGTGGGCGAGCTGGTCGGCCATGCGGTCGAAGGCGATGGCGGCAGCGGCTTCGAGGCCCGCGTAGGCGGCGAAGGTGTGGCCGGGGTGGCCTTCGGCGAGGCGGACACCGGAGCACAGGCGGCCGACGATCGGTGTCGGCATGTCGCTGCGGAAGGCCTCGTGGATGGTCTCCACGGTGTGGTCGGGATGGACCTTGAGCACGATGCCCTTGAACTCGCTGTCCTGGTGGTAGTAGCCGAGGAACCAGGCGCCCTCCTCGTCCTCGGCGTACAGGACGGGACGGCCGGCGCGGGCCTCGATGATGTGTCCGTCGGTGCGGGCGACGAGGAAGGCCTCCTCCAGGGACTCCGGCGGGCCGAGCCAGTCGACGAGATCCACGCCGTCCTCGCTGTAGTGGGCGGGGTCGAGGTGGCAGTCGGTGAAGAGGATGTCGGTGGTGACGCCCTCGAGCGGGTCCCAGAGGACTTCTTCGGTGTCGATGAACGGGACGTCGGACTCGACCAGGAGCTCCGGCTGACCGCACAGCTGGCCGTAGCCCTGCCAGTAGCCGTAGCGTGTCTCGACGTAGAAGCCGGGCACGAACGTGTCGCCGTTCAGCCCGCGCATGCTGCCCGTACGGGGGGTCAGGTGCGGGGGCAGGATCTCCAGCTCGGGCACACCCTCGGCGCCGACGAAGGGGGACTGGATGAGGTCGACGGGCGTGCAGGCCGACAGGGCGAGGGCGTGCACGGCGGTGAGCCAGACGGGAAAGGGACGGGATGGCATGGGGGCTCCTGGACGGCCTGTCATGCCCTCCGGCGGCACGGGCCGCCATGTTTCTTCATGCAGGCGTCAGGCTGCGCGACGCCCCAGCACGCGATCACGGAGGGCGTCCCCGTACACATGCAGGGCCGTCTCGGGCACCACGGGCAGGCCCGCAGGAGCGTCGTGGCCATCGACCAGGCCGGCCAGCAGGGCCTCGCTTCGGGCGTCCAGGACCTCCCGCTGCGCGTCGGTGAGCTGGGCCTCGGCCCAGGCGGCGATACGCCAGGAGAGGGCGGCGTGGCCTTCCTCGTCGGTGGCGATCTGCTGCCAGATGTCGCGGAGGCGACCTGGCGGGAGGTGGTCGGCCTGGAAGCGTCCGACCATGGCGCCGAAGGTCTCGCGGATGCAGCCCTCGAGGCGGTTGTCGAGGGCGAAGGTGAACAGGTCGACGGGCGCGAAGGGGTCGAGCTCGACGGGCACGGGCTGCAGGCTTCGATCGGCGGCGAAGGACGTGAGCAGGTCGGCGTGGATGCGCTCCTCGTCGGCGGCGTCGTGGCATGCGGCGATCAGGTGTTCCGGCGCGCCCAGGTGGTCGAGCTGGTCGGCCATGCGCTCGAAGGCGAGGACGGCCGCGGCCTCCATGCCGGCGTAGGCGGCGAAGGTGTGACCGGGGTGGCCGTCTGCGAGACGCACGCCGGTGGTGAGGCGGCCGCCGAGGGAGAACGCAGGCGATGCGGGCCTCGGGCAGACCTCGTCCAGCTGCTGGCGGACGTCCGCATCCTCGGAGATGTGGAGCAGGTTGGCCCAGGTGAGGCCGTTGGGGATGGCCACGGTGAACCCCTCGGCATCCTGGGTGAAGAGCACCGGCTGTTCGCCCCGGGGTTCGGCGCCGGCGAAGTGCTGGCGTGCCACCATGTAGGCCTCCTGCACCGTCTCGACCGGGGCGATCCAGTTCTGGATGGCGATCCCGGGGCGTAGGAAGGGATCGTCGGCGGTGCAGTCCAGAAAGACGAGCGTGCCGTCGAGGGCGGCGTAGACAACCGTGTCGTAGGGCTCCAGGGGACCATCGCCGTAAGGATCGGAGATGTCGTCTGCGAACAGCACGGGGTTCATGCCGCACAGGTCGCCGTAGCCGTTCCAGCCATGGTCATGGAACATGTACAGGCCCGTGGCCACGGTGGTGCCCGTGATGCCCTGCAGGGAACCCGGGCCGGGAAGGTCGGCCTGGGGCAGCTCCTCGAACGCCGTCAGGTCGAAGGTGCCGTAGGGACGCTTGGCTGGGTCGCAGCGGGTGTTGCAGGCGGTCAGGGCGAGGGCGTGGGTGGCGGCGAGCCAGAGGAGGAAGGGGCGCTGGGTCATCGGGGCTCCGGGGCGGTGACCCACGATACCAGCTGCAAAGCGTTGCTGCCGAAACAAAGCCCTCGGGAACGGCATCGTAGGGGCGGGCCTTGGTCCGCCCGCCGACCCGTCCGTGTGTGGGCGGTGCGGGCACGGGCGGACCAAGGCCCGCCCCTACTTCAAGCGGCCTGCGCAGCCTCCAGCCGCTCCAGCAGACCTTCGATGCGGGTGCCCTCCTCCATCTCCTCGGTGTCGTCGGCGGCGCGGAGGGCGCCGTGGGCGAGGCTCATCGTGCCGAGCGTGGTGGCGGCCAGGTTGAGCGGGACGAGGAGCAGCGAGACGGCGAAGGGGATGCGCTCTCCCTTCATGATGGCGCCCCATTCGGCCGTGACGCCGTTGTCGAACAGCTCGATGAGTCCGAGGGGGATCACGACGAGGTTGTGGAAGTGGTCGTACAGGCCCAGGTCCATGGCGAGGCCCGCGAGGCCCACCAGCAGCAAAATGCGTTGGCTGGAGAAGCCCCAGCGGATCCGCGTGGCCCGGTGGTCCACCGCGCGACGGAACGCTACGCGCACACCCTGGCCTCGCAGCAGCCATGGATCGACGAGGGCGTACAGGGCGAACGCGATCGGCAGCGTGTACAGCAGGCCCACGCCGAGCATGAGGAGGCCGGAGAGGAACGCCAGGATCCACATCACCTCCAGCGCGAGGACGGCGCGGACGTAGCGCCAGCGGAAGCCCGCGAGGATGCCGGGCGCGGGGGTTCCGTGGTGGGCGACTCGTAGCGCCTGGGCCATCGAAAACCAGAGCAGACACGTGAGGATCAGCTTGGTGCCGCTGCGGGCCATGGTGCCGAAGCTGTCGATCGCCAGGCTCCCCACGCCGAGCTGCATCTCCTCCTGCACGTCCGGAACGAACAGGATCCACCATCCGAAGGCGGTCGAGACGCCCAGGTGGGTCCAGAAGCTGGGAGTGAGCGTCTTTCGGTGACCCCACAGCGCCCGCCCGCCCTCGTCCATGTGCATCAGGATGTGCTTCACGCGGCCTCCTGGGCCCTCTCGAGTCGCTCCAGCAGCTCCACCATCCCCTGCCCTTCCTGCAGCTCCTCCACCTGCTGGGCCTGCCAGATGGCCTGCACCTGGAAGGTGAAGGCGGACAGCCCGTTGGCCAGCAGGGTCAGGACGATGGTGGGCAGGGCCAGGAGCAGCACGACGGTGGCGTGGTCGGTCAGCATACCGAGCTGCAGGCCGGTGAGGCCGTGGCGCCACAGCAGGACGGCCGCCGGCAGCAGCAGGAAGGTGCTGCCGGCGAGCTGCAGCGAGAGCGGCAGCGTGGTGGCCAGGGTGCCGGTGAACCAGCGCAAGCGATGGCGGCTGCCCCACCGCAGGCCGAGCAGGTGCTGGCCGCTGGGGGTGGTCAGGCTCTCGCGCACGCCGGCGCCCCGGTGGATGCGTCCGTGGACCGTGGACATGGCTCCGATGGCCAGGGGGACGAGCAGGGCCAGGCCGAAGGGGCCGGCCAGGGCCCCCAGGAGGGTGGCCATCGAGAGGACGAGGAAGGTGACGGCGTGCATGCCGAGGAAGTGGCGCTTGGGAGGCGCCACTGCGGCGTCCAGGTCGGCCTGGCCGTTCGGGTAGGCGTCTGGTTCCAGGTTGCCGAGGCGCTTCAGCAGCCTGGGAAACACGATGATCGCAAGGGGAAACATCAGGAAGTCATAGTTGCCGACCCACATCTGGAGGGCGCTGAAGAAGATCCACCACACGAAGGTGAATCGGCTGACCCAGGGCTTCGACTGCAGCTGCCTGGCGAAGTCGGGCACCTGGAGCAGGCGTTCACCGGAGGCTGTGCGGGCCAGGTTCGAGGTGCCGCCGTACGCCATGAGGAAGGGAAACGGCCCCGACGCCATCACGGCCAGGGGGAACGCCGTGGTGAGCAGCGGCAGCCAGGGGGCGTCTTCGGTCCAGAGGGCCGTGCTGGAGGCGGACTGGCCCCCCAGGCTGAAGACATAGAGCATCCCGAACGCCAGCCCGTTCGCCATCAACTGGTACACCACCCGCCGGCGCACCTTGTCGTCATCCTGCAGTAGCCACCGCAGCATCGCATCGGCGTGGGCGAAGGGGTGCATCATGCCGCCTCCTCCCCTTCCAGACGGTCGAGCAGCACCTGCATCGCCGTCCCCTCCTCCAGCTCGTCCTGCAGCCGGGTGAACCAGATGGCCTGGGCCTGGTAGACGAAGGCGCTGACGCAGGCCACGAAGCCCAGCAGCGGCAGGGTGAGCGGGGCGGTCCACAGGTGCAGGGTGGTGGACTGCAGGATGACCTCCTCGGTCAGCCCCTGCACGCCGTGGGTCCACAGCAGGGCCGCCACGGGCAGGAGGAGGAGGAGCCCCACCCCCGTCTGCAGTGCCTGGCCGATGGCCAGGGCCGGCGCGCCGAGGGCCCACAGCAGGCCCCACCGACCGTGATCCCAGCGGGCCACGCGCGTGCCGTGCCGACGGACCGCCGAGAGGGCCGGCAGGAAGCGCTGGTGCCGGAGCAGTCGACCCTCGAGCAGGGCGAGCAGCCCCGCGGCCAGCGGCAGGATCAGGAGCAGGCCGACGCCGGCCATGAACAGGCCCAGGAGGAACGTCAGCCCGAGCACGACCATGGACACGAGGCTCCTGGCCATGTGCGCCCGCATGTCCATCGGCAGGGCATCCTCCTTCGCGGTGGAGCCCGGGGGAAGGTCGGCCGGCTGGATGTGGGAGAGCCAGTGGAAGGGGAGGCTGAGGTAGGGCGAGACGACCATGAGCAGCGCGACGCCCGGCAGATCCTGCCACCAGAAGAAGGCACCCAGTGGCAGGAACAGCGGGAGCAGCTTGCTGGCCTGCTTCCAGCCCTTCTCGGCGCCCTTGGCGTTGCCCTCGCCGGCCGCGGTCCGCAGCGCGAGCCGCTCGTCCATGACGGTGCGGGCCAGGTTCTGGGTGTATTGGGCGGCCCAGACGAACGCGAAGGCCGTCATGCCGCCGCCGGCGACCTGGGAGAGGAAGGCAGCGAGGCCCGCCATCTCGGGCTTCAGCTCGCCGAAGAGCTGGTTCTGCATGAACATCGGCATGACCATCACCAGGGCGTACAGCCCGGTCATGGTCAGCGACGACTTGAGCAGGCGGCGCCGCAGGTGGCGGTCGTGGAAGAGCAGCGCGAGGACCATCTGGTCGGCGTGGGCGTAGGGGCCGAGAGGGGTCATGCCGCGTTCGTTCCTTCCATCCGGTCCAGCAGCGTCTGCAACGCGGTGCCCTGGGCCATCTCGTCGGCCGCCTCGGACAGGCGGATGGAGGTGACCTGGGTGATGAAGATCATGACGCAGGCGATGAGGCTGTTCAGCAGGATGATCAGGGGCAGCGACCACACCAGGATGGCCATCCCCTCCATGTAGATGGCGCGGCTGAGATCGGTCACCCCCGCCTGCCACATCAGGGCGACGAAGGGGACCGTGAGCAGGGCGAGCAGCACGGGCACGAGCCCGAGGGAGACGGCCATCAGCCCGCTGCCCAGGAGCCACAGGGGCCGGTAGGACGTCCTGCCCCAGCGTCGGGTGAAGACCACGTGGGAGGCACGCAGCAGGCCGGGAGGGTTCTTCGACTTCCGCAGGCCCCTGCCGAGCCGCACGGTGACGGCGCCCATCGCCATGGGCAGGGTGAAGAGCACACCGATGCCGCCCAGCAGCAGGCCCACCGTGGTGGCGACGAGGAGGATGATGCCGGAGAGCACCACCTCGTGACCGCCGGCGCCTCGCATCATGCCCTGGATGTCGGTGGGCATCCTGGCGATCTCTTCTTCGGTGGGCTTTCGCGCGGCATCTTCGCCCTTGTACAGGGTCACGATGAGCGTGCCCATGACGGCGACGGCACCGAAGACCACCCCGGCGATCATCCACGCTGCCTGGCCCGTCCACACCCACATGCCCCACATGCCCATGACGGCGAGCCCCGCAACGGCTGCCGCCACCCGGCGACCCAGGAGGCTCCGTTCGGGCTCGGGGGCGGGGGTGTCGGACGCCGCGGTGGCGCGCAGGGACAGGCCCACCATGGCGATCCAGCCCAGACCTCCCATGAAGGGGGACAGCGGAGAGCCCAGGGTCGCTTCGGTGAGGACGGAGGCGTGGAAGTCGGCGACGGTCTGGCCTTCACCGCTGAGCAGGCGCTGGACGGGGCCGGTCGCGCTGGGCATGCAGAGGAGCCAGGCGGCGGCGAACATGTGCCGCAGCGTCGCCCTGCCGTTGCGCACCAACCACCCACCGGCCCTGTCCGCCACCACCAGAGGATGATCCATGCTCACGCGGAGGCCTCCAGGCGCACCAGGATGTCCATGAGGTCGTCGCCGCCCTTCTGTCGGTCGATGCGTCGTGCGAGCCACACCGAGCCGCCGACGTACACCGCCATCGACAGGGTGTAGGCGGCGCTGGTGAGAGGCGAGGCGATGAGGCCGGAGAGCTGCAGCGTGCGGTTCATCTCCATGGCGGCCTCCGGGTTGCCGATGCCCGACTGGAACGCGGTGACGGTCGCCAGCACCAGGGCGACGATCTGGGAGACGCTCGACAGGCCATAGGTGAGGCCGAGCATCGCGAGCCCCACCAGCAGGTAGGTCTTCCAGTGGCCCAGGCCCCACCGCAGGCCGATGTGCTTGGGCTGGGTGGTGATGCGGATGGCCTCGGACAGGCTGTGCCCCCGCAGGGTGGCCGCCAGCAGCACGCCGCTCATGGCCATGGCGATGGACGCGGTGATCGCGGCGGTGATGACGTAGCCGAGACCCACGAGGACGAGTCCCGGCGCCGCCACGACCAGCGCCATCGCCAGGAAGGCGAAGCCCAGCAGGATGGCGCCCACGTAGCGGCCCTTCACGGCGTCCTTCAGGGGCGGAAGGGGCCGGCCCTCCATGCGCGCCGACAGGCACAGGCCCAGCCAGCACACGCCCAGGTAGATCACGGGCAGGGTGACGACCGAGATCAGCGAGGCGAGGGCGGCACCGGTCATGTCGGGTTTCATGGGGTCGACGGTCGGCGCGGTGAGCACACCCACGGTGCCGGTGAGCACGCTGGAGCCCAGCATCACGCCGAGGATCATCCACAGGGGCCCGGCCAGGGCCTTGCGGTCGGTCCACACCTGCCGTCCCAGTGCGTCCATGAAGGAAAGGGGGTTCACGGGGTCTCCTCGGGAGCGGGGTCGCGACCGGCCAGGGTGGTCCAGGCGAGGAAGGCGGTGAGCAGGGCCACGCCGATGAGCAGCTTGGCGGGCAGGGGCATGGTCATCACCGGGCTGACGTAGCCCTCGACGAAGCCCAGCAGGACCATCCAGGGCGCGGCGCCGAGCATCAGCAGAATCGACTCCCGGCCGTGCCGGGCCATGACGGTGCCCCGGGGCTCGGTGCTGGCGACCCAGATGCCGCGTCCCATCCACAGGCCCGCCGCGCAGGACACGGTGATGAGGTACAGCTCGAGGGGGCCATGGGCGGCGATCCAGTCGAGCAGGCGCTCGAACAGGCCGTAGCGGGCCGTGACCGGCAGGATGGCGCCGAACATCAGGCTGTTGAAGATGAGCGCGTACAGGCTGCCGATGCCCAGGAGTACGCCGCCGGCCCATCCCTTGAACATCACCCCGACGTTGTTGGTGAAGATCGAGGTGCTCAGCAGGCTGCCGGCCTCGTTGGCGGCCACGTTGTCGGTCCAGATGACGCCACGGCGCAGGCCGTCCATGGCCTCGGCGCCGATGAACAGCTCGGCGAAGCCGTCGGACAGCCAGCCCATGGCGGCCCCCGCGATGGTCATGAGGACGAAGAGGGCCAGGGCCAGGCGCCGCACGGGGGCCATGCGGCGGAACAGGCGGGGGTAGTCGGTGGTGAAGAAGCGACGGACCTTGTGCAGGCCGCCGTCGTCGTCGACCGACAGCAGGCGGTGCCCCCGGGTGCACAGGGCGGCGAGCTTTCGGGTGAGGCCGAGCTGGGGGAAGTGGGTCGAGGCGTAGGCGTAGTCGGCGCAGGTGGACGAGTGCAGCCGCGCCGCCGCCTGCACCTGCTCGTAGGACAGGCCCTTGGGGCGTCGCTCGATCTGGTCGAGCAGATCCGTGAGCTCCTCCCAGCGGGGGGAGCCCTGTGTCTGGAACCGCTGGACGTTCATGCCCGCAGGCGCTCCAGGCGCTCTTCGTTCGTGGCGCCCTCGGGCAGGTAGCCGGGGTGCTGGGTGTCGAACCAGGTCACGATGCGGTCGCCGAGCTCCTGCTTGCGCTCGGGGCGCAGGGCCTCGTGCTCCCGCAGCCACAGCTCGAGCAGGGCCACCTCGTCGGCGCTGGCGTTGGGGGGCAGCTCGGTGAGCTCGACGGGCACGGGGCCGCCCTCGTGGATGACCATCGTGCCGGCGGCCATGTCGCCGAGGCGCAGCATGCGGCGGTGGAAGACCATGAACCAGGGGCCGATCAGCATGTCGAAGGGCAGGATCAGCGAGCGGATGAACAGCGACAGGGCGCTGGCGGGGCCGCCATCCTGGGAGACCACCCGGATGCGGGCGAAGCGCTTGCCCGGGGTCTGGCCCTTGCCGATGACGTGGGCGAGGAAGAAGAAGCCCATGTTGAGCAGGAAGAAGACCACCACGCCGAGGGCCACGAGGGCGGAGGTGTCGCGGTCGCCGGCGCCGTCCATGATGCCCACGGCCACGGCGCCCACGGCCAGCACCACGACATTGACCACCAGCAGGATCAGGTAGTCGAGCATGGCGGCGGCGCCGCGGCTGGCGAGACCAGCGTTCTGCACCTCGATGTGCACGTTCTGGGCGGCGCGGAAGCCGGTGGAGTGGCCGAGGGCGGAGGCGGAGGTGGTCATAGGCGGGACCCCTTCAGTTGGACGTAGTGGCGCAGCAGGCCGAGGGTGAGCTGGCGGGCGTCGGTGGAGTGGATGTGCACCCCGCTGCCCCGAAGCCGCGTCCAGGCGGCCTGGTTGGCATCGGTGATCTCCATGGCCGCCAGCTTGGCGTAGGCCTGCACCGTGGAGGTTGCCATGGAACCGGCGACCTCGGACAGATCAGGATCGGTCAAGTTGACCCACAGGGGCACGTGGCGGCCAGCAAGGGTTTTCAGGGCCAGGGAGAGGCGATCCGCCGAGCCCATGTCGGCGGCGGCCGACAGGCACACCACCAGGCTGCGTCGCTTGCAGTGGCGCAACACCCACTGGGCCGCGAGGGCGTGGTGGGCCTCGGTGTCGGACGGCTGGATGTCGTACAGGCGGGCGAACAGGGCCTGGAAGCCCCGGGAGCGGCGGTCGATCTTCACCACCGAGCGGATGTCCTGGTCGTAGATCAGCAGGGTGACCTCGTCGCCCTGGGTCACGGCCACCCGCAGCAGGGCCAGGGCGCTGGACAGGGCGTGGTCGAACTGGGACGCGCCGTCGGTGTGGGCGGCCATGGAGCGGCCCGCGTCGAGCAGGATCACCACCTGCTGGTTCTGGGCGAGGGTGTACTCCCGGGTGACCGGGCGCTGCAGCCGGGCGGTGGCCTTCCAGTCCAGATGCCGCATGGGGTCGCCGGGCAGGTAGTTGCGCAGGCCGTGGATCTCCTGGCTGACCCCCTTGAAGCGCTCGCGGATGGTGCCCACGGGGCGGGTGATCAGCTGCTGCAGGAGCAGCTCGGCGTCTTCGGGCTGCCGCATGCGGGGGAAGACCCGGGCGCTGCCTACCTCACCGAGCGTGCGGGTGTGGAAGGCGAGTCCGAGGGGGCCGGTGAGGCGCACCACGGGGGCCTGCACGGTGATGTCGCCCCGGACGGTGGGGAGCGCGCGCAGCTTCACGGTGGCCTGGGCGCCGGCGGGCACGACCAGCTCCCGGTCGAGGGGGGCGTCGGTGAGCTCCCGGCCCAGGACCTCGCGCACGGTGAGGGAGACCGGGCGGCCGGAGGGGTTGGTCACGGTGAGCGGATAGAACGCGGGCTCGGCCTGGTACAGCGGATCGGGCAGCGAGCGGGACGCGGTGAGTGGCGTGCGCCGGCCCTGCACGGCGTCCCACAGGAAGGCCAGCGCCAGCAGCCCGAGCACGGACCACCCCACCCAGGCCAGCTGGGGCCACAGGAAGGCTGCCGCGAAGGGCGCGGAGCCCGCCAGCGCGAGGGAGATGGTGCGGGGCGTGGGCGAGATGCCGCTCATGCGGGCTGGGCCACCTTGTCGAGGATGGAGGCGAGCACGTCGGCGGCCACGCGGCCCTCGAGCTCGGCGTGGGGCGTGGTGAGCAGGCGGTGGGCCAGGGCGGGCTGGGCGACGCGCTTGAGGTGGTCCGGGGAGACGAAGTCGTCGCCCTGGATGGCGGCGAAGGCCTGGGCGGCGGCCAGCCAGGCCATGCCGGCACGGGGCGACAGACCGGCCGACAGATCCCGGTGGGCGCGGGTGGCGGTGGCGATGCGGGCCACGTAGTCGAGCACCTTGTCCTCGATGTGCAGGCGGCGCACGGCGGCCTGCATCTGGCGGACGTCCTGCACGGTGAGCACCGGCTCCAGGGGCTGCGCGTTGTGGCCGAGCGACAGGGTGCCGTCGAGGAAGCGGCGGTAGATGAGCCGCTCGTCGGCCTCGTCCGGGTAGGGCACGGTGATCTTCAGCAGGAAGCGGTCGAGCTGGGCCTCGGGCAGGGGGAAGGTGCCGGCCTGGTCGAGGGGGTTCTGGGTGGCGATCACCAGGTAGGGGCTGGGCAGCTCGAAGCGCTCGCCGTCGATGGTGACCTGGCCCTCCTGCATGGCCTCCAGCAGGGCGGCCTGGGTCTTGGGCGGGGTGCGGTTGATCTCGTCGGCCAGGAGCACCTGGGTGAAGATCGGGCCCTTGTGCAGGGTGAAGCCGCCGGTGGCCTGTTGGTACACGTGGGTGCCCAGGATGTCGGCGGGCATCAGGTCGGGGGTGAACTGCACCCGGCGGAAGGGCAGGCCGAGCACCTCGGACAGGCTGCGGGCCAGGAGGGTCTTCGCCAGGCCCGGCACACCCTCGAGCAGCACGTGGCCGCCGGCCAGCAGGCCGATGATGAGCTCGTCCACGGCCTCGGACTGGCCGGCGATGACGGTGGCCATGCGGTCGCGGATGGCGTCGATCTTGTGGGAGAGATCGGGCAGGGTCATGTTCATGGGGCGGATCTCCTGGGCGCGTGCTGTTGGGCGCGGGTGACCTGTTCGGCGAGGGCGACGAGGTCGTCCTCCCCTCCGGAGAAGGTGTCGGGAAGTTCGGGGTCGCCGGTCTGCCGGCGGGCGATGTCGAGCATGCGCTGGCCGGCCTCGGGGGCGTGGCCGGAGCGGTCGTGGATGCGGGCGACGGCCATCAGCTCGGTGCGCACGCGGCTGCGGAGCTGCTGCAGCTGGGGCAGGCGGGCGCCGAAGGCCCGGGACTGCATCCACACCACCAGCAGGTAGATGAGCAGGCCGACGATGGCGAGCTGGCGGCCCACCTTCAGCTGGGGGCTGGGACCGGCGTCGGCGAGGTCCGAGAAGCCCTGGTGGTACTCCTCGAAGCGGATCGGGCCCGGCGCGTCGGCGAACATGGCCAGCAGCAGGTGCAGGTTGCCATCCTGCTGCAGGCGGCCGTTGGTGAAGGCGTCGGACTGGCGCATCCACCACACCTCGCCGCCCCGGACCTCGTGGACCTGCAGCACGGGGGCCTCGCCCTCCACCGCGCCGTAGACGGCGGCTGGCGGGAGGGTGGTGTGGTGCAGGGGCCCGGGCAGGTAGGTCACCGAGGTGCCGAGCTCGGGGAGCGGCGTGGTCAGTGGCTCCCTGGAATAGGACAGCCACTCCCCGATCCACAGGCTCGGGGTGGGCCGCAGGTTCAGGTCCATCAGGCCGATCGTGAGATCGAGGAACGACAGGTAGGTGTCCATGGCCATGGACTCGCTGCGGCTCCACAGCACCACGCGGCCGCCGGCGTCGAGGACCTCGGTGACGTGCTCCAGCTCGGTGGACGACCAGGGCAGCCGGTCGGGCAGGATCCACACCAGGGTGGAGGGGCCTTCGGGCAGCTCGTCGATGGGACGCTGCCAGCGCTCCACGGGAAGGCCCGAGGCCTCCAGGACGTCGTAGGCTCGCTGGTAGCCGTCGCCGTGCCCCGACCAGGTGGAGCGGGCCACGGGGGCCGGCGAGGCGCTGGCCACGACGATGAGGAGCAGCACGACCACGCCGATCAGGAGCCACAGGCGGCGGTCCTTCATGCGGCCACCTCCTGTGCCGTGGGGAGGAGCCCGTGCAGGTCGTCCGTGGTGGGTTCGGCGGGGCCGTAGGCCAGGCGCTGCAGGGCGCGGCCCAGGTCGGTCAGGGCGGCCCGGTGGGTGTCTTCGGCGGGCACCGTGGCCACGAACTCACGCCAGGTGGCCTCGGGGTGCCAGGTGCCGCGCTCCTGCTCGGTGAGGCGCAGGCAGGTCCACTTCCACAGCAGCAGCGCGCCGTGGCGGGGATCGGCCGTCATGACCTGCTGCAGGGCCAGCCAGGCGCCCTCGGCGGTGTCCGGGTGGGGGCCTTCGGGCAGCGCGGAGACCTCGGCGGCCTCGTCGGCGTCCTTCGTCCTGGGACGCAGGGCACGCCAGGCCATGACGCCGAGCAGGACCAGCAGGACGGGCACCAGGATCCACGCCAGGGCCTCGAACAGGCCCGCGAGGCCTTCGCCGTCGCCGGTGGGGATGCGGATGTCGAGGTTGTTGATGACCCACTGCTGCAGGGCCTTCCACCACTCGGACAGGCCGACGGTGGCCGGCTCGACCTGCGTGCCGTCCGAGAGCTGCTGCAGGGTCTGCCGTGCAGCGGTGGTGTCCTGGGGGGTCAGTTCGGCCAAGTACAGGGGTCCGGGGGCTCAGGGGCGGAGGATCTTCTGCACCATCTTGCCCGTGAAATCGTGTCCTGCAAGCCATGCGATGCGAACCTGCTCGTCGGACATGCGGATCGTGGCGCTCACCACCTGGTGGTAATTGGTACCGTCGGCGAGGGCGCGGACCGGGCGACGATGGGCGTCCAACATGGACACCTCGGCGACGACACCCTGGGGCAGCAGGATGGGCGACAGGCGCGGGTGGTGGGGGCAGATGGGGTTGATCTGCATGGCGCGCAGGGTGGGGTGGACGGCGGGGCCGCCGGCGCTGAAGGCGTAGGCGGTGGAGCCGAGGGCGGTGGAGAAGATGACGCCGTCGGCCACGAGGCGCTCGACGATGACGTGGTCGTCGACCCGGATGCGCAGGTGGGCGGTCTGGCCGCCGTCGCGCTCGAGGACGACGTCGTTGATGGCCTTGACCGTGAGCGGCTCGCCCGACGCCCGGTGGAACTCGGCGGTGAGCAGGGGGAACTCGGTCTCGGACCAGGCCTTCTTCTTCAGCAGCTCGATGACCTTGTCGCGCTTGCCGTTGACGTCGTTCATCAGGAAGCCGATGCGACCGGCGTTGAGACCCAGGAACGTGGGCTCGAGGCCCAGGCGCTGGATGGTGTGCAGCATGAACCCGTCGCCCCCGACGGCCACGACGAGGTCGTCGTCGGCCTCGAGCTCGGGCACCTCGTCCTTGAGCAGCGTGGCCAGCTCGGTGCCGAGGGTGTTGTAGGGGTCTGCGACGATCATTCCGGATGCCTCCGTGACTCGGCGGGAGCCCGTCGGTTGGCTAGTAGCCCATCACTGGAGGATGGATGCACATCGAACGCTACCACGGTCTCGGCAACGACTACCTCGTGTGGGTGGATGGCCCCGCGCTCACCGCCGAGCAGGCCATCGCCATCTGCGACCGGCACACCGGCGTGGGCGGCGACGGCGTGCTGGAGCCCTTCGAGACCGATGAGGCGGACTTCGGCTGCCGCATCTGGAACCCGGACGGTTCGGTCGCCGAGAAGTCCGGCAACGGCCTGCGCATCTTCGCGCAGTGGCTCGTGGATTCCGGTCGCAGCGGCCCGACGTTCACCGTGATGACCACCGCCTGCCTCGTGCACTGCGAGGTGGGGCCCGACGACGTGACCATCGACATGGGCGCCGCCTCCTTCGCCCCCGCCGACATCGGCCTGCAGCTGGAGCGCCCGCTGCTGGACGGGGCGTTGAAGGGTCGGCACGTCACCTGGTCGGTCGTGGCGGTGAGCATGGGCAACCCCCACTGCGTGCAGTTCCACGACGCCGACCTCGATACCCTCCCCTGGCGTCTGTGGGGCGAGGAGATCGAGACCCATCCCCTCTTCGTCCACCGCACCAACGTGCAGTTCGCCAAGGTCCTCGACGACCACACCGTCGAGATCCGCATCTGGGAGCGGGGCGCCGGTGAGACCCTGGCGTCGGGCTCCAGCTCCTGCGCCGCCGCCGCCGCCGCGGTGAAGACCGGTCGGTGCAAGCCCGGCCGCATCCGCGTGCTCATGCCCGGTGGCGAGCTGACGGTGGAGGTCGCCGAGGACTGGCAGGTGCGGCTGATCGGGCCGGTGGAGCGGGTCGGGCGGTTCGAGCTGGATGTGGGGTGGTGGGCGCGGAGGAGCTGATCAGCGCCGGCCCATCGCCCACGTGACGACGTACTCCCCCACCACGGCGAACTGCCCCATCCAGTCGAACGGGCCATCATCCGGCTGTCCGATCAGGCCGGCCTCGGGCCGCAGGTACAGGCCGTGTCGGGTGGGGCTCTTGTGGGACCGCAGGTCGACGCCGAGGCGGACGGAGGCGGCCGCGCCGAGCACGAAGACCTCGTCGTCGGCCGCGGAGTGCCCGAACGTGTCGATGGGGTTGTCGTAGCTCATGGCCGTCAGCGTGCCGCCGGCGGCCATCGTGAGGGCCACGCGGCCGTCGTGGTCCCAGCCGACGGGATGGCCCTGGGCCAGCAGGGTGACGGAACCCTTCGCGGGCGCGTGGGCGACGGCGGACAGCAACAGGTGGGTCCAGTTGCCCTGGATGACCATCGCGAGGTCGCGATCCGGATTCGGGAACAGCCGGATCTCTGGGTTGGCCACGCCGAGGGCCGGCTCGACCCAGTATGTGTCGGCCGGATGGGTCTGGGCGCCTCCGGAGAAGCCCAGGCCCCACTCGTGGCGGTGGGGAGCGTTGAAGCTCCGGTCCTTTTGGAGGGAGGCGGCGGCCGATGGGGTGGTCACCTGGGCGTCGAGGAGTGGTTCTGCAGCGCTGGACGCGGCGCCGGTGAGGGCGGCGATGAGCCAGAGGGCGGGGTTCTTCATGGTGTGGTCCTTGCGGTGCCGGCTCAGGGAGCCACACCGCTCTCCTGGGTGTCCTGGGCGGGCGACCATGTGCTGTCGCCCATCCAGGTGGTGTCCACGGCAGCCGTGGACGTGTCGGCGTCGCAGTCGACCCACAGGTTGAAGACCGCCTCGTTGGGTGTGGTGTCGGTGGAACCGTTGGCGTCGGGCAGCGTATAGGGCCCGAACAGTGCCTCCTCACCGGCACACACGCCGTTGCCCTCCCAGATGGTGAGGGAGCCGTGCAGCAGGGGGTCGGGGTACCAGTCCCAGCCGTAGCCGGAGGCGTCGGTGAGGGTGAGCTGGTAGCCCCCGGTGGGCATGTCGACCGCGTACAGGTACTGGGCCCACCAGCCGAGGTCGCCGTGGTCGATGTCGAAGATGACGTTGCCACTCGAGTCGGCGATCTCGATGCCCATCTGGTAGCCGTTGTACGCCGAGACATCGATGAGCTGCTCGCAGCCGGTGAGGGCGGCGGTGTCGGGCACGACGGCGTCGCACCAGGCGGAGTCCCATGCGAAGGCGGCGGTGTCGTCGGCACAGTCGACCTCGAAGTGGATGATCTCCTCGCCGAAGACGTCCACACGCCATTCCTCCGCCTCGACGTCAGGGTCGAAGCAGTCGTCGTCCACGGGAATGACGCGGACGTGGGCGTCGGGACCCCAGGACGACACGCTCCAGGGGTAGTCATCGAGGAGCGTCAAGGTGTAGCCGTTCGTGGGGAGGTTGACCGGGTAGTAGGTGACGCTCTCGGAGGTGATGTCGCCCGCCGCGATGTCGAGGAGTTCGTTGCCGTCGGCATCCGTGAGGTTGATGGCCATGTACATGTAGTCGTAGTCGGAGGTGACCTCGAGCACGTAGGCGCAGTCGCCGGTGGGCACTTCGCCGGAGTCGAGGATGGGCTCGCACCAGCCGGAGTCCCAGGAGAAGGAGTCGCCGGTGTCCTCCTCGCAGCCGAGGACGAAGTATGCGTCGAGCTCGCCGAACTCGCTCACGGTGTAGCTCTCGGACGCTGGCTCACCGTCGAGGCAGGCACCGTTGGTGGTCAGCAGGCGCACGTGGGCGTTCGATCCCCAGTTGGCACTCCCGGGACTCACGTCCTCCAGGTGCAGGTGGTAGCCGTCGGTGGGCAGGTTCACTGGATAGTAGTGGTAGCCGGAGCTGGTCAGGTCGCCGGGCTTGATGTCAACGAGCAGGTTTCCCTCGGAGTCGCTCAGCTCGACGACCATGTCGTCGTGGTCGTAGTCGGCGCGTACCTCGAGGACGTAGCCGCAGGCCCCGGTGGGTTGCTCTCCGGAGTCCAGGACGGGCGTACACCAGCCGGAGTCCCACTGGAAGAAGGTGTCGGAGGTGTCTTCGGCGCAGTGCAGGGCCACATGTTCGGTACGGGTGCCACCATAGCCCCAGGGCAGGGTGTAGACGGGGCTGTCGGCGGCTGCTTCCAGGCAGGCGCTGCCCGGCTCGGCCGGTACGAGCTGGAACCACGCATCATAGTCCCAGGTCTCGCTGTGGGTGCTCGCGTCCGACCAGGTGATGGTGTAGCCGTCGGTCGGCAGGTTCAGCGGGAAGTGGTACATGTCCTCGTCGGTGAGGTCGCCCGCGGAGATGTCGAACACGCTGGTGCCACTGGAGTCTTCGATGCTGATCTCCATGTCGGCGTGGTCATAGCCGGAGCGTACGACCAGCATGTAGGCGCACGCACCCTGGGCGAAGTCGGCGCTGTCGAGCACGGGCTCGCACCATCCGGAGTCCCAGCCGCTCCACACCGAGGTGTCGGCATCGCAGGTGTAGTCGAGCCAGGTGTCCCACTGGCCACCGATGGCCTCGTCGTTGGAGTAGTCGAGCTTCCAGGGGCCGGCGAGGGTCTCGAAGTCGCTCGCGCAGCCCTCGCCCCGCTTGATGGACACCGATGCAGAAGAGCTCCAGGTGTAGCCGGTGCTGTCCTCCAGGAGCACGTGGTAGCCGCCGCTGGGCATCGAGAAGGCGTAGTGGTACGTGCCTGGGTTGGTCAGATCGCCGGGCTGCAGATCGAACAGCACATGGCCGGCGTCATCCTCGATGGTGACCCCCATCTGGTTGAAGTCGTAGTCGGCGACCACCTCGATGAAAGCGTCGCAGGGGCCGCCCATGGAGCCGGTGGAGGTGTCGATGGTGGTGGGCGGACACCAGCCGGAGTCGGTCCAGCCGCTGGTGTCGTCTTCACAGTCGACCACGAACCACTCTTCGGCGACCGTGACGCCCCAGCCGCCCATGCCGAAGCTCTCGACCATGTGACCACTGTCGTCGTGGATGCGGAAGTTCTGGGGGTGGCCGTACACCGCGTAGCCTGCTCCATTGGTGTCCAGCATGCGGAAGCGGTAGCCGCCGGAGGGAAGCTGGACGGGCGTGTGGTAGGTGGTGTTGGCCTGGGTCATCGAGCCGGTGGCCACGCTGTACAGCAGCGTGCCCGCGTCGTCGTAGAGCTCCCAGCCGCCCCCGAGGGGGTTGGAGGGTGTGAGCACCTCGACCATGTGGCCGCAGCCTTCGGGCACATCGGTGTCGTACCAGCCGGGCCCCATGGACCAGCCGGTGTCGGCCCGCAGGGCGTCGAGCTCTGACCCGGTCCACGCTGCCGAGTCGGTCGCGCAGCTCCAGGTGAATGGGTACACCGTGCTGGTCGTGGTGCCGGAGACCGTGTGTCCTCCGCCGGCGACGAAGCTGCCGGCGTCGTCGTACAGGCGCACCCAGGCATCGGCGCTCCAGCCCGTGTAGGGGGCGGACTGCTCCAGCAGCTCGAGCTCGTAGGTGCCGGTGGGCAGGGCCAGGGAGGCTTGCTGGGGCGAGCCGGCCTCGTGGATGCCCCTGATCCAGGCGTCGGAGGTGCTGTACACGGTCATGCCGGTGACGGTGTCGACGATGGCGAAGTCCATGTCCCAGGCACTGCCATCGGTGTTCATCGAGAGCGTGAGGGGACAGCCACGGTACGGTCCGGAGGACCACCAACCGGTGTCGTTCGTCGGCAGGCCCGCGGAGGTATCCCAGCCGGTGTGGGCAGCACCCTCGCATTCGAGGTCGAGGTAGACGTGATCCTCGCTGCCGCTCTCGAGAGTGAGGTTCTCGATGATGTCGCCGTCGGGGGTGACCACGCGCAGGTAGCCGCCTTCCCAGCCGTCGGCGGCCGTGTCGCGAAGGTTGAACAGGTACCTGCCAGCCGTCAGGGTGATGGGACGCTCGTAGGCGCGGTTGGTGGCCACGTCGCCGGGCATCATGCGGTCGAGCAGGTTCTGGTGATCATCGAACAGGTACCAGGAGATCTCGCCGCCGCGGCTGTAGTCATGGGGCGGGCTGCCCAGGGGGGGACCGACCATCTGCAGGAGGAACGTGCAGGTGCCGTCCAGCGCGGTGTCCTGGGTATCGGACCAGAAGGGGGTGAGCCCGGGTGGGAGCTCGCCCTCGGCGGGTGCGGACCAGCCGGTCTCGAGCCCGACCCAGGCGGTATCGTCGTCGCATGCGACGCTGAACCACTCCCAGTCGTAGCCGGCTAGATCCATGGTGAGGCTTGCTTGCGACGCGCCCGTGCGCACCTCCGTGACCTCGAAGGGGTTGCCGAGGGCCCCGAAGCCGCCTTCGTAGTTCATCACCGCGTAGTAGGTGCCTGACGCGAGGACCTCCTCCCGGTTCCACGACGTGGCGTCGTCGAATGACTCGGTGAACACCTCGTTGCCGTCTTCATCGTAGACGCTGAAGAAGGCGTCCGCGTAGGCCCAGTTGCTCGTGGCATTCCAGGAGAATTCCATGGTGCAGGGCGGGATGGTGGGCCACTGGAAGGTGTCGCCGGAGTCGACGGTGAACGTGCCGCCGCAGTCGTGGCGGTGGTCGATGTCGTAGCGGACCCCAGCGTCGAAGTCGCTCGCGGTGGTGCTGGCGATGACGTTGCCCGCCGAGTCGGTCACCGTGACGTGGCCGCCGTTCCAGCCGTCGCCGAAGGCGTCGATCAGGGCGATGGTGATGTCGTCGGGGTCGATGCGGACCGTCCAGCTATAGCTGGAGTCGTCGGAAGGGGTGATGTTCGAGGGGGGCCACTGGGCGATGACGTGACCGTCGCGATCCTCGATGTCGATGCTCATCTCATGGGCGTAGTCGACGGTCGTGATCTCGAAGGTGAGGGCGCAGGGACCGGGCTGGCAGTCGGTGTCGGTCTCGGCGGAGTCACAGCCGGAGTCCCAGGGTGGATCGATGGGCGGACAGCTCCCGGCGGAGTCGCAGGTGTCGTCTGGGAGGTCGGTGTCACAGGCGGTGTCGTCACAGGCGCTGTCGGATGCGCCGGTGGGACCCGAGTCCGAGTGGCCGGGAAGGGGCAGGAGGTCGCTGTCGATGGTGTCGCCGGAGTCCGACGGGCCCGTGGGGGTGTCTGTGGCCTGGGGCAGGTCACCGGTATCCGAGTGCAGCGGCGTGTTGTTCCCGCCACAGGCGGTCAGGGCGAAGGTGAGACACAGGGCGATGGAAGTGCGCATGGACGGTACCGGAGACGATGCAAGGTGGCAGGGAAGGTGACATCTCATGAGTACCGAAAGAAAATGCAACCGACAAGGGGAATGTTGATGCATCCACGAGGCGGCGCGACGCGCCGGATGGGTGGAAGACCGGACGAACGACATCCCCACCGGTGCGAGCCGGTGGGGGCTTGATGGTGTAGCGAGGCTCGGACGTCAGGGAGCCGGTGTCGAGTCGCCCGTCTCGGTGTCCGCGGGCGGCGCTGGTGGCGTCCACCCACTCTCGCCCATCCACGTGGTGTCGACGGCAGCCGTGGACGTGTCGGCGTCGCAGTCGACCCACAGGTTCATGGTGACCTCGTTGTCGGCGAAGTCGGTGGGGCCGTTCGTGTCGGGCAGGATGTAGGGCCCGAACAGTGCCTCCTCGCCGGCACACACGCCGTTGCCCTCCCAGATGGTGAGCGAGCCGGGGGCGTAGGTGCCGTAGTCGGCCCAGCCGTTGCCGCCGTCGTCGGTCAGCGTGAGCTGGTAGCCGCCCGTGGGCATGTCCAGGGTGTAGAAGTACGCGGTGTAGTAGCCGAGGTCGTTGTAGTCGATGTCGAAGATCACGTTGCCGCTCGAATCGGCGATCTCGATGCCCATCTGGTAGCCGTAGTAGGTCGAGACCTCGATGAGCTGTTCGCAGCCGGTCAGGGCCGCGGTGTCGGGCAGGATGACGTCGCACCAGCCGGAGTCCCACGCGAAGGTGGCGGAGTCGTCGGCGCAGTCGACCTCGAAGTGGACGATCTCCTCGCCGTTGAAGTCCACGCGCCATTCCTCGGCCTGGACGTCGGGATCGAAGCAGCCGTCTTCCACGGGGATCAGCCGCACGTGGGCGTCCGGGCCCCACTGGGAGGTGCCCCAGGGATTGTCGTCCAGCAGCGTGAGCGTGTAGCCGTTGGTGGGCAGGTTGATCGGGTAGTAGGAGAGGTCTTCGGCGGTCAGATCGCCTGCCGCGATGTCGAGGATCTCGTTGCCGTCGGCGTCGGTGAGGTTGATGGCCATGTACGCGTAGTCGTAGTCGGCCGCGACCTCGAGCACGTAGGGACAGTCGCCGGTGGGGATCTCGCCCGAGTCGAGGATGGGCTCGCACCAGCCGGAGTCCCAGGTGAACCAGGTGTCGCTGGTGTCGTCGGCGCAGTTGTGGACGAAGTACTCGTCCAGCTCGCCGAACTGCGTGACGGTGTAGCTCTCCAGGGCCTCGTCTTCCTCGATGCACTGGCCGTCGGCGGGGATCAGGCGAACGTAGGCGTTGGAGCCCCAGGAGGTGCTCCAGGTGCTCGCATCCTCCAGGTGCAGGTGGTAGCCGTCGGTGCGCAGGTTCACCGGGAAGTAGTGGGTGCCGGAGCTGGTCAGATCGTTCTGCTGGACGTCGACCAGCAGGTTGCCGTCGGAGTCGCTGAGCTCGATGACCATGTCGGCGTAGTCGTAGTCGGCGCGGACCTCGAGGACGTAGGGGCAGGCACCGGTGGGGATCTCACCCGAATCGAGCACGGGCTCGCACCAGGCGAGCAGCCACAGGAAGCCCTCGGTGTCATTCGTGTCGGCGGTGTCGCCGTCGCAGTTCAGGGCCAGGTACTCGGTTCGTTCGCCGCCGTATCCGGTGGGCAGGTCGTATGCGGCCGTCACGCCGTCGCCTTCTTGCATGCACTCGTTGGCTCCCTCTGCAGGAAGGAGCTGGAAGAAGGCGTCGGAGTCCCAGTTGTCGCTGGTGGTGCTCTCGTCAGACCACGTGATGGTGTAGCCATCCGTCGGAAGGTTGACCGGGTAGTAGAACGTGCTCTCGGAGGTGAGATCGCCGGCCGCGATCTCGAACACGAGGTTGCCATCGGAGTCCTCGATGGTGATCTGCATGTCGGCATGGTCGTAGCCGGAGCGCACCTGCAGGATGTACAGGCAGTCGCCGGTGGCGGTGTCGGCGGAGTCCAGGATGGGGGGGCACCACGCGGCCCCGGTGTCCATCCACACGGTGTCCTGGTCGTCACACTCGGCGATGAGGTACTCGTTCTGGTAGCCGAACTGCGAGACGGTGTAGGGTCCGTGGCCGTCGGCCTCGTGCAGGCACCCACCGCTGGACGGGATCAACCGCACGCTCGCGTTGGAACCCCATGCCATGCTCAGGTTGTGGGTGTCCTCCATGTACAGGTGGTAGCCGTCGGTCGGGAGGGTCACCGGGAAGTAGTAGGTGCCCTCGGCGGTGAGCTCGCCCGCCTGTACATCCAGGATGAGGTTTCCGGAGCTGTCGTACAGCTCCACGAGCATGTCCGCGTAGTCGCTGTCGGCCACGATCTCGAGCACGTAGGAACAGGGGCCCGTGGCCGTGTCGGCTGAGTCGCAGGCGTCGGTGTCGGGCCACGCCGCGGTGTCGGGCCAGGGGACGTAGGCGGCGGTGGCGGTCTCGCCGGAGTCGCAACCCAGGGAGTCGAGGCACCAGGTGACGGTGTCGCCCGTGTCGGTCGGGTCCGTGTGCGGCATGTACGTCGGCGGAATCAACCTGCCGCCGGTGTGGGTGTCGTTCCGGCCGGTCGCCGCGGTGTCCGACGGCCGAGGGAACCACGTCTCCGGCATGTAGGTGGGCGGAACCTCGTGGCCGGTGTGGGTGTGGCTGGAGACGCTGTCGACCGCCGTGTCGGAGGGGCCACTGCCGGAGTCGGAGTGCAGGGCGGTGGTGGTGCTGTCGCCGCATGCACCGAGCAGGAGGGTCAGCAGGGGTGGGAAGGCACGGTTCATGGTCGGGTTCCTGCGGGTTCGACGAGGCGGTCGCGAGTGGTCTTTCATTGGTACCGAAAGAAGATGCAGGACGCAATGGGAATGTGGGCGGACGAACACGACAACGCCCCCACGGGCCGGAGCCGGTGGGGGCGTGAAGGGTCGACGGTGGCCCCCACGGGGAGGGCCCTCATCGAAGCGGTTCAGGGCGCCTGGGTGTCCAGGGGAGGTACCCAGGTGCTGTCGCTGAACCAGGAGGTGTCCTCGGTGTCGGTGGAGGTGTCTGCCGCGCAGTCCACGGACATGTAGAAGACCTGCCGGTTGTCGCTGGTGTCGGTGTCGCCGTTGGTGTCGGGCAGGGTGTACGGTCCGAAGAACGCGTTGTCACCGGCACACACGCCGTTGCCCTCCCAGATGGCGATGGAGCCGGGGGCCCAGGTTCCGCCGTCGATCCAGCCGTTGCCACCGTCATCGGTGAGCGTCAGCTGGTAGTGACCGGTGGGCATCTCGAGCGTGTACAGGTAGGCGCTGTAGCCGGCCAGATCGCCCGGATCGATGTCGAAGATGAGCGTGCCGCTGCTGTCCACGATCTCGATGCCCATCTCGCTGCCCCAGTAGGTGTCGATCTCGATGAGCTGCTCGCAGCCGGAGAGGGCCGCGGTGTCGGGGAAGATCACGTCACACCAGCCCGAGTCCCAGCCGAACGACGCGGTGTCGTCGGCGCAGTCGAGCTCGAAGTGCACGATCTCCTCGCCGCCGTAGTCCACGCGGAAGGCCTCGGAGGCGAGCTCCTCGTCCAGGCAGCCGGCGTTCACGGGAATCAGGCGGACCTGGCCGTTGGCGGCCCACTGGGACACGAAGTGGGGGTAGGTGTCCTTCATGGTCAGCGTGTAGCCGTCGGTAGGCAGGTTGACCGGGTAGTAGGTCACGCCCGCCGCGGTCAGGTCGCCGGCATCGATGTCGAGGATGGTGTAGCCCTCGGAGTCGGCCAGGTGGATGTCCATGTAGGCGTAGTCGAAGTCGGCGGTCACCTCCACCACGTAGGCGCAGTCGCCCACGGGCGTGGTGGCCGAGTCGAGCACGGGCTCGCACCAGTCCGAGTCCCAGGTGAAGGTGTCGGCGGTGTCCTCATCGCACTGCAGGATGAAGTTCAGGTCGAACACGTGGTTGGCCGACACGCGGTGGCTCTCCAGGGCCTCGTCCTCGAGGATGCAGCCCTGGGAGACGGGCACGAGGCGGGCGTAGGCGCCACCGGACCAGGAGGTGCTCCAGGAGCTCGCGTCCTCCATGTGCAGGTGGTAGCCGCTGGAGGGCAGGGTCACCGGGTAGTGGTGCAGGCCGGTGGAGGGCACGTCGCCCTGCTGGATGTCGATGACCACGTTGCCGTCGGCATCCGTCAGCTCGATGACCATGTCTGCGTAGTCGTAGGCAGCGTTGACCTCGAGCACGTAGGCGCAGGCGCCGGTGGTGACGTCGTCCAGGGGCAGGTCGGGCTCGCACCAGCTGGAGTCCCACGCGAAGGCCGTGTCGGCGGAGTCCTCGGCGCAGTTCAGCACGACGTATGCCGCGCGTTGTCCGTCGTGGCCGGAGGGCAGGTCGTACTGGGTCGTTCCCTCCGCTCCCAGGCCCGGACAGGTCTCACCGGCGGGCATGGGCACCAGCTCGAACCAGGCATCGCTGGCCCAGGCGTCGTCGGCGCCCTCGTCGGTCCAGGTGATGGCGTAGCCGTCGGTGGGCAGGTTCAGCGGGTGGTAGGACAGCCCGGCCTCGGTCAGGTCGCCTGCCGCCAGCTGGTACACCTCGTCGCCGTCGGAGTTCTCGATGGTGATCTGCATGTCGGCGTGGTCGGCGCCGGCGTTCACCGCGAGCAGGTAGCCGCAGGAACCGCTCGGGAGCGACGCCGTGTCGACGTAGTACTCGCAGAAGCCGGAGTCCGGGGTCCAGGCGGTGTCCGACGCGCACTCGAGCACCATGTAGGCGTGCTCGTGGCCATCCTCGGTGACCGTGTAGGCGTCCGTGGCCTGGTCCTCGAACAGGCAGGTGCCGCTGGCCGGCATCACGCGCACGGATGCACCGGCCTCCCAGGCATCGCTGGCGGGATCCGCATCCTGCAGGTCGAGGTGGTAGCCGTTGGAAGGCAGGGTGACCTGCAGGTAGTAGGTGCCCTCGGCGGTCAGATCGCCGGCCTGGACGTCGAGCATCACGTTGCCCTGGGCGTCGGTCAGCTCCACCACCATGTCGGCGAAGTCGGCGCCGGCCACGATCTCGACCACGTAGGAGCACTCGCCCGTGGGGTAGCCGTCGGTGTCGAGGTCGGAGTCGCAGTTGGTCGAGCCTGCCCAGTCCGCGCTGTCACCGGGCAGGGTCCAGGGCACGAGGCCCTCCGGGGCGGTGTCCGAGGTGTCGGTGGCGCCCACCGTGCTGTCCGTGGGCTCGGTGGCCGTGTCGGAGTGGACGGCGGTGTCCGTCGGGGTGGACGTGGCAGCGGTGTCGCTGTGGCCCGTGTGGGGGTCCGTGGTGGTGTCGGTCGGGGTCACGTCGGTGTCCGTCGGGTCCACGCCGGTGTCGGTCTCCAGCGGCACCGTCTCTGTGCCGCAGGCCGCGAGGACCAGTGCCAGGAGGGAGGGGAGCGTTCGGATCATGCATGCGTTCCATGGTTGGGGGTGTCGGCAGTCCCTTCGCGGCGTCAGCGCGGAAGGGCTTCGGGTAGGGGAGAGGTCGGAAGCGGGTCTCAAGCGAACGCCCCCGCCGGTGAGGACCGGCGGAGGCGTGGTGGGGCATCGTCGAGGTTCGAACGACTCAGGGGGCCGAGTCGCCTGCCTCGGTGTCCTCGGGGATCGGCGGTGCCCAGTCGGTCTCGCCCATCCAGGAGGTGTCCTCGGTGTCGGTCGAGGTGTCGGTGGCACAGTCGACCCAGACGTTCACGATGAGCTCGTCGCCGTTGCCACTGGGGGCGTCCATGTCCTCGGTGACCGTCCAGGGGCCGCCGAGCACCTCGGTGCCCATGCAGACGCCGTTGCCCTCCAGCAGGCTGGCGAACACGCCCGGTGCGTTGCCGTTGGCGTCCCAGCCGTCGCCGTAGGTGTCGGTCATGACCACCTGGTAGCCGCCCGTGGGCATCTCGACGCTGTAGAAGTACTCGGTGTAGTTGGACAGGTCGCCGGGCTCCACGGAGAACACGGATGTGCCGGAGGCATCGAAGATCTCGAGCGCCATCTCGGAGGCCCAGCTGGTGGTGCCGATGTGCAGGAGCTGCTCGCAGCCGGTGAGGCCCTCGAAGGTGGCCGAGTCGTCGGCGGTGTCCTCGAAGATCTCCTCGCAGAAGCCGCTGTCCCAGCCGCCCCAGGGGCTGGTGTCCTCTGCGCAGTCGATCTCGAAGTAGACGTCCTCCTGGCCGTTGTAGAGCACCCGGTACCAGTCGGTGGCCAGCTCGTCGTCGACACAGCCGCCGTCGGCGGGGATCAGGCGCACCCGGGAGCCGGAGTTCCACGCGGCGCCACCCTGGTCGGTGAGCGTCATGTGGTAGCCATGGGAGGGCAGGTTGACCGGGAAGTAGTAGCGGCCGGTGCCGGTGAGGCTGCCGTCGCCGTAGTTGATGTCCAGCACCGGGAAGCCCTGGTCGTCGACGATCTCGATGCCCATGTCGAGGTAGTCGCCGGAGGCCTGCACCTCGAGCACGTAGCCGCAGGCACCGCTGGGCACCTCGCCGGAGTCGAGCACGGGCTCACACCAGCCGGAGTCCCAGGCGAACGACGCGGAGTCGTCCTCGCAGTCGATGATGAACCACTCGTCGGCCTCGCCGAATTCGGTCACCTGCATCTGGCCGGTGATTGGATCGTCCTGCAGGCACTCGTCCGAGGCGGGGATGATCTCGACCCAGGAGTCGGCGTTCCAGGAGGTGCCGTTCGCGTCCTCCATATGCAGGTGGTAGCCGTTGCTGGGCAGCTCCACGGGGAAGTAGTGGTCGCCGGGGTTGCCGAGGCTCTCCGCGCTGCCGGTGGAGGTGGAGTCGACCTCGAGCAGCACGTTGCCGTCGTCGTCGGTCAGGGTGAGGATCAGGTCGGCGTAGTCGCTCGCGGCCTGGATGTGGACCACGTGACCGCAGGTGCCGGCCAGCACGTCGGAGGTGTCGAGCACGGGCTCACACCAGCCGGAGTCCCAACCGGTGACGTCGGTGTCGTCTTCGCAGTCGATGAGGAAGTACTCGGTGGTCTGGGTGGACCAGGTGGCGTCCATGCCCCACGCGTGGACCACCTCGCCGGCGTCGTCGAGGATGCGGAAGTTCTCGGAGACGTCGACGTTGGCGTAGCCGGTGCCGCTGGTGTCGAGCATCACGAACTTGTACTGGCCCGTGGGCAGGGAGACGGGCGTGTTGTAGACGGACTCGGCGGCGGTGTAGTCGCCGGGCTGCACCTGGAACAGCAGGTGGCCTTCCATGTCGAGGATCTGCCAGCCACCGCCCAGGGGGCTCCAGGGCGTGACCACCTGGACCATGTGGCCGCACTCCTCGGGCAGGTCGGTGTCGTTCCAGCCCGGGTCCGCGGACCAGCCGGTCTCCTCGGTGAGGGCGTCGAGGTCGTCCTCGGTCCACAGGGCGGTGTCGACCGCGCAGGACCAGGTGAAGGCGTAGGTGGTGGAGCCGGTGGTGCCGCTGTTGCCGCCGCCGGTGACGAAGTCGCCCTCGCCGTCGAGCACGTGCACGAAGGTGAAGGGGTGCAGGCCGACGGCCCACGCGGCGTCCTCGACGACGTGCAGGGTGTAGTCGCCGGAGGGAAGGGCCGTGCCGGAGAACTGGCGGTCGGTGGACTCGGTGATGCCACCGGGCCAGCCGTCCAACTCGTCCCACACGGTCTCACCGGTGAGGTCGTCGGTGATGTAGAAGTCGAGCACCGCGGCATCGCCGGAGGTGTTCACCGACAGGAACATCGGGCAGCCCTCTTCGGGATCGGGCACGTACCAGGCGGTGTCGAGGTCGAGGACGTCGGGGTCGGTGTCCCAGTGCTCGAAGGAGGCGCCCTCGCACTCGAGGTCGATGTAGTGGGTGCCCTCGGCGCCGTTCTCCAGGGTGAGGTCCTCCACGATGGAGCCGTCGGGGCCGACGATGCGGAGCGTGCCGCTGCCCCAGCCGTCGCCGCCGGAATCCTCCATCTGCAGCACGTAGCGGCCGGCGGAGAGCTGGTGCACGTTCTGGGTCCAGCTGCCGACCACGCCGTCGCCGACCTGCAGCTCCTCGATGAGGTTCTCGTCCTCGTCGTACAGGGCCCAGCCGATCTCGATGGCGCCGATGGCCGGGTTGTGCCAGCTCACGGAGAAGTCACACATGCCGTCCGTGAGGTCGGTGTCGACCGCGGTGTCCAGCCAGGGGGCTTCCATGGTGGGGGGCAGGGTCTCGGGCTGCCAGGCGGGGGTGATGGCCCAGGCGGTGTCGGGGGCGTCCTCGGGGATCTCGTAGCCCCAGGAGGTGTCGGCCTCCCACGCGGTGTCGTCGGGGCAGTCCACGCGGAACCACTGCCAGTCGAAGCCGGCGACCAGCATCTGCACCTGGGCCACCTCCTCGAAGGTGGAGACGGAGGTGAGGTTCAGGGGGGTCATCAGCGGCGTGGCCATGCGGGCGAAGCGGAAGGTGGCGTAGTAGTTGCCGGAGTCCATCTCGACCTGGGCATCCCAGCTGGTGAGGCTGTCGAAGGCCTCGCTGTGGACCAGGTTGCCGTTCTCGTCGTAGATGTCGACCCAGGCGTCCTCGGGGATGGCGAGGCCGATGGGGTCGGTGCTGGTCCACTCGACGTCGACCAGGCAGGAAGGCGTGGGGGCGGGCCACGCGGTGTCGGACGTGGTGACGGTGCCGCCGCAGTCGTGGTTCACGTACATCGTGTACCAGTTGTGCGTGACGTGGTTGCCGTCGGAGTCGGCGATGACGGTGCCGGCGCTGTCGGTGGCCACGAGGTCGCCGCCGTTCCAGCCGTCGCCGTAGGTGTCGCTCAGGCGGATCTTGATGGGGCCCGCGGGCACGGACATGCTCGTGGTGACGGTACTGTTCGCCGAGGCGCTGAGGCCGTCCCAGCTGCCCACGGTGGTGCCGCCGGTGAGCTCGACCACCTCGAAGCCGATCTCCCCCGGGTAGGTACCGGTGAAGATCTCGAAGTCGATGAGGCACAGGTCGGGGCCGGTGTCGCCGGGGACGCCGGTGGGACCGGTGTCGCCGGTGGGATCCGTGGAACCGGTCGGGTCGGTGGGATCCGTCGGGTCCGTGGGATCCGTGTGGAGCTCGCCGGAGTCCGTGGGGTCGGTGGGCTCGACGGGGTCGGTCTCCTTGGGGCCGTCGCCGGTGTCGGTCGCCTGCGGGGTGTCGCCCGAGTCGATGGGGTTCGTCTGGTCGTCACTCGGATCGCCACAGGCCACGAGGGCGAGGGCGAGGTGCAAGGCGAGGGTCGTGCGCATGGCTGGCATCCTGGGAGGTCGGGAACGTTGTCACCGCATGTCACCCCTCGGATACCGAGTGGATCGGGGACCCACAAGGACGATCTTTGTCGCCGTTGTGTGAAGGGGGATTCAGCCCTTTCGGCCGAGACCCCAGGTGACGACGTACTCCCCCAGTACCACCAGGTGCGGGTAGATCTCGCTGCGGCCGTCCTGGCGGATCGTGACCCCCATGGCGGGGCGCAGGTAGACGCCGTGGTTCGTGCTTCGCTGCCGGCTCTCGTGGTCGACACCGATGCGGACGGGTACCAGGGCGGCCACCGCGTTGTCGTTCCAGCCCCGGCGTGAGGGCCAGCCGGCGATGCCCTGAAGGCCGGGTGCGACCGCGAACCGGGTGCGGGCGTGACGGCCCCGGCGGAAGTGGACGAAGGCGGCCAGGTCGAGGCTGGTCCGGGCGTCGTAGGGGAACAGCGCGGCCCCCAGCAGCGCCGACCAGTTCCAGTGCAGGTCGACGCTGGTGTGGTGCTGTCTTCCGGGGAACACGCGGACCTCGAGAGGGGCCGCGGAGATGCGCCCGGCGGGGTAGTCCGAGGCGAAGCCGAACGCGACGCCGGTGCCGATCTCGACGGGCGCCAGGCTGTGGTCGGCGATCTCCGGCAGACCGAGGCCGGCCACCTGCTCGCCCCGGCCGAAGCGGGTGCGCCGGTCCTTGTCGATGTCGACGGCGGTGTGGGCCCGCCAGGTCGACGCGCTCCGGCCCACCTTCCACATCGCGGTGTACTCGAGCGCCAGGCCGAGCTGGGGGCCGACGGTGGGGATGGGCGTGGAGAAGCTCATGCCGGCTTCCGGGCGCAGGTACAGGCTGTGGACCGCCCTGCCCTTGACGCTGTCGACGTCCATGCCGACGCGGGCGACGGCCGTGACCGTGCTGAAGAAGTTCTCGGGGCCGTCGCCGAAGTAGCCGCCGGCCAGCACGCGGACGCCCGGGGCCACGGCCAGGCGGACGCGCTGCTTCCGGGCGAGCCGCCAGTGGGCCATGGTGGTCACGTCGAGGACGGGCTGCCGGGAGATGCCCCACAGCACCATGCGTGACCAGTTCCACTGCACGTCGATGGACAGGTCCCTGGCGGGGTCCGGGTACAGGCGCAGCTCGAGGTTGGCGATGCCGACGTCGCCCGGCCAGGCGAGCCAGATGGGCGTGGTGGCCTCGAGGGAGACCCCGATGCCCAGCTCGGCGCGCGGCCCGGTGGGGGCCTGGGTGCGCAGGATGCCCTCGGCGGCCTCCGGCTTGTCCTGGGGGGCGTCGGGCTCGGCGGCGAGGGCCGACGTGCCGAGGAGTGCGGCGGCGAGCCACAGCGTGTGCGTCATGTGTTCCATCCCTGGGGGAGCGGCCCGTGCCTGCGGGGTGAGTCCAGGGGGATGGTACTTCAGGCTGGGCGCTGTCGCATGTTGTGGCGCGAGGACCTGGCGGAGCCAGGCGGCAGCAGGGCGCCCGTGGACGTGGCCCAAGAACACGAACGGCGCCGCTCCAGTCGGAGGGCGCCGGTCGGGGCGAGGAGGGAACCGGACTCAGGCGGCCCGGTCGTGCTCCCGACGCTCCTGCTGACGCAGCTTGCGGTTCTGCCGGTAGCTGATCATCCGACGCTCGGCCTCGTCCCACAGGGCCAGTCGCCAGGACTTGATCACCGTGATGGGGTTCAGGCGGATCTCCAGGACGTCGCCGTCGCGGAACTCCATGTGCTTGTGGGCCTCGGGCAGGCGGTAGAACGGGATGCGGTGGTTCAGGTGGTGGATGTGGTGGTAGCCGATGTTGCCGGTGAACCAGTGCATGAAGCGGGGCATGTTGAGGAAGCTGGTGCTCTGCAGGGCGGCCTTGGCGTAGGTCCAGGACTTGCCGTCGAAGGCCTGCATGTCCTCGAAGGTGTGCTGCAGGTAGAACAGCAGGCAGCCGCCGGCGGCCGCGATGAAGCCGGGCATCAGGTAGGCGAAGACGAGGGCCTGCCAGCCGAGGCCGAAGCCGAGCGCGAGGGCCACGCCGACGTTCATCAGGATGCCGATGGCGCCGTGGTAGTTCTCACGGGGGTTCTTCAGGAAGGGACCCAGGGCCATGTTGTAGCCGAACACCGTCCACCAGCCCGCCGCCATGATCGCGGGGCTGCGGTTGATGCGGTAGCCCACCTTGGTGAGCTTGCGCGCCTGGTTGTATTCCTCGGCGGTCATCAGCCAGAACCCACCGACGGTGGTGTCCTTGTCGAGGTTGGTGTTCGTGGCGTGGTGGGTGTTGTGGCTGGCCCGCCAGATGTTGCGGGGGGTCATGAGCCACAGGCCGATCACGTAGAAGATGGCCGAGCCGAGCTTGGACTTGGGCAGCAGGGCGCCGTGCTCGTGGTCGTGCACGAAGATGAAGGCGCGGATGAACACGCCGGCGAGGAGCAGGCCGGCCACCATCTGCACGGGCCACCAGGGGGCCAGGGCGGCGATGGTGAACAGGCTCGCCCAGCACACGAGCACGATCGTGAGCTCGAGCCAGGAGCGAGCGGGGAACTCCTCGGCGAACTCACGCGCTTGTCGGGTGAGCTCGCGGTGGTGCTTCTTCAGGTCGTCTGCGTTCGGGATCTGCATGTCACCTTGACCGTGTCTTCTGGGGGAGGAACGTGTTCTGCCTACATCCCCGGAGCGGATCGCTCATGTCATCTTTCGGTGACGGCGGATCGGACCTTCGATGTTCTGGGTTCAGGCGGACAATGGGGAACGTCGCGCTTTGTCATGAACCCGTCGGGGCGCGATCGGGGATCGCGCGGTTGTGGCGTTCGTTCCTTGCATTGCTAAGGAAAAAGAGGACCTTTTCAGGCCACTTGGATCAGCTCGTCCATGTCCGGGAATTCGTCCTGGAGCATGCGTTCGACGCCCATTCGCATGGTGACGACGCTGCTCGGGCAGGAGTTGCAGGCCCCCACGAGGCGTACGAAGACGTTGCCGTCCTCGATCTTCACCAGCTCGATGTCGCCGCCGTCGGCATTGAGGGCCGGGCGGACCTGCTCGTCGAGCACCGCTTCGACGTTCTCGCGGCTGAGGGGCAGGCCCATCAGGGCGGACCAGCCACCGCCGGATGCGCTGACGCCCGTTCCGCCCAGCGCCTCGTCGAGGCCGGCGTCGAGGGCGTCTGCAAAGCGGCTGGGACTCGGAAGCCGTGGCACCGGTAGCGCACCGAGGGGCGGCGCCTCCTGGCGATAGGAGCGCGGAAAGCTCGGATCGTGCAGGCCGAGGGTCTCCGCGAGGCGGAATCCCTGGGCTTTCAGTTCGGCGGCGCCACGCTTCGCGAAGCGGTGCAGGGGGTTCGTCATCATTGCCATTCTCCGTCAGCGTACGGCATTATCCTCGGTGGTCGTGCCGGTCGAGGAGGATGCGGTGGACATCTCTGATGAGCAGGAAGACGGTTTCGTGAACAGGCCCTGCATCCGTGTTGTCAGCGGCGAGATCGTCAAGGAGGGGCGCTACCTCATCGCCCAGCGCCGAAAGGACGCCGTTCTCCCGGATCTCTGGGAATTTCCAGGCGGTCGCGTGCGTGAGGGCGAGACGGATCCACAGGCCCTGCAGCGGGCGGTGGACTACCGCCTGGGCTGCCCGGTCGACGTGGGCGACTGCGTCATGGAGCTCACCCACGAGTACGAGGGCTACACGCTCATCCTCGTGGTCTACCGCTGCGAGCTGCAGGAGGGCTGCCTGCCCGAGGCCGCCAACGTGCAGCAGGTGGCATGGGTCTCACCCGACGAGTTCGGGGACTACGAGTTCCCCGGGGCGGATCAGCGGACGGTGGACATGCTCGTGAGCTCGATGGTGGATTGAGGACGCTCGGACGGGCGGCCCGCCCAACGAGCATCCCGGAGACGCCCACCACGGCGCCTCGAGGGGCGCCCGTACGTACGGGCACCCCTTGGGGTGCCCTGGCTTCGAATTCCCGAAACGTATGGGCGGGAGGCGGCCGAACGACCCAAGCGGGCACGGGCACGGTCACGGGCACGGGAGCCCGGCGCGCTACCAGTACTTCTCCATGTGGATCTGCCCTGCCGCCCGCGGCGTGTGCAGCCTGAGTCCCCGCTGGTCGAGGAGGGCCCGCATGTCGGTGATCATCTGCGGGTTGCCGCACAGCATGACCTGGTGGTCGGCCGTGAGGGGGATGCCCGCCTGCTCCTCGAGCACGCCGGCGGCCATCAGCTCGGTGCAGCGGCCGCGGGTGATGCCCGGGGCCTCCTCGCGGCTCACGAGGGGCACGTAGGTGATGCGCGGCACGGCCTTGATCTGCTCCACGAAGCACAGGCAGTCGGCCAGCCGGCAGCCGTGCACGAGCACCACCCGCTCGAAGCGCTCCAGGGCCGGGTCGTGGAGCATGGCGAGGAACGGGCCGAGGCCGGTGCCCGTGGCGAACCACCACAGGACCGGGGCGTCGGGCACGTGCTGCAGCGTGAAGCGGCCGACGGCCTTGTTGGACACCGCCACCTCGTCGCCCGGCTTCAGCTCCGCCAGGCGGGGGCTCAGGGTGCCTTCGATCACGGACTCGATGAGGAAGCGGCCCTCGCCGCCGCCTCCACCGGAGAAGCTGTAGGCGCGGCTGACGGGCTCTCCGCCCACCTGAAGGCCCAGCTTCACGAACTGGCCGGGGACGAACGCCGGGGCACCCTCGACGACGAGCTCGAACAGGCAGGTGGCCAGGGCGTTGTTCGCGGTGACCCGGGCGGTCTGGAATCGACGCTCTGGAAAGCCCTCAAGCACTACTTCACCCCGACCACCGTGTAGGCATCGCCGCCCTGATCCGCGTTGGCCGGGATGTACCGGTCTACGTGGGGGCTGCTCTTCAGCCACTGACGGACTGCTTGCTTCATCGCGCCGGTGCCGTGGCCATGTAGGATGAATCCGATGTCCTGGCCGCGCATGATGAGCTGATCGAGGAAGTGCTCCACGGCGTCGATGCCCTCGTCGACGCGCTTGCCGCGCAGATCGAGGGTGTTGCCCTGGTGGCGCATGGCGTCTTCGAGGGGGGTGCGGCGGGGTGCTGCGGGCGTGCTCGAGTGGGAGGAGGTCTTCTTCGGCTTCCAGGCCTTGGCCGTGGGGGCGTTCTGGGCCACCGTCTCCAGGTCCTTCAGCTTGACCTTGGTCTGGATGGCGCCGGCCTGCACGGTGACCTGGTTGCCGGACACGCTGATGACCGTGGCCTTGCGGCCGCCGAGCTTGCGCAGCTTGACCGTCTGGCCCGGCTCGACCTCGGTGGGGACTTCGCCGCCCTTGACCGGCTTGGGCACCGGCTTGTTGGGCTGGATCTCCCGCAGGGCGGCCAGGGTGGCCTTGGCGGCCTCGACCTTCTTGTGGCTGGGCTGCCGCTGCAGGTCGCGGACGACCTCGCGGACGGCCTTCTCGGCCTTGTTGAGGCGCTGCACGAAGGCCTGGGCCCGCTCCTCCTCGATCTGGCGGGCCTTGCGGGTGAGCGTCTCCTCCTTCTTCTCGAGGCGACGCTGCTGGGCGGCCAGATCCCGCTTGACCTGCTTCAGGTCCCGGGCGGCCTCCTCGGCCTTGCCCTTCTCCTCGTCGAGCTTGGCGAGGACGTCGGACAGGCGGCGCTCGCCCTCCTCCATCAGCGCACGGGCCCGCTCCACGAGCTCGTCGCCCAGGCCGATGCGTTCGGCGATGGACAGCGCGTGGGACTCGCCGGAGGCACCCATGACCAGCCGGTAGGTGGGCTTTCCGTCGGCGAACTGCATGCCGGCGATGGCGAAGCGGTCGTCGGTGGCGGAGAGGGTCTTCAGGCGGTGGAAGTGGGTGGTGATGAAGCAGCGGGGACCGGCCTCGAGCCAGCGCTCCAGCAGCGCGTGGGCCAGGGCGGCGCCCTGCTGGGGGTCGGTGCCCGAGGCGATCTCGTCGACCAGGTACAGGCAGCCGGGCGCCGCCCGCTCGGTCATGTGGCGAAGGGCCAGCAGGTGGGAGCTGAAGCTGGAGTGGTCCTCCATCACCGTCTGCTGGTCGCCGATGAGGGCCACGACGTCCTGGAACCGGTCGATGCGGGTGCCCTCGTCGGCCGGCACGAACAGGCCGCAGCGGGCCATCAGGGCGAACAGGCCGACGGTCTTCAGGGCCACCGTCTTGCCGCCGGTGTTGGGGCCGGAGACCACGAGCACGGGCTGCGCATCGGTGAGATCGATGTCGTTGGCGACGACGGGGACCTCACGCAGGGTGAGGATGGGGTGCCGACCGGCCACGATGTGCACGATGGCGCCGTCGCGGACTTCCGGACGGCGGGCCTGCATCTTGAAGGCCAGGCCGGTGCGGGCGGCGATGGTGTCCATCCAGGTGATGGCGTCGAGGGCGCGGACGGCCTTGGGGGCCACCCGGCCGACCATGTTCGACAGCTTGGCCAGGATGCGGCGCTCGGTGGCCTGCAGCTCGCCCTCGGCGATGCGCAGGGCGTTGTTCAGGGCGACGACCTGGTGGGGCTCGATGAACGCCGTCTGCCCGGAGCCGGACATGTCGTGGACGATGCCCATGTCCTTGCGCTTGAAGTTGGCCTTGATGGGCAGGACGTAGCGCTCGCCGCGCTGGGTGATGAACTGGTCCTGCAGCGCGTCGCGCAGCTCGTCGCCGCTGACCAGCTCGTCGAGGGTGCGGCGGATGCGGGTGTGCAGGCCGTTGATGCGCTGACGCAGCTCGCCGAGCTCGGGGTAGGTGCGCTCGGACAGCTCGCCCAGGTCGTCGAAGGCCTCGGTGAGCGCGGTGCGGACGCCGTCGTGGACCTCGAGCTCCTCGGCGCGGCTCTGCCACACCGGGATCTCCTTGTCCGAGTCCACCAGGCGCCAGTTGATCATCTGCATGGCCTGCAGGGCCACGCCGACCTGACGCAGCGCGTCCTTGTCGAGGATGGCACCCTTGTCGGCCTTGGCGAGTGCCTCGGTGACATCGGGGACGTCGCCCAGGGGGACGTAGGCGCCCTCCTCCTCCATCAGCTGCAGCTCCTCGACGGCATCGAGGGTGCGGCGGATCTCGGCGACGCTGCCGAGATCACGAAGCGTGAGCACCTCGCGGGCGCCCATGGCGGTGCGGGCCTGCTCGGACAGGGCCTGCAGCACGGTGGGCCAGTCCAGGGCCTCGACGGTCTGCTGGTCGATGTCCATCATGTCAGCGCCTCGTTGCGAACAGCTCGCCCATCTTCACCATCTCGCCGGCGGAGCGCTTCCAGTGCCAGGAGCCGGCGGGTGCGATGAGGACGACGGTGGAGCCCAGGTGGAACGCGCCCAGATCGTCACCGCGGGCCAGTTCGAAGGCGGGATCCATCTGCTGGACGGTCTTGCTGCCGCCGGTGTTGGTCAGCAGGTCGGTGAAGGCCATCGACATGCGACCGACGCCGAAGGCACCCACCAGGACGACATCGAGCGGGCCGGTGGGGCCTTCGATGTGGGCGTTGGTGCGCTCGTTCTTGGCGAACAGCCCGGTGATGGAGCGCACGGCGGCGGGGAACACGGGCCACAGGGTGCCGGGCAGGTACGACCACCAGGTGACCTTGCCGTCGACCGGGCTGTGGACCCGGTGGTAGTCCTTGGGGGACAGGTAGATCACCGCGACATCCGCCTCGCCCTCGTAGGGCATGTCGAGCAGGCCGGCGATGGTGAGCGGACGACCGGGCGCGATGTCGAACTGACCGCCCTCGGTGGTGCCCGCCCAGGCGACCTCGCCGTCGCAGGGCGAGACCATGGCGTGCTCGGTGTCGTCGATGGGACGACGACCGGGCAGGAGCCGGCGGGTGAACAGGGACTCCAGGGAGTCGAAGTCGCCCACGTCGCCCTGGGCCTCGGACATGTCGAGGCCGTAGGTGCGCACGAACCAGCGGATGATGACCTTGGACAGGCCGGTTCGGGCGAACCAGCCCATCAGCCACGCCGCGCGGTTGCGGGGGACGAGGGAGAGGGCAGAGACGATCAGTGAATCACGCATGGCGGCGGTCTATCCCGATGGCGGACCGACTGACAGGTTGAGGGGCGCCTTTGGGGGTATCGGTCGCGTCCGCCCTTGAAGCGACCCCGGAAATGGGCGATAGATGAACGCATGTTCAGTCGTGGCGGCCCCGTGAATCCCTTCACCCAGCGGTCCATCGAGTGGTGGGAGCCCCCGCCGCCGGTGAAGCTGCAGGTGCGTCCGGATCACGCGAAGACCCTGCTGGTGAAGCAGAAGAGCCCCGATCTGTCGTTCGAGTGGTCCGCCAACCTGTATCGCGGCTGCACCCACGCCTGCGCCTACTGCTACGCGCGGCGGAACCACGAGTTCCTCGAGCTCAACGCCGGCGAGGACTTCGAGCGCATCCTGTTCGCCAAGATGGACGCCCCCGCGCTGTTCGATCGGGAGCTCCGGAAGACGTCCTGGAAGGGGGAGTGGGTGATGTTCTCCGGGGTGACCGACACCTACCAGCCCCTGGAGCGCAAGCTCGGGCTCATGCGGGCGTGTCTGCAGGTGGCCCGGGACTTCCGCCAGCCGGTCGCGATCATCACCCGCAGTGCACTGGTGATGCGCGATGTGGATCTGCTCGGCGAGATGGCGTCCTGGGGCGGCGCCCGGGTGATGGTGTCGGTGCCGGTCGGCGATGAGGCCCTGGTGCGGGCGCTGGAGCCGGGGGCATCGCCGCTCTCGGCGCGGTTCCGGGCCATCCGCGAGCTGTCCGAGGCGGGCGTGCCGGTGGGGGTGAGCCTGGCGCCGATGATCGTGGGCCTGTCCGACCACCTCATCCCGTCGGTGCTGCAGCGGGCGGCCGAGGGCGGGGCCACCAGCGCCTTCATGGGCCGACTGCGGCTGAGCGAGCCGGTGGCCCAGGTGTTCGCCCAGCGCATGGCGGAGCGGCTGCCCCTGAAGGCGGCGAAGGTGGCGCGGGCGCTGGAAGACTCGCAGACGGGCGCGGCCGGCCACACGGCGTTCGGGGCCCGGTTCGAAGGGCAGGGGCCCCGCTGGCAGGTGGTCAAGGCCACCTTCGACCTGTGGTGCCGCAAGCTCGGGCTGAACGAGGGGGAGCGGATGCCGTGCAGCCCCGGCACGTTCCGGGTGCCCGGGCATGGGCGGCAGCTGGGGTTGTTCTGAAAAACCCTGCTCCGTGGTAGCGTTTCCTCCGTGACGGGAGGTCCCATGGACGATCGACGGCGGGCGTTGCTCCTGGTCGTGCTGGTGTGTGCCGTGGCGGTGGCCTGGCTGTGGTTGAGGAGGGATGGGTCGCCGACGGCGGCGGGAGCTCCAGTGGCCGCGCGGCCTGTGGCCCATGCTTCCGGCGCCGGCACTCGACCTGGCCCTGGTGTCGCGGCCGTCGAACCGGCCCAGCTCGAGATGGTCGAAGCATCCTGGACCGACGAGATGCGCGAGGTGCTGCCCCACACCGACTGGAAGGAGGTCTCGTGCAACCTCCGTGGGCTGACGTTTCCCGGTGGTTGGGCAGACCGCTACCTGGTCGTGGGGGTCGGGGGACGTTCCGGACTCGGGCAGGTCGAAGGCGACCGCATGGTGATGTTCGTGCCGCCGGACATGGACGAGGCCCGTCTGCTCGCCCAGGAAGGCTATGCCACGGGGCCCAACGCGCATGCGTTGGACGGCGAAGAGTGGGCCTGTTTTGCCCCCGATGTCCTCCTCACCCAGATCCACACCGTGCACGGGGAGGGGCCGCCCTGCTCGAGGGGAACGTACGCCATGCTGCCGTTGACGGCGCAGATGGTGCCCGTGCCTCGATGTGGAGAGCCAGTGCGCCGGGAGACCTGGATCGGAGAGAAGGAGCTGGAGGCGCTCGAGCGCTTCATGGAGGTCAGCCTGTTCACCCACAAGGGTGTGTCCGGGACCCGCATGGCGTACGTCCTGAAGGATCAGGACTGTGTCCTCGACGACCATGGCGATCGCGCCACGCTCACCTGCGTCCACCGGATCGACCCATCCCACGAACCATGGCGACGCATCGACGAGGAGCGGCCCCAGGGGCTGCGCCCGGTGATGGACCCGGCGGTGGCCCTCGACGCCGTCCTTCGCGAGCATGGGGTGATGGACTGCGACGACGCCGGCTGCCAGATGGACGCGGTGGTCGAGGTGGCCCTGGGCGCCATGGAGGAAGGGCTGACGGCACCCGTCCCGCCTCGGGAGAGCGCCGGCTGGACGGACGAGCAGTGGGAGGCCTGGCGGTTCGCCCATGATCGCGACTGGTTCCAGGCCTACATCCGGCTCTCGTGGGTGGAACGCTCACTGGCCGCGGCGGTGATGCTCGAGGGTGAGGCGCCGGGTCTCGAAGGCCTGCCCGAAGAGGCGTTTGCGGCCTACGACGAAGCGGCCGCCGCCATGGCCACCCACTGGCCCGACAAGTGGGGCGAGCGGGTGCATCCTCTGGATTGGTAGGGGGCCGCGCGGCTCCATCCGGCCGGTCGGTCGTCCGAACGGGCGCGCTGACGCGGCCGGTAGTGGCGGACGTCATGGACGTCTACCGAGGGGGAAACGGGACATCCTCGAGCCGCTCCGGCATCTCGTCGACGAATGGCGCGTAGCAGCTGTAGTCGTGCTCGAGCATGAGCCAGACGTCGTTGCCGTCGGTCACGACGAGCTGGGTGTGGTTGCCCGCTTCGTCGCGGTTGACCCGCCAGCGGACGTGCTCTTCTCGTGGGTGATCCCGGTGATCGACGTGCTCGATGAGGGCCGAGTCGGGTAGGAGGGCAGGAAGGCCGGGCACCAGCTGGGGAAGTGCGAAATTCGCTTCCAGGGACAGGAAGTTCCGGCTGCCGTGGATGAAGGTCCAGGGCGGCACGAACACCATCCGGGTGTCGGGTCCGAGCAGCTCGGGTCGGGGACCTTCGAGGATGACCTGGCTCGTGGGCCGTTCGTCGGGAACGCCATCGACGATGGGATGGAACGTGACCACCTGATCGCCGCCGGGCTCGGACGGCTCGAGCGGCGCGTAGCGCGCGGCCTGGCCGCCGTACCAGCTCTCGTCGATGGCCGTGCCGTCGAGGAAGTGGGTCACACGGGTGGTGGAGACGGACGGATCGGCGCCGTCCTCTTCGACGATCTCCACCTCGGAGCCGTTCCAGACGTAGTCGTGGATGGACTGGGGGTGGAATTCCTGGCGGACCTGCATGACCCGCTGCACCCGCAAGAGCCGCCCCTGATCATCATGGTCGAAGGAATGCAGCTCGCGTCTGATCGAGGATTCGTCCAAGCCGGTGGTCGTTACGACGTCTGTCAGCAGACCACCGTCGTAGGTGAAGTCATGGCTCACGAGGCCTAGCAGCTCGGCATCGTCGGCGTCGTCGGCGAACACGGAATCGACCATGCGGGAGACGCCCTCCGGCCCGCGGGAGATGTCGAGGTGACGGACCCTCGACGCGTCCGTGGAGCTCTGCACGACCGCCGAGGGATCGGGCGAGGTGCCGTCGTAGGAGAACGTCATCTCCGTGGTGGTGGGGGAGGAGGTGCCGTCCGCCAGGTCGCGTGCATCATGGCTGTGAATGAGCACCTCCGTGACACGGCCCTGCTCGTCGTGCTGGAACACGGCCACCAGGGGATCCGCCGAGAGTCCGGGAAACGTGGGCTGGTCCATCATGTGTTCGATGCGCTGCGGAAGGCCGTCGGCGTCCAACGTGGTGGTCTGGACGGTGTACGGGAACTGCAGGGCATGTTGGGCTTCGGGCGGGAAGTTGCTGGTGTCGCCGCCGTACCAGGCCCTCGTCTCGCAGGGCGTCGGGAACCGGCGGGACGTGGACGGGGACGACGAAGGTGCATCGACCTCGCTCGTGTCGCTCGCGGTGTCGACGGGCTCCTCGCTCTCGGTGCGCTCGCAGGCGGTCGTCAGCAGGAATGGAAGTATGAGCAGGCGCATGGAGGCTCCTCCGAACACGTGGTTGCACCCGTCGTGGGTCGACGACGTCCGGTTCAGGGGTCCGGGTAGGCCCGCTTCATCCGATGAAAGGAGCGTACCATTCTTGGTGTCATGAATCAAAATGCAGGAGTGGGATCGGTTTCAGGAAGGTCGACCTGCCAGGTCGACATACGACGTCTCGTCAGCGGACTGGCGGTGTGCGATCTGGATCATGATTCTCTCCCTATGCAGCGGTGTGGAGCGCTCGCTGGCCGCGGCGGCTCTCCTTCAGGATGGGGTGCCGGAGCTGCAAGGCCTGCCCGAAGAGGCGTTGGCGGCCTACGACGAAGCGGCCGCCGCCATGGCCACCCACTGGCCCGACATGTGGGGCGAGCGGGTGCATCCTCTGGACTGGTAGCGGGCCGCGCGGCTCCATCCGGCCGGTCGGTCGTCCGAACGGGCGTGCTGACGCGGCCGGTAGTGGCGGCCTTTGGAATGGACCCAGGACTCAGGGCAGCTCGAACGGCATGTCCTGGAGCCGAGCCGGCATCTCCGCCAGCATGCCGTCGTAGCAGGCGTAGTCGAAGTGGGTGACGCGGATCAGGTTGCCCTCCTCGTAGTCCCACACCTGGGTGAGGTTGCCGGCCTCGTCGTGGCGGAAGCGGCGGACGTCCTCGTGGGCCTCACTCCGGGATGACCAGTACTGGATGCGCTTGAGTCCGGGCCGTTCGTTCGTCATCTGCAGGAAGGGAACGCCGGCATCGAACGTGGCGCGGGGCTGCAGGTTCAGGTGCTCCCGGCCGTAGGGCGTCGCCGCGAGGGACCAGGCCGTCGGAAACCTGGCGTGGCCGGGGGCAGGCGGCTCGGGCAGTGCGCCCTGGTACCAGTAGCGAGTGGCGAACCCCTCGGGCACGCCTTGTGCCGGGCCGAAGGGCATGATGTAGCCGGGTGCGCCGTCGAGGTCGGGAACCGGTTCGAGGTCGGCCCGAACGGGTCCCTCGAAGCCATCGACCGTGTAGCCGACGAGCCTGCCCTCGTCGTTGGTGTGCCAGATCCGACCCGGCTGGTCCGGGATGTCATCACCGCTGTGGGCCTCATACTCCTGGATGTCCAGGCCTTCGTGCTGCAGCTCGACGCGGAACACCTCGTCGAACGTGGATGTCTCTTCACCGCTCGGGCCGACCTGTTCCAGGATCGCGACGAGCTGACCGGAGGCGTCCCAGGTGAGGTCGTACAGGCGCTGGCCTGCCTCGGTGTCGAGGATCTGCTGGATCATCCTGCCCTGATCGTCGCGGTGCCATGTCTCGGTGGCGATCTGCGTGGTCGGGCCATCCGGGTCACCCGGCATCTGGTACGTGAACTCGTATGCATGCTCGACGAGATCCTCGCCGTTCCAGGTGAACCGGTGATCCTCGTGGAGGATGTCCTCGCCCGACACCGAGCTGTCGGACACGATCCGGACGGGAAGGAGACCTTCGCCCTCGTAGGTGTGTTCTGTGGTGGTCTCGAGGGGGAGCGGCGTCCCGTCCGAGCCCCACGTACGCTTCGTGTACGTCACGGAGAGCAGACGACCCTGGGCGTCGACCTCGAAGAAGGACTCGTTGTCTTCCGGCAGGTCGAGGTAGGGGTTGCTGTCGATCGGCTGGAACCAACGGCTGGGGTAGCCGTTGTCGTCGATGTCGGCCTGCATCAGCAGGTGCGGTTCGGACGACGAGAGGTAGCGTTCCCGATCCTCCACCCCGATCGCCCACACGGAACAGGGCGTCGGAAAGCGACGGTCCGTGGTCCAGGGAGCGGTGCTCGGTACCGTGACGGTGCCGGTGTCTGCGGTGTCGGTCGCCTGATCTGCGTCCTGCGTGGCGCATGCCGAGAGCATCAGGGTGAGGAGGAGGGACGTTCGCATGGGTTCGTTCCAGGAGGCGCCGGCTCGGACTGAGTGTGCGCGGACCTCCCGGAGCCGACACGAGGAAGCCCATGGATGCGAGAAGAGGGGAGTGCGTCAGACGCCGCCTGCCAGGCGAACATACGACGTCTCGTCAGCGGACTGGTGGTGTGCGATCTGGATCATGATTCTCTCCCCGAGCAGCGGTGTGGAACGTGCTCGCCGCTGGGGTGTTGCAGTCGGCGATGGGGGCAGACTAGACGTCGACTTGACGGATCCGCCACAGCTTTCCGGTACCGGAAAACGCGCACTCCGGATCCACGGCGGACAACGCCTGCTTTGGGCTTGATACTTCCTTGACGTGATCGAGATTTCGCCTGGAGGGCGGATTTCTTCCCATGAATGCCCCAGGTGGCACGCTGTTCGCGGTCCAGGACAGGTGGGCTCCGTCCAGTCCCGCATGGGTGATCTGCGCCCTTGTGTCGTGAAGGCTCCCAGCACCTTTGCGACCAGGGAGACACCATGTGGCGCTGGGCACTGATCGGACTGACAGGCGCGGTGATGGGGTACGCCTACATGGCCATGGCGGCCGAGGGCGACGATCCGGAGGCACGTGGACCCTCGGCGCCGCAACCGGTGCTCGGGGCACCGACCGTGACGCCCAAGGAGGATCGACCCCAGCGTCCGCCTCCGCCGGCGCCGGAGGCGGGCAGCTTCTCCCTGGATGAGGCCGTGCCCCAGGAGGGCGCCGTGAAGCTGGCACTCGCCCGGGCACCCCTGCTCGAACCGGTGGCGTTGTCCTACGCCCGGATGGAGCGGAACACCTGCATGAAGCAGTCGGAGCCGCGGCATGCCTATGGCGATCGGGTCATCCGCCACGAGTACCGGGTCTGGTACGACGGGGAGGAGTGTGTGCAGACGCCCACGCCGTCGGGCTTCGAGACCGAGCTGAAGCCCCCCTTTGCGGGTGAGTGGCGGGGCGAGATCTGGATCAACGGGGAGATCGCCCACACCTACGAGCTCGAGGTCTTCGATCCGAAGCTCGAGGAGCTCGCGGAGAGGGCGGAGCGGGCCGAGCGGAAGAAGAAGAAGTAGCGCCTCAGAAGGAGCTGCCGGGCTGCTCGAGGAAGGCCTTCTCCTCCGGGGTGCTCTCCCGACCGAGGATCTCGTTGCGGTGGGGGAAGCGGCCGAAGCGGGCCACGATGTCGCGGTGGGCGATGGCGAAGTCGAGGTTGCCACGTGCCGCCTCCGCGGCGCGGCCCCGGGATTGTTCCGCGAGCCGTTCGAAGAGTTCCACGCAGCGGTTCTGGGTCTCCAGGTTCTCGGCGTGCATCAGCGGCATGTACAGGAACACCCGGTGGTGGAAGGGCAGCTGGATGTCGACGCGCTGCTCGATGCCTTCCTTGGCCACGGTGAGGGCGAGGGGATCGGCGGCATACATCTGGGGCGTGTCGCGGAACATGTTGCGGGAGAACTGATCGAGCAGGATCACGAACGCGAGCCGACCGTCCGGGGTGTGGGTCCAGTGGTCGAGGTGCCCGAGCACGGCGCGGTCGTGCAGGCGGGCGAACCGCTCCCGGATGAGGGTGTCGAAGGCCTCGCTCTTCTGCCACCACTGGCTGCTGTGGGCCTCGTCGGCCATGCCGTCGGCGTCGAGGTCTCCGAACCAGAAGTACAGGATGTCGGTGGCGCTGGTGAGGCTGTCGGACATGGTGTCTCCGAGGGATGCGGGATGGTGGCCACCGATGGTATCCCATCGCGGTATCGTGAACGTCCTGGGGGCGACATGTCAGATGGATTCGGACGGCTGTTCCGGCTCACCACCTTCGGCGAGAGCCATGGTGGTGGTCTCGGGGGTGTGATCGAGGGATGCCCGCCGGGGCTCGTCCTCGATGTGCCGGGCATCCAGCACCAGCTCGACCGTCGCCGTCCGGGGCAGTCCCGCCTCACCTCGGCGCGCAAGGAGCCCGATCAGGTGCAGCTGCTCTCCGGGCTGTTCGATGGGCGCACCCTCGGCACGGCCATCGGCTTCATGATCCCCAACAAGGACGCCCACCGGGCCGCGTACGCGGACTTCGCCGAGACATACCGTCCGTCCCACGCCGACTACACCTACGAGGCCCGCTACGGCCTGCGGGCCTGGGCCGGGGGAGGCCGCGCATCGGCCCGCGAGACCGCCAGCCGTGTGGTGGGGGGCGCGATCGCCCAGCAGGTGCTCGCCTCGCTCGGACCGGTCGAGGTGGTGGCCTGGGTCGATCGGGTGGCCGATGTGCAGGCGAGCGTCGACCCCGAGAGGGTCACCGAGGCACAGGTCGACGCCCACGAGGTGCGCTGCCCCGATCCCGACGCCGCGGCGCGCATGGTCGAGGTCATCGACGCCGCCCGTCGCGACGGTGACACGGTGGGTGGGGTCGTGCGGTGCGTGATCCGCGGTCTGCCGGCCGGTCTCGGTGCGCCGGTGTTCGACAAGCTCGACGCCGACCTGGCCAAGGCCATGGTCTCGCTGCCCGCGGCCAAGGGCTTCGAGGTGGGCTCCGGCTTTTCGGGCACGTACCTGCGCGGCTCTGCCCACAACGACGTGTTCGAGCCCGGTGACGGCATGGCCCGCACCCCCACCAACCGCTCCGGCGGCATCCAGGGGGGCATCTCCAACGGAATGCCCGTGACCATGAGCGTGGCGTTCAAGCCCGTGGCCACCATCTTCTCCGAGCAGGCCACGGTCGACCGTCGCAACGAAGCCACCACCATCAAGCCCAAGGGACGGCACGATCCCTGCGTGCTGCCGCGGGCGGTGCCCATCGTGCAGGCCATGGCGGCGCTCGTGGCGGTCGACCACTGGCTTCGGTGGCGGGGGCAGGTCGGCCAGGTGCCCTTCGGCATGCCGTTCGAGCCGCCGGAGCGCTGATCGGATGGGGCCTTCGCCCCGAAGCGGACGTCCTGGGTCGGTAGCGCGCTGGGGATGCAGGGATCTGCCGTTCGGCGGGCGCCAGGAAGATCAGGGATCGCAAAATGGCATCCTGACGGCTCCAGGGAGGGGTCGTGTGTCGGGCGTGGGGAGATCACAGGGGAGCCGCATGATCCAGGTCGAACCGTGACCTCCCCATCGGCCGAGGAACTTCGTACAATCCGCCCCTTCATCGGTAGCGAAGGGGGGAATCGTGGTCGAGGTGTTGGCGCGGTGGCTCGTTCGAAGGCCCGTGGCGTGGTTCGTCGTGGTCTTCACGCTGGTGGTCGCCGGTGTCTCGGTGGGGCTGTCGGGCACGGTGGAGCAGGATGATGATCTGCTCGCCTTCCTGCCGAAGACCGACCCCGACATCGCGGCCTTCCGCATCATCAACGAGGAGTTCGGCGGCACCGACGTCGCCATGATCGCGGTCACGGCGCCCGATGTGTTCCAGGCGGAGGTCCTCAGGCCCCTGGCGGAGGCCACCCGCGAGCTGGCGGGGGTTCCCGGGCTCGAGCACGTCCTGTCGATGACCAGCGTGCCCGACTTCCGCGACGACCCGGTCACCGGCGGCATCATCACGTCCAGGCTGGTGGAGACCATCCCCGCAAACGCGGAGCAGGCCTCCGCCTTGCGGGCACAGGTCCTCAGCCGGGATCAGGTGGTGGGCAACCTCGTGTCGGCGGAGGGCGATGCCGCGCTGGTGCTGGCCTTCCTGGAGCCCGGAACCCAGCCCGCGCCGGTGGCCGAAGGCATCCGTCAGGTGATGGAGCGACACTTCCGCGCCGAACAGGTGGTCTACGGCGGTGGGCCGTTCATCGGCACCTGGATCTACGAGACCACCCAGGCCGACATGAAGGCGCTCACACCCATCGCCATGGTGGTGATCGTCGTCATCATGATGCTCGCGTTCCGCGACCCGGTGGGAACGGTCCTCGGGCTCGGCGCCACCACGCTCGGCATCGTGGTGGCCCGGGCGGCCATGGCGGTGCTCGGCGTCGACTTCAACGTGGTCCTCGGCTCCATGCCGGTCATCCTGTTCGCCGTGGGCTCCGCCTACGCCATCCACGTGCTCAGCCACTACCACCGGCACGCTGCGGCCCTCGGGCCCGGTCCGGAGGCCGTCGTGGCCACGCTGAAGGGCACGGGCACCACGGTGCTGGCGGCCGGGCTCACCACGGTGGCGGGGCTGCTCAGCTTCGTGGCGATGGACATCGAGCCCATGCAGACCTTCGGGCTGTTCACCGCACTGGGCATCTTCGTGGCGCTGCTGGCATCCCTGCTGTTCGTGCCGGCCTTCCTGTCTCTGTTTCCCGGCAGGCCACGCAGTGCATCCGAGGGCACGGCCACCCGCGCCATGACCACCTTCGCGCAGGGGCTGCTGCGCCATCGCAAGGCCGGGCGTGTGGCCCTGCTGGCGGTGTTCGCGGTGGCCGTCGGCCTCGTGGGGCGCGTCGACGCCCGCATGGACCTGTCGGCCTTCTTCGAGGAGGGCAGCGGGCCCGACCAGGCCCAGACCCTGCTGCGGGAGCGCTTCGGCGGCAGCCAGTTCCTGCTGTTGAAGGTGCAGGCCGATCTCACCTCGCCGGAGGTCCTGCGTGAGGTGGCCCGCATCCAGGACGCCATCTCGCTCATCCCCCACGTCTCCCAGGTCACCGGCGCGCCGGATCTGGTGGCCCTGGTGAACAAGGCCATGAGCGGTGCCCGCCGCATCCCGGACACCCCGGGCCAGGTCAAGGTGCTCTACCGGTTCCTCGACAGCGATCCGTCGGTCTCCAAGCTGGTCAACGCCGAGCGCACGGCCGGCCTCGTCCAGGTGCGCATCGACTCCGACGATGCCGACGATCTCGATGCCGTCCTGCAGGCCGTGGAGACCCTCGTGGCCGAGCAGGCGGTGCACACCTACCGGGTGGCGTCGGCGGGCGACGAGGGCGATGCCGTCCGCCAGCGCACCTTGCGGGAGCTCGTCACGGGCTTCGTGGCCCTGGCAGCCTCCTACGGGGTCGACGCGGCCTCCGCGGAGGAGCGCGCCCGGGGCTTCCTCCAGGCACCCGCGCCGGAGGCACTGCCGGCCACCGTGCAGGCCGGGCTGCATCGCTTCCTCACCTCGGAGGAGTCCTTCGTGGTGCTCACGGGCGAGCAGGCGGTGGCGCTCTCCAACGCGCTGGCGCCCATGCCGCCTGACGTGTACGACCCGGAGGTGGTCTCCGTGATGGCCGGGGCGCTGGGGGTGCAGGAGGACGACGCCACGATCCTCGATCTACAGGTGGTCCTTGACGGCCCCTGGCGCGACATCCGCCGTGCGGGTGCCGGCCTCGCCTCTGCGCGGGGCCTGCTGGCCGCCACGGGCATCGAGCCGCCGGCGGGCGAGCAGGGCCCGCTGTTCCAGTCCCGGCTGTCGGACCGCCTCCAGGACCGCTTCAACGCCACGGCGCTCCTTCCGGCGGCGGAAGGTCCCTCGATCGGCTGGGAGGTCTCTGGCATGCCGGTCCTGTACCGGGGCCTGTCCCGCTCGGTCACCGCCAACCAGTTCAAGTCCCTGGCCCTGGCCATGGGGCTCGTGTTCGTGCTCATGGCGGCGCTGTACCGCTCCATCGCCACGGGCCTGCTGGCGGTGAGCCCCACCCTGTTCACGCTGGCCGCCATCTACGGCGCCATGGGGGCGTTCGGGGTGCAGCTCGACATCGGCACCTCGATGCTCGCCAGCATCATCATCGGTGCGGGGGTCGACTATTCGGTCCACCTCCTCGCGGCCTGGAACGACGCCGGCACCGGCGATCGGGCCGCATCGATCACCCACGCCATCGCGGAGACCTCCCACGCCATCTGGACCAACGCGGTGATGGTCGCGGCGGGGTTCTTCGTCCTCACGTTCGGACGCGCCCTCCCCCTGCGCAACGTCGGACGGCTCACCGCCGCCGCGATGCTGGTGGCGGCGGTGTCCACCTTCATCATCCTTCCCCTGCTCGCGCGTCGCCTCCGCTACCGGTCCACGCCGGATGCGGGTCGCGCCCGAGCCCCCAGGAGCCACCCATGAAGTTCAAGGCACTCCTCGCCGGTCTGCTGACCACGGTCGCCCTCCCCGCCTTCGCCGGTCAGGGAGCCGACATCCTCGCGGGTGTCGATGCGGGCGCCCAGAAGATCGCATCGCAGGTCATCCGCTTCGAGGTCCTCAACCAGAAGGCGGGCACCTCGAGCCCCCAGAGCATCGAGTTCGTCACCAAGGTCAAGGGCACGAAGACCTTCACCGAGTTTCTCGCCCCCGGCGACCTCAAGGGCACCCGGGCGCTCACCCTGTCGCCCACCCAGATGTGGGTCTACCTGCCCGAGTTCGGCAAGGTCCGACGGGTGGCCTCCCACATGACCGAGCAGGGGTTCATGGGCACCACGCTCACCCAACAAGACATGGGCGTGCCCCAGTACGCCTCCCAGTACGACGCGGCGATCGAGTCCGAGACCGACACCGAGTGGACGGTCCTGCTCACGGCCAAGGCGGGCCAGGAGCTCACCTTCCCGCGCATCCGCATGGTCGTGCGCAAGGATCAGTACCTGCCGATGCGCATGGAGTACATGGGCAGCACGTCAGACGAGGTCCTGCGCACCGAGGAGCGCGGCGAGTACAACTGCGACGCCAGCCAGTGCATGTTCAGCTACCTGCGCATGACCGACCACCGCCGCGGCGATGCCTGGACGGAGATCCGCCCGGTGGAGGTCCAGCTCAACGTCGACATCCCGGACGAGCAGTTCACCCCGCGGGCCCTGCAGATCGCGCTGTGACCCCCTGACCATGCCGGGGCACGCCCGGCCTCCCCTTCCCTGGACCCCTGGGACCGCTTCCTGGGGGTCCTGATCCATCCGGAGACGACGAGACGATGCTTCACAAGGCCATGTGGTTGCTCGGGCTGGGGTGGGCCATGCCTGCCGCGGCCCAGGAGATCGACAAGCTGAAGGTGGATGTGGGGGGGCACGTGCAGTACGACCTGCGCTTCCGCACCTCCGAGACCCAGTTCGGGCCCTGGTACCAGCCCTACCCCGAGCTCGACGGCATCAGCCGCAACGATCTCACCGGCAAGGTGTGGGCGAACGTGCGCCTGGGCAAGTTCGGGCTGAAGGCCGACGTCGATCTCACCTTTCGGGCCAAGCCACGGGTCTTCAGCCTCGACCAGCTCAGCGACTACGCCGCCGTCTCCCCGTTCTGGATCCAGGCCCACGAGCTGTACGCCTACGGCTACGATCTGTTCGGGGTGCCCGGCCTCGACCTGCGTGTGGGGCAGCAGAAGGCCATGTTCGGCATGGCCGACATGTTCAACCCCACCAACACGGTCACGCCCAACAACCTCGAAGACCCGCTGATGTTCGGACAGCAGCTGGGCAACCTCATGGTCCGGCTCGACTACTCGCCCGCCTGGAACTGGATGCTCACGGGCATCCTGGTGCCCATCTTCAAGCCGGGCATGGTGCCGGCATCCGCGGTGCTCGGCCAGAGCGTGGAGCGCTTTCCGTTCACGAACGACCAGCTTCGGGCCAACCTCACCACCGAGGCCGCCTTCGGTCAGGAGGCCGTCGGCTACCCCACCGTCATCCGGAACATCGACGTGAACCTGCCCGCGTTCACCGCCGCGAACATGCAGTACTTCTTCCGGGTTGGCGCCACCCTGGGCAACCAGGACATCGCCCTGAGCTACTACAACGGCTTCTCCGACATCCCCCAGGGCGCCTACAACCGCGTCAGCCAGGTCGAGGGTGAGTTCTGCGAAGACCCGAGCCGCCCCGAGGGAGACGACAACGCCTGCTACAACGGGCTGCTGCCCAACGACGTCATCGTCGAGTACCCGAGGATGCAGGTGGCCGGCTTCAACATGGCCGGCGAGATCAACCCCTTCGGGTGGGTCCACCGCAGCTTCAAGCCGCTCGGCTACCGCGCAGAGGTGGCCGTGGTGTTCCCCGAGGAGCGGCGCCTGGTCGTGTACCAGGACGACCTCGACTTCGGCATCGACCGACGCGATGGCGAGTACGCCTATCCGGCCGGCGACAACGTGGTGGTCCCCTCCACGCCCTTCGCCAAGTGGACCCTCGGGCTCGACTACACGTTCAACCGCCACCTGTACATGAACACCCAGTGGGTCCATGGTTTCGTGGACGAGTTCGGCGCCGGTGACTGGATCAACCCCGGGGGCACCTACACCCGCGCCGCCGGGGTGGTCGACGACGCCCCCTACTTCGAGTGCCTGAACATCGACGACTTCTCGTTCGACGGCACGAAGTGCGCCTGGGAGTACACGCGCCCCCGCATCGGCGACTACCTGGTGGTGGGCCTCGACCTGCGCTTCGCCTCGGACCGCGGCCTGCTGCGCGTGTTCGGCATCTTCGACATGAACGGGGTCGACTACACGCAGTACGAGGAGAGCGCTGGCGAGCGGGTCACCACACACTTCAACATGTTCACCGCCGAAGGGTTCTCGATGTCGCTGTTCCCTTCCCTCGCCTGGAACTTCGGCAACGGCTTCACGCTCGAGCTCGGTGCCCTGGCGATGATCGGCAAGCGGTGGACGAAGTTCGGGGCCCCGGAGAACGGGGGCACGCAGATCTGGACCCGCAGCCGGTGGCGCTTCTGAGCTGGCGAGGGCGTGCCATCGTGTTCCACGTGGAACATCGTCTGGGCCCCCATCCAGTTCCATGTCCGAGGTTCCGTCTCCCAGGGGGACTTTCGTGGGGATGGAACCATGCGACTTCTTCTGCTCGCGCTGCCGGCGATGGTGGCCTGCCACATCGAACAGCGGATGGAGAACCACCAGGTGGCGGCGTTCGAGCGTGCCGGGCTCGTGGAGCGCACGGTGTCGACGGAGCTCGGCGACGTGCACCTGTACGCGGGCGTGGATGGCGCTGGTGAGCAGGGGTTGCCGGTGCTCATGCTGCACGGGTTCCACGCCACCGGCACGAGCAACTTCTGGCCCCAGCTCGACCTCGCCGAAGAGCACCGCCTGATCGTGCCCGACCTGCTGTGGTTCGGTGAGAGCGTGGGTCGCGCCGACACGCCACGAACCCTCGTCAGCCAGTCGGACGCCATGGTGCAGGTCCTCGACCAGCTCGGCATCGACCGCGTCCACGTGGTGGGCATGAGCTACGGCGGGTTCGTCATGGCAGACCTCGCCCATCGATACCCGGAGCGCGTGGAACGGCTCGTGTGGGTCGACGCACCGGGTCCCGCCTACACCCTGGAGGATCGGGATCTCGCGCTCGACCGCCTGGACGTGGCGTCCGTGGAGCAGATCCTGTTCCCCACCACCGGCGAAGACGTGAAGAAGGGTCTGCAGGCCACCCTTGCCGAGCCACCCAACATCCCGGACAAGTGGCTCGACGTCATCGCCGAGCGGGTCTCGGAGATGGACATGTCGGACCGCAAGGCCCTGGTGGACGATCTGCTGTCCTACTGCGAGCTCGAGCTGGCCAGGTGGACCTACGAGCAGCCGTCCCTCGTGATCTGGGGCTCCCAGGACCAGCTGTTCCCCCAGGAGCTGGCCACGCGTCTCGTCGGCCACCTCGATGGCGAGGTGCAGGTCCGGGTGCTGCCCGACGCCGCGCACGTGCCGCCCCTCGAGGAGAAGGATCGCTTCAACGCGCTCGTCGGAGCCTTCCTGCACGATGGGCCGGTGGAGCACCCCTCGGTGCCCGGCACGGGCGAGCCCTACCGTGCGCGGAGGGACGACTCCCTGCGCTGAGGTGCCTCAGGAGAAGCGGGGTCCCCTCACCCAGGACGCCAGGCTCGTTCGGCTGCCGGCGGTGACGGGTGAGACGCGGTGCATCAGGAACGAGGGAAACACCAGCACCGAGCCGAGGGCGCGGGCCCCGTCGGGTAGCTCGTAGGTCGAGCCGTCGGCGTGGCCATGGCGCCGCAGCTCGATCTGGCCGCCCTCGTAGGCGTCCGCCTCGCTCAGCTGCACGCTGACGGACAGCTTGCGGGTGGTGCCGTGGGCCAGGAAGGTGTCGACGTGCCAGTCGTACCCTCCGTGACGGTCGTAGCGGGACCACTGGACGGGTTCGCTGCCGCTCAGGCCGTAGTGCCAGCCCGCGAGCACGTTCGCCTCCCACGCGTACTTGTCGACGAGGGCGTTGACCCAGCTTCCCTGAGGGAAGAAGGCCACGGTCGCGGTGCGGATGGCCGGATCTCCAGGGCCTCCGACCTCACCGGGTCGGGCGTTCAGGGCGCGAGCATGGCGGCCCAGCAGCTCGCACAGGTCTGCGGGCAGGGCGCTGGGAAACAACCAGAAGGGTGCTTCGTCACCGTTGATCAGGCTCATGGGAGCTACCGTGGCAGAAGGGTCTGGAGGCTATCACGAGGGCATGCGCAGGTGGCGTCGGAGCAGCTCCGAGGTGAAGCCCGTTCGCAGGTAGAAGCCCTTGGGGTTGGCGTGGGACCACTCGCCCTCTTCGTTGAGGATCCAGGTACGATCGCGGGAGCTCGCCGCCTTGGGCCGTAGCTGCAGCGCTGCGCCGTGTCGGGCGTGGAGCTGATCGACCTCACCGAGGGCGATGAAGTCGGTGAGGAGCTCCCAGTCGGCCTTCAGCACGCGCGACTCCGCCTCGTTGGGACGCCACAGGAAGGGCCGGGCGACACGACGGTTCGCCACGGAGCGATCCTCGGGCACGACGATGGGCACCCACAGCACACAGGAGAGCTTCTTGCGCACCCACGAGGTCTCCCAGGTCTGGGCCATCGAGCCGTCGAGCGGTGCGGTGCACACGTAGGTCGTCTCCATGACCTTGCCCCTGGGGTTGAGCGGAAGGGTCTTCAGCTCGACTCCCAGGTGGGGAAAGTCCGGCTCGGCCCGACTGCCCGCCGTGGCGCCGAGCAGATGCTCGATGAGTTGCCCCGGCCAACCCTTCTGGCGCCGAAGGTCCTCCGGAACCGGCCACTGGGCGAGCTGTGCCAGTTGCGCAAGGGTACGCCCTGCGAGCAGGGTTGCTCTGCGTTCCAGCTCTGCGATGTCGTGAGGTGGTGGGTACTGGGGCATGGCTTTCTGGATCGTCGTGATGTGCCGATGGTAGGGTATGGCAGCGTAATCGGCACGAGGAGAACCATGCACCGCAGGCGCCCGGAAGGTTTCGAGCCCAGCGGCGAGGGAGAGCACAGCTTCCTCGTACGGCTGCGTCGCGGTGGTCAGGTCCACACCCGTGCCCGCATCGAAGGCACTGGCGTGCCCATCATCATCTTGAGCTTCGGGGCGCGCCAGTCCGAGTGGCGCACCGCGCTCGAGGGACGCACCGGAAAGGCGCGCCTCATCTGGCTCGACGTGCCGGGCTTCGGGGGCAGCCGGGTCGACTCGGAGCGTCACTTCGACTTCACCTACATCGTGCGGTGGCTCAAGGCCTCGGCCGAGCACCTTGGCTACGATCAGGTGTGCGTCGCCGGCGAGGGCTTCGCCGGTCTGGTGGCCCTGTGGGCCGGCCTGTCCTACCCGAGCACCTTCACCCAGGTCTACGCCGTCCAGCCGCTCCTGAGGCCCTCCTGGGGCACGCGCCTGGTGTACGCGGCCGCATCCCTGCCCGGCGCGCGCGAGCGCTGGAAGAAGCGTCCAGCCGCCGCCATGAGGCTGCTCGCCAAGCACACCGGGGTCGTCGATCCCGACCAGGCGGATCAGGTCCAGGGCGACGCCCTGCACACGCTGGTGCGCTCGTGCATGTCGCCGAGCAGGATCGCCCGGCTCACCGACACCCTCACCGAGCAGCGCGCCTTCTGGGGCCGCTACCCTGCCCGGTGCCTGGCGGTGTTCAACCCGTCCTACCCCTTCGGTCGACCGGACGACGCGTCCTACCTGAAGGACTCCACCCGTTCCCTCAGGGTCGTGCGGTGGGAGGATCTCGGCACGGAGCACCCGCTGAACGCTGCCGATCGCGTGGGCTACTCCATGTCGCGCTTCTTCGGCGTGGCCAAGCACGCCGACACCCTCAGCGACATGCACTACCCGGACACCGCCAGCTCCGTCGACGACCTCGGGCGGCGTCCCTCCACCGTCTGAGCATCGTCATCCATGGTCCTCGCAGGATGTGGGGGAGAACTGCGGTAGGCTCACACATCCGGGGCCGATGCCCCCGCACGACACGGAGGCAGGCATGACCGACAGGGTCTCGACGCAGCTGCGCGGACGCGCACAGTGGATCATCCTCGAGCGTCCGGAGCGTCTCAACGCGCTCGACCAGGAGATGTACCGGGCGATGACCCGAGCGCTGGTGGCGGCCTCCAAGGACCCGCAGGTGCGGGTCGTGGTGTTCGCGGGCGAGGGGCGTGCGTTCTGTGCGGGCAACGACCTCAAGGACTTCGCGTCCGGCTCCCTCGATCCCGAGCACTCCCCTGTCATGGCCTTCCTGCGTGAGATCGCGGCGTTTCCCAAGCCCGTGCTGGCGCTGGTCCACGGGATGGCCGTAGGCATCGGCACCACGCTGCTCCTGCACTGCGACCAGGTCATCGCGGCGAGCGACGCGCAGTTCAGCCTGCCCTTCGCCCAGCTCGGCCTCGTGCCGGAGGCAGGCTCCAGCCTGCTCGTGCCGGCTCTCGTCGGCCATCGCAAGGCCTTCTCCTGGCTGGTGCTGGGAGAGCGCTTCGGGGCCGAGGAGGCGATGCAGGCGGGGCTCGTGAACCGGGTGGTCCCAGGGGAAGGCATTCGGGCGGCCGGCCAGGAGCTCGCCGACCGCATCGCCGCGCTGCCGCCCGCGGCCGTGCGGGAGTCCAAGGCGCTGCTGCGGCATCCCCGCTCCGCTGCCGTCCGTCAAGCCATGGCCCAGGAGGCAGAGGTCTTCGCCCGGCAGCTCGCCGGTCCGGAGGCGGAGGAGGCCATGGTGGCGTTCTTCGAGAAGCGGGCCCCGGACTTCTCGTCGTTCACCTGACCCAAGACAGCACTCGGCCCTCTGCCTCAGGGGGTCGCTGGAGGGCAGAGGGCCGAAGTGGGGGGAAGGGTGAGCCCGCTCGGTGCGTCCGCCGTGCGCGTGGGAGGCGCACGCACCGAGTGGGCTGTGTCCCGTGCGTCAGCTCGTGAAGAGGAGCACGGTGAGGAGGGTCATCAGGGCCGCCACGCCAAAGCCGAAGACCGCGAGCAGCCGATCGTCGGCGCGCTGGGTCTCCTCCATGAGCTGGTTCTGGGGCTCGATGAGGCTCACGGGGGGCTTGGGCGCCGAGTAGGAGTCGTGCAGCAGGTGCGCGGGTTGCGGCGCCACGGGGTTCACCGACCGGAGTGCCGCCTCGAGGGTGTCTTCGGGGTGCATGAACTGCGACGCAGACAGGTCGGGGGTCTTGGCGCGGAGCTGCTCTGCGGGGGCGGCGAATTGCGGCGCCTCGCAGGGATCGAGCTCAGGGTTTGCCGGTTGTACGAAATCCATCTGGACCTCCCGAAGTCGGCGTTTCACCGAAGGCTTCTACGGACATGATGTGAACCGTGTAGTGGTTCCCGTCCGACGTGTCCGTAGTATGCCACAACGCCGCTTCTCGCCAAGGAAGAAATACCCGTTTCGGAACGATGGCTGAAAGTCGCCCTTTCAAGGTCGTTTTGAAGTCGTGGGATCCCGAAGTCGTGGCATTCCGTACTCGGGGCGTCGTGCGCAAGTACCGGGATCGATGATGCATCCGGTGGATCCAGTACCCATGAAAAGAGGCCTTCAGATCGATCTGAAGGCCTCGTTCTCGCTGCGGTTCCTGATTGCGGGTTTACCGCAGGCTCATCGGTTCGGGGTTCCGGGTCCCGTCGTGGGCGCGGGCAGCTGGCGGTGCAGGGGCACCAGGTTGTGGGACTCCAGGGAGACGTGGTCGCCCTCGGGGATGACCTCGGCGATCTGGACGCCTCCCTCACCGATGGCCAGCACGACCACGCCGGCGTGGGGGATCATGGTGCCGGGCTCCACGACGATCTCCTCGCCGGTGGTGAGGCCGAGGATGGCCCGGGGGGGCTGGGTGTTCGGAATGACCGCGATCAGCCGGGGCGTGCTGTGGAGGTTCACCGACGGCATGGGGGTGACCACGGGGATGTCGGCAGGGGGCTCCTCGGCGACCTCCTCGGGAGGGTGGTGGATGGTCCACGTGCCCTCGTCCTCGTCGTGTCGGACCTCGTGGGGGCGGACCGTCCAGGTGCCGTCGGGCTGCTCGTCGATCAGGGGGTCTTCGGGAGCCTCGGGGACGTCGGTGTCGACGGCGAAGGGCTCGGGTGCCTCTTCAGGCGTGGCCTCGGGGGTCTGGACGTCCTCGGTGGTCGACGCCTGACGACCCTGCGTGGGGGGAAGGGTGCTCTCGGCGGGCTTCATCGATTCGCAGCCGATGAGCAGCAGGGCGACGGGAACCAGGTGGCGCATGGGGACTCCGGACACGATGCGAGCGGTTTTCCAGGGGGCCCGTGGGGGCCGTGGTCTCACCAGAACTGAGGATACCCGGTGAGGAGGTAGCGTCCCAGCAATGGGGCCAGGAGAAGGGACAGGACCACCGCGAGCACCACCCTGGTGGTGCGTTGATCGCGCGGAATGGACGGGCGGACCAGCACGAGGGCGAAGGCGAACAGCATCCACATCGGCTCGAGGGGGAGCCGGAACCGGGTGATGCCGTACAGGCACGAGATGACGGCGAGGTTGTAGCCGACGACGGAGCCGAACAGCAGACCGAAGGGTCCACGTGCGAACAGGGCGGCCCCGATGGTGCCCAGACCCAGAATGAACACGCTGGAGGCCACCTGGAACGTGACCAGGGCTTCCTTGATGCCGTAGGGGATGCCCGGCCACATGTTCCAGCGAAGGTGCCGGGTGAGGAAGCTGTTGGGGTTGAAGTACTGGGCAAGCCGCATGGGGATGCGCTCGAGGAACTCCACCGGGTGCGCGCGGACCCATTCGACGGCATGGCCCACCTCGCAGCGGTCCTCGGCGAGGGGACCGTCGCTCTTGGGGCAGCTCGGACGCCCCTGGGTCCGGGTGCGTCCGTACAGGGGGCCGGTGAGCTGTCCGATGCCGTAGTCGAACGTGACCGGCGGGAAGTCGTTGTTGGCCAGGTAGGCCACGTGGCCGAGGGTGGCGTCGGTGACGACCATGCCGCCCCACCGCTTCGAGGCGGAGATGCTGTAGGGGGCCACGGTGAGCACGGTGGCGGCCACGAAGGCGGCGATGGCGCGCTTGTGCCGGTGGACCCGGGGACGCCAGTCGGACCAGCGCAGAGAGAGGGGATCGGGCGCGATCAACGTGAGCAGGAACAGGGGGGCCGTGTAGGTCGCGATGCCTCGGTTGAGGATCGTGAGGCCGAGGAGCACCCCTGCGGCCGCGGACCACTTCCAGGAGCGCTCCCGCGCCATGAGGATGAGCACCACCGTGCCGAGCAGCAGCACGCTGTAGATGGTCTCGGTCCACATCGTGCCGGTGAAGAACACGAACGTGGGGTGCACGGCGAGGCCGAAGGCCATGGCCCTGGCCAGCCGCTGGGAATCGAACACCTGGCGGGCGAGCTGGTGGCCGAAGGCCAGCAGGGGCAGGGTGAGCAGCCAGTGCACCCACTTGATGGCCTCGAAGCGCCCGGTGAGGGCCTTGGCGGCGGCCATGGCGTAGGGCATGCCGGGGGCCGGCAGCCAGCCGGCGTTGGGGGCAAGATCGAGGCCCTCACCCGTGAGGATCGGCTCGGCCACCTTGCGGTAGATGCACTCGTCGCGGACGCAGGCGGTGGAGTCCCAGCCCCAGATGAGCATCGGCAGGGCCCGCAGGAGCAAGCCCAGCGCCAGGGCGCCCCAGAACCATCTGTCCTTGTACCAGACCTCGGACTGCATCCATCCCCCTGCCGCGGGTCGCGGCGGTCGCTGCGGCTGGAGTTGTACCCCGGACGGGGCGCTTCGGCAGCGTTCGATTGGGGAGGTGGGCGTGGGGGCGGGCCGTCAGGAGCGTCGGTTGTACCAACGACGGAGGAGCTGCCGGGAGAGCTTGTCGAGGGCGCGCTCCTGGTCGTCCCAGTTGGCGAGCTCGTGTCGCATCACCCTGCGTCGGCGGAGACCCAGGAACACGAGCCCCAGGCTCGCGAGGCCGAACAGGAGGGTGTCGAGGTTCTCGGGCAGGGCCCAGCGCCAGCCGTCGGCCAGCTCGTAGCGAAGGCGCCACGCCTCCTCGAGCTCGGCCATGGACAGGTCGGTGACCTCGTGCAGGGCGACCTCCGGGGTGGCGCCGTGGGCCATCTTGCGGATGATGTCCCGCATGGCGTCGTCACCGTAGGTGTCCTGGATCCACAGGATGACGTCGGCGCTGAGGGTGTACGCGAGCTGGGCGTCGGCGGCGCTAGCGGGGAAGGGACCGGTGAGCTGCTCGAGGCTCAGGCGCTGGCGCATCCACAGGTCGCGACCCACGGTGAGGGCGTGGTCGGCGCCCACCTCGCCGGCGTGGACCTGGGCCAGGCCCTCCTGCAGCCATGACGGGACGGGGCGCGGGCCGAAGGCCTGTCCGAGGAGCACGTGGACGAGCTCGTGGTCGAGGACCTGGGTGAGCGGCCGTGCGACGCCAGGACGGGCGTCATCGGTGCGCAGGAAGATGGCGCGCTGGTTCGGCCATGCGGTGGCGTCGGCCCAGGTGGGGGCACGGCCGGGCTGCAGGTCGTGGAACTGCGCCTCGCTCTCCGTGAGGAACACGTGGACCCGGCCACCGAGCGGCACGCCGAGCTCCTCTGAGAGCTCGGGCCAGGACGCGGACGCGTGGTCGAGCAGGCGCTGCTGCTCGGCGAGGTCGGTGGGGTCCCCGAAGATGGTGAAGGCGACGCCCTTGGTCCGGATCCAGTCCTCGGGCATGTCGGCGGGCAGGTAGGGGTCCTCGGTGGGGACGAGGGTGGGGTCGGGGGTGACGAACTGCTGCGCCCGGACCGTGGTCCAGGGAATCAGCATCATGAGCAGCAGGGTCAGCCAACGCCACATGGGGGGCTCCGGGGTGGGGGCGGCGCGGTGTGGCGTGGCCCCGAGGTCCGCAAGCCTGCGCTCCACCCAGGCGATCGGCAAGGGCGGAGACGTTTCGGGACGCCCGTAGGGGCCGGCACGATGAATCCCGGGGGCGGACAGGGGTTTACCCTTGTCGATGAGTGCCTAGCGTTGATGAGCCTGCTGCGAACGGAGGTTCATGATGAATGTCCAGCTCTGCCTGGGACTGGTCGAGCGCGCGTCGGACCGCATGAAGGTCCGGCTCGTGGCGAGCAGTGGTGATGACGGGCCGCTGTCGCTGGAGGGGGCCTCCATCCGGCTCTACGGATCTGCGGGAGAACCGCTGACGCCGCGTTTCCTGGTGAACGTGCCGGGGGAGCTCGGCGCCCACTGGGACACCACCGTGGAGCTTCGGCATCCGCCGGAGCTGCCCGAAGGTGCAGTCATCCGGGCCCACGTCTGGTCGCCCCACGACACCACCGAGTGTGGATGTCGGGTCGACTCGGGGACGCGGCTGGAGGGCTACCTGCTCGGTGTGGGCTCCGACCCGGAGCCGGTCGACGCGTTCGAGCTCGGCTCGGTCGACGACGAACGGCTCGATGCGCTGGCGAGCCGGCTGCCCTGGGCCACCGCCCCTGTGCGGGAGGCTGCCCACAAGGCCGTGGTCATCGAGGCGCAGGTCCATCCGAGCGCCGACGATCTGCGCGCCGACTTCGGCCTGGACGATGACGATGCCCAGTGGCTCGAGGAGCTCCTCGACGGCGATGACGACGAGGACCCGCTGTCGGATCTGCCGGACCTGTGACGGAGGGGCTGGCGGTACCCACCGCCATGGCGTGCAGGCGGCGTGGGGGGCTTCAGGAGGCGTCGGGAGACGTGGGGGGAACACAGGGTGCCCCAGGAGCGTCGGAGCCCTCAGAAGGGCTCTCAGGTGACCATGGGTTCGAGGCGTCCTTGTCCATCTGCCCCTCCGAACCGCGGTGCACCTGACCGGGCGCGCCGGGCAGCACACCTTCTCCGGGCAGCAAGCCCTCTCCCGGCAGGCGGCCCGAGCCCTTGGGACGACCGTGGGCCTTGGGGATGCCCTGGTCTCGTGGGATGCCCTGCTGCCGCTTCCGTCGTGCGTCTGCGGGGCGCTGCCCCGGGGCCCCCGGCTCAACCATGGCCATCTCCCTCGAGGACGTGGTGCAGGTGCGAGAGGACGCGGTCGCGCAGGTGCGCCAGGGGATCGACGCCGCTGACGATCAGGTCGACGTGGGCGGCCACGGGCTGCACGTGCTGCTCGTGCATGGGGCGCACGGTGTGGAAGTACTGGTGCAGGATGCCTTCGAGTGTGCGTCCCCGCTCGCGCTGATCCCGTTCGGCACGACGGTGGAGTCGTACGGCCTCGGGGGCGTCCACGAACACGGTGAGGTCGGCGAGGTCTCGAACCCGAGCATCACTCAGCACGAGGATGCCCTCTACGAGGATGAAGGGCTTGGGGGCGACCGGCCGGTGCCGCGTACGGCTGTGGCTGGCGAAGTCGTAGACGGGCACCTGGACCGTCTGCGACCGCCGCAGCGCCTGCAGGTGTTGCACCAGCAGGTCGTTGTCGAGGGCGGCCGGCTCGTCGAAATTGTAGCCGCTCGGATCGTGGCGATGGTGCTCGGGCAGCGGCAGGTAGTAGTCGTCGTGGGAGAGGCGGATACAGCGGTGCGCACCGAGGCTGGAGACGACGGAGCCGGCCAGGCTGGACTTGCCGGAACCGGAGCCGCCGGCGATGGCCACGACACAGGGCCTGGTAGTGCTGTTCACGGGACCTCCCCGACGTTGGGACGGAGCCTCCATGTATCAGAGCAGACGGCGTCTGTATACGAACAAAGGGCGCTTCCGGAGAAGCGCCCTTCGGGGGGTGTCTCGGCCCGCGAGGGGCGGCGAGCTCAGCCGTCGTCGCGGAGGGTCTGGATCAGACGCTCGAGCTCTTCGGCGTTCGTGTAGTTGATGACGATGCTGCCCGAGCCGTTCTTCTTCGCCTTGATTGCCACGTTGGTCTGCAGGGACTCGGTGAGCAGCCGGGTGGCGTAGTCGAACGTGTTGTCGCGACGAGCCTTCTCCGTGGAGCGGATGGGCTTGGGCGTGGCGTTGACCTTGCTGACCAGCTGCTCGGTGGCGCGGACATTCAGGCGACGGGCGATGACCTGGGCCAGCGCGTTGCGGAGGTCGTCGGGGGCATCGACCAGCGGCAGGAGGGCGCGGGCGTGGCCGGCGGAGATGCGGCCGTCCTGGATGGCGGACAGCACGAACTCGGGCAGCTTGAGCAGGCGCATGGCGTTGGCGACGGTGCTGCGATCCTTGCCCACACGGCGACCGATCTCGTCTTGCTTGAGGCCGAACTCGCTGCGGAGGCGGTCGTAGCCCAGGGCGGTCTCCACGGGGTCGAGATCGTCTCGCTGCAGGTTCTCGATCAGGGCGAGCTCGAGCTGGAGCTTGGGGTCGGCGGCGTCACGGACGACCACCGGCACTTCGTTGAGGCCGGCGAGCGCCGAGGCGCGAAGACGACGCTCACCCGCGATCAGGATGTACTTGCCCTCGTGGCGCCGCACGACGAGCGGGTTGAGGATGCCATGGACCCGGATGGAGTCGGACAGCTCCTCGAGGCGCTTCAGGTCGAAGTGCTTGCGGGGCTGCTCGGGGTTGGGCGTGATCTGATCGAGCGGCACCTTGAGCTCGCCCTTGGGCTTGGGCTTGGCCAGGGGGGGCTGGCTGTCGAGCGCGGAGTCGGGAATCAGGGAGGCGAGGCCTCGGCCAAGACGGTTGGAAGTGCGGCTCATGGGACTACTCGGGTGTGGAGATACCGTGACGCTGGAGGATCTCGCGGGCGAGGGCGAGGTAGGCCTGCGCGCCCGTGGAGCGGGGATCATACTCGACGATGGACTTTCCGTAGGAAGGAGCCTCGCCGAGGCGCACATTTCGAGGAATCACCGTCTCGAAGACGCCTTCCTTGAAGTGGTGGCGCACCTGGCGCTCGACCTCGCGGCACAGCTTGTTGCGGCCGTCCATCATGGTGACGAGGATGCCCTCTCGCACGAGCTCGGGGTTGAGTCCTTTTCGAACCGCATGAATGGTACGCAGCAGCTCACCGAGACCTTCCATCGCGTAGTACTCGGCCTGAAGCGGGATCAGGACGGCGTTGGCGGCGGTGAGGGTGTTCAGCGTGAGCAACCCGAGGCTCGGCGGACAGTCGATGAGGATGAAGTCGTAGTCGTCGGCGACCCGGTTCAGCACCTTCTTGAGGCGGTACTCCCGGCGCTCGGCACCGACGAGCTCCAGCTCGGCACCCACGAGATCGACCGTGGCGGGAATGACCTCGAGGTTGTCGAGGGCGGTGGGCATGCGCACTGAGTCGATGTCGCGAAACTCCATGAGGACATCGTAGATGCCCATGGTGACGTCTTCACGGGCGTAGCCGAGACCGGAAGAGGCGTTTCCCTGGGGGTCGAGATCGACGAGCAGTACGCGCTGGCCGTAGCGTGCCAGGCCTGCCGCGAGGTTGACGGCGGTGGTGGTCTTTCCCACGCCGCCCTTCTGATTGGACAGCGCCAAGATGTGTGCCATGTGCCTGCGGGGGTGAGAGGGGACGGGCGACTGTATTCATAGCGTCCGCGATGGTACGGGTCCATGGTCCACGCGCGGGTCCTGGAGGATTGGAGTGGTCGGTACCGCACAAGACCTTGGAGACGCGGATCGCTTGTCCCCCGCCGCCTGTGGATAACTTTGGGGATAGTTGTGGGGATGGCGCATCGGTCGGTGGCGTGTGGATCCACCAACAGCCTTGATTGTGGCCTGAAACGATCATTTTGGCGTGCGGCGGCGCTCACGGGTGCGGAGGGAGAACCTGTGGAAAGTCAGGAGCTGGCGGGATCCTCCTTGTACTGGTGCTCATCACCATTCGGCTGGCGTGCGATCGGGGTGGGGCGCACGGCTTGGACAGCGGGCCGCTGCCGCGGTGCGTGAGGACGCATGCATGGGTGTTTCACGTGAAACATGAAGATTCCGTCCTTGGGCGTGTGGGCCTCGTGCGCCAAACAGGTCGCTCGTGGGTGTCGGGCCCGGTGGAGAGTCTCGGGGCGGGCATCGGGTGGCCGCCGGCGGAGCTCGCCTCCCTGAGGATGGCCACGGGCAGTCGGTCTTGTGGAACGGCGGCACGATTGCTGGCGTGTGGGACACGGTGGTGGTGATTCGGTTGGACATGTTTCACGTGGAACGTTGCACCGGCCGTCTGTCATGGGCGGCATGTATGGACAACGGAGGGGCAGGACGGGGGGGGCGCCTTGCAGCGGTGTCGCCGTGCGGGGCGTGACGTCCGTCGACTCCCGAGCAGGTAGGCCTCTCGATGCCCTGGCGCTCGGGCGGCAGGCGCTGCGGGCCGCGTAGGGAGGTGCTGTGGGTGGCAGCCCGCCCGCTGACACTGGGACGCGTGGGGGCGCGGGCCATGGGCGTGGGACCACGGCGTCGTGGCAACGGATGCGCCACGCTGGGGAACGTCTGCACCGCGGCAGTGCGACGGGTCCGCGATGGATGGAGGGCACGGCTGGAGCGTGGGCGTCCCTGCCGTCGCACAGGGACATGGCGCCAGGTGCCAGGCCCGGAGGTCATGGGGGACGGGGCACGTGGGGAGACCGGAGGGTGTGGCACGCTGGCCGGCGCACGATGGGGGAGGGTGACCTTCGTGCAGGAGCGCGTGCGTTGTGGCGTGGTGACTGGTGTGCCTGGGGGATGGGGGGCCCGGCGACCGATGTGAAACGGGCGTGCGTACGCCTCGAGCTGCGACGGCCTGGGCGGAGACATGGTGGGCCATGTGCCTCGGGACCACCTGACGCTGGAACGGGAATCTCCTCGCCGTGGTGGAGACACCGGTGTGGAACGGAGCCTCGCTGGTGCGAGGCGCTCCCTGCCAAGGCGCAGCTGTCTGCGTCCGATGAGCGTGGGTACCCTTGGCGCGAAGGGGTGCCGTGCAGCCCCGACCGTGGTTCCACGGGATCGGGTAGCCACTGGGCCGGGGGCCCGGGGGCCGGACCCTGTTGGCTCGCCACGGCAAGCAGCAGGGGTGGGACGGGTGTCGGTGTCGGGCCCCCACGTGTTTCACGTGAAACACTCGCCTCGTCGGGGCTGCGGTCGCGACGGTAGGGACGCCGTCCGGCCCTGTCGCGACCGACGCGAGACCCTCTGGTCGTCATGGAGCGGATCAACACCCCGCCAGGCCACCCACACGCGCGAACGCGTTCTCGACCCACTGGCGCACCATGACCAGACCGGGGGGGACGGCCACGTCATGTTTCACGTGAAACATGTGCCGTGGGTGGAGCAACCGGCCTGAGGTGCCCTCCTGTGACGACGTTCGAACGACAGGTGTCCGGCGTGGTCGTCTGGACCTTGTGCTGTGTGGGGTGCGTCCTTCTTCCACTGGAGCGGACGGCCGCGGGAGGGGGCGGTGTTCCACGTGAAACGTCGCGAGACGGCCGAATTCAGGTGGCCTACCTGTGGTACGTTCGACCCTCGAAAGGGGGACAGGATGACCGGATTCGTACCAGCGACACTACCCGATGGCTGGATGGCCAGGCGTGAGGACCTGCACGCCAGGTACGAGGAGCTCGCGGGTCTCAACGACGCAAGCCGCCTCGGCTATCTCAACGGGGCGGACCAACGCTGGACCGAAGACGAGATCGTCGAGAAGTGGCGTGAAGCCGCGGTGGCCCAGGACCGCCGCACGGATGCCATCAACCACGTGTACCTCCACGTGCCGTTCTGCAAGTCCATCTGCAGCTTCTGCAATTACGAGCGGCTGCGTCCGTCGTCACCCGTGTTGATGGAGCAATACACGCAGCGCGTCCTCCGGTCGCTGCGGAAGATCGGTCCGGCCGTGAAACCCCTGCGGTGGCACACCCTCTACATGGGGGGCGGCACGGCCTCGGTGCTCTCCGCCGACCAGCTGGACCAGGTGCTCACCGCCATCGATGAAGAGCTCCGCTGGCACCCCAACAGCACCCGGTTCTTCGAGTTCGACCCGTCAGTGTTCCGACCGAACAAGCTGCAGGTCCTGCTCAAGCATGGCTTCGAGCACTTCTCGTTCGGCGTGCAGACCCTTCAGTCAGCGATCAACGCCGACCACAACCGGGGTCCCCAGGGCTTCAGCATGGTGGAGCGTCGGTTTCGGGAGCTCCGTGAAGCCGGGGTGGTCAACATCTCCTGCGACTTCCTGTTGGGCCTGAAGGGAACCACTCCCGAACAGATGGCCGAGGAGATCGGCAAGGTGCTGGCCCTGCAGCCAAGGTGGATCGACGTCTACTTCCTCACGCCTACCCGGGAGTATGTGGACTCCCACTTCGGCGGCGACTGGGAGGCGTTCTGGACCTACATCAAGCCGTTCCACGAGCGTATGCCACAGCTCATCCAGGAGGCCACGGCGGGCACCGGCTACCGGACCCGACGGGGACACGGCCATGCCATCATCATCTACCGGCAGCTCACCGTCGAGGAACGCAAGTCCAAGCCCGGGGAGCACAAGGGCCTGTTCAGCTACACCCAGCTCGTGGACCAGCAGCGCCGACCGTTGCACTTGCTGGGTCTCGGTCCGTCGGCCCGCTCCCTCATCTTCAGCCAGGCCGCCATCGAGTGCAGGACCCCTGATCATGATCCGGACGGGGACCACTTCTTCCAGGGGCACGAGTATGGGCTGGAGGGAGAGGTGCGCTTGTTCCTCTCCCACGTGCTGCGAGACAAGGACGAGATCGACAGGGCGCTGTTCCAGCGCATCTTTGGTGTGGATCTGGGAGGAGTCATTCCCCACGCCCTCGCCGCCTGGCACGCCCAGGGCAAGCTCTCGGTCACCGACGAGACCTACCGGCTCGTCCGGGAGGACCGACGGGAGCGGATTCGAACGCTGTTGTGGTGCGTGCCGGATGGGCCCCTGACCTACGAGGTGGAACGCTACGAGGCGAACCTGCGCGCCCAGGCACGAAAGAAGGAGTCCGATGCACGCACGCGCACGTCTCCCGCTGGCGCCAACGCCTGAGCCGTGCCAGAGGAGCCCATCAGCGCAGGAGAGAAGATGGCACCCCGCTTCGAACGCACGGCCCTGCTCGACGAGCATCGCAAGCTCCTCGAGAGCTGGCGGCACAAGATGAACCTCGTGGGTCCTGGGCCCGTGGGCATCCACTACGAGGATGCGGAGCTCGCGCTGGAGGGACTCGAGGCCGAAGGGCTCTGGGCAGACCTGGGCACGGGTGCCGGCTTCCCCGGTGTCGTCTTCGCTGCGCTGTGGCCGGACGTCGAGGTCGAGCTGGTCGACAGCCGCATGAAGCGCTGCATGTTCCTCGAGGAGGCGGTGGCGCGTGCGGAGTCGACCGGCATCACGGTCCGTTGCACCCGGATCGAGCGACTCGAGGGCGGCCGCTACGACGGCATCATGTCCCGCGCTCTCGCAGCGCCCGTGGACGTGCTGGAGATGGGCCGCAGGCTTCTGGTACCCGGCGGCAAGCTCGTCCTCTTCCTGCAGGAGTACGCGGACATTCCTGATGCCGGAGACTACCGCGTGGTGCGCGAGCACACCTACAGGGTCGAGTCGAAGGTCCGCAAGGCGGCTGAGCTCATCTACGAGCCGGCGAGCTGACGACCGTACTCAAGCGCATGGTGCCCAGCGCGAATGGGATGCCTGTAGCGGTTCCGCTCGTTGGAGGTGCCATGCGTTGGCTGGTGTGCGCTGCGTTGCTGTTCCTTGGGGCCTGCGATCCAAGCGCCTGTGAATTCGAGGGACAGACCTACGCCGACGGCGAGACGTGGGTGGCCCCTGACGGGTGCAACACCTGCACATGCCTCGACGGCATCACCTCGTGCACGGCCGTGGCGTGCGCCTCGGAAGAGGGGGACTGACCACGCGTCGCGTGGTCGAGGACGTCAGAGCGCAGCGGGCTGCTGGGACCGGTGCTTGGTCAACCAGGCGGCGAGCACGTTGATGGCGGCAGGTGTGATGCCTGGGACGCGGGACGCGGCACCGAGGGTCTCCGGGCAGGCATCGGACAACCGCTGCCGGACCTCGGTGGAGAGGGCCGTCATCTGGGACCAGTCCAGACCGCCGGGAATCTTCACGTGGTTCATGCGCGCCGCCTCGGCGGAGCGGCGGGCTGCTCGCTCGACGTAGCCGGCGTACTTGATGTCGATCTCGACCTGCTCGGCGGCCTCGGCGCTGATGGTGGGCAGTCCGGGAAAGACGTCCGCGAGGGCGTGGTAGGTCAGGCTCGGACGCCGCAGGAGCTCGGCGAGGTTGGTGGGCTTGCGGATGGGCGCTTCGCCGAGGGCCTCGAGGGTGGACTGCATCTGCTGGGAGGGCTGCACCCGTGCGGCGCGGAGCGCCTCGAGCGCCTCGCGGATCTGGCGTTCCTTGACCTGGTGACGCGCCCACTGGGCATCGTCGATCAGGCCGAGGTCCCGGCCGCGCGCCATGAGGCGACGGTCGGCGTTGTCCTCGCGGAGAAGCAGGCGGTGCTCGGCGCGGGACGTGAACATGCGGTAGGGCTCGCCGCCCACGCCGCGGGTGACGAGGTCGTCGACGAGCACACCGATGTAGGCCTCGTCTCGACCGAGGCGGAAGGTCTCGCCGGTGGCGGCGCTGACGCCGGCCACGAAGCCCTGGACGGCAGCCTCCTCGTAGCCGGAGGTACCGTTGACCTGGCCCGCGAGGAACAGGCCCTCGACGCCCTTGTGCTGCAGGTCGTGACCGAGGTCGCGGGGGTCGGCGAAGTCGTACTCCACCGCGTAGCCCCACTGGAGCACCTCGCAGTCCTCCAGTCCGGGAATGGTGCGGAGCATCGCATCCTGGATGTCGATGGGCAGCGAGGTCGACAGGCCGTTGACGTAGACCCGGTCGCTGCCGAGGCCCTCGGGCTCGAGGAACAGCAGGTGGCGGTCGCGATCGGGGAACCGCGTGACCTTGTCTTCGATGGACGGGCAGTAGCGAGGGCCAGTGCCTTCGATCTGGCCGTTGAACATCGGCGACCGGTCGAGGCCGGAGCGGATCGCGCCGTGGGTGGCCTCGTTCGTGTACGCGATGTGGCAGTCGATCTGGTCGAGGGGCCGAGGGACGTCGCGGAAGGAGAAGCGCCCCTCGGGGCAGGTGTCGTGCTGCAGCTCCATGCGGCTCCAGTCGATGGAATCGATGGCGACACGGGGAACGGTGCCCGTCTTCAGGCGGCCCATCCGCAGGCCGGCGGCCTTGAGGCTGGCGGCGAGATCATGGGCGGCGCCATCGCCGATGCGTCCGCCGACGGTCTGCTCGTCGCCGCAGTGGAGCACGCCGGCGAGGAAGGTGCCCGCCGTGAGGATCACCTTCGGGGCCCGCAGGATGGTGGAGCGGTCGAGCTCGATGCCTTGCACGCGACCGTCTACGATGAGCAGGTGGGTGCACTCGCCCTCGACGATCTGCAGGCCCTCGATGTCTTCGAGCGCAGCCTGGACCTGTCGGGGGTAGACGTCGATGTCGACCTGGCAGCGCGAGGACTGCACCGCCAGACCCTTGCGGGTGTTCAGCTTGCGGAACTGGATGCAGGAGGCATCGGCGAGCGTGCCCATGAGTCCACCGAGGGCGTCGAGTTCGCGCACGAGGTGACCCTTGGCCAGTCCTCCGATGGCAGGATTGCAGGACAGGCGACCGATGTGCTCGAGCCGCAGACTCACCAGGGCGGTGCGTGCGCCCAGCCGCGCGGCTGCGGCGGCGGCCTCACATCCGGCGTGACCGCCACCGACGACGATGATGTCGAAGTCCATGCTCGCTCCTGCTCCGTTCTGGCACGTGGCAGTCTGTCGCCTTGTGCCTGGCTCCGCCAGATAACTTGTGTCTCGCGATCCATGCGAATCATCGGTTAGATGGGGCCCCATGAAGGCTGCCATCACATTTCGCGAGCTCGAGGTGCCAGAAGCCGCCGAGGGCATGCGCCTCGATCGCTTTCTCGCGCTGCGCTTCGCCGACCGCTCGCGGAGCTGGATCGCCAAGGGCATCGGGGCGGGCCAGGTCCGTGACGAGGCCGACAGACCGCTACGTCGCTCGTCCATTGTGAGGATGAATCAGGTTCTTCGGCTGTACCTGCCCGGCATCGCGCCCAGTGAGCCGGCGCCCCCCTGCCCTGCCGTGATCCACGAAGACGACAAGCTCGTGGTGCTCGACAAGCCCCCCGGGATGATCGCGCATCCGGCCGGCACCAATTTCGTCTGGTCGCTCATCCGCGTGGCGAAGGACAATTGGCCGGCCCACCGGGTAGACCTCGTCCACCGCCTGGACCGCCACACGTCGGGGGTCATCGTCCTCACCAAGGAGCTCGACGCCAACCGCTTCCTCAAGGAGCGCCTGAAGGCCGGTCGGTGCCGCAAGGTGTACCTCGCGATCGTGAAGGGGTGGCCCTCGTGGGACCAGATCACCCTCACGGGCCCCATCGGCGAAGGCAACGACGAGGTGCGGCTGAAGCGTGCCGTCACGCCGGACGGCCTGTCCGCACGCACCGACGTCACCGTGCTCGGCCGTCGGGAGGCCGCCGATGGCCGCAGGATCTCCCTCGTGCAGTGCCGCATCCACACCGGCCGCACCCACCAGATCCGTGTGCACCTGTGGACGGCGGGCTTTCCGCTCCTCGGAGACAGGTTGTATGGCGTGCCGGCCTCCGTGTTCCTGGGCTTCCAGGACCATGGCGACACGCCGGAGCTCGTGGCCCGGGCAGGAGCCGAGCGACACGCCCTGCATGCCCACAGCCTGTCGGTGGGGCACCCTGATGGCCACGAACTCACGCTTACGGCGCCCATGCCGGCGGACATGGCCGGTTGGTGGAACGACCCGGACTCCCTTGCGTGGGATGGTGCACCCGTGGCTCTGCCTGAGCCGGCACGAGAGCCCGCGTTGGCCTGAACGAGCCCGTCGGTACGCGCTCACACGCAGCCCTGGAAAAATTCTTTCTAGGGTGTCGAGAGGAGGGGCACCGCGCCGGGGGGAGCACATGAGCCCTTCGGACGGCTGCCTCAAGACAAAAAAGAGGCAGGGTGACCGCGAGACTTCCACCCCCTCCCAGACGTGTAGAATCGCGGGCCCTGACCAGGTTCGCCGAACCGTGCCGGCAGTTCCCTTACGGACGGGAACAATCCCACTTTAGCAGAAATCCAAAATTAATTGCCAGCGAGAGGATGACCCTTGCTCAGCTCGTCCAGGGTGGCGTCCCGGATCGACGTGACCTCGACGGCGTAGTGGAGCGTCGTGCCTGCGAGGGGGTGATGTGGATCCAACCACACCTGATCGCCCTCGACCTTGGTGACCCACAGGACCATCGGTCGGCCATCGCGACCCTGTGTGGTGAACGTGGTGCCGACGGTCAGATCCATGTCCTCGGGGAGGACATGGCGGGGAAAGGGCATCGCGGGACCACGTCGGTGGCCGTATCCGAGCTCCGGCGGCACATCGAAGGCGAGCACCGCGCCCTCCGGGTGTCCCTGGAGCTGCTGCTCCACGCCCCTGATCATGTTTCCGGCGCCGTGCAGGTAGACCATGGGCTCGCCGTGCTGACGGGAGTCGTCCAGGATCTCGCCCTCGCCGTTCCTGAGGATGTAGTGGAACTGGACCACCTTGCCGCTCTCGATGTGGTGCATGGACCCTCCTTGTGTGGGGCAAGAATAGGGAGCGCACCGCGTCAGACAACCCCCTTTGGGCCGGGCCGTCAGGCCACCAGGAGGTGGCCCGCTTCAGAACGACTCGGGCCGGATGACCACCGCGCCCGTGTCGGACGTGTCGAAGGGCTCGAAGCAGACGATGGCCCACTCGCGGTTGGTGGCGAGGCAGGTGAGGCTGGCCGTGCCGCAGAAGGCCGCCGTGTAGACGAGCGTCGGCTCCTGGGAGCCGTTGTTGCAGAACTGCTCAGGCAGGTCGAGCGGCGCGTAGTGACAGGCTCGTCCGTCCGAGAAGCCCTGGGCCTGGGCGACGTCGCGCTCCTTCTCGCACCGGGTCAGCGAACCACATCCGCTGTAGACCACGGTACATAGGGCGAGGACGAGGCGCATGGACGCTCCTGGGAGGCGGATCTTGTCGGAACCGGTGGATCGTGGATTGTATCGTCGGCAGCATATGTCCCGGCTTTCGTGGATGCCAAGGCTGTGGGATCGCCTCAAGGCGAAGGACGAAGCATGGGCCAGGCCGTGGCAGCTGGAGCTTCAGGCGGAGCTGTCACGACTCGAGCGCGTGCACTTCGGCGACGACGTCTTCGTGGCGCCAGAGGCGCGGCTGTTCGCGGAACCCAAGCGTGAGATCCACATCGGCGATGGCTGTCGCATCGCCGCCGAGGTCTTCCTGCATGGTCCCATCGTCCTCGGCCGGCATGTGTCCCTCAACCCCCGCGTCGTCATGGAGGGGGGGCGCAAGGGCATCCGGGTAGGCGATCACACCCGCGTCGCCACGGGGGTACGGATCTTCGCGTTCGATCACGGCATCGCACCGGAGGCGCCGGTGTGGACCCAGCCCGTCAGGTCCCTGGGCGTCGAGATCGGTGAGGACTGCTGGCTCGGGGCCGGCGTGGGCGTCACGGATGGCGTGCGCATCGGTGACCATGCCGTGGTGGGCATGGGCGCGGTGGTCACCCGGGACGTGCCGGACTGGGCCGTCGTGGCGGGGGTGCCCGCCCGGGTCATCGGGGATCGACGGGATCCGAAGTGGCGGGGACTTCCGCCCTGACGGGGGATGGCTCGCGTGGCACCATCCACCGCAGCCACGCCGCCTCCCCCGCGAACTGCACGAGGTACAGCCCCATGCCTCCGATCCCGGTGACGAATGCCCACCGATCGGGCTGGTGCTGGGCCGTCCACGCAATCCAGGCGGCATGGGCCAGCAGCACGACGCCGAAGCGGAAGGTCAGGCCACGGAAGAAGTGCCGCTCGCCAGGCTCCAGCTCGAGGTCCGGTGCCTGCTCCTCCAGCAGCGTCACCACCAGCGATTCCCTTCGCAGCAGACTCGCCCAGGCGATGATCGCGAACACGACGTTGCCTGCCACGGGGCCGTAGTGGACGAACCGCTCGTCCTGGGTCCACCAGGCCAGACCGCCCAGGACGCCCACGAGCAGCAGGGAGAGCACGCTGAGGCGTGAGACCCTGCGCTCCTTCCACCAGGACCAGGCCACGTCGACCACCAGCAGGCCCAGGCTCGCCAGCAGCGCCGGACCGAGGCCGATGCGGCTCTCGAGGGCGTCGTAGGCGAACAGGGCGACGAGGGGCAGGAGGCGGTGCAGGGTGTTCATGGACCCTAGTTGCCCGGTGTGATGACCTCACCGCAAGTGTTTCGAGCGCAGACCTCCTTGATGGCCTTCTGCAGCGCCCGCAGTCCGGTCCGCAGGCCCTCCTCGAACACGGGGTGGTAGAAGGGCATCTTCAGGAGCTCATCGACGGTCTGGCGGGCCTGGATGGCCCAGGCGAGGGTGTGCGCCATGTGCTCCATCCTCGGACCGAACATCTCGGCGCCCATCAGCCGACGGTTGTTGACGTCGCCCCACAGGCGCACGAGCCCGGTGTTGACCCCGTGGACCCGGCTGCGGCCCTGGTCGTCGTAGGACACCTCGGCGGTGGCCACACAGCGGCCGTCGAGCTCGGCGACGGGCGTGCCCACGGACGCGAACTGGGGCGTGGTGAACGCGACGGCCATCCTCGTGCGCCGTTCGATCAGGCTGACGCCCGGGTAGGAGGCCGCGTTGCTCCCCGCGAGCTGGCCCTCGTCGGACGCCTCGTGGAGCAGGGGCCGGATGTTCGTGGCGTCACCGGCCACGAAGATCGGCAGGTCGCCGAGCTGCAGCGTGTCGGGATCGATGGGCCAGACACCGTTGTTCGGCTGCACGCCGAGCTTGTCGAGATCGAGCCGTGACAGGTTCGGGCGGCGACCCGTGGCGACCAGCACCTTCTCGAAGATCTCCGTCCCCTCCCCTTCCGGGCTCTTCCACGTGACGCGGGCGCCTCCCTCGGCGGGCTGGGCGTCGAGGGTGGTGCATCCGAGGTGCATCGAGAAGCTGTCGCCCCAGACCAGCTTCATCTTCTCCTGGACCTCGGGGTCCTGCGCGAACACGAAGTCCGGGGCCAGATCGAAGAAGCGCACGTGGACGCCGAGCTGGTGCAGGGCCTGACCGAGCTCCAGGCCGATGATGCCGGTACCCATGACGGCCACGGAGGCCGGCAGGTCCTCCCAGTCGTTGAACACGGCGTCGGAGGTGCAGCCGGCATCACCCAGCTGGGCGTATGCGCCGGGAATCCAGGGGGAGCTGCCCGTGGCGAGCACCGTGGTGTGGGTGTGGATGCGGGTGTGGTCCCCCACCTGGATGGTGCGGGCATCCACGAAGCGCGCATGGCCTTGGACCCGCAGGTGGCGGTCGAGGGCCTCGGTGGATTCCACCACGAAGCCGGCGAAGCGGTCCCGCTCGCGGCGCACTCGGGCGAGGACCTCCCGGCCGTCGACGTGGACCTGATCCGGTGCCACGTGGATGCCGAACTGGCGGGCCTCGTGGATGCCGTGGGCGGCGTCGGCAGCGGCGATGAGGAGCTTGGATGGCATGCATCCAACCCGCGCACAGGTGGTACCGTAGGGGCCAGCTTCCACCAGGACCCAGCGCCGGCCGGCCCTCTCCACCGCCCGTCGCGCGTTGAGGCCTGCCGTGCCTGCTCCGATGATCACGACATCGGTCTGCATCTCCTGCATCGCTGGATCCTCCTGGTGCTTCCTCGTGCCATGGTGGTACCGTTCGTCAGCATAAGGTCAAGCACGAGTCCAAAGAATCTTCGCTCAACGGGGCAGGGTCCAACGCGAAGTTCGAGCATGCTAACGTTCCGGGGATGACGTCTGCGACGGATCCCGCGCGCCAGGGGTGGTGCGGGGCGGTTGGCGACGAACGATCTGGTACCTGCCGAGGTGTGATGATGATTCGACCAACTGGAAAGATGGGACTGCTGGCCCTCGCGATCCTGGGATGTGACCCAGGCCCAGGCAATACGCTCCCTCCAGCCATCCCCGTTCCCGCTGGCGCCGAGCGGACCATCGTGATCGAGGATCAGGTGGGCGCCGCGCCCTACCAGTTGATGGTCCGCTCCGTGAACGCCCACGGCGCGATGGTGCCCGGTGATGCCGGCGCCACGGTCAAGGTCGATGGGCAGAACGTGAGCGTCGATCTGTCGGGAAGCGGTCTCGGGTACATCACCCTCGACGAGCCCGGTATCCACCGCGTGCAGGCCGGCGAGCTCACCGCCCGCGTGGCGGTCTCCTCCTCCGACTGGCCCGGCTTCGGCCTGCCGGTGGCCTTCGCCGACAAGGCGGGCGCCCACGTGGCCCGCGACTACGGCAAGGGTGTGATCGTGGCGGCGGGAGATCAGCTGTGGCAGGTGCCGCGGGTCGGCCGTCCGTTCCCCATCCTCAACACCACCGACGCGGCCGGCATCAACGATCTGCTGGTCACCTACGTCGACGGCGATCAGTTCCCTGACGTGGTCGTGTGGTCGGACACCACCCTGTACATCCTCAGCGGTACGGCGGAGGGCATCCCCACCTGGTACCGGGCGTACCGCAAGACCGCCCACACCATCGGTGGCGCCATCGTGGAGAACATCGACGGCGACGACAAGGGCCCCGAGATCTACGTGGCCTGGCACTCCGTCGAGGGCAGCGACGAGGGCGATGCCACCCAGGCGTACAGCTACCTGGAGCGGGTCGTGCGGGGCAAGAACGAGGAGACCGGCGAGGAGGATCTGTTCTTCGAGTACGTCTCCCAGCTCAACGCCAAGCCCAGTGGCATGGCCTGGGGCGACAACGCCGGCGAGGGCAGCGGCCAGATCACCGTCATCGAGTCCAACGACCGGTGGGACCGCTTCGTCTACTCCTACGACGAGGAGGAGGAGCAGCACGAGTTCAACCAGACCGGTCCCGGTCTGCCCGTCGACGTCCCCCTCGATGCCCGCCTGTACTGTGACGGCGACTTCAACGGCGACGGCGCCGATGAGCTCTTCGCCTTCGGCCCTCGCGTCGAGGACGCCGAGCGCGAGGTGTTCGTGATCGACCTCGCCGGCGAGTCGGGCAGCGACAAGATCGAGTACATCACCCGCCGGCCCATGGGCGCGTGGCTCGGTCTCGGCGACAGCCAGGGCGACGATCTGGTCGACCTGTGGAGCCTGCTCGACGACGGCACGCTGAAGATCCTCACCGGCTTCAACGACCGCCACCTCGAGTGGAACGTCGACAACCTGGCCGATCCGGGTGCCTTCACCCTCACCGACGCGAACGAGGATGGCGTCCAGGATCTGTTCGTGGCCGGTGAAGGCCGCTGGCGTCTGCACCTCGGCGCCGTCGGAACGGTCGAGGCGGGCGATCAGGTGTGGCGCCTCAAGGACGACGAGATCGACATGCTCCTCAACGGCACCGCGTTCGTCGACGAGCTCGACATCGACCTCGACGCCACCACGGTCAACTGGATCGGCGTGCACGAGGTGGGCGACGTCACCTACCTGAAGGCCTGGAAGCGCGAGCAGGGTTCCAACGCCATCTCGGAGCTGCCCCAGGGCCGCTACACCCTGTCCCTCGTGCCCCAGGACTTCGTGGCGGCCGATCGCTGTGGCGACAAGCTGTTCGTGCTCCAGAAGGGCGAGCTGTCCCGGTTCGACTTCAGCACGATGCCCATCTTCCAGGAGCGCAACATCAACCTGCCTCAGGGTGAGGCGATCGACATCTCCTGCGCCTACGACGGAGAGGGCGACGGGTACGTGGCCATCATGCGCGACGACGCCATCGATCTGTACGACGACGATCTCGCCCTCATCGAGACCCTCTCGGAGCCCGGTGTGCAGGACATGGTGCTCCTCCCGCTGTCCGGAGATGTCGATGTCGCCACCTGTGTCACCGAGAATTGCACGGTGCTGTCGTGGAACGTGAACGGAACGGCCTACCCTGTCACTCAGGATGGTGAAGGCACCTACCTGGATGCGGCCGCGGGCGAAGACCTGCTGTCGCTGCCCATCGACGGTCACCTGCAGGTGGTCGACGTGGACGGGGATGGTCACGAGGACCTCGTCGGTCTTCGAGGCGATGGTCTGGTCACCGTGCTGCGCAGCATGGGTGAGGTCACCGGACTCGTCCCCGAATGGTTCCACATCGACGTGGAGCTCGGTAGGCAGGCCTTCGTGGGAGATGCAGATGGTGATGGCTTCAACGACCTGTTCGGAACCGACGCGGAGGAACGTCTGTTCGTCGCGCCCGGTGCGTACAGCGAAGCCGTGTCCGTCGTTCCCTGACAATCCCGGTGTTCGGGGTGTACGGCGCACACGAACTCGCGCCGTCACCCCGGTACAGGGGAAGGGCTCCCGGATCTCCGGTTCGAGCCCCCTCGCGGATCGCCCCTTGCAAGCGGTCTGTCATACCCACCCCGATGAGCCCCCTTCGCATTGCATGGATCGGCTCATTGGGGCTAGATCTGCCGCAATGGCAACGCGACTCCCTTCGCCGGGGTGCCGTGTGTTGACGCGATGGCCATCCACCCCCTATACAGGGCTGTCTGGTGGTTGGTACTGCCCAGTTTTGGAGTAGGAATGTACCGCTCTCTCGCCTTGGTTGCTCTCGCGCTTTCCGCGTGTGGGCCGCAGAACGCTCAAATCATCACCGGTGACTACCAGGCCTTCCTGCCTACCACCGGCTCGCTGACCGTTCGTCGCGACAACATCGACTACGCCGACTTCCCGGTGTCCTACAGCATCGACTGTCGCAACTTCGACAACGCCGTCTCTCCGGAAGACAACGAGCGGCTGCGTCTCGACAACCGCATCCCGGTCTGCCCTGGTGATCAGCGCGAGGACGGCTCCGTCGTCTCCAACGACGACTGGCCGCTCGACTACGAGTACTGGGCAGATGAGGATGGCTACATCGTCTTCGGCGACGAGCTCACCCCCTGGCGTGGCGAGGCCATCATCACCTCCGAGGGTGATGTGCAGCTGTACTTCCACCAGGAGCTCAACGGCGGCGAGAACTTCCGCTTCGGCATGGTGGTGGATCCCAACTTCCAGCCCGTCCAGTGTGTCGGCAACGAAGATGGCACCGCCGAGCTCGTGGACGTCGACGGCAACTGGCTCCAGGGCTGGAGCGACGCGCTGGGCGAGAACGCCCGCCTGTTCCTGCTCACCGCCAACGCCACGCAGATCTCCGCGGAGTACCGCCAGTGGTTCTACCCCCAGCAGTGGGGCGCAGGCTACGCCGGCGGCGAGCTGGGCAATGATCGCCTCGGCATGCGCAGCATCGACTTCGGCGACCCCCGCTACATGCGCAAGGTGGCCCGCGATGCCATCCCGAGCGTTGCCGCCATCGAGTACGAGTCCGAGGTCTGCGGCGACAACAACCTCGGCGGCGCCTGCAACGGCGACCCCTACTTCCCCAACGTCTACTTCGACGTCGCCCAGTCCGAGCGCTACGTCCCGACGGATCTCATGATCGCACAGGCTTCCGAGGATGCCGCGCTCGTGGCAGCCGACTGGGAGATCCTCGGTCTGCCCCCGGGTGACGAGTTCGGTGTCACCGGCAACTCCGCCACCACGCCGTTCCTGTCCAACAACCTGTGGCGCGAGCCCGAGGGCCGTCCCTTCGATCCCCGCTTCCGCACCCGCGAAGGCATGAAGGGCTGGATGGGCCTGCACTACAACTGGGTCGTCTTCGACGGCGATCCGGCCTTCGAGACGGGCGAGACCCTCACCGGTCGCTTCAACATCATCCTCGAGGGTCTCAGCGCCCCCCTGGTCGTGGTCGCCCGCGGAACCTTCGAGATTCCCAACCTGAAGAAGGACACCTGGACCATGGAGTTCCTCCCCGAGATCAAGCTCGAGGAGAACAACACGATCCTGTGTGGCGACGAAGACACCGGCATCGCGCCCGAGTGATTCCCGCTTCTGGTTTCTCCGTCATCCCGGCCCTTGCGCCGGGATGACGTGTTCTTGGGGTGGTTGTCCTGCACCGGACGCTGTGGAATCCTGCCGGTGACGCCATCCCGGGAGCCCCCATGACCGAGCAGGCGGTCACGTCCTACGACGTGGTCCACTACCCTTCCAAGGCCTACGCCTACGCCCATCCCGATCGCCTGGCCGTGCTCGGGACCCTGTTCGGCATGAAACCGGCGGCCGTGGCCACCGCCCGTGTGCTCGAGCTCGGCTGCGGAGAGGGCGGTCACCTCATCCCGATGGCCAGTCGACTGCCCGAGGCCCGCTTCGTGGGCATCGATCTGTCGCGACGGGCGATCGAGCTGGGGCAGCGCCACGTCCAGACGCTCGGACTGCGCAACATCGACCTGGAGGTCGGTGACATCGCCGCGCTCGACCTGCCCGAAGGCTCCTTCGACTACATCATCGCCCACGGCGTGTACAGCTGGGTGCCGGTGGAGGTCGCCCAGGCGCTCATGGCCGCGTGCAGGCGGCTGCTGGCCCCCGAGGGCATCGCCTATGTCTCCTACAACACGCTGCCCGGCTGGCACCTGCACGGCATCACCCGCACCGTGATGCAGGTCCACGCCCAGCAGTTCACCGACCCCATGGAGAAGGTCCAGCAGGGACAGGCCCTCGTCAGGTTCCTCTCCACGCACCTGTCCCCGGATCAGAGCGCCTACGGAGCGGCCATGAAGCGTGCGGTGGGCATGATGGACACGTTCTCCGACGCGTACTTCTTCCACGACTTCCTCGCGGAGACGAACCGGCCGCTCCTGTTCGGGGACTTCGTGTCGGAGGCGCAGGCGGAAGGGCTGCAGTACCTGGGGGATGCCTGCTTCGGCGACATGATGCCCACCAACCTTCCGGAGCCGGTGCGCGCCACACTCGATCGGGTGGCGCCGGATCTCGTCCGGCTCGAACAGTACATGGATCTGGTGCGGGGCACGGCGTTCCGGCGGTCGCTGTTGTGCCATGGGGAGGTGTCGCTGAAGCGGGAGCTCTCCGATGCCGACCTGCGAGACCTGTGGGTGATCTCGAACAGCGGCCCCAAGGACGACGTGGACGTGTCGTGGGACGATCGGACCGCCGCGGTGTTCGAGGCATCCACGGACGACGGACAGGTCACCGTCACCTCCCCGCTGGCCAAGGCGGCGCTGTCCTGGCTGCGCGACGTCCATCCCCGTGAGGTGGCCTTCCCACAGCTCGTGGCCCAGGCGCGGGCCATGGTGGGAGGCACGGCTGGGGACGACGACGCGGCCCACCTCGGCGCCATCCTCATCCGTGCGTATGGCGCCGGCGTCGTGGACCTCCTGCCGCGGCAGCGGTGTGGTCGTGACGCGCTCCCGGAGCACCCCGTGGCGGACCCCTACGCGGCCTACAGGGCCAGCACAGAAGACACCACCGTCACCAACCTGCGGCACCAGGTGGTGCAGCTGTCGCGGTTCGAGCGGGAGCTGCTGAGGCTGCTCGATGGCAGCCGAGGGGCGAGCGAGCTGCACCACGCACTGGTGCAGAAGGTGAAGGAGGGGGCCCTGACCGTCCGGGTCGACGGAGAGGCCTCCGACGACGCCGACCTCATCGACGAGGCGATGCGGAATATCGTTCCCCTGCGCCTGCGGCGGCTGTGGAAGGTGGGCCTGATCTCGCCCACCTGAAGCCCTCGACATGGGCGAAGCATGAACGTATGTTCAGTGCATGTCCTATGCCGAGCTCATCTGCAGGTCCTGCTTCTCGTTGCTCCACGGTGCGTCCCACCCCGAGGAGCTGATCGAGCGTGCCCACGAGGCGGGGCTCGAAGCGCTGGCGATCACGGATCGCGATGCCGTCTATGGGCTCGTCCAGGCCCATCGCAGGGCAGAGGAGCTCGGGCTCAAGCTCATCTGTGGCGCCACGGTCACCGTGGGTGGGCACGGAACCGTGGCCTTGCTGGCGGAGACGCCCGAGGGGTGGGGCGCGATGTGCCGCCTCCTCACGGCAGCCCGCACACAGGACGACAAGGGCTTCTCCTCGGCCACGCTGCAACAGGTGGCGGGGCTCGGTGGCAGGGGCGTCACGGCCATCCTGATGCCGGGCTGGAGCGTGGTCGACGGCCGCGTGCTGGCCGACGCCTTCGGAGACCACCTGGAGGTCGCGTGGACGCGCTCCCTGGCGCCTTCGGACGCCTGGGCCGAGTCATGGGCCCTCGAGCTCTCCGAGGCCCTGCACAGGCCTCTGCTGGCCACGAACGACGTGCTGTACCACGAACCCGATCGGGCACGGCTCGCCGACGTGCTCACCTGCATCCGGCTCGGTACCACCCTCGACGAGGCCGGCACCGCGCTGCAGCCCAACGACCAGCGATACCTGTTGGAGCCGGAGACCTTCCAGGCCAGGTACGGTCGGTGGCCCGAGGCGATCACACGAACCGTCGAGGTGGCGGATCGGTGCCACTTCACCCTCGATGCCCTGGCCTACCGCTATCCACGGGAGGTCGTGCCCGAGGGCTACACGGCGATGAGATGGCTGCGGCAGCTGGTCTCCGATGGTGCGGCGGGTCGCTACCCCGAGGGGGTGCCCGAGCCGGTGCAGGCCCAGATCGACCGTGAGCTCGACATCATCGAGCAGCTCGACTTCCCGTCGTACTTCCTCACCGTCCACGACGTCGTGGCGTTCGCGCGCAGGCGGGGCATCCTGTGCCAGGGGCGAGGCTCCGCCGCGAACTCCGCCGTCTGCTACGTGCTCGGGATCACCGCCGTGAACCCGGCCCGGTCCTCGCTGCTGTTCGAGCGCTTCATCTCCGCCGAGCGGGGCGAGCCTCCGGACATCGACGTCGACTTCGAGCACGAGCGGCGCGAGGAGGTGCTGCAGTACGTCTACGAGCGCTACGGCCGGCAACGGGCGGCGATGGTCAACGAGATCATCGCCTACCGGAGCCGCTCCGCCGTCCGTGACGTCGGCAAGGTCTTCGGCATGTCCGTCGAACAGGTCGATCGGCTCGCCAAGGCGATCGGGCATCACGGGCCGAGCCTGTATTCCGATCTCGAGGAGACCCTCACCGCGCACGGCATCGACCCCTCCTCGCAGCAGGTCCGCTGGACCCTCGAGATGGCCCGGGAGCTCAGGGGCTTTCCACGGCACCTGTCGATCCACGTGGGGGGCTTCGTCATCGCGGAGCAGGACGTCGTGGAGCTGGTGCCCGTGGAGCCGGCCACCATGCCGGGCCGCACGGTCATCCAGTGGGACAAGTACGGCGTCGAGGCCCTCGGGTTCGTGAAGGTCGATCTGCTGGCCCTCGGCATGCTCACCGCCATCCGCAAGGCGTTCGATCTGATCGAGGGCTTCAGTGGGGAACGCTTCACCCTGTACAACCTGCCGGCGGAGGATCCGGCCGTCTACCGGATGTTCCAGGCGGCCGACACCATCGGCGTGTTCCAGATCGAGAGCCGGGCGCAGCAGTCCATGCTGCCGAGGCTCAAGCCGGCCTGCTTCTACGATCTGGTGATCGAGGTCGCGATCGTGCGTCCCGGACCCATCCAGGGCGGCATGGTGCATCCCTATCTGCGACGTCGCATGGGCGAGGAGCCGGTCACCTACGCCCATCCTTCGCTGGAGCCCATCCTGGAGCGCACCCTCGGCGTGCCGCTGTTCCAGGAGCAGGTCATGCAGATGGCCGTCGCGGTGGGGGGCTTCACGGCGGGCGAGGCCGATGCGCTTCGTCGTGCGATGGGGGCCTGGCGCAAGCGGGGCACCCTCGGGCCCCTCGCGGGGAAGCTGGTGGAGGGCATGAAGGCCCGGGGCATCCCGGAGGCATACGCCGAGGCCATCCTGCAGCAGATCAAGGGGTTCGGTGAGTACGGTTTTCCCGAGAGCCACGCGGCGAGCTTCGCCCTGCTGGTCTACGCCTCGGGCTGGCTCAAGTGCCATCATCCGGCGGCCTTCTGTGCGGCGCTGATCAACGCCCAGCCGATGGGGTTCTACGCGCCGCGTACGTTGGTGGCCGATGCCCAGCGTCACGGGGTCGAGGTCCGACCGGTCGACATCCTGGCGTCCCAGTGGGACTGCACCCTCGAGCCCGGTTCCGGGGGCGCGCCGGCGCTGCGTCTGGGCATCCGCCTGATCCGGGGGCTGTCCCGCGAGCAGGTGGATCGGGTGCTTCGGGCCCGTGAGGAACGACCCTTCCGGGATCTCATCGATCTGGCCCATCGGTCGGGCGCGGATCGGACCACGCTGGAGAAGCTGGCGGAGTCGGGTGCGTTCCGGGCCCTCGAAGCGGATCCCCGTCGTGCGGTGTGGACCCTGCAGGGCATGTGGACCGACCTGCCCCTGTTCGCGGCGGTGTCCAGGGCGGAGCCGGAGCTGGCCGTCGACGCCCTGGATCCGATGACCGCGCTTCAGGGCGCCTACCGCACCGTCGGCTTGTCCGTCGCGGATCACGCCGCCGCGGCGGTGCGTCGTCGGCTGGAGCTTCGTGGGGTGCAGAGCACCCTCCTCGGCGACCTCGGCGATCTGCCGGACGGCCAGAAGGTGCGCCTGGTGGGACTGGTGAGCTCCCGGCAGCGACCCGGTACGGCCAAGGGAGTCGTGTTCCTCGGGCTCGAGGACGAGACGGCACTGGTCAACGTGGTGGTGTGGCCGTCCCGGTGGATCCAGCATCGACCCGTGATCATGGGCGCGAGCATCCTGGCCGTGGAAGGGGTGCTGCAGCGTCAGGGGGGCGCGTTGAGCGTGGTGCTGGAGGAGGTCTGGCGTCCCGACGACGAGGGTACGTGGCCCTCCCAAGCCAGGAACTTTCGGTAACAGAAAGTTGACCGAGCAGCGAAAACCCACCATGGCGAGCGGTGCTGCGAAAAATCTGCAACGCGCGACTGCGGATATGCCGCAATCGTGTGGTGATCCCGCAGAATCCGCTGGCACTTTTTCGCGACTTCGGTATTCTACGGAAGTGATGTGGGTCCGTACCGCGGGTGCGGCAGGACCACGGAGGATCCGATGCTTTACATCGAGAAGGTACTCACGGTCGGTGTTCTGGTGTTCCTTGGGAGTGCGTGTCGGTACGACATCGCCCTCGACCACGGCGATGGTGGTGTGGGCTCCGACGCCGTGTCCCAGCAGCCGGGCGCCCACATCAACGTGCCGCCGCCGAACGAGCTCGATGCGCTCGATACCGCGCTCGACACCGCCGGTGGGGCCGAGGACGTGCCAGCCGAGGATCGGATCAACTGCCACATCGCAGAGCCCTTCGATGGCCTGGTCTTCGAGGCCGGCGCGTCGATCGACTTCAACGGGGTGGCCCAGAGCATCGGTGGTGGCGACTTCGTGATGATGTGGTCGTCCGATACCTACGGTACGATGGCCGTCGGCGAGGTCTTCGAGTTCATCCTGCCTGTGGGAGCGCACGAGATCGAGATGAAGGTGTGGGACGACGGCGGTGCGGTCTGCGTGGACTACGTGAACATCGTGGTCGGAGAGTGACACCACCTGCACGTGGCGGCCGCTGACCTCGTTTCAACCCACGTGCACGTCACATGCGCTATAACGGGGCCGTCGGACGCTGTACTGAACCCGCGTCCCCCCACCTGGAGCGCCCATCCCATGAAGACACACTTCTTCCTCGGTCTTGCAGCCCTCGGCCTCGCCTCCGGCTGCACGAACCTCGAGTTCGGATCCTCCGAGCCGCTCGACACGCCCACCCAGGATCTCACCACCGCACCGCCGTCCCTGTCTCCGGACTACCCGGCGCTGCCCGACACCGACGAGCCCGTCGATACCGACGAGCCGGGTGACTCCGGTGAGCCCGTCGACTCCGGCGACACAAGCGACACCGGCGACACCGGCGACACCGGAACGGAAGAGCCGCAACGCGGACCGAAGTGAGTCCTGCGGGTCGATACCCGAAGGGGCCCGTCTGCTTCAGCAGGCGGGCCCTTCGTGGTTCTTGGGGGACGACCGGGCGCCGGTGGGGCCGTCGTCCACAGTCCTCCCCAAGTTGTCCACAGGGGTTGTGGAAGCCTGTGGATGAACCTGGGGGCAACGTGGCGAGGGAGCAAAAAGTGGGATCAAACCGCCCTCTGCAGGGAGTGGGCAGCGGGTGGGGGACCCGGGTCCAGTCCCCAGTTCATCCACAAGTTATCCACAGCCTCTCGTGTGCTATGGACCAAGGGGGTTCTCGCAAAGGCCGCCTGTAGTGGAGGGGCCGTGTACCGAGTCCCATGACGGAGGGATCGTCGGAATGAAGTGGTGGTGGGCGCTGATCGCGATGCTCCTCGGCGTGGCCATCTGGTGGATGGGTCCTTGGCTCGCCTTCCAGGCGAGGGTACGAGCTCCGTTGTCCGACGAGGAGCGGGCGGTGCTGGCGGGCTGCGGCGACATCGGGCCCGTGCTGACCGCGCGGATCTGGTACCACGATGCCGATGTTCCCTGTGACCCCGACTGGTGGCGTACGTCCGGGCGGCACGTGGGGCCCGTGCTGCAGCGGAGCCTGCGAGAAGAGCTCACGGCATCCGCGCCTGCCACCCGTCGCACGCTGCGGGCCGCCTGGTGGATGGCCAGTCACGACCGTCCCGTGTCATCGTCCGCCTGGTGGCGCATCTGGAACGCCCAGCTCCAGGGCCCGCTCATGGACCTCATCAACGAGCAGGCCGTCCTGGAGGGGGCCCCCTGGGTGCATCCGCTGTGGCAGGCCGATGTCGTGGGGATCGGCTGGCGGCTGGGTCTCGTCGAGATGGAAGACGAGGTCGGCTTCCTCGGTCGGATGGGAGAGGGGTTCATCCCGTTGAACGTTCCGCTGCTGGAGTACCTGAGCGAGGAGCTCTCCAGCAACGCCGCGCTGATGGCCTATTCGGAGCCATGGTCCATGGGAACCCGGATCGTCCGTGTGGCCCCCTTGAAGCGACAGGACGAGATCATCGAGGCGTGTCAGGTGGCGGCGGATCCCCGCTGCGCCATGGCGATGTCGGCCTGGTACGAGACCCTGGAGGACGAGACGCCGCCGCCGCCGCTTCCGCTCGTGGGAGACGATGGTCGATGGATGGCCGCTTCCCATGGCGGTGGCACCAAGGAGGAGGAGTGGGCGATCGACCAGCTCGCGGCGTGGGAGACCTACTTCGACGATCTGCCTCGGCTCGAGGACCGGCGGGATGCACTCTCCGCCCTCATCGAGGGACGGGGCTGGGGTCACTGGGCCGCCCTGTGGGGCCTCAAGGAGCGAGGCCCCTGTGGCCAGGCGTACCTGCTGCATCAGGCGGGCGAGGTCTCCGGCGTGCCCATCCAGTGGCGCAGCGGGAAGGACGGCGAGTACGTGAAGGTGTCCGACCAGCTGCAGGTGGAGATCGCGTGCACGGGTTCGAACGGTGGGCCACCGTCGGTCTCGGACGTGGCCACGGAGACGGCCCGCGTCATGGAGACCCGGGACGGCGCCAAGGCCCGCCGCATGCGGGCGCTCGTGAACGCCGGAAAGCTGTAGGGCTCAGTCTTCCGGCTGTTCGGTCGGCGTGTCGTCGGCGGTCATGGTGACCTTCTTCACCAGGCACAGCTGCCGGTAGGCGACGGGGTAGCCGGTGGGCTTCTGGCCTATCGAGAACTGCACGGAGTGCACCTGCCAGCCTCGGCTGGCCTGATCCTTGACCCACTGGCCGACCTGGCTGTTGGCGTCGGAGGTGTCGAAGACCATGGAGGTTTCGAGGGGGGCCTCGAAAAGGCGGCAGCGAAGCGCGGGTTCTTCGGCGTGGGCGGTCTGGAAGAGGCCACAGCACAACATGATCGTGGCGCTCAGTGCCGAACGTCGGGTGTTAGGGGTCACGGGTGTCTCCCTTGGAGTAGAGCGAGTCGATGGACAAGATACCTTTTCGCTGGTCGTGGTCCAGACATCGGACCCTTGAAGGCTGCCCTCGACGCTACTGGTATCAGTACTACGGTTCGCGCAATGGCTGGCGGGCGAAGGAGGGGCATCCGGCGCGGGAGATCTATCGGCTGAAGCGTCTGCAGGGAGGCCGTCAATGGGTCGGCCTGCGGGTACACGAGCTCGCTGAGGACATCCTGAAGGCGACGATGGGCGGTGGACTGTTCCCGGCGGCCACGGTGCGCGATCGTTGGGAGCTCGAGAGCCGTGCGGAGCTGGAGGCGGGCGTGGCGCGGGGCGACCTCGACAACCCCAAGGACGTCCGCGGCTTCGAGGCGGTGGAGTACGGCCTGGCGGACGAGGGCTTCCAGGATGCGCTGTGGGAGGACCTCCTCGGTCAGGCGGACGCCCTGCAGGCCCACCCGCTGTTCGTGCGGGTCCTGGAGCGACCCGAGCTGGTGAAGGAAGTGGAGACCTTCGGGCGGGTGTGGATGGGCGATGTGCCGGTCACCGTGTCCCTGGACTGTCTGATCCACGACCCCGACAAGGGCTGGTTCGTCATCGACTGGAAGACGGGCACGCGGCATGCGGAGGACGTCGTGGATGCGCAGCTGGTGCTGTACACCTCGTACGTGCGCCGACGCTATCGAGCCCGGCTCGGCGACATCACGGCCGTGAGCGCGATGACGCGGGACGGGAGCCACCGGCAGACCCAGGTGGAGTGGGCCGACATCGGGCGCATGAAGAAGCTCGTGGCGGCGTCGGCGGAGCGGATGGTGGGCATGCTCGACGGCAGCGGCAAGGATCGGGTCGACAAGGACGATGCGCCCATGCTCCCGGAGGGGAGCGAAACCTGTGGGGAATGCCGGTTTCGGGTGCTCTGCGGAAGGTAGTTCAGGCCGTGTGGACGTTTTATGTCCGGAACGGGCTTCATCCCGAACATCCGTACAGTGCTGCGCTATCATGACGGTGTCTCCAGCAGGGAGGTCCCGCCATGCAATGTCCCCGACTCAAAGCCGTTCACCTCGATTCCGAGCACATCGTCGCCGCGCTTCCCGCGATGACCCCCGCCCGCCACGCGTTCGTGGTCGAGCGTCCGGGATGGTTCTGCGGACGATTCTGGTCCGTCGGCGAGCTCGTCCTCTGTGGCGGCCTGGCCTGCGCGGACGACGCCGTGGTGCTGCAGCCCCGCGGCCGTGGTTGGCCGATGCTGGGGTCGGTGTCCGGGCAGGGGCTGCTCGGCAGCGTCGGTGAGCCCTGTCACCCGGGTCGCTGGGGTGTCGCCGGCCGCATCCTGGGTGCCTACCAGCGCAAGGGTGATGTCTGGGTGTGCTGCTGGGCCCATGATGGGGAGCCCGTCGAGCGTCCCACCCTGGGCTGTCAGCTGGCGCTGTTCGTGGCCTGAGCCGCTGTCAGCGGAGTGCGTCGGCCATCTTGCGCACCCGTTCGGTGCTGAGCGGGGCGTCGAGGCGACCCTGCTGGTGGAGCCACGTGCCCACGATGGCGATGTCCAGGTGCTCTTTGACATCGTTGGCAGTGGATGGATCGAGGCCCGAGCCGATGGCCAGAGGCGCCTCGGGGCAGGCCTCGCGCACGCGGGCCACGTCCTCGGGCCGGGTGGGGTGGCCGGTCCCCGTGCCCGTCACCACGAGCCCGTCGGCGCCCGCTCGCAGCCAGGTGTCCTTGGCCACGTCGGCCAGATCCTGGCTGCCGAGGGGTACGGCGTGTTTCACCAGCACGTCGGCGAGCACCCGCACGTCCGTGCCGAGGCGCCTTCGTTCCAGGGCGATCTGTCGGGCCTGGCCCTCGATGAGGCCCTGATCGGTCACCATGGCGCCCGAGAGCACGTTCACGCGGATGAACGAGGCGCCCACGGCGTGTGCGATCGCCAGTGCCGACATGCCGTCGTTCCGCAGGACGTTGATGCCGAGCTCGAGCTGCGGCACCTCCGTCTTCACCGCATGGGCCACGAGGGTCATGTGGGCCACGGTCGCGGCATCCACGGAGCCCGCGGCGAAGGGCACATCGCCCAGGTTCTCCACGATCACGCCGGCCGCGCCGCCCTCGGCGAGGGCGAGGGCGTCCGCCCGTGCCCTGTCGATGATGTCGGAGAGGGGCAGGTGGGCTCGGGGTGCACCCGGAAGGGCCGGCAGGTGGATCACGCCCACCAGCGCCGGGGCGGTGCGCTGCTCGAACAGGTTCATGGGTGTCCCGCGAGGCTGAACACGGGGAACAGCTCCACCGTGGAGGCGGTGATGGTGAGGTCGTCGAGGTCCACGTCCGTGGTGCTCTGGGGGCGTGCAGCACCCACGAGCCAGGTGGTTCCCTCCGGTTCGGTGCGAACGAGCAGGGTCAGCAGGTCGTCCGCCACCAGGCCCAGGGGCTGCACGTAGGGCAGCAGATCGGGCGTGAAGGGGGCCAGTCCCACCCACACGCGGGTGGCGGCCACGTTGCTGCAGGCACCCATGGTGTCGGCGGGGGCAGACTGCAGGTCGATCCACCAGCCGACGGCCTGTTCCGTGGGGTCGGGGGTGGGCGTGGGCTCGTGCTGGAGCAGCATGGGCTGGATGCACGTGTCCTCGTCCTGCAGGTACAGCATCAGCTCCATGCTCGACGTGGCCTGCAGCTCGCCCAGGGCGCCGGTCTGCAGAACGCCTCGTAGCGACCAACGGATCGTGTCGGGGAGGGCGGTGTAGCCGCTGTCGAAGATGTCTCCTGCCGCGGTCTCGGCGGCCAGATCGTTCCCCGTGTCCATCACGGCGGCGTCGCCCGGCTCACTGGGGGAGCAGGCGGCCTGTGATGCGATGGCGGCGGCGATGAGCAGCGTACGCATGGCGTCCTCCGAGCCCAGGTATACCCGAAGGTCGAGCCGGTCGCGATGTCCGTGCCGGGGCAGCACCCCGGGGGGTGCGGTGGGGGCTACAGCGGCCATGTCCATGCGGCATGCAGGTCGAGCGACTGCCCTTCCGGCCACGCCTGCACGTGCACGTCCTGGGAGGTGGCCCAGCCGTGGGGAAGCCAGTCGCCCTCGTATCGGATCCAGGTGCCGAGCTCGGCCTCCGGGGGCGCGTCGGCGTCGGGAACCATGGAGCCGGTTCCCACACCGGTGATGGATCCCAGGAGGGGATGTTCCAGCCACACGTCGGTGGGGCAGTCGGTCGTGTCGGGCTCCACCGACACCTCCCAGCTGTCGTCACAGTCGGGGCAGGCGTCGGTGCGGGTACCCTGGAGCGTGCCCAGTGCCGAACACAGGTAGGCCTGCTCCGCGCCGGTCGACTCCCAGCGGGCGTCATACAGCTGCCAGTTCACCCAGCCGTGAACCGCGGCCTCGCTCCCTGGCTGCAGGTGCACGTTCGCCACGGCCCAGGCGGGCGTGTCGGAGGGCACGGTGCATCCGGCGGCGAGGGCCATCAGGCAGCCCAAGGCCACGGGCCCGGGGTTCATGCGCCCCGTCCGGAGAGCCGGTAGCGGCCCGGCCCGAGGATCATGATGCCGAAGAAGGCGAACATGAGATCCATCGCGTGGCCGTAGGTACGGAAACCGTCGCCCTCGATGGCGTGGCCGAAGAAGGCCACGAACATGGTGAAGGCCACAGCGGCCGCAGCGGGTCGTGTGAACAGCCCCAGCGCCACGAACAGGCCGCCGAGGGTCTCCGCGAGGGCAGCGGCGATGCCGAAGGCGGCTTCGCCACCGTGGATGCCGAAGGCATGCATCGCGCTCCCCAGGCCTTCCCAGCGGGGCATCATGGCGTCGAAATAGCCACCGGCGGCACCTGCCTTGGGCATGAGCTTGGGCACGCCGTGGGCCATCATCGACAGGCCCAGACCTGCCCGCATCACCAGCAGTCCCGCATCGCGGTACCTGCCGAGTCCATTCCACTCGAGGCCCTTCATCGCTCACTCCTCTCGTCTGTGTGGCGAGGCTGCTATCTTTGCGGTGCAGCGGAGTGCCGTCAATCCACTAGCGGTACCACGCCCCCGGGAGGACCCCTGAAGGCAAGGATGGCCGTAGTCTGGCTGCTGGCCCCGGTGGCGTCGGCGCAGGAGACCGACGCGGAGAGCTCGGGACCGGTGACGGTCGTGGTCTCGGAGACCCGTGACCGGCCGGAGCTCGATCTGTGTCCCACGCACCTCGAACGCAAGCAGCTGTCGCTCGGGCTGCTCCGCGATGCGCCCGACCTGCTCGATCGGGTGCCGGGCATGGTGGTCGAGCAGGTGTATGGCCGCGGCGGTGCCCGGCTCATGGCCTACCGAGGCTACGACGCCTTCAACGGCCGCGACATCGCCACCTTCGTCGATGGGGTGCCCCTGAACCAGCCGGGCGCGGCGCTCGGTCACGGCTATGCCGACCTGCGGATCGTTCCGCGTATGCTGATGCGGGAGCTCACCTTCTGCAGCGGTGTCCAGGATGCCGAAGTGGGCGGGTTCGGTACGGCGGGCAGCACCCGGGTGAGGGTGGGCCTGCCGCGGGAAGGCTTCTACGGGCAGCTCGGTGGCGCCAGCGATGGCTCCGGTCGGCTCACGCTGGCCTGGCGTCCGAGTCGCTGGTCCGAGTCCACCTATGTGCTCGGCGAGCTCGACGGTGGCGAAGGTGTGGGGCGTGGTCGAGGCTGGCGCGACATCCGGCTTGCGGCTGGTATCGAAGGCACCGCCGGCAGCGTGCGGGGCAAGGGGTACATCTGGTTCCACGACAGCCGGTTCGACGTGCCGCCGTTGCTGTCCGAGGCTGATCTGGTCGCGGGCAACGTCAGCTTCTTCTCCGACTACGTCGACCACTACGGCCGGGGCTCGTCCACCCGCCTCCTCGGCGGTGGGCAGATCGAGCGTGGTTGGTGGTGGGGCGCGTTGGTCGCCGATGCCTGGGTGCATGCCCACGGCGAGAAGGTCGCCCAGAACCTCACGGGCTTCGAGGAGGACGAGACCTTCGGTGATGGTCGTGAGCGGGTGCAGAGCGGCACCGACCTCGGACTGCACGCCCGGGTGCATCGATCCTGGCGTCGTGCCGACGGCCGCACGAACCGGCTCCAGGCGGGCGTGTGGATGAGGGGCACGTTCTCGGAGTGGAGGATCCGGTCGGTCACCACCACGGGGCGGGTGAGCCAGGAGCGCTCCTCGGAGGAGAGGGGCCAGGAGGAGCGCGTCGGTGTGGCCGCCTACGTGCAGCAGGATCAGCACATCGGCCGGTGGGGTGGCGTGCAGGCAGCGCTTCGCCTCGAGGAGCAGGCGATCCGCAGTGGTGAGAACGCATCGGGCGACGGGCTCGGCACCCGCACGGGCTCCTTTCTGTTCGCGCCTCGCTTCCGGCTGTGGTTGGACGCCGGGTGGAACACGCGGGTGTGGCTCTCTGCCGGTCGTGGGTATCGGCCGCCGGTGTACCCGGGCCAGACCGACGACGGCCCGGTGCTCTCCTACCTGACCGACACGGTGGAGGCGCGGGGCGTCTGGAATTCTCCCCAGGGGCTGTTCGACCTCAACAGCGCGGTCTTCTACGCCTACAGCCGAAAGGATCAGTTCCACGACCGGCTCGACCCGTCGATCGTCTGGGGATCGGACGTCCGTCGCTTCGGCGGCGAGGTCGACATCGGGTGGTGGGTGCGCAGCTGGATCCGGCTGGGCCTCCAGCTGTCGGCGAACGAAGCCAGATGGCTCACCCTGGACACCCGCGTGCCGTATGCCCCGGTCTGGACCAGCGCGGTGTCCCTGCAGGTCAACGAGTACAACGTGTATCGAGAGCTCAGCGTGGGCGGATGGCTTCGGGCCCTCGCGGTGGGGCATCGCTGGCTACCCGCAGGGGTGTGGCAGGAACCGTACATGCGGGTGGATCTGGCAGCCCGGGCCTCCTGGTTGAACTGGTACGCAGAGCTGGCGGTCCAGAACGCCGTGCCGGTGCGCTGGACCTACGCCCAGGCGGTCACGGAGTCCGACTGGCAGCTCGGATACGAGTCCACGGGCCCTTCCACCCACTTCATCGCAGGCGAGCCGTTCACGGTGTCGGTCACCATGGGGGTGCAGTTTTGATCTGGTGGTTGCTGATGGCGTGCCAGCCGCTCGAGAGGGAGCGGGTCCAGGTCCCCTTCGCCCTGCGGTGGGAGCAGGAGGGCGCTCCGTCCGACCTGCAGGTGGGCGTCACGCTGGCGGAGGTGTCCGTTCACGTCTCGCCGCTCGATGCCACCTGGTACCTCCCGGGCCTACCCCCCGAGGGGGATCCACTGTGGCTGGGTGACTCCCTGGGTCGGTGGATGGGTCCGCTGCAGTCCTTCAGCGGTCCGGGTGCCGAGGTCCTGCAGAACAAGGTGGTCGGTGCGGACTGCATCGACGCGCCCCCCGTGGGCGACTGTGGCGAGGATCCGTGGGTGTACCTCGGGGCGTGGGATGCGGTGGTCGTGCACTTCGCAGACGCCAGCCTGGTGCAGGTGCGGTCGGGCGACGAGCTGTGGTCGGTCGAGCCTGCCGCGGAGCAGGTGGTGCTCCCGCTGGAAGATGCAGGGGCACAGGCCCCTGCGTGGCTCCAGGTCGTCATCGACGTGGATGTGTTGTGGGAGGGCCTGCAGCAGGATGGCGAGGAGGGCCTCGCGTGGTGGGTGGCCCATCCGGATGCCTGGCGCGTGGAGGTAGGGCCATGAGACACCTTCTTCCGGTGGCGGCCGTGTGGCTGGCGGGGTGTGGAAAGCCCGTGTGGGGCATGTGTCCGGTACCCGACCAGGGAGCCCGCGACGGTGTCGAGGCGGCTTCCTTGCCTGACGACACGGGAGGACCCGGCGCGTGCAGTGCCTCGTTCGACGAGGGGTGGCTGGTGCTCCTGGACAGGGCGCTCGTGGATCAGGCCTGGGAGCGGCATGGGGTGGCAGGGCCTCTCGTGGTGGAGCTGGGGCCGCTGCTGGAGATCGAGGATGTCTCCGACGAGGTCGTGTGGGCGTCCTGCAGCGATGCCCTGCTGGATCAGCTCCCGCTGTCGGAGGCGAGCGAGCCGGTCGATGGCTTGTGGGGGCCCGAGCTGATGCAGGAGGTCGTGGTCGGGCGCTATCCGTCCTGGGCGCTTCGTTCCGGTGCACCTTCCCCGGGCATGGCGGGGGCGTCAGGCATCCCGGCGGAGGTCGTGGCGGAGATGTTCGAGGTGGGCGCGAGCCTGTGGGTGCAGGGCACCATCACCTGCGACGATGGCGCGGTCGCGTTCGGGTGGGCACTCCGAGGGCCCGGTTCCTGGATGTGCCACGTGGAACATTCCGACGTGGCATGGGGTGGGGAGCGCTTCGTGGGGCTCCGTTTGGGCCTGTCGAGGCTGTTCCAGCTCGATCCGGAGGAGCAGGGCATCGTCTCCCTGGCGCCGTTCGTGGAGGCCGACGCCGACGCCGACGGGGTCATCAGCCGGGAGGAGCTGGAGCAGGCATCCCTCGTGGGACAGGGGTGGCAGCTCGAGCCCTTCGGCGCGGCCGCCAACCTGCAGGAACTGCTGGACGAGCGCAGCGAGGGGCTGTTCTCCACGGATGGTGGTGCATGTTCTCCTGCCCCCCTTCGCGTGAAGCCTCCGCTCAGGTAGGCTTGCGCCTGTTGCTGGGAGGCCTTGATGGACATCACGTTTGCGCAGATCGAACCCCTCATCCACCGCACGCGGCGTCATGGCCGTACGGTCAGCGTGGTGTTCGCGTGTCCCGTCACGGGATTCCGGGTCACGGCCAGTGGATCGCTCGAGGTCGGACTCGTGAAGGGGATGGCCCAGGAGACCGCCGCCACGGCGAAGAACGTCGCGGCCCACACGGCCCGCACCACCCTGGCGAGAAGCCTGGGCCAGATGGTGGGGGGAGGATTCCTGGGGCAGGTGGCGAGCACGGCAGCCTACCGCGCCACGCCCCGGGCGCTCGCCAACCCGTCCGCGGGTCGGCAGGTCGTCGATGAGCAGGATGTCCGCCATGCCATCGTCAGGGCGTTCCAGTCGGTGGCCGAGCAGTTCCGGTGGGTGCCTGATCAGCAGCGGTTCGTGAGCGCGACCGCACCGAAGGTCCAGCTCACGTCAGGACAGATCGGAGAGCCTCCTGCGCCTCCGGCCGAGCCGGAAGAGGTTCCGGAGGTCCGCGCGGCCCGCTCGGCTCCCGCAGGAGTGATGCCGTCACGGCGCCCCTCCGCGGGCGTGTCTCCCATGGTGGCGCGCGCGCAGGCCCATGAGAGCACGTCGACGATGGGTGTGCGTCGTCCGTGGACCGTCACGCCCCCGGCCACCCGGCAGGCGGCGGGGCGTCCGTCACCCCTCGATCCGTCCCGTTCGGCAACGTCCGTGACGGCGACGGCCGCGACGACCACCCCGTCGGACGCGCCGTCGACCGCGGCCCCGGCCCGGACCATCGAAGACCCGTGGGATCAGCTCAGGGCGGCACCCTGGGGCGGGTCCGAGAACCTGCAGCTCATCAGTCGCATGCTCTGGGAGATCGCGCGCAGCCATGCGGGCGTCGGCGACGCGGAGCAGGCCCTCATCGATTCCCTCGGTGAGGCGGGCCTGCTCGATGCCGATGCCCTCGTCTCGGGAGGTCCCCTGGCGGCGGCGGCGTTCGAGCTGGTGCCGGACGGCCTGCGGGAGCCGATGCTCCTCCTGGCCCAGACCATGGCCTGGGCCGATGGTCACGTGGCGTTTCCGGAGCGCCAGCGGGTGGAGATGTACCGCAACTGGCTGGGCATCAGCTCGCGTCGTGCCGCGGAGCTGGATCGGGCCGCCCGAGCCCAGGTGCTGCGGGTCCACGCCCACCACACGGACGATCCGGTGTCCATCGAGCAGATGGCCGGTCGTCTCGGGCTCCGTGACGACGAAGTCGAAGTGGCGCTGCGCGTGGACTACTGAGTCCCTGAGGGCGCTTCGAGTGGGCGCTCCTGGCCACCGATGGCCGAGGCGCCGGACGCACGAGCTGGGCGCCGAGGCCCTCTCCAGCGGGGCGAGGGCCTCTTCAGCGGGGCGAGGGCCTCTTCAGCGAGCGGGGCGAGGGCCTCTTCAGCGGGGCGAGGGCCTCTCCAGCGGGGCGAGGGCCTCTCCAGCGGGGCGAGGGCCTCTCCAGCGGGGCGAGGGCCTCTCCAGCCGGGCGAGGGCCTGTCCAGCGCGGCGATGCCTTCTCCAGCGCGGCGAGGGGAGGGCGTCACCTTCGCGTCGAGCCGAGGGCATCACTGGGGCGCTGAGTCGCGGGCCCGCGACGCGTCCCAGGCGCTTCGGAGGCGTCCCTCAGCTCGGGGCGTGGACCGGGTGGAAGCGATCCACGAGCTGCTGGAAGGCGTCGTCGCCGTGCAGCGACGAGAAGTAGCTGTCGGTGCGCGCGGCGGTGGCCCACTTGGGCTCGAGGGTGCATGCGCGTTCCAGGTCGCGGAGCGCGGGCTCCTTCTGACCGAGGACGGCGTGCTCGCACGCCCGGTTGAACCAGGCCGCGGCGAAGGTGTCGTCGAGCTCGATGGATGCCGTGTACGCCTCGATGGCTTCCTGCTGTCGGCCCGCGAGATCGAGGTTCACGCCCCGGTAGAACTGCACATCCGCGCGACCCGGGTCGACCTTCAAGGCCTGCTCCATGCTCTCGACCGCGTGATCGAAGCGTTGGAGGGTCGACAGCAGGCGACCACGACACAGGTGCAGGGCGAACTGGTCGGCCACCGGCAGGTCGTGCGTGTGGTGCAGCATCTCGTCGGCCAGCTCGAGACCCTTTTGGGGCTTGCCGGTGTGCAGGTGCACCTGCACGAGAGCGAGGCGGGCGGCCAGGTTGTCGTCGGCCACGGCGAGGGCGTCGTGGGCGGCCTTGGTGACCTGCTCCCAGCGCTTGTGGACCAGGTACAGGTTCATCCGTACGAGGTGGAACGCGAGGCCCTCGGTGGGCAGGTGGGTGTCGATCAGATCGGCGAAGGTGATCTGCTGGTGGGTGGTGGCCCGCTCCCGCAGCAGCTTCGCCCGTTGCTCGAGCGCCTCCGTGCAGCCCTCGGCGTCGTGACCGGCACCGATGGCGCTGATGGCGGCGTGCACCATCTGCTCCACACGGTCCCGATGGGGCCAGTCCCACTCGGCCAGGGCCATGGCGGTGAGGGCGTCGAGCCAGCATGCCCAGGCGGCCCCCGTGGACAGGTGGGCGGCCGCGCGCTTCGCCCAGCCCATGGCGTGGAGGGGGCGAAGCTCGGTGACCCGGCGGAAGTCGTCCACGGCCAGCCCGTGCCGCTGCTGCATCATCAGCACCGTGCCTCGGTTGAGCAGGGCCTGGGGATCGTCTTCGGCCTTGTCGAGCACGGTGTCGTAGTCGGCCAGGGCATCGTCCAGGCGGCCCATGCGCACCAGGATGTCGGCGCGGTTGTACAGGGGGGTGGTGTCGTCGGGCGCTGCCTTCACCGCTGCGTCGAGGTCGGCCAGGGCCTCGCCGAGCCTGCCCATGGCGAGGTGGGTGTACGCCCTGCCCACCCGGTAGGCGATCTCGTGGGGGGCGACCTGGATCGCCACGCTCCAGTCTGCCAGGGAGCCTTCCATGTCGCGGATGACGGCCCGGAGCTCCGCTCGCATCGCCCTCGCGGAGGCACACGTGGGATGCAGGGCGAGCGCGCGCTCCAGATCCGCGCCGGCGCGGGTGCGATCCTCGCTGCCGAAGCGTGCCCGGGCACGGCGGACGAAGGTCTCGAACACCTCGGGACCGAGGCCGGCAGCCTCGTCGAGGGCGGTGATGGCCTCGGCCCAGCGGGCGCTGCCCATGTGGGCCTCGGCGGTCATCCACAGCGCGTAGATGCGGTGGGCCGCCTCGGGCTCCAGCAGCGACAGCGCACCCCGGGCGCCATCGGCGTCGGGTCCGGGCAGGGGCACGGCCTCCCAGTCGCCGTTGAGGATGGCGTTCTTCAGACGGTCCTCGGCCGCACGACCGAGCGCCTCGTGGCGGGTGTCGTCGATGCCGACCGAGCTGAGGCCCCGTGCGACCCAGTCGGCGAGCTCACCACCGTGGCGGGTGGAGATGGCCTCCCAGCCGCCGTGGTCGGTGGCGTGGGCCTCGAGCGTCTGCAGCTCGTGGAAGATGTCGGCCCAGCTCATCTGACCGGCGCGTGCGAACGCCAGGTACATGGGGGCCATGGCGATCCAGCGGCCATCGAGATCGACGGAGCGGGAGAACATCAGCCAGGCGGTACGCCTCAGGGTGTCGATCAGGTCGGGCGGCAGCTCGTGCTGGGTGTGGGTGTCGCCCTTGGCGAGGGCCCCCACGTAGGAGGCGACGGTACCAGCATCGATCTGATCGGCCTCGAGGGCTCCGATCAGGCGATCCCGGAGCTGGTGGAAGGCAGGGTGGACATGGTCGGACATCGGAACCTCCGGCAGGGCGCCAGGGTACCAGTTGTCGTCGTCCGCGTCAGTCGAGCGCTGACTCGTATCGCTGGATGAGTCCTCGCAACCGCGAGATGAGGATGAGCGCGACGGCGGTGAGGCCGATCACGAGCCCATACCAGATGCCCTTGGGGCCGATGCCGCCCAGCGTGGCGAGCAGCCCGCCGATGGGCAGGCCAAGCAGGTAGTAGCCGATGAGGTTGGCGGCGGCGGGGATCTTGGTGTCGCCGGCGCCGCGCAGCACGCCGAAGCTGACGGCCTGGGTGCCGTCGCTGAGCTGGAACACGCCCGCGATCGGGAGCAGGCTGGCGGCCAGGGCCAGGGTCTGGGGTTGGTTCGGCACGAACAGGGCCGCGAGCGCGTGGGGAACCGACAGGAACACCAGCGCGGAGACCGACATCACCCCCGCCCCCATGGCGATGGAGGTCCAGGCGGCCCGGTGCACGGGGCGGCGCGCGCCCATGAGGTTGCCCACCCGTGTGGCGGCTGCCGAGGAGATGCCGAGAGGCACCATGAACGACACCGACGCGAGGGTGAGGGCCACCTGGTGGGCGGCGAGGGCGACCTGCCCGAACCAGCCCATCATCAACGTGGCCGCACTGAAGGCCCACACCTCGAGACCGCTGTGGAGCCCCACCGGCAGGCTGATCTCCGCCACCCTGCGCACCCGGTCGCGCTGGAGGCCCTCGGAGAGGCCTGCGGAGAGGTCCTGGAGCTCACGCCGGGCGAAGGCGAGGATGGCCAGGCCGGTGAACACCCTCACCAGCACGGTCGACCATGCCACGCCCACGGGGCCCAGGCCGGGCCAGTCGCCGATGCCGTGGATGAACAGCTGGTTGCCGCCCACGTTCAGCAGGTTCGCGAACAGGATCACGTACATGGCGGGGCGCATGACGCCCCGGGCCTGCAGGGCGGTGCGGAACAGGCTGAACATCATCACAGGCAGGATGCCCAGCGCGAGGATGGCGGAGTAGCGGGCGGCCAGGGGCACCACGTCCTCGGGCTGTCCCATCAGCGTCAGGCTCGGGCCGGCGAGCAGGTGCATCAGCATGATGGGGAGGGCCACCAGCAGGGCCAGCCAGGCACCGTGGGCCAGGTGTCCCTGGAAGGCGCTCCGGTCGCCTGCACCGTTGGCCTGGGCGAGCAGGGGATCCAGCCCGCTGACCGTGCCGAGGCCGAAGATGAGGAACATGAACGACCAGGTGTTGCCGAGGCCGATGCTCGCCAGGGCCGCGCCCCCGTCGGACAGCTGGCCCACCATGAAGACGTCCACGGTGCCCATCGCCATGATGCCGAGCTGGCCCACGACGACTGGCCAGGCGAGTCGCAGGAGGCGGCCGACCTCCTCGGACACGGACTCGGATTCGATGGACAGGTGCGACGTCATGCCTTCTTCCGGGCAGGGAGGAGCTGTCCTACCCCGTTTCGGATCAGGAAGAGGACGCCCGGTGGGAATTCACCAACACGGTGAAGAGGGAGACGAGGGGCTCCTCGGGGGCGCCGTCGGGTGCCAGGGACACGGCGCCGTGCCGGAGGCGGTCGACGGGCCAGTCGCCGCTCAGCATGGAGGGCACCCTGGGCTTGAGCCGGTTGGTGCTGCCCGGGTAGAGCATCCAGACGCTGCTCACAAGGGGCACACCGGTGTGCACGTCGCCGATGGTGTCGCCGTACCGCTGGGTGAGCTCCGACTGCACGTCGAGGGGCAGGTGGTCGTCGTGGGGTCGGGTGGCATCCCGGCGGTGCTTGGCGTCGAACAGGTGCAGGCCCACCAGCCATCCACCCCTGCGTACCTCCAGGGCTGCGTCGGGACGCCAGGGACGGCCGCCGATGAGCTTGCCGATCCGGCCGTCGGGCCTGGCGTCGTAGGTGGGCTCCAGCAGGAGTCGGCAGGACAGCTCGCCCTGCTCGGCCTCGATGGCGTGTCCGGAGGCGAACCGACATGCGGTCTGCTGGGTGGTGGGGGGTGTCTGGCGGGCCGTGCCCGTGGCGGTCTGGAAGGCCCGTACGAGGCACAGCTGGGCCCATGACTCGTAGAGCTGATCGAGGTGGCCGATGGGCTCCCACAGGCGTGTGTCCGCCGGCGGAGGCGACGCCAGCGCTTCCGCGAGGGCGCTGAGCCGGGCCAGGTGGGGTTTCCTGCGACCCGCGAGGCTCAGCCGCCATCCGTCTCCCTGGCGGGGCCGTCCGAGGTCGAGCTTGCGGGCGACCCGTGTGAGGCGCCCCTGCAGCGAGGCAAGGGCGGAGCCGTCGTCGCCGCGGGGAACGGGTCCGCTGGCCTGGTCCATGGCGTGGGCGAGCTGGGCCTTCCGCACGCGGGTGTGCTGCTCCTGCCGCGTGTGGGCGTCCAGCCGGATGCCGAGGCGTCGGTGCATCCAGGCGAGGGCACGTCTGTCCTGGCTGGTGAGCGTGTCCGGATCGAGGTGGTGGGCGGCGCCCTGCAGCTTGCCGATGGCCTCGGCGAGGTCGATGGGGTCGGTCTGCAGCGCGCGGTCGAGGTCGTCGACCATGCGGAGCACCTGGGGTCCCGTCAGCTTGTCCGGAGACACCTGCAGCCACACGCTCACCCGCTGGTGACGGGTCTGCAGCCGCAGCTCCGCCGGTCCCGCGATGCGGTGCAGCACGTGGGGATCCGACCACCGCCCGGAGCCGTCGAACGCCAGCGGCGTGTCGTCGAGGAACGCCTGCACCTTGCGGTGGATCTTCAGCTGCAGGGCGCCGTCGGCGGTGGTGTGGATGTGCAGGCCGTTGGCCGACGGCCCGAGCACCTCCCGGCCTCCGGGGCAGGTCAGGGTGACCCAGGCTTCATGCGGGGAGGCCGACAAAGGCGTCTCCCATGTCGATGCCCTGCTTGACGATGCGCTCCAGGCGGGCCGCGGAGAGGGTCCAGCCCTCCGCGAGGCATGCCTCCCGCACCTGCAAGAGTCCCTCCCGGGCGGCGGGCCCGACCCCCTGCACGGAGGGCAGGATGCGCTGGACGAGGGCGAGGTCGAAGGCCTGGGCGCTCGGCATCAGGGTCTGGGCGATGGCCAGGAAGGCACGCACCTCGGACATCGTCCGGTGCCCGGGAAGCCCCTGGAGTCCGGCCCCGAACAGCAGCCGCAAAGGGGCGTTGAGGGGGCGTGTCGAGGCGGCGGGTGCCTGTTCGGCCAGCTGGCGCAGCCACCGCAGGTCCAGGGGCCGTGGTTCCGGGGTCGGCGCCTGGAACGGACGGAGCAGATCGGCGAGGTCGGGCCGGCGCTCGATGCACCAGGCGTCCGCGAGCAGCAGATCGGGGAGAGGCCGCTCCGGCAGCAGGGACGCGGTGCCCACCAGGCAGAGCTGGCTCGGAACCGCCAGCGACGGGGGGATCGTGCCGCGGTTCGAGGGCCGCAGCTCGGGCGCGTACAGGGACACGTCCGTCCCGTTCACGAGCTGGCGCCAGGTGGGCCCGTGCACACCGAGGTGCAGGTCCTCGAACCACAGGGGCAGCCAGGTGGCGCCGTGGTGCTGGGCCCCGAGTCCGAGGTGCTCGGTGAGGCCCAGCCGGCCCGGCTGGTACAGGCCCTGGGAGGCATCGAGGTTGCCCAGCAGATCGCTGCGGGTGTGGCTGCCGCCGGGAACCTGGAGGGTCTCCGCCCTGTGCGCACCGAGCCCGAGCCGCTCCAGGGGGTGTGCCAGGAACGTGGTCTTGCCGGAACCGGGGGGACCGACCACGAGGGTGGCTCGGCCCACGAGCAGGCAGGCCAGCAGGTTGGCGGCCTCGAGCTCGGACAGGTGCGTGCTGCGCCAGAGGTCCTCGGCCACCTCCTCCAGCGTGCTCGGCGCGTGCAGCGAGGGCTCGGGCCACACTGCAGGGGGGATTCGCTCGTGGGTGGCCATCTGCGGCGCAGGGGTGCCACCGGTGCCGCCCTGCTCGGACCACCAGCGGCCCACGAGCTGGAAGCGGGCGTCGTCGATCACCTGCTCGGCTGCCTCCGCTGCGTTTCGTGCCTGGGTGGCTCGCTGCTGCAGCTTCTCGTGGAGGGCCTGCATCCGTGCGAGCTCCTCCTCCATCTGCTCGTGTCGCGCCTTGAGGGGGGCATCCCACAGCTCCGGGTGCTCGTCCACGTGTGCACGGGCTGCCGTTCGCAGTGCGACCGCTCCGTCGTCGCTGTGCAGCCAGGCCCTCACCGCGGCGCCCCGGGCCTGGGCCAGGTGCCTGGAGGCACCGTGCAGGGCCGAGAGCCTGTCCAGACGCTCCTCGACGATGTGCGGTGGCAGCTCCATGGCGCGGAGGCGGTCGATGGCCCGTGCCACCACCGTGGGATCGATGGGGCTGAGGTCGGTGAGCAGTCCGTCCAGCCACGTGGACTGCTCGTCTTCCCGGAGGCGGTCGACGAGCTCGGCGCCCCGGTCGAGGAGCTGGGCGAGGGTGGGGCGTTCGATGATCCACGGCGTGTGGTCGAGGTCGATGAGGCCGAACCAGTCCTGGAAGGCGTCGACGGGAAGCCTGGCCACGAGGCCCTGGGGATGGGATGGCCGACCGTCGTCTCCGTAGGGGCCCTCCACGCGGTCGTCGTCGAACCGGTAGGACGCATCGCCGGTGCCCACGGGCGCGAAGTGGTAGCGTTCCGGGGGAAGGGGGGTGAGCTCGCCGTGCCGAAGCAGCGCGAAGCCGTCCTTGCGCGTGCCCGCGTCGAGGGGATCCAGGGCCAGTCCGTCGCAGGGGATCAGCGTGTCCCACCACATGACGGGCGTGGCCACGCCTGACGCCACCCGTGCGAGCAGGGGCAGATCACCGAGGGTGCCGTTCTCCGCGGCCACCACCCAGTCCGACAGCGCCTGGCGTCGGATGGCGTGGGGGAGGCCCACCTGGGTGCGTCGGGAGGTGCGCAGGAGCTGGGCCTCGAGCGTGAACAGGGCGTCGTCGGACGGCGCGCAGGCCTTGGCGCGCAGCCACAGGGCCCGCAGGCTCGGCTCCATGTCGCGCTCGAGATCCCGGCGGGCGGCCGTCAGCTGTTCCTGGGCGCGATCCATGGCGGATGATGCCCGCGTGAGGGCGCCGTCCTGCAGGGCGGTGGATGCCAGCTCGAGCACACGTCCCACGACCTGCCGCCGGGGGATGTCGTGCAGCCAGTGGGCCTTGTGGCTCAGGCCCTCCAGGCGCTTCTGGAACCGATCCTGCACCGTGCGCCACTGGGCCTCGACGGCACGGGCAGTGGACGGCCAGTCGTCGTTGCCGGCCTCGGGCTGGCTCGACAGGTCCTTGGTCAGGAGTCCGGCGTCACGCAGACGGGCCCACAGGGTGAGTATGCGTTGCTCCTCCCGGGCCAGCTTCTCGCTGCGCATGGCGGTGGCCATGGCCTGTTGGGCGAGCTGCACCCACTCCTGGGCGTCGTCTGCCTGGTAGTGGTGCAGCTGCACCTTCGCCTCGTCGAGCAGGTCGACGGCTTCCCACAGGGGGCGTGCGTCGTCCTCGGGCAGCCCGGTGGCCTTCCGCCTGGCCCGCTGCCGGAGCACGTCGATCTCCTCGAGGAGGTGGTGGCGCTGGGCCTGGGCCTGCTGTGCCCACAAGGGCGTGATGCCCTCCGTGGCACCCTCTACGGCTTCTTCGGCGATGGGAAGCCAGGAGACCCGGGCGGGCCAGGAGGCATCCTTCAGGGCCTTCGACATCATCGCCAGCGCCGTGGCAGGGCGCAGGAGGGCGGGCGTGGCCTGATCCGGGGCCTGCTGCAGGTCGAGATCGGCCAGCACCGCCTCGGCGAGGTGTCGGTGTCCGGGGGACATCGACGTCAGGGCTTCCTTGTGCCCCGGAGGCAGCACGGTCCGGGGGCTGGAACGGTCCGTCCAGGTGGAGACCACGTCCCGTGCGGCCGCCTGGAGCTTGCGAAGCCACTCCACGAGGGTCTTCCACACCTTCACGCCCGGCAGGAGCTGCTGCTCACCCCGCGCCTCGCTGGCCCAGTCCTCGGGGTCCTTGTGGAGCAGGTCGAGGTGGGCGGGTGGCGGGGTCTGGGGCGAACGAGCGGCCCGCAGGAGGCTGAGGGCGTCCTCCCGGGCCTCGTGGAAGATCGTGGGCGCCGGGTTGCTGCGGAAGTGGGGATGGCTGCGCGTGAGGGCAGTGAGCGCGGCCCGCGCCCGGGCGAAGCGCCAGGGGCGGCGAAGGGCCATGAGGACGGGCTCCTTGGCCTGCACGTCGAGCAGGCTGCGGAGCGCACGTCCGAGGGGGCCGGGCCACTCGTCCTGGATGGACCACGAGCTGCGGAGGGGATCGTCGCCGGTGGTGAGGGTGAGCCACAGGTTCACGAGGCCCGCGAGACGCCGGTCGTCACCCCCGAGCTCCCAGGCCTGTGGAAGCTGCTGCTCGAGCAGCGCACGGGCGTGGGTCTGGCCTTCGGTGGGTTCGCCGTGGCCCCACACCATCCTGTGCACGGGACCGATGCACATGCCCATCGCGGTGACGGGATCGAGAGGCTGGGGGGCTTGTGGGGTGGCTTGGGGCATGACGGGTCCTCGTGTCGGACCCATTGTACCCGCAAGCAGCCGCCGTGCATCGCCGCGACCTCCGGGCACGAAAAAGCCCGCCATGGGGATGGCGGGCTGGTTCGGTGGCGAGTGGGTGGCCTACTTGGCGGCCATGGCCCCTGCTGCCTGGATCTTGGCGTCGGCTTCCTTGAAGCTGATGAGGCGACCCTCGGACTCGTCCCACACCGAGCAGTTCAGGCAGGCGCGGATGTCCTTCAGGGCCCAGCTCGTACGGCCGGGGTTCTGCAGCTCGGGCATCTTCTCCATGGCCTCGGGCAGGCGGTAGAAGGGGATGCGGTGGTTGAGGTGGTGCACGTGGTGGTAGCCGATGTTGCCGGTGAACCAGTGCATCAGGGGGCTCATCTCGAAGAAGGAGCTGCACTGCAGGGCGGCGTGGTCGTACTTCCACTTGCGGCGGTCGCGGAGCTGGGCTTCCGGGTAGTTGTGCTGGGCGTAGAACAGGTACGAACCAGCGGCGGAGTGCAGCGCGGTGGGGAACATCCACAGCAGCAGGCCCGTGGTCCAGCCGAAGGCCCAGACGAGGCCCGCCTGGATGGCCCACCAGGTGATCAGCGACACGGGCGCGGCCCAGTGCTTCTTGCGGTTGCGCTGGAAGGCGTGGACGGCGAAGCCGGTCATGAAGGTGGTGAACAGGCCGAGCACGATCGTGATCGGGTGCCGGACGGCCTTGAGCTGCTTGCGCTGCTTCTCGGTGATGGCCCCGTACATCTTCAGGTTGACGGTGGGGTAGGAGCCGATCGACGAGCCGGTCATCTTCGCGTTGTTGCGGTGGTGGAAGTCGTGGGTCTCCTTCCACACCGACGGCACGGCGATGGTGTACCAACCGACCATGGTCATGAAGACGTTGCCGAGCTTGGACTTGCGGAACAGCGCCCCGTGCTGGTGGTCGTGGTAGAAGATGAAGAGACGCACGCCAACGAGACCCGCGAGCACGGACAGCGCGAGCTTGGCGACGAACCACGGCGCCATCACGATGCCCACCCACAGGCCGATCTGCACGGCCAGAGTGGTGAGGAACAGGCGCCAGGTGAGGGCCTTGTTCTCTTCGGTGAATTCGTTGCTCGCCCGGACGAGCTCTGGCCCTTGACGCAAGGTGCCTCCATGCGGTGTCAGGCAAAGGGGGGGAGGGCTATCGCGTGGCTTTTACATCCATCGATGGGACGCTGACAATCGATCAGCTGTCATCATCTGGTCTCGCCGGGACTATGCCACCTTCCACGCGGGGGATCGCAAAGGGGATCCCCGGCCGATCCACGCTCCTCATCTGGGACGTGGATCGTACGGTATCGTCAAGTCGGGGATCCTCTCGCGGGTGGGATCCCCGGCGCGCGGGCCGATCAGGCCTTGGCCTTGGCCTTGGCCTTGGGCTCCTCGGCCTTGGGCTCCTCTGCCTTGGGCTTGTCTGCTTCGGCCTTCTTCGCGGGGGGGGCCCACTGGCGATCGGTCTGGGACAGCTCCCACTCGCCCTCGCCGGCAGGCTTGTCGAAGCCCCAGGTGCCCTTCAGGGCGTTGCGGTCGGCGTTGGCGCTCAGCTGGGCCTTGCCGGTGGTGCCGTCTTCGTGGGTCCAGTCCATCACGAGGTCGTCGCCCTTGATGGTGCCCTTGAAGGAGCCCGTGTTCCAGGAGCCGCTGAAGGCCTCTCCGGTGACCTTGAAGGTGACGTCACCCCAGTTCGACGACCAGGTTCCTGTGAGTGCTTCGATGCTCGTGGTCATGCGGCCTCCGTGCCGGCGGATCGGTTGTGTGACGAGCAGGCATCCGGCGGCGTTCGGCCGTACCCAGGATGCCCGCGGTAGGACATACCGCGGGCATTATAGGCATAGAGTCTGACTCAATGCAGCGTCTGCGGGTACGTCATGCCTCAAAGGGCCATCGGGGCCATCTTCTGCAGGCGTAGCACCGCCTCCCTGAGATCGTCGATCCGCTGCCTCAGGTGCGCGTGCACCTTTGACAGCCTGTTGTGATCCACGTCGGTCTCATCGAGGGATTCCAGGAGGGGACCGTCGGTTCTCAGGGCCTGTGTGTTGAAGGTGATGGCCTCGTCCACCCAGTCCAGCGTCTCCTCCACGAGGTCGATCTCGGCCTCGAGAGACTCGAGCTGGTCGAGTGCACGGCGCAGGGTGACCTTCATCATCGAAGTGTCTCCTCGCCAGCCATCCATGTCTGTGCGCCAGTGCTCGTGGTCTCGGCCCTGGCGCTTGTAGCGGCGTAGCAGCTTTCGGATCCTCATGGGGCCTCCAGACTCGCAACGCGTCCGTCTGCATCGGCGGGCGCAACCCATCCCATGCACTTAGGATGTGGATGCTTCGTGAGACACTGGGAAAGGTCCGCATGGCGGGCGAACAGGGGGCGACATGGCGATTCTGGGCGTGATCGGCGGTTCTGGGCTCTACAAGCTCGAAGGCATGGAGGATGTCCAGCTACGGCATGTCCCCACCCCCTATGGCGATCCGTCGGATGCCCTCGTCACGGGTCGCCTCGACGGCCACGAGGTGGTCTTCCTGCCCCGCCACGGCCGCGGTCACCGGTTGCTGCCCTCCGAGGTCCCCTACCAGGCCAACATCTGGGCCATGAAGTCCCTCGGGGTCGAGTGGCTGCTGTCCGTGAGCGCCGTGGGCAGCCTGCAGGAGCCTATCGTGCCCGGCCACGTGGTGCTGGTCGACCAGTTCATCGATCGCACCCGCCAGCGGGAGTCCACCTTCTTCGGTGGCGGCGTGGTGGCCCACGTGCCGTTCGGCGACCCCGTCTGCAAGACCATGAGGGCCCACGTGCGCACGGCGGCGTCCGCCGCGGGCGCCACGGTGCACGACCGGGGCACCTATGTCTGCATGGAGGGGCCGGCGTTCTCCACCCGGGCCGAGTCCGAGCTGTACCGCAGCTGGGGCGCCGACGTGGTCGGCATGACCGCGGTGCCCGAGTGCAAGCTCGCCCGTGAGGCCGGGATGTCCTACGCGCTGCTGGCCCTCGCCACCGACTACGACTGCTGGCACCCGGGGCACGACGCCGTCACGGTGGAGCAGGTGGTGCAGACCGTGCGGAACAACGTGTCCATGTCCAAGGACATCCTGCGGGCGCTCATCCCGCGCATCGGGGCCATCACGGAGCCCGGCCCGTACCGGGACATCCTCAAGGGAGCGATGATGTCCCGATGGGAGGATGCGCCCGCGCCGGTGCGCAAGAGGCTGGAAGTGCTGATGCCGTGACGGGCCGTCCCGGGGGAGAACGATGGGCAAGCGGGACGGACTGACCCGGGGCTGGGCGCGCCGGACCTTCGCTTCCACGAAGGTCGTGGCCTCCCTCGGAAAGCACGCGGCACGCCGGGCCTGGGCCACGGCCCGGGGTCACGAGGAGGAGGCCTCCTTCGAAGGCGTCTCCCGGCTCGTCGAGCAGCTCGATGGTCTCAAGGGCCCCATGATGAAGCTGGGCCAGATGGTGTCCTACCTCGACGGGGCGCTGCCTCCCGCCGCCCAGGAGGCCCTGCGCAAGCTGCAGCGGGACGCCGAGCCGGCGGACTGGTCGGACGTCGCCGAGCAGCTCGAGCGCGAGCTCGGGGCCTCCCTCGATCACCTCTTCGATGCCATCGAGAGCCATCCGGTCGCCGCCGCCAGCATCGGTCAGGTGCACAAGGCCGTGGTCGATGGCGAGGCCGTGGCCGTGAAGGTGCAGTATCCGGGGCTGTCGGAGGCGATGGACACCGATCTGCAGAACCTGTCGCGCCTGTCGTTCGTGGCCGACCTCGGGTCCAGCCTCGGTGGCGCGGCGCTGGTCCAGGAGCTGGTCGATCGGATGAACGAGGAGATGGACTACGCCCTCGAGGCCCGACGCCAGGAGCGGTTCCGGGTGCTGCTCTCGGACGATCACCGGGTGCTCATCCCCCGGATCCTCCCCGAGCGGTCGTCGGATCGGGTGCTCACCTCCACCTGGGCGGAGGGCCAGGACTTCTACGCCTTCGCCGAGACGGCCAGCCAGCAGCGGCGCAACGAGGCCGGCCTCGTGCTGTTCGAGGTGGCCTTCCGCACCATCTTCGGCCACGCCGCCTTCAACGGCGATCCCCACCCGGGCAACTACCGCTTCACCGACGACGGTCGGGTGGTGCTGTTGGACTGGGGCTGCATCCGTGAGTTCGAGCCCGCCTTCGTCGAGCAGTGGCGCCACGTGGCCCGCATCATCCTCGATGGCGAGCGGGAGCGCTTCGACGAGGCCTTCACCACCCTCGGGATGGTGGCCGACCCGGACGTCTTCGACTTCGACGCCCAGTGGAAGGGCCTGCGCTACCTGTACGAGCCCATGCTCGGCACCGACTTCCAGTTCACCCAGGACTACGTGCGGCAGATCTGGCGCGTGCTCCTGTGGAACAACCCGAACCTGCGCACGATGCGCCTGCCGCCCCAGTGGCTGCTGGTGCAGCGGCTGCAGTGGGGGCTGTACTCGGTGCTGGCCCTGCTCGGCGCCCAGGGCGACTTCGGCGAGCCCTTCCGTCGTTGGCTGGACTCACCGCTGCTCGAGGATCACGGTCAGGGCTGAGCGGGGGGCAGCGTCAGGGCCCTGTCGATGCGCAGGTGCACCTGCCGGCCCACCTCGAAGGTGGCGTCGTCGTCGACCACCACCTGCTCCTCGCCGATCTGCAGGCGGTAGCGGTTCGTGGGACCGAGGAAGGTCCGGGCCGCGATCACCGCGGGAACGCCCTCGCTGGCGTGCAGGTGGGCGGCCTCGGGGCGGAAGCCCAGCTGGCACGGGCCTTCGCGCGGGGCGTCCTGGACCGGTCGTGTCGGCACGCGGTGGCCCTGCACGGCCGTGCCCTCGGGTCCGGTGGTGGCCGACAGCTCGTTCAGGGTGCCCACGAAGCGGGCGACGAGGGCGTTGGAGGGCTGGTGGTACAGCTGCGGCGGCGGAGCGACCTGCTGGATGCGCCCGTGGTCCATCACGGCCACGCGGTCGGCCAGGGTGAGCGCCTCCTCCTGGTCGTGGGTGACGAACACGACGGTGACGCCGATGTCCTTCACGAGGGCCCTCAGTTCGTCCCTCAGCTCCTCGCGCAGCTTGGCGTCGAGGTTGGACAGGGGCTCGTCGAGGAGCAGCACGCGGGGGCGGGCGACGATGGCCCGGGCGAAGGCCACCCGCTGCTGCTGCCCGCCGGACAGCTCGTGGGGGTAGCGGGCGTCGAGCCCCTGCAGCTGGACCCGTCGCAGGGCCGCGTCGACGCTGGCCTGGGCCTGTGTGTCCGCCATCCCCCCGATGCGCAGGGGGAACAGCACGTTGTCCCGCACGGTCATGTGGGGCCAGACGGCGTAGGATTGGAACACCATGCCGAGCTGGCGCTCCTCGGGGGGCACGAACCATCCGGGACCGCTCATGGGGCGGCCCCCGATGTGCACCTCTCCCCCGGTGGGCTCGTCGAGGCCGGCGATCATCCGCAGGGTGGTCGTCTTGCCGCAGCCCGAGGGCCCCAGCAGGCACACGACCTCTCCATCGGCGATGGTCAGGTCGATGCCCTTGACCACCTCGTTGTGCCCGTAGGCCTTGCGCAGGCCCTTCAGCTCGACGTTCGCCATGTCACAGTCCCAGCCGGCCTCCGGTGAGCCGGCGAAGCAGCAGGTTCCCGCCGAGGACGAGCGCCATCACCAGCACCGCGAGCACGGCGGCGGCGGGTGGATCCCCGTAGGTCTGCAGGTGGAAGAGGAGCGTGCCCACCACGGGCGTGTCGGGCCCGGTGAGCAGGATGGACATCGTGACCTCCGAGAAGGCCGGAATCCACACGAGGAAGAAGGCCGCCGCCAGATCCGCGGACAGCAGCGGCAGGGTGATGCGGCGCAGGGTGCCCGCCCAGGTGGCGCCAGACAGGCGCGCGGCCTGTTCGAGGCTCGCGTCGGTGGCCTTCAACCCGGCGGCGGCCGAGCCCACGGGAAAGGCCAGGAACTTGATGAGGTACGCGATGCCGAGGATCCACAGGGTGTCCATCAGCTCCAGGTGCACGGTGAGCCGGTCCGCGAGAATGAAGCGCACGGCCACCGAGAACGTGAGGAGCATCCCCAGGGCCAGAACGGTGCCCGGGATCGCGTAGGGCAGGCTCGCCACGGCCGACAGGGTGCGGTGGGCCCGTGTGGGCTCCCGATCGGCGAGCCACGAGACGAGCAGACCCACCACGACCGCCACGGCCGCCACGACGGTGGCGAGGAGCACGCTGTGGCCGATGGATCGCAGGGTCTCCGGACGCTCGAACAGGACGGTTCGGTAGTGCCCCAGCCCCAGGTTGGCGGCCGTCAGACCCCTGCCGAAGTTGGCCATCAGGCTCGTGACCAGGATCGTGACCGTGGGCAGCAGGACCCCGATGCCCACGTACAGCCCCAGGAGGACCTGGGCTGGGCGTCGCGCCCGACCGAGCACGAAGGGCTTGGGCCGTGTGGCCTTGCCGGTGACCGTGGTGAACTGCCTTCGCCCCACCATCCGGCGCATCAGGAGCGGAATCCCGATGCCGAGCACGAGGAGCACGAGACACAGCGCCACGGCGGCGGGCCGACCGGTGGCCGGGTCGAGGTCCAGGGTCTGGTAGATGCGCGTGGTGAGCACCGTGGGAGGCTCCGCGCTTCCACTGGCCAGCAGGTAGGGCACGCCGAAGCTCGCGGCGGTGGCGGCCATCACCAGCGAGGCCCCGCCGAGGATGCCCGGGGTGGCCATGGGCAGCGTGATCCGGGAGAACACCCGCCAGGGGGAGGCGCCGCAGATGCGGGCCTGCTCTTCGAGGGAGGCGTCCATGCGGGCCAGGGTGTCGGCCGTGGCCACCATGATGAGCGGCGTGTAGGCCAGGCCCATCACCCAGATCATCCCGCCGAGGGTGTAGATGTCGCCGCCGGGGAGCCCGAGGTTCGCAAGGCCGCGGTTGAGCAGGCCGCTGGACGGGTTGAGCAGGCTGATCCAGGCGATGGCGCTGATGTAGGGCGGGATGAGGAACGGCAGCATGCAGGCGGTGCGCCAGGCACGGGCGCGGGGCAGGTCGGTGCGGCCGACGAGCCAGCCGATGGGGACCCCGAGCAGCAGCGTGATCAGCGTGACGCCCAGGGTCAGGGCCACCGTGCGGGCGGTGGCCTGCAGGTGCAGGGGCTCGAACAGCGCCTGCCACGCGAGCGCCGGGCTGGTGAGACCCCGAAGGAGCAGCCCCCCCAGGGGCACGAAGACGAAGAGCGCGAAGAAGGCCCACAGGCTGCCGAGCGTCAGCCGGCGGGTCATGGGCTGGCCTGCAGGGCCGCGAACCGGGACTTGATGTCGCTGCGGTCGGCCATGATGCGCGCCCTCAGCTCGGCGGTCCACGGGCGCACGGCGATGTCGGACAGGGCAGGCGCTCCGTCGGGAGGCGGAAGCTCGGGCAGCGGGCTGTACATCCGCCCCTGCACCATGAGCTGCTGGGCCTGCGGACCCATCAGGAGGTCGTACAGGGCGCGTGCTCCGGCGGGGTTGGGACAGCCGGCCGTGAGCGCGATGGGGCCCGGCACGGCGATGGCGCCGTCCTCGGGGAAGATCGGGCGCGCGGGGCTCCCGCTCTCGGCGGCTGCGAGGAGGTTCTCCAGCAGCACCATGCCCACGTCGCGCTCCCCGCTCTCGAGTCGGCCGAGCACGGAGCTGTTGCCGCCTGCGGAGACGAGTCCCCTGCCCTTCAGCGCCGTCCAGTAGTCCCAGCCGAGATCGTCCTGCAGCACCGACAGGGCCGTGAAGTTCGACCCGCTGGACAACGGATCGCCCATGGTGAAGCGGCCGTCGTAGGCCTCGCCGGTGAGGTCTGCAAAGGTGGAGGGCACGGGGGACGCGTCTTCGTGGGCCGCGAGCACCATCAGGGAGATGCGGGCGGTGGTCCACAGGCCGTCCGGGTGCACGTAGCCACGGGGCAGGTGCAGCACGTTGGGCACGAGGTGGGGCGCGAGCAGGTCGCGGGAGGCCAGGTCGTCGTACCAGAACGGGTCGGAGGTCATCAGCAGGCAGGCCTTGGAGCCGGCGGCCGACAGCTCCGCCTCGTAGCGCTGGGCGACCTTCTCGGAGCCGCTCTGGAACCACTTCGTCTGCAAGCCCGGCAGCTCGGCCTGCACCAGGCCTTCCAGGCTGGCGACGACCTCGGGGTACATCGAGGTGTAGATCCACACCTCGCCGGTGGCCTCGCCCGAACCGCAGTCCTGCGACGAGGTGGGCGGACCCCATTCCACGCGGCACCCGGCCGCGACGAGCATGATGCAGAAGGCGTTCTTGGACATCCCAGCTCCCGGCTGCCCCGTTGTACCCGAAGCGGGATGTGCGGGGAGCGGGACGTCGGGCCGTCACCGGAACGGCGCGGCCTCGAAGCGATGGGTTCCGGCCCCGGGGATGGGGCCGGGGGCCGGATCAGCGGGGGACGACCTGATCGGCGGTCGTGGCGTCGCCCTCGGGCGCCCCGGGGTTGGAGAATGCTGCCAGGAGCATCCATCCGATGGCGAGCAGCAGGAAGCCGGTGAACAGGGGGCTCGTGCTGACGGTCTCTTCGGGCTTGACGGTGAGGGAGCGGGCCATCGTGGCCTCCTTCAGGGGTCTGCAAGCGGGGCGTTGCAGTGGGAGGGATCTTACTTCGTGGAGAACCAGGCGGGGGCGTCCTCGAGCGGAATGCTGCTCTGTTCGCCGCTTTGGAAGTCCCGAATGGTGATGGTGCCTGTTTCGATCTCGCTGGGACCGAGGAAGATGCCGTAGGGGATGCCTCGGGCATTTGCGTACTTGAGCTGGTTCTTGAGCTTGTACGTATGCAGGATCAACTCGGTGTTGACGCCGGCGTCTCTCAGGTATCGTGCCGCGGCCACGGAGTGGCTACGGGTTTCCTCGGAATACACCGTGACAATGGCGGTTGCAGAGGCGTTTTCGGCGCCGAGCATGCCGAGTTCCTCCATCACGGTGATGAGGCGCTCGAGGCCGAGGGAGACGCCCACGGCGGGCACCTCACGGCCGGAGAACATGCCCACGAGGCCGTCGTAGCGGCCGCCGCCGGCCACGGAGCCGATGTGGGGCTCGAGGACCTCCGCCTCGAACACCGGACCCGTGTAGTAGTCGAGTCCGCGGGCGAGGGTGGGGTCGATGACGATGCGCTCGGCCGGCACGCCCATCGCGAGGGCGAGCTCGAGGACCTCGCGCAGGACGGCGATGCCGGCGACGCCCTCGGCGTTGAGCAGGGGCTGCAGGGCGTCGAGGGTCTCGGCGTGGCCCCGGGGGATGTCGAGGATGGCCCACAGGCGCTCGATGGCCTCGTCGGACAGCTCCATCTTCTTCAGCTCGGCCGTGACGCCGTCGCGCCCGATCTTGTCGAGCTTGTCGACGGCGACGAGGATGCCCACCTCGCGGCCCTCTTCGCCGATGACCTGCACCATGGAGCGCAGGATGCGACGGTCGTTGAGGCGGACCACGAAGTTGTCGAAGCCGAGCTCACCGAGCGCGGTGGCGGCCACGGCGAGGCACTCTGCATCGGCCATGGGGGACTCGGTGCCGGCGATGTCGGCGTCGCACTGGTAGAACTCGCGGAACCGGCCGCGCTGCGGGCGATCGGCGCGCCACACGGGTGCGATCTGGTAGCGCTTGAAGGGCAGGCGCATGCCCGGGTTCATGGCCAGCACGCGGGCCAGCGGCACCGTGAGGTCGTAGCGCAGGGCCATGTCGGCCTGGCCGCTGGCGGCACCCCGGCCCCGCTTCAGGATGCGGAACATGAGCTTGTCGCCCTCGTCGCCGTACTTGCCGGTGAGGGTCTCGATCCGCTCGAACGCGGGCGTTCCGAGGGGTTCGAAGCCGAACCGCTCGAAGACCTTCTCGATGCGGGAGATGACCTCCTTGCGCCGACGCATGGTGGCGGGGAGGAAGTCGCGCGCGCCCTTGGCGAGGTGCACTGCCATGTTGCCGTCTCCTTGAAGTGGGCTCCGTGGTAACCCGAAGGAGCAGGAACGGCATCGGAGGTGGACAGTGCGTGCGGTGGTGCAGAGGGTGAGCGAGGCCAGCGTGTGGGTGGACGGCGTCGTCGTGGGCCGGATCGGGGCGGGATTGCTCGTGCTGCTGGGGGTCGCGCCGGAGGATGGGCCCTCCGAGGTGGCATGGATGGCGCGCAAGCTCGCCAACCTGCGGATCTTCGAGGACGAGCAGGGTCGGATGAACCTGTCGCTGCTGCAGTCGGGCGGGGACGCCCTCGTGGTGTCCCAGTTCACGCTGTACGGCGACTGCTCCAAGGGCCGCCGCCCCTCCTTCGTGGGCGCCGCCCGGCCCGAGCACGCGGACCCCACCTACGAGGCGCTGTGCGAGGCACTGCGGGCCGAAGGCGTGCCGAAGGTCGATCAGGGGCGCTTCGGTGCCGACATGGACGTGCGGCTGCGCAACGACGGCCCGGTCACCCTCGTGATCGACACGCCCTGATCAGCGCCGGACGATCCGTAGCCAGCGCGTGCTGTCACAGGGGAGCGGGTGTTCGAACGCGCGCTCGAACGGGCCGGCCAGGTAGCTGCAGTCGGCGCCCCGGCAGCGTGTGCGGAGGGAGTGGACCAGCTCTGCCGCGTCGGACGACTCGAACCACAGCTCGGCCTGCTCCTCGGTCGTGATGGTGGCGTCGAAGTCCGGCAGGGTCTCGGTCGTGTGATCGAAGGTGCAGCGGAAGCCGGTCTCCGTGGAGGCGCAGGGCACGGTGGCGCTGCCGGTGCCCGCCTTCAGCCGCAGCGTGTGGGGCTGCTCCTCGTGACCGATGAAGTAGCTGGAGGCGATGGCGGGTGGGTCGGCGCAGGCGTCCTCCAGGAGCTGTTGCTCCACGGGCACGAACCGGCCGGGATCCGGCAGGCCGGGCGCACAGGCGCACAGCAGCGCGGCCAAGACGATCCGGCAGTCCATGGCTCCACCACTCGGCTGCAAGTGCAGGAAGCAGGCGTGCTTCCCACAGGTTCACGGCCAGTCTACCGGTGCGTCTTCCCGGGGTGATGGAATTTCTTCGCCATCGCCGAGCGGACGATGAGGACGGGCCATCCTTCGCTTTCGCGGCGGAGGCGTCCGCGGCGCGTTCGGGCAAAGCGAGCTCTGGCCCGGTCGATAGGCGAAAGCAGGCGCCATGGCTCGGCGCCATGGGAGGAGGCGTGGCAGCGTTTCTCGCGGAGCTGCTCGGCACCATGCTCCTGGTGATCCTGGGCAATGGCGTGGTCGCCAACCTGACCCTGAGGGACACCAAGAGCCACGGGGCCAGCTGGCTGGGCATCGCGACAGGGTGGGGGCTCGCGGTCTATGTGGCCGTGCTCGCCACGCAGGACGTCTCGGGGGCCCACATCAACCCCGCGGTCACGTTGTCCCTGGCCATCGCGGGCAAGTTCTCGTGGTCCCTGGTGCTGCCCTACGTGGTGGCGCAGCTCCTCGGGGCGTTCGCGGGGGCGTGCGTGGTCTGGTGGTTCTTCCGCGACCACTTCGCGCGGACCCGTGATCCCGCCATCATCCAGGGCTGCTTCTGCACCAGTCCCGCCATCGGGAACGCCCCGAGCAACTACTTCTCCGAGATCGTGGGCACGGCGATCCTCGTGACGGCCGCCCTCAGCATCACGGGGGGCTCGTTCCGCTTCAGCCGCGCCCCGGGGGACGTCAGCGAGGGGCTGGTGGGCCTCGGCTCGGTGGGGGCGCTGCCCATCGGCCTCGTGGTCTTCAGCATCGGCCTCAGCCTCGGCGGCACCACGGGCTACGCCATCAACCCCGCGCGTGACGTGGCGCCTCGGCTCGCCCACCAGCTCCTCCCCATCGCGGGCAAGGGCGACTCCGACTGGAGCTATGCCCTCGTTCCCCTCCTCGGCCCGTTCATCGGCGGGGCGGCCGCAGCGGCGCTGTGGCTCGTGCTCGAACCCGTGATGTAGGTGTTCCCATGGCCCGGTCCTCGCCCATGTCGCCGGTCACCAGTCCGGCCCAGTGGAGCGCGCTGCTCGAGCACCGCTACAACAGCCTCGCCCGGGTGCTCGGGGTGCAGACCTTCGCCGTGCTGCTGCTGTGCTTCTTCGTCTCGTTCGACGACGAGGCGACCGGGCTCGCGGCGGTGTGCGCGCTCCTCGTGGTGGTGCTGTCGGGGGCGATGTGGAAGCTGAGGCAGGCGGGGGTCCACGCACGGGTGGCCATGATGGGGGTGTTCCTCAGCACGATCCTCCTCGGGGTGGTCCTCCTCGGCCGCGACATGCTCAGCCCCCTGTTCTTCCTCCCGAGCGTGTGGGTGGCCTACAACCTGTTCGGCATCGAACACAGCGCCTGGCGCCGTGGGTTCGCCGGTCTGGCCTGCCTCGGGTTGTTCGTCACCTACGTGCTGCCTTCGTCGTCCGACTGGTTTCCGGGCGTGTGGCAGCTCGGCGAGCCGGCACCGGCCCGCCTCGTGCTGGTGGTGACCCTGGTGTTCGGCATGTGGGCGCGCATCGCGGAGGTGGACCAGGAGCGCGTGATCCGTCGGTCCCACCTTGTGGCCCTGCAGCGTCGGACCACGATGGCCGCCCGTCGACGCATCCGGATGCTCGCGGGCATGTGCCACGAGCTGAGGGCGCCGATGCAGGGCATCCAGGGTCTCGGGGAGCTCCTCTCGGACACGCCTCTGGTGCCCGAACAGGCGGACCTCGTGAAGGATCTGCGCAACTCGTCGACGCGCCTCGTCGAGCTCGTGGACGACGTGCTCGATCTCGCGAAGATCGACGCGGGTGCGGTGACCTACGAGTTCCGCGCCTTCGATCTGTGGATGCTGCTCGATCAGGTGTGCACCCGCTGGCGGGACGAGGCCGAGGCCATGGACGTGGGCTTCTCCTTCTGGCGTTCCAGGGAGGTCGGTCGCTACCACGTCGGCGACGAGGCGCGGCTCCGGCAGGTCCTCGACAACCTGCTCTCCAACGCCGTGAAGTTCTCCCGTGGCGGACGGGTGAGCCTGATGGTGCTGCCCGGCCAGGACGAGCTGCTGTTCCGGGTCCACGACACCGGCCCCGGGGTGTCGCCCCACCGGATCGCACGGCTGTTCGAGCCCTTCGTCAACCTGGAGGACGGCACGCCGGTGCCGCTCAGGGGGACGGGCCTGGGACTCGCCCTGTGCCGGCGCCTCGTGGAGGGACAGGGCGGACGCATGGGGGTGGAGAGCCAGGTCGGTCTCGGCAGCATCTTCTGGTTCTCGTTGCCCCGTTCGCCCGAGATCGGGCTGTCGCCGGTGGAGGATGTGGTCCTCGGCGGACGCCACGTGCTCGTGGTCGACGATGACGCCGTGGCGTTGATGCGCACACGGGCGGTGCTGCAGCGGGCGGGCGCCCACGTGCACACGGCCACCAGCGCCCGCGACGCCCTGCGGCTCATGCGGTCGCTGTCCGTCGAGCTGGTGCTCGTGGACCACGTCATGCCCGGCACCGACGGTCTCACCCTCGCGGGAGAGGTGCGCGACAGGTTCCCCCGTGTCGCCTTCGTGGTGCTGCTCTCGGCCGGCTCCAACGACGCCCTGCGGGCACGGGCCGTCGCCGTGGGGCTCGACGGCGTGCTGCGCAAGCCGCTCGACGTGGACCAGCTCCACGCCGTCCTCCGGCAGTCGCTGCTTCGGGGGGCCCCTGCGTGAATCCGTTCCCGGCCACCACGAAGATGCTGCAGCGCCAGTGGGGCCAGCAGCGCGTGCTGACCCTGCGTCTGTGCTTCGTCTACGGCGCCATGGCGCTCGTGGGGCTCGGGGTGTGCGTCGCGGCGGCCAGGTGGGTGCTGTCCGGCGCCCTGATGGTGATGCTGGGCCTGCTGGTCTGGTGCGGACTGCTCGCGTGGCGAGGGGGGCGAAGCGCGCGGGTGGGGCTGTGCCTCGTCCTCGACCTCGCATCCGCCACGGTCGCCGTGATGGTGGGGAGCGAGGGGTCGGTGCCGCTGCTGATGCTCGCCACCGTTCTGCTTCCCTACAACCTGTTCGGCACCTCGGAGTCCCGCACGCGCTTCGTGCTGGCGTTGATCCCCTGCGCCCTGCTGCTCGGTTTCGAGTTCCTGCCCGTGCTCGACCAGACGATCGCCTCACGGGTGGAGGTCAGGCCCCAGGGGGCACGGTTGTCCCAGCTGATGGTCGGCGTGGCGGTGCTGGCCGACCTGCTCCTGCGGCTGCACACCCTCGAGCTCGTCACGGGGGAGTCCGAGCGGGGCCTGCAGGCCGCCCTCCTGTCGGCCCAGGACGACGCCCGGGCTCGTCAGTCCTTCCTCAACACGGTCTCCCACGAGATCCGCACGCCGATGAACGGCATCCAGGGTGCCGCGCAGCTGCTCGGGCACGGACCCATCGATCCCCGCCAGCGCAGGCTCCTGCGGACCCTGTCCCAGACCGCCGATGCGCTTCTGGGCATGCTGCAGGACGCGCTGTACGACCCCGAGGGACACCATCCGGTGCGGCACCACCCGTTCGCGCCGCGTCAGATGGTGTCCGATCTGCGGACCTTGTTCGCCTCCCGCACCGACGGACAAGCCGTGGAGCTGCGGGTCATGGTGGCACCCGCCGTGCCGCGGCTGGTCGTCGGCGACGAGGGGAAGGTGCGGCAGGTCCTCTCCAACCTGCTGTCCAACGCGCTCAAATTCACGTCCGAGGGCCACGTGACGCTCCGCGTGACCCCCGGGCCGGGGCGTGGGGAGGTGCGCTGGGAGGTCTCGGACACCGGCGTCGGCATGTCCGGGTCCGTCCAGGCACGGCTGTTCCGGCCCTTCGAGCAGGGAGACCGGTCCACCTATCGGACGTATGGCGGCACCGGGCTGGGCCTCGTGATCTCCCGGAACCTCGTCGAGCGCATGGGGGGCCGGCTGAGCCTGCGCAGCGAGGTGGGGATGGGGTCCAGCTTCTGGTTCGACCTCGCCCTGGAGGCCGCCGAGGTGCCCCAGGACGAACAGGTGGCCCGCGGTGGGGGGCTCGCCGACGCCCGGGTCCTGCTGGCCGTGGAGGATCCCTTCGTGCTGGAGCAGATGAGGGAGGTGCTGGTGGGGTGGGGCGTGCACGTCACGGCCTGCAGCACCGGTCCGGAGGCCCAGCACCTGCTGCGCACCCGGATGTTCGACGCGGGCCTGCTCGATCTGCACCTGCCCGGGTTCGGCGGCCTCGAGGTGGCGCGCGGGCTCCCCTCCCCTGCCCGCGGCGTGCCCCTGGTCGCCATGTGCAGCTCCGTGGGGGCGGATGTCCGCGCCCGCTGCAACCAGGCCGGTTTCGTGGGATGCCTGGCGCGGCCGGTGGGGCCTTCGGTGCTCTACCAGTGCCTCACGGGCATCGTGGGTGCGGTTCGGGGCGTCTGATCCCGCTCAGCGGTAGGCTTCGTGGTCGCGCCGTCGCTTGCTGGTCCGCTCCTCGAGGCTGTCGTGAACGATCAGCTCGTACAGCACGGCCTGCTTGCCTTCCTTGGGACGCAGGATGCGGCCGAGCCGCTGCACGTGCTCCCGGGGCGTGGCCGTGCCGGACAGGACGATGGCGACATCGGCGGCGGGCACGTCGACGCCCTCGTTGAGCACCCGGCTCGTGACCAGCACCGGCAGGGAGCCGTCGGCGAAGGCGGCGAGGCTGGCCTTGCGTTCCTTGATGTCGGTCTGGTGCGTGATGGCCGGGATCAGGAACCGCCGGGAGATCTCGTACACGGTGGCGTTGTCGTGGGTGAAGATCAGCACACGGCCGTCGGCGTGCCGGGCCAGCAGATCGGCGAGGCGGCGCAGCTTGGCGGGCGCGCCCTGGACGATGCGGCGGGAGTCGCGCCAGGCGGCGAAGGCCTCGCGTCCGGCCTTGGAGCGCGCGCACACCTGCAGGAAGCGCTGCCAGCCGTTGGGACCGCCGAGCTTGAGGCCCTGCTCCTCGACGAACCCTCGCCAGGTGGACTCGGCCTGGTCGTAGGCGGCGCGGTCCTCCTTGGACAGGTGCACCTTGAGGATCTCGGTGCGGTAGGGCGCCAGGAAGTCGCCGGCGAGCTCCTTGATGGGCTTGCGGAACACGATGGGGCCGATCAGGTGGTCGAGCTGCTGGTGTGCGCCATCGGGGCGCTCCGGCGTGGCCGACAGCCCGAGGCGGAACGGCGCGATCGACTGCTCGGCGGCCTGGCCGTAGCTGGGGCCCGGCAGGTGGTGGCACTCGTCGAACACGAGCAGGCCGAAGCGGTGGCCCCAGCGCTCCACCTGCATCCAGGCGGAGTCGTAGGTGGACACGGTGATGTCCTGCAGGTCGTGGTGTCCGCCACCGAGCAGGCCGATGGGATCGCCGAAGGCCCGCTGCAGCCCGCCATACCACTGGGCCGCGAGGTCGAGGGTGGGCACCACCACGAGCGCGCTGCGACCCGTGGCCGCGATGCACAGCTCGGCCACGAAGGACTTGCCGGCGCCGGTGGGCAGCACGACCACGCCCCGTCGTCCGGCGTCCTTCCATGCCTGCACGGCCTGCTCCTGGTAGGGCCGGGGCGTGCGCTCGGAGTGGTAGTCCCGCTCGAGCACCGTGTAGGCGCGGGCCTCGTCGACGTAGGGGACCCTGCGGCGGTGCAGGTCGGCCACGATGTGGTGGTAGGCGATGGCGGGGGCGCGGTGCAGGCCCACCCGGGGGTCGAACACAGCGCTGCTCGGGAGCTCGGCCTCGGACAGGCCCTCGAGCAGCAGCGTGCCCTGGTGCCAGCGGATCCGGCGGGTCATCGGGCCACCTCCTCGGCGGCGGCGAGCACCTTGCCCACCGGCAGGGCCTTCGCGAAGGGGATGACGGCACCGGGGAGATCCGTGGCCTTGCCCTTGTCGGACAGCAGCTGGGTGGAGACCGCCAGGATCAGGTTGCCGGGACCGAACTGCTGCAGGGCCCTCCAGCGGCGCTCGAGGTAGTCCTTGCGCCAGAAGCCGACGATCTCCAGGTGGGCGGTGCGGGTGCCGTCGGTGAGCGTGAAGTCGGGCATCACGACGCCGTGACCGCCGAGCTCGATGGGGAGCACGTCCTCGGACAGGGTCCAGGGGCCGGTGTCGACCTGGCCGAACCGATCGGCGAACCACTGCTGCTCCCGGCTGACCCAGGCGCCGGTGTCGCGGTAGTGGCTCTTCAGCTTGTCCTGCCAGGTGACCTCGAAGGGGGTGCGGCGGCGGGCCTTGGTCCACAGGGTCGTGCCCTGCATGGTCCAATTGGTGTCCTGCAGCAGCAGGCCCGGGAAGAAGTTGGCGAGCTGCAGGCCATAGCGGGTGCTCTGCTTGAACAGCGAGGTGGGCCCGTCGAGCTGCAGGTGGACCACGTCGTCCTCCCGCCAGGCCCGGTGCATGAGCTGGTGGAACTTCACGAAGCGCAGGAGCTGACGCAGCCGGGCAGGCGAGGGCGCGTGGATCTGCACGTGGACCTGCACGGCGCGGATGAGGATCGCCTGCACGAGGGCCACGTTGTAGCGGGCGATCAGCGCGTCGGTATCGAGGGGCCGGAACCGGGAGAGCTTCTGCGCGCTCTTCAGGTCGCCGTACAGGGTGGCCCGAAGGACCTCGGCGGGCTGCTCGAACTGCTCGGCGAGGGCGGCGAACACGTCGTCCGCCGTCGGTCGTTCGAGGGGACCCGCCTCGAGGGCCAGGGGTCCCATCTGCGCAGCCAGCTCGAAGGCGGCCTTGCGGAGCTCGGCGGGGGGAACCGGGGTGTCGACCTCGAACTCGCAGCGGTCGAGGAGCAGCTTGCGCATGCCCTTGAGGACCTTGAGGCTGCGGTGGCCGGTGATGACGCCGTCGGTGGCCTTGGACAGCTGTGCGCGGGTCCAGCCGGCTTCCTCCGCCGCCTCGACCGTGTGGACGAGGTCGTCCACGTGCTCGCGCAGGGTGGCGGCGGGCTTCTTCAGGAAGGTGGGCCGCAGGACGCCACCGACGGTACGGGCACGGACGAGGTCGCTCGTGAGCATGGGTCAGGTCCGGCGGCTGTCGGCGATGCAGGGATCGATGACCCAGTCCTGGCTTCGGAAGGACTTGGGGTTCTGGCGGGCGCGGCCGGAGCCTCGGACGTTGAGCCAGCGGCGGATCCAGGCCCGGGTGGACTCGGGGTAGCGGAAGGCCCAGCCGTGGGCACCCTTGGTGCGTGCCTTCTCCATCCACGCGAGGTGCAGCGGGAACTGGCCGACGGGCTCGCCGGAGTGGGGGCCTTCGAGGAAGATGGAGTTTCCGTACTCGTCGATGCCGAGCGGGCCATCCTCGGGCGGGCGACCGATCGCCCCGGCCCAGTCGAGCAGCGCCTGCAGCTCGTCGTCGACCCCGTGCCTGGCCACGAGCTTGGCGAAGCAGTAGCCACAGGCGGCGGCATCGTCGGTGGCGCGGTGGGCGTTCTCCAGGGGCACCGACAGGCGCTTGGCCAGGTCGCCGAGCTTGTGGGAGCGGGCATCGGGAAACATCTTGATGGAGACGTCGACGGTGTCGATCGCGGCGAGGGGCTCCTGCCACATCACGCCGGCCCGATCGAACTCCTGGGTGAAGAACGCGTGGTCGAAGGGGAAGTTGTGGGCCACGGCCACCGAACCCTCGAACCAGGTCGCGATCTCCTGGGCGAGCTCGGGAAACGAGGGGGCACCAGCCACGTCGTCGTCCGAGATCCCGGTGATGTCGGTGATCTTCTTCGGGATCGGCATGCCCGGGTTCACCAGGCGGGACAGATCCTCACGGCCGATCACCTCGCCGGCGTCGTCGATGCGGAGCTTGACGAGGCCCACCTCGATGATGCGATCCCCGGCGAAGGGATCGAGCCCGGTGGTCTCGGTGTCGAAGGCGATGATGTCGAGATGCTTCCACTTCATGGCGGCAGACTATCTCAGTCCCTCCGTAGTGCGCCAAGGTCGGGCATCGGAGGACCGTCGAGGCCCAGGGCGGAGGCGACGGTGGCCTGCACCGCCTGCTCCATCAGGGCCCGGTTGGCCTTCCACTGTTCGTGGGACTGGGGCCCCACCCGGTTGGTGATCCCGAGCACGGCGCAGAAGGGCACGCCGGCGTCCGCCGCGGCGAGCGCCACGCCATAGGCCTCCATGTGCTCCACGGCCCATCTGGCTGCGTGGATCTGCTGAAGTGCAGGATCCGTGGTGATCGCGCCGATGGTGAGAACGTCAGATACCGGCAAATTGAACAGTACCTGCAAATCAGCGTGTGATGGGATGATATTCGGTGGAACGGGAACATAGCCGGCGCCCAGCGCGTCGACCCCGTGTGCCCAACCGAGATCGCCGCTCGCGATGACGGACCCGATTTCCGGCCCGCCAGCGTAGGCACCGGCAGTTCCCACCAGCACCACCGCTTTCGGAGACTGCAGGGCGAACTGTCGGGCTGCCGAGGCAGCCGCGCGCAGGGGGCCCACGCCTACGGGTTTTCCGGGAAGCGGACCCAATTCCTGTGAGACGGCAGCCAAGAAGGTGATCATCGAAGCTCCAAGGGCCTGTGCGTACAGTCCGCACGGTCAACGATTCCAGCGGAGAATCCGATAAGGACGGGAGAACCGGTCATGTCACGGGGAGAAGCGCCCATGGGCGTTGGGGGCTCGTGAAGGTCGGTGGTCATCGGGCTGCTCGAGTCCGGTTGGTGGGGAAGCAAAGAGGTAGAACCATGAATGCAGATGGACGGAAGATGAGCCGGGCCCGGATTCTCACCGGCGCCACGGAGATCCTGGATGGAGGCGTCTATGGTGACCTCACCGTCGACGCGCTCGCTCGCTCGTTGCACATGTCGAAGTCGACCTTGTACAAGTACTTCGCGAGCAAGGAAGACGTCATCGTGGCCCTGATCGACCAGGCCTGTTCCGGATCGGAGGCGCTGCTCGACGAGGGCAAGGCCGCCAACTCGGTCGAGGCCCTCGAACATGTGGTCGACGTCATCGCCACCTTCGCCGACAGGCTGCCTCGTGCGGCGATCCTCCAGCAGCGTCGACTCCCGTCGGCCAGCCAGGACCGCATCGAGCTGACCATCGCCAACCTCGGGAGCGCCTTCCGCGACCAGGTGGCGAGGGGTGTGAAGGGGCGCAAGGTGTCGTTCAAGAACGCACCGCTGGCAGCGGCCAGTTTCATGGCAGGCGCACGTGCCGCCATGGAGGCCGCCGCCCGTGGCGAGGTGTCCGGAAAGCGGTCGGATGCGGTCAAGGAGGTCTGGGACCTCGTTCGGCCGGGCATGATCGCCTGAACCACCGGGTGCGTGGACCCTCATGGGGTCCTTGCGGCGGGCGCTCTCGTGGCGACCCGCCGCTTGTTCGTCAGGACCTCCTCGACGGTCGTCCAGACGTCGTCGCCGGCGGACGTGGACGGCAGGGGGTGCACGTCGGCCCCGTGGTGCCAGCGGTTCCAGGTGCCCCGGGTGGGGTGCCGCTCCCACAGGTCGTGGGTGGCGGTGACGGCGTAGCTGTAGCCTCGTCCCAGGCCGCGCATCATCTCGTTCCGATGCAGCTGGTCCACTCCCTCGGCGGCCACGAGGTCGGCGGCCACGTCGGAGAACGCCTCCGGCAGTGCGTGGGGCAGACCGAGTGCGTCCAGGAAGGCGAGGTGCAGTCCCAGGTGGGCCCGTGGACCGCTCTCAGTGGCTGCAAGCGGGGGTCGAGGCTGCGCCCAATGGGACGTTATGTGAGACGCTGAGACCGATCCCTGCCAGATCAGGAGCGCCGGGTCCGCGGGATCCGGCAGCCCGTTGGGCTGCGCGGGATGGGGGTGGGTGCCCATCCGACCGTGCAGGCTGGCGAGCGCCGGGAAGGGATGGGGGGCCGACACGTCCGCGTGGCCGGGAGAGGTGCTGAGTCCGAGGCGGATGGGGCCCTGCGGCCCCTGCGCCTCCGCCGACTCCCAGATCGTGCGCTCCTCGTCGCTGGAGAGCACCCCCGTGGGGTCGATCCAGCGCATCTTCAGCATGATGCGCTCGAGTCCGTCCACGGGCACCGACCCGGCCTGCCGTCCCTGGGCGTCGTCTCGGCCCACGAGCCAGGCGTGGGCCGTCAGACGCTCCGGCCCGGGCTGCAGATCCAGGGCCAGCGTGCGCTCGGACAGCGCGGCGCTGGTGATGCCCTGCCGCCACAGGCTCGTGGTCTGCCAGGACTGTGGGCCGGTCCGGGTCAGGGCGACGAGCTCCAGCTCGTGCCGCCACAGGTGCGACGCGGCGTCCTTGCTCGTCTCCCACAGGAACGGAAGCGGCGTGTCGGTGTGGGACCGCAGATCGAGGTCGTGCCAGCCCCCGTCCCGCTGCACCTGGGCCCAGCACCAGGCGGGGACCAGGTCGTAGGCGGCATGCTCCGGGGCGTCACCGGCCTCGATGGGCAGCGGGGGAACCGTGATCGGTTCGAGGGGCTCCTGGTGCTCGCCGCACGCCAGACGGCTGTTCCAGCCGAGGTCCCCCAGGAGAGCGCGAAGGAGTTCCGCTCGCTCCACCGGGGTGCCCCTGCCCTGGGCCCACACCGTGCCGGGGCCGTGGCGGACGCCCCAGGCGGGGACCACGGCCACCCGCTCGCGGACGACCGCTGCCGCCTCCTCGGGGGTGGTGACGCCGTCGGCCGCACGCTGGAGCGGGTCGTCCGCCAGGGAGTGGGTCGTGGCGCCGGGCCATGGCAGCGGCGTGTCTCCCCACTGCAGGCCGACCGGTGCCGAGGCGCCGTCGAAGCGCAGCGTGATGCGTCGCCTGTTCCGCTCGAGGCCCGCGAGGGTGACGTCGTCTGCCCCGTGGGCGGGCCAGCGGGTCCCGTCGACGTCGATCAGCACCATGTCCTCCGGGTGGAACACGGCGGCTCGCCTGACGCTCCGCAGTCCGTTCGCCACCCACGGGCGACCGTTCGACAGGCTCAGCTCCACCTGCCAGCCATCACCCTGCCGGGTGCCGCGCAGGACGCGAAGCGCCACGCCGTCCGTCTGCGCCTGTGGCATCGGCGCGGAGGTGGGCGGTGGAGGGGGAGGCGACTGGCAACCGATGACGGCCGCCAGCACCAGGGCCGGCAGCCAGGGCCTCATGCCTGGCCGAACAGCTCCCGTGCCTTCTCCAGCACGGCTTCTGCATGGCCCTTGACCCGGACGGGGGACCACACGTGGGCGACCTTGCCGTCGGCGTCGAACAGGAAGGTGGAGCGGATGATGCCTTCGTACTCGCGGCCGTAGTTCTTCTTCAGGCCCCACACGCCCCAGGGCTTCAGGACGACGTGGTCGGGGTCGGAGATGAGCGGCATGGACAGCTCGTACTTCTCCTTGAAGTTGGCCTGTCGCCGGACGGTGTCGGCGCTCATGCCGAGCACGGCCACGCCGAGGGCCTCGAATTCGGCCCGCAGATCGGTGAAGGCGCAGGCCTCCTTGGTGCAGCCGGGCGTGGAGGCCTTGGGGTAGAAGAACACCGCCACGGGGCGGCCGCGGAAGCTCGACCAGGCCACCTCGTTTCCGGCGTCGTCGAGCAGGGTGAAGTCTTCGGGGGCTTGGCCAGGCTGCAGCATGTCTTCTCCTAGGACGGAATGGGGGTCAGGGTGGGCGGCGCCATGTGCAGCGGCCGGCCCCGGATCCCATCGGGAACCTGTCCGTCCCAGTATGCCAGTCTTCCCTTGAGCAGCGTGCACTTGACCGCACCCTGATGCGGGACGTCGGCCATCGGACCCCAGCCGGGCGGCGTGTGTCCCGCGGGATCGAACACCACGAGGTCGGCGTCGTAGCCGATCTCGATGCGGCCCTTGCGCCGCACGCCGAGCCACCGGGCGGGGCCCTGGCTGGTGAGGTGCGCGACCTGGGGCCACGTGAGCTCGCCCTCGGCGACGCGCGCCATCAGCAGGGGGAAGCGCAGGTGCAGGGTCGGGAGCCACGGCGGCGTGAGGGGGTAGGGATCGGCCTTGTGATCCGGGGGCACGTTGGCGTGGCCGGTGGCCAGCAGGGTGATCCGGCCGTCGGTGAGCCCCTCGGAGAGGATCCGAGCGGCGGGCGCCGGCTGCAGGGCCGGGTTGATGACCGCCTGGGTGCCGAACTCGGCGTAGGCCTCGGTGGCGTCGAGTGCGATGTGGGGCAGCAGCGCCTGGCGGCTGACGTTGCCGTGGGGCTCGAGCGGGACGGCCAGCTCTGCGGGGGTGGAGGTGGCGCCCCACAGGGTCCGCACGCCGTGGATGCGGGCGAGGTGTGCCACCCGCTCCAGTGCGCCGGCCAGATCCTCGGGAGGGTAGCGGCCGGTGTGCTGGGAGGGGTCGAAGCCGTCCTCGTCGCGGTAGGCGGGCTGGTGCAGGCATCCTTCCACGAGGACCCGGTGGGGGCCGGTCTGGAAGAACGCCGTGAGGGAGGCCTCCGTCCAGCCGGGCTCGCACAGATCGATGTGCAGCGTGGCCGCCGGGTGCAGGTCGTGCACGGCGCCGAGGTCGTCCGGCCGGACGTGGGCGTGCAGCGCGTAGTGGGTGCGCGCGAAGCGACCGAGCTTGTCGTGCTCGTGCTCGAGCGCCTCGTGGTGACGCAGTGGGCGGTAGGGGTCCTCGATGACCACGCTCGTGGTGCCCCCGGCCAGGGCCGCCGCGGTGGTGTGGCTGACGTCGTCGAGCATGCCGTCGGAGCCGAGCCGGCACCGGACCCAGGGATCGATCGCGCCGGGCAGCACGTAGGCGCCGGAGGCGTCGACGGTGGTGTCGGTGGGGCGCTCGATGGCAGGTGCGATCTGTTCGATCAGCCCGTCGATGATGAGCAGGTCCCCGCGGACCACGCGGTCGGGGAGGACGATCCTGCCACCCCGGATGGTGAGACTTCGTGTCATGGCGAGCCCGTTAACGTCTTTGCGGCCGATGATCAGCGTTCGGGCGTCAGTTGCCCCTGGATCCGGGCCATCAGAACGTTCCGTTCGTCGTCGGTGAGGATGCGGGACAGCTCGTCCGACGTGCGGGTCTTCAGCCCCTCCACGGCCGAACGGAGGGCCTCTCCCTCGAGCACGCCGGCCTCCTTGTCGACCTTGAGGGCCTGCCCCTGGGTGATGGCCGCCTCGAGCACCACCTCGAGCTCGATGCGTGTCATGTCGTCCCAGTCGTAGGTGGTGCCCAGCTCGGCGAGGATGTCCGGCAGCTCCTGCTTGAGCCGCGCGACCTCCGCGGGGCTCGCCGGAGCGCGGGGTGCCTCGGAGGCCGCGGCCCGATCCTGCGAGGGAGCCAGCGCCTGCTCGTCCACCTGCTTCTCGATGACCTGTCGCTCGGCCACCTCCACCTGCCGGTCGGGGGGCGTGGCGACACCCTGTGGATCCGCTCCAGCCTCCATCGGGGCCCCGGTGGTGATGTCCGGCCGCTCGATGGAGGGGCCGGATCCGAGCGACAGCCAGGCCAGACCGGAACACAGGGTGATGGTCAGGGCGGCGAGCGGGGCGCGCTTGACGGTCATGGTGGGGGGCTCCGGCAGTCGTGGTGGGTCCCATGTTCCTACGGGAAGCGTGGGATCATCGTCCAGGGAAAGTTGACGGATCCACGATTGCCACGTTGGGAATCCCGTTGTCCGGACGCGACGTCGAACGGTGATGCTGGCTGCCCCCTGCCGGGTCGACTAGACAGGGCCATGAAGCAGTGCCCCTCCATAAGTGGGGGCAGGACCCGCACATCGGTCGGAGGAACAACCATGTCGGAGAACAACGCCCTCGTCGGCATCATCATGGGCAGCCAGAGCGACTGGCCCACCATGCGCCACGCCGCAGACATCCTGGACACCCTCGGCGTGCCCTACGAGACCGCCATCGTCTCCGCCCACCGCACGCCCCAGCGTCTCGTGAGCTACGCGGTCACCGCCAAGGAGCGGGGCCTCAAGGTGATCATCGCCGGTGCCGGCGGCGCGGCCCACCTCCCGGGCATGGTCGCGTCCATGACCGCCCTGCCGGTCTTCGGCGTGCCGGTCAAGAGCCGCGCGCTCAACGGCCTCGACTCCCTGCTGTCCATCGTGCAGATGCCCGGCGGCGTCCCCGTGGGCACCCTGGCCATCGGCAAGTCCGGCGCCAAGAACGCGGGCCTGATGGCCGGTTCCGTCATCGCCCTGATGGATCCCGAGGTCGACGAGGCCCTCGAGGCCTTCCGCGCGGCGCAGACCGCGTCCATCGCCAAGGAGCCCGTCGACGAGGAGGGTGACGCATGAGCACCGCACTTCCTCCCGGTTCCGTCATCGGTGTCCTCGGCGGCGGCCAGCTCGGCCGCATGATCGCCCAGGCGGCCGGTCCCCTCGGCTACCACACCCACATCTTCGCCCCCTCCCGTGGTCCCGCGACCCAGGTGTGCGACCGTGCCACCATCGCCGACTACGACGACGAGGAGGCCCTCGCGGCCTTCGCCGAGGCGGTCGACGCGGTCACCTTCGAGTTCGAGAACGTCCCGGCGGCCACCGCGGCCTTCCTGGCCGAGCGCGTGCCCGTGCGGCCCAACGCCCGCTCCCTGGAGATCGCCCAGCACCGGCTCAAGGAGAAGACCTTCGTCCGTGACGAGGTCGGCGTGCCCACCGCACCCTTCCATGCGGTCACCAACGCCGCCGAGCTCGCCGAGGCCATGGAGAAGCTGGGCACCAAGGGCGTCCTGAAGACCTGCCGCTTCGGCTACGACGGCAAGGGCCAGACCTTCGTCGAGCAGGGCGAGGACATGGTCGCGGCCTGGGCCCGCGTCGCCGGCGACAAGGCCGAGCACGACTGCATCCTCGAGGGATTCGTCCCCTTCGAGCTCGAGGCCAGCGTGGTCGTGGCCCGCGCGGTCGACGGCTCCGTGGCCGCGTTCGACCTCGTCGAGAACCGCCACGAGCACCACATCCTCAAGCAGACCCTGGCACCCGCCCAGGTCAGCGGCGACGTGATGGCCAAGGCCCGTGAGATCGCCGAGCGCATCGTCACCGCCCTCGACTACGTGGGTGTGATGGGCGTCGAGATGTTCCTCACCGCCGACGGCGGCGTGCTGGTCAACGAGATGGCCCCCCGCCCCCACAACTCCGGTCACTGGACCATCGACGGCGCCGTCTGCTCCCAGTTCGAGCAGTGCGTGCGTGCGGTCATGGGCCTGCCCCTCGGCTCTCCCGAGCGTCGTGGCGACGTGGTCATGACCAACGTGCTCGGCCACGAGGTCGACGCCTTCGGGGAGTGGCTCGCCGACGGTCAGGTGAAGATCCACCTGTACGGCAAGGCCGAAGCACGAGAGGGCCGCAAGATGGGCCACCTCACGCGGGTGCTGCCGTTCGGGGCGCTCTCCCAGGACTGATCCCGTCCCGCCGCTTCGGTACGGCGGATCCCCACCATCAAAGGTCGGCATGGCACTGCGCTGTGCCGACCTTTTCTTGACGGGGAGGGGCTCTTGCCGTACATCGCGACCTCATGGGGCCGGAAATCCGGATCCAAGGCCTGATACGGGGGAGCAAGGTCATGAAGGTCGTCTGCGATCAGTGTGCATCGTCCTACAACGTGCCGAACGCACGCTTGAAGAAGCCCATCAACAAGGCCACCTGCAAGCAGTGCGGATCCAGGCTGCTGATCCCCCGCCCCAAGCCCGGCGCCGGTGAAGAGGACCGGGTGGTCGTGCGGGCCGTGCCCCCTACGGCACCGGTGGCCAACCAGACCCTCGCACCGGCCGACGACGACGACGGCGACAAGACCATGCCCATCGTCGGTCGTGACCACCTCGAGGAGCACGGCGACGACGTCCCCCTGATCTCGGGCGCGCCGATGGGCGCATCCGACATCGCCAAGATCAAGCGTGTGGCCCGCGCCGCCAGGTCGAAGCCTGCCGCGGCCCCGGCCCCTGCCCAGCCGTCCAAGGTCGTCGCGCCGGCCCTGGGGGCGGGAGAGGGCCTGCTCCTGGCATTCCTCGGCGCCATGGCCGCCGGCCTTGGCACGCTGCTCCTGGCGCTGGATGCCATCGGGCTCGCCTCGTCCCCTGCCCTCACCATCGTGGGCGTCTTCCTGGGCATCGGCGGCTCCGCCTGGGTGCTGCTGGTGCTGCTGCTCGGCAGCTTCGGTCGTCAGTCCGGGCGCCCGGTCATCTCCGGCATGCTCGGGCTGTTCGTGGGCGGCCTGGCCGCCGTGATGGTGGTGCTCGCCCAGGCGGGGCTGTCCGTGTCGGGTGCGCAGATCGCGCAGGAGGATCCCGCACCGGAGGCCGAGCTGTCCCTCGCCCAGGCCCCTCCGGCGGAGGAGCCCACGGTGGAGGCACAGGCTGAAGCGCCCACCCCTGCACGGGCCTCCCCGAGCACCCCCCGCACCTCCGGCGCAGATGCCGTGGCATCCTCGCCCCTCCTCGCGGCGGCGCGGGAGAAGAAGGCCGCGAGCACGTCCACGACCGAGCCGACGCCCAAGGCCGAGCCTGCCCCCAAGGTAGAGCCCGCCCCCAAGGCCGAGCCGGCTCCCAGCCCGGCGCCGGTCGACAAGAGCCCCGCATCCCGCCCGGCCACGTCTGCGCCGCGCGAGGAGCCCAAGGTGGCGCAGCCTGCCGTCTCCGACGGCCCGTTGGTGGATCCCAACGCCCTCGAGCTCATCCTGCAGTCGAGCCCCAAGGTCCAGACCTGCTTCTACACGGCCCTGACCACCGCCGAGATCCAGCAGCCCGTGTCCGTTCCCATCAGCTTCTCCCTCGCCGCCAGCGGCTCCGCGTCCGGTCTGCGTATCTCCAAGGTGTCCGCGCCGGTGCTCGAGCGGTGCCTGGATCGGGCGCTCGGTAGCCTGACTTTCCCGGCAAATGGCGCGGGCACGGTGCGCTACACGTTCGCCATTCGCTGAGGCGTCCACGCTTCATCATTCGTCACGGCGAATCCAATCGATCCCCCCATTCCTTCGCTGGGGTGGGGGCGAACCTGCGTTTTCGGTCAGAACGACGTGACGAACGGTCATCGGTAGGTGCCCTGCGGTGCTCCAAGGGATAGACGCGGAGTCCAAACCCCAGGGGAACACATGCAATTCCGCAATATTGCCATCATCGCCCACGTCGACCACGGTAAGACCACCCTCGTCGACGGCATGCTCAAGCAGTGCAACGCCTTCGCAGCTCACGAGCAGGTCGAAGATCGGGTCATGGACTCCATGGACCTCGAGCGTGAGCGTGGCATCACCATCTCGTCCAAGAACACCTCGGTGTACTACGGCGACACCAAGATCAACATCCTGGACACCCCTGGCCACGCCGACTTCGGCGGTGAGGTCGAGCGCGTCCTCAGCATGGTCGAGGGCGCCATCCTGCTCGTCGACGCCTCCGAGGGCCCCCTCCCCCAGACCCGCTTCGTGCTGGGCAAGGCGATGGAGGCCGGTCTCACCATCATGCTGTGCATCAACAAGATCGACCGTCCCGATGCACGCATCGCCGAGGTTCTCGACGAGGTCTACGACCTCTTCATCGACCTCGACGCCAACGAGGAGCAGCTCGAGTTCCCCGTGTTCTACGCCTGCGCCCGTGACGGCCTGGCCCACAACGAGCTCGGCGACGGCTCCGAGGATCTGCGCCCCCTGCTCGACGGCATCATCGAGCACGTGCCCGGTCCCCGCCCCTCCGCGGATCCCTGCGACGGCCCGCAGATGATGGTCACCAACCTCGACTACGACAGCTACGTCGGTCGCCTGTGCATCGGTCGCCTGTACGGCGAGCCCATGCAGAAGGGCAAGCCCCTCGTCATGTTCACCGAGAACGGCGAGAAGCGGGTCAAGCCCCAGTTCGTGTACTCCTGGAAGGGTCTGCGTCGCTACGAGGTGGATGAGGCCGTTCCTGGCGACATCATCGCCGTGGCCGGCGTCGAGGACATCACCGTGGGCGACACCCTCGCCGGCGGCGAGAACCCCAAGCCCCTGCCCCGCGTCACGGTCGACGAGCCCACCATCGGCATGACCTTCGCGATCAACTCCAGCCCCTTCTCCGGCAAGGACGGCAAGCTCCTCACCGCTCGCCAGATCCGTGACCGCCTGGAGCGCGAGCTGCTGTCCAACGTCTCCCTGAAGGTCGTGGAGTCCGACTCCCGCGAGTCCTTCAAGGTCTTCGGCCGCGGCGAGCTGCAGCTCGCCATCCTCATCGAGCAGATGCGTCGTGAGGGCTTCGAGCTCACCGTCAGCCGTCCCGAGGTCGTCCGCAAGGAAGACGAGACCGGCCGCAAGGTCGAGCCCTACGAGCTGGTGCACCTCGATGTGCCCGACGAGCACGTGGGCACCATGACCCAGAAGCTCGCCGGCCGTAAGGGGCACATGGTCAACATGGTCCCCTCCGGCGTGGGTCGTACCCGCCTCGAGTACCGCATCCCCACCCGCGGCCTGATCGGCTTCCGTGGCGAGTTCATGACCGACACCCGCGGTGAGGGCGTCATGAACTCCCTGTTCGACGGCTGGGACGACGACGTGGGCCAGATCCTGTCCCGCCCCAACGGCGCCCTGGTCTCCGACCGTACCGGCAAGACCACCACCTACGCCCTGTTCAACCTGCAGCCCCGCGGCACCCTGTTCTGCGGTGTGGGTGAGGATGTCTACGAGGGCATGATCATCGGTCAGCACATCCGCGAGAACGATCTCAACGTCAACTGCACCAAGGCCAAGGCGCTCACGAACTTCCGTGCCGCCGGCGCCGACGACAAGCAGGTCCTGGCTCCCCCGCGTCAGCTCACCCTCGAGCGCGCCATGGAGTTCATCGACGCCGACGAGCTGATCGAGATCACGCCGAACCACATCCGCCTGCGCAAGCGCGAGCTCGCGTCCAACAAGCGGTCCATCGTGCGTCGCGAGAAGGCTTCCTGATCGCAGCCGCCTGACGGCACGCGGCCCCGGCCCCGAGGTTCAGTCCTCGGCGTCGGGGCCGTCCTGCGTCTGGGCCAGGGGACCCACACGGCCTCCCGCCAGGCTGTAGCCCCATCCCAGCAGGGCGAACCCACCGAGGATGCTGAGAGCCGCGTCGAGGGCGGCGATGCCCTGTGTGCCGAGGGTGAGGAGCACGTACAGGTCGGCCACGAAGGACGACATGGTGGTCCACCCGCCGAGGAAGCCCGTGCCGACGAGCGCCTGCAGGTGGGCGCGGCCCTGGGGCACGGGTGCGTGCAGGTGCCGGTCGTCGTCGCGCACCCAGGCGGCCCACAGGCCCATCAGCAGGCAGCCGCTGAGGTTGACGAACGCCGTGGCGGACCAGGCCGGCAGCGCCATGTGGGTGAACCAGGAGCCCACGCTGAAGCGCCCGGCGGCCCCCAGGGCGCCCCCGAGGCCGACCCAAGCCCACCAGGCCTTCATGACCACCACCCCGCCACCTGGACGCCGCACCACAGGCCTGCCAGGCACACCAGGGGCGTACCCAGCCACACCGCGAGGGCGTGGCGGGGTTCGGACAGGCGGAGGGTCTGCACGTCGAGGCTGTAGGAGCTGAACGTGGTCAGCGCGCCGCAGAAGCCGGTGAGCCAGAGGGCGCGGGCCTCGGCGTCGTCGAGCCCGACGGTGACGGTGAGGACGCCGAACAGCACGGACCCGAGCAGGTTGGCCAGCAGGGTGCCCCTCCAGCCCGGCTGCCCGAGCCTCCCGGCCACCAGGCCGAGACCGGCTCGGCAGATAGCCCCCGCGGCACCACCGAGGAGGACGAGTCCGAGCTGGGGCAGGACAGGGGTCATCGCTCAGTGGTGGTGGTGGGAGTGGTCGTGATCGTGCTGGTCCTGCACGTGGTGGATGTGGTGGTGGTCGGCGATGGGCGTGAGGAGCGCATCGAGCCCCCCGTTCCAGATCCGCCAGGCACACCACAGACCCACGACCACCGACAGGCCGAGGGTGATCTCGAACGGAATCGCCGGCATGGCCACGGGAAGCAGCGCCAGGGCGGCCACGAGGGCCGGCAGCCACAGCAGGCGGGGCAGGTAGGAGGTGGGTGTCTCCGGGTGGTGCACGCCGGAGGTCCACGGCACGGGCAGCGAGTGCAGGGCGAGGCTACCGCCGAGCAGGGCGGCGGCACCCCACGGCGGAAGCACGGACGCGCTCACGGCGGCGAGGGGAAGCCAGCCCGGGAGGGGGACCCGGATCTCCACGAGCCACAGGCCCACCGCCAGCAGCGCCCAGGCCGTGGACAGCTCGGTGGGCTCGAGAGGCGCACCGTGGACCGCGGTGGGATCCAGGCCGGTGAGGTGGAGCAGGGTGGCGAACAGGGAGCCCATGACGCCCCAGGACACCCAGCTGGCGACCTTGGTGTCGGGGTTCGCGTCCTCGTCGCCGCACCCGGCGTTGATGGCGTTGGGGGCCATCGGCGGGAGGAACAGCGCCAGCGCCAGGGCGTGCCAGAGGCCCACCATGGGCAGGGACATCAGCGCGATCTGGGCGGACCGCCGATCCGCCGGCTTGGGCATGTAGGCCAGGGCGCCGGCCATCAGCAGGCCCGGGGCCAGCATGCCCAGGTGGGACAGGAAGTCGAGGGTGATGGCCCCCTGGGCGGGGGTCTCGTCGGTGAGCATCGCCATGATGGCCACGGCAAGGACGAGGGCGAGCACGTCGGCGATGGCGAGGCCGCGGGTGCGCTCGATGTCCTCGTGCTCCGGGTGGGCGAGGTCGTGCATGATCAGGCCGGCCACGGCGGCGTTGATCCAGGGGGTGATCTCCTGGAAGGCGGCCGAGGGGGCGAGCGCCACCACGGCGATGCCGAGGAGCGTGGCGCCGAGCAGGCTGGCGGCGGCCATGTACGCCTTCGCGGTGCCTTCGTGGCGGCGGGTACGCAGGAAGATGTACGCCACCACCGGCAGCTTGTGGGCCGCCAGCGCGAAGATCACCTGCTCGTGGTCGTGACCGCTGTGGGCCTGCTCGTACATCCCCATGATGAGGCCGTCGCCGAATGCGTGCAGCAGCAGGCCCCACTGGGCCAGCACGAGCCCCATGGGGCGGCCCCCGTTCTCCGGGGCACGCTGTGCGGCGAGGCGCTCCAACCAGGAGGGCACCATCGCCGCGACGATGAACAACATGAGCCCTGCCCAGCCGGTGCCGAGGATGGCTTCGGGCAGGATGTGCAGGCCCACCACGCCGAGCATCGCCACCATCGCGAAGGTGCGCATGGGCGGAATGGCGGAGCGGCCCAGGGAGAGGGCAGCCACGACGCCGCAGAGGGCGGCTACGAAACTGGCGATGACAGAGAGCATCCCTTCTCGACTATCCTGGGACGGCAGGCCGGGAGGCGCCGGTGATTCAGGCGCCTCTTAGCCCGTTTGGGGGATGAGGATGACAAAGGCCGCCTGGGTGATCGCCGCCATCGTACCGAACCTCGCCTTCGGCTGGGGGGAGGATGGCCACAAGGTGGTGGGGCAGGTGGCGGAGACCCTGCTCTCGCCGGAGGTCCGGGCCGAGGTGATGGAGCTGTACACCCCCGACTACGACAGTCTGGCCGAGTACGGGACATGGGCGGATCGGGTGCGGGGCAACGAGGCATTCGCCGCCGCGGCGCCCTGGCACTACGTCAACGTGCAGAAGGGGGCCACGACCATCGACCGTGCCGGAGCCTGTCCGCCGGAGCGCGGGTGCGCGCTGACGGTCGTCGAGGCGGAGGCCGCGCGGGTGGCAGACCCGGGTGTCCCCCTGTGGCGTCGCCGGCAGGCGCTGGCCTGGTTGGTGCACGTCGTGGGGGATCTGCACCAGCCAATGCACGTCGGGCACAAGGAGGATCGGGGCGGCAACCTGCTCGTGGTGAGCGTGGACGGACAGCGGCAGTCGCTGCATCGCTACTGGGACACCACCGTCGTCGAGGGCATGGCGTCCCGCTGGGAGGATCTCGCGCAGGAGCTGCTGCGGGAGGCCTCGGCAGACGCCCTGTCTCAGGCGCGCACGGCGGTCGAGCCGGCGCAGTGGGCCGAGGAGTCCCGATGGTTGGCGGCCTCCTTCGCCTACGACCTGCCCACCTCCACCAAGGTCCACGATGGCGCGGAGCCGCCCAGGAGGTACGGGCCGAAGATGTCGCCCTCCTACCGGCGTCGCTCCCAGGAGGTCGCCCGGGAGCGACTGCTGCAGGCCGGCGTCCGCCTGGCGGCGTTGCTGGAGCGGGCCTTCCGCGCGGACCCCCCCCTGGAGCTGCCGGCGGATGCGCCCGGCCGCCCGGTTCCCAAGGGGCTCGATCCCCTCGCCTGGCACAGCACGGCCACTCCCGTCCACGATGGGTCGCCCGGGCGGGAGGTCCAGGTGGTCCTGCTGCTCCCCTCCAGCGCGTCGAAGGCGCGGGGCCTGCCCGAGGTGGAGGCCGCGGCCCTGGCCCCCGATGTGCTGCTCGCGGTCGACCAGGGCCATGCCCAGGGGGGCTGGTCCGAGATGCTGCAGCGCTTCGGCGACCTGTGGGGTGGAGAGTGGACCATGTTCCGGGACTACTTCGGCCCCGACGACCACCCCACGCTGGTGGCATCCCGGCTTCCGTTCCTGGAGTCCGGCCCCTGGCGGGATCCCACGCGGACCGACACCAACGTGTCCTGGGCCCGCCTGGACATCCCGGGCACCACGGATCTCTGGGTGGTCGCCGTCGACCTGCCGACCCGGTCCCGCACCCGCTGCGACGCCCTCACGGCCTTGCAGCAGGCCATCGACGCCCGTGTGCCCGCTGCAGACCACCTGGTGCTCGGCGGCGCGTTCGAGACGCGCAGGAACCGGGGCTGCCTGGAGGCATCCCTGCCGCGCCAGCTGGGACGAAGCAGCCAGGCGTTGCCGACGGGCATGATGTCCAGCGACAGCCTGCTGCCCTTCGAGGTGAGCGCCGGGCTGCCGGGCTGGGCGTCGGGGGCGGCGGACGTGCGGCTGTGGGTGTCCGACCTGCGGGCGGTGGCGGTCGTGCGGCGCCTGAAGCTGCCCGACGAGGCGGAGCCGGTGGTCAGCCAGCCGTGACGAACATCTCGTACAGCCTGCCGCCCACGTAGACGCCGACGACGCCCATGACGCCGGGCAGCATCGGCGGCGCGGGAATCGGGAGCTTGAGCAACGAGAACACCAGTCCGCAGATGGCGCCGGCGAGAAGTGCCAGCAGGCTGGCGGAGATGACGGGGTTCATGGACACTCCGTGTACGTGGGGACCTCACGCCCCGTGGACGGGGGACGCGGCTCCAACGTACAGGGGTGGATCCCCGGATTCAACGCCCTATTCGAGGACGTTGGCGTGCCGGTCGCTCCAGATGATCTCGGCGATGGGGACCTTCTTGCCCTCGCCGGTGATCTCGCGGCTCTCGGACAGGTACAGGTCGCCGTCCATGTAGACGTTGACCGTGACCTCGTTGGCCTCGCGCATCACGGAGCCGCCCCAGTCGTGGACCCACACGGTGTAGTAGTCCTCGGCGGGGGTATCGAGGTTGATGTTCTCGGGCCCGAGCCGGTTGATGTCGTCGAGGTCGAGGCGGGGGTCGTCTTCGGCCAGGCGGGGAGCGCCCCACTTGAGCAGCATGCCCTGGCGGGTGTTGCAGTTGGAGTGGTGGCAGTCGTCGATCATGTCGCCGAACTCGCCGTCGACGTTGCGGACGAGGTGCAGATCCATGTCGTCCTTGGGCGTGTCCCAGTACAGCTCCACCCACAGGCTCTCGACGGGATCCGCGATGAGCTCGGCGAAGCAGGGCTCGGACTCGTTGCCGAAGTCGTCGATGGCCACCAGCTTGGCCACGTACAGGCCGGCGAGATCGGGGGTGAACCCCTCGACGTTGGGCTTGCGGGGAGGCTTCTCCGGCAGTTCGGCGGCGGAGCCCGTGGGCTTGGTCACGAGGGTCCACTGGTAGTCGGCCACGGGGGAGGTCTTGGGGTCCGGGGTCTGGTCGCCGAACCAGGTGGTGGACTCGTGGATGGGACGGATGGGGGTGGGGCCCACGGAACAGACGGCCTGGAACTCGTCCTTGTCGAGGTTCGGCGTGGGGTCGTCACCGATGATCAGTCCACCGGTATCGCTATTGCAACCGAGCAACATCGCGATGGTGGTGGTAACGGTGGCAAGACGCAGTGACATGGTGGGGCCCCCTTTCGACGTCCGCAATTATCCCCAGAAATCCGTGACACTCAAGAAGCGATTGGACCTTTTCGGTCCAATCCTCCCTATGAGCCGGTACGGACGGATCGTGAGGGCGGGGCCGACCCCGGATCAGGTCGTCACGAGCCCGTCTCGACCGGTATGGCGATGGGTTTGTCGAGTTCCTCGGGCGTCTTGGCCTTCTTCTCGTTGCGGGGGGCCTGCTTCTGGGCCTGGGGATCGGGATCGCCCGGCTCGAAGTCCTCGAGGTTGGCCTTCTGTACCTCCCGGCTGTCGGCCCAGTATCCCTCGACCCACGAGGTGCCGTCGAACCAGCCGGGGATCCAGGTCATGCCCTGCTTCTCCTCGGTGGGGGCCCAGTAGCCGGTGGTGAATTCCCCCTCCTCGTTGAAGAAGGAGTTCACCCAGGTGAAGCCGGCGCGCTCCACGGGGCGCCAGTAGCCCTCCACCCAGCGCTCACCGTCGAAGAAGCCCGGCTCCCACCGGTAGCCCTGTGGAGGCGCCTTGCGAGGCATCCAGTAGCCCCACTGGTAGACCCGATCCTCGGTGTAGCGTCCGTCGACCCAGAGCCAGTCGTCTCCCCGGGACTGCAGCCGGTAGAAGCCCTCGACGTAGCCGTCGCCGACCCAGAAGCCCTCCACGTACACGTACTCCTGTGGCGGTTCCTGGGCGGGCTCGTAGTGACCGGGCTCCGACGCGCGGCGGTTGTTGGCGGTCACCGCCGCAGCGGTTCCGACGGCCACGGCCGAGACCCAGACCCAGCCGGGCCGCACGGGTGCCGCCCAGCCGATGGTCCACGGGTAGACCGGCCCGCCCAGCCAGACCCAGTGGCTCACCGGCCACCAGTAGCGGGCGTAGGGGTGCACGTACCAGCGCAGGTGCCAGGGGTAGTAGGGCGCGTAGTACGGCGGGTAGTACACGTAGTACCAGGGCACGGCCCGGGAGACGGGGCGCGGGTTGTACCAGTAGGGGTTGTAGCGGGAGGGCGGGTGCCGGCTCGGCGGCGGCGGCCGGTAGCTCGGGGGACGCCCGTGGGTGGGCGGTCGCGTGACCGGCCGGTTGCCGGACGACGGAGGCCGTGTGGTCGGGGGTCGTGCGGTCGGAGGAGGCGAGCCGCCCGTGGGAGGCCTCGTGGTGGGCCGATCCCCACCACCGGTGGGTGGCCTCGAGGGCGGTGCGGGCCGCGTGGGCTGGCTCGGCTTGGGCGACGGCCGGGTGGTCGGTCCCGTGGGACGTGGCGTCGGACGGGGGGCCGGCCGGGTGGTGGGTCCGGTGGGTCTCGGCGTGGGGGCGGGCCTCGGGGAGGGGGCCGGACGCGGCGTGGGCCTCGGGGTGGGCCTGGGGGCGGGCTTCTTCCCCTGTTTGGGCGCCTCGGTCTGCGAGGGGGCCTCTTCGAGTCCCTCGAGTGCCCACGCGGGATCCGCGAGCAGGAGACTGAGCGTGATGAGGGTCGGGAGCGACATGGAGACCTCGGGTTCCAGCAGATGGGCCGATGATATGCTTTACAGTCCGCACGGGGCCAGCACCTGCGTTCCGGGACGAGACGGAAGGCATCCATGATCTGTTCGGACATGTCCGCGACACTGCGATTCAGGAAGCTCCTCACACTTGGGGCGGTCGCGTGGTCGCAGGCAGCCTGTCCGCCCCCCGAAGACGACGAACCGCCGACCGACACGGGTGCTCCCCTCGACCTCGTCGAGGAGCTGCGGGCGGTCGACGGGGTCACGGTGCTGCAGTCCGTGCGGGAAGGCGACTCGCTGCGCATCCTGATGGAGGTGGAGCAGCCCCAGTTCTGGGATGTGCCGGCCTCCCCCACGTTCTCCCAGCGCGTCTTCCTGACCTGGCGGCCCACCGACCGGGCCGTGGTGATGAAGACCAACGGCTACATGCTGCGCACGGGAGAGCCCGCCCTGGTCGACTGGCTGGACGCCTCGATGGTCTCCGTCGAGCACCGCTACTTCGGCGGCTCCGTGCCCGAGGAGGGACCGGATGGTCTCGACTGGGATGGCCTCACCGTGCGCGACGCGGCCGACGACCTTCATCACGTCTTCGAGCTGCTGCAGCCGGTGCTGCAGGGCCCCTGGGTGAGCACCGGCGGGTCCAAGAGCGGCGCCACCGCCCTGTTCCACCACTGGCGGCACCCGGACGACATGGCGGCGGTGGTGCCCGTGGTGGCGCCGCTGATGTTCGCGGCCGACGACGAGCGCTTCCTGACGGTGCTCGACGAGGTGGGCACGGACGGATGTCGCACCAGGATCCGCGACATGCAGGCAGAGCTGCTGCGTCACCGGGAGGCGCTGGTGGAGGCGGTCTCCGTGCGGGACGATCTCGGGGTGTCCGCCGACAGGGCCGTCGAGGGGACGATCACCGACTTCGAGTTCCAGTTCTGGCAGTATCGCTCCACATCCTGGGTGGATCGTCAGTGTGAGGACATCCCGGCGCCACCCTACGACGACGACAAGGCCCTCGAGGTGTACGACGACTTCATGTGGCGCTGGCTGGATCAGTACACGGAAGACGACATCCTCGCGTTCCGTCCCTTCTTCTGGCAGGCCGCCATCGAGCTGGGCTATCCCGCGCTCGATCAGACCCACCTCGACGGCCTCCTGGTCTACGGCGACGACGACCTGACCGAGCCCTTCGTGCCGCTGCCGCCGCCCCCGTTCGACGGGTCGACCATGCAGGCCGTGTCGGACTGGCTGTGGACGGATGCCGAGCGGGTGGCGTGGATCTACGGCGACTGGGATCCCTGGACGGCGGCGCGGGTCGACGTCCCCGACGACGCCGACCTCGTCGTCTACGACGTCCCCGAGGGCGACCACCTGGTGGGGCTCGGCAGCCTCACGGTGGCGGAGCAGGCCGACCTCGCGGAGCGCCTGTCCCGGTGGACGGGCCTGCAGGTGACCCCGCCGGCCCACGACCCCACGGCGCGGCGCGCCGAGGGGCCGTCGCTTCAGGAGCGGGAGGGCATGCGCCCGCCTCCGCGCTGACCCTCAGAACCGGTAGGCGAAGGTGGCCGAGTTCTCGTACATGACCTTGATGTCCGCGGACGCATCCGAGCTGTGCATGTCGCCTTGCAGCGCGCCCTTCATGTCGATGGCGTGGATCCAGCCGGTCTTCACGGTGACCCAGATCCTGCCGCGCACGGCCATCTCACCGCCCCCGTGCTCACCTTCCCGCACGCCCACGAGACCCAGGTCGAACTCGGCGAGCTCATGGCCGTCCCGCATGGTGGTGCCGCGGTAGGTCAGCTGGCCCGTGACGGCCTGGCCCGTCTCGAGGAGCTGCTGGAACAGGTCATCGGTGGCGGGGTTGAGCACGAGCGAGTCACCAGGGCTGACCGCGGCGCCACGGAGCCAGGCGAAGCTGCTCGGGCGGATGATGGCGGCTTCCTCGACGAGCAGGGCCCGGGCCTCCTCCACGGAGATGGCCTTGCCGTTCTTGTGGGTCACCACGATGTCGTCGCCCGACAGGTCGACCAGGTACGTATGGCCGTCCAGGACGCTCCTGAAGTCCTCCTCCTTGTAGGACCCGGCGACGTCGATCTTCACGTCGCCGAACGACAGCTTCGCCTTCGTGGGGCGGTCGCCGGCCATCTCCTCGACGCGGACGGTCCGGTGGGCCTCGATGACGACCCGGTTGTCGGAGGCGTCCACGTCCCCCTGGACGGAGGAGGCGCTCGAGCGGTACCACGCCAGGCGCTGGTGGGTCTCCGCGCGCATGCCATCGGTGATGGGCTGGTTGCCGAGCACGACGGTCTTCGGGTTCACCTCGGTGGCCTTCGGGCCGGCGTCGTCCTCGGCGTGGGTCAGGGCGGGAGCGGTGAGCAGCATGGCTGCGATGATGAAGGTGCGCATGCACGATCTCCTGTCTGGGGCCAGCCGGAGGTTCCGGCGGCTCCCCGGTCCAACGGTCCCCTCGGGGTGCGCGGGGAGTGGGTTCGGGTCCTACGGGCCGGCCCGGATGGAGCGCTGGGACGCGTGGCGGACGCCGCCTGGAGCGGACCGGATGTGTGCGCGGCCATGGTGTCTCCCTCGTCGGGACCAGGCTCAGTCCTCGAAGGTCCAGAGCGCGTGGTTCTCGTACAGGAAGTAGCGGGTGTCCCTGTCGGGCCTGGTGTATGCGCGGGCGGTCTGCGTTCCGCGGAGCAGCATCTCCTGCATACGGCCCGACTTCACCTCCAGCCAGGCCCGTCCGCGCAGAGGCATCTCGGCGCTCATGTTCTCCAGCTCCGGGACCTCGTCGATGAACAGGTCGAAGACCGCCACCTCCTTGCCGTTGCGGGTGACCAACCCCCGGTAGGTGGCTTCACCCTGGAGCGTCTCCTCGGTCGAGAGGAGCGCCTGGAGCAGCACCTGGCGCTCCGAGGCGAACGGGATGACCTCACCCGGCTCCAGGGTCTGTCCCGTCAGGCGCTTCACGTCGTAGGCGATGCGCGACGTCTCGACCCCTCGCCGGATGTCGGCTCCTTGATCCCACGGCACGGGGGTCCCGTCCGCGTTGGTGATGGTGTAGCGCTCATCCTCGTAGTGGACTTCGTAGCTCCCGCCCTCGAACGGTGAGCTGTACTGCTGATCGATGTGGTGACCCTTCCTGTGGATCTGCGCCACGTCCATGTCCACCCGGACCGTCCAGTCCGTGGCGTCGATTCCGTCTACCAGCTCGAGCCGACGCTCGCTGTGGACCACCATGGCCTCGTCGGCGTGCTCGTAGTCGAGCTCCTCGAAGGGCACGTGCCCCATGAACACCCGCAGTTCCTGCTCGATGTGCATCACGTCCCCGATCTGGAACGTCACCTTGGAGATGACGGTGCTCTTCTCCACGATGTCCTCGTCCGGCATGAACGCGAGAGCGTCGGCCTCGGGCGCCGCCCCGGGCGGGCTGTCTCCGCCCGGTCCGGGATCTCCAGCGGGTTCACAGGCCGACAGCAGGCAGGTCAGCCCGAGGATGGTCACGACGTCGCGAGGGGTGGGCATGGCTTCGTCCGGGAAGGCCCACAGGCGACGGCACACGAAACCCGGGGCGGCTCCAAGGGGGAATCGGCACCGTGGTCGTGGGTTCGGGATGAGGAGGTGGCCCCATGCGTCCAGCCGTGGACCCGTCCCGTCGGCGTGGCGAGCGGTGCATCCGGCCCATGCCGTCGGGTCCACCGATGCAGATCTCGACGATCCGTGGTGGGTCCGGTACGGTGGGGAACCTCGGGAGGTCCATGCGATGGCAGATGTGAAGTGGTTCTGGGCGGTGGCGCTGGCCTCGTGTCCACTCGTGGCGCAGGCCCAGGAATCCGGCGGGGAGATCCTGCCGATCAGCGTGATGACCGACCTGCCGGCATCCGACGACGCCACCGATGTCCTGGTGCGCATCCCCGAGGGTGTGGAAGCCATCAAGATCGCCCTCACGGCCGACGACGACCTCGATCTGTATGCCGCGCTCGGGGCCGGCTTCGAGGGGGAGCCCATCTACACCGCTGATGGGTTCAGCGCAGGCCATGGCGGCCAGGAGCAGATCGTGTTGCGTCCCGAGGGCGAGGTCGGCGTGTTCTCCCCGGGCCTGCTGACCCTCCGTGTCGTGCGGCCGGATCGCACCCGAGGCGATGTCAGCTATATCCTCAAGGCCCAGGGCATCACCGGTGAGCAGGCAGACGAGCTCCCGGCGTCCACGGCGCGTCCCGTGCCTGTCGAGGTCCCGGACGTCGAAGGGCTGGTGACGGGCGACATGGTGATCCCCATCGAGATGAAGGGCTCCACCAGGTACCAGACCTACGTGTTCGACGTCACCGGCGGCACCCGCTCCGTCGAGCTCGCCCTCGAGGGCTTCCGTCGCGACATGGATCTGCACGTGCGGCGCGGTGCCCCCATGAACGAGTACACCACCGAGCCGGATGCATCGGCCAACGGTCCCACCCCAGCCGAGATGATCTACCTCGACAAGACCCGCACGAGCCCGGTGAGGCTGCGAAAGGGCCGGTGGTTCGTGGATGTGTTCTCCGCCACCCAGGAGGACGTCTCCGGCCGACTCGTCTTCCGGACCAATCAGCCACCCCGGGAGTCCTTCTACCGGGAAGCCCTGGTCTCCGAGGTGATCACGCTGTCGCCGGGCGTGGCCGTGCACGGGAAGATCGAGCGGGAGTTCCGCGCCTACCAGACCTTCAGCGTCGCGGTGCCGGCCGGCGTCTCGAGCATGTACATCCAGACCGCCAACGCCGAGATGGACGTCGACATGTACGTCAAGTACGGCACGCCCATCGAGGACTTCGAAAGTGACTACGACGAGAAGGCCTACTCGGGTCGGCTGAACGAGCGCATCGTGCTCGAGCCCGAGTCCGGCGGCACCCTCGAGCCAGGGCTGTACTACATCGACGTCGTCAGCTTCATCACCTCCGACGAGGAGGTCGGCTTCGACCTGGCGGTCTCCTTCGAGAAACCCCTCGAGGGTTTCATGCTCGACACCATCGAGCTCACGGCGTGGGATCTGGAGAGCCTGTCCGGCCTCGAACGTGCGCTGATCTCCACGGTGAAGATCGAGGGTCCGGCGGGTTCCGGTTCCGGCACCCTGCTGTCGAAGGACGGCTACATCCTCACCAACCACCACGTCGTCCTCGACGAGGAGGAGGACGAGGTGGTCGAGAAGGTCTTCGTGTCCGTCGCGCGCGCGTTCGACGAGGCGCCGGAGCAGCTGTTCGAGGCGAAACCCGTCGAGTACGACGAGGACCTCGATCTGGCCCTCCTCAAGATCACCGCCGACATCCTCGGTCGGGAGCTTCCCGAAGGCCTCGAGTTCCCCGCCGCGCCCATTCCCGAGGAGCACGGACTCCGCATCGGCCAGACCCTCATGGTCGCCGGCTACCCGATGGTGGGTGGCGCGGCGTCCCGCAGCTCGATCTCGGTCACCCGCGGCATCCTGTCCGGCTGGGACAACAAGGACGACGACGACCGCTGGTTGAAGACCGACGCCCGCATCAACGCCGGCAACTCCGGCGGCAGCCTGATCGACGGCGATGGCTTCCTCGTGGGCATTCCCACCAAGGAGATCATCCAGGGAGACGACGAGCTCGGCTACTGCCGTGAGCTCAGCGCGGTGCCCGAGGCGTGGTGGGCGCTGATCAGCCACGTCGAGGAGGGGTCACCCGACGAGCAGGAGGAGGCGTCGGCCGAGCAGGACGAAGCCGGTGAGGGCGAGGTCGAAGAGGGCTGATCAGGGCAGCGACCTGAAGTCCTTGGGCACCTTGCGGAGCCGGTAGAACCTCACCTTGTCGGCGTCGATCATGCCGTCGGGCGTGGGTACGGGCCCGGTGAAGACCAGGTTGCCGTCGTTCTCCCACGGCGCCAGGGGGCCCTTCGCCTGGGTGGAGTCGGGGTAGTAGAAATTCACCACGAGGCTCACCCCGTAGCGCTCCTCCCAGTCCGTCTGAAGGAACGGGTTGTTCTCTCCCTTCAGGGCCTCGTCGGCGGCGGCCTGGGCGAGATCCCACGCGGCCTGATCGCTCGGGCACAGGAACAGCCGCGAGAAACGTGAGCGCTTGGAGACGGCCGGGTTGAACTGCCCCGGCTGGAACACCACGCCCCACACGCCGGACCCGTAGCGTCCAGCCGCTGCCTTGCTGTGCATGCCGAGCCGCACGCGGTTCATCGTGCCCCAGGCGATGCCCTTGTACACGAGCGGGTCGTCCCGGTGCTCGGTGGAGATGGACTCCGCGTAGGTCAGCCGGGCGAGCAGCTCCCGCTCGTCGACCGTCGCCTGTCGCATCGCCTGTTCGGTCGTCTGCCCCTCGGCCCGCTCGACACAGTCGGGCAAGGGGGCCGCCATCGCCACCGCCATACACAACCACATGGGTTCCTCCCGTCTCCGCAGGCATCGGTAGCCGACTTCCGCGCCTTGAGCCCGCGACCATGCGGTCCGAGAGGGCATCTGATCCACTGGGGTTGGGATGATGGCGAGATGGGGACTGTGGCTCGTTGCCTGGCTGGGCACCTCCGGCGCACTCGCCGGGGAGGGCGAGCCCGGTGTGCCCGCATCCACTGGCGAGGATTCCGATGGGGGTGTGCTCGCCAGGCGCGATGACGAGGCCAAGCCGCCCAAGCCCACGAAGGAGGAGCGCCGACAGGCGAAGGAGGAGGCCAGGGAGGAGCTCGCGGAAGCGCCTTCGGAGGGCAACTTCTTCTGGCGGGTCTTCCGGGGGGAGCGGACCCTGTACCCGAACGAGGACTGGGGCGTCTTCACCTGGTTGCTCGCGCTCCAGCCCGAGGAGATCCCCCCGGACAAGCGCGTGTTCGCGAGCATCGCGCCGTCGTTCCGCGTCTCGCCCCTGCTGGGGTTCGCGATCGGTGCCACCGCCAACATGGCGCTGTACGCGGGGGATCCCGCGGAGACCAACCTGAGCTCCGCCTACGGACAGTTCCTGTACGGCACGAAGGGCCAGCTCATCAGCCAGATCATCAACTTCGTGTACTTCGACCAGGATCGCTGGTCGATCCGCGGCATCACCCGGTGGCAGCGCTTTCCCCAGGAGGCCTATGGCATCGGCGGCAACACGCCGGAGGACCGTGCGACGCTCACGACACGGGACCAGTTCACCTTCCGCCAGATCGCCTACCGCAAGGTCTGGAAGGACCTGCACGTCGGGGTCGGTTGGGCCGTCGACTACGCCTACGGCATCGATGATCTGGGGGCCCGCGAGACCCGTTCCCGCATCTGGGACCTGCGGGGCGACATCGCGGATGGAGACGGCCTGTCGGTCTACGAGGCCTCGGACTACATCCAGGACCTCGAGGACAAGGGCTACAGTCCACAGCAGCTGGTGGACGAGGGTCTCATGGACGACGTGGAGGACGCCTCCATCTCCTCCGCGGAGATCCAGCGCAAGTACTTCGAGACCCCGTTCCAGCAATATCCCTACGGCACCACGAGGAACTACCTGTCCAACGGCCTGCAGGTGGGCGTGCTGTGGGACTCACGGGACAACCAGCTCAACGCCTACGAGGGCTACTTCGCCGAGGCCAGCTACCGGGGTTCCTTCAAGGGACTCGGCTCGACCTACGAGTGGCACAGCCTGTACCTGGACGCGCGTGGCTACCACAAGCTGCTGAACCAGCCCCGCTTCATCCTGGCGTGGTGGGCGCTCGGCTGGTTCACCTTCGGCGACGTGCCCTACTTCGAACTCCCGGGCACCGGACAGGACCTGTTCCAGCGTGCGGCCCGTGGCTACGTGGCCGCGCGCTACCTGGGCAACCACATGCTCTACGGAGAGGTGGAGTTCCGCTACCGCGTGCGGGCCTGGCTCGGCGCCGTCGCCTTCGTCAACGTGCACTCGGTCACCGAGCGCGACCTGGAGTTCAAGTACGTGAACCCGGCCGGCGGCTTCGGCATCCGGCTGCTCTTCACCAAGCACTCCCGGGCGAACATCGCCATCGACTGGGGCTTCGGCAAGGACGGGTCGAACGCCATCTACGTCCAGCTCAACGAGACCTTCTGAGCGGCCCGTGCTTCACGGCGCGTCGCTGCGGGCCCGCCGGATGACCGAGGCGTTGTGCTTGACCTGTCCGATGTAGTCGTAGGTGCCGTCGATCGGGGCGTCGAGCAGGTGGACCTGCAGGTGGTCGATGCCCTCGGGAAGACCCGCGCGCTGCTGTGGCGTGGGCTCGGCCGGCCACCACATCTGGTGGGGGGCGGGCGTGGAGGTCATCCAGCGCTCCACCGCTGCCCGCTCCTCTGCAGGAAGTCCCGCTTCGGTGGGGTGCACGGTCAGGGCGTCGATGTGCATGTCGTACAGCAGGTAGCCGTAGTGCGGTGAGGTGACGGCCACGGACACGGGGTCGGGTGTGCGAATGGCGTTGGCGTAGTCGAACTCCGTGGTCTCGAGTAGCCGCGCGAGATCGTTGAGCTCCGTGTCGAGGGCGTCCTGGTGGTCGGGCATGAGGTGCAGCAGGCCGCCGTGGATCCCGAACGCGAGGTTCGCCGCACGTCTCGGGGAGGCCCAGAGAAACGGTGTCCGGGGCACGCCCTCGGCGTCCTGCGGGATGGGCTGCACCAGCGCCTGACTGGTGTCGAGCACCCGTTCCCGTGGGAGCACCACGTCGTCGAGCCATGGCTCGTAGCCCGCGCCGTTCACCACGATGAGGTCGGCCATCTGCATGGTCACGATGTCGTCCTGGCTCGGCTGCCACGAGGCGTGATCCCCCCCAGGGGGACGGATGGTGGACACCTCCGCCAGATCCCCGGCGAGCTGCTCGACCATCCACCGGGCGGGAAGCGTGGTGGTGACGACCCGGAGCTTCGTGGCTTCGGGTGGGGTCTCCGGGGCGACGTGACCGCCGCCACACGCTGCTGTGATGATCCATGCCCACCACGGCCTCATGACATGTCCTCCTGTGCCGGGGGTACCGGCCGCTTCGACGCCGCCCCCTGTATCCGGGTCGGCCTCGGACCGGGCGCATGTGGGTCGAGATGGGACGCTTCCCTGTTCGTGTGATCCCGCAGGTGCGTCACCCGGCAGGGGGGTGTTCCCCGCGCCTCGTCCATCCGTCTCCTTTCTCGAGGAAGTTCCTTGGGAGGACGGGATGGCACGACGCTGGGGAAGAGCTGGGGGCGTACGATGGGGTCCACTCGTGCTGTGCGTGGCCTGTGCACTGCCCACCGCGTGTCAGGCGCCGGACGGCACGGACGAGGCGGACGCACCGACATGGGTCGAGCGCACGGCGGCGCGACGTCACCTGCGGCGGGTGGTGGTCAGGTACCGGGACGGCGTCCAGGCCCAGGATGCGCTCCTCGGTCACCGGCCAGCCTTCCCGGCGGAGCTGCAGCCCCTCCGGCGGATGCAGAACCTGAAGACCGACGTGCTCAGCCTCGATGAAGGCGCGTCCCTGGACGATGCCCTCGCCGCCCTGCGCGCCCGACCGGACGTGCTGTGGGCCGAGCCGGATCTGCCCCGTCAGGCGTTCTCGAACGATCCGCTGTGGAACGTGCAGTGGAACCTCGAGCAGCTCCACGCGGAGCAGGCGTGGTCGATGTCCACGGGCTCCGGCGTCACGGTGGCCGTGCTCGACACGGGATGCACCTCCGGTCCCGACGACGGTCTGACCCACCTGTCGCCCCGGGGGTACGACTTCGTCAACGGCGACGACGATGCCTCCGACGACAACGGCCACGGCACCCACGTGGCCGGCACGATCAACCAGCGCACCGGAAACGGCGTGGGGGTGGCCGGACTGGCCCACCAGGCCACCATCCTCCCGATCAAGGTCCTCGACGAACGTGGCGGCGGCTTCATGTCGGACGTGCTCAGCGGCATCGAGTACGCCATCGAGCAGGGCGCTGACATCATCAACCTGTCCCTCGGTGGCAGCAGCCCGAGCGAGATCGAGCGCCAGGCCATGATGGACGCCATGCAGGCCGGTGTGCTCATCGTCGCCGCCACCGGCAACGGCGGTCGCAACCAGGTGTCCTACCCGGCGGGTTTCTCCACCGTGCTGGCCGTGGGGGCCACGGACTACGCCATGGAGCGTGCCTCGTACTCCAACTACGGCATGCGGCTCGATCTGGTCGCCCCGGGCGGCGATGCCCACGCCGACCTCAACGGAGACGGCCTGTCCGATCTCATCTTCCAGGAGACCCTCGCCCCCGAGTGGGACTACTGGGGCATGCAGGGCACGAGCATGGCGACGCCCCACGTCTCCGCGGCCGCCGCGCTGTTGATGTCCGCTGGCGCCACAGCCTCGGAGGCTGCCGCCTACCTCACGTCCACCACCCTCGACATCGGCGATGCGGGCTGGGACCGACAGACGGGCAAGGGGCTCGTGCAGCCTGCCGCCGCCCTGGAGGCCTGGCTCGCCGATCAGCGCGCCCGCGATGGCGAGCGCTGCAAGGTGGAGGTCGTCGCGGCCCGGTATCGACCGGACTGCGGCCGACTCCTCGTGCGGGTGGACAACCACCTCCCCACCGACGAGCTGACGCTGTGGGTCGACGGTCGGCCCACGGGGCGGGTGCTCTACAACTGGCACAAGCAGAGCTGGCAGATCTCGGTCCTGATGGAGCAACGTCCCGGGCGGGTCTCGGTCCGCGGCAGCTGTGGCTCCAGGGACGACGTCGACGTGGCCTACGTGCGGGTCGCGTCCGACGACGAGCCCTGAACGAAGAAGGCCCCGGTCGAGGTGACCGGGGCCTGTGCTCAGCGAGCCGCGTGCTGCCTCACTCGCAGTCGGGGCCGCTCAGGTAGCCGAGCGCACACAGCTTGGCCTTCTCGGCGTCCGACATCTCGGCGGTGCCGCCGGTGGCGCCCGTGGAGGCCGCCTTGACGATCTCGTCGCCCATGGTCTGGCCGAGGCTCTTGGGCAGGTCGGACACGTAGATGCCGCAGATCTTGCCGTCGTCGCCCATGAGGTTCTTCGTCTCACCGGCGTCGGTGACCATGTCGAAGAGCTCCTCGGTGGGCAGACCGCGGGGGTTGCCCTCGTTCGCGCGGAGGTACTTGAAGCCGTCGGCGCGGATGGCGGAGATCACGTTGCCCTCGAAGTCCTCCTCGGCGATGACCATGCGCTCGAGGGCCTTCTTGTAGGCAGCACACTCGTCGGCGGTCTCGGCGTTGACGAGGTCTGCCTGGGCGGCCTCGAGGGAGGCCTTGAGCTCCGCGTCGCGAGGACGTGCCTCGACGGCACCCTGCAGCTCGGCGACGCGGGCCTTGAGATCCTCGACCACCTTGGCGTCGGCCGCGGTCTGCTCGAGCTCCTTGCGGACGTCGGCCAGCAGGTCGGCGCCCTGCCACTGATCGGGAGCGGACACGCCCATCAGGGAGGTGATGGTGGGCGCGACGTCGATGGCGCGGGACTGCCAGTCCACGCGGGTGCCGGCCAGCTCGTTGCCGGCGAGCTTGATGACGAGGGGAATGTGGATCTGCTCCTCGTACAGCGTGACGCCGTGCCAGAAGCCACCGTGCTCACCGAATTCCTCGCCGTGGTCGGCGGTGATGACGATCACGGTGTCGTCGTACAGGCCCTCGGCCTTCATCCACTCGATGAACGGCTTCAGCTTGAGATCCATGTGCTTGATCTCGTCGACGTACACCTTCTTCAGGTAGTCGGCCTGGGACAGCTCGGGGGACTCGACCTCGGCGCGTGCGAAGCCCACACCGTTGAACTCGGCGTCGCCGGAGCCATCGAGGTAGGGGTGCTCGAAGTAGGGGTCGTGGGGCTCCATCAGGTGCACACCGAGCATCCAGCGGGAGTCTTTGTTGGCCTCGATGAAGCCCTTGGCATCATCCAGGACCACCTCGGCCGGCTGGTAGAAGCTCGAGACGGACTTGGCGCCGCCCATGCGCTCGTGCAGCTTGTGGATCACCTTGTAGAAGGTGAGGCCGAACACCGACTCGGTGGCGCCGAACGCGTAGTCCGGGGACTCGTAGATGAAGGTGTCGTAGCCCTGGTCGAAGTTGAACGTGCTGGTGACGTTGATGTTGTTGGCCAGGTTGGCCGTGGTGACGCCGGCGTCCTGCAGGGCCTCGCTCATGAGCACCAGATCGTCGGGCAGCATCGCCGCCTTGGTGCCGGAGTTGTGGCCGGAGGGCAGCTGGCTGGTCCACAGGGACGCGAAACTGGAGCGGGTCCAGGAGGCGTGGGCGAAGTGGTCCTCGAAGATGACGCCGTCGGCGCCGATGCTGTCGAGCACGGGGGAGAGGTCGCCGTCCTTGCCGTACATGCCGAGGTAGTCGGCGCGCAGGGTGTCGATGGCGATCACCAGGACGTTCGGGGCGTCCTTCAGGTCGGCGGGCACGGGCTTGTCGTGGTCCCAGCTGGCGCGGGGATCGGCGCCGGTGGGCACGAAGGACAGGCCGAAGGTGGCGGCGGCGAGGCCGAGCCAGGCACCGAGTGCCCCCTTGCCCTGCAGCAGGAACTTGAAGGGACCGCGAAGCATGCCGACGCCGAGGGTCATGGCGAGGCCGCACACCACGAGCAGCGTGATGGCGATGCCTGCGAGGCCGGTGACGGGCAGGCCCTGCTCGTGGAAGACCACCTTTCGCACGATGTACATCAGCACGAAGCCGGCGATGGGCAGGATCGCGAAGACCTCGCCCACGGCGAAGGCGAACGCCTCATCCTGGCGGTTCAGCTTCTTGAACAGCTTCTCGGCGATCGTCAGGGCGATGCCGCCGCCGAGACCGAAGCCCAGGCCGATGAGGCCGTAGAGCACCACGGCGTAGAAGGGAGACAGCAGGTCGGGTGCGCCGGAGGAGGACAGCAGGTAGATCGCCTCGATGAGACCCACGATGGATCCGGCGAACAGTCCGCCCATGGCGCCCTGGATGATGTTTCGGGAAAGGTGCAACACGTGCTCCATCGGGCGTTTGTCGGCCACGCCCACTCAAGTTGGTCGGGCGCAGGTTAGCTTTGTTTCCCGCCAGGGCCAAGCGGCGATTGCCGCCCGCGGACGAGCCGGCGAATGCGTCGCCGCACCGCGCTCCTGGCGCCACGTAGGAGGATGTCCATGATTCCCGCACCCGAAGATGTCGCCTGGCCCCCCGTCGACGCCCACACCACGCCTTCCGGTCTCGCGATCAAGGTGCTGAAAGGCGCGGAAGGCGCCAAGCCCGGCCCCTACGACCACGTGACCGTGCACTACACGGGCTGGACAACCGACGGCGAGATGTTCGACAGCTCCGTGCTGCGTGGTCAGCCCGCCACCTTCCCGCTCAACCGTGTCATCAAAGGTTGGACGGAGGGCCTGCAGCTCATGAACGTGGGCTCCACCGCGCGTCTGTGGATCCCCGCCGAGCTTGCCTATGGCAATACCCCCGGTCGCCCCCAGGGCATGCTCGTGTTCGACGTCGAGCTCCTGTCCTACAAGGAGGGCCCCAAGCCTCCCGCCACGCCCGAGGATGTCGCCGAGCCCCCGGCCGATGCCCAGAAGACGGCCTCCGGTCTGGCCTACAAGGCCCTGTCCGAGGGCAGTGGTGGTGCCAAGCCCTCCGCGGGCAGCACCGTCACCGTGCACTACTCCGGCTGGACCACCGATGGTCAGCTCTTCGACAGCTCCGTCCTGCGGGGCCAGCCGGCGAGCTTCCCCCTGAACCGCGTCATCCCCGGCTGGACCGAGGGGGTGCAGCTCATGAGGCAGGGCCAGAAGATGCGCTTCTGGATCCCGGTGCACCTCGCCTACAACAACGCACCCGGTGCCCCCAAGGGCATGCTGGTGTTCGACGTCGAGCTGCTCTCCTTCATGTGAGGCGCAGCGTCGTCCTGGCCTGTAGCGCCCGAAGCGCGCAGGCCAGCCGCTCCTCTCCGGCGCCCTCCACCACTGCGTAGGGGGCGCCGACCTGTTCCAGGCGGCTGCGATAGGCGTCGAAGATGCGCTGGCGAGCGCCCGGATCGGGATGCTCCCGGAGGGGATCGAAGGTCCAGGGCAGGTCGGGTGCCAGCAGGAGCGTGAGGTCGTAGGTCCTCCGCTCCACCTCCGCGGTGATCCAGGGGGCGACACGGCCGTAGGACCACTGCGACCACACCTCGATCACGATCAGGTTGGTGTCGGCCACGACGCGATCCCGGCATGCGCGCGCCTGATCCTCCGAGGCGATCTGTGCACGGGCAAGGTCCAGCAGATCGCTCTCCCGGTAGGGTCTGCCGAGAGCGGCCAGGAAGTCGCGAGCGGCCTCCGGCACCCAGCCGGCGTCGAGCCGGACCGCCAGGTCACGGCTCAGGGTGGTCTTCCCGGAGGACTCCGGTCCGATGACCGCGACGGTGACCGGGGTCATCGGGTCGCGAAGTCCCGGATGACGTCGAGCGGTTGGGCGCCCTGCATGCCCTGTCCGTTCCGGATGAAGGTGGGCACGCTCCGCACGCCCATGCGGTGGAGCTGGTCCTGCAGCTGCTGCAGGCGCTGCCCACCATCCGGGTCCGCGACGATCTGCTCCACCTGCTCCCGCGTGGCGCCCCACTCTGCCGCGATGTCTGCGAGGGTGTCGAGGCTGGAGAGCTCGGCTCGCTGCAGGTGGTAGGCCTCGAACAGGCGGGTGTGGACGTCGAGTCCAGCCCCGGACTCGATCAGGATGCCTGCGAGCAGGTGTGCAGGACCGGTGTTCCAGCCCCGGAGCTCGTCGTGGGTGGGGTAGGTCACCCCTTCCTCGGCGAACATGGCTTGCAGGCGTGCCTGCGCGGCGTCGAGATCGAGGCCTCGGGCGCGCAGCTCGCGGCCGACGTCCTTGCCTTCGGCCGGCACGGACGGATCGAGCTGGAAGGGGATGAGCTGGATGTCGACCTCGTCGGCCAGCTTCTTCGCCCGGAGCCAGCCGAGGTAGCACCAGGGACACGCGTAGTCGGACACGATCTGCAGGGGGTTGTCACTCATGGGGCCTCCTCGGCGACATGGGGTGTGAGGAATCGATAGTCCGCCCCCACCAGTCGATCGACCTCATAGGGAAGACCGCCCACCTCATCGCCGTCGAACAGCCGGTCGAGGCGCGTGCGGATGTGGGTGGTGGCCTGACGTCCCTTCTCCATCAACCACCACGACCGGCCGAGCTTCGCCGCCACCGCACCGGTGGACCCGGAGCCCGCGAACGGATCGAGGACGAGGTCGCCTGGCGCCGTGGTTAGCTCGAGGATGCGGGCGAGCAGTCGTTCGGGCTTCTTCCCGTTCCGGAACGCCACGCCCCCTTCCTTGTTGAGGTTGATGGTGCTGATGTCGGTCCACAGGTCGGACTGGGCTTCGTGGATGTGGTCCGACAGGAACAGCATCTGGCGACCCTCCCACCAGATGTAGCGACGCCCCTGCGGAGAGATGACCTCCGCGGTGGGCGTGTCGAAGGTCATGCCGGCGAGCAGCTTGTTGTTGGTGCGGTAGACCACGCGGTCCGCGTGCTCGAGCTGGAACGCCCGCATGGTCGCCTCGTCCACCGGTCGCCCGAGACCCTCCAATACCTTGCGGATGGGCACGATCCGCCAGGCCTCGACGGGCGCGGAGGGGTCCTCGATCACCTTGGTGTAGTAGCGCAGGTAGCGGTGCAGCTGCGCCTCGGGCTTGAGCTGTCGCTCGGGCGTCAGCCGCGCGTCCGGACCCATCCTGTAGATGAGCACGTATTCCTTGGTCTTCATCAACCGGCTGTCGGCATGGCTGAGCTTCAGACCACTCACTTCCGCCATCTTCACCACGACGGTGTGCAGGCGGTTGCTCCGGCCGAACACCTCGTCCATCAGCACCTGCAGGTAGGCGTGCTCCTTGTCGTCGATCTGGGCCACCACGAACCCGTCCGGACGCATCCACGCACGCAGCGCGACCAGGCGTTCCCGCATGAACGAGAGCCAGTCGGCGGACGCACGCCGATCCGCGTAGTGCTCGAGCTCCCGACCGGTGTTGTACGGTGGATCCAGGTAGGCCAGCTTGACCGGCCCGTATGACGTCTCCGGACCCATCCGGAGCAGCTCGAGGTTGTCGCCGTGCCAGATGGTGCAGGGCTGCGTGTGGATCCAGCTGGTGACCGGAGTTGGCGAAGACACGAGGACCATCCTGTGTGTTGGGCTCATCCGTCTTAGCGCGCTGCCACCTGGAATCGTGCTCAAGTGGCGTCAGGGGGGCCGAAAAGGGCTTCGCGTGCTGCTTCCGGTGGGCGATTTCCTTGCTTTGTCCGGACCTTCTGTCGGTCAGCCAAAAAAGTTGGCCGATTTGCTTGCCAGCCTCTGGCAGGGGTCATTATAAGGCGTGGGCCTGACGGCGACGGCGCTCAGCGCTTCGCCGACGCGTCACAACGGTGACAGCGTCTCAAGGCAAGACACGAAGACGAGGCCTCCGGGCCGGTGCTTCTCGGTCTTTGAAATGCAGATAGTGAGTGAATGAATACCCGTCGATGACACAACTCGTGTCACTGACACGAGCCAGCCTTCTTCGGAAGGTAACCAATAGAGATCGAATTCATTGGAGAGTTTGATCCTGGCTCAGAGCGAACGCTAGCGGGTGGCTTAACACATGCAAGTCGAGCGCCCTCTTCGGAGGGAGCGGCGAACGGGTGAGTAACACGTAGGAACTCTGCCCTTTGGTGGGGGATAACTCAGGGAAACCTGAGCTAATACCGCATATGGCCCACGGGTCAAAGACTTCGGTCGCCAGAGGATGAGCCTGCGTCCCATTATTTAATCCTAGTTGGTGGGGTAATGGCCTACCAAGGGTACGATGGGTAGCTGTTCTGAGAGGAAGATCAGCCACACTGGGACTGAGACACGGCCCAGAC
>JARACJ010000024.1 GCA_028767165.1 Proteobacteria bacterium DTSAM18 | reverse complement strand
GGGGCGCGTGAGTGTCTTGGTGATAAGCATTCAAGGGCACATGGTGGATGCCTTGGCAGCAAGAGGCGATGAAGGACGTAGGAGCCTGCGAAAAGTTCCGGGAAGCTGGCAAGCAAGCGATGATCCGGAAATGTCCGAATGGGGAAACCCGGCCTGGTCAACCAGGTCACCACTTCGGTGGAGCCAACGAGGGGAACTGAAACATCTAAGTACCCTCAGGAAAGGAAATCAAATGAGACTCCCTGAGTAGCGGCGAGCGAACGGGGAAGAGCCCAAACCATTCCAGGTTTCTGGAATGGGGTTGTAGGACTGTCATCAGATACGTGGATCGTTAGCAGAACAGGCTGGAAAGCCTGGGGAAACAGGGTGACACCCCCGTATGCGAAAACGTGAAGCGGTCGACAGTATCCTGAGTAGGGTCGGGCACGTGAAACCCGGCTTGAATCTGGGGGGACCATCCTCCAAGGCTAAGTACTACTTGCTGACCGATAGTGAACAAGTACCGTGAGGGAAAGGTGAAAAGAACCCCGAGAGGGGAGTGAAATAGCACCTGAAACCGTGTGCCTACAAACAGTGGGAGCTCCACCGTTTTTACGGGGGGAGTGACCGCGTACCTTTTGCATAATGAGCCAGCGAGTTGTGGTTCGTGGCAAGGTTAAGCCGTCAGGTGTAGCCGTAGGGAAACCGAGTCTGAATAGGGCGCCATAGTCGCGGGCTGCAGACCCGAAGCCAAGCGATCTACCCATGGTCAGAGTGAAGCGTTGGTAACACTTCGTGGAGGCTCGAACCCACTGATGTTGAAAAATCAGGGGATGAACTGTGGGTAGGAGTGAAAGGCTAATCAAGCTTGGAAATAGCTGGTTCTCCCCGAAAGATATTTACGTATCGCGTCGGACAGCACTGCCGGGGGTAGAGCACTGAAAGGGCTAGGGGGCTTCACCGCTTACCAAACCCTATCAAACTCCGAATACCGGCAAGTGACGTACGGCAGACAGGCTGCGAGAGATAAGTTCCGTAGCCAAGAGGGAAAGAGCCCAGACTCCCAGCTAAGGTCCCCAAGTTCACGCTAAGTGGTCAAGGATGTGGGGAAGCACAGACAACCAGGAGGTTGGCTTAGAAGCAGCCACCCTTTAAAGAAAGCGTAATAGCTCACTGGTCAAGTTTTCCTGCGCCGTAAATATAACGGGGCTAAGCGTGACACCGAAGCTGGAGGATGTAGCAATACATCGGTAGGGGAGCGTTCCAGTTGCACTGAAGCGGGATCGTGAGAAACCGTGGAGCG
>JARACJ010000022.1 GCA_028767165.1 Proteobacteria bacterium DTSAM18 | reverse complement strand
TCTGGTACCGACCCAGATCCGATGATGCGTCTGTGACTCACTTGGCTGCGATCAGATCCGAACCACCTGGAACCTCCGACTCCAGGCGTTGCTTGGGTGACAGGAGCTGCTTCATCGACTCCTCGCTGATGTAGCGACGGGAGACGAGCCACTCGTCGTTCTCCTCCAGCAGGAGAGCGCCGACCAGGCGCTCGATGCTGGCCCTGTTGGGGAAGATGGACACGACCCTGGTTCGGCGCTTGAGCTCCCGGTTGATACGCTCCACGAGGTTGGTGGAGTGCAGCTTACTCTGGTGGTTCGCGGGGAACTGCAGGTACGCCAGGGCATCGTCGCAGCCCTCGAGGAACCTTGCAGCCTCGTGCTGGTTGGCTTGCTGATACAACTCGACGACCTTGCGGCGCTGCTGCAGTGCGGACTCCAGGGTGTCGCAGGCGAAGATGCTCTTGGCCAGCGACAACATCATGGGCCGGTGCTTCTTGGAGAATCGGGCCCCGAGGTTTCGCAGGAAGTGCACCTTGCAGCGCTGCCAGGCTGCCGAAGGCAGCCCTTCCGAGATGGCCTTGCGGAGGCCGGCATGGGCATCGCTGATGGCCAGCTTTACGCCACGAAGGCCCCGGGCCACCAGCCCGTCGATGAAGTCGCGCCAGTAGGCATCGTTCTCGGTGCGGGCGACGCCAAAGCCCAGCACCTCACGCTGGCCGTCGGTCCGCACCCCGATGGCCACGAGGACAGCCACCTTTCGGATGGCGTGGTCCTCCCGGACACGCTCGTAACGCGCATCGAGGAAGACGTACGGACACTCAGGAAGCTCACGCGTCCGGAAGGCCTGGATGGGTGGATCGAGGGTCTTCGCCATGGCGCTGACGGTGCTCTTCTTCATGCTGTGGACGCCGAGTGCCTGTGCGATGGCCTCCACGTTTCGCGTCGAGACGCCCTGGTGGTAGCAGGTGGCCAGTGCCGCCACGAGAGCACTGTCCGAGCGCTGCCGGGACGCCAGGAAGCTGGGCATGTAGGTGCCCTGGCGCAGCTTGGGGATGCGGAGTTCGTGGGTCCCGAGGCCGGTCTGGAACGTACGATCCCGGTATCCGTTCCGGCTGTTCACGCGTGCGCTGTCCCTGGCACGGTAGTCGGCGGCGGTGAGTTCGGTCACTTCAGCCTCCATCACAGCGGCCAGAGCAGCTTCCAATGCCTTCTTCAGGAAGGTGCCGGTGCGGTCGTCGTTGAGGAGGGAGTTCACGAACGCCTGAAAAGGGCGCACACTGTCGTTGCGGGCCATCGGGTGCCTCTCGATGCGGGTTTGGAACTTTGCTTCCGCATCATCGCGCACTCGGCGGTCCCGCCTCCTCGTACACCACTCAGATGGACACTACC
>JARACJ010000021.1 GCA_028767165.1 Proteobacteria bacterium DTSAM18 | reverse complement strand
CACAGAGATGCTCTGTTGATTGGCAACCCTGAAGTCCTGGAATTTTGAGTCGGGCGGACGTGCCCAGGCTCAAAAGCCAGGCTCGGCTTCGACGCTGATGCCTTCACGGGCCAGGCCGTTCGCGACTCAGGTCGCATGGACGAATTCGCGGCGTGGGCTGGCCTTGTCGGGATCGTACGCCGATTCGTTGCGGTACATGGACCACAGAACGGTGAGCAGCTTACGCATCACCGCGATGACGCCCTTCATCTTGGTGCCAGTTCGCTCCGTGATGCGTCGATGCAGTGCTCGGAACGGCGTGTCGCCGCGAACGGCCACCAAGGCCGGCATGAACAGCATCAGGCGCATGCGGCTGCTTCCTCGCTTGCTGATGGCGTTGTTTCCCCGCACTGAAGTGCCCGACTGCCTGGGCTTGGGGTCCAGGCCGGCCCAGGCCGTGATCTCCTTGGAGGTCATGGTCCGGTCCAGCAGCATGAACTCGGATGCGACCTGGATGGCTGTATTGAGGCCGACGCCCGGAACCGTCATGAACCTCTCCACCTGGGTCCAGAGTTCCGGTTGGCCCTTGGCCTGGCGCTCCATTTCGGCCTCTGCACGCTTGATCCGCCGTTCCACGTCCTGGATCTGGCTCTGCTGCTCTTCGATGATCCACGCATCGGTGGAGTCAGTGGCTTCAACCGCATGCAGTTGATTCGTCAGCCGCGTCTTCTGAACGACCAGTTGGTTGCGGTAACGGGCCACGGAACGCAGCTGAAGGGCTTCCTTCGATGGCCTTACCCAGGCGGTAAAGGGCATCCGGAACGCGAACTCGGCGAGTGAGCGCGCATCGACGCCATCCGTCTTGGCTCGCTGGCTCTGGGCGCTGTGAAACGCCTTGGTCGTCCTGGGATTGGCCACCATGACCTGGCAATCCTTCAGGCTGTCCAGGAATAGCGCCAGATCGAGGTGGTAGGTGCCGGTGGACTCCAAGACGACTCGTGCTGACTGACCACGCTTCGTGAGGACACGGCCGAGCTTCTTGTGCCCTTTGGCGGTGTTCTCGAACTCGAGGAGCTCCTTGAGGCCTCGAATGGCGACGTGCAGCGTCTTCGCGGACACATCGATTCCCACTGCTCTTTCCAATGCCTTCGCCTTCTTCCCACGTGCCATGAGCCTCTCCCTCGGGTAGGTTGGTCCTGGCTCCCGACCCTGAGACCATTACCGCCACCATGCTTGTCAATGCGGGCTCTCGGGCCCCTGATGCTCTTCGGCATGTGCGGCAATAGAGGGCGGGGGCCATTCCTCTGTCTCAGGCTCGAGGCCTACTTCACGTGATGGCTTCGCCAAGACCGTGCCCCCATCCTATCCAAAGGGAGGGGGGCGACTGGCCACTCGTGCATGCTCATCTCTGTGACAGGCTCGGGGCCTCAAACACAGACCAGACTTGGCCGTGGCCAGCCGCCGCTCCGA
>JARACJ010000020.1 GCA_028767165.1 Proteobacteria bacterium DTSAM18 | reverse complement strand
TAAGCTCCAGCACGCCGATGGTACTGCAGCGGTGACGCTGTGGGAGAGTAGGTCACGCCAGCCTCCCCTTTGAAGACCCCCGGTCGAGTCAGCAATGACTCCCGGGGGTTCTTCTGTTCTTGGCCCAAACAGGCGGGACCTGCTCTCCCACTGAGCAAGGCGGAAGGCCCCAAGCGGAGGGCTACTCGCACTGCTTGCCGGGGCCAGATTGCCCGAAGCGACGGCCTGCAGCCGCAGCGGCGAGTAGGAGGGCCCCGAAGGGCCCGACGTGGGTCGGAGAGTAGGTCACGCCAAGCTTCGCGACCCGTCGATCCCAATCTTCGGGCACCTGGTGCTACCTGCGGCCAGCAGATTGGGGAGTCCGCCGTTCCAACGTGGAACTCGCTCAGCGGGACCTGCTCTCCCACTGAGCAAAGCGGAAGGCCCCAAGCGGAGGGCTACTTGCACAGCTTGCCTGTGGGAACATGCCCGAAGCGACGGCCAGCAGCCGCAGCGGCGATTAGGAGGGCCCTCAAGGGCCCCACGTGGGTCGCCAAGGCAGGACGCAGAGACGGGAGCGGAAGGCCACACGCACAGGTTTCCTGTGCGAACCTGCCTGAAGCGACGTCTCGTAGGACTGCCGTGCCGAAGGAAGGCCCGTTCAGGGCCTGACGTGTTCGTAGGTCACGCCAGCCTTCCACGACCTGTCGATTCCAATCTTCGGGCACCTGGTGCTACCTGCGGCCAGCAGATTGGGGAGTCCGCCGTTCCAACCTAGAGCTCGCTCAGCGTGACCTACCTCCCACTGAGCAAGGCGGAAGGCCCCAAGCGGAGGGCTACTCGCACAGCTTGCCTGTGCCAGACCGCGCGCAGCGACAGCCTGCAGCCGCAGCGGCGAGTAGGAGGGCCCCGAGGGCCCCACGAGTTGTGTCCGTCAATGTGGTGTACGAGGAATCTGGTACCGACCCAGATCCGATGATGCGTCTGTGACTCACTTGGCTGCGATCAAATCCGAACCACCTGGAACCTCCGACTCCAGGCGCTGCTTGGGTGACAGGAGCTGCTTCATCGACTCTTCGCTGATGTAGCGACGGGACACGAGCCACTCGTCGTTCTCCTCCAGCAGGAGAGCGCCGACGAGGCGCTCGATGCTGGCCCTGTTGGGGAAGATGGACACGACCCTGGTTCGGCGCTTGAGCTCCCGGTTGATGCGCTCCACGAGGTTGGTGGAGTGCAGCTTGCTCTGGTGGTTTGAAGGGAACTGCAGGTACGCCAGGGCATCGTCGCAGCCCTCGAGAAACCTCGCAGCCTCGTGCTGGTTGGCCTGCTGGTACAGTTCGACGACTTTGCGGCGCTGCTGCAGTGCGGACTCCAGGGTGTCGCAGGCGAAGATGCTCTTGGCGAGAGACAGCATCATGGGCCGGTGCTTCTTGGAGAAGCGGGCCCCGAGGTTGCGCAGGAAGTGCACCTTGCAGCGCTGCCACGCTGCCGACGGCAGCCCTTCCGAGATGGCCTTGCGTAGGCCGGCGTGGGCGTCGCTGATGGCCAGCTTCACGCCCCGGAGGCCACGCTTCACGAGCCCATCGATGAAGTCACGCCAGTAGGCATCGTTCTCGGTGCGGGCGACGCCGAAGCCCAGCACCTCACGCTGGCCGTCGGTCCGGACCCCAATTGCGACGAGAACGGCGACCTTGCGGATGGCGTGGTCCTCTCGGACACGCTCATAGCGAGCGTCGAGGAAGACGTACGGACACTCGGGCAGCTCCCGGTTTCGGAAGGCCTCGATGGGCGGGTCGAGCGTCTTCGCCATGGCGCTGACGGTGCTCTTCTTCATGCTGTGGACGCCCAGCGCCTGTGCGATGGCCTCCACGTTTCGCGTCGACACGCCCTGGTGGTAGCAGGTGGCCAACGCTGCCACCAAGGCGCTGTCGGAGCGCTGCCGAGACGCCAGAAAGCTAGGCATGTACGTTCCCTGGCGCAGCTTTGGAATGCGGAGCTCGTGGGTTCCGAGGCCGGTCTGGAAAGAACGATCCCGGTATCCGTTCCGGCTGTTCACGCGTGCGCTGTCCCGGGCACGGTAGTCGGCGGCGGTGAGTTCGGTCACTTCAGCCTCCATCACAACGGCCAGAGCGGCCTCCAATGCCTTCTTCAGGAAGGTGCCGGTGCGATCGTCGCTGAGGAGGGAGTTCACGAACGCCTGGAAAGGGCGCACACTGTCGTTGCGGGCCATCGGGTGCCTCTCGATGCGGGTTTGGAACTTTGCTTCCGCATCATCGCGCACTCGGTGGTCCCGCCTCCTCGTACACCACTCAGATGGACACTACCGCCCCACGTGGGTCGCCAAGGCAGGACGCAGAGACGGGAGCGGAAGGCAACACGCATGGGTTTTCCGGTGCGAACCTGCCTGAAGCGACGCCTCGTAGGACTGCCGTGTCGAAGGAAGGCCCGTTCAGGGCCTGACGTGTTCGTAGGTCACGCCAAGCTTCGCGACCCGTCGATCCCAATCTTCGGGCACGTGGTCCTACCTGCAGCCGCAGCGGCAAGTAGGAGGGCCTCGAGGGCCCCACGTGGGTCGCCAAGGCAGGACGCAGAGACGGGCGCGGAAGGCAACACGCACGGGTGCCCCGTGCGAACCTGCCTGAAGCGACGCCTCGTAGGACTGCCGTGTCGAAGGAAGGCCCGTTCAGGGCCTGACGTGTTCGTAGGTCACGCCAGGCATGGCGACTCGTCGAGCTCTCCCATCTGGCACCTGACCCTACCTGCAGCCAGCAGATTGGGGAGTCCGCCGTTCCTGCGCGGAGCTCGCTCAGCCTGACCTGCTCTCCCACCGAGCAAGGCCGAAGGCCCCAAGCGGAGGGCCAGTCGCACATCGAGGCGGTAGGTGGCGCCGCGATTCCTCTGCGAACATCCCTGAAGCGACGTCTCACAGGCCTGACCTGTCGAAGGACGGCCCGTTCAGGGCCTGACGTGTTCGTTGGTCACGCAAGCCTTCCACGACCTGTCGATCCCATTCCTCTTGCAGCTGGTGCTACCCGAAGCCAGCAGGCTGGTGAGTCCGCCGTTCCTACCAGCAGCCAGACCTGGTCTCCCGTCGAGCGGCCTCGGGATCCCATCCATCGGTCGGGCGCGACCAACGTGGGTCGTACCGCCCGGCGGTAGGCCGGGCCGACGACAACACGCTCGCTTGGGCACGCTTTGTAACAGTGCCACGCGTATCCGTAGCGCTGTCATGTCGGTTGGAACCGCTGTGATGCCACCAGGTAGCATCGTTCCCTGCGAGCCGGACAGCGTTGCCAGTGACGTACCGGTGGGTGTGTCGTTTTCTCCCGAGAGGGACACGAGCTGCGCCAAGACCTGTGAGCGACGCGGTGGCCTGCTCCCCGCCCCCCCGCCCCCCCGCACGGGCGCAGGAGACCCGCCGCATCGGCGAGCCTGGTTCGACCCTTCCGTCTCCCTCGAGCGCCACCGGTTGCTGTTCAGAGTGATGACACCACGTGTGGTGCAGGCACCATCAAGTGCAGGTCACTCAGGACACACCCACACGGAGCGAGCTCACCGGTCGGGCGCGAGGGACACCCCCACACACAGTCGTTGTGACCGTGTGGTCGTTGCGGGGGCGGGTCGGTCCACCACGGTCGTGTCTGGCGTGGCTTCGGCCATGCATGTGGACGGCACCGCTACCTGGAACTCTCACGATGCTGCCCACCACCAGCTCGGGTGGCTTTCCGCCTTCTGGGCAACGGGGCCGCGGTAGACCGATGGGGGATGCGGCGCCAACGTTCGTCGTGCAGCGGGCGGCACCGCAGGCGTGCCCGTCCGGGACCAGGTCAGGAGACGTCCGTCTGCAGGCCCGGGCGGCCTGCCGGTGCGCCTCCCAGGAAAACTCCGGCCCGATTGCCCCGGTCTGCCGTGACATCCCGCCGGACCGGTGAAGGAAGATCGGATCTTCTGCTTGCCAGCAGCCCCCAGGAGCCATTAAAAGGCGTGGGCCTGACGGCGCGGCGCTCAGCCGGGCAGCCA
>JARACJ010000001.1 GCA_028767165.1 Proteobacteria bacterium DTSAM18 | reverse complement strand
CCAAGACCGTGCCCCCATCCTATCCAAAGGGAGGGGGGCGACTGGCCACTCGTGCATGCTCATCTCTGTGACAGGCTCGGGGCCTCAAACACAGACCAGACTTGGCCGTGGCCAGCCGCCGCTCCGACATACAAGATCACAGAGAACCTGGTTGAGGGGCCGGTGGAGGTGCGGTCGACGGGGCCCGCTCGTGGTGCGGGGCGTGCTGGCACCCGGGCGCGGACGTCCGGCTGGTCGCGACCTGTAGCGACAGGTCGGGCCATTGCTTGGGCCCCGATCAGCGCCAGCCCCCAGCCTTCTGCCCGCACCCCCACCACCCCGAGGCGTCCTGGTGGCCCGCCAGGCGAGGAGCGCAGCGACGAAGAATGGGGGGCTACCAGGGCGCCGACCGCCCCGCCGGCATCGCCCGCCCCCTCACGCCCCTGCAAGCGAACGCAATCCCAGCGCCGTCCTTCAGCCGCACACCCAAGGCCTGCAGCGTCCCGGCGCCGCTGGGACAAGGAGCGAGGGAGAGGCCGTACTTCTGTACGGCCCGACCGAAGCGACGAAGAACCAGCGGTGCCGGGTCGCTGCAGGCCGCCTCCCCGGCACCAGCGGTGCCGGGTCGCTGCAGGCCGCCTCCCCGGCACCAGCGGTGCCGGGTCGCTGCAGGCCGCCTCCCCGGCACCAGCGGTGCCGGGTCGCTGCTGGCCGTCAGCTCTTCTTCTCGCCCTTCTCGATCTGCGTGCGGGCGTACGCCTCCGGGTCGTCCTTCTCCTTCTTCCACTCGGGAACCGGATCCGGAACCTGCGCGTCGTACCTCACCTCGAGGATCTCGAACTCCCGCCGCCCTCCAGGCGCCTGGAAGATCACCTCGTCGCCCTCGGCCTTGCCCATCATGGCGCGGGCCAGCGGACTTCGGTGGGAGATGATGCCCTTGTCGATGTCCACCTCGTGCACCCCGTAGATGCGGTAGGTGACCTCTTCGCCCTCTTCGTCCTCGAGGAGCACGGTGGCGCCGAACTTCACCGTGTCGCCGCCCACCTCGACGGGGTCGACCACGCGGATCTTGTTCAGGCACTTCATCAGGAACCCCATCCGGGAGTCGATCTGACGAAGCCGCTTCTTGCCGTAGATGTACTCGGCATTCTCGGAGCGATCACCCATGGAGGCGGCGTAGGAGACCTCCGCCACCACCTTGGGACGCTCGACGGACCGCAGCCACTCCATCTCGTACTGGATGCGCTGCAGCCCGACGGGCGTGATGTAGTTGTCATCGGTCATGCAGACCTCAGAAGGTGCCGTCCTGGATGTTCCAGGTGATGTGGCTGCGGTCGGACGGGCCGATGGAGCCGATGATCTTGCGGTCGAAGCCATCGGAGCCGTTCCAGGTGTACATCCGGAACTCCTTCTGCTGGTCGGCGGCCACGTAGATCTCGACCTTGCCGTCGCCGTCGAGGTCGGCCGTGTGGGCCGCGTGCTCGAAGCCGCCGGAGTTGGCGTCGATCAGCACGGGCTCGAACATGCCGTCCTCACCGCGCTCGAGCATCCACAGGCCGGACTTGAAGCCGGCTGCGATGAGCTCCAGCTGGCCGTCGTGGTCGACGTCGTCGGCGAGCAGGAAGCGGTTCTGATCGTCCTGGATGGTGGCCACGACCTTCTCGGTCCAGCCGCCGCTGCCGGGGATCATCTGGACGATGGCCACGGGATCCACGAGGCGGACCTGGCCGTCCTCGCCCTTCTCCTTGTGCCCCTCGCGCGCGATGTAGAGCTCGTCGGTGCCGTCGCCGTCGACGTCGGCCACCAGGATCTCCTTGGCGTGGGAGTTCTCCCAGTACACGACCTGGCTCTGCTTGAACTGGCCGTCGCCCACGTGGTCGTAGCGCACGACGCCGCCGGGCTGGGACTCGCCGGAGGCACGGTTGCGATCCGAGGGGGTGGCGTAGAACTCGTTCACGCCATCGCCGTCGACATCGCCGATCTCGATCTCGTGCACGAAGGTGTCGGGCTTCTCGTCGAACTCGGCGAAGGTCCAGGTGCCGTCGGCGCCCTTGGTGCCCACGGCGGTGACGCCGCGATCGTGGGTGGCGATGACGAGGTTGTCCTGGCCGTCACCGGTGACGTCGCCGATCTCGATGTCGCGGAAGCGGTTGAACTTGGCACCCTCCCAGGCGCGGCTCCACAGGGTCTCGGCGGTCCAGCCGTCGGCGCCCTTCTTCCACAGCTTCAGCGTGGCGGGCTTGGGGGCCTTCTCGGCGCCGATGGTGAGGATGCCGCCGTCGAAGGCCATGGCCTTGTGGAACACGTTGGCCTCGGGATCCTCGATGTCCTCCCGGTGGAACTTGCCGGCCTCGTCGCGGCGCATGATGCTCAGCTTGGCAGGCAGGGGCTTGGCGCCCTGGCCGAACTGGGCCTGCACCACGAGCAGCGCGGGAGCGGGGCCGGTGAACTCGGCCTTCTCGGCAGGCTTCTCAGCGGGCGCCTCGGCGGACTTGTCGGCCTGGTTGTCGGTGGGGGCGTCGCTGGAGCCACAGGCGGAGAGCACCAGGGCAGCAGCCATCAGGGGGCGGAACGCGCGCATCTCATCTCCGGGAGTCGGGATTCGGTCAGCGGAACGATTCACAGGGTTGTACCCATTCGTCAAGTACCGGTGCCGTTCGGTTCGGCGGTACGATAGGAATCCCCAGCAAGGCCCGCCCCGATTTCCCGCCCCGGTGACCCCACTTGCAAGCCAACTCCTGGTCCCAGAAGCTGTCCCAGCTCATGCCCTACGCGGCCACGTTCGCCCTCATCGTGCTGGCCATGCTCGCGTACAACTCGGCGGCGGAGCAGAAGGCACGCATCCGCGAGACGGTCCGTGCGGATCTGCAGCGCACCCTCGCCACCAGCCTCGACCTGTACGAGACCGATCTCGTCGAGGCCCTCGACGAGGCCCTCGAGCTCGCCACGCAGCCCCAGGATCTGGCCGTCTACCAGAACCGCCTGAAGCAGCGCTTCGCCTGGTTCGACTCCCTGTACGTGTGGACGCCCCCCATCGGGCCCAACCACATGCCCCAGATGCTGTTCCCCACCCACACCGGCGGCGGCAGCTACAACCATCCGTGCATCCAGAGCACCCGCCAGGAAGCGTTCATCGGCCCCCTGCGCCACCCGGGCTTCGCCCAGTACATCGCCACGGCCTACATGCGGCGCTGCCAGAACGCCCCGGCCGACATCCGGGTGGGTGCCGCCATCCAGGCCGGCTTCACGCTGTACAGCGCCGGCCTGCCGGAGCAGGCCCTCACGATCACCGACCTGCCCGACCTTCGTCCGGATGCCCCCATCGCCGACACCCACGACGGTGTCTCGGTCGACCGGCGCATCAACTGGCGGCTCCTGCGCGCGGACATCAAGGAGGAGCTCGGCCAGACCAGCCAGGCCCGCCGCGACCGTATCTCCACGGCCTACCAGATCACGGCGCTCGACGCCCCGCTCCTCGAGCACACCATCGAGAAGGTGCCGCCGGCCATCGAGCTGCTCGATGCCGCGGAGAACCCCAACGCCGCCAGCCAGCTGCGCATGCGCCTGGCCTCGGCCGACGGTCGCCTGCAGGCCTACCGCCGCGTGCTCCAGTTCCTGCGTCACCCGCCGGCCACCCAGGCCTCGATGGCCCCCCGGTTCGTCCGCGACGAGTTCGCCGACAACCCGTTCATGCTCTACCTGCGCCCCCATGACGACGAGACCCCCGGCGTGGCCCTCGCCCTGAACCAGGATCGCGCCGTGGTGGAGCTGATGCGGCGCCTCACCAGCCAGTTCGGCGACAACGTGGTCATCCGCGATGCCGCCGGAGAGCACGTCGCCGGGCCCGACATCGAGGACGCCGAGCTGTGGACCCCCCTGCCCCGCAGCTTCAGCCACCTGTCGGTGGGCCTGTCGACCGCCTACATCAAGAGCAAGGTCGCGCCGCTGCAGGGCAGCTCCCAGCTGCTCACCATCATCATCACCACCGCCTGCATCATCCTGGGTCTGGCCGCGATCGTGAGCCTCAACCGCGCCAACGTGCGGCATCGCGAGCTCCTCAAGCGCCAGCGGGACTTCACGGCGCGTGTCACCCACGAGCTGAAGACCCCTCTCGCGGGCATCAAGGTCATGGCCGAGAACCTCTCCCTCGGCGCCTACAAGAGCCAGGACGACATGCTCCAGCTCACCGACCGCATCATCGACGAGGCCGACCGCCTCACCGCCCGCGTCAACGAGGTCCTCACGGTCGCCCGCGACGCCACGCTGCCCAACCCCGAGCCCTTCGACACCGAGGAGGCCGTCCTGGACGCCGTGATGCAGTGGGCCCCCCGCTACGAGACCGCCGGCGTCGCCTTCCAGGCCGATCTCGACGCCACCGACGAGGTCCTCGGCGACGCCGATGCCATCCGCGACGCCGTGGGCTGCCTGCTCGACAACGCCCTGAAGTACCGCTGCGAGGATCGGGCCCCGAAGGTGCAGCTCAACATGCGCCAGGAGGGCCGCAAGGCCATCATCGAGGTGATCGACAACGGCATCGGCGTGCCGAAGGGCATGCGCAAGGAGATCTTCGAGCGCTGGACCCGCGTCGAGGGCGACCACCGCGGCAAGGCCGGCGGCCACGGCCTGGGCCTCGCCCAGGTGGCCTCCATCGTCAAGAACCACAAGGGCACGGTGAAGTGCAGCGACGGGCTCGACGGCGGCGCCAGGTTCGTCATCACCCTGCCGGTCGTGAAGGCGTAGCTCGACGGGATGGGTGATCGGTGCCGGGTCGTGCTTCACCACGGAGGCACGGAGATCACACGGAGCAGGCACGGAGGGATGTCGCCTGGTTGGAACCCCATCGGCTGACGGGTCCAGGAATTCTTGTGTGTGTTCCTCATGGGCGAGTACCTCCGCCCCGCCCGGACCCACAAGAATTCAAGAACGGGGCAAGCCAGCCAAAGGGCATCACCAGCACACAAGCGCCACGAACAAGCACACCTCCGTGCCTCCTCAGTGGTTCTCCGTGCCTCCGTGGTGAGAAAGCGCCCCTTCTCACACTCACCCTACGGATTGCTGATCCACTTCTCCGTCAGCGGCAGCTCCACCGTCGCCATCATCTCCAGCAGCTCTCCGAGCTCCGTGCTGGCACAGATGATGTGGCTCACGGCCTCCTGCACGAACCCTTCATCCACGCCGTGTTGGATCTGGGCCAGCAGGTGGTCGTAGTAGCCCCGGGCGTTCAGCACGCCGACGGGCTTGCGGTGGTAGCCGAGCTGGGTCCAGGTGGTGACCTCGAACAGCTCCTCCCAGGTGCCGTAGCCCCCAGGGAGCGCGACGAAGCCATCCGCGAGCTCCGCCATGCGGGCCTTGCGGCTGTGCATGTCGGGGACGACCTGGAGATCGGTGATGCCCCGGTGGCCGAGCTCGAGCTTGTCGAGCCGCTCGGGGATCACGCCGATGACCTCTCCCCCCGCCTCCAGGGCGCCGTCGGCCAGCGCGCCCATCAGGCCCACGCTGCCGCCGCCGTACACCACGCCGATGCCCTTCAGGGCGAGCTCGGTGCCCACGGCACGGGCGAGCTCACCGTAACGGGGCACCGTGGCACCGGCGGCGCCGCAGTAGACCGCGAGCCGCCGGAAGGTCCTCACAGCAGACCCAGTGCCGCGTGGGCTGCCGCCAGCCGCGCCACGGGGACGCGGTAGGGAGAGCAGCTGACGTAGTCGAGGCCGATCTTGTGGAAGAAGCCGACGCCGACGGGATCGCCGCCGTGCTCGCCACACACACCCATCTTGATGCGGGGGTTGCCCTTGCGGCCGCCCTTGACGCCCATCTCGACGAGCTGACCCACACCGTCGACGTCGAACACGGCCAGCGGGGAGTCGGGCATCAGGCCCGCACGCTGGTAGTCGGCGAAGAACTTGCCCATGTCGTCGCGGGACAGGCCGTAGGTCATCTGGGTGAGGTCGTTGGTGCCGAAGGAGAAGAAGTCGGCGTGCTTGCCGATCTGCTCGGCGAGCAGGCAGGCGCGGGGCAGCTCGAGCATGGTGCCGACGAGGTAGTTCACCTCGACGCCGTACTCGCTCATCACGCGGCCGGCCTCCTCCTCGATCATCTCGCGCATCTTCTTCAGCTCGTCGGGGATGCCGACGAGGGGGATCATCACCTCGGGACGCACGACGTGGCCGTCGGCGGTGACCCGGCAGGCGGCCTCGAAGATGGCCCGGGCCTGGGTGCGGTAGACCTCGGGGGTGGTGATGCCCACACGCACGCCACGGTGGCCGAGCATGGGGTTGGCCTCCTCGAGGTCGGCCAGGCGCTGGCGCAGACGATCCGCGGAGACCTGCAGGTCGCGGGCCACGGCGGAGAGGTCCTCGTGGCGGTCGGGCAGGAACTCGTGCAGCGGGGGATCGAGCAGCCGGATGGTGACGGGCAGGCCGTCCATGGACTCGAACAGCTCGATGAACATCTCCCGCTGGATGGGGAGGATCTCGCCGAGGGCCAGCTGACGGGTGCGGGGGTCTTCGGCCAGGATCATCTTGCGCATGGCGCGCAGGGCGTCGGGCTGGAAGAACATGTGCTCGGTGCGGCACAGGCCGATGCCCTGGGCACCGAGGGCACGGGCCTTGGCGGCGTCGGAGCCGGTGTCGGCGTTGGCGCGCACCTGCAGCCGCGCCTGGTCGTCGGCCCACTCGAGGAGGGTGGCCATGGCACCGCCATCGGTGTCGGGCTCGAGCATCTCGACCCGACCCTCCATCACCTCACCGGTGCCGCCGTCGATGGTGATCCAGTCACCCTTCCGGATGACGTAGTCGCCGGCGTAGAAGAGCTGGCGGGACATGTCGACGGTGATGTCGGCGCAGCCGACGACGCAGGGCTTGCCCATGCCACGGGCGACCACCGCCGCGTGGGAGGTCTGGCCGCCACGGCTGGTGAGGATGCCCTGAGCCAGGGTCATGCCCTGGATGTCCTCGGGAGAGGTCTCGATACGCACCAGGACCGTGGGCTCGTCGCGGTCGAAGTACTCCTGGCAGTCGCTGGCGGTGAACACCACGCGTCCGCAGGCAGCACCCGGAGAGGCGTCGAGGCCCTTGGCCACCACCTTGCGGCGGGCGTCGGGGTGGATGATCGGACGCAGCATCATCTCGAGCGCCTTGGGCTCGATGCGGCCGAGACCCTCGGTACGGCTGATGAGGCCCTCTTCGACCATGTCGACCACGATGCGCACGGCAGCCTGGCCGGTGCGCTTGCCGGTACGGGTCTGCAGCAGGTACAGCGTGCCGTTCTCGATGGTGAACTCGATGTCCTGCATGTCGCGGTAGTGCTGCTCGAGCTGCTCCCGCATCTGCTGGAGCTGCTCGTAGGCCTCGGGCATGGCCTCCTTGAGCTGCAGGCCCTCCTTCTCGGCGGACTCGTCGAGGGGCAGCGGGGTGCGCACGCCCGCCACGACGTCCTCGCCCTGGGCGTTGGGGAGCCACTCGCCGAACAGGCCGCGGTGACCGCTCTTGGGGTTGCGGGTGAAGGCCACGCCGGTGCCGGACCCCTCCCCCATGTTGCCGAAGACCATGGCCTGGATGTTCACGGCAGTGCCGGTGTCGTCCGGGATGCCGTTGGTCTTGCGGTAGTAGCGCGCGCGGTGGCTGTTGTAGCTGCGGAAGACCGCATCGATGGACAGGCGCAGCTGCTCCTTGGGGTCCTGCGGGAAGTCGTGGCCGTGCTGCTTCACGAGCTGCTTGAGCTTGCCCGTGAGCTCCTGGAGCTCCCCGGCGTCGAGGTCGGAGACCTCACGGCCGGCGGCGAACTCCTCCTCCACCCGGGCGAAGCGGGTGTAGTGGATGCCGAGCACGACGTCGCCGAACATCTGCACGAAGCGGCGGTAGGCATCCCAGGCGAACCGGGCGTTGCCGGACTGCCGGGCGAGTGCCTGCACGGTGTCGTCGTTGAGGCCGAGGTTGAGGACGGTGTCCATCATGCCGGGCATGGAGACGGGCGCACCGGACCGCACGGAGACGAGCAGCGGGGCGTCGGCATCGCCGAACTTCTTGCCCGCGACCTCTTCGAGGCGGGCCATCGCGGCGTCGACCTGCGCGTCGAGCCCCTCGGGCCAGACCTCTCCGTTGGAGAAGAACCAGATGCAGGCATCGGTGGTGATGGTGAAGCCGGGCGGGACGGGAAGTCCCAGCGCGGTCATCTGTGCCAGTCCGGAACCCTTGCCGCCGAGGTGCGCCTTGCGCTCCTCGGGTGAGTCGTAGGATGCCTCATCGAAGCTGAATGCCCAACGCGTATGGCTCATGGCCTGCCTCCAGAGGGGGATGGGGCGTCGATCAACGGGTGGTGATGCGGGAGAAGTCGGCGACACCGGAGAACAGGCGACCGATGCGACCGAGCAGGCCCAGGCGGACCGAGCGGACGGCGGGATCGTCTGCGTTCACCATGACACCATCGAAGAAGGCCTCCACGGGCTCCCGAAGCCGGAGGACCTCGGCGAGGACCCCTTCGTAGTCGAGCGCCTCGGCGCGGCTGGACACCGCCTGCTCGGCACGAACGACCGCTTCGTGAAGATCGCGCTCCACCTGCTCGGTCATCTGATCGGGCGAGGGCACCGGCTCGGTGCTCGCTCCGGTGATCTTCAGCACGCGCTTGAAGGTGTGCATGATCGGGAGGAAGTCGGCGCCACCGGCCACGGCGCGGAGGGCGTCGAGCTTGGAGGACAGCATGACGACGTCGTCTCCGGCGCCATCGGCCGCGAAGATCGCGTCGACGAGGTCGGAGGAGGCACCGTCGGCCACCATGGCGGCCTTGAAGCGTGCGAGGGTGAACTCGACCAGCTCGTCGGCCAGCGCCGCGGCGTTCTTCGCCTCGAGGCCGTCGCCCTGGGCCTTCAGCCAGCCGGCATGGGCCTCGGGACCCGCCAGGGCGGCGGTGTGGAAGGCCTGGATGCCCTGTGCGTACAGCTTCCGGAGGCTCTTGCGCGCGCCGTGGGAGACCAGGGAGGCCACCACGCCGACGGCGGCACGGCGCAGGCCGTAGGGGTCGCCACCGCCCTTGGGCTTCATGCCGACACCGAACGTGCCCACGAGGGAGTCGACCCGCTCGGCCACGGCCACGGACAGGCCCTCGGCGGTGGTGGCGACGTCGTCACCGGCGAACCGGGGCAGGTAGTGCTCCTCGATGGCCTGGGCCACGGCGTCGGGCTCGTGGTCGTGCTGGGCGTACAGCTTGCCCATGTAGCCCTGCAGCTCGGGGAACTCACCCACCATCTGGGTGAGCAGGTCGGCCTTGGACAGCAGTCCGGCGCGACGCGCGAGATCCGCACCGGCGCCGAAGTCGGCCGCCAGCTGACCGGCCAGCTCGCCCACGCGGGCGGCCTTGTCGGCCATGGAGCCGAGGCCACGGATCCACTGCATGCGGGACAGGCCGGCGCCGTGCTCGACGAGGGTCTTCTGCTGATCCTCGGCGAAGAAGAAGCGGGCGTCGTAGAAGCGCGCGCGGAGCACCCGGGCGTTGCCGTCGGCGATGAGCGCATCGTCGCCGAAGGGGTTGTTCGAGATGATGACGAAGCGGTTGGTGAGCTTGCCCCCATCGAACACCGGGAAGTAGCGCTGGTGCACGCGCATGCTGGTGACCAGCAGGCGGGCGGGCAGGTTCAGCAGATCCTCGTCGAAGGTGCCGACGACGAGCACGGGCCACTCGACGAGGTGGGTGACCTCCTCGAGCAGGCTGTCGTCGACGATGGGATCGGCGCCGAGGCGCTCGGCGGCCTGCACGAGCTGAGCGGCGATGATCTGCTTGCGGCGGTCGAGGTCGGGCTCGACGTGGTGGGCCCGCAGGTCCTCCACCCACTGATCCGCGGTGGTCACGGAGATGGGACCGGGGGACAGCCGGTGGCCGAGCGTCTCGGCGCCGAAGGTGATGCCCCAGGCCTCGCCGCCCACGGGCTCGCCATCCCAGGTGATCGTGACCCGGTGCAGCGGACGACCGAAGGTGAGCGTTCCGGCGCCCCAGCGCATCGACTTCTTGAAGGGGATGCTCTCGATGATGGAGGACATCGCCTCGCAGACCAGATCGATGGCCCGCTCGCCGCCCTGACGGACACGCACGGCCACGACCTTGCCCCGCTTGGGCACCTCGACCACCTCGAGGGCGGACACGTCGACACCCTTGGACTTCGCGAACCCGATGGCCATCTTGCTCGGCTGGCCATCGACGAAGGCGCGCTCGGCGGGACCGCCGGTGATGAGCTTCTCCTGCACGGGGCGGGCGGCCTGCACACCGGAGATGGCCACCGCGAAGCGGCGGGGCGTGGCCCAGGTGCGGACCTCACCGTGATCCAGGCCCTTGATCGCACCGAGGATGCCCTTGCGCAGGCCTTCGAGTGCGGGACGCACCATGCTCGCGGGGATCTCCTCGACCAGCAGCTCGACGAACAGATCGGCGGTGTGGCTCATTGCTCACCTCCAGTCGCGGCAGCCGTGCCCTCGACCCAGGTCTGGGCGCACAGGCAGGCGAGCTCCCGGATGCGCCGGATGTACTGCTGACGCTCGGCCACGGAGATGGCGCCGCGGGCGTCGAGCAGGTTGAACAGGTGGGACGACAGGATGGTCTGGTCGTAGGCCGGCAGGGCCAGCGACTTGCCGCACAGGTCCTTGGCTTCGTCCTGGGCCGCACTGAACAGCTGGAACAGCATGTCGGTATCGGCGGCTTCGAAGTTGTAGCGGGACTGCTCGACCTCGTTGCGCAGGAACACGTCGCCGTAGCTGACGCCCTCGACCCACTGCAGATCGTACACGTTGTCGACGTTCTGCAGGTACATGGCGAGGCGCTCGAGGCCGTAGGTGATCTCGGCGCTCACCGGATCACACGTGATGCCACCCACCTGCTGGAAGTAGGTGAACTGGGTGACCTCCATGCCGTCCATCCAGACCTCCCAGCCGAGGCCCCAGGCGCCGAGCGTGGGCGACTCCCAGTCGTCCTCGACGAAGCGGATGTCGTGGGCCCGCGGATCGATGCCGATGGCTTCCAGGCTTCCCAGGTACAGATCCTGCACATCCATGGGGGACGGCTTCAGGATGACCTGGAACTGGTAGTAGTGGCCGAGGCGGTTGGGGTTCTCGCCGTAGCGGGCATCGGTGGGGCGGCGGCAGGGCTGGACGTAGGCCGTCTTCCACTGGCCGGGGCCCAGGGACCGCAGGAAGGTGGCCGGCGAGAAGGTGCCGGCGCCCATCGGGAAGTCATGGGGCTGCAGGATGACGCATCCGCGCTCGCCCCAGTAGCGTTGCAGGGCGAAGATGAGGTCCTGGAAGTACATGCATGCTCCTGCTGCAGGTGTGTTCCGGAGGTGCTCCGGCTATGCCGTCGGCCCCACCGTAGCAAGCACCGGTACCGTCACGTGACGTTGCAGCCGGCAGCCGGTGCTCAACGGTTCCAGGCGTGCAGCAGCGCCAGGCCCCGAAGGGTGAGATCCGGGTCGACGTGCTCGATGATCTCGGACTCCTCGCCCAGGAGGTTCGACAGGCCGCCGGTGGCGACCACGGTGGCCTCGCCGCCGAGCTCGTTCTTGCAGCGCTGGGCCAGGGCGTCGACCAGGCCCACGTAGCCGAAGAACATGCCCGACTGGATGGCCGAGATGGTGTTGGTGCCGATGGCCCGTGGCGGCCGCGCGACCTCGACCCGGGGGAGCTTGGCGGTGCGGCTGAACAGGGCCTCCTCGGAGATCCGGAAGCCCGGGGCGATGGCGCCGCCCACGTACGCGCCGTCCTCGCTCACGCAGTCGAAGGTGGTGGCGGTGCCGAAGTCGACCACGATGCAGGGGCCGCCCCAGCGCTGAAGCGCCGCCACGGAGTTCACGATGCGATCGGCGCCCACCTCACGGGGGTTGTCGGTGCGCAGCGGCAGGCGGGTCTTGAGCTTGCGGCCCACGACCATCGCGTCGAGGTCGAGGTAGCGGCGACAGGCCTTCTCGAGGCTGTAGACCACGGAGGGCACCACGGACGAGATGATGGCGCCGTCGAGCTGATCGATGCGGTAGCCCCGCAGCTCCAGGGCCTGACGCATCAGGATGCCGGTCTCGTCGGTGGTGCGGGTGGCGGTGGTGATGCGCGCCTTGCCGACCACCTCGGTGCCTTCCATGAGCCCGAGGACGGTGTTGGTGTTTCCGACGTCGATGACCAGCAGCATGGTGCCTCCAGAGCCACCGGCTCCCCCACCCTGGCGGTGGGGTGTGCTCCCTAGCGGTCGAGCCGGACGCTTCCGGGCGCCACGTACACCCAATAGACGTTGCCGTCGACCCGTACCGGATCCTGGGCCATCGAGACACGCGCGCCCCGGGGCAGCACGCACTGCACCTCGGTGCGCGCATTCCACCGGTTGGCCTCGGAGGGATACTCGAGGCGGACGTTCACGGCGCGGGGCACCACCCACTCACGACCGGCGGACACCCCCGATGCCTGCTCACCGAGGAACGCGAAGCCACCGCTGCTCTCACAGGGTACGCCCGGCGTGGTCGGAGGCGCCGCGGCCGGCGGGGGCGTGGCCGCCACGGGCTCAACCTCGGCGGGCTGTTCGACCGGGGGTTGCGGGGCCTGCTCGACCTCGTCGACGGGCTGGGGGGCCTCGGCCACCTCGGGGGCTTCGGCAGGCGCCTCGGCGACCTCGGTGGGCGCCGGGGTCTCGACCTGCGCGGGCTCGACCCGGAGCGCCCGATCCTCGTGTTGTTCCGCAGCCTGAGGGACTTCACCCTCACCCACGGGATCCGACGATCCGAGGAGGAAGAACCCTCCGAGGGCCATCAACGCCGTACCGGCGATGGCGAGCCTGAGGCCGGGACCGGGAGTGGCCACCTTGCCCTGGGACATCCCATCCGCCAGCCGCTGCAGTGCGACGTCGTCCGGCGCCAGCCGGGAAGCCGCCCGCACCAGATCACCGAGCCGATCCTGCGCGACCGCCTCGTCGACCAGGAGCTCCCAGACCTGCTGGGGCGAGCCCGTGAGCTGGACGTCGGTGAGGCCGGCGCGAGAAGCGGCGTTCTCCCGATCCTGCCAGCTGGGGAGCCCGCGCGCGAGGAGGCGGGCCATGGCGATGCGCTGTGGGTTCGTCAGTTCCATGGCGCCACCCTAGCCGACGCACAGTGCCGAGTACAGACCCCACGACGCCCTTTTTCACACCCGAGGTCCCCACCATGTCACGCCGTTCCATCCACGCCCATCTGCTGGTCGCCGCCGGCCTGCTGTGGGGTACGCTGGTGTCCGGCGGACCTGGCCTGGCGGCTCCCGGAGGGGATCCCCACAGCATCGATGTGTACCGCTCCCGCCCCGATGGTCCCAAGCTGTTCGTCTTCGCCACCCTGCCCGACGGCAAGGAGGGGCTCTTCCTCGTGGACACCGGCGCGGACCTGTCGATCCTGTCCCCGTCGACCGCCCGACGTCTCGGCCTCGACCAGTCCCGGCAGACCGTCCGCATGTCCGGGCTCAACCACACCACCGAGGTTCCCCTCGCCTCGCTGCAAGGCCTGACCATCGCCGGCCACACCCTCGACGAGGTCCGCGTGGCCGTCGGCGTGCCCGGCATCCAGGACACCTTCGGCGACCTGCCCATCGATGGCCTGCTGGGCAACAACGTCTGGGAGCACTTCGTCTTCGACCTCAACTACGCGACCAACACCCTGACCCTGCGCCCCCCACAGGCCAGCCGCATCGGCCGCAAGAGCAGCCCCATCCACTACGACGGCGGGCACGTCCACACGGTGGTGCAGTTCCGCTCCCCCACCCGCGACGGCGTCCACACCGTCCGCGTGGCGGTCGACACCGGCGCCACCGGACTCATCCTCCGCGGCGCCTCCGGGCTCGGCGACGAGGCCGGCACCACCGAGGGCATGGAGACCGTCCTCGGACTCGGCAGCGACCCCTCGAACCCGGGCTTCGGCACGCTGCAGCGCACCCGCCGCCTGCCCCTGTCGTCGCTGCACCTCGGCGGACGCACCCTCGACGTCGACTTCGAGGCCCGCTGGCTGGCCTTCGACCAGGAGCTCGGCGAGGACCCGCTCCGGGTGACGGGGCTGCTCGGCTACGAGGCCCTCGCCCACCAGCGGCTCGTCATCGACTACCGCCGACGCCGCCTCGCCCTCAAGCCCGCCCGGGGCGCCGACGTCCACCGCTCCGCCCACGAGGCGTGGCTCGACCTGTACGCGTCCCAGCCGGATCGGGTGGACCTCACCGTGTTCGAGCGGGCCCAGCTCATGACCTCCACCGGCCGCACCCGGGAGGCCGTGGCGCTCCTGCGAACCGCGCTTTCCTCCCTCGAGGCGTCACAGGCCCGTCGGGCCCGGGTCAGCCTCGCGCACCTGCACCGCTCCCTCGGGGAGCACGCGGAAGCGCTGGCGGTGCTCTCCCCGCTGACCCCCGAGCAGCTCCTGCTGCACCGGGAGCTGCTGCCCCACATCGGCGCGCTCATCCTGGCGGACCGCCGCGACGAGGCCCGACAGATCGCCCGTGAGGCGGCCACGGCCCAGCGCCTGCACCCGGACGCGTGGGTGGCCCTGGCAGACGCCCAGCTCGCCTTCGAACATCCCGAGGCCGCCCACGAGGCCCTGCTGCAGGCCGCCGAGGTGAGCGGCAACCCCGACGCCTTCCTCCTGCGCAGGGCACGCGTGGCCCTGGCCTCCGGAGACCGGAACGGCGCCCTCGCCCTGCTCCGCCGGGGCGTGAAGCTCAACCCCCTCGACGGCAAGTTCCTGTGGTTCCAGGCCTCCCTCGCCGGCCCCGAGGACCTCCCGACCGTGCAGGCGGACCTCGATCGCATCCTCCGCCGGACCCACCCGTCCAACCGCCCGCTGGACTTCCTCGCCGGCACCTTCTCCCTGCTCGGCGAGACCGACAAGGCCATGTCCCTGGCCAGCGAGGGGCTCTCCCGGGACTGCCCGAAGCTCGACACCGACATGGCGCGGGCCAACTGCGAAGCCTGGTACGACGCCCTCACGGCCTCCGAGCTCCCCGCCGCCGCAGAACGCATCCAGGGCGCCCTGGACGCCTCGGGCCCCCGTGGGGAGTACCTGGACACCGATGCGCTCATCCGGTTCCGGCAGGGCGACCTCGAGCGGGCGCTGCACTCGGCCACGGAAGCCGCCCGGATGCTGCCTGGCGACCCCTACATGATGTGGCAGCTCGACTTCCTGAAGGCACGGTGGAAGGTGGCGACCGCCCAGGCGACCGTACCGGAACGGGCCCTGGAGCAGGTACCAGAGTAGACGCGCGGATCGGCAGACGCTAAAACCCAGGGACCGGTCTGATCCCAGGAACCACGTGCGCGCCCCTCCCACCGAACTCTCTGCTTCGCTTCTCACCGCCATCACCGCGGAGGGTCGTCAGCTCCACGTCCGACCCGACGAGGAGGGCTGGATCGATCTGCAGGAGCTCGCGAGCGTCCTCACGCTCACCACGGGCCGCACGGTCACCCGCGACGCCATCCTGCACGCCTCCCGGGGCGTGCCGGTGTCCGAGTGCAACGGCACCGCCATCCGCCTTCGCTCCGCCGGACGTCGCCGCCGGGGCTGGGTGCCCGACATCCTGTTCCACGCCACCACGGCCGACCAGATCGCCCGACTCAAGCCCGGCCAGGACGTGAACGCCAGCCGTGGCCGGCAGCTGTTCCTCTCGCCCGACGAGGCGCAGGCCTGGCGCGCCGCCCACCGGCTCCGCGGCGAGCCGATGGTCCTCGCGGTCGACACCCTGCGTGCCCGGCGCGCCGGCTACCGGTTCCACCGGGGCCGCAACCACGGTCTGTACACCGCCAGCCGCATCCCCATCCGCCACGTCCTCAACCTGCGCGACGGCTTCGACGTGCAGCTGAGCGCCGGCGGTGTGCCCGTGCGCGCGGGCCCGGACGGCAGCCTGCAGATGGCGCTGGTGCAGGTCGTGCGCCGATCCGGCGTCACCTGGGAGGTCGCCAAGGGCAAGCTCGAGCCCGGCGAGACCCCGGAAGCGGCCGCGGAGCGCGAGGTCGGAGAGGAGCTCGGTGTCGACGTACCGCTTCGTGTGATCCGCAGCATCGGAGAAGTGCGGTATGGTTTCCTGGCGCCGGGCGGCATGCCCCGCCTCAAGACGATCTACCTGTACTTCCTGCAGGCAGAGTCCCCCCTCACCCGGTTCGCTCCCGCCCAGGCGGAGGGCATCGGGGCCGTGGGGTGGTTCTCCGCCGAGCGGGCCTGTCAGATCGTCACGCACACGAGCCTGCAGCCTCTCATGAAGCGGGCGAAAGATCTGGCCCTTCGTTACGGGGTCACCCCCGATCCCCAACTCGTCCCGACCTCGCGGTGATCAAATGCACGTGACTCTCGTTGGAAGCAGCCCCAGCACGCTCACCGCCGGCATCATGCTGCTCACCAGGTCACGGCAGCTCGGCTTCCGACTCCACGTCAGCATCCTCGGCGATCCCGAGAAGATCCACCACGTGCCCGGCCCCGCGATCTTCTACGCGCCCGTCCTCGCGTCCTGTGGCGTCGGTCGCGACTACGGCCGGGGCGCCACCGTCGTGGTGCCCGGTCCGCCGGATGCCCCGATGCTCGCCACCCTCACCCCCCACGGCGTGGGCGGCTGGTTCCAGGTGGAGCGCAACGGCATGGGCACCCACCCGGCCACCGAAGCCTACATGCGGCTGTGCAACGACGACCGCCCCGAAGCGCAGGAGGTCGTGGCGGGCATGCGTGCCGTGCTCCGCGACGTCGGTGCCACCGACGACCCCAGCGTCCTCGACGTCCTCTTCGGCGCCCCCGTGCCTCCGCTGCTCCGCATCGCTGTGGCCCTTCGCCACGGCCGCTCCCTGTCCGGCGCCCGCCCGGACTCCCTCATGCGCTGGATGACCGGCAGCATGGACGACGCCCAGGATCCGATCCCGCCCGACACCAGCCTGCACGAGCTGATCGAGGGCATCCAGGGCGGCAGGTACGACTGGATCCTCGCCCGCCTGCGCCCCGACGTCCGCGAGGCCGCCACCCGCTGGCTCACCACCGCGGCCGGTCTCGTGTCCGACAACGACGCCCGCGACGAAGCCCTCATCGTGGGCATCGCCGAGCTGCTCAGCCACCTGTGCCAGCTCCCGGTCGACAGCATCCTGCCGCCTCTCGGTGCCGCCGAAGATGCCGTGGCCATGGGGCTCGCCGGTGCCATGAGCGCCTACGGCGACGGCGACGCCGCCAAGGCCCTGCACCAGACCTACCGCTTCCTCGGCGGCGGCTTCTCCCAGACCCGTCCCGGCCACACCATCTGTGTGTCCGACGAGCCCGAGCCCGGGCCCGACGACGTCGTGGCGTCCTGGGAGTGGTTCTGCCGCGAGGTCCGCGTGGGACGCAAGCGCGCCGACGCCATCTGGGAAGACCTCTACCACCCGGCCCAGTAGGTCCCCTCACCGCCCTGGGGCACGCTACCGGCCCTACTCGACGTCCTGCGGCGCGTCGTCCGCCTCCGGGAGGGCCTCGGCCGACCGCGGATGCTGCGCGTACAGATCCGCCTCGCCGCTCGCCCAGGGGTCGTCACCGGGATCGAGCTGCACCGGCTCCCACGGGTTGACCTCCCAAGGGTCCATCTGACCGGGCGCGCCCCGGTGCAGCTGTCCCTCGGTGCCCGGAAGGATGGTGCCCTCCGCATCGGGGGCTCGCCCCTGCTCCGGCGGAATCCCCTGCCCGGGCGGGATCCCCTCACCCGGCAGGCGTCCCTGCCCCCGTGGAACCCCTTCGCTCCTGTCCACCTGACCTGGCGCACCCTTCTTCACGTCGACACCCGCTGCTCGGTTCCGGTGCGCGTCATCGACATCCGCAGGTTGGACCGACGGGCGAGACGCCACCACCGCCCCAGCCTATCAGGCATCGGGTCGCCCTGGACAGCGCTCCGCTCGAGCGCCTGGACGCCGTCGCCGACCGCCCGGCCCCGCCACTGCCACCAGCGGCTGTCGGACCACTCCAGGAAGGCCATGCGGGTGCCACCTTCGCGTTCGGGCCCGACCAGACCCACCGCCTCGACCGGGCCGCCGGCGGTGACCGTGGTGGTGAGCCCGGCCATGAACCGGCCCAGGGTCATCATCTGGAGGATGGCCGGGTGAAGCGCCACGAGATCGACGCTGTCCGTCCGCACCACCACCACCCTGCCGGCCCGTTCGGACGTCTGCAGATCCTGCGACGCCAGTCGGGCGAGGTGCCCGGTGACCCCCTCGTCGGCGCTGATGCGGGCTCGGGGAAGGCTGCGGACCTGAAGCGGGAGGGAGGTGCTCATGCCCTCGACCTACAGAGCGCGCCCGGTGCCGTCAACCCGCCGGCCGTTTCCTGGCCAGGTCGTACCAGCGATCGACCACCTCCCCGCGGCCCGGGATGGAGGTGAACCCCTCCACCTGCTGGGGGCGATCGGACACCAGCACCAGGGAGCGCCGACGCCCCACCCTGTAGCCGCCACATACCCGGTGGGACGCCGGAAGGAACGCCAGCAGCTCCCCCTCCCTCGACGTGGGGATCGCCCACCACAGACGCCCGCCGGGGGCCAGGTGCCGCAGCCCCGCCTGCACGAAGTCGCGCAGCCCGCCGTGGTGCTCGAAGCGGGCTGCGGCCTTGAACGGGTCGGCCGGCTCCGGACCGGACCCCGGGGCGAAGAAGGGCGGGTTGCACACGATCGCGTCGAAGACCCGTCCCAGGAACAGGTCCTGCACGGCCTCCACACGCAGCTCGACGTGCCCCGGCACACGGCTGCGCTGCAGCGTGCGCTCCCAGGCCTCCTTCCAGCGCGCCTGCACGTCCACGCCCACCGCATCGACGCCGTGGGCAGCCAGCAGCATGGGCATCACACCGCTGCCGGTTCCCAGATCCAGCGCGGAGGAAGGCATCCCCCCTTCCAGCACGAGGCCCACGAGCCAGAACACCTCGGCGCTGTAGCGGAAGCCGTCGGCAGGCTGGTGGATCACCACGCCCGGCACGGGCTCGCTCGCCGACCAGGCCTCGCTCACAGCTCCGAGCCGTGCACGAGCACCTGCCCGTGGACCACGTGGATCTGTTCGGGGTTGTCCTGGCGGCCTTCGACGAGCACCACGCTGCCCACCCAGGCCTCCATCGACGGATCGTCGAACACCACCCGGTAGAGCGCACCGGTGCGGAAGTCCAGCAGGTTCGGGCCGGGCTGCAGCGTGCCCATCCAGGCGCTCATGCCGTGGGCCCCCTGCACGGGGTACCACTCCTCGACCTTGAGCTTGCTGCCGTTGTAGCGGCCGCTGACGTCGACCCAGTGCCCTTCGGTGTGTGCCAGGGCCTCGAGGAGCGGGCCCTTGAGCACGAGGGGCACCATCTCGCCGGTGGAGGTCTGCAGCGCCACCGGGGGCCCCTGCACGACCCGTCCCTTGACCTTGCCGGCCATGGTGCAACCCGCGAGGAGCGATGCGAGGAGGAGCGTGCGCCAGGTCATGCCTCGTCCTCCTCCGTGGACAGCTCGGCATCACGGGCCCGCTCACGCTCCAACAGCGCCTTCAGCTCGCCCGCGTCATGGACACGGTGGGGACCGAGCCCCCCCTCCCACTGCCGGAACAGCAGTACCTCGGAGGGATCCCGCAGGTGCTTCGTGTCCTGCACGAAGTGGGCGAGCGCCGACGGCTCCACCTCCGCGAGCTTCTGGGCACCGCGCTCCGTGATCACGTGGTACTCCCACTCGCCGCCCTCGACCTCGAAGCCGGCGATGGCCGCCCGACCCACCCGGAGATCCCTGGCGAGGGCGTCCTTGAGGAACATGATGCGAACGCGACCGGTCTCCCCCAGACGGTAGGCGAAGGGCACCGGCCCGCGGCCACCGAGGCGGTTGTTCCGGACGATCTGCCGCACCCGGTAGACGTGCTCGTGGGCCGCCTTGGCCTCCTCACGTTCCTTGCGCTCCCGAAGCCGTGCCTCCTTGGCCTCGGCCTTGCGGCGAGCTTCCTCGGCGGCGGCCTCCCGCTCGACCTGCTTCTTCCTCCGGCGAGCACCCTCGGCCTGCTTTCGCTCGGCCTTCGACTCCCGGTTGATCTGCCGTGCCCGCTTCTTGGACACAAGCCCCTTGGACACCAGTTGGTCACGCAGCGACATCGGACGCCTCCCACATGAAGATCGACCTTATTGCGCGCGAGGGCCTTCCGCACCCGGGGACATCGCGCCCTCAGGCGTGAAGGCGGAGCACCTGGATGTAGCGGTCCTTCTCGACCGCCACCTTTCCCGCCAGCTCGACGGTCTCGCCGGGGAGGCGGTTGGCCAGGCCACGGGTGGTCATGATGTGCTTCTCGTGCGCCGACAGGTTCATCATCCAGCGCGCCAGGTAGAACGGCCCCGCGAGCTCCCAACCGGGCGCCGGACGGCGGGTGCGGTTGAGCAGCCGGGCCTTGCCGGGCACGAGGCCAGCGTTCATGCGGTAGCCCGCCTCCTCGGCCGCCGCGTGGGCCGCCTTGGCACCGGTGATCGCCTTGAGGACGGCCTGGTCGATGCTCTGCTCGGCCACCCAGACGGCCAGCAGGCCGGACGGCCCCTGCTCCCAGACCTGCGCACCCTCGCTGACGAGGGTCTTGGCCCAGCCATCGACGAGCTCGCCGGCCTCGTGGTGGGACTGCCCCTCACCGTCGATCTGATCGATCTCGGCGGAGAACACCACGATGGACCGCTCGGACGTGCGGCCCTGGCCCATCGTGAGGGCGTCGGAGCCGTGTTCCTGCACCTGGGCGAGGAACGCGGCCAGGTCGTGGTTGGTGACCCGGTGGCCCTCCCGGTTCATGAGGGCCCCGAGGGCTTCGTGCATCTCGGCGGCCGACTGGAAGCGCTGCTCGGGGCGCCGGGCGAGGGCCTTGAGGATGAACTCCTCGAGCTCCTCGGAGATGTCGCTGCGGTACAGCGTGGGCGACGGGGCCTCGGCGCGGCGCACGCGGGTGAGGGTCTCCTTGGCCGTGGGGGCCTTGAACAGGCGCCGACCGGCGAGGACCTCCCACAGCAGCGTGCCGAGGCTGAACAGATCGGACCGGGCGTCGAGATCGCCGCCCTCCACCTGCTCGGGGGACATGTAGGCGTACTTGCCCCGGATGGACTCGTGCAGCGTGGTGGCCTGGAAGGCCGCACGGCTGATGCCGAAGTCGGTGATCTTGACCTCACCGGCCTCGGAGATGAGCACGTTGTGGGGGGAGATGTCGCAGTGGACGATGCCGAGGGGCTCCCCTTCGGGTCCCACGCGCTCGTGGGCGAACCGGAGCGCCTTGAGCACCTCGGAGACGATGAACAGCGCGATCGACAGCGGGAACGGCCCCTTGCCCCGCACGATCTTGCAAAGCTGGCCGAGATCGAAGCCGGTGACGTGCTCCATCGCCATGTACAGGGTGCCATCGGCCTTGCCGAGGTCGAAGACCTGGACGATGTTGGCGTGCTGCAGGAGGACCGCGATGCGGGCCTCGTAGATGAACAGCTTGACGAATTCCTCGTTCTGCGCCAACTGGTCGAGGATCTTCTTGATCACGAGGGTCTTCTCGAAGCCGGCGAGCCCATAGGCCCGTGCCTTCCAGACCTCGGCCATGCCGCCGATGGCGATCCGCTCGATGAGGTGGTACTCGCCGAACTTCTGAACAGGTGCGTCTGACGCCACGCGGATACTCCCGGTAAGCCGATCGTCCTGGGCGGACGACGGCCTTCTGTATACCGCAGGCGAAATGGGCGGGAAAAGCAAAACCGGGAGGTTGTGGATGGCTGCGCCGAAGGACATCGCCGAACTCATCGCCGCGCTCACCGGTCCCGGCGGATGTCCCTGGGACAAAGCCCAGACCTGCCGCTCCCTCCGGCACGGACTGCTCGGGGAGGTCCACGAGGTCGTGCACGCCATCGACGCCGGCGACGACGACGCGCTCGAGGAGGAGCTGGGGGATCTGTTGTTCCTGGTGCACCTGCTCATCGATCGGGCCACCGCCGAGGGCCGCACGCGTCTTCCGGCGATTCGCGACCGCGTGATCGACAAGATGGTCGGGCGTCACCCCCACGTGTTCGGCGACGCCACCGAGCCCCCGGACTGGCACGCCCTGAAGCGCGCGGAGAAGCCGGAGCGCTCCAGCGCCCTCGATGGCCTGCCCCCCACCCTGCCGCCGCTGCAGACGGCCTGGGAGCTCGGCAGGCGGGCGTCCGCCGAGGGCTTCGACTGGCCCGACGTCGGCGGCGTCTTCGACAAGATCGACGAGGAGCTCCAGGAGCTGCGGGAGGCCCACGCGTCCGGCGACCACATCCATGCCGAGGAGGAGATGGGCGACGTGCTGTTCAGCGTGGTCAACCTGGCCCGCCACCTCGACATCCAGCCCCACCTCGCCCTGCCCCGCACCAATCGCAAGTTTGCGTCACGATATCGTCGTGTGGAGGCGATGTGTCTGGCCGAAGGCGGCACCGTGCGTACGACTGACGCCGCGACCCTGGACCGCATGTGGAACCAGGTGAAGGAGTCCTCATGATCCGCCTGATGCTGCTGCTCACCATCGTGCCCGCCGTGGAGCTGTTCGTGCTCCTGCAGCTCGGCGCGTGGATGGGCCCCGGTGCCACGCTCATGCTCATCGTGCTCACCGGCGTCGTCGGCGCGACCCTCGCCCGCCGGGAGGGCTTCTCGGTCATGACCGAGCTGCAGCAGAAGACGGCCCGCGGCGAGGCCCCTACCCAGTCCCTCGTCGAGGGCATCCTCATCCTCGTGGGCGGCCTGCTCCTGCTCACCCCCGGCATCTTCACCGACCTGTTCGGCTTCTCCCTCGTGGTCCCCGCCACCCGCAAGCTGCTGGCGCCCGCGGTCATGAAGGCCTTCCGGTCCGCCGTGAACGTGCAGACCTTCCAGGCGGGCGGCCCCTACGCCCAGCGTCCCGACGTCGGCGGCTGGGCCGAGTCCCCGCCGCCCCCGAGCTCTCCGCGAGCCTCCTCTCCCACGCCCCACTTCGACCACCCCGAGGTCTGATCCCCATGTCCGAAGACTTCCACGCCGACGAGCAGGCCGTGCTCGAACAGCTCGCCCAGGACTTCCTGAAGGCCCTGCAGCTCAAGGATGCCGGCAAGCTCGACAAGGCCCAGGATCTGCTCCTGGCCATCCTCTCCAAGGAGCCCCGCCTGGCGGAGCCCCGCATGGAGCTCGCCCGCATCTACCTCGACTCAGGCCGCCTGCAGGACGCCGAGCCCCACGCACGGGAGGCCCTCAAGCACCTCGAGCAGGGTGGTCAGTGGACCGACGACCTCCCCGAGAACGTGGTCCTCGGCCTGGCCCACGGCCTTCTCGCCGAGGTCCTGCGCAACCGTGCCGACTCCGACGAGGTGCTGTTCGGCGACCCGGATGTCTTCAAGGCGCTCGTCAAGGAGGCCAAGAAGCACTTCGCCGAGGCCGCCCGTCTCGATCCCAGCGACGAGTACGCCACCTACCACGCGTTCTTCCTCGGGCCGCCGAAGGGCACGAAGGTGGAGATGCTCGGAGACGAAGGCGAGGAGGAGCCTACGGCAGACTCGCCGGAAGCCCCTGAGGAAGACTGACGCACACCATCGCGCCGCCGGCCTTCGGGTTGGTGGCGACGATCGTGCCCCCGAGCTCCTCGACGATCTGGCGCGTGATGTACAGGCCGAGCCCGGTGCCGCTGCTCTCGCCCTTGCTCGTGACGAAGGGCTCGAACGCGGAGGCCAGGATGGCCTGGCTGAAGCCGGGGCCGGAGTCGCACACGTCGATGCGGACCGCGCCTTCGCGCTGGGTGTAGACGCGCACCACGACCTCTCGGGCATCGAGCTCCGACACGGCGTCGAGGGCGTTCGCGATGAGGTTGATCAGCACCTGCCGCAGGCCGGTGGCGTAGGCCTTGACGACACAGGGCTCGTCACCGGACTCGAGCCGCAGGGTGGCCCGGACCTGACGTGCGCGGGCCCCCATCATGTCGACGGCCTCTGCCGCCAGGAAGTCCACGGACACAAGCTGGGCGTGCTCCGCGCCTTCGCGGTACAGATCCGCGTAGCGCCGCACCAGCAGATCAAGGTGCTCCACCCGCTCGGCCAGCCGGGCGAGCACGCTGGCGTCGCCCTCTGCGCCGCGGGCCAGGGCGAGCTCGAGCTCGGCCTTGATGGCGAACACCGGCTGCCTCAGCTCGTGCATCAGGGCGGAAGTCATGACGCCCACTTCTGCCAACCGAGCGATCCGTCGCCACTGCGCGGTATCCATCTGTTGGGTGTCGGGCTTCAGGTTCACGCCATCTCCGGGAGTCTCTTGCGGCACCTGTGGTGTCGCCTCCCGCTCTGAATTGCCCGAAAACCGCCGACTGTCTACAGGGGCTTCGGATTGGTCCACAGACGTGACCTGCCCCTCACATGGGTTGGCCGGGTATTCACCACTGCCCGCAGCTGGATCACTCGGTGACATCGATGATGACGGTCTCCCCGAGCAGGTCGTCTACGTTCCACACCTGGATCCTGGTGGTGCCGAAACCGTTGAACGTCAGGTCGGTCTCCAGGGTGCCCGACGCAGGGATGGTGTAGTCCCTGTCGTTGAGGATGCCCGCCGAGTCGCTGACGGTGATGCTCTCGAGCTCGGTCCAGCGATCGTAGGTGTTGCCCCACTCATCGAACAGGTGGATGGTGGCGCTGGTGTTGCCGGTGGCCAGGGAGATGGACTCATCGACCTCGATGGTGGCCGCGTCGAGCTCGCCGGAGATGATGGACATGTTCCAGGTGGACGCGCGGACCACACCATCCTCCCTCACCACCACACGGCCATTGCCCGTGCTGGTGCCGAGCTGGCACCCCTGCTCCAGCAGGTACCCGTCCACGGTGCTGCAATCCATGCCCACGCCCTGGAAGGTGATCCCACGATCATCGAGGAGGCTCTCGGGGAACTCGTTGCCGTACTCGTCGAAGACCGTGAGGTCGACCTCGATGAACGACTGGGCACGTGCCTTGAACGGCATGCCATCGACGTACACGGTCGCAGGCCGGCCCGGGTACACCCGCAGGGAGTTGGGACGGGTGGAGCCGCGGATGTCGAGGCCACCCGCGTAGGGGTCGTCTTCGCCGATCAGGACCTCGAGGTGGGTCGTGCCCGCCTCATCGGCGGGGGTGACCGACGCCACGGTGTGGACGACGGACCAGTCGGAGGACTGCAGTGTGGGCGGCTGGAAGGTGAGCCGCTCGCCACTCGCGCCATCGAGGAAGGCGAGCGACATGTCGGACGGCGCACTCCCGAGCTCGTTGTTCCAGGCGTCGAGCAGCTCGATGTCGTAGAAGGTCGGGACCTCGTGATCGGCCTCGATCTCCTTGATCGTGTCGCCGGACCCCGAGCCACCGAGACCTGGGAAGACGCCGCTGCCATTGGCCTCGATCCGGAGGCCGGCAATCGGGCCGGGATTGACGGTGAAGTAGTCGGACGCACCCTGCAGGAACTGATCCTCGACCACGAAGCGGGCTGCGTGGCAGTCGTCGTTCCACCCACCCACCGACTTCGTCAGCGCGACCTGCACGGCGTCGCCGTGGCCGACGTCTTCGAAGGTCTGGTCGAAGTAGATCGTGGTGGGCGCGTTCTCGCACTCGATCTGCAGGCGCAGATCGAAGGAGACGCCGAAGATGGGGTTGCCGGCCTGATCCTGCAACCCGATGGTGAGGAACTCGGGCGTACCCGCCTCGAAGGCGTGATCCTCGCTGGGGAGCGAGAGCAGCACCTGGGCGGCATCCTGGGGGAAGAAGTGCACGAGCTGCACGGAATCGGCACCGGGCTCGAAGTCGAAGGCTTCGGAGTTCTCGGTGACCTCGGCCGTGATGGTGCGGGCGGTGTCGCTCGTGAACACGACCACCGCCTCACCGGAGTCCGGCAGGCGGCCTTCGATGACGCGGCCGTTCTCGAGGGGATTGAAGTCCCGCAGCGTGGTGCGTGGGGACACCCCGCCGAAGGCGCCCTGCAGATCCGCCATCACCGGAGAGTCGAACTCGATGCGCACGGGCACCGGCGCCTCGACACGCTGGTTGACGGCGTTGATCGCCTCGATGCGCAGCGTGACGGAATCCTGGACGTAGCGCTTGTCGCCACCATCGAGGGTGATGCGGAGCCCGGCCAGGTTGCCGTCGTCGACCTCGTAGGCGCCCGGGAGTGCTTCACCGGGCTCCCCGGAGGGAGAGATCGGCACGACATCGTAGGCGCCCGGCGCCAGATCGTCCGGGGGATCGAATTGCAGGCGCGCGCCGCCATCGGGGAAGACGGCCCCATCGAGGCGCTCGGCGGGGAAGGAGCCGAGGGACACGGAGCCCTGGCGCAGCTCGATGCGGAATTCGTCGTTGACACGGACGTAGTCGGGATCTGCGGCGCTGGTCTCGACGAGGGGGACGAAGCCGCCGCCGCTCACGAGCACCTTGCCACTGTAGTCGGGGGGCACCAGCGCGGGATCGAGCTGCGAGACCCACAACGTGGAATCGGACGGCTGGCAGCCCAGCAGTCCTCCAAGTGTCACAGCGATGATGAGCGCGCGTTGCATGCGTGTCGTCCCCGAGGGGATCAATACAACACCCGATACCCCACTGACAAATTCAAACCACCCAGCAATCCGAGAGGTATGTCCTGCACACCCTGGGCATTGAGGGAGGAGCCCCCCACCTCGAGGTAGACCTCGCCCGTCACGTTGCGCAGACCATAGCCCACCGCACCGAGGAACGCGGGCGAGAAGACCCCTCCCGAGCTGGACTGCCACTCGCCGTCGATCCAGGTTTGACCGGCATACAGGGGCACCTGTCCAGCCACGAGCAGGTACACCGCGTGGTGGTCCGCCTGATAACGGATGCCCGTGCCCAGCTGCACCGGCACCACGGACGCACGCTGCTCTGCGAGCTGGCCGCTCTCGGTGTAGGTGCGCACGGACACCGGAAACCAGCCCGCCCCCGCTCTTGCATGGAACAACGTGCGCGCGGTGCGTCCGCCCACGGGGAACAGGAGGTCGGCGCTCGCCTGGATCAGCGGTGCATGAGTGGTGAAGTTCGTGGTGTATCCGGCGCTCAGCCCGACCCCGAACCGGGGGTTTCGAGGACGGACCGAGAGCGGGATCTCCTGCACGAGATCGAGCCCGGGTTGGCGGACGGTCGCCACCACGTCCGTGACCAGCGTGCCGGTCTTCGGGCGCACGGCCCAGGAGACGGCATCGTCGGTGCGGGAGACTTCCTCGACCTCGAGATCACCGGCTCGCAGCTCCAGGGTGGATGCGCCCTGGACCACGCCGCCTTCCCGGTCCCGGAGCTCGGCCTTCAGCTCGAAGGTGCGTCCGGGCCAGGCCCGCAGCACCGAGGGACTGCTCTCCACGAAGATGCGTGCCCCGCGTCCGCGGCTGATGAAGATCGGCCGCGTGGCATGGGCGTCCGGATCACCCGGGTGGCGCCCCTGGGTGTGGTGGGAGAACACGACGAGGCGCTCCCGCCCCAGGGGGCTGAACACGTCGAGCCGGTGCGCACCGGGCTCCAGCGCCTTGGACAGACCGAAGGTGAACCAGCCTCCCTCGGTGGTGACGCCGTCCATGGTCTCGCCGGCGAGCACCACCCGCAGGTTCACGCCGGCGACACCCCGCCCCTGACCGTCGACGGCCCGCAGCGTGAAGGTGGGCACGTAGGTGCCGTCGGAGTCGACCCGCTGCAGGTCGATGCGCGCCACGGTGTCGTCCGAGAACGGCGCATACCAGGACGCGGACACGACATCCTCGCCGATCTCCACCGCGGCGAGGCCGGAGTACACCGCCGAGAACGTGCCCGCGCGCCCCCCTTGCTCCTCGATGCGCCCGTGGAGCGCGCTCCACTTCAGTCGGCCCTCGACCGCCAGCGGCTGGTCGGCCGGCCCCATGACCTGGGCCCGCAGATCGGCGATGGGCAGGTCGACGCTGAGCTCCTCGGGCCAGGCGGTGACCTGCAGTCCCCTCACCTGCGCCGGGAGCGCACGCACCGTGCCGGTGCGCTGCTCCCCGTTCCAGAAGCAGACCACGCGCTCGTCGAAGTCGGCGGTCTGTCGTCCTGCCGGCAGGGCGACCGTCCACAGTCCTCGCCCGTGATCGTAGGGCGCGAGGGGGGTGTCCGGCAGCGCGCGACAGGTGGGGGCCACGTTCGGATCGGTCGTGAACACGTGCACGTGGGAACGCTCCCGACCGAGGCCCAGGGGCGGGCCGGGGTGCACGACCCAGGGACGCCGGCCGGACACGGACAGGCTCACCGGACGGGTGGCACGCGCGCCGTCCGGCGTGACGAGCTCGAGCTCCGCAGTCGTGTCCCGGTGCCCCTGACGAAGCTGCAGCACCACCTGTCCGTCGTCGCCGGCGACTGCCGTCACGGGCTCCCGACGGCCCACCGTTGCCGTGACCTTCGTGCCGGCGGGCACCCGCACGGGCATCCGCACCAACGCATCGAGCTGCACCGTCGCGACCATGGGCTCGGTGGACAGGCGCCCGTCCGACACCATGATCACCACCTCACGGGGCAGCGGGTCGTCCTCGAGCAGGACGTTGACGGCCAGACCGCCGTCGACCTCCTCGACCACCACACCGCCTTCGGAGGTGCTCACCTGCAGCCACTCCCTGTCGAGTGGGTACTGCTCGTGGGCGATCACGAACCGCAGCTGTCGGGCACTCGTGAGGGCGCGACGGGGTCCTTCGAGGGACAGGGGCCCGGCCCCCGTCTCCCGCACGGGGAGCCTCGTGGCGGCGTCTCCGCTGCGCAGGGAGAGCGTGTCGGCGGACGGGAGCACCTCGAGCCAGTAGCCGCCGCGGGGATCGTCCCGGATGGGCCCGAGGACCCCTCCCTCCACCTCGAAGTGCGGCCTGCGATCGAGCAGGCGTCCGTCGTCGTGGACCGCCACGTAGACCGCGTTCCAGGCGCCGGACACCAGCGTGCCCCGCCGAGGCTGGACCACCAGCTCCGGTGCCGCCGATGCCACCCCGGCGAGACCGCACAAGCCCAGGATCAGGGCTCGTACTGCAGCTCCACTTCGCGGAGGATGTCTCCGGTCTCGGTGTGAAGGACGATGGACTCCGATAGGGTCCCCCCGACCGCGTGGGTCACTTCCAGGTGCAACTCGTTGGCGCCCTGACGCAAGGGTACCTGGACGGCGAAGCGTCCGTCCTCATCCGCCTGGACCTCCGCCATGGGATAGCCCTTCAGGCGCACGGTGGCCCGTGGCGAGGTCTGCCCGCGGATCCACACCGGTTCCGTGGCGGTGGCCTTCTCGGGCCAGCGGACCTTGAGGAGATCGGCCACGGGTTGGTTCGAGGGCCAGACGAGGCCGTCGTCGAACATCAGCACCTCCTGACCGGGCTCGCCCGTGGTCTGACCGGAGGGTCCGTCGATGCGGGCCTCCCCCTCCTCGATGAGGACGCCCGTGGCGTCTCCCTTGCGGGACATGCGGATGGTGGCCGGCGCCTGGGTCACCACCTGCTGGGTGCCGGACTTCATGCGCAGCAGGGGGCCTCCCTCCCGCACGGTGGCGCGCACGACACCGGACTCGAGGGCCAGCCCGACGTCGGAGGACCAGGGCTCCCGCTCGAAGCCCACGAGGGTGTTGCCGTCGACCTCGAAGGACACGGAGGACCCGGCCCCCACCACCGCACGAGCGCCCTCCGAGGTGCGCAGCCGCTCGCCGGACGCCAGCACGTCGCCGACCTCGACGAAAGCGTCCTCACCGCCACTGACGCGGTAGACCTCGCCTTGGGTCTCCAGGATCATGAAGGCCGGATTGAGCACCCGATACAGCGTCCACAGGCCGGTGCCGACGAGCACGACGCCCACCGTCACCAGCAACCAGACCCATCGGGACTCCCTGACCATGTCAGCCCTCCGGCAGCTCCAACACCCACGTGGTGCCGGCGCCGTCCTTCTCCGTGAGACTGCCGCCGAGCAGATCGGCGAGGCGGCGGGACAACCAGACCTGCGAACCCGCGGCCTGCCAGTCGTCCCCGGCGGATCCTTGCCCCAAGGGGACGCTACACGCAAACGACACCTGGGCGGCACCATCGGAGGACGCCAGCTCGATACGGAGCGAACTGCCCGCGCCGAGACCGGCGCGAAGCGCCTCGAGCGCCGAGAGAAGCAGGCGATCGAGCAACATGCGATCGGACTTCACGACGCAGCCCTGCGGGGGACGGACCCACGTGACGGAGACGCCCCGACGCTCGAAGGTGGGACGGTGCCGTGCGACCTGCTCGTGGAGCACTTCGTCGAGGGGCACCCGCTCGAAGCCGGTGGCGTCGACGCGCCCCTCGCCGAACCGTGCCATCGCCGCGAGGACCGTGCGGCACCGCTGTGCCTCCGTCTCGAGGATCTCGAGGATGGCGGGACTCGGCTCGGCCCCCGACCGGATCAGCTGCAGGTAGCCGAGGATGGATGCCAGGGGGTTGTTGAGCTCGTGGGCGAGGCCGGCGCTCACCTCCGCGATGGCCGCGAACTGGCCGGCCTGGACGAGCTCGGCCTGGGCCTCCTTGAGCTCCCGGGTGCGCTCCTCGACCATGTCCTGCAGGTCACGGTTGAAGGCGCGGATCTCCTCGGCCTGGGCGAGGTTCTCCTGCTCGTGCTCCGCGAGGGACTCGCTCAGATCGTCGAAGGCCCGGGCGAGGTCGCCGAGCTCGTCGAGGCGCGCCCACTCGAGCTTGCGGCCGTAGTCTCCTTCGGCCACCAGGCCCACGTCCCGCATGAGCGCCTGCACGGGACGGGTGATCTCCAGGCGGAGCGCCACCCCGAGCAGCATGACCACGCCGAGGGCGAGCACGACGACCGCGAGGGTCTCGGTGAGGATCAGGCCACTCGCGGCGGCGGCCTCGTGGACCCGGGCCACGGTGAGGTACCAGGCGGGCTCGTCGAGGGAGACCGTGGCCAGGGCGGTCTGCTCGTCGTGCCACCAGCGCTGGACGCCCCGCTGTCCAGCGGCGGGCCCGAGGCCCAGCGCGGCCTCGAGGGACGGCTCGCCCGAATGGAGCGTGGCGCCGGCGGGATCGTGCAGGGCCCATGCGTCGGCGCCGGAGGACCGTACGTGACGGAGCAGCGGCGCGGCGTCCAGCAGCACCCCGAGGTGGTAGCCGTTGGAGCGCAGCACGAGCCGGATCAGGGGCTCTCCCCCGGGGCCGTCGAGGAGGGTCCAGCCCTCCGGCCCACCGGGCGCGAAGCGCGCGAGGCCCCATGCGAGCTCGTCGGCCCCCACCCGGCGGCGATCGGCGAACTCCCCGGAGCCCTGTGCCTGGCCTGGTCCGAGGTGGACCGGAGGCGGCACCTCGGCCACGGTGTCGTCGAGCCACACCACCAGGTAGGCCCCGTCGATGGCCCGGTAGATCGCCTGCATGTGACCGAGCATGCCGGGCACGCCCGCGCGGACGACCTCGTCGCGGTCGTAGGCGGACGTCCAGGTCTCCGCCACCTTGTCCTGCGTGTCGATCCAGGCCGCCGCGAGGGTCGCCATGCCGATGGCCTCGGTGGTGACGGCCTCCTCGGTACGGACCCGTTCGGTACGGTGGGAGGCCTGCAACGCCAGGGCGCCCGTGAGTACCACGGGCACCACGGCCACGAGGCACATGATGAGGGTGACACGAAGCCACAGCCTCATGCGCTGGCCTTCACCGTGGGCAGCTCGATGCGGAACCGCGCGCCCTCCCCTTCGCCGCTGACGAGGCTCACGCGGCCCCGGTACCTGGTGAGGATGCGGTACACGATGTTGAGACCGAGCCCGGTGCCCTTTCCGGGCGGCTTGGTCGTGTAGAAGGGATCGAAGATGTCGTGGGCGTGGTCGGACGAGATGCCCGGACCCTCGTCGGCCACCTCGATCCACACGGTGCCCTCGGCCTCGCTGCCCATGGCGACATGCACCCGGGGCTCGCGGCCCTCGTCCATGCACGCCTCGACCCCGTTCTTGAACAGGTTGACGAACACCTGCTGCAGCTGGCCGGCGTGAGCCGCCACCGCGGGCACGTGGGCGTCCTTCACGTCGATGACGTCGTCGTCGATACCGAAGCTGCGGGTGACCAGGCGCCGCGCCTGGGCGATCACCTGCTGGACGTCGGCACGATCCTCGTCGCGCTCGTTGGGGGTGCGGACGTAGCCCCGCAGCTCCGTGACGATGTCCTTGATGGCGGTGCTGTACTCGATGATCTCGCTCGCGAAGCCGTGGATGGTCTCGACGTCGGACTCCTCCACGATGGCCTCGGCCAGACCGAGCACCCCGAACAGCGGCGAGGCCACCTCGTGGGCCACGCCCGCAGCCAGGGTACCGATGCCGGCGAGCTTCTCGGACTGGATGAGCTCGGACTGCACCCGCTTGAGCTCGTCGAGGGTGTTCTTCAGCTCGAGGTTCTGGGTCTTGAGCTGGTGCACGAGGTCGACGTTCTGGCGGGACAGGCGCTGCTTCTCCTGCGCCGCCTCGACCTTGCGCTTGACCTCGAAGATCGACTTGGGCGGTTTGACGATGTAGTCGAAGGCCCCCTTCTCGAGCGCGGCGAGCGCGGAATCGAGGGAGGCGTAGCCCGTGATGAGCAGCACCTCGGCATCCGGCTGAAGCGCCTTGCAGCGCTCGAGAAGCTCAAGGCCGCCCACATCGGGAAGATTTTTGTCAGTGAGGAGGATGTCCACGCCATGCTCGTGCATTCCACGCGTGGCGTCCTCTCCGGCACTGTACATGTAGACATCGAAGTCGTTGTCGAACAACTGTCCGAGCAGGCTGAGGATGACGGGTTCATCATCCACAATCACCAAACGACTCTTCGTCGGCTGCGTCTGTTCCACGGGCACTCCGCCTAGTCATCCAACCACGCCTGTCGGACGGTATCACGTCTGCCCACCTGGATGGGATCCCCGCCCCGCCTCTCCACCGATTGGCATGACAGACGCATTTCGCTACACTCGGCCCACACCTCTCCTGACATGGAAGACAATCGATGCTGCGCACGACGACTGCCCTCGCTTCCCTGCTCCTGCTCGCAAGCGCCTGCGGCCCCAAGAACGCCTCGAAGTCCCGCAAGAACCAGGACATGCGCAAGGTCTCTGAGATCCGTCTCGACGAGCCCGACATGATCATGCAGCTCGTCGATCTCAACGGCGACGGCAAGCCCAACGTCGAGAACCACTGGCGTGAGCGCAGCGCCGGCCCCCGCCTGCTCGTCATGAAGAAGATCGATCTCGACATGAACGGCTCCTTCGACATGATCCAGCACTACAGCGAAGACGGCGTACTGAAGCTCGAGGAGATGGACAAGGACTTCGACGGCCTGATCGACACCCGCGATCACTACCAGGACGGCCTGCGCATCCTGTCCGAGATGGACTCGAACAACGACGGCAACGCCGACATCTACTTCCACTACATCAAGACCGACGCCGGAAGCACGCGCATCGACCGCAAGGAGCGCGACACCACCTTCGACGGCATGATCGACACCTGGGAGCGGTTCGACGAGGACGGCAAGGTCATCCGCATGGGTCGCGACACGGATGGAGATGGAAAGATGGACGAGCGAGAGGAGTAGTCCGAAGGACTGCGACGCTCGCTCCTGCCCCGCCTGATGGCGGGGTTTCGCGTTCTTGGGCCTACCCCTGCAGGTCGGCCAGGTCGGCGTCGACCATGCGGCGGACCATCTCCTCGAACGTGACCTGCGGCTTCCAGCCCAGGAGGCGCTCGGCGTCGGTGGGGTCGCCGAGCAGTGCGTCGACCTCCGCGGGGCGGAAGAAGCGGGGGTCCTTCGTGACGACGTCACGGTAGTCGAGCCCCACGTGGGAGAACGCCGCCTCGCACAGCTCGCGGACGGAGTGGCTGCGGCCGGTGGCGACCATCACGTCGACGGGCTCGTCGTGCTGCAGCAGCAGGTGCATCGCGCGGACGTAGTCCGGGGCCCAGCCCCAGTCCCGGCGGGCCTCGAGGTTGCCCATGGGCAGCTCGCGGATGCGGCCGAGCTTCGCCAGGGCGGCGCCTCGGGTGACCTTGCGGGTGACGAACTCCTCCCCGCGGCGGGGGGACTCGTGGTTGAACAGGATGCCGCAGGCCACGAACTGCCCGTGGGACTCCCGCATGTTGACCGCGGAGGTGTGGGCGAAGAGCTTGGCGTTGCCGTAGGGGCTGCGGGGGGCGAACGGCCCCCTGGCCGTGATCGTGTCGCTCGGCAGGTTGCCGTACATCTCGGAGGTGGAGGCCTGGTAGATGCGGGCCTGCGGCACCAGCACGCGGGCCGCCTCGAACAGGCGCAGGGCCCCCACCCCGTTGACCTCGGCGGTGTAGACCGGCTCCCGCCAGGAGCGGCCGACGAAGCTCTGGGCGGCCAGGTTGTAGATCTCGGTCGGGCGCACCGCGTCGAGGACCTGCAGCAGGCTCGCCATGTCGAGCATGTCGCCGTCCCACAGGGTCACCCGATCCTCGAGGTGGGCGATGCGCCAGGGGTTGGGCGAGCTGCTGCGTCGGACGATGCCGTGCACCTCGTAGCCGAGCTGCAGCAGGTGGTCGGCCAGGTAGCTTCCGTCCTGTCCCGTGATGCCCGTGATCAACGCCTTGGCCATGCCTACTCCCACTCCTCCCCGAGCTGACCGAGCAGCTCGGGAACCTTCGACGCGTCTTCCCGACGCGCCACAAGCAGCACGTCGTCGGAACAGACCACCAGCAGATCCGACAGGCCCACCGTGAGCACCCGGTGTCCGGGAGCATGGACGATGTGGTCGCCGCCTTCCAGTGCCCGGCCTTCGACGACCCGCTGACGTCCGAGGGGACCCGGCTGCAGCCACTGCCCCATCGACTCCCATGTGCCGACGTCGGACCAGCGCGCGGCGCAGGGCACCATCTCCAGGTGATCGGCCCGCTCGAGGATGCCGTGATCGAACGCCAGGGGCTCGGCCTCGTACCACAGGGACGCCACGGGACGTCCCTGCTGCAGGCCCTGCATCATCCGCCAGGTTCCAGGCAGGTGTCGGCGGACCTGCTCCCGGAGGAAACGCACGGATGATACCGTTATACCCGCGTTCCACCAGCAGTTCCCCTCCTGCAGGAGCTGCTCGGCGATCGCCGCGGGAGGCTTCTCCACGAATCCACGCACCTTCCCCGTCGCCTCGTCGGCCCGGATGTAGCCGTAGGCGCTCGCCGGGTGCGTGGGGTCGATGCCGAGCAGGACGAGGCCATCCCCTGCCTGTACCCGCTCCACAGCGCGGGCGACGCTGGCCTGGAAGACCTCCACGGGCTCCACCAGGTGATCGCAGGGAAAGACCGCGAGGGCGTCTCCCCCCCGGCGCGCCACCTCCTCCGCGGCCCAGGCGATGGCCGGTCCGGTTCCCCGGGCCGAGGGCTCCACCAGGATGTTCCCGGCCGGCAGATCGGGCAGCACCTCGCGTACCGCCTCCCCCATGGGCTCCCCGGTGATGACCAGGGTGCGCTCCGGCGGCGTGGGCACGCGGCGAAGGGTGGCCTCGATCATCGAAGGACCGTCAGGCGTGGGCAGGCAGGGCTTGGGGCGCGCCAGCCGGGACCAGGGCCACAACCGGGTGCCCCGGCCGCCGGCGAGGATGACCGACCAGAGCGCCTGCATCAGGGCGCCTCGAACAGGGAGGGCTGGACCTTCGCCATGGCGCCGTAGGTGACCACCGCGACGGCGTTGGACAGGTTCAGGGAGCGGATGGGACCGGTCATCGGGATGGTCCAGGCGCCCTTCTCCTCGACGAGCTCACGGGGCAGGCCGGTGGTCTCGCGGCCGAACACCAGGACGTCGCCGGGCTGGTAGTCGCAGGCCGTGTAGGGCCGCTCCGTACGGGAGGAGAACAGGTGCACCCTGCGCCCTTCGGCCCACTGCCAGAAGGCCTCCTCGCTCTCGTGCTCCTGCAGGTCGACGTGCTTCCAGTAATCCAGTCCCGCGCGCCGGACGGCCTTCTCGTCCATCGAGAAGCCGATGGGATGGACCACGTGGAGCCGAAGCCCCAGGCCCAGGCACAGGCGGCCGATGTTGCCCGTGTTGGGCGGGATCTCCGGATGGTACAGGACGATGTGAAGCGGTGGCGTCAAGGGCTCCTCCAGGCGCCCCTCCATAACGTGTACGGCGGCCTTGGGTCCTGCCGAGCGCGCCTGCTAGGATGAAGCCCGTTCCCCCGAAGGCGACATGAGCACACCTCCACGTCAGCTGGGCCCCTTCGTCCTGGGTCCCCAGTTCCACGCCACGCCCCACTTCAACCTGTACCGGGCCACCGGTCCCGATGGGGAGGTCTGCCTGAAGGTGTCCCGAAGCCCCTTCGGCCAGCGGGTCATCCTCGAGCAGGCGCTGTGGTTCCAGCGGGTGCGCCACCCCCACGTCGCGAGGCTGTACAACGCCTCTCCCGATGGGCGCTGGCTGGCCACGTACTGGGTCGAGGGCGAGCCCCTCGCCGCATGGCTCGCGCGCCAGGAGCCCGAGGTCTGGCTCACGTTCACACTCGAGTGCCTGGAGGGCTTGCGGGGCATGCACGGCGCCAAGGTGCTCCACGGCGACATCTCCCCCACCAACATCCTCATCGCCCGCGGCGGCCACCCGGTCTTCGTCGATCCCCTGTCCAGCGAGATGGCCGGAACCCTCGGGTTCGTGGCCCCCGAGTGCATGGCCCGGGAGCAGGGCACCTTCGCCGCCGACATCTTCAGCCTGGCGGCCACCATCTACGGCTGTCTCGTGCCCGCGGAATTCCGTCGCCAGGCCATGGCCAGCCTCGGGTTCGTCCCCGCGCTTCCGCTGTCCACCTGGCACCCGGACATCCCCGAGTCCCTCGACCGCGCCCTGTCGGCGATGCTGTCCCCACAGCCCACCCAGCGGCCCCGGCTGTCGGCGATCATCCGGCTGCTCGCCACCGCGGAGGCCCCCGCACGCCCCTCCGCCCTGGTGGGCCAGGCCACCGCGCGCATGGCGCTCCGCCAGTCGCTGCGCAAGGGCTGGCACCGTCCCGAAGTGATCGTGCTGTTCGGGCCCGAGGGCTCCGGACGCGCCTCCCTGCTGCGGGAGGTCTACAACCTCGCACGCTCCGGGCGCTTCAAGGATGCCTCCACCGGCTCCCTGCCCACCGACGGTACCCCCGCCGTGGTCTACAAGGCGGCCCTCACCGCTGCCGCCGTGCAGCAGGCCAGCCGGTTCCTCCGGGGCACCAACCCGGGCCTGTTCCTGATCCGATCCGATCGGCCCAGCGCGGCCCTGTCCGAGCTCGGCGCCACCCACCTGTCCCCTGCCCAGCTCCCTCTCCAGGCCGTCCAGCGCCTGGCGAACGTCCACGGCATGGACACCCGCCAGGCCACGCAGCTCTGGCGCGACACCGGAGGCCACCCGGCCGCCGTGCAGCTCCGCCTGAACCCGGATGCCGAGCTGCCCCGCCAGACCCAGCAGGTCCTCGACGCCATCGGCGATGTACCCGGCACCCTCGACGAGGTGAGCAGGGCCTCTGCCCAGCCCGAGCACAAGGTCGTGGAGTCCAGTACTCTGCTTCGGGCCGCGGGTCGGGTAGACTGCGATCCCATCGGTCGCGTGGTCAAGGCTGTACCGCCGGTCGGGTAGCGGAGATCCCATGCCCAACGCCCCCCAGGATGCCGGGCTCACAGGACTGTACGAGGAGCACCCTCGTACCGACATCGTGCAGAACCTCGTGATGCGGGCCCAGAAGCGGCTGCAGGGCCTGCCCGAGCCGGAGCTGGATCGCCTGCTCGAGGATGCCCTGTACCAGGAGAAGCGCCGCCTCTCCCGCCTCCGGCCGCCTCCCCAGGACGACCTGCAGGCCCTCGACGACCTGTCCCGCGCCCTCACCCGCGGCGACAGGCAGGACCGCATCCGGGCCGCGGTCGACATGATCCGGCCGTGGGCGAACGAGATCCACGGCCGCTTCTCGCTGCCCTCCTACCGCTTCGCCTCCAAGGTGCTCCCGCCGGTGCTCACGGCCCTGCTCTCCGCACAGACCAGCAGCCTGAAGGACGTCGGCATCACGCCGGGCCGTCGGCTCACCGTCGACGGCGACAAGGAGCTGCTCCAGCAGCTGGCCCGTGAGGCCACGCTCATCCTCACGCCCACCCACGTCTCCAACCTCGACTCCCCCATCATCGGCCTCGCGCTCACCATGATGGGCCTGCCGCCGTTCCAGTACGGCGCGGGCCTCAACCTGTTCAGCAACCCGGTGATGGGCTGGTGGATGTCCCGGCTGGGCGCCTACACCGTCGACCGCCTCAAGCAGGCCACGATGTACAAGGACCTGCTCAAGGACTACTCCGTCCAGCAGCTCACCACGCACCACCACTCGCTGTTCTTCCCCGGCGGCACCCGGTCCCGCAGCGGCGCCATCGAGACCAGCCTGAAGAAGGGCCTGCTGGGCACCGGCATCTCCGCCTGGCAGGAGAACCTCGTCACGGGCGCGAAGCGCTCCGAGGTCTACATCGTGCCCTGCACGCTGTCCTTCCAGCTCGTGCTGGAGGCCAACACCCTCATCGAGGACCACCTCGAGGAGGCGGGCAAGCAGCGCTACATCATCTCCGACGACGAGTTCACGCAGCCCCGCCGGGTGGTCCAGTTCCTCAAGCGGGTGCTCTCGCTGGACTCCTCCATCGTCTGCCGGTTCGGCCAGCCCCTCGATGTCCTGGGCAACCCCGTTCCCGTCGACCCACGGGAGCGCGCCGAAGCCGCCGAGCACCGCCTCGGGTACGTCACCGACGCCGAGGGGCGGGTGCAGCGCGACGAGCAGCGGGATCACGTCTACACGGACCGCCTCGCCGACGCCATCGTGAAGGCCTACCCCACCCTCGCCAGCCTGATGTCCACACACGTGGCCGCCTGGACCGCCTGGCGGCTCCTGGAGAAGAAGCTCCCCGGTCGCGACACCTGGGGCATCCTCCGCTCCGGCCGCTACCAGCGTCACCTGTCCCGGCAGGCCATGCTACAGGCCCTCGCCCGCGTGATGAAGCAGATCGACGCGGGCGCCGCGCGAGGCGCCTGGCACTCGGCCCTTCCCGACACCGCCGACGAGCTGCTGGACATCGCCCTCGACCGCTTCGCCCGCTACCACCGTTCGAAGGCCCTCGAGGCCAAGGGAGACGAGATCATCGTGTCCGACCCCAAGCTGTGCCTGTACTACCGCAACCGCGCCACCTTCGCCGAGCTGGAGGTCTGATGCGCGTAGGAATCCTCGGAGGCGGACGCTGGGGCCAGGCACTCGCCCGCCTGGTCATCGCCGCCGGCCACAAGCCCTTCATCGCGTGGGCCGACATCAAGCCGCCCCACGTGCTGCCCAACAGCCGCAACCCGCCCGAAGTCGCCGCCGCGTGCGAGCTGCTCCTCGTCGCCACGAGCGCCGACGAGGTCCGGCGTGCCATCAGGCTCACCCGGCCCGGCCCTCGCAACCGCGTCGTCGTGGCGGGTCGCGGCATCGATCCCACCACGGGGGCATGGCTCACCGACGTCGTCCTGCAGGAGTCCGACTGCCTGCGGGTGGGCGCCCTCGCCGGTCCGAGCCCCGTCGACGAGATCCTCAGCGGCGGCCTGTGCGCGGGCGTGGTCGCCAGCCGCTACGACGAGGTCCGGTCCCTGCTCCTCACCGCCCTGCACAGCAGCCGCTACCGGGTCTACGAGAGCGTCGACCTCACCGGCGTGCAGCTCTCCGGCGCGATGATGCCGGTCGTCGCCGCGCTTCACGGCCTCACCACCTCCCTGCCCGGTGCCGGCATCGGCATGGAGGCGCTCGTGCTCAGCCGTGGCGTGGCCGAGACCATCCGCCTGGGCACCGCCCTGGGCGCCGACAGCACCACCTTCGTCGGACTCGCGGGCATGGGCGACCTCGTGGCCTCCCAGGCGCGTCCCGGTCACCCCCACTACGAGGCCGGCGTGGCACTGGCCAAGGGCGACACCACCGAGACCTCCCCCCTCAAGCTCGCCCGGGCCGTGCTCGGCCTCGCCCGCCTGTTCAACGTCGAGATGCCACTGACCCAGGGCCTCGTGCGGGTGGCCGAGGGCACGGCGCCCATCGACGTCATCACCGAGCTCATGCAGCGCCGTCCATCGATGGAATACCGCTGACCGACGCACAGCTCCGGTGTCCGTGATACGGCCCCGGACCCCCTGAAAGGAGACACCATGACCGTGTCCATCGACGTCCTGTCCGCTCACGAGGACGTCTCGCCCGCCGGCAGCATCGTGTTCATCGGACGCCACGGTGCGCTCCAGCGCAGCCACACCCTCGAGCGCCTGCCCAAGGGCGTCTCGCCCTCCACCTACCGGGTGCTCCTCGGCGACACCGCCCCCCGCGGCGACGTCCGCGTCCGCACCCACTGGCAGGAGGAGACGCCCACGCGCACCGTCGTGGGTGTCCTTCCCGAGGCCTGCAGCCGCCACAACACCCCCAGCCGTGCATGGGCCATCCCCCGCATCCTGGGCAGCGCCGGTCATCCCTCGTCCATGACCATCGTGCTCGCCCTGGAGGATGCCGCCCACGCCCCGGCCTGCATCGCCGCCATCGCCCGTACCTGGCCCATCTACCGGCTGGCCCAGGGCAGGCGGGAGCGCAAGGTCGAGGTCAAGCTGCTGGTGCCCGAGGGCCAGAGCTTCGACGCCCGCTCCCTCAACCTGCTGGCCCGCGCCGTGCAGCGGGCCGCCCAGCTCGTGGACACCCCGCCCAACGAGCTGAACACCACCAACTTCGTCTCCTATGCCCGCCAGTCGGCCGCCCAGGTCGAAGGCGTGCACTTCCAGGCCATCACCGGCGACTTCCTCCGCACCCAGGGCATGGGTGGTGTGTGGGCCGTGGGCAAGGCCGCGGTGCACCCGCCGTCCCTGGTCATCCTCGATCTCGACGGCACCAACCCGGACCTCCCCCGCGAGGTGTGGGTGGGCAAGGGCATCACCTACGACACCGGTGGCCTGTCCCTGAAGACGAAGACCGGCATGCCCGGCATGAAGTCCGACATGGGTGGCGCCGCCGCGGTGCTCACCGCCTTCCTCGCCGCTGCCTCCATGGGCTCCGAGCGTCCGCTCACGGCCATCCTGTGCCTGGCCGAGAACGCCGTCGGGCCCCAGGCCACGCGCCCCGACGACGTCATCCAGATGTACTCGGGCAGGCGGGTCGAGGTGAACAACACCGACGCCGAAGGCCGTCTGGTGCTCGCCGACGGCGTCGCGTGGGCTGTCAGCCAGCGCTCCCCCGGCCGCATCATCGACATGGCCACCCTCACCGGCGCCCAGAGCATGGCCACCGGCAAGATGCACGCCGCGCTGTACTGCAACGACGAGACCCTCGAGGCCCAGGCCGTCCAGGCCGGCCGTCGCACCGGCGACATGACCCACGCCCTGCCGTTCGTGCCCGAGTTCTACGTGAACGAGTTCCGGTCCCACGTGGCCGACCTCAAGAACTCCGTGAAGGACCGCTTCAACGCCCAGTCCTCCTGCGCGGGCGAGTTCATCCGCCAGCACATCCTCGACTACGAGGGCCAGTGGCTCCACGTCGACATGGCCGGCCCGTCGTTCCTCGGCGGCAAGGGCACCGGCTGGGGCGTGGCGTTCCTGCTGGGTCTCGGCGGCTACATCTGAGGCCTGCTCACCAGCGCACGTCGTCCCCCGGACGCACGAAGGCCCCGATGGCACATGCCGTCGGGGCCTTCTTCGTGGGTGGGAGCCCCAGGCGCTTCAGCGGCAGAACTCCGTGATGCCGTCCTCGCACAGGACCTCTTCCACGGCGAGCTCGATCTTGCGGTGGTTGGCCTCGAGGCCCCTGCGACGCACCCGCAGGTCGGGGCCGACGATGGCGATGGCCGGGTACTGGCCGTTGCGCACGAGGGTGCCGCTGCCGGACTTGCCCTTGAAGTCGGAGATGATCGGGGCGGTGATCTCCTCGTACTCGCTGTTCTCGTTGCGAGAGGGCCAGGTGGCCCACAGCTCGAGCTCCTCCTGGGTGGCTTCGCCGCCGGACTCGTTCTCGATGATCACGCTGAGGGGGATGACACCGTAGTCGCCGTAGTGCTGGTACAGATCCTCGGTGGAGCGTGCGAGCTCCTGGCAGGGCGCGCACCACAGGGTCGACACGTCGACCACCGTGTACTTGCCCCAGAACTGCCACAGCGCCGTGGTGGTGCCGTGCTGATCCATGCCTTCGACCTGGGGTGCGACATTGCCGACGGTCCAATTCTCCGGGATGAGATCCGCGGGCGGCTCCTCACCGGGCCACTCGTTGTCGGGCACGGAGAAGGGCTCGTAGTCGGACGCACCGAGATCCGGAGGGGCACAGGCCATCAGGGCGGCGATGAGACCGGTCACAGCAAAGATACGCATCGAAGACTCCTGGACGCCTCTTGATTACCCCAAGATGGCGCCGTGTCGCGGCATGGAGTTCGCCAAATCTCCGTAAGCCCCGTGCTCGCGCGGAGTGACGCCCCGCCCTGCCCACGGACCGCCCCGGAAAGGCAGCGTGAAAGCCAGCTGTAGAGAGGGTACAGACAATCGCACGGGTGTTCACGCACCCAGGGTAACAAATCGTCACCACACTCGTCCGCCGCGGGCGCCATCCGGAGCTTGCCAACCCCGGCGGGGGTCCCTACTTGACGCTGCCTCTCATGCGAGTTCGACAACCAGATGACCCAAGCACCCCTGAGCCGTCAGCTCCTCATCGACACCTACGCCTCCTACGGCCGGCCCCGTCACCACTGGCGCGTGGGCGGTGAGTTCGAGCGGTTCGCCCTCGACGCCAACGGCGCCCCCCTTCCCTACAAGGGCCCCGCGAGCATCCGAGGACTCCTGGGCGAATTCGTGCGCCGGGGCTGGGCGCCCTACCGTGAGAAGGCCACCCTCATCGCGGCCACCGGCCCCCAGGGCTCCTTCACGCTGGAGCCCGGCGGGCAGCTCGAGCTGTCGGGCACGCCCCACGACACCGTCGAGGAGGCCCGGCTCGAGGCCAAGGCCTTCACCCACGCCCTCGACGAGTGCCTCATCCCCAGGGGCTACCGCCAGGTGGCCATGGGCTACACGCCGATGGTCCCCCTCGAGAGCATCCAGTGGGTTCCCAAGGGCCGCTACGTCGTCATGCGGGCCCACATGCCCACCGTGGGCACCCTCGGGCACCACATGATGAAGGGCACCTGCGCCACGCAGTGCTCCTTCGACTTCTCCGACGCCGCCGACGCCGCCCGCAAGCTCCGGGTGAGCATCGTGCTCGCGCCCATCGTCACCGCGATGTTCGCCAACAGCCCCCTCACGAAGGGTCGGCCCAACGGCTGGAAGTCCTTCCGCGGCAACATCTGGTCCCACACCGATCCGGCACGCACCGGCTTCCCCACCGCCGCCAGCGACTTCTCCTACGAGGGCTGGGTCGACTACCTGCTCGACGTCCCCCTGCTGTTCACCCACAAGAACAACGAGTGGCAGCCGGGCCATGGCCGCAGCTTCCGCCAGTGGATGGACAACGGCCTGCCCGGGCTCGACGCCCCGACCATGGCCGACTGGGATCTGCACCAGACCAGCGTGTTCCCCGAGGTCCGCATCAAGAACCTCATCGAGGTCCGGATGGGCGACGCCGTGGGCATCGACCTCGCCGCGTCTTTCTGCGCGCTGTTCGAGGGCCTGTTCTACGACGACAAGGCACTGCACCAGGGTCTCGCGCTCGCCGAGCACTTCGAGCGCTACGGCACCAAGGACGAGCGCTTCCACCAGGCCTGCCGCCACGGCCTGCAGGCCGTCGTCGGTGGACGTCCCCTCGCGTGGTGGGCCGAGCGCATGCTCACCGCCGCCCAGGGAGGCCTCGAGCGCGCCCGTCCCACCGATTCCCACCTCCTCGCGCCGGCGATGGACCTCGTCGAGCACGGCGAGTGCCCGGCCGACCGCCTGCTGGCCCACCTCGGTGACGACATCACGGCCGACAAGGTGATCGAGCTGACCCACCCGCTGCGGGTGCTCGAGCACAAGGGCTAGGACGAGGGGCAGACGGGGCCACGCCCCCCTCCCGTCGCCCAATGGCCCCTTCCCCTTCTCCTCGTTGGCTCCGTTCCTCCAAGCGGCATAGAACCCGCCCCGGAACGAGCCATCGGAGACACCATGGAACAGCTGGAAGGACGCAACCCCGTGATGGAGGCCCTGCTGCGGCAGCGCCGTATCGTGCGTCGGATCTGGCTCGACAAGGGCGCCAAGGTGGATCGCAAGGTGGCGAGGATCCTCGCCCTCGCAGCCCAGAACGGCGTGCGGGTCGACAAGGTCCCCCGTCAGAAGCTCGACGAGATGGCCGACGGACGCGTCCACAACGGCATCGTCGCACACGCCGACCCCCTGCCCACCTACACGACCCTCAACCTCATCGACAAGCTGTTCGCCGAGGGCAAGGCGCCGTTCCTCGTGATGGCCGACGAGGTCAACTACGAGCACAACCTCGGCGCGCTCCTGCGCACGGGGCTCGGCATGGGTGTCGACGGCCTCATCATGCCCACCCGCCGCGGCGCCACCGTGTCGAGCGTGGTGAGCCGGGTGTCCATGGGTGGTGCCGAGATGGTCCCCGTGGTCCGTGAAGGCCTGTCCAGCGCCCTCAAGCACGTCCAGAAGGCCGGCATCAAGGTCGTCGGCGCCGACATGGGCGGCGTGCCCCTGCAGGAGCTCGACCTCACCGGCCCCCTGTGCATCATCCTCGGCGGCGAGGGCAAGGGCCTGTCCCCTGCCCTGCGCAAGAAGTGCGATCACATCGTCTCCATCCCCCTCGCGGGCGACCTCGAGAGCCTCAACGTCTCGGTGGCCGGCGCGCTGCTGATGTACGAGAAGCGCCGTCAGGATGGCTGGTTCGACCAGAAGGCCGACGAAGAGGTCGCAGAGGAAGCGGACGGGCACGATCCCCTGGACGACATCCTCTGAGGGGCGGATCGGCAGGAGGCGACTGGTCGTGATGGACGGACGGGTCGCTCTTCACCACGGAAGCACAAAGCGCCACGGAGGTTGCACGGAGCTTCTTGAACGTGGACCGAGCGAGCGCGTGGAGCCTTCCACCTCACGTACGGGCCTCCCGACAAGCGGACTTCGTGTCCCATGTCCGAAGGTGCCCGAAGCGCCGAGGATCACAAGAAAACAGACTCCGTGGCCCTCCGTGTGATCTCCGTGCCTCCGTGGTGGAACAACGAGCCGGCAAGACCTCCCGCCCTGCCGGCTCCCCCCGCCACTACAGAACAGCTCCGTGGTGGAGAAACGAGACGGCAAGACCTTCCGCCCTGCCGGCCCCCCCCCCTTCTTCAGAGCAATTTGGCCGCCATCTCCGCGAGCGGGCTGCGCTCGCCCTTGCTGAGCGTGACGTGCCCCGCCAGCGGTGAGCTCTTGAAGCTCTCGATGACATGGCTCAGTCCGCAGTTGACCTCGTCCACGTAGGGGTTGTCGATCTGGTGGACGTCGCCCGTCAGCACCACCTTCGTACCGTTGCCGGCGCGGGTGAGGACCGTCTTGACCTCGTGGGGCGTGAGGTTCTGGGCCTCGTCGACGATGAGGTACTGCTCGGGGATGGAGCGCCCGCGGATGTAGGTGAGGGCCTCCACCGCCAGCAGACCCTGATCGATGAGCGCCTGGTACTCCTGCTTGCTCTTCTGCCGCAACAGGCCTGGCTGCTGGCCCATCAGGAACTCGAGGTTGTCGAAGATGGGCTGCATCCAGGGGTTGAGCTTCTCCCGCAGGTCGCCGGGCAGGTAGCCCACGTCGCGGCCGAGGGGGAAGATGGGACGGGAGACCAGGACCTTGCGGTAGGTGCCCGACTCCGCCTGGGCCATGGCGCTGGCGATGGCGAGGAGGGTCTTGCCCGTGCCCGCCATGCCCGACAGGGTGACGAGCTGGACCTCGGGATCCAGCAGCAGATCGAGTGCGAACAGCTGCTCCTTGTTGCGGGGCATCACGCCCCAGGCGCCTTCCCGGTGGCGCCCCACGAGCTTGATGCCCTGGCCGTCCGGGAGCACCCGCGCCATGGCGCTCTTGCTGGGCTCCTCCATGGCGCGCAGGACCAGGAAGCTGTTGGGAGACAGCGCGGCACTCTCCGCGAAGGGGCAGGAGCCGTTTCCGTACAGCTCACCGATGAGGTCCGAGGGCACCTGGCGCTCCTCGAAGCCATCGAAGGGCTGATCGAGCACCACCCGGCTGTGCTGGTAGTCCTCCGCCGGCACCCCGAGGGCGTCGCACTTCAGGCGCATGTTCACGTCCATCGTGATCAGCGCCACCTGCCCCGGCTTCTCCTGGTGCAGGCGAAGGACCGTGCGCAGGATGCGGTTGTCGCCGGTGTCGTTTCCCCAGTTGATCTCCAGCTCGGGGTTGTTCGAATTGAAGTCGACCCACAGACGCCCTCCGTTCCGGAGCGGCACACCCGTCTTCAGGCTGCCCTTGCGACGGAGGCCGTCGAGCATGCGCGAGAAGTGCCGGGCGTTGCGGCCGGTCTCGTTGAGGTCCTTCTTGAACCGATCGACTTCCTCGAGAACGGTCATCGGGATGACCACGTCGTTCTCCTCGAACACGTCGATGGCAGTGGGATCGTGGAGCAGCACGTTCGTGTCGAGCACGAAGGTCCGGGGCGAGTCTGTCACGGGCGATCCTCCAGTCATGGGGCCACCCTCACAGTACACGAATCTGCATACCGGGGGTGGGTACCAGGAACCTGGCATGCAACAGATACAGGAACGCCCCGGAGCGGTGGCTCCAGGGCGTGTGCGGGACCCGATCCAGTGGATCTACAGGTTGCGCCGCTCCTTGGCTTCCTCGCTCTCGAGGCGCGCGCGCTCGCGGCGACGCTTCTCGGACTCGCTCAGGAACTGCTCGGGGATGTCCTCGCCGTTGTCTTCGTCGTCGCCCTCGATGGCGATGAACTTGCGCAGCGTGGGCTCGAACCGCTTCATGGAGATGATCATCGGAGACGCCACGAAGATGGTGGAGTAGGTACCGAAGATGATGCCCAGGAGCATGGCGAAGGCGAAGTCACGGATGACCTGGCCGCCGATGAACAGGAACGGGCTGATGGCCAGGAAGGTGGTGAACGACGTGGCCACGGTACGGGACAGGGTCTCGTTGATGGACACGTTGATCAGCTCTTCCAGGTTCTGCCGGCGGTAGCGGGCCCGGTTCTCGCGGATGCGGTCGTAGATGACGATCGTGTCGTTCAGCGAGTAGCCGACGATGGTGAGCAACGCGCCGATCATCGGCAGGTTGAACTCCTTGCCGACGAGCACGAACACGCCCACGGTGAGCACGACGTCGTGGATCAGGGCCGCGATGGCGCCAGGTGCGAACGAAGGCTCGAAGCGGAAGCCGACGTACAGCAGGACGAGGCCCAGCGTGGCGGTGAGGGCGATGAAGCCCGCACGGCGCAGCGAGGCACCGACCTTGGGACCCACGGCATCGACCGACAGGACCTGGAAGGCGCGGTCGCCCATGGCGTCGGAGATCTGGCCCTCGATCTGGGAGGCCAGACCGGGGAGCTTGATGATGATCTCGTTGTCGTCGCGGCCTTCCTCGACCTTGATGCCCTCGACGCCCGTGAGCGCCTTGGAGACCATCTCGGGCGTGGTGCGCTCGCCGGCGTACTTCACGGAGAAGCGCGCGCCGACCTCCGACGAGAAGTCGATGGACTGGATCCACTCGGGTCCGAAGGACTCGTTCAGGCCCGCCGTGACGATCTCCTGGACATCGGACGCACCGAACTCAGGATCCTTGATGCGGATCTTGAACTCGTTGTCGAGGCCGCCGCCCACCTCCTGCACGGCATCCGAAGGGACGCCGAGGGTCTGCAGGGCGTCGCGGAGGTCGCCGATGGCCACCTCCTCCTCGAACGCCAGGTGGATCTCGGTGCCGCCGGTGAAGTCGATGCCCCAGTTGGGGCCCTTGACCGCGAACAGCAGCAGCGAAGCGAGGACCATGAGGCCGGACACGAGGGCCGCCACGTGGCGCTTGCTGACGAAATCGATGCCGGAGGCATCGAGCTTGTTCTTCAGGAACTCCATGTTCGCCCTCAGATGCGCAGGCGCGCGTTGGAGTTTCGGGTGAGCATCTCCATGAAGGTGCGGGTCACGAAGAGTGCCGTCACGATCGTGGTGAAGATGCCGATGAGGAGGGTCACGGCGAAGCCCTTGATGGGGCCGGTGCCGTAGCTGTACAGGACGACGCCTGCGATGCCGGTGGTGATGTTGGCGTCGAGGACGGCCACCATGGCCTTCTCGTAGCCGACATCGACGGCCTTGCGTGCGGACACGCCCAGCTTGAGCTCCTCACGGATGCGCTCGTACACGATGATGTTCGCGTCGACCGCCATACCGATGGTCAGGGCGACACCGGCGATGCCGGGCAGCGTGAGCGTGGCGCCGAACAGGGCCAGCAGTGCGAACACGAGCAGGACGTTGAACACCAGCGCGAAGTCGGCGATGAGGCCGGGCACGCGGTACCACAGGGCCATGAAGATCAGCGTGAGGGTGCCGCCGATGGCCGCCGCGATGGTACCGCCGCGGATGGAGTCGGCGCCGAGGCTGGCGCCGATCTCACGGACCTCGCCGATGTCGACGGGCGCGGTCAGGGAGCCGGTGCGGAGCACGAGGGCGAGGGTCTGGGCGTCCTTGTCGGGGTCGTCGCCGCCGCCCATCTCGATGCTGGCGGAGCCGCCGCAGATGGCCTCGCGGATGTTCGGGGCGGAGCGGATCTGGTCATCGAGGATGATGGCGAAGCGCTTGCCCACGTTCTCCTTGGTGACGTCACAGAAGACCTGGCCGCCGCGGGGCTTGAAGTCCATGAGGACCTGGGGGATGCCGGACTGGTCGAAGCCGACGGAGGCGTCGTTCAGATCACCACCGGTGAGCAGGACGCGATCCTTGAGCATCAGGGGGAAGGAGCGCTCGAGGGTGTCGGGGCCGACCTCGGCGTACTCCCACATCACGAGGCGATCCTCGGCCACCTGGCCGGTGCTGCGCAGGTACTCGTTGAGCAGCTCGTCGTCGCTGAACTGGTCGGCGGGGAGCGTGCGCTCGGCCTCGGCGACCATGCGGTCGAGCTGGGACTGGGAGAACTCCTCGTCGACCAGACGGAACTCCAGGATGGCCTGGGTGCCGATGGCATCGATGGCCTGCTGGGCGTTGTCGACGCCGGGCAGCTGGATGTTGATGCGGCCGCCGCTCATGCGGACGATGGAGGGCTCCTTCACGCCGGTGGAGTCGACGCGCTTGCGCAGGGTCTCGAGGACCTGGTCGACGGCCTGCTTGTGGATGGCCTCCTCACGGACCTCGGTGACCTGCCACACGTGCACGCTCCGGCCATCTTCCTCGATGGTCTCCACGTACGCGTAGTCGATGCCGAAGTTCGTCATGTAGTCGCGCATGTCCTCGAAGCTCATGGTGTCCGAGGACACCTTGATGGCCGGACGGGAACGGTCGCGCTTCATCTGGATGTCGACGCCCTCGGAGAGCGCCTGATCCTGGAAGGCGGTGCGGTCGCGCTGGACCTGGGCGAACACGGCCTCGTCGAGGTCGACCTGCAGGGTGAGGTCGATGCCACCACGGAGGTCGAGGCCGAGGGACAGCTTGGTGTTGGGGAGCATGGTGCTGTACCAGGTCTCCTCGACGACCACGGCCTCCTCCTCGGCGGCCTCCTCGACCTGCTCGACGACGTAGCGGTCGAGGGCCTGGGGAAGCTCGGCGGGAGCGGCGGCCAGGGCCGGGCCATCCCCCACGGGGGTGACGACGGCGGTGGCGCCGGGCTGCAGCTCACCGACGATGCCGACGACGGAGGTGCCGTCGAGCACCACGCCACCGGGCAGCGCGGACGCATCCGCGGGGAGCGACACGGTGATGCCCTCGGCGGACTCGGCGGCGGCCAGGCGCAGGGCCAGGGCGTCGTCGACCTCGAGGGTGGCGCCCTGCAGGGCAGCTGCGTCGGACAGGTCGAGCTCGCCCGCGTTCTCGCTGCTCACCACGGTGAGGACGGGCTCGGCAGCGCCGGAGAGGGCCTCGGAGATGGCCTCCTTGCGGGCGCCGGGACGCAGGTAGACGACCAGCAGCTCATCGTCGGTGCCGACGCGGTCGACCGGCACGCCGGCGGCCACGAGCCGCTCGGACACGGCGGTCACCATCTCCTCGGAGGGAGCGGCCTCACCGGTGCGGTACCACATCTGCAGCGGCGGCTCGGTCTCGACACGGACAGCCGCGCCGCCTTCCACCTCGATCTCGTCTTCGGCGAGGAAGGTGGGAGACAGGACGAACAGACAGCCCAGGAGAAGCGCGACGATCGCGCTCACCTTCAGCCAGTAGGATCCTTCCACGGTGCGCCTCCGCTAGTTCGTGGCCTGTTCGAGGCGGGCCTGGATGGCATCGCGCTCGACGGTGATCGTGGTGCCCTTGGCGACGTCGAGCTTGACGGTGGTGTCCTGGACGCTCACCACGCGACCGTGCAGGCCGCTCTTGGTGACGACCCGGTCATCCTTGGCCAGGGACTTCACCAGGGCTTCGTGGGCGCGCTGCTCCTTCATCTGGGGACGGAGGATCAGCAGCCAGAACACGCCGAACATCAGCAGGAACGGCACGAATTGCATGAGTTGGTCCATTCAGACCTCGAAATGATGGGCCCATCACCCCCGTTCACATCGTGGAACGAAGGCAGATCGGTGCCCTTTGCGGACAGAGATTGACGGGGCGTTGTAGCCTTTCAGGCCTGGTAGCGCCACCTTCAGCGGTACCCACCCCTGCCGTCCGCCGACCCTGCCGGGGCCACCTTGGGACTCCGCCATACCGGGCCCGCGGTTCTCGGCGGGCCCGTCCGGCTCAGCTGCCCGCGGGCGCGGGGCCCGAGGCCTGCCTGGCCCTGCGGCGCAGGTCCTGCAGCGCCTGCTCGTCGCCGCTGGCGATGATCTGCCGGAGCTGCCGCATGAGCTCCTGGTAGAAGTACAGGTTGTGCAGCGTGGCCATCCGCTTGCCCATCAGCTCGCCGGTCTTGAACAGGTACCGCAGGTACGCGCGGCTGTACCTGTTGGCCGGGCTGTTCGGCAGCTCGGGATCGAGGACACGGGTATCCTCGGCGTAGCGACCGATCTTCAGGTTGCGCTTGCCCTGCCAGGTGTAGACGGTACCGTGGCGGCCGGCCCGGGTCGGGAGGACGCAGTCGAACATGTCGACGCCGCGGATGACCGCCTCGACGATGTCGATGGGCTGGCCCACGCCCATCAGGTAGCGGACCTTGCCGGCGGGCATGTGGGGCGTGGTGGCCTGCACCATCGCCATCATCAGGTCGTGCCCCTCTCCCACGCTCAGACCGCCGATGGCGTAGCCGTCCAGGTCGAGCTCCGCGATCTCCTGGGCGTGGGCGATCCGCATGTCCTCGTACATGCCGCCCTGGACGATGCCGAACAGCGCCGTGCGATCGGCGTGCTGGCGGGCCGCCATGCAGCGCTTGAGCCACCGGGTGGTGCGGTCGGTGCTGTGCTTCGCCCGCTCCCGGGTGGCCGGGTGCTCGAGGCACTCGTCGAAGGCCATGGCCACGTCGACCCCGAGGGTCTCCTGGATCTCGACGGCCAGCTCGGGAGTGAGCCACTTCAGGTCGCCGTTCAGGGGGCTGCGGAAGCGAACGCCCTCCTCGGTGGCCTTGATGCGATCGCGCATCGAGAACACCTGGTAGCCACCGGAGTCGGTGAGGATGGGGCCGTGCCAGCCCATGAACTCGTGCAGCCCGCCGAGGCGGCCGATGAGCTCGTGCCCGGGCCGCTCCCACAGGTGGTAGGTGTTCGACAGGATGATGTCGGCGCCGGCCCCCTTCTCTCCGACCTCGTGGGGCTCGATGCCGCGGATCGCGCCGCGGGTACCGACCGTCATGAAGGCAGGGGTCTGGACCTGGCCGTGGGTCAGGGTGAGCGTGCCGGTGCGGGCTGCACCGAGCGTGCTCGTGACCTCAAAGGAGGAGCATGGCGTCGCCATAGGAGTAGAACCTGTAGCCCTCGGTCACGGCTTCCCGGTAGGCGCTCAGCAGGCGCTCCCGGCTGCACAGGCTCGACACGAGCATGAGCAGGCTGCTGCGGGGCAGATGGAAGTTGGTGATCAGGCCGTCGATGGCCTGGAACTCGTACGGCGGGCGCACGAAGAGCGTGGTGGCGTCGTCGCCGGGCTGCACGGCGCCGTTCCGCCAGGCGGACTCCAGGGTGCGGGCGCTGGTGGTGCCCACCGCGATGACCCGTCCTCCCCGCTCCCGGGTGCGGGCGATGGCCTCGGCGGTGCCGGCGGGGACCGTGTAGGTCTCCTTGTGCAGCTCGCCGCGCTCCACATCCTCGGGCCGCAGGGGCCGGAAGGTGCCGATGCCCACGTTGAGGGTGACCTCGGCGATGCCGACCCCCATGTCTCCGAGGATCTGCAACAGCTCGGGCGTGAAGTGCAGGCCGGCGGTGGGGGCCGCGCTGGCCCCGAGCGGGCCGGCGAACACCGTCTGGTAGCGCTCGGTGTCGGCCTCGTCGGCGGAGCGGTTCATGTAGGGCGGCAACGGGAGCTCACCGCCCTGCTCCATCAGCGCCTGGGCGCTCGGGGAGGCCGTGACCCGCAGCAGGCCCTCCTCGTCCGCCAGCGCCTCGATGGTGAGCGTACCGCCGGGGGCCGTGAGCACCTCGCCCACCTTGAGACGCCGGGCGGGCTTGCACATGCAGGGGATGGGACCGGGCCCGAGGCCGAGGAGCAGGACCTCGACCCTTCCGCCGGTGGACCGCTCGGCGCGCAGGCGGGCGGCCATGACGCGGACGTTGTTCACCACCAGCAGATCGCCCTCTCGCAGCAGGGACGGCAGGTCGCTGAACTGGTGGTGGATCGGCTCGCCGCCAGCGCGGGGCAGCACCATCAGGCGGGAGCTGTCGCGGCGGCCCTTGGGGCGGGTGGCGATGGCGCCTTCGGGGAGGTCGAAGTCCCAGTCGGCCAGGAAGTCGGTCATCGGCGGTCCTCGGGGGTCCGAGTGGGCCCTGCAGGCCCGGCGACGCCCTGTAACGTCATCGGCGCATCCGGTCGCGCCAGGGCCCCCGACCGGATAGGCTGCGGGCCACACGGAGGATTGCAATGTCCCGCAAGCCCATTCGCCGGCCCCGTCCGGCTGACGCCGACGAGAACACCCCCGCCGAGAAGGCAGCTCCCAAGGCCGAGGCGAAGCCCGTCGAGGGCAAGCCGTCCGACGACAAGCGCCGTGGCCGCACGAAGAAGCTGGCCGACCACAAGGCGCCCAAGGCCCCCAAGCGCACGTCCGTCAAGCCCAAGGACACCCCGCTGTCCCCCCGCCTCGAGGGCCTCGACGCCCTGGCGAAGATGGACGCGAGCTCCCTGGCCGACATGATGGGCATGGGTGTGGAGTCCTCCGAGCGCCGCCCCCGTCCCGGCACCCGCCTCACCGGCAAGGTGTTCCGCGTGGGCCGCGACGATCTGCACATCGACCTCGGCCTCGCCTGGGAAGGCTGGATGAGCCGCTCCGAGCTGCCCGAGGCCGTCGAGGGCGACGAGATCACCGCCGTGGTGGTCTCGTCCGGCGATCACGGCATCCATCTGTCCAAGAAGCTCACCGGCGACGCGGCCGAGGACTTCCTCGAGGAGGCGGCCGAGGGCGGCCTGCCCGTCGAGGGCGTGGTCACCTCCCGCAACAAGGGCGGCTACACGGTCAAGATCGGTGGCACCCGCGCGTTCTGCCCCATCTCCCACATCGATCGCCTGCCCCTGGCCGACCTCGACTCCGTGATCGGCCAGACCCTGGCCTTCGTGGTCATCGAGTCCGGCGACAAGTGGGTCGTCTCCCGCAAGAAGCTCCAGAACGAGGAGCTCGCCGAGGAGCGTGAGAAGTTCTGGACGAGCGCCCTCGAGGGTGACTTCCGCGACGCCACGGTCATCTCGGTGCAGCCCTGGGGCGCCTTCGTCGACATCGACGGCGTCGAGGGCCTGCTTCCCCGCTCCGAGTTCGGCTGGGACAACGTCTCCGACCTCACCACCCGGATCACCCGCGGCCAGCGCATGAAGGTGCGCCTGCACCAGATCCGCGCCGAGGAGGGCAAGCTCACGGTGTCCACCAAGGATCCCGAGCTCGACCCCTGGCGCCAGGTGCGCGATCTCTTCACCGAGGGCGCCATCGTGCCCGGCAAGGTCACCCGCCAGGCCGAGTTCGGCGTCTTCGTCGAGCTGTCCCCCGGCCTCGAGGGCCTGCTGCACCGCTCCCGCCTCGGCAAGTGGTTCCCCAAGGAGGGTGAGACCATCCAGGTGCGCATCGACGAGATCGACGCCGAGCGCCGCCGCATCGCCCTGAGCCCCAAGGACGCCCCCGAGCTCGGCGGCGACCAGGACGAGGACGGCGGCCGCGAGTGGCGTCAGTCCCAGGCCCAGGCCTCCGCGCCGGCCGCGATGGGTACCCTGGGAGACCTCTTCTCCAAGCTCAAGAAGTGAGGGAGCTGAGGTCCCGGTGAGGCGTCCGAGGCAGGTCGCCGAGGGAGCCATTCGATCCAGGGTTCATGAGATCAGGCGTTCGAGAGGATTCCTGATCTGACATGGCGGGAGCAGGTGGTTCATCTCCCCTTCGGGAGCATCTGGGAAACCTCCTGACCTCCCATCCTCTGGATCAAATGCTCCCCTCTCACCTCGCCTGAGGCCCCTCTCAGCCCCGGCCGGTGACTTCGTCGTACCGGGCCCGCACCCGCTTCAGGTCCTCGAAGGCCCAGCGCTTCCACTCCGGCTTGCTGAACAGGTAGGCCGGGTGCAGCGACGCGATGGTCTCGGCGCCTTCCACGTCGAAGGTCTCGCCCTGCATGTTCTTCAGGTCGCCGCGACCGAGGAGCGCCTTGGCGCCCGTGGCGCCCTGGATGAAGACCAGCCGGGGCCGCACCACCTGCACGATGCTGCGAAGGTAGGTGCCGACCGCCTGGAGATCATCGGCGCCCTTCTCCTGGACGGCGTCGACCAGGTAGATGTCGTCACGGCCCAGCGCCAGCACGTGACGGAGCATCTTGTCGAACATCTCCCCCACCTCGCCGGACAGCGGCTCGCCGGGCGCCTGACCTTCCGCCTCCGGCTGGATGCCGATGACGAGCAGATCGGCCGCGGGATGCCCGGCCCCCTGGATGCGGAACCCCGCCTCCTCGTGCAGCACGAGGGGCTCGCCGGATCCCATGGCCGCACGAACCTGGGCAGGACCGCCCTGGCTCTCCTCGGCCTTCGAGCGCGCCTGGGTGGCGAGCTGGGCCCACGGACTCGACGTGGGCTGCTGTTCGGCGTCCTGCGGCGTCGGCTCGACGTACGCCTCGGTCTCCTCGGTCTCCTCGGACACCGGCAGCGCGAGCCCCTCGGGGAACCATCCCCCACCCTGCAGGCCGTACCACTGAAGGCTGTTGCGCAGCGCCTCGGTGAGCTCCGCGAACTCCTCTTGGACCGTCTTCACCCCTGCACCTCCAGGGCGCGCCATCCCCAGCGCCGCAGCGCGGTCATGACGTCCAGCAGGGGCAGGCCTACCACGTTGAACCAGTCCCCCTCGATCCGCTCGAACAGGAAGCCACCGAGCCCCTCCACCGCATAGCCGCCGGCGCAGCCCGATCCCTCGCCGGTGCGCACGTAGGCCCACAGCTCGTCGTCCGACAGATCGGCACGAACGGTCAGGGCGGTGCGACAGACACCCTCCTGCACGCCCTCGGGCCCGAGCAGGCACCACCCGGTGCTGAGGTGGTGGGTGTGGCCTCGCAGCGACGCGAGCCGGGCGAAGTGGTCGTCCGGATCCGCGGGCTTGCCGAAGGCCTCGTCGCCCAGGTGACCCACCTGATCCGCCCCGAGGACCCACCGCTCCGGATGCTGCTGAAAGACTTCTTTCGCCTTGGCGCGCGCCAGAAGCCCCGCCAGCCTTGCAGGGTCGGGATCGTGCACGGCCCGTTCGTCGACGCCGGACGCGCACAGTTCCACGGCGATTCCTGCGTCCTCCAACATCTTTCGGCGCCACTTGCTCGTGGACGCGAGGATCAACGGACGGGTCATCCTTCCTCCGGTAGGGCGGTCGTGCCGCCTCTTGTATACTCCCCGAGACCTTTGATCACCGTCTTCCCTCCTTCGAGCACCAGGAGCGGGCGCGCATGACCCCGTACGCGGTCGGCATCGACCTTGGCACCACTTTCTCGACCGTCGCGCACCTGAACGCCCAGGGGCAGCCGGAAGTCCTCCCCAACATCGAGGGGGAGCGCATCACGCCGTCGGTGATCCTGTTCGAGGGCGACGACGTCGTGGTCGGCAACTACGCCGAACAGGCCTCCACCCTGTACCCCGAACAGGTCATCAAGTTCGTCAAGCGCCACATGGGCGACGATGGCTTCAAGCGCACCTGGAAGGGCCGCGACTACAGCGCCACCGAGCTGTCCCACTTCATCCTCGCCAAGCTCAAGCACGATGTGGAGCTGCGGCTCGGCCACCCCGTGGAGCGCGCGGTCATCACGGTGCCCGCCTACTTCAACGACAAGCAGCGCCGCGCCACCCTCAAGGCGGGCCAGCTCGCGGGCTTCGACGTCCTCGCCCTGCTCAACGAGCCCACGGCGGCCGCCTTCGCCTACGGCCTCGATCACATGGGCGAGTCGAGCCGGGTCCTCGTGTTCGACCTCGGCGGCGGCACCTTCGACGTCACCCTCGTCGACCTCGGCCACCAGGAGATCAACGTCATCGCCACCCGTGGCGACCACCAGCTCGGCGGCAAGGACTGGGACGACATCATCATCGCCTACGTCGCCCGCACCTTCCAGCAGACCCACGGCGTCGATCCCCTGTCCGACCCCACCAGCGCCCAGGAGCTGCGCGGCAAGTGCTCCGCCGCCAAGCTCAGCCTGTCCCGGCGTCCCCGCCGCAACATCTTCCACGAGTTCGACGGCAAGGTCCTGCAGACCACCCTCACCCGGGACGAGTTCGAGGTGCTCTCCGCTCCCCTCGTGCAGCGGTGCCACGATCTCACCATGGAGGTCCTGCAGGATGCCGGCGTGGATCTCGGCTCGGTCGACAAGGTGCTCCTCGCCGGCGGCTCCACCCGCATGCCGATGATCCGCAAGATGCTGAAGGCCGCGTTCGACAAGGAGCCCAGCACCGACATCAACCCCGACGAGGCCATCGCCATGGGCGCCGCCATCGTCGCCAGCCTCGAGAATGCCGCCCGCGGCGGTGAGTCGGCCCCGGTCGAGCTGCGCACCCAGGATGTCACCTCCCACTCCCTCGGCCTGCTCACCCTGAGCGATGCGGATCTGATCAACCACAAGCTCATCCCCCGCAACAGCCGGATCCCCACCGAGCAGTCCTTCGATCAGCTGGTCACCACCCACGAGGGCCAGACCGAGATCGACGTCTGGATGGTGCAGGGAGAGTCCGCCAACCCCGAGGAATGCGTCATCCTCGGCCACTTCTCGTTCTACGACCTGCCCCCGCGCCCCGCCGGCGAGACCCGCCTCGAGATCACCTACCGCTACAACGCCAACGCCATCGTCGAGGTCGAGGCCCGCGACGTCCTCAGCGGCACCTCCCTGCCCTTCCGCATCATCCAGGGCAACGTCTCCCTGCAGGATGTGCTCGGCCAGGGGCAGACCTCCTCGGTGATGGTCACCATCGACTGCTCCGGCTCCATGTTCGGCGCCCCCATGAAGGCCGCCAAGCGTGCCGCCAAGGACATGGTCGAGCGCCTGCTCGCGCAGCCCGGCCGCCAGGTGGGCGTGGTGGCCTGCCCAGGTGGCATCAAGCAGCTCCCCACCACCGACTTCGATCGGGTGCTGTCCGCCATCGACGGCATGTTCCCGATGGGCAAGGGCAACCTGCAGCAGACCCTCACCGAGGCCCACCACAGCCTGCACGGCAACAACAACCAGATGGTCTTCGCGCTGTTCACCGATGGCATCGAGCGCAACGACGAGTCCCTCATCGAGCAGGCCAACCAGATGAAGGCACGGGGCGTCGAGTTCATCACGGTCGGCGTCGGTCCCCGGGCCCGGGTGGATCTGCTCAAGAGCCTCGCCAGCTCCGACACCAACTTCCACAGCTCCGAGGATCTCATCGAGATCAAGGGCTCCGACCACAACCTCCCCGCCCTCGCCCCGGTGAGCTGAACCCGCATGTCCGACATCCCGCACTTCCTGGCGATCGACTTCGGTTCCACCCACGCCACCATGGCCCACGTCGCGCCCACCGGGGGCATCCACGTCCTCGCCAACGCCGAGGGTGAGGACGTCACGCCGCTGGTGGCCCACTTCTACGACGTCGACGGCGTGGTGGTCGGCACCGAGGCCGAGAAGTTCTTCGCCTTCGACACCGATCACATCGTCACCGACGCCTTCGCCCACCTCGGCGATCCCCAGTGGCGCTTCTCGGTCTTCGGCAACAAGCTGTCGGCCCAGGAGATCGGTGCCCTGATGATGCGCAAGCTGGTCGAGGACGCCCAGGACATCACCGGCGAGACCATCGAGCACGTGGCCCTCACCGTGCCCGCGGACTTCAACTCCAACCAGCGCCAGGCGCTCACCAACATCGTGGAGCTCGCCAACCTGCAGCTGCTCAGACTGGTGCCCGCCCCCCTCGCGGCCTCCATGTCCGAGGGCATCGGCACCCTGGCCGACGATCGCACGATGGTGGTCATCGACCTCGGCGGTGCCCGCCTGGACGTCGCGGTCCTGCAGACGCAGTCCCACAAGCTCACCACGCGCGCCACCCACGCCGATGTGGGCGTCGGCGGCGAGGCCCTGCGGCAGGTGGTGCTCAAGATGCTGGCGAGCGCCTACACCGAGCGCCACGGCATCGATCCGCTGGTGGATGCGTCCACCCACCAGCGCCTGCAGGACGCCGCGCGGTTCGGCTTCCACGCGCTGTCCACCCGCGAGCAGGTCAGCCTGCCCGTGGGCAAGGGCTCCCGCCAGTTCAAGTTCGAGCTCACCCAGGAGGCCTTCACCCAGGCCGCCGGCTCCCTGCTCGGCCGCATCAGCCGGGCGGTGGCCTTCGCCCTGCAGAAGGGCGGCGTAAAGAAGGGCACCGATGTGCAGGTCGTCCTGTCCGGCGGGGCCATCCGCAGCGCCGCCGTGCGCAAGGTCATCTCGAACGTGATCGCCATCCCGGACTCCCTCGAACAGCCCCAGCACAAGCTCGTGTTCGGCACCGCGCTCGCTGCCTGCCTTCGCCACGACAAGACCCACCCGGCCCTCGCCTGGAAGCCCTTCCGACCCCAGAGCCGCCCCGCCGGCGAGCCCCTGCCCGAGGCCACACCTCCGGCGGAGGTCACGGAGCCCGCAGCGCCGGAGCCATCCACGGCTCGCCACCACACCGCCACACTCGGCCTCGCCGACGGCGGCCACGGCACCGATCTGCAGATCGACGAGTCCATCCAGCGCAGCCTCGGCCTGCTCGTCCTCGGTGCCGATCGCTCGGAGCGGGTGGTCGAGCTCATCCCCGAAGGCACCCCCACACCGGCCCGCTTCGAAGGTCGCTTCGTGTACGCCTACGACAACATGACCTCCGTGCGCATCGAGATCACGGAGGGCTCCGGTACCGCCCGCAGCGATGTCCAGGTGATCGGCACGGTGGAGCTGAACAACCTGCCGCCCAGGCCCAAGGGCACCCCGATCCACGTCAACTACCTGTACGACGAGGACCAGCGCCTGCACATCGAACTCACGGATGTCGAGACGCATGCGTCTCAGCAGGCTACCATTCGATTCCGGGGATCCCTCAGCCGCAGTGAACAGCAGCGTGCAGAACGCCGCACGCGCTCCTTCCAGCTCGAGTAGCCACTGCGGCGCGGGGCCCCTCGCCCCTCCTCCCTCCCCCGGGCCCGTCCACGCGGTGCCCCGATCCGCCGAGTCATGCCGCAGTCTTCGCCTTCCCAAGCACACGGTCCGGTCATCCAGCGCTTCTGCCGGCAGGTGGGCGCCTCCGATCTCGAGTCCTACCTGGGCATCCAGCCCTCGGACTCGCTCGCATCGGCACTGCACGCCCTCGAGAGCCGTCGCGTGTATCTGGAGCGTCACCTGCACGAGCCACGTCTCGCGATGGAGGCCGAGCACCTGCACGAGGCGTTCGGTGCGATCCGACAGGCCCTCGAGCAGCGCCAGCGGGTCACCCCCCGCACCGTCGACCCGAACGATCTTCCCGTCCTCGACACCACCGAGAACCTGTACGACATCCTCGAGGTCACCGAGCACGCCAGCTTCTCCGAGCTCGAGAGCGCCTACCGACAGGCGGATCAGGCATCGGACGACCCTGGCCGGGTCCAGGCTGCCTGGAAGATCCTCGGTGATCCCGCCCAGCGCGCCCTGTACGACGCCAAGCGACGCAAGCTCGACCGGGAGGCCTCCTACTCCCTGCCGCCGTTCGATCCGGAGACCCAGTCCCTCGCCCTCACCGAGGCGTTCCCCCCGAACCCCGAGCACAACGACGAGGCCCACATCGTCGCCCTCGGCCCACCGCGGGCCCGCGACGTCCTGCTACGGGGCGACAAGCCCCTGCAGATCCAGGTCGGCGTGCTCGTCCGGGGTACGGCCTGCTGGCAGGGTCTCCTCGAGTCCGACCACGCGGCCATGATCCCCCTCGATGGGCGTCGCATCAACCTGGAGCCTGGACGCCACCAGCTCACCGTGCGCTTCGACCCCGCCTACATGACCTCCACCACCCAGCTGTGCGTGCTGAGCCTGAGCAACGCCGGCGACTCCGCGTGCTTCTCCTTCCGCGTGCACCACGAACCGGCCGAGACGATCCGCTGGCCTCGCTGGATGATCTTCGGCTCCCTCGCCATCATGCTGGTGGCGGCCGGCTGGTTGCTCGGCAACAACACACGCATCGAGACCGCCCCCCTGGCGCCCCAGGTCGTCACCTCCGAGCTGGGGCAGCACCCTTCCCTGCTCCAGTGCCTGCAGTCGACACCCGCCCCACTGCCTGAGCACCTCGACATCCACGTGGACGGATTCGGCAGGCCCCAGGGTTTCTCGTTTTCGACGGACGCCTCCCCCGAAGCATTTCAGTGCATCCGCAACCTGGTTCCTGAGCTATCCTTTCAGCCTGGAGACAACGGCCAGGTGCTCATCCACCGCTTTCCTCTGCAAGGGCTCCCATGAACATCGACGTCGCTCACCATCTCGAGCTCGCCGAAGCTGCCTTTCAGCAAGGCCAGTTCGAAGTTGCGCTTCTCCAGTGTCAAGCGGTCCTCAGTGCCCGTCCGACACACCTCGAGGCCGGCCTCATCCAGGCCGAGGCCCACCGGCACCTGCATCGTCACGACGTTGCAGAGCGACAGTTCCGCCGTCTTGCCATGCAACACCCCACTGCAAGCAGGGTCTGGAGCGGGATCGGCGTGCTGTGCTTCGATCAGGGCCGCGTGGACGAAGCGGCGAAACACTTCGCCAAGGCCGTGCGCCTCGATCACCAGAACGCAGACGCCGCCTATGGCCGTGCGCTCGTTCGTGAGCGCCGGGGCGATCAGCGCGGCGCCATGCGCGACTACGTCCGGGCATGGCAGCTGTCCACCTGGTACCCCATGCCCGCCCCGCTGGCCCCCGAGGAGGCGATCACGCTGCTCCACGAGGCAGCAGACGAAGACTCCCTGGCGGGTCCCTGGTTGGCCGCGCTGCCCGTCACCATCGAAGAGGTTCCCAGCCTCGACATCTGCGCCCAGTACGATCCGCCGGTGAGTCCCTCCGAGCTGCTCGGCCACATCGTCGTGCCCCGTCCGGGCCAGGGCTTCTCCACGCCCTGCGTCGTGCTGTTCCGCGCCAACATCGCGCGCTTCATGCACAACCGCGAAGACGTCCTCACCGCCCTGCGGATGAGCGTGATCCGGGAGCTCGAAGAGTACATCGAGCTGTACGCCGTGCCCGTCGACGCCGCGCTGGAAGCCTGAACACGGCCCGCACGCCCCAACCCCCTGGATCTGCGGTACAACGGCCACTGCCGCCCCCACGACCGCACCACCTTCCAGGGAGGCCCCCGTGAGCGACATCCGCACCGGCTTCACCCCTGCAGACGACGGCCTGCAGCTGTACTGGCGCACCCTCGGCCACGGCCCGGTCATGGTGTTCTGCAACGGCGTGGGCGTCTCCACGTTCTTCTGGAAGCACATCGCGCAACACTTCCGGCACACCCACCGGATCATCATGTGGGACTACCGGGGCCACGGCCGCTCCGGTGTGCCTGCCGACATCCCCAGCGCCGACCTGTCGATCCCACGCTGCGCCCGCGACATGTTCACCGTGCTCGACGCCCTCGGAGTGCAGGAGCCGGCCCTGCTGCTCGGCCACTCCATGGGCTGCCAGGTCATCCTCGAGGCCTACCACCAGCAGCCCGAGCGGGTACGGGCCCTCGCGCTGATGTTCGGCACGTACGGCCGCCCCCTCGACACCTTCATGAACTTCAAGGGCTCCGGGGCCGTCATCCGCCGCCTCGCCCAGACCGCCAAGCAGACCTCACGGGCCCAGCGCCGCCTGCTGCAGCCCCTGTATGCGAGCCCCTTCGCCTACGACCTCGGCCGGGTCAGCCGGGTCGTGAGCCCGGAGCGCGCCGAGCGCACCGACGTCGAACGCTACCTCGAGCACCTCAGCCACATGGACGTCCGGCTCTTCATGCGCATGGTCGAACAGATGGGCGACCACGACCTCGCCGCGCTCCTGCCCCAGGTCCGCGTGCCCAGCCTCGTCTTCGGGGCCGAACACGACCTGTTCACTCCCCTGGAGGCCGCCAAGACCATGGCCCGGGAGATCCCGGACGCCGAGCTCGAGATCGTGCCCAGAGGCAGCCACGCCGCCGTGGTCGAGCACGCGGAGCAGATCAACGCCCGCCTGGAGCGGTTCCTGGCGGAGCACGACCTGCTGACCCCCGCGCCACGCGTCGGTGCGTAGCGCGGGCGTTCTCAGGACTTGCTGCCCACCGAGCGCTTGCGCCTGCGCCTGCGACGACGCTTGACGGGTGCCTTGCGGGGCCGGGGCAGCGGGTTCGACGAGCTGTAGATGCGGGGCCAGACCGCACGTGACCAGCGGACCAGCCGAGCGTGCTTCGGATCCTGCAGGCCGGGATCGCTCCGGAGGAGCTCGTGGACCGCCTTGCGGGCCGCCACCAGCAGGGCCATGTCGGTGCCGAGGTTGGCCCAGCGGAAGCCGGGCTGCTCACGGCCCGTGAGCTGACCATCCGCCTCGAAGTAGTGCGGATGGCGCTGGACCATCTGGGACTCCTCGATGCCGGTGTGCAGATCCCGGAAGAACGCCTTGCGCTGCTCGTCTTCGAGGGCCTCGGACAACAGCATGTGCATGGTGCCCCTGCCGAGCACCATGCCCCGGAGCTCCAGGAGGCGCCGTGGCGGCATCCGATCGGCCTGCTCAACCAGGAGCACCGTGCCCTTGGGCACCTCCGCCAGGAACTCCACCTTCGCGCTGCTGACGAGCACATCCACCCGCCGCTCCGAGAAGTCGTTGAGGATGCGCTGGATCTCGGGCACCGGCAGCGAGGAGTGCAGCACCGCCACCCGGGCCCCCTCGGGCACCTTGCGGGCGATGGCCCGCGCCCAGGCCTCGGCCTGCTCCAGATCGACGAGATCGAGACCCTCGCGGGTGGTCGGAAACGCCACTACCGCCGGCACGCCACGAGCGACTGCTTCGCTGACCGCGTTGTAGGCCTCGGCGCGCTCCTCGGGCAGGAACGTTCGGCTACGGGCCGCGCCGCGGGGACGCACCGGGCTCGTGAGGAGCGAGATGTCGAGGGAGGCGTAGGCATCGAACATGCGCTGCACGGGCAGCGTGGTGGTGGGGATCACCAGCACGTCGGGCTTGGGCGTGCGCAGGGCCCGGGCCTTCGACAGGTTGGCGCCGTAGTTCTCGGCCTCCTGCACGATGACGAGCCCGAGCCGACGCCACTCCTGGGGCTTCTGCAGGAAGCTGGGAATCGCCACCGCGAGCGCGACGTCGCCCTTGCGCAGGGCCTCCCGCTGCTGACGCTCGGCCACGTCCTCGAGGAGCATCGACGCATGGCCGGCCTCGGTGAAGATCGGCTCCCAGTGGGCATACAGCGCCCTCGCGGTGCCCCGATCCGGCGCCACGAGGAGCACCTGCGAGCGAGCCTCGGCCACCATCAGGGCGGCACGGATGGCCACCTGCATCTGCTGGGTCTCGCTGGGCGCCACGAGCACCCGGAACATGGGCTGCGGCTTGTACAGGTCGCGCTTGATGTCCTCGAAGGCCAGCTGGGCGTCGTCGCGGAGGTAGGACAGCGCCTCGCTCTGGTGCAGCTGTCCGATCTGCTTGTGGCTGATGGCATGGCTGACGCCCCGCTCCCCCGTGCTCTGCTGCATGCCCATGAAGGACCGGCCGAGCTGGGCGGCGAAGAGCTCGTCGAAGGCCATGCGCTCCCGCGCAGCGGCACGGATGCTGCCCTCGGTGTGGACCACCCGCAGCGCCTCGCCCTGGCTCATCAGCCCCTGACGCTGCACCAGGGCGGTGGGCAGGACGTCGTCGGAGGACTGGAGCTCGGGCAGGACGGCCGCGAGGACGTCGAGGTAGGTCTGCTCGGCTTCCTCGAGCCCGTAGTGGAGCACGTGGGCGCGACCGGCCGTGGAGAAGGCCAGCTGGGCATCATGGAGCACGAGCTCCTCGCCCTCCATGGGAGAGGACGTGCCGCAGACCACGACCTTGTCGCCCGGGATGAGCCCGGCGAGGTCTTCGTGGGTGAACGGACGGTGCCAGACCACCCGCAGCGGACCCGCGCCGAAGAGCACGATCTCCGCGGTGGTGGTGCCATCGGGGGCCAGCCGGGTGACCCGCCGGCGCACGCGACCGCCCACGGCGACGCGACCCGGCGGGAAGCCGCGACCCGCTCCGTGCACGGGCGCGAGGATCTCCTCTTCGGCGGCCCGGTAGGACAGCAGGTCCCACATCGTGGACATGCCCCGGGCCTCGAGGGGCTCGAGCCAGTCGTAGGGCAGCCGGATGTCGGTGAGCGCCAGATCGAGGCGGCGCCCTTCCCAGATGACCTTGGGAGGCGGCGGCGAGACGAGCTCGGCCTCCGTGGGCAGCTTGGAGGCCTGCTGCTTCACTGGAACGGGCTTGGGCACCACCGGCCGGACCCGCTGGACCGGACGCAGGGGCGGACGGCGCACGGGCATGCCGAGCACCGCATCGAGCCGATGCAGCAGCTGCCAGCTGGTGGCGAGCCGGGTGTCGGCATCGCTCGCGCCGTCGTCGGCCTCCGGCCACATGCCGGCGATCTCCCCGAGGACCTCCTCGGCGAGGGGCTCGTCGGCGACCTCACGTGCGTGGGAGAGGAGGCGCCGGACGTTGGCCTCCGATCCCGGCGGCAGCACGTCGTCCCCGGCCTTCTGCAGGTACGGAATGTACCGTCGCAGTGGCGCCAGGGCCTGATCGAGCTGCGCCAGCCTGGAAGGCGCGGACTTCTTACGCGGTTGTCCCGGACGCATCTTGGCCCCCCCGTGGAGCGTGGATCACTCCTGCTCGTCAGGACCCAGGTACAGGACCTCGACGATCTCCCAGCGGCGCTTGCCGCCCGGTGCGGGCACCTCGACCTCGGCACCCTCTTCCTTTCCGATGAGGGCGCGGCCGAGCGGTGCGCGGAAGCTGATCTTGCCGGCCTCGACATCGGACTCGGTCTCACCGACCAGGCGCCAGCGACGCTCCTCGCCACTGTCGACATCCTCCAGGATGACCGTGGTGCCGAACACCACGCGGCCGTTCTGGGGGAGCTTCTTCACGTCGATGATCTCGGCACTGGCCACGACGTTCTCGAGGAACGCGATGCGTGCCTCGCACAGGCTCTGCCGCTCCTTGGCATCCTCGTACTCGGAGTTCTCGGAGATGTCGCCGTGGGCGCGCGCCTCTTCGATGTCGCGCACGATGCTGAGGCGGACGACCTCCTTCTGGTGCCGGAGTTCCTTCTCGACGGCCTGGTACCCCTCGGGGGTGATGGGGTGACGGTTCATATCATCTCCGTTGGGGCACGAACGGGTGCCCATGATGCTTGCAGGGAGGCGTATCGGTGTGCCTGTGGCCTCCCACGACGTCCGCCAGTGTAGCCCAGCGGGACCGGGAGCGGCACCTATAGTACCAACTTGCCGTCGACGTCCACCGCGGCGTAGGAGTCGAAAGCGAGGTCGAACTCCCGCTTCGCGATGGGCAGCACCAGCTTCACCTTCCAGTCGCAGCGAACCGTGCGCAGGTCGGAGTCGGGCTCCACGGACAGTCTGCAGTGCTCATCGGTGACCTGGGCCCCGACCTCCCAGTGGTCGAGCTCGTACTGCAGACGCGTGCGGGCGTTCTGGTAGCCGAAGTCGCGCCAGTCCAGCGCCACGGCGACCACCACCCGGTCGAGTGCGATGTCGTCGAACACGAGTGGCAGCACCCGGGACATGGGCAAGGCCGCGACGGCCACGACCACGAGCACCACCACCAACGCCAGATACCGCCACCACGCCATGAACGACTACCCCTGTCCGACCTTCAGGACCGCCAGGAAGGCCTCCTGGGGAACCTCGACGTTGCCGAGCGCCTTCATGCGCTTCTTGCCCTTCTTCTGCTTCTCCAGCAGCTTGCGCTTGCGGGAGATGTCGCCACCATAGCACTTGGCGGTGACGTCCTTGCGCATCGCCTTGACCGTGGTGCGGGCGATGACGCGGGAGCCGATGGCAGCCTGCACGGCGACGTCGAACATCTGCCGGGGGATGAACTCCTTGAGCTTGCGGGCAAGCTCGCCGCCCTTGTAGTGGGCGTGGGAGCGGTGGCAGATGATGGACAGGGCGTCGACCAGCTCGCCGTTGAGCAGGATGTCGACCTTGACGAGATCGTCGCGGTTGTACTCGGTGACGTCGTAGTCCATAGAGGCGTAGCCACGGGACACGCTCTTCAGCCGATCGAAGAAGTCGAAGACGACCTCACCGTAGGGGATGTCGTAGATGAGCACGACACGGCCGGGGCCGGCGAAGTCGAAGCTCACCTGCGTGCCGCGGCGCTCCTCACACAGCTTGAGCACGCCGCCGATGTGCTGCTCGGGGCAGTGGATCGTGACGCGGGCGATGGGCTCCTCGACGAACTCGATGTCACCGGGGGCCGGCAGCTGGGACGGGGACCGGATGAAGAACGGGTCGAGGCCCTTCTTCTTGGGGTGCACGCGGTACACGACGGAGGGCGCCGTGGTGATGAGCGAGAGGTTGAACTCCCGCTCGAGGCGCTCCTGCACGATCTCCATGTGCAGCAGGCCGAGGAAGCCCACCCGGTAGCCGAGACCGAGGGCGTCGGACACGTCGGGCTCGATGGAGATGGCCGAATCGTTGAGCTGCAGCTTCTCGAGGGCGTCCTTGAGGGGCTCGTAGTCGGCCGAGTCCACCGGGTAGATGCCCGAGAAGACCATGGGCTTGACCTCTTCGAAGCCGGGCAGGGCCTCCGTGGCGCCATGGGGGTGGTGGGTGATGGTGTCGCCCACCCGGGCATCCTTGAGGGTCTTGATGGAGGCGATGACGAAGCCCACCTCACCGGCCCGCAGCTCCTGCTTGGCGAAGGTGTGGGGCGTGAAGACGCCCAGCTTGGTGACATCGTAGCGGGCATCGGTAGCCATCATCTTGATCTTCTCGCCGACCTTCAGCGTGCCGTCGACCACGCGGACGAGGACCACGACACCCACGTAGGAGTCGAACCAGGAGTCGACGATCAGGGCCTTCAGGGGCGCCTCGGGATCACCCTGCGGAGGCGGCATCTGCGTGACGATGGCCTCGAGGACCTCGTCGACGCCGATGCCGGTCTTCGCGGAGCACAGCACGGCACCGGAGGCGTCGAGGCCGATGGTGTCCTCGATCTCCTCGACCACCCGATCCGGATCGGCACCGGGCAGATCGATCTTGTTGATCACGGGCACGATCTCGAGCTCGTTGTCGAGGGCCAGGTAGACGTTGGCGAGGGTCTGGGCCTCGACGCCCTGGGCGGCGTCGACCACCAGCAGCGCGCCTTCACAGGCCGACAGGGACCGGGAGACCTCGTAGGAGAAGTCGACGTGACCGGGGGTGTCGATCAGGTTGAGCTGGTAGGTCTTGCCATTCTTCGCCGTGTAGCTGAGCGTGGCGGTCTGTGCCTTGATGGTGATGCCCCGCTCACGCTCGATGTCCATGGAGTCGAGCACCTGGGCCTTCATCTCACGGTCGCTCAGCGCACCGGTGGTCTGGATGAGCCGGTCGGCGAGAGTGGACTTGCCGTGGTCGATGTGGGCGATGATGGCGAAGTTGCGGATGTGGTCCAGGGACGGCACAGGTGCTCTCCAACGATAGGGAATGGGGTGGCGGGCGAGCCACCGGCGTCCCCTGGTAATTCGGTGCACGGGCCCCCGTCCTGCAATCTCGACCAATTGCTGCACGCCTGGTCACACCGTGTTACCTCGCATGGCGCTGCATCTGCCCATCTGACGGTGAGTCCTTGACTGGCTCCTCTCAGCCGCGTTAGCCGCCGTCTGATCGATCCGGCTCATTCCCGGATCACGCAACACTTCGAGAATCCTGGAGATCAACGTGGCCAACCACAAAGACGCCCTCAAGCGCGCTCGCCAGAACGACAAGCGCCGTGCCCGCAACCGTCACTACCGCACCCGCATGCGCAACCGCATCAAGGCCGTCCGCGCCGCTGTCGAGTCCGGCAACGTCGAGACCGCCCAGGCTGAGCTGCGTGAGGCCATGTCCGTGATCCACCGCGTGGCTTCCAAGGGTGTCATTCACAAGAACCAGGCTGCTCGTCGCATCAGCCGCCTGAACAAGCTTGTGAAGAACCTGGCACTGGGTCAGGCCGAGGCCTGATTCGCCGCCGGCGAAGCACTCCGGGCCCGCCTCCTCGGCGGGCTCGACTGTTCTTGGGGCCTGCCTTCGGGCGGGCCCGACCGTTCTTGGGGCCTGCCTTCGGGCGGGCCCGACCGTTCCAGGGGCCACCCCACCAGCGGTCCCCATGCCAGCGACACGAGCCCTTCCCTGCCCCATGCCGCGGCCGGCCGTGGCGACGCCTACAGGCTCAGGCAGCGCCCGCGGGACGACACAGATCCCAGATGAGCGATTCCATCACGGCGCCGCCCCCCGCCGCCGAGCGGTTGAGCTCCCGGTTGGCCTGGACCACCCGACCGAGCACCTCCGCAGCCCCGGGAAAGCCCGAGCGCACGGCGTTGCGGATGGCGCTGAAGTTCCTGTACAGGCGCAGCTCCTGACGGATCTGCTGCTCCGGCACGCCCCGCCGCAGCATCTCCGCCACCCGCAGCATCTGCCGCAGCTGCCACAGGATCATGGCGAGCAGCTGGTGCTCCGCCACGCCGTCGGACAGCAGCCTGTGCAGGCGGGACAACGCCGCGTCGAGGTCGCGGGTGGCGATGGCCCCCGTGAGCGCCCAGTGGTCGAGGCCCGCCACGGCGGTGCATGCAGCCGTGATGACCTCCTCTGTGAGAGGCGCCCTCTCGTCGGCGTACAGACAGGCCTTGTGGACCTCCTGCACGACCACCGACAGCTCCCGCCCCGCCAGCTCCACCAGCAGCTCGGCCTCGGCCCGGCGCAGCTCGTGGCCCTGCTCGTTGGCCACCGCCATGGCCACCTGCTCGGGCCGGGTGTCCTTGGCCTTGATGGTCTCGACGTGTCCCACCTTGCCCGCGGCAGCGATGAGCTTCTTGTCGAGGGCCGTCTTGCCGCGGCCGTGCTTGGGGATCTTGGCGCCGACGACCACCAGGCTGGTGCTCGGGGTGGGCGCCTCGACGTAGGCTACCAGCTCCTCCAGGAAGCCCTTGCTGGCCCCCTGCAGGTTCTCGATCAGCACGAGCCGGCGCTGCGCCATCATCGGCAGCGTCCGAGACGCCTGCACGCCCTGGATCCCCCCATCCCCCGCGGCGTCGTGGGACGAGAAGTTGAAGGACGCCGGCTCACAGGTGGGGCGCAGGGCCTGCATCGTGAGTTCGCGAGCCTGGCCGAGGAGCCAGGGCTCATCGCCGTGGATCAGGTAGACGGGGAGCGCATCCCCCTGAAGAGCACGACGTAGGTCCTTGAGCATCCAATCCTCCACCGTGACTCTAACCTGGAAGCGCCACCATCACCTGGTGTACCTTGGCGCCGCCACACGAGGACCCCTCCATGACGCCAGGCATCGCTCTCTTTCTCGGACTCGCCGGTACCGGAGCGGCTCATGCAGAGCCCATCGCCGAGCTGGCCTCCCCCTCGCCCGTCGCGCAGGATGCATCCGCCGATCCGCAGGACGCGCCCGACGACTCCCCCCAGGACCTGCTCGAAGACATCGAGTCCGACGAGCCGATCGAGAGGGAGGCCCGGGGCTACCAGATGCAGGTGGGACTCCGCTACCGCCGCTACACCATCCCCGACGCACTGATGGACCAGTGGTACTTCGACATCGACGACGACGGCTACCCGTCACAGGCCGGAAAGAGGCCGTCGATCGCCGGCAACACCTACGGCTTCGAGTTCTCCTTCATCGAGGCGCGCAACAACCACATCATCTGGTTCGAGTACCTCGATTCCGAGATGGACGAAGGCTACTGGGACGACCGCAACGAGGACCCCATCGACCACCTCGACGGCCACTACGTCCTCCCCTCGGACAATTTCGGCTTCATCCTGTTCGGGTACGACTACCTGCACGAGGTCCCGATCGTCCGTCCCGACCAGACCCACAACAAGGCCTTCGGCCTGTCCTTCGTGGTGGGCGCCGGCCTCGGCCTCGGCATCATGCTCGGCGAGCTGGAGAACTGGAAGTATGCCTCCGGCACCCCGGGCTACCTGCGCTACCAGAACGGCGACCCCGCCGACGGTGTGGTCGACATGCCGCTGAAGGCCTGGCCCTGGCTCACCTTCCAGGCCGGCTTCCAGATGCTGTTCGGCGAGCGCGTCGCCCTGCGCCTCGAAGGCGGTGTCCACAACGGCCTGTTCTACGGCGGCACGCTGGGCGTCCGCTTCTAGGGCCGGGTGTCGCGGCCCATCCCGTACTGGCTCCGACTGCCCGGACGGGGTACGACGCCTCATCGGCTCGGGCTCTTGTCCTGGCTGGTGACCAAGGGCGAGGCACCTGCACCTGGTGCCCCACTGCCCCACCGGGTGTCCGCCGAATGAACCCTGCCTCCACTCACGCGGGTTTTTTCGACAAGAACTGGCGCCCGGGCCTCAAACCCTTTAAAACTGCCGGTGCCTGGAACAATGGTCCAGCAGGGCCCTGTTCCCCCCACCTTATCGTTTCTGGAGTATCACTTGATTCTCGTCACCGTTCGTGAAAACGAGCCCTTCGAGAAGGCCCTGCGCCGGTTCCGCCGCAAGGTCGAGCGCGAAGGCATCCGCAAGGACATCAAGAAGAACAGCTTCTACCTGAAGCCCGGTGAGAAGCGTCGCCTCAAGCAGCGCCTCGCCGAGAAGCGCCGTCGCAAGGCCAACCGCCGCGCCATCCGTCGCGCTTCCAAGCAGGGTTCCGGTCCCAAGCTTCGCTGAGACCCTCCCCCTCACACCGAGGTCTCCTCGGTGCTACAAGGCCGCCGTCATGGCGGCCTTACTCGTTCTTGGGATCGGCACGATCCCCGGAACCTCGAGGGACGCGCCCGTCCCTCCGCCGTGCCCCACCTCATGCCGGGCCCCTCGCTGCCGATACGAGGGCGTTGAGCGAGGTCCCATGGCACGGCTCCCTTCCCTGCGACGCACCTACCGTCGGCTCCGTGACGAGCCCCCCACGCTCGTGGGCGCGAGCCTCGCTGCTGCGGCCGCCGACCTCGCATGGATCATCGTCCTGCTCACCCGTCCCGACGCCCGCTCGCTGTTCTACGTGGGCCTGTTGTGGGTCACGCTGCAGGCCACCAGCGCCTGGGCCCTGCGGGACTGGACCCACGGTCGCAGCCACCGTCAAGGCCTGTGGGAGCTCGTGCACCTGTGGACCACCCTCGCCACCGGGGGCGCCCTGCTGACCGCCGCCCTCGCCGTCGTGTGCGGTCCCCTGTGGTGGCTCTCGCGCCACCTGGTCGAGCTGGGGCTGTGGCCGCCCGCGTACCTGCTGCAGGCCCTCATGGCGCTCGCCGGCCTGCTCGTCTGGTGGTGGGGCCGTCTGTGGATCACCCAGGCCACGGTCCACACGGCAGACGGACGCGCCACGTGGCATGCCCTGAAGGACGCCGCACGCGCCACCCACCTCCTGCAGGCCATCGGCTGGTGCCTGCGCGGCGATCTGCTCCGCACGTTCGGCATCCTTCCCCTTCTCACGGGCGTCGGGCTCACCTGGTGTCTGCCGCAGGCCTCGGTGTGGCTCCGAGAGGTCGAAGACACCGGCGAGCGCAGTCATTAGACTGGCCCCAGCCGGTGCTCGGATGGTGGAATCGGTAGACACAGGGGACTTAAAATCCTCTTCCCCAACGGGAGTGCGGGTTCGACCCCCGCTCCGAGCACGCAGCCCTTTTTTTCGTTGCCTGGGCCGTCAGCACACATTATTTAGCGGGCGCTCGCGGGGGTCACCCCGGGGCGCAGAGAGCCGGGGCGGTAGCTCAGTTGGGAGAGCGCCAGAATGGCATTCTGGAGGTCGTGGGTTCGATCCCCATCCGCTCCACTCCCCCCTCTCTTGCGTCACGAGCAGCACATACACCTTCGGGGCGGTAGCTCAGTTGGGAGAGCGCCAGAATGGCATTCTGGAGGTCGTGGGTTCGATCCCCATCCGCTCCACTCGAAGAGCCGCACATCTCACGATGTGCGGCTTTTGTGCGTTCCAGCGCCGCGTGACGCCCCGCACACCACCTGTGGCCCAGGCACCTGCACGCATGGAGTCGCCCCCAGGCACCGGGTGCTCTCCACTACGGCGGCGACCGGTATGGCCCCACGACGACGGACGCCTCAGGGGGTGGGGACCTGTCCGTCCTCACGAGGGCGCGCCTGACCGATGCGCACCCACTGCCCTGCCTTGTCGAGTCCGATGATGGCGGGCGAGATGGGGTTGGTCTGCTTGTCGTACATCTCGTACACAGCCACCATCATGACCCGGTCGAGCTCCTGGTCGCCGCCCGGCCACGCCAGGGTGATGCCCACGTTGGGGCTCGCCAGGCGCACGTGTTCGGAGCCCAGCAGCCGCGTGACCGCCGGCGCGGACAGGTAGGGCGTGCCGCTCAGGGTGGGGTCGGTGCTGATCCAGTAGCGCTTGCCGGGGAGGTCCTGGACCTCGCGCCACTCTCCCACCACCGGCAGGCTCGCCTCGGCCGTGCTCGCCATGTGGGCGATGACATCGCCGGGCTCCACCGACCAACCGGCGAGGTCGCCCTGGGTGACCCAGGAGCGCTTGTCGCCCTGGACACGGGACAGGCAGGCCTGCTGCACCGTGGGCACCAGCGGCACGCAGACGACCTGCCCCGAACCAGAGGCGCCCCGGGCGGCGAACCGCTCCGGGGCATCCCAGGGCATGACCTCCACGCGGAGGTCATCGGGCAGTCGTGCGTCAGGGCCAGCCCAGGCCAGCCCGGCAGCGAGCAGGCCGAGCAGCCGCATCACGCGCTCGTTTCGTCGGGCAGCACGAGCTCGTCGTTGGCCCGCCGCTGACGAGCGACGAGCACCCGTGCGATCTGGTGCACCAGCTTGTACGCAGCGAGGTTGTCGTCGGCGAGCAGCGCCACGAAGGCATCGCGGGGGAAGGTGAAGACCTTCATGTCGGTCGACGCCCGCACGCTGGCGGACCGCGGCGCGTCGTCGAGGACGGCCATCTCACCCACGACATCGCGGGGGCCGAGATCGACGAGCTTGATCTCGGTGTCGCCCTCGGTCTTCACGACCTCGGCGTTGCCCTCGAAGATCACGTACCACGCGTTGCCGGCCTGGCCCTCGCGCATCAGGTACGCGCCCTCGCGGACGGGGTTGATCTGCATGATCCGCACGATGTCCGTCAGCTCCTCGGGATCGAGGAACTTGAACATCGGGGTTTCGAGCAGGAATCCGATGATGGTCTCAAGAGTCAACGCTTCGCTCATGGCGCCTCCGTCAGGCCCGCAAACTAGCACGGGTGGCCGCACCTGTCAGAACCCCTCGCCACACGGCATCATGACGTCGTTATATCCGAGATAGCCATGCTTGGTCCGTCCGCCGCCCACAAATGATGACAGCCGCCTGATGGACCCTCCACGAGGAAACCGGGGCAGGCGCCAGCTCCTGGCCCCCATGGTGGAACCCGTCGCAACGGGCTACCCCTCCCCCACGTCAGCCCGGGGATTCCATGAGCCAACCGCCCATCAAGTACACCACCGGTCCCGGCAAGGCCGCCTCCAGTGGCCGTGCCGCACGCACCGAGACCATCGCCGTGCTCGTCCCCGCCCCGCCCGGTCCGGACGAGGCGCTCCTGCACCGTACCGCTGCCGCCACCACCCTTCCCCTCGCCCGCATCCAGCAGCAGTGGAAGGAAGACGTGCCGGTGCTCGTCTCCATGGCCCGCTCGGTGGCCGGTGCCCGTCCCATCCAGGCCCAGCTGCAGACCGACCTCGGCCTCGACACCACACTGTCCTCCACGGGCACCGGATCGTCTCGCCTTCTCGGCGTGCTCACCACCGTGGCCGCCCTGATCGCCGTGCTCGTGCTCTGGAAGTCCCCCGTGCTCGCCGTCGGTGTGGCCGGCGCCCTGCTCGTGTCCAAGTGGATCGTCTTCGGCGTCCAGCGCACGACCCTGCAGAAGTCCACGGCCACCATGCACGATCTCAAGGACGCCCAGGATCGGGTCACCCCACGCTCCGAGACCTGGACCTCCTACTGCAACGTCCGCGCCGAGCTCGCCCACCGCAAGGACCTCCCCGAGCTCGCGCGACGCGACCTCTGGGCCTCCCTGGCCGAGCTCGAGCCGGCCCTCATCGACGGCTCCGCGCCGAAGACCACCGTCAAGCAGCTCCGTCGGGCCCTCGACCAGCTCGCCACCAGTGCCGGTCAGGGCCCCTCCACTGCCGAGCAGGCCGACGAAGCCATCCGCGGATTCCAGCGCGCCGCGCGCAACGCCCAGGGAACCGCGACCCGTGGTCCCGGAGGTCAGGGATGAAGCGACTCGGTGCAGCGCGCAGGGCCGCCCTCGCCCGGCTGGCTCCGACCGACGCCCCGCTGCTGGTCGACGTGGGGGCCGATCACGGCCACGTCGCCCACGCCGTCGGTGGCGTCGCCACGGAGCGACGTCCGAACCGCCTCGGCCGCCGCGATGTGCCCTGGGTCGTCGCAGACGGTCTGCTTCCCTTCCGGGAGGTCCCCGCCGCCATCATCGCCGGCATGGGCGCCCTCACGATCGAGGGCATCCTGGAGCGAGGGCCGCTGCCGACGATCCTCGTCACCCACGCCCCCGACGACCCACGCAAGCTCCGTCGCACGCTCAAGCGGCTTGGCTACCGCATCGTCGACGAGACCCTGGCCTGGGAGGGACGCAAGTACGCGGAGATCATCCGCGCAGAGCAGGGCGACGAGCCCCACGAGGGCCTCGAGCTGGAGTTCGGTCCCGTCCTCCTGCACGGCGACGAGCCCCACCTGCAGGATCACCTCACCCAGCTCTGCCGCCACCAGATGACCATCGCACGGGCCACCGCCGACTCCGCACCGGAGGTCCACGAGGCCACCCAGCGTGTGGTCGACTTCCTCTCGGCGCAGCTCACTCGCCGGGGATGGCCCGTGCCCACTCTCGACGACTGAGACCCCGGCCGCCCACCAGGGGCCGCGCCCACGTGCCAGCGTGCCGCCCCGTGGGCGGCCTCGGAGTGCACGAGGAGCGGACCCGTCTGGGCCTCAGCCTTCGTCGTCCGGCAGGCCCAGCGCGCGCCGGTGCTCCACCGAGAACCAGGTCTGGGCGAACAGCTCCGCCTGGACCGCCCCGGATGCACCGGCCTGCGCAGCCAGCATCTGCCCCTTGAGGGCGTCCATGGCGCCGGGCCGGACCTCCGAGAGGGCATCCAGCAAGGCTTCGAGTGCGTGGTCGATGACCCCACTCGCCTTTTCCGCATAGCCGGCGGCCACCGCCTCCGGGCCGGCGACTCGCGGCCCCAGGAGGAGCCAACGCCGCGCCACCGCCGGCGGTACGTGACGTAGAAGCCGCGGCACGCCACCCCACCCGGCGGCCACGCCCAGCCGCACCTGACGGAACTGGAACCAGGCCCGGTCCGACATCAGGCGGAAGTCCGCAGCGGTGAGAAGCTCCGCGCCACCGCCCACGGCCGGCCCGTCGACCGCTGCGATGACCACCTGGGGCAGCTCGGCCAGTGCGTCGAGCACCGTGGCCATCGTCCAGGCCATCTGCTGTCCACGCTCTGGCGCCGGCAGCGCCTGGCGGACGTCCTTGAGGTTGCCCCCCGCACAGAACATGCCGGGGCTCGCGGACCGGAGCACCACCGCATGGCCCGAGAACGACCGCAGCGCATCGACGGCATCGGCCAGCTGCACCATCATGTCGAGGCTCAGGGCGTTGCGCGCCTCCGAGTGATCCAGCACCAGGTGCGCCACGTCGCCATCGGTCTCGAGCCGCACCTCGCCGCCCTCCACCGTACCGACGTGCTGCAGCGCCACCAGGGCATCTCGCGCCTGTTCGAGGGTCGGCTCACTCATTCCTCGTCTCCTTCCTGCGCGAAGTAGACCCACAGGCTCGTCTGGCCGAAGTCGCGCCGCTTGTACAGCTCGAGATGCCCCACGGCGCCGGGAAGCTGCCGGTCCACGTCGGTCTCGAACACCAGCCACTGCTCCGCCAGCGGGGCGAGCAGCTCGAGGATGGGGCCGGGATCGAGTGCATAGGGAGGATCGGCGAAGATCCCGTCGAACGGACCGAGCCGAGGCGCCACCTTGAGGCTGTCGCCGACCACGACGTTCCACGCCGCGGCCACGCTCTGCCCGGCCTCCTTCAGCACCCGTGCAGCCTGGGGGCGCTTCTCCACGATGGTCACATCCGCGCCCCGCGACCAGGCCTCCAGGCCCATGATGCCCGACCCGCCGAAGGCGTCGAGCACCCGCTCCCCGCTCAGGTCGTGCCCGATCATGGAGAACAGTGCCTCGCGCACCTTGGAAGAAGTGGGTCTCACCCCCTTCTGGACCTTCTGCCGAACCACCCGTCCGCGTGCCTTGCCACCCGTGATCCGCACACTGCCTCCTGGACCTGACCTCTCCCCTGCCCCGTAGCACGCACCCCGCGACCGGGCCCAAGAACGAAGACGCCCCACCGGGCCGAAGCCGGGTGGGGCGTGACGATTCGCCAGGCGAATCAGTGGTGGCCGTGTGCCTCGTCGAGGGAGTGCACGTGGACCTCCCACGGGTCGTCCTTCAGGTACTCGTCGGCGACGGGCACTGCGGGGACCTCGGACATGTACTTGCCGAACCACAGGGTCACGAGGCCACCCATGCCGAACCACACACCGAAGTTCACGATGATGAAGTCGAGGGTGAGGAACTCGGAACGCCAGGCGGAGGGCATGACCAGCAGGGAGCGCTCGAGGAACACACCCAGCATGATGAGCATCGCCACGGCTGCGAAGGGCCACCGCATCTTCTTCACACCGCGGGAGAGCAGGATGGTGAAGGGAGCGATGAAGCAGGTGATGGCGACGACCTTGGACAGCCAGGACCACTCGGGCAGCATCATGCGGACGAGGAGGTAGTTGGTCTCCTCGGGCACGTCAGCGTACCAGATGGGCAGCAGCTGGGCGTACAGGGTGTAGCCCCAGAACATCGTGCCAGCGAGCATCAGCTTGCCGAGGTCGTGGGTGGTGGCCTTGCTGACCCACTCGCCCAGACCCAGCCACTCGCGACCCATGGTGATGACGAAGGCGATGGTGGCCATGCCGAGCCAGAGGCTGGACATGAAGACCCAACCGCCGAACATGTTGGAGAACCACCAGGCGTCCATCGACATGATGAGGTCGAAGGTGAGCAGGCTGAAGAACACGGCGTAGGACAGGCCCATCACCGGAGTCATCCACTGACCGCGGTAGGCGGTGGCCTCGGCCTCGGCCTGCACATCGGTCTTGCCACCGATGATGCGGTCCCACCATGCGGGTGCCTCGTTGCCGAGGGTCTGCTTGGCGAGGATGAGGTCGGGACGCAGGCTGGAGCGGATGAACATGACGTCCAGCACCAGCAGGATGCCAAAGCCGATCAGCTGGCGGGCGATGAAGAAGCCCGAGGACAGCCAGAAGGGCTTGGCGGCAAGCGCGCCAGGTGCGTGGGGCTCGAGACCGATGGCGTGGCCATCAGGGGTCACGAGGTTGTGGGGAGCCCACTCGTACACGCCCAGACCACCCAGGACGAAGAACACCACCAGGGCGATGTAGGTCACGGGGAGGGTGAAGGCGAGCATCTCGGCGATGCGCTTGAGGGGACGGCCCCAGCGCGCCAGTGTACCCGTGAGGACCACGGAGAACATCATGGCGCCCTGGCCCATGCACATGAAGTAGAAGACGGACACGAGCAGTGCGCCCAGGGTCCAGGACTTCTCACCGGCGAAGAAGCCGTAGGCCAGACCGATGACACCCCAGGCGATGCCTGCGAGTGCGAGGGTGCGGGCCTTGGCGGGCAGCGAACGGCCCTTCACGGACGCGATGGCTGCCTGAACCTTCTGATCGTAGGAGCTCATTGGTCGGCCTCCTCACCCTCTTCTGCCGCGGGAGCGACAGGAGCAGGTGCGGCAGCGTTGGGCAGGCTGTGGCGCATGTAGGACACGATGGACCACATCTCCTGCTCGGTCATGGCGTAGCTGTAGCCGGGCATCAGACCGGACATGCTGCCGTTGAAGATGGTCAGGTAGACGTGACCATCCGTCTGGTTCTGCAGACGACCCTTGTCGCCAGCCAGCACTGCGATGGCGGGGTAGCCGCGCTCGGACACGGGGCCGAGCTCGACGCCGTTGCCGTGGCAGGGCGTACAGTAGACGTTGTACATCCGCTCGCCCTGGGCCAGCACGTCAGCGCTGGCGTCGAGGGGGTTGCTCATGGAGGCCGTGGCCGTGGTGAGCGCGCCGTCGACGATCCAGGGGGAGACCGCACGGTAGCTGATGGGGGTCAGCAGGTGGGGCTGGGACATCACGCCCTCGGGGAGGGGCATCATGATCCGCTCGTAGGCCTTGACGGCGTCGGAGTCGGCCATGTCGGTGTCCCAGGGCATGGCCATCGCCTGACCTGCCAGGGTGGCGGCTGCGGAGAACGCAGCCACCTTCAGGAAGGACTTGGTGTCACGCATTGGGCACCTCGTAGATGGTGTCGTCGCCAGTGGTGACCTCGATGGCGCCAGCGCCGCGGAGGACCTCGACGATATCGGACAGGTCGGAGTCCTTGGCGTCGAGGAACACGATGCCGAACTTGTCATCCTGGCAGCGGGGATCCTGCAGGGACTTGTTCAGGCCCCAGGAAGGAAGACCGCAGTGCACCAGCAGACCCGCGAGGGTGAACAGTGCGCCGAAGAGGATGGTGCACTCGAACATGATGACGGCGTAGGGAGGGAGGGACACCACCGGCTTGCCGCCGGGGTTGATCATGGGCCACTGGATCGCGGTGAGCGAGGTCAGCAGGAAACCGCAGGTGATGCCGGTGATGCCACCGGTCAGGGTCCACCAGCGCACCGGGGAGGGGCGCCCCTCGGACACGACGTCGAGGACTTCGTGCCGAGGCAGGGGGGACAGGACCTCGAAGTTGCGGAAACCGGCCTTCTTCAGACGATCCGCGGCGGTCATGAAGAGGTCGAGGTGGGCGAAGATGCCCTTGACCGCGGTGCCGCGCTTGATGTTGCCGAAGGTGCTCACTTGGCCTCCAGGGCGCCCTTGACGGGAGGCGCGATGAGTTCCTTGATCTCAGCGATGGCCACGGCGGGCAGCGCCTGAAGGAACAGCAGGAACCAGAATCCGAACCAGCCGAAGGAGCCGATCATGATGCCCCACTCCACCTCGGAGGGCCAGTAGTACCACCAGGTGCTCGGGTCGAAGTTGTGGGACAGCGAGGACACGACGATGTTGAACCGCTCGAACCACATGCCGATGTTGATGAAGATCGACACGATGAACAGGACCCAGGGGTTCCGGCGCAGGCTGGGGATGTACCAGGGCAGAGGTGCAACACAGTTGCAGATGACCATGGTCCAGAAGGCCCATGCGTACTCACCGGTGGCACGCCATGCGAAGATCTGCCACTCGTAGGGGTTCTGGGAGTACCAGCCCACGAAGTACTCGGTGGCGTATGCGTAGGTGAGGATGCCGCTGGTGAGCAGGCACATCTTGGCGAGCTGCTCGAAGTGCCAGATGTTCACGTACTTCTCCCACTTGAACGCGATCGTCAGGGGAAGGAGAAGGGTGATGACCATCGCACAGCCGGAGAAGATGGCGCCTGCGACGAAGTACGGCGGGAAGATGGTGGAGTGCCAACCGGCGGTGATGGCCACGGCGAAGTCCCAGGAGACGACACTGTGGACGGAGAGCACCAGGGGGGCAGCCAGGGCGGCGAAGAAGCCGTAGGCAGCCATGTAGTGGTGCCACTGGCGACCGGTGCCGGCCCAACCGAGGGACAGCAGGCTGTACACCTTGCGGATGGCGCCCTTGGAGTGGTCACGCACGATGGCGATGTCGGGCACCAGACCGATGAAGAAGAACACCGCCGACACCGTGAAGTAGGTGGAGATGGCGAAGACGTCCCACATCAGCGGCGACTTGAAGTTCACCCACAGGTAGCGCTGGTTGGGGTACGGGAAGAACCAGTACATCTGCCAGGCGCGACCCAGGTGGAGAACCGGGAAGAGCAATGCCGTCATGACCGCGAAGACCGTCATGGCCTCGGAGGCGCGGTAGACGCCGGTACGCCACTTGGAGCGCACCAGGTAGAGGATGGCGGAGATCAGGGTGCCTGCGTGGCCGATACCAACCCAGAACACGAAGGTGACGATGTAGACACCCCACATGTTCGGGTGGGTGATGCCGGCAACACCCAGTCCGTAGCGCAGCTGCATGTACCAGCTGTAGCCGCCGTAGATCATCAGGGTGGTGACCAGAGCCAGCAGGGCGAAGTAGCCCATGCTGGGGCTCAGGAGGACCCGGATGATGTCTCGGTTGGCCTCACCGTACGTGGCAGGCCGATTCGGTTTGTGATTCAGAAACACGAGCAGGTCCTCCCTCAGTGGCCGCCAGCTTCAGGGTGGTCTTCGCCGCCCTTGTGGTTGTCGTCGTGGGCTGCCTCACCGTGATCGTCGGAGCCGTGACCGGCCTCGTCGTGGTGGGCATCACCATGGTCTTCACCATGGCCCGCGCCGTGACCACCGCCGTGGGACGGAGGTTCGATGTGGAAGTTTGCCTTGGCCAGGTAGGTCACGGCAGAGAATGCGTTCAGCTCCTCGAGGGGCTGGTAGCGACGACCGGACTTGGTGGCCGCGACGACCTTGGAGCCTTCCTCGACGAGGTTGCCGAAGGTCAGCGCCTGGCTCGGACAAGCCTCGGCACAAGCCGGCACCTGCTCCCACACCTCGGAAGGCACGGTAGCGGTGAAGTTGCCGCCGTCCTTGTAGGCGCTCTTGACCTGACGGATACGCTGCACGCAGAACGTGCACTTCTCCATCACGCCCATCGTACGAACGACGACGTCGGGGTTGAGCTGCAGGTTGAAGGGCTCGGGCCATGCGTAGCTGTGGTAGTTGAACCGACGCACGGTGTAGGGGCACGCGTTGGAGCAGTACCGGGTACCGGCGCAGCGGTTGTAGACCATGGCGTTGAGGCCATCGATGCTGTGGTAGGTCGCGAGGACCGGGCAGACGTTCTCGCAGCCTGCGTGGCCACAGTGCTGGCACATCATGGGGACGAAGCGGATGTCGTCCTGGCCGCCCTGGTCGGTCTCCCAGTAGCGGTTGATGCGGATCCAGCCCATCTCGCGGCCCTCGGCCACCTTCACCTTGCCGACGATCGGCAGGTTGTTCTCGGCGTAGCAAGCCACGGAGCAGGCGCCACAGCCGGTGCAGGCGTTGGTGTCGACCGTGAGACCGAAGCGGTAGTTCGGGTGGTCGGGCAGACCGTAGAAGTCGGAGATGCCCTTCTCACGCAGACGCGCATCGAGCTGCAGGTGGTGGATGCCGGTCATCTCGCCGGGGTGATCGGAGGCTGCGTCGCCGTGCTCGGCGAGCTGGCCTGCGTTCACTGCCACGCCGAAGCTGCGGCCCTCGTCGGACATGCCGAACGTGGAGAAGGCGGTGACGAGGTCGGCCTTCTTGCCTGCGGACTTCACGGACACCTTGATGGGACCGTAGGTGGCGTTGCCCTTCGAGTCCTTGGCCAGGGTGGCCATGGCGGCGCCGTTGACACCGTACTCGTTGGCGTAGCGACCGGCAGCGGTGTGGCCGTTGCCGAGTGCCAGCGCCACGACGTTGTCGGGCACGGAGGGGAGCACGTGCACACCGACCTCGAACTCACCCGCGGGGGTGGTGACGATGACGGCATCGTTGTAGCCCACACCCAGGGCGTCGGCGGTGGCCTTGGAGACCTCCAGCCAGCTGCCCCAGACCTCACCGGTCATGGGATCGGGGAGCTCCTGGGCCCAGGGCTGGTTGGCGTAGCGGCCATCCAGACGCTGGGAGTGGTTGTGCAGGTGCAGGAAGTACTCGCCGGAGCCCTGGGCCTCGGTGGCGGCGAAGGCGTAGGCGCCTGCGACCAGACCGGGCACGGAAGCAGCAGCAGCCGCGGAGACGAAGCCGTCGATGACGGTCTTCTCCCAGAAGGCGGAGAAGTCGCCACCGGAGAAGAGGTTCGCCCGGACCCAGCTCTTCACGTACTCCTGCCAGTTGGCAGCGGAGAAACCGGCGGCGACGGGGGCAGCGACTGCCTCCTCACCCTCGACGGCCTCCTCGCCCTCAGCGGCGGGAGCGGGAGCAGCGGCAGCCACACCGGCGGCCTTGCCGACGGCCAGCAGGATGTCACCCAGGGAGCGGGTGTCGTGCAGGGCCGACTGTGCGGGCTGACGGGTGAGGTACATGCCTGCGACGGGCTGCTCGACGCCCCAGTCCTCGAAGACGTCCGAGGTGGGGAGCACGAGGCTGGCCAGTGCGGCAGTCTCGCTGGGAGCGGAATCGACGGACACGACCAGGCCGGCCTTGCTGATGGAGGCACCGAAGTCGGCACCGCCGGGCAGGGCGTAGACGGGGTTGGCGTCGTCGACGAGCAGGACGGCGATCTCACCGGCATCGAGGGCGGCCTTGAGGGCCTCGAGCTTGGCGTAGCCATCGACGCGGCCGGAGAAGCCACCGAAGTGGAACATCTCGGCGGAAGCGCCGCCTGCCAGGTTCAGCAGGTAGGTGGCTGCGGCCAGATCCGTGGAACCGGACACGCCGCCGGGCAGTGCGATCGAGTCGTGGGCAGCGAAGTTGGCTGCTGCGGACTCGATGGCCTCCTTGGACAGACCGGAAGCGGAAGCGGCCTCGTCGAGGGAGACGTTGCCGATGAGGGCCTTGATCTCCGCGGAGGCGCCCTTCTTGTTGGCGACCCAGGCAGCGATGGCGCGTGCGACCACCAGCTCGGAGCCGGGTGCGCAGGCCATCCAGTCGTCGGCGTTGCCGCCGGTCTGGTCGCGGTGGGGAGCCACGAGGCCGAAGCGCACGACGCTGTGACCGACGTTGGGGTCACGGGCCTCGGCGTAGCGGGCTGCGATGCTGCTGTCGCCCCAACCGGAGAGGAAGGGCGCGCCGAAGGACAGCACGTAGCCGGCCTTGTGCAGACCGTAGTGGGGCATCGCGCGAACGCCGAAGAGGGCCTCGGCGGCGTCGACGAGGGCGTCGTAGCCGGTGGGCTCCCAGAACACGGCGATGTCGGCGAACTCACCGACGAGCTGCTCGAGGGCGGGGCCCTTGTAGCCACCGAGGTAGGCGACCTTCTTGGCGCCCTTGGCGGAGACGGCAGCGGACAGCTCGTTGAGGCCATCCTCCCAGGACACGGGAGCACCAGCCTTCATGGGGCCGGTGACGCGGTCGGGGGAGAAGTGCTTCTGCAGCTCGTACAGGTTGAACGCCTGCACGGCGGGAGCGGTGGGGGCACGCTTGTTGGCGCCGACGTTGATGACACGGCCATCACGGTGGCGAGCCAGCACGGGGGCGGCGTGAGGCCCCTGCAGGGCGGAGGTCGCGAAGAAGGTGGGGGTACCAGGGGTGACCTGGTCCGGCTTCACGACGTAGGGCAGGATGCTCTCGACCGGCGTGCGGTAGCGGTTGTCGTCGAGACCACAAGCAGAAAGAGCCGATGCTCCGCTCGTGATCCCCAGGGCCTTCAGGAAGTCCCGGCGATTGAGGTTGGTCACGTTCAGCTCCGGTTCACTTGTGGCAGGTCCAGCAATCCTTCAGCTCTGCACGCCGGAGGTCTGCTTGGTCGCCATAGTTTTCGTCGATGGAGGGGTGGCCACCGTGGCAGTCGAGGCACCAGCCCATCTGCATGGTGGTCTCACGGACCACGGGCCAGCGGATGCCTTCCTTCGCCACGTTCTCCACGTGGGTGACCTCGCCAGCCTCGTTGTACTCCTTGACCGTCTCGGTCCAGGTGGTGGGCTGGCCCTGCAGGCCCATCAGTCCGTGGCACTCGGTGCAGTCGACGCCAGCCTGGACGTGCCGCTTGTGAGCGAAGTGCACGTAGTCGGGCAGGTCGTGGACCTTCTTCCAGGAGATGGGGTTGCCAGAGTCGTAGGAAGCCTTGACCTTCTGGATCTCAGGAGAGTCGGTCTTCACGTACTTGTGGCAGTTCATGCAGGTGGAAGTCTGGGGCACGCCGGCGTGGATCGACTTGCGAGCTGCCTGGTGACAGTACTCGCACTGCATGCCGAGGTCGGTGACGTGCGTGTAGTGAGGAAACGCAATCGGCTGTTCCAGGCCTTCCCCAGTGACCAGACCTGCACCAATCTGAGCCTCACCCTCGATGGGATCGGGGAGGAGATTGTTGGTGTGCCGAGGGAAGTCCTCGGTACCCTGATAGGCCTGCTCGTTGAGGCAACCGGCCGAAAGGACCACGACGGCGGCGATCGTCGCCAGCCCCATGGTGTTGGTTGTGAATCGGCTCATCCACCCTCCGCGCCCAGGATTGGGCGGTTTTCGTCGCAGCAGAGATATAGGACCACCTCAGGGCGGCAAGGGGGCCGCAATATTTCGCGGCACCACACCCCATGGGTGGTCATCGCTGCGGGTCGTAAGGGGAACAAGGTCACAGGTCAAGGGTTGTCATCAACCGATTGCGACTGTCTGACGTTTTCACCTCAAGAGGGCTGCACAGTGCCCCAGTACGGAGAGGATGTCGTCCCGGCTGACGTAGGACTCCCCTCCCCCTTTCAGGGCATCGAGCGCACGGCGCAGGTCGTCTTCGAACAGGCCGGAGAAGCCCACGCGTCCGACCTCCTCGCCGTCGATGTACAGGGTGCTCCCCTGTACCCGGTACCTGTGGTTGTCGGTCCGCACCCACCAGTCCAGTCCACGCCTGCGGGCGGGATCCCGCCGGGCCACCAGGGAGACGGGCACGGCCCCCGCGAGGGTGACCTCCGCGTGCAGCTCCCCGTCAATCCAGCGCTGCAGGTCCACGCGGTCGATCCCCCCTCCCACACACCTCCACCGATGCAAACGGGGCACCTGGGACAGCGCGAACGCCTCCCTGGAGGCGCCCGCCATGGAGGGCTGGTCCATCACCATGCCTCCCTCGAGGATGCGCTGGCCGCGCACCTGCTCGGCCATCCACGTGGTGGTGCGGCTCAGCAGCTCGATGTGCTCCACATGGAGCATGCGCCCACGTTCGTCGGCGAGGTCGAACAGGCCCCGGGCCTCGGCCTCGCTCGACGCCAGGGGGAACTCCACGACCACGTGGCAGCCGGCCTGCAGGGCCTTGCGGACCAGGTGTGCGTGGGTGTCGGTGGGGGTGCTGATGATGGCCAGGTCTGCAGCCTGGAGCGCTGCAGGGAGGTCATGCAACACGGGGATGTCGAGGTCGGGCAGGAAGCGTCCCCGGTACCCCCCGAGAAGCTCGAGACCGTCGATGGCCTGCACGGCCCGCACGCGTGCCCTGCCGGCGATGCCGACGCCGATGACCACGGCCCTCACAGCGGTTGCCCCAGCTCGACGCCCACCCGCCGTGCCACCTGGCACAGCTCGCCTTCCGTATCGACGCCCCGGATGCCACCGGTGACCTCGTCGAGGTGGATGGAGGTGACCGAGCCGCCCTTGTAGCAGACCATCTGTCCCCAGCGTCCTTCCGCGACGAGCTCCACGGCCTTCACGCCGAAGCGGGTGGCCAGCACCCGGTCGAAGGGCACCGGCGATCCGCCCCGCTGCAGGTGACCGAGCACCACGGTACGGATCTCCGCCTGGACGAGCTCGGGGAGCTTGTGCCCGAGGGCGGCGCCCGCGCCACCGTGTGCCCTCAGCCAGGTCCATCGCTCAGCGAGGCTCTCGCAGCGTTCCGCGACCTCCGCCGGTACGGCGCCCTCGGCCACCACGATGAGGGAGAAGTGACGCTTGATGAGCTGGCGCCGGCGGATCTTCGCGGCGACCCGGGAGGCATCGTAGGGCAGCTCGGGGAGCAGGATGACGTCGGCTCCGCCGGCGATACCCGCGTGCAGCGCGATGTGGCCGGCGTCACGCCCCATGACCTCGAGGATGAGCACCCGATCGTGGGCCTCGGCGGTGGTGTGGAGGCGATCGAGGGCCTCGGTGGCCACGTCGACGGCGGACTGGAAGCCGAAGGTCTGGTCGGTGGCCCGCAGGTCGTTGTCGATGGTCTTCGGCACGCCCACCACGGGGACGCCCGTCTCCTTCATGAGGCGGTGGCCGATGGCCTGGGTGCCGTCGCCACCGATCACGATGAGGCCCTCCATGCCGAGGTCGCGCACCCGTTCCGCGAGCCGCTGGGTGCGGTCGACGACCTTGCCCCCCTCGACCCAGGCGAAGGGGTCGCCCTTGTTGGTGGTGCCCAGCACGGTGCCGCCCCGCTGGAGCAGGCCCTTGCAGGAGGCGGGGGTGAGGTGGTGGATGCGGATGGCGTCCTCGAGGAGGCCGTTGAAGCTGTCTTCGATGCCGACGATCTCCCAGCCGAGGCGGCCCACGCCGTACTTGACGACGGCGCGGATGACCGCGTTGAGCCCCGGGGCGTCTCCGCCGCCGGTGAGGATACCGATTCGCTTGCTCATGAAGTACTCCTGGCCTGGCCGTGGGGGCCGCTGTACAACGCCAGCACCATACACAGACAGGATGCACCATGCCCGCCCCGAGATCCGCCGACACGCCCCATGGTCTGACCATGGTCTCCCTGGGCTCCGGTTCGAAGGGCAATGCCACCTACCTCACGGACGGCCGCAGGGGTTTCCTCGTGGATGCGGGCATCTCCACCAAGCAGATCCTGCTGCGCCTCGAGCAGCTGGGCATGCCCGACGCGCCCATCGACGGCGTGATGGTGACCCACGAGCACAGCGACCACATCGGCGCGCTCGCCATCCTCGAGCGTCGCCTGATCAAGCGCGACGGCAAGGCCCCCATCACCTGGGTCACCGAAGGCACCCTGCGCGGCATTCCGCCGAAGCGGCGACCCGAGAACATCCAGGTGGTCAGCCCGGGCCAGACGGTGACCCTCGACGACTGGCGGCTCGAGGCCTGGTCGGTGCCCCACGACACGCCGGAGCCCGTGGCCTGGGCGGTGGAGGTCCGTGGCCAGCGCGCCGCCGTCATCACCGACCTCGGCTCCACCCCCAAGTGGCTCGGTCAGCTCCTGTCGGGCCTCGACATGGCCGTGCTCGAGTTCAACCACGACGAGCAGATGCTCATGGACGGGCCCTACCCCTGGCCGCTCAAGCAGCGCATCCGGGGCAACCACGGGCACCTGTCGAACCGCCAGGCGGGTCGCCTCCTGGTGCGCTGCAAGCCCAGCCGCCTGCAGCACCTGTTCCTCGGTCACCTCTCCGAGGAGAACAACGACCCGGCCCTCGCCCTGGAGACCGCCCAGGTGGCCCTGCGGGACGCGGGCTGTGACCACGTGGAAATCCACGTGACCTGCCAGCGTGAGCCCTGCGGGCCTATCCGCCTCGACCGGGTGGTCACCGTCGACGAAGAGGCACCCGCACGGCAGGGCGTGCTGTTCTAGGACGCCTTCCTGGCGGCCCGCGCCGCCTTGCGGTGACGCCTGCGGACCGCCGCCTTCGAGCGCGTGCGCTCCCTGCGCCGGATCCAGCCGGAGCTGGCCGCCCAGACCACGATGGGCCAGGCGCCCCACAGGCACAGCTCCCACAGGGCCAGCACCTGGAAGAACGTGGCCCTCCACGCCACCTGCAGCGCGGCACCCGCGAGCGCCAGCCCCAGCAGGTGCAGTCCCACGAGGGCACGCGCCTCGGACGTGCGGCCGGCCACGAGGCCCGCCACGAGCCGGTACAGGACGTAGGCGGTGACGAGGACGTGCAGGAGCACCCCCCACCATGTGGCGGGCTGCCAGCGCATCATCGCGGCCGCTGCCAGCATCCATCCGAAGACGACCCCACCGGTGAACCCCACGTCCCCTCCTCGTTCAGGGCGTCGGCTCGACCTCCTGCGCCTTGAGACGGATGAGGATGCCCTCCTCCCGCAGCAGGCGGCGCAGCTCCCACTTGTCGATCTCGGAGAAGTTGCGGACGAGGGTCTGCAGCTCCGGGGCGATGCCGTCGAAGGTATCGAGCGCGGCGTCGGCCTTGGACAGCGCGCCGCGAGCATCGGCGATGGCCGCCGAGGCGTCATCGACCAGGGCGTCCACCTTGCCGACGGGGGCCTTCAGATCCGATGCGATGCCTTCGAGGTCGCCCAGGGCCCGATCCGCCCGGTCGAGCGTCCTCTCGAGGCGACCCACCAGGGCCGGCAGCTCGGCAGCGGCCGTGCGCCCGTCGGCGAGGATGGCCTCGGCATCACCCAACAGGCGCTCCACCCGCTCGGGATCGTCTGCCAGGGGCTGCGTGATCGCATCGACGGCGGCCGCGAGCTGCTCCGGCTCGATGGCCGACAGCAGCGGTCCGATCTGCGCCACCATCTGATCGATCTCGTACTGTTCGGAGGCCAGGGCCACCTGTCCCCCGGCCGGGAGCTCGGCGCCCTGCCCCGGCCGAAGCTGCACGAACTTCTCGCCCAGCACCGAGCGGGACCGCACGAGGGCGGTGGCATCCGCGCGGACATCGGTGCCCTTGCGGAGCGCGAGGGTGAGCACGGCCTGGCCCCCACGCACGGCGAGTCGCTCCACCTTGCCCACGGGCACGCCCGCGATGGCGACGTGGGCGCCCGTCTGCACGCCGGCGGCGTCGTCCATGACGAGCTCGTACCGGTCGACGCCGGACAGCCCGGAGAAGGCGCCCACCTTGTAGGACAGCCACATCAGCACCACTGCCGCCACGGCCAGCAACGCGAGCACGCCGATCTTCTGCCTGGCCGAACCAGCCAACGAGGGCCTCCTATCCAATGCCCCGATTGGTACTGCATGCCGGCCGGGGATTCAAGCGGGACGGACGGGTCTCAGCCCTCGTCCTCGGGCTCCGAGGGCGTCGGAGGCGTGGCTGCAGGGGCCCCGGACTCCGCCAGCGGCTTGAGCGACAGGGACATCTTCACCTCGAGGCTGTAGTTGTTCACCAGCTCCTTGAGGTCATCGCCGAGCCGGAGCTCGTCGAGGTAGTTCCGCACCTCGCGGGCCACCATGCGGACCATCTCGGTCTTCGCCCGGTCGGAGGTCTCGAGCACCGCGCCCATCAGCTCGAGGGCATCGCCGCCGAGCTCCCGGGGGTTCTGGATCCGCCGCGCCAGCCTCGACAGCAGCTTGTCCCGTGCGCTGGCCTCGTCGGACCAGGTGGAACGGGAACCACCCGCGGAGCGCTGTGCGCCCCCAGTCTTCTTGTCGTCCTCGTCACCAGCCATGGGGCCTCCCTTCGCGCGTTGTACCCCGCGCGTCTGCGGCAGCCCAGCAGGAGTTCACCGCAGCCCTCGCCGGGTTCAGCTCCCCTTGCACACCAGGGCTCCTTCGCGGTACCCAGCGCCATGACACGTCTCGCCTCCATGTCCCCTGGCCTCCCTCGCGCCACCCGCTTCTGTGGGGAGCTCGGTCAGCGCGTGGTCACGGGCACCATGTACCCGGCGCTGATCGCCGACCACATGTGGACGCTGGCCTCCCGCAGCGCCCTGCCCGTGCTGGCCACCACGCTGCCCACGGGCATGGTGGTCGCCCTGCAGGGGCTCAACGTCTTCGACCTGTTCGGGGCCCAGCGGCTGCTCAGCTCCCTGATCAGCGTCGCCGTCTTCCGTGAGCTGTCCCCGGTGCTCTCCAGCATGCTGGTGGCCGCCCAGGGGGGCGCGAGCTTCGCGGCCGAGCTCGGCTCCATGCGCATCCAGGAGGAGATCGACGCCACCGAGGTGATGGCCATCGACTCGCTCCGCCTGCACGTGCTGCCCCGGGTCATCGCCGCCGTGATCACCACCCCCCTGATGCACCTGCTGGGCACCGGCGCCGGCATCGCCGGCGGCTGGGTCGTGGCGGTGCTGATGCGGGGCGAGCCATCGGGCGTGTACTGGGCGAACCTGTGGGCCCTCACCCAGCCGCTCGACCTGTGGGGCGGCGTGCTGAAGACCGCCGTGTTCGGCCTCATCATCGGACTGACCGCCACCTACCGGGGCTACTTCGCCACGGGCGGGGCACCGGGCGTCGGCGTGGCGGTGAACGAGACGGTGGTGCAGAGCGTCCTCGGCTTCGTGGCCGCCAACTACGTCCTCACGTCCCTGATGTACGGAAGTGCGCCTTGAGCGGACACGTGCGCGGCTTCGCCCGCTTCGTGGGGCGCACGGCCTCCCGTGCCTGGCACCACCCCATCCCCACCGGCAAGGTCTGGGAGCAGGCCTGGTTCATCGGGGTGAAGGCCATGCCCATCCTGCTCACGATGACGGCCTTCATCGGCTCCAACCTGGCCCTGCAGGGCTACTACGCGTTCAAGGCCCTGGGCGGTCAGTCGCTGCTGGGCATGTTCGTCTCCCTCGCCGGCGTGCGCGAGATGGCACCCCTGATGGTGGCCGCCATGACCGCCGCGAAGGCCGGCACCGAGATGGCCTCGCAGCTGGCGGTGATGCGCATCCGGGAGCAGATCGACGCCTTGGAGGTGATGAGCATCGATCCCTACACCTGGCTCGTGGTGCCCCGGTGTCTGGGCATCCTCATCGCCCTGCCCGCCCTCACGATGATGTGCATCCTCACGCTCATCGGCACCGCCTGGCTCGTCACCATGCTGCAGCTCGGCGAGTCCGGTCCCCAGTTCCTGCACACCGCCTTCGGAGCGCTGACCGGCCAGGACCTGTGGATCGCGCTGTTCAAGGCCGCGGTCTTCGGCCTGCTCATCAGCCTCATCAGCTGTTACTGCGGCTTCCGGAGCAAACCCGGCCCTCGAGGCGTGGGCGACGCCACCAACGCCGCCGTGGTCACCAGCGCCGTCGTGTGCGCGGTGGTCAACTACCTCATCTCGGAGTGGATGTACGCATGAGCGAGCCCATCATCTCGCTGCGTGGGGTCAGCAAGGCCTTCGGCGATCTCGTGGTCCTCGACGATGTCGACCTCGACATCCCCGCCGGCCAGACCACCGCCATCATCGGCCCCTCCGGCACGGGCAAGTCCGTGCTGCTCAAGCACATCGTGGGTCTGCTCCACCCGGACGCCGGCCACGTGTTCGTGGAGGGCGTCGACGTGACCACCGTGAGCGAAGCCGAGCTGTACGAGGTCCGCAAGAGCATGGGTATGCTGTTCCAGAACGGCGCCCTGTTCGACGCCATGAGCACGGGCGACAACATCGCCCTGCCCCTGCGCCACCACACCTCCCTGAGCGAGGCGGAGATCCGCGCCCGGGTCGAGGAGGTGCTCGAGATGGTGGAGCTGCCCGGCCTGTACGACCGCCCCACGTCGGCCCTGTCCGGTGGTCAGCGCAAGCGGGTGGGACTCGCGCGGGCCATCGTGCTGCAGCCCGAGATCGTGCTGTTCGACGAGCCCAACAGCGGCCTCGACCCCCTCACCTCCGACACCATCGATCGGCTCATCGTGCGCATGAAGGAGACGCTCGGGGTCACCTTCCTGGTGATCACCCACGACATCGTCTCCGCCGCACACATCGCCGACCACATCGCCATGCTGCACAGGGGCAAGGTCGAGGCGTTCGCCCCCACGGCCGAGTTCCTGCGATCCACGAGCCCGGTGGTCCGCCGCTTCCTGCAGCGGAACCTCGACCTCGATGCCACGACGGCCGGCGGCGCGCCCAGGCTGCCCCACCTGGACTGATCCCGGGCCGGACGGCCCGAGGGCCCCTGCGGTTCAGCCGGACGCGGCTCAGCCCGCTGGCAGCAGCGCGAGCACCACCTTGGCGGCCTCTTCGGCGGAGCTGGTGTGGGCCATGCCCCGTGCGGCCTCCGACATGGCGGCCAGACGCGTGGTGTCGCCGAGCAGGGCCCGGATGTCGCCCGCCACCGTCGGCTCGTGCCAGTCCTTCTCCACCTCGACCAGGGCCGCACCCTTGGACTCCAGGCCCCGGGCGTTCGCCTCCTGGTGGTTGTCGGTGACGTGGGGGGACGGGATCAGCACGCTCGGCTTGCCGAGCGCCGTGAGCTCCGCGAGGGTGGAGGAGCCCGCACGGCACACCACGAGATCGGCCATGGCGTAGGCCATGCCCATCTGGTCCTCGTAGCCCACGAGCCGGTAGTTCTCGGGCATCGCCCGGCCCCAGGCCTCCCGGATGCGCTCCTCGTAGCGGGGACCGCACAGGTGCAGCACCTGCACCCCTTGCTTGGCCACCGTCATGGCGAGACCGTTGATCCGTTCGGCCCCCAGGGAGCCACCGACGAAGAGGACGGTCGCACGGGCCGGATCAAGGTCATAACGCTGTGATGCCTCTGTCCTGTCGCCGTGGAGCTTCTCGGCATTGACCGGCACGCCGACCACCGTCTGGGGGGCTTTGGTGGCGAGACGGGGACCGGCCTCCTCGAACGTGAGGAGGACCGCATCCGCCACCCGGGCGCACAGGCGGTTGGCGAGGCCGGGGGTGGCGTTCGCCTCGTGGATGACCGTGGGGATGCCGAGGGACCACGCCGCGAGCACCGTGGGCGCGGAGATGTATCCGCCCACCCCGAGCACCAGATCGACACCGTCGTCGGAGAGCTGCTGCCGCGTGGCGACGATGCCCTTGAGCAGGGAGCCCACGAAGCGGACCTTGCCCACCTTGGACCCACGGGGGAACTGCGCGGCGGTGACCTCCCGGAAGGGCATGCCCCGGGCCGGCACCACACGGCCTTCGAGGCGGCCCGGGTCGCCATAGTAGACGATGTCGTGCCCGTGGGCCGCCAGCGCATCTCCCATCGCCAGCGCCGGGTACACATGCCCACCGGTGCCACCACCTGCCAACGCGATCACTGCCATGAACCGTCCTCCATGACGCAGGCTATACCGCACCCGCGACCGCCACGTGCAACCCGGAGGAGGACGACCGGAGGAGCTACCCCTCCTCGGCGGGGGTGAGCGCCAGGGCCACGGCCTGCGCAAGCATGGCTTCTCCCTGGGTCTTCGAGATGTAGTGCTCGTTGACGGTGGTGCCGAAATCCGACAGTTCCTCGGCGTCGTAGGCGGACATGAACACGAGCCGCGTGTGCCCGGGGAGGCGCCCCGCCAGGGTGCGTGCGATGTCGCGTCCGTCGCCCTCCGGCAGGATGACATCCGCGAGGATGGCATCGGGGGTGTGCCCCTGATCGAGCAGGGCGTTGGCCTCCTCGTAGGACTCCGCGGACAGCGCGCGCACGCCCTGTCGCTCGAGGAGCCGCTTCATGACCCTTCGGAAATTGCGGTCATCCTCGATCACCAGCACCGTGGGGCTCGTGGTGCCGGAGCTGGGCCCCGTGTCAGGGCGGTTGCCCTTGGTGTTCGGACCCTGGTTGACCTGGATCGTGGATGTCATGAAGGCCTCCATCGCATGCAGTCATCTCACCATCGGCCCCATGGGGGCGTCAACTGAGACGACGTCGACGCCACCCCACGAACGGCAGGGCCGCGAAGAGCCACCACCCGAGCTGGGAGGCCCCCGTGGTGCATCCGCCGCTGCATCCGGTGGAATCGCCCCCACAGCCGCCGCCTTCGGATGCGTAGGACACCGGACCGAGGTCGAGGCCCGCCATCAGCCAGTCACCCTGCTCTCCGGCCTCCTCGGCCTCGAGCTCGGTGATGCCGAGGCCCTCGAACGCGGGCATGCCGAACGCGAGGGTGTCTGCGCCCAGCAGATCGCCGATCATCGGCTCGAGTACGCCGGTGACGAGGCCCGAGACCCCCTGCTCCACCTGCGCCTCGCTCCCGGCCACCAGGACGTCCGGGACGACGGCGATGTCGAGCTGATCGAGATCGAGGTCGAGCTCGAGGCCCACCTCACCGGTGACGTCGTCGAAGGCGAGATCCGCGCCCACATCCAGGCCCACTTCGAGGGCGAGCAAGCGCGCCATGCGGTGATCCAACTCGCCGATGAAGTCGATGCCGAGGCGCCGCACGGACAGATCCACGGCGTGTGGACCATCGAAGCGCCCGACGGGCACCTCGCGGGGTTTCGTGCGGATGACCATGGGCCGGCCCTCGCTGCCGAGGAGCGCCTTGTAGCCGTCGCCACCGAGCAGCTTGAGCAGGGAGGTGTCGATGGGGAACTGGGGCACCATGTCCTCTTCGACGACGAAGCACATCACGCCGGAGCGGAACAGGGCGTACATGGCCTGGTTGACGACGTCGTCGGCCACCACGGCGGCTGCCGTGAAGGAGGACGGCACGTCGGTGACCGGGGGACGCGGGGTGTCGGTGAGGCGCGACCCCTCCGGATCCACGTCGGCGATGCAGGGGGCCTGCGGGGCGTCGAGCCCGATGCTGTAGATGACCTCCATGCCCTCGTGGGTGGTGACCACCTGCTTGGGCAGCACCTGCACGTACAGGACGGAGTCCATGATCGGGAACTCCTGATCGATCACCGCGGCCTCGAGCATGTCGGTGATCTGGGGCGCGAAGCCATCGACGAGGCTCTCGACCACCGGCTCGAGGTAGTTCACGAGGACGGAATCTAGCGCCGGGATGAGGCCGCTGATGACGCTACCGAGCACGTCGCACGCCCAGCCGCCGTTGGAATCCAGGTGGAAGTCGTCGGCCGACATGTCCATCTCGACCTCGATGGAGTCGACATGGACCTCGAAGTGCCGCTCGTCGGGCCCATCGGTGATGACCTCGAGCTGCAGCTCCGCCTGGAACGTGACCGGGAAGGGATCGACCCAGCCGTCGTACTCACAGGCCAGATCCAACGTGAACGGCTCCTCCTCGCTGGACAGCCCGATCTCGCCCTGCAGGGTCATCAGGATGTAGCCGTTCTTCGGGATCAGCGTGACGTCCATCGAGTCCGGGTCGAGCTGGATCTGCATGGCGTCGATGGTGCCGAGCGAGAAGTCGACCCCGTCGAGCGTGGTGACGTCCGCCGGGATCAGATCGGGGATCATCACCTCGAGGGTGTCACCGATGGCATCGAAGCCATCCGCCGTGACCTGGGCCGCGAGCGCATACTCGATGCGCTCACCGGGGACGCGGAGCTCCTCGTCCGCCATTGCGCTCGTGGACACCAGGACCATCAACCAGGGCAGTACCCGCATCGTCGCCTCCCACCACAACGGGAGGCGACCATACACCCTGGGACCCTGGAAAACCAGCCGCAAGATGTTCTGCGGTACACCCGGAACACCTCATCGAACGCCGACTGACGCCGCGATCGGCTCAGGCCGTGTGCGCGGTGAGGATCTCCCGGGCCACCACACTCGCGCGTCCCCTGCCCTGTGTGGCGAGTCGCTGGACATCCGCCCGGGTGTCGACGTCCCAGCCCTCGGGCAGCATGCCGACCCCTCCGAGGTGCTCCCGCAGACGCTGCAGGGTCTTCTCGAGGGTCTCCGGCTGGCTCCAGGGCAGCCCCGCAAGGAAGCCCTCCGGGGCACTCCGGACACCGAGGATGTAGTAGCCGCCATCCTCACTGGGACCGATCGCCGCGGGGTGCACATCGAGCAGGCCGATGCACTGCCGGACCAGGCCGGGGTGCAGGCTGCCCACATCGCCCCCCACCACGATCGCCTTGGGCGCACGCTGCAGGGCCCAGCGGAACAGGCGCTCGATCTTGTCGCCGAGATCGCCCTCCCCCTGGTCGAGCAGACGGTCGTCGGGCACCAGACCACGACTCGCCTCCACATCCGTGGTGGACAGGTAGCAGTCGGCGTCTTCGACGTCGGTGATCCACTCCCAGGTGTCGAGGGTGAGGGCCCTGGCCAGGCGGGCCGCCGGCTCCATCCCGAGCTCCTTGCCGATGCGGGTCTTCACGAGACCGGGGACGGGGGGCTTTGCCAACAGGATCACGACTGCGTCGGACACGTTTCCTCCTTCCAACACCCGCACTGTATCAAAGGAGGGCCCCAAGACGCATCGAGGCCCCATCTTCTTGGAGAAGATGGGGCCTTGAAGTGGTTGCGGGGACAGGATTTGAACCTGCGACCTTCGGGTTATGAGCCCGACGAGCTACCTGGCTGCTCCACCCCGCGTCAGAGTGGATGGTGATGTGGTTGCGGGGACAGGATTTGAACCTGCGACCTTCGGGTTATGAGCCCGACGAGCTACCTGGCTGCTCCACCCCGCGACAGGGCACATCACATATGTAAGTGGTTGCGGGGACAGGATTTGAACCTGCGACCTTCGGGTTATGAGCCCGACGAGCTACCTGGCTGCTCCACCCCGCGAGAGGCCCCCCCTTCATAATGGGGCGGCGTGCCCCCATCAAGCGCGATCAGTGGTTTTCTTTCCCTTGTGGGTACGACCCCTGCGTGCCTGACGACGGATCTTGGGCTTGGCCTTCGCGAATCCCTTGCGCTTCTTCTGCTGGCCTGCGCGCGCCGGCTTCTTGCCAGCCGCCAGGTCTTCCAGACGACGCACCTCGGCCCGCGTAAGGGGCCGGACGGCACCGCGCTCCATGCCACGGATGGAGATGGTGGCGAAGGACTCGCGGCGCAGCTTGGCCACCGGGTGGCGCAACTGCTGGAAGATGCGGCGCACGATGCGGTTGCGGCCCTCGGTGATGGTGAGCTCGACCCAGGCGTTGCCGGTGTCGGTGGCCTCCACCAGGCGCACCTTGGCGGGCTTGGCGGGACCGTCGTCGAGGAACACCTTGCCCTGCTCGATCATGGCGAGCTTCTCGGGGCCGGGGGTGCGGTAGACCTTGACCATGTAGCGCTTGGGGACGCCCATGCTCGGGTGGGTGAGCTTGTGGGCGAGGTCGCCGTCGTTGGTGAGGAGCAGCGCCCCCTCGGTGTCGTAGTCGAGGCGACCGACGGCCTCGACGCGGGTGCCGAGATCGCCCACCACGTCGTAGACGGACTTGCGGCCTTCGGGATCGTTGCGGCCGGTGATGCAGCCGCGGGGCTTGTTGAGCAGGTAGTAGACCTTCTCGGGCTCCTGGGGCAGGCGCCGGCCGTCGACGCGGACCTCCTGCTTGTGGGGGTCGACACGCTCGCCGATCTCGGCAGGCTCGCCGTCGACGGTGACGCGGCCCTCCTCGATCATCTTCTCGGCTTCACGACGACTGGCAATGCCACGCTCCGCAAGGAGCTTGGACACACGAATGGCTCGAACCATGGTTCCTCCCGACGCTGTGGGCGTCTGTCGTGGCCACCTCCCGGTGGGCACGGGGATACGGGGTGATGCGCTGCGCGATCGTAGGCAGCGCGGGGCGGCCTTGTATCTGGGCGGATGGGGGCCGTCAATCGCGGCGGGCGTGGCGGGCGGTTCCGTCCCCTCCCCGGCGCGCGGCACCTCCTCGCGCGGTGCGCGGCGCCGTCCCCGCTCCAGCGGGCGGAGCAAGCCCCGCCCCTACTCCTCGTCTTCGTCGTCGGCGAGGACGAGGTGGGGCAGGTCGTCGGGCCAGTCCTCGGGGCGGCCCCCACCCTGCAGCTCCGCCAGATCGATGACCGGCAGGGGTGCGTCCTCGTCTTCATCCTCGCTGGCGAGCTCGCGCGCGAGCTCCTCACGCTCCTTGAGCGTGGGCAGCGCGGCGAGGGAGTCGAGGGAGAACATCTCGAGGAACAGCTGGGTGGTGCCGTACTCGAGGGGGCGTCCGGGCTCGTCGCGGCGCCCGACGACGCGGACGTAGCCCTTGTCGAGCAGGGTCTTCAGGACGCCGCCGGACTTCACGCCGCGGATCTCCTCGACGTCCATGCGGGTGGCGGGTTGTCGGTAGGCCACCACGGCCAGGGCCTCGAGCGCCGCCTTGGACATCTTCTGGGGCTTGCCGCCCCGCAGCCGCAGGATCTGATCGGCGAACCGCGGATCGGTGCGGAACTGCCAGCCACCGGCCACCTTGACCAGACGCACGCCACGGGTGGCGGTCTGCTGGGAGAGCGTGTGCAGGGCCGCCGCGATCTCCTGGGGAGAGACCGCCTCTTCCATGGCGTCGACCAGCTCCTTGACCGTGACCGGCTCGCCGGAGGCGAACACCAGCGCCTCCACCAGGGCCACGAGGGCGTCGTGGCCCTCCCCCACGCCCTCCGGGAGCTGCCCCCCGGGGGTTCCGGGGAAGACCACCACCTTGTCGTCGCTCATGACGCCACCTCCTCGACATCGCCGCGGATGGCATCGAGGGGTTGATCGGCGGGCACGAGGCTCGTGATGTCGACCGGCGCCAGGTGGCCTGCCTGGGACAGCCGGATCCAGCCGAGGCGACACATCTCGAGGACGCCGATGAAGGCGATCACCCGCTCTCCCTTGGTCTTGAAGCCCAGCAGCAGGGGCCGCAGGGTGCCCTTGCCGCCAATACCGCCGAGCCCCTTGAGGATCGAACGGCAGCACTGGCCGAGATCGACCTCGGGCTTGTGGATCGTGTGCACGACCTCCTGCCTGATCGGCCGGGTGAGCACCTTGTAGTAGATGTCGAGCAGCCCGAAGGCGTCGATGCCCGGGATGAGGGGCCGATCCACGTCGCCCACGTCGACGGGCTCGCGCACGAAGACGTCCCGATCCTGCACGGGCAGTTCCTCGAGGGCCTCGGCGGCCGCCTTGTAGACCTCGTAGGCCTCGAGCTGGCGGGCCAGGGCCTCCTTGGGGTCCTCCTCCTCGTCTTCGAGGATGGAAGGCGGCCGGGGAAGCAGCTCGAGGGACTTGAGGTGGCACAGGGATGCGGCCATCACCAGGTAGTCGGACGCCACCGAGATGTTCAGGCTCTGCATCTGCTCCAGGTATGCAAGGTAGGAGTCGGCCACCGGCGCGATGGACATGGCGCGCAGATCGATACCGTCTCTCTTGACCAGGTACAGGAGCAGGTCGAGAGGACCATCGAACACGTCCGTGTGGATCGTCCAGCGGGCTTCGGCGGCAAGCATCGGGGAGCACCCTCGTGCACGATCCGCCACGATGGTGGAACGTACGAAACAGCAGGATCCGGCCATCCGGGGAAGCCTGCATGGGCCCGTTATCGCTCGGATCGCGCGCCGTTGCAACCCCTCACCTGCATGTTTGCAGGGTTGGAGCGTGCGCTTTCAGTCGTCGTGCAGATCGTCGATGGAGATGCCGTACCGGTTCATGGCGCGCTTGAAGTTGGGGCGGTGCATCTCTGCCATCGAGGCGGACTGGGTGACGTTGCCGCCCGTCTCGCGCAGGCGGTGCTTGAGGTACAGGGGCACGAAGTGGTCGAGGACGGCGTCCTTGAACTCCCGGTAGGACATGGCCTGCAGCAGCGGCGGCAGGTGCCGTGGCATCTCGGAGGACAGCTCCTCGAGGCCGTCGATGGCCGGGGTGTGCACCGGCGCCGTCTTGCGACGGACACGCTCGGGCAGCAGATCCTCCGTGAGGTGATCGCCCGATGCGTACACGCACATCTCGTCGAGCAGGTTCTTCATGCCGCGAAGGTTCAGGCCGGTCCAGTCCAGGGACTGCAGGTGACCGATCACGGCCCGGTCGACGCTGCGGATCTGCGTGCCGTGGCGCCGGTTGGCCTGGTCGAGCAGCATGTAGACGAGCCGGGGGATGTCCTCGCGGCGCTCGTTGAGGGGCGGGACACGGACCTGCAGCCCGAGCCGGTTGAGGAGGTCGGCCCGGAAGGTGCCCTGCTCCACGGCGGCGTCGAGGTCGCGGTTGGTGGCCGCCACCACCCTGCAGCGGGTCTGCAGACGCTCGGATCCGCCCATGCGCGTGAAGTAGCCACCATCGAGGGCATGCAGCAGCTTGCGCTGCGCCTCCTCCGGCAGCTCGCCGATCTCGTCGAGGACCAGGGTGCCGCCAGCCGTGCGCTCGAACGCACCGTGGTGCCGCTTGTGGGCGCCGGTGAAGGCCCCCTCCTCGTGGCCGAAGAGCTCGGAGACCATGGTCTCCCGGTTCAGCGAGCCACAGTTGATGATCTCGAGGGGCCCGGAGCGTCCGGAGAGGTTGTGGATGAACTCCGCGACGAGGGTCTTGCCGACGCCGGTCTCCCCGAGGAGCAGCACGGTGACGCCGCGAGGCGCCAGACGCTCGATCCGCCAGCGCACGTCGCGGATGGCCGAGGATCGCCCCTGCAGCACGTCGTGCATGGACGCGGGCCCCACCGAGGGGTTGTTGCCGTCGTCCTGGGCCTTGTCCCCGTGCCTGGCCGTGGCGCCCTGCTGGATCTGCTTCTGCAGCTCGCCCCAGTTGGCGATGGGCTTCTCGAAGTACTCCGCCGCGCCGTGGGACAGGGCGTCGAAGGCGACGGACGGGTCGCCGTCGCCCGTGAAGATGATGCACCGGACGGATGCATCCGCCTCGTGCACCCGCACCATGAGCTCCACGCCGGAAGAACCGTCTGGCAGGTACTGGTCGAGCAGGCAGACGTCGACGTCGTGGGACTGGAAGTGTTCCCAGGCCTCCTCGGCGTCTGCGGCCTCCACGACCTCGAATCCCATCTGGCGCAGGTTGCGGGACACGGCCCGAAGGGACTGCCGATCGTCGTCGACCACGAGCACGCATGGGCGGGCGATCACACTGACCAACGAATCCTCCGTCACCATGGGCCTACTCCACGTCACGACTGAGGCTTCATTGTAGCCGAGGACGAATCCGTGGCATCGGGAATCCTGCCCACCACCGGTCGTACCTGGGCGTGCAGCGGGGTGTCGACCCAGCCGGAGGGGATGCCGGAACACCTGCCCTGCAGGGGGCAGGCCCGGCAGGCATCGACCTTGACCCACCGGACGAGATCCCGGTGGAACAGCAACGCCTCGTCGCGCTGGTGGTCGGCGTCTGCATACCACCTGTTCGCTACCGGTCTGCAATCCTCGGGGGGCTGCCCGGACAGGCACGGAGGGCCGCCGGAGACGCGAACCACCAGCCCGTCGGCGGCCAGCCGCTGAAGGAGGGCCCGCACGGCCGGCGCATCGGCGGGCTGTTCCTCCGCGCGCAGGGGCCAGGCCAGCAACGCCCGACCTCCAGCTGCGAGGACCTGGCGCAGACAGTCCTCCGCCACGCCGAGGCGCCCCCGTCGTGCCGGGACGAGCACGAGATCCGCCCCCGCCAGCGACGGCCCGCGCTCGGGGGTGTCCAGCACGGCCACGAGCTCGTCGACGCCTTCCGCCGCCTGCTCCACGGCCCCGGTCACGTGGGCCCGGATGTGCGTGATCCCCGCCTGCCGTGCCTGACGCCACACGCCCTCGAGCTGGCGGAGGCGCTGGACGGTGACCGCTGACACAACGAGACGATCGCACCCCTGCTGACGCGGGCCGGCCCGGTCTACAGTAAAGTGGTGGATGTTCGCCAGGATCTCGGCGTCGGTCATCCCTCTCGACGGCTCGGCCGCACCGGCCGACATCCGCTCGGGAAAGCTGCGCCCCACGCGTAGCTGCAAGGTGGTAGGGTCGCGCACGACCCCGGCAGACGTGAACCTCAACATCAGGTGTTCCCCTCGTCGGTTGCAGGGTGCCATACAATGCGCACCCTCCGATCTGCAAACCCGTGGCGGACCCCGCCCCTGGACTATAGAACGCGCCTGCGACAACCGGAGTGCACATGCGCATCAGCCCCTTCGCCCTTTCCCTCTCCCTGGCCTTCCTCGCGGCCTGTGGAAGCAAGACCGAGAGCCCCTCCGCCCCCGACGAGACCCGCAAGGAGATCGCGTCGGTGGCGCCCGAGTGGCAGGGCGATGGCCTGCCCACGAGCTCCGGCTCCACCACCCTGCACCTCGAGCACCTTCCCGCGGAGCTCCGCCTGGCGGAGCACGGTGGCGGCCTCGACGTCGAGAGCGAGTGGACCATCACCGACATCCAGCAGCGCGGTCGCGGCCCCCGCAACATGTACGCCGTCGTCTCGCCGGTGCGGGTCGCGAAGACCGCGCGTCGGTTCGCACCCAAGGGCATGCAGGTCTTCGCGGACGGCACGGAGCTGAAGTTCACGGCCGGAGGCCTCGCCGCCACGGGCAGCTGGCGCTTCGAGCAGAACCGCATCGTGATGAACCTGGCGAGCAAGCCCGAGCAGATCCGCGTCGTGCATCCGGACTCCGCTCGTGGGGATCGTCGTCTGTCCTGGGATGCTTCGAAGGCGGGCGGCATGACCCCCGAGGCCTTCGTGGACTACGGCACCACCCAGGGCGATCAGTCCTACGAGGGCATGCTCCTTCCCACCGGCTCCAGCGCCACCTGGACGAGCCAGACCCTCCCCGAGGGCGCCACCTTCAAGGCCCACGTGTCGATCGTTCCCGGCGCTGGTCGTGCCCAGGCCGACGCCATCCTCGAGGTGCTGTCCGACGGCGAGGTCGTGAAGACGGCATCCCGCAACGCGATGACCAAGAGCGCCTACCTGTCCTGGGAGGTCGACCTGTCCGAGCTCTCCGGTCAGACCGTCGACGTCCGCCTTCGCACCGAGGCCGGTGGCAAGGGCCAGGACCAGGACGTCCCCGTGCTCATCAGCGGCCCCCGGATCCAGGGCAACGCGGCCGGCGACACCCGCCACGTCTTCGTGATCGGCATCGACACCATGCGGCCCGACCACCTGTCGGCCAACGGCTACCACCGCGACACCTCCCCCGAGCTCGATGCCTGGGCCCAGGATGCCGTGGTGTTCAACAACGCATGGACCAGCGCCCCCCGCACCCGTCCGTCCTTCCGGGCCGCCACCACCGGCCGCCTGCCCCTCGAGGCGGTGTGCGCCGAGAACATCGGCTCCGTCTTCAAGCGACACGGCTACGCCACCGCGGGCATCGTCTCCAACATCCACCTCAACCCGCGCTTCGACTTCGACAACGGGTTCGACTTCTGGTGGCTCGACGGCAAGGCCAAGGCCGACGACCAGGTGGATCGCGCGATGGACTGGCTGGCGGAGCACGAGGGTGAAGACACCTACATGTTCCTGCACATCATGGATCCGCACATCTTCTACAACGCGCCGGAACCCTACGGCAGCAAGTACACCGCCGACCTCCCCCTCGGCACCGACGATCGCCTGCCGCCCCAGTTCAACCGTTGGGAGGTCTACAAGTGGGCCGCCAACGGCCAGCTGACCGAGCAGCGCAAGCAGCACATCGAGGCCCTGTACGACGGCGAGGTGGCCTACACCTCCGCCCAGCTCGGCCGCTTCCTCGCCTACGTCGACGAGCTGCCCGGCGAGTCGGTGGTGGTGATCCACTCCGACCACGGTGAGGAGTTCTGGGAGCACGGTGGCTTCGAGCACAACCACACCCTGTACGACGACACCACCCGCGCCCTGCTGTGGATCAAGCCCCCGGGTGGCACCGGCCAGGAGAACGCACGCTCCGACTACCCGGCCACCCTGCAGGACATCGGCCCCACGCTGTACAACCTCGCCGGCCTGACCGACCTGCCCCCCGTCGACGGTGAGGACCTCACCGCCGCCATGCGGGGCCTGAAGGAAGACGACACCAGCCGGGCGATCCCGATCGCCCACCTGCGCTACGACGCCGACCAGTGGGGCGTGCAGTACAAGGGCCACAAGTACATCCTCACCACCGGCACCGGAAAGGAGGAGCTGTACGACCTCACCACCGACCCCGGTGAGCAGAACAACATCGCCGCCACCACCGACACCCGCGAGTGGTGGCAGGCCATGGGCCGCACCCACCGCGTGCCCACGGGCCAGGGCTGGCGCATCCTCACCGACATGCCCAGGGGCGAGTCCTTCACCCTCACCCTGCCCGCACCCGCCGTGGCCGCCGGTGTGATCGACCCCGAGAACATCGTCAAGCACCCGAAGAACCAGGTGTGGGGCGAGAAGCCGCCCGTCACCCCCGACGACGTGGCCACCGTGCACCTGTCCGAGGATGGCACCACGATCACCGTCACCGGCGGCAAGAAGGGCCAGGGCACGCTGTACGTGCTCTTCGGTGAGAACATGCCCTCCATGGACGCCCTGCAGATCACCCTCCCCGACGGCTCCACCAAGGACGCCAAGGTGGGTGGCAAGGGCGGCTGGCGCATCGACGCGTCCGGCATCGACCTCGACGCCCGCCCCGGCGTGCTGGTCATCCCCCCCATGGGCGAGGCCGAACGCATCAAGGCCTGCAAGGCCGGCGAGTCCGTCGACGAGGACGAGAGCGAGCTCGAGCTCCTCAAGTCCCTCGGCTACGTCGGAGAAGAAGGCGCCCACAACCACTGAGAAGGGTAGGCGGGCTGCGACGACCCGGCACGACCGGTTCTTCGTCGCGGCACTCCGGCCGTACAGAAGTACGGCCTGTCGCTTGCTCCTCGCCCCGCCCGCACCGAGCCGCCGCATCCCTTGGCCTTGCCGCGTGGGCCGCGTCGCTGGGAGTCGAGGGACCGTGCCGGGTTCGGCATGGTTGTGGCGGGTGGCCTTCGGCCACTGACGCCACACCCCCCCGGAGGTGGGGCGGCGTGCCTGGCGGCACGCAGCGCCCCACACCGGGGCCCCCGCTGATACGCAGCTTCCTCGCTGGCCGTGCCTGACGGCACGCTGCCGTGCCTGACGGCACGGGTGGCCTGCGGCCACAGACCGCTTCGCGGTGGAGCCGCGCTACAGCGTTCCGCCCCGCCTCCGGCCGCAAGGCACCTGCCGTGCGTGCGGAGCGAGGAGCGCAGCGACGCAGCGCCGCGCGTGCGCCAGGGCCGCAGCCGCCCCGCCGGCATCGCCCCTGACCTCTCGCCCCGACAACGCGAACGCAATCCCAGGGACTCCCTTCAGACCGGCGATGGAGGCATGTGGCGTTCGGGTGCGTCTGGGGCGAGGAGCTAGGAGGGAAGTGTACTTCTGTACACGACCGACGAAGCGACGAAGCACCAGGCGTGCCCGAACGGCACAGGCCGGCTCGGCCGAGCAGGCGAAGAGAAAGGGAGAGGCCTAGCAGGCCTCTCCCTTTCTCTTCACCAGCTCGGCTATCACAGCTTCATAGCGCCATGGGGAGATCTGGTCGGTGCCTCGGGCCATGGAGCGCTCGATGCCCAGCTCGTCGCAGTAGCGGCGGGCGAAGCGCATGCGGCCGGAGCGGGAGCTCGGGAAGCGCAGGCCGAGGGTGGCGCACTCCCCTACCCCGACGCGGGACATCAGGGCGGCGGCGGAGCCGTCGGACTCGGCCTCGACCACGACGGTCATGCGCTCGGCGTCGGAGCGGTGGGCGAGGAGCTCCTGCAGGAAGTCCTTCACACCCGGACGACAGCTGACGTACTGCAGGCCGTCGAGGACCACGGCCGCGCTGGACAGCAGGGCCGGCTCCCAGTAGCCGTTGCGGGTGCGGTCGAGGATGGCATCGGAGACGTCGGCGCCGGACAGGTACGTGACCGACCGACCATCGGCACCCGCCACACGACGGGCGACCGAGGTCTTGCCTACACCGGCGGGACCCAGCACGAACACGACAGGACGCTGCTTCAAGAGCCGCGGCAAAGGCCGCTTCCCCAGAAACTCCGAGCTCGTCCCGGTCACCAGTGCTGGAATCCTACGGCTTGCCACCGGCTGGTCCCCATATCTTCAACGCAACGCAGCGTAGGTGTTGCCCAAACGCCCCGTCAAGGAATCCGCCGAAAGCGCACCTTGATCGCCGCAAGCCCATGATGACTCCCGGCGGTGCGCCCGGCGAAGTGAACGCTGGTCAGCGAAGGGTGTCCTTCGCGATGACCAGGCGCTGGATCTCGGAGGTTCCCTCGTACAGGGTGGTGATGCGGGCGTCGCGGTACAGACGCTCCACCTCGTACTCCTTGGAGTAGCCGTAGCCACCGAAGATCTGCACGGCCTCGTAGGCGCAGAAGTTGGCCACCTCGGAGGCGTACAGCTTGGCCATGGAGCACTCGGCGGACGCACGCTGGCCGGCGTCCTTCATCGCAGCGGCACGCCACGTGAGCAGGCGGGCTGCCTCGATGCGGGTGCGCATGTCGGCGATCTTCCACTGGATGGCCTGGTGCCGGGAGATGGTCTTGCCGAAGGTCTTGCGCTCGTTGGCGTACTGCACGGACAGGTCGAGGGCGCGCTGGGCGATGCCGAGGGCCTGGGCAGCGATGCCGATGCGGCCGCCGTCGAGGGTGGCCATGGCCACCTTGAAGCCCTCGCGCTCCTTGTGCAGCAGGTTCTCACCGGGCACGTTCATGTTGCTGTAGACCAGCTCGGACGTACCGGATGCGCTGATGCCCATCTTCTCCTCGACCTTGCCCACGGAGTAGCCGTCCATGGAGCTCTCGAGGATGAAGGCACACACGCCCTTGTGCAGGGATGCGGGATCGAGGTTGGCGTAGGTCACCGTGACGTCGGCCTGGGGGCCGTTGGTGATCCACATCTTGGTGCCGTTCAGGGTGAAGGAACCATCGTCGTTCTTGACGGCCTTGGTCTTCTGGGCACCGGCGTCGGAGCCGGCCTCGGGCTCGGTGAGCGCGTAGCAGCCGATCTTCTCACCGGACGCGAGGGAGGGCAGGTACTTGAGCTTCTGCTCCTCGGTGCCGAAGGCGAGGATGGGCCACTGGCACAGGCTGTTCTGCACGCTCATGATGACGCCGACGGCAGCGTCCGCGTAGCAGATCTCCTCGAGGGCCACGACGTAGGACAGGATGTCCATGTCGGCGCCACCGTACTGCTCGGGGATGAACATGCCCATCAGGCCCATCTCGCCCATCGCCGCCACCAGCTCGGTGGGGAATTCCTTCGTCTTGTCGCGCTTGGGCGCGCCGGGAAGGATCTCGTTGCGGGCGAAGTCGCGGATGGACTCCTGGATGGCCTTGTGGTCTTCAGAAAGTTCGAACACGTCGGACTCCTCGGGGGCTCAACGCCCGGTGAATGCTGCCTTGCGCTTCTCTTGGAAGGCGACCATGCCTTCGCGCTGATCGTCGGTGGCGAAGCACAGCGCGAAGAGGCTGCGCTCGCCGGCCAGTCCTGCGGCGAGGGAGCCGTCAGCGTACTCGTTGAGGGCGCGCTTGACGAGGCGGACGGCCACGGGGCCCTTGGCCGCGATGGTCTCGGCCACCTCGATGGCCTCGGCGAGCACGTCGTCGCCGACCATGCGGGAGGCGAGGCCCATGGAGACGGCCTCCTCGGCCTTCACGAGACGGCCGGTGACGCACAGCTCCATGGCGCGGGCCAGACCCACACGACGGACGAGGCGCTGGGTGCCGCCGAATCCGGGGATGACACCGAGGTTCACCTCGGGCTGGCCGAACACGGCGCGCGGACCGGCGAGGATGATGTCGCAGGTCATCGCCAGCTCACAGCCACCACCGAGGGCGTAGCCATGGACGGCGGCGATGACCGGTGCACCGAGGGACTCGATGACATCGGACAGGATCTGACCCTTGCGCGCGAAGGCCTCGGCCTGCGCGGGGGTGAAGTCGGTCATCGCCTTGATGTCGGCGCCGGCCACGAAGGCCTTGCCTGCACCCGTGACGACGATGGCCCGCAGATCCTCCCGACGACCGAGGGTGTCGAGCTTGTGGGCGAGCTCATCCATCACCTGGGCGTTCAGTGCGTTGAGCGCCTTGGGACGGTTGAGGGTGACGACCGCGATGGGCCCCCGGTCTTCCCAGAGAACCACCGACTCCTGCTCGGACATGCTGCCTCCTCGATGTGGACTTGACAGGGGTCACTAACGAAGCGCCCCCCTCCGATCAACGATCGGAAGGGGGCTGCAACGAAGTGGTCCGGTACGGGCTCACTTGCTGTAGTCGTAGAACCCACGGCCGGTCTTGCGACCGAGCCAGCCTGCCTCGACATACTTGCGGAGCAGAGGACAGGGCCGGTACTTGGAATCTCCGCCCATTCCCTCGTGGAGCACTTCCATGATGGCCAGGCAGGTGTCGAGACCGATGAAGTCCGCCAGGGTGAGCGGGCCCATGGGCACGTTGGTGCCCATCTTCATGGCGGCGTCGATGTCTTCCACGGACGCGATGCCCTCGTACAGCGTGTACACCGCTTCGTTGATGTAGGGCATCAGGATGCGGTTGACGATGAAGCCGGGCATGTCGCGGGACAGGACCGTCTTCTTGCCCATGCGCACCGAGGCGGCCTCGACGGCCTCCCAGGTCTCGTCGGAGGTGGCGAGGCCACGGATGACCTCGACGAGCTTCATGACCGGCACGGGGTTCATGAAGTGCATGCCGATGACCTTGTCGGGCCGGTTCGTCTTCGCGGCGATGGCGGTGACGGAGATGGACGAGGTGTTCGTGGCCAGGATCGTGGTCTCGGGGGTGACCTCGCTGAGCTTCTCGAAGATGCGGTACTTCAGCTCGACGTTCTCGGTAGCGGCCTCGATGACCAGCTCACAGTTGGCGAGCTGCTCGACCTCGGTGGTGCCGGTGATGCGCGCGAGGGCCGCGTCGGCGTCTTCCTGGGACATCCGGCCCTTGGAGACCTGACGGGCCATGTTCTTCTGGATCGTGGCGAGACCCTTGTCGAGCGCGGCGTCGGCCACGTCCTGCATGATCACCTGGTAGCCGGCCTGGGCGGCCACGTGGGCGATGCCGTTGCCCATCTGGCCGGCACCGACGACTCCGATCGTCTGGATGTCCATCTTCAGTCCTCCTGTAGATGGACGACCGCTAACCAGCCCGGGCCCGGCGCGCCCTTCTCGCGCCCTCCGTACCCGCCGGAACATCCATGCGGGCTTGCGGTCAAGGGGATACAGACGACCCGCTCAAAGGATGTTCCATGCCCAAGTCTTCGTTGTTGACCCTTCTGGTTCTCGCGTCCTGTGTGATCGACCGCCCTACCGCGAATGTGGGCGCCTGCGCAGATGCCGACGACCCGGAAGCCACATACGGCGAGATCGGAATCGGTACCTGCCTGTCCGGCCCGGTCGACCTCGACTTCCACGTCACCGACGAGGCCACCTGGCTGTTCGTGTCCAACGCGAACCCGTACCACACCTACGCCCAGGGCTCGATGCTCGCCATCGACTTCGACAGCATCGACACCACGCAGCCCCGTGTCCGCATGGACCAGCTCACCGCCCACGCCCTGCCCATCGAGACCTACCTCGGCGAGTTCGAGATCGAGCGTGAGAGCCAGCTCGCCGTGGTGAGCAGCCGGCTGTCCCCGGACAGCCGCACCCAGGTCGACGACGATCGGGTCTGGTTCGTCGACGTGAGCGACCCGGCGGCCATGACATTCTCCACGCCCCGCAAGTCCCTGTCCGTCCGCCAGGATCCCTTCGGCGTGATGCTCGACGAGGACACGAAGCGGGCGTTCGTGGTCAACATGTCCGACCACTCGATCTCCATCATCGACATGAGCGACCCGGACCTGCCCCAGGCGTTCAACCCCTACCCGCGGCCGATCATCACCGACCCCGAGTTCACCCCCGCCGAGGGCTCCATCGGCCACGCGGAGCTTCAGGTCGCCTTCCTCGACGAGGAAGAGGACTTCATCCTGCAGACCGACACCTGGGATGCCACCTTCGTCGACACGTCCTGGCGGGCGTTCCTCCCCCAGACCGACGGCCTGCGGCAGTGGTCCGGTCCCTACGGTGACGGCAGCCCGTCTGGTTTCGGCCCCGAGATCCAGCCCGCCCCGAGCCTGGACATCTCCGAGCTGCAGGACCCCTACCAGCTCGTGACCATCACCGAGGAGCGAACCTCCCGCACCATCTGGTTCGACAACGAGGGCGAGATCTGGCTGGCCGGCAACACCGGCGGCAGCGCGGTGGACTGGTTCTTCGACGCCGACCCGCTGCTGGTTCCGGCCAACGGCTCCAGCAACGCCTTCGGCCAGGTCAGCTGGTCCTCCGACCTCTCCGGTCCCGCGAACATCTTCACCGGCAACGAGTGGTTGTTCTTCGACGCCGCCACCGACGACGGCCGCGCCATCGGCGCCGCCCTGTCCACCGGCAACGGCTTCAACGCCGGCGAGGGCCCCGTGCTCGCACCCGCGGGCAGCTTCCTCGATCTGGCCCAGCCCGCTCCCATCTTCGATACCCGCACCGACTCCTTCCGGATGTGGATGAGCGTGCGCACGGCAGACGGCTGGGCGATCGGACTGTCCGAGGCCCCCGACGCCATCGACGTGTGGGACCCTGTCGAGCTGGTCGACGTGCCCTTCGAGGGACAACACGGCGCCCCCTACGTGCAGTGGCTCGGCGGCCGCTACCAGATGTACTTCAGCGGCGAGGACGAGACCGGCGCGTGGTCCCTGTACACCGCCTGGTCCTGGGATGGCCGCACCTGGAACGACGTCGAGCACCGGGCCGACTTCCTGGATTCCAACCACGACGACGGCCGCGTACCCCGTGGCGCCCCTGCCCTGCAGGACGAGCTCACCTTCCGGGTCACCGCTGGCTCCGATGGCCGCACGGATCAGCAGGTCAGCGCCGGCGGCGAGCTCATCTACAACGACGTCGGCTTCTCCCTGCAGCCGGCCTCCGGCTTCGACGTGGGCACCGAGGCCCTCGGCAGCCTCAGCGAGGGCTCCATCTACCCCGGCGGCTGGGCCGACCTCGACGGCACCACCGCCCTGTACGTCACCGGCGAGAACGCAAGCGGCCGCGGCAGCTTGAGCATCCTCGCCCTCGGCGACGACGACGCCTGGATGCCCCTGCGCTCGGACATCATCCCCCAGGGTGTCGGCGGCAACATCGCCGGCGTGTCCGACCCCACCGTCTTCCCCCTCGTCCAGGGCGGACAGACGACCTTCGTGATGCTCTACGCCGCCACCGACAGCAACGGCTTCACCACCGTTCGCCGGGCCACCAGCCCCGACGGCCTCGTGTGGACCGCCCAGCCCGGCCGCGCCCTGTCCGAGATCCAGGGGTGGTACTCGGTCTCCGCGCTCCCCCACTCCATCGAGGAGGTCGAGCTCGACGACGGCGGCACCGGCCACCGGCTGTGGTTCACCGGCTTCGACGGCAACCGCGACCGCATCGGCTCCGCCCTGAGCACCGACGGCATGCAGACCTTCACGCCCGAGAACACCGGCGCCAACCCGTGGGTCCTCAGCTCCGGCACCGCCGGTGAGTTCGACAGCGCCGGTGTGGCCGATCCCTACGTGTTCACCACCACCATCGACGGCGCGCCCACCCGGGTGATGCTCTACACGGGCTTCGACGGCACCAACTACGCCATCGGCCAGGCCGTCGAGAACGGGTCCGGCATCTGGGAGCGGGTGACCTCCGACTTCACCGTCAGCACGCGTCCCCTGCTCACCGCCGTGGAGGACACCTTCTCCAACGAGGGCACCCGCATCCCCGTGGCCATCCCCACGGACGACGGCCGCTTCGATCTCTGGTACGCAGGCTTCGATCGCTTCCGCAGCCGCATCGGCGTCGCCGGCACCGATCTGCGGGAGGCGTTCCCCCGTCACAAGTGGGCCCGCAGCGGCGATGCCATCGACTTCATGACCCGCTACGGCGTGTTCGGTCAGGACGCCATCCCGCTCGTGCAGACCATCGACGGCTTCAACGTCCCCGGCGTGCGCGCAGGCGGCTCCAACGGCGCGGACGGCCCCAACGCCAGCACCTACGACGCCGAGCGGGGCATGATCTACCTCGCCGCCAAGCTGTACCCCCAGGGCGACAACATCGTGGTCGTGGTCGACGTGCGCGACGACAGCGACGAGGACTTCACCGACCTCAACTTCATGGACATCGAGACCATCTGGCGCTTCAGCAACGCCCAGGGCTCCGTGGGCTTCTTCGACCTCGAGCTCGACCACCAGGGCCTGCTGTACATGAGCACCCGCCGTCCCGACGGCGTCCTCATCGCCGATGTCACCCAGCTCGAGGACAACGCCACCAAGGAGGTCACCAAGGGCCTCGCACTCGGTGCGTTGCCCATGCGCAACCACGAGGGCAGCCTCGCCGACCGCGGCCCCGAGACCGACGCCAGCATCGGCGCCTACGCCGTCGAGTACATCGAGGGCACCAACCTGCTGATGGTCTCCCACTTCCGCGACAACTCGGTGTCCTTCTTCGACCTCACGCGAGGCATCTGGGGCGAGGAGATCAGCTACGTCGGCTACCTGCAGGACAGCCCCTCGGCCATCACCGTCTCCCCCGACGGCAAGTGGGCGGTCGTGGCCCACTACGTCGGCTCGGTCGACTCCAACAACCTCGCCAGCTCCGAGCTTCTCCTCATCGACCTCGATCCTGCCTCCGAGACCTACCTGCAGGCCCGCACCCGGGTGGTGAACCAATGACGCGCTCCATGCCCCTCCTGCTCACCCTCCTGCTGGCCGCCGGCTGCAACCAGGAGGACGAGGCCTTCACCGGCACGTTCAACAGCCCCGCGAACATCTCCGTGCTGTCCGCCGAGGCCAACGACGTCTTCAAGACCGACATCGGCTTCGTCGCCAACCGCCACGGCGGCCGCATCCGCGCGCTCAACCTCGCCGGGCTGCGCTACATCACCGGCAGCGGCGCTTCCCCGAGCATCGCGCTGCACTCCATGCCCACCGGCGGCCAGCGCCTGATCATGGACACCGTCTCCAGCGCCCTGGGCGACCAGCGGATCATGCTGCACGCGGCCGATCAGCGCTTCAACCAGATCGTCACCATCCCCTTCGTCCAGGGCATCGACGCCGAGAACAACCTCATCGTGCCCATGCCCGACGTGAGCGAGCCGGTGTACAGCGGCAACGGGGTGGAGCTCGTCCTGCAGAACGTCACCAGCGGCGGCGCCGCCACCGAGGACTGGACCCTCACCTGCAACAACGACGGCTCCTGGAAGGTCTTCGGCACCCGCAGCGGACAACAGCAGCGTATCGCGTGGCCGTTCGTGCCCTACTACACCGACGATCTCGGCATCCAGTTCACGCTGCTCGGCAGCGACTGCGCGCCCGGCGACACCATCTCCTTCTCGGTCGACAACGGCACCACGGAGACCGACCTCCCCGGGGCGCCCATCTCCCTGTCGTCCTCGCCCGATCAGCAATGGCTGGCCGTCGCGATCTCCGACGTGCCTTCCGACCTGTCCGAGCTGTGGTGGCTGGATCCGGCCACCGGCACGCCCGACAGCACCCTGTCGCTGCCCTCCGGCTCCGAGCCCGGTCGCCTCGCCTGGAGCGCCGACTCCAGCACGCTGTTCCTCACCGACCACGGCCTGAACACCATCTGGGCGTTCGAGGCAGGCGCGGAGGCCCCCACGGCCGCCTACGAGCTGCCCTTCGTCCCCATGGACGTCGCGCCGCTGTCCGGCGACGACTACGACCACCTGTACATCGCCCGCGCCGACGAGAACGAGGTGTGGCTGCTCGACCAGGTCACCGGGGCGTTCATCGACATCAACCCGGCCACGGCTTCGGTGGATCCCATGCCGATGAGCAGCCCCGTCCGTGGTCTGGCTGCCGTCGAGGAGCCCTACGAGTGGTTCGAGACCAGCTCCAACGAGACCCGCCGGGTCGGCCGCTCCGTGGCCGTCTCCCTGTGGGAGGGCAACATCGTCTGGATGCGTGAGCGCACCGGCTGTCTGCTCACCGACGGCTTCCTCCCCACCAGCCTCGACTTCTCCCAGAACAACCGCCGGGTCGACTACGAGGCCAGCTTCCCGCTGTTCTCCAACGGCTACCCCTTCCTCGAGGCCTCTCCCCGCAGCGGCACCTTCCACTTCACCATCAACGAGTGTACCGGTGTGGCCCAGGACGAGCCCTGGAGCATCACCTACGACGGTGTGCAGGGCGGCTGGGTGGTCGAGAGCAGGAGCGGCGGCGTCCAGGAGACCCTCGCCATGGAGGAGACGCGCTACGTCAGCGACGACGGCCTGGTCTCCTTCCTGCTCCACGGCAGCACCATCCCGAGCGAGGACGGCTGGGAGATCCGCTTCTCCGTGCGGTCCCACCGCCTCGACAACTCCGCCCGTCGCAACGACGAGGCCGGCCTCGGCGACGCCCAGATCAACCAGCCGGGCCGCCCGGCGATCTTCCACGCCGACTGGAGTGGAGAGCGCCAGACCAAGCTGATCGTGCCCAGTGAGGCGAACGACTTCTTGAGTGTGCTGGACGCGACCAACGGCTGGATCGAGTTCCAGTGGCGGTGACGGCCTGCCGGGCCGGACGGCCCGAGGTCTTCGTCGCTTCGGTCGGGCCGACCATGAGGTCGGCCTGTCCCTTGCTCCTCGCCCTCGCGCCGTCCGGCCGCGGCATGCCTTGGGTGTGCGGCTGAAGGGATGCCCTGGGATTGCGTTCGCGTGTGGAGAAGGGGCGATGGTGCCGGGGCGCTCGGTCTCCCCAGGCACCACCGTTGCTTCGTCGCTGTGCTCCTCGCCCCGGCGGCACCTTGGAAGACCTCCGGGTGGGGGTGACCGGGGCTGTCGACCTGGTGGCTTCGTCGCGGGGCTCCTCGCCCCGGCGGCACCTGGGTGGCCCCCGGGGGCGTCTGCCGAGGTGGCATCGGCCGGCACCCGGCAAGGCGCGCAACAGCTTCCAACCCGCTCGCCGTTGGTAGAGTCATCGGCTCCATCGGCACCCACGCCGGACGGAGCCCGGAGGCGCCCATGACCGAACACACGCCCGCCACCCCCACGCCGGAGGACTCCCCCTCCCGCGTGATGCGCATCATGTTCGACACCCACCACGAGGCCCGGGAGCGGCTTGCCAGGCTGGCTCACGCCATGTTCCGGTTCGGCTACAACCCGGCCATCCCCCGTGAGGAGCGCAAGGAGAAGGCCCAGGAGATCGCCGCCCAGCAGGAGAAGGTCGTCTCCGACTACCGCCAGCAACAGGCGCAGGCCGTCGACATCCTCAGGTCCGTCGCACCCGACCTCGCCACCTTCGTCTCCTGCATGGTCATTCCCTGGGTCGACCCGCAGGACAAGGCTGCCAGCCTCGCCGCCGCCCTCGACGAGCTGCGCTCGGCCCGCACCACCGCCGCCGGCCTCGACCACCCGTCGACCGAGCGGCTCCTGGAGTACCTCGACGAGTCGATCCAGGTCCTGGAGCAGGATCAGGCAGCCTCATCGTCCTGAGGTCCCCTGCCCGACCGACGCCCGGCCCCACAACCACGACACCCCGGCAGCCTGTGGGCCACCGGGGTGTCTCGTTCACGTGCCTGCGGGGCTTCAGCCCAGCAGCTCCTTGATCACCTTCTGGGCGAGCTTGCCGTCGAGCTCGGCCTTGTGTGCGCCCATCAGCGCGCCCATGACCTTGCCCATCTCCTTCATGGAGGAGGCGCCGGTCTTCGCGATGGCATCCTGGGCCCACACGCGGGTGGTGGCCTCGTCGGCCAGCTTGGGCAGGAACTCCTCGATCACCGTGAGCTCGGCCTGCTCGTCGGCGACGAGATCGTCGCGGCCGGCCTCGGTGTAGGCGGTGATGCTCTCCACGCGGCTCTTGGCGAGCTTGCGCAGGATGGCGATGGCCTCCTCATCGGGCAGGGCGTCGCGGCCGTCGGCCTTCATGGCCTCCAGGAACGCGGCGCGGATGCCGCGCAGGGCGGTGAGACGCGGCTTGTCCTTGGCCTTCATGGCCGTCTTCATCTGACCGGTGATCTCATCGACCAGCGACATGGGACCCTCCTTGGGACTGTGCGATTCGGCTGAGCAGCTCACCGACGGCGGGAATCGCCTGGGCGGTGTGCTTGTGGGCCTGCCCCCGCAGGGAGCGGTAGGTCTTCTTGAGCACGGCGTTGTTCGCGCGGGCGGCCTTGGCGTCGGTGACCGACAGCAGGGTGTCGGCGATCTCACCCGCGTGGGCACCGAAGTAGGGCTGGATGCCGCCGGCCGCGACCTGGGCCTTCTCCATGTGGGGCTCCATCGCCGGCGCGAACGCGGGCAGGAGCACCTCGAGCAGGCTGTCGAGGATACCGGGCTTGACCTTCTTCACGGTGGCGAAGCCGGCCTTGATGGCCAGCCCGCTGACGCCGCGCTTGGACGACACCTCGGACTCGAGGATCTGCTTGGCACCTGCCATGAACTGGGACTTGAGGGCCGGTTCATCCAGGATCTGTTGCAACGTGAGCATCCACTCTCCGGTTCAGTTGCGGGGAAGGCCGGGGCACCACGGAGCGGACATGCTGCCGCCGACGTCGTTGTACCAATTGGCCAGGTGGTTGCGCGCGTAACAGGACAGACCGCCCTGGGACAGGGCCTTCTGCAGGCAGCTGTAGGTGTTGTCCCAGTCGCGGTTGTTCTGGGCGGTGACGATGTGGGCGCCGTCGACCTTGGTGTAGGGCTCACGCACGTACATGCGCATGAACGGGCCGATGGCGTCGCAGAGCACCTCGCGGGCATCGGCGGTGGGGGCCTTCTCGAGCACGTCGAGGATGGCGCCACGCACGCCGCCGTCTTCCTCGTTGCTCAGCAGGCGCTCCTGCAGGCACTTGATGTCGGCCTTCTCGCTGGTGCCGGTGAAGGCGAGCACGGCCGCCTTGCGGACGCCTGCGTCCTCGTCCTCCATCATCGTCTTGCACAGCACGCGGGCGGTGGTGCGTGCGAGCGGATCGCTGGCGGCGATGACGGCCGACTGGCGCACCTGTGCGGAGGGGTCGTTCTTGATGGCCTCACGCAGGGCCTTGTCGGCCTCGTCCTTGGTGGAGGGCTTCATGCCGGCGGCTGCGGCGGCACGCACCGACGGCTCCGGATCGGTGCCGAGGGTGTCGATGGCTGCCGCGAGGTGGGCGTCGGAGCGGCCGAGCCAGGCCACGGCCGCGGCACGCACGGGCGCCTCGTTGTCCGCGCCCAGCAGGCCCTCGAGCTCGGTGTAGCCCTTGCGGGTGAGGGTGGCGCCGAGGGCGTCGGCGACGTCGACCTTGTTGGCCACGCGGGCATCCTCGAGGGCCTGGCTCAGGCAGCTCGCGAGCACCGGCTGGCGGGAGTCCCGGAAGGTGCCGGCGATGGCCTTGTCGAAGGTGCCCTTCTCCTTGTCGTAGGCCGCGTTGCACAGACACTCACCGACCTTGGGGTCGCTGGCGTGCTCCACCAGCCGACCGGCCGTGTAGGTACGGACGTCTTCGGAGACGGCCTGCAGGCCCCCACATGCGTCTGCGTTCGCGCCACGGGACAGGCGGGCGTCCACCTCGTCCTGGGTCTGCAGGACCGAGGGTCCACAGCCCATCAGGGCCACCGAGCAAGCCAACCACCATCCACGCATGAGATCTCCTGCGAGCTTTGTCTGTTTCGCGGCCACGGGCACGCAATCGGAGACAGGTTAACGGAGGACGGCAAGGAGACGAAAGCGATGCGCCTGCAGACCCTCGCAAAATTCCCGTTCCGCGTTGCCCGTGGCCTCCTCCGTCAGGCAGGAATCCACGTGTCGCCGGCCACATCGGCCGATGCGCCCGCGCCCGCGCCGGCTCCCGAGGTGCCCGTCGCGCCCCGCCGGAGCTTCCAGGTCGAGCAGACACCCAACCCGGATGCGCGCAAATTCATCTGCGACAGCCCGTTGCTCGAGTCGGGGAGCCGCATGGTCCACGCCCCTGCTGATGCTGTCGGCCTGCCCGGCGTGGGCGAGCTCGCCGCCTCGGATCTGGTGCGCAGCGTGTTCGTGCTCGGCGACTTCATGACCGTCACCCGCGCCCCCGGCGCCGACTGGGACGAGCTCCAGGCCTTCGTGCTGAAGACCATGGGGGCGGCGTGATCCGGGCGCTCCTGCTGGCCGTCGTCCTCGCCGGTGTGGGTAGCGGCTGCGGCAGCAAGGGCCCCGAGGCCACCACCATCACGGTCGTCCGCGGCGACACCCTCGGCAAGCTCGCGAAGACCCACGGCGTCACCGTGGAGCAGCTCCGCGAGTGGAACGGCCTCCAAGGCGACCTGATCGAGGTGGGCCAGGAGCTCACGCTGTACCTCGGGCCCGCGCCCGATGTCGTGCCCTCCGCCCCCAAGAAGCGCCCCGCCCGCAAGCCCCGGGCCTCCAAGCCCTCCCCCGGGCTTCCCTCCTCCCTCGCCGGCCTGAAGAAGCCCGCCCGCAAGGCGTGCCTGGCTGGCCCCAGCGAGGTGGCCGACGACAAGGGCTGGGCGGGCTCCGAAGGCCTGCAGCCTGCCGAGGTCACCAAGGGCGTCGACAAGATGCTTCCCCACATGGGCGACTGCATCACCGATGGCGCGAACGTCGGCGGCACCCTGTGGATCCGCCTCAACATCGGGTGCGACGGCACCGTGCACGCCACCTCGGTGGCGGAGGATCCGGGCTGGACACCGGAGGTCACCGCCTGCGTCCGCAAGGTGCTCTCCTTCGCCGAGTTCCCTGCCCACCAGCTCCCCAAGGGCGAAGAGGTGGTGCAGCCCATCAGCTTTGGTGTAGACCCATGACATGTCTGCACTGCTGCACATCGAGGGCCTGAAGGCCGACTGGCCCGCCCGTCCCCTCCTGCACATCGACACCCTCTCGCTGCACCCCGGAGACTGGCACGTCGTCTCCGGCCCCTCCGGGCAGGGCAAGTCCACGCTGCTGCAGTGCCTGCTGGGAATGCCCCCCGACGGACTGTCCCTGGACGGCCTCCTGGGTGGCACCCTCACGGCTCCCCTGCCCCTCGGCAGCCCCGCCCACGCCCGCCTCATCGGCCCCCTCGCCTACCTGCACCAGCACCCCACCCAGGTGTTTCCTGGGCACCGGCGCGTGGGCGCGGTGGCCACCGAGCCGGTCCAGCACCACCTCCGCCTGCCCCACGCGGATGCGCGACGGTGTGTGGAGGCGTGGCTGCCCCCCCTCCAGCTCCCCGCGGACACGCTCGACCGGTTGCCCCACCAGCTCTCCGGTGGCCAGCTCCAGCGCGTCCAGCTCGCGATGGTCCTCGCGTGGCGGCCCCGGGTGCTCCTCCTCGACGAGCCGGTGGCCGCCCTCGACGATGCCGGCACCGCGCTGGTCCTCGACGTGCTGCAGGACTGGCTTCAGCAGGACGATCGCGCCATCCTGCAGGTGACCCACCGCCCGGAGCGCCTCGGCGCACGCGCCCACACGGCCTGGGTGCTCCACCCCGACGGACTGCGCCCTGCCGAGGTCCACCGTTCGTCCGAGCCGGCCGTCCCTACCGGCGCCGCGCACGCCGACGGCTGGCGTGTCGAGGGGCTGACCGCCTCTCCCCCGGGGCGCCGGGGCCCTCCGCTCCTCTCCAGCATCGACCTGGCCCTTCCAGAGGCCACCACCGTGGCCATCACCGGCCCCAGCGGCGTCGGCAAGACCACACTGGCCCACGCCCTCGCCTGGCTTCCACGCCCTGCCACGGGGCGCTTCCTGCACACAGGCATCGCCGTCGAGAGCGCCGAGACCTGGCACGCCCAGGTCGCCCTCGTGCCCCAGGATCCCACCTCGGCGTTCGCGCCCCACCTCCCTGTGGGCCTGCAGCTCGACGACGTCTGCCGCGCCCGGCGCCCCCACCTGCGTCCCTCGGCACTGCTGCCGCACGTGGACCTGCCCCCGCAGCTCCTCGACCGGCACCCCGCCGAGCTGTCCGGCGGCCAGCTGCAGCGCCTCACCCTCGTGCGGGCGCTGTGCTCCGGCGCACGGCTGTGGATCCTCGACGAGCCCACGAGCGCGCTGGATCCGGCCCGCAAGTCCCTCCTGGCCCACCTGCTCCAGCAGCTGCAGCGTGAGCACGGACTCACCCTCGTGCTGCTCACCCACGATCTGCCCTTCGCCGCCCGCCTCGCCCACCGCTGGTTCGCGCTGGCCGACGGCCGCCTCACCGGGGAAGCCCCGCCCCGGCGAGCACGGGCCTGACGCAGAAGGGGCCGGTGAGCGTGATGCCCACCGGCCCCCATGGCCCTTCGGAAGCCCGAAGGCGTCCGGATCACCACACCTGGCAGATGTCCTTGGGCATCATGGGCTCGCCCATGTCGCAGTCGAACGCCTCACCGAAGGCGCGGGTCTGGGACAGGGGGCCGTTGACGCGGAACTTCGGCGGGGAGTGGGGGTCGGTCTCGAGGCGGTCGCGCTCCAGCTCCTCGGTGGCGATGGAGCACCAGCTCTGGGCGTAGGCCACGAAGATGAGCTGGTCGGAGGTGAAGCCGGCGACGGTCTCGTCGGCGCCACCGCGGCCCTTGTAGGCCTGGTAGGCCTCGTAGGCCAGGGAGATGCCGCCCAGGTCGGCGATGTTCTCGCCCATGGTGAGGTCGCCGTTCACGAAGTGGCCGGGCTGCAGCTCGAAGGAGCTGTACAGGTCGCCCACGCAGGTGGTGGCGGTCTCGAAGTTCTCGACGGCGGACGCATCCCACCAGTCCTGCAGGGAGCCGTCGGGTGCGAACTTGCGGCCTTCGTCGTCGAAGCCGTGGGTGACCTCGTGACCCATGACCATGCCCATCGCGCCGTAGTTCATGGCGGAGGGGAAGTTCCGGTCGAAGAAGGGTGCCTGCATGATGCCGGCCGGGAACACGATCTCGTTGACGAGGGGGTTGTAGTAGGCGTTGACCGTGGGGGGGGTCATGTGCCACTCGGCCTTGTCGACGGGCTTGCCGACCTTGTTCAGCTCATCGGCGATGTGCCACTTGGTGGAGGCCACCATGTTGCTGTACAGGTCGTCGCCCACCACCAGGCCCTCGTAGGCCTCCCAGCCGTCGGGGTAGCCGATCTTGCTGGTGAAGGTGTTGAGCTTCTCGATGGCCTTGGAGCGGGTGGCCTCGTCCATCCAGGCCAGCTCGGGCAGACCTGCCTCGAAGGCGTCCTGGATGTCGCGGATCATCTCCTGGGCCTGGGCCTTGGAGTCGCCGGCGAACTTCACGTCGACGAAGGCCTGGCCGAGCAGGTCGCCGAGGTTGCCGTCGGTGAGGGAGACGCAGCGACGCCACTGGGCCTGCTGCTCCTTCTGGCCCTTCAGGCGGGTGCCGAAGAAGGCGAAGTTCTCGGCATCGAACTCGGAGCCGAGGTAGTTCGCGGCGGCGTGCAGCTGGTTCCACATGAGGTAGGCGCGCATGGCCTCCCAGTCGCCACCGGCCACGACCTTCTCCATGGCGGCGAAGAAGTCGGGCGTGAGGTTGTTCAGCGTGCCGATGTCGGTCAGACCCATGCCGGAGAACAGTGCGGTCCAGTCGAAGGACGGCACGGAGGCATCGAAGTCGGCCAGGGAGCTGGGGTTGTACAGGGCCTCGATGTCGCGCAGCTCGACGGGCATCTTGGAGGTGCGGGCGAGCTCGGTCTCGACGGCGACCACCTGACCGGCGGCCTTGGCGGCCTCATCGGCGCTGTAGCCGGCCAGCTCGAACATCTTGCTGACGTGGGCCGTGTAGTCGGCCAGCATCTGCTTTCCGGCGTCGTCCTCGGGGAAGTAGTAGCCCCGGTGGGGAAGCGCGAAGCCACCCTGACCGACCATCAGCATGTTGACGTCGGGGTTCTTGAAGTCGGCCTCGACCTGCGCGGAGAACAGGGGGTTGGCCATGGGCATGTCGATGATGGCCTGCACCAGGGAGTCGGCGTCCTTCACGGACTCGACGGGTGCCTTGAGCGCAGCGAGGCTGGCCTCGGTGGCGGCGTTGGCGGCCTCGACATCCATGCAGGCGCCGTAGAACTCGCCGAGGCGGGGATCACCGGCCTCGCCGTTCTCGGCCTTGGCCAGGATGTCCTTCACGACCTCCTGGTTCTCGTCGTAGATGACGGAGAAGCCGCGACCCAGGATGGGCTTGTCGGCGGGGAGCTCCGCGCTCTCGAGCCAGCCGCCGCAGGCGAACTGGTAGAAGTCGACACAGGGATCGGCGCTGCGGTCGAGGGTCTGCTCGACGGTCTGGCCGATGGCGGACAGCTCTGCGGAGCGGTCGTCGGTGACGGGCGCGGAGGTGGTCTTCGCGCAACCGGCGAGCAGCAGCGCAACGGGGAGGGCGTGCATACGGTTCATGTCGTTCTCCGAGAAGTTTCCGGCCCACCCTAACCGAACGGGGCGGACTCGTCCGCTTCCGCTACGCCCGCGCAGCGGCTCTATTGCCCGACCAGGGAGCGCACCTGCGCCTCCATCGCGTCCAACAGCTCCAGGGCGGCCGCATCCGACCCGGACAATGGTGCACCGGACGGTACCGACACCCGAGCCTCGAAGTACAGCTTGAGCTTGGGCTCGGTGCCGCTCGGCCGGGCGAGGACCTTTCCGCCTCCCTCCAGGTGCCACGCGAGGACGTCGCTCCGGGGCAGCGTGAGCCGCTCCGTACCCCGGGGGGAACGTCGGGTGCCCTCCTGCACGTCCCAGGTCTCCACGACCGCCTGCCCTCCGATCCGCTCGAGGGTTCGTTGCCGCAACCCGGCCATCAGCGCCCGCATCCTCTCCTGGCCGTCCGAGCCGTCGAAGCGCTGCGCCACCTGTCGGCTCACGAACAGTCCGTCACGCCGGGCGAGGCGGTCGAGCTCGTCCCACAGGGTGCGCCCCTCGGCCTTCAGGCCGGCGACCATGTCGACCACGAGCAGGGCCGCGCTGATGCCGTCTTTGTCACGCACGACGCCCCCGGCGGAGTAGCCGAGGGCCTCTTCGAACCCGAGCACCATGCGGCCGCCATCGGCCTCGAAGGCCATGCCCGCTTCGGCCAGCCACTTGAATCCCGTGAGCGTGAGCTGGTGCGACGCCCCGTGGGCCTCGGCCACCCGGGCGAGCTGCGAGGTGGACACGATGGTGGTGGCCACCAGCGCGGGTGCCTCGCCCGCGAGCCCTCGGGAGAGCAGCTCCTCGGCCAGCAGGATCCCCACCTGGTTGCCCGTGAGGGTGCGCCAGCCGCCCTCGGGGTGGGGCAGGCTGACCGACAGGCGGTCGGCGTCCGGGTCGTTGACCACCGCCACGTCGGCCCCCACCGCCTCGCCCAGGGCCAAGGTCAGATCGAGGGCGCCCGGCTCCTCGGGGTTGGGGAACGCCACGGTGGGAAAAGCCGGATCGGGGGTGTCCTGGGCCTGCACCACGTGCAGATCCCGGTGCCCGGCCTCCCCCAGCACGCGCCGGACCATCGGCGAGCCCACGCCGTGCATCGCCGAGTACACCACACGAACCGGGGCCGTTCGCCGCACCCGGAGCGCCAGCACATCCCGCACGTAGCGATCGATCACCTCGGGGGGGATCACGGGCGCCGTGAGATCCGGCCAGGACATGAGATCCCTCGTCGGGTGGAAGCGCTGCATCGCGTCCTGGATGCCGGCATCGTGAGGCGGGACGATCTGTGCGCCACCGCGCCAGTACACCTTGTAGCCGTTGTCGCCGGGGGGGTTGTGGCTGGCGGTGACCATCACGCCCGCGGCCGCGTCCAACGCCCGCACCGCGTAGGCGAGCACCGGTGTGGGCACCACCCTCCGCGACATCCACACCCGGAACCCGAGGGTCTGCAGCACCGTGGCCGTGTCCTGGGCGAACACGTCGGAGTTGCGGCGGCCGTCGTAGCCGATGACCACGCCCTGCTCACACACCCCGCCATCGACCGTGAGCAGGTACTGGCCCAGGGCATGGGCCACGTGGCGCACCACGACCCGGTTCATGCCCATGGGCCCTGCCCCCTGGGGCGCCCGCAGCCCCGCGGTGCCGAAGCGAAGCTGCCCCGCGAACCGTGCCTGCCACGCCGCCGCATCGCCGGAGGCCACCAGGCGCTCCAGCTCCTCACGGGTCTCGGGATCGGGGTCCATGTCGAGCCAGGTCTGCACGAGCTCGATGTGCTCGGGGGTCATCGGTACACTCCTCGGGGGCCTCGCCGAGGTCTACACCAGCCGCCCCATGACCGCCAGAGGAACCCTTCTTCCGCCCATCTGGGGTATAGTCCGGCCCCCCATCCCATGGAGGTCGAGGCCGATGGGTCCCCTGCGAAGACTCCTTCCAGCCCTCACGGTATCGGGCGCGCTCCTGCCGTCCCTGGCGGCCGCCCAGGATCCCGCGCTCGCCCGCAACGGCTACGACGGCGACATCGCCCTCATCACGCCCACCTTCTCCAAGACGGGCATGCCGGGCATCGACACCCCCGACAACGAACGGGGGGGCTCCGTGCGCTGGGGCCTGTCGTCGGCCTACCTGAACAACCCGCTCACCATCTACGAGTTCGACCAGGAGCTCGGCGCGGTCATCTCCCACCGGGTCGAGAACTACCTCGGCGTCTCGGTGGATGTCTCCCGGGCCTTCACCCTGCGCGCCGTGATGCCCATGGTGCTGCAGTGGGGCGCCGAGGTGCCCCGCTACGCGGCAGAGGGGTTCGCGTTCGGCGACCTCGATCTCGGCATGCACTGGGCCTTCCTGCGCAGGCCCGGCGTCTCCATGGGTCTTCGCACCGACGTGTGGATGCCCACGAGCCGCCGCGAGTTCTACGCCGGCGAGTCGATGCCCCGCATGCACCTGTCGTACCTGCTGATGGGACGGGTGGGTCGCGTGCGCCTGATGACCGACGCCGGCCTCATGGCCCGCTTCGAACCGGTGGTCACCACCGAGGATCTGGTGCTCGGAAGCGAGATCGTCTGGAACTCCGGCGTCGACGTCACCGTCGTCCCGAACGCCGTCGACGTCGGCCTCGGCGTGTACACCCGGTTCGGCCTCGCCAACCTCGGTGGCGCCGGCGAGACGGCCATCGAGCTGCTCGCCCGTGCGAAGTGGCAGGTCTCCGATCTGGTGGGCGTCGAGATCGGCGCCGGCCGCGGCCTCACCAACGGCTACGGCTCCACCGATGCCCGCGCCTACCTCGGCCTGACGTTCCAGAAGGTGCGCCCCCCCCTGCCCTCCGAGCTCGACGTGGCCGACATCGACGGCGCAGGTCCGCGCCCCGGCGGGCCCGACGGCCTGCAGTTCAACGTCCGCGAGATCAACGGCACGCCCGGAGAGATCATCGAGAAGGAGCCGGAGTGGGGCGAAGGAGAGCTCGCCCGGGTGGTCTCCGAGCAGATCATCATCCGCGACGCCCTGCGGTTCCGCCTCGGCAGCCACCAGCTGCAGCCCGAGTCGCTCCCCACCCTCGACTACATCGCGCGCCTGCTCAACGAGAACGGCCGCATCGCCCACATGGTCATCGAGGGCCACAGCTCCGAGGATGGCGAGTTCCGCGCCAACTACAAGCTGTCCATCGCCCGCGCCACGGCCATCTGGGAGCGCCTGCTCGATCAGGGCGTGCACCCGAGCCGCATCTCCCTCCGAGGCATGGGTGAGGTCCAGCCCGCCCAGGCCACCGAGCGGTACGACGAGCTGCAGGCCTCCCGCCGGGTCGTGTTCCACATCACCCGCCAGTACGAGGACTGGGAGCAGCCGCCCAACTACAAGCTCGACCTCGTGCGCCCTTGGGATGGCCGCGCCTACACCGCCGTGCAGCCGGACATCCCGATCGACGAGGCCCCGCTGCCCGAGGAGTTCCGGGCCAAGCCCCCCTCCAAGGACGACTCGCTGCAGGACGTCTCCTTCGAGGAGGTCGACGACGAGGAGCAGCTCGACGACTGGGAGCCCCTCGAGGAGTCCGAGGCCCCCCCTGACGCCTCCGGCGACGACACCACCCCCGACGAGACGGAGGCCGAGTGATGATCCCCTCCCTGCTGATCGCGCTGATGGCGACCGCCCAGGCCGTGCCCGAGTGCGCCACCATCCCCGTTCCGGGCACCGGCCAGCTCCCCCAGCCGCCCGAGTCCTTCATCTGCTCCCGTCCGGAGACCCAGGATCTGAACTGCGACTTCATCTCCGATGCGGCCTCGAGCGGCATCGACGAGGACGACCCCTTCTGCGACGAGGTCTCCCCCACCCCCGAGTACGGCATGGACTCGGTGGACTACTTCTACGACTACGATCTGTGGGGCTGCGCCTACCCGGTCACCAACTTCGACCAGGACTTCGACGGCCTGTCCTACGGCACCCTGGAGCTGTTCGAGGAGGAGGATGATCCGGAGCCCTTCCTCACCGTCATCTTCGCCTGCGACAACTGCCCCGAAGACGCCAACACCGATCAGGAGGACTGGGACTGCGACTTCGCCGGTGACGCCTGCGACAACTGCCCCTGCCTGCCCAACTCGGATCAGGCCGACAGCGACGGCGACGGCCTCGGCGATGCCTGCGACAACTGCCCCGACCACGAGACCGAGATCGACCCCGCCACGGGCCAGCCCTCCCAGGCCGACTCGGACGCCGACGGCTGGGGCGATGCCTGCGACGTCTGTCCCAACCTGAGCAACCCCGGTCAGGAGGATCGCGACGAAGACGGCGTGGGTGACGCCTGCGACGTCTGCCTGGACGTGCCCGATCCCCGCGACGAGACCACCGGCGAGCAGGCCGACCTCGACGACGACGGCCTCGGGGATGCCTGCGACAACTGCCCCGACGTCTGGACGGACCTCGACTACACGGTCAACCCACCCCGGGCCTCGCAGACCAACTCCGACGCCGATCTCCTCGGCGACGCCTGCGACAACTGCCCCGTCCAGACCAATCCCGAGCAGATCGACCTCGACGCCGACGGCGTGGGCGACCCCTGCGACATCTGCCCCGAGCGCTACGACCCCAACCAGGACGACGCCGACATCGACGGCCTCGGGGATGCCTGCGACAACTGCCCCACCAGCCCGAACCCGCTGCAGGAAGACGGCGACGTCGACGGCGTCGGCGACGCCTGCGACAACTGCCTCGACGATGCCAACCCCGACCAGCTGGACTCCGACGGCGACGGCATCGGCGACGCCTGCGACAACTGCCCGTTCTTCGTCAACGCCCGACAGGCCGACGAGGATCTCGACGGCATCGGCGACCCCTGCGACTCCGAGCGGCTGCGGGGTGGAGGCGCGCTGTGTTCACAGCCGGCGGCCCCTGGTGTGGGCTGGCTCGGACTCCTGTTGGCGGGCGTCTTCGGGCGTCGACGCCGCCGCTAGCCGGGCAGGTGTCCTGCCTGGTGTCCCGGCGTGCACTCGCCTCGCTGCGGATCCGCCCCCTCAGGAGCCCAGCACGATCGGGACCCAGTACACGCCGAGGCCCCAGAGCACCAGCGCCGACCCGAGGTTGAGCCACAGCCCGGTGCGGGCCATGGTGGCCACGCTGAGCTCGCCCTGCTCCACCGCCAGCGCGTTGGGCGCCGTGGCCACCGGCATCATGAAGGCGCAGCTCGCCGCCAGGGTGGCGGGGACCATCCACATCATCGGCGGGATGCCCGACGCCTCTGCGCCGACCGCGAGCACCGGCAGCACCACCTGGGCGGTGGCCGTGTTGCTGGTGAGCTCGGTCAGGAAGGTCATGCCGAGCAGGATGAACAGCAGCGTCAGCGTGGGGGGAGCGTCTGCCCAGCGGGTGAGCACCCCGGCCAGCACCTCGGTGAGCCCCGAGACCTGGAAGGCCTTGGCGAGCGCGAACCCACCGCCGATCAGGAACCACACCGACCAGGGTGCGCCCTTCGAGAAGCGCTCCCAGGTGAGCGCGGGGCCACGTCCGCGCCGCAGGCTGAACAGGGCGATGGCGGCCGCGATGGCGACCATGGCGTCGAGGGAGGAGCCCGTGCCCGTGACGAGGTCGCCCCACCCCGGCACGCGGACGGCGCCGAGCTCCTTGGGCGTGCGGGTGAGCCAGGCGAGCAGGGCCAGGGCGATGATCACCGCCACCTGCCGCTCCGCGCCGCTCCAGGGGGTGCGGGCCTGGGGCGCCCAGGCATCCGCCTGTCGGGGCTCGATACCCGGACCGCGAAGCCGCACCACCATCCAGGCCAGCGGGAGCAGCAGCACCATGGCCGGCACCCCGATCCACATCCACTCCGCGAACCCCACCGACGCCCCGAGGAACTCCTCCCGCACGCCCGCCAGCACCAGATTGGGTGGCGTGCCCACCAGGGTCGACATGCCACCGATGGACGCCGCGTAGGCGAGCGCCATGGCGAAGGAGGCCCGCGCGCCAGGACCATGGGCCGCCGCCAGGCACAGCGCCATCGGCATCAGCATCAGCACCGTGGCGGTGTTGGACACGAGCCCGCTGAGGAGCGCGCAGGCCAGCATGAGGGCCCCCATCACGCGCAGCCCCTCCTTGCGGATCCACGCAGGCCGCACGAGGGCCGAGGCCATGCGCTGGTGCAGCCCCACCGCCTCCATGCCCGCGCCCATGACGAAGCCGCCGAACATGAGCAGCAGCAGCGGGTGGGCGTACGCCGGCGCGACCTCCTTCAGGGACATCACGCCGCCCATCGGGAGCACGACCAGGGGCAGCAGTGACGGCACCGCCCGCCCCACGGGCTCCATCATCCACCACAGGACCATCCACGCGGCCAGGCCCAGCACCACCCAGGGACCGCCGGCGAGTGCGCCGGGCGCCGGGAGGCTCCAGATGGCGGCGGCCACCACAGGACCCAGCAGCAGCTTCAGCCAGGGACCGTGGGAGGAGGTGCGGTTCCGGTCGTTGGCCAGGTCTGCGTTCACGGGTGCCTCCAGACCGGGAGGAGTAGCACATGTGCCCTGTCGGGGCGTAGCCGAACACGGTACCCTCGACGCCAGGAGGACGAATGGACGAGCTCGAGGAGCTGCGACGACAGCTCTCCGCCACCGACGCCGAGCTGCTGGCCCTCGCGGCCCGCCGCAATGAGCTGTCCCTGCAGATCGGCCGGGTGAAGCAGGCCATGGGTCGCGGTACCCGGGACTTCCGCCGCGAGAAGATCGTGCTCGACCGGGCACGCCGGGAGGCGGAACGACACGGCCTGTCGCCAGACCTGGCGGAGGCCCTCACCCTGCAGCTCATCAAGGCCTCCCTGTCCGTGCAGGAACAGGATCGGGTGTCCCAGGCCAGCTCGGGCTCCGGACGCAGGGCCCTCGTCATCGGCGGAAGCGGCGCGATGGGCCACTGGTTCGTCACCTTCCTCGATGCCCAGGGCTACGAGATCACGGTCGCCGATCCGGTCCCCCCCACCGCGGGCGTCCCCCACGTCACCGACTGGGCCGCGTCCGACCTGGCCGTCGACCTCGTGGTGGTCTGCACCCCCATCCTGCCGGCTGCGGGGATCCTGCAGCGCATCGCCGACCTCGGCACCGGCGCCCTCGTGGTCGACATCTGCTCCATCAAGCAGCCCCTGGCCGCCGCCCACGAGGCCCTGCGGGCCGCCGGTGTCCGGGCCACCTCGATCCACCCCCTGTTCGGCCCCCACACCTCGCTGCTGTCCGGCTGCAACCTCGCGATCGTGCCGATCGGATGCCCCGAGGCCGACGCGGAGGTCGAGGCACTCTTCGCACAGACCATGGTGCGCACCCACCGTGCCTCCCCGGACGACCACGACCGCGCCGTGGCCTGGGTCCTCGGCCTGTCGCACATCGTCAACCTCGCCTTCCACCAGGCCCTGTCCGCAAAGGCCCCTCCCCTGCAGGAACTCGAGCCGTTCAGCAGCGCCACCTTCCTGCGCCAGCTCCGCACGGCCCTCGACGTGGCCCACGAGAACCCGGAGCTGCACCACGAGCTGCAGCACCTCAATCCGTTCGCGGCGGCCGTGCGAGAGGAGCTCACCACCGTGCTCCAGCGCCTCGATGCCTTCTCCCGCCAGACCTCCGCGAAGGGCTTCGTCGAGGCCATGGCGGCCGCCTCCTACGACCTCACCGGCTCCCGGCCCTGAGTCCCCCCAGGACTCTCAGGGGGCAGGCGTCCACACCGCGCGCAGCAGGGCGGCCCCCTGCCCTTCCGGCGCCGCGTACAGGTGCCCGTCCCAGGCGGTGATCGCCTCGCCGAGCACCGCCGGTGGCGTACCTGGGGGCGCCTCGAGCACGCAGGCCTGCTCGGAGCTGAAGACCTCTTCCGGAGACACGCCCGGCAGCACGCGGAAGGCCAGCAGCGAGAAGTAGGTCTTCACGAGGATCCAGTCCTCTCCGGCCAGGTGGGCGAAGTCCGCCGCCGTCACGAAGAAGTCCGCGCTGCCGAGCGCAGGCAGGTCGAGCTGCAGCTCCGCGCGCCACTGCCCCTGCCCTTCGTCGAACCGCCAGAGCTGGGGCAGCGCATCGAGGGACTTGTCGAGCCCGAAGAGGGCCCCCCGCCCGGGCCACCAGAAGACGGCCTCCATGTCGCGAGCACGACCGTCGCCGAAGGCCACGTCGTGGGCCCCCCCGTTCGTCCAGCCCGTCTCGCCCGACGCGAAGACCTTGTACAGGCGCGTGTCCGTGCGGACCGCCGCGTTGTCGCCCACGTCGGCCACCCAGAGGCGGCCGGGATCGCCATCCTGCCAGGCGATGTCCTCGACGTCCCGGGGGGGCGTGTCGGCGAACACGATCGTGGTCGGCTGCGCGGACAGGTCGCCCCATGGCAGCAGGTACAGGTTCGGGCCGTCACCAGAGTCGTTGTGACCCACCAGGCCGGCAGGCGTGGCTGCGAGGCCCGACAGCTCGGACAGCGCCGCCGGCAGGGTGGCGACTTCCTCCCACTGCAGCGCCGACGGGCACCGGGGCGGGGCCGGTGTCTCCACCTCGCTGGCGTCCGCCGTGGGGACGTCGGGGGCGTCGTGGTCTCCCGAACAGGCCAAGAGCGCCAGGGGCAACAGCCCCGTGGCGCTCTTCGTGCGGTGGCGCGCCAGGGGCAACAGCCCCGTGGCGCTCTTCGTGCGGTGGCGCGCCAGGAGCAACAGCCCCATGGCGCTCGACATGGTGTGGACCCCGGCACGACCGGCGAGGGCCCCTTGCATCACAGCCCTTCGCGGATGGTGCTCTGCTCGCGGAGGCGGATGAGCGCCTCACGCTCGATCTGACGCACGCGCTCGCGGGACAGGCCCATCTCCTTGCCCACCTCGGACAGGGTGCGGAACTCGCCGTCCTGCAGGCCGTAGCGGCGGGTGAGCACGAAGCGGTGGCGCTCGGTGAGCACCATCTCGAACGCATCGTGCATGCGCGCCAGCTCCTGGGCCTGGATGGCCTCGCCGTCGGGACGGACGGCGTCCGTGTCCGACAGGAAGCGCTCGAGGGAGCGGGGCCGGGGGCCGTCGTCGACAGGCTGCTCGAGGGAGATGGTGCTGCCCTGGGACAGCAGCAGCTCGGCGCGCTCCTTGTCGATGCCGACCTCTTCGGCCAGCTCGGCGATGCCGTAGGAGATGCCGGCAGCCTCGAAGCGCTTGATGGCCTTGCGCAGGTTGCGGGTCTGCTCGACGGCGCAGCCGGGAAGGCGCACGGGACGACCGGTGTGGTCGATGGCGCGGGTCATCTGGGCGCGAACCCACCAACGGGCGTAGGTGGAGAAGCGGATGTCGCGGTCGGGATCGAAGCGCTTGGCGGCACGGAGGAGGCCGATGTAGCCCTCCTGCACCAGATCCTCTTCGTCCATGAAGGGGCCGGCGAGCTTGCGGGCCTCACCATGGGCGATGCGACGACCGGACATGGCGAGCTGCCAGCGGAGCGCCTCGGCCTCGGCCCAGGCGGTCTTGGCGGCGCGGCCGCGCTGCTTGAGCTCGGGGAACTCACGGGAGCCACGCCAGACGGCCTCGACGGCCTGCTCGAGGCGGTCGACGGCGCCCGCGCGCGTACGCTCGGCACGCTCGGGACGGCGGGTGAGGATCTCCATGGCGACGTCTACACCCTCGATGGCCTGACGGGCGCGCTCTTCAGCAGCGCGGATCTTGCGTGCGAGATCCTTCTCCTCGTCGGCCGTAAGTCGCTCAGACGACTTCTTCCGGGTGTCGATGAAGTGCATGTGGGCTTGCTCCTGACGCCTTGTCCGCAGGCGAGACTCACGCGCGGGACGAGGTCCAGCGCGTCGTGGAATCGAAGTGGCGCGTGCGGTGCCGCCAGTGGGGGCGGACAAGGTCGGATGATGAAGATGAAAGGTGGGACTTTCCGAGAAAACGCGCCCCAAGCGCCTGGGCCGGGGCCGGAGGCGCTTGGGGAGTGGAGCCTGCGGCGAAACCGAGGCACGCGAAAATGTGACGCGGTATTTTCCCATGCCAGCGCCGGTTGTCAAGCGAGGATCTGCAGCCCGATCCACAAATCGAAAGGACGCGCAACAGGCTCTGCAAACGGTTCCGCCGGAACCAACGCTTCGATGGAGGATTCCGGCCCGCATGGTCAGGCCGGTCCGTTTCGGGCGGTTTGCCTCTCGGTGGGAATCAGTCGCACTGAGACAAAAAAAAGCGCTCGGACAGTCCTCAGCCGAGGAGGTCTTCCAGCTCGGCCAGCCGCCCTTCCAGCTCCTCCAGGCTCTCCATGAGCTGCTCCTGTTCCTTCTCGGCCTCGTCCCGGGCCTGGGACAGCTCTGCAAGGCGGGAAAAATCCTGTGCAGCCTGCAGCATCTCGGCATCGAGGGACTCCATCTTCTCCTCGAGGGCCTCGACCCGCTCCTCCTCCTTGGTGAAGCGGCGCTGAAGGCGGGTGCGCTCCCGGCGGAGCTCCTTTCGCTCCTCGTGGGACAGGCCCTGTTCCGACGCGGCGTCCTCCGCCGCAGGAGGTGCGTCCTTCTGACCGCCGAGCTGCAGGCGCGCCTGGACGGGGTCGAAGTCCGAGGCCTCCACGCCCTCCTTGATGACGAGCGCGCCGCCGTCCAGGTGGCCCACATGGGTGGCGACGGCCTCCACGAGGTAGCGATCGTGGGAGACGAGCACCATCGCGCCCTCGAAGGCCTGCAGGGCCTCCACCAGCACCTCGATGGTCTGGGCGTCGAGGTGGTTCGACGGCTCGTCCAGGAGCAGGAAATTGTGAGGCTCGAGCGCGAACGAGGAGAGCACCACCCGGCCCTTCTCACCGCCGGAGAGCACCTTCATGGGCCGCGTGGATGCCTCGCCGTGCAGTCCGAGGGCCCCGAGCACCGCACGGATCCTCGCCTCCCCGTGCAGCGGCGCACGCGCGCCCAGCCACTCGAGCGGGGTCATCTCGCCGGGAAGGCCCGCCGCGACGTCCTGCCGGTACACGCCGGTGCGGACGTCGCGACCGGGACGCCGGCGACCGGACAGGATGGGCAGATCACCATGGATGACCTTGAGCAGCGTGGACTTGCCCGAGCCGTTGGGGCCGAGGAGCGCGAGCCGCATGCCCCGCTCGACGACCATGGACACGTCCTGGATGACCGGGGACGCGTCGTAGCCGGCGGTCACCTTGTCGAGGGAGACCACCTCGCGGCTGGACGGCGGGGCCTCCAGCAGCCGCATGCGCAGGGTGCGCTCCTTGCGCGGCGCCTCGAGGCGGTCGAGCTTGTCGAGCTGCTTCTGCCGGGAGCGCGCCTGGGCGGCCTTGGTCGCCTTGGCCTTGAACCGCTCGACGAAGCGCTCGAGGCGCTGGATCTCCTCCTGCTGCTTCTCGAACGCGGCCTCGTGCTGCGCATCCCGCAGGGCCCGCTCGGCCAGCCAGGCGCTCAGGTTGCCCTTGAAGGTCTCGAGCTTGCGGAAGCGGACCTCGACCGTGCGCCGGGAGACCTTGTCGAGCAGGTGGCGGTCGTGGCTGACGATCAGGACCGTGGCCTTGAGCTGGTCGAGGTAGCCGGCCAGCCAGCCGCGGGCGTGCAGGTCGAGGTGGTTGGTGGGCTCGTCGAGGAGGAGCAGATCGGGCTCGGAGAGCAGCAGCCGCGCCAGCGCGATGCGCATCTGCCAGCCGCCGGAGAACTCGCTGCAGGAGCGGGTCCAGCTGTCGGCCGAGAACCCGAGGCCATGCAGCACGGTACCGACCTTCTCCTCACGGGCGTACCCACCCGCGATGCGGAACGCCTCCTGCGCCTCCGTCAGCGGTGCGATGGCCTCGGCGTCTCCGGCCGTCACCCGCGCCTCGAGCTGCTCCATCCGGGCCTGCAGGTTGTTCAGCCGGTGCATCTGGCTGCTGGCCTCGTCCCACACGGTGGCCTCGGAACCCGACACGGCGTGCTGGGGCAGGTAGCCCAGGTGCACCCCTCCCCTGCGCAGCACCTTGCCGTCCTCCGGCTCGACCTGTCCGGCCAGGAGCTTCAGCAGGGTGCTCTTTCCTGATCCGTTGGGACCCACCAGGCCCACCTTGTCCTCGGGACGCAGGTGGAGCTCCGCGTGTTCGAGGAGGGTCTTGGTGCCGGCCACCAGGGTGACATCTTCGAGTCGGATCATGGAGGGTTCCTCTGGCCCACGGGGGCCTCGACGCTGCTACCATCCCCAGGCAGGAGGAGATGTGGACCAAGCACTACCCCCGACAGCCCGTGAAGTCTACCGACGCCAGGGCTTCGTGACCGGCCTGCGGGCCCTGTCGGACGCCGAGACCGCCACGTGCCTGTCCCAGCTCGCGGCCCGGATCCACCGCGCGGAACAGTCCGCAGGCGGCCGCTGGTGGCCACGGGATCACCGGCCCCACCTGTCGGCCGACCACCCGCTCCAGGCCTGGGCCCGCCACTGGGCCACCCGTCCCGCGGTACTGGCGCACGTGCGCGCCCTCCTCGGCCCCGACCTGCTCATCCGAAACGTCGACCTGTTCGTGAAGGCTCCCGGCCAGCGCAGGGCGGTCGCGTGGCACGTCGACAGCCACATCCCCAGCGACCGCTGGCTCACCGCGTGGATCCCGCTCACGCCGGCGCTTGCCCACACCGGCCCCCTCGAGCTGATGGCCGGCAGCCACCGGCAGCAGCTCTCTCCGGCGCCCGACTCCCCCGCCACCCTCACGCTGAAGCCCGAGGCGGTCGAGCGCCTGTCCTCCCTGCAGCGGCACCTCAACGTGCAGCCGGCGGGCACCATGAGCCTGCACCACCCGAGCACGGTGCACCGTTCGGGGCCCAACCTGTCCGACCAGCTGCGGGTGGCGCTCGTCGTGCGCTTCCTGGCAGCGGACGTCACCCCGGAAGAGGCACTGAGCGGCGTCTGTGCCGCCGTCGACGGGGCCCGGCCCACCCACCGGATGACCGTGCGCGACCAGTTCGCCATGACCTGGTCCGGGCCCGAGGGGAGCTGGCACGCCCTCGCTCCGAGCGACGGCTGAGGCAGCGGGCGGTGCGCGCCCTGCCCCCTTCGTCTCAACCCCGCTCGTGCAGCCAGGCGTACTCGAAGATGCCGGTGTCGTGTCCATCGGAGAAGACGATCTTCATGGCGTAGTTGCCGACGGACTGCACCCGCAGCGGCACGACGTCGTCGCCCACGACGAAGCGCCCGGCCTGCCGATCCGCCTCGCAGACGGCACAGGGACACAGCTGGCGCAGCAGGCGCGTGTCGAACGAGGACTGCTTGCCGTCCGTCCACACCACGCCGAGGTGCACTGCGTCCTCCTGCCAGATGCGGACCACACCGAGCTCACGTTCCTGCTCGCTCATGCGCCCATCTCCTTCCAGGTGAAGTCGAAGCTCTTCAGCGCCGGCCCCTGGTTGGCCTGCTGCACCGAGATGGCCGATGCCAGGGCGGCGGCGGCGGCACCATAGGCCTGCGCCATCGGGGAGTCTCTGTGAGGCCCGAGGAGGAGCGGCTGCCCCTCGTCCATGGCCTGCCGGACCGTGGGATCGATGGGCACCGAGCCGAGCAGGGGCACGCCTGCCGCCTCCGCGAGCGCCGCACCGCCCCCCTCGCCGAACAGGGCGTGCTGGGAGCCACAGTCCGGACACACGAACCCGGACATGTTCTCCACCACCCCGAGCACCGGCACCTTCAGCATCTTGAACATGCTGACCGCGCGGCGCACGTCGAGCAGCGCCACTTCCTGCGGCGTGGTGACGAGCACGGCACCGGTGAGGCTCGTCATCTGGGCGAGGGCCATCTGGATGTCGCCGGTCCCCGGAGGGAAGTCCACGAGCAGGTAGTCGAGCTCACCCCAGCGGAACTCCGTGAGGAACTGCTGGATGATGGCCGTGAGCCGTGGGCCGCGGAGGAGTGCCGGCCGAAGGGCGGGCACGAAGAAGCCCATGGAGACGATCTTCACCCCGTGGTGCTCTGCCGGGTCCATCATGCCCTCGCCGGACGGCACGGGGCCCTCCGCGCTGGTCATGTGGTGCACCGACGGCCCCTGGATGTCGGCGTCGAGGATGCCGACCTTCGCTCCGGTGGCGGCCAGCGCGTAGGCCAGCTGCACGGTGGTGGTGGACTTGCCGACCCCACCCTTCGCCGACGCCACGGCGACCAAGTGGGCCACCTGTGACAAGGCATCCGTGCCGCCGCCTCGTCCGCCACGGACCTGGGAGGTGAGCGTGACCTTCACGCCGTGGGCCCAGTCCAACGACAACACCGCCTGTTCGCACTGCTCGCGAAGGTGATCCCGCACGGGACACGCTGGAGTGGTGAGCTGCAGGTCGAAGGCGACCTGGTCGCCTTCGATGGCCAGGTTCTGCACGAAGCCCAGGCTCACGATGTCCTGGTGCAGATCCGGATCCACCACCACGGAGAGCGCCTCGAGCACCTCCGCCTCAGCCTTCTGTCGACGATCCGCTGCCACGACCACTCCTCCTGCCTGCCGGCGAGCACGCACTGCGCGCCCCACGGGGCTCGTCCGAGCGCAGACGTAACCGACCGCGCACGCCTCCGGGGGAGGCGCGGCGAATCAGGTGTGGAGGGGCGACACGGTAGTCGCACCAAGCCCCGGCACTACAGCGGCTCGCCACCCTTGAGGATGCCCGAGCGCAGCGCGTAGCCCACCAGATCCTTGCGGCTCTGGAAGCCGAGCTTCTCTGCCATGCGGGCACGGTAGGTCTCCACCGAGCGCATGCTCAGCCCGAGCTTCTCGGCCGCCTCGCGGTTGGTGTAGCCGTAGGCCAACAGGCTGAGCACCTGACGCTCACGAAGGCTGAGGTTGTCGGCGGACGACTCGTCCTTCGTCGGCTCGGACTCACCCGCGGGGGGCGCCTTGCCGTCGAACAGCCCCTTCATCACGCGGTGCCCCATCGCGGGATCGATGTACAGCTGGCCCCTTCGCACGGCATCGATGGCGTCGAGCAGCCGGGTGTCTGCGGAGCGCTTGACGACGAACCCGGACACACCTGCCGACAGCACCGCCCGCAGGTAGGCCTGGTCGTCGTGCATCGTGAGCGTGATGATACGGGTGTCCGGGCAGCTCTCGGTGATGGCCTCGGCCGCCTTCACGCCGCCGCCACCGGGCATGGTGATGTCGACGATGGCGATGTCGGGCTTGAGGGAGCGGGCCATCTCGATGGCCTCGGCCGTATCCGAAGCTTGCCCGACTACCTCCATGTCGTCCCTGCTGTCGATCAACATGGACAGACCGGAGCGAAGAATCGCGTGGTCGTCTGCAAGCATGATTCGGGTGGCGTCCATCCGTGGTCTCCAACTACTGGCAATCGGTCTTACCATACCAACTGCCGTGCATCCTACCACATGCAAGTCGATGGCCCTCGCTCCCCTGCACCGCGAGGTATCCCATGAACGATGCGGCCCAGCCCATCGAAGAAATGCGTGCGATCGGCCTGTTCGAGCGCCCAAGGACGCTCCCCGAGCTCCTCCAGGCCGTCGGCGAGTTCTTCGTCACCCACCAGATCGACGACCCCCTCTCCTTTCGCCACGAGGAGCACCCGGAGCTCGGTTGGCACGCCAACATCGAGCTGAAGCTCGAGGACTACCTGCGTGTGCTGGAGAACTATCCGATGCCACATCGCATGGAATTCACGTCTGGCCACGTGGTCCTGCACACGGAGCTGCGCGCGGCCACACTCTGTGCGAAGGCCGCAGCACCCGACCTGTCCTGCACGATTCGCGAGGGCCAGCTCGTCATCCACCCCGCCGCCCCCGCCATGACCGACAACCTCGGCGACCGGGTCACCCGGATCACGAGGATCCGCATCGGCCAGATGCGCTGAGCAGGCGCCCCGGCCCCGGCTTCGCACCCATCGGACCCACGGGCACCGCCACGTGCCCGCGGTCGATCCCGAAACGGACGAGCGGCGGCCCCCCGGGAGGAGCCGCCGCTCGTGAATCGACGAGGGGTCGAGGGACTCAGCCCTCTTCGTCGTCGGAGCCGCCCTCTTCGATGGCCTGCTCGATGAGCGCCATCTGGGTGATGGCTCGCACGGAGGCCGTGGCGCCGTGGGCCAGCGCATCCTGAGGCCAGGGACAGCCCGCAGTGGGGGTGACCTTGATCTGCTCGCCGGAGACCACGAGGCCCAGGGGCGGAAGCACGGGCTGCCCGGGCTCGGCCGGCACGTACTTGCCCGAGATCTCCTTCACCGCCTCGGCGATGCACTCCTCGGCCGGGCGATCCATCGCGCCCTCTGCAGGAGACGGCATGCGGTTGTAGGCGTCGAAGAACGCCAGGGACCATCCGTGCAGCTGACCGGGGGCGGTCGGCGGACGGTCGCGGGTGTCTGCCGTGGCGATGGCATCGACCACGACGCGCAGGGCCGTGGTGAAGGTGTCGGCCGACCAGCGGTCGTTCAGGCGGACATCCTCCCCGTCGGCGACGTCCACGCGGGCACCGAACTCCTTGGCCACCCGCTTGGAGACGCCCCAGGGTCCACCCATGTCGACGCCGGCCTCGACCACGTTGAACTGATCGGGGCACAGCTCGCCTTCGATCGGGTGGTAGGCCAGCATGTAGGGCGGAAGGTCCTGACCGAGCGTGTTCTCGTGGCTCATGCAGATGGTGGCGAGGTTGAGGGGCTCGCGCTGCACGCCCATCTGCGCCACCACGATCTCGTGGACCTCCTTGACCGCCGGACCGTCGAAGGTGAGCGCTTCGTCGGAGGTCATCCGCGCGCCTCCCGCCTCTCGGGCGACGGCCTGGGACAGCAGCGTGGACATGGCGTTCTCGGCGTGGAGCCGGCGGGCTGCCTCGACCTCGTCGAGCTGCTTGGTGAGCTCCTTTCGCTGCTCGCGACAGATCTGCTCGGCACCGATGGCGATGTTCTTGGCCGCCACGGCGTCTTCCTTGGCGAGCAGCGCGAACTCGAGCTCCTCCTCGAGGCCCTGCTTCTGGCTGTACTGCTTGTAGGCGAAGAAGCCGGCACCGAGGATGAAGCCGGACATGACCACCGACATGCTGATCATCTGCCGTGACAGGCCGAACTTCTTGCCGAGAGCCTGCAGTACCGCCGCGAACTTCGACAGCGGCTCCTTGATGGTCTCCACCACGTTGGGGACCAAGAACATGACGTTGAAGACACCGCCCACCGGCTTGGACCCGCCCTTTCGCGCGCCGGCCACGCCACCGAGGCCGAGGGCCCCTTCGGACTCGATCTCCAGGCTGAACACCACCGTGCGCAGGTCGCGCAGCGTGGCTTCGAACCGGGCGCCGCTCTTGAGATCCGTGCCCCGGACGATCCGGCCCCGGCTGTCCTTGCGGATCAGCTCGATGACCGCCTGACTGCCCACCTTGAGCACCCGCATCGTGGGAAGCTCACCCTTGCGCGCCGTGCGCACATCGAGTTCGAACAGCAACACCGAGTTCGGAGGCGGGTTCTGCTGCACCTTGCGGACGATGGTGGACCGCAGCTCGCGTGCATCCTCCGCGAGGTTGTCCGACAGCACGTACACCGCCAGCGGCTGACCATCTTCGATGACGATGGTGGCCTGCCGAGGTGTCGACTGGGGCTCATAGATGTGGATGGTGTGGGACATGGAATGTTCCTCGAGTGCTACTTCGGGACCGTGTAGCGCCGGTCATTGAGCAGGCGGGCCACGTCTTCCCGGTAGCGGGGATGCATGACACCGGTGGTGGGATGATCCGACTTCTCCAGCTCGCGCGCAAGGCTGGCGAGGACGTACGGCATCGCCAGCCCGTCCCGATCGCCGTGCGCCCACGCTCCGGCACGAATTGCCGCGCCGCGGATCAGGCCGCCGGTGATGACGAAGTGGCGCCCCAGATGCTGATAGTCGTCTTCGGAGAAGCCTTCTCCCTGCTCCAGGGAGTGCGACAACATCCGCTTCCACAGGGACACCCGGGTGCCGTGATCCGGCACGGGCAGGATGATGAAGTCGTCGAAGCGGCGGTACAGGGCATCATCGATGTCCTGGGTACGGTTGGTGGTGGCGACGAGCACGCCATGGAAGCGATCGAGCCGCGTGAGCAGGTAGGCGACCGCCGTCATCATCGCGTTGCTGCCCGATGACCCACCGGAGCTACGCTGGCGGAACAGGGCCTCCGCCTCGTCGAGGACCAGCACGGAGTTGGATGCTTCCGCGAGATCGAAGATTCGCCCGATCTGCTGTTCCGTTTCACCGAGCCACTTGGACAGCACGCTGGACAGGTCGAGCTTGACCACCGACTTGTCGAGCCGCGTGGCGAGCGCCTCCGCCATCATCGACTTGCCGGTGCCGGGCAGACCCGAGAGCAGCAGCCGATAGCCGCCGCCCTTGCCCGCGAACCTGCGCTTGGAGGGCAGCACCTTGAGGCGGTACTCCGCGTGGAGGATCGCCTGTTGCACCTGCGTGGCGACGCTGTCGGGGATCAGGAGATCCTCGAACGCCACGTCGACGCGCTTGGGTCGCGCGAGCTGGCTGGCCGGAACGCCGCACACCGAGGCCACGTTGGCTCCCTCGGCGTGCTCGCCGAGCAACATGTCGGTGATGCGTCGATCGAAGGCATCGTTGCCCTCCCGCCGTGCATCCAGGTCGGGCTCGGCCCACTCCATCGTGGCGCCGGTCTGGACCGCCACACCGCGCACCACCTTGGGTTCGGACAACAGGAGCACGCGGGGACACCCCGCGCCCCGGGTGCGGTACATGAGCTCGGGCAGGATGCGGGCCTGCTCGGTGTCGGACAGCCCGAAACCGCTGACGACGGCCACGCCCTCCCAGACCATCGAAGCGGCGACACGGCCACAATTGTAGGCCATCTGGTTGGCGTCGGTGGCGAGCGCGATGGGGTTCCACCCGAGCGCCCCGTACCGCTCGGCACAGGTGACCAGCAGCCCCTCGATGTTGGCATGGTGCAGCACGTGCCAGCTGTCGGCCATGCCGAAGTCCGGCTCACGATCCCCCATCCGGCCATCGGGGGCCAGGCCCAGGCACACGCGGCCATGATGGGTGAGACGCAGGGCGGAAGGTCCCGTGAGGCGAGGGTCGCTGAAGGTCTGGCCCACCACCTGCACGATGCCCCACTCCGCGAGCCGGGCCACGGCCTGCTGCATCTCGGAGATGGAGTGATCGCCGGCCATCTCTCCGGCCAGCACATGCCAGGACAGGACGCCCTGACGGCCATGGATGTCCTTGACTTCGAGGCCGTTGAGGTCGAGCAGCACCAGGTTGTGGACCACCCGGCCCTCTGCCGGCCCCAGACGAAGCGCCCGGACGAGCCGGGCATAGCAAGCCTCCACGTGGGCCAGATAGGTCATCGAACGGGGCTCCTGCGGGCTTCGTTGGCGTCACGGGCGGGCCGACGGCGTGCGTTGCGCATGCTGACCACGGTGCCGGGACGGAAGTCGGGGGTATCGCCGAGGCGGAAGGAAAGTCGGAAGTTCAGCACGGCCTGCAGCGGACGTTGCAGGGCCTGGGTGAGGAGCGCGAACTCGTGCATCGTGAGATCGTGCACCGGCACCACCGCGAAGTCGTACAGCCCCGTGCTGCGCAGAGCCGACAGGGTGTCGGTCATGCGGTCGTGCAGGGAGCGCGCGTCTTCGTCCTCCATCCCCTCGAGGGACTGGTGCAGCGCGGCGAGGTAGTCGGACAGGTTGGGGTCGAACGGCATCGGCGGCAGCTCGACCTTGATGGTGCGCTGCATGTGGATGCCGACCGTCAGTGCGCTCAACGCTGCGAGCGACAGGGGGGCGGCATCACTCGTGCGATCGGAGACGCCACGACCGGCATCTCCCGCCACGGCGATGTAGTGGGCCCAGATGCTGACGCCCGGTCGCCAGCCGAGGGTCGGCGGACGCGCGTAGAACTGCCCGCCATCGGTGACCACGAAGGACTCGCCTTCGGAGGGTTCCTGGCTGTGGTACCAGTCGCGAAGGGGGCCCGGCAGTGCATCGACCTTGGGGAACGGCATCGTGTAGGGCCGCCGTGGGGTGTCGAGCTGGCTGGCCTCCGGGAAGATCAGCTGTGCTGCCTCGAGGAGCTGCATGCCGAGATCACGCCAGGGCTTCGGAATGCGCCGGACCTTGTCGGACGGAAACGCCTCGTTGCTCATGATGGACGCGCCGCGAGCATTCTCGAGGTTGGTGGGCTCGGGACCCACCCGGTAGGGAAACAGCACGAGGTGGCTGCGGACGGTTCCCTCGGGAGGAAAGCGACCCCAGACATCGACCGCCTCGAGCCCTGCGTCCTTGAGCAGATCCTGCACCCACCTGATCAGCTCCGCGTGCACCGCGCTCGTGGTGTGGTTGCTGTGTGCGAGCGTAGCTTGGATGGTCATTCCTTGGTCTCCACTTCGGGAAGCGTGGGGGATCCGGCGAGGCGGAACATCATGCGAATGCCCACCATGGCGCTGAGCGAGTAGTTGAGCCTGGAGTAGGCGTTCTCTGCGTTGGTGAGGCCGAAGGAGCCCTGGAAGCGGGCGTAGGGGCCGATCCACATCGCCGGGTGGTACGGGGTGAAGCTTGCCTGGGCGCCTTGCTTGCGGCGCATCGAGAAGGCGGTCCAGCCTTCGAGCAGGCCGGTGCCCATGGTGCCTTCGTCGCTGAAGCCCACCAGGAAGCCGGTGCGAAGACCCCAGTGGACGCGGTTGAGCCGTACCGAACCATCAGGCTCCGGCGCGCCCCAGGGGAACCCGGACCGTCCGCGGCGATGCAGGCCACCGGGCCCCGGTGCGAACCGGACACCCGCGACCATGCCCACCTGGGTGAGGAGGGACCAGGAGTAGGAGGTGTCGAACTGGGTATCGACGGTCTGGCCGGTTCCGTCCGAGAGGGGGATCAGGTTGTACCCTCCCCTGAGGAGCTCGAGGCGAACCTCGGGGCCGAACTCGATGCCGAACCGGCGGTCGTTGACCAGCCACCGGGTGTTCAGGGCCTGCATGTCGAGGACGAAGCCGTCGCCCTGCCCCTTGTAGGAACGCGACTCGTCACACCAGGAGATGGACTGGGAGAGGTTCTCCTCGGACGCGATGCAGCTGTAGTCGATGCTTCGGAGCGGGAAGACGCCCAGTCCGCCGGAGAGGTACCAGTCCGACGTGACCTGCCGCTTCCAGGCCTGGCGGGCCTCCGAGGTGGCGAGCAGCTCGGTGGGCATGTACGCCGGCGAGACCATCGCCATCGACTGCTCTTCGTCGTCGACGGGCCGCATGTCGACCGCCCAGCCGGACGACCGGATGAAGTTGCCGTCGCCGGTCTTCACCTGCTCGTTGAAGTAGGGCGTGGCGGGCATGTAGTCCCACACGGGCCGGTGCTCCCCCGGGTAGCTGTGGTCGAACACCATGACCATCAGGGGACGATCCTCACGCAGCTTTCGGATCGGGGTGTGGACGATGTCCTGGAAGTACCCCACGACACTGTTGACCTCGGCGAAGTCGACGCCTCCCTGCCTGCGGTTGCCACCGAGCTTGAGACCGCCGAGAACACCTGCCGCCGTAGTGAGCTTGCTGATCTCGTCGCCCTGGACGAAGTCGTCGACCTCGGACTTCGCGGACTCGGCGTCCTGTACCGCCTTGCTGGAGTCGGCCACCATGCGATCGTTGGACTCGGTGGACGCGAGATCGGCCTGGGCCTTGCCGGGGTTGCGAACGGGCACCGCAGGACGGAAGTCGCCATCGAGCATGGAGGCACGCACGACCGTGGGCACCAGGTCGGGCGACATCAGGACGGTGTCCTCACAGATGGCGCTGGCTCGCAGGGCCATGCGAGAGCCGGCATCACCCGTCGCAGAGAGCGGCTCGACGCCCCAGAGCAGGTGCCAGCCGGACCAGACCTGCCACCGAAGCCGGTAGATCGCGCGATCGCCCGGCAGGCGCACGAGGGGGGTGACCTCGGGGCTGAGCATCTCCGGGTCGTCCATCATGATGAAGGGCACATCCTGTGCCACGTGCTCGAGGACCGCCACAGGGTTGTCGGTGAGCGCCACCGGCGCCACGACGAGCTGATCCACGTTGATCTTGCCGAAGCTGGCTTCCTCGAGGGCCGCACGCCGCTGGGCGGTGGTGCAGATGGCGAGGGGATCGATGGCGCCCTTGTGGTCGGGGAGCTCGGCCGGGAACAGGCCGTGCATGCTCAGGGAGCTCTCCCAGACGCCTCGGGTGGCGTCCTCCATCTCGGCCGGAGTCTTCAGCGGGCTCTGCGTGCCGCCGAAGGTCTCGATGATGCCCTCCGCCATGTGGTCGAGCAGGATGTAGGTCTCGCGCTCCTCCCTCTCGACCTCGTCCATGCGGTCGAGCAGGAGACCGAGTGCCACCCGCTTGAGGGCCTTCTCGACCACCTTCTTCTGACCGGGGACGGATGCCTGCTGCACCCAGTCCGTGATCCCCTTGTCGTCGAGGGCGCCGAACGCGAAGTAGTTGCGCTCATCGCCGTAGCTCGTGAGCACGGAGACCTTCAGGCTGTCTTCCGCTGCGAGGATGAGCTTGCCGAGGAGCGCGTTCTTGAAGTCCTCGCTCGGCTGCCGCCACTCCGCGAAGTCGTCGAGGTGCTTCTCGATGAGGTCGTAGGGAAGCTCCCAGTGGTTCAGCTTGAAGTCGCCGGTGGCGAACTGCGCCGGATCGTATCGGACCTCGTCGAGGAGGTCGGTCTGGCCGACGGTACCGGCGTTGGGGTCGACGTCGCCGAAGTCTCCTCCCGTACCGGCCCGGGGTGGCTCCTTCATGGCCATCAGGGCCGACAGCACGCGAAGGTGGGTGGAGGTGTACTCCTCCCGGGCGAACCGGAGGATCTGCACGCCCACCAGCTCGTAGAACCGGGAGAACTCCTCGTTGGCCCAGCCGTGCATCGTGCCGTAGAACTCGGCCTCGGGAAGGATGAGATCCGCGAACTCCTGGATGCGGACGTCTTCCACCTCTTCGGGGGCGGCGGTCTTCAGGGTCTCGGGCACGAAGAAGCGGTTGAGCGGGATGTCGCTCTCGTCGCCGCTGAGCCCCTCGATCTTCTCGTCGATCGTGAGACCGCGCTGGTACGGGTACATCTGCTCGAACAGCGGCGAGCTGGACTCCGGATCCGCATCCATGATGTCGTAGGGGTGCAGCTTGCCGCCTGCTGCGTTGTTCACCGCGAACCGCCCCTTGGCCACCACGATGGGCTTGGAGTCGACCAGGCCGTCGGGCTTGTGGACGCGAGCGAGGGGGAAGAAGGCGGTGGTCTGGGCCACGTAGTCGGACACGGACATGCTTCGCGGCGACTGATCGACGCGGGGATCGACCCACAGCTCACGGTTGAGCCAGGAGGTGGCCCTGGGCATGGAGAACACGCCCTTGGCCGCACCCTTGCTGTTGCGAGCGGAGGACTCCCACTGCTGCTTCACGGCGGGGAGGCTCTCGACGCCTTCCGCCTTCAGGAACATCTCGATGGGGTCGCCCTCCACCTGCCAGCGGTAGGCGAGATCCTCCCAGATGGTCGCATACAGCTCACCGGTGTTGATCCAGCGCGCGACCTCGGCCCTGGCGACATCGGTGGACTCGGGCTTCCACAAGGCCTCGTGGTCGACGAAGCGGACCTCTTCGACACACCGGCCGTACCGGGCGAGCAGCGGATTGCATTCCTGGTCGGAAGTGGCCTCGAAGCCCATGACCAGGACCTTGGGCGTGTTCTGGGATTCGACCACGGAGCTCGCATCGTCTGCGGACTCCTGCGCGCTGGCCGCACCTCCGGCGAGCCAACACAGGGCGACTGCCGGGAGGATGGAGGAAATGCGGGGTTGTCGTCTCACGCCGTGGCTCCTCGATAGGGACCCCTCCGACTTCCGGGGGACCGAACACATGAAGCCATTGGGGCCCACGGACGGGAAGGAAATCGAGAGGGCAAAGAACAGACCATCAGTACTTTCGAAGCTTGTCGATACGACGGAGAAGATCCAGCTCCCGACGGATCTCCTTGAACAGGCCCTTGGCCTCTGGAGATCGCTTGACCAGGTTCTTGAGGACCTCGAAGACCTCCTCTTCGGTCTGCTGTTCCACCACCGCCTTTGGGGGGCGTGGAGGCTTCTCCGCCCGGTGACTCCGCCTACGTTCGGTTCTGTCATACCCGATTTTTTCCGACGCCCGGCGACCACTGCCCCGGGGCCCTCCAAAATCATCTGCTTCCGCGGCTTCTGGCCCGATTTTCCCGGTCTTTGCAAGCACATGGGACGGTGCCTGCCAGCCCGACTGCGTGGCGCGTCCGGGTGACGAGTTTCTGCCACCTCGTGCCTTCTGGGATCCGCCCGAGGACGACCTGCCGAAAGGATCGTTCGGTACCGACCGCATCTGTGGGAACGAGGAGGACTCGGGAGCAGACGCGGGCCGCTTCACGTGCACGGTGCTGGCCTGCTGCTGGACACGTCGTGCGGCGGGGTGGGTCGTGTACGGTACCCCACCGGCAGGTGTCTGCACGTGGAAGGGATCGACACCAGGACTGCGTGAAGAACGGCCGAGGGAGACGGCACGCCCCTCCCGGACGCGCGCCTCGTGCTGGGGCCAGCGTGGCATCCCGCCGGTGGAGCGTGACGATCGCCCACCACGTGCCGCCTGGCGGACCCCTGATCGCGTGGCCCCGGACGGCTCTGCCTCACCACGAGAAACAGAGGATGCAGGCACGGAGACCCTGGGCGCCGACATCGACACGGGCTGCACGCGCCCCGCCGGACGACCTCCCGAAGAGGAACGTCCCCATCCCCTGGTGGAGCCGGCCCACGACCGCCGAGCCGTGGCTGCGGTGGGCCCCACCGAAGGCTCGGGCCTGCTCTCCGCGACGGCTCCGCGAGGACCGCCCCGCCCCTTCGTGGGGGCATGACCCCGCTCCGGCGCGCCAGCGCGTGCGGAAGAACCCGCTGCACGAGCTCCTGCTGCACCACGGGAGGGCGCCCGCCCCGATCGGGCCGCTGACGAGGCCCCTCTCCAAGGAGAGGTCGCCTGCACATCCCCCTTGGGATCCTGAGCACGAGCGGCAGGCAGGAGCGTCTGCTTGGACGCCGGCCGCACGTGCATCACCCCGGAAGGCGTCCGCATGGGGCCTCGGGGACCTCGCCCAGCGCCTCGCTTCCGCGATGCTTCCGGCCAGGTGGGCGGTACCCGACGAGCGTGTGCCCCTCGCGTCCGCGAGCTGGCGGTGCCTGACGCGCCATCCGCCGTCGATGTGGGTGAAGCGGACGCGCCCGCCGTGGCGTCGCGGCGAACCCACGCTCCCCGTTCGCTGCCGACAGCAGGGTGATGGGTTGCCGATGGCTCTCGCCGCGCGCCGGTCCGGGCCCTCCCCCCCTGGCTCCTGGTCGTGGTCCGTCCCGCACCGCGGGTCGTAGATGCCGGCTCGGGCGATGCGCTCGCATCTCCTGCCTTCGACACCGGAAGAGAGACACCTGCCCCGTGACCTCTCGCGGACACCACACGGCCCTGACCCGAGGCCCACAGGGAGGTTCGCGCCCTCGTTCCCGTCCAGCCCAACGTAGGAGCGGAACCGGCACGGGCGTGCCCTCCCCTCTCCACCCGGGCACCGCGGTCGCCTGCTGCGCCCGCACCCGTCGGAGCGGCTTCCCGAACGGGAAGACCCGCCGGGCGACGTCGTGTCCAGCGGCGTGGCTTCGGAGCGGGGGTAGCCGCCGACTTGCGTTGGGTCCGCGCCGTCGTGGTGGATGCCAGAAGACCGCCGCCTCCGGTCGGCCGGCTGCGCTCGCGCCCGGGGGCAGAAGGCAGTCCTGCCCTCAGCTCGTTCCTCGTGGCCGTGGAGACCGGCGGCACACCAGCTCGGCCAGCCGCCGGTGGGCGGCTCGGCGTCCGCGCCGTGCGCTGCCAGGCGCCTGGCGAGGACGTATGTGTGCGCGACGATGAGCGGGACGAACCGGTCGCGGACGACGACGGACGCTCGTGGGCTGGCTTCGGCCCGCGGGTGGGTGCTCCCTCCGACCGTGTACGTCGGCGCTCCGAGCTCGCTGCTGCGGACTCCCGTTCCTTCTTCGCCGGTGTGTACAGGGGCCGTCGCTGGGTTCCGCCCGGTGCCTGGGTTCCGCGCTCCTCATCGCCCGACTTCCGCAGTGGGATGTTCGTGCGGGCCACCCGCTGGAACCGCTCTCCCGACACGAAGAACTGCCCGCCGGAGCCGAGCACCCGGCCCCACACAGGTGACGTGCGCGGCAGGTCCGAGCGCTCACCCTCTGTGACACCATGCGCAGGCTGTTTCGCCGGCGGAAACGGTGACGCATCACCCTGGGATGACCTGGAGCCCCCCACGGAGGGGTCGAGACGGCGGACCACCCGTACCAGCGAGCCCTGCCCTCCTTGCTGCCGTGCCGTCCGGCTCCACCTCGCCTGGGCCCCTCCCGCCGGAAGCAGGGGACGGGTGCGTGCGGACACGACCGGACCCGCCAGCGTCGGGGATGTCGAAGACGCCCTGGACACCGGGGACGTCGGGGACGTCGGGGACGTCGGGGACGTCGACGGCACACTCGCCGTTCGCGACGGAGCCGGTGCAGACGAGGAGGCCGCCCGAGAATGCGCCTGGGCGCCAGACCGTGGCCGGGTCCAGACCTTGCGCTTCGCCCGCTCAGCCCTCGCGGACGTCGCCCCGGTGCCGGACGGCGTCCCGGGTCGCACTGCCTTGGCCGAAGTGATCTGCCGCTCCGACCACGTACGACCTCGTTCGGCATTCGGGCCCACGGTCGTGCGCACACGCTCCCTGGACAGGCGCGCCGGCGCCGACCGTCGTGCAGCCCCACGCTCGTTGCGCTTTCCGGGCTGCGCTACCGGTGCCGCAGACCCGAGCGAGCTCGCCGCGGGGGCATCCTCTCCCCTCGCCGTCGGCAGGTGGACCGTCTTTCCCCTGTAGGAGAGCGCGGGCCGGACGCGAGGTCCCACGCCCCATCGCCTTGCCGCCTGCGCAGTCGGGCCCGGACCTGCCTCCTCCCGAACCGAGGCAAAGGCACCAGACCATCGCTCTGCCACACGTCCCACGCGAGGAAGCGCGTGCGCGGCGCGGGACGCACGGTCGTCCGTCGTGGACGATGAGGTCTCCGACGTGCGAGCCTGAGCGGACCACGGGTGTCGGCTCGTAGCCGACAGTCTCTTCAAGCCGGCCACGGGAGCAGCGTGGAGCACCTGCTGGCGCCCAACCGGACGCGCGCGCCCACTGCTCCCTACGCCCGTCCCCATCGGTGTGGCTGGACGCTCAACCTGGCGCCTGCCACCCAGGTGCCGCTCTCCAGACCGGGATTCCCGACGGTCGTGTTCCGACCGACGAGCGGCCAGAGGCACGCCCACGACGCGGGGCCGCGCACCGGACATCGACGGTGTGCGGGGCGCGCGCCTCATCTCCACATCCCCCGCTTCCACGGATCCTGCCAAGGCCCGTGGACGGCGTCGGTGGCCGAGGGAAGCAGCGCCAGCGGTGTGGTGCTCTCCCCCACGCCTGCCCTGCTGACGGACCGCCGGCCGCTGGGATCTGGGCCGGACGTCCACCGGACGCTCGAGTGTGCGACGGGAGGCCCGCTCGGCTGCGGTCTGCGTCGATCCGGTCGTGGTCCTGCGATCGCCAGTGGTGGGAGCCGGTCGTCGCCCCGCCGCCTCTGCCGTACGTTCATTCCGACCTGCCGAAGGTGTCGCCGACGAGCGGCCCTGAGACGTCCGGGCGGGCTGTGGCTTGGGAACAGCCTGGCGGGTGCGTGCGTCCAGACCCTCGCCCGCCGCGCGGCCCCTGCGCCTGTGCGGCCCTGCAACCTCGGCCGTCCCGGCCGCCGCCGCGCCTCCATCCCTTGCCTTGTCGACCTTCAGGAAGGTGCTCTTCCGGTGCGCAAGTCGCCCTGCCACATGGGCGCCGATGCCAGCACTGGAAGAGGCACCCCACTGCACCCCCCTTCCATCCTGCCGCCACGTGGTGGCGGTGGGACCGCCGGGGACGGCAGGCGCCGGGGCGTCTGCCGAGGCCGTGGTGCGGTATCCAGGACCTCGACGGATCTCCGCCTCCGACGCCTGACGTCCACCGATGTCCGCGGCCTGACGGGTGCCGCCTCGCACGTGCTCGAGGACGCGTTCGGCGCGCAGGGATCGTGCCTGCACCAACGAACGGGCCACGCGCGCTCCCGACAGGCTCCGCTCCGAGGCCGTGGCCCCTCCAGCGGACGGGCTTCGTCGCGGGGCCCGCGCCTGCGCCGGGCGATGTGGAGCCGGCGGTCGCATCGGCGCAGCCGGCGCCTCCTTCGGCGCCGGCCTCGATGCGAGGACCTGCTTCGTGGGTGGCAACGGTGCGGACAAGGGGACCGAGCTGGTCGCCCGAGGCCCTACGGGAGGTACGGGGGCTGCGGTTCCCGGTGCCTGATCCCACGCCTGCTGCCTGCGCCAGTCCTGCGCGATGGGCCTGCGCGGAGTGGACGATCCAGACTTCTGCTCGGCACCCTGCGTCGCGCCCGCCTTGCGCTCCTCTGCTTCGGCCCACGACGTGGGAACGACCGGCACGAACGACCGACGGGGGGTGAAGCCGTGGGGCGCACGAGACGCCCCGGCCACCCTCGGCTCGGGCGGTGCCTCACCCTGCTGGATCTGAAGGGCTCGGACCCAGGTGTACGAGCCACTCCGGTTCCACAGCATCACGCCAGCAGACGTCCACGCACGCCCTTGACCAGCCCAGTCGACCCCGTGCTCCCACAGGGCCCGACGCCACATGGACGTGGACGTCAGCAGCGACCGCGGCCACTTGATCTCCGCATCTTTCGGATCCGACAAGCGTATCTCCCCGTCGCGCGAAGCTACCACAGACCCCGTCCCGTTCGGAGTCCGCCAGTTCGCCCTCGCCGCATCAGGACTTGGGAAGCTGGTATCGGCGACGCGTTTCGACGCCCCGCCGAGCCACTTCCTCCTCACGGATCAGGCGAGCGATGGCCTTTGCCAGCTTTCGCCGATCCCCTTCCTGCTCCAGGAGCTGTCTCACCAGGTCTTCCAGCGGTGCCGACATCACTCGTCGCCTCCGCCGACCCCGCCGAGATCCGCAGCGTCGTCCTCGTCGCCGCCCTCCTCATCCGAGGTGGGACCCGGCCAGAACTCCACGCGCTCTTCTGGAGACTCGAGCCACAGCTCGCGAAGCCGCACGGCTCCCATGATGAAGAAGGCCATCAGGAACGCCGCCGAGCCGATGAAGATCGCGTGCTGGGCACTACGCTGGGCCGACGACACCTGCTGCCAGCTGGGCGTGACATCGCCGGGCAGCGCGATGGGCGAGCGCCCACCCAGCATGCCGGTGGTGTAGCCCCATGCCCGCCAGTCGATGCCGAAGATCCGCGAAGACAGCGGGCGAGCGATGTTCAACCAGTCGCCCTGGTCTTCGTCGGAGAAGGGATCGAAGGTCTCGGCGATCTCCGGTACCATGACCACGAGGGCGTCCGGGTGCTCGAGAAGCCAGCCCACGCCATCCTGCACACCTTTTCCGGCATTCGGCTGGACGCGATCGGGCTCGTCGGACTTGATCCGCTTGACGGCCTCCACCAGCTGCCAGTTGGGGATGAGCAGCACCGTGTAGCGCTCCTCGTCTTCCGCATCGCCCACCGTCGGGTATCGGTAGGGAATCTCGCTGACGAGATCCTTCAGGCCGTACTCTCCGGAGAGTTCCCCTTCGTCGTTGGTGAGGGCCTCGAACAGGGGACGCTCGGAGAGGAGGACCCGTGGCTCGTCCATGGCCCGTGCCCCCTGGGCTCCGATGTACTCCTCACCCTGGTAGGTGACCTCGACGAGGTGCTCGCTCTGAAGGTCGCTCTTCGCGTTGATGGTGACATTGAGCTGCGACCAGTCCGGCGACCGGGGATCCGGCTTGCCGAAGGGCGTGGTGGACATCGCGAGGCGCATCGCACGCGTACCCACGTAGGTGCTGCCGACCTGGATGCGGGAGTCGCACTCACCGAGCGTGGCGCCGAAGACATCGGCAGGCGTGAGGGACACGGAGGAGCCGCCCTTCGCGGCATCCGACATCTTGCCTTCCTTGCCGATCTTCGACTGGAAGCACGCCTCCGGGGGACCGAGGAGCGCAGCCACCGGGCTGCTCTGGCCTCCGAAGTACCGTCGATCCGCCAGCTTGAAGTCCGCATCCTGGATCAGCAGGGCCTGCCTGACCTCACGGGCATCTCCACCCTGCCACGCCCTACCCGTCTTGTGCTCGAGGCACAGGAAGCGCTGGAGCTGGTTCTCGACCTGCCGCAGATATCGCTCCGCCCCATTTCCCTCGATGTTGAGCTTGAGGTGACGTGGCATGACGGCAGGCTCGAGGAACACCGGCGGTGCTTCGGCCTCGACCGGGTTCGCCAGCGCCACCTGGAGCCGCGAGCTGTCGAGGGGAGGCACATCCCCCACCCGCTCGACCACCACTGCGAGGGTGGGCAACATCCGGTTTGCCATCGCCACCGCTTCGAACACCCCCAGGCCGTCCGGTGCCTTGGCGTCGCCACAGGAGGCCGTCATCGCCGCGGGCGGGGTCCACATGTACTCGTAGCCGGGCGGCCGTTCCTCTTCGGGGATGGTGAGCATCTGCTCGGTCTGACGCACGGACGATGCGTCATAGAGGCCGACGAGCCGGTAGCCGTTCTGCTCGCTGGGATCCTCGAAGAGGTGCCCCATCGTGCCACAGCCTCCGACCATCATCAGGCTGCAGAGCAACGCAGCCGGCTGGAAAGGACGATTGGTGAACAGACCCATGGATCAGACCTCTACGTAGTCTTCGAGCTGTGGCGGACGGAATGCGTTCGCGTCCAGGAGCCGGTAGATGGGGGCGCCGATCTCGAGCTGGAACGCGCGCGCCACGCCCTCAGAGGAGATCACGAGGATGTCGCCGTCGCGGAGCGTGGCGGTTTCCGTGGTGGGATCGAGCACCTGGACGGACTCCTCGGGCACCCGGTTCTCCCAGCGGTATGTGGCGGTGCGGGACCGTGATGACGTTCCCGGCGCGGGGAAGGCCCGCAAGATGACCATGCGACGGGTGTTGCCGTCGCCGCCCTTCATGGTGCCCACATCCGAGCGCCCCTTCAGGCGCACGGTGATGACGTCCCACTGATCCTGACGGGTGGCCGGATCGGGCTCGAAGGCGGCATCGCCGAGCACGTGGTCTGCCTGCAGGGGCGGAGGCGTGTCCCAGAGGGGACGGACCGGATCATCGAGTTCCGCGATGCGGGAGCTCCGAACGGGAACGAGCCAGGGGTGCATCACCAGCGTGCGCTTGGTCTTGAGCGGGTGGAACCGCAGGGCACCCTCGGGAGGCATGTCGAAGGCGTTGGCCTGGCCTCCCTTGGGACGGGGATCACGTCCGCCGGTAGGCACCACCTCGTGGAGCACACAGCTGACCATGATGGGCAGCGGCTTGGGCCAGACGACACCTGCCCACACCACGATCAGGAGGGACAGCACGAACGCCTGGGAGAAGGTGAGGCCCCGGACGACGAGGAAGACGGCCGTCAAGGTGAGGAACGGACCGAACGTGCCCAGGAACGCCGGGAACACCTGCTGCTTGTAGGGCTTGCCGTCCTTGCGGCCGGCCGTCAGGCGCTGACGGTGGTTCTGTGCCCGAGCTGCCATGAGCCCGATGGTGAGGAAGGACAGGCCGATGGCGAGTCCACGCGCAACGGCACTGATGATCAGCGCGTCCGGGAACCTGCCCGAAAGGTAGCCGACGAAACCGACCGCCCCCATCAGGGCACCGCATGCACCGAGGATCCAGCCGATGGGCACGCCCCTACGAGGGTTCCATGCCGTCTGTCCATGGGATCCGCCGACCGCGACGAGGACGACCACCGCGACCGCCACGGCCACCGCGAAACCGAGGGGCTTGGGGTCGAGGCTGTAGGCCGCATCGTACACATACAGCAGCGCCCACGGTGCCACCGAAGCGGCCGCTCTCTGTAGCAGCGCATTGAAACGATCCACGCGAGGCGTGAGCATCGGGTGCGGACCGTGCCCGAAGGAACGAGCCCTCACGAAGGCCACCACGCTCAACGTGAGGACCATCCACGGCAGGAGGTCTCCCCGAGACAGCGGGTGGTTCACCGGAACCTGGTGCTGCGCCACGAGCAGGGCCAGCCAGATTCCGATCAGATCTGCGTTCCTCTTGGCGCCACGAATGGTGTGGCCCTGAAGACTCTCCCAGGCACGGACCATCACTCTCCCCCATTGGACGCGACAACTTCCGTCTGCAGGTACTCGATGGCCTCGATGGTCTTCTTTCGAGCCTCCATGATACCGACATAGCAAGTGGTGTCGAGCTGAGCCGGCTCACGACCGGCATCCATGTAGTCCCGGATACCGACGCACCAGGGATTCGAATCGAGCATCTCGGAGCGGCGCATCTTCGCGACTTCCTCGACCTTCTCCGTCCAGGCCTCACGCCAACGGTATCGCTCGATGTCCTCGTTGCCGGTGATCTCGAGCATCAGCGACGAGTAGCACTGGGTGGCCACATTGGCACAGGCCTCCTGGCTCTTGATCGCGCTCAGGCGACCAAAGGAGAGACCTTCGACATACCGCGCGGCCTGGCCATCCATGCCACCGGCAATGCGGGAGCCCTTCTCGGTCTCGCCAGCGAATTCCTTGCCTTCGAGCGCCGCGACCGTGTAGCCGCCTTCGATCTCCGGCATCAGGTTCTGCGCAACGAGGTTGAAGGCACAGACCTGCGACTGCATCGGAGGCGTCCAGTCGTCGCGGCGACGGTAGCTCCAGGGCAGCCGGAGCTTGTCGAGTCGGCCGGCACCGATGCGCTCACCACGACCCGCCGAATCGGTACGGGGCTCGGTACCCGAGACACACTGCGCCAGATCCTCCTCACGGGTGATCCAGGCCTCGTGGTTGATGCCGAGCTTCACATTGAACCGGGAGGCACAGATCTGACCGCACAGCTGCTGTTCGGCCGAGGGCCAACCGTCGGGCTCGAGATCGCCGAGGAGGGGGTGGACCTCCTGGTAGCTGGACTCGAGACGCTGACGGAGCACAGACCAGCAGATGCCTGCTTCGCTCTCACTGGACGTGACGGCATCGAGTGTGAGCTGGGTGCGTGCGCCCTTGCCCCGGATGTCGTAGGCCTCCGGAACCGGAATGGCGATGTCCCAGGAGCCGACGGGCCGACCGACGTCAAACCCCTTGCCCGACTCCAGACCGAGGTGGCACTGCCACAGGTCGTCGACCTTGACGTCGTTGCGGTCGGTGTTGAAGCGGGCGTCCGCGTATCGGCGGATCACACTCCGACGATCGCCGACACCCGGCTCTCCTCCCAGCTTGACCCACATCTTGGAGCGGGCGGCCTTGACGTCCATCCGATCCGGATCGACGACCTCGGCCGTGTCGAGACACATCCCTTCGTAGCGGGCTGCATCGAAGCCGGCCTCCATCCCACGATGGAAGCACGTGCGGGTATCGGCGGTCGCGCCCACCAGCGCCTTGGATGCAATCTCACGACGCAAGGCGCCTGCACCCGAGTCGTTCTCGGGGCTGCGGGCCATCGGCCCACCGACGTGCGTCGCGAAGATGCCACCGGCGACCATGCTGTCGGTGCGCTCGCGGTACACCTCGCAGCTCTCGAGGAGCTCCTGGCGAAGCTGGATGAGCGGCTGGATACCGAGCTCCGGATCCTCGATGAACGACGACGGCCGCCCGAGACGGCGGGCCTCGCCGGAGCGGACCAACGTGTAGGGCTGAGGATGTCCCAGGACGTTGAAACAGGCCTGGGACGCCGCGAAGTCCGCGAAGCTCGAGTTGACGGACGGCGTCAGCCCCGCGATCCACTTGTCTTCCTCACCACGGGCCACCAGCGCGCAGAACTCGGCCTGCAGATCGCGGCCGTCGTCTTCCCAACGACTCGTGGCCCCCTTGTCTCCACAAACGGGACCCACGTCGTAGTTGTCGCCCGCCGACGCGAGGTGCGCGATCTGGCACCGGAACTCGTCGACGAACTCCTGGTATTCCGCGGAACACACCGACATGGAAGGCTGTGCTGCGGGAGCGGGCGGAGGCGCGATCTCCTCCGGGGTGGGCTCCGAGAGCCAGCGGACGCCGGCGGTGAAGCTCAGGACCGTTGTGAGGACGAGCAGGCTCGATGCCGCCGCCAGGCGAGCCTGGGAGATCCACTTCTGCTGCACCACGCGATCCGTGAGGTAGCCGATCGCCACATCGTCGGGTCGGGCCGGCCAGATGCCGAGGCCCTTGGTGAGCCAACCGGATGCATGGAAGCCCACCCGGCCGCCCGGGAGCTGCAAGGGCCGACCGAGCTTGTGCCCCTGCTCTTCATCCCTATCGACCGCCTCCATGTCTTCCGCGATGAACTCACGGGCCTCGTCCATCCACTCCTCGAGTGGCTTGGGAGAGGTGGTACCGTCGTCGAACAGCTCGGGGGGGACCATGAAGAACGAGCCACGGTGGAGCCTGCCATCGTGGGTGAGCGTGCCTCTCGCGAGCACGATCACACTGCGTGCATCCGGCACACCCGCGTAGTGATCGTACTCCTTCTCGAAATCGCCAGAGGGGATGTCGGACTGGGCCGGGGCGACCTGGGCTCCGTCGACGGACTCGAGCCAGGTCTCACGCTCGGACCCACCGTGGAACTCCGCTCCAGGGTCGTCGAAAGGGACACCGGGAGGCGCAGCCGCAGAGCGGTTCGCGAGGTAGGAAGGCCACTCCAGCAGCACCACGGGCCGCCAGGATCCATCCGCCGCCAGTGACACCTTCAGGCTCTGCCACCACACTTCCTCGGTGGCTGCGTCGAGCAGATCCTGGACGAAGGGTGGGACGCGATCCGGGGGCCCCGCTGGCCCGAGGGCGAGGTAGTCGACGCTCTGGACGATCCAGAACCCGGCAATGCTGTAGTCGTCGTCGCCATCGTGCTCGAGGCACACGTACAGGCCGGGATCCGTACCTGTGACGGCCTGGTCGATGAGCTCGGCCACGTTGCCCGTTCGCAGGGCTTCTCCCACGTGGGCAAGGGCGGCACGTCCGCATGCCACGACCGTCTTGATGTCGAATACGTAGGGACCTACCAGTTGATAGCTCACGATTCTCCCCAAAAATTCATCCGCGTACCGATGTTCGGTCATGACCATTCAGTTCACGCGGTTGCTCGCAGTCTAGTGGAAATCTGGCCTTTCTTTCAACGACGTTTCCCTTCACCAGATGGAATTGCTTCCCACGTCTTCCAGCCAACGTCGCCGCGGCGCGCATGAAAAAACCCCGTCGCCCTCTCGCGGCACGGGGTTGCGCAAGCCAGGAACTGCCTGCGCTACTCGAGAACCAGGCACTCCTTGCGGAGCAGCTCGATCTGCTTCCACTCCATCCAGTCCCACTCGCTGATGGAGGCTCCGATCCTGCGCTCCCCTTCCGGCTCCATGCCCATGTTGTTCATCGGGTAACGCACCATGTCGAGGCTGCCCGGCGTTGGCAGCAGGTCGTGGCCTTCCGGTGGACGACCGCGGTTCGAGGGGTCGTAGCGCAGGTACGGAAGTGGCACCGTGACGCCCTTGATCTTGTCGCTGCGGAGGCGATCGAGGGAGAGCCAGGAACGCAGCGCATGACCCTCGACACGGGGAACCCACAGCCCGAGGTCTTCAGAAGAGAGCTTCTGGTTGCTCACAGGCACCCAAAGGTCGAACTTGGAATTCTGCAGCTCGGGAGCCCTGCCGTCTTCGACGAAGGTCTTCTTGAAGCCCGTACGAAGCTCCAGCGGCAGCAGACCGATGTCGAGCTGCAGCCACAGCTCGTCGCCGCCATCTTCGATGAGATCCCGAAGCCTCTGCGGGCCCATGGCCAGGAGGACATCGTTCGTGGGACGCGCGTAGGTGAGCCGGTGGGAGAGCTGTCCTCTCCAGAACCAGCAGGAGACCTTCGAGCTGCGGGCGACCGCCGCGCGTGCCGCGACATGGACACGAGCATCGTCCGACCCCTTCCAGGTCTCGAGCTGCTCATGAACGAGTGCAAGGGCCTGCGCCACCGTGATGATGTCCGGGAACTCCATGGTACCCAGCACCACCCAACGCTCCTGACCGGACAGACGACCATCGGGCGCGATGGGCTCGCCACGGGGCCAGCTCACGGTATCGATGCGCTCGATACCGTTGAGGATGTCGACATCTCCCGTGAACAGGGTGACGATCCGGAACGTGAAGGTCCTGGGCGCGGGCACGAACGCCTGCTGGCATCGCACACACCACTCCCCCGCGTACCACTCCTTCTCCTTGCTGTAGATCTGCCCGCATGTCTCGCCCCACAGCGTGGGGTTGTTGCAGGCCACGACCTCGCCCTTGGACGGCGCCGGCTCGCCCATGGCCGCCTTGCTGCCCTTCGCAGGCGCGAATCGGAGCAGCTTCATGAGCTTGAAGGCGATGCTCGTGGGACGCATGCGTACGGTACGCAGCCCGAGGGTAGCGAACACGGCCACGGCCACGAGGAACAGCAGCAGGGGCACGGTGAGCTGGCCGTCCCAGGCGGGACGCATCAAGGTGCCCACCAGGTAGACATTGTCGACCACGCCGCCCACCTTGCATGCCACACCGGACGTGTTCGCGAGATTGGCGAACGTGTCACCCTGGTCGATGGCGGCAAGCTGGATGATCTCGCCTTCGAAGGCTTCGGAACAGTTGTCCGTGAAGGCCTTCTCCACGCGACCGGCCACGAGCCAGGCCAGGCCGAGTGACACGATGACGGAAGTGGACACGAGGGACCACGGACTCCTCTTTCCGCCCATGTAGAGCTGGCGGGAGATCGCCCAGGCCGTGAGGCCGACACAGGCCCCAAGACAAGCCCAGAGCTCCATGACGGTGAAGGGTCGAACGCCCATGGGGGCAGACAACACGCCGTACACGAAGAACCACGCTCCGCCCATCACGAGGAGGGGAAGCAAGATCTCGATGGCGCCTTCACCGCCGCGCCACCGGCCCATTGCGGAAAGAGGATTGACGCTCACCCGTTGCCTCTCAGGATGCGCTCACCGACCTTGCGGTAGGGACCCACCGCTTCGCCGCCGCCGAGCATTTGAAGGAGATCCGTGGCTGCACGCTCCACGGAAGCATGCAGCGACTCGAAGAGTGCATTGAGGATGCGGACACGTTCGAGGGTGGTGGTGGCCCGTCCGAGGAGTGCCATCTTGGCTGCCTGCAGCGAGCTCGCCGCCACCGTCTGGTAGCGGACCCAGTTTCGCCCCAGCACCTGACGATCCCACACGGACCCTTCGGGCTCCGCGCGCCACACCGTTCGTTCCAGGCTCTCAAAGCGCTTGATCAACGCGCGCACCGCAGCGTGCTCCGGCTGCCAGATGCGCCGATGGTCAGAGGCCCAGTCACGGCCGTTGCCGATGGAGCTAGCCAAGGGCAGCAGGAAAGGCGCCTCCATCTGGTCGTGCTTCACGAAACCGAGCACTGCAGACACCGACTCTCGCGCCACGCGAACGGAACCACCCGAAGTAGCTGCAGCGATCTTCGGCATGAGCACGAGGGCGCCCTGCACGGCCGAACCCGCCTGGGTCGGCCACGGGGCGCTGAGCTCCTCCTCGACCTTGAAGAGGTAGCGGCGTCCGTTCCGCCCCGTCAGGATGGCTGTTCCCGGCGTGACCACGACCCGGTCGCTCTTGGAGTCCGGACGGACGGTACCCGGAGGACCCGCCTGTGCATGATCTCCGCGGATCTCCAGGCCATCGAGCACGAGGCTGTTGCCCTGGGGCCAGGCGACCGCGAGGTAGGCATCGAGGAAGCTGTCGGTGATGTTCGAAACAGCCTGCAGGCTCTCGAGATCGAGGACTGCACCTTCAATGGGTCGAAAAACGTTCAGCTGGCTCATTTCTTCCTTCCGGTGGGCGCAGCAAGCCGGACCACGGTCCAGGCAGGCAGCAGTCGAATGGCTTCGCGGGGGATGGGTCGACCGACCTTCCAGGTGACGAGGACGTCTTCCCTGCGCAGCTCGAAGTTGTCGCCGTCTTGCGGCTGGAATCGTACCACGCCATCCTCGATGCGATGGACGGGCGTGGCCTCTCCGGAGTGGCGGTTCTCCCACCACTTCTGATCATGGCAGGCGAAGACCTCGTCTGACAGCAGAGGAAGTCCCCTCCCCTTGTTCTCCTCGGGCCGACAGGTCCGGACCTTCTCGAGCTGGTCGGACATGCCGCAGGTCTCGAGGACCTCGCGAGCCCGCGCGACGGTTCCCCGATGGGGATGCCAGGTCGGCAGAAGGGCCGTGAGCCTTGCCAGGCGCTCGGGATCGTTGGCGTGGCAGGTCGCCTCGACGCCAAAGGTGTGCACCAACGTACTCAGCAGCCGGGGGACCGGAGAAGACGGTGACCAGAGGTATCGCCTCGAGGCCACCATCCACTCCATGCGGCTGAAGATGAGGCTGAGCACCTCCCAGCCCCCTACCCGTCCGCTGGCCTGCAGCTCCTGCGCGGCCTGCAGGATGGGACCAGGCAGCCGAGCGAGGTAGCCCCCGCTCGTGAAGGCCACCTGTCCGCCCCCCTGATCCACCTGGGACAACTCGATCGCCTCCGACCGCAGCGTGGTGTCGACCCAGCTGAGCTGCTGCAGCTCACCCGTGGCCGACCGGACGGACCATTCCAGCTCTGGCAACCTGAGCGCCGTGGAGTTCACAGGACCTCCTGCTCACGGACCACCACCTCGGTGACGGCCGCGTTGAGCAACACGACTGCCTTCGGACGCTCCGCCATGGTGCGGCCGATGGAGTCGAACACCTCACCCACCATGTGGTCGAGGTCGTAGCTCGGGGTGAGGAACTCCTCGGCCTCCGACGTGACCTCCATGCGCAGTGGCCACAGCCGCGTGACGAGCGCTTCCTTGACGGTGGGAAGCCGACGCGCGAGCCGCTGGACCGAGCGCTTGACCGTGCGGCGAGCCCAGTCGAGATCGTCGTCGGGGAGCACGCCACCTGGCAGGCCGATGGCCACGAGCAGCGTGTCCGGCCCCGCCTCGTCCAGTGCGATGCCGAGTTCGACGATGTCGGCGTCCTGGGGCTCCTCCGGTCCGACGATCGGCCAGAGACTCGTGCTCACCAGTGCCCGCTCTGCGTAGGTCCAGCAGCGCACCATCCAGCCACGACCACGGTTGCCGAGCGCCTGACGAACCACCCGCTCGAAGTCCGCAGCGAGCACGGGGGTTCCACCCGCAGGACCGAACAAGCGCTCGATCGCGGCCTCGGGCTCCTCGCGATTGGACCCGTAGTACGTACCCAGGGGGTTGGTGATGGCATCGATGGTGGGCACGACCTGCGGAGGCTGTTCGACCAGGCGAATGACACCGGCCGGCTTGTTGCCCCGCTCTCCATCCGTGCGGCGGTACCAGTCCAGACGCAGCCGCGTACCAGGGCGCACGACCCGGAACGTGCCGTCCGCCGATGGCGCATTGATGGTGAGTGCGCCCTCGGACACATCGAGCTTGACGCCATCCCAGTCGACGATGGCCTCCTGGTCTGCGACCGGGAAGTGACTCAGGGCGAGCGCGCGCAACACCGAGGCAGCCGTAGGATGGATGGGCTCCTCCAGGAGCTGCTCCATCACCTTTCCATCGATGAGATCATCGAACAGCATGGTGACATCGGTGGGAACGTTGCGTTCGATCACGAGCGACCGACCATCCGCGACGGCGGGTACGTTGCCGATCAGGAAGGCATTGACCATCGCCCCGGTGGGCATGCCGCCGGAGATGACGAGGACATCGCTCGCACCGGCTGCGATGGTCACGTCGAACGCCACGACAGTAGGCATGATCTTTGCGCCCCGACGAGGCGGCAGCGACAGCCGCCATGCCTCCCGGGCCTCGAGCGGACTACGCCCGAGCTTGCCCTTCGCGTCCGACGCGAAGAAGCGAGGCTTCGGGAAGCGTGCGTTCCTACCGGACTCGAACACCAGTGCCACGCGCAACGTGCCCGCCTCGCTCTTGCCCGGCGACATGTCGACGTGGAACACGGTGTTGGGCTGGCCGGCATCGAGTTCGCTCCACAACCCGGCGGTGAGCACCTGAGCGACCCACTCGGGCTCGAGATCGTCAGCATCCTCCTGGGAGCCGAAGTCCACACCGATGGAAGGCTTGATGGCGAGGATGCGGGAGTCGAGGTTGCCGAGGGTCTTCCAGATGGCCTCGACCACGGCCTCGGGCATGGGGCTGGCCTTTCGACGCAGAAGCTCCGCGACCGGGAAGTTCTCGGGGATGTCGGTGAGCAGGATCTGCCCTTCCTCGTACCCCGGCAGGGGGTACTGCCCATGCAGGTGCGGGGGAAGAAGCGGGTGCTCCTGGATGCTCACCGATGGGGTCCAGGTGGTGCCATCGAGCGTGCCCCAGTCACCGAGCAGATCGCCACCCGCCCAGATACCCGCGGGAGCCGCCGTCGCAAATGCCCCGGCCGGATCGACCTCGGCCGTGAGGACGACCTTCTCGCGGCCAACCTGCTCGTACTGCAGCTTCAGCCAGCCGACCCGACGCTCCTCGAGGAGCTTCAGGGCGTTCTCGAAGGCCTCCATCAGGCCATCGACGTTGTTGGTGACCGCCGTGAACCGGATGCGCTCGGCGTCGAACACCTTGCTCGCGCGCGCCGGCTTCCGCCAGATCACCTGACCATCCAACCCGGCTGCCGTGGCCATGGGACCGACCAGGCGGAGCTCGTCCGACTCGAAGGTACACGCCGATCGGAAGTAGCAGTTGCGGAGGTTCACCCCGGACTCGACTGGAACGAACTCGACGCTCTCCATCTCCTCATCCTGGGGCGTGAAGAATCGCCAGGGAGATGGCCTTCGGTTGTCGAGCTCGACCCGGCCTTCCTTGGACACCTGAGCCACGCCCACGCCGATGGCGGGCTGTGCTGGACGCAGCTGGCCCCCCATCATGTGGACGAGCTGCTGAACCACCGTGAACGGGTACTTGTCGAGCTGCTCCGACAGCATCTCGACGAGCCATGCGGCCTGCTCCAGCAGAAGCCAGCCTGGATCCGTGGGATCCTCGTCCCTGTCTGCGTAGTGGGGAAGACGCTCAACGAGGCGATCGCGAACATCCTGGAGAAGGAGTCCACGGTCGAGCTTCAACTGACCGGGAGGCGGTACACGCACGGGATTTCTCCGCTGATAGATGGGAGTAGATGGGAGTAGATGGGAGTAGGTGAAAACCAGTGGATACGGTTGGGGGGCTGTCAGCCCGTGAGGTTGGCGGACATCGACACCGTGCCCGCAGGCCCCTGGATCTCCAGATCCACGAAGATGGAGGCGCTGACCCCCACGGGGGTGAGAGCCGCCTCTGCAGCAGGCAGGGAGCGTTCCCCGAGAAAGCCCTGGGCGTCGTTGGAGACGACGCGGACATCGCAACGGGTGACCGTGACGCCTCTCAGGCTGCGACGCAGTGCGCTTCGCACACGGGAGCGGGCAAACGAGACGACGTCAGGTGTGGCGCAGTACCCGACGATCTCCTCGAGATCGCAACCGAACTCCGGTCGCCATGGAAGTTGGCCAGGCCGGGTTTCCAGTACCATTCGGACCTGGTGCGCGAGCGCCTCCTGCCCTGCGGACCAGGGGCGGGCCTCGTCGAGAGGAATGGCGGGGGAAAAGGAGAATGTCATGCCCTGTCCTCATTCATCCGGGACAACCCACGATACACCACCGCACCGGCTAAAAAAAGACTCCATGAAAAAGGTGGCGACGTTCGCCACCCCGGAGCCCCCGAGAGCCCAGATTCAAGGTGACGCGATGCTGTCTGCCATGAGATGGAACTCACTTCGGTATTCGCCCATCTCGAAGATGTGGTGCGCCTCCTTGACGACGTAGATGCCGTCAAAAGGCCAACCACCGTTCTTGATCTTCACCTTTCCCCCACTGCGCACATCCGGGCGGAAATAGGTGACGGCACGACCATTCACGAAGGTCATGGCGCGAGCACGCAGGATGCCCTCGGCCTTGTCCTTCGTCTCTGATTTCATGCCCCTGGCACCGTCGGTCTCGGAGATGACCTCCGGGAAGTCTCCCCAGGTACCGGAGACGTAGTCGATGCCCGTCTTGTCGTTCAGCGGAGACAGGACGCTCTTCTTGGCTTCGGTGTAGACCGGATCCTCGTCGGTGATGGGGTTGAAACCCGCCACCTTGACCGACGTGACGATGTTGCTGAGGTCGTGCTCGAAGCTGAGATCCATCAGATCCAGCGTGAAGTCCAGCTCGACCGTGCTACCCCCGACGGGCGCCTCTCGCCTGGCGAAGATCAGCTTGGGCGATCCGCTTTCCACGTCGATCCGCATGATGTAGCCGTTTTCATCCGCAAGGTGCTTGATGATGGAGGCATCGTCTCCATAGTGCTGGAAGGACTTGATGGTGGCATTCGTGGACTGTGCATCGACCCCGAGCTTCCAGCTCTGTGCAATGTCCTTGACGATGTCCGAGGCGGTCTTGCCGACGTAGCGCCGGTCGTTGGCCTTCGTGGTCTGGCGAGGCTTGCGGAGCCGATGCCTGGGATCGAGCGCCGTGACGGTGACCATCCGATCACCCTCTCGATGCTGGGACCACGACACCGCGACGATGTCGCCGCCAACCGTACGCTTGGCCGTACCATCGAGCTTCAGCTCCACGAGCATCTCGTCGCCGTACTTCGCCACTTCCTTGGCCACGGCCTCACCACTTCCACCGGGAAGGATGAACGCGACCTCGACGGAGTCGATGTGCTCGAGCGAATCGCGGACGACCACGCTCTGCATCGAGTGCATGGCATCGTCGCTGAGCGCGGTGCCACCGATCTTCACTGACATCTCTGTCGGCTTACCGGACATCAGGAATCTCCTTCAGGACAACGCCTGATCGCCACCAGCGACATCAAGCACTGGCGTCGACCGTGGTGTCGTTGGCGGTCTTGCTGGCGTTGTACAGCGGCTTGGGATCATCACCGAATGCAATGCCCTTCAAGGACAGGTCGACGGTGAGCCGCATCGGATTGCCCTCTGCGTCGAGCATCAGGTACTTGATCGTCAACCCGTCGATGCCACCCACGAACTTGATCGCGTTCAGGGCGAACTTCACGTAGGGAGGACGGGTACGCCCACCATCGGTGTCTGCCTTCTGTGCCGCTGCTCGCGTGAGGTTGACCAGGGTGTCGACCTCGGCCTGGATGGCCGCGGTATCCCAGTCTCCGCCCTCGGTGGCGTCGTACATCAGCATGAAGGAGATGGAGTCACCCGTCGAGCCGCTGTAGTTCTGGGTGGAGTTGGCATTCCGGCTGTCGGACGTGGTCCAGTTGATCTCGCGGGTGATGCTGATGTCTTCCGGGTTGAACTGGAAGTTCACCGTGGTGGACTGCATCCCCGACACGGTGACCTCGCCGGAGCAGACCTCGAGCGTGCCCTTGGTGAGCGAAGAGAAGAAGCCATCACTCGTGCCAGGAGACGAGTAGGACGGAATGGTGAGGGTCTGCATCATGGTGGTTCCTCCTAGATGGCGACCATCTCGAGCGCATGGTAGGCGAGCTCGATCTCTTCGACAGCGATGGTCGTGGCGCTCGAGTCCATGGTGCCGCCGCTCCAGCGCACCGGGAAGGCGCCGGCGATGACGAAGCTTCGCGTGGGGAACTTGGACCGGTCGAGCTGCATGATGACGAGGTCCTTTCGGAACTGGCCGCCGAACTCGACCTCCTGCATCCAGCGCCACAGCAGGTTGCGATCCATGCGGCCCCACTTGAGGACCACGTTGGAATAGCTGCCATGATCGATGAGCTGCAGGGGCACGAGGCGCCCGAGCTCCTTGTAGGGCATGGCACCGATCGTCTTTCCGAGGCCATCGACCCCGTAGAAGTCTCCGATGATGTCGCCGCCCAGGATGACCTGGAAATTGTGCGCGATGGCAGCATCTGACGGGGGGCCCATCAAAAGCGACATGCCAGGAATATCAGCCCCAATCATCTTCACACCTCTGCGATCTGCGGTGCGGCACCAGGCCGCATGCTGACTCGGATGTTGACGGAGTGCGCCCAGGGCCGAACCTGAGCGGAGATGTCGACCCTCAGCCCGGGGGCCGCGGGGTCACGGACCACCGAGCCCCGGACGGAAGGCATTCCGGAGCCGGACGCCCCCACGAGGACACCGGCCTTGGCGTAGGGCTCGAGAGACCTTCCGACCTGCACACCGATGGCCACCGCACGTGCGGTGTCCGCGCGCTCGAAGACGAACCGCGAGGACGACTCCATGATGCGCCAGTGGATGACCTTGATGACCCGGGTGGCGGGGATGGTCCAACCGCCGACAGGCCCGCGCAACACCGGCTCGGACAGCACCGCAGCCTGATCGTTGCCCGTCAGGTGGACGCGCACGTACATGTCTTCGGTCGAGTTCTCGACCGGGACGGGCGAACGGTGGAACTGCAGGCGGGCCCGACGACCAGGGTTGAAGTACCTTCCCTCACCCAACCGGAGCTTCTGGCCCTGAAGTGGGGTCAGTACGTTGCCCGGCTGCGCCGCGAGGAATCCAGCCACGTGGGCCGCACCACTCTTCCAGCCATGGCGGACGAGCTGTCCGGCATCACCCTCGAAGCGCACGAGGGAGAGATCCTTGAGGAGGCACGCGCGCAGGAGCCTGGCCTCGAGCTCACCGTACACCGGCAGCGCATCCACGAGCGCGAGCTGGTACCGCTCCCGCCAGGTGGGGGCGAGGTTCTCGATGGCGCGGATCATCCGCTGGACCTTCTCTTCACCAGGAATGCTCTCCCCACGGCTCAGGGGCGCGGGGCCGCCGAGGTCGGGGTACAGCATGGTGGTGCCCACCATGTCGGCGACGAAGGGATCGATGCCGAACTTGAACTCCGGTGCATCGAGCTCCCAGGGGGCACGGCCCTTCACCCGGGCGAGGACCACATCCACGACCTTGGCACCAGAGGCAAAGGCGCTCTGGACAGCCGTTCGGATGCGGCTGGGGAAAGGGTAGCTCAGTCCGGGCAGGAAGCGCGCAGCTTCGGGCGAGGACAGGCGGATGTGCTCGACCACGACCGCCTCGTCCCGAAACCTCGAGTTTCGGACGAGCGCAGTGGGGATCATGTCCGACAACCAAGGGAAATCGGGCGGCACGATGCCGGCGACGCATAGATCAGGCGGTCGCTCGGCCTTGCGCTTTGGCGGAGCCACCCCGACTTCGACCCGAACCGGTCTGCTGTGTCGAATCAGCGAGGTGCTTCCTAGATCCATGGCTGGCCTCAAGAATCAATGACGCGTTGGTTGATCTTCGAGATCTCGCCTACCCAAGCCACACGCTCCGGATGAGGAAGGTCGAGAATCTCTGCTAGCGACCAGTGGAAGTGGTACGCGATGAAGGACGCTTCTTCACGGATGCTGTTGATCGGGTAGGCGATGGTTACCCCGAGGGCCCTTCGGGCTCGGGTACCGCATCCGCGCCATACGTCAGCTTGTAGATTTCATATTCGAGAACGCGCATATCTTGCGCATGGAGCTTCTGAACATCGGACATGGTGATGTTCGCGCGCTCTCCAAGCTTGGTGATGCACCTGGAGAGCAGCAGGGTCTTGTAGATGAGGTCGTTTGCGTAGCGGTTGTACTGGGACGACATGCCAATGGCCATTTCGTCTCCACCCGTTACTGCGCGAACTTCCGCCTCTCGCGTGAGTTTCCCCGAGATGGGGTCTTCGAAGCCTACCGGAAGGTCGACCTTCTGGCGGTAGGAAACAGGCTTCGGTCCACTATCCAACACTCACCTCCAAGACCCTGCAAGGTCGGGCATCAGCCCTGGATCACGACCTCGTAGGTCAGCTCGATCTTCTCGATGGCACCGTCAGAACCCATGGCGTTGAGATCCGGGGACTCCCAGCGAGAGATCCAGGCACCGATCAGGTCGAAGCGGGTGAGCACGGACTGGTCGGCGCGGAGGTACTCGATGGAGACGGTACGGCGGTCGATGTTACCAGCGATGATGGCGTCGCGCCACTGGCAGAACTCATCGTAGCCGGCGTAGACGCGCTCGAGGTTGATGGGCTCGTACTTGGTACGGCCGGGAGCGAAACGGACATGGGTGTCCATGCCGTGCTTGAACTCCATGGGCTCGGTGCTGGACTTCACGCCCGAGCAGCTGGTGAAGCTGTCGAAGGGGTCGTTGATGCCAGAAACGGTGACCTTGAAGTGGAAGGAACCGATGTAGGTGTTGGTTGCGTTCGGACCAGGCATTTCCTCTCTCCTTTGCTGAATCCTTGGTGATTATTGCCCAGGGGAAACAATATGTCTACCCCTGGGCTTACTTTTCTCTCAGAGCATCACTCCGAGACCTCGGAGCGCATCGGGGACTGCTGGAAGCGGACGCGGATGAACTCGGCCGGGAAGACCGGGCGCATCTGGACGTCGACAGTCAGCAGGCCGGCGCGAACATCCACATCGGGGTTGTTCTGGCCGTCACACTGGACCTCGAATGCGTCGGACCAGGTGTCACCGTCGAGCGCACCCTCCTTCCACAGACGGTAGAGGAAGGACGCGATGGTGGACTTGAGGTCGGCGCGGGTAGCAGCGGTGTTCGGCATGAACACAGCCCACTGGATCGCATCACGCACGGAGCGCTCGACCATGAGGAAGAGACGACGCACGTTGATGTAGTTCCACAGCGGGTCGGACGCGATGGTGCGAGCGCCCCAGATGCGGATGCCAGCGAAGGGCCGGTGACGGATGATGTTGATGCCCTTCATGTTGAGGGCACCCTGCTCGCGGTCGGAGATCTCGGTGACGAGATCAGCAACACCCAGGACCTGCTCGTTGGCAGGAGCCTTGTGCACGCCGCCGCCGGGCTTGAGGTCGGTGGCAGCGATGACGCCAGCGACGTGACCGGACGGGGGTGCCACGACGAAGCGGTCGTGGGGGCCGGTGGAGAGCGGGTTGTCGACGATCAGCCACGGAGCGTAGGCAGCACCGTAGCCGGAGGTGTCGCGGGGCACGGCGCGATCGAGCATCTCGTCGGCGGCGTAGCCGGAGAAGCGCAGCTCGGCGGACTGGGGGGTCGACATGGTCTGCAGCGCGGCAACCTCGTAGGGGCTGTCGGACTCGCACCAGCGGAACGGAGACAGCTTGGCGCGGCGGGGAGCCTTGGTGAGGTAGTAGCGGGGAGCCTCGAGGATGGCGAAGAGGTCGCCACGACCTGCGGGGCCTGCGTACTCGAGGATCGCCTGCTGCCAGGAGAAGTCGAGGCCGGGAGCGGCCAGCATGGCCACGGCGGAGATGCCGTCGAAGGAGTCCTCGAGGAACTTGCGCTTGGCGGGACCACCGGTGCCTGCAGCCTGGATGGCCATGGACACGAAGGCGGTCTGGCCACCGTTCTCGAAGAAGCCGCGGACGCCGAGCTCGAGGCGACGCATGCCGGGGTGGCTACGCAGCCAGGTGTCCCAGGCCTTGCGAGCAGCAGCGGGGAGGGTCTCCCACAGGGCAGCTGCCTGGCCCTCGGACACGGTGTTGCGGGCCTCCATCAGGATCTCCATGAAGAGCTCCTGACCGAAGTCGCGACGCCAGGACTCGAAGGAGTCCATGCCGGTCATCATGGACGCTGCCTTCTGCATGCGGTCCTGGATGCCAGAGACGTCGACGGTGACGGACTGACCCTTGTCGACGGAGCTGAGGTCGCCACCGTGCGCCACGTTGTTGGGTGCGGCGTGACCGGCGATGAGCTCCATGACGGCCTGCTCGTCAGCGGCGAAGGAGAGATCCCACTGCTTGAGGGTCTTGTCGCCTTCGGTCTTGGACTTGACGGACAGGAGGGTACGACGTGCGGGGAAGCGCACGAGATCGCCCTTGTCGGAGGTCAGGGTGATGTTGTTCTCATCGGTGCTGGGGGAGCTGACGCTCCAGCTGCCGGGAAGCAGCTCGTCGATGAGGCCCTGGAGGCGGTTGTCGGAACCGCTCTTGGGCTTGCCCTTGGCCTTGGCGTCCTTGGAGGGAGCTGCCGTGGTGCCGGGAAGCAGGCGACGGAAAGCGATGGCACGGTTCCAGGCCAGCTGGGCGTTCTCTTCCGCAGCAGGCAGGAACATGTTGGCCGCACCACCCTTGCCAGCGAGGAAGCTGGTGGGGAGGGTCAGGACGCCCACGAAGCCAGTGTCAGTGGTGGAGGAGGCCTGAATCGGACGCGGCCCCGCGGAGATTTCCTCGATGTACACACCAGGGGTGTTGTATGCAGGCATCAGCGATGCTCCATGCTTGGTTGTTTGCGGAAGACAGGGCCAGAGGGTTCACTCCCCATGGTCCACATCCTCCTCCTGTTGGGGTTCAGAAGAAACTCGGACCACGACCGGGTCAGGGACCGACACGGTGCCCGCCACGACCATCTGGGAGAGGACGTGGCGCACGGGACCGAGCTGTTTCTTCACGGTGATTGCCATCATCGGCCGCCCGTACTGGCGACGACCATGGCAAAAGCTCTGGGACTGTTCTGGAAGGCGTCGGTCGACGGGCGCCGCCAGCAGCGTGGCGTCGGAGTGGGCCTTGCGCCCCACTGGCGTGCCGACCTTGAGAACAGGAGATTCCTGATCGTTCAGCATATTTCGACAGCACTCCCCTTGATGACGACCTTGCCGGAAGCCTTGACGGTGATGTCGGCGTCGCTGGTGACGGTGGTGGCGCCGCCCTTGACGTCGATCTTGCCCGACTCGATGTCGATGGTGGCGTCGCCCGCCTTCACGTGGGCGTCCTTGACGGTGACGTTGAGGACGGCCTCTTCTGCGGTGACGTCGAAGGTCGACGTGTCGGAGTCGCCGAACACGGTGATGGCCTTGCCGCCCACATCCATCTTCAGGGACATCTTCCCTTCGACGACGTCGATCTGGACGAACTGCTTGTCGTCCTCGTCGTTGATGGTGATCGCGTTGCCGGCCCTCGTACGGATCTCCTTGATGAAGTTCTTTCCGTACTCATTGCCTTCGTCGTTCGTGATCTTGGCGACGTTCTTTCCGGTGTAGAGCGAACCGAGACACACGTACTCGCCGTTGCCCACGCGGACGGTGAGGACCTGATCGCCCACCTCCGGGTAGAAGGCGAAACCGAACTCGTTGGAGGCGTAGGGCTGCAGATAGCGCATCCAGTACACCTCAGGCTCGGTGGTTCCGACCTCGACGCAGACCCAGCCGAGACCGGCTTTTTCCGGCTCGAACCCATCGACACCCTTCTCGACGACCTTGCCGATCTGGAAGAAGCCGTTGGACTTTTCAAATGCGCTCATGTTGGCAGCCCTCGCGCAGAAAGACTTTCGGTACACCGAAGTCGTCGCTGACGAAGCGAGGTTCCCACCTTCGTTGGTACGTGTCAACGATCGGGCATGGGGTTGGATCGAATGGCCGGGCGGTATCCGCGCGAAGGTCGGAATATCCCCTCGCAGGGCCATCAATCCCCGTTCATGAGGCACGCACAAGAAGTACCGGAAAGCGTCCTGGCCAGCGCGATGGTCGTGGGCGCCGGAGCGTCAGGCGGGATCCGTCGGATCCGGCAGGTGTGTCAGCCCGGCATCCGGTACATCATGACGTGCTCCCATCGCATGGTTCCACGGGCATGATCGGGTCGCGCGAGGCTCGCGGTGGCCACGTGTTCGAAGCCCGCGTCCAGGGCCGACGCGTGGGTGGGCCGCTCCGTGTCGATGGGCCCCGATGCGACGAGTCCGTCTCCCACCACGATCACGAGGTGCCCCCCCGGACGGATGATGACCCCCATCCGCTGGATCCAGGCGTCGTTACCCGTGGCCCACTGTCTGCGGGCCCGCTTCGGGCCGAGCTTGCGCCAGGAACTCCTGGATCCGAGCTCGAGGTGTCGCTCCGAGTGTGTCTGCAGCCAGAACTCCCGCAGCGACTGCAGTGACAGGTAGTCGTAGACGGACGGATACGGAGGCGAGGTGACGACGAGATCCGCGCCCCCCTCGAGCTCGAGGGTACGGGCATCTGCGCGGGCCACATCGGCCGGGGGCGTGCCTTCGGGGACCGCCTCGGTGAGCTCCGTGACGCGTCGTGCGAGCTCACGGACCTTCTTGTGGAAGAGCACCGAGGTGGTGCCCGGCGGCCGGCGGTGCTTGTGCATGCGGGCGGAGGTATCCGAGCGACGCCAGCTCACCTTGATCAGGAGGCTGGAGAAGGCCGCCCACAGCAGGTGCGGCAGCGGGCCGTCGTAGCGGTCGAGGTCCTCCCGAAGGCTCTGCAGCTCCAGCAGGACGTGGGGCGCATACCACTCCCCCACTTCCCGCAGGACGAAGTCATGGACGGGTCCCGGTGCCTTCTGCGCCCGGGCGGTCATCTTGCGCGCCGCACTGCGGACCGCCGTGAGCTGCTCCTCGGTGGCGGTGGTGGTGCGGGTGCGGGCCACGAGCAGTGCCACCCCGGAGATGTCACGACCGTGGACGCGCATGCCCTGCGTGAGTGCCTCCACGAGGGTGGTGCCACCGCCGCAGAATGGGTCGAGGAACACCTCGCCGCCCAGCTCGGAGATGATCCGGCGTGCGGCCAGCGGGTGGAGCCCCGCCGGATAGGTGTGGAACCCGTGGGTGAGGTCGTCGTGCCGCTCCTGGAGCGCCAATGCCTCCGCAAGCCACGTCGCCCGCTCCTGATCACCGCTGAGCCGGGTCTGCAGTGTGTCCTTTCCCTTCGTCGACTTCATCGCCACCTCGGAGGGCTCCTATTCGGCCAGGGCCTGAGAGCCAATCTGCGCGAGTGGTTTGAAGTGCAAGTCGTATCGACGTACAGACCCTGTGTGACCCGAGGAGTCGCCGTGCACATCCTTCGCTGGGACCTCGACAGGACCTACCTCGACACGCAGATCCACTCCATGCGGGGCCTGATCCGCGCTGCGCTCGAGACCGCCGAACAGAAGCGCACCATTCCGGGCGCGCGGGATCTCCTGCGTGGGCTCGTCACCCACGACGACGACGTCGAGGCGACGGTGCTCTCCGGATCGCCGGAGCAGCTCCGTTCCGTGCTCGCACGCAAGCTCGAGCTCGATGGCGTCCGCTACACCCGCCTGGTGCTCAAGGACAACCTCGGCAACCTCAAGCGCGGCAGGTTCCGCGCGCTGCGAGGACAGGTCGGCTACAAGCTCCCCGAGCTCCTGCACCTGCGCCTGCAGACACCGGATGGTACCCGGGAGAGCCTCTTCGGCGACGACGCCGAGTACGATGCCCTGATCTACGTGGCCTACGCCGAGATCCTCGCCGGCCGGCTCGACCGGACGGAGCTCATCTCCCTGCTGAAGGCGGGCGGCTCCTACCCGGATCAGATCGAGCGCTGCCTGCAGGCCTTCGATCGGCTCGACCACACCGATCCCGTGGATCGCATCTTCATCCACGTGGATCGCGGCGTGCCGCTGCAGACCTTCGACATGCTCGGGCCCCGCCTGTCGGTCGTCTTCTCGTGGTACCAGGCCGCCCTGTCCTATGCCGTCACCGACGAGCTGCTCGACGCAGACCTGTACCGGGTGGCGGATCGTTGCGAGAAGGCACGTGGATTCGGCGTCAGCGGTCTCGCCTCCCTCGCCCAGGACGCCGTGCGTCGCGGTCTGGTGCCCGGTGACGGCCTCAAGGACTACATGGCCTCGGCGGATCTGCCGAAGCAGCTCGTGCAGGCCACGCTGCAGGCCGTGGATCACCTCGACGGCGCGGTGCGGATCCCGAACCATCCGCCGAGCCCCGACTTCCGCGGATTCATGCGGGCGATCAGGGAGCTGCCCGGCTGACCCCGGCGGCCTCGACCTCGGCCATTCCTCGTTGGATCCGCCCGATCAGGTTGCCGCGAACCGCCTTCGCGGCGACCTTGATGGCGTTGCGGATCGCCTGGGCCTCGGACCGGCCGTGGGCCTTGATCACCACGTGATCCATCCCCAGAAGCGGCGCGCCCCCGTAGCCCTCCCAGTCGGTGAGGGCCTTGAAGCGTCGAAGCCCCTCGTCGAGCATCATGAGCCCCATCTTCCACTGCAGTGACCGGCTCGACGCCTTGGATGCGACGCTGTTCACGACATCTCCGATGCCCTCCAGCATCTTGAGCACCACGTTGCCCAGGAACCCATCGCAGACGACGACATCCACCGAGCCCTTGGGGATGTCGAGACCTTCGATGTTGCCCATGAAGTGCATGCCGGTGCGGCGGAGGGCTTCGTGGGCTTCCACGATGGCCGGCGTGCCCTTGCCCGGCTCGGTGCCATTGGAGAGCAGCGCCACCCGAGGCCGGGTGATCTCCGAGATGATGGAGGAATAGGCGGCCCCCATGACCGCGAACCCCACCAGATCCTCCGCAGTGGCCTGGACGGTGGCCCCCACGTCCAGGATGAGCGCAAAGGGGTCGTTGCGGGGTCCATGCCGGCGTGCCGTGGGGTAGACCGACGCGAGCGCCGCCCTTCGGATGCCCGGCAGACGATCGAACACCTCGGCCGCCGCGAGCACCGTGGCCCCGGTGTGCCCTGCGGAGACGAGGGCATCGGCCCTGCCTTCGGCTACGAGCCGCGCCGCGACCGAGACCGAGCAGTCCGGCATGCCCTCGAGCGCCTCCGCCGGCTTTCCCTCCATGGGCACCACGCCGTCCGAGGCGACGAGGGTGAGACGCGCGGGATCGTGGGGCGTGCGGGACAACACCTCGTCCATCTTCAGGATGTCGCCGACGCACAGCACGTGGATGTCGGAGGGCTCCTGGGACAGCTTCGCCGCCCCCGCGATCATCTCCTGCACACCGTGATCGCCGCCCATCGCATCGAGTGCCACCGTGATCAACCGTTCGGCCACGCCCCCTCCCCTGCTCGGTTTCCCCGTCCAGCCTCGCGTTCCTGCTCTTCCATACCTCACCGGTGCGCTTCGCGGGGTGGCTCATCGGGCCAGATCCAGATAGCGCCTGTGGGACTGCAAGGAGGCACCTCACATGTCCGAACCCAAGTCCACCCACATCACCTGGCATGGCGGCCACGTCACCCAGAACGAGCGCGAGCAGATCTTCGGCCAGAAGGGCTGCGTTCTCTGGTTCACCGGTCTTTCCGGCTCCGGCAAGAGCACCATCGCCCGCCGGGTCGAGCAGCTGCTGCTCGAGCGTGGACGCTACGCCTACGTTCTCGATGGCGACAACCTCCGCTTCGGCCTGAACAAGGACCTCGGCTTCAGCCCCGAGGACCGTACCGAGAACATCCGTCGCGTGGGTTGCGTGGCCCAGCTCTTCTCCGATGCAGGCTCCATCGTCCTGACCGCCTTCATCTCCCCCTACCGCAAGGACCGCGACGCCGCGCGCGCGCTGGTGCCCGAAGGTCGCTTCCTCGAGGTTCACGTGGCCACCGAGCTCGCCACCTGCGAGGCCCGCGACCCCAAGGGTCTGTACAAGAAGGCCCGCTCCGGCGTGATCCCGAACTTCACCGGCATCTCCGCACCCTACGAGGCCCCCGAGGCCGCGGAGCTCGTGCTGAAGACCGAGGGCAAGACCGTCGATCAGACCGCCCAGGAAGTCGTCGACCACCTCCTGGCCAGCGGCTACCTCGCGAACTGAGAACTCATGCGCCAGAGGCCAGGTGGTCGCCGACCATCAGGCCGATGGCCATCGTGGTGACCTGGGGATTGACGCCGAGGCTGGTGGGGAACACGGACGCGTCCGCCACCCGCAGGTTGCGCCAACCCCAGACCCGCCCGAAGGGATCCACCACGCTGTCCTTCTCGCGCCCCCCCATGCGGCAGGTGCCCATGGGATGCGACGCATAGGACAACAGTCGCTCCACGGGCAGATCCAGCGGGACCTGCTCGTGGATCCCTCGGACGGTGGTGGCGGCCTTCGCGCCACGGATGCTCGGCAGGAAGTACCGGGCGCCGGCCGCGAGGAAGACCTCGCCGGTGCGACGGAGTCCCGCGAGCAGGCGTTGCTTGTCGCCCTCTCCGAGGTCGTACCAGATGTCGGGCCCGACCGGCGTGGAGCGCACCACGCCCTGGCTGTCCTCGTCGTGGACCAGGGCACCGGCGCTCGCGAAGTACTTGAGGTCACGCATGACCTCCATGGCCTCGTCCCCTGCCCCCATCGGCAGCATGAGGAAGTACTGGTCGGGCGTGACGGTGTAGGACTGCAGCAGGTAGCCCTCCTCCCAGCAGTCCACGTAGTAGCCCTGGGTGACGCCATGCCAGGGACGGATGGGCTCGTCGAACCGGGCGAGACCGCTGGAGGTGGGGTGAACCACGAGGTGGTGTCCGAGCTCGGGGCTGTCCGACAGCCGGGACTTCTGCAGCAGCAGCGGCGTGCCGATGGGCCCCGCGCTGAGGACGAAGTGGTCCGCCTCCACCGTGAAGCGCCCCACCGGCGCATGGCTCTGTGGATCGATGATCCGTCCCTGGACGCTCACGACCCGGTCGCTGACCGTGACGACGTCCTCGACGCGGCAGTCCGCCACCACGGCCACGTGGCCGGTGGCGAGGGCCTCCGCGAGGAAGGTGCGATCGGCGCTGGCCTTGCCGCCGCTGGCACAGCCGAGCTGGCAGGCGCCGCAGCCCACGCACTCCGGCGCGGACCGATCCATGTAGTGCCCTTGCAGTCCCAGGGCCTCGACGCCACGGGCGAAGGTGGTGTTGTTGAGTCCCTGGATCCGCAGGGACTGCCGCGTGACGCCGAGTGTCTCCCAGATCCGGTCGAAGTAGGCCCCGAAGACCTGCGGATCCGCACTCTGCACACCGTGGATCTCGCGCCAGCTTCGCAGGACCTCATCGGGGCAGCGAAAGCAGATCCCGGAGTTGATCAGGGTGGATCCACCGACGCCCCGTCCACCGGCGAGGGGCATGGTGGCGTTGCCTCGCATCACCCGCCCACCGCGCTGCTGGTACAGGTTCCGCAGGGCGAAGGAGGAGTTCTGCTTGAAGTCGGCGGGCCTCCAGTGACGCCCCTCCTCGAGCACGACGACGTTCAGGCCTGCCGCCGCGAGCGCCGCCGCGACCGCGCATCCGCCGGCGCCGGCGCCCACGATGCAGACGTCGGCATGCCAACGTCCGGGCCGTGGAAGTGTGGATCCAGCGTATCGCCCTGGTGGCAGCCTGCTCATCCCGCCCCCTTCCCGCAGGACGCCCGGTAGTCGAGGGCCGACTTCACGTCCGCCGCATTGAAGTAGGCCATGCCGAGGAGCACCCGCAGGGAGTCGAACCCCATCCGTCGGAACTCGACACCCGGCTCCGCCCAGACATCGAGGACGTCCTGAGCCTCCGCGAGGGACAGCTCGGAGAAGGCACGCCCCCGGGCGATCCGCGTGCCGACCTCCAGCGTGGTGAGAAGCGCCCGAAGGGCGGTGGACTGGCCCGGCAGGAAGTGCTCCTTGAGGAGCCGATCCACCTCTTCCACGACGCCGAGGTCGAGGGGGTCCAGATCCAGGATGCGGCTGGGGAACATCGCCACGAGCAGTGCCGACACGACCGCCCGCTCCAGGGTGTTCATCACCGGACCCGCACGATCACCCTCTGTGGCGGACGGCCACACCCGCCACGTGACCCACGCAGCAGCGATGCCCAGACCGCCTCCCAACAATGCCCTACGCGACACCGGCAATGTCATTGCCCGACCTCCCGACCGTGCCCTCTCCATCAGCCCATCGTCGAACCTGCGCCCTCATTGAGGGACCCGTGCCGACCGGCCCGGATCCATCCGCGCCCCCTTCCGACAACGGGTTAGCGGTGGGCAACACACAGGAAGGATCGATGTCGCTGACCGATGAGCTGCAGAAGGGCGTGGAGGCCATGCGCGAAGGCCGCTGGCAGGAGGCCGCCGACGCCATCGCGCCGGTGTACGAAAACGAGGACCTCGCCGGATCCAGCGACCTGCAGGACATCTACGCACGGGTCTGCAGCCTGTACGGCCAGATCCTCGTGGAGCTCGGCCGTCCCCGGGATGCCCATCCGCCGATCCGCAAGGCGCTGCGCATCCTGAGGCGCCTGCGGGATCAGGCGGGAATCACCCAGGTCCGCAAGCTCGAGGACGCCGTGGTGAAGTCCATCGCCCATGACGCCGAGCGCGAGGCCCGCCTGCAGGAGCAGAGGACCATCGCCGACACCCCGCTGGCCGTGCTGATGATGCAGGCCCGCACCGAGGCCGAGCGGGGGGAGGTCCTCATCAAGAAGGCCGGCGCCCACCTCGACGTGGGAGAGCCCGAGGAGGCCGCCAGACTCGCAGAAGAGGGCCTGGAGCTCGTGGATCGCCGTGGGGTCACCCACTGGCGGGTGATGGGCCGCATCACGCTGGCCCGTGCCGTGCCCGAGCGTGCCACCGCCCTGCTCACCGAGGCCCAGCACCTCGCCGACGAGGCCAGCGAGTTCAACCTCATCTCCACCATCGCGACCGCCGCCGAGCTCACCGGGGCACGGCTGCCCGTCCAACAGGGCCCCGTCCTCGGACCGGCCCACAAGAAGGAGGAGTCATGAGGGTCGCCGCCATCGACGTGGGCACCAACTCCATCCACCTGCTCGTGGCCGACGTGGAGCCGGACGGCCAGCTCACCGTGGTCGAGAAGGATCGACGTCAGGTGATGCTCGGCTCCGGCGGCCTCGATGCCCAGCACCTCACCGACGAGGCCCAGCAGCGAGGCCTCGACGCCCTCAAGGCGTTCGCCGAGTCGGCCCACTCGCTGCAGGCGGACACCATCCGCGCCGCCGCCACCTCTGCCGTGCGGGAGGCGGACAACGGCGACGAGTTCTGTCGGCGCGTGAAGGCCGAGACGGGCGTGCACATCCGCACCATCGCCGGCGAGGACGAGGCCGAGCTCATCTACCTCGGCGCCCGGCCCAACATCGACTTCTCCCGAGGCCAGGTGCTGCTGTTCGACGTGGGTGGCGGCTCCACGGAGTTCATCCTCGCCGATCGCGACGACATGATCTTCGCCCGCTCCCTGCGACTCGGCCACATCCGGCTCGCCGAGGCCCACAACGGCGGCGACATCCCCCTCACCGAGCAGGCCCACAGGGAGATCAAGGCCACGGTCCGGGACAAGCTCGAGCCGCTTCTGCGCCGCGTGCCCCCCTCGGAGGTCGACAGCCTCGTGGGGACCAGCGGCACGGTGCGCACCCTCGCCCGCATGTGCACCCTCGCAGGAGGACAGAAGCTCCCCGCCCACGGTCAGGGCCTCGTGCTCCGGCGCGCCGACCTCGAGGACCTCCTCCGCAGGATGGAAGGCGCCGACCTCGACACCCTCGCCGCCCTGCCCGGCATGGATCTCCGCCGTCTCCGCACACTGCCCGCGGGCGCGGTGCTCGTGCGCGAGGTGATGAAGGCGTTCGGCTGCGAACAGCTCACCACCTGCGACCAGTCCCTTCGTGAGGGCCTGATCCACGACTGGATCCGCACCCACAAGCCCCAGCTCGCCCTCGAGGCCAAGATTGCCGACCCACGCAGGCGCAGCGTCGAGCTCGCGCTGAAGCGCTTCGAGAGGCAGCCCGAGCACGCCAGACAGGTGGCCCGGCTCGCGCTGCAGCTGTTCGACGGCACCGCCGATCTCCACCAGCTCAGCGTCGCGGACAAGCGGATGCTCCGCGATGCGGCGCTCCTCCACGACATCGGCCACCACATCAACGGCAAGTCCCACCCCAAGCACGCCCAGTACCTCCTCAAGCACATCCGGATGCCCGGCTTCTCCGCGCCCGAGGTGGCGGTGCTGTCGAACGTGGTGCGCTACCACACACGCAGCCGTCCCAAGAACAGCCACGCCGACTTCTCCTCCCTGCCCGCCGAGGACAAGAACCGGGTTCGGGCGCTGTCGGCGTTCCTTCGCGTGGCGGACGGCCTCGACCGCAGCCACGCCCAGCCCATCCTGTGGCTGGAGTGCGAGGTCCGCGACGACAGGATCGTGATCACCGCCCACGCCCGAACCCGCGCCGACCAGGAAGGCTGGGCCGCCCGACGAAGGCTCGAAGCCCTCGAAGAGCTGCTCGGCCGGCCCATCGAGCTCTTGCTCACCACCGAGCCCGAGACGGAGGAGGCATGAGCCCGCTGGTGCAGACCCTCGTGGAGCTCACCGGGCTCAAGGAGGTCACGCGGGCCGGGTGGGTGCGCGCAGGCGTCGGGGCCCCCGAGTCCGTGGCCGCCCACTCCTGGGGCACGGCCCTGCTGGCCCTGGTGCTGGCCCCCGCGCACCTCGATCGCGCCCGCCTGCTCACCTACGCGATCCTCCACGACCTCGCCGAGGTGCGCGTGGGCGACATCACGCCCCACGACGGGGTGTCGAAGGCGCAGAAGAAGGCGATGGAAGCCGAGGCCATGGGCGCGCTGGCCCAGCACCTGCCCGCCCACATCCTGCAGGCCTGGCACGCCTACGAGGCCCAGGACAACGCCGAGGCCCGGTTCATCCGACAGCTCGACCGCCTCGACATGGCGCTCCAGGCCGTACGCTACGAGGACACCCAGGGCGTGGACACGGCCGAGTTCATCCAGAGCGCATCCGACCAGATCCACGTACCCGAGCTCGTGGCGTTGATCTCGGCGCTTCAGACGCGCCAGTAGACCATCCAGCCCGCCAGGGCGACGGCCCCCCACAGGGTGAGCCACCACAGGGCCTGCCCGGTTCGCCGCATGGCCACCGACCAGGCAGTGGCGCACACCAGCCCGATGGCGAGGCTACCGACGAGGACCCATGGCCCCCACAGGGGCGTGGCCTCGGGCGCCATGCCCCGGAGCACGAGGGCACCGAGCGCCAGCGCACCGGCCAGCCATGCGCCTCGCAGGGTCCACCGCACGAGGGCGGCACGGACTGGCAGGGGTCCCTGTTCGGGACGGATGCCCCCCTGGGACCACGCGAGTTCGAGGAGAGGCTCCCGCCACTCCGGGCGAAGCTGCAGCCGGAACCAGCCCTCGCGGGTGCGGAGCCAGGCCTGGGTGGTGGCGTGACCGGAGATCAGCCACAGCCCCTCGACCAGGTGCCAGCCCACGGGGCCCTGCGGACGGGCCGGCCACACGCCCTCCTCGCCCATGCGCCAGCGCGGCGAGAGGGACAGTCCCACCCACCACCACACGCCGAGCACGACGAGCGCCACCAGCAGGGTGCCACTGGCCGCAGAAGCGAGCGCGAGGGCCGAGGCGACGACGCCGAGAACGAGCCGCCACCACAGTGAGGGCAGACCGAGCACGAGCCCCTCGACCTCGCCGCTGATCTTCCAGGCGCGGACGAGGGGGATCGTCTCGGGGAGTTCCTGGAGCAAGGGGGTCAGCTCCGGGGACCAACGTACGACGTCTCCAGACCCCCGAAAGTGGACGCGGCGGGCACCGGTCCAGGGCGAGACATCTTCATAGACACCGACGGTGCCGTCTGGCAGCGACGGAGCAGCGGATACGCGCGCAGGCCCCGCCGAGCTCACGTCTTCCGCTTCACCGAGCGCACGCGCAGGGCCATCACCCCGCGCTCGTCTTCGGCCTTGGCGTTCCACACGGCGGCCTTGCGGAGGTGCTCCATCGCCTGCTCGATGGTCTCCGCGCCGGGCACCACGTTGTCGAATCCCTCGAACTCCAGCAGTTCCTGCAAGGAGGGGTAGCGGCGGATGGCGCCGATGGAGATGGAACCCAGGTTGTCGAACTCGATGCGATCCCCGGAGGTGATCATGTCGAAGCTCAGGGTGCGCGGCACGACGTAGACGGTCTTGGCCGTGCTCTCCATGTTGGCGAAGGTCATCGCGTCGGTGGTGGCCTCAAAAGTCGCCATTCAAGTCACTCCTGAAGACTCCGGCTCGTCAGCGCGGAGGCAAGCTGAAGACGGTTCAGCCTGGAGGCCAGGTCAGCTGTCGACCGGCCAGAAGGTGCACGTGGAGATGGAAGACGGATTGGCCTCCGTCGGCTCCATCGTTGACTACCAAACGGTAACCGGTTTCGTCCACCCCGAGGGAGCGGGCAATGTGGGCCGCCGTGAGCATCAGATGACCCATGAGGGAAGCATCGTCCGGTTCGGCCGCGGAGATTCCCCGCAGGGGCTTCTTCGGGATGACCAGGACATGAATCGGAGCCTGTGGATTGACATCGTGGAATGCCACGGCCAGCTCATCCTCGAAGATGATGTCGGCCGGGATCTCGCGATCGATGATCTTCTGGAAGATGGTCATGGGACTCCACTCGCCTCCTCACGGACCCAGCCCACATAACGCGCCAGGCTGTGTTGGGTATCGACGTCGAGCACCAGCACCTCCGGTACCTCGTAGGGATGGGCCTCGGTGAGCCAGTCCACCGCACGATCGACCACCTCGACGTCGGTCTTCACCATCATGGTGACCTCGGCCTCGATCTGCACCCGCCCCTCCCAGCGGTACACCGACCGTCCAGCGGGGAACAGGTGGACGCAGGCGGCGAGCCGGGCGTCGACGAGGCGACGCGCGAGGTCCTCCGAGGCGTCCTCGGGTACCGAGCACAGGATGATGCGCACGACGGCCTCAGTACTTGACGGTGACGGGAATCACGAGGGCTTCGTCGCCCTCGCCCTTGGCACCGAGGAAGAAGGTGCGATCGCGCTTGACCGTGAAGGTGGTGTCGGTGGTCTTCTCGGAGCCGTGGAACATCTCGACCCGGACCTTGGCCGCAGAGGCATCGTGGGAGACGAGCGTGAGCCGGACCTCGCGACCACCGGGCACCGCCACCGACTGGTGCTTGCCGTCTTCGAGGCGGACGGTGTGCTTGCCACCGAACCGGAAGCCCTTGTAGGGAAAGTTGCGCAAGGCAGGCAGCAGCGGCTTGAGCTGGTCGTCGATGCGGGGGTCGCTGTGGCTGGCCCTGACGATGATGACCTCGACATCGACCCTGCCGGGCACGGCGTCTTCCGCATGCGCGACCGCACCGGGGAGAACCGGTGTGGCCCCGACGGAAGCGAGACCGAGTGCGGCTGCGATGAGCAGGGTCCGAACCCTGCGCTGGAAGACGACGGCTGCTGTCATGTCAGGATTCCTCGACCTCTTGTGCCCAGATGACCACCGCGCCGCCCATGTCGATGGGCATGCCGCGATCGACGGTGTCCGCGTTGACGCCATCGAACCGGTACTCGTGGGGCGACTCCGCACCCACGACGTCCACCACCCTATCACCGCCAGCGACCACCGGATCAACCCCGTTGCCGGCAGGCACGAGCCACAGCAGGAAGACCGCCGCCATTGCGGCCCAGGTGGCGGTGAGTGCCCAGCTCCAGCGGCGCTGGTTGGCGGGCTCGGGCACCGCGACCGGCTCGGTGGTGACGGCAGGACCCAGCAGGCCCGCCATGACGCGATCGGTGATGTCGATCTCGCCCGCCTCGCTGCGCAGTGCACTCGCCAGGGGCAGCCCGGCCTGCTCTCCGACGGCGCCGGCCACCGACGACCACACCTCGGGCGCACGATGCTGGGCCAGGGCCGCGGCGACGAGGCCGTCCGGCAGGGCCTCGCGGAGCTCCAGGGACCGACGGACGCCCGCCCAGGCCTCGACGGAGCCCCCTTCCGCGCGTGCGGCGAGCGCCACCGGGACGCCGGCGTCGAAGGCGACCGCCAGCTCGGGGGCGCGCCCCGCCTCGGTCTCCACGGCGCCGAGCACCGCAAGCTCGGACCACTCCCCTGCCGCCTCGGGCTCGGGACCGGCCTCGGCGACCACTGCGGGGGCCACGGCAGGCCCCTCGTCGAACGCGGCGCCGGCCTCGGGGGCCTGTCCCGCCTCGTGGCGCACCGCGGGCTCCAGGGGAAGGGCGTCGTCGTGCTCGGCACCGAGCTCGGGCGAGCTGCCGGCCTCTCCGGTGACCGCCTCGGACACGGGCAGCTCCGGCGACGCAGGCTCCGGGGCCTCACCCGACCGATCCGACACCAGCGTGGGACCGCCACCCAGCAGCGCCCCCATGATGTCATCAGCCAGGCCTTCCGGCGGCTGCTCCACCGGTGCCGCCGGCACCGCTCCATCGGACATCGCGCCGCGCAGCAGCGCGCCGAGGGAGTCGCCTTCGAATTCGAACATCACGAGCAGCTGGCCGGCGTCGCCTGCGGGATCATCGGTGAACAGATCATCGAGAGGCAGGGCGTCGGCGAGGTGCGTGCCGGACAGGGCCATGCGCGCAGCAGCGCAGGTGGCGTCCGAGTGGTCGCCTCCCGCGATACGTCGCAGCAGCTCTTCCAACGTGTGACCAGCCATGTGGCCTCCTTCACATCCTTCGTCGGACCTGTTCCGGGGACGCCCTGCCCGCCGGTTCATTCACCTCGGGTTCAGGACTTCTGTTCGGCGAGCATGGCCTGGAGCTTCTTGCGCGCGTAGAACAACCGGGACATCACGGTGCCCTCTGCGATATCGAGGACCTCGGCGATCTCGCGGTAGGACAGCCCCTCGACCTCGCGCAGCAGGATGACCTGCTTGTGGGCCTCCGGCAGCTGCTCCAGCGCATCCATGATGGCCTTGTACAGCTGCTTGCGCTCCAGGGCCTTGGACGGCGAGTGGAAGGTGTGCGCCGCATCGATGCCGCCGTCGGCGTCGCGGGTGGCGATGGTCTCGTCGGCGCCGGAGATGGGCGAGCGCTTGCGCCTGCGGATGAAGTCGATCGTGAGGTTCATGCCGATGCGGTAGACCCAGGTGTAGAACTTGGCCTCGGCGCGGAAGCCCTTGATGTTCTTGAAGGCCTTGACGAAGGTCTCCTGGGTGAGGTCGGTGGCGTCTTCCCGGTTGCGCACCATGCCGTAGATCACGGAGTAGATGCGGCCCTGGTACTTCTCCACCAGGCCCCGGTAGGCGGTGGCGTCGCCGGCCTGGACGGCCTCGACCATCTCGGCATCGGTGGTCATCGGCGCATCCGCGGCGAGCGGGCCCCGGACCATGCCGAGCCCCATCAACCCCACCATGCCCATCAGGATGTCAGTCCACAGAGGCAGTTCCACGATCGTCTCCCGTCACGCACGAGGATGGACGTACCACAATGGCACGCCGGCTGGAAGGAATCAGCCGTGTGCCTCGTTCCAATTGCTGCCCACGGCCGTGTTGACCATGAGCGGCACCTTCAGACCCTTCACACCCGTCATCTCTTCGGTGACGAGCTTCGTGACCGCATCCACCTCGTTCTCGGGCACCTCGAGCAGCAGCTCATCGTGCACCTGCAACAGCACGCGGGCCTTCAGGTCGCTGGCGTCGAGCGCGCCCTGGACCCGGAGCATGGCGAGCTTGATGAGGTCCGCCGCGGTGCCCTGGATGACGGTGTTCACGGCCTCGCGCTCACCGGCCATACGCTCGTTGAAGGCGGGGGCGTGGATCTCGGGGATGATGCGGCGGCGGCCGAACAGGGTGTCGACGTGGCCGGTCTCCCGGGCGGACTCCTTGGTCTGCTCGATCCAGCCCTTCACGGACGGCATCCGGGCGAAGTAGGCGTCCATGTAGGCCTGGGCCTGGGACTGCGGGACGTCGAGATCGCCCGCGAGGCGGAAGGCGCTCATGCCGTACAGCAGGCCGAAGTTGATGGCCTTGGCGGCGGAGCGGTGGGCCACGGTGAGCTCGGACGGATCGAGGCCGAAGATCTCGAGCGCGGTGCGCTGGTGGATGTCCTCGCCGTTCTCGAAGGCCTGCATGAGGACGGGGTCCTCGGTGAAGTGTGCCAGGACCCTCAGCTCGACCTGGGAGTAGTCGGCCGACAGGAACACGGTGCCCTCGGCGGGCACGAAGGCCTCGCGGATGCGTCGGCCGGTGACCGTGCGCACCGGGATGTTCTGCAGGTTGGGATCGACGCTGGACAGGCGCCCCGTGGCGGCGACGGCCTGGTTGAAGGTGCTGTGGATGCGGCCGTCCTCGGCCACGTAGCTGGGCAGCTTCTTCAGGTAGGTGGAGCGCAGCTTGTCGAGGGCGCGGTACTCGAGGACCTTGCCCGGCAGCGGGTGCAGATCGATGAGCTTCTCGAGGACGCCGCTGGCGGTGGACCAGCCGTCCTTGACCTTCTTGGAGGGCGGCAGGCCCAGATCCTCGAACAGCACGTCGCGCAGCTCGTGGCGGGACCGCAGGCGGAACTCCTTGCCCGCGAGCTCGTGGCACTCCTTCTCGACGGCCTTCAGGCGGCCTGCGATCTCCTTGTCGACCACCTTGAGCGCCTTCGTGTCGAGGGCGATGCCGGCGGCCTCCATCCGCGCCAGCACGGGCATCAGGGGCATCTCGATGTGGTCGTAGACCCACCGCATGCCGCCCTCGAGCCGCTCGTCGTTCTTGGCGAAGATCGCGGCGAGGCAGTTGGCCTCCTCGGCGATGAGGGCGAGATCGGGATCGTCTGCCGCCGCGGAGGAGGAGCCCAGGGTGTGGGACAGCAGGCGGGAGGCCTGATCGTCGAGGCCGTGGGTGCGCCGGTGGGAGAAAAGGATGTAGTCCTGCAGGCGGACGTCCTGCATGGGGCCCGCGAACGCATCGACACCGAGGTGCCGCATCTGGGCCTTGAGGCCGTAGCCGATCTTGGTGACCTGGGGATCGGCCAGCAGCGCGAGGAAGCCCTTGCGGGCAGAGTCGTCGGCGAACAGCTGCCCCTCGCCCTCCGCGGGTGCCAGCGGGACGTAGCTGGCCTTGCCCTTGCGGCTGATGGCGACGCCGATGAGCGCGCCGTCGTCGTCGAAGCGGGGCTGCCATGCCAGGGTGCCCTCCTTGCGGACGGCGTCGTACAGCTTGCCCTCCTTGCCGGCCTCCACCACCTCGTGGTCGGCCCAGTCGACCTTGGCGCCGTCGCCGAGGAGCTTGCGGGCGACCCGGCCGAACTCCCACTTGTCGAACAGCTCCCTCAGCTTGTCGGTGTCGGGCTCGCGGGGCGCGAGATCCTCGAGGGCGTCGTCGATGGGGACGTCCGTGGCGATGGTGGCCAGGGTGTAGGACAGGCGGGCGTTGTCGGCCTCGTCGACCAGGCTCTGGCCGCGCTTGCCCTTGATCTTGCCGTCGGCGGCAGCCTTCAGGACGTCCTCGAGGTGCTCGTACTGGGAAAGGTACTTGGCGGCGGTCTTCAGGCCGATGCCCGCCACGCCGGGGATGTTGTCGGAGGAGTCGCCGGCGAGGGCGAGCATGTCGATGATCTGATCGGGCCGCACGCCGTGGAACTTCTCGGCGACACCCTCGGGGTCGAGGATCGTGCCCTTGCCCTCGTCGAGGATCTTCACGTGGTCGGAGACCAGCTGCGAGAAGTCCTTGTCGGAGGTGACGAAGAAGACCTCCAGATCCTCTCCTGCGTACTTGTGGGCGAGCGTACCGAGGACGTCGTCGGCCTCCCAGCCCTTCATGTTGATGCAGCGGTAGCCGAAGGCCTCGACGAGCTCGGGCAGCATCGGCCACTGGACCTTCAGGTCCTCGGGCATCTCGGGCCGGTGGCCCTTGTACTCGGAGAAGATGTCGCTGCGGAAGTTCTTGCCCACATCGAAGCTGACGACGACGTAGTCGGGCTTCCAGGTACGCATCAGCTTCTGCATGAGCAGCGTGAAGCCGTACAGTACGCGGGTGGGGGTTCCATCACTGGCGTGGCGCGGCGGAAGCGCGAATTGCACGCGGAAGGCGTGGTTGCTGCCATCGATGAGGAACATTCGCTTCACGGGATCTCCAGGGCGCTGCGGGGGCCGGGTGACACCATCAGGTGCCATTGGTGTGGTGTGTGTAGCACGACCGGGCCAAGGGTTCGCCAAACCCATTGCACCCAGCGCCACGCAGGCTAAGACGTGCTGTCATTTCCTGGTACCAGAGGTTCCCTGATGTCCTACGACGCCCTGTTCACCCCCTCCGAGGAACACGCCGCGCTCCGCGAGATGGTCGCGGAATTCACCCGCAACGAGATCGAGCCCCAGGCCGCAGCCTTCGACGAGAAGGGCGAGCTGAACGTCGACCTGCTCCGCCAGGCCGGTGAGCTCGGCCTGCTGGGTGTCACCATCCCCGAGGAGTACGGCGGGGCCGGCATGGACACCACGGCCGCCGTGATCATCCACCACGAGATGTCCAAGTCCGACCCGGGCTTCACGCTGGCCTACCTGGCCCACTCCATGCTGTTCGTGAACAACTTCTTCAACAGCAGCAACGACGAGCAGCGCGGCCGCTACCTCGACAAGGTCATCAGCGGCGAGTGGATCGGCGGCATGGGCATGACCGAGCCCGGCGCCGGCACCGACGTCCTGGGCATGTCCACCACCGCCGTCCGCGATGGCGACGACTGGATCCTCAACGGCACGAAGACCTACATCACCAACGGCTGTGAAGGTCACGTCTTCATCGTCTACGCCCAGGTCGATGGCCAGATCACGAGCTTCATCGTCGACCGCGACTGCCCCGGCTTCTCCACCAGCCAGCACATCGAGAAGCTCGGCATGCGTGGCTCCACGATGTCCGAGCTCATCATGGAGAACTGCCGCGTGCCCGGCGCCAACCTCCTCGGTGAGGTGGGCGGCGGTGTCACCCACATGATGCGCAACCTCGAGATCGAGCGCCTCACCCTCGCCGCCATGTCCATTGGCATCGGCGACCGCTGCGTCGAGATCATGATCCGCCACGGTCAGGAGCGCCGCGCCTTCGGCCAGCCCATCAACCGCTTCGGCCAGATCCAGCGCTACATCGCAGAGGGCTACGCCGCCAACGAGGCAGCGAAGTGCCTGGTCTACAAGACCGCTCGCGAGGTCTCCGCCAACACCAACGCCCGCATCAACTCCGACGCCGCCAAGCTGTTCGCCGCGCCCGTCGGCAAGATGTGCGCCGACTACGCGATGCAGGTCATGGGCGGCTCCGGCTACTGCCGCGAGTACCCCGTCGAGCGTCTGTGGCGCGATGCCAAGCTGCTCGAGATCGGTGGTGGCACCCTCGAGGCCCACCACAAGAACATCACCAAGGATCTCGCCAAGCTGCACAAGCTGTAGGCTGCTGGGATGAACCACCATCCCACCGCCCTCATCACACGGGCGCCGGAAGATGCCGGCGCCCTGCAGACGCCGCTGCAACGCAAGGGCTACCACACGGTCTGTGTGCCCCTGCTGCAGCGGCGTCCTGTCGATGGGGCCCTCGCCTCCATCGACACCGCGCGGCCCTGGCGCTGGGTGCTGCTCACCAGCCCCTACACGGTCCGGGTGTGCGCCGATCTGATCCGTCGGCACGGCTGGCCCTGCGCGGCCGTCGGCCCCGCAACCGCCCGGGCGGCACGGGCGGCCGGCCTCGACCTGCAGCTGCAGGCGCCCCGCTCCACCGGCGAGGATCTCGTGCGGGTCCTGGGGGAGATCCGTGGGATACCCCTGTTATATCCTTGTGCCGAGGAGGCCACCCCGAGCACCCTGCTGGCCCTGAGAGCCGCTGGAGCCGACGTGGACCGGGTGGCCGTCTACCGCAACGAGTGGCCCCCCGACGCCGAAGAGCGGCTTCGCAGCCTCGGCGCGGTGGACGTGGCCCCCCTGCTGTCGGGCTCCGCCGCCCGTCGGCTGGGGCACGCCGTCGAGCAGGGGTGGCTCCCCCACCCGGGTTGGATCGGGGTCATCGGCCCCAGCACGGCGGCCGAGGCGGAGAGGTCCGGGCTTCGTGTGGACTTCGTCGCCGACCCGCCCGGACTGGCAGCGCTGCTGGACGGCGTGCCGCCCACGAGACGATAACGGCGTTGTCACGCCGTGGGCGTGCCCTGCGGCGTCGCGCTCGACCTGGGCCTCAGCGAGGCTTCCGGGGCTCCTCGAAGCCACGGAGGATGGCATCGACCTGGGCCATGTCGCCCTTGGCGAGAGCCTCGCGCAGGTTGGCGAGGGGCTGGTGCATCACCTTCTTCACCAGGGCGCGGGTCATCTGATCGAGGGCGCCCAGCTGGTCGTCGTCGAGGGAGGAGGTGAGCTTCTTGGAGCGCTCGAGCTCTGCCTGCCGGATCAGCTCGAGGCGCTTGTGCAGCGCGCCCACCTGGGCGTTGACCTGCAGGCTGTCGAGCCGGGCCGCGAACCGCTCGGACTCCTCGGAGACGAGGGACTCGGCGTCGAGGGAAGCCGCCTGACGGGCGGCGCGGCCCTTCTCCATCACGCTCGTGAGGTCGTCGACGTTGAAGACGTAGGCCTGATCGATGCGCTCGACATCCGGATCGATGTTGCGGGGCACCGCGAGGTCGACCAGGAACAGGGACCGGTGGCGCCGGGCGCGCATGGCCGCCTTGACCTCCTTGGCCCGGATGATCGGCTCCTGGGCGCCGGTGGCCGTGATCACGATGTCGACCCGGCTGAGGTAGCTGGCGAGCTTGTCGTACTGCACCGGGTTGGCGCCGTACTCCTGCGCGAGCATCACGGAGCGCTCGAAGGTGCGGTTGGCGACCAGCAGCTCGGAGACGCCCGCCTGCAGCAGGGCCTTGGCCACCTGCCGGCCCATCTCGCCCACGCCGACCAGCAGGGCGGTGCGGCCCTTGAGCGTGGAGAAGATCTGCTCGGCCAGGAACACGCCGGCGTTGCCCACGCCCACCGTGTAGCGCCCGATGTCGGTGCGGTTGCGCACCTGCTTGGCCACCCAGAAGGAACGCTGGGTGAGGCGGTTGAGCACCATGCCGAGGGACTCGGACTCGTCGGCGAGGCGCGCGGCGGACTTGACCTGGCCCAGGATCTGGGGCTCGCCGACGACCAGGGAGTCGAGCGAGGACGCCACGCGGAACAGGTGGCGGACGGCCTGCTCTCCCCTGTGCCAGTACAGGTAGGGGTCGATGAGGCTGCCGGCGCCGAAGCGGGTGTTCAGGTAGTCGCGCAGGGTGTTCGGGTTGCCCTCGGGGACCGCGTACAGCTCCACCCGGTTGCAAGTGGACAGCAGCATCGCCTCGCTGGCGATGCCGGATCGACGCAGGTGCACCAGCTCGCGCCTCACCCCTTCCTCGGTGAGCGAGAATTTCTCCCGGACGGAGACAGGGGCCGTGTGGTGGGAGAGGCCCGCTGCGACCAGAGCGTGACTGCTAGCGGTAGGCATGGAAGCCCTCCACCAGGAAGTCGACACCGATCATCGAGAACAGCAGTCCGGAAAAGCCTAGCACCGAGAACACCATCGAGGTTCGGCCCTGCCAGCCGCTGACGAGGCGGGAGACAAGGGCGAGGGCATACCATCCCCAGACGACGGTGGTGAGGATGACCTTGGGGTCGGCGAGCCAGGACTTGTGGTGCATGGCCGTAGAGGCCCACACGCCACCCGCGGCGACACCGAAGGTCAGGAAGACCAGTCCGAAGACGAGGGCGCGAACCTGTACGGCGCCGAGGCGCTCCAGAGAAGGCAGGGACCCAAGCCCTGAAAATTTCTTTGCCTTGAGGCGCTGACGGACCACGTACTGGACCATGGTCGCGAAGAATTCGAGGAAGAAGGCCGACACGCTGGCGAACATGAGCCCGAGGTGCAGGGGGAGCCACACGCTGGCACCGACTTCCTCGAGGGTTGCCACCGTGGCCGTGGGAACCGCCATCGAGCCGACGACCAGGCCCGCTGCCGCGATGCTGACCCACTTGCCCATGCCGTTCATGGCGCCCCGGGAGACCAGCAGCCAGGCCACCACCACCCCGAGGCCGGCGGCGGAGAGGGACTCGGCGAAGCCCGGCAGAAGTTCGGGTTGCATCAGGTCATGCACGAGACTGGACGCATGCAGCAGCGCACCCACCATGGTGATGTTGCGTGCCATTTCTTGTCGCCCGGGTGAGCGCCATGCCCACGCGGCGGCCAATAGGTAGGTGACGACGATGACAAGCTGCAGCGCGATCCACATGGAGGCGGCTCCTTTCGGCGCTCCATCGTAACCCCGGGTGCTTGTGACGTCCTGGGTCTTGATCCTTGGTGACACTGCGACTACGGTCGTCCGACTTTCCCCCACACCCCTTCGGCGAACGGTCGCCGACCATCAGGAGGGCCCATGGCCAGCCAATTCGTCATCGAAGCCACTGACGCCAACTTCGAGCAGGAAGTGCTCAAGTCCGACCTGCCCGTCCTGGTCGACTACTGGGCCACCTGGTGCGCCCCCTGCAAGGCCATCGCCCCCGCCGTGGAGAAGCTCGCCGAGGAGCTCCAGGGCCAGGTCAAGGTGGTCAAGCTCGAGGCCTCCCAGAACATGAACACCGCCCGCGCCCAGAAGGTCTCCAACCTTCCCACCTTCGTCGTCTACGCCGGCGGCCAGGAAGTGAAGCGCAAGATCGGTGCCGGTGGCGGCCTGCAGGGCCTCAAGGACCTCGTCTCCGCCGCCCAGTGATCCCCTGAGGGATCGATGCAGGGCGTCAGCGTTCCGCTGCCGCCCTCGCCTCCTCCGCCCTGCAACGGTTCACGGCCGTGAGGGCGGATTTCCTCGTCTTGGGGCTCAGGCCGATGGAGCCCTCCACGAAGTTGCCACGCCGATCGAGGCCGTAGACCTGGTCGACGGACAAGCCGTAGCCCTCGAGGCTGGACAGCTCGAGCTCGATCCAGACCCGGCAGGGCACGGCGGCCACCTCGCGGCCACGATCGAGGGCCCCGGAGCGGTCGAGATCGAAGTGCCGGAGCATGACGGCGCTCAGGCCCTGATCGAAGGCGGCGGTGCCCGGGTGGCCGTCGATCTGCCAGATGTCGCGGACGACCGACTCGGAGCGGCCCGACTCGCCCTGGCTGGAGGGTGCCTCCCGCTGCAGGCCGCAGCCCTGCAGGACGTCCGCCGCGATGGCCTGCACGGAGCCGTCGACGCCGAGAGCGTAGCCGGTCCACTTCTCACCGGGCGCCACGCCGAACCCGGCGATGAGGCCGGTGTCCACCTGGTCCCACAGGGCCTGATCGAGCGCGACCCAGGCGTCACACCCCACCATGCGCAGCTCGTCTCCCCCATCGAGCAGGCCCGAGGCGTCGAGGTCGGAGCTGTCGAGGAGCATGCGGCGGATGGCGCCGAGCCAGGTGCGGGAGCCTGGGTCGGGGACCCGCGAGATGGCATCCGCCAGATCGACCATGGGTTCGGGGGTCGAGGCCCCCTCGTGCTCGGGCAGCGTGGACAGCCAGGACGTGGGGCGCACGCCGCACCGGACCGCACGCTGGGCTGCCTCGGCGCGGACATCCGCCGCGATGCCCAGGACCTCCCCACGGTACGGGCGGTCCGGATCGAGGCCGTACACGCCGTACAGCCCCCGGGGCCGGCCATCGCGGACGGCCTCGTCGAGGGCCTGCCAGGCGTCACAGCCGATGGACTGCAGCTCCGCCGTGGTGTCGATGGCCCGGCTTCCATCCAGATCGACCTGCTCGAGCAGGAGCCCCTTGATGCCCGTCTCCCACAGGGAGGTCCCGCTGGCGTCCGTCTCCCGGATGCGGCCCGCGAGGGTGCCCTTGCGCACGTTCGGCACGCCGAGGACCTCCGGCCCCACCCCGCAGGTGAGCAGCGCGGCCCGCATGGCCTCCCGGGCGCCGGGCTCGACCTGGAGCCGCTCGCCGAGGAAGTCCCGCTCGAGCTCGAGACCGTAGGCGTCGTACAGGCCCGCGCCCCAGGTGGTGGCCATCATCCGATCGGCGACCCTCCACATGCCACAGGGCACGCCCGTGAGCTCGCTGGCGCCGACCATGCCGTCCCCGTCGCCATCGAACTCCTGCACGAGCAGACCGGCGACCATGCCTTCCACGGCGACGGGGTCGGAAGGTCCCGCCACGTCGTGCACCCGGGCGATGGCGGCGGCGGCGATCTCGGCACGGGTCAGGGCCCCGGTCCGGACGTCGGCGAGACCGCACTCGGAGGCCTGGTGCCACACCTGGGGCTTGAGGTTGGGGTCGATGCCGAGGGCGTCGAGGGACAGGCCGTCCTGTTCGGTGGCCACGTACCACCCCCACACACCGAGCACGTGGCTGCGCATCAGCTCGTCGTCGATCCGCGTCCAGACGGCGCAGGGCACCTCCACGAGCTCCCCACGATCGTCGATGAGACCGCTGCCGTCGGCGTCGAAGGGTCTGAGCACACTGGCCATGCGCGCCGAGACCTCCGCCGTGGGCTGCAGCGCACCGACGTCCACGCCCGCGACCTCGGCCTGCGGACTGGCCAGGGCCGAGGTGGCCGACATAGACAGGACAAGACCACCGATTCTCAACTTCATGCGGGACCCCCACAGAGGCTCTTCGGTGCCGAAGGAACGATGTGAAGAACGCACTGCCCGAAAATGCCACCCACCTGCCCCTGTCGCGTCCTGAGCGGGTACCGCGTAGGATCGTCAGCCTCGTCCCGAGCAGCACCGAGTCCCTGTGGGACCTCGGCGTGGGGGATCGCATCGTGGGCTGCACCCGCTACTGCGTGCACCCGGCGGAGGGCCTGGAGGACGTCGAGCGGGTGGGCGGCACCAAGGACCCGAAGCTCGATCGCATCGCGGCCCTGCAGCCCGACCTCATCGTCATGAACCGGGAGGAGAACCTCGCGGCGCACGCCGAGGCGCTGTCCGAGGTGGCGCCGGTGCTGGCGCCCCACCCGCGCACGGTGGCCGAGGCCCTCGCGGACCTGCTGGTGCTCGGCACGTTCGTGGGACGGGAAGAGGCCGCGGCGGAGATGGTGCGTCAGGCCCACACGCTGCTCGAGGCGCTGCCTCCCGCGGGCGGGCGACGGATCCTGTACCTGATCTGGCGCAAGCCCTGGATGACCATCGGACCGTCCACGTTCATCGCCGAGATGATCCGGGCCAGCGGCCACACCCCGCTGCAGGTCGGCGTGCCCGGTGACTACCCTGCCCTCACGCCCGAGGCCCTGGCGGCACTGCGGCCCGACGAGGTCTGGCTGTCCACCGAGCCGTTCCCCTTCGCCCGCAAGCACGTGGACGAGCTGATGGAGCTCACCGGGTGGCCCGAGGAACGCTTCCGGATGGCCGACGGCGAGCTGTTCTCCTGGCACGGAAGCCGCATGCTGCGCGCCCTGCGAGCCTTCTCGGCCGGTTCCGCCACGTGGCCGGCCCCGTGACAGTCCTTCTGGCAGCAGGTGGTTCGTGCCATGATGGGGCCTGCGAGGAGCATCGATGCTTGACCCCCTGAGCCCGACGGGCATGCCCGCCGAGCGCTACAGCACGAGCCCGGCCGCACGCGCGGTCCAGGGCGTCTTCCACTGGTTCATCCCCCCCGAGCTCACCCACAACCCCGAGGACGGACGGCGGGCCCGCCTGCTCGTCGGGGTGGCGCTCGCGCTGATGATCAGCTCCGCCATCCTGTTCGCCGTGCTCCTCGCCCGCGGCGACGCGGCGGGCGCCGTCATCCCCGCGCCGGTGATGGCCGTGCTCGTCACCGCCATGCCGCTCATGTTCGCCATCGCCTACCTGGTGCGGGTCACGCGCTCGCTGACGGTGCCGAGCGTGCTGCTGCCGATGACCCTGCTGGCCCTCATCAGCCACACCGCCTGGTACACCGGCGGCTACCACAGCCCGCTGCTGCTCTGGATGTTCGCGGCCCCGCTGATGGCCGCGTTCCTGAGCGGCACGCGGGGCACCTCGCTCACCTCCCTCGCTGCCGGCGCGCTGCTGGTCTACTTCTACTGGGCCACCGGCCACGACCTCACCGAGACCACCGAGGCCTCGGCCTCCCCGCTCAACCTGCTGCGGGTCCAGGTGCTGTTCCTCGGCCTCGTGACCTTCGTGGGCTGGTACTACGAGAGCAGCCGCTACAGCCGCGCGCGCTACCTCATCGCCGCCTCGGAGCAGCTCGAGTCGAGCAACCGGGCGCTCCGGCTGTCCCAGCTCAACATCAAGCAGATCGCGGAGAACATCGGCCAGTCGATCTGGATGTACGAGGCCGACACCGAGCGCATCCTGTACGTGAACACCGGCTACGAGCACCTGTGGCAGCAGTCCCGCAGCAGCCTGCTCGAGGATCCGAAGGCATGGCACAAGGCGGTTCACCCCGCCGACCTCGACCGGATCCCCACCGTCGCCGACGGCGAGGAGCACACCTACCGCCTGCTCATGAGCGACGGCAAGGAGCGGTGGGTGCGGCACGTGATCTACGCGGTGGGCGATCAGCTCATGCAGACCAACCGCGAGATCCACATCGCCGCCGACATCACCCTGAAGCGCATGGCGGAGCAGATCCGCGAGCGCTTCCTGGAGACGGTCCTCGAGGTGCAGGAGGCTGAGCGGCAGCACCTCGCCCGGGAGCTCCACGACGAGACCGGCCAGGCCCTCACCGCCCTGCTCGTGGGACTGTCGGCCCTCGAGCCGATGATCGAGAACGACAAGGCACGCCGCCACACCGGCATGCTCCGCAACCAGCTGCGCAACGTGGTGGGCGACATCGGCCGCCTGGCCCGCGGCCTGCACCCCGCCGTGCTCGACGAGATGGGCCTCGTGGCCGCCGTGCGTCGCCTGGCGGCGGACATGCGGGAGGTCCACGGTCACAAGGTGAACCTCACGGTGGTGGGCATCGAGGACGGAGAGCGCCTGCTGTCCACCGTGGAGCTCACCGTCTACCGGGTCATCCAGGAGTCCCTCGCGAACGTGGCCAAGCACGCCGACGCGAACCGGGTGGACATCACGCTGTTCCGTCAGGGCGACAGCCTGCAGTTCAGCGTGGAGGACGACGGCCACGGCTTCGACGTGAAGGAGGCGATCCTCCGGTCCAACCTGAAGGGCGGGCTCGGCCTGTTCAGCATGCGGGAGCGCGTGGTGCTGCTCGGCGGCGAGATGAGCATGGAGTCCAGCCCCGGCGCCGGCAGCAGCATGCTCGCGGAGGTGCCCCTGACGCGCACCAGCGCCGATGGAGGCGAGGAGCACGGGCTGGTGGACGTGTTGTAGGGATGCAGGTGGGCTGGTACGTCGCCGCGACCCGTGCGATACCGCTACAGACCCCGTGGAGTTCCGCCGTGCTGCTGCCCCTGCTGCTGATCGCCTGCTCGTCCGCCCCCGACGCCCCCGACGCGGCCACGCCCGCCGTGGACGACGGTTCCCCGGTCACCATCACCCGGCCGGGTGCCCCGGTGCAGGCCCGCCAGACCGGCGCCTTCGCCTTCGCGCGCCAGGCCGCCAGCGGACGCTTCGAGGTGGCGCCCGCCACACGGCCCGGAGACGCTCCCCTCGTCTTCAGCCCGACGGGCAAGGCCGTCGAGGTGAAGGGCGACAAGGACAAGGTCATCTGGGCGTTCCCGCTGCCCGCCAACTCCTTCCTGTTCCCCGACCCCCAGGCCGGCGCCAACAGCTTCGGCAACCACGCGCCGGCGGGCCTGAAGGTCACCTGGAAGGGCGAGCCGCTGACGTTCGTGCGTCGCGCGGAACGGGCGCGCTCCTATGGGTACGATCGGGAGCGGTTGCTCATCGCCCTGCCCGCCGCCGCCCCGGCACCTCGGGCCGACGACATCCAGCTTCGCTGGCCCAAGGCCCAGGCGGCCGAGCGCTCCCTGCACTTCGCCCACGCGGGGCTGTCTCCCGAGGCCTTCGTGGCCCGTGAGCTCACCGTCGGCGAGGTCAGCCGCACCGGCCTGCTGCTGCCGGCCCCCACCACGGCCACCTGGTCGCTCACCGTGCCCGAGGGCGGCGTGCTGGGCACCCGCGCCTCGGTCCTCGAGCCCTTCATCCGCGATCTGCCCGCCAGCGACGGCGTGGGGCTGCGGGTGGAGGTCGACGCAGGGGACGGGTGGCAGGTGCTGCACCAGGCCGTGGTGCGGCTGGGCTCGGAAGACGCGGTCCGTCTCGACCTGGCCGCGTACGCCGGGCAGTCCGTGCGCATCCGGCTGTCGTCCACCGTCCACGGCGAGCCCACCGGCGATCTGCTGTTCCTGCACGAGCCCACCGTGTACACGTCGTCCGAGCGGCCCCGCCGGGTGGTCATGATCTACCTCGACACCCTGCGGGCGGATCACCTCGGCGCCTACGGCTACGACCGCGCGACCAGCCCCAAGCTCGATGCCTGGGCAGAAGACGCCATGCGGCTCGACAACCACCGCACCGTGGCACCGTGGACCCTCCCCAGTGCACGGGCGGCCTTCAGCGGTGCCCAGCCCGAGTTCTGGGAGGGCGCCCCCACCCTCGCCTCCCGCCTGGCGCAGGCCGGCTTCCTCAGCGACGGCATCGTGGGCAACGCCTTCCTGACCCCCACCTTCCTTATGGACCAGGGCTTCTCCCAGTACACCTACAAGCACCTGCTCCCCGCGAAGAAGGTGGTGGACCACGGCCTGAAGGTGTTGGAGGAGCACCCGGACCGGGACCTGCTGCTGTACCTGCAGTTCATGGACGCCCACCTGCCCTACATGGAGCCCAAGCGCTACCGGGGTCGCTGGGAGGGCGACAAGCCCGAGGGGCTGCGGAGCGTCGCGCTGCGGGAGCTGCGCCAGATCAAGCCCGGCGATCCGGACCTGCCCGCCGTCAGTGCCTACGTGCAGGGTCGCTACGACCAGAACATCGCCTACATCGACGACCAGCTCGCCCGCCTGTGGAAGGCCCTGCCCGACGACGCCACCGTGGTGGTGTTCAGCGACCACGGTGAGGAGTTCTGGGATCACGGCGGCTTCGAGCACGGCCACGACTTCCACGACGAGCTGCTGCGCGTGCCTACCTTCATCCGCTCTCCCGGCATGCCCGCCGGATCCACCCGGTTGCCGACCAACCTGCTGGATCTGACCCCCACCGTGCTGCAGCTCGAAGGCCTGGATCACGACGTGCGCGACGGCCTGCCCCTCATGCCTGCGCTCACGGGCGATGCCTCGGCCCAGGATGCGCTGCTCGGCCGCAGCCAGGCCTTCGGCCGCCCCCTGTACGGGGAGGACGGCTGGGGCGTGGTGGCCGAAGCGCGCAAGTGGTGGACCCGGGGCGTGGATCAGTGGCTGTACGACCTGACGACGGATCCGGGCGAGCTGGATCCCCTGCTGGCCCCGAAGGTGGCCGGCGATGAGAAGGCCACGCGTGACTGGGGCACCGAGAAGCTGGCCGACGGTCTCGGTGTGCCGGCAGCCGCCGTGTGGCGACTCACGCTGCCGCCGGCCCGAGCGGCACGCCCCACGCGCCTGCAGCTCACGCTTGCAGAGCCCATCGAGGCCGCCTGGCTTCCCTACGATCCCCAGCAACGCCACAAGGCCGTCGAGGTGCAGGTCACCGACGGCAGGCTCGAGATGACAGTGCCCGCCGGCGTCACGGTGCCTCCTGCCGTGTTCGTGCAGCCCGCCGCCATGTCCGGTGGCCTCAAGGGCGGCCACCTGCAGCTGGACGGGCACTGGACCCAGGACCTGCAGCTGTCCGGAGGTCGCCGGTGGCGTCACGACAAGCCGCGCATGACCCTCGAGCCCACCACCGCCGTACCCCCGTTCGGGCAGGCGGTCGGCGCGTTCCACGAGGATCTGGCAGAGCAGCTCAAGGAGCTCGGCTACGCGGAGTGAGGCTCGCTACTGGGCCGTGAGGCCGCCGTCGATCACCAGCTCGGCGCCGGTCATGAAGGCGCTCTCGTCGCTGGCGAGGAACAGCAGGCCGTTGGCGATGGCGTCCGGATCCCCCAGTGGGCCCAGGGGCTGCTGACCGGCGAACCAGGCCTCCACCTCTTCACGGGTCTTGCCCTGCAGCTTCGCGAAGGTGTCGAGCAGCTCGTTGCCCATGGAGGTGTTGATGACGCCCGGGTGCATGGAGTTCACCCGGATGTTCAGCCCCAGGGCGGCGAACTCCATCGCCGCGGCCTTCGTGAACAGGCGCACGCCGCCCTTGGTCATGCAGTAGGCGGACTGGAAGGGGGCGCCGATGATGCCGGCCACCGAGGACAGGTTGATGACGCTGGCCATGCCCTCCTTGCGCTGCATCAGGGGCACCGCGTGCTTGGTGCCGAGGAACACGCCGTCGAGGTTGACCGAGCTGACCTTGTGCCAGTCGTCGAGGGTCAGGTTGGCCAGGGGCTTGATGAGCTCGATGCCCGCGTTGTTCACGAGCACGTCGAGGCGCTGGTGCTCGTCGCGTACCACCCCGAGGACCTGGATCCAGTCGTCCTCGGAGACGACGTTGTGCTTGAGGAACCGGGCCTGGCCACCGGCATCCCGCAGCGCCTTCGCCTTCTCCTCGCCCGCCCCCTCGTCGAGGTCGGTCAGGTAGACGAACGCCCCGTGCTCGGCGAAGACCTCCGCTGTGCGGGCGCCGATGCCCCGCGCCGCGCCGGTGATGAGACAGACCTTTCCATCGAGCCGAGACATCGCACACCCACCGTCGAAGAGAGGAAGACCCACACGGGCTGCCCTCTTTCGGTCAGGGAGGGCAACCCGGTGTGTCGAAGGGGGGTGTCGGCACCCAGGGCGCTCCATTCGATGGGGAGCCTCCACAGGTTCGCGTCGTCGCGCTCCCCATTGACCCCCCCATCCGATGGTGGTTCCCTCGAACCAGTGCACCGAAGAGGGTCTTCATGGATCAGAGCGACGTCCGTTCCCAACGCATCCGCAACCTCACGCTCCTGGGGGCCGCCGCGATCATCTCGTGGTGGTTCTGGAAGCTCATCGCTCCCTTCGCGATGGCGCTGCTGATGGCCGCCGTGTTCGCGGCCATGAGCCAGCCCCTCAAGCGATGGTTCATGGCCAGGCTCAAGGACCGGGCGGGCCTCGCCTCGATGCTCACGCTGCTCGTCGTCCTGCTCGTGATCATCATCCCGGCGATCTTCTTCGTCGTGATCCTCGCAGGACAGGCCGTGCAGATCAGCCAGTCCGTCGGCCCGTGGATCAACGATCAGGTGGCCAACCCGGAGCAGCTGGAGGCCACGGCCGGGCGCTTCCTGCGGAACCTTCCCGTCGTGGGAGACCTGCTGCCGAGCACCGAGGCCATCGTGCGCAAGCTCGGGGAGATCGCCGGCAGGCTCGGCTCGTTCCTGGTGCAGGCGCTGGCCGCCGCCACCAAGGGCACGGTCACGTTCTTCCTGCAGCTGTTCGTGATGCTGTACGCGATGTTCTACTTCCTGCTGGATGGGAGCGGCATCATCGCCAGGCTCAAGCACCTGTCCCCCCTCGATGATGCCCAGGAGGACGCGCTCATCGCCCGCTTCGTCTCGATCACCCGTGCCACCCTCAAGGGCACGCTGGTCATCGGGCTCGTGCAGGGCGGACTCGCCGGCCTGGCGTTCTTCGTCGTGGGCATCGACGGCTCCGTGTTCTGGGGCACCATCATGGGCGTGCTGTCGATCATCCCCGCGCTCGGCGCCTCCCTGGTGTGGATCCCGGCCGTCATCGTCCTGCTGGCCACCGGGAAGATCGCCGCGGGCATCGGTCTGGCGGTGTGGTGCGCGGTGGTGGTGGGCAGCTCCGACAACGTCCTGCGACCGCTCCTGGTGGGCCGCGACACCCAGATGCCCGACGTCCTCGTGCTCCTGTCCACCCTGGGCGGCATCGGCCTGTTCGGCATCCTGGGGGTCATCGTCGGCCCCATCATCGCGGGCCTGTTCCTCACCGTGTGGGACCAGTACGGCGAGGCCTTCGACGAGTACTTGAAGCAGGCCTGAACCGTGTCGATGGGCTTCCCGGCAGAACGGGAGGTCGGACAGCGTGCAGGCTGACGTGGTCGAGGCGCTCGCGCTCGCGGTGGGAGGGATCCCGTCGGTGGCGCCCATCCTTCTGGTGATCCTGCTCCTGAGTGCGCCCCAGGGGCTCGCCAAGGCCACCGGCTACTGGTTCGGGTACGCAGGCACCTACTTCGCGGTAGGCGCTGCCCTCGTGGCGGCCGGCCAGGTGGCGCCCGAACGGGAGGGATCCGGTATCGGAGGCGCGGTGGCGAGCCTCGTGGTGGCCGCCATCCTGCTGGTCTTCACCTGGCGGCGGTGGCGCAACCCTCCGGACGACCCGGAGGTGCTGCCCCTGTGGGCCCGCAAGCTCGACGCCGCCCCGGTCTCCCGGGTGACCCTGTTCGGCGGCTTCACGGCCGTCATCAACATCAAGAACCTGGCCATCTTCCTCACGGCGGTGTCCATCTTCTCCGCCCGGCCGGACGAGCTCGGACGCAAGGCGGGCCTGCTGCTGCTGGTGGTGCTGGTGTTCAGCTCGTCGGTGGCCCTTCCTCCCCTGCTGTACCTGCTGTTCTCGAAGCGGGCGGATCCCCTGCTGCACCGGATCCGCAACCTGCTCGAGCGCTACAACCACCCGCTCACCCTGGTGCTGGCGGGCGGGTTCGGCGTGTTCTTCCTCGTCCGTGGTGTGGTCCGCCTGACGGGCTGACGCCTGCATCCCCTGGCGGCAGCGCGGATCCAGGTGCTTCCGGCTACCCCCTGCACACCAGGAGGACGACATGAACGGCACGGCGATCGTGGTGGGCGGCGGCATTGCGGGACTGACGACGGCGGCGAGCCTGCTGCAGACGGGCTGGAGGGTCACGGTGGTGGAGCAGGCCCCGACGTTCGCGCCCGTGGGGGCGGGCATCCTCGTGCAGGGAAACGCCCTGGCCGTCCTCGACGCGCTGGATCTGTCGGGCCGGATCCGCGCTGCCGGCCTGCAGCTGTCGTCGATGGCCGTGGCGGACGCCCGGGGCAGGACGCTCTCGTCGCCCGGTGACGAGCGGGCCGCCGAGCTGTGGCGACAGACCTTCGCCATCCACCGGGCGGACCTGGTGGATGCCCTGCTGTCAGCCTGTGCGGTGGCGGATCTGCAGCTCGGGGCGCGTGTCGCCAGCGTGGATCCGGATCGGGTGACGCTGCAGGACGGCCGGATCCTGCAGGCGGATCTCGTGGTGGGTGCAGACGGCATCGGCAGCGTGGTCCGTGGGGACGCCGCCCGGTCCCGCTACGCCGGCTACACCTGCTGGCGTGCCGTCACGCCCAACGTGGGCGGCTGGACCGAGGCGATGGAGCTGTGGGGACGGGGCCAGCGGGTAGGCATCGTCCCGCTCACCGAGGGCCGGGTGTACAGCTTCTGGGTCGACGACGCGCCCGAGGGCACGGACGCGGACCCCCTGGGCACGACCACGGCCGAGCTGCAGGCCCGGTTCGCGGGGTTCGACGGCCCCGCGGGCGTGCTGCGGGACGGCCTGCCTGCAGACGCCCGGATCCACCACGCGGATCTGCGTGAGCTGGATCGGGTGGTGATGCGGATCGGCGCCATCCCCCTCGTGGGCGACGCCGCCCACGGCATGACCCCCAACCTCGGCCAGGGTGCGGCCCAGGGCATCGAGGACGGCATGGCCCTCGCCACCTGCCTGGCCGAGCACGACGCCGTCCTTCCGGCCATCGACGCCTACGAGGCCCGCCGTCTGGCGCGGACCCGGGCGGTGTGGGCCCGCAGCCGGATGTTCGGCCGGGTGGGCCAGTGGCGTCATCCCCTCGCCTGCTGGATCCGCGACGGCCTCACCCGGCTCACGCCGGCCTCCACCATGACACGGCAGCTCGACGCCCTGCTCGCCCCGGGCCAGCAGATCGCCGAGCGCTTCAGGGCGTTGGACTGACCGGCGCCCAGTCGTCGCCGAGCGCAGCCTGGATCCCGTCCGGATCCGGCTGGCGGCCGGCCACGAACAGGTACTCGAGGTTGCGGGTGTGGCTCACGGCGCCCACCTTGTCGCCCTTGGGACCATGGATGCCGATCTTGGCGCCCACGTAGCGCTCGTAGCCCCGGGCCCAGGCACTCACCTCGCCGCGGGTCTGCAGGATCTGCACCAGATCCTGCAGGGTGAGGTGTCCTTCGTTGCTGAAGGAGACGACCAGGGTGTCCACGTCGAGGGCGTCCGTGACGTGCTGCATGCCCGCACGGATGTGGCGCTTGGAGTTGAAGACCGACTTCTGGGTCTTGCAGGCCACGCGCTTGCAGGCCTTGCCGTACACCTCGGGGGCGTCCCAGCGCACCAGGGTCTCCCAGATGTGGTAGTTGCCGACGTACTTGTGCTGGTTGTAGGGCGGATCCAGGTAGGCGATGGAGCCGGTGAACCGGGCGGCTGCATCCCGGGCGTCCATCTGCCACACCGTGCCTGCCGGGGCCGGATCCGCCAGCATCCGCGGGATCCGCAGCGTGAGCGCGTTGTGGCTGCGCTGCGCCCAGTTCTTCAGGTAGGCCATCTGCACCCCGGTGGTGCTGTCGACCCGGTCGGCCGCCTCCATCAGGCTCGTGAGAAGGATGGATCGCAGGGGCTCCGGCGGATCCAGCTCCTGCAGCGCGTGGCGGATCCCGTCGATGCGGCGTCCGTTGACCTCCTGGAAGAAGCGGCTGTCGCGACACCAGGTCTGCGTGGCGTAGCCGTCGCGATCCGGCGCGGCCTGCAGGCGGTCGATCCACCCCTGCACCTCGGATCCGTGGGTGGCGAGATCGCCCTGCAGGTAGCACCGGGCCAGGGTGGCGGCGTAGGCGTTCCAGTCGTTGCTGGTGACGGTGAAGCCTGCCTGCCGCAGGGCCCGACCCACCCGCGCGGTGCCGGAGAAGAGGTCGAGGACCTCGGCGCCCTCCGGGGCCAGCAGACCGCACAGGCGGCTGATGTCGTCGACGAGGAGGCGCTTGGAGCCGAGGTACTTGATCACGCAGCCTCCCCCGCCTTCAGGGCCAGCCAGGCGTCGTGGAAGTGGCCGGCCATGGCGTCGGGCTCGGGCACGCAGCCCTTGTCCACGGCGATGCCGATCCGGACCATGCCGGCGTAGCTGAGGATGGACACGCCGAAGCCGAGGTTCGCGGACTGGGGCACCCAGAACATGACGTCCTCGACCTTGTGATCCGCCATCTGCAGGTGGCGGGTGGGACCGGGCACGTTGGTGACGATGAGCGTGGCCTTGGGGCCGAACAGGGCCATCACGAGCTTCTCGAGCGGGAGCGGGGTCAGGCCCGTGAGCTGCAGCGCGCCGTAGGTGGCGAGCGGTTGCACCCCTCGCTTGATCCGCTTCATGCTCTTGCGGATCCGTCGGATCCGCTCGGTCCAGCTGGTGGCGTCGACCGGAAGGTGGGAGAGCACCAGGCCGAAGCGGTTGCCGAGCTCGTAGCGGACCTCCGGATCCACCGGGCGCAGGTTGAAGGGCACGAAGGTACGCAGCGGGCGTGGCTTCACACCCGCTTCGAGGAGGTGACGCCGGACGCCGGCGGCGACGACGCTGAGGACCACGTCGTTGACGGTGCCCCCCTCACGGCGGGCGACCGCCTTGACCTCGTCGAGGGGGATGGGCTGCAGGAACACCGCGGACTTGGCCTCTCCCAGCGGCACCTTCAGGCCCAGATCGGGCTCTCCGGGCAGGGTGACGAGGCGGGCGAGCTCCGCGGTGCTCCGGCCCACCAGCTTCAGGCGCTCCCGGAACCCGGATCCGACCTGCATGGCCTCGGGTGTGCGCCCCTGCCGCTCCGACAGATCCGCATCCCCGAGCTCAAGGAACAGCTGCGCCAGGGACATGCCGTCGGCGACGACGTGGTGGATCCGCAGCAGCATGAGGCCGGATCCGTCCGGTAGATCCACGAAGTGGAACTGCCACACGTGCTCGGTCGGATCCAGGGGGGTGGAGAGCATCTGGTCGATGAAGGCGCGCTCGGCGTCGGCGCCGCCTTCGAGGCACACCCGCACGATGTGTTTCGTCATCGCGGGCTCGTCCGGCTCGACCCACCACGGTACGCCGAAGGGGCCGCGGTGGCCGATGAGCCAGCGGAAGCGTGGATACAGGTTCCACAGGCGGCCGCGGATGAGCGCTTCCATCCGCCCCCAACGCACCGGACCTTGCAGCCGAATCACCCCCGTGATCATCATGGGGTTGTTCGGGCGGTCCATGCGCAGCCAGGCGGCGTCCACATTGGGCACGCGCTGCATCCACTTCATTCAGACTCTCCATGTCCGGCCGTTCTATAGCTGGCCAGATGGCGCTGGCCCGCACCATCCCACGACGTCCTGACGAACGCATCCAGCATCCGACCTTTGGAGGTTCCATGTCCGACCTGAGCGGCAAGACCATCTTCATCACCGGCGGCAGCCGGGGCATCGGCAAGGCCATCGCACTGCGGGCCGCCCGGGACGGCGCGAACGTCGTGATCGCCGCCAAGACCACCGAGCCCCACCCCAAGCTCGAGGGCACGATCTACACCGCCGCCGAGGAGATCGACGCCGCCGGCGGCACCGCCCTGCCCCTCAAGGTGGATCTTCGGGACGCCGGCCAGATCGAGTCCGCCGTGCTCGAGACCGTCCGCACGTTCGGCGGCATCGACATCCTGATCAACAACGCCAGCGCCATCCAGCTCACGGGCACCCACGACACCAGCGTGAAGCGCTTCGACCTGATGCACCAGGTCAACACCCGGGGCACCTGGATCACGAGCAAGTGCTGCCTGCCCTTCCTGCTCAAGGGTGCCAACCCACACATCCTCAACCTGGCGCCGCCGCTGAACATGAACCCGGAGTGGTTCGGGCCCCACCTGGCCTACACGATGGCCAAGTACGGCATGAGCATGTGCGTGCTGGGCATGGCCGAGGAGTTCAAGCACCACGGCGTGGCCGTGAACGCCCTGTGGCCCCGCACCGCGATCGCCACGGCGGCCATCGCCAACATGCCCATGGGCGACGTGATGACGCCCCGAAGCCGCACGGTGGAGATCATGGCGGACGCCGCGCACGTGGTGCTGACGAAGCCGTCGCGGGAGTGCACCGGCAACTTCTTCATCGACGACGAGGTGCTGGCGGCGGCCGGGGTGACGGATCTGGACAAGTATCTGGTGGATCCGAGCATGAAGGGGGAGCTCGTCCCCGACTTCTTCCTCGACGAGGAGGCGCCCCTGACGGTCTGACGCGGCGCGGTCCTTCGTCGCTTCGGAGGGCGCGACCAGAAGGTCGCTTTCCTCCTTGCTCCTCGTTCCGCACCACGCCAGACCGTCAAGGGCTTGGGCGTGTGGCTGAAGGGGGGGCGCTGGGATTGCTTTCGCGGGCTTGGGCCCAGAGGTGGTGGTGCCGGGGCGAATTCTTGGGCGGGGCGACGCCATCCCTGGATCGCACGCGCGATGCGGCGTCGCTTCGCTCGTGCCGAGGAGACGGCCCTCACGGTCTGAGAAGGCGCGCTTCTTCGTCACCGCGGGGAGCGCGACCAGAAGGTCGCTCTTCCCCTTGTTCCTCGCCTCGCACCTGCCCAGACCGCGACGACCTCGGGTGCGTGGCTGAAGGGATGCCCTGGGATTGCTTTCGCGGGCTTGGGCCCTGGGGTGGTGATGCAGGGGCGTTTTGGGTGAAGGGGCGTCGCCATCCCTGGATCGCACGCGCGATGCGGCGTCGCTGCGCTCCTTGTCTCGCACGCACGCTTCAGGGATGGCTGGGCAGGAGCTTCGCTCCGAGCCGGTCCAGCTCCTCTCGGAGGGATTCCGGGGTCACGCCCAGCTTCGCCGGCAGCTTCGGGTTCCAGCGCAGGCCGAGGCGGGCGGCAGGGATGTCGACGCGGTGGCGCAGGGCGTGGACGGCCATCTCGTCGAGGACCCAGTGGCCGTCGTCGGCGTGGGGGCGCACGGAGATGGGCAGCTCGATGGGGTGGGACCACTGGCGGGCGGGGTTCCAGGTGTCCTCGAGGCCGCGCCAGGTCATGAAGACGCCCTCCTGTTGCGCCTCACGCCACAGGTGGTGCCACATGGCCAGGGCGTGGCCGGTGGGGATGGGCTGGAGGTCCCCGTGGGGCGCGTGGAGCTGACGTACCCGGTAGCGGCGGACGCCCGCCATGGAGGCGAGGTGCTGGATGTGGGGCAGCTCGTCGGCGTTGAAGGTGCAGGCGGTGGTCTGGGCGACGACCGTGAGGCCCGGGACCTTCGCCGCCTCACGCAGGGCCGTGAGGGAAGCCACCCAGGCGCCGTCGCGGCCGGCGATGCCGTCGTGGGTGGCTCGGCGACCGCCATGCAGCGAGATGCGGAGCTCGGTGAGCCCCTCGGCGGCCAGGCGCGCGACGAGGCCCTTGCGGCCCAGGAGGTGCCCCGGCGTGGACAGGGTGACAGGCAGGCCGCGCTCCCGGGCCCAGCGGAGCACCCGGAGCAGGTGGGGCGAGGCCACGCTGTCGTGCCCCGTGAGGTGCAGCGACGTGAGCGCGTCACCTGCCCCGTCGAGCCGCGCCTTCCAGGCAGGCCAGCCGTCCGGGCCACGCGCCGGCACCTGATCGCAGAACGAGCAGGACAGGCCACAACCGGATGGGGACAGACTCAGTCGAAGGACGCCCACGACACCTCCCACGCCAGCGTGCCCAGGGGCGTTCCCGGCGTCAAGGTAGGCCGGGCGGCGGCCTTCGCATAGACTGGAGGCACCACACGAGAGGTGCCTTCCATGGCCATGAACCGTACCCGCCGCAAGCTCGCCATCTCCAGCTGGAATGCGCCTTCCTCCCCCGCCATCTTCGGCAAGCTCGAGGTGGAGGTGACCGAGGCCATCAAGCTCATCGACCACCTGCGGAAGACGACGGGCGTGAAGGTCACCATGACCCACGTGGTGGGTCGCATCCTCGCCGCCGCCATGGCCCGCTCTCCCGGCCTCAACGGCCGCATCCTGTGGGGCCGGTACGTGCCCCACGACTCCGTCGACATCGCCTTCCTCGTGGCGCTCGAGGACGGCGCCGACCTCGGCAACTACAAGGTGGAGAACGCAGACCAGAAGGACATCGTCTCCATCGCCAACGAGCTGCGGGCCGGCGCCACCAAGCTGGTGCGGGGCGAGGACGAGGAGTTCAAGAAGTCCATGGGCGCGCTCAAGTTCCTGCCCACCTTCCTCATCCGCCCGCTCATCTGGCTCACCGGTTGGCTGGCCTCCGCGCTGGGTGTGTCCATCCCCGCCCTCGGCGTGCGCAAATTCCCCTTCGGCTCCGCGATGATCACGAGCGTGGGCATGTTCGGCCTCGACGAGGCCTACGCCCCGTTCACCCCCTGGGCCCGCGTGCCCGTGCTGGTGCTCATCGGCGCCGTGAAGGACCGTCCCCAGGTGGTCGACGGCCACCTGGTGAGCCGGCCCATGATGACCATCAGCGCCACCATCGACCACCGCTTCGTGGACGGCAAGGACGCCGCGCGGCTCGCGAAGACGGCCCGCAAACTGTTCGCGAACCCCTGGCCCCTCGCCGGGCTCGACAAGGCGCCCGAGGACGAGGGCCTGCCCGAGCAGGTGCGCGCCGAGAAGGTGCGCTGAAGAGGCGCGGCGCCGCCGACACCGGCCGTCGGGTGTCACCCGAGGCGGGCTCCGGGGCCTCCCGGAGGGCGCTTCAGCGAGGCCCGCGACGGTCCGTCATGGCAAGTGGGAGGAAGGGTCGGCGCTTTGGCGGACCTTCGAAAAAAGTGGCCCGGTCTGGTTGACGGGCCATTTCTGCCGTCTTAAATGGCGGGCGCGCCGCGGGGGGATGCTTCAGCGAACCCGGCGGGAACGACATATGCCTACATAGCTCAGTTGGTTAGAGCAACGGACTGTTAATCCGTGTGTCCCTGGTTCGAATCCAGGTGTGGGCGCTTGAAGAACCCTCGTCACGTATGTGGCGGGGGCTCTTTCGTTCTTGGGTTCGCTACTCCGCCAATCATGGAACATGGGCAGACAATGCGTCTCCAGAGCTGCGACATCACTCCAGTGCGCTGGCCCACCACACAGTTGGTTGACACTCGTTCTCCGGCCAAGTATCAACCCAACGGGTCCAGAGACGCCCAGCGGGATCGTCGGCGCCGCCAACGCCGAGAGCAAGTTCTCTACGCGATGAATAGATGCCTACATTCAGACGTTCGGCCCTTCCGGGCCACACGACTTCCCACTGGCGGCCATCGGGGAAGGCGAGTGGCTGTGTATGGAGGTGCCAATGTCAACCGAAACGTCCAACCCATCACCTCGTGCCGGGTACCTGCTTCTGCGTGATGGCCACGCAATTCCCCTTGCAGGGATCTCTCCAGCGGAGATCAAGGCAGGTGCCAAGCATCGGGTTCCAAATCCCGACGCCGAGCCTGTTCGACACCGACAAGCTCTCACCGCGATCGTACAGCGCCTGGGATTCCGGGGAGACTGGGGCGACTATCAGTCACAGCACTGGCCGGCGTTTCAGGCGTTTCTGACCCGAGCACAGTGCCACCACCGCGCCCGGATGTTCCCCTCAGACCACGGTGGTTCACGTCTCCTTTTCTTCAACAGGGCGTCCGGCCCCAATCGGCGGCAATTGGCGGATCGTGTGTTCGAGTCCGCGGAGCCGCTTCCCTCCAAGGTCTTCCTCGGGCACGGCATCAGCTGGGAGACATGGGATCAGGTTCGATACCGCAGCGTGAGCGACGTATTGGACACCATCCCGGGACTCGATGAGAGCGCAGTCGACGCCATCGCCCATCTATTCCACGGCCCGAGGGAGTGCCGCTGGGACCTCTGGATGCAGTGGGGGTTCTTGGACAACAAGCTCGTGAAAGGCCAGCCCGAGCCCATCGTCGACAAGAGCTACTGGCCGTCCGAAGCAGAAGCAAGCCTGAGTGACCGGCAACGGAGCCTCGAGAACGTAACGGCTGCCGTTCAGGCATTTCGTTCGTTGTTCGACGCAAGCGAGGTCGGCTGGGTGGAAGTCATTCCATACAATGACCGCTTGGTCGTTCTTCGTGGTCACGACGGCGCGTGGGAGGTCCTCTGGCGAAGCTATCGGCAGGACAGACCACCTCAGCCAAGTGACACAGGTCTGGACCATCATCTCGCTGTGGAGGATCTCCCCTCTCGGCTGATGACGGAGAGCAACCTGGAGCGTTCCGTTCACTTTCGACAGGAGGTGTGGGACGAGAAGGAGGCTCACGAGGCAGAGCAAGCATTCTACGACCGTGGCGGCTCCACCGCGGAACGCCGAGAGACAAGCTGGGCAAACATACGGATCGAGTGGCTTCGAGAGAAGGGCCAACTCCCCGTTCCGGAACGCATGCAATGGAGTGGTGTCCTTCCAACTGGCTTTCATCTGGTGAAGGTCGACGGACGAAAGCAGGTCGCGATGACCGACCTGATCGACGCTGGTTCCTTCCGCCAGATGCTCGCCGATTCCGGCTATGGTGCCCGACGCTGGGATGATAGAGAGCCTTGGGAGCGCGCCAACCATACGACCTCCGATGACGAGCCGGTGGGCGCCGCCTGGACGGACGCGCAGGCCTACTGCGCTTGGCTGGAGCGCAAGCTCGGTGTCGTACTTCGGCTCCCCTCCAAGGATGAGCTTCGCTGCCTTCGACCGGCGTACTCCGCGCACTACCACTCCATGGCCAACCAGGACTTTCCGTGGGAGAACTACCCGCCGCGCCCCCTTCCCCAAGGCTCTGGGGGCAACGAAGGCCGCGAAGTCCCATCGGCGGTCATTTGGTCTGAGCCGAGGTTTCTGGAACCCTCCACTGACGTTCCGGAGTACCCTCCACCTAGTGGCTGTTCTTCCACCTCTCGGAAGCGGTGGATCAAGGACTTCCCGCCAAGGGCGACGTGGAAGAGCGACCTCCCATGGGCCCAGTACGAAGGACTCCAGTTCATCGACGCGTGGGACGCCTACGAGTGGTGTCAGGAATGGGGTTGGATCAGCGGGAGGTTTTGGGAAGGACACATCGGACCCACCTCATGGGGCGCATACAAGAACATCAAGGTTGGCTTCCGGCTCGTCCTGGACCTTGAGGGGTGATGGCATGCGTATTCAAAAACCCTCCAACTGCGTCAGCCGACGCGGTACGGCTCGTCGCGCCTATCCCGACAAGGCCTCCGCCGAACAAGGTGCCCATTACGTTCTTCACCGCTATGGCAATCAAATGGTCCCTTACCGATGCGACCGTTGTCGGGCGTGGCATCTGTGTCCCGCCGAACGCCACACGCCAAGTCACTACTGTTGCTCGTGCTCCAAGCAGGCCTACCAGTCTCATGCAACCGCAGAACGCCGGGCAAGCATCCTAGCGGCCGAACGTGGCACCTGGCTCCGGATCTACGAGTGCCCACACGGAGAAGGGTGGCATCTCACCAGCAGGAGTTGACTGTTCACGGGACGGGCCAATGGGCTCGTCCCCTCACTCCATCCCTGTTTGTGGATGCTCAACCCGATCCCGCTACCGCTCGTAAACAACCACCGCAAGCTCACGGCTCCCGTGCGCGCCTGCCTGGTGAAGCTGGACTGTTTCGCTCATCTCACGCCCGATCAGATCTGGCGGAAGCAGCTGCGCGAGGTGACGGCATGACCAGCGCTTCCAAGGGCTCGTCCAAGCGAGCCCTTGAGCTGCTCGCGCAGCTCATCGCCCAGTCCATCAAGGAAGGCGTGGCGCCTCTGCGTACGCCGGCCCCCACACGTCGCTCTCGTCTGCGGCTGTCCGTGGTGGGAGGCTGACCCATGAACCACACCTTCCACGACGACATCCCCGCCTGGGAGGACTCCATGCCTCCCTGGCTCGAGGAGCTCGAAGCCTGTGCCTCCGAATCGCCTCCTCCTGCCCCCGAGCCTGCGCCCGACCCCGCCTCCGGACTGCCGGACATCGTGGTCAACGGTCGGCAGCTCCCCGAAGTCACCGACGAGGCCTGGCGTGCCCTTCTGGCCGGCCCCTTTGGGCCCCAGCTCTACCTCTACGGCGGGTCCTTCATGCATCTGGACACGCGTCTCCCGGGCGAGTCCCGCCTGAGCCGCGTCGACCAGAACAAGCTGTCAGCCTTCCTTCGTCGCTCCGTCACATGGCTTCGAGACAAGGGCGAGCAGGGCCTGGTAGACACGACGGTGCCCCATGCCCTCCCCCAGGACATGATGGCCCTCCCCAGCCATCACCTTCCTCGATTGGCCCGGGTTGCGCGTGTGCCTTCCCTGGTGAGCGGTGGTTTCTTCCTCGACCGTCCCGGGTACCATCCGGACGCACAGACCTACCTGGACTTGCCCCGGGGGCTGCAGGATCTGTCCCGCGCCACCTGGGCACCCGAGAAGGCCAAGGCCTGGCTCGTGGACGAGTTGCTGGGAGACTTCCTTTTCGTCGACGACAGCGACCGCGTTCACGCCCCCGCAGCCCTGCTCACGCCGTTCGTCCGACCGTCGTTCCAGGGTCCGACGCCCCTGTTCATCATCGAAGCCCCTACCGAAGGCACCGGAAAGAGCCTGCTCGCTGATGTGCTGCACCGGGTCATCACCGGCACGCCGTCCCAGCCCATGACGTTGCCACGCAGCCACGATGCCATCCGCAAGCGGATCACGGCGCAGCTCCCTCAGGCACCGCCGGTGGTGCTGTGGGACAACCTGGCGGAGACGGTCGACTCAGCAAGCCTGGCTGCGGTCATCACGTCCCAGGAGTGGGCCGACCGTCGCCTGGGCGAGTCCGAGATGCTTCGCCTACCCAACGAGGCGCTGTGGCTGGCCACCGGCAACAGTCCGATGATGTCCCGGGAGCTCAGCCGCCGCTGCGTGCGGATCCGTCTGGACGCGCACTCCTCACGGCCCTGGAAGGGGCGCTCCTACCGGCACCCGAACCTCTCGCGCTGGGTCGACCAGCACCGCGGGGAGTTGGTCCAGGCGGTGTGCTCCCTCATCCGCCACTGGCTCGAGGCCGACCGGCCGCAAGCCCCCAAGCGTCGCGGCTCATTCGAACGCCTCGCGCCACTTGGCGAGGGTCGCGCCGGTCACCCCCACCTCGCGGGAGACGGTGTCGAGGTCTTCGCCTCGAAGTAGTCGAAGAACGGCTTCGCGCTTTCGTTTGGCCGAGAAGCGGCCGCGTTCGGACTTGGGCATGCTGAGATCCCCTGTGAGGTCTTATCAGCTGTCCAACGAAACTCTAGTGCACCCCACCACTCTCTTGACGGCAAGGAATACTAGTCTGTAGTCTTCAACTTAATGAGCAACGTTGCCACAAGCATAGTGCCCCTCCCGACCCCTGAGCAGGGATTGGCCCACTTCCACGTTGTAAACAGCGTGATTCAGGATGGAAGCGAGGTAGTAACGGTACCGCCTGACATGAGCGCACAACAAGCACTGGCTCTAATGCGCGAACATGGATTTTCCCAGGTGCCAGTGATGAAGGGCAAGGCGATTCTTGGCGTTTTCTCCTACCGTGCGTTCGCATTGGAGGTAGCCGACGGGGCTGAATTGGCGCTCGATTTGCCTGTCGAAGAATTCTTGAATCACGACAAGCCAGTGTACGTCCTGACTTCTGAAACCATTATTGACCTAATCGACGTGCTTGACCGAAGCGACTCGCTTTTAGTTAGCGGACCCGACGAATTGATTGCTATCGTCACCCCCATGGATGTCCTAACCTACCTACATCGAGTAGCAGAGTCATTCGTGCTTATTGGAGAAATTGAACTATCATTGCGTAAGCTCATTGACATCTCTCTTCCTGACCTTGAGAGCTTTCAGACCTGTGTGAGGAACGGTCTCGAACACAAATACAATGACAAGCTCCCGGCTAGTTTGGCGTCTATGACTTTCGATGACTATGTTGCGATCCTCCGGCACGACAAAAATTGGAAGAATAATTTTAAGAGCGTATTTGGAGGAACCAGGAACCGGGCACGCGGCAAACTAGAAGGTGTCCGAAAAATTAGAAATGATGTTTTTCACTTTCGACCTAACACTGACAACAGTGATCGGGACGCACTCGTTGCGTGTCGGAATTGGCTGCACCTCCGGATTCGAATTGCGCAAGCCACGCCGGAGGATTCATGACCGACAGCACTGCCAATCTAGCGCACTTGCATCGTGAGTTGATTAATCGGCTAAAGATGATCACCGCCGAAGGTGCCGTGTTGGTTCTGGTAGCACCTCTACAGTCTGGAAAAACGACCGCAACCTCCACTGCACTCAGATACATATTCAACGAAAATGAGACGACCAAGGTTCTGCTGCTAGCTCCTCACCGCTCCATTCTCGAACAGTGGGCACTGATACTCTCCCAAGGAGGCGTTCCCGCTGCTACTTTGGATGAGCCACGGCTACGATCGCTATACGAAGATGATCAGCTCCAAGGTATTCCGTGGCCGCCCGGAGTAGCTTGTACAACCACCGCGGTAGCGACCAACCCGTCATCCCAAAAGATGCTCTCACGGATACGTTGGGACTTGATCATCATGGACGGTTCCACATCCCACGACGAACAACGTGGGCGGTTCGAGGAACTGATTTCAGCAGAATACCTGAACGGCGCTAAGTTCCTTATTTTGAGTAGCGCACAGGCGAATTGGGGCGATCGCTTGTCCAATCACCAGCTACTCGACTGGAGCTCGATTGTAAGCTCCTGGGCCCAGCAGAACTCTCATGCCATTGTTCGAAACTTTGCGCGCGTCATTCCTATTGAATACATGCCTACCACGCAAGAGGCCAAATTGTGGGACATCGCGGCCAATTCCGTACCTCCGCCGGCTGCGGGCTTCTCTAGCGCACTCCGCTCCAGCGTGGCTGCGGCTGAAGAACTTCTGCTACAGAACATGGACACCCCAACACCAGACAACATCATTTCCAATGTTCTCTTAGAGGCGATTGACGACATCGAATCTGATTCACGCCTGGATGCGACAACACAAATTATCGATGAAATGTTGAGATCAGACCGACGAAAAATCGTCATGTTTTGCGCTTTCCGCTCCACTGCTGAGTATTTACATGCCGCACTCTCCGAACGTTGTAATACGACTTTTTGGCTGGCCCATGCCTCGCTCGTATCCGGTGAGTGTAGCAAGATTCTGATGGAATTCCGCCAACAGAACGAAGGCATACTCATTCTCACCGACGATGTCGTGGCGGGTATCAACCTACAAGGTGATGCTGCCATCCACTATGACATACCACCCGAACGTAACTCTCTCCGAGAGCGGGGGCGTTCATTTTTCCCTATGCGCAATACTGAATACTCCGATCATTATGTGCTGACTGATACGTCAGGCTCAATACCAGGCGACACTGATGGAGTGAATCACATGTCAACAATACTGAATCACAGTATGCCATTCATCATCAGGAGATCTGACTTCAAGTACCATTCAAGTTGAATTGTGTCTCCTTTGCTTTGGGGACGTGGAAGTGGAGTAAACCTCTTCAACACGGACTGATAACCTCCTGTGAACTGGGGCACTCATGTCAAGCGACCAAGCGCCTGGCTCACCGCCGCTCGCGCCCCCATGGCCTGTGCCAGCTCCGCCTGACTCCCGTCAACCTCAGCGTCCAACAGCCTCTGCCAGTCCCGCGCCCGCCACCCTCTTGACTTCCGTGGCCTCCTCTCCTTCGGCCGCCTAACCGTGCGGACAACCTCGAAGGAGATCCGAAAAGTTGTCCCACCCAAGGGCCAGAGGGACGCTTTAAGGACCCCCGTCACGTACGTGGCTGGGGTTTTTTCCATCCTGAGTTCACTACCAGCGCGACCTCGATGCGCTAGCACATTCAGCGATACTCACCGCCGAGGTGGCCCAGCCAGTCGGAACTAGGCCAGCTTCCCAACGAGAAGGCCACAGGCGCCTTCATTGACAACATTTAACTAGGCATATTGAAGGTCATCTGGGCGCCCCTTCTTCTCGCGAGGTACGTGCCGGAACCTCCTGGGAGGACTCCCCTCCATCCCATGGACCCTCGCGATCATGCCACGAATGTCATCCTCCAATGTCCGCAACAGCTCCCCGACTTCCTTATCTCGCGCCCGAATCGCAAGCCTCTCCCGCCGCAGCTCTGCCAACCGCGCCTCAATCGGCCCGAACAGCTCCGGCTCTACTTGGTCTTCAAGCACCCGATGAAACTGGTCACGGGCGCGGCTCGCCATCGTACGGAAGCTCCGCGACACCGAGAGACGGGCGTCGGCCGCTTCTTCCTCCTTCTTCATCGCCTGGTGATCTGCATAAGCGTCGTAGGCAAAACCGGCCACCGACAGGATGACCCCGCCGGCCGCCGCAATGTTCCCCAAGTCCTTGGCAATGTTCACTGCCTCCCAAGGTCTGAAGTTGTGACCAAAGAATTTTCCAATCGCGTATACGCCATCGTGCAACGTGCTTCCGGCCACCTCTTTTGCGGCGAGAAAGCCACCGCCAACGCTAGAGGCAGGACCCTGGGCCGCCTTGGCCAGCACCCCTGCGCTCTTCGAGCCCAGCTCGTTGAGCTGACTCCATGCCTGGCGGCTCGCGCGCTCCTCCTTGCTCTCAAGCACGTCGAAATCCCCATCCGGCTGGTCCACGCGTGCGGCGAAGCCTCGCGCCAGATCGCTATCAAGCACCTCGTCGATTGACGCCTGAAGCCGCTTCAGATGGTTTGCGATCTCCTTTTCCACTACATTACTCGTGGCCTCCATCGCCGCCCTGACGCTTGCATTGGTCAGCTCCGTGATGTGGTCCAGTTCCTCAGCCTCTGCAGCCTGCTCCAAGTAGTTCCGCCCAATCTCCTGGATGCGCCCGGACAGCGCGAACGTATGCTCGCTCACAGCAGCGCGCAATACCCCTCGGGTCTCTCGCAAAGACCGACCGACCTTGGCCACCAGCAAGAGAAAGGCGTCATCGCCGTCGTCGTCCCGAGTGGCCAGCCGCATTGCATCCTGCACACCCTGCTGCATAATACGCAGCGGGGTGTCGTAGCGGGCCACTACGCCGCGTGAAGTCGCGAATTCATGCAGCCCGTCCACGAATGACTTGAACCTACTGTCGTCAATCAGCTCCGGCTCGTCAAACTGCACACCCTCCAGGTAGTCGCGCGCATCTGTGAATGCGTGTGGGTAGGCATCGAGCATGTCAGGTGCCAAGGCCTCGTCGAGTGACCGGGTGTAGGCCGCCACCCGCTGGTCCCAGTCTCCTGCCTCGGCGCTCATCTTGTTGACTACTAGAAAAACCTTGGGCGCGAAGTCGTGCGTACTGGTGAGTTCGCGGAACTGCGCGAGCACCAGATTGTCAAAGAGGTTCGATGTGATACAGAAAACAAGTAGATCGGCCTGACGCAGCGCGGCTAGCGTCGTGTCGTCGTGTTCCTTGCGCTCGGTGTAGAGACCGGGCGTGTCAACGAGAACCAGCCCCCGCCAGTTGTAAGCTGTGGCCACGTCGGTGGCGATGTCGGCGTCAACGCAGATGTCGTTTCGGCCCGTGAGTGCAGAGAGCATGGTGCTCTTCCCGGCGCTGTACTGACCCACGAAAGCGATGGTGACGGTAGAGGCTTCGGCCCTTGCGTCGAGTTCTCGGTTCACACGCATCCGACACGACGCCGCTTCATCCCCCATACGGTCGTACACCGCGTTCAGGTCCTCCCGAAGCTTGCATGTGGCCTGCGCGATCTCTGCGAGCTTAAATTCCCCCAAAATCCACCTCACCTTAGAAAAATGTACATTAGCCGGCGACGGACAAGGTCACGTCCACCTGCAGCACGCTGGTAAGCTGAGCCAACCTCGGCTCATTGCCTAGTTCTTCGGAAACAAAAAGATGCAACGACCTCGGCCCACGCAACACACCGGTGAGATGTGGGCCGACAGCAGAAGCGTCACCGTCGACGACCCAATCTAGGATGCGCGCGCCAAACGCCTCGTCCAAGGCAAGCCTCCGATCTTCCACCTTGGCCAAAGCCATATCAACTTCCTCGGAAGCCTGAGACACAGATACAGCCAGCAGTTCCAGATCACCGACCACTGTTACCACCAGCTCCTCGCACCAATCCACGACCGATTGCGTTACCGCTTCCACGTGTTCGCTTCGCTGCTCCGACATTACCTTGCGCAATCGTTTGGCAATTCTCGCCACGGCTTCGCGGCGCCTTTGGTCTCGGGATTTGAACATAATATTGAAGATGTTCAGAATCACGCCCACACCGATGGCAGCCCACCCCATCGGCGTCCAGAGTAACGCAATCGTCCCTGCTACCGTGAGTACCCTACCCGACCACTTCCGGGCGAAGTCCGTCCACCCCCAAGCTGCACCGTCTGCATCCAAAGACCGCTTCTGGAAAGCTACTGTCAGACGTAGCTCCTCGGCCATCTCTTCCAGTAGCTCTCGCGTCCTCCCGAGGAAAGCCTCCCCAGCAATCGCCACAACCTCTTCGGCTTTCGACTCAAACGACATCTCCGCCAGCACCTTTTTCCACGCAATGTCGAGCACTTGCCGGTCTTCGTTCCAGTGCTGCTCGGCGAAGCCGTCGATTTCCCCCTCTACCTCGGTCCAAAGGGCCGAAAGACTCTGTGTCGCGAGCATGATGGCGTCTTGGCTGGCGATGGTAAGCTCTTGACGTAGCCTACGGGCCGACTGCTGCAAGCGGCTCGAAAGCGCGACCAGAGCGTCTCTCTCCGTCTGAAGGTCAGCCGCGAGTGTGTATAAATCGTGAGCCGATGCTCCCAAGAGCGTCTGCGAGCGACGAAGTACACCATCACGGAGCACGTCTACGCGTAGGTGATCCACGAAGCGATGAATACGGCTCGCGTCTAGGAGAGTCTTGGCGTGGGGCAGGTCCGGAGCGGCTCGCGCCCGGCGAGCCGCCTCCAGGTGAACGGGCAATACTGAAAAGTAGTCGTTGCCGTAGTGCTCCACGACGTGCCGACGCAGGCGCGCCTCATGGCCGGCGAGATCGTCTTCTCGAAACACCCAACTTGGGTTGCGCAGGAATCGTTGCTCATGCGAAGGCTTGTCCAACCCGCGCTTCACGTTCAACAACACAACTAGCGGCTTCCACGCTTCGCGTAACACCTTAAAAAAGTCGAGCTCCACCGTCTGGGTACTGTCGTCCGTAACCAGGAACACGACAACGTCGGCCTCGTCGACCACTGAGCGTGCAATCTCGACATCCGACTGGCCGCCTGGTGCACCGATGCCCGGTGTATCAACTATGCGAAGCCCATTGACACGGTAGCTTCGGTTGAAGCGGGTGGTGCGAAGCGAGCCGACACCGATAGCGTCCCATCCTTCTCCCGTAAGCACTGCATGCAGGGTGCTCTTGCCGGCTTTCGTACGCCCGAGAATAGCCACGGTGAAGTCCCGAAGGGCCCGACGGCGCTGACGCAACACCGTCTCCAATCGTTCCAGGCGAGGCAACATGTGCTTGGAAAGGCGTCCCTCCAGCGCCTCAAATGCCTCACGGACCTCGTCGGACGTGCGTGCCTTGCTCCGTCCCCTGTTTGACAGCTCGCCCACGCGCCCTGACATGCCAATTCGTAGGGCCTTAAGAGCGTCCCTGGCAGTCTGAAGCGCAGGCGCGGCGATCTCATAGTCAATAACCGCCCCTTCGGCACATCGGCGGACGGCTTCGTCGTACCCGTCGCCGGCCAGGATAAGCTCATTGCGTGCTGCAATCAGCGACGCTTGGGCCTCACCATGTGGTATCCAACGCGAGAAGGAGTCCACGGCATCCTGCCCAATCACGCCGTCCAAAGCCGCTACCAAGCGCGCAGTAACCGAACGAGGTCTTGCGCCGGAGTCAAGTGCGAGCTGTGACGGCTCGATACGCTTGGCAGCTCGTTCCGCAGAAGCATGCAAAGTCTTGATGGTCCGATCCGACAGGCCCCAAGTGCTGGCGGTCATCATCAACAATTCCTCTTCCGCACACACCAGGATGCCGTCCGCCCATGCAATTTCCGCTAGCTGGCGGTAGACTACCTCTCTCGCGGCGGAAGGTACTGCCGCGAGCGCCTTAGCGAACGGAATCTTATCCCGGTTATCGGAGAATACCGCACGGGTTGCGATGCGAGTGGCCTCTGACGCACTGGCCGCCATCATCGCTCGTTCGAAGAACTGCAGTTCGTCGTGGTCGATCTCTCCGTCGGCCACGATCATATAGGCGGCGAGGAGCAAGGCGTGGTCGAGATCGTCGACGGTAGGCGCTGGGGGTGATTCCGGGGCCAAAATGCGTACTCCTCTTCTATTGGACACCGTTATACCAGAGCCACGAATCAAGATTTGGCCTGACTTTGCCTTCGGAATTGAAACACCTCAATCAAACCTCTCTCCGAGTCCTGATCCAACGAAACAAGAGTCAATGTAACTACTTATGCAGTCGCTTGAAGGCCTGACACACGGCCGCTCCCACGGCGCGAGCCAGCTCCGTCTGACTCCCGTAAAACCCAGTGTCCGACAGCCGCTTCCACTCCGCAACACACCACCCCATCAACTTCCGCGGCCTCCTCTCCTTCCGCCGCCTGACCCTGCGAACAACCTCGAACGAGATCCGAAAAGTTCTCCCACCCAAAGGCTCAGAGGCGCATTGAGGGTTAAGATCCAGAAGGATGGCGGTCCTTTTTTGTTTCAGTGCAACGCAAGTGCCTAGCTGTATGCACCCCAATCACGACCAACAAGCCCGTTCGGCGACCATGTCACGAACTCCCCGGGATGGAACCCCTGTTCCACAGGACGAATGGACTTCACCTGTTCCGGAAGCAAGCTGAGAACATGTGAATCGTAGTTGCTGTCGTAGTCTCAGAACTGACACCGGTCAGCCTTGTTGTGAGTGCGGCGGCTCGGCCCAAAGCCCATCGGTGCACACGTACGTATAAGATTCGCCCCATCCACCTTGCTGTAGAAAGTCAGCTCCACCCGTTGTCGCTGACGGAGACAACTTGAAACCAGTCATGAGAATCATGCATTCCTTCTCCTTGTACTGCATGGTTCTCTCGTGGGATGCGCACCTCGCGTACCGAAGTACTGTCCGTGTTTCTACTGACTTTGTTTCAGACCAGCTAAATGAGACGTGCCCGCATAGGGTGCGGTGGTTGGTGCTAGTCCCCTCATCCCCTGACTCACCGCCGCCCGCGTCACCGTGGGCGATGTCGACGAGCTGCTTTCGAGCTGGGTCGAGCAGACCGGTGAGAAGCTGGCGGAGGTCCTGACCGAGGCACCTCCGGACACGAAGAGCCGCCGGACGAAGAGGGAGGAGCGCGTACGTCAGCTCCGCCGTTGCGACATGCTCACAGGGAGCGACGCCACGGCAGAGCTGAGCATGGGGAAGACCGAGGGCCGGTAGTGGCTGGAGGCGCGGAGGCTCATCCCCCCCGGGCCGGTCTCGGCGCGGGAGCGGGCGGGTGATCATAAGCGACCTGGCCGAGGCGCTGAAGGCGGCGTACGAGCAGCCGACGTGGAGGTGGTATACACCGACAAAGGTACTATTACCGAAGACAGATTGGTTCTGATAGCGTCGCCAGATCGACAGTGACAGCCACGAGGTGCCGTGCCATACTGCTCTTGAAGTCGTTCCTTGAGATCGTCGTGAAAGTCTGCGGCCGCTCGCACCCCCTATAGATTGAGGGCGCCGGGAGACTTCACTCTGGACCTGCTTCGACCCAGGCAGCATCGACCGCATGGCGACGCTGACCAACCGGGGAGAGCACGTTCCGTACGCCTTCACCTCACGAAGCAAGCCACCGCATGGGGCCTGCTGACCAGCCGAGGACAGCGCTATGATGACCAAAGATATTGTCGACGCCTACGTGCGTCTCCAAGACCGGTGCCTCAAGGTCACCGATCTCTTCTCGTTCGAACGGCTGGAGGCGGCTCTCGACGAGCTCCTCCAAAAGCCGCAACGGCAGGGCGCCGCCCGCCGCCTGACCGCGAGCGCCTGGGGCAACGCGGGAAAGCACGTTCGCCGTCGCCGCAAGCTCGCTCAGCAGCGCCTCACGTGCGAGCGCGAGTCCAATCTCGCTGCGCCGTGGTTCGCCGAAGGCGTCATCGACGGCGAGCAGCTCTGCGAGGCTAACGACCAGCTGGGCTGGTTCATGTCGTCACAGGACGTGCGCTTCTCTGACCGTCAGCTCCTGCTCGACGATGCTTCCGGTCACGTCAACGACGCCATGGCCCGCAACAACGGCTGCTCCCTCCAGCAGCTGCGGGTGCGAGTCTCCCACGCCCGCCGACGCGTTCGGACCGCCTGGCAGGAGGTGGCGTGATGGCCCCTTTGACCCGCCCCATCGCCTTGCGTTCCTGGCTGGTACGGCTGCTGATCCCCTCGGGGCTGTGTGGCAGCTACACCCTGTTCTCGGCAGCAGGATCACCTACCTACACCGGACGGAGCGACAGCGACCTTCGCGAGCGTCTGCTGACTCACGCCGCGGATGCTCGAGGCGACTACTTCCGCTTCGACATCCACAGCTCGGCGGAGCAGGCCTACCTGGCGGAGTGCAGCGCCTACCACGCCTGGGGCCCGTCTCTTGAGAACGCAATCCACCCGGCCCGCCCCGGCGGCAGCTGCGTCCAGTGCCCGTTCTGCCGACCTACGCTCTTGAGCGCGTTCGCCAACCGAATCTCCCTTTATACTGACCCACTCGATCGAAGGAACATCCCATGAACGCAGACGACACCTCCTACGTGGCTGACATCGTGCAGGTTGATCGGGCTCTCGAAAGCTGGCGCGATGCCGGATTCGATCTCGCAGCCGCCATCGGTGAGCCGGTGGACAACTCCCAGGAAGCGGCCGCCACCATCATCAAGGTGGATACTTTCCGTCACCGGAAGACCAAGGACGTGGAGGCCATCACGTTCGCAGACAACGGGCACGGCATCAGGCCCGAGATTCTCGCCAAGGTCCTGTCCCTGGGCTTCTCCACCAGGTACGGCGCCCGGTCCGGTCTGGGTCGATTCGGCGTCGGGCTGAAGCTCGCCGCCCTCAGCGTCGCCCGGCGCGTCGACATCTACACGCGGCCCATCGGGGACAACAACATCTACCACACCTACCTAGACCTTGATGAGGTCGCGAAAGGCGACCAGGAGCACATCAAGGCGAGCAAGATCGATGAGTTTCCGACGGATTTCGCTCATCTGCTGAACGGTGAGGATGGTCCCTTTCAGAGCGGCACACTCTTGGTGTGGTCGAAGGTCGACCGTCTCCGCCATCAGGGCGCCTACGGAGAGTCGATCGACGAAAAGCTGGGTGAGCTGATGGCCTTCCTGGCCCGAGCATACCGGCAATTCATCGATAGCGGACTGACCATCACCCTCAACGGCAAGCGTGTGCTCCCGCAGGACCCGTTGTTTCAACTCGACAACCCGCTGGCGCAGGAGAAGCTGGGTGAGGATCTGAAGGGAGACATCATCGATCAGACCACCATCGAGATCAACGGACATCCAGTCGACGTCCAGGTAAGCCTGTGCCCCAGGGAGTACAGATACCGCGAGGGTGACGGCGGCACTGTCGACAAGAACAAGCGCGACATCACGTTCCTTCGGATCCCACAGAACCAGGGAAAGATCAGCATCCTCCGCAACGGTCGGGAAATCTACTACAACCTGGTTCCCCGCATGCTTCCACGCGGTGTCGACAAGATTGATCGTTACATCGGCATCCAGGTCTCGTTCCCGGCAGAGCTAGACGAGTACTTCCAGGTGCGCCACGTGAAGCGAGGGGCGGAGCCGGTGAAGAAACTGCGCAAGGAGCTGCGGGAATGGCTCGCTCGGCCTGTTAAGGCCGCTCGGCAGCGCCTCAGGACGGAGTGGGGGCAAGTCAAGCAGCAGGAGAGGGACCTGGCTAAGGAGCATGATCAGGCGTCCACCGCCGTGAACAAGGCCGAGAAGACCTCGCCGAAGGGTCGAGCGGGCCTTGACCTGCCCGAAGGTGAGCTGGACCAGAAGATCAGCGACTTGCTGGAGGATGCCGGCGCCGATGAGAACCAAGAGAAGGCCGAGAAGCTGAAGGAGCAAATCAAGCAGAATCCCATCACGCTGATCGACGCATCCTGGCCAGGGCGCGAGCTGTTCGAAATCACCCATCTCAATGGGAAGGCCATTCTGAAGTTGAACCGACGCCATCCGTTCTTCCGGGAGGTCTACGAACCACTCGCCGCCCTCGCAGATCAGAGCGCCAAGGATCTGGACGCCCAGCACGCCGTAAACGTTGCTCGGCGGACCCAAAACGCTATCGACGTGCTGTTCATGGCCTACGCCAAGTCTGAGAACATGCACGACACCCCCGAGGACAGGTTCATGGACCTGCGCAGCTACTGGGGCCAGTTCACCCGCGCGTACGTCCTCGAACTCGTGAAGGAAGGATAGTACCAGCCGGTGGTGTAGGTAAGTTCCAGGTGTAGCTTCCCGGCACGCTGTTCCCATCCATCGGGAAGTGGCCAAGGCAGGGCTCCGGGAATTTGTCACGGCGGGGCGAACCAATCATCTCAACCGCTTGAGCCCCTGACTCACCGCCGCCCGCGACACCCCCTCCCCCCGAGCCAGCTCCGCCTGACTCCCGTAAACCCCAGCGTCCAACAGCCGCTTCCACTCCGTCGCCCGCCATCCCTTCGGCTTCCGCGGCCTCTGCTCCTTCCGCCGCCTGACCCTGCGAACCACCTCAAACGAGATCACAAAGGTTCTGCCACCCAAGGGCCCAGGGGCGCTTGAAGAACCCCCGTCAGCATCGCTGGCGGGGGTTCTTTCGTTCTTGAAACGACAACCTGCGCCCAGCCCCTACCCCAACTCCTCCTCGAGGAACCCGACAAACGCCCGCACCTTCGGCTCCAGGAACCGCCGCGACGGGTAGATCGCATACATCGGCGTCTCCCTCGTGCCCCACTCCTCCAGCGCGCACACGAGACGGCCGGACGCCAGGTCCTCCTCCACGTACCGTCTCGGGATGAGGCTGAGGCCATAGCCGGCCCGCAGGGCATCCCTCACCGCCAGGCTCGAGCTCACGCTGTAGCTCGCGTGGATCGGCACCGAGACCTCCTCCTGGCCGCGGGTGAAGGTCCACTGGTGGGCGGACCGCGCCAGGCTGTAGATCACGCAGCGGTGGTCGGGGAGCTCTCGTGGATGGGTCGGGAGGCCATGGGCAGCGGCGTAGGCCGACGAGGCACAGACCGCGTAGGTGAGCGTGGTGAGGCGTCGGGCGACCAGGGAGGAGTCCTCGAGGTGCGGGGTGCCGCGCAGGGCCAGGTCGAAGCCCTCCCGGATCAGATCGACGCGGCGGTCGTCGAGGTGCAGGTCCAGGGACAGCTCGGGGTGGGTGTCGAGGAAGGCGGGGATCCTCTCCGACAGGGCCAGCAGGCTGAAGGTCATCGGAGCGCTCACCCGCAGGCGGCCTCGGACCTCGCCGTGCATCGAGCCCACGAGGGCGTCGGCTTCCTCGAGCCCTTCGAGCACCCGGCGGACGTGGGACAGGTACACCTCGCCCACCTCGGTCAGGGCGATGTGACGCGTGGTGCGGTGGAACAGGCGCGCCCGCAGGTGGTCTTCGAGCTCCTTGATGTTCTTGCTCACCGCCGACGAGGACAGCCCCAGATCCCGTGCGGCGGCCACGAAGCTGCCGCGTTCCGCGGCGCGACAGAACACGGTGAGGGCGGTGAGTCGGTCCATGATTGTCCACTCCTGCTCATGAATGATTCCACGACAGTCCCATAGTGCACCCAGGAGGCACAAACTACTCCAGGACCGACGGCGGAACCGTCCCACCCGGCACGACGCCAGCGAGAACCCTCGACCTCGGAGCACACCATGACCCCCTGGATCTGTGAGACCTGCGGCACCCAGCACGCCCCCTCCCCCACGCCTCCCGACACCTGCCTCATCTGCGCCGACGAGCGCCAGTACGTCGGTGCCGGCGGCCAGCGCTGGACCACCCTCGACGCGCTCGACGCACGACACGACATCCGGCTCGAGGAGACGCACGGGCTCCTGGCCCTCGAGGTGACGCCGGCGTTCGCCATCGGTCAGCGCGCCTTCCTGCTGCCCACCGACGCCGGCAACCTGCTGTGGGAAGCCCTTCGCATGGTGACCGAAGAGGCCGTGGCGGCCCTGCGGGCCCGTGGCGGCGTCGACCGGATCATCGTGTCCCACCCCCACTTCCATGCCTCGATGGTGGCGTGGAGCGAGGCGCTCGGCGGCGTCCCCATCCTGTTGCACGAGGCAGACCGGGGCTGGATCCAGCGGCCCGATCCCCGCATCGAGCTGTGGTCCGGCGACACCCTGCGCCTGTCGGACGACGTGACCCTCATCCGCTGCGGCGGGCACTTCCCCGGGAGTACGGCGCTCCACTGGCGGCGCGGCCCACGTCCCGGAGGCGCCCTGTTCGCCGGTGACGCCCTGCAGGTGGCCCGCGACCGTCGGCACGTCGCCTTCATGTACAGCTACCCGAACATGGTGCCCATGCGCACGGCGGACGTCGTCGCCATGCGCGAACGGCTCGCCCCCTTCGACTACCAGGACGTGTTCGGCTACGCCTGGGACCTCGAGATCCTCGGCGACGGACGTCGGCAGGTGGAGCGGTCCTTCGCACGCCACCTGGCGGCCGTCCGCGACACCGACAGGCGCCCCCTGCGGATCGCCGTGCTCGGGGCCGCGGGACGGGTGGGCAGCCGGGTCGTGTCCGAGGCCCTGCAGCGTGGCCACGTGGTCACCGGCGTGGTCCGCAAGGAGTCCCAGCGGTCCCACCTTCCCGGAGGCGCCATCGTGGAGGTGGTCGACGCCGCGGACCCCACCGCCATCGAACGGCTCGCCTCGGCGCAGGACGTCGTGATCGACGCGACCCGACCGATCCCCGACGCCCCCGACACGACCGTGGCCACGACGCGCGGCATCCTCGGGGGCATGCGGTCCACGGGCGCACGCCTGTTGGTGTCCGGGGGCGCGGCCGTGCTCGACGTCCCCGGGCAGGCCCACCAGGTCGTCGACGACCCTGCGCTCCTGCCCGCCTCCATCCTGGCCATCGCCCAGGCGAGCGCGCTGCAGTACCGCCTCGTCGCGAACGAGGCCGAGGTCGACTGGGCCTACCTGTGTCCGCCCCTGCAGCTCGAGCCGGGCGAGCGCACCGGCAGCTACACCCGCGGCACCCACACCCTGCTGCTCGATGACCACGGCCGGTCTCGGATCTCCATGGAGGATCTGGCGGTGGCGCTGCTCGACGAGGCGGAGCACCCGCGGGTCCACCGGGACCGCTTCACCGTCGCGGCGGGGTGAGTGGAACGGGCGGGACGGGTGTGCACGGTCGCAATGCGGGACACCCTTCCCGCTACCCGGCCTCACCCCACAGGCTCGCCACCCCGCCACAACCACAACGCCGCCACGGTCGTGATCGTGGTCTCCACGACCTTCGCCATGGACGCCCTCCCCCTACCGAAACGACCGTCGAACCACTGGCCACGGGCATCCCTCCGCCTGCTTCGTCACCATAGGTCACATGACCTACACACAGTAGGTCATATGACCTATCCCACCTCTCCCCCGGCCACGCCTGGCCGAACAGAGGAGGGATGCCCATGTCGATCCCAGCCACCATGTGCGGACTCGCCTTCCGCCCGAAGACCGATCTCCTCGTCCAGCTCGAGGACGGCCTGCCCCTTCCCCATGTGAAGAAGGGTGAGGTCCTCGTGCGGGTCACCCACAGCACCGTCAACAGCCACGAATTCGAGCTCGCCCAGCTGGCCCTCATGCGGACGGTGATGTTCCTGTCCGGCGCCCGGGGCCCCGTGAAGACCGGCCTCGAGTTCGCCGGCGTGGTCGCCAGCGACGGCGCCGCGTTCCGCGAGGGCGACGCCGTGATGGGCTACATCAACATGTACAGCGGCGCTCGGCCCCACGCCGAGTACGTCTCGATTCCGGAGGCCTACCTCAGCCGCGTGCCTGCCAGCGTGAGCCCGGCGGAGGCCTCGACCCTCCCCATGAGCGGGCTCACGGCACTCACGGCGCTTCGGGACGTCGCGAAGGTGAAGCCAGGCCAGGACGTCCTGGTGCTCGGTGCGACGGGAGGGGTCGGCGTGTTGACCGTCCAGATCGCGAAGCACCTGGGCGCGACCGTCACTGCCGTGGCCTCCCAAGCGCACCATGACCGCCTGCGTCAGCTCGGTGCCTCCCACACCGTCGACTACCGCCAGACACCCATCACCGACATGAAGGGTCCCTTCCACGCCATTCTGGACTTCTCGAACACCAGGTCACTGAAGGATGTGCGGCACCTGCTCACCTCGGACGGCGTCTTCGTCCCAGCAGACCCGGTCCGAAACGCGCTCGACATCCTGCTGTCCCGCCACGCCGCCTACCTGATGGTCGACCGGGGCAGCACCGAAGGACTGGAGGAGCTCGCCGGCTGGGTCGACGAAGGCATCCTGTCGACCGTGACGGACCAGGTGTTTCCCCTCGACCAGTGGAGGGATGCCGTCGCCCGCAGCCACCAGCGCGGACGCCTGGGTCGCACCGTGCTGTCCTTCGAGGCACCGCTGACAGCGTGATACGGTCCCTGGCCTGATCGTCGGACGACGCCACCACGGGAGCGAGCGCAAGGTGCCCAGGGAACACACGGACACGAAGCAACGGATCGCCGCGGCGACCCTTCAACTCCTCCGGAAGACCGGCATGGACGGCCTGACCATGCGGCAGGTCGCCCAGACCGCCGGCATCAGCCTCGGAAACCTGCAGTACCACTTCAAGAGCAAGCACCTGCTCCTCGCGTACACCGCCGAGCACTACTTCGGCGTGCACGACGTCGCCGCGACCGCGCTGATGGAGCCCGGACTCGACAGAGGCGAGCCCGAAGCCGTGCGCACCTTCGTGAGGGGCCTGCTGCAGGACGCCGAGCAGATCAGTGACGCGTGCCTCATCTTCCGGGAGATGTGGGCGGTCTCGACGCGGGACGGCGCCGTCGAGCAGCAGGTGGACGACTACTACGCCAGGATGTCCGAGGCGCTCACCGAACTGTGGCGTCCCTGTGGTGAAGACCGGGCCCGACGCGCGACGTCCCTTCTGCTCCCGTACATCGACGGCTATTCGATCAGCCACAAGGCCTTGCCCGGGGGGCGTGATGAGGTGGTGGAGATGCTGGCCGGGATGGTCTGCGAGCTTCTGGGCTCCAGCTGACCCGCGTGCCTGCAGGGTCGTCTGGGCCCAGCCCCGGTCAGCCTTCCCCACCAGGCGCCGCCTCCCCCGCCTTGTCCCAGTCGAACCACACCGCCTCGATGTTGTGCCCATCGGCATCGAGCACATACGCCGCGTAGTAGCCGGGCCAGTACTGCTCGCGGTAGCCGGGCGCCCCGTTGTCGGTGGCGCCCTCCTGCAGCGCCACCCGGTGGAACGCCTGCACCTCCTCCGCGCTCTTCGCCTGGAAGGCCAGGTGGGTCGGCACGAGCTCCCGCTTCACCACCCACAGGTCGGTGTTCCTGCCGTCATGGAAGCCCACCGCTTCGCCGTATTCCATGTTCTGGACGTAGCCGAGGGTCGCGAGGACCTTGGTGTAGAAGGCCTTGGAGCGGTCGTAGTCGCTCACGTGGAGCTGGGTATGGGCAATCATCGCGGGTGTCCTCCCGAGACCGGGTTCGTCGGCCCCTGGTCAGACCATACCAGGGTGCCGTCCTCCTCCATGTGCGGCCGAGCGGAACCCGAGGCCCCCGCACTCGGACTGGCTCCACCGCTCGGCGCCAGCTCCACGAGGCATGTGCATCCGGCCCGTCACCTCCGCGGAGTTCCTCGGCCGGAAGGACCCGCCCCACTCATCCCGCGTGTGCGTTCAACGCCTCGAACTGCTGCCACTCGAGCACCTCCTCGCCCTGCCCCGACGTCACGCTGTTGTGTGCCATCGCCGCCCCGAGCCGCTCCACCCCCACGCCCCGGTACTTCTGCAGCGAGCCGACCATCGCCTTGCTCAGCAGCGGCCAGACCTTGAGCACGACCGCCTGCGTGAACCCGTAGCGGTTGGTGGGCGTGAGGATCATGGAGGGGTGGAACAGGCTCAGCCGCGGAAACCCCAGCGCCCGCAGGCCGTCTTCGAGCTCTCCCTTGGTGCGCAGGTAGAAGGATCTGCTGCTTGCGTCCGCCCCCACCGAGCTCAACAGCTGGAAGTGACGGACGCCCGCGTCGCGACACGCCCTGGCGAAGGTCAGGACGGCGTCCTTGTCGATCGCGACGAACTGCTCCTTGGGGACCTTCGAGGGCTCCCCCACGCCGAGGGTGCAGATCGCCACGTCGTGCTCGCCCAGCAGCCCCTCGTAGGGCGCCTCTCCGAGCACGTAGACGACATGTTGCTCCACGCTGGCGGGCGGGTCGATGTCCTCGACCCGGCGTCGTCCGAACAGCGTGAGCCGCTCGACATCCATCTGCAGGAGCTGCTTCACGACCTCGGTGCCCACCGCGCCGGTCGCGCCGATCATCACCACGCTCACGCCCGACATGCTCGCTCCTTCCTGCACCAGTCCGTCGTCCACCGTCGGGTGGACGGTCCTGGCTCCTGCGGGACTCCATACGGTCCCGGCGCCTCGACGTCCTTGCGTGCTGGTAGAAGCCCTGACAGGCGGGTCGGCTCCTGATCGGAGACGGCGTCCTCACGGACCGACCGGCCCCCTCACCCCTCCCCAAGCGCCTCCGTGAGGAAGTCCACCATCGCCCGCACCTTGCCGAGCCTCGCCTTCTCGGGGTGGAACAGCAGGAACAGGCTCATCTCGGCACCCGTCGACGCCACGACACGGGCGTCCTGCAGCTCGACCTGCTCGAGGGTGCCCTGTGCAAGGGCCTCGGAGATGGCCCACAGCGGCAGCAGCGCGAGCCCCTCTCCCGCCAGCGTGGCCTGGACCATCATCTGGCCGTGGTTGGTGACCAGCACGAGCCTGCGCGGCACCTGCACCACCTCGCCACCTGGGCGCGCCCCGAGCCACGGAACGACGCCACGGGGACCGCGGTACCCGATCGCCGCGTGGTGCTCCACCTGCGCGACGGTGGTGGGCCTGCCGTGTTCGGCGAAGTAGGCAGGCGCGCCCACCAGCACGAACCGGTGGGTGTGCAGGCGCCTGGCCACCAGGTAGTCCGGCGGGTCGGCCGTGGCGCGCAGTGCGATGTCGATGTCGCCCGTCGACAGGTCCAGGTAGCGATCGGTGAGCTCCACGTCGCAGACGATGTGCGGGTACGCCAAGCGAAACCGCTCGAGCACGGAGAACAGGCGCATCTCGCCGTAGCCCGGCAGGGACGTGAGCCGCACCGTGCCCGTGGGCTCACGGGAGTGGGCCCCCGCCAGCTCGTCGGCAGCCACCAACGCCCGCAGCGGAGCGGCCACCTCGCTGCGGTACCAGTCCCCTGTCTCGGTAAGGCGGACCTGCCGCGTGGTTCGCTCGACCAGGCTGACGCCGAGATCCGCTTCGAGCGCCTTGATCGATCGCGAGACCGTGGAGGGGGGCACCCCGAAGTGCGCAGCCGTGCTCTTGAAGCTGAGCGTTTCGCCGAGCTTGAGGAAGAAGCGGATGGCCTGAAGCTTGTCCATGGGAATCCTTCTCGCGATTGTTGCGATTTTCGCAATTCCGAACTGCTTCAACCACGATTGTGGCCAATGCATCGTCACATTAACCCGGAACAAGCAACGATGGAGGATCCGATGAAGAAGGCGATCTACAAGCAGCTCGGCAACCCCGTGGAAGTCCTCGAAGTGGTGGAGGCCGATGCCCGGCCCCCCGGCCCTGGCGAGGTCCGCGTCGAGGTCCTCTCCGCGCCCGTCCACAACGCGAACGTCATGCAGATCATGGGCCTGTACGGCAAGTCCTACGACCTGCCCGCCACGCCCGGCGACGAAGGCGTCGGCCGCGTGGTCGAGGTCGGCGAGGGCGTCACCCACCTTCCCGTGGGCACGACCGTGTTCATCACCTCGGGCGCTACCTGGACCCAGCAGGTCACCGGCCCCGCCGCGGCCTTCGTCCCGCTCCCGGACGGCGACATCGACCAGCTCGCGATGCTCGTCTCGAGCCCGGCCACCGCACTGCTGATGCTCGACAACTACGCCGACCTGCAGGAGGGCGACTGGGTCCTGCAGACCGCCGCGAACTCCGCCGTCGGCTCCGCCGTCATCCAGCTGGCCAAGGCCCGCGGCCTGCGCACCATCAACATCGTCCGCCGTGAGGAGGTCGTCGACGACCTGAAGGCCCTCGGCGCGGACGTCGTCCTCGTCGGCACCGACAACCTCGTCGAGCGGATCAGCGAGGCCACCGATGGCGCGTCCATCAAGCTCGCCCTGGACGCCGTCGGCGGCCCCGACCTCAAGCTGCTGATCGACGCCCTCGGCATGGGCGGCACCCTCGTCATCTACAGCCAGGTGGTGCAGCCACCCTCCTCCATCACGCCCGCCGACTTCATCTTCAAGCAGATCACCGTCACGGGCTTCTGGCTGGCCGAGTGGTTCGACAAGGCCACCGGCGAGGATCTGCAGGCGCTCTTCGGCACGCTCGTCCCGCTGGTCGTCGGCGGTCAGCTCAAAATGGCGGTGGACAAGGTCTACCCCCTGGATCAGGTCTCCGAGGCGGTCGGGTACTCCATGGCCGGACGTCGCAACGGCAAGGTGCTGCTGCACCCCAACGGTTGATCCGAAGCGCTGTCACGGCGCCCCACACCACAGGAGCCAGACATGCTCAAGTCCCTGCTCGGTCTCGCACCCCAGGAAGAGCCGGACGGCTCCTTCTCTCCCTCCAAGCTCGCCCTGAAGCTCGCGACGTCGGACGTCACCGACTACGCGCCGGTCTCCTACGAGGCCAGCCCGGGCGAGCGTTCGAGGATCCTGGTCCTGTTCTCGGAACAGAAGAACATGACCATGGCCAACGGACGCGCGTTCTCGACGGGGAGCCACCCCGTCGAGGCGCTCGTGCCCATGCTGCACCTGCAGCGTGCGGGCTTCGGGTTCGAGATCGCGACGCCCGGCGGCAAGCCCGTCGTCCTGGAGCAGTGGGCGATGCCCACCCGGGACGCGGCGGTCATGGGCCTGCTGGGCGAGCTGAAGGCCCGCCTGGAGCACCCTCGGGCGCTCGGAGACGTGGTCGCGTCACTCGAGGAGGAAGGCGACGCGTATGCCGCGGTGTTCATCCCCGGCGGACACGGCGCGATGCTGGGACTTCCCGACGACCCGAACGTCGGCACGCTGCTGCGCTGGTTCCACGAGCACGACCGCTACACGATCAGCATCTGCCACGGTCCGGCGTCCCTGCTCGCCACCACGCTGTACGGCCACGACTTCCTCTACGCCGGCTACGAGCTGGCGGCGTTCCCCGACGCCGTGGACAAGAAGCTCCCCCTGATCGGCTACCTGCCCGGCCCCATGCCCTGGCACCTGTGCGCCCGGCTGCGGGACCACGGTGCGAGGATCGTGAACGCCAGGAGTGACGACACCTGCCACGTGGACCGCAGGCTGATCACGGGCGCCAGTCCGGCGGCCGCCGACAAGCTCGGCAGGCTGGCCGCGACGACGCTGCTGCAGCACCAGGGCGACAAGGCCTCCTGACCCCGTCCTCGCCCACGGATGCGCACCGTGCCCCGCGGGCCCCGTCCTTCATGATGTCACGGGATGTCATCGCCGGCGCCCCATCGACCGGCACCGCCTTCCCCGTCGATCCTCGCCGCCGGCGTCCCGGCGACATCCTTCCCTCATCCCCCGCGACCCGGTCGATCCCGTTCGCCACCGGGCGCAACGGGTCGGATCCTGCACCTCCCGCCTCCGCTCCCGGGATGGTTCCGCCCCACGCGTCGGTTTTTCTCCCGGGGGATGACAGAATCCCACCCATGGGACGACCCGCAGCACCATGTCCCCCGCCGGCCACGAATCGTCAGCCTCCCCGACGACGCGCCCGCCCCGCGTACACTGCCGCCAGATCCCCCCAACCCCCATGGAGGACTGCCATGCGCCCCATCCATCCCCTCGCCGTGCTGATCGGCCTCACCGCCGTCGCCTGCTTCCGTCCGCCCCAGAGCGCCACCGAAGCCATCCAGGACGCCACCGCCACCACCCAGGAGGCGGTGACCGAGGCCGTCGAGGCTCCCCCCACGATGGCCACGACCGCCCCGGCCGACGACCAGCTCGGCACCCTGCCCGAGGGCGTCGGCACCCCCGTGGGTGAGCCGGTTCCCTTCGCGGTCGCCGACGGTGCCTCGGGCACCCCGCTCGTGCTGTCCGAGCTGCACACCCGCGGCCCCGTGCTCCTGGTCTTCACCAAGGGTACCGCGTCGCCCACCTGCAACCACCAGCTCCAGGCCCTGGGCGCTTCCTACGAAGCCTTCCAGGAGCGAGGCATCCGCCCCGTGGCCGTCAGCGGCGACAGCGTCGAGCAGCTCGCCCAGGCCCGTGAGGGTCTCCAGCTCCCCTACGTCCTGCTCTCCGATCCCGACGGCATGGCCCACAAGGCGTTCAAGGTCGACGAGATGCCCGAGCCCGCAGAGGCCCAGGTGGCGGCCACCGACGGCCAGACCGGCACCGACGGCCAGGCCGACGAGACGGCCACCGACGCACAGCCCGAGCTCGGCGTCGTCACGCCCGCCGCCCCGACGTTCTCCACCGCCGAGGTCGTGCCCGCCATGTTCCTGATCGACTCCGAGGGCGTCGTCCGCTGGTCCCACGCCAGCGCCGACGACACCGTGCGCCCCACGCCCGAGCAGGTGCTGGCCATCGTCGACGGTCTCGAGGGCTTCGCCGTCCCGGCCGCTCCCGAGGCCTCCGAGACGCCCGCCGCCGAAGACGACACCACTGTCGAGACTCCCTGAGTCCGCTCCGGCGGGGGTGTCCCCTCACCCCCGCCGCATGCGCACATAGGGAAAGGGCACGTCGCCCGGCAGGTACAACGTGGACCTCTCCTGCTCGACGAAGCCCAGCGACGCATAGAAGCGCACCGCCCCCAGGGTCGAGGAGCACTCGAAGCAGTCGACCCCCTGCATGGACGCGTCGAGGAAGCACCTGTGCACGATGGCCCGTGCCGCGCCCTTGCGCACGTAGCCGGGATGGGTCGCGAAGTGGCGCATGTGCCCCAGGCCAGGCTCGACCTCGCCCGTAGGCGGCCGCTCCTTCGTCCACCCGCCGCAGGCCACCAGCTGCCCACCGGCGGCGACGGCCACGTAGAACGAGCCACATCCCAGCAGCCTGGGCTGCGCGGTGGTGATGAGCGGGAGCGACCGGGCGAGGACCTCCCCGCCGTAGTCATGGCGCAACAGGTTCTCGTAGCTGGCCTTCAACAGGGCCGTGACGGCGTCGGCATCGCCGAGCGTGGTGGGTCGGATGTCGAACACGCTGTCCTCCCCCCGCCGTGAGCGGGTCGGATGTCCCCCTTCACAAAGCCACGGTCGCGGTGCGGTGTCCAGCGACGCGCGCGACACCTCCTACACCCACCCCCGCCCCGTTCCGACCAGTACCCGATGGGGGGCGTACATGAAGCGGCTGGTCCTGTTCCTGGACGGCACCTGGAACGATCCGGAGGACAACACCAACGTGTGGCGGCTCAAGCTCATGACCGCCCGTCGGGACGACCACGGCATCGAGCAGATGCTGTACTACAACCCCGGCCTCGGCACCGGCAGCATGCTGGACAAGCACGTCACCGCCACCTTCGGCATCGGACTGAACGACCACATCCGCAGTGCCTACCAGTGGCTCATGGAGCACTACGAGGACGGCGATCCGGTGTTCATCTTCGGCTTCAGCCGGGGGGCCTTCACCGCCCGCAGCCTGGCCGGGCTCATCGCCCGCTGCGGCCTGCTCCGTCCCACCTCGCCGTTCTCGGTGGGCCAGATCTTCGAGCGGTACCGGGCGTGGCGCTCGACGAACAGCCTGCACACCATCGAGGAGAAGATGAAGCAGGGGCGCAGCCACGAGCTCACCCGGGACGACATGCGTCTGCTCGCCCACACCCGGCACATCGACATCGAGTTCATCGGGGTGTTCGACACCGTGGGCGCGCTCGGCGTGCCCGGCATCGGGACCAAGCGCCACCAGTTCCACTCCACGCAGCCCTCCCCCACCTACAAGCACTTCTTCCAGGCGCTGGCCGTGGACGAGCAGCGCCGGTGGTACCGCCCCGCCCTGTGGACCTGCACCGTGCCCGAGGACGCCGCGGATCCGATGGGCGAGATGCTCCAGCGGATGCCCGGGGAGGTCGAGCAGCGCTGGTTCGTCGGCTCCCACACCAACGTCGGCGGCGGCGACCGCAGCAACACCCTGGCCAGCATCCCCCTGCGCTGGATGCAGGAGATGGCCCACGGCTGCGGCCTGGCCTTCCGGGACGTGCTGGTGGTCGAACCGGACGCCCACCTCGCGCCCATTCTCGACTCCTACCGCACCTTCCTCCACGGGTCCTACGCCCTGGCCACCCTCGGCCGCCGCTACCACCGCGTGATCGGGGCGTCCCCCTGCCCCAATGGCCGCGGCATCTGCCACACCCTGAACGAGACCGTGGACGAGACGGTCTTCCGCCGGATGGAACAGATGGCGAGCTACCGGCCCGTGAACGTCATCCGATGGCAGGAACAGCAGGAGGACTGACCCCTGCTATCCCCGCCCCATCCGGCTCCGGCCACGCAGGCCCCGCCAGACGATCGCCAGGATGTCCAGGACCGTGAGCGGCGTATACATGGCGAGCCAGTCTCCGGCCAAAAAGCCCGGGTTGCGCCTCACGTACGCCTCGACCCACGGGCTGTCCGACCGCTGGACGAAGCGGCTGATCCGCTCTTCGTCGGTGAAGGCGAACTCGACCCCCAGGTTGATCCGCCACGGGTCGCCGCCCACCGTCCTGTAGCCCCGTGAGGCCATCACCCGGGCCACCAGCTCCGTGACCTGGGCGGGCGGCTCCCGATCGGGACGTGGTTGCAGGCGCCACACCTGCCGACCCGTGAGCGCGTAGACGGCGGGGTTCGTGGCCGCTCCCAGGTACACGATGGGCCGCAGCGGGTGCCGGACCTTCTCCCACAACAGCGGAAGGACGATCCTGGACAGCACGGCGCCTCCGATACCCTTCACCCCTGGTCGAAGGTACGCGCCGGCATCGAAGACCGTGCACGGCCGCCCCCGCCCGTCCCGGTGGACCGTCTGTTCGGAGGACGTGAACCCCAGGACCTGCCCCCGGGCGTTGCGGAACACGCTGAGGCGAGCGTCCGGATGCCGCAGGATGACGTGCTCGCCGACGATGTCCCGGCTCGGTCCCACGAAGCGGGTGCAGAACACCTCGTAGAGCGCATCCAGCAGCGGCTCACGGGCGCTCGCCGACAGCTCCCGCACCACGTGGTCCTCCACGGACACGACCCTGTGGTCGGTCACCGCATCAGCGGACACCTCCGCGGGCCGCATGTCATCTGCCACCGTCACGCCTACCTCCGGCAGCCGACAAGGATCCGATCTCTGCTACCCGACCGTGGGCAGCCGGTAGAGGTGGGATCCGGAGAACGGCGTGATCCGCAGGGGCACGCTCTTGACGATGCGCAGCTTGCTCCAGGAGAACAGCGACAGCTCTCCCTGTCCGTGGCTCACCACCAGGTGTTCGCCATCGCCGGCCTGGACCACGCCGCGGACGTCGGGCAGATCGATGGAGGCCCGCATGCGCTGGCCGTCGAGATCCCAGACCGTCATCAGCCCGCCGGAGGGATGGGTGACCGCCACCAGCCGGCGCGTCTCGTCGATACAGATGCTGAGCGCCTCGCCCACCATGCCCGGAATGGCCGGTGCGGAGGGCATCTGCCGGGGCTCGCCCCCCTGCGGCCGCAGGGCCACGCCACCGCGGCCCTCCTTGCTCATGCCCTCACGGGGGGCCGAGGCCATCACCAGCTCGCCGTCGGCGGCGATGTCGATGTGGCCGACGTTGATGTCGTCGTCCTTCACGCCCACGCGCTCGAGCAGCTTGTGGGACTGCACGTCGACGTAGGTGACCGAGGGCGCCTCGTCGCCATGGACGCCGCCCGCGTTGCCGGCCACGAGCACCTTGCCGTCGTCGATGAGCCGCAGATCGTGGGGACGGGCACCGTGGGTGGGGAAGGTGCCGAGCTCGTGGCCCTGTGCATCGAGGATCGCCACCAGGCCTTCGCCCGTGGCCGCGATGGTCTGGCTGGCGTAGATGTGCGCGCCTCCCGGTGCGAAGGCACCGTGACCATAGAACATGCGGCCGGACGCCGGCGCGATGGTGCGCACCACCTCACCCGAGGTCCAGTCGAGGATGCAGCAGCCCAGCCCCCGCTTCTCGAACACGAAGGCCAGGTTCGGCGCGTCGGGGAAGAAGTTGCACCCGTGGCCGAAGAACGGGATCTCCATGGGCTCGACGCTTCCCGCGAAGGGATCGGCCGTGCTGGCGAAGTAGGCCCACTCGCCGTCGATCTTCGCCCGGCCGAAGCCCAGGACGCCCGAGAGACCACCGTTTCGCGCGCCGGCTTCGGCACGGCCCACGCCCGGAAGGCCCAGCGCGAGCAGGCTCGCGCCAAGTGACTGGATGAAACCACGGCGACTCATGCGGGTCATGGAAGCGTTCCTCTGGACGGCCTTGCAGCAACGGGGGGCATCCTAGCAGACACCAGGGGGAGTCGCAGTTCAAACAGGAGCGGGCTCGTCCCCCATGGCCCAACCCACAGAAACTGCCCTGGAAGGCCAGAAAACCCGTACCGGACCGGGACAGCTCCCACCGCCGGGTCATGGCCCACCCTCTCCACCGGTCGGGCCATCGCCGTCTCTTCAGCGCCCTCGAGCCACCGGAGACGCCACCTGCCGCACCACCAGGCCCCCTGCCAGCACCCCCAGGCCCACCGCCCACACCCGCCACGGCACGAAGAACGCCAGGCCGAGGCACGCCACCAGGCCCGCGGCGGAGATCCAGCGGGGAAAGCGACGCTGTGCGGACGTGAGCCGCAGCGCCGCGAGGTTGGTGAGCCCGTAGTAGATCAGCACGGTGAACGCGCTGAAGGTCCAGGTGGTCTTCACGTCGCCGAGCAGGACGAGGCCTCCGATGAGCACACCCACCGCCCAGATGGCGCGGTCGGGACTGCGGGTGGCCTCGTGGACGTGCTCGAACGTCCTCGGCAGCTCGCCGTCCCGGGCCATCGCGAACAGCACGCGGCTCAGCCCGAGCAGCAGGTTGAGGAGGACCCCGGCCATGGCGGTGACCGCACCGATGGCCACCAGGCCGGACACCCAGGGCTGCCGGTAGGTCCGCGCCACCACCTCGAGAGGGGCCGCGACCTCCCGCGTGGCCTCCGCGAAGGTGGTCGGACCGACGACCGCGACCGCCGTCAGCGACACCGAGACGTACAGCACCATCGAGACGAGCAACGTGGCGACGATGGCCCGGGGGATCGTCCGTGCAGGCGCACGCACCTCCTCTCCCAGGGTCGCGATGCGGCCGTACCCCGTGTAGGCCACGAACATGAGCGCGGTGGCCTGCAACAGGGCGGCGGGGGTGGATGCCGCGGCGAAGAGGGCCTCCCCCCCCACCCGCTCCGGCAGCAGCGAGGCCTCGACGTTCGTCCAGCCGAACCCGACGAAGCAGCCGAGGGACAGCAGCGTGAGGCTCACGATGGCCACGTTGGCCTGGTTCGAACGCGTGAGCCCCCGCGCCACCAGCAGCGTGAGCCCCAGCAGCAGCGTGAGGGCCAGGCCCACCCGTCCTGCCTGCGAGGCGGGCTGCCCCAGGGCGTGAAACAGGTAGCCGGCACACCCCAGCGCCGCCGTGGCCGCGGACGCACTCTTCGCCACCAGGAACATCCACCCCGCCGCAAAACCCGCCGTGGGGTGCAGGAAGCGCCGTCCGTAGGCGTAGGTACCGCCACTCACGGGGTGCACGGCGGCGAGCTGGGCGCTCGACAGGCCGTTCGCCGTGGCCACCAGCGCGGCCAGCCCCACCGCCAGGACCACACCGGACCCCACCACGTCGGCGGCGATGCCGAGGCTGACGAAGACGCCCGTGCCGAGGATCGAGCCGAGGCCCATCCACACCGCCCCCCAGGTGCCGAGTGCTCGCGACAGCTCCGCGGGCCCGCCCATGTCTCCTCCCCACCGCATCCGACGGCCGCCGATCCATACGGCATCCTACACCGTCTCGCCGAGACTTCCCCGTGGTACCGTCCGGCGCAAATTGTTCGAAGGAGCGCGCATGACCCGCGAATCGGTCGCCATCATCGGTGGCGGCATCTCAGGAATGGCCTATGCCCACGTGCTGAAGAAGAACGGGTTCGATCCCGTGATCTTCGAGCGCAACCCCCGTGTGGGCGGCGTGTGGGCGCTCACCTACGCCGAGGTTCGCCTGCAGAACCTCGACTTCCAGTACCACCTGTCCGACGTCCCATGGAAGGGCGGCCAGCTCCCCCACCCCACCCGCGATCAGATCCGTGGGTACTGGGACGGCGCCGTGGCCGACCGGGAGCTCGACGTCCGTCTCGGCCACGAGGTGAAGTCCTGCGTCCGGGACGGCGACGGCTGGAAGGTCACGGTGATCCATGACGGCCAGGAGCAGCAGCTCCCGTTCCACCGACTCGTCGTCGCCATCGGACAGTTCTCCCAGCGCCAGCACCGTCCCCCCTTCGAGGGCGAGGCGCACTTCAAGGGCGAGGTGCTCGTGGAGCGCCAGATCGAGGACATGCGCGGGTTCGATGGAAAGAAGGTGGTCGTGGTCGGGTTCGGCAAGAGCGCCCTCGACGTGGCCAACCAGGCCTCGATGAACGGCGGCGAGGTGCACCACGTGTTCCGCACCCCTCGCTGGGTCCTTCCCCTGAGGATCGCCGGCCTGCACTACACCTGGCTCGTGATGAACCGCTTCGGCACCATCATGATGCCCTCCTGGGGCCAGCCCACGGGCGTGGAGCGGTTCCTGCACACCCGCCTCGCCGGCGGCGTCCGCATGTTCTGGAAGGGCCTGAGCCGGGTGGTCCGCACCCACTTCCTCACCACCGCCGCCCGCAGCGGCGCCGAGCGGGACCGCCTGCGCAAGGTGCTCCCCGACCACGACCTGCTCCCGGATCTGCGCAGCGCCGTGGCGCTGGAGCCCACCGGCTACTTCCCCCGGGTCGCCCGCGGCGAGATCACGCCCCACCACGCCGAGCTGTCCCACTTCGACGCACACGGCGTGCACCTGTCCGACGGCACCCACATCGCTACCGATGCAGTGGTGCTGGCCCTGGGCGCCGAGGCACCGAGGTTCCCGTTCCTGCCCGAGGAGATGCGCACCGTGCTCGAGCGCGAGGACGACGGCGTGCAGCTGTACCGCCACCTGGTCCACCCGGACTTCCCCGACGTCGCCTTCGCCGGCTTCAACCACGGCTTCCTGCACGTGCCGGCCGCCGAGGTGGGCGCCCAGTGGATGGCCTGCCTGTGGAAGGGTGAGCTGCAGCTTCCCCCCGCCCAGGAGATGCACCACAGCATCGATCGCATCCTGGCCTGGAAGCGGGAGCACATCACGTTCGAGCCCTCCCGGTCCTGTGGCGTCAACACCCGCTTCCAGCAGCACCTCGACATCCTGCTGCAGGACCTGCAGGTCTCGCCCTACCGCAAGCTCCCCAACCCCGTCGCCGAGGTGTTCGGCCGGTACGGCGCGGGCGACTACGCGTGCGTCGTCGAGGAGGTGCTCACCCGCCCGTCACGCTCGCTCACGCCGGTGCCCATCGACGCGTGAGCCCATGGCCTCACGCCCGGCTCACGCGTTGCGGACCCGCTCGCCCCAGGTCTCGCGGAATCCCACGAACACCGGCTCCGGCACCAGCTCCACCCCGAACGTGTCGAGCACACCCGCGTGGATCTCGAGGGCCAGCGACACGATGTCGTCGGCCCGCGCCGCGCCGCGGTTGATGATCGCGAGGCAGTGCTTCGACGACAGGCCGGCCTGCCCGCTGCCGTGACCCTTGCCGAAGCCGCTTCGCTCGATGAGCCAGGCCGCCGACAGCTTGCTCCGTCCCGGACCACACGGGAAGCGCGGCACCCTGGCATGGCCGAGGATGTTCGCCTTGCGGACCACCTCGTCGGCGTGGGCATCGTCGAGGATGGGGTTGGTGAAGAAGGAGCCCGCACTGCGGTGGTTCGGATCGGCCTCGTCGTACACCATCGACTTGCCCGCTCGCAGGCTCAGGACCGTCTGGCGCACCGTGGACAGGGTCACCTCGCCGAGCGCCTCCGCGGCGCGCTGCAGCTCCGGGTAGGCGAGCGTGGGTGCCCCGCCGGGCACCAGGCGGAGGTCGACGGCATGGATGACGTACCGACCCGCCAGCTCGCTCTTGAAGACGCTGTCTCGGTAGTGGAAGCCACAGGACTCCGCCGGGAACACCCGCTCCGAGCCACTGGCGAGCTCGATGGCGTGCACCGCCACGATGACCTGCTCGACCTCCTGGCCATACGCCCCGATGTTCTGCACCGGCGCGGCGCCGACCCAGCCCGGGATGCCGCTGAGGCACTCGATGCCGGCCCAGCCCTCGTGCACCGCGTGGGCCACGAGATCGTCCCAGACCACCCCCGCACCGACCCGCAGGTGGACCGCTTCCGGTGTCTCGTCGAGGACGCGCACGCCGGTGATGGCCGGCATCAACACCGGCCGCCCCGGCCCCGCGTCCGCGACCAGCAGGTTGGAGCCGCCCCCCACCACCAGCGGGGCGAGGCCCGGGAAGTCGGCCGCCAGGCGGACGATGGCCATCTTCAGCTCCGACAGCGTGGTCGGACGCAGCAGGGCGGGCGCGGGCCCGCCGACGGCGAGGGTGGTGAGCTCGGACAGGGGCGGGGTGGACATGGACGCGCTTCCAGGAGCTTGGGGACCGGTTGGACCCTATCCCATCGGCGGCAGGCAGGGCCACGGCCTTGGCTCGCAGGCCGGCCGCGACCTGGTTCCTCGGGTCCGCGCACGCCAGGCGACGTACGCGGCGTGGTTCAGGGATCCGCGGGAGGCTCGCGGGGAGGCGGCGACTCCGGCGTGGTGCCACCGCAGGCGGGATCCTCCCGCCACCGGGGCCCCAGCACCTCCCAGGGGTGCTCCTTTCGCGCCGCGTCGCGCACGTCCTCGCGGGACAGGATGCCCGGCCTGCTGAAGGAGTGCACCCGGCCGATGTGCAGGATGCGCGAGCCCGTGGGCGCCACGGGGTCGACGGCATGGCCGATGACGACCCCGTCCTTGGGTGCCCGGTAGCGTCCCCGCTCCCGGCCGAAGATGTCGAGCTGGCGTGCGACCACCTGGCCCTTGACCACCGGCTCGGCGAGTCCGACGTCCATCACCATCAGGCCACCCTGATCGGTGAACATCCACGCAGAGCTGTTGCAGACGATGGGTTCCTCCCCCATCGAGCCCGGCTTGCGGGGGATCATCCGCAGGTCGGCCAGCACCGCCCGCAGCCCCGACAGGGCGCGCCGGGCGTACTTGCGCTGGAACAGCTGGGGATCACCGATCTCGACGGTGATGGCCGGGATGCCCAGGGACGCGGCCATGCCCCGCAGCGTGCCGTCACTCGGCGGGTTGTGCACGATGATCTGCGGCCGCTGCAGGTAGGCCATGCGGGCCGTCAGCGGGTGGGTCATGTCGGCCCGCACGTACAGCGTGTTCACGCGTCCCTTGCTGGCGGTGTGCAGGTCGAGGAGCACGTCCATCCGCCGCAGCAGCTTGTCGCGCATCCGCTCGGCGAGCACCTCGCCCACGTGACCGTCCGGACGACCGGGGAACATGTGGTTCAGATCGTGGGCCTCCTCGAGCCGACGCGTACGCCGGAAGTAGGCCAGCGGGTTGGCGACGACCACCGCGACGATGGTGCCCCGGAGCTTGCGCAGGTCGATCGACGGCAACAGCTGGTGGATGGCGGCCACACCGTTGAGCTCGTCACCGTGAACGGCCGCCGTGAGGCCGAGGACGGGCCCCGAGCGTGCACCCTTGGCCACCAGGATGGGCACGCGGATGGGCTGTCCCATGCCGTCTTCCAGCATGGGAATCCAGGCCGCCGTGACCGTGGCCGCCGGCAACGCCTCGAGATCGAGCTGCTGCAGCTCCACCGGATCGGTCAGCGCCACGCGGCGCCGCCCCCCCGAGCCCGAGTCGGGCCAGATACCCCGAAGAACCGCGCCCTCGGGCACGCCGGGTGCCTCTGCGACTGCCGTGGACGCCGACTGCGCCTTGTCGGGCGCCTTGCGCTCGTTCATCTCCACCTCCTGCCAGGGGGCCGCCGTGACCGTGGTACATCTGTCATCGGCACAAACAGGACCGGGCTGCGGCGGTCAGGCAGCATCGCCCCGTACGAGCTCATGCGCAAGCCCGCCACGCACATTCCGTGCAGGTTTGCACGAGTCCGGAAATCCGGAAGGAAGGTACCCAATCCGAGCCCCGCCTCCCGAACATGCGAGAAAATTCCGGAAAAGGCTTCATCGGCCTGGGAAGGGGTGGTGGAATGATCGGGCGCGCAGGTTACACGGCGCCCCGCCGGGCCCCGTTTGTGCGGCCGGCACCTCGAACCGTGGCTTCTCCACAGTGTCGAGTCCAGACATCCCCTCGAGTGTGTCCTCGTCCCCCTCAAGACGTCGTCGCAGCCGGAAACCGCCCCATGACCAGCGTTTTCGGCTTCCCCCCAAGGTTCACTCACCGGTTTCGGAGGCCCCATGACCCAGGCCGTTCGCACCATCGGTCCGCACTCCTTCCAGACGGAGGAGCACTACTACCCCCGCGTTCCCAACGCCCGGATGCACTCCCTGGTGCGGACGTTCCTGAAGATGGGCAACGAGCGTATCGCCAAGCGCTACTGCCACCTGCACCCCGAGGTGGACCCCGCCGCCGTGCGTGAGGTCCTCTCGTCGACCACGCAGGTGTTCCGGTGGGCAGGCGCGGATCTGTTCCAGGTCACGAACGAGTCGGGTGTGCGCTTCAACGTGCTCATCGAGACCAACTCGTCTCCCTCCGGCCAGAAGTCCATGCCCCTGCTCGACGACGAGGACGAGCAGAGCGGGTTCCGTCGCCTCCTGCAGACCAGCTTCCTGCCCCTGCTCAAGCGTCGCCGGCTCCCCTCCGGCGAGCTCGCCGTGCTGTGGGACAAGAACTTCATGGAGACCAGCGGCTACGCGGCCACCATGGCCGATCTCACCGGCGAGCAGGTGCACCTCGTGCACATGCCCCGCGGCGGATCCGACCACGTGAGCTTCGACGGCGGCGTGATGCACGTCGACATGAACGGCCGCAAGGTCCCCATCCGCGCCGCGTTCCGCTACGTCACGCAGCAGCCCTGGACCCGCATCCCGCCGGTCACCCGCACCGCCATGCTCAACCCCGTCCTCGCCTGCCTCGCCGGCGGACGGAACAAGCTGCTGGCCGCCAAGGCCTACGACCTCTTCAACGCCGACATGCGCGACCGCGGCCTGCAGATCCGCGTGCCGGAGACCATCTGGGAGGTCTCCCTGCGGGAGGTGCCCATGTGGGTCGAGCGCATGGGCGGCGTCGCCGTGGTCAAGAACCCCTACTCCAACGCCGGCCAGGGTGTCTGGACCATCACCAGCAAGCGGGAGCTCGAGCACTTCATGTCGCTGGAGCACCCCTACGATCGCTTCATCGTGCAGGGGCTCGTGGGCAACCTCGGCTGGACCAGCCAGACCCGCTCGGGCCGCCTATACCACGTCGGTACAGTCCCCAGCCGCGAGGGCGCCATCTACGTGGCCGACCTGCGCTTCATGGTGGGCATCGGCACCGACGGCTTCCACCCCATCGGCATGTACGCACGCCGTGCCCGCCAGCCCCTGCAGGCCCACCTGCAGGAGGGCACCGACTCCTGGAGCATGCTCGGCACCAACCTGTCCTTCAAGGACCAGGACGGCCTGTTCGGAACCGATCCCAGCCGACTGCTGCTGATGGACGAGCGCGACTTCAACCGGCTCGGCATCGGCCTCGACGACCTCACCGAGGCCTACCTGCAGACCGCCATGGCCACCCTGGCCATCGATCGCATGGCCCAGCGCCTGATCACCCAGAAGGGTGCCTTCCGGCGTCGCATGTTCTCCGCCCTCAACAACGACGCCTCCCTCCTCGACGAGATCATCCTGTAGATCCGTCCCGTCCCCGGAGCTTCCATGGCCTCCATCTGCTTCGTCGTGAACGACTTCGTCACCCTCGGCACCGCCCAGGGCACCTGCTCCTGGGTGGCCTCCGCCGGACAGGATCACCAGGTGTTCGTGGTGCCTTCCGCCAGCTTCACCGTGCGACCCGACGGCCGCGTGATCGGCCACGGCCGCAAGGGCACAGACGGCCCCGCGGTCGACGTCGATCTCGACACCGTCGACGTCGTGATGGTGCGCACCAACCCTGGCCGCGATCCACGTCCGTGGATGAACGCGCTGCTCATGCAGACCCTCAAGCAGATCGAGCTGCGGGGCACGCCGGTGGTCAACAGCCCGGATGGCCTCACCCACGCCGCCAGCAAGCTGTACATCTGCTCGCTGCCCGACGAGGCCCGGCCCCGCACGCTCGTCACGGCCGACCTCGGCGAGGTGAAGGCGTTCCTCACCGCCCTCGACGGTCCGGCGGTCATCAAGCCCGTGAGCGGCACCCACGGCCAGGACGTCTACAAGGTCGCCGGCCCCGACCAGCGTGAGCTGCCGGAGCTGTTCGACATCGTCACACGCCAGGGTCCCGCGATGGTGCAGTCCTTCGTGCCCGAGGCGGGCGCCGGCGACACCCGCGTGCACCTGCTCGGCGGCGAGCTGTTCTCGGTCGACGGCGTGCCCGCCCTCGTGCGCCGTGTGCCCCCCGAGCACGACTTCCGCTCCAACGTCCACCTGGGCGGCACCCCGACCCAGGGTCGGCTCGACAAGGCCATCGCCGACGTCGTGGCCCTGGTCGGTCCCCAGCTCTCACGGGACGGCCTGTGGCACGTGGGCCTCGACGTCATCGGTGGCAAGGTCATCGAGGTGAACGCCTACGCGCCCGGCGGGCTGGCGGACGCCGGCTCTTTCGGTGGCGTGGACTTCCTGCCGGCCCTCACCGAGCGCCTCCTGGAAGAGGCAGCGCGTCGTCGACGGATGCTCGCAGGTCGCGCCCCGGCCTCCGCCGAGGCCTGAGGGGGAGGCACCCTCCCCTCCCTCAGACCACAGGCCGGCAGGTTGGACGGCCGCTGGATTTCATGATGGGATGACCTCCCACCCGAGGCATCCCATGTCCGACACCTTCCAGTTCCCGCTGTCCGAGCAGCTCCGCGGCTTTGCCCTGGCCTGGCCCGGCACCACCGAAGGCGACTCCTGCGTGAACCGTGCCTTCAAGGCCGCCGGCAGGAAGAACTTCCTGTTCCTCGGAGAGAAGGCCGGGCAGATCCGCATGATGGTGAAGCTCGTCGAGCATGCCGACCAGGCCCGCGCCCTCCATGCCGAGGGGCCCTGGAGCATCTCCGTCGGCAAGGCCGGCTGGTGCACCGCCCTCTTCGCGCCGGACGCCCACCCCGATCCCCGGATCCTCCAGGCCTGGATCGAGGAGAGCTTCCGGCTGGTGGCGCCCAAGCGTCTGCTCGCCCGTCTCGACGGCTGACCTCCGCGCCCCGGTGTTGTCCGGAGTGTGTCCAGCCGCCTTGGCGATCGGTACCATCTGGGACATGCAGACGTCAGATCGTCCGAATGACCTCTACGCAAGGGGGACGAGATGACGCACGAGAGGCCCAGGGTGGTGATCATCGGCGGAGGGTTCGCCGGCGTCGCCGCGGCGCGCGCCCTGGCCCGCGCCCCTGCCGAGGTGGTCCTCATCGACCGCCACAACCACCACGTCTTCCAGCCGCTGCTGTACCAGGTGGCCACGGCGGCGCTGATGCCGGGCGACATCGCGGCCCCCATCCGGGCCATCTTCACCCGGCAGCCCAATTGCCAGGTGCTCATGGGCGAGGTGACCGACATCGACATCACGCGCAGCGTGGTGCGCTTCGATGGCCGTGAGCTCGCCTTCGACCACCTGATCCTCGCCACGGGCATGGTCACCAACTACTTCGGCCAGGACGCGTGGGCCGCCCACGCACCCGGCATGAAGACCCTCGACGAGGCCATCGACGTTCGCTCACGGTTCCTCACGGCCTTCGAGGAGGCGGAGCTCGAGCCGGACCCCGACACCCGTCGCCGCATCCTCACCTTCGCCATCGTCGGCGCCGGTCCCACGGGCGTGGAGCTCGCCGGCGCCATGTCGGAGATCGCCCGTGAGATGAGCCGGGACTTCCGCACCGTCGACACGCGAAGCACACGCATCCTGCTGCTCGACTTCGCCGATCGCGTGCTCACCCCCTTCGACGAACGGCTGTCCGCCCGGGCCCAGGCCGATCTCGAGCGACTCGGCGTCGAGGTGGTCCTCGGCGCGAGGGTCACCGATGTGGGTCCCGACGGCCTCACGGCCGAGACCCCGGACGGTGAGCTGAAGCTGCGGACCCACCACATCGTGTGGGCCGCCGGGGTTCGGGGCACGCCCCTCGCCGAGTGTCTCGGCGTGCCCCTCGACCGCGCCGGCCGCGTCCCCGTCCGGCCTGACCTGTCGGTCGAGGGACACCCCCACGTGTTCGTGGCCGGCGACATGGCCCACCACGTCGACCCGAAGTCCGGCAAGCAGGTACCGGGTGTCGCCCAGGGTGCCATCCAGGGCGGCGACTTCGTGGGTCGCACCCTGGCTGCCGAGCTGAAGGCGCGCGCCGCTGGACGCACGCCCCCGCCGCGAGGGACCTTCCACTACAAGGACAAGGGCTCGCTGGCGATCATCGGCCGCAACCGGGCCGTGGCAGAGCTGATGGGCCTGAAGCTCTCCGGCATGCTGGCCTTCCTCATCTGGGCCATGGTGCACATCCTGTTCCTGATCGACTTCCGACGTCGGGTCGTGGTCTTCATGGAGTGGGTCTGGATGTACCTGTCCGGTCGGCACGCCAACCGGCTCATCACACGGGACGACGAGGTGCCGGGCGGGTCGGTCGACGGCTGACCACCGGCTGCTTCACCGCGTGCTCCGGCTCGCCCGGAGGCGGGCCAGGGCCTACTGCAGCGTGGACGAGTCGACGTCGACCGGAAGCGGATCGCCCTCGAACCCGATGACGCCCTGGCTCAGCGGACGGCTGGCGATGTCGCCGCCGACCATCCACAGGCCACCCTGCGGATCGATGCTGCAGCCGTGCCAGTCGTCGAAGATGATGGGGTCGATGTCGAGCTCGTCGTCGGAGAGCCACACGCCGTCGACCCGCTCGGCACGGGCGCCGCGCTGCCCGACGGCCCATGCCTGGCCCTCGCCGGTGCACACACCGTTGAAGCCGGGCTGGAAGTCGGGGCTGACGTCGATCCAGGCTTCACCGTCGAACTCGAGGATGAGGCCGTTGCCGGTGCCGCCGACCGCGATGGGACGCTCACCGCCGGCTGCCACCGTGAGCAGGGGCGCCGAGGGAACGGGGGTCTCGTAGGTGACGAAGTCCTCGCCGTCGTAGTGCATGGCCGTGCCCTGCCCGCCGACGAACCACACGTCGTCTGCGGTGGTGCCGTCGACCTTGAACAGGAAGTCGCCGATGGCCACGCCCGGATCCACCTCGGACCACGTGCCGCCTTGGCGGCGCCAGATCACGGGGACCGTGTCGCGATCGGAGCCTTCGGAGCCCACCGCCCAGACGTCGTCGGGGGTGGCACCCCAGACACCGAAGAAGTTGGTCTCGGCGCTCGGGCCCTCGACGGCCTCGAATTCGCCCGACCGGGTGCCCTCGAGGATCAGGCCCTCGTTGCCCACGAGGATGAGCTCGTTGGGAAAGACATCCCCCCACCACAGCTCGGCCCCGGGCCAGTCCGACAGATCCAGGCGGTCGTAGGTCGCGCCGTCGTAGTGGAGCACCCACGGACCGGTGCCGTCGTCGGGCTCGGACGAGGAGCCGATGAACCAGACGTCGTCTGCGGCGACGGCCTGCACGCACAAGAGCCCGGGGGGAAGACCACTACCGAGGAGCACGGGCGTCTCCCCGAGATCCTCGGCGCAACCCATGCCCACCATCGCCACCAGCGCCCACATGCCTCGCCTCATGACCCGTCCTCCGACTCTGCCGCATCCGCCACCACGCGGACATCGATCAGGCGCCATGTGTTGGCGCCATGGTTGTGCAGGTGGAACCATACCGGCTCTCCGCCGGCGATGTCGTCATCGACGACCACCTCCGCGGAGAAGACGTCCTCCATCCCCGGGATGGGCTCGAAGCGATCCATCAGGGTGAGGTCGCCGAGGCGCACGGCGATGTGGCCTTCGGCCGGTTCGTCGGCCTCGAGCTCTCCGTGGGACGCCATCACCTGGATCCGCTCCCCCGCCAGCACCCGGCTCGCGCTGGGCTGCCACAGGGTGATGTAGTCGCAGAAGGTCGTGTCGACCTCGAGGAACACCTCGCCGTCCTCCAGCTCCAGCCCCCAGCTCGTCGGGGCACACAGCGGGATGTCGAGGCGGTCGTCGAAGGGATCCTCCTGGGCGGAGGCCTCCTGCCACAGCTCGTGATCCACGAGGGATCGGGGCACCTCGAGTCCGCAGCCGGCGAGCAGCACCAGCACAGGCCATGACCTACAGCGCATCGGCCGCTCCCACCCAGCGAAGGACACGGTGACCTCCACGCTCGGCGATCAGCAGATCGCCCTCTGCCGTCCAGGCGAGGCCAGCAGGCCTGCGCATCGGGAATTCCAGCGGGTCGCCCCAGCTTCGCGGCGTCTCGCCATCGCGGTCGCCGGCGACCGTCTCGATCGTGCCGTCGGCCGTGACCAGCCGCAGGACGTCGTTGTTGAGGTCGGCGATGATCACCGAGCCGTCGGCCGTGACCTCGACCCCCACCGGACCGCTGAGCTGGGCCTCGGTGGCGGGGCCGCCATCGCCGGCGAACCCGGACTGACCGGTACCCGCCAGGACGGAGGACACACCGGTCTGCAGATCCAGCGCCACCACCCGGTGGTTGCCGGTGTCGGCCACGATGAGGCGATCTCGCGCGGCATCCACCACCAGGCGCTCCGGATAGCGGACCTCTTCGCCCTGCGCGGGCAGGTCGCCCTCGGCGGTCAGCGACGCCGGCGCGTCGTCGACGATCCCGCCGTCGCCGGTGTCTTCACCGACCTCGTCCGTCGGATCGACCGGGTGTCGACCCAGGACGATCTCGACCGAGCCGTCTGGCGTGAACCGGCGCACGCGGGAGTAGGTGGAGTCGCTCACGTACAGGGAGCCATCGGGCCCCCATGCCATGCCCCCGCCGTAGCCCATCTCGGCCTCGACGGCGGGCACGCCCCCGGGGCCATCGGCGAGCACGCCGCTGCCGGCGTACAGCTCGATGCGGCCGTCTTCACCCACGCGGATGACCCGCCCTTCGTGCTGGGCCAGGATGTACAGGAGGCCATCGGGGCCCCAGGAGGCATCCACCGGGTTCTCGAGCGGCGTGTCGAGGGCATCGGCGCCGATTTCGGAGAACGAGTGGACGTTCTTGCCCACCATCGACTGCAGGGTGCCGTCGTCATCCAACACGCGGACGAGCATGTTGGAGTAGTCGACCACCATCATCCGATCCTGCGGATCGGTGAGAACGGACGTGGGCGAGGCCAGCTTCGTGTCGAGGGCATCGAGGCCCTCGCCGTTGAAGCCGAGCTCGCCCGTGCCCGCGATCTCGCAGATGGCGCCCGGGATGCAGTTTGGACCGCATCCCGCGAGCCAGAGTGCCCCAAGCGCCATCCAGCCGCGGATCATTCAGGCACCACCCGCCGGATGACGTTGTTGTAGGTGTCGGAGATGTAGACCACGTCGTCCAGGTCGACGGTGACGCCGAACGGACGGTTCAGCAGCGCCTCGTTGGCGGGGCCGCCATCACCGGCGAAGCCGGGCTGGCCGCACACACCGGCGAAGGTGTCGATGATGCCGTCGGGGGTGACGCGGCGGACGCAGGAGTTGTCGGTGTCGGCGATGTAGATGGTGCCGTCGGAGGCCACGGCCACGTCGGACGGGGTGTTCAGCATGGCCTCGGTGGCGGGGCCGCCATCACCGCTGTAGCCACAGCCCTCGGTGCAGGCGGTGCCGTTGCTGGAGTCGACCGGGGTCTCACCCATGCCGGCCACTGTGGTGACGGTGCCCTCGTCGATGTCGAAGCGACGGATACGGCCGTTGTGGGTGTCGGCCAGGTACAGCGAGCCGTCGTGGTAGTCCATCTTGAAGGCCGGCTCGGCGCGCTGCAGGGCCGGGCTCGCGAAGCTGACCTCCGAGGCGTCGCCGTCGCCGTTGAAGCCGTGCTCGCCGTTGCCGGCCACCGTGACGATCTCGCCCTCGGGGTCGATGCGACGGATGCGCTGGTTGGCCATGTCGGACAGGTAGATGTTGTCGTCCTCGTCGACCCGCAGGCTGCAGGGCAGATCGAGGACGGCGTCGGCGGCGGGACCGCCGTCGCCGGAGAAGTCACGGCCACCGGTGCCCGCGTAGAACTCGACCGTGGACAGGTCCGGCGAGAATTTCGCGATGCGGGAGTTGTGCCATGCAGCGAGGATCAGGGAGCCGTCGGACAGGAAGTCGGCATCCGTGGGGTGGTTCCACATGGCCTGGAGCGCATCGCCCTCGGGGCCGTCGCCCAGCATGCCGCCGATGCCGGAGATGATCTGCAGCTCGTCGTTCTCGTCGAGGGTGACGATGCGGTGGTTGTTCCAGTCCATGATCACCGGCCAGTTCTCGGTGGGGTGGAACGCCACATCCGTGGGCCAGAAGGTGAAGGCGGCCGTGCGGTAGGTGCCCTCGTCGGACAGACCGGCCTCGCCGGGGGTGCCGAACCAGGTGCAGATCTCGCCGGGCTCGCAGGTGGGCTCGGCGTCGCAGGCAGACAAGGCACCGACGACACCACTCAGGAGGAGGAGGAGACGCGCGTTCATGGGATCACCTGACGGATGCGGTGGTTGTAGGTGTCGGCGATGAGCAGGATGCCGTCGTCGGAGATGTCGATGCCGAAGGGGCGGTTCAGGGCCGTCTCGAGGGCCGGCAGGCCGTCTTCGCCATTGCCCATCTCGAAGGTGCCGACCACGGTGGTCATCTCGCCGGTGGCGAGATCGTAGGACCGGATGACGTGGTTGTCGGTGTCGGCGATCCACAGGCGGCCATCGGGACCGAGCTCGACATCGCGGGGGAAGCACAGGGCCGCGGCATCACACTCCCCGCCGGGGAGGGTCTGCTCGCCGGTGCCAGGCAGGGTGTCGATGGTGCCGTCGATGACGTCCCACACGCGGATGACGTGGTTGGAGGTGTCAGCGATGTACATGTACCGCTCGCCGTCGTACTCGATGGCGCCGGAGGGCTGCGGCTGCAGGTCCTCGGGATCCCAGAAGTTGAACGTGGCCTCGAGGGCGTCGCCGCCGTCGCCCTCGTAGCCGATGGCGCCGGTGCCCGCGACGGTGTCGATGAGGGAGAAGTCGGCCTCCACCTTGCGGATGCGGGCGTTCTTCTGGGCCAGCAGCCAGAAGCTGCCGTCGGTGGGATCGATGGTGATGCTGTTGGGGAACGCCATCAGGGCATCGGCCGCGGGGCCACCGTCGCCAGCGAAGCCCGCGTTGGCGCCGTTGCCGTCGTCGATGGCGGTGTTGGCGCAGACCACCAGCGAGTTGCCGGTCTCGGGGTTGAACTCACGCACCCGGTGGTTGTGCCAGCTGGGGATGAGCAGACGGTTGGTGACCGGGTTCCACTCCAGGGAGGTGGGGTGGTTCAGGGCCACGGTGGTGCCGGGGACGCCGGGGGCGATGCGCTCCTCGAAGTCCGGGTCGCCGTCGCCGAGGAAGTCGGTGCCGATGGCCACGGAGAGGACGCCGTCTTCGACGTGCTTGATCTGGTGGTTGTTCCAGTCGCCGACGAAGAAGTCACCCGCGTGGTGGCGGATGGCGACATCCATGGGACCGTACAGCGGAGCCGCCAGGGGATCGGTCTCGCCGAGCTTGGAGCCGGGGGAGCCGGTGCCGAGGACCGTACAGGTAGTGCCGGGTTCGCCGCAGGGATCGGCGCAGCCGGTGAGGATTCCACCTGCACCGAGCGCCAGGGCCATGAGCCATCGCTGTGTCATCGTTCACCTCTCATCTGTTCCTACGATCAGGACTGCTACAGGACCGCCGCCTTGACCGTCAACCGACATTCGATTCCTGCTTCTGACATCCCCCGGACAAGCCGGCATGCCGCCCCTACTCGAGCACGGCGCAGCTGAGCCACTCCCACACGAGCCATGCATCCTCATCGGGCATCGCAGGCCCATTTTTCGGCATCGAGCCGTTCCAGATCGTGGACCAGACGAGGAAGCCCTGCGGCACGACCGTCGCCTCTTCGTCGAGGTTCACGAACAATGGGGCACCGGATCGGTCCCCTTCGGGCAATTCACTGCTGTGACATGACGTGCAATGTTGCTGAAGGATCGGCTGCACGTCGGACCACGCCAGATCGGTGCCGTCCTCGCAGGATCCCAGTCCGGCAGGCAGCTCTTCGGCCGCCGGCTCGCAGGCCGTCAGGGTGGTCAGCAGGCCGATGATCGCGAGCGATCGACTTGTCATCTCTGTACTCCGGGAACCGGTTCACTCGCCCGTCAGCATAGACGACAAAACCTCCCGTCGCCACGGCGCCGGGAGGTTTGCAGGGTTGGAGGCTGATACCCTCCGTTATCGCAAGCGTGCCCTACAGGAACACGACCTCGCCATCGTCGAGCTTGTAGTAGGCAGGCACGATGGTGAGGTTTCCGCCGTCGACCGCGCCCTTGATGATGGTGGACCGCGAGGTGAGATCTGCCGCGACCTGGCGGGCGTTCTCCCGGACCACGTCGTCGACGGGGGCCTCGTGACCGCAGGTGGCGATGGCCGGCGTGATGTGGGCGAGCAGGTGGTTGAGGTTGTGGCCGTTGTCACCACCGCCCATGGCCGCCGTGACGGCACCACAGCTCTGGTGTCCCATGACCACGACGACCGGCGTGCCCAGGTGGGCCACGGCGTACTCGACGCTGGCGATGGTGGAGGTGTTGGCCACGTTGCCCGCCACCCGCAGCACGAACAGCTCGCCGAGGCCGGTGTCGAAGGCCAGCTCGGGGACGACGCGGGAGTCGGCGCAGCTCACGACGATGGCCCAGGGGTCCTGGCCGGAGGTCAGGGCGCCGCGACGGGGCTGATCCTGCTGCTTGTGCTCGAGCTCGTCGGCCATGAAGCGGGCGTTTCCGTCCTTGAGCCGCTGGATGATCTCTTCGGGGGTGTGCATCGTGTTCCTCACTGCGCGGTGGTGACGACGCAGGCTAACACCCTGCAGGGCCCGTCGTGCGCAGGTCCGTACCGATCAACGGGTCGATGCGGCCCTCAGTCGGCGTACCGGTGCAGCCTGAGCACCTCGTCCCCCAGGATCACGAGCGTGTGCCACGCGGGGAACCAGGCCACGTAACCGTCCGGCGCCCCACACAGGAGCAGATCCACCTCACCGACCCGGAAGGCGGCGTGACGATCCACGGCGATGACTCCCGCCTCCTCCCCGGTGACGTCGTGGCGCCCGAAAGGAGAGGTCCAGGTGCGGAAGTCCATCCCAGCCGCCCGCCACACCTGCGCCACGGAAGTGAACGGCTGCTCGCCCCTGGGTGGGTGGACCTCCCAGGTCGCGAGGTCCACCTCCAGGGTCTGCACATCCCCCCGAGGACCGTCCAGCACCCGCGACAGCCGGATGTGCCGGCGATCCTCGTCCACCCACAGGGGCAGGAAGTCGTCGAGCGTGCCCGGGCCGAGCCGTGTCGCGCCGATCTCCTGGACCTGCAGGGGGGCCCTCATCCGACGCACCCGGGGCCATGGCAACAGGGTGGACACCGGCGCCACCAGCTGGCCCACCGGAAAGGCTGCCTCGTCGCCACACACCTGGTGGGCCAGGAAGAGCCAGTCCAGGGCTTCCTGCCCCGCCTCGCAGTAGCGGGCCGCCTCCTCTTCGACGTTGCGCGGGCGCTGTGCGTACAGGCTCGTCCGGAGCACCACGGCATCGGGGACCTGCACCGCCGGGTTGGCCGCATGGCACACCTCGTGCCGGAACACCTCCCCGACCGTCTTGCCGGTCCGCGCCTCGAGGTCGTCGAGGAGCGTGACCCGCTGACTGACCGGGTTGTACCGTCCCGCGGCCTGGAAGCCCGGCCCCTGGATGTCCTCCTCGCTGCCCACCCCGCGAACGCAGACCTCGGCGGGGAAGGACGACCAGATGGCCATCAGCTCCGGCTCGTGGGCGGCCAGCTCCCGGGCGATGGTCGGTGTGTCGGGACAGTCCGTGCACGCTGCGAGCGGCATCACCCCCGCAAGGAGGCACCATGTGGCGATGACGGAGGAACGGACAGGGTCCAAGGGCCTGCTCCTGTGGCCTGGGGCGACTCGCCCCTCCCCTTCCGTCGCGATCCCTCGCCGGGTCTTGATGGAACGCGGCCCCGGGATGCCCCGGAGCCCCCACGCTCACAGCCGCCGGACGTCAGTCGCGATGCCGAGGGTGACCACCATGCCGGCCGTCCAGCCCCGCCAGCCCCAGGCATCACCGATCCAGGTGGCCGTCTGTCCCACCGTGAACCCCAGTCCCACGAGAAAGCCCCAGTCCTCACTGAAGATCCGTCGGTAGCCCACCTCGGCCTGCAGGGGGAACGACAACCAGACGTCATCGTCGGGAAACGCGAGACCGATGCCGGCACCCGCGCCGACGTAAGGCCCCTCGAGCTGGCCGCCGATGCCTGGGATCATGAGCGTGGGCATGCCCGCGAAGAAGAACTCCGTCTCGCCCGTGGGGAGCAGGTTGAGGCCGATGGGGGTCCAGCGCATGCTGAAGCCGACGCGGGAGGACGACATGGCCTGGTGGATGTCGAAGGCAAGACGCAGCTCGTCCTGGGGCGCCCAGTCGTCGTTGGCCCACAGGCCGTCCGCCCGCAGCGCATAGGCCGTGTCGAAGTCGCTGCGTCCGATGAGCACCGTGCGGACCGTCCGCCACGTCTGCTCCTGCTGGCGAAGCTCGGCCTGCCGGACCGCCAGGATGCGCTCCTCCTCGGCCTGACGCTGGGCATCGAGCCGGGACTGTTCGGCCTGGACGATCTGCTGCTCCTGCTCCTGCTCCCAGGCGGCCAGCGCGGCCTTCCAGTCCTCGAGGTTCCGCTCGTCCTGCAGCATCGTGGCGGCGAGGGTGGCCTCCTCGTCGAGTCGCAGGAGCGCCGCCCGCGCCTCGGGGTCGTGCCGCTGCGCCCACATCCAGATGGCCTCGTCGTAGGCCTCCTGCTCCACGGTCTGCGTGCCACAGTCCGTGGTGATGTCGTGGGTGGTGCCCTGCACCTTCACGCGGCTCTCGCGGACGGCCCGACCAAAGGCCTGGAGCTGCTCCGTGCAGGGCGCGCGCCGCTCGACGGGCAGGGTGAGGCAGGTCTCCAGGGGGTCGGAGAGCTCCTCACGCCACACGCGAACCACGTCGTCGGTGAGGGCACGACCGGCGTCGTCGCGGGCCTGCTCGAAGCGCCGCTTCGCCTCCTCCTCGGCCTCGACCTCGCACTGCTCCGCCTGGATGCGGGCGGCGAGTTCGTCGCCGTCGAATCCCTCGATCCCGGACTGTCCCCACGCCAGCGCAGGCATGCCCCCCAGCGACAACCAGACGATCCGATGCATCCGCTCCACTCCTTCCGGCGCGCGGGCGTGAGGCCCTCGCCGTGATGGCCCATTCCATCACAGGTGCGACGACAGAGGAACCGGCTGGGCCCCGGTGGGTGCCCCGTTCAGCGCTCGTCGTCTCCCGGCAGCTCGAGCTCATCCGACGCGGCGCGGCCCTTGCGCCACGCCTCCAGATCCACGCGAATGCTCCGGCCACGCTTCAGCTCGAGCTCCTCTCCCACGAAGCGCTCCAGGGCCTGCTCGTGGGCGGCGCGGGCGGGCTCGACCCGGACGAGGGCCCGCACGGGGAGCGCCTCCTGGGCTTCGGCCACCGCCTCCCGGAGCCTCTCCGCCACGGCCCCCACCACGCCGATACGGAACGCCTCGTGCCACTGCCGATCCTGACCGGCGCCGTGGGTGGCGGACAACCACTCGATGCGACGGACGAGCCAGTCCCACAGGGTCCTCACGGCCTCACGGTCCCGGCGGCGCCCGACCAGCACGATGGACTTCATCTTTCCCGCATCGAGCGTGTAGGCCACGCACCCGTTCGCCTGGGCGAGCGCGTTCGCGAGCACCGTCTTCCACTTGCGGATCCGCCGGGCGGTCTCCAGGGGTTCGTCCCGGGCATCCTCGATGGGGTCCGGATCGGCCGCCGCCTCCTGCTCGGCATCGAGCCAACCCTGTAGACGGTGCGCCTCGATGAGAGCCTGTGCCCGCGCGGCGGCCAGCGCGGCCTCGTGGGGGTTGGAGGAAGTGGCGAGGGCGAGGAGCTTGCGGACCCTGGCCAGGGCCGGCGGTGGCGTCGTCATGAGGAGGGACTCCGGGGGAGGGACAGCTCGAAGCCGCCCTGTATCACGCGTGCCCTGCCTCCATGCTGCGCAGCCACCCGGGCCACGAGGGCGAGGCCGAGGCCCGATCCCTCGGAGCGGTTGGTCGTGAAGAAGCGCTCGAACACCCGCCCCCGATCCGCCTCCGGCACCCCCGGTCCGGCATCCAGCACCTGGACGACCGCGCCGTCATGGTGTGCCTGCAGCTCGATGGCGAACGGCGGCGCCCCGTGGCGCACGGCATTGCCGACGAGGTTGTCGAGGGCGAGCCTCAGAGAGGCGTCGTCGCCCCGCACCTCGAGAGGGCCTCCACGGACCACCACCGGCCGATCGCCCACCACCTCGTGGGCCAGGCCCCGCAGCTCCACGGTGCCCCGGGCGCTGTCGGCACCGACGCGGGCGAGGGCCAACAGGTCGGAGAGCAGCCCGTTGAGGCGGTGGATCTCCGAGACGGCGTTGCCGAGGAAGCGCTGACGCCGGTCTTCGGGCAGCGGCCCCTGCAGCAGCTCCAGCGTGCCGAGCAGCGTGCTCAGGGGGGTGCGGAACTCGTGCGCCACGTGACCGGCCAGCTCCCGCTCCATGCCCATCCGTGCGTCGAGCTCGGCCGCCATGGAGCGCAGGCTGCCGTCGAGCTGACGGACCTCGGCCACGTGGGAGGGGCGCCCCTCGGGCACGTCGGCCACGGCCGTGGACCCGTCCGCGACCCTGGACGCCCAGGCGGCCACGTGCCGCAGCGAACGGGTGAGCCTCCTGCTGATCCACGACGTGAGGATCAACGAGGCGGCCAGCGCGGCGAGCAGCACGGCGAGGAGTCCGGGCGCCTCCTCGAGCAACAGCTGCACCTGCTCCTTGGGGGTCCTGACCACGACCACCGCCCCACCGGAGTCCAGGGGAACGGCCACCCGAAGGCGCTCGGAGGCCCAGCGACTCGGGGTGCCAGGCTGGGGGTACCGGTGCGCCCGCTCCCGCGGCACGCTCCCCTTCCCCACCTCACCACGGAGGGCCGCGGCCACGGCGGCGTCCTGGGACAGGTCGGCGCCGAGCTCTCCCCCACTGCTGGCCACCACCACACCGCGCCCGTCGACCACCCGGTAGGCGCTGAACGTGTGCTCCCGGCCGCGCTCCAGCAGGGATGACAGGTCGGCCCGCGGACCGACCTCCTCGAGGTACAGCGCCGTGATCTCCGCCTGGGTGCGCAGGCTCCGCCAGGTGGACTCCCGCAGCTCGCGGTTGAGGATCCCCGAGGACAGGAACAGTCCCACGGCCAGCGTGAGGCCGGCGAGCTGGCTCAGGGACCACCAGACCCACAGCGGAAGGGGCCGACTCACGGCGTGAGCCTGTAGCCCACGCCCCTCACGGTGTGGGGCGCGTCCATGCCCACCGCCGCCAGCTTCGCCCGCAGGTTGCGCACGTGGGAGTCGATCGTGCGCTCGCTCACGAAGCGACCGTCCTCGTAGGCACGGGCAGCCAGCTGCTGACGGCTGAAGACCCGCCCGGGCTGCCCGTGCAGGGCGGCGAGCAGGCGGAATTCCGTGGAGGTGAGGTCGAGGGGGCGTCCGTCGAAGGAGGCCCGGTGGGCCTGCGGATCGAGCTGCAGGCCCCGTGCCGCGGGCGCCGGCCGGGTGCGGCGGAGCACCGCCCGGACCCGGCTCACGAGCTCACGGGGACTGAAGGGCTTGGGCAGGTAGTCGTCCGCCCCCTGATCCAGCCCCATCACCCGGTCCATCTCCTCGCCCCGCGTGGACAGCAGGACCACCGGGGTGTCGTGGGCGCGGCGGAGCTCGCGCAGGGCGGTCATGCCGTCCATCAGGGGCATCAGCACGTCCAGGACGATGAGGTCCGGCGCCTGCTGCTCCACCTGCTCCAACATCTCCACCCCGTTCCGGGCCTCGGCGCAGGCGTAGCCGGCCTGCTCGAGGGTGAAGCGCACCACCTCGCGCAGGTGGTCATCGTCATCCACGACCAACAGGTGCATGACCCCTCCTAGGCTGCCACCTTGTCCCTGGACAAGGCACGTGTCCAGTCGACCTTGGCGGTGATGCGCATGATGGCCCACAGCGTCACGATGCCCGTGACGGTGATGGACAGGCCCGTCATGCCCTCCCAGACGTTCGCCAAGGCGAAGCCCACGAGGAAGACGAGCTGGGCCACCCCCGCCTGACGGTAGCCGAAGGCCGGGGAGACGGCCTGGGACAGGTACGTGGTCACCAGGAACACGCTCACGGCCGCCGACACAGCGAAGGCCCACCCCACGCCGACGACATCCACGAGGTAGCTGAACAGAAGGTTGAAGGCGAAGAAGCCCATCCCCGTGAGGACGAGGTGGATGGGGTGGACGTCGATGTCCCGCACGACCACGAGGGCACCGATGAAGCTCACGAAGAGCGCGAGGCTCCAGGGAGCGGCCCAGGCCAGCCGTGCCGCGAGCTCGCCCGGCTGCATGGGGTCGGCGAACGAGGCCTCGAAGGACCGATCGGTGATCATCGTGTCGGAGACCCACAGAAGCTCGACACCGCCGTCCCGGTCGATGACCCGCGTGGGCGAGGCGGCGTCCATCGGCAGGTCGTGGTCGTCCTGATCGAGACGCAGGCGGACGTCCACGTCACGGAGGGTCGCGAGGCCCGATTCGTCGTCCGCGTACCCCACCCGATCGCGGCCCCGCGTGCGCAGGTCCACATCCATCACCACCTGGCGTGCGGGCGCCGCGGGCACCTCCAGCCACAGGGTGCCTTCCTGCAGGTCGACCTGCACCGGCTCCCCCTCCAGCCGCACCTCGAAGTCCTCGATCATCGAGACCTGCGGAGGACGCCAGCCGATGCGCATCGTCTCCCCCGGATCGCCCGAGCTCGTGAACGCCCAGCTCGCCGCGGCATCGACCGTGAAGAGGCGGAAGCTCACGAGACCACGGTTGCGGCGCTCCTCCCCCACATCCGCGAGGAGGTGGTGACGCTGCAGCCCCACGGGGTGGGCGTAGGGGACCAGCTCCACCTGGTCCACCCACGCATCGTCCTCCTTGACCCGGCTCACCACCTCGTCCACGCCCTGACGGGTGACCTTCGGCGGACGGAAGGTGACGGGGCCGCCGAACAGGCTCGAGACCTCCATCGACAGCGCGCCCTCGGCGTCACGGCTGCGGTCGTGGTTGACGCCCCCCAGGATGAACCAGGTGGGGACGAGCAGGAAGAAGACGAACGCATAGCCGAGCAGGCGTTTCCAGGACATGGGCACCTCCGTTTGGGGATGCCCTCCTCTTCGCGCCTGCCCGTGCAGTCCCAGTGGGCATGCCGCGCAGCCGCCGTGGAGATGTCGTGCAGATCCGGTGCAGACGCACCCGTGGGATCAACCGGGCGGCTTCTGGCTGCCCAGTCCGAACTCGTCGGCGTGCCGCTCCACATAGGATCTGACCGACTCCGGCTCGAAGTCCGGCACCATCGAGGTCTTCAGGTTCGTGAGCTTCGGTCGGCCGGTGAGCATGTCGTGCCAGAAGATGAGCGGAAGCCACGCCATGAGGTCGTCGGGCCTGGCCTCCTGGAGTACGGCGATCCTCTCCTCGAGCAGCTCGAGGCCCCCGTGCTCCACGACGTCGAAGATGCGTCCGGATCCTTCCTCCACGGCCTGTTTCAGGCCCCAGAAGTCCAGGGAGTCGCCGGCCACCTGGAAGTGGTCGGGCACCTTGTGATCGGTGACGGCGGCCCAGGCGGCCACTCGTGCGGCGTCCCGGCGGGCCGTGAAGTCCATGACGGCGTGGCCGTCGCCCCACAGGGCCATGGTGCCGTGGGCGATGTCGAAGGCCCCGAGGAACCCGAACAGGTTCTCCATGTCCAGGAAGCACCCGTTGTAGATGTGCACCACCTGGGCCTCGCCCGCCTCGTCGACGCTGCGCTCGGCGAAGGCACGCCGCAGATCGGCGTTGGGGTTGGCGCCCTCCTCGAGCTTGCGGAAGTCGAACGTGAAGTCCGAGGGCACGAAACGGCACACCCCTTCCGCCACCGCCGCCCTCAGGAGCGCGAGCTGACCGTCGACGATGACGTCCTCGCCCCCCTGGACGGCGGACACCACCGAGGTCACACCCCGGCAGGCCTCCCGCAGCACGTCCTCCGACGACGACAGGTCGCCCTCCACGATCTCCACGTCCGCCGAGAGGCTCTCCATCGCCTTGTTCCGGCTCTCCGGACGCACCAGGGCGCGTACCTCCACACCGGGGAACGTCTGCAGCTCGGCGATGATCATCCGCCCGAGCTGCCCCGTGCCGCCCACCACCAGCACCTTTCTCGGGTCGGAATCCTGCGTGGACATGGCCCTCTCCTGTCGCGCGTGCCTGCCCCTCATCGTGCCGAAGATCCGCTCGTTCAATTGCGCGTGATGCCTACCCCGACCTGCGTTCGTTCAGTCGAGGAGCCCGGTGGTTCCCGCGGGCAGCGCCACCCAGGGAATGGAGGGATCCGTGGCCTGCAGGGAGGGTCGATCGACCTTCGCGATGTGCCCCACGAGCCCCACACCCACCTTGGGTTCGTCGTGGATGGCGAAGCAGGCCTGAGGACGTAGGAGCCGCGCCGCGCGTCGGGCCGCCTCCGGACCGGGATTGACCGCACCGCCGAGGAAGAAGGGCAGCTTGAACCACTGCCGCGTGATGGCCAGCAACCGGACGTCACACCGGGCGGCGATGGTGCTGGCCTCCCGCACCGTGAGCCCGTGAGGTGCATGGACGAGGGTGCGGCCATCCGGCACCTGGACCATGACGGCGTGGTAGCGCGGAGGCCGCCACAGGGGGGTGGTGAGCCGCCAGATCCGTACGCCCTGGACGTGCAGCGGAGGCTGCTCGAAGGTGGGGATGACCACCAGGGGCAGGTCGGGACGGGCCTTGCGGACCTTCACGACGGCATCGGGCACCACCGCGAGCGTGACGTGATCGGGCAGGGCCCGCAGCGTCTCCTCGTGGCAGTGATCCGGGTAGCGCTGGGTCACCAGGACGAGCTCGTGGGGCGGAAGCTCCGACGGGGCGACCACGGGCCCCACGTGCCACTGCTCGTTGAACCAGCGTCCGAAGTCGATCTCGCTGCCCACGAGCCACGGGTCGAACACGCAGCGCAGGGGGCCGACGTCGACCCACCAGCTCGCATCGTCGTTGAGGCGTCTGAAGCGCCAGCTCCCGCTCATCCAGTCCTTCCATGCCCGTGGGTGAAGCGAGCGTACATGGCCAGCGCGCGCGTCACAGGCACCTCTGCTGCCCAGGAACGGCACATTCCGCGAAACATCAGGATGAAGCTACACATCAGGCACAACCTGTAGTAGAACGCGCCGCGCCGCGCCCGGTACCCAGTGGGCGCACCTTTCATCCCTGCATTTCCAGGAGGGTCCTCATGATGCTTCACCAGGAACCCTGGCTCTTCACCCTGCACAAGCTCGAAGGCGCGCTGTACATGGATGTGCTGTGCGGCACCGTCGGCATGTACGAGATGCGCGTCCGCGTCCCCGAAGCCGTCATCTCCGCCTGGCGCACCCACGGCCTGCCCATCCTCCAGGACTTTGCACGCCGCGTCCGCGCCAATCCTGACTCGTTCGATCCGTCTGTCAGCCTTCACACCGCAGTGTGAAGGCTGACAGACGGATCGAAGGAGGGGACGGCCAGCAGCGGCCCGGCGCTGCCGATCCTTCGTCGCGTCGGTCGGGCCGACCAGGAGGTCGGCCTCTCCCTAGCTCCTCGTTTCGGCAGCACCGGACCGCAGCTGGCCTTGGGTGTGCGGCTGAAGGAGATCCCTGGGATTGCTTTCGCGTTTCGGGCCCCGTGAAAGGTCGCCCGCCCGACCGCCTTGCCGGCACCGATTCTTCGTCGCTGCGCTCCTCGCCTCGGTACCGACCTGACGGTCGGGCTGGGGTGGTGGTCCGAAGGGTTCAGGCGAGAGGGCTGGTTGGGGCGTGGAATCGTACGGGCGTCCCTTGCTGCGCCCGTCCCCGATGGCGCTCCTTGGGGCGCCGAATCGTACGGGCGCCCCTTGGGGCCCCGAGGCCCCGAGCTCACGGACTGTCACCCATGTTCCGGGTCGGACGGGCACGGGCACAGGCGAAGGCAAGGGCGAGAACACGGGTGTCGGCACTGCACCTCCGGCCCCACCGGGGTACCCCTCCTGTGCAACGCGATAGGAGAACCCCATGGCATCCCACGGCATCCAGGACACCGCACTGGTCGAGTACATGGCGCGCATCGGCGCCCGCGAGAGCCAGGTCCTCGCGGATCTGCGCGCGGAGACCTCCACCCTCGAGATGGCCGTCATGCAGATCAGCCCGCTGCAAGGCGCCTTCATGGCCATGCTGGCCCGCATCACCGGCGCCCGCTCCTACCTCGAGGTGGGCACCTTCACCGGCTACTCCTCCCTCGCGGTGGCCGAGGCGCTGCCCGACGACGGCCGCATGGTCTGCTGCGACGTCTCCGAGGAGTGGACGAGCATGGCCCGCCGCTACTGGCAGCGCGCCGGGGTCGATCACAAGATCGACCTCCGCCTCGCCCCCGCCCTCGACACCCTGAAGCAGCTGCAGGCCGACGGCGCCTCCTTCGACTTCGCCTTCATCGACGCCGACAAGGAGAACTACGAGGCCTACTACGAGACCTGCCTCACCCTGGTCCGCAAGGGCGGCTTCATCGCGGTCGACAACGTCCTGTGGGGCGGCTCGGTCCTCGACGAGACCAACCAGGAGCCCTCCACCCAGGCCATCCGCGCCTTCAACGAGGCCCGGCGGACCGATGAGCGGGTCGACCTGAGCCTCGTTCCCATCGGCGACGGCGTCACGCTGCTGCGGGTGCGCTGACCGGGGGCCAGTCCCCCGTGGCATCATGGCCACGCCTCCAGCCACGGATCCCCCAATGCACCCGCCCTCCCCTTCCGATCCACCACGTCAGTACGTCCAGGGGCCCCTCGGGACCCTGTCCTATACCGACGAAGGAGACGGCCACGAGGGAGTCGGCGAGGTGCCGCTGATCGCCATCCACGGTCTGCCCGGCAGCATCCGTGACTGGCGGTGGCTCGCGCCGGTCGTCACGGCCCACCGCCGCCTGATCCGCATCGAGCTGCCCGGCTTCGGCGAGTCCGTGAGGCCGTTCCACCGTCCCCTGACCGTCGAGGAACGCGCGGCCTCGGTCCTGGCCCTGATGGACGCCCTCGACATCCCCCAGGCGGATCTCGTGGGCCACTCCGCCGGCGGCGTCGTCATCGCCCACCTGTCCCGGCACCATCCCGAGCGGGTGCGACGCTGCGCCCTGCTCGCGAGCGCCGGTCCCACGCCACACTACCGGGTGGCGCTGTACCGCTGGCTGATGCTTCCGGGTCGCACGGCTCCGGGCCGGGCCCTGCTCGCCCCCATCGGACGGCGCTTGTACAGGGCCATGGGCTTTCCGTCCTACCTGACCGACGACGACCGCCTGTTCTCCACGATGGACGCCGGGGCCCACGACTTCGCCGTCCACGGGGACAACCTGCGCCACATGACCCACCCCACCCTGGTGGCGTGGGCCGACGACGACCCCATCGTCCCGGTGTCCATCGGGCAGGCCGTGGCCGCCACGGTGCCCGATGGCCCACGTCTTCCCTTTCCCGAGGCCGGCCACGCACTGCAGAAGACGATGGCACTGGAGATCGGGCGGGAGCTCGTGGGGTTCCTCGGTCGGAACTGACCCGACTCCCCCGGAGGTGGGATGCCTCCGGAGGACGCCCCGACGTGCTCAGTCCTCGCGAGAAGCCACCCGCTGATCGACGGGCTGGCTCGCGAGGAGCAGACGAACGAGCTGGTTCTTCTGGGAGCCTGCCACGATGCCCGTCACGGGGGTGGCGAGCCAGGCAGGCCACACGAACCAGCCGGCAATGCCCGTACCGTTGGTGGCACGACGTGCTCCACGCCAGCTGTCGAAAGCCTGGACGGCCGCCATGCCCGTGTCACAGGCCATGAGCTGTCTCGCCCCTAGCTGCTCACGGTCTCGAAAATTGCCTCACAGCGCTCACGGGCCGTATCTGCAAGCCGCTTCAGCGCTTCCCCGACCGGCGAGCCCGGGCGCCAGGCGAAGGCGAGGGTGCGACCCGGAGTCGGCGCGCGGAACGGACGGATGACGAGGCTGCCACGCCGGTTCTCCACCTCGACTGCGAGCTGCGGCAGGAGCGTGACGCCACCCGCCCCCGCAGCCATCTGGGTGAGGGTACCGAGGCTGGTGGCGCGGAAGGCCTGCTCCTCCGCACCGGCCATCGCGCACACATCCAGGGCCTCGTCACGGAAGCAGTGGCCGTCTTCGAGCAGGAACACCCGCTCCGACTGCAGCACGCCGAGCCCCACCGGCCCGACCTCGTCTCCGAGGGGATGCTCCGGCGACACGGCAAGCACGAAGGTATCGCGCGCCAGCGGCTCGTAGGCCAGCCCCCCGATGTCGGCCTCGAGGGCGAGCAGGGCACCGTCGAGCCGACCCGCCTTCACGGCCTCCACGAGGACCTCCGTCTTGTCTTCCGTCCACTGCAGATCCAGCTTCGGCCATGCGGCACGCAGAGCCGGATCGAGATCGGGCAGCAGGTAGGGCGCGATGGTGGGGATCACCCCGAGCCGCAGCATACCCGCCAGGGGATCGACCAGCTGGCGTGCGGCCAGGAGCAGGTCGTCGGTGCCCAGCAGCACACCACGGGCGTGGGCCACCAGGGTCTCCCCCGCGGCCGTGATGAGCACCCGTCGGCTGTGTCGCTCGAACAGACGCACGCCGAGCATGCGCTCGAGCTCGGCGAGCTGTGCGCTCAACGCCGGCTGGGACACGAAGCACCGCTCGGCCGCTCGACGAAAGCTGAGCTCGTCAGCCACGGCACAGGCGTACTGGAGCTGGCGGAGCGTGATGGGAAGAGCACCGTAGTTCATGGAGACCTCCTGGCCCACTCATAACCATTCGTGATGGAAGTGAAACATACCATCACTTTGACGCATCCATCATGCCACCCTACATTTGATTCAGACGTACCGAGAAGTAGGCCTGGGCATGGTGCCCGCCTCCGACCGGTACCCCACACGGAGGTAGAATGAACGCCCGCCACGGAGGACCCATGAACATCGATATCGGCATTCCCGAAGGCCAACGGCTCGACATCGTGGACGGCCTGTCCCGCCTGCTCGCCGACAGCTACACCCTGTACCTGAAGACCCACAACTTCCACTGGAACGTGCGCGGTCCCCTCTTCAACACGCTGCATCTCATGTTCGAGGGGCAGTACACCGAGCTCGCCGCGGCGGTCGACGTGATCGCCGAGCGCATCCGCGCCCTCGGTGCCCCCGCCCCCGGTTCCTACAAGGAATTCCTCAAGCTCACGAGCATCACCGAGGCCGAGGGCCTGCCCGCCGCCGAGGAGATGATCGCCGCCCTGGTCCACGACCACGAGACGGTCGTCCGCACCGCCCGCTCGGTGCTGCCCACCGCCAGCGCCAGCAACGACGAGGCCACCAACGACCTGCTCACCCAGCGGCTGCAGATCCACGAGAAGACGGCCTGGATGCTGCGGAGCATGCTCGAATAGTCGGCCACGAGCGGTACGCCACCCTCACAACGGGATCAGGGGCGTCACTCCGGCAGGAGTGACGCCTTTCCTGCGTTCTCGGCGCCCCGCGCCCGCTTCTGCAAGGCAAGCTGTTGCTGCTCCGCTTCGCCGACGGTATCCTCGGCTCGGACGTGCTCGTCGTCCGCCCAGCCTCGGAGGCCCCATGTCGTCCCTGCTCGCCCTCGTCCTCTCGGTCACCGCTGCCCAGGCAGACGACACCTCGCTGTCCGTCAGCGAACCCGCCACCAAGGCGCCGGCGCAGGAGGCCGCCCTCGCGCCCGCTGCCTCCAGCATCACGGCCCCCACACGCACACCGAGCCGGTGGTCCCTGGGCTTCTCCGGCGGCGGCTCCGTGATGGGCTCGTTCGACGACGGCTCCATCGGCTACTCGCTGCAGTTCTTCCCGGTGGAGGCACGTTTCCATGGCAAGAAGCGCATGCACTCCATCGACGTGCAGTACGACTGGCTCACGATCCTCGCATCCCTGGTCAACGGCGAGGGGGCCTACGCCTCCGGCACGATCTACTCCCACTGGCGGGTACCGGTCACGGGCGAGGCCACCTTCACCGTGGCGCCGGGCCTGAGGGTCGCCGGAGGGAAGTACGACCTGAACTTCGCGGAGCTCACCCAGATCACCGGCACCGTCGACACGACGATCCCCATTCGCCTGGGCCTCGACGTCCCCAGCCGCAAGGGCCACATCGACTACGGCATCTACCTGCGACCCGAATTCGGCCAGCAGACCGTCTTCGGCTCCCACGCCTTTACGGTCTGGCACGCAGGCGCCGGCGCCGAGTTCACCGTCACCTGGCGCCTGTTCCGGCGGTAGGTCTCGTCCGCGCCTCCGCGGCCGGCGCGAGCAGCCGGCGAGCGAGACTGCCCGGGACGCCCCCGGGCCTTGAAGGTGTGACGCCCTCTCAGGCCGCCACCGGCTCCCCGAGCACCCGCTGGACGAAGGCCATGGTGCCTTCGCTGCCGCCGGACAGGTCGCTGAGGTGGACCGCCGTGTTGCGGCTGAGGGTGAAGATGAGCTTGACGCACTGCACCCGGACGTCGAGCTCCACGCCAGGCCCGATGATGAGGACATCGAGGCCGTCCTCGATGAGGGCATCGGCCACGTCCTGCACGGACGAGCCCACCCGAACGTGCCAGCCCGGCACCTCCACCCGCGCCCGCATCGGATCGAGCATGCCCCTGCCGGGCTCGAGCAGCATCGCCGTTCTCTTCGCACCCATGATCGCCTCCTGGCCGTCCTGTGGCGCGCATGTACCCCTGGAACATCAGGGCTGCTGCCAAGGATGTGTCCACTCCTTCGTGCGGAATTCGCATACCGGACGCGGATCACGACGAGAATCGACGTACGAACGCCGACTCGTCAGGACTGCCATGTATGGGAGAGTGCCCCGGAAATCCTGTCAGCAAACGTGAAAAGGTCTCAGCAATGGAATCGGGAGGCCCTCAGGTCCGGCTTGCCCGACCGTTGAGCCATAGCACGACGCCGATGCCGAGCAGCAGCCCGAGGGGCCCCGCGATGAGGGTCGGGACGGCGACGAGCACGACCATCCAAGCCAGGGACGGCTTCTGGAAGGTCTTCTTCTCGGGCTCGTGCTGCGCGATCCAGCGCTCGAGCAGGCCCGGCTCCTCCTGCTCCACGACCAGCTCGTCCGCGGCGGGTGGTCCGGCCGGCGCAGGTGTCGGAGCCCGACCTCCTCCCATGCCCGGCTTCTTCCCATGCCCGCCGGCACGGTCGGGGGCCGCAGGCCGTGGTGCCGGCGGAGACCTGCGGGCCTGGGCCACCTTCGTCCTGGACGCGTGCTGCTGCCGTGCACGCTCGGACTCGGCCCGCCATGCGGCGCGCGCGGCATCGGACTCGGACGGCATGGGCCGGGGCGTGCTCGCCGGTGGTTCCACCCCAAGTCGCCTCGCGACCTCCGCGAGCGCCGTGGCGTACGGCTCCGAGGCTGCCTCCGCACCCGCCACGCCCACCACGACGTCCAGGCACTGCTGGCCGTCGAACTCGGCGAGCTTCCAGGACAGCCCCCGCAGGAGCCCGTCGAGGGACGGATCCACCTTCTGCTCCCACATCTTGCGGACCTCGTAGCCGTCGAGCAGGTCGGTCAGGCCCAGCGCCTCCCGAAGCACCCGCTCCCGGGCGGTGGTGAGCACCGCATCCGGTCCGAGCACGTACCGGCACAGCCCGACCAGGGGCCGGAACCGCTCCGATGCCGTCCACACGGGCACGGTGCGCCAGGTCGCCGGGAGGTCCCGGGCCATCACCGGCGATCCGTCCGGTCCGCGGAGCACCACGAGGAGGCGGTCCGTGCGCTGTGCTCCCAGGGGTACGCCGAACGGCAGGAAGCCCCGGAACCCGCCGTCGACCGCCACCAGCGGGACCCGTACGTGCCCCTCGCCATCGACCGCCGGGGCCCGGCCGAGCCGACCGCCACCCTCTTCGCGGACGACCCGGAGCTCGGCGGCCACGGCATCGGTCGCGCCGAGGACCTGCACCCCCAGGCCGTCCGCGAACGGGACGACCTCGCAGGACAGGTCGGCGTCCCAGGAGGACGACGCCCGCGCCATCCCCCCGCCCATCGTCTCTTCCATCATGCCTCCCCGACGGCCGCAGCATGGCAGACGCGGGGCGAGCCGTCAGGTCCACCCTCCGGAAACGGCGCGACGGGCCGCGCCACACATGTCATCAAAGTCCCATGTTCCTTGCCTTTCGGCCTCCAAAGGGTGAAAGGGCCCATGCTCCTGGCAGTGTGGCTGGTGGACGACGACCTGTAGGCAGGCTGAGTGGTCCGATGGCTGTGGAATCCAGGTGCGCAGCAGCCATTGAAACCACATACGCCGCCATGATGAGCGGCCCTGCCCCACACGGGCGACCCCGGTGCCTTCCGAACACGCGCAGGTGCTCCTCTGTGACCCACAGCAGGATGCCTGCTCCTTGCGCCAGCCTGCCTCGCAGGTCCCACCTCAGGGACCGCGCTCATCCCAGCGATGTTCCGGAAGCCAAAGGTCCCCCGACACCCACGCCACCGCACCCGCGCGGTGCCGCGTGCCGCGCAGGGTCATGGGCGTTGAAAGACCAGAGGAATCCGGAATGAACGAGACCGCTACCCAGACCGTCGACACCCCCACCGAGGCCACCGGCCCCTCCTTCGCCGACTTCGGCCTCGACGAGCGCATCCTCGGCGCCATCGCCAAGCTCGGCTTCGAGACCCCCACCCCCATCCAGCAGGTCGCCATCCCCGCGCTGCTGGAGGGCCGCGACGTCCTCGGCGGCGCCCGCACCGGCTCCGGCAAGACCGGCGCCTTCGGCCTGCCGATGATCCACAAGCTCGCCCACGGCCCCAAGGGTGTGAAGGCCCTCGTCCTCGCCCCCACCCGCGAGCTCGCCATCCAGGTGGCCGACGCCCTCAAGACCTTCTCCGCCGGCCTGCCCGTGCGCGGCGTCACCATCTACGGCGGCGTGCCCTACGACGGCCAGCTCAAGGCGCTCAAGTCCGGCGTGCCCATCGTCGTCGGCACCCCCGGCCGCATCATCGACCACATCGAGCGCGGCAACCTCGACCTGTCCGGCCTCGAGTACCTCGTGCTCGACGAGGCCGACGAGATGCTCCGCATGGGCTTCATCGAGGCCGTGCAGCAGATCATGCGCGCCTGCCCCGGCACCCAGCAGAACGCCCTGTTCTCCGCCACGATGCCCGACGCCATCCGCGACGTCGCCCAGACCTACCTCACCGATCCCCTGCAGCTCGAGGTCGAGGATTCGGGCAACCACGTCGACCACATCGAGCAGACCTGGATCCCCGTCCGCCAGTCCGAGAAGATGAACGCCATCGAGCGCATCCTGCGCGCCGAGACCGGCGACGCCATGCTCATCTTCGCCCGCACCCGCCGCGGCTGCGCCGAGATCGCCGAGAACCTCGCCAAGCGTGGCCTGCCCGTCGACGCCCTCCACGGCGATCTGTCCCAGGCGGCCCGTGAGCGCGTCCTCATGCGCCTGCGCTCCGGCGGCCTGAAGATCCTCGCCGCCACCGACGTGGCTGCCCGCGGCATCGACGTGCAGCACATCACCCACGTGATCAACTTCGACCTGCCCGACGACGCCGAGACCTACGTGCACCGCATCGGCCGCACCGGTCGCGCCGGCCGTGAGGGTCACGCCATCAGCCTCGTGGGCCCCCGCGACCGCCGCAAGTTCAACTGGATCCAGCGCGACATCGGCCACAACGTCGAGCAGGTGCAGCTCCCCAGCGAGCGTGCCATCTCCATCGCCCGCCGCAACCAGTTCGTCGAAGAGCTGACGACGGTCGCCGCCGGCGAGATCGACGACGTCCGTGAGTTCATCGGCTCCCTCGACCTGTCCGCCGAGGATCTGGCCGCCGCTGCCGTCAAGGTGCTGCTCGGCGTCCGCGACGTCTCCCTGACCGACCCCGTGGAGATCGACGAGCCCGTGCGCCGCGCCGCAAACGAGGCCCAGCTCGCCATCCACGCCGGCATGCGTCACCGGGTGCGCCCCGGCGACATCGTCGGCGCCCTCGCCGGCGAGACGGGCCTGAAGTCCGAGTTCATCGGCAAGATCCAGGTCATGCAGCACATCACCTTCGTGGGCATGGCCGCCGCCGACGCCGAGCGCATCGCCCAGGCACACCAGACCATCCAGCTGCGTGGCCAGGACGTCGACATCGAGCTCGCCCGTCCCCGCGACAACCGCCGCAAGCCCCCCATGCAGCGTGACCCCGAGCGCTACGCCGACCGCGGTGACCGCAACGACGGCGACCGCCGCGAGTTCCGTGGCCGCGGCCCCCGCCGCGAGGGTGGCTTCCAGGATCGCCCCTACAAGTCCAAGGGTCGCCGCGACGACGCCCCCCGCCGTGAGGGTGGCTTCCAGGATCGCCCCTACAAGTCCAAGGGCGACCACAGCGAGTCCCGCGAGGGCAAGCGCGGCACCCCCGGCCGCAAGCCCTGGGGCCACAAGCGCGACGACCGCGGCGATCGCGCCGACCGCAAGCCCTTCGGCGGAAAGAAGTTCCGCTTCTCCAAGCCCCAGCGCTGAGCTGAACGGCTGAACGGCTGAACGAACACGGCGGGTCCTTGAAAGGGCCCGCCTTCTTCGTTCTTGGGGAAGGCTGGGGGGGCTCACACAGAGTGCCCCGCCCGGATCCGTGTCTCCGTGAGCGCCGTCAAGCGCTCACGTCAGACCGACCACCCGCCGCCACAACCGCTGCACCACGCCCGTGAGCCGCTCGGCGTCCGCCGGCCCGTCGCGCTTCGCGAACGCCACCCCGCTGTAGCCGTGGAACAGCATCCGGACGGTCTCGTCGATGTCCTCCACGTCGAAGACGCCTTCCTCGATGCCGCCTTCCACGATCCGACGCAGCAGATCCAGGCAGGCCACGAGGTGGTCCGGCTGGTCGTCGTGGCTCATGGCGAACACCGCCGCGTAGACGTCGGCGTGGCTCAGATCGAGCTGCAGCCAGTGCGCCACCAGCGCATCCAGGCGCTCCGGCCAGGACGCCCGGGGGTCGTCGAGGGCCGGCAGCGCCACCATGTCGGCCACCAGCTCCGCCTGCAGCGCCGCCAGGATGGCTGCCTTGCTGTCGAAGTACAGGTACACGGTGCCCTTGGCGATGCCCGCCCGGCGGGCCACCGCAGAGACGCTCATCCGCTCGTAGCCCACCTGCACGAGGAGCTCCCGGGCGGCGTCGAGGACCTGACGGCAGCGCACCTCCGGCGGCTGGAACCTGCCCATCGGGGCGTCGTCCTGGCTCACGCCGCCTCCACCGGACGGCGTGCGACGACGAAGACGTCCGGCAGCTTTCCGCCTGGCCTTCCGTCCTCCTGCAGGATCACCTCGAGACCGTCGAGCAGGGGCAGCACCTCGTCGAGGGTGAGGAGATCGTCCTCGCTGAACACCTCCGGGTACACCCTGGCCGCGCCGACATGCCAGTCGGCCATCAGCAGGTAGCCCCCCGGGGCGACCGCCGCGGCCGCCGCCCGGATGGCGCGGGCCCGACGGTCCCCGTCCATCGGCAGGGCGTAGGTGTTGACGACGAGGTCGAAGGTCTCGTCCGGGGTCCACTCCGCCGCATCGAGCTGGCGGAACGCCACACGCGCGCCCCGGGATGCGGCCGCGGCACGGGCCTTGTCGAGGCCGACGGACGACAGGTCGCAGGCGGTCACCTCGAACCCGTGCTCCGCGAGCCAGATGGCGTTCTGTCCGAGGCCGCAGCCGAGATCCAGCGCGCGGCCACTTCGTAGCTGCTCCGCCAGGGCGCGCAGATCGGCGTTGACCTCCGTCTCGGATGCGTCGGCGTCCTTCCAGGCGCCATCCCAGAGCGCCTGGGCCTGCGGGGTGTTCCGGGGGGTCTTCATGGGGCCTCCTCAAGCATGAATGACCATCGGTCACTCGAATGACCACTGGTCATATATCAGATCTCCAGGCGAGCCGGGGACGGCACGTCGTCACGAGACGTCAGCTCACGCTCCCACCCGAGGGCTCCCGACATGCACCCGCGGCACGTCTTCCGCTCCGGGCTGCTCCCCATGTCCGCTGCAGTGGATGGTCCGACGCGTACGGGGCGCCCGAGCCCCGAGCCACTCTCCATGTACACCAAGCGCGTCTACTCCCCCCGGGACATGCTCCGATGGACCCGGTACGAGACCCTCACCTTCCTCGTCATCTCCCTGGTCCCCGTGGTCCTGGTGGAGCTGCTGGGGTTGCGCTGGCTCCACGTGCCCTGGCTTCCGGTGTCCCTGGTGGGCACCGCCGTCGCCTTCATCCTCGGCTTCCAGAACAACGCGACCTACGACCGGCTGTGGGAGGCGCGGAAGATCTGGGGCGGCGTCGTGAACACCTCACGCGCGTGGGGGTTCGTGGTCTGCGACTTCATCTCCGACCAGTTCAGCCCCGAGCCCGTCCCCGCCGAGACACTCGGCGCCATCCAGCAGGAGCTCGTCCAACGACACATCGCCTGGATGGCGGCGTTTCGGCACAGCATGCGCTCGATGCGGGAGTGGGAGTACTTCCACAAGCACCGCAGCAACCAGGAGTGGGGCATCCGGGCCGCCTGTCCGGAACACCAGCGCACCCTCGAGGAGGACCTGACGCCCCACCTGTCTCCCGACGAGGTGCAGCAGGTGCTCGCCCACGCCAACCCCGCCACCGCCCTGCTCACCACCCAGAGCCATCGCCTTCGGGAGCTTCGCCTGCAGGACCTCATCGACGACTTCCGTCACATGTCGATGCAGGACCAGCTCACGGAGCTCGTGGCCCTGCAGGGCAAGTCCGAGCGGATCAAGAACTTCCCCTACCCCCGGCAGTACGCCACGCTGAACAGCTTCTTCGTCTGGATCTTCCTGTTCATGGTTCCCTTCGCCGTCATGGAGCAATTCCAGACCCTGTCGGAGGTCGTCGCCGAGGACTACCCGGTCTTCGGTGAGTACGTCTTCGTCTGGGCGAGCGTGCCGTTCAGCATGGTGGTCATGTGGGTCTTCCACACCATCGAGCGCATCGGCCGAGCGAGCGAGAACCCCTTCGAGGGCACCGCCAACGACGTCCCGATCAGCACCATCGCTCGCGCCATCGAGATCGACCTGCTGCAGATGCTCGACGGCCCCCAGGCGCAGACGCCGGAGCCGCTCACGCCGGAGCGGGGCATCCAATTCTAGTCCAGGGCCCGATGCCCCCTTCGTGACCGTCGTGCCCCGTTCGTGACCTTCGTCAGATCCGATCCTCTTCGTGGCAGGTCGCCCGTTCCCATCCGTTTGGACGCTCCGAGACGGTATTACCGGACGGCCGTCAACAATCATCCCACAAACGGGGTGAACAACCACGCACATCAACGTTACAGTGGTACCGATGCCCGGAGCGAACCATGGCACTCGAGATCGGTACCAGGAGCAAGGCCCGCCAGGCCTCCGCCCCCTCCCAGCCATCGAGCGACGTCCTGCAGGATCCGCTCGTGCAGCCGTCCCAGGAGCAGCAGCAGGCGCAGCCGCTCGCGCTCGATCTGATCGGTCAGAAGGGCGAGCAAGGCAAGCCCAAGGGCCGGCTCGCCCGGTTCGGAAAGGGCCTGAAGAGCCTGGGCAAGGGCATCGGCGGCGGCCTGAAGTCCGCCGGCAAGGGCATCGGCAAGGCGCTCAAGGCCACCGGCAAGGGCATCACCAAGGGTGCCTCCGCCCTCGGTGGTGCGGCCCTGAGCGGCGCCAAGGCCGTGGGCGACCTCGCGGTCAAGGGCGCCAACAAGGCCGGCCGGGGTCTCAAGGCCGTCGGCAACACCCTGTCCGAGGGCTGGGATGCCGCGAAGAACAAGGCCAGCGGCATCGGCGACACCATCAAGACCAGCGCCAAGGGTGGCGCCACCAACGGCGCCATGCTCGCGGGTGCAGTGCCCGGGCTCATCGGTGCCGGCATCGGCGGGGGGCTCGGGGCCCTCGGCGGCAAGAAGGCCGCCACCACGGGCGCCAAGATCGGCGGCGGTCTCCTCGGCGGCCTGCCCGCCCTCGCAGGCGGTGCCCTCGGGGGGCTGTGGGGCGCCATCCAGGGCGGCGTGGAGCACATGCTCACCGATGAGGAGAAGATCCTGCAGGCCACGGCCGACATCCCGGCGTTCCACGTCATCGTCGAGCAGCTCGCCCACACCTACGCCTATGGCCGCGGAGATGCCTCCACCCTCGCCGCCTGGGGCTACGAGATCTCGGCCGAGTACGAAGACACCAACTCGGGCTTCCGCGTGGTGGGCTTCGTCCCCTCCTCCCCCGACGCGAAGGATCCCGACGGCAACCCGCTCAAGCCCGTGGTCGCCTTCCGGGGCACCGCCAACGCCGGCGGCGCCCTCGACGATGCCAACGGCCGGGGCATCGGCACGTTCCAGTTCTCCCGCAATGCCCGCGACATCAAGCAGGTGCTCTCCCAGACCAAGGGACCGGGCGTACCGCTGGTCACCGGCCACAGCCTCGGCGGTGCCCTCGCCCAGCTCGCCGCCGCCCGGTTCGGCTCCATGGTCGGCAACGTCGTCACCTTCCAGGCGCCCGGCATCCACAAGCAGGAAGCCGACAAGATCGACCCCGACAAGCACAAGAGCACCCACTACCGGGCCGCCGGCGACCTCGTGTCGGACGCCGGCGAGGCCCACAGCGCCGGCGAGATCATCAAGTTCGGCCACCAGGGGCCCAACACCCCGATGTCCCACCTGTCGTTCCCCCTCGCCGAGCTCAACCAGCTTCGGGCGAAGCACGACCTCGACACCCCTCCGGCCGTCGAGGGTGCCCGCTCCAACGACGACCACTGGAGCAAGGGCGAGGAGAAGCAGGACGTCCACCAGGTCGTCCACACCGGCAAGGCCCGCAACAAGCAGAACGAGGAGGAGGAGGCCGCGCTCAAGCAGGCGGATGCCCACCTCAAGGGCGGCCAGTGGGATCACGACGACGTGCAGACGAAGTCCCGCCTGTACAGCGTCGAGCGCTCCAAGAACAACAAGCAGGCCGGCACCACGATGCTCACCACGATCGGGGGGCTCGGCTTCGGCCGCAAGCTCGCCGAGGGCACCCGCTCGCTGGCCGGCAAGTTCGCGGCCAAGCGGCAGACCCGCTACGCCAAGGCCTGGGACGACATCCAGGAGCGCGCCAAGGGCCTGAAGAACCCCGACAGCCCCACCAAGATCCACAAGCACGCCGCGCAGATCCTCACCAAGCACAAGGTGGATCCCAAGGACCACGGCAAATTCATCAGCCAGGCCGAGGCGTATGCCCTCGAGGTGCTCGAGAAGAAGGCCGGCGGCAAGGCGAAGCCTGCCATCGAGGACGCCGGCTAGCGCCGCCGCCCCAAGGCCGGCCGAGGCACCGGGGGCCCCGCTTCACGGGAACGGAACATGCCGGGACTGGCCCGGGACACGCCCATCGTATATCGACGATGGGCAATCCCCTGGTGAGGAGCCACGATGTCCCTGGAAGACCTCCAGCCCGCCCCCGACGAGGCCTCCTGCGGCCCCACATGTGCGCCTGCCACCTGTGGTCCCGCCACGCCCGCGGACCCACGACTTCCCCTCGATGAGGTCGCGTTCGCCGAGCAGCTCGCCTCCTACGCCAAGGCCCTCGGCCACCCGGCCCGGGTGCAGATCCTGCGGATCCTGCTCCGCCGGCAGGCCTGCGTCTGTGGCGACATCGTCGACCAGCTCCCCCTGGCCCAGTCCACCGTCTCCCAGCACCTCAAGCAGCTCAAGGCCGCCGGCCTGATCCGCGGCGAGGTGGATGGTCCCCGTGTCTGCTACTGCATCGAGCCCTCCGCCCTGCAGCGTCTTCGGGCCCTCCTGAACGCCCTCTGAGCCCCCTCCCCTTCCTCCTGGAGCCCACGATGGGAACCTTCGAACGCTATCTGCACCTGTGGGTCGGCCTCGCCATCGCGGCCGGTGTCGGCCTCGGCCTCCTCAGCCCCGCCCTGTTCGAGGGCATCGCCGCCCTCGAGGTGGCCGGCGTGAACCTCGCCGTCGCCGTGCTGATCTGGCTGATGATCTACCCGATGATGCTCAAGGTCGAGCCGGGCTGCCTCAAGGACGTCGGCCGCAAGCCCAAGGGCCTCGCGCTCACCCTCGGCGTGAACTGGCTCATCAAGCCCTTCACCATGGCCGCCCTCGGCGTGCTGTTCTTCCAGCACCTGTTCTCCGGCCTCGTGTCGGCCGAGGACGCCCAGCAGTACATCGCCGGCATGATCCTCCTCGGCGTGGCCCCCTGCACCGCGATGGTGTTCGTCTGGAGCCACCTGACCGACGGCGACGCCAACTACACCCTGGTGCAGGTGTCGGTGAACGACCTCATCCTGGTGTTCGCCTTCGCCCCCATCGCCGGCATGCTGCTCGGTGTCACCGACCTCACCGTGCCCTGGGGCACGCTGGTCGCCTCGGTGGCCCTGTTCGTGGTGGTGCCCCTCGTGGCCGGCCTGCTGACCCGCCGGGCCCTCGGCGGACGCGCCCAGGCCATCGACGCCCTGTCGTCCCGCCTCAAGCCCACCTCCATCATGGGCCTGCTGGCCACGGTGGTGATCCTGTTCGGTCTGCAGGCCCCCACCCTCGTGGCCAACCCGATGGCCGTCGTGCTCATCGCGATCCCGCTGCTCATCCAGAGCTACGGCATCTTCGCGCTCACCTACGGCGCCGCCAAGGCCATGAAGCTGCCCCACGACGTGGCCGCCCCCGCCGCCATGATCGGCACCTCCAACTTCTTCGAGCTCGCCGTGGCCGTGGCCATCAGCCTGTTCGGCCTCACCTCGGGCGCCGCCCTCGCCACCGTGGTGGGTGTGCTCATCGAGGTGCCCGTCATGCTCTCCCTCGTGCGCTTCGCCAACCGCACCCGCCCCTGGTTCCCCGCCTCCCACCAGAACGCCGCCTGAACACGGAGTCCCCATGTCCGTCCGCAGCATCCTGTTCCTGTGCGTGGCCAACTCGGCCCGCTCCCAGATGGCCGAGGGCCTCGCCCGCCACCTGTTCTCCGACGACATCACGATCCAGAGCGCCGGCTCCCAGCCGAGCCGGGTGAACCCCTGGGCCATCGAGGCGATGGTCGAGCTCGGCATCGACATCACGGGCCAGCACTCCAAGGACGTGCAGACCATCGATCCCGACACCGTCGACCTCGTGATCACCCTGTGCGCGGAAGAGGTGTGTCCCCTGTTCCTCGGCGGTGCCGAGCGCCTGCACTGGCCCCTGACCGATCCCGATCGCAAGGGCGAGGTCCTCACCGACGCCGAGCGGCTGCAGCACTTCCGCGAGGCCCGCGACGAGATCCGCCGCCGGCTGATCTCCCTCGCCGAGGAGCGGTCCCTGCCCCTGCGCCACCCCTCCCCCGCAGCCTGACGGAGCGCCCCATGAGCCACCACGACGGCAACCCGCCCCCGCTGACCGTTCCGCCCCTGCCGGACGTGCCCCGCCGGACCGACCCGCCCCGCTTCCTGATGCTGTACGGATCCCTGCGGGAGCGTTCCTTCAGTCGCCTGCTCGCCGAGGAGGCCGCCCGGATCCTGGAGGGCCTCGGCGCCGAGGTCCGCTTCTACCACCCCCACGACCTGCCCCTGAAGGGACCGTCGAACGAGGACCACCCGGAGGTGAAGAAGCTGCGGGACCTCGCCCTGTGGGCCGACGGCCACGTGTGGTCCAGCCCCGAGATCCACGGCAACCTGTCCGGTGTGTTCAAGAACCAGATCGACTGGATCCCCCTGAGCCTGGGCGCCGTCCGTCCCACCCAGGGCCGCACGCTGGCGGTGATGCAGGTGAGCGGTGGCTCCCAGTCCTTCAACACCGTCAACTCCCTGCGGATCCTCGGCCGCTGGATGCGGATGCTCACCATCCCCAACCAGTCCTCCGTGGCCAAGGCATGGCAGGAGTTCCACGAGGACGGCACCATGAAGGACTCCCCGTTCCGTGACCGCGTGGTCGACGTCATGGAGGAGCTGTACCGCTTCACCATGCTCACCCGGGACATCCGCGATCACCTGGTGGACCGCTACAGCGAGCGCCGGGAGGAGGCCGCCAAGGCCCACGCGATGGCCGAGGCCGCCCGCAACGCCGGCGCCACCGACTGAGCCCCATCGGGGCAGTCCCGCTCTAAGGTGGGGGCGATCTTCGGCAGATGAGCGAAGGGCCCCCTCCACCGGAGCGACCTTGCCCCACCACGTCGAACGCCTGGAGATGGTCCGAACGCTCGAACGCTACGGCGTGCGGGATCAGGCCGTGCTCGACGCCATGACGGTCGTGCCTCGGCACAAGTTCGTCCCCGAGCGCCTGCAGGCTGCGGCCTACGACGACGGTCCCCTGCCGATCGGGGAGGGACAGACCATCTCCCAGCCCTACATGGTGGCCTACATGACGGAGCAGCTCGGCGTGAAGCGGGGCGACCGGGTGCTCGAGATCGGCACCGGCTCCGGCTACCAGGCGGCCGTGCTGTCCCAGCTCGGGGTGGAGGTGTTCTCCCTCGAGATCGTGCCGGAGCTGTCCGTGCGGGCCGCACAGGCCCTGCGCAGCGCCGGCTACCCGGTGGACGAGGACCACCCGAGGAGGGGCCGGATCCACCTCGCCGTGTCCGACGGCTACGGGGGCTGGCCCGAGCACGGACCCTTCGACGCCATCGTGGTCACCGCGGCCCCCGACCACGTGCCCACCGCCCTCACCGACCAGCTGCGGGTGGGCGGGCGCCTCGTCATCCCCGTGGGCGAGCGCAGCTGGCAGGAGCTGCTGGTCATCCAGCGCACCCCCGACGGCCTGGCCGAGCGACACGCCCTGCCCGTCGCCTTCGTCCCGATGACCGGCGAGGCCCAGAAACGGCAGGACTGACTCAGTGGCCCATCTGCTGCAGCTGCTCCCGGAAGGTCTCGCAGGGGTCGTCGCGGTCCACCACCGAGGTGAACCAGACGTAGTCGAACAGGGGCTCGCCGTCGTCGCGCCGCAGGTAGGTGGACGGATCCACGACGTCGTCCGAGGGCTCGGCGAAGAGCACCTTCACCGGATCCTCCCCGAGCACCTGCGGGACGCCGAAGTCGGCCCGCACATGCCCGGCACCGGCGATGAGCACCGTGCCCGGCCCTCCCCGGACGAGGCCGTCGGCCATGTAGCGATCCTTGAGCTGCTGCCCCCGCACCATCATCTCGGTCATGGCCGGTGAGGCGTGGCCACAGTGGGCGCGTTCGATGGTGGAGGCCAGCGCAGCGGCGTCGTCGGCGGCGTAGGGGCGCTCGGGCACCTGCAGCGCGGCGGAGACGGGCCCACCCTTCATCACGGCCATCAGCTCCTCCTTCGCCGGGTGCGCGGTGAGCAGCGAGGCGCCGGCATCGAGGGAGGCGGCGAACACCGGTGCGTACAGGGAGAAGTCGGGCCAGCCGGACCGATCCCAGCTGGTCTCGGCCCGCACCTGCTCCAGCGTGGTGGACGCCAGCTCGCCACGGCCGTCAAGCATCTCGAACGCCACCGCCGAGGGCTGCAGCGACTCGATGATGCGCGCCTGCAGCAGGTGGTGGTCGGCGTTGTCGTGCTTCTCGCCCAGCAGCACGTAGGAAGCGTCTCCCAGCGCCAGGAGCAGCTCGCCCTCGCTGACCCAGCGTCCGTCCGCCGCGCTCCAGATGCGCCCGAGCAGCGGGTGGTCGAGGCCGAAGCGGTGCTGCCAGTCGCGGAAGGGATCGGGCTCGGAGACCATCATCCGCACGGGAAAGGGCTTGCGGGGACGCAGGCGCACCACCTCGGGACGAGGCGCCCACCCGGTGACCCCGGACTGCTCCTCCAGCCACCCCCCGAGGGAGACCTGGGACGGCGTGCCCGGGAGCAGCAAGGGAGGCAGCGCCTCCGCCTCCGGATCGCCCACGTCCGCCACCCGCAGGGCCCAGCGCTGCCAGCCCATGCGTCGGAGCATGGCTGCCAGCCCCTGCAGCTTGACGAGGGGAACGGATGCATCGGCCACCACGAGGGCCACGGGTTCGCCCTCCGCTGCGGTGCATCCCTCCGCCACCGCTCCCAGGTGGCCTGCACGGACCCGCTCCAGCCATGCCTGAAGGGCCCGCCCCTCCTGCCCATCGGGCCCCACGAAGTCCTCTCCCTGCCACAGGAGCCAGACGGGATCGCCCCGACCGCAGGATCCGTCGCGCAGGGGCTGCAGCTCCGTGGTGTGCATCCACTGGCTCTGGGCCGCCGCCGGCAGCTCCACGCGGCCGAGCCTCGTCGTCGGGGCGGCCACCGCCGCCACTGCCATCCACATCCACAGCATCTGCATCCTCCGTGCCCCATCATCGCACGAGCCGCGCCCGGCTGGACCCCGTGAGGTGTCCGGACCCGTCCTGTCCTCCTCCTTGTGCCCGGCCCAGGGGCGACCTAGGGTGGATCCGCACGTCCCCTGCCCTGCAAGGCCTGCCTCCATGGATCCGGTCCGCAAGATCATCCACATCGACATGGACGCCTTCTTCGCGTCCGTCGAGCAGCGGGATCGCCCCGAGCTGCGGGGCCGTCCCGTGGCCGTGGGCGGCTCACCGGATTCCCGGGGTGTCGTCGCGGCCGCGAGCTACGAGGCCCGCCGCTTCGGCGTCCGCTCCGCGATGCCCTGCAGCCGGGCCGCCCGCCTGTGTCCGCGCCTGGTCTTCGTGCGGCCCGACTTCGCCCGGTACAAGGCCGTCTCCCGGCAGCTGCACGCCATCTTCCGGGACTACACCGACCTCATCGAGCCCCTGTCCCTCGACGAGGCCTTCCTCGACGTCACCGAGAACAAGCGGGGCATCGCAAGCGCCACCCTCGTGGCGGAGGAGATCCGCCGGCGCGTTCGCGAGGAGCTCCACCTCACCTGCTCCGCCGGGGTCTCGAGCCTCAAGTTCGTGGCCAAGATCGCCAGTGACCAGCGCAAGCCGGATGGTCTCACGGTGGTGCCGCCCCACCTGGTCGTGCCCTTCCTGGCTCCCCTGCCCGTCCGGCGCCTGTGGGGCGTGGGCCCCGTGCGCGAGAAGCAGCTGCACGAGCTCGGCCTGCAGACCATCGGACAGGTGGCCTCCCTGTCCGAGCCCGAGGCCCTCCGCCTTCTGGGGAGCCAGGGCCTGTACCTGTGGCGCATGGCCCGGGGCGACGATCCCCGCCCCGTCCGGCCCCACCGGGTCCGAAAGTCCCGCTCCGCCGAGCACACCTTCGAGGAGGACGTCCTCGACCGCACGCTCCTCGAAGACGCCCTCCGAAGGCAGGCGGAGCGCATCTTCCGCCAGCTCGCAGACGGCCCCACGGGCCGCACCGCCACCCTCAAGCTGCGCTACGGCGACTTCACCACCATCACCAGGGCGAGCTCCCAGCCCCACCCGATCCCCGACGCGCCCACCCTCGCCGCGCTCGGCATCCACCTGCTGCACCGCACCGAGGCGGGCACCCGTCCCGTGCGCCTGATCGGCCTGGGGATGTCCAGCTTCGACGGTCCGAGCGACGATCAACAGCTGTCCCTGCCCCTCGCGGGTGACGACTGAGCGCCTCCAGGGTGTCCGGTACCGCTGCGCGTACCCACCTACGCGTTCCCCCTGCCTCGACCCGGCTGACCTGAAGCGCTCCCCAGGCGTTTCGAACCCATGCCATGGGCGCACCTGTCGCGTCTGTGGAGGACCACATGCAGCCAAGGAAATACTCGATTCCGGCGATGGGTACCCTGACCCTCGCGGCCACGATGGGGGCCGGGTGCGCCGACGAGTTCGAAGGCATCGAGGGGGACTGGACCGGCCTGCGCCTGAACATGGGGGGCGAGGTCTACGATCTGCCCTACACCTACACCTACGACGGTGAGGGCTACAGCATCACCTCGATCTTCGACACCCGCCTGAGCGTCGACGACGAGGGCAACACGGAGTTCGTGGTGGAGCAGGAGGTCCTCGTCGACGACCAGCTCTACACCACCTACACCTCCTCCTACGACGGCGTGGCCAGCAAGGACGACGACGAGGACATCTGGCGCATCCCCCTCGACCCGGACGATCCCGAGGGCAACGCCATCATCCTGGAGTGCGCGGAGGGTTCCCAGGCGGACACCCTGGTCTGCGACGAGCTCGAGAGCGACGGCACCTTCACCGGCAACGTCTGGACCTTCCAGCGCTGACGAGCGGCCCTGCGGCCCGGACGCACGAGGGGGACGACCACGACGGGTCGTCCCCCTTTCCTCGTGTCCGGAGGCCGTCGCGTCCGGCCCCGCGCCGATGCTCCCTGGCCTCCGGGTTGCCCCCGGAGGCCAGGGATCGCCTCAGTCCTCCGACGAGGCCACCGGCCGGGTGTCCGGCGGCGGGATGTCCGACTGGCGCAGGTGCACGATCCAGCTGGCCGGCTGGTCGAAGGGCGGATGCAGGCTCAGCAGATCCACGTTGGGATCCACCAGCGGCTGCGGCTCGCGTCCATGCAGCGAGATCTTCGCGTCCACCGTGATGCGCGTGCCCTCGGGAAGATCCAGCTCGTCCACGAGGAAGTGGGCGAATTGCACGTTCATCACGGGATGGGTGGCCATCTTGCGGGTCTGGTGTCGCGCCAGGAAGTCCGCTGGATCCACGGCATAGTTGCCCTTGCCCGGCTCCTGTACGATGAACCGGATCCTGTGCACCTTCTTGGATCGCAGCTTCATGTGCCAGGCCCAGCGATGGCCCTCCTCCGTCCAGTGCACGTTGCCGTCGATCCACAGGTGACGGAACGGAAGGATGACCTGCACCGCCACCCACACGGCCAGGAACCCCACCATGGGCCACTGCAGCGGAGGCGCCTGCACCTTCGGCAGGTAGGCCCGATCGAAGTCCCAGCCGTAGCGGGCGACCTCCCAGAACAGCACGGCCATGCCGACGCCCAGGATGACCGGGTTCATGGGGTTGGGCTGGCTCGGGTGGATGATGCCGATCAGCACGCCGACGACCGCGCCGGCCACCAGCGCCCCGTACACCCCCTTCGTCCTGGCCTTGACGTCGGCCCACACCTTGCGGGGCCAGTCCGGCGGCAGGAACACGAGCGTGGCCAGGATCATCAGGAACGGGAAGATGCCGATCTTGAACAGCCGCATGTTGATGACATGGAAGCTCATCATCATGACGAGGCCGAGCACCCGGGTGCGACGCCACAGGAGCAGTGGCACGACCATCAGGTCGAACAGCAGCCCACCGCCCGAGAAGAACCAGACGGCAGCCTCCGTATCGAACCACCGACCGATGAGGGGGTAGTCCATGTCGTCGGCGATCCAGGCCCTCATGGGCTCTCCGGCGAGCCAGTCGGCGTTGATCTTGGCGATGCCTCCGAAGAAGTAGGGCACGAAGATCATGAAGCGCACGAGCCACAGGCTCCAGGTGGGGACCGTGGTGGACTCGGCCACGCGCCCGGCCTGGACGTCCCTCGACTTGTACACCTCCGTGGGCAGGAGCGTGCACAGGAAGGCCAGCAGCACCGTGAGGTAGATGTGGTTGAGGTAGCGGGTCTTGTCCATGAGCATCAGCCAGGCCATGCCCACGAAGATGACCGCCGCGCTCATGCGGGTGCGCCAGCCGATGGCGAACGTGATCCCCGCCGCCAGGATGGCGAAACAGAGCAGGTAGATGCCCGGCTCCCCCGGGCTCTGCACGAAGGTGAAGGGCCAGTAGGTGAAGTTGAACACCGGCTCCACCCAGTAGTCGTACATCCAGCCGGACCAGAAGTAGCGGCTCATCTCCCAGGCGATGACGATGCCGAAGATCACCCGGAACCACACGAGTCCAGCTGCGTCCACCGGAGCATTGAGCCGGCGGGAGAGATTGTCCATTGCGTTCATGGATCCTCCTCGCATGTGGCTCGGTCCCCCGCCCCCCTCCTGTAGCTTCGCGATGTTCCGAGGCACCCGGTACCCCTGTGGAGCCCCAGACGACGATCTGCGTATCTTCCCCCGTGCATTGTTCTTCACCCTGTCGGGAACGAGTCGAAAGGGACTCCTGTCGGCGCATACCGCCATGTCGATCCATGAGGACGCAGGTCCAGACGTCCGCCGGCACGATCAAAAAGAATGGACCTGAACACTTTGGTTTTAAAGGACTCACATCCCGAACCGACATGGCAGGTACCAAACCGGCTCTTGCAAGGAGGCCACACATGAAGGCAAAGATGACCCTGGCGTTCATCGCCGTTCTGGCGACGGGCTGTCTGAACGAGGATGACTTCGAGGCAGACTTCGAGGTTGCCTACTGCGACAACGTCTTCAGCGACACCTGCGAAGGATTCGAGGAGGGAGACTCCTGTGACTGGCGGGCACAGCTTCAGACGCTGGGCGCCAATGACAGCGACTGCCGGTTCAGGGGCGCCAACGCGCAGCAGTGTATCGACGACCTCGAAGACGCGGACGAGTGTGACGCCCTGCCTTCCTCCTGCGACGACGTCTACGTGAACTGCGACTGAGCACACCTGACCCGAAGGGGCCGGGCATTCCGGGAGACACCTCCTGGAATCGCCCGGCCTTTCTGCGTCCACGCACAGTCCCCCACACAGCGCGGGCCCGCAGCTGCCGTTGCACTCCCCAGGACAATCCCGAAGGAGGCTCCATGCGTCGGTGGTGCGGGCTGCTGCTGTTCGTGACGGCCTGTGAAGACCCCAACAAGCCAGAGGTCGTCGACGACCCCGTGGTCCTGCGCGCGCTGGACCAGGTGGAGGACAACCTCTCGGCCCTGTCCGAGCTCGAGGCCGACGCCGACGCCGAGCTCGTCCGCGGGGGCGTCGAGGAGGCCGTGGACGCGCTGCGGATCATGGCCATCGCCCACTTCGTGACCAACCTCATCGGACCGAACGACGACGCCCTCGACGACATCCTCGGGTTCGAGGACGACCCCACCGGCACCACCTGGGATGGCACCCACCTCCGATCCGTGGAGGCGCTCGACGTCGAGGGGCTGCCGCTGACCTGGGACGTCGATGTGCGCGTCCGCGACGGCCAGGCCGGGACCATCATGAACGGGTCCGCGCGGATCTTCTGGCAGTCCGACGTGCTCGGCGTGCCCCTCGATCGACGCATCGCCGTCTTCCTCGAGGACTTCCACCTCGACGAGGACGGCTGTCCGAACCGGGGCACGCTCGACCTGCTGGGGCGCTACGAGACCCTCGTGTTTCCGGCGGGCACGGATGCCGACCTCGACCTCGAGGTCACCTGGTTCGCCTGCGGCCTGCGCCAGGTGATCATGCCCTGAACAGGACATGGAGGCGGGCGGCCCCCCCAGGCCACCCGCCTCCGCCCATCACTGTGCCGTGAACAGGCACCGGGTGATGGGCTGGTACACGTCCTGCAACACGTACAAGTAGTAGGTCTCGCCCGACACCAGAGCAGGTGGCGCCCCCACCTCCGGCACCACCTGCCAGGTATCGTTCGGCTGATCTCCGTAGGTCAGGCCGCTGGCCACGCCATCGGCGAGGTGGGAGACGTCGAGCCTCCACAGCGTGCCCTCGGGGAGATCGAGGTTCGGCGGAACGCCCGGGGCAGCCGCCCCCTGCTCCAGGAGGTAGACGTAGCGGGCCGGTCCGCCGGTCCAGGTGACCACGCCAGAGGCGTCGATGCCCTCTCCGTCTTCGCAGGCCGAGGGCTCGTACACGAGCTGGTCCGCGAGCGGTCCGCCAAAGGGCTCGGTGTCCGCGAAGTCGGCCTCCGTGAGTCCCCGACGGGCGAGTTCACCCTCGAAGAAGGCGACCATGCGGGCGACGTCGGTGGTGGGCGAACCCACGCCCTCACGGGAGAAGCCGTTGTTGTCCTCGGCCGGGAAGGCGCCGAACACGGTGGAGTCCACCCAGCCCGCCATCATGGCCATGCCGTCGTCGTCGAGGGTGTCGGTCCAGATGGGGCCGGCCTCGAGGTACCAGCCGGACGGGCCGGAGGGTGCATTGCGCTCGGTGTGGCAGCAGACACAGGCAGAAGCCTCCACCTGGCTGGTGACCCACTCGTACTCCGCGACCCATGCGGTGTCGTCGAGGCGGGGGTCGTCCTCGCTGGTGGTGATCTCGACGGATGCGGGCCAGTAGGGCCGCTGGGACTGGACGACCTCACAGCTGGCGTAGTCGTCGAAGCGGCGACCCTCCTCGGTGGCCCCGGAGATGGCCTGCCACGTGCAGACCTCGCCGTTCTCGCTCATGCCCTCGGGCTCACCCTCGAGAGGGGGCGCGCAGATGCGCTCGAAGGGAACGAACACGTTGCCGTCGGGCCGTCCGCCGCCGTCGCTCTCGTCGCACAGGGGCGACGGCTCGAAGACGCCACCGGCGAAGTTGCAGCCGAACTCGAGGCTGGAGCAGTCGTCGCCGGCCTCTCCGAAGAAGACGAGGGTGCTGGCACTGCCCATGTCTGCATCGATGAAGCACTCGCCGAGGATGCTGTCGCGTGCGCAGGCGCTTCCCTCCACGAACTCGCCTTCGGCCCCGGGCATCGGCGCCGCGCAGTCCTCGGCGGCCGTGGCCGCGCTCCAGTCTGCACCGACGTACTCCTTGCACTCATCGGCCTGGGAGAACGTGTTCGTGTACAGGCAGTGGCCCACGGCATCGGCACCCTGTGCACCCGGGTCCTCCGCCGTGTCGCCGGTGCCGGACTGGTCGTCGGTCGTGCCGCACGCCGCAACAAACAGGACAATCGCCCACCTGGTCATGATGTCACCTCCACTGTGGTGTCCGAGGTGTACCCTCCACTGTGTACAGTGTCAACAAAACCTGTGGACACTTTAGAGTCAAACTCAGAAAATCGTGCTTGAGCCCGACGGAAAAACCCGGTAAACCCTGTGCACGATTTGTGGAAACCATGGACATCTGGAGGTTCCATGCGTGTCGCCATCCTCGGTGCCAGCGGTGGCTGTGGCCGCCATCTCGTCCACCACGCCATCCACCGTGGCCACGCCGTCGTGATCGCGGCACGTCCCAGCAGTCGGCTCGACATCGCCGACGACATCCCCGTCCATCGGGGTGACCTCACGAGCGAGGCCTTCCTCACCAACGCCCTGGCCGGCTGCGACGCGGTGCTCTGTGCGGTGGGCCTGAAGCTGCCCTCCTTGTCTCCGTTCGCCCGGCCCGAGGTCCCCGACCTGCTCACCCGCCTCGCCCCCGCCCTCATCGCGGCGTGCAAGGCCAACGGCATCCGCCGCGTGCTGGCCATCAGTGCCGGTGGCGTGGGCGACAGCCGCGACAACGTGCCGGCGGTGTTCCGTGGCTTCATCCGCTTCACCGGGCTGCGCCACGCCTACCAGGAGCTCGAGGTGTTCGAACAGGAGCTCCTGGATAGCGGCCTCGAGGTCTGCATCCCCCGCCCCACCGGACTCACCGACGAGCCCGCCACGGGGCAGGCCATCGTGGCGGACGCCATGAAGGGCCGTGCCACCATTCCCCGGGAGGACGTCGCGCTGTGGATGCTCGGCCAGCTCGACCTGCCGTCGCTGAAGCACCGCACACCGATGATCACCGTCACGGGGGCCTCACAGCCCGCCTGAGCGCGCCCCCGCCCCGCGGCCGAAATGGGGTCTTGTGGTGGTCGGTCCCGTCCGAAGCACAGGGGACCCACCACCCCGGAGCCGCGCCATGCCCCTCGTCAATCCGAAAACCGGCACCACCGTCGACGAGATCGCGGAGGGCATCCACCGCATCAGCACCCCGGTGAGCGAGGTGCCGGGCGGCTTCACGTTCAACCAGTTCCTCATCATGGACGAGGAGCCCCTGCTGTTCCACACGGGTCCGCGCAAGCTGTTCCCCGTGGTGAAGCAGGCCGTGGAGACCCTCGTGCCCGCCAGCTGGATCCGCTGGATCGCGTTCTCCCACGTGGAGTCAGACGAGTGCGGCTCCCTCAACGAGTGGCTGGCCGCCGCCCCCGGCGCGCGTCCGGTGTGCAGCCAGGTGGCTGCGATGGTGTCCGTCGACGACATGGCGGACCGACCGGCACGGGGGCTGGCCGACGGAGAGGTGCTCAAGCTCGGCCAGCACATGGTCAAGTGGATCGACGCCCCCCACCTGCCCCACGGCTGGGAGTGCGGCTACATGATGGAGCTCACCACCTCCACCCTGCTGTGCGGCGATCTGTTCACCCAGGGGGGCGCCGATCTTCCGGCCATCACCAAGGACGACATCGTCGAGACCAGCGAGATCTTCCGCCGGCAGATGGACTACTTCTCCCACACCACCAACGCCGATGTGCTCCTCGACAAGCTCGCCGAGGAGGAGCCCGAGGTGCTCGCCTGCATGCACGGCAGCACCTACCAGGGCGACGGAGGCGCGATGCTCCGGAGCCTGGCGAAGTCGTTCCGGAAGGGCTGACTCCGGGCTCCGTCGGGGTTGGGAGGAGAACGGTCGATGACTCTGGTACGCTGACGCCAGGAGACGACCACGATGGTGAACCTTCCCCGTACCGCACTGGTCGCCGGCGGCAGCTCGGGCATCGGTCTGGGCATCGCGCGCGCCCTCGCGAGGGCCGGCACGGTCCGCCTGCACCTGGTGGCCCGCCGCGCCGAGCGCCTGCAGCAGGCCGCGGACACGATCTCTCGGGAGACCTCCGGCGTCGAGGTCCACGTGCACCCCTGCGACCTCACCGACGAGGCCGCCGTCGCGCGCCTGCACGAGCAGATCGTCAGCGACCACGGTGCCCCCGAGGCCCTCGTCCACACCGCCGGTGCCGGCGACCTCACCACGATCAGCGAGGAGGCCAGCGCCAACCTGCACCTGCACTGGAACAGCACGGTGGTCACCGCGTACCACCTCGTCCGGGCCTTCTTCGACGACCTCGTGCTGCAGGATCGCGCCTGGATCACCCTTGCCGGCGGCTCGCCCCTGCAGCGCTGGCCCAACCCTGCGCTGTCGTACATCACCACCCGGCGCGCCCTGTCCGGCTTCGCCGATGCCCTGCGGGAGGATCTGCACGGCACCGGCGTGCACGTGCTGTTCTGTGAGCCGCCGGGCATCTCCGACGGCACCGCCTACTTCACCGACAACGAGATCTCCTCGGCGCGCCTGCCCTTCGCGCGGCGCCACCTCGAGAGCGCCTACGTGCCCGCCGACGTGGTGGGGCGCGGCATCGTGAAGGCCATGGCACGGCGGCGCCCCTACTGGACCAGCGGCGCCATCCGGTTCCTCGACCTGTTGTTCTCCCTGCCGATCGTCCGGGGCCTGCTCATCTCCGCGCTGCGGGAGGGCGCGCTTGCTCCCGAACAGGGCGGCCCCCCCACGGGGCACCACAGGCGCCTGGCAGAACAGCGCCGAGACGACCGAACCTCCTCCTGAACCGGAGCCGCCATGGAATTCTTCGACAACCTGCTCGACGAGACCCACACCACCGTCCGCGACATGGCCCGCCGCTTCGCCGAGGAGCACATCCGCCCCCACGCGGAGGCCTGGGAGGAGTCCGGCACGTTTCCCCGCGAGCTGTACCCGAAGGCCGCCGAGGCGGGCATCCTCTCCATCGGCGTCCCCGAGCAGGCCGGCGGGTCCGGCGGCGGTGCGCTGCACCAGGTCATGGTCATCGAAGGGCTGATGCGGGGCACCTCCGCCGGCGTGGTGGCGGGCCTCGGGTCCCTGGGGATCGGTCTGCCGGCCGTGTGGCAGACGGAGAGGGCCGACCTCATCGACCGCTACGTGAGGCCCTGCCTCACGGGGGAGCGCATCTCGTGCCTGGCCATCACGGAGCCCGGCACCGGATCGGACGTGGCCGGCGTGAGGACGAAGGCCGTGCGCGACGGAAGTGACTGGGTCGTCAGCGGCAGCAAGATGTTCATCACGTCGGGCGTGCGGGCCGACTTCATCACCACGCTGGTCCGCACCGGCGACGATCCCCACGGCGGCCTCAGCTTCCTGCTGATCGAGGCCGATCGGCCGGGCGTGAGCGTGTCGCGGGCCCTGCGCAAGACCGGCTGGTGGGCATCCGACACCGCAGAGCTGTCCTTCGACGCCGTGCGGGTGCCCGAGGGCAACCTGCTGGGCGAGGAGGGAGAGGGCTTCCTCACGCTGATGCGCAACTTCCAGCTGGAGAGGCTGGCGCTGGCTGCCTACGGCGTGGCCACCGCCCAGATCGCCCTCGACGAGGCCATGGCGTACACGAAGCAGCGCAAGGCCTTCGGCCGCTCCCTGAGCCGGTTCCAGATCACGAAGCACAAGCTCGCCGAGATGGCCACCGCCGTGCTCACGGCCCGCACGCTCACCTACCAGGTGGCCCACCGTATGGACGCCGGCGACTACCTGATCGGTGAGGTGTCCATGGCCAAGAACGTGGCGGCGAAGACGGCCATCGACGTCTGCTACGACGCCGTACAGCTCCTGGGCGGCATGGGCTACATGCGGGAGTCCGTGGTCGAGCGGCTGTCCCGGGACGCACGCCTGCTGCCGATCGGCGGCGGCACCCAGGAGATCATGCGCGAGATCATCGCGAAGGAAATGGGGTTGTAGACATGGGACGACTCGCACTGTTGTGGCTGCTCACGATGCTCACGGCCTGCGGCGGAGCCGAGGAGGACCCCTGCCCGGCCGGGCTGGAGGAGGTCTTCCGCGGCTGCGACGAGGCACCGGAGGGCACGATCTTCCTGCCCGAGGCCTGCTACGAGCCCTGCGAGCCGGGGGCGGATGCGTGCCCCGCCGGGAGCTCGTGCGTGAAGGTGTGGTTCGACCCCTGCGTGTGTCCCGAGGGCGAGGACTGCTGTGATGCGTGTGGGGCCGAGGGGTACTTCTGCGCCCCTGGGTTGTGAAGGGGAGACGGCCAGGGGCGCCCCGGCACCACTGGCTCTTCGTCGCTTCGGTCGGGCCGTACAAGGAGTACGGCCTCTCCCTTGCTCCTCGTTCCAGCGGCACCGGGACACCCCTGGCCTGTGGCGTGTGGCTGAAGATCGGCGCTGGGATTGCGTTCGCTTTGTTGGGGGGCCTGGAGCATCGCGGGGATTCGAGAGTTGTGTCCGTCAATGTGGTGTACGAGGAGTCTGGTACCGACCCAGATCCGATGATGCGTCTGTGACTCACTTGGCTGCGATCAGATCCGAAGCACCTGGAACCTCCGACTCCAGGCGTTGGTTGGGTGACAGGAGCTGCTTCATCGACTCCTCACTGATGTAGCGACGGGACACAAGCCACTCGTCGTTCTCTTCCAGCAGGAGAGCGCCGACCAGGCGCTCGATGCTGGCCCTGTTGGGGAAGATGGACACGACCCTGGTGCGGCGCTTGAGCTCCCGGTTGATGCGCTCTACAAGGTTGGTGGAGTGCAGCTTGCTCTGATGGTTTGTAGGGAACTGCAGGTACGCCAGGGCATCGTCGCAGCCCTCGAGGAACCTGGCAGCCTCGTGCTGGTTGGCCTGCTGGTACAGCTCGACGACCCTGCGGCGTTGCTGCAGTGCGGATTCCAGGGTGTCGCAGGCGAAGATGCTCTTGGCCAGCGACAGCATCATTGGCCGGTGCTTCTTGGAGAAGCGGGCCCCGAGGTTCCGCAGGAAATGCACCTTGCAGCGCTGCCAGGCTGCCGAAGGCAGCCCCTCTGAGATGGCCTTACGCAGGCCCGCGTGGGCGTCGCTGATGGCCAGTTTCACACCCCGAAGGCCCCGTGCCACCAGTCCGTCGATGAAGTCGCGCCAGTAGGCATCGTTTTCGGTGCGGGCGATGCCGAAGCCCAGCACCTCACGCTGGCCGTCGGTCCGTACCCCGATGGCCACGAGAACGGCGACCTTGCGGATGGCGTGGTCCTCTCGGACACGCTCGTAGCGCGCATCGAGGAAGACGTACGGACACTCAGGAAGCTCACGTGTCCGGAAGGCCTGGATGGGAGGGTCCAGCGTCTTCGCCATGGCGCTGACGGTGCTCTTCTTCATGCTGTGGACGCCGAGCGCCTGTGCGATGGCCTCAACGTTCCGCGTCGAGACGCCTTGGTGGTAGCAGGTGGCCAAGGCTGCGACGAGCGCGCTGTCCGAGCGCTGACGAGACGCCAGGAAGCTGGGCATGTAGGTGCCTTGGCGCAGCTTGGGGATGCGCAGCTCGTGGGTCCCGAGACCAGTCTGGAACGTACGATCCCGGTATCCGTTCCGGCTGTTCACGCGTGCGCTGTCCCTAGCACGGTAGTCGGCGGCGGTGAGTTCGGTCACTTCAGCCTCCATCACAGCGGCCAGAGCGGCTTCCAATGCCCTCTTCAGGAAGGTGCCGGTGCGATCGTCGCTGAGGAGGGAGTTCACGAACGCCTGGAAAGGGCGCACACTGTCGTTGCGGGTCATCGGGTGCCTCTCGATGCGGGTTTGGAACTTTGCTTCCGCATCATCGCGCACTCGGTGGTCCCGCCTCCTCGTACACCACTCAGATGGACACTACCGATTCGAGGCCGGGGCGGACCAAGGCCCGCCCGTACGTGTTGGCCCAGGAGGAGCCGACGGGGTCGGGCGCGGTGAGCAGCGCCCGTACGATTCGTCGAGCGTGGGTGAAGGCAACGGTGTCGGGCGCAGCGAGCAGCGCCCCTACGCTGCAATGGCCCAAGGGAGGCCGACTTGGAGCGTGGCACGCCCAAACGAGCCTCCCGGGGATTCGAGGCCCCGGCGCCCCAAGGGGCGCCCGTACGTGTCGACCGAAGCCGCCCCTTCGCTGATCATGCCCATGGGAGACCAGGCGCCGTCCCAGGGTCCTCATAAAAGCGAAAGCAATCCCAGAGCACACCTTCAGCCACACGCCGCGAGGATGCGGCGTCCCGGCGGGTCCTGGGCGAGGAGCAAGGGAGAGGCCGTACTCCTTTTGTACGGCCCGACCGAAGCGACGAAGACCAGGGCCTGCCGGGGCGGTGCAGCCGGCCTACCCTTCCCTCCCCCGCAACGGCCCGTACCTCCGTCCCTCCCCTCCGCTGGTGATCCGATGAGAATCCCGAGGGGAGCGCCATGGACCTCCCCGCGACGAACGGAGGCATGCCATGAGCAACTGCTACAACACCACCGTCATCAACGCCCCGATGGACACCGTGTGGGAGATGTTGTCGGACTTCCACGACATGACCTGGGCACTCGGGGTCGTGGACCGGTGCGAGAAGATCGGCAAGACCGCCGGCAACCAGGTCGGTGCCCAGCGGGTCCTGAACGGCGAGCTCCACCAGACGCTGCAGATGATGAACCCCGGCGCGTTCATGATGTCCTACAGCATCGATGACGGTCCCGATGCCGTGAGCAAGGACAACGTCCACGGCTACCTCAGCACCATCCGGCTCAAGCCCATCACCGACGGTGAGCGAACGTTCCTCGAGTGGGAAGCCCGCTGGAAGAACAGCCAGGGCGGCGTGGGGGCCCAGATGGACCCCATGTACAAGGAGCTCATCAAGGCCCTCAAACGCAATTTCCCCTGATCTGCACGGAGGACACGATGAAGACCTACCACTCGACGATCATCAACACGCCCATCGAGAAGGTGTGGGCGCTGCTCACGGACTTCCACGACCTCGGCTGGGCCAAGGAGACGGTGCAGTCCTACCGGGCCGAGGGCGAGCACAGCAGCCGTGAGGTGGGGGCCAAGCGCACCCTGAACGATGCACTGCAGCAGACCCTGCAGTCCCTCGACCACCCGTCCCACACCATCACCTACACCCTCGACGCCGACGCCGGTCCCAAGATGCAGGGCTACATGGGCACCGTGAGGCTCACGAAGGTGACCGACGGCAACCGCACCTACGTGGAGTGGTCCTCCAAGTGGTCCGAGGCCGACGATCACGATGCGGTCGTGCAGTACGTGAGCCCCGTCTACCAGGGCCTGCTCGAGGATTTGAAGCGACACTTCCACGGCGACGATCACTGAGTCCCAAGAACAGGAGAGGGCTCCCGACCACACGGCCGGGAGCCCTCGTCGCGTTCGTGAGGCGATGATGCACGCCTCACGGGCACTCACTCGTCGCCGGAAGCCACCTCTTCGGGCTGCTCGCCGAGGGTGCGCCACAGGAACGTGTAGGTCAGGGCTTCCATGAACGCGCGCTGGCTGTTGTCGGCCGCGCCGCCGTGGCCGCCTTCGATGTTCTCGTAGTACAGCACGCCGTCCTCACCGCCTTCCCACAGCTTGGCGGCGAACTTGCGGGCGTGACCCGGGTGCACGCGGTCGTCGCGGGTGGAGGTGGTGATCAGGATCTCGGGGTAGTCGCGGCCCACGGGATCCACCGTGTGGTAGGGCGACCAGTCCTTCATGAACGACCAGTCGTCGGTGTCGGGGTCGCCGTACTCGCCCATCCAGGACGCGCCGGCCAGCAGCTTGTGGTAGCGCTTCATGTCGAGCAGGGGAACCTGGCACACCACCGCGCCGAACTGGTCGGGGTACAGGCTGTACATGTTGCCCATCAGCAGGCCGCCGTTGGAGCCGCCGCGAATGCCGAGCTTGTCGTTGCTGGTGACGCCACGGGCCACGAGATCCTCGGCCACCGCCGAGAAGTCCTCGTAGGCGCGCATGCGGTTCTCCTTGAGGGCCGCCTGGTGCCAGCGGGGGCCGTACTCACCGCCGCCACGGATGTTGGCGATGACGTAGGTGCCGCCCCGGGCGATCCAGGCCGCGCCGGCCGTGGCCTTGTAGCCGGGGGTCAGGGAGACCTCGAAGCCGCCGTAGCCGTACAGCAGCGTGGGGGTGCTTCCATCGGTGGGGGCATCCTTGGCGCCGATCTGGAAGTACGGGACCTTGGTGCCGTCCTTGGAGGTGGCGAAGTGCTGCGTGACCTCCATGCCCTCGGCGTCGAAGAACGAGGGGAGCTGACCGAGGGTGACGGACTCGGCGAAGGGGCTCTCGCGGTGGCTGTAGGTCGACGGGGTGATGAAGTCGCTGGTGTTCACGAACACCGCGTCGCTGTGGTCGGCGTCGACCGCGCTCACGGAGACGGTGCCGTTGCCGGGCAGACCGGGCATGTCGGTGCGCTCCCAGGCCTTCTTGCCGGGGGTGAGCACCTCGACGCGGCTCTTCACGTCGACCAGGGTGTTCAGCAGCAGGTGGCTCTTCGTGGCGGAGAAGCCGGCCAGGGAGCTGTGCTCGTCGGGGACGAACAGGGGCGTGATCTGCTTCTTGCCCTTGAGCCACTTCTTGTAGGGAGCGGCCAGCAGGGAGCCTGCGGTGTAGGTCTCGCCGTCGACGGTCCAGTCCTCACGCAGCTCGATGAGCAGCCAGTCCTTCCAGACCTGGGCGTTGGCGGAGTCCTGCTTGTCGATCTTCACGAGGCCCTTGGACGTGTGCTCGAAGAGCTCGTTCGTGTAGAACGTGATGCCCCGGTACACGAAGCTGCGCTCGTAGCCGGGGGTGTGGTCGTGGTAGGCGCCCACGGAGATGTCGGTCTGCTGACCCTCGAAGACGGTCTCGGCATCGGCCAGGTCGGTGCCGCGGGTCCACTTCTTCACGATGCGGGGGTAGCCGGAGTCGGTGAGGCTGGCCTCGCCGAAGTCGGTGCCCACGTACAGGGTCATCGCGTCGATCCAGGTCACCCGCTGCTTGGCCTCGGGCAGCACGAAGCCCTGCTCCAGGAAGGACTTCGTGGAGATGTCGAACTCCCGGACCTCGGTGGCGTCGGCGCCGCCGCGGGACAGGCTGATGAGGCAGCGCTCGTAGTCGGGGGCCAGGCAGCTCGATCCCTTGTAGACCCAGTTCACACCCTCTTCCTTGCCGAGGGCGTCGAGGTCGAGGAGGATCTCCCACTCGGGCTCGCCGGACTTGTAGGACGCGGGCGTGGTGCGCCGCCACAGGCCACGGGGGTGCTCGGCGTCGGTCCAGAAGTTGTACCACCAGCCGTTGCGCTCGCTGACGTAGGGGATGCGATCGTCGGAGTCGAGGATGGCCTGCAGATCCGCCTTGATGGCGTCGAACCGGGCGTCGGCGGTGATGACGCCGGTGCTGTCGGCGTTCTTGCCCTTGACCCACTCGAGGGCCTGCTCGGACTCGACCTCTTCGAGCCACTGGTGGGGATCGGCGGACACGTCAGCCTCCGATGCGAACGCTGCAGAGAGCGCGAGGGTGATCAGCCACATGTGGAGCCTCCTGGCGGGATCGGCACCAGGGCGGCCCTCATGCCGTCACCTGTCCGTCCCGGACGGGGCGAGTGTAGCCGATGCGGGACCCATGCAGCACGGCGTGGGACCAGATGGGAAGGGATGTGACATCGGGGCACGAGGGCCAGGAGGCCGGGAGGCCAGGAGGCCAGGAGGGCAGGAGGGCAGGAGGCTCGGGTCATGAAGCATGAGCATGAGCATGAGCATGAGGAAATGAAGCATGAGCATGAGGCATGAACATGAGGCCATGAAGCATGAGCATGAGGCATGAACATGAGGCCATGAAGCATGAGCATGAGGCATGAGCATGAGGCATGAACATGAAGCATGAGCATGAGACCATGTAGCATGAGCACGAGGCCCTGGATCACGACCCACGAATCCAGGCACCGGGACGTGTGATCCAAGGGTCATGGATCCAGGAGCCGGGTTCCGTGATTCATGACCTCACGATTCAGGGGCCTCGGAATTCATGGCCTCACGGTTCACGATTCATGATTCATGGCCTCACGGTTCACGATTCATGCCTCATGGCCTCATGGCCTCATGGCCTCATGGCCCCATGGGGCTCGCCCTACTTCTTCCGATCCGCCCGCAGCACCTCGTTCACGTCCGCGCCCTCGGGCACGAAGATCAGCGCCGTGCCGTTCACGCAGTGCCGGTTGCCGGTGGGCTGGTCGGGGGCGTCGGCGAAGATGTGGCCGAGGTGGCCACCGCAGCGGGCGCAGCGCATCTCCTCGCGGACCATGAAGTGGCTCGTGTCGCGGTGGGTGGTGATGGCGCCGGGCTCGACCTCCTTGAAGAAGGAAGGCCAGCCGCAGCCGGAGTGGAACTTGTGGTCGGCGTCGTAGAGCTTCTGGCCGCAGCCGGCGCAGTGGTAGGCGCCCTTCTCCTCGTTCTCGAGGTACGGGCCCGTGCCAGCTCGCTCGGTGCCCGCCTGCCGGAGCACGTGGTAGCGCTCGGGGGTGAGGATGGCCTTCCACTCGGCGTCGGTGAGGGTCATGGGGTCGATGGTCGGATCGAGGGCGGGATCACGGGGCATGGCGTCGTCCTTGGCGCTGGAGGGGGCCTGTTGCTCGGCCTTGTCTCCCCTGCCTTCACCCGCCGGTTCGCGGGCGTCCACGCAGGCCAGAACGGCCAGCGCGCCGGTGAGGGTCACGAGCAGGGCTCTGGGGAAGGATCGCATGGAAGGCTCCTCCTGTGCACGGAACCGGCGGAACACCGGTCCCGCCGTCATGGTCGTACGGCAGGGGTAGCCCGTTACGCGGCGCGCCGGGGTCGTGACGGTTGCTGACGAGAGGGCCTCACACCTGGTGGGACGCCACCACGTGGGGCACCTGCTCCTCCTGCCGGTCGGTGGCCACGACCACGCCGAGGGCCATCAGGACCTGTCCGGCGAGGGAGGTGAGCGGCAGCAGCCACCTCGCGCCAGGGACGGGATGGCGGAACTCGTGGGTGGCCCACAGCAGGCCATCGGACAGCCCGAGCATCAGGGCACCGAGCAGCACGAGCCCTCCACCGCGCACCTCCCACCGGGCCGACGCCCGCCACATGAGCACGCAGCTGCTGACGATGAACGCGAACTCCCACCCGGCCCGCTCCCCCACGACCGGGAGGATCCACACTCCGTAGATCACGGCCCACAGGGCGAAGGGTGCGGCCCGGAACAGCCTGGGCACGGGATCGCTGCGTGTGAGGCCCACGACGATGAGCAGGTACCCCGCCAGCAGACACACCATGAGGGAAATGTACAGGTCTCCCGCGGGCCAGGCGTCGAGGAACTCGCTGAGCGCCATGAGCAGGTACCCCACCCCCACCGGCAGCCGCAGCGGTGGACGGGCCATCAACAGGACCCACAGCCCCATGCAGAGCACCGGCAGCGCGGCCAGGAAGGCCTGCAGGTGGGCCTGGGCGGGAAGTCCCAGGATGTGCAGGGCGGCCGCGAGGGTGCCGGTGATGAACAGGGCGCGGATCATGGGGAGGGCATCGGCATGCCGCCACCGATCCGACAGATGGGGAGGATGCGGTGCAGCGAACGCGGCGCAGGGCCGGAAGGCCCGAAGCCGCGAGTCCAGAAAGGGGGGGGGTCAAGAAGGGGGAAAGGGGGGTCAGACCGCAAGCTGTTATATCTAAAAAGGAAAGGGGGTCAGACCGCAAGCTGTTATATCTAGCAGCCAGGGGGGTCAGGCCGCAAGCTGTTACCCAAAAGGGGGGTCAGACCGCAATCTGTTATATCTAGCAGAAGCGCCCAGGGGGGTCAGACCCCCACTGCCCACTGGGAAGATATAACAGCTTTCGGTCTGACCCCGACTACTGGGAAGATATAACAGCTTGCGGTCTGACCCCCACTACCCAACTACCGGAAAGATATAACAGCTTGCGGTCTGACCCCCCACTACGAAGGGGCGAATGCCCCGAAGGAGCGAAAGCGGCGAAGGGCCGGCAGGCCCGCAGCCGCAAGACGTGCGTGCCGAAGGCACGCCCACGGCGTCACGTTCCAGCGCCACCCACGACCACCACCACCAGCGAGGCCGCTGCCGTGCGTGCAGAACGAGGAGCGAAGCGACGAAGGGCTGTGCGTGCGTCAGCGGCCGCAGCAGGCCCCCCTTCCCAAACGTGAGGCCGCCCCGGCACCGCGCTCACAGGCCGCAAGGCCGCGAAAGCAATGCCAGGGCGTAGCTTCAGCCGCACACCCGAGGCCAGGGGCGTCCGGGTGCGCGCGGGGCAAGGAGCAAGGGAGAGGCCGACCTTCCGGTCGGGCTGACCGAAGCGACGCCGAACCGGGCGCGCCCGGGCGTCCCTGGCCGTGTCGTCCAACTTGCAGAACGAGGAGCGAAGCGACGAAGGGCTGTGCGTGCGTCAGCGGCCGCAGCGACCTGCCCTACTCGGGCGTGAGGCCGCCCTGGCACCGCGCTCACAGGCCGCAAGGCCGCGAAAGCAATGCCAGGGCGTAGCTTCAGCCGCACACCCGAGGCCAGGGGCGTCCGGGCGCGCGCGGGGCAAGGAGCAAGGGAGAGGCCGACCTTCCGGTCGGGCCGACCGAAGCGACGCCGAACCGGGCGCGCCCGGGCGTCCCTGGCCGTGTCGTCCAACTTGCAGAACGAGGAGCGAAGCGACGAAGGGCTGTGCGTGCGTCAGCGGCCGCAGCGGGCCCCCCTTCCTAAACGTGAGGCCGCCCCGGCACCGCGCTCACAGGCCGCAAGGCCGCGAAAGCAATGCCAGGGCGTAGCTTCAGCCGCACACCCGAGGCCAGGGACGTCCGGGTGCGGGCGGGGCAAGGAGCAAGGGAGAGGCCGACCTTCCGGTCGGGCCGACCGAAGCGACGCCGAACCGGGCGCGCCCGGGCGTCCCTGGCCGTGTCGTCCAACTTGCAGAACGAGGAGCAAAGCGACGAAGGGCTGTGCGTGCGTCAGCGGCCGCAGCGGGCCCCCCTTCCCAAACGTGAGGCCGCCCCGGCACCACGCTCACAGGCCGCAAGGCCGCGAAAGCAATGCCAGGGCGTAGCTTCAGCCGCACACCCGAGGCCAGGGACGTCCGGGTGCGCGCGGGGCAAGGAGCAAGGGAGAGGCCGACCTTCCGGTCGGCCCGACCGAAGCGACGCCGAACCGGGCGCGCCCGGGCGTCCCTGGCCGTCTACCCTGTCAAGTGAGCCGTTGGCTCACTTGACAGGGAAACCCCGCTTCCGCATGAGCGCCGACGTGCTCACCTCACGACCCCGGAACGCCTTGAAGCCCTCGGCGGGGTCGACGGTGTTGCCGACCGACAGGATGTTGTCCACGAAGCTCTTCGCGACGTCCTTGTCGTACATGCCGCCGGGTGCCTCCATGAAGGCCTCGGCCGCATCGGCGGTGAGGGTGTCGGACCACAGGTAGCTGTAGTAGCCGGCGGAGTAGCCGTCGCCGGAGAAGACGTGGGCGAACTGCGGGGTGCGGTGACGCATCACGATCTGCTCGGGCATGCCCAGCTCACCCAGCGTCTCCTTCTCGAAGGCGTCGGGATCGATGGGCCGGTCACCGGCCAGGTGCAGCTTCATGTCGACCAGGGCGGATGCCAGGTACTCGACCGTGGCGAAGCCCTCACCGAAGGTGCCGGCCTCCTCGATGCGCTTCACGAGGGTGTCGGGGATGGGCTCGCCCGTCTCCACGTGCAGGGCGAACTTGGAGAGCACCTCGGGGGTGGCCAGCCAGTGCTCGTTGATCTGGCTGGGGAACTCGACGTAGTCGCGTGCGACGGCGGTGCCGGCCAGGCTCGGGTAGGTCACGTTCGAGAGCAGGCCGTGCAGGGCGTGGCCGAACTCGTGGAACAGCGTGGAGGCGTCGTCCCAGGAGATGAGCACCGCCTCGCCGGGCGCGCCCTTCACGAAGTTGCTGTTGTTCGAGACGATGGTGGTGACCTCGCCATCGAAGCGGCTCTGGCTGCGGTAGGCGTTCATCCACGCGCCGGAGCGCTTGCCGGAGCGGGCGAAGGGGTCGAAGTACCACAGGCCCACGTGCTTGCCGGAGGCGTCCTTGACCTCCCACACACGCACGTCCTCGTGGTGCACGGGCACGTCGCTCACCTGGGCGAACTGCAGGCCGTAGATCTCGCCGGCGGCCCAGAACATGGCCTCACGGAGCTTCTCGAGCTGCATGTACTGGCTGACCTCGGTGGCATCGAGGTCGTAGCGCTGCTTGCGCACCTTCTCCTGGTAGAAGCGGTAGTCCCAGGGCTCGATGGTGATGCCTGCGCCCTCGGCGTCGGCCACCTTCTGCTGGTCACCGACCTCCTGCTCCACGCGGGCCACGGCGGCGGGCCACACGGACTCCATCAGGGCGATGGCGTTCTCGGGGGTGCCGGCCATGGCGTCCTCGAGGCGCCAGTGGGCGTGGGTCTCGTGGCCCAGCAGCTTGGCACGCTCGGCGCGCAGGGCCAGGATCTTGGAGATGTTCTCGTTGTTGTCGGTCTCGCCGCCGTTGTCGCCACGGTTGACGAAGGCCTTCCAGACCTGCTCACGCAGGCCGCGGTCCTCGGCGTAGGTGAGGAAGGGATCGACGAAGGAGCGGGTGTTGACGACGGCCCACTTGCCCTCGAGGCCGCGCTCGGTGGCGGCGGCGGCGGCGGAGCGGATGTAGTCGGCGCTCATGCCCTTGAGCTGCTCCTCGGAGTCGATGACCACCCAGGTCTCCTCGTCCTTGAGCAGGTTCTGACCGAAGCTGGTGTACAGCGACGCGAGCTCCTGGTTGATGGCCGCGAGGCGCTCCTTCTGCTCACCACCGAGCTTGGCGCCGGAGCGCACGAAGTTCTTGTGGTTGAGCCACACGAGGCGCTGCTGCTCGGCGTTCAGGCCGGCCTTCTCCTCACTGTTCCAGACGGTCTCGATACGCTCGAACAGCTTGGCGTTCTGGTAGACCTTGTCGGACAGGGAGGCCAGCTTGGGGGCCATCTCGGCCTGGATGGCCTGCATCTCGGGGCCGGACATCGTGCTGTTCCAGATGCCGTAGACGGTCATCACCCGGTCGAGGCTCTTGCCGGTGCGCTCCATGGCCACGATCGTGTTCTCGAAGGTGGCGGGCTCGGTGTTGTTGGCGATGGCGTCGATCTCGGCCAGGTAGTCGGCCATGGCCTGCTCGATGGCGGGCTGGAAGTGGGCGATCTCCACCTTGTCCAGCGGCGGCACGCCACCGTAGGGGCCGGTCCACTCGGCCAGGAGCACGTTGCTCTCGTTCGCGACCACGGCTCGCTCCTGTTCGGTGACCTGATCGGGGTTGTCGGCAGTGGGCTCCACGGTGCTGGTGCAGCCTGCCAGGGCGCCGATGAGCGCCAGGGTGATGACGGTTCGCATGTTCGTTCCTCCTGAGGGGTCGTCATTATCGCGTCTGGTGACCCTCCCCCGGAAGCAGTTCACAGCCCTTGCACAAAAGGATCATGCGGCGTCGACCCGGAACGCCCCCTGGCGGGCCCTACGGAACGGTCCCGATCCCCTCCCCCGGCGCCCCCGCCGATCCCCATGTCGACCCCCTTCCTTCCCGACCTTCGGAGCCCCCATGAGGTACCTGTCCCTCCTCGCGCTGCCCCTGCTGCTGCCGGCCTGCAACAACCGCATCGACCAGGTGGGCGACTGCAGCCGCGTGGAGACGAAACAGTCCGCCAACGCCCCCTTCGAGAGCTACGGCACCTACGCGATCCTCACCGGGGACGACGTCCCCCCCGATGTGCAGCTGGACATCCCGAGCGACGTGGAGACCAACCTCGGGAAGGTCAACCAGCAGATCCGGCGCAACATGGACGCCCTCGGATTCACCGAGGTCGACCCCGACGCCGAGGCGCCCGACCTGTGGGCGTTCAACTTGTTCTTCACCGACACGGAGACGACCATCGAGTGGGTCTGCAACGGCGGCTACTGGTGGGGATGGTGGGGCTGGGGCTGGGATCCCTGCGCGTTCTACGATCCGATCCAGATCGAGTACACGGTGGGCACCGTCGTGATCGGCCTCGCCGATCCGGACATCGACCAGGTGGTCTTCGGTGGCGTCCTCGAGGAGGTCCTGGACTGCCCCGGTGATCTGGACACCCGCCTGCGCGACGGGGTCGACGAGATCTTCGACGACTATCCCTGAGCCGTCACGACAGAGCCCCCCGGCGACCGGATGGCCTCCGAGGGGCTTGTCCCAAGCTCGGGTTGTCGTCCGTGACCGTCAGCTCACCCCCAGGGGCGCCTGACCGGTCACGTGGGCGTCGAGGCCCTCGAGCACCGATGCGAGCGTCTTGCGCATCTTCGGGATCATCACGAGGCTCGCCAGGGCCTTGCCGATGGCACCCCACCGGGGCTCGAACGCCAGCGTGAAGGAGACCCGTGAGCCGTCCTCCTCCGGCGTGAGGTGGATCGAGGCCTTCATGTCGTCCACCGGGAAGGAGTACTCCGACATGGCGATATCCAGGTGCTCCCCCGCCTTCTCCTTGATGACCTCCTCCCGCACGTGGGAGCCGTCTTCGAAGGTGCACACCCGGGCCGCGCCCTCCCCGTGGCTCTCGGAGCCGATCAGGTCGACCTTGGTGATGGTCGGGTGCCAGTGGAGCACGGCCGGCAGCTCGGAGACCTCCGGCCAGACCTGCTCCCTGGGTGCCGCGATGCGGCGCTCGACGGTGACGTAGCGCATGACGTGCCTCCGCTGACGGGATGTGCCCTCGTAGACGAGCCCCGAAGGCGAGCCTCGTGGACGAGGAGGAGCACGATCCCTAGCGCGACGTCAGGGCGTCACCATCAGGAGGACTGCGGGGCGATCTCCTCACGCACCAGCACCCGCAGGTCGGACAGCACGCCGCGGGCGGCGTTCAGCTCGTCGCCCACCACGGCCACCGCCACCAGGCCGAGGCCGTTCGGGTAGCGCTTGAGGGTGGAGATGCCGCGGATGTTGACGTTCTCGTCGGCCAGACGGGCGGCCACGGACGCCAGGGCGCCGGGACGGTCCTCGAGCTGGATGAGCACGACCTCGTCGGACACGGCGGTGAACTCGGTGCGCCGCAGGGCCCTCAGGGCGTCGTCGTAGGGGGTGACCTCCATGGCCACGTGCAGATCGCCCTCGACCGAGTGGGCGTGCACGGTGCCCACGGTGATGCCTTCGGTGCGGAGGAAGGAGAGCAGCTCGCCCATGATGCCTTCCCGGTCTGCTGCGAACGCAGACAGCCAACGCTTGTTCATGCTTCCTCCTGCTCCGTGATGGCCGTCACGAAGGCCTGCAGATGTTCACGCTCGACGCCCGGCATGCAGATCACGTGGGACCAGCCGTTGTGTGTGGCCAGCTGGAACCGGTCGATGATGGCCTTGGACGGCGCGGGGAACATCACCGTGAGGGCGTTCGGGTTGCGCCAGGCCTCGATGCCGTGGGCCTGCAGAGTCTCCAGGAGCCAGGCGGCGTTGTCCAGGCCCGTGTTCACGCGCCGGCGCAGACCCTCCTCGCCGAGGCTGTGCAGACGCCAGTACATCCACAGGGGCGTGAAGCCGTTGCGGGAGCCGGTGATCGTGGTGTCGAGGCTGTCGATGTAGGCGATGGAGCGGGCGATGCGATCGACGTTGCGCTGCTTGGCCACCACCACGCCGCAGGGCATGGGGCTGCCGAGGAACTTGTGCCCGCTGATGGCCAGGGAGTCGGCGCCGTCCTCGAAGTCGAAGGGCGGGCGGGGCTCCAGGAACGGGGCGATGAGGCCACACAGGGCGGCGTCGCAGTGGATGTAGTGCCGCATGGCGAAGCCGCGGAGCATGCCCTTGATGCGGCCGATGTCGTCCTTCGCCTCCGTCATCGTGGTGCCGATGTTGGCCACGATGATCGCCGGACGGTCCCGGTGGATCCGCAGGGTCTCCCGCAGATCCTCGTAGTCCATCTCGCCGTTGGCCTGGCTGCGGATCATGATGTGCCGCATGTTCAGCAGGTGGACGTTCTTCGAGATGGAGTAGTGGGTGTCCTCGGAGAAGTAGACCACGCCGTCCGGGTACAGCTCCCGGGCCAGGTACAGCCCGTACAGGTTGCCCTCGGTGCCGCCGTTGGTCACGTAGCCCCAGCGGTCGTCCTCGGGCGCGCGCACCCAGTCGGCCACCCGGCGCACCACCTCGCGCTCCACCGCCCGGGAGTCGACCTTGTAGGTGGAGGCCGTGCGGGGGTCGCCCACGTTGTTCAGGGCGATGTTGAGGAAGGGCGCCATCTCGGCACCGTCGTAGTCCTTGGCGCAGGGGTAGCCGATGGAGGCTGCGTTCGCGTGGAACAGCTCCTCGTACAACTGCTGGAAATCCACCGTCTCGGACATGTCGCGCGACCTCGTCAGGCATGGGGCGCGCTCACCGGAAGGGCGCACCCTCGTCATCCCCTGGCTAGCGTCCGGCCGCGCGATCCACCACGGCCCGGGGCTCCAGGGCGGCAGGTTTGACCAACATGTGTCGAAATCCGCCACATGCCACGTGGCAGGCCCCATCTGGACCGTTCCGGTACCGCATCCCCCACGGGCGCTACATAGGCAGCGCCCGGCGGTCCCCGCCCCGAGCCCCCGGAACGCACACGGCATCCGCCTCCCAGGCACCCGTCCTGTAGATTGCACCCGACACCTCCCGGAGCCCCCATGACCCACCCGACGCACCTCGTGATCCGCCAGGAGGACTGGGCCAGCGTCGCCCCTGCCGCCCTCCTGGCCCGCGACGACCTGGTCCCCCGGTGGGTCGCCTTCCGCCGGGAGCTCTTCGACCTGCTCGCCCACTGGTTCCCCGGACCGGTCCACGCCGCACCCATCGCGCCGCAGCTGGCCACGGCCGCATCCTGGAAGGCCCGGGGCGAGGTCCTCAGCCTCGACGCCATGGTGCCCCACGTCCACGAGCTGTACCTGTGCCGCCGCTACGCCTCCGACGGCCTGACCTTCCTCGACCTCGGCCCACGTCCCGGTCACCCCGCGCTACAGACCCAGATCGCCGCCCTGCCCCGCACCGACTGGATCCTCCTCGACGACGACATCCACTCGGGGGCCACCATGGCGCTCGTCCGGGGCGCCCTCGAGCAGGCCGGGCACACCGTGACCCGGGAGGTCCCCCTGCTGCCGCCCCACCCCACCGGTGAACCCCGGGAGATCCTCGACAGCCGCGACTTCCTCCTCGGCACCCGCAGCGGCGGCCTGGTCATCGAGCAACCGGGGGGCACCTTCGGACGCCTGCCCTACCTGCTGCCCTTCACGCGGCCTGCGGTCCGCGCGAGTCTGCCCTCCGAGGCCGACGTGCCCGTGAGCCTCGCCTTGTGGCGTGCCAACGCCGCCTTCTTCGAGGGAACGGACATCCGGCTGCGCGACCTCGACGCCGACACCACCCGCTCCCTGCGCGCCCGGTCCATCGACCTCACCACACCTGCCGCGCGCTGGTGCCGCGAGATGGCCGGACGCCTCACGCCGTGAGCCCTGACCTCACGGCCCATAGGCCTGCGCCGCAGAGCCCTTGACGCCGAAGGGCGTGGGACCGGTGGCGCCGGGGAAGCCCTGCTCACGCCAGTAATCGACGCCCTCGTCGAGCACGGCGGTGTGCTCGAAGCCGAGCTTGCGCAGCTTGTCGACCACCTTGCCCGAGGCCGCGTGGGGACACGCGCAGTAGGCCACGATGAAGGTGTCGTCCTTGGGCAGCCGCAGCAGTTCCTCGTCGCTGCTGTAGTACGGCGCGGGCACCGCACCCGGCAGGTGGTACATGACGTAGTCGCCGGTGGACCGTGCATCGAGGATGACCATCTTGCGTCCGTCGCGCAGGGCCTGCAGCACGTCCTTGGACGCCACGTACCGATCCTTGCGCAGGGGCAGCTCCGGGCCCTCGCCTTGTGCGTGGATCACCGGCTCCATGTCCCGCGCGGGCTTGGTGGCGGGCGGAAGCCGGCGGCCCCGCTTGTGCTTCCAGGACTCGATGTAGGAGGCGACGTCGGCCTGCTGCCGCGGGGTGAGCACGCCCTCGAAGGACTGCATCGCCGTGCCCGGACGGCCGTGCTGCAGGGTGCGCGTGACCAGATCCGCCGGCATGGTGCGCAGGAACACCGGGTTGGCCAGGCTCGGCCCGGTGACGCCTTCCCCCTCGACCCCGTGGCAGGAGGCGCAGTGGACGTCGTAGACCTCCTTGCCCCGCCCGTGGCTGCCACCGGTGGCGGCCGAGGGCTCGCCGAGGTCGATCGACGGATCCGCCCAGCCTCTCATGTGGGCGACGATGGCGCGCACCTGGGCGTCCGACAGCGGCCCCCCGTAGGCGCTGCCATAGGGCGCCATGGGGGTGCCCGGACGGCCCATCTTCACCGCCTGCTCGAGGTAGGCATCGTCGACCATCGCGTGCAGCCAGGGGTTGGACAGCATCGGCGCGTTGTCGGCCAGGTACCCCTGCCCCTGCTCGCCGTGACACAGCGCGCAGTACTCCACGTACAGCTGCTCCCCGTCGAGGGAGGCCGACGGCGTGTTCCGTGCCAGGCGCGCCTGGGCCGTCACGTCCACCGCCTCCTCGGGCCCCTGCTCCGCCTGGGGGGCCGAAGCGCCGCCACAGGCCGCCAGTCCGAGCATCCACATCCACCTGCCCATCCGCACTCCCCCTGCGTCCGCACGCACCGCGTGCCCGCCCATCATGGCCTGCTCAGCCCCGCCGCACCAGCACGACCTCGGTGATCTCGGCGGGCGCCCCCAGCCGGTAGGGAGGCCCCCAGGTTCCGGTGCCCCGGCTCACGTACAGCACGCTCCCCTGCTCGTCGTACCGACCCGCCGCATAGGGGAGCACCGCCCGAACCAGGGAGGTGAAGGGCCACAGCTGCCCGTCGTGGGTGTGACCGGACAGCTGCACGCCCACCCGGCCGCGGGCCTGCTTGAAGGTGGCGGGATCGTGCGCGAGCAGCACCGACGGCGCCCCCGTCGGTATCCCCTGGAGCGCCGCGTCGAGGTCCTCGGGGAAGCCGGCGAAGGCCCCGTTGTGGTCGTGGGTGCCCGCCACGAACAGCGCCTCGCCCTGCCGCTCCACCCGGATGTGGCTGTTGGTCAGCAGGGTCACACCGAGCTCCCGCAGGGCCTCGAGCCAGCCCGGCAGGCCCGACATCATCTCGTGGTTGCCCGACACGAAGACCACCCCGTCGGGCGCCTGCAGCCGTCCGAGGGGCGCCACCTCCGGCGCGATCCCCGCCGCCCTGCCGTCGATGAGGTCGCCGCCCACGGCCACGAGATCCGGCTGGAGCGCCTGGACCGCGTCGCAGATGCGCGTGAGCCACCGGTGGCCCACCAGCGGACCCACGTGCAGGTCGGAGATGAACACGATGCGGTAGCCCACCAGCGGTTCGGGCAGATCCCGCAGGGGCAACTCCACCGAGACCACCGACGGAACGCCCCCCGCGTTCGCCCGCGCCAGGAGCGTGAGCAGCAGCGTGAGCCCGAGGACCGCCAGGGTGCGGACCGCGGATGCCTGCTCCAGGCCGGCCCACCCCATGTGGTCGGTGAACCACAGCACCGGCTCCGTGAGCACCGTGAGGGCCAGGGCGAACCAGGCGAACCCCAGCCACAGGTAGCCGGGCCAGGTAAACAGGCGGGACAGCGGGGGGCGACCGAACCGCTCGGCGAGCATGGCCGAGATCCCCCAGACGCCGAGCACCGCCACGGCGACCGCCAGCCCGTGCTCCGCCCCGGCGGGAAGTCCGATGCCCTCGAACAGGCGCGCGTACAGGAAGACGTGCAGGCCCCCGAACATGCCCAGGAAGGCCAGGAACACGAGTCCGAACACCAGCACGCCCATCCTCACCTCCCCATGGACCTTCGTAGCACAGGCGCGCCCCCCTGATGGGCCCTCCCCGTACTCACGGGGTGACTCGGTGAAGATACACCCGTCTCAGACACGCTTCACACGCCCCGGGAGGTCCCTATGAGATCCTGGCGAATCCTGCTGTGTGCCGCGGTCCTCCTCCCCACGCTGTCCGGCGCGAAGGACACACGTGAGCCCCGGAAGCCACGCGCCCGTGATCGGGCCCGGGTGGAGACCGTCCAGTATGCAGCCCTCCACAGCGCCGTCGAGCAGCGCATCGGCACCCCCCTCGAGACCGACGCCTACGAGGTCTCCCTGCTCGACTTGAACGACGACGGCTTCGAAGACGCCGTCATCCTTCTCCGCGGCCCGCAGTCCTGCGGCAGCGACGGCTGCACCATGATGGTGTTCCAGGGAACCGACCTGAACTTCTTCCTGCGCAGCGAGACCGTGCTCGTGACCGAGCCGGTCCGGGTGGCCGCCGAGACGAACAACGGCTGGCACGACCTGGTCATCCAGGTGGGTGGCGGCGGTGCGGCGTACACCCAGGTGCGCCTGGAGTACGACGGCGAGGCCTACCCCCTGTCCGCGTCGGGCCTGCAGGCGGACCCCACCCCTGCCGACGAGCTCGCCCCCGTGTTCAGCGCCCGGTGACCCGCACGAGCCGGTGTGCCCCTGGCGCGCCGGCTCAGTAGCGGACGACGAGGCCTCCGGCGGTGACGAACTGGTGGGTCAGGCCCTTGACGGACACGATGAAGCGGTAGCCCACGTTGACGGTGAACCCGACGTGTTCGGTGACCCACAGGTAGGTTCCCGGACCGACCACGAACCCCACCTCCGGCGTGATCCGCACGATGCTGCCCGACTCGGCGCCCGGTTCCGCCTCTGCCCCCTCTTCCGCCGCTTCACGCTCGAGGCCCAGGGACAGCACCGGCCCCACCGCGATGAACGGCTCGACGACATGACTGACGTGGAACGGCATCTTGAACCCGGGCTCCCAGAAGAACCCGGCATCTCCATCTGCGAACCCCATGGCGATCACGGACTCGAACTCGAGCTTTCCGTGGGCGATCTCGAAGCCCAGTCCGAAGACGCTCGCCCCGACGTCCAGGCGTTCACGGTGCTTGGCCCAGGAGCCGAGGTAGGCCCCCTTGAAGCTCACCAGGACGTGGGGGACCCACTCCCCCTCCTCCTGCTGGTAGTGCCTGTGCTCCCGGTGACCCGGGTGATGGGGCTCGGCCGACGTCCCGCCGTGCCCGCCTCCCTCCGCCGACGTTCGCGGCGATGCGACCTCTCCCGCCTCGGCGACGCCCCCGGTGACGAGAGAGGCCCAGACGAACGCGGAACCCAGCAGAACGGACTTCATGGAATCCCTCCGGAACGCGGATTGACCGCGTACGCAGCAGCATCCGGTTCGGAGGTCCGCCCACCGCCTGTAGCGAGGGGGCCTGCGTGGTTGCACGACCCGGGCCGTGCCCCGGAAGGGCACGCCGCGTTACGGCCCCCTCCCCGCCCGAAGGAGGCCCCGTGCAGTTCATGACCCGCGAAGACGCTCGCATCGCCTACGAGCGCCTCGGAGATGGCCCCCCGGTGCTGTTCATCCAGGGCGCCGGCGTCCCACGCGTCGGGTGGCGTCCGCAGCTCGAGAGCCTGCACGAGCACCTCACCTGCGTGGCCTACGACCACCCGGGCCTCGGCGACTCCGGCGAGCCCACCCGGCCCGTCACCATCCCCCGGCTCGTCCACGAGGCCGTCGAGCTGCTGGACCACCTCGGCTGGCCCAGCGCCCACCTCGTCGGCCACAGCATGGGCGGCATCATCGCGCACCAGCTCGCGCTGGCCCACCCGGAGCGGGTACGGAGCCTGTCGCTCCTGTGCACCTTCGCCTACGGAAAGCAGGCCACCCGCCCCACCCTGAAGATGGCCTGGGTCGGCACCCGATCCATGATCGGCACCCGCCGCAGCCGCCGGCGCGCGTGGCTCGAGATGATCCTCGCCCCGTCCCAGCGTCGTGGCCAGGATCCGGATGCCCTCGCGGCGACCTACGGCGAGATCTTCGGCCGGGATCTCGCCGACACGCCAGGCATCACCCGGGAGCACCTCAAGGCCATGGGCGACCACGCCCTGCCCGCTGGCATGGACGCCCTCGCGTCCGTCCCCTCCCTCGTGGTGAGCGGTGCCCACGACATCATCGCCCGGCCGGCCTACGGCGAACAGCTCGCCCGCCTCATCTCCGCCGACCGCTACGTGGAGCTGGACGACGCGGCACACGGGCTCACGGTGACCCACCGTACCGAGGTCGACCGCATGCTCCTCGACCACATCCTGGCCGCAGACCCACACGACTGAGGGGCAGCCCACCCAGGCTGCCCCCTTTCTCCGGGCCATGGGGCCCGGCAAGCGCACGGCGGCTCAGTGGCCGGACATGTGTCCCATGCCCGAGTCCATCCCGGTGTCGTCCATGCCACCCATCATCTCGCCGCCCACCGTCTGGGTCACGACGACCTCGCCCACACCGGCGTCACCGTCGATGTCGATCTGCAGCTCCCACTCGCCGGGCATCGAGAACTGGAAGGTGGCCTCGTAGTGCCCCTCGCCGAGCTCGACCACGACGACCTCGTCGTCGATGCCGTGACCGTGGGCCGGCATCCAGGGGGTCACCGTGAGGGTGGCGCCCTCGACGACCTCGTGGTCGTCCGACGTGTGCACGTGGAAGTCGTAGGTGACGTCCTCCCGCGCGATCACCTCGGTGGGATCGGGGGTGGCGTGGACGGTGTACAGGTCGGCGGGGTCCACGCAGGCGGACAGCAGCGCGGCAGCGGCCAGCATCATTCGGGTCATGACATCCTCCATGTCGACGTGGCTGTACCTAGCGCACGCCGGACGTCCCTCGCGCACGCCGGGGGAAACCCTGGCGAAGCCTTGACGAAAAGATGCGTACAATGCGACCTTTCGCCACACCTTCCGCGACAATCCGCCACATGCGGCACACCGTCGCACCCCAGGCGCCCACCGGCCGGTTGCCTTCTTCCGCCCCCTCGGGCAGTGTGCCCACGATCTCCGGCAAAGGCTCGTTGCATGTCCCCTCTCGTCCGATGGCTGGTCCCCGTGCTCCTCGTGGCGTGCACCCAGGACGCCCCGGCCCCCGACACCGGCACCCCCGTGGCCCACGAGACCTCCGACACCGACGTCTCCTACGCCCCCGACGTCCTCGAGCCCGACATGCTCGATCCCCGGTGGCTGCAGATCGGCACCTTCAACATCCGCTGGCTCAACGACAAGCTCCTGCAGGGTGAGGTGCCCCGCAACGACATCGACTACGCGATGATCGCGGACCTCATCCAGGCGATGGACGTCGACCTGCTCGCCCTGCAGGAGATCGACGGCGCCCGCGCCCTGCAGCTGCTCGAGCTGCCCGATCCCTGGCGCTGGAAGGTCAGTGAGTCCGGCAGCAGCGTCCGCACCGCCTGGCTGTACCGCAGCGACAAGCTGAGTCTCGAGCACACCCACGAGGTGCCCCTGACCACCAGCACCTCGTCGGGCCACCGCAACCCCTTCGTCGCCGAGGTCACCTCCCGGGGCAGCGGCACCCGCTACACCGTGATCAACCTGCACCTGAAGCCCTACTCCGACCCGGAGTCGGTGCAGATCCGTTCGCAGCAGGTCCGCGAGATCCACGCCTGGCTCGCCGATGCCCGCACCAGCCGCGACACCCCGGTTCGCTCGGAGCTCATCCTCGTCGGCGACATGAACGACACCGTCGAGGGCATCGGCGAGGCCACCGCCCTCGGCCCGCTGCTCACCGACGACGCGCTGCACCACATCAGCGCGGGGTGCGAGGGCGGCACCTGGATCCCCGGCGACAGCCTCATCGATCACCTGTTCATCGCGTCCGACCTGGCGGACCGGGTCCGCCGCAAGGAGGGTGCCTGCCGGATCACGGACTTCGATCGGCGCGTGCCCTGGCGCAACTACGAGGGCGGCCAGGACGGCCTGCAGAACATCTCCGATCACCGTCCTACCTGGTTCTACCTGCAGGACTGATCCCAAGACGACGAGAGGGCCGCAAGTGCGGCCCTCCGGACCTGCCCGTGGGGTCGGTTGGGCAGGCTCACGTTGGGTGGTCTCAGCCCTCGACGGCTGCCACGGCCTCGATCGCCTCGCGACCGCCGAACGCCACCGCCATGATGCCCTTGAGGTAGCGATCCATGGTGAGCACGTTGGCGTAGACCAGCTGCTTCATGATGCCGTTGGTGAGATCGGTGCCCTCGGTGTCGAAGGAGGTCTTGTACCGGATCTCGCCGTCGGAGAAGTCCATCTCGAAGTTGCCGATGATCATGCCGTAGTTGGCGCGGGTGATGAACTCGGCCATCGCGGCGCGGCGATCCTCGGGCGCCTGCACGGAGGCCACGGAGTAGAACACCACCTGCTGCTGCTCTTCGCGGGCCTGGGCGAAACAGCGCCACTGGCCATCGTCGCCGGAGAATCCCATGCGGAGCACGGGCCGCCCCTCCATCTCCTCGTACTTCCAGTCGTCGGCGTCGAAGAAGGCCTTCATCTGATCAAACACACGTCCCATGACGTTTCCTCCCATGGCGAACACCGTCATCGTAGACGGTTCGGTTCCCGAACGCGACCCCTTGGGGCGGAATTAAGGGCCAGGGGCCGTCCGATCGTCCATTTGCCCGCTCCTCGAACCGATGTCGCACGCCGTTCGTGTCGACCGATGTCAAGGCAGTACACAAAAAGAAGAACTGATACCTGTATTACCAGTCGCAAGTGGCGAAGACGCTGTACATGGGGCACAATCCCACGCCGCCAATGCACGATCGAAGGACCGCACGCCAGCTCCGGGAGCATGCCGATGGACGCAGGAGACAACCAGAAGGACGACCGCATCTTCTTTGCAGCCATGGAGCTGCTCACGACGAACGGTCGATTCTCCATGTCGGAACTCGCCAAGGAAGCGGGTATCGGCCGCGCCACCCTGTTCCGGCGCTATGGCTCCAAGCAGCACCTGCTCGAGCAGCTGAAGGAGCGAGGCGCCCCCGTGGGGTTGCAGCAGGGCTCCACCCGCGACCGCATCCTGGCCGCCAGCCAGACCTGGGTCCGCGAGCACGATCTCGCCTCCCTGTCCGCCGAGAAGGTCGCCCGCTACGCCGGGGTGGCCCCCGTCACCGTGTACCGCCTGTTCGGCAGCCGCGATGGCCTCATCCGCGAGACCGTCTCCGAGCTGTTCCCCACCTACGAGTCCAGCGAGGTCTTCCGTCCCGGCCGGCGCCTGGACGATGTCCTGTTCGATGTGGCCAGCCTGGTGCTCGCCTTCACCGACGACTACGGCGACCTCGTCACGGCGCTCCTCAGCCCCCAGGGCGACAACCGCGAGGCCTACGAGCGCAGCCGCGCACCCCAGCGCAACATCCGCCTGCTGCTCGAGAACTACTTCCAGCGCGAGATGGATGCAGGCCGCATGCCCATCTCCGATCCCGCCTACCTCTCCCGTGCGCTGCTCAGCCTGCTCATGGCCGAGCCCCTGATCGATCGCTTCTCCGAGAAGGGCACCGTGCCCATGGAGCTTCGTGCCGAGCGCGCGGTGTCCTGCTTCCTGTTCGGCGCCATGGGCGAGCAGTTCTGAGCCGAGGGGGACTTCAGCGCCGCGGCCACACCAACAGCTTGCCCACCGTCCTGCCCTCCTGGCTGCGCTTCCACGCCTCGGGCAGATCATCCATGGGCAGCGAGGCGGCCACGTGCACGCGCAGCTCGCCGTGGGCGGCCATGTCGAGCACCTGCTGGAAGTCCTCCACGCGATCCTGGAGCATCATGGCCCGGACGTTCGCCTGACCGAGCAGGCCTGTGGCCGCGTGGGCCACGATGTCGACGCCCTTTGGGTTGATCGTGACGTAGCGGCCACCGAGGGCCACGGCGTGACGCAGGCCGAGCCAGCCCAGCCCCACGCAGTCGAGGACCACATCGAAGGTGCCCCAGTCCGACGGCGTGGACAGGGTGTGGTCGAACACCTCGTCGGCCCCCAGGCTGCGCGCGAAGGCCACGTTGGCCGTACTGCAGACGCCGCTCACGTGGGCCTCCCACGTCTTGGCCATCTGTACGGCGAGGTGTCCGACGCCTCCGGAAGCCCCGATCACCAGCACCCGCTGACCCGACCCGACCCGCAGGCGGCCATGGGTGGCGAGGGCCTGGTAGGCCGTGGTGCCGGCGAGCAGCAGGCCCGCCCCCTGTTCGGCGGAGACGCTCTCGGGCCGCAGCAGCACCCGATCGGCCTGGGTGCGCACGAACTGGGCCGCGCCGCCTGCCTGCTTGACCGGCAGCTTGACCACCACGGAGTCGCCGGTCCGGAGCCTGTCCGAGCCGCGATCCCCGAGCTCCACCACCGTGCCCGCCACGTCCATGCAGGGCACCCGCGGCACCTTCAGGCCCATGGCCCGTGCCACGGCCGTCTTGTCGAGGATCTTCCAGTCCACCGGATTGACCGCGAAGGCCTCCACCTCGATGACGACCTCACCCGGCCCAGCCTGCGGCTCGGAGATCTCCCGCAGCACCGGCGCTTCACGGGTTCCGAATCGTTCCTGCACCCACGCCTTCATGGGCCCTCCAGCAGCCGCCCCAGGGGCGAATCCCCTGCCCCGGGTCGCGGCGAACGCAACCTACGCCGGTGCGCGCCGGGGTTCAATCGAAGGTGAAGCCGAAGGTCACGGTCATCACGTGCAGCACCGCCTTGTATTGGCCCGAGAGCACCCCGGTGTAGTCCACGTTGAAGTCCTCGATCTCCAGGATGGCGGGCTGGCTGATGTCGTACTCCCCCCCCTGGGGAAGGATCGCCGTGTAGTGCGCACCGATCTTGAACAGGTCGGTGATCTGCCCTTCGATGCCACCCGCCACGCGCCACGCCGGCCCCACGGGCAGGTCGGCGGTGCGGTGCTTGTCCGAGACCGGCGCCGAGTCGAAGGAGAACCCGGTGCGGATGCGCAGGCGCTCGATGGGCAGCACGTGCAGTCCGAAGCCGAACCGCCAGGTGTCGTCGAACTGCCGATCGATGTCCTCGAGCGGGATCTCACCGAGATCGAGCTCGTTCTCGGAAAATGCAGACCAGTCGGTCCAGCCCACATCCGCGAGCACCGCGAACTTGTCGAAGAAGCCCTGGTACACGCTGACGTTGAAGCTCTGGGGCAGCGTGAAGCCCACCTCGGCGTCCCACTCCCCCTCCGGCACGAGCAGCTGGGTGAGCTCGCCGAGACCCGAGGCCACAGCCGTGCCCTTGAAGTTCATCCTCACCGGCGCCCGGTACACGGCGCCGATGATGGTGGACTCCCCGGGCGTGAACGTGACGCCCACCGTGCCGCTGACGGTGCCGGCCGTGCCGTCCACCGTGATGAGCCCGTCGTCTTCCGGCTCCCCGAGGGGCAGCACGTTGTTGTTGACCGCGTACTCCTGGTTCAGGATGCCCACCCAGCCGCTGATGCCGGCCCCGATGCTGAACCAGTCCAGGGGCTTCCAGCTCACCGTGGGCATGATCTGCAGGCCGATGAGATCGCTGCGCTGGTTGTGGTAGCGCCCCGCCCACCCCTCGTCGTAGTGGATGCGGCTGCCGTAGGGCACCGTCACCGCAAAGCCGACACGCACCTGTTCGTGCACGTCGAAGGCGCCGTACACCCCACCGTTGGGCACCGCGATGGGCCCCTTGTGGTCGGACCCCTCCACCTCGTTGTCTCCGTCGGCGGTCCAGCGGAAGTTCGAGTACAGGAACTGGCCGCCGAAGGAGAAGTGGTGGCCGTCGGGCAGGTTGGCCATGCCGGCAGGGTTGAAGTGGGCGATCGCGGCCGTGGTGGGGTCCGCGCCGGCTCCCGCGGCCGCGTTGCCGACGTTCTCGCTGGCGACCTCGTAGAATCCGACGGCGCCCATCTGCGCCCAGGCGGACGGGCTCCAGGCGGCCATCGAGACGACCGCCAGTCGGAAGGCGAGGTTCAGGGGGCGATGGTGTGTGGGTTCCTTCGTGGACATGCGTCCCTCCGGTAGTATCCGGGTACAACAGATCAGGCGTACCGTTGCCCTCTCCCTTCGCCCCGCCGCGCCTCCCTTGCAGAACGGTCCGCAGGATCCCCGGTCATCACGTCCCTGACAGGAGGATCCCGCAGCCCCCTCCAGCATGGTGCCCCCGCTCCCGTTTCTCCTGCTGAGCACGCCAAGCCACCATTCGGAGAGTGTGAGCCATGCGAGCAAAGCACCACCTGCTGCGTCTGTCGTCCGCGACCCTCATCCTCGGGTCGCTGTGCCTCACTGCATGCCAGGACGACGACACAGACGACCTCGACCCCATCGACGCCCCCCGCAACACATGGCGGTGGATCGACGTCGAAGGCATGGAGTGCCTCGACGGCTCCTCGACGGGCATCTACGTGAACCTCGCACCCGAGGAGGACATCCGGGACGTCTTCATCTTCCTGGACTCCGGCGGCGCGTGCTTCAACCAGGCGAGCTGCGAGCTGTCGACCACCCGCTTCGGCGAGGCCGAGTTCGAAGCGAAGCTCCGCGCCGGTGCGCTCGACAAGGGCGTCTTCGATCGCCGCAACGAGAAGAACCCGGTCAACCGCATGAGCTTCGTCGTGGTGCCCTACTGCACCGGCGACAACCACATGGGCAGCAACGCCAGCGGCCGCATCGACGGCTACGGCGATGACCTGAAGTTCGTGGGCTACGACAACCTCGATCTGGCCCTTCGCAAGGTGGCGGCGACCTGGCCGGATGCCCCCCGCATCGTGCTGTCCGGCGAGGGCGGCGGTGGCATCGGCGCCTACAGCAACTACCCCCACGCCAAGGAGCTGCTGCCGGACGTGCCCCTGTTCCTCGTGAACGACTCCGGCCCCGTGTTCCAGGACGTGTTCGTCGAGGCGTGCCTGCAGGAGGAGATCCGCGAGACCTGGAACCTCGACGACGGCGTGCTCTCCGACTGCAGCAGCTGTGGCTCCGACACCTACCTCACGGCCTTGAACGAGGAGGTGGCTGCCGCCATCGACGACGACGCGTCAGGGCTCCTCATCACCTCGGTGGCGGACTCGGTGACCTCGTCCTTCTACGGCTTCGGCAACCGCTCCTGCGCCCCCGTGCCCCGCGGCAACCAGCAGTTCCTCGATCAGGACGCGTTCTCCTCGGCCCTGCGGGTGCTCCGTGAGTCGATCCTCCGCCCGAGCGACGTCGGCACCTACTACATCGACTACTGCCCCGAGAAGGCTGCCGAGGCGAACGCCCCCTGCCAGGTCCACACCTGGCTGAGCAGCCCCCGCTTCTACGAGACCGTCATCGACGGGCTCACCCTCAACCGCGCCGTCCGACTGACCCTGCAGAACGAGCCCCGCCACGTGGGCACCGCCGGTCCCCTGCCCCCCTGGGGCCCCGAGGACACCGGGTTCAGCGACGACGACGTGCAGTGAACTGACGATTCCTTCCGATGCTCCGCATCACCTGTCGGTGGGGTCTACGGCCGGACCCCATCGACTTCGTCGTCTTGCGGACGCCAGCCCGGCGGGCCGTGGAGCAGGCGGAAGGTCAGGTTGATGCGCGGGCCTGCGTTCGCCGATCCCTTCGGGACCGCGTGGTACCAGGTGTGCTGCATCGTGCCCCCCATGATGAACAGCGAGCCGGCATCGAGGTTCATGCGGCGACGCTTCTTGGGGAACTTCTTCGAGCGGATCACGAACTGCCGGCGGGCCCCCAGCGAGATGCCCGCGATGACCGGGTTGCGCCCGAGCTCGGGCTCGTCGTCGGCGTGGAAGCCCATGTGGTCCTGGCCGTCCCGGTAGTGGTTCACGACCACGTGGTTGAACCGCACCCCCATCAACGCCTCGAGGCGCTCGCACAGCTCCACGAGCACGGGATGCCAGGGCCGGGGCGGCAGCGTCTGCCCGGAGAACCGGTAGGGCAGCTCGCCACACCAGGCGCTCAGTCGTGGCTGCATCACCTCCCGATCGCCGGCCATCACCGGACGCTGCTCCCAGGGCAGCTCCTCGAGCAGCCGCGCCATCAGCGCCTCGGCCTCGTCGGCGGAGAGGAAGCCGGGATCCTGGTCGAACCAGGCGCCGGCCGGGAGCTTCTTGCGCACGCATCCGGGGGTGGCGGGCTCTGGCATGGGGTCTCCTGGGCCCTGCAGGGCGGTGGGTCGGGTATCGCCCTGATCACCCGTTCACAGGCGCGACGCCACCGGGCCGGATGTCCCCTCCTGTGTTAGCAGGGCGGCGAAACGACAGGAGCGCGCGACATGGCCACCCAATCCGGCATCACCCCCCGCAGCGAAGACTACTCCCAATGGTACCTGGACGTGATCCGTGAGGCGACCCTCGCCGATTACAGCCCCGTCAAGGGCAGCATGGTCCTGCGTCCCCACGGCTTCGCCATCTGGGACAACCTCAAGACCGACCTCGACCGGCGCCTCAAGGAGACCGGCCACGTCAACGCGTACTTCCCGCTCTTCATCCCCATGAGCTTCCTGTCCAAGGAGGCCCAGCACGTCGAGGGCTTCGCCAAGGAGTGCGCGGTGGTCACCCACCACCGGCTGCGCGCCGTCGGCGAGGGCGACTCCGCCCGCGTCGAGCCCGATCCCGAGGCCGAGCTCGCCGAGCCCCTGATCGTCCGTCCCACCTCCGAGACGATGATCTGGCACATGTACGGCAAGTGGATCGACTCCTACCGCGACCTGCCCGTGCTCATCAACCAGTGGGCCAACGTCGTCCGCTGGGAGCTGAAGACCCGCCCGTTCCTGCGCACCGCCGAGTTCCTGTGGCAGGAGGGCCACACCGCCCACGCCACCCGTCACGAGGCCGTGGCCGAGGCCGAGCAGATGCTCGAGGTCTACCGCTCCTTCGCCGAGGACATGCTCGCGCTGCCGATGATCACCGGCGTGAAGTCCGAGAACGAGCGCTTCGCCGGCGCCGAGGAGACCTACACCATCGAAGCGATGATGCAGAACACCTGGGCCCTGCAGTCCGGCACCAGCCACTTCCTGGGCCAGAACTTCGCCAAGGCGTTCGACGTCACCTACCAGACCGAAGAGGGCCACCACGAGCACGTGTGGGCCACCTCCTGGGGCGTGTCCACCCGCCTCATCGGCGCCCTCATCATGGCCCACTCCGACGACACCGGCCTCGTGCTGCCCCCGCCGGTCGCCCCCATCCAGGTGGTCGTCATCCCCATCTGGCGCAAGAAGGACGGCTCCGACAAGCAGGTCGTCGTCGACTACGCCCAGGACATCGTCGATCGTCTCCGTGCCGCCGGCTTCCGGGTCCACATCGACGCCCGCGAGAAGCTGAAGCCCGGCGCCAAGTACTACGAGTGGGAGCGCAAGGGCGTGCCCCTGCGCATGGAGATCGGCCCCCGCGACGTCGAGAAGGGCGCAGCGTTCTGCAAGCTCCGCACCGGCGGCGACAAGTTCAACCTCGACGTCCGCGACATCGAGGAGTCCGTGGCCCAGGTCCTCAAGAACATGCACGAGACCCTGCTCGAGAACGCCCGCACGTTCCGCGACGAGAACACCCACGAGGTCGACTCCTACGACGCCTTCAAGACCTCCCTGGCCGACAAGGGCGGCTTCTACCTGGTGCCCTGGAACGCCGACAACGACGCCGAGGACGCCATCAAGGAAGAGACCAAGGCCACCATCCGCTGCTACCCCTTCGGTGAGCAGCACAAGGCCGAGGGCCGCAGCTGCTTCTACAGCGGCAAGCCGGCCACCCACATGGCCCTGTTCGCCCGGGCCTACTGAGCCCTCGTCGAGGTCCGGCCACACGATCGAGCGCCGGACCTCGACAGCCGCTCCCCCCGCGGGGCATCCTCCTCGTCGACTGGAGCTGCCATGCGAACCCTCGCCCTGCTGCCCGCGCTGCTCGCGGGCTGTTTCTTCGCCGATCTGCCCCGCAAGCCCGCCGTGCCGGTGGTCGACGACCCCTGTGCGATGTGGGAGGCCCCCGGCACCTACGACATGCGGGTCAACCATCCGGAGATCCGCACCGCCCGGGTCCACGTGCCGGCCACCGCCGGTCCCCGCACGGGCCTCGTGTTCCTGCACGGTGCCACCGGCTCCGCCGACCGCACCGCCGAGATGACCACCTTCGTGGAGCAGATGCAGGAGCACGGACTGGTGGTCATCTCTCCCCAGGGCTTCGGCGCCGGGGATCAGGGTGGCTGGAACGCGGGCAACTGCTGCGGCACCGCCGACCTGCTGCAGATCGACGACGTGGCCTTCCTCGACACCATCGCGGAGCGGGCCTTCGAGAAGCTGTGCGTCGAGGACTTCGTGGTGGTCGGCCACTCCAACGGCGGCATGATGGCCCACCGCTGGGCCTGTGAGTCCCCCTGGCCGAGCGCGGTCGTGAGCAGCGCCGGCCCCTACCTGCAGTCCCACTGCGAGCGCGGCGACGTCCCCCGCCTGCTGTGGCACGGCACCGCCGACGAGGTGGTGCCCCTCGAAGGAAGCCGCCTGTTCCCTCCGGCGTCCGAGGCGCTGGAGCCCTTGCTGGCCACCAACGACTGCGCCGCCGCCGGCGACGAGATGACCTGGGGCGAGCTGACCTGCACCACCTGGCAGTGCGCCGCGCCGCTCACCTCCTGCACCGTCGACGGCTGGCCCCACAAGTGGCCCGGTGCACGGCAGGGCGCGCCCGAAGGCGGCCTGGAGGTCCATGCGCTCGACTGGTGGTCGAGCCTGGCCTACACACGGAGCGACACGCCGTGAGCCGCGTGAGCCCATCGCTCCTGGGCATCCTGGGGGCCCTCACGGCCGCCACGCCCGCCCACGCCGGCTCGGTGTGGGGCGGTCTCGTCCCGTCGAAGACCCAGGTGGTCGTCATCATGGGCTACCCGGAGCTGCACCTGGGCGTGCAGGTGCCGCTGCGCCGGATCAACCTCGAAGGCTACGCGGCGCTGTCCTACAGGGGCGTCGACATCATCGACGCATTCGACCTCGAGCTCGGTGCATCCGGTCGCTGGCAGGTGTTCACCGACGGCCCCCTGCACGGCGCCTTCCTGTTCGACGGCGGCTTTCGCTTCCAGCCCACCGCCGGCGGCGCCCCGGGCCTCAACCTGCTCCAGCCGGGCTTCACGACCACCTGGGAATTCGCCCCCATCTGGGATCTCGACGCCGCCGCCCGCATCACCGACACCCTGTTCTTCGAGGAGGACGGCGTGTTCGGCGAGGTGGGGTTCGAGGTGTCCGCGGGGGTCGAGGTGCACCCCATGCAGGCCTTCTCCGTGGGCTTCCGCACCTTCCTCAACCCCCGCTGGCAGATCCGTGGCAGCGAGGAGCAACCCTTTCGAATGTACGCGGGTATGCTGGTGGCCATCGCCTTCGCCTTCCAGCCCGATGCCCCCTGAGCTCGGAGAGCCTTCCCGATGATCGAGTGGTGGAATGTGAACTGGCCGACGGCCGTGGAGTGGATCACGGTCGCGCTCGGCGTCATCTACGTGGTGCTGGCCATCAAGGAGAAGCGGGCGGCCTGGCCCGTGGGCATCGTGGGCAGCGGCATGGGCTTCTTCCTGTTCATGGACGCCCGGCTGTACTCCGAAGCGGGCCTGCACGTGGTCTACGTGCTCCAGGGCTTCTTCGGGTGGTGGTCCTGGCGAAAGCCCGCCGGCGACGACACCCCGCTCCCCATCCACACGTGGTCGTACAAGGCCCACGGCGCGGCCGTGCTCGTGGCCGCCGTCATGGCCCTGCTGCTCGGCCTGTTCTTCTACAAAGGCACCGACGCCGCCAACCCCTTCCTGGACGCCACCACCACCGCCGGCGCCCTGGTGGCCACCATCCTCACGGCCCGCAAGGTGCTCGGGAACTGGATCTGGTGGATCGTCATCGATGCCCTGACCATCTACATGTACGCCCGCAACGGCCTGCACGCCTACGCCGGCCTCATGGGCCTGTACACGGTCATGGCCTTCGGTGGCTACCTCGAGTGGAAGAAGACCTGGAAGGCCCAGCAGCTGGCGTGAGCCCACGCTCACGCCGCCCTGCTCGGCCGCTACGGAAGCTCAGCGGAGGATGTCCGCGCCCCGGGTCTCGGCGAACCAGTCGGGACCGGCCACGAGCCAGCGCAGGCCCGACGCGTCCACGATGCCCACCTGCTCCACCAGGAACCAGGTGCGGCCCCGGTTGTCGAACTCGAGGGTCCACTCGTCTCCCTGGTCGCCCGCGTTGAAGCGGACGAGCTGGATGGGATTGCCCGGCAGCCCCTTGAGGGCCTGCCCCTGGTCGCCGAGGCTCACGTGGACCGGCTTGTCGCGACCGGACGGCCGCTCTCCCTCGACCCTGCGCCCACGCACGAGGAGCTGCACACGGGGCTGGGAGGATGGGCGCGGCAGGCGCACACGGGCCCTGGCGCCCGGCGGAAGCCACAGGGGCTGGCGCCCGAGGTCGACGTCCGTGTCGACCCAGGCCCGCAGCTCGCCGCCGCCCGCCTTGGCCCGCAGCTGTCTGCCCCGGACCTGGTAGCAGTCGTCACACAGGTTGCCGGGGCCCCCGGCGGCATGGCGCAGGACCTGCCCACCACGGGCCACGTGCAGGGGCGACCACTCGGGCGGCATCCCCTGGGCACCGAGGGCCGGAGGCGTGATCGCCATGAGGTGGGGAGCCAGGGACAAGCCGCCGCCGCCTGGTCCGGTGGACTGCTCCAGCGGCAGGCCCGGCCCGACGAGGACCTCGACGCCCGTGACGGGCAGCGGTTCCGCCGACGCGAGCCGCTGGGAGCTCGGGATCTCCCCTGGGGCGACGTCCTCCTGGAGCGTGAGCTGCGTGAGGAGGAAGAAGGCCCTCGGATCCGCGCCGTGGAGCTCCACCCGCACGTCCTGCTCCCAGGGGGCCAGCCGACGCCGCAGGGGCAGCGCGAGCTCGTGGTCGATGGTGGGCATGCCCAGGTGCCAGTCGGCCTCCCCGACGATCTCGTCGCCGACGAGGACCCGAACCCGCAGGGGCTGCAGGGGTGGAGAGAGGTACGGCACGCCAAGAACCGTGAGCTGGGCGAGCCCCCGCTGCAGCCCCTGCAGGCGTTCGGCCGGCACGGGAAGGACCATGGTGTCGCCCGGGTACAACCACCAGCTCCCCCTGAGCTTGGTGGCGTCCTTGCCCTGGCCGAGCAGCTCACAGGCGCGCTCGACCCGCAGACCGAGCGAGGCGGTCTTCGCCGGCTCGGCGGACCTCGGCGAGAAGCGGATCACCTCACCCGCGTGGCACTGGGCACCCCGCTGGGCCCCGACCTCGTCGCAGGGGGTCCACACATGGGGCAGCGGCTCCCCCTCCTCCAGGACCACGAAGGGCGAGCAGCGGTTCGGGTGGGCCTCCTGCAGGAAGCGACCATCGGCCAGATCGCGGGCGGGCTCCAGGTGCAGGGTCCACCCGCCCTCGGTCTTCCGGGCCCGAGGCTGCCAGGCGGGCACCGGCGGTGCCGACGGAAACAGCGGCTCGTACCGGGTGTCCTCGAGCTTGCCTCCCACGAGCCGCACGCTGCCGCCCATCACGGAGGTCTGCCGGCCCACGAGCACCTCACGGTCGGCCTCACGTCCCAGCGCGAGGTGATCGACGAAGGTCCAGCCCCCGGCGGTCAGCGTGGCTTCCACGTTTCCGGCATCGTCACCGGCGATCCGCTCCGTGAGGGCCAGTGCATCGAGCTCCAGCTGGAGCGGTCGGGCGCCGGACGCCACCGTGAGCTGCGGCTCACGGCCTCCGGTGAGCTGTGACAGCCCCACCTCGAGGTCGACCTCGCCGCTCCAGCCGCCGCTCGAGACCGTGAGGCCCTGTCCCGGTGCCAGCCACAGCCCGGCGGCCCCGTCTGCGTCGACCCAGGTCACCTCGAAGGGCGTGCCGACCGGGCCGGTGAGCTCCAGCGTGTCCGCCACGACCGCGGCGCCGAGCTCGCACCCCTGCGCCGGCTCGCCCACCGGGACCTGCGTGCCACCGGAGGACACCCGCAGGGACGGCTTCGACTCCTGCGCGCGCAGGGACCGCTGTGCCCAGAGGGCTCCGATGCCGGGCAGCTCCACCCTGGCTCGGCAGTCCTGGCCGAACCGGCCGGAGGTGACGGGGGCGGTGCGCTCGACGGTACCCGCGCCCTCACGGGGTGCACGGGTCTGGGTGCCCTGGGACAGCTCTCGGCCGAGCACCGACGACAGCTGCAGCGCCGCGCTCCTGCCCAGGTGGCGCATGTCCGAGAAGTCGCTGTCCTCGAAGGGCATCCACCGCAGATCGAGGTAGCCGGCCCCCTCCTCCCGCATGCGGGCCACGCCGGCGGTCTCGATGGGCTCGGGGACGTCGTCCATCCACTGGTTGCTCGGCGGCAGCGGCAGGCGGACAAAGGTGAGCTCCGCGCCGTTGTCCCTCGCCAGCCGCGCCAAGGGCACCAGGAAGGCGTCGTCCTCGACGTTCCACGCGGCCAGCTCCTCGTCGGACCACTGCTTGGGCTCGAAGGGCGCGGCGGTGAGCGTCTCGTCGAGGGTCTGCTCCCCCAGGGTCTCCTCGTTGACCTGGTCGAGCAGGGCCTGCCCCTCGTCGCCCCAGCCCAGCCGGGTGACCGCGGAGGTCCAGCCGTCGACGAGGCGGGACCGCAGAAGGCGTCCCTTGCGCTGCATCCGCTGCCAGCGCCAGGCCACCGGCCCCTGTCCCAGGACCTGCTGCGCGAGCAGCGCCTCGTCGTCGCCCATCTGGTCCACGAGGTGCTGCCGGTTGACCTCCTCGGCCATCAGGTCGTTGTTGAGCATCGGCGTGAGGGCGTCGACCACCAGCACCCGTGACGGGTGATGTCCCGCCGCGAACACCCGGTTCTTCAGCACCGCGTACCACACCGGGGCGGCCGCGTGAGGCAGCGTGAGGCTCACCACGGACTCGGCGGGCAACCCCAGCGACAGCGCCAGCGCGCCCTCGTCGATGCCCTTGTCGGCCAGCGACGAGCCGATCACGACCACCTGGGGCTCACCGGCCTCGGCGAGCGCCTCCTGCAGCTCGGCCACCTCCTTGGACACGGCCACGTCCTGGGACGCGATCCACCCGCCGCCGGCGAGGAGGACGGTCACGGGGAGCACGGCAGCGAGGATCCTGGCGGGAGCGGTGGTCATGGGTGCGGGGGGATGGGAGGCAACGGGTTTGTAGCACCGCAGCGGGCCCGATCACACCTGCATCATGACCTCGGACACCTTGCGCAGGGCCTCCGGCTCGCTCGACTCCCCCTTCTCGGCCTGCTTGAGCATCCGCAGGATGTGGGGGCCGAGCACGTCGAGGGCGGTGCTGTGGTAGGCCGCCTGCCCGAAGGTGCGGGCCTGCCGGCGCTGCAGGTCGAGGACCCAGGCGTCCTGGGCGAAGATGCGCCGGGCCACGGGCAGCAGGGCGGGCTTGAGCAGCGCCCCCGGCAGCGGCGAGCGGATCGACACCACGGCGTGCACCCGGGTGAGGTCCACGTCGACAGGAGTCCAGGCGCCCCGGAGCAGCACGTGGGCCTTGCCGAGCTTGTACTCGACCTCGGTCATGCAGGGCATCAGGAAGCGGTCGGTGTGCTCGAGCTCGCCGTCCCTGGCACCGAGGATGCGCGCGGCCAGGCCCGTGGGGGCGGCCTCCCCGAGGAAGCGACACTCCACCCGGTCGGCGTTGCGCCACACCTCGCAGGTGACCTCGCTCCCCTCCCCCGGCTTGCGGAACAACCCGCCGTGCAGGTAGGCCGTGTGGGGCACGTCGAGGGCGTTCTCGATGGCGGCCTGCAGCGGCGCGGGCACCTCGAAGGTTCGCTGGACGGTGAGGTAGGCGGGATCGTCCGCCTCCGGGAAGAACGGGGCCTCGCGGTCCGGGGGCACCTCGGTGCTGCCCCACACCCACACGAGCCCCTGCTGCTCCACCACGGGAAGCGTGACCACGCGGCGGCCGGGGGTGTCGCAGCCCCCACCGATGCGACCGGGGATGGAGGTGCAGTGCCCCCGGCCGTCGAAGGTCCACCCATGGTAGGGGCACTGAAGCTCACCCTTGACCACCTCCCCCTCGGACAGGGGGATGCCCCGGTGGGGGCAGCGGTCCTGCAGGCAGCTCACCGTGCCGTCGGCGTTGCGGAACAACACCCAGGGCATGCCGAACAGCTTGGACTGCAGCGGCTTGCGCTTCACCTGACCGCTCGTGGCCAGGACGTACCAGCCTGCCTCCACGCGAGGCATCAGGTCTTCCAGCTTCAGTCCGCTCATCCACCCTCCTGTGCGCCGGGACCCAGCGACCACTCGAGCACGCCGTCGATCCGCAGGACGAGGGCATCGCCCTCGGGGTCCGGCCACACGGACACCTCGGCCTGCACCCGGCGTCCCCGTAGCTCTTCCAGGGTGTGGCCGGGGGCCCGCAGGTGGAGCTCGTTACCGAACCAGTATCCCAGGTACGGGCCGGTGTTGGTGCAGAAGAAGGCGCTGGACTGCTCGGCGGCGGCCAGTTCCTCGCCAGAGTCCAGGTCGGTGAGTGTGCCGATCACCTCGAGCCGCTCGGTGACCTCGGCCCCATCGAGCATCAGCACCTGCAGCGGGATGTACGGCACGCCCCCTTGCGGCGGGGTGCCGTAGGGCAGCGGATCGCCGTCGACATGACCGCCGGGGGCGACCTGCTCCGGCGAGCGCAGCATCAGCTCACCAGCGGCGTCCCAGGAGCAGTCCTCGACGGGTACCGGGGTCACGCAGGCGGTCATGGCGAGGAGGGGGAGCAGGCGCAAGGCGATGCCTCGGTTCGGGGGAGGCAGGATGGCGTGCAGAGCGGTCATCGGCAAGGCCAATGTTCGGACCCGGAGCGAGGCCGTGTGCCCACTACTCCATCATCACTGACAGGGCGAAGAGGGAGCCAGCGGATCCAGAGGATGGGAGGACCTGAGATCCACAGAAAACCTCAACAGGGCCCACGGGAGAGGCACACCGTCCGTACCCGCCAGGGAATCTGGGAAGCCTCACGAACTCCCATCCTCTGGATCAAATGCTCCCTCCACGACCCACCACAGGCCGCGCGCCAGCACGAATGAGTCCGAAGATACGGCCTCCGTCTCCCTGTGGACTCAGAGCAGCTTCTTCAGCGTCTTCAGCTTGTCGCCGAAGGGCGGGTACTTCACCTCGAGGTCGAGCAGCTTCGCCGACGACGTGTGCAGCATGCCCTTGTAGTGGCTGAACAGGTCGAAGCTGTGCTTGCCGTGGTAGCCGCCCTGCCCGCTCGTGCGGATGCCACCGAAGCTCATGTTCGGATCCGCCAGGTGGGCCATGCAGTTGTTCACCGCACCGCTGCCGTAGCTGATGTGGGTGGTGACGAACTGCACGTCCTTCTTGTCTTCGGTGAAGATGTACAGCGCCAGGGGGTTGGGCATGTGCCGGACGATGCGCTTCACGTCGTGCAGGCCGGACACCTTGATCACGGGCAGCACGGGCCCGAAGATCTCCTCCTGCATCACGGCGTCGTCGAGGGTCACGTCCGTGAGGATGGTGGGCGCGATGTAGCGGTCGGCCGCGTCGGTCTGGCCACCGACCGCCACCTTGGCGGGATCGATGAGGCCGGCGATGCGGGTGTGGTGCCGATCGTTGATGATGCGGGCGTAGTCCGGGCTGCCCTGCGGGTCGTCACCGTAGAAGTCGGTGATGGCCGCCTGCATGGCCTGCACGAAGCGGTCGTGGACGGACTCGTGGACGAGCACGTAGTCGGGGGCCACGCAGGTCTGGCCGGCGTTCATCATCTTGCCCCAGATGATGCGGCGGGCGCTCACCTCGACGTTGGCGGAGGGCATGACGATGGTGGGGCTCTTGCCGCCGAGCTCGAGGGTGACCTTGGACAGGTGCTCGGCGCCCGCCTTGGCGATGATCTTCCCGACCCGGGTGCCGCCCGTGTAGAAGATGTGGTCCCACGGCAGCTTGAGCAGCGCGGTGGACTCCTCGATGCCGCCCTCGACGCACGCCACGGCGCGGGGCTCGAAGGTGTCCTTGATGAAGGCGGCGATGGCCGCGGAGGCCTCAGGGGCGAGCTCGCTGGGCTTGAGCACCACGGTGTTGCCGGCGGCGATGGCGCCGATCACCGGCAGCAGGCTGAGCTGCACGGGGTAGTTCCAGGCGCCGAGCACCAGGTTGATGCCCAGGGGCTGGGCGTAGGTGACGCCCTTGGAGGGCTGAAGCGCGAGCGGCACCATGTGGCTGCGGGGCTTCATCCACTTCTTCACGCCCTTGATCATGTGATCGATCTCGCCGTAGAGCAGCGCCATCTCGGTGACCCAGCCCTCCGTCTCGCACTTGCGGAAGTCGGCGTGGATGGCCGCAAGGAGCGCGTCCTCGTGCTTGCGCAGGCCCGCGTCGAAGGCGCGGAGCTGCCGCAGGCGATACTCCAGCGTCAGCGTGTCACCCGACTCGAAGTAGGCCTGCTGGGCCTCGAAGACGTCGGTGAAGTCGGGGGTGGTCTCCCCCACGTCGGTGGCTGCGCTGCTCATGGGATACTCCGGACAAGACGATGGCCCAACCTATCATGACCCACGGTCAGTAAGTACTTATCGGCACGCCATCGACAAGAGGTGACAGCACATGCGGATCGAACGGATGACCGTCGGCGTCTTCCAGGTGAATACCTGGCTCATCACGGACGAGTCCAGCGGACTTTCAGCGCTGGTGGACACCGGCGAGGGCGAAGATGTGCGCCAGCAGCTGGAGGCCCGGAGCGGGCTGAACCTGGCCCACATCCTGCTCACGCACGCCCACCTGGACCACGCCGGCGCATTGGCGGACATCCAGGCGGCCTTCCCCCACGCCACCACCTGGCTGCCCGAAGACGAGAAGCCCCTGTTCGACACCCTGCCCATGCAGGGCACGATGTTCGGCATGCCCCACCTCAACCGCCCCTGCGGCCGCATCGACCACTGGGTCCACGGCGGCGACACGGTGCAGATGGGCGAGCTCACCTTCACCTTCGTGCCCACCCCCGGCCACACGCCGGGCCAGGGCTGCTGGTGGGTCGGCGACGACCTGTTCGTGGGCGACACCCTGTTCGCCGGCTCCATCGGACGCACGGACTTCCCGATGTCCAACCCGGCCACGGCGGTGGAGAGCCTGCGGCGGCTGATGGAGCTGCCCGGGCACCTCAACGTGCACAGCGGGCACGGGCCGAGCACCACGCTGGAGAAGGAGCTGAAGACGAACCCGTTCCTCGGCTACCTGCGCCGGGAGAAGGGCATCGAGGGGCCGAAGGGGCTCACGTGGGCGCCCGGCACCTGAGTCCGGGTCCGGGGCGCCAGGCCGGCGGGTCGTGGCGTAGGAGGAGGGGCGTTTTCCACCACTGAGGCACGGAGTGCCACCGAGGTTGCACGGAGGCCTGACCTGTTTCGGAACGGGCCAGGCCGTCCTTCTGGCGTTCATTGTTCAGGTGGGGGCCTTCGACTCACCGCCAGGACATCACCTGCGCGACATCGGCCACACCGTGGCGCGTGTCGCACGGCTCCCACTCAAATCCCCTCACGCCAGAACAGGGGCCCACCGTCATCGGCAACGGGGCCTGCGCTCCGCGGTCCTCCGTGTGATCTCCGTGCCTCCGTGGTGAAGAGCGACCCGGCGAAGCCCTCACGCCCCGCCGCGAATCTCCGTGGTGAAGAGCGACCTGGCGACGGCCTCACACTCCACCGCTCGCCCCTCTGCCGATGACGTAGGCGACCCGCCGTCACCCGCGGCACCGCGCGTCGCCACGCCAGGTCCCCCACCTCCGGCCGCGTCGTCTACAGCCGTGGATGACAGGTGAACCGCTCCTCAAGCTCGTAGAGGAGCGTTCCCTCATCACGCCCGAGGGAGCGCGCCTCGGCGAACATCACCCCGCCTTCCGGCCCCCAGTGGTAGTCGATACGCTCCGCCACCCACCTTCCCCCCAGGGGATCGTCGACCCAGGCGTCGATCTCCAGGGCCAGCGCGTGCTCGCCAAACGGGCCGTACTCGGCCTTGTAGCGGTCGGGACGTTGTCGCTTCGAGTCCCGGATGACGGCCTCGGTGATGCGCCCCTGGGCGTCGCTCTCGAACGTCACCTGCAGGGTCTGGACGTCGGAGGTCCCGAGCGCCAGGCGCTGGTCCGTCCACCCCGTCACCTCCCCGTCTTCCTGGAGCCAGACCACGTGACGCACGAGGGTCCGGCCCACGGTCGATGAGCTGTACCAGGTCCGGATGTCCACGCCGGGCTCGACCTCCACCTCCCACTGCTCATCCGACTCCTCCCCGTCGTCGGAGAGCGTGACCGCCTTCCAGATGTGGCCCCGGGCATCGAGGTAGTAGCGAAGCCTGCGCTCCCCTTCCTCGCCCGGGCGCTGCCACTCATCCATGACACAGGGAATCGTGTGGTCGTCCCATTCGCGCGCGAGCTTCACGTCGTCGTCCTCGAGCGGATGGACCACGCGATCGAGGTAGTCGTGGCTGCGGTAGGTGCGGTGCTCGGACCACACGAGCTCGCCCTCCTCGTAGATGTCCTCCTCCAGGACCCGACCGTCCTGCCACACCCGCTCCCAGATCAGGCCATGCTCCTTCGAGTGCGCGACCTCGGTGCGGAAGTGCTGCAGGTCCCGCTCCTGCTCGATGCGGGTGTCCAACCAGGTCGGCTGCAGTCCGTCATGGCGTGTGAGGGTCCCCTCACGGATGCCCACCTGCTCGCCCTGCACGGGCACGATGCCCACGTCGGGAGGAAAGCCCGCATACAGCCGCGTGTGGGGGATCAGCGCCAGGCGATACCCGCCCACCTGATCGTCGACGATGCCGTTCCGATCGTCATCGACGCCGTTGCACACCTCGGCATGCACCGTCCGCTGAACGGGCTCGAGCACCTCCTCCCCGAAGGCGGGATCCTCCGCATCGCCCGCCCCCATGCCTGCGCAACCCGCCAACCATAGCAGTACCGATAGCCACCTGGACATCCCGCACCTCCCTATATGTACAGAAGTGCATCCAGATGCAGGCTGTCAATACGAGTCGTCACAGATGTATCGCGGGACACCACGAGAGGTGCAGCGTACCCTCTTCAGGCGTCACCGGGCACCCTCCTCCCCGAACGCCAGCCCCCGCCGCTCCGCCGACCACAGCCGAGCCAGCATGCCCACGGACAACACCCCGCCCGCGAGGCCGGACAGCAGGCCCCAGACCACTTCGCCCCGCAGCGACAGGTAGAGCCAGGACGCCGCACCCAGCACCCCGAGGAGCACCTGGGCCACGAGGAGGACCTGCAGCAGCCCGTAGGCCTTGCGGTTGAGCCCGAAGCCGGCCACGAGGCCGACGGCCGCCTGGAGCATCGCCCCGCCCCGCAGCAGCGCGAGCGTCGTCCAGACCACGCGCATGCCGCCGCTCGTCTCCCGGATGTCAGGCATCACATCGAGCGCCTGCCCAGCCAGCCCGGCAACGGCCAGGCCGAGCACGGCCACGCCGAGCACCGGCCCGGTCATGTCCTCGTGCAACGCAACGTTCTCAGCTCGCACCATCGCCGTCTCCTGCTCGCGTCCAGCCATCACACACCCTCCGCGGCGATCCGCTTGGCCGTCGGCGGCTCGTACCAGCTCGGGGGCTGCTGGGCACGCAGTCTCTCGTGCAGGATGACGGGCAGCACGCAGGCACCGAGGATCAGCAACAGGATCTGCATTCCCTGCCCATCCTGAAGCGCTACCCAGATGTGCTCCGCAAGCACGAACGCACTCATGAAGACCACGCGCTGCACCACCATGAGCCCCCACCAGGCACGGCGCGTCCTTGCCCACAGCAACCAGGCGGACAGGGCCACGAGGAGCCCACCCGCCCAGCTGTAGATCACGTACTGCGGATACAGCGCGATGTGGCCGTGACCCATGGCCTCGGGCGGCGGCAGGCGGTCGAGCCCGACCCGGCAGCCGCCCCACAGGACGACGCCGAGGGCGAGCCCGCCGATGGCCGTCTTTCCGAGGTCCCGGGCCACCTCGGCTGGTTCCGTGCCCACCCGAAGGCTGTTCCACTGGTACCGCATGTCCGCACTCCCACATCACACGGCAAACAACCGCAGACGCAGGCTACGCGCATCGGCCTGCAGGTGCAACGACGATGCATGCGGGACATGGAGGAGGGAGCGCGGCACGGGGCGGGTCGTGAAGGCAGCGAAGGCCAGCTCCTCACCACGGAGGCACGGAGCGCCACCGAGGTTGCACGGAGGCCAGGCCTGTTTCGGAGCGGGCAAGGCCGTCCTTCTGGCGTTCATTGTTCAGGTGGGGGCCTTCGACTCACCTCCAGGACATCACCTGCGCGACATCGGCCACACCGTGGCGCGTGTCGCACGGCTCCCACTCAAACCCCCTCACGCCAGAACAGGAGCCCACCGTCATCGGCAACGGGGCCTGGGCTCCGCGGTCCTCCGTGTGATCTCCGTGCCTCCGTGGTGAAGAACGACCCGGCGAAGCCCTCACGCCCCGCCGCGAATCTCCGTCATGAAGAGCGACCCGGCGAAGCCCTCACGCCCCGCCGATCATCTCCCGCACCGCCACGACCTGCGCCCGCGTGCTCTCCGGACCGGCCGACCCCTCGGTCGCCAGCCCGGCCAGCAGATCGTCCGGCGTGAGCCCCGTGAGCTCCTTCGCCAGCCGCTCCCCTGCCTCGGGGGCGTCGTCGTGCTCTGCGATGACGGCGGCGAACGCCTCCGCCAGCTCCAGCCCGCGCTCGGAGCCCGCCCGCGCCGCCAGCCCCACCCAGTGGTGGGCACGACGGAACGGCAGGCCCGACAGAACGAGCTGATCGGCCAGCCACAGCGACGCCAGCGACGGCTTGCAGGCCGCCCGCAGCTTCGCCTCGTCGAAGGCCAGGGCCTCCACATGCAGGCCCGCCAGCGTGAGCAGGTCGGTCGTACGGTCCCAGGCGCGGAACAGCAGCGTCTTGTCGCACTGCAGGTCCTTGGCGTAGCCACTCAGCAGACCGCTGGTGGCGCTGACGAGCCCGGCGAAGTCCTGCGCCGCCATCTTGCCCTCGCCCCGCAGCAGCTCGGCCCCGTCGGGGTTGCGCTTCTGGGGTAGCAGGCTGCTGCCGGTGGTCAGGCGATCCGGCAGGCGGATGAAGCCGAACAGCGGCGAGGCGAAGATGACCAGCTCCTCGCCCAGACGGCTGATGGAGCTGCCGATCATCGCCAGCACGCCCAGCGCGTCCATCACCTCGGTGCGGCCCCCGGTGGAGGCCATGGCGTTGAGGCTCGGCCGGGCGAAGCCCAGGGCCTTGGCCGTGTGTTGTCGATCCAGAGGCAGGTAGGAGCCCACCGACGCGCCGGAACCCAGCGGACACTGGTCGAGACGAGCGAGGAAGTCGTCCCAGCGACGCAGGTGCCCCACCAGCTCGGCGGCATGGCTCAGGGCCCACTGGGCCACCGAGCTGACCTGGGCCGGCTGCAGGTGGGTGAAGGACGGCATCGGGGTGTCGTGACCGGCCTGCGCCTGCGTGAGGAACGCCTCGATGAGGCCCACGAGGACCTCACGCATGGCCTCACCCTCCTCACGCATCCACAGCATGAGGTCGGTCATGACCTGATCGTTGCGGGAACGACCGGTGTGCAGGCGCCGGGCCGGCTGGCCCACGAGCTCCGTGAGGCGACGCTCCACGGCCATGTGGATGTCCTCGTCGGCCTCCTCGAACGCGAAGGTGCCGGCCTCGAACTCGCTCCGGATGGCCGTGAGTCCCCTGCTGATGGCACTCACGTCGTCTTCCGACAGCAGGCCCACCGACCCGAGCATCTGCACGTGGGCCATCGAGCCGGCGAGATCCTGGGACCACATCCGCTGATCCACATCCACCGAGCGGTTGATGCGCTCGAGGATCGGATCGGTGGCCTCGGCGAAGCGACCGCCGAGGCTGCGACCGGGGGTGTGGGCCTGGCTCATGCGCCCTCCTCCGGGACGATGAGCGTGCCGCAGCCCTCGTGGGTGAACAGCTCACGGATGAGGGTCATGGGCTCACGGCCGGAGATGATGTGCACCCGGGGCACGCCACCGTCGAGGGCGCGCAGGGCCTCCTCGACCTTGGCGCGCATGCCGCCGGCCGCCACGCCCGAATCCACCAGGGCCCGGGCATCGCGCATGCTGAGACGGCTGATGGGGCCCGCCGCGTGGGGGGACTCCATGATGCCGGGCACGCCGGTCATGAGCACGAGCTTGATGGAGTCGAGCTCCATGGCCAGACGTGAGGCGACCGAGTCGGCGTTGACGTTGACCGGGGTCTCGTCCTCGAGGTGGCCGATGCTCGGAAGCACGGGCACGGCCCAGGGGGCCCCGGGCTCGTCGGACATCAGGGGCTCGGCGTCGATGTCCACCACGTCGCCCACGAAGCCCCAGTCGACGGTCACGTCGCCCTCGACGGTGGGCTCACGGCGCACGCAGCGCACCACCTCGCTCATGCCCTCGGCGAACCCGACGGCGGGCACGCCCTCACGGCGCAGCCGATCCACGATGGAGCGGTTCAGGCGGCTGGCCACCACCTCGAGCATCACCTCCATCACGTCGGGCGTGGTGACCCGGCGGCCACGGTGCTTCACGCGCTCGATGCCGGCAGCCTCACAGGCCTCGTCGACCTGACGACCGCCACCGTGGACGATGATGGGGCGCAGGCCGCAGCGGTACAGCACCGCCACCTGGGGGATGATCCGCTCGATGACGGGTCCTCCGTCGAGCAGCTCTCCACCGAGCTTGACCACCACGAGCTTGTCGGCGAACGCCTGGATGTAGGTGGAGGCTTCCACCAGTCCAGGTCCGCGATCCGAGTGCATCACAGGACACCCACCTTCGTTCCCAGGAGGGACAACAGGCCCGCCTGGGCCCACATGCGGTTGCCGGCTTGCTGCGTCACCCAGCTGTGGGGCGACTCCAGCACATCACCGGAGATGACCACGTTGCGTCGCACGGGCAGGCAGTGCATCACGCCTGCCTCCTCGGTGCGACCCACGAGATCCATGTCGACCTGCCAGTCAGCGCGCAGGTCGTCGGGGTTGGGGCCGGTCTGGCCCAGGGGCCCCCAGCTCTTCACGTACAGCACCCGGGCGCCGGCCACGTCGCGAGGATCGTGGCTCACGCGCACGTCGCCTCCCCCGGCGCGGGCCGCGGTGCGGGCCTGCTCGAGGATCTCCGCGTCCAGGTCGTAGCCCTCGGGATGCAGCACCCGCACGTCGCAGCCGGCGAGCGCCGACTCGAGCAGGTAGCTGTGGGGCACGGCGGCCGGCAGCATCCTCGGGTGCCAGGCCCAGCGCAGCACCACCGGCTGCCCCGACAGATCCTCGCCGAGCCGCTCACGCATGGTGAGGTGATCGGCCAGGGCCTGACAGGGATGGTGGGTGGTGCCCTCGAGGGACACGATCGGCGCGTTGGAGTACTGGGCGAACCGACGCAGCACGGGCTCGGTGCGCTCGACCTCCCAGGACCCGTCGCCCCGGAAGCTGCGCACGCCCAGCACGTGGAAGAACTGCCCGAGCACCCGGGCGGCCTCCGCGACGTTCTCGACCTTGTCGCCGTCCATGACGGCCTCGGGATCGAGCTCGAGGCCCCAGGTGTCGGCGCCAGCGTTGAGGGTCTGGCACGTGCCGCCCACCAGCCAGGCCGCCTGCTCGAAGCTGGCCCGGGTGCGCAGGCTGGGGTTGAAGTACAGGGCGCCCACCCGCAGGCCGGAGGGCACCGGCGCGGTGTTGGGCTGGGACTTGAGCCGTGAGGCCACCTCGAAGATGCGCTCACGCTCCGCTGCGGTGAGGTCGGCGGGGCCGAGGATCACACGGGGATCAAGCATCGAGCACCTCCCCGGCCACCTGCACGAAGTGATCGATCTGCTCGTCCGTGAGGATGTAGGGCGGCAGCAGGCGGGCCGTGTGGCCGTGGCCGGACACCCCGATGAGGATGTCGCGCTCGAGCAGGGCGGCACGAAGCTCTCCTGCCGGCATCGGGGTCTCCACGCCGATGAGGGCGCCGGCGCCGCGGACGGTGACGCCCTCCAGGCCCGACAGCCCCTTGCGGATCCGCTCGAACAGCTCGACGTTGCGCTCCATCAGGCCATCACGACGGATGATCTGGGCGGTCTTGGCCACCATGGTGCAGGCCATCGGGCCGCCACCGAAGGTGGTGCCGAGCTCGCCGAAGCCGACGGCCTGGGCCAGCGCCTCGGTGGTGACCATGGCGCCCACCGGGAAGCCGGACCCGAGGGACTTGGCCAGCGTGACGATGTCGGGCTGCACGCCGAGGAGCTCGTGGCCGAACCAGGTGCCCAGGCGGCCGACGCCTCCCTGCACCTCGTCGACGATGAGCAGCGCACCCACCTTCTCGCAGCGCTTCGCGATCTCGCGGTACCAGCCCTTCGGCGGCATGAAGACGCCTCCGAGGGACGGCACGGACTCGAGGATCACCGCCGCCACCGTCTCGTCGATGGCCGACAGATCGGGGGAGCCGAAGTCGATGCGGCGGGACCAGCTCTCGGGCACCGGCACGCTCAGGCGGTCGCGGTAGCCCTGGATGCCGGTGGCCGACAGGCTCGCCAGGGTACGGCCGTGGAAGCCGTTGGACAGGCTCACCACCGTGGTGCGGCCCGTCACACGACGCGCCAGGTGCAGCGCCGACTCGTTGGCCTCGGTGCCGGAGTTGACGAAGTGCACCCGCGACAGGTGGGACTGCCCCTCGAGCACCGCCTCGGCCGCCTGCTCCTGGATCGGCATGTGCAGCGAGTTGGAGTAGAAGTCGAGGGTGCGGTAGGCCGCGTTCAGGGCGTCGGCCAGCTCACGGTGGCCGTGGCCCAGGGGCGTGACGGCGTGGCCGCCGTACAGGTCGAGGATGGTGCGACCGGAGGTGGTCTTCACGTAGGCGCCGTGTCCGGAGGCGAGCTCCAGATCGAGGCGCGGATACACCGGGAACAGCGCGCTCATGGCCAACTCCCCAGGACGGGCAGACCGAGGGTCTCATCCCAGCCCTGCCACAGGTTGAGGTTCTGGATGGCCTGACCGGACCCGCCCTTGAGCAGGTTGTCGATGGCCACGAACACCAGGACCGTGTCGTCGTCGCCGGACAGGCCGACGAGGGTTCGGACGGAGTGCTGCACGGCCCCCATGGGAACGGGACCCTCGACGACGTCGACCAGCGGCTTGTCGTCGTAGGCAGCGTGGAAGGCAGCCTGCACGTCGCCCTGCAGATCGGCCTTGCTGGCCATCAGGGTGACGTGGATGCCGCGGGCCGCGGGCAGGCTGTGGGGAACGAAGCGGATGTCGGCCCGACCATGACCGAGGCGGTCCATGAGCTGCCCCACCTCGCCCAGGTGCTGGTGCTCCAGGGGCTTGTAGGCGGTGAAGCTGCTCACCCGCAGGCTGTGGTGGGTGCCCGCCTTGGGGACGATGCCACTGCCGGTGGAGCCGGTGACGCCGAAGGCCTGCACCGGCGCGCCGGGCCGCAGCACCGACAGCAGCGGCGCGAGGCCCAGGGACAGCGCCGTGGCGAAGCAGCCCGGGTTGGCGATGAGTCGCGCCGAGGGATCGGGCGTGCCGGTGAGCTCGGGCAGGCTGTACACGGCCTCGCCCAGCAGCTCGGGGGCGTCGGCCTCACGGCCATACCAGCGGGGGTAGTCCTCGGGATCCTCCAGCCGGAAGTCGCTGCCGAGATCGATCACCTTGCAGCCCCGCTCGAGCAGCTCGCGGGCTGCCACCGCGGAGGCACCGTGGGGCATGGCCAGGAAGACCACCTCACAGGCGCCCGCGAGGGCGTCGGCGTCGAAGGGCTGAAGCGGCAGATCCGCCGGCCCCCGAAGGGACGGGCGGACCTCGCTGAGCTGCTTGCCGGCCGACCGGCCGGCACAGAGCATCGTGAGCTTCACCTTCGGGTGCATCGACAGCACCCTCACCACCTCACCGCCCATGAATCCGTTGGCGCCGACGACGCCGACAGAAAGCGCGCTCATGGCACCTCCAGGGAGTCGTCGGGGCCGAGGATGTCGGCGGTGGCGAGCTGGCAGACCCGGCCGGGATCCATGAAGATGTTGGCCGCCTGGTAGCCGAGCTTCCGCAGCTTGCGGGTGCCGGTGATGTTGTCGGTGCAGGGCCCGGTGACGGCGAGGACCTTCATGCCGCTGTTCTCGACGATCTTCGCCGCACCGGCCGCGCCCATCACGTCGTTGGCCGCGAGGACCACGCCGGTGACGTAGCGGGCGAACAGCGGATCGGCGAAGCACTCGTCGACGCCGTACTCGCCCAGGAAGCCGTCGCCCATCTCGAGGACGATGGCGTCGGGCGCCTCGGTGGACAGGTGGCTGAGCAGGGTGTGGGCCACGCTCGGCACGTCGTCGCGGTAGCAGGTGGAGGGCAGACCGCAGTCGAGGAAGGACAGCACCTTGCTCGCGCCGTTGTCGGCGAACATGTGCAGATCCTTGATCGCCGCCACGCCCGTGACCTTGCCGGCGTGCACGATCCGGCCGCGACGGCGCAGGTAGCGCGTGATCACGGCAGCGGCGGTGGTCTTGCCGGAGTTCATGCAGGTGCCGACCAGCACGATGACCGGCGGCATGCCGGTGCCCATGGGGATGGCGGGTGCGATGCCGTAGTCGGCCAGGCGCAGGCCCCTGCCCTCACGGATCGGCGTGCCGAGCACCTCGAGCTGGATCGGCTCGCCGAGACCGGCGTGCGCGCCCTCGGAGATGCCGATGACGCCGCCCTGGTTGAGCAGGTGCACGACGTCGCCGGTCTCCACGGAGGCGGGCACGTGACCCGAGAAGCCGCGGAGGGCGGCACGGTTGCCGAAGCAGCCCACGATGATGTCGCCGGGGACGAGCCGGGCCTGACGGCCGCTGGTGAGCTCGAGGTGGCCGTAGGTCTTGCGGGCGGTGAGCACCCGGCAGGCCACGGCGGCCCCCTCCTCGGCGATGGGCTTCTGGTGGACGGTGATGTACGGGCCCAGGTCGAACGGCAGGCAGACGCTGGCCACCTTGTTCGGACGGAGCCGCAGGTCGAAGCCGCTCACTTGCGCACCCCGAGGGACAGGATGCGGGCGAAGCCCTGGGTGTCGGCGCCCGTCCAGCCCGCGCCGGTCTCGCCGTAGCGGGCCTTGCCCTTCATCTTGGAGTGGGGCGAGTCCATGCGGAGCAGCTCACAGGTGCCACGGTACAGGCGCAGGGTGACCTCACCCTCGCAGACACGGCCCTCGTGCTCGAGGTAGGCCGCCACGTCGCCCATCACGGCGTCGAGCCACAGGCCCTCGTGGAGCAGCTGGCCGTACAGGGGCCCGAGGTAGGACCGCATCACGAGCTGGTGCTTGGACAGCACGAGCTTGTTGAGCTCCCGGTGGGCCATGTGGATCAGGAAGGCGGCGGGCGCCTCGAAGACGATGCGGCCCTTGATGCCGAGCACGGTGTCGCCGGTGTGGACGTCGCGACCGACGCCGTGGGCGGCGCCCACCTCGTTGAGGGTCTCGATCAGGTCGTACAGGGGCATCGCGTGGCCGTCGACGCTCACGGGGATGCCGCCGGTGAAGCCGATGGTGACGTCGCGGTGGTCGGCGGGGGCCTCATCGGGGCGGACGACCTTGTAGCGGAGGTCGGCCGGGATGTCCTGGCTGGGATCGTGGGTGGGACCACCGCCGATGGTGGTGCCCCACAGCGAGGTGTTGATGGAGTAGGTGGTGGTCTTCTTCTCCACCTTGATGCCCATGCCGTTGAGGATGTCGGAGCACTCCTCACGGGACGGCATCAGATCACGGATGGGCGCCTCGATGGCGATGCCCTCGTTCAGCAGGGCGAGCAGTGTGACGTCGAAGCGCACCTGGTCGTTGCCGGCGGCCGTGCAGCCGTGACCGACGGCGTCGAAGCCGCCCTCGTTGGCCATGCGGGCGAGGTGGGCGGCCTGCAGGCCACGCTCGGAGCCCACGCACAGGGGGTAGTTCTCGCCCTTGAGGTAGTCGGAGCGGATCAGGGGGGTGAGGATGACGTCGCACAGCTCGGGCTTGAGATCCACGAAGTGGTGTGCCACGGCGCCGCACTCCAACGCGCGGGCCTCGATGGATCGTCGCTCTTCCTCGTCCACACCGCCACAGTCGAACGTGACCGTGGTGACCTCGTAGTCACGGCCCAGATGGACCACACAGAAGCTGGTGTCGAGGCCGCCCGAGAACGCGAGCAGCAGACGAGGCTTGGACATTTCTCATCCTCCTGTCCGGGCCGTCGAAAAGGGCCCGGAGCCACGCGCCCTTAATGCAGCGCGCTCCATGGGTCCATGCTGGGATCCGGCCGGGACGAGCAGACCATACCACCCCGAAAAGCAGACCTCCCAGGCAGCCGATCGGAGGCTCCGGAACGTACCCGGCGCAGGTGCCTCTCCTTGCGCCCCGCGGTCCCACGAGGCGCCTCGGGCGAACCACGCCATGGGGCATCCGGGTACGTGCCCTTGCGGACCGGGTGTGAAACAATCCTCGCACCTGCTCCGGCCCCATCCGACCGATGGAGCAAGGTGGAGCCCCCGATGAATGCCCCCGACGCCTCTCCCCCCCATACCTTCCAAGGTCCCGGATTCGACCCGGACGACGTGGACCTGTCCATGCTCGAGCGGGTCCTCCCCCTGTTCAGCACCTTCTTCGGTCCCGGCCGATACTTCGACGTGCGGGTCAAGGGGTGGGACAACCTCCCGGACCCGCCCGTGATGCTGGCCTCCAACCACTCCGGCGGCACCACCATCCTCGACGGCATCGGCTTCACGGTGGCCTGGACGGCCCACTTCGGCGCCAGCCGTCCCCTGCACGCGCTCGTGCACGACATGGTCTTCCAGATCCCGCGCCTCGGCCAGGCCATCGCCCGCACCGGCGCCCTGCGCGCCTCCACCTCCAACGCACGCCGGGTCCTGCAGGCCTACGAGCGCGACGTGCTCGTGATGCCCGGCGGCGACCTCGACGTCTGGCGTCCCTCCCGCCACGCCTACAAGGTCGACTTCCACGGACGCTACGGCTACGCCCGCGTCGCCTGCGAGCGGAACGTCCCGGTGGTCCCCCTGGCCCACATCGGCGCCCACAACACCCTGTGGGTGCTCACGACCGGCCAGCGCTTCGCTCGCCTGGTCGGCATCCCCAAGGTGGCCCGCGCCACCGTCTTCCCGGTGCACCTGTCGCTCCCCTTCGGACTCACCATCGGCCCCTGGCCGCACATCCCTCCACCGGCGCGCCTGCACTACACCCTCGGCGAGCCCCTGTGGCCGGCCGACTTCGGCGACCCCGACGACCCGGACACAGCCGTCCGCCTGGACGAGGCCGTCCGGGCCGCCATCCAGTCGATGCTCGACGACATGCGCCGGGAGCGCCAGGCCAGCCCGAGGGCCAAGGCGAGGTTGCTGCGGGAGCAGGTGGCCAGCACGGCCAGGGCGCTCAAGGAGATCACCCCGTCCCCATCCGACGTCGCGTTCATGCGGGGTCTGCTCACCCGGCTGTCGTCCCTGCGGCCCCGGCCTCCCCGCGGCGGCGATCTCTAGCCGGCCCGACCTTCCAGGTGCGCCCACCAGGCGATGCAGATGGCCTCCGCGACATCGTCCGTCATCGACCTCGGCCGTGACAGGCCTCCCTCGTCGACGAGCCGCCAGGCCAGGCGCTCCGCCGCCAGCTTCGCGGTGCTTCCGTCCCGGCGCTCCGAGGGCTTGAACAGGGCGGGACGCCACGCCTCCGCGGCGACCACCTGCAGCACGATGCCCTGCACGCGCTCGAGCTCCCTCGCCCACACCCGCGCGAGCCGCGGATCCCCCTCGGCCACCGCACCGTCCACCTGGGGCAGCTCGGAGATCAGCCGGTGCACCCCCTTCTTCATGCGTGCACGATCGGGAAACCGTGTGGAGCGGAACCACACCAGCCGTCCGGCCTCGTCCACCAGGGCGAGCCCCGTGCGCAGCCCCAGATCGATGCCCAGGATCACCGGTCGATCGCCCGTCGGATCGCCGCCACCCGCTCCGGATCCACGGGACGCCGCCAGTCCCCCTGCTCCTTGAGGAACGAGCCGACGATCAGGCCATCGGCGATGCGGGCGAGCGCTCCCGCGCTGACCTCGTCGACCCCCGAGCCCACCCACACGGGCAGCCCGGCCTGCCGGGCCTCGGCCACGTCGGCGGGGCTCGTGGGACGCCCGGTGGCCACGCCGGTGACCACGAGGCCGTCGGCACCACAGAAGGCGTGCCCCCGTGCGAGCTCGCCGAGCGACAGATCCGCCGTGGCCGCGTGGCTCGCGTGCTTCTTCTGCACATCGGCGAGGATGGCGACGTCGTCGGCCCCGAGCTCGGCCCGCGCGCGGAGCAGAGGACCCGCGCAGGCATCCATCCACCCCTCGTCGGCCACGTGCCCGTAGGCGAACGCCTCGCAGCGCAGGAAGTGCGCCCCGGCCGCCACCGCCACCCCGAGCGCCTGACGGTTGGCGCCGGCCAGGATCTGCAGACCGATGGGAACATCCAACCTCGCCAGTTCATGTACCGCGATGGCCATCGACGCCACGGTCTCCGCCGCCACGCGCCCCTTGAGGTAGGGGGCATCGTGCATGTTCTCGACGACGATCGCATCACAGCCGCCCCGTACCAACCGCTCCGCGTCGCGTACCGCATGGGCAAGTACGGCCTTCATGTCGCCGTTCCACCGTGGAGAGCCCGGAAGGGGCAGCAGGTGGACCATCCCGACAAACAAGGATGGACCGTCTCGTTCACCGGTTGAGGGGAGGCCCAAGGAACACCTTTCCTTTCGCTGACGAAAAAACCGTCGCCGTTGTGTGAACATGGAGACACACTGCAACACTATCTGACATGAACTCTTGCAGGGGGGGAACCACATGGACACGTCGAGCCTTCTCCAGCGGATCCTCAACTCCGTCGACGTCCATGCCTACCAGGCACCCGTCAGTAGCGTACCCGAAGCCCAGCGCCCCGCCATCGAGCAGATCCGGGCCGCCCTCACCGAGGCACGCGACCCCGCCCGCGCCCGCCAGCTCGCCCAGAAGTACTTCGACGAGGGCGCCCTCGATCTGGTGCAGTACTACTCGGCCATGCACGTCATCGCGGCGAGCCCGCTGGTGAGCGACTGGGAGGAGGCCGCCCGCCTCGCCGGCGCCCAGGAGCTGGCCGCCATCCGTCGCGGCGGCCCGAACCTCCAGCAGGCCCTGGCCTCCGTCGACCGCCACCGCGGCGTCGTGGCGTTCCTCAACGACGCCCCCGATGTGGCGCTCGAGCACTTCACCTCGGCCATGGAGCGAGAGCGCTCCCCCGAGAACCTCGGCAACATCCTGTGCACCCTGCTCCGGCTCGGTGAACTCGACGAGGCCGAGCAGATCGTCGCCACCGTCCGCGACACCCTTCCGCCGTCCTTCGTCGATGCACTGCTGAACCGCATCGAACTCGATCCCGACCTCGCCGCACTGCGCCACTGACCGGAGGCTGACATGTCGTTCTTCTCTCAGCTACTCGCGCTGCTCGTCAGCTTCATGAACCCCACGCAGGCTGTCGACTTCTGCGACAGCAGCGTCAGTGAGGCCCACGCCAACGACTGTGAGGTCCAGCTCGCACAGCCCAAGCGTCTGCGCCGCACCTCCAACGGCACCGACGACGACCCCACCGGTCCCAATCCCTCCATCTCCAACGGTTTCTGAGATGGAAGACCTCCAGCGAAACATTCGCCACATCCTGGCGAACCGACACAGCGCCGATGCGCGCGCGTTCTGGGAGACGCTGCTCAAGGAGATCGAGCGGCGGGTCCGGTACGTGCAGCAGAGCCGCTGGTCGGACGTCCTGCGGTCCACGGAGACCGAGGAGCTGGTGGGGGATGTCCTGTTCGACCTGATGCAGGGAGGACTCGCCCGGTTCCGCGGCGAGAGCATCGGCGAGCTGTATGCCTTCATCCGCACCATCTGTGAGCGCAAGGTGGCTCGGGCCGCGCAGAAGCGCATCCGCGAGCGCAAGCACGTGGACTACAAGGCCGACCTCACCTTCGACGACCGCACCGTGCCCGCCAAGGCGGAGGCCTCCGAGATCCAGGGCTGGGAAGTCAACTCTCCCCTGCCCACCAAGGACCAGGCCTACCTCACCGAGCTCCTCAAGGCCGGCTCCAAGGCCGAGCTCGCCCGCCGCAAGGGCGTGTCCCGCGCTGCCGTCACCCAGCGGATCCAGCGGATCCACGTCAAGCTGCAGGAGCTCGGCGAGCAGGCCCGCCTCGAGCACCGCACCTGGCTGCAGCGACAAGCCGAGTCGGTCATCTCCACGGAGACCTCTTCCAGCTGAGCGGACTCCCGTTCGGCTCCGAGGCCGGCCAACCATTTTTCGCCGATCGCACCGCGGTCGGCGTTCGTGCATCTGCCCCTTTTCATGCGCCTGACGGGCTCGCTTCACCACAATGCGACAAGCATCACAGGGCGCCGTGGCATAGTGGGCCTGTGCTCGTGAACGGAGGATTCCCATGTTCCTGCTGACCGCACTGTCCACCCTGGCGTTCGCCCAGGAAGACGTCACCGAGGTCACTTCCACGCAAGTCGACCAATACAGCTTCCAGATCGAGAACTGCGAGCGCGTCCGGGCCAAGGCGTCCAACGACCGCAGCGATGGCTCCGAGCCCACCGCACAGGTGGTCATGACCATCCACAACGCATCCGACATGGACTGCAACTACACCGGCCTGGTGCTCAAGGGCTTCTTCGAGGGCGGCCGCTGGGACGTCACCTCTTCCGCCGAGACCGACAACGGCTTCGCCATCGGCGCAGGTGCCACGGTGTCCTTCCAGATCAACCCCGCCGCCGGCAGCGGCGAGCGCGGCGACGTCAAGATGGAGATCCCGCCCGAGCGCGGCTACATCCTCTTCGACGGCCAGCAGCCCCAGCCCGAGCCCGTCGCTGAGCTCCCCGAGCCCGCCGAGGAGTCCCGCAAGGGCAAGCGCGGCCGCAAGAAGAAGAACGGCTGAGTCCCCTCTTCTGCTGCAGGCGCCTCGATCCGGATGGATCGGGGCGTTCGTGTTCTTGATGGCCTCGTCGTTCCTGGGCCACGGTTCGAGATGATGAGGCCATGATCATGACGCATGAACCATGCCCCCTCATGGTTCCCCGACCACGGCCCCCTCTCTCGACCGCCCACCGGGTCCTGCCCCCTCCAGACACGAAGGAGCCCCCACGACCCTGACCGGATCATGGGGGCTCACTGCATGTCAGCAGCTTCGAGAACTCACCACCCGCAGGTGCGGCCCTCGTTCTGCTCGTTCAGGTAGTCGGCCAGGGGCGCGAAGTACTCGAGCATCGGGCCGGCGTCCATCTTGCGGGTGCCGGTGACCACCTCGAGGGCGTCGGGCCAGGGCTTGGATGCACCCATGGAGAGCATCTCCTGCAGCTTCGCGCCGGCTTCCTTGCTGCCGTAGATGGAGCAGGTGTGCAGCGGACCCTCGTGGCCGGAGGCCTGGCACAGGGACTTGTGGAACTGGAACTGCAGGATGTGCGCCAGGAAGTAGCGCATGTAGGGCGTGTTGGCGGGGATGTGGTACTTCGCGCCGGGGTCGAAGTCGGCCTCGGTACGCTCGATGGGCGCCTCGATACCCTGGTACTCCTCGCGCAGCTGCCACCAGGCGGCGTTGTAGTTCTCGGGGGTGATGTCACCGGAGAACACGCCCCACCGCCACTTGTCGATCATGCGACCGAACGGGAAGAAGGCCACCTTCTGCAGGGCGTCCTGCATCTGCTTGTTGATCAGGCCCTGCTCGGTCTCGGAGACGGAGTCGAGGATGCCGATCTCCTTGAGGTAGCCGGGGGTGATCGACAGGGCGAGGGTGTCGCCCACACCCTCGTGGAAGCCGTCATGGGCGCCGCTCTGGAAGAGCACGGGCTCGGTGTAGTAGTAGTGGTAGTAGTAGTTGTGACCGAGCTCGTGGTGGATCGTGATGAGATCCTCGTGGTCGATCTTGATGCACATCTTGATGCGCAGATCGTCGTTGAGCTCCACATCCCAGGCCGAGGCGTGGCAGACGACGTCCTTGTCCTCGGGCTTGAGGAACATGGAGCGCTCCCAGAAGGTCTCCGGGAGGTTGTCGAGGCCCAGGCTGGTGAAGAAGGACTCGGCGGTCTTGACCATCTTGACGTGGTCGTAGCCCTTCTCCTGCAGCGCCTTGGTCACGTCGAGCTTGGGCTCGTCCGGGTAGGGCGTGAGCATGGGGTACAGGTTCTCCCAGCTCTGGGCCCACATGTTGCCCAGCAGGTGCGCGGGGATCTTGCCGTCGGCGGCCACCTTGTCGTCGCCGTACTTCTCGTTCAGCTCGGCGCGGACGTGGCAGTGCAGCTGCTCGTACAGGGGCTTGACCTGCTGCCACAGGCGCTCGACCTCGGCGTCGAAGGCCGTGGGATCCATGTCGTAGCCGGACCGCCAGAGCTCGCCGACATCGGCGTAGCCGATCTCCTCGGCGCCCTGGTTGGTGAGCTCGACGAACTGCTGGTAGTCGGCGCGCATCGGCGGGGAGATGGTGCGCCAGCCCTTCCAGGCCTCGAGCTGGGCGTCGTAGTCGCCCTCGGCAGCCTTGGACAGCACGGCCTCGAGCGCACCGAGATCCATGCAGTCCTCACCCTCGGGGTCGCCGGACGGGCAGTACTTGCCCTTGCCGTAGTCGCCGGCCATCTTGGTCATGATGGTGGCGAGCTGCTGGCGCTTGTCGGCATCGGACGGTGCGGGTGCGCTGGTGGACACCTGCAGCAGCTTGATCTGCCGCGCCACGTCCGGGTCGACGCCCTCGACGTCGTTGAACTTCGCGGACTCCTTGATCACCTCGGTCTGGTAGGCCATCGAGGCCTCCTCGGCCTTGGTGAGGGCCTCGGCGTGCTCGTCGGTGATGTCGGTGTAGTGGGTCCAGGCCGCGCGGGCGCTCTCGACCCAGTGCTTGCGCAGGCCGGCGTCGACCTCGGAGATGAAGGCCGCAGCCTCCTCGGGGGTGGCGCCGGATGCCTCGGGGGCCTTGTCGGCCGACTTCTCGGACTCGGGTGCGCTGGAGGTGCCACATGCCGTCAGGGCAAGGGCCGCGCCCAGGGTCAGGGAACGAAGGGACGTCATGGAATTCGCCTCGTCGTGGGATGCTCGGTGAGCGGTTCACGGCACCTTACTGCAACGAGGCGATGCGGGATCGGACCTGTACCGATTCCTGACCGCAACCTTCCCTTGGACCCCCCGGAGGCGACAGGATGGAAGCGTCAGGTACCGGCCGGCTCCGCCAGGCTCGGCGCGGCGGCGGGCTCCCGGTTGTCCAGTCCCTGCATGGACTGCGCGGTGTCGGCTGCCTGTGCCGCGACCACGCCGAGGACCCGGGGCAGCACCTCCGTCAGCGCAAGGTACAGGCTCAGGCCCACCATCGCGAGCCAGCCCTCGATGGCGTACATCCGGCGGGCCATGAACTGTTCCTGGGAGATCTCGGTGGCCCGTCCGAGCAGCACCGGGTTCCATCCGCCCACGCCGTGCACGACGAACACCTGGTGCATCGCATAGATCATCTGCGAGACGAACAGGAAGATCAGGAAATAGTGCACGAACGCCCATCCCGGGCTCAGCCGACCTCTCTTGCGCATCGGTCCCTCCGCTGCTGTTCCCTTCGGAAACACCGCGGAAGCCATGAACCCACACTGGGTACGCCTATCTCCCGACCAGGGCCCGAAGGGCCGCCCTCTCGGCGTCATCGACCTCCCGCAGGTGCCCCTCCGGGAGATCCCCGAGGTGCACCGCACCGTAGGACAACCTGTGCAGCGCCTGCAGCGGGGCACCGGCATTGGCCATGATGCGCCGGACCATCCTGTACTTGCCTTCGGTGACCGTGAGCACCACGCGTCGGCCCTCGACGGACTCGACCGTGGCCGAGAACACGCCCTCACTGGTGGCGATCCCCTCCGCCAGCGCTTCGGCGAGGCCATCGGGTACCTCTCCGTCGACCGTGCACAGGTAGCTGCGGGGCACGGCCCGGCGGGGGTGCAGCAGGCGCTGGGTGAGCGCGCCGTCCCGGCTCAGCAGGAGCAGGCCGCCGGTGTCCCGGTCGAGGCGGCCGACCGCGTGGTAGCCCTGCTCCTTGAGCTCCGGTGGCAGCACGGTGTCCAGGTTCTCCCGTCCCCAGTCGTCGCCATGGGTGGACAGCACCCCCACCGGCTTGTGGTAGGCGAGCAGGACGGCGGGCAGCACGAGCGGCTCGCCGTCCAGGTGGAGGACGACGTCGTCGGACACCTTCGTCGCCGGCTTGCGCACGACCTCCCCGTCGACGGTCACCCGACCGGCCTTGATGAGCGACGCCGCCCGCTTGCGGGGCAGCACCCCCAGGTCCACCAGGCGTTTCTCCAGTCGCTTCACGTGTCCTCCCGATGGAACGGCAGCCAGCCCTCGAGGTGCTCCAGCAGGGCCCCGTGCCCTTCCCTCTCCTCCTGCACGGCCCTCGCCACGGCCTCGTGCAGGCCGGGGTGTGCGAGCCAGTGCAGGCTGTGGATGCTCTGGGGCACGAAGCCCCGGGCGAGCTTGTGCTCCCCCTGGGCGCCGGCCTCCAGGCGCTGCAGACCGTGGGCGATGGCCCACTCGATGAGCCGGTAGTAGCACAGCTCGAAGTGCAGATCGGGGGCATCCACCCGCGCGCCCCAGTAGCGTCCGTACAGGGCGCTTCCCTGCTGGAACGCGAGCGCCATGGCCTGCAGGTGACCGGCGTCGTCACGAGCGGTGGCCACCACCAGATCGTGGCCGAACACCTCCCGCAGGCCGAGGAACCAGGCCCGGGGCAGGTAGGGATGGCCGCCCCGGTGGTGCACGGTGGACAGGTAGCAGGCGTGGATGGCCGAGAGGTCCTCGTCCGACAGGGCCATGCCCGTCTGGACCGCCAGGGACAGCCCCGAGGCCGCCGCCCGCCGGCGCTCCCGTCGGACCTCCTTGCGCTTGCGGGACCGCAGCGTGGCCAGGAAGTCGTCGAAGTCCCGGAAGCCGTCGTTGCGCCAGTGGTACTGGTGCGTGAGCCGGTGGATCCAGCCCTCGTCGGCGAGGCTGCGGGAGACGTCGGGGTTCGAGAAGAGGATGTGCGCCGAACGGGCCTGCAGCTGCTCCGCCACGGCTCGTGTCGCCTTCGCGAGCACCCGGGCCCGATCGACGGCGCCGGGCCCGTCGCCGACCAGCAGCCGCCCCCCACCCGAAGGCGTGAAGGGCACGGCGGACACCAGCTTCGGGTAGTACGGAAGCCCCGCCCGCTCGCTCGCCTGTGCCCAGCCCCAGTCGAAGATGTACTCCCCGTAGCTGTGGGCCTTCAGGTACAGCGGCGCGGCGCCGACGAGCTTCGTGCGGGCCTCATCGCTCCACCACAGCAGGTGGGCGGGGCGCCAGCCGGAATCGGGGCCCACCGCTCCGGTGTTCTCCAGGTGGGCCAGGAACCGCCAACGGCAGAAGGGATCGTCCGGATCCACCAGCCGATCCCATGCCGCCTCCGGTACTGTTCCCAGCCCCGACGAAACCTCGACAAGACCGGAGACCCCATCAGACATTCGCGCCCTCCCGTACAGACATCCCACCCTGGCCCGTGCTGCGGTCCCGTGGCACCTGTTCCACGTACAGCCGGAGGTCTCCATGGACGTCCTCGTCGCCGATGACGATCCCGTCAGCCGCCGACTGGTCACCTATACCCTCTCCAAGCTGGGGCACACCCCCCGGGAGGCGACCAGTTCCGAGCGGGCGTGGCAGCAGTGGCGTCGTCGGCCCGTGCCCATGGTCATCACCAATTGGCAGAGCGCGTCGATGGACGGCCTCGAGCTCGCACGACGCATCCGCGGCACCCGGGCCCGCACGGGCCACGCCTACACCTACGTGATCCTGCTCACCGGCGCCGACAGTCGCGCCGTGCTCCAGACCGCCGTCGAGGCAGGCATCGACGACGTGCTGGAGAAGCCCCTCGATCCCCGCCTGCTGAACGCAAGGCTCACCGTCGCCGCACGGCACACGATGTTCGCCAACCTGTCCTCGGGTCTGCCCCTGTGCATCTCCTGCAAGTCCGTGAAGGACCCGGGCGCCGACTGGACCCGCCTCGAGGACTTCTTCCACCGATCCCATGGCCTGCACTTCTCCCATGGCTACTGCCCGGACTGCTACTTCGCCCAGAGCCTGATGCCCGCGCTGCTCCAGGCCGCCGGGCATCCGGAGCCGCCGCAGCCGTCGCCCCACGTGGTCGACCGGCGCCGACTGCTCCACATCGCCCAGCAGGACGCCGACCTGCTGATGGACCTGCTCGACAACACCATCGAGTCCCGCGACCTGCTCACGAACCAGCCCCGCTACTACCTGGCGTCCCACGCCGGTCCCCACCTGCAGGTCCTCGTCGATCGCGCCATGCACCTCGGTGCGGGCGACCTGTTCCGCTCCGCCATGGCCCTCCAGGCCGCAAGACGCGGGGTGGACCGGGACACCCGCGCAGACCTCGATCGCCGGGTGCGTCACCACCTCTCCCAAGTGGTTCTGGCATTGGAGCCCCTGAGAGGTGCACTTATCGACGAAGACCTCACCAGCGGATACTCATGACGGCACACGTTGCCCCCCGGAGGGACCATGGAACGTCAGGCCAACATCATCATCGTGGAAGACGACAGCACCATCGCCATGGGCCTGGTCAATGCCTTCGAGCACGAGCGCTTCCTGGTCCGACACGCCGACACCGGTGAAGCCGCCGTCGAGATGGTCATGCAGGAACCGCCCGATCTGATGATCTGCGACGTGATGCTTCCCGGCATCGACGGCCTGCAGGTGATGCGGCGGGTCAAGGATCTGCACCCCGATCTCCCGATCATCATGCTCACCGCCAAGAGCGAGGAGATCGACCGCGTCATGGGACTCGAGATGGGCGCCGACGACTACGTCACCAAGCCCTTCTCCACCCGCGAGCTGCTCGCCCGCGTGAAGGCCCGCCTGCGCACCCAGACCAAGGAGCGCCGCCTGCCGGATCAGTACGAGTTCGGCAACGTCAAGGTGGATCTGCGCCGCCGCACCCTCACCAAGGATGGCGTGGAGCAGCGCCTCACCACCCACGAGGCCGGCACCCTGCAGTACCTCATCGCCCACCGGGGCGAGGACGTCTCCCGCGACGAGCTGCTCGAGAAGGTCTGGGGCTACACCGCGGCGCTCACCACGCGCACGGTCGACAACCAGATCCTCAAGCTGCGCAAGAAGATCGAGGATACCCCCAGCGAGCCCCGCCACATCCTCACCGTCCACGGCACCGGCTACCGCTTCGAACCCTGACGCCACGGGTCTCCTTCGCGTGGGCTGAAGGAGCCCTCGGAGGAAGAGCGTGCACGACGGACTGATCCTGGATCTGGCGGTGGTGACCGTCGTCGCCGCCGTCACCGCGATGCTCAGCCGTCGCCTCGGTCAGCCGAGCATCCTCGGGTACCTGTTCGCAGGTCTGATCGTCGGGCCCTACCTGCCGGTGCCGTTGTTCGCCGACCCCCACCGCATGGAGGAGCTCGCCGAGGTGGGCGTCGTGCTGGTGCTGTTCGCCGTGGGTCTCGAGTTCCGCATCCGCCGCCTGCTGGACATCCTTCCCATCTCCGGCATCACGGCAGCCGTGCAGATCCTCGCGCTGTCGATCTCGGGCTTCCTCGTGGGCTCGGCCCTCGGCTGGTCCGCCGTCGCGAGCGTCTGCCTGGGTGCCAGCATCTCGATCTCGAGCACCATGGTCGTCAGCGCCGTGCTCCGCACCCACCCGGTGGAGCGGGACGTCCGAAGCCACGTGCTCGGCATCCTCGTGGTGCAGGACGTCGTGGCCATCGTGCTCATGGCCATCGTGACCGCGCTCGCGGCGGGAGAGTCCCTCGGCTGGCAAGGCCTCGGCATGCTGTTCGGAGAGCTCGCGGCGGCCATCGTCGCCATGCTCGTGGGTGGCCTGCTCGTCCTGCCGCGGCTCGTGCGCTACGCCCTGTCACAGGCCGACGACGAGCTGCTCGTGGTGCTGGTGGTGGGTGCCGCCTTCGGACTCGCCCTGGCGGCCAGCCTGTTCGGATACTCGATCGCGCTCGGCGCGTTCCTGTCCGGCATGGTGGTCGCCGAGTCCGGCCGGGGCCACGACGTGGAGAGGGCCATCGAGCCCCTGCGGGGACTGTTCGCAGCCATCTTCTTCGTCTCCATCGGCATGTCCATCGATCCCGTGGTCGCCTGGCGCAACCTTCCCTTCGCCCTGCTGCTGAGCCTCATCGTCATCGGCGCACAGTTCGTCTCGGTGCTCGCCGGATCGCTCCTGACAGGCATGTCCCTGCGCCGAGGGGCCTTCTCGGGCCTGCTGCTGGGTCAGGTCGGAGAGCTGTCCTTCATCCTCGCCACCATCGCCATCGCAGGCGGGGTGATGCCCCGCGAGAGCCTGCCCGCCCTCGTGACCGTGGCGACCATCACCACGTTCACCACGCCGCTGCTCCTCGGGCGGGCGGAACGCATCGTCACGAGGATGGACCACGCCCTGCCGGCGCGAGCGCACCAGGTGCTCGCGGCCTACCAGTCGTTCCTGCGGAACGCCACGGGACGCCCCGACAAGCCGTCCCCTGCACGGGCCATCGCGGGCGTCCTGCTCGACCTCGGTGCGCTGCTCGTGGTGTTCGTCCTCCGCCACCAGCTCCAGGAGGCCCTCCCTCCGGACGCCGCACTCCCGTTGAACATCGTCACCGTGGCCCTCTCGGCCCCCTTCGTGCTCGGCCTGCTCCGCAGCGCGCTGCACCTGTCCCTCGAGCTCAACGCCCTGTTGCACGTCGGCCAGGCCGGCCCCACACCCCGCGCCCACGCCACCGAGCTGTTCAGCTCGATGCTCGTCGTCCTGGCGATCGGCACCGGCACGGCCTTGTTCCTCCACATGGCGATACCGGGCCCGTGGGCCCAGGCCATGCTGCTCACGGGCCTCCTGCTCCTGCTCGTCCTCGTGGGGTTGCACCTGGGACGTCACCAGCATGCCCGCCCCACCTCCAGCGTCGCCCGCATGGCGCAGGACCTTCAGACCCACCTCCGCAGCGGGGAGGAGCGCGCCCCGTCGTCCCACGAGCCCGACCCGCTGGCCACGTTCGACCACCACCGGGTGCGGATCGAGGACGGCAGCCCCGCCGAGGGTTCGAGCCTCGCCACCCTGGACCTGCGATCCCGGACGGGGGCGACCGTCGCGGCCATCGTCCGGGGACACCAGACCACCATGTTCCCCACCGGCCAGGAGATCCTCCTCCGCGGCGACATCCTCGCGGTGTCCGGCTCCCCGGAGGCCCTCGCCAGGGCGGAGCGGCTGCTGGCGCCCCGGGGTGGGCCTGAGGTCAAGGACGTGCCGACCACGTGAGCCCGCCCACATCTGTCCATGCCGGCGGACGGCAGCAGGGATAGGAGGGCACTCCCCGAGGAGCAGACCATGGACGCCGAACTGATCAGTGAATCCCTCGACATGCTGTCCGACCGCAGCGTGGCCCGGAAGATGTCGAAGCAGATCGCACCGCTGAAGGGCATCCGTGGCGTGCCCATGGGCGAGATCGCCCGCATGGGCGCGGCCGCCTGGCAGGAGGGCGTGAACCTCGACGACGACGACCGGGAGCTCACCAGCCTGTTCGGCGGCGCCTGGGAAGACGGCATGGTGGCCATCGGGCTGCTGGCCGCCGCCGGCCCCGACGATCCGCAGGCCGCGTGGGAAGTGGCCGAGGACTGGCTGGGTCGCGTCGACGACATCTTCACCGCCGACGCCCTCGGCTGGCTCGTCCTGGGTCCCGCCGCGGCGCTCACCGGCCTCGACGTCGAGGGCTTCGCCTCCCGCATGCGCCACACGGCGCCCCCCATCATCCGCCGCGCGGTGGTGATGATGGCCCTGGCCTGGACCCCCACCCCGCTCGAGGGCCCCTCCGCGGCGCCCCTGCGCGAGAAGGTCGGCGAGGCCCGCATCGTGCTGGTGCCCGAGGCCCTGTCGCCCCTCATCGAGGCCATCGCCACGGCCTTCCTCCGCGACGAGGATCACCGTGTCCGCAAGGCCTACCGCCGCATCCTGCGGGCCTGGTCCAAGAGCGACCCCGAGGCCATGAGCGCGTGGGCGAACGAGGTGAAGGGCGGCTTCCCCAAGATGCTCAAGCCCGAGATCGACCGGGCACACCGCCTGGCCAAGCGGGCCCAGAAGGCCGCCGAAGATGAGGCCGGCGAGGAGTGACGCCCCCGGGCAGCCTCAGTGCGCGTTGCAGGGCAGCCCGTCGGTGAGCTCGTAGTAGTCGCCCTTCTCCGCCACGAAGATGTGGCGCTGAAGGGTCGTCCCCGAGGCGCCATCGATGGCGCCGAGCGAGACGCCGAGCCAGTCGTGCTTGACGGTGTCCAGCGGGTCGAAGAACAGCGACGACCCACACCGCCCGCAGAACCCCCGCCGCACCTTGGCCGACGAGTGGAACCAACGAAGCGCCTCGTCGCCCTCCACCGTCAGGTTGGCACGCTTCACCTCGACACTCGCGAGGTAGTGCCCCGTCCACTTGCGACACTGCACACAGTGACAGGCATCGCTGGTCTCGAGGGACTGCCCCACCCGAAAGGTGACGGCACCGCAGAGGCAGGAACCGGTGATCATGACGGCGCTCCCAAGGCGTGAAGAGCCGACACCATAGCCGGAAAGACCCGACGGGATCGACACCAAGAGCGACGCCAGGCCCGCCACGCGCCAACGCGGCGAAGGGCCGGCAGGCCCGCAACCAGACGCGCCAACGCGGCGAAGGGCCGGCAGGCCCGAAGCCGCCAAGGGCCGGCAGGCCCGCAACCAGACGCGCCAACGCGGCGAAGGGCCGGCAGGCCCGAAGCCGCCAAGGGCCGCCAGGCCCGCAACCGGGCCCACCACCGTCACGCGACTCGCCAGCGCGGCGAAGGGCCGGCAGGCCCGAAGCCGCCAAGGGCCGGCAGGCCCGAAGCCGCCAAGGGCCGGCAGGCCCGCCACCGGGCCCACCACTGCCACGCGGCTCGCCAGCGCGGCGAAGGGCCGGCAGGCCCGAAGCCGCAAGAGGTTGGGCGCCAGCCCAACCACGCCCCGACCCTTCCCCGCCCCAGCGAGGCGTTCAGGGTGCGTCTGGGGCGAGGAGCAACGCGACGAAGAACCAGGCGTGCCATGGGCGCCGCAGCGGCGAACCCCGCACTCCGCTCCCCTCTCCGCCCCTTCCCCCTGCGAAAGCAATCCCAGCGAAGCCTGGGGAGGACGTAAACGGAGGGGATCGTCGCTCCGGCGCGGGCCGGGGCAAGGAGCAAGGGAGAGCCCGACCTCCTGGTCGGGCCGACCGAAGCGACGCCGAACCGGCCCCGCCGGGGCGACGATCCCCGCTACCGTTCGAGATTCGAGAACTTCACGACCAACCGCCCCTCATGATCGAACACATGAAGGTTGCCTTGCAGACTCGTCGCACACACCACGGGATCGGCCCCCGGAAGCGTCCGCGCGAAGCTGACCTCCTCGGGCTCCTCTCCGCCGAGATCGAGCGCCTGGGTCTCGCCACCGGGCAGGTGACGGGCCATCAGGTGGGTGCCCTCGGGACCCTCGTCCTCGATCCAGATCATGTGCGCACCGTCGCCATGGGCGATGAGGTCGAGCGCGTTGACGTCCGGGAAGCGGGTCAGCTCGTCGACGACGGGGTCGCCGCCTCCGATCCACGTGCTGCGCAGACCGCCCGGGTCCCGCAGGCGGGCCATGGTGTTCCACACGGCCAGGATGCGATCGCCGATCACGGTGGCGGTGGCCAGGCGGCCGCCGAAGCCCTCGGGAATGGGCAGCGGGCTTCCGATGCCAGCAGGGCTCACGCCGCTGAGCACGCCACCCTTGTTGGACAGGATGGGTGCGTGCCGTCCGACGAAGCCACGGGCCGTGGGGCACGGCGTGCTCGACAGCAGCTCGAAGCCCTCGCCCTCGCCACGGTCACCGTGCATCACGAGGGTCGGGCCGCGGCGGGCGAGACCCCACATGACCATGGTGCTGCCGATGCGCTCGAAGACGGGCAGCACGGCCGGCTCGTAGCCCAGCGGGAAGGAGCGGCCGGCACTGACCTGGCCCTCCAGGTCGACGTCGAAGCGCATCACCACGACACCGCCGGGGCGCTCGACCAGCAGCAGCAGCACGAAGCCGTCGTCACCGGCGAGGGCCTGGTGGGCCAGCACGGAGGAGGCGTTCACCGGCAGCACGCCGTAGCGGGACTTCTTGCCCTCGGCCTTCAGGCCCCACCGCAGCGTGGCCTCGTCCATGGAGTCGGGGTTCTGCCAGAACACCAGCACGGCGCCGGGCCTCGTGGCGACGGTGACGTCGTCGAACACGAGCGGTGCCTCGGGATCGTAGCGCGCGCCGAAGTCGGCCAGGGAGCCGAGCGTGTCGCTGTCGAGGGAGAGCGCCTGGGCATCCACGCCGGACATGTCGGCGCCCTCGAGCTTGGCACCTTCGAGGATGGCGCCCTCGAGGGAGGCATCGGCGAGGTTGGCGTTGCTCAGATCGGCCCCGGTGAGGTCTGCGCCCGCCAGATCCGCGTTGCTCAGATCCGCGTTGCTCAGATCGGCACCCTTCAGGTTCGCCTCACGGAAGCTGGCCGCAGCCAGGCGTCCGCCCGCGAGCACCGCGCCTTCGAGGTTGGCGCCGGCGAAGCGCACCCGCGCGCCGTCGATCAGATCGAACCGCGTGCCCACGAAGGAGCCGCCCGACGCCTTGGCGTCGGTCATCTTGACCCGCTTGAGATCGGCGCCGTCGAAGTTGGAGCGCTTCAGGCTCGCCTCGGACAGATCCGCCAGGGGCCAGCTGCAGCCCTGGGCCTCGGCCTCCTTGAGCTTGGCGCCGAGGAGCCGGATGCCCTCGCCCTTGGTCTTCTTGAGCACGGCGCCCGACAGGTCGCCCTTGGACAGGTCGGCGGCCGTCAGATCGGCATCCTCCAACCAGGCATCCCGCATGCGCACGCCGAAGCCGATCGCGCCGTCGAGGATCAGGCCCGTTCCGTCGATGTCCGACATGAACGCCTGCACGATGTTGGCGTCGGTGAGGTCCGAGCCGGTCAGATCGGCCTTGTCGAGGTGCACCCCGTGAAGGTCGACGCCGTGCAGCTTGAGTCCATCGAGCTCTTCTGCGAAAAGGTCCACCTTGCGGCGTTCACCGCGATTGGCGTTGAAACCTTGGACATCCTCGGCCTTGAGCAGATCCAACAGTCCCATGCATCCTCCAGCAATGCGTTCGCCTGCCGACCATTGAGAGGGCTGTGACAGGACCAGGGAGGGATAATCATGAACCGTTGTTTCTTCACCCTCGGACTTGTGGTCTTGAGCAGCTGTGACAACGAACCGCGAGATGGCGTGGATGTCTGGCTCGACGGCACGCCCCCTCCAAACGGCGAAGTCACGAGTGACGTCGAGCAGCCCGACCCCCCGAAACAGTCCGCTCCGAAGTCCAGCTGGCGGGGCGGCACCCTGCAGGTCACCGAGCTCACCATCCTGCAGGGCACGGACGAGGCGCTCGACATGGACGGCGACCCTGAAGACGTCCCGCTGGGGGACAACCAGTTCGCCACCCTGGTCAACGCGGCCGGTGCCCTGATGAGCGTCTTCAGCTCTGGCGTCTCCGTCGACATCGACGCCATGAACGAAGGGCTGGCCACCGCCCTCGACGAAGGCGCGCTCGTGATCGACGTCGACACCACCAGCGATGGCGCGATGCTCCAGATCTCGTTGATCTCCTACGAGACCATCGACGGAAACCTGGAGGAGATCGAGGGCGCAGACGGCGCCACCTCCGGCCGCTTCCTCGGCCCCCGTGCCTTCGAGGCAGGTCCCGACGACCTCACCCTGCCCGTGGTCTTCGATGCCGACTTCGGCGTCGTGATCCTGCAGTGCCAGCAGGCGAGAATGGCGGGCACGCTGGCCGATGGGAGCCTCGATACGGTACTCGGCTGCGCCCTTCCGATCTCGTCCACCCTCGATGCCGTGCTCGACCCGCTCGAAGATGCCTTCCCGGACGTCTTCACACCTTCTTTGCTGAGCGGAATTACTGAGCTAGCTGAGGAGAATTCGGATCTTTCCTACAACGGCGAAGCGGCTCTCAGCGCCATGGTACGGATGAAGGCTGAAAGTCTGTAGACCGCCCGCGCGGCCCGCAGCTACCCGGCCCCGATCCAGCCCGTATCGATCTCGTGCCCTGTGTCGGGGGGTGGTTGCCTCCCCCCGATACGGGGTGCTACGCCATCCGGCACATGTCCATGTCACAGGAGCCCGCGCTGATGACCGACTCCATCGAACTGCGTCCGACCAAGGAGCAGATGCTGCACTTCTACCAGCAGATGCTCGAGATCCGCCGGACGGAAGAGCAGGCGGCCAAGGCCTACACCCTCAAGAAGATCCTCGGTTTCTGCCACCTGTACATCGGACAGGAAGCGGTGGCCGTGGGTGCCATCGGCGCCCTGAACGATGACGACGATATCGTCACCGCCTACCGCGACCACGGTCAGATCATGGCCCGCGGTGTCTCCGCCAACGCCATGATGGCCGAGCTGTTCGGCAAGAGCACCGGTGTCTGCCACGGTGTGGGTGGCTCCATGCACCTCGTGTCCAAGGAGCACAACTTCCTGGGCGGCTACGGCATCGTCGGCGCCCACGTGCCCCTCGGCGTCGGTGCGGCCTTCGCTTCCAAGTACCTGAACAACGGCAAGGTCTCCCTGACCTTCCTCGGCGACGGTGCCGCCCAGCAGGGCGCGTTCTACGAGGCGATCGCCATGGCGCAGCTGTGGAAGCTGCCCTCCGTGATCATCATCGAGAACAACAAGTACGCCATGGGCACCTCCATCGAGCGCCACAGCTACCTCACGGATCTCTCGACCCGTGCAGAGGGCGTGGGCATGAAGCGCTGGCAGTTCAAGGCCTACGACGTGCAGGAGGTCTACGCCAACGTGAAGAAGGCCGTGGATCACGCACGCTCCGGCAAGGGTCCGGTGCTCCTCGAGGCCGTCACCTACCGCTACCGCGGTCACTCCATGTCCGACCCGGCCAAGTACCGTGCCGAGGGCGAGCTCGAGGGCCACAAGGAGGAGCTCGACGGCATCCGTCTCGCCGAGATCGCCCTCGTCGAGCAGCACGGCGTGTCCGAGGACACCCTGCTCGAGATGCAGCAGGCAGCGAAGAAGGTGGCCAAGGACGCCTACAAGTTCGCGGAAGAGAGCCCCATCCCCGACCCCTCCCACCTGTACGACTACACCTACGCGGAGTGACCCATGGCTGAGATGCAATTCCGCGAGGCGCTCCGCCGCGCGATGACCGAGGAGATGCGCCGCGACGAGACGGTGCTGCTCATGGGCGAGGAAGTCGCCTACTACGATGGTGCGTACAAGGTGTCCCAGGGCATGCTCGCCGAGTTCGGCGAGAACCGCATCATCGACACCCCGATCGCCGAGAACGGCTTCACCGGCATCGCGGTGGGCGCGGCCATGACCGGCCTTCGCCCCATCGTCGAGATGATGACCTGGAACTTCAGCCTCGTGGCCTACGACCAGATCATCAACAACGCCGCGAAGATCTACAACATGACCGCCGGCCAGTACAAGGTCCCCATGGTCATCCGCGGCGCCAACGGCGCGGCCGAGAACCTGGCGTCCCAGCACTCCATGGCGCTCGAGTCCATCTTCGCCCACTTCCCCGGCCTCAAGGTGGTGTCCGTGTGCACCCCCCGCGACGCCTACGGCCTGCTCAAGTCCTCCATCCGCGATGACAACCCCGTCATCTTCATGGAGTCCGAGATGCTGTACGGCATGAAGGGCGAGGTCGAGGACGAGGAGTTCCTCATCCCCCTCGGCAAGGCCGATCTCAAGCGCGACGGCAACGACGTCACCATCGTGTCCTGGAACAAGGCCGTCCACACCTGCCTCGCCGCCGCCGAGGAGCTCAAGGAGCAGCACGGCATCGACGCCCAGGTGCTCGACCTGCGCTCCATCCGTCCGCTCGACGAGCAGGCGCTGTTCCAGTGCGTCGCCAAGACCGGCCGCATGGTCGTCGTGCAGGAGGGCTACCCCTTCGCTGGCGTCGGCGCCGAGATCGCGGCCCGCGTGAGCGCCGCCTGCTTCGACTCCCTCGATGCCCCCGTCCTGCGCGTCACCAACCGCGACATCAACCAGCCCTACGCCACCAACCTCGAGAAGCTCGTCCTGCCCAGCACGGACCGCATCATCGACGCCGTGCGCACCGTCGTCGGACGCTGAGGAGCCCACCATGGCAGAAATCTACCGCATGCCCGCCGTGACCCCCACCATGGAGCTCGGCACCATCGTCGAGTGGTCCCTGGAAGAGGGTCAGTCCTACGAGGCCGGCACCGCGCTGGTCGTGGTCGGCACCGACAAGGCCAACATGGAGGCCGAGGTCTTCGAAGAGGGCGTGCTCCTGAAGAAGCTCGCCCAGGTCGACGACGAGCTCCCCGTGGATGCGCCCCTGGCCATCATCGGCGACTCCGCCGACGAGGACATCGCCGAGCTGGTCAAGCAGGCCCAGGCCGAGCTGGACGCCATCAAGTCCGGTGGCGCCGCCCCCGCCGCCGAGCCCGCCAAGGAGGAGGCACCCGCCCCCGCCAAGGCAGAGGCCCCCAAGGCTGCGCCCAAGGCCGCTTCCAAGCCCGCGCGTCCGGCCCCCAAGGTCGGCTCCATCGAGCGGGAGTGGATGGGCAAGAAGCTGTCCGCCAACTTCGCCGACCCCGCGGGCGACATCGGCGCCGCCCTCGGCTCCGACGCCGACATCAAGGCCAGCCCCCTCGCCCGCAAGCTCGCCGACGAGCTCGGTGTCAGCCTCAAGCGCGTCAAGGGCTCCGGCCCCCGTGGCCGCATCGTCAAGGCGGATGTCGAAGAGGCGTCCAAGAAGCCCCAGACCACCGTGGTCGGCTTCGAGGCCCCCGAAGACGAGCTGAAGAAGGCCAGCCAGATGCGCAAGACCATCGCGCGTCGCCTGCTGCAGTCCCACCAGGACATCCCCACCTTCTTCCTCACCGCCACCTTCGACATGTCCGGCTTCGTGGCCCTGCGCAGCCAGCTCAAGGCCCAGATGCCGGACGTGAAGATCAGCTACAACGACATGCTGATCGCCGCCGTGGCCCGCTCCCTGCGCGAGTCCCCGGACGTCAACAGCCAGTGGACGGATGAAGGCATCCTCAAGCGCGGCTCCGTGGATGTCGGTGTGGCCGTGGCCCTGCCCGAGGGTCTCATCACCCCCGTGGTGCGCAACGCCGACCGCCTGCGCCTGTCCGAGATCGGCGGCTCCGTCCGCGAGCTCGCCGGCCGCGCCAAGGAAGGCAAGCTGCAGCCCGAGGAGTACACGGGCGGCACCTTCACCATCTCGAACCTCGGCATGTTCGACATCAACCACTTCACGGCGATCATCAACCCGCCGGAGGCAGCCATCCTCGCGGTCGGCAGCATCCAGCAGGTCCCCGTGGTGCAGAACGGCGAGCTCACGATCGGCCACCGCATGAACGTCACGATGACCTGCGATCACCGCATCATCGACGGCGCCAAGGGTGCGGAGTTCCTCAAGCTCCTGCGTCGCTACGTCGAGTCCCCGGCCCTCCTGCTGGCCTGATGTCTCCGCCCGCCCCTCGCAGGGCGGGCCCGTTCCCCTTTCCACGGCCACGGCGTCTTCGTCGTGGCCGAACGCGGATCACGCCGCGAGATCTTCGGAGCCTTCCATGTCTGAGACCTACGACCTGATCGTCATCGGCGCCGGCCCCGGCGGCTACCCCGCCGCCATCCGCGGCGCCCAGCTGGGCATGAAGACCGCCTGCATCGAGAAGGAACTGCTCGGCGGCGTCTGCCTGAACTGGGGCTGCATCCCCTCCAAGGCCCTGCTGAAGACCGCCGAGATGGCCCACAAGGTGCGCCACATCGAAGAGTACGGCCTGAGCGCCGGCGAGCTCGGTGTGGACTTCCCCGCCGTGGTGGAGCGCTCCCGCAAGGTCTCCAAGAAGTTCAACCGGGGCGTCGCCGGCCTTTTCAAGAAGTACGGTGTCACGAAGATCGCCGGCACCGCCTCCCTGCTGGGCGACGGCCAGATCTCCGTGGAGTCCTCCGAGGGCACCACCGTGTACTCGGCGAAGCACATCGTGGTGGCCACGGGCGCCCGTGCCCGCTTCTTCCCCGGCATGGAGCCCGACGGCGAGCGCATCCTCACCTACCGTGAGGCCATCGTGCAGACCGAGCAGCCCGAGTCGCTGATCATCCTCGGCTCCGGCGCCATCGGCATGGAGTTCGCCTACTTCATGAACGCCATGGGCACCAAGGTCACGGTCATCGAGGGCCTGCCCCACCTGCTGCCCATCGAAGACAAGGAAGTCGCCAAGGTGGTCGAGAAGTCCTTCAAGAAGGACGGCGTCACCATCCAGACCGGCGTCTTCGCCGAGTCCGTCGAGAACACCGGCAGCGGCGTCAAGGTCACCCTCAAGGACGGCAAGGTCTTCGAGGCCGACCAGTGCCTGCTGGCCCTGGGCATCACCCCCAACGTCGAGGGCATCGGCCTCGACGCCGCTGGCGTCAAGCTCGAGCGCGGCTTCATCGCCGTCGACGAGAGCTACCGCACCAACGTGAAGGGCATCTACGCGGTCGGCGACGTCGCCAGCCGCGGCGCAGCCCTGGCCCACGTGGCCACCCGCCAGGCCCACATCTGCGTGGAGCGCATCAAGGGCCTGCACGTCATGGACCTCGACGACGCCAACGTGCCGTCCGCCACCTACTGCCAGCCCCAGGTGGGCTCCGTCGGCATGACCGAAGAGGCGGCCAAGAAGGCCGGCCTCAAGTTCAAGGTGGGCAAGTTCCCCTACGTGGCCAACGGCCGCATGGTGGGCGCGGGCACCCCCGACGGCATGGTCAAGGTGCTCATCGACGACCACAGTGGCGAGATCCTCGGCGCCCACATCGTCGGCGCGGATGCCACCGAGGCCATCATGGAGTTCGTCCTGGCCCGCACGGCCGAGCTCGACGCCGAGACGGTCATCGAGACGGTCCACGCGCACCCCAGTGGTGCCGAGGCCAACCTCGAGGCGGTGGCGGCCGCGCTGGGTGTGTCGGTGCACATCTGATCCATCGGGATCGGGAGTGAGGCCCTGACTGGTTGAGGCTGGTCGGGGCCTTTTTCGTCTTGGGGGGGGGTCTGGGTCTCACTCGGAGGGGCGGAGGGAGTGGAGCTTGGAGGCCTGTGGCGGGGCGAGGAGGGAGCGTCTGGTCCAGAGGATGGGAGTTCTTGAGATGGCCCAGATTCCATCACCAGGTCGCCATGCCGTTGGCTGAAGCGATGTTGGTTGGAGTGATGAAGGAGTCTGGGAAGACGAGGCAACCGCCGCAACCGGGGTCAGACCGACAGCTGTTACATCTTTCGAAGATGTAACAGCTGTCGGTCTGACCCCCAATTGACCCCCAATTCGAGACTGCCCAGATCCCATCACCAGGTCGTGAGAGCATCCGGCTGAAGCGATGATGGTTGAAGTGATGAGGGAGTCTGGGAACACTCTGCTCCTCCCATCCTCTGGATCAAATTGCTCCCGTTCCGGCCTTCCAGAGCCGCCTCCCGTTCAAGGACGGCTCTCAGCCAGCTCCCACCGGTAGTCGGCACTGCCCACCAGCCACTCGTCGTGGCTCGCCGCGAGGAGGGTGGCGCCCTGGCTCTTCAGCTCCTCGAACAGCTCCCGCAGTGCCCTCGCGTCCTCCGGGTGCAGGCCCATGGTGGGCTGGTCCATGATCAGGATGAGGTGGTGGGCACCCTTGCGGTAGGCCGTGGTCAGCTCCCGGGCGAGCTTGAGGCGCTGGGCCTCGCCACCGGACAGGGTGTGGGTCGGGCGGCCGAGGGGCAGGTAGCCCAGGCCGACGGCCTTCAGCGCGCGCAGGGATTCCTCGATGCGGGGGTGGCCGGCGAGGATCTCGTAGGCCTCGCTGGCGCCGAGGTTCAGCACCTCCCCCGGATTGAGGCCGCGCCAGGTGATGCCCTGCAGGTCCTCGGAGAAGCGGCGCCCGTGGCAGACCTCGCAGACGACGTCGACCGGGGCGAGCACGCCCAGATCCATGCGCACGACGCCCAGGCCCTTGCAGCTCTCGCAGCGTCCGCCCTTGGCGTTCAAGGAGAAGGACGACGGGGTCAGGCCGCGGATCTGCGCCTCGTGGGTCTGGGCGAACAGCTCCCGCATGCGATCCCAAAGGCCCACGTAGGTGGCGGGCATGGAGCGGCGGGAGCGGCCGACGGCGGCCTCGCTCACGTCGAGGACGGTGAGGTCCTCGTCGGCGGCCAGCTGGGCCGACCAGGCCTGCAGCCACAGGGACTTGCCGGAGCCGCTGGGGCCCGACACGACGTGGAAGGCGCCCTGGTGGAGCGTGCCGCCCGGCAGCTGAAGGCCGTGGCGGGTGACGGGCTGCAGGGTCCAGGTGTCGGTGCCCTTGGGCGCCTCGCTGACGAAATCCGGCCGGCCCTCGGTCCACCAGCGTCCGGTGGGTGTGTCCTGCCCCTGCAGCCCGTCGGGGGGCCCGGCGTACAGGATGTGGCCGCCCTGGGGACCCGGCCCGGGACCGAAGTCGACCACCAGATCGGCCGCTTGTACCAGTGCACGCCGGTGGGACACCACCACCAGCGAGTTGCCGTCCCGCTCGCACAGCAGTCGCAGGCCCTCGATGAGGGCGGGAAGCTGTGCCTCGTCCAGTCCGGCGGCGGGCTCGTCGAGCACTACCAGCACGCCACTGAGCCCCGCGCCGAGCACCTTCGCCAGGCGGACCCGCTGCTGCTGCCCGGCGGACAGGTGGCGCAGCGGCGTGCCGACCGCCAGATCCTCGAGGCCGAGCATGGCCAGGGCACTGGCACGGCGGTGCAGCTCGGCCACCAGCGGCGTGGCGATGGGATGCTCCGGCAGGCCATCGGCCCAGGCCAGCAGCTCCGGGACGGGCGCCGCCCACAGCTGCCCCCAGGTGCGATCGCCGAGGGTGACCGCCAGGGCCGCCGCCCCGAGACCCGAGCCGTCGCAGGTGCCGCACACGTCGTCGCCGACCCGGCCGGAGCCGGCACAGGTGCGACAGCGATCGGTGCCCTGGGGGGAGAACTGGGTGGGGGTGAGCTCCGGCAGCACCTCGTCGAGCGCCTCGGACCAGGGCCGGTCCAGGAAGCTCCACTCCCCCTCGGGCGTCACGGCGACCATGCGGCCGTGGCCGGCCTTGCCGGCGGTGCGGACGGCATCGTGCAGGCGCTCGCGGCGGTCGGCCCGCACCTTGATGCGGTCGACGACGATGCGGATCTCGTGCAGGCCTTCCAGATCCTTCGGGGCCACCTGCTCCCAGCGGACGACCTCGTCCCGGACCCGCAGGCGGGAGAAGCCCGCGCGTCCGATCTCGTGCAGGACCGCCTTGGCGCTGCTGCCGAGGGTGACGGGGACCTCCAGCAGCAGCCGGCTGCCTTCGGGGAGGGAAGCCAGCTGGGCCACGATCTCGTCGTGGGTGACCGGCTGGATGACCTCCCCGGTCTGGGGGCAGCGCTGGGTGCCGAGCCGTCCGAACAGCACCTGCAGCACCCGCCGCAGCTCGAGGCGTCCGGCCAGGGTGCCGGGTGCGCTCGAGCGGCCCCGGCTCTGGGCGAGGGCGACCGTGGGCGGCAGGCCCTCGATGACGTCGGCGGCGGGAATCGGCAGCGGCGCCAGCCCCTGGCGCGCCCGCACCGACAAGGCCTCGACGTACCGACGCTGCCCCTCGGCGTGCAGGGTGTCGAAGGCCAGCGACGACTTCCCCGACCCGCTTCGGCCGGTGAACACCACCAGCTTCCCGAGGGGCAGCGTGAGATCGACCGCCTTCAGGTTGTGCTCCCGCGCCCCGGTGACCCGCAACTCCATCGCCCGCTCCCCTGCAGTATGCTCATCGTCCGCTTCTACGACCGACGCTGCAAGGAGTGCATATCCCATGAAGATCCGACTGCTGCAGGCCCGCGACGCAGACGACCCGGTCCGCGAGGAGGAGGCCCGGGCCTTCGCCGACCGCCTGCGCATCCCCCGCGACGACGTGCTCACCTGGGACGCGACCCGCCAGCCTCTGTCGCTGGACGCGGTCGCCACCGGCGTCGACGCGGTCATGGTCGGCGGCAGCGGCGCCTACGGCGTCGGTAGCGACGTGCCCTGGATGGCCCCCTTCGTCGAGCTGATGGCCGAGCTGGCCCACCGCCAGGTGCCCACTTTCGCCTCCTGCTTCGGCTTCCAGGCCATGGTCGTGGCCCTCGGCGGCACCGTGAAGCCCGACGAGCGCCGCGCCGAGGTGGGCACCTACGACATCCACCTCACCCCGGAGGGCCAGGCCGACCCGGTCTTCGGCCACCTGCCCAGGCGCTTCCGCGCCCAGCTCGGCCACAAGGACCGCGCCTGGGACTGGCCGGACGATGTGATCGCCCTGGCCTGGTCCAACCGCTGCCCCTACCAGGCCCTGCGCATCCCCGGCGCCCCGGTGTGGGCCACCCAGTTCCACCCCGAGCTCACCGGCACCGAGAACCTCAGCCGCCTGGAGCGCTACGAGGCCCACTACCGGCAGCTGTTCGGCGACCGGTACGAGGCGCTGGTGATGCGGTTCGGGGAGAGTCCGGAGACGGAGGGGATCCTGCGGGCGTTTGTGGAGGAGGTTGGACTGGGGCGTGGGGGTGCCCGGACGCGGGCCACCCCCCCCCCCCCCCCTCCGAGACGGGTCTCGTCGCCCCGGCGGGGCCGTGTCGGCGTCGCTTCGGTCGGGCCGACCAGCAGGTCGGCCTCTCCCTTGCTCCTAGCCCCGGCCCGCGCCGGAGCGACGATCCCCTTCGTCTACATCCACACCGACCGCCCTGGGATTGCCTTCGCGGCCTTGCGGCCGGACGCGGTGGTGCAGCGGTCCTGGTCAGCGAAGGGCCGAACGCTGCGGCCCCTGGCGCACACCCCGTTCTTCGTCGCGATGCTCCTCGCCCGGGACGCACGCCAGACGCCTCGCTGTGCTTGTGTCCCATGCGACGACGGAGTGGACGAGCCTGGTCGCGATGCCCGGCGCCCGGCGCCCGATTCCCAGTACTCGCCCCGCCTCCCGCCAGCGCGGCGAAGCCGCAAGAGGTTGGCCGCAGCCCGCCCCCCAACGCCCCGCCTCTCGCCAGCGCGGCGAAGCCGCAAGAGGTTGGGCGCAAGCCCGCCCCCCTACGCCCCGCCTCTCGCCAGCGCGGCGAAGCCGCAAGAGGTTGGCCGCAGCCCGCCCCCCAACGCCCCGCCTCTCGCCAGCGCGGCGAAGCCGCAAGAGGTTGGCCGCAGCCCGCCCCCCTACGCCCCGCCTCTCGCCAGCGCGGCGAAGCCGCAAGAGGTTGGGCGCAAGCCCGCCCCCCAACGCCCCGCCTCTCGCCAGCGCGGCGAAGCCGCAAGAGGTTGGGCGCAAGCCCAACCATGAACCGCTCCCCACAGCCCCAACCGCCAGCGAGGCGGCTGCCGTGCGTCCCGGGCGAGGAGCGCAGCGACGAAGAACGGGGCGTGCGTCAGACGCCACAGCGGCCGCCCCTCCCCCACCGTGAGGCCGCCCCGGCACCACCGCCACAGGCCGCAAGTCCGCGAAGGCAATCCCAGGGCATCCCTTCAGCCGCACGCACGAGGGGATCGTCGTGCCGGCGCGGGCCGGGGCAAGGAGCCAGCGCCGCCCTGTACTTCTGTACAGGGCAAGCGCCGCGACGCCGAACCGGCCCCGCCGGCGCGACGAGCCCCGCCCCTGCTCCTACCTGAGGCCGTCGCCATGCGTTGCATCACTCACCAGATCCTCCACATTCAGGACCCGGCTCGTACTGCTGACGAACCCCTCATCATCCTTCGCCACCACCGTCACGGTATGCAGCCCGGGCTCCAGATCCAGCTCGGCGATGAACGGCACGCTCGGCGTGCTCCCGGCCCGGTGCGAGCCCTGGTGGAACACCTTCTCCTCGTCCACGTAGATGACCACGTGCCGCACGCCGTCCTCGTCGTTGACCCGCCCCGACAGGGTCACCACCGGCGAGCGCAGCACCGGTCCGGGCGCGTTCGAGATCTCGATGACCGGCGCCATGTGACGCTCCGACGCCACGAGCTCCGTGCCGAGCTTGAAGCGGATGTCCTCGGACTGCCCGTGGTATTCCCGCAGGCCGGTCCGCACGATGGCGCCGTAGTCGTAGGCGCCCCCGTCCTCCAGGTTCAGCTCGAGCTGGTAGCCGAAGTCCAGGCGCTCACGGACCTGCACCTTGAACGTACCCTCGAAGCTCTTGCCCGGGTCGAGGACCACCAGGCAGGACTCGTCCTCCCGGGGATCGCAGGGCTCGCCGGTCTCGGTGCGGGCCTCTCCGATGGGCAGGGTGCCGGTGATGATGTCCAGCGCCTTGCCGGACGCGTTGCGCACCCGGGCCACGGCCCGTGAGGTCGGGCCCTGCCCCACGTTGTCCACGTGCAGGCGCACCTCCACCTCGTCGCCCATGTCGATGCTGCCGTCCTCCGGTGCCACGATCTCCCACCGCCAGGCGAGCTCGGGCAGGGCCATGGGCTCGACGTCCACCCAGGTGCGCACGGTGCGGATCTCCTGGTCGCCGAGCTGGCGCAGGGACAGCTCCACGGGCGAGCGCTCCGCCGGGTAGCCGTGCTCCACCTGCACCTCGGTGCGGTAGCTGCGGCTGCCGCCGGCAGGGATGTGCCCGAAGAAGAACTCCTCTCCCTTGAGCAGCTCCGACTCCTCCACCACGGCGGCCACCTGGTACATGGGCTTGTCGGATGTGTTGGTCACCACCACCTCGACGGACTCCTTGCGTCCGGCCCGGAGCACCTGGTCGCCACCGCTGGTGCGGATGTCCACCTTCAGGCCATCGCCGCTCCAGATGGGCCCCGGGGCCCAGTTCACGCCGAACGCCCGGAATGCCGAGCGGATGCTCCGCGCCTGGGCGCTCTCGGCGGTCGCGACCATCGACTCCGCGGTGTTCAGCAGCTCGGTGCGGGTGCGGGAGCGCCCGGACTGGGACAGCAGCTCCACGGCCACATCCAGGTAGGGATCCTTGCCGAGCTCCGGCTCGTGCCGTGGCGACACGCCCTCCTCCCAGTCCTCGAGGTAGCGGAAGCTGAACACGCTCGCCTCAGCCTGGGCGTCCTCCCGCTCCAGGTGGTCCTCCAGGTTCGACTCGCGGCGCACCTGCTCCCGCGCGAACATCAGCGCCTTGGCAGGGTCGTCCCCCTCGGGGCGGAAGAACGCGGGCACCATCTCGATGTCCGCGGGGATGCCCACCGACTGGATGGAGCGCTCGCCGGGCGTGAAGTAGTGCGCGATGGTGATCTTCAGCTTCGCGCCGTAGGCCATGTTGTGCAGGTTCTGCACCGAGCCCTTGCCGAAGGTGCGCTCGCCGACGATCACGGCGCGGTCGTTGTTCCGCAGGGCGCCGGCCACGATCTCCGAGGCCGAGGCCGAGTTGGCGTTCACGAGCACGGCGAGCGGGAAGTCCTCCTCGCCGGGCCCGCGGGTCGCATCCTTGGTCTCCGGACGGCGCTGGTGGGGGCTGCGGGTGGAGACGATCTCGCCGTCCGACAGGAAGGTGTCCGCCACCTCGATCGCCTGGGTCAGGTAGCCGCCGGGGTTGTCCCGCAGATCGAGGACGACGCCCTGCAGGCGTCCGGCGCCCTCCCGCAGCTTGACGAGCTCCCGGCGCACGTCGTCGCCCACGGTGGAGTGGAAGGTGCGGATGCGGATGTAGCCCACGTCGTCGTCGAGCAGGGCGCTGGAGACGGGGTTGAGCTTGATGCGCTCCCGCTGAAGGGTGAACGCCAGCAGCTCCTCGAAGCCCTCACGGGCCACCTCGAGGGAGACCTGCGTACCGACCCGGCCGCGCAGCAGCCGCACGGCATCGTCGAGGGTCATGTTGAGGGTCGACTCGCCGTTGATGCGGCGGATCTCGTCGCCGGACTTCAGCCCTCCCCGATCCGCCGGGCTGGCCGGCAGCGGGTGTTCGACCCGCAGGTAGCCGTCCTCCAGCCGCACGGTGACGCCCAGACCGCCGAACTCGCCCTTGTTCTCGACCTCCATCTCCTTCGACGCCTCGGGAGGCAGCAGCACCGAGTGGGGATCGAGGCTGTGCAGGATGCCGTTGGTCATGGCGAACTCGAGCGCGGCGAAGGTGCCCACCTCCTCCAGGTCCTCCGGCACGTCGTCCGCCCGCAACCCGGCCTCCAGCAGCACGGCGACCTCCCGCAGCTGCGCCTCCAGGTCGCCCAGATCGGTCAGCTCCGGCAGCTCCATCAGGCTGCGCTCCTCGCCGATGTCCGCAAGCAGCCTGCGCCCCTCCCGCTCGAACATGACCGTGGGCACCCGTCGCTCCACACCACGGAGCGCGCCGTCGAACATGTTCCACAGATCCAGGCGATCCGGTTCGACATAGGACTCGCGCACGTGGAACAGCGTGTCCCGCAGCAGCTTGAGCCGGGAGAAGCGGTAGCGGAACGGATCGTTCCCGCTGGCGGCCGCCTCCATCGGGGCGAGTCCGAGGGGTTGTGATTCCCCGAGCGCGAAGAGCACGGACACACTCATGACGCAGGAGGCGGTGAAGACGACGATCGGTCGGACCAGCGGGTGCATCACACCTCCGCGGAAGGGGACTCCTTGTGCATCGGACCGCCATCGACGAGCCTGGAGCGTCGGGAATGCCGGTGACGCCCTATAGGGGCATCCCCCGTTGGGGCTGTTGCGGGTCAGGCTGGCGTGATCGTCCGGCGGTCGCCCCCCGTCATGGCGCCGACGCCCGTCCTCGCGCCGGTCCCAGCCCCCTCCGGCAGCGCGCGCCGTCCCGCCGTCTTCCAGCCTGGACGGCATGGTCGGCCGCCCACCCTTGCCATTGGTGGACGCAGCCAGACCCCGAAGATACCCTTACCCGACTTCTCAGGCCCCGGACGCATGTCCTGGCGCCCTCTCAGGACCCGACGCCGCATGCCTCTGAAACTGCGCTGCCCCCACTGTGGCCACCCCATCCGCCTCAGCGAGCCCTACCCTCGCCCCGGCGCCGAGCAACTGTGCCCCAACTGCCAGCAGGGCATGGCCATCGCCTACCCCGACGGGGTGATGGAGCGGCTCCAGTCCCGCGGCAAGCGATTCGTGGGCGATCCGCCCAAGGCACGCCGCCCGGCCACCACCGGTGCCGACACCCGCGACGGCGGCATCCCCCGCGCGCCGGCTCCCCCGCTCCCCGGCACCGGTCTCGACTTCGGTCCCCCGCGCGCGGCGAAGACCCCTCCGAAGGCCGCCGCCAGCGAGCCGGCCCCCGCGCCGAGGCCCCCGGTCCCCCCACAGCCGGCAGACGACGAGAAGAAGGTCGTCGACGACGTGGCCCAGCAGGCTCGCCAGGCCGAGCAGGAAGCCCTCCGCCGTGCCGCCGAGCTCGCACGAGCCCGTGAACGGGCCGCGGAAGAGGAGGCCGAGCGCAAGGCAGCCGCCGAGCAGGCCGCCCACTCCGTGCAGGTGGAGGAGGCCGCCCGTCTGCGGGCCGCCCAGGAGGCCGCGGCGCAGGCAGCCCGAAAGGCCGGTGCCGAAGCGGCCGCGAAGAAGGCCGCCGCCGAAGAGGCCGCGAAGAAGGCCGCGAAGAAGGCCGCCGCCGAAGAGGCCGCGAAGAAGGCCGCCGCCGAAGAGGCTGCACGCAAGGCTGCCGCAACGGAGGCCGCGAAGAAGGCCGCCGCCGAAGAGGCTGCACGCAAGGCCGCCGCCGAAGAGGCAGCACGCAAGGCCGCCGCAACGGAGGCCGCGAAGAAGGCCGCCGCAACGGAGGCCGCGAAGAAGGCCGCCGCCGAAGAGGCTGCACGCAAGGCCGCGGCACGCAAGGCCACGCCACCGCAGGCCGCCCCCGAGGCCCCCGCACAGCCCCCGGCCCCGCCCCGCAAGCGCTCCTTCCTGCGCACCACCTCCCGGGTCGCCCTCGGCCTCGCGCTCGTGGGCGCCGTCGGTGCCGCCGCCGGCTGGGGCTGGATCCAGGCCACCTACGGCAAGGATCTCCCCTCCATCGACACCCTGCGCTCCTACCGCCCGGCCACCGTCACCACGGTGCTGTCGTCCGACGGCGAGCTCATCGGCGAGATCTACGAGCAGCGACGCTACGTGCTCGAGTACGACGAGATCCCCGAGATCGTCCGCCAGGCCTTCGTCTCCGCCGAGGACGCCAACTTCTACGACCACGGCGGCATCGACTTCATGGGCATCGCCCGCGCCATGGGTCGCAACCTCAAGGCAGGCCGGGTCTCCCAGGGTGGCTCCACGATCACCCAGCAGGTCGCCAAGAACTTCCTGCTGTCCAACGATCGCAAGCTCGAGCGCAAGATCAAGGAGGCCCTGCTCTCCTGGCGCATCGAGAAGGCCTACACCAAGGAACACATCCTCTACCTGTACCTGAACGAGATCTTCCTCGGGTCCCAGGCCTACGGTGTCGAGGCCGCCTCCCGCGCCTTCTTCGGCAAGAACGCCAGCGAGCTCACCCTCGGTGAGGCCGCCATGATCGCGGGCCTGCCTCCCCGGCCCTCCCCGTGGAACCCCCACCGCCACTTCGACGCCGCCAAGAACCGGCAGAAGTACGTCCTCGGGCAGATGGTCCGCAACGGCTACATCACCCAGGCCCAGGCAGACGAGGCCGAGGCCCAGGAGATCGTGGTCACGCCCCTGAGCAACACGTTCCGCGAGCAGGCCCCCCACTGCACCGAGGCCGCCCGGCGCTACCTCGTGGAGACCTACGGCGAGGAGCGGGTGCTCAACGACGGCCTCACGGTCGTCTCCACCTGCAACCTCGACCTGCAGAAGCGGGCCCAGGCCGCCGTGGCCAAGGGCGTGAACCGCGTCGATCAGCGCATGGGCTTCCGCCGCGACGCCATCACCCACCTCGACGGCAAGGCCGCCATCGATGCCCACGCCGCGAAGGTCGAGGCCGATCTCAAGGCGGCATGGGCCTACGATCAGGATCCGGCCGGCCGCGTGGCCGAGCCCGCGAAGTCGGTCCTGAAGCCCGGGGAGCTCTACGAAGGCGTCATCACCGAGGTCTCCAAGAAGTACGCCCGCGTCCGCATCGGCGCCCACGAGGGCATCATCCCCGTCGAGTGGTCCAAGTGGGTGTACGAGCCCAACCCCCGCCGTTCCTGGAAGTCCCGGGTCACCCGCGACCTCACCGAGAAGAACAGCGACGGCGTGCAGATCCTCCAGGCCGGCGACGTCGTCCCCGTGCGACTCGAGGCGATGTCCACCACCGACGAGGAGGTCGCCAAGGACTTCCGCGGCACGCCCGGCGAGTCCGGCGAGCTGCTGGCCGTCCGCCTGTGGCAGACCCCCGAGGTCGAGGCCGCCCTCCTGAGCATCGACGTGGCCACCGGCGCCGTCCGCGCCATGGTGGGCTCCGCCGACTTCGAGCGCTCCGAGTTCAACCGCGCCCTGCAGTCCGTGCGTCAGGTGGGCTCCACCTTCAAGCCCATCGTGTACGCCGCGGCCCTCGAGACCAAGAAGATCACCGCTGCCAGCCTGTTCGCCGACGCCCCCCTCGCCTTCGAGACCAGCCAGGACGACTTCATCTGGAAGCCGGGCAACTACGGCGGCGACTACATGGGCAACATCACCCTGCGCAAGGCGTTGGCCCTGTCCCGCAACACCTCCACCGTGCGCGTGCTGGAGTCCGTCGACCCCGGCATGAACGACGACGTCGTCTACGACTTCGCCCGCCGGCTCGGCATCGGCGGTCCGGCCACCCACACCCTGCCCGAAGATCACGTCACCACCCCCGACAACGATCACCTGTGCCCCTGGGTGGAGGAGTCCCGCGACAGCACCATCTGCCTCGACCGCTTCCCCGCCAAGGATCCCAACCTGTCCGACCGCGCCCACCGCGCCCAGCTCGGCCCCGACGACGACTACCAGTGCCGCGCCTGCGACCTCTCCCTCGGGCTCGGTTCCGCGTCGCTCACCATGGAGGAGCTCGTCCGCGCCTACGCCGTGTTCGCCAACGGCGGCAAGTGGACGGTCCCCTACTACGTCGACGAGGTCCGCGACCGCGACGGCAAGATCCTCGAGCGCCACCAGATGCCGGAGCCGGTGCAGATCATCGATCCTTCCCTGGCGGATCTGGCCACCTGGCTGCTGCGGGGCGTCGTCGAGGGCGGCACCGCCACCCAGGCCAGGCGCGACCTCGGCATCACCCTCGCCGGCAAGACGGGCACCACCAACGACTTCAAGGATGCCTGGTTCGTCGGCTTCTCCCCCACCGTGCTCACCTCGGTGTGGGTCGGCTTCGACCAGCCCGCCTCCCTCGGCGTGTCCTCCACCGGCGGAAAGACGGCCCTGCCCATCTTCGTCGACTACATGAAGTACGCCGCCCCCAAGTCCGATTCCCGCAACACCAGCGACTTCCCCCGCCACGGCGACCTGTCCTGGGTGCAGATCGACGAAGCGACAGGACGTCGCGTGAAGTCCGGAGGACGGTCCTACCCCTTCCTCCCGGGCACGGTCCCCGAGGCCACCGGCACCACCGCCGGCGAGGCCAGCCTGCAAGACCTCACCACGGAGCTGTAGCGTGAAGCGCCTTGTCGCCCCCCTCCTGATGCTCGCCACCACCTTGATGGGGGCCTGCGAGGAGTTCGAGGACTTTCCGGTCCCCACCTGCCCCCTCGAGCCCACCCTCAGCGCGAGCGAGGCGTCTCCCGACGACGAGCTCTCCCTCGACGGCATGGAGCAGACCTACCTGCAGGACACCCGTGTCCTCGTGGGTGGGGTCGAGGCCGACGTCACCGCGGTCGTCCGCGAGAACTGCAGCGACTGTGACAGCTGCGTCGAGCTGGAGAACTGTGCGTTCGTCACCTGCGACTGTCCCGGTTGCGACGACGCCTGCAGTACCTGTGAGCAGTCCCTCAGCTTCCTCGTTCCCGCCCTGCCGGACGGCTCGTGGCAGGTGGTGGTGATCAACTCCATCGGTACGTCCACCGGCGCGTGGCTCACCATCACCGGCAGCGACATCCTGCCCCCGGACACCGGTGACACCGGACACACCGGCGACACCGCCACCGACACGGGCACGGACACCGCACCCGTCGATACCGGCACTTCCTCCACGGATACCGCCGACACGAGCAGCACCGCTCCCTGAGAACGGTGCTACCCACCACCCTGCAACCTTCACACTTCGGGCCGGCAAGGCACCTGAAGGACGAAGGCACCGGCGGCCGCGCATGCCTCTTACGGGAGCTTTGCGCCGCTGCTGCCCCATGTTGGAGTTCGCGGCTTATGATGGCCGCCTCAAAGGCCCTCGCGTACCGCGACGCTTGATTCAGAGCACCGCATAGAGTATGCAACGGCGTCGATACTTCGGAGAACACATGCGATTCGCCGCACTGATGACCGCCTCGCTGTTCGCCTCGCAGGCCTACGCGGGTGGCATCGCCCCCTTCGTGATCGGTGGCTTCCACACCGAGAGCGTCCCGTACTACTCCACCGCTGCAAACGGCGGCAACGGCCCCGCCTTCGACAGCCCCAACGATTACGAGCAGTACTTCGACGTGCAGCTCAACCCGAACCTGGGCGCTGGTCTGGAGTTCACGCTGGGCGACAAGGATCAGGTGCTTCGCGGCGTCTTCCGTGCGTTCTGGTTCCGCGACTTCGCCACGACCGACCCCGCCCTCACGGTCAGCAACGTGAAGCCCGACGCCCTCGTCTCGCCCTACCGCGCAGACGCCCGCGACTTCATCGCCTTCTCCGCCGGTCTGCAGGCTGCTGCCCTGCGCGCCGTCGAGGATCGCCTCCACTTCGGCCCCGCCCTGCACGTCGGTGCCGGCGCCGTGGGTGAGGTGAAGGAGATGTACATGCTGATCCAGCCTGGCGTGTACACCGGCTTCCAGATCAACCGGAACCTCGAAGTCACCGTCGAGGCCACCTACGGCCTCCGCATCGACAAGTCCGAGGTCTCCCACGGTGTGATCGGCGCGGCGGCCTTCCGCTACCTGTTCGACTGAGCCGCCCCGTGGTGGGCCCACACAGTCGCCTGCTGGGGATCACACTGGTCCTCGCCGGCCTGTGGGCCTGCATCCCACCATCGGAGCCACGGCACACCGACTGGCTGGCCCAGCGCCAGCCCACCGATGTCTGCTACCGGGTGAACCTGCTCGACGGGCTCTCCACCCACGGCACCGATGAGCTCCACGACCTGTTCGACTGCCTGAACAGCCATGGCCACCTCGACACCCTCACGGGCGTCGACGTGGCCTTCGATGCGTCTACGGTCAGCGATGTGCCCGTAGGCGTCCGGCTGATCCAGGCCTTCGACGCCGCCGCCGCCCACGACATCGATCCCCTCTCGCTGGTCAGCACGGCCGCCCAGGCCGTCACCGACGGGGGCGAGGAGCTGTCCACCCTGATCGACCTGTCCGTGGAGTGGACCTGGGGCCGACCGGCGTCCGAGGTCGCCTCGCCGGGCTTCGACTTCACCCGGGCCGACCTCCTGCAGCAGGGACTGGTGGCGCCCCTCGACGGCATCCTGCCGCCCGTCGCGGAGGGGCTGCAGGGCTCGGCCCCCACCCGCCGGTGGCTCTCCGAGCTGCTCGCCCACGACGACACGGCCCGCCTGCTGCACACCCTGGCCGCCTACCACGCCTCCAGCGACCCACGCATCCGCCCCCACGTGCGCCCGCTGCTGCCGCATCTGGGGGAGGCGCTGGTCGCCGTCGGCACGCCCCAGAACAACCGCTGGACCGGCGTCAGCGGCCACAGCCTGCACGACCTGGTCGACCTCCTGCTCACCGGCGACGAGCCCGTGCTGGTCCCGCTGTCCGAAGATCTCCACCAGATGCTGTCCGACGCGCGCTTCTCCGCGCTGGCCCAGCAGGCCCTGGTGGAGCTGTCCCTCGAGGGCAGCCTGCAGGAGGTCCCCGCCCAGACGGCCTGGATGGCGAGCGTCGATCGCTCCGGCGGCTACCTCGGCCCCGGTGAGGTCTCCGCCCTGCACGGCCTGCTGCGCATGCTCGCCCAGGCCAACCAGCCCGCCTCCTGCACCGTCGACATCTGGGTCACGGAGCTGGACATCGAGCTCGGCAACGTCGCCGTGGCCATCCTCGGCTTCCTCGCCGACCAGGATCCCGACTTCGTGGTCAGCTCCACCGGCGTGCTCAGCGACGTCCTCGGCTGGTCCCTCAGCCAGACGGTGCTCGACCTCGTCGTCGACTCCGGCGCCTGCCCGGTGCTCACACAGCAGCTCGTCGACGACCTGCAGGTGGTCGACACCCTGTACCGACCGGAGGCCTACGACCTGCTGTCCGCCACCCTGCCCCTGCTGCACGCCATGAAGAACGGCGACGAGGACCAGCTCGGCACCATGGCCGACATCGCCACCGAGCTGCAGCGTGCAGGCGCCATCCCGGCCGTCGAGGAGGCCATCCGCGACCTCGGCCCCACCCTGCTCCTCGAAGACCTCATGGCCCTGCTCCCTCCCCTGCGCGATCCCACCGGCTACGAGCTGATACTGCAGGCGGGCGAGCCGCTGGTCCTCGACGACATGCTGGCCTGGCTGTCTTTCCTCGCCTCGCCCCAGGGCGGCGGACGCATCGGCTGGGACGACGTCTCGCCCCTGGCACGACCCCTCGCCTCCGCCGACGACACCTGGCAGCTGCTCGACCGCCTCGGCCTGCTGCTGTCCGATCCCGAGGCCACGAGCCGGGATGCCGGCGAGCTGCTGCCCTGGCTGCTCTCCCTCGACCCCGAGCTGCGGTCCCTGCACACCGCCTCCGACCTCGTCGGCGACAACCAGGTCATGGGCCCCGCACTCGAGGTCCTCGCGCAGGGCGATCTCGCCGCGGCAATGTGTGCCACCGAGCCCGTCCCCGGCGAATCCCTCGCTCCCGCTGCCCATCTCAGCCAACTCGCCACAGATGGCACCCTCGACGACCTCCTGCGTACGGTACAGTGGCTCATCGAGTCCCTCCCCGGGAACGATGGTCCCTGAGCGAGAGTGCCCATGCGTGAGCAGTGCTACGAGGTCGCGACCCCTGGTGGTCGACTGGTCCACCACTACGGCCCCCAGGTCCACATCCTGGCCGATCCCTGGACCCTGTCCCTCACCTCGGCCCTCAGCAGCCCCGACACCAAGGGGCTTCGCTTCCACCAGCTCCTGCGCCAGTGCTACCAGGCGCTCCTCCGCACCGCCATCGAGCAGCTCGACGCCAAGGTGATCCAGCACCCCACGCGCATGGCCGGGGCCCACCCGCAGCGGGGCCTGTTCAACGGCCGCGTGATCGATCCCGCCCAGAGCGTGGTCGTCGCCGACCTCGCGCGCGCCGGCATGGTGCCCTCCTACATCTTCCAGCAGGAGCTGCTGAGCGTCCTGCCCCCGGATCTGGTGCGGGTCGACCACATCTTCATGCAGCGGATCACCAACGCCGAAGGTGAGGTCACCGGGGTCGACCGCTCCGGCACCAAGATCGGGGGACCCGTGGCCGACGCCACGCTGCTCCTGCCCGATCCCATGGCCGCCACCGGCTCCTCCGTGATCGACGCCCTCGAGGTCTTCGACGCCCTGCCCGGCGGCCCCCCGAAGAAGACCGTCCTGTGCCACCTGATGGTCACGCCGGAGTACCTTCGGCGCATCACCGAGGCCCGGCCCGACGTCCACATCTACGCCCTGCGCCTCGACCGCGGCATGTCCTCCCCGGAGGTCCTGGCCACCGTGCCCGGCAGCCGCTGGAGCGAGGAGTCCGGCCTGAACGAACACCAGTACATCATCCCCGGCGCCGGCGGCCTCGGGGAGCTCATCAACAACGCCTTCGTCTGACGCTGCTCAGACGCCAGGAGGCCCCATGAAGACCATCCACACCTCCGCGGCTCCCGCAGCCATCGGCCCCTACTCCCAGGCGGTCGTGGCCGGCGGGTTCGCCTTCTGCTCCGGTCAGATCGCCATGGACCCGTCCACCGGCGACCTCATCGAGGGCGACGTCCAGGCCCAGACCGAGCAGGTGCTGTCCAACCTCACCGCGGTGCTCAAGGCCGCGGGCACCGGGCTGCAGCACGTGGTCAAGTGCACCGTGTTCCTGCAGGACATGAACGACTTCGCCGCCATGAACGAGGTCTACGCCCGCTACTTCGACGCCACCCGTCCCGCGCGGGCCGCCGTGCAGGTGGCACGCCTGCCCCGCGACGTCCGGGTCGAGATCGACGCCATCGCCGAGATCCCCTGACCCGGCGCTAGGACAGCCCCGCCACCACCCGCTCGAACACCTGCACGAGCCGGGTGGAGGCCTCGCCGGCCACCCGGGTGACCATGCCGTGGTCGACCGGCGCGTCGACCACGCCCGCCGCGTAGTTGGTGACCACCGACACCACACCCACCTGAAGCCCGAGCTCCACCGCCGCGAGCACCGACGGCACCGTGGACATGCCCACCAGATCGGCACCGAGGGTCCGCAGCATGCGGATCTCCGCCGGGGTCTCGTAGGCCGGGCCGAGCATCGCCGCGTACACGCCTTCGTGCAGCGGCACGCCGAGCTCCTCGCCCACCTGCCGCAGGAGCTGACGCACCGTGCCGGTGTAGGCGTCGGCCATGTCCGGGAAGCGGGTGCCCAGGGCCGCCCCCACGAGGGGGGAGTCGCCCTGCAGGTTGATGTGGTCGGAGACCACGGCCAGATCTCCCGGGTGCCAGTCGGCCCGGCAGGTGCCCGCCGCGTTGGTGAGCAGGACGGTCTTCACGCCCCACACCGCGAGGCTCCGCACACCACGGGCGCAGGCCTGCGGGCTGTGCCCCTCGTAGCGGTGCACGCGGCCGCTCATGAGCACCACCGGCACGCCCCCGAGGGTACCCACGAACATCTTGCCGGCGTGCCCCTCGACCGTGCTCTGGGGCAGTCCGAGGGCGCCGAAGTCGACGCTCCGCGCGTCCTGCACCCGCTCGACCAGCGGACCGAGCCCGGAGCCGAGCACCACCCCCACCCGGGGGGCGTCGCCGAAGGTCCGCTGGAGGCTGTCGGCCACACGCTTCAAGGTGGCTGCCTCCGGGTGCTGCGCGTTGATGTGCATCACTGCCTCTCCGTGCTGCCGACGCACTCGCCGAGAACGTCGGATCTGCCGGCTTATACACCATGCGGGTCCTGGGCGGGGATCGCCACCGCAACGGGATGCTTCCGTGACCTTGTGATGACCGCCGGATCTCGCTAGGTTTGGCATCCCATCAGACCCCGCCAAGGATCGCATGTACGACCACACCCCTCTGCTCATCGTGGAAGACGACAAGACCCTCGCCCAGGTGGTGGACCGCCTGTCGGAGGCCAATGTCATCGGCGTCGACACCGAGAGCGACTCCATGTACCACTACCAGGAGAAGGTGTGTCTGGTGCAGCTCACCGACGCCCACGGTGACATCATCATCGATCCGCTCAAGGTGAAGGATCTGTCGCCCCTCAAGCCGATCTTCGCGGATCCCGAGGTGGTGAAGATCTACCACGGCGCCGACTACGACGTGATCAGCCTGCACCGCGACTTCGAGCTCGAGTCGATCAACATCTTCGACACCCTCATCGCGGCACAGTTCCTCGGTTTCGATCGCCTGGGCCTCGCCGATCTCATCGGCCGCTACTTCGGCGTGCCGATCGACAAGCAGTACCAGCGCCACGACTGGTCCAGGCGCCCCCTGCTTCCCGAGCACCTCGACTACGCCCGCGGCGACACCCACTGGCTCCTGGCCATCCGCGAGCTCCTCAACCGCGAGCTCACCGCCGCCGGTCGCCTGGAGCACATGGCCGAGGAGTGCAAGCTGCTCGAGGAGCGCCGCTGGACCCCCCGCGAGTTCGACGAGCTCGGCTACCTGCGCATCAAGAAGACCTCCGGCCTCGATGATGCCGCCAAGCGCGTGCTCCGCCGCCTGTACCTGTACCGCGACGACGAGGCCCGGCACCTCGACCGCCCCAGCTACAAGGTCATCGGCGACTCCCTGATGGTGCAGATCGCCCAGGCCAAGCCCACCACCCGCGAGGCACTCGACAAGCTGTTCCCCCGCAAGCACACCATGAAGCGTCGCTACGGCGAGGGCATCATCGAGTCCGTGCGGGAGGGCCTCGAGGACGACTTCCCCATCCCCGAGACCCCCAAGAAGAACCGCGACAACGATCCGGTCATCAAGCCCACGGTCACCGGGCGTGCCGCCGAGCGCATCACCACGGCCCTCAAGGACTGGCGCAACGACCTCGTCGAAGGCGACGGGCGCTACACGCCCTTCTCGGTGGCATCCAACACCGCCCTGAAGAACATCGCCCAGGTCTACCCCACCACCCTCGAGGCCCTCGCGGCCATCCCCGGCATCCGTGCCTGGCAGGTGCGCGACCACGGCGAGGCCATCCTGCAGGTGCTCGCCGACAACCCGCCCCCCAAGCGCATGGTGAAGAAGGTCGAGAAGCCTGTGAAGAAGAAGCCGCGGCGCAAGGCCAAGGCCAAGGCCAAGGCCAAGGCGGAGCCCAAGGCCGACTGATCAGGCGCTGCGCGACCGCGCGTGCCAGCAGTCGCCCCACAGCGGGCCGGACCACCCTTCCAGCGCCTGCACCAGCGCCTGCACCCCCTCGGGACGCAGCACGGCGTCGAGGTGGCCGTCCTCGTCGCGCCACCACCACAGCTTCACCTGCGCGCCGCCCCACAGGCCACGCAGCGGGAGCGCCCACTCCGGTGGACACCAGGCGTCGCTGACCCCGAGGCCCATCCACAGCGGACACCGGGCGCGGCCGAGCAGCCGACCATAGTCGCGCAGGGCCTCTCCCTCCACCAGGCGTCCGGCGGTGAGCCAGGCCCGTAGCTGCTTCAGCAGCCCCACCGGGACGTCCTCGGCGTGGTGCCGGAGCACGCCCCGGAGCGTGGGCCCCACCGGGTCGGCCGCACGTCGCAGACCCACCGGATCCGGATCCACCACGGTGCCCGCGAGACGCGCCACGAGACGCGTGGGAGCGGACCACCCCGCCGGCAGCCAGTCCGAGGCCCCGAGCCACTGCCTCAGCGTGTCGGGCGGGGCGTCGAAGGCGACGGGCGCCCCCAGGACGGCGAGGCCCACGAGGTGGTCGTCGCCCATCCGGGCCACGTGTCCCAGCGCCTGCAGACCCCCCAGGCCGTGCCCGACGAGCAGCAGCCGACGGGCCCCGCTGCGTGCCAGCACCTCCCGCACGAGGGCCGGCAGGTCCTCGTCGACCGAGCCCTCGAAGGTCCGCGACACGCCCGCCGGCCCCCGCGCCTCCCCATCCAGGCGCGTGCCGGCCAGGAACACACGTCGCCCCGCGCGGGCCAGCGCACGGGCCAGCGCATGCCGCCCATAGGCCAGGCTGAGGGGCCCGAGGCCAAGGGTGTGCAGCAGCAGCACCGGCTCGCCCGCGCCGGCCGGTCCGGGCGCCAGCTCGTACAGCGGCAACCGCCAGCCATCGTCGGTGGTGACCAGGTGCGGCGCCCAGGGACCCGGCCGGCCCTCATCGAACGGAAGCCGCTGCGTCGGGTGAAGCACCCGCCACAGCCAGCGAGGCACCTGGGACGCCACCGCCGCGCCCACCGACGCGGGCGTCAGGGGCTTGGGAGGGTCGATGGCGGGAAGGTCGGCCAATGGGGTCCTCACGGCTGTCCATGCGGTACCACGGGCTCCTCCAAGACGGCAACAGCCCGATCCGCTGCTGCGGACCGGGCTGCCGAGAAGGGGCCTGCCAGGATCAATTCCGGGTGACGACGGCCTCTTCGACGACGGAGTCGACCCAGCCCTGGCCGAAGGCGACGCGGCGCTGACCGAGGGTCATCTCGTACAGCTGCTCCTTGTTCTCCTCGAACTGGCTCATGTCGGCCTCGGTGCGCTCGTCGAGCTGTGCGACCCACAGGGCATCGCCTGCATCGTAGACCTCGGGGAGCACGGTGCCGGGCTCGGCGTTGCGGGCGTCCTTGAGGAGTGCCGGCGGCGGCGGGAACAGGCCACCGGAGGTGCCGGATGCCTTGATGGGGCCGGTGCTCTGCATGCGCAGGTTCTGCTCCACCAGCATCGGGCCGTCGGGAATGCCGTTCTCCTGCCAGCTCGCCAGGACCTCCTGGGCGGCGTCCGCGGCGCGTGCGGGAGCCATCTCCTCGCGCATCATCTCGAGGGCGAGATCCGTGCGGACCTCCTCGAGAGGCACCACACGGGCCTCCTCGCGGGCGTCGACGCGGTACAGGGCGACCTTGTCGGGGTAGACGACCACCTTGGACAGCTCACCGGGCTGCAGGCTGGCCACGGCCTCGCGGAGCTTCTCGGGCAGGTCGGCCACCACGGTGGTGCCGCGGGAGCCGCCCTCGATGGCATCCGAGGCGTTGGAGTGCTCGGCGGCCATGGTGGCGAAGTCGGCGCCGCCCTCGATCTCGCTGCGGATGCCCTCGAGGCGGGGCTTGAGATCGGCGGCGGACAGGCCGTCGACACCCACGTTCATCTCGATGGCCGACAGGGAGACCTGCTCGGGGATGTCGTACTTGGAGGACAGCCGCTCGTTGTAGCGGGCGGTGATGTCTTCCTCGTGCTGGGAAGCCCAGGCCTCGATCTCCTCGGGGGTGGGGTTGATGAGACCGAAGAAGTTCATCGGGGCGACGCGCACGTAGGCGATGTTCACCGTGGAGTTGGCATCCACGTAGGCGGCCTGCAGGGCGGGCTCGGACACGTTGGCGCCGAGGCCCACGAGCTGGCTGAGCTTGCCGAGGAGCAGCTGGTCGCGGATCTCCTGCTCGAAGTCGGACTTGGTCATCCGGGAGCGGGACAGGAAGTTGCGGTACAGGCGCTGGTCGAACTTGCCCTCGGAGTTCTTCAGGAAGTCGAACTGCAGCAGCTCCTTGGCGACCTCGGTCTCCGAGACCACGAGGCCCATCTCCTTGGCCTTCTGCAGCACGGCGGCGCGCTGGATCAGCGAATCGACCACCTGACCCTGGAGCTGATCACGCTCCTGCTGGTTGAGCGGGCGACCGATGGCGTCTTCCTGCTGGCGCTCCATCTGGCCGTACGCGCGCTGGAAGTCCACCGAATTGATGGTCTGACCGTTGACGGTGGCCACGGTGGCGTATCGCTCGCCGGTAGGTGCCAGACCCCAGGCCACGAAGGACACCACGATCAGGGCGAAGACGATCTGCATGAAGCTCGAGTCGGTCTCCGACCGCATCGACTCAAGAATGGACATGGACAACCCTCGAAACGGCATTCAGGGCGCAAGACGGCGCCCACAGGTCGGGCATTGTACCCGAAGACGTGCAGCCGGGTGTGTATCGCATTTGTCGGGAACCAACCAACCGCGCCCCAGGACACTCGGCGGCAGGACGAGCATCTTGCGCCGGGTGGAGCCAGCTGCTTAGGTGGGGACCGATCCGGCCCCCGAGAACGTGCATGTTGTCCAAGTTCCTGCGCATGGGTACCCAGGACCTCGTCCTGGACCCCGGCAGCCACCGAGCCCGCATGGCGCGCGCCGGCGGCCCCCTCCTCGACATCCCCTCCATGGTGGCCGTGCAGACCTTCCGGTCGGGCAAGCGCGATGTCATCGCCTTCGGCGAGCCCGCCCGTCGGATGCTGGGGCGTACGCCGCCACAGATCCAGGTCATCGCCCCCATCCAGGACGGCCGCATCGCCGAGTACGAGGTGGCCGAGGCGCTCCTGCACCACCTCGCCTCCGAGGCCCAGGGGCGCGGCTCCTTCACCCGCCCACGGGTGGTGGTGGCCATCCCCGACCACGTCGACGAAGCCGCGCTGCGCACCCTGTCCCACAGCCTCGAGGGGCTCGACGTGCGCGACGTGGTCCCGGTGCGCGCCTCCCTCGCGGCGGGCCTCGGCGCCGACCTCGATCTGCAGACGCCCCACGGCCACCTGCTGGTCGACGTCGGCGCGTCCTGCACCCAGATCGCCGTGCTGTGCATGCAGGAGATCGTCGCCAGCACCACGCTGTCCGTGGGCGGCGACGTCATGACCGGCGCCATGAGCCGCCTGGTCAAGCGCCAGCACGCCCTGCTGGTGGGCCCGTCCACCGCCGAGGCCATCAAGCTCACCCTCGGCACCGCGGCGGATCCGGACCCGAACCGCTCCATGGAGGTGGCCGGCCGGTGCCTGCGCGCCTCCATCCCCCGGTCGGTGCGGGTCAGCCAGGCGGAGGTCTGCACCGCCCTGCAGGACTCCATCTCCGCCCTCGGCCAGGGCGTGCGACGGGTGCTGGAGCAGACGCCCCCGGAGATCGCCGCCGACGTGGTCGACCACGGCATCATCCTGGTGGGCGGCAGCGCCACCCTGCCCAACCTCGATCTCGCCCTGCGTGCCGAGACGGGCCTTGCGGTGCTCCCGGTCGACGAGCCCTCCCAGGCCATCGTCCGCGGCCTGCTGCGGGCCCTGCCCGATCCGGAGCTGCTGGCCCGGATCCGGCGCTAGGCCTCCTGACGCGGCTCCACCTTCGCCAGCCACACCGGCACGTCCGCCGCCAGCAGCGCATCGTGCCAGATCCGCTGGGTGTCCCGCAGCGAGTCGGTGGGGCCCTTGACCTCGATGCAGAACAGCTCCGCCGGCACCTTCGCGGGAAAGGCATGGGGCAGACGCACCGGCTCGCCGGGCAGGACCAGCAGATCCGGCAGGCCCCCGGTGACGCCGCGGCCCTGCTGTTGCAGCCGCTCGACGAGCGCCACCCAGAAGGCGCCGGACACGCCCCCCGCCAGGGCGCGCAGATCCTCGACCGGCCAGGCCTCCCAGCGCACCCCGCTCATCCGCGCGGGACCGTAGGCTTCGTGGTGCCGCGCCAGGATGGCCTCCGCCCGTCCCGCCAGCAGGGCCTGCCGCCGGTCGGCCCAGGCCTGCGCCCGGCGCTCCAGGAAGGCCGGCGTGTACAGGTCGAGGGGCCGGGACATCCGCGGCACCGGCAGCTGACCGGGCACGGGCGCGAACATCAGATCGGCGATGAGCAGGCCACACACGCACCGCCACAGCGCGCCCTCGGCCTGCAGCGCCCGGCGGCCCGACGCCTCGAGGTGGTCGGCCACCGCCTCCTCGATGGTGCCCTCGCCCTGCCGGGTGCGCCACGTGGGGCGACGGCCACCGCCCTCGCCCGGGCGCAACCCGAGGCGGACCTCCTTCGCCTTGCGCAGCGGAGGCAGCGGCGGCCAGCTGCGGCCCACCTTGCGGGCGAGACGGCGGCCGGAGCGTGCCACCGCCAGGGCGTCGGCCCCTCCTGCCCGTGACGCCGCCTCCTCCAGCAGGGGCAGCGCCGCCTCCACCTGCCCCTGACGGTCGAGCCACAGCGCCTGTCGCAGCCGCAGGGCGGGCAGATCGTCGGGCCGGAGCGACGCGATGGCGTCGGCGAGCCGGTGGGCCTTCTCGAAGGCCCCCTCCCGGGCGAGCTCCTCGGCCGCCCGGTGCAGCAGGTGGGCCAGGTGGCGACGCAGATCGAGGCCACCGGGGGGCCAGCCCTCCCACGCCAGGGCCGCCAGGGCGTCGGGCACGGTGAGGGCGTCGAGGTGGTCGGCCACGGTCTCGAAGATCCCGAGGGCCTGCCGATCGGCGATCACGTGCCCGCCGGTGGTCTCGTAGGGCACCCAGGCCATCCGCCCCATGCGCTCGAGGACGGCCGCCGACGGATCGGGGTGCACCCGCAGCGTGGCGAAGCGGGCCAGCCGCCACCACAGCTGCCGGTGCAGCAGCCCCACCCAGGGGGCGTCGTCCCAGTCCTCGAGCTGCTCCAGCCGCGCCTGCAGGGCCGCCTTGCGCCCCGACACCGGCAGCCCCCTGCGCCGGCAGCCCGCCTTGAGCACCGCCACGGTGGCGCCCTGCACCCGCAGGGGCCAGGGCACCTCGGAGGTGAGCAGCCCCTCGGCCTGCAGCACGGCGAGGGCCGCCTCCGGCTCCTCGACACCGGGCAGCTTCAGCTCCGGCACCCGGTGCACGGTGGCCACGCGCCAGGCGAGCCGGGCGAAGACCAGGGCCGGCTCGTCGGGCAGCGCCAGCACGGCCTCGGACAGGGCCAGCTCCTCGGGGGTGAGCACGTGGGCCAGCAGATCGCGGCCCAGGTGGATCCAGTCACGAAGGTCTTCGACGGCGGGGTGGGTCACTCCACGATCCATGCATCGGTGATGCCTTCTCCCCTATCGAGTCCCTGGGCCCTCGCCTCCCGCTTGAGGCTCTCGGACATCCGCTGTCCGACCGCCGAGATGCCCTGGAAGTGGGCGGTGGCCCCGGTGCCCACCCCGAGCACGGGCAGCAGACGGCGGACCTTGTAGCCGCCGAGACGTCCGGCGGACTGCACGACCGCCGAGGCCACCGGGCCGGCCAGGCTCTTCACCTCGGCCCGGCGCCACAGGGACTCCCACAGCTGCCGCACGGTCATGCCGAGGGTGCCCTGGGGGGGCAGCTCCACCCCGAAGCCGTCGGCGAGGGCGCGGGCCACCACCACCCGGCCCCGGTCGTCGTGGGGGTCGAAGCCCCACGCCACGGCGAGCTCCTGGGCCAGCCGCAGCACACGGACGACGAACAGGCTGCCCTCGAGGGGGATGGTGACGAGGCCGCCCGCGCCCGTGACGCCACCCACGAAGCCCCCGTTGGAGGCGGCGCGGGTGACGAGCCGGTGGGCGAGGAAATTGCGATCCTCGAAGCTCGGCTCACCCCGCGTGGGCCACAGTCCGAGGCCTCTCCAGCGCTGCAGGATGCGATCACGTCGGACACCGAAGCGTCGATAGAGCACGGACAGCGAATCTTCGTCGAGCCGCTTCATCCATCCCGCGAGCCAGGGGATCGGTTCCGCCATCCGCCGTGTTCCTCCACCTGTGAGCCACGTCCGTCCCAACGACATATCGCGAGCGCATCCCGTCCGGCCATAGACGCACCCCCTACACAGGCGTTAGCCTCGCCACGACGCCCCTCCCCGGAGACTGCCTTGGATTCCGTGTCCGAAGTCTACCTCGCCGCCACCCAGAGCGGTTCCGACGCCCCCTCCATGCTCGAGATCATGCTCGGCGCCGACATCATCGTGCAGCTCGTGCTGCTCGTCCTCATCGTGATGAGCGTGATGTGCTGGGCCGTCATCGCCCGCAAGGCCATGCGTCTGCGCGAGGCCGAGCAGGCCTCCAGCGCCTTCCTCGACGCCTTCTGGCAGGCCAAGCGCCTCGATCAGGTGTACAGCTCGGTCGACGAGCACGCCGCCAGCCCCGTCGCGATGGTGTTCAAGTCCGGCTACAAGGAGCTGGTGCGCATCCAGAAGGGCGGCGCCGCCCAGGATCCGGATCTCAACCTGTCCCGCGCCCTCCGCCGCGCCCAGGCCACCGAGCACACCAAGCTGATGGCCTGGATCCCCCTGCTGGCCACCACCGCGTCCGCCGCGCCCTTCATCGGCCTGTTCGGCACCGTGTGGGGCATCCTGCAAGCGTTCCTCAAGCTCGGCGGTCCCGGCGCCAAGGCCACCCTGCAGGTGGTCGGCCCCGACATCGCCCACGCGCTCATCGCCACCGCCGTCGGCCTCGTGGCCGCCATCCCCGCGGTCATGGCCTACAACTGGTTCAGCGCCCGCCTCGACGTCCTCGACACCGAGATGGAGAACTTCTCGAGCGACTTCCTGAACCTGATCCGTCGCCGCGCGGCCTGAGGGGTCCTCGATGGGAATGTCCAGTGGAGGCTCCAAGGGCGGAGCCATCGCCGAGATCAACGTCACCCCGATGGTCGACGTCATGCTCGTGCTGCTGATCATCTTCATGGTCACGGCACCGATGATGAACGACGCCGGCGTGGAGATCGATCTGCCGCCGTCCGACGCCCCTCCCCTGATGGAGGACGACGACGCCGAGCAGCTCATCCTCACCATCGACAAGACCAACCGGGTGTGGATCGGAGAGAACCTGCAGGAGCCCACCGAGCTCCCCGCGCGCCTGGCGGCCATCGCCAAGGCCAACCCCGACGCCCACGTGTTCCTGCGGGCCGACGGCGACGTCCCCTACCGTGAGGTCGCCTCCCTGCTCGGCATCGCCCGCCGCGCCGGCATGCCCAAGGTGGGCCTGGTGTTCGAGCCCGGTGGCGAGCCCGTCGCGGACGGCAGCAGATGAGCAGCCTGCTCGAGCAGACCGGGCAGGACAAGCTCGGAAAGTGGCTGGGCATCTCCCTGCTCCTGCACGTGGTCCTGTTCGCCGGGTTGATCCTGGCGGGCAACCTCGACCTGCGCCCGAACGCCGAGCCCATGTTCGCCCCCGACGACGTGATCGAGGTGGGCCTCGTCTCCCTGCCCAAGTCCGATCACCTGCCCACGCGGGCCACCCGCGCCCCCAAGGCCGCGCCGCCCAAGCCCGCCGAACCGGTGCCCGAGGCCAAGCCCACGCCGGAGACCCCTCCGGCCCCCAACGTGATGCCCGAGCCCGAGGCCCCGCCCCAGCCCGAGGTGGAGCAGCCCGAGCCGGTCGAGCCCACCACGCCACCGGACAACTCGGCGCTGATGAACGACCTGCTCAACGACCTCACCGTGCCCGAGGGCGCCCAGGACCGCGACGCCACCTCCCCCGATGGAGACCCGGACGTCACCGCAGGCAGCTCCCTGGGCGGCAGTCCGGACGGCGACCCGGCCTACGCGGCCTACATCAAGCAGCTCGAGGCGCTGTTCCACAAGGAGTTCCAGCCCCTGCCGGCGCTCCGGGGCCAGGGCCTGTCCACCCGCGTCTACATCACGGTGGCCTCCGACGGCACCGTGAAGAGCGTGAAGGTGTCCGACTCCAGCGGCAACCCCTCCTGGGACCGCGCCGCCGAGGTGGCCGCGGAACGCATCAAGAAGGTGCCCCTGCCCGCAGAGCACCTGGTGGAACGACTCTCCGCGGGCATCGCCATCCGCTTCGACGACAATTGATCCCGGAACAACCCCCTGCTGGGCGGGTTCCTTGAACGCAGCCGCCCATCGTGGGCAGAATGCGGTCCCCCACCTTCGCCGCCTGGAATGGAAGGTCCCCATGTTGCGTGCATCGCTGCTGAGCCTCGGTCTGCTCGTCCTGTCCCCCTTCGTCGCCCCCGAGGCCTCCGCGCAGACCGCGGGCTTCGAGGTCCGCGTCGCCGGCGCCCAGGAGGTCAGCCTGGCCGTCCCCCGAACCCACGGCGGGTCCTCCCAGGATGCCGACGAGGTCTGGCGCGTGCTCAAGCGCGACCTCGACATGACCGGCTACTTCGCCCTCACCGATCCGGCGGCCTTCATCGATCGCGCCGGCGGCATGCGTCCGGGCGACTTCAACTACGAGGACTGGTCCGTGCTCGGATCGTCCGCGCTGGTGAAGACCCGCCTGCTCGCCAAGGGCGATCCCGCGTGCGGCGATGCGAGCAAGCTGTGCGGCGAGGTCTACGTCCACGACGTCTTCGGCGGTCGCCTGCTGTCGGCCCGGCGGTTCCGGGTCGACGCCGGCCGCGGCACCGCCCTCGGCCACGCCCTCGCGAGCGCGGCCCTGCAGGCGCTGGTGGGCCAGGAGGGCTTCTTCGAGGGCGTCCTCGTGGCGTCCCGCGCCAGCAAGTCGGGCAAGGAGATCACGCTGGTGGGCCTCGACGGCCGGGGCATGCGCGCCGTCACCCGCAACGGCTCCATCAACCTGTCGCCGGCGTTCTCCCCCGACGGCCACAAGGTGGCCTTCACCTCCTACCGCCGCGGCAACCCCGACCTGTACGTGAAGGACCTGCGCACCGGTGAGGTCCGGGTCGTCTCCAACCAGCCCGGCGTCAACATCTCCCCCGCCTGGTCCCCCGACGGCTCCAAGCTGGCCCTGGCCCGCTCCCACGGCGGCGACTCCGACATCTGGATCGTCGACGCCTCCACCGGCAAGGTCATCCGGCGGATCACCACCGGCGGCGGCATCGACGTCTCCCCCACCTGGTCCCCGGACGGCCGCAAGCTGGCCTTCAGCTCGGAGCGCTCGGGCAACTCCCACATCTTCGTGGTCGACGTCAACGGCGGCACCCCCCAGCGGGTCACCCGCTTCGCCGGCTTCTTCACCGACCCGGTCTTCTCCCCGGACGGCGAGCGCCTGGCCTTCGTGAGCCGCACCGGCTCCTACGACATCCTCACCGTCCGCGTCGACGGCTCCGGCATGGTGCGCGTGACCCAGGATCAGGGCCACAACGAAGACCCCACCTGGTCCCCCGACGGCCAGTACCTCGTGTTCAGCTCCAACCGGGGCGGCGCCAGCAACCTGTGGATCTCCACCGCCAACGGCCAGCACCAGGTGCCCATCACCAGCGGTGGAGGCTGGTACCAGCCCGACTGGCGCGCACGGTAGACACAACGGCTTTTCCGCCGCCATCGAATCCGTTACCATGGCCGGACCTACGCGGGTGTAGCTCAGTTGGTAGAGCACGAGCTTCCCAAGCTCGGGGTCGCGAGTTCGAGTCTCGTCGTCCGCTTCCATCACAGCCCGGCCTGTCTGCCAGCAGACAGCGCCGGGCTGATTCGATCCGGACCCTCGTGAACCACCGCAGTCTGCGGTACCTGGGTCGGGTAGACTGCGCCTGACGAACCCCCGCGGGAGTCCCCCCTGACCGAGTCCGAGGCACCAGCACCACGTCGCAACCGACGCCTGCTCATCGTCGTGGCGCTGGTGATGGGTGTCGCCCTGATCCGGCCGACCGTGACGACCACCAAGGCGCGGTACCTGCACACCCTGCAGGAGCAGGCGAGCGACATGCTCGGCGAGGAGCTCGTCGTCGGCGACGCCGAGCTGCGCCTGTGGCCGCCGGGCCTGCAGGTCCGCGACGTCACGCTGCGCCGCCACAGCGACGGCCTGCAGCTCGCCCACCTCGAGCAGGCCCGGGTCCCCCTCACCTGGGATCAGGGACGCATCGCCGCGGGCCGGGTGCGGGTGCAGGGCCTGTCCGTCGAGATCCCCCTGAACGAGGACGGTTCGCTGGCCGCGCTGCAGGATCTCGACCTTCCCGAGGGCAGCGGCGAGCCCCTCAGCCGGCTGCCCATCGAGGGCGTGATCCTCGACGACGTCTCCCTCACCGTCCGCCAGCCCCAGCGGTCCGCCACCCTCGCCATCGACCACCTCGATCCCCGCGGCGCCCTGCGGGGCACGCTCTCGTTCGATCAGGGAGACGCCCACCGGGAGCTCGACCTGTTCGGCCAGCTCGAGGTGAACCGCCGCGGCGTGCTCTGGGAGGAGGTCAAGCTCACCGACCAGGGTGTCGCTCTCGCCAGCACCGGCTCCTGGTGGCCGATGGAGGGCGTGGAGGCCACCAGCAGCCTGCAGGCGGACCTGCAGTGGTTCGACGATCTGCTCGGCCCCCGCCTGCGGGGCAGCGTGTCCGTGGACCACGATCTCAGCCCGGGCGAGCCGCCGCTGCAGGCGATCCAGCTGCAGGCCGACGACCTGTGGCTGCACGTCTTCTCCGAGCGCGCCGACCGGGAGATCTCCTACCAGTTCGGCGATCTGCAGGCGGAGGCCCTGGTCGAGGGAAGCACCCTGCGCCTGCAGCCCACCACCTGGCAGTGGGGCGACGGCACCGTCTCCCTGCAGGGCGAGGTCGATCTGGAGGCCGGCCGGGTGGTCCGGTCCACGGTGATCGCGCAGAGCCTGTCGCTGCACCGCATCTTCGAGCAGGTCGACACCTCCGACGACCCCTGGATCGACTTCCTGGCCGATGCCGAGGTGCACCTCACCGGCCCGCTGGACGACCTGGAGCTCACCGGCCCCTTCGAGCTGGCCCTCATCGATCTGACCACCACCTCCGGTCCCCTCAACGCACCGGGCTCCGACGAGGTCCTCACCCTGCCCTGGGCCATCCTGCAGGGGATCCTCGACCTGCAGACCTCGCAGATCACCCTCGACGTCGACCGGTTCACCACCCCGCGCTCCAGCGGCGCCGTGGTGGCCACCCTGCCCTTCCGTCCCGAGGGCCCCCTCGTGGTCGACATCGACATGCGCCACCTCGATCTGTCCGAGCTGCGTCCCCTGGCCGGCGCCCGCCTGGAGGGCACGGGTCGCCTCACCGGACGCCTGTCTGGCCCCTACGCGAGGCTGTCCGCCCACGCCACAGGCGACTTCCGGGACTTCGGCGCCCTCGGCTTCCCCTGGGCCGACGAGATGCAGGCCAACCTGCACTGGACGGGGCTGAAGAACCTCGACCTGACGGAGCTGAAGGCCCGCAAGGGCGTCACCGTGTACGGCGGCGACTTCGGCATGACCTTCACCGACGCCCTGCCGCTGCGGATGGACGTCACCGTCGACGAGGGCCGCCTCGAGGACATGCTGGGCATCTTCACCGACGCCCTGCCCATCGAGGGCTGGGGCGCCGCGCGGATCCAGCTCGAGGGGCCCTGGGATGCGATGAGCGGCGGTGCCGAGCTGCGCCTCGGTGACGTCTCCATCGGCCCGGAGTCGTTCACGGAGGGCCGGGCCCGGGGCATCATGAAGAAGGGCCGGATGTACTTCCAGGAGGGCTGGCTCCGGCGCGATCCCTCCGGCGAGACGGTCACCGTCACGGGCACCGCGGGTCCGGCCTGGGCCCTCGACCTCGACGTACAGACCACCGGCTTCACCCTGGAGGGGCTGCAGACCCTGCAGGACGTACCCCTCAACCTGGTCGCCGACATCGAGGCGAACACCCACGTCGGCGGCACGCTGTTCGAGCCCGAGCCCGAGGGCAGCGCGAGGCTCACCTCCACCCGCTGGGGTGTGCAGGACCTGCCCGACTCCGCCGCCACCTGGCGCACCGACGCCGACGGCATCCACCTCGACGCCACGGTCCTCGACAAGCGCCTCTCGGTCGACGCCGTGCTGCCCCTGGACGACGAGACCGAGCCCCGGATGCTGGTCTCCGCCCAGGACTTCCCGACGCACCTGCTCCTGCCACGGGCCGCCGACGACCGGCCGCTGACCGCGACCCTCAGCGGCTCCATGACCCTCGCGGGCACGCAGACCGGTCCGAGCCTGCAGATGCGCCTCGACGACGCCGACCTGCGCTGGGGCACCATGGGACTGCGTCTGAACGCCCCCTGGACCCTGTGGGGCACCCCCGAGCGGTGGGACTCCGGCGAGCTGCTGCTCTCCGGATCGGAGACCTTCATCCGCGCCGAGCTCGAGCGAGGCTCCTCGGGGCTGTACGTCAAGGCCCAGGGCGACACCACGCTATCCTGGCTGCCGATGGTCGTGCCCGGGGTCACCCGCGCCGACGGCAACCTGCGCTTTCGTGCCGAGACCGTCGGCCGGGGCGCCGAGCTCGCCCCCGAGATCCAGCTGGAGGTCTCCGACGGCCTGCTCGCCCACAGCGCCCTGCCGCTCGAGCTCACCGACCTCACCGCGTCGGCCCTGGCCTCCCCGGAAGGCTACCTGCTCGAGTCCGCCGAGGCCCGCTTCGGCGGCGGCCTCGTCTCGGCCGGAGGCACGGCGTGGGCCACCGGCTTCGTGCCCGACCGCCTGGATCTCGACGTCTCCGTGCAGGACACCTCGGTGCGCTGGGTCGACTTCCTCCCCACCGCCTTCGGGGATGCCACGCTGAGCCTGCGCGGCCCGCTGGACAACCTGCTGCTGTCGGGACTCGTGCAGGTGCAGGACATGGCCTTCACCGACCGCATCGACTGGGAGCGGAGCGTGCTCGACTTCCGCGGCGACGTGGCACAGCAGTCCGACGTCGGCGACGAGGAGGGGCTGTTCGACTTCGACATCGCCATCGTCGCCCCCGAGACCATCCTGCTCGACAACAACGTCGCCGAGGGCGTCGCCTCGGCCGACCTGCGCCTCATCGGCGACACCGCCCGCATGGGCATGACCGGCGACGTGGTGGTCCGTCCCGGCAGCCTCGCCTTCCTGCAGGACCGCACCTTCTTCATCGAGCGGGGCCGCATCGAGTTCCGCGATCCCTGGTCCTGGGACCCGGTCCTCGACTTCGACCTGTCGACCACCGTGCAGGGCCGCGACGCCCAGTACGACATCACCTACGAGGTGCGCGGGGTGTACTCCAACTGGACCACCTTCGCCTCCTCCGACCCGGCGCTCCCCCAGGGCGACATCAACGCCCTGCTCTGGCTCGGTGCCACCCCCGAGGAGCTGCTCGAGGAGGGCGACACCACCGCCCTCGCCAGCGCCATCGCCGGCAACCTCGCCGAGCTGTTCCTCTCCGACCTGTTCGCCACCGCCGGGCTCACCGGCGCCAGGGGCGTCAGCCAGCCCATCGACCGCATCGAGTTCGTCTCCGGCCGCACCCTGCGCAACGACTGGACCACGGATCCGCGGTTGCGGCTGTCCAAGCGCTTCCGCCGCCTCGGCGACGTGGAGCTCAAGGCCGAGTTCTCCCTGGTGTCCGGTGACGACCAGATCGTGCTGCTCGAGCGGCGCTTCTCCAACATCTGGCGCATCGCCGCCTGGTGGGCGAGCTTCCAGCGCGTACGCGACCGCGGCGACGTGGGCGCCTTCGGCCTCGACCTGTCCTTCACGCTGGAGGCACGGTGAAGGGTCTGTGGCTCGCCCTGCTGGCCGGCGGCGCGCTCGCCCAGGAGTCTCCCCAGGGAGGCTCGGGCGGGCAGCGCATCGGCCTCGTGCAGCTGCAGGCGGTCGACGGCACGGGCGGTCTGCCCGCCGACGACCTGCTGCCCCTGCTCACCCTCGAGCAGGGCGACGTGCTCGACGAGGAGGCGGTGCGCACCGACATCCTCACCCTGTTCCGGCTGGGGGAGTTCGCCGCCGTCGAGGCCCACGTCGACCCGCTCATCAGCTTCGATGCCGCCACCGGTGAGCTCATCACCGAGCTGCAGCTCACCTACCTCGTGCAGGGCGCCCCCAAGCTGGTCGAGACCCACGTCCAGGGTCCCCGGCACATCCGCAAGCTGCTCCAGCCCGCGCTCCGACCATGGGAGGGCGAGGTGTTCCACCCGGATCACGACACCGCCCTGCTGCTGGCCGACCTGCAGGCCGAGCTGGCCGAGGACGGCTGGCGCGAGGCCAAGGTCGACCTGTCCACCACACGGGCCGGCGCCCGGGTCCGGGTCGACGTGGTGGTCCAGCCCGGTCCCCGCCACGTCTACGACCGGATCGAGTTCGTCGGCGATCTGCCGGTGCCCGAGCGGCGCCTGCGGATGTGGGCACGGGGCCACCAGGTGCGCCCCGGCGCGCCCGCGAGCGAGGCCAACCTGCGGGCCGCGGCCCGGGACATCACGGGCCGCCTGCAGCAGATGGGCGACAAGATCCTCTCCGTGCACCGGGGCTACAACCAGGCCACCGTGGTGGCGGCCCAGCGGTCCACGGAGGCCGAGGGCGACACCCGGCCCACCCGCGCGGTGTTCACCGTCAGTCCCGGCCCCCGCCTCACCTTGGATGTGAAGGGCAAGGGCTTCAACGGCCGCGGCCAGGTGATCCGCCTGCTGGGCCTGTCCCAGTACACCCGCCTGTCGGAGCGCTTCCTCGAGTCCGCCGAGAGCCGGTTGCTGCGGGAGGAGCAGCGCCGGGGCTTCCTCAACGCCGAGGTCGACGTCGCCGCCGTGCCCACCCCCGAGGGCACCGAGCTGCGGGTCCGCGTCGAGCGCGACCTGCCCTACCGGCTCGGACGCATGACCTTCGAGGGCGCCACGGCGTTCTCCCGCCGCGACCTCGCCACCGTCGTGATCCGCTCCGACGAGCAGCTCGAGCGGCGGCGCCTGAACCGTTCGGCCCTCATGAACGCGCCCCAGGCCCTGCAGGACGCCTACCGCGCCCAGGGCTACCCGGACGCCTCCGTGATGCTGGCCGACGACTTCGACGCCATGCTGGCCGCGGCGGTGGGCAACCGGGGGCGCTTCACGCCCACCTTCCTCATCAACGAGGGGCCCCAGGCGCTGCTGCGTCGCCTGACGGTCTCGGTGGAGGGCGACGAGCAGGGCGTGGCCGACCACGTCGCCTGGGCCACCGGCGAGCTGCAGGAGCTGGTGGGCACGCCGGCCGTGCGGGCCCCCGTGGAGTCCGTGGCCCGCCTGCTCGAGGCCGACCTGGAGCGGGACGGCTGGCTCGACGCCCGCGTCACGGTGCGCACCCGGCTCGACCGTACCGGCGCCTTCCCGGTGGGCGAGGCCGACATGACGATCGTCACCGGCGACCGCGTGCGCCTGCGCGCCCTGGTGGTCGACGGCCTGCGGCACACCCAGCGCCGGGTCGTGATGGACAACCTCGGCCTGCAGCGCGGCGAGCCCATCTCCCCCGACGCCCTCGATCAGGCCCGCGCCCGCCTGTACGGCCTCGGCATCTTCTCGAGCGTCACCTGGGAGATCCTCGGCGACGGCCCCGCCCGCGACGTCATCTTCAGCCTCACCGAGCGCAAGCGGTGGACCTTCGAGTTCGGTGGGGGCCTCAACACCGACCAGGGCATCCGCCTGTACAACCGCATCGCGCGCCGGAACCTGTGGGGCCTCGGCCACCGCCTCGACCTGCAGGGTCAGGTGGGCCTCGACTGGTTCTCCGATCCGGAGGCGCCGAGCTGGGCCCTGAACACGGCGCTGCCCGAGTGGCGCCTCTCCGCTGCCTACAAGGCCAAGGACTTCCCCTTCCCCGGCCATGCGTGGACCCTGTACGCGCTGCTCCGGGAGCGTCAGCAGGAGCGGGCCTGGGCCCTCGACAAGGCCGGCCTGTCCCTGCAGTGGGAGATCCCGGTGGCGCCCACCATCGTGCTGATCCCCACCGTGGGCTGGGACCTGCGCTCCCTGGTGCGGTCCGACGAGGGCGCGCTCATCGACGGCGAGCCCTGGGAGCTGCTGGAGCAGGCCGACCTCGGCCCCTGCTCGTTCATCTTCCCCGACGGCTGCCGCCCCCAGGAGACCGTCGGCCTGCGCCTGGTCATGGACCGACGCAACGACCCCATCGTGCCCACCGGCGGCTTCGTGCTGTCCACCGGCGCCACCTGGTCCCCGGGCATCGGCCTGAACGGCGCCGACTCACGGCCCCAGGCGCAATTCCTCAAGGCCCAGGCCAGCTTCACCTGGTACCAGCCCGTCGGGCGAACCCTGCTGCGCTTCACCGGCGAAGGTGGCGTGGGCTGGAGCTACGGCGGCACCCTCGTGCCCCTCGAGGATCGCTTCCGCATGGGCGGCACCGGCTCCATCCGTGGCTACCGCCGCGACGCCGTGGGCCCCCAGCACGCCAACAGCCAGGGCACGCCCGAAGAGCCCAACTACGTGGCCACCGGCGGTGACTCCTACGGCCGCCTGGTCACCGAGTGGTCCATCCCCCTGAACCTGCTCGGCCTGAAGACCCTCGACGACTGGGCATGGGCCTTCTTCGCCGACGGCGGCAACGCCTGGCACACCTTCATCGACGACCCCGACGAGGTCGACCCCTTCGGCCTGCCCGTCCTCGTGGGCATCGGCACCGGCCTGCGCATCGCCACCCCGGTGGGGCCCGTGCAGTTCGACATCGCCACGCCGACGGCCCTGTGGAGCCGCAGCGTGCGGCGGGGCGACTTCACGTTCACGGGCCAGAAGGTGGCGCCGGTGACGGTGCACCTGACGATTGGAAACCTGTGGTGATCTGAACTGGATTGTCTCGCCGGCCCAAACGCACCGAAGGGACGCCCCCACGTCTCCCTCATGAAGGATTCCATCCCATGCCCTGGCTCCTCCTCTTCATCGCCGGACTGTTCGAGACCGGCTGGGCCATCGGCCTGAAGTACACCGAAGGCTTCACCCGGCTGTGGCCGACCGTCTGGACCGCGGTGTCCATGCTCATCAGCCTGTACCTGCTGGGCATCGCCATGAAGGACCTGCCCGTGGGCACGGCCTACGCCGTGTGGGTGGGGGTCGGCGCCGTGGGGACGGTGGCCCTCGGGATCGTGTTGTTCGGCGAGCCGGTGACGGTGGCGCGGATGGTGAGCGTCGGGTTGATCGTGGCGGGGTTGGTCGGGTTGAAGGTGGCCGGGTAGGCGCGGCCTAGGGGACGGCCGTACGTGGCAATGCCCCAAGCGAGACCAACGGGGTCGGGCGCAGCTAGCAGCGCCCCTACGATTCATTGCCCCAAGGGGCGCCCGTACGATGCAATGCCCCACCCCAAGCGAGGCCAACGGGGTCGGGCGCAGCTAGCAGCGCACGTATGATTCAATGCCCCTGGCGAGGCCAACGGGGTCGGGCGCAGCGAGCAGCGCCCCTACGCTTCAATGCCCCAAGGGAGGCCGACGGTGTCTCGCCAGAACGACGTAGCGTAGGGGCCCTGCTTGCCGGGCCCGTCCCCCGATGGCGTACCGCTCGAACGACATCGAGAGGTATTCCTTGGGGCGTTCCGCCATGGGCTCGGCGTTTTCGGGCACGGGCACGGGCGCGGGCGCGGGCACGGGACGTCAGCCGACCCGCGTCTCCACGAGCGCCCTGATCCCGGCCTCGTACCCGGCGGCCCCGAGCCCTGTGACCACGCCGAGCGCCACGTCCGACATCATCGACACGTGCCGGAACGACTCCCGAGCGAACACGTTGCTCAGGTGGACCTCGACGAAGGGCAGCGCGGTGCCGATCAACGCATCCCGCAGCGCCACCGACGTGTGGGTGTACGCACCGGCGTTCACGACCGCCCCGAGGCAGCCATCCGCCGCGGCGATCTGGATCGCGTCCACCAGCTCGCCCTCGTGGTTGCTCTGCACGTGCCGCAGCCGCACACCGAGCTCGGCGGCCAGCAGGTCGAGGCGCTGCTGCAGCTGCGTCAGCGTCGTCGACCCGTAGACCTCGGGCTCACGTACGCCCAGCAGGTTCAGGTTCGGGCCCTGCAGCACCAGGATGGTGGGCGCCGCCATCGCCGACTCAGCGGGGCAGGAGCAGGCAGTCCTGCTGGCTGTGGGCATCCACGGCGCGCAGGCTGACGGGCTCGTAGTCGTCGCCCATCCACTCCAGCGCATCGACCACCACGAAGACCCGCACGAAGCCCTCGCCATCGGTGGACACCTGCAGGCCCTCGGTGAAGCCGGCGGCGGGGATCTCGAGGAAGCGGCCGCGGCGGTCGTCGAACAGGCAGCCCGCGCAGTCGTCGTCGTACCAGAACAGGTCGCCCTCGAGGGCAAGCGACGCACCGATCACGCTCAGCTCGATGTCGGTGCCGGCCACGGGCACGCCGGTGGCGGCGTCGTAGACCATCAGATCCACGGGTACCGCGGAGACGAGGCCGTCGTCCTCACCGTTGAGCTCCTCGTCCCAGGAGAACTCGAGCTCCGTGGGAACCAGGAGCTGGGTGTCGCCCACGGCCGTGTCAGCGCAGCCGGCGAGCAGCAGCGAGAACGTCGTCATGGTGGACAGCAGGGATCGGCTCACGGGACCTTCCACAGGCTCTGGATCGTGGAGACGGGAATCGAATGGAGGACACAATGTCCTATTCGCCTGACGACAGGCAACCTCAAGATAGTGCCTTGTACTTTCTTGTCGAGCGATACCGCGTGCCAGAAATCGTCATCGGGGAGGTTCGAGGGGATCGCTGGATATCCGAGCGCCACGCACACGCGGCGGATCCGCTCTGCAAGGCCGTCCTCTTCACACAGTCCCTGCTCTTCGGCCCAACGCGCTTCGAGCCACAGGCCCCAGCCCACCGCTTCCCCGTGGGCCATGGCCCCGTACCCGAGCGCCGCCTCGAGGCCGTGCCCGAGGGTGTGGCCGGCGTTGAGGATGGCGCGTCGGCCGCCCTCCCGCTCGTCCTCCTCCACCACCTTCGCCTTGACCGCGATCGACGCCGTGATGGCCGTCACCAGCGCTTCGGGGTGCAGGGCCGCCAGCTCGCCGGACCGACGCTCGACCAGGTCGAACAGCCCGGCATCGGCGATCAGTCCCGCCTTGAGCACCTCCCCGAGCCCCGCACGCACCTGGCGCGGCGGCAGCGTCGACAGGGTGTCCATCGCCGCCCACACCAGCCGCGGCGCGTGGAAGGCTCCCACGAGGTTCTTGCCGGCAGGGTGGTTCAGGCCCGTCTTGCCCCCCACCGAGGAGTCGACCATCGCCAGCACCGTGGTGGGCACCTGCACGAAGGGCACGCCCCGCAGCACGCTCGCCGCCGCGAACCCCGCGAGATCCCCCACCACGCCGCCACCGAGGGCGAACACCGGCGCCTTGCGGTGCACGCCGCCCGCCAGCAGCTGATCGAGCACCCGCGCCCACACCTCGAGGGACTTGGCGCCCTCCCCCGCCGGCACGGTGATGAGCCCCACCTCGCCGTAGACCTGCTCGAGCTCCGCGAGCAGGGCCTCCGCCCACAGGGGTCCCACGTTGGCATCGGTGACCACGAAGGCCCGATCGGCGGGCACCACCTCGGCCACCGCACGGCCGATCCCCTCGAGGCCTCGCGCCAGCACCACGTCGTAGGCCCCGGTGGAGGCCTTCACCCGCACCCGGTTCAGGACACCCATGCGGCGATCTCCTCGACCACCTCGTCGATGGTGCGGCCGTCGGTGGAGACCTCCAGGTCGCTCTTCGCGTACCAGGGCTCGCGCAGCGCGAACAGCTCCTCGGCCTGGTGCCACACCGGACGTCCCGCCCCCTGGCCCACCCGCTCGCGGCACTGGCGCAGGCCCACCTTCAGGACCACCCGACGGAAGGCCTCCTGCAGCACCTGCTGGTTGGTCTCGCTGCACCAGGCGCCACCGCCGGTGGCCACGACCACCGGGCCGTCCTGGCCCGCCAGCCGCCGCAGCAGGGCCGTCTCACGCTGACGGAACGCCGTCTCGCCATCCCGGGCGAACTGCTCGTCGATGGGTCCGTGCTCCCGTGCCAGCACCTCGTCCATGTCGACGAAGGCGACCCCCAGCCGCTGCGCCAGCGCGCGCCCGACCGTGGACTTGCCCGATCCCATGAATCCGCCGATGGCGATCCGCTCCTGCATGCGTGCTCCCCCTTGCTGGGCCGGACGACGTGCCTACCAAGGCGACACTACAACGTTCGGAGGCCCCATGATGGATGTCGAGGCACTCGAGACCCGGCTCGGTCACCTGCTGCGCCAGGTGGGCCTGAAGGCCACGGTCGAACCGGGCCGGCTCACACCGCTCACCTTCGGCGAGCAGCTCCTGCTGTTGTCCTGTTTTGCCCGCGACGGCCGCACCTGGTTGCGCATCACCGCCCCCTTCGCCGACGACGTCCACGCCTCGCTGGCCCTGCTGCACCGCCTGCTCCACCTCAACGCCGAGGCCACGGCCGGCGCGTTCCAGCTCTTCGACGCCGACCAGCTCGCCTTCGCCCGCACCCTCGATGCCGAGTGCCTCACCCCGGACGTCCTGGAGCACGCCCTGACCCACGCCGGCCGCATGGCCCGCTCCTTCGGCCCCGAGCTCATCGAGCTCGGCCAGGGACGCTCCCTCCGTGCCTAGGCGCTCCCGAACGCCAGGGTAGCGTAGGGGCGCTGCTTGCTGCGCCCGACCCCGTCGCCCGATGCCCCCCAAGGGACGCCCCTACGACAACGACGCCCCCGATGCACCGATGAGCATGGCGCCTCCTCCCCTCGGAGCGACCATGCCGCCTCGTCAGCACATCGAACAGCGCACCACGCGCCGCATCCCCCTTCGGGTGCAGGTCACCTACCAGGTGATGGACGACTTCCTGTCGGACTACCTCGCCAACCTGTCCGCGGGGGGGATGTTCATCACCAGCGAGCGCCCGCTACCGGAGGGTACGCGCTTTCGCCTGAGCTTCCTGCTCCCCGGCGATACGGCCCCGGTACGCACCTATGCCACCGTCCGCTGGTCCGTCCGACCGGGCGAGGGCCCGAGGTCCGGCATGGGCGTGCAGTTCGATCCGCTTCCCGACCGCCACAGGGAGCGGGTCGAGGGTTGGCTGGAGGACCAGCCGGACTGATCGAGAGGCGGTCGTCAAAGGGCGGTCAGGCTGTCTACAGCAGGTGGGTTTTCTGGTAGGACCACCGGCGGAGTAGACCACCATGACACGATCCGTTTCCATGCTCGCCCTCGCAGGCACCGCTCTTCTCGCGGGCTGCAACGACTATGACGACCTGCGCCTCACCGGCTACCAGCAGGAGTCCTTCTCCAGCAAGGCAGACATCCTGTTCGTGGTGGACAACACGTCCTCCATGCGCGAGGACGCCACCCGACTGGCGGAGAACTTCGCGGAATTCGCCCAGATGTTCGCCCCTGCCGGCGGCTCCACGGGCCCGACCGACGTCGACCTGAAGGACGACCTGCAGCGGTACCTCAAGTACCTCATCGATCCGCAGGGCAACCTCAACTTCCACCTCGGCCTCACCACCACCGATCCCGAGCGTTCCTGGGGTTCCCTCATCGGCAACCCCCTGTACCTCACGCCGTCCGATGGCAACGTGGGCCGCACCTTCGAGAAGTTCCTTCTCTGCGGTGCCGTCTGTGGCGCCGACGCCGGTGGCGACTGCCCCGCCGGCATGGGTGGCTCCACCTGCTCCAGCAGCGGCATCGAGGAGCCCCTCGAGGCGGTCTTCATGGCCATGTGCCGCTCCGTCGAGGAGCCCCCGGAGGCCTGCTTCCAGGACTGGTGGCAGAACTTCGAGGCCGGCGTCGCCGCCTTCACCGCCTTCCCCCCCGAGGACGACCCGGAGCGCATGCCCGAGGTGTACTTCTCCGAGGCGGATGTCGCGTCCAACGGCAACTTCATCCGCGAAGGCTCCACGGTCATCCCCGTGCTGATCACCGGTGAGGGCGACAACAGCCGCCGCATCACCAACAAGGAAGGCGACTACTTCCCGTACAACGACCTGTTCTCGCAGTTCGACAACCGCATGGCCTGGGCGGTCATCGGCCCGAACCCCGAGTGCAACCCCGGCGAGGCGCCCTTCCAGATCAACCGCCTGCGCCGCATCGTGTACGACACCAACGGCGCGTACATCAACCTCGAGGAGCCCGACTCCCGCGGTCGCTGCGATGCGTCGGACTTCTCGGAGAACCTCGCCCGCGTCGGTGACCTGCTGCGCTCCCTGGGCGACACCTTCCCCCTCGAGGCCCTGCCCATTCCCGAGACCATCCTGGTCGAGGTCAACGGCGTGAACGTCGAGCGGGCCGCGCAGGAGTACGACGAGTCCCTGCAGCTGGTCGTCTACAGCGACGGCTGGTCCTACGACTCCTCCACCAACACCGTGGTGCTCCACGGCGACGCGGTGCCCGACTTCGATTCCGACATCCGGGTCCGGTACCTGCCCGCCTCCGGCGCTCCCCGCCCCCTCCCCTTCTAAGGCCTTGCCGGCCCTTCCCCCCAGGCCGTTCCATTCAGGAGTGACACAATGGGTCTGCTTCGAGCCCTCACCATCACCACGGGAATCCTCGCTTCCTCCGTCTCCTTCGCACAGGAGACGGTCGACGTCGGCGTCCTGAAGAACTCCGACCTCCGCGTGGTGCAGGACATCCTGTACCCCAAGGATGGCGCCCTCGAGATCGGCGGTCACGTCGGTTGGATGCCGTTCGACCCCCTGGTCACCACCCCCATCGCGTCGCTGTCCATCGACAAGCACTTCAACGAGGAGCTCGCCTTCTCCGCGGTGATCGGTGGCGGCTACGGCATGAAGACGCAGAAGTACCGTGACCTCGAGACCCCTGCCTACGGCAGCATCTCGCCCTACGTCTTCCGCCACCTCGGCCATGCCCTGTTCGGTGCGGCCTGGTCGCCCATCTACGCCAAGGCCTCCGCCGGCGGCACCCGGGTGGTCCACTTCGACTTCTACCTGGCGGCCCGCGCCGGTGCGACCCTCGGTCAGTCGATCATCCCCGGCGGCGGCTTCACCGTGGCACCCACGGTCTCCCCCGCCATCGGCATGCGCTTCTTCATGAACAAGTCCAGCTCCTCCATCCGCGTGGAGCTCCGCGACGACCTCATGATGGAGTACCGCGAGCTCACCAGCTCCTGGCACTTCAAGCAGACCCCCGCCGTCACCGTCGGCTACACCGCCATGCTCGGCCGCAAGAAGGGAGGCCGTCGATGAAGCACCTTCTGCTCAGCCTGAGCCTCACCTTCGCGGGGTCCTCCTGGGCCCAGGAAGTCGCGGAGGTCGCGGACGCGTCCGACGCGACCGAAGCGACGGATGGTGTCGAGGCGTTGGTGCAGATGGTGGGCGACCTCGACTGGACCAGCCTCAAGTCCAAGGCCACCTCCTCCCAGTGGGAGGCTGCGGCCAGCGAACTCGTCGACCACCTGAAGTCCAACCCCCGCGACCCCCGCGCCTGGACCATCCTCGGCGACGCCCTGCACCAGGGCAAGCTGCCCTACGCCGCCATGGTGGCGTGGTCCAGGGCCGCTTCGCTGTCTCCCTCCGAGGCCTCCGCCTCCTACCCGGAGCTGCTCGCGGCCTCCGAGACGTTCGGTGAGGAGCTGTGGGTCGGCGAGTACGTCGGCGAGGACTTCGGCGTCGACATGGACGCCGAGACCCGCTCCAAGGCCGCCTACCAGGCCGCCCGCTACCACTTCTCCAAGGAGAACTGGGGCACGGCACTGGGCGTGCTCTTCCTGGTCGACGGCAAGTCCACGGTGGCCACCAAGGGCCTCATCCTGCAGGGCATCACCTTCGCCCAGCAGAGCCGCTACGACGAGGCGCTGCCCCTGCTCCTCGCGGCAGAGGCCAAGCTGCGCTCCGACAACGCCGATCCCCACGAGATCAACGCCCTGCAGCTGAACATCGCCCGTACCCAGTACGCCGCCGACAACCTCTCCGAGGCTGCCCAGCGGTACACCGAGGTCGAGCGCGGCGACTCGTACTGGCCCACCGCCCAGTTCGAGAAGGCCTGGGCCCACTTCGCGGCCAAGGACTACGGCGATGCCCTCGGCACGCTGCAGACCCACCACTCCGCGTTCTTCAGCGACTGGTACTTCCCCGAGGCCGAGCTGCTCCGCGCACAGAGCCTCTTCGTGATGTGCAAGTTCCCGAGCGCCACCGAGGCCATCGACACCTTCCAGGCCGCCTACACGCCCGTGTCGAAGGATCTCGCCGGCCAGCTGGCCCGCATGAACGCCAGCGAGGTCTACGCCGACGTCGCCGCCTACAGCAAGGGCGAGTCGCACCAGATCTCCGAGCGCATGCTGCGTCGCTACCAGTGGGACGACCGCTTCACCGGCTCCGTCGCCGCCCTCGACCAGGCCGAGGCCGAGCTCGCCACGCTCGCCAAGAGCTCCGGCTCCTGGTCCAAGCCCGTGGCCGACATGCTCGAGGCCCGCGCCAACGCCCGCCGCAAGGCCGAAGGTCAGCGCATCAAGGACTCCCTGGCGTACCACCGCGCCGAGCTCGACGACATGCTTCGCGGCATCGAGCTCACCCGCGTCGATCTGCTCACCCTCGAGGCCAAGCTGTACGAGCAGGCCGCCGCAGGGGTCAAGATCAGCGACGAGGAGCGCAAGACCCAGTTCCGGAACATCCGCAAGTCCGGCAAGCGGGTCTGGCCCTTCGAGGGCGAGACCTGGGCCGACGAGCTCGGCTGGTACCGCGTGGTCACCAAGCCCGAGTGCCCCCAGTCCCTTACGGGACTTGGCGGCTGAAGCCGCGCGGCCTTGGCGGCTGAAGCCGCGCGGCCTTGGCGGCTGAGGCCGCGCGGACCTGGCGGCTGAGGCCGCGCGGTCCATCGCATCCCTTCCGCACCACGGCGGCCCTGGCGTTCCATCGCCTCGGCCGCCGTTTCGGCTTATGCAGCCCCTCTGACGGGCACGATGCCCGCACCGACTTGGAGGCCGATTGACCTCGGTGCCCGGACTCACCAGCTCCACCCTCCCCAACAAGGTCCAGGTCATCACCTGGCACCAGCCCGACGCCCCCTGCGCCCTGTACGTGTGGTGGGAGCTCGGCACCCGCGACGAGACCCGTCACCAGCGGGGCATGGCCCACTTCCTCGAGCACGTGCTGTTCAAGAGATCCGAGGGCCTGGGCACCGGCGAGGCGGCCCGACGCATCGAGTCGGTCGGCGGCGACCTGAACGCCTGGACGGCCCACGACCAGATGGTCCTCCACTGCACCGTGCCGCCCACGGCCTGGCGTGGCGCCCTCGACACCCTGGCCACCATGCTGACCCGCCCCCTGCTGCTCGACGACGACGTGGAGCAGGAGCGCGGCGTGATCCTCGAGGAGATCCGCAGCTACGCCGAGGATCCGGACGCCACCCTGAGCGAGGAGGTCGCCGAGGTCCAGTGGCCCGACCAGCCCTACAGCTGGCGCGTGCTCGGTCTGCCGGAGCAGGTCGAAGCCGTCACGGCCCAGGGCCTCGAGGCCTTCCATGCCCACCACCTCACCGGCCACAGGCTCCGGGTCGTGGCCGCCGGTCCCATGGGCCACGAGGAGCTCGAGCGCGCCGTGGCCGCCGCCCTGGGGCACCTGCCGGAGGGCACCCCGCGACAAGCCCTCGCGGGTGACGGCGAGGCCCCCACCACGCCGGTCGTCTACCGGATGGATCGTGCCTTCGCCTCGAAGACCTTCGAGCTCGCCTGGCGCCTGCCCGACGCCACCCATCCCGATCTGCCCGCCCTCGAGCTCGTCGCGGCCATCCTCGGCCAGGGTGCCGGCAGCGTGCTGCGGGAGCACCTCAAGCTCAAGGCGCCCATCGCCATGGGCACCTGGGCCGTGGTCTCGCCCGGTCAGCTCTCCTCCTCCTTCGGCCTGGGCTTCATCCCCATCGTGGAGGATCTTCGCCCCCTGCAGGAGGTCCGCGCCCTGATGGACGATCCGGCGTCCTGGATCACGCCCTCCCGGCTGCAGCAGGCGCGCCGCAGCCTGCAGGCCGATCTGGCCTTCACCCAGGAGACCGTCGACGGCCTCGCCACCGAGCTCGCCTGGTGTGCCTCCTACCTCGGTTCCGCCGATCGCTTCCTGTCCTGGTCCCACCGCTGGGACGGCCTGCAGGTCACCCACCTCGTCCAGGCCGCCACCCGGTGGCTGTCCTCGGACGACGCCATCGTCGGCTACCTCGACGAGGACACCGAGGCCGAGCAGGTCGAGCAGGCCTGGGCCGCCACCGAGCGCGCCGAGCTGGCCGCACCGCTCCTTCCGCCCTGGCTGCAGGTCATCGAGCGTCCCGGCCCGGTCGTGTCCATCCGCTGGGCCTCCCGGGGCGGCGACGAGCTCGTCCCCGTGGAGAAGGCGGGCCTCGGCCGGGTGTGGTCCCGCATGCTCGCCGCCGGAGCGGGCACCCGCGACGCCTCCGCCCTCGGCCGCCACCTCGATGCCCACGGCATCTCCATGGAGACCCCCTGTGGTGCCTCGTCCGTGGGCATCGCCCTGTCGGCGCCCGCGGAGTCGCTGCCCCACCTCACGGCACTGCTCCGGGATCTGCTCACGGCCCCCCACCTGCCGATCGACCACCTCGACCGCATCCGCACCGAGATGCTCGACGACGTCCGCACCCGCTCCGACCGCCCCGAGGAGGTCGCCACCCTGCAGGCCCGGGCCCTGCGGTTCGGCCCCCGCCACCCCTGGGGCGCGCCCCCCGGTGGCACCGAGGCCTCCCTCGCCGCTCTCGGCCTCGACGACGTCCGCGGGTTCCACGCCACCCACCTCGACCCCCGCCGCATGGTCCTGGCCGTCAGCGGCCCCGTGCAGGCCGCCGAGGTGGCCTCGCTGCTGCGGTGGATGGGCGAATTCGAGGCCCAGGGTGAGCTGACGCTGCCCGATCCCCCCGAGCCGGCGAGCTGGGACGACCCGATCCTGCGGGCCGGCCACCAGCAGGCCGTGCTGCGGATGTCCTGGCCCACCGCCGGCTGGAAGGATCCGGCCATGTACGGCCTCGACCTGCTCACGGGCATCCTCGAGGGGCAGTCCGGTCGCCTGTTCATGGCGCTCCGGGAAGACGACAACCTCGTCTACGACGTCTGGTGCCGGCACACCGTCGGCCTCGAGGAGGGCACCTGGACCATCGGCCTCGCCACCGATCCCGAGCGCCTGCACGAGGCCGAGGCCGCCGTCCAGGCCCTCCTCGACCGCCTCGTCCACGAGCCCGTCACCGAGGCCGAGATCCAGCGCTCCCTCGACATGCTCTGCGGTCGTCGCCTGATGGATCAGCAGCGGGCCTCCTGGCATGCCCACCACCACGCCCTGAGCCGCCTGTTCGGCCTGCCCGAGGATCCGGACCACTGGCCCACCACCCTGCGCAAGGACGGCCCCGGCCAGCTCCCCCTGGCGCTGGCGTACCTCGAGGGGGGCGCCGACTGGATCGTGAAGGTCCTGCCCGGAGAGGAGGCGTGAGCCACGGCGTCTACGTCCACGTGCCGTGGTGCCGGATCCGTTGCCCGTACTGCAACTTCTACGTGCTCCGGGACACCGCCGACAAGCCCGAGGACGCTTTCGTCTCCCGGGTGCTGCGCGACGCCGACGCCCTCCAGGCCGCCTTTCCGGGGCCCCGCCGTACGGTCTATCTCGGCGGCGGCACCCCCTCGCGGCTGTCCCCGGACGCCCTGTCGGCCCTCCTTCACGGCCTCGTCCGGCCCGAGACCGAGGAGATCAGCGTCGAGGCCAACCCGGAGGATCTGTCCGAGGCCTGGCTGCAGGCCGCCCTCGATGCCGGGGTCAACCGCGTCAGCCTGGGCGTGCAGACCTTCCATCCCGGCCACGCCCGCACCCTCGGCCGCGCCCACACGCCCGCGGAGGCCCACAAGGCCCTCGCGCTGCTGCAGCAGGCGGATCTACGCTCCTTCAGCGCCGACCTCATGTTCGGTCTGCACGCCCAGACCCTGCCCGAGCTGCAGGAGGATCTGCGCACGCTGCTCTCCTACGGTCCCCACCACATCAGCCTGTACGGCCTCACCGTCGAGCCGGGCACCGGCTATGCCCGGGCCGCCGAGCGGGGCCGCATCGAGCCCGCCGGCGACGACCTGTGGCGGCAGATGTACGCCTGGCTCGTCGACGCCATGCAGGCCGAGGGCATCGAGCGCTACGAGGTGTCCAACTTCGCCCAGCCCGGCCACCGCTCGCTGCACAACAGCGGCTACTGGACCGGCCGTCCGTACATGGGCCTCGGTCCCGGCGCCCACGGCCAGCTCCCCGACGGCCGCCGCTGGGCCAACCCCGAGGACCTGTCCGCGTGGATCGGCCGTGAGGACGCCCGGGGCAGCGCGGAACACCTCGACGCGGAGAGCGCCGCCACCGACCTGCTCCTCACCCGCCTGCGCACCACCGCCGGCCTGTCCCTGGCGGAGCTCACCGGTGCCACGGCCCTGACGCTGCCCGCCGACCGCCTGGCCCTCCTCGCCCGCCACGGCCTGCTCCTGGTCGACGGCGATCACATCCGCCTCGGCCCCGAAGGCTGGTTCGTCGCCGACGGCGTGGTCCGTCAGCTCAGCGCGTGGCTGGTCCCGGCATGAGGAAGGCGGTACAAGCTAGGCCCCAAGGAGTGGATCGTGGCGAAGCCTGACTACTACAACGTCCTCGGCGTGTCCCGGAACGCCGACGCGGCAGACCTCAAGCGCGCCTACCGCGAGCAGGTCATGCGCTGGCACCCCGATCGCAACCAGGACGACCCGGTGGCCGCCCAGCGCTTCAAGCTCGTCGCCGAGGCCTACAAGGTCCTCAACAACCCCGAGGAGCGTGCCCGCTACGATCGCCTCGGCCCGCTGTACCACCGCGACGGCGCCCCCCCGACCCCCGAGGACCTCCAGGAGGTCCTCTCCCAGTTCATGGGCGGGCTGTTCGGCCGCAAGCGCAACGCGATCGGCGGCGACCTCAAGTACACCCTGTCCATCTCCCTGGAAGACGTGGCCCACGGCGGGGAGCGCACCATCTCCATCCCCCGCCGGGTGCAGTGCCACGACTGCCTGGGCCTCGGCGCCACCGAGACCGGCCGACAGGTGTGCCCCCACTGCAAGGGCTCCGGCCGCTCGTCGGGCCGCCTGCTCCGCACCACCTGCGTGCACTGCGACGGGCGAGGCTACCGGATCACCACCCCCTGCCCCACCTGCCACGGCAAGGGCACCCACCGGGTCACCGAGGACATCTCCGTCAAGGTGCCCCGGGGCATCGCCACCGGTCAGAAGCTCAAGCTGTCCGGCAAGGGCGACTGCGACCCCATCTCGGGTCGTCCCGGCGACCTGTACGTCGTCGTCCACGTGCAAGAACACGAGCTCTTCCAGCGCCGCGGAGACCACCTGCTGGTCAAGGTGCCCATCACGGTCGGCGAAGCGGCCCTCGGGGCCGATCTGACCGTCCCCACCCTCGGGGGTACCACCACCATCCGCATCCCCCCTGGCACACCCCACGGAAAAGTCTTCCGCATCCCGGGCCAGGGTCTGCCCAAGGTCAAGCGTTCCCAAAGGGGCGACCTGCACCTTGAAGTCGAGCTGGAAGTCCCCGACAATCTGAGCCCGTCCGAGCATCACGCGCTGGCAGCGTGGGCAGAGTCCCTGCCCGGCGGCCGCCATCCCCGACGCGAGGCCTTCCGCCGAGCGGTCCAGGAACGTTCATGATCCGCCTGTCCCCCGCCCTTCCCCTGTTCCTCGTCGCCCTCGGCGCCTGCGGCCCCAAGGCCCCCGCCACCAGCGCCACGCCGGCCACGATCGAGCTCACCTGCCCTTCGGACGCCACCGGGGTCCAGCCGGTCATCGCCACCGCCGCCGCCGGCGCCGACCGCAACCTCGAGGGTGCCATCGACATGCTCGAGCAGGCCTACGGCAGCCACACCGGCACCGCCCGCAGCTGCGTCGCGCTGTACCTCGGTGAGGACTACCGCATCGCCGGCCAGGAGAAGGCCGCCGCCGCCCGGTTCCAGGAGGTCACCAGCAGCCTGCAGGGCAACCTCGCCACCAGCGCACGCCTCGGACAGCTCCTGCTCGCGGCCCCCGTCGAGGTGATGGCCGATCCCGCGGCCCTCGAGAAGGCCCTGCTCACCTTCGACGGCTACAGCGTGCTGCACACCCAGGAGGCCGAGCGCCAGGCGCTGCTGGCCCACCTCGCCCGCATCCGCGGAGACGGCGCCGCCCAGGCCGCCCGCGCCTCCCAGGCCAAGGCCATCGCCAGCACCTCCTACCTGGCCACCCGTCGGGCCCAGCAGTGGCTGAAGGCCGATCTGCCCACGCCCGTCCAGCCCGACACCGGACCGCCCGCCGACACCGCCGCACCGGCCGGCGCCGGCCCCCTCGACGACGCCCGGGCGGCCCTCGGCGCCGGTCGCAACGACGAGGCCCTCCAGCTGATCGACCGCGTCCCCAAGAAGCAGCTCACCGACGCCGTGGTGGCCGAGCAGCAGTACCTGCGCAGCCTCGCCCACGGCGCCACGCTCGACACCGGACGCATCGGCGTGCTCCTTCCCCTGTCCGGTCGCTTCGCCAGCGTGGGCCGCCAGGTCCGCGAAGCCCTCGAGGTGGGATGGGCCCAGGGCGGTGCCTCCCAGCAGCTCGTGTTCGTCGACAGCGGCGGCACGGACGACGCCGCCATGCTCGCCTTCGACGAGCTGGTCCGCGACGAGGGCGTCCTGGCCGTGATCGGGCCCCTGCTGTCCGCCGAGGTCGAAGGGGTCGTCGACCGTGCCGATGCCGCCGGCGTGCCCCTCATCAGCCTGTCCCAGGCCCTCGACGACGCCGGGAAGCACCCCTGGGTCGTGCAGTCCTGGCTCACCCCCCGCCAGCAGATCGAGGCCCTGCTCGACAGCCGCGTGGCCGCCGGCGACGACGCCTTCGCCGTGTTCGCCCCGGACAGCGCCTACGGCGAGGAGGCCGCCACCCTGTTCGCCGAGGAGGCCGCCGAGCGGGGCGTCACCGTCACCGTCTCCGAGCTCTACGACGCCCAGGCCACCGACTACATGCCCTACGCGCAGAAGCTCGGCCGCAAGGACTACGACGCCCGCGCCTCCGAGTTCGCGAGCCTCCGGCGCAGGGCCCGGGAAGCCGGCCGCGACAGCTCCAAGGTCGTCCTTCCCCCGGTCATCGACTTCGACGCCATCTTCCTGCCCGAGTCCGCCAGCCGCCTGCCCCTGGTCGCCGCCGCCCTCGCCTACGAGGAGTTCCCGATCGGCACCTTCCGCACCTCCAAGGGCGGCGACACCGTGCCCCTGCTCGGCCTGTCGAGCTGGAACAACACCCACCTCATCGCCGCCGGTGGCTCCTACACCCGCACGGGCGTGTTCACCGACGTCTTCATCCCGCCGCCGACGGATGCCTACGACTGGGATCCCGCCGAGGGCTGGCAGGAGTTCGTCGACGACTACCGCGATGCCACCACCCGCACCCCCACGCCCATCGAGGCCCTCGCGGTCGACGCCGGCTTGTGGGTGTCCGAGGCCGCCGCCAGCAGCCCGCGCACCCGCGCGGCCATGCTCACCGCCCTCGCCAACCACGTTCCCGAGGGTTCCGTCACGGGCGTGACGGGCTATGACGATGAACGTGACGAGCTGACTCGCCGGGTCGGCCTGTTCCTGGTAGAGAAAGATGGCTTCCTCCGTGTCGAAACGACCGAATAGGAAGCAAGGAGCACCCGCGCTGGAACCCGACAGTCCGAGCCTCGACGAAGAAGACTCGATCATCGCCGCCCTCCTGGCCACGGTCGGCAAGGGGCGGCCCAATGCCGCACGGGCGAAGGTCGGTCCCGGTGACGATGCCGCCGTGTGGGACGACCGCACCGTGGTCACCGTCGACACCCTCATCGAGGGTGTGCACTTCAACGACCGCCTGCAGCCCGGCGACGTCGGCTTCAAGGCCCTCGCCGTCTCCGTCAGCGACGTGCTCGCCATGGGCGCCGTGCCCACCTGGGCCGTGCTGAGCCTGTCGCTGCCCCGCATGATGCCCGCGTGGCTCGCCGACTTCGCCACCGGCCTGTCCGAGGCCCTGCAGCAGTTCGGCGTCGAGCTCATCGGCGGCGACACCACCTCCAGCAGCGGTCCGGTCGTGGTCTCCATGACCGTCGGTGGCAGCCTCGCCACCGCCCCGTGGACCCGCTCCGCCGCCCGCATCGGCGACGACATCTGGGTCACCGGCACCCTGGGCCTCGCCGGCATGGGCTGGGCCCACCCCGATCCGCCGGAGCCCGCCCTGCAGGCGCTGCGTCGCCCCAGCCCGCCCCTCGCCTTCGTGCGCGCGCTCCGCTCCAGCGACCTGACCCCCGCCGCGATGGATCTGTCCGACGGCCTCGCCCGAGACGCCCAACGCATGGCCACGGCGTCCGGCGTCGGCATGCGCCTGAAGACCCGCCACCTGCCCGGTCACGACTGCCTCGGCCCCCGCGCCCTCATCTACCAGACCCGCGGCGGCGAGGACTACCAGCTGCTGTTCTGCCTGTCCCCGAAGCACCGCGAGACGCTGCAGACCCTCGCCCGCACCACCGACACCCGCCTCACCCGCATCGGACGCGTCCAGGAGGGCGGCCTCGCCTTCCTCAACGACGGCCCCTGGCCGCCGCCGCTGTTCGCCCACTTCCCGAGCAAGGGCGGTGAGGATCCCAAGGGCGGAGAGGACCCTCGATGAGCGCCACCGGTACGGCCGAGGCGCTCCCGCCTGAGCAGCTCCCGCTGTTCGCCGGCCTGTTCGTGGGCTTGTTCGCCCTGTCCTTCGTGTTCTCCGGCACCGAGACCGCCTTCTTCTCGCTGCAGGATCTCGACCGCCGACGCATGCGGGAGCGCGACGATCCCGCCGACCGCCGCGTGCTCTCGCTCCTGGCCGACCGCACCAGCCTCATCAGCACCATCCTGATGGGCAACGAGACGGTCAACGTCGCCATCGCCACCACCGCGGCCGCCCTCGCCGTCACCCTGTTCCCCGGCCGGAGCTGGATCAGTGTCGCCGTGGTCACCCCCGCCCTCGTGCTGCTGTCGGAGATCACCCCCAAGGTGCTCGCCTACCGCTACCACTCCCCCTGGGCCCGGGCGATGAGCGGGCCGATCGCCCTGCTGATGCGGCTGCTGTGGCTTCCTCGCGTGCTGGTGGTGGGCGTCGTCGATCGCTTCGCCGCCCTGTTCGGCGTCCACGAACGCCTCGGCGGCGAGGGTCTCGGCGAGCAGGACTTCATGGTCCTCGTCGAGCGCGGCGCCGCCCAGGGCACCGTCGACGAGGCCGAGCGCGACATCATCGAGGCCGTCTTCGAGCTCGACGACATGCCCGTCTCCCGCCTGATGACCCCCCGGCCGGACGTCTTCTCCGTCTCCCTCACCGACACCTACGAGGATCTGATGGCCGGCTGTCGGGAGCACCGCTACTCCCGCATCCCCGTCTACGACGAGGATCTCGACGATCTCGTGGGCGTGCTCCTGCTGCGGGATCTGCTCAAGGCCCGCGCCGGCCGCATCTCCACCGTCGCCGACCTGCAGCCCCACTTCCTGCAGCCCGTCTTCGTCCCCGAGACCAAGCCGTCGGACGAGATGATGCGGGAGATGATCAAGAGCCGCACCCACATCGCCTTCGTGGTCGACGAGTACGGCTCCCTCGTGGGCCTGCTGTCCCTCGATGATCTCATCGCCGAGCTGGTGGGTGACCTCGGCGAGGAGACCCGCGAGGAGACCAACGCCCTCGAGCAGGAGGGCACCGAGATGCTCCTCAAGGCCAGCCTCGACATCGAGGACGTCATGGAGCAGACCGGCATCGAGATCCCCGAGGGCGACTACCACACCCTCGGCGGCTTCGTGTTCGCCCACCTCGGCCACATCCCCGTCGAGGGCGAGCGCTTCGAGGCCGTCGGCATGAAGTTCGAGGTCCGGCAGATGGAGGGTCGCCGCATCGCCTGGCTGGCCGTCTCCTCACCCCTGGAGCACTCCGCCCAGCTGGAGGAGCCGTCATGATGGTCGCCCTCCTGTGCCTGCTCATGCTCGCCGTCCTGTGCCTGCAGGCCTTCTTCTCCGGCTCGGAGATCGCCATGATCTCCGCGAGCCCGGTCAAGCTGCAGTCCCTCGAGGAGTCCGGCCACGTCGGCGCCGCCCGCGCCCGCAAGCTGCTGGCCTCCGAGGACACCCTGCTCGGCACCTGCCTCATCGGCACCAACCTGTGCCTGGTCTCCAACTCCGCCCTGGCCGTGCGCCTCGGCAGCGAGCTCGGCGTGATCAACCCGCTGTGGGTCACGCTGCTGCTCACCCCGGTGCTGCTCATCTTCGGCGAGGCCCTGCCCAAGACCATCCTGCAGCACCACGCCGACCGCCTCGCGCCGGTGCTGTCGCTGCCCATCCGGCTGTTCCAGCTGCTGTTCCTGCCCCTGCTCGCCCTCGTGAGCGGCTGGAACGTCCTGCTGTCGCTGTTCACCCCCGGCGAGAGGGCCCAGCTCAAGATCACCCGCAACGATCTCGTGGTCCTGCTCGAGGAGGGTCAGCAGTCCCCCATCCCCGACGAGGACATCCGCATCATCGTGGGCGTGCTGTCCTTCTCCGAGCGCACCGTCGAAGAGGTCATGACCCCGCTGGTCCGGGTCGAGGCGTTCCACGCCAACCTCTCCGTCGCCGCCGCCCGCCGGGCCGTCCAGCAGTCGAGCCACAGCCGGTTCCCGCTGTTCCTCCGCCGCATCGACCACCTGCTCGGCTTCGTCCACCACTCGAACCTGCTGTTCACGGAAGACGACGCCCTGCCCCTGCGGGAGCTGATGGAGCCCGTCCGCTTCGTGCCCGGCATGAAGAAGGCCGAGGCGCTGTTCCGGGAGATGCGGGAGCTCGGTGAGCAGATGGCCGTGGTGGTCGACGAGTACGGCGGCTGCGTGGGCATCATCACCCGCGAAGACCTGCTGGAGGAGCTCGTCGGCGAGATCGAGGACGAGCACGACATCCAGAAGGTCGGCGTCGTGCGCATGGAGGACGGCACCTTGTCGATCCCCGGCCGCACCGAGTGGGACATCCTGCCCGACGAGATCGATCTGGCCGACTACGCCGACGAGGTCGAGACCGTGGCCGGCGTGATCCTCTCCGTGCTCCAGCGCCTGCCGGTCCAGGGCGAGACCTGCGCCGTCGGTCCCCACCGCTTCCGTATCGAGGAATGTACGGATCGATCCATCACCAGGGTGCGCTGGCTGCACAAGGTCGAAGCGGAGCCTGAGGAATCTGCAACTTCCGTTGTAGACTCCTGACCGTCACGGGCCCAAGGCCCCTCCCCCGGTGATCGCACAGCATGCCCCACGCCATCGGAATCGACCTGGGAACCACCAACTGCTGCGTGGCGGCCATCCTCGACGGCCAGCCCCAGGTGCTGACCCTGCAGGACGGACGCCGCTACCTGCCCTCGGTGTTCGCCATGGGCGGACAGGGCGAGGCCCTGGTGGGCGCCTCCGCCCACGCCTTCGGCATGGCCAACCCGGGCCAGGCCGTCTGGGGCGCCAAGCGCAACCTCGGCGGTGGCCGCACGGGCGACCAGCTGTTCGCCTACGAGATCGACGACAAGGACGGCCACCTGGCCGCGCGGCTCGGCGATGAGCTGTTCACCTTCGAGGACATCTCCACCCACCTCCTTCGGGAACTCCGCGAGCAGGCCAGCGAGGTCCTCGCCGAGCACGTGCACCAGGCGGTCATCACCGTGCCCGCCTACTTCTCCGAGCAGCAGCGCCGGGCCGTCGGCCGGGCCGGCAAGGCAGCCGGTCTGCACGTGCTGCGCATCCTCAACGAGCCCACGGCCGCGGCCCTGGCCTACGGCGTCGGCCGCAAGCTGAACCAGCGTGTGGCGGTGTACGACCTCGGCGGCGGCACCTTCGACGTCTCCATCATCGACATCCGCGAGCAGGTCTACGAGGTCGTGGCCACCGGCGGCGACACCTTCCTCGGCGGTCTGTCCTTCGACGACCGCCTGGTCAGCCACATCACCCGCACCATCCACGAGCGCCTCGGCACCGACATCTCCCGGGATGCCGCCGCCCAGGCCCGCCTGCGGGTCGTGGCCGAGCGGTGCAAGATCGAGCTGTCCCAGGAGGCACACACCGATCTGCCCCTGCACGAGGTCTGCGAGATCCAGCCCGGCTGGCCCACCCACCTGCCGCTCACCCGGGAGGAGCTCGAGGGGCTCACCCGGGATCTGGTGCGCCGCAGCATCGACATCTTCGGCCAGGTCCTCGTGGAGACCGGCATCCCCCGCGCCGACATCGACGAGCTCCTGCTCGTCGGCGGCCAGTCCCAGATGCCCCTCGTGCGCAAGGCCATGGAGGCGTTCCTCGGTCGCCCCCTGCAGCCCCAGGTGCAGCCCCAGGACGCCGTGGCCCTCGGCGCCGCCATCATGGCCCAGATGGAGCAGAAGGACGATCTCGCGCCGCCCCCGGCCATCCGGCTGCAGGAGGTGGTGAACCAGCGGGTCGGCATGGCCCTGCACGGCGGTCGGGTGCACACGCTGCTGCCCAAGGGCACCCCCCTGCCCGCCAGCGTCACCCAGCACATCCAGCCCGAGCAGGGGTCGCAGTCCAACCTGCAGATCAGCCTGCACGTGGGCGACGCCTTCACGGTGAGGGCCTGCGAGCCCCTGGTCGACTTCCTCGTCCACGGCGGCGAGCTCGGCCTGTCCGAGGCGGCCCTGAAGATCGACATGGACGAGCAGGGCCTGCTGAGCGTCACGGCCTGGACCCTTCCCGAAGGCCGGCCGCTGAAGCTGCAGCAGTACGTCCACCGCGGCAAGGCCGCTCCGCCGCCACTGCCGATCCTGATGCCCACCCACGCCCACTCCCACCACGGGGCGCCTGCGCCCGGGAGCCTGGCCAGTCTGCGGTCGGCGGCCACGATGCCCCCGCCGGAGTTCCTGGAGCAGCAGAAGAAGGAGCAGGGGTTGTGGGGGCGGATTCTGGGATGGTTCGGGCGCTAGACGGCCAGGAACGCCCCGGTACGACCGGGGCTTCGTCGCTTCGGTCGGGCCGACCGGAAGGTCGGCCTCTTCCTTGCTCCTCGTCCCGGCCACACCGGGACGCGCCTGGCCTCGGGTGTGCGTCGTGGGTGACGCCCTGGGATTGCGTTCGCTGTTCGGGGCGGGTCGGATCGGGGCGGTCCGCTCGGGGGCCCTGGCCGCCACCGATGCTTCGTCGCTTCGCTCCTCGTCTCGGCAGCCCCCAGCGTCCCCTCGGGTTGGTGATTGGCGTTGTGGCTTGGGGCACTGGTTGCCGGGCCCGCCTCCCGATGGCCTCGCTTGGGGCGTTGGACGTACGGGCGCCCCTTGGGGTGCCGGGATTGGCGTCACCGTAGTCGCTCGAGTCCGGCATTCCCGGAAGAGGCGTCACCCATGTTCCGGGTCGCGGCTTCGGGAGGGCGGGCACGCACACGCGCACGCTCAGGGGTCACGGGTTAGGTGGGCGAGACTTCCGTGGAGCACTTGTCCATGACCGATCTCGCCACCCGTCTCGCCGAGGACATCGTCTTCATCCTCGTGCAGCCCCAGCACCCGGGCAATGTGGGCGCCACCGCCCGCGCCATGAAGAACATGGGCCTGCGCCGGCTGGTGGTGGTCGATCCCGCGCCGAGCTTCGATCTCGAGCGGGCCCGCTGGATGGCGCCCGGCGCCGGCATGGTCCTCGACCAGATGCGCGTCGTCGCCACCCTCGACGAGGCCGTCGAGGGCATCCACCGGCTCGTCGCCACCACCGCCCGCCATCGCAAGTTCGCCCAACCGGTCTACGAGCCCGCACCGCTCGCCAGGCAGTGGATTGCCAGCGAGCCCGGCACCGTCACCGGCATCCTGTTCGGCCGCGAGGACATGGGCCTGTCCCGGGAGCACACCCTGCGGGCCGAGTCGCTGCTGCGCATCGCAACGGACCACCACGCCTCCCTCAACCTCGCCCAGGCCGTGCTGCTCACCGCCCACCACTTCTTCGAGACCGCCCGGGCCCACGGCCACGAGGCCGAGGGCCGCATCGTCGGCGGCTCCCGCAAGGCCCGGAGCACCCGCTCCCTGCAGAAGGGAGCCGAGGTCCCCCTCGCCGACATCACCCGCCTCGAGCCCGCCGTGGTGGAGCTCGTCGCCATGCTCAACCGGGTCGGCTTCGACAAGGGCTCCAACATGGAGAAGGTCGGGGTCATGGTCCGCGAGGGCCTGCAGCGGTCCTCGCTCACCGTGAAGCAGGTCTCGGCCATCCGCGGCATGGTCCGCCGGGTCGAGTACGCCCTGGACCACCCCGACATCGACTGGCGGGCGAGCAAGAAGCAGAACGCCCTCCGCGCCGCCGTGAAGGGCTCGGACGCCCCCTCCGGCGGCGACGCCGACCAGGACTGAATCCGCGCAAAATCCCCGTCGGGACCGGGGGTTGATCCCCGCATCCCAACGGCCGCAGCCATCGCGGTTGCCCCCACTCCCGCCCGACCCGATAACGGTCCGGATCCCCCCCACGTTCCCGGAAGAGACCCATGGAAAAGCTCGTCATCGAAGGTGGCCAACGCCTGCAGGGCACCATCCGCGCCTCGGGCGCCAAGAACGCCGCCCTGCCCATCATGATCGCCACCCTCCTGGCCCCCGGTGAGCACCGCCTCACCAACCTGCCCGAGCTGGCCGACGTCTCCTCCACCCTGTCGCTGCTGGGTCGCATGGGCTGCCCGAGCCTCGTGGGCGACTCCACGAAGATCGACACCACCCGCATCGCCTTCAACGAGGCTCCCTACGACGTGGTCCGCAAGATGCGCGCCTCCGTGCTGGTGCTCGGCCCCATGCTGGCCCGCCAGGGCGAGGCCCGGGTCTCCCTGCCCGGCGGCTGCGCCATCGGTGTGCGCCCCATCGACCAGCACCTCAAGGGTCTCGAGGCCCTCGGCGCGAAGTTCGAGCTGAAGGGTGGCTACATCCACGGCACCGCCGGCCGTCTCCGGGGCGCCGACATCACCCTCGACTTCCCCACCGTGGGCGGCACCGAGAACATCATCATGGCCGCCGTGCTCGCCGAGGGCACCACCCACCTGCGCAACGCCGCCCGCGAGCCCGAGGTGGTCGACCTGTGCAACTTCCTCACCACCCTCGGCGCGCAGATCGAGGGTGCGGGCACCGACGTCATCACCATCGAGGGCGTCACCCGGCTCACCCCCGCCTCCCGGCCCTACCCCATCTGCCCCGACCGCATCGAGACGGGCACCTGGCTGTGCGCCGCGGCCATCACCGGTGGCGACATCGAGATCACCGACACCGATCCCGCGCAGCTCACCGATGTGCTCACCAAGCTGCAGGAAGCCGGCTGCACGATCACCACATCGGGCACCTCCATCCGCTGCCAGGGCCCCGAGACGCTCCGTCCCTTCGAGCTCACCACCGAGCCCTACCCCGGCTTCCCCACCGACATGCAGGCCCAGCTGATGGTGCTCGCCACCCTCGCCAACGGCGAGAGCACGGTCACCGAGAAGATCTTCGAGAACCGCTTCATGCACGTGCCCGAGCTGTGCCGCATGGGTGCCCGCATCGACGCCCAGGGCAACGTCGCCACCATCGAGGGTGTGCCCACCCTCACCGGCGCCGCCGTGATGGCCTCGGACCTGCGCGCATCCGCCGCCCTCGTGCTCGCCGGGCTGTCCGCCCAGGGCCTCACCGAGGTGCTGCGCATCTACCACCTCGACCGCGGCTACGAGCACCTGGTCGACAAGCTCAAGGGCGTGGGCGCCCGCATCGCCCGCATCTCCGACGCCGTCCGTGAGGAGAGCGTCATGTTGGCTGCCCTCGACGCCTGATCCGGGCAATGGGCCGCCGGTTGGTTTGACAGGCGGCCCCCGACAGGCTGATCTGGGATGAACCGGAGCATCACGCCATGGCCCGCATTCCCCGCGACGTCGTCGAAGCCGTTCGCGACCGCACCGACATCGTCCAGGTCGTCTCCCAGCACGTCAAGCTGCAGCGCCGCGGCGGCAGCCTGGTCGGCCTGTGTCCGTTCCACCAGGAGAAGTCCCCGAGCTTCAACGTGGTGCCGGCCAAGGCGATGTACTACTGCTTCGGCTGCCAGAACGGCGGCGACGTCTTCAAGTTCCTGATGCAGATCAACGGCCTGAGCTTCGCCGAGGCCGTCAAGGAGCTCGCCGGCCCCGCCGGCGTCGAGATCCCCGAGCGCGAGCTGTCCCCCGAGGAGCGCCGTCAGCTCCGGGCCCGGGCGTCCCTGTACGATCTGATGCAGGCCGCCCAGGAGTTCTTCCACAGCAAGCTGCTCACCAGCGCCGAGGGCCAGGTCGCCCGCGACTACCTGCAACGGCGCGCCATGACCCAGCAGACCATCGAGGAGCACGGCCTCGGCTGGGCCCCCGCCGGCTGGACCTCCCTCGTCGATCACCTGCAGAACCAGGGATACCCGGCAGGTCTCATCCTGCAGGGCGGTCTCGCCAAGCAGTCGGATCGCGGCAACGGGCGCATCTACGATGCCTTCCGCGAGCGCGTCATCATCCCCATCCGCGACGAGCGGGGCCGGGTGATCGCGTTCGGAGGTCGCCTCCTCGAGGGCGACGGTCCCAAGTACATCAACTCCCCCGAGACCCCGCTGTACAACAAGTCGAAGGTCCTGTACGGCCTCGAGGCCGCCCGCAAGGCCATCTCCCGGCGGGATCGGGTGCTGCTGGTCGAGGGTTACTTCGACGTCCTCAGCCTGCACCAGGCGGGCTTCACCGAGGCCGTGGCCACCTGCGGCACCTCTCTCACCGATACCCACGTCCAGAAGCTCCGCAGGCTGTCCCAGAACATCGTCGTCCTGATGGACGCCGACACCGCCGGCACCCGTGCGGCCGCCCGCACCCTGCCCATGTTCGTCACCCAGGGCATGCAGGCGTGGCGTCTGCAGCTCCCGGACGCCAAGGATCCCGACGAGCTCATCCGCGAGGGCGGCCCGGAGGCCATGGAAGACGCCCTCAAGCTCAAGGAGCCCCTGCTGGAGTGGTACACCACCCAGAAGCTCCAGACCTACGGCTACTCCGACTCGGGCCGCTCCCGCACCCTCGATGAGATGGTGGATCTGCTCGGCCACCTCTCGCCCGCCCAGGTCTCCACCTTCGCCGCCCTGCTCCGCATGAACGAGCAGCTCATCCTGCAGCGCGTGGCGGAGCGCAGGGCAGACGCCTCCTCCCACGGCGAGGCGCCCCCCTACCACGACGAGGGCCCGCCCCAGGCCCAGCGCTGGCGGCCCGAGCGCGACATCGTGCACCTGCTCTGGCTCGTCGTGCACCGCCGGGATCAGGTGGCGGATCTGATGAGCCTGCTCGATCCCCAGGTGCTCGAGGGGCACGGTCCGATCCTCGAGCCGATGGCCAGGCTGTTGCAGGGAGAGTCCCTCGCCACCGTCATCCACGAAACCAGTGATGTGGGCGTCAACCGCACCCTTCAGGCGATCGGCGCGCGCACCCGGCTGTACAGCGAGGACGAAGCTGCCCATGCCCTCGGCGACGTCCTGCACCGGATCTGCAAGCCGCTGTACGAGGGTACCCTTCAGCGTCTGCAACGACAGTCCCAGCAACTTCGGGATCGGGGCCTTCAGCAGGAGATGATGCACACGCTGCAGGCAGTCGCCAGCCTGCAGACCCGCAAGCGCACGCTCCAGGACGCGATCCGCCACGGACGAATGGAAGACGCCATCCCATTGTTGGCCCCCATCGTCGACTTGCCAGAGACTACCGACAGCCCTTGACAGTTGGCACGGTTGGCAGGCACTTGTTAACGCCGGATGGCGCACAGTCAGCGCCGACCTTCCCTACGTGTGCCCACTGCGCCAGCCGCTCCCGCGGTCCCGCAGCAACCAGCAGGCGGTACCAGATGGTACCCCCCGTCATGTCCCCTCTCCAGGAGTTGACGCGTCGATGACCAGCCCCAAGGACATCTCGAACGAGGTGCAACAGCTCATCACCATGGGCAAGCGCCGAGGCTACGTCACGTATGAAGAGGTCAGCTCCGCCCTCACCAGCCGGAGCGGTGGTGGCATGGACACCATGATGGCCATGTTCAACGACATGGAGATCGACGTCCGCCGTGAGGGTCGCCCCTCCGCGGAGGAGTCCCGCCAGGCCGATCAGAACCGCAGCAACGATCCCGTGCGCGTCTACCTGCGCAAGATGGGCTCCGTGGCGCTGCTGGATCGCGAGGGCGAGATCGAGATCGCCAAGCGCATCGAGGCCGGCGAAGACACCATCAAGCAGGTCATCCTCACCTCGAGCCTGGGTGTCAGCTTCATCTCCGAGCTCATCAAGAACGATGAAGAGCGGATGCAGAAGGCCCAGCGCAGCGGCAAGCGCGCCAAGCCCACCCTGACCACCGAGCGCCGGGATCTGCCGAGCGTCCTCAAGGACGCCGTCGCCCTGAACGACAACCTCCTCGATGCCCACGAGCGTCTCGCCAAGGCCAAGTCCAAGAAGCGCACCATGCAGTTCCAGGCCGAGGTCGATGAGGCCGCCGCCCGGCTGTACGAGCTGATGGACACCGTCGGTTACTCCAAGCGCCAGCTCGCCATCATCTCCAAGCAGATCCAGACTGCCTGGGTCGACATCGCCAAGTCCGAGAAGGACATCGAGACCGTCGCCCGCGACGCCCGCCTCCCCGTGCGCGATCTGCGTCCCGCCATCCGCAAGGTCCGCCGCAACCGCGAGACCGCCGGCGAGGAGGTCATCCAGCGCACCGGCATCCCCGAGCACCGCTGGAAGGAGTTCGACTCCCGCGTCCGCCGTGAGCTGCGCAAGATCCGCAAGATCGAGAAGTCCACGGGCATGACCCGCGACGCCCTCCAGGTCGCCGCCAAGGATCTCCGCCGTGGCGAGGCCCTCGCCGAGAAGGCCAAGTGCGAGCTCGTCGAGGCCAACCTGCGCCTCGTCGTGTCCATCGCCAAGAAGTACACCAACCGCGGCCTGCAGTTCCTCGACCTCATCCAGGAAGGCAACATCGGCCTGATGAAGGCGGTCGAGAAGTTCGAGTACCAGCGCGGCTACAAGTTCTCCACCTACGCCACCTGGTGGATCCGTCAGGCCATCACCCGCGCCATCGCCGATCAGGCCCGCACCATCCGCATCCCGGTGCACATGATCGAGACCATCAACAAGCTCATCCGCACCCAGAAGCACCTGCAGCAGGAGCTCGGCCGCGCGCCCACGCCCGAGGAGATCGCCGACAAGATGGAGATCCCCGTCGAGCGCGTGCACAAGATCCAGCGCATCGCCAAGGAGCCCGTGAGCCTCGAGACCCCCATCGGCGAGGAAGAGGACTCCCACCTCGGCGACTTCATCGAGGATCGCAACACGCTCTCTCCCCTGGAGAACGTGGTCAACTCCGACCTGTCCGAGACCACCCGCCGCGTCCTCGCCACCCTCAACCCCCGCGAGGAGCGCGTGCTGCGCATGCGCAACGGCATCGGCCACCAGTCCGACCACACCCTCGAGGAGGTCGGCCAGGACTTCGAGGTCACCCGCGAGCGCATCCGCCAGATCGAGGCGAAGGCGCTTCGCAAGCTCCGGCATCCGTCTCGCGCGAAGCGACTTCAACCGTTCTTGGAGACCTGAGGTCTCCAAGAACGGTGGAAGACGCTTCGCGCTGGGCGGCCGGCCTCGGGCGCCTGAAGCGCCACGGGCCTTCGTCCCGCGTCGGTCGTGTACAGGAGTACACTTCCCTCCTTGCTCCTCGTCCCGAGACGCCCCAGGCACCCGATGCCTGGGGCTTTCGTCGATCAGACGTCGCTGGGATTGCTTTCGCATTCCTTGCGGTGGCAGGTAGCCGCCGTCGCCACATGGCACGCGCGATCCGTCGTCGCTGCGCTCCTCGTGTCGCCCGCACCCTGAGGCGCCGGCTGGCGGTGGTGGGCGGCCGGACTCCGGTGCGTGAGTCAGAACAAGCATTCGTCCCGCGGCGGTCGTGTACAGGAGTACACTTCCCTCCTTGTTCCTCGACCCGAGACGCCCCAGGCACCCGATGCCTGGGGCTTTCGTCGATCAGACGTCGCTGGGATTGCTTGCGCCTTTTTTGAGGTGACAGGTAGCCGCCGTCCCCACAGGGCACGCGCGATCCGTCGTCGCTGCGCTCCTCGTGTCGCACCCACCCTGAAGCGCCGGCTGGCGGTGGTGGTCTGGGTGCGTGGGCGTCCGGCAGGTTGGTGGGTTCGAGGATGTGATTCGGCACGTGCGTTCGGGTCGGTGGCGGGTGGGGCGCGCTGACTGCACGATGGGCACAGGAGTCGACGCCCGATGAAGCTGCTGCCCTTGTTCGCCTGTCTCGCCGCCTCGCCCGCCTGGGCGTGGCAGTGCATCATCCCGCCCGCTGAGGTGGTGGGCACGCTGCCCGTCGCCGGGGCCATCGACGTGCCGCGCAACGCCCAGATCCTGGTGCAGTTCGACGGAACGCCTCACTGGTACGAGCTGGAGCTCGCGCTCGACGGCTACGACGAATTCTGGCCGCTGGTCGTCGAGGGGCCTGACGGCGTCACCGAGGGCACCTGGGGCTACGCCGGGCAGGGCGGGTACGGCGTCATGTCCTTCGTACCCGACGACCTCCTGGTCCCTGGCGAATACGTGGTGCGCTGGAGCGCCGCAGTGGACGAGCCGGAGGACGAGGTCCAACGGTTCACCGTCGCCGACACCATGGACGAGACGGCTCCGGACATCACCCACCTGACCATGGCCTGGCGCTACTCTGCCGACGATCACTACGCGCAACCGGGCGGCCTGAGGATGCTGGACGGCCGCGCCGACGAGCCCGTGTGGTTCGAGGTGCAGGTCTTCCCCGACGAGACCCTCGAGGCGTCCGAGCTCCGCTCTGCGTTCCTCGCCCGGCAGGACTGGTTCGGCGGCGGCTGCTCGTTCGACGGCCTGATGAAGACGCTGTCGCCCGCCGACATGTGGCTCTCCGTTCGCGCCATCGACCAGGCCGGCAACGCCTCGGAGCCGGTCCTCCTCGGACCGCGGGACATCCGGCACCAGCGGCCCGTCACCATGCACTGCCAGTCCGCACCGGCCGCCCCGAGCGCCTGGCTCCTGCTGTTGACCCCGCTCCTCGGCCTGGCCCGCCGGAGCACTCCACGCCGCGGGGACAGGACGAGCCCACAGCCCTGATGGCCGCCTCGCCTGTCTCGTGCCAGGACTGGCATGTCCCCGCGCCGACATGCCATCGTCGTCCCCACACCATCCGCCCTACCGGAGCCCGACATGGACCTTCGCCTGCTGCTGTGCCTCTCCCTCGTCGCCTGCGCCGGGGTCGACAACCCCACCGGTGACTGCAGGCCGCTCACGAACGGCGGGCGCGTGGGCTACCACAGCCCCATGGGCGCCCAGTACCTGCCCCACTGCGACGGCGTGCTCGACCGCGAGTACTACCGCGTCTTCGCCGACCGCCAGACCGGCACGGCGGCCCTCATCCCCCGGGCCGACGGCGAGGGCGAGCGCCTGGGCCTGTGCGCCGACGCCGAGCTGGGTGACCTGTTCCAGCGCACCGGTCACTGCGACAGCCCGGCAGACCCGTCCATCGTCAACACGATGACCCCGGCGGACGCCCTGGCGGTCCAACAGGCCCTGCACGAGCGCCTGCTCTTCGCCCCCACCCCGGACGGCTCCCGCGTGTGGCCGGCCGCCCTCCCCGACGACATCCTGGCCATCTGCGAAGACGGCCTCGGCGCCCTCGACGCCACCGCCGATTGGTGCGGCGCCGTCAGCGCCCAGGTCCGCTCCGGCACCGAGATGGCCATCCTCGAGCCCTCCGACGCCCTCCAGACCATCGCCGACGCCCTGAACGACCTGTACGGCACCAGCAGGTAGCCCCGCCCGCCGGCGCCACAGGGTGCGTGCGACACGAGGAGCGCAGCGACGAGCACCCCGCCACGCCACGCCCCCGGCAGCCGCAGGGATCGGGCGTCTGGGGCCGGTCCGGGACGAGGAACGGCACAACCAGGCCCCCACAGCCCCGCCCCAACACCACCGAAAGCACCGCCCAAAAAACGCGAAGGCAATCCCAGAGCACCACTTCAGCCGGCAGCCGCAGGCATCGGGCGTCTGGGGCGGTCCGGGACGAGGAGCGGCGCAACCAGGCCCCCCCAGCCCCGCCCCAACACCACCAAAAGCACCGCCCAAAAAAAGCGAAGGCAATCCCAGAGCACCACTTCAGCCGGCAGCCGCAGGCATCGGGCGTCTGGGGCCGGTCGGGGCGAGGCGCAACGAGGGAAGTGACCTCATGGTCACGACCGAGGCGCAACGAAGAACCGACCGACCCCAGGCGTCCGAGGCCGGTCGTATCTTCGATGGGCCCAGCAGGACTTGAACCTGCGACACTCCGGGTATGAGCCGGGTGCTCTGACCAACTGAGCTATAGGCCCGCACGGCGGGTATGCTAACGAATACCGTTCCCCGACACCACCCACGGAGTACCCGTTGGACACCGTCTTCGCCGCCCTCCTCCCGATCGCACGGTCGGAAGCCGTCCTGTCCCACCACCGCGAAGCGCTGCACAAGCTCCGCAGGCAGGTGGATCGACTCCAGCGCAACGTCGACAAGTGCGCACAGGCCATCTCGGACAACGGCGCCGCGCAGCGGGAGGCCGCCCGCCGAGAGGCCGAGCTGTCCGACAAGGCAGACACCCTCCAGCGCCGCATCGCCTCCACCGAGCACGCCCTGAACCAGGGCCTCACCGACGCCGCGGCCGGCGAGCACCAGCTCGCCTCCTACGCCGAGCAGCTCGAGGAGGTGGAGTCCGCCCAGCTCGAGGCGATGGAGCATCAGGAAGCCCTCTCGGAGGCCCTGCCGGCCCTCCAGGAGGCCCTCGACGAGGCCCGCAAGGCCCAGGCCATCGAGGGCGCGCCCCTCGGCCCCAGGGTCCAGCGGGAGCAGCAGGCCATCCGCGAGCTCACCGACGAACAGCCCACCCTCGTCGAGGGTCTCCCCCGCGACATCCGCGCCCGCTACGACCGCCTGAAGGACAAGCTCGGCACCACCACCGCACTGGTCCAGGAGCGCGCCTGCTCGGCCTGCACCGGCACCGTGCCCATGGCCACCAAGGGCAGCCTGCAGAGCGGCCACGTCGAGTCCTGCCCCCACTGCGGCCGCTGGCTGTTCCTGCCGACCCAGCTCCAGGCACCCGCCTGATCGCACACACTCGCCTGGTCCAAGAAAAACGCCGCCCACCTTTGCAGGTGGGCGGGTTCGAGACAGTCATAAGCCGAGTTTTGTCCCCCGCAGCCGTCGCCGTCTGTGGGGTGAGGACCATTCATCTAGGAGTGCCGTTACCGACACCCTCGAGCGACCAACCCGGGAGTCTCGGGCGGGCAGCCCTCAAACACTCCCTGTTAGGTCTTGCTCCAAGTGGGGTTTGCCTGGCCAACCAAGTCACCAAGGTTGCCGGTGCGCTCTTACCGCACCCTTTCACCCTTGCCGCGAGCCGCCCGAGGGAGGCTGCTCCAGGCCGTGGTCCGAAGACCCCTCTCCTGGAACGACGCCGAGGCGCCGTGGCGGTCTGCTCTCTGTTGCACTTTCCTCCGGGTCTCCCCGACCGGGCGTTACCCGGCACCCTGCCCTGTGGAGCTCGGACTTTCCTCCCGTGACCAAAAGTTCACCGGCGGTCCTCTGTCCGTCACGAACGGCCTACGGCTAACCTGACCGGACGGGTTAGGCCATTGCCCACAACACGGAGGTCCAGTGTCTTCAAACGACAAGCCCAGCTCCCTGACCGCCAGCGCGCTCCGGTACCACGCGCATCGCCGTCCGGGAAAGATCGAAGTCATCCCCACCAAGGGTCTCGAGACCCAGCGTGATCTGTCCCTGGCCTACTCCCCAGGCGTCGCGGCCCCCTGTCGCGCCATCTTCGAGAAGCCCGACGATGTCTTCAAGTACACCGCCAAGGGCAACCTCGTGGCCGTCGTCACCAACGGCACCGCCGTCCTCGGCCTCGGCGACATCGGTCCCCTCGCCGGCAAGCCGGTCATGGAAGGCAAGGCGAACCTGTTCAAGAAGTTCGCCGACATCGACGTGTTCGACATCGAGCTCGACGCACGCACCGCCGACGAGGTCGTCGCGGCCGTGAAGGCCATGGCCCCCACCTTCGGTGGCATCAACCTCGAAGACATCAAGGCACCCGAGTGCTTCGAGATCGAGCGTCGCCTGCAGGACGAGCTCGACATCCCGGTCTTCCACGACGACCAGCACGGCACCGCCATCATCTCGGCCGCCGCCCTGATCAACGCGTGCCAGCTGACCGACCGCTCCTTCGGCGAGATCAAGGTCACCTTCTGTGGTGCCGGCGCCGCCGCCATGGCCTGCGCCCGCCTGTACGTCGCCCTCGGTGTTCGCAAGGAGAACATCACCATGTGCGACAGCAAGGGCGTCATCTACAAGGGCCGGCCGAACACCCACGAGGCCACCCTCGAGTTCGCCCAGGACACCGACAAGCGCACCCTGGCCGAAGCCATGGTCGGCGCCGACGGCTTCATCGGCCTGTCGGCCGGCAACCTCGTCAGCGAGGACATGGTCCGCTCCATGGCCGACCGCCCCATCATCTTCGCGATGGCCAACCCCGATCCCGAGATCGCCTACGCCACCGCGAAGCGGGTCCGCCCCGACGCCATCATCGCCACCGGACGCTCCGACCACCCCAACCAGGTCAACAACGTCCTCGGCTTCCCCTTCGTGTTCCGCGGCGCGCTGGACTGCCACGCCCGCAAGATCACCGATGAGATGAAGCTCGCGGCCACCCACGCCATCGCGGCCCTCGCCCGCGAGGACGTCCCCGACAACGTCCTCGATGCCTACGGCCTCGATCGCCTCGCCTTCGGCCCCGACTACATCATCCCCAAGCCCTTCGACGCCCGCGTGCTGCTCCACGTGGCCCCGGCCGTCGCCAAGGCCGCCGAGGAGTCCGGCGTCGCCCGGCACCCCATCAAGGACCTCGAGGGCTACCGGGAGCACCTGTACCGCCTGGTGGTCCGTTCCCGCGGCCTGATGACCCCGATGATCCAGCGTGCCCGGGCCAACACCCCCACGCGCATCGTGTTCACCGACGGCTACGAGCCCAAGGTGCTCCGCGCGGCCCAGATCCTCGCCGAGGAGCGCATCTGCACGCCCATCCTGCTGGGCCGTGAGGACAAGGTCCGTCGCCTGGCCCAGAGCCTCGGCCTCGACCTGCGGGGCGTCGAGATCGACAGCCACGACGACGATGAGCGCAACGAGTCCTTCGCCCAGGTCCTGTGGAAGAAGCGCCAGCGTCGTGGCATCACGCTGTCCCGCGCGCGCGACCTCGTCCGCGACCGCCAGCACTACGGCGTGCTGCTGGTCGACCAGGGCTTCGCCGACGGCATGGTCGGTGGCCTCGGCCGCCCCTACAAGCACACGCTGCAGCCCGCCATCCGCCTGCTCGGCACCAAGCCGGGCGTCTCGGTGGTCAGCGGTGTGTACGCCATGATCATCGACGACAACCCGTTCTTCATGGGCGACTGCACCGTCAACCTGTACCCGGACGCCCCCACCCTCGCCCAGATCGCCCGGAACACCGCCAAGGTGGCCACGGACTTCGGTGTCACGCCCCGCGTGGCCATGCTGTCCTACTCCGACTACGGCGAGCACCGGAACGACCCCAACGTCGCGAAGGTGGGCGATGCCGTGAAGATCGTCCGCGAGCTCGACCCCACCCTCGAGATCGATGGCGAGATGCAGGCAGACACCGCCGTGTTCCACCCCAAGATGGTCCGCGAGTTCCCCTTCGCGGAGCTCACGGGTCCCGCGAACACGCTGGTCTTCCCCGACCTCACCAGCGGCAACATCACCTACAAGCTCGCGGAGCACCTCGCGAACGCTGAGCGCGTGGGTCCTCTGCTGGTCGGCCTGTCCCGCCCCGTCAACGTCATCCCCGTGCACGCCACGGTGGAGATGATCGTCAACGTGGCCACCTACACGGCCGTGCAGGCGCTCGAGACCGCCCAGGGCTGAGTCCTCGAGCCCGAGCACGAAGAAGGCCCGCAGCGTGCAGACGCTGCGGGCCTTGTCCGTGGTGGGACCTCAGCCGATCACTCGGCTGCGGCCTCCTCCGCCTCGTCGCGCTTCTCGAGGGCATCGATGAGCGTGAGCTTGTCGCCCGCGGACACGAAGAGGAAGTCCTCGCGCACGGCGATGGACGGCGCGTTCACGGAGGCGTCCGAGAACCGCACCTGGTAGTCGACCACGCCGGGGCGCTTGTACTTGATGGCCCAACCGTTGTCGGTGACCACCCACAGCTTGCCCTTCTCGTCGTAGGCCATGGTCCACGCCTCGTAGCCCATGGGCAGGGAGTCCTCGAGGTAGGTGGCGTGGCGGAAGCCGTCGAGGGTGTAGGACGCCGCGCTGGCGCGGAAGGCCAGGAGCAGCTTGCCGTTCTTCATGGGCAGGACGTCGTGGGGCGCGCCCTCCTCGATCTCGAAGCGGCCGAGCTCGTCGCCCTCCTCGTTGTACACGAAGCCCTCGTCGCCCCAGACGACCACGACCTTGCCCTTGGTGAGCACGAGGTGGCCCTCGCCGCCCATGCCGGGGGTGAGGGGTGCGTCGAAGTCGACCTTCCAGGAGCGGACGAAGTTGCCGCTGCCCTCGAACACGCGGACCATGCCAGCTGCGTCGAGCACGAAGACAGAGTCGTCGTCCTTGTCTTCGCGGACGACGAGATCGACGGGCTGGGTGAAGCCGACGTCGGCGGAGCTCGGCTTGGCGCCCGCCACGTAGTGTGCGCGGTTCTTGCCGAAGAACTCGTCGGTGATCACCGGGGCGCCCTCGCCCCACACGGACCGGACGACGCCCTGGGTGTCGAACACCTGCACGCGGTTGTTGGCGACGTCGGCGACGTAGACATCGCCGTACTGGCCGATGCCGAGGTTCAGGGGCTCGCCGAAGGACTGCAGTGCGCCCTTCTCGAAGCCCGGATCGCCCCACAGGGGCACGCTGCGACGACCACCACCCTTCACGAGGGCGTAGGCCTCGAGGTAGCTCACGCTCCGCTCGAGCTTGCGGGACTCGCTTCCGGTGAGCCGGAGGGCCGCGAGGAGGAGCGAGGGAGCCGCGACCGGATCCTTCAGCTTGAGCAGGGCCTGCACGCTCGTGTCGTCAGGGGGCACGGCCTGCATGCGGAAGCCGTAGGGCACCTCGCGCTCTGCCCGCTCGCGCAGGTAGGGCGCACCATCGACCACCCAGCCCATCAGGTCGTCGAGCGCTTCGCGATCGCCGAACTCGGACTGGTCCACGGCGTCGAACCGTGCGATCGCCTCGGTGCGCTGCGCTTCGGCAGCCTTGACGCCGGCGTCGGAGGCCAGCCAGGTGTCGAGCTTGTCCAGACCACCGTGGCGCTCACCGGAGGCGAAGTTGACCGCGACCTCGGACAGGAAGAGGTCGTTGCGGATGTAGCCCGAATAGGCCTGATCCACGGTGATGCGCACGGAGCGGGCCAGTCCCTCGATGGGGACGTCGATGCGGGCAGGGCCCTGGGTGGCGCCGTCGCGCACGCGGGCCTGCACCGTGACGGGCTCCTCTTCGCCCACGTCGAGCGTAATGGTGACCGTGTGGGGCCGCGCGTGCTCCCGCAGGGAGCGCTTGCCCTTGCGGAGATCGCCAGGCCAGATGGAGACGGAGGAGACCTGGGTGGGGCGGTCGAGCTTGAGCTCGATCCACGTGCCCTCTCCAGGACCCATCTCATCCTCGGCCCAGCCGGTGGTGAGCTTTCCGTCGAAGGCCATGGAGGCCTTGTGCTTGGTGCCGTCCTCTGCGGTGAGCTCGCTGGACGCCCGCACACTGGCGGCGAAGGCTTGGGTGGAACACAGCGCAAGGCCGAGTGCTCCGACAAGAGCGTGAGAACGCATCGATGAATCCTTTCGGTGGTCGTTGGACTACAGACCCGAATCCGCCGTATCCACGGGCGCAGGCGGCGCCCCGGTGGTGCAGTTGGCGTAGACCAGATCGCAAACAGAGGGGGGAGCCGCCACATCTCCGCCACCGGGGCAGGTGAGGTTCGACAGCTCGTCGAGACACTGAGCCGCAAAGGACGACTCGTAGACACAGCCCTCTCCCCATGCCGTGACGGACGCGATCTTCAGACCCACACAGGTTTCCTGGTCGAGGAACCCATCGAACGTGCGCACCGCTGGGTCGGCGCACTCGAGGGCGTGGGCACAGATGGACTCGGTGTAGCCGAGGAGGAAGGCCTCCTCTTCAACCCCACAGCCCATCGACATCAGCCCCAACAGGGCCAGGATCCTGGTGTTCATCGCGTCTCCCCCGGCTTTTGCCAGCCCTTCAGGGCTGCCTCCGCTGCGCGCAGCCTACAGCAACCGGCCACCGCGACTCAACCACCCCGCGAGGTCTTCACCAACGCCTGTCTTCTGTGGGATTCCGGGGACCGCGGGTCCGATCCGCAGCGGGGGTTCACCGTGGAGCCGGCCCCAAGAACGCGAACACCCCGACCCTGTGAAGGGCCGGGGTGTCGGAACCGGTACGAAGCAGATCAGGCCTCGGTGCCGGTCTCCTCGGTGCCGGTCTCCTCAGAGCCCGTCTCCTCGGAACCCGTCTCCTCGGAGCCGGTCTCCTCGGAACCCGTCTCCTCGGAGCCGGTCTCCTCGGATGCGGTGTCGGTCTCGACGATCTCGTCTTCGTTGGAGTCGCCGCAAGCCACTGCGAGGGAAAGCAGTGCGAAAGCAAAGAATTTGTTCATGGTGGTCTCCTCACGTCAAAGTACGCGCATTGGCGCGTTGCGCGGGAGCACCTAGCCCTGCGTTACACACGTGTAAAGGTCCTGGGACGTATTTTTCAGTACCCAAACCGAGCTTATCGTCGAGAGTCCAGGGCACTTCAGCATTTCTTGGTTCCGCAAGCGAAACCGGACACCCCAGGGCGACACCCGACCGACACAGGGAAACCTGCGATATCCGGCCTGGTCAGCCCGTGACGAGGGGAAGGGACTCCTGGTGGGGATCGAAGACGTCCGGGTTCCAGTGGCGGCGACAGCGCGCCTCGTAGGACTCGGACGCGCCGAGCAGCACGCGGGTGTTGCGGTGCACGAGGCGCTGGGAACGGTTTGCGGGAGAGCCGCACACCGTACACACCGCCAGGGTCTTGGTGATGTGCTCGGCCACGGCCAGGAGCTGGGGCATCGGCTCGAAGGGTACGCCCCGGAAGTCCTGGTCGAGGCCCGCCACGACCACCCTCACCCCATCGTTGGCGAGCTCCTCGATCACCTCGATCAGGCTGTTGTCGAAGAACTGGGCCTCATCGATGCCCACCACCTGTGCCGAGCCCGCAGACTCGATGATCTGCCTGACCTCGGACACCGGGATGCAGGGAATGCGGTCGTCGCTGTGGGAGACGACCTCCTGCGTGCCGTAGCGGGAGTCGAGGGTCGGCTTGAAGACGACGACCTCCTGGCGAGCGATCCGGGCACGGTGGAGCCTGCGGATGAGCTCCTCCGTCTTTCCGGAGAACATGCAGCCAGCGATGACCTCGACCCAACCGACGCCGTTGGGGTAGTGATGCGGAATCATGGTGCCGGTCTAGCACAGGCGAAGCCACCGGCACATCGCATTTGTGCGCCGATCACTTGGCCTGGGCTGCCGGACCACCGCCACCACGGATGGCCGCGATCATCTGACGGACCTTGTCGACGATCTCGCCGTCGCCGAGCTCGATCGCGAGCGCCTCGGCCTGCTGCAGCCACTCCAGGGCGCGCTCGACGTCCTGGATCTGCGCCGCCAGCAGCGCCCCCACCCACAGCGCATGGATGCGCGAGGGCGTGTCGAGGACGTCCATGTCGATGACCTCTCCCGCCGCCTCGAGGGCGTCCGGGTGCTCGGCCTCGATCATCCGCAACAGCTGGATGAGACGGACCTTGCCGAGGTTCTCCTCGCTGGCGAAGGGCGCCTGCACGGCCATGCCCATCAGCGAGTCCACCCAGTCCGTCCAGCCGGCCTCCTCCGCCACCTCGGCCATGGCCCAGGCGGCCTCCCCTTCCGCCACCTCCTCGGTGGGGGCGATGCGGTGGAACGCCTGCAGGGCCGACTCCACCGACTGCTGCTCCGCACGGGGGTCGTCGAGCTGGGAGAGGGTCTCGAGCCAGCAGAGCCCGAGCCAGGCCGGGTGGCGGAGCATCGGGTTGACGGCTTCTCCCTCGAGGGTCTGCAGCAGGGTCTTCACCTGCCCGAGAAGCTCGGCCCGCTCCGGCTCCTCGACGACCGCCGGCAACAGCCGGATCAGCGCCGCGCGGACCACATCGGGGCTCTCCGGTACGGTGAGCTCGGCGATGCATTCGTCCTTGTGGGAATGAAAAAAGCTCATCAAGGGCCCGGCGTCCTGCTCGGGTCCGAGCACGTGCAGGAGATCCACCACAGTCTGCCGTTGATTCTCGTCAAGGCCCAATTCTCCTCCTTCGGCGTGCATACGGGTGCAGGCCTACGCCCGGGTACCCATGTTGCCACAGCGCCTAACAGGACACCTTCTCCATGACACGATCGGCGGGGAATCGGGTACCTGGATTGAACCCCACGTGGACGTGTCGAAGAGCCGCACGTCACCCCACGGCGCGCTCCCCTGCGCACCCCCACCAAGCTGGAGGACCCCTTGGCGAGGTCACGTCAAAGCCGACGCCGCTCCACGGCCAGCGTCGAACTGCCCCAGGCCGATCTGGAACCCCTCGTTCAGCGCACGCTGAACTTCCTGGAGAACTCCCCTCGTGGTGCCAGCCGGGTGGACATCCTGTCTGCCATGAACCTCCAACCCGGCGCCTGGCCCGCGCTGCGGAAGGCTCTCGAAGACACCGGCGACGTGCTCAGCGTGGGGCGCGGTCCCGGACTGCGCCACGTCCACGTGAAGTTCAAGGACCAGATCCCCCCGGAGGTCGCCCAGGCCGGCCAGACCGCCGAGCGCTCCGCGCGCCTGCAGGATGCCCGCAAGGCCCTGCAGCAGGTCCTCAAGGACAAGGGCGAGATCGACTCCGCAGAGGCCCAGGAGGCCACCGGCCTGAAGGCCGACCCGGTGCGCCGGCTCCTCCTCGAGCTGGTCGACAAGGGCCAGGTCGAGCGCAGCGGCAAGAAGCGCAGCACCCGCTACAAGTGGGTCGGCTGAGGCCCCTTCCCGCGCCCGAGGTGATGGGGCGACATCCTCCCCCGAACGCACGAAGGGCGGCCTACCCTGGTGGGGAGGCCGCCCTGTCTCGTGGACCCGGTGGAGGACTCAGGCGTCCTTGGCGAGCCGGAAGCCGAGCGCTGCCCAGCGGGAGGTGGGGGAGCTGGAGGTCAGTGCCTTGGCCCAGCAGGCCAGGGAGGGCTGATCCCACGCGCCGGGGTGCAGCAGGTACTCGTCGCCCGCCTGCTCGGAGGTCCACTCGCCCGCGTTGCCGGCGAGGTCGCGCACGCCCTCGGGGGTGGTGTCGCGAACGAAGAGGCCGACGGCCACGGGCCGCTCGATGACCTCCTCCTTGGAATTGGCGTTGCCCTCGCCGAAGGGGGAGCCCCAGGGGTAGGGGCGCTTCTCGAGGCCGCGGATGGCGAACACGCGCTCGTACCAGCGGGGCAGGCGTGCGCCGGCCCAGTTGGCGAAGGCCTGCGCCTCGTACCAGCTCACGCCCACGACGGGCTGGTTGTCGACCACGAAGTCCTCGACGTCGGGGTTGACGTCGACCAGGACGGGCCAGGGGTTCTCGCAGTCCTGCAGCCAGGCCCAGCCGTCGTCGGTCCACAGGTCGCGGCGCTCGTAGCCACCATCCGCCACGAAGGCCCGGTACTCCTTGTTGGTGACCGGGAAGCGACCGATGGCGAAGTTGTCGCCGGACTTCAGCGTGAGCGGGACCCAGTAGTCGGCCTGATCGGAGGTGACGACGCGGGGGTCGCCGACCTTTCCGAGGAGCTGGCCCACGACCACGCGGTCGCCATGGGCGCCCTCACCGGACTCGACGAGACCCACGAGCTGCTCGGCGAGCTGGGCACGGGCGGCGCTGTCGACAGCACCTTCATCGAGGATGGAAGCGATCTGGGCAGCGTCGTCGGCCCAGGCCGCAACGGCGTCGCCGGCGGAGAGCGACTCTCGTTGCGCAATCAGCTCCTTGACATCCAAGCCCATCGGTTTCCTCCTGCGTGCCCTGGGAATGGCGGTGCTCAGTTTCTGAACACCGGGCAGGTCCTCGCTTATTCGATTTCCGCCACACATGCACGCACGAGAAGCCACACCGCAGGAACTAATAGGCCTCGTACAGATGGAAATCGCCTGCGATGACGTCGACACGGAACCGCGCGAGCCCCCGACCGCTCACCAGGCGTGTGTAGCCGGGCCGTGTGTCCACCACGACGAAGCCCAGGTCGTCCCAGTAGACCCGCGCCCAGGTGGGGTGGAAGACCTCGATGTCGTACTCCCCTCCGAAGGGCAGCCACAGGTCGACACCGGTATAGGCCTCGATGTCGACGACGGCGTCGACATAGGGGTACAGCTCGAGCTCGACGATGTTGTCGGCCACGAAGGTCCCCTCACCTTCCACCGCCCTGCCCCGCACGTTCCAGGCTCCCACGCTGTGGGTACCGTTGAACGCCTCGAGGAACACGTCGCCGCTGCCCACGTTCGCCCACAGATCGGCGAAGAAGGGCACGGCCATGAAGCTGTCGACGCCCGCCTCGCCCGCGGGGGCGGTGGTGACATGGGAGACGATGGTGCCGTCGGAGACGAGGCTCCAGCTGTTGCGCGCCTCGTTGGACCGCGCGGCCGCCCGGGTGCCCGCCTTCGCCCAGCTGATCAGATCGACCTCGACCCGATCCCGCGCGCCGCCGACCACGTCGAGGTAGCCCCGGTCCACGTCGACCTGCACGATCCCGGCCCCCCGCGTGGGCTCCTCGAGGCGTACCTGGTTGCGGACCTCGGCACCACAGCCCATCGAGACCAGCGCCACGAGCCCCACCCAGCGTGCCATGTGTCCTCCCTCACCCGGTTGCCCCCCTTGTATCGGCTCTCGCGGCACGTCAGCTGACCCCCGGCGCCCGCAGCAGGCCTCCACGGGGAGGTGACGTGGCCGCCCGAACGGAGTACAAGGGCCGCGACGTGCTTCCATAGCTCAGTTGTATAGAGCAACCGCCTCCTAAGCGGTAGGTCGCAGGTTAGAGTCCTGCTGGGAGCACCACCTCCACGCCCTCTCCGCTTCGCGGGGAGGGCGTTCGACGTTTCGGGGACCCACCCGACGCCCCGCTCGCGGCCCGCGAGACCGTCGCGCGACGGGGCGCCTGACACAACGTCACAAACGGGTCGTCCACGGGTGGGCCCCGCGCACCCGGGTCCACCGTGATCGTGGGCGCGTGCGCGCACTGATTTGCACACCACCACATTTCCTACCATCACATTGCACTATGCAAACCGACCCGCCGTCCGGTCTCGCGGCCGTCTCCACAGATGCAATCCGTGGCGGATACCGACCGATGGGACGGTTTTCGGGCCGACTTTTCGTTGACGCCACGATCCCCGTTCTTCCTTGCAACGCTAAGATTTCTGACGTACATGGCGACCGCACAGTTCCGCTTCCGGCACGGCCGGTGGGCGGAGCCACGTCTGCATGCCCGACAGGCATCCCCCGAACGGAGAACTCATGGCTTTCTTTTCGACGGTGGCAGAGGCGGTCGCCCAGACCGGCACCCGCTTCCCCAAGTCCGGCTACACCTTCCAGAACATGAAGGGTGAAGAGGTCAGCTACCCCTACACCGAGGTGGAGGATCTCACCGCACGCCGTGCCGCGGCACTGCAGGCAAAGGGCCTGAAGAAGGGCGACACCATCGGCCTGATCGTCATCGAGCCCGAGGACTTCGTCCTCACCTTCCTCGCGGCCCTGCGCGTGGGTGTCATCCCGGTGCCCCTGTACCCGCCGATGTCCTTCTCCGCGCTCGACGCCTACGAGGAGCGCACCCGCAAGGTCCTGTCCACCTCGGACGCCAAGTACCTGGTCGTCAGCGACAAGCTGAAGAACATCGTGTGGTCCCAGGTGGATCAGGTCGAGACCCTGCGCGGCCTCATCGTCGTCGAGACCCTCCGCGAGGCCCAGGGCCAGCCCGTGTACCCGGAGATCTCCCCCGAGGACACCGCGTTCCTGCAGTACACCTCCGGCTCCACCAGCGATCCCAAGGGCGTCGTGGTCACCCACGCCGGCCTCGTGGCCAACGCCCACGCCATCCTCGCCGACCACCTCGGCTTCGACGAGACCGACGTCGCCGTGGCCTGGCTGCCGCTGTACCACGACATGGGCCTCATCGGCTTCGTGATCTCCACCCTGCTGCACGGCATGAGCTCGGTGTTCATCCCCACCATGCGCTTCATCAAGCGCCCCAAGGTGTGGTTCGACGCGATCACCAAGTACAAGGGCACCGTCTCCTTCGCCCCGAACTTCGCCTACGCCCTCGTCAGCAAGAAGGCCCGCGAGGCCGACCTCGAGCGCTGGGACCTGTCCTCCATGAAGGCCTTCGGCTGCGGCGCCGAGCCCATCCACCCCGATGTCGCCGACGCCTTCATCGAGAAGTTCTCGGCCTCCACCGGCATGGACCCCAACGCCTTCCTGCCCGCCTACGGCATGGCCGAGGCCACCCTGTGCATGTCGCTCAAGCCCCTGGGCACGCCCTACAAGGTGCACAACGTCGACGCCGAGCGCTTCGCCGAGGACGGCACCTGCGAGCCTCCGGTCGAGGGCAGGCCCTTCCTGCGCCACGTGTCCTGCGGCACCACCTTCCCCCACCACGACCTGTGCGCCAAGTCCGAGGATGGCCGCCGCCTCCCCGACGGCGTCGAGGGCGAGCTGTGCTTCAAGGGTCCGTCCGTCACCCCCGGGTACCTGAACAACCCCGAGGCCACCGCCGCCTCCTTCAAGGACGGCTGGCTGCACACGGGCGACCTCGGCTACATGCTCGACGGTGAGGTCTACGTCACCGGACGCATGAAGGACCTCATCATCATCAACGGCCGCAACATCCACCCGCAGGCCATTGAGTGGGCCGCCGCCGACGTCGACAGCGTCCGCAAGGGCAACGTCATCGCGTTCTCCGTCCCCGGCGAGAACTCCGAGGAGCTGGTGGTCACCCTCGAGACCAAGGCCGAGGGCGAAGAGGCCCACGAGGCCATCCGCGAGGCCGTCGCCCACGCCGTCCGCAAGGAGATCGGCTCGCCGCCGGCCGACATCGTCTGCCTGGCGCCCGGCTCCCTGCCCAAGACCTCCTCGGGCAAGCTGCAGCGCCGCAAGGCCCGCCAGCTGTACCTCACCGGCAAGATCGGCACGCAGGGCAACCGCACCATGGGCGCCTCCGGCAACACCGTCACCGTGGCCCGCCACGTGGCCAAGTCGCTGTGGAGCCGTGCCAAGAACAAGCTCGCACGCATGTAGGTCGGGCCACCTGCCCGACCCCCGGCGGCCGCTCCTCCCCGCGGCCGCCCTTCGTCCATCTCGGACACCTCCTCCTCCTTCCCACGAGAGGCATCGATGAGCGCCATCGCGATCGTCGGCATGGCATGTCGGTTCGCCGACGCCCCCAACCTTCAACGCTACTGGGACCTGATCCGTCAGGGCCGGGATGCCTTCGGCCCCGTCCCCGCGGACCGCTGGGACCACGAAGCCTTCATGAGCAAGACCGCCCGGGACATGGACCGCACCCAGTCCCCCAACGGCGCCTTCATGAAGGACGTGAAGACCTTCCCCGCCCTGGCCTTCGGCATTCCGCCCCGCCGGGTCGAGGTCATGGATCCCCAGCAGCGCTTCGCCCTCGAGACCGCGTTCGAGGCCATGGAGGACGCCGGCTACGCGCCTGATCAGATGCCCCACAAGACCGGCGTCTTCATGGGCGTCACCGATGGCGAATACCGCGCGCTGATGCAGTCCCGCACCATGGCGCTGCTCATGTCCACCGGCGCCCTCGGCGTCGCGCCCGAGGATCCCACCGCGATCGCCGAGGCGGTCGAGAACGTCGTCCCCACCCGCCCGTTCAGCTCCCCCGGTGCCCTCGGCAACATGATCGCCGCCGCCGTCGCCCAGGAGTTCAACCTGCACGGCCCGGCCTACACCACCGATGCCGCCTGCTCCTCGGCGATGGTCGCCATCCAGAACGCCGTCATCCAGCTGCGCACCGGCCAGGTCGACGCCGCCCTCGCCGGCGGTGCCTACATCCAGCTCACCCCCGATCACTACGTCGCCTTCACCCGCATCGGCGCCATGTCCAAGCAGGGCCGCTGCCTGCCCTTCGACGAGCGCGCGGACGGCTTCGTGCAGGGCGACGGCGTGGGCCTGGTGATGCTCAAGCGCCTCGAGGACGCCCAGCGCGACGGCGACCGCATCTACGCCGTGCTCCACGGCATCGCGGTCAACAACGACGGCCGCGGCGACGGCCCCATGGCCCCCCTCGCCTCCGGTCAGTCCGAGGTCATCCGCCAGGCCTGGAAGGACGCCGGCCAGGACTCCACCGAGGCCACCCACATCGAGGCCCACGGCACCGGCACCCTCGTGGGTGACGTCACCGAGGTCTCGGCGCTGTACGACGCCCTCGGCCAGCCCAAGACCCAGCTCGCACTGGGCTCCTCCAAGGCCAACGTGGGCCACACCATGTCGGCCGCCGGCATGGCCGGTCTCGTGAAGACGGCCCTGTCCATCTACCACAAGACCATCCCGCCCCTGGCCGGCTTCGAGAGCGGCAAGGCCGACCTGCAGCTCGAGGAGCGCAAGTACGTCATCCCCACCGAGCCCACCCCCTGGACGGACCCCAAGCGCCTCGCCGGCGTGTCCTCCTTCGGCTTCGGTGGCACCAACGGCCACGCCGTCCTCGGCGCCGGTCCGGAGATCGAGGCCCAGCCGGAGCAGCACGAGCTCATCCTGCTGTCCGCCCCGGACGAGGCGAAGCTGCGTGACCTGGCCGGCCAGATCGCCGACACCCTCGACGTCGACGCCACCATCTCCCTGCGCAACGTCGCCCGCGCCTGGGCCCACCGTCGCCCGCAGGACTTCCGCGCCGCCGTCGTGGCCGGCAGCCTGCAGCAGCTGCGCGAGCAGCTCCGCACCCTCGAGCAGGGCGGGCATCCCGAGGGCGTCCAGATGGGCGGCCACGAGGGCACCCCGAAGCTCGCCTTCCTGTTCCCCGGTCAGGGCAGCCAGCGCATCGGCATGATGCGTCAGCTCGTCGAGCGCTTCCCCGTCGTCCGCGACACCCTGAACGAGCTCGAGGGCCAGCTGGGCGATCTGCTGCCCGTGCCGCTCACCCACCTGCTGTACCCCGAGCTGCGTCAGGTTCCCGTGGACGACGAGGCGGCCATGGCCGAGCTCACCGCCACCGAGAACTGCCAGCCCGTGCTGCTGGCCTGCGGCGTGGCCCTCGCCCGTCTGCTCGGCCAGGTGGGCGTCACCCCCGAGGTCGTGCTCGGGCACTCCCTCGGTGAGTTCACCGCCGCCGCCGTCGCCGGCGTGCTGCCCGCCGCCCAGGCCGCCACCTTCGTCGGCCGCCGTGGCCAGAAGATGGCCGAACTGCCCGGCGACCACGGAGCCATGTGCGCCGTCATGGCCGAGCGCTCCGTCGTCGAGAGCCTGCTGGTCGACGGCGCGATCATCGCCAACGTCAACCACCCCCGCCAGTTCGTGGTCTCCGGCGCCACCGAGGCCATCGAGCAGGTGGTCGCCGCAGCCGAGGCCCGCGAGATCAAGGCCACCCGGCTCGTGGTCTCCCACGGCTTCCACAGCCCCGTGCTCGGCGACATGGACGTCAGCGACCTGCTGGCCGACATCGACTTCGCCGATCCGAAGGTGGCCGTGGCATCCGCCATCTCCAGCGCCCCCTACGCCGATGCCGACGACGCGAAGGCCGTGTTCGGCCGCCACGCCGTCAGCCCGGTGCTGTTCACCGACGCCCTGAAGGTCGCCACCGAGCGTGGCGCCGACCTGTTCCTGCAGGTGGGCGCCGGTGGTCCCCTTGCCAGCTTCGCCCGCGGCACCCTGCCCAGCCTCGACGTGGCCTCCAAGGGCGTGTTCACCCTCGCCTCCCGCGAGGACGACGAGGGCGTCACCAGCCTGCTCGCCACCCTGGGCCAGCTGTGGATCGCCGGCGTCGAGCTCGACCTGATGCCCCTGCTGCAGGGCACCAAGCCCGCCTCCGTGCCCCCCACCGTGCTCCCCCGCGAGGAGTACTGGGCCATCAAGGACAAGCGCACCCGTCCGGTCAAGATCAGCGGCGTGAAGCACCGCCCCCGCCCCCAGGTGATCGAGATGCCCGCCGTGGCCAAGGAGGAGGCAGCCGCCCCCGTGGCCGCCGCCCCCGCCGACGACACCATGGGCCAGGTGCTCAAGGTCATCGCCAAGGTCTCCGCCTACCCCGAGGCCGCGCTGAAGCCCCAGACCCGCCTGATGGAGGATCTCGGCTTCGACTCCCTCATGGTCGGCGACCTGTCCACCGGACTCGCCGAGGCCTTCCCCGGCATGGGTGGCATCCCCCAGGAGCTGTTCATCAACAGCCCCACCGTGCAGACCATCGTCGACTTCGTGGCCGGCGGCGCCTCCACCTCCGGTGAGGCCGCCTCCGACGACGCCGACGACCAGCCCCTGACCGCCTACGCCCCCGTCTGGAGCCCCACGCCCCTGGCGGAGCTGCCCGGTCGCGAGATCCCGGCCGACAACGTGGTCGTCCACGGTGGCCACGCCGAGGATGTGGCCGCCGTCGTCGCGTCCCTGCAGGAGCAGGGCCTCGATGCCCGCGCCGCCACCTCCACCACCGAGCCCGCCGACGTGATCGTGTGGGTGGGTCCCTTCGGTGCCGCCGCGGCCCCCGAGGCCGGCCAGTGGCCCGACCAGGCCGGCGAGCTCCTCGCCCTGCTCGACGCCCAGGCCGCCCGCGACGCCGCCCCCCACGTGGTGGCGCTGTCCAAGGCCTCCGATGTGTGGGCCGCCGGTGTCGCCGGCGCCCTCCGCGGTGTGTCCCGCGAGTGGCCCGACGCCATGGTCAAGCACATCCGCGCCGGCTCCCTCGCCGAGGCCGCCGGTGTGGTGGTCGACGAGCTCACCGCCGCCGACCGCACCGTCGACGTCCGCTACGTCATGGGCCTGCGCCACGTGCGCGCCCTGCGTGCCGTGTCGGACGAGTCCGTCACCGCGCTGCCCGAGACCGCCGTGGTCGCCATCTCCGGCGGCACCCGCGGCATCGGCCTGAAGCTGGCCGAGCGCCTCGCCGGCAAGGTCGCCGGCGTGTACGTCATCGGCCGCAAGCAGCCCACGGGCGACGAGAAGGCCATCCTCGACGGCCTGCAGAACGTGCACGTGGTGCTCGCCGACGTCACCGACTCCGCCGCGCTCACCGAGGGCCTGAAGGGCAAGGGCATCACCCATGTCTTCCACGGCGCCGGCATCCTCGCCGACGGCCCCCTCGGCAAGGTCGATGCGCAGCTCGGCCACAAGGCCCGGTCCATCAAGGTCGACGGCTGGCTGAACCTCATCGAGGCCACCCGCGGCACCCTGCAGGCCATCGTCGGCATCGGCTCCTGGGCCGGTCGCTTCGGCAACCGCCACCAGGCCCACTACGGCGCCGCCAACAACCTGCTCAGCGCCCTGAGCCGCGTGGTGCCCGAGGGCGTCCACGGCGCGGTCGCGGAGTACGGCCCCTGGGCCGGCACCGCCATGGTCGACACCATCCCCGCCCCCGTCCGCGCCGCCATGCGCAAGGAAGGCGTGGACTTCGTCGGCATGCAGGTGGGCCTCGACGCCCTCCTGGCCGCCACCTCCGGCAAGGGCGGTCCCCTCGCCCAGGGTCGCCGGGTCCCCCACACCACCCGCGAGGCGGTCACCTCCTTCATGGTGTCCACCGAGACCGACCCCTACCTGCTCGACCACGCCATCGACGGCACCCCGGTGCTGCCCCTGGCCGGCGCCACGGATCTGATGGCCTGGGCCGCAGATCTGCCTGCCCCCTTCGAGGTGCGTGACGTCAAGCTGTTCAAGGGCATCGCCGTGCGTGAGCCCACGCTGATCACCGTCAAGGTGTCCGGCGACAAGGCAGCCATCCACCTCGGTGAGGAGCAGGCCCTGGCCTACACCGCCACCGTCGTGCCCGTGCAGGATTCCTCCGGCATCCCCGCCCGCCCCACCGGCGGCAAGGCCCCGAGCCTGTCCCTGCGGGAGTTCTACGACGACATCACCTTCCACGGCCCCCTGCTGCAGGGCCTGACCGCCATCGAGGCCGTCGGCGAGGACTTCGCCACCGGCACCATCGTCGGCGGCCACCCCGCGAAGTGGACCCCGGCCACCAGTCGCTCCCGCTTCAGCGTGGATCCCCTCGCCCTCGACAGCGCGTTCCAGCTCGCCGCCCACGTGGCCTGGACCCGCTACGAGCGCGCCGGCACCCCGGTGAGCCTCGGCCGCGTGCGCATGTTCGCGCCCCTGGTCGCCGGCCGCAGCTACGACACCGCCGTCCACTTCGGCGAGGCCTCCGAAGACCGCTTCTCCGCCACCGTGGTCGTCCGCGACGCCACCGGTGCGCTGGTGATGGTCGCCGAGGACGTGGTCGCCGAGCTGCGCAAGGTCACCCGTCCGGGCACGAGCTCCGACGTGTCGAAGTGGCCCGAGGTCACGGCCATGGCCGACCGCCTCGAGGGCGTGAAGGCCATGGGCCTGCGCAACCCCTACTTCGCCGTGCACGAGGGCACCGCCCGCGACACCACGTCCGTCGATGGCCGCGAGCTGATCAACTTCAGCTCCTACAACTACCTCGGCCTGTCCGGCGACCCCCGCGTCCTGAAGGACGTCAAGGAGGCCGTCGAGCGCTACGGCACCTCCGTGTCCGCCAGCCGCGTGGCATCCGGTGAGCGTCCCTTCCACGGGGAGCTCGAGAAGATGCTCGCCGAGGCCCAGGGCTGCGAGGATGCCCTGCTCTTCACCGCCGGCCACGCCACCAACGTCACGACGGTCGGCCACCTGATGGGTCCCGACGACCTCATCCTGCACGACGAGTACATCCACGACTCCATCCTGCAGGGCATCAAGCTGTCCGGCGCCCAGCGTCGCGGCTTCCGCCACGAGGATCCCACCCACCTCGAGGAGCAGCTCAAGGCCCTGCGGCCCCACTACCGCCGCTGTCTCATCGTGGTCGAGGGCGTGTACTCCATGGACGGCGACATCTGTCAGCTGCCCGAGTACATCCGCCTGAAGAAGCAGCACGACTGCCTGCTGATGGTCGACGAGGCCCACAGCTTCGGCATCGTCGGCAAGACCGGCCGTGGCGTGGCAGAGCACTTCGGCATCCAGAACGGCGACGTCGACATCTTCATGGGCACCCTGTCCAAGTCCGTCGCGTCCTGCGGTGGCTGGATCGCCGGCTCGAAGGCCCTGATCCAGTACCTCAAGTACACCGCCCCCGGCTTCGTGTACTCGGCGGGCCTCACCGCAGCCAACGGCGTCGCCGCCCTGTCGGCCCTGAAGCTGATGCTGCAGGAGCCCGAGCGCGTGGAGAAGCTGCAGGCCAACGCGATGTTCTTCCACGACGAGCTCGAGAAGCGCGGCATGGACACCGGCCCGGCCCTCGGCGGCTCCGCCGTCATCCCGCTGATCACCGGCAACTCGGCCCACGCGCTCGTGCTGTCCGAGAAGCTGCAGGACCAGGGCATCAACGTGCAGCCCATCGTCTACCCGGCGGTGGCCGAGGATGCGGCGCGCCTGCGCTTCTTCCTGTCGAGCACCCACAGCTTCGAGCAGCTCGCGCTCACCGCCGAGACGGCCTCGCAGACCCTCGCCGCCATCCGCGAGGCGATGCCCGCCGCCAAGTGACGCCACGGACGCCGTCCGCGCGTCACGGGTAGGGGCGGGGCTTGCTCCGCCCGTCGCCAGACCCCGGCCTCATGGCCGGGGTCTCGTCGTTCTTGGGCCGTGGGCTGGGGCACGGGCACGTGCATGGCGGGCAGCGTGCATGAGCACATGGGGGTCAGCACACACATGGGGGTCAGACCGCAAGCTGTTATACCTTGAAAAGGTATAACAGCTTGCGGTCTGACCCCCTTTGGGACCCCCTTTGGACCCCCTTTGCGACTGCTTCACGGCCATACCCCACGGACCTGGCCGCTTCGTTGACATGACCAGGACGAAAGTGGCACATTGGCCGCCCATCGCTGCCCAGAGGCCACCATGTTCCCTTCGGTACGCCCACTGTACCTGGTCCTTTCCGCACTCCTCGCCGGCTGCCAGCCCACCGTCGAACTCCCGAACGCCCTGCGGGGCAGCCAGTCCGACGAGGTGGGCGAGGATCTCGGTCGGTGGATGTCGATGGACCTGGCCCCCGACGGCGAGCGTCTCGCGGTGGCCATGTACGACGCCACCAACGGCGGCCTCGTGTTCGCCGTGGGCACCCCGGACGACGCGGGCGAGGTCGCCTGGATGTACGAGCAGGTCGATGGCTTCTTCGACGACGCCTCCGGCCTCGACAGCGGCGACCGGGGCCAGCACGCCACCATGAAGGTCGACCCCGACGGCGGCGTGTGGATCGCCTACCTCGACGGCGGCCGGGGCAACCTGCGCTGGGCCTACCGGGGCACAGGCCCGAAGACCTGGATCACCGGCGAGCTCGAGGGCGGAAGCTCCTCCGCCCCCACCGGCCAGTGGGCCGACATGCAGCTCGACGCCGACGGCCGACCGGTCATCGCCTACCACCACGCCGGCGAGGGCACGCTGCACATCGCCCGCTTCGATGCCTTCGGCACGGACGACGACGGCGCCACCACGGTGGAGTGGACCATCGAGGAGGCCTGGCGCGGCCAGCCCTGGACGGGCATCGACGCCTCGGGCAGTCCCATCTCCCGCGAGGCCTCCGTAGGTACCTTCGCCCGGGTCCACCTCGCCGCCACCGGCGCCGAGCAGGTGTTCTTCTACGATGCCGCCCAGCAGCGCCTGTCGATGATCGAGGGTGGCACCGGCAATTGGCGGCAGTTCTTCCTCACCGACGAGGGCGTCGACATGGGCCAGTGGCCGTCCGTCCGGGTGGACGAGGACGGCACCCACATCGCCTACCACGACGTGCAGAACCAGCACCTGATGTACGCGTTCGCGGCCCCCGGCGGAACGTACCTGTCCGAGGTCGTCGACCAGGGCGAGTACACCGGCGCCGACACGGAGATCGTGAAGATGGGTGGCCAGATCGCGGTGCTGTACTTCGACGGCCAGTACAACAACCTCAAGCTCGCCAACAAGCAGGGCGCCGAGTGGGTCAAGGTCACCCTGGCCGGCGAGGAGACCGCCGTGGGCTTCCACAACGAAATTGTCCGGATCGGCGACGACTGGTGGGTCGGCAGCTATGACTACACCCTCCGCCAGCCCCACTTCCAGAGGCTCCAGCCCACGCCATGATCCTGCCTGCACGGCCGGCCCACGGCCGCTGTGCACCGCAGGTCCCCCGAGGCCGCGTCTCCAGCGCCCGCCCGGCACTCCTCGCCGCCCTCCTCGCCGCCTCGATGCCCGCCTCCGGGGCACCGCTGCTCCTCGACCTGCTCGACGTCGGCCAGGGCGACGCCATGGTCCTGCGCCACGAGGGCCGCACCGTCCTGGTCGACGCCGGCCAGAGCCCGTCCGTGATCCTGCCCCAGCTGCAGGCCCTCGGCGTCCACCAGCTCGATCTCGTGGTGGCCAGCCACGCCCACGCCGACCACATCGGCGCCCTGGACGAGGTGCTCTCCGAGCTGCGGGTGTCCTACTACATGGACAACCGCCTGCCCCACACCACCCGCACGTTCCAGAACGTCATCGACGCCGTGCGCACCCGGGGCATCACCTACCTGCCGGCAACGCCCGGGCGCCGTGTCGAGCTGAGCGACGAGGCGGTCCTCACCGTCCTCGCGCCGCCCCAGGTACACTTCGAGGACACCCGCTCCGACCACAACAGCAACTCGGTGGTGCTGTGGTTGCAGCACGGCGAGGTCGACATGCTCCTCACCGGCGACATCGAGGCGCCGTCCGAAGCCTGGCTCGTGTCCCAGGGCCTGCCGGACGACATCGAGGTGCTCAAGGTGCCCCACCACGGCAGCAACCACTCCTCCACCGAGGCCTTCCTCGATGCAGTGGCGCCGGATGTGGCCCTCGTGAGCTGCGGGGCGGACAACCGGTACGGCCACCCCGGTGAGGAGACCCTGGCCCGCCTGCACGCACGCAACGTGCTCGTGTTCCGCACCGATCGCTCCGGGAACGTCCGGGTGCTGTCCGACGGCGAGCGCGTCGAGGTGTTCGAAGGCAGCCTGCGGGAGCTCGGTCCGAGCTGGCCGCTGGATCACGGTCTCAGCGAGGTGGCGCCATGAGGTTCGTCGTGGATCGGATCGAGGGAGAGGTCGCCGTGCTCGAGGGGCCTGATGGGTTCCGGGATGTCGTGCTGGCGGAGCTGCCCGACGGGATCCGGGAGGGGGATGTGCTGGAGTGGGTCGAGGAAGAAGGGGCGGGAGGTCCGAGGCCGGGTAGGTCGGGCACGGGCGCGGGTACCTGGAGGGTCGTGGTACCCGAAGAGGGCGCCGATCCGTATGCCGGCCTGAAGACAGATGATGGAGATGTGAAGCTATGAGAGCGCTTCTGCTGTGTTTCCTGATGGCGTGTGCCTTCGCGCAGGCGCCCCTGAACCTGAACACCGCCACCGAGACCGAGCTGGCGGCGCTGCCCGGCATCGGGCCGTCGAAGGCCGCGGCCATCGTCGCCTGGCGCAACGAGAACGGCCCGTTCGCGCGGGTCGAGGATCTGCTCAAGGTCGATGGCGTCGGGCCGGCCACGCTGGTCACGCTGCGGGATCGGGTCACGGTGCCCGAGCCGGCACCGGCAGCCACCGGTGGCCGCGTCGACATCAACACCGCCGATCACGCCACCTTGCAGCAGCTGCCCGGCGTGGGCCCCACCAAGGCCCAGGCCATCATCGACTGGCGCAACGCCAACGGGCCGTTCTCGTCCTGCGACGAGCTGGCGAAACTGCCGGCCATGGGACCGGCCACCGTGGCCTCGCTCAAGGGCGTGTGCACCGCCCGCTGAGGCAGTCAGGGGCGGGCAGCGGCCCGGTGCGGCCCGGGCGACTCAGGCCTGGGGGCCGGCCGTGAACCGATGGATGAGCTCGCTGAGCTCGGCCTCGGTGAACAGGTAGCGATCGCCGCAGTAGTGGCAGTCGACCTCGGCGCCGTGGTCCTCGTCGCGCATCTCGGTGAGGGTGCCCTCGCCCAGACCGAGCAGGGTGCTCTCCACCTTCTCGCGGCTGCACCGGCAGCGGTAGCGGATGAAGCGCTCCTCGAGGGGCTCCACCGGCATGTCGAGCCACTCCATCTGCCAGATCTGGTCGACAGGCGCCTCGAGACGGGCCGTGCGCAGGGGGCCCAGGCGCTGCTCGAACTCGGCGGCATCGAGGGACGGGCGGTCCTTGTCTTCCGGCAGGCGCTCGGCGAGCACGCCGTACACACGCTCGATGGCCCCATCCACCATGTCGACCTGGATGCGGACGATGGCCGCCACCTGGTCGGAGGTCTTCAGGTGGTGGTTCAACGCCGCCTCGATGGACTCGTGCTCGACAGCCGTGACGCCGCGGTACAGCTCCTTGACCGCCGTGTGCTTGATGCTCAGGAGCAGACCATCGACCTCCGTGACCTCGGGGATCACGGCGGGGGTGAGCCGGCCGCGGAAGAAGCCGTCGGCGTCGATCTCGCCGAGGTAGGCGGCGTTGGGTGCGGTGGCCTGCAGCTGAAGGCTCAGGCGCTCGTCGCCCTTGAGGAAGGCGGCCATCATCACGTTGGCGACCGTCATCTCCGCGGCGAGCCGAGCGGAACGACCGGACAGCCCGTGGCGCTCTGCCAGCTCACGGGTGGTGCGGGTGGCTTCGAGGGCGAGCAGGCGCACCTTGCCATCGCAGGCGAGCGCTCGGACCATGGCATCGTTCTTCGACACGGATGTCTCCTTGGACCACGACTTGGGCCGCGTCCCTATCGGGTTGCTCCCTCTTCGTCACCTGCCCTGCCTCACCTGAGTTACGCTCCGGGCGCCCCGTCCCAGGAGAGTCCATGTCGCAGCCCACGTCCGCCTTCCCGCCGCCGCCCGCCACCGTCCACCTGATGGGCATCTGCGGTACCGCCATGGGTGCGTTCGCCGGCATGCTCCAGGACCTGGGCTACACCATCACGGGCTCCGACACCGGCATCTACCCGCCGATGTCCACCTACCTGCACGGGCTCGGCATCGACGTCATGGAAGGATTTGTCTCCGGCAACCTGCGACACATGCCCGACCTCGTGGTGGTGGGCAACGTCATCCGCAAGACCTACGACGAGGCCCAGGCGCTGCTCGGCAGCGACATCCCCTACACCTCCATGCCCCAGCTGCTCGGCGATGCCTTCCTCGAGCAGGCCCACTCCATCGTGGTGGCCGGCACCCACGGCAAGACCACCACCACCGCCATCGAGATGTGGCTGCTCGAGTCCGCCGGGCGGGATCCCGGCTTCCTGGTGGGCGGCATCGCCAAGAACTTCGACCGCACGGCCCGGGCCGGCGGCGGCGACGTGTGGGTGATCGAGGGCGATGAGTACGACACCGCCTTCTTCGACAAGCGCCCCAAGTTCGTGCACTACCACCCCAACACGGCCATCCTCACCAGCGTCGAGTTCGATCACGCCGACATCTACGACGACCTCGACCACGTCAAGCGCTCCTTCCGCCTGCTGGTCGACGCCATGGGCGAGGACGACGTCCTCATCGCCCGGTGGGACGACCCCAACGTCCGCGACGTGTGCAAGGACGCCGCCTGCACCATCTGGACCTACGGCCCCGAGCAGGAGTGGGACGGCCGCATCGAGGGCGTCGACACCGACCGCGGCGTGATGCGCTTCACCGTCACCCGCAAGGGCGAGGACGTGGGCACCTTCGAGTCCATCATGGTGGGCGAGCACAACCTGTACAACCAGGTCGCCGCCGCCGCCGCCGCCATCCGCCAGGGCGTCACCCCCGAGCAGCTCGCCGAGGGATTCGCCACCTTCCAGGGCATCAAGCGCCGGCAGGAGGTCCGCGGGGAGCCGGGCCGGGTCACCGTCATCGACGACTTCGCCCACCACCCCACCGCCGTGAAGGTCACCCTCGAGGCGCTCCGGCAGCGGTTCGGCAGCCGCCGCCTGTGGGCCATCTGGGAGCCCCGCTCCAACACCAGCCGGCGCAACACCTTCCAGAAGGCCTACGCCAAGGCCTTCGACGCGGCCGACCAGGTCATCATCGCGCCGCCCCACGACACCAGCCGCATCGCACCGGAGCTCCGCTTCAGCGCCGAGCAGCTGGTGGAGGATCTGGCCGACCGGGGGGTTGATGCCATGACCCTGCCCGGCGTCGACGCCATCGTCGCCACCGTCGCCGCCCAGGCCCAGCCCATGGACGTGGTGGCGGTGCTGTCCAACGGCGGCTTCGGCGGGCTTCACGACAAGCTCCTCACGGCCCTGTCCGAGCGCTTCGACGTGCTATCACAGGTGCGCTGACCCCTTCCCTCGCACTGGAGTGCCCCCCTGAGGTCCCTTCTGCCCACCGCCACCGCGCTCGCCTCCCTGCTCGGGACATGCCCGGCGTGGGCGCAGGACGAGGAGCTCGAGGAGTACGTCGAGGAGCAGGCCAAGGGCCCGTCGTCCACCTGGGAGGGCGACATCCCCCCGCCGGTGGCCACCTTCTACAAGGGCGACGTGCACCTGCTCGCCCACCTGGCGTTCAACGGGTACAACCCGGGCCCCTTCTCCCTGTTCACCTCGCTCGTGGGCTGGCAGGAATTCGGCCTCACGCTCGACGTGGGCGCCATGAACTGGAAGATGTTCACGATCGGCTTCGGCGGCACGGTGTACTACAGCCAGGCTTGGTTCCTGCAGGCCACGATCCCGGGCATCAGCGACTACGCCGACGCCAACGCCCCAGAGGGTGTCTACAACTTCAAGTGGAGCCAGTGGCAGGCGGGCGGCACGTTTCGCACCACGTTCCACCTGAACACGTTCCAGTCGGTCGACCCGTACCTGTTCGCCGGCCTCGGCGTCGACAACTACCACCTGCAGACCCGGGTGAAGTCCAAGGACCCAACCAACCCCTGGCCCGATCCCGCCAGCCGCGAGGTGCCGGGTGGCGAGCGCTGGAACCCCCACCTGCACAACACCCCCGCCCTGCGGATCGAGGTCGGCGCGGGCCTGCAGGGCCTGCTGAAGGGTCGCTGGATCCTCGGCGGCGAGCTGCGCTATCTCATCTCGTCGCAGTTCCAACCGGTCAACAAGCTCACCGTGCAGAACTACGACCCGGCCACCGATGCCCTCACCGGACAGGAGGCCACCTTCACGCTGTTCAGCCAGCACAAGCCCGCGAAGGGCTTCTCCTGGGTGTTCCACGCGGGGATCCGGTTCTAGGGAGCCCAGCATCACGGGCCCGCCACGGCCCGGAGCGGAACACCCCACGTCCTCAAGCCGTCCGACGATCGCGTCGACGAGCCCCGCTGGTTCGACACCGTGCCGACCACACGGGAGGGACCCGCATGGCATCCTCGTCCGCCCCCCGCGAGACCATCTACACCTGCCCGATGCATCCGGAGGTCGAACAGCCCGGTCCCGGGTCCTGCCCGAAGTGCGGCATGGCCTTGGAGCCGAAGCTCGCCACCGCGGAGGAGGGCTCGGAGACGGACGCCGAGCTGAAGGACATGCGCCGGCGGTTCTGGTTTGCGGCGGCTCTCACGACGCCCCTCGTGCTGATCGTCATGCTGGACATGCTCCCGGGCCGGCCCGTGTCGAGCGTGCTGCCGGGCAGGTCCCGTGCCTGGGTGGAGCTCGCCCTGGCCACGCCGGTGTGCCTGTGGTCGGCCTGGCCCTTCTTCGTGCGGGCCGTCGCCTCCATCCGCCACCGCAGCCTGAACATGTTCACCCTCATCGGGCTCGGTGTGGCGGTGGCCTACGGCTACAGCGTGGTCGCGACCGTCGCCCCCGGGATCTTCCCCGACGCCTTCCGGGGCCACGGCGGTGAGGTCGCCGTGTACTTCGAGGCCGCGGCAGTCATCGTCACCCTCATCCTCCTGGGACAGGTCCTGGAGCTGCGGGCACGCAGCCAGACCGGCGCGGCCGTCCGCAAGCTGCTCGGCATGGCCGCCACCCACGCCCGGCGGATCGAGGCGGACGGGACGGAGCACGACGTGCCCCTCGAGCAGGTCCACGTGGGCGACACCCTCCGGGTCCGCCCCGGCGAGAAGGTCCCCGTCGACGGCGAGGTGCTCTCCGGCACGAGCAGCCTCGACGAGTCCATGGTCACCGGCGAGCCCATCCCGGTGCGCAAGGAGCCCGGTGACGAGGTGATCGGCGCCACCCTGAACGGCACCGGGGCCTTCGTCATGCGGGCCGACAAGGTGGGCGCCGACACCCTGCTCTCACGCATCGTGACCATGGTGGCCGAGGCCCAGCGCAGCCGCGCCCCCATCCAGCGCCTGGCCGACATGGTCGCCTCCTGGTTCGTCCCCACCGTCATCGTCGTGGCCGCGATCACCTTCGTCGTCTGGGCGATCTGCGGCCCCGAGCCCCCGATGGCCTACGCCCTCATCAACGCCATCGCGGTGCTCATCATCGCCTGCCCCTGCGCCCTCGGCCTCGCCACCCCCATGTCGATCATGGTGGCCGCCGGACGGGGTGCCACCGAAGGGGTCCTGTTCCGCGACGCGGAGGCCATCGAGCACCTGCGCAAGGTGGACACGCTCGTGGTGGACAAGACCGGCACCCTCACCGAGGGACGCCCGGCGCTCGTCTCCGTCACGCCGCTGGCCGATCACGACGAGGAGCGGCTGCTGGCCCTGGCCGGGTCCCTGGAGCGGCAGAGCGAACACCCGCTGGCCCAGGCCATCGTCCAGGGCGCGACCGACCGGGGGGCGTCCCTCCTGCCCGTGGACGACTTCGACGCCGTGACCGGCCAGGGCGTCCGCGGCCGCGTCGGCGACCACGACGTGGTCCTCGGCAACCTCGCCATGATGTCCGCCGCCGGTGCCGACGTGGCCGCCCACGAGGCGCGCGCCGACACGCTCCGGGGAGACGGGCAGACCGTCATGTTCCTCGCCGTCGACGGCCGGGCAGCCGCGCTGCTCGGCGTGGCCGATCCCATCAAGGACACCACCGCCGAGGCCATCTCCGCCCTGCACCGTCAGGGCGTGCGGGTGGTCATGCTCACCGGCGACAACCCCACCACCGCCTCCGCGGTCGCCGCACGCCTCGACATCGACGAGGTCATCGCCGGCGTGCTCCCGGACGAGAAGGCCGCGAAGGTGCGGGCGCTGCAGACCGACGGCCACATCGTCGGCATGGCGGGCGACGGCATCAACGACGCACCGGCCCTCGCCCAGGCGGACGTGGGCATCGCCATGGGCACGGGCACCGACGTCGCCATGGAGAGCGCCGCCGTGACGCTGGTCAAGGGCGACCTGAGGGGCATCGTCAAGGCCCGCCACCTGTCCCAGGCCACCATGGCCAACATCAAGCAGAACCTGTGGTTCGCGTTCGGCTACAACTCGCTGGGGGTGCCCGTCGCGGCCGGTGTCCTGTACCCCGCATTCGGAATCCTCCTCTCGCCGATGATCGCCGCCGCCGCCATGAGCTTCAGCTCGGTGTCGGTCATCGGCAATGCGCTGAGGTTGCGGAAGGTCGAGGTGTAGCCAGGCAGTTCGAGCTCGGGTGCGGGCACGGACACGGGCAAGGGCACGGTGGGGTCGCACAATCGTTCCCCACCCGATATCCGCCCCTCATCTCCCCTCTTCCCCGGCGTCCCCATGCTCGGCTCCCTGCTCCCCGACATCCGCACGGCCATCCCAGGCCCCGAGGCCACCTCCCTGGTCGACGTGCTCGCCGCCCACGAGTGCCCGGCCATCACGGCCCGCCGCGCCCGCCGCGCCGAGGGCATGGGCAGGATCAGCGACGACCCCTTCGTGTGGTCCGAGGCCGCCGGCGCCAACGTGGTGGATGTGGACGGCAACCGCTTCGTCGACATGACCGCCGGCTTCGCCGTCTCCCTCGTCGGCCACCGCCACCCGGGCGTCGTCTCCGCCATCCAGCAGCAGTCCGAGCGGCTCCTCCACGCCATGGGCGACGCCTGGCCCGACGCCACGCGCATCGAGCTGCTCTCCCGCCTGGCCGGCATCGCCCCCGAGGGCATCGAGGTGTCCATCCTCGGCCTGTCCGGCGCCGACGCCATCGACGCCGCCATCAAGACCGCCCGCCTGGCCACCGGTCGCCCCGGCATCCTCACCTTCGAGGGGGGCTACCACGGCCTGTCCCTCGGCGCCCTCGCGCTGCAGGGCTACAAGCGGGCCTTCACCGAGCCCTTCGCCGACATCGCCCACGGCCACGTCACCCAGCTTCCCTTCGGCTGCGACGTCGACCTCATCCGCCACGCGCTGAAGTCCGGCACCATCGGCATGGTGATGGTCGAGCCCATCCAGGGTCGCGGCGGCGTGCGGGTCGCCCCCGAGGGCTGGCTCGCCGACGTCGCCACCGCCGCCCGGGAGGCCGGCGCGCTGTTCGCCCTCGACGAGATCCAGACCGGCCTCGGCCGCACCGGCAGCCCCTGGGAGGGCCCGGCCCAGGGCGTCGTCCCCGACATCCTCTGCACCGGCAAGGCCCTGGGCGGCGGCATGCCCCTGAGCGCCTGCATGGGTTCCCGCGAGGTCATGGACGCTTGGGGCGCCTCCACCGGCGAGGCCATCCACACCCAGACCTTCCTCGGCCACCCCGTCGGCTGTGCCGCCGCCCTCGCGGTGCTCGACCTCATCGCGTCCGGCGAGGTCGCCCGGCACGTGCAACGGGCCGGCGACGCCATCCGGGCCGCAGCCGCCGAGCGGGGCATCGGCGTGCAGGGCAAGGGCCTGCTCCTCGGCCTGCAGCTCCCCGACCCCCGCCTGGCCCTGTGCCGGGATCTGCAGAACCAGGGGTACATCGTGCTGCCCGCCGGCATGAAGGCCGAGGTGCTCTGCCTCACGCCCCCGATGGTCCTCACCGAAGAGCAGGTCCAGGGCTTCTTCACCGCCCTCGACGCCGCCCGGGAGCGCACCGATGCCTGATCGCGACCAGCTCAAGGCCAGCATCGCCGCCTACCTCGCCTCCTCCCTCGCCGAGGGCCCCGACGACGTCCGCTTCGCCGAGCTCGCCCTGCGCCTGCACGCCTGGCAGAAGGCGCACGCCCCGGTGGTGGCGGCGCTCACCGAGGGTACGCCGGCCAGCGTCGCCGAGATCCCGGCCGTGCCGGTCGACCTGTTCAAGCAGCTGCCGGTGGGCACCGTCGGCGAGCACGAGCCCTGCGTCGTGTTCCGCACCTCCGGCACCACCGCAGGCACCCGGGGCGAGCACCGCAGCCGCGACACCGACCTGTACGACGCCGGCGCCCTGGCCTGGCTGAAGGCCTGCGAGCCCGAGCTGCCCGGCCACGTGGTCGCCCTGCTGTCCAACCCCGCCCAGGTGCCCGACTCCAGCCTGTCCCACATGGTGGCGCTGTTCCCGCAGCTCGCCCTGAGGGGAGAGGTCCACTGGTTCCTGCGCGACGGCGTCGTCCAGGCCGAGGCCGCCAGGGCCCACCTGGCCGCCTGCACGGAGCCCGTGTTCCTGTGCGCCACCAGCTTCGCCATGGCCGACTTCCTCGACGCCGATCCCCAGCCCCTGCCGGCCGGCTCGGCCGTCATGGTCACCGGTGGCTTCAAGGGCCGCCGCACCGACCTGTCCGAGGACGATCTCTGGGCCGCCATCCACCACCGGCTGCAGCCCGCCCGCCTCATCACCGAGTACGGCATGACCGAGCTGAGCAGCCAGCTGTGGGGCCGCCCGGGCACCGCCTACCGCCCGCCGCCGTGGCTCAAGGTCATCGCCGTCGACCCGGTCACCACCCGACCGGTGCTCCCCGGCACCCCGGGCCAGCTGCGCTTCTACGACCTGTGCAACCTCGACAGCTCGCTGGGCATCGAGACCATGGACGAGGGCATCGTGCACCCGGACGGCTCCGTCACCCTCTTCGGCCGCCTGGCCGGCGCCGAGCCCCGGGGCTGCTCCCTCACCGTCGAGGAGGCCTGGGGCCTGATGGACGACGACCGGTGAGCGTCGACCGCGTCACCGCGTGGCTCGACCACCTGCGGGCCCACAAGGCCGACTGCCCCACCGGACCGCTGTCCGAGGAGGGACGGGACCTGATCCTGGGCCACGCCCTCGACGTCCTCACCCCGCGGGCGTTGCGGCAGATCGCCACGACGCCGGCTCCGGACTGCACCGCCATCGTCGTGGCCCGCACCTCCATGACGGCCCCCCTCGAGTGGGCGGCGATGCAGCTCGCGCGAGGGGGCCGCGTCCTGCTCAAGCACCCGTCGGGCGCCCCCGGCCTGACCACCTGGTTCGCCAGCACCGCCGCGGCCCACGGGCTGCCGCTGACCGCCACCGACGACCGGCAGGCCCTCGCCGCGGCCGATCTCCTGATCGCCCTGTCCTCCGACGACACCATCGACACCCTGCGCCGGCAGTGGCCGGACACCCCACTGCTGGGCTTCGGCCACAAGTTCTCCGTGGCCTGGCTCACGGATGCCCGGGAGGCGGACGCGCTCGCGGCAGACCTCGCCGCCCACGACAGCCGCGGCTGCATGAGCCCGTCGGTGGTGCTCACGCCCCGCTCTCGCGAGGAGATCCTGCCTGTCCTCACCGCCGCCCTGGACGCCGCCCAGGCCCGCTGGCCCCGGGGCTCCCTGCAGCCCGCCGAAGCCGCCGCCCTGCGCAGCCGCACGGCCATGGTCCGCGTGGTGGGCGAGGTCGTCGAAGGCCGAGACTGGCAGCTCCACCGCGTCCCCGCCGCCCGCGCCCTGCCGGCCACGTGGCCCCGGGTGCTGCAGCTCGTCACCGGCGCCACCGAGGCCGACCTGCAGCGCTTCATCGGCCCACGGCTCAGCGTCCTGGGCATCGCAGATGGTGCCCTGCCCGGCCTCGAGCTGCGCCCGACGGCGCGCCGCTGCCCCCTCGGCGAGATGCAGCGTCCGCCGTTCCCGAGGCGGCACGACGGGGTCGACATGGTCGAGGCGACGGCAGTTCGGTAGGTGGTCGGCCTCACGCAGAGAAGCGGAGGAACCGGAGGGTGCGTCAGGTCGACGATGGAGCCCATGTACGGCCTCCGGAGACCTCGACACCTCCTCCGATCCCTCCGCGACTCCGCGTGCGTTCACGCTCGCTGCCTGGAGCCGTCAGATCCGCGGATGCTTCCGCTTCTTCTTCTGCTCCCGGATCGTCGCCTGCTCCCGCAGCCTGTACAGCGCCTCGCGCTCGATCTGGCGCACGCGCTCCCGCGACAGGCCCATCTCACGTCCGACCATCGACAGGGTGCGGAACTCGGAGTCGTCGAGACCATAGCGACGGGTGAGCACATACTGTTGTCGCTCGCTGAGGAGCTCCTCGAAGGCCGCTCGCATACGGGCGAGCTCCTGGGTGAGGATCACGGTGCCGTCCGGTAGGGGATCGTCGATGTCGACCATGAAGCCCTCGAGGCTTCGGGGGCGCGGACCGTCGTCCACCGGCTCCTCCAGGGAGATGGTCTTGCCCTGGGAGAGCAGGAGCGTGGCCCGCTCGATGTCGACGCCGGCCTCCTCTGCCAGGTCGCCGATGGTCCACGGCAGTCCTTCGTCCTCGAAGCGCTTCATGGCTTTGCGCAGGTTGCGGGTCTGTTCCACGGCGCAGCCCGGTAGTCGTACCGGTCGGCCCGTGTGGTCGATGGCGCGGGTCATCTGCGCGCGTACCCACCAGCGGGCGTAGGTGGAGAAGCGGATGCCACGATCGGGATCGAAGCGCTTGGCCGCCCGGAGCAGACCGATGAAGCCCTCCTGGACGAGATCCTCCTCGGACATGAAGGGCCCGGTGAGCTTGCGGGCCTCGCCGTGGGCGATGCGGCGCCCGGACATGGCCAGGTGCCACCGCAGATCCTCCGCCTCGACCCAAGCGGTCTTGGCGCGTCGGGCGCGTCCCTTCAGCGCGTCGTCTTCGCGGGAGGCCTCCCACAAGGCGTTGATGGCAGCTTCGAGCCTGTCGACATCGCCGGCTCGCGTCTTTTCCGAACGGCCAGGCTTGCGTGACAGGATCGTTTCGCACAGCTCGATGCCCTGGACTGCCTCCAGGGCCTTCTCTTCAGCCGCCCGGATGGAGCGTGCGATCTGCTTCTCCTCCTCGGCCGTGAGCTTGATGCGAACCCTCGTTCGTCGACTCCGCGCTGCGTTCATGAAATGACTCCCTCGTCAGGGTTTGATCGGTCAGCCGGCGAAGCCGGGTCGCCAAAGGCGAGTGCCCCATCTGGGTGGTCCAGATGTCCCTCGGACACCCGCGGGAACGAACGCGACAAGCCGATCCTGAAGTCCGGAATGTCCGCAGGTTCCGTTGTGAACCCGGTTTGAGCTGCCCTCCGGCGCATGCACGGGCAGATGGTGGACACCGCGACACCGAAGGTGAAGGTCCGCCCGGGACAAGTTGCATCCCGTGACAACCGGCCCCTGCGCATGTTGCCGGAAAACACAGGTTCCACCGCTCCCCCTCGACTCTGCCGCACGACGTTGTCACCAGATGCTGTCATGGAATGCGGTCGGCCTCGGCGGGGGGTTCGGGGCACCTGCCGGACACAGGGAAACCCGGGGTTGTATCGGATGACTCCAGATCCGGTTGAGCCACAATGCCCTGTGCCCGGTACAATGCGGATACGGTACAGCACGTGGTCCTCGAAGCGCATTCCGATGTTCCCTCCAGGGGCTCGGCCAGCGGCCTGAAGCCCGACAGGTCCACCCACCCCTACGCGCAGCCCCCCACCCTGTTTCCGGGAGCGACATGTCGAGACAATCCGGCCCAGGCAGGCGTCCCCCCTGGTACAGGCTCGTCCGGCAGGAAGCCGACGCCATGCTGCGAACCCTGTCGGAGCGGTTCGAGACGGCGCCCACGCTGCACTTCCCCGAGAGCGCCCCCCTGGTGGTCTGCGTACACGGCTACGGCGGCAACTCGGGCCAGTTCGCGTCCCTTCGCCGCGCCATCGCCCGCGAGTTCCCCACCCTGGCCATCGACTACCCCACCTTCACCCCCACCCCCGATCAGGCCCGCCACCTGGTGCAGGTCCAGCTCGACGAGCTCGAGATGATCGGCCGGCCGTTCGCCCTGGTCGCCCACTCCATGGGGGCGGTGCTGTCGCTGGACTGGGTGCACCACCGCCCCCACCCACACCTCACCCACTTCATCTCCATCGCCGGGCCCCACCGGGGCACCCACATGGGCTGGGTCTGCCCGAGCCCGCTGCGCAAGCTCATGCGGCCGCGCCTCGACGAGGATCCACCGGACGCGCCGGACGTGCCGACGCTGGTGCTGCAGCCCGAGTTCGATCAGCAGGTGATCCCGGCCCGCTCCATGGAGCTCGCCGGCAGCCGGCTCACCGTGGTCCCCGGCGAGGCCCACAACTCCGTGCTGTGGTCCGACGCCCTGCCGCCCCTCGTGCGGGACTTCCTGCGGGGCGGGCGGTAGGCCTCAGCCGAGCTTGGGGCGCTCGAAGGTGGCCTGCACGATCGCCTTGGTGAGCCACTCCAGCCGGGTGCGGTGGCCGGACTCGGGGAGGCGACGCAGCTGTTGCAGCGCGGCCCAGTGCTCCTCGACCATGTGCTCCCGGGTTGCCTGGAAGGCTCCGAGGGCCTCCATCTTCTGCAGGATGGGCTCGGCGAGCTCGATGCGGGGATCGGCCACGAGGTTGCGCCACTGCAGCTGCAGGCCGGCGTCGCGCTGCAGGGCCACCACGAGCGGGTACATCGGCCGGCCGAGCAGGCTGCGGGCGATGAGGTGCTCCGGGCCCTTGGGGGAGCGCAGCAGCGAGACGTCCTCGGCCATGTGCCACAGGCGGCCGAGGATGCGGCCGTAGCGGCCGAGGATGCGCACGAACTGGTCGTCGCCGCGGACGATGAGCCCGCCGGCGCGGCAGCAGAAGGCGAACAGCGCGCCGGAGTGGCCGGCGGCGTGCTCCTCCCAGTCGTCGAGGTCGGGGGCACCGCTCTCCTGGATGCGCTGGGACAGCTGCTGGGCGTCGGAGAAGGACCGGGCGGTCTCGAGCAGCTCGTCGACGACCCGCAGGCCGCCGGCGTGGCGGGCGATCTCCATGGCCCGCAGCAGCAGGTGGTTGCCTCCGATCCAGCTGGCGCTCGTGCGCAGCACCTTGCGGGCGATCCAGCGGCGACGGCCGCCGGCCGCACCGATGGCGAGATCGTGCGCGGTGAGGGTGAGGTGCAGCAGCTCGGCCACCACGTGCAGCTCGGGATCCACCTCGGACGCGCCGGACGCACCGGCCGCGAGGGAGACGAGCACCGGCCGCAGGCGCGGCAGGTCGGCGTGGGAGACGAGCTGCTCGGGAATGCCGTCGCCGACGAGCTGCTGGATCATCGCGCGCAGCTCCCCCTCGTCCGGAAAGGGCATCTCGCCGGGATCGTCCTGATCGTTGGCGAGATTGCGGATCCACGACTCGAGCTGCTTCAGGCTAGGCATCCAGACTCCAGGAAGGGTCCATCAAAGGCTTCTTTACCCATTCCAAACGGGGTGCAACAACCTTACGGATTGCATTGCGTGACCCATGGCGATAACCATGCCGCCACGGAGCGATACCATGAGCGCAAACACTGAGAACAAGCAGTCCCTTTATGTCTTCCTCCTCACCCTCGGCGGTCTCTGCCTGGGTGTGGGCGTCCTGCACCTGATCTGGAGCTTTGGCTGGCCCGAGGGCACGTTCAACAGCGACTTCCGGTCCATCGGGTTCAGCGGAATCGACAACATCGCGTTCCTGCCCACCGCAGACTGGTCCATCCCCCTGGTGGTCCTGGGCGCGATCCTGATGATCTTCGCCAACGCCATCGCCTGGCGGTTCACCGACGGCTACTGAGAAGGGTTGGCGGCCTGCCACGACCAGGCACGCCCCGTTCTTCGTCGCTGCAGTCGGGCCGTACAAGAGTACGGCCTTTCCTTTGCTCCTCGCCCGGGACGCACCTGGACGCGGCATGCCTTGGGTGTGTGGCTGAAGGTGCTCCCTGGGATTGCTTTCGCTCTCGAGGGAGCGGGGCCTGACGCGAGCCAGGGCGTTCGGCGGCGCTTGCCGCAGGCGATGCTTCGTCGCGAGGCTCCTCGCCTCGCCCGCGACCTGCGTCGCCTCGGGTCTGTGGCCCATGTGGTGATCGCCCCCTTCGGTGCGCCTGTCATCGGTGCGGTGGGGGGTGCAGTGTAGAAGAGCCGCTTTTCCGTTCATCTGGAGAGGCGGCTCTTCTGCGTTCGGGGAGGCGAGACCAACGGGGGCGGGCGCGGCGAGCGGCGCCCGTACGGTTCGTCGATCGTGGGCGAGACCAACAGGGTCGGGCGCGGCGAGCGGCGCCCGTACGCTGCAATGCCCCTAGAGAGGCCGCCATGGAGCGTGGCACGTCATGGGGACCTTCCTGGGGATTCGAGGCCCCGGCGCCCCAAGGGGCGCCCGTACGTGTCGACCTGAGCCGCCGCTTCGCTGATCATGCCCATGGGAAATCAGGCGCCGTCCCAGGGTCGTCCGCAACAGCGAAAGCAATCCCAGAGCTCTCCTTCAGCCACACGCCGCGAGGATGTGGCGTCCCGGTGGGTCCTGGGCGAGGAGCAAGGGAGAGGCCGACCTTCTGGTCGGCCCGACCGACGCGACGAAGAACAGGGCCTGCCGGGGCGTCGCAGCCGGTCTACCCGCCCAGCCGGCTGAAGCCCAAGGGACGCCGGCGCGGAGGCGGGCGGCGGGAATCGCTCCGGGTGCAGGACCGTACACCCTTCACTCCCGGTCCGTGCTTCCGTGACAGGTCCAAACCCGGACGTTCCCGCACAGCCCGCCGGGAGCGCCGACCGTCCCGGTCCCCGGCGAGAGCTTCGAGGCCCCGGCTGGTGGCCGTGCGAACCGGAAGGGGTGTCACCCATGTTCTGAGTCTGCCTGCGCACGGGCACGGGCACGGGCACGGGCGCGGGCACGGGCACGGGCATGGGCATGGGAGGGCAATCCGGTATCCCCGTTCAGCCCGGATTCCGCGTACCCTGTTGGCATCACCCCAGGACCGGAGACGCCTTCCCCATGACGACCCCGCCGACCCCTGCCCCCAAGGACCGCCCCCTCCACGACGACGTCCGCTGGCTCGCCTCCACCCTCGGCCAGGTGGTCCGCCAGGCAGAGGGCGAGGAGGTCTTCCAGGCGGTCGAGCAGCTCCGGGTCGACTGCCGCGCCATTCGACGGGGCGAAGGCGAGGCCCCCACCCGCGACGCGCTGGTGGAGCGCATGGCCGCCATGGACGGCCCCACGCTGCAGAAGGTCGCCCGGGCGTTCACCCTGTTCTTCCTGCTCATCAACACCGCCGAGCAGGCCCACCGGGCCCGACGCCGCCATGCCTACATCTCGTCCGGCCAGCCCGAGGCCCACGTGGGGTCCATCGAGTGGCTGATGGAGGCCCTGTCCGACAAGGGCGCCGACGCCGACACCGTCGAGAGCCACCTCGGCGAACTGCTCGTCCAGCCGGTGCTCACGGCCCACCCCACCGAGTCCACCCGCCGCACGGTCCTCGACATCCAGGAGCGGGTGGCCAGCCGCCTGCTCCACGCCGCCTCGCCTCCCTCCCCCGCCGACGAGGACGCCGTCCGCACCGAGGTCGAGCTGCTGTGGTGGACCCACGAGGTCCGAAAGGACCGCCCGAGCGTCATGGACGAGGTCTCCACCGCGCTGTGGTACCTCGAAGATCGCTTCGTCGACGCCGTGCAGGCCACCCACAAGCGCCTGGCCCGGCAGTTCGCCCGGGTGTTCGGCCGCGACCTGCAGCACACGCCCCACATCCGCCCCGGCAGCTGGGTCGCCGGCGACCGCGACGGCAACCCCTTCGTCACCCCCGAGGTCACGCTGGCCGCGACCCGCCGCACCACCCACAAGATGCTGGGCCTGTACGCCGGCGAGGTCGACGCCCTCATCGGCCGGCTGTCCCTGTCCGACGACCTCACCGGCGCCATGACGGAGCTCCGCCAGGCCAACGAGGCCTACAAGAAGGCCCTTCCGAACGTCTGGACCACCAACCAGCGCCGGGACGCCCACGAGCCGATGCGGCTGTTCCTGTCCTTCGTCCACGCCCGCCTGTGCGCCGCCCGCCAACGCATCGCCCGCCTCGACGCCGGCGAGCGGCCCGAGCTCGGCCAGGCCTACCCGGACGCCGCCGCCTTCGCCTCCGACCTGCAGCTCCTGGCACACACCCTCGACCGCCTCGGCGCGGCCCACCTGCGCGAGAACCTCGTGCAGCCCCTGCAGCGCAAGGTCGCCTCCCACGGCTTCCACGGCTTCCTGCTCGACGTCCGCGAGGACGCCGCCGAGCACACCCTGGCCCTGAACGCCATCTGCCAGTCGGTGGGCGTCCCTCCCCTGTCCGGCGAGACCCTCGCCTACGAGCTGCTCACCGGCCGTCCCCTCGTGCCGCCCTTCCGGGAGCTCCCCGAGCAGGCCGAGCGGGTCGTGAGCGTCATGCACACCATCCGCCAGGTGCAGGAGGAGTCGGGCCCGGACGCCGCCCGTACCTACATCATCTCCATGGCCAAGGGCGCCGACGACCTGTTCCGGGTGATGCTGCTCGCCGCCCAGGCCGGCCTCGTCGACCTGTCCGGCGACGAGCCGACCTCCCGCATCGACGTGGTCCCCCTGTTCGAGACCCTCGACGACCTGCGCAACGGCCCCGGCGTCATGCGCAGCCTGTTCGAGCACCCGGTCTACGGCAAGCAGCTGAAGGCCCGCGGCATGCGCCAGGAGGTCATGCTCGGCTACTCCGACTCCGCCAAGGACGCCGGGGTCCTGCCCGCGGCCTGGGCGCTGTACCAGGCCCAGGTGGCGCTGTCGGAGGTCGCGGCAGAGCACGGCATCGAGCTGCTGTTGTTCCACGGCCGCGGCGGCACCGTCGGTCGCGGCGGCGGCTCGCCCGTCTACCGCGCCCTGGCCGCCCTTCCCCCGGGCACCGTGCACCACGGCATCAAGCTCACCGAGCAGGGCGAGGTCATCTCCCAGAAGTTCGGCCTGCCACCCATCGCCGAGCGCTCCCTCGAGGTGCTGGTCACCGGCACCTACCTGGCCTCCACGGTGGACTGGCGCGATGGTGTCGACGCCGACGTCCGCGCCGACTGGGAGGACGCCATCGAGCGCATGGTGGCGTCGGCCCTGCCGGTGTTCCGGGGCCTCGTGCACGAGGATGACGCCCTGTACCAGATGTTCATGACCATCACGCCCGTCCGTCAGCTCGCCCAGGTCCACTACGGCAGCCGCCCGGCCTACCGGGAGCGGGGCGCCGGCACCATGTCGGGCATCCGCGCCATCCCCTGGATCTTCGGCTGGACCCAGATCCGCCTGCTCCTGCCGAGCTGGCTCGGCGTGGGCACCGCCCTGCAGGCCGAGATCGCCCAGCCCGGCGGCCTGGAGCGCCTGCAGGAGATGGCCGCGCGCTGGCCCTTCTTCGACGACTTCCTCGCCAAGGTCGAGATGGTCCTCGCCAAGTCCGATCTGCAGATCGCACGCTTGTACCAGGAGCGCCTGCACGGTGACGAGGAGCTGTGGCAGACCCTGCTCGCCGAGCACGAGCGCGCCTCGTCCGCCCTGCTGGCCATCCGCAGGGCCGACGAGCTCCCCACCGGCAACGAGGTGCTCGCCACCAACATCCAGCTGCGCGATCCCTACGTCGATCCCCTCAACATCATCCAGGTGGCCCTGCTCGAGCAGCAGACGCACCGAGAATTGCAGGAAGACGAGCGCAGCGCCCTGGCGTCCACCCTCAACGGCGTCGCCCAGGGGCTGCGCAACACCGGCTGAGGAGTCCCCATGTCGTACGAATTGGCCCGCGAGCTCCTGAAGACCTGCCACACCCTCGCCGTGGTGGGCGCCCACGTGGAACCGGGCCGCGCCGCCACCTACGTGCCCGACTACCTCGAGGGCCATGGCTACCGCATCCTGCCGGTGAATCCGTTCCTCTCTGGACAGGAGATGTTCGGGCACACCTGCGTGGCCACCCTCGACGACCTGCCGGAGAAACCCGACATGGTCGTCTTCTTCCGAAGATCCCAGGCAATCCCGGACTATCTCGAACCGATCCTTCGCCTGATGCCGAGCGCCTGCTGGTTGCAGCTCGGCATCATCCACGAGCCCGTGGCCCGGCAGTGGCGCGAGGCCGGCATCCGTGTCATCCAGAACCGCTGTGCGCTGGTGGATCACCAGTCGCTGTGATTCTTCCTGATGTGACCTCGGATGTGACGTGCTCCTGAGACGATTCGCCAAGCGCTACATGGCCCCCTACGGGTGGTGGTACCTGGCCGGTCTCGGCGCGCTCCTGATCACGAACTGGATCAGCGTCACCATCCCGCTTCACCTCGCCAACGGCATCGACGCGATGTCCCTGGGCGCCGACGGCAAGGGCAAGGTGCTCACCGCCGCCCTCACCGTGGGCGGCCTCGGCCTGATCGTGATCGCCGTGCGCACCGCCAGCCGCGTGCTGTTCTTCACGCCCGGCCGCCTCGTGGAGGCGAGGGTCAAGGGCGACCTGTTCGCCTCCATCCTGCACCACCAGCCCGGCTTCCTGCGGAAGTGGTCCACCGGCGACCTCTTCTCCCGCATCAGCTCCGACGTGAACATGCTGCGCCTCATGGCCGGCTTCGGTGCCCTGCAGGCATCCAACGTGATCATCGCGCTCGGCATGGCCGGCACGCAGATGTTCCGCCTGTCGCCCAGGCTCGCCGGCATCGTCGTCGTCCCGTTGCTCGCGGCCCTCGTGGTGATGCAGATCTTCATCCGCAAGCTGTTCCTGCTGATGCGGCGGGAACAGATCCAGATGGCCGAGCTGTCGGACTTCGCACTGTCCAGCTACCGCGGCGTCGCCACGGTCCAGGGCTTCGTGGCCGAGGATGCGTTCGAGGAGCGCTTCGAGACCCGCAACCACGACTACCTGGCCACGGTGCTCAAGCGGGCCAACCTGCGCGCCTTCATGGGACCCATCCTGTCCCTGGCGGCGGCCATCAACACCTTCCTGCTGCTGTACGTCGGCGGCCCCATGACGGTCCGGGGCGAGATCACCGTCGGCGAGCTCGTGGCCTTCATCGCCCTCATCAACTTCGCCACCATGCCCCTGCGCGCGAGCAGCTTCCTGTTCAGCGTCTTCAAGCAGGGCCAGGCCAGCCTCGAGCGCGTCGACGCCATCCTGTACGAGTCCCCCGACCGCCCCGAGGGCGACCAGGGCCTCCCCTCGCCCACCGCGGCCCCCAGGATCGAGGTCCGCGACCTCACCTTCGCCTACCCGGACGCCGACAAGCCGGTGCTGAAGTCCCTGAACTTCACCCTGGAGCCCGGCGAGACCCTCGGTGTGCTCGGGCTCACCGGCGCCGGCAAGACCACCCTGCTCCGACTGCTGTCCCGCCTGCAGAACCCGCCCCGGGGCACGATCTTCGTCGACGGCACCGACGTGCTCGACCTCGACCTCGACGACTGGCGCCGGGCCATGACCATGGTGCCCCAACGGCCGTTCCTGTTCGGCGAGTCCCTGCGGGACAACATCCTCATGGGCCACGAGGATCCCGAGCTGCGCGCGCTGCTCGAGGCCTGCGCCCTCACCCAGGACGTCGCGGCCCTTCCCGACGGCCTGCAGACCCTCGTGGGTGAGTCCGGCGTCCGACTCTCCGGTGGTCAGCGCCAGCGCGCCGCCCTCGCCCGTGGCCTGCGCCGGCGCAGCCCGGCCCTGTTCCTCGACGACGTGCTCTCCGCCGTCGACCACCACACCGAGGCCCAGCTCATCGGTACTCTTCAGGACACCACGGGCGGTGCGACCACCACCATCATCGTCGCCCACCGGGTCAGCGCCCTGCAGCACGCCGACAAGGTGCTGGTGCTCCACGAGGGCCGTCAGCAGGCCTTCGGTGCGCCGAATCAGCTCCTCGAGCGCGACGGCCTGTACCGCGACACCTGGAAGCACCAGATGGAGGAGCGATGAGCGAGCCCATCGAGCGTAGCGACTCGTCGCTGTTCCGCGACCTCATCCCCTTCCTCAAGCAGGAGAAGGGCCTGTACATCCTGGCGCTGGCGCTGGCCCCGGGCACCGCCGCCATGGTGGTGCTGCAGCCCTGGCTGCTCAAGCAGGTCATCGACCGCTACATCACGCCGGGCGATATCGCCGGCCTGCAGACCGCCGCCTGGTGGTACCTGGGCGCCGTGGTCGTCGGCTTCGTCCTCGAGGCGGGGCACACCCTGGCGCTGTCCTACGCCGCCACCCGCACGATCACCCGGGTGCGATCGGCCATCTACCGGCACACCCTGGCCATCTCCCAGCGCTACCACGGCAGCCACCCTACCGGTCAGCTGCTCACCCGCACCACCAGCGACGTGGAGGCCCTGGGAGAGACGCTGACCGCCGGCGCCATCACCATCGTCCTCGACGTGCTGCAGGTCATCGGCATCCTCATCGCGATGGTGTGGCTCGACGTGAAGCTCACGCTCACGCTGCTGCTCGTCGCCCCGGTGCTGGCCCTGCTCATCAACGTCCTGCGGAAGAAGCTGCGCAAGCTGTACGGCACGGTGCGCACCAGCCTGTCCAACCTCAACGCCTACCTGTCCGAGCGCCTGGCCGGCGTGCAGGTCATCCAGCTGTACGGCGACGAGGAGCGCGCCCGGGAGGGCTTCGACGAGCGGCTGCACATCTACCGCGACGCCACCATCCGCACGAACATCTGGGATGCGCTGCTGTACGCCTCGGTCGACGGCCTCACCAGCGTCACCATGGCGCTGATGCTGTGGTACGGCGCCGGCATGACGCTGAAGGGCGCCGCCACCGCCGGCCTGCTCGCCGCCTTCATCGACTACGTGCAGAAGCTGTTCCGCCCCATCCAGGAGTTCAGCCAGAAGGTGGCCACCATCCAGCGCGCCGGTGCCGCGCTCTCCAAGATCTTCGGCCTGCTCGACGTCGACGACATCGTCACCGGAGGCGAGGCCTCCCTCGGCGAGGATCCGCCCAAGGGCGCCGTGGAGCTGAAGGACGTCTGCTTCGCCTACCGCGAGGGCGCGCCCGATGTGCTCCACCACGTCAGCCTGCAGGTGGCGCCCGGCGAGGTCCTCGCGCTCGTGGGTCGCACCGGATCCGGCAAGTCCACCCTCGGCCTGCTCATGAGCCGCGCCTTCCAGGGCTACCGGGGCTCCATCACGCTGGACGGCGTGGAGCTCTCCGACCTGCCCGTGCCCGATGTCCGCCACGCCATCGGCGCCGTCCGCCAGGACGTCCAGCTGTTCGCCGGCACCGTCCGCTTCAACCTCACCCTCGGCGCCGAGAAGAGCGACGAGGCCATCGCCGAGGCGCTGAGGGCGACCCGCGCCACCGGCATCGTCGAGCGCCTGGGCGGCCTCGAAGGTCGCATCGAGGAGAACGGCCGCAACCTGTCCGCCGGCGAAGGCCAGCTGCTCAGCTTCGCCCGTACGCTGCTGTACGACCCGGCAGTGGTCATCCTCGACGAGGCCACCGCCAACGTCGACTCGCTCACCGAGGCCCGCATCCAGGCGGCCACCGAGGCCATCCTGGAGCGCAAGACCACCGTCGTCATCGCCCACCGGCTGAGCACCATCATGAGGGCCGACCGCATCGTGCTGCTGAGCAGGGGGCGGGTGGTCGAGACCGGCAGCCACGCCGAGCTGATGGACAAGGGTGGTGCGTACGCCGGGCTGTTCCGGCAGCAGTATGCGGCGCAGGGTGAGGCGGAGGCTGGGTAGCGACCAACCCAGGACGTTTCCAGGCCCGTCGCCAACCCACGTCACCCATCGTGAACAACGGTCACAACTCCATCCTGGCCATACCAATCACGTCATCACGACCCGGTGACATCATTTCCCATGCGTACTCTTGCGGTTTTGGGTAGTTACGGACCCCCCTCCCACCATGGAGTCCCACATGTCCAAGCGCACGACGCGCGCTGGCTGGCTGGCTGGCTGGCTGGCCTAATTGTCCTGCTGCCAGGCGCATCTCTCGCCTCGTCCCGAGCCACGCCCGGCCCTTCTCCTGATGACGTCTTCGAACGCGCACATCGAGTCGGCGTGTTCACGGTCGAAGAGACGGAAGCCGTGGCCAGTAGCGAGCTGTCCAGCATGCCTCACACCATCTACACGCTGAAGCCCGTCGAGTGGATCGGTGAGGAAGGAGACGATGAGGTACAGGTCATCATGCCCGGTGCCGTGTTTCCCGACGGGTCGATCTACCACGTGATTGACGTCCCCATCCTCGCGCCAGGGGAGGAGCTGCTCCTGGCCATCGAGCGCCCGAATGCCAACCAGGCCCATCATCTGATTGCGTCCACCCGCGCCGGTCTGGCGCGAAAAGACAGGCTTCCCAAATGGGCCCGTGAAGACGCCGCGAGGCCATCGCGATCGGCTGGCGCAGAGGGCGGCGAGGATCAACTTCTGTACAGCTCGGGCCCCACCATGCCCCCTGCCAAGACGTCCCATCCAGAGGGCTCCTTGGAAACCGGCCAAGCGGACACGGCAGACACAGCGCTCGACCAACACACCGACACCGAACGATGGGATGACTTGTTGCACTCGGTTCGAGCCGCTCGGGGAGGTGCGCGATGACCATGCCCTATTGCCAGATATTCGCCGGATCGCTCGTGATGGTTGCCATGCTCTCTTCCCGCGCACACGCCGGATACGTGTGCTCGGAAAACGATGAAGACGGCGCCGAAATCTATCTCCTCCACAACCGTCCCGATGAGATCATCTACCGCCAGTCGTGCGGCACCGGCTGCTACCCACTGGAATCCAATGTGGTGAAGGTGAACTTCGAAGAAGGCGACTTCAGCCAAGTCCAAGAGGACGCCATCATGGCGGCCTTGCAACCTGCCTGGGAAGCCGGTGACGATGAGATCCTTCGAGGAGCCCAGTTGGAAATCGTCCGGGTGGCCAACGTCGATGCCATGACGCACGACGATGACGTTGTGACCATCAAGATGGAATCGCCCTCCTGGTGGTTGGACAACGGCTACGACGATGCTCCCCCCGCGCAGGCTGGGCGATGGATCAGCGCATGGCCTGGTTGCAGTGCAAAGGGTGGCGACATCGCCATCAATACACAACCAGAGAACAACAAGGCCATGTGGTCCACCAAAAAACCCGCGGCCATTACTCGCGATGACGACAGTAGCTCGCACGCTGCGATCAGCCTTCCGGAAACCGTCATCCATGAATTCGGTCATGTGTTGGGATTTGGTCATCACACAAATGGTGACATCACCAACACCGTCATGGCCAATGGTGGCACATTCGGTGATTCCGCAAACACATGGCGAATCCACGAGAACGACTATGTTGGACTGCGGGATTGGTACTCTGGGCCATCCACTGGAACGAACATTCATCTATCCAAATTCGTTCCATCCGTGATCAGTACTGAGTTCAACAACGAGCCTGTGGACGTTCACATATCAAGCGAAGGCTTCGCGCGTATCACCGACAATCAACACGATCCAATCGAGAGCTATTCTGATGGTGAGGGTAGATGGCATCCATTGAATTTCAATGCCGTCTGCCCAGGTGACGTCATCAGTTTGGACAGCAACGTTTTCATCCACCTGACAGGCACCGAATCCCAATCTGGCGTGGATGTCTCCTGGTTCCTCGTCTCCGAGAGTTCCAACTGCAGAACCGGACAACGGTACGAGGTCGGCCACCAGTCCTGGTCGCTGTCAGTAAACGGCGCCGCTCATCCGAACCTGGCCATCTCGATTCCAGAACAGATCCCAGACGACACCTACTATTTGTGCGTCGAGGTAGATCCAGACAACGAAATCAACGAGACCGCCGAAGGCGACAACCTCATTCGTGCAGATCAGACCATCCAGATCCCGAAGTATCTCGCAGGTGAAGCGTGTCCGTGACCCAGCCCTGTTCCACACGAACACCCCTCCGCATGAGGTATTGAATTGCTCCCCCTGTCTCACTACTACAAACTTCCTGTCCAGCGACGATCTTCGTTGCGTCGGTGCAGTTTTGGGTGGAGTGCCGCCCTCCTCGTTGCATGCACCACAACTTCGACACCAGACGTGTCCTTTCCCACGGCCAACAAACGCTCGACCATCACCGTGACCTGGCCCGATGGCAGCTTCACAGCCGACTCCCTGCGGTCCCTCTGGGGCCCCATCGTCGACATCCAACCTCCGCCGGAGACCTGTGCCTCCGTCGGATGGTTTGGCGCCTATGTCTTCGACAACGACGGCCGGACATCGCACGTCGCCTGGCTCCCCGTCCCTCCCCTGGGTCCTTCCCATCCCGAGCTGGACATCGTGTTGGGACCCGACTCCGGGCTGAAGTACAGCGACGACGGCGGTTCCGGATTCCTGTTCGAGCTTGGGCCCGTCAGGATTCCGAACATGGGACTCACGCACGTGACCGCTCAGGGACAGCTGCTGGTCCTGGAAAGTTCGGCCGCCACGATCTGTGTCGACGGCGACTGCTCGAACGGCGCAGAGGTCACCATCGAGGTGGAGACCTCCAGTGACGTCTACGGCGGAGCCCCCGAGGAGTGGCCCAAGGAGGTCGTGCTGGATCCCTGTTGGACGGCCCTTCCCGTGGACGGCTCGTCGCGGATCGACGATCTCCCTGCGTGCTGGCGGGTCGTCTCGATTCCGGACTGCGACACCAGCGTCCCCGGCGACTCCGCCCTCGTGACGCCCGAGGACTGACGGTCCCGCAGGACTGCAGGCGCGCGGCGAGCTGACACCACAGCATCGGCTCTCCGCGCCTCGAGGGCGCTTGCTTGGCAACACGACCGTCGCGGGGAGAGCCCCCTACTCCCGCCCCTCCGCCTGGGATTCGGCCAACCGCTCCAAAAACAGCTCCTCGAGCTGCCCCTTCGACAGCCCGCCGGCCGACAGGTCCGCCACCAGCTTGCCGTGGGCCATCATCAGCACCCGGTCAGCCACCGCCTCGACGGTCTCGACCACGTGGGTCGACAGCAGCACCGTGGTGCCCTCGTCCACCCGCTGGCGCAGGGCCTTCTTCCACAGGGCCGCGCTCGGGGGATCCAGGCCGTTGATGGCCTCGTCGAGGAGCAGCAGCTTGGGCTTGCCGAGCATGGCGGCGGCGAGGGCCGTCTTGCGGCGCATGCCCTGACTGTACTCGCGGATGAGGCGCCTGGCGTCGGACTCGAGGCCCGTGAGCTCGAGGACCTCCTCGACATTGCTCGCCCCTCGCAGCTCGGCCACGAACTGCAGGAACTCCAGCGCGCTGAGCTCCTCGTACAGGGGCGGCTCCTCCGGCACGACGCCCATGAGGGCCCTCGCCTCCTTGGGCTGCGCGTGCACGTCGACGCCACCCACGAGCACCCGGCCCGACGACGGACGCAGCATGCCCATGAGCATCTTCAGGGTGGTGGACTTGCCCGCGCCGTTGTGGCCGATGAGGCCCACGAACTGACCGGGCGGCAGCGCGAAGCTGACGTCCTGCACCGCCTTGACCGGCCCGAAGCTGCGGGACAGCCCCTGCACCGACACCAACTCGCTCACATCCACCCCCAGCGGGACAATCCAGCGGTGAGTCCGGCGGTCACCAGCGCCGCCAGGCTCAGGAACACGGCCCAACGGCCCGCGCGTTGACGGCTCACGGCCACCGCCACCATGGCGGCCACGATGGCGCTGCCCAGGCCCACCGTCAAGGCCTGGCCCGCGACGCCTGTGCCCCGGCGGACCCCAGCCAGGGCCGCCCAGACCACCACCGGCGGCAGGGACCACAACACCACGGCGGCGATGCGACCCAGCTCACGGCCGGCGGACTGCCGGCCCACGGTGCGCCACCAGTCGTGCTCCGTGGCGGCGTTGTGGACGATGACCGAACCCAGCGCGAACGCCAGCAGGGCCACCGCGCCGCCACCGGCGACCATCGAACCCTTGAGGGTCCAGGCTTGCCAGACGGCGAAGGCCACCAGCAGCCAGCCCGCCGAGATGAACCCGCGGCGGCCACGCCAGCCCCGGCGCAGCTCCAGCAGGGTCCAGCGGTGCACGGCGTCCGGCAGGAAGCGGGCGATGCCCTCCAGGTACACCGGCTCGCTCTCCGGCAGCTCCTCGACCGACGCATAGCGGGCGGCGATGTCCTGCAGGACCATGGTGGCCTCGTACCAGGCCCTGCGGGCCACCTTGGGCACGAAGACCAGGCAGATGCCGGCGGCCACGAACAGCAGCGCCACACCCAGGAAGGCGCCGTTCGCCACCCCGGTGGACGCCGCGCTCACCAGCCAGCCGGCCAGGAGCGTGGTGGGCGCCACCGAGTAGATGATGGCCGCCTGCTGACGCGGGGTCTGGCCCCGGATGGCGTCCCACAGGCCGGCGAGCTTCGGATCCTCCGCCCAGCCCACGGCGCCGAACATGCACAGGGCGCTGCCGGCGAGGCCGACGGCCCCGGCACCGGCGCCCAGGACGAGGCCGCCCAGGAAGGGCCCGACGCCGACGGCGTTCATGACCGGCCACAGCGCCGCCGCGGAGAGCACCAGCCAGCCGAGCTGCCGGCGCCACAGCTCGCCGAGGCCCGCCAGCACCACCGCGGCCGGGTCGACCGGGTGCAGTCCGAGGACCTCGCGATCCTGACCGCGCAGCACGTGGGACTGCACCTGCAGACCGCTGACCACGAGCATGCCGAGGCCGAGCCAGAACCACAGGCTCTGCAGGCTGGCGGCGTGGTCCCCTTCCGACAGCGTCCACTTCAGCGGGCCGCCGAGGAGCAGGAAGCCGAGCCCGGCGGCGAGGGCGAGCTGCACCAGCCACGTGATCACCCGTCGAGCCGCCGGCATCCGCCGGGCCGCCAGGGTGCGGTGCAGGGCCATCAGGCGTCGGGTATCGGTGATCAATGCGCCTCCTGGGACCTTCTCACCTCATCGGTCGGTTCGGGCCACCCTGTCGTGGATGGGGGGGCTCTGGGGGAGAAGGGGGAGGTTCGCGGGCCTCACGCGGAGGGAGCGGAGAAAAACGGAGGTAGCGGAAGGGTTTGCGGTGGGTCGGGGCGTGTTCGAACCCAAGGGATAATGAAATTATAATTGTGTCTGAACGGGCTTTGCTATCGCCTGTGTCGCGTAGGGACGCTGCTTGCCGCGCCCGTCCCCGGATGGCCTCGCCTGGGGCGTTGCAGCCTAGGGGCGCTGCTTGCCGCGCCCGTCCCCGGATGGCCTCGCCTAGGGCGTTGGACGTACGGGCGCCCCTTGGGGCGCCGGGGTTGGCGTCTCCGGGATGGTCCTTGGGTCGCCCGCCTCCAAGACTTCGCCTGGCTGGCCCGCCTCACCCAGACATTCCGGAGATTCGCGGCCAGGGCACCCCAAGGGGTGCCCGTACGTACGGGCGCCCCTTGGGGTGCCCTGGTTGGCGGCTCCGCAGTCGTTCGAGTCGAGCCCCCCGGCCTGTCGTCGGGCACGGGCACGGGCGCGGGCACGAAGCCCTGACGGGCACGGGGCTCAGGACGCGTTGCGCGTCCTGAGCAGGAACAGCGGTATGCCAAGCAACAACAACGGCAGTGCCCACCAGGGCACCGCCGCCTCCGCCTCTGCGCCCGCCATCACCGTCACCACGGCCAGCCCGTTGTTCAGCGCATGGGCCAGCACGCCCGGCCACCAGCTACCGAGCCGCCAGCGCAGCAGGCCGAACCACATGCCGAGGCCCAGCGTGCCGAGCACGTGCACCGGCTCCACGTGGGCCGCCGCGAACACCAACGAGGTCAGCAGCCACACGCCGACGGGCGCAAAGCCAGCGCTCAGCTCCCGCCACATCCACCGGCGGTAGACGAACTCCTCCCACAGGCCGGCGCCCACCACCGTCACCAGCACGAGGGTCCACCACAGGGGGCTGCCCACGTCGTGGGACAGCTGATCGGCGATGGCCTCCATCGTCTCGGGCATCGGCAGGTCGAGGGCCATCAGCAGCACCGTGCCACCGGCGGCCACGGGGATCACGAACAGGACGCCCCAGATCGCCAACCACATGGGCTGCGTCAGCCGATCCTCGAACGGCCCGGGACGCTGCGCCTTCGTCAGCGCGGTCCACAGCCCCATCATCGTCAGGTCCGCTGCCACCGTGGCCAGGAAGCCCGGCAGCGGGTTCGTCATCAGATCCTCCGCCCCGCTCCCCATCACAGCGGAGAGCAGGACGAAGATCACCACCGAGACCACCAGCTTGCCCGGCAGCCAGGCCGCCGGCAGGAGCCAGGGTGGGACGGTCACCTCAGACCCGCTCGCCGCGGGCCGTGTGGGTGAAGCCGCGGGTGACGCGCACGGGGACGGTCTGGCCGACGAGCTCGAGGCTGCCGGGGAAGTTGACCATCAGGTTGGTGCCGGTGCGGCCGGCGACGACGCCCTCGTCGTGACGGGACGGTCCTTCGACCAGCACGTCGACCACCTTGCCCTCGTGGCCCCGCGTCCAGGCGAGGCTGAGCTCACGCTGGCGGGTCTGGTAGCGGGTGAGGCGCGCGCCGGAGACCTTGTCGTCGAGGTGGTCCTTCAGGCGCAGCGCCGGGGTGCCCGGACGGGGGCTGTACTTGAAGGAGAAGCTGCCGACGAAGCCGGCCTCGTCGAGCAGGGTCATGGTCTGCTCGAAGTCCTCGTCCGTCTCGCCGGGGAAGCCCACGATGATGTCGGTGGTGAGCGTCAGGTCGTCGCGGGCGGACCGCAGGTCGTCGACCAGGCTCAGGAACCGCTCACGGGTGTAGAAGCGCTTCATGCGGCGCAGCACGCGGCTGGAGCCGGACTGCACGGGCAGGTGCAGGTGGCTCGTGAGCTGGGGCAGATCGCGGTAGGCCTGCACCACATCGGGGCCCATGTCGCGGGGGTGGCTGGTGGTGTAGCGGATGCGCTCCACGCCGGGCACCTCGGCCACCTTGTACAGCAGCTGGGCGAAGGTGATCTCGCCGGTGTTCTTCAGGCCATACGAGTTGACGTTCTGGCCGATGAGCGTGATCTCCTGCACGCCGGTGGCCACCAGATCCCGCACTTCCTGGATGATCTGCTCGCTCGGACGGCTGGCCTCGGCACCACGGGTGGTGGGCACGATGCAGAAGGTGCACTTGTTGTCGCAGCCCTTCTGGATGGTGACGAAGGCGCCCACACCGTGGGTGGTGGGGTCGATCTCCTGGACGAAGGGGTAGGTCTCGAGATCCAGGAAGTCGGTGTCGAGTACACGCTGGCCCTCGCTGGCCTTGCGTACCAGGCTGCCGATGTGGGGCACGCCGTCGGGGCCGAAGACCATGTCGAGATCGGGGTAGCGCTTGAGCAGGGCGTTGCCCTCCTGCTGGGCCACGCAGCCCGCCACGCCGATGATCACCTTCTGGCCGTCGCGCTTGGCCCGGCGGTATTCGCCCAGTGCGGAGTCCATCTTCTGCACGGCCTTCTCGCGGATGGAGCAGGTGTTCAGGAGGATGAGATCGGCGTCGTCGGGGCTGGACGCGTCGGTGTAGCCCTCTGCGCGCAGTCGGGCGCGCATCTTGCCGGTGTCGTATTCGTTCATCTGGCAGCCGAAGGTGTGGAAGAAGACCTTCTTGGAGCCGGGCTGGGAGGACATGGACACTCCGGGATCGGGCACGGGCGTGCCTTCTGAGCACGCAGGTTCAGGCAGCACTAACCAGTCCCAAAGGCCCGGTCACCCCACCGCAGATGGCCCGTGGCGACATCCGGCGTACCAAGGCGACTGCCCCGGGGCCTTCCCAGATGACCCTGCATCGACAGGTGTTTTGCAGTATCCTGTGCGCCTTGAAATGGAGGCTTCGTGCGCGCACCAGGATTCCTCGCGTTGGCCCTTGTCGCCGGCTGCTGGCGCATCGATCTCGAGCAGATGGAGGCAGAGCGCCTTCCCTTCGAGCCCCTCGCGGAGCTCGGCGAGACCTGGTGGGTCGAGTCCTTCGATCTCGGCCTGAGCTGCCCTGATGGCGAGCCCGCCCAGTTCTACATGATCTACCCGGACTCCCAGGATCAGCGGGAGCAGGAATTCACCGAGCCCATGCCGCTCGCGATCATCTTCCACTCGGGCGCCTTCGACTACATCTACGACCCCGATCCCACCGCGCCCCTGGAGGGTCCCGGCCTGCACGCGGCCGATCCCGGCGGCACCCGCCTGTTCACCCCGTGGGCCCAGCGCCATGCCTTCACCACCTTCGGCATGTACCCCAACCTCGACGACGTCGAGATCCACGACGGCACCCTCACCACGGCCCTCGCCGAGCGGGGTTTCGCCATGATGCTGCCCCTGAACTGCTGGGGCGACATGTGGCACAACCGCAGCGGCGCCGTCGAGAACGACTACGGCGCCGATCTGTTCTACCGGGATGGCCGCACCGCCGCCGAGTTCGCGTACTACCACGCCACCAGCGACTTCCCGCCGTCCAACCCCATCGAGCTGCCCATCGAGATCCACACCGACCAGATCTTCCTGGTCGGCCTCGGCGAAGGCGGCCGCGCGGCCTCCGAGCTGCTCACCATCCAGCGCGACACCGACGGCAACGGCGGGCTCGACTTCCCCATCAAGGCCGCCGGCCTGATCATGGACTCCCCGGTCAGCGACCTCACGGTCTACGCCCCCGGCGGCAGCGAGGCCTTCCAGCGCTACCACAACGGCCTGCTGCGCCTGTTCCCCGAGGGCGGTCGCGGCAAGGGCGCCTTCCAGAACATCCCCCGCCGCAACCTGCCCCAGCGGGTCGGCCTGCTGTGGTCCACCGAGGATTCCCGCATCCCCGCCGGCTCCAACGACGCCGCCATCGCCCTCGTCGAAGACGAGAGCCTCATCGCGGAGGGCTGGGTGTTCGAGGACAACCGTGCCGCGCACATCCTCATCAACGACGATCTCGACCTCGCGCGCGCCGTCGCCGATTTCATGGCCCAAGGACCCTCAGGCATCCCAGAGGCGTTCCAGCCCTGATCCTTGCTTTGCTCAGATACCCGATGCGGGGGTTTGACGACCCCTCGGGTGCCCAATAGCCTTCGCCGGAAGGCTGCCCCCCCACCGCCCCGCACAAGGCGAGCGCACATGAAATCTGGCCACACCCTGACCGATCTGAACGGCAACCGCTGGACCGTCGAGGCCACACTCGGAAGGGGCTGGTCGTCCACTTCCTGGCTCGTCACCAACGAGGAGGGCGATCGCGGCGTCCTCAAGGTCCCCTTCGGCGTCGACGACCTCGAAGGCGCAGACGGCGTCGCCTCCCTGATCGAGCGGTCCCAGTACGCGGTCAAGGTCACCGCCGAGCTGATGGACACCACGCCGCTGTCGTTCCTGGCGCCGGTGCTCGCCCGCGTGCAGCTCTCCGAGCACGCCCTGGGCATCATCCATCCCTACTACGAGATCTCCCTCGAGGAGCAGCTTCGCCGGGGCATCCCCCTGTCCGAGGTCATCGACCTGTGCATCCGCCTGCTCAGCAAGCTGGCCCACGGTCGCGCAGACGGCGCCATCCACGGCAACCTGCATCCCCGCAACATCTTCCTCGACGACAAGGGCGACATCATCCTCACCGATGCCGTCGGCCCCGCCCACACCGAGGCCTTCCACACCCTGCGCCACATCGCCCCCGGCCGTTCCAACCACCTGCCCCCCGAGGCCAACGGCCCGGCCAGCAGCGTGTGGGACACCTGGGCGCTGTGCCTCGTGATCTACCGGGCGGCCATGGCCCCGTCGTCCTCGGACGATCCCCGCAAGGGCAAGGTGATTCCCCTCCCCACGAGCGGCCTCACCAAGATCCAGTACACCTCGGTCCGCGACGCCGCCACGGCCCGCCTGCGCCAGGAAGGCACCAACCGCCGGTTCGCCTCCCGGGCCATCGAGGAGCTCGGCAAGCTGCTCAACCGCGGCCTGTCCCCCGAGTTCTACCCGAGCCCGCCCTACCGCTTCGCGGAGACGGCCGAGCTCTCCCGCCGCCTGCAGGCGGTCGACGAGCTCATCCACCCCCACGTCTCCAGCGTCTCCAAGGTGCAGCTCGCCGCCGACGCCCGTGCCGGCACCTTCCACGCCGGCGACGACGTGCGCTTCTCGGTCAACGTCGGCACCACCGCCCGGGTCACCGCCCGGGAGGACCTCACCTGCGGCATCAAGCTCGTGCCCCTGGATGATCCCGAGGTCGACCGCCTGCCGGTCACCGACGCCCGCTACACGGTCAAGCAGTACCCGAGCGGCCTGTGGCGCTTCCAGTTCAGCCTCCCCGGCATCAACCCGGGCCGCTACCACCTGTCCGTGGCCTTCACCGTGAAGGACTCCCAGGATCGGCCCAAGATCGCCGAGGGCAGCTTCCTGGTGCGCGCCCGCCCAGGCTGGACCGCACCGACCCCCGAGCCGGAGCCCGAGGTCGTCCCCGTGGTGGAGGCCCCCCCCGAGGCCCACGACGAGCCCGTCGCCGGCGAGGCCCACGAGCCCCGTTCCTCCGTGGAGGAGCTGCACGAGGATCCCCCCAGCAGCTTCGGCCCGGCCACCACGCCGCCCTCCTCCGAGGTCCGCTTCGAGGAAGACGACGACGGCACCGAGGTCCCGTTCGTCGAGCCGCTGCCCACGCCGGTGCCCGCTCCCGTCACCTCGCCCACCTCTCCGCCGCGCCCCGCGCCGGTGCAGGCAGGTCCCGCTCCGGTCCGGTCCCCCCAGCCTGTCAAGGCCCCCCAACCTGTCCACGCCCCACGAGCAGACAGGTCGCCCCAGCCGATCAGGGCACCCGAGCCGGTGCAGGCCGGTCAGGCGCCGAGCCGTCCCGCACCCGCGCGCCCCGCGCCCACGGTGGCCCCCGTGAACCCCCCGCCGCGGTACCAGCCTCACGGCGGATATGCCCCCGCCCACGTCGACCGCAACGCCTACGGTACGCCGGCCGCCCCCCAGCCCGCGGCGCCCCAGCCGAACAACCAGGCCACGCTGCCTTCCGATCCGCACGTCGTCGGCGAGCACGATTTCTCGGCACTCGATGATCCGATGATGGACTACCCATCTCCCCAGACCGAGCTAAACGACCTTCCGGACTTCTACGAGTCCGACCTCCCTCGCCGCAACGTCCTCGATCGACTCGTGCGCATGGCCCGGGAGACCTTCGCCCACGATCCCGCCATGGGGATCGCCGTGGTGTTCTTCGCCCTCATCCTCCTCGTCATCGTCTTCAGGTTCCTCTTCGGAGCCTGACACACCTTGGGAGCCACCTTGAACATTCGCTTCACCACCGAGTCCGCCACCGACCTCGACGTCGACGTTCTCGTCTGGGCCGTCACCTCCGACGCCGCCTCCGAGCTCGCCCCGCTCACCGCCATCCTCGGCGAGGGCCTGCTGTCCCACCTCGAAGCCAAGAAGTTCAAGGCCGAGGGCTCCAGCAAGGTCGTCGTGCCCCCCCTGGGCCAGCTCAAGGCGTCCACCCTCGTGATCGTCTCCGGCTCCGATGTCGCCCACGTGGCCGGCACCGCAGGCAAGGTCGCCCTCGACGAGAAGGCCACCACCGCCGCCGTGGTCGCCCCCGGCCTGAGCGAGGCCTCCGCCCTGCAGCTCGTGGAATTCATCCACGTCGGCAACTACAAGGCCAACGAGTACCTCCCCGAAAAGGCCAAGGGCACGTTCCTCACCGACGTCACCATCGTCTCCGACGTCGCAGGTGGCGAGGCCATCGCCGCCAAGGCCGCCGTCCGCGCCCGCTACCAGCTGCTGTGCCGCGACCTGGTCGATTCCCCCCCGGCCGATCTGTACCCCGAGACCCTCGCCGCCCGTGCCTCCAAGCTCGGCGAGCTCGACGGCGTCGACATCGAGGTCTGGGACTTCGACACCTGCCGCAGCAAGGGCCTCGTCGGCGTCATCGCCGTCGGTCAGGGCTCCAGCCGTCCCGGCGTCATGATCAAGGGCACCTACCGCCACCCCGACGCCACCGATCACATCGCGCTCGTCGGCAAGGGCGTCACCTTCGATGCGGGCGGCCTGTCCCTCAAGCCCTCCAACGCCATGCAGACCATGCGCTCCGACATGGGTGGCGCGGCCACGGCCATCTCCGCCTTCGGCGCCATCGCCGAGCTCGGCCTGCCCATCAACGTCGACCTGTGGGTTCCCTCCGTCGAGAACATGTGCGGCGCCAACTCCTTCAAGCTCGGCGACATCCTGCGCTACAACAACGGCGTCACCGTCGAGATCCACAACACGGACGCCGAGGGCCGTCTCATCCTGGCCGACGCCCTGATCCTCGCCTCCGAGACCGAGGGCGTCTCCACGGTGGTCGACATGGCCACCCTCACCGGCGCCATCCTGATCGCGCTCGGCGGCGACTACACCGGCCTGTTCACCCAGAGCGACGAGCTGGCCTCCGCCCTGAGCGAAGCCTCCGCCGCCAACCACGAGCTCATCTGGCGTCTGCCCCTCGACAAGCGCTACAACCGCATGCTCAAGGGCACCTGGGGCCAGATCAAGAACGTCGGCGAGCGTGCAGGCGGCTCCATCACCGCAGGCCTGTTCCTCGAGCACTTCGTCAAGGAGGGCGTCGAGTGGGCCCACCTCGACATCGCCGGCTCCTCCTTCATGGACGCCCCCGTCGGCCCCTTCGGCAAGGGTGCCACCGGCCAGGTCGTCCGCTCCCTCGTCAGCTGGGCCGAGTCCCGCTGCAAGTGAGCCATGGAGGCCGTTGAGGCCACCTGAAGACGCGCCCCGAGGCCCATTGCGGCCTCGGGGCTTCTTCGTTCTTGGCGAGGGACTGGGCGTGGTGGTGGTGCCGGCTCGTTCTTCACCACGGGTGGAAAAGCGCCCCTTCTCAGCCTTCCGCCCCTTCTTCCTCCCCCTGAACAGCCTCCGGCCTTCCCTTGAACTCCGTCGCCAGCAGGAAGAACTCCCGGCTCACCTGCCGCACCGCCTCCGGGCGGATCCGGCGGGTCTTGCCGAAGGTCTCCTTCACGAGCTTCTGGAACGCGGGCACCTCTTCGCCGTCGAAGATCTTCACGACGAACGCGCCGCCGGGCTTGAGGGTCTCGTTGGCCAGCTCGAGGGCCTTGCGCACCAGCTCCATCTGCCGGACGTGGTCGCTGTGGGGCACACCACTGGTCTTGGGCGCCATGTCGCTCACGAGGACGTCGGCCTCGCCGCCGAGCGCCTCGATCAGCTCCTCGGCGGTGACGTCGAACACGCTCTGGGCCAGGAAGTGCCCCTTGGGCAGTGCCGGCTTGCTCAGGTCGACGCCCACCAGGCGGCCGCGGCCGCCCACGCGCTGCAGCACGTACTGGGACCACGAGCCCGGGTAGCAGCCGAGATCGATGACCCGCTGTCCCTGCTTGAACACCCGGAAGCGCCGGTCGATCTCGGTCAGCTTGTAGACCGAGCGGGCCATGTAGCCCTCGTCCTTGGCCTTGCTGGTGAACCGGTCGCCCTTGTACGGGTTCTTCTTGCTCCGCTTCTGTCGCGACATGCGCTACCTCCTGCAGGCCTTCTCGATCAGATCCCACGCTTCATCGCGCCCCTCGCCGGTCTGCGAGGAGAACATCAGCGGCTGTCCCTGGGGAAGCTCGAAGGCCTCCCGCAGCTTGTTCTGCACCGGCTTGCGCTCGTGCTTGCGCAGCTTGTCGACCTTGGTGGCGATCACCAGCACCGGCAGGCCGATCTGTCGCAGGCCGTCGAGCAGCCCCAGATCCATCTCCTGGGGCTCGCGACGGCAGTCGACCAGCAGCACCACGAGCTTGAGGTCGGCCCGGTCGCCCAGGTAGCCCTCGATCATGGGCTTCCACTGCCGGGCCACCTCGTCGGGCACCTTGGCGAAGCCATACCCGGGCAGATCCGCGAACACGCAGGCATCACCGATCTGGAACAGGTTGATGGCCTGGGTGCGCCCCGGACGGGAGGACACACGGGCCGCCTTGCGGGAGCGCAGCAGCGTGTTCAGCGCGCTCGACTTGCCCACGTTGCTTCGCCCGGCGAAAGCCACTTCCGGCATGCCCGTGACCGGCAGATCCTTGGGAAACGAGCCAAGGAACTTGAGCCTTCCCACCTGGTTGCGCATCATCGACTCCGGGGTGTGCTGGACCCTTGCCAGCGGGTGCTTACATGCGTGAGCTTGCCCCTCCCCATGCCCGGGAATCCCACACATGCGAACAGACGCCTTCACAGCGCCATCCCCCCATCGCATCGTCGAAAAGCTCGACGCGGACACGCCCACGTGGATCGTCAGCGACCTGCACATGGGAGATGGCACGCGCTCTGATACTTTCTTCGGCAAGGACCGGCACCTCATCGCCCTGCTCCGCCGCGCCGAGGAGGAGGGCGCGCGGGTGGTCGTGGCCGGCGATGGCATCGATTTCGCCCAGGCCTGGAACTTCACCCGGGTGCTCAAGGCCCACCGGGAGCTCATCGGGGTGATGTCCCAGCTCGGGGCCGAGGGGCGGCTGTACTACGTCATCGGCAACCACGACTACGACATCTCCGTGTTCCAGGAGGTGCTCAACTTCCGCGTCTGCCACGAGCTGCACCTCGGCGACAAGGTCCTGGTCCGTCACGGCTACGAGTACGATCCCTTCATCACCGACCAGCTCGACTCCGGTCAGTGGCAGACCAAGGTCCACCACCTGTTCGAGCGGGTGTTCGACACCTGGGTCCGCGTGCCCCTGTTCGAGTTCTACACCCTGCCCAACCGGGTCAGCGTGTGGCTCGGCCACAAGATCGCGCTGCTCGCCCGCCTCGCCCAGAAGGCCGGCGCCCGCTTCGGGCTCGATCGTCCCGCCACCGAGCTGCTCGCCAACCTCGACTTCTGGGCCTGGTCGAACATGGGCGACTCCATGGGCATCTTCCGGCCCGCCTTCCAGCACGTCCGCACCGGCGCCTTCCCCATCCTGGTCTGCGGACACTCCCACCTGCCCGGCGTCGTCCGCGACGGCGACCGCGCCTACGCCAACACCGGCTCGTGGACCTTCGCCTCGTCCCAGTACGTGATCTGGGACGGCACGGACGTCCGCTGCCTCGACTGGATCACCGGGCGCGAGTACAAGAGCGAGCTGTACGCCCCCATGATCGACGGCACGCTGTACGAGCGCGACTTCTTCGCCTGGTGGCGTGAGAACTACATGGGCTGGCTGCGCTTCCGCGAGGGCGAGGAGCGGCGCGGCTGGCTCAAGGGCTGGGAGTCCGTCGTCCGGGATCGGCAGGTGCTCTCCTACCTGCGCCCCCACAGCGGTCCCCTGCCTCCCCCACCCCCTGCGCCTCCGGAGTCTCCGTGAACATCCACGGCACCCACACCCGCACCGTCTGGCTCGAAGGCCACCACGTGTGCATGATCGATCAGCCCCTGCTCCCCCACCAGGTGGAGACCCACCGCTGCCTGGCCTGGGAACAGACCGCCGACGCCATCCGCGACATGCGCATCCGGGGTGCCGGCGCCATCGGCGCCACCGCCGGCTACGGCATGGCCCAGGCGGCGCTCATGGCACGCGACGCCTACTTCCGTGGCGACCTGCAGCTCGCCGCCGACGGCCTCCGGCACACCCGTCCCACCGCCCAGAACCTGTTCTGGGCCATCGACCAGGTGCTGTCCGCCGCCCTGGGTGCCGCCACCCCCTCCGAAGGGCGTCTCGCGGCGGTCGCGGCCGCGGAGGCCATCGCCGACGGCGACGCCAGGGCCTGTCGCCTGATCGGCCAGCACGGGGCCCACCTCATCGCCGACGGCACCCGGGTGGCCACCCACTGCAACGCCGGCTGGCTGGCCTTCGTCGACTGGGGCAGCGCCCTGTCGCCCATCTACACGGCCCACCGCGCCGGCCGGAAGGTCCATGTGTGGGTCGACGAGACCCGCCCCCGCCGCCAGGGTGCCCGGCTCACCGCCTTCGAGCTCGGCCAGGAGGGCGTCCCCCACCAGGTCATCCCGGACGTCGCCCTCGGCCACCTGATGGCCAACGGGCAGGTCGACCTCGTCATCGTCGGTGCCGACCGCATCGCCGCCAACGGCGACGTGGCCAACAAGATCGGCACCTACATGGTCGCCCTGGCCGCCCAGGCCCACGGCGTGCCCATGTACGTCGCCGCTCCCACCACCACCATCGATCCCGACTGCCCCGACGGCAGCCACATCCCCATCGAGCACCGCTCCCCCGACGAGGTGCACCTCGTCGACGGCTGGTCCATCGACCACCAGTCCCCCTGCACCGTCCGCACCACCCCCCAGGGCAGCCCCGCCCTCAACCCGGCGTTCGACGTCACCCCCGCGCACCTGCTCGCGGGCATCATCACGGAGCACGGTATCGTGCAGGCGACCGCGTCCGCCCTCGCCGCACTGCCCCGCCCCACTGCCTGAGGGTTGCGAATGCCCCTCCGCCATGGAGGGGTTACAGCCCCCCGGTTTCCGGAGTCCCCCTCGATGAAGAAAGCGTTCCTCGTTCCGCTCCGCGGAATCCACGTGTTCCCGGGTACGCTGCGTGTGGTCCAGGTGGGCCGCCCCTCCAGCATCGCCGCCGTGCGCGCACACCTCGACCACCCGCGACAGCCCCTCGTGCTCGTCCCCCAGCTCGACACCGACGAGGCCGACGCCACACGGGCCCGCCTGCTCAAGGTGGGTGTCGAGGCCACCGTGCTGCAGGTCACCGAGCTGCCCGACGGCGAGCTCAAGATCCTCGTCGAGGGCGAGCGCCGGGTCACCCTCGAAGGCACCCAGGAGGTCGAGAAGGACGCCACCGTCGGCCGCATCGGCGAGTTCCAGGAGGCCCGCACCGTCCGCCTCGATCTGCTGGCCTACGGCGCCCAGCTCGCACGGATGTACGAGGAGATCATGCTCGGCGGCGGCGTCTCCGACGAAGACCACACGGTCCTCACCGAGTCCGCCAGCAAGCCCCGACGCCTGGCCGACCAGGTGGCGTCCGTGCTCGAGCTGTCCTGGGAGGATCGCTGCGAGTTCCTGGCGCAGCCCGATCCCCTGCAGCGCATGCAGTTCCTGATCGACCAGCTCGTCATCCAGTCCACCCGCATGAACCTCGACGCCGAGCTGCAGAGCAAGGTGCAGGCGGCCATGGACAAGTCCCAGCGCGAGTACCACATCAAGGAACAGATGAAGGCGCTGCGGATCGAGCTCGGCGACTCGGCCGGCCCCGAGGCGGAGGCCGACGAGTTCGAGACCCGCATCAAGGCCGTGGGCATGACCGAGGAGGCCGAGAAGGAGGCCCTGCGCGAGGTCGAGCGCCTGCGCCGCATCCCGTCCGACTCCGCCGAGTACAACATCAGCCGCACCTGGCTCGAGACCCTGTGCGATTACCCCTGGGCAAAGGCCACCAAGGACGACGTCCGGATGGACCACGCTGTGGCCACCCTGGATGAAGATCACTACGGCCTGCACAAGGTCAAGGATCGCATCCTCGAGTACCTGGCCATCCGCAAGCTCAAGCCGGACGCCAAGGGCGCCATCCTGTGCTTCGTGGGCGCCCCCGGCGTCGGCAAGACCAGCCTCGGCCGCTCCATCGCCACCGCGCTGGGCCGCACCTTCGCCCGGGTCAGCCTCGGCGGCGTGAAGGACGAGTCCGAGATCCGTGGCCACCGCCGCACCTACATCGGCGCCCTGCCCGGACGCATCATCCGCGCCATCAACCGGGCCGGCACCAACAACCCCGTCATCGTCCTCGACGAGATGGACAAGGTCGGCTCCGACTTCCGCGGCGATCCCGCCAGCGCCCTGCTCGAGGTCCTCGATCCGGAGCAGAACCACCGCTTCTCCGACCACTACATGGACGTCCCCGTCGATCTGTCCCAGGTGCTGTTCATCGCCACCGCCAACCAGCTCGACACCATCCCCTCGGCCCTGCTCGACCGCTTCGAGGTCATCGAGCTGCCCGGCTACACCGAGGAGGAGAAGCTCACCATCGCCCGCCGGTTCCTCATGCCCCGCATCGCGGAGGAGACGGGCCTCGCCCTCGAGCAGATCCAGCTGTCCAAGGCCGCGCTCGAGGCGATGATCCGCGGCTACACCCGCGAGGCGGGCCTGCGCAACCTGCAGCGGCAGCTCGCCGCCGTCTTCCGCAAGGTCGCACGCCAGGTGGTCGAGGGCCGCAGCAAGCCCGCACGCATCACCCCGGCCACGGTCGAGAAGCTCCTCGGACCCGCGCCGTTCACCACCGAGATGGACGACCGCGACGAGCAGCCCGGCGTCGTCATCGGTCTCGCCTGGACGGCTTCGGGCGGCGACATCCTCTTCATCGAGTCCCTCGCCATGCCCGGCAAGGGCGCGCTCAAGCTCACGGGCTCCCTCGGCGCCGTCATGAAGGAGTCCGCCGAGGCCGCCATGAGCTGGCTGATGGCCAACGCCGCCTCCTACGGCCTCACCGACGACGACTTCAAGCGCAACTTCCACCTGCACGTCCCGGCCGGCGCGATCCCCAAGGATGGCCCCTCCGCCGGCGTGTCGATGGTCACGGCGCTCGCCTCCCGCATCACCAACCGCCCGCTCAAGCCCCGCCTCGCCATGACCGGCGAGCTCACGCTTCGCGGCAAGGTGCTGCCCGTGGGAGGCATCAAGGAGAAGGTCCTCGCCGCCCGGCGCGCCGGTGTCCAGACCGTGCTACTCCCCAAGGAGAACGCCAAGGATCTCGTCGAGCTGGCCCCCGAGGTCAGTCGCGATGTCGAGGTCATCCTGGTAGAAACGGTACCCGACGTCCTGCGCATCGCCCTCGGTCTCGTCCCGGAGGCCCCCCAGGCCTGATCCACCGGAGCCCCCATGTCGTCCCAGCCCAACACCATCGGCCGTTACGAGCTCATGGAACGGATCGGCGGGGGCGGCATGGCGGATCTGTTCCTGGCCCGCACCTTCGGCGTGGCCGGGTTCGAAAAGCGCCTGGTGATCAAGCGCATCAAGGAGGAGCACGCCCACAGCCCCTCCTACGTGCAGGCCTTCGTCCAGGAGGCCAAGATCGGGGTGCACCTGAACCACCCGAACATCGTGCAGATCCACGAGCTCGGAAAAGACGGCGACCAGTGGTTCATCGCCATGGAGTACCTGCACGGCCTCGATCTGAGCCGCATCCGCAGGCGCCTCAAGGCCGTGGGCCGCCCGTTCCCGCCCCACCTCGCCGTCTGCATCGTCGCCGAGGCCTGCCGCGGACTCGCCTACGCCCACCACGCCCTGTCCTCCACCCACCCTGACAAGGCCCTCGTCCACCGCGACGTCTCCCCCCACAACGTGCTGGTCACCTTCACCGGCGAGGTGAAGGTCGTGGACTTCGGCATCGCGCGCATCTCCGAGCGCCGCGCGGAGGAGTCCGATCCCCGCTCCGAGGCCGTGCCCCCTCGGGGCGGCAAGTTCGCCTACATGAGCCCGGAGCAGATCCGCGGTCACGAGGTCGACCCCCGCTCGGACACCTTCGCCGCCGCCGTCGTGCTGTGGGAGCTCATCACCGGCAACCGACGCATCCACGGCGCCACCCTGCAGGAGCGCCTGCAGCTCGCCCGCGAGGCCGAGCTGCCGGACATGTCGACCATCCCCTCCGGCCTGCGCCACCCGCTGCGTCGGGCCCTCGCCGCCGACCCCCAGGATCGCTACGACGACATCTCCCTGCTCGAGGAGGATCTGCGCAGCTGGCTGCGCCACGAGGGCGTGGAGTGCCGGGCCGCCGACCGCGCCGAGTTCCTGCGCCAGCTCTTCCCCCACAGCTTCCAGGCCGACCCGGGCTCCTTCGACGCCGAGCGGCTGCTCGACGACCTCGACGCCCTCGATCCCGCCAGCGGCACCAACGGGTCATCCACGTCGTCCGACACCGGTCCCATGCCGCCGCCGATGCTGCGCCACACCGACCACAACCGGCGCATCGTGGCCATGTACCTCGACATCGACGGTCTCACCGATCTCTCCGAGACGGCGGAGGCCGACGAGATGTTCCGCAAGAACCTGCGCATCACCCGGTGGCTGCACCAGATGGTGAAGAACCACGGCGGCACCATCCAGCGGGTGCAGGACCAGCGGGCGCTCGTCTTCTTCGGTCTGCCGCGCACCCAGCCCGACGACCTCTCCCGCGCGCTGTCCTGCGCCTGGGAGATGCGCCAGCGGGCCTCCGAGCTGTCCGCCCGCGACATCCACATCCAGCTCGCCATCGGCATCCACCAGGGCGACATCATCCTCGCGAGCAAGGAGCCCCGGGTGCGCTACGCGGCCCGCGGCCAGACCATCCAGCTCGCCCGTCGTCTGTGCGACGCCGCCGACCACGACCAGATCCTCATCTCCCAGGCCGCCTGCGAGGCCGCCCCAGGGCACTTCCACTTCACCCAGGGCCCCTGGCTGCCCACCCGGGGTGGAGGCGCCCCCCTGAGGGCCCACCTGCTGCTCGAGCGCCGCTACGACAGCGCATCGGCCCGCTCGGGTCGGTGGATCCGTCGCGGTCGGGAGCTCGACGTCCTCAAGGAGACCCTCGCCTGGCTCCAGGACGGCCGTGGGTCGGCCCTGCTGCTCACCGGCCACGCCGGCGTCGGCAAGTCCCGCCTCATCGCCGAGGTCTGCAGCGTCGCCGAGCGCCACCACATCCGCCGCCTGACCGGACAGGCCTCCCCCTACGGCGCCCCGTTCCGGGTGTTCGCCGACCTGCTCAGCGACATCCTCGGCGACGACGCCCTGAGCGCCGACGACACCACCCATGCCCTCGGCGGCCTCGGGCTGTTCGACGCCGACGTCACCACCCTCACGGCGCTCCTGCACCCCGAGCAGAGCCACCGCAAGCCGGTGCCCTTCGAGATCAGCCAGGCCCTCACCCGCCTGCTGCGCAAGCTGTCCGCCGGCTCCGCCCTGGTGGTCGTGATCGAGGACGCCCACCACCTGTCCACCACCGCCCGCCGCATCGTCGCCGCGCTGGTGGAGCGGCTGTCGGAGCAGCGGGTCCTGTTCCTGCTGCCCTGGTCCGGCCCCATCCCCACCGACCTCGACGACCTGCGGGTGCTGGAGCTGTCGCCCCTCACGCCCGCCCTGCAGCACCGCCTCACCGCCCAGCTCCTGCAGGCCACACGACTGTCCCGCTCCTTCGCGGGCCTCGTGGAGCGCACCTGCGAGGGCAACCCGCTGTACATCGAGGAGCTGTGCAAGTACCTCCTCGCACACCACCTGGTCACCGTCGACGGCGCCACGGCACGCCTGTCCAACGAGTCCGCCCTGCAGCTGCCGGACGGCCTCGCGGGCCTCATCGCCGCCCGCATCGACGCCCTGGACCCGGCCTCCATGGGCCTGCTGCAGCTCGCGGCCAGCCACGGCGAGCGCTTCTCCGCCCCGCTGCTGGCCGAGGCCATCGGTCTCGAGGACGCCACGCCGCTCCTGCTCGATCTGCAGAGCCGCGGCCTCGTCACCCCCTCCGACAAGGAGGGCGAGTGGTCCTTCCAGTCGCCCTTCGTCCGCCAGGCCGCCCTGCGCGGCATCCTCGGCGTGCAGCGTCGCGACCACCACCGCCTGCTCGCCGAGGCCATGGAGCGCACCGGCCACCCGGACCTCCACCACATCGCGCTGCACCACGCCCTCGGCGGACGTCACCTGCGGGCGGCAGAAGGGGCCCTGCAGGCGGCGGAGGCCTTCATCGACCAGCAGCAGCTCTCCGAGGCCCGCCGCTCCCTCATGGCCGGCCTGCGCTGGCTCGGCGGCCTCGAGGCCACCCCCGACACCCACATGCGCCGGCAGCGCGTCGAAGCCAGGCTGCGCTACCTCCTCGGACGCGCCCACCTCACCGGCGGCAAGGCCAAGCACGGCATCGGACAGCTGCAGCTCGCCCTCGAGATCGCTGAGGAGCACGCCCTGTCCGGCGAGGCCCTGCTGGTCCACCTCACCCTCGCCGAGCACTACCTCTCCACCCGTCAGATGGCCCATGCCCGCGCCCACATGGCCATGGCGGATGGCGCCCGGGCCACCGAGGAGAGTCCCGCCGATCGCCTGCGCCACGGCATCCTGAGGGCGCGACTCGCCATGCACGAGGGACGTCTCGACGAGGCCGAGGCGATGTGGTCGGAGCTGCAGCGCACGGCGAGCCCCTCCACCGCCGTGCACCTCATGCGCCAGCAGGCCTACACCCTGCGCAACCTCGGCCGCTACGATCAGTCCATCCGGTTGTACCAGCGCGCTCTGCAAGCCGCCGAACACCTGCAGGATGATCACACCCAGGCCCTGATCCTCGATCAGCTCGCCAGCGTCCTCGTGTGCGCCGGCGACGACGACGGCGCGCTGGCCCACCTGCGCGCGGCACTGCGCCTCACGGAGAAGGGCGGCGACCGCCGCAGCCGGGCGATCCACCACCACCACCTCGGCGAGCTGTACCTCCTGAGCGGCGACGACGAGCGGGCGTTCCTGCACTTCCAACGCAGCGAGGCGCTCTCCAAGGCCATCTCCTGGCCTGCAGGGGTCGGGCTCAACCGCCTGTACCTCACCTGGCTGCGCATGAAGGAGGGCGCCGCCGACGCCGATCTCGCCACGCTCCGCGCCGACCGCGACAGCCTGCGAGCCCTCGGCCGCCCCGTCCACGCCCTCACCGGCCAGTGGCTGGAAGGCCTCGCCCTTGCACACCTCGGACGACAAGACGAGGCACGCACCCTGTGGACCCGTGCAGCCCATGCGGCCGAGTCCCAACACTTCGCACCCCAGGCATGCAGGATGCGCCGCGCCCTGGGCCGGCTGGGGCCCCCCTCGAAGGAGGATTTCCCCCTTCACGCGGGTCTGGATGCACCGAAGGGCCACTAGACCACCCGAAACCAGGGAGCTTGCCGTGCTCCGTGGTCGGGTCTATACAGTGGGTTAGGCGCCACCGCGTCATCATGGGGACGAGATGCCGAAGTACCAGAACCCAGGCGGGCTCACCTGTTCGTTCTGCCACAAAAGCCAGCGCGAGGTCGACAAGATCATCGCAGGGCCGAACGTCTACATCTGTTCGGAGTGCATCCGGCTGTGCGCAGACATCATCCGTGAGAAGGCACCCGAGAAGCCGGTCACGTGGGGCGAGGATGCACTTCCCGCTCCGTCCGACATCAAGGCCTACCTCGACCAGTACATCGTCGGCCAGCACCAGGCCAAGCGCCGGATCGCGGTCGCCGTGTACAACCACTACAAGCGTCTTCGGGCCAACGCCGAAGAGAGCGAGATCGAGGTCCAGAAGTCGAACGTCCTGCTGATCGGTCCCACCGGCACCGGCAAGACCCTCATCGCCCAGACCCTCGCGCGCTTCCTCGACGTGCCCTTCGTCATCGCCGACGCCACCACCCTCACCGAGGCCGGCTACGTGGGCGAGGATGTCGAGAACATCGTCAACGCCCTGTACCAGGCGGCCAACCAGAACGTCGAGCGCACGCTGCGTGGCATCATCTACGTCGACGAGATCGACAAGCTCGCCAAGAAGGGCTCCACCGCCTCGGTCTCCCGCGACGTCTCCGGCGAGGGTGTCCAGCAGGCCCTGCTGAAGATCCTCGAGGGCACGATCGCCACCATCCAGCAGAAGGGCAAGCAGCGCCTGCCCAACCAGGAGTCGGTGCAGATCGACACCAAGAACATCCTGTTCATCTGCGGTGGCTCCTTCGAGGGCCTGGCCAAGGTGATCGAGCAGCGAATGGGTCGGCGCTCCGTCGGCTTCCTGCGCGACGCCACCGCCGAGACCGCCCGCGACACCACCTCCTTCGCGGAAGACACCAGCCTGCTGTCCAAGGTGCGTGCGGAGGATCTCACCCACTTCGGTCTCATCCCGGAGTTCATCGGCCGTCTGCCCGTGCTGGCGGTGATGAACCCCATCGGCGTCGACGACATGATGCACGTCCTCACCGAGCCGAAGAACGCCCTCGTCAAGCAGTACCAGAAGCTGTTCAAGTTCGAGAAGGTCGACCTGCAGTTCACCGAGGACGCCCTGCGTGCCATCGCCGAGAAGGCGATCGCCCGCAAGTCCGGCGCCCGCGGCCTGCGTGCCGTCATGGAACAGGTGATGCTCGAGGTCATGTTCGAGATCCCGTCCGTTCCCGGCGTCGACCAGGTCACGATCACCGAAGAGGTGGTGTTGGGCACCGGCGAGCCCGAGATCCACACACTGCCCGAAGCCGGAGTACCCAGCTAGTTTGTCCACCAGCCTGCTGATTGCATCTCCCCAGCTGCGGGACCCCTCCTTCGAGCGCACCGTCGTCCTCGTCTGGCACCACGACGACGACGGCGCGGTCGGCGTCATCATCAACCGCAGCTTCGACCAGTCCATCGACGAGGTGCTCACGCCCCCCGAGCCGATGGACCTGTCCCCCTATGCCGGTCAGCCCGTGCTGTGGGGCGGCCCCGTCGAGCCGGAGTCCGGCACCCTCATCACCGACCACGAAGTCACCGACGAGGAGGGCTGGAACCTCGAGCAGGGCGTCTCCGTCACCCGGTCCCTCGACCGCCTGATGGACTTCCTGCGCCGCCAGGTCCCCTTCCAGCTCGCCCTCGGCTACGCCGGCTGGGGCCCCGGACAGCTCGAGCAGGAGTTCGAGGAGGGATCGTGGATCTTCGCCCCGATCGACCCCGAGCTCATCCTGCACGCCCCCCTCGAAGATCGCTACGAGCTCACCCTGGCCAGCATCGGCATGACCATCGGCGGCATGTGGCACGCCCCGGCCGACAGCTAGCGGGCCGGTCCGCAGAGCGCTGGGCGGGTCCTTCACCGGACGTGCAGGCGCATCGCCCGACGTGACGGCGCTGTGAGCGCCTCCGTCTCCCTACTGCAGCCCGTCCGCTTCGCCCTCGGCCTGCGCGAGCACCTCGGGCTGCTGCTGGCCGAGCTGGGGCATCCACTGGGCCACCTGCGCCTGGAACGCGCCCATCTCGGACTTCGGCAGCGGCGCCGAGACCGGCAGGGAGGTCTTCATGGCGTCGATGAAGCGGCCGTTCTTCTTCATCTCGTAGTGCAGGTGCGGACCGGTGGCGAGACCGGTGGAGCCCACGGTGCCCACGCGGGTGCCCTGGGAGATCTTCTGGCCCTGACGGACGTAGATCTTGGTGAGGTGGCTGTAGGAGGTCTCGTAGCCCCCCTCGTGGCGCACCTTCACGTGGTTGCCGTAGCCGCCGTTGCGGCCGGCGTAGACCACCGTGCCGGAGGCGACCGTGCGCACCGGGGTGCCCGACGGCGCGCCGAAGTCGGTGCCGTTGTGGGGGCGACGCTTCTTGAGCACCGGGTGGAACCGGTTGGGGTTGAAGCTGCTGGTGACCCGGGCGTTGAACTCGAGCGGCGAGCGCAGGAACGGCCGCTGCATGCCCTTGCCGTCGGGGTGGTACCAGGACTCCTTGCCGTCGACCTCGAAGCGCACGGCCTCGTGCACCTTGTCGCCGTTGCGCAGGCGCACCGCGTGGATGGCGCCGAGGCGGTTGCGACGGCCGGGCGCCGACAGGGTCTCGGTGACGAGCTCCATGGAGGCGCCGGCCTTCAGCTCCGAGTTGAAGTCGACCTCGTACTCGAAGATGCGGGCGAGCGTGACCAGATCGTCGGGACGCAGCCCGGCATCGAGGCCGGCGCTCCACAGGGAGGTCTCGATGGTGAGGGCGTATCCCTGGGTGTGGCCGGTGTACTCGACCTCCTCGAGCTGCGCGGACCACTCCCCCTCGGCGAGCTGGGTGACCACCACGGTGCGGTCCTCGTCGATGCGGTAGCGCACGCCGGAGGGCGCCCGGCTGCCGTCGGCCCAGGTGAGGTGAAGCTCGCGATCCGGGCGGATCATCGCGAGGTCGTACAGGTCGAGCGCCGCGTCGCGCACCGAGCTGGTGGGCGCGTCGTGGCGGGTCATCAGCTCGCCGAAGCTGGTGCCGGCCTTGATGGGTACACTCAGGGTGAGGGTGTCGGCCGGCACGTCGAAGCTCGGCGGAGGAAGCAGCTCGGGCTGCGAGGCCACCGACTCACGACCACCGCCCAGCAGCGCGAGACCGGCCAGCGGTACCACCGCCAGCAGCCCCCACAGGCGCCTGACGGCACGGGGTGCATGGGGCATGATATGAACAGAAGAGCTTTCCGGCTTCATCGAGGGCTGCTCCCACCTGTGTTGCCCCGTGTAGATAGCTGCCACGTCCCCCGTAGGGCAAGAGGGTCTGCTTCATGAATCGTACCATTCTGCTGTCCATCGTTCTCGCTGCCTGTTCCAAGCCCGACCCCAACGCGGGCACCCTGGCCGAGAACGTCAGTGCCTCCTTCGAATCCTGCAACGAGGCGGAGATCCGGTACCTGGCCGACAAGCACAGCATGAACACCGCCTTCCGGCCCTGCGCGAGCAACGACTTCTCGGCCTTCCAGTGGTCCCCCGACGGGCGCCTGCTGTACTTCCAGCTGGTCATGACCTCCTACGTCATGAACGCGGATGCCTCCGACAAGGCCACCATGACCATCCCGGTGCCCTCCCCCACCGGCTCGGCCACCTGGATGACCAACCGCCGCCTGCTCATCCCCACCGGCGCCGGTCCCGAGGGCGAGGAAGGCCCCCACATCATCCAGTACGACATCCCCGAGTCCAACGCGGACGGCACGGTCACCCCGGGCCAGCTGCACGCGTTCCCCGTCATCGGCCTGAACGACGTCAGCGAGCTGCAGCGAGGCGGCAGCACCACGGATCTGTACTTCACGGCAAGCGCCGAGGGCGAGGAGGCGCGGCACGTCTACCACATGGACCTGTCCGACGGCGCCACGAAGAACCTGTCCGAGCAGTGGCCCATCGCGGTGTCCACCATGACCTACCACCCCGGCTCCGACTCCTTCTTCGTCTCCGACGGCGAGCAGGTGGTCCAGCTCAACGCCACCTCCGGCGAGCAGGTGGCCCGCTGGCCCCACGCCAAGCGCGGCTCGATGAGCCCTGACGGCACCTGGCTGGCGCTCGAGTTCGACGCCCCGGAGACCAGCGTGTTCTACCAGTCCTCCTGGGACGAGCAGGACGCCATGGACGCCGCCTCCCCCGAGAAGCGCAAGCGCGTCCAGCGCAAGATCGAGCGCCTCGAGGGCACGGTCGACGAGAGCTACGCCACCCGCCTCACCCCGCCCACCATCAGCTACGTGCACGTGCCCACGGGCCGGCGCTGGGCCATCACCGAGGCCCAGGGCGAGGGCTTCCAGTGGTACCCCGCCACGCCGGGCTTCGGGTCCTTCTTCCTGTGGGGCTTCGAGGGCAAGCAATTCCGCCGCAACGTCATGCTGGCCGACCTGCGCTACCGCCTCGACGCCATGCTCACCGACACCGACATGCTGGGCGTGGTCGACTTCGACGCCCTGATGGCGTCCGGCCAGGCCGCGCCCGCCGCCCTGCCGGATGCAGCGCCCTCCCCCGACGGCGCGGAGGTTCCCGAGGAGGCTGCGGCCCCCGAGGAGGCTGCCGCACCCGACGACGCCAAGGCCCAGGGCGAGGCGCCCGCAGCCGACTGAGCCGGCGACGCGAACCGTCGCGCTGTCGATACACCCTCGGGCCCCCGTCTCGCGACCGCTCCACTTCCCGTCGAAAAACCGCCTCCAGCGCTTGCTGGGGGCGTTTTCTCGTCTTGGCACGCCCTCTGCAATGGCAGGGCCACGGGAGAGTGGTCATGTCGATTGTCCAAATGCAACGAGACGAGCTGGTCCTCAAGCACCTGCCGCTGGTCCGACGGGTCGCATCGAGGATGTCCGCCCGCTACCCGAGCTCCGTGGAGCTCGACGACCTGGTGTCCATCGGCACCCTGGGCCTCATCGACGCTGCGCAGCGGTTCGACCCCGAGCGGCACTCCACGTTCACGTCCTATGCGCTCATCCGCATCAAGGGCGCCATCGTGGACGCCCTGCGCAAGCTCGACTGGGTGCCCCGCACCGTACGTGCCCGCAACCGCAGCCTGGAGGAGGCACGGCAGACGATCCGCCTGGAGGGACGCCACGTCGATGCCGAGAACCTCGCTCGCTACCTCGGCGTCGATCTCGAGCGGCTCGCCCAGATCGAGCGGGACGCCGTGGTGCTGACCCAGGTGTCCATGTGGGAGCGCCGCGCGAACTCCGATCAACCCATCGCGGAGACGCTGCCGAGCAACCAGGAAGGCCCCACCGAGCACCTCGATCGGGAGGACGTGCGCCAGAACCTGCTGTCGCTCCTGTCGACCCTGAACCGGCGCGATCAGGAGATCGTGCGGATGTACTACTTCCAGGAGCTTCCCTTCCGGGAGATCGGCGAGCGCCTCGGCGTCACCGAGTCCCGCGTCTCCCAGCTCCACAGCCGCATCAAGCGACGGCTGCGGGATGCGCTGGGCGACGAGATCACGCCGGCCACCGCCACGGCAGGCCGCGTGGGCTGACGGAGGCGTCAGCCCCCCTTCGCCACGCTGCGGACCGCCGCCATGACGTCGTCGTTGGCGAACCGCAGCACGGAGTGCTCCTCGAACTTCGAGGTGAGCCCCGGCACGCAGTGCTGCACGCCGTTGAGGTGCACGCAGCCGGAGAAGCTGCTGCCGTTGACCTCGGAGATCCGCGACGACCACACGATGAGCTCCCCCTGGGGGACGGGCCAGCGGATCCCGATGCGGAACGCGGCCACGCGGATGTCGTGTTCGGCGGCCACGGTGTCACGCCAGTCGGCGATGGCACGGGTGACCGGGGTCACCGGCGAGAAGTCCACCCCGCCGTCGGACGTGCGCTTCGGCAGGCACGTGATGGTGTCGAACGGCGACGACATCACGATGTACCCGGTGTGCGCCTCGCCATCGAACCACACGTCGATGGCCGGCTCCTTGCTGACACAGGGGGCCAGATCGTCCGCGAGCTTCTGGGCCGCCACGGGCTCGGAGAAGTAGCCCCGGTGAAGGCGGGAGAGCTGCCGGAACTGCAGCTGGACCTTGCCGCCCCCCTGGGAGGCGACGTTGTGGCCGGCGCTGACCTCCGGCATCTCCACGGGCGGCGCGGCGGGCTCGGTGGGTGCGTTCGATCCGCAGCCCGCCAGCAGCAGCCATGGCAGCCAGCGGATCAGAGCAGGCCCTTGCGCTTCTTCACCGTGACCACGGCCTTCTGCATCTGGACCTCCCACTCCACGGTGCCCTCCTCCAGGTTCTTCAGCATCGCGCGGGCCTCCTCGCGGATGGCCTCCTCGTCGACGTCGAAGCTGCGCAGGATCTCGAGCACGCGCTTGTAGATGGCCTTGTCTTCCTCGTAGACCTCGTCGATGAACGGGCTGATCATCAGGTTCTCGACGAACTGGCGCGCGAGGTAGCGCTCGACGTCGCCGCCGAGGGGGTGTCCCCACTCCTTGGCGAGCTGGCCGCGGGTGCGCCCGTACTGATCGTAGGGGAGGCCGCGGCGGTGCATGACCTCCTTGATCTCCTCACGCAGGGCGAAGTCGCGCTTGGAGAAGTCCTCCATGATGGCCTGGAAGTCCTTCTGGGCCTCTTCGCGCTTGTCGTGCTCCACCTCGATCATGCCGTCCTCGGTGAGGACCCGCACGACGTTCTCGGCAATCTCGGGAATCTTGGAACGGTACAGCTTCATGGGTTCCTCACGGATGGATGGGCGATGGGATGGAATGCGATCCCGACCGGCGGGACGAGGCGTTCGAACGTGCGCAGAGTATCGCGTCACACCACTGGAATCTACACGTCATCGGACCTGCCGGCAGCCCCCGAAGACCTCCTCCCGGACCGGCCCGGGAGGCGCCTCCGACCATGCGGGCAGAAGACGGCGTTGTTCCGCACACCTGGCCCCCAGACGCCACAGACCCCAAAAAATGTGGCCCGCCTCCGTTGACACGCCTCTTCGTGCCGATTACATGCGCGCCGCCTGGCTCGGTAGCTCAGCTGGTTAGAGCACACGGTTCATACCCGTGGTGTCGGCGGTTCAAGTCCGCCCCGAGCCACCACCTATCTCGCGGTGGTCCCCAGGAAGGTCGTGGTCATACCCGCACATGCGGATACCACGAACACCAGGATGAAAAGCGGCCACAAGCGCGACAACGCCGATCCCGTCTGGGGTCGGCGTTCGTCGTCTTGGGTCTCCTGCCAGTCGTCCTCCCACCAGCGCTCGCTTCGGTCCTGGTCTTCCCACAGCTCGGTCAGGCGGTGCCAGAGCACCCACAGGCAGGGTGCCGCGAGGCCCCCCACCAGCGCCAGCACCACCAGGTCCCGGCTCCAGTTCATGGGCGCCGCCGTTCGCGCCGGCGCCGCTGACGACGGGTCTCGCTCGCCGGGGCCAGCTCGACCTCAGGCAGCTCGATCGACAGCCCCTCCGGCTCCGGCTCCTCGGGCATCCACACCGGCTCGCGCACGTACACCCAGGGCCCCGACGGCTCCATGACCGGCACCGGCAGGCCGGACGGCGGCCCGTCGATGCCCTGCACCAGCAGACCCAGGGACTCGCCCTGGGCGATCCAGTCGGCCCGGTCGACGGTCTCCGCTCCGAGCAGGCCCTCGTCCCACAGGCCGCGGACCACGCGTGCCCACACGGGCAGTGCTCCCTTGGCGCCGTCGACGCGGGTGTTGCCCACCTTCATGGGGGTGTTGTCGTCGTAGCCGACGTAGGCCGCGATGGAGTAGCCGGCCGCGAGGGACGGGGTGTCGGCCCCCTCCTCCTGCACCGGCACCACGCCGACGAAGGTGGCGTTGCGGTAGTCGTTGGTGGTGCCGGTCTTGCCCAGGAGCGGCCAGTAGCGGTCGCCGGACCACACGAGGCCCCCGGCGCGCCGGCCCGTGCCGTGCTCCACCACCTGCTGCAGGATGGAGCCCGTCTGGGCGGCCACCGCCGGTGTCGTCATCTGGGAGGCCTGGGGCACCGCCCGGTAGAGCACCTTGCCCCGCACGTCGCGCAGCTCCGAGATCATGAGGCTGGGCTGCTCCGGGGCCACCACGCGGTCGTCGGTGGTCTCACCAGGGAAGGTCCAGCGGGTGCCGGTGACAAGGCCGCCGTAGACGAGCGCGGACTCCTCGGCCGTGAGCGTGGACGCACCGAGGGGAAGCGAGAGCACCTCCTCGATCTCGGAGCGCACGCCGTAGCTCTCCGCGAGCTGCTTGACGTAGCGGATGGCCATCAGCACCCGGAAGTCCTGGTGGCCGTACAGGTGCCGGGGCTCGTACAGGTCGAGGGACTGCAGCTCGCTCCCCTCACGCAGCAGCTCCCGCATCCGGATGGCGGTGGCCATGCGCTGCATGGTGCTGCCGTGGACCCCTCCGATCAGCAGGTCGTCCACCGGCGGGAGCATGTCGCGCTGCAGCCCGCCCTCGAAGGGGAAGGTGTCGTCGAGGGGCGAGAAGTCCACCCGCGCATCGCAGGCGATCTCGAGCCTGCCATCGACCCAGCGGCCATGGAAGCTTCCCTCGGGCAGGACCGGCTCCCGCCGCAGAGGCGTCAGCAGTCTCTCGATCGGCAGCGCGGTCTCGCTCCCGAGGATGATCTGCGACTGCCAGCTCAGGTAGTCCGCCTGGCAGCGCTCCCAGCGCTCCGACAGCCGCCCGTAGTGGTTCTGCATGAGTCGGCGGGTGCTGTCGTCGGCATCACGCGCGCGGGTGTCGAAGGCGTACCCGGACAGCATCGACAGCAGTGGCAGGTCGTCTTCCGGGTGCGGGGACCCCTCGAGGGTGGCCAGCACCTCCGTGCGGGCGAAGACGAAGTCGCTCTCCGACAGCCTGGATGCCCGCATGTGCACCCCGAGGCGGTTCATGCGCGTGCGGTAGTCCTCCATCGACTCCGCGGGCTCCCGTGCGAGGCCGAGGACCTGCGCGAGCCCCTCGAGGCGCTCCAGTGGCACGCGATCGAGCAGGTGGTACAGCAGCCAGATGCTCGCCCTGTTCTCGCTGTGCACGCCGGCCCACGCCATCGTGAGCTCGTCGGCCGCCCTGTGGGCCGCGCGGGGCACGTACAGGGTGGTGGAGTACGGGAACACAGCCTCGGCGTTGTCGAGCAGGTCGGTCGGCTCCCAGTCGAGCTCGAGGGCGGCCTGGTACACCAGAGGCTTCCACGCGGAGCCGATCTGTCGCTGCGCCGTGGCCCGGTTGAAGTCGCGGTTGTCCTTGCCGCCGACCATGGCGCGCACGCGGCCCTCCTGGGTGACGACGACGGCACCCTGCAGCTCGGGGCGCACCTCGAGATCGCACACCGAGGGCTCGCCCGGTTGCCGCACGCTGACCCACACCACCGACTCGGGCACGAGGTGATCGATGACCGCCTCCACCTGGGCCGTGTCGACCTTGACCCGCGGGTCGTGGGCCTTGCTTCGGGCCACCATCGCCGCTGCACGGACCAGCGCGTCGCGATCCACCAGGCACTGACGGGCGCCGAGGTCGACCATGAGGGCACGCCGCCCGTCCACCTCCACCGGACCCACCACCACGGCACGGTTGAACTCGCCGGCCTTGTCCTGGTGACGGGGGTCCACGCGGGGCGGGCGCGCGCCGGACAGGATGAAGTCGTCGAGGGTGCGCTCCTCGAGCCAGCTGCCGGCCTCGGACAGGTGGTGCCACAGGCCGTAGGTGGCCCAGCGCTGCACGTCGGGATCGAGGGTGGTGATGACCTGCAGGCCCTCGAGGTTGGGAAGCGTGATGTCGAGCTCGGCGAGGATGGTGTCGAAGGGAGCCTGGCCGAGGCGACGCTTCACCTCGTCGAGCACCACGTTGGACTCGAAGCGGAACTGCCCCCTGGAGAAGTGCAGGGGGAGCTCCTCGAGCTCCAGCAGCTGCGCCGCCTCCACCTGCGCCTTCTCGATGGCCTTCACCCGCGCCGAGAAGTCCTGCGCCTCCTCGGGCGTGTGGGGCGTGGGGCCGGCCACGCGGGCCGGATCGACCTCCGTGAGACGACGGAGCACGTAGCGGGTGCGGCTCTGCCCCTTGGCGATCGCCTTCTCCTGGCGCTCCAGGCTGCCGAGGAAGGGGTCGTAGTAGGAGGGCGCCTTCACCAGGCCCGCCAGGAACGCGCTCTCCAGCACGCTCAGCTCGCTGACGTCCTTGGAGAAGAAGTAGCGGGCCGCGATGCCGAGGCCGCGGCCGTTGCCGGACACGTGGAACTGGTTGGCGTAGAAGGTGAGGATGTCCTTCTTGTCGAAGTGGGCCTCGAGGCGCAGCGCGTTGCCGGCTTCGTTCAGCTTGGCCTTCAGGCTCCGGTCGGGCCTGTAGAACAGGTTCTTGGCCGTCTGCTGCGTGAGCGTGGAGCCGCCGGCCACGAGGCGACCCGCCCGCAGGTTGTCGCGCATCGCGCGGGCGATGTGCTTGGGATCGAAGCCGGGGTGGTGGAAGAAGTTGCCATCCTCGGCAGCGACGATGCTCGCCACATAGGCGGCGGGGAGCTCGTCCCAGCCCACGAAATTGCGGTGCTCGTCGTCGAAGAACACGCCGAGGCGCGTCTCGCCGTCGGCATAGAAGACCGGACTCTCCTGATCGATCACCGAGTAGATGGCGTCGTGCGTGAACTCGGGACCGGGATTGTCGATCACCTCGGACTTGTACCAGACACCCGCCAGAACCACCGAGACCAGCCCGAGACCGAGCGATCCCACCAGCACCTTGCCGAACGTCGACAGGGAACGTCGCGCCATCCAACCTCCTGACCAACTGCTTGATAGCACGGGAACTGGAAAAAGAGCCCACCAGGACTGCTGCGCACCGTTTTTCTTCGATACGGCCTTGCATGGGACCCCGGACAGGTTAACTGCGGGCGTCCTCGCGACATGGCGGCATACCCAAGTGGTTAAGGGAACGGTTTGCAAAACCGTCATTCCCCGGTTCGAGTCCGGGTGCCGCCTCCACTTCCAGCGCTCACGGCCCTGCCGTCGAGCGCTTTTTTCGTATCCAGGGGCTTGCAACCGCCGGCTCCAGGGGTACTGATGCGGCGATGAGCCCCCTCCCACCAGTACTCGGCGTCCTGTGCGCGCTGATCGCCTTCCCCGCCCGTGCGCTGGCGGGTCCCGGCGACGAGCCACCCGCCGAGCAGCCGGATCAGGACGCCATCGTCACCGGACCCCGGGTCCTGTCGGCCCCCGATCCCGTCTACCCGCCCGAGATGCTCGACAGCGGCGTGCAGGCCGCGGTCACCGTCGCGATCACCCTCGATGCGCAGGGGCAGGTCACCGCTACCGAGATCCTCCGCTCCGGCGGCGAGGCCTTCGACCAGGCGGCGCTCGACGCCATCGCCGCCACCACCTTCGCCCCCGCCGCCACCGCCGAGGGCCCCGTCGGGGTGATGTTCGAGTACACGCTGCGCTTCGAGCTCACCGAGCAGACGGTCACCCGCCCAGCGGCGGTCCCCCCCGTCACCGGTCGGGTGCGACAGCTGGGCACGGGCATCCCCCTCGACGACGTGAACATCCAGGTGCTGCAGACCGACGTGGCGATCACCACCGATGCGTCGGGCCGCTTCACCATGCCCGCCCTGCCACCGGGCACCTGGACCCTCGAGATCTTCCACTACGAGCACGAGCCGGTCCGGCAGGAGGTCACCGTCGAGGCGGGCTCCACGGCCGAGCTCGACATCTGGCTCCGCTACCTGGAACAGCCCGACAACGTCGCGGTGGCCTACTACGAGCGCCCTCGGGTCGAGGTCACCCAGCGCAGCGTGTCCATCGACGAGGTGAAGAAGATCCCGGGCACCTTCGGCGACCCCGTCAAGGTGATCCAGACCCTCCCCGGTGCCGCCCGCTCCCCCTTCGGCACCGGCTTCCTCATCATCCGGGGCTCCAACCCCGAAGACTCCGCCGTGTACATCGATGGGGTGCGCGTCCCCATCATCTACCACCTCACCGGCACCACCTCGGTGCTCTCCCCCGACCTCATCTCGGGGGTCGACTACCTCCCCGGTGGCTACGGCGTGCAGTTCGGCCGCACCATGGGCGGCGCCATCGACGTCCGCACGAAGAGCCGCTTCGACGATCACAAGATCGTGTTCGGCGCCGACATCCTCGACGCCCAGGTGTACTACGAGGGCAACCTCGGCCGGAACAAGCAGCACGGGTTCGCGGCGGCGGCACGCCGGTCCTACATCGACGTGTTCATCCCCGCGTTCACGGCCGAGCAGGACTTCACCATCCAGCCCATCTACTGGGACTACCAGACCAAGTGGGTGCCCGACCTCGGCGAGGGCCACGAGCTGTCGGTGTTCGCCTACGGCTTCCAGGACATCCTGCGGTTCTCCAGCCCCGACGACGTCCCCCAGGGCACCGATCCCGCGGCCCAGGGCAACCTGTCCACGAAGTACCAGTCCCACCGGCTCATGCTGCGCTGGTCTCGGGAGTTCTCCGACACCCTGCGCTTCGACCTGCGGCCGTCCTTCGGCTGGGATCGGGTGTTCACCGGCCTCGGCAGCGACATCTCCATCGACTCCAGGACCTGGCTGTTCCAGACCCGCGCCGAGGTGTCCTGGCAGCCCCATCCCATCGTCGAGGTCATGCCCGGCCTCGACTTCCTGGGCGGCCCCTACAGCTTCGCCACTCGTCTGCCCTTCACGCTGTCCCAGGCGGGCGACCCCCTCGCAGAGCGCGACCCCGTCTCCATCGCCGGCCAGGGCACCGCCTGGTCCCCCGCCCCCTACCTCAACCTGCGGCTGCGGCCCCTGCCCGACCCTGACGCCTGGATCATCAACGCCGGCCTGCGCTGGGACTACGCCATCTACTTCCAGGAAGGCTCGGTGAACTTCGGCGAGAAGGTCGATCCGGCCATCATCTCCTCCTTCGACCCACGCGTCTCCACCCGGCTGCGTGTGTTCGGCGACGAGGAGCGGAACGGCACCTTCAAGGCGGCGACCGGCCTGTACCACCAGCCTCCCCAGCCCTTCGAGAGCATCGGCGTGGGCACCACCAACACGGTCGGCGCCGAGCGCGCCTGGAACTCCTCGGTGGGCTTCGAGCACCGCGTGAGCCCGGCCTTCTCCTGGGACCTCGAGCTGTTCTACCGCGACATGGACGACCTCATCATCGGTGCCGACCCCGAGGCCGCCGGCGACGACTTCTTCGTCAACGCCGGCGAGGGCTTCGCCGCCGGCGCCGAGCTCATCCTGCGCCACGAGCCCATCGGTCCCTTCTTCGGGTGGGTCTCCTACACCTTCTCCCGCAGCTTCCGCCGCGACGGGCCCGGCGACGACTGGACCCCGTTCGACTTCGACCAGCCGCACATCTTCTCCGCCCAGGGCGCCTACAGCCTCCCCAGGGACTGGACCGTCTCGGCCCAGCTGCAGGTCGTGTCCGGCAACCCCGCCACCCCGTACGACTTCGGCATCTACGACGCTGATGCCGACTTCTACACCCCCTTCGCCCTCGGGGAGCCCAACTCGGTCCGCCTCCCACCCTTCGTGCAGACCAGCTTCCGCGTGGACAAGACCTGGACCTTCAAGCGCTGGCAGCTCGAGGCGTACGTCGACCTCATCAACGCCATCCGCGGCGTCAATCCCGAGCTCACGGTCTACACGAACGACTACACCGAGTACGCCTACGTCCGCGGACTGCCCTTCATCCCCAACATCGGCCTCGAAGTGAGGGTGTTCCCATGAGAGCCATCCTCCTGCCCGTGCTCCTGCTCGTCGCGGGCTGCCCCATCGGCAACGACAAGTATCCCAAACCCTCGGAGCTGACGCCGGACTGGCTCGTCGAGGGCCCCAAGGTCCTCGCCATGCGTGCCGATCCTCCCGAGGTGCCACCCGGCGGTACCGCCACCTTCTCCTCCCTCGTGGCCGCGCCCGGCGAGGGGTCGCTTCGCCTGTGGCTGGCGTGCCCACCCGATCGCGCCCTCCCCGGTGGCCTGGGCTGCGATCCCACCGACCCGGATGCCTTCATCGGCATCGAAGGCGTCCTTCCGCCGACCTACGAGGTACCTACCGGTATCCTGGACGACGTCGACCCCGACGACGCGTTCGACGGGATCTACGTGACGTCCCAGCTCACCCTCGTGCCAGAGGAGTACCTGCAGGCGGGCGACCTCGATCCCTCCACCATCGACCCCCGGGAGCTCCGCACGGCCACCAAGCGCCTGGTGGTCTCCGACTCCCCCACCCCGAACCACAATCCCGAGGTGGCCGCCTGGACCGTCGACGGCATCGAGGTCGACCCGGCCTCCACCGTCCAGCTCGATCCGGGTCAGACCTACGAGATCGGGGTCTGGCTCACCGATGGCTCCATCGAGTTCTACCAGCATCGCAACCTCGATGGCGACCTGGAGGAACGCGTCGAAGCGCCGTACCTGAAGTGGTATGCCGACAGCGGAACCATCCTGTCGGAAGCCAGTCTGTACCCCTACCTCACCACCCGGTGGACCAGCCCCCAGGCGGGCGATGCGCCCTCCTCCGGCTCCCTGTGGGTGGTCGTCCGCGACCGGCGCGGCGGTACGGCATGGTCCGTGCTCCGCTGGACGAGCCCCTGAACCCGGAATCGCCACAGGAAATGCGCCTCTCCCCCTCCCGTAAACAAAAGCTTTACACTGCGTTCCTCAAGTGGTTCGGCAGGACGCTTGCGGACAATGGTACATCGTGCCCTGCCGACCACGGTCCTCGGGCCAGCATTCGGAATCCTGTGCTAAAAGCACGGGCCGTCAAGCGTGGAGTACTCCCGATCCACGCCAGCTTTTCATCGGAGTTGCCTGGATGAATCTGAAAACCACCCTCGCCCTGGCGTCCCTCGGCATGGGGATGGTCAGCACTTCGGCCCTCGCGGCTGAAGACACCACCCCTCCGGGACATGAGGCACTTGAGGAGTTCCGAAACGGCGCTCCCAAGCCTGATCCCGTCCAGAACCGGTACTTCACCAAGAAGAACCGGTTCGACATCACCCTGTTCGGCGCCGTCACCCCGACCAACCCGTACGCCCGACGCTTCCAGCTCGGTCTGCGGGCGGGCTACCACTTCAGCGAGCAGGTCTCGCTGCAGTTCCGGGCAGGCTTCTCCCCCGACAACAACGTCGCAGACCTGAAGCCGCTCACGCTGACCCTGCTTCAGCTCGCCGAGCAGCAGGACATCGACGACTTCCAGCAGCCCCTGCGCAAGAGCCTGTTCACCGCAGACTTCGGCGTGGCCTGGGCTCCCTTCTACGGCAAGATCAACCTCATCGGTGAGGCGGTCGCCAACTTCGACATCTACCTGGCCGCCAACGCCGCCGTGGTCGTCGAGAAGGACTACTGGGCAGAGAAGTCCGCCGAGTCCGTCAACGGTGCCTTCGCAGCCACCCTCCTCGAGGGCCAGAGCGTCGCCCGTCCCGGTGGTTCGGCCGCCGTGGGCATGAACATCTTCATCACGCAGCTCATCGCGCTCAACCTCGACGCGCGCGTGTACCTGTATCCCACCTCTCCCCTCCAGCAGCAGAACACGCCCCCCGACGAAGCAGGTCCCAACCTCGCACTCGGCTACCTGTTCAACGCTGGCGCCGGCGTCTCGTTCTACTTCCCCAAGATGAAGCCCCGGCTGCGTGACTTCTGATGGAGGCCTTTGTGAAGCACTTCAAGCAATTCGCGATGGCGTCCCTGGTCGGAGCCACGCTCCCCGGACTCGCCATGGCCGACTCCTCCCCCACCACCGACGACGACGGTCTGGTGCAGGACGAGTTCGACGATCTCCTCGAAGAGGGTGAGTCCACCGTCCGCGAGGAGCGCCGCTCCCTCGAGGACGAGGCCGACCGCAACATGGTCCAGGTCGAGCTCCCCGAGATGAAGAAGAAGGTCATCAAGACCCTTCAGCCCAAGCAGTTCATGAAGATCGGCCGCGCCGAGTTCATGCCCTACATCGGCTACATCCCGAACGATCCCTTCGTCCACCGCATCCAGTTCGGTGGATCCTTCGCGTTCCACCCCACCGAGGTCCTGGGCATCGAGCTCAACGCCGCCTACAGCCCCTCCTTCGGCGAGAACGGCGAGGGCGACCTCAAGGGCATCACGAACGATCTGGTCGAAGAGAACGAGGTCGTGCCCCAGGTGTCCCGCCTGATGTGGCACGCCACGGCGAACTTCCAGTACGCCCCGATCTACGGCAAGATCGCCACCACCCGCGGCAACACCATCACGTTCGACCTCTTCGGCGTGTTCGGTCTCGGCGCGGCCGGCGTCTCCGACGACGTCTTCCTCGGCACCGACGGCGACCCCGACCCCGAGGCCATCGATCAGGCCGACCAGGTGCTGTTCACCATGTCCGTCGGCGGTGGCCTGCGCATGGCGTTCAACCGCACGGTGGCCCTGCGCTTCGACGTCCGCACCCTGAGCTACATCAACTCACGCGTCCAGAACAGCACGCTCGAAGTGAAGAACAACCTGGCCCTGTCCATCGGCCCGTCCTTCTTCTTCGGAGGCAAAGCACAATGACCCGACTTCTCCGTTGGAGCACCCGCTCTGCCCTCGTGGCCTCCCTGTGGATGGCTGCAGGCTCCGCCGAGGCCGCCGGCCCCTGCGACAACATCCTGCAGATGCTGCGCGTGAACGTCCCCGTCGACGTCATCGTCGACAACATGCGCTCCTACGAGCTCACCGAGGACGACCTCAAGTGCCTCGTCGATGGCGAAGCACCCGAGGAGATCCTCGCCGCTGCCCGCGAGCAGCTCCCCGAGGTGGAGGCCCCCGAGGCCCCCGCCGCCGAGGAGCAGGTCGAGGAAGCCCCCCCCGCCAGCCGGTTCGAGACCACCGAGACCATCGGTGACGACTTCGACGAGAGCGAGGAGGAGGCCACGGCCGCCGGTTCCGCCGAGCTCGAGCAGTACATCAACGACTACAAGGCCGGCAAGTACCTGACCTCCTCCTACGGGCTGTTCCAGCTCCTCGAGGAGAACGCCTTCCCCGAGAAGGAATCGACGATCAAGTACTACCTGGCCAAGTCCCTGCAGGCGCTGGACATGAACCACAGCGCCCAGCACTACTACATGGAGGTCATCCGCAAGGGTGGCCCCAAGAACCCGCTGTTCAAGTTCGCCCTGCCCCGTCTGGCCCAGATCACCGCCATCACCGGCGACGACAACGAGGTCCGCCGCATCGTCGGTCGCCTCGATCCGGCCCAGTACCCCCGCCAGGCACGTCCGCACCTGCACTACCTCATGGGTCTGCGGGAATACGACGACGGCAACCTGGCCGACGCCTCCGCCCACTTCGGCGAGATCCCCGTCGACCACTCGCTGTACCCCCGGGCGCAGTACTTCGAGGGCATGATCAACTACCAGCGCGACAAGCTGAAGAGTGCGGTCAAGTCCTTCCGCGAGGTGCTTCGCGCCGAGGTCCCCACCGACGACCCGCGCATCGCCTACGAGCTCGAGGAGCTCAAGGACCTCTCGCTCGTCAACATCGGTCGTATCTACTTCAAGATCGAGCGGATGGACCAGGCCGAGAAGTACTATTCCAAGGTCGCTCGCGACTCCATCCACTGGCCGGAGTCCCTGTTCGAGCGGTCCTGGACCGCCTTCTACGCCGGCGACTACAACAAGTCCCTGGGTCTGCTCACCTCCGCAGACTCCCCCTACTTCGCCGACCACGATTTCATCCCCGAGATCACCTACCTCAAGGCGCTCAACTACTTCACCTTCTGCGAGTACGAGGAAGTCACCCGCGTCATGACCCTGTTCGACGCGAAGTACCGACCGATGCGCGACGAGCTGAAGGCATTCATCGACAAGTACAAGTCCAAGGAAGGCTCCAAGCTCACCGATCAGGCGTTCGACGCCTACTTCGGCCCGAGCGCAGGCCAGTCCGAGCTGCCCAAGGCCTTCTTCACGAAGATCCTGCGCAACCGCGACCTCGCCGCCTTCGTGCGCCACCTCGACATGATCGATGATGAGCTCGAGTTGATCGCCGTCCAGAAGTCCGCTTGGCGAGACTCCCTCGGCAAGCACCTCAACGACGTGATCGCCCAGGATCAGCAGCGCATCAAGGTCCTCGCCGGCCGTAAGATGCTGCAGTCGATGCTGGAGAACTACCGCATGCTCGACGGCCTGATCAACGACGGCGACGTCCTCCGCTTCGAGGTCGTCGACGCCCAGCGCGCCGACTACATGTTCCGGTCCTCCAACCCGGACACGGAAGCGGTCGACAAGCGTCCCATCGACTTCGCCACCCAGACGGACATCATCTACTGGCCTTTCAACGGTGAATTCTGGATCGACGAGCTGGGCTACTACCGGTTCACCGAACAGGGTTCCTGCAAGTGATTCAGCACCTTTGAATCTCTTTGACAGCTGATCGCCGTCCATAGTTGCAAGCTTCATCGCAGTTGCGGGGTCTCCCGCAGCTGCGAATCCCATTGCAGTTGCCCCCCATCGCAGTTGTAAGCTCCCTCGGCCTCCCCTCAGGAGTCTCGTACATGTTCTTCCCAATCCGACGTGCTGGAACCCGTGCCGGCCTCGTGCTGGCGATGGTCGCCGCAGGTGGTTCCCTCGCATCCTCTGCCCACGCAGAAGAGGAGCGCCGCGCACTTCGCCTCGACGAGATCACCACCGATCAGCGTGAGTCCGCCGAGTTGCGTGCCCTCGCAGAGCAGAAGCGGCTCGAGTCCATCAGTCGCCTCAAGGCCCTGCTCTCCGATGCCCCCGACGACAGCCGCAAGGCGGAGATGATGCTCCGTCTGGCCGACCTGTACTACGAGCAGGGCAAGGCGGACTACTTCGACGAGATGGACGCCTACAACAAGAAGTTCGACGAGTGTTTCAACACCGCCGAAGACCCCACCACTTGTGAGACCCTCAAGCCGGACAACACGAACTCGTTCGGTTGGTACAAGCGGTCCATCAAGCTGTACGAGGGCATCCTCAAGCGCTACCCGCGCCACCCCCGCGCCGACCAGGCCACCTTCTTCCTCGGCATGACCTACAAGGACATCCAGCAGGAGTCCAAGGCCCTCGCCGCCTTCAAGAAGCTGGTCAAGCTGTACCCGCAGTCCGGTCGCGTGCCCGAGTCCTACGTCCTCATCGGTGAGTACTACTTCGACCGCAACGAGGCCTTCCCCGCGCTGCGCGCCTACCTCAAGGCGTCCCAGTTCGAGGACTCCCCCCAGTGGGGCTACGCCACCTACAAGCTGTCCTGGTGCTACTTCAACGTCGAGGAGTACGACAAGGCCATCAACGGCATGAAGGCCGTGGTCCAGCGCTCCATGGCCGAAGAGCAGGCCACCGGCCAGAAGATCCGCCTGTCCGAGGAGGCCCTGCGCGACCTCGTCCGGTTCTTCGCCGAGTCCAACAAGATCGACGAGGCCTACGCCTACTTCGAGGGCCTCGGCCGTCGTGAGCTCATCCGCGCCATGCTGAAGCGCCTGGCACACATCTGCAACGAGCAGGGTCGCTACGGTCAGGAGGTCGACACCTACCGTCGCCTCATCGCCGAGGATCCCAAGCACGAAGAGGCGCCGGAGTACCAGAACTCCATCATCAACGCCTACCGTCAGATGGACGCCAAGGACAAGGTCCTCGAGGAGATCCGCAAGCTCCGCGAAGACTACAGCCCCGAGTCTGCCTGGGCCCAGGCCAACGCCTCCAACCCCAAGGCGCTGACCCTCGCTGCCGACACCATCGAGAAGGCACTGAGCGCCACCGCCCACGCCTTCAACAAGGAAGCCCGTGAGCTCCAGAAGGCCAAGCACCCCCGTGCGAAGGCCGCCTTCGACGCCGCCGTGGCAGCGTACGAGGTCTACATGGAGTCCTACGGAGACGACAAGCGCTCCTACACGGCCCACTACGACTTCGGCGAGCTCCTGTGGGACCTCAAGCGCTACGAGGATGCCTACACCCACTACATGGCCGTCGTGAAGCTCGACCCCAAGGGCGAGTACAGCCGCGCCTGTGCCGAGTCCGCGATCTTCGCCGCAGAGAAGATGGTCACCTCCGAGGGTGGCGGTGAGATCTCCACCGCGGCCGTCAAGGTCGACAAGGACGTCCAGCCCAAGGAGCTCACCAAGTGGGAGCAGGCCCTGATCGCCGCGTGTGGTCAGTACGCCGAGCTGTACGAAGGCGACAAGAAGGTCGAGATCGCGATCTACAAGTCCGCGTACCTGCTCTACAGCCGCTACCACTTCACCGAGGCTGCCGACCAGTTCCGTAAGGTCATCAGCCGCTGGCCGAAGTCCGAGCGTGCCGAGCGCGCCGCCCACCTCATCCTCGACGCCCTCGCCATCCGCGAGGAGTGGACCTCCATCAAGGAGACCTCCAAGGCGTTCTGGACCCAGGAAGGTCTCGGCTCCGACAAGTTCAAGAAGGAGATGCACGACATCTACTCGTCCTCCTCCTTCAAGGTCATCGAGCTCGATTTCGCGGCCAACAAGGACTACTCCAAGACCGCCGACGCCTTCGTGGCGTTCGCCGAGGAGTTCCCCGAGTTCGAGAAGGTCGACTTCGCCTACAACAACGCCGCCGTGTACTACTGGCAGTCGGATCGCATCGCAGACAGCATGAAGATCCGTCACATCCTCATCGAGGATGAGCGCTTCAAGGGCAAGACCCAGTTCTACTACGACTCCATCGGCACCCTGGGCGAGTCCTACGAGCGCGTCGCCGACCTCGCCAAGGCCACCGAGTACTACGACCTGTTCATCTCCATGTACGACGACGAGCGCAAGAAGCTCGCCGACGACAAGGAGAAGAAGCAGGACGAAAAGGACAAGGCACTCACCGCCCTCGACGAGCGCGTGGCCACCTACCTGTACTCCTCCGCGCTGTTCCACAACGCGATGGGCGACTGGGAAGGTGCCATCGAGCGCTACGAGAACTACATCGAGCACTTCCCCACGAAGGAGGCCGTCACGGGCATGCGCCTCGAGATCGCCAAGATCTACGAGAAGCACGACCAGCACGAGAAGGCCGCCGACGCCTTCAGCGCCTACTACAGCAAGCCTGCTTCCGATGCGTCCACCAGCACCCTCTTCTACGCACGTCTGCACCACGGCCGTTCCCTGATGGCCGCAGACAAGAAGAAGGAAGCCCTCGACGTCTACAAGAAGTCCGTCGCAGCCTACAAGAAGCTGGTGGCATCCGGTGCTCCCGAGGAGGACATCTACAACGAGCTGGTCGCCGAAGGCGTCGCCGAGATGATGCACACCCTTCTGCAGCAGCGCACCGACGAGTACTTCGCGCAGAACATCGCCGGCGCCGGCATCGAGTCTGCTGATGGCCTGTCCGGCTCCCGCCTGCGTGCTGCCATCAAGAAGGAAGACAAGGCCATGAAGTCGAGCCTGCAGGCGAAGACCAAGGGCCTCAAGGAGCTCATCGGCTCCTACCAGGAGATCTCCGCCACCCGCGCCGCTGGCGGCGGCCTCGAGGCCATCGTCATGATCGGTCGCCTGTACGAGTCCATGGCCGACGCCCTGGATGGCGCACCCGTGCCGTTCTACCTCGACCAGGACCAGGCGGACTACTACCGCATGGGCCTGCAGGACAAGGTCTACGGTCAGGTCGAGAACGCGGTCGGCTTCTACAAGCAGGCCCTGACGACCTCCTACGACCTCCACTACTACAACGAAGCCACCGCTTTCGCGACGCGGCGTCTGGGTGAACTGCGTCCGGATGACTTCCCTGGCCTCGAGGAGATGCTGCCCGAGCCCGGCTACACCGCCGAGTCCGCACGCTCCTACGATGCTGAGACCTCTCTGGACTAGGATTTCATGATGCGTATCCGTACCAAGATGACCTTCGCCCTGGCGATCGCCGGCAGCATGCTGCTGGGCGGTTGCCCCAAGGGCTCCCCGAAGTCCAGTGCCAATGTCAGCGAGGAAGCCCTCGCCGCAGATCCTGGCGCCAACTTCCAGATGGGCACCGCTGCCCTGCAGCCCGACCGCAAGGGCGTGGTCGACTACGACTCCGCCTACAGCTACTTCGCCAAGGCCGCACAGCTCGGTGGTGGGGCCAAGGCCCACTTCAACGCCGGCTGGGTCTCCGAGCAGCTCGGCAAGGTGGCACAGGCCGGTGAGCACTACAAGGCAGCCTTCGAGGCCGACAACGCCTACACGCCTGCCCTGTTCAGCTTCACCCGCGTGGCCAAGGCCCAGGGCAATGCTGCCGCTGCGATCCCCCTGTTCGAGGCCGCCCTCGCGGCGTCTCCCGAGAACGAGGAGCTTCGCACCGAGTTCATGGACGCCCTCGTGGCCGCAGGCCAGTACGACCTCGCCATCGAGCAGGGCCGTGCGGTTCTCCTGAAGAACCCGAAGAACCCCGATGTGTACCGCATCCTCTCCTCCCTCTACCTGGAGAGCGGTGACACCGCGATGGCCGACATGATGGGCCAGCTGGCACTCGAGCGTCAGGACGCCGACGCCAACCTGCTCAACAACCAGGGTGTGCTCCTCCTCAAGGAAGACGACACCTCGGCTGCCATCGAGAAGTTCAACGAGGCCCGCAAGCTGGATCCCCAGCACTTCGAGGCCAACATGAACCTCGGCCTCATCGCGCTGAACTCCGGCGACTACGGCCTGGCCCTCGAGTGTGTCGATGCCGCCATCGCCACCAACCCCTCCAGCACCGACGCACAGCTCGCTCGCGCCGTGGCCCTCCGTGGCACCGGTGAGACCACCGAGGCCGCCAAGCTGTACGACCGCCTGCTGAAGGAGTACCCCGACCTCGACGAGGCCTACTTCAACGCCGCCACGCTGTATGAAAAGTACCTGAAGGACTTCACCAAGGCCCTCAAGTACCTCGAGTCCTACAAGTCCGCGCGTGGCGAGGCCCTCTCCCCCAGCGATCCGGTCCATGGCCGCATCGAAGCCGTGGCCCAGGCCAAGGCAGAGGAAGAGGAGCGCAAGCGGATCGAGGCCGAGCGCAAGCGTCAGGAAGAGGAGCGCCGTCAGCGTGCCCTGGCTGTCCTGAAGGAGCTGGGTACCACCGCCGACAACATGACCGCGAAGCTCCAGGCCAACGCCCAGTGTCTGCCCGAGGAAGTCTCCATGGAGATCTCCATGCTCCTCGAGTCGGTCTACGAGTCCGTCAACAACGAAGAGACGGACATGGCAGCCGACCTGCAGCAGATGCTGAACGACTACTACGGTCCGATGCTCGAGCAGGCCCTCGCCGACAACTGTGGTGCAGGCGCACCTGCAGAGGATGAGATGGCCGAGGGCGAGGCTGTCGAAGGCGAGACCGCCGAGACGGCCGAGACCGGCGAGACCGCCGAGGGCGAGACCGCCGAGACCGCCGAGGGCGAGGCTCCCGAAGCCGAGACCACCGACGAGCAGACCGCAGAGGCCACTCCCGCAGAGTGACCCCTGAAGGCTGCACCCCAGGCCCCGGAGCTCCCGCTCCGGGGCCTTGCTCGTTCTTGGTCCAGGTCGGGAACACCACGGATCACCTCGCCTGGACAGGCGCTCTCGCACTCCCCTACCGTGGAGCCAGGTGGAACCCTCCACGTCCACCACAAGGAGGCCCCATGCGCGCGCCCCGCTACATGCTGCTCCTCGCCCCCCTGCGGGCGGTCACGAGCCGCGCCAGCGCCCTGCTCGGGTCCCCCGCCCCCACGGACGACGCCACCGACGCCGCCAGACAGGTGGTCCCGGACACCCGCCCTGATCAGCCCGCTCCCCTTCCGGCCGTCGACGTCCCTCCGGTGGTCGCGCCCGGGACGGGCCTCGCCGAGCAGCTCCCACGCCCCCCCGAAGATGACGCCGTGGGCCCCACGAACAGTCCCGGCCCGGACTCGCCCTGACGCGGACCTCTTCCTCGGTCCACCTCTCCGGCGGAATGTCCTGCCACTCCGGCGAGCCCTGGAGCTGCCCGCAGGTGCCCATGGCGCACGTACCCAGCGCCCCGAACCCGCGTGCCAGGGGCCCGTTCCGCACGAATCGGCGCATCCCTGTGTGTCTTTTCATAGGGTGAAAGGCCTCTTCACACTGTCACAAGCCCTTGACGCAAGTGTACCGGAGTCCAGCCGATTCCCCGCCTGTACCGCTGGCTTCCGACCGCGTTCCATCGGCGCGGTTCCTACCTCCACCCGTGAAAATCCGCTTGACTCGATGCTGACCGGAAATCACTTGAGCACCGCAGATCGTTCCCGCAATATGCATCGAGTCCAATGACTACGCCCCAGGGGTCCATCCCCCCCATGCGTGGAGGCTTCATGTCCCTTTCCCGAGTTCTCCTTGCTTCCCTCGCGCTCAGCAGCGTTTCCACCGTTGCTTTCGCACAGGACGAAGATTCCGGTCGCGCCATCGAATACAAGCAGCGCACCGAGATCGACTTCGAAGACGTCGACGTCACCGGCGAGTTGAAGAAGCCCAGCGGTGTGCTCTCCATCGAGTCCAGCCGCGGCAAGTTCAACCCTCTCATTCGTCTTCGTGAGAACTTCGATCGTGAGATGAAGGCTTCCATCGACGAAGTCAAGTGATCCCGCCTGCACCCTGGAGACATGTCCATGGCTGACACGAGCCAATCCCCCATGCGCTTCAAGATCTTCCGCGGTGAGAACCTTCTGGAGGAGCGGGAACTGACCCTCTCCTCGATCAAGATCGGTTCCGCGGAAGGCGCTGACCTGCGCCTCGACGACCCCAACGTCGGCCCCCTCCACGCAGTCATCAACGTGGAAGACGATGGCACCATCCGTCTCGTCGATCTCGGCACCGAGACCGGCACGGTCCATCAGGGCCAGCGGATCGCCAACGTCGAGCTGTCCAACGGCGACTCCTTCGAGTTCGGCACGATCCGCATCGAGCTGGCCTTCGAAGACGAGGAGCCCACCCACCCCACCGCTTCCTCCGCGGCCGTCTCCTCCGACGACCTCGAGGAGCTCCCGGTCCTCGAGATCAACGCGATCGACGAGTTCGATCCGGGTGAGCAGCGCGACAACGTGATGGACATCATCGCGCGCGCCGGCCGCGGCAACTCCAACCTCGGCCTCGACACCAAGGCACCCAAGGTCCTGGAAGTCTCGCAGATCTGGCAGAACATGATGCTGGACAGCCTGCACTTCAAGAAGGGCCACAAGGCTGTCACCGTCGGTAGCTCCACGGGCTTCAAGTGGAGCCTCCTGGGCGTCGAGCTCGGCTGGATCCCCAACAGCATGGCCGGCGTCATGCAGATGTCGCCGCCGATCTGGTCCGACGTCAACAGCGCCTGGCGTTCCGACTTCTACGCCCCCGACTCCAGCCTGCCCGGCGGTTTCGACTTCGAACTGTTCAAGTGGGATGGCTCGCAGTTCGTCGCTCGCATCGACAGCCACTGGACCGTCACCGCCGAGATCAACGGTCAGGACTACAACCTCGACCAGCTCGTCGCCCTGGGCAAGGCCTCCAAGAACGGTCAGATCACCGAGATCGCGATCTCCGACGACATCCGTCTGATGATCAACATCGATGGCCTGATCTTCTTCACCCACATGGTGCACCCCTCCAAGAAGGTCGCTGGCGGCCTCATCACGGATGTGGACTACACCCTGCTGGCCACCTTCTCCGTCATGGCCTTCATCGGCGGCATCTTCGGTGCCTACGTGGCCACCTCTCCTCCGCCTGCACAGAACGACATCTCCGAGCTCGAAGATCAGTTCGCGCAGCTCCTCCTCGAGAAGCCCGAGAAGGAAGAGAAGAAGAAGGAAGACAAGCCCGACAAGAACCCCGACGCGGGTGAGGGCAAGAAGGCCAAGAAGAAGGAAGGCAAGGTCGGCAAGAAGGACGCCAAGCAGAAGCAGGCCAAGGGCAACAAGCAAGAGGCCGACAAGTCCCAGCAGGACAAGGAGATCGCTGAGAACGCGGGCCTCCTCGGCGCCTTCGACGACGCAGGCATGGCTGACCTCGGCGATGCAGGCCTCAGCGCCGGCATGGCTGGCGGCCTCGGCGGCCTCATCGGTGCCAAGGGCACCCAGGCAGGCGTCGGTGGCCTCGGCTCCCGTGGCTCCGGCATGGGTGGCGGCGGCTCCGCTTCCGGCCTCGGCGGCTACGGCACCAAGGGCATGGGGTCTGGCGCCTCCGGCTACGGCAAGGGCGGCGGCTCCTTCGGTGAGAAGGGCGGCGGCGGCATGTCCGCTCGCGGCGGCTCCCCGGTCATCATGGGCTCCCTCGACCGCGCCCTGATCGACAAGGTCGTCAAGCGTCGCATGCAGTCCATCCGCTACTGCTACCAGCGCGAGCTGCAGAAGAACCCCACCCTCGCAGGTAAGGTCAAGATCAACTTCACCATCGCCGGCGACGGCTCGGTCTCCAAGGCCTCCGTCCTCGAGTCCATCGGCAACGGCGCCGTCGACTCCTGTGTCCGCCAGCAGTTCATGAAGATGACCTTCCCCGAGCCCAAGGGCGGCGGCATCGTCATCGTCAAGTACCCCTTCATCTTCAGCCCCGGCTGATGGGGTACGTTGGCCGCCCTCCCCGAGAGGGCGGTGCAGCCCCGAAGCGAAGATTCGCCCGGTGCCATGTTCGGCACCGGGCGTTTTTCTTTCTTGCCGATAGCTGGGCTTTCCTGCGGTCAAGTGTACCGGACATGTTTTCGACTTTTGACGCCTGTACCCTCATGCTAGAACGCGACGTCAGCGTCACACGCTATCCGTACGCGCACGAGGAAACCGCATGCGTCCTATGATCGCCCTTCTCGCCGCCGGCGCCCTTGCCGCCCCCATGGCCCACGCCAAGGATGATGTCGTCCGCGAGGTCGTCCACGGCGGCTACCTCAAGGCCTCTGTCGGCTCCACCATCTTCGCCGGCCCCCGTGGCAGCCAGGGAATCGTCGATCCCGGTACCACCCTGGTCATCTCCGGCGGCTACGACTTCTACAACGCCTCCAACTTCACCGTCAGCGGTGAGCTGTCCCTGTACACCTCCATGCACTCCGGCATGGACTGGCAGGTGCAGGCGGGCGCCATCACCGATCCCAACCTCCGCACCCAGGGCGACATCCTGCTGGTCGGCGGTCTGGCCATGTTCCAGATGAACTTCTTCCCCACCCGTCGCTTCGGCGTGGGTCCTCGCATCGGCGGCGGCGTCAACTTCGCTCCTCTGCTGATCCCCGAGGATGAGTACCTCGACAAGGTCATCGGCGGCGCGTACGGCGGCTTCGGCACGCCCGTGCACGACGGCACCCTGCCCACCGTGGGCGGCGGCGTGAACATCGAGTACTTCACCAAGCTGTCCCACTTCTCCCTGGGCGCCACGGTCGACGTCCTGTACATCGTGGGCATGGATGTCGGCGTCTTCCCCGCCGGCTACTTCAAGTACACCTTCTGATGCACCCGGCGCTGCCGTCCCCGAGCCGGGGCAGCAGCCGCCAGGATGGGCCGTCAAGCTCCCATCCCTGCATTGGACCCGCGGCCCGGGGTGCGTTATACGCCCCGGGCCGCCGTGCGTTCCGGCATTGATGCCCGCACGGCCTGTTTCCCTTCAACCCGTACGACGCCGCGAGAGCGTCCAATGCGGAGGTAAATCATGGCAAACGAGACGATGGGCCTTCTGGGCCGCAAGATCGGCATGACCCAGCTGTTCCACGAGGATGGCACCGTCCTTCCCGTCACCGTGGTCGAGGTCGGCCCCAACCAGATCCTTCAGGTCAAGTCCTCCGAGCGCGCAGACGGCTACGCTGCCCTCCAGCTCGGCTTCGGCACCCAGAAGGAGCACCGCATCAACAAGCCCATGGCTGGCCACCTGGCCAAGTCCGGCGCCAACCCCAAGGCCCTCATCGCCGAGATCCGCGTCTCCGACGAGGTCGCTGGCGGCTTCGAGGCCGGCCAGAACATCGGCGCTGCTGATGTCTTCGCCGAGGGCGACGTCGTCGACGTCATCGGTACCTCCAAGGGCCGCGGCTTCGCCGGTGTCATGAAGCGCCACAACTTCGCGGGCTTCATCCGTTCCCACGGTACCCACGAGTTCTTCCGTCACGGTGGTTCCATCGGTACCCGCCTCACCCCCGGCCACGTCATGAAGGGCAAGAAGATGCCCGGTCACATGGGTGCAGAGCAGGTCACGGTCCAGAACCTCGACGTGGTCAAGGTCGACGCCGAGCGCAACCTGGTCTTCCTGAAGGGCGGCGTTCCCGGCCCCAAGGGTGCCTTCGTCAAGGTCCGCAAGGCCGTGAAGAAGATCAACGCCTGATAGACCTTCGGGTTCTCAGCTGACGCCAAGTTGGCTGGCTCCGCGCCTCCGAGGGCTGTACCCTCGGGGGCGCGTTTTCGTCTTGGGAGACATCGATGACTCAGCCCCTGTGGACCCCTTCCGCAGCACGGGTGCAGGCTGCCCAGCTCACCCGCTTCATGAAGCAGGTCGAAGGCCACCACCAGGTCGCCCTGCCCGACTATGACACCCTCTGGCAGTGGTCCGTGGACCACCCGGAGCTGTTCTGGCCCGAGGTCATCGACTACGCCGGCCTGCAGTTCACCACACCCTGGCACACCGTGCTCGGTGGTGAAGGAATGGAGCATGCAAAGTGGTTCGAGGGCGCGACGCTGAACTTCGCCGAGAACCTCCTGCGCCACCGCTCCGACAAGACGGCGCTCATCAGCATCGACGAGCGCGACGAGGCCCCCATCCGGGTGTCCTACAACGAGCTCGCCGCCATGGTGGCCAAGGTGCAGGCGCAGCTGCTCGAGGCCGGTGTGGGCCAGGGCGACCGCGTGGCGGCCTGGATGCCCAACCGCATCGAGACGGTCGTCACCATGCTCGCAGCCAGCAGCATCGGTGCCATCTTCTCGTCCTCCAGCCCCGACTTCGGCATCAAGGGCGTGATGGACCGCTTCGGCCAGATCCAGCCCAAGGTGCTGCTGTGCACCACGGCGTCCCGCTACAACGGGCGCGACCACGACATGGTCGGCAAGCTGGCTGAGATCATCGGAAACCTGCAGGACTCCCTCACGCAGGTGCTGGTGGTGCAGCACACCCCCGGTGCGTCCTTCGAGGGCCTGCCGCTGGCCGTCTCCTGGAGCGACGTCATGGCGCGGCACGAGTCCGAGCCCACGTTCGCTCCCCTGCCCTTCGACCACCCGCTGTACATCATGTACTCCTCCGGCACCACGGGTGTGCCCAAGTGCATCGTGCACGGTGCCGGTGGCACGCTCGTGCAGCACGCCAAGGAGCACATCCTCCACACCGACCTGTCGGAAGGCGACACCCTGTTCTACTTCACCACCTGTGGCTGGATGATGTGGAACTGGCTGGTGTCCGGCCTGCTGGTGGGCGCGGAGGTCGTCCTGTGGGATGGCTCCCCCGCCGTGCCCAGCCTCGACGTCCTGTGGCGTCGTGCCGGCGAGCTCGGCATCAACGTGTTCGGCACCAGCCCCAAGTTCCTGTCCATGTGCGAGAAGGAAGGCCTGCGTCCCGGCACGACCCACGACCTGTCCCAGCTCAAGGCCGTGCTGTCCACCGGCTCGCCCCTGTCGGTCGACAACTTCAACTACGTCTACGAGCACATCTCCCGCGACGTACAGCTGGCGTCGATCAGCGGCGGCACGGACATCATCTCCTGCTTCATGCTCGGCTGTCCCATCGCGCCGGTCTACCCGGGCGAGATCCAGAAGCGCGGCCTCGGCATGGCCGTGGAGGCCTGGCGCTCCGAAGGCGAGCCCGTGGTCGGGGAGAAGGCCGAGCTGGTGTGCACCAGGCCGTTCCCTTCGATGCCCGTGGGCTTCTGGAGCGACACCGACGGCGCCCGCTACCACAACGCCTACTTCGCCGAGTTCGACGGCGTGTGGCGTCATGGCGACTTCATCGAGATCACCGAGCACCAGGGCGTCATCGTCCATGGCCGATCCGACTCCACGCTCAACCCCGGCGGTGTCCGCATCGGCACGGCCGAGATCTACCGGCCCGTCGAGTCCATGGACGAGGTCCGTGAGGCGCTGGTCGTGGGACTCCCCACCGACGACAACGACGTCGAGGTGGTGCTGTTCGTGGTCCTGCAAGCCGACCACACCCTCGACGACGAGCTCACCAACCGCATGAAGCGTCGCATCCGGTCCCTGGCCTCGCCACGCCACGTGCCCGCGCGCATCCTCCAGGTGCCGGCCGTGCCGCGGACCATCTCCGGTAAGAAGGTGGAGATCGCCGTGAGCCGGGTGCTGCAGGACATGAAGGCCCCCAACCGCGATGCCCTCGGCAACCCCGAGGCCCTCGACTGGTTCGAGAGCCACAAGGACACCCTCCGCCGCTGAGCTGTTCGGGGGGCCACCTGGCCCCCACCCAAGAACCACGACGCCCCCGTCCGGTCTCCCGGGCGGGGGCGTTGTCGTCGGGCCCTGGGGCTCAGCGACGGTAGTTGGGCGCGTCCTTGGTGATCGTCACGTCGTGCACGTGGGACTCACGCAGGCCGCTGTTCGTGATGCGCACGAAGCGAGCCTGGGTGTTCATCTCGTCGATGGAGCCACAGCCGGAGTAGCCCATCGCCGCGCGGACACCGCCGACGATCTGGTACAGGATGTCGCCGACGGGACCCTTGGCGGGCACGCGGCCCACGATGCCCTCGGGGACGAGCTTCTTGGCGTTGGTGCCGCCCTCCTTCTCCGCGTCCTGGAAGTAGCGGTCGGAGGAACCGGCAGCCATGGCCTCGATGGAGCCCATGCCGCGGTAGACCTTGTAGCGGTAGCCGTCGGACTCCTCGACATCGCCGGGGGACTCGACGGTGCCAGCGAACATGGAGCCCATCATCACGGCGGCAGCGCCGGCGCCCAGGGCCTTGGCCACGTCGCCGGAGTTGCGCAGGCCGCCGTCGCCGATCACGGCCACACCCTTGGAGCGGGCAGCCTCGGCGCAGTCGTTGATGGCGGTGAGCTGGGGCACACCGGTGCCGGCCACGATGCGGGTGGTGCAGATGGAGCCGGGACCGATGCCGACCTTGACCACGTCGGCGCCAGCCTCGATGCAGGCCAGGGTGGCCTCGGGGGTGGCGACGTTGCCGACCACGAGGGTGACCTCGGGCCAGTGCTGCTTCACGAAGCGGGCGGCGTCGAGCACGCCTGCGGAGTGACCGTGGGCGGTGTCGATGAAGATGGCATCGACGCCAGCCGCCACGAGGGCAGCGATCCGCTCGTCACGGTCGCCACCGACGCCGACAGCGGCACCGACGAGGAGACGGCCCTGGTCGTCGACAGCGGGACCACCGGCCAGGCGATCGTCGAAGGCCGGCACCTCGAAGGTCTTGACCTTCGCGACTTCACCGGCCTGGGCCTCGCGGCTCATGTTCTTGTGGACGACGCCAATTCCGCCGACCGATGCCATGGCAATCGCCATCTCGGCCTCGGTGACGGTGTCCATCGCCGCAGCGATGACGGGGATGTTCAGCCGAAGCTTGCCGAGCTTCGTGGAGACGTCCACGTCGCGGGGCAGCACGGACGAAGCCTGGGGCACCAGCAGCACATCGTCGAAGGTGAGCGCCAGAGGCAGGTCCGAGAGCATCATATGCACCTTCCTGAGGGGTAGAGGATGGCGATCATCCATAAGGCATTGTTCGGGAACGGCCAACGCCCGACTCAGGTATTGACGTGGATCTCAGATGGTAGACAGGTGGGTACCCTACGCAAGGACCGGACATGCGCAGACGCTTCGTTGGATGGACATTGTCGCTCGCCGCGTGTGGGCAGGGGTCGGCCCCCGATCGGGCGCAGTCACCGGAAGAGCCGTCCCCACATGTGCTGGCCCACTGTGGCGACGCCCTGGCCCTGCAGCACTGGCTTCCCACGGCCACCGACTGCCTGCACAAGGCCCACGGCACCTACCGCCTGGCGCAGATGACCCGCGAACCCGACGACATGGCGACCGCCTACGCGGCCGCCGAGGCATGTCTGGGCGGCAAGGGGGCGCCGGATGGCACCGCGCCCACATCCGACGAGGGACTCGCCGCCCTCTCGCTGATGGTGGCCGCAGAGCTGCAGTCGGCCCTGCGGAGCGGCGCGGGCTGGATCGCCGCCTGGGAGCAGCTCGAGGCGGCCGGAGGTGCGAAACATCCCCTCGCCATCTCCCAGGACACGCTGCACTGGCTCACGTTGGCCTCTGGAAGCCCCTGGGCGCCGAGCACCAGCCCGAAGGGCCCCGTCCGTGGTGATGCCGACGAGTGGATGGCCTGGGCCCGGTGGCAGCTGACCCTCCCACCGGCCGAGCGCGACGGGGGACGCAAGCTGCGTACCGGTCCCCGCAAGGCCCCTGACTGCGCCGGGCTGCAACCCGTGATCGATCAGCTCGCGGAGCAACTGTCACAGCAGGGTCCCGGACGTTAAAGTGGTGGGGTCTGGAGGTCTCTTGCACCGAACCCTCGGCCTGCTGTTGCTGCTCGGTCTCACTGCCTGCGCCCATCGTCCCCGCGTGGACTACCTCAAGTCCCTGGAGGGGCACACGGAGCTCCTCGAGGTGTACTGGGGGTTCGGCACCGCGCTGCGGGTACGGGCCACCCTGCTCAGCCCCGGCATGCGCTCCGCGATGATCCACGAGGAGCTGCGCCTCGTCGGCGGTGGAGACGACTATCGCAACAAGCTCCAGGAGCTGCACACCTCCGACGCCCAGGACTTCTACGAGGTGATCTTCACCGCAGAGTCCGACATGGAGCGCTCCACGACCTTCGGCCGCGGCAGCGACGACTGGCAGGTCACGCTATGGGCAGACGGAGAGGAGATGCCTCTCGTCGAGGTCTACCGGGTTCGCCGACCCACCTCCACCCAGCAGAACCTGTACGCCCACAAGAACATCTGGAACCAGCTGTGGGTCGCCCGCTTCGAACGGCGTGTGCAGACCCCCACCGAAGTCAGCTTCCAGGTGGGGTCCGGCTGGGGCCACAAGAGGGCCACCTGGGCCGGCGACCAGCTCGACGACACCCCCACCCCGAACAAACCCAGACGAGGACGCCATGCTCGCCCCTGAACTGCACGCCCAACGCCGCCAGACCCTCCAGCAGAAGGTCGGCCGTCCCATCCTGCTGATGGCCAACGTGGCACAGGCACGCAACCTGCCCATGAACGTGCTCCCCTTCCGCCAGGACAGCTCGTTCCTGTACTTCACGGGCTGCCACACCGCGGGGGCCGCGCTCCTCATCGACGACTCCGGCGAGACCCTCTTCCTTCCCGAGGTCGCCGAGGACGACGCGCTCTGGCATGGCCCCCTTCCCGGCATCGAAGAGCAGGCAGAGGCTCTCGGCTTCTCGTCCGTCGCCCCCCGCAGTGAGCTCGAGGCCCGTCTTCAGGGCACCCAGCCCGCCACGCTCGCCATCGCCGACGCCGCCGTCAACAGCTGGCTCACCCGACTCACCGGCGAGCCCCACGTGTTCGGCCGCCAGTTCGGCGACCGCGCCCTCGTGCGCGCGATCATCGACATGCGCAAGGTGAAGGACGAGCACGAGATCGCCGAGATGCGCGCCGTCACCGAGGTGAGTGCCCAGGCCCACGCCCTGATGATGAAGCTCACCCGCCCCGGCCGCACCGAGCAGGGCCTCGCCGAGGTCTTCCGCTCCTTCCTGCGACGTCGCGGCTACAACCTCGGCTACGACGTCATCCTGTCCCAGGACGGTCAGATCCTCCACAACCACGACCACTCGGGTGTCCTCACTCCCGGCCGGATGGTCCTCCTCGATGGCGGCGGCGAGCACATCGGCAGTGCCTACGGTGCCGACATCACCCGCACCTGGCCCGTCAGCGGCACCTTCAACCCCCAGCAGAAGGCCGCCTACCAGGCCGTCCTCGCTGCCCAGGAAGCCCAGATCGCGAAGTGCACCGTCGGCACCTCCTTCCGTGAGGTCCACGACGCCGGCTGTCTCGTCATCGCCCAGTTCCTGATCGACGAAGGCCTCCTCACCGGCATCACCGCCGAGGACGCCGTGGCGACCGGCGCCCACGCGCTGTTCTTCCCCCACGGCACCGGCCACCACCTGGGCATGGACGTCCACGATCTCGAGAATTTCGGCGACCTGTCCAGCTACCCCGAGGGCATGGGTCGGCCCGAGCTGTTCGGCACCCGCTACCTCCGCCTGCACCTCCCCCTCGAGGCAGGCTGGGTCGTCACCGTCGAGCCCGGCTTCTACGTGGTGCCCGCCATCCTGAACGACGCCACGCTGCGCGATCGTTTCAGCAAGGTGCTCAACGCCGATGCCCTTGCCGGTTGGGAGGGCTTCGGTGGCATCCGCATCGAAGACGACATCCTCATCACGCCCGCAGGCCCGGACAACCTCTCCGCATCCGCCCCCAAGACGGTCGCGGAGATCGAGGCCCTGGTGGGCACCGACGCCGACCTGAACCAGCTCCTTCTGTGAACGCCCTCCTCTTCGCCATCACCGCCATCGCCTTCCTGGTGATGTGGACCATCCTGCTCCGTCCTCGTGCCGACCGCCGGTGCGAGCACTGCGGCAGGCCCCTCGAGGTGTGGCCAGAGGAGCACAACGGTCACCGGCTGCTGGTCTGCCGGCACTGCCGCAAGGCGTGGGGCTGGGGCGTCAGCCTCCGCCCCTCGCTCGCGGTGTGTCCCCGGTGCCACAACCAGAGCCTGCAGATCACGGGCACGCCCGATGCCGACGACGAGCATGGCATCCACATCGTGGAGGACTGCCACCTGTGCGGCTACAGCCACGAGGGCGCCCTGCACCTGCGGACCACCAGGGCCACCCGACAGGACGGCAACGTGATCTTCTTCCCGGGCGCGGACGAGACCGGCAGCGAGGTCGACGAGACGCCGGCCCCGACGGTCCCCGATGCCACCGAGGAGCACGAGGGTCAGGCGATCCCCTTTCCGGGGTCCGCGGAGCCGGATGATGCCGAGCCGGCGCCCGACGAGCCGCAGACCGGCCCGGAGACGCCGTCCGACGATGTGGCCGAGCCCCCCGAACCGAAGAAGCCCCGGCCCGGCGGCGCGCCGGAGCAGGACGACGAGCCCGACGGCGACTAGAGCGGCCGCTGGATCGTGGTGTCCTTCACGAAGCGGGGATCCGTCTCCGGGAAGTCCTGGGTGAAGTGCAGCCCACGGGACTCCCGACGCTTGAGAGCGCACTGCACGACCATGTCGGCCACGTCCACCAGGTTGCGCAGCTCGACCAGGTCGTGGGTGAGCTTGAAGTCCCAGTAGTAGGCGTCGATCTCCTCCTTCACGAGGGCGATCCGTCGCCGTGCACGCTTCATGCGGCGGTGGGTGCGGACGATGCCCACGTAGTTCCACATGAACCGGCGCACCTCCTCCCAGACCTGCTTGATGACGACGAGCTCGTCCGGCTGCGCCGCCGGTCCGGCATCCCAGCCAGGGAGGTCCTGCAGCAGCGCGGCCTCCTCGAAGTGGGCCTCCGCCCAGTCCGCGGCCTCGTGTGCGAACACAAGGGCCTCGAGGAGGCTGTTGGACGCCAGACGGTTGGCCCCGTGCAGGCCCGTGCAGCTCGCCTCTCCCACCACGAGGAGATTCTTGATGCTCGACCGGCCCTGCTTGTCGGTCTGCACGCCACCGCAGAAGTAGTGGGCGGCCGGGACCACGGGGATGGGCTCCTTCGACATGTCCAGGCCCAGGCCCATCAGCGTTCGCCAGATGTTCGGGAACTTGTGCTCGAGGGTCTGCGCGGACAGGTGGGTCATGTCCAGGTACACGCACTCGAGACCGTGCCGCTTCAGCTCGGAGTCGATGGCCCGCGCCACCACGTCGCGGGGCGCGAGCTCCGCCCGCTCGTCGTAGTCGGGCATGAAGCGCCGGCCGTCGGCGTGGACCAGCTTGCCGCCCTCGCCCCGCAGCGCCTCGGAGATGAGGAAGCTCTGCAGCTTGGGGTGGTACAGGCACGTGGGGTGGAACTGCACGAACTCCATGTTCGCCATCCGTGCGCCCGCACGCCACGCCATCGCCATGCCGTCGCCAGTGGCAACCCGGGGGTTGGTGGTGAACCGGTAGAGCCGACCCGCGCCACCGGAGGCCAGCACCACGAAACGCGCCGGGTAGGTGCACACCTCACCGGTGGTCCGATCGAGGGCATACACACCGTGGACGGTGTTGTCCGGCGGGCCGATCTCCTGCCTGCGCCGTGCGAGCCAGGACGACGTGATGAGGTCGACTGCCGTGTGGCGGGAACGCACCGTGATGCGGGGGTGGTTGCGGCAGGCCTCCCACAGCGCCCGCACGAGCTCCGCCCCGGTGAGGTCGTCGGCATGCAGGATGCGGCGCTTGGAGTGGCCTCCCTCCCGGTGCAGATCGAACTGCTCCGGATCCAGCTCCCGGCGCGTGAAGCGAGCGCCCAGCTCGATCAGCTCCTGCACACGCTGCGGCCCCTTGCGGACCGTCAGATCGACCACGTCGGGGCGACAGAGCCCCGCGCCGGCGATGAGCGTGTCCCGAAGGTGCATGTCGAAGTTGTCCTCCTCCGACCACACCGCGGCGATGCCCCCCTGGGCGTAGCTGGAGTTGCTCTCCTCCGGCTCGTCCTTGGTAAGGATGGTGACCGTGCCGAAGCGGGCTGCACGCAACGCGAAGGAAAGACCGGCCACGCCAGAACCGATGACGAGGACATCCGAGGGATGGGACATTCACCACCTCCTTGGCGGCCTGTTATCCACCCTCGGAGCTTGCGTCCCCCATGAAACGACACGTCGCCAACATCGTGACCGCCTCCCGGGGCCTGTCCGGCCCTGTGGTCGCCTGGCTGCTGGTGGCCCAGCATGCCCAGTGGTGGGCCTTCGGGCTCTTCACGTTCGCCGCCTTCACCGATCTGTACGATGGCTGGCTGTCCCGGCGGTTCGGTGGCAACCCCGCCGTCGGCGAGCTCCTCGACCCCCTGGCCGACAAGCTCCTCGCCGGTTTCAGCTGGTGGGCGCTGTGGAAGGTCGGCTGGGCCCCGGTCTGGCTCGCCGGCTTCATGCTGGGGCGCCACCTGCTCGTGGCGGTGCTGTGGGGCGTGCTGTCCCGTCGCGGCGTTCGCATCGCTGCCACACCCCTGGCGCAGATCACCGCGAGCTTCGAGGGCGCCTCCCTCGGCATCCTGCTGTTCCACGGGCCCTTCCTGGGAACCCACTGGCCCCTGGTGGGCGCCGCCGTCGGCCTCGAAAGCCTGATCCTTTCCGCGGGCTCCGTACTCGGCTACCTTGTCATCGCGCTTCGGGGCCTTCGGGCCCGTTGAGCACCCTTCTCGAAGGTCCACGCTGAGGTCCCCTGCATGGCAGCCCCGATCAAACCGAACACGCTCACCACCCTCCGCCTGCCCCTGGCGCCCACCGCCGTGTGGTTCCTCACGAGAGGCACCACCGAAGGCATCATCATCGCGGCCGTCCTGGCGCTCCTCCTGGAGGTCACAGACGTCGCGGATGGCTGGCTGGCACGCAAGTACGGTGAGGTCTCCGACTTCGGCAAGCTGTTCGATCCCTTCGCGGATGCCTTCTCCCGCTACACCCTGTTCATGGGTGTGATGGCCATCGGTCAGGCCAGCGTGTGGATGCTCCTCGCCATCTTCTACCGCGACAGCACCATCGCCTTCCTGCGCTCCATCGCCGCCACCCGCGGCGTCGTGCTGTCCGCTCGCCAGTCCGGCAAGATCAAGGCCGTGGTCCAGGGCATCGGTACCCAGGTGATCTTCCTGGCCCTGGTGCTCACCCGGGTCATGCCCGATGCAGCCTGGTTGAATGAGGTCCCATGGTGGACGATGATGATCATCACGATCGTCACCCTGCTCTCCCTGGTGGACTACCTCTATGGCAACCGCAGCATCCTCAAGGCAGCTTGGAACAACGAGCCTGCTGCTTAGTCTCCTCCTGGCCACGGCCTGTGGCCCCAAGATCCCTCCGCACCTGCTCCCGGAGAACGAGGAGCAGACCACCTCCGCGGAGGAGATCCTCTCCTCTGGAGGCCAGGCCAGCACGTTCTCCACGGTCGACGAGGTGTGGACCTACACGCTCCGGGGCGATCCCCTGGCACGGTCCCCTCGCCTTCCCTCGAAGAACCAGGTCGATGCCATCGCCGACGACATCCCGGGCCTCATCGCCTGGACGGCCACCGCCTCGTCCGCCGGCCTCGACAACCCGGCTGCCCTGTCTCGCCTGGGCGAGCTGACGGCGGTCTACCCCTCCGAAGCCCTCGTCGTGCTCGACCGGGGAAACCGCCTGCGCATCGCCGACCAGGCCATCGCGTCCTCCCGCGGCCAGCTCGCACAGATCGGCAGCGACCGCCTGCCCTCGCTGCTCCTGGGCTTCCAGGAGGTCCGCAACCCCGACGAGCTGGGCAGCCACCCCCTCGCCTTCCTGGCCGAGCGGGGCAACCTGCAGGACAGCATCCGCTCCTACGCCGACCGCTGGGTCCTCGAAGGCTGGCTGGCCCATCCGCGCATCCCCCTGGGTGCCGTAGACCAGGCCCTCCAGGGGCCGTCCTACACCCGCCTGCTCACCTCCGGCATCGGCCGCATCATCCACGAGCGCGCCAAGGGTCCCTCGGCCGAACCTCCCCTCGACCTCGAGATGCTGTGGACCGCCACCACGCTCGCGCTCGAGGAGGCCTCCGCGGACTCGCGAGGCGAGCAGAAGACCTTCCGCGAGCACGAGGAGGAGGTCAGAGAGGCCTGGGGTGTCGACAACCCGGTCACCGACCTGCTGCGCCGGGCCGTCACGGACTACGGGGCCCAGGCTGGACACGACCGCTCCGCCGGCGCTGCCCTCCTCGCCCACGCCGCACAACGGTTCTACAACCAGTGCGACATCGATCCCTGTACCGGTCTCGACCGCATGGAGACCCTGCAGTGGGCCGGCCGCTACGATCCGGAGCTCGCACGCATCGCGTCCGTATGGGAGCTGCTGCTCCTCAAGCGCAACACCGACAGCCTCGCTGTCGGCCGCGACACCGTGCTGTTCCAGCGGGCCATGATCGATCTCCTCGACGTGCTCATGGCCACCTCCGACGACGAGCCCCCCCACGCCGATCTGCTCGCCAACAAGAGCCCCGACAGCCGGGTCTGGAACATCCTCGGAGAGGCTGCAGGTGGCGACCCTTGTGCCGACTGGGAGTGCGTCGAGCGGCAGCTGAAACAGCGCCAGCAAGAAGCCTTGTCCAACCTCCCAGAACGGCTCCCAGACGGCCTCGACCCCTATTTGAGGCGAATAAAAATCAGAAGCGCTCCTTGACAGAGGCCCGGCCAGGGTTACTTACGGGGCGCCTCGCGGGTGTAGCTCAGTTGGTAGAGCACAAGCTTGCCATGCTTGTTGTCGTCGGTTCGAATCCGATCACCCGCTCCATCTTTTCCAAGTCTGTTTCGTGTTTGCGGGTGTAGCTCAGTTGGTAGAGCACAAGCTTGCCATGCTTGTTGTCGTCGGTTCGAATCCGATCACCCGCTCCACGAAACCGCCTTGTGCGGGTGTAGCTCAGTTGGTAGAGCACAAGCTTGCCATGCTTGTTGTCGTCGGTTCGAATCCGATCACCCGCTCCATTTCATCCGGCCTTCGTCAGAAGGTCGGATTTTCTCGTTCTTGGGTACCCGTTCCCGCAGGGCACGCTTCGGTATGTCCACCGTGAGAGCCGCCGAAGGGCTCCATGGCGCCCACGAGGAGCCGGGTCACACCACCCGGCCCCTGCGTGCGACCTACGCCTGCTGGACGTCCTCGACCAGGCCACCCTTGAGCAGGTCCTCCGCCAGCAGCATCTGGGCGACCTTGAGGCCGTCGACGGCGCAGGAGACGATGCCGCCACCGTAGCCGGCCCCCTCCCCCGCCGGGTACAGCCCGGTCAGGCTCGTGGACTGCAGGTGCTCGTCCCGGAGCAGCCGCACGGGACAGGTCGTGCGGGTCTCCGGTGCCATGAGGACGGCGTCGGGATGGATGAAGCCCGGCAGCTCCCCATCGAACGCACGGAGCGCCTGCTTCATGCCCTCGACGACCTGCGTCGGCAGCACCTTGTCGAGCTCGACGGGCGTGACGCCGAGGGGGTAGCTGACCTTGGGAAGATCCTCGCTGGGGCGATCCTCGAGGAAGTCCACGACGCGCTGCGCAGGCGCGGCGCCCGTGCCCCCAGCCAGCTCGAACGCCTTCTCCTCGATGCCCGCCTGCCACTTCAGGCCTGCCAGGGGCCCCTCGCCGCCGTAGGAAGCCGGATCCACCTCGACGATGACGGCCGAGTTCGCCCAGTACGACCGCTGCGCCGCGAAGGACATGCCGTTGACCACCACCTTGCCGTCGTGGTTGCTCGCCGGCACGACCATGCCGCCCGGGCACATGCAGAAGGTCCGCGCCTTGGGCCCCTCCTCGGGGTGGTACGCCAGCCGGTAGCTCGCCGGCGGGAGCTCACCGCGCTCCTTGCCGTAGCGGCCCTCGTCGATGACCGTCTGGGGGTGCTCCACGCGCGCCCCGATGGCCACCGGGCGCGCCTCGGCCGCGGCTCCAGCGTCCACCAGCATCTCGAGCGTGTCGCGTGCGGAGTGCCCCATGGCCATCACCACCGCATGGCCGAGGACTTCCTCGCCGCCTTCCAGACGCACGCCCTTGACCTGTTCGCCGTCGACCACGAGCCCATCTACCCGGGCGTGGAACCGCACCTCGACGCCGAGCTCCTGCAGGCGGTCGCGGAAGACGGGCAGGATCGCACGGACCTTGTCGGTGCCCAGGTGCGCCCACCCCTCCTTGAGGATGTCGGACTTGGCCCCGAAGTCGACGAACCGCCGCAGGATGTAGCCGACCTCGCCGTCACGGCGCCGGGTGTAGATCTTGCCGTCCGAGAAGGTGCCCGCACCGCCCTCGCCGAAGACCAGGTTGTTGTCCTCGTCGAGGGGAAGCTTGCTCCGCCACAGGCCGTTCACGGCCTTGACGCGCTCCTTGACGGGACCGCCGCGCTCGAACAGCGTGACGGGCACACCGGCTTCGGCCAGGTACAGCGCCGCGAACAGCCCTGCGGGCCCCGCGCCCACCACGAGAACCCGTGCCTCGGGCTTCCAGCTGCGCTTGTCGGGCCGCAGGCCGTCCGTGCGCCCGTAGCGGACGTCGTCCTTGTCGGTCCAGGCCCGGGCCGAACGGGAACGGGCCAGGACATCGGCCTCGTCCTTCACTTCGACGCGGAATGCGCCCATCCACACCTGCCGACCCCGGCGGGCATCGAGGCTCTTTCGCACGAGCTCCACGGACTCGATGAGCCCCGGCTTGATGTGGAGCCGACGACCGAGTTCCTTGCGCTGGGCCCGCTCGGTCTCCTTGAGCGGGACGTTGGCAATCAGGAGAGCCACGTTGCCTCCAAGTTGGCGTTCACCATGACGTTCAGGTTGTACCGAAATAGACAGCTCCCACGGGTTGGTTCCCTAGCCACACACACCGGGGGAGAGATGGGCCTACGTATCGCTATCAACGGTTTTGGACGAATTGGACGTGCTTTTCTGCGACTGGCCTGGAACGATCCAGAGGTCGAGATCGTCCACATCAACGACCTCACGGACGCCGCCACCCTCGCCCACCTCCTCGCGTACGACTCCGTCCACGGCGTCTGGTCCGAGCCCGTGGCCCATGAGGAGGGCGCCCTCCTCGTCGGCGGTGACGTCCGCATCCCCGTCACGTCCGAGCGCAACCCCGCCAACCTCCCCTACGGCGCCCTGAACGTCGACATCGTCGTCGAGTGTACAGGCGTGTTCCGCTCCCGGGAGGCCTGTCAGGCCCACCTCGACGCCGGCGCCCGGCGCGTGATCATCAGTGCCCCGGGCAAGGCCGTCGACGCCACCTTCGTCATGGGCGTCAACCACACCACGTTCGACCCGGCCGAACACGTCGTGGTGTCGAACGCGAGCTGCACAACCAACTGCCTCGCCCCCGCCGCCAAGGTGCTGCACGATCGCTTCGGCATCGTCCGCGGCATGATGACCACCATCCACTCCTACACGATGGACCAGAACCTCCTCGACGCCCCCCACCGCAAGGGCGACATGCGCCGCGCCCGTGCCGCAGCGTTGAACATGGTTCCCACCACCACCGGCGCCGCCACGGCCGTGTCCCTCGTCATCCCCGAGCTGAAGGGACGCCTCAACGGCATGGCGGTGCGCGTTCCGACGCCCGACGGCTCCCTCGTCGACCTCACCATCGAGACCTCTCGCGCCGTCACCGCCGAAGAGGTCAACGCGGCCCTGCAGGAGGCAGCCGCCGGTCCCCTGTCAGGAGTCCTTCAAGCGACCCATGCACCCCTGGTGTCGTCCGACATCATCGGTAACACCCACAGTGCCATCGCCGACCTCTCGGTTACCGATGTCATCGGCGACACACTCGTGAAGCTGGTGCTCTGGTACGACAACGAGATCGGCTTCACGTGCCGCCTCCTCGACCTGGCACGCCACATCGGGAGCCAATTGTGAGCCAGTCCATTCCCACCCTCGCAAGCCTCGACATGACGGGAAAGACCGTCCTGTGTCGCGTCGACTTCAACGTCCCCCTCGACGGCGAGGTCGTCGCCGACGATACCCGCATCCGTCGTGCCATCCCCACCATCCAGGCCATCCGCGAGAAGGCCGACAAGGTCGTCATCTGCAGCCATCTCGGCCGTCCCGGCGGTGAGATGGTCGCCAAGTACAGCCTCCTTCCCGCCGCCGCGCACCTGGCCGACCTCCTCGACGCCGAGGTGCTGTTCGCCCACGACACCATCGGCGACGAGGTGAAGGACCTCATCGAGACGGCCGAGCCCGGTGCCGTCATCGTCCTCGAGAACCTGCGCTTCTTCAAGGGCGAGAAGAAGAACGATCCCCAGTTCGCCGCCGCACTGGCCGGCCTCGCCGACGTCTTCGTCAACGACGCCTTCGGCGCCATGCACCGGGCCCATGCCTCCATCACCGGTGTCCCCGCGCTGCTTCCCAGCGCCGCGGGTCTGCTGGTCCAGAAGGAGGTCGAGGTCATCTCCGGCCTGCTCCGCTCCCCCCAGCGCCCTTTCAGCGCCATCCTCGGCGGCGCCAAGGTCTCCGACAAGATCGCCGTCATCGACCGCATGTCCCAGAAGGTCGACCACCTGTTCATCGGCGGCGCCATGGCCTACACCTTCCTCAAGGCACAGGGCCAGCCCGTCGGCGCCTCCCTCGTCGAAGACGACCAGCTCGACTTCGCCGCCAACATGATCGACGAGGCCACCCGCCGTGGATGCCGCATCCACCTCCCCGTCGACCACGTCGTCGCCGATACCTTCGCCATGAACGCCGAGGCACAGGTCGTCGACACCATCCCCGACGGCATGATCGCCATGGACATCGGCCCCAAGACCGTCGAGGCCTGGTCCTCCTTCCTCAGCAGCTCCCGCAGCCTGCTCTGGAACGGCCCCCTTGGCGTGTTCGAGTGGGACGCCTTCTCCCACGGCACCCGCGCCATCGCCGAGACCTTCGCCAACGCATCCGGCTTCACGGTCATCGGTGGCGGCGACTCCGCAGCGGCCATCGCCAAGTTCAACCTGCAGGACCGCATGGACCACATCAGCACCGGCGGCGGCGCCACCCTGGAGTACCTCCGCGACGGTGATCTCGTCGGTCTGCAAGCCCTGAGGAAGAAGCGATGAGCCGTCGTCCCCTGATCGCAGGCAACTGGAAGCTGAACCTGGGTCCCGCCGCTGCCGCTGCAGCGGCCGGCGAGCTCGTCGAGCTCGTCGCTCCCATCCGCGACGTCGACGTCGTGCTCTTTCCCACCGCCCTGTCGGCGCAGCGCGTCGTCGAGGCCACGTCCGGCACCTCCGTAGGTGTGGGCGTGCAGTGGGTCAGCCCCCACGACACCGGTGCCTTTACCGGCCGCAACTCCGCCTCCATGGCCCGTGAGCTCGGCTGCACCTGGATGCTCGCCGGTCACTCCGAGGCCCGCGCCGATCTCGGCGACACCGACGCTCGCGTCAATGGAAGCCTCCGCGCAGGCATGGCTTCTGGCCTCCTGCCCATGATGGCCCTCGGCGAACCCCTGGAGGTCCGCGAGTCCGGCAACCTCGAGGCGTTCCTCGCGGCCCAGCTGTCAGGCGGCCTGGATGGTCTCATGGCCGACCAGGTGTCCACCATCACCCTCGCCTACGAGCCGATCTGGGCCATCGGGACCGGTGTCACGGCTACCCCGCAGCAGGCCCAGGACACCCACGCCTTCATCCGCAGCTGGCTCCGCGACAACTACCCTGCCTTCGTCGCAGACCAGGTCCGCATCCTCTACGGTGGCAGCGTCAAGCCCGGCAACGCGGCCGACCTCCTTGCCCACCCCGACATCGACGGTGCGCTGGTGGGCGGCGCCAGCCTCAAGCCTGCGGACTTCATCCGCATCATCGAGGCTGCCCAAGGCTGAACCGCCTCCCCCCCACCGACACTCCCACGCCCGCGACGCCCCCAAGCGGACCGGCGCCACAGCCCCACTGCCAACGCGCGGTGGGGCTTCTTTGTCTTGCCCCCCACACACAGCACCTCCTCGTCGCAACGACCGGGGTCCCCCCGACCGTAGACCGCCCTGGCTACCCCTCACCTGCACTCACGACCAGCGCGGACCGAACACGGTCGCCGACGGAACTGCCCCACCGTCCACGCCCGCCCTCCGCCCGCCCCCGTGCCCGATGCCCCGACCACACCGACCCCAACATGATGCGGAGCCCCACCCGAGGGCACGCAGCTTCCCCAGATCGGTGCTCAGACCGGCGGCCAGCGCACGGACACCCCGAACGTCCCCGCAACCGAGGGACCCAAGACCCGGACACGGCGCACCTCAAGGCACGCCGCACCCCAAGAACGGTCGTCAGAACCGCGCGCAGCCCGGACATGCGCCGACCGTCCCCACCCCCTCCGGGGCCAAGACGCAGAAACGGCGCACCCGAAAGGCACGCCGTGTCCTACGATCGGTCATCAGACCGTGCGATCACTCGGACGGAGGCGGCGCGAACTCGAGGTCGCCTTCACCTTCCGTCGCATCCTGCTCCTCGCCGTCGATCACCGCCTCGGGCGCGGCCTCTTCGACGGGTGCGCCATCATCCGTGGCGTCCTGGAGCTGCTGCTCCTGTTGGAGACGCTCCATCTCTGCCTCAATACCCGCCGTGCCCGTAAGAAGGCTCTTGTCGGAGTACCACGCGAGGGTGATCGAAGTGACCATGAACATCACCGCGACCACCGTGGTGACCCGCGCGAAGATGTTCGTCGGACCGCGGGGCCCGAACACGGAGCCACCACCGCCGCCGCCGCCGAAGACGGAGCCGAAATCACCGCCCTTTCCGGGCTGGAGAATGACCACCAGCACCAGGATGATGCTCAGGAGAATGTGGAGACTGACCACGAAGGGGTACATCATGCGGGGTTGTCCTTGTCTTCGCACCCTTGAAGGCAGCGAACATAAATCTCCAGCCGATGCGCGACAACCTCAAACCCGTTCTGGGCTGCGATGGCATCCTGCCGCGCTTCGATCACCGGATCCTCGAACTCGACCACCTTACCGCAACGAACGCAGATCAGGTGGTCGTGATGCTTCGTGTCATCGGCCGGTTCGTAGCGGGTCTGACCGTCTCCGAACTGATGCTCCGAAGCAAACCCGCCATCCACCAGCAGGCGCATGGTCCGATACACTGTGGCATATCCAATGCCACTGCGGATCTTCTGCGCTCGCTCGAGGAGTTCGGGCAGGGAGAGATGCTCGCCCTCTGACGTGAACAGCACCTTGGCGATCGCATCACGCTGGGTCGTCAATTTCAGACCCTGGCTACCGAGGTAGCTGCGAAAAGCCTTGATGCGTTCCGTCGCGTTCATCCCTTCCCCTATAGAACGAAAGGCCGCACGGTGATTCGCACGGCCTTCGTTTTGACTCACATCGAGTCGCTGTGGGTCACTCCTCGGAGGAAGCAACCTCAGCGCTCTCACCGACAAGCTCGATGATCGCCATGTCGGCGTTGTCGCCTGCACGGATGCCAGCCTTGATCACGCGGGTGTAGCCACCTGCGCGGTCAGCAAAACGGCCAGCGTAGTCACCGAACAGCTTGTCCATCGCCTCGTCGTTGTTGATCCACAGACGGGCACGACGGATGGCGTGCACGCGGGAAGCCTTGGCGGCGGCGAGCTCATCGCCCTCCAGACCAGCCAGGGCATCACCATTGGGAGCGTTCTTGGCCACCGTGATGACCTTCTCTGCGAAGCGACGCAGCTCCTTGGCACGTGCGGTCGTGGTCTTGATGCTGCCATGCAGCATCAGGGAGGTGACCATGTTCCGGAACATTGCCTTGCGAGCCGAGCTGTCCATGCCGAGCTTACGCCCGCCCTTACGGTGTCGCATGGTTCTCTCCTAAATTCGTTTCGTGGGGCCGAAGCCCCGAATCTGACTCAGCCGAGCTTGTGCTTCGGGAAGTTGTACAACTTCATACCGAGGCTCAGGCCGAGATCGGTAAGGATGTCCTTGATCTCGTTGAGAGACTTACGACCAAAGTTCTTGGTCTTCAGCATCTCTGCCTCAGTACGCTCGACCAGCTGGTAGATGTACTCGATGCCTGCGTTCTGGAGGCAGTTCTGGGAACGGACGGAGAGATCGAGCTCATCAACCCGCTTGAACAGGTTCTCGTTGAACTCTTCCTCTTCCTCCTCGGCGGTGTCGACCTCAGGCTCATCCTCTTCTGCGAAGTTGATGAAGATCTGAAGCTGCTCCTTGAGGATCTTGGCAGCATAGGCCAGGGCGTCCTCAGGGAACACGGAACCGTCGGTCCAGATTTCGAAGGTCAGCTTGTCGTAGTCGGTGCGCTGGCCCACACGTGCGTTGGTCACGGTGTAACGGACGCGCTTGATGGGCGAGAACAGGGCGTCAACGGGAATGGTGCCGATCGGCGCCTCCGGATCCTTGTTCTGCGCAGCAGGCACGTAGCCCTTGCCCACAGAGACGGTGACCTCTGCCTCGAACTTTCCACCATCGGTCAGGGTACAGATGGGGTGATCGGGGTTGAGGATGTTGCAGACCTGATCGAAGGTGAAGTCACCGGCGCGGACCACAACGGTCTCGCCAGGCTTGCCCTCGACGCGCACATGACCCTTGATGGCCGTGACGGCGTCAGAGCGAAGGCGCATGCCCTTCACGTTCAGGACGATGTCCGTGACGTCCTCGACCACACCAGGAAGGAAGGAGAACTCGTGAAGAGCACCCTCCACCTTGATGTTGGTGACGGCGACACCCTGCAGGGAAGAGAGCAGGATACGACGCAGTGAATTTCCAATGGTGTAGCCGAAGCCACGCTCCAGAGGACGAATCACGAACTTGCCGTAGCTCTCGTTGGACTTTGCGTCCCGCTCGACCCGGCGGGGCTTGATCAGCCGCCGCCAGTTTGCGTAAACCAACTCTTCCATGATCACTCCACGTCCCTTCTGCGTCCTGCCGACGCCACGGGTCCGAGATGGAATTCAGAACAGATCAGACACGACGCTTCTTGGGAGGACGGCAACCATTGTGGGGAATGGGCGTCACATCCTTGATGAGCGAGATCTTGAGGCCGCTGTTGGCGATGGCGCGCAGTGCGGACTCACGACCGGTGCCGGGACCCTTCACGAAGACACCGACGGTCTTCATTCCGTGATCCTTGGCCTTGCGGCATGCATCCTCGGCCACCAGCTGTGCGGCGAAGGGGGTGCTCTTACGAGAACCCTTGAAGTTGAGCACACCTGCGGAGGACCAGGACACGACGTTGCCGGCGGGGTCCGTGATGGTCACGATGGTGTTGTTGAAGGTGGCCTGAATGTGAGCAACACCCGCGGGGATGTTCTTCTTCACGCGCCGCTTCTGACTCTTACGCTGGCTCATGTTCTACCTCTGCGGGCGATCAGCGCTTCTTACCAGCAATGGCCTTACGAGGGCCCTTGCGGGTACGAGCGTTGGTGTGGGTACGCTGGCCGCGAGCGGGAAGACCGCGACGATGACGGAGTCCGCGGTAGGCACCAAGGTCCGACAGACGCTTGATGTTCATGCCCACCTGCTTGCGGAGCTCGCCTTCCACCAGGTAGTTGTTCTGGATCTCCTCGCGGATCCGAGCCACATCGTGCTCGGTAAGCTGGAACACGCGGGTCATGGGATCAAGACCCAGGGTGTCCACAATCTTACGAGCGCCGGTGCGCCCGATTCCGAAGATGTACGTGAGGGCGATCCACAGGGGCTTGTTCCTCGGCAGGTCAACGCCTTCGATACGCGCCACGTTAGCCTCTCATGCCGTCTACACGGCGAAAAACGAATGATTTCTCATTGGACGAACCACCCTTTCCCTTCGGTCAGATTGGCTCGTCCACGGCCCCAGGGCTTTATGCCATTGGTGGCCAAACCTCAAGCTTGAAATGCGAAAAGCGGATCCGCTCCATGTGTATCACACGAAGGGTCCTTGCCCTCCGAGACGCCGACGACGCCCCTTCACGCGCCCACCACCAGCAGGAGACGACATCGCGTCGTAGTGCTTGGTGCTGAGCTGGGCCTGGATCTGCCCCACCGTGTCCAACGCCACGCCCACCAGGATGAGCAGGCTCGTGCCGCCGAAGTAGAACGGCACGTTGAACTGGGAGGTGAGGATCATCGGCAGGATGGACACCGCAGCGAGGTACACCGCGCCGCCGGCCGTCAGCCGAGTGAGGACCCAATCCAGGTAGGCAGTGGTCTCCTTGCCGGGACGGACCCGGGGGATGAAACCGCCCTGCTTCTTCAGGTTGTCAGCCACATCTTCAGGGTTGAAGGTGATGGCCGTGTAGAAGAACGCGAAGAAGATGATCAGCGCCGTGAAGACCACGTTGTACAACCAGCGTCCGGGGAACAACGCGTTGGACAACCAGTCAAGCACAGGGCTCTGATAGAACTGCGTGATGGTGTTCGGGAACATCAGCAGTGAAGAAGCGAAGATCGGCGGGATGACCCCAGAGGTGTTGACTTTGAGGGGCAGATACGTGGTCTGGCCCTCGTACACGGTGTTCCCCATCACTCGCTTTGCATGTCGTAGGGGGATCCGCCGTTGTCCTCGCTCGATATACACGATGGCATAGGTGACGACGAACATGAACACGAGCAGCATCACCGCGGACAGCAGGTTGATCTGTCCGTTCGCGACGAGCTTGCGCAGGTTGTTCGCGCCAGAAGGAAGGCCGGCGATGATGCCGCAGGTGATGATGATCGACGCGCCGTTGCCGACACCCCGCTCCGTCATCTGCTCACCGAGCCACATGATGAAACACGCACCGGCGGTCATGGTGATCATGGTCATGAGGCGGAAGCCCCAGCCCGGATCGATCACGACACTGTTTCCGCCAATGCCGCTGCTCTCGAGTCCCACCGCAATGGCGAAGGACTGGAACAGCGCAATCGCGATCGTCAGGTAGCGGGTGTACTGGGTGATCTTGTTCTGCCCAGTGCGCCCCTCTTCCTTCAGTCGCTTCAGGGTAGGCGTCATCTCAGCCATGAGCTGCATGATGATGGACGCCGTGATGTAGGGCATGATTCCCAGGAAGAACACGCTGTACGTAGCCAGCGCTCCACCAGAGAACATGTTGTAGAGCCCGAACAGGGTCTGCGAGCTGCCGTTGAGGAACTCACTGAGCGCCTGACGATCGATACCAGGCGCCGGCACGTAGATGCCCATGCGGTACACGCCCAACATGCCCAGCGTGAAGAGCACCCGCTTCCGCAGGTCCTCCATCTCCCAGATGTCACTGAAGATATTCGCCACGACTCATGCCCTGTCAAAGGAGAAAGGAATCACAAACAGGCGCGGTCGGACACCCCGCTGTGGGATGCCCGACCGGCTCATTCATCGCTTGAAAGCGTCGATCATGCCTGACCAGGCAGGTCGCCCTCGACGGTACCGCCGGCGGCCACGATCTTCTCGGCTGCGGACTTGGTGAGCTTGGCGACGCGCACGTGCAGTGCCACACCGAGCTCGCCCTGACCGAGCAGCTTGACGCCATCCTTGCCGATACGGCTGATGATGCCAGCGGCCTTCAGAGACTCCGCAGTCACCACGGAACCAGCCTCGAGGCCAGCCAGGCGATCCACGTTCACGGTCTCGAAGTCCTTCGCGAAGATGTTGGTGAAGCCCACCTTGGGGAGGCGGCGATGCAGAGGCATCTGGCCACCCTCGAAGTAGGCTCGGTGGGTGTAGCCCGAACGGGACTTGGCACCCTTGGTGCCGCGGCCGCAGGTCTTGCCCTTGCCGGAACCCTCACCACGACCCACGCGGGTAGCAGCCTTGCGGGCGCCAGGACGAGGAGCGAGGTTGGAAAGCTCGTTAGCCATGTTGGCCCCCTATTCGACTTCCGAGACATCCAGCAGGTGGATGACCGTCTTGATCATGCCACGAACAGCCGGAGTGTTCTCGAGAACCCGGGACTGACCGATCTTGCGAAGGCCCAGTCCACGAACGTTGGCGATTTGACGCTCGGTAGCGCCGATGGTGCTCTTGCGGAGTACAACCTTGATGTTCTTCATGGTGACTCTCCTCAGGCAACCACGTCGTGGCGCACGGTGTAGTTGGCCCGCAGTGCCTCTTCGTCCTTGCCCAGGCGGCTGGCCACCTGCTCCACGGACTCCATCTGGCGGAGTGCGTCGAGAACGGCCTTGACGACGTTGTGCGGGTTGGAGCTACGCAGGGACTTCGTGAGGATATCCGTCACGCCCAGGGACTCCATGATGGCACGCACCGTGGGGCCGGCGATAACACCGGTACCAGGCGATGCGGGCTTGAGAAGGACGGAACCAGCTCCGAAGCGACCGAGCGCCTCGTGAGGGATGGTGCCGTTCACGAGGGGCACGGAAATCATCGCGCGCTTCGCCCGCTCGGAACCCTTGCGGATTGCCTCGGGCACCTCGTTTGCCTTACCAAAGCCGACACCGACGGAGCCGGCGCCATCGCCCACCACGACGAGCGCGGAGAAGCTGAAGCGACGACCGCCCTTGACGACCTTCGCAACGCGGTTGATGTACAGCACCTTCTCGACGAGGTTGGACTCTTCCTCGTCGCGGCGCCGCTTACCCATCTTGGCCATAAAGACCTCCAGAAAGCTTGTTCGACTCAGAAGACCAGTCCGCCCTCGCGCGCGCCTTCAGCGAGCGCGGCGACACGGCCGTGGTACAGGAAACCGCCACGGTCGAACACCACGTTGGTGATGTTCGCGTCCTTGGCGCGCTCGGCGAGCAGCTTACCAACCGCGGAGGCACCATCCTTGTTGCTGGCGTTGCCAGCACCGCGGATCGCCTGCTCCAGGGTGGACGCGCTGACGAGGGTCTTGCCTGCGTCGTCGTCGATGATCTGTGCGTAGATGTGACGCGCGGACCGGAAGATGGCCACACGCGGACGGTCTGCCGTCCCCCGGAGCTTCTTCCGGATGGACATCCGCCGACGCGCGCGCGCAGTCTTCTTGGATTGAATCTTGCCCATGGTTCTGTGCTCCGAAATGATCAGGCGGACTTGCCGGCCTTGAGGCTGATGTACTCACCCTCGTAGCGCACGCCCTTGCCCTTGTAGCGATCGGGACGACGGTAGTCGCGAATCACAGCCGCAACCTGGCCGACGCGACCCTTGTCGATACCACTGATGGTGATCTTGTTGTCCCGGTCGACGGAGATCGTGATGTCCTTGGGAATCTCGAACTCGATCAGGTGGGAGTAACCAAGGTTCATGACGAGCTTGCTACCCTTGACGTCGGCACGGTAGCCGACACCCAGGACCTGCAGCTTCTTCTCGAAACCTTGGGTGACACCGATCACCATGTTGTTGGTGAGTGCACGCATCAGGCCGTGGTTGGCCCGCGCGGTGCGGGATTCGTTTGCCCGCTCGAACACCAGGGTGTTCTCTTCGAGCTTGGGGGTGATCAGGTCGACCATGGCCTGGCTGAGCTCACCCTTGGGACCCTTCACCTTGACCACGCCACCGTCGATCTTGATGTCGACGCCTGCGGGAATGGTGATGGGCTTCTTACCAATACGAGACATAGCTACCTCCCAATCACCACACGTGGCAGAGGACTTCGCCACCCACGCCGGCCTTACGGGCCTGCGCGTCGGTGAGAACGCCACGAGGGGTGGTCAGAATGGCCACGCCAAGGCCGTTGCGAACGCGGGGCACGTCCTGCTTGCCGACGTAGACGCGACGGCCGGGCTTGGACACGCGGGTGATGCCGCGAATCATGCCGTTCCGAGCGTTGTCGTAGCGCAGGAACACCTTGATGATGCCCTGGTAGTTCTTGCTGGGGTCGTCCACGTAGCCCTCGATGAAGCCCTCGGACTTGAGCACCTTCAGGAGCTCAACCTTCAGCTTGGAGCGAGGAGCCACAAGCGACTCGTGGCCGGCTGCTTGCGCATTGCGAATGCGCGTCAGAAGATCTGCGATGGGGTCGGTCATCGACCATCCTCCCAAAAAGTCAAATGGTTCGTTGCCGCCATCTCACTTCGCGAACGGCATGCCGAGCTTCGTCAGGAGGGCGCGGCCCTCCTCGTCGCTCTTGGCCGTCGTCACGAAGGCGATGTTCATTCCGGTGATGCGAGCGACCTTGTCGTACTCGATCTCGGGGAAGATGATCTGCTCAGTCAGTCCGAGAGAGTAGTTGCCACGGCCATCGAAGGCCTTGGCGTTCAGGCCGCGGAAGTCACGAAGCCGGGGAATGGCGATGGTGACCAGGCGATCGAAGAACTCGTACATGCGGTCGCCACGAAGGGTGACGCGCACGCCCAGGGGCATGCCCTCACGCAGCTTGAAGTTCGCGATGGAACGACGAGCTTGGGTCTTGACTGCCTTCTGGCCAGCAATCGTGCTGATCTCGTCCACCAGGGCGTTCAGGATCTTGCTGTTGGTGACAGCATCCTTGGTGGAAGAGTTGATGATGATCTTCTCGAGGCGAGGGATCTCCATCACGTTGGCGTAGTTGAAATCCTTGTGAAGACCGGGAGCCACGACTTCGCGGTACTCCGTCTTCTTACGCGGCACATATGCGTTGGTCATCTGTACCCTCACTCAGCATCGATGGGCGCGCCGGAAGCCCGGTTCACGCGCACCTTCTTGCCATCGTGGTCCGCGTAGCCGACCTTGACGGTCGAGCCAGCGTCTGCATCCCACAACGCAACATTGGACACATCGATAGGAGCTTCCTTGCGCACGATGGCGCCAGGCTGGTCTCCGACCGGCTTCTGGTGACGCTTGACAACCCGCACGCCCTCGACGACCACCTTGCGGTCGGAAGGAATGACGCGGATGACGCGTCCCACGGTGCCGCGCTGCTTGCCGGCGATCACCTTGACGGTGTCGCCCTTGCGAATGCGCATCTTGTTGTTGGACATTCTCTTCACCTATCTCAGAGGACCTCAGGAGCCAGGGAGACGATCTTCATGAAGCTCTTCGCGCGCAGCTCGCGTGCGACAGGGCCGAAGATACGGCTGCCAACCGGCTCGTTGTCCTTGTTGATGAGAACAGCGCTGTTCGTGTCGAAGCGGATGTAGGAGCCGTCTGCACGACGGGTCTCCTTGCGGGTCCGAACCACAACGGCACGGGCCAGATCACCCTTCTTCACCTTTCCGTTCGGAGCAGCGTCACGCACGGCCACAGCGATGATGTCTCCGACGCGCGCGTACTTGCGCTTGGAGCCACCCAGGACCTTGATGCACTTGACTCGCTTGGCGCCGGAGTTGTCTGCGACATCCAGCACGCTTTCCATCTGAATCATTGAATCACCTCGCTCGGAGTGACGGCGCGCGGATCAGTGTGCGCGGCGCTCGACCACGACCCAACGCTTGGTCTTGGACATGGGCCGGGACTCACGCATGATGACGACGTCGTTCTCACGACACTCGTTGTTCTCATCGTGGGCCTTGTAGTTCTTCCGGCGGGAGATGTACTTGCGGTAGCGCGGGTGCTTCACGAAGCGAGTCACCTCGACGGTCACCGTCTTGTCCATCCGAGTGGAGACAACACGGCCTTCCAGCAGCCGTCCGCGTTGCGTGTTCACGTCAGTCATGACGAATTCCTCTCTGTCGGTGCCAGGCGGCACCTGAAAAGCAGGGGTCTTGACGTACTGCACCGAAGGTCTCCCGGGGGTGGGACTCAACAGTGCAAAGCACCGGTCAGCCGTCAAACTGACCGGTGCCTAGTCGGCTTCAGCCCACTAACTGCTACTCCGAGGCCTTGTCAACCACGGACTGCAAGAAGCTGGACTCGTCGGAGGCGGAAGATGCCGAAGCACCCTCAGCGCCCACACCCTGGTACTTGGACTCGAGGGAGCCCTTGCCCAGGCCCTGGGCAAGCTCACGACGACGGACTTCGCTCTTGATGCGAGCGACGTCCTTGCGGAGCTGGCCGAGGACTGCGGTGTTCTCGAGCTGACCCATGGAATGGGCAAACTTTGCCTCGACGGACTGGCGGTCAAGCTCTGCGAGCTTGGCGATGAGTGCAGCGTCGTCGAGCGAAGCGATATCGAGCTTTGCCATCAGATCACCTCCTCACCACGGACCACGAACCGGGTACCGAGGGCGAGCTTGTGGGACGCGCGACGGAAAGCTTCCCGCGCGGTGTCCACATCCACACCATCCAGCTCGTACAGCATACGGCCGGGCTTCACGACAGCGACCCAGTGGTCAGGACCAGACTTACCCTTACCCATACGGGTTTCGGCCGGCTTCTTGGAAATCGGCTTGTCGGGGAAGATGCGAATCCAGACCTTACCGCCACGCTTGATGTGACGGGTCATGGCGATACGCGCTGCCTCAATCTGTCGCGACGTCACGAATCCAGCAGAGGTGGCCTGGAGGCCGAAGTCGCCGAAGGAGACTTCACTCCCCCGGAACGACAGGCCCTTCATCCGACCTTTCTGGACCTTGCGGCGACGAACCCGCTTAGGCGCAAGCATGGTTCACTCCAATTCTGATCAGTTTGCGGTCTCGCCGGGCAGGATCTCACCCTTGAAGATCCAAACCTTGATGCCAATGACACCGTAGGTGGTCTTCGCCTCAGCGGTTCCGTAGTCAATGTCTGCGCGCAGCGTGTGCAGGGGCACACGGCCGTCCATGTACCACTCGCGACGGGACATCTCAGCACCGCCGAGGCGGCCGGAGCACATCACCTTCACGCCCTTGGCACCAGCCCGGCGAGCCTGCTGCATGGCCTTCTTCATCGCGCGACGGAAGCTGACACGCTTCTCGAGCTGCGCACCGATGTTGTCGGCCACAAGCTTGGCGTCCAGCTCGACCTTACGCACCTCGATGATGTTCACGAACACCTCGGAGGTGGTGAGCTTCTGGAGCTCACGGCGAACAGCGTCGAGACCCGCGGCCCGCTTACCCAGGATGAGACCCGGCTTCGCGGCGTGGATGAACACCTTGATCTTGTTTGCGGCAGTACGCTCGATCACCACCCGCGCGATGGACGCGCGGGACAGGTTCTTGCGGACGTATGCACGAATGCGGAGGTCTTCCTCGATGAAGACCTTGTAGTTCTTCTCTGCGTACCAGCGAGAATCCCAGCCCTGGGTCACGCCGACACGAAATCCAACGGGATGAACTTTCTGGCCCATTCCGGCTCCCTATCGCGTGCCCAGGACCACAGTGATGTGGCTGGTCTGCTTCAGAATCTGGGTTGCGCGGCCCTGTGCGCGAGGACGGAACCGACGCAACGTCGGTCCGGCATCCACGTAAATGGTCTTCACGAACAGGTCGTCGATGTCGAGGTCGGTCTTGTTCTTCTCGGCAGAATGCTCGGCATTGGCCACTGCAGACTCGATGAGCTTGCGGACCATGGGAGCACTCTTCTTCCGGGTGAACGAAAGCGTCTCGATTGCGTCCGGCACATCCATGCCACGAACGAGGTCGGCAACGAGCCGAGCCTTACGGGCAGAAACGCGCGCGTAGCGGAGAATCGCCTTGCTTTCCATGACTTACTCCTAGCGGCCCTTCTTGCCCTTACGGTCCGCAGCATGGCCACGGTAGGTACGGGTGGGGGCGAACTCACCGAGCTTGTGATTGATCATCTGCTCGGTGACGTAGACAGGAATGTGCTGCTTGCCGTTGTGGACCGCGAAGGTGAGGCCGATCATCTCGGGGATGATGGTGGACCGGCGGCTCCAGGTCTTGATGACCCGCTTGCTGCCAGACTCACGCGCCTGCATCACCTTGCTACGCAGGTGGCCGTCCACAAACGGGCCCTTCTTGATAGAACGTGCCATTGTTAGGACTCCTACCGGCGATTGCGGGACTTAACGATGAACTTGGAAGAGGCCTTCTTCGCGGCGCGGGTACGGTAGCCCTTGGTAGGCTTGCCCCAGGGAGTCACAGGGTGACGACCCTTCGAGCGACCCTCACCACCACCGTGGGGGTGATCCACGGGGTTCATGGCCAGGCCACGAACGTGAGGACGACGACCGAGCCAACGGGAGCGACCAGCCTTACCGATGACGATGTTCTCGTGATCGGTGTTGCCAACCTGACCGATGGTCGCGCGGTTCAGACCCCAGACCTGCCGAAGCTCACCGGAAGGCAGACGAAGCAGGACATAGCCCTTCTCCTTTGCCATCACCTGGGCGTAGCTTCCAGCGGAGCGACACAGCTGACCACCACGGCCCTTGGTCAACTCGATGTTGTGCACATGAGTACCGAGGGGGATGGACAGCAGCTCCATGCTGTTGCCGGGCTTGATGTCGGCCTTGTTGGAAGAGACGACCTGGTCGCCCACCTTCAGACCCACGGGATGGAGGATGTACCGCTTCTCGCCGTCAGCGTAGTTGATCAGGGCGATACGAGCGGAACGATTGGGATCGTACTCAACGCTCGCGACCTTGCCCGGAACCTCAAGCTTGTCACGACGGAAATCGATGATGCGGTAACGGCGCTTGTGACCACCACCACGGTGACGCACGGTGATGCGTCCCCGGTTGTTACGGCCACCCTTCTTGCGCATCGACGTCACGAGGGAACGCTCGGGCTTGGACCGGGTGATCTCCGCAAAATCGGAGCCGGTCATGCCACGACGGCCAGCGGACGTCGGCTTGAACTTCTTGACACCCATGGTGTTCCTCAGACGTCGTAGATGTTGAGGCTGTGGCCCTCAGAGAGAGTCACGTAAGCCTTCTTCCAATTGCGACGCTTGCCGTAGTGGCGGCCATGGCGCTTGACCTTGCCGCGCACAACGAGCGTGCGGACATTGTCGACCTTCACGCCGAAGTAGGACTCGATCGCCTTCTTGATCTGGATCTTGTTGGCGTCGAGACCGACCTCGAATGCGTAGTCGTTGTCGCCCAGGAGCTGGGCGGCAGACTTCTCGGTCACAATCGGGCGGATGAGAATATCGGAGAGCATCACTTGGCACCTCCCAGTCGCGCGGTGATCGCGTCGACGGCGGCACGAGTGAGCACCAGGTCCGAGCGCTTGAGAATGTCGTAGACATTCAGACCATCGGCGGGGATGACGGTGACCTTCTGCACGTTGCGTGCGGAGAGATCCACGTTGACTCCGACGTCGTCCATCACCACGAGGGTGGTGCCGAGGCCGAAGTTCTTCATCATACCGACGAAGGCGCTGGTCTTGGGTTGCTCGAAGGAAAGGCTGTCGATGACAGTCAGCTTGCCCTCAGCGACGCGCTTGGAGAGCGCGGAACGCAGAGCGGAAGCCATTTCCTTCTTGTTGATCTTGAAGTCGTAGCTACGGGGCTCGGGACCAAACACACGACCACCACCACGCATGTGGGGGGCCCGGGTGGTACCCTGACGAGCGCGGCCGGTGCCCTTCTGCTTGAAGGGCTTCTTGCCACCACCGGAGACGTCTGCACGACGCTTCACGGCGTGGGTGCCCTGGCGGCGAGCAGCAAGCTGCTTGCGCACCACAGCGTGAAGGAGGTGATCCTTCACGTCGGCGCCGAACACGCTGTCGTCGAGCTCGAGCTCTCCGACCTGTTCGTTGTTCTGATTGAAAACGGTAACGTTAGCCATGTTTCACCATCCAGCTGCTCAAGACAGCTTGATGTCCACGTGAACGCCTGCGGCGAGGTCGAGCTTCATCAACGCATCCACCGTCTGCTGCGTCGGCTCGATGATATCGAGGAGACGCTGGTGGGTGCGGCGCTCAAACTGCTCACGAGACTTCTTGTCGATGTGAGGACCACGAAGCACGGTCCACTTGGCGATCTTGGTGGGAAGGGGGAAAGGACCCCGAACCTCGACGCCAGTGCTCTTGGCTGCCTTCAGAATCTTGTGTGCAGACTTGTCCAGCAGCTTGTGATCGTAGGCCTTGAGGCGGATACGGATCTTGTCGTTGGAGCTCATTGCTTTGCTCACAGAATCTCTTGTTCCTTTCTGCCCGGCTTTCGGGTCAGGCTGGAACCTAGGTGGAGGATGTCGGTCTCGGCGCCGGAACTGACGCTCGTCCAATCCATCCCCTACGGGTGCACCGGCCGCGGTGAAGATCGCTAGCGGAGCTTCACCGGGCCAGGACTCTCCTTACTACCAACGGTAGTGGGAGAAGGCCTTGTTGGCCTCTGCCATACGGTGCGTGTCTTCCTTCTTGCGGATTGCGCCACCACGGTTGTGGGAGGCCTCAATCAGCTCGTTGGCAAGCTTCTCGGACATGGTACGTCCGGAGCGCTTGCGCGCGAACAGAATGAGCCAGCGCATGGCAAGAGCCTCACGGCGGGAAGTACGAACCTCGACCGGCACCTGGTAGTTGGAACCACCAACGCGGCGAGACTTGACCTCGACCATGGGCTTGACATTGTCGATAGCGGTCTTGAAGACAGCCACCGGGTTCTCACGCGTACGCTCCTCGATGATCGAGAACGCATCGTAAACGATACGCTCCGCGACCGCCTTCTTGCCGTCACGCATGAGGTTGTTGGTAAACTTGGTAATCATCGGCTCGCCATAGCGAGCGTCCGGAAGCACCTTGCGCTTCGGAACTTCACGACGACGCGGCATGTGTCACCTACTTCTTCGGTCGCTTCGCACCGTACTTCGAACGACCCTGACGGCGTGCGTTGACGCCCTGGGCGTCGAGCGCGCCGCGAATGATGTGATAGCGAACACCGGGAAGGTCCTTGACACGACCGCCACGAATCAGCACAGAGCTGTGCTCCTGGAGGTTGTGGCCTTCACCGGGGATGTAGGAAGTAACTTCGATTCCGTTGGTGAGACGAACACGAGCAACCTTACGGAGTGCCGAGTTCGGCTTCTTCGGCGTCGTCGCGTACACGCGGGTACACACACCACGCTTCTGGGGGCAACCCTTCAGCGCAGGGGCGGACGACTTCCGAATCACCTTCTTCCGCCCATGGCGGACGAGCTGGTTGATGGTAGGCATCAATTCCTCGTTTCGTTCTGGAGCCAGATGATCTCCGGCCCACGGCCCCCTGCCGATATGGTGGGGGGCCGCTGCTGTCAAGTTCAACCGGCCTCGGACATGCTGGTTTCGACCTCTTCGCCGACCCGAACATCGAGTTGGCGGTAGGCTTCGAAGCCAGTGCCCGCGGGAATGAGGCGGCCCATGATGACATTCTCCTTGCAGCCGCGCAGAGGATCGGTCGCTCCCTTGATGGCCGCTTCGGTCAGGACACGCGTGGTCTCCTGGAAGGAAGCGGAGCTCAGGAACGACTCGGTCGACAGCGCTGCCTTGGTGATGCCAAGGAGCATCGGCTCAGCCGTGGCCGGGAGACCACCCATCGCCATGATCTGGCGGTTGGCCTCTTCAAAGTTGTGCTTCTCGACGACCTGATCAATAAGGAAGTCGGTATCACCGACATCGCGCACCTTCACGCGGCGAAGCATCTGCCGAACCACGACTTCGATGTGCTTGTCGTTGATCTTGACGCCCTGCAGGCGGTAGACCTGCTGGACCTCATCGACCAGGTAGTTGGCAAGTGCAGCCTCGCCCTTGACCTTGAGAATGTCGTGGGGGTTGGCGGCACCGTCCATCAGGCCTTCGCCTGCGCGGACGTAATCACCCTCGTTGACGGTGATGTTCTTGCCCTTGGGAATCAGGTATTCCTGTGCCGTGCCGTCCTCACCGGTGACGATGATTCGGCGCTTGCCCTTGGTGTCCTTGCCGTAGGAAATCGTGCCATCGTTCTCGGCGATGACCGCGACTTCCTTCGGCTTACGAGCCTCGAAGAGCTCGGCAACACGGGGAAGACCACCGGTGATGTCCTTCGTCTTCGTGGTCTCGCGAGGAATCTTGGCCAGGACATCACCCACGGCGATGTCGGCCCCCTCGCTGACCATGACGTAGGCGGACACAGGCAGGAAGTAACGAGCCAGGATCTCGCCCTCAGGACTCATGGCCACGATACGCGGCTTGAGGTCGGTGTCCTTGTAGTCGGTGACCACCATGCGGGACAGGCCCGTCACGTCGATCTCCTCCCGCACGGACTGACCGTCCACGATGTCCTCAAAGCGAATGGATGCCTGGACGTTCGCAAGGATGGGAAGGTTGAAGGGGTCCCACTGAGCGATGCGCTCCTTGGCGGTCACCTTCTGGGCATCCTGGACGAGGAGCCGGGCACCGTAGGGCACGGCGTAGCGCTCGCGCTCACGGCCCTTGGCGTCGACGACTGCGACCTCGCCATTACGGGACATGACGATGTTGTCGCCGTCGCGGTTGCGCGCGACGGACAGTGCCTCACCGTATTGGATGGTTCCGTTGGTACGGAGCTCCAGGTAGGACTGGGCCACCGTGGAGGATGCTGCACCACCGATGTGGAAGGTACGCATCGTGAGCTGGGTACCAGGCTCACCGATGGACTGCGCGGCGATGACGCCCACGGCCTCACCGATGTTGACCTTGTTGCCACGGGCCAGGTCGCGGCCGTAGCAGGCCGCACAGGCGCCCCAACGCATGTCGCAGGTGAGCACGGAGCGGATCTTCACCCGATCGATGCCAGCCTGGACGATACGGTCGACGGCACGCTCGTCGATCATGTCGTTGGCACGGACGAGCACCTCGTCGGAGTACGGGTCCAGCACGTCCTCCGCAGCCAGACGGCCGAGGATACGCTCGGACAGGTGCTCGATGACCTCACCACCCTCGATGAGGGACGCCACTTCCATGTTGCGGGAGGTGCCGCAGTCCTGAGCGGTGATGATGGTGTCCTGCACGACGTCGACGAGACGCCGGGTCAGGTAGCCGGAGTTGGCGGTCTTGAGTGCCGTATCCGCCAGACCCTTACGCGCACCGTGCGTGGACACGAAGTACTCGAGGACGCTCAGGCCTTCGCGGAAGTTGGCCTTGATGGGCGTCTCGATGATCTCGCCCGAAGGCTTGGCCATCAGACCACGCATACCGGCAAGCTGGCGGACCTGGGTCGGTGAACCACGAGCACCCGAGTCGACCATCATGAAGATGGAGTTGAAGGACGGCTGGGTGGCCTCCTCCCCTTCCCTGCTCACGACCGTCTCGGTGCTGAGGCTTCGGAGCAGCTCGTCGGAGATGTCCGTGGTGACCTTGGACCAGATGTCCACGACCTTGTTGTACTTCTCACCGGGCGTGATGAGACCCTCGTTGTACTGGGAGTCGGTCTCGTTGACGCGCTCCTGGGCCTCGTCGAGGATCTTCCGCTTGATCTCCGGGATCTGCATGTCGCGGATCGCGATGGAGATACCGGCTTCGGTCGCCATCCGGAAGCCGAGCTGCATGAGCGCGTCAGCGAACAGGACGGTCTCCTTGGGACCAGCACGGCGGTAGGACCTGTCGATGAGCTCGCCAAGTGCCTTCTTGGACATGACCCGGTCGACCAGGTGGAACGGCAGGACCTTGGGCACGATGTTGTAGAAGAGCACGCGACCAACGGTGGTCTCGACCACCTCACCCTTCGCGGCGTACACGTGGCGCTCGTTCTCACGGGTCCAGACGGGAATGTGACCGTCGAAGCCGAAGTAACCACCAGGTGCGACCACCAGCGTGAGGGTGTCCTTGTAGCGAGCGCGAAGCTCGGTCACGACCTGCTCCAGCTGGTTCAGTCGTGCGCCCACGTTCATGCGGGCGTCGTGGGCCACTTCTCCGTTCTCGTCGAGTGCAACCGTAGGCACCAGCGTAGCCACCACTCGCACGGCAGCGCGGATCTCGGGCAGCTCATAGACGTAGACCTTGATGCCTGCGATCTCGAGCTCGACCCGCTTGTCGTCCCCTACATCGACATTGGACAGAGCGCTGCTCAGCCCAGTTGTCTGCTCGTAGGCGTGGGACGATGCGAAGCCGAAGTTGGGCACCTCGGACAGTCCGGGCAGCCCGTCGAAACCGGAGAAGCTTGCGTCCACACCCTTGGGCATGCCGAGGCGTGCCAGCTCGAGCACGACGTCAGCCTGACCCAGATCGGACGTGTCGACGGAAGGGCCACCGGCCATCAGCGCAACGGCTTCACCACCGAGAGCGGGAATCTCACCGAGACGCACCGCGCCGTTGGCAGCGTCGTGCTTGTTCACCTCACCGCGGTGCAGGTGCCAGACCTCGTTGCGACCCTCGACATCGACACCGAACACGAGGTGCGCGTCGAGCAGATCGGTGAGGCCGTTGGCAGCACGCTGCTCCAGCGGACGGGACGGCATGCGGACCCGGACGCGTGCATGGAGATCGACCTCACCCGCATCGTAGGCCACCTGGACCTCTTCGGGCGAACCGAAGATACGACCCTCACCCTTCGCGAAGCGACGTTCACGGGTCATGTAGTAGGCACCGAGAACGACATCCTGCGAGGGCTGGATGATGGGGCGACCGTTGGCCGGACTGAGGATGTTGTTGGTGGACATCATCAGCACGCGGGCCTCGATCTGGGCCTCGATGGACAGCGGCACGTGGACGGCCATCTGGTCACCATCGAAGTCGGCGTTGAACGCCGTACAGACGAGGGGGTGCAGGCGAATGGCGCGACCCTCGATGAGGACGGGCTCGAACGCCTGGATGCCGAGACGGTGCAGGGTGGGAGCACGGTTCAGCATGACCGGGTGCTCCTTGATGACGTCCTCGAGGATGTCCCAGACTTCCTCGCTCTGACGCTCCACCATCTTCTTGGCAGCCTTGATCGTGGTGACGTGACCACGCTCCTCGAGCTTGTTGTAGATGAAGGGCTTGAAGAGCTCGAGGGCCATCTTCTTGGGCAGACCACACTGATGCAGGCGCAGGTTCGGACCAACGACGATGACAGAACGGCCGGAGTAGTCGACGCGCTTGCCAAGCAGGTTCTGGCGGAAGCGACCCTGCTTGCCCTTGAGCATGTCGGACAGGGAACGCAGCGGGCGCTTGTTGGGACCGGTGAACACCTTGCCACGACGGCCGTTGTCGAACAGGGCGTCGACGGCCTCCTGAAGCATACGACGCTCGTTGCGCACGATGATCTCGGGCGCGTTCAGCTCGTTCAGACGCTTCAGACGCGTGTTGCGGTTGATGACGCGACGGTAGAGATCGTTGAGATCGGACGTCGCAAACCGGCCACCGTCGAGGGGAACCAGCGGGCGGAGATCCGGGGGCAGGACGGGGATGACCTCGAGCATCATGTGCTCGGGGCGGTTTCCAGAGTCGCGGAATGCCTCGACGATCTTCAGGCGCTTGGCGATCCGGCGACGCTGTGCGGCGGAGCTGGTCTCCTTCATCTCCGTGCGCAGCTCGTCGGCAAGGGCAACCACATCCAGGCTTGCGAGCAGGTCGCGCACGACCTCGCCACCGATACCCACCTCGAAGCTACCGTAGCCGTAGGTAAGCACCATCTCCTGGTAGTCTTCCTCGGACAGGATCTCACCCTTGGCCAGGGTGGTCTCGCCGGGATCCGTGACGGTGTATGCCTCGCAGTACAGCACCTTCTCGAGATCCTTGAGGGAGATGTCGAGGAGGTTGCCGATGCGGGACGGAAGGCTCTTCAGGAACCAGATGTGAGCCACGGGCGTGGCAAGGTCGATGTGACCCATACGCTCACGGCGCACACGCGACTCGATGACCTCGACGCCACACTTCTCGCAAGTCATGCCGCGGAACTTCATCCGCTTGTACTTGCCGCAGAGGCACTCGTAGTCCTTCACGGGCCCGAAGATCCGCGCACAGAACAGACCGTCGCGCTCGGGCTTGAAGGTACGGTAGTTGATGGTCTCCGGCTTCTTGACCTCACCATGCGACCACGACCGAATCTTCTCGGGCGATGCCAGGCTGACGCGAACCGCCACATAGTTGAGCGGGTTCTTGGGCTTCTTGTAGAGGTTGTACATCTCTCTCACGGCTAGCTCCTGAGGCGCGAGAAAATGGAAAGGGCGAAAGGAGGAGGAAAGCAGCAGCGGGCCACGCGTCAGAGACGCATGGCCTCGGTGTTCTCGATGAGTTCCACATCAAGCGCCAGGGCCTGCATCTCGCGGACCAGCACGTTGAAGGACTCGGGGAGACCGGCTTCCAGCACGTTCTCTCCCTTCACGATGGATTCGTACATGCGGGTACGACCGGCGACGTCGTCGGACTTGACCGTCAGGAACTCCTGCAGACCGTAGGCGGCGCCGTACGCCTCCATGGCCCAGACTTCCATCTCACCCAGACGCTGGCCACCGAACTGTGCCTTACCACCCAGCGGCTGCTGGGTGACCAGGGAGTAGGGTCCGATGGAACGAGCGTGAATCTTGTCGTCGACCAGGTGGTGCAGCTTGAGCATGTACATCACGCCCACGGTCACCTTCTGATGGAAGGCTTCACCGGTCAGACCGTTGAACAGCTGGGTCTGACCGTCGACGTCGCGACCACCAACCTCGAGCGCATGGGTGATCTCGGCCTCGGACGCACCGGCGAACACCGGGGTGCCGAGCGTGACGCCCTCACGGTACTTGTCGGCGAAGACCCGGAGCTCGTCACCAGACGCGCCGTCCAGGAACGCCATGACGTCCTTCTGGTCGTGGAAGCACGCCTTCAGGTAGTCACGCAGCGACTCGTCGTCGTACTTCTCGTCGAGCATCTGACCGATGATGCGGCCCATGCCCTTCGCAGCCCAACCGAGGTGGGTCTCGAGGACCTGACCGACGTTCATACGGGAGGGAACGCCCAGCGGGTTGAGGACGATGTCGACCGACGTGCCATCGGCCATGTAGGGCATGTCCTCGACGGGCAGGATGCGGCTGATGACACCCTTGTTACCGTGACGACCGGCCATCTTGTCACCGACGGACAGCTTGCGCTTGATCGCGACGTAGACCTTGACCATCCGGATGACACCAGGAGGCAGCTCGTCGCCCTTCTTCAGGCGCTCGATCTTGGCCTTGTAGCGCTGACGGATCTCGTCGGTCGTGGTGCGGAACTGCTCGGCAGCCTTCCACAGCTTGTCCTCGACCGCCTGGTCGTCGACCACGATCCGCTCGGCACCGTCGATGCCGACCTTGCGGAGCACGTCGATGGTGAGATCGGATCCGGAACCGACGACGACGTCGCCGTCCTCGTTCGCGATGTCGGCCGCTGCAGTCACACCCTTCAGGATGCGGGCGAGCTGACGGAGGCCGGACTCGCGCAGGGTACGCAGCTTCTCATCGCGGTCGCGCTCGATGCGACGGATGCTGGCAGCCTCGATCTCGAGGGCGCGGGCACCCTTCTCGACACCCTCACGGGAGAAGACCTGTGCACCGATGACCGTGCCCTCGACACCCGGCGGCACGCGCAGGGAGGTGTCACGGACGTCACCGGCCTTCTCACCGAAGATGGCCCGCAGGAGCTTCTCTTCGGGAGACAGCTGGGTCTCACCCTTGGGGGTGATCTTGCCGACCAGGATGTCGTCGGGGCCGACCTCGGCACCGATTCGCACGACACCGGACTCGTCGAGATCCTTCAGGGCCTCGTCGCCGACGTTCGGGATGTCGCGGGTGATTTCTTCCTTGCCCAGCTTGGTGTCGCGGGCAGAGACCTCGAACTCCTCGATGTGGATGGTGGTGAAGTAGTCTTCCTGCACCAGCCGCTCGGAGATGAGGATGGAGTCCTCGAAGTTGTAGCCACCCCAGGGCATGAACGCGACGATGACGTTCTGACCGAGAGCAAGCTCACCGGAGTCCGTCGCGGGACCGTCGGCGATGACATCACCAGCGTGGATGCGGTCACCAGGGCGCACAACCGGCTTCTGGTTGATGCACGTGTTCTGGTTGGAACGCATGAACTTGGTGAGGTTGTAGATGTCGACATCGGCGCCGATGCTGCCGTCGCCTTCCTCATCGGTCTTGATGACGATGCGGGAGGCATCCACGGACTCGACCACGCCGTCGCGGCGAGCGGTGACGGTGACGCCACTGTCGCGAGCCACGAGACGCTCGATGCCCGTGCCGACCAGGGGTGCCTGGGTGCGGACGACGGGGACAGCCTGGCGCTGCATGTTGGAGCCCATCAGTGCGCGGTTGGCGTCGTCGTTCTCGAGGAAGGGAACGAGGGACGCGGCCACGGACACGAGCTGGTTGGACGCGACGTCCATCAGGCTGACTTCGCCGGGCTCGACCATGATGAAGTCGCCACCACGACGCGCAGGCACCGTGTCTCCGACGAACTTGCCGTCTTCGTCCATCGCTGCGGAGGCCTGTGCCACGACGTGCTGATCGCCGGCGTTGCCGAGCTCCTCATCGAGGGCGTCGAAGTAGACAGCCGTGGTGTTGTCGACATGGCCATCGGTCACGCGGCGGTAGGGCGTCTCGATGAAGCCGAACTCGTTGACGCGAGCGTAGGTGGACAGCGACGAGATCAGACCGATGTTCGGACCTTCAGGGGTCTCGATCGGGCAGATACGACCGTAGTGGGTGGCGTGGACATCGCGAACGTCGAAGCCAGCACGCTCACGGGTCAGACCGCCAGGCCCGAGGGCCGAGAGACGACGCTTGTGCGTGATCTCGGAGAGCGGGTTGGTCTGGTCCATGAACTGGGACAGCTGGGAGGAGCCGAAGAACTCCTTGACCACCGCGCCCACGGGCTTGGAGTTGATGAGATCGTTGGGCATCAGGATCTCGATCTCCTGAAGGCTCATCCGCTCCTTGATGGCCTTGCCCATACGCTCGAGACCGACACGGTACTGGTTCTCCAGCAGCTCGCCGACAGCCCGGACACGACGGTTGGACAGGTGGTCGATGTCGTCCACGTTGCCCTTGTTGTTCCGGAGATCGATGAGGTACTTGACGACCTCGAGGATGTCTTCACGCGTGAGCGTGGTCTGCTCCAGAGGCACGGAGAGACCGAGCTTCTGGTTGATCTTGTGGCGACCCACCCGGCTCAGATCGTAGCGCTCCGGGTTGAAGAACAGGTTCTCGAAGTGCTGCACCGCGGTGTCGTAGGTCGGCGGATCCGTGGACCGCAGGCGACGGTAGATCTCGACGATGGCCTCTTCGGTGCTCTCCATCTTGTCGACCAGCAGCGTGTCGCGGAGGAAGGAGCCCACGTTGAGGTTGTCGATGAAGAGGGTGCGCAGCTCGGTGATGCCGTAGGCCTGCAGCTTGACCAGGGACTCCTCGGAGAGGTCCTCGTTGGTCTCCACCAGGATGCGACCGGACTCCATATCGACGATGTCGTATGCGGAGACCAGGCCGACGATGTCCTCTTCTGCCATCGGGATCGTGGCGATCTCGATGTCGCGCTCCTGTCCGTCGACGAGCACGGTCTCGGTCGCGATGAGGCCAGCCTTCTTCATCTTGCGCTGGACGTTCTTCAGGAACTTCTTGTCCTTCGGAACGATCACCTTGCCGGACTCGTCGGTGATGTCGACGGAGGCCTTCTGGTGGAAGAGAAGATCGGTGGTGGTCTTCTTGAACCAGCCCTGCTCGTTCCGGAAGATGGTCTCGGACTTGTAGAACGCGTTGAGCAGCGCCTCGGTGTCGTAGCCGAGGGCGCGGAGCAGCACGGTCGCGGGCAGCTTGCGACGACGATCGATACGGACGTAGATGATGTCCTTGGTGTCGAATTCGAAGTCGATCCAGGAACCGCGGTTCGGGATGATACGGGCGGAGAAGATCAGCTTCGAGCCGCCGGTCTTGCTGCGGTTGGAATCGAAGAGGATACCAGGGGAACGGTGGATCTGGGAGACCACCACACGCTCGGTGCCGTTGACGATGAACGTACCGTTCTCGGTCATCAGCGGAATCTCGCCGAAGTAGACCGCGTGCTCCTTCACGTTGGCGACGGACTTTGCACCCGTCTCCTCGTCGATGTCCCAGACCACCAGCCGGACGGTGACCTTGATCGGCGCGGAGAAGGTCATGCCGCGCTCGCGACACTCGTCCACGTCGTACTTGGGCGTCTCGAGCTCGTAGCTCCTGAACTGCAGGGACGCGCGGCCAGAGAAGTCCTCGATCGGGAACACGCTCTGGAAGACACCCTGGAGACCGTAGGGTTCACGCTCCAGCGGCGGAACCTCGGGTTGCAGGAAGAGGTCGTACGACTGCCGCTGGATCTCGATGAGGTTGCCGATGTTCACCACAGAAGGAACCTTCTGGAAACTCCGGCGGTAGCGGTAGTTGTTGGCGAGAAGCTTGGACATCTCAGGACTCCGTGTTCTGAGCTACCAGTCGTCACGGCCCCGGCTTCGTACCGTGGGTCGCGAGAAAAGAAAGACGCGCAGGGCGAGATACAGGCGCCCGTTCCATAGAGAGAAGCTGCCGACCGGACCGTGCAGACGGCACGATGTCACAGGCGGAGCCCAATAAGAACACACCAACGCCCACGGATACAGATGTTCGTCCGCAAGGCGACCGTTCATCCGATCCGGGGCGTGGATGTCAGCCGGAAACGCGACGAGCGCGCTCCCGGCATCGTGTGGTTGGTTGCTTCACCAAGATCACTTGATCTCGACGGTAGCACCAGCCTCCTCGAGAGCCTTCTTGGCCTCTTCGGCGTCTTCCTTGGACACGCCTTCCTTCACCTTGGCGGGAACGCCGTCGACCATGGCCTTGGCCTCCTTGAGGCCCAGACCGGTCAGGCCGCGGACGGCCTTGATGACGCCGATGCGCTTGGCGCCAGCGTCGGTCATGACGACATCAAACTCGGTCTGCTCCTCAGCAGCGGCCTCGGCACCGCCACCGGCCATGGCGCCCATCATGACGGGAGCGGAAGCGGACACACCGAGCTCGTCCTCCAGGATGGAGATGAGGTCCTTGACCTCGGAGAGCTTGAGGTTCTTGATGAAATCGACGACTTGGTCCTGGGTTGCGGACATGTAAGCCTCCAAAAGGACTGTTTGAACGGCAGCTTCGGGGGACGGCGATCAGCCGTTCTCTTCCAGCTTCGCTGCGTAATTGTTGAGAAGGTAGAGGAGATCGCGTGCGGGGCCCTGGATGACTCCCAGAACCTGGCGCGGACCTTCCTGAAGCGTTTGAAGGAACTTGGCGAGCAGCTCTTCACGGCTCGGCAGATCGGCGACAGCCATCGCCTGCTTGGGATCGAGGACATCACCCTCGAAGAAGCCTGCCTTCACCTGAAGCTTGTCGTTTTCCTTGACTTGAGCGCGGAACGCCTTCGCAGCAGCGATGGCATCCTCACCGGCGAACATCACACCCACGTTGCCCGAGAAGAACTCAGCCAGACCAGCGTGCTCACCATCGGAGATGGCGATCTTGGTCAGCGTGTTCTTGACAACCTGGAACGTGGCGCCAGCCTGCTCCATGGAACGACGGAGGGCATCCATCTGTGCAACGCTGGAACCCTTGAAGTCCGTCAGGACGACGTAGGGAGCGTTCTGGAAGCTCTCGCGGACGCTGTCGATAAATTCAGCCTTTTGCGTACGATCCATGGTTCACCTCACCGGGACTCTTGAGCGAGACGCACGGTCTCGTTCGAGTCGAGTCGGATTCCAGGGCCCATCGTCGTACTGACGGTGATCCCACGCACGTAGGTTCCCTTGGCGCTCGCGGGCTTAAGCCGCACAAGCTCCCGGATCAAGGCGAGGACATTGTCGCGCAGTTCGTCTGCAGACATGCTTGCCTTGCCCACGGATGCATGGACGATACCGGCACGCTCGACACGGAAGTCCACCCGACCGGCCTTGACCTCGCGCACGACGCGCGCGATATCCTCGGGACCCACGACCGAACCATCCTTGGGGTTCGGCATGAGGCCACGGGGACCAAGGACACGACCGAGGCGGCCAACCTTCGCCATCATGGAGCGAACGGCCACAGCCTTGTCGAAATCGACCCAGCCTTCCTTCTGGATCTTGTTCACAATGTCATCGGACCCGACGAACTCTGCGCCCGCTTCGCGAGCAGCTTCAGCTGCATCGCCCTCTGCGAACACGAGCACGCGGACATTCTTGCCCACGCCGTGAGGCAGGGACACGGAGCCGCGAACCATCTGGTCAGCCTGACGCGGGTTGACTCCCAGTCGAACGGCGACGTCGACGGACTCGTCGAACTTCGCAGTGGCGACTGCGGGAATCAGCCCGAGACCTTCGTCGATGCTGTAGCGCTTGGCTGCATCAACGTGGGTCTGGAAGGCAGCATAACGCTTGCCAATCTTGGCCACTCTGTTCTACCTTTGCAGATCGCACCGGGGCGAGATCTACGCGAAGCCGGCTGGGGTTGACGGGATTGCTCCCTCCCCCAGGATCGGGTTCGCCCACGTTACAAAATCAGTGTCACTCGGAGACGTTCAGCCCCATGGACCGAGCCGTGCCAGCCACCTGGCGTGCAGCGGAATCGATCGTGGTGCAGTTCAAGTCGGGGAGCTTCGTCTTAGCGATCTCTTCGACCTGAGCCATGGTGACGGTGCCCACCTTGTTGCGGTTGGGCTCACCAGAACCACTCTTGATGCCAGCGGCCTTCTTGAGAAGGACGGCGACCGGAGGGGTCTTGGTGATGAAGGTGAAGGAACGGTCGGAATAGACCGTAATCACCACCGGAATCACCAGGCCTTCGCCTGCCTGAGCCTTGGTACGATCATTGAACTGATCGCAAAAACCCTTGATGTTCACGCCAGCCTGACCCAGAACCGGACCCACCGGGGGTGCGGGACGGGCTTGACCTGCGGGAATCTGAAGCTTGATTTCCTTGACGACCTTCTTAGCCATCGAAAACTCCTAGCCGTGCGAGGCTCGCTCTCAGGAGAGCTTCTCAACCTGATGGAAGGACAGCTCCGTAGGAACGGGACGGCCAAACATGTTGATGACGACCCGCAGCTTGCCGCGAGCCTCATTGATCTCCTCGATCACGCCGCGCATCGAAGCGTAGCGTCCCTCAGTGAGGCGGACTTCTTCGCCCAGCTCGAAATCAACCACGGGACGAGGTGCCTCGTCGCGGTTCATGCGCTGGGTGATACGATCCACTTCCTTCTGGGAAACCGGAGGCGGGTTACGAGAACCGCCGACAAAGCCGGTGATCTTCGGAGTGTTCTTCACGAGATAATAGGTCTCGTTGTCGAGGACCATTTCCACGAGAACATATCCAGGAAAAAATCGCCTGGTCTGCTTGCGCTTGGTCTTGGGGTCCACCACGGTCTCGGACGGAACGAGGATCTGGCCGAACCGATCTTCCAGATCGTGCATCTTCATCCGCTGCCGAAGGGCCTGCATGGCCTTCTCTTCAGAGCCGGAAAGTGTGTGGATGGCATACCAACGCATCGTCATGTCCAAGACCTCACGGAGGGGGCTCGTATGGCTGCGATCAGCCCAGCGAGAAGAAGAATGCCTGGGCGACCCGCGACCAGAAGAAGTCGTACAGACCGAGCAGAGCCGCAACAAAGAGCGTGGTGAAGATGACCGTGCGGGTGGCCTTCATGGCCTCCTCACGGGAGGGCCAGACTACCTTGAGGAGCTGGCCCACCACCTCACCAGTGAAGCGAGATGCCTTCTGGTTCCGGAGCAACGCGAACAACGTCACGATGCCGGTCAGAAGACCAGCCAGGCCACTCGTGCTCACGAGGCCGCCGAGCAACTGGGCGTCAGGACGCCCGAATTGCAGAAGACCCGAAGCCACAGCAGACTGACCCACCATCCCTGCCAGAATGGCGGTGGTGACAAAAATCAGAACGACGTATCGCTGCTGGGACATTTGGGTCACTCTTCACAGAAATGCGGGGGTGGGCAGTAGCTCGTTGAACTTGCTCGTGCAAGCAACGATGCTGCCCGACCCCCGCAATCAGCGCCCGAGGGCGCACCAATCAGTCGAGGATTTCGGCAACGACACCAGCGCCGACGGTACGACCGCCCTCACGGATGGCGAAGCGGAGGCCCTTCTCCATGGCGATGGAGGTGATGAGCTCGACGTCGATGGTGATGTTGTCACCAGGCATGACCATCTCGACACCCTCGGGGAGGATGATGGAACCGGTCACGTCAGTGGTGCGGAAGTAGAACTGGGGACGGTAGCCAGCGAAGAAAGGCTTGTGACGGCCGCCCTCATCCTTCTTCAGGACGTAAACCTCACCAGTGAACTTGGTGTGGGGGTTCACGGACTTGGGCTTGCACAGGACCTGGCCGCGCTGGATGTCCTCACGCTTCACGCCGCGCAGGAGCAGACCGACGTTGTCGCCAGCCTCACCGCGGTCGAGGAGCTTACGGAACATCTCGACACCGGTGACGGTGGTGGTGGTGGTGTCCTTGATGCCGACGATCTCGACGGAGTCACCGACGTTGATGACGCCGCGCTCGATACGACCGGTAGCAACGGTACCACGACCGGAGATGGTGAAGACGTCCTCGACAGGCATCAGGAAGGGCTTGTCGGAGTCACGCTCGGGCGTGGGGATGTACTCGTCGACCTGAGCCATGAGCTCGAGGATGGCGGGCACACCGACGTCGCTCTGGTCGCCCTCGATGGCCTTGAGAGCGGAGCCGCGGACGACGGGGGTGTCGTCGCCGGGGAACTCGTAGGTGTCGAGGAGCTCGCGGATCTCCATCTCGACCAGCTCGAGGAGCTCCTCGTCGTCGACCATGTCGCACTTGTTCATGAAGACGACGATGTAGGGGACCTGGACCTGACGTGCGAGGAGCACGTGCTCGCGGGTCTGGGGCATCGGGCCGTCAGCAGCGGACACGACCAGGATAGCGCCGTCCATCTGGGCAGCACCGGTGATCATGTTCTTGATGTAGTCGGCGTGACCGGGGCAGTCCACGTGGGCGTAGTGACGAGTCTCGGTCTCGTACTCGACGTGGGACGTGTTGATCGTGATGCCGCGTGCCTTCTCCTCGGGAGCCTTGTCGATGTCCTCGTAGTTCATCGCCTTGGCGCCAGTGCGCTCGGAGAGCACCTTGGTGATTGCAGCAGTCAGGGTGGTCTTGCCGTGGTCGACGTGGCCGATGGTGCCGATGTTGACGTGCGGCTTAGTACGCTCGAACTTTTCCTTGGCCATGGTCTTCTCCGCCTCATGGGGTGCGCCACTGATCCGTGGCACCCGATTTTCGGAAGTAGAATTTGGAATGGAGCCCATAACCGGATTTGAACCGGTGACCTCATCCTTACCAAGGATGCGCTCTACCACTGAGCTATATGGGCCCATTCGAAAATGGAGCGGGAAACGAGACTCGAACTCGCGACCCTCAGCTTGGAAGGCTGATGCTCTACCAACTGAGCTATTCCCGCGAAAGGTGGTGGGGGAAGTTGGATTCGAACCAACGAAGGCAGAGCCGACGGGTTTACAGCCCGTTCCCTTTGGCCACTCGGGCATTCCCCCACGATGTCACAGATTATAAAGAGCGAAGCGTGCTGGCGATGGGACTTGAACCCGCAACCTGCTGATTACAAATCAGCTGCTCTACCAATTGAGCTACACCAGCAGAGCCTTTGCGAGTTCGACGTTCACCGTGTTCCCGCCGGCGCCGCGCATTTATGCTCTCAGAACGGCCACGTCAAGGCTCCAGGCCAAACTTTTTGATACATCGGCTTTGCGCTTCTCTTTGGACGAGTTCCGGGTCGGAGTCCATCTGGAGGAGCTCGATCCGCTCCTCCACGCGGTTCAGGATCTCCACCTGGATGACGTGGGGAAGCACCAGACCGGCCGAGGTCTGACGGTAGTCACTGTAGGTGAAGCGGGCATCATCCATCGCCGGAGTCTGGGTCATGTTGAAGGCCTGATACGTCAGGGGATCCACCATCAGACGCCAGGTGGTGTCCTCCTCCACCAGCGTGATCACGACCCACTCCCCCCTGTCGGAGGGCACGAGCGCGGACGCAGCGAGGGCCGGGAGCTGTCCAGACGCCGCTGGTAGGTGGTAGCTCCAGACGGCCGAGGGAATGATGCGGGCCAGCGCGTCGCGCGCGGGTCCGGACTGCCCTCCACACCACAGGACCTCCCCCATGGGGGCCCCGGAGGGATCCGTGATGCGTCCCTGCCCTCCCCCGGGCCACTGGGACACGGTCAGCGTGAGGGTGCCGGAGGACGTGTGCCGTCGGTATCTGGCGGTGAGGTAGCGCGTGTCCACGCGGCCCATGGGAGACACCGCGCGCTGCAGTCGCTGTGCCACCTCGGCCGGGTCAAGGGGTACGGCTCCCTCTTCCCGCACCTGTGGCAGCAGGGGGCGACATCCGAAGCTGGCGTGCTCCGCTGAGGTCAGGAGGTGCCAGTCGGGAGTGTTACGCTCCACGGACGCCAGCACGGAGTGCTTCCACCCCAGCTGGGGGTCCAGCTGACGACGCGCTTCGAACGCAATGGAACGTTTGCCCAACTCGTCGACCAGACGGTCGTAGGTAGCTTCGTCGGTCGGCTCACATTCGAGCGCCGGCTCATCCGCCCACGCAGCGGCCACCAAGAGAGTCCACCACACGATGCCCCCAGAACAGCAGTCGCCCACACATATCCTGCCATCGGAGCTCGATCAGCTTGCGCGCGAGTTCCGTGGGCTCGTCGGACGTAGTGTTCAGCAGGTGTGGGTGCCCACGCCGACCGCGGTCGCACTGAAGATCGGTCGGGAGGTCATCTGGATCGAGTCCTTCCCCCACGCGCGCATCCACCCGATCACCCAACGTCCGCCCAACCCGAAGACCCCCTACAGCTTCCAGGGACTGCTTCGGGCACACCTTCGTGGGCGCCTTCAGGAGGTGCGTCACGTAGAGGGAGAGCGCATCATCGAGTGGGTGTTCCCGGGGCACGTGCTCCACTGTCGCCTCTTCGGTCGCGGTGGTGGCATCTACCTGCTGCAGGGAGACCGTGTCCTGGGGGCGAGTCACGGCCCGGTGTCGGACACCCTGCCTCCCTTGGTAGAGGGCGGCGGAAACGACGAGCCTCCGCGGTTCGCGCCGGCGTCGGGAGAGACCTGGGGCGAGGCGGCGGAGGCCTACTTCACCGAGCGCGCGGTGCGGTTCGACGCCGCCCAGAGGATCCTGCACGTGCGGCGGTGGCTCAAGCAGCAGCTCAAGCGTCGCATGCGCCTGGTGAAGGCCCTGTCCCGGGACCTCGATGCGGCCGAGGGCGCCGAGCTGCTCCAGGCAAAGGCTGACGCGCTCGCGATGGTCGTCCACTCCATCCCCAGGGGGACGTCCAAGGTACGGGTGGTGGACCCGATGGACCCGGAGGTCACGTACGAGCTGAAACTCGACCCCGCGCGGCGACCCGCCGACACAATGCAGCGCATGTACAAGAAGGCGTCACGGCTGAGGGCGGCAGTGGACGACATCACGGATCGCCTTCTGGACGCGGAACAGGCGGCCGAGGAGCTTCGCGAGGCGCTGACGAGGCTGGAAGCGGATCCGGGGTCGGTCGCGGACGTCGCGCGGGATGTCGGCGCGCCGCCCCCCGCGCCCCTTCGACGTCCCAAGGAGCGGGAACGGGTTCCCTGGCAGACCTGGGTCGGACCCTCGGGGGAGATCCTCTGGGCGGGGACCAACGGTGCGGCCAACCATGCACTGCTGGTTCGCAGGGCGAAGGGCAAGGACTACTGGTTCCACCTTCGGGAACGACCGGGCACACATGTGGTGCTGCCCATGAGGGGAGGCCAGCCGCCGTCGCCCGATGAGCTGAAGCATGCCGCACAGCTGGTGTTGAAGCTGGGGCACATCCCCGAGGGTGGGCCCGTGGAGATCCAGTACACCCAGGTGCGCCACGTGAAGCCCATCAAGGGTGCCGCGCCCGGTCGCGTGATCGTCGAGAGGGAGAAGGTCCTCTACGTGGAGCGTGATCCCGACATGCTCAGGGGATGGCAGCGAAAGCTCGACTGAGGGTTTCATACACGCGCGATCTGCACCGACGTTCCCCCACATCGCCCATCGATTCGTTTACACTCTGCGTCCCCACACAGGACGGATCATGTCGGATCTCTATCAGGTGCTCGGCGTGCCTTCGACGGCAGAGCTGGAAGACATCAAGCGCAATTACCGCCGGCTCGTTCGCAAGTACCACCCGGACATCAACCCCTCCCCCCAGGCTGCCCAGACCTTCAAGTCGGTGAGCCAGGCCTACTCGATCCTGAGTGACCCGAGCCAACGGGCCCTGTATGACCAGTTCGGCGCTCGCATGCTCGAGCCAGGGTTCGATCCCGCAACGGCGAGCGGGTGGTCGGTGCGGCCACCGGACAACGGCGAGGCGGAGAACCCTTTCGGCGACATGTCAGCGTTCCGGGACGTGTGGAACACCATCCTCAACGGCGAGCTGCCCGAGGAGGACGAGGAAGCCCAGGCGCCGGCCGATCTTGAGGTCGAGGCCCAGATCGATGCGTACACCGCCGCGCGAGGCGGCGTCACCCAGATCTCGTTCCGGACGCCGACCGGCCGGGTCAGACAGGTGCGCGTGCGGGTGCGCCCCGGAGCGCAGGACGGTGAGGTCGTACGTCTCCCCGGCATGGCCGGTGGCCACGGCGTGCCCGGTGACCTGCTCGTCACCCTTCGAATGCCACGTGCCCACACCCCAGGGGCACGCGGCGCGCCGTGGGCACGTCCGCCCGGCGCACGGGAGGCATACCATCAGGGTGCAGCCAGCCATCGACCACACACAGCGCGCGCGTCAGGCCATGCACGGCCGGAGTACCACGCACCACCACGGCGGGAGCCCACCTCACAGCCGCCACGTGGGTCCTCAACGCCCGAAGACGGCGTGATGGAGCTTGAGGTTCCCGTCACCGTGATGGAGGCCATCCGCGGAGGGGTGGTGGAGATCCAGACCCCCATCGGCAGCCGCAAGGTCAACCTGCCTCCGGGATGTGGTGGACGTACACTGAGGATCCGCACCCGTAGCCGAACGGGCCAGGTAGCAGACACGACGTTCGTGCTCAAGCTGCAGGTGGTGCTGCCCACCCAGCTCGACGCCGAGGCGCTCCAGGCGCTCGAGATCCTCGAGCGGGCCTACCGACGTCCCCTCCCCCGCTGACCGTTCACGAGCCTGGCCACGCGGACCGCGTGGTCAGAGGCTCAGTGGGCTTCGTCGGTGCGGTGGAAGCGAAGGACGGAGCGGCCCACACCGATCATGTCGCCGTGGCTCAGGCGCACGGTGTCGATCTTCACGCCGTTGTGGTAGGTGCCGTTCGTGCTGGCGACGTCGCGGAGGAAGACCATGTCACGCCCGAACACCTCGATGAAGGCGTGACGACGGGAGACCTCCGGATCCGCAAGCGGGATCTGGCCTTGCTTGCGCCCCATTGCCAGTGTGCCCATCTTGATGGAGAAGCGCTCGCCGGCGTCGGGACCCGAGACCACCTCGACCTCGGCATCGAATCCCCGTGGGAGTCGCAGCATCTGGCCCAGGGCGCGAACCCCCGGAGCATCTCCGGCGACGAGCTCGTCTTCGAGCAGCCAGGCCATGTGGCCCACGGAGCCATCGGTGGTGGTGGGACGCTCATCCTCGGCGTCGCCGCCGAACAGGATGAGCTTGGTGTTGCCCACACGCACCTCGGCGCCGGGCTTGAGCACGGCATCCTGCACGCGGCGACCGTTGACGAGCGTGCCGTTGGTGGAGCCGAGGTCCTGGAGCACATAGTGCCCCTGCTTGCTCACGATGCGGCAGTGGGCGCCGCTGATGAGCGGATCGTCCAGCAGCAGGTCTCCCCTGTTGCGGCCGATGAGGAGCGGCTGCTCCTTGTGGAGCGGCACGTTCATTCCCTGGCGGGGACCGTTGACCACTCTGAGGAAGGTGTTGCTCACGACTATGCGCTCCGAACGTGCAGACCCTTCAACTGGGCAATGAGGGCAGAAGGCCCGCCCGAGGTCTTGCCGAGCAGCGTGGCCAGCTGGCTTCCCGCGTTGGCAAGGCCCCGCAAGTCTACACCAGTTTCCACACCCATCTGTTCGAAGAGATGCACGATACGTTCGGAAGCCAGATTGCCCGCGGCTCCTGGCGCGTAGGGGCAGCCGCCGACCCCGGCCACGGAGCCGTCGAAACGTCGGACATCCAGTTGGTACGCCGTGTACACGTTCAGCAAGGCCGTTCCCTGCGTATCGTGGACATGGACGGCCAGGGCTTCGGCGGGCACACCTGCGGCATAGACCTCGGACAGCACCCGCTGCATCAGCTCCGGGGAGCCGGATCCGATGGTGTCGCCCAGGGCGACGAAGTGGGCTCCTGCCTGGTACAGCTCACCGGCCAGCTCACCGACACGCTCTGGCGGGACGTCTCCCTCGTAGGGACAACCGAAGGCCGTGGACAGGTAGGCTCGTGCCTGGCCGCCCTCTGCGCGCACTGTCTGGAAGATCTCGCGATTGGCCGCAAGGGTCTCGCGAGAGGTACGGTTGAGGTTCTTGCGGTTGTGGGTGTCGGACGCGGACACGACCGTGCACAGGTGATCGAGACCCGCATCGAGAGCGCGCTCCATCCCCTTGCGGTTGGGGACGAGACCCCAGAAGCGGACGTCGTCACGCTTGGGAAGCCTGGCGCACAGCTCCGCCGCATCGGCCAGCTGCGGAATGCGACTGGGTCGCACGAAAGAGGTGACTTCGATGTCCTTGAGACCGGCCTCGAGAAGGGCTTCAAGGTGACGAAGCTTGTCGTCCGTCGAGATCACCTTCTTCTCGTTCTGGAGGCCGTCTCGGAGGGAGACCTCGAACAGTTCCACATTCGTACCCACGTCGTACCTCCCGCGTCCCACGTACGGCCGAGTGCTCACGGGATCCCATCGGCTCGATTCGGCTACCGGTAATGCCAAGCTCTTGGGGATTCGCACAAGCTGCGCAGACGACCGTTGCCGCAGATTCCACACCCTTGAATCATACACGTCACCGGACGACTGACAAGCGACGAGCTGAGGCGCAAACGTTTCTTCACATCAACGGGCACCTGCACACCCCGCCTGATGCGTACACGCCCTGCCCCCTGTCGCTGCGCTGCCGACTGTCGGCTCCGTGCCTGATGAGCTGCCTCAGTGCGCGCCACGGTCAAGGACAGACGGCGGGCCCATCCGCGCGCAACCGCTGACCACCTCAACCGGGGCCAGCCACCACCGAAACCCAAAGGCGGCCGGCCACCCCTGACGCCATGGAACAACCAACAAACACAGGGTACCGAACATGGGCGAAACGAAACAGGTCACCGTGAACCGCTGGCCGACCCTGCTGGCCACGGCGTCACTCTTCATGCTGACCTCCTGTGGCAGCCCAAAGAGCGACCCGCCCCCCGAAGCGACACGTCCCGAGGCCGGAGTCGGTGCCGCCAAATCCGATCGAGGTGCCACCGACGGTGACAGCGGCGCACACGTCTTCATCGAGGCAAGTCCGCTACGGGGCACGAACGGTGCCGTGTGGGGTCCTGACGGACGGATCTACCTCGGCAGTGTGTGGCATGACGGCGCGTTCATCGTCGACCCCGAGACCGGAGAGATGGAGCAGATCGAAGGGGCCAAGGGCACCGACGACCTCGCTTTCCATCCTGACGGTCGCCTGTTCTTCAACTGGATCGCGACGGGAGAAGTCGGGGTGATGGACACCGACGGCAACGTCACCGTCGCAGACACCCTCAAGATGGGCAACGACGGCATCGCGATCTCGAAGGAAGGACGGATCTTCATCAGTGGTCAGTTCATGGACTCCCACTTGTACGAGATCTATCCGGACGACGACCGCCCACCCCGGGTGGTGACGGACGAGGGCGAGCGCATGTCCAACGGCATGGCATTCGGACCCGACGGGAAGCTGTATGGCTCGTCCTGGGCCACCGGAGAGGCCATCCAGATCGACACCGAGAATGGTGCCACCGTGATGGTAGGCAAGAAGGAGGGTGCCATCCTCTCCGCCGCGAAGTTCAACAGCAAGGGAGAACTGCACGTGATGGATGAGTCGCTCGGGGTCATCTACAAGGTGAACCGCGACGACGGATCCTTCGAGCTGGTCGCAACGACCCCGTACCCCGCCACGGACAACTTCTTCTTCTCCCCCGATGACCGGCTGTTCAACACGAGCGCTGGCGACGGCTACCTGCACGAGATCACCGGAAAGGACACCTATCGCGTCGTCATCCCCGGTGGTCTCGGCCTGCCCGGCGGCGTCACGGTCATCGAGGAGGACGGTGACAGCACGTTGGTGGTGGTCGACGCATTCGCGATCCGCAAGTTCAACCCCGACACCGCGGAGCCCATCAGCGCGGTCCGGGGCATCACCATGGCGACCGACGTCGGCTGGATGCTCACGGTCCACCCCTATGGCGATCAACTCGTCACGAGCAGCTGGACCGAGAATTTCGTGAAGCTCTGGGATCCGAAGACAGACTCGATGGTCGCAAACTTCGACCAGTTCGCCCAACCCACCAACGCCATCGCGCTGGAGGACGACATCGTGTTCACCGAGCGCGGTGGGGCGGTCAAGCGCTTCTCACCCGACGCGCCAGATGACGCGACGACGATCGCCGACGGACTCGAGCAACCCTTCGGACTCGCCCACGCAGATGGCGCCCTCTACGTGAGCGAAGACACCGGTGGGCGGGTCGTGCAGGTGATGAATTCGAATGAGGCGATCCCACCCAAAGTGATCAAGCAAGGGCTCAGCTCGCCGCAGGGTCTGGCCGTGGCCGACGGCCGGCTCTACGTCGTCGAGGCGGGCAAGGGCCGCTTGCTCGCCATCACCCTGTCGACCGGCGAGACGGAGACCGTCGCGGAGGGCATGACGCTGTCCACCGGAACGCTGGACATGACCGACAGCAGGAACTGGGCCAGGTCCGACATCGTGATCCATGACGGTGCCGCGTACGTCGGCGGAGCGGGATCCGGCGCCGTGTACAAGATCGACCTTTGATCGACAGGTCCTCGACCAGGTTCACCATCGTGGACCTGCGGCAACCAACGAAAAGCCCCCCGTCGACTGTGTCGACGGGGGGCTTCGAGTGATCCCAACGGGATTCGAACCCGTGTTGCCGGGATGAAAACCCGGTGTCCTGGACCTGACTAGACGATGGGATCGCGAGTGGGGTGTGGGCCGCATAGGACTCGAACCTATGACCCTCGGATTAAAAGTCCGGTGCTCTACCAGCTGAGCTAGCGGCCCGCGAGACGGCAGCCTTTTAATCGGAGCCATCGTCGGCGTCAAAGGCACCCACGGGATTTTTTGGCCCCCGAGACGAATGGGGATGGGCCTTGTCGTGCACGGCCCGCAGATGATCCACACTCACCCTCGTATACCGCTGCGTGGTGGACAAGGTGCGATGCCCGAGCTGCTCCTGGATGGCACGGAGATCCGCACCGGCTCCCAACATGTGCGTCGCACAGGCATGCCGGAGCGCGTGAGGGTGCATGCCAGGCACGCCGGTGCGACGCCCTGCCTCCTTGACGACGCGCCGGATGCTCCGCACCGACAGACGCACCCCGTGACGGTTCAGCCACATGGCCTTGTCGTCGGCCACGGGACGCTGTTCCAGCCACTCCTGCACGGCGCGACACGCCTGCGCACCCATGGGGACGACCCTCGGTCTGCCGCCCTTGCCGTCGCGTACGTGCACGAGCGCCTCCCGTAGGTCCACATCGTCCACATCCAGGGCCGCGAGCTCGGACACGCGCAAGGCCGCACCATAGAGGAGCTCCAGCATCGCCGCATCGCGCGTGCTCAGGCCGGCGCCGACCATCAGCTCTTCCGTCTGCCGCACCGACACGACCGTAGGCAGCGTGCTCGGCACCTGTGGCGAGCGCAGATGATCCACCGGTGAGCGCTCCACCACCTGCTGTTCCACCGCCCAGTCATAGAAGCTGCGCAGGGCCGCCACATGACGGGCGCGCGTGGACGCCGATCGTCCTCTTCCGGCGAGGAAGAGGAAGTGTCGCACCTGGGAGGTGGAGGCACGGCGGAGCCCCGCCCCTTCACTCACCAGCTGGTCGTGTAGCCGCCGCAGCGTGTGCAGGTACGCCCGGACCGTGTGGTCCGACAGGCCGCGATGGAGTGCGAGCCAGTCGCCATAACGCTGCAGGAGCTGCAGGGCGTTCACGAGAACAGCAGCGGCCAGTCTTCGCGGAGGAGCCCCTGACCGAAGGCGTCGTCTTCGGCGGCCTGGCTGACCACGACCGCGGCGGCCCTTCGAGCGAGCGCGATGTCGCAGGTGACCTCCGTCACGTTGTCGAACTGGCTCCCCACGATGGCAAGAACCCGCTGGTAGCCTCCGTCGTCGAGGTGCCCGAAGTCCATCAACATGTTCAGGAACTTGTGGGCCTGCCCGGTGAGGCGAATGATCTGGGGTTGCACGGTGTCCTCCGATGGACCTGCTCTAACTCCTGGAGGCCTGCACAGCCAAACCACCCTCGAGTTCCCACCGTACCATCATCTGCATCAGCTCCTGCACCGAGCAGCCCGCAACCCGCGCCACCTCGTGCATCGCAAGGCCACTGCGCCACGCTACGACCCAGGCGGGCACCGCCGAGGCGTCCAGCTCGGCTGCGAACGTGGCCTGTACCCACTCGGGCACGGACCACACGACATCCGCTCCTTCGTGCAGCAGGTGCAAGCAGCCTTCCGACGCTGGGGCCCCGATCTGCGCAGGCACCACGGCGACATTTCGGCCAAACCGGGCCGCCCACCGGGCCGTGTGCATGGCGCCGGAACGACGTGGGGCCTCGACCACCACCAGGTGCGTGCACACACCGGCCAGCCAGACGTTCCGCCGCAGGAACGTGTGGCGTCGCGGCGGGGCGTCGTCTGCGAAACCCGTGAGCAACAGGCCACCCTTTCGCAGGATGTCGTCACGCAGACCACGGTGGGAAGACGGTGACACATGGCCAAGACCGTGGCCGAGCATCGCGATGGTGACACCGGACTGCAGGCTCCCCCGATGCGCCTCGCCATCGATCCCCCGCGCCAGGCCACTGGCCACCGGAACACCCGTGCGCGCGACCTGACAGGCGAGATCCGAGGCCACAGCACGACCGTAGCGGGTGCACGTGCGGGTTCCGACCACACCGCACACCGAGCCCGCCAGCAAGGAGAGCTCCCCCCTGGCGAAGAGAAGCGGCGGCGCGGAGCCACTGAGCATCAGACGTTCGGGATAGCCTTCGGAGGCCCAGTGAAGGATCGTGCCCTCGCTGCGCACCGGCTCCGCATCCATCCACCGGGTGGCGACCTCGGGCCGAAGACCCGCGGCGACCAGATCGGCCCGAGACGCCCCCGTGGCTGCATCGGGCCCGCCCAGCCGCTCCACCAGGAGCGCCAGCTCCTGAACCTTGCCCTCACGAAACGCACCCGCCCAGAATCCATCGACCAGCATGGCCACCTCCCAGGCGGCCCCTAGTACCAGCCCCGAGTCGAACCCGGTCTAGGGATCGTTGCTGGCCGTGATGGACTTCCCGTCTGCGGAAAAGTCGACGACATCCACATCCGTGATGTCGGACTCCATGAACAGGGGGGTCAGGCTCTTGCGCGCCTCGAAGGCGAGCTCCTGGGTGTCGAAGGGCCCTACCCTCACGCCCCACGACGGCTCGCCGTCCCGACGCTCCAGACTCAGCGAGATCGGCAGTCCCAGTGCTGTGAGTCGGGATGCCAGCGCGAGCGCCTTGTCTCGCGCGCCGACCTCCCCCGCTACCACACCAAAGCCCCAGTCCGGTGCCGCCATGGCCTCCGGCTCCCGGAACCCCGGATGGGGTTGAAGGGAGTCCTCCAGCGACGGCTGAAACGCCCAGCTACCCTCCGCAGGGCCGACGGCTGCCTCTCCATCCGAGAGCAACCTGGGATAGCTGACCGCCCCCAACGCACTCACGCTGGACACACGCTCGACCTTGGCGAGCATCTCGAGCAGTGACTCGCCGGGCTCCACGGACTGTTGCCAGTGACCGGTGGGAAGCTGGGCCGTACGCACGCGGTGCTGCCCGAGCATGTAGCCGACAGAGAATGCCACGCCGACCATCGCAAGGCTTCCGAGCATCCAGATCTGCAGGTGTCGCTTGGACACCCACGAGTCACGCGCATTCCTTCGGCGCTCAAGTTCAGACATCGTCCTCGCTCTCTAACCACTCACCCCAACCGGGCTCTTCACCCAGGGCGAACGTCTCGACGTCGAATTGCTGCAGCGGGGCTCCCATGGAAGCCAGATAGGAGCGAATCGTATCAGAGAGCCGCTCGAGCTGGAACTTGTCCGCAGCCCCGCTGGTGATGAGCAGCTTGACCGTGTGGTAGGGCCCGTCGCCATGGACCTCGTGGCAAGACACGGAAAAGCGGGATCGAAGCCGATCCCGCACACTGACTGCCACCTTGCGGCGGTCCTTCAGGCTCCGTGCCCCGGGCACCGCGATCGTGGCCGTCATGGCCACGACCCACAGTGGACCGGACGAGCTCACTCGGCGCTCACCTGCACCATGGCGAACGTCTCGATGACATCGCCTTCGCGCAGATCGTCGAAGCCGTCGAGGGAGATACCACACTCGTACCCGGCAGAGACCTCGCGGACATCGTCCTTGAAGCGCTTGACGGTGTCGACGTCGCCCTTCCAGATCTCCTTGCCGTCGCGGAAGACGCGGGCACCGTGGTGGCGACCGACCTTGCCGTCGAGGACGTAACAGCCGGCGACCGTGCCGATGCGGGAGATCTTGAAGACGGCGCGAACCTCGGCGCTGCCTTGGTGCTCCTCCTCGTAGACCGGCTCGAGCATGCCCTTGAGGCGTGCTTCGACGACGTCGAGGATCGAGTAGATGACCTTGTGGAGCTCGGGCTCGACGCCGGCCTCGTCCGCAGCCTTGCGAGCGCGGGGGTCGACCTTGACGTTGAAGCCGAACAGCGAACCGCCGTTGGCCGCCACGAGGTTGACATCGGACTCGGAGATGTTGCCCACACCTGCGTGGAGCACGCGAATCTCGGTGCCGTTGACCTCGATGTTCTGGATGGCGGCACGGAGTGCCTCCATGGAGCCCTGGACGTCGGCCTTGATGACCACGTGGTGGACCTTGCGCTCCTCGGCGCCACCCTCGCGGATGAGATCCTCCAGCGTACGCCGGCGGGTACGGGCCATCAGCTTCTGACGGGCCTCGTCGGCACGGTGCTCGGCGAGCGTACGAGCGTTCTTCTCGTTCGCGACGACGGAGAGGGTGTCACCGACGCCCGGAAGCTCCGACAGGCCGAAGATCTCGACAGGCGTGGAAGGTCCAGCCTGCTTGAGCTTCTTGCCCTTGAAGTCCATCATGGCGCGGACCTTGCCGAAGGCGGAGCCGAGCACCACGTGGTCGCCACGCTTGAGCGTACCCTGCTGGACCAGCACGGAGGCCACGGGGCCGCGACCGCGCTCGACCTTCGCCTCGATGACCACACCCTCGGCATGGCGCTCGGGGTTGGCGTGCAGGTCGAGGATCTCTGCCTGCAGCAGGATCTGCTCGAGGAGATCCTCGATACCCTGCTGCTTCAGGGCGGAGACGTTGGCGAAGAGGGTCTCACCGCCCCACTCCTCGGGGATGAGCTCGAACTCGCCCATGCGCTGCTTGATGACATCGGGGTTCACACCGGGCTTGTCGATCTTGTTGACCGCCACGATGATCGGGACACCCGCCGCCTGGGCATGGGAGATGGCCTCGATGGTCTGGGGCTGCACGCCGTCGTCGGCGGCGACCACGAGGACCACGATGTCGGTGACGCTGGCACCACGTGCACGCATGGCCGAGAAGGCGGCGTGACCGGGGGTGTCGAGGAAGGTGATCGTCTGACCGTTGTGCTCGACCTGGTAGGCACCGATGTGCTGGGTGATGCCACCGGCCTCACCAGCTGCGACCCGCGCGGAGCGGATGGCGTCGAGGAGGGTGGTCTTGCCGTGGTCGACGTGGCCCATGATGGTGACCACGGGCGGACGGGGCTCGAGGTGATCGTCCTCGTCCACGCCTGCGACCGACTGCAGGTACTCGTCCTCGTTGAAGCCGACGTTCTCGACCTCGTAGTCGAACTCTGCGGCGACCAGCACGGCCGTGTCGAAGTCGAGCATCTCGTTGATGGTGACCATCTGGCCCATCTCCATCAACTTGCGGATGACCACGGCCGCCTTGACGCTGAGCTCGTGGGCCAGCTGTCCGACGGACACGACGGAGTCGACCCGGATCTTGCGCTTCTGGGCCTTCGGCTGCGGCGAAGGTGCCTTGGGCGCGCTGCTCTTCCGGCGGCGACGCTGATGGCCGTATCCACCGTATCCACCGCGACCACCACCACCGGCGGGACGACGGCCCCGACCGCGACCTGCGGGAGGACGACCTGCCGCAGCAGCCGGGGCCGCGCCGCCGGAGGCGACACGACGGCGACCACGACGCTCGGGACGGGCATCACCCGCCGGAGCGGCGGCACCTGCGCCAGGACCACCGGACGGACCGCGCGTGGAGGGGCCACGGGACGGCGTAGCCTGGCGCGCACGGTAGGCCTCGGGGTTCGAGGGATCGTAGCCCGGGGGAGGAACGACGACGGCCGATCCGAGACCACGGTAGGGCCGCTTCTTCTCTTCCGCGGCAGCCGGCTTGGCCTCGGCCTCGGCGGGCTTCTTGGCCTTCGGCTCGGGCTTGGCCTCAGGAGCCTTGGGCTCCGCGGGCTTCGCCTCGGCGGGCTTCGCAGCAGCCTTGGTCTTGGCCGCGGGCTTCGCAGCAGCCTTGGGCTTCTCTGCGGGAGCCGGGGCAGGCTCGGCAGGCTTGGCCTTCTTGCGGGCCGCCGGCTTCTTCTTCTCGGCGGGCTCTGCGGCGGGGGCCTTGGCCTCCTTCGCAGGTGCGGCCTTGGGTGCCTCGGAGGCAGGCTCCGCAGCCTTCTTCTTCTCGGGAGCAGCCTGCTTCGGCTCGGCTGCCTGCTTCGGCGCGGCAGCCTCGGACTCGTTGCCAGCCGCGACGCTACGACGAGCAGCGGGCTTGTCGTCGTCCTGGCCAGCCTCGGAAGTGCGACGCCTGCGCACCACCCGCTTGTTGACCCGGGTGGTGACGGAATCGGCACGGCTTCGCGCAGGCGTAGCCTCGCCCTGGCGGCGAGAACGGGATTCGCCAGAGCCTCGAGTGACGCGATCAACTAGGTCTTTCTTCGACATGGAGCCCTTTGATGAGAATCGACCCGTGCCATGCCACGACGCACCGGGAAGCGGCACGAAGGGGGCGCGGTGGCGCATGGCTGCGCAGCAATTGGAATCATGGTCCGAAAAGAGGATCCGGACGCACCTAGGCGGGGTGACTAACCCAGGTCCGACAACTGGCGCAACCGACGAACCAACGTACGTGTCAGCCGCCCCTTGACCACGCCGGCCACCACCACCTTGCCTCGACCGATCCTCGCGCCGAGTTCATCGCCGGTGCACGGGAGGCTGTAGACCGGAACCTCTTCGGGCATCGCGGCCCGCACCGACTCTTCGGTACGGCTGGCCGCATCACTGGCGACGACGACGGCAGCGAGCTGCTCGACGGCAGCCAGTACGCGATCGTGACCGGGCACGAGCACGCCACCGGCACGTGCCAGCGAGAGCGCGTCGAGTACCGCACGCTGCAGGCTGGCGCGAAGCGAGGACTTCAGCTCCGCCGGATCCACCTTGGTGCCGAGCTTGCGCTCGATGCCCTTGGTGGCCTTCGGAAGGCGACGCAGCACCTCGGCAGAGGGCTTGATCCAGACGCCCCGGCCAGGCAGCGATCCCTTCAGATCGACCACAACCCGGCCATCAGGGGCCGCCACGAGCCGGACCAGGGAGTCGGCATCGCCTTTCTCCCGGGTCACGGCACAGCTTCGGACGGCCTTGGACATGGATCAGGACTCGCTGGTCTGGCGACGAGCGGCTTCTTCCATGATGAGGCTCTCGACGACGGCGTCGGCATCCTCGACGATCTGCGCTCCGAGTGCCTCGCTCACACCGAGAATGGACTCGATCTCCGCGGGGTCGGAGTCGGCGAGTTCCTGGGCGGACTGGAAGCCGGCGCGCAGGAGCAGCTCGACACCCTCCTCGTCGAGGGAGGCCACGCGGACGAGCTCGTTGCGGGCCTCGTCCTGCTGGGTGTAGTGCTTGCTCTCGGAGACGATGTCGACCTTCCAGCCCGCGAGCTGGGACGCCAGACGCACGTTCTGGCCGCGACGACCGATGGCCTTGGCGAGCTGATCGTCGGGAACGATGAGCTCCATGGTGTGGCTGTCTTCGTCGATGTAGACGCGCGCGACCTGCGCGGGTGCGATGGCGTGCACGATGAACCGCGCGGGATCCTCGTGGAAGGGGATGATGTCGATGGCCTCGCCGCGGAGCTCGCCGACGACGGACTGGACACGGCTTCCCTTCAGACCGACGCAGGCGCCGACGGGATCGACATCGCTGTCCAGGGAGGACACGGCGATCTTGGCGCGCTGGCCGGGCTCACGGGCACAGGCCTCGATGCGGACGACACCCTCGTAGATCTCGGGGACGTACATCTCGAAGAGCTTCTCGATGAGGCCGGGATGGGTGCGGGAGAGCACGACCTGGGGCTGACGGGTGGCCCGGGTGATGTCGAGCACGAAGGCCTGGATGCGGTCGCCGGGGCGGTAGGTCTCGCTGGGGACCTGCTCACGGCGGGGCAGGATGGCCTCGGCACGGTTCAGGTCGACGATGATGTTGCCCTTCTCGAACCGCCGCACGATGCCCGTGATGAGCTCGCCCTTGCGGTCCTTGAACTCGTCGAAGGTGAGCTCGCGCTCGGCATCGCGGATCTTCTGGATGATGACCTGCTTGGCGGTCTGGGCAGCGATGCGACCGAGCTCGCCGGTCTCCATGTCGATGCGGAAACCGAGGGAGTCACCGATCTGAGCGTCGGGATCCTCCTGGACGGCCTCCTCCAGGCTGATCTCGGTCTCGGTCTCGGCCTCGCCCTCGACGACGGTCTTGAACTCGAAGATGTCGACCTCGCCGGCATCGTCGTCGTACTGGACCTCGAGGTCGCGGGTGGTTCCCAGAGCCTTGCGAGCAGCCGCCTCGATGGCGGACTCGACGATCTCGATGACCGTCTCACGGGGGATGCTCTTCTCGCGGTAGATGGCATCGACCAGACGTGCCAGCTCACTCATGATCATGATGACGCTACTCCTGCTCTTGGGATGACGTGGAGGAAGACGCGGGGCCGGGATCGGCGGGGAGGCCTTCCTTCAGCGCGTCGTATTCCTCGAGGGTGAGGACCAGTTGACCGTGCTCCACATCCTCGAAATCGATCTCGTGGACCTCGCCATCGACTTCGATGGACAGGACCTCACCGTGGACGGCCTTGAGCTCTCCCGTGAAACGGCGACGGGGCAGCCCCTCGACCAGGCGGAGCCGGACGGTGTAGCCCACGAACCGCCGGAAGTCCGACAGGCGCTGCATGGGTCGTTCCATGCCTGGCGAGCTCACCTCGAGGACATACGCCGCGGAGATGGGATCGGCTTCGTCGAGCAGGAGGGAGACGCGGCGGGAGACGGCAGCGCAGTCGTCAGCGCCGATGCCACCGGGCGCATCCACGCTGAGGCGCAGGGTCGGTCGGCGGCGGCCACCACCCCACTCCACGGCGACCAGATCGAAGCCCATGCGTTGGATGGTGGGCTCGACCAGCTCTCGGATGGTCCATCGGATGTCGGAAGGGTGCATGGTTCCCACAAAAACAAATCGGGAGCGACCAGAGGTCGACTCCCGAATCTCTTGGATTTGGCTGTCGGAGTTGGACCATAACACCGGCGTTCGGGGCGGTCCAGATGGCCCATCGATTTCATCCCTTCCAGCTGGACAGCCCGCTCAGCGACCGAGTCGGCGACGTGCGGTGCCGGCCGCTTCCGACTTGGGATACCGCGTGATGACGCTCTCGTAGAACACCTTGGCGTCGTTCTTGCGGCCGAGCATTCCGAAGGCATCACCGATGCGGAGCATGGCCTCCGGCGCCCAGGGGGACGAACCGTGCTGATCGATCACCGCCCGGTAGGCCTCCACGGCCTTGACGTACTCCTCGTCGGCCATCCACGACTCCCCCACCAGGTACTGGGCGTGGGCCTTGGCGGGCATGCCGGCCTCCGACTGGAGCACGCCGTTGGCCATCGCGCGCCCCGCCGCGACCCTGCCGGCCGCCAGGTGCTCGTTGGCAGCCTGCAGGCGCTCCTCGGGGGTGACGGGGGTGTCGACCTTGACCGGTGCCTCCACGTCGGCAGGGACGGGCGTGCCCGTAGCGCCCTGCTCACCCGGACGGAGCCGGACGGCCTCGGGGGGCTGGACGCCGAGCAGGCCCTCGAGCTGGCGCAGCCGCGCCTCGTCGTTGAGCTGACGCTCCTCGAAGGTGATCTGGATCTGCTCGAAGAGCTGACCCATCTCCTGCATCTCGAACTCGAGCTGCTCGATCCGTCCACGCAGGCGTGCGACCTCTGCATTCGCATCGGCGAGGCTCGTTCCGGAAGCACCAGCGCCCTCAGCCACCAGCTTTTCGAGGCGCTCCAGACGCTCCTCCATCGCGACCAGCGCCTGCTCGGCGAGCGCCGCCCGCTGGTGGGCGGTCTCGTAGCCCCTCTGCAGATCGACCTGGTGCCCACCGAAGTGGGCGCAGCCCCCGAGGCCGAGGGAGCAAAGCAGAAGAACACGGGCAGTCATGGACACTCCTTTGGGCGGTTCGAACGACGAGCCTGACAGGAGCCATGTGACCCATTTTGTCTCGGGCGGCATCCCCCACTTGGCATGGGGGGATGAGGGGGGTAGGATCGAGGTGCTGGGAGCTTCGCCTACGGGAGCCATCATCGTGTCCCCCTCGTGAAAACACCCAGGGATTCGTCCCTTGCCGCGGAGTGCATGCCCTTCTGTCAGGGAAGCCAGAAACGGTAATATGAAGCCCACCTTCTGCCAACAGAAGGGGGTACCAGATCTCCCCCGCGTGTTTCCAGCAGCCGGCGCCCTTCACGGGGCGCCGGCGCTCTTCGTTCAGGGGTCAGTCCACCTGCTTGAAGAAGGTGGGGATGTCGTAGTCGTCGGGCACGCGGCCCATGTTGCTGGCCAGCTCACGACCGCGGGGGGCCGGACGACGGCTGCCGCCACGGGCGTACACGCGCTCGTTGACCAGGCGCTCCATGGACTGGGACGGCATGACCTGGCGGGCCTCCTCGAAGCCGGTGGCGATGACCGTGACCCGGACCTCGTCCTTGAGGGACTCGTCGATGACCCAGCCGAAGATGACCTGGGCATCCTCGTGCGCCTCTTCCTGGATGAGGGTGAGGGCCTCGTTGGCCTCGTACAGGGTGAGATCCTCGCCAGCGGTGAGGTTGATGAGCACGCTGGTGGCGCCGATCATGGAGACGTCGTCGAGCAGCGGCGAGGAGATCGCGCGCTGTGCGGCCTCGACGGTCTTGTGCTCGCCGCGGGCCACGCCCACGCCCATCAGTGCCACGCCCTTGCCGCTCATGATGGTGCGGACGTCGGCGAAGTCGACGTTGACCTCACCCTGGTAGTTGATGAGGTCGGAGACACCCTTGACGGCCTGCAGCAGCACTTCGTCGGCCATGCGGAAGGCCTCCTTCATGCTGGTGCGGTCGTTGGCCATGGAGATGAGGCGCTGGTTGGGGATGGTGATGAGGGTGTCGACGTTGGCCGCCAGTGCCTCGATGCCCTCCGCCGCCTGCCGACGACGACGCTTGCCCTCGAAGGAGAAGGGCCGCGTGACCACCGCCACCGTGAGTGCACCGCACTCACGCGCCACCTGCGCGATCACCGGAGCCGCACCGGTGCCCGTACCACCACCCATGCCCGCGGTGATGAAGACCATGTCTGCGCCCACCACCAGCTCCGCGATCCGATCCCGATCCTCGAGGGCTGCCTCGCGGCCCACCTCGGGGTTGGCGCCGGCGCCGAGACCCTTGGTGAGCTGGGCACCGAGCTGGAAGCGACGGGGGGCGAGGGAGCGGCGGAGGTCCTGGGCATCGGTGTTCATGGCGATGAACTCGACGCCGGTGAGGCCGGAGGCGATCATGGTGTTGATGGCGTTGCCACCACCACCACCGACGCCGATCACCTTGATGCGGGCGCCAGTGGTCACTTCGTCTTCGATCATCTCAATCATGGCAGGGCCTCCGGATGGTTGGGCGGGCTCGGGCGGTTCAGGGCGGGTGGTCCGCAGAGGAACATGAGGTGTCAGAAAAACAGATCAGGCCTCGATGGGCCGAACGATGGCGACCGTGCGGGGCGCGACATCGACATGAAGGGGCTCGGAGAGATCGACCCCACGGTGCAACAGGCTGGCGAGGTGGTCGAGCTGTCGCTCGTAGCTGCCGAACCCGAACAGCACGCGCGCGGCAGGTTGACTGCCCGCGAGTTGCACCGTGAAACCACGGGTACGACTGAAGCGGACCTCGGAGATCTGCTGACGATCGACGAGCCCCCGCTCGTGCATCTGCTCCATCAGCCACAGCGCATCGTTGACCACCAGATCGGGCAGCTCGGGGTTGACCTGCTCGAGCTCCGGGCCGAGGCCGGAGATGATGGGGTGGTCGAGATCGTCGGTGAGCGCCCGCATGAACGGCCGCCCCCCGGCATCGAGGTAGTACAGCTGGCCACCATGGCTGAGCAGGGCGACGGGATCGTGCTCCTGGACCGCCACGTGGACGGTGCCATCGAGCCGACGGGTGGTGGTGACCTTGGAGACCCACGGATGGAGCAGCACGGAGGCGGAGACGTCGGCGACGTCGACCTCCCAGATGGTGGCCCCGTTGCGTACGCCGGACAGGTGCCGGAGCTCGGCCTCGTGGGCGCGTGCGTGGCCTTCGAACTCCACCTTCGACACGTACAGCCGCTCCGGGCGCACCAAGCCGAATGCTGCGACGGACAGCACGACGACCGTTAGTGCGGCAGACCGGTACCAGGGCATGCGCAAACCCGGTGGCGGGAGGTGGCGGAGGGTATAGGCGGGGGCCGCAGGGGCTTCCTGCGTCACTGGCGAGGAGTGTAGTGCCATGCTCCGGGGCTTTCAACAGGAAAAGTTATTTCTGCGAAATCGGCCCTTCAGCGCCTCCAGAGCCCACTTCTTGGGGTTCATCCATGAGACTGCCGCGGCGCGCACGACATGGCGCGACGGTCATCGTCGCGAGATGGATGAAAGCCCTCCTCACGGGTTCGGGAAGCCCGTCGCACTCCCCTGGATTTCGGACGATGGCTCCAGCGAACGGTATCGATCAGACATCAAACTGGGACCTTGCATTCCTGGATTGCGATCGTTCGCCGGGCAACTTCGCCGGCTCGACGCCGCGCCCGACCGATGGCGCGTTCAGCCCCTGCCCACCCAGGCGAGCCCCGGACCGAGGCGCACGCCCCTCTCCTTGTGCACGCGGTCGATGATGGACTTCTGGAACAGGGCGAGGTCCCGTGCAGAGCCCCCACCGAGGTGGACCAGCCTGTCGAGGTGTTCCTCGGGGAGCAGCACGCTCCGCAGCCGCGCGTTCTGCAGACCCACGGCCCGGAACGCGGCGGCCACGTCGTCGCCGTCGAGCGCGTCGAACCAGCGGGCGCCGGCCTGGACGTCCGGCAGTTCCGCCTGTACTGCCAGCTTCAGCCGCACACCGACCACGAGGGGCTGTCCCCGGGTGGAGCGGAAGTCCCGAAGGCTTCCCCACTTCACCTTGCTGCGGGAGAACCACGCCACCTGATCGACGAAGGGCTCCCAGCCCTCGTCTGTCGCGATGGAGGCACCCACCGACCCCATGGCATGCCGGACACCGGCGAGGGCGTCGGCCTGTGGCACCACGGAACACAGGGCCGCCAAGGGCAGCCCTGCCCCGGCCTCCACGATGCCGTCGGAAGCCTTCAGGTGGCAGAACCCATGACCGAGCCGGATGACGGCACCCGCCACCTCGCCATCCCGAAAGATGGTCCGGCTCCCGGCGCCGAGGAAGTTGCGTTTCAGGCCTTCCTGCTTGCAGCGTACGTAGACCGCCGCAAGGCCCTCCACCCGGTGCACCACCACATAGGCCTGTGCCGGCCCTCCCGTGCGGGTGGGCGTGTGCCGGGCGAGTGGCTCGTCGGTGCGCCAGGTGTAGCCGGGGCCCTCCACGTCAGCCCTCCAGCCGTTCGAGCAGGGGGGCGCAGATGCTGTTCACGTTGCCGGCACCCAGCGTGATGACGACGTCGCCCTCCTCCAGGTGCGTGGCCAGCCACTCGAGGCCATCCTCCAGGCTGTCCACCGTGTGGGCACCGTGGTGACCGCGCTCCCGCATCTCCCGGGCCAACCGCTCGTGGTCGATGCCCTCGATGGGGGTCTCTCCCGCGCGGTAGACGGGACAGCACACGACGACATCGGCGTCCGGAAACGCCATGCAGAAGTCGTCCCAGTGCTCCTGCACCCGGCTGAACCGGTGGGGCTGGAAGACCGCGACCACCCGGCGACCGGGAAAGCCGCGACCGGCGGCGGCCAGCGTGGCGCGGATCTCCGTGGGGTGGTGACCGTAGTCGTCGACGACGAGCACGCCCTTCGCCTCTCCCCTCACCGTGAACCGACGCTGCACACCCGTGAACCCGTGCAGGGCCTTGGCCGCCGTGGCGAACGGCACCCCGAGCTCCATGGCCACGGCGAGGGCGCCGAGGGCGTTCTGGACGTTGTGGCGTCCAGGCATGTCGAGGGTGATGTCGCCGAGCACCACGGTGTCGTGGTGCAGGGTGAAGGTGGTGTGGAGCCCTTCCTGGCGGATGTGGGAAGCCCGGAACCGCGCGTGCCGGGCGAAGCCGTAGGTGATGACCCGTCGGCGCATCTGGGGGAGCAGGCGCTGGATGGTGGGGTCGTCGACACAGACCGCCGTGAAGCCGTAGAACGGGACCTTGTTGCAGTAGGCCAGGAAGGTGTCTTCCAGGGCCTGCACGGTGCCGTAGTGGTCCATGTGCTCGGGATCGATGTTGGTGACCATCGCGATGACGGGGCTCAGCAGCATGAAGGAGCCGTCGGACTCGTCGGCCTCCGCCACCAGCCAGTTGCCGCGACCGACCTTGGCGTTGGAGCCACCGAGGGAGTCGAGACGCCCGCCGATGACCACCGTGGGGTCGAACTCCCCCGCCGTGAGGATGGCCGCGACCATCGACGTGGTGGTGGTCTTGCCGTGGCTGCCGGCCACGCCGATGCCCTGCTCGAGCCGCATGAGCTCGGCGAGCATCTCGGCCCGCCGGATCACGGGGATGCGTCGCTCGAGCGCCGCCGCGACCTCGGGGTTGGACTCCCCTACCGCGGTGCTGCGCACGACGACGTCGGCATCACCGATGTTCTCGGGCTTGTGGCCGATGTGGATCTCCGCTCCGAGTCCGCGGAGACGCTCGACCGTGGCGCCCTCCTTGAGATCGGAGCCCGTGACGGCGAAGCCGAGCGACAGCAGCACTTCGGCGATGCCGCTCATGCCGATGCCGCCGATGCCTACGAAATGGATGACGTCTACGATACCGCGGAACATTCAGTGTCACCGTATGTGCGAATGGCGTGGGTGTTCAGGTTGATCCTGAGGAGGATGGCCACGGCGATGACATGCACCGTGACTGCGGTGGCTCCATAACTCATGAAGGGCATCACAAGGCCCTTGGCGGGCAGGACGCCCACCACGACACCCGCGTTGATGAGCATCTGGCCGGCGAACATGGCCGTGATGCAGCCGCCGAGGACGGCGTCGTACAGGTTGCGTGCGTTGGAGGCGATGGCCGTACCCCGCCACAGGATGACGAGCTCCAGCGTGATCACCAGGAGGAACGCGAGGGCACCCATCTCCTCGGTGACGACCGCCAGGATCATGTCGGTGTGGGCCTCCGGCAGGAAGCCCTGCTGGGCCACACCACGACCGAGTCCCACGCCCGTCCAGCCGCCTTCCGCCATCGCCACCCAGCCCTGGCAGATCTGGTAGGCCTCGTCCTTGCAGTGGGACAAGGGGTCGAGGTAGGCCGCGATGCGATCCTGGCGGTACTCGGCGGCCTGCACCATGTACCAGAACCCTCCGGCACCGAGGGCGATCAGGCCGATGACCCAGGACCAGGGAATGCCGACGATGAAGAAGGCCACGCCGAACATGCCCGCCAGGATGGCCATGGAGCCGAGGTCGTCCTGGAAGCGGAGCGCGACGAACAGCGGCACCAGGTACATGATCAGCGCGGAGGCCCCGACGGCGACGTGATCGCCGAGCCGGGACTCGTTGCGGGACAGGTGGTGGGCCATCACCATCGCCAGCGCGATACGCGCATACTCCGAGGGCTGCACGTTCATCACCCGCAGGTTGATCCAGCGGGAGGCACCGTTGACCGTCTTGCCGATGCCCGGCACGAAGACGAGCACCATCAGGATCATGACCGCCACGAACACCGGCACGGCGGCGCGCCTGTACCAGCGGTAGGGCACCTGAAGCACGCCCCAGCCGCCGACCAGGCCGAGGCCGATGCCGATGAGCTGGCGGATCGGGTAGTGGGCCACGGCCCCGCCCGTCTTCAGCGCGTAGTGGGCGCTCGCAGAGTAGATGGCGACCACGCCGATGGCGATGAGGAGCCCGGTGGCGGCGAGCAGCATGTAGTCCCAGGCCCGCGAGACGGTCTTGTACTCGCCCGGCACGCTCGAGGGGGTCTCCAGTCCGCTCACTGACATGTCTCCTCCACCCACCGCCGGAACACGTCTCCGCGGTGGCCGAAATTGTCGAAGGCATCGAAGCTCGCGCCCGCCGGGCTGAGCAGCACCGCCTGACCCGGCTGCGCGGTGTCACGCGCCAGCTCCAGGGCCGCCTCCATCGTGGGCACGAGGGTGGACGCCAGGCCCAGCGCGTCGAGTTGCCCCTTCAGCTCCGGACCCGAGCCACCAAAGCAGACCACGGCCGCCGCCTTGCGCAGGCCGTCGGCCAGCGGCTCCAGCGACTCGCCCTTGGCCTCACCGCCGAGGAGCACCACGGCGGGGCGGTCGAGCCCATCCACCGCGACACGGCTCGCTTCGACGTTGGTGGCCTTGGAGTCGTTGATCCACAGCACACCATCGGTCGTGGGGACGATCTCCATCCGGTGGGGCAGCCCCCTCAGGGATCCCACCCGGGCCTGGATCGCATCCGGCGGCTCTCCCACCGCGAACGCCAGGGCGGCCGCGGTGGCCGCATGGTCGAGGTTGTGCTCTCCCGCCACCGTGCAGGGGGACAGGTCGAAGCGGGCTCGACGTCCGTCCAGCTGGACCCGCACCTCGGTGCCATCCCGCTGGATGCCCGGCAGCCCGTGGAGCGGCAGACGGTGGGCGGGCGACAGGTCCCGTGTGAGCTGCACCAGCAGTGGGTTGGAGGCGTCGACGAACCCGTGGCCATCGTCCGGCAGGGCCCGCAGCAGGCGCACCTTGGTCTCGCCGTACACCTGCATGGTCCCGTGACGGGCGAGGTGATCCTCGGTGAGGTTGGTGACCACCGCGACCCTGGGGTGGAGGGCGCCCGGGAGCTCCAATTGGTAGGAGGAGACTTCCACCACCACCACCCGCGGGGAACCTCGCACGATGTCGGACACCGGCGTGCCGATGTTGCCCACCACGGACACGTCCGCCTCGGCCCCTCCGAGCAGGATGCCCGTGAAGTGGGTCAGGGTGGACTTGCCGTTCGTACCCGTGATGGCGATCACCGGCGCCTTCAGCCAGTCGGCGGCGAACCCGAGCTCACCCACGACACGCGCCCCGGCCCTGGCGGCACGGTGAAGACAGCGCTGATCCGCCGCGAGGCCCGGCGAGACGACCACCACGTCGAAGTCCACGAAGGCATCGTCGGAGGGCACGCCACGGCGCACGGGGACGCCCTGCACCATGTCGTCGCCGGGCCGGGTGTCGAACGCGACGACGTCCGCCCCCGCGGACACCGCCAGCCGGGCGGCCGCCCGCCCGGACAGGCCCATGCCGAACACCGCGACCTTCTGTCCGGTGAGATCCGGCATCATCACCTCAGCTTCAGCGTGGACAGCGCGACCATGGCGAGCACGATGGAGATGATCCAGAACCGCACGATGATCTTGGGCTCGGACCAGCCCCGCTGCTCGTAGTGGTGGTGGATGGGCGCCATGGCGAAGATCCGCTTCTTGCGCATCTTGTAGCTGCCCACCTGCAGGATGACCGAGACCGCCTCGAGCACGAAGATGCCACCGACCAGCACCACGAGCAGCTCGTGCTTGGTGACGAGGGCCAGCATGCCGAGGGTGCCTCCGAGCGACAGGGAGCCCACGTCGCCCATGAAGATGGAGGCGGGGTAGGCGTTGTACCAGAGGAACCCGAGGCCGGCGCCGATGATGGCCGTGCACATGATCACCAGCTCGCCGGCACCCGCGACGTGCTGGATGTCGAGGTAGGCGGAGAATTCCGCGTGACCCGCCAGGTAGGCGATGACGGCGTAGGTGGCCGCCGAGGTCATGACCGGACCGATGGCGAGGCCGTCGAGGCCGTCGGTGAGGTTGACGGCGTTGGACATCGCCACGAGCACGAACACCCCGAACATGGGGTACAGCCACCCGAGCCAGTCGGGCGCACCCGTCCACAGCTCCGCGAAGTCGATCACGGCATGCTTGAAGAACGGCAGGGCCAGGACGGGCTCGACCCACCCCATCACATGGGCCGCCCCGAGTACGCCTCCACCGATGGCGACCTGCCAGAAGATCTTCCACCGGCCCGCGAGACCGGCCGTGGACTGGTGCATGACCTTGCGCCAGTCGTCCACGAAGCCGATGGCGCCGTACCCGAGCATGACGATGAGGACCATCCACACGTACGGGTTGTCGAGCCGGGCCCACAGCAGCGTGGCCAGGGCGATGGCCGCCAGGATCGTGACGCCACCCATGGTGGGCGTGCCCACCTTGTTCAGCCGGTGGCTCTCGGGACCGTCGTCACGGATGATCTGGTCGACCTTCCGCTGCTTCAGCCACCCGATGTACCGGGGAAAGAACAGGTAGCAGAACAGCAGCGCCGTGATGAGGCTCCACGCCGTCCGGAAGGAGATGTAGCGGAAGACGTTGAATCCCGGGACGGCGTCCGAGAGGGGTACCAGCAGGTGGTAGATCATGAATGTGCCTCGCGATCGTCCGTTCCGGACAGGAAGGACAGGGCGCGTTCCATGCGAGCGCCGCGGCTGCCCTTGACCAGGAGCAGGTCGCCACGTTGGAGCTCGAGGGAGAGATCGGGGAGGAGGTCTTCGAGGTGGAGAGATGCGCGGAGCCGAGGATCCTGCATGCCCCGTGCAGCCTGCTCCATCCGCTCGCCCACCACAAGCACCTTGTGCAGGGGCAGCGCAAGGGCCTGCTCGACGAGGGTGCGGTGGAAGTCGACCTCGTCACCGCCGAGCTCGAGCATGTCGCCCAGCAACGCGAACCTGCGGCCGGGGAGGGCCGCCAGGACCTGCAGCGAGGCGAGCATGGAGGTGGGGTTGGCGTTGTAGGCGTCGTTGAGGGCGATGGCTCCCTCGGGCAGCTCGATGCGCTTCATCCGCATGCCCACGGGTTCCACCGTCGACAGGCCTTCCGCGGCCTCGGCCAGGGGGACGCCAAGGGCATGGGCCACGGCCATGGCCGCGGCGGCATTGTGGGCGAAGTGCTCCCCCACCATCGGCAGGACGATCCCGATCACACCCTCGGGGGTGTCCAGCTCGGCCACCGTGCGCCACTCCCCCACCCTCAGCTCCACGCTGCGGATGCGGATGTCGGCATCCTCGTGGTGCCCGTAGGTGACCACGCGGTGGTCGGGTCCCTTGGCCCACGGGGCGAGCCACACGTCGTCGAGGTTGACCACGCGCACGCTTTCGCCGGGCTCCTCGGTGTACAGGCAGGTCTTCTCCTCGGCGACGCCCTGCACACTGCCGAGCTCCTCGAGGTGTCCCGGCCCGACGTTGATGACCAGGCGGACGTCGGGACGAGCGATGCGCGTGAGGACGGCGATCTCCCCCGGCCCGGAGGTTCCCATCTCCACGACGCATGCATCGACGTCCTCGGGCGCTGCCATGAGGGTCATGGGCACACCGAGGTGGTTGTTCAGGTTGCCGACCGTGGTGTGGACCGCACCGAGGGGCTGCAACACCTTCTCGATGAACGCGCGTGTGGTGGTCTTTCCTGCGGTACCGGTGAGTCCGACCACTGGTCCCTTCAGACGATCCCTCGCCGCCGCCCCGATGCATTGCAGAGCCAGGGTGGTGTCCTCCACCTGCACCCAGGGGGTCTGCAGATCATCGGGCTTGTGCCGGGAGACGATCCCGATCGCGCCGGACTCGACCGCCTGCCGCAGGAAGGTGTGCCCATCGAAGCGCGCGCCCTCGATGGCGAGGAACCATCGCCCCCGCAGGTCGTCCCGGGTGTCGGTGCTGACCGGACCGGACAGCTCTCCCTCGCCCCACCACTCGCCGCCGGCCGCAGCCGCCAGCTGTTCCCCGGTCCACTTCATCGTTCCTCCAGGCACGCAGCAGCGACCGCCACGTCGTCAAAGGGGTGCTTCGTACCCATGATCTCCTGCGTGGTCTCGTGTCCCTTCCCCGCGACGAGCACGACGTCCCCCGGGGCAGCGCCACGAACCGCATGGCCAATGGCCTGCCGACGGTCGACGAGCACGTCATGAGGCTGTCCGCCGAGTCCCGCCACGATGTCGGCGAGGATGGCCTCGGGGGCCTCGGAGCGCGGGTTGTCCGACGTGACCACGACGCGGTCGGCCGACAGGGCAGCCTCGCCCATGAGCGGGCGCTTGCCCTTGTCGCGATCGCCACCGCACCCGAACACCACCCACACCCGCCCCTGCGCGAGGGTACGCACGGCGCCGATGGCATGCTGGAGCGCGTCCGGCGTGTGGGCATAGTCGACCACCACCACGGGCCCTTCGGAGCCACCGGCAAGGGCCACCCGCTGCATGCGCCCCGCCGGCCCCGTGACCCGGGCCAGGCCCGCCGCCGTCTCCTCGAGGGACAGTCCCTGGCACAGCAGGATTCCTGCTGCGGCGGCGAGGTTGAGGGCGTTGTGGTGCCCGAGCAGCGGCGCTTGCAGCCGTGTGGTGCCATGTGGCGTATGCAAGTCGAACGCAACGCCCTGCATGTCGACCACGACATCCGTCATCCGCAGGTCGCACCCCTTGGACTCACCGTACAGCCAGCGGTCCTCCGGAGGATGCATCTGCGCCCACGCAGGGTCGTCGCCCCACAGGATCGCACGGGGCATGCCCCCCGCCGGCCGAAGCAGCTCGGTGAACAACCGGCTCTTGGAGCGCGCGTAGGCCTCCATCGTGCCGTGGAAGTCGAGGTGGTCGCGCTGCAGGTTCGTGAAGACCGCGGTGTGGAACCGGATGCCGTCGACCCGCTTCTGATCGAGTCCGATGGACGACACCTCCATCGCGCACCCCTCGGCGCCGTGCTCCACCAGTCGGCGGAAGCGAGCCTGCAGCGCCGGTGCCTCGGGCGTGGTGAGACCGCCGGGCTCGTCGATGCCGGCACCGAACACCCCTGTGGTGCCGATCCGCACCCAGGAACGTCCGAGTGCCTCCATGGCCTGCTGGACGAGGGTGACCACGGTCGTCTTGCCGTTGGTGCCCGTCACCCCCACCACCGGGAGATCGTGGGAGGGATCGCCGTGCAGCCAGGCCGCGGCGTCGGCCAGCGCGCCCTTCGTGTCGGCCACGACCCACTGCTCCACGCCCGTGGCCTCGGGCACGCGACGCCGGACGATGGCGACACTGCCTTCGGGGAGTCCACCGACGAAGCGGTGCCCGTCGACGTTCGCGCCCTCGATGGCCACGAACACCACACCGGGGCCCACCTTGCGGGAGTCCCTGGTGACCCCTGTGATCGGTGCGCCTGGTGAGGACACCTCCCCGATTCCCAGACGTTCGGCGAGCTCTCCGCGGAGGTGTGCCATGTTCCGCTCCTATTCGAACCAGAGGGCGACTGCCTGCCCCGGCTCCCGTCGTTCACCCGGCAGTGGCTCCTGCCGGACGAGGTGACCACTACCCTCGATGTCCAGGCGCAGACCCGCGCCTTGTAGCGTGGCCAGTGCATCCCGCATCGCCATGCCGCCCATATCTGGCAGGACCCAGCCGTCGCCATCCCAGACCAGACGGTGCTTGTCCGTGAGATCGACGATCTCCACCGGTTCCGGATCGGCCTGGTCGCCTTCTTCGAGGTCCTCGCTGACCACCGACGGCGGGATCCGGTGCGAGGTGAAGTAGGAGGCCGCGACCTTCTGGAACACGGGCGCCGCCACGATGCCGCCATAGCGGGAGCCGACGCTGGGCTCGTCGACGATGACCGCCACGGCGATGCGCGGATCGTCGATGGGCGCGATGCCGATGAAGGAGGCAAGCCGGGCGGAGCCGTACACGCCGTTCGTGACCTTCTGGGCCGTACCGGTCTTGCCACCCACCCGGTAGCCCGGCACGCGGGCCTTCTTCGCCGTGCCGTCGTCGTCCGTGACCATCTCCATCGCCACCAGCACGTCGGCGGCGGTCTCGGGGCTGACGACGCGTCGCATGATGGAGGGTCGCACCTCGCGGAGCACCTCTCCGTCGTCATCGAGGATGGCGGAGACGAGGCGGGGCTTCATGAGCACGCCCTTGTTGCCCAGCGCGGCGGTGGCCATGGCCAGCTGCAGGGCCGACGCGGTGACGCCCTGGCCGAAGCTGATGTTGGACAGCTCCACGGGCCCGATCCGGCTGGGGGGACGCAGCACGCCCCTCGCCTCACCGGGCAGCCCGAGACCGGGACGGTCGCCGAACCCGAAGCGCGTGAAGTAGTCGTACACCCTCTCCTTGCCGAGCCGGGCCGCGAGCTTCGCCGCGCCGACGTTGGAGGAGAACTTGACCATCTCCGCCACCGTCATGCTCGGGTGGGGGTGGTCGTCGCGGATCCGCGTGCCCGGGTGCACCTCGTAGGGCGAGGTGGTGTCGAGCACCGTGGACGAGGTGACCAGCTTCTCCTCGAGCGCCGCCGCCATCGTGAACGGCTTGAAGACCGAGCCGGGTTCCACCGCATCGGTGACCGAGATGTTGCGACCGTTCTGGACGCGCTCGAGGCTGGCCACGTTGGGGTTGAAGTCGGGCATGTTGGCCATGGCGAGCACATCGCCCGTGCGCACGTCGACCACGACCGCCACGGCGGACAGGGGCTCGTGCTTCTCCATCACCTCGCCGAGCGCCTTCTCCGCGACCGACTGCAGGTGGCGGTCGATGGTGGTGCGGATGGACTGACCATGCAGCTCCGACTCCCGTCGGATCGACGCGTCGAGCACCTGGCCCCGCCGGTTCACACGGTGGCGGGTGGTCCGCTCCGGTGCCTGCAGCCGCCCATCGAACGCGGACTCGACGCCGCCGACACCCGTGCCCTTGCGATCCACGAACCCGAGGAGCTGGCTCGCGAGCCTGCCCTCCGGGTAGAACCGGCGGTAGGGCTCCTTGATGACGATTCCCTGGGTGTGGTAGCCGAGCTCACGGATCTGCTCGGCCACGCTCGGGTGCACGTCCTCTGCGAGCTTGCGGTAGCGCGCCTCGGCCCCGCCATCGCCCGTCAGGCTCACCAGCCGGCGCACCTCGCCCTCGTCCATCTTCAGGATCCCGGCGAGGTCGGTGACCATCTGGTCGAAGTCGACCGGGTTCCAGTTCGCCCGTCGGCTCTCGTCCACCGCGACCGGATCCACACCGATGGTGGGACTCTTCACGGACAGCGCCAGCGCCCGGCCATCACGGGCCAGGATGTCGCCACGTTGTCCCTCGTGGTGGAAGGAGAACCACCGCTTGGCGGTGATGAGCTCCAGCACCTTGTCGTCGGGCGTGTAGGTGAGCTGCACGCCACGCAGACCGATGGCCAGCATGAAGCCCGTATAGGCCAGCACCAACCACCGCAGCCGCCGTCGAGCCGTACGCTTGACCGCGGAACGGACCGTGGCGCGGTGGGTCAATCCCGGATCACTTGTCGGCCTGCGCGCCTTCACTGCCCCCGTTCGCCCCCCGTCACCACACGAGCAGCGGGTTGTAGACCGAGCTCGTGTGCCACCTTCTCAAGGCTCTCCACGCTGTTGCGGGTCTCCTGCTCGGTCCGCAGCGACTCGTTCTCCATCTCGATGTCCTCGATACGGCCCAGTGTGCCGCCGATTTCCTTGTGGAGCTTCTGCGCCCGGAACGACATGGTCAGGTAGGCCAACGCCAGGATCACCACGGCGCCAAAGTACACCACCACGCGGAGGAGAGGCTGAAGATTCTGCCAGGGAATCTGCAGGTCCGTGAGGGGGGCAACCGAGGTGGCTCGGGTCTGTGGTACCGGCCGGGACATCACAACCTCACCGCTGTACGCAACCGGGCAGACCGGGCGCGCGGGTTGGGATCATCATCTGCGGGCTTGATGGCGCGATTACGACTCGTGAAGGTCGGCGCCTCGATGGGGTGGCCCCAGGCATCCCGGGGCGTACCCCGACCGGAGGCCTTCGCGAGGAACTGCTTGACCATCCGGTCTTCCAGGGAGTGGAAGCTGATGATGGCCAGGCGTCCACCAGGTGCGAGCCTCGCCTCCGCGGTGCGGAGGAGTGACTCGAGCTGGCCGAGCTCGTCGTTGACCGCCATGCGAATGGCCTGGAAGGTGCGCGTGGCGGGGTGGATCTTGGACTTCTTCGCGCCGGGGATGGCGTCGGCGATGGTGCTGGCGAGCGCGAGCGTGTCGGTCCAGGGACGCCCCCGGATGATCGCCTTGGCGACCCGCCTCGCATGGCGCTCCTCTCCGTATTCGCGAATGCACACCGTCAAGGCGTCCTCGTCCCACTCGTTGACCACGTCGGCCGCACTGAACGCAGCTCGCTGATCCATGCGCATGTCCACCGGACCGGCGCGTCGGAAGGAGAAGCCACGGCCGGCGGTGTCGAGCTGCAGCGAGGACACGCCGAGGTCGGCCAGGATGCCATCTACGCGATCGATGCCGAGGCCGTCCAGGAGCGTTCCGAGCTGTCCGAAGCTGCCCTTGACCGGTACGAAGCGATCCCCGAAGCGGGCGAGACGATCCCGTGCGATCCGCAGGGCGTCATCATCCCGATCGACGCCGAGGACGGTGCACTCCGCAGCGGCGAGCAGGGCTTCCGTGTGCCCCCCCATGCCGAGGGTGCAGTCCACGAGGACGTCGCCGTCGCGGGGGGCAAGAGCCTCCACGCACTCGTTCAACATGACGCTGATGTGAGGCCAGGGATTGGTCATGCGGCCCCCACCGGTGTTGGAGCCGGGGCAGAGGGCATGCCGCCCAGGCTCGGAATGGCTGCAGTGGCCTGGGTGAAGCGCTCTTTCCAGCGCTGCAGGTCCCAGATCTCGATGCGATCCATGACGGAGAAGACCTTGACCTCCCGATCCAGGCCCGCGATCTCGCGAAGCTCGGGGGGGACGCGGATACGGCCGGACTTGTCCACATCGACTTCCTCGGCCACCGCGAGGACGGCGTGGGTGAAGTCCATCACCTGGGGCTTGAATGGATCCAGGCCCTCCATGCGCGACTCCACCGAACGTTCGAAGTCCTCGGGTGTCCAGGCCCAGACGGCGCCCTGGAAGCAGCTGAGGACGAGGGATCCGACCCGGTGGACTTCCAGGCTGCGGCGCAGAGGTGCAGGCAGAGCCAGACGCCCCTTGGCGTCGAGCGTTGCCTTGGCCTGGCACCGAACCTTGAGCATGCCCACTCGTGGTCTCGAGGCGGAGGACCACCCTCCGCAGCGGAGTGACTATCCCACTAAATTCCACCCGCGATCCACTCTCCTCCACTTCACCCCATTTTGTCCCACCTACTGCCCCCTTTTGCCCCACATTCCGATCCACGCCGTGCGGTGCATCCGGCAACCCCGGTGGCGCATTCATCAGATCCACCCGCCAGCAGGCGCCGTCGGCAGATCCGGATCCCGCCTCCAATCCGCCTCCAGACGTCACACGGGCCGTTCTGTCCGCCCCTGCCAAAGCCGTCCTGCAGCACCCGTGGCAGGAAGTGGGACAGCGGTGGGGTGCAGGCCCCCGATCCGGAAGGCCCCCTCCCTCCCCGCCCGGATCCCCCACGGTTCATGGATCCCGGGTGGGACGCAGTGGGATGCAGGACCGTCAGGAGGCACGAAGTGGGGGGAAGTGGGAGTGTGCGTACCCCCGGGGGCGCCGGGTGGAGCGGAGTGGGACGCAGCACGGCACGGAAACGCCGCGGGACCCGGCTCCGGGGGCGTGAGGTGGGACGACGTGGGACGCGGGGCACGACGGGGGGCCGACGTGGGACGAAGTGGGACCCGGGCCACGCCGGGGGCACGAAGTGGGACGCCGTGGGCTCGGGGCCACGCCAGGGGGGACGACGTGGGACGCCGTGGGCTCGGGGCCACGCCGGGGGCACGAAGTGGGACGACGTGGGACGACGTGGGACCCGGGCCACGCCGGGGGCACGAAGTGGGACGACGTGGGACCCGGGCCACGCCGGGGGCACGAAGTGGGACGACGTGGGATCCACCCCGGCTTGCGTGCACTGCCTCCCGCCCACGGGCTGCAGGTGCTACGTTGCGCGCTGTGCACCCGCAGGCGGCACGTCCAGCGGGGTCGCGATATGGGCGGAGCACTGGAGGCCCCTTGGCAGACAAGCCGATCAAGAACCTGGTCCTGAACCGGCGCGCCCGCTACGACTACCACATCCACGACACCTTCGAAGCTGGCATCTCGCTCACCGGCTCCGAGGTGAAGTCCCTGCGAGCGGGTCAGGCCAACCTGCTCGATGCCTATGTGCGACTGGATCCGAAGGGTGCCGTGCTCATGGGCTGCCACATCTCCCCATACTCAGAAGCCAACCGCTTCAACCACGATCCGCTGCGCGAACGCCGGCTGCTGCTGCACAAGCACGAGCTGACCAAGCTGCGCAAGGCCGTGGCCGAGAAGTCCCGTACCGTGATCCCCCTCCGCCTCTACCTGAAGGGTTCGCTGGTCAAGGTGGAAATCGCGGTGGGTACAGGCAAGAAGAACTACGATAAGCGCCAAGCGCTCAAGGCCCGCACCGCGAAAGACGAGATGCGTCGCCGCGGCCGTTAGCCCCCCTTCCGAGGATGCCATGACTCCCGAGAGCAAGCCCTTCTTCGCCGCTGCAGGTCTGATGGCCGTGGTGGCATTCGGACTGAACTTCACCACGCTGGGTGGCTACGCCATCGTCCCGGTGCTGCTGGCCATCCTGCTGGCGGCCTTCGCCATCCTGCGCGTCGACAACCGCATGGGCATCATCGCCTCCTCCGCCGTCGGCATGGGACTCGCAGGCTACCTGTACCTGCAGAAGGTGGGCGAAGCGTCCGGCCGCTCGGTGTGCGACCTGAACGCCACCTTCAACTGCGGCACGGTCAACAGCAGCGAGTACAGCGAGCTCGCCGGCATCCCGGTCAGCCTCCTGGGCGCCACGTTCTACCTGGCCCTCATCCTCATCGGCCTCGGCGTGAACAAGTCCGACAACGACGCTCGCCAGTCCTTCGCCCAGCTCACCTTCCTGCTGAGCATCCCCGCCAACGTGATGAGCCTGTACCTGGCATGGGCCAGCCTGCAGCTCGGTGCCTTCTGCATCTTCTGCATCGGCATGTACGTGGTGAACATCCTGCTTCTGTGGGCAGGCCTGCGCGGCCGCGGCGACAACCGCTCCCTGTCGATGAAGAACGCCGCCGTCTTCGCCCTCAGCTTCGCCGTGCTGACCTTCTTCGGCATGGACCACTACCGCAAGAACACCGCCGCACCGGTCATCGAGCAGGTCGCCAAGGACTCCACGAGCCTCGGCATGTACTACCAGACCCTGCCCACCAGCCTGCGCTACACCGGCGACGAGCCCGTGCTCGGCGATCCCAACGCCCCCTACGTCATCGTCGAGTTCGCAGACTTCGGTTGCCCCCACTGCAAGCAGGCCGCCAGCGACCTGAAGAACTTCGTGGCGCAGAACAAGGACGTCCAGGTCCGCTACAAGTACTTCCCGCTCTCCGGCGCCTGCAACCCCGGCCTGCCGGATCAGGGTCGCTCCGAGGTCTGCAACGCCGCGTTTGCAGCCCACTGCGCCCACACCCAGGGCCAGTTCTGGGAGATGTCCGACAAGCTGTTCACCAACCAGGGCTACTTCGGGATGGACCAGATCCGCTTCATGGCGGAGCAGCTCGGACTCGACATGGCTGCCTTCGACACCTGCATGGCAGACGAGGCCACCCTGAAGGTGGTCCAGGACAACGCCCAGGCCGGCATCGACGTCGGTATCGAGGGCACGCCCACCATGTTCATGCGCGGCGTCAAGGGCCGTGAGTTCGTCAAGCTCACCCGTCACACCCACAGCGCCGGTGTGCTCGTCGAAGCCGGCCGCAACGGCATCACCGTAGACTGAGGCACACATGACCTGGTGGGAAGTGGACATCTCCCCCTGGCCCACGGACGCCGTGGAGCTCCTCTCCTCCCACCTGTTCACCCTCGGTGCCCAGGGTCTGCAGGAGGACTACCTCCCCGGTGAGGAGCCCCCTCCTCGCCAGCCCTGGGACGACGGTCCCGCTGCACCGGAGCCGTCCCACAAGCGGATCGTCACCTGGTTCGAGACCCCGAGCCCCGACGAGCTGCTGGCCTCCTTGCAGACCTGGTGTGCACCGCAAGGTGCCACCGTACAGATCCGCCCCGTCGTCGAGGAGGACTGGACCACCTCCTGGCAGGCCAGCTTCCCTCGCCTCGAGATCGCGCCGGGTCTCACCATCGCCGCTCCGTGGAACGCAGAGTCCGGCGATCTCATCATCGAACCGGGACAGGGATTCGGCACGGGTCAGCACGCCACCACCAAGGGCATCCTGCGCTTCCTCCTCGACGGCTCCGTGCAGGGAGAGACCGCCCTCGACGTCGGCTGTGGCTCGGGCGTCCTGGCCATCGCCGCGGCACGCCTCGGCCTGAAGGTCTCCGGGTTCGACATCGATCCCGAGGCCATCCACAACGCCGTGCACAATGCCGAGATGAACAGCATCGAGGTCCCCTTCCGCACGGCCACCCTCGACGACGTCCACGAGCCCGCCGACATCGTGATGGCCAACATCTACGCCGAGCTGCTCCACAAGTACGCGGATCAGCTGGTGGCCCTCACCGGACGCCACCTGCTCCTCGCGGGCATCCTCGCAGACCGCGAGCAGCTCGTGCGCAAGGCATTCGATCACCGCCTCGAGCTCGTCGAGCGCGCCGTCGACGGCGAGTGGGTCCACCTGCACTACCGGGTTCCCGCATGAGGAACTTCCGCATTCCCGCCCTGCCGCCGACCCCTGGTCCGGTGGCGCTGGATGCCGACGGATCCCACCACCTGCTCCGCGTGCTTCGGGCCAAGCCCGGACAGGCCTTCCTGCTCCTCGACGATCTCGGCATGCAGGCACGCGCCACGTTCCGGTCCGTGGAAGACGGGATCGCCATCCTCGACCTCGACGAATCCCCTACCCCGCAGCCTCGGATGCAGCCGCTGCACCTCATCGTCGCCGTGGTCAAGGGATCCGCCATGGACGATGCCCTGCGGATGGCCACCGAGATCGGCGCCACCCACATCCACCCGTTCCGTGCCGCCCGGAGCATCGCCAAGGGCGACAAGCAGGATCGCTGGCACCGCATCCTGGCCAGTGCCACCCAGCAGTGTCGTCGGGCAGCCCTGCCGGAGCTCCTCCCGACCGGGGATCTCACGTCAACCCTCGAAGCCACCGCGGATGTGATGCACCGTTATGTCGCACACCCCGGTAGCAGTAACTCGCCGATGCACGACGGCAGCAAGGCCCTCCTCATCGGTCCCGAAGGCGGCCTCACGGATCAGGAGGTGCAGCAGGCCTTCGACGCCGGCTTCATGCCCCTGTCCCTCGGCCCCTGGATCCAGCGCGCCCCGACGGCCGTGGCCGTCGGATTGGGCCTCCTCACCGCCAGATGACGAAAGCGGCCAGGGCCAACCGTGTGCCCTCGCCGGGTCTGTCTCCAGCTGGCCGAACCCGCCTGCTGCTCAGAGCAGGTGGCCGCTCTTGGACTTCTTGGTCTGCAGGTAGGCCCAGTTGAACTCGTTCGGCGGCATCTTCAGGGGGATGCGGCCGTCGACCTTCACACCCCAAGCCTGGAGTCCGGCGATCTTGTTGGGGTTGTTGGTGATGAGCTGGATGGACTCGATGCCCAGCTGCCGGATCATCTCGGCCGCGACGTCGTAGCGCCGCTCATCATCCTGGAAGCCAAGGGCGTGGTTGGCCTGCACGGTGTCGAGACCCGCATCCTGCAGAGCGTAGGCACGAATCTTGTTGGCGAGACCGATACCACGACCTTCCTGTCGCAGGTAGAGCACCACGCCACGCTCCTCGCCCGCGATCATGCCGAGTGATGCCTCGAGCTGGTCGCGGCAGTCGCACCGCAGTGAACCCATCACGTCGCCCGTGAAGCACTCCGAGTGGACACGCAGCGGGACCGCAGAGTGACCCTCGACATCCCCATGGATGACCGCACTGTGCTCCTTGCCGTCTTCGGACTCGAAGCCGACAACCGTGAAGGTGCCAAACCGGGAAGGAAGGCGGGCTTTGGCGACAATCCTGACTACCGGCGTGGAATGCATCGTCTGGACGTTCTCGAGGTTGCTCATACACTCACTCTCGGCCATTCTCCCCCGGAACCTAATCCGCTTGTTGGAAAGGTCCACCCGCACATCGACGTGTACCTGCACCTCACACGTCCATTTGAACTCCCAGGCTGCATTCTTGTGTCACGGGGATCGAGGTCTGCAAGACGAGACAAACCCTGCGACGCGACGTCGCAGGGTTTGTGGGATCAGAGGCCACCGAAGCGGTGGCAGCGATCTCAGCTCAGGTGAGCGTTCAGCTTGCGCTTGAGGCCCTTGCCGGAGCGGAACACGGGGATGCGACGGGGGGGAACCTCCATCTTCTCGCCGTTCTTGGGGTTATGTCCGCTGAAGCCCTTGCGCTCAGACACGGTGAAAGTACCGAAGTCGGAAATGGTCACCTTCTCATCACGAAGGAGGGCATCCTGGATGGCCTCGGTGATGATGTTGATGTAGTTGGCAGCGCGCACCTTTGCGATGCAACCCTTCTCTGCCAGCACGTCGGTAAGATCCGCCTTGTTCATGTCGTCTCCTGACCTAGCGACATTCCTTGCGGTGCAAGGATGGTTCAGCGATTCACTTCGACAGCGCCCAAGGCGCCGCCGATCATTCTCCGTTGAGCTTGTTCTTCAGGCCCTTTCCGGCTCGGAAGACCGGGACCCTGCGCTCAGGCACATCCATCTTGCGGCCGGTCTGGGGGTTGTGCCCCTCGTAGGCCTCACGACGAGAAACGGTGAACGTTCCGAAGTCGGAGATGGTGACCTTCTCTTCGCGGCAGAGGGCGTCCTGAATGGTCTGGGTGATGATGTTGATGTACTCCGCTGCCCGAACCTTGGGGAGATTCGCCTTTTCAGCGAGAACCCGAGTCAGGTCTGCCTTGTTCATCCTACCTCCACAGCACATCCGGGACGTGCCCGAATCAAGCCCAACACGATTCCTCCAACAGCGGAGGAGCGTGGACCGTAGTCTGCACCCATCGGGCGCGTTCCGCAGTCACAACATTCCTGTTCTACGGGATGAACCCGCCTTTGGCAAGGAAGGCGTCCGCGAAATTTCCAGACTTTGCTGCACTTTGCCGCGTTCTGACGAATGCTGGTAGGCGGGCACGAAACCAGCACATGCTCATTGACGGATTCCGAACATCTGAAGCTTCCTTCCGGCGAACGAGATGTCCACCGGAAGGTCGCCGGGAGCCTCTCCATCACACTCACCGGGCAGCGTCAGATTTTCTGCCGGAGTGGCAACGATGCGGGAAACCCGATCCACGATGAGACCAGGAGCCTGCTCGATACGTCCGTTGTAGAGGTACGGAAGTCTACGGACAAGCGACCAGAGATTGTCGAACGGCACGACCACCAGCTGCAACGCGCCATCGGTTGGATCCGCCCCCGGTCCCATGTCCATCCCACCGCCACAGTGACGCCCGTTGGCGACGAAGGCGTTCGCCAGGAGCCCCTCCCAGTGCCTCTCGCCACCGTCCACAGGCGTCCAACGCAGCCTGAAGGGCGCTGGTCGATAGCGGACCAGCGCCCCGAACGTGGCCAGCAGAAAGGTCAGCTTGCCCCCGAGGAGTTTGGAGCCGCGGTTGGTGCATTGGACGATCTGCCCCGCGAGACCGATGCCCGAGACGTTGAGCGCCAGGCGCCCCTCCTCCATGCCGGCAAACCGGCAGGTCATGACATCGATCGCGACCGGTGGTCGCCCGAGCGCCTCCCGCAGACCGTCCCAGTCTCCCTTCCCATAGGTGAGCATCCTCGCGAAGTCCCCTCCCGTGCCCGCTGGAACCAGGGCCACGGGAACGGTCGGTCTTTGCGACCGCAACACACCATTGGCCACCTCGTTGAGGGTGCCGTCTCCACCGACGACGACGATGAGATCCACCTCATCCACCTCGGCGAGCTGCCTCGCCTGGCTCTCGCCATCTCCGGGACACCTCGTGGGCCTGAACAGGATGGTCGACAGTCCGAGGGACTCGAGGTGCTCCTCGATCCGGGCCTGCCTCCGTCCCGTTCGACCCGCAGCCGAACGGGGGTTGAACACGACGCCTGCTCTCAAGCCGATCTCCCGGTCTCACCGCCCGCAGCGGACGGGTCTCACCCGGAGATCCTACCCCAGACGTCGACCTTCACTCCAAGAACGAAAAGAGCCCACCACGAACGTGCCGTGGTGGGACTCTTGCCGCGGGCATTCGCCCTTGCGTCTCCGCCGAGCCCTACCGCAACCACCGTGCCAGACGTCACCCCCTGCCAGGGGGCCGCGTGGGGGACCTACCGGGACAATCATGTCCGGTAGGTCTCCTGGCACCGTTGGAGGACGCACGTCATGGAGTCCTGGTACGGCCCGTCACGGGTTCGGATCGACGGTTCAGAGCGCTCTGAGGAGGGCGCGACATTTTTGTCGCACCAACAGCAGGTGGCCGCGGCGGACCACATGAAGATGGTACAGGCGTTCCTCGTGGGGGTCAGGCCTCGGGAGGATCGCCGGGATGCTGGGACGCCACGACGGCATTCCGGATGGTGTTCAGCAGCTCGGCATCCTCCATGAGGCGCTCGCGGACCCGCTCCTTGCCCTGCCCCAGGCGGTCGTCGCCGAAGGACCACCAGCTGCCGCTCCGCTGCAGGACACCGGACTCCTCGGCCAGCGTCATCACCTCGCTCACCGGACACACGCCTGCACCGTACCGGATCTCCACCTCGGCGGTACGGAACGGCGGCGCGAGCTTGTTCTTCACCACCTTGAGGCGGGTCTTCGCACCGACGAAGTCTCCCCCATCCTTGATGGCACCGATGCGACGGATCTCGAGCCGCATCGACGCGTAGAACTTCAGTGCGTTGCCACCCGGCGTGACCTCGCCGTTGCCGAACATGACGCCGATCTTCTGCCGGACCTGGTTGAGGAAGATGACCATGGCCCCCGTGCGGTTGGTGATGGCCGTGAGCTTTCGGAGCGCCTGGGACATCAACCTCGCCTGCAGTCCCATGTGGGCATCCCCCATGTCGCCCTCGAGCTCCGCCTTGGGCACGAGCGCTGCCACGGAGTCGACCACCACGAGATCCACCGCCCCGCTCCGCACCAGCGCTTCGGTGACCTCGAGTGCCTGCTCACCGGAGTCCGGCTGGGACAGCAGCAGGTTGTCGAGATCCACACCGAGGCGTGCGGCGTAGTTCACGTCGAGCGCGTGCTCGGCGTCCACGAAGGCGGCCGCCCCCCCCTGCTTCTGCACCTCGGCGAGCGCGTGCAGCGCGAGCGTGGTCTTGCCCGACGACTCCGGCCCGTAGATCTCGATGACCCGTCCCTTGGGCCACCCTCCGACGCCCAGGAGTCGATCCAGGCTCAGGCAGCCGGTGGAGATCACCTCCGCCGGCCGGGTCTCGCGCTCGCCGAGGCGCATCACCGTGCCCCCCCCGAAGCGCCGATCGAGGCCGCTCAGGGTCGCGTTCAACGCGTTCTCACGTTCCATATCCGTCATCTGGTGCATGACACACCCTCCTTGGATGCCCCATGTGGGGCGTTGCTGGATCGCGAGACGCGATCCGGTTGGTCTCCCCGAAGGGAGGTGGACGAAGGTCGTCGACCCGAGAGCAGGAACGACCGGATGGCGTGGGCCCTCTCCTCGCGCGGAGCCCACAGACACAGGGACACGGGGTCGGACTCCCTCGGACGTCCCCAGACCTCGTCGCCCGCCACATCGGAGACCACGGGCTCGTCGGGGTGGAGCGCTTCCGCCCACTCCACGACGACCAGGTCGCCCTCGATGCGATCGACGACGCCCCACAGACACACGAGGATCAGGCCGTGCATGTCGGATCCCCCGCGTGCCGAAACGCGAGCGCCTCGACCATGTGGTGGTCGGCGACGGTGCCGCTTCCCGCGAGGTCGGCGATGGTCCGGGCGACACGACACACGCGGGTCATGCCCCTACCCGACATCCCGTATGCCTCCACGGCGCTACCAAGACGCACCCTGGCCTGAGGCTCCAGCTGCAGGTGCTCGTCGAGCTGCGCCCGGGAGAGGGAACGGTTCAGGACGGGGCCCTGCCGGCTCCACTGGCGGAGGCGAGCCGCCTCGACGCGGGCACGGATCCTGGTGGAACTCTCCCCCTTGGCCTCCTCCATGAGGACCTGCGCAGGTACCTCCTCGACACGGACCCGGAGGTCCACACGATCGAGGATGGGACCCGACAGCTTCTGCTGGTACCGGGCCACTTCCCGATCCGTACACCTGCAGGGACGCGCGGACCCCTTCATGCCGCAGGGACACGGGTTGGCTGCCATCACGAGCGTGAAGGACGCGGGCAGGAGCACCGCGCCGTCGGCCCGGCTGATGGTGACCTCCCCCTCCTCGAGTGGCGTCCGGAGCACCTCGATCGCGGAGCGCCGGAACTCGGGCGCCTCATCCAGGAAGAGCACGCCGTGGTGGGCGAGGCTCACCTCACCGGGCTGAAGGGTACGCCCCCCCACCAGGCCCGCCACGGTCACGGAGTGGTGGGGCGCACGGAATGGCCGCTGCATCTGACCCGGCTCACCACAGGATCCGAACACGACCCCGTGGATCCTCAGGACCTCGAGCCCCTCCTCGAAGGCAAGGGACGGAAGGATCGAAGGCAGTCGCCTGGCCAACATGGACTTTCCGCAGCCTGGGGGGCCCATCAGCATCACGTGGTGACCGCCAGCGGCCGAGATCTCGAGCGCCCTGCGAGCGAGACCCTGGCCTCGGACCTCCTCCATGTCCGGACCACCGCACAAGGGCCGGCTCGTCGGAGGCGTGGCAGCCGGCAGCGTACGCTCCCCCCGGAGGTGGGCCACGACGTCCAGCAGCGTGCGCGCCCCGAGGACCTCGATGCCCGGCACCATCGCTGCTTCCGCAGCGCTTTCTTCCGGAAGCACGACGAGGTGGCCTTCGTCCCTCGCCGCCATCGCGAACGCCACCGCGCCACGAACGGGCCGGAGGGCTCCCGCGAGGGAGAGTTCCCCCACGAAGGTGACGTTTCGACAGGCTTCCACCGGGACCTGCCCATCGCAGGCGAGGATGCCCACGGCCATGGCCAGGTCGAGGAAGGAGCCATCCTTCTTCAGGTCCGCCGGTGCCAGGTTCACCACGACCCGTTTGCGTGGAAAGTCCAGCTGTGACGCCTGGACGGCCGACCGGATCCGCTCGGCGCTCTCCCGGACCGCACTGCCCGCGAGCCCCACCACCGAGATGCCCGGCAGTCTGCGAAGGAGATCCACCTCCACCGCGATCGGCCGAGCCACGATGCCCTGCAACGCACAACCTGAAACCTGGACCGCCATGCCACCGCCTCCTCGAGAACGGCGGCGCCCGGGACAACCCAGGTGCCAGAGCTCATCCGCCCGCTGCAGCACGCCAGCAGAGCCGGACCCGTCGAATCGCCCGTCGGCGGCCGACGGTCACCCGGCGTCTTCCCCTGAAGAACCTTCAGATCCGCTGCAACCATGTGCTATAGGCACTGGCCATTCACCCGGTACCGAACATGGAGATCTCCATGACCCGTCTGTCCCTGTTGACGCTGGCTTCCATCCCGATCATGGCGACGGCCGCCGCCGAAGAGACCAAGCTCTGCGTGTACGATCCCGCCGGCACGACCGGCGCATCCTTCCAGCTCGCCCAGGACTACCAGCTTCAGGCGAAGGCACAGGGTGTGTCCCTCGAGCTCGTCCCCTACACCGACGAGTCGACTGCAGCCGCAGATCTCGCCGCCGGGCAGTGTGGCATGGCATTGATCACGGGTCTGAGGGCACGGCAGTTCGCCCTGCCCACGGCGACCCTCGAGGCCATGGGAGCCCTGCCCTCCTACGACCTGCTGAAGACATCCATCCGTCTGCTCGCGTCCGACTCCGCTACGGCCCTCAACCAGACCGCGCAGTACGTCAATGCCGGCATCTATCCCGCAGGCGCCGTGTACCTCTTCGTGAAGAACCGCTCCTGGTCCCAGAAGAGCCACCTCGCCGGACGGAAGGTCGCCACGATCTCCTCGGACGACGCCGCCCGACGGATGGTGGATGTGGTCGGGGCTTCCAAGGTGTCCGCCGACATCGGGACCTTCGCGAGCATGTTCAACAATGGCGCGGTCGACATCGCCTACTCGCCGGCCACCGCGTTCGGCCCCCTCGAGCTGTACCGAGGACTGTCCGGCGGCGGAGGCATCATCCGCTACCCGGTCTCCCAGCTCACGTTCCAGCTCGTGGCCCGCTCCGAAGCGGTGTCGCCTTCCTTCGCAGCCTGGTCCCGCAGCTGGACGGCCGACCAGTTCGACCGGGCCATGCGGGTGGTGCGCTCGAGCGAGTCCGACATCGCCGCAGACCTGTGGGTCGACATCCCCACCTCCGAGAAGCCCGGATACGAGCAGATGTTCCAGGACGTGCGCGTCTCCCTTCGCGAGGAGGGTGTCTACCACGGCACCATGCTCACCCTCATGAAGCGCGTGCGCTGCCGAGCAGACGCGTCGCGCACCGAGTGCACCACCAGCCCTGAGTGAGCGGAGGCCCCATGCGATATCTGCCACTGGTCTTGATGCTCACCGCGGGGTGTGCCTCGACCCTGGCCAACACCACCTCCGCCGTCGCCGATAGACACATCCTCCCGGCCACTCTCCGCGGCAGCGACGCCACCCTGGGGTGTGCCGCAGGTGAGGCCTTGAGCGCCATCATGGGAGGGTTCGGGGGCCACTCGGCCAACGCAGCCCAGACGAACATCGTCCCCATGCTCGCTGCAGGGATCTGCCTCGAGCAGGACATCTGGCAGGCCGAGTTCCGACGGCTTCGGGCCCACCGGGCCGGAGAGGTCGAAGAGGCCACCGATGCGCGCATCGAGGAGCAGCGACTGCACAGGCTCGCAGCCGCCCGGTACCTCGCGTCCTACGACCTCGTGGTGGACACCTGGGGCCTGCCCGCAGCAGACGGACAGTGTCCCACGCTTCGCCACGAGCGGGACGAGTTCTACTACCTGATGGGCCTGTGTGCAGGGATGATGGCCTCCATCCACAACAGCAAGGCCCAAGGCGCCGCCGGCGATACGGGTCACCTGCCGCCAACCATCCTCAGGGCGAGCACGTGCGTCGATGATCAGGAGTGGTGGGGCGTCCCCCTCGCCTTGCGTGCAGCCATCTCCACCGCGCTTCCGGGCCAAGCCACCGTCGACGCCTGGAAGATGTTCGACGACGCCGCCTCCATCGGAGAGGCCGCTGGTGTCAGGCTCGCCGGCGCATTCCTCGTGCAGGCCGCCGCCAACACCGGCGACGACGCGCGTCGAGCCGACTCGCTGAGACGATTCGCGGCCTCCCTTGCCACCCCGGCCGATCCGCGATGGGCCATGCTCGACGACGTCGGCCGCATGCTGGCGATGCACGAGTCGGACGTTCTCTGGACCGAAGCAGAGGGGCACCGGACCCCCTATGGCGAACTCGGACGACTCCCATCCACAGCAGAGGCAGCCCTGCCCGACGCAGGTGACCTCCTGGAAGGACTCGACCTGTAGCGAGCCGCGAGCGTCCCAGACGCGGCCCTCACTCCGTACAACCCGCTTGCTTCTCCCACAGGGCACAGGTGGCTCCCCATGCTCCGCTCCCTCTCCATCTTCGTGGCGCTGTCCATGCTCGCGTTCACGGTCGTGCACCGCTCGGCAGAGTCCGTGCACGGTCAGCTGCTGTCGTGGGGCGAAGGGATGTGGCCCGGCTACGCCGACCTCCGGACCGACCGGCCGCGACCCGCGTGTGACGCCCCCACGGACGGGTCGCAGGGACTACCTCGAGAGCGCCCCGCCGATGGATCCCTCGACGCCATGTTCGCCGAGCTCGACGGCCAGCAGCAGGGCGACGCCCCCTCCACCCTCGATGCCATGTTCGCCGAGCTCGACGGCCAGCAGCAGGGCGACGCCCCCTCCACCCTCGATGCCATGTTCGCCGAGCTCGACGGCGAGAAGCAGGGCGGCGACACACCCGCCGCCGCCGTGGCGCTCCAGACGCGAGACCCCGATCCCACCAAGGCGGCCCACGAGGCCTGTCTCTTCCGTCAGGAGGCACATGACGCCCAGCAGGAGCGCCTTACCCCGCCCCTGCGTGCCTACCGTGCGGTGGAGAAGGCAACGGGCGAGCTCAATGGGGCGGGTCGCAAGGCCACGCCGTACCTCCTCGTCTCCCTGCTCATGCTCTGCGGCGTCCTGGCCACGTCTCGATCAGCCCACATCGCGATGAGGGGTGCCTCGTCCCGGTTCGCGTTCCGCGTCAGCGCCATCCTGCAGGCGTTGGCCAACCTGATGTTGATGGCGAGCGCCCTGGCCCACGAAGCCTCCTTGACTGCATCCGGCCTGCTGCTGCAGTCCCCCCACCTGCCCCTCGTGTGGGCACTCGGGTTCGCGGCGATGGCGGCTCGCAACCTGCACACCCTCCGGCATCCAGACCCGGAGCTGGAGCGCGGAGGCACCTGGGCCGAAGGCCTGGCGGCCACTCCCCTGTACACGTGGATGGCGCTCATCGCCGGTGCCTGGTTCCTCATCGGGGAGTCGCACCCCACCGGGCTGGCCATCTACCTCGACAAGCTCACCGAACACGCCAGCCTGTACATCCAGGTGGGCCTGTATGTGTGGGCAGGCATGCTCCTCAAACAGTCCAGGCTGCCCGAGGGCGTGTTCTCCGTCCTGCGTCCCTTCCGGATGCCCCCCGAGCTGCTCACGGTCGTCCTGGTGCTCCTCGCTGCCCTGCCCACCGCCTACAGCGGTGCATCGGGCATCTTCGTCATCGCGGTAGGCGGGCTGCTGTACCGCGAGCTTCGTCAAGCGGGTGCCCGTGAGCAGCTGGCGCTGGCCGCCACCGCCATGTCAGGGAGCATGGGCGTGGTCCTCGCTCCGTGTCTCCTCGTGGTGATCGTCGCCTCCCTGAACAAGCAGGTCACGACCACCGAGCTGTTCTCGGCAGGCACGGGCGTGTTCGCACTCACGGCAGGTCTGTTCGCCGCGATGGCATGGCTCACCCGCACCTCGAAGTGGTCCCTCGCCCCCCTGTCCGAAGCCCTTCCCGCGTCCGCAAGGGCCGCGCGACGACTGTTCGCACCCTTGGCCCTCGGCATCACGGCCATCGTGCTCTCGGGCACCGTGCTCGGAGAGTGGCTCGACGAGCACAACGCGCCACGCATCATCCTGATCGCGTTGCTCCTGATCCTGTGGTGGGAGGGCCGCCAGGAAGGTTCCGGCTTGTCCCGTCCCGTGGCACGGGCGACCAGCGAGACCACGGAGCACATCGGTGCCCTGCTCATCCTGATGGCCCTGAGCGTGGCGCTGGGTGGCATCGTCGAGCGAGCGGGCGTGATGGAGATGGTCCCCACCGACCTCGGCTCCCCGTTCGCGGCCATGTCGCTCCTGGCCATCGCGCTGGTGGCCGTGGGCATGGTCATGGACCCCTACGGCGCCGTGATCCTGGTCTCCGCCACGCTCACGAAGGTCGCTTACGCCAACGGCATCGCGCCGCTGCACTTCTGGATGGTGGTCCTTGTGGCGTTCGAGCTGGGCTACCTCACGCCGCCCGTCGCCCTGAACCACCTCCTCACCCGTACGGTCGTCGACGACCTGGAGCATGCCCCCCCCACCGGGGATGCCCACCTCGCAGGTGCATCGTGGTACCGACGCCACGAGCGCCTGGTGCTCCCCATGACCGTGATGGGCACGGCTCTGCTGCTCGTGGCCTACGTGCCGCTCTTCTGGAGCCCCTGAGCCCAGGCACGCCAACCGTCCCGGAGGCGCGCGGAGGTCTGCGTGGCGGCCTCCGTGACCACCTGGCAGCCGGTGGCCAGCTCGAGCCCCGCCGGGATGCCTCGACGGGGCAACCACCGCAGGTGCCACTGCAGTCCCTCTCCTTCGCTGGCGGGAAGGGAGTGGAGCACGACGTTGTGGTCGACCGGTCCGGTGCTTCCCCACACCCCACAGGTGATCCGGTGCAGCGAGGCGGCCACGGCCTCGAGGGTGCCCCGCCCGGCGCCTGAGATGCTGCTCCGCCCGTCCTTGGGGACCACCCAGACTTCGCCGGTGGTCTGGGGTGCCGCCGGAGCGACCACCGACACCTGCTCGTCGTCCCAGACGACGTCGCCTCCGGCCGCCTGCTCGAGCGCCTGCCACGCAGAGCCACTGCCGGAAGCCAGCCCCTGTCGGCCCGCGCGCGTGATGTTCGCGACCACGGCGGGCACCTGTGGCAGGGCGAGCAGCTGGGAGTGTGGATGCGTGAGGCTCGCCCCCGCCAGGTAGCCGACATTTCGGAACCAGAGCACGCACCGCACGCCCGGTGTGGCCTCGAGCTCTCCGATGCGCTTTGCGACCGCCAGCAGGGACCTCGTGTGCACCTCGGGGTCGGTCCAGTCGCCATCGTGAGCCGAGTCCTCGACCACCACCTCGTGCCTTCCTCCCTCGGCCGCGGTGAGGACGGGAAACGCGTTGGGGATGATCTGCAGCGTCCAGGAGTCGTCTTGTCCCGCGGTGGCCACGGCATCGGGGTGGAGGTCGCCGCAGAACGGACACGCCTGCGTGCCCAGGTCGACAAGGTGGCCGTGTTTCCTCGGAGTCGGCCGTAGCGAACGCGCCGGCGCTACAAGACTCAACAATCCGGTGGTGGCGTCACGCACGATCATGATGCAGTCATCCCGTTTCAGGACATGTCTCGACCTGCTGCTGTCTGACAGAGATGAGGTACGTTACCCCGCGCCCGCCGGTCAAGCTCGGAGCCCCACCACATGGCCAGATCCTCCTCCTCCAAGCCATCGCGCCCCTCCAAGGGCAACGCCCGCCAGGGTGCCGCTCGTGCGAGTGGACGCTCCCGTAGCAGCGGCTCCAGCCGCAGCAGCTCCCGATCCACCCCACGAGGTGGTTCTTCCTCCCGAGGCCCCCGCTCCTCCAAGGGATCTGCGACCAGGAAGACCCGTTCGACCAGACCCAGCGGCACCGGCGGCTCCCCGCTCAAGCGGGCGCGCACCTGGCTCGGCCGGCAGGCCCTGTTCTGGGGCAGTGCGCTGGCCGTGGGAGGCCTCGTCGGCACCTGGTTCGTCTACCAGGACAGCCTGCGCACGGTCCGGGCACACCTGGCCGCCCCCGCGGACGCCCGGGTCACCACGGTGTGGTCGGCCCCCGCCATGCCCCGCCCCGGGGAGTACTACCCGGCCCACCAGATGGCCGACGACCTGTTGAACGCCGGACTGGAACGCACCGACGCCGAGCCAGGTCCCGGCCAATTCCGCCACTCGGGCAACCGCATCGACCTGTACACCGAGGCCCAGTCCGGCCCGGACTTCGAGATCAAGTCCCGTCAGGCGACCATCACGTTCCGGGACGATCGGGTCACCACCATCTCCCCGACCTCCGGGGTCACGCTGCCCCCCACACGGTTCGCGACCTTTGGCGATGTCGACGGCCGGCGCTCCGAGGTGCAGCTGAGCTCGGTCTCGGCCCACGTGGAGCCCGCCCTGCTCGCCATCGAGGACACCCGGTTCCACCACCACATGGGCGTCGACCCCCTGGGCATCGCCCGGGCCGTGTTCCACAACCTCACGAGCGGCGGAGGCCTCCACGGAGGGTCCACCCTCACCCAGCAGCTCGCGAAGAACCTGTTCCTCTCCCCCGAGCGCACGATCCGCCGCAAGGTCCGCGAGGCCTTCCACGCGCTGGCCCTCGAGCACGTGCTGTCGAAGCAGGAACTGCTCAACATGTACCTCACCGAGGTGTACCTGGGGCACCAGGGCGGACTTCCCATCCACGGGTTCGAGCAGGGTGCCCGCGCCTGGTTCGGCAAGTCGGCACGCAACCTCACCCTCGCGGAAGCCGCGACCATGGCGGGCATCATCTCGTCCCCGAACACCTACCACCCGCTCCGACACCCCGATCGCGCGAAGACCCGCCGTGACCTCGTCCTTCGCAGGATGGTGGATCTGAAGAAGATCAGCGAGGCCGAGGCACAGGCCGCAAGCGCCGAGCCGCTGAACACGCTGCCGAGCGCGCCCAACCTCAGCTGGCGCGCCCCGTGGGTCGTCGCCGTGGCGATGGACGAAGTGGCCGAGCACCTCGGCAACGAGGCCATGCAGTCCGGTGGACTCGACGTGTACACCACCGTCCAGCCCCATCACCAGTGGGCGGCCCGTACAGCCGTGCGCAACGCCGTGGGCGCGCTACGCAGCGGACACAGCTCTGCTTCGGAAGCCCAGGCTGCCCTGGTCGCCCTCGACGCCTGGTCCGGTCACATCGTGGCCATCGTCGGTGGCTACGACTACCGCACAAGCCCCTTCCACCGGGCTGTCTCGGCCTGGCGCCAGGCCGGCTCCACCGTCAAGCCGCTCACCATGATGGCCCTGTTCGACGAGGACTCGACCTTCCACCCGGCCACCCTCATCCTGGACGAGGCCCTCGAGCGGTCCGACGACGACGGCGTGTGGGCCCCCACCAACTACGACGGGAACTACAAGGGCGTCATGACCGTGCAGCGGGCGATCGAGCAGAGCCGGAACCTGCCGGCGATCCGCATGGCGGAGAAGCTCGGTGCCCAAGACCAGCAGCACTTCTTCGAGGATGCCGGCCTGTCACGCGCCACGGCCCTTCCCTCTGCAGCCCTCGGCGCGTTTCCCGCCACGCCCCTCGAGCTCGCCCGCGCCTACGGCGCCTTCGCCGCGGACGGTGTGGTCCACGAGCCCACCATCCTCACGAGCGTCACGGCCGACCGAGGCGAGAGCCGCCTGTACACCTACAAGCCATCGGTCCAGCGGATCGCCACGGTCCGCTCGGCCGAGCTCGCGCGACACGTCCTCGAAGGCGTGGTCACCCGCGGCACCGCAGCCTCGGCCGCGGCCCTCGGCGCGGAAGGCGCCATCGGTGGCAAGACGGGCACCACCGACGAGGGGCGCGACGCCTGGTTCGTCGGCATCTCGCCCCAGTGGTCCATCAGCGTCTGGGTGGGCAACGACACCGGCACGATGGGCTTGTCCGGTGCCAAGGCCGCGCTTCCGGTGTGGGCTGGCTTCGCGAACATGGTCCGTGCGGGCAGCGGCTCCTTCAAGGACGACACCGATCTGCGGGCCATCGACGTCTGCGCCTCGACCGGCCTGCCGCCCTGCAAGGACTGCGAGGAGACGCAGCGCATCTGGCTTCCCACGGACGACCTCCCGGAGAAGCACTGCAACCTGTTCGGCATGACGCCGCGCAAGGACAAGGAGACCGACGAGGCCTCCGACACCGACGCCGACGCCGGCGGACTGAAGGGTCTGTGGAAGCGCCGAAAGGCCCGCAGGCAACGTCGCGCAGCGGAGAGGACTGCAGAGCTGGGAGAGAACGCCACAACCCCCTGACCCCGGGTCCAGACGCGCAGCATCCATGGTACACCGCCGCAACGGCCCCTTCGCGGGCCCCCCGGCTCCGGTTCCGGGTGATACCCTACCCAGACACACCACCGTGTTCCCAGGAGACTCGATGTCCCATGCCCACGCCGTATCCATCATCCGCGGTCTCGCCATGGACGCCGTGCAGAAGGCGAAGTCCGGCCACCCTGGCATGCCGATGGGCACGGCCGACATGGCCGCGGTGCTCTGGTCGTCCTTCCTGCGTTTCGACCCCGAGGCCCCGACATGGCCGGACAGGGACCGCTTCGTGCTGAGCGCGGGTCACGGGTCCATGCTGCTGTACAGCATGCTCCACCTCACGGGATACGACGTCTCCCTCGACGACCTGAAGGCGTTCCGCCAGTGGGGCTCACGGACCCCCGGACACCCGGAGTACGGCCACACCGTGGGTGTCGAGACCACCACCGGTCCGCTGGGCCAGGGATTCGCCACCGGCGTGGGCATGGCCCTCGCCGAGAAGCTCCTCCGCCACCGCTTCGGCAAGGACCTCGTCGACCACCACACCTGGGGCATCGTGTCCGACGGCGACCTGATGGAGGGCATCTCCGCGGAGGCCGCCTCCCTGGCCGGCCACCTGAAGCTCGGTCGCCTCATCTACATGTGGGACGACAACCACATCTCCATCGAAGGCGACACCGAGCTCGCCTTCACGGAAGACGTCCCCGCCCGCATGCGGGCGTACGGCTGGCACGTGCAGAAGGTCGACGGTCACGACCCGGACGCCATCGCACGCGCACTCGAGGCCGCCCGGAAGGTCCACGACAAGCCGTCCCTGATCGCCTGTCGCACCACCATCGGCAAGGGCTCGTCCATCGAGGGCACGGCGAAGACCCACGGTGCCCCCCTCGGCGAGGAGGACATCCGCGGTGTGAAGACCCGCCTCGGCCTGGATCCGGACGCCCACTTCGTCACCACGGAAGCCGCCTACGCCCACTTCCACGAGGCCCGTGAGCGAGGCCAGGCAGCCCACGCTGCCTGGAACGCCCGCATGGAGGCCCACCCCCAGGCCCAGGAGCTGCGCCAGTGGCTCGATCGCCGCCCCGAGGAGTGGCTCTCCGCCCTGGACTGGCCGGAATTCGAGCCAGGCACCTCCATCGCCACCCGCAAGTCCAGCCAGGCCATCCTGGAGGCGATGGTGGCCCGCATGCCCAACCTGCTCGGCGGTTCCGCCGATCTCGCGGGCTCCAACGGCACCTCCCTCGGACTTCCCAGCATCGGCCCGGACACCATGGAGCTGCCCGGCACCCTGCACTTCGGCGTCCGCGAGCACGCCATGGCGGCCATCAGCAACGGGCTGTCGCTGCACGGCGGGTTCCTGCCCTACTGCGCCACGTTCCTGATCTTCCATGACTACATGCGCCCGGCCGTGCGGCTGTCGGCCCTCATGAAGCAGCCCGTGCAGTACATCTACACCCACGACTCCATCTTCCTCGGCGAAGATGGTCCCACCCACCAGCCCATCGAGACCCTGTGGGCCCTGCGTTCCATTCCGGGCCTCCGGGTGTGGCGCCCGGCCGATGCCACCGAGTCCATCGCGGCATGGCAGGGGGCCGTGGCCTGGGAGCAGGGCCCCAGCGCCGTGGTCCTCACCCGTCAGGGGCTGCCGGTCCTCACGAAGCAACAGACCGCGAACGCCCACCGTGGCGCCTACATCCTGTCCGAGCCCGACACGGCCCCGGAGGCGGTCATCATCGCCACGGGTTCCGAGGTCTCGCTGGCCCTGCAGGCCCAGGAGCTCCTCGCCGCCGCCTCCCTGCCGGTGCGGGTGGTCTCCGCCCCCTGTCTCGAGGTGTTCTCCGAACAACCCGCCTCGTGGCAGGACACCGTGCTTCCGCCCTCCCTGCCCACCATCAGCGTCGAGGCCGGAGCCACCCAGGGCTGGTACCGCTGGATCGGCCGTGACGGCCTGGCCATCGGCATCGATCACTTCGGCGCCTCCGCGCCTGCGGAGGTGCTCGCCGAACAATTCGGGTTCACCCCCGAGGCTGTGGCCGACCGTATTCGCGAGCATCTTTCGGTGCGCGCCTAGGAGCGAGGGTTCATGGAGGGTCTGCGGGTCACGGACCTCGGTCGACTGCAGCGCATCACGCGGGTCCTCGCACGACACGGCTTCGGCGAGGTCCTCGAGCGGATGGGCATGGATGTCGACGTGCCCGCTCCCTCGGACACGGAGACCACCGCCCACTATGCAAGGCGGCTGCGACAGGCCTTGATCGAGCTGGGTCCCACCTTCGTCAAGCTCGGGCAGATCCTCGCGATGCGGCCCGACATCCTTCCCGAAGACGTCCGTACCGAGTTCTCGACCCTGCAGTACGACGTCGCGCCCATGCCGGAACAGGACGTGCGCGAGGTGGTGGAGGAGGAGCTCGGCGGTCCCCTCGAGTCGTGGTTCGAGGAGTTCGACTTCATCCCCCTCGGCGCCGCCTCCATCGCCCAGGTGCACCGGGGTGTGCTGCGGACGGGCGAACCCGTGGCGGTCAAGCTGCAGCGAAAGGGCATCGAGCCCGTCATCGCCAGCGATCTCGCGATCCTGTACACCATCGCCCGCCTCCTGGAAGGGCGGGTGAACTTCCCGGGACTGTACACACCCGCCGCCATGATCCGGGAGTTCGACATCGCCATCCGCAGGGAGCTCGACTTCACCCAGGAGCTCAAGGCCACCCAGCGCATGCAGCGGGCGCTCCAGGGAACGGATGTCGGAGTTCCCCAGGTCCACCCGGACATCTCCACACGCCGCATGCTCGTGATGGAGCACATCCAGGGACGCCCCCTGCCCCAGGCCCTCCCCGATCTCGACGAGGCAGACCGGCACCGCCTCGCCCACACCCTGATGGACGCCACATTCCGGCAGGTCTACGAGCAGGGCTTCTTCCACGGTGACCCACACCCCGGAAACCTCTTCATCACCCCGGACAAACAGCTCGTCTTCCTGGACTTCGGTGTCACGGGGGTACTCACCTCCAGCATGCAACAGACGGCCTTCGCCATCTTCACCGCCATGGTGTTCCGCGACTCCGAAGCCCTCGCGATGTCGATCTACCGATCCGGTGCCACGGCCGGCAGGGTGGACCTGCGTAGATTCCGCGACGATCTCGAACGGAAGATGATCCAGTACCACGGCGCCACCCTCAAGGACCTCGCCCACAAGGACGCCCTGCTCGAGGTGATCGATCTCGCCACACGTCATCGGATCAGCGTGCCACCCGAGTTCGCCGTGCTTGGTCGCGCCCTGGCCCTCATCGAGGGAAACCTGCGTGCACTTCTACCGGAGACCGACATCGTGAAGGAGGTGCGGCCCTACGCCGAGCGCCTCATGCAGCAGACCCTCGATCCCACACGCCTGGGCCAGGAGCTGGGAAGCCTCGCCATGCAGCTCCGTTACTACCTGCGGGACCTGCCCACCCAGGCCAACCAGATGCTCATGGATCTCGAAGCGGGCAGACTCACTCTGCAGACACAGCCGGCTGACCGGGTCGAGCAGCGGGACTTCCTCACCCAGCGTACCAACCAGCTGATCACCACCTTGCTGACCTGCACCTGCATGATCGCGGCGGCCCTCGTGGGCGATGATCCACCCCGTGGCATGGCGTGGCTGTACCCGACATTGTGGATCATCACGGGGCTCGGCGTGGGCTGGCTCCTGTTGAGCTGGCTCGCCCCCGCACTGCTCCGGCTCAGAACGTGGAGAACGGCCTTCCTGCGTTTCTGGGGCCTGTTCCGCAGGCGCTGAACCACGTCCGCGCCAATTGCGCACCCGACTGCGGCCAAACCGAACTGGCCCTGTCCGCCAGATGACACGGTTGCAGGAAGAAGAACGGATAACTCTCTGCACCACGGTGGTTCCCTGGTGTACGATTCCCCAGATCCTGTTCACGAGGCCGTGAGCAGTCCCACCCCCCACGTCGGCTCGGAGTTTGCCTTGACGATGCTGAAGCTCGACTACCCGCGCGGAGAGATCATCTCGTCGAAGTACGAGATTGTGGACCGTCTGGGTGATTCGCCCCTGGGCATCACCTACCGCGTCAAGCACCTCAAGAACGGAAAGTACGTCCGTCTTCTGCTGCTCAACCCCGAATACGCAGGTCGAGACAACAAAGAGGAGCTGATCGCCGCCTACAAGACGGGCAAGCGACTCCAGCACCCCCACCTCCTCAAGCTCGGTGAGCTGAGCGAACACAACGGCGTCGCCTACATCACCTCCCAGGACTTCGACGGCATGCCCCTGCGCGAGCTCCTGTCGGAGCACAAGGCCAACGGCAAGCCGTTCGCCCTGCGCGAGGCGGCCCAGATCACCACCCAGATCCTGGATGCGGTCACCGCACTGCACCAGCACGGCATGGTCTTCCGAGCCCTCCGGCCCGACAACATCCTGGTGAACATCAAGCGCACCGGGCCGCGCGGCATGAACGTCATCGCCCAGGTCCGCCTCACCGGCACCGCCTTCTGGGATCTCATCCCTCCGGGCGTCCTCGCCGAGTGGGAATTCACCCGTGGTGAGGCTCAGTACCTCGCCCCCGAGCTCAAGGGATTCGATCCCCAGCCCGAAGCACGCAGCGACATCTACTCCGCCGGTGTGGTCTTCTACGAGATGCTGGTCGGAACCGCCCCCCTGGGCACCTTCCAGCTCCCGCGCACCCGTCGCCCGGATCTGCCGAAGCACATCGACTCCGTGGTGGAGCTGGCACTCGCCAACGCCCCCGAGGATCGCTACCCCTCGGCCCAGGACTTCATCACCGACATCCAGCGCACCTTCCAGATGGCGCCGGAAGTCAGTAGCGAGGCCAAGAAGGGTGGGCTCAACCCGATGTTCCTCGTCCTGGCCGGCGGCGTCATCGCTGCGGTGGCCGGTCTGTTCCTGATGCCCAAGAGCGATCCCGAGCAGGAGCTGCAGAACCTCGACTCCCTCGCGCGCAACGAGATCATCGAGGCGTACAACATGCAGGCCGCCCAGGCCTACGACGCCGAGCGTCGCAGCCTGCAGAAGACCTGGAAGAACATGGTGTACATCCCCGCGGGTCCGTACCTCGAGGGTCGTCTGCACACCGAGAAGCTCCAGAACGCCGAGCCCCTCGCCCAGAAGAGCGAGCTCGATGCCTTCCTGATCGACGCCTTCGAGTTCCCCAACCTGCAGGGAGCTCCGCCGAAGACCGACATCACCTACAAGGAAGCCGAGGCCATGTGTGCCGAGCAGGGCAAGCGCCTGTGCTCCGCCGATGAGTTCGAGAAGGCCTGCAAGGGCTCGCGAAGCAACATCTACGGCTACGGTGACTACTACGACCCCGCGTTCTGCGTCGACAAGACCTCCGCCGACGGCACCCACGCCTCCGGCGCGCTGGGCGAGTGCAAGTCCTCCTGGGGCGTGTACGACATCGCCGGCAACTACTCCGAGTGGACCTCCACCGCACCCGAGTCCGGCCGCCGCATCGTCAAGGGTGGTGGTCGCGGTGAGGCGGAGCGCACCAACCGCTGCGCCTACAGCACCGAGACCTCCGAGGCCATCGGCGACGCCGGCCGCAGCTTCCGCTGCTGCGTCTCCGTGTCCGATGCCATGGCCAAGCTGAACGCTCCCCCGGCCGAACCCTCCCCCGTCGCAGAAGACGCGGAAGGTGTGGAGCAGGCCGCCAACTGAGCTTGCCTCCGTCCACGTAAAAAGGGCCTCTTCCTCGTGGAAGGGGCCCTTTCGTGTATCTACAGGTGAAGCGCTAGCGGTGTGCCGACCGCTCGACCGACTCCACACCCTGGATCTTCTCGATGTTGCGGATGACCCGCGTGAGCTCACCGAGGTCCGTTACCGCGAGCTGGAGGATCACCACCGCACTGCCATCCTTGGCTGTGAGGCCCTCCGCCTTCTCGATGTTGACCTGGGCCTGCTCACAGACCTTGGTGACCTTGGCGAGGATGCCCGGCCGGTCGCTGCAGTAGATCTTGAGCACGTTGCTGTGCTTGCTGCTCTGGGAGAGATCCCACTCGACGTGGACCGTGCGCTCCTCATCGAGCCGCTGAAGGGTCTCGCAGTCGTCGCGGTGCACGGTGATGCCCCGGCCGCGGGTGATGAAGCCCACCACGTCCTCGCCAGGAAGCGGGTTGCAGCACTTGGCGTAGTTCACGAGCAGGCCGTCTTCGCCGGTGATGAGCACCGGACTCTGGCTCTTGCGGGTGGAGAACCGGTTGAAGAGGCTGGCGAGCCTGGAGCGTCGCGCCTCCTCCTGCCGGGACAGCCAAGCCCCTTCCGGGAGGATGGCCTTCGCCACCACGCTGGGAGAGACGTGCCCGCGTGCCACCTCGACGAGGAGGCTGTCGACGGACTTCATCTTCCGACTCTTGAGGTAGGACTCGAGACGCCCCTCGCTGCGGGTGCGATCCACGCTCCACCCAAGGCGGGCGAGCTCGCCTCCGAGGATCTCGCGGCCCATCCGAAGAGCGCTCTCCTCTTCCTGCTGACGGAGGTAGCGACGGATGCGGGAGAGTGCACGACCGGTTCGGGCCAGGCCCAGCCAGTCGCGGTTGGGGCGCTGGTTGGGACTGGTGAGGATCTCGACGCTGTCGCCGGACTGCAGCTGGTAGCTCAGCGGCACCATGCGTCCGGACACCTTGGCGCCGGTACAGTGCTCTCCGATGTCGGAGTGGATCGCGTAGGCGAAGTCGAGGGGCGTGGCGCCGAGGGGGAAGGTCTTCACCTCCCCGTTGGGCGTGAAGACGAACACCTCGTCGGAGTAGAACTCCACCTTCACCGTCTCCATGAACTCCTCGGAGTCCAGGAGATCCTGCGCCGACTCGAACGCCTCACGGATGCGGCTGATCTTGACGACGTCTTCCGGCGACAGGGCGAGGTGGCCCTCCTTGTACCGCCAGTGGGCCGCGATGCCGTTCTCTGCGTACTGGTGCATCTCGTGGGTGCGGATCTGCACCTCGATGCGCTGGTTGTCCGGCCCCACCACGGTGGTGTGCAGAGACTGGTAGCCATTGGGCTTGGGCCGGGCGATGTAGTCCTTGATCCGGCCGGGCACCGGGGCGAACACCGAGTGGATGGTGCCCAGGGCGGCGTAGCAGGAGCCGAGATCGTCGCACAGCACGCGGAATGCCAGCAGGTCGTTGACCTGCGAGACGTGCACACCGCTGGTCTTCATCTTGCGGACGATGCTCGAGATGGCCTTGGCCCGGCCACTGATGTTGCCCTTGAGGCCCGCTTCGTGCATCTCGTGCTCGAGCACCTTCTGGACCTTGTCGATGTACTGCTCGCGATCCGCCTGGGTCTCGTCCAGGAAGGTGGTGACCTCCTCGAACAGATCTTCCTCGAGGTAACGGAAGCAGAGATCCTCGAGCTCCGACTTGAAGCGGGTGAGGCCGAGGCGGTTGGCGATGGGCACGTAGACCTCGATGGTCTCCCGGGCGATGATCTTCCGCTTCTCGGGTTTGTGCCCTTCGAGGGTGCGCATGTTGTGCAGGCGGTCGGCCAGCTTGACCAGGATGACGCGGAGGTCCTTGGACATCGCCAACATCATCTTGCGGAAGTTCTCGGCCTGCAGCTCCTCCTTGGAGCGGTAGCGCAGCTTGCCGATCTTCGTGACGCCGTCGACGAGCTCGGTGACCACCGGCCCCACCAAGGACTCCATCTCGGCCTTGGTGATGGGGTTGTCTTCCAGGGCATCGTGCAACAACGCCGTCGCCACGGTGTCGATGTCCATTCGAAGACCGGTGAGGATGTACGCCACCTCGAGCGGATGGCTCAGGTAGGGCTCACCGGACTTGCGGAACTGGCCCTGGTGGGCCCTGGCAGCCAGCAGGTACGCCTGCATGACGGCACCCATGTCCGCGTCTTCCGAATAGGTCTTGATGCGATCCATGATGTCGGAAATCTGAATCACGGCGCTCTGTGCTCCCCAATCACTGACTGACCCATACCACAGGTCAGCCTCTCCAGGCTCAGGACATCGTGTCCCATCCTCGGACGACCGGCCACTCGACCTGCCCGGACCGGCAGGTCTGCGGCATCACGGAGCCGAGGTGACGTGCTCCTCGCCCTCGATACCGTGGCTCCACTGCGCCACCAGGTTCGGGCAGCGGGACACACGTGCCTTCTCCGCGCGGATGATGCCCTTGAGCGTGGCCACAGCGGTGTCGAGGGCGTCGTTCACGAACACGTAGTCATACTCGCCGCATCCGCTGAGTTGGCTGTCCATCTCCTCGAGGCGTCGCTGGATGACATCCTCGGAGTCGGTCGCGCGCTTGCGGAGCCGACGCTCCAGGGTGGTGCGATCGGGGGGGAGGATGAAGATGTGGACCGCCTCGGGGAACGAGGTGCGGATCTGTCGGGACCCCACGAGGTCGATGTCGAGGATGAGGGACCGCCCCTCGGCGAGCGCCTCCTCGGTGGGCTTGAGCAGGGTGCCGTAGTAGCGTCCGTAGACCTCGGCGTGCTCCAGGAACAGGCCCTCGGCCAGGCCCTTCTGGAATTGCTCGACATCGAGGTAGTGGTAGTGGACGCCGTCCTGCTCGCCCTTGCGTGGCGCGCGGGTGGTGGCCGACACCGAGAACGACAGGTCGGGGAACTTCTCCATCACCCGCCGTACGAGCGTGCTCTTTCCGACACCCGACGGGCCGGAGACCACGAAGAGAACCCCTCTCTCGGTCTGGTTGTGCTGGGAGGACATCAGGCTACTCCACGTTGGCCGACTGCTCGCGCATGCGCTCGAGCGTCGCCTTGGCATCCACGACCCGCTCGCTGACGGCATGATCCACCGTCTTGGAGCCGAGGGTGTTGATCTCTCGGTTCAGTTCCTGAAGAAGGAATTCCATGCGTCGCCCGACGGCCTCGGACGACGACAGCAGCCCACGGAACTGGTGGATGTGGGTCTGCAGACGGACGAGCTCTTCGCGCACATCCGCCTTCTCGGCCTGCAGTGCCGCCTCTTGCAGAAGGCGCGCTTCATCGGGCGCATCGCCGACCAGGCGTCGCATCCGCTCTCGAAGCCGGGCGATGAGCCGCTGCTCGAGATCGGCACACGCCTCCGACACCTCGCCCTGCAGGCTCTCGAGCGTGGCCAGCTGGCCTTCGAGCTCCTGGGACAGCGCCTGCCCTTCGACCTCTCGCATCTGTTCGAGCTGCTCCAGAGCCTGCCGGGTGGCACGCTCGAGCAGACGCCGCTCTGCGTCGAGGTCCGCTCCCTCAGCCTCCACGGACATGACGCCGGGCTGCGTGAGCGCGAGACGGACCAGCGCATCGTGGGAGGCATGGAGGCCGAGCTCCGAGGTGGAGCGGGACAGCTGCTGCAGCCACGATGCCAGCAGTGCATCGTCGACCACGGGCCTGCTCGCCTGCCGGGCCTGTCGCTGCACGTGCACCGCGACGCGTCCCCTGTGCAGGCGCTCCTTGAGCCAGGTGCCGAGCTCGTGCTCGAGCGCGAGGTACTCCCGCGGTGCCTTGACCTGGAGATCGAGGAAGCGGTGGTTGACGCTCTTCAGCTCCACCACCACGGCCACGCCATCTGCGCGGGCCTCACCTCGACCAAAACCGGTCATGGATCGCAGCAATCAGCACCCCTTGGCAACGTTGTTGGCCCTTAACGGCTCACGCGCAGGTGTGCTGGAATGTCACCTCATTCTGGACAGGCGAACCCCGTGACGTCTCCAGGGCAGTCGACCTGGCAGGACCAGCCAGCGACCACGGCATCACACGCCAGCCGCTCGCCGTCGCGGAAGGTGAAGAGGACCTCACCGGTGCCATCGCCCCAGGCGTCGTTGCGGTAGTTCCACTGCATCTCGGTGCCGTCGGCGTAGTCGACCGTGCCGTCGTGGGCGGCCTCTCCCCGCCAGGTGCGGGTGACGTTGGCCTGCTCGAAGCGGTCGGGCAGCACGGTGCGTGCCGAGCGGCTGAGCCCGCCCATGCTGTCGCGCTGCTCCTCCCAGGTGACCTCGGCATCGTAGCGGTCGTCGAAGTCGTCGGGCAGCACGACATCGGCGGGAACCCGGAGGCCTCCGGTGAGGTGGGTGGTGCCGCCAGCACCTGTGATCCCCTCTTCTTCGTAGGTGTAGCCCCCCAGCCGGGAGGTGCGGACGAAGCTGTAGCGGGATGCCTCGAGCGTGCCCTCCTCCACCCACAGGACCTCACCTTCGGCGTTGCTCTGGATGACGGTCTGGCTACACCCCTGACGGACCTTCCGGACCGTGCCCGTGGACACGACACCACTGCGGTCGAGGGTCTCGTAGACGTACTCGACGTCGACATCGCCGTTGGGGAAGAAGGTGCCCATGCCGGTGACCTCGGTGCTCACCACGAAGGACTCGGGCGTGTGGGTCACGGTCCAGGAGAAGCCACCCTCCAGCGGATCGTAGGCACCTTCGATGCGCACGATGCTCTCGGCCGTGGGCTCGTAGGAGAACGTGCCGTCGTCGAACGCCTGGAGCATGTGCCACGCGAGGCCGCGCTCGGCGCGCAAGGACTCGATGCTGCAGGCGAGCTCACCCGCATCGACGATGGGCTGCGAACAGCCGCCGACAAGTGCCAACGCCACGAATCCCAGGCGAACCATGCACGACCTCCATGGCGCAACCTACACCAGCGGACCACCCGAGAGAAGCGACAGACAAGTCCTTCACGACTTCCCAGCGGTCACCTTCTGCCGCCCCCACCCAGGACGCCCCGGCGGCCGGATGGGCCTGCGCCCGCGACGTTCTCCGACATGCCCTGGACAGACGCTGGGCCCTGGCGACTGTACAATGGGCCTCCTACTCCACACCCGCTCGAGGTACAGATGCGTCTCCTCCACATCAGCCTGGCCCTGGCCCTCGCCGCCTGCGCCCCCACCGCCGACCCGCAGACCGGTAGCGAGGCCCCCGCCGTCACCGACGCCGCCGCCAAGGCCCCCACCACCCGCAAGGGCGACACCGTCGACGTCATCCACGGCACGGAGGTCGCCGACCCCTACCGTTGGCTCGAGGACCTCGACGCCGAGGAGGTCGCCAACTGGACCACCGAGCAGAACGCCTGGACCCGCGCCCACCTCGACACGTACACCGAGCGTGGGACCTTCGCGAAGCGCCTCGCCGAGCTGTGGACCTACGAGAGCTGGAGCAACCCGATCCACCGTGGCGACCAGTTCGTCTACACCTACAACGACGGCACCAAGGACCAGCCGGTCTACTACGTCACCTCCGACCTCTCGGAGCGCGGCCGCGTGCTGCTCGACCCCAACACGCTCTCCGCCGACGGCACCGTCGCCATCTCCACGCTCAAGCTGTCCAAGGACGGCAAGCTGGCCATCTACGGCATCGCCGAGTCCGGCTCCGACTGGCGCACCTTCCGCATCCGTGACGTCGCCACCGGCGAGGACCTGCCCGACACCATCAAGTGGGCCAAGTTCACCGACGTCTCCTGGATGCCCGACGGCTCCGGCTTCTTCTACAGCCGCTACCCCGAGCCCGGTCCCGGCATGGAGGACAGCCTGTCCTTCCACAAGGTGTACTTCCACAAGGTGGGCACCGAGCAGTCCGCCGACGTGCTGGTGTACGAGAACCCCGACGAGCCCGAGTGGGGCTTCGACGCCCAGGTCAGCCACGACGGCAAGACCCTGTTCGTGACCGTCAGCCAGGGCACCGCCGAGCTCACCCGCCTGTACACCCTCGACCTGACCGCCATGGATCTGGCCGGCGGCAAGGCCGGCGCCCCGGTGCGCAAGGTGTTCGACGCCTACGACGCCAACTACCAGGTGGTGCACAGCGAGGGTGACAAGCTGTGGATCTTCACCGACAAGGACGCCCCCATGAACCGGGTCGTGCTGGTGGACGCCTCCAACCCGGCCCAGGAGAACTGGACCGAGGTGATCCCCGAGTCCACCGACAACCTGCGCGGTGTGGAGTTCACCGGCGGCAAGCTCATCGCCACCTACCTGCACGACGCCTCGTCGAAGATCGTGACCTTCAACCCCGACGGAACCGGGGCCACCGAGGTCGAGCTCCCTGGCATCGGCTCCGCCAGCGGCTTCGAAGGCGGCGCCCAGACCGAGCGCACCTGGTTCAGCTTCTCGAGCTTCACCACCCCCGAAGCGGTCTACGCCTACGACATCGCGACCAACGAGGTCACCCCCGTCTGGCAGCCCGAGGTCGCCTTCGACCCCGCGGACTTCACCGTCAGCCAGGAGTGGTACACCAGCAAGGACGGCACCAAGGTGCCCATGTTCCTCGTGCACCGCAAGGACGTCACTCCTTCCGGCGACGTGCCCACCCTGCTGTACGGCTACGGTGGCTTCAACATCCCCCTCACCCCCCGCTTCAAGGTGCCCTACCTGGCCTGGGTCGAGGCAGGCGGCCTGTACGCCATGCCCAACCTGCGCGGCGGCGGCGAGTTCGGTCGCGACTGGCACCAGGCCGGTACCCTGCAGAACAAGCAGAACGTGTTCGACGACTTCATCGCAGCCGGTGAGCACCTGATCAGCTCCGGCTGGACCTCCAGCGAGCACCTGGGCACCCACGGCCGCTCCAACGGTGGTCTGCTGGCCGGCGCCACCCTGGTGCAGCGTCCCGACCTGTTCGGCGCGGTCGTGCCGGGCGTCGGCGTGCTCGACATGCTGCGCTACCAGAAGTTCACCATCGGCTGGGCATGGGCCTCCGACTACGGCACCGCCGACGACTCCCCGGAGATGTTCAACTACCTCCTGGGCTACTCCCCCGTGCACAACGCGATGCCTGCGACCTACCCTGCCACCATGGTCATGACTGCCGACCACGACGATCGCGTGGTCCCCAGCCACTCCTACAAGTTCACCGCCGCCCTGCAGGAAGCACAGCAGGGTGACGCCCCCGTGCTGATCCGCGTCGAGACCAAGGCAGGCCACGGCGCCGGCACGCCCATCTCGATGCTCGTCGAGGACCGCGCCGACATGCTCGGCTTCTTCGCCCACCACCTCGGTCTGCAGATGGACGAGTCGGTGGCATCCGCCGAAGAGCACTGATGGCAAGGGGGAGCTCGCCTCCCCCCCCCCCTTACGAAAGAGCCCCCGTCGCAGTGATGCGACGGGGGCTTTCATCGTTCAGGAGTCGCGGCGACTCAGCGCTTCTTGCGCGACTTGCGCTTGGCCTTGCGAGCCTTGCGCTCTGCGGCCGACAGCTGAGGACGCGCCTTCTTCTGCTTGCCGCCGCCACCGAACATGCCGGCCATGCCAGGCATGCCGCCGCCCTGCTGCATCTGCATCATCTGCTGCTGCATCGCGGCCATGCCACCCGGGCTGTTCATCATGCCGCCCAGGTTCTGCATCATCGAGCGAGCTTGCAGGAAGCGCTCGTGCAGGGACTCGACATCCTCGAGGGAACGACCACAGCCCTTGGCGATGCGTGCCATGCGGGAGGCATCCATCACGTCGGGGTTGCGACGCTCCTGCTTGGTCATCGACTGGATGATGGCGAGGGTGCGGTCGAGCTCGCGCTCGTCGAGGGCCTCCGCGGGCAGCTGGTCGAGCATGCCCGACATGAAGGGGATCTTGCCCATCAGGTCGCGCAGCGAACCCATACGGCGGATCATCTTCAGCTGCTTGACGAAGTCCTCGTAGCTGAACTTGCCCTCGAGCATCGCCTTGGCGCCCTTCTCGGCCTCGGCCTGATCGACGTGCTTCTCGAAGTCCTTCATCAGGCCGACGACGTCGCCGAAGCCCAGGATGCGCTGGGCGAGGCCCTCTGCGCGGAACTCCTCGAGCTTGTCGAGCTCCTCGCCCTGGCCGAGGAACTTCACGGGCTTGCCCGTGACCTGGCGGATGGACAGGGCGGCACCGCCGCGGGCGTCGCCATCGAGCTTGGTGAGCACGAAGCCGGTGAAGTCGAGGCGGCGGTCGAACTCCTTCGCGGTGCGGACGGCGTCCTGACCGATCATGGCGTCACAGACGAACAGCACCTCGTCCGGGTGGACGGTGCCCTTGATCTGGACGAGCTCGTCCATCAGCGCGTTGTCGATGGCCAGACGGCCGGCGGTGTCGATGATGACGACATCGCGACCGACGCTGCGGGCCTGCGCCACCGCCATCTTGGACAGATCGACGGGCTTCATGCCCTTGATGGAGAACACCGGCACGTCGAGACGACGGCCGAGCACCATCAGCTGATCGACGGCTGCGGGCCGGTAGATGTCGGCGGCCACCAGGAGCGGCTTCTTGCCCTGCTCGAGGAGCATCTTGGCGAGCTTGCCGGTGGTGGTGGTCTTGCCGGAGCCCTGCAGACCCACCATCATGATGATGCCGGGGTTGCCGTCGACGTCGAGACCGACGTCCTCGGGCCCCATCATCTCCGCCATCTCGTCGTAGCAGGCCTTGATGAAGTGGTCCTCGGGCGTGACCTTGACCATCTGGCCGGTCGGAGACTTGACCCGGACGATCTCGCCCAGGCTCTTCTCCTTCACGCGTGCCAGGAAGTCCTTGATCACCGAGATGTCGACGTCGGCCTGGATCAGGCTCGTACGGACCTCGCGGAGCGCGGGCTTCAGGTTCTCTTCGGTGAGGCGGGTCTGCCCCCGAAGCTTCATCGTGGCATTCTTGAAGCCACGGCTGAGAACGTCAAACATGGTCGACCTTCACAGAAGTGCCCCGGACGACGCGACCGCGCCCCCGAGACCGATGTTGAATCAGACGCCGGTGCTGCCGAACCCGCCGCTTCCGCGTTCGGTGTCGGACAGCTCGGAGACAGAGGACCACTGCACCTGGTGCACCGGGGCCACCACCATCTGGGCGATGCGGTCGCCGCGCTCGATGGTGAAAGGCTCGTGGCCGTGGTGGATGAGCGCCACCTTGACCTCGCCGCGGTAGTCGGCGTCGACGGTGCCCGGGGAGTTCAGGACGGTGATGCCCTGACGGATGGCCAGCCCGGAACGCGGACGGACCTGGGCTTCGAAACCCGCGGGCAAGGCGATGGCCATGCCCGTGGGCACGAGGACCCGCTCTCCCGGCTGCACCAGGACGGGTGCATCGACCGCCGCGCGCAGGTCGCAACCTGCGCTGAGCGGCGTGGCGTAGTGGGGCAGAGGCAGGCCCTGCCCATGGGGCAGGACCTTGACCTCGACGACCACCTGGGAGTTCGCGTGGTTCAACGCTACCTCACACACCGCCGGCGGCCTCGAGGGCCTCCTTGCGGGACAGGCGGATCTTGCCGGAGCGATCGATGTCGATCACGCGGACCAGGACCTCATCACCCTCGGACAGGATGTCGCGAACCTTGTCGACGCGACCCTGGGCCAGGTGGGAGATGTGGATGAGGCCGTCGGTGCCGGGGAAGATCTCGACGAAGGCGCCGAAGTCGACGATGCGCTTGACCACGCCGAGGTACAGGGCGCCGATCTCGGCTTCCTGGGTGATCTCGCGGATCATGGCGATGGCCTTCTCGGTGGCCGCGGAGTCGGAGGAGGCCACGTCGACCTTGCCGGAGTCGTCGACGGTGACGCGCACGCCGCAGTTCTCCTGAATGCCGCGGATCACCTTGCCGCCAGGACCGATGAGATCGCGGATCTTGTCGGTCTTGATGTGCAGGGTGGTGATGCGGGGCGCGTGGGGAGACAGGTCGTCGCGGTGGGTGGCGAGGGTCTTGCCCATCTCACCGAGGATGTGCAGACGACCCTGGCGAGCCTGCTCGAGGGCCTTGGACATGATCTCGCGGGAGACGCCGGAGATCTTGGTGTCCATCTGGAAGGCGGTGATGCCGTTCTCGGTGCCGGTGACCTTGAAGTCCATGTCGCCGAGGGCATCCTCGTCACCGAGGATGTCGCTGATGACCGCGAAGTCGTCGCCTTCCTTGATGAGACCCATGGCGATGCCGGCCACGGCGGCCTTCAGGGGCACGCCGGCGTCCATCAGGGCCATGGAGGAGGCACAGACGGTGGCCATCGAGGAGGATCCGTTGGACTCCATGATCTCGGAGGTGCAGCGCAGCACGTAGGGGAACTCTTCCTTGGTGGGGAGCACCGGGAGGAGACCGCGACGGGCCAGGGCGCCGTGACCGACCTCACGCCGCTTGGGACCGCGAAGCATGCGTGCCTCGCCGGTGCAGTAGGGCGGGAAGTTGTAGGTCAGCATGAAGGTGCGATCGGTGCGGCCGCTGGGCAGATCCATGATCTGGGCGTCCATCTCGGTGCCGAGGGCAGCCGTGACGAAACCCTGGGTCTCGCCGCGGGTGAAGACGGCGGAACCGTGGGCGCGGGGCGCGATGCCGGCCTCGGTCCAGATGTGACGGATCTCGTCGGTGGCACGGCCGTCGAGGCGGGTGCCGGTGGCGATGACCGTGGAGCGCATGTGGTGGCGCAGGAGCTTGTCCCAGGCACCCTTGGCGTCGGAGGTGAGAGTCTCGATCTCGTCCTCGGCCTTGCCCTCGAGGAGCTGGGCGATGACGGCGTCGCGGGCGGCCTTCATGGCAGCCTTGCGAGCGTGCTTCTCGGGGGTGGCGAGAGCGGTCTTGAGGGGCTCGAGGCCGTGCTCGTTCACGAAGGCGACGACGTCGGCGTTGAGCTCGTGGGCGGGCTCCACCTCGATCTTGGCCTTGCCGGCCTCGGCCTGCAGCTCGTTGATCACCGCGATGATGTTGCGGATGGCCTCGTGGGCGATGTCGAGGGCGTCGAGGATGTCGGCCTCTGCGCACTCCTTGCCGCCGCCCTCGACCATGGTGATGGCCTCGGCGGTGCCGGACACCACGAGGTTGACCTCGGACTCGTGCTCCTGGTCCTTGGAGGGGGACAGGATCCACTCGTCACCGATCTTCACGATGCGCACGCCGCCGATGGGCTCGGACATGGGGGCATCGGACAGGGACAGGGCGGCGGAGGCGCCGATCTGGGCCAGGATGTCGGTCTCGTGGTCCTTGTCGTAGGACAGGACGGTGGCGATGACCTGCATCTCGCGGCGGAAGTGCTTGGGGAACAGGGGGCGGATCGGGCGGTCGATCAGGCGGGCGATGAGGATCTCGCGCTCACCGGAGCGGCCCTCGCGCTTGAGGAAGCCACCGGGGATCTTGCCAGCTGCGCCGGTCTTGTCGAGGTAGTCGACCGTGAGGGGCAGGAAGTCGAAGCGGGCAGGGCCGCCGACGACGGCGGTGACGAGGACGGCGGAGTCGCCGGAACGCACCACGACGGAGCCGGATGCCTGCTTGGCGAGCTTGCCGGTCTCGAGGGTGATGGTCTTGTCGCCCACCTGGACGGACTTGGTCACGATGTTCATGGATTCAATCCTTGGGGCTCTTGCCCCGTGTGCGAACCGATCCACCTTGGCAACACCGGGGAAGGCCTTCACGGACCCACGTTGAACGAGCAGCCGGACTGCTCGGCCAACGAAGGAGCGTGAAGAGGCACCGCCTTGGTGCAGATGGATTCGCAGGTTGAAAAGATCAGGGACCCTCGCACATGCAAGGGCCCCAAACGACGAGGACGGCGCCGGGGATCCCGACACCGTCCTGCAAACTCAGCGGCGCAGGCCCAGTCGCTTGATGAGCGACTTGTAGCGAGCTTCGTCCTGAGCCTTGACGTACTTGAGAAGGCGGCGACGCTGACCGACCAGCTTCAGCAGACCACGACGGGAGGAGTGATCCTTGTGGTGGGTGCGGAAGTGCTCGGTGAGGTAGCGGATGCGAGCCGTGAGCAGTGCGACCTGGACCTCGGGGGAGCCGGTGTCGCCGTCTGCGGTGGCGTACTCTGCGACGATCGCAGCCTTGTCGGTGTTCGTCAGTGCCATGTGTTCCTTCCTTTGGTGCCGTATCCGAGAGACGGTCGGGCCTGGCGAGCCCGAACACCCTCACGACCGGCTGGGATGTGGATGGGACCATACAAAGTCCCAGGCGCACTTCACCCGATATGGGCCGCTCGTCAAGGCAACGTCGTCATCGCCCGGGTCACGCGGGCGCGATGCCCTTGACGATGCGAGCGGCGCCCGGCTCCCGCACTTCGGCCACCGCGAGCCACTCCTCTCCGCACAGCACGCCGAAGCGGTCCCCCACCTCGGCGCCGCTCGGAAGAGGAGGACGTGCACCGGACCGGATCCGCTTGATGTCGCTCTCGGGCACCTGGACGGTGGCCAGGTGACCCAGCGCCTCGGACAGGCCGATGAAGTGAGGCGCCAGCGCCTCCCGGACGCCGTCGCGGCTGTTCCAGGGCACCCGCTCCACATGACGGCCGCGGGTCATCAGGACCTTGTGCCAGTCGTGGCCGGGCTCGGCGGCCACCAGCTCCGACAGGTGCTGCATGGTGACCGCCTTGGACAGGTCGAAACCACCGGAGCTCAGGCGCCGAAGCGTGGTGAGGTGGCCCAGCGTGCCCAGGGAGCGCGCCAGATCCTCGCCGAGGACACGCACGTAGGTTCCACGGGAGCAGTCGACGGTCATGGAGACCTCGTCGCCCTCCACGCGGTCGGCACGCCAGTCGAACACCTCGATGGGGCGCGGCTCCACCTGCACGGCGATGCCCTGCCTCGCATACCAGTACAACGGCTTGCCCTGCACCTTCACGGCGCTGTAGGCGTGGGGACGCTGCAGCTGGGGGCCCGTGAGGGCATCCATGGCCGCCTGCACGCCCTGCACGTCGAGCGCAGGCACCTCCGACGTGCCCACGACCTCTCCCTCGAGATCGCCGGTGTCGGTCTCCTGGCCGAGCTTCAGCGTGGCCTCGTAGACCTTGCTGCGCTCGTCCAGGAACTCGATGAGGCGGGTCGCCTGTCCGATCGCGAGCACGAGCACGCCCGTGGCGAACGGATCGAGCGTGCCCGTGTGGCCGACCTTGCGGATGCCCGTGACGGCCCGGAACGTGCCCACCACGTCGTGGCTGGTGACGCCGGCCGGCTTGTCGATGACGAGGAAGCTCGGGTTCACTCCTCGCCCTCCTCCGTGCCTTCCTGCTCGAGCTGGCTCAACAGGGAGGTGAGGCGGACGGCCTCGTGGGTGTGCTTGTCTTCCACGAAGACGAGCTCGGGTGCCGTGCGGAGCCGGAGGGCGCGGCCGATGGGACCACGCAGGCGCTTGCCCGCACGGTCGAGGGCGCCCCGCAGCGAATCGGTGACCTCGCCGCCGCCCAGGGACATGAAGTGCACCTTCGCCCGACCGAGGTCCCGGCTCACCTCGACGTGGGTGATCGAGATGGGGGTCAGCTCGGGATCCTTGATCTCCAGGCGAAGTCGCTGGGCGAGCTCCTTGTGGATCATTTCCGCGACACGTTGTGCGCGATAGCCTGCCATGAAGACCTCCACTCGCACCTGGCGAGCCCATGGGATGACGTCCCGGCTAGGTAGGCGGTATGCCTGTCCTCGTCAATGTCGGGCTGGCCCACAACGCGCCCTCCGATCGAAGGTCCCCCATGCACGTCACGCTCATCGGCGCCGGCCGTCTCGGCCGCTCCCTCGACATCCTCCTTCGCGAAGCTGGCCACGATACGGCCCTCCTCCAGCGGGGCAACACCGTAGGCTCCCACACGGACGTCATCGTGCTCACCGTACCGGACACCGCCATTGCGGATGTGGCCCGCGGTCTCGATCCCGGGGGACCGGTGGTCCTGCATACCTCCGGCGCCACGGATCTCACCCCCCTGCAGCACCTGGAGCGGCACGGCAGCCTCCATCCGCTCATGACCTTCCCCGGTCCGGAGGTCGGCATGCCCGATCTGCAGGGCGTACCCGCGGCGGTGGCAGGCACCCCGGAAGGCCTCCGGATGGCCCGTGAGCTGGCCGGAATCCTGGGTCTGAGAGCGGTCGAGGTGCCGGGGGATCGGCGGCTCTACCATGCCGCGGCCGTCATGGCCGGGAACTTCGCGACCGTTCTCATGGGCATCGCCGCGGAAGCTCTCGTGGCGGCGGGTGTCGATCAGGAGGAGGCCTCCTCCATGCTCGTGCCCATCGCCACCGAATCCATCCACAACGCCACCCAAGGAGTCGCCGCCGCCCTCACCGGGCCCATCGCTCGAGGAGATCAACGCACCCTGGATGCCCATCGGGATGCCCTCAGCCAGGCCGGACTGAAACACCTGCTGGGATGGTACGACGATCAGGTAGACCAGGCGCGACGATTCCTCTCCCAGGAGCCACCATCCACGTGAACCCTTGCCCACCGGCCCCAATTGCTGTTGCGGATGCCATTGTCCCGGCCGATAGTGGTGCATAGGTTCCCGGCAGGAACCACGGAGTCCACATGCTCGACAGCTTCATCATCAACAGAATCAGGAAGGAGCGCGAAGAACGCGAGCGCGCCCCCCTTCCGTTGCGGATCGAGCAACCGCGCCCCGAGCTGCCCCAACGCCCCGGCACGTCCAACCGGCATCAGGGTCCCGGCGGCTCCCGCCCCAACGAGGGCGACAACGACAAGCCGAACCGGGGCTCGGTCATCATCGACTTCAAGCTGTAGGCCCCGAGCGCGCCACACGCAGCGTCGGCCAGTGGGCGCATCCGCCACATCCCGTATGCGCGACACACGGGCATCCAAGAACACGAAGGGCACCGATCACTCGGTGCCCTTCATGGTGTTGCGGGGCTTGCCCCGAACGGTGCTGGACTCAGAACTTGCTGAGATCCAGGCCCACCTCATCGGCGAAGGCCTGCAGGCCCTTCTTGTCGATGGTGCGCATGGCGGAGGTGGAGACCTTCAGGGAGACGAAACGGTCGCCCTCGGCCCACCAGAAGCGCTTGGTGTGGACGTTGGGAAGCTGACGCTTCTTGGTCTTGATGTTGGAGTGGGAGACCTTGTTGGCCACGTTCGGCCGCTTTCCGGTCATAACGCACTTACGAGCCATGGGATTTTCCTCGAGAAGTGATTCGGATATCCCGGACCTCTGGCCGCACACCGAGATCAGGTTCCGGTTGGACGACCGGCATTAACGGGGATGGCCGACGGGTGCAAGATCCCATCGGTCACAGGCCGGGCGAACCCCCTGGTGGATCCACTGCACACATATCTCCCTTTGGTTCGATGAGCCGGGAAACAGGCTCTTCGTCACCCGGGTCGCAGGTGGATCTCCCACCTCACCGAGGTACAATGGCCACCGACTTCCGGAGTTCCGGCGTGCTGCGTACCCTTCCGTTCCTCTTCGCGCTTCTGGCCGCTCCCGCGGCAGCCGTGCCCGATCCTGCCGGCATGCCCGCCACACAGGATCATGGCCGACTGCCGTCGCCTGAATCGCGTTGGCAGGTCTCCGGCCACAGGTACGCCCCTTCCACCTTGCTGGCGGGTGGGCTCGCGCCCCTGCGCCAGGCCATGGCCCAGGGCGACAAGGGCCTGGCGCTCACCCTGGCCGACGGGCTGTCCGGCTCCGAGGATGCCGCGGTGGCCGGCACCGCCCAGATGGTTCTCGGGTGGCTGCACCGCGAGAGCGGCCGCCACCAGCTGGCAGCGGAGGCGTTCACCCGGGCGATGGCCCACCATGAGCCCCTGCAGGTCCACGCCGGATGGTTCCGTGCGGAGCAGCTCCTGCAGGCAGGCCTGGCCGAGGCGGCACTCCACGCCTGCGACACCTACCAGCTCGAGTGGAAGAAGAGCCCCTACGCCGACCAGTGCTACCGGCTGATGGCCCAGGCCCACGCCGAGCTCGGTCACCGTGAGGAGGCCCTCGACTTCGCGCAGGAGTGGGACGAGATCCAGGAAGGCAGCACCCTGAAGGAACAGGTGATGCTCAGCCTCGCCCACCGTCAGGTGCTCGACGACCCCCACGGTGCTGCACGCCAGCTCAGCGTCCTGTCCACCTACCACCGCTCCCCCGTGGTGGGTCAGATGGCCGATGCCCTCCTGAAGACCCTCGCGGAGGCCGGCGAGCCCGCGGCCAGCTCCCCCCGCACCCTGCAGACCCGCAAGGCCCGAGCCGTGAGCCTGAGGGACAGCCGGCGGAAGAACGAAGCCTGGGCCGCCTTCGAGCGGCTGAAGGCATCCGCCGCCGACGACCCGGCGCTGCAGGACTGGATCCGCCAGCAGACCACCACGTTCGCCTGGCGCACCCACCGGTTCAAGCAGCTCGCCGACGAGTACGCCTCCCGTCACGAAGCCGATCCCAACCCCGAGGATGCCTGGCAGGCCTGGCGCGCCTACGCACGCGCCGGTCACCACCAGACCGCCCTGCGGTGGATCCAGCTTGGACTCGAGAAGCACGGCCAGACCCGTCGGTGGCAGAAGGGTCAGGAGGACATCGCGCGGGAGGCCCTGCTCGCGGGCAGCTACGAGTGGGCCGCGGCGCTGCTGGAGGACCTCGGCGAGGGCCGTTCGTCCCGAGCATCGAGCCACCGGTTCTACGCCGCCTTCGCCCACTTGATGGCGGGTCACACGAGCAAGGCCCTGCGTTCCCTGACCGACCTCATCGAGTCCGACAGCGCCCTTCAGACCGAGGCGCGCTACTGGCGATCGCTGGCCACCGCAGCCACCGATCCCTCCGCGGCCGTGCTCGACCGGGCGTGGATCCTGAAGAACGACCCCGACAGCTGGTATGCCCTGCTGGTGCGCCAGCTCGGTGTCGATCTGCCCGCGGTCGCACCGTTCCGACGTGAAGGTCGCTGGCCCTCCCTGCGGGGCACTCCCCAGCCCCTGTCCTCCAGCCCGCTGTCCACCCAGGGAGGTCACGGCTATGGGCTGAGCCTCGAGGCGCCCCGCGCGGACACCCTGGCGGTGGGCGCGTCCTGGCCCTACCTGCGCGCCTCCACCCTCGACACCCCGGCCGGATCGAGCATCGAGACCCGGCTCGACGTCGACAAGCCCCCTGCGGGCTACCCCACGTGCATCTTCCACCAGCCGGAGGCCTCCCTGGAGGCACTTCGGGACTTCGCGGAGACCTGGGGCGACACCTGGCCCGAGCTGCACTCCGTCGTGGCACTCGCCGAGGCGGGGCTGCACGATCTGTCCGGCCCGAGCATGGCCCGGTGGTTCGAGCGCTGGCAGGAGGAGGTCCGCGCGGGCGTGCCCCAGGCGCGCGCGGTCGATCGGGAGATGAAGATCTCCCACTGGCGGCAGCTGTTCTTCGCCGCCCGCGACCACCACCACGCCTCCCGCCACGCGTGGGGCCTGCACCGCTATGTCGACACCCCTGAACAACAGCGGGAGGTCCGCAAGCTGGAGCTGCCTCTCGCCCACGCGAGCACCGTCTGGCCCCATGCCCGGGAGCACGACGTCGATCCCTACCTGGTGCTGGGCCTCATGCGCGTGGAGTCCCTGTACGATGCCGGCGCCGTCTCCCGCGTGGGCGCGCTGGGTCCGATGCAGATCATGCCCCGCACGGGCAACCTGCTGGCGGCGCTCACCCAGGACCACGACTTCACCACGGCCGACCTGCACGACCCCGAGCTCGCCGTCCGCTACGGCATCACCTACCTCGGCCTGCTCATGGAACGCTTCGACGGCGCGTTCCCGCTGGCCGTGGCGGCCTACAACGCGGGCCCCCACAACGTCTCGGCGTGGACCAAGGCCACCGGGTTCGACATGCCCATCGATGCCTGGGTCGAGCACATCCCCCTCAAGGAGACCCGCCGGTACGTCCGCAGCGTGAGCGCCACCTACCAGACCTACGTGGGCCTGTACGAGGGCGACGACTTCGGCGTGCTCCTCCCTGACAGCCCCCGTGACGACGACCCCTCCATCGTGGACTTCTGATGCTTCGCTCCCTGCCGGGCCTCGCCCTGCTCCTGTGCCTGATCGCCGAACCCGCAGCCGCCGGCCGGGGCCGCAAGTCCAAGAAGGACACCTCCACCAGCACGCCCGCGACCCAGACCCCACGCGCGCCCACCTCCCAGCGTACGCCGCGGGTGCCCCTGTTCCCCGATGGGCTGCCCCTCGATCTGGCGCGTGCGCCGGCGGGCCTCCCCTCCCCTTCGGCCCAGACCTGCCAGGGCTGCCACCCTTCCACCGGGCGCCAGTGGCGCGGCTCCGGCCACCACGTGGCCCCCACCCTGCTGCACCTGCAGGCCGCGCAAGCCGCCGAGGACGCCCGGTGCCTGCAGTGCCACCAGCCCTTCACGCAGCAGCAGGACCGGCTCACGGATGGAGCTGGCCACTGGCTGGACCCGAACCCCGCCTGGTCCCCCACGCTCGCGATGGAGGGCATCACCTGCGCCACCTGCCACCTCCGCGACGGCACCATCCTGGCAGCCGATGGCGAGGCCGGACCGGCTCCCCACCCCATCGGGATCAGTGACATGGGCGTCGCCTCCTGCGAGACCTGCCACGAGTGGCAGCCCGCCGGGCACCAGGTGCCAATGTACGACACCGTCTCGTCCTGGCGCCGCTCCGGGTGGGCGGAGGCGGGCGTGGACTGCGTGGACTGCCACCTCCCGGGCGGGAGCCACGAGCTGCAGGCCGATCTCGACCAGGCCCTCACGGCCCTCGTGCGCTTTCCGAGCCCCACCGTCGTCCGGGGCGGCGAGCCCGTCACCGTCGAGCTCACCATGATGAACACGGGCGCCGGCCACCACGTGCCGTCCGGCTCCCCCTACACCTCCCTCATGGCCCGGGCCCGTCTGCTGGGTCCCTCGCCCCAGAGCGAGCCCACCGTGCTGTGGGAGCAGCCCCTCGGACGTGAGTACGCCGACGACGGCAGCTGGTCGCTCGTGACCGACACCCGCATCGCGCCCGGCGGCACACGCTCCTGGAGCTTTCCCATGGGGCTCTCCCGGAAGGCGGCGCCCGGCGGTCGGGTACTCGAGATAGGCCTGTGGCGCCGGCATGGCATCGACGAGGAAGCAGAACCAGCCTGGATTCAGACCTATCCTCTGACCGTGCAATGAGGTACCAAGGGGCAGCAAGGGTGGGGTCCCACGCCCACCGTCCCCCGGGAGACTCGTCCATGGTCAGATTCCACGCACGCACCGACGTCGGGCTCAAGCGTCAGAAGAACGAAGACGCGCTGCTCGCCCTGGAAGACATCGGACTGTTCGTGGTGGCAGATGGCGTCGGCGGCAGGATGGCCGGAGAGCTCGCCTCGGCCATGACCATCGACACCTTCCACGGCTACGCCCCCCGCTTCTCCGATGCGCTCGATGCCTTCGAGGACGGCCGGACCTCCCAGGCCCGCGACGAGGTCCTCGCCCTGCTGGAGGAAGCCGCCGGGGAAGCCTCCGCCCGGGTGTTCGAGACCGCCTCCCTGACCGGCCGCGAAGGCATGACCTCCACCCTGGTGGCGGCGCTGGTGCGTGCCGGCACCGCCTTCATCATCCACGTGGGCGACTCCCGGGCCTACCTGCTCCGCAAGGGAGAGCTTCAGCAGCTCACCCGCGACCACTCCTACATCAACGAGCTGCTCGCCACCGGCGCCATGCGGCCCGAAGAGGTCGCGCAGTCCCGGCTGAAGAACGTCATCACCCGGGCCATCGGGCTGTACACCTCCGTGCAGGCCGACACGATGGCCGTGGAGCTGCAGCCCGGCGATCGCATCCTGCTGTGCTCCGACGGCCTGAGCGACCTCGTCCCGCCGGAGATGATGGCCCGTCAGCTCGGCGGAGCCGACCTGCGCGAGGCGGTGGAGCAGCTCGTCGAGTCCGCCCTGCAGGCAGGCGGAAAGGACAACATCACCGTCGTCGCCCTGCAGGCGGGCATCTCCCCCGACGACGCCCTCATGCCCGATCGGAGCCGCGTCCTCGAGAGCCTGTTCCTCTTCGAGGGCCTGCCGTTCCACGCCCTGCAGAGGGTCAGCCGCATCGTCCACGACCAGATCGTCGAGTCCGGCGAGATCATCTGCCAGCAGGGACACCACGAAAGCCACATGTTCGTCGTGGTCACCGGCCAGTTCTCGGTCGAGCGGGATGGTCGGGAGATCGCCCGTCTTGGGTCCGGCGACCACTTCGGGGAGCTCGCCCTCATCTCCCCCGGCCCTCGCACCGCCACGGTGAAAGCGCTACTGCCTGGGCATCTCCTCACCATCGATCGGGAAGCACTGCAGGCCTGGTGCGCCCTGGAGCCCAACGTAGGCAACCGCGTGCTGTGGAAGCTCCTCGACGTCCTCGCCCGCCGCTTCCGGCGACAGTCCCAGAGCTGATCCTCCCATGACCACCACGATCACCGTTCGCTGCAGCCCCGATGCCGACGACCTGTTCATGATGCGGGCCCTCACCGAAGGCCTCATCGACACCGGCGACTACCGCTTCGTCATCGACACCTCCCCCACCGACGAGCTCAACCGGCTCGCCAGCGGCGAGGGCCCCGACGTCTGCGCCATCTCCATCGCGCACTACCCCAAGATCGCCGATCACTACCAGCTGCTGCCCCATGGCGGCTCGATGGGCGAGAACTACGGTCCGGTGCTCGTCGCTCCCCAGCCGATGGGTCTCGAGGAGCTCGAAGGCAAGCGCGTGGGCATCCCCGGACTCACCACCACCGCATGGGCCGTGCTCCGCATGATGGTGCAGGTGGAACCCGTGGTCACCCCCATCACGCCGTACCACCTCATCTTCGACGCCCTGCGCAAGGGCGAGGTCGATGCCGGCCTCATCATCCACGAGGGCCGCCTCACCTACGAGCAGGAAGGCTTCTTCGCCGTGGTCGACCTCGGCGAGTGGTGGCACCAGGCCACCGGCGGCCTGCCGCTTCCCCTCGGTGGCAACGCCATCAAGCGCTCCCTCGGCGAGCAGACCATCGCCGAGGTCAGCGACCTCCTCCGCCAGGCCATCGCCCACGGTCTGGAGCACCGCGACGAGGCCATCGAGTGGCTCCTCGCCCAGGGCACCGTGCTCGCCAAGGCCGAGAAGGTCTCCCAATACCTCGACATGTACGCCAACAGCCGCACGCTGGACTACGGCGAGGAAGGGCGGGCCGCCATCGAGACCCTCCTCGAGCAGGGCGCCGCGATGGGCATCTTCGACCCCTGCGAGGTCGACTTCGCTCCCTGAGCCCTCTGGCCCGGTCCGTGGCCGAACCACGCCCAGGACGTCACGAGGCCCGGCTCCCCTCACCGGGAGGCCGGGCCTCGCTGCGTGTGCAGATCGGCCTCAGGCGGCCTGGTGCTCGAACCCCACGGCCAGCCGGAACGCGTTGTACTCATCCGAGAACGTGTTGTCGGCGTGGCGGATGAGGAACGTGCGATCGACCCGCTCGGGATGGGGGCCGTCTTCCTCCCGCTTGCAGGTCATCACGGCGATCATGGGATCCATGCCCTCGCGGAAGACCACGTCGAAGCGCTCGAGCACGGCGAGGCCCGCACGCCTGGGCGCCTCTTCGATGCGGGGATCCCCAGCGGCCATCACGAAGCTGAACACACCGCCGGGGGCGAGCCAGCGACGCGCGCTCAGGCAGTAGTCGACGCAGGAACCCCGCAGCTCGAAGCGGCACGCCGCGCGCTGGGGGTGGGGCGAGATGACGCCCTTGCCGACCGGGATGTACGGCGGCGAGCCCGTGACGAGGTCGAAGCGCTGCTCCGGATCCATCACGCTGGCATCCCGCAGATCGCCGTGGATCATCTGTACGCGATCCTGCAGCCCGTTGCGTGCCACGGACCGCTTCGCGAGCTCGTGGGAGATGCGCTGTGCCTCGACACCGATGAGGGTGGCATCCGGACGCTGCACGAGCCCGAGTGCGTACAACCCGACGGATCCGATGCCGGATCCGATGTCGAGGAGACGACGTGCATGGGGCTGATGCGCCGCTGCGCGCCATCCGCACATCATGTCGTCGGTGGAGAAACGGTGCCCACCCTTGAGCTGAAACACCCACCAGTCTCCGAGAAGCTGGTCAAGGGTCTCGCCAGGTGCAGGCATGGGGCCGGGAGGAGGTTGAATACGCATGCCGCGCAGGTAACCATGTAGGGGACAAGGTGCAGCCACCCGGAGAACACCACGACATGAACCGACACCTCGCCTTCGCCCTCACCACCCTCGGCACGACAGCCTGCATGGGCGACGTCCAACAGGTCGCCGGCACCGGCGCCGTCTACGTCACCAGCTGCTCGGCCGATATGATGGTGTCCGAGGACGACACCTACCGGGCGAACTGCACGCCCCCCGCCTGCGGCGATGGCTTCCAGGACGGCCCGATCTCGCAGGTCGTGGTGGCGCTGGATCCAGGTCGCAAGGTGATCGGCCGCGCCGATCGCGTCTGCGTGCAGGATCTGGCCCGAGCCAGCGAACTGTTCAACCCCGCCCTGTTCAAGCCTGAAAACACGCGCAAGCCAGTGGATCCAGCGGGTGAAGAGATCACGGACTAGTGCTACAGTGCGTGGGATGCATGCCTGAACCCGGCCCGCTGCGTGACGGCCGTGGAGGACACCTTTGAAGAGCTGGACGCGCACCCTCAACCTCGACGACGCCCACACCCTGCTGGCTCTCGCCGAGCCGGGCATGGCATTGTCCGAGTGGACCGACACATGCTACGGCCGGCTGCCCCACCTGTCCGTGCCACGTCAGCGCGAGCTGATCCGCATGATCCGCGACGGTTTCCTGACCATCGACGGCGATGGTCGCATCGCCGACGGTGCGTTCCTCCGCACCTACGCCCAGGCATCCGCCCTCGGCCAGATCGACATGATGGCCTACCAGTGGGCCCTGTCCCACCCGCTCACGCTCATCGCGGTCGAGGAGCTGATCGCCCCTGCCCTGCGTCGCCAGGTCTTCGAGATCCCCCTGGCAGACGTCGAGGCGCTGGTGGCCGCCCACATCGACACCAGCAGCGCCGAGTCCCTCCGGAAGACCCGAACGGTCCTGCTGGGCGCCCTCGAAGGCATCGGCGTGCTCGAGACCCGCGGAACGGGCCAGTACCGCTCCCTCCGGGCCACCCACGGCCACCCCCACCCCATCTCCTTCGGCTACCTCGTGATGCGCGATCTGATCGCACGGGACGAGGAGGCGATGATGGCGTCGGAGGTCTCGGCCTCCAGCCTGGGCGTCCGCCTCACCCAGTGCACCCCCGAGCATGCCCGCATGTGCGTCGCATGGAACCTCGAGCACGGCATCCTGTGGCAGGACCACGACGAGATCGGCGCCGCTGCCTGATCCAGCGTCGGTCCGCCTTCCCTCCCGGTGTCTCCTCCCCAGCGTGAGGAAGCGCGTGCGCCTCACGCCAGGTCAGCCCTCACAGGGCCGGCCAGCGCTCCACGGAGCGCCAGAGAGACGCCGCCAGGGCATCCGTGTCGGGCTCATCGGCCCCGTGGAGCGCACCCGCCGCCTCCACGAAGCGCCGGGTGACCTCGTCGTCGGCCACCGACGTGCGTGAGGCCAGCCACTCCGCCCGCTCTTCCGGATCGGCGGGACCCTCTGCGTGGTGCATCCACATCTGACGCAGCTGCACCGACAGCAGGCGCTGCACGACCTGCTGCAGCCTCAGCTGCATGGCCGGGCCTCCCGCGCCGGTGACCTTGAGCCCCACCTGCCTCAGCAGGCCCTCACAGTGGGCCCTGCAGAAGTGGGCGAGCTCCTGGTTCAGGGTGATCCCCCGGACACCACCGGTGAAGGCAGCCACGTCGTGACCGCCGTGGACCCCTTGGAGGGGATCGGCGATCAGCACGCCACACCGGGTGACGCGCCACGCGTCGAGACTCCACGGTGAGCCCCTGTCGTCGCTGGTGTGCTCACAGATCATCACCACGTTGATGGCGCTGCCGTGCTCCATCTCCCAGCACACCGATGCGGGCTCCCCACCAGTGGGCCGGGCGCCGAGCTCCTCGATGAGCCCCTTCATCCATGCCAGGCGGGTTCCCCGCGCGTTCTGGATGCGCAGGTAGCGTAGCTGTGGACACCTCACGAGCTCCTGGTGGAGTCGCGCGAGCTCTCCGTGGACCGGATCGCCGGCCTCGACAGGCACCATGCCGTCGCCGGCCACGACGATCATCCACCGGCCGGGCTCACGGATGGCGAGCTCACGGACCTCACGCATCCACTTGAAGAGTCGTTCCTCGATGCGATCCTTGGAGAAGGCCAGCAGGACGTCGCGCCCCACCAGGCCCGGCAGGGTCTGCGCGCTCCGGACGAAGCGCTTCCAGCCGATCCACCGCTCGATGCTGTCCCGGTCGACCTCGGTGGCCTGAAGGCACGCCTGCAGCGCGCCGCCGGAGGCCGTGAGCCGACTGCTCGACGCTGCCCCAGCCTCGTCGGTCTGCTCCACGATCTGCGGCTCCCCAGCGCCCGTGAGCAGCCGTGCATCCGCCAGCTCACGGCGTACCCGCCAGCGACCGCGGGGATCCCGCTCCACCAGCTCGAACAACGCGCGGCTGTCCATGATGCCCGTGTTGGCCATCAGGCGCACGAGCCACCGGTTCAGGGGCTCACGCCGTGAGAAGACCTGGGTCTGTGTGAGGTGCAGGCGCAACAGGTCGCGCCACATGGAGCGCTGCGCCCTCAGGAGGACCCCCGTGAGCCTGGGCGCCGCGTCCGGACGCGTGACCCGGATGGCTCGCGTGACCGGGTCCGCCGTGAGCCCCTCAGGGAGGGTGCCGAAGATCCCCGAGTCCCACAGTGCCCGGTGCTCCTCGCGAAGCTGGTCCACCAGGTGTCCCGCGGTCTGCACGAGCTCGTACCGGCTGCCGAAGATGCCGGATCGGGCCACATGGGTCCTCACGGACTCCTCCCGGGCCTCGACCGTGGCGGCCTCGACCACCAGCGCCACCCTCACGTGGTGGAAGTCGCCACTGGAGAGGGCACGTTCCACGTCGCCGGCGAGCAGCACCGACACCGAGTGGGGCTGACGCTCCGAGACGAGGATGCTCATCGGCGTCCCCTCCGCCGCGGCCCGGCGCACCACGTCTCCCCCGAGCTTGTGGAGCCACTGCTCGGACGCACCCCGCAGCAGCTGCACGCGCTCCACGGGCACACCGCTCTCCAGCGCAAGCTGCAGCGCACGGCGGTAGCGCTCGCCCTGCCGGTTGTCGACGTCCTCCTCGTCCCAGTCGCCACGACCGACCACCACGAGACGTCGGTGAGGGTGCCCTGCGGGCAGCCGTGCCACCCGCATGACGAGATCGGCGCACAGGTCCAGCACCCGCCGGCCATCGAACGCCACCCGTGTGATGCCCGCCTGGGCCTCGTCGTCGGTCATCAGGTCGAGCATCCGCTCCATGGCCTGGGCCTCGACTCGGGCCTGCAGGTCGTCGGACGGGCGTCGCTGCAGCGAGGCGTGCCGGCGGATGCCCACGTAGTACAGGTCGGCGCCCGGATCCGCCGTGGGGGCGGGCATGATCATGACGAAGGGCGAGCTGGCGCGGATGACCTCGCTCACCCCCCTGCGCAGGATGATCTCGTCGGCCTCGATCTGCTCGAAGGAGGCGAGCTCACGGGGCGGACCGTGCCGCACGCTGCCGGGCTCCCCGCCCTGGTAGCCCACGAACCGGTAGGGCTCGTGGCCCGCTGGCGCCTGCCGGAAGCGGTCGATGAGCTCGTACACCTCGAACTCGCCCTCATAGGGCGGCAGGTCCGTGCTCCACACGCCCATCGCGGCGAGGAACCGCTCCACCACGCTCCAGGCCGCCTCGATGTTCCGGGGGTCGTCGTGCTGTCCCGCCTCGAGCGTGAGTCCCACCTTGGATCCCATCTTTCCGAGTGCGAGTCCCGCGTTGGCGCAGATGCCGCCAGACAGGACCCCGCTCTCGTGCACCCCGGTGACCAGTCGCTCGACCCCGAGCTGTCGGGCCAGCTCGGCATGCGCATAGTCATCCCGGAAGATGAGGTGCGGCGGAGACGGCCGGGAGGTCGAGTGCAGATCGAGGATGGCCTCCGCCTGCAGCAGCCAGGGCACCACCTCGAGCACCCGCCTGTGCTCGTAGGCCAGCTCGGAGGGGTCCTGCGCGCGCATGCGTGCGAGGCGGTCGGCGTCCCACAGCCGGTTCATGTCGACACCGCCGGGCGTGTGTCGCAGACCGAGTCGCTCGGCCTCGAGGTTGGCGAGCACGGTGATCAGACGCCCCGACGTGAGCCGCTCGGAACAGACCTCACGGAGCCTGCCCACGGCCTGCCGGCCGACGGGCTCGTTGCCGTGGATCATGCCGACGACGGCCAGGGTGGGGCCGGGAATGGGCACCCCCTGGGCATCACGGGCCTCGAAGACGACGATCCCTTCCACCCCAGTGGGCAGGTCCACCACCGACACCACGTCTGCAGCCTGCTGCAAGGCTCACCATCCTCCGAAAGGTCCTCGCACCGCCACGGCGCAAGGACCCATCACACCACAGTGGCCGCGCGGCGGGAAGCCGTCGGTGGTCAGGACTGTGTCTTGTCTGAGGAAGCGGACGCGTCGGAGCTTGCCTTCGACTTCGCCTTGCTCTTCGCCTTCGACTTGGCCTTGCTCTTCGACTTCGCCTTCGACTTGGCCTTGCTCTTCGCCTTCGACTTCGCCTTCGACTTGGCCTTGCTCTTCGACTTCGCCTTCGACTTGGCCTTGCTCTTCGACTTCGCCTTCGACTTGGCCTTGCTCTTCGCCTTGGCCTTGGTCTTCGCCTTGGCCTTGCCCTTCGCCTTGCCCTCGCCGCGCGGTGCACGCGGGGGGAACTCGAAGCCGTGCTTGCCCGTGGGCTTGCGGAAGAGCAGGCCGGTGAACGGCCGGCCGCGCTTGGAGGTGAAGCCCTCGATGAAGGGCGTACGCCCCTCCTCGGCAAAGAACGCTGCCGCCTCGTCGACAGCCATCGACCGCTGGCAGACCACCTTGGGAAGCACGGGTCCGCGCTTCTCCTTGCCCTCGAGGAACAACTGGCAGACGTAGCGCTTGTTGGTCTCGACGATACCGCCACACGCCTCGTTGCCACATGGGCACTTGAACAGGATGTCGCCGGCCACTTCGGGCTCGTCGTCTTCCGGGGCGTCGCCGTACTCGACCCGCATGTTCCACTGCGCGCCCGGCTCGTCCTCGGAGGGCTCCAGGAAGATGGTGCCTTCCATGGACTGGCCGTTCCGGTTGACGAAGCCGATCACCGGTCCCGCCTTGTGCTCGGTGAGCAGCTTGCGGGCGAGCTTGCGATCGATGTACCGACCACCCCGATCCTTCCAGAGGATGAAGGCGCACTCCGGATCCTTCTGGGTGTTGCGGGAGCAACGGTAGCCCCAGCTGGTCTCGACGATGTGGCCGATCTTGCAGGATGGACAGGTGCCGAGGGACTCCTCGGTGTCGAACAGCGTGTCGTGATCGAAGGACGTGAGCGCCTCGATCACCTCACGGGTGAAGGTCTCGAGCCGCTGCAGCTCCTCGCCCCGCTTGAGCTCGCCATCCTGGATGCGCTTGAGCCGGTACTCCCACTCGCCGGTGAGCGCCGGAGACGACAGGACGGGGACGTGGGCCCGATCCAGGATGTCCATCAGGCGCATGCCCTTGGGCGAGGGACCGAGCTTGCCGTCGACGCGTCGTGCGTACTGTGTGGCGATGAGGCGTTCGATGATGTCGGCGCGGGTGGCCGGGGTGCCGAGGCCCCGGCCGCGCATGGCCTCAGCGAGATCGTCGTCGTCGATCTGCTGGCCGGCGGTCTCCATCAGCCGCAGCAGGCCGGACTCCGTGAGCCGTGCCGGGGGCTTGGTGGCCTTCTCCTCGGACGCGACCTCACCCACATGGACCTGCACGCCCTCGGCCTGCTTCTGCCCGGCAACGAGCGGAGGCAGCTGGGTGCCGGCACCGGCCTCCTGGCCGAGCGCGGCGAGGAACCCGGGGACCTCGAGGGAGCGGGCCGTGGTGCGGAACACGGCATCGGGGTGCTCGGGCACGGCCACCGCCACGAGACGTTCGACCTGGGCCCAGGTAGCCGGCCCCATGAGCGCCGCCAGGAACTGACGGACGACGAGATCGTAGATGCGGCGGTCGTCGGGGCCGAGGGTGCCCTCGGGCTCGTTGCCCGTGGGGACGATGGCGAAGTGGTCGGAGACCTTCGTGCCATCGATGATGCGCTCGAGGTTGAGCGGTCCCTCCTCGACGATGCCACCCGCCAGGTTGGCGTACTCCGCATCCGCGGTGAGGCTGTCGAGGACCTTGTGGACGGTGGGCGCGTAGTCGTCGGGCAGGTACCGGGAGTCGGTACGCGGGTACGTGAGCAGCTTGTGCCCCTCGTATAGGCGCTGTGCCGCGTTGAGGGTACGCTTGGCGGAGAACGAGAACCGACGGTTGGCCTCCCGCTGCAGGCTCGTGAGGTCGAACGGCAGCGGAGGGTTCTGCTTGGAGTTCTTGCGGGTCTCGGATGCGTCGCCGACATCCGCCTTGGACACCGCCTCGAGCAGCAGCTGCACCTTGGCCTGTTCGAACACGCGGCTGGGCTTGATGTCGCGATCGCCGCTGCCCTTGAGCGAGGCATCGTAGTAGCGACCCGCCCACTCCTGGCCGGCGTGATCGAACTGGGCCTCGAGCTCCCAGTAGGTACGGGGCTCGTGGGCGAGGATCTCCTTCTCGCGCTCCACCAGGATCCGAAGGGTGGGCGTCTGGACGCGACCCGCCGACCACGCACCGCGCTCACGACGGCCCTTGAGCCTCTTGGTGAGGGCGCGGGTGGCGTTGATGCCGATCAGCCAGTCGCCGACGCCGCGGAGCCAGGCCGCATCGCCGAGGGAGTCGTAGCGCTCGTCCGAGGTGAGGGAGGAGAAGCCCTCGCGGATGGCGTCCTTGGTCATGGACTGCAGCCACAACCGCTTGGCCGGCTTGGCCTCGAGGCCCGTGAACTCGGTGATGCGCCGGAAGATGAGCTCACCCTCGCGACCGGCATCACACGCGTTGATCAGGCCTTCGACATCCTTGCGGCGCCCGAGCTTGCGGATGAGGTCGAGCCGCTTCTTCTGGCCATCGCGGGGACGCAGCTGGAATTCGTCCGGGATGATCGGCAGGGTGGCGAGGGTCCAGCCGCGAAGCTCCTTGTCGTAGTCCTGGGGGTCTGCCAGCCTCAGGAGGTGGCCCACCGCGAACGTGACGATGAAATCGTCGCTCTCGTAGTAGTCACCATGGTCCTCGAAGGACCCCAAGGCCGCACAGATGTCGCGGGCCACACTCGGCTTCTCTGCAATCACCAGCTGTTTCGCCACGCTCGATTCTCCGGGTGGTGGATCCAGGTCGCTGCAACCTACGGGTGCATCCGAGCCCGGTCAAGGACCCCTGCGCTCGGCCGCACAGGGGGTACGTTTGGGACTCCCCCTCTTACGGTACGTCGTGCTATCTGTCGAAGGCAAACGGTCCCACTGTCGGGAAATCGGAGTTCGACATCCCCCTCAACCTGTACGAGCCCGCGTTTCGGCACGCGAACGCCCACGGCGTATTGGTCGCCTTCCGCATCCCGGACGCCCCCTCGCCCGTGCCCACCGAGGTCATCTCCCGCCTCCACCCGGAGGAGGCGGAGCGTGCACGCACGCTTCAAGGGTACCGTCAGGTGCAGTTCGTGGGTGGCCGGCTCGCCGCACGGGCCGCCCGCAAGACGGTCGGCGCCCCGCCCGGTCCGCTGCTGTCCGACGAGAGAGGCGCCCCCGTCCCGCCCAAGGGCTGGGCCTGTTCCATCTCCCACAAGAACGACGTGGCCATCGCCATGTTCTCGCGCGCCCGGCTCGGTGCCATCGGCGTCGACATCGAGGCCTACGGTCCCAAGCGCATGCGGATCGCCAACCGCGTGCTGCGTCCCGAGGAGCTCGCCGCGGTGGCCCCCCTCCCCGAGGACCGCCGCTGGATCGACACGCTCATCCGGTTCTCCATCAAGGAGTCCATCTACAAGGCGCTCGCGCCCGAGCTGAAGCGCTACATCGGCTTCCACGAGGCGAGCGTCCGGCCCCATCTGAACGGCACCGCCGACGTCCAGCTGTTCCTCGAACCTGCCGCTGGTCCCTACGAGGTCGACGCCCGCTTCGAGTTCCTGCACCAGAAAGTCCTCACGAGTGTGCGGGTACGTCGGGCCTGAACCGACGCCTTCCGGTATACTGAAGAAGATTTGTGTGCAGGAGCGACGGATGTCTGTGCCCACCCCAGAGTCCCTCTTCGTCCAGTGGCAGCGCGGCGACGCAGAGGCCGGCAAGGCCATGGCCCAGCGGTTCACCGACTGGTACTCGGCGATCATCGTGTCCCGCCTCGGCGAGGCCGACGGCATGGACGCCACCCGCGCCGTCTGCGGGGCGTTCCAGGCAGGTATCGCCGACATCGTGGAGCCACAGCGCCTCACGCCGTGGGCACACCAGCTCGCCCAGCAGGAGCTCAAGGAGCGCGCCCCCTCCGGTCGGCGCGACCGCGGCGCCCGGGCAGGAACCTTCACCTCCTCCCGCGACCCCCACGAGCTGCTCGCCCAGGCCCAGCACGCCATGCCCGACGACATGAAGGTGCTGAGCGAGGTGTACCGCAAGGGCGAGATGCCGTCCGATGCCCACCGCGTCCTGCACGCCCGTCACAACGTGAAGCGTTGGCTCAAGCACCAGCACGGCCTTCCCTTCCGCGTGGTTCCCCCCCAGGTCGACTGGGACATGACCCCCCTGCCCTTCTACGAGTGCGGAAAGGGCATGGAAGGACCCGAGGAGCTCGCCTTCGAGCGCTGGCTGCTCAACAACAAGGCGGCGTGCCTCGACCTGCTCGAGTTCGCCCAGTTCGCGCTGGCACTGCGCGAAGGCATCCGGCCCGTGGAAGCCCCCGCCGTCCAGGCACCCGCCCCCGCACCGCAGGAAGAGCCCGCAGGATTCTTCGCGGTAGACGAGGCCCTGCCCGCGAGCGATCCGTCGTACCCGCCCGTGAGTCATCCCGGTCCCGTCACCGAACCTCCTGCAGGGCCTCCCGTGACGCGCTACCTGTGGGTAGCGGCCGTCGCCCTGGCGGTCGCAGCAATCGTGTGGGCCCTGGGCTGAGAACGTGCACTGGCAGATCGACGACGACACAAAGAAGAGACTCCGCCGCAAGCGACTCCACGAGTCCGTCCTGCGGCGCGACTTCATCTCGGCCATCCACGACGCCGAAGACTACCTCGACGAGCATCCGGACGACCGCCAGGTGCTCCACATGCTCGCCTCGTGCCTCATCGAGGCCCGTGATCTCCTGACGGCCCGCGAGGCCTACCGGCAGCTCGTGGAGATGGAGCCCAAGCGGGCCGCCTACTGGGTGGGTTTCGCCCACACCTGCTTCGAGTGCGCAGACCTCGACAACGCCCTCATGGGTGCCGAGCAGGCGCTTACCCTCGACCGGGACGCCGCAGAGGCCCACTACGTGCGCGGACTCATCCTCGAGCGCACCGAAGAGGTCGACGCGGCGCAGTCCTCCCTGCTGCAGGCCCACACCCTCAACCCCATGGGGTACCCTCTCCCCATGCACCTCAGCCACGACGACATCCAGCTGCTCGTGGCCGATGCCTTCTCCAGCCTCGCCCCTGATGTCCAGGCGTTCTGGCAGCCCAAGAAGATGGAGCTGCGCCCGTTCCCCGATGTCGGCGACCTTCAGGGCCCCATGCCCCCCCTGAGCCCCCGCGTGCCGCTGCTGGCCCTGGCCCCCGAGGACAGCCCCCTCGACGCCCCTCCCTCCCGCCTGCAGATCTTCCACGGCAACCTCTCCCACCACCCCGACCTGGATGCCGCCCGCACCGCGCTCATCCAGGCGCTGCAACACGAGGCCAGCCACTGGCTGGCCCCCCCGGAGGCCTGATGCGCCTACGTGTCCTCGGATCCGGCACCGCCCTCCCCGACCCGCTTCGGGGTGCCACTGGCTTCGCGCTCACCGTCGGAGGTCGCACCTGGTGGGTCGACGCGGGCCCCGGCAGCGTCCAGCGCTCCGGAATGGCCGGCATCGATCCCCTGGCCCTGTCCGGCGTGTGGCTCACCCACCTGCACCCCGACCACAGCGCCGAGATCGTCCCGCTGCTGTTCGCCTACCGGATCGCACGCCGCACCGCGCCCTTCCACCTGTACGGAGGCAAGGGCACCGCCCCCTGGATGGAGTCCCTGCGCCAGGCATGGGGCAAGTCCGTCGACGTGCCGAAGATGCCCTTCCACATCATCGAGCTGCCCCTCGTCGGTGTCGGCGAGCAGGTCGACGGTGATCTGCGGGTCATCAGTGCCCCGGCGGCCCACACCGCCAGTGCCGTGCACCTGCGGTTCGAGGCAGACGGTGCCAGCATCACGTTCAGCGGCGACACCGGCCCCTCCCGCTACCTCGAGGAGCTGGCGCAAGGCACCGACCTGCTGGTCACCGAGTGCGCCGGCTCCGACGAGCAGCGCATCGACAAGCACCTGTGGCCCTCCGCCATCATCCAGCTGGTCAAGAAGGCCCGGCCCAAGCAGGTCTGGCTCACCCACATCTACCCGGATGTCGACCCCACGCGGATCCCCAAGCAGATCGAGGACGCCACGGGCGTCCCGGTGCACCACGCCCACGATCTCGACGCCTGGGACTCCGCACGGCAGGTGATCCGGAGCTGAGGCCGGCCCCCTCAGCGAGAGCCCACGGACATCCTGACGCCCTCGGTGAAGCGGCCTCCGGTGTAGCCATCCAACATGGCGGACAGCTCCCGGACGCGGATCTCGTCCTCGACCTGCCCGAGCAGGTCGGGCTTGGGCTGCAGCAGCATCTGCACCTGCAGACGGCGGCGCTCGTAGTAGATCCGTGTGGCCTCCCCGAGCACGTCGTCGCGTAGCTTCACGAGGTTCTGCGACTCCTTGATCATGCGGAGCTGCTCGGTCGACATCACGAGGTCCGACAGGTACCAGGTGGCCTGCACCTTGATGTACTGGTACTGCCCCGTGGCCGCCTGGGTCTTCACGGCGTGCAGGGCTCCGTCGTCGATCACGGGTGGAAGGCCCTGATCATCGTAGTAGCGGAAGTCGTTGTCCCAGTCGCTGTGGTTGCGGTACTCCGCCACGACCCTGGGCAGGGCGGCGAAGGCCCGCGAGGCCCGCAGCCACCGCTGCACCATCTCCGGCTCCACCTTGGCATACGTCGAAGACCACGCCTGCACATCGGCCACCGTGGGTTCGTGGGCGAAGAGGGCCAGCACCTGATCGGCCGACTGATAGCGGACGGTGGCCGCGGTGGCTGCTGGACGGATGCCCTCCTGTGCGGTGACCAGACGGTCCGAGGCGCCCGGAAGCCCGATCACACCATCCTGGCCCACGGTGAGCAGCAGCTCGACCGCGGTGTCCCTCCGAAGGGTGCCGAGAGAGACGGCGTCGATGCCCGGCAGCACCCTCAGCTCCTCGACGGACCCGAATGCCCCCCGCTCCTGACGCAGGGTGACGATGCGCTCCGCGAGCGGCGCGTCGACACCATCGAGGCCCGCCAGCTCCTGTACCGTGGCCCGGTTCAGATCCAGCGGCTCGGCGGCGGTCGCCGTACCGGCCAGGAGACACCCCAGGACCACAGCCTTCATCCCCCCTCCTCGTGGCGACCCGCCCGCCACGCCGACAAGGCGCCACCGGTGAGCAGATCGAGCCAGGCTTCCGTTTCCTCGATCCTCAACATCACATCCAGGCGCCGACGCAGGGGCGCCCGCCCCAGCTGCGCCAGCTCCGCGACCAGGTGCCGACGGAATGCCACGAGCCCGCTGATCTGGTGCATGCGCCGCACCCGATGCTCCCAGGCGTCGCGGCCCACGGCAGACCAGGAGGCCCCCTCCAACGCGTCCGGGGCGAGGTACACCGCCTCGATGGCCCCGGCCGTCGGGTCGCCACCCCTGCCCTCGGGGTCGACGGCACGGACCCCGGCGCGGGGCGTCCACTCGAGCTGCAGACCGACGTAGGCGTACCCGTCGACCTGCAGATCGAGGCCGTTGTCGATGCGGGCGAGTCGGACATCCTCCCGCCACCAGGCACCCTGCAGGTGGACCGCAGGCAGGAGGGCCCCCCACGCCTTCACCCTCGCGCCGCCCCCGGGGCCCGCCTCCGAAGGGAACCCGTCGATGGACGCCTCCGCCAGCAGCCCCGCTGGAAGGTCGTCGTCGGCCGGATGGACATCCACGCCGTGGATGTCGGTGGGCTCCCACCGCCACAGCCCCCGCTCCGTCGCGGCCCACAAGGAACCTTCCATCCACCGAAGCTGACGCACCTGCTGCCCGGATAGTCCGTGGGTCATCGGGACGAACGAGACACCTGCATCCGCCGATCGCACGACCCCGGCCGACGTGGCCGCCACGACCTCCCCAGAGGGGAGGACCTCCACGTCGAGGACCGCCCCCAGCGACGGCCCGACGGCTGCCTGTGCCCCACCCCGGGGATCGGTCATCCACCACACCCGCTGGCCCGTGCCGAACCAGATCCGCTGGGTGTCAGCTGCCACGGTGAGCGCGTACACCGGCCCACGGGACCACACGACGTGCCAACCCACGCCGTCGGGACTGAACAGCAGCCCATCCGGGGAAGCGGCGAACGCGCCTGCCCCCCAGGCCTGCAGATCCACCGCGGTCCGGGCCCTGGTGCCCGGCAGCGGCCCCGACCATGCACCGAAGTCCGCGTCCATGGTGAAGATGCCCTGCTCACACGCCACCAGCCAGCGCCCGTCCCGGAGCCGTTCGATGTCGTGGGCAGGCGGTAGTGGCAGCGGTCCCCAGCTTGTCCCACCATCCGCGGACCACCACACGCCCTCGTCGTGGGGGAGGCTCACCACCACGCCCTCCCCCACGAACCACAAGCCCACGGGATCCGCCCCCGGGGCCTCCCTCATGGCCCCCCCGGAGGCGTCCAGCCCCCACTCCGCCGCGAGCCGCTCCAACCCCTCGTCGATCGCCTCCTGCAGCGCCTCCGGATCCTCCCCGGCATCATCCACGAGGCTCTCGACCAGCTCCATCTGGCGAGCGGCCAGTGCATCCGCCTCCAGCTGCAGGCCGTCATCGCCCATCCGAAGGCGGACCCGCCCCGTGCGCACCTGACTCCAGGTGCCACCGGCATCGGTACTGCGCAGCACGGAGCCGTCGTCGAGCAGGGCCAGCGAGCCACCAGGACGCGCTGGATCCTCCGCGACGGCCAGGGCCCCACGAGGCGAGGCCCCACTCGCGACGAAGTGCCCCCGAGCCGTGGTGGGCGCGGCCAGCGGCCCCTGCCCCGGTACCGCTCGCCCGAGGCGCTGGAGCGGGCCCGGTTCGGCTCGCTCCTGCGCATGCGCGGACATTCCCAGGCCCCCCCACACCAGGGTCACCAGGATCTGTCGCCACAGCCATGTCGTTCGAGTCGTCATGCCGCCCAGTAGATCGTTGGCGCCGACCGCCCCAGCCCTACCCACCCAAAACGGCCTGGGGATACCGTTCCGTGTGCTCGCCCCGACCGCAATGCCCAAGAACGACGAAAGGCACCCGGTGAGGGTGCCTTTCGGGCGTGCGCCTCAGCGGCGCATCAGGCGGGGATGCGGAACCGGAAGGCGGTCTCGCCGATGGTGATCTCCTCACCACCGAACAGCCGGCGCTCCTTGACCATCTCGCCATCGACCAGCGTGCCGTTGGCGGACTGGTTGTCCTCGATGAAGAAGTTGCCGTCGCGGCTGTACAGCTTGCAGTGGTAGCGGGAGACCTTGGAGTCGCCCGTGACCTGGATGGTGTTCTCGCGACCGCGACCGATGGACATCACCTCGTTCTCGAACGTGTAGGTGATCTCGGCCTCGGTGTCCTCGTCGCGGACCAGGACGGGCATCTCGGGTGCCTTGGCCACGCGTGCGGCGCTGGCGGAGGCCTCGAGGGAGTCGTCGCCGAGGTCGTCGAGGTCGTCAGCGGAGAAGAGGCTGTCTCCGGACTCCTCACCATCGTCGAGGATGCCGAAGTCCTCGGATGGGTCGTCAGCGACGTCGAGGTCGTCGTCGGCCACGCCGGCCGCGGGCAGATCCATCTGCTCGGCGGGCGCGAGCGTGTTCCAGCGCTCGAGGATGCCCATCAGGGAGGCCAGCTCTTCGTCGAGCTTCGCGACCTTCGCATCCGCGCCGTCGATGATGCCGCGATCGGCGGCGGTCTCGGAGGCGAAGGTGTCGTCGTCGAGCTCACCGATGGCCATGCGGAGCTCGTACTCCTCCATGCGCATGCGGGCATCTTCGACACCGCCCTGGATGTTTCCGCGCTCGACCTCGATGTCAGCGATCTCACCGTGCACCTGCTGCACCAGAGGCTCGATCTCTGCGGTTACTTCCTGGACCTTCGCGGTGTTGTCCTCGATGACCTTCTGGACGACAGCCGGGTTGAACCGCTCTGCATAGCCTTGAGCCTTGTCGATGAACGTCTGGTACTTTTCGAGCAATTCGAGCTTCGACTCGAATCGCGAAAGCAGATCGGCCTTTTCCATCGCTGTGCCTCATCATGTCTTTGAGTCGCTTGGCAGATGCCCAGCGCCCACTTTTCTACAGTACGACGCGCAACCAGATCAAGCGACGAACTGCGAGTCCCCCTTTCGGTACGCGGTTGGACTCACAAAAGCAAGTCTCCCTCAGCGTAATTGTCGAAACGCGCGAATTCTCCCTGGAAGACCAGTTTTACGGTTCCCGTCGGGCCATTACGCTGCTTCGCGATGATGACCTCGGCCAGCCCCTTCTCCGTGGTGTCCGGGTTGTAGATCTCGTCGCGGTAGATGAACATGATGATGTCGGCGTCCTGCTCGATGGCGCCGGACTCGCGCAGATCGGACACCATGGGACGCTTGTCCTGGCGCTGCTCCACGCCACGGTTGAGCTGCGAGAGCGCGAGGATGGGCACCTCGAGGTCCTTCGCCAGGATCTTCAGGCCACGGCTGATCTCGGAGATCTGCTGCTGGCGTGGCATCTTCGGGTCGTCGGCCTGCATCAGCTGGAGGTAGTCGATCACGATGAGGCCGAGATCGGGCTCCATGGCCTTCAGGCGACGGCTGCGGGCACGGACGTCGGTGATCGTGACGCCCGGCGTGTCGTCGATGTGGATGCGGGCCTGGCGCAGGGTGTCCGAGGCCTCCAGCAGGCGGCTCCAGTCCTCGTCGCGCAGGTTGCCCGTTCGCACGCGCCCGGCGTCCACCTGTCCCTGACAGCACATGAGTCGGGTGACCAGCTGCCCCCGGCCCATTTCGAGAGAAAAAATTCCAACAGCCTTCTCGCCCATGATCGCGGCGTTCTGCGCGAGGTTCAGGGCCAGGGCCGTCTTTCCCATGGCCGGACGCGCGGCAAGAATCAGCAGGTCGGTGGGGTGGAGGCCGGCGAGCTTGCCATCCATGTCGATGAAGCCCGTGGTCACACCCGTGACCTGCCCCTCCTGCTGGGACAGCGCCTCGATGCGGCCGAGCTCCTCGTCGACGACCATGCTGGTCTGGGACCAGGAGCGCCGACTGTCGCCCTGGCCGAGCTCCAACAGGGCCCTCGAACCCCGCTCGATGATGGCCCCGGCCTCCTCCTCGGAGAAGGCCGACGCCACGAGCCGCTGGCCCTCGGCGATGACCTTGCGCAGGTGGGCCTTCTCCCGCACCACCTGGGCGTAGTGGCGCAGGTTGGTGGTGGACGGCACCATGTTCGGAAGCGACATCACATAGGCCATGCCGCCGAACGCCTCGTCGGAGCCGCCGCGGCTCACCCGCTCGGTGACGGTGACCGTGTCGATCCGCTCCTGCCCCGAACGCATCTCCTGCAGCAACCGGAACAGCGCGCCGTGGTCGGGCCGGTAGAACGCGTCGCCGTCGACCACCTGGGTCACGTCCTCGAGCTGATCCGGATCCAGGATGAGACCGCCGAGGAGCGCCTGCTCGGACTCGAGGGACTTGGGGAAGGCGCGTGCGCCATGTTGCATGGCCTGATCCATGAACGGCTCCGTGGGGTGGGGCCCCTGATCTACACGGCGGCCCGTCACCGGACAACCGTGCTGACGAGCCCGCCACACAAGGGCGGACCCAAGACACGGAACGCCCGCCGGATCAAGGAGACCCGACGGGCGCTACGTTCGATCCGAAAGGATCAGTTGCGGACGACGAACACCCGCACGGTACCCTCGACTTCGCGGTGCAGGCGGACCGGCACGTTGAAGAGGCCAATGGCCTTGATGGGGTCGGCCACCACGATCGCCTTGCGGTCGATCTCGATGCCCTCGGCGGCCAGCGCATCGGCGATGTCACGGTTGGTGACGGAGCCGAAGAGCTTGTCGTCCTCACCGGCGTCGCGGCGGATGGTCACAGCCACCTCAGCCAGACGGCCAGCGAGATCCTTGGCAGCCTGGAGCTCCTTGCGGCGGATGGCATCAGCCATGCGCTTCTGGTGCTCGAGCTCGGCCTTGTTGGTCTCGCTCGCGGGGATCGCCAGACCCTGGGGGATCAGGTAGTTGCGGCCGTAGCCGTTCTTGACCTCGACGACCGCTCCGGCCTCACCGAGGTGTGCCACTTCCTTCTTCAGGATGACCAGCATGTGGGACTCCTTCGGGTGCGTTGCAGTTCACGCCTGCACGCATCCTCGATCAGGGTTGGTTCACTCGGCGGAGGGTGCCTTCTCGGCAGCCTGCGCTTCCTCGGCCTTGGCAGCAGCAGCGGCCTTGCGCTCTGCAGCCTTATCGAGCTGTGCCTGCACGTCGACGTTGTCGTCGAGCTTCACGGAGAGGAAGCGGATGACGCGGTCGTCGATGCGGAACTTGCGCTCGAGCTCGAGAATCAGCGTGGGGGGAGCCACGATGCTCAGGAGCACGTAGTGACCCTTGGTGTGCTTGTTGATGGGGTAGGCGAGCTTGCGCTTGCCCCAATCGTCGCGCTCCAGGAGCTGGCCACCTGCATCGGTGATGGTTGCCTCGGCACGCTCGATCGCCTCCTTGGTGGCGGCGTCGTCGATGTCGGGGCGGATGATGAAGACGATTTCGTATTCGTGGAACAAGATTTCCTCCACTCGGACCGGTGGGGGGAGCTTCTGCTCCCCGCGGAGGTCCCGACAGGGGGCTGTCAGGATGATGGGGACCCGGAAGGCGACTGCCTACCGGGCATGGAAGAGATTCATGGCTGCTTCGGCGCCCTGATCCGTGACCTTCTCGACGACATCAGCCGCAAGGGAGAGCACGTCAGGGAGGGAGGCGGCCTCCTCGGTCGACCAGCGGCCGAGGACGTAATTGGCGGTGTCCCATCCTTCGGGGGGGCGGGAGATCCCGACCCGGATCCTCAGGAAGTCACGCGTGCCGAGCTTCGCCTGGATGTCGCGGAGGCCGTTGTGGCCGCCGTGCCCACCACCCTTCTTGATCCGGACCGTCCCGAAGGGAAGGTCGAGCTCGTCGTGGACCACGATGATCTGATCAGGGGCGACCTTGTAGAAGGACGCCATCTGACCGACCGGGCCACCGGAGCGGTTCATGAAGGACTGGGGTTTGACCAGGTGCACCTTGTGGGTGCCGAAGCGGGCATCACCGGTGAGAGCACCATGCTGCTGCTTGGAGACCGTCGCCATGTGGCGGCGGGCCAGGGTATCGACCACGAGGAACCCCACATTGTGCCGCGTATCCACGTAGCGCAAACCAGGATTTCCGAGACCGACGATCAGATGCATGGGTGCTCACTCCGGCGGGGCTTACTTGCCGCCGCGCTTACCGTAGACGGTGAGGACGTTGAAGTCGCTGTCGAAGACGACCTCGACACCCTCGCCAGAGGGGAGCTCGGACACCTTGATCATGTCGCCGATGTTCATGTGGGAGATGTCCACCTTGAACGTGGCGGGGATCTTGTCCCAGTCGCAGCGAGCCTTGATGGTGCGGCGGATGAGACGCACGCGGCCACCGAGGGAAGCACCGGCGGGAGTGCCGACGCCCTCGAGGGGGACCATGACCTCGACCTTCTTGCCGTCCTGGACAGCGTAGAAGTCGACGTGCAGGAGGTCGCGCTTCACGGGGTGACGCTGGGTCTCCTTGACGAGCACGGGAACGGACTCGCCATCGACCTGAAGGTGCACGATCGTGTTGCGGTTCTGGGTTTTGCGGAAGATCTCGACGAGGCGAGCGGGGTCGACCACGACGTGGGTGGCCTCACCGCCAGCCTTGTAGATCACGCCGGGGATCTTGCCTGCGGCGCGGAACTTGCGGGCAGCGCCCTTGCCGAGATCGGTGCGAATCTCTGCAGCCAGGTTGTGCATTGTGTGTCCTCCCACCATCCCAGCTCATGGGATCCACTGATGGAACCAGGGTGGCGGACAAGGACGAGCAGTCCCCGTATCGCATCCCCTGGACGAAGTGGGCCGCTGCGAGTGCGACCGGGATGGCATCGGAGTTGTTGGTTGTTGGATTCGAAGAGCCAGATGGCCCCTACGACGTGCGCGACTAACGCCGGCCAGAGGGCGTGTCAAGCGCACGGCCCGGTGGATCCGGGTCCAAGATGATCGAACGCCCGCGGGGTGCCGCGAGCGTTCCGAGTCTACGAAGGGGTGGTTGGGGCGGCAGGATTCGAACCTGCGAATGCTGGACCCAAAAACCAGTGGCTTGCCGCTTGCCGACGCCCCACCACGCCGGCCCAACTAGTCGCTTGCCCGACCCACCGCAAGGCTCGTGCGCGCTTTCCACCACCGCGGCGCCCCCCTCGACCCGGCCATGGTTCGCCCCGTTCCATGGTTCTGGGCACGAAGGGCAGGCAGTTGCGCGAATCATCTTGTCTGCAACGCCCGCCTGCCATAGGACAAGTTCGGCACCATCGCATGGAGGATGGCGCCCGAAGCCCGGTTCGGTTCCTCGACGCAGCCGTCACCAACCGACACGCGGGTGAACAACATACACGCGACCCACCGCGGAGAAGCAAGTGCAGAACAACCTTGCAGTACTGATCGATTTCGAGAACATCGCAGCTGGAACGGAGAAGGAGGGCCTCGGACGCTTCGACGTCGATGCCCTCATGGCCCGCGTCAAGGACAAGGGCCGCGTGCTCGTCTCCCGCTCCTACGCCGACTGGGGCCGTTTCGCCCGCTTCAAGCAGACCCTGCTGGCAGCCAATGTCACGATGATGGAGCTCACCAGCCACGGCATGCAGGACAAGAACCGCGCCGACATCGCCATGGTCGTCGACTGCCTCGAGCTCGCCTTCACGCGCGACTTCCTCGAGACCTTCGTCGTCGTCTCCGGCGACTCCGACTTCACGCCGCTGGTGCTGAAGCTGCGCGAGCTCAACAAGCGTGTCATCGGCATCGGCACCCGGCGCTCCACGAGCCGCCTGCTCATCAACGCCTGCGACGAGTTCATCTTCTACGACTCCATCGTCCGCAGCCGGCAGCGCTCCGAGCAACGCGCGCGCACCCGCACCTCCAAGGCCGAGAAGCAGACCGAGGCCCAGGCCCTGCAGTGGCTCGCCGAGGCCCTCGAGGGCATGCAGCGCGAGTCCTCCTCCGCGCCGCTCGCCAGCGTGGTGAAGAGCGCCATCCAGCGTCGCCACCCCGACTTCAACGAGAACGACTTCGGCTTCACCAGCTTCGGTCGCTTCCTCGAGAAGGGCCGCGACGCCGGTCTCATCTCCCTCGAGGTCGACCGCAAGTCCGGCGGCTACCGTGTCAGCGCCGTGGAAGAGGGTGACGAGCTCGACGACGACATCCTGGTCGAGGAGGAGGCGCCCGCGAAGAAGCTTCCCTCCGGCACCTACACCGACCCCTACTTCCCCGCAGACAGCGAGCGCCTGGTCGAGGTGATGGCCAAGGCCCAGCTCGCCCCCCTCGCCGCCCCCACCCGCATGGCGGTCCTCGAGGCCCTCACCTCCTGCGTCTCCGAGCGCACCAAGCGCCGCCGCGGCCGCATCAACATCGCGTCCGTCTCCGAGGACATCCGCCGCCGTCTGCGTCGCACCCACCCGGAGCTCCCCGCCCGGGTCATCCGCGACCTGCTGGCCTCCATGATGTCCGCACGCCTGCTCATCCACCGCGACGGCTCCCCCATCCGCAGCCTGCACGCGCAGTTCAACCTCAACAAGAACGCCGAGCAGCTCAACAAGCGCCTCACGGAGTACACCCTCGGTGAGCTGAAGGCCCGCGAGATCGACCTGTCCGACGTCCCGATGCTGGCCGAGTTCTTCTACGGCGACCGCGACCGTGCCCGTGAGATCGAGGAGACCCTCGCCTGGACCTTCGTCGCCCCCGAGGCCGACGAGATCCTCGAGGCATCCGAGGGCCCGATCGACGCCGAGGGCCCTGCCTCCGAGACCGACGAGGACCTGTTCGACATGGACGACTTCCTCGAGCTCGACGACGAGGAGCCCGCCGAGGTGCCCGTGCCCGCACAGGCAGCCCCCGAGAAGGAGCTCACGGCCGAACTCGACGAGCTCGACGACCTCGACGCGTTCCTCGAGGCCGATCTCTCCAGCGACGAGCCCGCCCCCGCCACCAAGGCGCCTGCCGCCGCGGTCGTGGCTGCCGAGCCCGCCGCCTCCGAGGTCGAGGCGCCCGCCGTCGAGGACAAGCCCAAGAAGCGCACCACCCGCCGTCGCAAGGCCACCGAGGAGCCCAAGGCCGAGGAGCCCAAGGCCGAAGAGGCCAAGGCCGAGGAGCCCAAGGCCGAGGAGCCCGCGCCGAAGAAGCGCACCACGCGCAAGCGCAAGCCCACCACCGCCAAGGCAGACGCCCCCGCCGAGGAGGCCACCGAGCCTGCAGCGGAGGAAGCGCCCAAGAAGAAGACCACCCGCAAGCGCAAGGCCAAGGCCAAGCCCAAGGCGGAAGCCGCTGACGAGGCCCCCAAGCCCCGCAAGCGCAAGGCCAAGGCCAAGCCCAAGGCGAAGGCCAAGGCCGAGCCCAAGGACGACGTCGACGACAGCCTCGACCTCGACGCGCTGCTCGAAGAGAGCTGAGCAGCGAAGCGGTACACGCATCAAGGGCGGCTTCCCCACGGGGAGCCGCCCTTCGTCGTGATGGACCCCAGTGCGAGGAGCGCCTCAGCGCTCCTGGCCGGTGACCGTGATCTGCCGCACCGCGCGGATGGCGGAGGCATCACCGATGAGGGAGCGGGCATGCTCCACGATGCCTTCGAGTGCGGCCTCGCTCACGGGCTCGCTCAGCACGCTGAAGTCGTACGCGATGCCCACGGGAAAGTCCTGGTGGGCCGAGCCCAGCGTGCTCACGCCGGCCTCGTAGATCGCATCCTGGACGGCCTTCTTGGTGCCCGCCACCGTGGAGTGCACGACCGCGAGCACAGCCTGCCCGGGCTCGGGCGGCTGCACGGGGAGCTGGAACCGCGGCATGTAGACGCAGTCACGGATGAGGCCGAGCTGGGAGTATCGCCCGATGGTCTGGGCCACGCGGGACGCGATGCGCGGCTGGGCCTCCTGGGTGGCGGCGCCGATGTGTGGCGTGCAGACGATGTTGGGTTCGGCTGCGTAGGGGTTGTACCAGTCCTCCCCCGGCGCAGGCTCCGTGGGGTAGACGTCGACGGCGGCGCGACGGATGGCTCCGGAGGACACGGCGTCGAGCAGCGATTTCTCGGCGTACAGGTTGCCCCGCGCGAGGTTGATGAAGATGCGGGGGCTGGACTCGGGACGCTCCGACCCGAGCAGCGGCAGGACGTCGTCCAGCATGCCCGCGTTGCTGTGGCCCCAGGCATCCTTGGCCGACAGGTGGCAGGACACGTAGTCTGCGCGGCTGAACAGCTCAGCAGGGTTCGCACAGGGCTGCCAGCCCATCTCCCGGCCGACCTCGCGCGCCACGGGGCGGGAGTCGAAGAAGATGACCTCCATGCCCAGGGCCTCGCACATCCGGGCCACCTGCCGACCGATGTTGCCCAGGCCGAGCAGGCCGATGGTCTTGCCGAGGACCTCGTAGCGACCCTTGTTGTTCTTGTCCCAGTGGTTCTCGTGGGCCCGGTCGTTGGTGGAGTACAGCCGGCGGGACAGCGCGAGCAGGTGGGCCAGGGTCATCTCCACCACGCTCCGGCCGTTGCTCGTGGGGTCGTTGAAGACCATCACCCCGTGCCGGGCCGCCGCCTTCTTGTCGACCGAGTCGTCGCCGATGCAGCACAGCTGCACCGCGTGGAGGGTGGGACAGGCCGCCAGGACCTTCTCGGTGACCGGCACCCGGGACCGCTTGAACAGCACCTGCGCGCCGCAGGCGTTGATGGCCTCGATGAGCTGGTCATCGGTGGTGACCTCGTCGAGCCAGACGGACTCGATGCCCACGTCGAGCAGGTTCTGCCTCAGTGACGGATGGGGATTCTCCACCACGAGGGCAGAGGAAAACGGCTCATTCAGGATACGCGCCATGCAGGGACCTCTGGCCGTTCCATAGGCCGTCAGGGCTCCGCCGGCACCATCCAGCCGGGAATTCCCGGAGCCTGGAAGCCGTCGCCATCCACGTCCACCCAGATGGGGTTGGTGAGGGCATAGGGCGTGATCGGATGGATCTTGGGGAACGGCACCGGGTCGGACAGGAAGCTGCCGATGGCCTCGATGGGCTGCAGGGCGGCGGTGACCGCCTCCTCGAGGGGGATGTAGGGGATCTCGACGGAGGTGAAGACCGGCGACATGGCCTCGCTGCCGGTGGCGATCGCCACGAACCAGGTGTCCTCGTCGAGCTCGAGGTCGATGAAGGTCTCGAACCGCAGATCCGACGGCGTGTCGGGCGGCACGTCGAACTCCCGGATGAGCGTGCCATTGGCATACAGCTCGATGCGGTCCAGGGACATCCACGACGGCGCCTGCGCGCGCAGATCGATTCCGACCACGCCATCGCGGGCCCGCACGTCGGAGCCGATGGGCGCTCCGTCGACATGCATGGTGAGGAAGGGGCCATAGCTGGCCACGACCCGGTGATCGCGCACCGCGTCGGCGACGTCCTGGGCCCGGATGAACGCCGGTGCATCGGTGGGCGATGCGACGAAGTTCCGCGGGCAGCCGGCCTCGGTGTCGGTGAGGGAGTGGGTGTCGGAGTTGCCCAGGGCCGTCATGCGGAAGCCGAGGTTGAGCAGGGTGAACCAGTCGTCGACCTGGCCCTCGAGCTCCCCCGTGAGCCGGTAGACGCCCTCGCTCAGGCCCTCCTGCTCCTCCATGGTGCGGGTGATCCAGTCGAGCACGTCCGTGCCGTCGTCGTCGGCGAAGCCATCGAGCTCGCGCTGAAGCGGCGTGCGGTGCAGATCGATGCGCTTGCCTGTGAACAGCTCGATGCCGTCCATGTCGAGGCTGGCGGCGTCCGCCGTGATGAGCGTGTTGGCGAGGGTGAGCAGCCCCGGCCGGAAGGTGGGGTCGTCGACATCTCCGGAGAAGGGGTCGAAGCCGTACTGGTCGAAGTAGCCGAAGATGCCGTCACGGGGGTGCCCCACGAACACCACCGGCTCGTATCCGGCGTCGCGACCGAGCTCCCGCAGGCCGGTCATGATCTCCTCGGGGAGCATGCCCGTCCAGTCGAGGGCCCCCCCCACATCGCCGAGGAACTGCTGCTGCAAGGGGAACGCGAGGTAGTGGCCGAGCTCGACGGTGGTGGTCTCGACGCCCGGCGCAGTGCTGACCCACGCCTCGAGACCCAGCTGCTCCACGTAGGGCGCGAAGTCGGAGATGTAGTCGTGATCGGCGGTGGCGAAGAACTCCACGCCCTCACAGGCCATGGTGCGGACCCGATCCGTGGGCGAGACGCCGGAGTCGTGGGACGGGGACGAGTGGACGTGCAGGTCGGCGCTGATCCAGCCCTCCGAGTCGATGCCCCGGACCAGCTGCAGCTCGAGATCGTGGACGGAGCGCTCGTCGACGCGGAACGGATCGGAGACGGCGATCTCGTACTCGAGTCCCCTCGAGGCCACGACCTCGTACTCGCCGGGCCGCATCGGGATGTCGGTGAAGCCGTCGTGGGCGAAGGCGACCGTCTCGGGGTCGCCGGCGATGAAGCTGTCTCCCAGGGCCGGATGCCGGCCGGAGGCGCCGTCGGTGCGGAAGACCGTGACCTTGCCGGGGATGGGCTCCCCCCGCTCGTCGACCAGGCGCACGCGCACGGTGCCCGGCCGGGCCGCCTCCAGGCGCACGTCGAGCGTGTCTCCCTCGGAGACGGTGACGGGCAGCCGCGGGGAGCGCCCCCTGCCCCGCTCGTACACCTGCAGCTCCCAGTCGCCCACAGGCAGCCGGCCGCCGAAGGAGCCGTCGTCGAGGACGTCGGTGGGCGCGATGTCGGTCTTCCACTCGCTGTAGGGGTCCTCCGCGCCGGGCTCGAAGACGAACACGCTGATGCCGGAGAGTGGCAGCAGTGAACTGCGCTCGAGCACGTGGCCCCGGACGGTTCCGGCGGGGATGCCGCGCAGGTCGATCATCTGGTCGACCACCGACCCGACGTCGCCGTGGCCCACCAGGAAGTGGCGGCGGTAGGTGAAGGTGCTGCCCGGCTCGAAGCGCTCGGCCTCGCCGTTGCCGTCGACCGCCCCGCCGACCAGGGCGGTCTGGCTCGCCGTGAAGAGCGGCACGTACAGCTCACCGGCATCGGGGACGAGTCCGTAGGAGATGCCCTCGCCCACCCCCACCACGAAGGGGAACGCGAAGGGCTCGAGGAAGCTGTTGATCCCCGCCTGGTTCGCCTCGAACACGGCACCGTCCTCGTCGAAGCCGATGCCCGGCGCGAACACCTCTAGGCTACCGCCCGCCAGGAAGAAGTCGCCGAACACGAGCCCGGTCTCGAGGCCGGCGCCGAGGATGTCGATGCCCCCCTCCGGGTAGTCCACCGGGGCGCCGCCGGTGACCGGCCCCTCGTCCTCGAAGGAGACCGTGGTCTCCACCGTGAGCCAGGGCAGGCCCGGCTCGGCGATGAAGTCGGTGGTGAGCCACATGTCGGGCATCTGCACCATGCCCCACAGGATGCCGAGCACCGACAGGAACGGCTCTCCTGGTCCGTGGACCCGGACGACGGCGGCCTCCGTCGACGAGCCCTCGTGGGCGATGGTCACACCGCCCGTCTCGGCCGTGGCCTGGGCGTTCATCGAGACCATGGGGAACATCTCGTTGAACTGATCGCGACCGAAGCCGCCGTCGTACCGGGTGTCGTTGCGGACGAGGTCGAGGTCGACGAGGGAACCGCCGCTGATGTGGGGCCCCATGCTGGGGCGATCGGTGAGGATCACCGCCCGGAAAAACTCGTTCTCCAGGAGCAGATCCCCTGGACGGCCGAGGGATTTCGGCCCGCCCACGATCTCGTCGAGGCTGTCGATGCGCCGAGCGGAGGCAAAGGAGGCGGGACCGGACTCCTCGTTCCCACAGCCCACGACGCCCGCCGCCAAGGCACAGATGACAAGCAGGGACCGCATTCGGTACATGGACACACCTCTTCGCCCTTTCGTGGAGCCGTCCCACTCATGCCACCTTCCCCCCTCCGATCACAAGTCCTGTTGTGCACTTTCGGCCTGATGGCTCCCTGGGCGGGGGCGAGCGCCGGCTCCTACACCGACATCGACGACGACACACCGCCGCAGCGTCGCGGCATGCTCGTGTCCCCCACCACCCAGATCCAGACCTGGGTGTACTTCTGGGATCAGGACGAGGACGAGGTGGCAGACGGCAGCTCTCCGGGCGACCCCGAGGTCGATCCCGGCTTCCAGCTCACCCGCGCACGCTTCGGCCTGTACGGCCAGTACCGGTGGATCGACTGGCGGTTCCGTGCCGGCACGGCGGCCCCGTTCGACCGCATCACCCGGGAGGACACCCCCTTCGACCTGGTCACCGCCCGGGTGAACACCCGCTTCCGCTCGGTGGCCGGCGACACCATGCTCTCCATCGGCCTGCACGGTGTGCACTTCGCCCGCGAGATGCGGATGAGCGCCAACGATCTCGTCTACGAGGAGCGCTCGCTCTCCACCAACGTGCTCGCCCCCAACCGCGACCTCGGCTTCACCGCGCAGCACACCTACAAGGCACTGCGGGCCACCGTCGGCGCGTTCAACGGCAACGGCTCGAACTACCGCGACGTGGACCCGGGCATGCTGGTCGCTGCGCGCATCGAGGCGTCCATCGGCGGCGACACCTACCGCACCAACGCCACCGACGACGCCTTCGGCTTCGGCGCCGGCTGGATCCACCAGAAGACCGCCTCTACCCGGGAGAACCGGGTCACCGCCGACCTCAACGGACGCATCAGGGGCTTCTCCCTGCTCGCGTCCGGCATCGCCACCTTCATCGACCCCCTCGGCGACGACGTCCTCGTCCCACCAGACGTCCTCGACACCACCATCCGCTGGGGGTTCTCGGCCCAGCTGTCCTGGTTCGGCGAGACCGGCATCGGTGGCATCCATCCGGCCGTCCGCTTCTCGATGCTCGACGACAACACCGACCTGTCCGACGCCGGCGACACCGCCCAGCTGCACGTGGGCGCCACCTGGCGGGAGCCCCTGCCCTTCCTGTCCATCGGCGCCGGCTACATCCACCGCATGGAGCTGCAGGGCGACCCCCGCAAGAACGACAGCCTGCGCATGTGGGTGGGCTTCGCCTACCCGAGCCGCAACCACCCCGAGCTCAACCGCCTGCAGCTTCGCGAAGACGGCCCGCCGCCGGTGGACGACCTGCAGCAGTAGCGGCGCCTAGCGCACCTCGGTGAGGATCGGCGCCTGCTTCGAGCCGAGGCCCGTCGTTCCCTTGGAGGTGACGTACCAGGCCACCTCCCGGGTGGCCTCGGGCAGCTTGAGGTGCGCGGCGAAGTTGCCGGACGCCGGCTTCATCGTGACCGGTGTCCACACGCCGGGGACCGGCCGGTAGTGCACCACCAGCGGGCTCCTGTTCTCCCGGCAGCTGGACACCACGACGGTGTTGCTCTCCGCCTGACCCGCCTTGAAGGGCTGGTTCACGTGGTACACCGACAGGCAGTCCTGGAGCAGCGGCGCAGGCCGGCGGGGCTCGGGCGCTGCATCGACGGCCCGCTCCGGCGCCTCCTGCACCACGTCGCGAGACGCCACCTTCAGTGCCGGCTCCACGCCCCGTCCACCCACCTGCTCGGCGGGCACCTCCCGCTCGACGGGCGCCGCCTGCCCCACGGAGGCCGTGGGTGCCTGGGCCCTGCGGCTCGGGTCGAACGTCACCACCAGGAGCAGCGCCAGGGACCCCACGAGCATCGCCGAGCCGAGGATCAGCGCGAGCCCGATGCGGGTGCTGCCCTCCCAGGCCAGGGTGCGGCCGAGGAAGGAGTGGGCGGAGACGTAGCCGTCCGGGATGCCCTGGGGGGCATCGGGCAGGGGATCGACGGTGACCGCCGGGCGGATCTGCCGCTCGTCACCCTGGGGCAGCGGCAAGGCCCAGCGAGCGTGCTCGAGCATCTCGAGGAACGCCGCGACGTCCTGGGGACGATCCTCCGCGTGGTAGGCCGTGGCGGAGAGGATGACCTCGGTCAGGGGCTCGGGGATGCCTCCGAGCAGGGAGGGATCCTGACGGGCCGCGAACAGGTCGACCGGCGGCTTGTTCCGCAGCAGGGCGTACAGCATGGCCCCGAGCGCGTAGATGTCGCCCCGGGCATCGACCCGAGAGGCATCCGCCCGCTGCTCCGGCGACATGTAGCCCCAGGTGCCCATCACCGCGCCGGTGCGCGTGAGCTCCGCCTCGCCCCGCTCGGGACGCACGATGCCGAAGTCGGTGACCTTGCACTGGCCCGTCTCGGTGATGAGGACGTTGTGGGGCTTCAGGTCGCGGTGCACCAGCCCCTGCCGGTGGGCTTCCTGCACGCCCACCGCCGTCTGTCGGATGGCCTCGACCGCCATCGCCGGCGGCATCGCCCCCCAGCGGTCGAGCCAGTCCACCAGCGAGCCCCCGCGCACCAGCTCCATGACGAGGTAGGGGTGCTGCTCGCGGACCTCGACGTCGACCACCCGGACCACGTGGGGATGATCGAGCGCGGCCATCGCCCGGGCCTCCCGCAGGAACCGGGACTGCAGCTTGCTGGACTCCGGCACGGTGACGCTGATGATCTTGACCGCCCGCCAGACCTTCAACCGGGTGTCGAAGGCCTGATGGACGATCGCCATCCCTCCCTCACCGATCACCCTGTCGAGAACGTATCGGCCTGCAAGCAGCGTGTGCGCCACGTCTCCCCCCCGAGGAACCCGGCGAAGTCTGCCACACCCATCCCCCGGAATCCAGCGCAAGGGCTACCCTTCCCGTCGGGGCCCCCGTACAATGGCCCCTGTTCCCGGAGGAGCCCTGGATGTGGTGGCTGGTCCTGATGGGCTCCCAGGCGTGGGCCGACACGAGTGCCCAACGGATCTGCAAGGACATCGAAGCCTGGATGGCCGAGGCCCCCGACACCGAGTCGGTCATCACGGCGATCTCCGAGGACCCCCGCAGCTACGACCCCCAGGTGGCCCTGTGCCTGTGTGAGCACGGTGCCCCCACGCCGATCCAGCAGGCTGCCCGGCGCCGCGTGTTGCAGGCCCACACCGCCACCCAGGACGACGTGCTCGACGTGCCCCTCGCCGACGAGCTGACCTCGCCGTCGCTGCAGGTCGCCACCATGCTCGCCGCCGACATCCGCAAGGTCGTCGGCGACACTGGCCGGTTCACCGTGCACCTCACCCGCGACGACAGCGCCCCGTGGTTGTCGTCCCGGAGCGTGCGGACCTCCCTCGGCGCCGAGTTCCCCACCTCCGACATGTGGGGCGCGCGCACCTGGCCCCAGCACGTCTTCGACGGCACGCCGATCCCCTCCGGTCCCCTGGCCGAGCTGCTCTTCGATGGCCGGCTCGCCACCCACGGGCGCCTGCATGCCATGTCCCGCACCACACCCCGCTTCCTGTGGCTCGACCTGAAGCAGGTGGAGGGGGAGCAGGTGGAGATGCACTGGGCCATGCAGGAGATCTCCCCCACGCCGCCCCACGCCCTGGTCTCGGCCCACCGGCTCCGCTTCGTGCCGGTCTTCGACGAGCAGCTGATCGCGGGCTGTCCGAGTCTGGGCGACCAGGCCCACATCCTCTCCACGCCTCCCACCCGAAGGCCCTGGTGGACCCCCTCCCGCACGGTCACGGCCATCACCACCGGCCTGCTCACCGCGGGGTTCACGGCCGCGAGCGTGGGACAGTCGCTGCACGCCCGGGCCCTCGAACAGGCGCTCGAGCCGGACGAGCGGTATGAGGATCGGCCTCCCCGTCCCTACCCTCCCGACCACGAGGAGCGGGTGGACGCGATGGAGCGCGCCTGGGACCTGCAGATGGCGTTCACCGGCGTGGCCATCGGGGCCGGCGCGGGCCTCACCCTGAGCCTGACCCTTCCCCGGCGCGTGTTCCGCTGACGCCCCCGCTCGTCAGCGTGAGGCTTCCACGTGCTGGCTGGGGTCGACGTAGTACTCGAGGGCGGTGATCGTGTCGCCCGCCACCTCCGGCGGCAGCTCGACGGTGCGCGTGGTGAGCTGACCGGCGCCCCGGACGTTGAACGCGACCGAGGAAGGTGTGGGCGCGTCGGCGCACCACATGGCCAGCCAGGTGCCATCGTGGACGGAAGACGCCCTGACCTTCGGCCGGAAGGACGTCGGCAGGTCGGCGTCGAACACCAGATCGAGGGAGCTGTCCTGTGCCGCCACGTAGGGCGCCACGTTGCCGAAGGGATCACGGGTCCACACCTTGATCACCAGGAAGCGCCAGTCCGACAGGTCGAGCGCCGTGCGTGGGTCGTCGTCCGGCCTGGCGCAGGCATCGCCGGTAGGCCTCCACGGCAGGTCGTCTTCGGGGATCCGGAGATCCCACAGGCCCTCGCTGTGGGCATCGACAAGACGGATGGTGCGGGCGGCGACCGCCGACGCGTCGACCCGGCGCTCCATGTGGGCCACGTCGGCCCCCACGAACGTGGACGGGGTCAGGGTGGACCGCCCGAGCGGGGACAGCTCCCAGGTGACCTCCACCCGGCAGCCCGTGACCTGCACCTGCTCGTCCATGCCGGTGGCCTCCTCGTGGACGAGGGTGCTGCACTGCAGCGGGCTGCGCAGATCGAGGGAGAGGACCAGGTCGTCGAGCACGCTCGGCCCCGCGTCCTGCTCGACCTTGGGCCCGCACCCGGCGGTGGCCACGAAGAGGATCCACAGGACACTACGCATCACACTTCCCCACGGGCACGCCCTCGTTCAACGTGGTGCAGGCCTGGCACGCCGGCGCGATCCAGTCCGGGGTGACGCCGGGCTGCTCCGGCCGGTTCAACAGATCCACGTACAGCGCCAGCGCCCGGCAGTCCTCCGGCGTGGCCGGAGCCTTCACCTCGACGGGGGCCCGCTCTCCCATGGCCCTCAGGATGGGTGTGGAGAAGTCTCCTCCCTGCCCCTTCAGCGGGTGGGCCATGAAGCCCGTGAGCTCCCCCCGCTCCGCCAGCGCATCCACGAACGCCACACCGGCGTCGGGGTGGTTGTTCAGGAGGTGGATCAGCGACACCCGGATGCCCTTCGCGCTGTCGCTCTCCTCCTCGGTGGCGTAGTCCAGGCCGATGACCCGGCTGAGCTCGACGGCGAGGCCCGGGTCGACCCGATCGCCCTGGATCAGCGCGTCCGGCCAGTCCTGGTTGCCGGCGAACCGGGCGAGTCGCTGGGCCGGCTCCAGGGGCGGCGCGGCGGGCTCGGCGATCTTCGGGGTCTGCTCCGGCGGCGCGACGGGCCGGGTGGTCTGCTGCCGGGGCACCCTGGGACGGGTGACCGCGAGGCCCCTCACCGCCTGCTCCGCCGCGCCGGGACTGGCCTCGATCGGGTCGACCGGCGCCTCGGGGAGGTCGGATCCCTGCTGAACGACCGCTTCCTGCGTCTGCGGCCGCTCGGACGCAGGCCGCTCCGGCGCCTCGGAGAGCAGCCACACGCCCCCGATGGCGAACACCACGGCGGCGCCCATCAGCCAGAGGGGTCCTCGCCACCGGGTGGCGGGGGGCGGCGCCGTGGCCTCTCCGTCGAGCGCCCCGTGGCCCCCCTGCAGGGGCTCGAGGGGATCGTCTCCGAAGGACAGACGGGTCAGCCGTGCATCGGGCGACGGCACGAAGGCTCGTCGCCCCGCCACGGGCGGCGCACCGCCGAGCCCGAGCGCCGGTGCGACCTCCTGCAGCGCACGCCGGAAGTCCTCGCAGCCATCGAAGCGCTCGGCGGGATCGAAGGCGCACGCGCGGGTGATGATGGGCACCAGCGGGCCGGGCACGGCGTCGAGCAGCCCCGGCACGGTGGTGGCCGCGAAGAGCTCCATCGGCGCCTGACCGGTGACCAGCACGTACAGCAGTGCTCCGAGGGCGTACACGTCGGCGCGCTGATCGATGTGCTTCGCATCCCGACGCTGCTCCGGCGCCATGTAGCCCCAGGTGCCCATGACCGCGCCGGTGCGGGTCTGGGCCGACAGCTCGGGCTCCCGCACCCGGGCGATGCCGAAGTCGGTGACCCGGCAGGTGCCGTCGTCGTCGAGCAGGATGTTCCCGGGCTTGATGTCCCGGTGCACCACGCCCTGCTCATGGGCATGGCCGATGGCCGACAGCACCTGCTCCATGATGCCCAGCGCCCGGACAGGAGGCAGCGACCCGCTGCGGTGCAGCAGCTCCGACAGGCTCCCGCCCGGCACCAGCTCCATCACCATGTAGGGCAGCTCTCCCTCACGGCGAACATCCAGCACCCGTACGATGTGGGGGTGCTCGAGCCGCGCCATGGTGCGGGCCTCGTTCATGAAGCGCTTCTCGGCCCGCGCCTTTCCGACCATCGACGGCGCGAGCATCTTGATGGCGCGCACGACGCCGAGGTGGGTGTCCCGGGCCCGGAACACCTGCGCCATGCCTCCCTCTCCGAGCAGTCCCTCCAGCCGATAGCGGTCCTGATCCAGGGTCGTGGGTGCCTTCATGGGCTGCGTCGCGTCCTTTGTCGGAGGAGTCGGGCGACCCTACCACGAAGGCCACGATCGCTCCTCCCGGACCGCCGTACCCGATGCACGACCTGGCGCAGGTCCTCCACGAATCCCGGCCGGGCATCGAGGGGGAGCGGAGCACAGTCGCGCCGCAGGGCCTGCAGCCCCTGCTGCCGCGCCAGCTGGACGATCGCCTCGGGGTCGAGCGCCACGGACACCCGTCCGTCCATGGCCCCCGCGAACCGCAGCTGGTGATCGTCGACGTGCTCCCCGTGGGCGGGACTGCGGGGGCACATCCAGGGCACGATGCCCCGCTCCAGTGCATCGAACAGGCTCGCCGGCCCTCCGTGGGTGATCACCACGTCCGCGGCGTCCAGCCACTCCGCGAGCTGCGCCGGGGTCGCCATGGACACACGGGTGCAGCCGGGCGTCGGGACCTCGCTCGTGCCCGCCTGGACCACCACCTCGGCCCCGAGCTCCGCGAGCGCCTGGGCCGCACGCACGAGCCGATCGAAGGGCTGGTGGTGGGTGCCGACGGTGACCAGGATCATCGGATGGCCCCCAGCACGACGCCCCGCCCGAGGGCCTGCCGCTGGCTCGGCCACTGGCAGACCATCTCGGTGACCACCGGCGCACACAGACGGGCCGACAGGCTCGGTCGATCCACCCGGTCGAAGACCTGCAGGTAGACGGTGGGGATGCCCCGCAGCCAGGCGAGGTAGACGAAGGGGACCGCCACGGCGGCGCCCGAGGTGAGGACCACGTCCGGGCGCTCCCTGCCCAGCACGCGCCAGGCGAGCCCCAGGTTGGCCAGCAGCGCCCGCCCGCTGCGGTTGGAGCGTGACGCGGCCCAGTACACCCGCTCTCCCTGCAGACGGCCCTGGGCGTCGGGGGTGGGCTGGGTGACCCACACCGCCTCGTCGTGGGCCCACAGGGATCGGAGCCACCACAGGTGGGTGAGGTGCCCACCGCTGGACCCCACCAGCAGGTACTTCGTCATGGGCGGGCCTCCTCGGCGTCGTACGCGGCGCGCCACAGGGGGAACACCTCGTCCCAGTCGTGCGCCGCAGCCATGGTCCTCCCCCGCTGCAGCCTGACCGCATCCGGCCGGATGGCCTGCAGGGCCGCCCCAGCCGCATCGGTGCCGAAGGGGATCCACCAGGGAACGTCCCCTCCCCTCTCCCGGAAGGCGTCGATGCCCCGGGCCGCCACCGGCACCCCGGCGGCCATGGCCTCCACCAGCGTGAGGCCGAATCCCTCCGCCTCGGACGGCAGCAGGCACACCTCCGCCCGGGCGAACTCGTCGAGCAGGGCCGGCAGCTCCACCTCGCCCACCAGCTCCACGCGCTGCAGGCCCAGAGAGACCGCCCGGCCCACGACCTCCCGCCCGAACGCCTCATCCGCCACCGGGCCGACGATCCGCAGCCGGGGCCGGGCTGCCACCGGCATCGCCGCCAGCGCCTGCAGCGCATCGAGGTGTCCCTTGTGGCGATCCACCCGCCCCGGCAGCAGCCAGCGCCCCGCCTCCGGCCGACGATCGAGCGCGAGCCAGGACCGCAGCTCGAGGCCGTTGGGCACCACCATCCCCGCCAGGCCCATCGCCGCCATCCGGTCGCGATCCTGGGCCGAGGTCCACCACAGCCCATCGAGCCTGCGCAGGGACCAGGGGGTCCAGGTGCGCAGCATCAGCTGCTTGAGTGGCCACAGCCTGCGGGTGTGCAGGTAGCCGCCGTGAGTGGACAGCACCACCCGCCCTCCCTCCGGTCTGTGGCGCAGCGCCTGGTCCACCAGGCCGTCGATCCCGTGGACGTGGACGATGTCGGCCCCCGCCAGGGCACCACGGACGCCACGGGCCATCGCATACAGCGGCGTGCCCCATCGCGGCAGGCGTCGGTAGCGCACGCCCTCGTGGGTGGCGTCCACCAGCTCCCGACCCGCCGGCCCGTGGTCCAGCGTGACCACCGTGACCCGCCAGCCATCCGCCACCTGCCTGTGGGCCACCTGCTGCACCACCGCCTCCATCCCGCCACGGGCGGGCCAGCCCGTCCGACACAGGTGGACGATGGACACTGGCGACATGCACGACCCCCAGACGACGACAGGCGCCGCGGATGCCGCGACGCCTGTGTATCCAACCAGATGTGACCGGGTGGGGCCACCGTTCAGCGACGACGACCCAGCTTGCCGCGGCTGCGGGGCTGCGGGTGGGGCGTCTGCCCCCGGACCTTCACGCCCTTGGGGATCTCGGGACGGCCCCGGGTGCCCCGCATGTTCATCTGGCGCACGGCCTCCTCGGGGAAGTACTGGAACCAGACCTCACCGAACTGGCGGGTGTCGACCTTGCCCTTGTTGGCGATGGTGTTCTTCAGGTTCTTGAGGGTCTGGTTGCCCTCGAGGATCCCGAGCCCGGTGTTCAGCGTGGACAGCGCCTCGCTGCGCAGCCCCTGCTTGAGCTGGAGCACCGCGGGCACCACGTAGGCCATGACTTCCTTGCGGCCGGCCTTCTGGGCCTTGCCGAAGCTCTCCCAGGCCTCGTCGTAGCGCTTGCGGCGGTAGTGGATGCAGCCGATGAGCGTGAGCGCGTTCCAGTCCTGCCAGGAGCCGGCCTCGAGCTGGGGCAGGGCCTCGTCGTACTTCATCTGGGCGTAGTCGAGCATGCCGAGCTGGCCGGTGAGGCGACCGGTGAGCAGGGGCTGCCACTTGCCGTACTTCTCGCGGGTCTGCTCGATGAGCTGCTTGACCTCGTCGAGCTTGCGCTCCTCGATGAGCCCGGGCAGCACGGCGAGATCCGCGGTGACCTGCGCCTGGGTGCGCCGGGCCAGGAAGAAGGCCAGGACCGGGAACACGAGCAGTGCGGGCAGCACCGCCGAGACCACGGGAAAGCCGAAGGCCATCACCACGGCGAAGATCAGGGCGGACACGCCCAACGAGATGAGGATGTTGTACACGGGATCACCTTGCGTTCGTTGCGCTCGCTGTAACAGTTCAGGATACAGGGCGCAGCACCGCGGAGACCCCCATGACCGAAGCTCACACCCTGAAAACAGCCTTGCAGGCCCTCGCGGCCGACCTCGGCTTCCTCCGGGTGGGGTTCGCGCCGGTCACCGCCACCCCCCACCACGACGTCTACGAGCGCTGGATCGCGAGCGGTGAGCACGGGGAGATGGACTACCTCGCCCGGCACATGGCCGAACGCGCCGACCCCCGGGCACGCCTGGCCAGCGCACGCACCGCGATGGTCCTCGCCATGCCCCACCACCCCGGCCCCGTCTCCGATCCCGGTGGCCTGACCGGACGCGTGGCCCGCTACGCCTGGGGCCGCGACTACCACAACCTCATCTCCAAGGCCCTGAAGAAGCTCAAGCGCACCCTGCGGGAGTGGGGCATCGCCTGCTGGGCCGGGGTCGACACCGCCCCCATCTCCGAGCGGGCCTGGGCCAGCGCGGCCGGCCTCGGGGTCAACGGCAAGAACTGCGTGCAGTTCCTCCCGGCCCACACCTCCTGGATGTTCCTGGCCGTGGTCTTCCTCGACGCGGAGATCCCCGCGGACGCCCCCATCGCCCGCGACCACTGCGGCCGCTGCACCCGCTGCCTCGACGCCTGCCCCACCGGGGCCTTCGTCGGCCCGCGCCACCTCGATGCCCGGCGATGCATCTCCTACTGGACCATCGAGGCGCCCGGCCTCCCGCCCCTCGATCTACGCCCGGGCTTCGGCCGCTGGGTCTTCGGCTGCGACGTGTGCCAGGAGGTGTGTCCCCACAACGCCCGCCCCCACACCGGCGCCCATCCGGACTTCTCGCCCCGGTTCCCCTGGCTCGACCTGCCCGAGCTGCTCGCCACCCCCGACGACGTGCTGATGGAGCGGTTCACGGGCATGCCCCTGCGCCGTCCGAAGGCCCACGGCCTCAAGCGCAACGCCCTCATCGTGCTCGGCAACCTGGCCCACCCGGATGGCCTGGCACCGGCGGAGGCCGCCCTCGCCCACCCCGAGCCCGTGGTCCGCGCCGCAGCGGTGTGGTCCCTCGCCCGGATGGGCGCCGACGTTGCCGCGCAGCGCCGCGACGATCATCCGATGGTGGAGCAGGAGCTGGCCGCCGTGCGCAGCGGCGCGGTCGTCGCCGTCCGCTGATTCCCGTCGCCGGCGATATACTTCAGGCCATGACCACGCCGGGAGCCCACGCTTGATCGAGGTGAAGTACCACGGACAGCACCTGCACCTGTCCTGGGACCAATGGGAGACGCGGGTCCGTCAGGGCCGCATCCAGCCGGACGCCTCCGTCCGCTTCCCCCCGATCACCGGCGATCTCTTCGTGCCGGCCCACGAGCTCGAGATCTTCAACAGCCTGTTCAACCAGCGGGCCCTGCGGTGGAGCCAGGCCGTCGCCGAGGCCGGTCCCCCGGTGCTCACCGCGCTGCTGGTGGGGGCCCAGCTTCGCGTCTGGTGGCTGTCGAAGGTGCCCGGCGGCACGGCGATGCTCCAGAACCACTTCGCCAAGTGGACGCCCCTGATCCTCGAGGACGCCGAGGTCCACCGCCTGCTCACCATGGGCGTGCTGCACACGAGCCTCGACCACCTCATCATGAACATGCTGTGGCTCGGCTACACGGGCCTGCACCTCGAGCGCGCCCTCGGGTGGCGCAACCTGCTGTGGTTGTTCGGAGCCAGCGTGCTCGGCGGATCGGTCGCCTCCACGTTCCTCAACCCGGCCTTCCCGTCCCTGGGGGCGTCGGGCGGCATCTTCGGGCTGGTGGCCGCCAGCGTCATCTTCGGGCTCACGCGCCCCGAGCTCATCCCGGAGCGCACCCGGGGCTTCTTCGGCTTCTTCCTCCTGCCCTATCTGGTGCTCATGCTCATCAGCGGCTTCCAGAGTCCGCTGACCGACAACTGGGCCCACCTCGGCGGCATGATCACCGGCATCGTGCTCGCGTTCCTCGTCGATCCTCCCCAGATGCAGCGCCACCGGGGCTGGAACACCCGGCTGCACCTGACGAGCCTCGTCATCGCCGCGCTGCTCATGGGCGGCCTCGCGTGGTTCGGCCCCGCCGTGCAGCCCCTGTGGGACGCCCGACGCATCGAGCGGGTCCAGGCCCGCCGGCAGAGCCAGCCCCTGCCGACCCTGCCCGCTCCCTCCGACCGGGAGCTGTTCCACAGGGCCCCTCCCGGCTACCGCCCCGCCGTCCACGTCTCGCCCGCCGAGGTCTTCCTGTCACCGGACGGCCGCACCAGCTGGCAGGTCACCTCCCGCCGCACGCCGAGCCCCCGCACCACCGACGAACTGTTCGCGGCCTGGCGCGACGAGGCCGGACGCAAGGGCTGGATCCTGTCCGACATCTCCAGCCAGCCCACCGAGCTGCCCAACGCCGCCTATGCCGTGCACTACCGCGCCATGGCCCGCCGTGATCAGCAGGAGCGCATCGTCCACGTCCACATCGGCGTGCGCGGCATCCACGCCCTGCTCGCGGAGTACATCCACCCGCCCTCTCGCGAGGCCCACCTCCGTCCCACCCACGAGCGCCTGCTGGCCTCCATCTCCTGGAACGTCGAGGACGCCCTGCTCGGCCTGCAGGAAGCCGTGTTCCTCGATGCCTCCAGCTTCGAGCAGCGCCGTCGGCTGGCGGCCGCCTACTCCGAGCACGGAGACGTCGCGGAGGCCACGCGGATGTACGAGCGGCTGCTGGACGAGGTCCCGGACGACTGGGCCAGCCACAAGGGCCTGCTCAAGCACTGGTCCTGGTACCCCCTGTCGGCCGACGCCCCCGATCGCCTCCTCGAGGGAGCGCTCCAGGCCAACGCCTCCCCCCAGTCGATCAGCCTGATGGCCGACTTCCTCGACCAGGCCGGCCTGCACGACAGGGCCGAGGCGCTCCTGTGGGCGGCGTGGATCGACGAGCCCGGCCACACCGCCCTGCGACGGGCCCTGCACCAGCGAGGCCACAGGCTGCAGGGCACCAACGCGCGCTGGCCCATCCTGCTGGCCTACAGTCCCAGCCAGGACGCCTTCACGAGCCCCGAGGAGCGCCTCACGCTGCTGCAGACCGACGACCTCGTGATCCGCAGCGCCCGGCTCGAGGACCGCCTGCAGACCGAACGCGCGTGGCTGCAGGAGCGCTTCGACACCCTCGACCCCGCCTGGCAGCTCCGCTCCCTGATGTGGTTGTCCGAGCTCGGCGGCTGGACCGACCCCCGCGCGGCCCACCAGCAGCTCGTCACCGATCTCACGGGGCTCCTGCGGGGTGAGGAGCTCGACTGGTGGCTCCCGGGCCTGCCGGGCGCCGGACGACTGTTGTCCATCGTGGAGCGCCAGGGCCCGCTTCCGCAGGATCTCCTGGGTCCGTCCGGCCCCTGAGCGCGGAGAGTCCGTCACGTTTCCGGGAGCTGGGGGCTCTGTGAACCCCGGGCTGTCCAACGAATGTGGGAGTCCGGCGCCCCCGCCTTGCCGCCCCGGCTCGTGATGCTAAGGAAAGCCAGTTTCGCGTCCCCTCGCCTGGACGCCACCACCAGGGAGTCTGCATGTCTCGCGTCGTCGTCCTCGGTTCCGGCCCTGCCGGTCTCACCGCCGCCCTGTACCTGTCCCGCGCCAACCTGGCGCCCGTGGTCTACGAGGGCTTCCAGCCCGGCGGCCAGCTCACCACGACCACGGATGTCGACAACTTCCCCGGCTTTCCCGAGGGCATCATGGGCCCCGAGCTCATGGAGCGCATGAAGGGCCAGTGCGAGCGCTTCGGCGCCAAGTTCGAGATGGACGAGATCGTCACCGCCGACCTGTCCAGCCGTCCCTTCAAGATGACCACCTCCCTCGGTGCCGAGATCGAGGCCGACGCCCTCGTGATCGCCACCGGCGCCACCGCCCGCTACCTCGGCCTCGAGAACGAGCTGCGCCTGCGTGGCCACGGCGTGTCCGCCTGCGCCACCTGCGACGGCTTCTTCTTCCAGGGCCAGGATGTCGCCGTGGTCGGCGGCGGCGACTCCGCGATGGAGGAGGCCACCTTCCTCACCAAGTTCGCCCGCAAGGTCTACCTGATCCACCGTCGCGACTCCTTCCGCGCATCCAAGATCATGCAGGACCGCGCCCTCAACAACGAGCGCATCGAGGTCCTGTGGAACACCACGGTCGCCGACGTGAAGGGCGCCGACGCCGTCGAGGGCCTCGTCCTCCAGGACACCGTCACCGGCGAGACCTCCGAGCTCGACGTCACCGGCCTGTTCCTCGCCATCGGCCACATCCCGAACACCGCCCCCTTCAAGGGCCAGCTCGACCTCGATGGCGAGGGCTACATCAGCCTCAAGGTGCCCGGCACGAGCCTCACCAACATCGAGGGCGTGTTCAGCGCCGGCGACGTCCACGACACGAACTACCGCCAGGCCATCACGGCCGCGGGTTCCGGTTGCAAGGCGGCAATGGACGCAGAGCGCTTCCTCGAGGGCCACGAGTAGGCCCCAACGCCCGATTGACTGCCGGGGCCGGTGCGATATCTTCGCGCCGGCCCTTGTCTGCTCTTGGGGCCGCTGCGAAGGAGTCAGCGATGAATTGCGATGTGGTCGGCCTGGGCAACGCCCTGATGGATGCCCTGGTGCTCACCGCCGACGAGACCGTCCTGAAGGACTTCGGCCTCGTCCGTGGCACGTCCACCATGATGGACGACGCCCAGTGGCAGCAGATCTACAGCCGCTTCAACCACCAGGACATCCGCCTCGAGTCCGGCGGTTCCTGCGCCAACACCATCGCGACCCTCGGCCGCCTCGGCGCTCCCGCGGTCTACGCCGGCCAGGTCGGCGACGACGCCCTCGGCAAGGTCTACGTCGACCGCATGCAGGAGGCCTGTGGCCAGCATGCCGTGCGCGTCCACGCCGGCGGCGCCACCGGCAAGTGCCTGTCCATCGTCTCCAAGCACGATGCCGAGCGCACCATGGCCACCGACCTCGGCTGTGCCGTCGCCTTCGAGGACTTCTCCGGCTTCTACGAGGCCATGGGCACCGCCAAGGTGGCCCACTTCACCGGCTACACCCTGCTCGGCGACCCCATGCGCTCCCTGGTCGTCCAGGCCATGCGCGACGCCAAGGCCAAGGGCCTGACCGTCTCCCTCGACGTGGCAGACCCCTTCGTCGTCGGCCTCATCAAGGATCTCATCTGGGAACTCCTCGACGACTGCGTCGACCTCGTCTTCCTCAACGCCGAGGAGGCCCGCGCCCTCACCGGTGAAGAGGGCCACGTGGCCGCCTCGCACATCGCCGAGAAGGCCAAGGTGTGCTCCACCGTGGTGGTCAAGGTGGGCATGAAGGGCTCCGTCATCCACCAGGGCGGCGAGCTCACCGAGGTCGGCATCTACAAGGTCGACGCCATCGACACCACCGGCGCCGGCGATGCCTACGCGGCCGGCTACCTGTACGGCCACCTGCACGGCTGGTCCCCCGCACGCTCCGGCGACCTGGCCGCCCGTGTGGCCGCCTTCACCGTCGCCCAGCTCGGCGCCGTGGTGAAGGACCGCACCCTGCTGCAGTCGGCCCTGGCAGAGAACGCCTGAGTCGCCCGCCCGGGCACACCCGAGAGGCCACCCCGGCACGCGCCGGCGGTGGCCCTCGTCGTTCAGCGGGGTGCGCCGAGCCGGGCCGGACGACCGCCCTTGCGGGGATCGGCACCCGCCGCGACACCGCCCTGCCCTTCGCTCCACACCGCCTGCGCGCTGGAGAACCCCTCACGCACGATCACCTCGTGGCCCCGGGCCCGCAGCGCATCCGCGATCATCGTGGGGAACTCCGGCTCCAGCCACAGGGCGTCGGGCTGCCACTGGTGGTGCATGCGGGGCGCGCTCACCGCCGCCTGCGGGTCCATGTCGAACACGGTCATGTTGAGCAGCACCTGCAGCACGGCGCTGATGATGGTGGAGCCACCGGACGCGCCGATCACCGCCACCACCTCCCCCTCGGCGTCGGTGAGCACCGTGGGGGACATGGACGACAGCGGTCGCTTGCCCGGGGCGATGGCGTTGGCCTCGCTCCCCACCAGCCCGAAGGCGTTGGGCACGCCGGGCGCCGCCACGAAGTCGTCCATCTGGTTGTTCAGGACGATGCCGAGGCCCGGTGGCACCAGCCCGGAGCCGAAGGACGTGTTCACCGTGGTGGTGAGCGCCACGCCCATGCCCTCCTCGTCGACCACGCTGATGTGCTGGGTGCCGTCGTCGACCGGTGGGGCGATCGGCCGACCGTAGTAGTCGGGACCGAAGGTCCGGGTGAAGTCGATCTTCGTCTGGATCTCCCGCACCCGCGCCTCACCGAGGATGGCCTGCACGTCGACGTCGACGAAGGCGGGATCGCCGAGGTGCTGGGCCCGATCCGCGAAGGCGTGCTTCATGGTCTCGGCCAGCAGGTGCAGGTAGTCGGGCCCGAGCCGATCCATCTCGTCGATGGGAAAGCCCTCGAGCACCTCGAGCATCTGCTGCAGGATGATGCCCCCGCTGCTCGGGAGCGGCATGGAGTGCACGGTGTAGCCCCGGAAGGTCACCACCGTGGGTTCACGCACCACGGGCTCGATGCCCTGCAGGTCCTGCAGCGTGAGGATGCCGTCGTGGGCCTGCACGTGGGCCACGAGCTGCTCGGCGGACGGACCGGTGTGCAGATCCTCTCCACCCGTACGCGCCCACCGCCGGATCACCCGGGCGAGCTGTGGCCGCCGCACCCACTGTCCTTCGCGGGTGCCGTCCGAGAACTCGTCCAGGACCTGCTCGCTCGCCCCCTTGCCCGCGAGGGCCTTGGCGAGGTGCCCCTCGACGACGAACCCCTTCTTCGCCAGCAGGTACGCCGGACGGGCCACCGTCATCGGGTCGAGGCGGCCGTGCTCCCGCTGCAGCCAGGCGAGCCCGCGGGACTCCAGCGGCACGGCCACCGCCTTGCCCGTGCGGGTGGACAGCCCCTCGACCACGCCGCCGTCCGGCGAGCGGAACATGTCGGCCGTGGCGTCCTGGGGTGCCACCTCGCGGAAGTCGAGCACCAGCGTGTCCTCGCCATCGACCACCACGGCGAAGCCACCGCCTCCGAGCCCGCTGCCCGCCGGCTGGACCACGCCGGCACACAGGGCGCTGGCCACCGCCGCGTCGGCCGCATTGCCCCCCTTGTCCATCACCTCCACACCGCAGGCGCTGGCCACCGGGTGGTCCGACGCCACCACTGCAGCACCACGCACCGGTGGTGGAGGCGCGGCGGTGGCCGACAGAGGACACAGCAGCGCTGCGAAGAGGAGGGGACGCGCCCCATGACGGAAAACCCGACGCATGCATGACTCCAAGGAGGGTCCGGATATGGGTAGGATACCGGCACGACAGGAGCCAGTGTTGTCCATCTCCTACGGCTTCCACAACGCACCCCCGCAACATGGGGGGTCCATCCGGCGCATGGCATGGTGGCAGGGCGATCCGTCCCGCACCTGCTGGCTCGCCGCGATGGTCACCTGTACCGGGCACGAGGAGCACGCCGTCCATGCCGCCTCCCTCGTGGCGTGGCACCTCGTGCGTCTGGCGCCGGCCCTCAAGGGCCAACCGCCCACCCACTTCGCCCGAGACGTGGTCCAGCAGCTCCACGCCGAGGTGCAGGCCTGGCAGACCACCCACGCCCAGCAGGAAGCCCCCCAGCTGAGCGTCACCTTCGCCATGGGACAGGGCCGGCAGGTGTGGATCGGTCACCTCGGCTCCACGTCCGCCCTCCTCCTCACCCGCGGCGGCCTGCAGCCCCTCACCGAGGCCCACACCCAGGCAGCCCTGTTCGCCCGTACGCCGGGCCCGCCCCCTTTCGGCGCCCCCACGGGCCTCACCCGACACCTGGGCCACGAAGGCCGCCCCAACGCCGACGTCATCGGGCCCCTGACCATCGCCGACGGCCGTCAGATCATCCTCGCCAGCCACGATCCCACCAAGGAGGAGAGCGTCCGCTCCCACCCGGATCTCCGCTGGCTCGCGCGGCGCCTCGCTCCGAGCTGCGGCACGGTGCTCACACTCGGCCCCGGCGTGCCGGGCTCGGAGGATCCGGCCCTCCCCCCGCCCGCACCACCGCGCTCCATGCCCGCGCCGCCTCCGGAGCCCGCCTCCGCCCACCAGGCCTCGATCACCGCGGTGCCGGACGACCGCACGCCCATCCCGGAAGAGCCCCCGCTCTCCCGGCACCGTACGCTGCTCCTGTCGACCGCCGTGGCGGTGGTGGCCCTGTTCGTGGGATGGAACCACCTCAACGAGCGCCTCGCGCCCCCGCCACAGGCCGCCGACACCCCACCCCCGGACTACCACGCGGCGCCGCCGACCCCGTTGTTCGTGGCCACCAGGCCGCCGCGCCTGCCGCCGCTGCCGCCACAGGCCCGCCACGTCCTGGTCCGCAACGCCCTCGCCCGGCCCGGGTGCGCCAACCTGTGGGCCCTGACGGACCACGAGGACCGGGAGCTGGTGGAAGAGGCCCTGCCCTACGCCTTCTACTGCACCCACCGGGCGTGGCGCGTGCCCATGTCGCGGTTCCTGCCCTACGACCTGCCCGACATGCACCGTGCCCTCGGCATGCTCGATCCGCTCGGCACCCACGACACCCGCCCCACCGCCACCTGGGCACGCCTGACCGACGCCCATCGGCGGATCCTGGAGAGCCACTGGACCCCGGAGCGCCTGGACGCGCTGAAGGCGTGGGACGACACCACCAGCCAGCAGCTCCTGCAGGCCATCCGGGCCCGTCAGGCGGCCGAGGGCCTACAGATGAAGGGTGAGCCCCTCGCGCGCGCCGAGGATGGCGACTGAAAGCCCTTCCCCTTCGGCCCAGTCACGCAGCCGGACCTCGCGGGCATCGAGCTGGTCGTCGGTGGCATCGGGGCTGTGGTGGAACAGCGCCAGACGGCCCACGCCCGCGGCCTCGCACAGCGACGCGGCGTACTCGGGGTAGCTGTGGCCCCAGTCCATGCGCTCCAGGTACTCGTCGCGGTCGTACATGGTGTCGTAGACCACGAGGTCGGCACCTTGCAGGAACGCGAGCAGCCCCTTCTCCGCCCGGGTGGGCTCCGCGCCGTACATCACGCCCTCACCGGGCTGCGCGAACGGCTGCGTGTCGGTGAGGTAGACCACGCTGGCCCCCTCCGGCGACGTGACCCGATAGCCCAGGGAGCCACCGGGGTGCCGGAGACGGAACGGCAGGATGTGCCAACCATCGCCTCCCACGGCCTCCATCGGGCGTCCGGCGCGCACCGGGACGATGTCCGGGTCGGCGGGCAGCTCACGCAGGCGGACCGGGTGGAAGGTGCCGTTGAGGTAGGCCTCGAGACGGCCGCGGGCGTCGACCGAGGTGTAGGCGGGCACACCGACCTTCACCTGCCAGCCCGGCGCGTACATGGGCGCGAAGAACGGCAGGCCGATGACGTGGTCGACGTGCAGGTGCGACAGCAACAGCGTGACCCGCTTGGCGGCGTGGCCGATCATGTGCTGACCGAGGCCGCGAATGCCGGTGCCGGCATCGAAGACGACGTCACCGAGGCCGGCATGGTGCACCTGGACACAGGAGGTCTGGCCTCCCCACCGCACGACCTGTGCAGTGGAGACGGGAATGGACCCCCGAACGCCCCAGAAGGTGACCTTCAACGCCGCGCCTCTCCTTGGTGCTCCCCGCACGCTCGTGGGCGGGGGTGGGTGACAGGAGGGGCTTGGGGTGGCACGCGGTACAGGATTCGAACCTGTGACCTCTGGCTCCGGAGGCCAGCGCTCTATCCAGCTGAGCTAACCGCGCCCAGCCCCATGCGACCGTCACACGGCGGCCGCCCCGCTAGTAGCCCATTGAGGGGGGCTGTCAAGCGGGCTCGAGTACCTTTCCAGCGAGCCATCCGCGAAGCTCAGGAAGGACCTTGGACTTCCACTCCGAAGATGCGCGCATGTCGGCGAACTGCTGGAGGATGGCGCCCAGGACGAGATGGAACTCCTCGTACAGGAACATGCGGTCGTAGACCTGCTCCTCGAGACCCTCGCTCATCACCTGGGGCAGCTTGAGGGCGCCCACGTGCACGGCCGGGCCGCGCAGGGTGGCGTAGAACTCACGCTCGTCGCGGCGCATGCCGATGCGGACGTCCTGGAGCACCTTGCCACCGGCCAGGGCCGCGCGGGCCTCCAGGCTGGCTGCCGGGTTCTCGCCGGTGAGCACCGTGGAGACCTTCTGGTCGCCGGGGCGACGGAAGGACAGGCGCTGATCCACCCAGGCGTAGACCACGCCGAGGTTGTCGCCCAGGTTGAAGCGGCCCTCGTTGTTCTCCGAGTACCACCAGAACCACACGTAGAACTCCGCCGCCATGTGCGGAGGGATCGGGGTTGCCTCGCCGCTCATGCCTCACCTCCCACCAGATCGGGTTCCGTCGCCAGCAGGCGCTCTCGCAGATCGCCACCGGACAGGGTGTCGAGCGGAGACCAGGGCTGCAGCTCGAGACCGAAGGTGCGGTAGAACCGCTTGCGGATGCGATCGGCCGCGGAGTCGGACAGGGAGTCGATCAGCACGTAGCCGTCGTTCATGTTCCACACGAGCTCGGTGAGGCCCACGCGGGGGAGCGTGCGGGCGAGCCACTTGGCCTCGAGCAGCTCCTTGATCTCCTTCTTCTTGGAGGCGGGGCAGCGCTCGGCGTTGTGCTCCTGGCACCACTTCTCGCACTCCTTCTCGACCGTGGCCTTGAACAGCTTGGCCGGCAGGGACTTCTTGTCGACCCGCAGGGAGAAGACGGCGTAGTTGTTGTACAGCCAGCGGTTGTGGTCGTCGAAGCTGGTGTCGAGCAGGTTGTGCACCTGGACCCAGCCCTCGTACTCCTCCTTGCCGGCAGCCTGGGTGGGCTCCCGGAAGGCGAACTCGTTCAGGCGATCTCGGTACGTCTCGCGCCAACCGGCGGGGAGATCGCCCACCACGCGGAACCGGCGCACGGTCATGGCGCCATTGAGCAGACCCATCTGCATCCTCCAGATTGAGCCGGAGGGTTACTCCATCCGCCCCCCGAACGCAAAAGGCCCAGGCCGCCCCGTCAGGGAACGCCTGGGCTTTTCGCCGCTGGAGCGCCTGGATCAGACGGCGGCGATCCGGTGCAGGGCGTGCCGGAAGATGACCACTTCGACGCCGCCCTTGAGCTGCAGACCGAACTCGAAGCGACCGAACCAGCTCACCTGACCGCGGAAGATCTCACCCTCGAGCAGGGTGACATCGATCATGGTCTCTTCGTCCATGTAGCGGAACAGGCGCTTGTCGGAGCAGGAGTAGCGATCCTGCGGCCGGGTGATGGGCTCGCGCGGCGAGGAGGCCAGGGCCTTGTCCTTCTTCAGGGACTTGCGGACCTTCTTCCAGGCATCGGGCAGGTAGCCGTACTTGAACTGCAGCTTGTGGACCTCCTGCTCGCCCTCCTTACCCGACAACATCACGGTGTAGGCATCGTTGGAGGTGACGGCCGCCTCGACCCGGCGCTGACCGTGCAGGCCGAAGACCCAGGGCTGCTCGAGGCGGAGGGACTGGTCGAGACAGGAGTGCTGCAGGTACTCCTGCAGGTGGTTCTCCATCCGCTGCTTGGCGAGGTAGGCCTCGAGGTCTGCATGGCCCATGGCCACCTGGGTGGCCAGGGAGCGGGACAGTCCGTGCTTGCGGACCAGCCGGTCGACCTCGGCCCGACGGGCGAGCCGCTCGAGGGCCTCGTTCAGCTCCATGCGGCCCTGGGCCACGGCCATCGCCATCTGGAAGGGCATGCCGGAGCGGGTGAGCTCCTGGGCCTTCTGCTTGACGTTGTTGCGTGGGTTCCCCTTGCGAGGCGCCTTCTGTCGTCGCCGAGGCCTCTCAGACATCATCACCCCATCCATGCTGACCTCCCTTTCCCAGGGTAACGCAAGAGAACGGTTCGGTGTGGTCCAATCCCTGGTTGAGACGATCAGCCCCCCAGCGCATGGGACAGGCGCTGGAGGAAGCCTCCCAGGCTGTCCTCGTTCATGTACACCACATGGGCGCGGCCCGTTTCATAGACTGCCGCCGCCTCGTCGTTCACATCCACGTTCCAGAGGATCAGAAGGTCGGTTCGCTGGACATCCTCCTCGGCCTGGACCTTGGACCGCTCGGCCGCGGGCAGGAAGGTCCACTCCACCCGGGGGTCCATCTGGCCACGGAGCATCCGGTGCCACACCGGGCGCCCGCCCACGAGGCGTACCCGACGCATTCCGTTCAGCAGGAGGATCTCGCCGAGCTCCGCCACCGCCTGACGCAGGTGGTGCCGGCTGGGCAGCTCGGCGCGATTGGGCGCCACGCTGACCGCGGCCTTGTGGGCCAGCTCCTCGCCCACGTCGCCCTCGACGAGCACGAGCTTGCTGGCCAGCAGCTCGCTCAGCTCCTCCTCGCCGTCGACCCGGAGACACCACAACACCTGACGCAGCAGGCGCTGGCGGGCGAGCACCTGGATGGCCCGCTCGAACTCGTCGTTGCCCCGAAGGCCACGCTGCTCCAGCAGGGACTGCAGCGTGGGCAGCTCCCGACTGGGGCTGGCCACCGGCTGCTCGCCCAGGGCGGCCCGCTCCTCGTCGAGGGCCGCGCGCTCCGCCTCGAGGGCCTCCCGCAGGGTGTCGAGGGACTCCCGCTCGGCCTCGAGACCGCCGAGGCGGGCCTTGAGCCGGGAGGTCTGCTCGGCGAGGCGGGCCTTCTCGGCCTCGAGCACCGCCTGCTGGGACTTGAGGCGCCGGCGCTCGGAGTCGAGCACCGCCTTCTGGGCCTGCAGGGCGCGATCGCTGACCTCGATGTCGATGGACGGCTCGAGCGTGGGAGGAACCTCGGCGGGCACCGGCTCCGCCACCGGCGTGGGGGCCGGCGCCACCGGCGGCACCGGCGACGTGGCGGGGGCGGCTTTGGGCTTGTCGCCTCCGCCCCGCTTCACCACGCCGGGTACCAGCTGCGACATGAGGTCGTCGCTGCCCGCCTGTTCGAGCAGCTCCCGCTCCTGCGCGCGGGAATTCCGCGCCGGCTTCATGGGCAGGGGCTGGACGCCCTGCCGCACGCCCTTGCGGACCTTGGCCACCACCGTGGAAGGCAGCTGATCCTCGATGGATCGGTAGCGGGTATACCCGAGGGCGTGCAGGATCCCGAGAACCTCCACCGGTTCCCGTCTCAGCTCCTTCGCCAGCTTGCGTACCCGCAGCGCCATGCCTTTCTCCCGTTGGTCCGTACCCGATGTTCGTGGCGCGATACATAATGCGACCACACCGGCCCTGCCGTCCCACCGGGAGACTATCGGTGATCCTCGGTCGAAAGTGAGCGTCTCAGGGTCATCGTCTCGTCCAGGGGTCCGGTTGGCCAGCCCGAGAGCCAGTCGGCCAGGCCGCGCGCCTCCTCCACCCTGCCCTGCAGGGAGAGGCGCTGGGCCCCCGTGAGTACCAGCGACAGGCCGAGGTCCGGTTGCAGCCACACACACGCCTTGCCGCTCTTCGCGCGCTCGGCGGGATCCCCGGTGACGCTGCCCAGCGCGCAGGTGAGCCGGGCGGCCATCACGTGCAGATCCGCGGCGGAGGCCACCTCCGCGGCCTGGCGCAGCAGCGTGGGCGATGCGTCGCTCCCTCCGTCGACATCGAGCAGCCACGGCAGCACCCAGGGCAGGGTCCAGGGGTCGTCGCCCGGGGGGGACGCCGCCGGACCGCCGGACATGAGCCGCGCCCACCGCATGCGCTCCGCGACCACGGTGCCGAGCCCGGACACGCCGTAGGTCTGCAGCTTGTGTTCGGACGCCTCGTAGCGCTCCATCGCGCGCTCCCAGCTGCCGTCCTCCAGGTCCTCGTCGGCGAGGGCCAGGAGACGCACACCCGAGGAGATGTCGTCGTCGCCCTCCCCTTCTTCCCGGACGCCCGCGAGGGCGACCCGCACCCAGCCGTCGGCCTGCCAGTCGGCGCCCTGCACCCGCCACTGTTCGAGCAGGGCCGGCAGTCCGTCCCTCAGGTACGCGTGTCGACCGGTGGCCGTGTCACGACCGATGCGGGAGGCCAGGTGGAGCGGCCCCGGCCAGGCGTCGTGGGCGCCCAGCGGCTGGCCCGTCCGGTCCATCGCCCAGGCCTCCGCCCGGGCGAACGCCGCGAGCACGGCCCACCCGGCGCCGTCGAGGTGCTCGGCCGCCCGCTTCCAGTGTTCCCTGGCTGTCTCGACATCCCGGAGGGCCTCGGCGTGCTGGGCCTCCCACAGGTGCCGGACGCCCTGCAGGGGCCGGTGGTCGGCATGACGCTCCCACGCCTCCTGCAGGCCCATGGCGAGGCCGGCTGCACCGATGGGGTCCCCGTCCCGCGCCTTCCACAGGAGCGCGAGGGTGTCGAGCAGGGCGGGGGTCGGCCCACCCGCGTCATCGGCGTGGCGGTGCAGCTGCGTCATGAGCTGGTCCAGCTCCCGGTGCCGGCCCCAGGCCAGCAGCAGGGGGACGAGCTCGAGCTGGGCCTGCAGACGGAGCGAGTCCATGCCTCCGAGCCGGGCCCACAGGGCCGCCCGCTGCAGCTCGACCTCGGCGGCGCCGAAGCGACCGGCCCACACCTGCTGGCGTGCGGCCTGCAGCGCCCGCAGCACCGCCTCCCGGCGGCCGTCCGCCGCGGGCGCCTCCCGGGTCCAGAAAGCGGCGTCCGTGAGGACGGCATCCTGCGAGGAGGGCACCGGGGACGACGCCGCCTCCGCCCAGCGGGGCAGCTGCAGGACCGTGCGCGCGGGCGCCGGCGTCTGCTGCAGCCAGTCGGTGAGCACCGCGCGCGTGCCCTCGGACAGCTGGAACGCCCCCAGCCTGCGCCACGCGAGATCCTCCTCGCCCCAGGCCGTCAGTGCGCGCACGTGGATGGCGGCCCAGTCCTCCTGCGCGCCATCCCGGGCACATCGGAGGCTGTGGACCACGGCGGATCCAGGCTGCGCCTCGATGTCCTTCCAGCGGACCTGCAGGGGGTCGCCGCAGGGCTGCGGCCCCGCCGCCAACGCCCAGGACATCCACCACCACCACGCCGTCACGGCCATCTTCACCTTCCACGACGGTTGTAGCACAGCCCAACGAAGTGGCCCCCTGCGCTATGCTGACAGCATTCAGGAGTCCTGTATGTTCCGGCTTCTCGCCTTCGCCCTCGCCGCGGCCTGGGCCGCGCCCGTCGATCTCCGCGTCACGCCGTCCGAGGCACCCGGAGACCACCACGCCCTGGTCATCGGCCTGTCCAGCTACGCCCACCTGTCCGAGGCCGCCACCCTCGACCACGCCCGGTCCGAGGCGGCGCTCCTGCGCGACACCCTGAAGGGCCCGGCAGGCTACGACAGCGTCATCACCCTGCTCGACCGCCAGGCCACCCGTGAACGCATCCTGCACGCCCTCACGGTGGAGCTGCCCGAGACCCTCGAACCGGCAGACACCCTGCTCATCACGTTCCTCGGTCACGGCGTCGGTGCCGACATGGGCATGCCCTCCCTGCTGCCCCACGACGCCACCGTGGCCACCGCCCACGAGACGGCCCTCGGGCTGCAGGAGCTCGTCGACCTCGTCACCACCCACATCCACGCGCGGCAGGTGCTGGTGTTCACCGACGCCATCCACCACCGCACCCACGACGGCCTGTTCCTGCACGGTCCCGCCGCCACTGAGTGGCCCGCCCTGCCCCCCGACACCTGGGTCGTCTCCTCCTCCAGCGCGGGAGAGGCCAGCCGCGACGGCCGCATTGGCAGCACGCTGGCCGACGCCCTGTCGGGTGCCGCGGACGCCAGCGGCGACGGCACCGTGGACGGCACCGAGCTGCTCTCCTACCTGCAGACCGAGCTGTCCCGCATGGGGCAGCACCCGGCGGTCTCCCGCACGGACGGGCTCGCCGGGGTCGTGGTGGCGAGCGGCGTCACACCGGGCCGCACGGTGCTCGGTGGCTCCGACGGCCAGGCGCTCACGGTCGACCACTTCATCTCCGCCGCCAAGTTCGTGTTCACGGACGGCGATGGCGTCTCCGTGCGCTGCAAGGGAACCGAGGAGGTGCCCTGCAGCCCCACCTGCTACCTGCGCGACTTCCAGGCCGGTGCCTGCCAGATCAGCGCCGTCCGCGACGGCAAGACGAGGACGGGGTCAGCACTGGTGCTGACCCCTGGTCTGTACGACTGCTCGGAGATGGCCGAGGGCACCCTGTCGTGCGTGACAGAGCCCCCACGGACCGCCGATCACTGAACCCGCACGTCGCCGGGCAGCCACGCAGCGGCGCCCCCCTGCTCCAGCAGCACCTCGAGCAGCTCCACCTGCTCCATCAGATCCTCGCCGAGGAGGAGGGAGCGGGCCGACAGATCCGGCGGGCCGTACAGCTCCTCGTTGAGCATCTCGAAGAAGGTCTTGCGGGCCGGGTACGTGACCACGCCGTAGTCCTCGATGCCCGCGAGCTCCGCCGCCTTGCCGACCGCCACGTCGAGGCCGCCGAGCTCGTCGACGAGGCCCCGCTCCAGCGCCTGGGCGCCGGTCCACACACGACCCTGGGCCACGGCCTCGACGGCGTCGAAGTCCATGTCGCGGCCGGTGGCCACCTCACCCACGAAGCGGTCGTAGAAGTCCTGCAGGAAGGCCCGGAAGACCATGCGGCCCTCGTCGGAGAAGCCGGAGGTGGCCGACAGCAGATCGGTGAGCTCGCCCCGGGAGAAGCGGTGCTGGGAGATGCCCAGCTTGTCCATGGTGCCGCCGATGTTGAGCTTGCCGCCGAACACACCGATGGAGCCGGTGAGCGTGCCGGGCTGGGCGACGATGGCGTCTGCGTGCGCCGAGATGTAGTAGCCGCCGCTCGCCGCGTAGTTGGCCATGGAGACGACCACCGGGATGTCCTCGTCGGCCTTGATGGCCTTGATGACCTCGAGCATCTTCGCCGACGCGTTGCCGGAGCCACCGGGGCTGTCGACGCGGATCACGAGGGCCTCGATGCGGTCGTTGCGCATGGCCTCGCGGACGTACTTGGAGAAGCGACCATCGGTGAGCATGCCGTCGTCACCGAAGCCGCCGCCGCCCCCCGCCCCGTCGACGATCTGGCCCTCGGCCACGATGACGCCGATGTGGTGCTTCTTGGCCAGGGCGTCACGGCGCTGACGGCCGACCCAGGCGGACACGTCGGCCATGTCGTCGCGGCGCTCCGGCACCACGTGCTCCTCGCTCCAGGCGGGGTCGAGCTCGTCGGTGGCCAGGATGTCGTCGAGGTGGGCGCGGATCTGGTCCTCGAACATCAGGGCGTCGACCATGCCGCGATCCAGGGCGACCTGGGGCACGAGCTGCGCGCCGTCGATCCAGGCCTGCACCTCGGCGGGGGTGCGACCGCGGCCCTCGGCGATGTCGGCGATGAACTGCTGGTTCAGGCCGTCGAGCAGGGTCTCGTAGGCCTGGGCGGCGGCCTCGGAAGGCCCGGTGCGCTCGAAGGGCTCGACGGCGGACTTGAAGTCGCCGACGTGCTCGTAGTCCGCCTCGATGCCGAGCTTGCCCAGCGCGTCGGCGAAGTAGGACACCTGGATGGACAGGCCGGTGACCATCATCACGCCCGTGGGGGCGGTGATCACGTGGTCGCAGGCCGTGGCCAGGTAGTAGCTGACGTTGTCGAAGCCCTGGGGGGTGGACATCACGCAGCGCTTGCCGGACGCCCGGAGGGTGCCGAGGGCACCGCGGAGCTCCTGGGCGGCGCCCCAGCCGAGGGGGGTGCCCCGCCCGGAGAGCCACACGCCTTCCACGCCGTCATCGGTGGCGGCGTTCTCGATGGCCATCGCCAGCTCGGTGACGGTGGGGGCGATCTGGTTGGGGTCGTCGAACAGCCCCGGAGGCTTCGGCTTCTCGCTCACGGGGGCGTCGAGCTTGATCATCATGTAGGGCTCGACCTTGGCCACCTGGGGCTTGGTGGGGGCGGCGCTCATGAGCGCGAAGAACACGCCCGCGCACCCGAGGATGCCGATGCCACCCACCACGAGCAGCACGACGAGCCAGGCCCCCGCGCCTCCTCGCTTCTTCTTGGGAGGGGGTTGCGGAGGGGGTTGCGGAGGGGTGACCACTTGGGACGAAGGCGTTTCCATGAAGACTCCGGGGACGAACGCGGCACGACGCAGACATGCGGTCGGGTACCATAGGCACCGCCCCCCTGTAGCGACAAGGTGCGAGCCGGTACATGGACGTTCGGCGACCGGGGCCGCGACTGTCGGGCGGGCCTGTGAAACCCGCCCGGTGCGCCCGGAATCAGGCGGCGGTCACGATGGGGCCGATGAGGGCGATGATCTCCTGCACGGCCTTGCGGCTCTGCACGCGGCGGGAGATGGCCCGGGCCACGTGGGGGCGGGCGAAGTGCTGGAATCCACCGCTCTCGGGGTACAGCTCGTGCCGCACCAGGGGCAGATCGTGGTTGGAGAGCACCACGCGGGCGCCCCGCCAGGCCGCCTTCTGGGACAGCAGGGCGAGATCCTGCTGCTGCTTCAGCCCGAAGGGCGCCTTGCAGTAGGCCGTGAAGGCGGCGGTGACGTTGAGGGGCACGTACGGCGGATCGCAATAGACCTGGTCGCGCTTGCCGGCCAGCTTCATGGTGTCCTCGAAGGACCCCACGCGGAGATCGGTGCCCTGCAGCAGCTCGCTCACCCGCCGGAAGCGCTCCTCGGCGGGGAAGTTGAGCGACTTGTAGCGGCCCACGGGCACGTTGAAGAGGCCCTTGCGGTTCTCCCGGTACAGGCCGTTGAAGCCGGCCCGGTTGAGCCACAGGAAGCGTGCGGCGTGGGCGGGGCCGGCGTGGGGGCCGGCGTTGAAGGCGTCGCGCATCTCGTAGTAGCGCTCACGCCAGTCGTCCTTGGGCAGCTTGTCGAGCTCGGCGAGCACGTCGTCGAGGGCGTCGCGGATCTGCACGTGGACCTGGACGAGCTTGGGGTTGAAGTCGCTCAGGACCGCCTCGCCCACCTCGCCCGCCGCCCGGCGCGCCAGGAACACGGCGCCGGATCCCAGGAAGGGCTCGAAGTAGGTGCCTTCACAGGGCCCCGCGAACGCGTCCGAGATCTGCTCCGCAAGGCGATGCTTGTTTCCGGCCCACTTGAGCACTGGCTTCATCGACGACCCCCCGCCTGATCATCGCACCCTTCCGTCGATCCCTGAGGATCATCGCTGATCCAAAGTGCAGGAAGACAGGGGCTTCTGATCCAGACGACACCCTCGCCCGATCGGGCGATCCATGACGTTCCAAGCCGATCGATCACGATCGACCCCCCGTGTGTATAACGAGCGGATCTGCGATGCCAGCCTCAATTTCGGGCCCTGATCGACATCCCAGATCCGACCGGCGGATATGGGCCCCAGGGATCCAAACAGGCTATGTGGAGGCGTCGCGAGGAGGGAACAGATGCAGAAGAGCAAGGCCGCCATCGCCACCGCCGTCGCCATCGTCGCGGGGCTTTTGATCATGCAGCTCACTGCACCCGACCCCATCGATCCCGCCGAACCGGTCGCGGCCACGCCGCCCGAGGCCCCCCAGCCCGCCCCTGGGTCCGAGCTCGTCCTCGGCAACGGCCAGCCCGTGGCGGATGCCGATGTCGCATCCGATGCGCAGCCCGAGCCCGCGCCCGTCCCCAACCGCAGGGGTCGCCGGGTCGAGGATCTGGACGAGCAGACCCTGGAAACCCGCAAGATTGTGTCACGTTCCTCAAAGAATTGGTCATGGATCAGGCACCGTCTGTCCGGTGCGGGTGAAGATGCGTATCCTCTGCGGGATGAGGCCCTGCAGCTGTTGTCGGATCTGCGGGATGCAGAGTCCGACATCGACATGGCAGACCTCGCATCGCTGCAGACCCGCAGCGAGGAACTGGCGGCGCGACTCGCCGCGTCCCCCTACGTAGACGGCGACATCCACGCCAGGCTGCAGGATCTGCAGTCCCATCCCATCCCCTTCACACCCTGAACCCGGAGCGCCCCATGGCCCTTCAGCGTCGTGCCTTCGTCCTCGGCGGACACATCACCCCCTTCATTGGCAAGAAGCACCCGGACTTCATCTGGAAGCGCCACCCGGACTTCGGCAAGAAGGAGAACCCGAGCCTCGAGGACTACATCGACTCCGCCGTCAACGGCGCCCTGGAGTCCACCGGTGTGCCCGCAGAGGCCGTCGAGAAGGCCTGGATCGGCAACTTCGTGGGTGAGCTCTTCTCCAACCAGGGTCACCTGGGTGCCGCCGTCGTCGGTGCCAACGAGGGCCTGAAGTACAAGCCCATCATGCGCGTCGAGGGCGCCTGCGCCTCCGGCGGTCTGGCCTTCGCCTCCGCCCTGGACGCCATCCAGGCCGGCTCCGACGTCACCATGGTCGTCGGTGCCGAGGTGCAGACCACCGAGTCCGCACGCACCGGTGGCGACTACCTCGCCCGCGCTTCCCACTACAAGCGCCAGCGCTCCCTCGACGACTTCACCTTCCCGGCCATGTTCGCACGCCGCAAGAAGGCCTACCTGCAGGCCCACCCCGAGGCCTCCGAGGAGGACTTCGGTCGCCTGTCCGTCAAGGCCTACGGCAACGCCAACAAGAACCCCCTCGCCCACATGAAGGCCGTGAAGATGCCTCTCGAGGTGGCGGCCCAGGCCGGCGACAAGAACCCCGCGTTCCTCGGCAACCCCGACTTCAAGGACTTCCTGAAGGTCTCCGACTGCTCCCAGGTCTCCGACGGCGCCGCCGCCATGATCCTCGTCTCCGAGGAAGGCCTGCGCAAGCTCGGCAAGACCGAGGCCGACGCCATCGAGGTCCTGTCCCTGTCCTACGCCACCGGCAACCTGTACGAGGACGACGACCTGCTGGCCATGAACACCACCAAGGCCGCAGCCGACAAGGCCTACGCCGAGGCCGGCCTGTCTGCCGACGACGTCAAGGTCGCCGAGGTGCACGACTGCTTCACCATCGCCGAGATGCTGATGTACGAGGCCCTGGGCTTCGCAGAGCAGGGCAAGGGCTACGAGCTGGTCCGTGAGGGCGCCACCGAGCTCGACGGCCGCATCCCCGTCAACACCGGCGGCGGCCTGGTCGGCTTCGGCCACCCCGTCGGCGCCACCGGCGTCAAGCAGGTCCTCGAGATCTACCGCCAGATGAAGGGCCAGTGCGGCGACTACCAGGTCAAGGGCGACCTCGACGTCGGCCTCACCGCCAACATGGGCGGCGACGACAAGACCAGCGTCGTGGCGCTGTTCAAGAACCTGAAGTGATCCGCCGGGGGTCCGCCCCCGCGTCACGTCCAGGGGCCCTCCGGCATCGCGCCGGGGGGCCTTCGTGCTCTTGCGGCTACTCCTCCATCTCCCGGGTCGTGAACGCCGTGATCTGGGTGCGCCCCCCCGCCGCCACGGAGAGCAGGCGGTTGGCGTTGTCGATGTTCTCGGACGGCATCACCTTGAAGGCGGTCACCGTGAGCACGTGGACCGTGTCCGGCAGCAGGAACTGACCGGGCACGAACATGCCCGAGACGTTGGGCGTACGCAGGAACTCGTACCAGCCGGTGAGGCCGTCGGGCTGGTTGTCCCACAGGATGCGGCCCGTCGGCCCTTCCGACAGCACGACGAGGACCGTGTCGTACTCGTCCGGATCCAGGTCGAGCCAGATGCTCTCCCCCATCGGAACCGACAGGGGAAGGTCGACGACGAGCGTGTCCGGCAGGTCGATGAACACGCTGGAGTCGCCGTCGTCACGCCACACGCTGATGGAGAACGGGTTGTCGGCACAGCCGTCGAGCTGGCTCGGAGGCGTCCGCAGGTAGATGCCCGGCTGGTCCTCCGACAGGCCCGCCTGGGATCCGCACCCGAACATGCGGACCTCGGAGTCGCTGAGGAGCATCCGATCCATCGAGCTGCCGTCGGAGGCGTCCGCGAGCATCATCATCCCGCCGACGCCGTCTTCGAAGTCGCCGAGGTTCATGGAGCCGAGCCGTGGATCCACGTCGGGCTCCTGCAGCACCGTGATGACCCCGACCACCACCCGCGGAACAAGGGCGTCATTGGCTTGATCCGCCAGCATCTCGAGGTTACCGCATCCCGACAGCAAGCCGATCCACAGGCATCCGGCAGCCTTCATCGCCACCTCCCATGCAGAGCCATCGGACGAGAATGGTGGTCGGCAAAGCCCATCCTTGACGGCTGCAACCCAACTGGCTAAACGCGCAAGGTCCAGCGATCACCAGCAGGTCGCGATGTGAGGTTTCCCAATGGCATCCAACACCAAGATCACGCGCTTCAAGCGCGCCCAGCGTGCCAAGAAGGCCGGCAAGGCCCGCAAGGCTCACGCTCGCAACCACGGCACCACCCCCAAGTTCGCCGTGCACTCCCCTGAGGCCATCGCCAACGCTCCTGCTGCTCAGCTGAGCCCCGCGATGCGCGAGGCCGCCGGTAAGTGATCTGACCGGCCTCAAAAAAAGCCCCTTCCGAATGGGAGGGGCTTTTTTTGTGGCCGGGGGCGATGGTGTTCCCGGCCTCGCGCATCGCGGGGCTCAGCGGGGACGGGCTGTGACGCCCCGGCACGGTCCGGTCGGCGTCGCTTCGGTCGGGACGTACAGAAGTACGTCCTCTCCCTTGCTCCTTGCCCGGACCGCACCGGGACGCCACATCCCTGCATCCCGGCGCTGAAGGGACGGCGCTGGGATAGCCTTCGCGGCCTCGCGGCCAGGGATGGTGGGGGCGGGTCGGCGTGGTTGGGGGCGCGACGCCTTCGGCGTCCACGCGTCCCCAACCTGACGCAGGTCCCGGGTGAGGGGCCGCTGCGGCCCACAGGGCGGGCCGATGCTTCGTCGCGATGCTCCTCGTCTCGGCCGCGCCCTGAAGGCCTCGCTGGATGGCGACGAACGAGAGCGAGTCCGAGAACGAGGGCGAGGGCGAGGGCGAGGGCGAGGGCGAGGGCGAGGGCGAGGGCGAGACTCCTCTGCCGCCAGAACGCGAACGCCCAGCGAGGCCGCTGCCGTGCGTACGGAACGAGGAGCGTAGCGACGACGGGCCGTGCGTGCGTCAGCGGCCGCAGCGGCTACCCTCCACCAACCTCAAGCCGCCCTGCCCCCGCCCACACAGGCCGCAAGGCCGCGAAAGCAATCCCAGGGCATCCCTTGAGTCACACACCCGAGGGATGCGGCGTCCCGGTGCGGTCGGGGCGAGGAGCAAGGGAGAGGCCGACCTTCCGGTCGGCCCGACCGAAGCGACGAAGAACCGACCGTGCCGGGTCGCTGCAGCCCGTCAATAGAGCCCCCACATCCGGCAGCCCCGATACAAAGACAACCACCCCAAGTGGGGGCTCGCCCCAAAATACACGGGTTCCCAGCGCGGCCGGAACTTCCGCTTGAACATGTACAGATTCCGGAACTTGAACACCCGGTTCCCGAGCTCCGTCTCGAACAGGAACCGGAAGATCCACCCGAGCACGGGCCGCCCGGGCTGGCTCTCGATCCCCGCCATCGGACACGGCCCCAGGCTCAGGTGCTTCACGCCCTCGCCTTGCAGCAGGTGCACCGCCTCGACGATGAGCTTCTCCATCACCCCGCCCACCGCGTCGGGCCGGCGGCACATCACGTCCACACCCCACACGCCGTCCCCGCCGGGCAGCAGGGTCACGAAGCCCTCCACCCGTCCCTCGCGCCGCGCCACGAGGTAGCGACGGTCGAACGGATGCTCGAGCGACAGGCTGCCCACCAGCAGGCGCATCCGCCAGCTCGGGCGCTTCGTCGCCAGCCAGGCGTCGTGCACCTGCTGCAGCTCCGGGCCGGCCACGGCCGGGTCCTCCAGCGCCACCGTCACGCCCGCCTTCGTCGCCCGGTTGTTCATCTGCCGCACGGTGCCGTAGCGATTGCCGCGAAACGTCAGCTCGTCGAGGTCGAGCCAGGCCTCCACCCCCACCTGCAGCGCATCGAACCCGGCCTGCGACGCGTCGGACAGCTCCTCCCGCCGCAGCGGGAACATCAGCAGCCGATTGGCCCCCTCCGCCTGCGCCTGCCGCACGTAGGCCTGCAGCATCCCCACCCGTTCGCCGGGTGCACAGTTGAGCCCACCGACCCCGAAGGTCGATCGTCCCCGTCGGTCGTAGGCCAGCACGCCCTCCGGCCGGAGCACATGGTGAAGCCCGTCCTCCAGCGCCAGATAGGACTCGGGATGACGTCGATGCCGCCGCACCTGCTCGAACAGAGGCCGTGGATCGTCCGCCGGTGGTCCGGGTCGTGCCCTTCCATCCAGGCGATCCAGGATCCATCCCGGAACCGCCAGCGCCATCCGCATGAGGCGGTCGAGCCATGGTGTCGTGTCCCTCATGTCCGCCATGCTATCCAGTCCCACGAGCGCGGGCCCCTTCGCCCCCTGCCCCACCGGATCCTCCATGACGTCCACGACCGACATCCTCGGCCACCAGACCATCCTCGCCTCCCTCACGGAGCGGCTGATCGCCGGCACCGCCCATCATGCGTATCTGCTCCAGGGCCCCGACGGCGTGGGGAAGACCACCGTCGCGCGGCACCTCATCGCCGTGGCCCAGTGCGAGTCCCCCGGCCCCCAGCGCCCCTGCGGCATGTGCGGCGCCTGCATCAAGATCGAGGCCGGCACCCACCCGGACGTCATCGAGGTCCACCCCGAACCCGGCAAGCGGAACATCAAGGTCGACGCCATCCGCGAGCTCGTCCGCAAGGCCGGCTTCCACCGCTACTCGGGTCGCTACCGCTGCGTCCTCATCGAGCCCGCCGAGGCGATGAACCCCAGCGCCGCCAACGCCCTGCTGAAGACCCTCGAGGAGCCCTCCGAGGGCACGCTGTTCTTCCTCGTCAGCAGCCAGCCCGCCTCCCTCCTCCCCACCATCCGCTCCCGCTGCCTGAGCCTGCGGATGGCGCCGGTGCCCACCGAGGAGCTGGCCGCCTGGCTCGCCGCCCGCGGCGTCCCCGATGCGCCGCAGGTGGCCCAGACCGCCCAGGGCTGCCCGGGCCGCGCCCTGCGCCTGACCGACGACGAGGCCTGGAACGAGCGGCAACAGGCCGTGGGCGAGGTCCTCGACGTCCTCAAGTCCGATCTGGCCGGCATCTACAAGGCGTCGGACCGCGCCACCAAGGGTGAGCGCAAGGCCTGGACGGCCGGCGTGGAGCAGACCCTCGACATCCTCGAGGAGCTCCTCCGCGATGCCACCCTGCAGGCCCACGGCGCCACCACCGGCCTGCTGCACCCTGCGTTCCAGCGCACCACCGAGGCGTGGTCCAAGGCCCTGTGGCCCCACGGAATGGGCCGGTGCCAGGAGGCCGTGCAGGCGGCCCGCAGGGACCTCGACGCCTACATCAACGGCAAGACCCTCATGGACGCGCTGTTCACGCGGTTCGCCACGGAGCTCGGGGCGGCCCGCAGCGTACGGTGACTCACCCCACCCCGAGCAGCTCCCGCACGGCGCCGACCAGGTACAGGCTGCCCGCCACGATCACCTGATCCGCCGCCTGTCGCACCCGGGGCAGTGCCTCCTCGACATCGCCGGCCACCTGCACGGGCAGGGGCAGGTCGACCCGCTCCGCCAGCTCCTCCGGGCTCAGCGCGTGGGGGTGTGCACAGCGGGTGAGCCACACCTCGTCCACGTGCTCGACGAGCGGCCCCATGAGCACGTTCGGATCCCGGTCGCCGCCGGCGCCGAACAGCAGGATGCGGTGCCCCTCCCGCGGCAGGTCCGCGAGCACGCCCGCGAGCGCCCTCGCACCGGCGTCGTTGTGGGCGCCGTCGGCCCACACGTCGTCGGCCAGGCGCTCGGCCCGACCGGCCAGCACACCCTTGGAGATGCCCTCGGCGATGTCCTCGTCGGACACCGACAGCCCCGCACGTCGGCACTGGTGCAGGATGCCCACCACCACGGCCATGTTCTCGACCTGGTGCCGACCGGCCATCGCCGGACGCACGGGCCCCACCGAGCCTTCCGGCGACCGCCAGATGTACCCGCCCTCCACGGCCTCGATCTGCACCTGGGAGCCCACCCACCAGGGGGCCACGCCCACCTCGTCGGCCCGCCGCCCGATGACCGCGGCCGCGTCCGGGTCGACCGGGCCCACGGTGATGCTCGCGCCGGGCTTGAAGATGCCCGCCTTCTCGAACGCGATGTCACGCAGGTTGTCGCCGAGCTTGTCGACATGGTCGAGCCCGATCGAGGTGATGGCCGTGGCCAGGGGCTGCACCACGTTGGTGGAGTCGAGACGGCCGCCGAGGCCCACCTCGATGACCATCACGTCGACCTGCTGCTGCGCGAACACCTGGAAGGCCAGCACGGTGACGAACTCGAAGTAGGTCAGCGGCGGCTCCTCCATGCCCTGGGCCGTGGCCCAGGCCCGACGCTCGGCATCCAGCGCGGTGATGGCGGCGTCGAGGTCGGCATCGGAGATGGGCTCGCCATCGATGCGCAGCCGCTCGTTGACGTGCTCGAGGTGGGGAGAGGTGAAGGTGCCCACCTTGTGCCCCGCGGCCACCAGCGCCCGGGTGACGCAGGTGCAGGTGCTGCCCTTGCCGTTGGTGCCCGCCACGTGGACGACCTTGGCGGCCAGGTGGGGACTTCCGAGGTGCAACAGGAAGGCTTCGGTGTCTTCCAGACCGAGGCGGATGCCGCGTCCGGCGAGCTGGCTGAGGACGGGGTGGGTGCGCATGGCGGGCTTCTCCGGGAAGGGTGGCGAACGGCCTTGAGCCCTCATGTCCCGTCTTGCGACAATGGACCATGCGCCCGACCTTCAAGAACACATCAGAAGTGCTCGCCCTGCTGCGAGAGCCCATCCCCGGCCTCGCCCTGCAGGTGTGGCAGCACGGCGAACCCGTCCTGCAGCACCACCAGGGCATGGCCGAGATCACGCCGAACCCGCGAGAGGTCGCCGTCCACCAGGTGTGGGATCTCGCGAGCCTCACCAAGGCGCTGGTGGCCGCCCCCATCGCCGCAGCCTTCGTCATGCAGGGCCGGCTGGCCCCCGACACGGAGGTCGCCACCCTCCTGCCGGACGTCCCGGAAGGCATCCGGCTGCACCACCTGCTCAGCCACAGCGCCGGCTACGCCCCCTGGGCGCCCCTGTACGAGCAGGTGCCCGAGGGCCCCGGCCGGCGCCAGCGCATCCTGAAGGCCGCGGCCACCTCACCGCTGCGCGCCGCTCCCGGCGAGCGCCACGCCTACTCCGATCTCGGCTGGCTCACCCTCACCTGGCTGCTGGAGACCGTCGGCTGCGCCCCCCTCGACCGGCTCTTCGACGCCCTCGTCCGGCCCCACCTCACCCTGCACCGGGTCACCTGGGGGCACCCCGAGGCCGCCGCCACCGAGCGCTGCCCGGTCCGCGGCCGCGTGGTCGTCGGCGAAGTCCACGACCTCAACACCTGGGCGATGGGCGGTGTCTCCGGCCATGCCGGGCTGTTCGCCACCGCCCACGATGTGGCCCACCTCACCTGGTTCCTCACCCAGTCGGACCACCCCCTCGCCCGCACGCTCGCAGAGCTCCGCACCTGGCGGGGGCCCGGCAGCCACCGCGGCGGATGGGACACTCCCAGCCGGGGCGGCTACACCAGTACAGGCCGTTTCTTTCCCGACGACGCCGTCGGCCACCTGGGGTACACGGGCACCAGCACCTGGTCCGTCCCCAGCCACGACACGGTCGTCACCCTGCTGACCAACCGCATCCACCCGGTCGACACCCTCGACGGGATACGTTGGGCCCGACCCGCACTCCACGACGCCATCGCCACCGACCTCGGCTGGCACAGGAACAGCGCATGAACAAGACCCTCACCGATCTGCTCGGCAACTCCCAGATGCTCGACGGCGGCGCCATGTTCGGCAACGCCCCCAAGGCCCTGTGGACCCGCTGGTACACCCCGGACGAAGCCAACCGCATCCCGCTGGCCTGTCGAGCGCTCCTCATCGAGGAGGAGGGCGGCCGACGCATCCTGCTCGAGACGGGCATCGGCGCCTTCTTCCCCCCCAAGCTCAAGGCCCGCTACGGCGTCGTCGAGGATCGCCACGTCCTCCTCGACAGCCTCGCCGCCCACGGCCTCACCGACGCCGACATCGACGTCGTCGTGCTCTCCCACCTGCACTTCGACCACGCGGGCGGCCTGCTCGCTCCCTACGCGGAGGGAGAGCCCCATCGGCTGCTGTTCCCCAACGCCCAGTTCCTCACCTCGAAGAAGGCCTGGGAGCGCAACCTGCACCCCCACCCCCGGGACCGCGCCTCCTACATCCCCGAGCTGCCCGGCCTGCTCGAGGCCACCGGTCGCATGCACCTCGTCGACGGCCCCACCAGCGAGCTGCTCGGCCCGGACTACCGGCTGCACTACAGCGACGGCCACACCCCCGGCCTGCTGCTGGTCGAGATCGCCATGCCGGACGGCCCCATCGTCTTCGCCGGCGACCTCATCCCCGCCACGGCCTGGATGCACACCGCCATCACCATGGGCTACGACCGCTTCCCCGAGCTGCTGATCGACGAGAAGAAGGCCATGCTGCAGGATCTGGAGGCCCGCGGAGGCCGCCTGTTCTTCACCCACGACCACGCCACCGCCATGTGCGCCGTCACCCGGGACGACCGCGGCCGCTTCGGCCCCGGCGCGTCCTGGCCCACCCTGCAGCAGCTCTCCGAATGAGTCCCCTGGTGCCGCCGCAGGCCACCATCGCGGTGGTCGCCCCCGCCTCCACCTACCGGGAGGATCGCTTCCAGGCCGGCCTCGCCGTCGCCCGGGAGCAGGGGCACCGCTTCGTGCTGGCAGAGCCCCTGCACGAACCCTGGCGCACCTTCGCGGCGCCCGACGAGGTCCGCCTCGCCCAGCTCACCTGGGCCCTCACGGATCCCTCGATCGACGCCGTGTGGGCGGTCCGCGGCGGCTACGGCGTCACCCGGCTGCTCCCCCGGCTCGACTTCTCCCAGCTCCTCCCCAAGCCGGTCATCGGCTTCTCCGACCTCACGCCCCTGCTCGAGGCCCTGCGCGTCCGCCTCGGCGCCGAGTGCATCCACGGCCCCGTGCTGCACTCCCTGGCCACCACCAGCGAGGCCACCCGCGAGGCCTTCTTCGAGCTGCTCCACACGGGCACCGCAGGGCCCTTCGAGGGCCACACCCTCGCCCCCGGCCACGCCTCGGGTCCCCTCGTCGGCGGCAACCTCGCCATGATCTGCGCCACCATCGGCACCCCCTGGCAGCTTCAGACCGAGGGCGCCCTGCTCTTCCTGGAAGACGTCGGCGAGGCGCCCTACCGCATCGACCGGATGCTCACGCAGGTGCGTCAGGCCGGCCTGCTCGACGGCCTGGCGGGCATCGCGCTCGGCACGTTCGAAGGCTGTGAGCCGCCTGCCGGCGCGGGGTACACCCTGCACGACATCTTCGACGAACACCTCGGTCGGCTGGGCATCCCCGTGCTCACCGGCCTTCCCTTCGGACACGGCCGCGACAACATCGGTCTGCCCGTCGGACGCACCGCACACCTGGCCCAGGGCCACCTTCACCTGGCCGTGCCCCCCACGATCGCCTGAGAGACCCCATGATCCCCCCCAACGGCATCACCTCGAACACCAAGATCATCGCCACCCTCGGTCCCGCCTCCTGGGAGCCGGAGACCCTCCGTGCCCTGATCGCCGCCGGCACCAACGTGTTCCGCATCAACGGCTCCCACTCCGATCACGCCACGATCCGCCGCCTGGTGGCCCGCTGCCGCCGTGCCGCCGTCGAGATGGACCGTCCCGTGGGCATCCTGCTCGACCTGCAGGGCCCCAAGATCCGCCTCGGCAAGGTCGACGGCGCCATCGAGCTCGACAAGGGAGACACCCTCACCGTCGTGATGTCCCCGGACGTGATCGGCAAGGGCAAGCGCGCCGGCACCACCTACCCGGAGATGGCCGACGACGTGAAGCCCGGCGACCGGGTGCTGTTCGCCGACGGTGCCCTCGGCGGCCACGTCTCTCGCGTGCACCACGACCGCTCCCCCAAGGAGGTCGAGATCGCCATCGACATCGCTGGCAGCCTCACCTCCAACAAGGGCATCAACCTGCCCGGCGTCGAGATGAGCGTCCCCTCCCTCACCGAGAAGGACCGCGGCGACCTGCTCGTGGGCATCGAGGTGGGCGTCGACTTCATCGCCCTGTCCTTCGTGCGCCACGCCAGGGACGTCATCGAGCTCAAGGACATCCTGCACGCCCACGGCGCCAACGTGCCGATCATCGCCAAGATCGAGAAGCCCGAGGCCCTGAAGAACCTCGACGGCATCCTCGAGCACAGCACCGGCGTGATGGTGGCTCGCGGCGATCTGGGCGTCGAGGTGCCCCTCGAGTCGATCCCCGTGCACCAGAAGGAGATCATCTCGGCCGCCAACAAGAAGGGCAAGCTGGTCATCACCGCCACGCAGATGCTCGACTCCATGGAGCGCAACCCCCGCCCCACCCGGGCCGAGGTCACCGACGTCGCCAACGCCATCATCGACGGCACCGACGCCGTGATGCTCTCCGGCGAGACCAGCATCGGCCGCTTCCCGGTCGAGGCGGTCCAGACCATGAAGCGCATCGCCCACGAGGTCGAGACCTCCCACTACGTCGAGCCCCGTCCGGCCACCGACGTCCCGTCCCGTCCCGGCCCGGCGGGCGCCGCCTACCAGGCCGCCGCCTGGTCCCTGTCCGACACCCCCCGGCCCATGCTGGTCGTCACCTGGTCCGGCATGTCCGCCCGGCTCGTCTCCAAGGTCCGTCCGGAGCAGCCCCTGTTCGCCCTGTCGCCCAACCAGGAGGTCGTCGATCAGCTGAGCATGGTCTGGGGCGTCATCCCGTTCCGGATGCCGCTCGTGGAGTCCATGGAGGCCCTGGTCGAGACCGGCACCCGCCTGCTTGTACAGAAGGGCCACTTGAAGAAGGGCGACGAGCTCGTCGTCCTGGGCGGCACGGGTCCCGTCCGGGGCTCGACCAACTTCGTCAAGTGGCACGTCATCGAGTGATCCAGCGGGTCATCCTCCGGTATAGTGCTTCCCACAACCGGTATCGGTTCGGTACCACGCACCGTCAGGAGCTTTCATGCGCTACACCCTGCTCGTCCTCGCCGGCCTGGCCTTGTCGTCCCCTGCCTTCCCTGCGGAGTACGAGGGCGTCGACCTGCCCGACACCACGCAGGTCGCGAGCCAGACCCTCGTGCTGAACGGCTACGGCATGCGCGAGAAGTTCTTCATGGACATCTACGTGGGGGCCCTGTACCTGCCCACCACCACGTCCAGCGCAGACAAGGCCATCAACGACAACGTGCCCAAGAAGATCACGATGTCCTTCGTCTACAAGAAGCTCTCCAAGGAGAAGATGCTCGGCATCTTCACCGAAGCGCTCGAGAAGAACCCCGAGACCGCCGCCATGACCGCCGAGATCAACCAGCTCAAGGCGATGTTCGATCAGGACGTCTTCCGCGGCGACGTGGTCACCATCGCCTACGACCCGGCGGCCGGCACCTCCATCTCCTTCAACGACAAGAAGAAGGGCACCGTGAAGGGCGAGGCCATCATGCGCGGCCTGTGGGCCATCTTCCTCGGGCCGAACCCCGCGTCCGAAGACCTGAAGAAGGGCATGCTCACCCGGCACTGAGCGTCATCGAGCGCCACCGAGCGTCAGGGCGGCCACCCGCCCCCGAACGCACGAGGGCCCGCCGGCAGCACTGCCGGCGGGCCCTTCCTGCGTCCACTCACCAAAGCCCGACAGGGCTCAGAACGAGTAGCCGACGTTCAGGGAAGCGTCCGGACCGATCACGGCCTGCAGCGCGAGGCCGTTGCGGAACATCAACCGACCGGTGACGCCGCCGGCGAATCCGGGCTGCATCGCGCCACACAGGGCGAACTCGTCTTCGGTCTCGCCTTCGCACGTGAGCGCCACCATGGCGGGCCCCACGCCGGCCTGCACGCCGAGGGCCCAGCTCACCCGGGTGTCGTCCGAGGGGGCCACGGGTCCGCCGACCTCGATCAGGGCCTGACCCGTGGGCAGGAACGTGAGCCAGCGATCACGGGTGGCATCGCTGACGCCGACGCCCAGGCCGGTGCGCCAGGGAAGCGCCTGCACGGAGGTGCCCGCCACCACGCCGAAGCGGAAGACGGCGTGCTCACCGGGGTGCACACCCACGAAGCCGGCCTCGAGGCGACCGAAGCCCTGGGGGCCGTCGGACCAGAAGGACACGCCGGAGCGGGCCCGCCCCACGAAGGAGAAGCCGCTGCGGGCCTCGGAGACCACCGCGGCCTCGACGCCCGTCCAGGGCGTGGCGGTGGCGTAGTCGTAGCCGCCACCCGCACTGACGACGAGGGTCTCGCCGGAGGCGATGGCGGCACCAGGGAGGGACAGGCCGAGGAGCAGCCCGGTCATCATCTTGTTCATCGCTTCGCACGCTCCTGCATGTCGATCACCTCCTGCAGCATCCGGCGGTAGCGCTGCAGGGTGGCGGCATCGACTTCGTCTTCCGCCACGCAGCCGTCCTCACCGGAGCGGTGGAGACAGTCACGATAGCGACAGTGAAGTGGTCCAACGCCCGGAAAATGTTCACGGACGTTCTCCGGGGTGAGGCCGGCCGGAAGAAAGGTACGGATGCCGGGGGAGTCGACGATCTCGGCGCCAGGCGCCAATTCGTGGATGGAGGCCCCCGTGGTGGTGTGCTGTCCGGTCTTCCAGAACTCGCTCACCTCCCCGATGGGGCCGACGTCTGCGTCTGGAAGCAGGGCGGCACCGAGGGAGGTCTTGCCCACGCCGGAGTGCCCCACGAAGGCCCACGGGCCCCCGCCGGCGTGCTCGAGCAGGAACTGCGCCACGGCTTCCACACCCTGGCCATCGTGGGGGGTGCAGGACATCACCTCGACCCCGAGCTCGCGGCGCCACTGCAGATCCGCCGCCGCCTCCTCTGGCACCCCGAGGTCGGACTTGGTGAGGACGATGGCCAGCTCGAGCCCGAACATGTTGGCGGCCACGTGGTAGCGGTCCATGAGGCCCGGCCGGTAGGCGGGGTGATCGGCCGACGCCACCACGATGAGCCCCTGCAGGTTCGAGGCGATGACCTGCTCGCGGCCCTTGAAGTCGACACGCCACAGCGCCCGCTCCCGCTCGCCGACGGACACGATCTTTCCACCGGTGCCCTTGGCCTCGACGAACTCGACGTGATCGCCCACCACAGCCCGGTGGCCGGAGAGGAAGCACACGACATCCTCACCCTCGCCATCGGGCCGCACGAGCACACGCCGCCCACGGATGGCGATCACCCGACCGGGCTCGCCGGCCTCGGCCACGGGTTCGCCGCTCTTGCGGCCAGGGCGTCCACCCTTCCTGCGATGGTGAGAAGGTCGTCGGGACAACGTGTTTCTCCTGCTTGGCGACGGCAGCCTAACCCATCAGGGCGTTACAGGAGCGGCAGGAGGTAGTGCATGACCGAGTCCGGTTCGGTGGACATGTCGATCCAGTCCAGGCTGTCCCAGCTCGACGTCGAAGAGGCAGACGCCATCCGCCTGTTGCTCAGTGGTGGCTCCGTCATCGACTGGCACCGGGCACACTTCACCAGCCACGAGCAGGTCAGCCACCACCTGGCCAAGCTGCTGCTCGACTGGGAGAACCCGGCGCACCGCAAACGGGTCAACTTCCTCTTCCGCGAGGCCGTCACCTACCTCGAGGAGCACCTGTCCTACCGGGTGCCCAAGGAGCTGCGGAACGTCGCCGACGTCCGCGACATCTTCCTGTTCGCCTCCGACACCACCGGCTACCGGCGTCAGCAGATGATGTCCTGCGTGATGCTCAAGCTGATGTACGTGCTGTACCACCTCGAGTCCACGGAGCTGCGCTCCCGGGCGGCCATCAGCGAACGCCGGCTGCTCGACCTCGCCCACAACCGGGTCACCCTGGCCGCCGTCGCGCTGCGCCAGGCCGACCTCGGCGTGGTGGCCTTCTACGGCAACCGCAAGACCCGCTCCAGCGTCATCACCAAGCTGCTCTCCAAGCGCGAGACCGTGGCCGCCACGATCTTCGACAAGCTGCGCTACCGGGTGGTCGTGCGCGATCACAGCGATCTCGTGGGCGTGCTCAAGTGGCTGGTCGACGAGCTGGTGCCCTTCCACCAGGTCATCCCCGAGCAGAGCCACAACAACCTGCTCCACCCGAGCATCCTGCTCGACAAGCTCGTCGATCCGGAGCGCGCGGACGAGCTGCAGTCGGTCCCCAACCGCGAGATGCAGGTCGAGAGCCACAAGAACGAGTTCTCGGGCGCCAGCTACCGGATGATCAACTTCATCGTCGACCTGCCGGTGCACGTGCCCGAAGAGGTCCGCCGCGACATCTCCGCGCTGCAGTTCGGTCACCAGGCGCACGTGCTCACCGAGTTCCAGGTGGTCGACCAGGCCACCGCCATCACCAACGAGCAGGGCGAGAACGCCCACGGCCTGTACAAGGAGCGCCAGCTCGACGTCGTGCGCAACCGGCTTCAGCGGGGCAACCTGCCGTTCGGATCCGCCAACGGCGACGACGAGGAGTAGCGCTCCGGCCTACATCAGCACGTTGTCCACGGCCTGCACCGGCTCCGGCACGGGCTCGTCGAGCATGCAGCGCAGGTCCCGCTCGATGACCCTCGAGAGCGCCCACATCGGCGTGTCGTGGTCGGTGCCCTCGAACGGGTTCTTCAGGGCGTAGGCGATGTGTTCCACCTTGAGGAACACGAAGCTGACGAACGTGACGAAGGTGGCGGAGACGAGGTTGACCTCGCCATCCGTGCGCACGATCGTCAGGGGGAACAGGATCACCAGTCCCCACACGAACATGCGGGTGAACTTGGCCAGGTTCTCCGGGAACACCGTGTTCTTGATCCGCTCACAGCCTCCGAGGACGTCGTAGAACGCATTGAAGGTGGTGTCGATGCGGGTGAGCAGCTCTGTCTCCGACACCGAGGTGCCCACGGCACCCGACAGGATCCGTGAGCACTGCTGCACGATCGCGACCGGCGTGTTCGGTGTCTCCAGGGCCTCCTCGGCCGCCTGCGCGCCGATGGTCTCGACGAGGAGTCCGCGGTCGTCGTCGTTCAGCTCGCCCCCCTGACGCAGGTGCGACGCACAGACATAGTTGAAGGCGATGGCCCGGTGCACGAGCGCGCGCTGCAGGTCGGCCGCCTCTGCCTCACCGAGGCCCGGGACACGGGCCGGAACGAGCAGCGTGGTGACCTGCCGCCCGAAGGACCGCATGTCGTTGACCTGCTTTCCCCACAGCTTGCGTGCTTCCCACCAACGATCGTAGGCCTCGTTCACGCGGAACACGAGGAAGATCGACAGCCCCGTGACGATCATGCCGACGCCACTCAGATCGAGCACGTGGTGCTGGAAGTCGGTCAGCTCGTACAACACCTCGGCCGCGACGTTGATGGCGAACACCGCCAGCAGCTCGAAGCCATCCTCTCGTACGAATCGGGCGGGTCCCTGGGCTCCCTTCAACAGCATGGGCGAACGTCTCCTCGGTGTGACACAGGAGGCACCGACCTTGCTCGTTTCGGATCAGATCTCCCGCAACCAATGGTCAATGGCCGTCGCGAGCAGTGACGCGACCTCCTCGAAGCCGTCCTCGCCGCCGTAGTACGGATCCGGGACATCGCCTCCCTGCACCGGAGAGAGCACCATGTGCACCTTGTGCCTGTGGGCCGGCGGACAGGCTCGCTGCAGGTGTGCGTGGTTGCTCGCATCCATGGCGAGGATGAGATCGAACCGCTCGAAGTCGTCCGGATGCACCTGTCTCGCCAGCATCTCTCGGGAGATGCCCATCCGTGCCAGCGTGGCCACGGTGCGGCGATCCGGGGGCTCACCCGCGTGGTAGGCGGCGGTGCCGGCGGAGTTCACCGTGACGTCGAGCCGGCCCGCTTCGGCGAGCCTGTGCGCCATCATGGCTTCCGCCATCGGGCTGCGACAGATGTTCCCGAGACACACGAACAGCACTGACGCCATGAAACCTCCTGCTTCGGCCCAGCGGTGACCACGGGTGACACCCACGCCACGACACACCAGGGTCTCCCAGGCTATCAGAGGGGCACGACGCGTTCACCCGGGAAGACCATGGGCATCCTGTCCTCACTGCGAGAAGCGCTGGGCCTGTCACGACCGCTGGTCAGCCAGCCGGCGCCCCCCTTCAGCCTCGGCCCCCGTGCCGTCCAGGCGATCCATGCCCTGCCGTCGGACCGGTCCGTGCACCTGGTGCTGCGCCCCGATCCCCGCGGGTTCCAGCTCCACGCCGTCACCGAGGCCTCCACACAGGCCCCCCATCCCTTCTTCGAGGGCCTTCGGGTCCAGGTCGACGACACCACGCTGCGCACGTTGTCCGGCGTGATCCTCGATCGAGATGCCAAGGGCTGGATGGTCCGCGCGCCGTTCAAGATGCGCGGCACCGAGACCCCCAACCCCGACTCCCGGCTCTACTCGTTCGACCGGAAGCTCTCCGAAGGCTCGGTGGTCTGGCGCAAGGGGGCAGATGCCCTCCCGCCCCTGGCACGGGATCTGCTCGACGCCTCGGCGGTGGTGATGGTCATGGTCCGCGACAACACCCTCACCGTGGAGCGCGAGAAGGGCGCACCGTGGGATCCGATCGACGCCCTCGTGAAGCGCTCGATCGAGACCCACCTGGTGCACACCCCTCCCCTGTTCCACGCGGCGCCCAAGGCTGCGGGTGCCCGGGGCAGCCTCGAGCAGGAGATCTGGCGCGTCCTCGAGCGCACCATCCTGCCCGGCATCCACGCCGACGGTGGCGACATGGTGCTGCTCGGTGTCGACGAGGGCGTGGTGCAGGTGCGGCTCGTGGGCGCCTGTCGCTCCTGCCCGGCATCCGAGCTCACCGTCACGGGCGGCATCGCCCGCATCCTCAAGGACGCCTTCCCCGAGGAGGTCCACGAGGTGAAGGCCGTCTGAGGTCAGCCCTTGCGGCGGTCGGGCTCCAGGTTCAGACCGGGCGTGCCGTGCAGGGCGTCCGCCATGCCGTCCACCAGCTGACGTGCCCGCCTGGGGTGGACCGTGTGGTCCTGTCGGAACTCGAGCTCGATCGTCTTCAGGCCCCAACGGGTGGCGTGGGTCTGCGCCGAGTGCATCATGCCCCGTGCGCCCGAGTAGGGCTCCTGCATGCGGGTCTCGAAGCCTCGTCGCTGGAACGGCTCGAGCCACTGGTGGGCCCAGGCCTCGTCCCTGTCGAACAACACGCCCACCTCGACCTTGCGGGGATCCCCTTCGTACAGCGGCGTGAAGCTGTGGATCGACAGCAGGTGGGTGACCCCGTGCAGGGCCACCTGGCGGTCGATGGCGCAGTGGAAGGGCTCGTAGAAGTCCATGACCCGGCGGTAGCGGTCGCCTGCGCCGAGCTGCTGGTTCATCTCCACGGGCAGCCCATCCGCGGTGGCGCGGAACAGCGTGTCGGAGTCCAGGGGACGGTTGCAGTCGACCACCAGCCGCGATGCGGTGGACAGGACCGCCCCACAGCCGAGCTCACGGGCCAGCCTGCGGGTCATCTCGGCCACACCCAGATCGTAGGCCCAGTGATCCCCCGCCAGACGCTCGGCATCCGCCCCCCAGCTCATGCCTGGAGGCAGCTCGTTGCTGGCATGCTCACAGGTGAGGAGCAGCCCCGTGCGGGTGCGCGGAGGAATGACCTCGACGGAAGCGATCACGTGTGCGCTCCGGGCAGATCAGTCCTCGTCATCGAAGGCGATGATGGTGGCGCCAGAGGTACGGGGGCGGGCCGTCTTGGCCTTCTCCACCGCTTCGCGCACGGGCGCGGGCGGCACCGCCATCACGACCGTGGGCATCTCCTCCTCCTCGTATTCCCCGCCGATCGGAAGGCTCGCACCTTCGGGCTGGGAAGGGCCGGACCCGTGGGGCCGGTTGAGGGGAGCACGAGGCGCTGCCGCGCGGGTGGTCTTCGATGCGCGGCTGTACTGCCACCAGAAGACCAGAAGACCGCCGGCGCCCACGAGCATCAGCAGGGCGGCAGCGATCAGACGCTGCGTCTCGTCCAGTGCTTCCATCATCTCCCGGCCTCTCCATCTCTGGTTCAAGGTGCTCGTTCCGCACATCATTCGTCGCAGACGCGACTGCCCGCGTCAAGTGCACAAAAACGTGCAAAAACCAAAAGGGAAGGAGTACATCGAAAGATCCGCTAGCTTGCGGCGCTCTCCCGGTCCTCGCTGTTCGCCTTCAACCCGGATGGGCCGAACCACTGCACCATCACCCCAGCGAACGCGAGTGCCACGAGCCACACCAGCTGATCCGGGGCGCCAAACGCCCACAGCAGCCCCACGGAGCCCACGACGGCGGTGAACAGGGGCAGGATGGCTTCGAACAGCCAGGGCATGATGAGCGCGCCCCCCACCGCCCCGAAGAAGGGGGTGGCGGCCGGCAGGCCGTCGTACAGCTCCACCGCACCCATGGACGCGGACAGACCGACCACCAGGCCCGCGAGCATCAGGGAGAGGCGGTGCGCACGGAGTGCGAGCCACAGCGTGACGCCCCCGAGCAGCAGCGCCGAGCCCTGCATGAACCAGGGGTTGGCCTCCCACCCCGCAGGCAGCAGCGCATGGGCCGCCAGCCAGTCGAGGAGCAGCAGACCTGCCAGCGCGCCCCCGAGGAAGGCGGCCAGGCGGATGCCCGCCTTGTACAGCGCCGCGCCGGCTCCCCACAGTGCAAGGGAGAGGAGCCCGACCACCACCCGACTGGCGAGGGGGGTCTGGGTCGTCAGCTCGGTGAGCGCCAGCTCCTGCCACCAGGGATCCATCCCCTACTCCTGGGTCGCGTCCGTGTCGTCCACGAACTCATACAGGACCGCGCCAGGAAGAGCCATCTTCAGCTCGTCAGCGGCTGCTCGCTCCTGGTTGATGGGATCGCGATCCTGCAGCGCCAGGAAGAAGCGGGCCCGATCAGAGGCCTTCGAGGCCTCTTGGGCCTGCGCGATGGTGTCCTGGCGGAGCATCCGCAGCCTGCGCACCTCGAAGGCACCCGAAGGCCCCCAGATGATCATGGCCAGCAGGAACAACACCAGCCCGAACTGGGCCGCCGCGATGAGGAACCTCGGCAATCCGAACACACCACACTCCGCTACAGGATGGCTCGACAGGTGCCCAATGTAGCCCAGTGGGCCTATTGCGCTCCAGCCTCTCCTTCCGTGGCGATGGCGAGTCGGTGCAGACCGAAGGACTTGGCCAGATCCATCACGCCGACCACCCGTCCGTGGGCCACGCCGGCATCGGCCTTGATGATGACCAGGGTGTCCGGGGCGGACTCGGAGGACTGCTGGAGCACCGATCGCAGCGCGTCGAGCGAGATCGGCTCCTCATCCAGGTACAGCGCCCCATCCGAGGTGACCCAGATGTTGAGATCGTCCTTCTCGGTGAGGACCGTCTCCGCACTGGCCTTGGGCAGATCGATCTCGATCCCCGGTGCGTCGACGAAGGTGGTGGACACCATGAAGAACAGCACGAGCTGGAAGACGATGTCGATCATCGGCGTCAGATCGAGCACCGGATCGGGGCGTCGGACGTGTGAGAGCCTCATGCGGCGCCGGCCTCGCGGTGTACCTCGAGCTCCTCGAGCACACCGGCGGCGACCTCCTCGAGGTCGAGGACGAGCGAGTCGACCCGGGAGAGCACCCAGCGGTGACCGATCAGGGTGGGAATGCCCACGGTGAGGCCGGCGAAGGTGGTGACCAGGGCCTGGCTGATGCCGCCGGCCAGGCTGGCGACGTTGCCGAGGCCGACCGTCTCGATCACCTTGAAGGTGAGGATCATGCCGCCCACGGTGCCCAGCAGACCGAGCAGCGGCGAGATGGCGGCGATGGTGCCGAGCACCGGTGCGAACCGCTCGAGCTCGGCGGCCTCGCGCCGACCGACCTCCTCGATACGCTCCTTCAGCCGCTCATGGGAGCGATCCCGTGCATCCAGCGCCGCCTCGATGATGCGGGCCGCCGCCACGGGCCTGGACCGACTGAGCTTGGTGGCCTCGTCGAAGCGACCCTGGCGGATCATGTCCGTGACCTTGACCACGTAGGAAGCCGGCACCACCTTGGCGCGGCGAAGACTCCACAACCGCTCGAGGAACGTCACCAGGGCAATGGTGGCGAACAGGGCAATGGGAATCATGACCGGTCCACCGGCCCTCATGTACTCCATCAAAGCAACACCCGGGGAAACGACGAATCTGTGCAGCCAATGCATTGTACTCGGCTCAGTTCGTCTGAACCAAGCATCTCTTGGGTCCATCCCGTAGCTGTCCAGAAATCTTGACAGCGTTCCAGAATCTGTACGCCCACCGTTCAGAAATCTCTACACGAATTCTGGACGGACGCGAAAACCCCGCGTGAATGCACGTACGCGCCACTTCGCAGCTGTAAACACAAGCACGTAGTGTTTGGCACGGCTTGTGCAGGTGTCATCCCCGAGTCAACGATGGAGGGAAACCATGGCACGCACCGCACGCCGCACCGCAGACAGCGACAAGAAGAACAGCGTTCTCGAGCGCTACCTCAACGGCATGGGCAGCATCCGCCTCATGTCCGGTGAGGAAGAGGTCGAGGTGGCACGCCGCATCGAGCTGGGTGGCCCCGACGCCGAGCTGGCCAAGGCCGAGCTCACCAAGGCCAACCTGCGCCTCGTGGTCTCCATCGCACGTCAGTACGTCTACCGTGGTCTTCCCATGACCGACCTCATCCAGGAAGGCAACCTCGGCCTCATGAAGGCCGTCGAGAAGTTCGACTACACCAAGGGCTTCAAGTTCTCCACCTACGCTTCCTGGTGGATCCGTCAGGCCATCGTCCGTGCGATCGAGTCCCAGATCCGCACCATCCGCATCCCGATCTACAAGCTGGAGCTCGCCAACCGCGTGCGCTACGCCCGCAAGGAGATGTTCCAGAAGCTCGGCCGTCAGCCCACGGTCGAGGAGATCTGCCAGATGCTCGGCCTCGAAGAGGAGAAGGTCCACGAGGTGATGAGCCTCGTCACCGAGCCCATGAGCCTCGACGCCGAGGTCGGCGACGACAGCAGCTCCACCCTGATCTCGTTCATCAAGAACGACAACGCCGAGCTCCCCAGCGAGCGCATCGAGGCATCCGCCCTGTGCGAGCAGGTCAGCCACGTCCTGTGCACCCTCACCCCCCGCGAGGAGAAGGTCATCCGCATGCGCTACGGCATCGGCGAGCCGACCACCTACTCCCTCGAGGAGATCGGCGCCCGCTTCGCCCTCACCCGCGAGCGCATCCGCCAGATCGAACTCAAGGCCCTCCGCAAGCTGCGCCACGCCACCCGTCGCCAGCACCTCGAGGCCTTCTCAGCCGTCAGCTGAGCCCCAACCGCCCGTCCCTACGCGGGCACTCTCTCCAAAGACTCACGGTGGCCCCCACGTTTCGTCGAAACGTGGGGGTCGCTACGTTTCCGAAGAGGGGGTCATCCCAATTGAAGACGCCGCGCCCCCGGACCGGGAGCGCGGCGTCAGACCATGCGGCCCACGACGATCAGAACGTCTCGGGCAGCACCGTGGTCAGGTTCTTGTCGCCCCATGCGTTGTCGACGCGGGAGCAGGACGGCCAGAACTTGTAGATCAGCTGGTGCTCGGAGGGGTACGCGGCCTGGTGACGGCTGTAGGGGTGGGCCCAGTCGCCGGAAGTCACGTTGAAGGCGGTGTGGGGCGCGTTGCGCAGGACGTTGTCCTCACGGTCGGCCTCACCTGCCTCGATGGCGCGGATCTCGTTGCGGATGGCGATCATCGCGTCGCAGAAGCGATCGATCTCGGCCTTGGACTCGGACTCGGTGGGCTCGACCATGAGCGTGCCGGACACCGGCCAGGACATGGTCGGACCGTGGAAGCCGTAGTCCATCAGGCGCTTGGCGATGTCGTCCACCTCGATGCCGGCGGTGTCCTTGAACATCCGGCAGTCGAGGATGCACTCGTGGGCCACGAAGCCGTGGGTGCCGGTGTACAGCACGTCGAAGTGTCCCTCGAGGCGCTTGGCGATGTAGTTCGCGTTCAGGATGGCCTGCTTGGTGGAGCGCTCCAGACCGGAGGTGCCCAGCATCGCGATGTAGGCCCAGGAGATGGGCAGGATGCTCGGGGAGCCCCAGGGACCCGCGGAGATGGGACCGATGGCGGCCTCACCACCCACGCCCAGCACGACCGGGTGGCCGGGCAGGAAGGGCGCGAGGTGAGCGGCGACACCGATGGGGCCCATGCCGGGACCGCCACCACCGTGGGGGATGGCGAAGGTCTTGTGCAGGTTGAGGTGGCACACGTCGGCGCCGATCTCACCGGGGGTGCACAGACCCACCATGGCGTTGAGGTTGGCGCCGTCCATGTAGACCTGACCGCCGTTGTCGTGGACGATCTGGCAGATCTCGCGGATGGACTCCTCGAACACGCCGTGGGTGGAGGGGTACGTGACCATCAGGGCGCCGAGGTTGTCGGCGTGCTTCTCGGCCTTGGCCCGAAGATCGTCGACGTCGATGTTGCCCTGGTCGTCGCAGGCCACCTCGACCACCTTCATGCCGGCCATGACCGCGGATGCGGGGTTGGTGCCGTGCGCGGAGGTGGGGATGATGCAGATGTTGCGGTGGTCGTTGCCCTGTGCCTCGTGGAAGGCACGGATGACCAGCAGACCCGCGTACTCACCCTGGGAGCCCGCGTTGGGCTGCAGGCTGACCTGCGCGAAGCCGGTGATCTCGGAGAGCCACTGGGCCAGCTCGTCGAGGAGCTGGTGGTAGCCGCCCACCTGATCCGCGGGTGCGAAGGGGTGCATGTTGGCGAAACCGGGCCAGGTGACGGGCTCCATCTCGCTGGTGGCGTTGAGCTTCATGGTGCAGGAGCCGAGGGGGATCATGGCGCTGGTGAGCGACAGGTCCTTGGACTGCAGGCGGTACAGGTACCGCAGCATGTCGGTCTCGGAGCGGTAGCGGTGGAACACCGGGTGCGTCATGAAGTCGCTGGTGCGGGCCACGCCCTGGGGCAGCTCGGCCACCTCGACGGCAACGGGCTCGGCGCCGAAGCAGGCCAGCACGTCGGCCACATCCTGCTCGGTGACGGTCTCGTCGAAGTTGATGGCGATGTCACCGCCCTGCAGGCGACGCAGGTTGATGCCGCGCTCGACGGCGGCGGTCATGACCTCGTGGGCCTTGGCCTCGGCGTGCACCACGATGGTGTCGAAGAACACGTCCTGCTTCACGGCGAAGCCAGCGGCCTTGAGGCCGGCGGCGAGGGCGGCGGTGCGGCCACGGACGGTCTCCGCGATGCGACGCAGGCCCTGGGGGCCGTGGTACACGGCGTACATGGCGGCGATCACGGCCAGCAGCACCTGGGCGGTGCAGACGTTGGACGTGGCCTTGGCACGACGGATGTGCTGCTCGCGCGTGCCGAGCGACATGCGCAGTGCGGGCTTGCCATCGGAGTCGCGGGACACACCGATGATGCGTCCGGCCATCTTGCGGGCGTGCTTGGTGGAGGACGCGAGGTAGGCCGCGTGGGGGCCACCAAAGCCCATGGGGACACCGAAGCGCTGGGTGGAGCCGATCGCGATGTCGGCGCCCCAGGCCGCGGGCGGCTCGATGAGGGTGAGGGCCAGCAGATCGGTGGCGGCGATCACCACGGCACCACCGTCGTGGGCTGCGGCGGCGAAGTCGCGGTAGTCCTCGATGTCGCCGTAGGTGGTGGGGTACTGCAGCAGCGCACCGAACACCTGCTGTGCGGAGAAGTCGAAGGCGGAAGGATCACCGACGATGACCTCCCAGCCCAGGGCCTCTGCACGGGTCTTCACCACGGAGATGGTCTGGGGGTGGCAGTCGTGGGCGACGAAGAAGGTCTCGGACTTGTTCTTCTTCACCATCCGCTTGGCCATGGTCATGGCCTCGGCCGCGGCGGTGCCCTCGTCGAGGAGCGATGCGTTGGAGATCTCGAACCCGGTGAGGTCCTGGACCATCATCTCGAAGACCACGAGGGCCTCGAGGCGACCCTGGGCGATCTCGGCCTGGTAGGGCGTGTAGGCGGTGTACCAGGCGGGGTTCTCCAGCACGTTGCGGAGGATGACACCAGGCGTGATCGTGCCGTGGTAGCCCATGCCCAGGTAGTTGCGGAACTGCTTGTTGGCGTCGGCCATGGTCCGCAGGCGATCCAGGGCCTCCACCTCCGACAGTGCCGCAGGCAGGTTCAGGGGAGCATCGCGACGGATGTCCGCAGGGATGACCTTGGAGATGAGCTCATCGAGGGAGCCCAGTCCGAGGGTGGAGAGCATCTGCTCGATGTCGCCACCACGAGGACCGATGTGACGGTCCGCAAAATCCTTCGCCCACATGGGGAGTCCTCCGTGCCGCGTGGGGAGGACCTCCCCAGCGGACGATCATGGGGGGCGGCGGCAGAAGCCGCCAATATCAGGCGCTGATCTTGGCCTTGTAGGCCTCGGCGTCCATCAGGCCGTCGAGCTGCGAGGCATCGGAGATCTTCATCTTGAACAGCCAGGAGCCGTAGGCATCCTCGTTGATCTTCTCGGCCTCGTCCTCGAGGTCCTCGTTGATGGCGGTGATCTCACCGGAGACAGGTGCGTAGACCTCGGCGACGGCCTTCACGGACTCGACCTCGGCGATGGAGTCGCCAGCGGAGACGTCGGCGCCCTCCTCGGGAAGCTCGACGTGCACCAGCTCGCCCAGTGCGTCCTGTGCGTAGTCGGTGATGCCCACGGTGATCTCGTCGCCTTCCACCAGGATCCACTCGTCGTGGCTGGTGTAGCGCAGGTTGCTGGGAACGTTCATGGCTACCTCGAATGCGACCGTCAGTAGTCGCGCTTGTAGAAGGGGCCCTTGACCACGGTGCCCTTGGCCTCGCGGCCGCGGACGTCGAAGGTCAGCTCGGTGCCGATCTTGTGGAACGGGCGCTTCACGTAACAAAGCACCACGCCCTGACCAAGGCTGGGAGAGCGGGTTCCGGAGGTGACGAAGCCGACCTCCTCACCGTCGACCAGGACCTTCATCTCCTCGCGGGCGATGCGCTTGCCCTCGAGGAGGGCACCGCACAGGAACATGTCGTCGGTGGACTTGCGTGCGGCGATGGCGTCGCGGCCGATGAAGCCGCCTTCCTTGTCGAGCTTCGTGACCCACATCAGGCGCCCCTGGAAGGGAGAGAGCTCGTCGCCGAGCTCGTGGCCGTACAGCGGGTAGCGCACCTCGAGGCGCAGGGTGTCGCGGGCACCGAGGCCGATGGGCATGGCGTCGTACTCGGCGCCGGCCTCCAGCATGGCGTTCCACACGGTCTCCGCGCCGTCGGCGGGCACGAACACCTCGAAGCCGTCCTCACCGGTGTAGCCGGTGCGGGCCACGATGCAGCCGGACACACCCGCAACCGTCTGGTCGGCGGCGAAGTGGTAGTAGGCGACGTCGTCGAGCTTCAGCTCGGTGAGGGCCTGCAGGGTGGTCTGGGCGTGGCGGCCCTGGATGGCGATCTGGGCCCAGTCGTCGGACTCGTCAGAGAAGCTGACCTCGTCCTTGAGCGGGTTGTGCTCGACCATCCACGCGAAGTCCTTGTCGCGGTTGGCGGCGTTCACGCACACCAGGAAGGCATCCTCGGCGAGGCGGTAGATGACGAGGTCGTCGACCACGCCACCGTCGTGGTTGCACATGAGCGTGTAGCGGGCCTGGCCGACGGTCATGTCGGTGACGTGGTTGCTCACCAGCCAGGACAGGGCCTCGGCGGCCTTGGCGCCACGGACGAAGATCTCGCCCATGTGGGAGACGTCGAACAGGCCGACGCTCTTGCGCACCTGCTCGTGCTCGGGCTTGAGGCCCACGTACTGCACCGGCATCTCGTAGCCGGCAAAGGGGACGAACCGCGCGCCGGCACGCTCGTGCGCGGCGAAGAGAGGCGTACGCTTCAACATCAAGAACCCCGACCTGGAAACGGAAAATCAGGCTTCCCATGGCCTGCGGCATCCCCCTTGTCAAAGTGGGTTTACCGCAACCACACGATCAGCTCCGACGGGCCAGCGCGGCCTCGTAGGTGTTCTCCATCAGCATGGCGATGGTCATCGGACCGACGCCGCCGGGAACCGGGGTGATGGCCCCTGCCACGGGCTCGCAGGAGGCGTAGTCCACGTCGCCGACGAGCGCCGGGTTGCCCTCGGAATCGGCCACGCGGTTGATGCCCACGTCGATGACGACGGCGCCGGGCTTGAGCCAGGCGCCCTTGATCATCTCGGGACGACCCACGGCCGCCACGACGACATCGGCGGTCTTCAGGATGGCGGGCAGATCGCGGGTGCGGCTGTGGCACACGGTGACGGTGGCGTTCGCCTGCTCGAGCAGCATGGCCATGGGGCGGCCGACGATGTTGGAGCGTCCGATCACGACGGCGTGGGACCCCTGCAGGTCGATTCCGCTGGACTCGATGAGCCGCATGACACCCTTGGGGGTGCAGGCGACGAGCTTGGCGCGACCCTGGGCGAGGCGGCCGATGGACTCCAGGCTCAGGCCGTCGACGTCCTTGGACACGGCGATGGTGTCGAGGACGGCCTTCTCGTCGAGGTGGGCCGGCAGCGGGAACTGCACCAGGATGCCATCGACCTCGTCGTCGTTGTTGAGCTCCTCGATGACCCGCAGGAGCTCTGCCTGCTCCGTGGTGGAGGGCAGGTCGATCTGGCGGTGGCCGAAGCCGATGCGTCCGGCGACGATGCCCTTGCGGCGCACGTAGACCTCGGACGCCGGATCGGAGCCCACCAGCACCACGGCGAGGGTGGGTGCCCAGTCGAGGGCGTCGACCTTCTGCTTGAGTGCCTTGTTCAGGGAACGAGCCGTTGCGCGGCCGTCGAGGATCCGGGTCATGGTGCACCTTCTGCGTGGGTCCGGCGTGGGGGCCTCCACCGGAATGATGGCGGCCAACCGGGTCTACATGTTGTCGTGGAAGGGCGCCCGCTATTGTCTTCTGCCCTCACCTCCCACCCAATATGACAGGATGTTTCCAAGGGCTCGTCGCGCTCGGGTCTCCTCCCACTGGTGACGGCGCCGGTCGGTGGCTAGACAGGCATCAGTCCCAAGGATTGGCAGGCTTCATGGGGATCGTCGACAGAAGGCTCGTGGTCATCACAGGAAAGGGCGGTGTGGGGCGCTCGACCGCCACCATCGCCCTCGGACTCGCTGCCGCCCGGCGCGGCAAGCGGGTGGCGCTGGTCGAGCTGAGCAGGCAGTCCACCCTGCCTCGCATGCTGGCCATGGGCGAGCGTACCTATGAACCTCGGCGGGTCGCGCCGGGCGTCGATCTGCTCGGCCTGTCCACCCTCGACTGCCTCGCCGACTTCGGCCGACGCAAGCTCGGCCTGCGCAACGTGGCGAAGTGGTTCTTCGAGTCCTCCTTGATGAAGGGCTTCGTCACCGCCGTCCCCGGCCTGCCGGACGTCATCCAGCTGGGCAAGATCGAGGACATGATCACCCAGCCCCTCAAGAACGAGTCCGCCTACGATCTGGTGATCGTCGACGGCCCGGCCACCGGCCAGGGGCTGACCCTGCTCGACTCCGCCCGTGCCATGGCCGACGTCACCCGGGTCGGGCCCTTCTACGACCTGGCGCTCCGCATCGCGGACTTCCTGTCGGACCCCCGCCAGACGGCCACCCTGGCGGTCACCCTTCCGGAGTCCCTGCCCGTGTCCGAGACCCTCCAGCTCGACCAGGCCATGCGACAGGAGGGCCACCAGCTGCACGGGGTCCTGCTCAACCGGTGGCCCCGTCGCCACCTCCCCTCCACGGCCACACCCGACGCCGTGGCAGCCTCCCTCGACGCCGCCACCGGCCTGTCCGCCGACGGCGCAGCCTCCCTCCGCACGCTCGCCACCCGCCACCTCGCCCACCTCGACGCCGCCGTCCAGGTGCGGGAGCGGCTCGCCGAGGGCCTCGCCAGCGGCCTGCCCATCGTCGATCTGCCGCTGCTCACCAGCGCGCCGCTGGGCGTGCAGGCCTTCGAGCCCCTGGTCGACGCCCTGTCGGAGGTGCCATGACCCGCGTCATCCTCACCCTGGGCGTCGGCGGCGCCGGCAAGACCACCACCTCTGCCGCGATCGGCGTGGCCGAGGCCCGCAAGGGCAACCGGGTCGTCGTGGTCACCATCGATCCCGCGCGCCGGCTCGCCGATGCGCTCGGCCTGAAGGCGCTCGGCAACGATCCCCAGCGCATCCCGCTCGACGACGCGGCCGGGCGCCTCGATGCCCTCATGCTCGACCGGCGCGCCACCTTCGACGAGATGGTCACCCATGCCGCCAGCAGCCCGGACGCCGCCCGCCGCCTCATGGCCAACCCCTACTACGACGCGGTCTCCCAGCGCCTGTCCGGCGGTCAGGAGATGATGGCCACCGAGAAGCTGTACCAGCTCGTCAGGTCCGGGGACTGGGACGTCGTCGTGGTCGACACACCACCCTCCCAGCATGCCGTCGACTTCTTCCGTGCCCCCGCCCGGCTGGAGCGCATTCTCGACCAGAGCCTGCTCGGTCCCCTGCTCCGCCCGGGACGCGGGCTCATCGGCATGGCCACCAAGCAGGTCACGTCCCTGATCCGTCGCCTCGCGGGCGCCCAGGTCATCGACGACCTCGCCGAGTTCTTCTCCCTGCTCGGGGGCGTCTCCGACGGCCTCAAGGCCCACTCCCGCAAGGTCCACGACCTGCTCTCCTCGGATCGCACGTCGTACTACCTGGTCACCAACGCCCACGCGCCCCGGGAGCACGACCTGTTCGCATTCCTCGCGCGCCTCGGGGAGCAGGGCATCTCCCTGTCCGCCATCCTGATCAACCGCCTCCGTGCCGCGCCCGCCTGGGCGCCGGCAGAGGAGGCCGGGCTGCGTGAGGCCGATGACCCCATCCTCCGGGGCATCGGCGACCTCGCGGCGAACTACCGCAGCATGGCACGTCACGACCAGGTGCTCGTGCAGAGGCTGCACCAGCAGCTCGGTGACATCCCGAGCTACGCCCTCCCCGACCTCACCGAGAGCGTGGCCGACCTCGACGGCCTGCGGCAGCTCTCCGAGTTCCTCCCGCCCCTGAGCGGACCCCACTGGGAGCTGCCGGACTGAGCCTCAGGGGGCCGTGTCTTCCGCGGCGCCGGTGTCGACCGTGGCGCTGCTCGAGGCACCGCCGATGGTGGACTGGTAGGTGGCGCGGATCTCCGCGTCGCGCTCCGGCACTGCGTTGCCGTGGAACGTGATGGAGCGGGCCGCGGCGTCGTAGGTGTAGCCGTTGTCGGCATCCCGAGGCACCTCGGTGCCGTTGACGGTGACCACCAGGGAGTCCTCGAGGGCCGGGCTGCTCAGCTCGAACGTGGTGAAGATGCCCGTGGCGTTCAGCCCGAGCTCCTGCAGCGCCTCGGTCCAGTCGTCGTCGCAGATGGACACGGACAGACCACCGGTGAAGCGGGCGAGATCCATGTAGCGGTCGCCCACGGCGGTGTTCTCGTCGCACAGTCCCTTGGAGTTCGGCGGACCGACGATCGCCCCCACCTGGACCCGATCGCGGCTGCCCTTCAGCTCCAGCAGGCGAGCTGCGTACTCGGCGGGCGGCACCAGCATGCCCGCGCGGGTGTAGCACTCCACGGCACGGTCGCGCTCCTGCTCGGGCGGAATGCCGAGGTTGCCCTCGTCGGAGCAGTCGTCCTCGTCGGACACGAACACCACCAGCAGGTTGGCGTCGGGACGCAGGAAGCCCTCGTTGGCGCCGCCACCGGCCGTCATCAGGTGCGACAGCGCGAAGTCGGCGGCCTGCATGCCGCGCTCCATGCCCGATCCCTTGAGACCGACCTTGGCACGGTTGGCGAAGGCGCTGACGTAGTCGGCATCGTCGCGGGTGATGATCGGTCCCGCATACTCATCGGAGATGAGGGCGCCCCGATCGGGATCATCCGCCGTGAACTCGGTGGTGATGATGCCGATCTGGAAGTCGGTCATGCTCTCGTCGAGCGCCTGGGAGAACGAGGTGAAGCCCTCCGCGAGCTGGGCCTGCTCGTTCTGCATGGACGACGAGTTGTCGATCACCCAGAGGATGTCGACCTCGTTGGTGGGCGCCTGCTTCCAGGTGTCCACCTTGGTGAGGCCGCCGATGTAGGCCTCCTGCTGACCACAACCGACGATGGCGAATGCCAACAGTCCTGCGAGACCGGGCCTGAGCATGTCTCCTCCTGCATCGGGGATTCCTGATCAGGCCCAATCTGCCACAGTTGTCAGTCGAAGCGAAGCTCCGCCAGGCAGAGATCGTTGTATTCCTTGCCTTTCGCCACGCCGGTGAAGGTGACCTTCACGGAGGAGGTGGTGGTCTTGGGGAAGGTGATCGTCTGGGGCTTGATGGAGTTCGCGATGGTCACATCGTGGGTGGAACCATCGGAGAAGGTCAGCGTGGCACCCGTGGCACGGTTGCCCTTCATCCACAGCGGGAAGGTGGAGGCCATGCCGTTGATGAGGGTCATGGAGCTGACATCCACGGACTTGCCGTAGTCGAGCTGGATCCACTCGCCGGTGCCGTCGCCCTCGGAGCCCTCGCACCACAGCGAGTCGCCGATGGCGTCGCCCACGTTGCGGGCCACGTAGCTGCCGTCACCGTCTGCGGGGGCCTCGGAGGAGGCGGAGGCGGTGAAGGTGTCGAGGGGGTTCTTCGTGGGCGTGAGGAGCTGGACCTCGGAGATGCCGGTGTCGAACCAGGTGGAGCCTGCGTGCACGGACTTGATCTTGATCTTGACCGTGGTGGTCTTCACGGGCTTGGAGAAGGTGAAGACCTGGGGCTTGAAGGCATCCTCGAGGGTGACCTTCTCGGTGGAACCATCGGAGAAGGTGATCTCGAGATCCTTGGGACGGTTGGCCCGGGACCAGTACTCCTCGGAGTACCAGTCGCCACCCCAGACGCGGATGCCGGAGAGGGTCTGCTCGCCGTCGAGGGTGAGCTCGACCCAGGATCCGAGGCCGGAGCCGTCTTCACCCTCGACCCAGCTCGTGCCCTGCTTGCCGTCCATGACGCGGGAGGCGTTGTAGTTGCCCTCCTCGGTGTACGTGGAGGAAGCCTCGGCCTTGGACACCTTGGCGATGCCGGCGAAGGCCTGGGAGCTGGCGAAAAGGCCACTGAGCAGAACGAGGGTGCTGATCTTCATAGGGAATCCCCAGGTGGAGTGGACGTTGGAGCCATTGATGCCAATGCGTAGACGGGTGTCAACGGCAGCTCTTCAGACCCACTGCGACTACGGGGACGATTCCGGTCTCAGAACGCGGCCTGCACCGTCAGGCGTCCGCCGTCGAATCCCGGGAGCACGCGGCACTGACCACCAGAACAGCGGATTCCCGCCTTGTATGAGCCGTAGAAGGCCTTCAGGGTGATCGAGGACGTAGGCTTGTACTGGATCTCTCCAGCGGCGTACAAGTTTTCCGTCAAATTGCCCACGGAGTCGAGCAGTGGGTTGGTGGTGTAGTCCATGTAGTAGATGAACGCGAGCTTGGATCCCCACAGCAGGGACCATGCCGTCTCGAACTCGACGTAGTCGCTCTGCTGGATGGGGTTGTTGCCCCACTGGTAGTACTCGCCGGCCACCGACATGTTGAAGCCCCACCCCTTCCAGGCAGGCACGTTGGCGATGATGTCGCCGTGCAGCTGCTTGTCGGTGCCGTAGACCTCGACATCGTCGCGGATGTCGAAGCGGTAGCCGAGGTTGGCCAGGACCGCCCACTCGTTGTAGTTCCACTCGAGGCCGAGCATCGGGTGCACGATGGTCTCGGGCACGGGCGAGAAGTTGAGCGGGTTCTCGGGATCGTTGTCCCGGAACACTCCCACGGCCGCGTAGGGAATGAGCTGGGGCCGCGCGTTCCACTCCAGCTGCATCCGACCGCCCCACATGTCGTTGGAGCCCAGCGCCGCCGCGGAGTCCTCGGTGATGGACCGCTCGTACTCGAGGGTCGGGGCGATGGCGACCTGGTACAGCTCGGTGGTGACCAGGTTGTTCAGGTGGGCCGTGTTGCTGTAGCGCTTGGCCTCCATCAGCAGCGTGAAGTCGCCGAGGTAGGCCGAACCGGACAGGTAGGCCGCGAAGCCCGGCGACGCAGCCTGCCCGTAGAACAGGTCGTTGCCCTTGATCTTGAAGCCGTCTTCGTCGCGGCCCAGGGTCTTGTTCGGGTAGGAGAAGGCGTCGACCTCGAGGAACCAGTCCGTGGGTCCCCAGCCGAAGGCCTGCATGGTGGCACCGGAGACGATGGCGTCCGGGGAGGAGGCGATGTTGTCGAAGCCCGGTCCCCAGCCCTCCTGGTCGGTGAAGTTGTACAGCACGCTGTGGGCACCGATGTCGACGGTGCCGATGCTGTAGCGCTCGGCACGCACACCGGTGATCAGGTGCCGGCGATCGCCGTACAGGCCGATGTTGGGGTTGTCCTGCCAGATCTGCTGCCGGTTGGCCTGACCGAAGAACGCCTGGACGTTCCACATGTCGGGCTGCCAGACCACCTTGGCGCCCTGGATCGACGTGTCGATGTCGATGTCGACGTTGCGGTTCAGGTTCAGCGCGATGCCGCTGCCGAAGGCAGCGTAGGAGTCACCGAGGGTCAGGCTGACGGCCGGCGTGTTGTAGCTGGCCTGGACCTTCTCGAGGTTGAAGTAGTTGTTGCGGACCACCCGACCCCAGCCCTCCTTGCCGACCTCGGTCGAGTCGTAGGGCGCCAGCAGCAGGGGGTGCCAGATGCCATCGTGCAGCAGATCGCGTTCGTACTGCACCTCGCCGTTGGCGATGTAGGAGTTGGCACCGAGGCTGACGAGGTCCAGCTGGCCGAAGAACGACCACTTGCCGGCCTTCACGTAGCCCGTGAAGCGGTTCACGGTCTCGAAGTAGCTCCTGACGCCCTCGGAGTCGGGGAACCCGAGGATGGGATCCTTGAAGTTCCAGTAGCGGCTCTCCAGGCGGTCGTTGAACAGCGCGGAGACGTTGGACCTCTTCTCCTTGGGGGGTGCCTTGACGCCCTCGGGCTCGGCGGCGGCCTTGGCCACCTCCTCCTCGACGGTCGTCACCGGGGGCGCGATCGGGGCCTCGGGTGCCGCAGGAGCCTCCGGGGCCGCAGGAGCCTCGGGTGTCGCAGGAGCCTCGGGTGCCGCAGGCGTGGCGGGGGCCTCGGGCGCGGCGGTCGTCTCCTCCACGGTCTCGGGAGTCGTGGCGTCAGCAGCCTCGTCGGCGGCATCCTGGGCCCAACCAGCTGCAGGCAGCCAGATCATGCCCGCCAGGAACAAACAGACGCTTCGACCCATCAAAGACCTCCACAGAGGGCACACCATGTGAGGTGCACTGGTATCGCAACCGTTCAGCGCGGTTTGCGAAGTTTTCCTAAAGTGGCCGTCAGCGGTCCTGCTCAGCGATCTTCACGTGAGATCCTGCCGGGTCAGGGTGCTGAAACGGGCAGCGGCGGGCGGCACGAGGCCACCCGCCGCGGATTGTCCGACAGCGCGAGGTGCTCAGTGGGCGAGCAGCTCGACCACCTCTTCCCGCAGCTTCTCTTCATCGCCGGGCTGGAAGCCGGAGTGGATCTGCGCCACCTCGAAGTTGCGGTCGATGATGACGGTCCAGGGAGCGGTCTTGCTGGGGTTGTACATGCCGATGGCCTTGGAGTCGGGATCCATGACCACGGGGAAGGAGAACCCACGCTGACGCACGTAGCTGATGACCTTGGAGCGCATGCGGGCGTCGTCGAACGAGACGGACAGCACCTGCAGGCCGTCGTCACCGAGCTCCTTGTACATCTTGTCGAGGTGCGGCATCTCCTCCTTGCAGGGCTGACACCAGGTGGCCCAGAAGGACAGGATGATGACCTTGCCCTTGTAGTCGGACAGGCTGACGGTCTTGCCCGTGACATCGCGAAGCGTGAAATCGGATGCGGCGTCTCCAGCGTACGCGCCGGGAGCCATGGCCACCATGGCCACCATCAGGGCGAAAACCTTCCACAGTCGAGCGAGCATTCTTCCTCCAGGGGTGCCGAGCAACGCACGGACGAATCGAATCGCGGCCTATTCAAGCCACCGTCCGCTCAGGCGCGCCACGTCGCAGGTGGGTATTATGCGCTCAAGAGTTCACTTGCGCAGCCACCCGACGAGGATCTCACATGCAGCCCCACATTCTCATCGTGGACGACGAGCCTTCGATCCGACTGGTACTGAAGACACAGCTCGAGAAGGCGGGCCACAGCGTCTCCACGTGCACGAATGGGGAGGAGGCGGTCGAGTGGCTGAGCAACCAGCCCGCGCAGCTCGTCATCTCCGATCTGCGCATGCCCGGCCTCGATGGCATGAGCCTGCTGCGGTGGACCCGCCAGAACCTCCCCGGCCTGCCCGTCATCCTCATCACGGCCTTCGGCACCATCGACAGTGCCGTCGAGGCCGTCAAGCAGGGTGCGTTCGACTACATCACCAAGCCCTTCGAGAAGGAGGAGCTCCTCAACGCGGTCGACAAGGCACTGGCCACCGTCCACGCCGGGATCCACAAGGTGCAGTCCCACGACGGCGACGCCTTCGATCTCATCCGCAAGGCACCGAGCACCGAGGCACTGTGGTCCACCCTCGAGCGGATCGCCCCCACCCCCTCGTCCGTGCTCGTCCGTGGTGATGCGGGCACCGGTACCTCCCTCGTGGCCAAGGCCATCCACCACCTCTCCCCCCGGAGCAGCGGCCCCTTCATCGAGGTGTCCTGCGGCGCCATCCCCCTGCACCTGATGGACGCCGAGCTGTTCGGCAGCGCCCTGCAGCCCGGGATGCCCCCCAAGCCCGGCAGGGTCGAGCTCGCCGATGGCGGCACGCTGTTCCTCGACGACGTCCACGCCCTGCCCCAGGACGTCCAGCTCAAGCTCGTGCGCTTCCTGCAGACCGGACAGCTCGTCGACCCACGCTCCGGTGCGGCCCACCCCGTCGACGTCCGCCTCGTGGTGGCCACCGATCGCGACATGTCGGCGGAGGTCTCCTCCGGCCAGTTCCGCAGCGACCTGTTCTACAAGCTCAACGTGATGCCCCTCACCCTGGTGCCCCTCCGCGAGCGCCTGGAAGACCTGCCGGCCCTGTGCGACGTGATGCTCGAGCAGATCAACCAGCGCTACTCCCGCCGTGTCTCCGGCATCCAGGACGACGCGCTCGACATGCTGAAGGGACACAGCTGGCCCGGCAACCTCTCCGAGCTCGAGACCACCCTGGAGCGGGCCATCCTTCTCACCGACAACCAGGAGCTCACCGCCGAGGATCTGCAGCCGCCGTCCGGGGCCTCCGCCGAGCCCGTCACCGTGGGCCAGGGCGGGGAGCAGCTCGGCCTGAAGGACTACCTGCGGATGCACACCGCACGCCTCGAACGCCACCGCATCCGACACGCCCTGAATCAAGAGGCGGGCAACGTCACCCGGGCCGCACGTCGTTTGGGTATCTCCAGAAGATCGCTTCAGACCAAGATGAAGGAGTACGGCCTGCGGGAGCGTTGACGCGGGTCCGTTCCCGCCCGTATCTTCGCGCTCGGAGGCTACCCCCGTGCGTACATCCAGGCTGCTGACCTTCCCCCCCATCCTCCTCACCGCCGTGTTGTCCGGCGCGGCCTCCGCCGCCGACAACACCGACCTGCCGCCGATGCTCCGCGCAGACGTCGAGGTCGGGTACAGCGGCAACTACGAGACCACCAGCCTCGAGGAGGACGGCCTGCTGGTCGGCCGCCGGAACATCCTGGCCCACGACATGTGGTTCAAGGCACAGGTCGGCCTGTACCACGGCATCGCACTCACGGTGGCGCTGCCCGGCAGCATCGACACCACCATCAGCTATCCGTCCGCCTACGAGATGGTGTTCGACCCGGTCACCGGCACGGGCAGCTACCGCACGGCCCAGCCCCTGCAGACCGATCCCACCGTGGGCGGCAACGGCCTGTACGGCTTCTGGTTCGGCGTCGCGGTCTCTCCCACCCAGGCGAGCTGGGCGCGCTCCCTGCCCGTGAACACCCGGCTCGGCTTCGCCGCCCGCACACCCGCTGCCACGCTGTACAGCGACAAGCGCGGCGTGGCCCCCGGTGGCTGGGGTCTTCGCTTCGAGGGCGACTTCTCCGTGCCCCACAAGAACGCCGAACCCTACATGTCCGTTCGGCTGAACTACGACCTCGATGCCACCACCGACATCGTATACGACGAAGGCCCCGACGCCAGCGGCGTGGTCGCGATCGAGGACGCCGACCTGTCCCTCGGCGCGAGCCTGTTCACCCGCATCGGCGGCGAGATCATCGCGGCCCGCTCCGAGAAGGAGGCCATCACGAAGGTCGATGTGCACATGGCGCTCGACTACTTCTCCCACAGCGACCGCGGGTCCGGTTTCTACCTGCCCGACGTCCTCGATGCGAGCCGCACCACGATCGTCACGCGCGGCGACTACGTCCGCATCGCTGGCGGTGTGGGTCTCATCCAGGAGATCAACCGCTACCTCGGCATCCGGGTCGGCACCCAGGTCGGCTACAGCCTTCCCCATCGCGTCGAGAACGTGTACCCCGTGCGCACCGGTCCCGATCAGATCGACGTCACCTGGTACGCCCGGCTCGTGGGCCGTGTCCGCCTCGCGGGTGATCCCCGCTGACGAAGCGGCGGATCACACGTCGCGCAGCTCGCGCTCCAGCTCGAGGAGCGCCTGGTAGGCCTCCCGCTTCTTCACGCCCCAGCGCCCGGCCAGCACGGCGGCCACCTGCTTGAGGCCCGCCCCCTCCGCCACCTGCTCGGTTGCCGCGGCAGTCGCGGTCTTGCGCTGCCCGGGGCCGATGACCAGGACGCACTCGCCCTTGACCACGTCGCGTCCGGCGAGATCCTCCGCGAGCCCCTTCAGCGGCAGACGAAGGTTCTCCTCGTAGCGCTTGGAGATCTCCCGACACAGGCAGGCCTCCCGCTCCGGATCCACCTCTGCAAGGCGACGCACGAGATCGGTGATGCGACCGGGGGCCTCGTAGATCACGAGGGTCTCGGGGCGCCCCAGGACCTCACGGGTCCAGCCTTCCCTGCCCTTGCGAGGGGCGAACCCCAGGAAGGTGGACATGGCCGCCGGAAATCCGGACGACGCCAGCGCGGCGGCCAGCGCGGACGGACCGGGTACGGACAGCACCTGCACGCCGGCGGCGTGACAGGCCTGCACGAGCGCCCTGCCCGGGTCGGAGATGCCAGGTGTGCCGGCATCGCTCACGAGCGCCACCTCCTGATCTGCAGCCCTCGCAGCGATGGCCTCGGCCAGCTTGTCTTCGTTGTGGGCGTGCAGCGCGCGGAGCTCCTTGGCCCTCACGCCCAGCGCGGCCAGGAGCCTGCCGGTGGTGCGGGTGTCTTCCGCGCACACGAGATCCACCGTGCCAAGGATCTGCTGCGCTCTCGGCGAGCAGTCGGACATCGTTCCGATGGGGGTGGCCACCAACCACAGGCTCATGCGGACCTCACGTCGATGGGGTTGTCATACCACTCCACCGACCACTCTTCGGGCATCGCGCCGCCACGGACGGCGGCCCACAGGAAGCAGAGCTCCTCGGCATCCGTGTCGTGGGCCGCGAGCCATGCACGGGCGGCCCTCACCAGCCGGGCACGCTTGGACGCCGGAATCGCGTCCCAGATGTCGAAGTCGTCGCCGACGCGGGCCTTGACCTCGACAAAGCGAAGGGCGGAGCCGCGCTGGATCACCAGATCCAGCTCGCCTCCGCCCCCATGCCAATTCTGCGAGAGCAGCGTCCATCCATCCGCTTTGAGCCTCTGCGCCACAAACAGCTCCGCCCTGTGCCCGAAGGACAGGGCGGCGCGACGCTGGGCCGGCGAATCGGAGCTTACTTGATCGCCTTGAAGTCGCGGATCGGCTTGAGCCGTGCAGACTTGCCGCGGCGGTTGCGCAGGAAGTACAGCTTGGCGCGACGCACCTTGTGACGAGCCATGACCTGGATCTTCACCACGTTGGGGGAAGAAGCGGGGAAGACGCGCTCGACACCGACACCGGAAGCGATCTTGCGCACGGTGAAGGTGGTGCGGGGGCCACCCTTGCGGATGCGGATGACGGCACCCTCGAACATCTGGACGCGGCTCTTGTCGCCTTCCTTGATGCGGACGTGGACGCGGACGGTGTCGCCGGGGCGGACGTCGACGTTGGGGCGGGATGCCACGCGGGCTGCGAGAATCTCGTTCTCGATGGTCTGAAGGAGGTCCATGGTTGTCCTCGAAAGAGAAAGCCGGAGAGAAAGCCGGGCGCTGTTGGACGCGTCGGGCATGCCACGAGGGGCCCAAGACGCAAAGACCCGGGAACCGGGAACGGATATTATCTTCTGCGGTGGTCGTCAATGTCGGATCCGTCAGAAGGATCCAGACCTCGTGCTTCACACCAGGCTGCCCACAGATCCGGACGGCGAGCACGGGTGCGGCTCTTGGCCTGCTCCAGGCGCCAGTCCTCGATCCTGCGGTGGTGCCCGGACAGGAGCACATCGGGCACCTCGTGCCCTTCCCAGACCCGCGGACGGGTGAACTGGGGGTATTCGAGCAGGCCGGACGAGAAGGACTCGTCTTCTGCAGAGGTCTCGTTGCCGAGCACTCCGGCCTGCAGCCTGGCGGTGGCATCGATCATGGCGCAGGCCGCGATCTCCCCACCGGTGAGCACGAAGTCGCCGAGGCTGAGTTCCTCGTCGATCAGGTGCTCGATACGGGCGTCGATGCCCTCGTAGTGACCACACAGGAACACGACGTGCTCGTGTCCGGTGAGGCGACGGGCGTCTTCCTGCTGGAAGCGCTTGCCGGCAGGCGACATGAACACCACGTGGGTGCCCTCCTGCTTCACCTGCTCGATGGCCCTGGCCACCACGTCGACCTTCATCACCATGCCGGCGCCGCCCCCGTAGGGGGTGTCGTCGACGGAGCGGTGGCGATCGGTGGCGTGGTCGCGGATGTCGTGCACACCCACCTCGAAGTGCCCGGCCTTGACCGCGCGACCGAGGATGGACGAGTGCAGGTAGGGCCTCACCATCTCCGGATGGAGCGTGAGAACGTCGAAACGGCGGGTCATTCTTCTTCCAGCGATTCCGCGGTGACGACCACCCGGCCCTCTTCGAGATCGAGCTCGACCACGAACTCCTCGACACAGGGAACGAATGCGTGCAGCTCGCCGGGGCCTTCGATCTCCAGGAGATCGCCTCCGGGCGTGTTGTGCACGTGCATCACCGTGCCCACCTTGCGATCGCCGGCTTCTTCGTCGGCGACGAAGACCTCGGCTCCCTCGAGCTGCCAGACGTAGAACTCGTCGTCGTCGAGCGCAGGAAGCTCGGACTTGGCGAGCGCCAGGCTCCAGCCCTTCAGGCTCGCGGCGAGCTCACGCTCGGCCACCTCGGCGAAGTGGCCGAGGATCCGCTTGCCGGCGCCGGAGCGCGACGACACGGTGACCTGGTAGCGCTTGCCGTCGGGGGCGATGAGCGCCACCTTGCGAGGCTTGCGCAGCAGCTCGGAGTCGGGATTGTGCAGGAAGAGACGAACCTCGCCGCGGACGCCGAACACCCCGCTGACCGAGCCCAGTTCCACCTCATCATCGAGGAGGCCATGGCCTGGCAGCAGGGTGAAAGGAACCGGCGCGGGTGCCTTACTCTTCGGACCCTTCGGGGGCATGGGCGTCCACCAGATCGAGGGTGGCCTTCCGGCGTCCTGCCGCAGCGGACAGGATGTTGCGAATGGACCGAAGCGTACGACCGCCGTCGTCGTCGAAGATGGAGCGATCGTCGTCATGGACCACGACCTCCAGCACGACCACGGACTCACCGTCGACCACCTGGATGGAGACATCCTCCGGGTGGCGGACGATGGGCCGAATCAGATGCTCAGCAAGCTCGAGCATCAGGACTCCGCCGTCTCGGAAGCGGCTTCACGAGCACGCTTGATGAGACGAGCGACGGTCTCGGTGGGCTGAGCGCCGACGCCGATCCAGTGGTCCACGCGGTCGAGGTCGACCTTGAGGATGAAGGGATCCTTCATGGGATCGTAGTAACCGAGCTGCTCGATGCAGCGACCGTCGCGCTGCACGCGGGAGTCAGCAGCCACGATACGGTAGAAAGGCTTCTTCTTTGCACCCATGCGGGTGAGACGCAGCTTGACCATGTGTCATATCCATGGATGAAGGTGTTTGTGACGTCCCCGAATAGTGGGTCTGCCTCGCACTGTCAAGCACGGGCCCCTCACACCGGGTTGGATCCGGGTGGGACGTCACAGGGGGAGGTTGCCGTGCTTCTTCGGGGGCAGTTCCTGCCTCTTGTTCTGCAGCGCGTCGAAGGCCTGGATCAGCCGCTTGCGGGTGAAGCGGGGCACCAGGACCTCGTCGACGTAGCCGAGGGAGGCGGCACGGTAGGGGTTGGCGAAGGTCTCGCGGTAGCTGTCGACCAGCTCCTGACGAGTGGCGTCCTGATCCTCCGCGTTCGCGATCTCGCGGCGGTGGATGATCTTGACGGCGCCATCGGGGCCCATGACCGCGATCTCCGCGGAGGGCCAGGCGAAGTTGAAGTCGGCCCGGATGTGCTTGGAGGCCATGACGTCGTAGGCACCACCGTAGGCCTTGCGCGTGATGAGCGTGACCTTGGGCACCGTGGCCTCGGCGTAGGCGTAGAGCAGCTTGGCACCGTGCTTGATGATGCCGCCGTACTCCTGGGCCGTGCCGGGCAGGAAGCCGGGCACATCCACCAGCGTGAGCAGGGGGATGTTGAAGGCATCACAGAAGCGCACGAAGCGTGCGGCCTTGAGGCTGGCGTCGACGTCGAGGCAGCCGGCGAGGTGGGCGGGCTGGTTGGCGACGACACCCACGCTGCGACCCTCGAGGCGGGTGAAGCCCACGACGATGTTGGGAGCGTAGTGCGCGTGCACCTCGAGGAACCGGCCCTCGTCGGCGATCTCGTGGATCACGTCCTTGATGTCGTAGGGCTTGTTCGGGTTGTCCGGGATGAGGGAGTCGAGCTTGTCGCAGAGGCGGTCGACCGGGTCGTCCGTGGGTCGGACGGGGGCCTCCTCCATGTTGTTCTGCGGCAGGTAGGACAGCAGCTCACGGAACAAGGCGAGCATGGCCTCTTCGCTGGGGACCCGGAAGTGGGACACGCCGGACACGCGGGTGTGGGTGTCGGCGCCGCCGAGCTGCTCCTTGGTGACATCTTCGTGGGTGACGGTCTTCACGACCTCGGGGCCCGTCACGAACATGTAGGAGGTGTCCTCGACCATCGCGATGAAGTCGGTGATGGCCGGGGAGTACACCGCGCCACCGGCGCAGGGCCCCATGATGGCGGAGAGCTGGGGGATGACACCCGAGGCCAGCGTGTTGCGCAGGAAGATGTCGGCGTAGCCACCGAGGGAGGCGACACCCTCCTGGATGCGGGCACCGCCGGAGTCGTTCAGGCCGACCACGGGCGCGCCGGCCTCCATGGCACGATCCATGACCTTGCAGATCTTGGCGGCATGGGCTGCGGAGAGGGATCCGCCGAAGACGGTGAAGTCCTGTGCGAACAGGTAGGTGAGCCGACCGGACACCTTCGCGTAGCCGGTGATCACGCCATCACCGAGGAACTTCTGCTTCTCCATGCCGAAGTCGGTGCAGCCGTGGGTGACGAACTTGTCGAGCTCCACGAAGGTACCGGGGTCGACGAAGGCCTCGATACGCTCGCGGGCCGTGAGCTTGCCGCGCTCGTGCTGTCGGTCGATGCGGGCCTGGCCGCCTCCGAGCTCTGCAAGGGCGTGCATATTCTCGAGCGTGGACAGGCTGTGGGTGTCGTCCATGGGTCCTCCGTGTCGCGGGTTCCGATAACACCACAGACGCGTCGTGCATGGATCCTCACGCCACTTCGACCAGCCCTCCCACCACACCGGTACAGCTCAGGGTTGCCGCAGGATGACCCCCGCCATGCGTCCCGTGTCGGCGCCGTCGTGGCGGTAGCTGAACAGATCGGGATCCGTCGTGCAGCGGGCCACGGAGTGGACGCGGATGTCGGGGAGGGAGGCGACCTGGGCCCTGAGCGCGGCCTCGAGGTCGACGCGGTGGCGTTGCACCCCATCCACGATCTCGTCTGCAACGGCGAAGACGGATGGATCCACACCCGAGGCGGCGATGCCATCGACCACCTCCGGTCCCACCTGGAATGCATCCTGGGAGATGTGCGGGCCGATCACGAGGTGGAGGGTTCCTGCCCCCCGTTCCCGCAGCTGGCGGATGGTCCGAGGCAGGATGCCGGCCGCCACGCCACGCCAGCCAGCGTGCACGGCGGCGATCCAGCGGCCGTCGGTGAGGAGGATCGGCACACAGTCCGCCACGCGGACCGCGGCCGCGAGACCTGCCCGATCGCTGATGAGTGCATCGGCGTCGCCCAGGGTGTCGAGTGGGCCACTGGGCCGATGGGCGTGCAGGACACCATCACCATGGACCTGGTTCACGAGGGCGAGGTGGTCCGGTCCCACGCCGAGCGGTGCCAGGGCGCGGCGCCAGTTCTCCTCGAGCTCCGCGTCCGGCAGGCCCGCGGCGCGCGCCAGTGTCAGGCTGTGGCGCGGCCCGTCGCTCACCCCACCACGCCGGGTGGTGAAGTGCCACAGGACGCCGGAAGGCCAGTCAGGTAGCTGTCGATGGATGAAATCGTCGGCCATGTCCGCTCCGGTTGACGTCTGGATCGCGCACTGTCTACGCTGCGGGGCATGAACGTCATGCCCCTCCCCCTCGCGATTGTACTGGCCGGCTGTGGTCCCCGTATCGAGATCATCTCGGACTACGAGCTGCAGCTCCATGTCGTCGCGCCCCCCGGGCTCACCCTTCCGGAAGGCAGCGCGCCCACGCTCACGCTGCAGCACCTGGACGGACGGAGTGAGCGGATGCCGCTGGAGGAGGGTGTGCGGGCGGAGGACGCGCCCCCACTCGCGCGGACGGCGCTCGATCTGCGTCTGGCGCACCCGGACGGTGACTGGTGGGGGGTGAGCAGGCGGCTCACCATGGACGGCGGCGCCTGGGACGTCGCCCTGCAGGTGGCGCCCGTGGATGCGTTGCACTGGCGAGGCACCCTGCAGCTCGGCGGCCTGGCGCTCGGCAGTGGCGCCACCCTCGACACCGACGGCGACCTGTGGCTGTTCGGCGGTGCCGAGTCGATGTACGCGCCCACCCCCTCCGTCGTGCACGGACGGATCCAGCGCTGGCGGCGAGACCTCGACGCCACCGACGCCGCGTACGTCACCGACATGCCCGAGCTGGCCCCCTCCCCTTCCCCCCGGGTGTGGTCGACGGCCACCCTGCTCCCGTCCGGGCTCATCGCCGTGGCGGGCGGCCGCCCTGCCGTGAGCCCGCAGCTCGAAGGTGCCGCACAGGGGTTCCTGTTCGATCCCCGAGGAGACGACGTCGGCGACACGTTCGTGGACGTGCGCGGTCGCTCGGAGCACGTCGCCACGGTGGCCGAGGCGGGTCTGTACCTGTGGGGTGGCTACGACGAGCAGGGTCGGGCCGATGGCCTGGACCTCAGCCTGCTCACCCCCGACCTGCAGGTCCTCGGTCCGTGGGAGGTGTACGGTCCCGGAGACGTCGGCCACGCCATGGCCGACCTCGGCGGCTGGGGATGGCTGGTGTGCGGCGGTCTCACCACCACGGCGGCAGACGTCCAGACCCCTCGGCCGGGCTGTGCGCGCGTACAGCTCAACCAGACGGCGGAACCCGTCATCCAACAGGTCGCGGACATCCCCGACGGGGGACGCGCCTTCCACACCCTCACCCCCCTGGACGACGGCTCGGCGCTGCTCCTCGGGGGCATCAGCCGCCCCCTGCCCACTGCGGGAACGGCCGCTGCCACGGCATCCGCCTGGCGCTACGTGCCCGACACCGGCAACGGCACCTGGGAGGCCGTGACGCTGCAGATGGAGCCCCGGGCGGGCCATGTGTCCTACCGCCTCACCGATGGTCGCGTCATGGTGCTCGGAGGTGCCACGGCCGTACCCGGGCACGGCGCCATCACCCCGCCTCCCCTCGCCGACTGCGAGCTGCACATCGATCCATCCACATGGACGGTCACGGAGCTCGCCGGATGCGATGGGTTCGGAGGGTTCCGTCCACGCGCCTGGCATCAACCGCCCTTCGAAGCCATCCTCGTGGAGGGAGCCGGCGGCCAGCACCGGTGGGGCATGGTGCCGGTGCCTTCCGATCCTCAGTGAGGGCGGTAGGCATCTCCGAGCAGGGCCATCACCGAGGAGGGCACGAGCGTGGACACGTCCTCTCCCCGGGCGATGCGAGCCCGGATGTCCGTGGAGGAGATCTCCGGAAACGTGGGCATGCCCGGCACCGGCGGGTACCCCGGACGGCCCACCACCAACGGATCGTACTGGGACTGCAGCTCCTCGAACCGGTGCCACTTGTGGAAGGTGGGCAGGGCATCGGCCCCCACCACGAGGCGGAAGCGAGCCTCCGGGTGGCGCTCGGACAACAGATCGAGCGTGTCGGCCGTGTAGGACGTCTCCTCCCGCTCGGACTCGACCTCACACACCCGCACGAACCCGCCGATCTGCGATGCCATGGCCCTGCACCAGCTCGCCCGCCGTTCGAAGGGCTCCACCTCCTTGCCGAAGGCGTGCACGTGCACCGGCAACAGCCACACCTCGTCGCACTGGTCCGTCCAGTGCAGCCAGGCACAGATGAGGGCGTGTCCCACATGGGGTGGGTTGAAGCTTCCCCCCAACACGGCGATTCGCATGGCACCTCCCGACAGCGACGTTAACCCACCCACACCCCTTCCACGGCAATGCAGGAGCACGCGTGCGCATCGGCGTCTTCGATTCTGGCATCGGTGGCCTCACCGTCCTTCGGGAGCTGAAGGCCCGGCTCGGCGGACATGATCTCCTCTACCTCGGCGACACCGCTCGCATCCCCTACGGCACGCGAAGCCCCCAGACCGTCATCTCCTACTCGCTGCGGGTCGCGTCCTACCTCGTCGAGCAGGGCATCGACGCGCTGGTGATCGCCTGCAACACCGCCACCACCCACGCCCTGCCCGACCTCGAGGCTGCGTGCGAGCCGCTCGGCATCCCCGTGTTCGGCGTGGTCCATCCGGGGGTGCAGGCGGCGCTCCAGGTGCACGAGGAGGGGCAGCTCGCGCTCCTCGGCACGGAGGGCACCGTCCTGGGTGGCGCCTACCACCGCGCGCTGGCCGAGGCGGCACCGGATCAGGAGCTCATCGCCGTGCCCTGTCCGTTGTTCGTCCCTCTCGTGGAGGAGGGCTGGCTCGAGGGCGTGGTGCCCACCGAAGTGGCCCGACGCTACCTCGAGCCGCTTCAGGGCCGGGTGGACACCGCGATCCTCGGGTGCACCCACTACCCTCTCCTGCGGGAGGTCATCGCGAGCGTGCTTCCGGGCGTCCACCTCGTCGACTCCGCACGGGCCACAGCGGAAGCCGTCCTCGAGGCCCTCGGCCCGGGCGAAGGCACGGGCTCCCTCCGCTTCATGGTCACCGACGGACCGGAGCGCTTCGCGGATGTCGGGGAGCGGTTCCTCGGTGAACGCCCCGATCCGGTAGAGTGGGTCGACGTCGGACAGCCCACGGCGGCCTTCTCCCGTCCGCTCCCTGCCTGAGGCACCCATGGCATCGAAAGCAGCCGCACGCGCCACCTTCACCGTCACCCTGCTGAGCCTGTCGGGCGTGCTGCTGGGCGGCTGGGCCGGCAGCTGGGCCGCCGAACATGCCACGTCCCGCTACGACGCCGTCGAGACCTTCATCCGGCTGATGCACATCATCGAGCAGTCCTACGTCGACGAGGTCAGCACCGAGGAGCTCGTCGAAGGGGCCATCCACGGCATGACCGACGTGCTCGACCCCCACTCCAGCTGGCTCAGCCCGGAACAGTGGCGCGAGCTGCAGAACTCCACGCAGGGCAGCTACGTGGGCATCGGCGTGGAGATCATCAGCCGCGACGACGGCGTACACATCCTGCGGGTGCTGCCCGGGAGCCCCGCCGAGAAGGCCGGCCTGCTCGCCCAGGACATCATCGTCGCCATCGACGACCTCCAGCTCGCCGACGCGGGCACCGACGGCCTCGTCGAGGCGATGTCCGGTCCGCCGGACACAAAGGTGCTGCTCACGGTGCTCCGCCGCGGCCTGGCCGCCCCCCTGGAGATCATCGCCACGCGGGGCACCGTCCACATCGACTCCGTCCAGGCCGAGCGCATCGACGACCTGGGCTACCTGCACGTCTCCCAGTTCCAGGAGGAGACGGCCCTCGAGTTCCAGCGCGCCCTCGACCGCCTGCAGGTGGACGCCCCCCTGACGGGCCTCATCATCGACGTGCGCGACAACGCCGGCGGGCTCCTGCAGGAGGCGGTCGACATGGTCGACCTCTTCCTCGACGAGGGCCCCATCACGCGCACCTCCGGCCGCGACCAGAGCCGGGAAAAGGTGTTCGAGGCCACGGACGGCTCCACGGAGCTGCCCGTGGTGGTGCTCGTCAACGGGGGTTCCGCGAGCGCCAGTGAGCTGCTGGCTGCCGCCCTGCAGGACACCGGTCGCGCCAAGCTGGTCGGCACCCGGACCTACGGCAAGGGCACGGTTCAGACGCTGTACGAACACAAGGACGGCTCTGCCCTCAAGCTCACCATCGCCCGCTACTACACGCCGTCGGGAAAGCCCATCGCGCCGAAGAACGGACGCGACCCCGACCTCTGGGTCGAGCTGATGCAGGACGATCCCCTCACCGACCTGCAGGCCGAGCTGGGCGCGCTACAGCTCAACGAGGATCAGTCCGCCACCTTCGAGCAGCTGCTGAAGGACGCCCGTTCCTACCAGGATCTGCAGCGTGCACCCGTCCCCTGGAAGAACTCCGTCCTCGACCAGATTCCCGAGGATGCGCAGCTTCGGGCTGCCATCGACATCCTGCGCGCACAGCCGCGCTGAGCCCCTTCACTCCGCCGCTGACGAGCGCTCCCGGGAGGCCGTGGGGCCCGTGGACTGTGCATCGAGCGCCAGGAGCTCCCTCCGCAGGGAGAACAACTCGCGGAACGCCTTGGCGATGACCCGCAGGTTCGCCCCGGACTGCTCCCCGTGGGACCTCGGGAAGTGGGACACGGCCACCTCGGTGACGGAGAACCCCTTGGCCCGCGCCCGCACCAGGATCTCGGTGTTGATGAAGGCACCGAGGCTGTAGATCGGCACCTGCTCGAACACCTGCCGATCGAACAGCTTGAACGCACAGTCGACGTCGCGAACCTGCAGACCGAACACGAAACCCACCAGACGGGACCAGGCCCAGCCGTTGAACCGGCGAACCAGAGGATCCCTACGGGGCGAGCGGTAGCCGGCCACGATGTCGTAGCGATCCGCCTTCGCCAGCAGGCGGGAGATCTCCTTCAGATCGAACTGGAGGTCGGCGTCGGTGAAGAACACGTGGTCCTTCCGGGCGGCAAGCAGCCCCGATCGCAGAGCCGCGCCGTACCCGCCGTTCTTGGCATGCAGCACCGCACGCACCCGCGGATCCGCCTCACAGCAACGCTGAAGGATGGTGCGGGTGTCGTCGGAACTGCCGTCGTCGACGACCACGACCTCGAAGTCGAGCCCGAGCTCCACGCCGGTGCTGACGCAGCGGCGGATGGACTCGGCGATGTTGCCTTCCTCGTTGAAGGCCGGCATCACGAAAGAGAGCTGACGGACCATGACGGACTAGTTGTTGGCCTTCACGACATCAGCGCCTGCAGGCACCGTGAAGGTGAACTTGCTGTCGGGGATGCTCACACCGGTCTTCACGTTGGAGAACGAGATCTCGGTGACGTTGTCGAAGGTGTCGGTGATGATCACCTTCTGCAGCGTCATGCTGGCATCGAGGGTGAGGACGACCTTCTTGAACTGCCCCGTCTCGTTGGGGGTGAGCTCGAGGCGGTGGCGGCTCGCGGTGGACTCGAGGACCTTGATGTGGAACAGGTCGTTGATCTTGTCGAGCGACGTGAGCAGCTCGTCGGCCGTGCTGCGGCCCTCGGAGATGTCGTCGTACTCGATGACCTGGTTCTCGGATGCGGCGTAGATCCACATCTTCTTGCCATCGGTGACGAACACCTTGTCGCTGCCGAAGGACCACCGCATCTTGTCGGGTCGCTTGAGGAGCAGGTGGCCACTCTCGGTCTCGTCACCGAAGAGCTCGGAACGGGACACCTGCACGAAATCGGCGGACAGGGTGTCGACCTTGCCGTAGCGGGCCTCCACCGCTTCGATCAGCTCCTCCTTCTCCATGGCGTCTGCCACCGGCGCAGTGGCCAGGGTGGCTGCAGCCATGAGGGTGAGGAGGGCTCGGCGGGCTCCGCGGAGGATCTGGACAGACATGGAGACTCCTTGTGCGTGGGCAGAGCCTCATAGACGCTCCGGCCTGGAACCTATTCGGCTCCTGCACGTACAACGACGCCCTGGAAGGGGGCGGACGCCGTCAATCGTTGCTTGACACTAGCACCTCACGGGGGCGGGCGCCATCAGCGGGACCCACCACCCCCGCGGCCTCCATCGCATCCAGGATGCGTGCAGCACGGTTGTAGCCGATCTTCAGATGACGCTGCACCATGGAGGTGGAGGCCTTGCCTGCACGTACCACGACCTCGACGGCCGCGTCGTACAGATCATCCCTGTCCGCATCATCCACCGCGTCGTCGGACTCGGACGGGTCGTCCATCACACCGACCATGTAGTCCGGCTCTCCCTGGGCCCGGAGGAAGTCGGCCACACGACACACCTCGTCGTCGTCGACGAAGGCACCGTGGCAGCGCCGCACCTCGCCCGCAGCAGGCAGCATGAGCATGTCGCCACGGCCGAGGAGCTTCTCGGCTCCACCCTGATCGAGGATCGTCCGGGAGTCGACCACCGAACGCAGCTTGAACGCGATGCGCGTGGGCATGTTGGACTTGATGAGACCGGTGACGACATCGACCGAAGGACGTTGGGTCGCGATGATGAGGTGCATACCGCAGGCACGGGCCATCTGCGCCAGGCGCACGATGCTGTCCTGCACCTCCTTCTTGGCAACCATCATGAGGTCGGCAAGCTCGTCGATGACGATGACGATGTAGGGCAGCAGCTCGGGATCGGGCAGCTTGTCGCCTTCCTTGAAACCCTTGGGCGCGTACTTGCGTGCCTTCTCCGCGCTCCAGCTCTTCGCCTCGCGCTTCACCTTCTCGTTGAAGCTGGCGATGTTGCGGGTCTTCCAGCGGGCCAGCAGCTCGTAGCGCCGGTCCATCTCGCGACACGCCCAGTTGAGCGCCGAGGCCGCTCCCTTGGGCTCGGTGACGACCGGGTGCAACAGGTGGGGGATGTCGGAGTAGGCCTCGAACTCGAGCTTCTTGGGGTCGATCAACAGCAGTCGGAGCTGATCCGGCGTGCGCGTGTACAGCAGCGACATCAGCATGCCGTTGACGCCCACGGACTTGCCGGCGCCGGTGGTACCACCCACGAGCACGTGCGGCATCTTGGCGAGATCGGCGACCTCCGGACGCCCCTCGACGTCCTTGCCGATGACCACGGGCAGCGCCATCTTCGCCTTGCGGAACTCGTCCGAGGCCAGCAGCTCGCGGAAGTAGATGGTCATGCGCAGCTGCGACGGAATCTCGATTCCCACGACACCCTTGCCGGGGATCGGGGCGACCACGCGCACCGAGCGGGCTCGGAGGGACATCGCCAGATCATCGGCGAGGTTGTTGATGCGCCGAACCTGGATGCCGGCGTCGGGGAGGTACTCGAAGATCGTGACCACGGGGCCGACGCGCACGTTGACCACGCGTCCGGTGACCTTGAAGGAGGCGAGGCTCTCCTCGACCGTCATCGCCAGGTCCGCGAGGTCCTCCTCGTCGATGGTGGCCTGCTGGGGCGGCACGTCGTCGAGCAGCCGGAGTGCCGGCAGACGGAACTGCGAGCGCTTCGTCTTCACGATCGCACGGCCGTCGTCCTTGACCACATCCTCGAGGCCCTCGACCTTCTCGATGGCGGGTGCGGGAGCTCCCGTGGCCGCCCTCGCGCCCGGCGCTGCCGTTGGCATCGGCACCGACATGGGCGCGGCAGCCGCCGGCTCCACCACCGAAGGCGCGGGCCGCACCGCGCGGGCGACCTCCACGCTGGTACGGGGACGCACCTCACTCGCTGGTTCGACGACGGACGGCGCGCGCTCCACCTGGGTGGTGGGTCGTGCAGGTGCCTCGAACGCGGAGGCGGGAGGCGTCGTGAACTGACCCAGACCGTACATCGAAGGATCGTGGATGGGACCGGTGAGCGCCTCGGCGGCCTCCGTGGACTCCGCCTGGGTCAGTCCGGTGACCTCTGGCGGCGGCAGCGGCGCCGGCGCATCACGACGCGTCTTCCGCTCGGTCCGGGAGCTGGTCTTGCGATCCCGCCGGCGGGAACGGGCCGGCTCGTCGTCCGGGAACAGGTCGAGGACCTCGGAGGGCTCCGCGGCGGTGGGCTGCGGGTGCAGGCTGACCTTCGTCTGGTCACGGGTCACGTGGAATTCCGTGGGCGACGGCACGTCGTCGTGGAGCTGCACACGCGTGACGTTCGGCGAGGTGCCGATGACCGAGCCGACCTTCCGCAGGAACCCGCCATCGGTCGCCTGACCGGTCACCACGTCGGTGTGCTCGTCCCACACGGAGTCGGACAGTGCCCCACCCTCGTCCTCGTGAACGAAGATGGCGTCCCACAGCCGACCGAAGAAGCCTCGCACGCCTCCGCCGACTCCCCTGACCACGGCCGAACCGCTGCGGGCGGAGACCTTCGCGCCACTGACCACGGCCTGCCTGCCCGCCTCCGCGCTCCGCTCGATGGCCTTCTGGGCGATCTGACGGGAGCCGTCGGCCAGTGCAGGCCCTGCCTCCTCCACGGAGCGGACCAGTCGGCCGGCGAGCTCCGACCACGACCAGCGGAACATCACCGACAGGCCCACGAAGAAGCTGGAGATGAGCAGGATCCAGGAGCCCACCTCGGCCACCACGGAGACGAGCGCCTCCGCGACCACACGGCCGACGATACCACCCGCCCCCTCGGGGAGGGTCTCGTAGGTGGGCATGCCCAGGTGCAGCAGCGACATGGTCACCACCACCAGCCACACCAGCATGACCCGCTTGCCCATGCTGGGCAGCTTCCGACCTGCGAGACCGAGCACCCCCATCACAGGCAGGTACAGGAATCCCACGGCACCGAACCCCGTCACGGACAGCATGGCATCGGCGAGCTGGGCCCCCACCATGCCGCAAGGGTTGTGGTAGGCCACCGCATCGCCCGTGACCGTCAGGACCGGATGCAGGAAGGTGGAGTCCTCCGGATGCCACCCCACCGCAGACACCAGCCCGAAGACGCCAAGCACCACCTGCCCGATGCGCCAGACCTCCTTGCCGTACGCCGGCCGCGGCATGGCCGACACCTTGGTGCCTGCACGCCTGGTGGTGGTCTTCCGCGACGCCGTGGTCTTCCGCGACGTGGCACGCCGGGACGTCGTGGTCTTCTTTCTCTCAGCGCTGCTCTTGGGCAAGCCGGTCCTCCATTGCGGACAGGGGGACCCACGCCCGTCCGCAGTTCGTGGCACGCCTACCATACCCCTCAAGAGCGCAACACCCCAAGCAGTCACCTGCCTGGGGGCGCATCAACGGCACAATCACCTGGACGGACCCTCAGAACGCCCCTCGGGGGATGAGCAAATGGTCATCGGGACGCAGGACGACGTCTTCTTCCTTGCCTGCCAGGACCCGCGTGACGTTCACGGTGATCTGCTCGCCGCCGGCACGGAGGATCTTCACCTTGCGCAGGTTGGCGTAGTCCTTGGGGCCGCCGACGAGGGCGAGCGCTCGCGTGAGGGTCAGGCCGTCTGCCAGGCCCACCGACCCGGGACGTGCGACCTCGCCCTCCACGTAGATGAGATCTCCAGGACGGACGAACACCTTCGAGCCCGGCTCGACGTACACCGGCGCGCTGTTCGCGAGGGCGCCCAGATCGTAGCTGGAGGAGGTGCCGTCGGCGCGAACGACCTCGACGTGGGTGACGTTGTCGGCGATCGTACCGCCCGCCATGCCCACGACATCCAGGATGGTGGTCGGGCCCTGCAGATACTGCGGGCCCTTGGTGTGCACCTCACCGAGCACGTCCACACGCTGGCTCTTGAACTCGATGACCCGCAGATCCACCATCGGCTGCAGGAGGTAGTCGCCCTTCAAGGCTTCGGCGATCTCGTCGGACAGCTCACGAGGCGTCCGGCCGCAGGCGTCCATGGCGCCGACCAGGCCCACGGTGACGGTGCAGTCGTCCTGCACCTGCAGCTCTCCGCTGAGCCCGTCCTCGTCGTACACGTGGAGTTTCAACTTGTCGCCCGGACCGACGCGATACTCGCCTCCTCCGAACGCGGGGCCGGCCATGGCCCCCAACAACAGCAGTCCTGCCACTCGCCGCATTGTACGAACTCCTCCTGGGCCGCTGTGGCCCCAGTAGACGTCATACACCAAACGCCCTCCAGGACCACATCATTCCGTCGCCTCAGTATTGGAACTCGGCGATCAACCTGATGAAGAAATCATCATACTGGATGGTCGGCTGACTCGAGGCGCGCTGCACCCAGCCGCCAAGCAAACCGAGCTTGGCCCACGGTGTGGTCTGGTAGTCGAGGCCGAGACGGGTCCAGAGGTAGGTGTCGTCGCGATCGACCTCTCCTCGGTACTTCTCGAACCGGGCCGTGAAGTCGAGGTAGGTGGTGATCTTGGGATGCCACATGCTGTCGATACGACCGCGGACGAAATCCCAGGCCAGGTAGTTGGTGAAGTAGGAGTCGGCGAAGTTGCGCCGGTATTGCACCGTGAACAGCTGTCCGAAGCGACGCTTGTCGTTGTAGCCCCAGTCGTACTTCGCCTGCACACTGGCCAGGATGCCGTCGACACCCTTGACGTCCTGATCGCAGCCGACGGCGCTACAGTCGAACTCGGTACCGGTGGGGTTCTCGATGATGTCGGGCACCTGATCGAGCACGGCCGTGTAGTCGTACAGGCCCATTCCGTAGCCGATGTCGGCCTGGATCACGAGGCTGCGTGTGACGCGGCCACGAAGTCCGACCGTCGCCTTCCAGAACTGGGAGTCGGGCAGCACGAGGTAGGCGCCGAGGTGGTAGCGGCCGTCCGGCGGGGCCTCCGTGAGACCCGTGGCCTTCACGTTCTGATCCCACCGGTTCCACTCGTAGCGACCCTCGAACACCAGTGCCGTACGAGGGAAGAAGCGCCACTCGATCTTGCTCTGCACGTCGTAGGTGTTGCGCCAGTTGAAGACGTTGTCTTCCTGGCCCTCGATCACCTCGATGCCGGGCACCCGGTAGTTGTGGTACGCGTAGCCACCGCCCACGTCGATGAAGAGCTCACCGCCGATGCGGAAATTGGCCACGGCGTTCAGCTCGTTGCGGAGCTGGCGCAGCAGCGAGGACTGCAGCTCGGGCCGGTGATCGGGTTGGGTCGCACTGGCGAGACGATCGCGAATGGACAGACCCACCACCGAACGACGCCAGAGCTCGACGTTGAGCTTTCCCTGGCCATCCTGGAACCGGTCGAGGTTGTTCATGCCCCGGAGCATCTGCTTGCGCATGAAGTACTTGCCCTCGAATTCCATCAGGAATTGAGGCGTCTCGACATCAAGGCGCGCCTGCGGCGACAGGTAGAATGCGACGCCACTCTGGATGGCATCGAACTCCCGACCGGTCTGCGCCACGCCGGGCGCAAGGTAGGCGTTGCTGTGGTATTCGAATCCCGTTTCGAGGATTGGGACGAACAGCGCTGGACCGAAACGAACGTGTTCGCCTGGTGACGCCTGGGCCGTTGTGCCTGCGCACGCGAGTCCAGCCACCAACATGTTGCGTAGCAAAGTAGACATGGAGCCTCTGACTTGCCTCGGGGAGGGGTCTGCGGATGACTTGCGTCAATCCTCAGAACGGGGAAGCCGCCGGTGGATCCCAGCCGAATCCGAGCAGATCCTCGAACATGGGATCCAGATCATCATCAGCGTAATCAGGCTCATTCACAGAAATGACCCGGCGCTGGCCATCCTTGGCACCGTCGCCGAGCACGCACTGCTCACCTTCGACCTGCAGCTCTCGACTCTTCTTGAGCACGATTGCCAGCTTGCGGAACTCATGCTCGGCGCGAGCGCGGTGACCGGTCTCGACGGCATCGCCGAGAGAGACCTCCGCTGCCTCCGCGACCTGCAACAGGGCGCGAGCAGACGTGAGGCTGTTCACCACACAGTTCACCGAGGCGTCATCGCCACTCTTCCTGGCCTGCTGTTCCATATCTGCCAGGTCTCGCACAATGCCCCTGACCTCATCCGAGGCCTCGGCGGCGTACTCGAGCATTTCCTGGGTCGTAGCGGTGGCGCTACGCTCCAGCTCGCTCTGGAAACCGGTCTCGCCCGTGTCATCCTGAGCGATGGCGCCCATGTTGATGGCGAGGAGCAATGCCGACACCACCGACAGAGTACCGAGTGCGCGCTTCATGGTCATGCTCCCCTCCTCCCAAATGGGCTGGCCGCCCGTGATAAGCCGATTTCTTCCTCTTTGCTCTGATACCATCGGCTTTACGACACAAGTCCTACAACTGTACTTACCCCACCGCAAGGTGGCGTAAGATCTATTCCTGAGGCTGGAAGACCCAAGGCTGCTTTACAGGCCCATCTTCGACGCCATCGAACTGCCATTGCTTGATCTTGTCGACCAAACATTGGGCGAACGAAGCGTCGCCGGTGCCGTTCTGGTGGACGTACACATCGACGGCGCGAGCGGCCTCGACCTGCCACGCGATAACGACACGCCCGTTGAGCGTGGGATTCCGCTTGAGAGACTGCTCATAGCAGTACGTGAGGCGTCCCTTGTAGCGCTTGATGATACGCGCCAGGCCCTTGGAGTCGCCACCACCGAAGTCGAGCGCACCCATGTTGACGGACGCCTTGGGCGCGCGCAGCTCTGCGGAGCCCGCCGTGCCGACACCGACACCGTCTGCGGAACCCTGTACGGCATCGATGCCGCGAGGACCGTCACCCACACCCGTGCCCTTGCCACCACCCGTACGCAGTGCACCGCCATCCTTGGCGATGGCTGCCTGTGCATCACTGAGCTTGCCGGAGATGCCATCGGTGGCCTTCATCACGGAGCTCGCACTCGTGGACAGGCCCCGGTCGCGACCGGTGGAGCCGATGGCCAGTGCCTGGAACAGGGCGGACTGGGAAGCGAGCTCCCCCTTGGCCTGCTCCACGGCCTTGGCCTGATCGATCTTCTCTTCGCGGGTCTGCGGTTCCTTCGGCTTGGTCTCGGCCTTCTTGGCTTCGACCTTCTTGGCCACCTTCTGCGCGTTCTCGTTCTCGACCTCTTCGACCTCTTCCTCGGGCTCCTCTTCGGAGGGCTCGGGCTCCGCGCGGACGATCAGCTGCTGGAAGCGATCCTCGAGATCCTTCAGCTCGATCTCCGGCGGATCGGACGTGGTGACCCACACGCCGAACAGCAAGCCGAGCGCCGACCAGAAGGCCAGCGACACGAGCATGATGGGATCATCCTCGTCGAACAGCTTGGGACGGAAGTCCATCTCCTCGAGGGGAATGGCGGCCTGAACCGGAGGCGGGTTGGAGAAGCGGAACAGCAGCATGTACGGACCGATGTCGATCTTGCCGCGGTCGTGCTCCGAAAGCTGAACCTTGTGCCCGCCCGTGGCATCCGGTTCGCCCAGCTCGGAGGCGATGCGCTCCAGGTTCACAGGAGGTCCATCGGAACCGAGCTTGCCCTTGATGTGGCTGTCGAAGTGGAACCAATACTGGCCATCCCGATGTTCGAACAGCGTGTAGGCCTCGTTCGCCAGCTGGACGTCATCCAGGGTGAAGGTGTTCTCCGTACCCGTACCCACGGTGACGGAGGAACCCGCCTCGATGAAGCGCTCCTGAACTACCTTGCCATCGAGGTAGACACCAATGTGTAGAACCTTCTGCTGTGCCTGTTGTTCCGTCATTCGGTCAGGTCTCCAAGGAGTCGGTGAACACCACAGTAGCAGGGGGGAGCACATTCCTGAAACAGGTACCGATGCTCGATCCTGCGCAAGGCGTTCTCTGACTGCCTCCATTGCCGGGCTTGGCGGGGTTCGCGCATGTGTGGCCTTTGCCAACACTCAGGGTACGATAGTCCACCGTCGGGCGTGAGCACAAGTTTTGGCGGTCCCTGAACACGTGAGCGCACCGCTTGCAGATCAGTGCTCGCTGAAACGCGCTTTGAAGCGGCTAGTATCCGCACCACTTGAAAACCGTCACCCGTCGGCATCCATCCCAGGAGACTCCCACTGGCGCGCCGTGGCGGGGCATTGACCGGATCTCGACGTAGTTCCACGCCACAGGAGGTCATTTTGACCCGCCTGGGCGCGGACAATCCGATGGGCGCATTGTTGTGCACCAGGTGTGGGAGATGGCTCCGTTCCATGGATGCTGGATCGACGCACTTGGCCTCTTGGTGAATGCCCGGGGCGAATTCCGAAGTCTGTTCACTGCTGGCAGCACCCCGACAAGGGCCGCCTTCTCCTTGCGATGCTGCGGTAATACCCTCGAAAGGCCTACCGGCCGTATCCGTAGAAACCCGAAAGCCGTACGTCCCTCATGGGAGTCCGACCGAGCGCAAGCACAAAGGCGCCGCCCCAGTCGGGAACGACGCCACAAGACAAAAAAAGGGGGAGGCTGAAGCCTCCCCCTCCGTCGGGTCAAGCGCGGCTGACTCAGCCGTTGCCCTTGATGACCACGAAACGGAACTGGCTGAACTGAGCCTGTCCGGCCGTGAACATCACCGAGCGGATCACCTCGTAGGGCAGCTCCTTGTGGGCCTGGAGGAGGATTTCACCCTGGAAACCTGCCTCGTTGTCGCCCACGCGCTGACCAATGCCCTCGGCCTTCTCGCGCTTCTGCTCGAGCCTCTCGAGCAGATCCGGGATGTTCTGCCCGCGCATGGCGCTGGCGGGAACACGGGACCGGGCGCGACCGGACTCGTCGGTGTACTCTTCCATCTCAAGGACGGGCTCGCCGTCGACCATGATCTGCGTCGCGGTCACGATGACGTTGACGGCAAGCTTGGGGCTCTTGAGCGAGGTGGACACCGGAATCTGAAGGTCGTCAGACGGTGCTACGGACACGTCGTCGGTGGAGTAGGACTTGAGCAGGAACACCAGGATGATGGTCATCATGTCCATCATGGAGGTGATGTTCAGCTCCTCCGTTCCTCCGCCGCGGCGGGATACCTTCTTCTTAGCCATTACTCAGCCCCTTACTTGACGCCGCCAGCGAGGACCACGTTGGGGAACAGCCGCCGGGGGCGGTTGTCCGAATCGCGATCATCCTGGTCGTCGCGGGTTGCATCCATGGTGCGGATGATGACTTCGTAAGAGACAGAGGAATCGGGGACGAGAACGACGTTCTCTTCGTCCTCATGCTGATCCTTGATCAGTGCGAGGCGATCCGTCAGGCTGGCGACGTCGTAGCTCTCAGGCGTCGGACAGCCGTCCTCGTGGCAAGGAACCACGCGGCCGTTTTCGCCAGCCTCCTCCGGCAGGATCTTGTCCGCTCCTGCGACGGTGAAGCCCTTGTCGTTGATCATGACCTTCAGGTCCAACTTCTCTTCATCCGGCTTCTCCTCGACCGGCTCGGACTCCACGATGGCGGGGAGCATCGAGTCGATGACTGCGAGGTTGACGAACTGCGCGGACATGAGAAGGAAGGGAATGAGGATCGTGACGAGGTTCATGATTGGGACAAGGTCGAGTCCCTGTTCCTCGAGCTGGCGCCTCTTGTCACTCATCCTGCGGCTCCAATGGTGGGAGTTGTTGAATTCTGTGTCTGCATGGGGCTAAGCAAAGGGCTGAAGAAATCAGCCCTGAGCAGCAGCACCCTGGGACAGGTCACCACGCTTGCGAGCCACCAGGAGGTTCACGGTCTTGAGGCCGTACTGGTCGACTTCGTCGAGCAGGGCGTTGGACTGTGCCTGGATGATGGACTGCAGGACCATGGTAGGAATAGCAGCCATCAGACCACCAGCGGTGGTGTACATGGCGATGGAGATACCGTTGGCCAGCATGGTCTGCTTGTTCTCGGGGTTGGCCTTGGCCACCGCCTCGAACGCGTAGATCAGACCGTAGATGGTACCGAGCAGACCGGTCAGGGTAGCGACGTTGGCCAGCATGCCGAGGAAGCCGGTGCGCTTGTTGATCTTGGGACCAATCTCGAGGGTAGCCTCGTCGATGGCGTTCTCGATCTCCTTCTCGGTGCCGCCAGCCTTCAGGAGGCCTGCGCGGACGACGCGGGGAAGGGCGGCGTTGGGCATCTGGTTGCACAGCTTGACTGCGCGGTCGATGTTGTTGGCCAGAATCAGCTTCTGAATCTGAGCCATGAACTCGGTCGCATTGACCTTGAAGCGGAAGTACACCTGGTAGAGGCGCTCGAACGCGATGGCCATCGCGAACACGAACACCACCAGAATGGCGTACATGAAGGATCCGCCGTCCTGGAACATCGTGATCATGCGATCCATAAAAATCCTCCGAGAGTTTGCTGCCCTTGTGGGCTTTCGCGTGCGGCTGAGTCGTGCCGGCGTGAACGTTAGCCTCTAAAAGAGGCAGAAGTCATCGGGCGATTGTGAGGAAGTCGTTAGCAGGGCCATAGTGACGCTTACGCTGCATTTTGGCTTAATCCGACCACCTCGAAAACACCGCTTTGGGGCCCGGAGAGGCCTGTTGGGCGGTGCACGCCCCAGCTGGGTTTCAGAAAATCGGCTCCGCCAGGGAGTCGATGATGCGCTGCAGGAAGGACTCCCGCAGCTCGATGTCGAAGGCCTTGTCCACGTTCTCGCGGCCAATGACCACCTCGACCTCAGGACGCTGCACCTTTCCTTCGATGGTGAACAGGTCCTCGTCGAAGCCGGAGCCGGCTGCCTGGTCCTGTGCGAACCCTGCAGCGGACACCGTGAGTGCCGTGAGAGCGAACATCCAACGGGCCATCACTCACCTCCTTCCTGACCCGCATCCCCATCGGGGCTCGATGCGGGTGCGGGTTCCGAGTCGGGTGCAGCTGCAGGCTCCGCGGTCGGATCGTCCGAACCGGCGCCCTCAGCCTGGTCGTCAGCTGCGCCTTCGGGGGTCGTCTCACCGCGAGCTGCGGCCTCGGCCTCCTCACGACGAGCCTCTTCCAGGAGGCGCTGCTGCTCGGCAGCCTTCTCCTGTCGTGCCTTGCGCTCCTGCTCCGCCTTGCGGCGGCGGTCGGCGCGCGCACGCTCCTTCTCCGTGTCTTCGATGTACGCGAGCGCGGTGTCCCGATCGGAGCCACCCTGCTTCACATACATGTCGAAGAAGTCTGCGGCCTCGGCGTAGTTCGCGCCGTTGTCCCGCTTCAGGTAGTCGGCGTGGAGGATGCCGAGGTTCATGTAGGCATCGACCGTGGCGGGATCGAGCTCGAGCGCCTTCTTGTACGCCGCTTCGGCGTCCTCGTAGCGCTCGACACCCCGCAGGGCGACGCCCAGGCGAAGCTGTGCGTTGGCATCACGGGGCGTGAGCTCCGTGGCGCGCTCCAGGTGGGGCAGCGCCTTTTCGTAGGCACGATCCGCCAGCAGGAGCTCCGCCATCAACATGCGGATGGAGGCGTCGTCGGGGTCGATGCCGATGGCCTCCTCCAGGTAGGCGCGCGCCTTCAGACGCTCGACGCCACCTTGCAGGTAGGAGGTCCACCCCTGATGCGCGATGATGCTCGCGTGCTCGTCGCCGCCCACCATGAAGCGGGCTTTCTTGTAGATGAAGCTCGCAAGTTCGAGATCGCCGAGCTCCTGGTAGCACAGACCCATCTGGTCGTAGAGTTCGAGGGAGCGCGTGTCGATCTCGAGTGCCTTCTTGGCGGTCTCGATGGCGGACGAGCACTCGCCCTGCAGTCGCTGGGCTTCTGCCAGCAGGACGTGCGCACCCATCTTCTCCTCGTCGAGACCGATGGCCTTCTCGGCGTGGCGCTTTGCAGACGCGTAGTCGCCGAGCATCATCTCGACCTTGCCCAGGGAGATCCAGGCGTCAGGATCGTCAGGCTGACTCCTCGTGAGCTGGGACAGCGCCGTGGCGGCAGCCTCCAGATCACCTGCGGCGGTGTGGGCAGCTGCCAGATCATGGACGAGCGCGGGCTTGTCCGGATGATCATCGACGAGCAGCTGCAGGATCTGCGCGGCCTCGGCCGCGGCATCGCGGGAGTCGAGGGCGAGCAGGTCGAGCGCCTTGCGAAGAGACTTCTCCGGGTGCTCCTTGTTGACCACCACGTCTTGTGTCTGGCCCCTGCCGTTGTTGTTCACCGACTGGGGATCCTTGGGACAGCCCGACAGAGCGAGCAGTCCGAGGGTCCAAAGGGTCCATGTGACCTTCATTGCTCAGCCTCCTCGGCGCCGCCTGCGGCGTCGGATTCGTCCGTGGACTCGCTCGGGGCATCAGCCTCCGCCGCGTCCGCGTCGTTGGCAGGTGCCGCAGCCCCCTCCCCTTCTGCAGCTGCGCCCGCAGCCTCGTCCGCGGCGTCGGATGCCTGCTCCTCACCGAGGAAGACGCGGACCGCCTCCTCGGAATCCCGAGGCTCGAGCTTCCAGTCGCCGTTGAGGTCGGTCTCGCCGATACGCTCGAGCTTGACCGCAGGGTATTCGGAGGGGTTGATGCTGTTGAGGTTGTCCTGAGCGCGATCCACCCACTCGCCGTGGCGGCCGGCGTCCTGGGCGACCTTGAGCACCTGCTCGAAGCTCTCGACCGCCGCGAGGCCGTAGGGCTCGAAGAACGGGTAGAGCACTTCATCGAACTGCTGCCAGATGGCCTCTTCCATCGCCGAATCGACGCTCGGGTCGGGCTCGAGCCGCATGCCGAGCTCCTCGTAGCGCGCCTGGGCCTCGCCCATGAGCGTGAGCGCCGCGGTGATGTAGTTGAAGCTGACGTACTTGCTGACGAACGCACCGACCTGGCCGTTGAACTCCTCGAGCTGGGCAGGCATGGTCTGCATCAGGGTCTCGGTGATCTCCTTCTCCGACTTGCTGCCGGGCTTGAAGTAGCGGGAGACATCCATGGCCATGAAGGCATCGTAGCTGGCCTGCAGCTCGCGGAACGCGGCCTCGGCTGCCATCTCGGCGCCAGACTCCGGCACGGTGGCACCGGTGGCGGAGATCTCGTCGAAGAGCACGGAGACCTTGTCGAGCTCGGCCTGGGCCGTGCGGGTGTCGCCGGCGTTGTCGGCGATCTTGTACAGCCTGTATTGCGCGGCCAGGGCGCGGTTGGCGTCCTGGGTGCCGAACATGTCGAGGTACTGGCGGTAGTAGCGGGCGCCCGTGGCCGGGTTCGCCTTCTCCCACTGCTCTGCAGCCTCGAAGTAGACTTCCTCGCGGTCGGACTTCTCGGGGTAGTCCATCGCGTACTTCTCGAAGCCGCGTGCGGCCCCGGCGTGGTCACCCATGCCGACCTTGAGGAAGGAGGCCTCCCACAGGGCATCGGGTGCATCGACCGAGTCGGGGAAGCGACCGACGAGCTCCTCGAAGTAGTGGACCGCCTGCGGCAGGTCGAAGATCGCCTCGTAGTTGGAGGCGATGCGGAAGTACATGTCCTTGGACTCTTCGTGATCGGGGTATTCCTTCACGAAGCGCTCGTACAGGTCGTTGGCGTCGGAGGTCTTGCCGATCTGGGCGTAGGCCGCGGCGGCCGACAGCAGGGCGTTCGGCACGTTGGGCGACGCCGGGAACTCGTCTGCGAACTGCAGGTAGGCATCCGCCGCAGCGATGTAGTCGCCGTCGGTGAAGGCCTCGGAGCCGCGCAGGTAGCTCATCTCCTCGAACTTGCTCTGGAAGAACTCGCCCTTCTCGGCGATGACCGACTCGTTGGCGCCCAGACGCATCTGGGAGAACTGGCGGGCCCACTTGCGGACCTGCGGGGAATCGTTCTCGCGCTCGTAGGACATCAGCAGCAGGTTGGCCGCGTAGGCTCCCTCATCGGTCTGGGGGAACTGCTCGATGATCTCCTTGAGCCGGGGACGCGCCTCGTCGTAGCGGTTCGCGTGGAAGAGGATCTGTGCCGGGATGTACTTGAAGGCTGGCCGAGCCCGTTCCACCTTGTCGCGGAGATCGCCGACGCGGTCGTCCTCGGGAAGACTGAAGTCGCGGCTGGCGAGGGTGTCGACGATGGCGATGTAGTCCTGCTGGGCAGGCTCGAGAGCCATGACCTGGATCTCCTGGCCACCGACGCTCGTGTAGGTGCGCTCGACCCGCGCTCCTTCGAAGGGCTTGTCGAGGTTGCCCACCTGCTGGCTGAGGATGTTCTCCTGGGCGCGGAACAGGTTCCACAGCGCGAAGTCGCCGAAGGGGTGGTAGCGCTCGTTCTTCAGGATGCCCTTGTACTCGTCCTTGGAACCCTGGAAGTCGTCGGACTTGTACAGGGCGTCGGCGAGCTGGATCCAGTTGAAGTAGTAGTCATCGGAGATCGGGTAGCGCTCGAGGTAGGTGCGGTAGCGCGTGGCGGCGTCCGTGAACGCGGCCTGGGCCGTGGGTGCACCAGCGGTGAGCTGCTCCTCCGCCCGGACCTTCATCTCGATGGCGACCTCGAGCATCGAGGACTCGATGTAGGCGCGGGCGTTGGACAGGGCCTCGGGGTTGTCCTTGTTGGCGACCCACCACTCGGAGCCCTCTCCGTAGCGCTCGGTCATCTGCAGGCGGGCCTCACCGGCCGCCTTCAGATCGGCCATGTAGCCGGACGAGAGCAGCTTCACGACCTGGTCCTGGAAGTCCGGGTTCTCGGGCCGGTGGACGTAGGCCGGGTCGTTCTGCAGGTAGCGGTAGATGTCGATCGCATCTTCGGGGCGCGCGTAGCGCACCAGGGACTCCGCCATCTCCTTGAGGACGTCCCAGCGATAGGGACGCTCACCGGAGAGGGTGCCGAAGTACTGGTTCGCACGCTGGAGCGGGGTCTGGTCCATCGTGTCGGCCTGGTCCGACAGCGACATGGCCAGGTAGGCCACGGCCTCGGGGGCGTAGTCGATGGGCTTGCCCTCGTCGCGCTTGCGGGTCTCGTTGATCTCGAGGAGCTCGACGAACAGATCGGTGGCCCGATCGTAGTTGCTCAGCTTGTAGTAGGCCCAGGCGAGCTGGTACTTGGCGCCGAGGAAGTGCTTGTGCTCGGGCCCACGTTCGATGACCGCGTTGAACTCGTTGATGGCGTCTTCGAGCTGCAGGTTGTCGAAGTAGTACGAGCCGAGGAACATGTGCGCGGCGTCGGCGTAGTCGGAGGCCGGACGCGTGGCGATGAGCTCGGTGAAGGTCGCGAGGAACGCTTCCTCGTTGTACTGGGCCGACTGATCCTGCGTGTAGCAGAACGCGAGCAGGTAGTAGGCCGTGTCGATCAGCTCGAACTGCTCTTCCGGCGGAAGACCGCGGTTGGTGTCGATGATCTGGGTGAGGAGCGTGATGACCTCGGACAGGTCCTTGGTGGGCTGTCCCATCTCCTCGAGCTCGATGAGCTTGTCGAAGTCGTCGCCTGCAGCGTTCAGGGCATCGAAGTACTCCTTCGATGCAGCGATCCAGTCGTCGTCGGCCTGCTGGAAGTACAGCTCGGCGAGTCGGAGTCGGACGCCCGACGCCTCGGGGGTGTCACCGTAGTGCACGAGGAACCGCTGGAAGCGCTCCATGGCGAGCACACGGAGGGCTTGATCCTCGTCCTCGAGCCCCTGCAGGACCGCCTCGTAGCCCGAGGAGAGCCGGGTGCGCTCCTCTTCGTAGCGTCGCTGCACGAAGTCGCGGGAGTCGTCCTCGAACTCGGTGACGCGCGCACTGAAGCGCTCCAGCGCGGCCTGGAAGGCGTCGAGTTCGGCCTGGGTGGGTGCGAGGAGCTGGGGCCCCTCATCTTCGAGCGCAGCGAGGGCCTCGGCCTCGGTCTCGCCCGACGCCTCCTCCGGCGCCACTTCCTTGCGGGTCTCTCCATCGGCCGCGAGGGCGGCGGGAGAGAAGAACAGTCCGGCCAGTACGAGACACAGACTGCGATTCGGATTCCACATCACGTCACTGCCCCATCTGCTGGCGAATCAGATCGAACCGTCGGCGAAGCTCGGTCAGCAGACGCTGCTGATCGGCAGCCACGTCCTTGCGATACTGACCGTTGTCGACCCAACGGGACCAATAGACCTTCACGACACCGAGGTCGGCATCGAGCATCGAGTTGGCGAAGAAGTCCTCCATGCGACCGAAGCCGGCACGGACGAGTGCGACAGATGCCGCTTCCGCCTCATCGTAGGTCTGCGCGAGCTCCACACGCTGGCCGGCCACCTGCTCCTTCTCGACGGCGAAACGCTCCCGGATCCTGGAGATCTCGGTCTGCTCGGCGTCGGAGGCCATCAGCTGCAGCTCCTCGAGCTGATCGTCGACGGCCGCGGAGGAGGATGCGGCGGCATTCATGCGGACGGTGAGCGGCGAGTGGACGACATCGTCGCCCGCAGCGCGCTGGAACGCCTGGTGGAGCTCCCACATCTCGTCGAGCTCCTGGTTGAGCCGGGTGAGCAGGGGCATGGAGTAGGCATCGAAGTCGTCGAGGAGGGCCTTGGACTCGTCTCCACGGCGATCCCGCTCGGAGAGCATCTGCTGCGCCTCACCGAGCTCCCGGGTGACGGACGCCACCTCGTCTTCCGCGCCAGCCAGGGGTTGGCCCGCGTCGTCGAGCAGATCCTGCAGCTTCATCTGCAGGGCCACGACCTCGGCACCGAGCTCGGTGCGGGAGCGGACGTCGGCGCCGACCTGGGCGTCGAGGTTCTGGAACAGGTTGTCGAGCTGGCTGAGGCGGGCCTCGGCGTCGGACAGGCGCTCGCCGATGCGAACGCGGCGTTGACGCAGGCCGTCGACGCGTGCCTTCTCGGAGGCACCCGTGCGGGACGAGAGCCACTTCTCGCTGACCTCGAGCAGGAGTGCACGCTGGCGGGCGAGCTTGACCCGGTGCTTCATCACCTCGAACCGGGTGCTGGCGTGGGAGGCTGCGATGCCCTCCTGGGCCAGGGCGAGATCGAGCTCGGCGATGAGCGCCTCGGAGGCCGTGACCGACTCGTCCTGGTCGACGATGTCGGCGTACAGATCGACGGCCCGATCGAGCTCCTCGTCGGCCACGAGCATCGAGACGACGAAGGGGGGCAGATCGGACTCTTCGGAGAAGTCGAAGTAGGACTGGTCACGCAGGCTGCGGATACGGGCGACGTGCTCCCCCACTTCCTCGTCCGAGCCCTTGGACAGGTCGCGGAAACGCCGCAGGACGGGCTCGTATTCCGCGAGGATGGACTCGTAGGTCATCAGGGCGGAGTCGTACTCGGACTCGATGTAGTGCAGACGTCCGCGGATGACGCGGAGCTGTGCCGCGAACTGGTGCTCCGGGAAGGCCAGCAGGAAGATCTCCGTGGCGCGGAGCGCGTGCTGGTACTCCTCCTGACGGATGAAGGTCCACACCAGCTCGTACAGCTTGTCGTCGAGGTACAGCGACGTGCCCGAGATGCGGTCGTAGTAGGTGGCTGCCTCGGTGTACTGGCCGAGCTCGTAGTAGATGCGGCCGAGGCCGAGCAGCGCGAGATCACGCAGCTGCTGCTCCTGGCTGCTCTCGACGGGGAGCTCGCTGACCTGGCGGAAGTAGTCGGCTGCGCGCTTCAGATCGGACTCGGTGCCGGCCTGCACGAGGATCGCACCGAGGTAGTAGCGGGCCTTGCCGAAGTACTCGGTGTCGGCGGGCACGTCCTGGAAGTAGTCCTGGGCCGTGGGCACATCGCCCTTCAGCCAGAAGGCCTTGCCCACCGAGTACGTGATGACCGGAGAGATGTCGACGCCGCCGGACACGATCTCGCGCTCGAACAGCCGGTCGAACTTCTCGTGCGCGCGGTTCTCGGCGTACAGCTCGAGCAGGCGGCGCACGGCGTCCTCACGGAACGGGTGGGCCGCGTCGTCGGAGATCACCTGGAAGGCGCTCTCGGCGGACGCGACGTTGCCCATCTCATAGAGCGACTCTGCCAGATACCACTCCGCATCCTGGTGCAGACCGTGGTTCTTGAGGACCGTGGTGGCCACCAGCGAGAAGAAGGTCTCGGCCGCCGACTCGTAGTTGCCCACCATGTGTTCGAACACTGCAGACTCGAACCGTGAGACCGCCTCGGCGTCGCTCAGCATCCCACGGGGCGCGATGCGACGTTGCAGCACGGTGCTCAGGCCCTGCAGCTCGGCCAGGGCGCCTTCCACGTAGCCAAGGTCTGTATCCGCCAGCTTGTCGGACGCGGCCCCGGCGAAGGCCGGGGAGGTCGACAGAGCGAGGGAGGAGACGAGGCCGAACGTCAGGCGCCTGGAGAATCCAGAAAACCGGCTCATGTCACTCCGCCTTCAGTTGATCGGACCACGTCTCGTATTGGACGTTCACCCGGTCGACGAAGCCATCCCCAAGACGCTTCTTGGTGTTGGCGATGACGCGGATGGTGGTCAGCTCTCCATCAGCCACTTCGAAGGCGTAGCTGGACTGCACCTTGAAGTGGTAGCTCTCGAGGTAGGTGAAGACCCCGAACCCACGGCCGGCCATGACGAGGTTGACCTGCAGGGTGTGGGCACCGGGTGCGATGGTCTGCTCGCGCACCTTGAACTCGCTGATGTCGGCGAGCTCACCGGAGGGGTCGGCCTTGGAGTAGATGCTCTTCCCGTCGAGGAAGTACTGCACCGACTGGAGCCCGAAGGCACCGCCGAGCTTGTTCTCGTGCCAGATGGAGACCCGGGACCCGAGCGTGGCGCCCTCGATCACGAGCTCCCGCAGGAGCGACAGGGTGGCCTTGGAGCGGAACACGCGCTCCTTGAGACCGTGGACGGCCTCTTCGACGGTCTTCAGCTCGCGTCGACGCTCGGAGGCCATGGCCTCTTCGTCGACCGGGGCTTCCTCGCCGGATGCCCCCTCCGCCACGTCGGCTTCCTGAGCCTGGGTGGGAGGGGTCTCCGTGTTCTCCTGCGCCCATGCGGTGGACCCGAAGGTACCCACACCGAGCAGGAGGAGAGCCATTGCGCTGCGAATTGTCATTCGTTGCTCCCAGAGCGAGGGTCTTTCATCCCTCAACCTACAATGAACGGTCGCACAGTCCTGGGCGCCATTAAAACCCAATTTGCGGCCCGATTCAGCCGGATCCCGATCGGAACCCGCCATATGGCAAGGTCAAGGGGACTTTGGCTCGCTGATGATCCTGCGCAGGAACGCATCGTGAACAGCCTTGACCGTGTGCACCCCGCCACGAATCTCGTTGACCAGGAACGCGAAGGCGTACAAGCCTCCGTCTGAGGTCTCCACATAGCCAGCCAAGCCATGAACACCATCGATCGTGCCCGTCTTCCCACGTACCATTCCGGGAACGTCCCGAAGGCGACGGATGAGGGTACCATCACGTCCGGCGATGGACAACGAGCCCACGAACTCGGGCCCGGCGGAGGGCCGGTTGGCCATGTCGACGAGCACGTGGGTGAGGGTGTCCGCCGTCAATCGTGCGTCTCGTGAGAGCCCGGAGCCGTTCACGAGGCGCTCACCGGGGTGCAGCGTGGTGACCTCGGCGAGGTACGCCCGGACGGCCTTGAGGCCCTCCTCGGTGTTGCCCGTCTCGCCTGTCTCGGCCCCCACGGCCCGCAGGACCGACTCCGCCATGTAGTTGCTCGAGTACTTGTTGGTGTCCATCAGTACCGAGGCCAGGGGCGGAGAGTACAGCGTGCGCAGGCGATGGGCGCCGTCGGGCAGCGCACCGGCCTGCACGTCCCCCTGCACGGCGATCCCGACCTCGTCGATGACGGAGTCGATCACGCCCACGGCGAAGGCCGTGGGATCGGAGATGGCCCGGCGGTACCTGCGCGGCGGCTCGTCGATGGGGATGGAGCCCTCGAGCTGGAAGGTCAGCTTGCCCTCGGACATCACCCGCTGGATCCGCACACGGCGTCGGGCCCGGGAGCCCACCGTGACCAGCTTGTTGTCGACCGAGAGGTACCCTTCGGCCGGGGTCTGGAACGTGACCGACGCCGGATCACCGAGCTTGGCGCCCGGGCGGACGACGAGCACCGCGGCGCCGTAGTCCAGCTGCAGGGCCCCGATGGGCGGGAAGTAGCTCGGGCCCTCGTCGAGGTCCTGCTGCTTGTTCCAGCCGGGGATGAGGTGGTCGCCGGTGAAGTAGGTGTCGTCCACCAGCACGTTGCCCTCGATGCGGCGAACGCCATCCTGGCGCAGATCGCGGAGCAGACGCCAGACCCGCTCGACCACGAGGGTGGGATCGCCGTGGCCCGACAGGATGAGGTCACCCTTCAGGGTGTCGCCCTCGATCTCCCCCGTGTGGAACATCTGCGTGGTGAAGGCGAAGGACGGCCCGAGGGACGTGAGCGCCGTCGCCGCCGTGACCACCTTCATGGTGGAGGCCGGGATCAGCGGCTTGACCTCACCCTCGGCGAAGACGACCTGTCCCGTCCGGACATCGACCACCTGGACGCCGAACTCGGCATCGCGCATGGCGCGGACATCGAGGATCTCGGACAGATCCGTCTGCAGCGTGGACTGCGCGTGGGCGCTGACCGCCACGAACAGCCCCGTGCACACCACGGCGACACGCAGTCCCCTGCGTACCCATCCTGCCACCCTCACGAAGCGACGCCCCACCTGCTCGACTCGGGTATCCATGCTCTCCACCGTTCGACCGGACCGACACTCGGTCAAGCCCCATTAGCACAAACCTACATACTCGCAGTAGGCTACGGGAAGCGGGGTGCACATGTCGCCTGGGGGGCCCCTTTCGATGCTTTGGATGATGCTGATCGGGGAGCTCGCGTTCGCGCAGGCAGAAGGTACCGCAGAGCAGGTGCATCCCGCGGCCACCGTGGCGGCCGAGGACAGTGCCTACGCGCTGTACGTCAACCCCGCCAACCTGGCCTACGATCCGGACCTGCGCTGGGGCCTGTCCCTTCAGCGCGGGGCCGGCGCGGACACCCGGCTGGCCACCGTGGCGACCCTCGGCGCCGGTCCGGGCTCCATCGGCACGCGATGGTGGGGTCTCGGCCCCCAGGGCAACGTGTTCAGCATCGACGCCGGCGTCGGCATCCCCCTGCCCGAGCGCTTCTCCATCGGCCTCGGCGGCCACTGGATGATCCTCGAGGAGGGCACCAACCACGTCACGTTCGACGTGGCGGCATCCTTTCGTCCCCTGTCGTGGCTCGGCATCTCGGCCGTCTCCCGCAACGTGGGCACGTCGACCGAGCACCTGTCCCTGCCCGAGAGCGCCTTCGGGTTCGCGTTCCGCCCTCTCGGCCCGAGCGTCCTCGTGGGCACCGAGGCGTTGTACAGGCCCCGCGGCGAGCGCGACGGGTGGGCAGGACGGCTCTCCTTGAGGGTACGTCCCCTCCAGGGATGGTTCATCCGGGCCGCCATCGACACCGACCTGCGGCTGCAGGCCGCCGTGGAGTTCGCGTTCGGCGGGGTCGCGACCGGCGCGTCCGTGGGCTTTCCCGACTACGCCCAGGTGCCAGCCACCTCGCTGTACGCGACCACGGAGAGCCGCCAGGAGCACGTCGCCGCACGCAGGAGCCTGGTGGAGAAGGTCTTCCTCACCTCGAGCCCCCCGTCCATCGCTCGCAAGCCGCTCCTGGGCCCCAAGCCCGAGTCCTGGACCGACCTGCAGGCGAGGTTGCGCAGGGTGCAGCGCAGCGCGGCCTACAGCGGTGTCATCCTCACCCTGGGCGGCCAGTCCATGAGCTGGGCCCGATGGAGCGAGCTGCACGAGCAGATCCTCGCCACGCGACAGGCCGGCAAGACGGTGGTCGCCTACCTCACCTCCACCCCGGGCAACGGCGCGGTGATGGCCGCGAGCGCAGCCGACGAGGTCTGGGTCCACCCGGCGAGCACGCTCGACCTCGTAGGTCCCCACGCCGACCTCGTCTACCTCGGCGGCATGCTCGACGCGGTCGGGATCGACGTCCAGGTCGCGCGGCGATCGGAGTACAAGACCGCCTCCGAGCCCCTGACGGACGCCACCCCGTCCCCGGCCCAGATCGAGCAACGACAGCGCCTGCTCGACGTCACCGCCGAGGAGCTCGTCGCCCGGCTGGCCCAGGGCCGGCACGTTCCTCCCGACGTCGCCGGCGCGTGGCTGGACGAGGGCCCCTGGACCGCCGAGAGTGCGAGGCGACGCGGCCTCGTCGATCGCGTGCTGTGGCCGGATCAGCTCCAGGGTGCCGCCCGGGACACATTCCCCCGCAGCAGGATCATCAGCCAGGAAGGCAAGCCGCCCGGGAAGTCCCCCTGGGAACCCGAACGCATCATCGCCGTGGTGCACATCCGGGGCACCATCGTCCCCGGAAGCTCGAGCCCCCCTGGCCTGCTCAGCTCCGGCAACACCGGCTCCACCACGATCGTACGGCTGCTCGATGACCTCGCGACCGATCCCCGGATCCGCGCGGTGGTGCTCCGGGTCGACAGCCCGGGTGGTTCGGTGTTCGCCAGCGAGGAGATCCTGCGGGCCGTGCGGCACCTGCGGCACGAGGGAATGCCCGTGGTGGCCTCCATGGCCGGCGTCGCCGCGTCCGGCGGCTACTACGTCTCGCTCGGCGCCGAGGAGATCTATGCCGAGCCCACCACGATCACGGGCTCCATCGGCGTCATCACCACCAAGGTGGCCCTGGGCCGCATCGCAGAGCGCCTCGGCGTGAGCATCACCCCCCTCGCCTCGAGCCGCGTGAGCGGCCTCGACTCACCCTGGAGCACCTGGGATCCCCACCAACGCGCCCAGGCCGAGCGCATGGTCTCCTACCACTACACCCAGTTCAAGCGGCACGTCGCCCAGGCCCGCCACCTCACCGAGGAGCAGACCGAGTCCGCCGCCCGCGGTCGCGTCTGGTCGGGCACCGACGCCCAGCGACTCGGGCTCGTCGACACCCTCGGCGGGCTGCAGGCGGCCGTCGACCGCGCCGCCGACCTCGCGGGCATTCCTTCCGGTGTCGGCTACACTGCGGTCGACATGGACGGCATCGACGCCGGCCCCCTGGACCTCGCCCTGCCGGAGCTTCCTTCCCTCGGCGTGCTCGACCCCTCCCTGTCCTGGATCACCCCGGTCCTGATCCGCCCGGACACCACCTGGATGCTCACCCCCTGGAGCCTTTCCGCGGAGACCCGATGACCAGCCCCTCCCGCGCCCTCGTGGTGGATGACGAGCGCGCCGTCCGAAGCGTCCTCACGGTGCACCTGAAGAAGGCGGGCCTCGATGTGGACGCGGTGGCCAACGCGGAGCTCGCCCTCGAGGCCCTCCGCCAGAACCCCTACGATCTCGTCGTCTCCGACGTCCGGATGCCCGGCATGTCCGGGCTGGAGCTGCTCGAGAGGGTCCGCAAGAGCTGGCCCGAAGTGCCCATGGTCGTCATGACCGGCTACGGCTCCATCGACGACGCCGTCTCGGCCCTCAAGGCGGGCGCCTCCGACTACCTCATCAAGCCCGTCGCCCGAGAGGAGTTCCTGGCAGTCGTCGAACGCGCGCTGGCCCAGCGTGCCATGCGGACGCGCATCCGCCAGCTCGAGGACGAAGTCGACGACAAGTTCGGCTTCGAGGGCCTGATCGGAAGCTCCGAGCCGATGCAGGAGCTGTACCGGCAGGTCCAGGCCGTCGCGCGCACGAGCGCCACGGTCCTCATCCAGGGCGAGACCGGCACGGGCAAGGAGCTGTTCGCCCACGCCATCCACCACCGCTCCTCCCGACGCAACAGCCCCTACATCCGCATGAACTGCGGCGCGATTCCCTCCACGCTGCTCGAGTCTGAGTTGTTCGGTCACGAGGAGGGTGCCTTCTCGGGTGCCGTCCGCACGCACATCGGCCGCTTCGAGCAGGCAGACGGCGGCACGCTGTTCCTGGACGAGCTCGGCGAGATGGATCTGGCTTCGCAGGTCAAGCTCCTGAGGGTGCTGGAGAACGGTGAGTTCCAGCGTCTCGGCAGCAGCAAGACCCGCACCGCGGACGTGCGCATCCTCGCCGCCACCAACCGCAACCTGCTGCAGGAGGTCGAGGCCGGCCGGTTTCGCGAGGACCTGTACTATCGCCTCAACGTCGTCTCCCTGCGCCTCCCCCCGCTGCGAAGCCGCACCGACGACATCCCGCTGCTGACGGATCACTTCGTCCGGCAGATCGCGCGCAAGAACGAGCTGCCGCTGCCCGCCCTCGTGCCCGACGAGCTCGACGCCCTCCAGCGCTACGACTGGCCCGGCAACGTACGGGAGCTACGGCACCACGTGGAGCGGTCCATGATCATGCAGCAGGGTGCGGAGGTGCTCCACCTGCCCGTCCCGGGCACCGCGTCCACGCCTGCTCCAGCCGCTTCGGCCCCCACCCCTGCCCCTTCCGTGCCCGACGACCTCGACCTGCCCGAAGCACTGCGGGCCTTCGAGGAGCAGCGCATCCGTGCCGCCCTCGACGCGGCCGGTGGCGTCCAGGCCCAGGCCGCCCGCGACCTCGGCGTGTCCCGTTCCAACCTCGCGTACCGCCTGAAGAAGCTGGGCATCACTCCCTGACGTTGTCGGGCCAAGAAGCACGAACCCCCCGCAGGGGACCTGCAGGGGGTTTCGTGGTGGCCAGAGAGGGAATCGAACCCCCGACACGGGGATTTTCAATCCCCTGCTCTACCAACTGAGCTATCTGGCCTTGGAGTTGTGGTGGCCAGAGAGGGAATCGAACCCCCGACACGGGGATTTTCAATCCCCTGCTCTACCAACTGAGCTATCTGGCCGTATGTGCCCCACCTTGGCGGCGGGCGGCGCCTGAGTAATGCGCCTGAAGAGCGACGTCAACGGTTCTCGTCAGATTCCGGGATCAAGAGCCACGGTGACGTTTCCCACCACCTGGGCCTGGCAACCGAGCCGCTGATCGTGCGCATCGAGGAAGGGAAGTTCTTCCTCCACAGTCTCCGACAGGCCCTCCGGATGGGCGATGACGCGCACCCGGCAGGAGTTGCACGCGGCGAAACCACCGCACTCCGCCTCGATGGGGATCTCGTGGGTCTCGCAGACCTCGAGCAGGGTGTCGCCGGGGTCGACCTCGAAGCGGCCGTAGCCTTCCACCGTGACGCAGACGCGGCTCATGGCATCAACCCTTGCGACGCCGGCGGCCACCACGCTGCAGCCGACCGAGCTTGTGACCGATGCGATCCACCAGTCCGTTGACGAAGGCACGCGAGTCATCACCACCGAAGCGCTTGGCGAGCTCGATGGCCTCGTTCACCGACACGTTGGCCGGGATGTCGTCGCACTTCATGAGCTCGAACGTGGCGAGCCGGAGGATGTTGCGATCCACCACCGGCATGCGACGCACGCGCCAGTTGGTGCTCGCCTCCTCGATGAGGGCATCGATCTCGGCGAGGTTGTCGACCACGCCCTGGACGAGCAGCTGTGCGAAGGCCTTCTGGCCCTCGTTGGGCGTGTTCTCGCCCACCATGTCGTGGTCGCGCAGCTCGGAGTCGGGGGCTTCGTCGAGCACGCCGGAAGCGTGCAGGCCCTCGGCATCCTTCAGCCACTGGGCCTCGTCCTCCAGCATGGAGAACAGCGCCGGAAAGGCCTCGTCCATGCTGCGCTCCGCGTGGTCCGCGTGGTACAGCGCCAGCAGGGCGTAGCCTCGGGCGAGACGCCGGGAGGGCAGGCGGGTGTCAGCCATTGTCGGCCTCCAGCGCCTTGAACAGGCTGACCATCTCGACCGCGGTGCGGGCCGCGTGTGCGCCGTTGTTGCCGGCCTTGGTGCCAGCGCGCTCGATGGCCTGCTCGATCGTGTCGGTGGTGAGCACGCCGAAGATGCAGGGGAGGCCGTGCTTGGTGCCGACGGCCTGCACACCGGCGGCTGCCTGGCCGGACACGAAGTCGAAGTGGGGGGTGGCGCCGCGGATGACGGCACCGAGGGCGATCACGGCATCGTACCTGCCGCTAGCGGCCAGCTTGTCGCATGCGACAGGCATCTCGTACGCGCCCGGAACCCAGACGAGATCCACGTGGGTCTCGGTGTTCACGCCATGGCGACGGAGGATGTCTTCCGCGCCCTCGATGAGGCGGTGGGTGATGAAGTCGTTGAACCGACCTGCCACCAGGGCGTAGCGACCACCGGCATCGACCATCTGACCTTCGAAGACCCGCATGCGAACTCCAGCTGTTCAAGAACGTCGGCCGCCAACTAACGCGGCCGAGCGCTCCAGGCACTGGATCAAGTTGTCAGCGGAACCTTGGAAGCCACGGACAAGCCGTAGGCCTCGATGACGTCGAAGTCGCGGGTGGAGTTGGTCAGCAGGTCGAGCTGCCGGCACCCGAGATCCCGCAGGATCTGGCAACCGGTGCCCAGATCACGCAATGCCTCGGCCTGGACCTGGGGCACGGGATCCGCTTCACCGCGCACGTCGCGCGCGTACGCGGACTCGATGGCGCGGATGGAGCCACCCGCGAGGTGCATGAGGATCACCACGCCCCTACCCTCCTGGGCGATGCGCTCGAGGGCGAGCTTGGCGGACGCAGCCGGCTGGGAGCCGTCGCCCACGAACAGTGCCCACGGCGCCGGTGCCACCTGAACGCGCACGAGGGTGGGATCCTCGCGGATCTCGCCGCGGAAGATGGCCATGTGCATGTCGTCGGTGGTGACGCCGCGGTACAGCACGGAGTGCCAGTCGCCGGTGCCCGGGATGTGGATGGTGCCGGCATCCACCCGCTCGACGATGCGCTCGGTCTGCATGCGGTACTTGATGATGTCGGCGACGGTGCAGATGTGCATCTTGTGCTTCTTGCCGAACTCGATGAGGTCGGGAAGCCGAGCCATCGTGCCGTCGGGCTTCATCATCTCGCAGATGACGGCAGCAGGGGTCAGGCCCGCCAGGCGTGCGAGATCCACCGAGCCCTCGGTCTGCCCCACCCGCTCGAGCACGCCACCGTCGCGGGCCTTCAGCGGGAACATGTGTCCGGGCACGACGATGTCGGCCGGCGAGGCATCAGGGCTGATGGCCACCTGGATGGTGCGGGCACGATCCGCGGCGGAGATGCCGGTGGTGACGCCTTCACGCGCCTCGATGGAGACCGTGAAGGCCGTCTCGTAGGCGCTCTTGTTGTTGGACGCCATCATGGGCAGACCCAGGCGGCTGACCTGATCGCCCGTGAGGGACAGGCAGATGAGCCCGCGACCCTCGACCGCCATGAAGTTGATGTCGGTGGGGCGGCAGAACTCGGCCGCCATCACGAAGTCGCCCTCGTTCTCGCGATCCTCGTCGTCCACGAGGATGACCATGCGGCCCATCTTCATGTCTTCCATGGCCAGCCGGACTCGCTCCAGCGGATCAGCGGGCATGACAACGAAATCTGCGTCACTCATGGGTCTTCTCTCAACGTCTCGTGGGGACGGGTTTCGGTTCGGCGACGAGGATGGGTGCCGCCAGGGGTTCAGGTAGGCCGCGACAGCTGGATGAGCACGTCGGGACCGATACGTTCGCAGGATTGGACCGCGAGGCCGGGTGCGTCGGACAGCACCTGGAGGGGATCACCCCCGACCCAGCTGCGGCCACCGGCGATGATCTTGGGCGCCATGTACAGGAACAACGAGTCGACCACACCGGCATCGAGCATGCTGCGGTGGATCTGTGCGCCCCCCTCGACCATGACACGGTGCAACCCGCGCCGGCCGAGCTCCCGCAGGGCCTGCACGACATCGACCCGGCCCCTCTCGTCGAGGGCCACCCGGACGATGTCGGCGGGGAGATCCCGCTCGGGCGCACCGGGACCACACAGGATGACCGGACGAACGGGCCCGCGGAAGATGTGGGCTTCGTCGGGGGTGCGCAGGTGGGTGTCGAACACGACAGGAACGGGATCGCGATCCACCTGCGTGCGACAGGTGAGCCGCGGGTCGTCCGCGAGGACGGTGGACACCCCAACCAGGAGGGCGTCGTGCTGGGCCCTCAGGTTGTGCCCATGGTGGCGCGCCTCCTCCGAGGTGATCCACTTGCTCTCACCGGAGGACGTGGCGATGTGGCCGTCGAGGCTGGTGGCTGCCTTGAGCGTGACCTCGGGCAGTCCGCCCTCCATGACACGGAGGAAGCCACGCAGGACCTCGCGACAGGCCTGCTCCTCCACGCCGGTGCGCACCGTGAGACCGGCTTCCCGCAGCATGGCCACGGACTTGCCCTGCATCTCCGGGAACGGATCGATGCACCCCACCACCACCGTGCCGATCCCGGCCTCGATGATCGCGAGGGAGCACGGCGGCGTGCGGCCATAGTGGCAGCAGGGCTCGAGCGTGACGTACATCGTGCCGCCCGTCACGTCGTGACCCGCAGAGCGCGCCGCCTGCAGGGCCATCACCTCGGCGTGGGGTTGACCGCCCGGTGCCGTGCAGCCCGCGCCCACCACCTGATCGTCGACGACGATCACGGCACCGACACAGGGGTTGGGCGCCGTGGACCCCACCCCTCGCCAGGCCTCCGCGAGGGCCAACCGCATGCCCTGCTGGTCGTTCACTCGGCGTCCTTGAGCGGGTTGACCGCGTCGACGAACTGGTCGACGCTCTCGAACGCCTGATAGACGCTCGCGAACCGCACGTAGGCCACCTCGTCGCGTTCGCGAAGCAGGCGCATGACGGTCTCGCCGACCTCGGACGACGACACCTCGGTGCCCTTGGTGGAGAACAGGATGTCGGTGACCTGGCGGACCAGATCCTCCATCACCTGCTCATCGAGGGGGCGCTTGCGACAGGCGAGTGCCAGACCCGCCTTGATCTTCTCGGGAGAGAAGGGCTCCTTGCGTCCTTCCCGCTTGACGACCCACAACACCCGGCGCTCGATGCGCTCGTGGGTGGTGAAGCGATGGCCGCACTTCTGGCACTCCCGACGTCGCCGGATGGCGTCGCCGGTGTCTCGGGAGTCGACCACCCGGGTCTGGGTGTCTGCGCAGGAAGGACAACGCATCAGATCGCCAGGTCGTTGTAGACGGGGTAGCGACCGCAGAGCTCCTTGACCTGCTCACCGATGGCCTGCAGCCTGGCCTCGTCGTTCCGCGCGTGGATGGCGTCGACGATCCAGTCGGCCACCTGGATGGCATCGGACGTGCCCATGCCACGGGTGGTGATGGCGGGGGTGCCGATGCGGATGCCGGAGGTGACGAACGGGCTGCGCTTCTCGCCGGGCACGGTGTTCTTGTTGACCGTGATGTCGGCCTTCTCCAGTGCCTCCTCGGCATCCTTGCCGGAGCAGAGCTCACCGAGGTCGACCAGCATGAGGTGGTTGTCGGTGCCACCGGACACGAGGTTCAGACCCCGCTCCTGCAGACGGCCGGCCATGGCCTGCGCGTTGTCGAGGATGCGCTGTGCGTAGTCCTTGAAGGAAGGCTGCAGGGCCTCGCCGAAGGCCACGGCCTTGCCGGCGATGACGTGCTCGAGGGGACCACCCTGGGTGCCCGGGAACACGGCCTTGTTGATGGCCTTGGCCCAGTCCTTGTTGGACAGGATCAGACCGCCACGGGGACCGCGGAGGGTCTTGTGGGTGGTGGTCGTGACGAAGTCGCAGTGGGGCACGGGATCGGCGTGCAGCCCGGTGCAGACGAGGCCCGCGATGTGGGAGATGTCGGCCATGAGCAGGGCACCGACCTCGTCGGCGATGCTGCGGAACGCCTCGAAGTCGATGGCGCGGGGGTAGGCGGATGCGCCACAGATGATGAGCTTGGGCTGGCCCTTCTTCGCGGCGTCGCGCACCTGGTCCATGTCGACGGTGCCCGTGGACTCCTGCACGCCGTAGTGGGTGGCGTTGTACAGGATGCCGGACATGTTGACGGGCGAGCCGTGGGTGAGGTGGCCGCCGTGGGAGAGGTCGAGGCCGAGGATGGTGTCGCCGGCCTTCAGTGCCGCCAGGAACACCGCGGCGTTGGCCTGTGCACCGGAGTGGGGCTGCACGTTGGCGCCGTAGGCTCCGAACAGCTCCTTGGCGCGGCTGCGGGCCAGACGCTCGACGGTGTCGACGTGGACACAGCCGGCGTAGTAGCGACGGCCCGGCAGGCCCTCGGCATACTTGTTGGTGAGCACGGAGCCCACGGCCTCCATCACGGCCTGGGAGGTGTAGTTCTCGGATGCGATCAGCTCCAGGCCTTCTTCCTGGCGCTTGTACTCTGCCGCGATGGCCTCATGGACCGCCGGATCCTGCTTGCTCAGAACGCTCATCACCGCTCCCATCCTGGTTGGGTTCGAGGGAGCGGGATCCTAACCGACATGGGCCGTGCGTGCCCGCCCGGTACGTCAGCCTTCGGAGCCGCCCTGCATCATCTTCTGGACCCGGCGAGCGTGCCGGCCACCTTCGAAGGAGGCATCCAGCCAGGCCTCGAGACACTCGATGGCCACACCGGAACCGACGACGCGCTCGCCGAGACACAGGCAGCGGGCATCGTTGTGGGCGAGCGCCATGCGCGCGGAGAAGGGGTCGGCCACCACCGCCGCCCGTACGCCGGGCACCCGGTTGGCGGTCATCGCCATGCCCTGGCCGGTGCCGCACACCAGCACGCACCGCTCGACCTCGTCGGAGACCAGGGCGACCAGCGCCGGCATGGCGCAGTCGGGGTAGTCGACGCTGGTGGCATCCATGGCACCGAAGATCGAGACCTCGTGACCCAGCTCGGTGAGCCGCTCCGCGAGGACCATCTTGAGGTGACGACCGGCGTGGTCGGAGGAAAGGGCGATCTTCATCAGGGCTCCTCGACGGCCGGTCCGTGCCGGCATCCGGGCAGACAGGGAAGTGGCCTCAGGCCAGGGCTCCCTGGATGTATTCCACGATGTCCATCACGGTGCGGAGCTTCTCGGCTTCGTCGTCGGGGATCTCCTCGAGGCCGAACTCCTTCTCGAGGGCGAACACGAGCTCGACGATCTCGAGGGAGTCGAAGTTGAGATCCTGGACGAGCGCGGCGTTCAGGTCGATCTCGGCCGCCGGGCGTCGAAGCTTGTCTGCCAGGATCCGCCGCACACGCTGTGCGACCATCTCACGCTGCTCCGCGTCGTCCATGAATCTCCTCCTGACAGGCCTTGGGACCCCTGCATAACCCGACCCCAAGAAAGGAAAAGGCCCCGGACGCCAGGAGGCGGCCAGGGCCCTTCTGCTCAACAGACGGGCTCAGCCAGCCACGACCTCGGTCTTGCCGGGGCGGATCTGGCGACCACGGTAGGTGCCGCAAGCGTCGCACATGTGGTGACGCAGCTTGGGCTCACCGCAGTTGGGGCAGTACTCCACCACCTCGGAGAACTTGATGGCGTGGTGGGAACGGCGCATGTCACGACGACGACGGGACGTCTTCTTCTTCGGAACGGCCATGGTTCAACTCCAAAATTCAGGAACGGACGGTGTCCGTCAAAGCAAATCCTTCAGGGCGGCGAATGCCGAGTTCCCTTCGACATCATCCTGCTGTTCGTTCAGGCCACTGGCCTGCTCGCAGCTGGCGACATCTTCGCAGAGGACCCTCGACGGTGCGGCGAGAGCGATGAGCTCCGCCACCACGGCCGAGAGTTCGAGGGCGCCATCGTCGTACCACCCCACGTCCAGGTCGCTATCGGACAGCTCCACCTCATGGTGATGGTCGTCTTCGCCGCCCGACCGGGCTGGCTTGTACAGGAGCTGTTCCTCGGACTCCACCTTCACCTCGACCGGCCGGCCACAACGATGGCATGGCACGGCGGCGGTGGCGGTGGCCTGGGCGTGGACGTGCACATCCTGACCACGACGCTGCAGATCGAGTTCGCCGGAGAGTTCGGAGACCTCACCTTCCAGCGCCTGCTCGGCAGCGTTCCTGGCCCAGTCGTCCGCCTGGGAGAAGCGGAGCTGGCGGCCCTTGGACCGGATGTTTTCGACCACGATGCGCACGACTCCCTCCAGGGACTGTTCAGCGCAGCGGCCCATCTACCCGCTTTCCGCCAGGTCTGCAAGATCCACCCCCGCATCCCACCGTGGATCCACCTCGAGATGGGCCCGTAGGGACAGCGGGTGGCCCCTCGTGTGGAGCCGGTGCCCGGATCGCCGGACAGCCGTGGGCCTGATGGGCTCGCCGGCGGACCTCTGGAGGCCCACGTATCCCATTTCGTCGGGGATGCGTCGACCCAGAACAATGAAAAGCCCACGTCGAACGCCGAGGGTACGTTTTTTTCGCCGATCTGCTTGACGGGTCTCGTCAGGCGAAGTTACATGGCTGCCGCCTCGGGGGGCACGCCTCCTGAGACACCGAGATTGATGACCCGTGGTCGAATTGGCAAGACGTCTGGTTCTGGCCCAGAAGGTTCCAGGTTCGAGTCCTGGCGGGTCAATCTCATCCGCTCCCATCGTCTAGCGGTTAGGACATCGCCCTCTCACGGCGAAGACAGGGGTTCGATTCCCCTTGGGAGTACTCAAACACCGTTTCTACATTGCTGCTCCCATCGTCTAGCGGTCAGGACATCGCCCTCTCACGGCGAAGACAGGGGTTCGATTCCCCTTGGGAGTACCATCTCAAAGCGCCCGTCACTTCGGTGGCGGGCGCTTTTTGTTCATGCCGAGGCTGCGAGCACGACGAGCCACGACACCCCGAGCACATCGAGCAGGGTGTGGCGCAGCCACAGACGCCCCACGTCCGGCACCATCCACAACAGCGCCCGTCCCCTGCCCCCACCGACGAGCAGTGTCGCCCCGAGGGCGGCCACCCAGGACACGAAAGGCGCCGCGCCCCACCAGTGCAGCCAGCCACAGATGAAGGTCATCACGGCCAGCACCATCATGGGGGCCACGCCTGCGTCACGCAGGCTCCGCGTGCTCAGGGGGAGCCACAGCTGCACTGCCACCACGCCGGCCGACACCGCACTTCCCCAGAGCAGTGCCTCACCCGTGAGAAGATCGGCCCACGCGAGCAGCAGGCACAGTGCAGCGGCCGCTGACACCCCGGGCACGAGACACAGAATCACCGCCATGGCGAACAAACACTGCATCAGCAGCCCATTTCCCACGGGCCACGGCGACCCTCGACAGATACAGGCCCTTCGGAGGCATCCATGAAGTACCGCGGGTTCACACTCGACCCCTTCCAGGCCGAGTCCATCGAACACCTGATGAACGGCGACAGCGTGCTGGTGAGCGCGCCCACCGGCACCGGCAAGACCATCATCGCCGACTGGATCGTCGAAGAAGCCCTGAGAGAAGGCAAGAAGGTCATCTACACAGCCCCCATCAAGGCGCTCTCCAACCAGAAGTTCAGGGACTACTGTCGGCTTCATGGCGAGGACAATGTAGGTCTCGTGACCGGCGACATCGTCATCCGCCGCGAGGCGCCCATCCGGATCATGACCACGGAGATCCTCCGCAACATGCTCCTGGGTGGCGAGCCCACCGACGACCTGCTCGCCGTGGTCATCGACGAGGTGCACTTCCTCGATGATCCCGAGCGCGGCACCGTGTGGGAGGAGGTCCTCATCTACCTCCCGGCCACCGTGCAGATCGTCGCCCTGTCGGCCACCCTGCCCAACCTGCGGCAGTTCGCCAACTGGCTCACCCACGTTCGGGAGCGTCCCGTCCACGTGGTCACCGAGACCACCCGCGCCGTGCCCCTCGAATTCTCGTTCGCGGTGCAGGACAAGGGTCTGCTCTCCCCGGACGACTTCAGTCGTGTCGCCAAGCGGCAGGGCACCCGCACCGTCCACGACGACAGCGGTCGCTCAGGTCGCGGACGCGGACGTGGACGCGACCGCCAGGAGCGCGGCGGTGGCAGGGATCGCCGGGGCCGTGGTGGCCGTCGCGACAGCTCCGCGCCCCACCCGATCGACATCTTCAAGGAGATCCGCCGCCGCAGGTGGCTCCCGCTGCTGTACTTCGTGTTCTCCCGCCAGGACACCGAGCGCTACGCCTCCCAGCTCGCCTACCGCTACCAGGCGGAGCTGCTCGAGGGTGAGGAGATCGACCGCATGCAGGAGCGGCTGGATGCGGCCGCCCAGACCCTCGGTCCCGTGCTCACCGACCGCCTCCTCGACATGTACCGCCGTGGCATCGCGTTCCACCACGCAGGCCTGCACGTCTCCCTGAAGGCACTCGTCGAAGAGCTGTACGAGGCCAAGCTCATCAAGGCGCTGTTCGCCACGTCCACCTTCGCGCTGGGCCTGAACATGCCGGCACGTACCGTCGTGTTCCACGGACTCATGAAGTTCAACGGCAAGGAGCTCGCACCGCTCACCACCCGTGGCTTCATGCAGAAGGCCGGTCGCGCCGGCCGTCGCGGCCTCGACGACGTCGGCCACGTGATCATCCGCCTCGGTCTCGAGGAGGAGTCCCAGTTCCGGCAGAACCTGCGCGACTACGCCACCGAACGCTACGAGCCGGTGCTCAGCCGGTTCTCGCTGTCCTGGAACAGCGTGGTCAACCTGCTCGGCCAGCACGAGCTCGAGCAGATCCGCACCATCGTCAACAAGTCCTTCCTGAACTACCACCTCGTGGGCGCCGCCCGCCGCCAGCTCGCCCGGGCCGACCAGCTCGAGAGCCCGGCCGATGGCTCCACCCCGACGAAGAAGGGACTCAAGGAGGCGCGCCGCCTCCGCAACCGGGCCGAGCAGGCCGAGGATCTGTGCTTCCGTGAGTTCCTCCGCAAGCGCGACTTCCTGCTCCACTACGGCTACCTCGACGAGAGCGGCAGCTTCAACGCCGGCGCCAAGCTCCTGCGGCACATCCAGATCGCCGAGCTGTTCACCTCCGAGCTGCTCCTGAGCGGCATCCTGGAGACCATCGATCAGGCCACGCTGTTCGGCCTGCTCGTCTGCATGACCACCAACCTGCCCCGCAGCGTCGACAAGAACTACCGCCTGAACCGCAAGGACCGCTCCCTGCTCCAGGAAGTCGAGCTGATCCGCTTCTCGGAGGTCGTCGTCCAGGGCGAGCAGGTCTCGGGCATGCAGGTCACCTGGACCCCGGACCTCCTCCCCCTCGGACGCCAGTGGGCGGAGGGCGCCCAGCTCATCGACCTGATGCGGCAGCTGTACGCCCGCACCGACATCTCCGGCTCGCTGGTGTCCGGATTCCGCCGCGCCATCGATCTCGGCACCCAGATCGTCCAGACCTACGCCGAGGGTGGCGATCCCGATCGGGCCGACGAGCTCCGCGACATGCTGCGTGCATGCCGCCGCGACGAGGTCGAGGTCGTCGACTGAGGCTCCTTCCGCCACGCCCCTGCCGGGCGGGTCCCGGCTTCAGCGGGTGTGGCGGACGTCGAGGCCTTCCACGAGCAGCAGGATCATCTGGCCGAGGTTCACGGCGTGGTCGGCGATCCGCTCGAGGTACCGGCTGACGGATGTGTAGGCCAGCGCCCGAGGCACGTCGTCGGGCTGGGTGGTCATGACCTGGATCCAGGTCTTGAAGGCCTGCCGGTTGTAGGTGTCGACGGCCTTGTCCTTGCGGCGCAGGCGGGCCTCCACCGAGGAGTCGAGGCTGACGAAGGCGTCGGTGGCATCGCGCAGCATGTCGACCACCGCCTCGCCCATCTTCTCGATCTCGTGACCCGGTCCGAGGCCGGGACGCGGACCGATGTCGAGGCCACGCTCTGCGATGTTCACCGCGAGATCGCCGATGCGCTCGAGGTCCGTGACCATCTTCATGATGGTGGTGGTGAACCGCAGCTCGAAACCTTCCGGCTTGGCCGTGGCCAGATAGCGGATGCACAGGCCGTCGATCTCGAGCTCGAGGTTGTCGAGGGCCGGGTCCGACGCGACGACACTGCGGGCCAGTCGTGCATCGCGCTCGAGCAGCGAGCGGATGGACTGGCCCACCATGTTCTCGGCGCGTGCGCACATCTGCAGGAACTTGGTGCGGATGCGATCGAGATCGGACTCGGACTTCAGGATGTACTGCGCATGCGAGTGGGTCATGCCGTTCATTCTAACCACCGTGGGAACGTGCGGGGAAGCAATCTAGTTCCACAGGGTGACGGCATGGTGCCGAAACCGGCTCGAATCCCAGATTGTTCCGTGGGTCCGGCACGCTCTCAGTCGCCCCAGACCTCGCTGCCATCTTCCCAGCGGCGCGCCTGGACCGGATCCCGCGCGGCTGGCAGGTGCACGGAGAACGTGCTGCCCTTGCCTTCGACACTCGCCACGCTCACCCGGCAGTTGGAGGCCTCGGCGAGGTGCTTGACGATGGCGAGGCCGAGACCGGTGCCGCCCATCGCACGGGAGCGGCCCTCGTCGACCCGGTAGAAGCGCTCGAAGATGCGCCCGAGGGCCTCGGACGGGATGCCGATGCCGGTGTCCGCCACGTCGATCTGCACCACATCGCCCATCTGGCGCGCACTCACCGTGATGGTACCCCCGGCTTCCGTGTACTTGCAGGCGTTGTTCGCCAGGTTGCCGATGATGGCCGACAGGGCCTCGGGGTTGGTGTAGGACTCGAGATCCTCCGGGCAGTCGAGCTCGAAGGTCTGATCCCTCTGCGCGGCGAGATCGGCGGCGTCGACGAGAGCCTCCTGCAGGAACGGCAGCAGGTGGATCTCCTCGCTCGTGAGCTCCCGGCGACGTGCTTCGATGCGGTACAGGTGCAGCAGGTCGTTGAACAGCTGGGCCAGTCGTCGGGCATTGCGCTCGACCACCTTCACCAGGAAGCGCACGTCTTCAGGCAGCCGATCGGACTCCAGCGCGAGGGTCTCCGCGTAGCCGCGGATGGCGGCGATGGGCGTGCGGAGCTCGTGGGAGACGTTGGCCACGAAGTCGGTGCGCGCCCGTTCCGTGGCGCGGGTCTGGGTGACGTCACGAAGGATGATGAGCACCCGGTCGCCCATGCCGTGGGCTTCCATCAGCAGGTCCTTGTCGCCGGACACGACGTCGCGGCGCGGCGAGACCCGCCCCTTGCGGACCCGATCGATGGCATCGAGGATCTCGGGCACGGGCACGGCCTCGACCGGCGTGTGGCCCAGTGCATCCGGCCTGACCCGGACGAGCCGCCTGAGGGCCGGGTTGACGAGCTCGATCGTGCCATCGGCGCCCACCACCAGCACACCGGTGGAGGTCGCGTTGATGGCCGCGGCGGCCACGGCGGTGGCCGTCTCGCTCTCCTCGAGCTCCTTGCGGAGGCGATCGATGAGGGCGTTCTTGCTCGTGTCGCTCATCTCCTGGGCGAATTGCCCGGCCGCGAGCTGCCACAGGGCGACCAGCAACGGCATCACGCCCATGGCGACATAGGCAGTGACCTCGTCTCCGTAGACCAGGTACACCGCCGCGATGAGCAGGGCGGTGAGGACAGCCCCACCGACCGTACGCGCGAGCAGCAAATCAGCCCTCCGGCTGGGCGTTGAACCGGTAGCCTACACCACGGACGGTCTCGACGTAACGGGCGGCGACACCGAGCTTCTCGCGCAGACGCTTGACGTGGGTGTCGACGGTGCGGGTGTTGAGGTCCGGGGGCATGTCCCAGACGTCCTGCAGCAGCGTGCCGCGGGTCTGCACGCGGCCGGGGCGCTTGGCGAGAGTGGCGATGAGCTTGAACTCGGTGGCGGTCAGGGTGACCTCGTCGCCCTCGACCCACACCCGGTGGGCCTCTTCGTCGACCACGAGGGGCCCGAAGGTGAGGCGGTGGTGGCTGGAGCCGGTGGGCTCTGCCTTGACCGGGGTCTGCTGCCCGCGACGGCGCATCACGGCACGCACGCGCAGCATCAGCTCACGGGGGGAGAAGCTGGACTTGACGACGTAGTCGTCGGCGCCGACCTCGAAGCCCACCACCCGGTCGATCTCCTCTCCCTTGGCGGAGAGCATGATGACGGGGGTGTTGGCCGTGGCGGGGTTGGCACGGATGCGACGGCACACTTCGGTGCCCTTCATGTCGGGCAGCATCAGATCGAGGATCACGAGGCTCGGCACCTTGTCGAGTGCATCGAGGGCCTCGGCTCCGTTCATGGCCTTGATGGTCTCGAAGCCTTCACGACGAAGGTGCAGATCCACCAGGTTGAGCAGATCCTCCTCGTCGTCCACAATGAGAATCGGTCCAGGGCTGTCCATGTTTCACTCCGAAGAAACCGCCGGCGAGAGGGGTCCGGCGAATAGCGCGGCTCGGCTGGGCTTCAAATAGCACTCAAACTCTGCCATACGCACCCGGCACCACCACACGCGACCCGTAATCCTCTAAAGTGTGACATCTGTTTCATCTGTGCTCCTCGCCGTACCAGGCCCTTCATGCGATTGTTTCACGTCCGTCTCAAAGGCCTGCTGCTGGCCGCGCTCGGCTGGGTGGGCTCCTCCGCACATGGGGCGTCCAACGATCCCCAGCTCACGTGGCGCACCGTGCACACCGAGCACTTCCGCATCCACTTCCACCAGGGAGAGGAGCAGCTCGTGGGCGAATTCGCCGAGATGGTGGAGCGGGTCTACGACGAGATGGTCGTGGAGCTGGCCTGGACCCCGCGCATGAAGACCGACCTCGTGCTCGTGGACAAGACCGACCGCGCCAACGGCTACGCCACCGCCGTTCCATACAACTCGATCACGATCTTCGTCACCGCCCCCCAGGAAGACAGCACCCTGGCCCTGTACGAGGACTGGTCCGAGGCCATCTTCACCCACGAGCTCACCCACGTGCTGCACATGGAGTCCCACCACGGGATCGTCAGCGTCGCCCGGGCGGTCGTGGGGCGCATCGCCTCCACGCAGATCCTCTCTCCCCGCTGGATCATCGAGGGCTTCGCCACCTTCCAGGAGACCCGCCAGTCCGCCGGGGGTCGCGGCCGCAGCCCCACCGTCGACATGATCAAGCGCACCAGCGTGGTGGAGGACACCTTTCCCCCGCTGGGCAACATGGACGGCTACCAGGCCCGGCTGCCCGCCGGAAACCTGCGGTACCTCTTCGGTGAGGACTTCATCCGCTACATCTCCCAGCAGGTCGGTGAGGACGTCTGGACCACCTGGATGCACCAGTACGCAGGCCACATCCCCTACCTGCTGCCGTCGAAGAAGGTCTTCGGGCGCACCCTGTGGGCCTGGCACAAGGACTGGAAGCGCGCCGTCCACGACCGCTACGAGACGGAGCTGACGGCCGTCCGGACGCTCGGCATCCGGGAGGGGTGGCCGATCAGTCCGCAGGGTCAGTCCTGCAACTCCCCCTCCTTCGCCCCCACGGGAGACCGCCTCGTCTTCTCCTGCGTCGACCCGAAGACCGGCTCCAGCATCTGGGCCGCCGACGCCCAGGGAGGCGGGGCCGAGGTCCTCATCAAGGACTTCGGCGCCAGGAACTTCACGTGGACCTCCGACGGAGAGGCCTTCATCTACGCCGCCACCCACGTGGTCAACCGCTTCAACACCTGGAGCGACCTGTTCCGCTACGACCTGTCGAAGCGCAGCATCAAGCCCCTGACCACGGGCGCCCGCGCCCGCGATCCCGACCTCAACCCCGACGGCACGAAGCTGTGGATGGTCACCAACCGGGCACAGAACACCCAGCTCGAGGTCCTCACCGTCGACGGACGGCGCGAGGTCCTCACCGACCAGATCCACCACCGCCAGTACGCCACGCCCCGCCACAGCCCCGATGGCCAGCACATCGTCTCGTCGGTGTGGGAGGCCGGCCGTCGTGACCTCTGGCTGCTGGATCAGCAGGGCCGTCGCATCGGGCAGCTCACCCACGACACCGCCAACGACCGTGATCCCACCTGGAGTCCGGACAGCCGGTACCTGGTGTTCGCCTCCGACCGCACGGGCATCCCCAACATCTTCGCCGTCGACATGCAGACCCGACGCCTGTACCAGATCACCAACGTCACCACGGGCGCCGCACGGCCCCACATCAGCGCCGATGGCCTGCGCCTCGCCTACGCACGCTACCGCACCGACGGCTGGCAGGTGCACATGATGCCGTTCGACCCCGACCAGTGGATCGACCGGGGCGATCTGCCCACCGACTTCACCCTGCCCGAACGTGGCCCCGTCGACCCTGCGGCGCCCCAGGGTGAGGCGAGCTTCCATGCACCCGATCTGAAGCGCTCCCCTTTCGCCCTGAGCACGTCCGCTGCATGGGCGCAGGACTCCAGCTCGGTCGACACCCTCGAACAGGCACAGGTCAAGGACGCCTACGGCGAGGAGTCGGAGGTCGACCCGAGCCTGCACCCCAAGCGATACAACCCGCTGCGCTACCTGCTCCCCCGCTACTGGGTGCCCACCCTCGAGCTCACGCCACGGCTCATCGACCCGCCCACCGATCCGGTGTTCGGCTTCCTCAGCCGGCTGCCTCCCCCCTTCGACGTCTGGGGCATCTCCGTGGGCGCCGCCACGTCGGCCAGCGATCCCCTCGGCTACCTCGGCTGGTCCGCCAACGCCTCCTACCGTACGGACGCACGGGCCTTCGGCGGCGGTGGAAGCTTCACCCTGAACCGCTGGTTGCACGTCTGGACGGCGTCCGTGCAGACCAACGCCTTCCCCCGGTTCTACCGCCTCACCGATCCGACCTCCGAACCGGACGACCCCCAGCCCTCCAACGAGCTGCAGCAGCTGTTCGAGAGGCGCACCACCGCTCGCCTGCTGATGACCTACCCCTTCACCAACAAGTCCACGGTCTTCGGCTCCTACGAGTACAGCCGCCGAACCCGACTCACCGACGTCTCTCCGGACGCGTACGAGGGCTCCCTGCCCCTGCAGGGTGTGCTCGCCAGGCTCGCCGCCGGCTACCGCTACGCCTGGTCCCAGCCCACGGCCTACGCGATCAGTCCGGAAGACGGCACCGTCGTCAACGCGGTGGTAGGCCTCGTCGCCCCCTGGCTCGGCGCCTACTCCGAAGGACTCGACGGCGAGAGGGATGGCTTCTTCCAATTCCAGGGCACCTTCGAGGGCCGCGGCTACGTGGTCAACCCCTGGGTTCCCAACCATGTGCTGGCGCTGCGCGGAGCCGTGGGCTTCGGTGTGGGCTCCGACCAGTTCGTGGGCAACTTCCAGCTCGGCGGCACCCGCTCCGACGGCTCGGGCTACGTGCGTCCACCCGAATACCGCATGATCCGCGGCTACCCCTTCGGCGCCCAGACCGGCGACATCTACTGGCTCACCGGCGCGGAATACCGTCTTCCCATCTGGCGCTTCGACACCGGGCTCGGCACGGTCCCCCTGTTCCTGAGGGCCCTGCACTTCGCCGCCTTCGTCGACGCCGGTCACGCGTTCAACGACGCAGACGACGTCGCCGACGTCTTTCGAGGATCTCTCGTGGGTGTGGGCGGCGAGCTACGGCTGTCCAGCGTCATCGGATGGACGTCCTCCTTCCAGTTCCGTGTCGGATATGCAGTGGGCCTCACCGCCAACGGGTACGGCCCCACCCAACCCCAGGCCTGGTACTTCCAGCTCGGCAGCAGCTTCTGAGGCATCGATGCTCCTGTTCCTCCTCGCTCCCCTCGCCTTCGGCGCTCCCTCCGCCGAGCTGCTCGCGGCACGTACCCTCGGAGACTGCGCCACCATGCAGCGCCTCGAGGAGGCCGACCCGAGCCCGCCAGGCCACCTGGCCCTGTCCCGCTGCGAGGCCCCCTCCGCCGCGATGGCCCACCTGGAGCAGATCCCCGCCGATCACCCGCTGCGGCCCTACGCCTGCTGGGAGCTCGCGAAGCTGCAGCTCCGGCAGGGCGTACCGCAGGCCGCGCTGACATCCCTCGAGGGTCAGTCCCTTCCGGGTGCACCCGGGCTGCAGCTCCGCCTCACCCGCGCCCGCGCCCTGCTGGCGCTGCACCGCTCCCTGGAGGCCCGCGACGATCTGCGCAGGCTCCTCGACACCTCCGTCGGCGACGAGGCGCGCTTCCTCCTGGCCGAGGGTGCGCTCCAGCGCGGGGATCGCGAGGCCGCCACGGTCACCTACCAGCGGGTCTGGCGTGACGCCGTCCGAGGACCATGGGCCGACCTGTCCGCGGAGCGGCTCGCCATGCTGGGCCACCCGATCGACGACCCGAAGGATCTGTCGAACGCAGCCCTCGTAGAAGGTCGCATCGCCTCCCTCGACAAGGCCTACGCCTACCCCGCTTCCTTCGAGCTGTGGACGGGCCTGTACCCGGACGCGGCCCACCAGGCCTCCACCGCGTGGGAATACGGCCGCAGGGCCTCCAAGGCGAAGCAGTACCCCGAAGCCCTCGAGGCATGGTCCACCGTGCTCGGCGCACCCGAAGTCGCCAGCGGCCCTCCGGGGCGGATGTTCGACTACGCGCTGACCACCAGTCGCACCGGCGACTACGCCAACGCCGCCATCATCTATGCAAGGCTCATCGACCAGCACCCCGCGAGCGAGGAGGCCGACGAGGCGTCCTTCAAGCTCGGCTTCCTCCGCTGGGACAGCCAGGACTGGCCCGGCGCGGAGCGCGCCTTCCGCGAGCACCTCACCCGCTACCCTTCCGGTGCGCACGCAGCCTCCGCTCGGTGGTTCCTGGCACGGGCCCTGTGGCACCAGGGCCGCACCGACGACGCCGTCGCCCAGCTGTCCCACCTGCTCGACCACAAGGTCCTGGGCCCGGGTGCCGCCTACTGGACCGCCCGCGCCTCGGGCCTCGCAGGCGACGCCGCCGAAGAGGAACGCCAGCTGCGGGCGCTCCTCGACCGCCACCCCACGAGCGGCCACGCCTGGTTCGCCTCCTCCCGGCTCGGTCACCAGATCCCACCACAGCCCCAGGCCACGGCACCCGCGCTGCCGGAGGCCTGGGCCTCCCGGACATCCGTCGTCACCGCCAGGGCGCTCCTCGAGGCCGGACAGCCCACCTGGGCCGGCGAGGTCCTGGCCACCGACCTGTCCCTGTTCGAGTCGGGCGCCGACGACGACAAGCTGGCCATGGCCTGGCTGTTCCTCGAGACGGGCCAGGTGCGTACCGCCCGCAAGCTGGTCAAGGGGCGCTGCCGCTCCCCCAGGAGCGGTCACGACCCCGTCGTGCAGCAGGTCTGCTACCCCCGCTTCTACCCGGGCCTCATCGCCACCGCAGCGCAGGGGTCGGCCCTGCCGCTGTTGCTCCCCTACGCCATCATGACCGTCGAGTCCGCCATGGACCCGGGCGCCACCTCCCTCGCCGGCGCACGGGGACTGATGCAGCTCATGCCCGAGGTGGCCGCCGACATCCACGAGCAGGTCCTGCCGGGCTCCCCGTTCGACCCCGATCGGCTCTACGAGCCCTCCTACAACACCTTCCTGGCCGTCCACACCCTCGCCACCAGCCACGAGGCCCTGAAGGGCAAGCTGCAGCCCGATCAGCTCCCGGCCGTGATCGCCGCGTACAATGGCGGCGACGATGCGGTACAGCGTTGGCTGGACCGACACCCCGACGGCATGGACACCTTCGCCGAGGACATCTCCTACACGGAGACCCGACGGTACGTGCGCAGCGTGCTCGGCCACCTGATGGCCTGGAGGTGGGTGCATGGTGACCGCTGATGGACACGAGACGAAGCGCAGGGATACACACACCATCCAATGGGTGGTCGGAGTCCTGCTGGCCGTCGCGCTCGCCGTCTGGGGACTTCGCACCCAGAACTGGTGGGGGCTCGCCGGATTCGTCGCTGTCACGGCGCGAACCCTCTGGCTGCTCACGGAGGATCGATGAGTTTTCAGTTCACCGAAGAGGAATGGGACACCCTCGAAGGCATTCCCGAAGACGATGTCGTGGCGCTCAGTGCCTACCTGAGCATCGTCAAGCCCGAGGTGGTCGACCGCCGTGCCCTGCTCGAGCAGTGCATCCCCCGGGCACTGCGCCACTGCAGGCAGCATGGCCTTCCCTTCACCCGGTACGACCGTGAGGAGCTCGAAGCCCTGCCGCCCCACCAGTTCCAGGCCCTCGAGCGCATCCAGAAGCCCCTGCTGTTCAAGGGCGCCAGGGGCATGATCGTCGCGGGCCGACTGGCGTGGCTCCGCTACTACAAGGGGGAGGAGCTCGATCACCACCCTCTCATCTACATGCTCCCGTCCCTCCTCGGTCCCCTCAGTCGCCTGGCCGCAGAGAAGGTCGGATCGGGCGACTGAGACCCTCCTGGAGCCCCGAAACGGCGGTCCCGCGTTCCGCACCGAATGACGCTCGCTGCAAGTGTGGAACCGGGGGGTCCCATCAAACCGCGTGGGCCGACGTTGGCAGACCGATATGGGCCAAACCGGACTTCACGACGTCTTCCCAGAAGTCGCGTCCTCCCTGTACGTTATGCAGAACGCCTGCAAACGTGAAAGCCCTGTCCAGGACCTTGACTCTTGGGGTTGCATGGGCTTTAGGTCGCATGTGCGACAGAGGAATCCATGAAGACCAAAGACTGCCCTTCCTGCGGCGCCACAGTCCCCGCAGCCGCCGCGCGCTGCAAGGAATGCTTCCACGACTTCCATGAAGACGAGGATCCCAAGTCCTCGAGCCCCATGGCGCTGGTGGTGGCTCTCGCCGTCATGGCAGTGATCGGTGCACTGGCCTTCTGGAACTTCTCCAAGGTCCCCACCGATCGCCGCATCCTCGTCGACGAGTCCTCCCAGACCGTCCAGTGGATCAGCCAGTACAAGGATGGCTCCATCGAGACCGAGCAGGTGGCCTTCGCCCAGATCGCCAAGCTCACCCTGCACATCTCCTCCCGCGGCCAGCAGAGCATCATCGCAGTCGGCCTCGACGGCGAGGAGCACATGATCCAGGAAGACAACGGTGGCTCCCTCACCACCACCGCCGAGCGCTACGCCGAGCTGATGAACAAGCCGCTCGAAGTGATCGACGACACCACGCTGCGTCCGGCCAACTGATCGTTCCATGCGGTTCAGCCTGCGCGCGCCCACTCCGTGGGTCGGTGTCGATCTCGGTTCCACCCGAACGCGCATCATCCACCCCGAACGGGGTCTGATCCTCGACCAGCCCACCGCCATCGCCTTCGTCGACGGACACGAGGGCCGAAGGACGGTGGGCGTCGGCGATCAGGCACGCACCCTGATCGGCAAGGCCCAGCCCAGCACGCGGATCGTCCAACCGATCCAGGGCGGCGTCGTGTCCGACCACCAGGCGCTCGAGCGGTTCCTCTCGCACGGGTTCCGCCAGGTGGTGCCCGATGGCGGTCCCTTCACCCGTCTTCACTGCGTGATGTCCGTCCCCCCGGACCTGTCCGAGGGAGAGCGCCGGGCACTCATCGAGTCCACCCGGGCGGCCGGTGCTCACCACGTCGAGCTCATCGAGAACGTCCTGGCCGCCGGCCTCGGCAACGATCTTGACCTGGCGGCCCCCCACGGCCAGCTCGTGGTCCACATCGGTGGCGGCCGCATCGATGTGGCCATGATCAGCCTTGCCGGCCTCGTGGTCCACCGCGCCATCCGTGTCGCGGGCCGTCAGATGGACGCCGCCATCAGCCAGTGGCTTCGACGCGTCCACAGCCTGATGATCTCCGAGGGCGCAGCGGAGCGCATCAAGATCGACGTGGGTGCCGCGGCACCTCACCCCCATGTACGCATGGTCCGCATCCGGGGCCGCGACATGTCCACCGGCGCTCCCCGAGCCTTCGACTTCAGCAGCCGCCACTGTGCGGACGCCGTCCAGGATCAGGTCACCCGCATCACCAGCACGGTCCTCGAGGTCCTGCAGGAGACCCCACCGGAACTGTCCGCCGACGCACTCCAGCAGGGTGTCCTCCTGACGGGCGGACTGGCCCAGCTCCCCGACCTCGACCACGTACTGAAGCAGGCCACCGGCATCCCCTTCTTCGTGGCGGAACAACCGGCACTGGCCCCCGCGCGGGGCCTGCGTCGGTTGCTCCGGAGCCCGGCCCTGTACGAGCGCTTCATGGAGCGATAGCGTGGGTGCAGCCCTCGCCTCACCCACGGAGTCGTCCTCGTGTCCCAGAGCCCGCCCCTCGCCGCCCGCATGCGCCCCACACGTCTCGATCAGATCGTCGGACAGGAGCGCTGGCTCGGTGAAGGCGCGCCCCTGAGCCGCATGCTCTCCGAAGGCACCATGCCTTCGCTGGTCCTGTGGGGTCCGCCGGGATGCGGAAAGACCACCACGGCGCGGCTCCTGGCCAGCTCCGTGGGTGCACACTTCGAGCAGTTCTCCGCGGTCCTTGACGGCATCAAGCAGCTCCGCAAGGCCGTCGAGGAGGCCGAGCACCGCAGCGCAGGCCTGCACGCGCAGGCCACCGTCATCTTCGTCGACGAGATCCACCGCTGGAACAAGGCCCAACAGGATGCCCTGTTGCCCCACGTCGAGAGCGGCGCCATCACCCTCATCGGCGCCACCACCGAGAACCCCTCGTTCTCGCTCAACCCCGCGCTCCGATCCCGGGTCCAGCTCATCCACCTGGACCCGCTGACCCCGGGCCAGGTGCGCACCCTGCTGGAGCGCGCCCTCGAGGAAGACGCCCAGCTCCTGCAGCGCGAGCTGACCGTCGACGACACCGTGCTCGATGCCCTCGCCCAGGTCACTGCTGGCGATGCCCGCCAGGCCCTGTCGTACCTCGAGCGCGCCTTCTTCCTCGTGTCCCCGGGCGCCACCCTCACGATGGACACCCTCGAGCAGGTCCTCGCCGAGGCCGTCGTCAGACACGATCAGACCGGCGAAGACCACTACAACGTCACCTCGGCGCTCATCAAGTCGATGCGTGGCAGCGATCCACAGGCGGCGCTGTACTGGCTCGCGAGGCTCCTGGCCGGAGGCGACGACCCGGCCTTCCTCGCCCGCCGCCTCATCATCTTCGCCAGCGAGGACATCGGCAACGCCGACCCCCGTGCACTCGGTGTAGCCACCGACGCAGCGCGCGCCGTGCAGCTCATCGGCATGCCGGAGGCGCGCATCGTGCTGGGCCAGGCGGTCACCTTCCTGGCCTGCTCTCCCAAGTCCAATGCGGCCTACATGGGCATCAACAAGGCCCTCGACGAGGTCCGCCGCACCGGCGCCCTGCCCGTCCCCCTCCACCTCCGCAACGCGCCCACGGACCACATGAAGCAGGAGGGCTACGGAGCCGGCTACCTGTACCCCCACGACCATCCACACCACATCGTGGCGCAGCAGTACCTGCCGGACCGCCTCCAGGGTCGCACGTTCTACCAGCCGGCCCCCCATGGCGAGGAGAAGACCATCGCCGCCCGGCTCGACTGGTGGCAGCGCAAGCTGCAGTCGGACTGAGACGGCGCCTCCACCCAAGAACGTGGAGAGGGACGAGAAGCGGCCACCCTCTCCCAAGGGCTGCTTCGTCGTCCCCACGCGTTGGAAGCGCCATGTGCGCTTCGGGGCGTCACGACCGTGGTACCCCCGGGGACCCACCGACCCCGGACCACGCTCGGCTCCTAGAATTCCGGCTCGGGCTGATGCTCTCGAAGGAGATCATACTCCAGGTTGACCACCGCGAGCGCAGTGGGCGTGTACCCTTCCATCGACACTGAATTGCGAATCGGGTCGTAGACGTAGCCGAAGCAGACGTTCGCACCGCAAGCGTCTGCCAGCGTCTGCCCATCGGCGAGGCGATCGAGATCCACCCCCTCGTGGATCGTCTGCACCGCCCCGGTGTCGACCTCGGCGCCTTCCGTCACGGCGGGCAGCTCCACCCACACGCGCAGGGTCCCCTCCACGGGGACCTCCGACAGGTAGTACTCGGTGGAGCCGGCCGCCTGAAGACCGAGCTCCTCGAGCAGCGGAATCCAGTCATCCTGACAGATGGGCTCGTGCAGTCCGCCGATCTGGTTGGTCGACATGATGTACCGGGTGCCGGTGGTGCCGGCGTAGATGCCGCCGCTGCAGCCGCTGGTGGGCCACACGATGGACGAGAAGGTGACCTCCCGCTCACCCGCCTTGAGGTTCACCATCATCTCCACGAACTCGGACACGGTGGGATCCGCGCCGGACTGATCGTCCTCGTCCGACACCACGATGACGTGCAACGATGCGTCGTCGCGGTAGAACCCCATGTTGGGTCCATTGCGCTTGTCGAAGAAACGGGTGACGGCGCGCAGTCCTCGCTCACTCGCAGAGCCCGCCGTGCCCAGACTGGCCACCATGCTGGCGAACACGGCATCGTTTCCGACGACCTCGCGGGAGACGAACCGGTGACCACCCGACTGCACGAGCACACCTGCGTTGGCAGCGTCGGTGTCGGTGCTGATCACGCCCATGTGCCAGTCGGTTCCGCTGGCGAGGAACCAGGCCAGGAAGGCGTCGATGTTGGTGGCGATCGCGTCCTGCTCCTCGGCCATCGAACCGGAGTTGTCGATGACCCACAGAATGTCCACCATGGGCTCATCGGTCTGCGTGATCCGATCCGTCACGCGGGGCGTCGACAGGTTTGGGGGGTTGTGGATGGGTGCATCCGCGGTGAGGAGCATGAGCGGGGGGTCTTCCTGACACCCCCCGAGGAACATCGCGCCAACCGACACAATCACAGGACCAAGCCTCATCGCATCCCCCTTTTTCCAGACCGGCAGTCCAGATTCGACATCCGGAGAGGGGCGGAAGCTACCACACCTTACGGTACCACTACAAGTCCCTTTCTTCCGTCGCTCTCGCGGCAAGCAGCCAAAACACGTGGACAGGCATCGAATCCACCCCGTGCACGACCCCCGAGATCGAGGCGCGCACGTGTGTCCCTCCTCTCCATCGGGTGGCCTTCACCCAGGGGCGGCAGCGCGACCCATCCGCCCGACGAGGCGTCCTCGAGGCCGTCAGCACGCGGACATCCATTGCGAGGAGGGCCCGGTACCGCGCCGTACCAGGCCGCCCCAGTCGATGCCCACGACGTTGCTGCGTGCCCCTCCGGGCTCCCGAATCGCCCAGGCGCTCGTCCTCGCCATCTGGGGCGCTCATGGGTCACGTGACTACGCCACAGGCGCAGAGAGCCGTGACGCCACCCGAGAGAGCACGCCACCACGGTCCCTCAGGACCGCATCCGCTCGACACCACCGGCGTCGAAGCCCCGAGCGCTCCACACCACCGGCCCTACGCTGTGCCGGTGCGTGGGCCTTCACGAGGGCGCGCCGACAAGGGTGCCGCGGGTGTAGGCCCGAACGTGAACCGGGCGCTCCAACCTCCACCAAGAACGAGAAAAGGGCCCCCGAGGGGGCCCTTCGTCGTTCACAGAAGCATCAGCTCACTGCTCATCCTCGAGGGAGAAGGAGAAGTCGGGCTGGTCCTCACTGTGGATGTCGTACTCGATGTGCACGATGGACAGTGCCGGGGGAACGTAACCTTCCATGTAGATGGAGTTACGCACCGGGTTGTACTCGAAGGTGAAGCAGGTGCCGCTGGGGCAGTAGTCCACCAGGTTGCCGCCGTCGGCCAGGAGGGCCTTGTCGACGCCGTCGTACACGAAGTAGTCGCCCTCGTCGGGATCGCCGTTGGGGACCTCGAGCCACACCTCGATGGTGCCGGGCACGGGTGCCTCGGAGAGGAAGTACTCGATGCGCATGCCGGTAGCCTGCAGGCCCAGCTCGCGAAGGACGGGAACCCAGTCCTCCTCGCAGATGGACTCGTGCATGCCGCCGATGTTCTCGGTGGCGAAGATGTAGCGAGCACCCACGCCTGCGCTGCCGTAGTCGCCGGAGCAACCGGAGGGAGCGGGGCCGACGATCGACGAGAAGGTGACCATCTCGGGATCGGGCTTGAGGTTGCGCATCATCTCGATGAACTCGGGCTGGGACGGATCGTCGCCAGACTGCTCTTCCTCATCGGAGATGGCGATGACGTGGAACGCTGCCTCTTCGCGGTAGAAGCCACGGTTGTCGCGGTTGAGCTTGTCGAAGAAGCGATCCACCGCACGGAAGCCACGCTCGGTGGCGGAACCGAAGGTGCCGAGTGCGTTGACCATGTTGCCGAACACCTCTTCGGCGCCGACGGTCTCGCGGGAGACATAGCGGTGACCACCGGACTGGTAGAGGACGCCCGCGGAGGCCTCGTCATCGGTGTCGGTGCTGATCAGGCCCATGTGCCAGTCGAGACCGGACTCGAGGAAGAAGCGGAGGAACGCGCTGAAGTTGTCAGCGACGAGCTCCTGCTCCTCACCCATGGAACCGGAGTTGTCGATGACCCAGAGGACATCGACCTTCGGCTCGTCGAGCTGGGTGATCTTATCGTGGGCCCGAGGGGTGCCAAGGGAGGGCTCATTGGCGATCGGCACCCGGGTATCGGGAATGAACACGTCGGGCGCACCGCCGCATCCGGCGAGCACCGCAGCACCCAGAAGAGTCAACATCGGTCGCATGATTTCCGCTCCCAGTTTTCGACAAGCACGAGAAGGCTATCTGACATCGCCCACATCTTACGACACCTGATCGCCATCCACCACGGAAAGTTGTCAACTTCCGGGCCGCGACGTGCCATTTCCCCACAATCAGCGCCACTTCCGGCCATCTGACGACGCGCGGCCACGCGGTGGAGAAGCGTGTGGACGACGACCGGATCCGTCACGTTCCAGCGGCAGCCGAACACGGCGCTGGATCCAACGGTCCCTCGCTTCTCGGTACCTGCGACGAGCCCGTACCCGACCGTCGATGGAGTTGCTCCACCGACCGGCATGCCGCCGTCCCGGTGCCAGCCATGCAACGCCCCAACTGGTCTCGACGTGTCCGGCCCCACTCCGCGCGGGGTGCCACACCGCACACCGCTCCACTTGGCGGCGCCGTGCCTTCGGTGGTCCCGAACAGCCAGCCTGTGGACATCGCCCACCAGTTCGCGCCCGGGCGCTGACCAGGTCCCGCATCAGGACATGGCTGACCGCTGCAAGGTCAGGAGCGCCCCGGCCGTCATCGCTGACGCCGGCCAGGGGTCTTCCAAGGGAACGCTGACGTGATCAGCGAACACGTCAGGCCCTGCACGGGCCAGCCTTCGACACGGCAGTCCTGCGAGACGTCCTTTCAGGCAAGAGCGCAAGGGATTCCTGTGCGTATCCCCTTCCACTCCCCTCCCTGCGTCCTGACCTGGCTATCCACGTCAGGTACTTGAGGGCCCTGCCACTTCAGGCTGCGGCTGCAGGCCGTCGCTTCGGGCAGTCTGGCACAGGCAAGCTGTGCCTCTTGCCCTTGGCTTTGGGCCTGCGGCCTTGCTCAGTGGGAGAGCAGGTCAGGCTGAGCGAGTTCCAGGTTGGAACGGCGGACTCCCCAACCTGCTGGCTGCAGGTAGGACCACGTGCCCGAAGATTGGGATCGACGAGTCGCGAAGCTTGGCGTGACCTACGAACACGTCAGGCCCTGAACGGGCCTTCCTTCGACACGGCAGTCCTACGAGACGTCGCTTCAGGCAGGTTCGCACAGGAAACCTGTGCGTGCTGCCTTCCGCTCCCGTCTCTGCGTCCTGCCTTGGCGACCCACGTCGGGCCCTTGAGGGCCCTCCTACTTGCCGCTGCGGCTGCAGGCCGTCGCTTCGGGCATGTTCGCACAGGCAAGCTGTGCGAGTAGCCCTCCGCTTGGGGCCTTCCGCCTTGCTCGGTGGGAGAGCAGGTCACGCCCGCCTGGGCCAAGAACAGAAGAACCCCCGGGAGTCATTGCTGACTCGACCGGGGGTCTTCAAAGGGGAGGCTGGCGTGACCTACTCTCCCACAGCGTCACCGCTGCAGTACCATCGGCGTGCTGGAGCTTAACTTCTGAGTTCGGAATGGGATCAGGTGGGTCCTCCGCACTATCTACACCAACCAAAGTGTAA
>JARACJ010000019.1 GCA_028767165.1 Proteobacteria bacterium DTSAM18 | reverse complement strand
TGAAAAGGGCGCACACTGTCGTTGCGGGCCATCGGGTGCCTCTCGATGCGGGTTTGGAACTTTGCTTCCGCATCATCGCGCACTCGGCGGTCCCGCCTCCTCGTACACCACTCAGATGGACACTACCGGGCGCTGTCAAGCGACATCAGAAACTGATCCACCTGCGACACCAAGAACTGATCCACCCCCTCGGTTCAGACGTTGACGTGTTCCGGCGTCTTGCGGACCAGCCCGCTCTGACGCTTCTTCCGCAGGCGGTAGCTGTCGCCTCGGATGGTGATGATGTGGCTGTGATGCAGCAACCGGTCCAGGATGGCCGTGGCCACGACCGGGTCGCCGAAAACGTGGCCCCACTCGCCCACAGCGCGGTTGCTGGTCGCAAGCATGGCGCCGCGCTCGTAGCGGTAGCTGACCAACTGAAAGAACAGGTGGGCGGCGTTGGCCTCGAACGGCAGGTAGCCAAGCTCGTCGATGATCAGAAGCTTGGGCTTTCCGAAGTGGCGGATCCGCTCGTTCAAGCGGCCTTCAGCGTGTGCAGCGGACAGCTCCGTCAGCAGCTTCGTCCCGGAGACGAACAACGTCGAGTAGCCCTTGAAGATCGCTTCTCTGCCCAAGGCGATGGCCAGATGCGTCTTCCCAACGCCTGGCGGGCCCTGGAACAACACCGTGTCGCCGTTGGCGACCCACCGGCTGACCGCCAGCTCCCGGATCTGCTTGGGATCGACGGCCGTCTGGGCCTTGAAGTCGAATCCATCGAGGGTCCGAACCGCGGGGAAGTGCGCGATCTTGATTGCCATGGCCACCCGTCGCTGGTCCTTCTGGCGAACCTCGGCCTGAAGCAGGAACTGTACGGTCTCCCGCAGCGTCAGGTCCTGCCTGGTGGCCTCATCCAGGAGATTGTCCAATTGGTCGCGCAACAACGGCAGACGAAGGCGTGTCAGAAGCTGCTGCATCTCGTCGTGTTCGAAGGTCACCACGAACCTCCCGCGAAGTCTTCGTACTCCTGAAGCGGCCTCAGAAGTTCAGCTTCTGGTTCTTCTGGGGGGACCGCCTGGGTGGCATCGACGCCAGCCTGCACCTGGGCAGGATGGCTGGCGACGATGCCGGCCAGGTGGTCTCGCTCGATGCTCCGTCTGTTGTTCCCCGGAAGCTCCGCGTGGACTGCGATGCGCTCCCCGCCGTGCATCACCTCAACCTGGCCCCCGGCGACGATCACGCTGACGTGGCGACGGATGTACTTCCACGGGACGCTGTACGCGTTGGTGTCGATCACCACGCACGCGTCGGCGTGGACGATTCTCTGCAGTTCACGGACCTGCAGGAACGGAACCCGGCCATCGATGGGGGCCAGAGCTTCCCGCTCGGCTTGTTGGAAGCGCTCAATGGGCTTCTCACCGGTGGTTCCGTGCTCCCGCACGTCGGCGATGTTCTTCATCCACCAGTGGCCGTGGCCTTCCATCGCTTCCCAGGACGAGAACTCGTGGCCGGCCAGACAGTTTCGCTTGGCGTATTTGACGTTGCTCTCGACCTTGCCCTTGGTGCGTGCTCGGCGTGGCTTGCAGGCCTTGGGGGTGAATCCCCAGTGCTTGGCGAATGCGTGGAACTTGTCGTTGAACTCGATCTCACCGGTGTTGGGGTCGTGCTTGGTGACAAGCGCACGGGCGTTGTCCACGAGCACCTTGCGAGGGACACCACCGAAGTGATGGAACGCCGCCTCGATGCCTTGCATCCACGCGGACTGCCGCTCGTGTCGGGTGAACCTGATGAAGCAACGTCGGGAGTAGCCAAGCGTAGCCACGAAGATGTACACGCGGGTCTCCACGCCATCGATGACCACGCGCTTGGACCCGAAGTCCACCTGCATCTGCTCCCCAGGCGCCGTTTCGAACCGGACCGTAGCGACCGCCTGAACCTTCAGGTCGTCCCGGTAGGGTTTCACCGCTCGCTCCACGGTTCGCAGCGAAACGGAGAGCTTGTGCTCCTGCACCAGCATCTGCCGAACGACCTCGGCATTGCCGTCGTGCTGCTCGAACTGCTGTTTGAGCCAGTCCTCACGCCCATCCAGGACGGCCTTCCGGTTCGGCGACGACGCGGGTCGCCATCCGCCTTGCTCGAGGTAGCGGCGCACGGTGTTGCGGGAACACCTGAGCTCTCTCGCGATCCTGCGGGCACTCCACCCGGCTCGCTTCAGACGAAGCATGAGCTCGACCGTCTCTTGATCCTTCACGTCGGGCCTCCGCGTCTTCCGACGCGGCGTGCCCTCTCGTTCGATGCCTGGCAATGCCATGGACTCCTCCAGATGACGGAGGTGGATCAATTCCTCGTGTCGTCACTGGATCAGTTTGTCGTGTCGCCTGACAGGCGCGGAAGGCAACACGCACAGGTTTCCTGTGCGAACCTGCCTGAAGCGACGTCTCGTAGGACTGCCGTGTCGAAGGAAGGCCCGTTCAGGGCCTGTCGTGTTCGTAGGTCACGCCAGGCATGGCGACTCGTCGATCTCTCCCTTCTGGCACCTGGCCCTACCTGCAGCCAGCAGATTGGGGAGTCCGCCGTTCCCACGCGGAGCTCGCTCAGCCTGACCTGCTCTCCCACCGAGCAAGGCGGAAGGCCCAAAGCGGAGGGCTACTTGCACTGCTTGCCTGTGCCAGACCGCGCGCAGCGACGGCCAGCAGCCGCAGCGGCAAGTAGGAGGGCCTCGAGGGCCCGACGTGGGTCGCCAAGGCAGGACGCAGAGACGGGAGCGGAAGGCAACACGCACGGGTTTCCTGTGCGAACATGCCTGAAGCGACGTCTCGTAGGACTGCCGTGTCGAAGGACGGCCCGTTCAGGGCCTGACGCGTTCGTAGGTCACGCCAGGCATGGCGACTCGTCGATCTCTCCCTTCTGGCACCTGGCCCTACCTGCAGCCAGCAGATTGGGGAGTCCGCCGTGCCCACGCGGAGCTCGCTCAGCCTGACCTGCTCTGCGACCGAGCAAGGCGGAAGGCCCCAAGCGGAGGGCTACTCGCACAGCTTGCCTGTGCCAGACTGCGCGAAGCCACGGCCAGCAGCCGCAGCGGCAGGTAGGAGGGCCTCAAGGGCCCGACGTGGGTCGCCAAGGCAGGACGCAGAGACGGGAGCGGAAGTCATACGCACAGGTTTCCTGTTCGAACATGCCTGAAGCGACGTCTCGTAGGACTGCCGTGTCGAAGGAAGGCCCGTTCAGGGCCTGACGTGTTCGCAGGTCACGCAAGCCTTCTACGACCTGTCGATCCCATTCCTCTTGCAGCTGGTGCTACCCGAAGCCAGCAGCCTGGTGAGTCCGCCGTTCCTACCAGCAGCCAGACCTGGTCTCCCGTCGAGCGGCCTCGGGATCCCATCCATCGGTCGGGCGCGACCATCGTGGGTCGTACCGGCTGGTGGTAGACCGGGCCGACGACAACGCGCCGCTTGGGCACGCCTTGCAACAGTGCCACGCGCCTCCGTAGCGCTGTCATGTCGGTTGGTATCGCTGTGATGCCACCAGGTAGCATCGTTTCCTGCGAGCCCGACAGCGTTGCCAGTGACGTACCGGTGGGTGTGTCGTTTTCTCCCGAGAGGGAGACGGGCTGCTCCATGACCTGTGAGCGACGCGGTGTCTGCGGTGGCCTGCTCCCCGCCCCCCCCCCCCGCACGGGCGCGGGAGACCGGCCGCATCGGCGAGCCTGGTTCGACCCCTCCGTCTCCCTCGAGCGCCACCGGTTGCTGTTCAGAGTGATGACACCGCGTGTGGTGCTGCCCCCATCAAGTGCTGGTCCTTCAGGACACGCCCACACGGAGCGAGCTCACCGGTCGGGCGCGAGGGACACCCCCACACACAGTCGTTGTGACCGTGTGGTCGTTGCGGGGGCGGGTCGGTCCACCACGGTCGTGTCTGGCGTGGCTTCGGCCATGCCTGTGGACGCCACCGCTACCCGGAACTCTCACGATGCTGCCCACCACCAGCTCGGGTGGCGTTCCGCCTTCTGGGCAACGGGGCCGCGGCAGACCGATGGGGGAGGCGGCGCCAACGTTCGTCGTGCAGCGGGCGGCACCGCAGTCGTGCCCGTCCGGGACCGGGTCAGGAGAAGTCCGTCTGCAGGCCCGGGCGGCCTGCCGGTGCGCCTCCCAGGAAAACTCCGGCCCCATTGCCCCGGTCTGCCGTGACATCCCGCCGGACCGGTGAAGGAAGATCGGATCTTCTGCTTGCCAGCAGCCCCCAGGAGCCATTAAAAGGCGTGGGCCTGACGGCGCGGCGCTCAGCCGGGCAGCCAACGAAAGCAGGCAAGCGAAGCCAACAACGGTTGGTCTTCGGTCTTTGAAATGCAGATAGTGAGTGGGTGAGAACCCGTCGATGACACAACTCGTGTCACTGACACGAGCCA
>JARACJ010000018.1 GCA_028767165.1 Proteobacteria bacterium DTSAM18 | reverse complement strand
AACTCTCCAATGAATTCGATCTCTATTGGTTACCTTCCGAAGAAGGCTGGCTCGTGTCAGTGACACGAGTTGTGTCATCGACGGGTTCTCACCCACTCACTATCTGCATTTCAAAGACCGAAGAAGAGCGCCATCCCGGAGGATGCCTCTCTCTCGTCTTGCCTTGGGACCGCCTCCGAGGAGGTGGCCAGCGTCAGCGCCAAGCGCGTTCGCCGTCAGGCCCACGGCTTATAACGACCCCTTGCAGGCCAAGGCAAGGAGAAATCCACAGAAAAGTCTCCGGGACCGTCAGACAACTGCTACAAGGCCGATTCTTCCGCGCTACGCGTTCTCCCGTAGGGCCTCCCGGCCCCCCGGATCGCTTCCCTGCGGGTGTGATCCCCGAAACGACGACACCCGATCCGGCCTGCAGGCTGGATCGGGTGTCGGGGGCATCGTCACGGCGGCGACGCGGCGGGTTCGCCTCTGGATCCACCGTGGTGGCAGGGCATGGACCTTGACTGGATCCTCAGGACACGCGCGAGGCGGCGAGCTGCCTCACCATCTCCTCGAGCTTGTCGATGGAAGCGAGGGCGGCGTCCACCTCTCGCGCTGGAACACCAGGGCCTGCCGACTGCCGCGCTTCGTGCAGCTCGGCCATGAGGTTGAGGGCGACCAGGATGGCGACATCGAGAGGTTGACGCCCCGTGCCCTGGGAGAGCTTGAGGAGTCGCTCCTCGACCTGCCTGGCGAGGGGCTGCAGATCGGTGTCGCCGCCGCGGAGCCGGTAGCTACGGCCCCAGATGGAGATTCGTTGTTCCATGTCAGACCAGTGCATCCAGGAAGGCTTGGGGATCGAAGGGGCGCAGATCGTCGATCTGCTCGCCGATGCCGATGAACTTGATCGGCTTGGCCATGTCGGAGGAGATGGCGAGGACCATGCCGCCCTTGGCGGTGCCGTCGAGCTTGGTGACGACGACGCCCGTGAGGGGCGTGGCCTCGTGGAAGGACCGCGCCTGGGACAGGGCGTTCTGGCCCATGGTGCCGTCGACCACCAGGAGTGTCTCGTGGGGGCCATCGGGCACCAGCTTGCGGATGACCCGGTTGATCTTGGAGAGCTGCTCCATCAGGGGCCGGACCGTCTGCAGGCGCCCCGCGGTGTCGATGATGACGACGTCCGCGCCGGTGTGGATGCCCTTCTCGAGGGCCTCGTACACGACAGCCCCCGGATCCGCGCCCTCCTTGTGCCGCACGAGGGTGGCGCCGGCGCGCTCCGCCCAGACGGCGAGCTGGTCGGCGGCGGCCGCTCGGTAGGTGTCGGCCGCGCCGAGGATGACCGACTTGCCATCGCGGACGTACCGGGCGGCGATCTTGCCGATCGACGTGGTCTTGCCGGAGCCGTTGACCCCCACCACCAGCAGCACCAGCGGCTTGTGGTCGTCCGGAGAGGCCATGGGGGCGTCGACCTCCATGAGCATCTCCGACATGGTGGTCTTCATCACGTGTCGGAGCGACGCCGGATCCACGTTGCCGTTGCGCATGGCCTCACGGACGGGCGTGAGGATCCGCTCGGTGGTGGTAACGCCGACATCACTGACGAGGAGGACCTCCTCGAGCTCTTCGAGCATGTCGTCGTCGATGCTGCCGCCGAAGAGCTGATCGAAGCGCCCCTTGAGGGCGTTGCGAGAGGCGCTCAGGCGTTGGGCGAGGCGCGATGCCAGGCCCGCGGGCTCCTTGGCGGCCTGCTCTACCTCGATCCGGTCGGCACCCGCCGGCAGGGTGCGATCCTCGAGCTCGGCGGCCGGGCCCTTCTTCTTGGGCCGGACGACCATCCACACGATGATCGCGATGACGAACACCGGGACACCGTACATCCACAGGTCGAACGGACCGGTGGGGGCCGCATCGACCGGGGCATCGGGTACCGCGACCTCGGTGACGGTGGCCTGAGAATTGTCGGGGGGTGTTCCCTGCTCGTTCGCCGGATCCATGTCGCGCTCCTGGTCTCGGGGCCGCTACCCTAGGAATCCACCTGGACGGAGACAAGGGCCGAGCACCCCGGCTGAGGCATCGTAATTCCGTACAGTGTGTCGGCACACTCCATCGTCTTCCTATTGTGGGTGATGACGATGAACTGCGTCATGGCCGACATGTGCACCAGCATGTCGTTGAAGCGCGCACCGTTGGCCTCGTCGAGCGGCGCATCGACCTCGTCGAGCACGCAGAACGGGGAAGGCTTGACGGTGAACAGGGCCAGGAGCAGCGCGATGGCGGTCATGGCCTTCTCGCCGCCGGACAACAGACCGAGGTTCTGCAGGCGCTTTCCGGGGGGACGTACGAAGATCTCGACACCGGTCTCCAGCAGATCCTCCTCGTCCGTCAGCGCAAGGCGCGCCTCACCACCGCCGACGAGGTTCGGGTAGGACTGCTGGAAGGTGGTGTTGACCATCTCGAAGGTGTCGCGGAAGCGCTCGCGGCAGGTCTTGTTCATCTTCGCGATGGCGCTGCGGATGGAGGAGACGGACTCCTCCAGATCGTTGCGCTGACCATCGAGATCCTCGAAGCGGACCACGAGCTCGCGGTATTCCTCGAAGGCGGTGAGGTTGACGTCGCCGAGCTTGCGGAGCTCCTCACGGTGCTCGGTGATCCGCTCGACGTACTCGGTGATCGTGGCTTCGTCGGTGAGCATGTCCGGGTGCAGGATCAGATCCGGCACCGGATCCACCGTGCGGTTGCGGATCTTCAGGCCCGCCTTGGCCTCGTCGCCGGCATCGAGCCGCAGCCCACTGCGCTCGAGGAGGTGCTGCAACCACTGGGCCACGGGCACCTGGTAGCGCTCCTCCAGCCGATCGGAGAGTGCCGTGATCTCCATGCCCGCCTGGTGCTCGTGCTGCTCGGCCTCGAGGATGCCACGACGGAGGTGATCGGAGCGGCGCTCACAGGTGCCGAGCTCCTCGGACAGCTCGTCGTACACCGCCTTGAGGGAGGTGAAGCGCTCCTGGGCCTGCTGGAAGGCGGTGGCGGCTTCCTGTCGCTCGGAGGCGACCACATCGAGCTCGTTGGAGGCCTCCGCACGGGCCCGACGTGCGTCGACCAGCAGGGCGGAGAGCTCCTCGATGCGGGACGCCCCCACGCGCAGGCGCTCACCGGAGGTGGCGAGCTGACGGCGGGCCGCCTCGGAGGTGGCCTGCAGGTGGACCTTGCGCTCGCGGCGCGCCCGCAGTCCGTCGTTGGCCGACGCGAGGGCCTGACGTGCCTGGTGGTAGGCCTGCTCGGCCTTCTCGGCGCGGGCAAGCTCCCGCTCGAGCAGCTCCTCCTGGCCAGCAGCGGCCTCCTCGGCTTCCTCGAACAGGATCTGCAGCTCCTCGAGCTGCTCGGTGGCCTCCTCGAGGCGCTCCGACAGGCTCTCGATCTCCTCGCCGAGCCGGGCGATGCGCTCGTCGACGAGCTGGGCCTGCTGACGGGCGCCATCCTGCTCCGCCCGCACGCGGACGAGGACCATCTCGTGCTCCCGCTGTTGCTGGCGAAGGGCATCCTGGCTCTTGCGGACGGCCGCGAGCTCGGCCTCCGCCTGATCGGACCTCTCGCGACCGCGCTCGAGGCGTCGGTTGAGGCCGTCGAGGGCCTCCCTCAGCTCGTCGATGCGGATCTGCTGGGTCTCCGCGCGCTCGTCCTGGGCGGACTGGAGCTCCTCGCGCGCGGAGGCCACCCGCTGGGCCGATGCCTCACGGAAGGCGGCACGCTGCTCCGACTGGGACGCGCGCAGGGCCTGCAGCTCCTGCTCGAGCTGCGCCCGCGCGTCCGCCACGCGGGCCTCCCCGGCGTCACGGGCCTGTTGGATGGTGGCATCGCGCTGGGAGCGCACGCCGCCGAGATCGGCGTCGAGCTGCTGGCGAGCCTGGGCACGCCACCGGACGAAGGCCTCCCGCCGCTCCCGGACGAGGGCCTCTCCCTCCGTGCGCGCGGCGTCGACCCCTGCCTTGAGCGCCTCGCGGGCCTGCTTGTCGACCTGCTCCACGGACGTGCGCGCGTTGCGCAGCCGCAGGCGCAGACCCTCCGCCTGGGCGCGGAGCCCCGTGCGTTCCTTGTCGAGCTCGTCGCAGCGCGCGGCCAGCTGGGAGAGCTGCCCCTCGGCGTCGTGCAGCTTGTCACGCAGCTCGAGCTGGGCCCGGGCCTCGTCGGCGTCGCCTCCGAGGTAGACCACGCCCTGGGCATCCACCCGCACGCCCGAGGACACGACCACCGCGCCCCGTGCGCCCTCGGAGACCTGCCCGAGGGCCTGCTCCAGGGTGTCGCAGGCCACGGCGGCAGCGACGGCCTCCAGGGTGAGCTCGCCGGGCACGTACAGGACCCTCGCCTGCCCCTGCCCTTCCGCCGCGGCGGCCGCCCTCGCGACCTCGTCGGCGGAGCGCAGGACGGGCATCAGCAGGCGATCGCCCAGCAGAGCCGTGATCTCCTCGCGACGCGCCTCCGGGATCTGCAGCTGCTCGAAGAGCCGAGCGGGACGGCCCAGGGCTTCGTCGATGGCCTGCATGGCGCCGTCGCGCTGCTCGAGCACCCGCTTCTCCGCCTGCAGGGCCGCGACCAGGGCCTCCACCTCGCGCCGGCGTCGCACGGCACCGGCCAGGCGGCCATCCATGTCCTCCAGGGCGGACCGGGCGTCCTCGTAGCGACCCTCGAGCTCCTCGAGGCGGGCCTGTGCGGTTCCCACCTTCTCCTCGAGGGCGAGCCGCCCGGTGGTCTCGGCCTCCTCCACGGCGGTGGAGGCCTCGGCGACGGCGTCGTCCACCTGCTGCTGCAGCGACTGCTCCTGCTCGTCGAAGCCCGCCTCGGCCGCCTTGCGGGCGGTGTCGAACGCGGCGTCGGCCTCGGACTGCACGGCCTCGAGGGCGGCACGGGCATCCGCCTGGGCCTTCTGCAGCCGCTGGGACTGCTCCCGCTGGACCTGCTCGTAGGCCTGGGACAGCGAGCGCTCGAGGGCGGACTGTGCGGCGTCCTCGGACTCCTGGGCGGCCTGGACCGCCTTGGCCAGCACCCTGGACGCCTCGCGGCCCGCGGCCTCGGCCTGCATCACCTGCTCGGACAGCTCGCGCTGGATCCGCTGCTGCTCGACCTCGGTGCGGCGCAGGTCGTCCTTGCAGTGCAGGGACTTGCGGGTGGCGGCCTCGAGGACATCCTCGGACTGCATCAGCTGCTCTTCGAGGGACTCCACGGCGAGCTGACGCTCCTCGACCACCTCGTCGGCGACCGCGACGCGCTTGATCAGGACGACCTTCTCCTGCTCTGCGTCCGCGCGCCGCTGGCGGGCCTCGCTGCGACGGACCGGGAGCTCCCGGCAGGTGGTCTGCAGGGACTCGCGGCGCTCGGAGAGCTCCTTGAGCCGTGCCTCGCGGGCCTGGGCGGAGCGCTCGACGTCGCGCAGGGCCGACTGGGCATCCAGGTGGCGGGCCTGGGTGGCGTCCATCGCGGACTGCAGATCGTCGATCACCTCTTCTGCCGACTCGAGCTCCATCTGCAGGGACTCGAGCTCCTCGGCGGCGGTCTCGAGCTCGACCTCGGCCTCCTCGACCCGGCGCTTCTCGGCCTCGTGCTCCCGCTGGGCGCCCTCGACCTGCTGGCCCAGCTCGTCGCGGCGGCGCTCGTGCAGGCGCAGCCCCGCCTCGAGCTCCCGGCGTCGGGCATCGAGCTCGTGGAGCTGATCGCGGGCGTTGCCGACGGTGATCTCGGCCACCTCCAGCTCACCCCCACGGACCCCGAGATCGTCCTGCAGCTCGGCGGCGCGGGCCTCGAGCTGCTCGGCCTCGCCACGCTCCTTGCGGAGACGGGCGTTGAGCTCCTGGCGCTGGGACGACAGGTCGTGGAACTTGGCGAGTCCGAGGAAGATCTCCTCCTGACGGACCTGGGCACGAAGGCGCTTGAAGCGGGCGGCCTTGAAGACCTGACGCTCGAGGGTCTTCAAGCGGCGCTCCATCTCGTCGGCGACGTCGGCGGCGCGGTCGAGCTGGCCCGCGGTGGCCTCGAGCTTCTTCATGGCCTCGGCGCGGCGGATCTTGTACCGCGTGATGCCGGCGGCCTCGTCGATGAGGGAACGGCGCTCCACCGGCGAGGCGGACACGATCTTGTCGATGCGACCCTGTTCGATGAAGCTGTACAGGTTGTTGCCGACGCCGGTGTCCATGAAGAGGTTGAGGATGTCCTTGCGGCGGCAGCGGGTCTGGTTGATCAGGTACTCGGACGCGCCCGAACGGTAGAGGCGACGACAGACCTGCAGCTCGACGTAACGCGCGTACTCACCCGGGAACGGCTCTCCTCCCTCCGACGAGAACGTGAGCGCGACCTCCGCGTAGCCGACGGGCTTGCGCTCGGCGGACCCGGCGAAGATGACATCCTGCATCTCGCCGCCACGGAGGCTCTTGGCCGACTGCTCGCCGATGACCCAGCGCAACGCATCGACGACGTTGGACTTTCCGCACCCGTTGGGCCCCACGACGCAGGAGATGCCCCTGCCGAAGTGGAAGACCGATCGGTCGGCGAAGGACTTGAAGCCATGCAGTTCGAGGCGGACGATGCGCATGCTGTTCCGGGAGCGAGGGGGATCCGAGCGTGGCCCACGATAGCGTACCCCACCACTTCGCGCATCAGAACTGCAAGGGTACCCCTCAACCGGCCCCCAGGAGGCACAGAGGGCACCCGTTTCGACGCTCCTTCCATGACACTTGACCCGCGCGCCGCTTTCAGTACCTTGCACGCAACTGGTACACCCGAACAGCGGTGCAAACCGTCATTGCCCTTTCCCGGAGCGCACGATGATCGCCCCTCTCTGGCTTCACCTGATGGTGTCCGCCGATGCCGCCTACCTGGCGAGCGAGACCACCATCTGGCAGCGGCTGCACTCCGTCGTGGGCATCGCGGCGATCGTCGGCATCGCATGGCTGATGAGCGAACGCAGAGGGCGCGTCAACTGGCGCACCGTGGCGTTCGGCCTGGGGATCCAGCTCGTCATCGGCCTCGTGATCCTCAACCCGGCCGTGGCGGAGGTGTTCTACAACGTCATCAACGCGGGCGTGAACGAGCTGCTGGGCTTCGCCGATCGGGGTGCGGCCTTCATCTTCAGCTCCATGACGCCCCACATGATCGCGGATGCAGACGGCGTGCTGCAGCCCGTGACGGGCATCTCGCCCCCCGTGCGGACGTTCGCCTTCGTGATCCTGCCCACCATCATCTTCTTCTCGGCGCTGATGGGGGTGATGTACCACCTCGGGATCATGCAAATGATCGTGCGCGTCATCGCGGCGGTGATGGTGCGCACCATGGGCACCTCGGGCGCGGAGTCGTTGTCGGCCGCCGGCAACATCTTCGTGGGCCAGACCGAGGCGCCGCTGCTGGTGCGTCCCTTCATCCAGAAGATGACCCGGTCCGAGCTGATGGCCATCATGACCGGCGGCTTCGCCACGGTCGCCGGTGGCGTGCTCGGCGCGTACATCGGGTTCCTCAAGGACGGCATGCCCGACATCGGTGGGCACCTGGTGATGGCCTCGCTGATGGCGGCGCCCGGCGCGCTGGCCCTCGCGAAGGTGGTGGTGCCCGAGACCGCCGAACCGGAGACCGCCGGCGAGCTCGAGGAGATGCCCCGGTCCGAGGCGGGCAACCTGGTCGAGGCGGTGGCCATCGGCGCCTCCGACGGCGTGAAGCTGGCCATCAACGTGGCCGCCATGCTGATCGCCATCGTCGCCCTCGTGAACATGGTCGACTACCTCATGGGCGTCGTGCCGCTCCGGTTCTGCGGTGCCGAGGAGGCGCTGTCGATCGGCTACACCTGCGGCACCGAGGCGAGCCGCGCGGTGGGGCTCGCCGACATGCTGGCGGTGGTCTTCGCCCCTCTCGCCTGGATCATGGGCATCCCCTGGGGCGAGGCCACCGTGGTCGGGCGCCTCCTGGGCGAAAAGCTCGTGCTCACCGAGTTCGTGGCCTACGGGCACCTCGGCGACATCATCAACGGCACCGAGGCCCTGCTCTCCGAGCGCAGCGCCACCATGGCGGCCTTCGCCCTGTGCGGCTTCGCCAACTTCGCCTCCATCGGCATCCAGCTGGGCGGCATCGGCGGCATGGCGCCGGAGCGGATGGGCGACCTGTCGAGCCTGGGGCTCAAGGCGATGCTCACCGGGGCGCTGGCCACGTGCCTGGCGGGGACGGTGGCTGGCGTGTTCGTGTGATGGGTCAGATCACCGGCTCGACCACGTCGATGACCAGCGGCCCGGCCTCCACCGGCGCATCGGAGACGGAGGTTGCCCGCTCGATGAGCTGCAGGGCGTCGTCGAGGGCGTGGCCGTCGCGGTGCCAGACCCGCATCAGGGGCTGATCCGGCAACACGCGGTCGCCCACCTGGGCCATCAGCTCGATGCCGACGCCGTGGTCGACCGGATCGTCCGCGATGCGACGGCCGGCGCCGAGGCGGAACACCGCCACGCCGAGATCGTAGGCGTCGAGGCCGGAGACCCAGCCACCACGGGAGGCGTGGACCACGTGCTCCGTGACCCCCGCACCCCGGAGCCGGGAGGTGTCGGTGAGGGAGGCGAGGTCACCGCCGTGGGCCGCCACGAGGCGCTCGAAGCACGCGTAGGCGGAGCCGTCGTCGAGGGCCCGGGCGGCGTCCGGGTGGTCGGCCAGGGCGAGCACGCAGGCCCTCAGATCCGCCGGCCCGCCACCCTTCAGGCAGTCGATGGACTCGCGCACCTCGACGGCGTTGCCGATGGCGAGACCGAGGGGCCGGTTCATCTCGGTGATGAAGGCGCGGCAGTCGACGCCGTAGCCCGTGGCCACCTCCACCAGGGCCCGGGCGAGCTGTCGTGCCTGCTCCGGGCTCTTCATGAACGCACCGCTGCCCGCCTTCACGTCGAGGACCAGCTTGTGGACCCCCTCGGCGAACTTCTTGGACAGGATGGAGCCCACGATCAACGGGATGGACTCGACGGCCTGGATCTCGTTGCGGAGCGCATACAGGGTGCGGTCGGCCGGGGCGATGTCGTCGGTCTGGCCCGCCATGAAGCAGCCGACGTCGTCCAGGATCTCCCGCAGGCGCGCCTCGGGCAGATCCACCTGGAACCCCGGGATCGACTCCAGCTTGTCGAGGGTGCCTCCGGTGTGGCCCAGGCCGCGCCCCGACACCATGGGCACGCGGTGGCCGAGCGCGGCCCACAGGGGCGCGAGGACGAGGGAGACCTTGTCGCCCACACCGCCGGTGGAGTGCTTGTCGATGAGCAGCGGGCCGGGCCCCCAGTCCATCACCTTGCCGGAGCGGGTCATGGCCGCGGCGAGGTGGACGGTCTCCTGGGTGGTGAGCGTTCGCGCGAAGGCCCAGGCCAACCACGCCGCCGCCTGGGGCCGCGACACGCCACCGTGGGTGACCCCTTCGATGAAGGCCTCGATCGCCTCCTTCGACTGGATCTCGCCGGAGCGCATCGACAGCAGGATGTCCTCGACCCGCATCTCCCCCCCTCGCCGGACTCCATGGGCCCGCCCGGTTCCCTTGGCTGAGGGAACGGTGTAGAACCATCCGGCACTTCCATCAAGACATCCTCCGGAAAGGAAGCCGAATGTCCCTGCAACGCTGTACCGAGGCCGATCTGGCGGCCTTCCGATCCGCGCGGATCGACGAGATGTCCGTCGCGCGGCGGGTGGCCCGCGTGAAGAGCCGGAGCCTCAAGGCCGACACCAAGGATCGCCTGCTGCGCCTGGCCGTCAGCATGGTCGACCTCACCACCCTCGAGGGCATGGACACCCCCGACCGGGTGCGCGCCCTGTGCCACAAGGCCAGCCGTCCCCTCGCCGAGCAGCCCGACCTCCCGAGCACGGCCGCGGTGTGCGTGTACCCCGCGATGGTGCCTGCGGCGCGGGAGGCCCTCGGCACCAGCTCCCCCGTGGGGCTCGCCTCCGTCGCCACCGGGTTCCCTTCCGGGCAGCTCGCCCTCGGTCAGCGGCTCTCCGAGGTGCGCTGGGCCATCGACCACGGGGCCACGGAGATCGACATGGTCATCTCCCGCGGCAGGCTCCTCACCGGCGACTGGGGCTGGGTGTTCGACGAGATCGCGGCCACCCGGGAGGCCTGCGGGCCCGTGGTTCTCAAGGTCATCTTCGAGACCGGTGAGCTCGGCAGCCTCGAGACCATCGCGGGGGTCTCCCAGCTCGCCATCGCGGCCGGCGCCGACTTCATCAAGACCTCCACCGGCAAGATCAGCCCCGCAGCCACCATGCCCGTCACCTTCGTGATGCTCGACGTCATCCGTGAGCACTACCTGAAGACCGGGCGGATGGTGGGCATGAAGCCCGCGGGTGGCATCCGCACCGCCAAGCAGGCGCTGCAGTACCTCGTGCTGGTGGCGGAGACCCTCGGGGCCGACTGGCTCACCAACGAACGCTTCCGGTTCGGCGCCAGCTCCCTGCTCAACGACCTCCTGCGCCAGCTCATCCGCCGCCAGGAAGGCACCTACCCCTCCCCTCGCCGCATCTCCGTCGACTGAGGCCAGGAGCACCCATGACCATGACCCAGGACGACCGCCCCACCCTGAAGATCGCCGGCGCCATCGAGTTCTCGCCGGCCCCCGAGGGCCACCCGGTCGACATCCGTCCCCACCAGGGCCACTTCATCGACGGCATGTTCGTCGAGGGGGCCGAGGAGGGTCGCTTCCAGACGATCGACCCCGCCACGGCCCGGCCGCTGGCCACCGTCGCCGCCGCCACCGCGCAGGAGATCGACGCCGCCGTGAAGGCCGCCCGCAAGGCCCAGCAGGGTGTGTGGGGCAGGATGTCCGGTGCGGAGCGGGGCAAGTTCCTGTACCGCATCGCCCGGCGGCTGCAGGAGCGTGCCCGAGAGTTCGCCGTGCTCGAGACCATGGACAACGGCAAGCCCATCCGCGAGACCCGTGACGTCGACGTCCCACTCGCCGCGCAGCACTTCTTCTACTACGCCGGCTGGGCCGACAAGCTCGGGTACGCGGTGCCCGGACGCACGCCCCACCCGGTCGGCGTGGCCGCACAGGTCATCCCCTGGAACTTCCCCCTGCTGATGCTGTCGTGGAAGATCGCGCCCGCCCTCGCCTGCGGCAACACGGTGGTGCTCAAGCCCTCGGAGACCACCCCCCTCAGCGCCATGCGCTTCGCGCAGATCCTGCAGGAGGTGGGCCTGCCGCCGGGCGTGGTGAACCTGGTGAACGGCCCGGGCGCCACCGGCGCACTGCTCGTGGGTCACGAAGGCGTCGACAAGGTGGCCTTCACCGGCTCCACCGGCGTCGGGCGGCACATCATGCGCACCGTCGCCGGCACGAAGAAGAAGCTCACCCTCGAGCTCGGCGGCAAGAGCGCCCACATCGTCTACCGGGACGCCGCCCTCACACAGGCCGTCGAGGGCGTCATCGACGGCATCTTCTTCAACCAGGGCCACGTGTGTTGCGCGGGCTCCCGGTTGCTGCTCGAGGCGTCCATCGCGGACGAGTTCGTCGAGCGGCTCAAGATCCGCATGCAGTCCCTGCGGATCGGCAACCCCCTCGACAAGAACACCGACGTGGGCGCCATCAACTCCGCCGCCCAGCTGCAGCGGATCCAGCACTACATGGACATCGCGGAGCAGGAGGGCGCCGGGATCTGGCAGGGCGCGGCGTGTCCGGCACCGAGCGAGGGCTTCTTCCACCTTCCCACCCTGCTCACCGGCGTGCAGCAGTCCGACACCGTCGTCCGCGAGGAGATCTTCGGCCCCGTGCTCACCGTGCTCACCTTCCGCACGCCCGAGGAGGCCGTCGCCAAGGCCAACGACTCCGAGTACGGCCTCGCCGCCGGCGTGTGGACGGAGAAGACCGCCAAGCTGTTCGGCACCGCCCACGCCCTCAACGCCGGCGTGGTCTGGGCCAACGGCTACAACCTGTTCGATCCCGCGAGCCCCTTCGGCGGCGTGCGGCACTCGGGCTTCGGCCGCGAAGGCGGCATCGCGGGCCTGTGGCCCTACCTGGAGGCACGATGAGTCGCTTGGGCATCCACAAGACCCTCAAGATGTACGTGGGCGGCAGCTTCATCCGCTCCGAATCGGGCCGCGTCATCGCCCACCACTCGACGGCTGGAGACGTGATGTACGTGCCCCGGGCCTCCCGCAAGGATCTGCGCAACACCCTCGAGATCGCCCGCAAGGCCCAGCCCGGCTGGGGGGGGCGCACGCCCTACAACAAGGGGCAGATCCTGTATCGGATCGCGGAGATGCTGGAAGACCGCGCCGGCGCCTTCCCCGCGCCGAAGGCACAGGTGACCACGGCCGTCGACCGCGCGGTGCACCATGCCGGCTGGTCCGACAAGATCGTCGCGGTGCTCTCCTCCATCAACCCGGTCTCCTCCGGTCACGTCAACTACGCGCACCTGCGTCCCGTCGGCGTCGTGATGGTGCTGCCGTCCGCGCAGGATGGTCTCCTGGGCCTCGTCGAGGCCATCTGCGCCCCCCTGCTGATGGGCAACAGCGTGATCGTGATGGTGCCCACGGAGCTGTCCGAGGTGGCGGGCGCCCTGTCCGAGGTCCTCGCGGTGAGCGACGTGCCTGCCGGTGTGGTCAACCTGCTGATGGGCGACGTGCCGTCCGTGATGGACACCGCCGACCTCCTCGACGACCTCGACACCCTCGTCGTGGGGCCCGGCACCCTGTCGCCGGAGCGGCTCACGGCCTCCGAGCAGGCCGCCGCGCGCACCATGCGGCGGGTGATCCGGGCCCCTTCCGCCGAGGCACCCACCGACGCCATGGGCCTCGGTCGCCTCGCCGAGGTGCAGACCGTGTGGATGGCCAGCGGCGGACCTGGCGTCACATCGGGGGGTGGCGGGTACTGATCCGCCGACACTTCAAGACGCGTCCAAGAAGCCTCCTGGCGTACGATGGATCCATCCCACCGGCAAAGGAGGCACCATGTCCGCACTGCAGACCTACGACGTCCCCGAGCGGGTCCGAACCGGATCCAACAACCTGATGGACTCCCTGCTCGACTACTACGCCCTGCAGGCGCGGGTGCAGGCGGATCCGGACGGCTTCTGGATCGAGCAGACGCGCAACCGCATCGACTGGCGGAAGGCACCGTCCATCGGCCTGCAAGGTGACTTCCGCACGCTGCAGGAGGGCCCCCTCACCTGGTTCGCCGACGGCGTGCTCAACGTCACCGAGTCCTGCCTCGATCGCCACGTCGCCACCCAGCCCGACCGCACGGCGATCCTGTGGGAGTCCGACGAGCCCGGACAGTCCCACAAGCTCACCTACGCCGAGCTGCACGCGCAGGTGTGCCAGGCGGCAGGCGCCCTGCAGGCCCTCGGCGTGGGCAAGGGCGATCGCGTCATCATCTACATGGGCATGGTGCCCCAGGCGGCCATCGCCATGCTGGCCACGGCCCGCCTCGGCGCCGTGCACTCCGTGGTCTTCGGCGGCTTCTCTGCCGATGCCCTGCGGGACCGGATCCAGGACTGCGACGCCAAGGTGGTGATCACCCAGGACGAAGGCGTCCGCGCCGGCCGCACCATCCCCCTGAAGGCCACCGCCGACGAGGCCGTCGCCCAGTGCCCGGGCGTCGAGCACGTGCTCGTGTACCGCCGTGTGTGGACCGACACCTCCTCTTTCAGCCACCGCGACGTGGACTGGTCCACCGCCCTGCTGGCCCAGCCCTCCACCTTCGAGGCGGTCCCCTGCAGCGCCGAGGATCCGCTGTTCATCCTGTACACGTCCGGATCCACCGGAAAACCCAAGGGGCTGGTGCACACCTGCGGCGGGTACATCACCTGGGCCACGTTCACCCACCGTGAGGTGTTCGACCTGCGAGACGACGACGTGTTCGCCTGTGCGGCAGACGTGGGCTGGATCACCGGCCACTCCTACATCGTCTACGGACCGCTCAGCAACGGCACCACCACCGTGATGTTCGAGTCGACGCCCCTGTACCCCGATGCCGGTCGCTACTGGCGGATGGTCGAGGAGCACGGGATCACCGTGTTCTACACCGCCCCCACTGCCATCCGTGCCCTGGCGGCCCAGGGCGACGCGTACGTCGAGACGTACGACCTGAGCAGCCTGCGGGTGCTCGGCACCGTCGGCGAGCCCATCAACCCGGATGCCTGGGAGTGGTACCACCGGGTGGTCGGCAAGGGCCGCTGCAGCATCGTCGACACCTGGTGGCAGACCGAGACCGGCGGCATCATGATCTCCCCGCTGGCTGCGGTCACCGCCCAGAAGCCCGGCTCCGCCACCCTGCCCATCCCCGGCATCGAGCCGCTCCTGGTCGACGAGCAGGGCCAGCAGCTGCGGGGCCCGAGCGAAGGCCGCCTGTGCATCCGCCACCCCTGGCCGGGCATGGCACGCACCATCTGGGGCAACCACGAGCGCTACGTCCAGACCTACTTCTCCACCTACCCGCCCTACTACTTCACGGGCGACGGCTGCCGGCGCGACAGCGACGGCTACCACTGGATCACCGGCCGGGTCGACGACGTCATCAACGTCAGCGGCCACCGCCTGGGCACCGCCGAGTTCGAGTCGGTGCTCGTCAGCCACGAGGTGGTCGCCGAGGCCGCCGTGGTGGGCTTCCCCCACGACATCAAGGGCCAGGGCGTGTACGCGTACGTCGTCCTGCAGCCCGGCCAGGAGCCCTCCACGGAGCTCGAGAACGCCCTGCACGCCGCCGTGCGCCGGCAGATCGGAGCGGTGGCGCGGGTCGACATCTTCCAGTTCGTCCCGGGCCTGCCCAAGACCCGCTCGGGCAAGGTGATGCGCCGCATCCTGCGCAAGATCGCCGAGGGCGAGCCCGACCGCGTGGGCGACGTGTCCACGCTGGCCGATCCCGAGGTCGTGGAGGCCATCAAGGCGGGCGCGATGCTCTCCGCCTGATCCGGGCGCCCTCCAGGTCCCACGGCCCGCGCTACCCAGAGGTGGCGCGGGCCGTCACGATGACAGGATCGTCCCGGTCCAACCCTGCATGTGATACCCTCCGCCCCCATCCGGTATCCGGATTCCAAGGGAGGTCCCATGCGCATCCTGCCCCTGCTCGCCGTGCTCGTCGGCTGCAACGAGGCACCCATCGGCATCGGCACACCACAGCCCCCGCTGGGCGCGCCCGAGCCGGAGCCCCTGCTGGTGGTGGAGCCCACCGAGCTCGACTTCGGCGTGGTCGCCCTCGCCTGTGGCTCCGAGCCCCAGGTGGTCACCCTGCGAAACGAGGGCGACGGCGAGCTGCAGATCCACGAGATCACCCTCGGGGGTGCCTGGCCCCAGATGTTCGAGCTGCAGGGCGCGCCCCTGACCCTGGGCCCCGGCGAACACCTCGACGTGCCCATCACCTTCCTTCCCGACGACGAGGAGGACTACCGCGCCCAGCTCGTCGTGCAGTCCAACGACGAGACCCAGCCCACCGCCAGGGCGTCCCTGAAGGGCAGCGGCTGGCTGTACGAGCTCGTCGAGGAGAGCTGGACCCAGGACGACGCCACGGCCGTCGACGTGCTGTGGGTGATCGACAACTCCGGCAGCATGTCCGACGAGGTGGGCGATCTGGCCGACGCCTTCCAGACCTTCATCGATGCCTTCGTGGACTACGAGCTCGACTACCACATCGGCGTCATCACCACCGACATGGACGACCCCGCGCACTCCGGCAGGTTCCAGGGCGAGGTGATCACCTCCCTCACCGACGACCCCGAGGCCGAGTTCACCAGCCAGGCCGCCCAGGGCTTCGACGGCTCCGCCGACGAGCAGGGCTTCAAGGCCAGCAAGCACGCGCTCACCGCTCCCCTCGTGAACCAGGGCCACAACCAGGACTTCCTGCGCACCGACGCGCGCCTCGCCGTGGTGTTCGTGTCCGACGAAGACGACCCACCGCTCGACGGCATCACGGCGAACCAGTTCATCACCTGGGTCACCGGCCTCAAGACCGACCCCACCGATGTCACCGTCTCGGGTCTCGTGGGGGCCCGCGCCACCGGCTTCGCCTCGGTCTTCGGCAGCTGCCCCGATGCAATGGCGGCGCCCCAGTACCACCGGGCCATCCAGCAGACGGGCGGCGTCTGGGGCAACATCTGCAACCAGGACCTCGATCCGTTCCTCAACCACGTCGCCCAGGTGGCCTCCGGGCGCCTCGAGGAATTCCCCCTTGCAAGCCCGCCCATCTCCACGGGCCAGATGGAGGTCCTGCGCAACGGCGAGCCCGTCGATTATGGGTTCGGCGGATGGAGCTATGATCCCGTGAGCTTCACCGTCCACCTGGATGAGGATCTCGAGCTGGAGCCCGGCGACGAGATCACCGTCCGCTACCCGGTCGAACCCACGTGCGAAGAGCAGGACCCCTCCCCACAGCCCTAGCCAGCGCCCTGGCCTTCCTGCCGCTCCTCCTGGGGGCCTCGCCGGCCTGGGCCGTGCCGCCCCCGGATCAGGCCGAAGAGCTGGTGGCCGATCTGCTGTGGACCCTGCAGGAGGGTGGGGCCCCTGGAGCCGACCTCTCCAGCCGAGTGGCGTCGCCACCGCTCCTCGCCGCCCTGAAGGACCCCTCCAGCGAGCTGCATCGGACCCTCCGGCGTGCAGGAGGCGTGTCCGGCACCCGGGTGGGCCCCCGCACCGTGCGGGTGCTCGTGGCCTCCGAGCCCCCCCTGTCCATCCTGGTGGACGAAGGCCCCGACGGCGAGCCCGTCATCGAGCAGATCCAGCCGACCCTGTGCACGGACTGCAGCGAGGCCGCCCAGGCCGCCCTGTGGCTCCACCATCGCCTTGGCACCGCTTCGGCGGGCACGCCCTGGGCCCTTCCGGGCGTCGACATCTGCCTGCCGTCCGCCCAGGCCCACGCCCTCACGGGCATCCTCGACCGGTGGCTGCACGAGCAGGACGGCGCGCTCCTTCCCCTCGCCCGGGCCACCGCGGAGCCCACCCCCACGGGCCTGCAGCTGCAGCTCCCGGGCGGCCGCGTCGAGACCTGGACCATGGTGTCCGGTCCCCACGGCTGGTGCCTCGACTACGATGCCCTGCCCGAGCGCTCCCCTCTCCGCATGAGCGGCAGCGACCAGCGGAACATGCAGAAGACCTCCCGTCGCCGCGACCGCCGCCTGCAGCAGTGGATGCCCGCCCTGCGCACGAGCCCCCGCCACGGCGGCCTGCTCGTGGGTGAGGAGGTGGTCGACGCCCTGCCCGGCCCCAACCAGGTCACGCTGCTGCTCATGAGCCGGGACACGAGCCTGCTCGGTCTGGCCCACCTGTCGTCCGTCGACCACTCGCTGCAGGCCTCCGAGGTCCTGCCGTCCCCCGGACGCCGCGCCCAGCTGCCGGTGAGCCGCCGCTTCGACCAGCTCGGCTCCCTGGCCGTCCACCCCACCACCGGCGCCCTGCTGGTGGCCCACCTGCACGGCGTGTTCCTCCGCCCCTCGGCGAGGGCGTCCTTCCAGCAGCTCAGCCGTCTCGCGGGCGTGAACCAGCTCGGCTGGGACGCCAGCACAGGGTCCTGGTTCGGCCTGGATGCCGCGGGCCGCGTCGTCCGGGACGGCCGCCGGCCCTCCGGCCTCCCCATCAGCCGCTGGCTGTACGTGCAGGATGGCCGGGTCCACCTGCTCACCCACAGCGGCCACCTGGAGCTGCGGGACGAGACCCAGGACCTGCTCCGTCGCAGCCTCCCCTGTCACGGCGACGCCCGCACGGCCGCTTTCGATGGCGTGCGGGGCGAGTGGATGGTGCCCTGCGGGCCCTCGGCGGCGGCCACGTGGGAGTGGGTGCCCGAGGTGGAGGGCCCCTCGTCGGCCGTCGGCCACCACGGAGGTCCCGGCCTCGCCGCCGCGCTCGATCCCAGCGGACAGTGGGTGGTCACCCCCTCGTCCGACGCCCCGGGGCTCACCCTGTGGCACAGGGGCTTCCAGATGCCCGTGAAGACCGTCCACCTCGAGCAGGAGGTGGCCCGGATCTGGTTCACGAGCCAGGGCACCGCCCTGTACGCGCTGACCACCGGTGGGCGTCTGTGGTACTGGAGGCTCTCCGAGCTGTTCGATCCCTCCCCCGAGCGAGCCCCATGAACGTCCTCTTCATCTGCACCGGCAACCTGTGTCGCTCCCCCGTCGCCGAAGCCGTGGTCAACAGCTGGGCCGGCGCCTTCGGCCTCGACGTGAGCGCACGGTCCGGCGGCACCATGGACATGAAGCGCCGCCCCTGCCCTGCGCCCATCCAGCGCATGGCCCGTCGCCTCGGCACCGACGTCAGCGGCCACCGCACCCACAAGGTCACCCTCGACGACCTCCGCTGGGCCGATCAGATCCTGGTGATGGATCCGACCCACCTCACCTGGCTGATGGACAACCTGCCCGACCACGACACGCCCATCGACGTGCTGGCCACCTACGGCGGCAACCTGGGCATCCCCGACCCCTACAAGAAGGGCATGTTCGCCCACTGGCTCACGCGGCGACGCCTCGTGGCGGCCCTCAAGGGCTGGGCGCAGCAGCGCCTGCGGGTGACCATCCCCTGATCCTGCCCTCGGGCGACCGGGGCGGCAGCCTAGCCCTCGGCGGCCTTGAGCTGTTCGAGGCCCTGCATGACGTGGTGCAGCAGGGTGTCGAGGGGCGCCGGCTTGGGGATCTTGTGCTCCACCTGCTCGCCGAACACCTCGAGCAGCACGTGATCGGTGCAGGCGGTGTGGGAGAAGATCATCGGCGGATCGGACAGCCGGTGGATCTCCTCGAGCAGCACGAGGCCGCCGAGGTGCTGCACGTGCTCCTGGTAGCGCCGCGCGCGGGGCCCGAGCACCTTGCGGGACTTGGCACCGAGGGGGATGAAGACATCCATGATGACCATCGCGATGTCGCGGGTCTGCAGGGCAGCGACGGCCTCCTGGACCGTGGCGACCGTGATGACGTCGCGTCCGGTGGCTTCCTCGATGATCTCCGCGGCCAGCTCGACGTTCTCGAGCTCATCGTCGACGAAGAGGATGGCCCCGAATGAACTCATGGTGCTCCTTGTGACGTACCCAGTTTCTTCTTCGTCTTCGACTTCCACGTGTTTCGCTCGAAGTCGTAGATACGTGTGACCTTGTACCCCGCATCGACCTGCACGGGGAAGGAATAGCGGCGGCCCTCGTCTTCGACGATGCTGACCACGTGGCGACCGGGGGTGACCTGGGTGCCCTTGCTCAGCGGCGGACGGAGCAGCTTGCCATCGAGGTAGACCTCGCCGGGCTGCACCGAGTAGACCACCAGCCAGGCCTCGGGACTCGCCGCGACCGGCTCGGGCTCGGCCACCGGCGCGGGCTGGAGCGCCTCGGCCTGCACGGGCTCGGCCGACTTGACCGGCGCGGGTCGGCTCGGAACGGCCTGCACCACGGGCCTGGTGGGCTCGACGGGTGCCACGACGGGGACGGCCTCGGCGACCTGGGCCGCTTCGGGGGCCGGCTCTGCCGCTGCCGCTGCCTCGACCACGGGCGGTGCGGCCGGGACCTCGGGCGGCGCGGCCTGGGCCGCCGGTGCGAGGGGCTCCACCTCGGGCGCCTGGAGCGGGTGCACCTCCGCGATGGCCTCCGGGTCGTCCTCACGGCCGAAGGAGTCCCAGACCACGAAGCCGAGCACCAGGAACGACGCCACCATCATGCCGAGGGCGGCGCGGGCGCCCCAGCGGGAGGCGCCACGGCGACGGCTGCGGGTGCTCTCGAGGGGCGCGGCCTTGGCCGCTCCCTTGCCCTTGGAGCGGATGGAGGACGGACCGGAGCCCACCTGGTGCTTGAGGTGCAGCCGCTGCTCGTCGACGAACTTGTGGAACTGACGGGTCTGTCGGCCGGCGCTGATGGGATCGGGCAGCAGGGCGGCCAGGGCCTGGCCGAAGTCGCGGGCGGTGGCGAAGCGATCCGAGGGGTGACGGGCCAGCGCCCGACGGAGCACCTTGACCAGCGGCGCGTACATGGGGTCGAGGCCCTCGAGCATGCGCGCGGGGTAGCCCTCGAGCAGGCGCTTGCGGATCTCCTCCTGCTTCATCTTCTTGAACAGGGAGCGCCGCGAGGCCATCTCGTACAGCACGATGGCGAGGCTGTAGATGTCGGAGGTGCGGGACACGTGCCGGCCGATGGCCTGCTCCGGCGACATGTAGCCCCAGGTGCCCTTGACCTGACCGGCCTGCTCGCGGACGAGGGAGCCCTTGGAGATGCCGAAGTCGAGGATCTTCACCGTGCCGGAGCTGTCGAGGATGAGGTTCGACGGCTTGATGTCGCGGTGGATCAGGTTGAGGTGGCGGCCATCGGAGTCGCGGGCCTCGTGGGCGTAGTGCAGGCCCTCGCAGGCCTGACGGCCGATCTCGCAGATGACGCCCATGGGGATCGGGCGCTGGGAGCGGGCGGCCACGCCGATGCCGCGGGACAGCGTGTGCCCCTCGACGTACTCCATCACCAGGAAGAACATGTCGTCTTCGCGGGCGAAGTCCTGGATCTGGACGAGGTTCTGGTGGCGCATGGCCGCGCCCAGCCGGGCCTCGTTGATGAACAGGTTCTTGAAGGTCTCCGAGTTCGCGAAGTCGGGCAGGATCACCTTGATGGCCACCGGCGTGCTCACGCCGCCGATGGACTCACGGCGCGCCTCGTACACCAGTGCCATGCCGCCCTTGGAGAGCGGACGCACGATACGGTATCGGCCGATGCGCTTGGGAATGCGCACTGCATTGTCGGAGGTCACAGCCACGCCCGGAGACATCCTCGATCCTGTCATCTTGACCTGGGGTCATCATAAAGCAACAGGGCGAAAAAACCACCATCGGTGCATGTCCGTACCGGGCTTGCACAGGAGCAAGCCCGGCTTCGATCTACATGCGTTCGAGCGCCTCGATACCGAGGAGGCCGAGACCGGCTGCCATCACGTGCGCAGTGGCCGACACGAGGCCCAGGCGGGAGCTGCGGACATCGGCGGGGACGTCGCTCTTGAGCACCGGGCAGTCGAGGTAGAAGCGCGAGAAGAGGGAGCTCGCCTCGTACAGGTAGTCGGCCAGCAGGTTGGGCCGTGCGGTGTGCACCGCCTGCTCCACCAGCTCGCCGAACCGGAGCAGGTGCACGGCCAGCGCGCGCTCGGCCTCGTGGCCGATGGTGATGGGCCCGACGGGGGTGTCGCCGGCCTTGCGCAGGATGGAGCAGGCGCGGGCGTTGGCGTACATCAGGTAGGGCGCGGTGTTGCCCTGCAGCGAGAGGATCTTGTCCCACTCGAAGATGATGTCGGACTGGGGGTTCTGGGACAGGTCGGCGTACTTGACCGCACCGACGCCCACGGCCTCGGCGATGGCGGCGCGCTCCTCCTCGGGCAGCTCCGCGGAGCGCTCGTCGACCACCTCGCGGGCCCGGCGGACCGCCTCGTCGAGGACGTCGACCAGGTTGACGCTCTGTCCGGTGCCACGGGTGGCGGCGATGGAGCCGTCGGCGAAGCGGAGCATGCCGAACCAGACGTGGCGGTAGTCGTTCTCGAAGCCCATCTTGCGGGCGGCCGCGAAGACCTGGCGGAAGTGGAGCTGCTGGCGGACGTCGGTGACGTAGACCATGCGCTCCGGGGTCCAGGTGTTGGCGCGGTGGCGGACGGTGGCGAGATCGGTGGTGCCGTACAGGGAGGCGCCATCACGCTTGCGGATGAGCAGGGGTGCCTTGGACAGGCCCTTGCCCTCCGACGCGTCGAAGGGGATGACGACCGCGCCCTCGCTGGGGTGGGCGATGCCCTGCTCCAGCAGGCCGTCGACCAGGGCCGGCAGCTCGTCGCGGTAGTGGGACTCGCCGAGCACCACGTCGAAGTGCACGCCGAGGCGGTCGTACACCGCGTTGAATTCCTCCATGGAGACGGAGACGAACTCCTCCCACAGACGGCGGTTCTCGGGATCGCCCTCCTGCAGCTTCGCGGTCTCCGCGCGGGCCTCGTCGACCAGCTCGGGCTGCTCCTTGGACTTCGCGCCGAACAGCTTGTAGATGCGCTGCAGCTCGCCGATCGGGTCTTCCTTGTAGGCGGCATCGTTGCGCCAGTTGCGCCAGGCCACGATGAGCTTGCCGAACTGGGTGCCCCAGTCGCCGATGTGGTTGTCGGCCACGACCTCCCAGCCCAGGTAGCGGTACATGCGATCCAGCGCGTTGCCGATGATGGTGGACCGCATGTGGCCCACGTGCATGCGCTTGGCGATGTTCGGGGAGGAGTAGTCGATCACGACGGTCTTGCCCTGACCGGGGGTCGGGCCGCCGAAGCGGGGATCCTCGAGACGCTCGGTGATGGCGTCGCCGAGCCAGGCGTCGGCCAGGTGGAAGTTGATGAAGCCGGGGCCCGCGACCTCGACCTTGGCCACCATGGGGTGAGCGGGGATGTGGTTCGCCATGTCGGTGGCCACACCGCGGGGGTTCACGCGCAGCGCCTTGCCGAGCCGGAAGGCGAAGTTGCTCTGGTAGTCACCGAAACGGGGATCGTTGGTGGCGACCACGGGCTCGAGCGGGACGGGGGCGTCCTCGTGGCCGGCGGCGATGGCGGCCTGGCGGACGAGCTCGGTCAGCGATGCTGCGATGGTGGACATGGTGGCTCCGATGGGCCCGCGAACGGCGCAGGCGGGGTTTGCAACGGGGTGCGGACTAACCCGAGGGGTCGTCGGGGCAAGGAGGCGGCCCGCGGCGGACGGTGGGGGTCCGAACCGCGATGATGCCAGGAACAATCCGATCAGTGGGGACGAATCCCCAGGACCTCCCAGGCCTTGGGGCGCTCCTCGGGGGCGACGTACACGCGGCCGATGCTGTGGGGGTGGGCGTACCGCTCGAAGACGCTGCTGGCCTCCCGCAGCGTGGTGACCCGGCTGACCTTCTGGCCGGGCAGCTTCTCCCGGAAGAACAGCGTCGCCTTGTCCCGGCCCCTGCGGCCGAGGGCGTACCGGGACAGGCGGCCGGTGGAGTACGTGACGATGGTCTCCAGGCCCGACTGCTTGAGCATCTCGGCCTCGCGCTCGACGCTGACCTGGCGGGTGGGTCCGTGACGCTCCACCACCCGGCGGAATTCGCGGCCTTCGACGAGGCGGCGGGCCCAGCGGTTGTCGGCGTGGCGCAGGTGGTGTTCGAGGGCCACGTCGTCGAGGAAGAGGTAGGCGTCGAGATCCGCCGGGATCGACCACTCCCCCTCGGCCTCGCGCACGTAGCGGCGCAGCATCTCCTCGTAGACCACCGAGCGGTGGTGGAAGTAGACCTGCAGGAACATGTGGTGGCGGGCCACGAGGAAGTCCTCGAAGGCGTACAGGCCGCCGGAGTCGAGGGCGAGCCACACCTGACCATCCGCCGTGTGGGTGTTCAGGTTCGACAGGATCCAGCGGACATCCACGGTGCCGTACTGGGCGCCGGAGAAGTAGGCGTCGCGGACGAGGTAGTCGAGGCGGTCGGCGTCGATCTCGGAGCTGATGATCTGGGACAGGGCCCGGCGGTGGTCGAGGCCGCCGTCGCGGAAGAAGTCGTCGGAGACGCGGACGTCCTCGCTGATGAGTGCGGCGACGTGCTGGGCCATGCAGGGGAAGTTGTCGTCGATGAACCGGCCGAGCTCGGTGTGGGCCAGGATCGCGATGGTGTAGTCCTCGTGGGAGGCCTTGCGGTCTTCCGGCTTGAACCGGTACCAGTCCAGCGAGAGCTTGCTGACCTGGGGCATCGCGAACTCGGTGCAGTGGCTGAAGGGCGCGTGCCCGAGATCGTGGCACAGGGCCGCCAGCCGGACGGCGGCGCGGAATCGCCTGCGGACCTCCGGGGAGGTGAACGTCCAGTCCCGGTACGCCTGGTCGAACGCCATGCCGGCCACGTGCATCACGCCGATCACATGGCTGTAGCGGGTGTGATTGGCGCCTGGAAAGGCCAGATACGAGAACCCGACCTGACGGATGTTCCGCAGGCGGCGCATGAAGGGTTGGTGGATGAACCTGGACTCCGCTGCGTCGAGTTCGATGCCACCGTGGATGGGGTCGCGGACCTCCATGAACTGTCCCTGTCTTTTGAAGGCGAGTTGGTATAACGTCGCGCTGCCATGAGACCCATCCGCAGCACAGATCAGCTCGTTCCGCGTACGACCCTGTACCACTCGGCCTTCGGCTTCGCCTCGGTGTCGAAGCAGGCCGGCGATCACGTGGAGCTCGAGTGGGAGCGCTCCGGCGCCCACCTGCCCCGCTCCGTGCGGTTCGAACACCTGCGCCGCGTGTACGCCCTGTGTCCCGCCGAGGGGTTCTTCCACCGGGCCGTCCACAAGCCCGAGGACCTCCGCCAGACCCTCCACAGCCGGCCCGCAGATGCGCTGGTGTGGCTGCTCGACGATCTGGGCGAGTCCCAGAGCCTGCAGGATGTCATGGACTGGCTGGTGGGCCGGGATCTGTTCACCGCCAAGACCTTCGTGCGTTGGTGGGCCGATGCCCAGGGTCCGGCCAAGGCCGACTCCCGCCTGCAGTGGCGCGGCGACCGCGTGAGCCTCTCCCAGGGGCCGGAGCCCACCCAGATGCACCAGCTCGCCCCCGGCCTGGTCGACACCGAGCTCGACGTCGACCTCGAAGACGAGGAAGACACCGTCGAGGATGCAGACATCACCGCGCGTCTGGCCAGCCTCACCACCGAGACCGGCGAGCTGACCTTCGCGAACCCGGTGTCGATCGGCGAGGCCGAGCTGCCCCGCACGAGCTTCGCCTACGTGGGCCGCGCCCTCGCCAGCTCCCTGGCCCGCGCCCACGCCGAGGGCCAGGTGTTGCTGCCCAACAGCTTCAACACCGTCATCTTCCCCGACGGCCGCATCCAGGTGAGCCCCGCAGACGCGCCCCCCGCGGATCACAAGCCCATCGACGACGTCTTCCTGGCCGGCAAGCTGCTGCTCGAGTCGTTCCTCGGCCGCGCCCTTCCCGCCGGCGCCGAGCCCCACAGCACCCTGCCCTTCCTGCGGCACCAGCTCTCCGAGCTCGGGCCCGCGGTGATGGCCCCCCTCACGGCTGCACTGCATCCCGAGCCCGAGCACCGCCCCACCGCATCCCGCTGGCTCACCCAGTGGAAGGCCGTGGTCGCCGCCGAGGAGGCCCGCCCCGAGGCACTCGATGCCGAGGCGGATCTGCGCTGCGGCTACGACTCCCACGTGGGCCGGGTCAAGCTCCTGCAGACCCAGATCAACCAGGACGCCCTGTGGATCGGCGCCCGCGGCCAGCACCGCATGTTCGCCCTGGCCGACGGCATCTCCGTGGCCGATGCCGGCACCGGCGACATCGCCTCCCGCATCACCGTGCGCACCCTCGGGCGCGTCTGGGAGTCCAGCGCCAACCGCCGGCACGCCCCCCGCCGGCTGCTCGACGCCGGCCTGCACCTGGCCAACCGCGAGGTGTGCCAGCAGGCCCTGCGCTTCGCCCGCGGCGACCTCACAGACCGGCAGCCCATGGGCACCACCGCCACGGTGCTCGCCACCGAGGGCAACCGGGTGCACCTGAGCTGGCTCGGCGACTCGAGGGCCTACCTCATCGGCGAGTACGGGGTCAGCCTGCTCACCGCTGACGACAACGTCTCCGGCCAGCGCTTCGCGAGCTGGTGCGAGCACGTGGCCAGCTCCTGGAACGACGCCGGCCACGCGCTGGTCCGCTACGTGGGCCACTTCGACGAGGCCCACCAGCCCGCGCCCCTGCCGGCCCACCACGTCGAGTTCGTGCTGCGGCCGAACGAGCGCGTCCTGCTGTGTACGGATGGCATCACCGACTACCTGCATGCCCACGAGCCCGGCCTGTGCCTGCTCATCGAGGAGCTGTGCCAGGGCCAGACACCCCACGAGGCGTGCCGCCAGCTGGTGGCGATGGCCAACCGGCGAGGCGGCGGCGACAACGCGTCCGTGATCCTCATCGAAGCCGAGCGGGTCATCTCCGAGGCGTAGGGGCGCCCGCCGCGCCCGTCCCCGACGGCGTCCCTTTCGGCTTTGCAGCGTAGGGGCGCTGCTTGCTGCGCCCGTCGCCGACGGCGTCCCTTTCGCCTTTGCAGCGTAGGGGCGCTGCTTGCTGCGCCCGTCGCCGACGGCTTCCCTATTTCCGAACGGCCTGCCAAACCCTTCCAGCAGGAACCTGGATCAACACGTCCTCTTCCACCAACCACCCGCTCAGCTGGCCACCATACACGCACCCGGTGTCCAGCCCGATGATGCTCGGCCTGCCGTTCTTCTCCACCCGTACGAGCCCACGGGCCGCATCGTGCCCGAACACGAACTTCCGGCGGCCCTCGTAGGCCCTGTACCAGAACGGCCCCGGATCGTCCTCGACGTCCTTGCCGCCGGTGGTCCGGCGGATGTTGATGAGCTCGTGCCGGGAGCTGCCGTGCAGGCCCTTGTCCGGGTGCACACCCGCGTGGACCACGGTGAAGCCGGCGACGTCCTCCCGCCACAGCGGCGTGCTTCGCAGGTGCTCCCGCCAGGCCTTGTCGGCCGCGTCGAGCGCCTCCGCCACGGCGTGCCCGTGCTTGTCCTTGGGCCGTTCACCGTCGAGGACGTCCAGCAGCCGCTGATCGTGGTTGCCCAGCACGCACTCGGCCCCCGTCTCACGGATGAGGTGCCACACACCAGCGGGGTCCGGGCCCTTGGTGTACAAGTCCCCCACCAGCACCACACGGTCGGCCGAAGCCGTGGCCATCAGCGTGGCCAGCTCCTGCGAGCAGCCGTGTACATCTCCCACCACAAGCGTCCGCATGCCTTCTGATCCGTCTCCTGGTGTCCAGCCCACCCTACCCCGTTCCCTGCAGCGAGCCATCGCCCCCCTGCAGGCCATCGGCATCACCCACTGGGGTGTGACCGATGGACGTGCTCTTCGGCACGTCCTGCCCGGATGTTCGAGCGTGCTCGTGGGCGCCGACCTGGGCACCGTGCTGTGGCGCGGGATGATGGATGCCCTCGCGGACGGGCGGCTGCAGACCGGGCCGGATCCGCTGGACCGCTGGATCCGGGCGCACATGCCTGCAACGACCCCGGAACTGCACGCCGTGGACAGCAGCCTGTCCTCTCCCATCCACCTGGACTTCCGAGGGCTCGCCATCGCGGCGGGCCTGGGCTGGGACAGCCGGCTGAAGATGGTGCTGCATCCCGAGGCAGGGCCCTGGGTGGGGCTGCGGGTGGCGATCCTGACGACCGAGAAGCTGACCGTCACGGGTCCCCTGCCCTCTCCGTCGCCCTGTGACGGCTGTCCGGCGCCGTGCCAGACCGCGTGTCCGGCGCGGGCGCTGAAGCCCGACCTCGACATCCAGACCTGCCTGTCCTTCCAGCAGCAGGACGAAGGCTGCCCGAGCGGGTGCCATGCCCGGATGGCGTGTGTGGTGGGGCGGGAATTCGTGCAGGGCGAGGCGCAGCTGCGGTTTCATCGTAAGGGGTGAGGCCACTACCCGGGCAGACGTCATCCACGCCTGCACCCTCATGAAGGCCCGCTTGCTCGAACTGGTCCTGGTCCCAACCAAGCCCACCGCCAACGCGTGACGGGATCCGTTTGATCCAGAGCAAGGGAGATCAGGAGACTCCAAGACGTCCCAGATCACTCGTCGCTCCAGCAAGAGCGGGTAGTGTCCATCTGAGTGGTGTACGAGGAGGCGGGACCGCCGAGTGCGCGATGATGCGGAAGCAAAGTTCCAAACCCGCATCGAGAGGCACCCGATGGCCCGCAACGACAGTGTGCGCCCTTTTC
>JARACJ010000017.1 GCA_028767165.1 Proteobacteria bacterium DTSAM18 | reverse complement strand
TGAAAAGGGCGCACACTGTCGTTGCGGGCCATCGGGTGCCTCTCGATGCGGGTTTGGAACTTTGCTTCCGCATCATCGCGCACTCGGCGGTCCCGCCTCCTCGTACACCACTCAGATGGACACTACCCTGCCGGTGCTCCGCCGCCTTCGGGTCGGCTTCGCCGCTGCCGCGGCTGCGCGGCCTTCGGCCTTGCGCGGCTTCGCACCTGCCGGTGCTCCGCCGCCTTCGGGTCGGCTTCGCCGCTGCCGCGGCTGCGCGGCCTTCGGCCTTGCGCGGCTTCGCACCTGCCGGTGCTTCGCCGCCTTCGGGTCGACTTCGCCGCTGCCGCGGCTGCGCGGCCTTCGGCCTTGCGCGGCTTCGCACCTGCCGGTGCTCCGCCGCCTTCGGCTTGGGCTGCGCGGCCTTCGGCCTTGCGCGGCTTCGCACCTGCCGGTGCTCCGCCGCCTTCGGGTCGACTTCGCCGCTGCCGCGGCTGCGCGGCCTTCGGCCTTGCGCGGCTTCGCACCTGCCGGTGCTTCGCCGCCTTCGGCTTGGGCTGCGCGGCCTTCGGCCTTGCTCGCGGCTTCGTACCTGCCGTTGCTTCGCCGCCTTCCGCTTGGGCTGCGCGGCCTTCGGCCTTCCGCGCGTCGCGTTGCACCTGCCGGTGCTTCAGTGGGCGGGCAGGTCACTCCAGGGGTCAGCGAAGCTGGCTCCGCACGTGCAGTGCTGGGAAGCATCGGGGGCGCGTCGGCCCGCACCACGAGCGGGCCACAGGCTCGACGCTCCGCCCGTGAGGCCATGAATTGCTCCGTGGCCCTCCGTGTGATCCCCGTGCCTCCGTGGTGAACACCAACCCGCCACCACACCTCCGCCCCGTCACAGCCCCCTCCGGCCTTCGTGCTCCTTCGTGCACTTCACGTCTTCGTGGTGGAATTGCCCCTTCACTCCCTCCATCCCCGCAAGCCGACCACACCCCAACAGGCACCACCCGACCTCACCCCAAGAACGACGAAGCCCCGACCGACCGGCCGGGGCTTCAGGCGTTCCCTTGGGACCGCTTCGTCAGGCGAGGGCCTGGCGGAAGTGGTGGGAGCGGTCCTCGATGTTGTTCCAGAACTGCTTCCAGGGACCACGGCCCATGATGTCGCCGCCGAAGTAGTTCGGGGGCTTGACGGGGTCGAAGTCGCGGGGAACGACGGTGAGCTCCATGCGGCGCTCCTCGATGGCCGCGCGGTGGGCCTCGAGCTTGCGGATGGTGGCGTCGATGAACTCGTAGAAGTTGCCGAGCAGCTCCTCGAGCTCCTCGCGATCGACCTCGGCGCACATGGCGTCGATCCACTGGCCGCCGAGCTGGTTCAGCATGTTGCGGAAGCTCAGGTAGGCGCCGTTCATGAGGTCGCGAGCGGTGGACCACTCGTCAGGAGAGTACTCGTCCTGCTTGGCGAGCAGGTTGCGAAGGCGGTGCAGGCGGACATCCACCATGGCCATGCCGTGGCGCATGAGGAGCAGCACGTTGCGGCCACCCTCGATGCTGGGGCGCTGGGCGTGCCACTTGAGCTTCTTCTCGTGGCGCTCGCTGTACTTCTGCACCATGGCGTGGATCACCTTCTCGTCATCGAGGTTGGTGACGGAGCCGGCAGCTGCGGACAGGTCGAGCAGGGGGTCGAGAAGGTTCTCGCCTTCGACGGAGCGGGGAATGTTCAGGCGATCGAAGAACTCGGCGATGCGCTCGACAGGCTCCTCGTTGAAGACCTGGACGACGACATCCTGGAACTCGGGCTCGGACTTGGCGGCGATGCGCACCAGGCTCGAAATGGTCGCAGGCTTGGACATGAACGCTCCTCGAAGTAGATTGCGGCCAAGGTCTGGATCGGGGACGGGCCGAAACTCGCTGTTCCTAATCCTTATCAGACGAGCTATCAAGCAATGGGTTTCGTCGAGGTCCTGACGAGCCCGCCAGAGAGGATGGTAGTCGATGTTCGGTACGAAGTCTGGTTGGGCAGGGATGATGGTCGTGGCGCTGTGCATGGCGATCGCGCCGGTCGTGGTCCACGCTGAGCCGACGTCGTTCCTCCTCGGAGACACGGGTGCCGACACCGCCGCACCCGCGGACACCGGCGCCGTCGTGGTCGATACCGGGGCCGACACCTCGGCCGCCGTCGACACGGCCGGCGAGCCCGACATCGGGGACGCCACCGATGAGCCGGTCGGCGATTCCGAAGACACGAGCGCTCCCTGGCGCCCCGACAGCGGCTGGATGCCCGACAGCGGCTGGCAGCCCGACTCCGGCTGGGACTCCGCCGATGGCTGGGGCGACACCGCCGCCATGTTCGACACCGGCGACGGCACCTGCCTCGCCAGCGAGTGCGCCGGCGATGGCGGCTGCACCTGCAGCTCCGTGAGCGGTGCGGCGCTCGGTGGATGGCTGCTCCTCGGCCTCCCCCTCGTGGGCCTGCGCCGCCGGAGCTGAATCCCGGCGTTCCCTGTTCCCTGGACCACGAGCGGTCGCCTGCGGTACGTCTTCGACGTGTGGCCGGCATCCGTCGGTCGCGCACGGGGGAGGGGCGATGGGGCAGTCCGGCCGGTGCGTCGTGGGGTGTGCGCTCGCGTGGGGGCTTTCCACGCAGGCCCTTGCGGGGCCTCAGGTGCTCTGGGTGGGCGAAGTGGCGCCCACGGCCGATCAGCAGGCCCGCCTCGAGCAGCAGCTCGGACCCCACGAGGTCCTCGATCCGGTGGCCCTGATGGGCGCGCCCGCCCCGGAGCAGTCCTCGGTGACCGTCCAGGTGGAGTCCGCCCTCGAGTCGGCCCGTGCGCGCTGGAACGACTTCGACGTGGAGCTGTCCATCGCCCGCGACCTCGCGGCCGTCGCCGACGGTGTGGACTGGCTGGCGTCCGAGGAGGAAGCGGCGGCCCTGCGCCGGCTGCTGATGTGGCAGGGCGCCGCCACGGTGCGTGCCGTCGCCCCCGGACACCTTCAGGACGACAAGCTGCAGGGTCTCGTGCGTCCCCTGGCCGGTCAGCTCCATGCCACGGGGTTCGTCGATGGCGCCGCGCTGTTCCAGGAGCGGGACGTCCAGGCAGGCGACCTGCCGGATGGCACCGCCTGGCACGACTGGAACACGTGGGGACCCGTCCTGGCGGCGCTGCCCGTGGCCCACGTGCGACTGAGCGGTTCCTTCGCCGAGGTCCGTGTCGACGGCCGTCCCCACGACCCCTCGGTCCCCCTCGCACCCGGCGTCCACCGACTGCACGTCCAGCAGGGCGATGAGGTCGTCGCGTTCCGCAGGGTGGAGCTCGCGCCCGGCCAGGCGCTCGATCCGTGGCCGGCGGCCCACGACGCGGAGCTGGCCCGGGTGGCGGCCTCCGGACGCCATGGCCGCCCGGTCCGGCTGCAGGGCGAGCTCGGGCGCGCCGTGGAGCGGTGGTCCGAGGCTTCCGGCGATCCCGTGGTGCTCGCCACCGGGTCGGCCACCGGGGTGCGCATCATGCCGGTGCAGACGGGCGAGGGGCGCCGGGACGGTCGGGCGAGGGTGCCCGTGTCCACCTGGATGTCGGTGGGGGCCTCCTCGGGCATCACCTCGTCGGATCTGTACGTCGATGCCGCGCCGGGGCGTCCCAAGCAGGCGCTGACCACCTCCGTGGGACTCGACGTCACCGTCCTCGTGCGTCGGTGGGCGGTGGCGGGAGGCCTGGAGGTCCCCATCACCCCCACGGAAGGCATCGAGGTGGCCAACGCCGACCTCACCGACAACCTGCGGATGCAGGCCTATCCGCGTCCTTGGCTGGGGGTGGGAGGGCGCGTGTTCACCTCCCGGGCCGCGCAGCTCGATCTGCTGGTCGAGGGCGCCTGGCACGCGCCCGCCTGGGTCGGTGTGGGGCTGCGGGCCCACCTCGGCGTGCGGCTCTCGGATCGCCTCGGGATGCGGCTGTTCGTCACCGGGGCGTACAGTCCCGCCTCCACCTGGACGATCGACCCGTTGCTCCACCCCATGGTCCGGGTGCTGGGCGGCGTGGGCCTGACCTGGAAGCTGTAGGGCCCCCGTCCAGGCACCACGGAGCGCATGACGGCGCTGGGGGACGGTCTTAGACGGGTGTGCACCAGTCTCGTCCGGCTCACGGGTACCGGACGTCCATCCCCCATCTGTATGCTGTCGCCGGAGGAACCATGGCCACCCCCCAGACCACGTCCCTGCATGTCGAGCTCACCCACGAAGGCCGGGTGCTGCACCTCACCTTCGATCACGGCAAGGCCAACGAGATGGGCTCGGAACAGCTCCGGGAGCTCGAGGCGGTGTGCGACGTCGTGGAGGGTGACGAGCGGGTCCAGGTGATGGTCACCCGCAGCACCAAGAAGACCTCCCGCGGCACGCCCATCTTCGTGGCGGGGGCCAACGTCACCGAGAGGCTCGGCTGGGACGACGATCGGGTGCTCGCCCACGTCGACTGGCAGCGCAGCGTCCTGCAGCGGGTGCGCAGGCTGCCCGTGCTGCACGTGGGCCTCGTCCAGGGCGTCGCCCTCGGGTGGGGTCTGGAGTACCTGCTCTGCTGCGACCTCGTCGTCGGACAGGGGCCCGTGCGGCTCGGCGTGCCCGAGACCGGCCTGGGCATCGTCCCCGGGGCAGGCGGTACCGCCCTGCTGGCCGCCCGCGTGGGCACGTCCCAGGCGCTGCGCCTCGGCATGACCGGCCAGCAGGTGGGACACGAGGAGGCGCTGCGCATCGGTCTGCTCGATGCCTACGTCGCCAGCGAGGACGAGCTGGCCATCCACGTCGAGGGCCTGGTGTCCGGCGCCCTGTCCCGCTCACCGCTGGCCAACGCGGCCTTCAAGGCCGCCGTGCTCGACGAGGCGGACGCTCGCCTGCAGGCCGAGCGAACCGCCTACGAGCGCTGCGTCCGCAGCGGCAACGCCGCCTTCGGGCGCAACAACTTCCGCGCCATCCGGGAGGGCGCGCCGCTCCAGTGGCCGTCCCGCCTCGCCGGCGAGGACTGAACGCACGTTTTCGGGGGAGAACAGCAGCATGATGACCAGGCAGCAGATGTGGGAGGGCCTGCCCGAGCAGGTCGACCTCGTGGTGATCGGCGGTGGCATCACGGGCGCCGGTGTGGCCCGGGATGCAGCCCGTCGAGGACTCACGGTGGCCCTGTTCGAGATGAACGATCTCGCCTTCGGCACCAGCTCCCGCAGCTCCAAGCTGGTGCACGGCGGACTGCGCTACCTCGAGCAGTATGAGTTCTCGCTCGTCTTCGAGTCGGTCAGCGAGCGGCGGGTGCTCCTGGAGATCGCGCCGCACCTCGTGCGTCCCCTGGGGTTCCTGTTTCCGGTGTTCGAGGGCTCCCGGCAGCCGCTGTGGATGATCGAGGCCGGCATGTGGCTGTACGACGGCCTGTCGCTGTTTCGCAGTCCGAAGATGCACAAGCGCTACAGCCGCAAGGAGCTCGCGCAGGTGGAGCCCGGACTCAGCCAGAAGGGGCTGAAGGGCGCGCCGCTGTACTACGACTGCGCCACCGACGACGCCCGGCTCACCCTCGAGGCGGCCATGGACGCCGCCCGCAGCGGGGCCCACATCGTCAGCAGGGCCCGGGTCGCCGAGCTCATCACCGGCGCCGACGGCCGCATCGACGAGGTGCGCGTGGTCGACACCCTGTCCGGCGAGGAGAAGACCATCCGTGCCCACGCCGTCGTCAACGCCACGGGTCCCTGGACCGACGACACCCTGAAGATGTCCAAGGCCGGCCCTGGCCAGGAGCTGCTGCGGCCCACCAAGGGCGTGCACATCGTGGTGCGACGGGATCGGGTCGGGCTCGAGCATGCGGTGGTCTGCTTCCATCCCGACGACGGTCGGGTGCTCTTCATCCTGCCCTGGGGGGAGCACTGCTACATCGGCACCACCGACACCGACGATCCGGAGGACCCGGCGCGGATCTGCGCCACGGCCGCCGACGTGAAGTACCTGGTCGACGTCACCAACGTGTACTTCCCCGAGGCCCGGCTCGAGGCCGGCGACGTCATCAGCACCTGGGCCGGGCTGCGTCCCCTCATCCGGCCCCTCGAGGGCGGCGCGGATGTCGACGAGTCGGCCGTGTCCCGGGAGCACCAGATCCTCGTGGGGCGCGACGGCCTCATCACCATCGCCGGAGGCAAGCTCACCACCTTCCGCAAGATGGCGGCCGAGGTGGTCGAGCGGGTCGACGAGTACCTCAAGCTCACCGGGGTGCACACCGGCCGGATGCGTCCTGCCCACACCGATGTGGAGCCGCTGCCCGGTGCCGTGGGGTGGCCGCCGGATGCCCGGTCCGAGGAGTCCCTGGCCCAGCAGGTGGTGAGGATGTCCGAGGGGCTCATCGAGGACGACACGGCGAGGATGCTCATCTACAGCTACGGCACGCGGGCGCTCGCCCTGGCCGGAGAGGTCGCGCGCAACCCCAGCTGGGCCACGCGACTGCTGGAGGATCGTCCGGAGATCGAGGCGCAGGTGTACTTCGGCCACGCCCACGAGCTGGCGAGCGAGGTGGCCGACATCCTGGTGCGGCGCACCCAGATCCACTACCGCCACGTCGATCAGGGGCTTCCCTGTGTCGATCGGGTGGCGGAGATCCTCGGCGAGCTGCAGGGCTGGAGCGAGGAGCGGCGGGCCCGATCCGCCGAGGAATACAGGGACGAGGTGGCGTTGTCGCGGCGCTGGCGCGAGCAGCCCTGGCCGACCTGAACCTTGAAGGGTCGGTGCCGTACGGGTACAGGTGGTCCGGTCGACGTCCCTGCCGGAACCGTCGTCCCCTGGGGGTCTCTTGAGTGGCTTGGTGACGTTGGCGATGGTCCTCGGAGGTCTCACCGTGCTCGTGGTGGGGGCCGACCTCCTCGTGCGGGGTGGCTCCCGGCTGGCCCTGGCACTCAACGTGCCCGTGCTCATCGTGGCACTCACCATCGTGGCGCTGGGCACGAGCATGCCCGAGCTGCTCGTCAGCGTGTTCTCCGCCACCCAGGGCAGCACCGAGATGGCCCTGGCGAATGTCACCGGCTCCAACATCGCCAACATCCTGCTGGTGCTCGGTGTGGCGGCCATGGTGCGGCCCATCGTGCTGCATCCCGAGCTGCTGGCCCGGGAGGTGCCCACCGCCGTGGGTCTGCAGATCGTGGTGCTCGTGCTCCTGGGCGATGGGGAGCTCGGCCGCTGGGATGGCGTGGCGCTGCTCGTGATGGGCGCCATCTACAACATCATGCTCGTGATCGCCGCGCGGAAGGGTCGCGTGCAGCTCGACGACGACGAGTCCGTGGAGGCCGGCGGCACCTACCTCACCAACCTGCTGCTCATCGGCGCGGGTGTGGCGGTGATGATCGTCGGAGGCCAGTTCTTCGTGCGGGGCTCCATCGAGCTCGCGAAGCTCCTGGGCATGTCCGAGCGCATCATCGGCCTGACGGTGGTCGCCCTCGGCACGTCGGCGCCCGAGGTGGCCACGGGCGTGGTCTCGTCCCTCAAGGGCCAGTCCGACATGGCGGTCGGCAACTCCCTGGGCAGCAACATCCTCAACGTGGCACTGGTCCTCGGTGTCACGGCCATCGTGATGCCCGTGCCCCTCGGCGAGGGTGCCTGGATGGATCTGCTGGTGGCCCTCGGCGCCACCATCCTGCTCGTGCCCATCCTGCTCGGCATGAAGGTGATGCCCCGCTGGGCCGGCGCCGTGATGCTGCTGGGCTACGTGGGCTACGTCTACTCGCTCACGATGGGCTGAGTGGCGGGCAGGGGATCTCCCGCCGGTGCGTAGCGCTGGTGGCTGGCCACCGGCATGTTCCGGCGGGTGGTGTGCACGAGACCGGGATCGACCGGCGCCATGATCCAGCCCGGCTCCTCGCCCGCTTCGGCGACCACGCGGCCCCAGGGGTCGACGATCATGGAGTGGCCCCAGGAGGCGCGCAGCCCCTCGTCGTCGTGCTCACCACACTGGTTGGGCGCCAGCACCCACGACTGGGTCTCCACGGCGCGAGCCCTAAGCAGCAGCTCCCAGTGGGCCCTGCCCGTGGGCCGGGTGAAGGCCGAAGGCACGGTGAGGATCTCCGCGCCCTGCTGCACGAGGTGCTGGTAGTGGGTGGGGAACCGCAGATCGTAGCAGATGGACAGGCCGAGGCGCCCCATGGGGGTGTCGGTCACGACGGCTTCGCTGCCGGCCAGCACGGTGTTCGACTCCAGGAAGGAGGGACCGTCGGGGAGGTCCACGTCGAACAGGTGCAGCTTGCGATAGACCGCATGGATGTGACCATCGGGGGCGAAGAGCACGCTCGTGTTGTAGGTCCGCGTGGGGTCTGGGCAGCGCTCGTGGAAGCTGCCCATCAGCAGCCAGATGCCGAGCTCGGCCGCCAGGGCGCCCATGAGGCGACAGGTGGGGCCCTGCAGATCCTGGGCGGTGGGGATTTTGAGGGCATGGGGCCCGAGGAAGCTCGTGTTCTCCGGCGTGACCACGAAGCCGGCGCCCCGGGCGGCGGCCTGGCGGATGAACGCCTCCGCCTGCGCGAGGTTGGCGGTCTCGTCACGACCGCAGGAGAGCTGGATCAGGGCGACGAGGGTGGTCATGGGACCTGCTGGGCCTGCTGCTGGTGCTGTTGGGACCAGCGGCCGATGGTCATGAGGGCGAAGGCGCCGAGGATGACGCCGAACCACAGGGTGGCCACACGCACCAGCAGCGCGGCGGCGAGGGCCTGGGCCTCGGTGACGCCGGGCATCATCAGGGTCGCGCCCTCCACGAGGGCCACGTCGGCCATGCCCATGCCGCCGGGGCTCGGGGCGCCGAAGACGGTGGCGAAGGCGTACAGGAAGGTGGTGGGGCCGAGGCCGACGCCGGCCTGGTCCATGCCCACGAACACGAGCCAGTAGCCCAGGCACTCCGCCCACCACGCCACCAGCGAGATGACGAGGGTCCAGGCGAAGGGGCCGGGACTCAGGCAGGTGTGCAGGGCGTCGTAGGCCTCGTCGAGCTTGGGGGCGATGCGCTTGATGACCGGGATGTGGTGGCACAGCGCCAGCAGCGGACGGGAGATGGACTGCACGGACACCACGGCCCACCCGACGAAGCCCACGGCGAGGGTGCCGAGGATGAGCCAGGTCTGGTCGGGGCGGTACAGGGAGACGCCCACGGCGGCCAGCATGACCACCGCGAAGCCGTCGGTGAGGCGCTCGGCCACGAGGGCGGGCACGGCGCGCATCATGGGCGTGCCGGTGGCCTCCTTGGCCAGGTAGGGCTTGATCAGCTCTCCGGCCTTGCCGGGGGTGACCACGAGACCCAGGCCGCACAGGAAGATGAGCATGTTCTGGCGGGAGGGCACGTGGATGTCGAGCCGCTTGAGCAGGTAGTCCCACTTCACGTAGCGAAGGCCGTAGTTCACCAGCGTGAGCAGCAGGACCACGACGTACCAGCCCCAGTGGAACGTGCGGAACACCGCGGCGGTGTCGGCCATGCCGTGCCACAGTGCGTAGGCAAGATAGCCGAGAACCGCGATACCAGCGGAGAGGCCGACCGCGGAGCGGATGCGGGACTGGGAGAAGCGCGGCTCGGTTGGGTTGTTCATGGGGCGGCCTTCTGGGTACAAACGGAGGCGGGCGGCTCGCGTGGAGTGGCTCGGACGCATCCTGGAGGGGCGGTGGGACGCTGGCACGTCAACGTGGAAGGTCGGTCGGAACCACAGCACCTCGAGTCGCCTGACTGGCTGCACGCCGTGGGGCGTGCCCTGCGGCTGGTGGAGGGCTGGGCGTCGCTGGAGCAGGTGTCGGTGGTTCGGGAGGGAACCGCGATCCTGGTGCGTTCCGGCGACCGGCTGCTGTGTCGGCTGGAGCCGCAGGATGCCCCAGCACAGACCGATGGGCAACGTCTGTTGGCCCGTGCGGGCGCTCTCCTCGAGCAGGCGCAGGCGCTGGTACCCGCGCAGGCCGGGGCGGTGTTGTGGGCGGAGGGGAACTTCCTGCGGTTCCTGACCGTCACGGGCTCCCGGGCCGGTCAGCTCACGGACCTGCGGGTGCCCGCCCACGTGGGCGTGGCCGGGTGGGTCCACCGAAGCGGCCAACCCCGGGTGGAGCACACCGGCGGCGGGTCCGGCCGTCACAACCGGACGGTCGATCGTCTCACCGGCTTCCGCACCGACGTCCTCGTGGCGGTGCCCATCTCGGTGGGGGCGCACCACCTGGGGGTGCTGGAGCTGGTCAACCCGGAAGCCCCGGTGGATCGGTCGAAGCTGCGGGAGCTCACGCTGCTGGCGCGGACCTTCGCGCGGTGGGCGAGCACGCTGCGGATCGCCGAGCAGGTGGGCTGAGCGGCCTGCCTACAGGGGCCACGGGCTGGCCCCGAAGGTGGCCTGGGCCGCGAGCAGGAGCAGCACGCCCACGACGGCGATGGCGGTCGCGGCTCGAGGCCGGGGGGCGGCGACGCTCCGGAGCAGCAGGGCGAGGGCCGTGCCCGGGAGCAGGGCCAGCCCGAGGGCGCCCCAGGAGAAGGCCTGGTGCAGGGCCGGCGTGTACACGGCCATGGCCGCCAGGACGGCGGCCGTGGGCAGTGGCGATCGCAGCCACCCGAGCAGGACGAGGGCCAGGGTCCAGACGAAGGCCAGACCTCCCCAGGTGCCGAGGGTGGGCAGGCCGTTCCTCCACAGGTCGGCAAGGGAGCGGTCGGGTCCGAGCGCGGGCGTGGGGATCGCGAGGGACGCCCGGCCGGGCTGCCAGCCGGTGCGCCGCGTGACCATCAGCGAGCCGTGGCGGAGCGCCTCCCGTCGGGACCAGTCCCCCCACAGGCCGGCGTCGGCCAGGTCGTCGTCGGCGACGTGGACCCCTGGCGGCACGGTGAGGATGATCTGGTACCACTGGGGTCGGACGGGCAGGGCGGAGAGCTGCCAGCCGACCTCGCCCTCCAGGGCGGGACCGGACAGGTCGAAGGTGAGCTGCCGGGTGGTGCCGTCGGCGGGGTCGATGGTCCAGCGGGCATCGGAGACCTCCAGAGGGATCGGCTGACCGGGGTCGTCCTGGTACAGGTGCAGACCGTGGGGCAGTCGCGCCTGGGCGGCGTCGAGGCCGGGCTGGCCGTCGCCGAAGTGTGCCAGCAGCAGATCGGGGTGCAGCTCGAGGGTCCAGCGGACCTCGGTACGGTCGGCACCGAGGTGGATCTGCAGGGCCTGACCAGGCTCGCTGCCGCCCACCGGGTGTGCATCGGCGGGCCCGTTGGCGAAGAGGACGCAAAGGAGGAGGGGAGGGGGCAGGCGCATTTGCTATGGTGGGCCCGATGGAGGGGTGTCGGTGCGAGCGTCCCGCGGAAACTACACCATTCTGTTCGTGGGTGCCCTGGTCATGCTCATGGGGGGCGGCGCGCTGGCCGTCGACCTCGGGCGATACCGGCTCGCGTGGCAGGAGGCGTCGGCGGGGGCCGAGGCCGCGGCCATGGGGGGGGCACTCACCCTGCGGGTGGGAGGAACCCTCGCCGCCCGGCGTGCCCTGGCGGTCACCCGTGCCACCGATCTGCTGGAGGCGAACCTGCAGCAGGTGGTCGTCGACGTCCAGAGTGACGGCCCCACGGTGGACATCGGCATCTGGAACGCCGAGACGGGCACGTTCGAGATCAGCAGCGATGCCGGCGCGGCGGTCCGGATCGTGGTCGACCACCAGGGCATCGCAGCACGGTTCGCACGCACCCTCGGGGGGGATCCCGACGGCACGCTCGGGCTGCGTCACGCCGTGGTGGCGGAGCTCACGCCCCGGGACGTGGTCCTGGTGTCGGATCTGTCGCTGGGCACGCCCCTGCATGCCATCGAGGCGATGCGGTCGCAGCTCGGCGCCTGGATCACGCGCACCGCGGAGCTCGGGGTGCCCCAGGACACCGTCGCGGTGGTCGGCGTCGCGGGAGTCGCCTCCGGATCGGACGCCTTGCGGAGCCTGCCCTCCGAGACGAACCTCGCGGCAGACGACGTCGACTTCCTGCAGCCCTGCGTGGTGCCGGTCGACGCCTGGCTGAACTACTACCGCTTCCAGGACTACAGCGCGGGCGGAGGGGAGCTGGGCGGCTCCACAGGGGTGGAGATCCGGCCGGTCAACCCGTCCAGCGCGATGGCGAACCCCAAGCTGAAGTGGAGCAACGCCTCCACGAGTCCCGACCCGGGGGCCGACCGGTTGATGACCCTCACCTCGTCCCTGCGCTTCTCGGGCGCCGCGTGGCCCACCTCCCTGGCGAGCGCGAGCCTGGTCGACGAGGAGGTGTGTGCCGCCTACCTCACCTCCTGGCAGCTGTTCGAAGACCTCGATCCCCGGGGCCAGCGCACCGTGGCCTGGCCCGACAGCTGGCTGCAGTGCGACGACGGCAACCTCCTCAAGGACAGCCTCGCAGGTAGGCAGTCCAGCCTCGAGATGCCCGGGCTCGACTGCAGCACCGCCGGCACGTCCGGCTATGTGGTCGGTGAGGACGTCCCCGCAGGCGGCTTCGGCACCATCGGTGGTGACCCCTCCACCTCGTACACATCCGATGCCGCCTGGGCCGCGGCCGGCAGCTTCCTCGACGAGGGCATCTGGCAGGCCCACGACATGCTGGCCGTCGACGGCTCGTTCTCCCGTGAGGGCGTCGCCATCGTGTTCACCGGGGGGATACCGGGGTGCGGGGTCGAGATGGCGGGCCACCTGTCCGGCTCCGACACCTGCGACGAGGACGAGGTGCAGGCCCGCGTGTCCGAGGCCGTCCTCTCCCTTGCAGGCGAGGCGGCCACGGTTCAGGTGTGGGTGCTCGACGAGGAGCAGGCCGTGGTCGACTGGTGGTCCGATCTCCTCACGGGGCTGCAGGTCGAGGTCCGCACGGTCGACGCCACGGATCCCGATGCCGGGCTGCGCGCTGCGTTCGACGCGCTCGACGGGACGCGTCCCGTAAGGAGGGTCCTGTGAGGCGTTCCCGCGGCACCACGGCGGTGGAGTTCGCGCTCCTGCTGCCCGTGTTCCTGTTCGTCACCTGGGCGGGATTCGAGCTGATGTGGGTCATGTACGTCCGTGGAGGCGTCCAGCACGCACTGCAGGAGGCCTGTGACGGAGCCTGGAGGGTCACCGTCGAGGACGACCAGCTGGCCGGCCGTGCGGAAGACCTCATGGCCGACATGCTCCTCGATGTCCGTCACCTGCGCTGTGACGGCGACTGCCTCGTGGGGGCCCTGTGGGAGAGCACACCGGAGCGGCTCGTCTGCGAGGTCGAGGTGCCGGTGCCGGGCATCCTTCCCTGGTCCCGCACCGGCGTGGGCCTGCTGCGGAGCGTGGCGCCGGATCGGTGGGTCCTGCGGACCGTCTCCGTGCGGGGGCAGCAATGAGCAGGACCCGACGTGGTGCCGCCGCCGTGGAGTTCGTCCTCACCCTGCCCATCCTGTGGCTGCTCCTGATGGTGCTGCTGGAGATGGCCATGCTGTGGGAGGACCAGCGCGGACTCACCCGGGCCACCCTGTCCGTCGCCCGGGCGCTGAGCGTGATGTCGGACGATGCCGACGGGGACGCCCTCGCGGAGGTGCTCCTCGCCGAGCAGGGCCTCGACCCGGCGGGTCTGGTCGAGGTCGACGTGCAGCGGGACGCCGATGACGTCACGGTGAGGCTGTCGGTGCTGTACGACCCGCTCATCGCCGTGTGGCCCCAGGGGCAGGGGGCCGGTTCGCTGCCGTCGGAGCTGTCCGCCGCGGTGGTGTATCCCCGCCAGGATCTGCAGCCCTGAACGAGGACGCCGCCTGCCCGCAGGGGCGGGAGGCGGCGTGGCGGCTGCTGCTGCGCTGGACTCAGCGGCTGTTGGTGGTGCGCAGCAGGTCGTACTTGTTGAGCTTGTAGCGCAGGGTGTTGCGCTCGACGCCGAGCAGGCGACCGGCAGCGGTGCGGTCGCCCCCGGACTGACGCAGGGCCTGGATCAGCAGACGACGCTCGATGTTCTCGAGGTAGCCGGACAGGCTGAAGCCGACGTCGAGGGTGGGCAGGCCGTCGGCGGCGGGCTTGATGACGCGCATGTCGAGGGCGGAGTTGCCCATGACCACCACGCGCTCGGCGAGGTTGCGCAGCTCGCGCAGGTTGCCGGGCCAGGCGTGGTGAAGCAGGCGCTTCTCCTGGCTGGGCCGGATCTCGGGCACCTCGCGCTCGAAGCGCTCGGCGAAGTACTGCAGCTGGGCCTGGAGCATCGGGATGATGTCCTCGCGACGAGCGCGGAGCGGCGGCACCGCGATCTGCACGACCGCGAGCTTGTAGTACAGGGCCTCGAGCAGGGTGCCCTCGGTGACGTGGCTGCGGGCGTCGGGGGCGGCGCTGCAGATCAGGCGGAGCTGGGGGCTCGCGGTGTCGAGCAGCTGGAGCAGGGCCCGCTGCCGATCGAGGGGCAGATCATCCACCTGGTGGATGAACAGGGTGCCCTGGGACGGCAGCGTGGTGTCGGTCCAGGGGTTGTAGACCACGAAGGGGAGGTCGCGCTGCTCGCTGAGGCGGTGCAGCGTGAGGGCGGCATGGCCCCGGCCGCTGCCGATCTCGCCCTCGATCCACACGTGGGACGGGACGGAGGCGACGTTGGTGAGGGTCTGCTGCAGCGTGCGGGCGCTCTCGGAGATGGCCGTGAGGGCATCCTCGGGGGCGTCGGCCGTGGTGGCGACCGTGCCGGGGACCGTGGCGGGACCGTGCAGGGCACCGCGCTGCAGATCCTCGAAGCGACGCATCAGCTGCTCGAGGGTCACGGGCTTGGTGAGGAAGTCCTTCGCACCGAGGCGCATGGCCTCCACCGCGGTCTCCATGTCACCGTAGGCGGTGAACACGAACATGTGCGGCGGCGGGGTGAGCGTTCGGGCGTGGCGGAGGACCTCCATGCCGTCGACGGGCTCCATCTTGAGGTCGGTGAGCACCACGTCGAAGGGCTCCTCCGACATGGCGTCGATGGCCTGCTGGCCTCCGTAGACGCTCTGGGTGGTATGGCCGGCCTGCTTCAGCGCGCGGGCCATGGCATCTGCGCTGGAGCGATTATCGTCGACGATGAGCACCTTCATGACGACTCCTGATCGAGTGGGAGGGAGAGCGTGAAACGTGCTCCCCCGAGCTTGGACTGTTGGTGGGACACCGTACCATTGTGGGCGCGGATGACGGTCTTCACAAGATGTAGGCCGACACCGGTACCACCTTTGCGCATGGAGAATGCGGGATCGTAGATGCTCTCGCCGTGATCCGGGTCGACGCCGGGTCCGTTGTCGTCGACGTGGATGAGGAGCGAGGTACCTGTCTTCTCCATCTGGACGGTCACCTGGCCGTCCTGGGCGGGCACGTGCTGCAGGGCGTTTCGCAGCAGGTTTTCGAGGGCGCGCATCCACAGGGTACGGTCGATGAAGGCGGTGATGGGCAGGGCGCGCTCGAACCGGACCGAGGCCTGGTGCTTGCGGGCCACCAGCTCCTGCAGCTCGATGGCCTGCTGCACGAGCACGTCCATGCGCTGGGGACCGCGGATGAGCTGCAGGACGCCGCCTTCGGAGTCCCGCAGCATCCGCTGGATCACGGCGTCGAGGGCCGCGACCTCCTTGTGCACGGAGTGGGCCAGCTCCCGACGCTCGGACGCGTTGCTCTCCCCGGACATGAGGCTGGTGAGCAGCTCGACGCTCTGCATGGGGTTGCGGACCTCGTGGGCGACCCAGCGTGCCATGTCCTGGACCACGTCGAAGCGGGCCCGGATGTCGTCCTCACGGTCCTCGATGGCCTGGGCGGCGGCGTTGAGCTGGCCGATCAGGTCGTCGAGCTCCCGCATGCCGGTGTTCTTCAGGCGGACGCCGCGCTGGCCTTCCTGCACGCGCTTGAGGGCTTCGCTGATGCGGGCGAGGGGAGAGAGCAGGTGCAGGACGCCCAGGGCGGACGAGATGCCCACCATGAGGGACAGGCCGATGAACAGCCAGGACATGCGGGAGAAGTCGTGGCGTTCCCCCTTGCGGGCGGCGACGATGATGCCCTTCTGGCTCGGCGCGCACGCGGCCACCCACTCCTGGCCGTCGATGGTCAGGTAGCCTTCGTTGAAGCGGTCCGGGGCGCACAGGCTCGCGAGATCGGGCAGGTCCAGGTGGACGCCGGACAGGTGGGTGGGCTCGCCGTCCTCCACGATCCAGTAGCCGTCGGTGCCGAGGGTCTCTGCCCGGAAGGTCTTCGGGTCCTGGCCCTGGTTCGCGAGCAGGGCCGTGACGCGGGCGGTGGCCCGGACCTCGTGGAGCAGGTCCGCACGCTCGGTCTGCTGGCTGCGGTACACCACCGGGATGAAGCTCGGCAGCACGGTGACGGTGGCGAGGGAGCCGGTCATCAGGCCGAGGATCATCGCGGCGGAGGGACGCCGGCGGACGAAGCGACGCAGGAGGGCCAGGGGGCCCTGTCCGGAGGAAGTGCTCATGGGGATTCCTCACGGAGTCGGGCGAGGGCCTGTCTGGAGGCGAGGTGGTCGGGTTGCAGCCTCTGTGCCCGATCGAATTGCCCAGCCGCAAGCTCCTTGTGACCATAGCGTTCGTAGGCGAGACCCAGCTGGTAGTGGGCCAGGTGGGCGGGGTTGGCCGACGTGAACAGGCGCTCTGCCCGTTCGTACCGTTGAAGACACACCATCGCGTAGCCGAGGTTGTTCCGGTACCGGGTGTTGGAGGAGTCCAGCAGCACGGCCCGCTCCAGGTTGTGTGCCGCCTCTTCACACCGCTCGGCGGTGAGCTGAAGGAAGCCGAGGTTGTTGCGCGCGGCGGCGTCGTCCTCGTCGCACGCCACGAGGCGCTCGAAGGCCTGGATGGCCTCGGTGGGCTGACCGGCGTCGATGTGGGCCAGACCGAGCAGTCGCAGGCCTTCCGGGGTGCACGTGTCGGCGTCGAGGGTGTCACGGACCAGCAGGAGGGCCTCGTCCGGCAGGCCCGCCCGGAGCAGCACCTGTGCGTGGAGCCAGGCCGTGGAGGCGTCGTCGGCGCCGGCCTGCTCGAGCTTGTGGATCATGTCGAGGGCCTTGTCCGGGTAGCCGTTGTCCAGGTACCACTCCGCCATGTCCCGCCACAGGGTGGCGGACTGGGGATCGGCCGCCCCGAGGGGCTCCGGCTGCTGGTGCGCGCACGCGACGAGCGCGAGCAGGAGGGGCAGGATGCGCTTCACGGAGTACCTCGGCCCATGTCCATGGCGATCTCCAGGGCGACGGGGGCCATGAGGACGACGATGAGCACGGGGAGGAAGAAGGTGATCATGGTGATGGTCAGCTTGGTGCCGGCCTGGCCCGCCAGCTCCTCCGCCCGTGCGAGACGCTTCTCTCGCGTGACGTGGGCGTAGGTGCGGAGGGTCGCGGCGATGGAGGAGCCGTAGCGCTCCGACTGGATCATCATCTGGACCCAGGTCCGGATCTCGGCGAGGCCGGTGCGGTCGGCCAGGTTCTGCAGGGCCACGTTGCGGTCGAGGCCGGCGGTGACCTCCGCGTGGACCCGGCGCAGCTCACGGCCCATCTCCGTGGAGACCGTCTCGATCTGTTCGGCCACGCGGCGGAAGGAGGCATCGAGGCCCAGACCCGCCTCGACGGAGTTGACCAGCAGGTCGACGGCGTCCGGAAAGGACTCGAGCAGGTCCTCCCGACGGCTCCTGGCCATGACGCGGAGGATCCACAGGGGCAGGTAGTAGCCGAGGCCGGAGCACAGCAGGGTGAACAGGCCGGCATTGGCGAGGGTGAACCAGACCAGGGACGGCGCGCCGAGGGTGAGGCCCGCGAGCAGGCCCGTGATGCGCAGCCCCTCGAAGATCTCGGGTGCGCGGGTGGACCAGTAGCCCGCGTGCAGCAGCAGCTCGCCGATCTCCTCGGCGTCGGACTCGCCCGTGCGCTGGGAGAGCCTGCCGAGCTGGGCGGCGAGCTGACGCATGGTGGCGCTCGTGGCACCGGGATCGTCGTCCATGCCCCTGGGTCGGATGGGCGGCGCGATGCGGTGGGACAGGCCCGGACCGGCGGTGGCGAGACCGGACAGGCCCCACGCCGCCAGGGCACAGGTGATCAGCAGCCCCACGACGGCGGCCTGCTCCCCGGCGCCCAGACGCGCCCACAGCTCGCTGAGGAGATCCATCACACCTTCACCGCGGTCACCGACCGCATGAACAGGAGCCCCATGCCGTACCAGCCCGCCGACGCACCGAGCATGGTACGGCCCGTGGGGGTCTCGACGAGGGGGGCCAGGTACGAGGGGTTGAACAGGATCAACAGGCCTGCGATGAGCAGGGGCATCACCCCGAGGATGAAGCCACTGGCACGGGCCTCGGAGGTCATCGCGGCCACCTTGGCGTGGAACACCTGCCGGGCGCGGATGGTCTGGGCGATCCGCTGCAGGGTGTCGATGGTGTTGCCGCCGGTCTCCCGCTGCAGGAGCAGGCTGGTGGTCATCAGGCGCAGGTCGAAGATGCGGGGGTTGCGCTCGATCAGCTCGCCGAGGGCGTCCTTCCAGTCCTTGCCGAAGCGCAGCCCCTCGTGGACCTGGGCGAACTCGTGGTCCACGGGGGCGGAGCACTCGGTGGCGACCAGGCCGAAGGTCTCCGACAGGCCCATGCCGGCCTGCATGGCGCGGGCCATGAGGTCGAGGGCGTCGGGAAGCTGCTGCAGCACCTCGTCGGTGCGCTTCCTCGCCTTTCGCTGCAGGGTCCACAGCGGGACGAGCCCCGCCAGGCCGAGGACGACGCCGGTGCCACCGGTGAGGAGCATGCCGGCGATGGAGCCGATGGCGGCCAGGAGCGCCATGCGGGTGACGAGGGGCGTGAGCTCGGGGGACTCTCCGGCGGCCCGGAGCAGGCGCTGCAGGGCATCGCCCGCTCGTCCGAGGCGGTCGGCGGTGGCATCGGCGGCCTTGTCCCGGAGCAGGCGGGCCGTCACGCTGTCTTCGAGGGCGTCCGGGTGGTTCTGGATGCCGAGGCGCTGGTGCAGGTTGCGCAGCCGGTGGCGCTCCCATGCCATCCACGCCCACCACAGCGACAGCCCGAGCAGCAGGCACGTGCCGAAGGTGGCGGCCAGCAGCGCGGTGTGGGCGAAGTGCAGCTCCCCGTTGGCGGCCATCAGACCTCCATCCGGAAGGAGAACAGACGGTCCGACAGGTGGATGCCGTGGGTGGCCAGGCGGTCGGCGAAGTGGGGGCGAACGCCGGTGGCCCGGAACACGCCCCGGACCTTGCCCCGCTCGTCGACGCCGGTCTGCTCGAACACGAAGATGTCCTGGGTGAGCAGGGTCTCGCCTTCGAGACCGACCACCTCGGTGATGGAGGTGATGCGGCGGGATCCATCCGGGAAGCGGGTCTGCTGGATCAGCAGGTCGATGGCCCGGACGACGGTCTCGCGGATGGCCTGGGTGCGCATGTTGGGCATGCCCATGCCCACCATGGTCTCGAGGCGAGCCAGGGCATCGCGGGTGTTGTTGGCGTGGATGGTGGCCAGCGAGCCCTCGTGGCCGGTGTTCATGGCCGTGAGCATGTCGATGGACTCGGTGCCACGGACCTCACCGAGGATGATGCGGTCGGGGCGCATGCGGAGGCTGTTCCGGACGAGATCCCGCTGGGTGACCTCGCCACGGCCCTCGAGGTTGGGAGGGCGGGTCTCCAGGCGTACCACGTGGGGCTGCTGCAGCCGGAGCTCCGCGGAGTCCTCGATGGTGATGATGCGCTCGTCCTCGGGGATGAAGCCGGACAGCACGTTGAGCAGGGTGGTCTTGCCGGAGCCGGTGCCGCCGCTGATCAGCGTGTTGAGTCCCACCTGCACGGTGCCCTTGAGCACGAGCATGAGGGGGTGGGGCACGCTGCCCCTGTCGGTGAGATCGGCGGCGGTCAGGGGCTTCTTGGAGAAGCGACGGATCGACAGCACCGGGCCGTCCAGGGCCAGCGGCGGGATGATGGCGTTGATGCGGCTGCCGTCGGCCATGCGGGCGTCGACCATCGGGTGCTGCTCGTCGACCCGGCGGCCCACGGCCACGACGATGCGGTCGATGATCTGCATCAGGTGGCGGTTGTCGTCGAAGCGCGTGTTCGTGAGGGTGAGCTTGCCGCCCCGGTCGACGTAGACCTGGTGGGGGCCGTTGACCAGGATGTCGGACACGGCGGGATCCGCCAGCAGCGGCTCGAGGGGGCCGAGGCCGAGGACGTTGTCGAGGATCTCCTGCACCATCCGATCCCGCTCGAGGCGGTTCAGGGGCAGGGTGCGGCGCTCGAGACGCTCGGTGAGGTCGTTCTGCAGCCGGACCCGGAGCTTCTCCTTGGGGACGTTGCCCACCTCCTCGAAGTCGAGGGAGTCGAGCAGCTCCTGGTGCAGCGTGCGCTTGTGGACCTCGTAGTCGGGGTGGGAGGGGCGCTCCATGGAGAGCAGCGGATGCGGGCGGCCGCTGCCCCGACCGGACAGCGAGGCACGGGTGGCATCGATGCTGCCCCGGAAGGTGCGCGTCGGGTCGGACGTGGGACGACTGGCCATCGGCTACCTCAGCGACGGCCGAGCAGGCGACCGAGCAGGCCCTGGGGACGCTGCTGGGGGGCCGGCTCGGCCGGTTGGGCGTGGTGAAGGCTGCCGGCGAGCCGGGCGATGGCCTGGGTGAGGGCCGCGGAACGCTTGAAGTCCGACAGGGAGCGGCCTTCGTTCATGGCCCTCAGGGCCAGCGGGGTGTCCCTGGGGAGCTCGGCGGAGACCTGCTTGAGCAGGTTGTCCTCGATGATGGGCAGGGTCAGGCTGCGGTCGGCCCCCACCTTGTTCAGCACCAGCAGGATGCGGTCGTCCTCGATGCCGAACGAGCGCAGGCGACGGAGCCGCCGGTAGGCGCCCCGGATGCCGATGACGTCGGGGGTGGCCACGAGCAGGATGCGATCCGACAGCTCGAGGGTGGTGCGGATCTCCGGACCGATGGCGGCGCCGCAGTCGACGAACACGTACTGGTAGCTCCGCACGGCCGCCTTCAGCACGTAGTGCATCGCGGTGGCGGACTCCGGCAGGACCTCCAGCTCCTCGGGCTGGGCGAGCACGTGGACCTTGGAGTGGTGGTGGGCCGTGGTGCCCATCAGGGAGCGTTCGTCGATCTTGTTGCCCCGGGCGAGCAGGTCGTGGAGCGTGTCGTCCGGCTGCAGGTTGAGCGAGGCGGCGACGTCGCCCCCGGAGGCGTCGGCGTCGATGCACAGGACCCGATGCAGCGCGGACAGCTCCATGGCCAGGTGGGTGGCGAGCAGGGTGGTGCCGACGCCTCCCTTGGCGCCGAGGACCGAGACGAGCAGCCCGGCCTCGCCGTCGGTGTCGTCCTCGACGTGGGCCGTGGCGGCCGTGAACAGCCGTTCGGCGTCCTGCGGAAGCACCAGGAACTCCGAGAAACCGGCCCGCAGGACCGACAGGATGGTCTGTGGCTGGGCGGACCGGGACACGGCGATGAGCTGTGCGTCCGGACGGTCGGCGAGGACCGCTTCGGCGAACGAGATCACCATCTCCACGCGGGTGTCGGCCCCGACGATGATGGCATCGGGCAGGGTGCGGAGCACGAGCTCGAGGCCATCCTCGAGACCGCTGGGGCGCTCGGGCAGGATCGCGGCGTCGCCGAGGGTGTCGCGGATGGTGGTGACGTTGGCCGCGTCGAGGTGCACGAGGGCGATCGTGGCCACGCGGGAGGACAAGGTGGACATCTCAGCGCTCCAGGCCGACATCACCCTCGGGCGAGGGAACGAGCTTCGGGCCTTCGACGGCGCCCAGGAAGAACATCTGCCAGTCGGAGGGCGGAGGCCCGTGCAGATCGGTGGGCGGCGGGGGAACCTCGCCGGGCGCCATCGGGGTGACGAGGCGAGGGGTGACGTACACGAGCAGCTCGGTGTCTTCGCTCGACTTGCTCACCTGCCGGAACAGGGCACCCAACACCGGGACGGCGCCGAGACCGGGAAGCCGGGACTCCTGCCCCTGTTCGTTGGACTGGATGAGCCCGGCGATGGCGAAGGTCATGCCGGACTCCATGCGCACCCTGGTGTGCACGGAGCGACTGGTGAGGCCCGGCACGGTGGTGCCGAGGAGCTGCACGCTGGCGGCGAAGTCGAGGGCCGACAGCTCGATGCCGACGTCGAGGTCGATGCTGCCGTCGACGAGCACGTTCGGGGTGACGTTCAGCTGCACGCCGTAGGGCTTGTACTGGATCGACGGCGTGCCATCCCGGTTGGGCACGGGGATCGGGGTCTCACCGCCCGCGTGGAAGTCGGCGGACTGCCCTGAAAGGCTCACGAGGCGGGGCTGGGCCTTGATCTTGGCGACACCGTGGGAAGACAGCACGTTCAGCATCGCGAGCACGTTCACGGTGCTGTTGATGATGCCGTACAGGCTGTAGCCCTCGACCGGGCCGGACAGGATCGGCGTGAACGAGCTGTTGATGTTGGTGGCCTGCCCCGCGATCATGCCGCCGTGGCTCGCGGGCGTGCTGTTGGATGCGATGGCGAGGTTCAGGCCGAGGGCGCTCGACCGTTCACGACGGACCTCGGCGAACAGCACCTCGAGCTCCACCTGGGCCGGCTCGCTGACGGACAGCATGTCGACGAACCCGGGATCCGCCTCGGCGACGGCCGCGCGGACCCGCTCGTAGGTGTTGAGGTCGGAGACGGCGCCGGACAGCATGAGGTGGGCGCCCGCGTGGGACACCTCGACGGGCTGGCCGGGCGCCAGGGTGGCGACCTCGGCCCCCACGCCATCGAGGGCGGGCCGGACCCGCACGGTGATGCGCTGGGGAGGCTTGTCGGGCGTGGAGACGAGCAGCCAGCTCTGGCCTGCGCGGCGGGCGAGCACCCGGAAGCGGGTGCCACGGAGAGGGTCGAGCTCGAGGAGCTCGTCGTGGGCTTGAGACACCCGTGCGCCGAGGGGCAGGTCGAGGATGAAGGCCTCACCGACGGTGAGCTCGACGACCTCGTCCTGGTCCGGCTCGACGACGAGCACCTCCTGGGCGTCGGCGGCGGCGGGAAGCATCGTGCCTGCGCTGGTGGCGAACGTCAGGGCACAGATCGCAGCGGCTGGCATGCCCCGCAGGCGGCCGGGACGAAGGGAGGGGACTTCAAGGCGCAAGGGAATCGTCTCCGAGGGAGGTGTGGGCGGCAGGTTCTGCCTCGCTCCGCAGCGCGACCGAGAGCGTGCACTGGCTGGAGGATGTGCGGACGGACAGAGCATCTTGCGGTGTGACCGCCAGGGTCAAGGTGGGTTTGTGCCGACGGCTGTTCTTCTTGCGCTTCTCGTCGTTGTACCGGCCCTTGACCGCCAGGACGCGGACGTCCTGCAGGAGCGGGACCACATGGGGCCGGCCCTTGTCGCGGCAGGAGGCGATGAGGTCGACCATGTGACCGGGGGCGATGAGGCCGGAGACGGCTCGCTCCGGTGGCATGTCGATCTGGATGGCCCGCATGCCCGGGGGCACGATGGCCTCGAGCCCCTTGCCGGAGCCGTCGGGCGCCAGGCGCGCCTCACGGATGGGGTCTCCGGGGAAGATGTGTGCCCGGGCGACGCGGCCCTGGGCCTCCTCCTTCTTGCGCAGGGCGTCCTCCGGGACGAACCGGGCGGGCTGCCACACCCTCTTGATGTGGTCGTCCGTGAGGGTCGTGCCCGGGGGGATGTCCTGCAGGGCGAGGATCACCGACTGCTGATCGTGGCCGGCCTGTGCCTGTCCGGCCTCCCGCAGACCCTCCACGAGCCGTTGGTACAGGAAGGCCGTGAGGGCCATGCCTGCGGCGACGGACAGTAGGAGGATCCACATCCCCCGATAGCGGCGCATGGTGCTCATGTTCGTGCAGGACTCCCGTTCAGGCAGCCCATCCTACACCAATGGCGTCGTCAGGCACGAAGGTCTGCAGCCAGCGTGGCATCGGTGACCGATGGGTACAGGAACATCGCTCGTCGGCCCTGCAGGACCTCCCACAAGGAGGCTGCGAGCAGCGATGCGCGCCACGGGCCGAGCACCTGCTCGAGTGCCTGCAGGCTGTCGGGCGGCGACATGACGAGCTCCTCGGCCAGCTCCACGGGAAGCAGCAGCCGGGCCGAGGCGCCGATCTGCTGACCGATGAGCTGGGCCGCCAGCTGCAGACCCGCCAGGGCGAGGTCCTGGGTGTCTCCACGCTGGTGCACCGGCGGAAGATCGGCTTCTTCGAGGGCGAGGGCCCGACCCACGGCCGCGATCACCTCGTCGGAGTGCCGGTTCACCAGGCCCTTGGGCATGCGGCGGTTGCTGGCGAGGGTGGCCTTGTCGCGGGGGAGGAGCCTCGCGATCTGCCGGAGCACGGCATCGCCCATGATGGAGCGGACGGGCTGGTTGCGCTCCTGGGCCATGGACTCGCGCCAGGTGGCCAGCTCGATGGCTGCCTGGGCCTCGACGGGGGTCATGCGGTTGAGCATGTGCCGGTAGCGCAGGTGGGGCGGCAGGGCGTCCGGATCCACGGCACGACGGGCCAGCTCGGCGCTGGCCTGCAGGGCCTGTTCGTAGCGACCGAGGCGCTCCAGGGCCTCGCGCAGGCGGTTCCACAGGGCCGGCAGGTGCACGACGTCCTCGGCCGCGTAGGTGAGCTGCGACGGCTTGAGCGGCCTGCGGCTCCAGTCGCTCAGGGTGTTGGACTTGTCGAGCTCGATGCCCAGCATGTCGTCGACCAGGGTCTTCAGGCTCGCGGGGTAGTCCGGGCGGAGCATGCCGGCGGCCACCTGGGTGTCCCAGATGTGCTCGGGAAGTCCGCCCACCGGGCCCTGAAGGATGCGCAGATCCTGGAAGCCGGCGTGGAGCAGCCACACGGGCACGCCCTTGAGGGCAGGCGCGGCCTCCGCGAAGGACTTGCGCTGCAGGGGGTCGAGCACCCAGGTGCCGCTGCCGGGAATGTGCACCTGGACCAGGTACAGGCGGGGCAGGTAGGCACGCTCTGCGTGGAATTCGGTGTCGATGGCCACGTAGGACGCTGCAGACAGCGCCTCGCGCCACTCGGTGAGGTCGTCGGAGGTGAGGATACGAGCGGTCATGGCGGCGGTCTAACCCTCGAACATCTGCTCGAACAGCCTGTAGTGGGCATCGCTCATGCCCATGTGCTCGTAGACCTCCGCCGCGTGGGTGTTGGTGCGGTCGACATACAGCCGCAATCCTGCCGCACCGGCGTGGCGGGCGAGGGTGAGCAACTGCTGGTGGATGCTTCGGTACAGGCCGAGACCCCGCAGGCTGGGCTTGAGCCACAGGCTCTGCAGCCACCACACGGACTTCGCGCGCCAGTCGGACCACTCCTCGACGATCATGAACTGTCCGGCGTAGCCGCCGCCGTGTTCGACGACGTACCAGGTGCACGGAGGATCGTCCTGCAGGCCTCGGCGGACACCCTCGCGCACCGTGGCTTCGTCGAGGGTGAGGTCCTCGCTCTCGAGGGCGAGCCGACGTGCCCCCACCACCAGGCGATCGAGATCACCGGGCCGCGCTAGCCGCACCACCGGCGCTCTCCACCGGGCCCGAAGGACGTGCTTCTGGACCTTGCCCATCGCGTTCCGGGGCAGGTCGTCGTCGATCATGACGACCCGGGGCACCTTGTAGGCGGCGAGGTGGCCGCGGCAGTGGGCGAGGAGCTCGTCCTCGGTGGCCGGCGCCTTCAGCACCACGTGGGCCGCCGGACGCTGCCCGAGCTCCCTGTCGGGCAGGGCCACCACCGCCGCCTGTTCGACCGCCGGGTGTTCCCGCAGCACGGCCTCCACCTGGGGCGGGTAGACGTTGAAGCCGCCGACGAGGATGAGGTCCTTGTGGCGGCCCTGCAGGAACAGGTAGCCGTCCTCGTCGAGGTGGCCGAGATCGCCGGTGTGCATCCAGCCACCGAGCAGTGCCTGTCGGGTGGCCTCGGGCCGATCCCTGTAGCCGTCGAACACGCTCGGACCCCTCACCAGCACCTGGCCGGTCTCCCCCCGGGGCAGCGGCTCGTCGGTGGCCACGTCGCAGATGCGGGCCTCGACGCCCGGGAGCGGCAGGCCCACGGAGCCCGGCTTCACGGGCCCGTCGATGGGGTTCGAGAAGATGATCCCCACCTCGGTCATGCCGTAGCGCTCCACGATCCGCTGGCCGGTGGCCTCCTCGAACCGCTGGTGCAGCGAGGCGGGCAGGGGCGCGGAGCCGCTGGTGCACAGCCGCAGCGAGGACAGGTCGGTGGGGAGGGGGACCCGCAACAGGCGGTGGTAGAAGGTGGGCACGCCCATGAGCACGGTGGCCCGCTCCTCCTCGATGCGCGCCCACACGTCGATGGGGTCGAACCCGGGTTCGAGCAGCACGGCGGCGCCCGCGTGCAGGGCCCCGAGCAGCGCCACGATGAGGCCGTGGATGTGGAACAGCGGGAGGGCGTGGAGCAGGACGTCGTCCTCCCGCCAGCCCCAGGCCTCGTGCAGGGCCCGCAGGGTGGCGAGGACGTGCCGGTGGTGCAGCGGCACGCCCTTGGGGGCGCCCGTGGTGCCGGAGGTGTAGCAGAGCAGGGCGGGGGCCGAGGCCTCGCTCGGCTCCTGCTCCAGGGGCGGCACCGTGGAGAGCATGCCGGGGAGCAGCGCCATGGGGGTGGCGCGGGCGAGGCTGCGACCGAGCTGCAGGTAGGGCTCGTCCTGCAGGATCGCCCAGGCCGGAAGGGCGTCCTGCAGCAGGCCCTCCACCTCGGAGACCGGAAAGCGCGGGTTGACGGGCATCAGCGTGACGCCGTGGGCCATGCAGCCGAGCATCAGCGCGACGCTCTCGAGGTTGCGGTCGGGCTGCACGGCGACGACCTGGCCGGGCTGTACGCCCTGGTCGACCAGCAGGCGGCGCGCCCGGGCGATGGCGTCCCGCAGCTCTCCGAAGGTCCATCGTGCATCTGGCGTGCGCAGGCAGGTGCGGTCGGAAGGTGCCCAGCGGGCGGTCATGGAGGCGATCAGGTTCATGGAGGGGATCTCAGGGCCAGGCAGGATTGTCTTGTGGGTTGGCAGCTGGGGTGGTAGATCGCCCGTTGACGAAGTCCCGGCCCCTTGGAGGCAGAATGTACCGTATTGGCCCCGCTCTGGCGCTGCTCCCCCTTCTTGCAGCCTGCACGACGGCACCTCCCGATCAGCCCAACGTCATCGGCGAGGACATGTCCGGCTACTTCCCGTCCGACGGCGAGCGGACCTGGTTCTACATCGATGAGAACGGCGACACGAACTACTACGACGCCGCTGTCCTGATGGACGACACCCGCACCGACGAGCTCCGCGGCAACGAGATCTTCACGATCGCCCACTTCAAGGACTGCCGCAGCGAGATCGACTGTGTCGACAAGGAGCCCCTGTGGTCCATGGAGTTCTCCAGCGACTACGGTGACGGCATCTTCCTGCACAGCCTGGGCGACACCGTCTTCGACGAGCCCATCAAGCTCACCGCCCGCCGTCCCCTCAAGGGCGACTCCTTCCAGACCACCACCAATGGCGCCACCTACACCTCCACCTACGAGGACAAGGTCGACTGCGAGCACAACTACCCGGGCTGGACCGGTGAGAACGATCCCGAGTGCGTGTGGTTCACCGTCGACGACGGCGGCGCCGGCACCGGCCACAACTTCGAGTTCTGGAGCGCCGGTGGCGTGGGCTGGACCGCCTTCCGCTTCGAGGCAGAGGGCAAGCTGTGGCTCATGCGCGAAGTGCAGTACGAGCGCTGAAACGCTTTTCTTCCCTGCGTTGAATCGAACAGACCCTGCGACGTCCGTCGCGGGGTCTTTTCTTTGGTAGGATGCGCCGTGGAGGGCGAGATGATGATGAGGTTCGTAGCAGGGAGCGCGCTGGCGCTCGGACTCGTGGGTTGCATGCCGGTGGTGTCGATGGAGGTCCTGCAGCCCGCTGCCGTCACCCTCCCCGAAGACGTCCGGCGGGTCGCGGTGCTCGATCGCTCGGCGCCTGCGGATGCCGGTCAGGTGGTCCTCGGCGTGGTCGAGGGGCTGTTCACCGGCGAGGGCATCCAGGTGGATCGCGATGCGGCGGCCTCCGCGGTGGATGGCGTCACCCAGGTGCTGGCCGAGTCGCCCCGGTTCGATGTCGTGGTGCCGGTGGTCACCTCCAAGTACGCCCAGTCCGGCATCTTCGACGGGCCCCTCGACGCCGAGCGGGCCGCGCGGATCTGCCGCGACACCCAGACCCAGGCCATCGTCTCCCTCGAGGCGGTCGACTCCGACACCTCCACCGACGTGGCCGCCGAGCGCCGCACGGAGGAAGACGACGAGGGCCGCGAGCGGGTCGTCACCGTGTGGGAGGCATCCCGCACCACCGATCTGCTCACCGCGTGGCGGCTGTACTACCCGGCCGACAACGTCGTCCTCGACGACCTGCGCGACCACGGCGTCACCCAGAGCTGGACCGCCGAGGGACGCAGCAAGAAGGAGGCCCTCGCCGGTCTTCACAGCGTGCGCATGGCGGCGGTGGATGTGGGCCGGCAGGCCGGCGTGCTCTACGGTCAGCGGATCGCGCCCCACTACCAGATCATCACCCGCAACTACTTCACCGCCGGCGACGACCGCTTGAAGGCCGCCAAGGGCTACGTGCAGATGCAGGCCTGGGACCGCGCCGCGGGCATCTGGTCGGATGTGGAGCAGACTGCCCTCGAGCCGAAGATCCGCGCCCGTGCACTGTACAACCTGGCCCTGTATGAGGAGGTCATGGGGGATCCGTGGGCCGCTCGCGAGCTCGTGCTCGAGGCCTACAGCATCGACCCCCGACCCATCCACCGCAACCGGGTCTCCGAGCTCGACTGGCGTATCCAGCAGGTCAGTGCCGTCGATGCGCAGATGGAGCCCGTCCACCGGGAGCCCCTTCGTTGACTGAAGACGCCGATCTCGCCGCCGCCCTGTCGTCCTGGTTGCACGACCACCCCGAAGACGGGCCCCTGCGGGATCGGCCGCTGCCCACCGAGGCCACGCAAGGCCTCCTGGGCAGCAGTGGCTTCGGCACCGGCGGCATGCGCGGGCGGGTCGGCATCGGACCGGGCCGCATCAACGCCAGCACGCTGGCCGTCGCCTGCCGCGCCCACGCCGCCTGGTTGCGGCGCCGGTTCGGGGAGGAGGCCAGCGTCGTGATGGCCTTCGACGGTCGTTGCTTCGATGATCAGGAGGGCCGGTGGGGTCCGCAGGGGCCTCCGGCCAGCGTACGCGGACTCCGCTCCGTCGATCTGGCCCGTGCGTGCGGGGAGGTGTACCGGGTCCACGGTGTCCACGTGTGGTGGCCGGACGGCATGCAGGGCGTCGCGACTCCCCAGGCGTCCTTCTTCGCCAGGCGCTGCGGGGCCCACGGCGCGTGCGTGATCTCCGCGAGCCACAACCCCCCCGACGACAACGGCATGAAGCTGTACGACGAAGGGGGGCGGCAGCTGCTGCCGCTGCAGGTCGAGGAGGTCCTGGCCTGCGCGCCGGAGCCGACCGCCACTGCCGGCGAACGTCGCACGGTGCCCTCCGCCTGGTGGTCCGCCTACCGGCGGCAGGCGGTGCCGGAGGTGCCGTCACTGTCCGGTGCGCGGGTCTTCCTGGCGCCGCTGCATGGCTGTGCCGTCCTGTCGGTGGCGGGTGTGCTGGAGACGCTCGGGGCGGATGTCGTGCTCGACCCCGTGACCGCTGGCATCCGTGGCGACGGCGCCGGGCTGCACGGACGCACCGCGAACCCGGAAGACCCGGCGCTGTACGGCCCGATCTGTGGCCGAGCGGATGGCTGCGACGTGGTCCTGCTGGCGGATCCGGACGCCGACCGCATCGGACTCGCGGAGCGTTCCGCCCGTGGCTGGCGCGTCTTCGACGGACACGAGCTCGCCATGCTGTGCCTCGATGCCGCCATGGGGTTGGCGGCCGGGAGGCCCCTGAGGGTCGCGGCCACGGCGGTCACCACCCGTGCACTGCAGGCCATGGTGCAGGGCCACGCCGGCGTGCAGCTCGTGGACGACCTGCCCGTGGGCTTCAAGTTCATCGCGCGGGCCCTGGACGACCACCCGGCGGCCTTCCTGCTCGGTCTCGAGGAGTCCCACGGGATCCTGTGGGGCCCCAACCTGGGCGACAAGGACGCCAGCGCCGGGGCCGCGCTGCTGGTGTGGTGGCGAGCTCGGATGGGGGAGCGTGGCATCGACCTGTCGGCCCGGCTCGCGGAGCTCAAGCACCAGGCGGGCGACCCGGTGTTCCGCAAGCCCACCTGGCGCCTGCTCGATGACCACGTCCAGGCAAGCTGGGAGGGCAGGGGAGCACCGCTGCCGTCGTCCCTCCTCGGCCAGACCGCACAGTGGGTCGACGGCCGGGAGGGCATCGTCCACGACGCCCAGCGAAGGGCCCGCACGGCCTGGACCGTGCACCTGGATGGCGCGCAGTTGGTCCTGAGACCCTCCGGCACCGAGCCCAAGCTCAAGGCCTACGTGGAGGCCTGGGGCGAAGCTGCGGATGCACGCGCCGACGCCCTGTGTGAGGCGCTCACGACCTGGGCGGAAGGCGAGGGTCTCGTTCGTCGTCGGGATCCTCGTCGCGACGGCGCTGCCACCACAGGGTGAAGAAGGGGAGCATCGCCACGGAGACCTGGGTGGCGTCGTGGAAGGTCCAGCGGGTGCGGATCTGCTGCTCGGCCATCTCGGCGCAGCCGAGGCAGGAGTCGGAGCCATCGGGGGCGTCGGGCTCCGAGGCGAGGATGTTCACGCGGTCGGGTGCTCCCTCGAGGCCGTGCTGGTCGACCGCGACGAGCTCGATGATGTAGTTGCCGGGCTTGTCGACACTGAAGCGGGGACTGAACGCAGGCTGGATGCTCACACCCTGCAGCACGGCGGCGCTTCCGCTCGGGCGGGTGATGAAGGTCCAGTGCATCTCCTCGATGCGATCGCCGTCGGGGTCGACCGACTCGGTGCCGTCGAGCTCCGCCACGGAGCCCACGGTGACGGTCTGGTCGGGTCCTGCGTGGGCCGTGGGCGGCAGGTTGGCGTTCTCGACCTCGATGTCGACGCGATCGGTGTCGGCGGCGTAGCCGTCGGAGACCTCGAGGAAGACCTCGAACGTGCCCGAGCGATCGACGTACAGCTGCGCCTGGGGAAAGCTGCTGTTGACGATGGCACTGGTGCTGTCGGCGGGCACGTGGCCCAGGTACCAGCGGTAGGACAGCCGGTCGCCGTCGAGGTCGGCGGAGAGGATGCCGTCGAGGGTGACCATGGTGCCCGGCACGAGATCGACGTCGTCGTCGTCCGGGTAGGAGTAGTCGGCACTGGCGCGGGGAGGCGTGTTGTCGACAGCCCCAGGAGCGTCGGAGGAGTCTCCGGTGGGCTCCCAGGTCTCGCCGTCGTCGATCACCGGATCCCAGAGGGGATCCTCCTGCTCGTGATCGATCGGCTTGAGGTTGTCGCAGGCCCACAGGGTTGCCAGCACGAGGGCCACACTGCTGAGACGGGTGAGGTTGCGCACGGTCGCTCCGGATGAACGGGCGTACCGAACATACCACAGTCAGCGGGTTGGGCTGGTGCCCCCGGGCATTTCGTAGAGGACGACGCCCATGACCGGCCAGGACTCCCATGTGGCCAGGTAGCCAAGGTACCAGCCCAGGTTGTGGTCGCGCACCCGCATCGAGGACGCCATACGGCTGGCGTGCCGGAACACGCCGCCTTCGAGCACGAACCCGAGGTGGGTGATCCAGATGGGCACGCCGGGCTTGTCCTTGCGCACGATCATCATGATGCTGCCGGGCCGGAAGCTGCGATGGTTGGCGATGGCCTGGTCGAGGGGAAGCACGTCGAGGGACATGGTGCCGGTGGGGAGCTCGGCGTCGGTCATCGCGAAGCGCTCACGGCCGGACCAGGCGTGCCACAGGGCGGCGTCGACGGTCTTCTCCAGGTGCACGGTCTCGCCATACTCGGACGTGGTGTCCACCAGGAGCCCGTGATCGACCGCGTTGGGAATCCACTGCAGCTCCATGAAGTGGTGGCGGTCGGCGTAGGAGGCAGGTGCATCCCCGTAGCGAAGGGTCTGCCGCAGTCCGCCGAGCTCGTCCACGTCGTGTGCGAGGCTCAGGGCCACCACCTCCTCGACGAAGGTCAGGCAGTCGAACGCGTCGTAGCGGACGAGGGGGTCGTCGTCGGGGGCCTGCTGCTCACCGAGGGGATCGTCGATGTAGACCGTTCCGAGGAGAGGTTCGGTGAGGGCCCTGATCCGCTCGGCCATCGACGCCGACGCCGAGGCCTCCAATGCTTCCTGGACGGCCTCGGGTGGAGGCTGGTGGAGGCCGGAGCTCGGTGGCTCGGCCAGCGCGGCGACGAGGAACAACAGGAACACGGGGACTCACATCTGGAAGGTACGCCGATGACCGGACGCCTGTTTGAGGCGCTCGTTGAGGTCGTCGGCCGGCAGGTGCTCCGAGAGCACCTCGAGGATCTCATCCATCAGATCGGTCGCCCAGCGGTTCAGTTTGGTGCGTTGTTCCCCAGGGGGCATGCCCTGCAGGTTCCGCAGCATGCGCTCCTCCGACAGCGTGCCGTCTGACGACAGCCGCAGCTCGCGTGTCATGCGAGGGTGTTGCTGGCCCAGGGAGGTGAGCGCCTCCGCGACCACCTGCCTCGCCTCCTCGGAGGGGGGCCGGTCTCCGTAGGCGACGGTGCGCAGGTAGTCGTTGACGACGGCGAGCTTGCGCCGGATCTCCTGATCCTGCAGCTTCGGTGCGCCGTAGGACATGCCCATCGGCGCGTGGCCACCGGTGCGTAGCTGGTGGTGCCTGGCCTGCAGCACGACGGGGCCGCCGTGGACCTCCGGCTCGTCGAGCTCGGAGACGTGGTGGCCGGGTTCTGCCTGCACCGTGAGGACGCCACGCCGGACCATGTGGCCCAGGGTGGCGTGGGCCATGGTGGGGGTCATGGTGGGCTGCTCGAGCAGCTCGGCCACGGTCACGCCAGCGGAAGCGAGGACCTGACCGTGCATGTGCTCCTCGAGGGTGTTGTCGGCGGTCGACCCGCCGGGTGCCAGGCGGCTGTGCAGTGGCAGCTCGCGCATGAGCTGGAGCGCACCGATCGCGGCCTGGACGAGCTGCCGGGTGGTCTGTCCGGGATGGAAGACGAGCGTGATCCGCTCTCCAGGGCTGAGCAGCACCGGGATCTCGTCGCTGGCGAGGAAGCGCACGAGGTTGTCGAGGACGAGCGCGTCCTCGAGGGCCGTGCGGGACACGCGACCGAGGCCGAGGCGCGTCCTGGCTCGTGTGAAGGCCTCCAGCCGTTCCTGGTCGTCGCTGCCCATCGCCGTGAGCAGCCGACCCCTCACCAGGACGAGCCGGATGTCGGGCTCGCCCCGGGTGAGGAGCTGGCAGGTGGACTGTTCCTTGAGGTGGTGCCACAGGTGGTCTGCAGCAGGCGTGTCGGGTCTCATGGGCATCCGGCCTTCGGTCACCGGCACTCTAGCACGGTCAGGCGGCAAGCCATTCCTCGGGAACGAGTTCGCCCAATCGGGACTTTGCCCGTGACAGACGGGACATCACGGTACCCAGCTTGATGCCGAGGCGGTCGGCGATCTCCAGGTAGGACAGGTCGTCGAAGTACCTGGCCTGCAACACCTGTCGGTGGGACACCGACAGCTGATCCATGAGGGCGCGAAGCCGCGCTCCCTGCTGTGCATCGGTGAGGTCGTCGAGCTGTCGCGCCCGCTGGACGGGGCGCAAGCGCTGGGATGCCAGGATTTCCTGGCGGCGCCGGCTGTCACGAAGGCGGTTCAGGGAGAGGTTGTGGGTGACCCTGTACAACCAGGCACCCATGCGGAACTCCGGCTCGAAGAAGCGGGGTTCCCGCATCGCCTTGAGGAACACTTCGTGGACGAGGTCCGCGGCACGCTCCGGATCCTTGAGGATCGAGGTGGCGTGGCGGATCAGCCGGTCGCGGTGGGCCCGGACGACGAAGTCCATGGCGAGTCGTGGGTCCTTCCGGGCGATGGCCTTGATCTCTTCGGTGGTCATTGCTGCGCGCGTCATCTGCCCTCCATCCGGTACGGGGGTACCCATTGGATACGCACGACTGACGCCATCGATTCTCGACCCTTCACATCCGTTCCCAACGCTTACATTCACTGACGTGCGGTGGCATGCGGTGACAGGGGGGGCGACACGACGAAGCCCCCTCACCGGATGGTGAAGGGGCTCGGCTCGGACCCTGAGGTCCGATGATGGCTCCTTCGGGACCGCGTCGGCGGGCTCCCGGAAGGAGGGGCTGGTCTCACCTGGACTCGGACTTCCGACGCTTGGCGAACGTGGCCTGGAAGGTGGTCTCCATCTCGGTGGCCTCCTCGGCCTCGTCGGGGAGATCTGCCAGGTGGTCGTCGAAGTCCTTGAAGGTCATCTGACCGCGACGGATGGAGTGCTCGATGATCCGGACGTCGAACTTCGCGTCGTCGTTCTTGATGGGGTTGGCCATTGCGTGCTCCACGAACTGGAAAGGGGGTCAGGGGAGGGATCAGGCCTCGGGGGGCAGCTCGTCTTCCATCTCGACAGGCGCCGGCGTGCTGCGACGGCTGTAGGGCAGCCACTCGTCGCGGGGCTGGATGTCGGAGGCGACCACGGAGAACTTGCCTGCGGCGATCTCACGAAGCGAGGTGACGACTTCCTTGTTCTCGGAGTCGTCCTCGAGCATGGGGTCGGCGCCGCGCAGAAGCTGCTTGGTGCGCTTTGCGGAGACGAGCACCAGGGAGAAACGGTTGGGCAGGTGTTCGAGGCAGTCTTCGACCGTGATTCGCGCCATGAATGGCCTCCGTGCCAGTGACCGGGTCAAGCTGGGTGGTACAACCCGGAGCCAATAGCCTTGTACCCCCCAACTCGTCAAGGACCAGCGTTCGCCTTCCTCTGCCGGCCGGCTCGATGCTGCAGGGCTGGATCCAGCCTGAATGCCCGTGAGACTGTTGATGGGCCTGACAAGCCTGTTTTTGGCAAGTTGCATGGAACGGTTGACGCCACCATGGGGGTGCTTACTCCAGCCAGCGTCCGGTGGGGCCATCGCGCTGCCCACCGATCCCCCATGTCCGCGCGGGGCCACGAGGGTCCCGTCACCAAGGAGATTGCCATGCAGGTCCGTCCTCTGTACGACCGCGTCCTCGTCGAGCGTGTCCAGTCCGAGTCCCGCAGCAAGGGAGGCCTCATCCTCCCCGACAGCGCCCAGGAGAAGCCCAGCATCGGTGTGGTCCTGGCTGCTGGCCACGGCCGTCTCAACAAGGATGGCGAGCTCGAGCCCCTCGCAGTCAAGGAAGGCGACAAGGTCATCTTCGGCCGCTACGCCGGCACCGAGATCAAGGTCGACGGCCAGGAGCGCCTCGTGCTCCGCGAAGACGAGATCTTCGGCATCCTCGAGGACTGATCCCAGGCTCTTCGCATCCGGCGGGGTCCTCTCGTGACGGCCCCGCACATCAACCACAGCTCGTGCACCGAAACCCGCGCCCCATGCGCGGAGGAGTCCAAACGTCATGGCTGCCAAGGAAATCGTGTTCCACAGCGACGCCCGCCAGAAGATCCTGGCCGGTGTCGACGCCCTCGCCAACGCCGTCAAGGTCACCCTCGGCCCTCGCGGCCGCAATGTCGTCATCGAGAAGTCCTGGGGCGCCCCCACCGTCACCAAGGACGGTGTGAGCGTGGCCAAGGAGATCGAGCTCGACGACAAGTTCGAGAACATGGGCGCACAGATGGTGCGTGAGGTCGCCTCCAAGACCAACGACGTCGCCGGCGACGGCACCACCACCGCTACCGTGCTGGCCCAGGCCATCTTCCGCCACGGCTCCAAGCTGGTGGCCGCCGGTCACTCTCCGATGGACCTCAAGCGCGGCATGGACAAGGCCGTCGCTGCCATCGTCAAGGAGCTCGGCGCCATGTCCAAGGAGCTCGGCGACTCGTCCGAGATCGCCCAGGTCGGCACCATCTCCGCCAACGGCGACTCCGAGATCGGCGACAAGATCGCCGAGGCCATGAGCAAGGTCGGCGGCAAGGAAGGCGTCATCACCATCGAGGAGAACAAGGGTCTCGAGACCATCCTCGAGGTGGTCGAGGGCATGCAGTTCGATCGCGGCTACCTGTCTCCCTACTTCGTGACCGATCCCGATCGCATGGAGTGCGTGCTCGACAACCCGCTCATCCTGATCTTCGAGAAGAAGATCTCCTCGATGCGCGACCTCGTGCCCGTCCTCGAGAAGGCCGTGCAGGCCCAGCGCCCCATCCTGCTCCTCGCCGAGGACGTCGAGGGCGAGGCCCTGGCCGCCATGGTCGTCAACAAGCTGCGCAACACCCTCAAGGGCGCCGCCGTGAAGGCCCCCGGCTTCGGTGATCGCCGCAAGCGCATGCTCGAGGACATCGCCATCCTCACCGGTGGCCGCATGGTCGCCGAGGAGCTCGGCCTGAAGCTCGAGAACGTGCAGCTGGCAGACCTCGGCTCCGCGAGCCGCGTGGTCATCACCAAGGATGCCACCACCATCATCGGTGGCGATGGTGAGCAGGCCGACATCGACGCTCGCGTCGAGCAGATCAAGCGCCAGATCGCCGACACCACCTCCGACTACGACCGCGAGAAGCTCCAGGAGCGCCTGGCCAAGCTGGCCGGTGGCGTGGGCATCATCAAGGTGGGCGCCGCCACCGAGGTCGAGATGAAGGAGAAGAAGGATCGCGTCGAGGACGCCCTGGCCGCCACCAAGGCTGCCGTCGAAGAGGGCATCCTGCCCGGTGGCGGTGTGGCCCTCGTGCGTGCCGCCAAGGTCCTGGCCGGTCTCGACCTCCCCGCGGCACAGCGCTTCGGCGCCGACATCATCGCGCGCGCCGTCGAGGCTCCCCTGCGTCACATCGTCAGCAACGCTGGCGAGGAGGCCGCCGTGGTGGTCGACAAGGTGAAGCAGGGCGAGGGCGACTTCGGCTACAACGCCCGCTCCGGTGAGTACGGCGCGATGTACGCCATGGGCATCATCGACCCTGCCAAGGTCACCCGGTCCGCGCTGCAGAACGCCGCATCCGTGGCATCCCTTCTCCTCACCACCGAGGCCATGGTCGCCGAGATCCCCGAGAAGAACCCCGCCCCCATGGGCGGTGGCGACATGGGCGGAATGGGCGGAATGGGCGGAATGGGCGGCATGGGCTTCTGAGCCCACCGCACCTCGCACGACCCCAACGCCCCGGCAGCGACTCGCTGCCGGGGCGTTCCTGCGTGTAGGGCCTACGACGAACGCCCCGACACCGGGAGGGCGTCGGGGCGTCGGGAGCTGCCGGCCGGGGCCGGAGGGGGCGTGGGCCTACAGCGAGGCGAGGTAGGAGGCGATGACCTCCCGCTCCTCGTGGCCGAGGCTCTTCTCGAGGCAGTCCTGGCTGACGGGGATGCCCTGGTAGACGTACAGGGCCGGAGTGTCGAGCAGGGTGGCCCCCGTGAGGGAGCAGGTGACCTGGGGATCCCGGGTGCGAAGCTCCCGGCGGCGCTGGTTGATGGTCTGCAGGCACACGTTGCACACGCTCAGGCGGTGGTTGGTGAGCATGTGGCTGACCTGGGAGCCGCGTCGGCCACAGGTGGCGCAGGTGAGATCGTCGCGCTCCTTCACCAGCTCGGCGACGTCGAGGGCCGGGCGGCCCTTGGTGATGCGCTCCATCTGCATGACCAGGTGGTCGAGGTTCAGGGGCGTGGTGAGGGAGCGGAGTTCCTGCAGGGCGTCGGCGTCGCCCATGAGGGCCAGGCCGGCCCGGGCGGCCGTGCTGAGCTCGTCGTCGGCGTCGGCGGCCCAGCGGACCAGCAGGTTGCGTGCGGTGGCGGAGTCCTTGGTGGCGATGGCCAGCAGGAGCATGGCCTGCCATGCGCGGGCCTGCAGGCGCTCCTGTGCGACGCGCTCGCGGTGCTGCACCACGTCGGTGGCGGGACCGTGGCGGTCGACGGCGGCCTTGCGCAGATCCTCTTCGCCGATGGTGAGGCCCTGGGTGAGGGCAGCCTCGTCGAGCAGGTGGGAGACCGACAGCACGGCGCGGCCGTTGGCGGACGAGTAGTGATCGCCGGGGGCGAGCAGCTGCTCGGTGGCCTCCTGTGCCTTCACCCGGGCCATGAGCTCGAGGACGCCTTCCCACAGCTGGAAACGCAGGCCCTCGTCGGTGGTGAGGTGCAGGCAGTCCAGCACGGTGGACGTGGCTTGCTTGTCGGCGCGGCAGATGGCCTTCACCAGGACGTCGATGCGTTGGCGGGTGCTCTGGCGGGGGTGGATCTCCCGGACGGTGCCGTGGCGGCCGTCGGTCTGCCAGACCTGCTGGGGCAGCCGGTCATAGACGGCGGTCTCGGTGCGAAGGGCCCGACGGAGCCATTGGATGTCGTCGTTCAGCGTGCGCAGGCGGACGAGCTCGGCGAAGGCCCTGTGGTGGTCGGGGGCCGCTTCGAGCAGGTCGCGGAAGGCGCGGACGGCCTCGTCGAGGGCACCCTCCTCGACGAGGGAGGAGCCGAGGATCCAGCGGGCCTCGAGGTTGCCCGGCTCGAGGGCGAGCGCGCGGTTGCATGCCTCGCGGGCGCGGATGGGCTCCCCGAGGTGCAGGTAGGCGGAACCGATGCGGGTCCAGGCCTCGTGGGAGTCGTCCTTGCGGTCGCCGAGGTACTGCCGGAAGTACATGATGGCCTTCTTGTACTTGCCGGCGTTGCCTGCCACGCGACCCAGGTAGAACCGTGCCTCGGCACGGAAGCGGGGGTGGCGCTGCAGCTTGGTGAACAGGGTCTCGGCGTCGGTGTACCGCTCGCTGAGCAGGGACAACCGGGCGAGATCGCGCAGCACGGTGGGCTCCTCCTCGGGGGAGGGGCCGAGCTGCAGGGTTCGCACCAGGTGGTACATGGCCTTCTCCACCCAGCGGGTGGGGGCTTCGTCCTCGTGGACCCGGGCAGCGAGCCAGGTGCCCATCAGCAGGTGGGCCTCCCAGCTGTCGGGGCTCAGGTGCACCATCTGGCTGTAGGCGGCGAAGGCGGCCTCGTGGTCGCCGGCCTGGGTGGCGACCTCACCGAGGGCCATGTGCAGCACGGGCAGGTGGGCCGCGGTGCGACGGGCTTCGTCGAGGTAGCGCTCGGCGGCCTCCGCGCGATCGAGGAGCACGAGGGCCAGCGAAGCCAGGGCGAGGGCCTCGGGGTGGCCGGGCTCCTGATGCAGGATGCGCCGGGCACCGGTGAGGGCCGCGTTGTGGTCGGCCGCGCCACCACCGTGGAACCGACCACGGGAGAGGCTGGCGCGGACAAATTCCAGCCGGGTGTCGAGGTCACCCGTGTCGTGAAGTGCGCGCTCGAGCCGGCTGAGCGTCCAATCAAGCTTGTCGTGAGGGAACATCACCACCATCCATCCGCTGCTTCCTTTCATGCTACCGGCATTTGGTCAAGCACGGGAAAGACGTGGCTCATTGTTGACTCGGCGCGCTCTCATCAAGCTGCTGGTGCTACCTTTGTCGGGTATGCATGGTCGGGCAAGGAGTGCACTCTTGGACAAGGTCGTCATCCAGCTGGCACGGGCGCGCGCAATGGGCGCGCTCGGGTTCTTCTTCTTCCTGTCCGGCGCCGCCGGCCTCACCTACCAGACCCTCTGGGGTCGGCAGCTCCAGCTCGAGTTCGGCACCTCCATGTTCGCCATCGCCACGGTGCTGGCGGCGTTCATGGGCGGTCTTGCGCTCGGTGGCGCCTGGATGGGCCGGCGGGCCGACAGGGTGGCCCGGCCGCTCACCTGGTACGGCGTCCTCGAGGTCGGCATCGGCCTGTATGCGCTCGTGTTCCCCACGCTGCTCGATGCCCTGGGCCCCATCCATGCCTGGGTCTGGCAGCAGTACGAGCCCGGCCCTCTCGTGTTTGCAGCCCTCCGGGGTGGTCTTGTGGGCTTGTTGCTGGTACCCCCCACCGCGGCCATGGGGGCCACGCTGCCCGTGCTGGCCCGGTTCGCCACGAGCGACATGAGCCACGCCGGGGCGGATGTGGGCCGGCTGTATGCCCTCAACACCCTCGGCGCGGTGTTCGGCACCTGGCTGTCGGGCTTCGTGCTGCTGCCGAGCGTCGGTCTGTCCGGCACCACCCTCGCGGTGGCCTCCCTGAACCTCGTGCTCGGTGGTGCGTCCCTCGCGATGGATCGCTGGCTCGGTGAGGCCGCCCAGGAGCCCGTTCGCGGCGTCCCCGACCTCACGCCGGTGGCGTTCGCCCTGCGTGGCTCCACCTTCCTCGCAGGCTTCGCCACGATGGTCTACGAGGTGGCCTGGTTCCGCATGCTGGGACTGCAGCTGGGCGCGTCGGTCTACTCCTTCGCCCTGATGCTCCTCGTGTTCCTCACGGGCCTGGCCATCGGTGGCAGCCTCGGCGGTCGCCTGGGTGACCGGGTCCTCGCCCGCTGGGGCACCACCGGTGTCCGTTGGGCCCTGGCGTTCAGCCAGCTGGCGGTGGCAGCCGGTGCCTGGCTCACCATGCAGCTGTGGCCGTCGCTGCCGATCTGGTACGTGCGCATCTACGAGCTGCTGTCCGCCGGCGATCAGGTGAGCCTGCTGTGGATGGTCGGCATGATCCTGGCGTTCGCCATCATGCTGGTGCCCACCACGATCATGGGCCTCACGTTCCCTCTCACGATGCGTGCCGCGATGACCTCGCGCCAGGACGTCGGCGCCGACGTCGGCAGCCTGTACGCGTGGAACACGGTGGGCGGGCTGTTCGGTGCGGCGCTTGGCGGGTTCGTGCTCGTCCCGCTGCTGCAGATGCGGGGCGCCATCTGGCTCGCCATGGCGCTGTCGATCCTGGCCGGTGCGGTCGTCGTCGGCCGTGCCGGCATCACCACCACGCGGATCGGTCGGCGCTACGCCGTGTCCGTGGCGGTCGTGGTGGCGGCCATCGCGGTGCTCCGCGTGCCCTGGGATCCCCTGTGGATGACGGCGGGCATGTACAAGTACGCCTCCCGGCTCACCGACACCTCGGCCGAGGGCATCCGGAGCTATGTGCTCAAGGACGAGGAGCTGCTGCTGTACCGGGAGGGCCCGAGCAGCGTGGTCACCGTGGCGCGATCTCCCGACGACGACCTCGAGGGGGGCTACAACTACTGGCTCGCCAACAACGGCAAGGTCGACGCCTCCCTCATCGACATGCCCACGCAGGTGCTCCTGAGCATCCTGCCGCTGCAGTTCCGTCCCGAGCCCGAGCGCGTGATGGTGATCGGTCTCGCCAGCGGCATCACAGCCGGCGTGTTCACCCAGCTCGAGGGGCTGCAGCAGCTCGACGTGGTCGAGCTCGAGCCGGCCATCGTCGAGGCGGCCCGCTTCTTCGACGAGCACAACCACCAGGTGCTCGACGACCCCCGCACGCGGCTCATCGTCAACGATGGCCGACACCAGGTGCACCTGAGCGAGGAGGGCTCCTACGACCTCGTGGTGGCCGAGCCGTCCAACCCCTGGATCTCCGGCGTGTCGAACCTCTTCACGAAGGAGTTCTTCGAGTCCGGTCGGAGCAAGCTGGCGCCGGGCGGCGTGTGGGTGCAGTGGATGCAGCTGTACGGCCTCGCCACCGACGATCTGCTGAGCCTCATCGGCACCTTCTCGGACGTCTACCCCCACGTCGCCCTCTTCGCGGTGGCCGACGATGCCGACTTCATGATGATCGGGTCCGACGAGCCCATCGAGCTGTCCCGTGATGCCATCGCAGAGCTGCTGGCGCACCCGTCCCTGGGGCAGCACCTGCGGGAGATCGAGATGGGCACCGAAGCACGGATGCTCGCGGCGTTCGTCACCGGTCGGGAAGGCATGCAGGCGGCCGCCGACGATGTGGTGCGCAACACCGATGACAACATGCGCATCGAGTACAACGCGCCGCTCAACCTGCACCGGGATCAGCAGAGCTTCAGCCTGTACACCATCTACAGCCAGGCGATGATCCCCTGGGAGGCCACGCGGCTCGAGCCCCTGTTCCTCGACGAGCTGGCCGAGGCCTACTACCGCCTGGAGGACTACGACCGTGCCATCGCCGCGATGATCGCGGCCGCCTTGCTGGAGCCCGAGCTGGCGGACGTACGGCTGGAGGTGGCCTTCGACTGGTACGTCGAGCTGCAGGACGACGGCGTGGAGCCCGATGCCACGCGGCGTGCCGTGCTCGAGCGCACGTTCCGGCTGAAGCGGGTGCAGCCCGTGGCCCTGACGCTGCGGGAGCTCCTGGCGAAGGAGCAGGGGGCCCCCGAGGGCGCGACGTCGCTGCAGGAGGCGGACACCGAGCCCTGACCGGCTCGACCCAAGGTCCAAGACGACGAGAGGCGCTCCCGAGTGGGAGCGCCTCTTCTGCGTTCGGGGCCTGCGAGGACCGGCTGCTACTCGTCGCGCAGCAGGATGGCCGGAAGGAGCAGGTGGTGCTTGCCGCCGACGACCATGCCGTCCAGCAGCCCCACCGTGAAGTACATCAGGGCGCCCGCGCCGAAGAGCATGGAGGGGTCCATGACGATGGCGCTGGTGAGCATGATGGCGGTGCTGAGGGCGAGCAGGCGACGGGCCACCGGGGACTGGCGCAGGTCGCGGAAGTTCCGGAACGGAATCGACGACAGCATCAGGTAGGCCAGCATCACCACGAACACGGCGACCAGCGTGGCGCTGGGGCGCAGGCGGTCGGCGAGGTAGCCGTTGGACACCCAGCACAGGGTGACGAGCATGCCGCCGCCCAGGGTGGAGGTGAGGCCCTGGGTGTGTCCCTTGAGGGGCCAGGCGTCGTGGGCCTTGTTCACGTTGAAGCGCGCCAGGCGGAAGGCGGTGGCGAGCACGTAGAAGAAGGCGGTGGCCACGCCCCATGCACCGATCTCGTGGAGCTTCCAGGTCCAGGCGATGAGCGCGGGGGCCACGCCGAACCCGATGATGTCGGCGATGGAGTCGAGCTGGATGCCGAACTCGGAGAACCGGTTCGTGAGCCGGGCGACGCGGCCATCGAGCAGGTCGAAGATGCCGCCGAACACGACGAGCACACAGGCCCTTCGAAGCGTGGCGGGACTGACGTCGCCAGCGCCGCAGATGAGCGACATGGCGTAGACGGAGCAGAAGATGCTCGCGGATGTGAACCAGTTCGGAGGGTTCAGAAAATGACGGATCACGAGGGGTTCCTGTGAACGGTTTGCTGGTACATAGGTTTGTCAGCACGGTTGATCAAGTGGGGACGCCCCGAGTGTGGGGCGCGCCCGGTTCACGGGTCGCGACGGAGAGATACGTACATGCCCTGTGTGGTTCAGAAGTATGGTGGGTCATCGGTCTCCGATCTGGACAAGATTCGTCAAGTCGCACTGCGCATCGCCCGCACACGCGAGGAAAAGGGCGTAGGCGTGGTCGCTGTCGTCAGCGCGATGGGGCACACCACCCAGCAGTTGATCTCCCTGGCGGAGGAGGTCGCGGTGCAACCCGACCGGCGCGAGCTCGACATGCTGATCAGCGTGGGCGAGCGGATCACGATGGCGCTCCTGGCGATGGCCCTTGGTGAGCTCGGCGTGCCCGCACGCTCCCTCACGGGATCCCAGTCCGGCATCATCACCGACGAGAACCACGCGGCGGCCCGGGTGGTCGCCGTGCGTCCCGATCGCATCCAGCGACACCTCGATGCAGGTGAGGTCGTCATCGTGGCAGGCTTCCAGGGCGTGAGTCGGGAGCGGGAGATCACGACCCTGGGGCGTGGTGGGTCCGACACCACCGCCGTCGTCCTCGCCGCGGCCCTGGGGGCGCGGTGGTGCGAGATCTGCTCCGACGTGGATGGGGTGTGGTCGGCGGACCCCCGCGTGGTCCCCGAGGCACGGCGTATCGACGAGATGGGGCTCGACGAAGCCCTGGCGCTGGCCCGTGGCGGCGCCAAGGTGCTGTTTGAGGACGCCGTGCGGTATGCCCGCGACGAGGACGTGCAGATCCTCGCCTCGAGCACCTTCGGTCCCGGCGCGGGAACCCGTCTGGTGCCGGCACGGCCCTCCAGTGCGCGACCCGTGGGCGTCACCTCCGACGACCAGCTCCGCGCCGTCCGGGGGCCGTCCGTGCAGGTGGTCGAGGCGATGACCGCGGCCGGCGCGCGCTTACGGCGACGCAGGGATGATCTGTGGCTGTGGGACACCCGCAACGCCCACGGTCGGTGGGTGCTGCCGGACGGCGTCGTGGACGAGGGCACGGCCGCGGTCGTCACCGTCGTCGGATCGGGCGTCGGGGAGCAACCGTCCCTGTTGGTCGGGGCCGAGGACATCCTGCAGCGCGCAGGCATCGACGTGCGTGCCTGGTGGGCGTCCGGCGATGCTGTGAGCGCGTGGATCGGGGAGGAACGGGTGGCCGAAGCGGTGGCGCTGCTGCACCGTGGCCTGGTGCCCGCCGAGGGCGAGGCCGCTACTCGATGACCAGGGCGCCCAGCAGGATCTGGTGGTTCTGCCGCTGACCGTCTGGCTGGGTGCGGTCGATCAGGTACATCCGGTGCAGTTTCCGGGCGTCGAGGACATCAGGTGCGTCCACACTCATCGGGATGAACTCGGAGTAGCTCATGAAGTAGGTCTGCCACTCGCCGGCCGTGAGCTTCAGGTTGCCGTGGGGCAACATGTAGCGGTGGCCGTCGAGGGTCTCGACCTGCACGGACAGCTCGGCCGGTCCACGGAGGGTGGAGGCTCGCAGGATGACCTGACGGGGCGTGGGGCGCGGCTCGTCGAAGCCGACGACGAGCTTGTCGGCGTTCAGGGGGGCCAGCGGGGTGGTCCACATCAGGGCCGCTTCGCCGTTGACCTCCGCGAGCCGGATGGAACCTTGATCCCAGTATTGGCGGGGGTGCAGCACGCCGTGCTCGGGGTTGTCGAAGGTCCACTGCACGGGCACCCGGGTGATGGCCTCCTGTTCGATCGTGAGCCGGCCGATCTCGCGCAGGCAGGCCTGTCGATCGATGCCGGACTGCACGCACGCCTTGAGGGCGTCTTCGGCGGAGTCCATGTCGCCCTGGGCCTGGTAGACCCGGGCGAGCGCCAGCAGGATGCGCGGGCGCATGGGGTCGTCGCCGGTCAGGCTCGCGTTCAGCAGGTTCTCGTACGCCTGCTGCGCTCGGGCGAGGTTCCCGTCGAGGGACTCCACGAGCAGTGCCTGACCGGCTGCTTCCCATCCGACCTGATCCTGCGCGAGGGCAGGCGCCCCGGCGATCAGGGCCACCATGGGAAGCAGGTGCTTCATCAGCCTTCCACGCCGATGAAGCGGTAGCCCACGCCGTGAAGCGTCTCGATGAAGCGCGGGTTGGTGGCGCTGTCGCGGAGCTTCTTGCGCACGTTCAGGATGTGGGTGTCCACGGTGCGGGTGGTGACGTTGGGGCTGTAGCGCCAGATGCCGGTGAGCAGCTCGCCGCGGGGAAGCACGGTGTCGCGGTGCTCGATGAGGTAGCGCAGGAGCTCCTGCTCCTTGTTGGACAGACGCTCCTCGCCGTCGGGATGGCGGATGACGTAGTTGTCGAGGTCGACCTCGATGTCGCCGAAGCGGTACAGGCTGCGAGCGCCGCCGCTGCGGCGGAGCACGGCGGCTGCACGGGCCTGGAGCTCCTTGAGGGAGAAGGGCTTGGTGACGTAGTCGTCGGCGCCCAGCTCGAAGCCGCTCAGCTTGTCTTCCTCGGTGGTGCGGGCCGTGAGGAAGATCACGGGACCCTTGTAGTCGGTGTCACGAAGGGCCTTGCACACGGCGAAACCGTTGGACTCCGGCTCGGGGCCTTCGTTCAGCATCACGTCCAGGACCACCAGATCCGGGGGATAGCGCTCGGAGAGTTCGAGGGCCTCGCTGAGGCTCTGGGCCCCATAGGCCTGGTAGCCCTCCTTGGTGAAGAAGCGCTTCAGCGTCTCCAGGACGGCGGTCTCATCTTCCACGAAGAGAATGCGTGCCATGTATCAATGTCCTTGGATGGTAGGTGGTTGGAACGGGAGGGAAACGGTGAATGTGCTGCCCTGACCGGGCTGACTGCGGACGGAGAGGAGTCCGCCGTGGGCTTCGACGATGTAGCGGACGATGGCCAGGCCGATGCCTGTGCCCTTCTTCCGGCGGACGGCCGGGTCGGAAGCCCGATAGAAGTGTTCGAAGATGTATTGCTGATCTTCCTTGGAAATGCCAATACCGCGATCCTCGACGTCGATTGTAACGCCATCTTCCTGGACAATCACGGAGATGCCGACCCAACCTCCCTCCGCGCCGTACTTGACGGCGTTGGACAGCAGGTTGGTCAGGACCTGACCCATGGCATCGGTGTCCATCCAAAGTACAGGGATGTCGCCAGGAATTCGCGCTTCCAGCTCCACGTTCGACTGCTGGGCGGAGATCTTCACGGCGTCGAGGGCCCGATAGATGACCTCGCCGAGATCGGCGGGACGAAGGGCGTATTTTTTTGTTCCCTTCTCGATGGAAGCGAAGTCGAGGACGTTGTCGACCAGGCGCGACAGGCGGTCGGCCTCGCGGAGGATCGCCTCGTACTGCAGCTGCAGCTCCTCGGGATCGTCGAACAAGCCGAGCTCGAGGCTCTCGGCCTTCAACCGGATCTGCGTGATGGGGCTGCGGAGCTCGTGGGAGACGTTGGCCGCGAAGTCGGTCTTCGCGCGGGCGTGGGCGAGCTGCTGATCCACCACGCGGAAGGAGGTGATGAGGCCGGTGGCGATGGCGAGCAGGGCGAGGGCGGAGGTGGCGACCCGGAGCCAACGCAGGCGGCTCAGCTTGCGGGTGAAGGCCTGGGGATCGGCCGGGCGGACCACGACGGCCATGAGCGGCAGCTCGGGCGCGAGGGTGCGCAGGTACAGCGCCGGACCCGGGTAGGTGTCGGCGTGGATGATCGTGGTGGTGAGCTCGGCCTGGGTCTGGTTGATGGACGAGACCACGGTCTGGTTCAGGTAGGTGCGCAGGGCCTCGGCATCGATCGCGTGGACCAGTGTGCTGCGCGGCGACGAGGCGACGGCCCACAGTGCCTTCTTTCGGGAGTAGAACTGCACGCCGTCCGGGTGGGACTCACGGAAGCTGATGCGGCGGAGTTCGTCTTCGAGGTTCAGGGCGAGGTGCAGGCCCTGCATCCGGCGCTCGGTCATGCGGCGCACGGTGTTCAGCCAGGTGGCGTCGGAGCGACCCTCGAGCTCCTCGAGGGCGCGCCGGAGAAGGAACGCCTCGTTGTGGTCGTCGAGCGCCCAGGTGTGGGCCAGTGTACGCCGCACCAGGCGCTCGAGCTGGGCGGTGGCCTGCTGGTGCTTGCCCTGCTGGTCGTACAGCTGGGACAGGGTGTAGGTGGCGAGGCCGTCGAGGGGGAAGCCGTTCACGTCGCGCAGGTTGCGGTCCTGCAGCACGATCTCCTGCAGGAGCTCCTCGGCCCGTGCCTCGTCGATACGCGACAGGGCCCGGGCTGCCGCGAAACGGGCCGTCCAGGTGTGGTTCGGATCGGGGCTGGCCTCGGCGGCGGCGAGGTAGTGGGCCGCTGCGACAGGGGGACGACGTGCCTCGGCCCGCTGGCCGGCATGCCACTCCTTGGTCCACAGGGCGGAGGGCTCGTGCCACGGCTCACCGTGGCCGTTCCACACGACCGGGGACTCCAGGTCACCATTGGGACCGAACCGGTAGACTTCCATCAGATAGGGGAAGCGTCGGCTCAGTGCCGCCTTGGGATCCTTGGCCTTCTCCTCGGACATCGCCGCGCGGTCGAAGGCGTTCAGCTCCGTGCGGAGCTGTCTGTGGACCTCGGCGGTGATGGTCTCCGCGCTGTCCTTCAGCTTGGCCTTCTCCGCCGCTTCCTCCGCGTTCAGGGAGCGCAGCGACAGGATGGCCAGGGCCACCACCGGCAGCACGACCAGGAACATCATCAACCCGACGTACCGAGCGAGGGCCTTCAGGTAGCGAAGATCCTGGCTGGTACGGATTTCCGCCTTCCGGCGGCCGATGAGGCGCAGAAGGAGATTCTGGAGTTGGGAGCGGTCGGCTGACATCTTCACCTGTCGTCCATAACCGAAGGTCATGGCGCGTCCAGCCTTCACAAAGCCGATGTTTTTCCATTCGTCCACTACCCCTTGACCCCTTCCTTGCCCGGTACGCTGCTAGGATGCGGCCGTCTTCGATGAGGTGGTGCATGCGTACAGGCCTGGATGTCCTTCTTTCCGATGTTTCTGCCCTCAGCGGACGCCGGGTGGGGTTGTGTTGCAACCACACGGCCGTCGACAACCGCTTCCGGCATGCCATCGACCTGTTGCGGGCCGCTGGCGTCGATCTCGTGCGACTTTTCGGGCCGGAGCACGGGGTGAGGGCCACCGCGCAGGACATGGAGGGGGTCGACGAGCTGGTGGATCCCGTGAGCGGCCTGCCGGTCGTTTCCCTGTACGGAGAGGATGCAGACTCCCTGCACCCCCGTCCCGAGGACCTCGCGGGTCTCGACGTGATCCTGTTCGACATCCAGGACATCGGCGCGCGCTACTACACCTACCAGGCCACGCTCGGCTTCATCATGAAGGTGGCCGGTACCCTCGGAATCGAGGTGTGGGTGCTCGACAGGCCCAACCCGATTGGGGGAGAACGCGTGGAAGGCGGCCTCGTCCACCCCGGGTTCGAGAGTTTCGTCGGTGCATTCCCGCTGTGTGTACGTCACGGCATGACCGTGGGCGAGCTCGCGCACTACTTCGTGCGGTTCTGCGGGGTCTCCTGTGCCATCAAGGTCATCCAGTGTGAGGGCTGGTCTCGACACCAGTGGCTCGATCAGACGGATGTACCCTGGGTCTACCCGTCGCCGAACATGCCCACGCTGCAGACCGCGACCATCTACCCCGGCATGTGCCTGATGGAGGCGACGACCCTGTCCGAAGGGCGCGGCACCACCCGTCCGTTCCACCTCTTCGGTGCGCCGGGGCTGCACCCGGACCGTCTCGTGGAGCTGTGCCAGGCAGGCGCGGCCCGCGTGGGTCTGAAGGGCGTCGCCTTCCGGCCGGCGGCCTTCATTCCTGGGTTCCAGAAGCACCAGGGTCGGCCCTGCACCGGCGCGGAGGTGCACCTCACCGACCGGGACCAGCTCGATGCCTACCTGCTCGGACTCGTCACGATCGAGGCGGCCTGGCGGTGCGATCCCGAGCGGTTCGGGTGGCGTTCGGAGCCCTACGAGTTCGTGTCCGATCCTCCGGCCATCGACCTGCTGACGGGTTCTGCCGCGTTCCGGACCAACCTCGAGGCGGGGGGCGACCTCGAGGCGGTGCTGGCTGCCTACGAGCTGGATCGCACGGCGTTCCTCGAGCGTCGTGCCGAGGTGCTGCTGTACACCTGAGGCCGGGCGCTCAGCGGGCGAACAGCAGCCGGATGGCATCCTGTACGCGGCGTGCCGGCAGCAGCTCGATGCCCTGGAGCTGCACGGAACGTGCGACGCCGGGGGGCACGATGGCCCGTCGGAATCCGTGGCGGGCCGCTTCTCGCAGGCGTCGCTCGGGCTGCGGGACCGCCCGGATCTCTCCGACGAGACCCACCTCGCCGAGCAGGAGGGTGTCGTCCGGTAGCGGACGGTCGAGCAGCGAGCTCGCGATGGCGCACAGGATGGCGAGGTCGGCGGCCGGGTCGTCGAGCCGCATGCCACCGGTGGCGTTCACGAACAGATCCCGCTCGTGCACCGCGAGCCCGGCCTTCTCGAGCACGGCGGCCAGCATCAGCACGCGGTTGCGGTCGACGCCGACGCAGGTGCGCGCCGGTGTGGACGGCGTGGGCTTGCCCACCAGGGCCTGCACCTCCGCGAGGAGCGCGCGCGTGCCTTCCATCGTGGCCAGGACCGAGGTGCCCGGCGCCTCGGGGATCCGCTCGTGGAGGAGCCGGGCAGAGGCGTCCTTCACCTCGCGCAAGCCCTGATCGACCATCTCGAACACACCGAGCTCGCCGGCCGGTCCGAAGCGGTTCTTGAGGGCTCGAAGGATGCGCAGCGCCGTGCGGCCGTCGCCCTCGAACTGCAGGACCGTGTCGACGTAGTGCTCGAGGACCTTCGGGCCGGCGAGGTTGCCGGACTTCGTGACGTGGCCCACGAGCAGGATCGCGGTGGTCGACTGCTTCGCGAGCAGCATCGCCTTGTGGGCCAGTTCACGGACCTGGGTGACCGACCCGGGGAGGGAGTCGACGTGGGGCATGTGGACGGTCTGGACCGAGTCGATCACCAGCACACGCGGGCGCAGACGCCGCGCCACGGTCTCGATGTGGGTGAAGTCGGAGTGGGACAACAGGTGCAGGTGCTGCCCTTCGATGCCGAGGCGCTCGGCCCGCAGCTTGATCTGGCGGGTTGACTCCTCGCCGGAGACGTACAGCACATCGAGCCCGCGCTGGCTGAAGTGATCGAGCGCCATCAACAGAAGCGTGGACTTGCCCACGCCGGGGTCGCCACCGATGAGTGTGAGGCTGCCGGAGACGAGGCCGCCGCCCAACACGTTGTCGAACTCTCCGATGCCGGTGCGGACACGCACCTCGCCGCCGCCTTCGAGGGAGATCTCCGAGAGCTTCTGCGGACGGTCGTCGGTGGACAGGGAGGCTGCCGCCCGCTGGGCGCGGGAGGAACGGGGCTGGTCCATGACCTCCTGGAAGGTGTTCCACTCCTTGCAGGACGTGCAACGCCCCATCCACTTGGCGGTGGTGTACTCGCAGTTGCTGCACACGAAGCTGGACTTGACCTTGGCCATGGTGTCTCCCGGTTGGCGTGTGCGGTTGTAGCGGGGTGGCGGATGTTTGTCCCAGGTGGCTTCGGCTTCGGACAACGGATTACCCTGTGGTCAGAGGTACACCCATCTGGAGCCCCCATGACCCACGTCCTGCGCTGGCATCGAACCTCCTACGAGCAGATGGCGCATCTGCAGCTCGAGCGTGACGCCTCGCGGTCCCTCGGCCTGCAGTGGTCCCACTGGACCGAGCGGGAAGCCCCGGATCCGGTGGTTCGTGAGGCCGACATCCTCGTGGTGACGTCCAAGGTGAAGGTGACGCGCAAGGTCCTCGAGGCGTTCCGCGGTGAGCTCGTGTTGACCACGACGAGTGGCTACGACCACATCGACGTGGATGCCGCGGCGTCCCTCGGCATCGCGATCGGTCGCTGTCCGATGGCTCGTCGCGATGCGGTCGTGGAGCAGGCCCTCGGGCAGCTCCTCACCCTGATGCGGCGGCAGTCGGAGCTGTACGCCAGTGCCCGTGCCGGCCAGTGGAAGCGCGCCGAACTCCCGAGAATGGGCGGCAGGCTGCTCCTCGGCGCGCGTGTGGGTGTCGTGGGCCATGGCGTCATCGGGGAACGCATGTGCGAGCTGCTGTCCGCGATGGGCGCACATCCGGTCGTGATCGATCCTGGTGTGCAGCAGGAGCGCTACGAGCAGGGCTCCCTGCTCGCCCGCGCTCCGCGGCTCGATGCGGTCACCCTGCACTGCTCGCTCACGCCGAGCAGCCACCGCCTGCTGTCGCGGGAGGTGCTCGAGGCCCTGCCGCAGCACGCGGTCGTTGTGAACACGGCACGCGGCGACGTCCTGGACGTGGAGGCTGCCGTCGACATGGTGCGCAGCGGGCGTCTGCGGGGTCTCGCGGTCGATGTCTTTCCCGAGGAGCCCTACCCGCGACTCGCCGATGCGGCGTCCCACCCGGGCATCCTCTTCACGCCCCACGCGGCAGGCTACAGCCACGACCTCGGCCAGCGCGTGGCACTGTCGGTGGCGGCGAACCTGCGCTCGTGGGCGCACGAGCGGGACCTGCCGGCGGGAGCAGGGGTGTGGGTACCGCCCGTGGCGGTCCCGCAGCCCTGAGGGGGACGGTCAGTCCTGTCCGCGAAGCCTCAGGATGTGATCGACCGCCTCGGTGAAGCCTTCGCCACCACTCGCTTCGGTGATGAAGGAGGGGTGGTGCGTCATCCGACCGAGGAAGTCCCGCACGTTGGCCACGCCGGTTCCGAGGGGAAACACCTTGAACATCGGCTCGTCGTTGGCGGAATCGCCCATGTACAGCCACTTGTCGAGGTCCGCGTGCAGTGACTCGCCCCAGCGTTCCTGCACGAAGTGCGCGCAGCCGGTGAGCTTGTCGAAGTCTCCGAACCAGCCGTTCACGTGGATCGACGACACCTTGCAGGTGGCCCCGGCCTCCTCGAACAGCTCGACGATGCGATCGATGTCGGCCTCGGTCAGTCGAGGCACGTCCTCACAGAAGTCGATGGCGAGGTCGAGGTCCCGGTAGCTCTGGTCGGATGCCAGGGCACTGCCGGGCACCTCGCGCAGGATGAGCCGCGCGAGGGTATCGAGACGCGCACGGTTCAGGCGCCGGGTGTCGTCGTCCTGCAGGAACCGGCGATGCATGCGCCCGCCGTGCCGGTAGAACCACAGGCCGCCGTTCTCGCCGACCACGCCGTCGACCGGCCACATGCGGGCCATCAGATCGACCCAGCCTCCGGGGCGCCCGGTGATGGGCACCACACGCAGACCGGCCTCGTGGGCGCGTTGAAGCGCCATGAAGGCCGACGGCACCATGCGGCCGTCGTGGGTGAGGGTGTCGTCGACATCGGTGAAGATGCCGACGAGCCCCTTGGCCTGTGCTTCGGTGAGGCGCTCGATCGGCTTCAGACGGTCCATGTGTCCCCGCTGTGGAGCAGCGCGGTGAGGTCGCCGGCTCCCAGCTTGGCTACGGATGCCTCGGCCTGCTTCTTGAACTGCGTCTCGTAGGAAGGGGCGTCGATCTTGTAGAGCGTGCCGAGAGGCACCGGGAAGCCCTGATCCGGGTCGAGACCGGCCAGCAGGTGGGCGAGGGCCAGGCTCGTCTGGTCGTGCGCCAGGCAGGCCGCCTCGTCTTCCGCGGTCTCGCAGTCGACGATCACGAGCTCGAGTCCCTGCAGCTGGAGGCCCTTACGGAAGGTCTTGCCCCAGACCATCGGCTTGCCGTGCTCGAGGAACAGGAGCCGATCGTCGCGCTGGGCCTTGTCCGTGAAGCTGGCGAACGCACCATCGTTGAAGATGTTGCAGTTCTGGTAGATCTCCACGAAGGTGGCGCCCTTGTGTTCCTGCGCGGCCTCGATGGTGCTCCGAAGGTGCGGCGCGAGGATGTCGATGCTGCGCATCACGCAGGTGGCGCCAGAGCCGAGGGCGAAGGACACGGGGTTCATCGGCCGGTCGAGGGAGCCCATCGGCGTGGACTTGGTGACCTTGCCCACCTCGGACGTGGGGCTGTACTGGCCCTTGGTGAGTCCGTAGATGCGGTTGTTGAACAGTAGGATGTTCAGGTCCACGTTGCGGCGGAGCACGTGGGCCATGTGGTTGCCGCCGATGGACAGCGAGTCACCATCGCCGGTGACGACCCACACGGACAGGTCCGGGTTGGTGCACTTGACGCCGGTGGCGAAGGCGGGTGCACGACCGTGGATGGTGTGGAAGCCGTAGGTGTCCATGTAGTAGGGGAAGCGGCTCGAGCAGCCGATCCCGCTCACGACCACGTACTTCTCCTTGCGGATCCCCAGCTTGCTGAAGACGGTCTGGACCTGCGAGAGGATGGAGTAGTCGCCGCAGCCGGGGCACCAGCGGATGAGCTGGTCGGACATGAAGTCCTTCTTCGAGTAGGCAGGCGCAGTCATCAGCGCACCTCCGTGCTGGACATGTGGGAGAGGATCCGCTCGTGCAGCTCCGTGGTGCGGAACGGCTGACCCTGGATCTTGGAGACGCACTCGGCATCGACGAGGAAGGTGTGCCGCAGCAGCATCGTGAGCTGCCCACGGTTGAGCTCGGGCACCAGCACCTTGTCGTACCGTCCCAGCACCTCGCCCAGGTTGGGGGCGAAGGGGTGGATGTGGCGAAGGTGAAGGTGGGCGACGTCGTGGCCTTCCGAGAGAAGCCGCTCCGTGACCGTGCGGATGGCGCCATAGGTGGAGCCCCAACCGACGATGAGGGTACCCTTGTCCGAGCCGAACGGCGTGACCTCGGGAAGCGCGCTCTGGAGGCGCTTGAGCTTCTCCTCACGCACGATGGTCATGTGCTCGTGGTTCTGGGGATCGTAGGACACGTTGCCGGTGAGATCCTCCTTCTCCAGACCACCGATGCGGTGCTCGAAACCGGGGGTGCCGGGCACGACCCACGGACGCGCGAGGGTGGCCTCGTCCCGCTGGTAGGGGAGGAAGCCTTCCGGATCCGTGGGGGCGGGGGGGAACTCGATGGCCGGGAGGGACCCCACGTCAGGGATCGACCAGGGCTCCGCACCGTTGGCGATGTAGCCGTCAGAGAGCACCACCACCGGGGTCATGTACTTCACGGCCAGGCGTGCCGCCTCGTAGGCCACCTCGAACGTGTCGTTGGGCCTGGAAGCGGAGATCACGGCGCAAGGGGACTCACCGTTGCGACCGAACATGGTCTGCAGCAGGTCGGCCTGCTCGGTCTTGGTGGGCATGCCCGTCGAGGGGCCTGCGCGTTGCACGTTGATCACGATGAGCGGCAGCTCCGCCATCACGGCGAGACCGATGGCCTCTGCCTTGAGGGCCAGGCCGGGACCCGACGTGCCGGTGGTGCCGATGGCGCCCGCATAGGATGCTCCGATCGCCGCACAGACGGCCGCGATCTCATCCTCTGCCTGGAAGGTGAGCACGCCGTAGTTCTTGAACCGGGCCAGCGCGTGCAGGATGTCGGAGGCCGGGGTGATCGGGTACGTGCCGTAGAACACGTCGCGACCGGAGTTGGTTGCGGCAGCCGTGAGACCGAGCGCCAGACCCATGTTTCCGGTGATGTTGCGGTACTCACCGGTCTCGAAGTCGGCCGCACCCACGATACGCTGGTGCTCCGCCATCTCGGCCGTCTCCGCAAAGGCGTGGCCTGCGCGCAGCGCTGCGAGGTTCGCCTCGAGGAAGGGAGCCTGGAACTTCTTCTGGATCCACGCCTCGGTGGTCTCGAGGGACCGGCCGTACAGCCAGTAGACGATTCCCAGCGCGAAGAAGTTCTTGCAGCGATCGGCGTGCTTGCGGTTGAGGCCGAACGGCTCCACGGCCTCGCGGGTCATACTGGAGATCGGGACCTGGAACGCCACGAAGTCCGACAGGCTGCCATCCTCGAGGGGGTTGGTCTCGAGCTCCGCCTTGCCGAGATCGATGCGGCCGAACTTGTCGCTGTTCACGATGACCAGACCGCCCTTCTTGATGGACGTCAGGTTCGTCACGAGCGCCGCGGCGTTCATGGCCACGAGCGCATCGGCCTCATCACCGGGCGTGTGGATGTGCTTGCTCGCGAATTGGATCTGGAATCCCGAGACGCCGCCACGTGTGCCGGCGGGGGCCCGGATCTCGGCAGGAAAATCGGGCAGCGTGGCCAGATCGTTGCCGGCCAGAGCCGTGGTACGGGTGAACTGGCTTCCAGCCAGCTGCATGCCGTCGCCGGAGTCACCAGCGAACCGGACGACAACCCGCTCGGGAGTAGGGGAAGGGTTGGACATGGACACCACACTTGGAGGAGGGCCGAGACCTTCGGCTGAATACGCGCTCGTCCTAACGCGGATCGGCACCTTGTGGGATCAATGTCTCCGTGGTCCTCGCAAGGGCCTCACATAAGGGTAGAGGGCACACGTGGGATTGGCGCTCTGGGACGTGGATTGCGAACCCACCCGCGGGGGCCACCACTCCTCCACCTGGCCCAGACCCGTCGTGAGTCGCCGTCTCCCTTGGCGACCGCACCCGTACCTGCTGCAGGAGGTGGATCCGGCTGCCCACCACGTTGGATCCGGATCGCACAGCAGTTTCGCTGCATCGATAAATCGGCCTGATAGCTGACCTATCTGAAGGGGCTCAGAAAAATCTGCGGTTTCTGCTTGCCTTGGCCTGCAAGGGGTCGTTATAAGCCCTGGGCCTGACGGCGAACGCGCTTGGCGCTGACGCTGGCCACCTCCTCGGAGGCGGTCCCAAGGCAAGACGAGAAAGAGGCATCCTCCGGGATGGCGTTCTTCTTCGGTCTTTGAAATGCAGATAGTGAGTGGGTGAGAACCCGTCGATGACACAACTCGTGTCACTGACACGAGCCAGCCTTCTTCGGAAGGTAACCAATAGAGATCGAATTCATTGGAGAGTTTGA
>JARACJ010000016.1 GCA_028767165.1 Proteobacteria bacterium DTSAM18 | reverse complement strand
AGTCCATGAAGTCCGCCTCGAAGATGGGCTCCAGCAGGAGCAGCACCGCTGTCTGCACCACGCGGTCACGGACCGTCGGGATGCCCAGCGGGCGCATCTTGCCGTTCGCCTTGGGGATCTCGATGCGCTTCACCGGATCTGGTCGGTAGTCCTTCTGGCGAAGCTCCTCGTGGATCTTCGCCAGGAAGCGTTCGACGCCGTCCTCCGCGCTCACGATCTGGTGGACCGTGACGCCATCGACGCCGGGCGTGCGGCCGCCTTTGCTGCCGCACACCACCGCCCAGGCCGTATGCAGGACATCCTTCCGAAGAAGGTGTCCGTACAACGCATAGAACCGGAAATTCGGCTCTCGCTTGGCCTTCTGGCCGAGCTTGAATCGTAGCCGGGAGAGTTTCTCTGGCATCCCCGACCTGTGGTCGCGATGCCGGTGTTCCGTAGTGGGATCTTGAGGATCCAATCGGCACTCCTGTCGTTGATTCTTGCATGTGTCCGGTAGGGTCCCTTCCCTCCACCGGCATTGCCCGGTTTCGTTGGTACTACGAACCCCGCCGACTTCCATCGCGACCGCGTTCCGGTTGCCCGGGGCGTTGGGTTCCACCCACCGCGACGGATCTCCCAGGTTCCTGACTGAACTTTTGGTGTGCGCTGCCCCCAATCACCCCGGGAAGCCTGCCGGCTGCACGTGCTCGTTGCTTCACCGGCAGTGCCAGGCCGCCCAGCCTCTGGGAGGAAAGCCACTTCCAAGGTACGTAACGAGGCCGAATCGGGTTCACTTGCGTTGCGGCCCACACCTTCGGCCCCCGCTTGCGCGGGCGCGCGCCTCGCGGCGCGCCTCCGGGGCTCACGCAGGGAGGTTGCCCTCGTCCACGTCCCGGCGGCCTACATGTCGAACGAGCAAGTCACATGGTCACCACCTTTCAGATGACGAGTTCAGCCAGACTTGGCCTGGCGCACCGGAGGCACGGAGATCACACGGAGGACCACGGAGCGAGGGCTCCGGTGCCGACGAAGGTGTGCTCCTGGTCTTGCGTGCAAGGAGTCGAGTGGGAGCCTTGCGTCACGCGCCAACGTGTGGCCGATGTCGCGCAGATGATGTCCTGGCGGTGAGGTGAAGGCCCCTCCTTGATCACCGAGCGCCAGAAGGACGCTCTAGCTCTTCGTGAATCAGCTCGGGCCTCCGTGCAGCCTCCGTGGCGCTCCGTGCCTCCGTGGTGAACATCGCCCCTCCCGTGTCGCACGTCTCGTCTTCACATGGTGCCTCGAACCCTCCGATTCACCGGACGTTGTTCGGGTCCGGCTGCTCGTAGTCGAACGTCAGGCTTCCCTCCCAGCTGATGCCACAGGGCACGGGCGCCCCGACGATCTCCTCCAGCGCCTCGGACTCCTCCTCGCAGGGGCCCGCCTGGCAGCCGACGCCCGTCTGGAGCAGGAAGCGCCCCTCGGAGAAGCCGTCGAACAGCACGTACAGCTCCGCCTGCTCACGGATGACCACGTCGATGTCCTCGAGGCGCACGTGGACGTCGAGCTCGTCGCACGCGTACCGCTGGAACCCGATGGGCGTGCGATCGCAGTCCACGAAGAGGCCGTCGGTTCGCCTCAGCCGGATCTTGCTCTTGTCCCGCACGATGGTCACGGCGTCCGGAGGTGTCACCTCCAGACCACCGCCGCAGGTGTCCGCGATGCGGGTCACGTCGCGGACCACCCACAAGCCCGCCTGAGGCTGGTAGGTGGGGTCACAGGCGAAGAGCTGGACGAAGGCCGCTGCCAGCAGCCACAGGCGCATGGGGACTCCCGGGGTTCCGTGAAGATGGGAACGGAGCTACGAGGAGCAGTTCGGATGGGGAGGAGCGCGGACCGGATGGATCGGGTTCGCGCTCGACGACGAGGACGCCCGTGGTATCCCCCCTCCCAAGGGAGACCCCATGCAACAACTCTGGTTCGACAAGCCCGGCCCGCCGGACAGCATCATCCTCCGCGAGGCCGACGAGCCCACGCCCGGACCGGGCCAGGTCCGCATCGCGGTGCACGCCGCGGGCATCAACTTCGCCGACCTGATGGCTCGGATGGGCCTGTACCAGGACGCCCCGCCCTATCCGTTCGTCGTGGGCTACGAGGTGGCCGGCGTCATCGACGCCCTGGGCGAAGGCGTCGCCCCCGAGCGGCTCGGCCAGCCGGTGCTCGCGATGACCCGCTTCGGTGGGTACAGCTCGTCGGTGGTGGTCGACGACCTGCAGGCCGTACAGCGCCCCGGTCACATGCCGGCCCACCTCGCCGCCGCCCTGCCGGTCACCGGCCTGACCAACTGGATGATGCTCGAGGTGATGGGCCGCGTGCGCGAGGGCGACCGTGTGCTGGTGCACTCCGCCGGCGGCGGCATCGGCCTGATGGCCCTCGACCTGCTCAAGTTCCGGGGCGCCCACGCCATCGGCACCGCCAGCGCCGGCAAGCACGCCTTCCTGAAGGACTGGGGCTACGACGAGCTCATCGACTATCGCTCCCAGGACTACGCCGAGGTGCTCGCCGGGCGGGAGGGGCTGGATCTCATCCTGGACCCCCTCGGCGGCGACAGCTGGTCCAAGGGACTCGACCTGCTCCGTCCCGGCGGCCGCCTCATCGCCTTCGGCAACTCCACCGCCACCGGTGGGGCCAACAAGCGCTCCTGGATCAGCTTCCTCAAGTCCGCCGCCGGCATCCCCTGGCTCAAGGCCAACCCCGTCGCCCTCATCAACGGCAACAAGGGCCTGATGGGCGTGAACATGGGCCGCATGTGGGACGAGGGCGAGCGGGTCACCGGCTGGCTCGCAGAGCTGCTGAAGCGCCATGACGAGGGCCACCTGCGGATCCGGGTGCACAGGGTGTTCCCTTTCAGCCGTGCCGCCGAGGCCCACCAGTTCCTCCACGACCGCAAGAACCTCGGAAAGGTGGTGCTGGTGCCCGATGCGCACTACCGGGAAGCGGACTTCGCCCACCCGGCCGACTGACGCCCCCTCCCCGAGCCCCCATGCAGCTGCACGTCCTGCACGAAGACCCCCGCTTCGTGGTCATCGCCAAGCCCGCCCGCCTCGCCTGCCACCGCTCCAAGCTGGTCCACGACAAGACCACCCTGGCCGACGTGGCCATGGAGCAGTTCGGTCGCCGGATCCACCTGGTGCACCGGCTGGATCGGGCCACGTCGGGCTGCCTGATGATCGCCTTCGACCCGGAGATGGCCAAGGAGCTGCACTGGGCGCTGCGGTCGGAGCACTCCTACAAGGCCTACCTGGCCTTCGTGCGGGGCTGGTTCCGCTGGATCGACCCGGTGGAGGTGGATCACCCGGTCAAGGACGACAAGGGCATCTACCGCGATGCACAGAGCACCGTCACCGCCCTGGGCAAGTCCCGGGATCCACGCTGCAGCCTGCTGCTGGTGGAGCCGAAGACGGGCCGCAACCACCAGGTGCGCCGCCACGTGCGCGATCTTCACCACCCCGTGCTGCGGGACGCCATCCACGGCGACTCCCGCCAGAACACCTGGTGGCGCGACGAGATGGGCCTGCAGCGCCTCGGCTTGCACTGCGCCAAGCTGGATCTGCTCCGTGAGGACGGATCCAGACTTGTCGTGACGTGCCCTCCGCCGTTGGATCTGGTGCAATTGTGGCAGCGTCTCCCCTGGTGGGACGATGCCGTGAAGGCCTCCCCCGAGCTGGTGGGGGCCGAGCCCCTGGATCTGCTGGCCCCATGAACCAAGCCCCCACCCAGCCCCTGCTGCACCGCCCCCAGACCCTCAGCTGGATCTACATGGCGAGCGCGCTGGTGTGCCTGGCGGGGGCGCTGGTGGTGGCACCGTCGGGCCACGAGCACACGGCCGTGCTCGGTGTGGAGATCCCGGGCGTGTGTACCTTCCTGCAGCTCACAGGCCTTCCCTGCCCCGGCTGCGGCATGACCCGCTCGTGGGTGTGGCTGGTGCGGGGCGAGGTCGCCACGGCGCTGCAGTACAACGTGGCCGGATCCAGCCTGTTCCTGTGGATCCAGGCGATGGGTCTGCTCGGTGCGGCCCGCCTGCTGCTGAAGAAGCCCGGGCTGCTGCGCATGTCGAGCCGGGCGTTCGTGATCGGCAGCTTCCTGTGGGCAGGCGTGCTGATGTTCGGATTCTGGGGGCTGAGGCTCGCGGGGTGGTACCCCATGCCTGCGCCCTTCTAGAGGGGCTTCACCCACACCCGGGCGTCCTTGCGCTTGCCTCCCCTCACCTGGAACCGCGGCACCTCGGCGTGGGACTGGAAGCCGTTGCGCTGGAAGACGAGGTTGGGCGCCGGCTCATCCGCCGGGCACACGGCGAAGGCCGTGACGAAGCCTGCACGTTCGAGGTCGTTGCACAGGTCGCGCACGATGGCCTGCATGTAGCCACGCCCCCGGAACCCCGGCCGGGAGATGCAGCCGACGATCTCCGCCGCTCGCGCGGTGTGATCCAGCCGCGTGCTGGCGCTCGCGACCAGCTGGGAACGGACACCGACCACACGCCAGGGTCCCCCCTCCTGGATCCACGTCTCCATCCGACGGGGATCCACTCTCCCGGGACCAGCTGACGGTGGCCAGCTCTCGTTCCACATGTGGGCGAGGGCCCAGGCATCGCCACGGTGGGCCTGCCGGGTATCGAGCGGCGGACGCGGCACACCGCCGGTTCCTGCCCGAAGCAGGCGTCGAACACCCTGGACGGCCCGGTGACGCCAGGGCGCCTTGCCCTTGCGACCCAGGGACATCCGCAGGAGGACGCCTTCTTCCTCGCCGTGGTAGTAGCCGGGGATCACGGCCGCCTCGGTGAAGCCGGACTGCTTCAACCCATGGGCGACGAGACGTCCCGCGAGCACTTCGACGCCGGTCCGTCCGCGACGCCTGGCGAGGTCGCCCAGCATCTCGGAGAACCGGCTCGTGCGCACCACATCCGGGTGGATGCAGCGCAGACAGTCGGCGTCATGATCTTCGAACACCGGTACGCCGAGGACGCGGTGCCAGGTGTGGGGACCAGCGGAAAGCGGCTGGCCCCACCGTGCAGCATCAGCTGAGGCACCCCTCAATGGGCCACCACGATGCCTGCCATGTCGAGCACCTTCTGCACGGCCTGCTTGCGGTGCACCGGGTGGAGCATGCCCCGACGCATCGGCGCCTCGAGGACCTTGAGAGGGTCGAACACGAAGGTCAGCTCTTCGCCCTCGCCCCGCATGGGACGGAAGACGGCGACGCCACGCTGGTCGCAGTAGGCCTCGGACCCACCGAGGCTCCGCAGCTGGCCACCATGGGAGGTGGGCACCACGAACCGGGGCTGCTGGGCGAGACCGCGGGTGTGACGCAGGGCCTCCTCGAGCTCGATGGCACGACGCAGGGAGGTACGGTGCAGCTCACCACCGCGAAGCATCGGCAGACACTCGATGGTGGTGGGACGCATGTGGATCCAGGTGAGCTGCTCGACGAGCTTGCGCATGGTGGCTTCGTCGTCGTTCACGCCGCGCATCAGCAGCGTGCGGTTGGACACGCGCACACCCTGCAGGAACAGGACGTCCATGGCCTTCTGGGTGACCAGGGTGATCTCCGCCGGGTGGTGGATGGAGGCCTGCAGGCGGAACTCGATGCCACGCTGACGGGCCTCACGGGAGATGGCCGCGAGGGCGTCGAGCCAGTCGCCGTCGCGGAGGATCCGCTGGGGCAGTGCGCCGAGGCCTTCCGTCTCGATGAGGAGGCGACGCAGGTGGGGCACCGCCAGGAGCTCCTTCAGGCGACGGGAGAGGGTCTCGGCCTCCATCACGAAGATGTCGGCGCCGTGCAGCGTGACGTTCTCGACGTGGACGGCGCGGTGGAGCCAGTGCATGGCATCGCGCCAGACGTGGTCGACGTCGCCCTGGGTATCGATGCCGTTGAGCGAACGCTGCTGCTGGCGATCGTGGGCACGCAGGCTCAGGGGGCCGTTGAGCAGACCGAGCTCGGGCACGTGGATCCGGGCGTGGCGGGGCTCATGGTTGGTGACGCCGAGAGGCAGCGTGCGGTCGGTGGTGGATCCACCGGCGAGCTGCAGCAGCGGGTGGTCGGGCTCGATCTCGCAGGCAAGCGGGATGTACTGCTTGCGGATGGGATCGCCCCAGGGCTCGGACCAGTTGATCAGGCTGAACTGGTAGGGGGTCAGGCGCAGGGCACGGGGGCACATGCACAGGAGCTGCTCGAGCTCGTCGAGGAAGGCTTCGGAGGCCTGGTAGGCCAGGAGCTCGCGGACCTGCCTGGAGTCGGTGATCAGGTTGGCGAGCTGCCAGTCGGGGTCGTGGAAGACCTCAGCCGACACATCCCTGAATCCTGCCACCTGCTTCCACCACGCGCCCGCTCGGAGGCCTCCTCTCGCCCAGGAGACGTGACGGCTCCAGGTGCTGGGGGACTGGTTGGGGGTAGGACGGAAGGGATGATGATTGGATGCAGAAGTAGAGAGTCGACTGTTCATATTGTCCTCGAATGGTTCGCCACACTATTATTCGTGTACGAACGATTTGACAAGGCGCGCACGGTCCCTCCCCCACGGAACGAACTGGATCCACGACGACATCGCGGACCAGATGCCACCTGGCAGGCGGCGAACCGGAAACTTGTCAGGATTTGCACAACGAGCGCCCGAAGATCGTGCTTGCACCCCGATCCACCGGCGCACGGTCGCGCATCCGACCCTTCAGGTACCGTCAGCTCACTTGCTGTGGCGGACCTTCTCGCCCGGCAGGAGGAGCGGCGCGGCGTCGAGATCCTCTGCATCCATCAGCTCGACGATGCGATGCAGGGATGCAAGCAGCGCCTCCTGCTCGGACTCGGGAAGATCGGCGAGCCGGGAGAGGAAGCGATCCTGCAGGGGGGCCGGCACGGCCTCGAGCCTGGCCTGGCCGTCGGGCGTGAGGGCGAGGTGCACCCGACGGCGATCGACCTCGCTGCGCACCCGGGTGACGTAGCCGGCCTTCACCAGGCGTTCGATGACCCCGGACACGGTGGAGCGGGACAGGTGCACGGCATCGGCCACGCGCGCGAGGGTGACCTCGTCGGCCTCGGACTCGTGGATGGCGCGCATGCACAACAGCTGGGGCAGCGTGAGGCCGGTCTCCTGGGCCATGAGGCGGGAGTGGGACGAGACCCGGCGAATGATGCGGCGAATCGCCTGCACCACCTGATATCCGCGCTCGCCTTCCTGAATACGTGCTGCCGCCATCCGCTCCCTCGGGGGTTGTGGGCCCCCGCAGGTATACCCTGAGCGGTATCGATGATCGACACGGGTCCCGGAACCCGGGCAAGCGTGCCCGGACCCGACCCGGCTCGAAAGACGCCCGTACGGGCTCGCAACCTGCGACACGCCCCCCGGCCCCCTACCCTAGCTGAGACCGACGATCTGGCCCTGTCCGTCCAGATCCAACCGGGTGGCGCCGGGCACCTTGGGCATGCCCGGCATCCGCAGCACGGAGCCCGTGATGGGCACCAGGAAGCCGGCGCCGGCGGAGATCTCGATGGATCGCACGTGCAGGGTGTGATCCTCGGGACGACCGAGGGCCCTTGGGTCGTCGGACAGGCTCGCTGGGGTCTTCGCCACGCACACGGGGAGCAGATCCAGGCCGAGATCCTGGATCCGCCGCCAGTCCTTCCGGGCCTGCCCGACGAGGACGACCTCCTTGGCGCCGTAGAAGGTGGTCGCGACGTCGCGAAGGTTGTCGAGGGCGCTGCGCCCGGGCTTCTGCACGGGCTCGAACTGCAGGCCGTCGCTGGATCCAGCCTGCACCACCAGACGCGCGAGCTCCTCGGCCCCCTCCCCGCCCTCCTCGAAGGCACGGCTGACGGCGGCGGGCACGCCCCGGTCGGCGCAGGCGTCGAGCACGATCTGCAGCTCCTCGTCCGTGTCGGTCCCGAAGCGGTTCACCGCCACCACGACGGGCAGGCCCACGGCCTTGCAGGCGTCGAGGTGGGCCTCGAGGTTGGGCAGGCCGTCCCGGACGCCGTCGAGACTGGGCAGCGAGACATCCTTCAGCGGCACCCCCCCGTGCACCTTGAGGGCCCGGACCGTGGCCACCATGACCACACAGCTCGGGGAGATGCCGGCCGCCGGGCACTTCAGGTCGAGGAACTTCTCGCCACCGAGGTCGAAGCCGAAGCCGGCCTCGGTGATGGTCCAGTCGGCGAGCCCCATCGCCGCCCGGGTGGCGAGGATGGTGTTGGTGCCCTGGGCGATGTTGGCGAATGGACCACCGTGGATGAGGGCCGGCGTGCCCTCGAGGGTCTGGACGAGGTTGGGCCGCAGGGCATCCTTGAGCAGGACCATCATGGCGCCCACCACGTCGAGCTGCTTGGCGCGGATGGCCGGGCCACGGCCCATCCGACGACCGACGACGATGTTGCCGAGGCGGTGGCGGAGGTCCTCGACGTCGCGGGCCATGCACAGGATGGCCATGACCTCGCTGGCGGCGGTGATGTCGAAGCCGGACTGCCGGGGAAAGCCGTTGCGCGGGCCCCCCATGCCCACCAGGACCTCCCGCAGGGCCCGGTCGCCCAGATCCAACACGCGCTTCCAGGTGGCGGTGCGCTGTTCGATCTGCAGGGGGTTTCCGTTCTGCAGGTGGTGGTCGAGCATGGCGGCGAGCAGGTTGTGGGCCGAGGTGACGGCGTGCAGATCGCCGGTGAAGTGCAGGTTGATGTCCTCCATGGGGATCACCTGGCTGTACCCGCCGCCGGCGGCGCCGCCCTTGCGTCCGAGCACGGGGCCGAGCGACGGCTCCCGCAGGGCGAGCATCACCTCCTCCCCGATGCGCGCCATGGCGTCGGCCAGGCCGACCGAGACGGTGGTCTTGCCCTCCCCTGCCGGCGTGGGCGTCATGGCGGAGACCAGCACGAGGCGACCGTGGGCCGGTGCGGCCGGGTCCACCAGGATCTTCGCCTTGTCGTGGCCGTAGGGCTGGATCTGGCCGGGGCCGAGCCCGACCTTCGCGGCGATCTCCTGGATGGGACGGGGGGTGACGGAGCGGGCGATGACGAGGTCGGAGAGCATGGGCGCGGTTCCTCCTGGGGCCTGCAAGGGGAGGAACCCGTTCGGTACCGTCACGCCAACCGTGACGCCGGTTGCCCTGGGGTCGCGCCTCCTCCGCCCGAGCGGGTGAGGAAGGTCAGGGCTCCAGCTCGTCCCCACCACGACGGAACCACATGGCATCGAGCGACCACGCCCCCGGCCCAAGTGCCGCGATGGCCACATGGATGACGAGGTACAGCGACGCGAGCTCCCGATCCTTCCAGGGGTCTCCGGCGTGGAAGACGAACACCGCCACCAGCATGGTCAGGATGATCGGCACCGTGGCGAGCCGGGTGAACAGCCCGAGGGCGACCAGGAGCGCCGCCAGGAACTCTGCCGATGCCGCGAGCAGCGCGCTGGGTACACCGCCGATGCCCAGGGGATCGGGGAAGCCTTCGGCCCCCGAGAGCAGGGCGGTGACCTTGCCCCAGCCATGAAGGAGGGCGAGGGACAACCCCGGTACGACCCGAAGGACGAACAGACCGACGTCGTGGGCCAGGCTGCCGGGTTGGGCGGGCGCAGCGCCCTTGCGGACCAACCGGGGGACAGAGCTGTTCATGGATGGCTCCAGTGCAGGCCTCGCGTTCCCGCGAAGGCCGGGTACCCGCCACGATCGTGACGGGGGGCGCCGAGGGACGAGGGCGGTACCGCGGCACCGAAGCGCAGCTGGAACCTTCGGTTCCACGACGAGGACCTTCCACGTGTCGGATCGCTTCCGCCGGCCCTGAAGAGGCCACCGCCCCCATCCTCTCCTGGCGTGGCCCCCACGTTGCGGTAGCATCGCGCCACGAACGGCGAGAGCAGCCCGCGCCCGTGCGGGCTACCGACGTCCCGGCATGTCACGATCACCCACGCGCGTCTCGCGCGTACCGGCTCAACGGATACGGCCCCGCCCTTGCGTACCATCCCACCAATGCTGCCTCTGGGCCTGCTCCTGGCCTCATGTACCCACCACACCCCTCCCCCGCCCCCGGTGGACGTGGAGCCGCTGGCATTCTCCACGTCGGGTGTCCAGCCCATCGCCGATCACTGGTGGCAGGCCTTCGGCGACGCGGATCTGGACGCCGCGGTCGACGAGGCCCTGGCGAACAACTTCTCGGTGCGGGCCGCCTTCTCCCGGCTCGAGGCCGCGCAGGCCCTCGTGCGCCAGTCCCGGGCGGGACTCATGCCGACCCTCGGCACCTTCGTCACCGGCTCCGTCGGCACCGGCCAGGGCGTCGACAACAACCTGCGCTCGTTTGTCGAGGTGGGGGTCGAGGCCAGCTACGAGATCGACCTGTGGGGGCGGATCCGCGGACAGATCCGGGGCGACGTGGCCCGGCGCGAAGCCACCCGCATGGACGCCGAGGCCGCCGCCATCGCGCTGTCGGCCGCGGTCGTGAACACCTGGATCGCGCTGGGGGCCACCCGGGAGCAGATCGCCCTGCTCGACCAGCAGATCGCGGCCAACGAGGGCATGGCGGAGGTCATGAACGCCCGCTTCCTGTACGGCGTCGTCCGTCAGGGGGACGCCCTGCGCCAGGAGCGCCTGCTCGAGCAGACCCGCGCCCAGCGGGTGGAGCGCCTCACCGATCTCGAGGTCCTCGAGCACAGGCTCGCCGTGCTCCTGGGACGCACGCCCGACGACACCTGGTCCCGCCCGCCCGAACACCTGCCCGCCCTTCCGGCCATGCCCTCGGCCGGCGTGCCCCTCGACCTGATCCGACGCCGCCCGGACGTGCGCGCCGCAGAGTACAGGGTGGCCGCCGTGAACGCGGACGTGGCGGTCGCCATCGCGGACCAGTTCCCCCAGCTGCGGATCGGCGGCGGGGTGTCGAACATCCCCGCGAGCGCGCAGGCGCTGCTCACCGGTTGGGTCGCCCAGCTGGCCGCCAACCTCGTGGCGCCCCTGTTCGAGGGCGGACGCCGGCGGGCGGAGGTCAGCCGCCGCAAGGCCCTGCTCGAGGCGGCCGTCGCCGACTACGGCGACACCCTGCTGATCACGCTGCAGGAGGTCGAGGACGCCCTCACCCGCAACCGCCGGCAGGCGGAGCTGCTCGCGCTGGTCGACACCCAGGCCGACCTCGCCACCCGCGCCGCCGACGGCCTGCAGGCCCAGTACACCGGTGGCCTCGACGTCACCTACCTCGATGCCCTCAGCGCCCGCACCACCGCGCAGGAGCTGAGCCGCCAGCAGATCGACGCCCGTCGCACCCAGCTCGCGCTCCGCGTCGACCTGTTCCGCGCCCTCGCCGGGCCCCTTCCCGACAACGACGACTCCGAGAACGACGATGCATGAGCTGCACGACCCACCGGACACCGGTTCCCGGACCCGGCGCACCGCCCTGATCATCGTGGGCATCTTCGCCGTCGCCCTCGCCCTCGTGGCACTGATCCGCATGACCGAGCCCGAGTCCCAGCAGGAGGGTGCGGTGCGCCGCACGGCGATGCTCGTGGAGGTGGCCGAGGTGGAGCACGGCACCTTCGTGCCCGAGATCGAGGCCATGGGCACCGTCCGCTCGAGCCAGGAGGTCGCTCTCGAGCCCCGCGTCTCCGGACAGGTGATCCGGGTGGCCGACGACTTCGTGCCCGGCCGGGTGCTGCCGGAGGGTGCCGAGCTGCTCCGCATCGACCCGGCCGACGCCAAGGACGCTCTCGCCCAGGCCCGCAGTGCCCTCAAGCGCGCCCAGTCGGAGCTGGCCATGGAGCGGGGCCGCCAGGAGGTGGCCAAGGTCGAGCGCGCCCAGGTCACCCAGCCGCTCACCGAGGAGCAGGAGGCGCTCATCCTGCGCACCCCCCAGCTCCGCGCCGCCCAGGCCGCCGTGACCTCCGCCGAGGCCGACCTGCGCCAGGCGGAGCTCGCGGTGGCCCGCACCACGGTCACCGCCCCGTTCCGTGCGCTGGTGGTCGACCGGACGGCCAGCACCGGCTCCCAGATCGGGCCCGGCGAGTCCGTCGGCACCCTGCTCGACGTGGATCGGTTCTGGGTGGAACTCACCCTGGCCACCCGCCACCTGCCCTTCCTCGGCGACACCGGCTCCAGGGTGTGGCTGCGGGATCACGCCGCCTGGCCGGAGGGCACCTGGCGCGAGGCCACCCTTGACAGCGTGGTCCGCCAGGTCGACGCCCAGACCCGCATGGCCCGGCTGCTCGTGGTGGTCGACGACCCCCTCGGCCTCGACGCACAGGCGCCCGCGCTGCTCGCCGGCTCCTTCGTGAAGGCCCGGATCGAGACCGCCCCCCTGAACGACGTGATCCGGCTCCCGCTGGCCTGGCTGCGCAAGGGGTCCACCGTGTGGGAGATGGAGGACGAGTCCCTGCGCATCCGGCAGGTCGACGTGGTCCTCGAAGACGCCCGCCATGCCTACATCGCCGGCGGCCTGTCGCCGGACGCCAAGGTGGTCACGACGGATCTGTCCACGGTGACCGAGGGCGCCGCCCTGCGCGTGGAGACGCCGTGAGGGCCGCCATCGCCTGGATGGTCCGCAACCCGGTGGCGGCCAACCTGCTGATGATCATGCTGCTCATCGGCGGCATGGTCAGTGGCTACCGCATGCAGAAGGAGGTCTACCCCCCCTTCGAGCTCGACGTGGTCGACGTGCGGATCAGCTACCCCGGCGCCTCCCCGGAGGAGGTCGAGCAGGGCATCCTGATGCCCGTCGAGGAGGCCGTCCAGGGCATCCAGGGCATCCGGGAGCTCACCAGCACCGCCCGGGAGGGCCGGGGCACGGTCACCCTCGAGCTCGTCGCGAACAGCGACCGGATGCGCATCTTCAGCGACGTGGATCAGGCGGTCACCCGCATCCGCACCTTCCCGGAGGACGCCGAGCGGCCCGAGGTCTCCCTCAAGGCCCGCCAACGCAGCGTCATGGAGGTCGGCCTGTTCGGTCCCGTGGACGTGTGGACCCTGCGGACCCTCGGAGAGCGCCTGCGGGACCAGCTCCGCAGCCACCCGGACATCACCCAGGTCGAGATCGGGCGGGTGCCCGACTACGTCACCCACGTGGAAGTGCCCCGGGAGCACCTGCGGGCCCATGGCCTGACCCTCGACGACGTCGCGGACATCATCGGGGCCTCCAGCCAGGACATCCCCGCCGGCGCCATCGAGGCCAGCCACGGCGAGGTGATGGTGCGCCTGAAGGCCCGCAAGCAGTGGGCCGACGAGCTCGCGTCGATCCCGATCGTCGCTTCCACCACCGGCACCGCGCTGACCCTGGGCGACATCGCGACCATCACCGACGGCTTCGAGGAAGTCAGCTTCCACAGCCAGTTCAACGGCAAGCCCTCCATCGAGGTGCAGGTCTACCGGGTGGGCGACCAGTCGCCGCTGACCATCGCCTCCGCCGTGCAGGACGTGATGGACGACTTCCGTCCCGGCCTGCCCGAGGGCGTGCAGATGCGGGTCGACAGCAACGCCGCCGACGACTTCAAGCAGCGCCTCATGCTGCTGGTGGAGAACGGCGTGCTCGGCCTGCTCATCGTGCTGGGCATCCTCAGCCTGTTCCTGGAGCTGCGGCTGGCCTTCTGGGTGATGACCGGCATGGCGGTGAGCTTCGTCGGCGGCCTCGCGGTGCTCCCGTTCCTGGGCGTGTCCATCAACATGATCTCGCTGTTCGCGTTCCTGGTGGTGCTCGGCATCGTCGTCGACGACGCCATCGTCGTGGGCGAGAACGTGTACGACCTGCGGGAACAGGGTGAGGAAGGCGAAGAGGCGGCGATCCGCGGCACCACCACCATCGCCATGCCGGTGATCTTCTCGGTGCTGTCCACGGTGGTGGCGTTCCTGCCGGTGCTCCTGCTTCCGGGCACCACCGGCCAGTACTGGCGTCCCCTGCCCATCGTGGTGGTGGCGGTGCTCATGCTGTCGCTGCTCGAGGCGCTGTTCATCCTGCCGGCCCACCTGGCCCACATCCGCGGCGACGGCCGCACGGCCTTCGGACGGCGGATCCACCGGGTGCAGCAGCGGGTGGCCGCCAGCCTGCGCCGGGGCGTGGACCGGTTCTACACCCCCCTGCTCGAGCGGGCCCTGGAGCACCGGTACATCACCCTGGCCATCGCCACCGCCCTGCTGATGGTCACCGGCGCCTACAGCACGAGCGCCCACATGGGCATGGTGATGATGCCGACGATGCCGGCGGACGAGATCGAGGCCGGCGTGCGGCTGCCCGTGGGCGTCACCCGCGCCCAGGCCGCCAAGGTGGCCGAGGACCTCACCGCGGCCACCCTGCAGATGTTCGAGGAGCACGACCTGCACGAGGTGGCCGAGGGCGTGAAGACCAACGTGCGCGGCGAGGGCTTCATCGACGTCGAGATCGTGATGAAGCCCCCCACCGAGCGGGACATGACCGCCGCCGAGGTGATCCGCCTGTGGCGCGACCAGATCGGCGACCTGCCCGGCGTGCAGCAGATCAGCTTCGAGGCCGAGCGGGGGCCGGGCGGCTACCGGGACGACATCGCCGTCGACCTGTCCCACCCGGACATGGAGGTGCTCGCCAGGGTCACGAAGGCCTTCGTGGGCGAGATGGAGCGGTACGAGCAGACCCGCGACGTCAGTGACAGCTACCGGCCGGGCAAGCGCCAGCTCGACGTGAGCCTGCGCGAAGAAGGCCGCCTGCTGGGTCTCGACCCGCGATCCGTCGGCCGTCAGGTGCGCGCAGGCTTCTTCGGCGCGGTGGCCACACGGCAGATCCGGGGCACCGACGAGGTCGAGATCCGCGTGGAGCTGCCCGAAGACCAGCGGGAGTCCCTCCAGACCTTCGAGGACCTGACCATCCTCGCGGCCAACGGCGTCGAGGTGCCGCTCACCGACATCGCCGAGGTCCACGAGACCACGGCGTTCACCTCCCTCGACCGCCGTGCCGGCCGCCGGGTGGTCACCGTGAGCATGGACGTGGAGCCCAAGCGGGCCATGGGCCAGGTGCTCAAGGCCATCGACGACGACGTGCTCCCCGCCCTGCGGGCGGACCACCCCGGCCTGACCTGGACCTACCAGGGCACCCAGGCGGAGATGCGGGAGTCCACCGGCTCCCTGTACGGCACCTTCGCGCTGGCCCTGGCCGTGGTGTACGCCCTGCTCGCGGTGGCGTTCCGCAGCTACGTGCAGCCGCTCATCGTCATGACGGCCATCCCCTTCGGCACCGTGGGCGCCGTGATCGGCCACATGCTGCTGGGCTACGACCTGTCGCTGGTGAGCCTGATGGGCATGGTGGCCCTCGCGGGCGTGGTCGTGAACGACTCGCTCATCATGGTGGCCCACGCCAACGAGCTGCGGGTGGACCGTCCGCCCCACCAGGCGATCCTGGACGCGGGCGTGCGCCGCTTCCGGCCCATCCTGCTCACCACGCTGACGACCTTCGGTGGGCTGGCGCCGATCATCCTGGAGCGGTCGGTGCAGGCCCAGCAGCTGATCCCGATGGCGATCTCGCTGGGCTTCGGCATCGCCTTCGGCACGGCGATCATCCTCGTGATCGTGCCGTGCCTGTACCTGGCGTCCTATGACGTGCGGCGGGTGTTGGGGTTGGTGGAGAAGACGGAATCGCTTGGACCGTCATGACCCGAGGCGCGTGCCGAACAGTGCCCCGATTGGACGCTGCGTGCAGACAACGAGCGCAAATGCTTGATCTTTCCTCCATAGTGTGCGGTAAAGGCACAAAAATGGAGTACCGAATGAAAACCTCACACTCAGTGTCCGCCGCAGTCATCCTCGCCGTGTCTTCCCTGGCCCACGGGGCCGAGGCGCCCCCCAAGCCAGCGGTCGGCACGAGCTTCACCGTCGAGTGGCGGGCCAGTGATGGCGCCCCGCCCCCGCAAAAGACGGAGGCCACACTCACCACGGAGTCCTGGGCCACCCTTCGGCCTCAGCTTCCGAAGAAGGCCCGCAAGCAGTTGATCCTGTCGAACGTCGGCATTGTGTCCCACTCGGTCGGACTACCCCTTGCCTATCTGGGCCTCATCGCCGCCGGCATCGGCATCGACAGCGGTCTGGATGGCGGTGGGGTGGGCGGGCTCACGGCCAGTTTCGTGATGATTCCCACGGGACTCGCCGTCAGCGCTCTCGCCCCCATGGCGCCGATCACCCACCTGGTCGCAATCAAACAGCTTCGAAGCCGAGGCGTGGACATCTCCCCAGCACTGGCCATCACCTCGATGAGCCTGCTCGGGGCCTACGCAGTGTCCGTTCCCTACGGCGTGTCGAGCCATCTTGGCTCCCCCATGTTCATCCTCTCCGGCGCACTGTTCGTGGCCAACATCCCGGTGATGATTGCCTCGCACAAAGCCATGCGTCGGGGCTGGGTACGGGCCCATCGAGAAAGCGTCGCGCACCACACGCCCCGCCGGCGACGGGTCATCGTGGCGCCGACAGTCGATATTGCCAACCGGCAGTTGGGCCTCGCGGGCGTCTGGTAGTACCTACGAAAGGACGCCAGGCCCCTCGGAGAGGCCTGACGCCCTGGGAGGTGCCGGCACCCGGGCGACAGGTGCCGGCGGGAGGGGTCCGGCCGACTCAGCGCTCGCTGTGGAGCACCACGTCACCGGATCCGGTGGTGCGGACGTCCACGAAGTCGGGACCACCGAACAGGAACAGGCTGCCGGAGCCGCCGAGCTGGCCGGTGACCTCCTCCAGGACCCACAGGCGGGCGTCGCCGGAGCCCGTCAGGCGGACGTCGGCGGTGAGGGTCTCGAGGCCGTCCAGGAAGAAGGAGCCCGAGCCGCCGCCGTGGACGTCCACGCGATCCACGAGGCCCGAAGCCTCCAGATCGCCGGATCCACGGAGCCGGCCGTCGAGGTGGCGGCCCTCGACCTCTCCGATCCACACATCGCCGCTGCCGCCCTGGTCGGAGACGAGGTCGCCCACCAGGCGATCCACCTGCACATCACCGGATCCGTTCGAGTCGACGAACAGATCGCCGGTGACGTCCTGGATCTCCACATCGCCGGATCCGGACACCACGAGATCCACCTCGCGGGATGCGATGTCGCCGAGGAGGACGTTGCCGGATCCGCTGTTGCGGATCTGGCCGAGCGGCAGGGTCAGCTCGGTCTCGAAGCGGCCGGAGCCGGCGTTGCGCAGGCTCGTCAGCTCGTGATCCGCCGGCACGTTCACCACCGCGAAGCAGGACCGGGTGGGTTGCATGCCGCCCATGATGGTCTTGTGGATCCGCAGCTCGTCCTGGACCACCTCGACCGCCATCAGATCCAGCAGGTTGGCGTCGCAGGTGACCTGCACCTTGCCCGGCGGCCCCTCCTGCAGGGTCACGTCGAGGAACGAGCCGTTGAACACGCCATCGAAGGCCCCCACCTTCACCGTGCGGGTCTGCACATCGCCATCGCCGTGGACGTTGAACCCACAGCCCATGGCCCCGAGGGCCAGCCACTTCATCGCAGAATGCATCGTCAGGCTCCTTGCCTTGATCGGACGGGGGGAAAACACCGGCGGAAGGTGGAGGTGTCACCGTGAATCTGCGACCTGACGTGGAGCTGACAGGGGTCGGGCGCGGCGAGCAACGCACGGCGGTGTGAGCATGGAAACTCCTTCGGGGAACCAAGCACGTCCTAGGGAGCCTCACGGGGATTCGAGGCCCCGGCGCCCCAAGGGGCGCCCGTACGTGTCGAACCAAAGGACCCCCGAACGGTGTCGCCCATGGCGTTGGTCGTACGGGCGCCCCTTGGGGCGCCGGGGGTACACGGACCGCAGTCGTCGCGGTTCCGGACCTCAGGTCCCACAGGGTGCAGTCCTCTCCAAAAGCGCCTTCGTGGAATTCCCCGTGACGGATCCGGCGGGTACCGGTGTTGCAGACGTGGGGATTCCTGCGTCACCGCGCATTGCTTCCGATAGGATCCCCCCAGGAGGCACCATGCGGAACCTGTTCATGCTGCTCGTGGCCACCGGCTGCGCCCTGCCCGACAACCCTCCCGTCACCCAGGAGATCGCCTGGGTGGATCAGGAGACCGAGGATCTTGCCCGTCGTGCCTGCTACGACTGCCACTCCAACGAGACGGTCTGGCTGCCCGTGCACCGGCTGCCGATCATCCACGGCATCGTGGTCGGCGACGTGGAGCGGGGCCGCTGCCACATGAACTTCTCCACCTGGGATCTCGGCAACGAGGACGCCTGGGACGCCCCCGACGAGCTGCTCGACGGCGACATGCCCCTGCCCTTCTACGTGCAGCACCACGAGGAGGCGGATCTGACGGACGCGGAGAGGCGTCGGCTGGCGGAGGGCCTGCGGGCCACGTTCGAGCTGGATCCACCGAAGGATGGGGAGCCCTGCGAGGGCGCGGACGACGACGACGACCGGGATCGGGACGACGATGACGACCGGAAGGAGGACCGCCGGGGCGTGAGGACGGAGCCGACCGACGGGACGGGGGCGACGGGGGATTCCTTCTAGAGCGAGCCGGCGGCGGCCTCGCCCTGAGGCATTGCAGCGTAGGGGCGCTGCTTGCCGCGCCCGTCCCTGATGACGTCGCCCATGCTCGATGAAGCGTACGTGCCCGGCTCGCCGCGTCCTCAGCTCCGGCGTCGCCGCAGCCCCGCCAGCGGCAGGAGTCCCAGCGCAGCCCAGCCGATCCCGAAAGGTGCCTGGTTGCACCCGGCGAACAGATCCTGCCCATGCACCCGCACATCACCGGGCGCGAAGACCAGCTCCTCCGACACGTTTCCCGCCACGTCGACGGCCCGGACGGAGATCCAGGTCTCGTCCGGGTCGAGGGCACCGACCTCGGTGTCCCAGTCGCAGTCTCCGTCGAGCCAGTGGGCCTGCTCCCCCACTGCCGACCGCTCGATGGCATTCGTAAAGGCGTCATCGCCGGCCATCCGCACCAGCAGGCGCACGGGCTCGTCGGAGGAGACCTCGCCGAAGGTCAGACCGAGGATGTCCTCGCCGTCGAAGCCCTCACCGCCGCCCCAGCGGGGATCGGACAGGGTGGGCAGGGCCGGCGGGGTGTCGTCGAGGGTGTCGACCACCGTGAACGTGGAGATGACGTCGTCTGCCGCGTGCTCCGGCGCGGGACGGAAGACATGCGCGCCGGGCTCCAGTGGACCATCCGGCCGGAAGTGGAGGTAGATGCCCGTGAGCTCATCGCGCACCTCCCAGGTGCCCGGGACGGGCACGCCATCGGGTCCTTCCAGCACGAACGGCGGCTCCATGTCACCGGCGACGACGTCTTCTGCGTCGGAGCCCAACCACATGGGCAGCCAGCCCTGGTAGCGGACGGCGAGCTCGGCGTTGGACGGCACGTCGTCGGCGCCGTCGGCCGGCAGGATGCCCTGCAGGTGGGACGGCGCGCAGCTGAGGGCGAGCGCGTCGGTGGCGAGCAAGGACGTCAGGGCGAGGAGGAGGTGGCGCATGGGTCTGGCTCCGTGTGCAGGTGCCCGCACCATGACCGCCCCACTTGGCACCGTCAACGCCGCCGACGGAACCCGAGCAGCGGCAGCAGGCCGAACGCGACCCAGCCGAGCCCGGCGGGTGCGTGGTTGCAGCCTGTCGAAGTTCCGCCCGGGTTGGATCCATCACCCGTGTCGACGGCGCCGGTGTCGTCCGCGTCGACGCCCAGCGCCTCATCGAGGTCGACCCGATCGATCTCGACCACGCTCGACGCGTTGCCGGCCACGTCCTCGAACCAGACACGGGCATCCATCTCCGTCAGCACGTCACCCCAGGTGAGGTCGATGCTGCCATCGGATCGGACCCACCGGACGACGGTGGTGCGCGCATCCCCGCTGTCCGGGTCGACCAGCTCCACCATGGCCACCACCGGCTCCGAGGGCATCTGCAGGGCCACACGGACGAAGGGCTCCAGCGGGCCGCGGGTGTTGGTGTCGTACAGGCTGCCATCCCCGTCCACGACGACGATCTCGTCGACAACAGGCGCCAGGGGCGCTTCCTCGTCGAGGACATCCTCGACCTGGAGCGTACGTCCCTCCCGCCACTTGCCGGCACCCTGTCGGCTGGCCGTGTCCGACGTGTCGCCGGCCTGTCCCGTCTCCCCGCCGCCATGGTCCAGGGCATTGGCCAGGTGGTAGGTGCCCGGGTCGAGCGGGTTGTCGGGCACCAGGCGGACGGCGTTGCCCGCGGCGACCATCTGCGCCGGCACCTGGTTCCCACCTTCGTCCCACAGGTACAGGCCGCCGTCGCCGGGACCGGCCTCACCCCACAGGATGAGGGGCTGCACGTTGCGGGGCACGGTGGCGTCCTGGGCGGGGAAGACCCCGTCGACCCAGGGAGCCGGCCCAAGGCTCGTGGCGACCGCGACGGACACGGTGGTGAGGCAGGCCAGGGCGAAGGAGACCCTGGCCAAGGAGAGGTTGGTGTGACGCGTCGTCATGTGGCGTCCTCCTCTGAGGATGGTGGTGCCCGTGCAGGTCGAGGGTCGACGTGGAGAGCCACATCCCCGTAGGAAGGCTCCCGTGTGCGTTGCGGCTCACCCTGCAGGCAATCTTCCGCACACGCAACAACCCAGGCTCACGTCTCCGTATGACCACCTTCACAGGTGGCTCTGCGCCGGCGAAGGGCCCCCAGCCCGAGCAAGGGCAACCAGAGCCCGAGCACCGAGCCTGTTCCCGCCACATGGGAGCAGCCGGGAGCGTCGACCCGGTATACCCCGTCGAGCGGACCGACCCGCACCGGCTCCGACTGGTTGCCGGCGAGATCGACGGCCCGGACCTCGAAGGTTGTGTCCTCCGGCGACGCCTCCGGATCGTCGAGCAACACCCCCGGCCCGTGCCCCAGAGAACGAAACGGCTCTCCCACCGGCCGCCCGTCGGAGCCGAGTCGGGTCACCACGTAGGATGTGGGCTCCTGTGGACGGCGCCACTGGAAGTCGATCGTCCAGGCCGGCTGATCCTTCGCCCGCCAGGACTTCGAGAACCACCCGGCCAGGAGGCGGAGCTCGCGTACTGCCGTGGACTCGGCACGCCGGCCATACCAGATCACCGACCGCACCTCGGGAGGCGCCGGAGGGATGTGGTCCGGTGGGCCCGCGACGAGGAAGCGGTTGCCCTCCGTCCCCATCCCCCAGGTCGCCGTGTCCCCGGCTTCGCCCGTGTCGAACATGACAGGCAGGTCCGGCTGGGACCAGGCCAGCAGGTAGGTGCCCTCCTCCAGCGACTCATGGGGGTGGTAGGCGACGACGCCTCCCTCGTAGACGACTTCCACCGGTACCAGCTGTCCGTCTGCCCGCCAGAGGTGAAGCAGCCCGGAGTACGTGCTTCCATCGTCGGAGACCCTCACCGGTTCGCCGAGGGACACGCCGAGGTACCAGGCGAGCGGCACCACGTTCGGCGGCACCGGTTCCGTGAGGTCGGCGGGCATGGCCTGCACCACAGCCGGTCCGATGGGCGAGTTGGCCTCCGCATGGGTCAGGAACAGGGCAAGGAGGATGTGGTGCATGGATCGGGTTCCCCGGTCGGGTGGTTCAGGAGCAGAGGCGCATCCGGCAGCGTCAACGCCGCCGGCGGCGCCAGCCGAGGAGGGTTGCAAACCCCAGGATGCCGACGCCGGATGGACCGGTGCCCTGCTGGCAGCCGTCACAGGAGGGCGAATCGGTGGTGAAGGCGGTGTCCGCATCGTTGCCCCATTCGCCGGAGTCCCCCCGAGGCCAGGAATCCACCATACCCGGCTCACCGGTGTCGCCGGTACTCTCCGGCACCACGACCGGCTCCCAGGTGAGCGTGACCGAGTCCGACGCGTTGCCTGCCCGGTCGATGTAGTGCAGGTCGAAGGTGCCGGCGCCGAACGCCTCCACGAGCCAGAGGAAGTGGACACCGCCCTCGTACATCACCCGCATCTCCTGCCGGCCCCCCTCGTTCGACGCCACTGGCTGAAATGCCACGTGCAGCGTGACGGCCTCGGAGGGGTCCTCGAGCTCGAGACGCAGGGACTCGTAGAGATAGGGGTTCAACCAGGATGTGTCGTTCCCACCCGTGTAGGCGTAGCCGGTGTCTGCCGGATCCTCCTGCTCGATGATGGACCACGCGGTGACCACGGGTGCGTCCGGTGCCTCCTCATCCACCTCGTCGACCACGGTGAACCAGATGCCGTCCGCCCATCGGGCGGAACTGCCGTAGTACCCGGTGTCCGACGTGTCCCAGACGGCCCCCGAGTGCCCCGTCTCGCCGCTCTCGAAGCTGGCGGAGTCGGTGGACGTGTCTGCTGTCGCCGTGTCCAGGGCCCCCTCGGGCTTCCCATGCACGGAGGCGAGCTGGTACGTCCCGGGGGCCAGGTGCTCGTTGGGCACGAGACGGGTGTAGCTCCCCTGGTGGATCTCCCGCGTCAGCGACACGGGACGACCGTCCTCGTCCCAGATGAACAGGCCATCGCCGCCGTTGGAGCGTCCCCACAGGACGACGGGCTGCACGTTGACCGGCACCTCGTCCTGGTCGGCACCGAGGAAGATCTCCTCGATCCACGGTGGGCGGACGGGCGAGAACGACCAGGCGGGTACCACCGCGATGGCGGCGGCGAACGTGGCGGTCAGGAGGAGTGGGCGCAAGGGCGGCTCCGGGGGAGGTGGATGTTCATGGAGGTTCGAGGCGACCGTGCGCCTGGGCCTGGATGACCCGGAATCACATCAGGTACCTGTTTCGCGTCGACGCCGCCCCCACAGGCCCAGCATGCCGGGGAGCGCCCACCAGAGCGCGATCGCGGAGGGCGCAGCGCTGACGTGGGAACAACCGGGCGACTCGACCTGGTACAGGCCGTCGCCGGGGCCCACGAACACGGGTTCCGACAGGTTGCCGGCGAGATCCACGGCCTGGATCTCGAAGGTGGTGTCGTCAGGCGACATGCCAGGCAGTGTGAACGTGAAGGCCCCGAAGGGTGCCCTGTGTGGGCCCGACGTGAGCCGCCCATCGGCATCGAGCAGTCTCACGAAGAATGTGCCCGGTTCCACCGAAGGGTCCAGCTGCACATGGGCCGACCATGTTGAGGCAGACGCGTCAGATCGCGCCTCGTCGTCCGGAGAGACAGACCAGACCACCGAGTGGACTGCGGGCACGGCTGGCGGGGTGTGGTCCTGGGGACCACGGACGACGAATCGGCTCGTTTCCAGGAACCAAAGCTCCTCCGTGTCCGTGGCCGGCTCCTCGCCGGCGGCGAACGTGATGCCGGAGGTCGGTGCGTCGGCGGAGAGCAGGTAGGTGCCCTCGGCCAGCGGCTCGTGTGGGTGCAACGTGATCACCCTGCCCACCATCCGCATGTCCGCCGGCACTTCGTGGCCTTCCTCGTTCCAGATCCGGAGGAAGTCGGACAGCGACACGTCCTCGGAGACCTCGAGAGGATCCTCGGGCGTGCCCACCAGCAGGTCATCGCGCAGGCCGTGGGTCCAGGCGACGGGCACGACGTTGGGCGGCACGCCGTCGGTGAGGTCTGCCGGTACGAGCAGCGCCAGGCCTGGACTCGTGTCCAACGGGGGCGTCGCGTCGGCGGGCGGGGTCATGAGGGACAGGAGGAGTGGTAGGACGTGCACGTGGTCTCCGGAGGCGACTGGCCCAATGCAACATACTGCATAAATTTGGGGATCGCTGCAATTTCAGGCCGTCGGGGCGGGGCGCGGCAGGCGGGATCTGAACGGTTCATTGCCCGAAGGGAGACCGTCGGGGACGGGCGCAGCAAGCAGCGCCCCTACGCTTCATCGAGCGTGGGGCACGTCAACGGGGTCGGGCGCGGCGAGCAGCGCCCGTACGATTCAATGCCAGACGGGAAACCGACGTGGAGCGAGGCGCGCCCCAAGGAGCCTCCCGGGGCTTCGAGGCCCCGGCGCCCCGAGGGGCGCCCGTACGTGTCGAGCGAAGTGGCCCCTTCACTGACGCTGCAGCAGGAGACCAGGCTCCAAGGACCTCGCAAGAGCGAAAGCAATCCCAGAGCTCACCTTCAGCCACACGCCGCGAGGATGCGTCGTTCCGGTGGGTCCTGGGCGAGGAACAAGGGAGAGGCCGACCTCCTGGTCGGCCCGACCGACGCGACGAAGAACAGGGCCTGCCGGGGCGTCGCAGCCGGCCTACCCGGCGAGCCGGCGCGGAGGCGGGAGGCGGGAATCGCTCCGGGTGCAGGACCGTACACCCTTCGCTCCCGGTACGTGCTTCCGTGACAGGTCCAAACCCGGACGTTCCCGACAATCCCGCCGGGAGCGCCGCGCGTCCCGCGCCCCGGCGAGAGCTTCAAGGCCCCGGCCGGGTGCCGTGCGACCCGGCGAATTCGGCCCGAGAAGATCTAACAGCTTGCGGTCTGACCCCCTTGCTTGCCCGGGTTTCTCGGGGGAGGCCACGCAACAAACTGACAAGTGTTTCGGGCAGCCCCAGCGTGAACGGGGCACATGGCGTCCGAACCCCCCAGGGAGAACAGACGATGTCCTTTGTCGTGATGAAGTTCGGTGGAAGCAGCGTGGCCAGCCTCGAGGGCTGGCAGACCATCCTCGAGCGGATCGGCAAAGTGAAACGTGAGGGGCACATCCCCGTCGTCGTCTGCTCCGCCCTCGGTGGCGTCTCCGATCTGCTTGAGAAGGCCGTCGCCCTCGCGCCCCTCGACAGCCACCACGAGGTGCTCGCCGACATCACGGCGCGCCACGAGGCCCTCGCCGACGCCATGGGCGTCTCCTACGAGAGCTTCTCCGGCGAGCTCGACACGCTCCGCCGCCTCCTGGCCGGCGCCGCGCTGTTGGGCGAGGTGTCTGAGCGCCTGCGCGCCCGCGTCCTGGCCCGCGGCGAGCTGATGTCCACCCGCCTCGGCCACGCCTGGCTGATCGCACAGGGCGAACGGGTCGCCTGGAAGGACACCCGCAACGTGCTCGTCTCCGAGGACGCCAAGGGCCTGTCCGCCGCCCGGCACTACCTGAACGCCCACGTCGAGGCCCACGAAGACGCGGTCGTCCAGGCCGAGTGGTCCGAGCTGCCCGCGGTCATCGTCCAGGGCTTCATCGCCAAGGATCCCCAGGCCCACACCGTCCTGCTGGGCCGCGGCGGCTCCGACACCGCCGCCGCCCTGTTCGCCGCGCGCCTGCACGCCGCCCGCTGCGAGATCTGGTCCGACGTGCCCGGCATCTTCTCGGCCAACCCCCGCGAGGTGCCCTCCGCCCGCCTGCTGACCCACCTGTCCTACGAGGTGGCCCAGGAGATCGCGGCCATGGGCGCCAAGGTGCTCCACCCCCGCTCGCTGGCCCCCTGCCAGCAGCACGAGATCCCGATGTGGCTGCGCTGGACCCAGCGCCCCGACGCCGAGGGCACCCGCATCGACGCCCAGGCCAGCGAGGACCGGTCCGAGGTGGCCGCCATCTCCGCGCGCCACGGCGTGAAGATGGTCACCGTCGAGACCATCAACATGTGGCAGGAGGTCGGCTTCCTCGCCCGCCTGTTCACCATCTTCAGCCAGCACGGCCTGTCGGTCGACATGCTGTCGTCGGGCCAGTCGTCGGTGTCCGTGAGCCTCGACCTCACGCCCGAGGCCGAGGAGCCCGAGCGGATGGAGGCCCTGCTGGCCGACCTGTCCCAGCTCGGCACCGCCAGGGTGGTCCACCCGGTCGCTGCCGTGAGCCTCGTCGGCCAGAAGATGCGCGGCCTGCTGCACCGCCTCGGCCCCGCCCTCGAGGTGTTCGAGGAGCAGCCGGTCCACATGATGTGCCAGTCCAGCTCCGACCGGAACCTCACGTTCCTCGTGGAGCAGGACGAGGCCGAGCGCCTGGTGGCCCGCCTGCACGCCCTGCTGATCGACGCCGACGACGCCCCCGGTCGCGGTCCCACCTGGAACGAGCTGTTCGACGTGTCCGGCCGCAACCTGCCGGACGCCTGGTGGCCCGCCAAGGCCCCTGCCCTGCTGGAGCAGGCCGCCCTCGGCACCCCCACCTACGTCTACGACAGCGAGACCATCCGCCAGCGCGCCCGGCAGGTGAAGGGCCTGAAGAGCATCGATCGCGCCTTCTACGCCATCAAGGCCAACCCCCACCCCGAGGTCCTGCGCCTGCTGGCCGAGGAGGGCATGGGCTTCGAGTGCGTCTCCCCCGGCGAGATCCAGCGGGTCCTCGAGTCGGTGCCCGGCATCGATCCGAAGAACATCCTGTACACGCCCAACTTCGCGTCCCGCGAGGATCTGGTGGCGGGCATCGAGGCCGGCGTGAACGTCACGCTCGACCACTACGGCCCGCTGCAGACCTGGCCCGAGATCTTCGATGGCGTCCGCCTCATCCTGCGCATCGACCCCGGTGAGGGCCGCGGCCACCACGAGCACGTCCGCACCGGCGGCAGCCGCTCCAAGTTCGGCATCCACCCGGGCGACCTGCCCATGGTCATCGAGCTCGCCGAGATGAACGGCGCCACCGTGGTCGGCCTTCACGCCCACGCCGGCTCCGGCATCCGCGAGCCCTCCCACTGGGGCAAGATGACCACCCTGCTGCTGGATCTGGCGGCGCAGTTCCCCACCGTCGAGCACGTCGACGTGGGTGGCGGCCTAGGCGTGCCCACCAAGCCCGACGAGACGCCCCTGCCGATGGACACCCTCGACGAGGCCATCGCCAGCGCCCGCGCCGCCCACCCGGAGATCGCCGTGTGGACCGAGCCCGGTCGCTTCCTGGTGGCCGAGTCCGGCGTCCTGCTCGCCACCGTGAGCCAGGTGAAGGCCAAGGGCCCCCGCACCTTCGTGGGCACCGACGCCGGCATGCACACGCTCATGCGCCCCGCCCTGTACGGCGCGTGGCACGGCATCCACCACCTGTCCAAGCTCGACGCCCCCCACGCGATGGTGGCCGACATCGTGGGCCCCATCTGCGAGTCCGCCGACGTCATGGGCCGCAGCCGTCCGCTTCCGGAGACGGAGGCCGGCGACGTGCTGCTGGTGGAGCTGGCAGGTGCCTACGGTGCGTCGATGGCCAACGAGTACAACCTGCGTGGGTTGCCTCGGGAAGTCATCATCTGATCGCAGACGCTCCGCAGCGCCCCGGTTGGCACGGGGCCTTCGTCGCTTCGGTCGGGCCGACCAGGAGGTCGGCTCCTCCCTTGCTCCTCGTCCCCGCACCACCGGGACGCAGCGGAGCTCGGGTGTGCGTCTGAAGGGATGCTCTGGGATTGCTTTCGCTTTCGGGGCGGGTCGAGTCGGGGCGGGGCGTGCGGGGCCGGATGTGGCCACCGATGCTTCGTCGCGGTGCTCCTCGCCTCGGCATCCACCTGCGGCCCCTCGAAGCAGCGACAACTGGGGGTCTGCCCCCCGGTTGCTGGATTTCATCGGCCAATCCGTGCTGATGCTCCACGGGAAGCGAAAGCAATCCCAGGGAGCAACTTCAGTCGCACGCCACGAGGATGCGGTGCCCCGGTGCGTCCTGGGCGAGGAGCAAGGGACAGGCCGACCTTCCGGTCGGCCCGACCGAAGCGACGAAGAACGGGGCGTGCTGGGGCGCCGCAGCCGGCCGCCCTACTCCAGAGGACGCACCCGCACCTGGACGTAGTTGGAGTACCCGCTCTGCTCCTCGACCACGCCGTTCTCGTCCGGGCCGGTGTTCGGCCCGGCCTGCCGAGGCGCCTGGTTGGGCCCTGCCCCGAGCACCTCGTCGACCTCGGTGCCGGCGTCGTACACGGCGAGGTTGGCCACGAAGCCCCGCGCCTCTCCGTCATCGTCGAACAGGGGCAGGGTGTCGCCGTCGGCCCCGAAGAACCAGTCGTTGGACTGCACGAGCATGGTCACGATGCTGAGGTTGTCTCCCTCGAAGGCACGGATCTGGAAGGTATAGCTGTCACCGGGGGACGCCGGTCCGCCCGCCGTCTGCCCGTCGGGCACCGTGTAGAACCCTCCCTCGAGACCCAGCGCGACGCCGATGCCCGAGGCGTCCCCGTCTTCCGCCAGCAGCTCGAGCTCGGCGCTGGCCTCCTGCCCCTCCGTGAAGATCACGGGGCTGCCCTGGTTCAGGCCCCACGCCACCGGGGAGATCGGCGTCGTCAGGCCGGTGACACCGTCGAGGGAGGCGAGCGCCACGGAGATGTCACCGTCCTCCGCCAGCTCCTCGAGACCTTCCGGGGCCGCCTGGCCCGACGCGAACAGCTGTGCGTCCACCGGCGAGATGGCGAACACACCGGGTGCGAGCACCACCGGCACTGCGCCCCCGTCGGAGGTGGGGATGGCGTCCATCGCGGAGATGTTCTCGATGACCACCGTGAAGAGGTGATCGTCCTCCACGGACAGGGTGACCCGGATGACGTCCTCGATCTCCGGCAGGTTGCCGAACTCGTCCTCGGCGAGTCGGACGGTGGAGTCGAGATCGATGTCGCCCTGGTTGGGCCCGGCCTGCCGCGGTGCCTGGTCAGGCCCGAGGCCGGGCTCCTGGTTCACCTCCGTGCCCGCGTCCCAGAGCAGCACGAGATCTGTGATGTCACCGGACAGGGGCGTGCCGTCCTCGGAGAACAGCTCGATGCCCCCGGCGTCCGGCGCGAAGAACTGGTCGTTGGACTGCACCTGCATGGTGGCGAAGTGCAGCGTGCTGCCAGGTCCGGCCGCAAACGAGAAGCTGTAGCTGTGGCCGGGCAGCGCCGGTCCGGGCTCGGTGTCGCCATCGGGCACGGCGAAGCCATCGGAGTCGGAGAAGGGGTACTCGGGGGAGTTGTTGGTGACCTGCACCTCGAAGTCCGCCTCGTTGTCGTCGCACCCCAGCAAGGCCAGGGCGAGCCATCCCAGTCGTCGCATGTGTTCCTCCTCGATCCGTGGCGTCGTCAGCCCTTCATGGGACCGCCCGCCCCGTACCTGAGGGGACTACGTGGGATCGCGCACGCCCCGAGCCGACATACCCGCCCCTCCCCTGCTCCTCCCGGCAGGTTAGGAACCGACACGGAGGCCTTCATGACCAAGGACTACTATAGCTGGGCACCTCGCCTGACCCTTCCCCGCCCCCTCGTCATCGCGGGGCTCCCCGGCGCGCAGGTGTCCCGCACCACCCGCTCGGTGAACATGCTCTCCGGCCTGCCGTTCCTCCGCGTCGATCAGCGCGTGGAGCACGTCATCGGCAAGTCCATCGAGCTGCTGCACTGGGAGGAGGGCATCGACGGCCGCCTCGAGCACGAGCGGGCCCTGTGGCCGGCCCTGCTCTCCAAGCCCCTGAGCCTCGTCGTGGCCAGCAGCCGGGTCACCATGTCCGATCCCGCGCTGCGCAAGCTCATCAGCGAGAAGGCCGACGTGCTCTACCTGTACCTGCCCGTCGACGAGGCGGTGGCACGCATCCTCGCCGACCACGAGCGCAGCAAGAAGAACCACTACAGCCTCATGAGCGAGTCGGGCTTCGACGAGGCCCTGCTCCGCCAGAAGCTGCAGGAGGCCCAGGCCTGGTTCGACCACATCCCCTCGGTGCTGCCGGTCTCCGGGATCACCTACCACGAGGCCGCCGATCGGGTGCTCAAGCACCTCGGCTTCGATCACCGCTCGATGTCGGAAGAGGAGTAGCCCACGGCGTCCGCCGCCCGTGAGGCCAGCTCCATCGCCACAAGGCGTGCGATCACGATGGTCACGAACAGCGTGCCCGTCATCGCCTCGAAGGTGGCCAGCGCCCGTGACACCGGATGCACGGGCACGATGTCACCGTAGCCGAGGGTCGTGAGGGTCGTGTACGACAGGTAGATGTGGTCGTAGTAGGTCAGGGGCCCGCTCTGGGTGGAGCTGACGTAGGCGTCGCCGAAGACGTCGTGCACGCCCAGGTGCAGCATGCCGAAGAACATCCCGAGCAGCATGTACACCGCCACGCCGCCCCAGATGACGCGGATGCTGACCCGCTTCGCCCGGTTGATGTCCTGCAGGACGATCCAGATCATCAGGCCGTAGTACAGCGACATGAGCAGGGCCAGGACGGCCCCGACGGCCCGGCGGGTCGACTCGGACGGGATCATGCGGGCTTCGGGCCGCAGCCAGACCACCAGCAGGAACGGCACCATGGCCACAAGGGCGATCCTCTTGTGGATCCTGTTGCCCTTGACGCCCCACAACAGCGCCAGCGGCGTGACCGACACGACGGCGCTGGTGATCCAGTTGGACAGCTCCAGCGCCTGCACCAGCGGGGTGAGGATGTGGAAGGCCGCCAGGGCCACCACGAGGGCGCCGTAGCGACCCAACGAGGTGTCGGTCCAGCTCATGCTCCTGCGCCCTGCATGTCACGCCTCCTGCTCGATCCGCGCCGGAAGCCTGCTCCAGCCATCGGGCACGACCATCACCCGGCCGCCGGGCCCCTCGATCATCGCGCCGTGGTTTCCCTGCTCGAACCAGTCCCGCAGCGCCTTGTCGCTGGCCTCCGGCAGACCCGCCAGGCGATCAGGCAGGGCCCCACCGAGCCAGTCGGTCTTCTGCAGGATCCTCGCTCCCTGCTGCCACACGGGACGGAGCTCCGACAGCTCGCACCACCTGCCGCGGGGGCTGCCCTTGCGCATGGGCGGGGGCAGCTCGGGTTCGTCGTCGACGTGGTCGAACAGCACCCCGGACATCAGGGCGACCACCTCGTCCGGCGCCGGGATGCCCCGCTCCCGCAGCCACCGGTGCACGTCGCGACGGACCATGAGCCCCATCTGGCGATCCTGCATGTGGCGCAGCTTGCGATCGAGGCGGTCCCTCCTGCCCGGACCCCAGTAGTCCGAGGGGTGGTGGCCGTCGGTGCCCCTGCGCCGCAGGTAGAACTTCATCGCCAGCTCGAGGTGGACCACCTTTCCTTCCGGCGTGCGCACCAGGAAGTCCGGCGCGCCCAGGGTGACGCCGTCGATGACGATGGGCTCGTCGGCCAGCAGCACCGTCCACCCCGGCGCCTGTTCGAAGGCGGCCTTCCACAGGCCCTCCACGTCGCGTCCCAGCTGCCGCCTCACCGGGGGAAAGTCCCAGTCGGGCCGCACGCTCAGCATCAGCTGCAGGACGCCGCTCCAGTCTGTCGGATACGCCCACAACCGCGGGCTGCTCAGGACCCACATCATGTGATGCATCCGGTCCATGGGACTGAATCCGTCCAATCGCACCTCCTTGCCCTCCATCGGCACCGACGCCGCCCTGCCTTTGGAAGACTCCAGCAGATACATTGGGACGTACCGAATGCACACGAGGAGGACACGTGCGAATCCTGCCCCTGCTCCTGTTGATCACCGCCGGGTGTGGCGTGCGTCGGTCCTACCCCCTGATCCGCGTGGACTCGGAGCCCGACGCCACCCGCGGGATGCAGATCCGCGCGGCCGCCGCCCTGCCGGACGACGAGGTGGTGATCGCCTCCCGGTACGACACCGAGACCCTGTGGCGCATGGGCCAGCCCGACACCCACGGCGCACGGCGGCTGAGCCCGAGCGACCTGATGGCGTTCGACGACCCCAGCGCCGCCTGTGACGAGCTCGAACCGGCGAAGGCCAAGCGCTGCCGGGAGCGCAACTACCGGGCGCTCGTGCGGATGACCCCCCAGCCCATCCGGTGGCTTCCCCCCCTGCCGCCGGGCACCATCGAGGATCTGACCCCCTTCCCCTGCCGCGCCCGGGAGCCCGACGTGGAGGCGTCCGAGGCGCCCGCCCCCTGCACCCCCGCCGTGCTCGGCGTGTCCACCTTCGACACCATCCACATCACCACGCCGTTCCACGACGAAGAGGTCGACATCGAGCGGGCCCAGCACGAGCGGCTGTTCCTGCTCGAACAGGAGCAGGGCGTGTGGCGGGAGCGCAGCAGTCCCCTGATCTCCCGGATCCAGGACGAGCTGTCGGACTGGGGACGCGCCCACTGTCCCGACCGCTTCACCGTGAGCGGCATCGCCCACCGGCCCGACCCGGGCGTGCTGTACATCGGGGTGTCCGCCTGCGACGGCCCCGCCGCCAAGGTGCTCTCCTACGATCTGGCGGCCGCCCGGCGTGGGGAGGTGGTGCACTTCGAGCCCTTCCTCGACGACATCGTGGATGCCCGGGGCCTCAGCGATCGCGGTCCGGACGAGCGGCTGTCCTCCCTCGACTACCGCCACGACCGCCTGTGGGGCACCAGCGCGTGGCAGTCCTTCGGCCACGAGCACGAGACCGCCTTCGGGGGCCGCCTGCTCATCCGCCGCGACGACGCCTTCACCGCCATCGACGTGCCCTCCGGCCTCGCCGACCGCCCCTACGCCCTGGTCGTGCTCGACACGCCCGGGCGCGCCTCCTCCATGGACGAGAGCACCGACGGTGCAGCCCTGCCGGACGTCGAGGCCGTGAGCCACCTGCTGTTCTTCGACAACGGCCGCTCCTCCGGCAGCGAGGAGCGCCCCCAGCTCACCGTGCTCCGCACCCGGGTGCCCGCGCCCCCCGAGGGGTCCTTCCTCGACCTGCTGGAGGTGAACGCCAACCCGTCGATGCCGCTCCTGCTCAACGGCTTCGACTTCGAGTGGTACCTGCGCGACCACCGCCTGGGCGCCTGGACCTTCCTGCTCGGCGCCCACGAGGAGCGACCGGGGGGATGGACCACCGCCCTCGGCGGCCTGTGGCAGGTGCGCCTCGGGCTGATCGGCCGCAAGACACGCGCCTTCCTCGGCAAGGCGCTGGGCCACAACCGGCAGGCGGTCGAGGTCACCGACATCCGTGGAACCGGCCTCGACGTGTCCTCCGTCGAGCTCACCCTCACGGTCCAGCCCCAGCCCGTGCAGTCCTCCACGCCGTCGGTGGCCGAGCTCCTCCGCACGCCCGATCCCCGCTTCGATCTGCTCGTGCCGCGGCCGGAGGGCATGGCCGGCACCCCGGTGCTGCAGGGGCTCACCATCGACACGGCCTCCCACGCCTCCGGTGGCATCTGCCTGTCCGCCATGGATCTCGGCGTGTACGACGCGGGCCCGGAGCACCCCGACCACCTGCGGGTGAGGGCACGCCTGAACGGCGGCCTGTGCAACGACTTCAACAACCGCGACAAGGACGAGCACCACGGCATCATCACGGACCCCTCCCAGGGCATCCGGGTGCGGCTGTCGGTGGCCCTCGTCGACGGCCGGGCCCCCCGGGCGGTATCCGTCCGGGCCTCCCAGCGGGACCTCATCGGCCGGCGTGACGGACCCACCCACGTGATCACCGAGGAGCAGGTGGTCCGGGTGCCTCGGGCCCCCTACCGGGACGTCCCGGGCGCCATCGAGACGAACAACAAGGTCCACAAGACCAACTTCGCCTGCATCGCGGTCGACGCATCGGGCGCGCCCCGCCTGCTCCCCCGCGCCATCGGCCCCGATCCGGACGACACCGAGTGGATGGTACGCACCGAGGGCACCCCGCCGCCCCACGACCGGGTCTCCCTGGGCGTGCAGGGCTTCGCGTTCGCCTTCGACCTGCGGGGCTTCGACCCGGGCCTGTGGCCCGCCGCCTACGGCGACGTCTCGGAGCTGTCCGCACGCAGCCAGAACAACTACCTGTACCGCTACCTCCTGCGCACCTGGCCGATGCCCCAGGGCGGCCTGTTCCTGGAGGGCGGCGTGTCCCACGGCGTGCACCTCAAGGGCCTGGGCAGGGACAACGCCAGCCCCACCGCCCTCATGGTGCGCTCCGACGCCGTGTGGTGGGACGCCCCGGGCATCCCCTGGGTGGCGCCCGACCCCGCCCAGCGTCGCACCGACCCGAACCTGCTCCCGGAGGACGGCTACCTGCGCTGGGCCGTCACCGAGCCCATGGACGAGGAGGGCCCCCGATGCCGCGACCACTGATGCTCCTCGCCCTCGCCTGCTCCCCCGCCCTGGCCCAGGACGACCCGCCGCCGCAGTTCGGCCCGGCCTCGGAGTTCACCCCGGTGATGGAGGTGCGGGCCCGCGTGCAGGTGAACTGGACCAACGGCCTCGCCGACGGCGTGCTGCAGGACTCCTTCCTCCTGCAGCGCGCGCGCCTGGGGTTCCGCTTCCACCGCGGGCCCGTGTACGCAGATCTCACGGTGCAGCAGTGGATGGGCTGGACCCCCAACCCCGCCGACGTCGACGGCGAGCCCTACGTGCTGCAGCCGCCCCGGGTGGAGTTCTGGCAGGCGTGGGCCCAGTGGAAGAAGCACCTGCCGGCGGAGCTGTTCTTCGCGGCCACCGTGGGCAGGCAGACCCGCACGCTGCACGAGGGTCGGCTCATCGCCGAGTACGACTGGTCGGACCGGGGCAACTACATGGACGGCCTGGCCCTCGACTTCGCCGCCGGCATCTTCCACCTCACCCTGTTCAACTGGCGGGACTTCGAGAACGTCGCGTCGGTGACGAGCCCGGGCAACACCCTTCTGGTGCTGGGCGCCCGGGACGAGGGCGTGCGCTACCACTGGCACGCCGACCTCGTCTCCGTCATCGACGCCACCGGACCGGAGAACACGGCCATCCTCGGGGTCAACGGCGCCTACCGGGGACCCGTGGGTCACGGCGGCGTCGAGGCGTACCTGTACGGCACCTCCCCCGTCACCGAGGAGGCCTCTCTGGACGGCGTGACCTCCCTGCTCGCCTCCACCTGGGGCGGCGTGACCCTCGGACCGCAGCGGCTGTGGACGGGCCGCCTGCAGTTCGACGCCCTGGCGGACAACCTGGATCCGGCCTCCGATCGCCCCGGCGGCTTCCGCGCCCCCCTGCCCGATCTGTACCGCTTCAACGGCCACCTCGGGGTGTTCAACCGCCCGGTCGACTCCGGCTACCGGGGCCTGCTCAACCCGCAGCTCCGCAACACCCTGCACCTCGGGCCCCACTTCGACATCGAGCTCGACTTCCACGCCTTCTGGACCTTCCGCGAGCCCGACTACCTCGGCAACGAGACCGACCTCACGCTGCGCTACATGTCGGCGCTGGTGAGCCTGGAGAGCGGCCTGTTCCTGTTCTTCTCACCGGACGACAACATCCCCGGCTTCTACTTCCAGGCCCGCTTCCGCCTGTGAGCCCCCGGCTCACGCCTTCCTGCGGCCCCGCCGCTGCACCCACTCCAGCGACTGCGCCACCACGCGGAAGAACACGGGCACGAGGGTCACCGAGAAGATGGTAGCCGCCAGCATGCCGCCGAACACCGCCGTGCCGAGGCTGCGGCGGGAGGCGGCGCCGGCGCCCGTGGCCACGAGCATCGGCAGCATGCCGAGCAGGAAGGTCAGCGAGGTCATCAGGATGGCCCGGAAGCGCAGGGTGCTGGCCCGGTGGACCGCCTCGTCACGGGGCACCCCGGACTCCTGGATCTCCTTGGCGTACTCGACGATGAGGATCGCATTCTTCGCCGCCAGCCCGATGAGCAGGAAGAAGCCCACCTGGGTGTACACGTCCACCGACAGGCCCGCCATCCACTGGGCCACCAGGGCACCGAACAGGCCCAGCGGCACCAGCAGGATGATGGCCACCGGCAGCGTGAACGACTCGTACTGGGCCACGAGGAACAGGTAGACCACGATGAAGGACAGCACGAGCACCCCGAAGGCGCCGCCGCTGGCCACCCGCTCCTGGTAGGCGGTGCCCGACCAGGCCACGTCCATGGTGCTCGGCAGGGCCTCCTGCGCCAGCTCCTCCAGCGCCGCCATCGTGGCGCCGCTGCTCACCCCCGGCGCTGGATTCGCCGTGACCTGCGCCGAGCGCTGCGCGTTGAAGCGCGTGACGGTGGTGGTGCCCTCCCGGAACACGGCCTCCGTGAACGCGCCCACGGGCACCAGATCGCCGAACAGGCTCGGCACCCGCAGCGACAGGAGCTGCCCCACCGAGGACCGCATGTCCGGCTCGGCCTGGGCCATCACGCGGTAGACCTTTCCGTAGCGGGTGAAGTCGTTGATGTAGACGGATCCGAAGTAGGAGGCCAGCACGCCGGCGAACGCGTCCTGGCGCACCCCGGAGCGGTTCATCTGGTCGCGATCCATCTGCAGGTACACCAGCGGGATGTCGGCCCGGTAGGTGGAGAACATGGAGCCCACCTCGGGGAGCGCCTGGGCCCGCCCCATGTAGGTCGCGCCCGCCTCCGCCAGGGTCTGGGCGTCGCCTTCGCCCCGGTCGAGCAGCTGCATCTCCAGGCCGCCCGACGCCCCCAGTCCGGGGATCGAGGGCGGATCGATCGGGAACACGAGCCCTTCGTCCTGGTCGGCGAGGGCCGCCATCATCCGCTTCTGGATGGCGCTGGGGTGCAGCTCATCCCCCTTGCGCTCCTTCCAGTGATCCAGCACCACGATGACCATGGCCATGTTCGAGGAGGCACCGCCGGACATGAGGTCGAAGCCCGCGACCGTGAGCACGTGGGCCACGCCGTCGATCTCCCGGGTGCGCTCGCTCAGCTCGTCGAGGAACCGCTCCGTGCGCACCAGGGACGCGCCCGAGGGCAGCTGCACCGAGGTGAAGTAGTAGCCCTGGTCCTCCACCGGCACGAAGCTGGTGGGCACCAGCCGGAACAACACCCCGAGCAGCACGAGCAGCCCCAGGTACACGAGCATGGCCAGGCCGGATCGGGGGAGCAGGCCATCGAGGAGGCCCGCGTAGCGGTCGCGGATGGGGTTGTAGACCCGGTCGAAGGCACGCGTGAGCCGTGAGGGCTCCTCCGGTGGAGGCCTCAGCAGCAGGGAGGCGAGCGCCGGGGACAGCGTGAGCGCGTTGATGGACGAGATGAACACCGCCGAGGCGATGGTGAGCGCGAACTGGTTGTACATCCGGCCCGACATGCCCGGCACGAAGGCCACGGGCACGAACACGGCGAGCAGCACCAGGGTCGTGGCGACGACCGGCCCCGTCACCTCGCGCATGGTCTGCGCCGCCGCGTCGAACGGCGACTTGTCCGGATCCTGCTCGAGGATGCGCATGCAGGTCTCGGTCACGACGATGGCGTCGTCCACGACGATGCCGATGGCCAGCACGAGCCCGAACAGCGTGAGCTGGTTGATGGAGAACCCCAGCGCGGCCATCACGGCGAAGGCGCCGATGAGGGACACCGGCACCGCCGCGGCGGGGATCAGCGTGGCCCGCCAGTCCTGCAGGAACAGGAACACCACCGCCACCACGAGCACCACGGCGATGAGGAGGGTCTTCTGCACCTCCTCGATGGAGATCTCCACGAAGTCGGTGGTGTTGAACGGCACCACGAGCTGCACGCCCTCCGGAAGCCGCTCCTTCTCCTTGTCGAGATAGGCCAGCACCCGCTCCGAGACATCGAGGGCGTTGGCGCCCGGCGCCTGGTAGACCGCGAGCATGGCGGCGTCCTGGCCGTTCAGGCGCGCCTTCAGATCGTAGTTCTGGGCGTCCAGCTCCACCCGGGCCACGTCGCCCAGGCGCAGGATCTGGCCGTCCGGGTTCACCGTCAGCACGATGTCCTCGAACTCCTCGGCTGTCGCGAGGCGTCCCGGGGCCGAGACCGTGAACTGGAACCCCTGGATGTCCGGAGAAGGCGGCGCCCCCACGCGGCCGGCCGGGATCTGGGCGTTCTGGGCCTTCACCACCCGCACCACGTCGCTCGGGCTCAGGCCCATGGCGCTCATGCGCTGGGGATCGAGCCAGATGCGCATGCCGTAGTCGCGGGCGCCCAGCAGCCGGGCCTCGCCCACGCCGTCGATGCGCGCGATCTCGTCCTTGAGGTTGAGGGACAGGTAGTTGGACAGGAAGACCGCGTCGTAGTCCGGCTGGTCGGAGATGAGGTTGACCGCCAGCAGCATGTTGTCGGATGCCTTGCGGATGGCGAGCCCCTCGCGCCGGACCTCCTCCGGCAGCCGCGACGTGGCGATGGAGGCGCGGTTCTGCACCTCCACGGCGGCGATGTCGACGTCCTCCCCCACGTCGAAGAAGACGGTGATCGTCATCGAGCCGTCCGAGGAGGAGTTCGACTTCATGTAGATCATGCCCGGCGCGCCGTTGATCTCCTGCTCGATGGGCGTGGTGACGGTCTCCGCCACGGTCTCGGCATCCGCGCCCGGGTAGGTCGTCGTCACGCGGACGGAAGGCGGCGTGAGCTCCGGGTACAGGGCGATGGGCAGCGAAATGTAGGCCACCAGCCCGATGATCGTGATCAGCAGGGCGATGACGATGGCGAAGCGGGGCCTGCGAATGAACAGGCTGACGTCGGATCCCTCCTCGCTCACGGTCCGCCCTCCAGGATCTCCGAGATGCCGGGCTCTCCCGCCGACGCCTCGCCGAGCCCCTGCGGGAGGGCCTCCACGGGCACCTCGGGCATCGGCATCTCCCGAGGGACGACCACGCTGCCTTCCTGGGCCTTGAACTGCCCGCTCACCACGACCTTCTCCCCGGCCGCGAGGCCTTCCCTGACCTCCCACAGCGGGCCGATCTCCGCCCCGAGCTCCACCTTGCGGATCTCCACGACGCCGTCGTCCCCCACCACGCGCACCTCGTCGCCGGTCTGCCGGCGGGCCACGGCCTCCTGGGGCACCACGACCCGCTCGATCACGTCGGGACTCGACAGGAGGAGCTCCCCGAACTGACCGGGCCTCAGCAGCTGATCCTCGTTGGGGAACCGGGCGCGGAGGTCGAAGAAGCCGGGCTCCTCCTGGGCCGGAGAGACGTAGTCGAGCTCCCCGAGCTCCGGGTACAGGCTGCCGTCGGACAGCCGCAGCCGCACGGTCGGGAGGGGAAGCCCATGCTCCTCGTGCTCGGTCCGCCGCTTCTGGAAGCGCAGGTAGCGGCGCTCGTCGAGGGGGACGTGGACGAAGATGGGGTCGATGCGGGTGATCCGCGCGAGCACCGGCGGGGCCCCGGGCTTGACCAGCTGACCCCGGTCGGCGATCGCCTGGCCGATGCGCCCGGAGATGGGCGCCCGGATGACCGTGTTGTCCAGGTCCACCTGGGCCGACTGCAGGTTGGCCTTCGCGGCGGCCACCTCGGCGCGCGCGGCCTGCAGGTCGTCCAGGCGCTGGTCGACGATCTGCTCGGTGGTGGCTCGTTCGTCCAGCAGGCCACTGTAGCGGCCGTACTCCCGGGACGCGGCGTCCTCCCGGGCCCTCGCCTGCTCGACGTGGGCCGCCCACCGGGCCACCTCGGCGGCGTAGCGATCGTCCTCGATCCGGTACAGGACCTGCCCCTCCTCGACCATCTCGCCCTCGACGAAGGTGCGCGCCTCGATGCGTCCCTCGATCCGTGCCACCAGATCGACCGCGTTGAACGAGCGCAGGGTGCCCGCGAGGCGGGTCTCGGCGACGATGGGCTTCTCGAGGGCCACCACGACCCCGACGGATGGCGCCTGGGCCGGCGGTGCCTCCTCGCCGCCGCCGCACGCCATCACGACGAGGAGCGCCCACCAGGCCCTGCGGCTCCGGACGATGGTGCCTGTTGCCAGCAGATCCGCCTCCTGACACGCCGCGACCCGGCGCTTCCGCCCACGGACGCGTGGGGGCAGGAAGCCCATCGGTCACCGCCGGGGCACCTTCTCCCCTTCCCGTGGCGAATACGTGGGTACCACGCCGGCCTGGTCAGCGACCGAGCAGCGCGGGGGCCGCCACGAGCCACACGAGCAGGCCCACCACCAGCGCCACGAGCACGCCCGCGATGACCTTGCTCTGGGTGCTGAGCTGCCGGCGTGCCGCCTGGGCGTAGGCGATCCGGGCGTCGAGATCGCCGCTCTCGCTGCCGAGGGCCTTGGCACGCTCGAAGTGGATGATCGACTGCTGGTAGTCGCCCATCAGGAAGTGGGCGAGACCGATCTGGGCCTCGCACTCCCCGAGCAGGCCGGGGGCGTCCTCTCCGATGGAGGCGTAGGTGCGGATGGAGGCGTCGTAGCTGCCCGCGAGCAGCAGGTTGGCCGCCGCCTGGGCACGGCTGGACAGCTCGTCGGTCTCCTCGTCGATCTGCTCCTGTGCCATCCGGCGCAGATCACTCGGGGTGATGTCCCGGTACTCCTCCGTGGACAACGGGAGGAAGGTCTCGTCCGGATCGTCATCGGGGAACATCTCGATGGTGGGCGAGTCGTACTCGTGGCCGGGCATGGTGACCTCCGGGGGGCAGCGTACTACACGAGGCGGGTGGGCCCCAGGGTACCCGCCGGCCACAGGGACGGACGGGCACACCCGCCGGATCAGCACGGCCCGTTGTTGCCACTGATCAGGTCGTTTTCGTGGACCACGTCGTAGCTCTCGTACCAGTCGAGGACGTCGTCGGCGCACAGCGACGGGTTGTTGCGGACGCGCACGGCGTCGTGCAGCGCCTCGAGGCCGTACAGCGCATCGATGTCGTCGAGCAGTGTGTTGTGCTCGACACGCAACCATCCCTGTACCGATGTGAGGGCCTGCAGGTCGGAGAGGTCGGTGATCAGATCGAGGCCGTACAGCGTGAGCTGGCCGTCGACCTGGGACAGGCTGGACAGATCCGACAGATCCTCGAGGGACGGAAGATCGGTGAGCTGCACGGAGGCGCTGGTGGTCACCCCGGCCAGGAAGGCGAGCTCGTCGAGTGCGTCGAGCCGGACGATGCTGAGGCCCGTGGCCCCCCAGTCGACCCCCGACAGATCACCGGCGTCCGAGAGGAGCGGCAGATCCTGCAGCCGGACCTCCTGGCCCACGTGAGCGAGCGCGTCGATGCCCTGCAGGGAGGTCAGACCGCTCATGGACCGCACCGAGAACCGCCCGCCGACGGTGTGCAGAGAGGACAGCCCCGTGAGATCCTCCATCCAGTGGGAGTAGCGGATCTCGAAGCTCCCGCCGACCACCTCGAGATCGGACAGGGGCTCCAGATCGATGCCGCTGTCCATCTGGATCACCACATCGCCGGTGATCTCGCGGACCCCCCGGAGGTACTGCAGCTGCAGGGTGTTGGACACGTACACATCCCCGGCGAGCACCTGGGGATCCCGCTCGGGCGGCTCGAAGGGGTTGCCCACGTCGACGGGCTCGGGCGTCCAGCCCTCACCGAGGATCGTGACGGGATCCGCTCCGGGGCACGCCAGGGTGTAGGTGCCGTCGCCGTTGTCGGTGGTGGCGCAGGCGGAGTCGTCGAAGGCCGGAGGCGCCGCGCAGCCCCAGACGAGGGCGGCCAGCGGGAGCAGACGAAGATGAAGTCGGTGGTTCATGGTGGCCTCAGCAGTCGTCGTTGCCGTCGATCAGGACGACGTCGGGCGCAGGGTCGAGGTCGTCGACGAGGGACTGGACATCGGTGGCGCACAGGGCGGGGTTGTTGCGGATGCGGAGGCCTTCCTCGACCGTGGTGAGGCTCGACAGGCCGCTCACGGAGGTGAGCAGCGGGTTCTCCTCGATGGACAGGGTCTGCTCCACCGTGACGAGCTCGCCGAGGTCGTCGAAGGACGTGAGACGGGCGAGGCCATCGAACTGGGCCCACCCCTTCACGGTGGTGAGGTTGTGCAGGCCCTCGAGGCTCGACAGCTCGGGGTTCCAGGAGACCTCGAGGTCGCCGTCGACGGTGACCAGATCCGACAACGCCGTGATGTCGGTGAGCACCATGTTGTCGCTGATCTGGATGTCGGCTTCCGCCACCACGGAGATGGTGATGCCCTGCAGCGACGTGAGGGAGGCATTGTCGTCGATGACGAGGCGCTGGTAGCCCTGGACCTGCTCGAGGCCGGCGAGGTCGGCGAGCTGGGCGTTGCCCGCGATGTACAGGTTGCCCCCCACGTGCTCGAGGTGGGACAGGGGCTGCAGGCTGGTGAGCCAGGAGTTGTAGGCGATGGACAGCCCCCCCTCGACCCGCTCGAGGGTGCCGAGGGCGGACAGGTCGACACCGCCCGACTCGAGGTAGATGCCGAGATCGCCGTGGATCTCCCGCACGCCCCGCAGCGCCTCCAGCTGGCGGTCGTTCTCGACGACGACGTCACCGTGGATGACCTCGGGCGCCAGGACGGTGGGCTCTCCGGTGTCTTCGACGATGACCACGTCCGGCTCGTAGCCGTCGCCGAACAGGGTGACCGAGGTGCCGTCCGGGCAGTCCACGGTGTAGGTGCCGTCGCCGTGGCTGGTGGTGGTGCAGGCGGTGTCCTCACCGACGGGCTGCTGCGTGCAGGCCCCGACGCCGACGAGCAGCAGGATGCAGGATCGAAGCGCGCTCATGGGGCCTCCTCGCAGGTGTCGTCGTTGTCCTGCAGGTCGAGGCCGCTCCCCTCGTCCAGGGCGTCGTACCAGGCCTCGATGCGCCACGCGCACAGGGCCGGGTTGTCGCGGAAGATCGCCATGTCGCCCACCTGCTCCAGGCCGTACAGGCCCGCGATGTCGGAGAGCGCCTCGTTGGCCTCGATCTGAAGGTACCCGCCCACCGACTGCAGACCGGAGAGCGGATCGAGCTCGGTGAGCAGCGTGCTCTCCGCCACGCTCAGGCTTCCGCCGACCGAGCGCAAGGACGTGAGCCCGTCGAGGGTGGACGCGCCAGGCACCAGCAGCTCCAGATCGCCGCCCACGTGGGCCAGGTTGGACAGACCCTCCAGCGACGCGAGGGCGTCGTTGTCGCCCAGGAAGACCCCACCCGTGGTGGACGTGATCCCCTGCAGCCCCTCGAGGGAGGTGAGCGAGGCGTTGCGGATGATGGACAGCCCCCCCACGCCCTGCAGATCCCGGAGCGCCGACAGATCGGTGAGGGCGTCCATGTCGTGGATCCACAGCTCGTGACCGACGGTCTGCAGGCGCCGGAGGAACGACAGATCGGTCAGCCAGGGGGTGTCGTCGAGGTACAGGCCGGCGCCCACCACCTCAAGGCCCCGAAGGGGCTGCAGGTCGATGGACACGGAGGACGAGATGAGCAGGTTGCCGGTGATCTCCCGGACGCCCGCCAGATCATCGGCGTCGCGCTGGTTGATGACCTCGACATCGCCCAGGACGACCTCGGTGGCGTACACGGCGGTGTCGACGGGTGGCTGCCAGTCCTCGCCGTACAGCGTGCTGGTGGTGCCGTCCGGGCAGTCGAGGGTGTAGGTGCCGTCGTCGTTGTCGGTGAGGTCGCAGGCCGTGTCGACCGGGGGGTCCCCCGTCGTGCAGGCCGCGACCAGGAGCCCAAGGGGCCATCCGCGCATACCGTCCTCCTGATCGGATCGAGAAGATAGCGGTACCGCGTGGGCAGGGACACCCGTCGACGATTGCGGGGCCTGCAAGGCGGAGGATGGGGGTGGGTCCGCGGGATGGGGAACCCCGCCGTCGGGGCATGGTCCGGCCAGGAACGCGAGCCGGACATCGTTCCCAAGAAGAAGGGCCCGGACCGCGCGTTCGCGATCCGGGCCCGGAGTGGCCGCCGGCGGGGGGGGAGGATGCCGGCGGTCTCTCCTCGATGTTCAGCCGATGGCTCAGCTGCAGGCCACGTAGGGGGCCTGGTGGTTGTGCTTGCGAGACAGGGCCAGGTTCAGGTCGAACCGGGCGGCGTCCTCGAAGGACACGGTGCCTCCGGGGCTCGTGGATGCATGCACATCGCCGTTGGGCTTCTTCTCGCGCAGCGTTCCCGGACGGGTGACCGTCCAGTCGATGTCGGAGGCCTGATCGTGCAGGAACGTGATGACCTCGTCGTTGTCCTCGAGCATGCCGTGGATGCCCATCAGACGGCCGAGGACGGGGCGCGAGAACCACTTGATCATGCGCGGGTTGTCCTGACCGGGCGCGGGCGAGAAGGCGCCGGCCTGGTAGACCAGACGGTGGACATTGTGCTCACGCATGCCGTCGACGACCTCGTGCATGAGGTCCGACATGATGTGCTCCTTGCGCTGCGTCTTGGCATCGCCAGCAGCACAGATGATGGAGCTGCAGCCCTTCACCGCCTTGCGGACGGCGTGGGTGTCCTTGAAGTCGCCCTCGACGATCTCGAGGCCGGGGTGGTCCCGAAGATCGGCGGGGATCTTCTCGGGATGACGAACGAAGGCGCGCACCCAGATGCCATCGTCCAGAGCCTGACGAAGGATGTGGCTGCCGGTATGACCGGTGGCGCCGAGTAGCAGGATCTTCTGCGACATGGGATCCCTCCTTGTTGGATGCTCTGGTGTATCGAGCAGGAGACACCCCGGGGGTCCGGAACGATGCGTGAGGACGACCGCGTATGGGCGCCCCGCCCCCCCGTACCCGCGCCCGTGTCCGAAACGCAGGCGGTCCGACCCGGGACAAGGGTGACGCCATCGACGGGTCGTCCGGCAGCCGGCCGGGGCCTCGAAGCCGTCGCCGGGGCGGGCGTCAGAGGATCCGTGACCCGTGAGCGTGCGCGTGCGCGTGCGCGGCAAGCCGACGTTGTAGCTCGGAACCTGGGTGACGCCATCGACGGGTCGCACGGCACTCGGCCGGGGCCTCGACTCGAACGACTGCGGAGACGCCCACCCCGGCGCCCCAAGGGGCGCCCGTACATCCAACGCCATGGGCAACGCCAATGAAGGGGCCTCTTCGGTCGACACGTACGGGCGCCCCTCGGGGCGCCGGGGCCTCGAATCCCCGGGAGGCTCCCTTGGGCGCGCCTCGCTCCACGTCAACCTCCCTTCGGGCATGGAACCGTACGGGCGCCGCTCGCCGCGCCCGACCCCGTCGGCCTCTCCCGAATCCCCGGAACGACCAGGACCTACCGCAACGCAGCCCCGGTGTCCTCACCGGGCCCCATGCTCCCGGTCCCGAACGTATGCCCCCCCGTGTCACCACCAGACGCAGGCACCATCAACCGCCACACGAGCGCCCGGCCGTCGCTGCGGGGGATCCGTCCACCCCGCTCGTTCCGCCGGAAGGCGTAGGTCACCTCGACCGACGACCACACGATCTCGCCCTGCTCGAAGATGACGTACAGCAGCACGCCGTCGAACTCGAAGCGCTCCTCGGCAGGGACGCCCTGGTCCACGGGCAGCTCGGCCTGCCAGTCCAGGTCGGTCTGCAGGGCCGAGAGCGGCAGCTCCGCGACGAGGACCGTCCTGCCAGGATTCCTCGCCTGCTCGAGTGCATTCACACGCAGCGCCCCCTCCCCCTGCAGCACGGTGCCCGTCTCGGGGTGCTCCATGACGAATGCCACCGGCACGTCCATGCCGAGCCCGCACATCACCCCGAGGTCCACGGAGGACATGTGGAACCACTTCTCCTCGGTGCGTTTCTGGTCCCACCAGGACACGTCGCCCTGCAGGCCGACCACGGACACCCGGAGCTCCGACGGGTCGCCTGCGTGATCGTCGTGGTGCCACAGCTGTGCGGTGTGGTCCCCGGACAGGCGAGCCAGGACATCCACCCCACTCTCCCCCAGCACCGGGTGGGTGGCTTCGATGTCCGCTTCGAAGGCATCCTCGTCGCAGGAAGGGATGTAGGTGCAGCCCGAGGAGAGGCTGAGCAGGCAGCCCAGCCAGGCTGCAGTCGAGGTTCGAGACATGCAAACTCCTTCCTGCCCGTGCCTCACCATGCACCGCCTCGGGTAATGACCGCAACACCATCACGGAAGTCACGGTGGAACCCACTCTCGACGGCGTACGCCACGTGACCCGTGAGCGTGCGCGTGCGCGGCCGGCAGCCGGCCGGGGCCCCGAAGCTCTCGCAGGGGCGGCGGGACGGTCGGCGCGACGCAAGCGGGAGCGACGGGGTCGGGCGCAGCAAGCGGCGCCCCTACGCTGCAATGCCCCAAGGAAGGGTTGTGGTTCTGCACCTGGCGCGATTCCCGCCTCCCGCCTCCGCGCCGGCATGCCTTGGTCTTAAGTCGGCCCCGGCCGACTGCCAGCGTCAGAGGATCCGTGACCCGTGAGCGTGCGCGTGCGCGACTCGTAGGCGGTCCTCCCCGGAACATGTGTGACGCCATCGCCGGGTCGCCCGACAGCCGACCGGGGCCCCGAAGCTCTCGACAGCGCGACGGCGTCGCGTCCTCGCGGACCTCACCGCTCCTGCGTATCCAACTGGGCAGCCCCCGTGTCCCACAACCCGGTGTGCCTCTCGCGCTCCCCCGGCCCACGAATCCTGAGGACGGTCGCCCAGCCGTTGCGGTGCGGGTAGCGGCGTCCCCGGTAGGTCTCCCGGTAGTCGTAGCCGACGGACACCCAGCCGCTGAGGAGGACGCCATCCACGAACTGGAGGTCCAGTACGACCTTCTCGAACTCGAAGCGGTCGCCGGTGATCTGTCCCTCCTCGCCTTCCGAGGGGGGCAGGTCGAGGGTCCAGTCGATGTCCGTGCGCAGGGCCTCCATCGGCAGGGTCGCTGAAAGTGACGCCTCTCCGCGCAGACCGACCGCGATCAGGTCGTTTGTCGACAGGCTCCCCTCCCCTTCGATGCGCGTGCCCGTCTGGGGGTGCCGGAACGTGAAGGAGACCGGCAGCCGGAGCCCACTCCCGCAGGACACCGCCATCATGGCGTGCGTGGTGTGGAACCACTTCGCGCTGTCGTTCGTTCCGACGAACCACTCCGCGTCAGGCCCCAGCCCTTCGATGGAGACCTCCAGCACATCGGGAGCCGACCAGCCCTCCGCCCCCGTGGGCTCCACCAGGACCTCGATCAGCTGCTCCCCCTCCAGCGGCGAGAGCAGGTCGGCCCCGCTGCGGCCGACGTCCGGGTTCACCTCCTCGAGCCCATGGACCTCGTGCTCGAAGTCGCACCCAGGCCTGTACCCACACCCTGTTCCGACGACCGCCAGGGTCGACATCACGATTCCCCACCCGTGTGACATGCAAACTCCTTCCCACTCGTGCCTCACCATGCCCCGCAGGAGGCCACGACCGCAACGCGATCATGGATGTCCCCGTGGAACCGCCTCTCGACGGCGTACGTCACGTGACCCGTGAGCATGTGCGTGCGCGTGCGCGACTCGCAGGCCGTCCGACCTGGGACAGGTGTGACGTCTCCGCCGGGTCGCACGGCCGCCAGCCGGGGCCTCGAAGCTCTCGCAGGGGCGGCGGGACGCGGGGCGCGACTCAAGCGGGAGCGACGGGGTCGGGCGCAGCAAGCGGCGCCCCTACGCTGCAGTGCCCCAAGGCAGGGTTGTGGTCCCACGGTCGGACATTCCAGCCTCCCGCCTCCGCGCCGGCGTCCCTTGGACTCGAGCCGGCCCTGGCCGACTGCCTGCGTCAGAGGATCCATGACCCGTCAGCATGTGCGTGCGCGTGCGCGACTCGCAGGCGATCCGACCCGGGAGTGGGTGACGCCATCGCCGGGTCGCACGGCAGCCGGCCGGGGCCTCGAAGCTCTCGCAGGGGCGGCGGGACGCGGGGCGCGACTCAAGCGGGAGCGACGGGGTCGGGCGCAGCAAGCGGCGCCCCTACGCTGCAGTGCCCCAAGGCAGGGTTGTAGTCCCACGGTCGGACATTCCAGCCTCCCGCCTCCGCGCCGGCGAGGAGCCTGCGACGAAGAACCCGTGGTGCCATGGCCGGACGACGCGCCGCCCCGCCCCGGGGCCCGACACGCGAACGCAATTCCAGAGCACACCTTCAGCCGCACGCCCAAGGTAGGCCGCGTCCGGGTGCCGCTGGAACGAGGAGCAAGGGACAGGCCGACCTTCCGGTCGGCCCGACCGAAGCGACGAAGGACCAGTGGTGCCCGGACGCGGCCTACCGCCTACCCTTCACGGCCCGGTGAAGAAGCCCTTCGCCCCCTGCAGCGCGAACTGCACCCCCATCGACAGCACCAGCAGCCCCATGTACCGGGTGTTCAGGTCCCTCAGCATGCTCGGTTTCCCCGTCCGCACGCTCTTCACTCGGGCAGCCCCGAGCATCAGGCCCCAGGTGATGCCCACGACCACCGCGACCGCCACGAGTGCAGGGGCCGGGACCCCGAAGGCGCTGTGGGAGATCGACAGGGTGATGACGCCGGTGATGGTGCCCGGGCTCGCCGCGAACAGGATGAGGCGGGCCAGCCTCTCCCGCTTGCCCTCGGGTGCGTCCTCGTCGCTCCCTGGTGCCGCGCCACGGAGGAGCATGTTCCCGCCCATCGCCACGAGGACGGCGCCGCCGGCCACCTGGAAGGCATCCAGGGAGATGCCGAAGACGCGCAGGATGCGAGCACCCACGAGCGCCGCGCCAGCGAGGATGGTCGCGATGGACAGCGCCGCCCGGGTGGCCGCACGACGCACCTCCTGATCCGTCGCCCCGGCCACCGCGTTCTGGAACATCGCCACGCAGATCACGGGATTGATCAGCGAGAAGATGGTCACGATGGCCTGGACCCACAGCTCCAAGGGCTACTCCCGACGCGGACGGGCACCCCATCGGATCAAGGGGGCCCGAGCGGTAGGACGCCAGAGGCTCGTAGCTCCCGCTGGGGACGACCGACGAGGCGCACCTCGCCCCACCGCGTACTCAGCCAGGCGGTCAGGGTGGTGGCGAGGCGAGGCGCGAAGCGACGACGAATCGGCGCCGCCATGGCAGCCGAGCGACCGCCCCACCCGGGGGCCCGAAAGGCGAAGGCAATCCCAGAGCCTCCGTGCAGTCGCACACCCGAGGCCAGCGGCGTCCCGGTGCGGCCGGCCCGAGGAGCAGGCGAGAGGCCGACCTTCCGGTCGGCCCGACCGAAGCGACGAAGGACCGGTCGTGCCGGGTCGCTGCTGGCCGTCTTCGCGTTGGCTCTTGGCTCGGTCCCTGACTAGGGACTGAGCCAAGAGCCAACGCAGACGTACCCACCAGGAGAAGGTCTAGATGCACACCCTGAACGAGACCCACGATCCCAAGCTGACGAGCTGGATCTCCAGCGCCAACGGCGAGACCGACTTCCCCATCCAGAACCTGCCCTTCGGCATCTTCCGTCGCGCCGGCTCCGAGGAGTCCTTCCGCGGTGGCGTCGCCATCGGTGACAAGGTGGTCGATCTCGCTGCCGCCCACGCCGCCGGCCTGTTCGAGGGTTCCGCTGCCGAGGCCGCCGCCGCCGCGTCCGGCTCCACGCTGAACGACTTCATGCAGATGGGCTCCGCCGCCTGGTCCGCGCTGCGCCTGGCGCTGTCGCGTGCCCTGCGCACCGAGGCCACCGGCCAGATGGACTGGTCTCCCTGCCTCGTCGACATGGCCGACGTCGAGATGGGCATGCCCGCCACCGTGGGCGACTACACCGACTTCTACACGTCCATCCACCACGCCACGAACATCGGCAAGCTGTTCCGGCCCGACAACCCGCTGCTGCCCAACTACAAGTGGATCCCGATCGGCTACCACGGCCGCGCGTCCTCCGTGGTCCTGTCCGGCTTCGACTTCCACCGTCCCGTCGGCCAGCAGCGCCCCGCCCCCGGCGAGGCCCCCGGCTTCGGCCCAAGCAAGCGCATGGACTACGAGATGGAGCTCGGCGTCTTCGTCGGCCCCGGCAACGCCCTCGGCGACGCCATCTCCATCGAAGATGCCGAGAAGCACATCTTCGGCCTGTGCATCCTCAACGACTGGTCCGCCCGCGACCTGCAGGCTTGGGAGTACCAGCCCCTCGGACCGTTCCTGGGCAAGAACTTCGCCACGTCCATCTCCCCTTGGATCGTCACGATGGAGGCCCTGGCCCCCTTCCGCGCCGCCTTCACCCGCGACGCCGACGAGCCCCAGACCCTGCCATACCTCACCAGCGAGGCCAACAGCGCCCAGGGCGCCCTGGAGATGAAGCTCGAGGTGCTGCTCGAGACCTCCGCCATGCGTGAGGCCGGCACCGCCCCCGAGCGCCTGTCCCTCGGCGACTACAAGCACGCCTACTGGACCATGGCCCAGATGGTCACCCACCACACCGTCAACGGCTGCAACCTGCGCGCCGGCGACCTCTTCGGCACCGGCACCCTGTCCGGCCCCGAGGCAGGCATGGAGGGCGCCCTCATCGAGATCACCAAGAGTGGCAAGGAGCCCGTGATCCTGGCCAACGGCGAGACCCGCACCTTCCTCGAGGACGGCGACGTGCTCATCATGCGCGCCTGGTGCGAGGGCCCCGGTGCCGTCCGCATCGGCCTCGGCGAGTGTCGTGGTCAGGTGCTCCCCGCCAAGGGCTGACCACTTCAACGGTCGATCTCACCCCGCTTCGAGCCCAGCCAGATCCCTGGCTGGGCTCTTTCATGGCCAGTCCATCTTCCATGTTGACAGTTTTGACAGTTTACTATTTGCAGAACCACGTGTTGGTACGACATAAAGAACACCCCACTGCTTCCAGGAGACAGACATGGTCCTCGCTCCTCAACAGGTGGTCGAACCGACTGACGATGCTCGCACGCTCGAAGATGTACTGGATTACCTGAGCCCCGAAACACCCGATTCCCTGGTCGAACGCGTTCGCGCCATGCACCACCGCGTGGCCGACACCTGGATCAGTACCGGCCAGGCGGCCCGACTGCTCGGCGTTTCCTCTCGCAACACCGTGAAGAACTGGCTTCAGGGAGGCTGCTTCCCAAGCGCCTACCAGACCGCTGGCGGTCACTGGCGCTTCCGGCGTGAGGAAGTGCTCGCGGTTCGGCAAGCCGTGCAGAATATCCCCCGAGGCCCTGTCGCTCTCGGCGAACTCGAGCTGCCCGAGCTCGAAGAAGACGATCAGATCGCCGGACTCGACTGATCGTCCTTCTGCACCATCGCCTTGCATGGTTCGGATCCGCGCCACCACACCAGCTGGAGCGTCGCCTGCTCCCCTTCGACGATGGGTGGCGCCGCTTCGCTGAATCCGCACTTGCTGTAGTAGGCCCGGCCCCTCGCGTTGCCCGCACGTACACGCAGGGACACGCCATCCAGCTGCTGGACCTCGGCGCGATGCTTCAGATGATCCATGACCGCCACAGCGAGTGTACCGCCATCCGGCCCCGGGGCTCCCTGGAACCCGACATCGATGCCCATGACCTCCACCGACAGTAGACGCACGACGGCACCATCGAGGCCAAATGGTAGCTTCCGGACCGTCAGCGCGACCATGCCGATCAGCTGATCGCACCAGCAGATCAAGAATGTGGGAGGTCGGTACTGCTTCGATCCCCTTCTGTTCGGATGGAACCACACCCTGCTCTTGAAGAACCGCAGTGACTCCTCCGCGTGCGGACCCTGACCAAACGACAGCGCATCGATCCGCTCATCCACGGGGTTCGCATGGTGAAGACTCAGCATCTCACTCTCCGCTGCTGCCCACGGCACATCCCACCAGGAAGGCAAGCGCGGCCCCCCCGAGCACAGCGCCGCCTTGGCCCTGAAGCTGCCGGGACAACTGGTGCTTTTCCTGGGCAAGCCTGGCTGCCTCCTTCGCTTTCTGGTCTGCCTTGGAGTGCAGGTTCCAGTACTCGGCAGTGAGCTTCTCGAAGGCTTGCTCATTGACCGTTGCTCGCTTCTCGGCCTGTGCGAGCCTTCGCCGAGCCTCGGAAAGCTGTTTCGCCTGCTCGGACAGACGGGCCTCGTTCGCCGCCAATGCCCGACGAAGGGATTGAAGCACCTGGGCTTCCTCACGCCGTGCGGCACGCTCACGTGCGAACGCATCCGCTTGCTCGGCCGCATCCGCCCTTGCCTCATCGCGTTCGACAGCTGCCTGTGACGCACGTTCCTCCCACTGCGCCCGGCGCGCCTCGGACCTCTCCGCCCGCCGACGCTGGACCGCCAACTCCTCCTCAGCCGCTCGCTCACGGGCATGCGTCGCGACCAGTTCCAGACGAAGCTCGTCGACTTCGGCCTGCAGCTTCAGCTCCACTTCGGTGGCCTTGTCGAGGGGGACCTCGTTGCGCAGCTGAATCCAGGCGGTGTCGTCCACCAACACCCACGGATCGATCTGGAGGACCTTGGCGAGCTCCATCAGGATGCCCACCGTGAGATTCAAGCGCCCGGCAAAGATCTTGCTGAGGGTACCGGTCGACAGGCCAAGTCGTTCCTCCATGGCTCTCTGGCTGATTCCCATCCGGCTCAGCTGGGACTTCAGCCGAGCTTTGAACAGCTTCCGATCGCGTTCACTGCCCATTTCGGGCTGTCTGGCCACCACCACACAACACCTCACCAGTACGCACATCAGTAAGTTAGAACCATGCGATGATTTGTGCAACAACAAATCGAGACCCCAGACGCTGACCACAACGATGCACATGTCAGCAGTCAGGGTGCCTCGGTGCCCAAGCCCTGCCCAGGCTGGTCACAAGGACGCCCGACGGTCTGGTACCCACCTACAGGAACGCCGGATGTCCCTTCGCGGGGCATCCGGCGTTCGTCGTTGCAGGGGAACCCGGGAAGGCTACCAGTCCCCGCCCGGCCCGCCATAGGCGCCGATGTCGCACACGGTGCCGTCCTCGTCGGCACAGTCCGGGTCGCCGGCGTCCACCAGCTCCGAGGTGGCCAGCAGGTGCAGATCCCACAGGAGCGGGTCGTCCCCGGTCACGTCCACGAAGCCCGGGTCGACGTCCATGTCCGTCTCTCCCGCCTCCACGCCCCCGAGATCGCCGACGTTGTTGTAGGACAGGAGGGCCCCGGTATGGGACGCGTGGATGTCTGCGCCCGACGGCGCCTCCGCGGTCGCCGTGTTCGACGTGGCCGTGATGTGGGAGAGGGTCTGGGGCGACGAGGCCCACAGGGCCCCCAACTCGAGCGCGCCCCCCTCCAGAAAGTCTCCGGACGTGATCTCGTTGCCGTACAGGGTCAGGTGGGACAGCTCCATCCCGTCGTAGTGGGCGTCGGCCAGGAGCACTCCACCGATCACCGAGAGGGCGTCTTCGCTTCCGGCCACGTTGCCGGCGAAGCTGGCGTGGTGCAGGCTCGACAGCGCCTGATCGGCCTGCACGCGGACGATGCCGCCCCAGAGGCTGCGGGCCCGGGCCTCGTTGGCCCGGACGTCGAGGTGGGACAGCTCGAAGTCGCCCCCGACGTACAGCATCCCGCCCCTCAGGATCTGGGTGTAGTCGGCATCCACGATCTCCACGGTGTTGCCGAACAGCTCGGCTCCATCGAAGACCAGCTCGCCACCGTCCACCCGCAGCAGCGAGCCCCAGACCTGCAGCGTGCCGGTTCCCGCCATCGACAGCACGTTGTCCTGCAGCAGGACGTCCCGCACCGTGGTCTCCCCGGTTCCGCCGGAGAGCCGCACGAGTCCGTGAAGGTCTCCGCCGTTGGCCACCACACCGTCGTTGGCGATGGTCGCGGTGGTGCGGAGCAGCTGCAGGCCCTCCACGAGGGTGTCGGTGGCCGGCGTGCCGTAGAGGAACAGGCCCTCCACGTCGAAGAGCACGTCGACGGTCAGCTCCACGGTGTTGTCCTGCAGCAGCAGGTCCTCCACGGTGAGCTCCTGGCCGGTCGCGGCGAAGAGGCCGCCGTACACGTCAGTCCGGAAGGCGTCCCCATCGCTCGTGAACGTGTTGTCGTGGACATCGACGCGGACGAGCTCGAGCTTGTTGGAGCCCGCGGACCGCAGGAATCCGCCCTCGATGGTGACCGTGTGGTAGTCACCGCCGTCGTCGATGCTCCAAGTGTTGCGGGCGATCTCGGCGTCCTGGAGAACGGTCCGTCCTCCATCCGCATGGATGAGACCTCCGCGCAGCGAAAGGCTCATGTCGTCATCGATGGCCCAGCTGTTGTCCACGAAGGCGAGGTTCCGCCCCGTGAAGACCTGCCCGTCCTGCTGCAGGAAGGCGCCCCGCCGGGCCGCCCCCACCGCGCCCCCATCCACCAGACCTGTCACCGTGAACCCCTGGACCGTCAGGTTCGCGCCAGCGCCACGCAGCTTGATCATAGGGTCGCCGAGCCCCGCCACGTCGAGCGTGGTGCCGTCGACCCCACCGCGACCGGTCAGGGTCAGCGCGCGCCCGTCGACGTCGACGAGCTCGTTCCAGGTGCCCGCGGCCACGCAGATCTCGGCCTCGTCCGCCGCGGCGTCCACCGCCTCCTGCAGGGTGGCGTGGTCCTCGGGGACCATCACCATGTCCTCGTCGATGACCTCGTCGCAGTCGTTGTCCACGCCGTCGCAGGCCTCGACCGCCCCCGGGTGGACGTCCGCGCGGGCATCGTCACAGTCGTCTGCCAGGACCACGAGCCCCTCGGAGGTACAGCTCGTGATGGGCAGGGCCGGATCCCCGTGCCCGTCGCCATCACCGTCCCAGAATCCCTCGAACCCGTCCTCGGCGTCCTCGTCCACGGCATCGTCGCAGTCGTTGTCGACGCCGTCGCAGAGCTCCTGCGCGTCCGGGTGGACGCTGTCGTCGGTGTCGTCGCAGTCCACCGACTCCGGGTAGCCGTCGTTGTCGGCGTCGGCGTCGACATCGGGCTGCGCGGCCGTGTCACCGGTGCCGGACAGGCCCGTCTCCGCCGTGTCCGCGGGCGACCCGGTTCCTTCCGAACAAGCCGTGGCCAGCAGACCAAGGGACAACATCAGACACATCGAACGCACGTCGGACCTCCAGGTGGGGTGGGTGCAACGTACGCCATGGTCTTGCGTGTTCGAGCGGTGGAGACGACCTCGCGCAGGCGCGCGGGCCCGCCAGAGGACAACCCAGGGTCCACCCTGATCCTCCAGGCACGAGGGGGTGCAAGTTGTCTGCAAACGGCGGGGCGCCCACGTGCGACGTGGTGCGCCGGGGCACCGCGGACTGCCGCCGGGCCCGCTGCAGCCACGCGGAAACGCGGATCCCCCCTGTGATGCAACCGGGACACACCGCCCTCGGTGGGGTTGCGCAGGGTCCCCCGGAGCACTATCCAACGCTCCTGAATCGTTCCTGCCCGAACGATTCTCGCGCGACCGATCAGGTCGGACGCCTGCCCCCTTCCCCGGAGAACCATGCACCCGCTCGACACCCCCGCACTGAACGCCCTCAACCAGCTCCTTCCCCGCCACCTCGAGCAGGAGAACGAGCAGCCCGTCCGTCCCCCCCGCAGCCCCGAGAGCCTGCGCAAGGCGATCGACGTGTCCCTGGGCCGCGAGGGCGTCTCCGAAGCACGGCTGCTGCAGGCCGCACGGCAGATCCTGGATCACACCCCTTCCACCGCCAGCCGCTCGTTCTTCAACCAGCTGTTCGCCGGCCGCGATCAGGCCGCCCTCCTCGGCGACTGGCTCGCGAGCGCCCTGAACAACTCGATGTACACCTGGAAGGTCGGTGGCGTGCACGTGCTGCTCGAGGAGCTCCTCATCCAGCGCATGGGCGAGATGATGGGCCTGAAGGACGCCGACGGCTCCTTCACCCCCGGCGGCAGCCTGTCGAACCTGCTCGGCATGCTCCTGGCCCGCAACCACGCGCTGCCCGGGTTCCGCGAGTTCGGCGGCGACACGAGCAAGCTGCGCATCTACACCTCCGCCGACTGCCACTACTCCGTGCGCAAGGCGGCGGGCATCCTCGGCATCGGTCGGTCCAACGTGGTGTTCGTCCCCACCGACGACCAGGGCCGCATGCGGGCCGACGCGCTCGACAAGGCCATCGCCACCGACGAGGCCGACGGTCTTCGTCCCTGCATGATCAACGCCACCGCCGGTACCACCGTGCTCGGCGCCTGGGATCCGATCGACGCCATCGCCGATGTCGCCAAGGCCCACGACGTCTGGCTGCACGTGGACGCTGCCTACGGCGGCTCGATGGTGTTCCACCCCGAGCTCAAGGAACACCTCACCGCCGCCCACCGGGCCGACTCCATCACCTGGGACGCCCACAAGATGATGGGCGTGCCCCTCATCTGCTCCGTGGTGCTCGTCCGCGAGCGCGGCCTGCTCCAGGCGGCCCTCGACGAGAGCGCCTCCTACCTGTTCCAGGGCGACGCCGACCGCTACAACCCCGGCAAGCGCTCCCTGCAGTGCGGCCGTCGCAACGACGCCCTGAAGCTGTGGATGGCCTGGAAGCGCCACGGCGACGCCGGCTACCAGGCCCGCATGGAGTCCCTGCGCAACCTCGCCCTGTGCGTGCGCGACCACGTCACCGCCCACGGCGACCTCACCCTCGTCCGGGAGCCGGCGTCCATCAACGTCGTGTTCACCGTCGACGGCGTCGATGCCGACGAGCTGTGCCGCGAGCTCAACGAGCGCGGGCTGGCCATGGTGGGGCACGCCATCGTCGACGACCAGCCGGTCGTCCGCATGGTCACGCTCAACCCCGACCACACCGAAGACGACATCGCCGAGTTCTTCCAACACCTGCACGAGGTGGCCGGCCAGCTGCGCGAGGATGGCGAGCGCAAGGCCAGCTGAGATCCCGGGCCGGCGCGACCCCTAGGGTTCCCGCCGGCCCAGCTCCCAGGCGACCACCCGCCAGACGTCCGGATCCACCCCCAGCGCGATGTGGGTGGACCGCACCTCGATGTGCCGCACGTTCGGCGAGTGTCTGTCGATGCAGGCGGCCCAGGACACCACCTGGTCACGGCGGGAGAACACCGCCGTGATGGGCACCGCGATGGGCACGTCCCGATCGAGCTCCTCGATCATCGACGCATAGCGCGCGCAGGCCACCTCCCCCCACACCGGCGCGCCCAGCGTATAGGTGGGACCGCCGAAGGCCGGCGTGCCGTAGGTGATCACCCGGCGCACGCTGTCCGGCGCCTTGCGGGCGGTCTCCCGGGCGATGACCCCACCGAGGCTCCACCCCACCAGCGTCACCTTGCGTCCGGTGCGCTGGCGCAGCTCGTCCACGTGCTCGAGGAGCTGCAGGGTGTCCTCGACGGGCGTGCCGGTGTTCCGGCCGAGACCCCAGTGCCGGGCGTCGTGACCGAGGAGCCGCAGGTAGTTCCGCAGGGGCGCCATGGCGGCTTCCGGGGCCTTCCAGCCGGGGATCAGCACGACGAGCTGCCCCTGCGCGGGCCGGTGTTGCATCAGCGAGCGGCCATGCAGGGCCACACGGAGCATCTGCCAGCCGATGCGCCACTCCCGAAGCAGCCCGAGGGGACTGCCGGGCGTGACGGGCTCGGGGATGTCGGTGGGATCGAACTCCTCGAAGGGTGGTCGTCGCGGTGCGTTCAGAGGTACCTCCTCACAGACGCGGACACCCTCCCCATCGACACGAGGGGCGGATCAGTTGTGCTCCGCCCCTCCTCGGAACCCTACCAGTCCAGACCCGGCCCACCGTAGGCGCCGATGTCGCACACCGTGCCGTCGGGATCCTCGCAGTCAGGGTCGCCGGCGTCGACGAGCTCCGAGTCGGCCTTCAGGGTCAGATCCCAGTTCTCCACCTTGCCACCGGACCCCTTCACGTAACCGGCAGCGACGTCGACGTGGTTCGTGCCCGTGCCGAGCGCGTCGAGATCGCCGTTGTTCCAGGCCAGCGACGTGGCCGCTCCCGCCTCGCACCAGGCGTCCGCTCCCTGCTTCGTGCCGGAAGGCGAGGAGGTGGTGAGCATGTTGTTCGTGAAGGTGCCGTGGTGGACGTCCACGAAGGCCGAGACGGCGGTGCCCTCCACCGCCAGGCCCGCGCCCCGGCTGTCGGCTCCGCTCGATGCCTCGTTGCGGTGGAACGTGACGTGGGAGACGGACGAGGCCCCACCGGTGGCCACCAGGTACAGGCCCCCGCCCCGCGCCTCGGCGGCATCGGAGCTGCCGGCCGTGTTCCCCGCGAAGATGCCGTGGGTGACCGAGGAGGCGCTGCCGGGGCTGCCCACGTAGCCCCCCGCCCCATGCACGAGCTTGGCCGTGAGCGTGTTCGCACGGGCATCCACGTGGCCGAGCGTGGCGGCCGCCGTGATCCAGAAGCCCCCGCCCTGGGCCTGGCCGTTGCCCGACTCGGAGTTCACGAGCACGCTGTTGTCGTGGGCCGTGAGGTGATCGACGCTCATGGGGAGGCCCGCCGCCGTGACGTACAGGGGTCCGTACCCCCGGGTCTCGTCGTCGGCCTGCACCCGGACGCTGTTGCCCGTGAGGGTCACGTCCGCCAGGTCCATGCCACCATTGCGAAGGAAGACGAGCCCCTTTCCGAACCCGTTCCCGTCGTTCGTGGTCATGTCGAGCGTGTTCCTGTCGACCGTGAGGCCCGAGCCGCTCACGGTGGCGTCGACGGCGTGGAACATGCCGCCCCGCACGTCGAGGGTTCCGTTCACCTGGGCGTTGAAGGTGTTCAGGTAGATCTCCAGCCCGTCGAGCTCCAGGGTGCCGCCCACCTGCCGGAAGAACAGGCCCTCCAGGGTCAGATCGCCGGGCTCGAGCACGGTGACCAAGGTGTTGCCGTGGGCCTCCACGTCCTCGAAGGTCACGTCCGCGTTCGTCGCCTGGAGGATGCCACCCTGCACGCTCACGTCCATGTCGGTGCCGTCATCTTCCACCAGCACCCGGTTGTCGTGGATCTCCACCCGACGCAGCGTGAGGCTGGCACCGTCCACCGCCAGGATGCCGCCGTTCAGGGTGCGGTCGTTGCCGAGCTCCCAGCTGTTGTCGGCGATGGCCATGTCCTGCAGCGTGACGGACCCGGCGGTCACCCGCAGGAAGCCCTCCGGATCCCCGAGCGGCACCTCGGCGTCGTTCAGCCCCGTGATGGTGAAGCCCTGGAACACCACTTCCTGGCCCACCCCGGCGACGAACGTCATCGCGCCGTCGAGCCCTTCGAGATCGAAGAACGTGTTCTCGGCGCCACCCGCGCCGGCGATGGTCACGGACAGGCTCCCCAGCTCGAACGCCTCGTTCCAGGTGCCGGCCGCCAGGCACACCATGTCGCCATCGGAGGCGGCGTCCAGCGCCCCCTGGATGTCGCCGTACGCCTCAGGCACCTGCAGCCACCCATCGTCGACCTCGTCGTCGCAGTCGTTGTCGAGGCCATCGCACAGCTCGGGTGCGTCAGGATGGATGGTGGCGTTCTCGTCGTGGCAGTCCCCTTCCTGGTCCGCGAGCAGGGACTCGTCGCAGGTGGTGCCCATGCCACCCGCTGCACCGTAGCCGTCCTGATCCAGGTCGATGTACCCCTCGAACCCGTCGATGGGGTCCTCGTCGATGTTGTCGTCGCAGTCGTCGTCGATGCCGTTGCAGAGCTCGTTGGCGCCGGGGTGGATGGACGCGTCGTCGTCGTTGCAGTCCACCGAGGCCGGGTGGCCGTCCTGATCGGCGTCCGGATCGGCCTCGCCAGTGGCGTCGGTGTGCTCCGCACCGGTGTCGCCGGTGGGCGTGAGGTCGCCGTCTTCGGGATCCTCGGTGCAGGCCATCAGGACGGACAGGGCGAGACAGAGTTGGACGCGCATGGTGGTTCCCCCGGGTGTGGCGGTGGAGCCTGCAGACGCCGCTCCACGCCCTTTCGAGGCTAGAGGACAAGCCGTGGCGTCGACAAGATGGATGCCAGGGAAACCCCGTTCCCAAGGCCTGGAGGGGGGCGCTCCACGAGCTTCTGACAGGTGCGGTACCTGCCGGCAGGCGGACGACGGGCGCACCCGCAGGTTCCACCGACGGGTCGACCAGCCCCAGAACGCACCGACTCACGGCGACTCACGGCCGCCGCGGCCTTTCTGGAGCGACCCTCCCTCGCCTCTGTGAGGACCGTGAGTCCGTCACGATTCGGCAAAGTCCGCGTGACCGTCCCGGTGCGGACAGACATCACCGAATGCATCAAGATGCATTCACATGAAGAGAGAAGCGTTATCCGGGAATCCACGCCTCACAGGTACGTCTTGATCCAACACAACTCCACACTGAAACCGGCGTACGACATCGTCCAGCACGCCAATTCGGACGAATTACGACCTGGAATTCCCCACCAGAAGGAGAGCCACGTAAGGAACCCTCACCAGACCGTGGCAACACCCCACGCCCCAATGGACTACGCTGACGGCGCCGGATTCCGACCCGCCACACGGGTACGGAACGCCCACCCTGGAGTCCACCGTGGTCATCCCGATCATCTTCGTCGCCCACTGGCAGCTGAGCATCTTCACCCAGACGTTCTTCCTGCACCGGTACGGCGCCCACAAGCAGTTCACCATGAGCAAGGGCTGGGAGAAGTTCTTCCACCTGCTCACCTACGTCGCCCAGGGCTCGAGCTTCCTGTCGGCACGGGCCTACGCCATCCTGCACCGGATGCACCACGCCTACTCCGACACCGAGAAGGATCCCCACTCCCCCACCAACGCGACGAACGCGCTGTCGATGATGCTCGACACCAAGCACACCTACGACGACTTCGCCTACCGCCGGGTGGAGCCCGAGGCGCGCTTCGAGGGTGACTACCCGGACTGGCCGGCCCTCGACCGCTTCTCCCAGATGTGGGTCACGCGCCTGGCCTGGGTGGCCTTCTACATCGCCCTGTACGCCAAGTTCGCCACCGCCCCCTGGATGTGGGCCCTGCTGCCCTTCCACTTCATCATGGGCCCCACCCACGGCGCCATCGTGAACTGGTGCGGTCACAAGTACGGCTACCGCAACTACGACAACCCCGATGTCTCCCGCAACACGCTCATCTTCGACATCGTGACCCTCGGCGAGCTGTTCCAGAACAACCACCACCGGTTCCCCCTGTCCCCGAACTTCGGTGCTCGCTGGTTCGAGATCGACCCCGGCTACCTGGCCATCAAGGTGCTGGACGCCGTCGGCATCATCAAGCTGAAGAAGGGCCAGAAGATGAAGTACCCCGCCGACCGGTTCTCCGAAGCCGCCTGAGTGGCTCCCACGCCCCCCGGCCCAGAAGGCCCGCTGCAGCGATGCAGCGGGCCTTTTTCGTGGTCGGGCCACGTCGAAGACACGCTTCGACACGAAAGATGGTTGACGATGTGACTTATGAGTCGTATGACTATGTGGTCATATGACTGGTGAGTCATGCCGAAACCCACGTTCCACAACCTGTCCGAGGCCAAGCGCCGCCGCATCACCGATGCCGCCGTCGCCGAGTTCTCGTCCGTCCCCTACGCCAAGGCCAACCTCGACCATGTGGTCAAGGCCGCCGGCATCTCCAAGGGCAGCCTGTACCAGTATTTCGGCGGCAAGGCCGATCTGTACCGCTGGCTGCTCACGTCCTGGCTGCCCGAGCGGAAGATGGCGGCCATCGGCGCCCAGGCCCCCCCGCCGGGTGCCTCCATCTGGCAGATCCTCGAGCAGGCCTTCGTGGCCGGCGTGCGCTTCGCCGTGGCCGAGCCCGAACTCACCCGGCTCGGCATCCGCTTCCTGCGGGATCACGAGCTCGAGCCCGCCCTCGCCGAGGTCTCCAGGCAGCACAGGGCCGCGGCAGACGCCTGGCTGATGCACCTGCTGCAGCAGGGCCAGGCCCGCGGTGAGCTGCGGGCCGATCTCGACCTGTCGGTGGCCGCCGGCTTCCTCGCCCACGCCCTCGGCGAGGGCATGCTCGACCAGCTCGCCCGCGCCCTGGGCCTCGACTTGCACGAGATGCTCGACGAGCCCGGCGTGGTCGGAACCCTCACGGAGGATCAGCTCGTCACGCTGGTCCGCCACGTCACGTCGCTGTTCCGCGACGGAGCGGGAGTCCCATGATCCGCGTCGACAACCTCAGCTTCACCTACCCCGGTGCCCCCTCCCCCACGGTCAAGGGCCTGAGCTTCGAGGTCTCCGAAGGCGAGATCTTCGGCTTCCTCGGCCCCAGCGGCGCCGGCAAGAGCACCACCCAGAACATCCTCATCGGCCTGCTCGACCGCTGGCAGGGAGAGATCGAGGTCATGGGCCGATCCCTTCGGGACTGGCGTCGCGACTACTACCGCCACATCGGCGTGAGCTTCGAGCTGCCCAACCACTACCTCAAGCTCACGGCCCGGGAGAACCTCGAGTACTTCCGCGCCCTGTACGACGGCGACACCGACGCCCCGGAGAAGGTGATGGCCCTCGTGGGCCTGTCCGAGCACCTCGACAAGCCCGTGAGCGCCTACTCCAAGGGCATGAAGAACCGGCTCACGCTCGCCCGCAGCCTGCTGAACCGCCCCTCCCTGTGGTTCCTCGACGAGCCCACCTCCGGCCTCGATCCGGTCAACGCCGTCCACGTGCGCGATCTGGTCAAGGCCCGGCAGGCCCAGGGGGTCACCACCATCATCACCACCCACGACATGCTCATCGCCGACGCCCTGTGCGACCGCGTGGGTTTCATCGTCGACGGCGAGCTGGTGGAGGTGGGCGCCCCCGACGACCTCAAGCGTCGCTACGGCCGGCGGGAGGTGGAGATCTCCTGGGGTGGGGATCACGCGCCGCGCCGCGAGCGGTTCCCCCTCGATGGCCTGTCCGAGCAGCCCGAATTCCTGCGGATCCTGCGAGAGGAGACCGTCACCTCCCTGCACAGCCAGGAGACCACCCTCGAGGACGTCTTCGTGCAGGTCACCGGCAGGAGCCTGCGATGAGACGTCTGCTTGCCACGCTGCGGCTCGACATGAAGCTGCAGGCGCGCAACCGCCTGTACGTCATCGGCGTGTTCATGGCCGTGATGCTGGGGCTGATGGTGCGCTTCCTCATCCCCGCCGAGCACGCCGGGCGCGGGCTCACCGCCTTCTTCGTGCTGGGCCTCGGCGGCACCACGTTCATGTTCGGCGCCTCCATGCTCCTGCTGGAGAAGGCCGACCGCACCCTGCAGGCCCTGCAGACCTCCATGATCACCACCTCCGACTACGTCGGCGCGAAGGTGATCACCCTCACCGCCTTCGCCATGGTCGAGAGCCTCGTCGTGTACGCCATCGCGGCCCGGGGCGTGGCCACGAACTTCGGCTGGTTGCTTCTGGGCATGGCCATCCTGGGCGCCTTCTACACGCTCGTGGGCCTGGGCCTGGCGTCCCGCTTCGAGGCGGTCACCCGCTTCCTGCTGCCGACCGGCACCATCGTGGCCATGATCCTGCAGCTGCCGTTCCTCAGCCTCCTCGGCGTCGGCCCCACCTGGCTGTGGTCCCTCATCCCCACCATGGCGCCCCTGCTCCTGCTGCAGGCCGCCTTCGAGCCCCTGGCGGGCTGGCAGTGGGCCTACGCCGCCACGATGTCCACCGGGATGCTGGCCGGCGCCTGGTGGTTCTGCCGCCGGCAGTTCCGACGCTGGATCCACCTTCCGGAGGGCCGCTGATGTCCCATCCCTCTGCCGCCCGCGCTATCCTCACAACCGATGCCCGCCGTCTGCTGCGGGATCGCTTCCTGCTTGGCGCCTCGGCCTACATCCTCGTCGTGGCCCTTGCCCTGCGCTGGCTCGTGCCCTGGCTGCAGGCGGAGCTCCTGGCGGGCAACCGCGTCGACATCACCCCCTTCGTACCCCTGGGCGTGAGCTACTTCGTGGTGGTCAACGCCTCGGTCCTCACGGGCATGGTCGGCGGCTTCCTGCTGCTGGAGAGCCGCGAGGAGCGCACCGTGAAGGCCATGCTCGTCACCCCCACGCCCCTGTCGCTGGCCCTGGGTCTGCTCTCGGCCGTCGTGTTCCTCACGGGCGCGCTCACGACCCTCGGGTTGTCGCTGGCCCTCGGCGTCGGCGTGCCCAGCACGGCCGCCGCCATCACATCCGCCCTGGTGGGCGCCCCCATGGGCATCGTGATGATGCTGATCCTGGCCACCGTGGCGAGCAACAAGGTGGAGGCCTTCGCCGTGATGAAGATCACGGGGTTCCTCGGCCTGGTCCCCATCGGCGCGTACTTCCTGCCGGAACCCCTGCAGTTCCTGGCCGGTGTGGTGCCCGTGTACTGGGCCTGCAGGATCTGGTGGACCGCCGCCGCCGGTGATCCGGGCTGGGCCTGGATGGTCCTGCCGGGCCTGCTCGTGTCCATCGCCTGGATCGTCCCCCTGCTCCGTCGCTTCCGTGACGCGGCGCAACGCTGACCCCGGAGGTCCCATGAGCACCCTTCAGATCATCGGCATCGTCTGCCTGCTGTACTGCGCCGTCACCCTGTACATCGTGGCCGCGCGCCCCAAGGTGTGGAACATCCCCAAGATCCAGGCCTTCGTGAAGATCCTCGGGGAGACCGGCGCCCGGGTGTTCATCGGCACCTGGGGCCTCGTCATGGGCGCCCTCGGGGCCTGGATGATGGGCTGGTTCGGGTGAGGCTCCCGGCGTGCGCCACGCCTCACGCCGCATGTTCTCCAGCGTGTGGTGCGGCCGCCCTGGCATCACGTCGCAACGCCCACCCGGTGGCGAGTGCCCCCACCAGCTCCCAGGCGCCGATGCCGACGAAGCCGAGGGGCGCACGGCCCGTGAGGCCGGCGATGGTGAACACCGTGAAGGTGAGGCACCGGAACGGCACCGTCCAGCGGTAGAAGGCCCTGAAGTCTGCTCGTGCGGCCAGCATGTAGTAGACGCCCATGTTCAGCGCCGCCATGGACGAGGCCGTGACGAAGGCGGGCGTGAGGTCCGCGGGCGCCCGCGCGTCTGCCGGCACCACCTCGAGCATCATGGCCGCGAGCATCGTGTCTGGCGAGGCGATGCCCACCACGCCCATGGTGAAGGCCATGAAGCCGAAACCCGCCATCGTCCACCCAGCCGCGTCGCGGATGCCGAGCGCCGCCATGTCCACCTCCCGAGATGTCGGAAGGACCCTACCACCGGTGGGAAGCCTCCATGTGCAGGTCGGGGTCGCAGAGCGGGCCTTGTTCGCTCAGGGAAGCGCCATGAGGGTCGCGTCCACCCGCGCCATGTGCACCACGAGCCCTTGGGGCGGTGCCCCCTCGGTGCCGACCACGAGCCACAGGGATCCGGCGTCGTCCGCCGTGGCCTCCACGACGCCCATTCGCGTGAGCAGCTCGTACGCCCCCGGCGAGGCTGGCGTGCGCAGGTCACCCACCATCACGACCCCTTCAGCGCCTTCCCTCCCCTCGCCCCGGTCGAAGGAGGTCTGCAGGCGGCCGTCGGCGTCGGGCTCGAGGGCGGGCGCCGCCGACAGCGCCCCGATCTTGAGCCAGGGACCCCCACCGGGGATCGCCGTGTCGGCCTCCGGCCCGAGGGCGCTGGCCACGAACACCCGCATCACCACCTCGTAGCGCATGCCCGGCTCGAGGCCGTCCACCCGCCCGACCATGCCGAGGAAGAGCTCCCCGTCCGAGGGCAGGCCCGCCAGGCGGATGGTGCCGTCCTCCTCGTCCAGGGGGGCCGGCAGGTGGCCGCGGCCGAAGCTGATGGCCTGGTCCGTGAGCTCGTCCGCGCGCACGGGGGCGATGAGCGGCAGCCAGTCCTGCAGGCCGTCGTCGAAGGTGTACCGCACCGTGAAGGACTGCAGGGCCGAGTCGGTGCCCGCCGTCGCCGCGGTGGACCAGGTCTCCGTGTCGGAGAGCCCACCCAGGTCCTCACAGCCCGCCACCAGCACCAGCAGCACGGCCAGGTTGTTCCGCAGGGACATGGAACCTCCTCTCGCGGATCGTAGCCGGTCGCCTTCCGTCCGGGACAGGCGCGAAACCACCGAGGCGCTCCCCGTACGCAGGACTCCCTGCACATCCTGCATGCCCCTCCTGCGGGTTGTGCACGTCCAGTACCCGTCAGGCTGCGACAGGCAGGCGCAGGTGGTTGGCACGCCCCTTGAGAACCTGGAGGACAGACCACGAGGAGGCGCCCATGACCGCTCGAACGACCCTCACCGCCGTGACCGCCGCCGCCCTGCTGCAGGGCTGCACGGAGGTCATGGGCAGCCTGCCCGATGACACCGGCTCCGGCGCATCCGCCGATGGTGTGCTGTGCCACCTGAGCCTGAGCACCTTCAACGACGACGAGTCGGTGAACCTCGAATCCTACGCCGACTGGCTGTGCGACGGGGAGATCCGCACCCTCATCGCCAACGGCGTCCCCGACCACGAGGTCGGCACCTTCCCCAACCCGTCGAACCCCAACACCATCACCGAGCAGGTGGTGGAGGTGGACTTCCCGCTGTACCCGGAGCTCGCCTCCGACCCGGCCGAGGAGCGCCAGGTGGTGGCCTACGCCCTCAACGGCGTGAAGGTCGAGGTGGGCACCGGCGGCAGCTGCGACGACGCCGGCGACTGCAGCCACATCGACCCCACACGGGGCTGGCGCATGGAGGCCAGCGGCGAGGCCGGCTTCGACTTCGGCACCGACGAGAACAACGCCCACGTGCAGCCCTTCGGCGCCTACCACTACCACGGCATTCCCGAGCTGTACCTGGAGCAGCTGGGAGGGGGCCAGGCCGTCACCCTGGTGGGCTGGGCCGTGGATGGCTTTCCCATCTACGCCCGCTGGGGCCATGCCGACGCCGACGACGCGGGCTCGGAGGTCGTGCCCATGGCGCCGAGCTGGGTGCTCACGGACGACGTCCCTGCGGACCGGCCCTCACCGGACATCTACCCCCTCGGCGCGTTCACCGCGGACTGGGTCTACCAGGAGGGCGCCGGCGATCTCGACGAGTGCAACGGCCGCTTCGGCGTGACCCCCGAGTTCCCGGACGGCACCTACCACTACTACCTGACCGACGACTTCCCCTTCGGGCAGCGCTGCATCAAGGGCACCGCCCTCGTGGCGGACGAAGGGCCGCCCGCCGGCGGCATGCCGCCCCGATAGCCTCCCTCACAGACAGACTCACGCCTCGACGGCGGAGGTCCCCATGATCCGATCCCTGCTCCTGCTGATGGCCGCATCCACGGCCCTGCCCGCCTCCGCCCACCTGATGGTCGCCCGCCACGGCACCCTGAACCTCACCGACGAGGGCGGCTACCTGATGCTGTCCGTCCCGGTGGCCGCCTTTCCCGGCCTGGACGCCGATGGAGACGGCCGGGCGAGCGAGGGGGAGCTGGCCGGGGCCATGCAGGACGTCTCCACCCGCATCCACGACGGGGTCCTGCTGTCCGACGATGCAGGGCCTCGCCCCCTCGAGGGCCTGCTGGTCCACGGGGCCGACCACGATGCCGCCACCAACACCCACGTCCTGATCACAGGACGGTTCGACCCGGCCGAGCCCGAAGGCCCTCTCACGTTCTCCTTCGAGCTGTTCGCACCCGGGGATCAGCCCCAGAAGGTCCGCATCCGCCGAGGCGAGCACGTGGTCGACAAGGTCTTCCTCCCACACGCCCCCGAGCTGGTCCTGCGGGACGCGCCGGCCGACACCTGGGCCCGCGCCGGCATCGGACCGGCGCAGGGAGCCTCCCTGGCGGGGCTGTTTGTACTGGGCGCCCTCACCGCAGGAGCGCTCAGAAAACGGTCGGCCCCCGCACGGTGACCCGGACACAGGTCAGGGGTGCCCCGGGAGCAACGCCTCCGCCAGCGCCTCGGCCCAGACCCGATCGTCCGCCGGTGTGACCATCTGGGGCCCCACCCAGCGCAGGAACCCCCGGGCCTCCGCAGCACCCACCGCCGCATCCGCCAACACCTCGCACCCGTCCCCGACGCCCGCCCGGCGCAGCCAGTCGGCCATCCGCATGCGCGCCAGGATCGCCGGCCCCGGTCTGCCCGGTGGGAACATCCGATCCACCTCGAGCCGGCTCATCCGGAGCGCCGCGAGGGCCGGCCCGACCGATGAGAAGTCCTCACACATGGCGACCAGCGCCCCTGCCAGCTGCGAGTGGGGCTCAGCGGTCGGTGCCTCGACCAGGGCATCCCACCATCGGGGAGGTCCGGAGGGCAGGAGTGCCCGGAATACGAGACGCTCCTTCGAGCCGAAGCGCTTGAGCAGCGCCGGAGCCGAGAGCCCCGCGGCCGCCGAGACGACCGACAGCGGCACCGCCGGACCATGCTCCAGGATGCACGCGCGGACGCGTTCCAGAAGGTCGTCGTCGGAGATGGTTTGCGGCCTCGCCATCATCGCCTCCACAGGTGCAGGTTGTCGCGAATGGTGTCCTCGATGGTGCGGGGCGTCCGGTCGAGGACCCGGCCCAACCTCGGATCCACACGCAGTTCCGCGCCGAAGCGGATGGCCAAGTGCAGCACGGTCTGGACCACCGCCTGGGCCATGGGGAGGCCCTGATGCCGCCGAAGGTGCCACAGGTAGCCCAGGATGCTGGCCTGCTCGTAACGGATCGACCGGCCGAGGTAGCGGGACAGCGCACCGGCCACCTCTTCGAAGGTAGCCACCTCGGCGCCCGTGAGCGTCCAGGACTCCCCGATGCCCCTTCCCTCCGACAACGCGATGGCCGCCGCCTCCCCGAGGTCACGTGTGTCGACCCAGGAGACGGGCTGTGTGCCGGCCGGCACGTACAGGCGATCGTCCTGCGCGATGTCCTGGCGGTAGGCCCCACACAGGTTCTGGCCGAAGAAGCCCGCACGCAGGAAGGTGTAGGGCACGCCAGACTCGCGAAGGTGCGCCTCCACCTTCGCGTGGGGGATGAAGCTGTTCTTCTCGGCGCCGGCCACGGAGAGGAAGACCACGTGCCGGAGCCGGCCCGCCCCACGGTCGACGAAGGCGTTGAGGGTGGACCCCACGTCGGCGATGGCGGGAGGACGGACGAGAAGGAGGCGGTCGACACCGGCGAGCGCCCCATCCCAGGTGGCCGCATCGTGGAAGTCCAGGGTGATGATCGGGTGGGCCACATCGGCCCGACTGCCTGGACGGACGGCCGCCACCGCATCCTCGCCACGCTCTCTCAGTGCTGCGAGCGCGGCACGGCCGACGTTGCCCGTAGCGCCTGTGACGAGAATTCGCCCCATCGTCTCCTCCTCATTAGTGAATATCCATTCACTAACCCGTTCGGAGACACCGCTCATGCAGATCACCGTCCTCGGCGCCACCGGCCAGCTCGGTCTCCACGTGCTCAACCAGGCCCTCGACGCCGGTCACCTGGTGGTCGCCCACGTGCGTTCCCCGGACAAGCTGACCTTCTCCGACCACAACCTTCGGGTGGTGCAGGGCAGCTGGGAGGAGCCGGCCACGTTCACCGCCGCCATCGACGGCACCGACGCCGTCATCTCCTGTGTGGGCTTCACGAAGGGCCAGGCTCCCGCCACCTACGGAGAGGGCATGGGCCATGTGCTCTCGGCGATGAAGGCCGCTGAAGTATCGCGCCTCATCACCATATCCGGCGCAGGGCTGGTGATGCCAGGCGACGCCATGGGGCTGGGCCGGCGGCTGATCATCGCCGCACTCAAGCTGCTCGCCAGGGATGTGCTCACGAGCAAGGAGCTCGAGTGGGCCGCGATCCAGCCGTCCGGCATCGACTGGACCCTCGTCCGGGTCGCGCGGATGATCGACACCCCATCCGCCGGGGGCGTCGAGGTCGACACCCACAAGGTGAGCGGCAAGCCGATGGTCGCCTACCGCGACGTGGCGGCCTGGATACTGCAGGAGCTCGAAGACGGGAGGTACGTGCAGCAGGCACCGTTCATCAGCGGACGCTGAGGGTTCAGAACGTCCTCGCCGGCAACCCATCCGGCTTGCGAGGCTCGACGAGCCCCAGCTTGCGGGCCTGCATCCCGATGAGCGGGCCGGCGGCGATGGACGACAGCAGCGCGGCGAACACGATCGCCACGAAGACGGTCTGCTCGATGAGCTTCAGCTCCAGCGCGAGGGTGGCCACGACGATCTCCATGGCGCCGCCGGGCATGAAGATGAGGCCCATCAACACCGAGCGGCCCTGAGGCACCCCGCCCATCCGGGCGCCGAGCCAGGCACCGATAAACTTGCCCCCCACGGCCACCGCGGTGAACAGCGCGGCAACTGCGATGTCCATGCCCTCGATGAAGTCGATCTTCAGGCCGAGGGTGGCAAAGAACAGCGGCACGAACACCGCGTGCATGGTGTCGGACAGGCTCTCCCGCATCTCGTCGGACACGCCCTGGGCGGTGCCTGCCATGGTACCCGCGATGAAGAAGCCGAGAATGGCGTGGATGCCCAACCACTGCGTGGCGGCGCCGCACACGAGCCCCGCGCCCACCACGAGTGCCTGGATGGCGGCGGGTTGGCTCAGCCGGGTGTGTTGGACGCCACTTGCCGCGAGCCCGATCACGCGGCTGCCGATGAAGATGCACACCCCGACGAAGCCTATGGCACCGAGAATGGTGAGGGCGAGCTGCGTCGGCACGAGCTCGGTGGCCGTGGCCACTGACATCACGATGGTGAACAGCAGCCACCCGAACAGGTCGTTCACGGCGCAGGCGGACAGCGCCAGGTTGCCCTCTGGGGTGCGACTCAGGCCGAGATCGCCCAGGGCGCGTGCGACCACCGAGATGGCGGTGATGGAGCCCGCCACGCCAAGGAACATGGCGAATGAACCGCGTCGGGCCGCCTCCCCCATGAGCGAAGGATCGAGCATGGCGAAGACGGGCGCACCGACGACGATGGGCACCACCACGCCGACGATGCCGATGAGCAGCGATGCCTTGCCACTCTTCAAGGCGTGTCCGACGTCGACGTGGAAGCCCGAGGCCAGGAGCAGGAAGAACACCCCGAGCCAGGAGACGGTCTCGAGCATCGTGGACTGTACGGCGTCGTGGGGGAAGAGCCAGGCCTGGGCTCCGGGCGCGAGCCGGCCGAACAGCGTGGGGCCGAGCACGACCCCCGCCAGGATCTCCCCAGCCAGTGCGGGAATGCCCGCCTCTTCGCACAGCGCACCGAAAATGCGCGCGACGCCGAGCAGCACGATGAGCTGCAACAGGAACAGCAGGATGTGGGACTCGTCGAGGTAGTGCACAAGCTCCTCGGGAGGTCGACAGGTAGCTTTCCTGGGGTCGGATGCCCCAGGGAAGTACGCCACGTCACTCTACCACGTCACTGGATGAGCACGCCGCCCTCGACCAGGGCGCGATAGTGGTAGCCGAAGCCCAGGTCGACGTCCTTGCGCAGCACGCCTCGGAACGCGACCCGCTGACCGACCGTCACGGCCTGGTCGGTCTTCACGGTGAGGTCGTGGGTGTCGTCCTCGGGGCTGCCGGACCCATCCTGCAGGTGGACCCAGTTCCACCCCACCGCGTTCGGTGCCTTCACCACGGTGCCTACCACGACGATCTCGTCGTCGGCCCGCGTGTCCAGCTCGTCGTAGACGGTGCCGATGGCCACCGCGTGCCGGGGCGAGCGGGCGCGGACGGCTCGCTGTGCGGTGGCGAGGTCCACCACCTGCACGTGCTCGATGTCCACGAGCTCACGAACCTTCGGGCCACCCTCGGGCAGCTCGACCTCCTGGAGCAGCTTGCCCTGTCCCAGGAGCACGTACTCGCCGACCTTCGCGCCCACGGCCGGCACCCGGACCCACGTCCGGATGCGGCCCTGGCTGACGTGGAGCAGCTGCATGCCCTCGTGCTCCACCACCTCCTCGATCAGGGTGGGCGCGTTGTTGGACCAGCCCTCCGGGGGTGGCTCGGTGCCTCTGGTGGCTCCGCAGCCCATCAGGCCGAGGAGCACCACGAGTCCCATCACACGAATCGCATGCATGTTGCCTCCTCAGCGGTGCAGGTCGAAGCGGTCGGCCTGCATGACCTTGGTCCAGGCCGACACGAAGTCCCGGGTGAACAGATCCTCGTCGTACGCGTAGGCCTCGGCCACGGCGCGGAGCTCCGCGTTGGAGCCGAAGACGAGATCGGTCTCGGTGGCGGTCCACTGAACCGTACCGCCCGCGCTGCGACCCTCGAACACGTAGCCGTCACCGGAGGGCGCCCAGGTCGTGGACATGTCCAGAAGGTTGACGAAGAAGTCGTTGCTCAGGGTCCCGACGTCGTGGGTGAACACACCGTGGGAGCTGTCCCCGGCGTTGTTGCCGAGCACGCGCAGTCCGCCCACGAGCACCGTCATCTCCGGCACGGTGAGGTCGAGCAGGTCGGCCTTGTCCACCAGTGCGTCTGCCGGGCTGCGGATGGCGTCGTCGGTGTAGTAGTTGCGGAAGCCGTCGGCCTCGGGCTCGAGGAACGCGAAGGACTGCACGTCCGTCTGCTCCTGGGTCGCGTCGACACGTCCAGGCGTGAACGGCACGTGGACCTCGTGCCCGGCCTGGCGTGCGGCCTCCTCGATGCCTGCGGCACCACCGAGCACGATCATGTCGGCCAGGGAGATGCGCTTGCCACCCTTCTGGGCGTCGTGGAAGCCCTTCTGGACGGACTCGAGCGTGCCGATGACCTTCGCGAGCTCCTCGGGGTCGTTGACCTGCCAGTCCTTCTGGGGGGCGAGACGCACACGGGCGCCGTTCGCACCACCGCGCATGTCGGAGTCGCGGTAGGTCGAGGCGGAGGCCCACGCGGTGCGGATCAGCTCGGACGGCGTGAGGCCGGTCGCGAGGATGCCGGCCTTCAGGGACGCCACGTCACGGTCGGAGACGACCGGGTGGACGAGCGCCGGCAGCGGGTCCTGCCAGGCGAACACCTCGGCGGGCACCTCTGCGCCCACGTAGCGGGACCGGGGTCCCAGATCGCGGTGGGTCAGCTTGAACCAGGCCCGGGCGAAGGCCTGCTCGAACGCCTCCGGGTCGTCGCGGAACCGGCGTGCGATCTCGCCGTAGGAGGGGTCCTCCCGCAGCGACAGGTCGGTGGTGAGCATCATCGGGGCGTGTCGCACGGTCTCGTCGTGGGCGTCCGGCACCAGGTCCGCCGCCTTGCCGTCGGCCGGCCGCCACTGGATGGCGCCCGCGGGGCTCTCGTGCTGCTCCCACTCGAAGTCGAACAGGAACGTGAGGAACTGGTGGGTCCATTGGTTCGGCGCGGCCGTCCAGGCGCCCTCGAGGCCGCTGGTGAAGGCGTCCTTGCCCTTTCCGTCGCCGCAGCTGTTCTGCCAGCCCAGGCCCTGGGCGGTGATGTCCGCGGCGGCAGGCTCCGGACCGACACAGTCGACCGAGACGGCGCCGTGGGCCTTGCCGAAGGTGTGACCACCCGCGATGAGGGCGACGGTCTCCTCGTCGTTCATCGCCATGCGGCCGAAGGTGGTGCGGATGTCGTGGGCGGCGGACACGGGATCGCCGTTGCCGTCCGGGCCCTCGGGGTTGACGTAGATGAGGCCCATGTGGGCCGCACCCAGCGGCTTGTCGAGCTCACGGTCACCGTGGAAGCGGTCGGATCCCAGCATCTCGGCCTCGGGACCCCAGTACACGAGGTCGGCCTCCCAGTCGTCGACGCGGCCGCCGGAGAAGCCGAGGGTCTGAAAGCCCATCGACTCCATGCCGACGTTGCCGGCCAGGACCATCAGATCCGCCCAGGACAGGGCGCTGCCGTACTTCGACTTCACCGGCCACAGCAGGCGGCGTGCCTTGTCGAGGTTGGCGTTGTCGGGCCAGCTGTTCAGCGGCTCGAAGCGCTGCTGGCCACCGTCGGATCCACCGCGTCCGTCGATGACGCGGTAGGTGCCGGCACTGTGCCAGGCCAGGCGGACCATCATCGGTCCGTAGTGGCCGTAGTCGGCCGGCCACCAGTCCTGGCTGGTGGTGAGGACCTCTTCGATGTCGGCCTTGACGGCGTCGAGGTCGAGCTGCGCGAAGGCCTCGGCCTGGTCGAAGTCGGCGCCATGGGGGCTCGCGGCCTCGTTGTGCCGCAGGGCGCGGAGATCGAGCTGGTCGGGCCACCAGTGGTCGTTGGGGATCGCCTCACCGGGGGCGAAGGCAGTGCTTGCCTCGGCCGCGGCGACAGGTGCGGCCTCGGGCTCGGAGGGAGAGACAGCCGGCTGGCAGGCGGTGAGCAGTGCCAGCAGCAGGAGCGGGCGCGATGCGCCGAGGGAGGGAAGGCTGGGAACGGACATGGATCCTCCTTGGGATGCTGTCCCTTCATTCCCTCTCACGGTGATATGAACCAATACACCTTTCGCACACCATCGATAGCCAGGAACTATGATTTGGAATTCCACCCGCCAGTCGGGTCAGGTCCGTTCCGGGGTGCTCCTGTCAGGGACGACGCGCGTGTCCCGGCGGTCGGAGGGTCGCTAAGCCCGTGTCTACGACCCCCGCCCTGCTCCCGGCGGCGCCGGGCCGATTCACCCGTGACCAGGAGCCACGATGAGACCGACACGACACCAGGCCAAGCCATTCCGCCCCCTCATGACCACCTCCCGCCACCGGCACGCTCCGGCCCGCTACCGCCTGTCGAAAAAGCACGGCGGCCCGGGCGAGCACGACGGGAACACTGATACCGGTGCTCCGGGCAAGATCAAGGAACACGAGGCACACGACGACCAGGCCCGGCACGGTGGCCGGGACGGACACGCCGATCGCGGCGGCCTCCAGGGCCGAGGTGGCCACGGCGGTCGGAAGGACCACGGCAGCAAGGGGCAGTCGAGCTGACCCTGCGCGGCCCGATTCGACCCTGGGCACGGCAGCCCCTCGTGCGTCCGGCGCACTGCCGGCGTACACTGCCGCCATGCGAACCGACCGCCGCCTGCCCCGCGTCCTGCACGTCCTGCTCCACATGAAGGACATGGACGGCCCCGCCACCTCCGCCCAGATCGGCCGGATGCTGAACACCGATGCCGCCTTCGTCCGCCGGACCATGGCGGGGCTGCGGGAACGCGGTTGGGTGTCCTCCACCCGGGGCCAGGGCGGTGGCTGGCGCCTGACGGCATCCCTGGAGGACATCTCGCTCCTCGAGCTGTACGAGGCGCTCGGCTCCCCCACCCTGTTCGCCGTGGGCCGATCCGAGGATGATCCCCACTGCCTGCTCGAGCAGGCCGCCAACGCCGCGCTGGACGAGGCGCTGCGCTCCGCCGAGGCCACCTTCCGCGCGTCCCTGACCGGCGTCACCGTGGCCGACCTGGCGGCGGACTACGAAGTACGGCTGAAGGTGACCGGCCGGCGACCCTGGGCCCCTCCCGAAGACCCGGAAGACGCCGAAGACTGACCTTCCTCCCCGCTCATGGCGTCCCGACCGGGTACCCGTGCGGATGATGGATGGACACCTGCGCCCCTTTTTGTTACTTTTGAAATCACATTAGTTGTGTCGCCCCCCCACCACGTCCGACCAGGGCACCCCGACGGCCGGACCGAGCACTCCCCAGGAGGAGCCACGATGACCCCCACACCCGAATTCGAGATCGCCATCGTCGGCGGAGGCCCGGCCGGGCTGTCCGCCGCCCTCATCCTCGGACGTTCCCGCCGGGCCACCGTCCTGTTCGACGCCGGCGCCCCCCGCAACGCGCCCGCGGCCGGCGCCCACAACGTGTTCACCCGTGATGGCACCTCCCCCCACGAGCTCCACCGCATCGGACGACAGCAGCTCACGCCCTACCCCTCCGTCGCCGTTCGTGAGGTGCAGGTGGTGGACGCCGCGCGGGCCGAGGACGGCACCTTCGTCCTGACCGACGCCGACGGCCGCCGCACCACCGCCGCCCAGGTGATCCTCGCCACCGGCGTCGTCGACGAGCTCCCGCCCATCGACGGCCTTCGTGCGCTGTGGGGCAGCGGCGTCTTCCACTGCCCCTACTGCCATGGCTGGGAGGTCCAGGACCGCCCCTTCGTGCTCCTCGCCCAGTCCCCTCACGCGCTGCAGCTGGCCCGGGCCCTCCGAGGCTGGTCGACGGATCTGACGATCTGCCCCGTTCCCCCGTTCGTCATCGACGCTGAGGAACAGCGGGCCCTCTCCGAGCTGGGCGTCCGCTTCCGTGCGCCGGTCCAGCGCCTCGTCGCCGGATCCGACGGCACCGTGGCCGACGTCGTCCTCACCACCGGCGAGCACCTCGGCCCCGCCGCCGTGTTCACCAGTGCGCCGGTGCGGCAGCGCTCCCACCTGCCGGAGAAGCTCGGCTGCCTCCTCCACACCGAGGGCATGTTCGCCGGCCAGATCCAGGTCGACGACCACGGCGCCACCGGTGTGCCCGGCCTGTATGCCGTGGGCGACGCCGCCCAGGGTCCCCAGCAGGTCATCGTGGCCGCGGCCGAGGGCACCATGATGGGCGGCTTCGTCAACGGGATGCTGCTGCTGGCCGGCGACCTGCCCCGTGGGGTGGTGGCGCAAGGCACGAAAGGGGCGTGAGCAGAAGCTCACGCCACCCTCACCGTGGAAGCAGGGACAGCTCGCAGCCTCGCACCGGAGGATGCCGGGCGACACCTGGAGCAGGGCCTGCGATCCTTCGACGTGGGAGGGTGGTACGGGTAGGTACTGCGCAGGCACCACCCGCCCCGGGCGACCCACCACGCGTCCAGGGCCTGCACCCTCGAGGACGGATCCAGCACATGGGCAGCAGACGTACTCCCGGCCGTCCCCCCCTTCCCCGGGCGGACATCATCGCCAAGGCCCTCGAGATCGTCGACGGTCAGGGTGCAGACGCCCTGTCGATGCGGACCCTGGCGCGAGAACTCGGCTCGAGCACGGCCACGCTCTACCGTCACTTCGAGAACCGGACGGAGCTGGTCGCGGAAGTCGTCGACCACCTGTTCCGTCACGCCGTGTCCGGCGTCGGCGAGCTCTCGGGGATGGACTGGCGGCAGGCGTATCGTCAGGTGGCGACGGCGGCCTACCACGCGATGAAGAACCACCGCGGCGCCCTCCCGCTGCTCCTCGAGCGGGTGCCGAGTGGCCCGAACGCCATGCTCCTCCGCGAGCGCTGTCTCGCTGTGCTCCTGGAGAACGGGTTCCCGCCGCACTTTGCCGCCCGCACCTACGCCTCCCTCGCGCGCTACGTCCTCGGCTTCGCCATCCAGACCGGTGGCACCGGAGCGGGGGCGGATACCGGCGCCCTGAAGGCGGCCCTGTCGCAGACGCACCCCGCCACGGCGGCCGTGGGCGACGCCCTGCCGATCTCCCTCGATGAGGAGTTCGCGTTCGGGCTCGACCTTCTCATCGCCGGCCTGGCCCACCGGCTCGACGAGCGCGACGCCTGACCCGGCCCCCTCCGGGCTGACCGGATCGACAAACCCGTGGACGTCTGTGGCCGCCGCAGCTATAGAAACGAAAACGGTGTTGCCGAAACATGAAATGGACCCTTGCACAACAGGACTCTCGCTTCGTCGAGGTCGACGGACGCCCCCTCCACTACAAGCGCAGCGGGCACGGTCCGACCGTCCTCCTGCTCCACGGAAGCGGGGCCTCCCTGCATCAATTCACGGACGTATCCACCCGGCTCTCCGACGCGTTCGACGTGATCCGACTCGACCTGCCGGGCTTCGGGCTCACGGGGCCCCGGCCGGATCGGGACTACCGGGTGACCACCTGCGCCTCCACGATCGCCCGCTTCCTCGCACAGCTGGACGTGCCTTCCGTGACGGTCGTGGGCAGCTCCCTGGGAGGCCACATCGCGTGGAACCTGGCCCTGGATCACCCATCGCTGGTGCGCGCGCTCGTGCTGGTCAATGCGACCGGCTACCCGGGCAAGTCCCGGCCCATGGCCGTGCGTCTCGCCCAGGGCCGATGGAGCGGCGCCCTCCTGCGAACGTGGATGCCCAAGGCACTGATCGCCCGCAACCTGCGTGCGGTCGTGGGGCGCGACGCGAGCGTCATCGACGATGCGAGGGTCGAGCGGGCCTTCCAGCTGATGTGCCGGCCGGGAAACCGCTCGGCCTTCGTCGACGTCGTGGCCACACTGCAACCCGACCGCAGCCATGAGATCGGACGCATCCGCGTCCCCACCCTCGTGCTGCGGAGCGCCGGCATCGATGGGCAGTTCTTCGCGCGCGACATCGAGGGTGCGGTGGAGAAGGTCCACCCCACGGGTGGGCACCTGCTGCCGGAGGAGGACCCCGCGTGGGTCAGCCAGGCCGTGGCCACCTTCCTGCATGGCCTGGACGACCCGACCACCAGCTCCCGGACCACCCCATGAGGTACTTCGTCGCCCCCGGCGAGGATCTTCGACTCGACGACCACGCACGTCGCAGCCTGCGCGGCGCCTACGTCGCGCTCTCCGACGGCACCACCCAGGTCGAGATCTCGGGGCCGGAACGAGGCGAGCTCGTCGCGCTGATCGGCGGGCTCACGGTTCCCCTGCCCTTCTGGGATCGGCTGACCTCGCCCCTGCACGCTCGGGGTTTCCGGACCCTCGCCTACAGCCTCTACGGTCGCGGATACTCGGACCGGGTCACGGCGACCTACGACGAGGCGCTGTTCGTCCGCCAGCTCGATGAGCTTCTCGGATGGGTTCGCCACGACGGACCCGTGCACGTGCTGGGCACCTCGATGGGCGCCCTCGTGGCCATGGCGTTCGCCCAGGATCGACCCTGGGTCTCCAGCCTGACCCTCATCAGCCCCGCAGGACTGGAGCGCCCCATGCTCCCCCTGCACCGCGCCCTGGGTCACGATCTCGTGGCCGGCCCGGTGGCCCGGTGGATGGGCCGCCGCATGCTCGAGGGCCACATGGCACGGGAAGTCGCCGATCCTGCACTTGGCGAGGAGCTGGCTGCCATGGTGCGGGACGCCTTCCGCTGCCAGGGCACGATGTTCGCGTTGTTCGACACGCTGCAGCACCTCCGGCTCTCCGGTCGTGAGGAGCTGTTCCGCCGCACCGCGACGCTGGACATCCCCACGATGCTGCTGTGGGGCGATGCCGACCAGGTCACGCCGGGCAGCAAGCTCGACGCCGCTGGCACGCTGCTGCGGCCTCACACGAGCCACGTCATCGCGAGGTGCGGTCACATGCCCCCCATCGAGCAGCCCGCGAAAGTGGCGGAACACCTGGCTGCCTTCGTCGCAGCCATCGGAACGGAGAGTGGAAGATGACGCATCCGATCCACGACGTCCTCATTGCCGGAGCCGGGCCGACCGGTTCGGCCCTGGCCATCGATCTCGTGCGCAGGGGCCTGTCCGTGCGGGTCATCGACAAGGCGGAGGGCGCCTTCGACGGCTCACGCGCCAAGGGCCTGCAGCCCAGGAGCCTGGAGGTCTTCGAGGACCTCGGCGTGCTCGACCCGATCCTTGCGGAAGGGCGCCTGTACCCCAAGCTCGGGCTCCACCTGGGCCCGTTCACCCTCCCGTGGCGGATGATGGCCTGGCGCCAGCCCTCCGCGGACGTCCCGTACCCCAACACCTGGATGCTCCCCCAGTTCCGCACCGACCGCCTGTTGCAGCAGCGGCTCGCACAGCTCGGAACCCCGGTGGAGCATGGCGTGGAGCTGCTGGAGCTTCGACAGGACCCGCACACGGTCACCGCGACCGTGGCCACGCGAGCGGGCCGGCAGGAGATCACCGCGCGCTACCTCGTGGGCGCCGACGGTGGTGCGAGTCAGGTGCGCAAGCAACTCGGCATCCCGTTCGTCGGCTCGACCGACGCCCAGGATCGGATGCTCATCGCCGACGCCACCCTCGTGGGGGGCGCGCTCTCACGGGACCGCTGGCACATCTGGCCGGCCCGGCGCGGTCGATTCGTGGGCGCCTGCCCGCTTCCCCACGGCGAGCTCTTCCAGTGGATGTTCCGGCTGGCTCCCGACGAGGAGCCCGAGCTGACGAGAGAGGCGTTGAACAGGCGGGTCCGGGCGGTGATGCGCAACCCGCGGGTCGAGCTCGGCGACATCGCGTGGACGTCCGTGTTCCGGCCGAACATCCGCCTCGCGGACGCCTACAGGTCCGGACGGGTGTTCCTCGCCGGCGATGCCGCCCACGTCCACACGCCCGCGGGCGGACAGGGCCTCAACACCGGCATCCAGGATGGCTACAACCTCGGCTGGAAGCTCGCCCAGGTCCTCGCGGGCGCCCCGGCGGACCTCCTCGACAGCTACGAGGCGGAGCGAAGGCCGGTGGCGGCCAGCGTGCTCGGCCTGTCGACGAAGAAGTACGAGGGCATCGGCTCCCTGGACCCTTCCAGCATCAAGAGGGGCAAGGACGAACAGCAGCTCGGCATCACCTACTTCGGCGGTCCGCTCGCGCCAGGGACATCGGACTCGACCACGACCCTGCGCGTCGGCGATCGTGCGCCGGATGCGATGCTCGTCGACGGAACGGGCACGCAGGGCCGCCTGTTCGACAGGCTCCGAGGTCCGCACTTCACGGCCATCGCCACGGGCACCGGCGCAGCCGACGCGCTGGAGAGGCTACCGTGGCCCGCCAAGGGCGCGTCCCTTCGGCGTCTGGTCGTCAGCGAGCGCCACGCCCGCTCGACCCTGCATCGCAGCTACGGCACGCCGGGTGACGCGCTGATCCTCGTGCGTCCCGACGGCTACATCGGTCACATCGCCACCCGCGATCTCCTGGACAGCACCTGCGCCGCCATCACCCGCCTGGCGCCGAGCTGCGAGGCGCGCTGATGCAGGTACGGCCCACACAGCCACGTCGCGACTTCTGGGTGGTGGCGGCCGCGTTCTTCGTCATCATGCTCGGGTCGACGCTACCAACGTCCCTGTACGTGATCTACCAGGAACGGTTCGGCTTCTCGACGGCCGCCGTCACCCTCGTCTTCGCTGCCTATGCCCTCGGGGTCCTCACGGCCCTGCTGTTGTTCGGTCGTGCGTCCGACGTGCTCGGTCGGCGGCTGGTCCTGCTGCCCGGCCTTGCCTGTGCCGCGGTCAGTGGGATCGTCTTCATGGGTGCGGACGGCCTGGGCTGGCTGATCGTCGGCCGCGTCCTCTCGGGCCTCGCCGCCGGCATCTTCACGGGGACCGCGACGGCGACGCTCGTGGATCTCGCGGGGGAGGAACACGCGGAACGAGCCACCCTGGTGGCCACGCTGGCGAACATGGGTGGACTGGGCACCGGTCCGCTGGTCGCTGGCCTCCTGGCCGATCTCGCCCCCGCTCCCCTTCGGCTGCCCTACGCCTTCCACCTCGTTCTGCTCGTGGTGGTGACCCTCGGCATCTGGTGTGTGGGAGAGACGGTCCCTTCCCGGCGAGAGGCCTTTCGCATCGTGCTGCCCACGGTACCGCCACAGGTTCGGGGCACCTTCGTCCGCGCAGCCCTCGCTGGCTTCGCAGGCTTCGCGGTGCTGGGCCTCTTCACGGCGGTCTGGCCTGCCATGCTGCGTCGGCTGGTGGGGATTCCCGGTGCCACGCTCACGGGCGTCTCGGTCTTCGCGCTCTTCGCCTCGTCCGCCGTGGGCCAGCTCGCCCTGGTGCGTCCCCTCGGCCGCGCGGCCCTCGCCTCCGGGTGCGCCCTGATCACCGCTGGCATGCTCTCGTTCGCCGTCGGGCTGCGGCTCGAGTCGGTCGCCATCCTGGTGTTCGCCGTCATCGTCGCCGGTCTCGGCCAGGGCGTCGGCTTCCGCTCCGCGCTCGGTGAGCTCAACGCGGCGGCACCCGTCGACCAGCGGGCCGAGCTTGCGTCCTCGTTCTTCCTCGTCGTCTACCTGGCGATCTCCCTGCCCGTGATCGGCGTCGGATGGGCAGCAGACACGTGGGGACTCCGGGGCGCTGGCATCGGATTCAGTGGTGCCGTGGCGCTCCTCTCCGCCTCCACGATGGCCGTGCTGTGGAGGGAGCGACGTGTGGGTGCGACCGGCTCGTCCTGAGGGCCCGCCAACGGCGGTCCCTTGCCTTCACCGGTCCTGCACGACGGCGTGAGCCCGGGCTCACGCCAGGCCAGGGGCTAGAACAACGGACAGCTCACGCCGGTGCCCTTCAGCCCGCAGTACCCGGCCGGGTTCTTGTGCAGGTACTGCTGGTGGTAGTCCTCTGCGAAGTAGAACACCGGTGCGGGCCTGACCTCGGTGGTGATGGGGCCCTTGCCCACCTTGGCGAGCTCCTGCTCGTACGCGGCGAGGGCGGTCTCGATCACCGCCAGGTCCTCCGCATCGGTGTAGTACACGGCCGAGCGGTACTGGGTGCCCACGTCGCCCTGCTGGCGGTAGCCCTGGGTGGGATCGTGGGACTCGAGGAACACCTTCAGAAGGTCGACGAGCGAGATCCTGGACGGGTCGTACACCACACGCACCGCCTCGGTGTGTCCCGTGCGACCGGAGCACACCTCCTGGTAGGTGGGGTTGGGCGTGAGCCCGCCCTGGTAGCCCACTGCGGTGACGACCACGCCCTCGAGCTCCCAGAACAGCCGCTCGGCGCCCCAGAAGCAGCCGAGGCCCAGGAAGATCTCCGACAGACCGTCGGTGGCGGGGAGATCCATGGGCCGGCCGTTGACCGCGTGGGTCATGTCGAGGTGCATCGGCTCGGCACGGCCGCGGAGGGCCTCGTCCGGATCCGGGAGGCGGGTGGCGAAGGGATCGGTCAAGCGCATGTGCCCTCCATGGAACGAGCGCTGTGGGGGCGGCTATCTGCACGCATCGGTCCCCATCGGCAAGTCCCGAAGTGCATCTCACCATGCCAGCTTGGGAATGGTCCACACCTTCGATGGAGCATCAGCGCGGAGCCCGCCCCAACGCCCGCATCTCCGCCCCCTGCACCCACAGCAGGAACACGGCCACGAGCACCAGGCCCACCTGCCCCAGCGCCAGACCCAGCGCGAGCATGGCCAGGACCACCAGCACGCCCACGCCCAGCGACATCGACGCCGCCTCGTCCTCGTCGACCGCCATCCGCAGCGCCGACCGCAGCACGCGCCCGCCGTCCATGGGGTATGCCGGCAGCAGGTTGAACAGGCCGAGCAGCAGGTTGGCGAACATGAGGATCCGCAGCTCCCCCTCCGTGCCCCACAGCAGCGCCGCCAGCGCCAGGTTGGAGGCGGGCCCGGCGAGGGAGACCAGCACGTCCTGCCAGGGGGCCATCGACTGCAGCTCGATCATGGCGACGCCACCGATGGGTGACAGCGTGACGCTGCGGGTCTTCGCTCCGAAGGCACGGGCGGTGAACACGTGGGCCAGCTCGTGCATCAGCACCAGCAGGGGCATGACGGCCAGTACCTTCAAGGTGAGCACAAGCCCTCCCCACTGCCCGCGCAGCCACCCGTAGCCCAGCGCCACCGGAATGAGCGCGAGGAACGTGCCATGCAGCCGAACGGGTACCCCGGCCACATCGATCACCTTCAGGCTGCGGGTCCACCACGTTCGCAACGAACCATCTCCAGGGCTGGCATCCCTCTCCAACATATGCGATGGCATCCCCATCCGCCGACGGAGGTTTCATGGCGAACAAGGCCCTGCCCATCCTGCTCACCCTCGGTATCGTCACCGCCGTCGCCTGGTGGGGCGCCCGCTCCATGCTGTGGACCCCCGACGAGGAAGAGCCCGTAGACGTCCAGTGCGCGGCCTCCGCGCCGGCCTGGGACGGCAGCGAGCCCCTCAAGGTCGTGGTGTGGAACATCCAGTACGCCGGCTCCCGCAAGCACCACTTCTTCTACGACGGCGGCGAGGCCGTGCAGGTGCCCCCGAGCGACGTGGCCGACACCCTCGACGAGATCACGCGGGTCCTGGAGGAGCTGCAGCCCGACGTGGTGCTCCTGCAGGAGGTCGATCGTGGATCCACCCGCACCGGCCGGGTCGATCAGCACGCCGAGCTCATGGAGCGCCTGCGCTTCCCCTGCGGCGCCACCGCCCCCTACCACAAGGTCGGCTACGTCCCCTACCCCTCCGGCAGCCACCTCGGGAAGGTCGACATGCACCTCACGGTCATGTCCCGCTACCAGCTCACCGACGCCCGCCGCATCCAGCTCGCCCTGCTCGACGAGCCCACCTGGCGGCAGGCCTTCAACCTGCGGCGCGCCCTGCTCGACGTGGGCCTGAAGACCTCGGACGGCACCGAGGTGCGCCTCGGCAACACCCACCTGAGCGCCTTCTCCTACGACGACGGCACCCTCGACAAGCAGATGCGCCAGCTCAACGGCTGGGCCACGGCCCTCGAGAAGTTCCACCACAAGTGGATCCTCGCCGGCGACCTCAACAGCCTGCTTCCCGGCGACAAGCGCGACCGCCTCGGCGACGACGCGAAGCTGTACGCCGCCGACGGCACGCCCGTGCAGCTGCTGTACGATCGCTTCCAGCCCTGGGTCGCCCTCGAGCAGGCCCAGGACTGGGCCCAGGACTGGCGCACCTACGTGCCCTTCGGCGGCGACAAGCCCGACCGCGTGCTCGACTACGCCTTCGTCAGCCGGGAATTCGTCGTGAAGGAACCGAAGGTGGTACAGGAGATGGGCATCTCCGATCACCTCCCGCTGTACTTCGAGGTGAGCGATACCCCCTGACCCGGAGGGCCAGCCGATGGAACTGCACCGCATCACCCCGCTGTTCGACGCTCCCGCCATCGCCGCGCGCATCCGCGAGATCGCCAGGCAGATCGAGCAGGACTACGCAGGCGAGACCCTCGTGGCGATCATCGTCATGAAGGGCTCGCTCATGTTCGCCGCCGATCTGCTGCGGGCCATGCCCGAGCAGGACGTGATCGTGGAGTACCTCGGCGTCACCTCCTACGCGGGCACCGAGTCCACGGGCACCGTGCGCATCACCCACGATCTCGCCTCCGACATCTCCGGAAAGCACGTGCTCCTGGTGGAGGACATCGTGGATACCGGCCGCACGCTGTCGTACCTGCTGGAGAACCTCCGCTCCCGCCGGCCGGCCAGCCTGAAGATGGTCACGCTGCTCGACAAGCCCTCCCGGCGCACTGTGGTGCTGGATCCGGACTACAGCGGCTTCGTGATCCCCGACCACTTCGTGGTGGGGTTCGGGCTGGATCTGGATCAACGCTACCGGAACCTGCCTTTCATCGGGGTGTATGACCCGAGCTGACAGGGGTACCCAAAAGGATCGAAAGCTGGTATAGGCGGGGCCAACCATCGGGCGAACCCGGTGTTTCACGGAGGTCCCATGCGAACCCTAGCCCTGCTCCTGCTCTTCGCCGGGGCCTGTACCGTCTCCGATCCCTGCGAACAGGATCCCGATGCCGCCAACTGCGGCTCCGACACCGACGAGTTCGGCAACGCCATCGACACAGCCGATACGGGTGAGCCGGGCGACACCGGCGAGCCCACCGATACCGGCGAGCCCCCGCCGCCGCCGGTCGAGTACAGCCGCGAAGAGGTCACCTTCGTCTTCGACGACGCCGGCTGGCAGGCCATGGAGGGCTCCGTCACCCACGAGTTCGACGACGACGGCGACTACGCCATCGAGGTCGGCTTCGAGGTCACCGGCTCCTCTGATCTGGAGGTCTCCGGCTACAGCCACGTGGTCGAGGATGAGAAGGACGAGTGGTTCCAGTACTTCGAGGGCATCGAGCTCGGCGGCCTGATGACCCCGCACCTCGAGATCGACTTCCCCATCGACGTCACCATCGCCGGCACCTCGTTCCCCCTCGGCGATCTGGTGGATCTGCTGGTCGACCTGCCCTTCCTCGAGCACGACTTCTCCGCCGTGGTCTTCGACACCTTCGCCTTCTTCGAAGACGGCGAGGGCGAGGCGGTGGTGTACGAGGCCGCGCCCTTCAGCTGGTCCTGGTCCGAGTTCGGCCTGGATCCGGGCAGCGTCTTCCCCTACGTCGACATCGAGATCGAGATCGACGTCAACTTCACCAGCTTCTACACCACGCTGTCCGTCGACACCTGGGAGGCCGAGCAGGGCGGCGACCTCATCGGCGAGCAGTACGACGACCTCACCCGCCACGACATCTCCGAGCTCATCCCCTACATGAGCGAGCCCGCGAGCCTGCTCTTCCACACCGAGCTGTGGGGCTACCTGCTCAACGAGCTGCAGATCGACGGATCCATCGACATCAACGCCTACTACGACTCCGTGCCCATCAGCGTGGATCTGGATCCCTACGACTTCGACATCGATCTGTCGGATCCCGCCTACTTCATGATCACTTTCGATCCCGAGGAGGTCGAGCACACCCAGCTCGACTGAGGCATCCCAGGCGCACGCACGGGCCGGCCCCCCCACCGCAGTGGAACCGGGGAGCCGGCCCGTCCTGCGTCCGGCGGCATGCCACCGGACGGATCCGCGGTGCAGACCCTGGATCACTCATCCGGGTGGTCGACCCGCTCGCGGATGTACAGGCCCTTCACGCGACCATCGGGCACCTGCACCCACAGGGCGGTGCCGCCCTCCGCGTCGCCGGACGCCAGCGCCTCGCCGAAGCCGTCCCGCAGATCCAGCGCGAGATCCCACTCGGAGGGATCCAGCGGCACGCCGTACTCGGGCTGGTAGTCGTCGTTGTCGAGGTCCTGAAAGGCCTCCTGCACCGTGACGGAGGTGAAGGGCCAGGCGATCACCTCTGCGTCGTCGCCGGGATCCCGGGGCGTGAAGCCCACGTGCACCCGTACCTCGTCCGGCACCGCCTGCTCCGTGGCGGCGGCGTCGAGGGCGTCGAAGGCCGCCAGGGAGGCATCCCGGAGGTCTTCCGGAAGGGCCGCTCCGGGGCAGCGCTGGATCTCGCCCGCCACCTGGAACAGGTCGGTGGGGGCGTCCGGCGCAGGGGTCTGGCAGTGGTCGTGCTCGAGGTCGTCCACGTCCTGCAGCACGCCGAGGAGCGCCGAGACGTGCAGCTTCAGCTCGTCGGTGTCGAGCTGGCCCTGCCGGATCGGGACCCAGTGCCCGACCGGGTACGGTTGGGAGTCGTAGATCTGGTAGCTACAGTCGCCCCACACCCGGAAGAACCGGTGGGCATCCAGGTACAGCAGGCCCTCGCCGCCCGTCTCCAGCATCCCACCCACCGTGCGCCAGGACACCAGGACCTCGTCTGCAGCTTCGTCTGCGCACTGCAGATCCGGAAGATCCGGGGTCTGCGGCCCGCCCTCGGTGCATCCCACCACCAGCGGAAGCACCCACCAGGCTCTGTTCATCTCGCCTCCAGGACCGCCCGGCCCATGCCATGCATGGCATGGGAAAGGCAGCCCCGCAAGCGCGCTACTTCACCTTCGTGATGGCCGGCGGGTCGTAGTTCTCTGCGCCCTCCTTGGGCAGGTACATGCGAAGCACCACATAGAAGGGGGCGGCCGGCGTCGGAAGCCAGTTGGAGATGGCGCTCTTCGGCTCCTCGTGGGACATCGTGATCGTGACCGAGCCGTCCGGGCCCTTCTCGAAGTCGCTCCGATCGTCGAGCGCATAGCGGTCGAGGGGGTTGTCGTAGAACAGCTGGCTGTCCTTCACGTACATGGTCACCGACCAGAAGGCGTCGACCGGGGGCATGGCACCTGCCGGGAAGGTCAGCGTGTAGCTGTGCTTAGAGCCATCCAACGGGTCACCGTCCCCATCGACGAAGGCCATCGGGTAGATGGCCTCCCCTGCGTTGTTGCCCCACAGACCCGCCCGCGAGGCCTGGGCGCGCTGCAGGTCCTTGCCCCGCATCATCTCCCGGGTGCCGAACATGTCGGCCGAGATCTCCCAGCCGTTCGCATTGCGGCCCATGGGGGTGTTCTCGAGCTTCACGTCGGCGTCCTGACGGCCGGCGGTGAGCGCGTTCTCGGCCGCCGGCCCGAGCTGGCTGCGATCGAAGGGCTGTCCTGGCCCCACCCCGAACACCCCGAAGCGCTGCAGCTTCTCGGCGTCGGCCGGGTTCGGCTCCGCGAGGGCCAACAGCGCGTTGATGGTGCCGATGTAGCCCACCCCCTGCACCGCGTCGGCGTCGTAGGTGGGCAGGGGTTCGGTCGGGGCCGGAGGCGCCTCCGTGCCCGTCAGGGACGACAGGGGCTGCAGCTCGTACCGTTCCATGACGGCCCTCGCCGCGGGCAGATCCTCCTTCCCCATCACCTGGGTGCGGCCGATCACCATCACGAGGTTGGTCTCGGAGCGGATCACCTCGGCCCCATCGGGCGCCGTTCCCTCCCACCCGGGTCCGGCGATCACGAAGGTGCCTGCGTCCGTGCCCGTGGCCCGCGTGCCCACGTAGGCGAAGTTGTAGGTGTACAGATCGATGAACTGGAAGCTGTAGTAGCGGTCGGTGATCGCCGGCACCGACAACACCTGCGGCTCGGCCCGGAGATCGAGCGCGAACATCGAGTACAGCGTGTCGTTGTTGGGCGTGACGACGTCCTTGAAGCTCGCGTCGATGCGCTCGGTGTCGTTCGTCAGCGTGTTGGGCGGGCCCTTGAAGCCCGGTGACGACGGCTCCAGTGCCAGCGCCGAGAGGGACTTGAGGTTCTCGAGCATCGGGACCGACCAGATGTACAGCTCCTCCCCGACGTCCGTGGACCGCTCCCGGTTGGCGTCCGGGTTGACCTCGGGGGTCTCCTCAACCTTCTTCTGGATCTGCTTGCCGTCGTTGCAGGCGGCGAGAAGGGCACACAGGATGAGCATGTGGCGCATGGATCCTCCAGTCGCGCACGTGGGCGCATGGCCCCCCTCATCGAACCGGGTCGCGGAAGGTTGATGTTGGCATCCCCGGCCCGCCACGCCCGGGATGGGGGCAGGAGGGTGGCCGCGCGGCGGGGCACGAAGCCCCTTCGGTCACAGGAAGCCCTGGATCCTCTCGATCCCGCTGCGCAACGGTGGCGCCCCTGGGCTGTGGCAGGTGTCGAGGAGGAAGTGCTTCGCGTCAGGGAAGCTGCGGAGGAACAGGTTGGCATGACCCGGCTCGTTCTCGAAGGTGGCCTTCACCGGTGGCAGGTGGCGAAGCTCGTCGAGGCAGCGGGCCTTGAAGTCCGCGTCCGTGGTCTGCAGATCCGGCTTCATCCACAGCAGCTCCCCCTCGTCGAAGGGGAAGTCCCAGGCCTGCAGGCTGGATCGGGTGCCCTCGCCCATCGTGGGTTCCGGGCGGGCGGTCAGGTAGACCACCTGGGAGCCCGTGGCGGCCACCTGGCTCACCAGCTCCACGGCCCCCGGGTAGGGCAGATCCACGCAGGTGTAGGCGCCGTCGAAGTAGCGAGGGATCCAGAACTGCAGCAGCGGCTCGTCGTGGTGCTGCAGCCGTGGCCGGATCCGCCAGAGCGGCTCACGGACGTCCCAGGAGAAGTCGGCGAGCCCGAGGGTCTCGGCCAGGGCCCACAGCTCACGATCCCCGCACTGCAGCGCGTACTCCTGGAAGATCCGCAGGTGCCGCGCCGAGGTGGAGATGAGCGTGGAGTCCAGATCGAACACCACGGTGCCGGGATCGATCTGCAGGCCATCGAGCAGGGTCTGCAGCGGAGCGCTCAGCGCCGGCATGCCCACCCCTCGGCGGTGAGGACGTCGTCGACCGGCACGTCGTGGGGGCCCATGGGGACCTCGGGCACGAGCTGCTGGGTGAAGCACACGCCCACCACCTTCTGATCCACCGAGCGGTGCTTCAGGAAGCGGTCGTAGAAGCCTGCGCCGCGGCCCATGCGGCCGCCGCGGGTGTCGAAGGCCCGGCCCGGCGTGACCACCAGATCCAGGTCCTGCAGCTCCACCACCTCGAGATCCTCACGGGGCTCGAGGATGCCATAGGCGCCGGCCTGCAGCTCCTCGGGACCGCGGACCCGCACCACCTCGATGTCGTCGCCGGCCACGCGGGGCAGGTAGACGGCCTGGCCGTTCGTCCAGCGGGTGCGCATCCAGAAGCCGAGATCGAGCTCGTCCGGGAGCGCCATGTACAGCAGTGGGGCCTGGGACTGCACCCGCGCGAGCTGCGCGCACGCCTGGGTCTGCTGGCGGTGGCGCTCGGCCTCCGTCAGGCCGCCGACGATGCGCCGCATGGCCCGGCGCAGCTTCTTCTTGGGATCACCAACCACAGACCACCCCCGTGCCGATCACCTGCAGGTTGCGCCGGCCCTCGTCGTACAGCTCGCCGAGCAGCTTCTCGTACTCCTTCACCGTGCCCACCCGGGCGGGCAGGCAGCGCGGACGAAGGGCCGTCTGGGCGGGCACCAGGGCGCTGGGGGGCACCTGGGTGATCGGCGCGACGTCGGCCGTGGGGGACGGCGGCGGCACGGGCGCGGGCGGCGCCTGCTCCGTGGTGGGCTTGTCGGGGGTCCGACCCTCCTGGGCCAGGGCCCAACCGGCCACCAGGACGAGAGCCCCCGCCACCACCGCGCGTACAGTTCCTGAACGGTTCATCACCTACCCTCCTCACGATGGAACACCCCTATTCCGTCTGCCAAGAATGCCCATCCAGCCTGGGTGGGCGTCATCCCTGAAACAACTGGCAACAACAGTCCCCCTGGTCGATGACCGGGGGGACTTTGTCGGTTCCGGTCTGGTCCAGGGCCCCGGCCTTTCCCCTGCCCCCGTCCATGCGCTACATGGGGGCATCACGAGAGGCCCCATGCCGCGCATGCGGGCATCACGAGAGGCCCCCGTTGCGTACCCTGCTCCCCTTCCTCGTTGCCCTCGCCGCCGCCTGCAGCCCCTCTGGCCAGAAAGCCGACGAGGCCCCGGCCCCCGACAAGCTCACCCCCGCGAAGGATGCCCCCCGCCACGTCATCCTGGTGAGCCTCGACACCCTGCGCGCCGACCAGACGGGCCCCTACGGCAACACCCAGGTGCGCACCCCCACCCTCGACGCCCTCGCCGCCGAGGGTGTGGTGTTCGAGCAGCACATCAGTGCGGCGCCCACCACCCTGGCGAGCCACACCGCGCTGTTCACGGGCCGGTACAGCCACCACCACGGCGTGCCCCGCAACGACTACCTGGTCAACGACGACAACCTGATGCTGCCGGAGTGGCTCCGTCTGGCCGACTTCCACACCGGGGCGTTCCTCGGCGCCATGCCCCTGGCCAGCCACTCGGGCTTCACCCAGGGCTTCGACCACCTCGACGAGCGCTTCACGCTGCACCGGTCCGAGGGGGTCGTGGGCCAGACCAGCCGCGTGGGCAACGAGGTCACCGACGCTGCCCTGAAGTGGATGGCCCGTCAGGACAAGAACGAGCGCACCTTCCTGTTCGTGCACTACTTCGACGTGCACGCGCCCTACATCCCGCCGGAGCCCTGGTACGCCAACACGCTGGCCGCGTTCGAGGGAGCGCCCAAGGACGCCGGCAGCATGGGCCACATCCAGCGGGTCCGGCGTGCCGTGGGCAAGGGCAAGGGCGCCCGGGGCACCGAGCTGCTCACGGCCCTGTACCGGGCCGGCATCGAGTACACGGACCACGAGCTCGGCCGCCTGTTCGCGGGCCTCACGGAGCAGGGCTGGATGGACGACGCCGTGGTGATCGTCACCTCCGACCACGGCGAGACCTTCTCGAGCCGCACCGAGAAGTGGGATCACGGCGCCACCGTGTTCGACGACACCATCCGCACGCCCCTCATCGTCCGCCTGCCCGGCAAGGAGCACGCCGGCACCCGGGTGTCCGTGCCCGTCTCCAACGTCGACGTGGTGCCCTCCCTCGCCGAGCTGCTGGGCCTGCCCGCACCGGAACGGGTCGACGGCACCAGCTTCCTGCCGGCGCTCACCGGCGAGGCCTTCGACCGCGGCCCCGTGTTCGCCGAGGCCACCAAGCCCCACACCGAGGTGCCCAAGGGCACCTGGGTCAACGCCAAGATGGACAAGGCCGTCCGTGAGGGCAGCCACAAGCTCATCTTCAAGCCCAAGGCGGAGCGCTCCTGGGTCTACGACCTCGCGGCAGACCCAGGCGAGCGGGATCCGGTCGAGGCCGAGAACAGCCCCGCCGGGCAGGCGCTGGATCAGGCGATGGACCGGTTCGTGCAGAGCGCGGATCCGCTGCCGTCGAAGAAGCAGAGCAATGCGCGGGTGCAGGCGGAGCTGGAGGCGCTTGGGTACGTGGAGTAACCCCACCCTATCCACTCCAGAACACCCACTCCTCCCCCAGCCCCAGCCCCCTCACCAGCTCCCCATCTCCCCCTACGTACGTCCCTTCCCTCACACGCCCCCAGGGACGGACCTGTACGATCGCCGGAGACCCGAAAAGGAGCTGAGAACATGACAAATGCCAAGACCGTCACGGCGAAGAACTTCCACGCGGAGATCTGGGGCTGGTCCATCGACCAGGGGCCTCCGCCGGTGCCAGGTGACCAGAAGTACGCACCTGGGTTCACCACGCCAGTGCAGGTCGACACCTGCACCACCCACGTGGTGCCCCCCCAGACCCTCGACCTCAGTACCGGGATCATCACGCCCACGGACAACCTGAACCTGACGGACGCCAAGTGGGACGGCGGGCAGAGCGCCTGGCACATCACCAGCTCGTTCCTGGTCATCAAGGCGCCCACCCCCTGCGCGATCACCCTCACGTTCGAGGCGAAGGCCGTCAGCCACTCCGCCCACCTCACGGTGAGCTCCTTTCCCGCGATGCTCGGGCCGGGCCCTGGCTGGTCCACCCGGCTCAAGATCCACACCCACTCCTTCCAGACCTACACCGTGGTCATGCCGCCGACCGCCTGGAAGGAGGGCTTCAAGAGTCTGTTCCTCACCGAGGACAACGACGGCGGAAGCAAGGTCGTCGTCCGCTCCATCAGCGCCTCCACGGAGCAGGTGGACATCCAGGCCAGCTACTTCTGGAGGTGCGTGTTCCAGGGCCACGTGAACCCCGGCGCCACCGCGTCACGGGGGATCAGCGTGACCAACGGCGTCTCCACCACCGACACCGAGACCAACTCCTTCGCCACCACCATCGGTGCCGAGGTGAGCGCCGGCCTCGAGGGCATCGGCGCCAAGCTGAGCAGCTCGTTCACCTACCAGCACGGCTCCAGCCACAGCATCACCGTCTCCAAGCAGACGACCACCACGGACACCTTCTCCGTCACGGCGCATGAAGAGGCCATCACGTTCCAGTTCTGGCAGCTGTGCATGCGCTTCAACGACAACAAGGGCAGCGAGATCACCCAGGCGATCGACGCCTCCATGGCCCCCTACGTGGAGTGCAGCTACACGTCGGCGGACGCCTCTGCCCAGCCCGCCCTCGAGTCCGCCGACTGAGGGCTGCCCGGCTTCGGGACCCTCGCCGTGACGCCCCCCGTGAGTGGGCGTCACGGCCGACCTTCCGCAGCTTTCCCGACGTCCGTGCCTCCCGCCTCGCGTACAGTACGCCTGCCGCATCGCATGGGAGTCTCCATGGAAGTCCAGGATCCGCTCACGCCCTCGGTGGGCCACGCCACCACCGAGGCGCCCCGCAACCTGGTCGACCTCCTCGAGGGGCACACCCGCGACGAAGCCCACCTCACGGCCCACTACGGGCCCGCGCTGGAGCTGGTCCGCAGGATGCTCGGCACCACGCCCCACGCGGCCCGGTACATGGCCATCTGGCCGGCGGCGTTCCGCGCCGAGAACCTCGTGGTGCCCAACATCCTGAACGTGCCGGGCTCCCTGTTCGGCTTCGGGGCCCCCCTGCCGCTGGTGGGACTCGCGATGTACGCCTCGAGCAAGGCCGCCGACTGCATGTACTGCACGGCCCACTGCTGCACCTTCGCCATGCGGCGCGGGCTCGACGACCTGTCGGTGGCCCGGGCCATCGGCGCGCCGGATCCCGAGGCCATGTCCGCCGGGGAGCTCGCCGCCCTGCACACCGGCGCCGGCATGGGCTCGGTTCCCGCCTCCCTGCTTCCCGCCGACGTCACGGCCCTGCACGGCGCGGTCGGCCCCAGGAACGCCGAGTGGATCGCCCTCGGTGCCGCCATGATGGGCTTCCTGAACAAGTGCATGGACGCCCTCGGCCTCGATCTGGAGCGCTCCGTGGTCGACGACGTGGGCCACATCCTGGCCCCCACGGGGTGGTCCACCGGCCGGCACGACGTGGGCGACGACGTCTCGCGCAACATCCCCATGACCCGCGACGCCATGAGGAACCTGCTGGGCTGGATCCGCTTCTTCCCCGGCGCGCTGTCCCTGGAGACCCGGTGGACCCGCGGCGTGCCCCAGCGCTGGCCCGAGGTCGGCGACTGGCTCCAGGCGCGCTGGGGCTTCGCACCCGCCGTCCTGGGCCGCATCGGCCCCGACCGGGTCCGGCGTGCCCTCGCCACCATGCTCCACGACAACCTGCAGCACACCACGCTCGGCCCCGAGGTCAAGCACGCCCTCACGGTGCTGCTCGGCCATGCGGTCGGCAACCCGGAGCTGGCGGTTGCCTCCCGTCCCGTCGCCGGTCCCTTCGCCGAGGCCGCCGACGCCCTGGCCCACCACACCCTCGACCTCGAAGACCCGTCGGCCCTCACGGCGACCCTGCGCTCCCTCACGCGCACCTACGGGCTCACGAAGGCCCAGGGCACCGCCCTGCTGCTCGGCCTCGGTGCCGCGTCCAGCCCCGCCGTGCTGCCTCCGCCCCTGCTCGGTCTCGCCGGCGCCCACCTCGCGGCCACCGAGCTCATCGAGATCGTCAGCTGGCTCGGCATCCAGCAGTGCCTGCACCGGGCCCAGGTGTACTACGACGCGCGGGATGCGGCCCTCGCCTGACGTTGCGTCCCCACGCCGTGTTCCGGCAAGGCTCCATGGTGTACAACGCCTCCGACCGCGGAGGTCCCCCATGCGCCGATTGCTCCCGTTCTTCCTGGCCGCCTGCGCCACCACAGGTCCCGACCCGCTGCCCGAGCCCCTCGACATCCCGGAGCTGACCTGCGGCCTCGGGTCGTGGTCGATCCTGCCGCCCCAGGGCACGCCGATCAGCTCGTCGCCGAACGACATGTGGACCATCTCCCAGGACGGCTACACCACCCTGTTCGACGTGTTCGGTCTCGACTATCTGCCCGCCCCGACCCACGGAACCATCGCGCACACCTTCCGCTACGTCACCCAGGATCGGGGCGAGACCGTCGAGGCCACCGGTGCCCTCCTCCTCCCGGACGGCGCGCCCCCTGCCGACGGCTGGCCCGTCATGCTGCTCACCCACTCCTTCGCCGGATCGGCCGGGCCCTGCGCCCCCTCCGCCGGCCGCCTCGAGGAGGGCATCGAGCCCGCGCTGATGGCCATGCATGGCTACGCCGTGATCGCGCCGGACTACATCGGCCTCGACGGCACAGCCTCCCCACCGGTGGCCCACAGCCCCCAGAACGCGGAGCAGACGGCCCTCGGCGTGTGGGATGCCTGGCGGGCCGGCGTGCAGCTGTTCACGGACGACCTGGACGTGCCCCTGGACGTCGGCGTCGTGATCTGGGGGGCCTCCCAGGGTGGTCACGCCGCCCTGTTCGCCGAGCGCTACCAGCCCTGGTACGCCCCCGAGGCCGAGCTGCAGGCCGTGGTCGCGGGCACGCCGCCCATGGACGTGCGCGCCACGATGAACAGCATCCTGTCCGCGTGGGTCGACGGCACGCCGCTCGCCCTGCCGACCTCCGTGGGCTGGAGCCAGTGGTACGGCGATGCTGTCGATCACGCCGACATCCTGGCCCCCGAGGTCGCCGCCGCCGTGGACGACCTGCTCGCCAGCCCGCCCGACGACTGCAGCTTCGTGGGTGAGGAGCCCCCCGACGCGCTCGACGCGTGGTTCACCTCCCAGGCCCTCGCCGCCGCGAAGGCCGACGACTGGTCCGCCCTGCCCGCCTGGGACTGCATCCTGGACGCCCACAGCCTGCCCACCACGCCGGTGGAGGCCCTCGACACCACCCCCACCCTCACCATCTGGGGCGAGGTGGACACCATCGTCGATCCCTCGGTGCAGCGGGACGCCTTCGAGGCGCTGTGTGCCGACGGCGCCGACCTGCGCTGGCTCGGCTGCGCGGGCGCGGGCCACGCCGAGGCCAACCTGTGGTCGCTGCCGGAGACGCTGGCGTTCCTGGCCGATGCCCGTGAGGGGCGGCTCGAGTCCGGGGACTGTCGCTGGGGCACGTACGTGACGTGCCAGGCCACGCCCGAGGAGTAGCCCCACGCACCGGGCCGACGATTCCCCTCCACCCGGCACCGCTGGCCGACGATCCCCGGGGTGACGCCTGCTGCGCCCCCACGCCACCGGAGCCCTCCATGAGCCTGCCCTACCGCCTTGCCTACCTCCTCGGGTTCACGCCCTGGGAGGGCATCGCGCGGGTGCAGGGGGAGACGATGTCCGCCCTCCTCGACCGGGAAGGCGAAGAACGGCCGGACGGCCCCGGCGCCGCCCTGGATCTGGGCTGCGGCAGCGGCCACTGGACCGTGGAGCTGGCGCGACGGGGCTGGCGGGCCGTCGGCGTCGACGTGGTGCCCCAGGCCCTCCGACGCGCCCGCCAACGGGCCACCCGGGCACAGCTCCCCGCTACCTTCCTGGAGGCCGACGTGACCGCGCTCCGTTCCGCGGGCCTGTCCGGACCGTTCGACTTCTTCCTGGACGTCGGCTGCTTCCACGGCCTCACCAACGAGCAGCGCCGGGCCGTCGGGCGCGAGCTGCAGGCCATCGCCTCACCTGGCGCCACCCTGCTGTCCCTGGCGTTCTCCCCCGGCAGACGCGGGCCCCTCCCTCGTGGGGCCGATCTCGACGACTACCGGCGCGCGCTGCCGGGCTGGTCCCTGGTCCAGATGGCGCCCTTCGAGCTCACAGGACCGGCCCGCCTGATGCGATTCGCGGGGCCGTATTGGAGTCGCTGGCGCGCACCGGCATGAACCACGAGCCGTAAGCCATGCCCAACCTGTGGCCCCTCACTCTTCACGCCCGCACCCCGTACGCGGCCATGGATGGGCCGCGTGGTGTACAACCCCCACGATCCCCGGAGGGCCCACATGCGTCGATTGTTACCGTTCTTCCTGGCCGCATGCGGCACTCGCAACCACCTCCCCCCGATCACACCACCCATGGGTATACCCGAGCTCACGTGCGGCCTCGGTCACTGGAACCTCCTGTGGTTCACGGGCGACCTGATCTCCTCGGCGCCCAACGAGATGTGGACCATCGACAGGGAGGGCTACGTCGTCCTCTTCGACGCGTTCGGCCTCGACCACCTGCCCGGGCCCGTCCATGGCACCGAGGCACACACATTTCGCTACACCTCCCAGGACCGCGGCCAGCAGATCGAGGCCACTGGCGCGCTGCTGCTTCCCGACGGCCGGCCGCCGGCCGAGGGCTGGCCCGTGATGCTCCTCACCCACTCGTTCGCCGGGTCTGCCGGGCCTTGCGCCCCGTCCGCCGGCCGCCTCGAAGAAGGCATCGAGCCCGCGCTCATGGCCATGTACGGCTACGCGGTGATCGCGCCGGACTACATCGGGCTCGATGGCACGGCCAGGCCACCAGCCCCCCACAGTCCCCAGAACGCCGAGCAGACGGCCATCGGAGTGTGGGACGCATGGCGGGCCGGCGTGGAGCTGATGTCCGACGAGCTGCTGGTACCGATCACGGACGACGTGGTGCTCTGGGGCGCCTCCCAGGGGGGACACGCCGCCCTGCTCGCGGAGCGCTACCAGTCCAAGTATGCAAGGAACGCCGATCTGAAGGCCGTGGTCGCCGGCACACCGCCAATGGACGTGCGGGCCACGATGAACAGCATCCTGTCCGAGTGGAGCGATGGCAGTCCACTGGCGGTGCCCACCATCATGGGCTGGAGCCTGTGGTACGAGGACGCCCTCAGCCACAGGGACCTGCTGGTGCCCGCCCTGGCCGATGCGATGGACGCCTACCTCGCCGACCGGCCGGAAGACTGCGGCATCGAGATCGACGAACCCGACCACGTGGTCGAGGCCTGGTTCACCCCCGAGGCCATCGCCGCTGCCTCCACCGACGACTGGTCGGCACTGCCCGGCTGGGACTGCGTCCTGGACGCGCACAGCCTGCACACCAACCCGGTGCAGGATACCGGCGACACCACGCCCACCCTCACCATCTGGGGCGAATTCGACACCATCGTGGATCCGTCCGTGCAGCGTGAGGCCTTCGAGGCCCTGTGTACTGACGGCGCCGACCCGCGCTGGCTCGGCTGCGAAGGCGCGGACCACGCCGAGGCGAACCTGTGGTCGCTGCCGGAGACGCTGGCCTTCCTACAGGATGCACGAAATGGCGAACTCGAGGCAGGCACCTGTGCCTGGGGCGAGTTCGTACGGTGCGAGGCCACGCCCGAGGAATAGGGCGTGCAGGGCCGGTCCGAATTCCTCGCTCGGACCGGCGATAGACGCCATGGCCACGAGGAACGCGTTGTGTCGGCTATCAGCCGATTCGCTCATCCAGGGCTTCATCAGGGCGCACCTTCACCTCGGAGGAAGCCCCCACGACATCGGCGCTCGTCACGGGGCTGCTGTCTGCCAGACTGCCCCAAGCCCGTCCGGAGGCATACTCGTGGGAGTTGCGCGCATCGTCGATGTCCGCGAGCTTCCACTGCCCTTCGCACAGCCGGAAGATCCAGATCGAGTCGACATCCTGGTACTCCTTGGTCCCCTCGACGATGCGGCCGGACTCCCGCTCTTCGAGGTAGTCGTTCATGACGGCAGACATGGAGACCGCCAGCATGGACCCTTCGTAGCCCTCGTCGGGATTGCGGGGAAGCAGCGCGAGGGGTCGGATCACGCTCACCAGCTTGATGTGGCACCGATTCACCAGTCCACGCCTCCGCCAGCCGTCGAGGTGCACCAGCTGCTGGTTCTGAAGGTACCAGTGGGTCATCCAGCCATGGGCAGCCGAGAGGTCCTCCAGGTCCCAGGCATCATGGACACGCAGGTAGCAGTCCTTGATGCGGAGCCTCAGGTCGACCCAATCGAACGCGGGGTCGTGCGCCGAGAGCCCGGCGAGCTGACGTTGGACGCGTGACGCTGCCCAGCGCTCCCTGGCGTAGACGTACACGATGAAGGGAAGGAACACGACGAACAGCAGGATCCCCACCACCTTGCCCACGGGCGTGGTGAAGAATGCCGACGCTACCCTTCCGCCCGGGCCAGCGAGCGCTTCGCTCCCCCACATCACGAACGCGAGCACGAACCCAAGCCCCACGAAGTCCATACGCCGCATTCCACACTCCCCGGCTGGCCGCCGCACGGCGCACCGTAGCGCACCCGGAAGCGTATCTCCACCTCACAGGCACCACCTCGTAGCGTGTTCTCGCTGACGCGTCGGCACGTGCCCCAGGTGCACGAATTCGGTGCACATCCGCCTCCGTCACCGCCCGCCCCCGCAGGCTACACTCCTGCCGTCCCTGTGCCCTGGAGCCCCCATGAAGAGCCGCGCTGCCGTCGCGTTCGCCCCCGGCGAGCCCCTGAAGATCGTCGAGATCGACGTCGAGCCCCCCAAGGCCGGCGAGGTCCTCATCCGCGTCACCCACACCGGCGTGTGCCACACCGACGCCTTCACCCTGAGCGGCGACGACCCCGAGGGCGTGTTTCCCGCCGTGCTCGGCCACGAGGGCGGCGGCATCGTCGAGGCCGTCGGCGAGGGTGTGACCTCGGTCAAGCCCGGCGACCGCGTGATCCCGCTGTACACGGCCGAGTGCCGCACGTGCAAGTTCTGCCTGTCCGGCAAGACCAACCTGTGCCAGGCCGTGCGCGCCACCCAGGGCAAGGGCCTGATGCCCGACGGCACCACCCGCTTCTCCTACAACGGCGAGCCCATCTACCACTACATGGGCACCAGCACCTTCAGCGAGTACACCGTCGTGCCCGAGATCTCCGTGGCCAAGGTCGACGACGAGGCGCCCCTCGACGAGGTCTGCCTGCTCGGCTGCGGCGTCACCACCGGCATCGGCGCCGTGCACAACACCGCCAAGGTGCAGAAGGGCGACACCGTGGCCGTCTTCGGCCTCGGCGGCATCGGCCTCGCGGTCATCGTGGGCGCGGTCCAGGCCGGCGCGGGCCGCATCCTCGCCATCGACATCAACCCGGACAAGTTCGAGCTCGCCAAGGAGCTGGGCGCCACGGACGTGGTGAACCCGAACGACTTCGACAAGCCCATCCAGGACGTCATCGTGGAGATGACCGACGGCGGCGTCGACTTCAGCTTCGAGTGCATCGGCAACGTCGACGTCATGCGCTCCGCGCTGGAGTGCTGCCACAAGGGCTGGGGCGAGAGCGTCATCATCGGCGTCGCCGGCGCCGGTCAGGAGATCCGCACCCGTCCCTTCCAGCTCGTCACCGGCCGGGTGTGGCGTGGCTCCGCCTTCGGCGGCGTGAAGGGCCGCACCGAGCTTCCCGGCATGGTCGAGCAGGCCATGAAGGGCGAGCTCGACCTCAAGCCCTTCATCACCCACACCCTGCCCCTCGAGCGCATCAACGAGGCCTTCGACCTGATGCACAAGGGCGAGTCCATCCGCACCGTCATCCACTACTGAGGCACCCGATGGAACGCGTCGAACGAAAGGCGTGCTTCGGCGGCTGGCAGGAGGTCTGGGAGCACGACTCCGAGACCCTGCGCTCTCCGATGCGCTTCGCCGTCTACCTGCCCCCGGACGTCCAGGACGCCCCGGTGCTGTACTGGCTCAGTGGGCTCACCTGCAGCGAGCAGAACTTCATCACCAAGGCGGGTGCCCAGCGCTACGCCGCCGAGCACGGCCTCATCGTCGTGGCGCCGGACACCTCCCCCAGGGGCCAGGGCATCGCCGACGTCGACGACTGGGATCTGGGCACCGGCGCCGGCTTCTACGTCAACGCCACCGAGGCGCCCTGGTTCAGCCACTACCAGATGGCCGACTACGTCCTGCACGAGCTGCACGCGCTGATCACCGCCCACTTCCCCACCAACGGGCGCCGGTCGATCACCGGCCACTCCATGGGGGGTCACGGCGCGCTGGTGCTCGCGCTGCGCAACCCGGGCACCTTCGCCAGCGTGTCCGCCTTCTCCCCCATCGTGGCGCCCTCCCAGGTGCCCTGGGGCCACAAGGCCTTCGGCGCCTACCTGGGCGACGACCGGTCCGCGTGGGCCGGGTGGGACGCCGTCGAGCTGGTGAAGACCGCCTCGGAGCGCCTGCCGCTGCTGGTGGATCAGGGCGACGCCGACGGCTTCCTGGAGGAGCAGCTCCGCCCCGAGCTCCTGGAGAAGGCCTGTGAGGCCACGAACCACCCGCTCACGCTGCGGATGCAGCCCGGGTACGACCACTCCTACTACTTCATCGCCAGCTTCATCGGGGACCACATCGCGTGGCATGCCGAGGCGCTGCAGCGCTGACCGGGCGTCCCGTCCCTCATGGCACCCGCCACGAGAATGAGCCCCACCGGCGCAAACCGGTGGGGCTCGACCCGGCCCGTTGGAAGAAGGAGGACGCCGGGTCATCAGACCTTCGTCACGGTGCCGTGTCGGACTCGCACACCACCGAGAAGGTGAAGGTCTCGGTCTCGGCCACGCCGCTGAAGCCGTCCTGATCCTCGACGGTCCACGGACCGGCGAGCACCTCGGTGCCCATGCACACGCCATTGCCGGCGTACAGGGTCGCCTGGGCGGGCACGGTGGGGCTGTCGCTCCAGCCGTCGCCGTCCCGGTCGGTCAGCGTCGCGGTGTAGTCACCGGTCGGCAGGTCCACCGCGAAGAAGTACTCGGACTGGTAGGCCAGGTCGGTGGCGCCATCCACGGAGAACACGGTCAGACCGGCATCGTCGGTGATCTCGAGGAGGATGTCGGCCGGGTCGTACCAGGTGGTCAGGTTCAGCAGCTGCTGGCAACCGGAGAGACCACCGGTGCCTGCCGTGTCCTCGAACAGGACGTCACAGAAGCCGGAGTCCCAGGCGAAGTCGCCGGAGTCGGCCGCGCAGTCCACCTCGAAGTACACGACCTCCTCGCCGCCGTAGCGCACGTGGTGCTTCTCACCGGCCAGGTCCCGGTCCATGCAGCCGCCGTCGAGGGGGATGATCTGCACGTACGCGGCCTCGGCCCAGTTGCTGACCCACTGGCTGGCATCGGTCAGCGTGAGGACGTAGCCGTCGGTGGGGAGATCCACCGGGAAGCGGTAGATGCCCGCCGCGTCGATCTGGCCGTCGCCGGGGCTGATCGACAGGATGCTGTTGCCGTCGGCGTCCTCGAGCTGGATGTCCATGTCGCCGTAGTCGTAGCCGGCGCCCACCTCGATGACGTGGCCGCAGCTGCCGGCCGGCAGATCGGCGGTGTCGATGACGTCGGCACACCAGCCGGAGTCCCAGGCGAAGTCGCCGGAGTCACCGGGGCAGTCGATGGTCAGGTACTCGGTGCGCTCGCCGAAGGCCTCGAGGCGGAACTTCTCGGTGGCGGCGTCCTCGTCGACGCAGGTGCCGCTGGCGGGGATCAGCTGGATCCAGCCGTTGCGGCCATCCCAGCTGTCGCCCCAGGTGCTGGTGGTGGCCATGTACAGCTCATAGCCGCTGGTGGGCACGTCGATCGGGAAGTGGTGGTAGCCCTGGGACGTCAGGTCGCCGGCCTGGATGTCCAGGATGACGTTGCCGTCGGCGTCCGTGAGCGTGGCCACGTAGTTCGCGAAGTCGTAGCCGGCGTGGATCCGCGCCACCATGCCGCAGGTGCTCGTGACGGCATCGGCCGTGTCGAGGACGGGCTCACACCAGCCGGAGTCCCAGGCGAAGTCGGCGGAGTCCTCCGCGCAGTCCACGGTGAAGTATGCGGACTTCGTGCCGCCCCAGCCGCTCTCGAGCGCGTAGACCTCGGACGCAGCGGCCTGATCGACGCAGGCGTCCTCGGTGGGCAGGAACTGCACGTTCTCACCGATGGCCCAGCCGTCGTTGTAGGGGTTGGTGGACTCCATGACGACCTCGTAGCCGTCCGAAGGCAGGTTCAGCGGGAAGTACGTCACGCCCTGGCCGCTCAGCGTGCCGGCAGGCATCGACCACACCTGGGCCCCGGAGGAGTCCTTCAGCGTGATCTGCATGTCGGCGGCGCCGAACTGACCCTGCACGCGTGCCACGTAGCCACAGTCACCGGAGGGCATCTCGGCGGTGTCGAGCACGGGCTCACACCAGCCGGAGTCCCAGGCGAAGCCGGCCGTGTCGGCCTCACAGTCATGGGTGAACCAGATGTCGCGCTCGCCACCCAGACCGTTCTGGGCGGTCAGGGTCCAGGCCTCGCCAAGGGCGTCACCGGCACACTGGCCGTCGAGGGAGACCAGCTGGGCGTAGGCGCCCTCCGGCCACACGGTGCCGTCGCTCGAGCCGATCGCGAGGTGGTAGCCACCGGAGGGCATGTCGACGGGGAAGTAGTGCTCGCCGCTCTGGGCGATGTCGCCGGACTCGACCTCCAGCAGGAGGTTGCCATCAGCATCCCACAGCTCTGCGGTCATCGCCGAGGCGTTCCAGGAGCCGGCCACGATCTTGAGGGCGGCACCGCACGCACTCGCACCAGCGGCGGACGTGTCGGTCACGGGCTCACACCAGGCGGTGTCCCAGGCGAAGCTGGCGGAGTCGTCGGCGCAGTCGACGGAGAAGTACTCCGTCGCCGAGGACACGCCGTAGCCGCCCATGTTCCAGGCACCCACCTCGTCGCCGTCGGCGTTCCGCAGGACGAAGTTGTCCGCGACGTTGTAGTTGCTGAGGCCCTGCCCGGAGCCGTCCTTCATGATGAGCTTGTAGCCGCCGGTCGGAAGCTGCACGGGCGTGCGGTAGATGGCGTAGGGCAGCGTCATGTCGCCGGCCAGGATCTCGTAGAGCTTGTGGCCTTCGAGATCATGGATCTCCCAGGCACCCTGGGTCGCATCCCAGGGCCCGTAGACCTCCATCATGTAGCCGCAGGTCTCGGGCACGTCGGTGTCGGCCCAGGCGCCGCCGAGATCCCAGGCCGTGTCGTCGACGAGATCCTCGACGTCGCCCGCGTACCACTGCGCCGTGTCCTGCTCGCAGTCCACGCTGAACGAGTACAGCTTGTCGGTGTTGGGTCCGTGGTGACCGCCACCGCCCAGGAAGGCGCCGAGGTCGCCGTACACCCGCAGGTAGGGCCAGGTGCCCCAGCCGTCGCCGGCGAAGCCGTTGTCGATGAGCTTGAGCTGGTAGTCGCCGCTCGGCAGGGCCGAGTAGACGTACTGCTCGTCCTCGGACGTGGCGATGCCGAGGGGGAAGTCGTCGGCCGAGGTGCGCAGCACGTTGCCCGTGGCATCGAGGAGCTCGTAGTCCATCTCCGAGCCGTTGTTCGGCGCATGCACGGCGAGCACGATGGGACAGCCCTGGAAGGCCTCTCCCCGGTACCAGGCGGTGTCGATGTCGGTGACGTCGGGGTCGGTGTCCCAGGGCTCGTACGCCGACGTGTCGCCGTCGCACTCGATGTTCAGGTAGGCCATGCCCTCGTCGCCGCTCTCGAGGGTGATGACCTCGACGATGTCGCCGGTGCCGTCCACGAGGCGCAGGTGACCGCCGTTCCAGCCGTCTCCACCCGCATCGTGCATCTCGACCAGGTAGCGACCGTTGGAGAGGTTGAGGATCTCCGTCTCCTGGGTGTCGTTGTAGATCAGGCCCGGTGCACGGGAGGCGAGCAGGTTGCGCTCCTCGTCGTACATCGCGAAGGAGGGCTCCTGCGCGTCCGTCCAGCCGTTGTCGTAGGTTCCGCGGATCTGCAGCGCGAAGGTGCAGTCGCCGTGGGTTCCGTCGTCCTCCCAGATCGCGGGCAGGGTCGGCGGGGTCTCGGGCTCGGTCCAGGCGGTGTCCAGCGTAGCCGCGTCGCTGGGGCAGCTCAGCTCGTGCCACTGCACGTCGAAGCCGGGCTCCTGCTGGAAGATGTTCAGGTCCCAGCTCAGCGTGGCCTGGTCCATGAACCCGATGGGGTCCCACAGCGTGGACCCGTCCTTGCGGATGACCGAGTAGTACCGGCCCGTGCCGAGGGTCACGGTGTCGTAGTGGGCGTTGCCCGACGACCAGGTGTCGGCGTAGACCTCGTTGCCCGACTCGTCGTACAGGTAGAAGTCCAGGTCCGGAGCACCGGGCTGCGGCCAGGTGAAGTACTCCATGTCGTAGGTGCAGGGGCCCGGGACGAAGGGCGTGCCCGTGTCCGTCTCCGTGGCGGTGCCCGTCTCCACGACGCCGGTCCCCTGCAGGCCCGTGTCGGTGCCGGTCGTGCCCGTGGGCGAAGGATCCGTCGGGGCGGTGTCCGTGGGTTCGTCGGTGTCGCCGGAGTCACCGGGCTCGCCGGAGTGATCGGAGTCCTCGGGGGTGTCCGTCGGCGTGGACGTGTCCTCCGGCGCCTGGGTCTCCTTCGGCTGATCGCCCGTGTCGCCGCCCGAGGTCTCCGCCTGGGTGTCCGCAGGGCTCGTCTCCTCGATGGGGCCATCGTCGGTCGGGGGGCCTCCGCACGCCACGAGGGCGAGCATGGCCGGCCAGGTCCAATTCCTGATCATCCGCTCTCCAGTGCTTCCGGGTGGTTGGACGGCGCCCTTTCCGCCACGCCTGGCAGGGGCACTCGTCGTCAGGCCCCGTCTGTAGACGCCGAGGAGCAGGTCCCGCGTGCGTAGGAAGCAGGCGGATGGTACTGACCCAGGGTCACCAAAAAGCGAGGAAGCCTCGTCTATTTGGCGCATAGGGGAACATCCCTATCTGCAACTGGTCTTTTCGCCGAAGTGAGCCGAAATGTGTGCTTCGTTACATGATGATACCACATGAAAGATCCACATGGACCTTTCATGGAGTTGACCTGGAACCGGCCGGTCCCAGCAGAAGATCAGCTCGCGGAAATGGCCTGTTGAAGCGCATCATTCCTGACCCACGGGTCAACTTCCGCCTCATCGCCCGACCTGGAGGCGGACATCACGGAGGATGACCCGGCGCATTGCATATACCGACTGAACGGACAGTCAGCATGATGCCGTGGGCGTCGCGGTGCACAGCCCGAAGACCCGGCTCACCGCTGCGTGGACCACGGCCAGACCCCGTCACACCGGTACGGCCACGTGGTCTCCGCTCCCCACCTGTCGTACGCTCCCGGCGTCTTCCACCACGCGGAGCCCCATGCGCCCCCTCCTCCTCCTGACGGCCTTCGCGACAGCTTGCGCCACGGACGCGCCCTGTCCGGAGGGGCCCCACATCGATCCGATGTTTTCCGACATCACCGAGGACGTCCTCGAGGCGTGGGCAGCCTACGAGGGACACGCCTGCGTCGACGCGGTGAAGACCTATGACAGCGAGGGCCACCTGTTCGGGCCCGGCGGCAGCTACTACAACTGGATGACCCGCAACGTCCTGGTGGATCCGGACGCCTTCACCAGCTCGCTGGGCCACGAGCAGGAGCTCCTGCACATGGCAGCGCAGATGCCCCACCTGATGTGCGACGCCGCCAACCAGCCCCTGCCGCCCGTGGGTGCGCCACCCGGGATCATGGAGAGCGACGGGGACAAGACGCGCCTGAACCGGAACCGGCACGACGTGCACACCTGGTGCGCCATGGGTCACGACATCATCCGCTGGCACGAGCGTGTCGCCCGCATCTGCGCGCCGGACGTCAAGCCGCGCACCGCCTGGCTGCAGGGGCGCCGGGACGGCTTCCCCTTCCCACACGACGGTCCGATGGAGCCCGTGATCTCGGTGCAGCTCGTGGACATCGCCCCCGCCGTCCTGCGGTTCGAGCGACGGGCCGACCTGCTCGCCGACGGCACCACCCTCGTGTTCCGTCCCGAGGGGGATCTGTCCCACGAGAGCGCCTGGCGCCTCGACACCACCACCTGGAAGCTCACCTACCTGGCGCAGACTCCCCAGATCCGCCACACGCCGTCCCACCGGTTCGACCTGTACGACGGGCCCGACACCGCCTTCGGCGATGGCGCCCTGGCCAGACGACCGGATGAACCGTGGCTGCCGGAGCCGGTGGACAGCAACGGGACCGACCGGGAGCGGCTGGCCTACCTGCAGGTGTCCGACCAGCTCACCGTCGCCCACGACGACGTCCAATTCCCCCTGTGCGGGCCCCGTCCGGCACACCTGCAGTGGTTTCCGAAGAAGGGCATCGCCATCACCTGGCCGCTGGACGAGTCCGAGCGTCTCCCCACCGTGCACGTGTACGCGCCGCCGGCCCGCTGAGCCCGGACGCACGAACGCCCGACGGTCCTGCTGGAGAACCGCCGGGCGCCCGGTGAAGGCGTGCGCCCTCAGTTGCGGATGAGGTGATCGAAGGCAGACAGCGCCGCCGTCGCACCCGCACCCATGGAGATCACGATCTGCTTGTAGGGCACGGTGGTGCAGTCGCCGGCGGCGAACACGCCGGGCACGCTGGTCTGCCCCCTGGCGTCAGACCAGCGTGCCACGACGCATTGGCCCCACCCAGCACCATCCCAACGTCTTCACTGCGCTTTCGCCCTTTGTCTTCTTCTATGTTCGAGAAGCACGTCATGAACCCTGAAGAAAGCCTGTCCTTCTCCTCGCGTGTTCCAGAATTCGTCTTCGACTTCGAAGTCGGTGTAGACGCCGAGTGACATGAGCTGGGGAACGTTCAGGTCGCAGCGTCCGGGTACCTGTTCGGTGCTCCCACACAAACTGAACAGCCCATCCGAAATACGATCTCGCTTCGAAATCGCTACCTCCAACTTGAATCCATATCCGCCACTTGCAATAGGAGCCGAGCAACGGCCGTGCGCCACGAAAACGCTTGGATCACGTTTGTCGATGGAGTGTGTCCCACAGATGATCAGGCCCTCTCCAAACAGTACGGTCTGAATCATGTCCAAGACCCGAAGATACTCCTCTTCGCGCTCCTGGTAGACCGAACCTCCAGCCACAATCCGACCATCCTTGACCTGAAACCAATTCCGACTGCCTCCTGGAAAGGAGATGATGGCGTTTCGACGATCGGTGGTCATGATCCAATGGACAGGAACCTCCTTGCCATGCTTCGCAGGTCCCCACGATAGGTGTATCGGGACGTTCCGTAGAACGCCGCTACCCATCACATGATCTGCCGAACGCACTTTTTCAAGCAGTGTGTCGACCTCCGTGACCACGTGGGACTCCAGCAGTTCCGACGCACTCTCAGTTCTCACCACGGCCAGCCACAAGACCACCATGATGGAGACCAGAAGGGAGGCCACGTGGCGCTTCTTCATTGTCTTCATCAGTGAACCTCCAATTGGCTCTTGACACCAAGATGAGCCGGCATGCCACCAGGCATCATACAGTACGGAACATCATGATACGGGAACCAATGATGACTCTGGCCAAGAATGGAGCGCCATTTCGCACTGCCGGAACTGTAGGCAGTCACGTAGTTGCAGTTGCGATCGCTCGCATCTGGTCCAACACACACCTCTCACTGTCCCAAATGGATTGCAGCGCGCCGAGGAATCGGCATCTGCAAACACAGAGCATTTCGAATGAGCAAATAAAGTTTCTGATTGCTCCACACCGAACTGTTTGACGTCACTTTTCCACGTTAGACGACGGGAGCGCCTTTGGGTAACGTCGGAATGGGACAACTGACCCAACAAGTCTTCGACCAGCTGGGGAGTGCCGGATTGGCTCTATCACACGGTATCAGGCAGAAGTGTGCCATCCGGTGTGAACGGGCCGGTACATCTTGTCGGTTTCCAATTTCACTGCCGTTGTCGGGTCTCAGGAACCGTGGAAGAGAGAGAGTCGTGGCGAAGCCACAAAATCAAGCCCAAACCACTGCAATCTACGCCTCACAACTTGACGACAAGAAATTCCAGATTGGGCCTCTCCGTCGACACCCGACTCTTCCTCTCAATCGGCGCACATCCGGTGCACCAGCAACGGACCACAATTGAGTTCCTGTTGGTCATGCGCTCCAGCATGGAAGCACCGGCTTCAGGGCTCGCCTTGACTCCCTACTCGCCGCTTGACGGTCCATTCAGCTCAATCGGTCCATTGCAGGCACACGAACACCCCGGGAGGTCCATCAGGACCCCGCCGGGGTGTCGTGGCCGCGCCCGCGTCAGCTTCGGATGAGGTGATCGAAGGCCGACAGCGCCGCCGTGGCCCCCTGCCCCATCGAGATCACGATCTGCTTGTAGGGCACGGTGGTGCAGTCGCCGGCGGCGAACACGCCGGGCACGCTGGTGCGGCCGCGGTCGTCGACCACGATCTCGTGGTGCTGCGACAGCTCGACCGAACCCTTCAGCCACTCGGTGTTGGGCTGCAGGCCGATCTGCACGAAGATCCCCTCCAGCTCCAACGCCTGCAACGCGCCGGTGGACCGGTCTTCATAGCGCAGGCCGGTGACCTTGCTGCCGTCGCCGAGCACCTCGGTGGTGCGGGCGGAGCGGATGACCGTCACGTTGGGCAGGCTGTCCAGCTTGTCCTGCAGCACCTGGTCGGCCCGCAGGGTGTCGGCGAACTCGAGCACGGTGACGTGGGACGCCAGGCCGGCCAGATCGATGGCCGCTTCGACGCCGGAGTTGCCGCCGCCGACCACCGCCACGCGCTTGCCCTTGAACAGGGGTCCGTCGCAGTGGGGGCAGTAGGCCACGCCCTTGTTGCGGTAGGCGTCCTCTCCGGGCACGCCGAGGGTGCGCCAGCGGGCGCCGGTGGACAGGATGGCCGACTTCGTGCGCAGCACGCCGCCGCCCTCGAGCTCCACGGAGATGAGACCGCCGGGCTCCGTGGCCGGTACGATGCGGGCCGCCCGCTTGGAGGCGAAGATGTCCACGTCATGGTCGGTCACGTGCCGCTCCATGGCGGCCACGAGCTTGGGTCCCTCGGTGTAGGGCACGCTGACGAGGTTCTCGATGCCCATCGTGTCGCCCACCTGGCCGCCGAAGCGCTCGGTGACGATGCCGGTCTTGACGCCCTTGCGGGCCGCATACACGGCGGCTGCCGCGCCGGCCGGACCACCACCGACGATGAGGACGTCGAGGGGCTCCCGCTCGGACAGCGCCTTCGCCTCCTCCTCGGCATCAGCAGGGGCCAGCCTGTCCACGATGTCGGCGAGCGACATGCGTCCGCTGGCGAAGTGCTCCCCGTTCAGGAAGACGCTCGGCACGGCCATCACGCCCCGGGCCTCGACCTCGTCCTGGAACAGGGCGCCGTCGATGGCCTCATGGGTGATCTCCGGGTTCAGCACGCTCATGAGGTTGAGCGCCTGCACCACGTCCGGGCAGTTCTGGCAGGACAGGGAGAAGAAGGTCTCGAAGTGCAGGGGGCCCTTCAGCCCCGCCGCACGATCCAGCAGCTCGGCGGCTTCCTTCGCAGGGTGGCCGCCGACCTGCAGGATGCCCAGGACCAGCGAGGTGAACTCGTGGCCCATGGGGATGCCCGCGAACGACACCGAGACCTCCGGCGCACCGTCCCGCACGATGGCGAAGGAGGGGCGGCGGGTTGCGGTGCCGTCCAGGGACAGCCCGATGGCGTCCGACAGGCCGGCCAGGGTCTCCAGCAGGCCCTTCAGCTCCCGGCTCTTGGCACCCTCGTCGAGGGTGGCCACCAGGGTGATCGGGTGCTGGATGTTCTGGAAGTGATTCCGCAGCTGCTCGGTGAGGTTCGCGTTCAGCATCAGATCCTCCCCACGAGGTCCAGGGAAGGAGCCAGGGTGTCATCGCCTTCCTGCCACTTGGCGGGACAGACCTCGCCGGGGTGGGCGGCGACGTACTGGGCGGCCTTGACCTTGCGGAGCAGCTCGCTGGCATCGCGGCCGACGCCACCGGCGTTCACCTCGATGATCTGGATGCGGCCCTCGGGGTCGATGACGAAGGTGCCGCGGTCGGCTAGGCCGTTCTCCTCGATGAGGACGTCGAGGTTGCGGGACAGCTTGCCGGTGGGGTCGCCGATCATCGGGAAGCGGATCTTGCCGATGGTGTCGGAGCTGTCGTGCCAGGCCTTGTGGCTGAAGTGGGTGTCGGTGGAGACGGAGTAGATCTCCACGCCGAGGGCCTTGAACTGCTCGTAGTGGTCGGCCAGGTCGCCGAGCTCGGTGGGGCAGACGAAGGTGAAGTCTGCGGGGTAGAAGAACAGGATGGACCACTTGCCCTTGAGGTCGTCGTGGGACACGTCCACGAACTCGCCGTTGTGGAAGGCGGTGTTCTGGAAGGGCAGGATCTCGGAACCAATGCGGGCCATATGGCGCCTCCGGGTCTGGGTTGGATGTCCCCTGGGGACGCTCTCTGAATGCCTCGAAGGATAGATTGGCACCAATCGAAGGTTTTTACACAATTGATAAGCCTGGTCTATCAATTGGCGAGAGTAACCCCTTGCCCTCCCAGGGCCGGCCATGGGACGGTGGCCGCAGCCCCGAGGTCCTCCCGATGCCGCTTCGACCCAGCCGTCCCCTTCTCTCCCTGACCGCACTGCTCGCCATCGCCTGCACGGAGCACCCGACCGATCGGCAGTTCCCGGCTGGAACCGACACCGACGTCGATCCGGCCCTGCTCGTCGACGAGGACGAGGACGGCTGGACCCCTCACGAGGGTGACTGCGACGACACCGACCCGGCGACCTTCCCGGCCGCCGCCGAGGACTGCACCGAGGTCGACCGCAACTGCGACGGCGACCCCTTCGGGGGCGTGGTGTGGGAGATCGCGGCCATCGTGAAGAACGAGCGCGACGACAGCGAGCCCTTCAAGGCCGTGTCCTGGTGGTACGACCCGGGCGTCGACGTCGAGACCCGCGAGCACGACGCGCGCCTGGTGGAGACCCGCTGGTTCCTGTCCCACGAGAGCGGTCTGCCGCGGTGGCACGAGCCGATCATGGTCGAAACCCACCAGACCACGGCCGACGACCACACGATCTCGGTCCAGTCCATCACCTGGCAACCCTCGCGCACTTCGCCCATCCAAGCGCGCGCACAGACGCACCTCCACGACGCGGCGACCGGCTGGCGGGTGTCCACGGAGCTGAGGGACGAGCCCACCGGACGGAACGTCGCCATACTGACCACGTGGACGAGGAACGACGACGGCGTGGTGACCGGCGAGACCGTCCACCGGAATGGCCTGCTGCAGTCGGAGCTGGAGTTGATGGTCGAGGGAGACGCCGCCACTGGCTCACTCGCCGAGTGGGGGTTCAACGGTGATGGCACCGCGTTCGCCGTCGAGACCCCGGTGACGCGCACCTACGATGCCCAGGGCCAGATGCTCTCCGACCACGTCGAGGAGAGAACGCGCGAGAAATGGGCCTGGGACGCACCGGGCGAGCTGACCTCCCACCGCTTCGGCACGTACGGCGAACCCGAGCTGATCGATGGCGAGTGGGTCCGGCCCCTGACCTGGCACACCTGCTTCGAGCAGACCTGGGAGGACGGCGAGCGACTCACGCGTACGACCTACGACGCGTGCGAGCAGGAGCCCGAGCTCCGGCAGCCGCTGCAGACCACCACCTTCGTGGGGTCCTGCGTCGAGCCCGACGACTGGCAGGACGTGCTGTACTTCTGGGAGGAGGACAGGTCGGGGGCTGCGGGGGCTGCGGGCGTGGAAGGTCGGATCTTCGAGGTGGAGGCGCCGCCGGTTGGGCTGCTGATGCCGACGTCGGGGGTTGTGGGACGGGCAATCCGGGAGTGATGGCGGCGGGAGTCGCGGCGGCGGGTGTCACCCATGTTCCGAGCTGGAACATCGGCTCGTCGCGCACGCGCACGCTCACGCGCACGGGTCACGGATCCTCTGCCCCCGACAGCAAGAGCGAAAGCAATCCCAGAGCTCCACTTCAGCCACACGTCACGAGGATGCGGCGTCCCGGTGGGTCCAGGGCGAGGAGCGAGGGAGAGGCCGACCTTCTGGTCGGCCCGACCGAAGCGACGAAGAACTGGGCCTGCCGGGGCGCCGCAGCCGGTCTACCCTTCGCGTCGGGCCGAGGCGGCTCGAGCCCAAGGGACGTCGGCGCGGAGGCGGGAGGCGGGAATCGCTCCGGGTGCAGGACCACAACACTGTCTTGGGGCATTGCAGCGTAGGGGCGCCGCTTGCTGCGCCCGACTCCGTCGCTCCCGCTTGAGTCGCGCCGACCGTCCCGCCGTCCCGGCGAGAGCTTCGAGGCCCCGGCCGACTGCCGGACGACCCGGCGTGGGTGCCACCCATGTTCCGAGCTGGAACATCGGCTCGTCGCGCACGCGCACGCTCACGCGCACGGGTCACGGATCCTCTGCCCCCGGCAGCAAGAGCGAAAGCAATCCCAGAGCTCCGCTTCAGCCACACGCCACGAGGATGCGGCATCCCGGTGGGTCCAGGGCGAGGAGCGAGGGAGAGGCCGACCTTCTGGTCGGCCCGACCGAAGCGACGAAGAACTGGGCCTGCCGGGGCGCCGCAGCCGGTCTACCCTCCGCGTCGGGCACGGGCACCGGTTCGTTGGGTAGGGCGTTGATCTTCGGTACTCTTTCCGTGTACCCCCTCATCACACCCCTCCTCCGGAGGCCCCGTGGCCACAGGATTCTCGTGCATCTCCCCCGTCGACGGCTCCGTCGTCTTCGACCGCCCCTACGCCACCGACGCCCTGGTCTACGCCACCCTCACCAAGGCCTACCGCGCCTTCCGTGAGTGGTCCCGGATCCCCCTCCCCGAGCGCATCGCCGCCTGCCACGCCCTGCTCGACCGGATCCAGGCCAAGGCGGATCCTCTGGCCCACGAGCTGACGATGCAGATGGGCCGCCCCATCCGGTACAGCCCCGGCGAGCTGCAGGGCTTCGACCTCCGTGGACGCACCATGCTGGATCTGGCCGCCGGTGCCCTGGCGCCGATCCAGCTGCCCGACGACGGATCCGCCCGCCGCCGGATCCACAAGGAGCCCCTGGGCGTCGTCCTGGTGCTCGCCCCGTGGAACTACCCCTGGCTCACGGCGGTCAACGTCCTCATCCCGGCCCTCGTCGCCGGCAACACGGTGGTGCTCAAGCACGCCGAGCAGACCGCCCTGGTCGCCGAGGCCCTGCAGCAGGCCGCCCTCGACGCCGGCATTCCCGAAGGCGTGCTGCAGTCCCTGCACATGACCCACGAGATGACCGCGAAGGTCGTCGAGGATCCACGGATCGCCCACGTGGCCTTCACCGGATCCGTCGCCGGCGGCATTGCGGTGCACACCGCCGCCGCCGGCACGTTCAAGACCGTGGGCCTCGAGCTCGGCGGCAACGATGCGGCCTACGTGCACCCGTCGGCGGATCCCGTGGCCACGGCCGATGCCCTGGTCGACGGATCCATGTTCAACAGCGGCCAGTCCTGCTGCGCCGTCGAGCGCATCTTCGTCCACGAGTCCGTCGCGAAGACCTTCCTGGAGCGCTTCGTGGCCACCACCCGCGACTATGTCCTCGGCGACCCCACGGATCCGGACACCACCCTCGGCCCCATCGTCCGCCATGCAAACGCCGCCGGGATCCGCGGCCAGGTGGAGCGCGCCCTCGCCGCCGGCGCCCGGGGCCTGCTGGATCCGGCATCCTTCCAGGGATCCGCCAGGGGCCTGCCCTACCTCGCCCCACAGATCCTGGTGGACGTGGACGACGACATGCAGGTGATGGCCGAGGAGACCTTCGGGCCCGTCGCCGCCATCGCCGTCGTCCGCAGCGACGACGAGGCCATCGAGCGCATGAACGGCACCCGCTACGGCCTCACGGCCAGCGTCTGGGGCGACGATCTCGACGCCGCCGAGGCCCTCGTCCCCCGCCTCGAAGCCGGCACCGTCTACGTCAACCGCTGCGACTACCTGGATCCGATGCTTCCCTGGGTCGGCATCAAGGACTCGGGCCGCGGCCACACCCTCTCCGCCCTCGGCTACGATCGCCTCACACGCCCGAAGTCGGTCTACGTCCGCCCGCTTCCCAAGGAGTCCTGATGCAGTCCCTGCAAGGCAACTGGAACTACCCCACCGCCGTGCGCTTCGGCCCCGGACGCATCACCGAGCTGTCTGCCATCCTCCGCGAGCGCGGCCTCACGGCGCCGCTGGTGGTCACCGACGAGGGCTTGGCGAAGCTGCCCTTCGTGGCGGACATCATGGCGTCGCTGGATCGGGCCGGCCTGCGGGCCGCCCTGTTCTCCGGGGTCGGCGGCAACCCCACCGGATCCCAGGTGGAGGCAGGCCTGCAGGTGATGCGGAGCGGATCCCACGACTGCGTGGTGGCCCTCGGCGGTGGATCCGCCCTCGACGCCGGCAAGGCCATCGCCCTGATGAAGGGCCAGACCCGCCCCCTGTGGGACTTCGAGGACCGCGAGGACTGGTACACCCGCGTGGATCCGGCCGGCGTGGCCCCCACGATCGCCATCCCCACCACCTCGGGCACCGGATCCGAGGTGGGCCGCGCCTCGGTGATCACCGACGAGGCCGAGAAGGTGAAGAAGATCATCTTCCACCCCACCATGCTGCCCCAGGTGGTCCTGTGCGACCCGGCCCTCACCGTGGGCCTGCCCCCTGCCCTCACGGCCGCCACCGGCATGGACGCCCTGTCCCACAACCTCGAGGCCCTGTGTGCCCCTGGCTTCCACCCCCTCGCCGACGGCATCGCCACCGAGGGGATCCGCCTGATCCACCAGGCCCTGCTGCCGGCCTACCTCGACGGATCCGATCTGCAGGCCCGATCCCGGATGATGGCCGCCTCGCTGATGGGCGCCACCGCCTTCCAGAAGGGCCTCGGTGCCATGCACGGCATCGCCCACGTGGTCGGCGCGCGCCTGGGAGCCCACCATGGCCTGCTCAACGCGATCGTGATGCCCTACGTGCTGCAGCACAACCGGAAGGCCGTCGACGAGCCCATCACCCGCCTGGCGCGGGCCCTCGGGCTCACGCCGAGCTTCGATGCGGTGTTCGAGTGGATCCTGTTCCTGCGCAAGGAGCTCGGGATCCCCGACACGCTGGATGCCGTGGGGATGACGGCGGAGATGATTCCTGTTTTTGCAGAGGCGTCGGTGGCGGATCCGTCTACAGGGACGAATCCGGTGGCGATGGATGCCGAAGGGTACGCGGCGATCTATCGGGCGGCTCTGGGGGGAGAGGGCTGAAGGAAGGCACTGGAAAGCCTCTCAGTAGAGTAGACGGGGCGCGGCGATAGCCGCGCTACCCGCCCCTCATCGCACCGGACGTGCGGATCTCCCGCATCCGGCGCTCCCGGACCCGTCGCCGGAAGGCGTGCGCGGTCAGCCTCGTCGAGGTTCCACCATCACTTCCATGAGTCCAAGGTCGCGGATGTGTTGGTGGAACCCGACCCCCTCGGGAGGACGATAGGGTCGTTGGCTCCGACGCCGAAGGTGCCGGACCATGCGGTTTTCGGCGTGGCGGACAAGGTCCCATCTGGCTTGCGCAGGATGGCCCACTGAGAAGTACGCGAGCCAGCCCCGCATGAAGCGGTTCAGGTTCGCGATGACCTCCTTTGGTGGTAGGAAGCAGAGACGAGGTCCTGTCAGGTCCTTCACCTTGCTTCTTGCCTTCTTGCGAGACGTCTTCGATGGCTCGACCCTCACGTAGGGTGGGCCACCGCCACGGCGGTGACTCCGACTCCAGCGGAAGGAGAAGCCGAGGAATTCGAGGATGGTTCCCTTGTCCTCGACATTGAGGACCTTCGTCTTCTCACGGTTGATGGTCAGCCCGAGGCGACCTTCAATCGTGTGTTCGACCCACCGGATGATCCGCTCGTCGATGAACCTGGCCATGATGAGGAAGTCGTCGGCATAGCGGACCAGCCGCGCCTTCGCCCATGTGCCAGGGCCATTCGGCCCGTGGAACGCCCGATCGAACCAGTGCAGGAAGCTGTTCGCCAGCAGCGGAGAGATGACGCCACCTTGCGGTGTGCCAGCCTTCGGCCGCGTCGGCGGACCCTTTCCTTCCTTCACCGGCGCACGCAGGAACAGCCGGATCAGGCGGAGCATCGAGCGATCAGAGATGCGCTGCTCCAGCCCTTTCATCAGCTTGTCGTGCGGGATCGAGTCGAAATAGCCCTTCAAGTCGGCATCGTAGACCTCCCGGTACTTCTTCCAGATGTTGGAAGTCACCTCGTTGACGGCATCGTGGGCCGACCGTCCGGGCCGGAACCCGTGCGAGCAGTCCATGAAGTCCGCCTCGAAGATGGGCTCCAGCAGGAGCAGCACCGCTGTCTGCACCACGCGGTCACGGACCGTCGGGATGCCCAGCGGGCGCATCTTGCCGTTCGCCTTGGGGATCTCGATGCGTTTCACCGGATCTGGTCGGTAGTCCTTCTGGCGAAGCTCCTCGTGGATCTTCGCCAGGAAGCGTTCGGCGCCGTCCTCCGCGCTCACGATCTGGTGGACCGTGACGCCATCGACGCCGGGCGTGCGGCCGCCTTTGCTGCCGCACACCACCGCCCAGGCCGTCTGCAGGACATCCTTCCGCAGAAGGTGTCCGTACAACGCATAGAACCGGAAATTCGGCTCTCGCTTGGCCTTCTGGCCGAGCTTGAATCGTAGCCGGGAGAGTTTCTCTGGCATCCCCGACCTGTGGTCGCGATGCCGGTGTTCCGTAGTGGGATCTTGAGGATCCAATCGGCACTCCTGTCGTTGATTCTTGCATGTGTCCGGTAGGGTCCCTTCCCTCCACCGGCATTGCCCGGTTTCGTTGGTACTACGAACCCCGCCGACTTCCATCGCGACCGCGTTCCGGTTGCCCGGGGCGTTGGGTTCCACCCACCGCGACGGATCTCCCAGGTTCCTGACTGAACTTTCGGTGTGCGCTGCCCCCAATCACCCCGGGAAGCCTGCCGGCTGCACGTGCTCGTTGCTTCACCGGCAGTGCCAGGCCGCCCAGCCTCTGGGAGGAAAGCCACTTCCAAGGTACGTAACGAGGCCGAATCGGGTTCACTTGCGTTGCGGCCCACACCTTCGGCCCCCGCTTGCGCGGGCGCGCGCCTCGCGGCGCGCCTCCGGGGCTCACGCAGGGAGGTTGCCCTCGTCCACGTCCCGGCGGCCTACATGTCGAACGAGCAAGTCACATGGTCACCACCTTTCAGATGACGAGTTCAGCCAGACTTGGCCTGGCGCACCAGAGACACAGAGGGCCACAGAGAGCACAGAGCTTGCATGTTGGACGTGTCGACGCAGCATCGACTCGGTCCACATGAAGAAGCCTCTGTGACCTTGTATGTCGGAGCGGCGGCTGGCCACGGCCAAGTCTGGTCTGTGTTTGAGGCCCCGAGCCTGTCACAGAGATGAGCATGCACGAGTGGCCAGTCGCCCCCCTCCCTTTGGATAGGATGGGGGCA
>JARACJ010000015.1 GCA_028767165.1 Proteobacteria bacterium DTSAM18 | reverse complement strand
ACATCACGCCGTTGTGCTGCGGCATGACGCCGTTTCGCTTGGTCATGGCACCGTCGTGCGTTCGCGTAGCACCGTCCCGCCGCGCGACTGCGTCCCGACCGGACATCACGCCGTTGTGCTGCGGCATCACGCCGTTTCGCTTGGTCATGGAACCGTCGTGCGTTGGCGTAGCACCGTCCCGCCGCGCGGCTGCGTCCCGACTGGACGTCACACCGTCGTGCTTCGGCATGACGCCGTTTCGCTTGGTCATGGCACCGTCTTGCGTTCGCGTAGCACCGTCCCGCCGCGCGGAGGCTCCCGGGCCTGACGTCACGCCGTCGTGCTTCGCCATGGCACTGTCGTGCTTCGGCATGACACCGTTTCGCTCTGGCATGACACCGTTGTGTGGTGGCGTAGCGGTGTCGCGCGGCGGGGTGACACCGTTGCCAACGGCGATCCGATGAGCATGTTCGTTTCCAGGACTCCACGGGTCCTGTGTTCGGTGGGCTCGTGGGGGGGCGACCCTCTGGCCCAGACGGTGCGGCCGGGGTGTGGGCTGGGGGCACCGCGGTCCGCCCCCGTCGCGCCACGCGCGGAACGCGACCGGCAGCCTGATGGGCGCTGGCCGTTCTTCTGGACCGCACACGGAAGCCAGCTCCCGGTAACGCCCGCCCAGGGGGACCTGGCTCGGTAACGGCGTTTCGGCTGGGCGTACCGCCGTGGTGCGCCGGCATCACACCGTGACCCGAGGTGATCTGATGGGTGTGTTCGTCTCCAGGATCTTCGATGACCTGCTCTCTGGCGCCATCGATGCGTCCCACCTGTCCGCCCGCCGCCTGGCGGCCCGGTTGGGCGTCACCACCGGCTGGCTCTACCACCACCATGGTTCCCTCGACGGGTTCCTGCTCGAGGTGGCCGCGCTCGGCGCCAGGCACCTCCTGGGTCTGCTGACAGACGATCTGTACGCGAGTGTGGAGACCCTCATCCGGTTCGAGAAGGACCATCCGGCCCTGTATGACCTGATGTTCCTCCGGCCCTGGGGCTACCTGGACCGGGCGCTGCTGGACTACTCCGCGGGGGATGCCCTCCAGCACGTGTGGTCCCACCTGGCGAACATGGCCCGGGAGGAAGGGTCGGTCACGCCCCTGGAGGATGCTGACGCGATCATGGTCGCGCTCCATGGCGCCGTCCTGCTCGGCCGTGCGAACCACCATGGTCCCGATGGGCCCTCCGGCGATGCCTCCGATCGCCCGCGGCGTGCCGTGTTCCACATCCTGCGCCGCATGGGGGGCACTGGGAGTCGGTTCGACACCGAGGACCCCTGGCTCGCCTAGGGCGCCTCGTAGCCGAACACGTCCGTGGCGCTGCGGGGGGCCAGCCGGAACCCGTTTCCGTCCCGGTGCAGCGGGCCCTGCACGAGGGTGAGCGACCCACCTTCCTCCAGGTCCAGCGCGTCCGCAGCGTCGAAGATCCGGGCGTCCACCTCGGCCACCGACGAGGCCTCCTCGACGGTGATCGACCAGGTGCCGTCGTCGTCGATGCCGTTCACCAGCAGGGGTTCGGTGGCGATGAGCCGCACCACCATGGACTGGTAGGCGTCCGCGGCGAGCGGGTCCGTGAGGCCGGTCAGGTCCAGCAGCACCGGGGAGGGCATGGCCACGGCGCCCTCGGTCTGGATGTGACCGGTGGCGGTGGGCACGCGGGGGCTGGTGCCTCGGGGGGCGACCCGCACCTGGCCCTCGACCCGCTGGTACACGCCCACGACCCGGATGCGGTCGGCGAGAGCAGGGGGCTGGGCGCCGGGGCCCGCGGAGGGGATGAAGACGCCGCCGTGGTCGCTCTCGAAGCGATCCTGGGCGTACACGCCGTCGGGCCCCTGGGCGGTGACGACCAGCTCGGCGATCTCCACCAGTGTCCCTTCCTCCACGAGACCGTCGTGAAGGTCCCGGGCACGCACCGCCGTCGCCTCGGGGGCCACCTCCGGCGCCTCGCCGGTGTCCGCGGCCCGGGCGGTGTCGGCGGTCTCCTGCGTCGCCTGGGGAGGCGGGTCGGAGGCGTCCTGCCACTCGTTGGTGGGCCGATCCTCACAGCCCGTCGTCACCACCAGCAGTCCTGCGAGCCAGATGCCTCGTCCCACGCGGCCCCCTCGTCCTGGGGCCGAACAGGTGCCCCTGCTTGGCCATCGCGGCCACCGCGGGCACCTGCAGCGGCATCGGCCGCGGTGAGGGGATGTCCCGTCAGGAGGACTGCGTGAGCTTCATGAGCAGCCGGTCGCCGCCGGGACCCAGCGCGTCGTCCTGGTGCTCGACCACACGGAAGCCGAGCTTGTCGTACAAGCCGCGGGCCGTGGTGTTGGCGGGGGCCACGTGTAGCAGGACCTCGCGGCAGCCCATGGCCTGCAGGTGCTCCACCAGCGCGGTCAGCAACCGCCGGGCGGCGCCCTTGCCCCGATGGTCCGGGTCGACCGCCAGGGACAGGACCCAGCCGGCATCGGTCCGCGTCGACACGGCGCCCAGCGCGTAGCCGATGACCTCTTCGTCCTCCCGGGCCACCAGCAGCAGGTCCGGCGAGAGGTGATGGTGCTGGTACAGCACGAAGCCCGGGTACGGGCCCTCGGGGAACACGCGCTGTTCGACGTTGACGACGCCGGCGAGGTCGGCGGTGCGGGCGGGTGAGATGTCCATGGAACCCCCGTCGGACACACGAAGCCCCGATCGAGGACAGGCGGATCGCCGGGCGCCCGACCGGGGCTGCTGGAACAGAGGACTCAGTGGGTGCCGGGGGTACCCGCACCGGCAGACACGGCGCCGTCGAAGGACCACTCGGTGTCGGTCCAGGTGGCGTTCGGCGAGGTGACCGTGCTCACGCGGCTGATGCACTGATCTGTGTACTCCCAGTCCTCGCCGGTGCCGTCGACGCCGTACTCGCCGAGGATGTCGATCACGTTGCCGCTCTGGTCCTCGATGGCCCAGGTGTCGTCGCCGTTGCCGCTGATGCCGCTGTGGGTCTGATCCGGGGTGATGTTGGTGGAGGTGTCGATGTTGAACGTGGTGTCGAAGGTGGTGGCGTCGTTGGCGATCACCCAGGTGCTGCCGGCGGTCAGCGTGCCGCTCATGGAGATCGTGTAGTAGTTGCCGCCGCCGTTGGACTCGCGGACGACGTTGTAGTCGGCGAGATCGATGTCGGTGGAGCCGGCGTTGTACAGCTCGATGAAGCGGGCGCCGGTGGTGCCGCTGGCGTCCGGGTCGCAGTACTCGGAGATGATGAGGTCGGGCACGACGACCGGGCCGGTGTCGACCGGGGCGGCCGTGTAGCCCACGACGTTGGCGGCCTCGACGGGCGCGACCTTGTAGGCGCTGAAGGTGTAGTTGAGCACGCCCTGCACGCTCGTGACGGTGGCGCGCACGTCGATGCCGAGGTCACTGACGGCGTTGTACAGCGCGTCGTCGACCAGGATCTCGTCGGAGGAGGTCTCCAGCGAGACGGTCCACTCGTCGAAGTTGTTGACGTCGACCACCTCGAGGTCCGTGGCCTCCGCGAGCTTGACCAGCATCGACTCGTAGGACTCGGCGGTGGTGGTGTCGGCCAGGTCGGCGAGGGTGACGTCGACGGGCGTGGGGGCGGTGCCGGCGCCGTGGTTGGTCACGGAGCCGGGCAGGGTGGCGTGGTCGACCTGCAGCTGGGCGAGGTCGTAGTACTCGTCGTACACGCCCTGCACGGTGACCTCGTCGCTGACCGCCGGGAACGCGTAGGTGCCGGACGAGCCCAGGTAGACGTAGATGCCGCCGTTCGAGGACACGCCGGATTCCTGGGCGAAGAAGCCGCCGGAGGTGACGGCCGTGACGACCAGATCCTGGACCCACACCTGGGTGCCGGCGACGACGGTGCCGCCGCGGATGTCGGCGATGGTGGTGTAGGCGACGGGGGCGCCGGTCTCGCCCGTCTCGGTGGGCTCTCCGGTCTCTCCCGACTCGGAGGTTCCGCCGGACGCATCACCGGACTCGCCGCCGGACTCCGACGGTACACCGGTCTCGCTGGGCATGCCCGTCTCACCCGTCTCTCCGGGCACCTCTGTGTCGCCGGTGTCGCCGGGACCCCCGGTGCCGATCGGATCGTCGTCGGTGGGTTCGGGGTCTCCGCATCCGGTGGCCAGGAAGGCCGGGCCTGTGAGCATCAGGGTCAGGGCAAGCAGTCGGGTCATGAACGCCTCCTCCCGGTCGCCATGCTTGGCGGTGCCGAGGGGCGTCCATACCGTTTCCGGTACTGGATTTGAAGTGGGTTGCCGGGTCGTTTCCGGGAATTCACCGGATGTGGACTACTGCACGTACCCCACGGCCTTCAGCATCTCCATCACCGCCGGGTCCTCGTACACGGCCTCGAGGCTCTCGGTGTGGGCCTGCACCCGCGCCGCCAGCACGTCGTACCCGGCGTCACCCTCGTCCAGTTCCCCGGGCTTCAGCTCGCCCGGATCCTTCGCGAGGTCGTACCGCCTCCATGCGCCGTCGAACCACATCAGCTTGTCCGTCGGGCTCGTCCACACGCTGACGGTGGGCCAGCTGGGTTTGAAGTCCTTGGGGTTGTTGGCCGACGCGCTCTGCACCAGGCTCGGCTTCGCCGGCAGTGCGCCGTTGAGGAGCAGGTGGAAGGCATCCGTGGTGGTGACCACCTCGGGCAGCTCCAGGGGCTCCTTGGTGCGGGAGTCCTTGTACAGGAACGGCACCCGGGTGACGGTCTCCCAGGTCGCGGAGCCGTGGCGGAGCAGGTCGTGCTCGCCGAGGTGCTCGCCGTGGTCGCTGGTGACGACGATGCGGCGGCGCTTCTTGAGCCAGCCTTCCTGGCCCAGCGTGCTCATCAGGGCGCCGAGGTTGCGATCGGCCACGCTGATGGCGTGATCGTAGGCGTCCTGGACCTCCTGCACGTACCCGGGGGCCTGCTCGGCGGGCATCTCGCCGGTGACGAACCGGTAGTAGGGGTTGGACGGGTCGGCGGTGTGGGGGAGCAGATCGACCTCGTCCTGGGGCGCGGCCCAGGGCACGCCGACGGGGATGGCCGGGTAGGGGTCGTGGGCGTCGAAGATGTTGACCACGAGCAGGAGGGGACGGTTGCGGTCGACCCGCTCCAGCTCCTCCTCGATGTGCTTGGCGAAGCCCTGGTTGCGCAGGGGGCCGGACAGGCCGGTGGCGGAGACCACCCGATCGAAGCCGCGCCAGAAGCCGGCGTCGGCGCTCTGGAAGACGGGGTTGGCGGACACGAAGACCGTCTGGTAGCCGCGGGCGCGGAACAGCTCCGCGACGGTGGGCATGTCGTCCGGCAGCTTCGAGCCCGGCGCGTGCACGCCGTGGATGGCGGTGGGCTGGCCGGTGAACATGCTGGCGTGGCTGGGCAGGGTCCAGGGGCCGGGTGCGTAGGCCGTGCAGCTCTTGCTGGCGCCCTTCATGGCAAGGCGGTCCAGGTTGGGCGTGTTGGGCTTGTCGTAGCCGCACAGGTGGGTGCGGTCGGCGCGGACGGTGTCGAGGACCACCAGCAGGGCCAGCTCGGGGTCGGTGCGGTCGAGCTTGCGTGCCACCACCTGCTCGCTGGGATCGCCGCCCTCGACGATGGGGGGCTTGCGGCGCTTGCGGGGCTGTTCGCCGAACTCCTCGTTCATCTCGGCGATGGCCTCTTCGAGGGTCTTCGGCCGGTCGGCCTCGACGTGAGCCTCGGCAGGCAGCTCGATCACCTCGGCGGGCGCCGGCGCGGGCGCGTCGGAGGCGGAGCAGGCGGTCAGCAGCAGCAGGGAGGGGAGCAGGCGGCGCAAATCGGGGTCCTCGGAGCGGAAGGAGCTTCCAGTCACGGGGCAGATTCACTGCTGAAGGCCTGGGTGGCAAGACCTATGGGGCGATCTTTCGTCACGCCTCACAACCCCTCGAGCATCCCCAGTCGATCCTTCAGCCCGAGCACCCGCCGACAGCTCTCCTCGAGCTGCTTCTCGAGCGCCGGATCCCCCTTCACGAGCTCCACGAGCACGCCCACGTAGTCCACGCCCTTGTCCCAGTCCGGCGGCGCGGTGGTCAGCAGCAGGTCGTTGCCCGCGAGGAAGGCCTGCCGGACCACCTCGGCCGGGTCGCCGCCGGCGTTCTCGGCCAGCGCCTTGATGGCCAGGTCGTCGGTGACGGTGGGCAGGCCGAGGGCGTGGGCCTTGCCGACCAGTCCGCCGTCGAGGATGGCCGGAGACTCCGAGACGGCACTGTAGATGACGTTGGACATCATCACCGCGCCCAGGCTCGGGGCGGCCTGCTCGAAGACGGCGATGTGGTTCTGCAGCTTCTCCTCGGTCCAGCCGGCGGTGACCAGGTGGTGGTCGGTGTCGGCGGCCAGATCGCCGTAGCCGGGGAAGTGCTTGCCCACGGGCACCACGCCGGCCTGCCACAGGCCCTGGGAGAACGCGGCGGCCTTGGCGGCCACCACGGCCGGGTCGCCGGAGAAGGAGCGGTGGTTGTTGCGCATGTGGCCGCTGGGGGCCACGTCGAGCACCGGGGCGAGGTTCATGTCGAGGCCCACGGACACCATGGCCTCGCCGACCCGCTGGCCCCAGGCGCGGACCTCCTCGTCGGACAGCTTGGCCATGTCTTCGGCGCTGGGCAGCTCGGTGAGCTCCGGGTGGGTGGGCATGCGGTGGAAGGAGCCGCCCTCCATGTCGACGGAGAAGAAGGGCGGGATCTCGGCCCGCTCCCGGGCGCTGGCGATGCGGGCCTTGGCGGCCTCGAGATCCTTCAGCAGCGCGCCCACATAGACGACGCCGCCGTAGGGCACGGGCCCGGAGCGGTCGAGCTGCGGGTAGGTCATCAGCAGCTGCGCCGCCTTCTCCTGCAGGGTCATGCCCGCCAGGATGCGGTCGACCCGGCCCTGGTCGGCCTGGGCCTTCGGCGCGGACGGGCCGGCCTCGGTGGGGGTGACATCGGCGTGGGCGGCAGTGCCCAGCAGCAGGGCGAGGACCAGGGCGCGCATTCCTTCTCCTGGAAGGGTCTTCGGTGGCGTGGGGTCTACCTTGACCTGACGGCCCGGAGCAAGGGGGCGGAGATCCGGTCCTGAACGGAGGACACGCCTCAGCCGGCTTCCTTCCGTGCCTTCTCCAGCGCGTCCATGTCGTGTTCCTGCTGCCCGTCACGGCTGTAGCTGCACGCCATCTCGGGCTTCTCCAGAAGCATCTGCGCATGCTTCCGGTCGATGTGGTCGGTGTGCATGATGTCCTCGAAGCCCGGAATCGCCCGCAGCTCGGCCATGCCCACGTCGACGATGGCCTGCTGGTTCGTCTGCTGGCCGAGGCAGATGCGGCTGGCGGCCAGCTCCTTGGTGATCTGCACGGCCTCGGGCTGGCAGGTGGCGGCCTTCTCGAGCCACTGCACCGACTTCCTCATGTCGCCGCGGGCGCCGGTGAGGACGCTGACGATCCACGAATCGGGCACCAGCCGGTAGAACACGCCCAGCGCCATGTAGGAGTGGCACGGCAGGTGCTCGGCGCCGCCGACGGTGCGGTAGGCCCAGCCGTCGGGGATCGACTTCAGCAGGCTCGCCTCGACCGTGGAGATGCTGCTCATCACCGACAGGATGCCCTTGGTGGTGCCATAGCGGCCCAGGGCGACGGAGTAGGCGAAGTGCAGGTGCGGGTCGTCGGGGGCGAGCTCGAGGCCGTGCTCGGCGGTGTCGACCATCTCCTTGTACCAGGCCAGCTTCTCGTCCCGGGGCCGGTCGAGGTTCAGCTCGCCGAGCTCGTACATGAAGCGGATCTTCATCCAGTGCAGCACCACGTCGTCGGGCGCCGACGTCAGCCGCGCGTTCACCATCGCCAGGCCGGGCTCGTAGGTGCCGGCGGCGTAGTATTCCTCGAGGTCCCAGTGCGGCGAGTCCGGCGTGACGGTGCCGGGAATGAGCGGCGCCGGCGGCGGCGCGTCGACCATCACCGGCTTGCCCTCCTCATCGAGGACGGGGCTGCCCTCTGCGTCGAGCAGCGGCACCTGCGTCGGCGCCTCCTGCGTGGCCACGGCGCCCTCGGGTTGCGCCTCCGTTGAGGGTTCGGGGGCTGCGGTGGCCAGGGACGCAATCAAGGAGAGCAGGAGGTGCATTGGGGGCCTCGAAGGGAAGTTCCTGGGAAGTCTCCCACAAAGACTTCCCAGGGACCTCCCTTCAGTCCACCCGGCTCCCTTCCCGGTTCAACACGGTCCACTCCGTGAACCCGGCCTCGCTCAGCTGGGGCGTGATCTTCTCCAGATCCCCCACCAGCACGATCACGGCCTCGTCGATGTCGGCGTAGGCCTTCATGGCCGCCTGCATGTCGCCCGGCGTGGCCGTCTCGATGGCCTTCAGGCGCTTGCTGAACGCGTCCACGTCCGTGCCCGCCAGCTCCAGCGACGCGTACAGATCGGCCAGGGACGACCGGCTCTCGCCGCTGGCGACGGTGCGTGCGAGCACCTGCGCCCGGGCCAGCTCGAGGTCGGCCTGGCTGAAGCCGTCGTCGCGGCCGGCGCGCATCAGCTCGTGGAACTCGGTGAGTCCCTGGCCGGTGGCGTCGGTGCGGATCTTGGCGTAGGCGATGGTGCGGCCGGGCACGTGGGACTCCGCGGAGGCGGACATCCGCGCGCCGTAGGTGAGGCCGAGCTGCTCCCGCAGGCGGTTGTTGAGCCGGCTGGTGAAGGAGCCGCCCATGACCACCGTGGCGAGGTTGAGCGGCGGACGGGCCGGATCGTCCACGCCGGTGCCCAGGTGGAAGATGTCGATGGCGGTCTGGGACGCGCCGGGCTGGTCGACCAGGTACAGGCCCGCCTGGGGCGCCGGTGCGGGCACGGGCGCGCGCTTGACCGCCGCAATGGGCAGGTCGCCCAGGTACTTCTCGGTGAGCGTGGCCAGCTCGTCGGTGCTGGTGTCGCCCACGGCGATGATCATCGGGTCGACCACCGCGGTGTCGTACCAGCGCTTCACGTCGTCGAGATCGATGTTCTGCAGGCTGCTCAGGGTGCCGTCCCGGGGCAGGCCGTAGGGGTGACCGACGCCGTACAGCTGCTGCATGCCCACGTTCGCGGCGACGGTGCCGTTGTCGTCGAGGGAGGACTGCACGCCGATCACGTGGTTCTCGTACACCCGGTTCCAGTCGTCCTGGGAGAAGTTGGGACGCAGCAGGGCGTCGGCCATCAGGGCCATGCCGGCCTCGAGGTCGTCGCTGTGCATCTCCATCTCGTAGACCCAGCCGTCCCGGGCGGCCCAGGAGGACACCTGGATGCCCAGGTCGGCGAAGGCCGCGGCCTGCTCCAGGCTGGTGCGACCGGCGGCGCCCTCGGTGAGCATGGAGGCGCCCAGGGTGGTCAGACCCGCCTCGGAGGCGTCGTCCCAGATGGTGCCCTGCTTGGACACGAAGCGCAGGGAGATGAGCGGCAGGTCGTGCTTGTCGACCACCGCGATGTCGACGCCCTGGGGCGTGGTGGCCTCTCGGGGCACCGGCGGGGTCCACAGGGACGGCTTGCCCAGCTCGGGCTCGGCGGGGAAGCCACCGGGCTCGGAGGAGGGGAGGGTCTTCGGGGCGCAGGCGGCCATCAGGGCCAGGGCGGGAAGCATGAGGGCGCGGTTCATTCCTCACCTCCGTTGGCGGGCAGGACGGTGGCGTGCAGCGGGGTGGAGGCGGCCATCTTCGCGGCCTCGGCCCTCACGGACTCGGCGGACAGGGCCCGGTAGCGGGCGATGTCCTGGTTGAGGAAGTCGTAGCCGCCGGTGAACATGCGGTAGCGCTGCAGCAGGTCGGCGCGGTCGAGCAGGCCCTCGGCGGAGCGCAGCAGGCTTAGCTCGAGCTCCTTGGCGGCGCGCTTGACTTCGCTCTCGGTGGGGGGACGATCGCCGCCCAGGGCCGCGACCTCCTCGGCCACGATGTGCTCCACGCGGGCCAGATCGGCGTCGGGCTTGGTGAAGACCATCACCACGAACTGGGAGTCCCAGCGGCTGGACCACTGACCGACGTCGACCTGCAGGGCCAGACCCTCCTCGTGGACCAGGCGGCGGGTGAGGCGGGCGTCGTCGGAGCCGGCCAGCACGCTGCTGAGGATGTCGCGCTCGGCATCGCCGGGGGCGTAGGCCTTGGGGCCGTGCCAGGCGGTGACCGACAGGGGCATCGTGACCTCGTCGGTCAGCTCGATGCGCTCCGTGCGCAGGGTGCCGTCGAAGGCGGCCAGCTGACGCTCGGGGATGTCGCGGGCGGGCAGGGTGCCGAACGTGGACTCGATGTAGGCGAGGGTGGCCGCCGGATCGAAGTCACCGGCCACGGCCAGGATGGCGCCCGAGGGCACGTACCAGTCGGCGTAGAAGCTGCGGACGTCCTCCACCGTGGCGGCCATCAGCTCCTCGTGGGTGCCGATGCCGGAGCGGTGCATGGGGTTGGCGTCCGGGTACAGGGCCTTCTGCAGCTCGGGCCAGAGCACGCCGTAGGGGGAGTCCTCGTAGTTCTGGCGGCGCTCGTTGCGCACGACCTCGCGCTCCACGTCGAGCTTGGTCTGCGTGATGTCGAGCGCCGTCATGCGGTCGGCCTCGAGCCACAGCAGCAGCTCGAGCGCGTTGGACGGGCCGAGGTCGTAGTAGTTGGTGCGGTAGTCGGCGGTGGTGGCGTTGTTGCGCCCGCCGGCCTGCTCCATCTTCACGTCGAACTGCCCTTCGGGGACCCGCGGCGTGCCCTTGAACATCAGGTGCTCGAACAGGTGGGCGAAGCCGGAGCGGTCGGTGGGGTCGTCGTAGGAGCCGACGTCGTACCAGATGTCGACCACGACGCTCGGAAGGCTGTGATCCTCGATGAAGACCACCTCGAGGCCGTTGTCGAGGGTGTGCACCTCGTGGGGGATCTCGGCTGCCTGGGCCGACCCGCAAAGGGCCAGGGCACCGAGCAGGCTGTGCCGCCAGTTCATCTCGTTCTCCTGTCTACGGTCAGCGGCACCATAGCGCGATAGGGTACGCCCGTGGGCCGCCGACACTGCGGCCGGGAAAGTCCCCCAGGGAGGTCTGATGTTCACGGGAATCGTCCAGGGTACCGCCACCATCGCCGAGGTCAGCGGACCGAAGACCAAGCGCCGCTTCGTGGTGCAATTCCCCGAGGGTTCGCTGGAAAACCTCACCATCGGCGCCAGCATCGCGCTGAACGGCGTCTGCCTCACGGTGGTGGAGTTCGAGGGCGACCAGGCGGCCTTCGACGTGATCGACGAGACCCTCGACCGCTCCAGCCTCGGCTGCCTCGAGAAGGGCGACTTCGTGAACTACGAGCGCGCCGCGAAGATGTCCGACGAGATCGGCGGCCACCTGCTGTCCGGCCACATCATGGACACCGCCCAGATCGTCCAGATCGATCGCAAGGAAGACGGCAACGTCGCCATCGCCCTGCAGGTCAGCCGCCCCCTGCTCAAGTACATCTTCTCCAAGGGCTACGTCGGCCTCGACGGCACCTCGCTCACCATCGGCGAGGTGGATGGCGAGGAGCTGCTGTTCTGGATCCACCTCATCCCCGAGACGCTGCGCGTGACCACCTGGGCTGCGGCCGAGGTCGGCGACATCATCAACGTCGAGGTGGACGCGATGACCCAGGCGGCGGTGGACACGGTGGAGCGGGTGCTGGCGGCCAGAAAATAGGCGCGGTGCCCGCCCCTACGTGGTCACGGACTGGCGTCCGTGACGCTGTCTTCGGCCACCATCCACTGCTCCGCCGCCCGTTTCACCTCGTCGTTCCCCTTCTTCCCGGCGTCCCACGCAAGCACCAGGCCCATCGCCTGCTCCTCGGGGATGCGGCTCGACTGGAGCCGAACGACCGCGTCCTGCCGAGCGTCCTTCAGCCAGGCCGGCAGCTCCTTGAAGAGCTGGTCGGCGGCCTTGCGGATGAGCTCGTCCTCCAGGTCGTCGAGGGTGGCCGGGAACTCCCGCGGGTTGGGCGCGAGGCCCAGGCGGGGGGTGGCGCGCCAGGCCAGGTCGGTGGTCCGGGCGCTGAAGGTGGCCGTGAAGTGGCCGGGGGTACGGCCGGTGTACTCGGCGCTCAGGACGGTCTCACAGGTGCGGGTCCAGGACTCCTGCTGCACCACGGCCTTGTCGAAGGCCTCCACCCTGATGAGGTCGGGCACGTCCGCCAGGGCGGCGGCCCGTGCGTCGATGCGGTCACCCAGATCCGTGCGGCGGGCGAGCAACGCCCGGCGCACCTGCTCGGCCTGCAGCAGGTCGGCACCCGTGGCCGTGAGCTGCTCGCCGAGGTTGTCGAGGGTGCGGGTGAGCTGGGCGGACGCGGCCTGCTCCCGGCGGAGCGCGAGGGTCAGCCCGTCGACCCGCTGCTGCAGACGGTCCTGCCGGCGGGTGTCGTGGGTGTCGTGCAGCTCGACCTGCAGGGTCCTGCGCTGCTCCTTCAGCTCCTCGATGGCGTCCTGGTGCAGCTTCGACTGGTGCCGGTAGTTGGCGATCTGCGCCCGCAGGGCGTCCTCGAGGGCCGTGTTCTCGGAGATGTACCCGTTCTGGTGGGCGATGGCGGACCGCAGATCCCGCAAGCGGTCCTTCATGCGTGCGAGCTGGGCCTCGTCGGCCTGCTTGGCGGTGTTGGGCACGAAGGTCTCGCCGGCGGGGAGCACCCGCTCCACAGCCTCGACCTCCACCTCGTCCTCGCAGACCGGCTCGCTCAGCGCCACCCGCAGCCGGCCCTCCGGCTCGCCGAGGTGGTAGCTCAGGCCGGGCTCGATGCGGCTCAGGGGCACGCGCTCCAGCAGGCGCCGGGACGCGTCCGAGTCTCCCAGCGCCACCCCCAGGCGCCCCGCCGGCTGCCGCTGCAGGGACTGCACCCAGGACTGGATGAGGTCGTCCTGCTTGTCGCTCACCGCCGCGTAGCGGAGCACCACGGCCATGCCGAGGGCCCCCTGGTGGGCGTATTGGTCGGCCTGGTCGGCCAGGCTCTTGTTCTGGATGGCGGTGGTGGAGGCCTTGGCGTCGGCGAGGCGGGCGTCGGAACGGCGCAGGATCTCGCCCATCAGCTCCAGGCGGCGCTCCATCCCCTCGTGGTCGTGGGCGGCGGCGGCCCGCTCGGCCTGGCTGCGCAGCTCGGCGGCCAGCTCGGTGGTGTGGGCCTGCACGCCCTTGTGCTGGGGACGCCACTGCTGCATCGACCGGGTGAGCGCCACGGCCTGACGGGTCTTGCCGGCGTGCAGGTCGTCCATGGCCTCGATGGACATCAGGTGGATGAGCTCGGTCTCCTGGGCCCGCGCGGCCCTGGGGTCGATGCGGGCCAGCTCGTCGAGCAGATCCCGGGCCCTGCCATAGTCGGGCGCGGCCATGGCGGCGGCGGCCTCCCGGTGCAGGATCACCTCGGCCTCGGGACACACGCCCGCCACCGACTCGGCGAGGCGGCGGTGGTTCGGCGACCGGGTCTGGCCGAGCAGGTAGGCCTGACAGGCGAGGACGAGCTCGCCGCTGGTGACGTGGGCATCGCCGACCCGCACGTGGCGGGCGGCGGTGAAGCAACCGGTGGTGGACAGGGCGGCCAGGATCAGCAGTCGGGACATGGAGCGCTCCTCACAAGGCCCGCTGCGACGCCGAACCTCGCCTGATGTTCAGATCACTTCGGTCAGGATGTCCATGACCTTGTCACGGGCTGTGTGGTGATCCCGTACGTGGAAGTGGCCGCCGGGCACCACGATGTGCTCGGTGTCGGCCATCGTGACCTGCGACCAGGGCAGGACGGTCTCCGGAAGCACCGCGTGGTCGGCCTGTGCTGCGATGGTCACCAGCGAGCAGTCCAGATCCCGGGCGTTGCTGGGCTCGAAGGTGTCGAGCAGCTCGAGATCGGCCTTCATGGTGGGCAGGAAGGTCTTCAGCAGGCCCGGGTGGCGCTTCAGGGCATCCGGAAACGGCCCGTACAGCTCCTGCAGCCGCTCGGTGAACACCGCGTCGGGCAGCATGTACATGGGCGGGTGCGGCGGCGGCACGCTCGGGGCCCGACGGCTCGACAGGAACAGCAGCTCCGGGCTCGCCGAGGCCGCGGCGGCCTTGCGGGCCAGCTCGTGGGCGATGGCCGCGCCCATGGAGTGGCCGAAGATGGAGAAGGGCACGTCGGTGAGCGGCTCGACGGCGGGCCACAGATCGGAGACGAGGGCGTCCATGTTGCGGTAGGCCTCCTCCCGGATGCGGCGCTCCCGGCCGGGGAGCTGCACCATCACCACCTCGAGCCCCTCGGGGGCCGCGCCGGGCCAGGTCCGGTAGATGCCGATGCCGCCGCCGGCGAAGGGCAGACAGAACAGGCGATGGCGGGGGGCGGGCTGGGGATCGGGTCGGTGCAGCCAGGCGGACATGGGCACTCCGGTTGTGCAGGGCAGGGGAGGTCAGGCATCCTATGGTCATGAAGCTCTCCACGCGCCACCTGATGACGCTGGTACTCGTCGGATGCGGCACGACGCGTGCACACGTGCCCGTCGAGGTGGTGCCGGTGTTCTCGCCCCCCTTCGAGGGCACGCAGCCCGTGGCCGGCTGGTTCGACCACAGCGGCGGCAAGCGCAAGGGCCAGCAGCGACGGCACGACCGCACCTGGGTCAAGGGCACCGAGGGGCACCTCGGCACCGACTTCCCGTTGCCCCACGGCACGCCGGTGCTGGCGGCCGCGCCCGGTCGTGTGGTGTTCGCGGGGGTGGAGAAGCCCTTCCGCTGTCCCCTCGACGGCTCCTGGACCACCGACCAGAAGGTCGTCAAGGTGGTGCACGACCCGGTCGACGGCCAGGTGTTCGTCACCGCCTACGCCCACCTGTCCGGCATCGAGGTGACGAAGGGACAGCGGGTCCAGGGGGGCGAACGCCTCGGCGCGGCGGGCGCCACCGGGTGCGCACGGGGCAGCCACCTGCACTTCGGGGTGTGGCACCGGGCGGCGAACGGTCCGGCGGGGCCGGTGCCCGTGGATCCGTTCCACGCCGCCTTGTCCGATGGCCGCACGGTGCGTCTGTGGGCCGATCTGCCGCACCGCTCCAGCGACGAGGCGGTGGCTACGGTGCATCCCTGATCGAACCCGTCCGGGCCTGTCGCGACAAGGTGGTTGGTCCATGCGCCCCTTTCCCTCGGAGCGCCCGCGGACCGGCATGGCATGCCTGAGCAGCGCGCTGAACCCTCGACGGCCCGTTGCTCAGGCAGTGCTCTTCTTGGGCCGGTACCGGCGGGTTAGGGTTCGTGCCGAGGAGGTACGTCATGGAGATCATCGGCGCCGGACGCATCGGAGGAGCCCTGGCCGCACGGGCCCGCGGCAGGGGGGAGCAGGTGCTGCTCGTGACCCGTACCGAGGGGTGGGACCAGCTGTCCCGGGAACCCGGCGCGCCCATCCTCGTCGCCACCCGCAACGACGACCTCGCCGACGTCATCGAGCGCGTGCCGGCGGCGCGCCGTGGGGATCTGGTGTTCCTGCAGAACGGGATGCTGCGTCCCTTCCTGGAGGAGCACGGCCTGCAGCAGGCCACCCGCGGCATCCTGTTCCTGGCGGTGCCCTCCCGGGGCGCACCGATCGAGCCCGGTGGCACGTCCGTCTTCCACGGACCCCACGCAGGCGCCGTCGTCGGCTGGTTCGGCGCCCTCGACCTGCCCGCGCAGGAGGTCTCCAGCGACGCCTTCAAGGCCGTCGAGCTCGAGAAGCTGCTGTGGAACAGCGTGTTCGGCCTGATGTGCCAGGTGTACGACATCCCCGTGGGCCGCGTGGTCCAGGAGCACGGCGACGAGCTGGCGGCCCTGGTGGCGGAGCTGCAGGCGGTGGGCGAGCGGGCCCTCGACATCGAGCTCGACGCGGATGCCCTGCTGGAGCGCCTCAACGCCTATTCGCTCTCCATTCCCGACTACCAGGGCGCGGTCAAGGAATGGTACTGGCGCAATGGTTGGTTCGTGGGTCTCGCCGAACGGTACGGCACCGATTTGCCGAGGCACAGCACTCTTGTAGGTAGAGCGGGAGTATGAACGTACCGGGGTGAATTGGCACACCGTCGTATTGATCGGGTCACGGGGATCGCGGATCCTCTGTCCACCTGACTCCCCTCCGCATCCGGCGCGCAGATGAATCTTCCCCACCCCAGACAGCTCGGGTCCTACCGCCTGCTCGACCGCATCGGTCAGGGAGGCATGGGCACCGTCTTCCGGGCGGTGGGCGCGAGTGGCGAGGTGGTGGCGGTCAAGGTGGTGCGCGTCCACGACGTCGTGTCCGGAGAGGGGTTCCGCAGGGAGGTCCTCACCCTCCGCAAGCTGAACCACCCCGGTGTCATCCGATGCCTGGACGACGGCCGGAGCGACGACTGGCACTGGTGCGCGATGCCCCTGCTGCGAGGGGAGACCCTTCGGGATCACCTCGACGAGGAGTGGCTCACCTTCGGCGCCGCTGGCGTGGCGGAGACCGTTCCGGTGCTCGACGACGTCCCCGTGTGGGCCCAGCTCGAGGTGACGCCGAAGCCCCAGGCGCCCCTGATGGGGGCGGCCCACGTCAACCAGGTGGTGCAGCTCGGCTGGTACCTGGCAGCCACGCTCCGCTACATCCATGGCCGGGGGGTGGTCCACGGGGATCTGAAGCCCTCGAACATCCTGCTGGAGCTCGGACGCCCGGTGCTCCTGGACTTCGGCATCACCGCCCCCATCGGGGGGCTGGGCTCCCGTGCGCGACTGGCGGTCAAGAGCCTCGACGGCGGCACCGTGGCCTACCTGGCCCCGGAGCGCTGGAAAGGGCGTTCCGCGGAGCCCAGCGTCGATCTGTACAGCCTCGGTGGCATCCTGTACGAGGCGCTCGTGGGCCAGCCTCCGGTACGTCGCCCCAGCCGGGATCCGGAGGAGCCGGTGGGGGAGCTCGTGGCACCCTCCGAGCTCCGGCCCGGCGTCCCCGAGCCCCTGGATCGGCTCATCCGTGCCTTGCTGGCCGTCCGGCCCACGGAACGCCCCTCCCGCGCGGCCGAGGTGCTGCCCGTGCTCGAGGCGCTTGGCGCCGAGCCTGACCCCCACTACCTCACGGTTCGCGCCGACGAGGCCTCGCTGCTGCACCTGCCCTTCCAGGGGCGGGAGAAGCAGCTCGCCCACATCGCCCGGTTGCTCAGCCACCAGGGAGGGTTCGCCCACAAGTGCGTGCTCGTGGTGGGGCGCTCCGGCTGCGGCAAGACCCGCCTGCTCTCGGAGATCGCCGGCCTCGCCCGCAGCGGGGGCTACCGGGTGTTCGGGGGGGAGTGCGAACCTCGCAACCTCGACGACGCCAACCGCTCCGATGGCCGTGGCGATGCCCTTCACCCCTTCCGCGGTGTGCTTCGCTGGCTCAACGAGCTGGTCGCGCAGGGGGCGCCGGAGGTCCGGGACGCCCTGTTCGGAACGGCCCTGGCGGCGCTCAGCCGGATCGAGCCGCACCGGGTCTCGACCGGCGAGGAGGAGACCACCACGGCCGCGCCGGTGCTCACCCTCGGCCGTGGAGACTCCCTCGAGCACCTGCAGCAGGCGGTCGTCCAGGCGCTGGTCACGGTCTCTCGGCGCTGTCCCGTGGTCGTGCTCATCGACGATGCCCAGTGGGTCGACCCCGTCAGCCGAGGGGTGCTCGAGATGCTCGCCAACGGCAAGGGCGCGGCGTTCCGGGGGCTCGTCGTGTGTGCCCTGCGGGAGGAGGCCCTGTTCGGCGCCAACCTCGACCTGGCGGAAGCACCGGGTCTCGAGCGCATCGACGTGCAGCCCTTCAGCGAAGCCGAGCTGTGCGAGCTCCTCGCCCAGTCCACGAGCGCCCACGCCGACGATCGGGAGCTGTTGCTGGCCGTCTCCCGCTATGCGGCCGGTCGGCCGTTCTTCGCGCTGGAGTACCTGCGGGCCCTCGAGCAGCCCATGGGCCCGTGGCCCCTGAGCCTGCGCACGCTGCCCCAGCAGCCCCGCCTGCTCATCGCCCAGCGCTTCGGTCGCATGGAGCCGGATCTGCGGGAGGTCGTCTCGGCGGGCTCCGTCCTCGGCCGTGTGTTCTCCCTGCAGGATCTGCGGAACATGCTCGACTTCGACGCCGGTCGGGTCACCGCCGCCCTGCAGCGTCTGGTCGCGATGGGCTGGCTCGAGGATCGGGGCACCAGCATCGCCTTCGTGCACGATGTCGTCCGCGAGGAGGTCTACCAGCAGGTCTCGGAGCGGCACCGGGGTCGGCTGCACAACCGGGCGGCCGAGGCCCTGTCCGCCCATGCCGAGCAGGAGGAGCTCGTCGGGTGGCACCTCGAGAAGGCGGGAGCCCACCAGGACGCCTACCACTTCCTCAGCCGCGCCGGCTTCCGGGAACTCGAGCACGGCAACCATCCGGCGGCCCTCAGGCTGCTCCAGGATGCCATGTACTGTGCCCGGAAGGGACGCCTCGATCTGACCGCCGAGGAGCGGCTCGAGCTCGACGACGCCGTGGCCCAGACCCTCATCTGGGAAGGACGTGGCGTCGAGCTGCGCGACCACCTGCGCCTCGCCTTCGGGCGGCAGGGCGTGGGCGTGCCCCGCTCCAATTGGGAGCTCGTGGGGCGCACCGCCTGGGGCGTCATCTCGCTGCGGAGCGTCCGCTGGCGGATGGCCACGCCGCGGCCCGTCCGGACCCGCCTCACCCGCATGGCGGTCCTGCTGTGCCAGTCCTACGTGATGGCCGACGACCTTCGCTCGATCCCCTGCGGCCTGTGGGTCATGGGGCGTGTGGCCCACTGGACGGAGCTGCGACGGTTCTTCTCCTCGGCGTCCCGGATGCTCGGGTTCGCGGCGCTCATCACCGGACGTCAGGCCCTCAGCGCGGCGGTGCTCCGCAGCGGGTCTCGCGCGGCGCGCCGTCTGGGCGACCACGAGACGGAGGCGGGGCTGGCCCTCATCGACGCCTACCGGCTCACGATGGTGGGGCGCTGGAGCCAGGCCGTCGACGTCATCGATCAGCATGCCCAGGAGGACGGGCGCTACCTGGGGACGCTCGCCGCCGACGAGGCGCTGTTCCGGGCGCTCATCCCGATGGAGCGCGGGTTCCTGTCCGAGGCGGCGATCCGGCTGGAGACGGTCCAGCGTCGCATCAGGCGCTCGGCCGACCGCTGGACCACCCTCGTGGCCCAGCTCGTCTCGGCCCGGCTCGCGTTCCGGGCGGGACGTCCCTGTGAGGCGGGGCGGATCATGGCCCGGCTCTCCGGTGGCGACGACGCCTCCAAGGAGACCTGGCGCATGGGCGATGCGTTCCTGGGCTACTGCGCGCTCCTGGACGACGACACGCCGCGTGCATCGGATGTCCTGCGGGGACTGTGGAGCCACATCGAGGCCCAGCGCCGCTTTCCGCTCATCGCCTTCGGCGTGTGGGGCGCGTTCGCGGAGGCGTACACCGTGCTGTACCACCGCACCGAGGGGGCGCAGCGGGAGCAGATCGGTCGCGAGCTCGACGTCATCATGGTCCGCTTCCGCAAGCTGGCCCGCAAGCTGCCCATCTTCGAGCCGGTCCACCTGTGCGTGCAGGGAATGGTGGCCTTCGCCCGCGGCCAGCGGGTGGCTGCCCGCCGATCGATGCGGGCCTCCCTGGCGGCCGCGGAGCGACTCGACATGCCGCTGGACCGGCTGCGGGCGGCCGCGGGGCTGCTCATGACCGGTGTCGACGGCGCAGAGGGCAGGGAGCTGCGCCAGATCATGAACGCCGCCAGGGACCGGGTGGCCTCTGGCGGCAAGGAGGATCTCGCGGTGTTCGTGCGGCTCCTCGGTGGGGGAGAGGAGCCTGGCACGCCGCCCTCAGAAGTGGGTGAGGACCGTCACGCCCGTCTGTAGGCTGCCAGGCGCGGCCACGGCATCGGGACCCTGGTTGACGTAGTGGACGTACCGGGCCTCGAGGTCGATGGCGAACCGGTCGAAGCCGAGCTCCACACCCAGGCCACCGTGGGGGCCGAAGAGCAGCCCCTCGCCCTCGACCTCGCCGATGCCGGGGATCTGGTCGGACATGTTGCGTCCGGTCAGGGTCATGCCGGCGGAGGCGAAGGGAGAGATCTTCGCCCAGGGGAAGGCGAAGGCCTGTGCGGACAGGGCAGCGCTGGTCTCCTGGCGTTGGGTGTCGGCGGTCCAGGTCTGGTTGGCGTGGGTCAGGTCGACCTGCAGGCCGAACGCCTCGCTGGGCCGGTAGCGGGCCATGCCGCCGAGGGAGAAGTCGGACCAGGGGTTGTTGCCGAGGTCGCCGCGGAGGGCGCCGGTGGCCATGCCCACCTTGAGGCCGACGGCCAGGGAGCGGGCGCGGTCGAGATCACGCTCGGGCAGGTGGGTCTGCTGCACGGCCACGGGGGCGGCCGCGGGCTGCGGCGAGGCGTAGTGCACGTGGTGCACCGGCCGGGGGCCGTAGACGAAGACGCCGTGGGTGGGGCGGGCCTGCTGGATGTGGACGACGCGGGTGCTCTGGATGGGCCGGTGGTACACGACCACGGGCCTGCTGGGGGGCGGGGCGGGCCGTGCCGGGACGGTGCGGACCACCCGGACGGGCTGCCGGGAGGGGACCCGGTGGGACACGGTGACGGTGCGGCTGGAGGAGGACCGGCTGACGGTGCCCCGGACCGGCACGCTGCGGCTGGAGGACGAGCCCCGGACCACGACGGTGCGGCTGGAGGAGGCGCGTCCGGACCGGGCGCGGCTGTGGCTGGCGGTGCGGCCCTTGTGACCGTGGGCGTGGCCGCGGGCCTTGCCGCGGGACTTTCCGTGGCTCTTGAGGGAGTCCGACATCTCGGTGTCGTCCAGCGACGCCTTGGCGTCGGGCGCGGCGAAGGCCACGGAGCTGACGGAGAGGGCGAGGGCGAGAGCGAGGACGCGAATGGTGGACATGGTGGTCTCCCTTCCTTGAAGAGTCGGGCTACTGACGGTGGACTTCCGTGTCTCTTCACTGCGCGTGCTTGAATTGTGCGAATTGCCTTTGGACAGGCACCGGCGTAAGGGGCACCCCTGGAGGTAGCATGGCCATCCTGCCCATTCTCGAGGCACCCCATCCCGTCCTGGCCGCAAAGGCGCGCACGGTCCGGGAGGAAGAGTTCAACGACAAGCTCGAGGCGTTCCTCGCCGACATGGCCGAGACCATGTACGCGGCGCCCGGCGTGGGCCTCGCCGCGCCCCAGGTGGGCGACGGTCGCCGCATCATCGTGGTCGACTCCGGCGTGGCGGATGCCGAGGACGGTTCCGGCCTGCTCAAGATGGTCAACCCGAAGATCCTCGCCCGATCCGAGGCCACCATCGAGTGGGACGAGACCTGCCTGTCGGTGCCCGAGCTCACGGTCACCGTCGATCGCCACCGGCACATCACCGTCGAGTGGTTCAGCCACACCGGTGAGCGCTTCGAGCAGGAGTTCCACGACTTCGAGGCGGTCATCATCCAGCACGAGATGGATCACCTCATCGGCACGGTGCTGCTCGATCGGGTCAGCCGCTTCCGGCGCAGCCGCTACCTGAAGAAGGTGTCGAAGCTCAAGCGTCAGGCCGCCCACTAGCCACAGGAGCCCTCGCCATGCGCGTCATCTTCATGGGCACGCCCGCCTTCGCCGTTCCCACCCTCGATGCGCTGGTGGAGGCCGGCCACGAGGTCGTCCTCGTGGTGGCCCAGCCGGACAAGCCCGTGGGCCGTGGGCGCAAGCTCACCAGCCCGCCGGTGGCCGCCCGCGCCAAGGAGCTTGGCCTGCCCCTGAGCCAGCCCCGGGCCATCCGTTCCGGCTCGTTCCCGGAGCGGGTGAAGTCGCTGCAGGCCGACGTGGCGGTGGTGCTGGCCTACGGCCGCATCCTCACCACCGAGCTGCTGGAGGCGCCGAAGCACGGCTGCATCAACGTCCATGCCTCCCTGCTGCCCCGCTGGCGGGGCGCGGCGCCCATCCAGGCGGCGATCCTGCACGGCGACGAGGTCACCGGCGTGTGCACCCAGCAGATGGAGGAGGGCCTCGACACCGGCCCGGTGTTCGCCGAGGAGCGCCTCGTGCTCTCCGAGGACATCACCGCCGGCGAGCTGCACGACGCGCTGATGGAGCTGTCGGCCCAGGTGGCCGTCCGGACCCTCGGCATGCTCGAACAGGGCGCCACCCCCACGCCCCAGGACGAGTCCCAGGCCACCCACGCGCCCAAGATCAGCAAGACCGACGGTCTCGTCTCCTTCGATCAGCCGGCGATCGAGATCAGCCGGCGCGTGCGCGCGATGACGCCCTGGCCCGGGGGGCAGGTGCAGCTCGCCGACCACGTGCTCAAGATCAAGGGACTGAAGCGGGTCGATGGAAAGGGTCGTCCAGGAGAGATTCTCTCCGTGTCACCGCTCGTGGTAGCCTGCGGCCAAGGTGCCCTGGAGCTCACCACGGTGCAGGCCCCCGGGCGAAAAGCCGTCTCCGGCGCGGACTACGCGAACGGCCGGAGGCTGAACCCGGGAGATACGCTGTCATGACCACCATCGCTCCTTCGATCCTCTCCGCAGATTTCGGTCGACTCGCACAAGAAGTCAGGGAGGTGGTCGCGGCAGGAGCGAAGTGGCTGCACGTCGACGTGATGGACGGCATGTTCGTCCCCAACCTCACCATCGGTCCCAAGGTCGTGAAGGCCATCCGCGATGCGGCGGGACCGGACGTCATCGTCGACTGCCACCTGATGATGGAGAAGCCCGAGCGCTACCTGCAGGCCTTCCGGGATGCGGGCGCGGATGTGATCACCGTGCACTACGAGGCCTGCACCCACCTGCACCGGGTGATCCAGCAGATCAAGGCCACCGGCGCGAACGCCGGCGTGGCGCTGAACCCGCACACCCCCGAGCTGGTGGTGGACTACATCCTCGGCGAGGTCGACCTGGTGCTGGTCATGACCGTCGATCCGGGCTTCGGCGGTCAGGAGATGATCTACCCGGTGCTCGAGAAGATGGCGCACATCCGCGAGGAGATCGAGGATCGCGAGCTCGAGGTCATCGTGCAGGTCGATGGCGGCGTCAACCTGGAGACCGTGCCCTACTGCATCAAGGCCGGCGCCCACGTGATGGTCGCGGGCTCGGCGGTGTTCGGTCAGGCGGATCGGGCCAAGGCCCTGCGGGAGCTCACCGAGGCCGCGGGCGGAAAGCTCACGCCGCCCACGGTCACGGCCCAGGCCTAGAGCCCGGGCGATCGCCCCAGGGGCGTCGGAGCACGCCATCGGGAATGGCCGGATGGACGGGCATCTGCTCGGTCCGATACGCTCCTTCCCACGGGGGGCGCCGGCGGGTCGGTGAGCTTCCCGTGCGAGCACGGGAGGTGCCCATGTCGACCGGTCTGAACCCCTACCTTCACTTCGATGGCAACTGCGCCGAGGCCATGGCCTTCTACGGGGGCGTCTTCGGGGTCGAGCCCCACATCCTGCGCTTCTCCGACAGCCCCGAGCCGGTCCCGGAGGGGATGGGCGACCGGGTGATGCACGCCACGGTGGCCACCGGCGGCTTCGCCCTGATGGCCAGCGACACCATGAAGCAGGGGCCCTTCCTGCCGGGCAACAACGTCCTGCTGAGCCTGTCCTTCGACGACGCCGACGAGCAGACCCGCGTGTTCGAGGCCCTGCAGGCGGGCGGACAGGTCATCCGGCCCCTCGAGGATCACTTCTGGGGCCGGTTCGGCATGTGCATCGACAAGTTCGGCGTGCACTGGATGTTCAACAAGGAGACGCCCCACGGCAGCTGAGCCGTTGGGCGGGGCCGGCGGGCCACGATACCGGAAGGGCGGAGCGCCGCCGTGGTGGGGGCCCCACGCCGCTGGAGGACCCCATGTGGATCGTCGCGCTGATGCTCGCCTGTGCCCCTGACGCCCCGCCCCAGGCACCGCTGTCGCCCGAGCCGGCGGCGGAGGTCGTGGCACCGGTGGGGAAGGGGCTCGATGCCCGGCTCACCGGCTACGACTACCCGTACCCGGTGCAGCTGCACGAGGTCCGGATGCAGCAGCAGGATCTGCAGATGGCCTACATGGACGTGGCGCCCGATGCGCCCAACGGCCGGGTGGTGTTGCTGCTGCACGGAAAGAACTTCTCGGGGGCGTACTGGGGAAGCACCATCGAGGCGCTGCTCGACGCGGGCTACCGGGTCGTGGTGCCGGACCAGGTCGGGTTCGGCAAGTCGAGCAAGCCCGCCCACCTGCAGTACTCCTTCCAGGCCCTGGCCACGGCCACGGCGGGGCTGCTCGACGCGCTCGAGGTGACGGACGTGCACGTGGTGGGGCACTCCATGGGGGGCATGCTGGCCACCCGCTTCGCCCTGATGTTCCCGGAGCGTGCGGCGTCCCTCGTGCTGATGAACCCCATCGGCCTCGAGGACTACAAGCGTGTGGTGCCCTGGAAGCCCGTGGACTGGTGGTATGCGCAGCAGATGAAGACCACGCCCGAGTCGGTGAAGGCCTACATGCAGGCGTCCTACTTCGACGGGCAGTGGAGGCCCGCCTACGACCCGCTGCTCGACATCCAGGCGGGCTGGGCGGAAGGGCCCGACAAGGAGCTCGTGGCCTGGAACAGCGCGCTCACCTACGACATGATCTTCACCCAGCCCGTCGTGCAGGAGTTCGGGGATCTGCAGGTGCCCACGTTGCTGCTCATCGGCGATCGGGACCGCACGGCGCTCGGCAAGCCGCTCGTCTCCGAGGAGGTCCGGGCCACCCTCGGCGACTACCCGAAGCTGGCGCGGGCGGCCCAGGAGGCGATCCCGGGGGCGAGGCTGGAGCTGCTGGAGGGCATCGGCCACGTGCCCCAGGTGGAGGCGCCGGAGCGTACCTGGGCCCTGCTCGTGGGATTCCTGGAGCAGGTGGGCGGGCAGGACGAGCCCTGAACGCCGCGCGGGTGGTGTACCGGGGCGGTCAGCCGGCGAGGAAGCTGTCGCTGCCCACGGGCTGGTCCTTGTCGTAGCCGAAGGCCTTGCGGACCGCCGGGTCAAGCAGGTGGGACGGCCGCACGTTCTTCAGGGACGCGAACAGGTTGTCCTTGATCTTCGGGTTGCGGGCGTGCAGGTCGGCGATGAGTGCCTTGATGGCCTGTCGCTGCATGCCCTCCTGGGAGCCGCACAGGTTGCAGGGCAGGATGGGGAAGGCCTGCTCGTCGCTGAAGTCCTGCAGATCCTGCTCGGAGCAGCTCAGGAGCGGACGGATGACGGTGTTGCGGCCGTCGCGGGAGCGGAGCACCGGCGGCATCGACGAGAGCTGACCGCTGAAGAGCTGGTTCATCAGCAGGGTCTCGATGGCGTCGTCCTTGTGGTGGCCGAGGGCGATCTTCGTGCAGCCGAGCTCGCTGGCGGTGTCGTACAGGATGCCGCGGCGCATGCGGCTGCACAGGCTGCAGTAGGTCTTGTTCGCCGGGATCTTCTCGGTGACCACGGAGTAGGTGTCCTGGAAGACCATGTGGTGGGCCAGGCCCAGGGACTCGCACCAGTCCACGAGCACCTGCTGCTCGAAGCCGGGCTGCCCCTGGTCGAGGTTGACCATGACGAGCTCGAAGTCGAACGGGACCTTGCGGCGGGTGGCCTCGAGCAGCACGGCGAGGCCGTAGGAGTCCTTGCCGCCGGACAGGCACACCATCACCTTGTCGCCGGGCACGATCATCTCGTAGTGGGTGATGAGCCGACCCATCTGGGTCATCAGCCGACGCTGCAGCGCGGAAGCCATGGGTCCTCCTGACCTTGGGCCCCCTCCTTACGCCTCAGGCCCGATTTTCGCCAGTCTGCTCGTTGACGCCTTGACCGGGCTTTGTTATCACCGCGGAGCCTTTGTCGGGGTGTAGCGCAGTCTGGTAGCGCACCTGCTTCGGGAGCAGGGGGTCGTAGGTTCAAATCCTGCCACCCCGATACGCAAAAAAGCCCATGAGCTCATGCTCATGGGCTTTTTTCGTTGGGGGACCGTTATCGCGGTGGCTCGTGGCCCCGGCACCCCAAGGGGTGCCCGTACGTGTCGAACGAATGGGACCTTTGTGGGACGGTGGACTGTCGCCCGAGCGCGCCGGAGCACAGCCCCTTTCGCCGGAGGACGTACGGGCGCCCCTCGGGGCGCCGGGGTGGGCGTCCCCGGGAGGTTTGGGCAGAGGTCGAGCCGTCTCGGCTGCACCGAGGCGAAGAGCGACATATCTCGCGTCATCGCGGTGGCTCGTGGCACCGGCACCCCAAAGGGTGCCCCCCCCTCACTGCCACCCCACCATCCGGTCCAGCAGCTGGGTCACGGCGCTCCAGAGCTCCGTCGGCACGCCGAGGCTGTGCAGGCCGGTGTCGATGGCGTCCTCGGCGTCTGCCAGCAGCTCGCGGCCGGCGTCGGTGAGGCCCGCGAGGGTCTGGCGGGCGTCGCGATCCGAGGGGCCGCTCTCCAGGTAGCCCTGCTTCTCCATGGGCTTGAGGGCCCGGGTGACCGCGGACGGGGTGAGGCCCACCGCCCGGGCGAGATCGACCCGGGAGGCCGTGCCCCGGGGGGTGTCGGCGAGGGCGCGCAGGATGCGGTACTCGGTCATGCTGGTGCCGCGGGTGTGGGCGAGGGCCTGATCGAGGCGTTTCTCGACCCAGGCGGCGGTGTCGAGCAGGGACATGGCGGCGTGGCGGGTGGTCAGGGTGCGCTGGCTCATGGTGTGGGTCCTCGTGGGTGACCCGGTCCTGATACTTGATCACTCATGGATTGTGCAAGCAGATAGGTCCAAGGGGATGGAGCGAGGCACCAAGAACAACCCGCGCAGCTCAGTCCCCCAGCCAGCGAAAGGCCCGGCGCAGCTCCGCCTGGCCGTTCGAGGCATACCAGCGCCCGTGGGCCATGATCACGCGCTCGGGCTGCCAGGCCAGCATGCGATCCCTGCAGGCGCGGGCGACGTCGTGGCGGCCTCGGAAGGTGGCCCGCAGGTCGATGGGCGCCTTGCCGTCCGGGTGACACACGCCGGCCATCCGCAGGAGCGGACGCAGCACGGGACCGACCTTGTCACGCTCGAAGTTCTCGATGAGGTCGGCGAGGATCAGGGTACGGGAGGGGCGGTGGAGGAACACCACCTCCTCGAGCACCGACGAACCCTTGAACACGAGCTGGTCGAGGATGCCGGCCCACGCCTCAGGCGCCGTGTCGGTCAGGACCTCGTCGAAGGCCGTCGGGATGCCCTGGGACGCGGCCCGTGCCTCGACCCCCGGGGACGCCCAGGCCACGGCCTGTGGGAAGCGTCGCTTGTAGTCGGCGATGGAGGCGTAGTGGATCGCGTTGGGGGACACCAGGTGCTCGACGGGACCGAGGTCGTCCAGGATGTCGGCGAGCTGGTCGTTCCAGGCGATGGGGGACCACAGCCACAGGCCGCCGGACGGGAGGCGGACGATGACCATGCGGGTGGGAAACGGCACCTTCAGGCCCAGCGGAAACGCCATGTGGATGATGGGCCCGTCGACGATCCAGAGATCGTCGGCGACGGCCTTCGGGGTGTACAGAGGAGCGTAGGTGTCCATGGGGGCCTGGGGGTGTCGGTACGGAGGGGGCCGGCGGTGCAGGCCCCCCCGCGCATCGTAGCCGCTGCGAGGATGGTCCGGCGCAGGGTGGGGTCAGACCGGCGCGCCGTCCTTCTCCAACCGCCGCACCACCCCCGCGTCGCCGTCCACCTCGACCAGCTCGCCGTCCTGCAGGCGGTCGATGGCGTCGAGGATGCCGCTGACGCAGGGCAGGCCGTACTCCCGGGCCACCACGGCGCCGTGCTGCAGCACGCCGCCCACCTCGAGGACGACGGCGCCGGCGTGGACGAACAGGGGTGTCCAGCCGGGATCGGTGGTGTGGGCCACCAGGATCTCGCCGGGCTGGAGGGGACCGTCGGCAGGGTCTAGGAGCACCCGCACGCGGCCGCGCACGATGCCCGCGGAGACGGGCGTTCCGCGCAGCTCGCCGGGGGTCTCCGGGCCGGGCGCGGGGCGCAGGATGCGGCCCCGGGAGTCGATGACGGCGGGAAAGGCGCGGACCACCTGCCTCAGCTGGGCGATGAAGGCGCCGTGCTCCCGGGTCAGGGCCCGCAGATCGAGCGCCGGGTCGTCCTCGGCTGCCCGGAGGTCCTCCAGGGTGAGCTGCAGCACGTCTTCGGGCGCATCGAGGCGGCCGGACGCCACGAGCTGGCGGCCCTCCTGGAGCAGGCTGCGGCGCAGGGCGGCGAAGAACATCAGGTAGTCGTGCTTGGGGGTGTCGCGGGTGCCTCCGAAGGCCGCGTTGAGGCGGTAGGCCCACGTGAGCAGGGGACGCCGGAGCCATCCGACCTGGGCGCGAACGGTGGCCCAGGCCTGCTTCCGGGCCTCGGCGGAGTGGGCGAGCACCGCCCCTGGATCGAAGGCCCCGTCGCGGCTCACCTGCTTCAGGGCGGCGGCGGGATCGTCGGCGTAGCGGGGGCTCGCCAGGTCCATCTCGTGGGGACCACGCCAGCCGAACGCGGCGACGAACCGACCCCAGGCGTCCTGCAGGGGAGCCGGCGCGGTGCCATCCTGCAGCGCGGCGCCTGCCTGCTCGGCGGAGACATCGCCCATCAGCGGGCCGAGGGCATGCAGCGCCAGGCCCATGCGGACCACCTCGTTGTCTGCGAAGCCGAGGGTGAGGGGCGCCACATGGTCCCGCAGGCGACGGGGCACGAGCCTTTCCAGAAGCCCGGCGCCCATGATGGCGAGCAGCAGCCCGGGCATGGTGGTCTCCAGGACGTGCTGGATCACCCGCTGGGCGTGGTCGTGGATCAGGTCCTCGGGTGCCGCCTCGGGAAGAGCGGCCATCTCGGCCCGGAAGGCGGCGACCCGCTCGTCGAGCTCCCGCCGTGCCTGTTCGGGGCGCAGGGCACTCCTCACCGCTCGCTTCAGCAGGCCACGGATCCGCCAGACGGCCCTGGGATACGCCACGAGAACCCACGGGGACAGCCAGCGGGGCCGCTTGCGGGCGCGGTAGCGTCTTCCGTCCACGGCCGCGAGGATGTCGCCCACCAAGGCGTCGGTGGAGCGGACGGAGCGCCCGAGCATCCCGGGCGTGCTCATCCACAACACGTTGGACAGGTCCTGGTACATCCGGCCGCCGTCGAGGAACCACAGGGCGTCCTCGGGGCCCATGTCCCGGGGCAGGTCGCCGACGTAGGTGGACACCAGGTGGGTGGCGAAGCGCTGCATCCAGGACTGCCCCATGGGGGACAGCGGGGCGTTGATGGTGAGGCCGCCGGACAGGCCGAGGTCCTGGTACAGACGACGGCACTCCCCGGGTGCGGTGATCATGGACGGGGGCAGGGGCACCCAGGCAGTGATGGGCCGGGCCTGTAGCAGGAACAGCTCGCCGTCTTCGATCGCCCACTCGATGTCCATGGGGGCTCCGAGGGCCTCCTCCACCGACCGGGCCAGCTCGGCGATCCGGATGGCCTGGGGCTTGGTGAGGCAGGGGCCGGCGGTCTCCTTCAGTCCGTGCCGCTGCACGCCGCCGCCCTCGCCGATGCGCAGTGCATGGCCGGCGGTTCCGGGCGTGGCCTGCACGACCTCGCCGGAGAACGTGTCGACCACGAAGTGGTCGGGGGTGACGCTGCCGGCCACCACGGACTCGCCGAGGCCGGGGGCGGCGTCGATGGCGCACAGGTCGTAGTCGTTGGTGTGGGGATCGACCGAGAAGGCCACGCCCGCGGCCTCGGGGTCGAGCTGGTGCTGCAGCAGCACGGCGATGCGCGGCGTGAGCGGGTCGAAGCCGTGCTGTTCCTTGTAGGTGAGCACCCGCTCGTCGAGGGCGGAGGCGAAGCAGCTGCGGATGGCGTCCAGCAGTCCGTCCCTGGGGACCCCCAGCACGGTGGTGTAGCCCCCGGCGAAGGAGGCGCCCTCGAGATCCTCTTCCGGGGAGGAGGAGCGCACCGCCCACAGGCCGTCGGCTTCGGGGAGGGCCGCGAGCTGCTCGGGGGAGGCCTCGAGCGTGCGGGCCGCGGTCTGGAGGGTGGCACAGGCAGCCGGGCGCGTCTCCGGGGCGGACAGCCCGGCCCAGGCATCGTGGGCGCGCAGGGCCTCGAACCAGGGGGTGAAGAAGTCCCGGGTGAGGACCCGGCCGGCGGGGATGTGGAACCCGGCGTGGCGCAGGCGGGCGAGGGCCGCGGCCTTGCCTCCGGCGACGGAGGGATCCTGCGCGGCGCGGTCGTCGAGGGTCAGGTGCAGCGGGCTCATGACCGGCTCTCCCGCCAGCGGTCCATGAGGCCGGCCAGCTCCTGCTCGAGGAACGCGTACAGGTCGCGGATGGCGGTGAGCCGCTCCCGCTGCGCGGCGGGTGCATCGGCCAGCAGGTCGAGGCCCTCGTCGGCGATGGCGCGGAAGGCCACGGTCTCCTCGAGGCGCCGAAGGAGCTTCTTCTCGAGGCTGTCCGGTGAGAGCTGGAAGTCGGTGGCCCGCTCGCCGGGACGGGGGAGGACCTCGATGGAGCCGGAGGCCAGCAGCAGGCGGGTCATGGAGCTGACGCTGCCCTTGCTGACCTGCAGCTCCCTGGCGAGCTCGGTGGCCGACCGGTAGGGGGGCTCGCAGACCATCAGGTAGCCGAGGATGCGTCCGGCGATGCGCGGGACACCCTGGGCTTCCCAGAAGTGGGCGACCCGTTCGACGTAACGGGCGAGGTGGTCTTCCATGGTGGATTCCGTTGGTTCAGTGGTTACTGAACCAACTGTATCTCGGTCGGAGACGATCCGTCCCGAGGAATCGTCCGCAGGTGTCACGACAGGTGCCCACATCGTCGCCCGAGTTCGACTCAGGTTCTCCACCGAACGGCGGATTCTCTCGACGTGGTGCCGCCACGTGTTCTGATGCAGGACACGCCGTCACAGGAGAGGATCGTCATGAGCAGCGAAGGAAAGTGCCCCGTCGTCCACGGACCTGCCCGTACCCATGCGGGGGGGTCCACCGCCAACCAGCACTGGTGGCCCAACCAGCTCAACCTGAAGATCCTCCATGGCAACCCCCCGGCGGGCGATCCGATGGGCGAGGACTTCGACTACGCCAAGGCCTTCGCGGAGCTGGACTACGATGCGCTCAAGTCGGATCTGCACGCCCTGATGACCGACTCCCAGGACTGGTGGCCCGCCGACTACGGCCACTACGGCCCGCTGTTCATCCGCATGGCCTGGCACAGTGCGGGCACCTACCGGCAGCAGGATGGCCGGGGCGGCTCCTCCACCGGCACCCAGCGGTTCGCGCCGCTCAACAGCTGGCCGGACAACGGCAACCTCGACAAGGCCCGCCGGCTCCTGTGGCCCATCAAGCGCAAGTACGGCCGCGCGATCTCCTGGGCCGACCTGATGATCCTCACCGGCAACGTGGCGCTGGAGTCCATGGGCCTGAAGACCTTCGGGTTCGGAGGCGGTCGCGAGGACGTCTGGGAGCCGGAGGAGGACATCTACTGGGGTCCCGAGACCGAGTGGCTCGGCGACCAGCGGTACAGCGGGGATCGGGAGCTGGCGGACCCCCTCGCGGCGGTGCAGATGGGCCTCATCTACGTCAACCCCGAGGGACCCAACGGCGAGCCCGACCCGGTGGCGTCCGGTCGCGACGTCCGGGAGACCTTCGCCCGCATGGCCATGGACGACGAGGAGACCGTGGCGCTCACCGCCGGCGGCCACACCTTCGGCAAGGCCCACGGCGCGGCGCCGGACTCGGCCCTCGGCCCCGAGCCGGAGGGCGCCCCCCTGGAGGAGATGGGGCTGGGCTGGAAGAACGGCCACGGCTCCGGTGTGGCCGGTGATGCCATCACCAGCGGCATCGAAGGCGCCTGGAAGCCCAACCCCACCACCTGGGACATGGGCTACTTCAAGGTGCTGTTCAAGTACGACTGGGAGCTGGAGAAGAGCCCGGCCGGGGCGTGGCAGTGGCGGGCCAAGGATGTCGACGAGGAGGACATGGTGGTCGATGCCCACGATCCCTCGAAGAAGCACCGTCCGATGATGACCACGGCCGACATGTCGATGAAGATGGATCCCACCTACGAGCCCATCTCCCGGCGCTACCAGGCCAACCCGGATGCCTTCGCCGACGCCTTCGCCCGGGCCTGGTTCAAGCTGACCCACCGCGACATGGGCCCGAAGTCCCGGTACCTCGGGCCGGAGGTCCCCGAGGAGGATCTCATCTGGCAGGATCCCATCCCGCCGGTGGACCACCCGCTGGTGGACGAGGGCGACATCGTGGATCTCAAGCAGATGATCCTCGGATCCGGCCTGACGGTCCGCGAGCTGGTGATGGCCGCGTGGGCGTCGGCGTCGACCTTCCGCGGCTCCGACAAGCGGGGCGGGGCCAACGGCGCGCGGGTGCGGCTGGCGCCCCAGAAGGACTGGGCGGTCAACGAGCCCCAGACCCTGTCGAAGGTGCTGGCCGTGCTCGGAGGCGTCCAGAAGTCCTTCGAGCAGGGCGGCGGCAAGGTCTCCCTGGCCGACCTCATCGTCCTCGGTGGATGCGCCGCCATCGAGCGTGCCGCGGAGGAGGGGGGCTACGACGTACGGGTGCCCTTCCACCTGGGACGCATGGACGCCTCCGAGGAGCAGACCGACGCCGCTTCGTTCGACGTGCTCGAGCCCAAGGCCGACGGCTTCCGCAACTACTACGGGCCCGGCCTGACCCTGCCGGCCGAGGAGCACCTGATCGACCGTGCGCAGCTCCTCACCCTCAGCGCGCCGGAGATGACCGTCCTCGTGGGCGGCATGCGGGTGCTCGGCTGCAATGCCAACGGCTCGCGCCACGGGGTGCTCACGGATCGTCCCGGCGTGCTGACGAACGAGTTCTTCGTGAACCTGCTCGACATGGGCACGGTGTGGGCACCGACCGGTGATGGCCTGTACGAGGGGCGCGACCGGGCCACCGGGGAGAAGAAGTGGACGGGCACCCGGGTCGATCTGGTGTTCGGGTCGAACTCGCAGCTGCGGGCGCTCAGCGAGGTCTACGCCAGCGACGACGGCGCGGACAAGTTCGTGCGGGACTTCGTGGCCGCCTGGGCCAAGGTGATGGAGCTCGACCGGTTCGACCTGCACTGAGTGGTCGACCCGCGGACCCCGCCTGGGCGGCGTCCGCGGGTCGCGTCGCGCTCAGTGCACGTGGCCGTCGGGGCCGTGCGCGTGGTCGTCCGCGCCGCCTGCCTCGTGGGCGTGGTCTCCGTCGCCGTGATCGGATCATGAGGGCTCCGTGGGGACGGGAGGGCGTCCGAAGCGGACGTACAGGACGGGGAGGACCACGAGGATCAGCACGGTGGACGAGGCCAGCCCGCCCAGGATGACGGCCGCCATGGGGGCCTGGATCTCGTTGCCGGGCTCGCCGGCGGCGAGCGCGATGGGGATGAGGGCGAGGGCGGTGCCGAGGGCGGTCATGAGCACGGGCACGAGGCGCTCCTCGCTGCCCCGCCGGACCGCCTCGTCCAGAGAGGCATGCTCCCACTCGATGAGGTGGTGGTAGTGGGTCACCAGCAGGATGCCGTTGCGGGTGGCGATGCCGAACAGGGTGATGAAGCCGACGAGGGAGGCCACCGACAGCACGCCGCCCGTCGCCGTGACGACCAGCACGCCGCCGATGAGCGCGAGGGGCAGGTTGATCATCACCAGCGCGGCGTCCCGGCCGGATCGCAGCGCGGCCCACAGCAGGGCGAACATGGCGACGATCGCCACGGCGGACAGGGCCGTGATGGTCCGGGTGGCCTTGGCCTCCGACTCCGCCTGCCCGCCGATCTCGACGTGGGTGCCGGACGGGAGATCCGGCAGGGACGCGCGGATGTCGTGCACGACGCTGGAGATGTCCCGGCCCTCGACGTTGGCCATGACCACGATCCGGCGCTTGGCGTTCTCGCGCTGGATCAGGTTCGGCCCCATGGTGCGGGTCACGTCGGCGACCTCGCCCAGCGCGGTGACGCGGGTGCCGTCGACGTCCAGGGGCGCGCCGGTCAGGCTCTGCAGATCCTCCCGGTACGAGGTCGGGTAGCGCACGACGAGATCGTGGGAGCGTCCGTTGCGCCACCACTGGCCCACCGGCGTGCCCACGAGCGCGGTCTCCACCCAGTGGGCGAGCTCGCCTGGGGTCATGCCGAACAGGGCCAGGGCGCCGTAGCGGGGGCGTACGTGGACCTGGGGCACCTCGGTCTGCTGCTCGATGGACAGGTCGACGAGCCCCTCGATGCCGGCGATGGAGGCCTGCACGTCCTGGGCGGCCCGGCGAAGCTCGCCGAGGTCGTCGCCGAACACCTTGAGGGCGAGCGAGGTCTTCACGCCGGACAGCATGTGCTCGATGCGGTGGCTGATGGGCTGGCCCACGCTCACCACGAGGCCCGGGACCTCGGCGGCCTGGCGCAGGGCGGCGGCGGCCTCGGCCCGGTCGGTGCCCTCGGCCACGGTGATCTCGAGCTCGCTGAACTGCACGTCCTGGGCGTGCTCGTCCCGCTCGGCGCGGCCCGTCCGTCGGACGACGGCCTCGACCATCGGCAGGGCCACGACCCGCTCCTCGAGGCGGCGGACCATCGTGTCGGAGGTGGCCAGCGGCGTGCCCGGGGCGGTGGCGGCGGTGACGGTGTAGGCCCCCTCGTTGAAGGCCGGCAGGAAGGACCGTCCGAAGGACAGCAGGCCCACCGCCGCGATCACCACGCCGACGGCGGCGGTGGCCAGGACCAGCCGAGGCCGCCCCAGCGCGATGCCGAGGGCGGTGCGGTAGTGGTTCTTCAGGTGCCGGACGAGCCAGGCGTCGTGGGTGTCGTCCGGCGGCGGCACGTCCGTCAGCAACAGGCTGCACAGCACGGGCGTGACGGTGACCGCCACGACGAGGGAGGCCACCAGGGAGGCGACGTAGGCGGTGCCCAGGGGGGCGAGCAGGCGGCCCTCGAGACCGCTGAAGAAGAACAGCGGCAGGAAGACCACGACGATGATGGCCGTGGCGTAGACGATGGACGTCCGGATCTCGAGGGAGGCGTCGAGGACCGTGCGCCGCAGGGGAGGGCGGTCCTCGGGGGGCATGCCGGCCCGCAGGCGCAGGCGGCGGTAGACGTTCTCCACGTCGATGATGGCGTCGTCGACCAGGGCGCCGATGGCGATGGCGAGGCCGCCGAGGGTCATCGTGTTGATGCCGGCGCCGCTGATCCACAGGGTGAGAAGGCCCGCGAGCAGGGAGAGCGGCAGCGCGAGCAGGGAGATGAGCGTGGTGCGCCAGTTGGCCAGGAACACCATGAGCAGCACGACGATGAGCAGCGCGCTCTCGACGAGGTGCTGCTGCACGTTGCCGATGGCGGTGTCGATGAACCGGGCCTGACGGAAGCCGTCCCGGTGCAGGGTGGCGCCCGGGGGAAGGGCCCGCTCCACGTCGTCGAGGGCGTCGTCGATGCGCTCGGTCAGATCCAGGGTGTTGGCCTGTGGCTGCTTCTGCACCGCGAGGACGACCGCCGGCGTGCCGTCGATGGCCGCCGTGCCCCGGCGCAGGGCGGGGCCTTCCTGCAGCGCGGCGATCTGGCCGAGCAGGACGGGCACGCCGTCGCGCCGGGCGACGACCACCTTGCCGAGATCCTCCAGGGAGTCGGCGCGGCCGATGCCACGCACCAGGTACTCGCTGTGGCCGCTGACGAGGAAGCCACCGGGCGTGTTGACGTTCCCGCCCTGCAGCGCCTGCAGCACCTGCGCGTGGCCGATGCCGGTGGTGGCCATGGCATGGGGGTCGAGCACCACCTGGATCTGGCGCAGCTCGCCGCCGATGGGGGTGACCTGGGCCACGCCGGGCACCGCCAGCAGGCGCCGGCGGACCTCCCACTCCGCGAAGTCCCGCAGGTCCATGGGATCGACGTCGTCGTCGCCCGTGAGGCCGAGGAACAGGATCTCGCCCATGATGGACGACATCGGCGCGAGGATCGGGGCCGGCACGTCGGCGGGCATGGCGCTCGTGGCCATCTGCAGCCGCTCGCTGACCACCTGGCGCGCACGGTAGGGGTCGGTGTCCCAGTCGAACTCCGCCCAGACCACCGAGATGCCGATGCCCGACGACGAGCGCAGCCGCCGCAGGGACGGCGAGCCGTTCAGGGCCGTCTCGATGGGGATCGTGACCAGGGTCTCCACCTCGTCCGGTGCCATGCCGTGGGTCTCGGTGAGGACGGTCACGGTGGGGGCGTTGACGTCGGGCAGGACGTCCACGGGCATGCGCGAGGCTGTCCAGGAGCCCCAGACGAGCAGGGCGGCGGCGAGCACGAGGACCATGAAGCGGTTGTGCAGGGCCCAGCGGATGATGGCGTTCCACATGTGTGCCTCAGCGCCGGTGGGATTCGAGGGCGCCGGTCAGGGACGCGACGTGGACATCGAAGCCTCCCTCCACCACCACGTGAACACCGACCTCGATCCCGGACAGCACGGCCACGTGGGTGGCGTTGCGGTCGCCTAGGACGACCCTGCGGCGGGCGAAGGACTCGCCGCCGATCTGGACGAAGAGGACGTCCTGGCCGTTGAGCTCCACCACGGCGTCCCGGGGCACCACCACGGCGGAGGTGAGGGGCCCCGCGCCGAGCTCGAGCTCGACGAGGTCGCCCTGCCGCAGGCCGGAGCCCGGGGGGACCCGCACGGCGAGGGGGGCCGAGAGGACGTCGGGGTCGAACACCAGCCGCTCGGCGCCGAGGGTGGCGCCCATGGCGAGCAGGTCCACCGGGTAGGGGAGGTGGGCGGTCGTGGCGACGAGGCTGTGCAGGGGGCTGAGCCGATCGGCGTCGTGGTCGTACACCCGGGCGTCGACGAGCAGGGCATCCGTGGACGCCACCGTGACCAGGGGGGCACCGGCGGTGATCCGGGTGCCGTGGGCCGGACCCACGTGGGTGACGACGCCGGAGGCCGGGGCGAGGATGGACACGGCGCCGTCGTCCTGGCTGGACAGGCTGTCGAGCCGTCGCGCGGCCGCGTTCACCTCGGACGCCGCGCGGGTCCGTGCCGCCCGGGCCTCCTCCAGCCGGCGGGTGGAGACGAGATCCCCCTCGGACAGGGACTCGATGCGCGCCAGGTTGGCCTCGGCGAGGTCGAGGTCGGCCTTCGCCGTGCGCAGCTCGGCCTGCAGGCGCGCCCAGTGGGCGGACACCCCGGCGGGCAGCATCCGGCCGAGACGATCGCCCTTGCGGACGGACATGCCCGGGGTCGGCGGGTCGTCCGCCCAGATCACCAGGCCATCGGTCGGGGCGGCGACCACCGCGGTCGCGTCCGGTGCCGGGCGGGCGACACCCGATGCGGACAGCACGGGGGCGAGCTCTCCCATGCGGGCGGTGGCCACCCGGAAGGGGATCTGCCACTGGGCCTCCTTCGAGAAGGCGATGTCGCCTTCCGGACCGGAGGGGTGGGGCACCGGTTCGTCCGCGCCGACGGTGACCGTGCCGAGGGGCCAGGTCATCCGCGCGTCGTCCGCGGCGAAGCTGACGAGGAGCTCGTAGGTGCCGGGATCCGCGGGCGCGGCCGCCTCGCCGGCGAAGATGCCGGGTCGGGCCACGGCGTCGTCCCGGTGGGACTCGCTGGGAAAGCCGTCCTGCTCGAATCGGAGCGTCAGGGTGCCTTCGGTGGCGGGGGCGTTGTCGGCCAGTCGGGTCACGTGGGCGTGGTAGGCGAACGTGCTGCCTGCGACGGGTGCGTCGAGCTCGATGAACAGCTCGTGGGTCTCGTTCCACCGGGTACCGGCGATGGTCGGGCTCTCGGAGGCCTCCGTGGCGTCGTGGCCGTGGCCATGGCCGTGACCGTGATCCTGGGCCGGATCGGGACCGCCGCAGGCCACCAGGAGCAGCAGGGGAACGGAGAGGAGGGACGGCAGGGGTCTCATCGGAGGGTCTCCTCGACGAGGCGTTGGAGCGAGGGCTCGGGGAAGAAGCCGAGGGCGCAGGACAGGTCGAGGCGGGCCGCGCGGCGCAGCTGCTCCGCCTCCGCCCGGGCGATGCGGGCGGTGGTGACGGTCTCGGTGACCCGGAGCAGATCCTCGAGGGAGGACTCACCGGCCTCGTACCGGGACAGGGCGCCCTGCCACAGGCGGAGGCCGTCGACGGGCGGTGGGAGCGGCCCGAGGGCCTCCACGCGACGACGGGCCGCCAGCACGTGGGCCTCGACCTCCGCCGAGCGGCGGGTGACCTCCGCCTCGATGTCGGTCAGCCGGGCCTGGGCCTCGGCGATGGCGACCTGGTTGCGCTCGAACAGGGGCACGGACAGGGAGGCGCCGGCCTCCCAGCCCCGGCTGCGGTCCGTGGTGCGCGGCGGCGCGTCCCAGCGGGTGCCGCCGAAGAGGTTGAGGTCGGGCACGGCGGCCCGGCGGGCGGCCACGAGGCTCCGCTCGGCCGCCGAGTGTTCGGTCTGCAGTGCGGCGAGCAGGGGGTCCCGGGGCGGTGCGTCGAGCACGGGCGTCTCGAGGGGGAGCAGGTCCACGTCCTGCCAGACGGTGCCGGTCAGGCCCTCCAGGCGGGACCGGATGGCTTCCGTCTCCACGAGGGCCTTGTCGTGCAGGGCCTGGTGGATGGTGTCGGCGGCGCGTGCCCGGTCGAGCTCGTAGGGGGAGGTGTCGCCGGCGGTGGCCAGGGCTTCGAGGTGCCGAAGGAGCCGATCGAGGCGGGCGTGCCCCTCGTCCATGGCGGCCTGCCGCTCGTTGGCCACCCACAGGTCCAGGGCGCCTCGGCGCAGCGTGCACACGGTGTCGACGACCTCGGCCCGGCGCAGGGCCTCACCGGCTTCGGCCTGCAGGGTGGCGGCGCGACCCTCGACGGGACCGGGAAAGCCGAGCTCCAGGGTCCACGAGGCGGTGACGGCGTCCGTGGTCGCGCCGGCGATCCCCCGGGCCTCCTCGTGGCGGCCCTGCACGGAGGGATTCTGGAAGAGGGCGGGGTGGGTGCCGTCGGCCGCGACCCGTGCGCGCGATGCCTGCAGCCGGGCGGCGATCACCGGGCTGGTGAGGGCCTGATCCAGGAAGGCCAGCTCGTCCACCGCGGAGGTGGACAGGGCCAGGGTCGGCAGGGTCAGGAGGCCGACCAGCGCCACGCTACGACGAAATGTCGTAGATCGAAGGCGTGACGCGAGCGCTCGGGGAAGCGGCATGGCGGGTCCTACAGGGAGAGGTTGAGGAGGTGTTCGACGTGGTGGTGCACCCAGGGCGTGCCCGACAGGCAGGCACCCGTGACCGCAATCAGCACCAGCAGATCCGCCACGCCGGCATCCGGGCGGGGCGAGACGGGCTGCTCGTCGTCGGCGAGGAGTGCACGGACGCGGTGCTCCAGCGTGCCGCCCGTCCAGGCGAGGGCCTCGGTTCGCTCCTCGCTGCCCAACCGGGCACACCGCAGCAGGGTGCGGGCCACGAGGAGGGGGTCGTGCACGGCCCGGGCGGCCAGGGCGTCGGCCCGACCCTCCGCCCGGTCGAGCCAGGTCCGGATCAGGGCGGTGGCGGCGGTGCGGGGCGCGGCGAGGGTGAGCGCCTGCAGCGCCATGAGGGTGAGGGGGTCGCGGCGGTCGATGTGGGCCTGCTCGTGGGCCAGGACGACGCTGCGTTCGCCGGGGGCGAGGGCGGACCACAGGCGCCGGTCGACGACGATGGTGGGCCGACGCCAGCCGAGCAGCAGGGCCGTGGGGCGCGGCAGATCCGTCAGGACCGGCGCGGAGCCGGACGCCCGGGGGCCCCGGGGTTGGTCGAGGAGGCGCCGTGCCGCCCGGATCCGTCCCGGCAGGAGCAGGGCCAGCACGGCGAGTGCGGCGGGGAGCAGGACCAGCGCCTTCTCCGGATGGACGGGGCACAGGTGGGACCACGCGGGCATGGACGCGTCGCAGTGGCAGCCCGACGGCAGGCCCAGGTGGGGATCACCCGGGATGAGGGCGGCGAGGGTGAGGGTGAGCGCGGCCACCACGGGCAGCGCGGCGACGAGGGGGACCTTTCGGGCCAGCCCGGGCCAGCGCCGGGACAGCGCGACCCAGGCGGGGAAGGTGAGGGCCGAGACCAGCCAGGCGGACCCGGTGGCCAGCGCGGCGATCACGAGGGCGAGGCCGAGGGCGTTCATTCCCGATCCCTTCGGCTGCGAAGCAGGGCCTCGAGCCGATCGAGGGCCGAGGGATCGGTCTGCTCGACCTGGTCGAGGAAGGCGAGGAGCAGGGAGTCGGGGTCGGCGTCGACCCGGGCGAACATCCGGGCCACCTCGGCGCCGATGGCCTGCTCCCGGGATCGGGCGGCCTCGTAGCGCCAGGCCACGCCCCGCTTGTGCCGGCGTACCGCGCCCTTGTCGTGCAGCCGATCGAGGACCGTGGCGATGGTGGTGTAGGCGAGCCCATCTCCGACCGCGGCATGGACCTGCCGCACCGACCAGGTACCCCCGCTCCACAGGGTGTCCAGGACGCGTCGTTCCAGTGCGGGGGCCTTCGGCATGGTCGCTCCTTCTACTACGGATTGTCGTAGTAGGTCGATGGGGCCGACGGTGTCAAGCGGCCTGCGCACGGTGGGCCTCCCGCGGCGGCCGGAACACCTTCACCAGCTCGCCGATCAGCAGCAGAGGCAGCCCCACCACCAGCAGCACGAGCCAGTCGCCGCGGGTCATCGGCACCGTGTGCAGCGCGTCCTGCAGGAACGGCAGGTACACCGCCAGCACCTGCAGCCCCATGCTGGCACCGGCGGCCACGAGCAGGGGCACGTTGCTGAACCAGCCGATCCGGTACAGCGGCGTGGTCAGGGAGCGGAAGTTGAAGACGTTGATCTTCTCGAACAGGATGAGGCCCGTGAACGCCACGGTCTGCGCCCGGGTGGCCAGATCGCCTCCCTGGCGCAGGTACCACCAGAACACCAGCAGCGTGGCCAGGCCGATGTAGCTGCCGGCCAGACCGATGCCGATGCTGCCCCGCCGGTCGAGGATGGTCTCGGCCGGGTCCCGCGGTGGTCGGGTCATGGTGGCCGCGTGGGCCTTCTCGGCGCCCAGGGCGATGGAGGTGACGCCGTCGGTGACGAGGTTGGCCCACAGGATCTGCACCGGCAGCAGGATGGGAGGCAGGCCCACCAGGAGGGCGCCGGTGATGGCGATGACCTCCCCGGCGTTCGACGAGAGCAGGTAGCGGACGAACTTGCGGATGTTGTCGTACTGGCGGCGGCCCTCCTCGACCCCGGCCACGATGGAGGCGAAGTTGTCGTCCACCAGCAGGATGTCGGAGGCGCTGCGGGCCACCTCGGTTCCCCGCTGCCCCATCGCGATGCCCACGTCGGCCTTCTTCAGGGCCGGAGCGTCGTTCACGCCGTCGCCGGTCATGGCCACCTGGGCCCCCCGGGACTGCCAGGCGTCGATGATGTCCAGCTTGTGGGTGGGGCTGACCCGGGCGAACACCGGCGGGTCGTCCAGCAGCGCGACCAGCTCGTCCCGGGAGAGGCGGTCGAGCTCGGGGCCCGTCACGGCGCGGTGGGCGCGCAGGCCCACCCCCTGGGCGATGGCCAGGGCGGTGCGGGGGTTGTCGCCGGTGATCATCACGGTGGTGATGCCGGCGGCGGTGGCCTGTCCGATGGCCTCGGGCACCTCCGGGCGTGGCGGGTCGGTGATGGCGACGAGGCCCAGGAACACCAGGTCCCGCTCGAAGCCGCCGTCGGAGGCGTCGGCGGGCAGGTCGCCGTCGGCGAAGGCCAGGGTGCGCTCGCCCCGGTCCGCCATGTCCTGCAGGGCCTGCTGGATGCGCCCCCGGACGTCGTCGTCCAGGGGGAGGGCGCGGCCGTGGTGCAGGTGTCGGCTGCAGCGCTCGAGCACCACCTCGGGGGCGCCCTTCATGTACACGTGGGCGCCGCTGGTGACGGTCATGCGCTTGCGCTCGCTGTCGAAGGGCAGCTCCCGCTCGATGGGCCGTCGCAGGTCGGTGGCGCCGGGCAGGGCCAGCAGGGCGGTCTCCGTGGGGGCGCCCAGCAGGGGGGCGTCCGGGTCGCCGGTGACCTCGGCCCGGTTGCAGGTGGCGGCGCAGGTCAGCAGGCGCCGGTGGTCCGAACGGACCTCCTCCGGCTGCCCGTCCGGCGCGCCGTCCCGCAGCGGGTAGGCTGCTGAGGTCATCCACACACCGACCGCCGTCATCCGGTTCTGGGTGAGGGTCCCGGTCTTGTCGGTGCAGATGACGCTGGTGCTGCCCAGGCTCTCGGTGGCCTGCAGGTGCCGCACGATGACGTGGCGCCGGTGCATCTGCCGGACGCCCAGCGCCAGGGTGATGGTGACCACCGCGGGCAGCCCCTCGGGCACCACCGCCACGGCGAGGGCAATGCCCATGTAGGCCATCTCGCCGAGGGGTCGGCCGGTGATCACGCCGATGAGCACCACGATGAGCGCGACCGTGACCGACGCGATGCCGAGGAGCTTGCCGAGCTGGTTGAGGCGCACCTGCAGCCGGGTGGGCTCCTCGTCGATGCTCTGGGTGAGGGTGGCGACCTGCCCGAACTCGGTGTGGGTGCCCGTGCCGGTGACCACGCCGGTGGCGCTGCCCCGGGTCACCGCAGTGCCCATGAACACCATCGAGGTGCGCTCGGCCAGGGGTACGTCGGAGGCGGTGGCGTCGGTGGACTTGGTGACCGCCTGGGACTCGCCGGTGATGGCGGACTCATCCACGGCGAGGTCGGTGGCCTTCAGGATGCGCAGATCGGCGGGGACGCGGTCGCCGAGGGAGAGCGACACGAGGTCTCCGCGCACGACGGCGCGCGCGTCGATCGCCGTCGGCTTGCCATCGCGGATGACCGTGGCCGACGGCGCGAGCATCTCCCGCAGCGCGGCGATGGCCTGCTCGGCGCGGAACGCCTGCACGAAGCCGAGGATGGCGTTGAGCAGGATGATGGCCACGATGGTGAGGGCGTCGGTGAGCTCGCCGACCAGGGCGGAGACCACGGCCGCTGCCGCCAGGATGGCCAGCAGGGCATCGTGGAACTGCTGGCCCACGAGCCGCCACCAGGGGGTTTTGGGGATGGCCTGCAGCTCGTTCGGGCCGTCGTCCTCGAGCCGGCGCGCGGCTTCGTCCGCGGTGAGACCCCTGGACGGATCGGTCCCCAGCGCGCCGCAGACTGCGGCGACGTCGAGTGCGTGGAATGCGGGGTCGGACCCTGGCACGGGCGGTTCCCTCCGGGACGGCTCACCTAGGGAGCATCGACCCGGAAGGGCGGGGGAGAAGGCGGATCAGCGCACCGCGAGCACCGCCAGCTCCCGATGACCCTTGTGGGTGCGCACGAGCACGTCGTCGTCCTCGCGGCTGCCGAGGAGCGCGCGGCCGATGGGGGCGTCGGGGCCGATGACCGTGACCTCGGTGCCGTCGACCTGGACCTTCAGGCCGCCGCCTTCGGGGGCCACGAAGCACCACCAGGTCTCCTCGTCTTCCTCGACCTGCACGAGGGCGCCGGCCTGGATGCGGCTGCCGTCGGACAGATCGCCGGTGTTGAGCACGTCGAACCAGGCGACGCGCTTCTTCAGGGCCAGCAGGCGCTCGGTCTGGCCGCCGGCCAGGTAGGAGGCCTCGAGGGCGCGGGTGTCGTACTTGTTCTCGGCGTGGGACTCCTCGCCGGTGGCCTCGGCCAGGGCGGCCTCGGTGCTCTGGACGAGGTGGTCGAACTCGGCCTGGAGGGCAGCGCGAATCGCGCGAATGACGGTGGGCTTGTGCACCATGCCTCCTGGGGTGTGCAGTCGCGCCTTCTAACCTGTCCTATGGCGGGTCGTGAACCCGAGGCCCGTGTCCTGACGAATCCTGCACGGTGCGGACGGGGCGTCGGGTGTCTCGGATCAGTCCCTGCCCAGGCGCGGTGCGGGCCGGATCATGCCCTTCTTGATGGCCAGGGACCACCGCTCGGGCATCTTCCACAGGGCGAGGAACAGGGTCTTGGACAGGGTGCCGCTGAGGTAGCGGAGGTCGGGACGGGAGGCGCCGAGGGCGTGGACGATGTCGTCGATGGCGTGTCGTGGGTCCTGGGCGATGCGCTGCAGCGCTTCGGTGTTCTCGGCGATGTAGGTGTCCAGCCAGTCCGCGGGCCACGCCTGCTTCCACGGGCCGTCCGGGTCGTCCCGGTCCATCTGCTCCCAGGCCTTGCGGTGGCCCTCGAAGAAGGTCATCGCGAGGGGGGTGCGCATGGTGGAGGGGTTGATGACGGAGACGGACACCTTCCAGAAGGACAGCTCCGCGCGCAGGGCGTCCGCGTAGGCCTCGATGGCGAATTTGGAGGCGTCGTAGGGGGCGTTGCCGGGCAGGCTGACGATCCCGTCGACGCTGCTGACCAGCACGATCCGGCCGCGGGCGGACTTGAGCGCGGGGATCAGCTTCTGGGTGAGGTGGACGGGGGCGAGGAAGTTGACCGCCATGACCCGTTCGTAGAAGGACAGGGGCTGGTACTCGACGAACCCGGGCAGCACGGTGCCGGCGTTGTGCACGAGCCCCCACAGCTGGTCGCCACAAGCCTGACGCACCTCGGCGGCTGCCGCTCCGACGGCCTGGCGGTCGGTGAGGTCGAGGCGAGGGGCCAGGCGGGCGCCGGCGGCCAGGGCCTGTGCCGCGCCCTCGTCGGTGAAGCAGAAGGCGACGACGTGGGCGCCACGGCCGATGAGGCGCTGCACGACACCGAAGCCGAAGCCGGAGTCGCAGCCGGTGACGACGATCCAGCGGCCGGACAGGTCGAGTGCGGCGTTGGGCCGGAGAAGGCGCCAGAGTCCCCGGAGGGCGAAGAAGGCGACGATCGCCCAGACGAGCCAGCCGGTCGTCAGCATGAGGGTGTCCATGGGGTCTCCGCGGAAGGGATGGCACAGGCTGTACCACGGCGTCGACGGACCGCGGACATGTCCGTCCTGGGCGCCGGTGATATGGGGCCCGCGCCCCGCCCATGGACGATGGCGGCGGGGTCATCGTGCGTCCTCGCCGGCGGTGCCGGGGCGAGGCGACCTTCGGGAGCACCCCATGACCGTCGACAAGCCCACCCGCATCAACAAGTACCTCAGCGAGATCGGGTTCTGCTCCCGCCGTGAGGGCGATCGCCTGCTGCAGGAGGGCCGGGTGACCCTCAACGGCAAGGTGCCCGAGCTGGGCACCAAGGTGATGCCCGGCGACTCGGTGGAGGTCGACGGCAAGGTGGTCTCGCCGCAGAAGCAGGCGTGGACCTACATCGCCTTCCACAAGCCCCGCGGCATCGTGTGCACCACCGACGTGAAGAACGAGCCCGACAACATCATCGACTACATCGGCTACCCCACCCGGATCTTCCCCATCGGGCGGCTCGACAAGATGAGCGAGGGCCTCATCTTCCTGACCGACGACGGCGACATCGTGAACAAGATCCTCCGGGCCAAGAACGCCCACGAGAAGGAGTACGTGGTCACGGTCGACCAGAAGATCACCCCGGAGTTCATCCGGAAGATGGCCGCCGGCGTGCCCATCCTCGGCACGGTCACCGACCCCTGCGAGGTGGAGCAGACGGGTGCCCGCAGGTTCCGCATCGTGCTCAAGCAGGGCCTCAACCGCCAGATCCGTCGTATGTGCGAGAAGCTCGGCTACAAGGTGATGCGGCTGCAGCGCGTGCGGATCATGGACGTGGAGCTCGACGTGCCGGTGGGCCGCTGGCGCCACCTCACCGACGCCGAGATGGCCGAGATCCACCGGCAGACCGCCGGTTCGTCGAAGACCCACGAGTAGGAGCGCGCGATGGCCCGGCTGGTCCTGTTCCACAAGCCCTACGGTGTGCTCAGCCAGTTCACGCCCAAGCACGGGGCGCGCACGCTCAAGGAATACATCGACGTGCCGGACGTGTACGCCGCCGGTCGTCTCGACAAGGACTCCGAGGGGCTGCTGGTGCTGACGGACGACGGCGGCCTGCAGCACCGGATCGCGTCGCCGAAGCACAAGAAGCCGAAGACCTACTGGGCCCAGGTGGAGGGCGCGGTCGACGAGGCGGCCCTGAAGAAGCTGCGCGAGGGTGTGCAGCTCAAGGACGGCATGACGCTGCCCGCGAAGGCCCGGATCATCCCCGAGCCGCCGATCGGGCCGAGGGACCCGCCGATCCGGGAGCGGAAGAGCATCCCCACGACCTGGATCGAGCTGACCATCCGGGAAGGGCGGAACCGGCAGGTGCGTCGGATGACCGCGGCGGTGGGCTTTCCCACCCTGCGGCTGGTCCGCTACAGCGTGGGGGAGTGGACCCTCGACGGACTCGCGCCTGGGGAGTTCGAGGTGCGGCAGGTCGAGGCCGTGGCCGCGCCGAAGCCGAAGCCGAGGGGCCGGCGGCGGCCGCCGGGTGCGGGCGGGGGCTGGAAGAAGCGGGGGTAGGGGCGAATCACCCGGACGCTTCGGGGATTCGGAGCCGGGGCGCCCCAAGGGGCGCCCGTACGTAGGGGCACCCCTTGGGGTGCCCTGGCCGCGCATCACCGGAAACTCCGCGTCCGTCGCCGCGCGGCTGCACGCCCGCCGCCGAATCCCTGACAAGGAAGGGCGCCCGTACGTAGGGGCACCCCTTGGGGTGCCCTGGCCGCGCCCCGCCGAGTTGCAGCGCGCGACACCAGCAGCACCCCCCTGCGCCGTTTTCCCTCTGGCGAAATCCGGCGGGCTCGTGCGAACCTGTGGGTGACCGGCCTTTCGTACGGCCATTCCCAGGAGACCAGGTGTCTTTCGTCGACCGCTACGGCCCCTGGGCCGTCGTCCTCGGCGCCTCCGAGGGCATGGGCCGCGCCTGGTCCCTCGCGCTGGCCCGCGAGGGGCTGAATGTGGTCCTCGTGGCCCGTCGGATGGAGAAGCTGCAGGCCACCGCCGCCGAGGTGGAGGCGCTGGGGCGCCAGGTGCACACGCTGTCCCTGGATCTCGGGGCCCGCGACGCCGGCGCCCGTCTGGCCGAGGCCCTGCGCCACCTCGACGTCGGTCTCGTGGTCTACAACGCCTGCTTCTCCCGGATCGGGCGCTTCCTCGACCTGTCCGAGGACGACAAGGTCGCCACCCTCGACGTCAACGCCCGCGGGCCACTCCTCGCCGTGCACCACCTCGCGCCCCGGCTCGTGAAGCGGGGCAGGGGAGGCATCGTGCTGATGTCGTCCATGTCCGGCTTCCAGGGCTCGGCCCAGGTGGGGGTCTACGCGGCGACCAAGGCGTTCGACACCGTCCTCGGTGAGATGCTGTGGGCGGAGCTCGGCCCGCTGGGGGTCGACGTGCTCGTCTGCGCTGCCGGGGCCACCCTCACGCCGAACTTCAAGGCCGCCACGCCGGACGACAAGCAGAAGGACGCCATGCCGATGTCACCGGAGACGGTGGTGGCCGGTGCGCTGAAGGCCCTTCGCCATCGTCGAGGTCCCACCTTCATCCCGGGCTTCGTCAACCGCTTCGCCCACCTCCTGTTCGGCAAGCTGCTCCCCCGTCGCGCCGCCGTGCGGTTCATGAGCGCCCAGACCACCGCCCTGTACGAAGGAGACGCCCCATGAGCTTCATCCCCCTCGAACGCCTCGATCCGGCCCTCGTCGGGCCCCGCTGCCTGGTGGTCGGTGGCGCGGGCTTCCTCGGCCAGCACCTCGCCCGGGCCCTCGTCGAGCTGGGGTGCGAGGTGCGCATCTTCGATCGGGTGAAGGTCGAGGTGCCGGGGGCCCTGTCCATCAAGGGCGATCTGCGGCACGAGGAGGAGGTGGTGGCCGTGTGCGAGGGCATCGACGTGGTGTTCCACTGCGCCGCGGTCATGGCCTTCGCGGGCATGGCCCCGCGCAAGGTCCGGCAGCGCATGTTCGAGGTGAACGTGGGCGGCACCCGCCACGTGATCGAGGCGTGCCAGCGGCAGGGGGTGGGCCGGCTCGTCTACACCAGCACCGCCAATGTCTGCATCGACCGGGAGATCGTCGACGTGGGCGAGGAGTCCCCCTACGCCCGACGCTTCGTCGACCTGTACGGGGAGAGCAAGACCCAGGCCGAGCAGCTCGTCCTCGCCGCCGACGATCCCGAGGGGCTGCGCACCTGCGCCATCCGGCCCGGCGGCATCTGGGGCGGCGCCCCCGGCGGCTACATGATCCAGGCCTTCCTCGATCAGGTGGCGGCGGGTCGGTTCAGCGCCACCATCGGCAGCGGCGAGGCCGTCGTGGACAACACCCACGTCGACAACCTGGCCTGGGCCGAGCTGCTGGCCGCCAGCAGGCTGCACACCGATCCGGACGTCGTGGGCGGCCAGGCCTACTTCGTCACCGACGACGAGCGCCTCAACGGCATCACCTGGTTCAAGCCCATCACCGACGCCATCGGCATCCCCTGGCCCCGGCTCAAGCTGCCGGCGGGCCTGATGTACGTGGTGGCGTGGGTGGGGGAGTTCCTGCACCTGCTCGGCCTGCCCGAGCCGCCGATCACCCGCATCGGCATCCTCAAGCTCACCCGGAGCAGCGCCTTCCTGGTCGACAAGGCCCGCAAGGACCTCGGCTGGGAGGTGCTGGTCCAGCGGGACGAGGGGCTGGCGCACCACATGGACGACTACAGGGCCTACCTGGAGGCGCGCCGTGGTCGCTGATCCCACCAAGACGGTGTTCGCCCTGTGGAACGACGCCGACCTGTCGCCGGAGGAGCTGCGCCGCCTGCTCGTGGACGAGGTGGTGCCGGATCTCCTCGACGGACCGGTCACCTGGGCCTCTGTCACCGTGCGCGACGAGGAGGCCGCGCAGGTCAGCGCACCCACGCCGTTTCCCCTGGGCGTCGACAAGCCTGCGGCCCTGCTCAACCTGTGGTCGAGCGACCCGGGCCTCGTCGACGTGGTCCTCGCCAGGCTCGAGCCCCTCGGCCTGCGCGCCCACGCCTGGGTCAGCGAGGCGTCCATCTACACCGACTACGGCGGCAACCGTCACAGCGGTCCGCGGTATTGGCCCGACGGCCAGCGCAGCCCCGGCGTCACGGCCGTCAGCTTCCTCACCCGCCCGCCGGCGATCCCACTGGATGAGTGGGTGCGCCGCTGGCACGGCCGGATGTCGCCGGTGAGCGAGGAGATCCAGCCCCGCACCCGCTACGTCCGCAACCTGCTCATTGCCCCGATGACCGCCGGGGCGCCCCCGTTCCAGGCCATCGTCGAGGAGGCCTGGCCGAGCCCGAGGCACGTCCGCAACCCGTTCCTGTTCTACGGGGCGGGCTACAACCCGTTCAAGCTGGTGTGGAACATGGTCCGCCTGCTCGCGGCGGTGGCCTCCTTCGTGAAGGTGCCCCAGGTGCAGACCGTGATGATGAGCGAGTGGTTCCTGCGGACGCCCTGGGGTGAGGACGCCTGACGGCCTGGCTCAGGCCGCCGGCTCCACCGCTTCGGTGGGGTGCATGAACCGGCACACCTCCGCCACCGCCGGCGCCGGGCCGTCCGGTCCGAGGCCGAGCCGCAGGTGGAAGGGGACCACCGCCGGCCCGCTGAAGACCTGTACGTCGGGGGAGGGATGGGGCCGGGTGGCCCGCCGGGCGCAGTCCACGAGCCAGCCCCGGCACAGCAGCGCCAGACGGCGGGAAGGATCGAGCGCGGCATGCAGCAGGTGGGGGGAGTGCGCCTGGAGCCAGTCGGCGGTGGAGGTCCAGGCCTCGTCGAGATCGGCCTGCAGCAGCTCCTCGACGAAGGTGCGGTGCGCGCCCGTGAGGGGACGGTGGCCGTGGTCCCGCCAGATCCGCACGAGCTTGCGCGCATGGAACGCGAAGGGCGTGGGCCGGGAGAGGACCTGCACCCGCCCCTCCTCGCCGAAGTACTGGGGCGAGGCCACGAAGGAGAAGTCCTCCACCGTGGCAGCGCGGAGCCAGCGGCGCACGTCGTCACGCACGCCGGACTCGGCGCAGGTCTGGTGGATGGAGCCTCCGACGCCGTAGGCGGCACCCAGCTGCAGCGCCATGCGCAGGGCGTCGGGCGTGCCCAGGCTGCCGGCGACCCCGATGACGACCGGCTGGCCCGTGCGAGCGATCTCGTGGCGGAAGGCAGGCAGGCCGACCATCCAGGAGCGGCGGTCGGTGTGGCCGCCGGAGTCGCCCTCCAGGGTGATGGCGTCGGCGCAGGGCACCGCGGCCGCCGCCCGCGCCTCGTCGTGGTTGAGGGCACCGGAGCAGACGGCCCGCTGCAGCAGGCGGGCCGTGGGCGGGCGGGCCCAGATGGTGGCGGCCGCGAGGCGGGAGACCTTGGCCATCACGAACCGGGGAGCCTCTCCTGGAGCCCGGCCGGAGAAGCGGAACCGCAGGATGTCGACCGTGGGCCGCAGGAACGCCGAGCACTCCACCCGGCGCACCCCGGCCTGCAGGGCGGCGGTGACGAGGTCGGCATCCCGCCTGGGGTGGGGGTGGTGGGCGATGTTGAGCCCGACCGGGAGGTGGTGGGGGAGGCGGTGCAGGTCGGCCCGGACCTGGTCGAGGGGCAGGCCCGCCGCGCCGTAGAATGCCAGACAGCCCTGCCGAGCGGCCTGGGTGACGAGCGCCACGCCGGAGATGCCGTACGCCATGCCGCCGACCACCCACGGCCGGGTGGCTCCGGCGCGCTCCAGGAAGCGTCGGGTGTCGGGTGAAACGGGCGTTCTGACGTCGGACATCTGGCGGTCCCCCACGGGTCGTGCGCGTTCTCCGACATCCGGGGTGCCTGCGACATTGGTAGGCTCTCGTATCCGCCGCCCCTGGCCCGTCACCCACTCGCCGGACGTGGCCCGGCCCCCGACGACGCCCGACCTGGAGACACGATGTCCCGATCCCTCACCCTGCCCTGTGGCCTGACCTTCTCCGGCCCCGTGGCCCTCGCGCCCCTGACCAACCTGCAGAGCCACGCCGACGGAACGCTGTCCGACGTGGAGCTCAACTGGCTGCGGATGCGCGCCCACGGCGGGTTCGGGTGGGTGAGCACCTGCGCGGCCTACGTCAGCGAGGAGGGCAAGGCCTGGCCCGGGCAGCTCGGCATCGCCACGGATGCCCACGAGGCCGCCCTCGAGCCCCTGGCCATGGCACTGGCCGAGGAGGACACCGCCGGCGTGGTCCAGCTGCACCATGCCGGGCCCCTGGCGGAGCTGGCACCGGGCCTGCGCCTCGGAGCCGTCGACGTCGAGGGCACCCAGCGCGGGGCCACCGAGGCCGACCTGCGTCGTGTGGTGGCCGACTTCGTCGCCGCGGCCAGGCGTGCCGAGGGAGCCGGGTTCGACGGCGTCGAGATCCACGGAGCCAACGGCTACCTGTTCACCCACTTCCTCTCGCCGGTGGAGAACACGCGCACCGACGCCTACGGTGGCGATCTGGAGGGACGGGCGCGCCTGCTCCGGGAGACGCTGCAGGCGATCCGGGCCGCGGTCTCTCCGGCGTTCGCCGTCGGGGTGCGCATCTCGCCGGTGGACGTGTGGGGCCGGCGGGGGCTCGTCCTGGAGGACAGCGCCCAGCTCGTACGCTGGCTGGCGGACGACGGGGCCGACTTCGTCCACCTCTCCCTCGCGGACGCCGCCGCCCCCGCGCCCGAGGATCCGGACGGGCCGCCCGTGGCCCGGGTGATCCGCGCGGCCCTGCCGGCGCAGGTGCCGCTCTTCGTCGCCGGTGGCATCACCACGCAGGAGGACCTGGAGCGGGCCCGGCAGGCCGGCGCAGACATCGGCGTGATCGGCACGGCGGCCATCGCCCATCCCGACTGGCCCCATGTGTCGCTGCACGAGGGCTGGACCCCGCTCGCGAGGCCCTGGCCTGTCGACCACCTGCGGCAGGCCGGGGTGGGGGAGGCGTTCCTCGACTACCTGGGCCGCTTTCCCGGCATGGTGGAGGGCGGACGTCCTCCACGGTGACTCAGGCGGGCAGGCCGTCCGGGAGCTGGTGCAGCACGAAGCCGTTGCCGTCGGGGTCGGAGAACATGGCGAAGCGGCCCCAGGGCTGATCGTCCGGGTCGGTCACCTGCACGCCGTGCCCGCGGAGGCGCTCGACCTCCACCTCGATGTCGTCGACCACCAGCACGAGTCCCTTCATGCTCCCCGGCGGCATGTCGTCGAACCAGGTGACCAGCGTCAGGGTGGTCTGGGCACCGGGCGGCCCCACCTCGATCCAGCGTTGGTCGGGACCCATGGGGTTGTCGCGGATGACCTCGAAGCCGACCACGTCGCGAAAGAAGCGCAGGGCGGCCTGCTGATCGGAGACGGGCAGGGAGACGATCTGGATCTGGCGGATGGACATGCGGTACTCCTCGTGGACCACGCCATCATGGAACGGGCGGGCCGGCAGGTCACGTAAATGCAGCAGGGTCCGGGCTTGTGGGCATGCCGGGTGTCGAACCGGTGGGGCGCGCGCTAGGGTGTGTGGGTCTGGAGGCTCCGTGCACAAGCTTGTCCTCTCCCTGGTTCCCGCCTTCCTGATCGCCTGCGAGCCGGTGTCCTACCCGGAGTGCCGTCGCTTCCTCGCGGCGGATCCGGTGCTCGAGATCGGCACCGGCATCGAGTCCTTCGAGCCCCTGCCCGACGAGCTCGGCTACGAGTTCGGTCCCCAGGGGGGCTGGCACGTGTGGGGCAGCCTGCGGACCGAGGGCGTCTGGCCCGGCATCGAGGGCACGCCCAACGAGACCACGCCGGTGGTGAGCTTCACGCTGGACGCGGTCGATGGAGATCTGACCGGTGGCTACGAGCGGCTGCGCCGTCCGATGGTCCAGCAGGGCGACTTCGAGGGCTACCTGGTGGGCGAGCAGGTGATCCTCGACATCACCGACGCCTCCCAGGCCGATGGCGTGGAGGTCGACCTGTCCGCCACGGTGGAGGATGCCTGCGGCACGGTGGTGACGGCCACCCGACGTGTGGTGCTCCGCGACGGCCTGCTCTGAAACGGCCCGGTGGGGCGGGGCCGGAACGCCTGCTTCAGCCCTGTGTTTTGCGTGCATGCAACGATTCGTGGCCGGCGCGGGGGCGCAAGACCCCGGTCTGTGGTGTCACACTCTTGTCCCCGGGTGTCACCCGGTGTCGAGGCTCGGCCCCGACCGGGTGAACCTCCCCCGAGTGCAGGAGGCGACATGCAGACGCGACACACCCTCATCCCCACGGTGCTGCTTCTGGCAGCGTGCAATACCCCCCCGTCCGCCAGCGTCGGCGAGGTGGCCCACCACGACGACGTGGCCTTCCTCTCCGTGGGCGGAACCGGCCCCGACGATGTGTGGGTCGTGGGCGCCCAGCCCGATCCCGCGTCCGGCCCGGTGGTGCTGCACCACGACGGCGGGAACTGGGAGACCCTCGAGACCGGCCAGCTGCACACCCTGTGGTGGGTCCATGCCTTCGAGGACGGCCCCGTCTTCCTCGGGGGGGGCGGTGCCACGGTCCTGAAGGTGGAGGATGGGGAGGTCGAGCGTACGCCCACCCCGAAGTTCTTCGGCAACACGGTCTACGGCCTGTGGGGCGCCTCGGAGGACGAGGTCTGGGCCGTGGGCGGCTTCGCCGGTCGCGACGGCTTCGCCTGGCGCTACGACGGCGAGACCTGGCACGGTGTGGACCTGCCGGACGACATGCCCCGCAACGAGGCCGGCGAGATCCCGGCCCTGTTCAAGGTGTGGGGGCGCGCCGCGGACGACGTGTGGTTCGTGGGCGGCCTCGGCACCGTGCTGCACTGGGACGGCACCGCGCTCACCCGCGTGCCCTCCGGCACCACCGAGCAGCTCTTCACCGTCACCGGCAACGAGACCGAGGTCGTCATCGTGGGCGGCTCCGGCAACGGCGTGCTGCTCCGGGGCGGCCTGTCGGGACTGGTGGACGACACCCCCGAGTTCGCCCCGCTGCTGCAGGGCGTCACCTTCGATGGTGACGGCGCCCTGTGGGTCACCGGCGCCGACGGCTTCACCCTGCGCCAGCTCCCCGGCGGGGAGTTCGAGCCGGTCGACCTGATGGTGAGCGACGTGCCCCAGACGGTCCACGCCCTGTGGGCCGACGGCGAGGGCGGCATCTGGGGTGCCGGCGGCAATGCCCTGACCCCCAGCCTCGACGAGGGCCTGATCCTCGGGCCGGAGGGCACCACCACCTGGGCCCCCGAGCCCCCGGTCGAGCCCGGAGACGAGCTGTGCCCCGTGGATGCCATCGACCCCGTGCCCGGCGGCAGCATCGCCCGTCGCTGGAACGAGCAGGTCCTGAACAGCATCCGCCGGGACATCCCGCACCCGCCGGTCCACGCCCGCAACCTGCTCCACACCTCCATGGCCATCCACGACGCCTGGGCTGCCTACGACACCATGCGGAACGGCGTGGTCCTCTCCGAGCAGCACGAGGCCGACGACGTCGCCGCCGCCCGGGAGGTCGCCATCTCCCACGCGGCCTACACGGTGCTGTCCCACCGCTATGCCCAGGCCATCGGCAGCGAGATCAGCCTCGACTGCTACGACGCCTTCATGGAGGAGCTCGGCCTCGATCCGACGGACGACCGCCTCGAGGGCGACGATCCCGTCGCCGTGGGCAACCGCATCGGTCAGGCCGTCATCGACCGGTTCATCGACGACGGCGCCAACGAGCGCAACGGCTACGCCGACACCACCGGCTGGGAGCCCTCCAACCCGGTGATGGTCGTCGACCGCGCCGGCACGAACGTCGAGGACATCGACGTGTGGCAGCAGCTCAACCTCGGCACCGCCGAGACCCAGAACGGCATCGTGCTCGACGACAGCGTGCAGCCCTACATCGGGCCCCACTGGCGGCATGTCGAGCCCTTCGCCCTCGAGCTCGACCCGGTCACGGGCCTGTACTCCGATCCCGGCGACGGCTACCCGACGGTCAACGACCCCGTCATGGCCGACTGGGTGCTCGAGGTCATCGAGAAGACCGCCCAGCTCGACGTGGACGACGGCGTGATGATCGACATCAGCCCCGGCGCCATCGGCAACAACTCCCTCGGCCTCAACGACGGCACGGGCCACCCGGTCAACCCGGTCACCGGCGAGCCCTATGCGCCCAACGTCGTGCCCCGCGGTGACTTCACCCGGGTGGTGGCGGAGATGTGGGCCGATGGCCCCACCTCGGAGACCCCGCCAGGCCACTGGGTCAAGCTGTCCAACGAGATCAGCGACCAGATGGACCCGGACGACCTGATCCCCTTCGGCGAGGGCGACCCGGTCGACCGCCTCGCCTGGGACGTGGGCATCCACCTCGCGGTGTCCGGTGCCGTGCACGATGCGGCCATCAGCGCCTGGGAGCTCAAGCGCGACAGCCTGAGCGCCCGTCCCATCACCCTCATCCGCTGGATGGCACAGAACGGGCAGCGCACCGACGTGGCCCACCCGAGCTACCACGAGGATGGCCTGCCCCTGGTGCCGGGCATCGTCGAGCTCATCACACCCGAGTCGGCGGCCCCCGGCGAGCGGCACCACCACCTGCGCTGGTACATCGGCGAGGTGGCGGTCTGGTCCTGGCCCGGCGAGCCCGGCGACCGCGCGAACGACCACACGCCCCTGCAGTGGATGCGGGCCAAGGACTGGATCCCGTACCAGCGCCGCACCTTCGTGACGCCGGCGTTCCCGGGCTTCACCTCCGGCCACAGCACCTTCAGCCGGGCGGCGGCCGAGGCCCTGACCGCCTACACCGGCAGCCCGTACTTCCCCGGGGGCATGGGCTCCTGGACGGCGCCGGCAGGGGACTACCTGGTGTTCGAGAACGGCCCGAGCGTCGACCTCGAGCTGCAGTGGGCCACCTACCAGGACGCCGCCGACCAGGCGGGCCAGTCCCGGTTGTGGGGCGGCATCCACATCTTCGCCGACGACACCATCGGCCGCATCAACGGCGCCCGGGTGGGTGAGCTGGCGGCGGAGAGGGCGAGGGCGATCCTGGTTCCCTGAACACCGGGTGCCACGGGCCACGGGAACGTTCGTGACCCGTGGTTCGTGCCCGTGCCCGTGCCCGTGCCCGACCCCAGACCGGGGACGCTTGACCGGAACGACGACGTGGACGCCAACCCCGGCGCCCCAAGGGGCGCCCGTACGTCCAACGCCCCAAGCGACCCCATCAGGGACGGGCGCGGCAAGCAGCGCCCCTACGCTACATCGCCCCAAAGCGACCCCATCGGGGACGGGCGCGGCAAGCAGCCCCTCCGCTCCACCGCCCCCAGCGACGCCATGGGCCCCGCCACGCCATCGACCCTTTCGCCACATCCACCAGCCCGACCGTCAGGGTGGTGCCGAGGCGAGGAGCGACGCGACGAAGAATCGGCGCCGCCAAGGCGGCCGGGCGTCCGCCCCTTCACGGGGCCCGAAACGCGAAAGCAATTCCAGGGCATCCCTTCAGCCGCACACCCGAGGCATGCCGCGGCCGACTGCCGCAGGAGCGAGGAGCAAACGAAAGGCCGACCTTCTGGTCGGCCCGAGTGCGGCGACGAAGCACCTGCGGCAGTCGGCCCGGCAGGCCGTCTTGGTGGCGTTCACTGATGTGGCCGCCGATGCGGCCACATCAGTGAACGCCACCCACATTGCTGGTCTGGAAGCGCTCCTCATCGAGGTTGACGACCGCACCGCGGTCCACGTGCTGCCGGGCCCAGTTCTCGACGAGCTCCACGCAGGCGGAGTCCACGTAGTGCAGCCGGCGGGTGTCGAGGTGGACGGGCACGCCCTCGGGCACGGCCTCGAGGATCTCGGCGATGCGGGGGAGGCTGGGGAAGCTGGCGACGCCGTCGATGGTGACGTTGAGGCTGCCGTCGGCGTTGTCCTGCACGTCGACCCGCACGGTGGCCAGCTGGATGAGCAGGCGCAGCATGGCGAGGCCGAGGCCGATCATGATGCCGGTGAGCAGATCGGTGCCGACCACGCCGACCACGGTGGCCAGGAAGATGAAGACCTCGCTGCGGCCGTGGCGGGCGAGCTCGGTCATGGCCGCGGGATTCATGAGCTTCCAGCCGGTGTAGACCAGGATGGCGGCCAGGCTGGAGCGGGGGATGAGCTCGAGGACGAAGGGCGCGAGGGCGACGAGCCCCAGCAGCCACATGCCGTGCAGGATGGCCGACCAGCGGGTACGTGCGCCGGCCTCGACGTTGGCGGAGGAGCGGACGATGACGCCGGTGATGGGCAGGGCGCCGACGAGGCCGGCCACGATGTTGCCCGCGCCCTGGGCCATCAGCTCCTTGTCGTAGTGGGTGCGGTCACCCTGGTGCAGGCGGTCGACCGCGGTGGCGCTCAGCAGGGACTCGGCGCTGGCGACGACGGCCAGACCGATGGCGGCACCGATGATGTCGGCGTTGATGGTGGCGAAGGCCGCCGGACCGGGCAGCGTGATGGAGGCGAACAGGTCGTCGGGGATGTCGACGAACTGGATGGGCATGTCGAGCAGGGTGGCGAGCAGGGTGCCGATCACGACGCCCATGAGCGCGCCGGGCACGGCCGACGCCGGCCCGAGGTTCTTCCGGATCCGGTTCCAGCCCACGATGGACACGATGGTGACCACACCCACCAGGGCGGCGAGGTGGTGGCTGTTGCCATCCATGGGCACCAGACCCTTCCACAGGGACTCGGGGATGCTGAGGAGGTTGTCCACGCCGTTGCTGCGGGGGGCGTCGTCGACCATCACGTGGAACTGGCTGGCGAAGATGAGCACGCCGATGCCGGCGAGCATGCCGCGGATGACGGCGGGCGGCACGGCGCGAAACCAGCGGCCGGCCTTGCCGGCGGCAGCCAGCACCTGCACGAGGCCGCCGAGGAGGACCACGAGACCCAGGGCCTCGAGACCGTGCTTCTCGATGAGCTCCCACACGATGACCGCGAGGCCGGCGGCGGGGCCGCTGACCTGCAGCGGGGATCCGGCGAGCGGCGCCACCACCAGACCACCGATGATGCCGCTCATCAGGCCGAGAGCGGGCGGTGCACCGGATGCGATGGCGATGCCCATGCACAGCGGTAGCGCCACGAGGAAGACCACCACGCTGGCGAGGAGGTCGTGGCGCAGGAAACTCTGCAGGGGGCTGGGCTGGGACATCGGGGTTCTCGGAGTCAGGGGTCGGCGAAGCCGACGGTCGGTGGAAGCCCGCTTGGGAAGCCGGCAAGGGTCGAGGCTACTCTCTAGCAGGCTGGTTCAGTTCGTAAATTCGATTATTTGAGGTCCTGTGATAGGGAAAACCTTTCAGTGAGGGGGCGGACGCCGTGCGATGGCTCAACTACCACCACCTCCGGTACTTCTGGGCCGTGGCGCGCCACGGGAGTATCCGGCGTACAAGCAGCGTTCTCCGGGTCAGTCAGCCTACCATCAGCGAGCAGATCCATCAGCTCGAAGATTCGCTGGGTGTGCAGCTGTTCCTGCGGGAGGGGCGTCGGCTTCGCCTGACGGAGCGGGGGCAGATGGTGTACCGGTACGCCGAGAGCATCTTCACCATCGGTGAGGATCTCCTCGACGCCCTCGAGGACCGTCCTCCCGGCCACGCCCGCAGGTACGTCATCGGCGTGGCCGACGTGCTGCCCAAGATGACGGCCGTGAAGTTGCTGGAGCCGGTACTGAGCGATCCCACGGTCCGGCTGGTCGTCCAGCAGGACGTACCGGATCGCCTCATGGCGCTGCTCGAGAGCCACGTGGTCGACGCCGTGCTGACCGACGCGCCCGCGAGTCCCACGGTGGCGCCCCGCGCGGTGAGCCACCCCCTCGGCGAGAGTGTGATGGTGCTGCTGGGCCGCGAGGAGCTGGTGGCGACGCGCCGGGAGGGCTTCCCGGGGAGCCTCGATCGGGCGCCCCTCCTCCTCCCGTCCACCCACAACAGCATCCGCCAGGCGCTGGACAGGTGGTTCCTGCAGGAGGGCATCCGGCCCGACACGGTCGGGGAGTTCAGCGACAGCGCCATGATGATGGCCTTCGGCCGCGACGGGTTCGGCATCTTCCCGGCCCTCGAGGTGGTCGCGGACGAGGTCTGCGCCATGTACGGCGTGAGCCGGCTCGGCGTCGCGGAGGACGTGTTCGAGCGGTTCTACCTGGTCACCCTCGAGGGGCGGGAGGACGACCCCGCCGTGCGCGCCATCCGTGGCGCCGGGCGCAAGGGACTGTTCCCCCAGGGGTGATGCGGATCGGCGGTGAAGTGGCCTTCCTGTGTGATCCTCGGTCCGTCGCTGGTGTTTCGCCTTCTCCCTGTGGCATCATCGTGCGGTCTGGAATAGGTGGGGAGGACTGACCTGCCTGTGGCACATGATCCAGGGCGGCCCCGTGCCGTCTCTTGACCGTCTGCTCCGGACAACAGTGATGGGAGCGGCGCTCGACGATCATCCGGATCGAGAGGGCTGCGATTGGAATCTAGTTAGCGAAGTCCGTCCCGACCTCATCACGGGACGGTGTGTAAGGAAGAGTGATTCATGGGCAACAAGCTCTTTGTCGGTGGCCTCAGCTGGGGAACCACCTCCGAGATCCTGGGCGACGGCTTCTCCCAGTTTGGTGAAGTCGTGGACGCCAAGGTCATCACCGATCGTGAGACCGGCCGGTCCCGCGGCTTCGGATTCGTGACCTTCGCCGAGGAGGCCGACGCACGGGTTGCTCAGGAGCAGATGGACGGCGCCGAGTTCGACGGTCGCACCATCCGCGTCAACGAGGCAGAGGACAAGCCCCGCGGTGGCGGCGGTGGCGGTCGTGGCGGTCGTGGCGGCTTCGGCGGCGGCGGCGGCGGCGGTCGTGGTGGCTACGGCGGCGGCGGCTACGGCGGCGGCGGCGGTCGTGGTGGTGATCGCGGTGGTCGCGGCGGCTACGGCGGCGGCGGCGGCGGCGGTGGCTGGGGCGGTGGCGGCGGTCGCGACTGGTGATCCCCCCCGGGCCCTCGGGCCCGACCCCACACGCAAGGCCCCCGGTGAGCGATCACCGGGGGCCTTCTCTGTTTCGGGCTCCTGGCGAGGTCGTCGCCGGGGGCCTGTCCAATTGTGCGGCCCCCTTGGCGACCAGGTCGCCGGGGGCCTGTCCAGTTGTGCGGCCCCCTTGGCGACCAGGTCGCCGGGGGCCTCGTTCGTCCTGGTTCGGGGGAGCACCTCCACGCCCTGCGGAGGGGCTCCCTGGATGCCTCACAGACCGTGCAGGTCGCTCATCAGGCCGTCGGTGGTGGCGAGCTCGGTGGCCGTGTTGGTCTCGGGGTCGATCATGACGATCTTCGAGGTCGACAGATCCACGGCCTCGCCGGCGTACAGCTTGCCGCCCACGGGCTGGGGATCCCAGCCGATGCCGGAGAAGGGCACACCCTGCACCTCGGTGGCGGTGGGGGGCTCGGTGGTCAGGTCGAACTTCCAGAACTTGCCGATGGGCTCCTGCCACCAGGCGAAGCCTGACCAGTCGACGTCCTCGGGGAGGTTCTCCTCGTAGAGCACCTTCGCGAAGCCGATGCCGCTGCCGGGCTCGGCGGCGATGAGCTGGGTGATGGACTCGTGGCCACCGGTCAGCGCCATCACGTCGTAGGACCAGTCGGCGTCGAACGAGGTCTCGCCGGCGTTCACCTTCAGGAAGCCGTTGGCCGGCACCTCGGCGCCGGCGAACCGGGCGAGGGCCTGGGCGGTGTAGTTGCGGCCGTCGGCCATGATGTAGGCGTTGCCGTCTGCGTCGAAGACCGGCTGGCCGGAGCTGTGGTAGCGATCGTCACGGATGTCTGCGGTGACCTCCATCGCCACGGGGTCGATCACGGTGAACGCGACCTCCCTGCCGATGCGGTAGTTGGTCCAGTCCGACTGGCGGCCGGGCACGTACACCAGCCCGTTGGCCGTGGTGGTCTTGTGGATCTCGAGGCCGTAGCCCTCGGTCTGCATGTGGGACAGGTCGACGGTGCCCGTGACGGTCATCGTGGTGGGGTTCCACACGATGGCCTCGAACAGCGTGGCGGAGACGGACACGGCGGTCTCGTCGTCGACGATGACGTTGCCGTAGGAGATGGCGGGCCAGCCGTGGCCGCTGAAGTCCACCACGGACTCCTCGGTGAGGGAGTAGTCGGACTCGACCTTGTAGCGGGTGAAGGTCGGGGCCTCGCTGGAGCCGATGTAGGCATGGCCGTTCAGGTACAGGACCTCGGAGTTGCCGGGGATCTCGAGGGCGTGGCTGTTGTCGATGTGGCCGGTCAGCTCGGGGAGCGCCTGCACGTACAGGGTGCGGCCCTGATCGGTCTGCACGGTGGATCCGAGCAGGAAGCCGTCGAGGGCCTCGGGGGTACCGGTGGCGGTGTGCATGCCGGTGTGGGTGTGGTGGTGATCGTCGCCGGTATCGGCGCAGGCGGTGATCAGGACGGTGGAAAGGACCAGGTGACGGACGTGCATGGGACGCTCCTTCGTGTCGGGTGGCAGGTCGGCGCCTTCCTAGTCCAAATGATATTGACTTTCAAGTTCAGCGAGGTAGTTGACCGCAGATTTCATTTGCGTCCCCGGATCTGCCCTCATGTTGCTCCGTCGCCTGCGACTGCTCGCCCTTTGCCTCGTGCTCCCCGTCGGCCTCGTCCACGCCCAGGACACAGAGGAGGCGCCTCCCGAAGACACGACGGGTCCGGAGGAGGCGCGGAGCGCGCAGACGCCTTCCGACGCCCCGACTGGTGACGACGCCGACGAGGAGGAGGAAGCGGGCATGACCATCGAGGTCACCACCGAGCGCGACGACCGGGAGCGTCGGGGCACGGCGGCGGTGAGCACGGTGGACCTGTCCGACAGCCAGCGGGAGACGGGCGACCTCGGCGAGGCGCTCGCGCGGTCCGAGGGGGTCACGGTGCAGCGTACCGGCGGACTCGGCTCCGCCCAGCGGGTGGCCCTCGACGGCTTCGGCGACGACCAGATCCGGGTGTTCCTGGACGGCGTGCCCCTGGAATACACCGGCCTCGGCACCACCCTGGCGGACGTGCCGACCGACCTGGTGTCGGAGGCGCGGGTGTACCACGGCGTCGTTCCGATCCGGTACGGGGCGGACGCGCTGGGCGGCGCCATCGACCTCGTCACCGCGCGGCCGGAGGAGGGGCTTCACGGCCGGGCCTCCCTTCAGGCGGGATCCTGGGGAACCTACCGGGCCGCCCTTCGGCTCAGCCACGCGGCGCCGTCCGGCGTGTACGCCATCGGCAACGCCTTCGTGGACTCGGCGAGGAACGACTGGCCCATCACGGTGAAGGTGGCCGACCTGTCCGGCGCCCAGCGTGAGGTGCAGCTGCGTCGCAACCACGGAGAATACGCCGGCGCGGGCGGTCAGGTGACCGTGGGCGTTCAGGACAAGCCCTGGGCGGAGGACTTCTCCGTCACCCTGATGGGCTCGGCCCTGCGCAAGAACATCCCCCACAACCAGGTGATGACGGTTCCCTACGGCGAGGCCCACTACGAGCGGGCCGCCGCGGGGGCCACGGCGCACTACCGGCACTGGGTGGCCAACGCCTTCGAGCTCGATCTGCTGGCCTCCTACGGCTACCGCGTCACGCGCCTCGATGACCGGGCGGAGGTGGTGTACGACTGGTACGGCGACGCCGTCCGGGACCGGCCGGTGCCCGGTGAGCTCGACCGGGTGCCCCACGACCGCCTCACCTGGCAGCAGTCCGTGTACACCCGGGCCGTGGCCGAGGTGCCGCTGGCCCCCGGGCACGACCTGTCCTTCTCGATCACGCCCCAGGCCGCCTTCCGCACCGGCGACGAGCGCCTGGAGCAGGAGGGGAGCACCCGGGACCCCTACGAGGCCGACCAGCGGCAGCTCAAGCTCACGACCGCGCTCGCCTGGGATGGTCGCCTGCTCCAGGATCGCCTGCAGACCTCGGTGTTCGGCAAGTCCTACCTGTACGATGCAGAGCTCGTGGGGGCAAACATCGGCGGCGCCATCCAGGAGCTCACCGTGCAGCAGGCCCTGTGGGGCGGTGGCGCGGCGGCGAGCCTGCGGCTGACCCCGTCTCTGTACCTGAAGACCTCCTACGAGTACGCCGCACGGCTGCCCTCTCCGGACGAGGTCTTCGGTGATGGCGTGCTCATCTCCCACAACCTCGAGCTGAAGGCCGAGCGCAGCCACAACCTCAACGCGGGCCTGCAGCTCGTGGGCCAGGACACGAAGGCCGGTCGCTTCGACGTGAGCGCCCGGGTGATCGGCCGGTTCGCCGACGAGCTCATCGTGCTCATGGCCAACGACGTCTTCCAGCAGTGGCAGAACGTCTACGAGGCCGGCGGCGTGGGCGCCCAGGGCAACGTGGGCTGGCGTGCGCCCATGGACGTCGCGTCCCTGTCCGGCACGGTCACCTGGATGGAGCTGCGCAACCACTCCACAGAAGGCAGCTTCGCCGGCCACCAGGGGGCGCTCATCCCCAACCGGCCCTGGCTGACCTCCTCCGGGCGCGCGCGTCTGCAGACCCCGGAAGGATGGCTGGGCGACGTCCGCCTCGGGACCGGCTGGACCAGCCGCTACGTGCACTGGTTCTACCGGGGCTGGGAGGACGTCGGCGTCGCGTCCTCCAAGCAGCGGGTGCCGAGCCAGCTGGTCCACAGCCTCTCGGCCACCGTGTCCTGGGAGCCACCCCGATCCGTCGGTGTCCACGGCACCTTCGAGGTGTGGAACCTCACCGACGCCCGCACCTACGACCTGTTCGGCGTCCAGCGCCCCGGTCGCACCTTCTCCGGCAAGCTCACCCTCACCTGGTGATTCCATGAACTCCGTCAAGGTCCCCAAGACCCGTCCGCACCCCCTCAGCAAGCGCAACCTGGCGCTGCTGTGGGATGCCCACACCGCCGTCGGCGTCCTGATCGGGCCGCTGCTGCTCATCATCTTCGTGACGGCCTGCTTCGTCCCGGTGCAGGAGTACCTCACCGGCTGGAGCGAGCCCTTCCTGCGGGCCGGTGCCCAGGGGCCCGGCTACGCCCACGTGTTCGATCCGGTGGGGGACGCCCCCGTGGACGCCCTGCACCTGCACCTGCTCGGCGACGCCGGCGGGCTCGTGGAGCTGGAGCTGGAGCCGCCGGAGGGCAGCGGGCTGGAGGAGACCACCTTGTGGGTCGATGGCTCCACCGGCGAGTGGCGGCCCCAGGTCTCCGAGGTGGTGCACGAGATCTACAACCTGCACTTCTTCTACCAGGTGCCCGGTGGCATCTACGTCGCCGGGCTGGTGGGGCTGACCCTGTGTGGTGCGCTGCTCAGCGGCATCCTGGTCCACCTGCGGGATCTGGTGCCCCACTTCGGCCGGCTCCGGAAGAGGCCGGTGCGGGCCCGCCGGGCCGACTGGCACACCCTGCTGGGCACCCTGCTCGCACCGTGGTTGCTGATCCTGGCGATCACCGGCGCGATGCTGGGCCTGGCCAACCTGTATGTGGGCTCCCACGTGCCCACGGCCATGGACGGCGACGTGCGCGAAGCCTGGCGGCACATGGGGTACGGCTGGCCCGAGTCCGAGGGCGACGCCGTGCCGGGCCACGTCCCGGATCTGGACCGGACCATCGCCCGGGCGAGGGAGGTGCTGCCCGGCCTGGAGCCCCACTGGATGGGGTTCGAGCGTCCTGGTGCGGAGGATGCCGTGGTCAACGTGTACGGACACCTGCCGGGGGTGCCCGCACTCGGCGCCCACGTGGGCATGGTGGAGGCCACCGGAGAGGTGCTGCAGGTGAACGACCCGGACACCGACCCGCCCGGCGGCACGGTGAACCGGTGGGGCATCGCGCTGCACTTCGGCGACTGGGGCGGCACCTTCGTGCGGCTGGCCTACATCGCGATCGCCCTCGCCAGCGTGGGACTCAGCCTGTTCGGCATGGTGGTGTGGCGATCCCGCAACCGCAAGGGCCGGTTTGCCCGGGCGGTCGAGGTGCTGACCGTGGTGTGCTCCGTCGGACTCCTCACCGCCATCGGCGCCGCCCTCGCCAGCAGCCAGCTGCTGCCGCTGGTGATGGACGACAGCGGCTGGTGGCAGACGGCGGTGCTGTTCGGCGGCTGGCTGCTCACGGTGCCCGTGGCCTGGGCGGTGCCCGCCTCCCGTGCCACCGACTGGCTCCTGCATGCTGCCGCAACGGTGTTCACCGTCGCGGCCACCTCCAGCCTGGTGCTGGTGACGCCCACGTCGCTGGCCCTGTGGCAGCAGGGGCGGGGCGCGGTGCTGGCGGTCGACATCGGCCTGTACATCGTGGCGATGGGCTGTGTGGCGGTGGCCCTCAGGGTCCGCCAACGTGAAGGAGGTGCGGCTTGATCCGCTGGCGTAGCAAGGAGGGGTCCTGGCTGCGGACCCTGGTGGCGGTCCCCGGGAGCTTCTTCACCCTGTGGCTGGTGACGCTGGCCATCACCCGGTGGGTGCCGGACGACCTGCTGGGCCTGACCCTGGCCCTGGTGTACCTGGCGGTGTTCCTCCTGTGGCCGGTGGCGGCCCTGTGGGCCCTCACCGTGGAGGACCCCCGGCGCACGGGCCTGGTGATGCTCGGGGTCTCGGTCGCGTCGGCTGCGGCGGCCCTGCTGTAGGAGCTCACCGGCCGGGCGTCACGGGGCCCGGAACCGCCATCCGGCGCATCGCCTCCGCCTGCTGCATCGCCCGGGCGGAGGCCTCGTCCTCCTTCTTTCCCTTTCCGGTCTGGAACTGCAGGTTGAAGCCGGAGAAGACCTGGAAGCCGGCCGCTCCGACGCCCTTGGAGGCGAAGGTGTACTGGGGCTCGATGAACAGGTTGAAGATGGTCTTGCCGTGCTTGAAGACCTTGCCCACGCCGAGGCCGATGGGCATCTCCAGGGTCTCGTTGCCGAGATCGACGAGCCAGATGGGCACGCTGCGCAGGTAGAAGCCGGAGCCGATCTGGAAGTTGGCGATGGGCTGGATCACGAGGATGCTGTTGGCCGGGTCGTCCTGCGCCCAGTCCAGGGAGCCGACGGAGTGCTGGTAGGTCACCAGCGTGCCGACCATGATGGGCCCGTTGGGGTACAGCCACAGGAAGCCCGCGCCCAGATCCCACTTGCCGCGGCCGAGGCTGTGGTCCGTGGCCGTGGGCATCTGCGCGAGGGGGCCGGCGCCGATGGTGACCGGTGCCGTGGGGTTGGTGAGCAGGACCGCGGCGAACACGTTCATGTCGGACAGGCCGGACTGCACCTCACCGGGGCTGCTCACGGTCGTCCAGGGCAGCGATGCGCGGATGATCATGCGCGGGATGGGGATGACCATCCGCAGCCAGCTGGTGTTCGCGGCGGCGTCGGGGACGCCGAGCAGGTGGGGCTTGTAGTAGTTGTGCAGGTTCACCGACACCATGTCGGCCAGCGGGTTGTTGGCCTTGTTGATGTCGTCCGCGTCGACGCCGTCGCCCGCACCGCCAGCGGCCTCCTCGGACTGGGCCGATGCCAGGGACGTTGGACCGAGTACGATCAGGCCGAGGGCCAGCAGGCACGGACGCAGGAAGCGGGGGAGAAGGGACAAGGGGCCTCCACGGCGAAGTGGGATTGCGAGACACGGAACCCCGGTCCGGTCGACACGGAGCGCGGGCCCGTGAAGCGCGGAGACCCCCGCAGACGTCGTCAGAGGGAGGACAGCAGCACCTGGCGCGCCATGGCGCGGCGCCGTGCGATCGGGGTGGGCTGCTTGCCGTCCTGGACCTTGTCCGGCGGGGTGAACAGGAAGTTGATCCCTGCGTACACGTGGAAGGCGGGCTGCCGCTCCCCCTTGGAGGCCACGGTCATCTGGGGCTCCAGGAACAGGTTCACCAGGGTACGCCCCACGGGGATGAGCTTGCCGGCTCCCAGACCCACCGGGAGGTGGAACGTCCGCTCGTTGTACTGCACCACGGTGATCGCCGTGCTGCGCAGGTAGTAGCCCCGTTCGAGCTGCAGGAAGACCAGCGGCTGGAAGGTGGACAGGCTGTTGGGCCGGACGTCCGGGTCGCCGGCCACCGAGTGCTGGTAGCTGGCGAGGGCGCCCACGAGCGCACCCTTCCTGGCGCCGATGACCACCGTGGCGGCGCCGAGATCATGCTTGCGCTTGCCCAGCCGTGGATCGGTGGCGGTGGGCATCTGGTAGACGGGCCCGAGGAGCACGGACACCCTGGAGGCCGCCCGGGTGAGCCGGGCGAGGATGAGCAGGTTGCTGTTGCCCAGGCCCGACAGGGTCTCGTCCGGCGGGTGCGCACTGCGGATGGGGACTGACAGCCGGAACAGGACGGGGCCGGTGTTCGCGAGGGTGCGCACCCACAGCACGTTGGTGCTCAGGCCCGGGACCTCCGGATACAGCGGCCGGTAGTAGTTGTGCAGGTTGAGGCTGATGAACGGACGGAGCGGGCGATCCCGGCGGGTGAGCTCCTCCTCCAGCTCCTCCGCCTGTGTCTCCGTGTCCGACTCCGCGTCCGTCTCCGGGGCCTCCTCCGCCCGGGCGTCGGCCAGGGGCGAGAGCAGCAGGGCGAGGATCAGGAACAGTCCGGAGATGTGCGGGCGTCGTCGCATGGATCCTCCGGTCGGATCCATCGGCCGGAGGAGCGCGCACGAACCCTCAGAGGGTGGGGGAACCCCTGAGCCCGCGGATGGTGCGGCTGCTGTCCATGGCCTGCTGCACCCGCGCGCGTCGATCGGCCCCGGCCTTGTTCTTGCGGCCGGTGCCGTCGGCGAGGAACTGCAGGTTGATCCCCGTGAAGACCTGGAAGTTCGCCCGTCCAACGCCCTTGGCGTAGAAGGTGTACTGGGGCTCCACGAACAGGTTGAACACCGTCTTTCCGTGCTTGAACACCTTGCCCACGCCCAGGCCCACGGGCATCTCCACGGTGCCGTTCTGGAAGTCGGTGAACCAGAAGGGGCTGCCGCGAAGGTAGAACGCGGAGCCGATGTGGAAGAAGTACAGCGGCTGGATGGTGAGCAGCTGGTTGGCGGGGTTGTCGTCGGCCCAGCTCAGCGAACCCACCGAGTTCTGGTAGATGCCCAGGGTTCCCACCATCACGGGGCCGTTGACGTAGAACCACACCGCGCCGCCGCCCACGTCCCACTTGCCGAAGCTGATGGCGTGGTCGGTGCCGGTGGGAAACTGTACGAACGGACCGACACCGAAGATCAGGGGCTTGCCGGGCTTCGTCACGATGACCGGCGCGAAGATGTTGAGATCGCCGAGGCCCGAGACCACGGAGCCGGGCGTGACGAGGGTGTTGATGGGGAGGTTGGCCTCGATGAGCAGGCGCTTGATGGGGAAGATGAAGCGGACCCAGCTGGTGTGCAGCGAGGTGTCGGGCAGCCCCATGAGCGGAGACCGCCAGTAGTTGTGGAGCGTCACGGTGACGATGGTGGGCACCGGGGTGATGGCCTCGTCGAGGTCCTCCTGGCTGACGGCATCGCCGGCGTCGTCCTGGGCGGAGGCGATGGAGGACAGGAGGCCCACGGCCAGCGCGAGGAGGGACCTGCGGATCAGACGGAACATGGGGGCTCCCTGAAGACGCCCCGGGAACGGGGCTTGGACAGGGGACCTTCGGACGGGGGGGGAAGTACTTGCGGAGGACGGGAGGGCGAGTCGCCTCGCCCCCCCGGGGGCCTCACGTCCGCTCCATCCACCGCGCGTACATGGCGGGCAGGACGAACAGCGTCAGCAGCGTGCTCGTCACGAGCCCGCCGATGACCACCGTGGCCAGCGGACGCTGCACCTCCGCGCCCGCACTGGCGGACAGGGCCATGGGCAGGAAGCCGAGGGCGTCGGTGACGGCGGTCATCAGCACCGGCCGGAGCCGTCGCGAGGCGCCTTCCCGGGCCGCATCCATGGCGCTGATGCCCGTGGCGTGCAGGTCGCGGATGCAGGAGACGAGCACCACGCCGTTCATCACCGCGATGCCGAACAGGGCGATGAAGCCCACGGCAGCGGAGATCGACAGCGGGATCCCCCGCACGAACAGGGCCGCGAGCCCACCGGTGATGGCCATGGGCACGTTGGCGTAGACCAGCGTGGTGAGCTTCACCGAGCGGAAGTTGGCCTGCAGCAGCACGAAGATGAGCAGCAGCACCAGCGGGACCAGCACCGCCAGACGCCCGGCGGCCTTCTCGAGGTTCTCGAAGGCGCCGCCCCAGTCGAGGACCACGCCGCCCGGCACCTCCGCCTGCTCGGCGATCGCCTTGCGGGCCTCGCGGACGAAGGAGGCCACGTCGCGGCCGCGGACGTTCATCTCGACGGTCATCCGGCGCTGGGCCTGGTGCCGCTTGACGGTCTGCGGCCCCTGCTCGACGCGGATGTCGGCCACCTGGGACAGCGGCACGCTGGGGCCGTCGGCGTGGCCGACCAGCAGCCGTCCGATGGCGTCGACGTCGCCGCGGATCTCCTCGGGGAACCGCACCTGCAGGGCGAAGCGGCGCTGACCCACCAGCACCTGGCCCACCTGGGTGCCGCCGATGGTGCGCACCGCGTCCATGACGTCGGCGGCATCCAGGCCGAGCCGGGCCACGGCCTTGCGGTCGACCTGGATCTGCAGGGTGGGCAGGCCGGTGAGCTTGTCGGCCTTGACGTCCTGGGCGCCGGGGATGGTGCGCAGGACCTCCACGAGGTCGTTGCCCGTACGTTGCAGCGTCTGCAGGTCCTCGCCGTACAGGAACAGGGCCACGTCCGACCGCACGCCCTCGAGCAGCTCGTTCATGCGCAGCTCGATGGGCTGGGAGAAGCCGAGGCCGATGCCGGGCACCGCCTCGCCGAGCTCGTGCTCCATCAGCTCCACGAGCTCGGCCTGGCTGGTTGCCCGGGTCCACTCGCCCGTGGGCTTGAGGCCCACGTAGACGTCCGACAGGTCGACGCCCATGGGGTCGGTGGCGATCTCGGGACGGCCGGTACGGGTGATGACCGTGGCGACCTCGTCGGGGAAGGCCCGCAGCACCGCCTTCTCGACCTCGGTGGCCTGGGCGATGGACTCCTCCAGGGACACGGACGGCGGCCGCACGATCTGCATCGCGATGCTGCCCTCGTCGAGCTTGGGGGCGAACACCGCGCCCATCATGGGGATGAGCAGCAGGCTGGCGACGAAGGCGACGACGGCGGCGCCGGCGGTGCGGTGGGGGTGGGCCAGCACCTTGTCGAGGGCGGGGCCGTACCAGCGGTGTGCCTTGCGCATCACCACCGTCTCCTTCTCGTCGGCGTTCTTCAGGAACAGCGACGACAGGACGGGCATGGCCACCAGGGCCAGGATGAGCGAGCCCGCGAGGGCGAAGATGACGGTCAGGGCCATCGGGCGGAACATCCGCCCCTCGACGCCGGTCAGCGCGAGGACCGGCAGGTACACGAGGATGAGGATGCCCACGGCGAAGGTCACCGGGCGGGCGACCTCGCGGCTGGCCCGCAGGATGGTGGCGTCGGTGACCGCCTTGCCCTCCCTGCGGCGCCGACCGACCACACGGACCACGTTCTCGACCATGACCACGGCGCCGTCGATGATGATGCCGAAGTCGATGGCACCGAGGCTCATCAGGTTGCCGGACAGGCCGGCCATGACCATGCCGATGAAGGCGAACAGCATCGACAGGGGGATGGCCACGGCCACCACGAGGCCGCCCCGCAGGTTGCCCAACAGGAGCAGCAGCACGGCGATGACGAGCAGGCCGCCCTCGAGCAGGTTGCGCTTGACCGTGTCGATGGTGCGCGTGACCAGATCGGCCCGGTCGTAGAAGACGTCGATGGTGACGCCCTCGGGCATGGACGGCTGAAGATCGGCCACGGCGTCGGCCAGGTCCGCGGAGACGACCCGGGCGTTCTCGCCGTAGCCCATCATGGCGATGCCGATGACCGACTCGCCCTGCCCGTCGCGGGTGACGGCGCCCTGCCGCAGCATGGGGGCGAAGCGCACCTCACCGAGGCTGCCGACGGTGACGGGCGTGCCCTCGTCGGTGGTGGACACGACGACGTTGCGGATGTCGGACAGGTCCTCGAGCAGGGCGCTGCCCCGGACGAGCACCTGCTCCCGGCCCCGCTGCAGGTACCCGCCGCCCGAGGTCATGTTGTTCTCGGCCAGCGCCTCGAACACGTCTGCGAGCACCAGGCCGTGGGCCGCCAGTCGCTGGGGCGTGACCTCGACCTGGTAGGTGCGCAGCTCGCCGCCGAAGGTGTTGATCTCCACGACGCCGGAGACGGAGCGCAGGCGGGGGGCGATCTGCCACTCCAGCAGGTCCCGCAGATCCATCAGGCTGTACCGGTCCCGGAATCCGGGCTCCGCGCGCACCTCGAACTGGAAGATCTCGCCGAGGCCGGTGGAGGGGGGACCGATGGCCGGGTCGCCGTAGCCCGGTGGGATGGCCTCACGGGCCTCGGCGAGGCGCTCGGAGACCACCTGACGGGCCCACCACAGGTCGGTGCCCTCCTCGAAGACCACGGTGACCACGCTCAGGCCGAAGCGGCTGATGGAACGGACCTCCTCGGTGCGAGGCAGACCGGCCATGGCCGTCTCGACGGGCCAGGTGACGAAGCGCTCCACCTGCAGGGGCGTCTGGCCCGAGGCGTCGGTGAGCACCTGCACCTGCACGTTGGTGATGTCGGGGACGGCGTCGATGGACAGCTGGCGCGCGGCGCGCAGGCCCAGGACGACCAGCAGCAGCAGGCCGATGATCACCAGGACCTTGTTGCGCAGGGAGAAGGCGATGAGGCGGTCGAGGAGGCCCGGACCGCCCGGCGAGAGCAGGCGATCCTCCTCAGTGGTCATGGCCGCCTCCCAGCTCTTCCTTCCGCAGCTCGCTCAGCAGGGTGAAGGCGCCCTCCACGACCACGGGCTCGCCGGCGGCGACGCCGGAGGCCAGGCGGACGTTGGCGCTGTTGCGGTCGGCGATGACCACGTCGCGGACGGCGAAGGTGCGGGGCTCTTCCGACTGCTCCACGAATACGACGGTGCGGCCCTCGAGGTCCTGCACGGCGGTGGCGGGCAGCACCACGCCCTCGGTGGGGTCGGTGGAGGGCACGGTGAGGGTGGCCGTGGCGAACATGTTCGGCTTGAGGCGGCCTGCCTCGTTGGGCACGATCACGCGAAGCTCGACGGTGCGGGCGTCCGGGTCGACCCAGTCACTCACCTGATCCACGCGGCCCTCGAAGACCTCTCCGGGCCAGGCCTGCACGGTGAAGCTGACGGACTGGCCGGTGGAGACGGCCTGCAGATCCTGCTCGTACACGTCGAGGATCATCCAGATCTCGCCGATGTCGCCCACGTGGAACAGCACGTCACCGGGGGCGACCCGCTGGCCGATGGCGACCTCGGAGTGGAAGACCCGGCCGGCGATGGGGCTGCGGATGGGCACCACGGAGGGGTAGTGGCCGCCGGCGTGGGGGTCGGCGATGCGCTGATCGACGCCGAGGATGCGCAGGCGCTCCTCGGCGGCTTCGAGGGCGCCCATGGCCTCGGCGTGCTCGGCCTCGGCCTGCAGGACCTGGGCGCGGGAGGCCACGCCGTCCTTCTCGAGGCTGCGGAGGCGCTCGAGGCGGGCATCGGCGGCCTCGTCCCGTGCCTCGGCGGCGCGGAAGTCGGCCACGGCGCCACCGATGTCCGGCGACTGCACGTTGGCGAGGGTGTCGCCCCGGGCCACGGTGTCGCCGGTGCGGACGGCGATGGAGGTGATCTGGCCCTCGATCCAGGCGCTCAGCACGGCCTCCTTGCGGGGGTCGAGGGTGACGCGGGCGGGCAGGGACAGCTCCCGGGCGAGGCGATCCTCGGTGGCGGGCGCGATGGTCAGGCGGGCGGCCTGCAGGGCCTGCTCCGTCAGGTGGACCTCGCTGCCGTGGCCTTCGTGGCCGTGCTCGTCGCCGTGGTCGTCATGGCCGTGCTCGTCGCCGTGGTCGTCGTGCCCGTGGGAGCCGGTGTCGCCGCAGGCCAGGAGGAGGAGGAGGGGGAGAAGGCGGGTCACAGGGCACCTCCCAGCAGGGCGGGGTCGTCGGTGGCGAGGAGCAGATCGATGCGTGTGTAGGCGGTCTGGCCGAGCAGGCCGATGGCGGCGGACTCGCCCTGGAGCACCTGGCGCTGCAGCACGAGGGTCTGGGCGAGATCCATCTCGCCGGCGAGGTAGGCGGCCTCGATGCTCTGCAGGGCCTGGGTGGCCTCTGCGAAGGGGTCGAGGAGGATGTCCTCGGAGACCCGGTGGGCTTCGGCGACGCGGTCACGGGCCGTGGCGACCTCGGTGGCCACCTGGGCGTCGAGGGAGGTGGCGGCCGCGTCGGCCACGTGGGCCTGGGCGGCGGCGCGGCGGGTGGCGGCCTGGTTGAACGTGAAGAGGGGGAGGGTCCACTGGAAGGACGGACCGACGAAGGTCTCGCCTTCCTCCTGTTCCACCGAGAAGCCCACCGCGAGGGGGGGCAGGGCGGCGGCCCGGGCGCGGCGGATGTCGGCCTGGGCGGCGGTGACCCGGGCCTGGGCGGCGACCTGGTCGGAGCGGAGGCCGGCCGGTGCGTCGGAGGGGGCGGGGGCGAGGACGAGCGGGTCGACCAGCAGCTCGCCGGCGGAGACGGGGCGGCCGACCACTCCGGCGAGGGCGGTCAGGGCCTGGGCCTCGAGCGCGCGGGCCGTCAGCAGGTTGCCGGCGGCCTCGGCGGCGGCCAGGCGGGTGAGGCGCAGGTCGAGGAGGGGGGCCTCGCCGACGGCCTGCTGCTTCTGGACGGCGTCGGTGAGCCGGTGGGCCAGGTCGAGGCCGTCCTCGGCGACGCGGGCCTGGCGGCTGGCGACGATGGCGGCGACGTAGGCCCGGCGGACCGACGCGGCGCTGCGGAGGCGGGCGCGGGTCAGGCCGGCCTCGGCGGCGTCGATGCCGGCGGCGGCGGCGGCCCGGGCGTGCCAGCCCTCGCCGGAGATCGACAGGGGCTGCCGCACCGAGACGCTGAAGCGTCCGGTGGTGTTGGCCGCCCAGTCACCGCTGGCGGTGGGGTTGTTCAACAGGAAGGCGGCGGCCGCGCGCAGGCCCTGTGCCTGCTGGAGCTCGGCGAGGGCGCTCTGCACACCGGGGTCGACGGCCATGGCGCGGGCGATGGCGTCGTCGACGGACAGCGTGCTGGCGGAGAGGGCGGAGGGGAGGGGGACGTCATCGGCGGCGGGCGAGGGCTGTGGAAGGAACCACAGGATCGCCAGCGCGCCGACGCGCCAGGGAAGAAGGGCGCGAAGGACTCGCATGAAGGACCTCGAGACGGATCGATGCGGTGGACGGACACGGGGGTGTCCGCCGAGGCAGGGGATCGGAGGTCAGGCGAGGGGGGGCGGCGTGGGGGGCGCGTGGGAGCGGGTGGACCAGCGGCGCTCGGGGGCGCTGGACCGGTGCTCCGGGTGGACCGGAGGGGCCGACAGCTCGGGGGAGGCCTCGGCCAGCACGCCGGGCATGGACACGTGGCAGCCGCAGGCGTGGATCATCGACGAGCACCCGTGGGCGCAGTCCTCGTCGCCCGCCTCGTGGGCGTGCTCCTCATCGGCGGCCGCGTGCTCGTGGGCCTCGGTGTGGGGCAGGTGGCCGTCGTGAACCAGGTGCTCCGCCGCCTCGATCAGCTCGCCCCACCCAGGGAGCATCAGGAGCACCATGAGCAGGGTGATGAGTCTGCGGAGGGGGGAGGCCTTGTCCATGGGCAGGCTTATAGCGCGGCCCATGCCGACATGCCTGCCTCCAATACCCGTGCCGTGCCCGTGCCCGATACGACGCGAACCGGAACATGGGTGACGGTCATGCTCGATGCCCCGGGGGGCCGAGGCCGCGTTGGGAGGGGAGGTGTGCTGGGGTGACGGGAGCTTGAATTGCGCGGGGAGAGTCGATGTCCTCGCGGACGGCGCAGCCCTGTCCGGTGTGTCGGTTCCTGGCGGTCGATGTGTCTGGAGAAGCAGAGGAAACGGAGTCTGTTCTTGGAGGGCCCCTGGTGCTCCGGTGCGACGGGGGCCCGCTCGTGGTGCGGGGCGTGCTGGCTCTCGGGTTCGAGGCGTCCGGTGGGTCGCGACCGGTCGAGGGCGGGGGCCCGACCCTGTTGGCATCCCTTCGGGCGTTGCATCGTACGGGCGCCGCTTGCTGTGCCCGACCCTGTTGACGTCGTGTGGGTCCGTTGCAGTGCAACGGGCGTCCAGGTCCCACCCGCTCCCGTCAGAACGTCAACAGCACGACCTCGTTCAGGGGCTCGTGGGGCGTCGCCGTGTCCAGCAGGTCGCTGGTGTCCAAGGGGCCGGTGTCGCGGGCCGGGGACATCAGGTCCCGCACCAGGACCTGGCCTTCGACGCGGCCGTCCGGGTACCAGTCGATCATGAGCTCGAACTCGGCCCACTCCGGGTGTTCGAGTTCGAAGGTGTCGACGATCTCGTCGAAGCGGCTCGTCCAGTCGTCTCCCCACACGAACAGCCAGTAGCGGGTGCTCTCGGGTTCGGCGGGAGAGGCCTGTTCTGAGGAGATGTCCAGGAAGTCGGAGGTCTCTCCGTACTCGACGTTCGTGTGGTGGGCGCCGCTGGCGAATGTCGCGTCGATGTGGGCGGGCATGAGCCACCGCCGCGCAGGACAGGCGGCCGGGGAGAGGCCGGACAGCGTGCGGGGCCGTTCGAAGCCGAAGTTCGTCTCCCGCAGGTCGAGATCGATGGAGAGCTCGAGGGCTTCCTGCCGGCCGTCCCACCAGGTGGCGGACACCGTTCGGGCGCCCTCCCAGCGCTGGTCGAGGGGAAACGGCGCCATCTCCGGGCGTCGGTCGAGATCGAGGCGGCCGGTCTTCCAGGTGCACTGCGGCGCGGGCGTGCACGCGGACTGCAGCGCCAGGATGCCCGTGAGGGCGGCGAGGCCGACGTGGGAGAGGGAACGGATCATGGGGCGAGGGCCTCGTGGGCAGGTGGCGGGGAGGGAACATAGGTTCCCCTCCGCGCGAGGTGCAACACATGTCAGGCTCATGGCAGCCCGGCAGGGGGGCGCCGGGTCGGGAGTGTCCGGCCGTTGGACCCACCTGTACCCGCTCGCCTGCTACGCTGCGCACACCAGGAGGATTCCATGATCAAACCCACCCAGCGTGCCCTCGACGCCTTCGACGCCGCCCTGCCCGACGACGAGCGGGTCGAACGGAAGAAGATGTTCGGAATGCCCGCGGCGTTCGTCAACGGCAACATGTTCATGGGGTGCTTCGGCGACGGCGTGAACCTGCGCGTCTCGCCGGAGCTGCGCGAAGAGCTGTTGCAGGTCGACGGCGTCGACGTCTTCGAGCCGAAGAAGGGCGCCCCCTGGAAGGCCTACGTCGACGTGGCCTGCGAGCAGTGGGCCGACTCGAAGGAGCTCGCCACCTGGGCCCAACAATCCCTCGAGTTCACCGCCACGATGCCCCCCAAGAAGCCCAAGCGCTGACAGACCGTCAGACCTCGCCGGCCACAACCCACCACCAACCCGAGGGCGCATGGTGGTCGGCGAGACGAGGAGCGAAGCGACGAAGGATTGGGGGCCACAAGGCGCCCGAACGCGCAGCCCTCGCAGAAAAGCGAAAGCAATCCCAGCGCCACCCCTTCAGCCACACACCCGAGGCATGGAGCGTCCGGGCGCGGTCGGGGCGAGGAGCAAACGAAAGCCGGTACTTCTGTACCGGCCGAGTGCAGCGACGACGAACCGACCGTGCCAGGTCGCTCCAGGCCGCCTCCGCTCGCTAGAGCGACGATCTTGGGCGGACCAACGTATTCCCAACGAGAAGGCCGCCGGCGATGGTGGCCGCGACGACGAACATCTGCAGGAACTGCTCGGTGCCCGTCGAGGTCTGGCCCTGGGCAATGGTCGTCAGGCCCCGGAAGCCGAGGCTTCCACCGACGAGCATGACGACCGACGGCACGAAGACGATGGAGGTCGGGCGGCCGCTCCAGCGTGACCACAGGTTGGTGAAGATGACCACCAGCGTGGTGCCGAGGAAGGCGCCGACGTACTGGTTGGCCATCGCGCCTCCGGCGACGGCGCCGAGGTAGGCGATGAGGCACCCGAGGACGGCCCAAGCGAAGTCCCGCCGGTTGGTCTGGAAGCCGATGCACAGCCCCATCACCAGCGCGGGTACGGCGGCCCACAGCCACGTCGGGTCGACGTGCACCGGGGGCGCGGTCGGCGGTGGGGGCAGGACGAGGCGCCCGAGCTCGATGCCGGCCCACACGCCGAGCACCTGCTTGGACAGGTACACGAGGCCCGAGACGAGGTTGGCGAGCCCGGAGTTGACCCGGTGCTCCACGAGCTCGATGACGCCGAGGCTGATGGTGTAGCCGGGCAGCAGCATGGCCACCGCCGACAGCACCACCAGCACCACGTTCACGTCGGGCACCCGCAGGCGGATGATCAGCGCGAGGACGGTGACGAAGAACGAGCTGAGCAGGGGGAGCCACTGGGCCCGGCGGGAGCGGCGGTCGGAGGACAGCAACACCATCACGAATACCATCGAGCCGAACAGGGCCGACAGGCCGATGTCCCACAGGCCGCCGGACAGCACGGCGGCGAACCCGGCGCCGACGAGGGCGTACCCGAGTCCCTGGGCGAAGCGGCCCCAGGGCGGGGGCAGCCGGCGGATGGCGGAGAGCTCCCTGCGGGCCTCGCGCAGGGTCATGGTCTCCTGGGCCACCGCCTCCACCACGTCGCCCACCCGCGCGAGCTTGGACAGCTCGAGGGTGGTGCCGTCGACGTTCTCGATGTGGACCCGGGGCCACTCGTCGTCGTTCCGCTGGAACGCGAAGATCATCTGGTGCGGGCCGGTGATGAGCGAGCCGGTGTAGCCGAACCGTTCGACGAGCTGGGTGAAGAACTCCTCGAGGCGGCCGCCGGCGGAGCCGTAGCCGTTGGCGGCGACGCCCACCCGGACGACGAAGCGGCAGACGTCGTCGTAGCGCTCGTCGTCCCAGGCGTCTTCCGTCGGCGTGGTCATGGGCGGCCTCGCATCGGCCGGTGGGTTGGAGAGGGGGCGGTCGGCATGGTTCAGGAGTTGCATGGGCTCCCGTGTCACGTGGGGAGACGGCCTCTGCCACCAGAAGCTTGATGGGGGGCGGCCAGCAGGGTCCCGGCCGCGCCGGTTCAGCGTCGCTTCGGTCGGGCCGACCGGGGCGGGTAGGCGGCCAGCAGGGTCCCGGCCGCGCCGGTTCAGCGTCGCTTCGGTCGGGCCGACCAGAAGGTCGGCCTCTCCCTTGCTCCTCGCCCCGGCACGACCGGGACCCTGCTGGCCTCGGGTGTGCGGCTGAAGGGATGCCCTGGGATTGCGTTCGCTTGCAGGGGCGTGACGTGCCGGGCGATGCCGGCGGGGTGTTCGGCGCCCTGGCAGCCCCCCATTCTTCGTCGCTGCGCTCCTCGCCTGGCTGGCCACCAGGACGCCTCGGGGTCGTAGGGAAGGGGGCCGCCTGTTGGGCATCACCAGCAGGGAGGGCCGTTTCATCAGATCGACCTGCCGACACCGGTCGCGACCCGACGGACGCCCCGCACCCGAGCGCCGGTCTGCCCCGCACCACGAGCGGGCCCTCGTCGCACCGAGCCATCCAGTACGCACCGCAAGAATCTCTGTGTCCTCTGTGTCTCCAGACACATCGCTCGCCAGAAACCACCTCACCAGACAGGTCCCTGCTGTCCGCGAGGACATCGACTCTCCCGGCATCCCATGCTCCCGCTCCGCCAGCACATCTCCCCTCCCGGCCCGTCACCTGCTCACGGGCACAACCGTCACCCATGTTCCGAGTCGGACCCGCACCGTATCGGGCACGGGAATGGGCGCGTCCCCACCCACCACAACGCGCACCCTCCAGCCACCTCCGAGCCCCGCTCGAGACCCCCGGTTCCCGCATACACGCGCTTCCCTCCCATCTGTGGCCGGATTCGCTTGAAGTCGTCCGGGAGATCCCGTTTCATGCGGCCCTCGGGAGGCCCTCATGATTGTCAGGCACTGGAAGTGGACGTTCGTCCTCGCAATCCTCACCTCGGCCTGCGCCGACTCCGACCAGGATGGGTTCCTGTCCGGACGCGACTGCGACGACGCATCGAGCCAGGTGTACCCGGGGGCGCCGGAGCTGTGCGACGGCATCGACAACGACTGCGACGGCAGCGTCGACGAGGACGATCAGCTGTTCACCTTCTGGCGGGATGCCGACGGCGATGGCTACGGCGAGGGCGACACCCAGGTGGTCGACTGCGCGCCTCCGCGGGGGTTCGTCGACAACAACGACGACTGCGACGACACCCGTGCCGACATCCACCCGGGGCGTTCCGAGCAGTGCAACGGCGTCGACGATGACTGCGACGACGAGATCGACGAAGCGGACGCCTACGGCGGCACCACCTGGTACGCCGACCTCGACGAGGACGGCTTCGGCGATCCGGAGGCGGCCGTCGAGGCCTGCCAGCAGCCGAGCGGCCATGTCGGTGAGGCGGGCGACTGCGACGACGCCTCCGCCTCGGTGTTTCCCGGGGCCGACGAGCGCTGCAACGGGGTCGACGACGACTGCGACGAGGTCATCGACGAGCCCGAGGCCGTCGATGCCCTGGCCTGGCATGCCGACCTCGACGGCGACGGCTTCGGCGATCCCGACGCCCTGCGCCACGCCTGCACCGCCCCGCCCGATCACGTGGCCGACGCCATGGACTGCGACGACGCGGTCTCCACCACCTTTCCGGGCGCCGACGAGCTGTGCAACGACGTCGACGACGACTGTGACGAGGAGGTCGACGAGCTCGCCATCGACCGCGCCTCCTGGTTTCCCGACGGCGACGGTGACGGCCACGGCGACGAGGACGCCGCCGTCCTCGCCTGCGATGCGCCCACCGACCACATCGCCACCGGGGGCGACTGCGACGACGGCGATGCCGCCATCTCGCCGGATGCCGTCGAGGTCTGCGGCGGCGTCGACGAGGACTGCGACGGCCTGCTGGACGTCGGGGCCATCGATCAGACCTTCTGGGCGGCCGACGCGGACGACGACGGCTTCGGCGATCCCGTCCAGGGCACCTGGGCCTGCGACATGCCCACCCTGCACGCCGACAACGACGACGACTGCGACGACGGCGACGGCGCCGTGAACCCGGACGCCACGGAGGTCTGCGACACGGTCGACAACGACTGCGACGGCGAGGCCGACGAGGCCGACGCCGCGCTGGCCCCCACCTGGTACGCCGACCTCGACGGGGATCTGGTGGGCGACGACGACGTCACGGTGGTGGCCTGCGTCGCGCCGGCCGACCACGTGGCCATCGGCGGCGACTGCGACGATGCCGTCAGCACCACCCACGCGGGCGCACCCGAGCTGTGCAACGACGTCGACGACGACTGCGACGAGGAGGTCGACGAGCTGGCCACCGATCGCACCTCGTGGTTCCCGGACGAGGACGAGGACGGCTACGGCGCCGCCACGGGCAGCCTGCTGGCCTGTGACGCACCCGCGGGCTTCGTCGACAACGACGAGGACTGCGACGACGCCGACCCCGACCGCAACCCCACCACCACCTGGTACTTCGACGCCGATCAGGACGGCTACGGCATCGCCGGCGTCACCGCCACCGCCTGCCTCGCGCCGTCGGCGTCCTACGCCCTCGAGGATGGCGACTGCCGGGCGTCCGACGCCAGCTCCCATCCGGGCGCCGAGGAGATCTGCACCCTCGGCAACGTGCCGGAGGGGATCGACAACGACTGCGACGGCGAGATCGACGAGGACTGTCCGCAGACCCACTGCGGCACCATCTCCACCGACGAGACCTGGTCCGCCGACGTGGCCCACGAGGTCACCTGCGACGTCTACGTGCAGGGCAGCGGGCAGCCCACGCTGACCATCGAGGCCGGCGCCACCGTCCGCTTCGCCCCCGACGCCGGCCTGTACGTGGGCGACACGAGCTGGGGCGGTCTGATCACCGGCCCGGGCGCCATCACCACGCTGCTGCCCGACGAGGGCGACCCCGATCCCGGCCACTGGGACGGTGTGGTGCTCGGCGCAAAGGCCCTCGAAGGCACCCGTCTCGACGATCTGGAGATCGGATTCGCCCAGTACGGCGTGGACCACCAGTCCACGATCGACCTCGTCTCCTCCGGGCTGCAGGTCCACGACAGCGAGCACTCCGGCGTGAAGGTCAGCACGGGCACCCTCGCTCTCACCGACTGCGAGCTGCGCGACAATGGCAGCTACGGCCTCGAGCTGTTCGACGAGGGCGCGCTGTCGGAGCTGCTCACCGACTGCACCCTCACCGGCAACGACACGCCGGTGCGCATCGACTCCATGAACCTGCACATGCTCGACGCCAGCACCGGCTACACGGGCAACGACCACGACCACATCGAGGTGGAGCACGACGGCTTCGTCACCGGTGACGTCACCTGGAAGGGCCTCGACGTGCCCTACCACTTCACCAGCCACCTGTACCTGGGCGATGCTTCCGGCACGGCCACCGTGGTCACGATCGAGGACGGCGCCGAGCTGCAGTTCGACACCGCCCGGGGCGTGTACGTGGGCGACGGCACCCAGGTGGCCGAGCTGGTGGTGCAGGGGGATCCGGCGGGGGAGGGGGTCCGGTTCGTGCCCCACGACGGCGTGACGAGCTGGTACGGCATCGTGGTGTCCGGCGTGGGCACGGTGGATCTGGCGGGCTTCACCCTGCGCCACGGCGGCGGCGGCTTCAGCCACCCGGCGGGTATCACCGGCCAATATGGCGCCAGCATCACCCTGAGCGACTGCACCCTCGACGGCAACCAGCGCCACGGGGTGCGGGTGGTGGGCACCTCGACCACCCCGAGCTCGCTGTCCATCACCGACTGCACGATCGAGAACACCGCCACGAGCAACCCCTCCACGCTGCCCGACGGCGACGGCATCCGGGTGGCCAGCGACAACGTCGACCTGAGCCTGTCCGGGGTCACCATCACGGGCAGCGACCGCTACCCCATCATGGTGCCCGTCGGCGCCGTGGCGGGGCTGCCGTCGTCTGTCGACGGCTCCGACTTCACCGGCAACGGCACCGACGTCGTCCGGGTCGAGGGCGGGACCCTGTCCGAGGACGCCACCTGGGAGGACCCGGGCGTGCCCCTGCAGATCGGCAGCCACGTGTACGTGTACGGCACGAACGATCCGGTGCTCACCATCGAGGACGCCGAGCTGCAGTTCGAGCAGGGCATCGGGATGAGCGTGGCCAACTACAGTGGGGGCAGCCTGGTGGCCGACGCGGTCACCTTCACCTCCGCCCAGGCCGTGCCCGCGGCCGGAGACTGGTGCGGCATCCTGGTGGGCAACGGCGGCAGCGCCACCACGAAACTCGTCGACGTGGTCATCGAGTACGGCGGGGCCACCACCGGCTGCTTCAGCCACCAGGCGAGCGATGCCAACCTCATGGTCAGCGGCGGCGCCGTCGACCTCACGAGCAGCGGCTTCCACGACAGCGCCGATTACGGCATCGCCTGCTCGGCGTCGGCGTCGGCCACGATGACGGGCAACAGCTTCAGCGGCAACGTCAGCGGCGACAACGATGGTTGCTGAAGGGGAGGCGGCCAGCAATGACGCGGCACCCCTGGCCGCGGGTGTGCGGCGGAAGGGATGCTCTGGGATTGCGTTCGCATGTGGGGGCGGGTCGGTCGGGGTGGGGTGCTCGGGGCCCCTGGCCACCCCCCGTTCGTCGTCGCTGCGCTCCCCGCCCGGCCGGCGACCAGAGGCCCCTCGGGTTGGGGTGAGGTGTCACGGGTTGCGTCTTTGCGCCTGATGTCGCTCGATGCCGATCGTCAGAGCGGAAAGCGCCGCCCCAGCCGGGCTGGGACGACGCTTGGGAGGGGCCCGCCGGAGCGGGGCCATGGGTGGGGTGCAGGTCAGTCCTCGTCTTCCTCGTCTTCCTCGTCCTCGTCCTCGTCCTCGTCCTCGTCACCGGTGTCCAGGTCGTCGTCGTCCTCGTCGCAGTCCGGGCCGTGAGGCCTCGGGGGACGCTCGTGGTCCTCGCAGTCGTCCTCGTGCCCGTCGCCGTCGTCTTCGCCACGGCGGGGCCGGCGGCCGTCACGGTCGTCGCACCGGTGCTCGAGCTCGTCCTCGGCGGTGTCCCAGTCCTCGCCGGTGTCCCAGTCCTCGGCGGTGTCGTCGTCGTCTCGCTCGCCGGCCAGGCCCTGCTCGAACCCGTCGGCGGCATCGCCGAGCACGTTGCCCAGCAGACCGAAGTCCATGCAGGCCGTCAGCGACAGGAACATGACGATGGTCAGGGTGTGGATCAGGATGCGCATGGTCTCCTCCCTCGTCGTGGTTGGCGGAACCCCGTCGGGATGAGCGCGCGCCCATGCCCCCCTCGCTGGTTCCGTCCCTTCGACCCACGCATGGGGAGGGCGCGTCCCGCCGCTTACCTTCGCTTTCAGGAGCTGGAGAACGCTTGCGGGGGGCGCGTAGACGGCCAGCAGCGACCCGGCACGGTCGGTTCGTCGTCGCTACACTCGGCCGGTACAGAAGTACCGGCTTTCGTTTGCTCCTCGCCCCGACCGCGCCGGGACGCTGCTGGCCTCGGGTGTGCTGCTGAAGGGATGCCCTGGGATTGCGTTCGCGTGTGGGGGCAGGTCGGTCGGGGTGGGGTGCTCGGGGCCCCTGGCCACCCCCCGTTCGTCGTCGCTGCGCTCCTCGCCCGGCCGGCGACCAGAGGCCCCTCGGGTTGGGGTGAGGTGTCACAGGTTGCGGTCCGACCCCGATATTGGCGGACCAAAGAGGTCGCGCACGCGCACGCACACGCGGACGGGTCACGGATCCGTTGAACCAGGCAGCCTGCCGGGGGCGGCTCGAGCCCAAGGGACGCCGGCGCGGAGGCGGGAGGCGGGAATCGCGCCGGGTGCAGGACCGCAACACTGCCTTGGGGCATTGCAACGTAGGGGCGCCGCTTGCTGCGCCCGACTCCGTCGTTTCCGCTTGGGTCGAGCCCCGCGTCCCGCCGCCCCGGTGAGAGCTTCGAGGCCCCGGCCGGCTGCCGTGCGAGCTGGCGAGGGTGATCCGCCGAGATGTCACAGGTAGCGGTCTGACCCCCGGTTTTCGGGTCACGGATCCACGGAACCAGGCAGTCGGCCGGGGCCGGGTCGAGCCCAAGGGACGCCGGCGCGGAGGCGGGAGGCGGGAATCGCTCCGGGTGCAGGACCGTACACCCTGCACTCCCGGTCCGTGCTTCTCTGACAGGTCCAAACCCGGACGTTCCCGACAATCCCGCCGGGAGCGCCGGACGTCCCGCCGCCCCGGTGAGAGCTTCGAGGCCCCGGCCGGCTGCCGTGCGAGCTGGCGAAGGTGATCCGCCGAGATGTCACAGGTTGCGGTCTGACCCCCGGTTGAGAGATCCGCCGAGATGTCACAGGTTGCGGTCTGACCCCCGGTTCTGACCCCCGGTTGACCCCCGGTTCAGCGACCCTGCCTCAGAACACCATCAGGTCGATGCGGTCGCCTTCGCCGGCGGGCAGGCCGTCCTCGCCGATGTCGCCGCGCCAGATGGAGACCTCACCCGCGACTTCGCCGCTGACGTGCCACCGCACCTCGGCGATGACCTGGTCGTCCTCGGTGGCCTCCTCGGGGAGCAGCGCGGCGGGGAAGGCGCCGATGGGCACCCAGGCGTGGAACACGATGGGGTCCTGGTCGAGGGGGACGGTCTGCTGCCAGTCGAAGCGGGTCCAGTCCTGCACGATGAGCTCCACCTCGGCGTCCATCAGCACGTCGGAAGTGGGGCACAGCTCGCCCCACTCGGGGTGGGTCCAGGCGCGCTCGATCGCCTCGGTGAAGTCGGCGTCGACCGTGACCTGCAGCGGCACGTTGGTGCCCTCGTGCAGCTCCACGAAGGTCTGCCGGGTGCCGGTGGCCCCCTCCATCAGGGCGTGGGACGGGTGGTCCGTGGACGCCTCGAGATCGAACGTGGTCAGGGCCTGATCGCAGGTGATGGTGCCCGGATCCTCGGGGACGCAGGCGGACAGGGGCAGGAGCAGGAGCGCGATGCGGAACATGGAGACCTCGTGTGGGCCCCAACCTAGCTGACGGCGACGGCACCCGCCCGGTGGGCGGTCACGGGGCCGAGAACCCGCGGGCCCAGGCGCTGAACTTCTCCAGGAAGCCCGCCAGGAACTTCCGCGTGCTCTCGTCGACCAGCCGGCCGTCGTCGAACTTGTCGCCGGCCCGTCCCACGAGGACCTCTGGGGAGGCGTAGACCGGCGTGCCCATGGCCAGCAGCACGGACTTGAGGTGCTGCTGGGCGCGGGCGCCGCCGACGAGACCGGGGGAGGCCGACACCATGCCGGTGGGCTTGCCGAAGAAGACGGAGTCGAACGCCGGGCGGCTGGCCCAGTCGATGGCGTTCTTCAGGACGCCCGGGATGGAGTGGTTGTACTCGGGGGTGGCGATGAGCACGGCGTCGGCGGCGTCGATGGCGGCTTTCAGGGCCTCGACCGCCTCCGGGGAGGTCTCGATGTCACCGTCGTACAGGGGCACGTCCCGGTAGTCGTGCAGCGTGATCGCCACGCCTTCGGGGGCCAGCTCCGCGGCGGCGCGCAGGAGGGCGGTGTTGAAGCTGCCGGTGCGCAGGGAGCCGGACAGGGCGAGGATGTTCAGGGAAGACATGGGGACTCCTGGGCCGCATGGCGGCGGAAAGGGGGATCAGAGCAGGTCGAAGACGAGGGCCTCGACGTCTCCGTCGGCCGTGAAGGAGAGGGCCGTGGTGTCGGTGAAGGAGGCGCCGTCACCGGGGAACAGCCGGGCGCCGTTGACGTCGAGGGTGCCGTGGATGACCTGCACCCAGGCGCGGGTGTGACGCAGCTTCAGCTCGGAGGGCTGCTCGGAGGGGAGCATCAGGCGGTACACGTCGGTGTCCTGGCCGATGCGGAGGCTGCCGTCGCGGGCATCGGGGCTGGCGAGCAGCGTGAAGCCGTCAGTGAGGGGGAAGTGCCGGTCCTCGTAGTGGGGCTCGGTGCCGCCCTTCTCCGGCAGCAGCCAGATCTGCAGGAAGCGTACGGACTCGGTGGCGCTGGCGTTCATCTCGGAGTGGGCGATACCACGGCCGGCGGACATGACCTGCACCTGGCCATGGCGGATGACGCCGCCGCCGCCGGTGCTGTCGCGGTGCTCGAGCCCGCCGTGGACCGGGTAGGAGACGATCTCCATGTTGCGGTGGCCGTGGGTGCCGAAGCCTCGGCCCGGCTGGACCACGTCGTCGTTGATCACGCGCAGGTGGCCGAAGCCCATGTGACGGGGATCATGGTAGTTGCCGAAGCTGAAGGTGTGGTGGCTGTCGAGCCAGCCCATGGTCACGCGGCCCCGGTCCTGGCTGCGTCGGATGGTGATCATGGTGTCCTCCTCGGGTGTCGGGCCCATCGGCCCTGGCGATGGACACACTGTAGGCTTGCGACATTGCGTTGGAAATGGGTGATGCTGCATGATGGTCTTGCATTTGTGCAAGATGGATGGGCCATGGACGATCTGCGCTGGGACGATCTGCGCTCCTTCCTCGCGGTGGCGCGGGAAGGAACCCTCGCGGCGGGCGCCGAGGTGCTCGAGGTGAACCCCTCCACGCTGCATCGGCGCATCGCGGCGCTGGAACAGTCGCTCGGGGCCCAGCTGTTCGAGCGGGATCCCCGGGGGTATGCCCTCACCTCGGTGGGGGAGGCCTTGCTTCCCCGCGCGCAGGAGGTGGAGGAGGCCGTGCTGGCCCTGCGGCGCACCGCCACCGGGCACGACCGCACGGCGCGGGGTCCGGTCACCCTCACGCTTCCGGAGAGCCTGCTCGGCGTGGTGGCTCCGGCCCTGGCCGAGGTGCAGGTGCAGTGTCCTGGGCTTCGGCCGGTGCTTCGCGCCGAAGAGCGCATGCTCGACCTGGGCGTCGACGCCGACATCGCGCTGCGCCCCTCCGACACCCCGCCCGAGGCCGCCGTCGGACGCCGGGTGGGCACCATCGGCTTCGCCGTCTACGGACCGAGCCGCTGTGAGGACGAGGAGCTGCCCTGGGTCATCTACTGCGAAGGCAGCGGTCCCCGGGCCGCGTCCGCCTGGTGGCACAGGGAGCACGGCGATGCACCGGTGCTGATGGAGGCATCCGGCGTCTCTCCGCTGCACCGCATCCTCGTGTGCACGCGTGCCCAGGGGATCCTGCCCTGCCACCTCGGCGATCCGGATCCCCGGCTGGTCCGCCGCTCCGACGTCATCGAGGCCGCCGACACCCAGCTGTGGCTCCTGCTGCACGCCGATCTGCGGCGATCGGCCCGGGTGCGGGCGCTCATGGACCTGCTGCAGCCGGCGCTGGAGCAGGCGGCGCCGCTGCTGTCGGGAAGAAGCGTGCCCGGGGAGCCATAGCGGCCCTCCGGCTCACTTCATCGTGTGCCAGATGAAGGAGGTCTCCAGGTAGGCGGCTCCGAACAGGCCGGCGAAGTCACCCGCGCCGACGACGCCCACCTGGGGCTTGATGTACAGACCCAGCTCCATGGGGCCCGTCCCTACCTTCAGATCGACGCCCACACGGCTGGTGGCGACAGCGCCCCAGGCGAAGACACCGGAGGCGGAACCCGCCACGAGGTTGACGCCGGGAGCCACGGCGAACCCGATGGCGTCGTTCATGGGAAACCGCAGGTGGTACATGCCCGTGACCGAGAACAGGGTGCCCAGGCCGGCCTGGGCCTGGGAGACCGTGGAGAACCAGTCCACCTGCAGGTCGAAGGAGTTGCGGCCCTGGCCATCGAAGAAGCGCAGCTCGAGGGGAAGCAGCTCCAGAGCCACGCCGCCGCCGGTGGACACGCCCACGCTCACCGCGGTGCCGATGCCGAAGCTGCGGCGGGTGCCGAGCGGCGCGGCGGTGGTGGTGGCCACCAGCTCCTGGGACTCCGGGGCCGGGGTATCGGTGGACTCCTGGGCGCCGGCGACGGTGGAAGCGGTCAGGAGGGCGAGGAGGGGGAGGGAACGCATGGGAACTCCAGGGGCATCTCCGTACCGCGGCAGTCCGGTACGGTTGCAAGGCGGTGGCATGCTTGCATGGCCGGGTGCCCGCGGAAAGATGGGTCCGTGAAAGTCCAGGCCTCAGGCGGGACCGGCGTGTCAGGCGTGAGGCTGGCCATGAGGAGGAGCGGCGGGCTGGACCATGAGGCCAGGAATCCCGAACCACGAATCCCGAACCACGAATCTCGAACATGAGGCCACGAGTCATGACTTCCGAGACCATGAATCCCGAATCATGACTCCATGGATTCCGGACCATGAACCACTGCCCATGGCCCATGGGTCCTGCCCTCGGGATTCGAGAACCGTGATCTCATGCCCCTCGTGTTCGTGCTTCGTGCCCTCACGATTCATGCCCTCACGGTTCATGCATTCATGGCCTCATGGCCCCACGCCCTCCAGGCCCCACGCCCTCCAGGCCCCACGCCCTCCTGGCCCCACGCCCTCCTGGCCCCACGCCCTCCTGGCCCCACGCCCTCCTGGCCCCATGCCTTCCGCACAGGGCCCACGTGTCCTCCCCCGGGCCCTCCCGCCTACACGCGCCCCCCCACCGGGTCGAAGGGGGACGGACACGGGAGGGATCGCATGGCCACGGTGTTCGTCGTCGGTGCCACGGGCAGACAGGGAGGCGCGGTCGCGCGGGCCCTGCTCGCGGCGGGCCATCAGGTCCGGGGCCTCACCCGTTCGGGAGGCGATCGGGCCAACGAGCTGCAGGCCGCCGGCATCGACCCGGTCGTCGGGGATCTCACCCACCAGGAGACCCTCACCGACGGCATGCAGGGCTGTGACGTGGTCTTCGGTCTCACGACGCCCTTCGGCGGTGGACCGGAGGTGGAGGTCAAGCAGGGCACCACCCTCATCGCGGCGGCACAGGAGGCCGAGGTGGGTCACTTCGTGTTCAGCAGCGTGGCCAGTGCGGACAAGGACACGGCCATCCACCACTTCGAGAGCAAGCGGAAGGTGGAACTCCTGCTGGCGGACAGCTCGCTGTCCTGGACCATCACGCGCCCGGTCTACTTCATGGAGAACCTGCTCACCCCGGCCACGCTGCAGGCGCTTCAGGAGGGCGTGTTTCCCCGTCACCTGCCCGGCGGCGTGTCGCTGCAGCAGGTGAACATGACCGACTACGGCGCCGTCGTGGCCGACATCATCGGTCGCCGGGAGGCATTCGTCGGGAAGGCCGTCGACGTGGCCTCCGACGAGCTCACCGGCGAGGAGCAGGCCCGCATCCTCAGCCGCCTGCTCGACCGGGAGATCATCTACGAGGCGCTGCCCGCCAGTGAATTCGGGCCCGATCTTGCCGATCTGCGACGGATGTACGAGTGGTTCGAGCAGGTCGGCTACAGCGTGGACCTGTCGGCGCTGCATCGCAGCTTCCCCGACGTGTCCTTCCACGACTTCGCGTCCTGGGCGGCCGAGGCGCTGCGGACCCTCGCACCGGGAGGTCGTCATGGCTGAGGATCTGGAGATCACCGTCGAGGAGGACGGACACAAGGGCAAGCTGGTCGCCCGGCGCGGCGACCAGCTCATGGGGAGGATGTACTTCCTGCGCAAGGGCAAGGGACGCCTCCTGCTGCACCACACCGAGGTGGAGCCGGAGGCACAGGGGGCAGGCGTCGGTCTCGCGCTGTTCCGCTGGATGGTGGAGTGGGCCCGGCGGGAAGGGATGAAGATCAAGAACGACTGCCCCTATGCCCAGCACCAGTTCGACAAGTACCCGGAGACCCAGGACGTCCTCGCCAAGGGGTTGTTCTAGTCCGACCTCGCCCTCAAGGGGCGCGGCTTCCTGTCGAGCCACCCATGGGTCCAGCTGCACGGACCCTGCCGGAGGCTCCATGTCCGTCCCGTCCCAGTGGCCCGAGATCCCCTTCGACGCGTGGAAGGACACCCATGCCGCCCTGCATCAGTACATGCAGGTGGTGGGCAAGTACCGCCTCGCCTACGCGCCGTGGCTCAACCACTCCTGGCACGCCACCTTCTACCTGAACGCCCGCGGGTGGACGACGGGGCTCATCCACTGCACCGTGAAGGCGGTGCAGATCGACTTCGACCTGCTCGACGACGTGGTGGCCATCCGCACCAGCGACGGGGAGGAGAAGCGCATCCGACTCGAGCCCATGAGCGTGAGCACCTTCCACCAGCGCTTCTTGGCCCTCGTCGACGAGCTCGGCGTGGGGGTCGACATCGACGGCACGCCCAACGAGATCGCCGACGCCGTGCCCTTCGCCGAGAACACCCAGGTGCGCCCGTGGGACGGGGACGCGGTGCGCCGGTTCTGGCAGGCGCTGCTGCAGGCGGAGCGGGTGTTCCGCAGGTTCCGCACGGGGTTCCTCGGCAAGTGCAGCCCCGTGCACCTGTTCTGGGGCAGCTTCGATCTCGCCGTCACCCGCTTCAGCGGCCGCAAGGCGCCGCCGCACCCCGGAGGGTTTCCCGGCCTGCCCGACGAGATCACCCGGGAGGCCTACTCCCACGAGGTGAGCTCGGCGGGGTTCTGGGCCGGCGGCGACGGCATGGAGGCGGCCTTCTACGCCTACGCCTACCCGGAGCCCAAGGGGTTCGCGCTGCAGCCCGTCAAGCCGTCCGAGGCGTTCTACGGCAAGGAGATGAGCGAGTTCTTCCTTCCCTACGAGGCGGTGCGCACCGCCGACGACCCGGACGCCGCGCTGATGTCGTTCCTGCAGACCACCTACGAGGCCGCCGCGAAGCTCGGCGAGTGGGATCGGGACGCGCTGGAGGCGCCGCTCGGCGTTCCGGGGGTGCCGCGGAAGGTGGAGTAGCGTGAAAAAAAAGCATGGTAACCTCCGAGGCTCCCGGGCGCGGGACGCGGAGGAGATGGACATGTCAGACACGAGACGCCTGATCGGGCTGCTGGCCGTGGCGGGGATCGCCGCCTGTGCACCGGGGGCCGATGGTCCTGGTCCTGGATCGGGACGAGAGCAGCCCCGGGAGGTGGTGTCCGCCACCGGCGACCTCGCCTCGGTCGTGGCGGGCAATTCGGCGTTTGCCTGGGACCTGTACCGCCAGCTCGCGGTCGAGGACGACAACGTGGTGCTCTCCCCATTCTCCGTCTCGGCGGCGCTGGGCATGACGTCCGCGGGCACCCGGGGCGACACCGAGGCCCAGCTGGGGGCCGCCCTGCACCAGGACATCCCGGCCGACCGCTGGCACCCGGCCTGGGGGCAGCTCATCGGCGACCTGGCCGGCGACAAGGGCCGTCCGTACCGCCTCGAGGTGGCCAACCGCCTGTTCGGACAGAGCGGCTACCCGTTCCTGGAGGACTTCCTGGCCATCTGCGAGGACGACTGGGGCGCGCCGCTGGAAGAGGTCGACTGGATGGGCAGTCCCGAGGTCGGCCGCCAGATCGTCAACGACTGGGTCGAGGAGCAGACGAGCGGCCTCATCGAGGACCTCCTGCCGGAGAAGGCCGTCGGCAGCGACACGCGCCTCGTGCTCGCCAACGCGGTGTACTTCCTGGCGAACTGGGAGACGCAGTTCGACGAGGACGACACCCGTCCCGCGCCGTTCCACACCCTGGACGGAGGGGAGGTGCAGGTCGACATGATGTTCATGGACACCACGATGGTCGACGAGCCCCACCACATCACCGCCCGCTGGACGGACGAGGGACAGACCGGCATCGCCCGCCTGCCCTACAAGGGCGACGAGGTGGCCGCCTACCTGATCGTGCCGTCGGAGGTCGATGGCCTGCCCGAGTGGGAACAGCGGATCACGTCGGAGGCCTTCGACGAGGAGGTGGCGCCGCTGCGGATGGATCGCCCCGCCGGCACGGGCGCGTGGATCATCCAGATGCCCAAGCTCGAGCTGGAGTGGAAGCAGTCCCTGATCCCGGCGCTGCGGGCCCTCGGCGTGGAAGACCTGTTCGAGGACGGTGTGTGCGACCTGACCGGCATGGTGCTGTCTCCCGAGGCCGACACGCTGTTCGTCTCGGAGGTGCTCCACAGCACCTACCTGAAGGTCGACGAGGTGGGCACCGAGGCCGCGGCGGCCACCGCCGTGGTGGTGACCGAGGAGTCCGGCGCCATGATCAACGAGATCAAGGCCGACCGTCCCTTCCTCTTCGTCGTCCGCGACGACCTCACCGGCAGCATCCTGTTCATGGCCCGGGTGATGGACCCGACGGCGGGCTGAGCACGGACGGGCCGCACGCTGCCCCCGGCGGCGTCGCAGATACCTGAAGGGCAGATGGTGTCTGCGACGCCGGCGATGCCCGTTCCCGAGCCGTGGAGGAACGGCGCATGGCGGCGCGAGCAAGGTGCTCATCGGGGGATGGCGCCTGTCTGTGCGCCACACCCACCGCTGTCGGAAAGCAGGGTGGTCTGCACTCGGTACATCGAAGGCGCCACCCGAAAAACGTCCTTTGCACCTTCCTGAGGACGAACGTCGTCTTCCCGGTTGTGGTGTATGCAGGCCGGATATCTGCAGTGCGAAACGTGTGTGAAGATCTTCCTCGCTTGCACCTAGCTGCAAGTCGCCCCTAGGCTTCTGGTACGCCCGAGTGGTCGTGACGAACGATCCTTCGGGACGATACCGACCAACTCCCGGGGGGGAACGATGACTGCGAGCCTGTCTTCACTGGTGGTTCAGAGTGTGCGCAGGAGGGATCCGAGGGCGCTGTACGAGTTCGGACGGCAGATCGTCCGTCAGGGACGCCTGCAGGAGGCCCTGTACGGTGCCTGGTGCTTCGCCCGTCATCGGCCATCCCCCCTCCTGGGGCACCTGGGAAGCGACATGATGCATCGCCTGCTGCGTGTCGGCGTCGACATCCAGCAGGACACGATGGTGACCGCTGGCGATCTGGCGCGCCTGTACCCGGCTCTCGCCGATCTTCCCTTCCACGAGCTCCCCCAGGACATCCGGTTCCGGCGGGCCAGCGTGGTGGCGGGGGACGACTGGATGGTCCTCGGCGAGTACGGCGATGCCTCCGGTCGGATGTTCCAGGTGAGCCGTGGGGGCGTCCAGGTCTGTGACGTCTACAACCACATGCCCCGGGTGCGGCACGTGCACAGCGTGCTCCACCTCAACGACGAGCGGCTCATCGTGGCCACCGGCGACTCCGCCAAGCGCCTGGATCTGTGGACCCGCTCGCCGGCGGGGCTCGTGCTCGACCGGTGTCTGCAAGTCAGGCTCGCGGGCTACACGGCGGCCGTCACCATCGGCGGCGACCACTACTTCGGCACCGACTTCTCGGGCCGCCCCAACTACATCTACCGGCTGCGGGACGGCGCCCGCTGGTGCTTCCCCGGCAGTGGGTTCACCAAGTTCGTCGTGCGCTTCCTGGTGGTCGACGATCGCTACATCGTCAGCCTCAACGCGAGCATCGACACCGTCGACGCGTCGCGCACCCTCTCCGTCTTCGACACCGTGTCGGAGTGCTTCGTTCTTCACTGCAAGGTGGACTGAATCATGCCTGTCTTTCGCATCGACGCATTCAATGAGCGCCCCCACGACTACCCGCTGTGGAACCTGGCGCTCAAGGACTCCTTCGAACGCATCAACGGCTACGACATGCCCATCCGCAAGGTGCTCGACTCCGCCGGTGGTGCCGGCTGGATGATGGGGGTCATGGATCCCTCCGTGGAGTACCACCTGCTCGATCTCAACGCCTCGCGCATCGAGGCCGCCCCCGCCGACCACAAGCAGGTGGGCAGCTCCGAGGCGATGCCCTTCGAGGACGACAGCTTCGATCTGGTCGTCTCCGTGAGTGCGGCCCAGTACATGGACAAGGAGAAGCTGCTCTCGGAGTGCTGGCGCGTGCTGCGGCCCGGCGGACTCCTGGCGCTTCACGAGAACGGAGCCCACAACCCGATCATCTCCATGCTGCGCGTATACCGCCGGCAGGTGCTCTCCAGACGCTCCGGAGCGTGGAAGGCCTACGACGACACCATCCAGGGCTACCTCACGCCGGAGATGGTGAAGGCGTTCGGCTTCGAGTGGCTCCACCACAAGCCGCGGTACCTGTTCTCCGCGGGCACGGGCCTGATGGACTACCTGAAGTGGTTCGAGGCCGCCAAGACGGCCCGGAAGGTGCTCCTTCCGATGGACGACGTGCTGATGAAGGCGCCGGGCATCCGCGAGCTCGGCTTCATGAACGTCTTCCATCTCCGGAAGCCGCTGGAGCACTGAGGGGCGGCAGGTCGTCGTCGAAGATGACCTGCCGGCGCCGGAAGGGCGCCGTGGCGAACCGCCAGGCGATGCGGCCCCGGGTGAGCCAGTGGATGTCACTGCCACCCCGGGTGTCTGCGAGGACCTGACGTGCGAGCCAGGGCGTCACCGTCTCCACCCGGTCGGCGAGGATGTTCAGCACCGGCAGCACCTCCTCGCGCTCGGCGGCCGACCGGTAGCCCCCCAGCAGCAGGCGCGTCACCACGATGCCCGGTGACAGCGTGCCCACGGGGATCGGGCCGTCCTCCAGGTCTTCGCGCAGGTTGCGGGTGAAGTACCGCACCCCCCGCTTGCTGGTGCCGTAGACCAGCATGAGCGGTGCGCGGCGACCATCGGCCCCCAGCCCCTCCATGTTGTAGATCCGACCGTGGCCCTGCGCGGTCATGCCCCGCAGGGCCACCTGGGTGCCGTGCATCATGCCGAGCAGGTTGGTGCCGATGACGGCGTCGAGCTGCTCCGGAGGAAGCCGGGCGAAGGGCAGCTTGGACTCGACGATGCCCGCGTTGTTGATCCAGATGTCGACGGGCGCCCAGCTGCTCGCGCGTGCCCACAGGGCCTCGAGGTCGTCCCGGCGCCGCACGTCCGCGGGAACCCCCTGGGCCTGCTGGGGAGAGTCCGGGAGGCTGGCGAGGGCGGCATCCACGGAGCGCTGGCTGCGACCCACGAGCGTGACCCTGCAGCCCAGCGACAGGAACGCCCGGGCCAGGCCCAGGCCGATGCCGGACGTGGAGCCGGTGATGACGACGTGCGTGGACACGGTGGACCCCCGTGGACGGGACACGTCAGCCTACCATCCGGCCTCTGGAAGAGGCGACCGGTGGCAGGCCTCGTCGGTCGGCAACAGGAAGTACGTGGGTTGTTCACGCTCGGGGTCGCGGGCCTACCACCAGCCGCTCATCCTCAACGACACATGGTGGGGGCTCGCGCTTCCCGAGATGGCCACGCGGTTGTCGGCCATGCGGTTCCACGCCGGGTCGAGCAGGGTGGGCACGAGGCCGACCGAGGTGCCCACGGCCCAGCCCACGAGCACGTCCGACCAGTAGTGCTTGCCGGCGGCCACCCGCTGCGAGCCGGTGATCAGGCCGCCCGCGGCACCGGCCCCGAAGCCGACCAGGGCGCGGCCCCACCAGGGCAGGTCTGTGGTGCGGAGCATCTCGGCGGTGCCGTAGGTGAAGCCCCAGGCACCGAGGCTGGTGTGGCCGGACCAGAAGCTCTCGAAGTCGTCGTCGCTGGTGTAGCTGCCGCCGCCACGGGTGTAGGGGCGGGGCCGGCCGACGGTGACCTTGGTGATGTTGGTGACGCCGTAGGTCAGCAGGAACGTGCCCGTGCCCTCGACCAGGGGGTTGACCCAGGAGAACGCCGTGTCGCCACCGGGACCACAGGCGAACATGCTGGTGAGGGAGCCGGCGGCGCCGGCGGCGAGGCCCGTGTACAGCAGGATGTCCGACGCCAACGCGTTCCGTTGGTTGACCTCGGTGGGCACGTTCCGGTCGATGGGCGGGATCCAGGTGGGCTCGCCCTCGTTCGGCTCGATGCCGGCGGCCACGCCGAACACGATGCCGCCGGCGCCGGTGATGCCGATGGCGGTGCCGAAGGCGGCACGCTCCGCGTAGGGGTTGGCGGTGCGGCAGTTGGCGGCGGAGGCCGTGGTGGCGGTCGTGAACAGCAGGGTGGTCGCGGCCAGGGGCAGGAAACGCATGCAGGCTCCGGACGTGCAGGGTTGCAGCGACGCTACCACGGGCCGCGGGCGCCTAGAATGCGCCGTCGACCCGGAGCGAGACGTGCTCGGTGCTGACACTGCCGCTGACGGCCACGCGGCGCTCGGCCATGCGGTCCCAGGCCGGGTCGAGCAGGGTGGGCACGAGGCCGATGGTGGTGCCCACGGCCCAGCCGACGAGCACGTCGGACCAGTAGTGCTTGGCGGCGGCGACCCGCTGGGAGCCCGTGGCCAGGCCACCCGCGGTGCCGGTGCCGAAACCCACCAGCGCGCGTCCCCACCAGGGCAGGTTCGTCACGCGCAGGATCTCGGCGACGCCGTAGGTGTAGCCCCAGGCGGCGATGCTCGTGTGGCCGGAGAAGAAGCTGTGGTACTCGTCGCCGTCGAAGTAGGCGCCGTCGTGGTCGCCGTGGGTCCAGGGACGGGGACGTCCGGCGGCCACCTTCGTCACCTGGGTGGCGCCCATGGTCAGCATGCCGGTGCCGAAGCTCTCGAGCACCGGGTTGACCCAGGCGAAGGCGGTGGCGCCCTCGCGCCCGCAAGCGCCCATGTGGACGAAGCCGCCGGCGAAGCCGGTCAGGGCGCCCGTGATGAGGAGCAGGTCGGAGGCGGTGTTGTGGGCCTCGTCCAGGGTCGTCGGCACGTTGCGGTCGATGGGGGGGATCCAGGAGCCGTCGCCGTGGCGGGGCTCGATGGAGGCGCTGGCGCCGAACAGGATGCCGCTGGCGCCCCAGATGGCCATGTCGGTGCCGAAGGCGGCGCGCTCGGCGGAGGCGTTGGCGATGCGGCAGTCCTTGGCGGAGGCGGTGGAGGCGAACAGGGTGGCGGCGAGCAGGACGAGGGTGCGCATGGTGACTCCAGGGAGGGGGGAGATGCGGGCGCAACCTAGGGCTCGGAAAAGGCGCTTTCGGGGCGCCAGAGGCACGTTTCGGCGGAGTCGTACCGAACCGGGTGACGGAATGTGACGGTGCGGGAAACGGGCGCCGGGGCATGTCACGCACGCCCGGAGGAGCCGCGGGGCGTGGCCTGCGGCAGATGGGGCGGAGGACGGACATGAAGCGGATGGCGTGGTTGGCGATGGTCCTGGGAACGGCGGCGTGCCAGCAACAGGCGGGCGTCACGGGCGTGGGCATGCTGTGTGTGGAGGAGTCGCCCACACGGCTCGTCAAGCTGTCCCTCGTGGGCGTGTGCGCCGATCTGGAGCCCCAGGAGGCCCTCAACGGCGTCAGCGCGGGCGGTGGAACGACGGTGGTGGAGGACGGCGTGCCCCACCGGTTCCAGGAGGTCGATGTCGACGTGTGGAAGCACCGCCGGCACGGGGACTGCACCGGCGACGTGGTCGAGATCGGCTTCCCCCTCAACGACCAGTTCGGGTTCCACCACTGGCAGTACGGTCCCGATCAGCAGCTCGACTTCTTCATCGACGATCAGGGCGAGCTGAAGGACGTCGAGGGCGAGCGGCGCACGCGGATCTGTGCCGACTCGACCATGGTCGACGTCCTCGACCCGGCCGACACCGCCCTGGACTGAGCGCCCTCAGCCCCAGTGCAGGTCGCGCCACCGCACCCTGCGCAGCGTCCACAGGTAGCGAAGGGTGGAGCCGGGCCAGATGGTGAAGTTCACGCCCGCGTCGTTGGTGTACCAGGCGTCGCAGCCGGTGCCCCACACGAGGTTCGGCAGGGTGCGTCGCACCCAGCGCACGAAGCGGGCCATGGCGGTCGGCGTGACCTCCACGAGGGGGCGGGGCTCTTGCAGCGCGCGGCGGATGACCATCGCCGTCCAGCGGGCCTGGGCCTCGGCCATGATCACCACCGAGTTGTGGCCGAGGCCGGTGTTGGGGCCGAGCAGCAGGAACAGGTTGGGGAACCGGGGCATGGCGAGGCCGAGGTAGGCCGTGGGGGCCTGGCCCCAGACGTCGGCGAGCTCCGTGCCGTCCTTGCCGACGACCCGCAGGCCGCCGAGGGGGTCGTGGACGGTGAACCCGGTGGCGCAGACGAGGGCGTCGAGGCGCACCTCGCTGCCGTCTCCGAGGCGCAGGCCGGTGGCGGTGGCGCGCTCGATGGGGGCGGTGTGCAGGTGCACGTCGTCGCGGTTCATGGCCGGGTAGTAGTCGTCGGCCACGAGGATGCGCTTGCAGCCGGCGGCGTAGTCGGGGGTGAGGGCGGCGGCCTTGGCCGGATCGTCGATGTAGCGGTGGATGCGGCGCCGCAGGCCGGCCTCGACGGTGCGGGCGGCCCAGCGGCGGCGTCCGAAGAGGAGCGGAAAGCGGGCCTCGAGGGTGAGGTACAGCTTCAGGCGGTAGGCCAGCAGGCGCAGGGGACTGCGGGCGAAGACGGCCTTCTCGGCCTCGCGGTAGGGGCGGTCGCGCCGGGGGGAGACCCAGGCGGGGGTGCGCTGGAAGACGTGCAGATCCGCCACCTGGTCCGCGATGGCGGGGATGATCTGGATGGCGCTCGCGCCGGTGCCGATGACGCCCACCTGCTTGCCCGTCAGGTCGCAGGACGTGTCCCAGCCGGAGGAGTGCGTCAGGGTGCCCTCGAAGTCGCGCAGGTGGGGGATGGCGGGCCAGCTCGGATCCTTGAGCGCGCCGACGGCTCCCACGAGGAAGGTGCAGCGCAGCGTGGTGCCGTCGGCGAGGGCCACGGTCCAGCCGTCGTCCTCGAAGCGGGCCTCGGTGACCTCGCTGTGCAGGCGGATGTGGGGGTGCAGGTCGAGGTCGTCGACCACCCGCCGCAGGTAGGCCTGGATCTCGGGGCCGGGGGCGTACAGCCGCGACCAGCCCGGGTTGGGTGCGAAGGACAGGCTGTACAGGTGGGCGGGTACGTCGCAGGCCACCCCCGGGTAGACGTTGTCCCGCCACACGCCACCGATCTCGCCGCTGCGCTCGAGCATCAGGAAGTCCACGCCGGCCTGCTGCAGCGCGTGGGCCATCGCGATGCCGGAGAAGCCGGTGCCGATGATGATCGTGGTGGGCATGGGGTTCCATCGTGGGCCGGACGGTCCGGCTGGAGCCGTGATGCAAGCACGGGAACCGCACCTGTCTGGGAAACCACGTACGGGGAGGGGGGATCCGGGTGGTAGCGTGCGGTCCTGTGGGGAGGACGGATGGCAGGCGAGACCAGGGACATCGTCGTCGGGCTCATGGTGGCGCTGTACGCCCGGGGCAGGCTGACCAACAAGGAGGCCCGGGACGTGCTGGGCATCGACGACCCCAAGCGCATCCGTCGTGGCCTGTCCCGGCTGGTCGAGCAGGGCGTCGTGCAGCGCCACGGCGAGGGCCGCGACACCTCCTACGTGCTCAACCCGATGATGCAGGTCGACGACATCACGGTCATGGACCGGGTGGCGCTGCGGGTGGGCCACGATGCCCTCGACTTCCTCCACGGCACCCTGCTCGGGGAGGGCCTGAGCAAGGCGGTGGCCTCGGAGCAGCAGGTACGCGCCCGCTACGGTGATCTGGACCGCAAGCTGCTGCACCTGCCCGAGCCCGCCGCCGACTACGGCGAGATGGGCGACGTGCTCGACGACGTCATCGACGGGGTGCTCCGGGAGCGGCAGCTGCACATGGTCTACCGGGCCCGCAGCGGAGAGCGGGTCTACGAGGCCTTCGAGCCCTACTCCCTCGCGCTGTACCGGCGGGCCCTGTACCTCATGGGACGCGGCTGGGAGGGGGGCCCGGTGCTCCGGCTGCGGGTCGACCGCATCGTCAGCGTGGAGCGCGGCGAGCCCTTCGACTACCCGGACGACTGGGACCCGAAGACCGAGGTGGAGCCCTGGTTCGGCATCTTCGCCCTGGGCACCCTCGACCGTGTGATCATCCAATTCGACGCCGAGGTGGCCGATCTCGTGCGGGCGCGCACCTGGCACCCCACCCAGAAGCTGCGCGAGCTGCCCGACGGACGCATCGAGCTCGAGATGATGACCGGCGGCCTCGAGCTCAAGCGCTTCGTCTACGAGTGGGGCGCCACCTGCGAGGTGGTCTACCCGCTGGCGCTGCGGGAGCAGGTGGCCGCCGAGCTGCGCAGGGCGGCGGAACGCTACGAGCGGGTCATGGCGTCCACCGCGCAATGACCTCGATGTCGTTCTTGAGGTCCCGGGCGGGCCACTCGTCCGCCACCGGCACGGCCGGTCCGCAGTCGCCCCAGCGCACGAGGTCGAAGGACAGGCCGGTGATGCGGGTGTAGTGGCTGGGCGTGGCGCACAGGGAGACCTGGCTGCCCTTGCGGATGGACAGGATGTCCACCTTGGACTCGTCCAGCGAGACGATGAAGTCCGAGGTGAAGGACTGGGAGCCCGCGCACTTCAGGCTCAGCGTGTACCGCCCGAAGGTGTTCTCCACGCCCTCGACGGTGAGCTGGTCGAGCAGGAACGGGCGGTCCTGCATGCGGTCGAGCATCGCGTCGAGCTGGGGCTCGGTGTAGTCGGTCTGCAGGCCGAAGGTCTTCGCCAGCTTGCGGCAGTCCGCGCCGCGGCCGAGGGGCAGGTAGGGCGGCGGATCCGCGAGGATGGCCTCGCGCTTGCTGGCGATCTCGGCCTGCTTGCGGGCGGCGTGGTCGGCCTGCTGGGCGGCGCGCTCCTCGGGCGTCATGGATGCCACCTCTGCGCCGGTGAGCGCGGCCCCGAGGGTGCCGAGCAGCGTGAACAGGCCGCAGGGCACGGCGACGAACAGGACGGCACCGATGAGGCACCAGTTGTGGGACTTCTTCTGCGTTGTGTCGGACATGGGTCCTCCCTCGACGTGGTTGTCGCAGGCAGGATGCGTCGGCGGAGCCCCACGCGAAACGGACGGTCCGTCGGTGTGAACGAGGGTTCAGGGGCGGAGTCCGACCCGGTCGGCGGGAAGGGGTGAACGCCGGTTCAGGGGCGGAAGCTGGGGGGATCCGGGCGGCCGTGAGCGCCTTACGGATCGGACGGATTGAAGACGGCGGGCCCTTCGCTCGTCGAGCCCGCGGCCGAAGGCAGCTGGAAGTGGAGGACGTCGTGGAGTCCGTGCACCTGTACCGTCACCTGGAGCGATTCCCCTACGTCCGCTGGGCGGCCGAGCTCGTCGCCGCGACGGGCGGCTTCCGTGTGCTGCGCAGCGACCCCGAGGTGTTCGACGCAGGCCTCCGCGCCCGCCTGCGGGCCCGCTTCGGGTCGTCCGTCACCCGCATGCGCTGGGTGGAGGACGGCCTGTGCATGGACGTGCTGCGGCCCGGGCAGCCCGGTCACTTCGAGGCGGCCGTGCGGCAGGTCGAAGGGTGCGGGGTCGGGCCGGCGATCGGGGCCGTGGGAAGGAAGGCACTGTCCGTCGGCCGTGGAGGGTGAGGGCACGAGGCCATGACCTCACGGCCCTCGACCCCGGTCCCCTCAGTCCGTCTTCCTCGCCGCCGGCCCGGGCACCACGAACGTCACCTGCCCGCCCACGTAGATCCCGTAGGTGTCGAGGATGGTCTGGGCGTCCGCCGGCCCGTTGGGGGCGTTGCCCTGGCGCCAGGCGACGTTGCCGTTGAGCCACAGGACCGGCAGGGGGTTCCACTGGACGATGCCCGTGAGCTCGTCGAACGAACGGTATTCGGCGGTGTCGCCGGGGTTGCGCGCGTAGTGGGCGTAGGCGGCACCGAAGTCCACGGGGCCGACGGTGGCCATGGCCAGGGAGTTGAGGCCCCAGCCGGTGCCGTCGACGTCGAGGGTCTGGGAGCCGCCGGGGAACGGTGGCGCCTGGCCGCTGTTGAGCACGCCCTGGCCCCACAGGAACTCGCTGCGGAAGCGGATGGGGCCCTTGCGCACCTGGGTGCCCACGCCGACGCGGTGCCGGCCGGCCAGATCGTCCTCGCCGACGGCCCGCTGGCCCGTCTGGCCGAAGGCCCACAGGGAGACCTCCTCCCGCAGCGGGTTGCGGACCTGGCTCTCGTCGAACAGCCGGGCCACCTGCACGCGGCCGATGACGTCCCAGCCCGCGTCGCCCGGGCCCTGCAGCGTGCCGCCCTGGCCCACGAACGCGGCCCAGCTCAGCTCGGTCATGCCGAAGTGGTGGGCGCCGAACAGCTGCGCGCCGTCGTCGCGGAAGCCGTTGACGCGGCCCTCCGGCATGCCCGAGGCGGTGTTGCGCTCCATCAGGAGCGCCCGGACGGGCTGGGAGAACACGATCAGATCCGCGGTGCCCTGCACGGACTCGAGGGACTCGTCGGCCAGCGGCGCCTTCATGCGGCCCACCCGCAGGCTGATGTTCTTCGGGCCGTGCACGGAGAACGAGGCGTCCATCAGGGCCGGGCGCCAGCCGTCGGCGGCGAGGGTGAGGGGCAGGAAGCCGAGCTCGACCGCCGCGAAGGTGGACAGCAGGCCGTTCGTGCCGGGGATCTCCCCCCGCATGCCCGCGCGCACGCGGCGCAGGTAGACGGCCGCGGACCGGCTGTCGGGACCGACCAGGTTGAAGGTGGCCTTCTCGCCGTTGTAGGGCGCCAGGCCCTCCGACACCAGCCCCTCGACGGGATCGGCGATGATGCCGTCGGCGGTCATCTGCAGGAAGCCCCAGCCCCGCAGCTTCGCCTTGTCGGGGTTGTCGGGTTCGGTGCCCTGAAGGGCGAGCCAGTCGGCGGAGAAGGCGGGAGAGGCGGCGAGCAGGGCCGCCAGGAACATCAGACGCTTCACTTCAGCCCCTCCCCGAGGGTGCGGCCGTCGTGGTCCTCACCGTACTGGCAGTCGTGGTCGTGGAAGGAGGCGTCGTTGTCGGCGATGGCGCCGGTCTGGCGGGGGTCGGCGGGGCGCTCCTGGCTGTTGATGAAGGTGGCCACGTCCCAGGCCTGCTGCTCGGTGAGCGTCCTGCCCTGGCCGAAGGGCATGTTGGCCCAGATGAAGCCGGCGGCGGTGTTCACGCGGTGCATGCCGGCGCCCCAGTTGTAGCCGCCCTCACCCCACAGGGGCGGGAAGACGACCTTGTCGCCGGCGAGCACGCCCTGGCCCTCGGGGCCGTGGCAGGAGGCGCAGTGCTGGGCGTAGACCTCGGCGCCGCGGGTGACGTCGGGCGTCTGGGCGGGTGCGTCGAGCTCGGGGAAGCCGCGGCCGGGCTGGGCCTCGCCGAGGGGGACGCCCTGACCGAGCCAGTAGGCGTAGGCCTGGATGTCGGTGAGGATCGGGTCGCCCAGCGGCGGCGGCTCGCCGGCCTCGGAGTCCTGGGCGTTCATGGAGTAGACGAAGCATCCCTGGATGCGCTCCTCCATGGTGTTCACCTTGTCGTTCTTCTTCCGGTAGGCCGGGTACATGCCGATGGCGCCCCACATCGGCGCGGAGTCGGCGGTGCGGCCGTTGTCGAGGTGGCAGTTCTTGCAGCTCAGGGAGCTGCCTACGTAGCGGCCGGCGTTGCCGGGGGTGTCCATGAACAGGGCCTCACCGCGCTTGACGGCCTCGCCGAAGGGGCCCTCCGGGTACACGCCGGGGGCGGGCGGCGTGTGGGTGGCGTCTCCCGCGGGGGCGGGCGGCAGCTCCGCCTGGTGGTCGACGGCCGCATCATCGGAGGTGGTCTGGGGTGCGGTGGGCGCGGTGGCCCCGCCGCAGGCTGCCAGCAACGTGAGCAGCCAGGGAGTGGACGTCTTCATGGCACAGCCATCCTGTGTCCGCGGTCGTTCGGGCGGCCGCAGCTTGGTGGAACGATACAGGAAAGGGGCCCCGAAAGGCCCCTTTTGATGAAAGTCAGTGCACCGGTCCGCTCACTTGCCGGCGGTGGCGCGTTCGGCCTTGCGCTCGGCGACGTGGGCCTTGGAGTCGGCGAGGACGGTCTGGCCGACCTGGTGCAGGAGCATGCCTGCGGCCATGGAGGCCACGAACCAGAGCACGGTGCTGCTGCCACCTGCCGTGGAGACCAGGGCGGGACCGGGGCAGTAGCCGGCGAGTCCCCAGCCGGCGCCGAACAGGGCGGCACCGGTGATGAGCTGCGGCGTGATGTCGCGGCGCTGGGGGATGAGGAAGTCGGTGCCGTGCAGCGGGGAGCCCTTCTTCAGGATGAAGGGGAGGGCCAGGGCGTGCACGCCGATGGCGCCGACCATGACGAAGCCGAGGGCGGGGTTCCAGTCACCGGCGATGTTGAGGAAGCCGATGACCTTGGAGGGGTCGGTCATGCCGGCGGCGCCGAGGCCGATGGCGAACACGAGTCCAGCGAGGAAGGGGCCGAGGAGACGAAGCATCAGACACCTCCGGAGAGAAGGCTGGTGAGGGTCGCGACGACGACGCCGGACAGGACGAAGGTCATGGTGGCCACAAGGGAGCGGCGGGAGCGACGGGCGATGCCGCAGACGCCGTGGCCGCTGGTGCAGCCGTTGCCGAGGCGGGTGCCGACGCCCACCAGCAGGCCGGCGGCGGCGATGGTGGCCGGGTTGGTGACCACCGGGGCGCCGATGGTGCTCGGAACCAGGTTGGCGAGGGCGACGCCACCGGCCAGGAGGCCGAGGATGAAGGACAGGCGCCAGACGGTGTCGCCGGCCTTCGGGTTGAGGACGCCGTGGAAGATACCGGAGATGCCGGCGATGCGGCCGAGGTAGTACATCAGTCCGGACGCGGCGACACCGATGAGGGCGCCGCCAAGCAGGGCGGAGAGGATCTCGGTCATGGGTCTCTGCTCGTGTGTGAGGAGGGGAGGGGCACCGCCGGCATGGCGGTGGTCGGGTCACAGGCACGCCGGCGGAGCGGAGGGGCGAACCCACCGGACCGTGCTGCAGCGCCTACACCGGGGATGAGACGGCGGGGCTGGGAAGTGTGACCAGATGGGTCCGGATTTTCCGGATCATGAGGGCATGGGGTCATGAGGCCATGAATCTCGAACCTTGACTCTTGAGACCATGAATCAAGAGGACCCGAGTCAAGAGGGCATGAATCCTGGGGTCATGGTTCGTGGGGCCACGGGCCACCGCGCTCAGGTGCAGCCCCCTTCCGCCCGATGGGGCCCCATGTCCTCGAAGGAGAGGCGTACGTGGAAACCGGCGTCGCCAAGACCATCATCCTCATGGGCCTGGGCCTCGTGGCCCTGGGCGCCCTGCTGTGGGCCAGCGCGCAGCTCCCGGAGGGCTTCCGCTTGTTCCACCTGCCCGGCGACATCCGCATCGAGAAGGAACACACCACCGTCTTCATCCCGATCACCAGCATGATCGTCCTGAGCATCCTGGCGTCCGCGCTGATGTGGCTGTTCTCGAAATTCCGCTGATCCACACCATCAGGACCGGGAACGCACGGGCCTTCCGTCCCGGCGGCAGCGACCTCCGCTTCCTCCGCGTGAGGCCCACTCCTTCCCGGGTTCGCCCAGCACCCCGCCTCACCGTCAGAGGTCGAGCGCGAACCCGGTGGTGGCCGCGAAGTCGTTGCTCTGGGGCCGACCGCCGTCCGCGTCGAGGCGGGGGTTCTCGACCCGCATGAAGGTGAAGTCCAGGTACAGCGACAGGGCGTGGGTCACATCGATGCTCCAGCGGGTGTTGCCCCGGTGGAAGGTGTCGCCGATGCGGGTGTAGATCAGGGTCGTCATCCAGCTCGTGGCCCAGGTGATGTCGCCGGTGATGTCCCAGATGAAGCCCCCTTCGAAGCGGGTGCCCGCACCGTTGGGGTTGGCGGTGTCCTCGTTCCCGAAGGTCAGCAGGTACTGGTAGACCATCGCGATGCTGGCGAAGTACTCGAAGTCGTCGCTCGAGAAGCCTCGCCAGCCGACGCCCGCGCCGGCCGTGACCCGCAGGCGGATGTTCTGGAAGGGGTCGTGGTAGGCCTCGGCGGCGTAGGGGATGATGTAGAAGCGCTCGTTGATGAACAGGTTCATGTCCGAGAACAGCCTGTGGCGGTTGACCGTGGCCACCCCGTCGTTGCGACCGAGCGCGAGGTCGTAGCCGAGGCGCCAGTAGGTGGTGGCGTCCTCCCGGGCGAGCAGGTTGGCGCTGTTCAGGGTGATCTGGTCGGTGTTGCCCCACCATCCGGCCATGGCGGCGTCCATGTGCAGGCTCCAGTGGGACAGCTCCCGGCGGCCGCCGGGCACGATGCCCGCGAGGTCCGACCGGGGCACCTCCACGATGCCGCCGTCGGTGCGCACCTGCAGGGTGTCGCCGTCGAGCACGCCGGGCCCGACGAGGGCGGTGCGGTCCTCGAGCATCCACTCCATCGAGCGGCTGCACCAGAGCACCTCGACGTCGCTCCAGTCGAGCACCTGGTTGTCGAGCTTGTCGGAGTCGTAGGTCAGGTCACGGCGGCGCATGCGCTTGAGCTCGCCGTGGAGCCACTCCCCGGAGGACAGGCGGACCCAGCCGTCGGCGTCCGCCTTCTCGGGGGGAGCGGACAGGTCGGTGGGGAGCTCCGCGGCCTGGGCGAGGGACAGGAGCAGGGCAAGCAGCATGGCGTCTCCGGGTGCGGTACCCGGATCCGTCGTCCCGAGGCGGGAATGTTGCAGTCGACCGGCCTCGGCCGGTCCTACGTGCGTGCACGGACGTCGCGGTCACGCCGCCCCGCTTCGGACGTGGGGCGGGGCGGCGTGACGCGCGGTACGCGCTCAGAAGGTCTGGTCGAGCTGGAACTGCAGCTTGAACTCGTTGGACAGGGGCACGCCGCACAGGATGGCGACCTCGTGCACGCGCTCCGCCGCACCGAGCTGCTCGACGTTGAAGGTCATGGGCTCGGTGGTCTCGAAGTGCCAGGCGTTCTCGGCGGTGCGGTCGGCCTTGACCTTCATGGTGCCCTCGAAGGAGCCGCCAGAGACGTCGAAGGTGCCGGTGACCATGCCTTCGCTGGAGGCGCCGACCTCGGTGGGGCCGAAGCCGGACGCCTTGGTCACGGTGAAGGTGCCGGTGGGGTACTCGGCGACCTTGAAGAAGACCTCGCGCACGCGCTCGTCGCGGACGGAGATGGGGCTGGCCCAGGAGGCGAGATCGAGGGTGACGGTGCCGGTCAGCGTGCCGGGGTTGCTCGCGTCCGCGAGCTTGAGGTCCACGGACTTGAAGTCCATGTGGTGCTGGTCCTCGACCGTCTCCTTCTTGGTGGACGTGATCACGACACCCGGCGCGTCCATGTCGACCACGGGGGCGGCCTCGGGCGTCTCGGCGGCCTTCTCGGCAGGTGCCTCGACAGCGGCCTGCTCGGCGGGCGCCTGGTCGGCGGTGGTCATGTCGTCGTTGGTGGTGCAGGCGAAGATGAGCGAGAGCAGCAGCATGGGATCCTCGGAGCTGGGCGCCAGGAGGCGCTTGCCTGGGGAAGATACCAAACTGGGGGCGGGGTGGCATGCTTGGGGGTTGTGAGGTCAGGGGCACGGGCAACCTTCGAGGTGGGACGGTCGCACCTGGCCAGGCTAACGTGGGTTGTTGGTTGCGCGAGGCGTGGCGTCCAACATGACTCTGGCTTGGCCAGCCGGGTGGGGCAGGTATTGGTTTCTGGTGGAACGGACGGCATCGCCTTGCGGTGTTTCTGCGTGGTTATGTGGACATATGGTTGGCGGCGTATCGGCAGGGATCGCCGGTTTGGGGATGGGAGAGGCGTGCATTCTGATGATAGGCTGCCGAGGTTGGCGGCTTTTGCGGTGTTATGCGGGTCCGTCTAATCCTCGTTAGGCGAGAACTTGACATGGAAATCAGCGTCTCGGTCCCGTGCCGGTGTATCTTCTTGCGATGAAGGCATCTGAACCTGACATCGCAGATTGGGGCATGTTTGTTCCAGGCAATGTACTCGTCCTGGGCCTGCTGGTGTCTTGTACTGATACGACCGAGGCGAATCGAGAGGTCTCTTCTACACCAGCGTTCATTTCCGAACGTCGACTTGCTCTGGAGGCCGTGGACACACCTGAGGCGCCGCCTTCTCAGGTGCCAGACGCGTGGCAGGATCCCGCCGAAGTAGATGTCTCAAATACGGCGCTTCATTCTTGCGACGACCGGGTCTCGTATGGCCGTAGTCATGGGGGTGGGTGCTCCCGGCACGCCAACTGGGATCTCGTCATCTCCGAACGCGACGCACTCGGTGTGGACTGGCCCGATGCCTGGGATGTTGAGATTGACAAGCTTCAGCAGTCTCTTCGGTACTGCGCCTATAGATACTTGCCCAAGGCCTTGGGGGTCGATGCCATAACAGGTCGCGTGGAGCTTTCTGTTGGAATCGATGGGCGAGTGGAGGACTTCAGGCTCCGATTCGATCCACCTCACCGGACAGTCCGGTATGTAGGCGATGCGTGGGGGCTCAACGTCGAACTTGTGCGGCTCCAGAAGAACCCCAGTGAACTACGAAACTGCTTTGGGTGGACCTTGACGCGTCGTCCAGGCCCAGCGCTATCACAACCCGCCGAGCTTGGCATGACATGGACGTTCAGCAAGAGGGCTAACGGGACGTTGATGAACAAATATCAGGTAGTTCCTTGGTAGTTACCTGTTTGAGGGATGCAGCAAATACCAATCTACATCGAGAAGGGCGAATTCCAGTCGTCGCGAGTTTTGACTGCAACCGCCAATGACCGCTTGTTCGCCTAACCAACGGCTCATGCGGACGGCCGCCTTCGGCGTCCGCCGCACACCCGCCCCTCGTTAGGTGCCCAGTTGGTACTGGACTGACAGAGCGAGATGGCATTAGGCGCGAGCGATAGCGGTCCGCCGGTCATGGTTTGAGAATGATTCTTGGTTATGGAGAAGGAACCCGTGCGGTCGAGGCGTATGTGGATACGGGCAGCGAGGACGTTGCTGGGATGGTTGTCTTCTATGTGCGGTGGAATAATCTTGGCTCTGTAGTTCTTCGGGATTAGGTCTCTCCGATAGGTGTTGATTCACAGACATGATTCCGGTACTGTCCGAGCGTGAACTTGTGTCATCTCTTCATTCGGTGGAGTTTGTTTATGAAAATATGGCGAGGGTATATTCATCAGGTTCCTTCGGGCAAGCTTGCATTGGGAACACTTGCTAAGAACAGTGAGGCCATGAACCTCGTGTTCGAAAACCTACTCGGCCAACAGTCTGATTCGAGGGGCAAGATCTGGAAGGCTTCGCTCTTTGATAGTTCGGATACATGGCTCTTCGCGGCAATTGGCAAGGAGGCGGCTAGGGCGGATGAGGATGGCTGGAGTCCAAGGGAGGGGTGGAAATTTGCGGCAGAGCACTCCAAGCATGCCATTCGTCTACTAGTGCACAGACCGTCGAAAACATTCTTTATGGAAAAGAACCCAAAGGTCTCGAGTTCAGGTACCGCAATTTGTGTGCAACTTCAGAATCTTCTGAATCTGACGCTCGACGCGATCGATCCCCACGCTGATTGGGTGTTTAGAGTCCGACTAGAGTCGGATCACCGAGACTTTGCTGAGACATTTGATCGATTTGAACAGCTGTTTCATTTTGAGGTCGGAATGTCCCTTCCAAATGCCCGACTGGACGATCCGTTGAGAGATCTGTTGGGTCATGCAAAGGACGCTGGTGCTGAGGACGTAGTGTTTGAGCTCGATTCCAAGAGGGGAATTGATCGATCCAGTCACTTCGTGGTCCGCGCGAGGGAACTTCTGGACGGCTTCGTCGCCTGGATTAAGGCACGAGGTCGGATGCCCGACGGTGAAATCACCACAATCGATACTAGAGACGACAGCGTTCCAGTTGAGCACTTCCTCAACACGGAGGATGTGCCCCTGGATTTGTCAGGTGCAGATGATATTTTATTGGAACTTGGGCCACTAGATACGGCCGGTGACTTCAACGGTGATGACGAAGTCGGTGATGACGATGTCATCTTGGCCCCCGTAGACGCATGACGGGCCAAGCCGCCAATGAAAACGGGAACAGGGTGCCCAGTAGCCCCAGAAGCTCGGTGCTTTCCCAGGCGGTTGCCACTCAGTATCCGGATCTCAAGAGTCTGGTCTTGGATGAGATCGGGTGGACGACGTTGTGCCTCGCAATTTCACTTGGTCTGATGTGGGTTGAACGAAACCATTCTACACCCATACACTCTCAATCGGGCTTTCTCGTTGCGGGAATGCTAGCGCTCTTGGCGTTGGCATTTTCTTCTGTTCTGGCAGCACTGCCGGGCGTACTAAATGGTCGCTATGAGCGTGCAAGTCCTGCCACGGTCCAAACGTCGCTGCTGCGCGTTGTGGCCATCGTCTGGGTCAATCTACAGTGGCTATTCTGGATTTCCGCAGGAGCGCTAGTGTTGAATGTGGTGGCTGTGGTTTCCGGCTTGGAGTGGCTTGGAGCGGCGGTTCCAGGACTGGCGACATTGGCGGTGCTTCGTTCATATCTTGCTGCACGTCACACTATTGAAGCATATGTTCTTCTAGTATTGGATCGAGAAGTTGGTGTTGACGAAACCAGTGAGCGCGCACCTTAAGTAGCAGGCTGATATTGAACATTACGAGTTGCACGTTGGTGTGGTCACCTAACCATCGGCTAATGCGGACGGCGCCCTCCGCGCTCCGGCTGCCGCCGCACACCCGCCCCTCGTTAGGCGCATCAATAATGTTTGGTCCGGCTTACTACGGGGAGCACGCAGTCATTCTTGGTTACATTCACGAGATGCGAGCATAATGGCCCATCTGGTTGAGGAGGATGATCAATGGCAACTGTGGAGAACGGAATTTTTCTCTACAACTCGAAGGTCCCCCATGATGAGTGGGAGCTTTCGAAGCTCGCTGAACTCATGAGGAGACTCCCCGACTTTCATGAGAGTCTGAGCGAGTTCGAAGCGGAGCTTCGGAGGGTGGGACAACACACGTCGAAACTTGGTGTTGCTCAGCACATTTATGAACTTGAAGAGATGGTCCTAAGGTGCTTTTTCGCACCACTTGAAAACCGACCATTTGTCGAACCTTCGAACGCGTATCGACGTTCACTGGCGGCCAGTATCAAAGTTGAAGGGATTATCCGTCGGCGGAATGTTTCGTGTGAGATTTGCGGGGAGAACCGCTCAACTGATAGGTGTCACATTGTGCCCAATCGTTTGGGAGGGCCTGCTACGGCCGATAACATCCTCATCCTATGTCCCACTCACCACCGATTGTTCGACAGATTCATGCTGTCTCGCACCGAGTTTGCCAGGGTAGATTGGACGAGCAAATCGGAGGGGGCACAACACTATGTTGAATCTCATACCCTTCCGGCACATGAACAGTTCTGGGCGAAAGTGGAGCGAAATGAGCAGGAATGGCTTGGTAGATATGGTGGCCCAAAAGACAAAGGCTATTTTGAGTTCTGTGCGGAAAAAGTGCTGGAGCTATTTCCCGATAGTAAGCCACTGCGAAGAGCGTCCATTTACAAACTTCTCCCGCGTGAAGTTGTGAAGATTGCCAAGGTTCTGATCCCTATGCTCGTGAAGGAAGGCGTGCTCTTGTCGGAGAAAGTGGGAACGGTGGCATACCTTGCGCGTCCGACTGAGCGTCCAGTCCCTTCGTCGGAATTGATCCAAAGGGCGTGGTCACGCATGTCGTAGTGTCTCTGTGGCGCATGCCTAACCAACGGCTCATGCGGACGGCGCCCTCCGCGCTTCGCGCTCCGAACGCCACCGCACACCCGCACCTCGTTGGGCCTGGTCCCGTCAGGCACCATCGACAACATGTTGGTCGACACGGGCACAGAGTCGAAAGACACCACCCCTCGGAACCCCTGTGGCCCAAGAGCGATGCCGTGAAGCAATACCGACCTGCTCGTCTGGACGACACCCCAGCCATCGCCACCCTCTCCATCCAAGGCTGGCGCCACGCCTACACGAACATCCTCCCCGCCGACCTCCTGGCCTCCCTCGACCCAACCGACCGCGCCAACAGCCGCAGGACCTTCCTGCAGGACAACGCTCTCTCGACCCACGTCTGCACCCAAGCCGACAATGTCGTCGCCTTCGTGGACTACGAGCTGTGCCGCGACGAAGACTGCGGCACCCACATCGGCGAGATCTGGGCCATCTACGTGCACCCGGACCTCATCGGCACGGGCATCGGCAGCGCCCTTCTGTCGATCGCCGCGGACGACCTCCGCGCCCGAGACTGCACGGAGCTCCACGTCTGGGTGCTCCGCGACAACCAGCAGGCAAGACACTTCTACGAGCGCCGGGGCTTCGTCCTCGACGGCGCCGAACGCCCCTTCCGCGACCTCATCGAGGTCAGGTACGCCAGACCACTCGTCTAGCCTCGAAAAGCAGCCTCGGGTGACCTTCACACGCCACCCGAGGCACCAGGCAGGGCCTACTGCCCAACCCCATGCTTCTTCATCTGCTTCTGGATCATCAACGCCGCCTTCTTCGGCGCCGCGCGACTCGCCAAAAACATGAACTTCGCATCCTTGCCGACCAGCACATGCAGCTGGTTCGCCTCGATCCCCTCGAGAATGATCCTCGCCGCATCCGGCGCCGACGTCGTGTTCGCCATGTCCGCCTCGGACGCCGGCTCCCGGTCGATCCCCGAGTTGTGCATGATGTTCGTGTTGATGGCCCCGGGCATGATGACCGACACGTTCACGTTCGTGTCGATCAGCTCGGTGTACAGGCCCTCGGTCATCAGCTTCACGGCGGCCTTGGCGGCGCCGTACATGGTCTGGCCGGGCACGGGCAGGAAGCCGCCCATGCTGGACACGTTGGCGATGTGGCCGGCCGGGCGCTGCAGCAGGTGGGGGAGGAACGCCTTCACCATGTAGATGGTGCCGTACAGGTTCACGTTGATCATCCGCTCGATGACCTTGTAGTCGAGGTCGTTGAGGGGGACGAAGGGTTGGATGACGCCGGCGTTGTTGATGAGCACGTCGACGGCGCCGTGGTGGTCGATGACCTCGTCGGGCAGGCCCTGCACGCGGGCGCGGTCGGCGATGTTGGCCACGTGCAGCGACAGCCGGTCGCCGGCATCCATCTGGGCCGCCGTCTCGTCGAGGCCCTCCTGGCTCAGGTCGACGGCGGCAACGCGAGCGCCGCGGGCGAGCAGGGCGCGGACGAGCTCCCGGCCGATGCCACTGCCGCCGCCGGTGACGACGACGGTCTTGTCTTTCAGCTTCATGCGAGCTCCTTTGCGGCGGATGCGCTCTCGGCGCGTGCTTCGAATCGGTGGATGGCGTCGAGTGCGCCGAGCCACGCGAAGGTGACGGAGGGGCCCAGCGTGGAGCCGGGGCCGGGGTAGGTGCGCCCCATGACGGACGCGGTGGTGTTGCCGGCGGCGTACAGGCCCTCGATGGGGGAGCCATCGGTGCGCAGGACCCGTGCGTGCTCGTCGGTCACCAGGCCGCCCTTTGTACCGAGGTCCCCGGGCACCATCCGTGCCGCGTAGAACGGCGCGTTCTCGATGGGGGCGAGGTTGGCGTTGGGCTTGACGCTGGAGTCGCCGTAATAGGTGTCGTAGGCGGTGTCGCCACGGTGGAAGTCGAGGTCCTTGCCGGACTTCGCGAACCCGTTGAACCGCTCGACGGTGGCCCGCAGGCCGGCGGCGTCGATGCCGCACTGCACGGCGAGGTCCTCGAGCGAGTCGGCCCGCTTCAGGAAGCCGCTCTCGAACCACTCCTTGGGCGTGATGCCGGGAGGGGTCATGCCCATGAGGTAGTGCTTGCGGTGCTTGGCATCCATGATGAGCCAGGTCTCCGCGACGGCGCCGTCCTTGGCGGGCAGGTCGAGCATGGCGTGGCCCACGTCCACGTAGGAGGCGGACTCGTTGGCGAAGCGCTTGCCGTTCGCATCGACCAGGATGCAGCCGGGCAGGCCGCGCTCGTACACGGCGAAGGCGGGGTTGCCGTTCGGCATCATGAAGGTGGGTCCCCACCAGGCATCGTCCATCAGCTCGGTGGCGGCCTGGAGGCGGCCGCCGGCGAGGATGGCGTCGCCGGTGTCGCCGGGGCTGACGGAGGTGTATTCGCTGCCCACGGCCTGGTACGTGCGCCGCATCTGGTCGTTCTTCGCGAAGCCGCCGGCGGTGAGCATCACGCCTACCCGTGCCCGGATGCGCTGGCGCTGGCCGTTGCGCTCGATGACGACGCCGGTGACCCGGCCGTCCTCCTCGACGAGCTCGACCATCGGCGAGTTCAGCCACACCTGCACGCCGCGCTTCTGGGCGATGTGCATCAGGCTTCCGAGGAACGCCTGACCGATGCCGAGGGGCTCCCGGCCGGTGAGCATCCACCATGCCGTGCGCAGCGCCATCTTCATGGTGCCGACGAAGCCCTTCCAGGTGCGGGTCACCACGGGCAGGTACTGGGTGTCGCGGGTGGTCATGGCGACGGCCGGGGTGCCGGGGGCGGCGGCGAGGGTCTTGCGCCACGGGCCGAGCTTCTTGCCGTTGAACGGCTTGCCTTCGACGCCCCGGCCGATCATGCCGCCGGGCTTGTCGGGGTAGTAGTCCGGGTATTCCTCGGCGCGGACGAACTCGAAGCCCTCCTTGGAGAGGAACTCGACCACCTTGGGGGCGGCGTCGACGAAGGCCTCCCGGCGGGCGGGGCTGCTGGCCGGGCCCGTGTAGTCGATGACGGCGTCCATGTAGGTCAGCGCGCGCTCGCGGGAGTCGCCCGCGCCGTCGGCCTGCATGAGCGGGTTGTTGGGCATCCACATGCCGCCGCCCGAGTAGGCGGAGGTGCCGCCCCACTTGGACTCCTTCTCGAGCACGAGGCTCGTGTAGCCGCGGCTTGCCGCCGTGATCGCCGCGACCATGCCGCCGCCGCCGCTGCCGACCACCACGACGTCTCGCTCCTCGTCCCAGGTCTTCCTCGTCATCGGACACCTCCTGTGAGACGGGATCGTAGACGGCGTGCGCATGAATGGCAACACAGTGTCGCCATTAAAAGACAACCCTGGACCGGGCCAGGCGACGCCCATAGAGGAGGAGCCATGACCGACGACCCACGCCGCACGAAGAACGTCCAGAGCGGGCCCCGCAGCCAGCGCATCCTCAGCAGTGTCCGGGAGGCCACGCTGCAGGAGCTGATCCGTGTCGGGTACGCCCAGATGACCATGGGCAGCGTGGCCAAGGCGGCGGGGGTGCACCGGGCCACCATCTACCGGCGCTGGCCCACCAAGGCGGATCTGGTGCAGGCGCTGATGGAGCCCCAGCTCGATCTGCTCGACGCCGCGCCCTCCACCGGCGACCTCGTCGGGGATCTGGTGGGCCTGATGGGACAGCTGGCCCACAACCTGGCGTCGCCGGAAGGGCAGGCCCTGTCGCGGGTGATGATGTCCACCCATCCCGAGCTGGAACACCTGGCCACCCAGTCCGGCGAGCGCGCCCGCGCGGCCTTCGCCCGGGCCTTCCAGCGCGCCCTCGACCGGGGTGAGCTGCCGGCCGACGCCGACGTCGAGGTGCTGCTGCACCTGGCCTTCTTCGGGGCCGTGCACTGGGTCATGGACAAGGACGCCCCGCCGTCGGAGGCGACGTGTCGCCGGCTGATGGAGGCGGTGTTGGGCGGTGCGGGACGCGGTGCGTCCGGGGGAACGGCAGGAGATCTGCCGTCTTCCCGGTGAGCAGCGGAGTGCTCGTGCGACTCCGGGAGGGGGGCCTGCGGGCACTTGACCCATGTTTCGGGGAGGCCTCCGGGCTGCGCCGGTAGGATGGGCGCAACCTCACGCCCGAATCCCTCGAGACGTCCCCATGCAAGCCCTCGAAAACCACCCCGTCACCCCATGGCTCATCCTGATGTTCTGGGCCGGCCTGCTCGGCCTCGACCTGTGGCGACGCACGCCCTGGGGTCAGGCCCGGATGTCCGAGGCGCAGCGCATCCGGCAGGAGGTGTCGCCCACACCGACGTCCTTCACGCTGTTCAAGGTACTGGGGGTGTGCGTCTCGGCCAGCAGGCTGTCCGGCGGCTGGGCGGCCGGCACGTACCTGATGGTCTTCGGCTTCGGCTTCTTCGGCTGGCTGCTCGTCGACGGCGTGCGGCGCGTGCTGCAGTGGTCGGCCGTGGAGCAGGCCATCCGGGAACGGGGCGGCGCGGCGACGGAAGGCTGATCGCCCGGTGGGCAGTGCGAGCCGAGCCGGTGTGTTCCGCAGGCTGGCCCTGCCCCTTGGAGCGCAGGGGAGGGGACCGGACTCAGTCCTCGCCCTCGCCGTCTTCCTCGTCCATGTCGTCCGGAATCGGCGGCCGCTCGGGCATCGGGCTCAGCGTGCCGGCCTCGAACCGCTCGATCCAGCTGTAGAGCAGGTTGTGATCGAACTCGAGGGCGGTGCCCACCTGCAGGGGCGTCTCGCCGTCTTCCAGCACCCGGCGGACGGCCTCGAGCTTGAAGTCGGTGGTGAACGTTCTCTTCCGTCGGGACATGGTGGGCTCCTTGTGCCTGCCTACCAACCGGTTCGGGGTCCGAGCACAAGGCGAGGGGGGAACCTTGACCTGGGGCGGGGGATCGTTTTCCGTTCAGCGCCCCTCTACGGTGTTGATCATTGTGGCTGTGTGGTGGGTCATCATGGTTTCGACGATTGTCTGGTTGATGGTCTCAATGCGGCAGGATCTTCCATCCAAGACATGGAAGGGCACGAACCGGAAATCAGTGGCACCGGTCTGCGCATATCAGCAGGGTTGTGCGTAGTCCCCCTTATGATTTCAAGGGTGGTTCCTGTCTTGTTGTAGGCTCGCGGCACACCGTCTCGCCTGGAGAATGCGAATGGACCTCATCGACCATTTGAACGCGATTGCTACGCGTGCGCAGAAGTATGCTTCGAAGCTCACGACGGAGGAAGCGACCAAGATGACCCTCATCGTGCCTCTGATCAAGGCACTTGGGTACGACGCCTACGACCCGGATGAGGTCGAGCCCGAATACACGGCGGATGTCGGTACGAAGAAGGGTGAGAAGGTCGACTATGCCATCAAGCGAAATGGCAAGGTCATCATCCTGTTCGAGTGCAAGAAGGTGGGTGTGAACCTGGACAAGGAGCCGGCTTCCCAGCTGTATCGGTATTTCTCGGTGACGGAAGCACGCGTTGGCATTCTCACCGATGGCCTTCGCTATCGGTTCTTCTCGGACATCGCGGAAAAGAACAAGATGGATGAGACGCCCTTCCTGGACTTCGACATCCGCGATGTGAACGAGCCCATTGCCCGCGAACTCAAGAAGTTCTCGAAAGGTGTCTTCGACATCGACAGCCTCGTCGCGGCCGCCGAAGAGATGAAGTACACACGCGCGATCAAGAGGTACCTGGAGTCGGAGTTCCGCAATCCTTCGGCCGAGCTGGTGAAGCTCATCACCAAGCAGGTGTACTCTGGTCAGTTCTCCAAGTCCGTGAAGGAGAAGTTCGATCGGATCGTGAAACGCTCCCTTCGTGAGTTCATCAATGATCAGATCGACAACCGACTCGTCGCGGCCAAACAGCTCGAGGAGCGTGAGGATACAGTGGACGCTGCACTTTCCGGCGACACGCAGTTGTCTCACGCCGAGGCCGGTGCAGAGCTGCCCCAAGGCGTCGTGGAGATGAGCGGAGATGTCGTCACCACCCAGGAGGAGCTGGACGGGTTCCTGATCGTGCGCGCGATCGTGAGTGGCCTCGTGGCCCCTGAGCGTGTCGTGATGCGGGACACGAAGAGCTACTGCGGTGTCCTGCTCGACGACAACAACAGGAAGCCAATCTGCAGGCTTCGATTCAATGCTGCGAGCAAGAAGTACATCGGTCTCCTGGATGAGCACAAGAAGGAGACGAAGGTGCCCATCGAGTCGGTGTCTGAGATCTACCAGCAGGCGGACGCGATTCGGCGAACGCTGCAGAGGTACCTGGAGGCGGATGACGCGGTGGAGTCATCCGGTCCCTGAGAGCCGGTAACGGGCTCCGTTCGACGTGAGGTCCGCTTGTCTTCCGACTTGCGGATCATGGCGTGCGGAGGGCGGACACAACCCCCACCGCCACCTCCACCTCGTCGGTGATCACGCCATCCACCCCGATCCCGAACAGCCGCTCCATCTCGCTCTGCTCGTTCACGGTCCAGACCCACACCATCTGGCCGCGCCGATGCGCCCGCTCCACGAAGCGCTCGGTCACGACCTCGATGCCGGCGCTCTCCCGGGGCACCTCGAGGATCTCGAAGCGGGGGCCCGGCGCGTTGTCGATGGGCAGCAGGTCGCCGAGGATGGCCCAGCGGGCCAGGCCTTCGGCGTAGTAGGTGCAGGCGTCCGGCAGGGCCTCGCGGAACTGCCGCCCGATGGCGTCGTCGAAGCTGCCCACGCACACCCGGCGCTCGGCGCCGTGGGCCTTCACGATCTGCACGACCTCGTCCACGGCGTCCGGGTGACGGGACTTGATGTCGAGGTTCCACACGCCGTCCGGCACGGCCTCGAACATCTCGTCGAGGGTAGGGATGCGCACGCCGGTGCCCCGCAGTGGGTAGGTCTCGCCGCCGTCGCGGGTCCAGTCGTACGCGGCGTCCAGCTCCTCCAGGTCGTCCCAGGACTTGTCGAACACGCTGCCCGTGCCGTCGGTGGTGCGGTCGAGGGTGTCGTCGTGGAAGAGGTAGTGCACGCCGTCGGTGGTGCGGCGGATGTCCACCTCGATGACGTCGGCGCCTGCGGCCCACGCGGCCTGGAAGGCCTCCACCGTGCTCTCCGGGGCCAGGTCGTCGCCGCCCCGGTGGGCGATGACGAGGGGGCCCTCGGCGGAGAGCTGGTCGAACAGCTGCGAGGACTCCTCGGCGCAGCCGGCGAGCAGGAGCAGGAAGGGGACTCGCGTCATCGGCGCACGCTCCAGGTGAAGGCGGCGCCCAGGCGCAGGCCGAGGTCGCCGCTGGTGAACTCCGGCCCCGCATCGAAGCCGGCGAAGGGCTCGGCGAACAGGTGGACGCGGGTGCGTCCCTCCGGCTGGCGCCAGGTGGCCCCGATCCGGCCCAGGGCCCGCAGGCCGCCGGAGGTCTGGTCGGCGCCGATGGCCACCCTCGGGCCCAGGCCGGCAGCTCCGAGCAGGCTCCAGCCCTCCCGGGCGGGCGTGACCCGGTAGAAGACGTCCACCTCGAGGTCGACGATCTCCAGCGCCGCGATGCCCACCAGGAACCGGCCCACCCGGGGCACGATCTGCCACGCACCGGGGTGGAGCTCGAGGTCGAGCAGGTCGACCGACCCCGCTCCCTCGACCACGCCTCCCTGGATGTGGGCCTTGCCGCCGCCGGTGAGTCCCAGGCCCAGGTCGAACGCGGGCTGCTCGGCCATCGCCGGGGCCGAGGCCAGTGCCGCGGCCATCCACCATCCCTTCATGGAGCCTCCATTGCCCTTCGTTGGCTACCACGGGCGGCGGCTCTCAGGTGAGGGTGTCGACCGCCACCCGCGCCTGGGATGGCTTGCTCGGTGCTTTTCGGTGGTGCAGGCGCACCTTCAGTCCCTGCGGAGACATCGTGAAGCCGAAGACCTCGTCCACGTCGCCGCGCTCGCCGATGCGCTCCACCTCGAAGCTGCGGAACAGGGTGGCGAGCACCGTCTGCGCCTCCAGGAGCGCGAGGGCCCTGCCGGGGCAGATGCGCCCCCCGGATCCGAAGGGCATGTGCAGGCCCTCCTTGCGGGCCCGCTGCACGAAGGCCTCGTCGAGCCAGCGCGCGGGCCGGTACACGCCTGCGTCCGGCACGTACGCCTCGCTCTGGCCGGCCACGCCCATGCCCAGCATCACGAAGGTGCCCCTGGGGATGGCGAGCCCGTCGACCACGACGTCGTGCAGGGGCTCGACGAACAGCACGGGGCCGATGGGCCGCACCCGCAGGGTCTCCTTGATGACCGCCTCCGCCCAGGTGAGCCCGCAGGCCTCGTCGAGGGTTCGGGGCACGTCGCCGGACAGCCTGCCGGCCTCTGCCACCAGCCGCTCCCGGGCGTCGGGGGCGTCGATGAGCTCGTGCACGGCCCAGGCGATGGTGCTCGCGGTGGTGTCCTCGCCGGCGAGCAGCATGGTCATGGCGTTGCCGCGGATGTCGGTGTCGGTGAGCTCGTCGTCCTCCTCGGCCGCCAGGATCAGCGACTCGAGCAGGTTGCTGGCGCGGGCCTCCGGATCGGCGCGCAGGGTCTCGCGGGTGGTGGTGATCACCTCGTCGAGCCACCCGTACACCCGGGCGACCTGCCGCTCGATGTGACGCTGCCGGGGCGTCCGGAAGATCCTCCAGGTGGGCACCACCGCCGCGGAGCGATCCATGATCTCGGGAAACACCGGCGTGATGAGCTCCCGCAGCCAGCTCGCCTGGCCGCGCACGGTGTCGAGGCACACGCCGAAGGACAGGCTGGTGGTCACGTCGATGGCGTAGCGCTGCAGGTCGTCGAGCAGGTCGACCGGGGTGCCGGCGTCGGCCGCCTCGGCCCACTGCTCCCACAGGTTGGCGGCCACCTTGTGCACGGTGGGAAAGAAGGCCGGCATGTGCCGCAGGTGCAGCGCCGCGTTCACCAGCCGGCGCTGCCGCCGCCACGGCCTGCCCTCGGCGTTGAAGACGCCCTTCACGTCCAGGCTCGCGATGGCCTGCTCCATCTGGTGGTAGCGTCCGAAGTCCTTGGGCCGGCGGCGCAGGATCTCCTGGATCATCTGCGGGTTCGTGACGCACAGCGCCCGCTGGGGCCCGAGCTTCAGGGTGAAGCGGTCACCGAGGGCGTGGGACCAGGACGCGATCTGCTGGTGCATGCGGGTGGTCTGCAGCTGCAGCACCTGCCCCAGGACGGGCAGTCCGGCGGGGCAGGGAAGATCGGCGAGGGTGAGCGCCGGGGACACGTCGGACATGGGGGACCTCCAAACGCGGCAGGATACCCCAGGTGTCGGCGTGGCTGTTCCTCCCGGGGTCAGCGCCCGCCGTCCGCCTCCATCGCCGCCACCCCCGTGCCCTCGCCGGGCAGCTCGTGGCCCACGAACACCTCGATGTCGGGGAACAGGGCCTGCAGGGTCTTCAGGTGCTGCAGGCTCTCGGCGTTCTCGGCGTGGTCCTCGGTGTAGCTGCCGGGCTCGACCCCGTGCTCCCAGCCCCAGAAGGTGTGGGAGCAGTCGCCGGTGAACAGCTTGGGACCCTCTTCGGTGTGCACGAGGAAGGAGGTGGAGCCCGGGGTGTGACCGGGGGTGTGCAGGGCCCACAGGGAGCCGTCGCCGAACACGTCGAGGGCGGCCAGGCCGGCCTGGGACCTCGCCTGCTCGAAGGGCCACACCTCGAGGGTGCCGTGGCCCTCCAGCGCCGCCATGGCGGTGGACCGGACGAGGGTGTTGTTGAGGTTCTTCGAGTCCATCTCGCCCGGGCCCACGTAGATGTCGGTGCCCGGGGGCACGTCCGGCAGGCCGAGCAGGTGGTCGAGGTGCATGTGGGTCAGGAACACGCCGGTGAGGGGCCCGTCGAGCCCTTCGAGGATGCTGGCCAGGGGCTGCTCGGGCTGCATGGTCTTCACGAACTGCTTCACGCCGATGTTGCCGATGCGGGAGGTGTCGCCCTCGGCGAGCCCCCGCGGGATGCCGGTGTCGATGATGAAGGTGCCGTGCTCCGGGTGCTGCAGCACGTGGACCGGCAGCACGATGGGGACCGGCCCGTTGTGCAGGTCGGCGGCCGCCGGGTGGTCGAGGTTGACCACGCCCTTGAGGGGGACCTCCCACCGCGCGGAGACGACGGCCTCGTGGGACCAGGTGGCCGCGCCGTCCTGCAGGCGTCCTGTGGAGGTGGTCGGCACGTCGGCCGGCTCGAACGGGTGGTCGGCGATGGTGGTGGTGCACGCGGTGGCGAGAAGCAGCGGAAGCATCAGGCTTTTCATGGGATCTCCTTGACGGGGAGAGCATACCCTGCTGGAATCGGATGCCAATCTCGATATTTCGATGGATGGCTTCCGAAAATGGAACTGAAATGGGACGACGTGCGCCTGTTCCTGGCGGCGATGGAGCATGGAACGCTCTCCGAAGGGGCCCGTGCGGCCGGCGTGGGCCAGTCCACGATGTCCCGGCGCATCGCGGAGATGGAGGAGGCGCTCGGGGTGGTGTTGTTCTCCCGGGGGCGAGGGGGGCTGATCCCCACACCCGCTGCCGAGGCTCTTCGGCCCCATGCCGTGGCCATGGAGGAGGCGTCCCGTCAGGCCCTGGCCGCGGTGCAGGGCAGCGAGGCCACCCTCGAGGGGATCGTGCGGGTGGCCGTGCCGCCCGGGGTGGCGGTGAGCCTGATGCCCTACGCCCAGAAGGAGCTGGCGGTGCGTCACCCGGGCATCCGCCTGCACGTGCTGGCGAGCCAGTTCGCCGTCGACATGGACCGTCGGGAGGCCGACATCGCCGTCCGCGCCCTGCGCCCCAGCGGCGACGACCTCACCTGCCGCCGCCTGCCGGACATGGACCTGGGGGTCTTCGCCAGTCCGTCGCTGGCGGCCTCCCTGGCGCCTGACGCCCGGCCCGAGGACATCCCCTGGGTCCAGTACGGCCCCGAGCTGCTCCACATCGAGCAGGCCCGGCTGGTGGAGCAGTGGCGGGGCAGCACGCCGCCGGCCTTCGTCACCGACAGCTACCTGGCGATGCGATCCGCCTGTCGCTTCGGCCTCGGCGCCATGGTGCTCCCGCGGGTGGAGGCCATGATGCTCGGGCTCGTGCGGCTGCCCCAGGTGGGCACCGATCTGCCGGCCGTGCCCTGGTACCTGGTGAGCCACACGGCGGTGCGTCGGATCCCCCGGGTGGCGGCCGTGCTCACCCTGCTCGGGGAGCTGGTGGAGCTGCTGGTGGCGGCCCAGGACGATCCGTCGATCCTCGACGGCCGGGGCATCCCGCGCTGCTGAGCCCGGGCTCAGGGCGTGGCCGTCTCCCGCGTGCGGACCCTCGGCGGCGCGTTCGGGGCACGCCGGCGGCGGAGGAGCGCCTCGATGCGCACGATGTCGGTGGAGGACAGGTAGGCGTCGAAGGCCCCGTGGGGACGGGGCACGGGCGGCCAGTCGGCCGTGGGCTCGGGCACGTCACCGGGCGTGCCCTGGATGAGCACCGCGCGTCCGTGCTGCCGGATGTACAGGGCCGGGGTCTCGCGGCGGGTCTGCAGGCGGACGGGCTCCACGCACAGCGTGCCGTGCAGGTCGATGCGGGTGATCCGACCCCTGGGACCGGGCACGTGCAGGGTGGTCTCGTCGATGGAGATGGGCGGCAGGTGGATGTCGTGGGTGCGGCGCGCGAGGACGAACTGCAGGTGGGACAGCCAGCCGGCGCCCCCGAGGACGAACAGGGCTGCCACGACGAGGGGGGAGAGCAGGTCCGTCCAGGAAGCGGAGGTGACGAAGAACGCCGTGGTGCACCACCAGCCCGCGGTGAGGGGGCCCAGATCCCGGATCAGGCACCGCCGGCGCAGGCAGGGCGTGGGCACCTGGGAGAACAGGCGGGGCGGCGGCCCCTTGGGCCCGGGCTCCACGGCGAGCGCGGGCAGCTCGACGGGCTGCCCGGTGGTGAGGGGCTCGGCGGGGAAGTCGTCGTCGCGGAAGGGACCGCTCATCCGTCCTGCTCGGCCGTTCGCAGCGCGGCGCGGGCCGCGAGCATACCCGACTGCAGGCACAGGGGCATGCCGCCGCCTGGGTGGGCGCTGCCGGACGCCAGGTACAGCCCGGGGAGCTTCTTCAGGTGGTTGCGGGGCCGCAGGAAGGCCGAGAACATGCTGTTGGAGGCCTCGCCGTACAGCGAGCCGTGGCTGCCGGGAAAGCGCACCGCGAGATCGTCCGGGCTGCGCTCCCACACGAAGGGGTCGTCGGCGTGGAGCACGCCGGCGGCGACGGCCTGCTCGCGCATCACTCGGGACAGCGCCTGCCAGTGGGCGGGATCCGCCGGCTGGCCCCCCTTCTGGGCGGGGGCGTTGGCCATCAGGAACACGGGCTCGGCGTCGGCCCAGCCGGGCACGGCGTGGGTGGCCTCCTGGGCGCACAGGTAGACCGTGGGACGGGGCGGCGCGGTGCGGCGGTCGAAGATGGCCTTGAACTCGTCATCGTAGTCCTCGGGGAAGACCACGGTGTGGGGCGCGCGCTGGTGGCCGGTGCGGCGGGCGCGGGCGACGGCCGTCCAGCCGGACATGGAGGGCACCGTCTTCATGCGCAGCCCGGCCTTCTTCGGGCGATCGAGGGCGCCGGTGCGCAGCTGGGCGACATCGGCGTTCCAGATGACGGCGTCGGCAGCGAGGGTGTTGCCCTCGCGGGTCTGCACGCCGGTGACCCGGCCGCCCTCCTGCAGCACCTTGGCGACGGGGGTGTCGTAGGTGAAGCGGACGCCGAGCTCGGTGGCGAGCTCGACCAGCGCGCGGACCATGGCCTGGATGCCGCCCTCGATGCCGTAGCCGCCGAGGCCGAGCTCGACGTGGGCGATGCAGTTGAGGGTGGCGGGGGCCTTGCGGGGATCGGAGCCGTTGTAGGTGGCGTAGCGCAGGAACAGCCAGCGCAGGTGCTGGTTCTTCACCCGGGCCTTGATGCCGCCGATCATCGAGCGGAAGGGATCGAGCTTGGTGAGGGAGCCGAGGGGACTCGGGCCGTGCTTGCCGAAGGAGTGCAGGCCGGGGATCTCGTCGTAGATGAAGTGGGGCGCGGCGAAGTCCCAGATGTCCTGGGCGTAGTCGACGAAGCGGTCGAACTGCTTCGCGGCGTCGCTGCCGAGGGTGCTCTCGACGCTGGCGCGGGTGTCCTCGCGGCGCTGGAACACGTCGAGGCAGGTGCCGTCCGGGTACAGGTAGCGAAAGCCCGGGTTGAGCTCCCGCAGCGTGACGTGGTCCTCGATGCGGCGGCCGGCCCCCTCGAAGACCTCGGCGAGCACGTGGGGCAGGGTCATGGTGGAGGGGCCGGTGTCGAAGGTGACGCCGTCGACGGTGACGGTGCCCGCCTTGCCGCCGGGAACGGAGGCGGCCTCGACCACCTGCACCTGCCAGCCGCTGGCGGCCAGACGGATGGCGGCGGACAGTCCGCCGAGTCCTGCGCCCACCACGATCGCCTTCATGTGCCCCCCACTGCGCGTGCGTCCCGACAATCTATCACCTCGGTCGTCCGAGCAGGGCAAGCGCTACACTCAGAACTCTGTGATCACCCGCAGCGCACCCTCGCCGGCGACCTTGCGGGCCTCCTCGGGCGGCTCGGGATCGACGAGGAGGCCGAAACCGGCCTGGATCCGCAGCCGGTGGTTCACCTGCAGGTGGGTCTGCGGCATCAGCCGGTAGAAGGCGCCGTGGAAGCCGGTGGCCACGTTGTTCTCGAGGCCCACGGTGAGGGTGTCGCTGACGGCGTAGAAGGCCGACAGGTTGGTGACGAGGGCGGTGTGGGTGAGCACGTCCGCCTCGGCGCGGGGCGTGAAGACGAGCTCCGGTCCGATCATGCCCACCAGGCTCCAGCGGGGGGCGAGACGCACGGCGCCCATGTACAGCAGGGTGGTCGACAGGTCGTCGGGGCCGCCGTCGTGGGGCAGCCACTCGGCCAGCGCCTGGATGCCGTGGGTGAGGGTGTGGGCCTCGTTCATGCCCAGGGTGCCCTGCAGGCCGACCTTGAGCCCGTGGAAGGTGCTGTTGGAGAAGCCTGCCTCGAGCTCGACGGCGAAGTTGTCGACGATGGCGACCTCGATCTCGGGCGCCCACACGAGCTCGGCGGGGCCCTGTCGCGTGGCCATCCGGGCGAGCACGTTCGCCTCGAACTCGCCCTTCTTCGCGCCGAACCCGCGGACCATGTCGAAGGCCATCGGCTCGGGGAACTCGAGCAGGCTGTTCTTGGTGGGGTCGGTGCCGAGCTGCTGCTCGAGCCAGTCGGAGGCGCCGTCACCGTCGGTGTCGGCCTTGTGGGGATCGGTCTCGTGGAAGTCCCGGCGGCCGTCGTCGTCGGCGTCCTCGGCCTCGTCGGGAAGCTGGTCGCCGTCGCTGTCGGTGTCGTCGTCCACGTCGGTCGGGGGAGAGCCGCTTCGGGGCGGCCCCGGTGGGTCGTCCTGGGCGAACGCAGGGGCAGCAGACAGCGAAAGGAGGAGGGACACCACGCGCATCGAAGACTCCGGTCCTGGGGGAGGACCGGAAGGTGGCCGGAAGGCGAGGGAAGGGCTGTCACCGGATGTCCAGCGGGCGGCCGTGACGGAACGTGATGGCCGGAACGGTACGCGGTACCGGAACTTGCAGGGTTCGTCCGTCCGCCGCCCTTCCCCAGGTCGCCTCGGCGGGCGGGTCACCAATTGTCAGGTCGATGTCCGTGATTCAATGAAGATCCGAGCCGCCGCCCGCCTTCCGTCATAGGCCATCCCCATCACCCCCCGACTCCAGCTGGAGAGGGACATGGGTGCTGCCAGGGCGAGGAGCAACGCGACGACGCCATGGTGGTGCCCAGGGCTCTCGACCGCCCCGCCCCGAACCGCCCCTTCGAAACAGCGAAAGCAATCCCAGAGCGCTCCCCAGAACGCACGCCCGAGGCCAGCAGGGGTCCGGTGCGGTCGAGACGAGGAGCAAGCGAAAGGCCGACCTCCCGGTCGGCCCGAGCGAAGCGACGAAGAATCGGCCGTGCCGGGCCCCTGCTGGCCGTCTCCGCCCCTTCACCAATCCAACGGAGCATCCATGTCTTTTGTCATCTGGCACAACCCCCGCTGTTCCAAGTCCCGCGCGACCCTCGGCCTGCTGCAGGAGGCCGGCGTGTCGATCGAGGAGCGCCGCTACCTCGACGAGGCGCCCACCGAGGCGGAGCTGAAGGACGTCCTCGGCAAGCTCGGGCTGCAGCCGTCCGGCCTCATCCGCCGCAAGGAGGCCCTCGTGAAGGAGCTCGGCCTCGACCTGTCCGACGAGGACGCCGTGCTCGCGGCCATGGTGGCCCACCCCAAGCTCATCGAGCGCCCGATCGTCGTCCACGGCAGCAAGGCCGTGCTCGGCCGGCCGCCGGAGAACGTCAACGCCCTGTTGTGAGCCTCCCCCCGGGCGGACCAAGGCCCGCCCCTACGGACGTCGTTCCCACGTTGCGTCATCGTCGAACCTCGCCGCTCTGCGGATCGATGACCCACCAGTCGACCCCCTCCCGCGCGCCCCGCGCCGAGAGGGGGTTCTTCGTCACGGACCGCAGGTTCCCCCCATCCAGGAACCGCCAGGGCAGGTGGGCATCGCGCTCGGGATGGATGCCGAGCCTCGGGGCCGCCAGCAGCGGCGCGGGCCGGTAGCCGTCGTCCTGCAGGTACAGGGCCTCCCGATCGAAGGGCCGGCCGCCCCACTCGGCGATGGTCAGGCCGAGGGAGCGGCACAGCAGGGTCTGGCCGGCACACAGGCGGTGCTCCGGACGCCGTCCGCCACCCCGGCGGGGGTTGAGCCCGTGCATCAGCGCCCGCTGGGCCCGTCCCAGCTCGCCCTCGTCGAACACGGGCACGGCCCCCTTGAGCAGCACGCCGTTGCCCGCGCCCCGGGTGGAGGTGTTCATCGAGTCGCCGGCCCGGCTCCAGTACATGTAGATCGTGCCGGGCGGCGCCCACAGCGCCTTGCGGGAGGGCGTGAGCCCCAGGCTGCCGTGGCTGGCCTTCTCCCGGGCCATGTAGGCCTCCGTCTCCACCAGGCGTGCCTTGAGCCACACCCCCTGCAGCTTGCGGCAGAGCACCTTGCCCACGAGCTCCCGGGCCACGAGCAGGGTGTCCCGGTCGAAGAAGTCGGCGTCGAGCAAGGCGGTCTCCGGACTTGAAGGGGGCAGGGGGATGCTCCATCATGACGCCGCTGGCTGCCTGGGGCCAGCAGGGAGCCGCCGAGATGTCCGTCACCCTCCAAGCCGCCGCCGAGACCCGCGCCCACCGCTGCACGAGCTGTGGCGCCACGGTGCAGGTGGATCCCCACGTGGCCTCCACCTCCTGCCGCTACTGCGACGCCCCCCTCGTCGACGTCACCCTCGCCGCCGAGCACCTCGACGCGTTGGTGTCCTTCCAGCTCACCGACGTGCAGGCGGGCCACAAGCTGAGGGAGCGCCTGCAGGAGGCCTGGTTCGTCCCCCGACGCGTGCGTCAGGCCGCCGCCCCGACCTCCCTGAGGCCCGCGTTCGTGCCGTTCTACGTGTTCGATGCGGTGGCCCGCTCCTCCTGGTCGGCGCGGATCGGCATCTACTGGTACCGCACCGAGACCTACACCACGACCGACTCCGACGGCCGCACGGTCTCCCGCACGCGCACCGTCCGGGAGACCGACTGGCACCCGCTGTCGGGCACCCACGGCCGCCGGTGGCACGACCACCTCGTCTCCGCCTCCAAGGGCCTGCCGGAGGACGAGTCCAACGATCTCGAGCCCTTCGCGCTCGAGCAGGCCCGCCCCTTCGCGGCCGAGCTCGTGGCGGGCATCACCGCCGAGCTGCCCACCGTCTCCCACGACGATGCCCACGCCATGGCCGAGCACGAGCTGTCCGAGCTCGAGCGCAAGGTCATCGCCGGCGAGCTGCTGCCCGGCGACACCCATAGCGGTCTGCACAGCTCCACGGAGGTCACCGTCGAGCGGCTCCGCCTCGTGCTGCTGCCGGTCTTCATGGCCGTGTACCACCACGATGGCGAGGCCTTCCGCCTGCTGGTGAACGGGCAGACGGGCAGGGTGGCCGGACGCATTCCCCGCGACAAGGTGGCCATCGCCCTGGCCGTGGCCGCCGCGGTCGGGCTGGTCGCCCTCGCGGGGCTGCTGGTGTGGTTCCTCCTCTCTCACACGGGAGCGTGGTGATGCAGGCGATGCAGTGTGCGCAGTGCGCCGGCGCCATCGGCGTCGATCCCGGCCATCCGGTGCCCCGCTGCCTGTTCTGTGGCAGCGATGCCCTGGCCCCCCGGCCCGAGCTCGACGACGTCGAGGCGCCGGATGCCTTCCTGCCCTTCGAGCAGTCCATGGACGACGTGCGGGCGGCCTTCCGGTCCTTCGCCCGAAGCTCCATCTGGTACCCGTCGGATCTGCGGGGGGCGACCCTCGAACTGTCCCGGCTGCTGGTCCCGGCGTGGGCCTGGCGGGGCGCGCTCGAGACCCACTGGGCCGGCCTCGTCCGGGCGATGTCGGCCTCGGGCAAGCGCCCGGTGTCGGGATGCGCGCACCAACACTTCGAGCAGGTGCTCGTGCCCGCCTCCGCGGCCCTCACCCAGGACGAGCTGAACCGGCTCGGGGGATTCCACGAGGAGGGCGAGCAGGCCCTGCAGGCCGACCACCTCGAGGTCCCCCTGGAGCTGAGCGAGCTGGGCCGTGCCGCCACCCGCGCCGTGGCGCTGCGGCGCATGCGCGAGCTGCACGCCGAGCGCATCACCGCCGACCACGGGCTCACCACCGTGCGGCTGGCTCCGGTCGAGGACGGCCTCGCGGGGCGTTCCGTGGGCCTTCCGGTGTGGATCGGGGTGTTCCGCTACAAGGGGCGACCCTACCGCATCCTCGTGCACGGCCAGGACGGCACGGTGGTCGGGCGCGCCCCCATCAGCCTGCTGCGGGTGGCGTTGGCGCTGGTGCTGGTGCTGGGGCTTGTCGCAGCTCTCGTGGCGTTCGCCCTGCAGGCATGAGGCTCAGCCCAGGCCCACGAAGGCGGCGGCGAGCACGGCCGGCGCCGCCTGGATCATCAGGATCCGGCGGTTCACCGTGAGGCCGCCGTACACCCCGACGACGATGACGAACACGAGCATGGCGAGGGCCGCCGGGACGTTGCCGGTGAAGGTGGCCCAGGCCAGCACACCCGCCACGGCGCCGTTGTAGATGCCCTGGTTGGCGGCGAGCACGCGGGTGGCGGCGACCTCCTCCCGGGACATGCCGAAGCCCCTGCCCATCTGCCGCCAGCGGAACATCTCGAGGTACATGAACAGCAGGTGCAGCAGGGCGACGACGGTGCACAGGACGGCGGCGATGGTGGACATGGAGGCTCCTCCCTCGTGAACGGCGGATGCTACACCGTGGGAGGGGCCGCGTCACCCGGCCAGTTGGGACGGGTATCGGTATCCCATCGTCAGGGTCTCACGCGTATACTCCCGACGGAGCCACCGAGGGGAGGAAGCAGGTGACGCCGAGCGACGAACAGTACGAACGGGCCAGGCGGCTGTTCGACGAGCTGCGAGGCCTCGACGTGGACGCACAGCGCAGGAAGCTCGCCGCGTGCGAGGACGTGCAGGTGCGCACCTACGTCGGGGTGCTCCTCTCCGCGGGGGCCTGGTCCGACGAGGGCATCTTCGACACCACCGAGGATCCCCGCGCGGAGTCGCCCGAGGCGATCCCCTCCGGGGCCGACCCCACGCGCATCGGGCCCTACCAGATCCTGCGGCGTATCGGCGCGGGCTCCATGGGGATCGTCTACGAGGCCCTGCAGGATCACCCCCACCGTCGGGTGGCCTTGAAGATCATCCCCCCCGGGGCCCGCACCGACGCGGCGCTGTCGCTGTTCCGCTTCGAGGTGCAGGCGGTCGGCCAGATCAACCACCCGGGCGTGCCCCAGGTCTACGAGGCCGGTCAGGTCGACGGCTACACCTACCTGGTGATGGAGCTCGTCCACGGCCTGCCCCTGGACGAGTACGCGGCCCGCAACGGCCTGGGCGTCTCCCAGCGGCTGAACCTGCTGGCGCGGGTCGCCGACGCCGTGGCCGTGGCCCACCGGGAGGGCGTGCTCCACCGCGACCTGAAGCCGGCCAACATCCTGGTCACCGCCGATGGCCAGCCCAAGATCCTGGACTTCGGCATCGCGACCTCCCTGCTGCAGACCCGCTCCCTCGACATGGTCCGCGCCGGAACGCCCACCTTCATGAGCCCGGAGCAGCTGCAGGGCGAGTCGGTCGACGAGCGCAGCGACGTGTTCGCCCTCGGCGTCATCGGCTGGCTCCTCGTCTACGGCGTGCTGCCCCACCGGGCACGGGTGGATCGGTTGGAGATGTGGCGCGCCAAGATGACGCCCCCACGGTCCGGAATGATGCCGCTGCCGGGCATGCCGCCGGACGCGGAGCGGGTGCTGCGTCGGGCCCTCTCCCCGCAGGTGAAGGACCGCACGCCCTCGGCTTCCAGCTTCGCCGAAGACGTCCGCGCCGCGGCGCGCCTGCAGCCGCTGCCCTGGGGAGGCGGTGGACTGTACCGGCTGTCCCTGTGGCGGCACCGCCACCGCACCAGCGTGAACGTGGGCCTCGTCGTGGCGGGCCTCACGGGCTTCGTCGGGGGCATGGTGCTGATGGCCCATGGCTTCGCGGAGGTCGGTCGGGCGAGCCGGGCCAGGGAGCACCTCGCGTCCGCACAGGAGGCCCTGGACCAGGCGGCCTTCGACGGGGACTGGGAGGAGGCCGAGCACGTGTTCCGCGCCTACGTGGGCGCGCCGGAGCACGAGGGCACGCCGAGCGTGGCCCAGGCCTGGATCGACCACGCCCGTCGCCTCGAGCACCACGGCGGGCCGAACGCACTCGGCACCTGGGGCGTCGCCTATGGGGTGGCCACCGAGCCGGCCCGTCGGGCGGAGGCGCTCGATTCCCTGGCGCGGGCCTTCAGCGAGCGCTGGATGAGTCAGTCCCTGGTGCAGCTCCACCGCTCCCACGGCGACGAGCTGGACCCTTCGCTGCGCGCCGATGTGGTCCTGGCCCACGTGGCGGAGCGACTCGTGGCGGATGCGCTGGCGCTGGCGCCGGCCGACCACCCCGACCGCCCCATCCTGCGGGAGCTCTCCGGCATGACCGATCTCGGGACCTTCGGTCGGGGGGCCACCCTCATCGATCTGGACGGCGACGACGAGCGGGAGCTGATCGTCACCAGCGAGGAGCCCTACCTGCGGGTGTGGAACCTGACCCCTCGGGTCGAGCTCTGGCGCAACATCCAGGCGCCCGGTCCGCAGGAGAAGATGTGGAGCGAGCTGCTGGTGACCATCGACGAGCGGCTGTTCGCCGTGAGCCGGCACCGCACCACGGGCCGGTCCGCCCTGTGGCGCTGGCGTGGCGAGCGGGACGACGGCTGGGATCTGGTCGCGGAGCTCGGGGGAGGCACTCCGCAGGTCGCGTTCCACGGCCAGGTGGGGGGCCGGGACCCTGCGCTGTACGTGCTGTTCGCCTACCCGGAGCGCGTGCTGTTGGAGATCGACCCGGACACCGGGGAGGTGCGCAAGCCGGCGCCCTGGCTCGACGCGCTCGACAGCGACTACATGGACGGCTTCATCGGGGATGTGGATCTGGACGGCGAGACGGAGCTCGTCCTCGGCATGGGCCACTGGACCGCCTACGACGTCCGCATCCTCGGCGGCGGACCGGGCCCCGAGCTCACCTTGCAGTCGGCCCACTTCCTCGGTCCCGTGTACGGCGTGGAGCCCGTGCAGATCGAGGGGGGCTCCACCCGCATCCTGGCCAGCAAGGTCAACGCCTACGAGGACCTGCGGGTCTTCTCCCAGGCGCAGCCCTACGGTCAGCCACCGGGTCTGTTCCTGATGGACGTGGTCGGCGGGGAGCTCGATCCCGTCACGCGGCTGCCCGTGCCGGCCGTCGATCGCGATGGTCCGGCGGTCGAGATCCGAGCACCGGTCCCGCTGGACATCGACGGCGACGGCGTGGGAGAGCAGGTGTGGAACATCACCGATGTGGGCCACCATGGTGACATCTGGCTGGTGACGGGGCTCGATGGCGACGCGCCGAGGGAGTTCGTGCTCCAGGGCCTGCGGGCCCTCACGGCCGGGGACCTCGATGGCGACGGTGACGAGGAGCTCGTGGTCGCCGACGAGGACTGGCGGCTGTGGGTCCTCGGCATGGGCGACGATCAGGTCGCGGCCTTCGGGGGCCACCAGACCGACGTCGGCTGGCTGCGCGACGCGCTGCGCGAGGTGTCCGACGGGCAGGGGATCGGGCGCGCCCTCGAGCTCGCCGAGCTCGGGCTCCCCTCCAGTGCCGCGCAGGCCCTGTCGCTCCTGGCCTCACGGTCGAAGGCCGAGGACCAGTACCGCATGCAGCTGGCGGCGGGTCGCATCTGGGAGAACCTGGGCGAGCACGAGGAGGCCGAGCATGCCTACCGTGTCGCCGCCGACATCGACGAGGGGCCCGAGCCCCGCGAGGGGCTCATCCGCGCCCACACGGAGCAGGCGGAGATGATGGAGGCCCGATCGCTGGTGTCCCACCTGCCGGCGGAGCGCCGGGGCGCATGGAGCTGGCTCAGCGCCCTTCCCCTGCAGAAGCCGGTGGAGCTGTTCCCCCACGGGTCGGCGGCTGCCGCGGCAGGGGGGCCGGTGGAGTGGGCCCTCCGGGAGGCGGGCCTGGTGTGGTCCACCGAAGACGGCGGCTGGCACGCGATGCTGCCGGGCGATCTCGGGGTCCTGATGGAGCGTCCCGTCCGGTGGGTGGGGCCCTGGCTCGACCTCGACCTGTCGGCGGTGTTCGAGCGGGTGGAGCAGGGCACCGGCGTGTACGTGGAGCTCGTCGACGAGGCGGGCTCGCGTGTCGCGGGCATCGGTGTGCTGGCGAGCGGCGGTGGTGCGGCCACCCGGATCCACACCTACTGTGGGGGGAGCTTCTCGGAGATGCTCGAGCCCATCGGTGGCGTGGGCTATCCCCCCGGGCGCCTCGGCCTGCGGATGGTGGTCACCGGTCACGATCAACCGGTCCGGTGTCAGCAGACCGGCCCGGACGGCACCACGGTGATGTCCAAGAACCCCGTCATCATCCCCCGGGGCGACTACACCCTGCGGGTCTCCGCGCCCCTCGAGCGGAACCGGCCGGCCAGGATGATCACGGAGGTCTCGCAGCTGTCGCTGAAGGTCGGAGGGCTCGAGCTGCTTCCCATCGGCGCATCGTCGGCGGGGGAGCGGGTCATCCTCAGTCCTCAGCGCCTCGGTCACGTGGTGCCGCCCGTCCAGGAGCGCATCTGGCTCGCCACCCACGACTACCCGGCCGGCATGACCCAGGCGATCCGCCTCCTGCACGAGATGGGCGACAACCACAAGCTCTCCTGGCTCCTGCGCCGGGAGCTCGATCTCACGGCGCCCCTGGCCGCGGAGGTCCTCGGCGAGGATTTCGCCCAGTGGTACGCGGAGACCTGGCTGGAGGCGGTGCGCCAGTATCCCCACGACGACCGGGCGGCGGATGCGGTGTCACGACCCGAGATGGCGTACCTGCGGGCGACCAGCGGGGCCCAGGCGCGTGTGATGATCCACCGTGCCGAGGTCATGCTCGATCGCGGCTATGCGCTGAAGGCCCAGCAGATCGCCGACGACGTGGTGATCCATGCGCCGTTGGCGGATCCCATGGGGCGCGAGGCCGTCGCGAGGGCCCACCTGCTCCTGGCCCGCATCCACAACGGGGCCGAGCCTCCGCGGGAGGGGGAGGCCCGGCAGGAGGTGCTGGCGTACCGGCAGGTGGTCGGGAGCGGCGTCGAGGCAGACAACCAGCTCGAGCGCCTCGACGCGCTGCACGGCCTGTAGGTCTACTCCTCGAAGTAGCCCTCGGGCAGGCAGCTCCGGCTGCCGTCGCCGGCGGCGGTGAGCGGCTCGTCGTCGTTGCGGTAGACGACCTCGTAGGTGGCGCCGGTGAGACCGTCGAGGCTGCAGGTGGTGGTGTGCACGTTGCAGTCGTCGGTCTGTGAGGACCCCACACGGTAGGTGAGGGTGCTCGTGATGACGATGTGGTCTTCGTCGTCGAGCGTGGCCTCGCAGGTCAGCTCGACGTCCTGCGCGGACCCGGTGAGGCAGTCCTCGCTCACGGTGAAGGTGACGCTGCCGTCGGTGATCTGATCGTCGAAGCAGACGAACCCGACGTCGGTCTCGGTGATGTCGCGCAGGCCGGTGTCGAAGGTGTCGTGGCCGTCGTCCTCGTCGTCGTTGCAGGCGCACAGGCCGACAAGGAGGGTGGTCGCAAGGATCGTTCGCATCGTGGCTCCAGGTGTGGGGGTGCCCGTACCCGAGTCTACAACGCGTGACGGACGGACGTCGTCCGTGCCCTGCCTACAGGTCCGCCTCGAAGGGGCGCACGAACCGAACCTGCGTGGCGGCGTTCTCCAGCTCGCCCACCACGGTGCCGTCGGCATCGACCTCCATGGGCACCAGGTCGCAGACGAGGCTGTCGTCGTCGTGCAGGGCGCACGTGACGTCGATGGCGGGGCACTCGTCGTACAGGTTGTCCGGCTCGGTCGGGACGAAGGCCTCGAGGAAGGCCGTCCAGCTGCCGTCGTCCTCCAGGGAGACGGGGGCGGAGGCGGTGCAGTGGCCCGTGGCGATGATCTCGCCGTCGAGCTCGATGTCCTCACCGCTTCCCATCGTGAGCAGGCCGTCCTCTCCGACGGAGGCCCAGACCTCCATGATCACGTAGGCCCCGGGTGGGTCGGCGGCGGGCAGTGTGAGCGGCAGATCGACGGTCTGGCCCGTGACGTCGAGCGTGAGGGCGACGCCCTCCCAGGTGCCCATGAGCGGGGCGTGCTCCGTGGGCTCCACGGCGCACCCGGTGAGGAGGATGGCGGACAGCAGGCGGAACGGGAGGGCCAAGGCGGACTCCGGACGGTCGGATTCGTGGCGACGCTAGCACGATTTCGCGAAATTGTGCGAGGAGCGCGCCATCGACGGGGCAACCGTGGTTTTCGCCGGATCTCGTGCTTGCGGTACCCCTGGTGGCGGGGCGAGCGGCCTCACATGGCGCCGGTGTCGACCCAGCCTGTGGGGCGGAAGGAGATGCGCAGGCCCTCGAGGTGGGTGTCCTGGAAGGTGGCGGAGGTGTCGGTGTAGAAGACGTCACACTCGAGCATCATGCCGTCGTCGGTGACGGTGCAGCTGGCGTCGGCCTCGGGGCAGGTGTTGGTCTCGCCGAGAGCGGCCTCGGGAAGCAGGGTGATCCAGGCGCCCTCCTCGTCCTGCGTGAGCTCTCCGACCTGGTGGCACGCCTCGGTGACCGGCGCCTGGCCCGATGCCACCCACTTGATGGCGGAGGTGAGGGTGAGGGTGTTTGCCTCGTCGATGGTGGCGGTGATGGTCTCCGTGGCCATGCCCTCGGAGCCGGGCTGGGCCTCGACCTCGTAGGAGTAGGGGAACGCCAGCGGACGCTCGTCGACGCCGTCGTCGACCGGGATCACCTCGAAGGCGTCCCACTCGCCCTGCAGGGTCAGGGTGGTGGCGGAGGTGCAGGCCGCGGACAGGAGGGTGGCGGCGACGAGGAGGCGGGCGATGGGCATGTCGAAGGGCTCCAGCGATGCGGCGGACGGGCGACCCGGCCGGTCCGGGAAACGGGGGTGCACCGACTATGGCACAGCGTAACGAACGTGTGAACGCGCTCGGTGGTGCTTCCGCAGACGCCGGGTGCAAGGCCCCGGAACGACGAGAGGGCGGGTGGCGGAAACGTGCCGCCACCCGCCCTCGGGGGTGCTCCGGAGGAGCGTGGGGGATCACTCGGCGGTGTCGCCGCCCTCGACCACCATGAAGGTGACGCGCTGGGTGGGCTCACCCTCGATCAGCTCGCCGTCCATGCTGGGCATCATGTCGCAGGTGAGCTCGTCGGCATCGTCGTTGAGGATGCAGGAGGTCATCATCTCGCTGCAGGACTCACCCTCGCCCAAGTCAACCTCGGGGGTGAGGGTCTCGAAGGCACCGGTCTCCTCGTCCATCACCAGCTCGGAGGTCTGGTCACAGGAGAGGCTGTCGAGAACCGTGCCGTCCTGGGTGAAGGACCAGGTGGTGGTGAAGGTGACCATGTTGGCCTCATCGACGGTGGCGTCGATGGTCACGTTCTGGAAGACGCCGCCGGACTCGGGGATCTCCATGCTGAAGGGCAGATCGATGGTGTCGAGGACGGTGTCGCCGTCGAGGTAGGCCACTTCGGTGCCTGCCCAGTCCACGCGGAGGGGAGCGAAGTTGTCGGACACGCAGCCGGCGGACAGGACGGTGGCGGCGATGAGAGCGGTGTGAAGGCGCATTGGATACTCCTTGGTGTGATCCAACACGCATCTTCAGACGCTGGTGGACATCCGCAAGTGCCTTTTTCGCGCCGACTGAGGCCAGGCGAACCGGAGTGGCGGTTCCATCGACCTGAATCCCCCGTCAACTTTGTGCTGTCGGACCGTACCGACGGGGACCTGGAGCGCACCATGCCGCCATGGCTCACGGCTGGCCGTCACCGGGCGCCGGTGTCGGATCCTGCAACGGCCTCGAAGGTGAGGATCTGCTCGTAGCGGGAGGCGTCGAGGCCCGCGTAGGTGCCCTCGTCCGGAGTGGTGAACGTGCAGGTGAGGGCGTCGGGGGCGTCGAGGGTGCAGCTGGCGTCGAGGGTCAGGCACGGCAGGACGGCGTCCGGGTCGGCGGGGCCGGGCAGGTGGGCCGACCATCCACCGTCATCATCCTCGACCAACGTTCCCTCCACGACGCAGCTCTCCTGCTCCTGGACCGCGTCGTCGTCCCAGGTGGTGAGGGCCTCCGACAGCGTGACGCCTCCCATGTCGTCGACGGCGAGGTCGAAGGTCCAGACCTTGGAGATGCTCGCCTCGGTGGGGTGCTGGATCACGTGGGGAAGGTCCATCGTCTCGCCGTCTGCGAGGAACTCCAGGTGGTTTCCCGACCAGGCTCCGGACAGCGGGTGGGCGTCGGAATGGTCATTGCCGGGTCCGACGGTGCAGGCCGTGGCAGCAAGGGTCAGAAACAGGAAGGCGCGGGTCATGGAGCATCTCGAGCTGGGGGACGCTTCATGTTTGTGCATTTCATTGCTTCGCGTAAACCTGCAGGAAGGGGTCTAGATTTCCTCTCGCGTCCAGTCGAAGGTGTAGCGCAGCAGGGTGTCCTGTCTGGGAGGGGCACTCTCCTGCTTGTCGTCGATCTGCCACACGTCACACGTCAGAAGGTCGCCCGGATGGACAGCCTCGCACACGATCTGCAGGGTGGGGCACCAGTGGTCGGCGGAATCGAGGGCCCAGCCTCCGGACAGGATGAAGTCGAACCTGGGCTCGGTGGGAAAGAAGTGGGTGCCCTGGAAGCACTCGACATCCGGCGCACCATCGAAGTCCACGCCCCGCTGAGAGAGAACCAGCAGGTGTTCGGACGTGATGATCAGGCTGGCCGATGTGTCCCCCTGAGGAAGGGCGACCATCTGGTCGTGTCTGGCGGGCTCGAGGCTGACCGCATCCCACAGCCCCACCATGTCGGCGGGAAGAATGCCGGTCTGGGTGAGCTGGCTGGCAAATCCATGCTGCATGTCTGCCGTGTCGGCGGCGGAGCGTGGGATGTGCTCTGCGCATGCGAACAGCAACAGCATGGTGGACAGGGAAAAACGATGCATGATTCTACCTGAACTAGGGTTTCGCCTTCACGGAAGCATGGAGTGCACAAGAAAGCAACAAAGGACATGAAGAGTGTGTGGACGTTCGAAGCCATGTTCATGTGCGGTGGCTACAAAACGGTAGGGCTTTCTCGAGGACGCGTCGTTCCCAGGAATGGGTACGCGCAGGATGGCGGGTGCAGACGGTGTGCGGAGCACCGGGATGTCGATTCCGTACCTGAGATCGCAGTGAGTCGTCCGCGCCCTTCTGCTACAGTTCGATCACGACGGACAACCAGCAACATCGGGGGTCTGCATGCCGGTCGTGTTCGTACCGAAACGCCACAGAGAAGGGGAGACCCGGGTGGCGGCCACGCCGGACTCCGTGGCCCGGCTGGTGAAGCTGGGCTTGTCGGTGGTGGTGGAGCCAGGGGCCGGCGTGGCCTCCAACTTCCTCGACGAGCACTACGCCGCCGCCGGTGCCGTCATCGGCGAGGGCGCGGGTGACTGGCGCACCGCCGACGTGGTGCTCGTGCCCGATCCCCTCGGTGCCCACCCCGAGCTCGGGGTGCTGGAGGCCGAGGCCCTCAAGGAGGGCGCCGTGGTGATGGGCCTGCTCGACCCCCTGGGTCAGGTGGACACCATGGGCATCCTGCAGCGCCGTGGCATCACCGCGCTGGCCCTCGAGCTGCTGCCCCGCATCAGCCGCGCCCAGTCGATGGACGCGCTGAGCTCCCAGGCCAACATCGGCGGCTACAAGGCGGCGCTCATCGCCGCGGAGAAGCTCGATCGCTACATGCCGCTGCTGATGACCGCCGCCGGCACCGTCAAGCCGAGCCGGGTGGTCATCATGGGCGCGGGCGTCGCCGGGCTGCAGGCCCTTGCCACCTGCCGGCGTCTCGGCGCGGTGGTCGAGGTCAGCGACATCCGACCGGAGGTCAAGGAGCAGGTGGAGTCCCTTGGCGGGCGCTTCATCGACCTGCCCGACATGCAGGCCGACTCCGAGGGCGGCTACGCCAAGGCCGTCACGCCAGAGTTCCTGAAGAAGCAGCAGGCCATCGTGGCGGAGCGGGTCAAGCAGGCCGACGCCGTCATCACCACGGCCCAGGTGCCCGGTCGCAAGGCGCCGCTGCTGGTCACCGAGGAGATGGTCGCGTCCATGCGCCCCGGGGCGGTCATCGTCGACATGGCCGTGGGCTCCGGCGGCAACTGTGCGCTGTCGAAGGCGGGGGAGACGGTCCTGGTCCACGGGGTCAGCATCATCGGCGAGGCCAACCTGCCCGCCACCATGCCCCGCGACGCCAGCACCCTGTACGCCTCGAACCTGGTGCACGTGCTCACCCACATCACCGACGAAGGCGCGATCGACTTCGACGTGGAGGACGAGATCCTCATGGGGCTGATGGGCACCTACAAGGGCAAGGTGGTCAACAAGCGCCTGGCCGACGCCATGTCCAGGGCCGGAGGTGCCGCATGATCATGGGACCGCTCCTGATGGGGCTGTATGTGCTGGTGCTCGCGGCCTTCCTGGGCTTCGAGCTCATCAACAAGGTGCCGCCCACGCTGCACACGCCGCTCATGTCCGGCGCCAATGCCATCAGCGGCATCACGCTGGTGGGCGCCATCACGGTGGCGGCCGGTGGGGATCCCACGCTGGCCCGCTGGCTGGCCGCCGCAGCCGTCGCCACCGCCACCATCAACGTGGTGGGCGGCTTTCTCGTCACCGACCGCATGCTGAAGATGTTCAGGAGGAAGAAATGAACTTCCTCGCCTCCCTGCCGCCGGTGCTCTACCTGATCTCCTCGGTGATGTTCACGCTGGGCATCAAGCGGCTGTCCAAGGTCAAGACGGCCCGCCAGGGCAACACGCTGGCGGCTCTCGCCATGCTGCTCGCCGTGATCGGCACGGCGCTGGAGCTCGGCTGGGTCGACCCCACCTTCATCCTCGGCGGCCTCGTCGTCGGCACCGCCATCGGCGCCTGGACGGCGCTCACCGTGAAGATGACCGCCATGCCCGAGATGGTGGCGCTGTTCAACGGCTCCGGCGGCGCCGCCTCGGCGCTCGTCGCCCTGGCCAGCTACGCGGGTCTTCGGGAGAAGGGCCTGATCGGCACCGGCGTGAAGGTCTTCGAGGGCGGCACGCTGCCCGCGGGCGTGCAGGTGTTCGTGCTCCTGGGCTCCATCGTGGTGGGCGCGGTCACGCTGTCGGGCTCGCTCGTGGCCTGGGGCAAGCTGCAGGGCCGGCTCGCCAAGGGCAAGCCCATCCTGCTGCCGGCGCGGCACGCGCTCAGCGTCGCCCTGTTGATGTCGATCATCGGCGTCGGCGTGTGGTTCGGGGTCGGAACGGCCGAGTTCGGCACGTCTGCCCTGTGGATCGTCACCGGCCTGTCCCTGCTCCTGGGCGGGCTGCTGGTGCTGCCCATCGGTGGCGCCGACATGCCCGTCGTGGTCTCGCTGCTCAACTCCTACTCGGGCATCGCGGCGGCGGCGGCCGGCTTCCTGGTGGGCAACCCGGTGCTCGTCGTGGCGGGCACCATGGTCGGTGCGGCGGGCCTGATCCTCACCCGGATCATGTCCGACGCCATGAACCGCTCCCTGGCCAACGTGCTCGTCGGCGGCTTCGGTCAGACGGACGCCGCGGGTGGCGCGGCGGACGAGGGCTACGAGGGCGTCACCCAGGCCGGTCCGGAAGAGGCGGCCATGATCCTCGAGGGCGCCCAGTCCGTGATCATCGTGCCCGGCTACGGCCTCGCGGTGGCCCAGGCCCAGCACGTCTGCAAGGAGCTCGGCGAGCTGCTCATCAAGCGCGGCGTGCAGGTCTCCTACGCGATCCACCCGGTCGCCGGACGCATGCCCGGCCACATGAACGTGCTCCTGGCCGAGGCCGACGTGCCCTACGACCTGCTGTACGACATGGACGCCATCGCGGGCAGCTTCAAGCAGACGGACGTCTGCATCGTCGTGGGCGCCAACGACGTGGTCAACCCGGCCGCGGCCAACGACCCCAGCAGCCCGATCTTCGGCATGCCCATCCTGCCGGCCCACGAGGCCCAGACGGTCATGGTCATCAAGCGCTCGCTGTCGCCGGGCTACGCGGGCATCAAGAACAGCCTGTTCGAGGCGGACAACACGCTGATGCTGTTCGCGGACGCGAAGAAGATGCTCACCGACCTCGTGGCGGAGGTGAAGGAGCTGTAGGCGGGCTCCAAAGGCGCGCTGAGCCTCCATGGGGGCGTCCTTCGGGGCGCCCCTTTCTCGTGGGAGCGTGTGCCCCGGGGTGTGCGGAAGGGCGCCTGCCGCGAGGTTCTGGCGTGGCGGGAGCATGGGGTGCCGGGAGAGTCGATGTGCTCTCGGACGGCGGGGACCTGTGCCGGCGCCCGGCTTCTGGCCGAGGATGTGTCTGGAGACACAGAGATGCTCTGTTGATTGGCAACCCTGAAGTCCTGGAATTTTGAGTCGGGCGGACGTGCCCAGGCTCAAAAGCCAGGCTCGGCTTCGACGCTGATGCCTTCACGGGCCA
>JARACJ010000014.1 GCA_028767165.1 Proteobacteria bacterium DTSAM18 | reverse complement strand
CCAAGACCGTGCCCCCATCCTATCCAAAGGGAGGGGGGCGACTGGCCACTCGTGCATGCTCATCTCTGTGACAGGCTCGGGGCCTCAAACACAGACCAGACTTGGCCGTGGCCAGCCGCCGCTCCGATATACAAGATCACAGAGTTTTCTTGCAGGTGGCGCGTAGCGGGCTCGGCCTGCACGTGGTGCGGGGCGTGCTGACATTCGAGTCTTGGCGTCCGGCAGGTCGCGACCTGCACTGACAGGTGGGGTTCATGAGGGCAGGTCACGGAAGTTCGTCGCTGGTGACGAAGACGTGTGCTAACGTGTGGCCCTTCCTCACCGGGATTCGCATGCCCCCGTCCAGAAGACAGCTCGTCACGATCGCAGGATGTGTCGTGGCTCTCACCTTGTTCCTGCGACCTTCCAGCCCATGGACGACCCTGGACGACGGCAAGCAGATCATCCCCTTCGAGCCTTTGCAGCTGCCCTCCATCGGGTCAGGCCAATCGGTGCGACATGTCTCCGTCGAGGCCTTCAATGCCACCGACGACCGGGGCAACCGCACGCCCACCATCATCCTGATGGGCTCGGACTGGATCCAGGTCGAGGACCGGAGAGTCGACAGCATGGATGCCCTGGTGGACCGACTTCGCGGGTGGCCCCTGTTGGGCGCCACCTCCCCCCCGGATGCCCCCAGAAACAAGCTTCGCCGCAATCTAAGCCGCAATGTCCTGCTCGGGGTGGACGTCGACGTTCCCCCCGAGCGTCTCCAGCGCGTCTTGCGCGTCGTCCGGGGGCTCGGAGGCGCGGACGTGTACCTCTGGGGCGCGCATCAACCCCAGACCGACGAAGCACAGGCCGGCCCGGTTCCGTGGTCATCATGCCTGGCGTCCCTGCAGGCCCCGGACGCCCCCGTGCCCTCTCGGTTGAGGCCGACTGGGAACACACAACGGGGCTGGTGCGGTACCTCACGGGCGAGGGATCGTGAGAGGCGCGAGAAACAGGAGGAGTTGCACAAGACCATCCACCTCCAAGGACCGACGCGCCACCACATCGGACGAGCGGAAAGGATCCCCGTGGTACTCCTCGAAGGCTCCTGGCACGAGGACCAGTGCCTCGAAGACCTCCGGCTGGAGCAGATGGCCGCCGCCGCAGACCCCTGAACGCACCGAAAGGAGTCGGCGCGGCGGCGTAGCGGCGGTCGGACCAGAAGCTGGTGCTGGGGTCGATGCGGTGGGGTTCTGGTGAGCGGGAGCGAATTGTGCCGGGAGAGTCGATGTGCTGTCTGGTGGGATCGACCTGTTCGGGTTGGCCGCGTCCTGGCGAGCGATGTGTCTTGAGACACAGAGGGCACAGAGATTCTTGCGGTGAGGCCTGGGGGTTTCGGGGCGTCGGGGGCCTGCTCGTGGTGCGGGGCGGACTGGCACTCGGGTTCCGGCGTCCGACAGGTCGCGACCGACAGCGGCAGGCCCGCCCGGCAGATGCGGCGCCACGCCCCCAACCCGAGGCGTCCTGGGAGCCGGCGAGGCGAGGAGCCTCGCGACGAAGCATCGGGGGCTGCCAGGGCGCCGAGCGCCCCGCCGGAATCGCCCCGACACCCCGCCGAGACAGAGCGAAAGCAATCCCAGGGATTCCCTTGAGCCACACACCCGAGGCATGCCGCGGTCCGGTGCCGCTGGGACGAGGAGCAAGGGACAGGCCGACCTCGTGGTCGGCCCGACCGAAGCGACGACGGCACAGTGGTGCCGGGTCGTGGCAGGCCGTCTGCCCAGCGAGTTAACGGGGCGCACGGCTTGGAGGATTCGTGAAAGCGCTTGAGATTCGGCAGAAGTTCCTTGAGTGGATGGAGAGCAAGGGTCACACCCAGGTGCACTCCAGCTCCCTGATCCCCCACAACGATCCCACCCTGTTCTTCGTGAACGCGGGCATGGTGCCGTTCAAGGATACCTTCACCGGCCAGGAGCAGCGCTCCTACACCCGCGCCACCAGCGCCCAGAAGTGCCTGCGCGTCTCCGGCAAGCACAACGACCTCGAGAACGTCGGCCGCACGCCCCGCCACCACACGTTCTTCGAGATGCTCGGCAACTTCTCCTTCGGCGACTACTTCAAGCGCGAGGCCATCGAGATGGCCTGGTCCTTCCTCACCGAGGAGATGAAGATCGACCCGAACCGCCTGTGGGTCACCATCTACGAGGAAGACGACGAGGCCGGCGAGATCTGGAAGTCCATCGGCTTCCCGGAGGAGCGCCTGCAGCGCATGGGTGCCAAGGACAACTTCTGGTCCATGGGCGACACCGGCCCCTGCGGTCCCTGCACCGAGATCCACTACGACCACGGCCCGTCCGTCTCCCCCGAGGAGGGTGGCCCCGCCACCGAGGACGACCGCTACGTCGAGATCTGGAACCTCGTGTTCATGCAGTTCGACCGCGACGCCGACGGCCACATGGAGCCCCTGCCCCGCCCCTCCATCGACACCGGCATGGGCCTCGAGCGCCTCGCCGCCGTGCAGCAGGGCGTGTACTCCAACTACGATACCGACCTGTTCCAGAGCCTCATCCAGCGCGCCGCCAAGCTCGCCGGCGTCACCTACGGCGACGACGAAGAGGCCGACACCGCCCTGCGCGTGCTGTCCGACCACGCCCGCGCCACCGCCTTCCTCATCGGCGACGGCGTCATGCCCTCCAACGAGGGCCGTGGCTACGTCCTGCGCCGCGTGATGCGTCGCGCCATCCGCTTCGGCGTGAAGGTCGGCCTCGACCAGCCCTTCATGCACGAGATCGTCGACCAGGTCGTCGACGACTTCGGCGCGGCCTACCCCGAGCTCGAGGAGCGCCGCCACTTCATCGCCGAGGTCGTGCAGGCAGAGGAGCAGCGCTTCCGCCGCACCCTCGACCGCGGCATGCGCCTGCTCGACGCCGAGCTCGACAAGGCCGGCAAGGGCGGCACCGTCCCCGGCGACGTCGCCTTCACCCTGTCCGACACCTACGGCTTCCCCGTCGACCTCACCCGCCTCATCGCCGAGGAGAAGGGTGTCTCCGTCGACGAGGCGGGCTTCGAGGCCGCCCTCGCCGAGCAGCAGGCCATGGGCCGCGCCGCCTGGAAGGGCTCTGGCGCGAAGGCCGTCGGCGAGCTGTGGCACAACCTCGCCACCGAGCATGGCGTGACCACCTTCACCGGCTACGAGCACACCGAGGGTACCGGCCGCATCGTCGCCCTCGTCCAGAAGCTCGACGGCGACGACCTGGAGCAGGTCCACAGCCTGCCCCCCGGCAGCAAGGGCACCGTGGTGCTCGACGCCACCCCCTTCTACGGTGAGTCCGGCGGCCAGGCCGGCGACACCGGCACGCTCGGCGATGCCACCGTCACCGACACCCGCAAGGCCGCCGGCCTGCACCTGCACGAGGTCACCGTCGGCACCATCGCCCTCACCGAGGGCGACGAGGTCACAGCGGTGGTCGACAGCCGCCAGCGCGACGCCTCCAAGCGCAACCACACCGCCACCCACCTGCTGCACGCGGCCCTGCGCAACATCCTGGGCAGCCACGTCACCCAGAAGGGCTCGCTGGTGGCCCCGAACCGCCTGCGCTTCGACTTCTCCCACCACAAGCCGATGACCCTGGAGGAGATCCAGCAGGTCGAGAGCCAGGTGAACGAGCAGATCCTGCGCAACGTCGCCCTGGCCACCAAGGTCCAGTCCTTCGACGACGCCAAGGCCGCCGGCGCGATGGCCCTGTTCGGTGAGAAGTACGACGACGACGTCCGCGTGGTCGACGTGCCCGGCTTCTCCATGGAGCTGTGCGGCGGCACCCACGTGGCCCGCACCGGCGACATCGGCCTGTTCCGCATCCAGACCGAGACCGGCATCGCCGCCGGCGTGCGACGCATCGAGGCCCAGACCGGCCACGGCGCCCTCGCGTTCGTGCGCGAGCAGGAGGCCCTCCTGCACGACGCCGCCCGTGCCCTCAAGACCGAGCCCGCCAACGTCACCGCAGCCATCGACAAGCTCAAGGACGACAAGCGCACCGCGGACAAGGCCCTGCAGAAGCTGCAGACCCAGCTCGCGAGCGCCAAGGGCGACGAGCTGCTCGACAAGGCCGAGGAGATCGGCGGCGTGAAGGTCCTCATCACCCGCATCGACGGCGACCTGCGCAAGCAGGCCGACCTGCTCCGCGACAAGCTGGGCAGCTCCGTGCTGGTGCTCGCCGGCCAGAAGGGCCCCAAGGTCATCCTGCTGGCCGCCGCCACCAAGGACATCGCCGGCAAGCGGGTCCACGCGGGCAACGTCATCAAGGAGATCGCCCCCATGGTGGGTGGTCGCGGTGGTGGCCGCCCCGACATGGCCCAGGCCGGCGGCTCCGATGCCGGTGCCATCGACGGCGCCCTGGCCCACGCCAAGGCCATGGTGACGCAGATGCTCCAGGGCTGATCAGCGCACCCGTCCCTGCATGCACGAAGGCCTCGGAACCCTCATGGGATCCGAGGCCTTCTTCTTGTGGGCGGGTCCGGCGGACTCAGCCCTGGGCCTTGCTCACGGCCACGTACTTGCTGCGGAGCTCGTAGAGCAGGCTCGTGATGAGCTTGGACTCGTCGTCTTCAAGGTTGCCCTTGGTCTTCTCCTCGAGCATCGCGAGGGCGTCGATGGAGTGGCGGGCCATGCCGAGGTCGACGGACTTCTGCCCCGTGGCCGGGTCGGGCGTCTCGCCCAGGTGGACCATGGCGGAAGAAGCCAGGGAGATGGCGAAGGACGAGAAGGACACAGGCGGAAGTGCGGATTCGGACAAGGGTTCCTCCGGAGGGAAGCGGATCGGTCGCAAGGTAGACACGGGTTGCACCGAGGGCAAGACAGCTTGTCTCATGGCGTCGTATCCGATACCCGGCTGTGCATGGAGGTCTGCTTGAACCGCACCGCATCGTTTGCCACCCTGCTCGCCATGACCCTCTCGGTGTCCGCCTACGCGCAGCAGGGCTCTCCCGGCCCGGGCCGCGGCTTCGGCCAGGATCCCACGCCCCGCGAAAAGCCGGACGCCACGCGCCAGCTCGTGCCCGGTAGCGGCCTTCCCGCCTCCGATCTGTACGAACAGGGCCTCAAGGCCATGCAGCGTGGCAACTGGGACAAGGCCATCCTCAAGTTCCGGGAGCTCCGCAACTTCCACCGCGACGACCCCCTGTCCGTGAAGGCCCAGCTCGCCCTCGCCGACATCCAGTTCGAGCGCGGCAACTTCGAGGAGGCGCGGTACGCCTACGAGGAGTTCGCCACCTACCACCCGCGGCACGAGTCCCTCGATCACGTCACCTTCCAGATCGGCATGAGCATCTGGAAGCGCGCGCCCAAGTGGGCCGGTCGCGACCAGACCACCACCCGCACGGCCCTGAACAGCTGGTCCTCCTTCGAGGCCCGCTTCCCCGAGTCCGGCTACACCGAGCAGGTCCACACCCTCATGGGCCGCGGCAACGCCCGTCTCGCGAGCAAGGTCGTGTGGATCGGTCGCTTCTACCAGAAGAAGCGCCAGTGGCCCGCCGTGTACGGCCGCGGACGCGAGCTGCGCGCCACGTTCCCGGGCAGCCGCTACGAGACCGAGGCGATGGCCATGATGGCGATGGCGGCCCACCACATGGGCCGGCCCGACGAAGCCGACAGCCTGCTCGAGCAGATGCGGGCCGCCGAGGTCGACACTTCCCTCATCCGTCAGGTGGAGCGGGAGCTGCGTCGCGACCCCGAGGCACAGGGCGCCGAGGCCATCTTCCTGCGACCGTACCGCATTCCTTCCGGCGCACAGCCCACCCCGGGCCCCGGCGGCGGCCCCGCGCCTCGCTGAGTCGCCCCGCACACCCCACGCCGGGACCTCACGGCCCGGGCGGCCCGTACCCGCCTCCGGCATGACCTCCATGAGGCGCGTTCCAGGTGGAAAATGGCCGCCACGCGCGCCACATGACATATGCATGACAAGCTCGGCACCGCTGCAGACACCCACCAGGGTTCTCCAGGGCCAATCTGGCGAGGTGCGATACCGAATGCACGCCACCGATTGACAGCCCAGCTCCTTACCTGTAACTAGCGGCACAGCCGAGATGACCCCATCTGGAGGAGCAGTCATGACCATGCACATGAAGAGCCTGGTGCTCGCCGCACTCGCCCTGTCCGCCTGTACCGACGACAACACCGACGACCCCGCCGGCACCGGCGACACCGCCGCTCCCGAGTGCACCTCGGGCATCGTCTCCGTCTTCCCCGACGAGGCCGACGCGGAGTCCATCTACTACCGCAGCGCCATCGAGCTCGAGTTCAAGACCGATGAGTCCGGCACCGCGTCCTTCATGCTCGCCGACACCGACGGCAACGAGGTCTCCCTCGCCGAGTCCTGGTCCGACGACGGCCTCATGGTCCTGCTGCAGCCCGATCCCCTGATGCCCTCCACCGACTACGTCCTCGACGTGTCCTACTCCTGCGACAAGACCGCGGCGCTCGACTTCACCACCTCCGAGATCGGCGGCGAGGTCGAGGACGGCCCCGAGTCCCTGGTCGACAAGGTCTTCCTCATCGACCTCACCACGGCCCGCATCACCACCCCTCCGGGCGTCGGCGACCTGCTCATGGGCCTCATCCCCACCGACATCTTCATCCTGGTCTCCCCGAACGCCTACGACTCGGCCACCCAGGAGATCTCCATGACCGGCGCCCTCGGCACCGGCGATGGCACGGTCCAGGATGAGTGCATGCCCTCCATCGACTTCCCGGTGGCCGCCGACTTCAGCGAGAACCCCTACTTCGAGATCTCCGCGGAGACCCTCCCCCTGGCGGTCGCGGGTGCCAACATCGAGCTCACCGACGTCATGCTCGCCGGCTCCTTCTCCGCCGACGCCTCCTCCATCCAGGGCCTCACCCTCGCCGGCTCCGCCGACCTGCGCGACATCGACATCCCCGACGTCGACAGCGCCGGCCTGTGCGACACCGTCGAGCTCCTCGCCCCCGGCGCCTGCCGCGAGTGTGAAGACGGCGTGGTGGCCTGTCTCGACCTCGTCCTCGACTCCATGGTCGCGAACCACGTCTCCGACGCCGGCCTCGCCATCATCTCCGACGAGGACATCGAGCAGAACCCCTCCTGCGACACCGAAGAGCCCGCGGCCGAGTGATCTCCCGGTAGCTCCTCCACCGCGCCCGCATCCCCACCAGGGATGGGGGCGTCGTCGTTGTGGGGTCCTACCCTTCCTGTTCTGCGGGTGCCTCGGGCATGGCGATGCCTGCCTCCTCGAGCGCCCCCAGGAAGTCCTCCGGTGGCTGTGCCACGAAGGCGAGCGCCTCGCCCGTGCGCGGATGCCGGAGGTACAGGTGCCACGCGTGGAGCATCGGCCGCTCGGGCAACAGGTGGGGCTGCAGCCAGCGAGGCTCCTTGCGGTCGCGCCGGCGGTACATCGGATCGTTCACCAGGGGCAGTCCGTGCTCGGTCATGTGCACGCGGATCTGGTGGGTACGGCCCGTCTCCAGCCGACACTCCACCAGCGTGAGGTTGCGCTGGGACTCCCTCGCCCACCAGTGGGTCACCGCCCGCTTGCCGCGCCCCTTGGGGCCCGAGGCGAAGCGCACCCGATCCTTGGGATGGCGCGCGAGCCAGCTCACGATGGTGCCGGACGACTCCTTCGGCACGCCCATGCACAGCGCCAGGTAGCGCCGGTGTGCCTCATGGGTGGCGAACTGCTCCGACAGGCCCTGATGGGCGAGGTCGTTCTTGGCCACGACCATCAGGCCGGAGGTACCGCGGTCGAGCCGGTGCACGATGCCGGGCCGCTCCACGCCTCCGATGCCGCTGAGGGTGCGCACGTGGAACAGCAGCGCGTTGACGAGGGTGCCGTCGCGGTGGCCGGCTCCCGGGTGCACGACCATGCCCGGTGCCTTGTTGACCACGACGAGGTCGTCGTCCTCGAAGACGATGTCGAGGGGCAGGTCCTGGGGGACCATGTGGGTGGGCTCGGGCGGCGGCACCACGACGTCGACCGTCATGCCCACCTCCACCTTGAAGGAAGGCTTGCCGACGACCTCGCCCTGGACCCGGACGTGGCCCTTCTTGACCAGTTTGGCGACCCGGGCACGGGACAGCTCGGGCAGCGCATGGGCCACCACGGCGTCCACACGGCCCGGGATCAGGGCCATGATGGTGTGGGTGTCGCTCATCCCTGGCTTGCGAATCTCCGCATGTAGCCCTCGACCACCCGATCCACGTCGAGATCGAGCTGGCGCGCGAGCTCGCGGACATAGCCGCGAACGAAGGCCGGCGCGGAGGGCAGCGCCGCGAAGTCCTCGCGCTCGACGGCCTCGAGGAAGCGCAGCGAGATGCGCGTGGTGTTCGACAGCTCCTGCAGCGAGAAGCCGCGGTGCTCACGACAGGCCTGCAGCAGCGAACCCGAGTAGCCGTGCTGGTTCACCAGCTCACCCATGGAGGGCGCAGGCGCGTGGTGTGCCCCCGTGTGCCGGGTATCGGGCTCGGTGGGCAGATCATGGGACCACTGGCCGCCACCCATCGGCTGACCGGGCGACGTGGGGGCCCGTGCGGGATCGCCGTGGGGTGAAAACGGGATCACCTGGCCGGGGTTGGTGTGCGGAACGCCGGTGGTGGGAACCCCCGTGTGGGGCACCGAGCTGCCGCCCCATGTGGGGCGGGGCGCACCGAAGTCGTCCGTGCGGGTGGCGGAGGAGAGCTCTGCCGCGGAGCCGTGACGGGGCACGACGGGCCGCGCCGCCTGGGGCAGCGGACCGAGCTCGAGCCGCGTGAGGGCATCGACGAGCCGGGTGGCGCTGAGGACGGCGGGATGCACGAGGGCGCCGGCGACCATGTCCCAGTGGGCGGCGGACGCCTGGATGCCGCCCTCGGTGTCGGCCAGCGCGAGCATGGCGTCGTACTTGCGGCGACGGACGGAGTCGCTGAGCACCTGCCAGGCCTCGTCCATCTGGGTACGGCTCAGATCGAGGGCTTCGGTGTTGCCCCCCTGCGCCACGGTGGCCTCGCGACGACGCATCATGAGCGCCACCGCACGGCTGTAGGCCGCCTTGATGGTGTCGAGTTCCGCGTCGTGGGAGACGCCCAGCAGTTCGTAGAAGCTCTGTGTCATGGCGCCAACCTACCGCCTGCCCCGCGCAAATGCCAGCGTCCGTTGCACACCTGCAGACCCACCTGACGAACCGCCCACATTCCCCGCCTGCAAGGCGACTTCCAGGGGCTCCGAACGCGCGCCCCCACCCTTCGCCACGGGTCCCACCCCACCTATGCAAGCCCCGGCCGCACGGTGCATGACGCCCCCGCCCCATCAGGACCCTCGACGAAGCCCGATGATGAGGGCAGATTGGGGTCCTTCCTTCCTCCTGGAGCCGCCATGACCGCGGGCATCTACTTCCTGGCCGCCGTGATCTCGACCGCCCTGGCCACCCGTGCCTGGCTGCTCGATCGGGAGGCACCGGGTCGCCGCGACTTCATGTGGCTCGGCTGGACCCTCGCGGTGTCCTACCTGTTGTTCGCGCTGTCCTTCCTGCCCCAGGCACGCGGCCTCGAGTTCCTCGTCTCCATCACCGCCTGCGTGGTGGCGCCCCACGGGTTCGCCACCCTCGATGCCGTGTTCCCGCCCCAGCGCACCTGGCGCAACCTGGGCCGTCGGCTCACGGCGTTCGGCTACCTGGTGGGCATCGGCAGCTTCGGCACGCGCATGATCTTCGCCGGCACACCGATCGCCCGGCTCGCCCACTGGACGGCCACGGGGTGGATCTTCGTCGCCGTCCTGCTCGTCCTCTGGCGCATCTGGACCGCACGACGGCACGCCAGCAGCGAGGTGGAGCGGAGCCGCATCGGCTGGCTGTACGGGCTCACCTGGGCCGCCATGCTCCTGACCTTCGCGGAGTGGCTCAGCCGCCTGATCGGACCGATGCCCGACCGCTCCTCCCTCGAGTTCTTCGAGCGCGGACTCGTCCTCAACGGCCTGCTTCCCCCCATCAGCTCCCTGCTGGCCGTGGCCGTCATGTACGTCGTGTACCACTCCATGCTCACGCAGCGGATGGTCGCCCTGCGGCAGCTGCTGGTCCGCGTGATGGCGGTGTGCACCCTCGCCGCCGTGCTGGTGCTCTCCTACGCCGTGTTCCTGCGAGGCATGACCCTCGTCCGCTTCCCGCTGCACTCGTCCTTCCTCGTGTTCCTGCTCTCCGCGGTGTTCCTCAGCGTGGCCGACGCCCTGCGCCGTCCCCTCGAGACCTGGCTGTCCCACACCCTCAACCCCGGCGCCCAACAGCTCGGGGCCACGGTCTCCGAGCTCAAGGAGACCCTCCCCCTCGCGAGCACCCCCGAGGAGCTCGCCCAGCTCGTGGCCACCCAGCTGCTGTCCTCCGGCCGTTTCGCCGCGGTATCCGTGTACCTGTACAGTGGACGCGCCGGGGCCTGCATCCCGAAGGCCACGGCCCCCACCGACGCCGGCGTCCTGCAGCGCGTGGCACTCGCGCCCTTCGACCAGTTCTTCCACGGCGGCCCCCGCTGGTGTTCCGTGCAGCGCGGCGAGACCCGGTGGTCCTGCCCGGACGACGCCACCGCCAACCTCGTGGCGTCCATGCACGCCGACGTCCTGATGCGCCTGTACGCCCGCGGCGAGCTCCTCGGCTGGGTCACCCTACGGGACATCTCCGTCTCCGACGGGTTCGACGTGTCCGAGCTGCAGCTGGTGGCCGGCGTGTGCGACCTGTCGGCGGCCTCCCTCGCCAACATGTCCAACATCGTCCGGCAGCAGGAGCAGCGACGCCTCGCCATGCTCGGCACCGTCTCCGCCGGCCTCGCCCACGAGATCCGCAACCCCCTCGCCGGCCTCAAGGGCGCCGCGCAGGTCCTGCAGGGCGAGGAGCTCCCGGACCACGTCGATCAGATGTTGCGGGTCATCGTCACCGAGACCGACCGCCTCAACGACGTCGTCACCCAGTTCCTGGACTACGCCCGCCCCATGAAGCTGCGGCGCAAGCCCGTCGACCTCGGCCACCTGCTCCACCACGTCGTCCAGCTCACCCAGGCCCAGGGCCTGCCCGAGGACCTGCAGCTCGACCTCACCACCGAGCCGGAGCTTCCCCCCACCGCCGGCGACGCCGGCCGCATCTCCCAGGTCGTCCTCAACCTCATCCAGAACGCCCAGCAGGCCGTGGGTCCCTACGGGCACATCCTCGTGTCCGCACGCACAGCCCACCACGCCGTGCTCGGTGACGTGGTGCAGATCGAGGTCCGCGACGACGGGCCCGGCATCAGCCAGGAGGCCCTCGAGCAGGCCTTCACCCCCTTCTTCACCACCCGCCCGTCGGGCACCGGGCTCGGTCTGCCCATCTCCCGGCGCATCGCGGAGGCCCACGGTGGCCGTCTCGTGGGCACCAACCTGCCCACGGGGGGCGCCTGCTTCGTGCTCAGCCTGCCCGTGGAGCGCCTTCCCGCGCTGGTCGCCTGAGCCCCAGACGACGAGGGCCCGGCGCCCGCGTGAGCGGAGGCCGGGCCCGTCGGCGCGAGGCGCGAGGCATCAGGTGGGCGCGGTGACCTCTTCTTCCTGGGCCTCTTCCGCCATGAGGGGGCCCTGCAGGCCCGGCACGCTGCGGCTGCCGTCGAACGGACGGTTGTCGATGTAGACCGACCGGGGCACCACCAGGAAGCGGAGCAGATCGAGGCCCGGCGGCACGCCCCGGCTGGCGCGGCCACGGCCGGCGGCGGCCAGCTGCAGCGGCGAGCCCACCGTGCCACGGTTGACCGACACGTAGCCGGTGGTGAGGCGGGAGATCAGCTCGCGGGTCTGGCTGCCGGCGGCATCGCCGTACACCGCCACACAGCGCCGGAAGGCCATCTTCTCGTGCAGCTCGACGGCCTCTTCCCAGTCGTCGACGCAGTACACGAGCATGTTGGGGCCCACGGGCTCGTCGACCAGCTTGGCGGCACCCTGCACCCAGTGCATGGCCGGACGGGCGTAGAAGCCCTTGTGCCCGGGCACATGCGCGGGACCGGCCTCCAGGATGGGCATGTGGCCCTCGGAGCGCAGCGCACGCACCTGGTCGAAGTAGCCCTTGCGCGCGATGTCGGAGCTCATGGGGCCCATGAAGATGTCTTCATCGAAGCCGTAGCCCACCTTGAGGTGCTGACCGAGCTCGGTGACCTTCTCGCAGAAGGCATCGAAGTGCTCCTTCACGATGAAGGTGCGGGCGCAGTTGTCGTGGCGCTGCCCGGTGGAGAGGAACGCGCTCACCGCGAGGTCGTAGGCCGCCCGATCGAGGTTGGCCGACGAGGTGACGATGCCCGCGCCCTTGCCGCCGCAGTTGTAGAACACCGGCAGCTCGGGGCGGCCCGAGGTCTGGGCCTGGATGGCGCACGCGGCCTGGTAGGAGCCGGCGAACAGCAGCGCGTCGATCCCCGGGTGCGTGACCAGACGACGACCCACGACGGCCCCGGATCCCTGGACCATGTTGAACGCGCCGCGGGGGAGCTTGATCCGATCCATGCGCTCGGCCACGGCCTGCCCGACCGCCGGCGCGAACTTGGAGGGCTTGAAGACCACCGCGTTGCCCGTGAGCAGGGAGGACGCCACGAACAGCGACGGCATCAGCAGCGGGAAGCTCGCGGGGCAGATGACGCCCACGACGCCGTGGGGGGTCGGAGAAGACCAGGCCGTGTCCTTGCGGAGCACCACCGGCTCGGTCATCGAAGCGGTGGACCGGGCCAGCAGGCGCACGCCACGGGACGCCAGGATGACCTCCTCGGTGGCCTCCCACAGGGGCTTGCCGGTCTCCCGGGTGATGAGCACCGCCAGCAGATCGGTTTCCTCCTCGAGGAGGTCGGCGTACGCGTTCATGGCCTGGACGCGCGCCTCGACGGGCATGTGCGACCAGGTGGCGAACCCCTCGCGCGCCGCACCGACGGCATCGTCGACTGCCGTGGCGGAAAACCCGAACCGCCCGAGCACATCGGAGCGTTCGCCAGGGTTCATGGCCACGATGTAGCCGTCGAGTTGTGAGGAGCGCATGAAAGCGCCCCAGATATAGTCGCCCTTGCGCAGAATGCGTTCACCGGTTCCGAACACGCGGACTCCATGCTGGTCTTCAGTGCCCGGCAAGCCTACCACGGCTCGTGCGTTCCACGAGGGGTGCATCAAGTACCCGGAACGCTTAGGGTCCCATCGCTACCGGCCACGCCCCATCGCCCCCTCGGGAGGACAACTTGAAGCAGGTGTACAACAACGTCATCGAAGCTGTAGGTAATACGCCGCTCGTCCGGCTCAACAGCGTCACCGGACAGCTCAAGGGCAACATCTACGCCAAGCTCGAATACGTGAACCCGGGCGGCTCCGTGAAGGACCGCATCGCCATCCAGATCATCGAGGATGCCGAGGAGTCCGGCGAACTCAAGCCCGGCGCAACCATCGTCGAGGCCACCAGCGGCAACACCGGCGCCGGTCTGGCCATGGTCTCCGCGGTCAAGGGCTACAACACGGTCTTCGTGCTCCCCGACAAGCAGTCCGAGGAGAAGCGCGCCGCGCTGCGGGCCTACGGTGCCAAGGTGGTCGTCACGCCCACCAACGTCGCGCCCGAGGATCCCCGCTCCTACTACAAGGTCTCCCGCCGCATCGCCGACGAGACCCCCGGCGCGTTCTACGCGAACCAGTACCACAACCCGTCCAACCCGAAGGCCCACTACCTGAGCACGGCACCCGAGCTGTGGGAGCAGCTCGAGGGCAAGGTCGACGTCTTCATCGCGGGCCTCGGTACCGGCGGCACCATCTCCGGCATCGGCAAGTACATCCTCGAGCGCAACCCCGACGCCCGCATCGTCGGCGTCGATCCGGTCGGCTCGATCTACTACGACTACTTCAAGACGGGTCAGCTCACCGAGGCCTTCTCCTACGTCCTCGAGGGCATCGGCGAGGACTTCATCCCGAGCACGATCAACTTCGAGCACGTCACCGACGTCGTCCGCGTGAACGACAAGGAGTGCTTCCAGATGACCCGCCGCCTCGCCGAGGAGGAGGGCCTGTTCGTGGGTGGTTCCTCCGGAGCGGCCGTCGCAGGTGCCGTCAAGTGGCTGTCCCAGAACGACACCGAGGGCAAGAACGTCGTCATCCTCCTGCCCGACTCCGGCTCCCGCTACATGTCCAAGATCTACAACGACAAGTGGATGCAGGAAGGCGGCTACCTCGAAGACGACAACAAGCTCGGCACCGTCCGTGACGTCCTCAAGTCCCAGCCCGGCCGCAAGCCCATCACCGTCACGCCCGACGTCTCCGCCCAGGAGGCCATCGGCCTGATGAAGACCCACGGCATCTCCCAGATGCCCGTGATGCGTGGCAACGAGGTCGTCGGTGTGCTCCACGAGACCCGCCTGCTCGAGGCTGCCCTGCACAAGGGCCCCACCTCCGAGTCCACCGTGGGTGATCTGGCAGACGCCAACTACTGCGTGGTCGACCTCGACACCGACGTCGCGGTCATGGCCGATCTGCTCCGCAAGGTCCGCCTCGCCCTCGTGTTCGACGACGACAAGAACCTCATCAGCGTCCTGTCCCGCATCGACATCATCGACCACATCGCACGCACCGGAGGCGTCTGATGCCCCTCGAGCACGACGACAAGGCCATCGCCACCCGCGTCATCCACGGCGGCCAGCGCCACGAGCCCGTCACGGGCGCCGTGATGCAGCCGGTCTTCCAGACCTCCACCTACGCCCAGTCGTGGCCCGCCAAGCACACCGGCTACGAGTACAGCCGCACGCAGAACCCCACCCGTGAGGCCCTCGAGCGCTGCATGGCCAGCCTCGAGCGGGGCGTCAAGGCCTGCGCGTTCGGCTCCGGCCTCGCCGCCACGGCCGCCGTGATGCAGATCCTGCCGCCCGGCGCCAAGGTGGTCTGCGGTGACGACGTCTACGGTGGCACCTACCGGCAGTTCACCAAGGTGTTCGCCCAGCGCGGCTACACGTTCTCCTTCGTCGACCTGACCTCCGAGGATGTGGCCTCCCTCATCCCCGAGGACACCGACATGGTGTGGCTCGAGTCCCCCACCAACCCCCTCCTGAAGGTGGCGGACATCGCGAAGGTGGCCCAGCGGGCCCGTGAGGTCGGCGCGCTCCTGGCCGTCGACAACACCTTCGCCACCCCCTACTTCCAGCAGCCCATCACCCTCGGCGCCGATCTGGTGGTGCACTCCATCACCAAGTACATCAACGGCCACTCCGACGTCGTCGGCGGCATGGTCGTGTGTGCCACCGAGGAGCTCGGCGAGCGGGTCGCGTTCATCCAGAACGCCGTCGGTGGCGTCAACGGTCCCTGGGATGCCTTCCTGACCCTGCGTGGCCTGAAGACCCTCGCGGTGCGGATGGAGCGCCACCAGGCCAACGCCCGGAAGATCGTGCAGTGGCTCAGCGAGCACCCCGAGGTGGAGCGGATCCACTACCCGATGCTCGAGAGCGACCCCTACCACGCGGTCGCCTCCAAGCAGATGAGCGGCTTCGGCGGCATGATCTCCTTCGTGCTGTCCGGTGATCTGGCCCGCGCGGAGAAGTTCGTGGCCTCCACCCGGCTGTTCACCCTGGCCGAGTCCCTGGGCGGCGTCGAGAGCCTCCTGGAGCTGCCCGCCACCATGACCCACGCGTCCGTGCCCGCCGACCAGCGCGCCGACCTGGGCATCGTGGACGGCCTGGTGCGCCTGTCCGTGGGCATCGAGGACGCCGACGACCTCATCGCGGATCTGCAGCAGGCCATCGACGCCTCGAGGAACGCGCAGGGATGACCCGCCCGGGTCTCGCGGCGCTGCTGGCGATCTTCTCCTCGGGGTGCGGTCTGTTCCCCGAGGAGCCGGAACCCCTGTGCAGTCCCCGCAAGGCCTGGCAGTCCCCCGACGACCCCTCCCTGATCTACATTGGGTGCGGCACGCCGGAGGGGTGGACCCCCTACATCCCTCCCTCCGAGCGGCCTCCCGCCGATACCGGAGACACATCCGACACATTTTCGGATGCACACTCCGGCCTGACGGACGAACCCACAGGCATGACCCCCGAGGACACAGGTGACTGACGACGCGCCCCTGAGCCCACGTGTACAGCCCAATCCGGCGTCCTTCCGGGCGCCGATGCTGCGTCGTTTCGGCTGGCTGTACCACCTGATGGGCTTCTCGGCGGTCATGGACCGCGTCCGCATCGAGGAGCACTCCGTCGAGCGCCTCCGCCGCGTCAGCGAGCGGGGCCCGATGGTCTACGTGCTGCTGTATCGCTCCACCATCGACCTGCTGGCCTTCAACACGGTGCTCAACCGCCGCCGCCTGCCCCGTGCCCTGTGGACCAACGGCCGCAGCACGTTCTACTGGCAGCCCATCAAGGATGCCTGGCAGGGCGTCTTCCACCGGATCGGACGTGCCTTCTCGGCTCGTCGCTACCCGGACGCCCTGGCGTCCGGCTGGCTGAAGGAAGCGGTCATGGACCGCGACCCGATCGCCATCTTCCTCAAGCGCAACCCCGCCGACAACGTGCCCCCGGAAGACAAGGACCCCCTGCGCGCGGTGTTCGAGGCCCAGCAGGAGATGAAGGCCCCGGTGCAGCTCGTGCCGGTGGTGATCCTGTGGAACCGGTCGTCCGATACGGAGACCTCCGGCAATCCGGTCCGGGACTTCCTCCTCGGCTCGATGGAGCGGCCCTCGCTGTGGCGCAAGCTGTACAAGCTGTACGTGCCCACGGCCACCAAGCCCATCCTGCAGATCGGCGAGCCCCTCGACATCCGCTCCTACATGGAGCGCGTGGAGGGCCCCAAGCAGCTCACCTACCTGCGCCGCATGATGCGCCGGTACCTGCGCCGGGAGTCCCGCACGGTGCAGGGCCCCGCCCTGCTCCCCCGCCGCGTGCTGAAGAAGCTCGTGCTGGCCAACCCGCCGATGCGGGAGCGCGCCCAGGAGATCGCCGACACCACGGGGCGCTCGCTGGGCAACGTGCTGCACAAGATGGAGAAGGAGTTCGATCTCATCGCGGCCAACTTCTCCTGGCCCATCGTCAACTTCCTCCGCCGCATCACCACCGTCCTGTGGACCCGGGTGTACCAGGGCTACGACATCCGCGAGGAAGACCTCGACCGCATCCGGCACACCATGCGGCAGGGCGCCGTGATCCTCGCGCCCACCCACAAGTCCCACTTCGACTACCTGCTCATGAGCTGGCTGCTCTACCACGCCGACCTCATGATCCCCCACGTGGTCGCGGGCGTGAACCTCGCCATCTGGCCCGTCTCCATCCTCCTCCGCGGTGCCGGCGCCTTCTTCATCAAGCGCAGCTTCCAGGGCCAGGAGGTCCACGCGGCCGTGTACGAGCGCTACCTGCGGGAGCTGCTGCGCCACCGCTACCCGGTCGAGTTCTTCGTGGAGGGTGGGCGCACCCGCACCGGCCTGCTGCTCCGGCCCAAGCTCGGCGTGCTGCAGATGATCGCGGAAGCCACCGCCAACAGCGCCCCCCACCAACGCAACGTGCTGCTGCCCATGAACGTCTCCTACGAACGCGTGGCCGAGGAGGGCGTGTACGCCACCGAGCTGTCCGGCGCCGAGAAGGAGAAGGAGTCCGTGGGCCAGCTCATCAAGGCCCGCAAGGTGCTCAACAGCCGCTTCGGCAAGGTCTACGTCCGCGTGGCCGACGGCATCGACGTGGGCCACTGGCTCGAGAGCCTGCCGGGCCCCTGGGACGACCTCCCCGAAGCCGACCGCCGAGAGCACCTGCGCACCCTCGGCGAGCGCCTCGTCCACGCCATGGGCACACAGGCCGTGGTGATGCCCACCACCCTGCTCGCCCTCACCCTGCTGAGCCACGACCGCAGCGCCATCACCACCGATGGCATCCGCATCCGCGCCCTGCACCTGCAGCAGTTCCTCGACCACAAGAGCGCCCTGTTCGCCCGCCCGCTCCACGAGGCCTGGGAGCAGACCCTGCACGAGGCCCTCGACAAGTACGCCGCCGAGGGGCTGCTCAAGCGCTTCGACGGCCCCGAGGGCCGCATCTGGTCGGTGGTCGACGAGAAGCGCGTCATCATGGACTACCAGAAGAACCAGGTGATGCAGTTCTTCATGCCCGCCTCCCTCGTCAGCCGGGCCATCCAGAACCAGGGCGACGGGCTCATCGTGGCCGATGCCCTGACGGACGACGTCGACTTCCTGCTGCGCACCTTCTCCCGCGACGTGGTGCGCCACCCGGACGAGACCGCCGCCGACCTCGTGGCGGAGGGCCTCGTGGACCTCGTGGCGTTCGGCGCCCTCGAAGCCGCCGACGACGGCGCCTACCGGGTCACCGACGAGGAGCGCCTGCGGGAGCTCGGCCGCATGATCAGCTTCCTGATGCAGGCCTACCGCCTCACCGCCGAGGAGGCCTCCACCCTGCTGGCCGACAAGCCCATGGAGCTCAAGGCCTTCAGCAAGTCGGTCCTGTCCCGCTCCAGCGAGTACCTCAGCAGCCACCGCATCAGCCGGCCCGAAGCCCTCGGCAGCTCCTACCTGAGCAACGCCGCGAAGACCCTCCTCGCCATCGGGGCCCTGCGCGAGGAGTCCGACAAGCTGCGCCCCATCGAGCCCGCGCTGTCCGAATTCGCCGCGCGGCTCCGCGCCCTGGGGGGCGGATGGCCGGCAAGGTAGACGACCTCTTCCAGTCCGACGGCACGTCGCCACGGCCTCGCAGCGGCGCCGTTCGCGCCCTGGTGATCCTCGGCTCCTTCCTCGCCATCGTCGGGCTTCCGTGCAGCTCCGTACCCGGCGGCCTGATGGTGCTGTGGGGCTGGTTCCTCGTCGATCAGGACAAGTCGCACCTGGCGTCCGGGTACCTGAGCGCCGAGCACTCGGCGGAGGTCGACCGCCTGTACCGCCTCACCATGTTCGGCGTCACGGTCACCCTCATCACCTTCTTCCTGCAGGCCTGGCTGTTCTGCTCCGGGTTCTACACGGAGTTCTGGTCGGGCATCCTGCGGGGCGCCTCGACCTTCCTGCGCGGCTGAGGCCCGCCTCAGGGACTGGTGTCGAGGGGCATCGAGGTGTCGACCGGGCCGCCCGAGTCGGAGGTGTCGCCGGTGTCGTCGCGCTCGCAGATGGGCGGAACGGCCACCGGTCCGCCCTCGACGATCTCGTAGCAGATGGGCGACGGCTCGACGCCGCACGCGGTGCAGTCGCAGGGATCGGGCTGGGCCGTGAAGTCCTTGTAGGTCGCCGCGATGTAGTCCTCGGTGCCGGCCTTCTTCAGGAGCACCTCGACCCGGACGGGGTGGCCACAGTAGACCTCCCAGGGCTTGTCGGAGCCGGAGAAGTCGCGCAGCGTGAGGTTGTCCTGGCTCCAGCCGTCGCACGCCCACTGGGAGGCGTCTCCCAGGATCGGCAGGGCGACGTTGCGGCCGAGCTCACCGATGAGCTGGCAGGTGTCCATGTCGATGAGCTGGTACTCCATGCGGATGCGCTGGGGCGTGTTCCGGGCTTCGACCGCCAGCTCGTAGTGCCAGCCGCCCTGCTCCCCGTGGACCGCGTAGACATCCTGGCCGGACTGCAGCTCCGTGAAGTCGCCCTCCTCGTCGCGGGTGCCGATGAGGACGGAGCCATCCTCCTGGCGGCACTCGTCGTCGGTGATGGGCGTGGGCGTGGGCGTGGGCCGGTAGTACTCGAGGGTCTCGGCGCAGGTCATGCCGGGCAGCGTGCCGCCTTCCCACTCCTCGGGGAAGCCGGTGTGCGCGCCCGTCTCGTCGGTTTCGCCAGTGGCGCCCGTCGGGCCGGTGTCGGTCGGACCGGAGTCATGGGTATCTCCGGTGGCGACCGCGTCATCCTCGTCGTCACCACCGCAGGCCATCAAGCCGAGCGTCATCACAACCGGGATCCAAGCGCGCGTCATACCATCTCCAGACGTGTGGGTCGGGCCTGCCACGTGATACCTCAGAGGCGGACGATCCACACCCCACGATTTGCTGGAGCCCCATGCTGCCCATCGGCATCCTCCTGAGATTCCGCCCACAAGCGCCCACGCGGCCCCTGTCGGCCTCCGCCTTCGGGCGGGCCGCCCTCGCGCTCGCCGACGAGGGCGTTCCGGTGCGACTGGTGGGCACCCTGGAAGACCAGGTGGTCCACTTCGAAGCCAAGGGCGACGCGTGGATCCAGGCGGATCCGACCCCGCTGCTCGGCTGCTACCACCGCTACCCCGAGCTCGGACACCCCGAGGCGTTCGCGCACCTCATGGAGGAGCTGTCCCACCCTCCCCTGTTCAACCCGCAGGAATTCGTGGAGCGGTGCCGCGACAAGCAGGCCTCCCACCAGACCTGCCTCGGTGCGGGTCTCGCCGTGCCGGAACAGGTCGCGGAGGTCACCCGGTTCGAGGGAGTGCTCTCCACCTGGGGCGTCGCGTTCCTCAAGCCCCGGTTCGGCGCCTTCGGCGAGGGCGTCCTGAAGGTCCGGCCCGGCGACCCCCTGCCCACCAAAGGAGACTGGGTGCTCCAGAAGGCCATCCAGCCTCCCGAAGGCCTCGCCGGCATGAGCGTGCGCCTGCTGGTGCAGCGGGATCCGGAGCGCGACTGGGTCACCCTGCCTGCGGCCGTGCGCCAGTCCACCACCGATCCTGTCGTCAACCGGGCGAGGGGCGCCGAGGTCGTGCCCGCCTCCACCCTGACCGAAGCCACCCTGCGGAGCATGCACGAGCAGGCCCTGCAGCTCATGGCGTTCCTCACCGACCGGCCCAGGTCCGATCAGCTCGTCGAGCTCGGCCTGGACTTCGTCATCGATCACGAGGGCGGCGCCTGGCTCATCGAGATGAACGGCAAGCCCAAGGGCCGCCTCGAGGTCCTCGCCGCCCAGCAGCCCGCGGTGTTCGCGGCGGCCCACACCGAGGCCGTGCTGCGCCCGCTTCGCTACATCGCCAACCGCCTGAGCTGACGGCACGTCCAGCGCGCTAGTTGTCCCAGGCCCACGAGGGGCTGAAGGGCTGCTGGATGGGCCGCAGGGAGTCCTCGTCCTCGTGGGCGAGGCGCCAGTGGCTCACGTTGGGCGCAGGCTCCTGCCAGCTCAGGAAGGCCACCTGGCCGTTGCGCATGGCCGGAAAGTAGACCTGGCCGGGGCGAAGGCTCTGCACGAGGACGCCGGCACGGTTCAGGTCGTCCATGACCATCTGCGCCTCTTCCTGCAGGATCTTCATGCGCTCTTCGTGCAGCTCCCGCTGGCCCACGCGCTCGTCGCTCAGCTCTCCGAGCTCCCGCGCCTCCTCGGCGATGGCCCGTAGCAGTTTCATGTGTTCTCGCACGTCGTCGATGATCGCGGACGCTTCACGGGGGGTGAAGTACCTTCGATAGGAAGACGCGGACAGCCACATGGGGGGACCTCTCTCGGTGCTCGGCAGGGCCCCAACGTTCCCCAGGAAATCGGGTTATGCCACTGCAGCCGACAGGAGCGGGTTCCCCATGCTTGATCAGATCGCCCACAAGGTCCAGTCTTCCCAGCGAATCAGCCGGAGCGAAGCGCAGTGGCTCTTCGAGCACGCCTCCGACGATACGCTCCAGGAGCTCGCCTCCCAGGTCCGGGGCCGCTTCCACGCCCCCGATGAGGCGACCTACCTCATCATGGCCATCGTCAACTACACCAACGTGTGCGTGGCCAAGTGCGACTACTGCGCCTTCTACCGGCTGCCCAAGCAGGATGGCACCTACCTGTTGTCGACCGAGCAGGTCTTCGAGCGCATCGACGCCATGCGCGCCCTCGGCGGCACCATGGTGGGCTTCAACGGCGGGTTCCACCCCCAGCTGCACATGCCCCACTACGCCGAGCTGTTCCGGGCCGTGCGTGAGCGCTACCAGGACGACCTCGAATTCTACGGCATGACCGTCGCCGAGTTCATGTTCACCTGCAAGGTCTCCAAGATCTCCTACGACGAGGGCGCCGCCATGCTCAAGGCCAGCGGCGTGCGCTGGATCACCGGCGGCGGCGCCGAGGTCCTCGACGACGACTTCCGCAGGCGCCACAGCCCGCTCAAGTACAAGGTCGAGGACTACTACGACGCCCAGTCGGCCATCGTCCGCGCCGGCCTCGGCTCCACCGCCACCATGGTCATCGGCTTCGACGAGACCCTCGGCGAGCGCCTGAACCACCTGCAGCGTCTGCGTCGCTTCTCGGACGAGCACCCCGGTGCCCTGCCGAGCTTCCTCGTGTGGACCTACAAGCCCTACGACACCGAGCTCGGCGGCACGGAGCTCGCCTCCCGCGAGTACCTGCGCTGGCTGGCCATCTGCCGCATCTACCTCGACAACATCCCCCACATCCGCACCAGCGTCCTCACCAAGAACGAAGACGCCCTCCTCGGACTCCGCTACGGCGCGGACGACTTCGATCTGCCCACCGAGGACGAGGTCACCCAGAAGGCCGGTGCGACGATCAGCCTGGAATTCGAGCGGCTTCTCGACGCCGCCCGGGGTCTCGGGTTCACCGTCAAGCACCGCCAACCACTTCCGCTGCCAGATGTCACGTACGTGTAAGAACAGCCTTCAGAACGCCCCCCCCTGTCCGAACTGACCACCGCGCCGATTCAAGCCGCGCGTGGGAGGTAGGAATGAGCGACGTGTGGGTGTTCGATGATCCGAGAATGGACCGCCACGACCCAGGTCCACGACACCCGGACAGCCCGACACGCAGCCGCGCGATGCGGCAGGCGCTGCAGGGTCCCGAGTTCAGCTTCCACAGCCCCACCACCGTCGAACGGTCGGTGCTCGAGCTGTTCCACGATGCCGCCTACCTCGACCGCCTCGAGACCCTCATCGGTCGCAACAGCCGGTTCGGGCCCACGCTTCCCCTGGTTCCCGGGTCGGTCACGGCAGCCCTGTCCTCGGCGGCGTGCGCCGTCAGCGCGATGGAGGCGGTCTGCAAGGGCGAGACCACCAGCGCCATCGCCCTCACCCGGCCGGCGGGCCACCACGCCGAGGCGTCCCGTCCGCTGGGCTACTGCATGCTCAACAACCCGGTCGTCGCGGCCCTCCATGCCGTGGAGAACCTGGGCATCGAGCGCCTGATGGTCATCGACTGGGATGCCTTCCACGGCAACGGCATCCAGAACGCCTCGTACCACCGGCGCGACATCTGCCTCGTCGACTTCCACCTGTACCCGGCGTTTCCCGGCACGGGCATCCTCTCCGAACGCGGCGTCGATGCCGGCCTGGGCACCACCTTCAACATCCCGATCCCCAAGGACGCCGACGACGCCATGTGGATCAGCGCGATGGGCGAGCTGCTGCCCAAGGTCGCGACGGTCTACCGACCTGACGTCATCCTGGTGGTCGCCGGCTTCAGTGCCCACCAGCGCGACAACCACATCGGCCACATGAAGCTCACCTCCGGCGGCTTCGCGCAGATGATGCAGATCTGCAAGGCCCAGGCGGATCAGTGGTGCAACGGCCGGATGGTCGTCACGGTGGAAGGTGGCTTCCACACCACCTCCCTCACCGAGAGCCTCAGCGCCTGCGGAAAGGTCATGGCGGGCACCTGGAACTCCGACATCCCCCAGTGTGCGCCCGATCCGAGGTTGTGGAAGGACGTCTCCCCGGTGCTCGCGTACCACGCGGCCACCATGTAGCCTCAAGGGTCCACCTTCTTCAGACGGGTGTGACATGACGGGCCACCCGTTATGTCACCAGGCAGTACCCAGGAGAAGGAATGCGAAGGCGCAACCCCATCGTTTGGACCCTGCTGATCCTCTTTTTGCTCTACACCCTGTCCGGCCAGCTCGCCTGGATACTGACCGACTGGATGTGGTTCGAGGCCCAGCAGAAGGCCACGATCTTCACCACCATGCTCGGGGCACAGGTGGTGTCGTTCTTCATGGGCGTCCTCTTCACGGCCGGGCCGGTCCTGATCAGCGTCTTCATCGCGCTGCGGACCACCCGCAACCGCCCCACGGTGCTCCCCCAGGACTGGCAGGGCACGCCGCTCGAGCGCCTGCTCCTGCAGCCCGGGGCCTTCGCGCGGGTGGTCATGCTCCTCGGGATCGCGCTCGCGCTCCTGTTCGGCATCACCACGCTGCCCGCCTGGCCGGAGCTGCTGGGATGGTGGAACAAGGTCCCGATGGGCTACACCGAGCCCCTGTTCGACCACGATGCCGCCTTCTACGTGTGGTCCCTCCCGCTCCTGCAGCGGGCCCGAAGCCTGCTCACCATCGGGCTGTTCTTCGCCACCATCGCCACGGCCCTGATCTACATCTTCCGGGGCGTGATCCGGGTGGTGCAGCTGCACTCCGAAGGCGAGGTCCGGTCCTCCATCCGCATGCAGGACGGCCCCAAGCTGCACCTGGCCATCGTGGCCTCCCTGGCCCTGATGTCCCTCGCCCTCGGCACATGGCTCGACCGCTTCGAGCTGCTGTACCGCAGCGGCACGCTGATCGACGGCCCCGGCTTCACCCAGGTCAAGGCCACCCTGCCCCTGCTCACCGCCCAGGCCGTCGTCACCGCCCTGTGCGCCGTGGTGCTGTTCATCGCCATCCGCAACATGAAGGGCGGACTGTTCTCGCTGGCCGTGGCCCTGTACGTGCTCACGGCCATCGGCGCGGCGCTCATCCCCAGCGCCGTGCAGCAGCTCGTGGTGCTCCCGAACGAGCTCAACAAGGAGTCGTTCTACATCGGCCACCACATCGACGCGACGCGCAAGGCGTGGAGCATCTCGAAGGTCGAGGAGCGCAGCCTCACGGGCCAGGCAGAGCTCACCTGGGACGACATCCAGGCCAACCAGGCCACCATCCAGAACATCCGCCTGTGGGATCACGGTCCCCTGCTCGACACCTTCCGGCAGCTGCAGGAGATCCGCACCTACTACGACTTCTCCAACGTCGACAACGACCGCTACATCATCGATGGCGAGCTCCGGCAGACCATGCTGTCGCCCCGTGAGCTCATCGTCGACGACCTGCCCGCCCAGGCCAAGACCTGGGTCAACGAGTCCCTCGTGTACACCCACGGCTACGGCGTGGCCATGGGACCGGTCAACGAGGTCACCACCGACGGCCTGCCCCGGCTGTGGGTGCAGGACATCCCTCCGGTCTCGATCAAGGATCCTCTCCAGATCGACCAGCCGGCCATCTACTACGGCCGCGAGATGCCCTACCCGGTGTTCGTTCGCACCACGATGGAGGAGTTCGACTACCCCACCGGCGAGGGCAACGCCTACGCCGTGTACGATGGCTCCGGCGGCGTGCCCGTCGGCGGCATCATCCGTCGCTCCCTGATGGCCATGCGCCTGAACACCCTCAAGGTGTTCCTCAGCAGCGACATCAAGTCGAGCTCACGTCTGATGCTGTACCGCACCGTCACCGAGCGGGTGCGGCGCATGGCACCCTACCTGTGGTTCGACAACGACCCCTACCTGGTGGTGAGCGAGGGCCGGCTCAAGTGGATCGTCGAGGCCTACACCCACACCGATCGCTTCCCCTACTCCGCCCACCGCAAGATCCTGACGGGCCCCGTCACCCGCTACAACCGCGGCGTGGACATGAACTACCTGCGCAACGCCATCAAGGTCGTGGTCGACGCCTACGACGGCTCCGTCACCTTCTACCGCGAAGACGAGACCGATCCGATCACCGACACCTGGGCGGCGGCCTTCCCCGAGCTGTTCCGCCCCCTCGACGAGATGCCCGCCGATCTGCGGAGCCACATGCGCTACCCGTTCACCCTGTTCAAGGTGCAGTCGGAGCTGTTCACCACCTTCCACATGACCAAGAACCAGGTCTTCTACAACCGCGAAGACCAGTGGGAGGTGCCGCAGGTGTCCGGCAAGCCCATGAGCCCCTACTTCACGGTCATGAAGCTGCCCGGCGAGGAGACCGAGGAGTTCATCCTGATGCTGCCCTTCACCCCCAAGGGCAAGGACAACCTGGCCGCGTGGATGGTGGCCCGCTCCGACGGCGAGTTCTACGGCGACACCCGTGTGTACCGCTTCCCCAAGGATCGCATGGTCTACGGCCCGGCCCAGGTGGTGGCACGTACCCGGCAGAACGATGCCATCTCGGCCAGCCTCACCCTGTGGAACCAGCAGTCCAGCCAGGCCATCCTCGGCACGCTGCTGGTCATCCCCATCGAGGAGAGCCTCATCTACGTGCAGCCGCTGTACCTGCGGGCGGACTCCGGCGCCATCCCGGAGCTCAAGCGCGTGATCGTCGGCTACGAAGACAAGATCACCATGCAGACCACGCTGGACGAAGGCCTGGCGGTGCTGTTCGGCGGCCTGGCCACCGAGGAGTACACCACCGAGGAGGGCACCACCATGGTGATGGTCGAGGGCACGCCCGAGGTGCTGGTGAAGGATGCCGCGCAGACCTACCAGGCCATGGTCACCGCCTCCCAGGCGGGCAACTGGACGGCCTTCGGCCAGCAGCTGGAGCGCCTGGGCGACGTGATCGGGCAGCTGGAGCAGAAGATGAACGGTGCGCCGCCGAGCGATGCGCCCGTCGAGGCCGAGCAGGGAGAGTCCGGCAGCCTGACGACCGAGGATGCACCGGAGGCTCCCGAGGAGCAGGGCGAGGGCCCCATCATCGTGGAGTAGCGGCAGCAGCGCCTATCAGGGGTGCAACCGCGTGGATGCAGCATGGTGCCATGTCCACGTTCCACGCCACGACTGTGCGGAGCCCCCCAATGGTGACATGATGTCGCCATTGGGGGTTTCTCCGTTCACGGGCCCCGAGTCACTGTGGGTCGCGCGGGAACCTGATGACCGGACGGCCTTCGCCCCCTCCTCGGGACAGGAGCCGACCCATGCAACCACCGACCATCGGTGCCCTCCCCTTCCTCCGCGGCACCCGCCAGCAGGGCTTCCTGGCCTTCGCCGGCGACATGTGGAAGACCCACGGCGACGTGTTCCAGGTGCGGCTGGGCTCGAAGACCATGCTGTTCGCCATGCACCCGGACGCCGTCACCCAGGTGAACCTGGCCAACCGGAAGAACTACGACAAGCTGAAGAGCTACGACAACGTCCGCAAGTACATCACCGGCAAGGGTCTCGTGGCGAGCACCGGCGAACTGTGGCTCCGACAGCGCCGTCTCATGGCGCCGTTCTACACACGCAAGGGCGTGCAGACGTACGCCGAGCTGATGCTGGCCGACAGCGTCCAGCTGGCCGACCGGTGGTCCGACCTGGCGACCGAGGGAACGGAGGTGGAGATCGCCGAGGAGATGACCCAGGTCACCGCCGCCATCATCCTGCACGCCATGTTCAGCACCGAGACCATGGAAGCCATCGACGAGATGCGCGAGGCCGTCGAGACCATCGTCGGGTTCAGCGGCAAGCGCCTCGCGGCCCCGGGCGCGCCCCTGTGGGTGCCCACCCCCGGCAACAGACGCTACGTCGCGGCACGCAAGCTGGTCCATCGAACCATCTCGGACCTCATCGCCCAGCGCCGCGCGATCCCCCAGGAGGACTGGCCCAGCGACCTGCTCTCCAAGCTCATGACGGCACGGGACCCCGACACCGGCGCCACGATGGACGAGGAGCTGCTGCGGGACGAGTCGATCACCACCTTCTTCGCGGGCCACGAGACCACCGCCCGCACGATGACCTTCACCTGGTACGCCCTGGCGGCGAACCCGGGCGCCGCCGCGCGGCTGCACGAGGAGCTCGACAGGGTGCTCGGCGACCGCACGCCCACCGTCGACGACCTGAAGAAGCTCCCCTACACCTTGCAGGTGGTCAAGGAGGTGCTGCGGCTGTACCCGGCGGCGCCCTTCTACGCCCGGGATGCAGTGGGTTCCGACACCATCGGCGGATTCGACGTCCCCGCCGGCACGTCGGTGATGCTGTCGCCCTACTACACCCACCGGCACCCGGACTTCTGGCAGGATCCGGAGCGCTTCGACCCGGACCGCTGGGCGCCCGAGAAGGAAGCGGCCCAGCACAAGCACGCCTACCATCCCTTCGCCGCCGGTCCCCGCACCTGCATCGGCAACAACTTCTCGATGCTCGAGACCCACCTGCTGCTGGCGGTCCTCGCCCAGTGGTTCTCCCCCCGGCTCCGCCCCGGCTACGAGGCCCGCTGGGAGCAGAAGGGGGTGCTGTCGCTGAAGGACGGACTTCCGATGGTCATCGAGGCGCGGCGGGCCCGGCCGGGACGCTGACGGCGGCGGCGACGGCCACACGTCACGGCGACGGCCCGCCGGTCGGAGGCACCATGGCCCCCTACCGCACTCCCAGCCACCGCCCCAGCACGATCTGGTCGCGACCCACCGGACACCACGCACCCGAGCGCCAGCACGCCCCGCACCACGAGCCGGCCCCCGTCGCACCGCCCATCCCACCAAGCCATGGACAAACGCTCTGTGCTCTCTGTGTCTCCAGACACATCGATCGCCAGAATCCAGCACACCGAACAGGGCGGAATCGACCGGGAGGACATCGACTCTCCCGGCGCAATTCAAGCTCCCGTCACGCCAGAACGCATCCTCCTCGATCCGACCTCCTCCCTCCGGACCAGGCGGTGCGACCCGGAACGGCTGTCACCCATGTTCCGAGTCACACCATGACGGGTACGGGCACGGGCACGGGCACGGGCACGGGCACGGGCCCGGGCACGGGACCCAGCTCGGCATGGGAGGGTGGTCGAGGTGCGGAAGGTGGGCGACCGGAATAGAGGGCCCCCGTTCCACTGGTGCATTCCCGGAGTTCCTCCCATGGCCCTTCAAGCAGGCATCGTCGGCCTTCCCAACGTCGGAAAGTCCACGCTCTTCAACGCGCTCACCGCCGCCGGCGCCGAGTCCGCGAACTACCCCTTCTGCACCATCGAGCCCAACGTGGGCATCGTGGCCGTGCCGGATCCCCGCCTGAAGCGCATCCAGGCCTGCATCCCCACCAACAAGGTGATCCCCGCGGCCGTCGAGCTGGTCGACATCGCCGGTCTCGTCCGTGGCGCCTCCAAGGGTGAGGGTCTGGGCAACCAGTTCCTGGGCCACATCCGCGCCGTCGACGCCATCCTGCAGGTGGTGCGCTGCTTCGAGGACTCCGAGATCACCCACGTCGACGGCAACGTCGATCCCCTCCGCGACATCGACACCATCGAGACCGAGCTCATCCTCGCCGACCTCGAGTCCGTCGAGAAGCGCCTGGTGAAGTACAGCAAGCAGGCCAAGGGCGGCGACAAGGAGTCCATCTTCATGCGTGACCTGCTCACGAAGATGAAGGCGCTCCTCGACGAGGGCAAGCCCGTCCGCGCCGGCGAGTGGGACGAGAACGAGGCCCTCGGCATCAAGAACGCCCAGGTGCTCACCAGCAAGCCCATCCTGTACGTCTGCAACGTCGACGAGGACGCCCTCACCGGCGGCCAGAACGACCACGTCGACGCCGTGCGCAAGCACGCCGAGGACGTGGGTGCCGGCGTGGTGCTCATCTCCGCCCAGGTGGAGGCCGAGATCGCCGAGCTCGACGAGGACGACAAGGCGGACTTCCTGTCCGACCTCGGCCTCAAGGAGCCCGGCCTGGCCGTGCTCGCCCGCGCCACCTACGATCTGCTCGGCCTGCAGACCTACTTCACCGCCGGAGTGAAGGAGATCCGCGCCTGGACCATCAAGGAGGGCTTCACCGCCCCCCAGGCCGCCGGCGTCATCCACTCCGACTTCGAGCGGGGCTTCATCCGCGCCGAGACCTACACCCTCGACGATCTCGAGGCGTACAAGAGCGAGGCCGCGCTGAAGGCTGCCGGCAAGATCCGCTCCGAGGGCAAGAGCTACGTCGTCAAGGATGGCGACATCATGCACTTCCTGTTCAACGTCTGAGAAGCAGCGAAGCTGCTTCCCAGGGGCGGGCTCGAACGGACGACCTCACGGTCGCCGTTCAGCCCGCCCCTCGTGCGTCTTGGGGCCCAGCTCCCCAGGTCGCACACTCGTCGAGCAGCGCGTTCGCCACGAGCTTGCCCAGGTCGTCGCACGCCATCGGGCTGTCGCCGGAGTACAGCTTGCGGTCGACGTGGGTGGCGCCCGTGATCTTGTGGTTGAGGATCTTCATGCCCTGCGCCTCGAGCTGCTCGCACTGGAACCAGGGCAGCTCGCCCGGCAGGTACCCGATCCACGGGGACTGCCGGTCGGCGCTGTCGGGGAACGCGACCAGCGAGTAGCCCGCGTAGGGGTGGTCACCCTCGTTCTTGCTGGCCGCCAGGAGCGCGGCTGGACCATGGCACACGACGACCATCGCGCGATCGGCCTCCCGCGACCAGCGGATCAACGCCGCGACGTTCGCGTCCTCGGGCAGCCCGACCATGGCTCCGTGGCCCCCTGGGAAGAAGACGGCGACGTAGGGGGAGTCCTCGTCGAGCGCTCCCTCGGCGATCATCGAGGCGAGGGACAGGGGCCGCTCGAACCTGTCCTTGTGCGCCTTCATGAACCCGAGGACGGCCTCGTCCTCGCTCGGCTCCGACCACTTCTCGAGCACGGCCGGCGCACCCGTCGGCGTGACCATATCGAAGTCGAACCCGGCAGCGGTCAGGTGCATCAGCGGCACCGCCGTCTCCTGGACGTTGTGGCCGGTGGAGAACAGCGCGCCGTTGGTCATCTGCAGGTACCGCTCCTCCGTGCACAGCACGAGGACCTTCCTGTCGCCTGCGTAGGACCGTCCGAAGTCGGCGGGCTCGTACCCGCTCTTCCTGGCGACCCCGAGGCGCAGGCCGAGACGCGAGGGGATGACGCCCTTGCCGTTGGGCTCGGGTGTGGGAGCGATGCCGATCATTCGCGTGAAGAAGTTGCTCACGGTGGCTCTCCTTGTTCGATGCCCTCGGCCACTTGCTGACAGGGTGTCAGCTAGTTGACGATGCAACGCGACCTACATAAGTGACACCCTGTCAGATGTCAACGCCCGAGGTTTCTCGTGACGAATCCCCCCCCCGAAGACAGCTTCCAGCGCGCACGCACGGACGACCAGAAGGAGGTCCGGCGCCAGGCGATCCTGCAGGCCGCCCGCGCACACCTGTCCGAGGTCGGGTTCGAGGGCTTCTCGATGGGCCCCCTCGCCAGGGCCGCCGGTGTCGCCCGGGCCACGCTCTACCTGTACTTCCCGACCCGCGAGGAGCTGCTGTACACCCTGCACCTCGAGGCCCTGCACGGGTGGAAGGACGCCCTCTTCGAGAGCACCGGGCCCGGGATGACAACCGAGGCCTACCTCGCCGCCTACTTCGACGCCGCCCAGCGCACGCCGCTGGTGCTCGAGACCCTGCCGCGGGTGTCCAGCGTCCTCGAGCGCAACCTGTCCATGGAGCTGCTGGTCGACGGAAAGCGGCAGAACCGCGCCGTCGCCGTGGCGGTCGCCCAGCACATGGCGAAGACCATCGGCGTGCCCGAGCAGACCGCCTACGGCCTGCTCCGCGGCCTGCTGGCCCTGCTCATCGGCACCACGCACGCCCTGCAGCGGCCGGACGTGGCCCTCGAGCCCCTCCCGGAAGACGTACAGCGGGACCTCGCCTCGATGGATCCCCGGGCGGCCTTCCTCGAGGCAGGGCTCTGGCTGGTGCGGGGCGCGTCGTAGCCAGGGCGCCCCTGGTGCGTCGTGATCGTCACCCACGCCGAACGCCACCTGCCGCAGCGATGCCGGCGATGGTCCCTCCGTCCACCAGGATGTCGGTGCCGGTGATGTAGCTCGCACCCGGTGACGCGAGGAAGGCCACCACCGCCGCGACCTCCTCCGGCAGCCCCGTCCGCCCAGCGGGTGTCAGGGCGAGCAGATCCCCCAGGTCCCCGTCGGCCTCCTCTTCGTCGCGGTCATCCTGCGCGTGGATGACCCCCGGCGACAGGGACACGATCCGGGCCCCCCGCTCCCCGAAGGCCGGTGCCATCCGGGGCACGTACCGCTGGATCACCCGACTGGACAGCGCGTAGGCCATGCGCGGGCTCCTCAACATGAGCCGGGTCAGGAGCCGCCGCTTTCCGTCGAGGAGGCGATCGACGGCCCGGTCCAGCCAGTACCCCGACACCATCTGCCCGGCGTTGGACGCCAGCAGGACCACGACCCCACCCGGCGCCATGTGGGGGAGTGCTGCCTCGACGAGCCGCCTGGTGGCCGCGAAGTCCTCGTCGAACCCGTGCGGATCGTCGTCTTCGTGCAGCGAGACCCCCGCGGTGTGGACGAGCGCGCCCAGCGGCACCTCCTGCAGGGAGCGCATGAGCTGCTCGGCGTGGCCCTGGGCCGTGATGTCCCCATGCACGATGTCCACGTCCGTGTATTCGCTCAGCGCATCGGCGAGCTCCTCCAGCGTCTCCAGATCCTCATCGCTCAGCAGGAGGGGTCGGCCCTCGAGGGCGAACGCCAGGGCGATGGTCTGCGCCATGTCCCCACATGCGCCCGTGACGATGACGGGAAGCTCCTGCAGGGTGAGCCCGGCCCCTTCGCCACCGTTCTCCACGCCGTCCTGGACGCCGTCCCCGACGCCATCCTCCGCCTCTGCCGTCATCGTCGCACCTCGCCGGGGGGACCACACATCCTGGAACACCGGGCACCGGGATGTCCGCTGCCGTCGGCCGCACTGTCTCCCTATCGGTCCACTTCGGGCCGGCGTGTCTTGCCGGTGACCCACACGCCTCGACCTCGGTCCAACCCGCGCGTCGCAGCGCGACGAGGTCGCCCCGGTCGCCCGTCGATCCCCGCGCGTGCCGCCGCCGAACCCCCGGATGTCAGGTCCATGACATCTGCTCGACAAGAACTGACGCCCCCTCGCATTGGGAGGTCTGCGTCGGGGTCGCATGTCCCCACCCGACCAGGTGTCCTGTCGCGGTACGTCAGCGCTCGCGGGTGGCCTGCGCCTGGTCCCCCTCCAGGCGCTTGCATACACCCATTTGACATGCGATGCGTCCCCCAGCCCCATGGGGGCACCTGTTCGGTTCGCGGGGGGACCTCCACCTGCATGGTTCCGGCAGGTGGTACCGAAACACCCAGACTGCCGATAGCCGGCCTTCCACCTACACACAGTCATGTACGCGGATATCCTGAAGCCTTGCTGACGCCCCTTCCGGGCGCTGACGAGGAGGATCGATGCGTTCGTGGCTGCTTGCCATCAGCGTGCTCATGGGATGCACTCCCGGACCGCACAACGGTGATCTGGCCCAGAACCCCGACAAGGGTAGCTGCGTCGATCCCATGGACTATCTGCAAGACCGCCTGTGGCCCGAGCTCGTGGGCACCACCTGCCTGGCCTGTCACAACCAGGAGGGGTCGGCCCGACACTCCCAGTTCGTCCTGCAGCCCACGTCCGTGCCGGGGGCCATGGAGGCCAACCTCCAGATCCTCAGCACCCTGGCCCAGAAGGAGCAGGACGGCTCCTCCTGGCTGCTGCTCAAGCCGACGAACACCGTGCCCCACGGCGGCGGCCAGATGGTCGCGCCCGGATCCGCTGAGGCCGAGCTGCTCCAGGAGTTCATCACCCTGGCCAACCGTCCGGATCTGTGCCAGGGCGAGGGCGAGGACGAAGCCACCGACAGTGGGCTCGGCCTGACCCTCGCGAGCCCGGTGAGCACCCTTCGCAAGGCCTCCCTCGTGCTGGCCGGCCGCCTTCCCACCTCCATGGAGGAGTCCCGGGTCCGCGCCGGCGGCGAGGACGTCCTGATCCAGGTGCTGTGGGAGATGATGTCCGGCGAGGCGTTCGCCGACCGGATGGTCCTGCTGCTCAACGACGTGTTCCTGACGGACAGGTACCTGGAGAACAACCTCGGTGTCTTCATCGTGGACCAGGGTCGCTACCCCTCGGCGTTCTGGTACGAGCAGACCGACCCGAGCGACAAGTGGACCTACCAGACCCTGACCGCCGAGGCGATCGCCCGTGAGCCCCTGATGCTGGCCCAGCACATCCTGCGGGAGGACCGTCCCTGGTCCGAGATCCTGACCGCCGACTACATGCTCGCCAACACCTGGCTGAAGCTGGCCTACGGCGTGCACGACGGCCCGATTCCCGCGCCCGACGACCCGGCCGCCCAGGTCTGGGAGGAGATCGATCTGCCGGACTACCCCCACGCCGGCGTGCTCACGACCGTCGCGTTCCTCAACCGGTACCCCAACACCGACACCAACCGGAACCGCCACCGCAGCTGGTACTTCTACAAGACCTTCCTCGACACCGACATCATGACGTTCGCCGATCGTCCCGTGGACTCGACGGACACCCCGTTCGACAACCCCACCCTGAACGATCCCAACTGCAACGTCTGCCACACCACCATGGACCCGGTGGCCGGCCTGTTCCAGAACTGGAACACCCTCGGTGCCTACCGGCCCGATGCCGCCTGGTATGACGACATGCTTGTGCCCGGGTTCGGTGGTGTCGATCTGCCGGATGCCGCCCAGGACGAGGCCCTGCCCTGGCTGGCGGCCCGCACCGTGGAGGATCCCCGCTTCGACGTCGCCAGCGTGAAGATGGTCATGAAGCTGCTGACCGGCCAGGAGCCCCTGTCCCAGGCCACCGTCACCGACGATCCCGTCATGCAGAAGGCCCTGGCCGAGCAGGACGCCTGGATCGCCGACATCGCGGCCGAGTTCCGTGAGCGCAACCACGACCTGAAGTGGGTCATCGAGCAGGTGGTCCTGTCCCACTGGTTCCGGGCCATCGCTGACGACGGCGCCTCCGAGGCGACCCTCGAGCGCACCGGTGCGGCCATCATGCTGTCTCCGGAGATGCTCCACGACAAGATCTCGGCGACCCTGGGCATGCCCTGGGTCAACGAGGCGAGCCGGCAGGGCTACCTGACCGAGTTCTACGGCCTGATGTACGGCGGCATCGACTCGAACACCATCACCGAGCGGCTGTCCGAGCCCTCGGGCGTGACCGAGTCGATCGCCCTGTCCATGGCGACCGACATGGCCTGCCGGGCCGTGCCCATCGACCTGCACAAGTCCACCGACGACCGCGTCCTGTTCCCCTACGCCACGATGGCCGACGCGCCCATCCTGCGGGACGGCACGCGGGACGAGCAGACGGAAGCCGCCATCCGCAGGAACCTGCAGTGGCTCTTCCTGCGGCTCCTGGGTGAGGACCTGCCCGTGGACGACCCCGAGATCGACGCCGCCTACGCGCTGCTGGAGGACGCCTGGACGACCGGCCGTCTGGCCGTGAACAGCGGAGATGCCACGAGCATCCTGCCCGGCCCCTGCCAGCTCCGCGAGGACTGGTGGACCGGCGAGCCCCTCCCCGACGACCAGATGGTGATCCGGGACGACGACTTCGCCATCCGCGCCTGGATGACCGTCGTGACCTACCTCCTGACCGACTACCGATTCCTGTACGAGTGAGCACCATGGACAGAAGACGATTCCTCAAGGGACTTGGCGTCACCGCCCTGGCGCTCCCCACCCTCCTCAAGCAGACCCGCGCCCACGCGCTGGTGTCCGGCGACGAGACCCTCGTGGTCACGCTCCACGCGGACGGCGGCTGGGATCCGGCCTTCCTGTGCGACCCCAAGGGGTACGTGGGTGACGGTTCGGACCGCATCACCGACTTCCACGAGGACGACATCGTGTCGGTCGGCGCCTTCGACCTGGCCCCCAACCGCGCGCTCATGGACTTCTTCAGCGACTACTCGCGGGAGCTGCTGGTGATCAACGGCGTGGACAACCAGTCCAACAGCCACCTCGCCGGCGTGCGAAACCAGTGGTCCGGCAAGCTGAACCACGGGCACCCCTCCATCGGTGCCCTGGCTGCGGCCCACACGCGGAACGCGCCCACCACCGCCTTCATGTCCTTCGGCGGCTACGACAACACGGCCGGCCTGCTCCCGATCACACGGCTCCCCTCCCCTGGGTTCGTCTCCGAGCTGGCCCACCCCTATCGTCGCCACACCCCCGACCCGGACAGTGACCTGGTGCCCAGCAGCATCCAGGAGCGCCTGCAGATGGCCCAGGCCGCCAGGCTCGAGCGCCAGATCGCGGCTGCGACCCTGCCCAACCAGCGCAGGGCCATGCAGCAGCTGCTGGACGCACGCCTCGGCGACAACGAGATGGCCCTGCTGGCCCCGTTCCTGCCCTCGCAGTTCGAGGCCACCCCGCTGAAGCAGCAGATCCAGATCGCCCTCGCCGCCTTCCAGGCCGGCATCACCTCGTCGGTGAGCCTGACCTCGGGCGGCTTCGACACCCACAAGGCCCACGACACCAAGCACCCCGTCGCCCTGACGAACCTGTTCGAGGGCGCCCTGTTCCTCATGCAGCAGGCCGAGAAGATGGGCCTCGCCGACCGCATCCTGCTGCTCATCGGCTCCGACTTCGGCCGCACGCCCTGGTACAACGAGCACGATGGCAAGGACCACTACTCCATCACCTCGATGATGATGATGGGTCCCGGCATCGACGGCGGACGGGTGATCGGGTCGACGGACGACTCCCTCGTGCCCGACCTGCTCGATCCCGACACCCTGGAGCCCTCCGACGACGGCATCCGCATCACACCGGCCCACATCCACGCCACCCTGCGCGAGCACCTGGGCGTGGACACGCCGGAGGTCGCGGGTACGTGGCCCCTGCAGGGCGATGCCCTGTCGTTGATGGCCTGACCCCCGGTCATCCACATGCCCACCTGCCGAATCCGGCAGGAATGGGCAGGTCTTCGAGAGGAACCCCCATGGTCCGGCCCCCGTGGGCACCGTACACTGACGGTGTCCGATGGAGGCTGGACCATGACGAAGAAGACCACCACAGTCGCGCGCCTGGCTGCACTCTCGGGACGTGCCGACGCACGCCCTGCGCGAGTGACCACGGCCGACGGGGCCCCTGCGCTCGCCGCCTGCACCGACTCCCTCGTGGACGGAGAACCATGGTACCCACAGGAACCGTTCCGTCCCACGGTGCACGGCACCGCTCCAGTCACGAGGTGGATCCCATGATCGCGCAAGACACCTACACCCTCTCCAACGGCGTCGAGATCCCCAAGCTGGGCCTCGGCACCTGGTTGATCCCCGACGATGCCGCGGAGCAGGCGGTCGTGGAAGCCGTCGCCCTCGGCTACCGCCACATCGACACCGCCCAGGCCTACGAGAACGAGGCCGGCGTCGGTCGCGGCATCCGGGCCTGCGGCATCCCCCGCGACCAGCTCTTCATCACCACCAAGCTCGCGGCCGAGATCAAGTCCCATGACGCGGCCGCGGCGGCCATCGACGGCTCCCTGCAGGCCCTGGGCCTCGACACCATCGATCTCATGCTGATCCACAGCCCCCAGCCCTGGCGGCAGTTCGGTGCGGAGGATCGCTTCCTCGAGGGCAACCGCGAGGCATGGCGGGCCCTCGAAGAGGCCTACAAAGCCGGCAAGCTGCGGTCCATCGGCGTGTCGAACTTCGAAGAGGGCGACCTCGACAACATCCTGTCCTCCTGCACGGTGGCCCCGATGGTCGACCAGGTGCTGGCCCACATCAGCAACACGCCCATGGATCTCATCCGCTACGCACAGGGCAAGGGCATCCTCGTCCAGGCCTACTCGCCCATCGCCCACGGCGAGCTGCTGAAGAACACGGCCGTGACCACCATGGCCGAGAAGTACGCCGTCACCGTGCCGCAGCTGTCGATCCGCTACACGCTGCAGCTCGGTCTGCTCCCGCTGCCGAAGACCACCAACCCGATCCACATGAAGGACAACGCCACGTTGGACTTCACCATCTCCGACGAGGACATGGACACCCTGCAGCACCTGGATCGGATCGCGGACTACGGCGAGGCCAGCGTCTTCCCGGTCTTCCGCGACCCGGCGCGCTGACCGCGTGAGCGTGGGGGTCGAGCCACCGTGGTTTCACATGACAATCATCGACCAGACCGATAGATGACAGGTCATGGAATGGATCAACTTCCGACACCTGTACGCATTCTGGGCGGTCTGCCGGCACGGCGGCTTCAGCAAGGCCGCCCGACGCATCCATGTCTCCCAGTCCACCGTGAGCGAGCAGGTCGCCCAGCTCGAGGACTACCTCGGTGAAGAGCTGCTCGAGCGGAGCACCCGCGCCGTCACGGTGACCGACCGCGGCGCGGCCCTGCTCGCCTACGCCGACGCCATCTTCGAGAAGAGCCAGGAGATCAACCGCATCTTCCGCGACAAGGACTCCCTCGCGGGCCCTTCGAGCATCCGGGTGGGCATGGTCGGCGGCATCTCCCGGAACTTCATCTACGGGTTGGTCACCCGGGCGCTCGACGAGGGCCACGGAACCCACGTCGACCTGGTCGATGGCTCCTTCGACGAGCTCACCGAGCTGCTCCGACGCTTCGAGCTCGACCTCATCTTCAGCCTCGACCGCCCCCACCAGAAGGATCTCGCCACCGTCAGCCACGTGCGGGTCGATTCGAGTCCCCTGTGCCTGGCGGGTACCCCCGAGCTGGTGGCGAGCATCACCGCCCCGCGGGCCGATCCCCTGCCCACCGAGCTGTACATGTTCCGGCACCCGTTCGAGGGCCCACCCCTGCAGGAGGTCATCGCCTCCGGCCTCGAGCTGGACCTCGACGTGCCGGTGATGACCGACGACATCTCCCTGCTGCGCTTCATGGCCAACAGCGGCCGGGGGCTCGCGGTCGTCCCGGAGATCGGCATCAAGGAGGACCTGGCCTCGGGCCGCGTGCGTCGGATCCGGCTGCACGATGCGCCACGCATCGAGATCTACGGCATCTTCCTCACGAAGGGCGTACGTCGCTCGCTGATCGACCGCTTCCTGGACGTGCGACCCGAGTAGATCCCGCACGCCTGGCAGCAGGCATGCGGGCGGGGAGCACTACTTCGCCACCATCTGGCCCTGGTCCGACGACGTGTCGCCGAAGAGCCGCCCGAGGACCGAGAGCCGGGGGTGCAACGCGAACACCTCCGTCTCCTCCACCCGACCCTCGGGGTTCATGAACGCCCGGAAGCACAGGCCCCGATCCGGATCCACGAACTCCAGGTACAGCGGCCACCTCCCACGGGTCTCGTACCGCGGCGGCGACAACAGCCGGACGACCTGGGGCCGGAACCGGAAGCTCGACTGCTGCCCCGTGTCGGCGCAGCGGTACACGGCCACCACCCGGTGTTCCGGTTTCAGGGTGCACGAGTACATCGGCCCCCAGTCACCCCACATGCGCACCGCTGCGTCCAACAGCTCCGGCGTGTCCACGGCCACCTCGACCTGCAGCCCCTCCACGCGGAATTCCCCGTGGAAGGTCTTGCGGGTGAAGAAGCGACGGGTCTGCTCATCCAGGTTCGACATGTCCATTCCTGCCTCCTTTCGCCTCCTGCCTATCGACACCAGCTTGAGAGGTAAAATAGATACGGTGGACATGAGTTATCGTTCGTGACGATATGTGTAGTGGCCCGGCCGGTGGGGACACGTCCGGAAGCGCAGGTCGGCGGCGCGGGCCCCTGTGCAACCGCCCGCGTCTGCGCCCGGGTGCCGGGCTGCCACCCGCGTTCTCAACAGGGCTCGCGATCCCGGGCGCCTCCCCTGCCCCGGGGGGCCGCGTCGGCCGCTGCGCGGCGGTTCCGCTCCGTCCAGTCCGCCCACTCCGTGGGCAGCCGATCCGCCGCGAAGACCGCACTCACGGGACACGCCGAGACACAGGCGCCGCAGTCGACGCACCGGTTGGGATCGATGGCGAAGTGGTCTCCGACATCGATGATGCACGCGACGGGGCAGACCGCCTGGCAGGAGGCGTCCTTGGTGCCGACGCACGGCTCCGCGATGACGTAGGTCATGGGATCTCCAGGTTGCTGAGTGATTACTCAGCGAGTATATATCCATTGAGTAGTCACTCAGCAAACTGGAGGATCCCATGGAACGCACCCGGGACGAGCAGGCCGAGGCCACCAAGGACCACATCGCGAACGTCGCGATGGAGATGTTCGCCGCCCACGGCTTCTCCGCGACGTCGACCCGCAAGATCGCCAAGCAGGCGGGCGTGTCCGAAGGGCTGATCTTCCACCACTACGGCACCAAGATGGGCCTGCTCCGGGGGGCCGCCGCACGCTCGGGGGCCCTGTCCGACCACATCGCCCAGGGGCTCGCCGCCGATCCGGATGCCCCCATCGAGGAGCAGCTCAGGCGCATCGCCGAGGGCTTCGTGGCCTTCCTGCGCGCCGACCGTCTGGCCGCACGGGTGTTCCGGGTGCTGATGGCCGAGTCCACCACCCACCCCGAGCTCTACGCCATGCAGCAGGAGCGCACGCAGACCGCGGTGAAGCAGCTGTCCCGCTACCTGTCGACCCGCATCGCTGCGGGCGAGCTGCGCGGGGATCTCCGGGTCGACTCCGCGGCGCAGGTGCTGCTCGGCAGCTTCCTGTGGTTCTTCTTCACCCACATGCACCTGGACGCCGACGCGTGGACCACGGCAGCCCGCGTCCACTGCGACGCGGTCGTGGATCAGTGGCTCCGGGGCGCACTCGCCGAGGGGGCACCATGAGCTGGCCCACACGTTTCCTCTCCAGGCTGTTGGATCCGATCCTCTCCCGACCGAACGGCATGCTGGATCGCATCCTCGCGGTGACGGATGCCAAGGTGAAGGGTCCGTTTCGTCGGATCGAGGCGGCTCCCGATGCCGCACCACGCCATCGGTTCCTCGCCCCCGAGGTGCCGATGCGCGAACTCCACTTCAGCTCCCTCGGCTGGGCCGAGGTGCGCCGCCTGCTTCCCGTGATGCCGGGCCTGATGCGGCGCATGCTGCGGAGTGGCCGGTACTACCGCCGCAGCCTCCCCGCCTCCCGGACCCCCGCCACCCCCGACCTCCTGGCTCGCGTGGAGGCGATCGCCAGGCGCCACGGCGCACTCGACGTGGCCTACCTCAACGAGGTCCAACCCGAGGAGATCTTCCAGGGTCTCGCGCTGCCGGCCCCCGGAGCCATCGTATTCACCGTCGAGATGGAGCCCGCCCCCATCGCGAAGGCGCCGAGCTTCGACACCTTCCATGAGGTCGCACGGGGCTACCGCCGGCTGGCCGAGATCGCGGAGGCGATCTGCGATCTGCTCCAGGCCGAGGGTCACGCCGCCTACCCCGGCACCGCGCTCGGCGGCCAGAGCGACTACGTGGCACTCGCCGAGCGGGCCGGCATGGGAGGCATCGGCTTCCACGGCATGCTGCTCACCCCCCAGGCCGGCGCCCGCGTGCGGATCGCCACGGTGTACACCAACCTCGGCGACATGCCCGAGCGCGGGCGATCCGAGCACGAATGGGTCCGGGACTTCTGCGGCCGCTGCCGCCAGTGCGTCCGGACCTGTCCCCCCCAGGCCATCCATCCCACACCTCGCCCCCGGTCGGACGGCGCCGGCACCGCATGCATCGACCACGCCCTGTGCCGCGACTACTTCGCGCGGGAGTTCGGCTGCGCGGTCTGCATCAAGGTCTGCCCGTTCACCACCGCCGGCTACGCCACCGTCCGCGAAGGACTCGCCCATGTCGTGCCTGGCAAGCCGGCCCCCGTGGACGACCGCGCGTTCCGGGTGGCAGTGGTCGGCGCGGGTGCCGCCGGGTTCTACACGACGATGGCCCTGCTGGAGCGCACCGCCCACGCGCGGATCGATCTCATCGAGCGCCTGCCGATGCCCCACGGCCTGGTGCGCTATGGGGTCGCGCCGGACCACCCCGAGGTCCGCAGCAAGGGGTTCGCGTTCGACCAGGCACTCCGCGACCCGAGGGTCCGGCTGTTCGGGAATGTCGCCTTCGGCACCGACGTTCTCAGGTCCGACCTGCAGGACGCCTACCATGCCATCGTGTACGCCACCGGTGCCTCCGCCTCCCGACGTCTCGGGGTGGCTGGAGAGGAGCTCACGGGCAGCGTCGACGCCCCCTCCTTCGTCGGGTGGTACAACGGGCACCCCGACCACGCCGGGCTCGCCCCACCCCTCGACCACCCCGTGGCGGTCATCATCGGTGCCGGCAACGTGGCACTCGACGTGGCCCGCATCCTGGCGTCCCCCACGGACCGACTCGCATCCACCGACATCGCCGCCGAGGCGCTCGCGTCCCTGGAACACAGCCGGATCCGGGAGATCCACCTCGTCGCACGGGGTGGACCCGAGCGCGCGGCCTTCTCACCGCGGGAGCTCCACGACCTGTCCGAGGTCCACGGGGTGCAGCTCCACGTCGACGCCGCCGCGCTCGAGGGCGTCGACGCCTCCGGAAACGACACGCTCGAGACGCGGCGCATCCGGCGCAACCTCGAGCTGCTGCGAGACATCGCCGAGCGTCCCGCCCGCCCGGCCCGGATCTCGATCCACCTGCACTTCCACACGTCGACCGCGCGCCTCGAGGACGACGGTAGCGGACGCGTGGACCGTGTGGTGCTCCGCGATGCCGACGGCGCCGAGCGATCGCTCACGTGCGGACTGCTGGTTCGCGCCATCGGCTTTCGCAGCGTCCCCCTGTCGGACCTGCCGTTCGACGAGGCACGGCACGTGATTCCGAGCCGGGAAGGTCGCCTCATCGATTCGGAAGGCCTCGTGCAGCCCGGTGAATACGTCACGGGCTGGGTCCGCCGGGGTCCCCGCGGCATCATCGGGACCAACAAGCCCGATGCAGAGCAGGTCGTGGAACGCATCCTCGCCGATCTCCCACCGCGCCCCGAGCCCCGGACCGTGGAGCTGACCGAACAGCTGGCGTCGAGGGAGCTCCGGATCGTCGATGCGCAGGACTGGGATCGGCTCAGGCGGGAGGAGCACCTGCGAGGCAGCCGCATGGGCCGCGTGGCGGTCCGCCGCACCGACGTCCCCGAGATCCTGGCGTCCCTGGACGCCGCCGCCCCCCTGGGGGGAGAGCCCTGAGCGTCGCACCCATCCAAGGGCGCGCCTCACGGCGCGCGTGCCCCACAAGAAGAAAAAGCCCCCGCCTCATCGGAGACGGGGGCTTTTTGTGCTCAGGGCCGAAGCCCTGCAGCCGCTGGGACTACCAGCCGCCGCGATCGCCGCCACGGAAACCGCCACGGTCGCCACCGCGGTAGCCGCCGCCACCATCGTTGCGACGGGGCTTCTGCTCTGCGACGTTGACGCGGATGGTGCGGCCGTCGAGGTCGACACCGTCGAGGGCGGAGATGGCCTGCTGGGCGTCATCTGCCTGGGCGAAGGTGACGAAGCCGAAACCGCGGGAGCGGCCGGTCTCACGGTCGGTGATCACCTTGGCGTCGGTCACGTCGCCGTACTCGGAAAAGGCCGCGTGGAGGGCAGCGTCGTCGGTACCCCAGGAGAGGCCACCCACAAAGAGCTTGTTGCTCATGTCTTGAATCTCGTTCTTTCGTGCGGCGGAGACCGCCGCGTTCCGGGCAGGAGGCCCGGACCATGGACATCCGATTGACGTCCCCGCTGCCCGGCCTCGCCCTACTGTCATACGACGAGCACCCTGCAGCGAAAGCTCTATAGCACGCCGCGAGCATCCAGCACGCAAAATGCAGAATTCAACGGCAATGTCCGTCAATCACGAGGTTCGACGCCCCTAGCTGCAGCCACACCCCGCCCGCCAGGCCCCGGGTCCGGGCGATCGCGCATGGGAGCACTCCCTCTGGACGTTGTCCCAGCTGTCCCGTAGGTTGTGGGGGTACCCGACCAGGAGGCGCCCGTGCTCACCCTGTTCCTCATCACCCTGGCCTCTTCCTTCGCGGCACCTCCGGTGGTGGAGCGAGGGGACGACTCGAAGATCACGGGCCATGTCGACGTGAAGGCGTCCGCGGAGCTGGCCTATGCCCTCGTGTCCGATCCGGCGCGCGTGGCCGACTTCGATCCCATGACCACCGTGAAGGTCCGCAAGGACGGTCGCTGCGATCACGTCACCACCTTCGTGGACCACCCGCTCGCCAAGGCCACCTACGAGACCCGCTCCTGTCCGTCCGGCGAGCTGGCGGTGGAGCAGACGCTGCTCGGCGGCGACATGAAGGAGTTCGAGTCCCTGTGGCGGGTGGAACCGCTGGATGGAGGCGGGGCGCGGCTGCACTACTACCTGCGCAACGTCACCACGATCGCCCTGCCCCGCGCCATCGTCGACCGGGCAGCCGCCAAGAGCGCCTTCAAGCTGCTCGAACGGATCCGGGACCACCTGGACTCGAAGGCCGGCTCGGACGGTGGCACCCGATAGACAGGCGTGCTCCCTCAGCTCCCTGCCACCGCGCTGATCTCCAGCAGGTGCCCGTCCGGATCCCGGAAGAACGCACGGATCTCCATGCCCCAGTCCTTCGGGGGCGTCAGGAACGCGGCGCCACGGGCGCGCAGTACCTCGTAGGCCTCGTGGCAGTCCTCGACGCGGATGGTCATCGCATGGGACACACGGCCCGGGTCATCGGGCGCCGCGAAGACGACCCCGGGCTTGTCCTCGGTGGGCTCGCCCCCCGTCACCAGCAGCAGCCAGGTGCCGAGGAACCGCAGCACGCAGGATGTGCCCCCGTACTCGCGGATCACCTCCGCGCCGAGGACGTCACGATAGAACGCCACCGAACGTCTCAGCTCGAAGACCACCAGGATGTGGGTCAGCTCCATGCCTTCGCTGGGAAACGCCGTCATCGCCGGCCCCTCAGCGAAGCCAGATCATGGTCGGTTCGCCCTGCACGCCGCCCATCTGCATCGCCTCCCTGATCCACCATGCCCGAGGAGGTCCGCTCGGTGGCGTGCTGGTCATGGACCTGCTTCCAGGTGTCGAAGTCCGCGACCTCGTGTCGCACGAAACAGTGGCGCATGGTTCACCTTCCCTGCGGGAGCCCTCTGCGGATCGTTCCACGACCTCGGCTGCTCCACGCGGGACTGCCCCCATGGGCCTGCGGCGCTCCCTTCTTCCCCGCAATTCGCACTGGACCCGCTCGACGCCAGGCTGTATACCAGCTGGTATATCCTCACCCCCTGGACACCTCATGAGCTACGAGCGACAGCGCCACCTCGCGCTCGCCACCCGACCCGCGGAGATGGTCGAAGCCCTGAACCGCCCCGGTGCCCTCGTGCAGTCCCACGACGGATTGGACGAGACCTGGGTTGCCACCACCCACGTGGAGTGGGAGGAACACGGCTGCCTCGTGGAACGCACCGTGTGGTGGTTCGACGAGGCGAGCCTCACCTGGGCCGTCGACAGCTCCGACACCTGGGAGCTCGATGCGGCCACCGCCACTGCGCTGTCCGCCGCCCTACAGGAGCCCGGCAGGGCCTCCTGATCCACGCTCGTATACCAACCGGAACACCCCCGAGCCGATGAGCACCGCCACCGCCACCTCCCGCCGCGCAGAGCTGATCACCAGGATGCTCCAGCATCTCCTGCGCACCGATCCGTCCGAGGTGTCGTTCCGGGGATTGGCGGAGGCCGCGGGCGTCACCCGCCCCACCCTGAAGCACCACTTCGGCGACCACCAGGGCGCCCTCCGGGCCACCATGGCGGAGGCGGGGCGCATGGGCACGCAGCACCTGCACCGGGTGCGACAGGCCCAGGGAGACCCCACCGAGGTCCTCACCACGCTGCTGCTGGCCGTCGTGGTGGCCTGGGAGCACGGGCTCGGCGCCCTGCACCGCTTCGGGCTGCAGGTCGGCCTCGACGGGGACCTCGGCGAAGCCTACCTGCGCAGCATCCTCGACCCCACCCTCGACGCCTTCGCCTACCTCCTCGGGCGCTACCACCTCGAGGGCGTGCTGAACCTGCCCGACGCCCGCTCCGGCGCCTTGAGCCTGGTGTCCCCGGTGGTGCTCGCACTGCTCCACCAGCACGAGCTCGGCGGTAAGACGACCTCCCCCCTCGACGTGCCGGCCTTCATCCAGGACCACGTCGCACGCTTCGTTCGCGGCGCACGCTGAGCACGCCGGCGCGGGATCAGCGCGCCAGCGCGTCGGCCGCCAGGCTGCACCAGCCGAGCCAGGCGGCAGGAAACGCGATGCCCACGATGATCGCCAGGGCCCGTGCATTGAGGGTGCGGCCGACCGCCGCGATGCCGGAGGCCAGTGCCGCGCCGGACAGCCCGAGCACGACGGCCTGACCCCACAGGCTGTCGGGCACCGGTTGCCTGGCGGAGACGAGCAGGGTGCCTCCCGCCATGAGGACCCACCCGGTGATCAGACCCGTCCAGGCGAGTGCGACGAGGGCCCAGTGCAGGTTCTCCCGCAGGCGATCCCGCGCCTTCCACCACAGCCACCCACCGGCCACGAACCCCACGGCACTGAGGGCCAGCAGCCAGGGCTGCCAGCCGGTGCCGTTCCACGGCATGAACAGCCGGTAGAACTCCAGATCCTCCATGGGCCGCCTCCCTTGTCGGGCCCCGGTGGAGCGCCAGCATGAAGGCGGGCGAACCCGAGGTTCCTCCACCCCTGGTCGTCGCAGCCCGACGACCTTCCGGGGAAATTCCCACACCTGCACGGATACCGAGCGGATTTTGACAACCGTCAGGGTACGCCCTGGCCCCTTCGGACGATCGCGTGGCAGCCGGACCGCACCGACCGACGGATCGTGCCCTGGCAGGCCAGTGCCCGGCCATGGGACGCCCTGGTTCGTTGCGGGTGGCCATGCCGGAGCCCACCCGATGTTCTCCGGATACGGTCCCGCGCGGTGACCGATTGTGAGGAAAGCTCGGCCTGAGGGGCATTTTCCCACGCTAACCTGCCGGTCCCACGACCCACGGAGGATGCATGCGCATCAGGCTCCTCGCCCTCACCTTGCTGATGGCCTGCGGTCCGGGCGATCGACAGGAACGCCCCAGCCGCCCCGGTGACGACCCGACGCCCGACAGCGACGATCCCCTTGAGCAGCCGGACCCCGGCCCGGGTGCCGACACCGACGTCGACACCGACGAGGCTCCCACGGAGGTGCCGGGCGACACCGGCATGGTGGAGTGCGTCGATCCTGCCGACTACCTGCAGACCACCCTGTGGCCCCAGCTGGTGGGCACCACCTGCATCGCGTGCCACAGCAACGAGGGCCTCGCGAAGACCTCGAACCTCGTGCTGCAGCGGACCGCCGTGCCCGGTGCCATGGACCACAACCTCGACGTGCTCACCCAGATGGCGCTGAAGGAGCAGGACGGCGAGTCCTGGCTGCTGCTGAAGCCCCAGAACCTGGTGCCCCACGGCGGTGGTGCCATCCTGTCGTCCGGCGACGCCGGCGTGCAGCTGCTGCAGTCGTTCATCACGGCCGTCGCGAACTCCACCGCCTGTGAGGACGAGAGCCCGGGCGTGGACCCCGGTGAGAACCCGGGCGTGGATCCGGGTGAGGACCCGAGCGAGGACACGGGCGCGGTCGACACCGGGATGGAAGAGCCCGAAGGCCTCGGCCTGACCCTCATGAGCCCGGTGAGCACCCTGCGCAAGGCCACCTTGGTGCTGGCGGGACGTCTTCCCACCGCCCAGGAAGAGGCCCAGGTGCGCGCGGGTGGTGAGAGCGCCCTGGTGTACACCCTATGGCAGGTCATGGGCGACGACGACTTCGCCGACCGCATGGTGGTGCTCCTCAACGACGTGTTCCTCACCGACCGCTGGTTCGTGCGCAACGAGGGCATCGGCATCCTCGACATCAACCGCTACCCCTCCGTGCTGTGGTGGCAGGACGTCGAGACAGACGACCTGTCCCGCTACTTCGTGCTGACCAACGAGGCGATCACCCGTGAGCCGCTCATGCTCGCGCGGCACATCCTGCGTGAGGATCGTCCCTGGACCGAGATCCTCACCGCCGACTACATGATGGCCAACACCTGGCTCGAGCTCGCCTACGGCGTGTACGAGGGCGACATCCCCCTCCCCGACGACCCGGCCGCCAACGAGTGGCACGAGATGGACCTCGAGGACTACCCCCACGCCGGCGTGCTGACGACGGTGTCGTTCCTGAACCGCTACCCCACCACGAGCACCAACAGGAACCGCCACCGCAGCTGGTTCTTCTACAAGACCTTCCTCGACACCGACATCATGACGTTCGCCAACCGTCCGGTGGACACCACCGGCACCCAGGTGGCGAACCCCACGCTGAACGATCCCAACTGCACCGTCTGCCACACCACCATGGACCCGGTGGCCGGCCTGTTCCAGAACTGGAACCTCGAGGGCGCCTACCGGCCCCCCGCCGACGGCTGGTACGACGACATGCTGGCGCCCGGGTTCGGCGGCGTCGACATCCCCGACACGGAGCTGGAGGAGGCCCTGCCCTGGCTGGGTGCACAGGCCGTCCTCGATCCGCGCTTCGACGTGGCGTCGGTGAAGATGGTGCTGAAGTTGCTCACCGGCGTCGAGCCCCTCACGGCGGACACCGCCGGAGACGACCCGGTCCTGCTGGCCGCCCTCCTCGAGCAGGACGCCTGGATCAGCGACGTGGCGACCGAGTTCCGCTCCCGCGGCCACGATCTGAAGTGGGTCGTCGAGCAGGTGGTCGTGTCCCACTGGTTCCGCGCCATCGAGGACGACGGCGCCGCCGAGTCCCTCAAGCAGCGCACGGGCGCCGCCCGCTTCCTCAGCCCCGAAGAGCTGCACGACAAGATCGAGGCCACCGTGGGCATGCCCTGGATCCGTCCGGCCGACGGCGCGTCCTACCTGAAGAAGGTCTACAACCTGATGTACGGCGGCATCGACTCGCACCTCATCACCGAGCGCCTGCGGGAGCCCAGCAGCGTGATGGAGAGCGTCGCCACCCTCATGGCCAACGACATGGCCTGCAAGGTCGTGCCCCGGGACTTCATGCTCCCCACGACCCAGCGGACCCTGTTCCCCCACGTGGAGATGGACCAGGCGCCCATCAAGGCCGACGGCACGGCCGACACCGTGGCCGAGGTCGACATCCGCCGCAACCTGCAGTGGCTGTTCCTGCGGCTGCTCGGCGAGGATCTGACCACCACCGACCCCGAGATCGACGCCGCCTACGACCTGCTCTCCGATGCATGGGTGCAAGGCCGCGACGACATCGACGACGGCACCGTCACCAGCAACCTGCCCTGGGACTGCCAGGTGCGCGAGGACGTCTGGACCGGCGCCACGCTGCCCTCCGACCAGATGGTCAAGGCCGACGACGACCACGCCATGCGGGCCTGGATGACCGTCGTCATCTACCTGCTCACCGACTACCGCTTCCTGCACGAGTGACCCATGGACCGACGTACCTTCATCAAGGGGCTCGGCGCCACGAGCCTGTCCCTGCCCTACCTGCTGCGCTCACGGCGCGCCTGGGCCACCACCACCTCCGCCCCTGACGACACCCTCGTGGTGGTCCTGCACGCCGACGGCGGCTGGGACCCGGCCATGCTGTGCGACCCCAAGGGCTACACGGACTACGACGACCGGATCACGAACTTCCACGCGGACGACACCCTCGAGATCGGCAACTTCCAGGTCGCCCCCATCACGGCGGTGGAGGACTTCTTCACCGACTACCAGGATGATCTGCTGGTCCTCAACGGCGTGGACAACCAGACCAACAACCACGTCGTCGGCGTCCGTCACCAGTGGTCCGGGGTCATGTCCCACGGCTTCCCGTCCATCGCGGCCCTGGCGGCAGCAGGTGATCCGGATCACAAGTCCACCGCCCTGCTCAGCTTCGGCGGCTACGACTACCCTGCGGGTCTGCTGCCCATCACACGGCTTCCCAGTGCCGCCCTGGTGCAGGATCTGGCCCACCCCTTCCGTCGCACGGCCACCAACCCGGACTCACGGCTGATCTCCTCGTCCATCGAGGACACCCTCCGGGCCGCCCAGCTCGACCGCCTCGACCGACAGATCGCGGCCGCCGGCCTTCCCCGCCCGAAGCGGGCCATGGAGCTGCTCCGCTCCGCCCGGGAGGGCGACAACGAGCTCGCGGCCCTGTCTCCCTACCTGCCCAGCGAGATCGCGGACACCCCCCTCAAGCGGCAGATCCAGATCGCCATCGCCGCCTTCGAGGCCGGCACGTCCACCTCCGCGAGCCTGTTCGTGGAGGGCTTCGACACCCACGACGATCACGACACCCGGCACACGGCGGCCCTCACCAACCTGTTCGAGGGCGCGTCCTACCTGATGCAGCTGGCCGAGGAGAAGGGCCTCGCCGACCGCATCCTGCTCCTCATGGGCTCCGACTTCGGCCGGACCCCCTGGTACAACGAGCACGACGGCAAGGACCACTACTCCATCACCTCGATGATCATGATGGGCCCCGGCATCGACGGTGGCCGCGTCATCGGCAGCACCGACGACACGCTGACCCCGGACCTGCTCGACGAGACGACCCTCGAGCCCGACGTCAACGGCATCCGCATCACCCCGGCCCACATCCACCAGACGCTGCGTGAGCATCTGGGCCTCGACACCCAGGACGTGGAGGACCAATGGCCGATGTCCGAAGCCTCGCTGTCGCTGTTCTCTGCCTGAGCGCCTGTTCCACGCCGGACGACCCCGCGCCCCTGCAGACCGACAGCGACACCGACTGTTGTCCCACCGAGGACTCGGCCGTCGTACCGACCCTGGAGGACACCGGCGTCGTGCTGCCCACCGGCGGCACGGGTGACCCCGGCGACACGGGAGCCACGGGCGGCCCTGGCGACACGGGTGCCACTGGCTCCACTGGTGACACTGCCGATGGCAACACCTCCGGCACCGACACCGGCTGCTGTGACTCAGGGGACACCGGGTTCTCCCCGGTCGACACCGGCGAGCCCCCCACGGTCCCGACGGGCGACACCGCGGAGCCCACCGACACGGTGGACACCTCCGACACCGCCTGGTCGGTCGAGCCCCCCTACGTGCCGCCGGGCCTGAACGAGGTGGAGCCCAACGACACCCCCTGGCTGGCCGAAGCCGTCACGCCTCCCTACGACGCCATCGGCCAGCTCAGCCAGGGCGACGTGGACTGCTACGCCGTGGACGTGGAGGAGAACGGCTGGATCGACGCCACCGCGTCGGGCCTCGACGGCCTGTGTCCGCCCGCCATGATCATCAGCCTGTACGCTCCGGACCACACCCTCATCGACGCGCTCGCAGGCTGGGGCGGCTGCGCCACCTTCGATCCGACCGTCGACGCCAGTGCCCGCTACCTGGAGGAAGGCACCCACACCCTGTGCGTGGAGGGCATCAACCGCAGCCCGGTCACGGAGTACAAGCTCGCCATCGACGTGGGCGACGACAGCTGCGGCTTCGCCACCATCACGCCGGGCCCCGGGCAGGACGCGGACGGCGACGGCATCGCCGACTTCTGCGACGACGACGACGACGGTGACGGGGAGCTCGACGTCACCGACAACTGCCCGCTCATCCCCAACACCACCACCACGGTGCTCGAGAGCAACAGCGACGGCTTCATCCAGCACTGGCTCGTCCTCGGTCCGCTGTGGCTGTACCCCGCCGACGGATACTGCGAGCCCGCCGCCTGGAGTCCCACCGAGGGTTCCGTGGCGGAGGATGCAGCCTATGGCGAGGACCATGACGGCGATCCCTGGTGGCACATCCAGACCGACGGCGACAAGGTCGATCTCGCGGACCTGGTGGGCGGTCCGACGCCCCGTGAGGTGGTCGCCACCACCTGGTTCGAGGTCGACGCGGACTTCGACGGCGTGGTTGCCGTGGGCGCCGACGACGGCAGCCGGGTGTGGGTCGACGGCACGCTGCTCGGCGGCGATCCCAGCTGCCAGGGCGCGGCCGTGGACGACAACGAGTACGACGTGAGCCTGGACGCCGGCTGGCACCAGCTGACCATCCTGGTGCACGACGGCGGCGGCAACTGGGCCTTCCTCGCCCGCATCAAGGACGACCTCGGCGTGGTCCAGGACGGCCTTCCCATCTCGCTGCAGGGTCCACAGACCCACCTGGACGACCAGAACGACCTGGATGGTGACGGCATCGGCGATGCCTGCGACCCGATCCCCTGACCCGTCCCGGGCGGCGCGGCACGACCTCGCGCCGCCCGTGGCACGGTCTTTTCCACACGATGCCTCCCCTGCCCCTTTTCCTTGACGGAACGGGGACTACCCTGTGCCCGGTACCGGTCCGACGAACGGACCGCCCCGGGAGACGCAGATGGCACTGATCGACCTGTTCAAGCGCAAGGGCCCCACCGGCTTCGGCAGCACCTCCACAGTGGACGACGTGCTGCAGGGCCTCGACCTGACGGGTCGCACCTACCTGGTCACCGGCGTCAACTCGGGCATCGGCTTCGAGACCGCCCGCGGTCTGTCCCACGCGGGCGCCACCGTCATCGGCCTCGCCCGCACCCAGGAAAAGGCCGCCGAGGCCTGCGAGCGCCTTCAGGGCCCGTCCCACCCCGTGGCCTGTGAGCTCAGCGAGCCCGACTCCGTCCGGGCCGCGGTGAAGGCCGTGAAGGCGCTGCAGCTTCCCCTCGACGGCATCATCTGCAACGCCGGCATCATGGCGCTGCCGGAGCTGGAGCTGAAGCATGGCCTCGAGCTGCAGTTCCTCACCAACCACGTGGGCCACGCCATCCTGGTGCTCGGCCTGCTCGACGAGCTCACCGACGACGGCCGCGTGGTCATCGTCTCCAGCGCCGCGCACCAGGGCAGCGTCAAGGGCGGCATCGGCTTCGACAACCTCGACTTCTCCAAGGGCGGCTACACCCCCTGGCGCTCCTACGGCCAGTCCAAGCTGGCCAACCTGCTGTTCGCCCGGGCCCTGGCGAAGCGTGTGAAGCCCGGTCAGGTGGTCAACGCGGTGCACCCCGGCGTCATCGCCACCAACCTCGGCCGCCACATGAACCCGTTCATGCAGGCGGGCTTCAAGGCGCTGAGTCCGCTGTTCCTCAAGACGCCTCCCCAGGGCGCCGCCACCCAGGCTTTCGTGGCAGCACACCCGGCCGCCGCGAAGTTCCGGGGCGAGTACTTCGCCGACTGCAACGTGGCGAGCAGCAGCAAGCAGAGCCAGAGCGAGCGGCTCGCCGACGAGCTGTGGACGTACACCCAGGACCTGATCGGAAAGCTGTGAGGCCGTGAGGACGGCGTGAGCGCCCTCACGGCGACGCCAAGGGGGCTCACGCCTCGTGCACCCGCCTCCAGGCGGTGTGCTGCTGCATCCGGGACAGCTCGGCGAGCAGCGGCTTGAGGGCCACCGACGCTGGGCCGGGCTCCATCGCCAGCACCTCCGCGACCCGCCGGGACATGGCGTCCACCTCGTCCTGGGGCGCGCCCATCACCAGGAGCTGGTCGAGGTAGGGCTCGTGCAGCCCGTACTTCTGCATGTCCCGCCAGGACTGCATCACCAGGGTGTTGTGGGTGCCCTCCCAGTTCTCGTACACGATGACGTCCCGGAGCAGGCGGGGCAGCACGCTGAAGCTCTCGATGGCGCCGTTGCCTCCGAGCACCTCGATGGCGTCGATGACGAGCTGCCGGGCATCCATCGCGGTGGTCATCTTGTTCAGGTTGACCCCCAGGCGCTGGTAGGCCTGCAGACGCTCGTCTCCGGCCCCTCGATCCAGCAGATCCTGCACGACCACGTGGTGCAGCGTGCCGGCCAGCCCCTGCTCCAGGGAGCGCTCCATGGCCTGCAGGTGGGCCTGCACCAGCGGGAAGTGCACGATGCGCTGGCCGAAGGCCCGGCGGTGGTGGGCGTAGGAGTGGGCCACGGTGAAGGCCCGACGGGCGAGGCCCATGCAGGCAGCGGCGTTGTACATCCGGGAGGTGTGGATCACGAGACGCATCACCTGGGCGAAGCCCTCGCCCAGCGGCCCCATGTGCCAGCCCCGGGCCCCCACGAAGTCGGTCTCGCCGCTGGCCATGGAGCGGGTGCCGAGCTTGTGCTTGAGCCGGCGGATCCGCAGACCGTTCGGCTCGCCGTCCCAAAGGCGGGGCACGAGGAACAACCCGAGCCCCCGGGTGCCCTCCGCGTCGCCCACCCGGGCGGTCATGAGGAACAGGTCGGCGTCGATGTTGGAGCAGAACCACTTCTCGCCGTGGATGCGCCAGGTGCCGTCGTCGGCCAGCTCCGCCTGCACCGCGTTGGCGCCGACGTCGCTGCCCCCCTGCAGCTCCGTGAGGAACTGGGCGCCCTCGAGGTGGGTGTCGTAGTCCCGGCTGAGCAGGCCGGGCAACCAGCGGGCCTTCATCTCCTCGGTGCCGAGCTCCTGAAGCACCCGGATCACCCCGGCGGTGCACGCCAGGGGGCAGTTGTGCCCCGCCTCGCCGTTCTGGCTGCTCAGGTACATGAGCGACAGCGCCCGCAGGTTGGGGTGCTCGCGCCCGTAGGCCTCCATCACGCCGGAGCCGTAGATGAGCGCGCCGGCCTCGTGGTAGCTCGGGTGGTGCGCGATGCGCTCGATCCGGCGCCCGATGCCGTCGTAGCGCTCGAGGCGGGGCAGGTTGGCGTCGAGGTTGTTCTCGCGGACGAGCGGATCGACCTCGGTGGCGGCGAGAGGCCCGAAGGCGGCGAGATCCGGCTCGATGTCCTCGAGGGCCTCCTGTCCGGCGAACACCCGCAGGGCGCGCTGGAAGAAGGAGTCCGCGGCGTAGAGGTCGCGCGGCTGGGCGTCGAGCCAGTCGGCGAGCTGGGTGCGGGCGAGATCGGGCTGGGTGGGCATCGGGCGGGCTCCGTGAGCAGGGACGGGATCGGGATCGTCTTCGAACCCAGGAGGAATGTCCAGTGTGGAGCGGACCGGAGGCGGCGCGTGGTCATGGCGTCATGAGGCCATGAGGCCATGAGGCCATGAGGCACGAATCTCGAAACCAGGAGGGCATGAGGACCCGAGTCCTGAAACCATGATTCCTGGACGCATGGTCCAGGGTCTCTGGAGTCATGGCCTGCGCGCCCTGGGCCATGGTCCATGGTTACGGGATTCGTCGTTCATGCGTCGGGCCATCATGGCTCATCACTCGGGATTCATGACTCGCGGTTCCTGGCCTCCTGGATTCATGACCTCAACCGCCATGGCGACGAACCAGCCGCGCTGCTCCGCCCCCATCCCGGCACATCCCCCCTGCCCGAGGCGCCCCAACGAAGTATCCTCCGCATCCATCTCTCCCAGGATCTCCGATGTCCCGCATCCTCATCACCGGCGCCACCAGCGGCCTCGGACTCGCCAGCGCCCGCAAGCTCGCCGAGCTCGGCCACGATGTCGTGCTGCACGGCCGCAACGAAGCGCGCCTTGCGGAGGTGCTCGAGGAGCTCACCCGCGCCGGCCACGCCGTCAGCGGCGAGGTGGCCGACCTCGCCGATCTCGACCAGGTCGAAGCGCTGGCGGAGCGGGTCGCAGCTGGTGGTCTCGACGTCCTGATGAACAACGCGGGTGGCTACCAGCCCCGCCGCAAGTCCACCGTGCAGGGCCACGAGTGGAGCTTCGGCGTGAACTACCTGGCCCCGGTGCTCCTCACGCGACGGCTCATCCCCACGCTGCAGGAGGCCGACGCCGGCCGGGTCATCATGGTCGCCAGCCGCACCCACAAGGAGGGGCGCCTCGACCTGAAGAACATCAAACGCACCGAGGGCCGCTACCATGGCTACGGCGCCTACGCCGACAGCAAGCTCGCGGGCCTGCTGTTCACACGTGAGCTGGCCGAGCGCCTGGGTGGAGGGCCGCCGGCCGTGCACGCCGTGGAGCCGGGCATCGTGTCCACCGGCTTCGGCCAGGACGAGCCGGGCTTCTTCCAGCGCCTGTACAACGTCGGCCGGTTCATCATGCGCTCCCCCGAGAAGGGCGCCCGTGGCCAGATCGAGCTGGCCGACGGCCCCGCGCGCCTGGGCCAGTCCGGCAGCTACTGGGTCGACGGCAAGGTGAAGACACCGTCGAAGCGGGCCCGGGATCCGAAGATGGCCGCCAACCTGTGGGCGTACACCTGTGCCGTCCTGGGGCTCGACCTGTGGGTGGATTGAGTGGTGAGGCGTGAGGTCGGCGGTGTGAAAACCCACGCACCTCAACCCTTCTCCAGCCTCTCCCTCAATCCGTCAGCCACACCCCGGAACCCCCGATCGAGGCTCCGCCCGAACAGCAGGTTCACCAGCGGCGCCAGCAGGCCGCCGATCTCGTCCACCGTGCGATACAGGGTGCCCCCCTCCACGACCGTGAGGGTCTGCTCACGCCTCGCCCAGATGAGCCAGTCGGCACCGATGTCGAGCGCCCAGACCAGCCGCTCCGGTGGCTGCACCACCCGCACGGTCTCCGTCTGCCACAGGCGCACCCGCCGCCCCATCCACACCTGCATGCGCACGGGGTCTCCGGGCCGCAGCGTGGTCCGCACCTGCCGGGTGAAGGGGTTCCAGTCCGGGTAGGCCTGCAGATCGGTGAGCACGGCCCACACGCGTTCAGGGCTTGCGTCGATCACGGCCTCTGCCGAGAATGCGTAGACCATCGTCATCCATCGGTACCTTCGTCGGGAGCATCATTGGCCGAACCAGAGACCACGAGACACCAGTCGACCCTCGGCGCCACTCTCGCAGGCATCCTCGACCGCAGCAAGCGCAACCGTCCCGACATCCAGCTGCTCCCCGAGCACCGGCTCGATGGTCTCCAGGTCCTCGTCACGGGCGCCAACAAGGGCCTCGGCCTCGGCATCAGCACCCTCGCGGCCCAGCGGGGCGCCACCGTGTGGATGGCCTGCCGCTCCGACGGCACCGAGGCCCGTCGCAAGGTCATCACCGCCGCCGGCCACGATCGGGTGCACCTGCTGTCGCTCGACCTGATGGACATCTCCACCATCGACGCCCTCGCCCACACCCTCGCCGAGCGGGGCGTCGAGCTCGACGTGGTCATCTGCAACGCGGGCATGGTGCCCGTGCAGGCCCGCGACTCCGGGGCCGGCCTCAACGCCATGAACCATGTCAACTGGCTCGCCAAGCCCGCCCTGCTCCAGGCGCTCATCCGCGAGGGCGTGCTGCAGCCCGGCCGCACCGGCCCGATCCCCCGCGTGATCTTCGTCGGCAGCGAGTCCCACCGGTCGGCGCCCCCCATCGACTTCGACGAGGCCGCCAGCTTCCGCGACTTCCCCACCTCCCAGGTGGTCGCGGAGTACGGCAAGTCCAAGCTGCTGCTGCACACCTGGGTGAGCGAGTTCATCCGCCGCATGGGCCCCGCCGAAGACTCCGGGCTGCCCCTGCTGTCCGTGCACCACCTGTGCCCCGGCGCCATCAACAGCTCCATCGCCCGCGAGGCGCCCGGGTGGATGCAGCCCCTGCTCAAGCTCACCTTCGCGCTGTTCTTCCAGGCCCCGCTCAAGGCCGCCGAGCCGGTCATCTACCTGGCCGCGGCCCCCGAGCTCGAGGGCACCACCGGCACCTACCTGCACATGAAGCAGCGCAAGGAGCCCTCCGCCGCCTCCCGCGACCCCGAGCTGGGCCGCCGCATCCACGACCTCGCCGACCACCTCATCGAGACCCGCCTTCGGGCCTGACCCAGGAGATCCCATGTTCTTCCAGCCCACCCCCGAGCAGCTCCAGGAGAAACTCGTCTCCGGCAAGGCCTGGGAGGAGTTCTGCGACGTGCTCAAGGCCGCCGGCGAGATCGTGCTCGACGACGACAACCCCTCCGATCCCCAGACCCGCGCCGAGGGCTTCCGCTACCTCACCCGCCTGATCCGGGGTGGTCTCGAGGCCTTCGTGGAGTACGCCGACCCCAAGGCCCCCGTGCTGCGCCGGATGGTCCACGAGACGGTCAAGATGGGCTCCGACAACCCCGACAACCACTACCTGAACGCCGCGATCAGCGGGCAGCACACCTACCGCCTGCACGGTCACCGGGGCTCCGCCCACTGGCTCGAGTTCGCCACCCAGAAGGGCTCCTACGGCGAGAGCCGGGGCCTGCCCCCCACCGGGCACCTGGACGCCGGCGACATGCACATCGAGCCCGACGGCTCCTTCGAGCTGATCATCTCCTGCGACGACCCGGGTGACGGCCGCAACTGGCTGCCCATGGAGCCCGACTCCGGCATGCTGATCGTGCGCCAGTCCGTGCTCGACCGGTCCACCGAGCAGCTCGCCGACCTGCACCTGGAGCGCATCGGCGGCGACGGCCTGCCCTCCCCCATCGACCCCGCCGAGCTCGCCAAGGGCCTGCAGAAGGCCAGCACCCTCGTGGCCGGCGCCGCCAGCATCTTCGTGGAGTGGGTCGACGACATGCAGGCGCACGTCAACCAGCTCCCCCGCTTCGACCAGGCCACCAGCGACGCCATGGGCGGCGTGCCCCACATCACCTACCACCACTCCTACTGGCGGCTCGGCGACGGCGAGGCGCTGGTGATCACCGCCATGCCCCCCGCCTGCGATCACTGGAACTTCCAGCTCGACAACCACTGGATGGAGTCGCTGGACTACCGGTACTTCCGCATCCACATCAACAGCAAGACGGCGGTCACGGAGCCCGACGGCTCGATCAGGATCATCGTCGCCCATGAGGACCCGGGCCACCCCAACTGGATCCAGACCGTCGGCCACCACTTCGGCGCCATGAGCTTCCGGTGGGTGCGGTCGGAGGATCCGGATCCCGTCGAGCCCACCTGCGAGGTCGTGCCCTTCGCCTCCCTGGTGCAGCAGTCCGCATGACGGACCGCACCACCCGCCGGGACTACGCACGCCCCTACCGGCCCTGGCCGCTGCGGGTGGGCAACCCGCTCCTGGGTCTCCTCCCGGGCGGCTCCCTGGCGCCCGAGCGGCTCATCGAGGTCGCACGCAAGGCAGAGGACCTGTACGACCTCGGCGAGCCCGACGTCCTGGAGCCCCTCACCCGCCTCGTGGACGCCATCGAGGCCGAGGCCCACCTTCACCCCATCGGCCGCATGGCCACCCGCACCCGCCTGGTGGGAGCCTTGCGCAACCGCCTGCGGGCCCAGGCCCTCTTCGCGGCCCACCCGGAGATCCTGCGGCAGCCGATCACGGCGCCCATCGTGATCACCGGCCTGCAGCGCACCGGCACCACCCTGCTGCACCGCCTGCTCGCCGCCGACCCCCGGCTCCGTTCGCTCCAGAGCTGGGAGGCCCTCAACCCCGCCCCGTTCCCCGATGCCCCGAACGGTGAGGCCGACCCCCGGCGCGCCTTCGCCCGCCGGGCCGAGAAGGCCTTGTCGTGGATGGCACCCGACTTCTTCGCCGTGCACCCCGTGGATGCGGAGGGCCAGGAGGAGGAGGTGCTGCTCCTCGACTTCAGCTTCCTCTCCACGGTCCCCGAGGCCACCCTGCGCGTGCCCTCCTACGCCCGCTGGCTGGAGGACCAGGACCAGACCCCCTCCTACGACACCCTCAAGCGGATGCTGCAGCTGCTGCAGTGGCAGCGGCCCGCCGCCCGGTGGGTCCTCAAGACGCCCCACCACCTCGAGTGGCTCGACACCCTCCTCACGGTGTTCCCCGACGCCACCGTCATCCACACCCACCGCGATCCCGCGGCCACCGTGCCCAGCTTCTGCAGCATGGTCGCCCATGGACGCGGCGTGATGAGCGATGCGGTCGACCCCCTCGACATCGCCGACCACTGGTGCCGCAAGCTCGACCGCATGCTGTCCCGGGCCCTCGCCACCCGCGCCCGTCGGGGCGACGAGGGCTTCGTCGACGTGCACTACGACCGGTTCATCGCCGATCCCATGGGCACCGTCGCGTCGCTGTACCCCGCCCTCGGCCTCGAGTGGACTCCTCAGGTGGAGCAGGCCATCAAGGCCCGCCTGCACGACAGCCCCAGGAACCGCTACGGCCGCCACGCCTACGAACCCGCCGACTTCGGCCTCAGCCCGGACGGCCTCCGCACCCGCTATCGGGCCTACATCGAGCGGTTCGGCCTGTGAGGCCCACTACCGCAGCCGCTCACGGAGCCAGCCCTCCACATAGCGCCGCAGGGACCGATCCCAGGACAGCCCACTGAACAGCACCGGGTGGGGCGGCGCATCGGATGCATCCCCCCGCACCCGCATCCGCCCGGACCCCAGGGGACGCGCCCAGGAGGCCTCCCCCTTCAGGACCGCCACGAGCTCCGACCCGACGATGACCTCCTCGCGATCAGCGCCCGCCTGCGCCTGCCCCTGCATCCACCAGCCCATCGGGCCCCAGGCGTAGCTGACCGCCTGCTCCTCCTCTGCCCAGAGCACCTTGACCCGCAGGCAGCGGGCCCCGTCGCCCCGGGGGACCCACGACCGACGCAGCCCTTCGAGCAGGGTGTCCTCCAGGAACCGGTCCACCAGGTGACGCTCCGGCGCCGCCACGGGGACGTCGTCCTCCAGGGGCACCTGCAGGTGCCGCCCGATGACACAGGCCGTGCGTGAGGGCGTGAGCCGACACCAGCCGGCACGCCCGACCCGCCGGACGCCCCCCGGCGTGACCTCCACCTGGTCGCCCGGCGTGAGCAGGATGCCCTCACGCTGGGGATCCCGCCGCCAGATGTCGGCGTGGAACCGCTCCTCGCTGACACCGCCCATCGACTCGCCCGCGCCCGGCCCGACCCGGACGGTGCCGCCCCCCGCAGGGTGCAGGCACGCCCACCGGGGCAGCGCCAGGGCCCGCTCGAGGGCGCGTCGGTGGCCAGCCTCCGGTGAGGGGTGCACTCCCGCGGGACCGGCCAGGGGGTCACGCCACTGCAGCGCCACCCAGCGGAGCCTGCGCACGAGCCCCTCGCCGAGTCCTCGCTCCGCCGAAAGGAGCCCCTGGCGCACCGCCCGGGGATCCGCCAGCGGGATGCCCGCCTGGTTCCAGCCGGCCACGCGGCCGTCGTCGAGCACGAAGCCCCACCCGCGAGACGCGTCGCACCCGGGTACGGTCCACAGGGTCACCTGCCCGAGATCGACGCGCTCGTTCGGCCCGACCACGTGCACCGACCCGAACCCCAACCGCTCACAGGCCTCCGCGACGAGGGGATCTGCAGCGATCACCACGGCCTCGGGCGACATCGGCGCGAGACGGCCGAGGCTCGGCAGGTCGAAGCGATCCGGCGCGGCGCCCGTGAGCACGATGACGTGGGGCTGCACGCCGGAAGGGTCGATGCGTCGCGCGGGCAGCGTGGCGAGCGCCCCCTCCATGAGCGTGTCGTCGAGGGTCGGATCCACCGCCACCCGGAGGCCACCGACCTCCACCAACCACCCCAGATGCCCGAGACTCGTCCATTTCACGGCCGGTTCCCCCCTTGGAATCGGCGACCATGATGGATCAGGGGAAGCCGGTGGGCCAGTCCGTGTGGTGCCCGACCCACCCTGCCGACGACAGCACCGCCTCAGCGGGATCCGTAGGTCTTCCGGGTGTTTCGGGAGATGAACCGCACCGCGGCGCCGCGGGGCATCCGCTGTACCACGCCGGCCACCACCTTGTTCACCCGGCCAGGGATGACGGTCGGGCCCTGGCCCTTGCAGAATGCATCGAAGGCCTCCGTCACGACCTCCTCCGGTCGCAGCGGGACCAGGCCCGCCCGGCGGTCCTCCGGCGTGGAGGCCTCGAAGGTGGGTGTGAGGGTGGCCCCCGCCGCGCAGACCATCACCTGCACACCGTGGGGCGCGAGCTCCTCCCACAGCGTCTCCCCGAGCACCGTGTCGAAGGCCTTCGTGGCGGCATAGGTGCCTACCATGGCCCCGCCCTGGAACCCCGACATCGACGACATCAGGATGAGGCCACCGCGCCGTCGGGCCACGAAGTGCTCCGCCGCGAGGTGGCTGACCACCAACGGCCCCCGTGCGTTGACCCGCAGCGTCCGCAGCTTGTCCTCGAGGCTCAGGTCGACGAAGGACCCGACCTTCGAGAAGCACGCGTTGTAGACCACGAGGCCGATGTCGTGCTCCGACAGGATGGCCTGCATGCCCATGGTCAGGGCATCCGAGCCGAGGTCGAGCACCACCGACTGGGCGTTCCTTCCGTGCTCGACCTCGATCTCACGGGCCACGCGCTCCAGGCCCTTCCGATCGAGCCCCACCAGCACCACGTCGAGCCCCGCCGCCGCCAGGTGGTGGGCCCAGGCCCTGCCGAGTCCCTCCGAGGCCCCGAGGACGAGCGCCTCCGGCCCGAACCGGGCCAGGACCACATCCTTGCGGATCGCCATGTGCACCTCCCACCCGACGATAGCGCAAAGCCGTCGCCCCGGACGCGACAAAGCCCGGATGCAAGCGCATCCGGGCTTCGAGGGGGGCTTCCCGCAGCGGGTGAGGCGTCACCAGACCCAGGAGTCCTCGGTGTCGGCCGCGGAGTCGAGACCGGAGTCGCCGCAGTCGCCGTCGTCCCAGTTGTGCAGCGCGCAGAACAGCGAGCTGTCACACCAGTTGTCGCCGATCCAGCTGGCGAGGGTGCAGCCGCCGTCGCAGTCGACCACGTAGCCCGCCGGGCAGGAGCCCGTGTCGGAGGTGTCGGCGGTCTCGCCGGTGTCCCAGAGCCAGGAGTCGCCCGTGTCGACGGTGCCCGAGTCCCAGATCCAGGTATCGACGGTGTCCGCCGCGGAGTCGACGCCACAGTCACCGTCGTCCCAGTTGTGCAGCGCGCAGTCCAGGGAGGAGTCGCACCAGTTGTCGCCAATCCAGCTCGCCAGGGTGCAGCCGCCGTTGCAGTCGATGATGTACCCCGCAGGACAGGCCGCGGTGTCGGCGGTGTCGGCCGTCTCGCCCGTGTCCCAGCCCCAGGTGTCTTCCGTGTCGACCACCACGCCGGAGTCGCCGCAGTCGCCGTCGTCCCAGTTGAGATCCGCGCAGAACAGCGAGCTGTCACACCAGTTGTCGCCAATCCAGCTGGCCAGGGTGCAGCCGCCGTCGCAGTCGATGATGTACCCCGCAGGACAGGCCGCGGTGTCGGCGGTGTCGGCGGTGTCCCACGCCGAGGTGTCGGTGGACCAGGAACCCGTGTCGGTCGGCCAGCCGCCCCAACCGCCGAAGGAGTCGGTGGTGTCGGCGGTGTCCCAGGTCCAGGTATCCGTGGACCAGGTGCCGGTATCCGTGGACCACGCCCAGGAATCGGTGGCCCAGACCTCGGTGTCGGTGGGCCAGCCGACCCAACCGCCGAAGGAGTCGGTGGTGTCGGCCGTGTCCCAGGCCCAGGTATCCGTGGACCAGGTGCCGGAATCCGTGGCCCATGCCCAGGTGTCGGTGCCGCCGACCCACAGATCGGAGTCCCAGGTGTCGGTGGCTCCCCAGGTGTCGGTGGGCCAGGTCACGGTGTCGGTGCCGCCGCCGCCACCACCCCAGATGGCCGAATCCCAGGTGTCGGTCGCACCGACCGTGTCGGTGGCGCCCCAGGTATCGGTGGCGCCCCAGGTGTCGGTGGCGCCCCAGGTGTCGGTGGCGCCGCCCACCGTGCCGGTGTCCGTGGGCACATCGGCCGAGTCGGTGGGCGTGGTACCGGTGTCGATGCCGCCGTTGCCCTCACAGTCGCCTTCGTCGTAGGAGAAGATCAGGCAGTTGAAGTCCTCGACCGTGGCGATGCCATCGTGGCAGGTGCCGTCGCCCAGGAGCACCAGGGGTGCGCATGCATCGTTGCAGTCGGGGGTTTCGCCGGGCGGGCAGACGGTGGAGGAGTCTCCGGTGAGATCCGGCACGCCGGACTCCACCCCGAGGTCCTCCGCGGGCACCGGCCCACATCCACCTGCCAACACGATCGACATCAGTACGCGCTTCATGACGTTCCCTCCCGTCCTTGGGGGCCGCAGATAGCACCGATTCCCGAACGTGCAAACAATTCGAGACAAAGCACCCCTTCCGGCCGACCCGCTCAGGACGACGCAGCGCCGCGCCTCTTCACCACGAGGGAGGCCATGTTTCGCGCCGCGACACTACGGTACCGCTACTTCACGGCTCAATGCCTCGTACAACGCCGCCATCTTCCCGATGACGGGATCGCTCCGATCCACCCGGAGCCGCTCTGCGAGCTGCGCGGCCGAAGGCCAGGCCAGGTTCACCCGGCCGGCCTCGTCCTCGTAGACCAGCAGCTTCAGGGGAAGCTCCAGGCCCACCAGCTGGGAGCGCTGCATCAGCGGGGTTCCGACCTCAGGTTTGCCGAACACCAGCAACACCGTGGGCCGCAGCTGCATCTGCACGGCGCGGGCACCGGCACCATGATCCACCGTCGCCATGACCGTGAGATCCCGCGCGGCCATGGCCTGCTTCAGCTTCTCGACGGTCTCCGGTACCGAGTGTCGCTGGGCGAGCACCACCTGCTCCACGTCATGCACGGGCCTCGTCTCCTCCCCCGCGGCCAGACCACCGTGCATCATGAGCCACACCGCGACGCCCGCCAGGAGCTTCCTTGCATTGATCATCGTTCCTCCCAGGAGAAGCAGTACCAGACACGCTCCAGACCTGCCCACCCTTCGGTCCGCAACGTGTCCCTCCCCGTGCGCTCTCACACCTGGCCGGGACACTGTGGAAGTCTTCGGACATGCGACCCACAAGCTTCGGGTTCGCCGCAGCCCTCAGCCGGGAAATTTTCGAACGAAAGATCCTCGGCGCCGGGAGTCCGCCTTTCCGCACGGAAACGGGCGATGTCCGGATCCAAATCCTTCGCGTCCCGGTACCCATGGGACCCGGTTGCTACCGTCACGGCCATCGCCCCGGCTGGGAGGACCCATGCGAGCCTGGCTCATCACCATCGCCCTCCTCGGAGGATGCGCCGACCCCGAGTGTGTCGACGACTCCACCTTCTTCCGAGAGACCCTGTGGCCCGACGTCGTCGGCCAGACCTGCATCAGCTGCCACACCTCCGAGGGCGCTGCCCGGGAGTCCGGCCTCATCCTGCAGCCGTCCCACATCCCCGGCGCCATGGCGGCGAACGAGGCGGCCATGGCCGAGCTCGCCACCCTGCAGAAGGGTGGTGAGTCCTGGCTGCTGCTCAAGCCCCAGGGCCTCGAGGGCCACGGCGGTGGCCCCGTGATCCCGGCCAGGGGCGACGAGATGAAGCTGCTGCGGGAGTTCGTGAGCCGGGTGGAGTCCCCGACGGTGTGCGCCGACGACGGCAGCGCCCTGGGGGCCGCCGAGGGCCTGGTCCTCGCCAGTCCGGTCTCGACGCTGCGCAAGGCCTCCCTGATGCTGGTGGGCACCCTTCCCGAGCGCGACCAGGTCGGCCGGGTGCGCTCGGGCGGCAGGGCCGCGCTCATCCAGGAGCTGTGGCAGATGATGGCCACGGAGACCTTCGCCGACCGGATGATCGAGCTGCTCAACGATCGCTTCCACACCGATCGCTACCTCATCAGCCGCGACGGCATCGGCATCTTCGACGACGATCTCTTCCCCGGCGTCTACTGGTACGAAGGCACGAGCGCCTCGAACACCAACCGCACGCTCACGAGCCACGCCATCGCCCGCGAACCCCTGATGCTGGCCCACCACGTCCTGCGGGAGGACAAGCCGTGGACCGAGATCCTCACGGCCGACTACACGATGGCCAATCCCTACCTGAAGATGGCCTACGGCCTGCCGGTGGACGGGGTTCCGGCCTGGAACGATCCCGCCAGTGAGGTCTGGGAGCCCGTCGAGGTGCCCGGCGTGCCCCATGCGGGCATGCTCACGACCGCAGCGTTCATGAACCGCTACCCCACCACCGACACCAACCGGAACCGGCACCGGGCGTGGTTCTTCTACAAGACCTTCCTCGGCACCGACATCCTCACGTTCGCCGAGCGGCCCATCGACTCCACCAACACGGAGACCCACAACCCCACGATGAACGATGCCCAGTGCAACGTCTGCCACGCCACGATGGACCCCATGGCAGGCCTGTTCCAGAACTGGGACGACGAGGGCCGGTACCGGCCGCCGGAGGAGGGCTGGCACGACGACATGCGTCCGCCGGGCTTCGGCGAGGAGGATCTCCCCGGGGGTGCCCGTCCGGATGCCCTGCAGTGGCTCGCGGCGCGCGCGGTGGCCGACGAGCGCTTCGATCTCGCCACGGTCAAGATGATGACCGAGCTGCTCACCGGCCAGACCCTGCTCACCCCCCAGACCGCCCTCGATGACGTCGCCATCAAGGCGCTCTCCGCCCAGGATGCCTGGATCGGCGAGGTCGCGGCCGAGTTCCGCGAGCGCGGCCACGACATGAAGTGGCTCGTCGAGACCATCGTGCTGTCCCACTGGTTCCGCGCCATCGCGGCAGACGGTGCCTCCGAGGCCACCTTGCTGCAGGCCGGCACGGCCAAGCTGCTCACGCCCGAGGAGCTCCACCGCAAGATCATCGCCACCACCGGCCTGCCCTGGCGGCGCCGCGCGGGCGATCCCGACCGCCTGCTGAGCGACTACCGGCTCATGTACGGCGGCATCGACTCCTTCTCCATCACCGAGCGGCTCACCGAGCCCACGGCGGTCATGCACGCCGTGGCCACGGCGATGGCCACGGAGATGTCCTGCGAGGCCATCCCCTACGACTTCATCCTGCCGGCCGAGCAGCGTCGCCTGTTCCCCTACGTCGAGGCCGACTGGGTCCCCCTCACCGAGGACGGCTTCGACATCCCAGAGGTCCAGACGGAGATCCGGAAGAACCTGCAGTGGATGTTCCTGCATCTCCTCGGCGAAGACGTGCCCGTGGACGATCCGGAGATCGACGCCGCCTACACGCTGTTCATGGACACCTGGCTCGAGGGCCGGGAGAAGGTGCGGAGCGAGCAGCTCGACGACGAGCTGCCCTACCGCTGCCAGACGAACAGCGACTGGTGGACGGGCGTCGACCTGCCCGACTCCATGCGCCTGCGTCGTGACGACGACTACCTGGTTCGCGCCTGGATGGCCGTCACGACCTACCTGCTCACCGACTACCGCTTCCTGCACGAGTGAGGCCGCCCATGAACCGTCGAGACCTCCTGAAGATGATGGGCGCCGCGGGCCTCACCGCGGCCTCTCCCACCTGGCTCGCCCGCCGGGCCCACGCGTCGCAGTCCTACACCGGCCCCCTCGTGGTCACCCTGCACGCCGGCGGCGGCTGGGACCCCACCATGATCTGCGACCCCAAGGGCCGGGCCAACGAGAACGCCACCGATCCCGTCAACCACTACTTCACCGACGAGATCACGAACGTGGGCAGCTTCGACCTGGCCCCGGTCCCCCGCGTGATCGAGTTCTTCCAGGCCTACCGCGACCAGATCCTGGCGCTCAACGGCGTCGACAACCAGACCAACAGCCACGAGACCGGCACCCGCTACGCCTGGTCGGGTCGCACCGACCCCGGCTCCCCCGCCCTGTCGGCCCTGAGCGCATCGCTGCCGGAGGATCGCGCGTCGATGGCCTTCCTCAGCCACGGCGGGTACGACCTCACGGGCGGCGCCGTGCCGATCACCCGCCTGCCGAACACCGACACCGTGCGGCAGCTCGCCCACCCCTATCTGCTCGACCCGGACAGCCAGACCAGCAACCTGTTCACCCAGAGCACCCAGTCCCGGCTGCAGCAGGCCCAGCTCGATCGCCTGGCCCGCCAGAAGGAGACCTCCAGCCTGCCCCGGGAGATCCGCGCCATGCAGCGGCTGCGGGAGGCACGGGTGGGCGACAACGAGCTCGCCCTGCTCGCGGAGGTCCTGCCCGCCGCCGAGGCCGACACGAAGCTGCAGCGCCAGGCCCAGATCACCATGGCGTGTTTCAAGGCGGGGGTCACCACCAGTGCGTCCCTGTCTGCGGGCGGGTTCGACACCCACGGCAACCACGACGAGAGCCACACCTCCTCGCTCAACTACCTGTTCGATGGCGCCCGCTACATCATGGAGGAGGCGGAGCGGCAGGGTCTCGCCGACCGCATCCTGCTCCTCATCGGCTCCGACTTCGGCCGCACCCCCTGGTACAACGCCGGCAACGGCAAGGATCACTTCTCCATCACCTCGATGCTCATGATCGGCCCCGGCATCCCGGGCAACCGCGTGATCGGGCGCACCGACGAGCGGGTCACCCCCCGCCGCCTCGACCCCGACACCCTGAAGGTCGACGACGACGGCATCCGCATCACCCCCGGCCACATCCACGCCACCCTTCGCCAGCACCTCGGCATCGACACCCCGGAGATCCAAGCCCAATGGCCCACGTCCTTCGACTCCCTGCCGCTGTTCTGACGGCTGCCCTGGTCGCCTGCACGCAGCCCGCAGACGACGCCGCCCTCGACTCCGGGCCCATGGACACCGGGCCCGGTGACACCGGTGCGCCCGCGTTCCCTCCGCCCGAGGGACTCAACGAGGTCGAGCCCAACGACTCCTCCTGGGAGGCCACGCCGGTCGAGGCCCCGTTCACCGCCATCGGCGTGCTCACGAGCGCCGACGTCGACTGCTACCGGGTCCAGGTGCCCGACAACGGCTACATCACCGCCCAGGCCACGGGCCTCGACGGCCTGTGTCCACCCGAGTTCGCCCTGTCGGCCTTCGGACGCAACCATGGCCGCCTCGCGGTGGCCGTGGGCAGCACGGAGGGTTGCGCCACCCTCGATGCCGGCACCGAGCCCGCCGTGCGGTACCTGGCCGAGGGCGACTACGCCGTGTGTGTCGAGGGGCTCATGAAGTCCGCGGTGCCCGGCTACCAGCTGCAGATCGTCGTGGGTGACGACAGCTGTGACGGCGAGGGCCTCGTCACCGATCCGGCCGACGATCCGGACGGCGATCTGCTCCCCAACGTCTGCGACGACGACGACGACGGCGACGGTCTGCTCGACGGGGTCGACAACTGCCCGCTCGTGGCCAACACCTCCTCCACCACGCTGCAGGTCGACGCCAGTGGCTTCCTCCGCGACTGGCTCCTGCTCGCGCCCCTCGATCTCGCCCCGGCCGAGGACGGCTGCCTGCCCGTCCCCTGGTCGCCTTCTGCCCGGACGGTGGCCGCATCCGCCACCACCGGGGCCACCTGGCAGGTCCCCACCGGTGGCGACACGGCACCGCCCGTCGACACGTCCCCTCCCACGGACACCTCCACGCCGGCCGACACGGCCACCGACTCCGGCACCCCCGTCGACACGGCCTCCACGCCCGACACCGCGGTGCTTCCCCTCGCCGCCCTCACCTCCGGCGCGAGCCACACCTGGTGGCAGTGGCGGGGCGTCGCCGACAGGCAGGACTTCGACGACGGCATCGGCGGCTCCTTCTCGCCCCGGGGCTCCCTCGCCACCACCTGGGTGCACTTCCCCACGGACTTCACGGGCAGCCTGGCCGTCGGCTCCGACGACGGACACCGGGTGTGGATCGACGACACCCTCCTGGGCGAGGACGCGTCCTGTCAGGGCGTCAGCATCGACGACGAGCTGTACGCGGTCGACCTCACCGCGGGGTGGCACCAGGTCACCATCCTCGTCCACGATCACGGCGGCGGCTGGGGAATGGTCGCCCGGTTCCTGGATGGGCAGGGCACGAAGGTCACGGGCCTCGAGGTCTCGCTGCAGGGGCCACAGACCCACGTCGACCACCAGCTCGACGGCGACGACGACGGCATCGGCGACGCCTGCGACCCCAGCCCCTGACCGCACCCGACCCCGGATCCCCCGAACCCCACCGCTCGCGGTGGGGTTTTCTCGTGCAGGGCCTTGTGTGACGGCCGATGTCACACAGGGCGGTCTCCCGTGTCACCGTCGCGACGACGTGCGTCACCTTTGTGACGCCGACCGTCACACAACGAACCGACCCGCTCACCCCACATCGACAGAACCCCTTTTTTCGGCATCGATGTGAAGTTCCTCTTGGGATGACCGACTCTTGTGTTACAGTGGTGACACAAAGCCGTCACAAAGGAGGCCCCACATGGCAGAGCTGGTCCACTCCCTCATCCCCGTGATGATGACCGTCTATGCAGTCGTACTCGGCTGGCAGTTCTGGCTCGGGCGCCACGAGGAGGTCGATCTCGACGAGTACCTCCTGCCCGACTGGCTGCGCGTGTCCGACGACGACACCGTCAAGGCAAAGGAATCCCGTCGGAGCCGAGCACGAGCACGCAAGCCCGTGGGCCAAGCGTCCTGGACCAGGCCGGCGCCCTTCGCCTGATCACCTCCAGGCACGCCAGCGTGGTCGGTCCAGGCCGGCCCTGAGCCAACTCCATCGGTGCATGGTCGCCTGGCACACCCCAGGCCTCCCACAGCACCACATCCCGCAGATGCGGCGGCATCACCCCCAGCCCCACCCCGAACAGGTCGTGCGGCTGGGGGTTGTTGCGTCCGGTGCGGAGGGTCTTCACAGCCTCCGGCTCCACGGCCACCGCCTTCGGTGACACACCGCTGTCACAAAGGCCCTGCACCAGCCCGGCCAATGTGCCTCCGCTGCCCACGGCCGCCACGACGATGTCGACGGGCACCGGCGCCTGGGCCGACACCTCGCGGGCCGTGACGTCCCGGTGCACCGCCACCGCGGCGAGGTCCGTCCACTGCCGGAGCACCGTCAGGCCCTGCTCCCGGCCGATGCGGTCCGCCAGGCGCCCGGCGCGGTACAGATCACGCCCATGCATGCGGCCCGGAGCTTCGGCCGTCACCGTGCGGACCTCGGCCCCCAGCTGCTCCATGCGCGCACGCTTCCCGGCAGGCACCGCCTCGCTGCACGCGACCACGCACCGGAGCCCCAGGCGCTCGCAGTGCCAGGCGAGCGCCACGCCCAGGTTGCCGCTCGTGGCCGCCACGACACCCTCGAGATCCGGCTCGCGAGCCAGCGCGGCCGTCAGCAGGGCCCGGGCCGTACGCCACTTGGTGGAGCCGCTGGGGAGCATCCACTCGGCCTTGAGCAGCACCCGCACCTGCGGGTGAACCGACGTGCCCAGATCGACCAGCGGCGTCATGTGGTACGCCACCGGGCCTCCTGATTCCGGACCTGCACCGTCCCCTTTCGGCCGCGACACAGCAGAAGTGCAGGTTCCAGGCTGACATGAATCATCACAAACACCACTGTGGACTTGGAAAACGGCCCGGCGCCGGATAACAGGGCGCTCCAACGGAGTGCTCCATGGCCAGACGATTCCTTCCCATGACCCTCGAAGAGACGAAGGGCAAGCAGCTCGACGTCGTGCTCGTCACCGGTGATGCCTATGTCGACCACCCCTCCTGGGGCGTGTCCGCCATCGGTCGCTGGCTCGAGGCCCACGGCTACTCCGTCGGCATCATCGCCCAGCCCGACTGGAGCGATCCGGCGTCCTTCCAGGCCCTCGGCGAGCCCCGGCTGTTCTTCGGCATCACCGCCGGCAACATGGACTCCATGGTCAACCGCTACACGGCCTCCAAGCGGCTGCGCAGCGCCGATGCCTACGCGCCGGGCGGCGAGATGGGCCACCGCCCCGACCGCGCCACGATCCCCTACGTGGCCCGTGCCCGCCAGGCCTACCCGGGCGTGCCCGTGGTCATCGGCGGCATCGAGGCGTCCCTGCGGCGCCTGGTGCACTTCGACTTCTGGCAGAACCGCATCCGCGGCTCCATCCTGATGGACTCCAAGGCCGACCTGCTCGTGTTCGGCATGGGCGAGCGCCAGATCCTCGAGATCGCCAGGCGGCTCGATGCCACCGGCGATCCCAAGGCCTGCCGCGACATCCCCGGCGTGGCCTACGCCCTGGGCGGCAAGGAGCCCAAGCCCGAGGGCGAGAACGTCATCGAGCTGCCCACCCTCGAGGAGTGCAAGAAGGACAAGCTGCACCTCAACCGGGTCACCCTCGAGATGTACAAGGAGTCCAACCCCCACTGCGGCCGCACGCTCATCCAGAAGCACGGCGCCCGCTGGGTGGTGCAGAACCCGCCCGCCGAGTCCATCACCACGCAAGAGATGGATCAGCTCCACGAGCTCCCCTACGCCTACGCGCCCCACCCCTGCTACCGCAAGCCGATCCCGGCCCTGAACTCCATCGCGGGCTCGGTCACGATCAACCGCGGCTGCTCCGGTGGCTGCAGCTTCTGCGCGCTGACGATCCACCAGGGCAAGGACGTCACCAGCCGCTCCCACGAGTCGGTCATCCGGGAGATGAAGCAGCTCCCCAAGCGCAAGGGCTTCAACGGCATCGTGTCCGACCTCGGCGGCCCCACCGCCAACATGTTCCACATGCACTGCACGAACGAGGCGGCCAACAAGGTCTGCCGTCGTGTGAGCTGTCTGCACCCGGTGCGCTGCAAGCACTACGGCACCGATCACAAGCCGTACCTCGAGCTGCTGCGTGAGGCCCGTGAGCTGCCCGGCATCAAGCGGGTCTACATCAACTCGGGCATCCGCTACGACCTCGCGGCTCTCGACGACGAGTTCGTCGAGGAGCTGGCGCTGCACCACGTCCAGGGCCAGCTCTCGGTGGCGCCGGAGCACGCGGGCGAAGAGGCGCTCATGAAGATGCGCAAGCCCGACATCAAGTACTTCACGGCCTTCATGGAGCGCTTCAAGGAAGCCAACCGCAAGGCCGGAAAGAAGCAGTACATGGTGCCCTACTTCCAGTGCGCCCACCCGGGCGTCGGCCCCGAGGAGACCATCGCCCTGGCGCTGTACATGAAGGAGCACCGCCTCAAGCCCCGGCAGGTGCAGATGTTCATGCCCACGCCGAGCACCATCTCCACGGCCACCTGGTTCACCGGTGTCGACCCCTACACCAAGCAGGACGTCTTCATCGCCCGCGACCGCAAGGAGCGCTCCCGCCAGCGCGCCCTGCTCTTCTTCTGGAAGCGCGAGGAGCACCCGCACGTGCGCGAGGCCCTGATCGCCTGGGGCCGCAGCGACCTCATCGGCCGCGGCAAGGAGTGCCTGGTGCCCCCTGGCCCCGCCTACGGCGCCTGGAGCCGCCCCCGCAAGGGTGGCCGTGGCTCCGTGCGCTACGACACCCACATGGGCATGCAGGTGGAGCGGGCCTCGGCACAGGAAGAGGCCGAGGAGAACTGGGAGGCGGTGGCCTCCCGCTGATCCGCCTATGCGGAAAAACCTCAGTACCGCACTTCGGAAAACCCGTGGTAGGGTCCAGCCGGTTCGACACCGCAGGATCATGCCATGGCCGCTCCCTACTCCCCCCGCATCGCGAAGGTCGCACGTATCGGCCTGATCGTGGCGGCGGCGGGGCTGGGATGGTGGATGCTGCAGCCTCCGACTGCCGCCGAGGCCCCCGCGCCTCGCTCCCCGGCGCCCACGCCTCCCAAGGAGGCCTCGGGCCCGAGGGCCCCCGTGCCCCCATCCCGTCGGACGCTGCGACTGCCGACACCGACGTCCCCGCCCAAGGCCGTCGCTGGCGAACGGGCCCATGACACCGACGGCGCAGTGCCCGGCGCCATGGCCCCGGAAGAGCCTTCCACGGAGCCGGAAGACCCCATCTCGGGCCTGGTCCGGGACAACGGCGGCCGTCTGTTCGGCTGCCTGACGACGCAGCCCCCCTATGGCGTGGAGAGCTTCCGGGTCGAGGTACGCATGGTCCCCATCACGCAGGGCGAACGCATCTTCTACGATGCCGACCTGACCATCGAGGTGGTCGACGACACCCTGCCCGCGCCCCCCGCCGATCTGCTCGAGTCCACCCTCGACTGTCTCGAGGCGGAGCTCTCCGCCTGGTCCCTCCCTGCCACGGAGGATGCCCAGGAGAGCCACATCCTCTTCGGCGGACCGACGCCCATGGAGGACTGATGCCCCGTACACGCCTGATGTTGCCTCTCACCGTCGCCGCGGCAGGCGTCGTCACCCTGTGGACCGGCATCCACCTCGCGCAGCGCTCCGCACCGATCGAGGTCGCAGGCACGGCCGGAGGCGAGGAGACCGCCGACGACCCCATCCTGGCGGATCCGCCGTCACGCCCCCAGGAGCGGTACGACGAGGTGTCCGGCTTCGATCTCGCGGTGCTGCCGCCGTCCGGGTCGTCCCAGGCCCGGCGGCGGCTTGCCGAGCCCAAGGGAATCGGCACGCCCGGGCGCCGGGAGGACCACTCCCTCGATGTGCCACGCCCGTTCAGCCAGGAGGAGATGACCGCCTGGATGCGGGAGCACTACAGCACGCTCACCCCCTGCTACGAGACCTTCCTGAAGGCCCACGGGGATCAAGGTCCCATTCGAGCCGTGGTCCACCTGGCCACGGAAGGCCACGCTGGCCACACCTACCTGAAGGGCCACACCACGTTCGACGACATCGAACCCACCCCTGCCTTCGAAGACCTGGGCCTGTGCCTCGCCGAGCAGCTGTCCCGCCCGGTGTTCCTCGGGGAGGTCGATGGGGCATCCCTCGAGTACCCCCTGATGTTCGACGCACAGCAGTAGGCGGTCCCCCCACGCGAGCGGGTACGCGCAGTGGCCGAAGAAGTGGCGTCCCACCATGTGCCGGAGGCCCGATGCGCCACGCCCACCCCCTTCTGCCCTTCCCTGCCCTGCTCGCGTTCGCCTGCGGCTCCCCCGAGCCGAAGCCCGAAGACGTGCAGAGCGAGGCCGAGGCCCAGCTCGACGAGGAGGAGGAGGTCGCCCAGGACGCCCCCGCGTTCCCCACCCGACCGCTGTTCGGCGACACCCACCTGCACACCAGCTTCTCCTTCGACGCCGGCACGTTCGGGGCCCGCCTCGAACCCGCGGACGCCTACCGCTTCGCGAAGGGCCAGGAGGTCACCGCCACGGTGTCGGGGCTGCCGGCGAAGCTGTCACGGCCCCTGGACTTCCTGGTGGTGGCCGATCACTCGGAGAACCTCGGCTTCTTCCGGGCCCTGAAGGACGGCGACGAGCGGGTGATGGCCAACGAGTACGGCCGCAAGTGGCACGAGGCCGTCGTCGCGGGCGGGCAGGCCAGCGTCGACGCCAGCATCGAGATCATCAAGATGTTCTCCCAGGGGCAGTTCCCCGAGGAGCTGACCCTCAGCCCCGAGCAGACCCGGCCCATGTGGCAGGAGGTGATCCAGGCCGCCGAGGACGCCAACGATCCCGGCCGGTTCACCGCCTTCATCGGCTACGAGTGGACCAGCATGCCGTCGTCGCAGAACCTGCACAGGGTGGTCATCTTCAAGGACGGGGGCGACAAGGCCGGCCAGGTGGTGCCGTTCTCCGCCGACATCAGCGACGATCCCGAGAAGCTGTGGGACGCCATGGATGCCTACGAGGACAGGATCGGCGGCCGCGTCCTCGCCATCCCCCACAACGGCAACCTCTCCAACGGCCTGATGTTCGCCCTGACCACCCAGGAGGGCCGGTCCTTCGACGCCGACTACGCCCGCCGTCGCATGCAGCACGAGCCGCTGTACGAGGTGACGCAGATCAAGGGCGACGGCGAGGCCCACCCCTTCCTGTCGCCCAACGACGAGTTCGCCGACTACGAGACCTGGGACGTCGGCAACCTCGACGCCTCCATCAAGAAGACCGACGACATGCTGGCCGGCGAGTACGCCCGCGAGGCCCTGAAGACGGGCCTGAGGCTGCAGACCGAGCTCGGCGCCAACCCGTTCGCCTTCGGCATGATCGGCTCCACCGACAGCCACACCGCACTGGCCACCGCCGACAGCGACAACTTCTTCGGCAAGCACAGCGGCGTGGAGCCCAGCGCCGTGAGGGCGTCCCACCAGGTCATCTCCGGCGAGGCCGGCGAGCTGTACGGCTGGCAGATGACGGCCTCCGGCTATGCCGCCGTGTGGGCCCACCAGAACACCCGTGCCTCGATCTTCGAGGCCATGGAGCGCAAGGAGACCTACGCCACCACGGGGCCCCGCATGGTGGTGCGCTTCTTCGGTGGCTGGGACTTCTCCGAGGAGGACAGCGCCGGTGACGTGGCAGAGGTCGGATACGACCGCGGCGTGCCCATGGGTGGCACCCTCGCGGCCCCGGGCGACGGGCAAGCGGCGCCCACCTTCCTCGTGTCGGTCCTCAAGGACCCGGAAGGGGCCAACCTGGACCGGGCCCAGGTGGTCAAGGGCTGGGTGGATGCCGAGGGCAAGACCCACGAGAAGGTGTACGACGTGGTCTGGTCCGGCGACCGCGTCCCCGGCGAGGACGGCAAGGTGGGCCCCGTGGGCAGCACCGTCGATGAGGCGAAGGCCACCTACGAGAACACCATCGGCGCGCCCCAGCTGACCCGGACGTGGACCGATCCGGACTTCGACCCGGCGCGGCCTGCCTTCTACTACGTGCGTGTGCTGCAGATCCCGACGCCGCGATGGACCGCCTACGACCGCGTGCGCTTCGACGCCAAGGTGCCCGACGGCGTGCCGATGAGCACCCAGGAACGAGCCTACACCTCGCCCATCTGGTACACGCCGAACGAAGGATCGCCATGAGCACGCTGCGCCGCCTCGCGTCCGAACCCCTCGTCCAATTCCTGGCCATCGGGGCGTGTGTCTTCGCCCTGGCCGGACCGGCGCCGTCCTCCGACGAGATCGTCATCGACGAAGGGCTCGTGTGGTCCATCACCACCCGCTGGCAGGCCGCCCGGCAACGTCCGCCCACGCAGGCGGAGCTCGACGAGGAGATCGCCCAGCACCTGCGACAGGAGGTGCTCACCCGGGAGGCGATGAAGATGGGCCTGCACCACGACGACATCGTCATCCAGCGGCGCCTGGCCCAGAAGATGGACTTCCTCGCCAGCGATCTCGGTGGCGCCGGCGCCTTCGGCATGGACGAGCTGCGGGCGTGGCACACCGAACACGCGGAGCTGTTCACGGAGCCCGCCACGGTGGGGCTGCGGCAGGTGCTGTTCACCGAGGAGCAGCACACCGACCCGAAGGACGCCGCCTGGGTGGCCTATGCCGCCATCAGCGCCGATCCCCCCACCGTTCCCACGGGCGATGCCTCCCTGCTTCCCGCGAGCCTGGAGGCCGCCACGGCGCAGGACCTGCGCGCCACCTTCGGGCCAGGGTTCGCCTCGGGCGTGATGAAGGCGGAGGGGCTCGGGTGGTTGCCCCCCATCGCGTCGTCCTTCGGCGTGCACCTCGTGGAGGTGACCTCCCTCACGCCTGCCCGGCCGCTGTCCTTCGAGGAAGCCCGGGACGACGTCCAGGCGGAGCTGACCCGGGCGCGTCGCATGCAGGCCCGGGAGGACTTCTACCAGGCCGCCCTGGAGCGCTACGAGGTGATCTGGGACCTGCCGGACGAGCTGGTCGCGGAGGCCCCATGACGCCTCGCATCCTGTGGCGCCTGCTGGGCGCCCTGGCCTGCCTGCTGATGGCGGCACCATCACTGGCCCACGAGATCCGACCCGCGTCGCTGCGGATCCAGCAGACCGCGGACACCCAGTACGCCGTCACCTGGACCCGTCCCGCCCGGGGCGACATGGTGATCTCGCTCACCCCCGTCTTCCCCGCCGACTGCGCGTCCGCCAGCACGTCCCAGCAGCACCAGGACGGCGCACGCACCGAGTGGGCCTCCATCCAGTGCGACACGCCGCTGACCGGCAAGACGATCCACGTCGACGGCCTGTCGGCCACCCTCATCGACGTCCTCGCCACCGTGCGTCTCCTCGACGGCACGGAGCAGTCGACCATGCTGCGGCCGGACGCCCCTTCGTTCGTCGTGGCCGAGCCAGCCACCGTCTGGCAGACCCTGCGCAGCTACCTGGGCATCGGCGTGGAGCACATCCTGCTCGGCTACGACCACCTGCTCTTCGTGTTCGGCCTCGTGCTGCTGCTCCCTTCCTGGCGCACCCTCGTGCCCGCCATCACCGGCTTCACGGTGGCCCACAGCATCACCCTGGGGCTCGCCTCCCTCGACATCGTCCGGGTGCGATCCGGCCCCGTCGAGGCCATGATCGCCCTGTCGATCATGCTGCTGGCGGCGGAGTACCTCAACGCCCGCCGGGGCATCGAGGGCTGGACCCTGAAGCACCCCTGGGTGGTCTCGAGCCTCGCCGGGCTGCTCCACGGGCTGGGCTTCGCCGGCGCGCTGCAGGAGGTCGGGCTGCCGGGCAACGCTGTTCCCACGGCCCTCCTCGGCTTCAACCTCGGCGTCGAGCTCGGCCAGCTCGCCTTCGTGGCGGTGCTGCTCACGCTCGCCGCGCTGGCGACCCGGGTCCGTCTGCAGGTCCCCTCCTGGAGCTGGCGCACGGCCGGACTCGCGGTGGGCGGGGTGTCGGCCTTCTGGTTCGTGGAGCGGGTCGCGGGCCTGTGGTGAGCCGGCGGGATAGCCCCGAGCCCCAGAGCGCCCGAGGAGTCCCCATGTCGCAGGAACAGCCCAACAACCCGCTGCACGGCGTCACGCTGGCGACGATCGTGGAGCGCCTGGTGAAGCACTACGGCTACCCGGAGCTCCACCGGCGCATTCCGGTACGCTGCTTCCAGAGCAACCCCTCGATCAAGTCGAGCCTGAAGTTCCTGCGGCGCACGCCCTGGGCCCGCAAGAAGGTCGAGGACCTGTACCTGAACACCCGCTGGCCGGCCTGAGGTACGGTGCCCCATGCGCCTCGCCCTGTTCATCGCCCTCGAGCTGCTCGCCCTACCCCTGCAGACCCTCGCCATGGGCCACTACGTCTGGAGGATCAGGCGGAAGGTGCTTCCCGCGGGCATCTCGGGCACGGCCCACGAGCCGCTGCAAGGCCGCCTGCTGCTCCACTGGGCCGGCCTGCGCCCCGACGCTGCGGCGGCCCGCATGGCCGCCAGGCTGCCCGCCTTCAACGGACTCACGGCCTTCGCCCTGTTCGGCACGATGGGGCTGGCCAGCCGACTGAGCGGCTACCGCGGCGGGCCGTTCGTCCTGCCGCCGCCTCGCCCCGCCTCCATGGGCGCGATGATCAACCACCGCACCGCGTTCTTCGATCGCGTGATCCGGGAGGCCCTCGCCGACGGCGTGACCCAGGTCGTGATCCTCGGCGCCGGCTGGGACACCCGTGCCTACGGACTGCTTCGAGGCCACGACGTGCGGATCTACGAGGTCGACCTGCCGCCCACCCAGCAGGCCAAGCGGCGCGCCCTCGACGAGGCCGGCATCTACCGGGCCCAGGTGCGCTTCGTGCCCACCACGTTCGACCAGACCTCCTGGCTGCAGGCGCTGATCGCGGAGGGCTTCGACCCTGCCCAGCCCACCTTCGTGCTGTGGGAAGGCGTCACCATGTACCTGTCCGAGAGGGCGATCCACGACACCCTGCAGGCCTTCGCCAGCCTGGCCCCCGGCTCACGGTTCGCCTTCGACTACCTCTCCCGGGAGTTCGTCGACTGCCAGCCGCCCCACGACAAGCTCGGACGCCGCGCGAAGGCCGGCCTGCGGCTGTACGGTGAGTCCTGGGTGTGGGGCATCAGCACCGCGCCCGAGGCCATGCCCCACGTCCGCCGGCTGCTGAACGAGCACGGCCTGTGCCTGGCCGACTGGGAGCCCTTCGGCAGCGAGGGCGAGGAGAGCTGGTACCTCGGCGGACTGGTGCTCGCCGAGCCTCGGGTCTCCGGCCCCACCGACTGACTCCGCTCAGGTGGCGCGCTCGAAGGACCACACCAGCCACACCAGCGTGGCGTCCCGCCCCGCGAGCCGGAATCCCCGCTCCTCCGCGAGCTGACGCACCCGGGCCTCCGGGTGCACGTAGGCGCGGTAGTCCGAGCCCCACAGCCTCATGGCGAGGTTGACGAGCGCCATGCCCGCCTTCATCCACCAGCGCTCCTTCGGGAAGACGACGGCCCAGGCCTTCCCGGCCTTGTCGAGGGAGGCCGACGCCAGGGCGTCGAGGTCGGGGTAGCAGCACAGCACCCGATCGAGGGTCACGACGTCGTGGACCGGCACCTCGTCGGCCAGCTCCACGAAGTCGCCGAACAGCTGGTGACCATGGGTGTAGCCCATGCGCCTCAGCTCCTCGGCCGCCACATGCAGATAGGCATGGGAAGCGTCCACGTGGGTGATCCGCTCGGCCTCGGGGACGAAGGCCTGCTGGATGGCGCCGACCCCGCCGCCGATGTCGAGCAGCGAGCCACGGGGGACGAGCGCCAGGAGCTTGGCCGTGGAGCGACTGGGCCCCCGACGGTGCAGCTTGTCCAGCTCGCGCCGTGCCGTGCGGGTATCGAACAGCTTGTCGGCGGAGATGCAGTGGGCACAGGGCATCGGGACCTCCCCTACAGGGCGTGGATGACATGACGCACCATGGCTCCATCGAGCCGTATCCATCCACCGAAAGTTCGTTTCCCCGGCAGCTCGCCCCAGCGCCCGGCTCGGCGGGGCTGTCAGGAGCGACCAAGACATCCGACCGGCCCGCATGCCAACATGGCCCCTCGTGGAGGTGACATGGGCGCATCGGGGGCCCACATCCTGGTCCTCGTCCTGGGGGCTGGCCAGGTGGCGTGCACGGCGGCCGCCAAGCAGGTGCCGGAGACGCCCGTGCAGGACGCGCCCCTGGTGCCGCCGATGGACCGGCACGTCGAGACGGATCGCTGCTTTCCTCGCCAGGTGAATGCATGGATGCGGGAGGGCCTGCACCAGGATCCCACAGAGCTCGGCGCCGATCTGCTCGCCACCTACCGCCAGGGCGGGCACGTCATGACGGTGCGGGTACAGCCCGATGCACTGCAGGCCGGTCCGGGCCCCGACGCACCGGCCATCCGCCTCGAGCAGATCAAGCAGCACGTCCTGACCACCCACGACGAAGCGCAGTGGGAGCTCGACGGCAGCCTCGAGAGCTGGAACCTGCCGGGAGAAGGGCTCGCGAGCCTCGGCTCCTACACGAGCACGTTCGAGATCGAGCTCGGCACCGTCGAGGACGGCAGCCCGCTGGTGCCCCTGCGGGACACCCTTCACTGGACCCGGGAGCAGGCGCAGGCCACTGGCATCGATCTGCTGAGACTGGAAGACACCACCGCCGTACTCCGCAGCCACAACGGCACCCTCGCGGGCCTGTGGACCGATGGGATCTGGTGGTACGAGCTTCGCTACAGCTGGCCGCGCCCCACCGGACCAGGCATGGGCAGCGACCCCATCGCGATGATCGACACGCTGCTGCCGTTCACGGCGCTGCCTTGCACACAGGTGTCGAGGGTGCTGGCGAACATGGCGCCCGCCGACTGATACCCGGCGTGCGGCGCACGGGACTCAGGGGGCCGTCTCGAGCTCGAAGGTCTCCCACACGCCCCGGCCACAGCAGCCGCTGCCGGAAGGACCGGGCGAGACCCACGACGCGGACGACGTCTTCCTGCCCGGAAGGTCGAGGGTGAACACGACGGTCTCACCCTCCGCCGGCACGACCACGTCCCACAGGCTCACGTACCAGGTGTCGCAGGGAAGCTGCGGGCCGTCTTCTGCGGTGTCCCACGACAGGGGCCAGCAGGCGGCCTGGACGACCTCACCGGCCCACTCGACCTCCACGGCGTCGGAGGAGAGCGGCTCGCCCCCCTCGACGAAGCTGACGAGCAGGTACTCCTCCGAGCAGTCGCACATCACGCAGCCGGACAGCGTGGCGCTGGTGAACGGCGTGAGCGCCAGGAGCGGCAGGGAGGCGACGAGCTGACGGAGGTGGCCCACGGAGACTCCAGCGGACGGAAGTGGATGCGGCAAGCATGCCAGGAATTGCCGCCACCGTCGCGGATCAACTCGGTGGTGGGCCTGGCGTGTCCCGTGGAGCGCCCTTCAGCCGCGCTCCCGGTTCGCCACGCTGATCCCGCCCACGATGAGCCCCATGCTGCCCACGTGCACCATGCCGAGCGGCTCCCCGAGCACGGCCCATGCGAGGCCTCCGCTGAACATCGGCAGCGTGTAGTAGACCATGCCGGCCCGGGCCGGGCCGACGGTCTGGATGGCCTGACTCCACAGCACGTACGCCAGCAGCGAGGCGAACACGCCCACGTAGGCCACGGCGCCGAGGATGGACGCTTCGAGGACCAGCGGCGCACTGACAGCCCGCTCCCACAGGAAGGCGGGCAGCAGGAACAGCGCGCCGAGGGAGAACGATGCCGTCTGGAAGGCCCAGATGCCCACCCCTTCCGGCTTGGTCTTCAACAGCAGGGTGTACACGGCGAACATGAACGCCGCCGACAGCATCCAGGCGTCGCCCTGTGCGAAGGACAGCTCCGTGAGCACGGTCGGATCGCCGCCCGTGAGCAGCAGGAGCACGCCCACGACCACCGTGACGATGCCGAGCACACGCCGGCGGGTGAAGCGCTCACCGAACAGCACCCGGGACAGGATCATCAGGAAGATGGGCGCGCTGATGGAGATGAGCGAGAGATTGACCGCCGAGGTGGTGCGGCCCGCCTGGTAGATGAGCGTGTTGAACACGGACACGCCGAAGATGGAGGTGGCCAGCAGGTGCAGCGGGTGTCGTCGGAGCACCGGCCACTCGGCCCGCAAGGACCGCCAACCGAAGGGCAGCAGCACGAGGGCCGCCAGCGTCCAGCGGAGGAAGGCCAGGCTGATGGGCGGGATGGCCTCGCTGAGTCCGCGGGCGATCACCAGGTTGCCCGACCACAGGGCCGTGGCGGACATGGCGGCGACGTAGCCCCAGCGGCTGGGGGCGTCGGTTGAGGACGTAGGACGCACGGAGACTCACGGGGAGGAGGCCGGTAGCGGCGGCGGTCCCCTACCCGTTCGCGGGTGCGAATGCGCGGGCATGTGGCACTTCCAGACACCGGCCCCGGCCGGCCGCCTGGACCAGGAGACCCGTGCCCGTGCCCGTGCCCGTGCCCGTGCCCGAAAGGCCGACGGTCCGACTCGGAACATGGGTGACACCCTCGCCGGGTCGCACGGCAGCCGGCCGGCTGCCTGGAGCAGCAGATCCGCGCCCGCGCCCGTGCCCGAAGGACCGACCCGGAACATGGGTGACACCCTCGCCAGGTCGCACGGCAGCCGGCCGGGGCCTCGAAGCCCTCGCCGGGGCGCGGAACACCGACGCTCCCGGCGGGATGGGCGGGTAGACCGGCTGCGACGCCCCGGCAGGCCCTGCTCTTCGTCGCGTCGGTCGGGCCGACGGGAAGGTCGTCCTCTCCCTTGCTCCTCGCCAAGGACCCACCGGGACGCCACATCCTCGCGGCGTGTGGCTGAAGGGGCGCTCTGGGATTGCTTTCGCTCTTGCGAACACCCTTGCACGGCGCCTGTTCTCCCATGCGCATGGTCAGCGAAAGGGCGCGTTCGGTCGACGCGTACGGGCGCCCCTTGGGGCGCCGGGGCCCCGAACCCCTGGGAGGGTCGCCATGACGCGCCACGCTCCAGGTCGGCCTCCCTTGGGGCATGGAGTCGTACGGACGCTGCTCGCCGCGCCCGACCTCGTGGCCGTCTCCCGGAGCATTCCTGTGCACGGTCCTTGCCCGCCGCGTCCACCTCGAGGTCAGGCATCGTCCGTTCCTCCATGCCCTCATGTCCCTGCAAGGCTAGCCCCCTACCATCCACGGAGGCCCGCCATGTCCGCACCCCACCTGTCCGACGACGCCACCTACCGGGGCGCCACCTTCACCGGCGCCCTCCTGCCCGATGGCACCCTCCAAGACGCGAGCTTCGTGGACTGCACCTTCCTCGATGCGGATCTCCGCGGCGCCGAGCTCGAGGGATGCAGCTTCACCCGCTGCCGGTTCGAGCGCTGCAACCTCTCCAACGCACGCCTCGAGGACTGCGGCCTGTCCGACGTCCGCTTCGACGCCTGCAAGCTGATGGGCATCGACTGGTCGGCCTGCGGTCTGATCTTCGACGCGAGCTGGGAGGGCTGCGTCCTGGACTACGGCTCCTTCGCCGGCCGCAAGCTGCGGGCGAAGCACTTCGTCGCCTGCTCCCTGCTCGAGGTCGACTTCACCCGTGCAGACCTCCAAGGCACGGTGTTCCAGGACTGCCGCCTTGGGGGCGCGCAGTTCCCCGGTGCCCAGCTGCGGGGGGCCGACCTGTCGTCCAGCACCGGCGTGTTCGTCGATCCCGCCCGTAGCCGGGTCAAGGCCACGCGCATCGACCTGGCGGCTGCCGTGAGCCTGGCGGAGTACCTCGGCTTCGAGGTGGTCGGGTACGGGGGCGCGTGATCCCGGCTCACGGCCCCCTGCAACCTACAGCTTGAGCGTCGCCGCCACGCCGGACCGCCACCAGGCGGGCGTGCCGGTGGAGATCAGGAAGGGCGGCATCAAGCCACTGCCATCCGCAGGCCCCTCGGTGTACAGCGCGCCACCGGTCATGCTGAAGTCCACCCACACCAGATCGTGGGCGAACCAGCGCACGCCTCCGGTGCCAGCGCCGTCGAGGGTCCAGACCCGACGGTTGTCGTAGGTGGTGGAGGTCATCTGTCCCAGGCTCGTGCCCTCGAACCAGAGGGAGCCGCCGATGACGGCCGAGAAGCGGAGATCCACCCTCGGGTGCACCGTGGCTTCGAAGAACAGGGGCACCTCGGCCCCGAACCCCAGCCGGTGCTCCAGCCGGGGGAAGTCGCCCGCGCCACCGTCGTCGATCTCGGAGGAGAACCGGAAGCCGGTGCCCGTGAGGCGACCGCCGACGAACATTCCGAAGTCGTCGCGGCGGATGTCGGCGCCCAGCAGGGCCGACACGTCCCCCTGCAACGCCGTGCCTGTCAGCATGGCGTCCTGGACCTCCCCGTCGATGGTGGCTTCCGGTGCCGCCGGCCCGCCCGCACCGATACGGCCGTCGAACCGCAGGAGCAGCCGCCCCGCCTCACGGACCTCGCTGCGGGCCCCCAGGAAGGCCACCCAGCGGTTGGCGACGAGGCCTGTCTGGTCCGGCAGGAAGTAGTCCTGGCCCACCGGAACTCCCTCCACATCGAACTCGGTCTCACGACCCACCGCGACGTCGAGAGCCCGCTCGAACTGTCCATAGACATGGACGCTGCGACTGCCGGCGTCGGTGTCCCAGGCGGTGCCGCCGAAGAGCTCCGCCGACAGGTGCGAGGAGCGGTCCGTCCGCGTGGATCCGAACGACCGTCCCAGCCCGTCACGCTCGGCGGGGGGAAGGGCAAGCGCCGCGCCGCTCGGACTCGCGAGCCAGGAGAGCCCCACGGAGGACCCGAGGCCCCAGCCGCCACCGGAACGCGCCTTGCCGAAGCTGCCCGTGAGCCGTCCCTCGAACGCCTCGAGTCCCGATACCGTCAGGGCGCTGGGAAATTCGGACGAGGCTCCCTGTCCTTGCACTCGCCGGAATCCCCCGGGCCCCTGCTGCTTCCTGAACGACAGCGCGAAGCCGCCCCGGTTGGCCCCGTCGGCCCGCACGGTGCCGATGGCCGTGTTCAACAGGTCGAGATCCTGGGCGCCCGAGAAGTACGCGAGGGTCTGGGAGGTCTGCAGCGAGTACAACCGGGCAGGCTCGTCGAGCAGATCGACACCATCCTGCAGCCACTCCTGTGTGGCACGTCCCCAGATGGAATTGGGTGCGGCGTCGGCGAGGTTGGCGAGCATCAGGATCAGGAACACGGGACCTCCGGGAGGGCATGGCCCCGGGTCGTTCCGGGACGCGGACGCGGCCACGGTACCGTATGGAAATCAGTTCTTGACCGGAGGACGTGCCATGTTCTTGCATGAGGCGCTGACCCACCCTGCACCCGCCCCATCGCCACAGCGGAAAAGGGTGGTCCAGAGCCCTCTCCTCCCCTGCAGACACAAGAGACACTCCATGCACACCCACGTCATCCTGCTTGCGTCCGTCCTCGCGTCCTCCGGATGCAGTGGCGCGAAGCGCCTGGCCTCCACCCACGCCCAGCTGAAGCAGGCCCTCCCCGACATCGAGATCCACGACGGTGCCGATCGCTGCTTCCTGGCCTCTGCGGGGGAATGGAAGCGTGGCAGGGTGAACCGGATCGACCCGGAAGGCACGAACATGGCCGTCGGCTACGCCCTGGACGATGCTGCGGACGCGACCCTGTACGTATATCCGAACACGGAGGGCGCCAGCGCCCAGGAGGACCACCTCGCCCTCGTGATGCAGATCGCCGCGAGCGACGGATACCGCGTTCACTGGCAGTACAGGACCGACATGCGGATCACGGGTCTGCCCGGCGACGGGCTGGTCGGCCTGGGCGACTTCAAGCTCACCGAACAGATCTCGATGGACACCATCCGGGACGACAGCCCCATGCGTGCCCTCGCCCAGGCCCTTCAACCAGGCATGTCCCTCCAGCTGGGATCCACCGAGATCACGCGAGACGACGACACGCTCAACGTGGACACCCCCATGCACAGCATGGCGGCCCTGTGGACCGACGACGCGTGGTGGTACAAGCTCCGCCTGACCTGGACACCCCAGGACGGCGAGGAGCTCTCGGACGTCCCCGTGTACCTGCTCGAGCCGCTCCTTCCCAAGGCCATGGCACCCTGCGAGTTCATCGTCTCGGAGCTCGAGACCGGATCCTGAGCTGACGAAGCGAGGTCGGCCGTTCGGCGGTGGGCAAGGGCACCCTGACCACCACCGGTCGCGACCTGACGGACCCACGCCGCCAGCCGGGGCCGGCTCGAGCCTCAGGGACGGCGGCGCGGAGCCGGGTGGCGGGAATCGCGCCGGGTGCGGGACCGCAGCACTGCCTTGGGGCATTGCAGCGTAGGGGCGCCGCTTGCTGCGCCCGACTCCGTCGTTTCCGCTTGGGTCGAGCCCCGCGTCCCGCGCCCCGGCGAGGGCTTCGAGGCCCCGGCCGGCTGCCGTCCGGCCCGGCGAGGGTGTCACCCCTGTTCCGAGTCGGACCGGGCTGCTGGCGGGCACGGGCACGGGCACGGGAGCTGGCACGGGATAGGTGGGGCACGAGTCCCCTGCCGCGAGCCCACCATGTCCTCCTTCTCCGCCCTCCCCCTGCACCCCGAGCTCCTCGCCGCCATCGACAAGCTCGGCTGGACGGAGACGACCGACATCCAGGCCGCCGCCATCCCCCCTGCCCTCGCCGGCCGCGACGTCGTCGGCCACGCCCGCACCGGCTCCGGCAAGACCGCCGCCTTCGCCCTCCCCCTCCTGCAGGCCCTGGAGCCCCGCCACCGCCACCTGCAGGCCCTGGTCCTGTGCCCCACCCGCGAGCTGGCCCAGCAGGTCACCGAGGCCATCCGCGCCCTCGCCTCCGGCATGGGCGGCATCCGTGTGCTCCCCATCACCGGCGGCGCCTCCCAGCGCGCCCAGTCCGATGCGCTCCGCGCCGGTGCCCACGTCGTCGTCGCCACCCCCGGCCGCCTCCTCGCCTGGCTCGACAAGGAGCGCCTGCACCTGGACACGGTCCGCACCCTGGTCCTCGACGAGGCCGACCGCATGCTCGACATGGGCTTCGAGGAGCAGGTCCGGGACATCCTCTCCCGCGCCCCGGACGACCGCCAGACCCTGCTCTTCTCCGCCACCTGGCCCGACGCGATCGCCGCCATGAGCGCCGACATCCAGACCGATCCCACGACCGTGGGCGTCCAGACCCAGGTCGACGAGGAGGATCTCGTCCAGTCCGCCATCACCTGCCACTTCGAGGACAAGGGCCGGGTGCTCTGCGAGCTGTTGGCGGCACGCACGCCCACCCCCACGCTCGTGTTCGCCGAGACGAAGGCCGAGTGCGACGAGGTGGCCCGCCTGCTGGCGAACCAGGGGGCCGACGCCCTGCCCCTGCACGGCGATCTGGACCAGCGTGAGCGGGACGAGGTGATGGTCCGCCTGCGAAACGAGAGCACGCGCATCGTGGTGGCCACCAACGTCGCCGCCCGCGGCCTCGACATGGACGAGCTCGGCCTCGTGGTGTGTCTCGAGCCCTCCCCCGAGCCCGAGTCCCACATCCACCGGGTGGGCCGCACCGCCCGCGCCTCGTCCCAGGGCGAGGCCGTCACCCTGGTGGCGGGCGCTCGGGAGCAGCGTCGCTTCGCCGCCATCGAGGCGGCCATGGACACCTCGATTCGCACCACCGAGGGTCCCCGGGGCACCTCCACCGACCTGTCCGCGTGGACGGCCCCCAACCGCACGCTCGTGATCCTCGGGGGCCGCAAGGACAAGCTGCGGGCCGGCGACATCCTGGGCGCCCTCACACGGGACGTCGGCCTGCAGGGCGGCGACGTCGGGAAGATCGTCCTGACCGACCGCCGGGCCTGGGTCGCCGTCCGCGGCGCCGTGGCGAAGAAGGCGGCGGCCGGACTGCAGCGGTCCCGGATCAAGAAGAAGCGGTTCCGGGTGCAGCTGGTGCGCTGAGGGCCACGGCAGCCCCTCCAGAACGCCCGCGTTCCAGGAGCAAGGCGGACATCCCGCCCACCCTGCGCGCATGCCGATGAAACTTTTTCGACACACGATATCCGCGCTTTCATCGCGACAAACGCGCCAGCGGGGACCCACCCCGCCGGAAACTCCCTGACACCATGATCCTTCCCCCATAGAGGTCCGGCGACCTGGAGGGATCATGAAGCCGACACTTTCGGTACGCCCCGTTCTCACCCTTGCCCTGGCAGGATTCGCCACCACCCCCGCCTGGGCGGTCTGCGGCGACGCGGACGTCGAAGCCGCGGAGGCCTGCGACGACGGCAACACCGACGATGGTGACGGCTGCTCGTCCACCTGCACCGTCGAGACCGGGTGGGTCTGCCCCGATGCCAACTTCGAGTACCAGTACGTCAACGAGATGAACACCACCATCGGCGCGACGACCTGGCAGCTGCAACAGGCCAAGACCCGCATCAAGCAGACCCAGTCGAGCACCCCGTCGGTCTACACGACCAACATCCCCATCAGCGCCGGACCGCTGATCTTCGACGCCCGCAACACCAGCGGCATCGACGACAACTTCATCGGCCTGACCGTCGGCTTCGAGGGCGAGAACCCGGCCAACCCCGGCACCGATCCCTGGCTGGAGGGGGACTTCGCCGACACGGACGCCGACTGGATCCTGATGGACTGGAAGGGCGACCAGGACAACCCGCTGCAGGAGGAGTACACCGCCGGCAGCGGCGACTGGGCCTACACCGGCCTGTCCCTCAACCGGGTCGAGGGCGCCACCAGCGAGGTCGACCTGTGGACCCACACGGGCTCCGTCAGCGAGCTGGCCGAGGGCACCAACTGGGGCGATGCCGAGTGGCCCCGCAGTCCCGACAAGCCCGTCCGCATCAAGGTGGACTACACCACCGAGCGCATCCAGGTGTGGATCGCCGAAGAGACCACCATCGACGCCTGGGTCAACGCCGACCGGCAGAACCGCGCGTACGACGACTACCCGTTCTTCTCCACCGACCTGGAATTCGACGTCACCGCCGACGCCGACGATCCCTTCCCTGACGGCTACTTCGGCTTCTACGTCTTCGAGCAGAAGGGCCTGGAGTTCGACCTCATCGCCCCCTACGGCATGAGCGTCTGCCGCAGCCCCGACAACGACGGCGACGGCCTCACCTGGGCCGAGGAGATCGCGGCCGGATCCTCCGATGAGGAGACCGACTCCGACGGCGACGGCCTCGACGACTACGCCGAGGTCCACACCCACGGCACCGACCCCGGTGACGCCGACTCCGACGACGACGGCCTGCTGGACAGCACCGAGATCCACGGCGATGGCGTCCTCACCGCGTTCGGTCCCACGGATCCGCTGCTCGCCGACACCGACGGCGACGGCCTGCTCGACGGCACCGAGGTCGGACTGGCCGACCCAGAGGTGGACCTGGTCGACGGCTCCGACGCCGACACGGACCTGCTCGTCTTCGTGGCCGACGGCGACGCGGGCCTGACCACCACCGATCCCCTGAGCGCCGACACCGACGGCGGCGGCGTGGACGACGGCGACGAGGACCTCGACGGTGACGGCGTCGTCGATGCGGACGAGCTCGACCCCAACGACACGGACGACGACTGGGGCTGGCTCGACGACGACGGCGACGGCCTGCTCAATGGCGAGGAGGACGCCAACGGCAACGGCATGGTCGATCCGGGTGAGACCGACTTCGCCGATGGCGACTCCGACGACGACGGCCTGTCCGACTACGACGAGGTCATCACCCACGGCACCGACGCCACCGATCCCGACACCGACGGCGACGGCCTGTCCGACGGCCTGGAACTCGGGGTGGGCACCGGCCTGCCGGACACCGACGGCAGCTTCGTCGGCGATGCCGACCCCTCCACCACCACCGATCCCCTCCTGGCCGACACTGACGGCGACGGCCTGGACGACGGCGAGGAGGACGCCAACGGCGACGGCGCATGGACCCCGGCCGACGGCGAGACCGATCCCGAGGACGCCGACTCCGACGACGACGGCCTGTCCGACGGCGACGAGGTGGACACCCACGGCACGGACGCCAACGACGCGGACACCGATGGCGACGGCCTCACCGACGGCGACGAGGTCAACGTGCACGGCACCGATCCCCTCGATGCCGACACAGACGGCGACGGCCTCACCGAAGGTGACGAGGTGGACACCCACGGCACCGACCCGCTCGTGGCCGACACCGACGACGATGGCCTGACCGACGGTGACGAGGTGGACACCCACGGCACCGATCCCCTCGACGAAGACACCGATGGCGACGGCCTCACGGACGGCGACGAGGTGAACCTCCACGGCACCGACCCCCTCGTGGCCGACACCGACGGCGACGGCCTGTCCGACGGCAGCGAGGTGACCACCCACGGCACCGACCCGCTCGTGGCCGACACCGACGGCGACGGCCTGACCGACGGCGCCGAGCTGGGCACCCACGGCACCGACCCGCTCGCGGCCGACACCGACGGCGATGGCCTCACGGACGGCGACGAGGCCCTCACCCACGGCACCGATCCCCTGCTCTCCGACTCCGACCTCGACGGTCTGTCCGACGGCGACGAGGTGAACGTCCACGGCACCCAGCCCACCGTCTTCGACACCGACGGTGACGGCCTGTCCGACGGCGACGAGGTGGACGTCCACGGCACCGACCCGCTCGTGGCCGACACCGACGGCGACGGCCTGGACGATGGCGACGAGATCGACACCCACGGCACGGACCCCCTCCTGGCCGACACCGACGAAGACGGCCTGTCCGACGGCGACGAAGTGGACATCCACGAAACCAACCCGCTCGTGGCCGACACCGACGGCGACGGCCTGGACGACGGTGACGAGGTGGACGTCCACGAGACCAACCCGCTCCTCGCCGACACCGACGGCGACGGCCTCGACGACGGTGACGAGGTCAACGTCCACGGCACCGACCCGCTCGTGGCCGACACCGACGGCGATGGCCTCGACGACGGCGACGAGGTCGACACACACGGCACCGACCCGCTCGTGGCCGACACCGACGACGACGGCCTGACCGACGGCGACGAGATCGACGTCCACGAGACCAACCCGCTGCTCGCCGACACCGACGGCGACGGACTGGATGACGGCGACGAGGTCCACACCCACGGCACCGATCCCCTCGTGGCCGACACCGACGGCGACGGCCTCACCGACGGCGCCGAGGTGGACACCCACGGCACCAACCCGCTGCTCGCCGACACCGACGGCGACGGCCTGGACGACGGCGACGAGGTCGACACCCACGGCACCGATCCCCTCGTGGCCGACACCGACGAGGACGGCCTGTCCGACGGTGACGAAGTGGACGACCATGGCACCAACCCGCTCGATGACGACACCGACGGCGACGGCCTGACCGACGCCGACGAGGTGAACGTCCACGAGACCAACCCGCTGCTGGCCGACACCGACGGCGACGGCCTGGACGACGGCGACGAGGTGGACGTCCACGGCACCGACCCGCTGCTGGCCGACACCGACGGCGACGGCCTGGACGATGGCGACGAGGTGGACACCCACGGCACCGACCCGCTTCTGGCCGACACCGACGACGACGGCCTGTCCGACGGCGACGAAGTGGACACCCACGGCACCGACCCGCTGCTGGCCGACACCGACGGCGACGGCCTGACCGACGGCGACGAGGTGAACGTCCACGGCACCAACCCGCTGCTGGCCGACACCGACGGCGACGGACTGGACGACGGCGACGAGCTCGACGTCCACGGCACCGACCCGCTGCTGGCCGACACCGACGGCGACGGACTGCAGGATGGCGACGAGCTCGACGTCCACGGCACCGACGCCCTCGACGCCGACTCCGACGACGACGGCCTCCTCGACGGGACCGAGGTGAACGGCACGGGCGTGCTGAGTGCCCCCACCGATCCCCTCTCCACCGACACCGACGGCGACGGCATCCTCGACGGCATCGAGGCCGGCCTGGCAGAGCCCGAGGCCAGCACCTCCGACGACCACGCCGGTGACACCGACCTCGACGTCTTCGTCGCCGACGCCGACCCCACCACCACCACCGATCCCAACCTCGTCGACTCCGACGGCGGCGGCATCGACGACAACGTGGAGGACGCCAACCTCGACGGCGCCCTGGACGACGGCGAGCTCGACGCGTCGGACGGCAGCGACGACTGGCGCTGGCTCGACGACGACGGCGACGGCCTGCTCAACGAGGAGGAGGATCTCGATCTCGACGGCGTGGTCGACCCCGGCGAGACCAGCTCGACCGACGCCGACTCCGACGACGACGGCCTGTCCGACAGCGAGGAGCTCGCGGGTCACGAGACCTGGGGCGTCACCGACCCCACCCTGTTCGACTCCGACGGCGACGGCCTCGGCGACGGCATGGAGATGGGCCTGACCGAGGGCGTCACAGGCACCGACGCCACGATCTTCGTGGCCGACGCCGACCCCTCCTCCACGACCGACCCCAACGACGCCGACTCCGACGACGACGGCCTCCTCGACGGCACCGAGGATGCGGACGCCGACGGTCTGGTCGACGCCACCGAGACCGACCCCAACGCCTTCGACTCCGATGGTGACGGTCTGGGCGACGGCCTCGAGTCCGGCCTGGCTGCCGCCGAGGACGAGGACGCCCTGGAGGATCCCGAGAGCTTCGTGGCCGACGCCGATCCCTCCACCACCACCTCCCCCCTGCTGACCGACTCCGACGACGACGGTCTCGCCGACGGCATCGAGGACGTGGATCAGGACGGCCTGGTGGGCGACGGCGAGTCCGACCCCAACGACGACGACTCCGACGACGACGGCCTGCTCGACGGCGACGAAGACACCAACGCCGACGGCCTGTGGTCCGAGGGTGAGACCCGCGCCACCGACGCCGACTCCGACGACGATGGCCTCACCGACGGCACCGAGGATCTCGACGGCACCGACCCGCTGCTCGCCGACTCCGACGGCGACGGCCTGCTCGACGGCACCGAGGTGGGCCTGGTGGTCCCCGAGGTAGCAGACGCCACCGATCTGCTCGCCGGCAACTTCCTGGCCGACGCCGATCCCTCCACGACCACCGACCCGACGGACGCCGACTCCGACGACGACGGCGTGATCGACGGCATCGAGGACTTCGACGGCGACGGCCTGCGCGCGGCCGACGAGCTCGATCCCAACGACGACGACTCCGACGACGACGGCCTGCTCGACGGCACCGAGGACGCCAACGGCGACGGCGTGCTCGACGCGGACGAGACCGATCCCCTCGACGTGGACTCCGACGGCGACCTGCTCCAGGACGGCACCGAGCTCGGCCTGACCGAGGCCGAGGGCACCGGCACCGACCCGCTGGTCTTCCTGCCCGACGCCGACCCCACCACCACCACCGATCCCCTCGCCTGGGACTCCGACGGTGGCACCATCGGCGACGGCACCGAGGACAGCAACCTCGACGGCAGCTTCGACGGCGGCGACGAGTGCGACCCCAACGATGCTTCCGACGACCTCGACTGCATCGACACCGACGGCGACGGCCTGTCCGACGCCACCGAGAGCGTGCTGGGCACCGACAGCAACGATGGCGACTCCGACGACGACGGCCTGTCCGACGGCGAGGAGCAGACCCTCGGCACCGATCCCACCCAGGGCGACACCGACGGCGACGGCATCCAGGACGGCACCGAGCTCGGCCTGACCACCGGCACCGACGGCACCGACCCGGCCGTGTTCGTGCCCGACGCCGATCCGTCCACCACCACCGACCCCCTCGACGACGACAGCGACGACGACGGCCTGCTCGACGGCTCCGAGGATCTCGACGGCGACGGCGCCGTGGGCGACGACGAGACCGATCCGAGCGTGGCCGACACCGACGGCGACGGCCTGCAGGACGGCACCGAGCTCGGCCTCGACGTCCCCGAGGGCACCGGCACCGACGAGAGCGTGTTCGTGCCCGACACCGACCCGACCACCACCACCGATCCGCTGGATGCCGACACCGACGACGACGGCCTGGTGGACAGCGTGGAGGACGCCGACGGCAACGGCGCCGTGGACGAGGGTGAGACCGACCCGAACGACGTCGACACCGACGACGACGGCCTGCAGGACGGCACCGAGCAGGGCCTGACCGAGCCCCAGTCCGAGGACACCGACGAGGACGTGTTCGTCCCCGACGCCGACCCGACCACCACCACCGACCCCCTCGATGACGACACCGACGACGACGGCCTCCTCGACGGCACGGAGGACGCGGACGGGGACGGCGCCGTGGCGGGCGACGAGACCGACCCCAACGACGTGGACACCGACGACGACGGCCTGCAGGACGGCACCGAGCAGGGACTGACCGAGCCCGAGGGCGACGGCACCGACGAGAGCGTCTTCGTGCCCGATGCCGACCCCACCACGACCACCGACCCCCTGAGCGGTGACACCGACGGAGACGGCCTGCTCGATGGCGAGGAGGACGCCGACGGCGACGGTGCGGTCGACGACGACGAGACCGACCCCAACGACACCGACACCGATGGCGACGGCCGCGACGACGGCCTCGAGGTCGAGGAGTCCACCAACCCGCTGGTTCCCGAGGTCCTCGAGTCCGAGTTCTGGATCCAGGGCGGCATGAACTGCTCCACCGCCCCCGCCCAGCCCGTCGGCTGGCTCGCCAGCCTGCTCGCCCTGCTGCCCTTCGGCCTGCTGCGCCGCAAGGAGGAGAACTGATGTCCCGCCTCCCCCTCTCCCTGGGGCTGCTCCTCGCCGCCCCCGCCCTCGCCCAGGAGACCGCCACCACCTTCGACGGCCACGGCATCGTCGTGCCCACCGGTGACGGCGACCTGCGCGACCCCCTGACCCTGTGGCGTGCCGAGCGGCAGGTCCGCGGGTCCTGGGGCGCCTGGGGCACCTTCGAGTACGCCAACAACCCCCTGGTGCAGCACGAGCGCACCCCCGAGGGCGACGTGTTCCGGGAGCCCCTGCTGGCCCACGTCTTCGGCCTGCACGTCGCGGGGCAGTACAGCCCCCACGAGCGGGTCGGCATCGCCGCGGACCTGCCCCTGTGGTTCACCTCCACCGGCCTCGACGGCACCCAGGGCATCGCGGCCGGCGATCTGAGCCTGTCGGTGCCCGTGGGCATCCTGCTGCCCCGGGAGGGCGAGGGCCTGTCCGTGGGCCTGTCCGCCGTACCGTTCCTGCGGGCCCCCACCGGCGCGACCGCCCGCTTCCTGGGCACCGACGGCTTCTCCGGCGGCGGCAGCCTGGTCACCACCCTTCAGGGCGGCCGCTTCTCCGGCACCGTCCAGGTGGGCGCCGAGGGGCAGCCCGCCTCCGACCTCGACGGCCTGCTGTGGGGCAGCCAGCTGATGTTCGGCGGGAGCTTCGGCGCCCTGATCACCGAGCGGGTGGCCGTCCACGCCGAGCTGGCGGGCCGTCACGTGTTCGCCGAGCAGGCCCAGCCTTCCCTGGGCACGCCCATGGAGCTCGCCCTCACGGCCCGCGGCCGCAACCGGTCCGGACTGCGGATGCACGGCGGCGTGGCCACGAGCCTCACGCCCGGCGCCTCCGCGGCCGTCCTGCGTCTGTTCGCCGGCGCCGGCTGGACCTTCGGCAAGGATCTCGCGCCTCTCGACGCGGATCTCGACGGCATCGCCGACCGCGCGGACGCCTGCCCCGCCGAGCCCGAGGACATGGACGGCTTCGAGGATGCCGATGGCTGCCCCGACCTCGACAACGACGCGGACGGCATCGTCGACGAGCGGGACCTGTGCCCGATGCAGGCCGAGGACACCGACGACTTCGAGGACCTCGACGGGTGCCCCGACCTCGACAACGACGCGGACGGGATCGTCGACACCGCCGACGCCTGCCCGCTCGACCGGGAGGACGCCGACGGCTTCGAGGACGAGGACGGCTGCCCCGACCTCGACAACGACGGCGACGGCATCGCCGACGGCGACGACATGTGCATCGACAAGCCCGAGGACGGCAAGGCCCCCAATGCCACCGACGGCTGTCCCACCGACGTGAAGACCGTCCTCACCAAGGAGAAGATCGTCATCCTGGACAAGGTGCGCTTCAACACCAACCGCGCCACGCTGCGTCCCGACGCCTACGCCATCCTGGACTCCGTGGCCGAGACGCTCCTCGAGCACCCCGAGATCCAGAAGATCCGCATCGAGGGCCACACCGATCACCAGGGCAACGACGACTTCAACCAGCACCTGTCCGAGCGACGGGCGGTCACGGTCCGCAACTACCTCATCTCCAAGGGCGTCCACGCCGACCGCCTCGTGAGCGAGGGCTACGGCGAGTCGAGCCCCATCGCCACCAACGACACCGCGGAAGGGCGTGAACAGAACCGCCGCGTGGAGTTCATGGTGGTCGGCGAAGGCGACGCGAACAAGGAGACCGACAAGCAGGATTGACGGTACTCGTGGTGGGTCCACCATGCCCCGGCGCCTGACGCGTCGGGGCATTTTTTGTGCGCACGCATCACCATGCGGAACGGACCCGGGCCGGATATCCCACGAAGGCGCACAACCATCCCCGCGTTCGGAAACTGACGACCGGTCAGCAAAAATCCATCGCCGAAGTTGTCAAGAAGGCCTTGACCCGAAACAATCGGCCGGATGGAGGGTACCGAACACTTTTGTCGGTTTTCCTTCCCACACCCCTACGCCACAGTCCACGGGATGTACTGGAGGACCGCCATGCGACCCCTGCCCCCCGTGAAGCCCACACTCGCCCTCGCTCTTGCCACAGCCCTCGCCAGCCCCGCCTGGGCCACCTGCGGTGACGGCGACATCGAGGAAACCGAAGACTGCGACGACGGCAACACCACCGATGGTGACGGCTGTTCGTCCACCTGTACCGTCGAGGCCGGCTTCGACTGCGTGATCGAGGACTTCGAACTCGACTTCACGGAAGACTTCGACCCCATCCCGGCGTTCCACGACGCCTCGGACTGGACCACCTCCAACGGCAACCGCACGCTCACCCAGGGGGAGAACAACACCCCCAGCGTGTACATGACCACCACCGACGCCACGGCCCAGAACATCGAGTTCAACGTGCGGGTCGACACCTCCACCGACGACGACTGGATCGGCTTCGTCGTGGGCTACGAGGAGGGCGACTTCGACGATGCGAACGCCGACTGGATCCTGGTGGACTGGAAGCAGACCGACCAGTGGGCCCTGAACAACTCCGAGGAGGGCCTGCGCCTGGTCGAGGTCACCGGCGACGTGAGCATCGCCAACCTGCAGGGCCACGACGGCAACGCCAGCGAGCTCGGCACGGCCGCGAACCTGCACGACGACGGCTGGTCCGACAACACCTGGTACGAGTTCGAGGTGGAGTACTCCACCACGCAGATCAAGGTGTGGGTCGACGGCGTGCTCGAGATCGACGAGACGGGCACCTTCCCGAGCGGGAACTTCGGCTTCTACACCCACTCCCAGGAGGATGTGGAGTTCGAGTTCATCTCGCCCATCGGTCCCTCCATCTGTGAGTCCCCCGACAACGACGGCGACGGCCTCACCGAGGCCGAGGAGCTCGAGCTCGGCACCAGCGACGACGACGTCGACTCCGACGACGACGGCCTGGAAGACGGCGACGAGGTCAACGAGCACGGCACCGATCCCGCCGACGCCGACTCCGACGACGACGGCCTGGAAGACGGCGACGAGGTGGACGACCACGGCACCGATCCCCTGCTCGACGACACCGACGGCGACGGCCTGACCGACGGCGAGGAGGTCGACGACGATGATCTCGACCCGCTCGACGCCGACGGCGACGACGACGGCCTGCTCGACGGCACCGAGGTCAACGGCACCGGCCCCCTCGACGCCCCGACCGATCCGAACGACCCCGACACCGATGGCGACGGCCTGTCCGACGGCCTCGAGGCCGGCCTCGACGAGCCCGAGGAGAGCAGCCAGCCCGATCACGCGGACGACACCGACCTGTCCGTGTTCGTGCCCGACTCCGACCCCACGACCACCACCGACCCGAACGACGCCGACACCGACGACGGCGGTATCGACGACGGCGACGAGGACCTCGACGGCGACGGCGCGGTCGACGCCGACGAGCTCGACCCCAACGACGGCAGCGACGACTGGGACTGGCTCGACGACGACGACGACGGCCTGCTCAACGGCGATGAGGACCTCGACGGCGACGGCGTGGTCGATCCCGGCGAGACCGATCCCAACAGCGCCGACACCGACGACGACGGCCTCACCGACCTGCAGGAGACCGAGGGCTACGGCGGCTTCGGCCCCACCGATCCCACCGAGTTCGACTCGGACGGCGACGGCCTCGGCGACGGCCAGGAGGTCGGCCTCACCGAGGGCGACGACGACACCGACGACTCCGTCTTCGTGCCCGACGCCGATCCCGACAGCCTGACCGACCCCAACGACGCCGACACCGACGACGATGGCCTGATGGACGGCACCGAGGACGCCGACGGCGACGGCGCCCACGATCAGGGCGAGTCCGACCCCAACGACTTCGACACCGACGGCGACGGCCTCGGCGACGGTCTGGAGTCCGGTCTGGGCGTTCCCGAGGACTCCTCTGCCCTCGACGACCCCGGCAGCTTCGTCGGCGACGACGACCCCTCCACCACCACCGACCCGGCGGAGGCCGACTCCGACGGTGACGGCATCGACGACGGCGTCGAGGACGCCGACGGAGACGGCGTCGTGGATCCGGACGAGACCGACCCGAACGACGACGACTCCGACGACGACGGCCTGCTCGACGGCACCGAGGACGCCAACGGCAACGGCGTCCAGGATGCCGGTGAGACCAGCCCCATCGACGTCGACTCCGACGGCGACCAGCTCCAGGACGGCACCGAGCAGGGCCTCACCGCGCCCGAGGGCACCGGCACCGACCTCGCCGTGTTCATCCCCGACGCCGACGACACCACCGTCACCGACCCCCTTGGGTCCGACACCGACAACGGCTCCGTGTCCGACGGCACCGAGGACGCCAACCTCAACGGCGCCTACGACGACGACGGCATCGAGTGCGACCCCCTCGACCCCACCGACGACGACCTGTGCATCGACTCCGACGGCGACGGCATGTCCGACGGCGCCGAGGAGGAGGCCGGCACCGACCCGAACGACGCCGACTCCGACGACGACGGCATCTCCGACGGCGACGAGGTCACCGACGGCACCGACCCGCTCGACCCCGACTCGGACGGCGACGGCATCCAGGACGGCACCGAGCAGGGCCTCACGGAGCCCGGAGAGGGCACCGATCCCGGCCTGTTCATCCCCGACGCCGATCCGACCACCACCACCGACCCCTTCGACGCCGACTCCGACGATGACGGCATCATGGACGGCACCGAGGACGCCGACGGCGACGGCATGGTCGACCCCGGTGAGACCGACGCGTCGGTGGGCGACACCGACGGCGACGGCATCCAGGATGGCACCGAGCAGGGCCTCACGGTCCCCGAGACCGACGACACCGACCTCACGGTGTTCGTGCCCGATGCGGATCCCTCCACCACCACCGATCCCACCGACTGCGACACCGACGACGACGGCCTGCTCGACGGCACCGAGGACTTCGACCACGACGGCGAGGTCGACGACGACGAGACCGATCCCAACGACGTCGACACCGACGACGACGGCATGCAGGACGGCACCGAGCAGGGCCTCACCGAGCCCGAGTGCGACGGCACCGACGAGACGGTCTTCGTGCCCGACGCCGATCCCTCCACCACCACCGATCCCCTCGACCCGGACTCCGACGACGACGGCTACACCGACGGCGAGGAGGATGACGACGGCGACGGCGAGATCGACGACGGCGAGTCCGACCCGAACGACCCCGACAGCACCCCGCAGGCAGACACCGGCCTCACCGAGGAGCCCATCGTCCCCGACTACTGGGTCCAGGGCGGCTGTGACTGCAACGCCGCGCCCACGCCCACCGGCCGCCTCGGCTGGCTCGGCGCCCTGCTGGCGCTGCTTCCCCTCACCTGGTTCCGCCGCAAGGAGGTGCGCTGATGATGCGCGGCCTGCTCCCCCTCTGCCTGCTGCTCGCGGCCTCCGCCTCCGCTCAGGAGTCCTCCGAGGTCGCCACCTTCGATGCCCACGGCATGTACGCGCCCACCGGCGACGGCGATCTGCTCGACCCCCTCACCATGTGGCGGTCCGAGGTGCAGATCCCGCGTAGCTGGGCCGTGTGGGGCACCCTCGAGTACGCCAACAAGCCGCTGGTGCAGTACGCGGAGTACCCGGACGGCAGCGTCGAGCGGCAGTCCCTGCTCGACCACCTCTTCGGCATGCACCTGTCCGGCCAGTACAGCTTCCACGAGCGGGTGGCGGTCACCGCCAACCTGCCCCTATGGTTTACCAGCGTGGGCCTGGACGGACCGCAGGGCGTCGGCCTCGGCGACCTGAACGTCAGCGTGCCCGTGGGCCTGCTGCTGCCGGACACCTCCGAGGACGTCAGCGTGGGCGTGTCGGTCGTCCCGTACATCCAGATGCCCACCGGCGCCGACGCCTCGTTCCTCGGGTCCCACACGGTCTCCGGTGGTGGCTCGGTGGTAGGCACCCTGCAGGGCGGTCGGTTCAGCGGCTCCCTGCAGCTCGGCGCCCAGGGTCAGGGCACGGCGCAGTTCCAGAACATCTCCTGGGGCTCCCAGCTCCTGTTCGCAGGCAGCTTCGGCGCCCGCATCACCGACGGCTTCTCGCTGCACGCCGAGCTCCACGGCCGCCACGTGCTCTCCCAGCAGGAGCGGGCGAACGTGGGCACGCCCATCGAGGTCGCGCTCACGAGCCGCGGACGCAACAACGAAGGGCTGCGCCTGCACGGCGGCGTGGCAGCGGGCGTCACCCCCGGCGCCTCGGCGGCCGCCTTCCGCGCCTTCGTCGGTGGTGGCTACACCTTCGGCAAGGATCTCGCGCCCTCCGATCTCGACCTCGACGGCATCGTCGACAGCATGGATCAGTGTCCCGAGGATCCCGAGGACGCCGACGGCTTCGAGGATCGCGACGGCTGCCCCGACCTCGACAACGACGCCGACGGCATCGTCGACGTGGATGACGGCTGCCCGCTGGATCCGGAGGACATGGACGCCTTCGAGGACGACGACGGCTGCCCCGAGGACGACAACGACCAGGACGGTCTCGTCGACGGCGAGGACACCTGCCCCCTCGAGCCCGAGGACATCGACCAGTTCGAGGACGAGGACGGCTGCCCGGATCCCGACAACGACCAGGACGGCGTCGCGGACGTCGACGATCTGTGCGACGGCAAGCTCGAGGACGGCCAGGCCCCCAACCCGCTGGACGGCTGCCCCACCGAGGTGAAGACGGTCCTCACCAAGGAGAAGATCGTCATCCTCGACAAGGTGCGCTTCAACACCGGTAAGGCCTCGCTGCGCCCCGACGCCTTCGAGATCCTCGACTCGGTGGCCCAGACCCTCACCGAGCACCCCGAGATCCAGAAGATCCGCATCGAGGGCCACACCGACTACCAGGGCAACGACGACTTCAACCAGGACCTGTCCGAGCGCCGCGCGCTCACCGTGCGCAAGTACCTGATCAGCCAGGGCATCGACGAGTCCCGCCTCGTGGCCGAGGGCTACGGCGAGACCACCCCCATCGCGCCGAACGAGACGGCGGAAGGCCGTGAGCGGAACCGCCGGGTCGAGTTCATGGTGATGGAGGACGAGGCCAACAAGGGGTCGGAGAAGGACGAGGAGCAGGCTCCGGCCGAGGAGTGAGGTTCTCGATCTGTCGTGAGGTCTGGCCTCACGCGGAGAGAGCGGAGGTTTCGGAGCCAGCGGAGGATGTCCTTCGCTGGCTCTTCTGCGCATTGGCCTTGGGGACTGTGGCGGATCGTGGAGGGAGATCCTGGTCCAGAGGTTCCAGAGATCCTGAGATTTCCCAGGAGCTGGTGGTGGGTAGTGAGGTCGTGCGCTCACCGGAGGAAGCGTGAATGGAAGGTGTCCTCTGGAAGCTCATGCCCTCCAGAGCTCTGGATCAAATGGCTCCCTGCTCGACCCGCCTCATCCGATCTTCAGGATGACCAGGAAGACCCCTGTAGCCAGGAATGAGCCGAACACATAGGGGATGGACCGCTTCAGGTTCAGCGAGATGTCGCGGGCATCGGGCACGCCCTCCTCGCCCAGGAAACGGTGAAACGCCACCGACTCCACCACCTTGTCCGGGTTTCGCAGCGCATCGACGGCCGCAGCCGCCCACAACAGGATGCTCAGCGGAAACGGCAGGTCCAGCCCGAAGTCGAAGGACCGCACCATGTCGCGCGCCCGCTGCATGGCCGGGTTCCGGGCCGCCAGGATGAACGTGTGGATCAGGTGATGGACCGCCACGACGAAGATCGCCACGGCCCCGAGCCCGACCCCCATGCCCAGCATGTCATCGGGCATCACGTACAGCAGGGAGAAGCCGTTGGCGAAGAGCAGCACGTCGAACAGGAGCCTCGACGCGATATGGATGCCGCGGCTCCAGACGACATGCGTCCAGGTGCGCGCGATCGGCTCCAGGTCCAGCTCTCGAATCTCGGAGTTCAGCAGCCCCCTGCCCATGCGGAACGTCCCCTTCGCTGACATCGTCGGGTCCATCCGACGCTCGCGCATCCTACCCGAAGTGGGCCCCCCAGGGCAGGAACCACAGGATCGCTGCCACGATCGCCCACATCACCCCCACGGGCTGGCGCCGTTGTTCGTTGCAGGGAAGGGAGTTCCTCGGTCTGAAGATTCGCTGGGTTTCCACACAGCCTCAGACGCTCGCCGCCATCGACGCCAGCAGCATCCACATGCCCACCAGCACGCCGCCGGTGACGAAGACGTACGCGGCGGCGACGAGCCTGGCGAGCATCGGTGTGCGCGCCCGGATGTGGGGCGTGGCGGCCTTGGCGTCCCGGTAGCGCTGTGAGAAGGCGATCTTGCCGTGCTCTCCGTACAGCACCCACAGCATGGCGCCGTTGATCATGGTGCCCACCGGCACGCTGAACAGCCCGAGCACGGCCGGCACCGTGGCGGCCGCGCGGGCCACCTGCGACTGGCCCTTCAGGCCCCGGCCGATCAGCCACAGCACGATGCCCATGGCCAGCAAGATCCAGCCGACGAGAGCCGACATGCCGGCGGCGAGCACTTCCACCCCCGCCGGACCGACCAGGCCATAGCCACGGATCGCCCGCCAGATCATCCAGCCCGCCGCGACCAGGCACAGCGCCCCGTGGACGGTGTGGAACAACGCCACCACGCGCACCCACTCCTCGGACGAGAGGTTTGCCTCCCTCTCCTTCGTGAGATCGGAACGGGATCGGGATGATGCAGCGCGGGAGGAGGGCATGTGCGAGTGTCCATTCAGGGGAGAAGGCGCCCACACTCTACCGGCAGACCGCTTCACGCGGAAGACAGTGCGTCATGGATGGGCCTCGCCGCAGACCTCGGCGTCGTCCATGGTGTGCGAGAGGGTGACCACGCCAACCTGCGATCCCCATGAGCAGCTGATGCGATCCCCACCTCACCTGCTCATCAGCTAGATCCCATGTGTCCCGTTCCCCGGTGCTCCATGTCCGCTCGTCCTCCCATGACCCGCCGCCACTTCCTGGCCCTCGGCGCCGGCGCCATGGCGTGCGGCACCTCGGGCCTGCGGGCCTCGCCCTCCAGCTTCCCGGAGTCCCCCATGTCCAGCACCTCGCGCATGCCCACGTTCTTCGTCCCCCACGGTGGCGGCCCCTGGCCGTTCGTCGACATCGGCACCGCGCCCGGCATGTGGGACCAGCTCGAGGCCCACCTGCGGGGCCTGAACATGACCACCCCGGAGCGCCCCAAGGCCATCCTCGTGGTGTCCGCCCACTGGGAGGAGGCCGAGCCCACGGTGATGACCTCCCCTGCCCCGCCGATGCTCTACGACTACCATGGCTTCCCCGAGGCCGCGTACCACGTCCAGTGGCCAGCTCCCGGCGCCCCGGAGCTCGCGGCCCAGGTGCAGGATCTGCTCTCCAGCGCCGGCATCCGCACCCGGACCGACGCCTCCCGCGGCTTCGATCACGGCACCTTCGTGGTCACCGCCCTGAGCGACCCGTCCGCCGTCATCCCCACCTTCCAGCTGTCCCTCAAGGCCGGGCTCGACCCGCGCGAGCACCTGGCCATCGGGCGCGCCCTCGCCCCCCTACGGGATCAAGGCGTGCTCATCCTCGGCAGCGGCATGAGCTACCACAACATGCGCGGCTTCCGGATGGCCATGATGGGCCAGGGCGCCGCCGTCCGCGAGCACTCCAAGGCCTTCGACGACTGGCTCGCCCAGACGATGACCGACGGCGTCGACATCCGCACCCGGAGCCTCGTCGAGTGGGAGAAGGCCCCCGCCGCACGGCTGTGCCACCCCCGGGAAGAGCACCTGCTGCCCCTGATGGTCGTGGCCGGCGCGGGCGGCGAAGACGTCGCCACCCTGCCCTACCGGGACGAGCTCATGGGCACGCTGGTGTCGTCGGTGCGGTTCGGCTGAGCCCCGCGCAGCCGCCGTTCGTCCACTCCCGTAACGAAAGCACCTTCACAGGCAGGTCACGAAGGGACCATCTGATCCAGAGAACCAGAGAACCAGTGACATCCCAGACGCCGCTGGCTGGAAGCGGACCATCTGCTCTCCTGATGACGACACCGTCAGCACGCCTCCGGAACTCCTGCCCTCCATACCTCTGGATCAATCGACTCCCTCCTCGACCCACCACAGTCTTCCCAAGACCTCCGGCCATCCCCCCCCCCTCCAAGCACCCTCCGATACCTCCGCCTCTCTGTGTGAGCCCCGCGCAGCGGCCCCCGGCCACCTCCTCTCCCCACCACCAATTCCCACCAACTCCCGACATCCGTTGACCCCCACCGCTGGTACCCTCATGGCCTTCCCTCCCCTCCCAGGATCTGCCATGAAGCACCTGCACCTCGCCCTCCTCGGCCTCGCCGCCTGCGGTACCACCCCTCCCGACGCACCCGGCGAAGACGGACCCTGCAACGGCGGCCCGATGCTGCAGTCCTTCGCCGACCGTGACTACGACGGCTACGGCGACGCCACCGACATGGTCGAGGACTGCGTCATCCCCGAGGGCTACACCGACAACGCGGACGACTGCGACGACGCCTCCGACGCCACCCATCCCGGCGCCGACGAGCTGTGTGACGGCATCGACAACGACTGCGACGAGCAGGCCGACGAGGACCTGCTCTCCGAGTGGACCATGGCCGACACCGCCTCCACCCAGACCGTGGTCCGCAACGCCGACGGCCTCGTGGTGCAGACCATCACCTCCTGGGAAGAGGACGGCGTGCCCATGATGGAGGCCTCCACCTTCGGCTACGACGCCGGGGGCCGCCTGATCGAGCAGGAGGACGACACCGACGGCGACGGCATCGCCGACCGTCGCGCCGAGTGGACCCACGATGCCCAGGGCCGCGTCACCCGCGAGGCCTGGGACGACGATCTCGACGGCTCCGTGGATCGCGTGACCGCACAGACCTGGTCCGCCTCCGGGGAGCTCACCTCCCGCACCGTCCGTGAAGGCGGCGATGTCGTGTCCAGCGAGGCATGGACCCACGATGCCGACGGCCGCATCCTCACCTGGTCCCGCGATGCCGACGGCGAGGTGGTCGTCATCACCTACGAGTACACGGACGACGGCCTGCTCACCTACCAGGGCACGGACGCCGACGGCGACGGCTTCGACGAGGTCTGGATCGACCAGACCTGGAACGCCGACGGCACGCTGGACCGGATCGCCGACTACCGGCACGACGGCACCTTCCGCACCGATCACTTCTACGACGACGAGGGCCGCCTGATCCGCGTGGAGAAGGACGACTACTACGATCTGTTGATCGACGAGACCATCCACCACCTGTGGTCGGAGGACGGCCTGCAGCTCACCATCCGCGTCGAGGATGCCAACGGCGCGGTGCTCTGGCAGCGCCACGAGGTCCACGACGAGGACGGCCGCGTCACCTCCGAGCAGTACGACGACGACGGCGACGACGTCTACGAGACCGCGATGTACCGGAGCTGGGACGTCGACGGCAACCCCACGATGGTGGCCTGGGACGACGACGGCGACGGCACCATCGATCGCATGACCCTGTCCACCTGGGATGCCGAGGGCCGGCGCACCTCCCTGGGTGAGGACGCCGACGGAGACGGCGTGCCCGAGGTGCAGTCCCGCTGGAGCTACGACGCCCAGGGACGCCTGGCCACGACCGAGCACGATCGCGACGGTGACGGGGTCTTCGAGGAGTCCTACGCGGCCGAGCTCGCGTGCATCGAGAGCGTCTGAGCGTAGCTTTCCCGAGAACCCGCGGCCCGTCATGGTGTAGGATGCGCGACCTTTCGGGAGGTCCCATGCCCATCCTTCGCCTCGCGCCGTTCCTGGCGCTCCTGGCCTGCACCGACGCCGCTCCGCCCCCCGCCGACACCGCTGCCCTCGGCACACGCTCCGCGGGGTGCGGCACCCTTCCCACCGAGCTCCCCACGGTCCTCGAGGTCGCGGGGGTCGAGCGCACGTTCCTGCTGTCGATCCCCCCGGACTACGACCCGGACGTCGCCTGGCCCGTCGTGTTCGCCTGGCACGGCATGGGTGGATCCGCCGCGGGCGCGAGGTACTACTTCGGTCTGCAGACCGCGTCCGAGCAGGCCATCATCGTGTGGCCCGACGCCCTGCCCCTGCCGGTGATCGGCGTCACGGGCTGGGATCTCGTCCCCGAGAGCGACGACTACGCGTTCTTCGACGCCATGCTCGCGCACGTTGCAGACAACCTGTGCATCGACCGCGACCGGGTGTTCTCCGCCGGTCACAGCTTCGGCGGCTACATGAGCAACCACCTCGGCTGCTACCGGAGCGACGTGGTGCGGGCCATCGCCTCCGTCGCCGGTGGCCCCCCGAAACACGGGGCCTGTGGGGGCGAGGTCGCGACCTGGCTCACCCACGGCACGAACGACGAGGTCGTCGCCTTCGCCGAGGGCGAGACCGCCCTCGAGACCTGGCTCGAGGTGAACGCCTGCAGCGAGGCCACCACACCGGTGGATCCACAGGGTTGCGTGATCTTCAAGGGCTGCACCGAAGACGTGCAGTGGTGTGAGCACGGCGGCAACCACGACTGGCCCGCCTTCGCCGGCGAGGCGATCTGGGGCTTCTTCCAGGCCCAATGAGCCACTTGGCGGCAGGCGGGCCTGTCGCCGCCCCGTTTCCGGCGGCCGTGCCCGCCTGACGAATTGTTGCCCCCCAGCAACGAAACATGGACTTGTACGGTACCGGCTTGCGAGAATCGCGGATCCGATCAATATGTCGCTTCATCCGGATCTTCAGCCACACAAGGTGCCGACATGAACGCCAGGATTCTCGTAAGAGGAATTTTCGTTACCGCCTTCACCACCCTGTGGACGGCCCCCGCCCTGGCCGTCTGTGGAGACGGCAACGTCGAGGCCTCCGAGGAGTGCGACGACGACAACACCGACGACGACGACGGCTGCTCGTCCATCTGCGAGATCGAAGAGGGCTACACCTGCCAGATCGCGGAGTTCAGCGCCGACTACATCAACACCCTCGGCGGTGGCGCCAACTGGGTGGTGAGCAACCAGGGCCGCACCCTCCGGGAAACCCTGAACAGCAACCCCACGGTCTACACCACCACCCTGCCCGCCACCTTCCAGGAGATCACGTTCAAGACGAAGGTCGCGACCACCAGCGACGACGACTTCATCGGCTTCGTGATCGGCTTCGAGGACGGCGACTTCTCCAACGCGAACTCCGACTGGATCCTGATGGACTGGAAGCAGGCCAACCAGTCCGGTGGCTCCCGGGGCCTCAAGCTGAGCCAGATCCAGGGTTCCGTCAGCTCCACGAACCTCTGGAGCCACACCGGAAACGTCACCCAGCTCGCCTCCGCCAACACCCGCGGCGCCACCGGATGGGCCGACAACACCTGGTACACGGTCAAGATCGACTACTCCACCACCCGCATCCGGGTGTGGGTCAACGGCACCCTCGAGTTCGACGAGACCGGCACCTTTCCCGACGGCAACTTCGGCTTCTACGCCTACTCCCAGGAGCAGGCCACCTACGAGCTCGTCTCCCCCTACGCCTCGTCCCTGTGCGGCAGCCCCGACGACGACGGCGACGGCCTGACCTGGGTCGAGGAGATCGCCCAGGGCACCGACGAGACCGACGCCGACTCCGATGACGACGGGATCGACGACGGCGACGAGGTCAACGTGTACGGCACCGATCCCCTCGACGACGATGCCGACGACGACGGCCTCATCGACGGCGACGAGGTCAACCTGTACGGCACCGACCCGCTGGTGGCCGACTCCGACGGCGACGGCCTCGACGACGGCGACGAGATCAACGTGCACGGCAGCGATCCCCTGGATCCGGATGCCGACGACGACGGCCTGCTCGACGGAGAGGAGGTCGACACCCACGGCACCGACCCGACCGATCCCGACACCGATGACGACGGCCTCACCGACGGCAGCGAGGTCGACACCTGGAGCACCGACCCCACCCTGTGGGACACCGACGCCGACGGCCTGTCGGACGGCCAGGAGGTGCTCACCCACGGCACCGATCCCCTGGTGGCCGACACCGACGCCGACGGCCTCGACGACGGTGACGAGGTGTACGGCGCCAGCGACGGGGCGGATCCCACCGACCCCCTGGACGACGACTCCGACGACGACGGCCTGCTCGACGGCGACGAGGTCGGCCTGCACGGCACGGATCCGAACGATCCCGACACCGACGGCGACTCCCTCTCCGATGGCGACGAGGTCAACACCCACGGGACCGATCCCCTGCTTGCAGACTCCGACGCCGACGGTCTCACCGACGACGAGGAGCTCGATCTCGGCACCGATCCCCTGGTCGCGGACTCCGACGCCGACGGCGTCCCCGACGGCTTCGAGGTGAACGGTACCGACACCATCGATCCCACCGACCCCCTCGATCCCGACACCGACGACGACGGCCTCACCGACGGCGAGGAGCTCCTCGAGTACGGCACCGACGCCAACGACCCCGACACCGACGGCGACTCCCTGACCGATGGCGACGAGGTGAACACCCACGGCACCGATCCGCTCCTGCCTGACTCCGATGGCGATGGCCTCGACGACGACACCGAGCTCGGCGATGTGGGCACCGACCCCACCGACGCCGACACCGACGGCGACGGCCTGCCCGATGGCGCCGAGGTGAACGGCGCCTGCGCCACCTTGTGCGAGGGCTGCGAGGAGGAGTGCTGGGACGGCGGCACCGATCCCCTCGACGACGACTCCGATGACGACGGCCTGCTCGACGGCGAGGAGCTCCTCACCCATGGCACCGACCCCATGGATGCCGACACGGATGACGACGGCCTGCTCGACGGAGAGGAGCTCGACGGCGACTGCGAAGAAGGCGCCGACGACTGCTTCGAGGGCGGCACCGATCCCCTCGACGACGACACCGACGACGACGGCCTCACCGACGGCGACGAGGTCGACGTGTACGGCACCGATCCCCTCGACCCGGACACCGACGGCGACGGACTGCCCGACGGCTTCGAGGTCAGCGGCACCGACCCGACCGATCCCCTCGACCCGGACACCGACGACGACGGCCTGGACGACCTCATGGAGCTGTTCGAAGGCACCGACGCCAACGATCCGGACTCCGATGACGACGGCCTGCTCGATGGCGAGGAGGTGAATGACCTGCTCACCGATCCCCTCGACGACGACACCGACGACGACGGCCTGACCGATGGCGAAGAGGTCGACCTCGGCACGAACCCCTTCCACACCGACACCGACGACGACGGCCTGACCGACGGTGACGAGGTCGATCTCGGCACCGATCCCCTCGACGCCGACTCCGACGACGACGGCCTGTCCGACGGCGAGGAGGAGGCGCTCGGCACCGACCCCCTCGACGCCGACTCCGACGACGACGGCCTGTCCGACGGCGAGGAGGTCGAAGGCGACTGCTACCAGGAGGTGGCGTCCTGCCTGTGGGTGGGCAACGGCTCGGTGGGCGGCTGCACCGAGGGCTACTGGATCCTGGACGAGTGGATCGAGGGCACCTGCTCACCCTTCGAGCTGGTCTGCGTCGACCCCTGTGAGCTCGACGGGTCCTGCGACTCCGGCGAGACGGGCTCCGAGCCCGCGCTCGCGGACGAAGGCGAGGACTGCGAGCCCAGCAACGCCACCGACCCGCTCGGCGCTGACTCCGACGACGACGGCCTCACCGACGGTGAGGAGGTCCTCGACCACGGCACCGATCCGAACGACGTCGACTCCGACGACGACGGACTGTCCGACGGCGACGAGGTGAACACCCACACCACCGATCCCCTCGACGACGACTCCGACGACGACGGCCTGTCCGACGGCGACGAGGTCGACGTGTACGGCACCGACCCCCTCGACAGTGACTCCGACGACGACGGCCTCACCGACGGCCGGGAGGTCCTCACCTACACCACCGATCCCCTCGACAGTGACTCCGACGACGACGGCCTGGACGACGGACTGGAGGTCAACGGCGACTGCGACGACCCCGACCTGCCCTGCTTCCCCGGCGGCACCGATCCCCTCGACGCCGACTCCGACGACGACGGCCTGTCCGACGGCGACGAGGTGAACACCCACGGCACCGACCCACTCGACGACGACTCCGACGACGATGGACTGTCCGACGGCGACGAGGTCCTCACCCACGGCACGGATCCCCTCGACGACGACTCCGACGACGACGGCCTCACCGACGGCGACGAGGTCCTCACCCACACCACCGATCCCCTCGATGCCGACTCCGACGACGACGGTCTGCTCGACGGCGACGAGGTCAACGACCACGGCACCGACCCCCTCGATGCCGACTCCGACGACGACGGCCTGTCCGACGGCGACGAGGTCAACGACCACGGCACCGATCCGCTCGATGACGACTCCGACGACGACGGCCTCACCGACGGCGACGAGGTCCTCACCCACACCACCGATCCCCTCGATGCCGACTCCGACGACGACGGCCTGACCGACGGCGACGAGGTCGACGACCACGGCACCGATCCCCTCGACGACGACTCCGACGACGACGGCCTGTCCGACGGCGACGAGGTGCTCGACACCGAGACCGATCCCCTCGACGACGACTCCGACGACGACGGCCTCACCGACGGCGACGAGGTCAACGACCACGGCACCGACCCCCTCGACAGCGACTCCGACGACGACGACCTGTCCGACGGCGACGAGGTGAACGACCACGGCACCGACCCCCTCGACGACGACTCCGACGACGACGATCTCCTCGATGGCGACGAGGTCCTCACCCACACCACCGATCCCAACGATCCCGACTCCGACGACGACGGCCTCGACGACGGGGTGGAGGTCCTCGACGAGGGCACCGATCCCCTCGATGACGACACCGACGACGACGGCGTGATCGACGGCGTCGAGGTGAACGGCGACTGCGACGGCGAGGAGGAGGACTGCTTCGAGGGCGGCACCGATCCGCTGGATGCCGACTCCGACGACGACGACCTGCTCGACGGCGAGGAGCTGTACGGCGACTGCGACGGCGAGGAGGAGGACTGCTTCGAGGGCGGCACCGATCCCCTCGATGCCGACTCCGACGACGACGGCCTGATGGACAGCACCGAGGTCACCGACAGCACCGATCCCCTCGATGCCGACTCCGACGACGACGGCCTGTTCGACGGCACCGAGGTGGGCCTGGTGGTCCCCGAGACCGACGACACCGACGAGGATGCCGGCGTCTTCGTCGCCGACGCCGACCCGGCCACCACCACCGATCCCCTCGACGCCGACTCCGACGACGACGGCGTGATCGACGGCATCGAGGACTTCGACGGCGACGGCCTGCATGCCGCCGACGAGATGGATCCCAACGACGACGACTCCGACGACGACGGCCTGCTCGACGGCACCGAGGACGCCAACGGCGACGGCCAGCTCGACGAGGACGAGACCGACCCGCTCGACCTCGACTCCGACGGCGACCTGGTCCAGGACGGCACCGAGTCCGGCCTGAGCGAAGCCGAGGGCACCGGCACCGACCCGCTGGTCTTCCTCCCCGACGCCGATCCCACCACCACCACCGATCCACTGGTGGGCGACTCCGACGGCGGCACCACCCTCGACGGCACCGAGGACGGCAACCTCGACGGCGCCGTCGACGAGGGCGAGTGTGATCCGAACGACCCCGACGACGACCTGTACTGCGTCGACAACGACGGCGACGGCGTCTCCGACGGCACCGAGCTCGACAACGGCACCGACCCCCAGGACCTCGACACCGACGACGACGGTCTGGCCGACGGCACCGAGCTCACCATGGGCACCGACGCCCTGAACACAGACTCCGACGGCGACGGCGTGCAGGACGGCACCGAGCACGGCCTCACGGTGGGCACGGTCGACACCGACCCGTCCGTGTTCGTCCCGGATGCCGACCCGTCCACCACCACCAATCCCCTGTGCGACGACGACGACGGCGACGGCCTGCTCGACGGCACCGAGGATGCCGACGGCAACGGCGCGGTGGATGCCGGCGAGACAGATCCCGGCCTGGCGGACTCCGACGCCGACGGTCTGCAGGACGGCACCGAGGTCGGCCTCACGGCACCCGAGGGCACCTGCACCGGCGAGGGCTTCGTCGCCGACGCCGACCCGACCACCACCACCGATCCCCTCGACGCCGACTCCGACGACGACGGCCTCATCGACGGCACCGAGGACGCCGACGCCGATGGCGACCAGGGTGAGGGCGAGACCGCCGCGCACCTGTTCGACTCCGACGACGACGGGCTGTCCGACGGCCTCGAGGTCGGCCTGGCCGAGCCCGAGGGCGAGGGCACCGACGAGACGGAGTTCGAGGCCGACGCCGACCCATCCACCACCACCGATCCCCTCTGCGACGACTCCGACGACGACGGCCTGCTCGACGGCACCGAGGATGCCGATGTCGACGGCGCCGTGGACGCCGACGAGACCGATCCCAACGACGCCGACACCGACGACGACGGCCTGCAGGACGGCACGGAGGCCGGCCTCACGGAGCCCGAAGGCGGCTGCACCGGCGACGGCTTCGTCCCCGACACCGACCCCGACACCACCACCGATCCCCTCGACGCCGACTCCGACGACGACGGCCTCACCGACGGTGAGGAGGACGCCGACGGCGACGGCGCGGTGGACGACGACGAGACCGATCCCAACAACGACAACACCGACGGCGACTACGTCAACGACGGCGACGAGGTGGCGGAGAACACCAACCCGCTGAAGGTCCCCGACGACGAGTTCTACGTCCAGGGCGGCCGTGACTGCGGCTGCAGCACCTCCACGCCGGGCGGCACCGGGCTGCTCGGCCTGCTCCTGCTCCCCCTCATCGCCCTTCGCCGCAAGGAGGTGGCCTGATGGTCCGCACCAGCCTTCCCCTCGTCCTCCTCCTCGGCACCCCTGCCCTCGCCCAGGACACCGAAATCCCCAGCAGCGGCGGCTTCGACGCCCACAGCCCCTTCACCCCCGTGGGCGACGGTGACCTGCTCGACCCCCTGAGCCTGTGGCGGGCCGAGGCCCAGCGGGCCGGCAGCGGAGCCATGTGGGCCAGCTTCGAGTACGCCAACGCGCCGCTCGTGCTCTACCGCACCACCTGGGACGGCGTGAGCACCCGTGAGCCCCTGCTCGACCACCTCGTCGGCGTGAACCTCGGCGGCCAGTACAACCCCCACGAGCGCGTCGGCATCACCGTCGACATGCCCCTGTGGATGACCTCCCAGGACCGTGAGGGGCCCCAGGGCGCCGGACTCGGCGACCTCACGCTGGCGGTGCCCATCGGCCTCGTGCTGCCGAAGGACGAGGGCTTCTCCGTGAGCCTGTCCGCCGTCCCCTACGGCAAGGCCCCCACGGGCTCGAAGGAGAAGTACATGGGCGCCGGCGGTTTCTCCGGCGGCGGCCTCCTCGTCACCACCCTGCAGGGCGGCCCCATCTCCAGCTCCCTGCAGGTGGGCGGCGAAGCCCTGCCCGAGGCGTCCGTCGCCGACATCGCCTGGGGCTCCAACCTGCGGTTCGGTGGCAGCGTCGGCGTGCAGCTCACCGACGGCTTCGCCATGCACGTCGAGGCCACCGGGCGGCACGTCCTGAAGGAGCAGGCCCGCGCCCTCACCGGCACCCCCGTCGAAGTTCTGCTCTCGGCCCGCGGCCGCACCCGCGGTGGCCTGCGTCTGCACGCGGGCATCGGCACCGGTGTCACCAAGGGCGCCTCCGCCGCCGCCCTGCGGGCCTTCACCGGTCTCGGTTGGACCTTCGGCAAGGGTCCGGTCCAGCCCGAGCCCGTCGTGGTCGACGACATCCCAGCGCCCCCGACGCCCTCGGACCTCGACGGCGACGGCTGGGTCGACGAGGTGGACCCCTGCCTCGAGGAGCCCGAGGACGGCCTGGGCGAAGCCCCCGACGACGGCTGCCCGCAGCCCGAGCAGGTCGCGTCCCTGGTGGAGCCGCCGCCGGCGTTCGACCCGTCCACGGTCGTGCTGCCCGTCGTGCACTTCGACTTCGACGCGTACGACCTGCGCCCCGAGGCGAAGGCCCGCCTCGACGAGGTGGCCGGTACCCTGAAGGCCACCCCCGAGATCACCCACGTGCACATCGAGGGCCACACCGACTTCCGCGGCGACGACGCGTACAACCAGGCCCTGTCCCTGCGCCGCGCGAAAGCGGTCAAGGCCTACCTGATGGCGGCCGGCGTCGAGGCGAGCCGCCTGACCATCCGCGGCTTCGGCGAGGGTACCCCCACCGCCTCCAACGACACCCGCGACGGACGCTTCCAGAACCGCCGTGTGGAGTTCCGGATTGAAGCGGACGGTGCACAGAAGGCCTCCGACAAGGACTGAGCGCCCGCGGAGCGCGGCCTCACGCGCCCGGCTTGATGCCGTGCACGACGATGGCCTTCCACGGCAGCACCACGGACCCGTCGTTCGTGGTGCCTTCCGCCCGGGCGATCACCTCCCGGCGGATGGCCTGCACGGTGTCGTCGTCCGCCGCCGCGAGGACCGCGGCGATGGGCGCCGCCACCTCGGTCATCATCGACCAGTACTGCTCCCCGCTCTCGAAGGTGTTGACCCCCTCGAGGGTCTCCTCGGTGACCTCCTCGAGCCCGGCATCCACGAACTGCTTGGCCAGCAGTCCCTGCTGGCCGAGCCGGAACAACCCCGGCGCATCGGGACCCGGCGGGGGCATCTCGATGTGCTCCCGGATGGTGCCCATGATCATGGCGCCCCAGGGGTTGTCCTCCGGCATGCCCCACACCGCCGCACACACCCGGCCTCCGGGCTTCGCCACCCTGGCCATCTCCGCCGTGGCCCGGGCCACATCCGGGAAGAACATGTGGCCGAACCGGCAAGTGACCACGTCGAAGGCGCCATCCTCGAAGGGCAGCGCCCCGGCATCGGCCTGCTGGAACGACATGTTCGCCAGTCCCGCCGCCTCGGCGTGTTCCCGGGCCACGCCCAGCATGCCTTCCGAGAGATCGGCGACCACCACCTCGCCTTCGGTGGCCAGCATCGCCTCCATCATCCCCGGCTGGCCGGTGCCGCCCGCCACGTCCAGCACACGATCGGTCGGCTGCACCGCCACACGGGTCACGATGGCCTCCCCCACGGGCTGGATGAACGCCATGGTGATGTCGTCCCACTTCTTCCAGCTCGGGCTCGTCTTGTCCCACGCCTCTTTCTGCTGGTCTCGAATCTGTTGGTGTTCCGGGTTCATGAGGGCCTCCGTCGCAAGGAACGTCGACCTGTCATCGACCGGCCCACCCCACCATTGATGCCCATCGTTCCTCTTCCGTCAGCCATCGGACCGCCATGTGCTCGCCCCTCCGCCGGCACATTGGCACACCATCCCGTACGCACCCGCGCTACCATGTGGGCATGCTTCCTTTCCTGCTCGCAGCCCACTTCTCGGCCACCGCGAACGCCCAGTCCACCGAGCCCGTGCTCCAGCCGGGCTGGGTGGTCGACCGCTTCGACCTGGAAGATGGACTCCCGGATCTGCACCCCAATGGTCTGGTGCAGGATCGGACCGGCGCCATCTGGGTCAGCAGCCTCGAGGGGCCGGTGCGCATCGAGAAGGATCAGCTGGAGATCGTGCCCCACGACGACCTCGGTGTCTCGCGAACCGAGGATGTCCGCCTGGCCCAAGACGGCTCGGTCTGGGTCTCACTCAACATGGGCGGCATCGCCCGGTTCGAGGACCCCGGCTGGACCCTCTACCCGCACCTCCGGATCAATGGGGACCTCCTCCCGTATGCCTTCGACGACCGGCACATCTACCGCCTGGACGAGCAGCCCCATCCCATCCTGACGTTCGACGTGCCCTTCGACCAGGCCACCAGCTTCATGCGGGATGCCGATGGCGGGTGGTGGGTCCACGGCTCACACCCCGACTTCGATCTGCTCCACGTCCACCCGGACGGACGGCAGGTGCGGCTGGAAGCCAGTCCCGACCCACACCGCAACCTGCACAGGATCAGCGTGGACCCCCAGGGACGCGTGTGGGCCCACAGCAGCCCGAGCCGCCAGATCGTCGACGATCGTGTGGTCCCTTGTGAGCCCTGCATCGAGCAACCCATCGAACCCAGGATCATCTCGGCGACCGACGACCTCTCCTGGCAGGGTCGCACCCTCTTCATCGACGACGTGCCGCTGTGGGACGCCGAGGTGTCCATCAACCGGGTCCTGCAGGACGACGCCGGCCACATCTGGGCGACGACCCGCGGGCAGGGGCTCGTCCGCCTGCGCAGGGTACCCCTCTTCAACCTCCGGGCCGCCGCTCCCCACCAGGTGGTCGCGAAGGTGCACATCACGACAGCGGGCGACCTGTGGGGCCTCGACAACCGACATGGCTGGTACGACTTCACCCACGACCGCCCCGGCATCCCCTGGGAGGATCTGCCGCCAGAAGAGGCCAGGAGGTTCCCCCCGCTCGCCGGCACCCTCTACACGCTCGTAGCCGCCCGGGTCGACGACATCCCCGTGGAGGACAACCACTACGACCTCAGTCTGGGAGGCCCGAACGTCGGGTGGGATCCCTTCACCCATCCCGCGACCGGGCCGGCCCGTTGGGTCGGGGGATCACGGGGACTGTTCCAGAAGCAACCCGACGGCTGGGACCACGCGTCCACCAAGGACGGTCCGCTCCTTCCCCCACGTGACGTGGAGGAGCACGAGGACGGCCACATCACGGTCGGTGACTTCGGCATCGCGTGGCAGCTGCCGGATGGCTCCTGGCACGTACCGGCCTGGTCACGTGAGCTGGGCGTGGTGCGGGACCTGTTCCGGGACGGCGACGACGTCTGGATCGTCACCGAAGAAGACGGCCTGTGCGTCTCTGCCGGCCATCCTGGCAGGGGCGCGCCCCGCTGCCTGCGTGCCGGGCTCCCTTCCTCCGGTGGCCACGGGCTGGTTCCAGACGACAGGGGAAGGCTCTGGTTCCCCAACAACGCGGGCCTCGCCGTCGGCTCCCTGGAGCACTTCCGCGCCTACGCCCGTGGTCAGCGGGACGACATCCCCCTCCTGCTGCTGGGTCAGCGCGACGGTGCTTCGAATGCCGAACTCAATGGCGGCAACCGCTACAGCTGGGCGAGAGGCACCGACGGCCGGCTGTGGTTCGCCAGCCAGGACGGGCTGATCGGCGTGGACCCCGCCACCTTCGAGCTGCCGACCGCACACGTCGACCTGGCCTGGAAGTCCGACACGCTCCCTTTCATGGGAGCCTGGCGCATCGAAGCCCCCCGCAACCGGGACCAGGTCCAGATCCAGTACCGCATCGGTGACGGCCCGTGGACGCGGGCTCAAGGTGATCTGCACCTCGATTCCCTGCCCCCCGGGGCCACGACCGTCGCCTGGCGCTGGCGGCTGGGAGGCGAGTGGTCGGAACCCTCTTCGTCCACCGTCCATCGGCCGCCCGTCGGCTGGGAGCGCCAGGAGCTCCGCCTTCTCGCCATCGTGGCACTCGCCGGGGTCATGGCGCTGATCCTCCGCCTCGTCCGCCGAGCCGCCCGACGCCGCGAGGAGACCCTGGAGGCTCTCGTCGAGGAACGCACCCAGGCGCTGCAGCACAGCCGGGACACCGTCGCCGAGCAGGCCCGACGGCTGCAGGCCCAGTCCCGCGCGCGGGATCACTTCATCACCCAGGTCGCCCAGGAGCTGCGCGCGCCCCTGAAGGTCGCCGCGGCCACGCTGCACGACAACTCCCCCCGCAGCCGCGCCTTCCTGATCCGCTCCCTCGAGCAGCTGTCGGATCTGGTGGACCAGCTGTTCGACACCGCCCGTGCGGATCTCGGTCGCCTGGGCTTCCAAGCAACGCAGGGTGATCTCGCCGCGCTCCTGCGGGTCCTGTCGGAGCAGACCTCTCTCGCCACCGGCGTGGAGATCGAGGTGGACGCCTCTCTCACCCCCGCGGTGTACGACGGGGACCTCATGGCCCGCGCCCTGACCCACCTTCTCGACAACGCGACCCGATTCTCGCCGGAAGACCGCCCCGTGAGGGTGCTCCTGCGTACCGAGGACGGCCACGCCCACATCGAGGTCGTGGACGAGGGCCCGGGCATCGCCCCCGAAGACCGGGAGCGGGTGTTCGAGCGGTACGTGCAGCTGCAGGACCACCCGAAAGGCACCGGCATCGGCCTCGCGTTCGCACGGCAGGTGGTACAGCTCCACGGCGGACGCATCAGCGTCCAGGACTCCGCCTTCGGCACCCGCGTGGTGGTCGACCTGCCCCTGGCACCTCCGCAGCCGCGCCGTGACGCCGCCGCCCCTGGTCAAGGGCGACGCGGTGGGGCGCACGTGTGAGGCAGGACGCTCGTAGGGCACCGAAGCTCAGCGCGCGTCAGCCCTCGAACATCCGGCGGAACGTCAGGTTGATCCTGGGCTCCACCACACGCATCCTGCGAGGCAGCTGGTGCTTCCAGTGGGCCTGGGTAGGACCCTCCATGACCAGCAGGCTGCCATGGGGGAGCGTGATCGTCGTGGTGGGAAGGTCCTTGCGGGTGCGGTGACGGAGCTGGAAGTCCCGTGAGGCGCCGAGGCTCACGCTCGCGATCACCGGCTCCGGACCGAGCTCGGGCTCGTCGTCAGCGTGCCACCCCATGGCGTCCTGGCCGTCCCGGTACAGGTTGGCCAGGCAGCCGTCGAAGTCGACACCCGTGTGTGCGAGGAGCCGCGCGCGGATCCGCAGCAGTCCATCTGGCCAGGGCGCAGGCTCCATGGTGAGGCCCGACCAGGTGTAGGCGCGCCCGTCATCCGCGAACCACTGGTGCAGCCGGGGGATCGGATGGGTACGTCCGAACACCGTGATGGTGTCACGCCGCCAGGGAATGGCACCGAGCAGCTCGCGCAGAAGCGCCGTGGCCTCGTGCTCCCCCAGGAAGGCGGGCCACAGGCTGATGTCGGCGTCCGGTAGGTCCAGTCGCCTCATGGAGCCACATCGTCCGGGCGCACCAAGCCTCCCGCCGTCAACAGCTCCCCCACCCGCTCGAACACTGCAGCATCGCGCTGTCGCTGCGCATCCGACCTTCGGGCGCAGGACGCGAGGGGCATGGCCATGCGTGGGTTGCCTTCGAGGGATGCGCGGTGTCGCTGCAGGAACGCCCAGTACATGGGAGTGATCGGGCAGTCCTTCTTGGGGTGGAACGCACACCCGGCGCAGTAGTCGGACATCCGGTGGATGTAGGCGGCACCGGACACGTAGGGTTTCGTGATCATCAGCGTACCCGTGGCGAAGGCGCCCATGCCGAGGACGTTCGGCTCCACCACCCAGTCGTAGGCGTCGGTGTAGGCCACCCAGAACCAGTCCGTGAGCTGTCGCGGATCGACATCGAGCAACAGCGCGAGGTTCGAGAGCACCATGAGGCGCGTGATGTGGTGGGAGTAGCCCTCCTCCCACACCGCCCGGACCACCTCGTCGAGACAGCGAAGACCCGAGGGCGTGCCCCACCAGGCCGCCGGAAGGTCCCGGGACGCCCCCAGCACGTTGGACGGGACCGAACGCAGCCCATCGGTGGCCTCGTGGACGTGGTGCACGAACTCCCGCCACCCGAGCAGCTGCCGGATGAACCCCTCCTTGCTCGCGAGTGGGAGCTCCAGGGCGAGGACGTCGTCGAGGACCTCGCGGGGCGTGATGCGGTGCAGGTTGAGCACGCCGGAGATGCGGGTGTGCCACAGGGTGCGCTCGCCGCTCGCCATGGCGTCCTCGTAGGGACCGAACCCGGGCAGGCAGGAGGTCCTCGCCCAGTCCCACAAGCGGCGGACCTGTGCCTGTGAGGCAGGCAATGCGCCGACATCCAGGATTCCGGGATGACCGCCGAAGCGATCCTCGACGAGGGCCGCGACCTCACGGGTGATGTCGTCCGGCCGGAAGCGGGGCACTTCGGGCGGAGCGGGCTCCCCTGGCCAGGCCTTGCGGTTGTCGGCATCGAAGGACAGGCGACCACCGGCGGGCTGTCCGTCGTCGTCCATCAGGATGCCCGTGCGCGTGCGGACATGGCGGTAGAAGGTGTCCATCCTCCAGGGCGGATCGCCACAGGACGCGGAGAAGTCCTCCGGTGTGGTCAACCAGCCCTCGTGGGGCTCCTCGACGAGGGCGCCGTCCTGGACGAGAGGCGCCAGCTCCTCACGGAGCTCACGCTCGGCGGGGCGCATCATGGTGAGGGGCCCGAGCTCACCGGAGAGCCTACGAAGCGTGTCGCCGTAGGGCCCCACCTCGTAGCGAACGGCCACGCCACGCTTCGCCTGCTCGAGTGCGAAGTGCCGCTGGCTGGTGAGGACGAGGGCCAGCTTCTGCTTGTGGTAGGGCCTGCGCGCCCCCTTCTCCGGGTTCTCGATCAGCACGATGCCCGCCTCGGAAGGACGGAGCCGCGAGAGCGGACCGATCGCGTGGGTGAGCTGGTCGTAGGGGACGTAGACCCACCGGCGGGCCCCCGATCCCTCCCCCATCGCTTCCCGAAGTGCCCTGCGGAACACGCTCACGGGGCGCCTCCCGCACTCACCGCTGGAGTCCTACGCCGCACCCCACCTCCACAAAGAGAAAAGCCCCGCAGTGCGGGGCTCCCTGATCATCGTCCGGCCAGGCGGCCGGAAGAGCTACTTCGCCGCCACCTCGACCGCTGCGTCGCCGAAGGACGGAAGGCCGCCGCCAGCGAGCGCACCGATGGTGATGCCTGCCACGATCACGAGGACCACGAATGCCACGGGCTTGACCAGTTCCATCATCTCGACCTCCAGGGTATCGGCCGGCAGCCTGGAGCTCCCGGCGGGTGACGGGGAACGATGGCACGCTTCCCCATACACACCAAGGAAACCAGATTCTCAGGACTCGTCAAGAAGATGTCTGGAGAATCTCACGAAGCCCGGTGTCCACGCCCACAAAACGCTCCTGGTGTCCGGATTTGCCACGGGCCGTGGACGAGACCGTCCGGAGCGGACACGGTACCGCCCCCACGCCCCTCTCCTCCCCCGCCGAGGTCCCATGAAGACACGCGTCAGCGTCTACGCCTTCGCCGTCCACGACGACCGCGTCCTGCTCACCCAGCTCGCCCCCTACTGCTACCGTGCCGGCCACTGGGCCCTGCCCGGCGGCGGAATGGATCACGGCGAGCAACCCCTGCAGACGTTGATGCGGGAGACGTGGGAGGAGTCCGGCCTTCGCGCCGAAGCCCCCGAGCTGCTCGACGTGCGCTCCTACAGCGAGTCCTCGGAGCGTGGCCTGTACATGGCGGTGCAGATCATCTACCGGGTGCGCCTGCAGGGCGAGCCACGTGTCATCGAAGAGGGCGGCAGCACCGCAGACGTGCGATGGGTGCCCCTCGAGGAGCTCGCGGAGCTGCCGATGGTGCCGTTCACGAAGTCGTTCCTGGAGGACCAGGGTCTGGTGCCCGCGGGGGTGTGAGGGCTGCGCCGTCGGCTCAACGAGCCTTCGAGCCCGCCAGCCGACCACCGAGCCACCCCATCGGCAGGTACGCGCCGACCCAGTCGACGACGGTGTACCAGGCCGGTTCAGGGAGCATCATCGAATTGGCGATGCCTCCGAGCAGGAACCAGAACCCGATGCCCATGGCGTAGCGCCTGGGGTACCTCGGCGCGAACTTCGCCGCGACGAACGCGCCCGCGAGGGTGCCGAGCGCGTGGGCGAGCCACGGGAAGAGGAAGTGCCGCGGCTCGAACTGCTCCATGGCCGCCTTGAGGCCCTCCATGGTGGTCATGTCGACGCCCTCGGGCGGCGGAATGATGTTCGGGCCGATCATGACGAGGCCCATGTTGACCACGCTGCCCACGATGATGCCGCCCACGACGGCCAGGATGCCCTTCACGATCGGATGCACGACCACCTCCTCGGTGGCGCCATCCTAGTCCAGATGGGTGCTCCACAGAAGGACAGGAACCGACCGTCTACAACCCCATCAGCGCCCTCATCTCGTCGGACGTCTGTCCCACCTCGATGATGTAGCCGTCCGGATCCCGCATGTAGCAGCGCCACTCCCGGCCGTGGTTGTCGAGCGGCTCGGTGAGGAATTCGGCGCCCTTGCCCTTCCAGTCCGTGTAGCAGGCCTGGATGTCGGCGACCCGCAGGTTGAGGAAGCTGCTGACGTGGGTCCGGCTGGTCGGCGGCTCCAGCGTGATCTCCGGCTTGTCCGGCGTGGGGCCGCCGCCGTCGTTCAGGATGAGCCAGCTGTTCGCCAGCTTGAGGATGCAGGGGCTTTCCTCGACGATGACCTTCGCGCCCAGCACGTCCACGTAGAACGCGCGGGCCCGGGCCTGGTCGGCGACCGTGAGGAAGTGGGTGACGAGGAAGCCTTCGTCGGGAACGGGGGCGTCTGGCAGGTGCATGGGGAGCTCCGGGTTGCGCGGTGCTTCCCTGCCGACCCGGCGGGCGGGGACTTGAGGGAGAGCCGCGATTGGAGGGCCGACGGGCGTGCGGCCCGGCACGTCTGCTAGGGTTCGAAGCACGGGCGGACCATGGCCCGACCCTACGTTTCAACACCCCAACCAGGACCAACGGGGTCGGGCGCAGCGAGCAGCGCCCGTACGATTCCATGCCCGAAAGGAGGCCGAGGTGGAGCGAGGCGCGCCATGAGGGGCCTCCCGGCAGTTCGTGGCCCCGGCGCCCCGAGGGGCGCCCGTACGTGTCGACCGAAGTGGCCCCTTCGCTGACGGTACAGGAGGAGACCACGTACCAGTGGCCTCGCGAGAGCAAAAGCAACCCCGGAGATCACCTTCAGCCACACGCCACGAGGATGCGCCGTCCCGGTGGGTCCTGGGCGACGAGCAAGGGAGGGGCCGCCCTTCCGGTCGGCCCGACCGACGCGACGAAGAACAGGGCCTGCCGCGGCGTCGCAGCCGGCCTACCCGTCGAGCCGGCGCGGAGGCGGGAGGCGGGAGGCGGGAGGCGGGAGGCGGGAATCGCGCCGGGTGCAGCACCGCCCACCCTTCGCTCCCGGTCCGTGCTTCTCTGACAGGTCCAAACCCGGACGTTCCCGACAATCCCGCCGGGAGCGCCGGCCGTCCCGCCGCCCCGGCGAGAGCTTCGAGGCCCAGGCCGACTGCCGTGCGACCCGACGATGCGGTCGAGGTGTCACAGGTTGCGGTCCGACCCCCATCAGCTGAACCAGGCAGCCGGTCGGGGCCGGCATGAGCCCAAGGGACGCCGGCGCGGAGGCGGGAGGCGGGAATCGCGCCGGGTGCAGCACCGCCCACCCTTCGCTCCCGGTCCGTGCTTCTCTGACAGGTCCAAACCCGGACGTTCCCGACAATCCCGCCGGGAGCGCCGCGCGTCCCGCCGCCCCGGCGAGAGCGTCGAGGCCCAGGCCGACTGCCGTGCGACCCGACGATGCGATCGAGGTGTCACAGGTTGCGGTCCGACCCCCATCAGCGGCCAATCCGCCCTCGAACTCCTCGTCTTCGGGCACGGGCACGGGCGCGGGCATGGGCACGGGCACGGGCACGGGTGATGGCGCGGGCACGGGCATGGGGCGACGGTGCTCAGCCCTCGGTCTTCGTGCTGCCCGTCCACAGGCGCCCGCGCAGCATCTCGCCATACATCCGGAAGTCCCCCCTCAGCGACCACATCGGGTACGTGAAGGTCGCCGGACGGTTCTTCTCGACGAAGAAGTGCCCCACCCAGGCGAAGAAGTAGGCGAAGAGCACGCCGAACAGCATGGGCGGGTGCAGCACGGCCGAGCTGAGGATGAGCGCGCCCAGGATCGGCAGCGACGACTGCTTGGCGTCCATCTCCCGGGTGAACGTGCCCACGATGAGCACGGCGGAGACCACGGTGAACGTGCCCATCGGGTTCATGGGGGCCGTGAGCACCACCGTGAGCAGGAACAGCGTGGTGCCCACGAAGTGCAGGTGACGGTCGCGGGGCACGTTGTGCTCCGACAGGTAGTAGGGGTAGAACTCCTCGAAGGAGGAGAATCGCTCGTCTGCCACGCAGGCCTCCCGTCCAGCCGCATGCGTGCCGGACCTCGTGACGTTGTTGTGCCCCACCCTGAACTGGTGGTCAACTCCCCTCACCGCCTCCACGGGTTAGCCTGCGGTCACCTTCCCGGAGCCTCCATGCCCGCCGCCGTCACCCTGGACGCCACCGACGAGCTCCTCGAGCGTCTCTCCACCCTCGGCATCGATCCCGCCCGTCTGCCCGCCGTGGGCGACGACGCCCCGTGGAAGCTCACCCTCACGGACGGCCACCTGTCGCTTGCACCCCACCGGCTCACGGGCGACCTGTCCGACGCCACGCCCATCTGGGTCGCCTTCGACGCCGGCCGCATGGGCTTCCGGCTCGCCCGGGCCGACCACGAGGCCGTGGTCAAGGCCGTCCGGGGCAAGAAGAAGAACATCCACCACGTCATCGACGGCACCGCCGGCCTCGGTCGCGACGCCTTCCTGCTCGCCGCCGCCGGCATGACCGTCGACATGGTCGAGGCCAACCCCTGGGTCCACGCCCTGCTGGCCGACGGCCTCGCGGGCCTGCAGGACAGCGGCGAGTTCGGCGACGTGGGCGCCCGGCTCACCCTGCACTTCGGCGCCACCCAGGACTTCCTGGCCGAGCACACCGCGGACGCCGTCTACCTCGACCCCATGTTCCCCCTGCGGGACGTCAGCCAGAAGGTCGGGAAGGACATGCAGGTCTTCCACCAGGTGGTCGGCGAGCCGCTGGACGAGGCCGGCCTGATGGACGCCGCGCTGCAGGCCGCCCGCCACAAGGTCGTGGTCAAGCGCCCCATCCGCGCGCCGGAGCTGGACGGACGAAAGCCCGCCTCACAGGTGCGGAAGAAGAAGATGCGCTTCGACGTGTACCCGGTGGGGTGAACGCCTCGCCCCCCTTCAGTACCCGCCCCCCACCGTCACGTGGACCATGAACTCGTCCTCGTAGACCTTGGCGGTGTCGGACGTGAGGACGGCGATGATGCGCGACCGGCGGGCGACCGAGGCGGTGTCATCCGAGTCGTAGGTGGCCGTGTCCTGCCATTGATCGGTGTAGATCCGGGTGTGCAGCTGGAGCTTCGATCCCTCGTCGGGGTCCACGCGAAGCAACAGTTTCGGAGATCCGAGGAGTCCATCCAGGTGCTCCTTCGCCGCGTCGGGGAGGTCGTCTGGATCCAACCGCGTGTTGGTTCCCACGGAGCGAGACGGCCTCTCCGACGACGCGATGCGCCGTTCGTGCCAGCCCACGGTCGCGCTCCACCGCTCACTTCGCAGGTGGAAGCGGGCGTCCGCGTACCACAGGTCCTCCGGACAGCTCATCTGCTCCACCCAGTCCTCCGCCACCCAGTACATGTGGCGCAGTGTGGCGTCGCTCCACTCCACCTCGAGCTCGATGGGCTCCGTCGTGCCGTCCCACCACAGGGCCTCCTCCGTCACGGAGCCTTCCACGACGCCGGATCGGTCGAAGGGCCAGACGGCACCCGGGGCGGACATGTCGAGGGTCTCCTCGACGCGCTGGCAACGCCGCTCCTCCAGGGCAGGAGCCTCGAAGCCGGTGTCGTCCGTCTCGACCGTGGCGTCCGGTGCGTCGTCCCCGCTCGTGCAGGCAGTCGTGAGCACCGCGAGGACCAGAAGCCCGCTACAGGCCCCCCTCACAGCCCATCCCCCCACGCCACATGGACGATGCGATCATCCGCCGTGATGCTGCCGGTGTCGTCGTTGAACACGGGCAGCGTGAAGATGCCGCCGTGCACGCCCTCGTAGCTCCAGTCGAGAGTCCACCGCGTGAGTCCCTGCACCCCCTCCAGCTCCGTCTGGATGGCTTCCGGCAGCACGCTGCGGGAGGTCGTGTGGGTGGCCACCCTGCGACCGTGGTTCAGCGAGAAGACGGCGGGGTCGTCCGACAGCGTGCCGCCGTCCCAGGACACCTGCATCGAGGTCGGTGCCGTGGTCCACCCTTCCTGGCAGTCGGCACGGTCCTCGTCCTCGTCCGGCACGAAGTGGCTCACCTGGGCCAGGTCCGGCTCGAAGCGCACCGTGACGTCCCGCTGGACGCCGTCCTGCCAGGTCACGGCGAAGACCTGCGGCGCGAAGGCGCCCTCGGGGAAGATCGCCGTGGTGTCGACGCCCTCTTCCGTGAGGTCCACCGCCTCCGTGGTGCCCTGGCAGGGCTCCCAGGGCTCGCCGGTGTGGGACCACGCGGTGTCGCTGTGGCCCCCGCTGGTGTGCTCGCCCACCGAGCCGGTGTCCCGGGTCTCGGTGGGATTCGAGGTGTCGTCGTCTCCCTCGTCGTCCTTGCAGCCCGTGGCTGCGAGCGCGGCGAGCAGACCTGCGGCCCACAGGCCGGGGATGTGCGTCATGTCCAGTTCCTCCGGAGCCATGAAAGCGCATCTCCTTTCATGTTGTCCATCGAAACCGGGACGGCGGTGCATGCACCGCAGCGATCAGGAAGGCCTGGCCCCTGGCTTTTCCCACTCCTCGGGCTTCTTGCGTGTGTTCACGCCCAGCATGTGGTTGATGGGACAGTAGTTGAGCAATCCCGTACTCAGACCGATCAACGCGCCTGCGTACAGCAGGATGCGAAAGACGGTACCGACATCGAGGAACATGGCCAGCACGAGACACAGCCCGCCCAGGACGAGGCGGATGGTCTTGTCGTTGCCACCGACGTTGGGTTTCATGGGGTCCTCCTCTGTGGACAACATGCCCGCCGGATACGGAGGCGCCCGCGGACACCTCCATGCGCAATTCAGCGTGGATCGGCGCGTTCCTGACGCGCCCGGAACACCCGGAGGCTCCCCACCCTGGACAAGCCGGCCCCACGGGGCGATCCTTGGCCGAGAAGAGCCGCCGCCACAGGAGCCCCCATGACCGACCCCGCCGTCGCGCCCGACGAGGACGACGCCGCCAGCCCGATGAGGCGCCGACAGAAGGCGATGTGGGCCGCCATCTTCCTGGTCCCCATCGGGGCCTGGTGGCTCTACCTCCAGCTCGTGCGGTCGTGGGTCCCCGAGGAGCGGCAGGGCATCTTCGGCGACATGTTCGGCGGGTTCAACGCCCTGTTCACGGGCATCTCGCTGCTCGTCGTCGCCCTGTCCCTGCGCCTGCAGGCCCAGCAGGTCAACCAGGGCCGCAAGGAATTCGCCATGCAGCGCCGCGAACACATGGAGGCCGTCCGCCTGCAGGAGAAGGGCCTCGAGGCCCAGCGGCAGGAGCTCGCCCTGCAGCGCGAGGAGCTCAGCCGGCAGCTCGAGGAGCAGATCGAGTCCCGACGCTACCGCAGCGAACCCATCCTGGTGCCCCGCCTGCACAAGATCGACCCGCACCCCACCGATGGCTCCGTCCAGTACACGTTCCACGTGCGCAACCGCGGCACCGGCCCGGCCTGGGAGGCCCTGCTGCAGTTCGTCGGCATGGACGACGCCGGTCACTCCCGCGTGTTCAACCGCCGCATCTCCATCATCACGCCGAGCGAGGAGGCCCCCCGCCTCATCGAGCTGCTCCACAGGGCCGAGGAGCCCGCCTGGACCATCCACTACATCCTGGTCCGCGTGATGTACTACAACCTCACCGGCGGCTGCTTCGAGACCATCAGCGCCCTGAGGGTGGTCGGCCACACCGAAGGCACCCACGGCTCCAACATGCTCTTCCGCACCTTCGCCGGTGAGAGCGTCGTGCAGGGCCCCATCGACAACGCCTCCCTCATCCGCCTGCTCTCCGACTGCGTCGAGGCCCGCAAGAGCCCCAACGTCCTGCGGGCCATGGCACAGATCCTGCCGGTCGGCTCCCCGATGGAGCGGGACGACGACGAGGACGACGACTCCGACGAGGACGACGTGCGCTGGGACGCCTGAGGAGGGCGTTCAGATCTTGCTGAGCAGGGCAGCCGCGACCTCTCCCACGTGCTCGTGGTTGGTGCCACAGCACCCGCCGATGACCCGCAGGTGCTTCAGCCGTCCGCTCACCTCCCCATAGAGCAGGGCGAGCTCCTTCGGGTCGCCGGCATCGAGCTCCGTGGCCTTGTCGAGCTCGGCGTGGCTCTTGTGGGACGCGTTCGCCTTCAGACCCCACAGGCGATCCAGCCACGGCCCGGTGCCCTGCAGCTGGTTGAGGAAGTGGGTGGGGTGGGCGCAGTTGATCATGTAGTACACGGGCCCCTCTTCCGTGGCTTCGTCCACACGCTCGATGGCCTCCTGCAGGGTCTCTCCGCTGGGTAGCCGTCCATCGGTCTCCAGGGTGAAGGAGATCGCGATGGGGATGTCCGCCTGCTGGGCCGCCTTGACCATCCCGATGGCCAGGGTCGAGTTGCTCAGGGTGTAGGCCGTGAGCATGTCCACCTCGGTGGTGGCCAGGAAGTCCACCTGCGCCTGGTGATCCGCCTTCGCCTGCTCCACCGTGAGCCCCTCCTCCACCTGGTAGGCATCCTGCTTGGGTCCCAGGGCACCGCTGATGACGATGGGGCTGCCGGGTGTCTCGTGGATCATGCGCAGGTGGTCCAACACACCCGCGGCGTCGGCACTGAGCCGGTTCAGCTCCTCCACGGACATGCCCAGCTGGTCGGCCCAGTGCATGGACGCCCGCCAGGTCGGCGTGTCGAGGATGAGGCCCACACCATGCTCGATGGCCAGCTGGATGTAGGCCTCGAGGTAGTGGATCCAGGCCTGCCTCCCCTCCTCCGACGCCAGCAGCACGATGGACGAGAACTCGGGCAGATCGATGCCCTCGATGAAGATCATGTGCGTCTCGAGGCCCCCCTCGGTGAGGAACCAGTCACCGGAGAGCTGCGGCAGGTCGTCGCGGTACTTGGGCATGGTCGCCTCCTGAGGTCGACGGGCGCACTGCCCATCGGTCCGACGGCCTCCCGCTTCAAGGAGGCCCCCCTCCAGGGCGCACGAAAGCGCCTACCGCTCGACCGCACCAGCCTTCACCAGCGGGGGCGGCACGTAGTCCTGCGCGCCCTCCTCGGGAACGTACATGCGGATCACGACCGCGAAGGGCCCGTCCGACACCGGAAGCCAGTTGGCGTCCGCGCCTTCGGGCTTCGCCGCCGAGAACGTGATCGTGAGGGAGCCGTCGGGCCCTCTCGCGACCTCGTCCCGGCTGTCGATGCTGAAGCGACCGGCCTCGTTTCCGACCAGGCGTCGCTCGGGCAGACCATAGGGCGTGACCGACCACAGGACCCCGGCCGGAGGTGTTGCGCCCTCCGGAAAGGTGAGGCTGTAGGTCTGCAGCGAGCCGTCGAGGGCATCGCCGTCGCCATCGACGACCGCCTGCACGTACACGATCTCCTCGGGACTCGCGTCCCACAAGGCCACGTGGGCCCCCACGGCCCGCTGCAGATCGTGCCCCCGGAGCTGCTCCCGGGTTCCGAACCAGTGCTTGGTCTGCATCCAGCCGTTCTTCCCGCTGGAGGTGAGCTCGGCCCGCAAGGCGTGTCGGGCGTTCGCCAGCCCTGCGTTCAGCGCGTTCTCCGTGCCCGGACCCAGGCTGTCCCGGTCGAATTCGGCTCCCGGTGAGACGCCGACCACCGCGAACCGGCGGAGGCGCTCCTCGTCGTCCGGTTGGGGCTGCGTGAGCGCCAGCAGGGCGTTGAGCTGGTCGATGTAGTCGAGACCCAGGGCCTCGCGGTGGTACACGGGAAGGGGCTCGGCGGGCGGCGGAGGTGCAGGCTGCCCCAGGTACTTGGACAGGGGCAGCAGCGTGACCTGATCGAGCGTCCGCTGTGCCGCCGCGATGTCGTCGCGGGAGTCGACCATCACCCGGCCCACCATCATCAGAAGGTACGTCTCGGAGCGAAGAAGGGTGGCCCCTTCGGGAATGTCTCCTTTCCAGTCCGGCCCGGCCACCACGTACATGCCCCCTTCCCCACCCGTGGCGCGGGTGCCGACGTAGGCGAAGTTGTAGCCGAACAGATCCGTGAACTGGAAGGCGTGGTAGCGGTCCGCCGCGGAGGGAAAGGTGAACACCTGGGGCTCGGCCCGCAGGTCGAGCGCCGCCCCGACGTACAGGATGTCGCTGCTCACCTCCGGGATGGCGTCGAAGTTGGCATCGAGGAGTCCCCCCGGTCGCATCAGCTCGTTGGGCGCGGCGAGGAAGGCACCGGAGTCCGGATGGAGCGCCAGGCGGCTGATGGCTTCGTGGCTCCTCATGATGGGGAGCGTCCACAGGTACAGCTCCTCGCCGACCTCGATGGTCTTCTCCCGATCGGCATCGACCGCGGGCCCTTCCTCCACCCGTTGTGGGCTCTCCTTGCCGTCGTTGCAGGCCATCATGGCCAGCGTACACAGTAGGACCGCGGCGCGCATGGTTCCTCCCTTCCCCACGCGGGGACATCGAGGGTCCCATCGTACACCGCCCGCCCACAATCAAGTCCCGACCGGGACGATGGCTTCAGCGCACCACGGCCTGCCCCTTCCAGATGGCGCTGCCACCGTCCTCGGACTCGAAGGCGACGTACAACCGAACCGGGTCCTGCGCGTAGGAGGGCGCGATCCAGCGCAGCTCCACCTCGCCGTCGATCACCTCGACCGCCGGCATGGTCCAGCCACCGGCGTCCGCATACGGGTACGCCACGGTAGGAGACGCACCATCCACCCGGAAGCGGAGCACGGACTCCTGCTCCGGCACCGACTGCACGGGGCCCTCGCCGTCGCGGGTGACCACGGGGTTGGTGGCCCCCGAACCGTCGTCCACCGGCAGGAAGCGGAAGGTGAGCGCCACCCCCTCGAGCGGCAGCTCCTCGAGCATGCCGAAGGGGTCGGCCATCCAGGCCGCGGCCTCGTCGTAGGCCTGCGTGCCCGGCTCCGGCGGATCCGCGAGCAGATCGAGGAGCGGACACAGACCCGGCTCGCAGGCGAGTCCGTACACCGCCGGTCCGAAGGGCAGCTCGATGCCGGGGGGGATCACGCTCGGGAAGGTGTGGCTGTACTCCTCCCCGTCGACCGGGGCCCAGGTGCTCCACAGGGCGAGATCGCCGAGGTTCTCCTCGAGGCATCCACCGGCCCCGTTGAGGCAGGTCCACATCGCGAACTCGGCGCCCTGGTCCAGGGGGTCGACCACGGTGGCGTCGACGCGGAACACGCCGGGGCCCGCCTGGGGCGGGTCTGCCCGCAGGCTCAGGACCCGCAGCTCCTCGAGCAGGGTGTCCTCGTCGGGCCCCTGACAGGCGGCCAGGAGCAGGATGGGCAGGACTCGGGGCAGCATCACCACGCTCCTTTCAGGCCGAAGGCCGGCAGGATGGGCAGACCCGAGATGGGGTCCTCCTCGCTGTAGTCGTAGGAGTAGCCGATGATCTCGGGGTTCTGGTTGTTGGTCACGTTCTGGATGTCCAGGTAGGCCGTGAGCGCCCACTTCTTGAAGGTCCACTCCTTGTCGACCCGGATGTCGATGGACCAGAAGGTGGGCACACGAGCGACCTCGCCGATCCGGTAGATGGGCACGAAGCCGTGGTCGGCGGCGTTCTGCGCCCGGTTGGAGACCGGCGTGTAGGGGTTGCCGGATCCCACGCGGACACGGCCGCCGACGGTCCACTGGCGGGGCAGCTTGTAGTTGCCCAGCACGTTCAGGCTCAGGGGCTGGTCGAAGGCGAACACCTCGCTCTCCTCACCGGGACGGTCCTGCCGGAAGGAGCGCGTCCAGGTGCCCGTGAGCCAGGCGATCGCCCGCTTGCCCTCGTAGCGGTAGGACAGCTCGACGCCGTAGATGTCGCCCTTGCCGTCGTTGGCGTACGGGCCCTCGTCCTTCGGTCCCGCGAGAGGCGGACCGCTGAAGAACTCGAAGCGATCCTCCCGGCCCGAGATCAGGTTGAACAGGCGGTTGTAGAAGCCGGTGAGCTGGATGCTCTGGCCGTAGGGCATCTCCTGCTTCACGGCGATGCTGTTCTGCCAGCTCGTCTCGGGACGCAGGTCGGGGTTGCCCTGGCTCGCCTCGAGGACCTCACGAGGCAGGGCGTACTGGCTGTACAGACCGGTGGCGCCGATGATGCGGGTGGTGGGACCCACATCGATCGCCGCCTTCACGCGGGGGTCGATCGCCCAGGAGACGTGCTCGTCGTCGATGAACTGCATGCCCATCCGCAGACCGGGGATCAGCGTCGCCGGACCGAGCTTCCAGGTGTTCTCGGCGTACAGGCTGGGCAGGTAGCGCCAGCCCTCCGCCCGCTCCGGCTCTCCATCGCCGAAGCCCTCGAAGGTGTAGTCGAAGTCGAACTTCGCGATCTGCAGATCGACGCCCGCACGCCAGCCGAGGCCGAGGTTGTCGTCGGCGTCCATGCGGATCTCCTCCCGCAGCTGGACGTTGAGCTGCCGCTCGTACGCGGGATCGGAGCCGTCGAAGAGGAAGGACTGCTCGTCCGGTCCGACGAGCACGTGCAGCTCGTTCCACCAGTTGCCCGGCATGCGACGCTCCCACAGGAGCCGCCCCTTGATGAACTGCGTGCCGATGCCCGACTCGGTGGTCTCACCGTCTTCGCTGGAGATGGCGAAGCGATCGTCGGAGAACAGGAACATCGCGTCGATGCGGTCGCGATCCGTCCGGTGCAGCATCCGGGCCTGCACGTCCCAGTACACAGGCGCCTGGAACGACCGCCCGGTGGCGCTGGAGAGGATGGGGCCGAGGAAGGCATCGAGGTACGAGCGCCGCCCCGACAGCGTGAGGGCGGTGCGCTCGCCGATCTTCTGCTCCACGAACAGGGCCGACTGGTACACGTCGATCGACACGTAGCCCCGGGACCGCTCCGGCAGCTGCGAGGTGGTCTTCAGATCGACGATGCCGCCGAGGGTGTTGCCGTAGCGCACGCCGAAGTTGCCGTTGAGGAACCCGATGGACTCCAGCGAGTCGCCGTTGAGGACGGTGGACAGGCCGCTGAAGTGGAACACGAGCGGGATCTGCTGGCCGTCGAGGAAGAAGGAGGAGTCTTCCGGGGCCGTGCCGCGGATGATGATCTGGCCGATGCCGAGGGGCGGGCGGGCCACGCCGGGGAAGTTCTGCACGGCCTTGAGGATGTCGCCGTTGGTGCCGGGCAGGGCCATGGCCCGCTGGGTGCTGATCACCCGCTCGTCGACCTCGGGCTCCTCGGACTCGTACACGACCTCGATCACCTCGTCGGCGTCCTCCTCCCAGGCCCGGTCGCGCACCGGGTAGAAGGTCAGATCGGGCACCTGGCCGTCCTGCACCACGACGTCGGAGGACTCGGAGCGCAGCCCCGGTGCCACCACGGTCAGGGACCAGGGGCCGGGCGCCAGATCGTACAGGGCGAAGGCGCCCGAGGCATCGGTGCGGGTGTAGGCCACCGCCCCATCGGGACCGGTGAGCTCGATGGTGGTGTTGGCGAGGGGCTGACGGATGCCCGCCTCGAGCACACGCCCCTGGATGCTCAGCACCGGTTGCAGCTCGAGGGTGAAGTTGAGCACGTACTCGATGGTGCTGGCCACCGGGTCTCCGTCGACGGTCGCCGGCTCGAACCGGTAGTTCCCCATCGCTTCGATGGCGGCCCGCGAGAAGGCATCGTCCGGACTGTCGACCACCTCGATGTCGACCGGCGTACCATCGGGGAGCACCACGAGCTTCAGGCGGACCGACGCCTGCTGCAGCTGCTCGACCGCATCCTCCGGATACAGGACCGGCGCCTCGTAGATGACCTCGGGCAGCTTGAATTCGTTGTCCTGGGCCCAGGCGAACTGGGAGACCAGCCAGAGGAGGAAGAGCTTCATGGACGTCCCATCGGTGTGCGAGGCCCCTTGTATACACCAACCATGTGCAGCGTCCACACTTTTGCACATGGATTGACAGGGTGGCACCCACCGGGGTTCAGGGGCGCCGCCCGGGCACGACATGTCCAGGACGGACCGCGCTTCCCCGGAGCCTCCATGCCTCTCGACGTGCAGCAGACGGACATCACCACGCTCGACGTGGATGCCATCGTCAACGCAGCCAACAGCTCGCTGCTCGGAGGGGGTGGCGTGGACGGCGCCATCCACCGTGCGGCGGGCCCCGGCCTGCTCGAGGAGTGCCGGAGCATCGGCGGATGCCCCACGGGCGAGGCCCGCCTCACTGGCGGCCACCGCCTGCCCGCACGCCACGTCATCCACACGGTGGGACCGGTCTGGCACGGCGGCGACCGTGGCGAGCCGGAGCTGCTCGCGAGCTGCTACCGGAACAGCATGGCCCTCGCCCGGGAGCACGGGCTGCGGAGCATCGCGTTTCCCGCCATCAGCTGCGGCGTGTACGGCTACCCCAGGGACCAGGCCTGCCGCATCGCCGTGGACACCCTGACCGAGGAGCTGGAGAGGAGCCCGGACATGCAGGTCACGCTGGTGGCGTTCGATCGGGGCATGGCCGAGGAGATGCGCAGGGCGGCCGAGGAGGGGTAGGACACCCACAGGACCATCGCCCCACCGCGCACCTCCGTGGTCCTTCCGAACCCGTCCCCATGCGTTGGATGCTCTACAGATCCTCCCGATACGCCTTGAACGCCGCGATCGCCCTCTCCCTCCCCGCCTTCTGATCCACGATCGGCATCACGTACCCCCGCCGCTCCACCTCCTCCTTGCCCACACGCCAGGGCTGGTGCAGATCCTTGCCCGTGAGCCCCTCGAGCTCGGGCACCCACCGCAGGATGTAGGCGCCGTCCGGGTCGAAGCGCTGGCCCTGGCTGATGGGATTGAAGATGCGGAAGTACGGCGCGCCGTCGGCCCCGGTGCTCGCCGACCACTGCCAGCCGCCGTTGTTCGCCGCGAGGTCGCCGTCGACGAGGTGCCGCATGAAGAACTGCTCGCCCTTGCGCCAGTCGAGCAGCAGGTGCTTGCTGAGGAACATGGCCACCACCATGCGCATGCGGTTGTGCATCCAGCCGGTGGCCTTCAGCTGGCGCATGGCCGCGTCCACGAACGGGTAGCCGGTGCGCCCCTCGCACCAGGCGTCGAAGTCCGCCTCGCTGTCGCGCCAGGGGAGCCCGTCGTACTGACGGTGGAACGACCCATGGCGGCTGACGCGGGGGAAGCCCACCAGCAGGTGCTTGTAGAACTCCCGCCACAGCAGCTCGCTCACCCACACCGACGGTCCCGAGCGATGCCTCATGTCCAGGGCATCGGGGTCGACCTGCAGCGCCGCATGCAGGCACTGGGTCACCGAGATCATGCCGAGCGCCAGATAGGGCGACAGCTTGCTCGTGCTCTCGATGCCGGGAAGATCCCGCTCCTCGTGGTACCGCGACAGGCCCTCGTCCACGAACGCCTGCAGCCGCTTCCGAGCGGCCTCCTCCCCCGCCGGCCAACGCGCCTCCGAGCCCTTGGGAAAGCGCTTGAACCCCGCGATCGCCTCCGGCACCTCGTCCGGGGACACGCCGGTGTCCGGCTGCTTCGTGGGTGCGGGCAGCGGAGACGGCACCCCTTCGGTGATCAGCCGCTGGCTCACGTTGCGCCGGAACGGTGTGTACACGCCGTACACGTCTCCCGCCTTCGTGAGCACCTCACCCGGCTCGAAGAGCACCTGATCATGGAACACGTCCACCGTGAGCCCGGCGCCTTCGAACGCCTCACGGACGGCACGATCCCGCCTCCGCTCGTGGATGGGGTACTCGGCGTGGAACACGAGCGCCTCGCAGCCCGTCTCCTCGGCCACCTTCGTCAGGGCGGCCGGGGCCCCGTCGAAGCGGCCCACGGTCACCACGCGGAGCGGGATGTTCTTCTCGGACAGGGCCCTCGACAGCTCGGACAGGGTCCGCAGCAGCAGATCGATCTTGATGGGCGCCTCGTCGTGTTCCTTCCACTGATCCGGCTGCAGCAGGAACACGCCGATCACGCCGTCGTCGCCCTGCCTGCACGCATGGGTGAGCGCAGGATGATCATGGGTCCTCAGATCCCGTCGAAACCACACCAGCGTCCGCATGTCACCTCCCCTGCCCGTGTCATACCCCGTGGCCGTGGGGTCCCGTGCCACGAACACTCTGCAGCGCCCACAGGTTCACCAGCGCGAACCAGGGCACCGTGGCCGTGGAAGCGAGGGCGAGCGGCCAGTCGAGGACGATGGCGGCCGTGGGCTCCGTGGCGAAGACCTGCAGGGGGCCGGGGATCGACAGGTTGAGCCCCACGAGTCCCAGGCCGAGGCCCGCCACGACACCGGCCCCGTTCCAGATCCGCCAGGCGCGCAGCCCCACCCGCCCTCTCACGATCCACGGAACCATGGCCACCGCGACGACGCCATAGGCGATCTCGGGCAGGCTGAACAGGACGAGCGTCGGCAGGGGAAACCGTGTCTGCAGCGCCAGCACCACCGTGAACACGGCCCCGAGGCGCAACGTGTGCAGCCAGGCGAAGCGGTGGGGCGGCGTCGAGCGTCCCACCCGGTCGAGGAGCCGATCGAGCCCCGGGAACAGGCCCAGCGGAAGGAGGGCCACCGCCCAGGGCATGAACCACAGCCACAGCCCGGGCAGCCACTGCAGGAAGTCGTCCTGGGTGTACACACCGTACCAGGACATCACGGCCGTGGTGATGCCCCACCCGAGGAGCCACAGGCCATAGACGGCCAGGACGAGCCCCTCCCGACCACGGGCCTGACCGTGGACGATGCGGAACCGGTCGAGCGCCCACGGGAACGCCACCTGGAGCAGCACCAGCGCGTGCAGGTAGTAGTTCACGTCGGGTGGGACCTCCTGTTCCGTGCTGCGACAGGCCCGCCACGGCTGCCGTCAGGTGCTCTTCGGACAGCTCCGTCCCGACTCCACCCCCGACCACCGGACGGGTACCCGGGCCTTCCCCGGAGCGTCCCGTAGGGCCCGACGCCGATGGGCCCGCCCTCCAGCCGATCGGTCCGGCATCCGTTCGCCAGGATCCACAGCTGCAGGCAACGGACTTCATCATGCGACCATCCCGTCATCAGGCCCCGTGGGCCATAGCCCTCCTCCTGCTCACCGCGTGTGCCCTCCCAGAGGACGCCAAGGTGCCCCAGACGGAGGCGCCCGGCGACGGAGCCCGCCTGGCCCCGACGTCCATGCCCGAGCTGGCCTCCCGGAGCCATGCCTGCGGACAGCGACGAGGCAGTGGGCACTGGTGGACGGACGGGGCCCTCGGGGACAAGCCGGGCAACGGCCCCTGGTGCCAGGACACCGGCGACACGGGTGCACCGGCCGCCTGGGCCCCCTTCCGCCGTCTCGAGCCCCCGAGTCCGATCCGGGACGACCTGCGGGGATGGGGCATCGTCATCGCCGACATGAACCAGGACGGGCGCAACGACCTGTACATCAACCACCACATCGGCATGCCCACCCTGCTGCTCACCGACCCCGACGGCGCCCTGCTCCCCACGGCCATCCCAGGGCTCACGGACCTCACGGCCGACCGACACGGCGCCATCGTCGTGGACGCCGACGACGATGGCCTGAAGGAGTTGATCCAAACCACCGGCGGCGACAGCCCGACGCAGCTCTTCCGCATCTTCCCGGACGGCACCGGCGAGGATGCCGTCGAGCTCCTGAACGCGGATCGACCTGCGCCCCGGGGCTACCGGATGTTCTATGCCGACGTCAGCCGGGACGGCGTGTCCGACCTGTTCCACAACACGCTTCCACCGAACCGCCCCGAACAGGACCCGTCGATCCACTTCATCGGCGCGTGGGACGACAGCGTCATGCCCCCGACGATCGAGTACGTCCCGACGGAGGGGTGGCAGGGGTACGTCCCCGCCAGGGCCCAGCGCCTGCCATCGCTCCTCGACCTCGACGGGGACGGTCGCATGGCCCTGCTCGAGCTCCCCGTCGGGGGTCGGAACGTCGGTGAGCCGGTGTGGCCCCTGTGGCCTGGCGACGAGGCCACCGGTGCGAACTACCCGGACTTCGACTACGGCATCACGGGCGTACGGACCGGCGACCTGGACGGCGACGGCGACGAGGACATGATCCTGCTGTACCGGCCGGAGTGGACCACCCAGGACATCGATCGGGTGGACGACCACACCATCCGCTTCGCCTCCATCACCTCCACCGACATCCCCAACGAGGTGCTCGTGCACACCGCGGGCGACCTCACGGTGCAGGTGGAGACGGCCACACGCGGCACCATCGCCCCCTTCGAGGTCGCGGGCGTGCGCTACGACCAGGACGTCATCACCGTGTCCGCGGACCTTCCCCTCGGCAGGCCCGACCTGCCGGAGCCGGATGCCAGCGGGAACATCCCGGCGGCCGACCGCGCCGTCCACATCTGGCGTGAGGCCGATGGCTGGCACGTCGCGCCCCAGCAACGCAACGCCTACATCGGCGTGACCCTGCACGGGGAGGACGCGCCCATCGTCGACTGGTCCCTGCTCACCCCGCCCCGCCCCGACCCCCGCGTGAGTCGGAGCAGGGTGTGGAGGATGAACGCCGAGGCCGGTGTGTACGAGCGGTGGCCGGACTCTCCCCTGGAGCAGGATGGCTGCCACGCGGCGGTGATCGCGGACGTCGACAACGACGGTGACCAGGACGTGTACCTGGGCTGCTCCAACAACGCGCTCAACTTCCCCAACCAGCTCTGGCTCAACGATGGGGACGGTGGCTTCTCCCGGTTCGAGGACGACCCCACCGGCGATCTGGCGGGCCCCTCCATCGGCCACGTGAGCTGCATGGAAGTGGGCGACATGGACGACGACGGTGATCTGGACATCGTCGTGGACGTGGGCTTCGGCGCCCACTTCCTCAGCCCCGCCACCTACATCCTCGGCAACGAGCTGGCGGACGGACACTGGCTCCGCCTCGACCTGGAGGGCCCGGCAGGCCTCCCCTCCCCCGTGGGGGCCATCGTCGACGTCAAGGCCGCGGGCAAGTGGCAGCGCTTCCTGTACAGAGGTGGCCAGAACGGCGACTGCCAGTCCGAGGCCACGCTCCACGTGGGCCTCGGCAACGCCCGCCATGCCCAGGAAGTCCGGGTCGCCTACCCGACGGGCGAGATCTTCGAGCTGAAGCACGTCGCGGCGGACCAGGTGCTCACGATCGCACCGTGAGTGCCTGATCCACCGCGTTGGGGGGACGGTGGAGCGGGCTCAGACGACGCCCGCGGCGTCTGCCCCCTCCTCCGTACCGGCCACGTTCCAGTGCTCCATGCGCATGCTGGTGGGCCCGATGTCGTCGAAGGCGTCCATGCGGCGCTCGAAGCGGTCGTTCGGAACCCCCTTCCAGAAGTCCCGGTCGGCCATGAGCTTCTTCATGCCCTCGACGTCGTTGTCGATGAGCAGGGGCTGGACCTTCTTGCGGGTGGCGGGCGTGTAGTCGCCCCGGTAGCGAAGGTCGACGACCAGATCCCGCAGGACGGGATCGAGGTTGTCCCAGTCGACCTCGAAGTCCTCCGGGTTGCCGCTCCGCCGCCCGGCGCTCTTCGCGTAGTTGCCGCTGATACGCTCGACGTCGGCCGCGAGCTCACCGTAGACGATGTCGAACAGCACCTTCTGCTGTGCCGGGGTGATCTCCGGCAGATCCTTGTTGGCCCGCAGGAACGCCTTGGCCCGGGCCCCCTTGAGCCCCGCGGCACGGGCGAACTTCGCGGCATCCCCGGCCGCGATCCCCGCCTGTTCCATGTGGGCCAGGATCTCCTTGCGGCCCCGCTGGCCGAGATCGTAGCCCCGCCCGATGGTGACCCCGCTCGCCCCGCCGGGCCAGTGCGCCGTGCGGGTGTGGTAGCGGCCACCCTCCTGCCCCTCGGCATCGAAGGTGAGCTGGCCGTTGCCGACCGTGAAGGGATCGCTGGTGTCGGCCGTGCCGCTCGTGCCCCCCTGCTGCCCGGTACGGCTGGAGGTGCCGCCACCCCCTGGCCCCGACGGATGCTGGATCGCCCCCACCGGCGCCCCCTGCAGGGTGTCGGTGTAGCGGGTCTGCATCCCCATCAACGGATCCCGTAGCGCCCCCGCCGCCGCCGGATCCACGAGGTCGCCCCCGGGCGCCCCCTGCTCACCGGACAGCACCCTCGCCCCGAACCTCGACTCCTTCCGCATCAACTCGTTCATCCCAGATCTCCTTGGCAGTCCTCGACGGGCCGGACCCATCGCGGATCGCCAAGATGCAGGGAGAACATGTGGAATTCAAATACCGGACACATACTCCCGGTACGAGGCGCAATTATTGCTGACCCGCAAAAAGCGTGGGACCGAGCGGAGAGGGGCGGATACCAGGGGCACTCGCGAGCCAGCGGCCACAGCAGCCCCAGGAAACGCGAAAGCAATCCCAGCGCCACCTCTTCAGCCACACACCCAAGGGATGCGGCGTTGCGGCTCGTCCCAGGCGAGGAACAAACGAAAGCCCGTACTCCTGGTACGGGCCGAGTGCAGTGACGAAGAATGGGGCGGGCCGCAACGTCGCAGCCCGCCTCCCCTTCTCTCAGTGCTTGAAGTGGCGAACGCCGGTCATCACCATGGCGATGCCGAGGCGGTTGGCAGCCTCGATGACCTCGTCGTCGCGGATGGAGCCGCCGGGCTGCACCACGGCGGTCACGCCGGTCTTCGCGGCCTCTTCCAGGCCATCGGCGAAGGGGAAGAAGGCGTCGGAAGCGAGCACGGCACCCTTGGTGCGGTCGCCGGCGCGCCAGGCACCGATGCGCACCGAGTCGACGCGGTTCATCTGACCGGCGCCCACGCCCACGGTGGCCTCGTCCTTCACGTAGATGATGGCGTTGGACTTGACGTGCTTGCAGGCGATGACGGCGAAGCGCAGATCGCGGAGCTCTTCCTCGGTGGGCTGACGCTCGGTGACGACCTTCCAGCCGTCCATGTCGCCACCCTTGTCGTCGACGGTCTGCACCAGCAGGCCGCCGTGCACCTCGGAGACCACGCGCTGGGGCGCAGCAGCGGCACCGGTCCAGCGCATCAGGCGGCAGTTCTTCTTGCGACGACCCAGGATCTCGAGGGCCTCGTCGGTGAAGGAAGGTGCGGCGATGATCTCGGTGAACAGCTTGCCCATGGCCTTCACGAAGTCAGCGGTGACCTCGCGGTTGCAGGCGATGATGGAGCCGAACGCGGAGACGGGGTCGCACTCCAGGGCCCGCTGGAAGGCGGTGACGAGATCGTCGGCCACGGCCAGACCGGAGGGGTTGGTGTGCTTGATGATGGCGCACGCCGGACGGTCGAACTCCTCGACCATGGCCCAGGCGGCCTCGAGGTCGATGAGGTTGTTGTAGGACAGGTCCTTCAGGCCACCGATCTTCTCGAACGCGGGCTCCGCACCCTCGAAGCGGTACAGGGCAGCCTGCTGGTGGCTGTTCTCGCCGTAGCGCATGGTGGAGACCTTGCGGGCGCGCAGGGTCAGCAGCTCGGGCAGGGCTGCATCCTCACCCACCACGCCGGCCATCCAGTCGGAGATGGCGACGTCGTAGGTGGCGGTCATGCGGAAGGCCTTGAGGGCGAGCTGCTGGCGCTTCTTCTCGTCGAGGGAGCCGTGGGCCACGGAGAGCAGCAGGTCGTCGTAGTCGGCCGGATCGCACACGATAGCCACGGACTCGTGGTTCTTCGCGGCGGCGCGCAGCAGGGTGACACCACCGATGTCGATCTGCTCGATGGCCTCGGCCACGGTGACGCCGGGCGTCGCGATGGTGCGCTGGAACGGGTACAGGTTGCAGACCACGATGTCGACGGGCGTGATGCCGTGCTCCTTGAGCTCGGACAGGTGCTCGTCGGTGCGGCGGGACAGGATGCCGCCGTGGATCGCGGGGTGCAGGGTCTTCACGCGGCCGCCGAGGATCTCGGGGTGACCGGTGACGTCGTCCACCTGGGTCACAGGCAGGCCGGCTTCCACCAGCATGCGGGCGGAACCGCCGGATGCCACCAGCTCGTAGCCGTGGCCGGCGAGACCGCGGGCCAGATCCACCAGCCCGGTCTTGTCCCACACGCTCAGAATTGCTCGCTTGGTCATTGCAGGATCTCCGAAGATCAGTCGTTGGAGGAGCGGAGCACCTGATCGATGGCGCTCACCAGGAGCTCGTGCTCCGTGCGGTGGATCCGCTCCTCGAGAGTCTCGAGGGTATCGTTTTCTTCGATGGGCACGACGGCCGTGGCCACCACGGGGCCGGCGTCGACCTCCGGGATGACCCAGTGGACCATCACGCCCGTGTGATCGACCTCGCCCCGCTGGAACGCCTTGAAGGCGTCCCCGATGCCGTCGGCGCCGGGGAACTGCCCGGGCAGTGCCGGGTGCAGGTTCAGGATGCGTCCCTGCAGGGGGTCGATGAACGCAGGAGTGAGGATGCGCATGAAGCCCGCGAGCACCACCAGATCGGGCTCGTAGGACTGCACCAGCTCGGCCAGTGCGGCGTCGTAGTCCTCACGGGACCTGCCTGCCCGCTTGAAGGGAAGGAAGCCGAGCACCTCGGTGGGCACACCGGCCTTCTTCGCCCGCTCGAGGCCATAGGCCTTGCCGCGGTTGGAGATGACGGCGACCACCTCACCGGACAGGCGCCCCGACGCGACGGCGTCGAGGATGGCCTGCAGGTTGGTGCCACTGCCGGAGATGAGGACGACGATGCGCGCCATGGACTCAGGCTCCCTGGAAGATCACCGGGGTCTCGCCACGGGCGGTGACGGAGCCCAGGACCCAGGCCTCGTCGCCGAGGGCGGCCAGGGCGGCGTCCTTGTCTGCTGCGGGGATGACGAACAGCATGCCGACGCCGCAGTTGAAGACGCGCAGCATCTCCATGGTGTCGACCTTGCCGAGCTCCTGCATCAGCGCGAAGACCGGGGGGAAGGAGAAGGAGCCCAGGTCGAAGTCGAAGGACAGGTCGTCCGACAGGATCCGGGGGGGGTTCTCGACGAGGCCACCGCCGGTGATGTGCACCATGCCGCGGATGTCGACGCTCGCAGCCTTCAGCTTGCGGTACTCGGGCAGGTAGGAGCGGTGGGGCACCAGCAGGACGTCCGACAGGATCTGGCCATCAAGCTCGGCGCAGGGCGCGGCGAGATCGTGGTTCTCGAAGATCTTGCGTGCCAGGGAGAAGCCGTTGGTGTGCAGGCCCACGGAGGGCAGCGCCACCACGATGTCGCCCTGCTCCATGCGCTCGCCGGTGACGAGGTTGGGACGGTCGACCACGCCGATGATGGTGCCGGCGAGATCGAACTCACCCTGCTCGTACACGCCGGGCATCTCGGCGGTCTCGCCACCCAGCAGCGCGCAACCATTCTCCTCGCAGGCCTTGGCGGCGCCCTTCACCAGATCGGACACCATGATGGGGTCGAGCTTGGAAGCGGCCACGTAGTCCAGGAAGAACAGGGGCTCGGCGCCCTGCACGAGGATGTCGTTCACGCAGTGGTTGACGATGTCCTGGCCCACGGTGTCGTAGCGGTCCACGGCCACGGCCACCTTGGTCTTGGTGCCGACGCCGTCGGCGGAGGAGACCAGCAGAGGGGCCTCCATGTCCTTCATGAAGGAGGCGTCGAACAGGCCACCGAAGGCACCGAGGCCACCCAGCACGCGGGGACCGTGGGTGCGCTCCACAGCGGCCTTCATCAGGGACACGGCCTTGTGACCCGCGTCGATATCCACGCCCGCGTCGCGGTAGTTGACTCCAGACATAGTGTGTCTCCTCAAAGGGCCCTGTGGCCGATGTCGCGACGGAACACCATGCCGTCGAAACAGATGCGATCGATACCTGCGTAGGACTTGTCGAGAGCCTCACGCAGGGTGGAACCGGTGCCGGTGATGGCCATCACGCGACCGCCGGAGGTCTTCAGTGCGCCCTCGTCGGCCTTGGTGCCGGCGTGGAACACGGTGACGCCCTCGAGTGCGTCGGCCTCGGCCACGCCCTCGATGGTCTTGCCCTTCTCGTAGGCCTGCGGGTAGCCGCCGGAGGCCGCCACCACGGTGGAGGCCACCATGGGCTTGATGCCGAACTGCACGGAATCGAGCTCACCGGCCACGCAGGCCTGCATGATCTCGTACAGGTCGCCGTCGATCAGGGGCAGGACCACCTGGGTCTCGGGGTCGCCGAAGCGGCAGTTGTACTCGAGCACCCGCAGCTCGCCCTTGGCGTTGAGCATCAGGCCCGCGAACAGCGTGCCCTTGAAGGGGGTGCCGAGCGACTGGAAGCGCTTCAGCACGGGTGCGATGCAGGAAGCCGCGGCCTCCTCCATGCGATCGACCAGCACCGGTGCGGGGGCGTAGGCGCCCATGCCACCGGTGTTCAGGCCGGTGTCGCCCTCGCCGATGCGCTTGTGGTCCTGGGCGGGGGGCAGCGCACGGAAGGTGGTGCCGTCGCACAGGGCCAGCAGGCTCGCCTCGGGACCGGTGAGGCGCTCCTCGATGACCAGCTTGGCGCCGGCGGTGCCGAAGGCACCCTCGAGGATCTCACGGGCGGCGGCCTTGGCCTCCTCGGCCGTGTCGCACACCAGCACGCCCTTTCCGGCGGCCAGGCCCGACGCCTTGACGACCACCTGGTGGTCGACCGAGTCGATGTAGGCCTCGGCATCGGCCAGGTTGTCGACCACGGCGTACGCGGCGGTGGGGATGCCGGCGGCAGCCATGAAGTCCTTGGCGAAGGCCTTGGAGCCCTCGAGCTGGGCGCAGGCGGCGGTGGGGCCGTAGGCGGCGATGCCCTCGGCGGCCAGGCGATCGACCAGGCCGGCGACCAGCGGCGCCTCGGGACCGACCACCACCAGATCGGCGCCGTGCTCCTTCGCGGCGGCCACGAGGCCGTCGATATCGGAGTCCTTGATGGCCAGGCACTGCTCGGCGGGGATGCCGCCGTTGCCGGGGGCCACGAGGACGCGGCCCACCTTGGGGGACTGGTTCAGCTTCCAGTACAGCGCGTGCTCACGGCCGCCGGAACCGACGACCAGGACGGTTGCAAGATCGCTCATCGTGACTCCTCAGAGCTCGAACTGTCGCTTGGCGTCGGACTCCTCGAAGAAGGAGACGTCGACCGGGTAGTTGCCGGTGAAGCAGGCATCGCAGTGGCCACAGGGCTTGGGCTCGTCGCCGCGGACGGCCTTGTGCAGGCCCTCGGGGCTCAGGAACGCCAGGCTGTCGGCACCGATGGCCTTGCACATGGCATCGACATCCATCTGGGCGGCCATCAGGTGCTCGCGGGACGCCAGATCCACACCCATGTAGCAGGGGTTGTTGATCGGCGGCGACGCGATGCGGACGTGGACTTCCTTGGCCTTGCCCGCCTCACGCACCAGGCGCACCAGCTGGTACATGGTGGTGCCGCGGACGATGGAGTCGTCGATCATGACGACCCGCTTGCCCTCGAGGTTCTCCCGGAGTGCGTTGAACTTCAGGCGGACCTTGTTCTCGCGCATCTCCTGGGTGGGCTCGATGAAGGTACGGCCGATGTAGCGGTTCTTGATCAGGCCCTCGGTCTGGGGAAGGCCCGTGGCCTCCGCGTAGGCCATGGCGCTCGGCAGGGAGGAGTCCGGCACGCCGAAGACCACGTCGGCCTCCGCCGGCGCCTCCTTGGCGAGCTGGGTGCCCATGCGCTGACGCACGACCTGCACCGTCTGGCCCTCGATCTTGGAGTCCGGACGGGCGAAGTACACGTGCTCGAAGATGCACATGGCCGTGGACTTCTCGGCCACCGGCGGCTTGACCGTGGTGATGCCGTTCTTGTCGATGCGGATGATCTCGCCGGGGCCGACCTCGCGCAGGTGCTTGGCGCCCAGGGTGAGCAGCGCGGAGGACTCCGACGCCACCATCCAGCCCATCACCTTGCCGTCGCGGTTCTTCAGGCGACCCAGGCACAGCGGACGCATGCCCAGGGGATCGCGCATGGCGTACAGGCAGTCGCGGGTCATGACCACGAGGCTGTAGGCGCCCTCGGCCACGTCGAGGAGCTGCGCCAGGCGCTGCTCCCACCGGGGCGCGGTGCGGTCCTTGAAGGGAACCGGCGCGGCCAGGTACTGGGTGATGACCTCGGTGTCGGAGGTGGACATCAGGCCGACGCCACGCTCCATCAGGGCCTTCCGCAGCGCGGCGGCGTTGGTGACGTTGCCGTTGTGGGCGACGCTCAGCGGGCCGTGCAGGGTGCTCACGTGGTAGGGCTGGGCGTTGCGGACGTGGGAGTCACCGGTGGTGGAGTACCGGTTGTGTCCGATGCCGAAGTGGCCCTTCAGGTTGGTCATGGCGGTCTCGTCGAACACCTGGCTCACGAGCCCCATGCCCTTGTGCATGGTGACGAGGTTGCCGTCGGAGACCGCCATGCCGGCAGACTCCTGACCACGGTGCTGCAGCGCGTACAGCGAGAAGAAGGCCATGCGAGCGACCTCGGCCTTCATCTCCGGGTGGGTCCAGAAGCCCACCACGCCGCATTCCTCTTTCGGGCGGTCGAAATCGTCTTCCAGTGCGCGCATCAGGGGGTCCACTCCTTCAGGGCCTTCTCGATCCGGGGACCGACAGGCTGCTCACCGGGCACGAAGGTCTCACCGGTGAGACGCTCGTACAGGTCGATGTAGCGGGTGGCGAGCTCGAAGACGACCTCGTCGGGAGGCACGGGCACGGGGCCCTCGCCGGTGTAGCCCTGGCCGGCGAGCCAGCGACGGACGTACTCCTTGTCGAGGCCCTCGGGCTCACGGCCCTCGGCCATCGCCTCTTCGTAGTCGCTCTTGCGCCAGTAGCGGCTGGAGTCGGGCGTGTGGATCTCGTCGATGAGCGAGATGACGCCGTCGATGATGCCGAACTCGTACTTGGTGTCGACCAGGATGAGGCCGGCGGCGTCGGCCACCTCGGTGCCCCGACGGAACACCTCGAGGGCGGCGGACTGCACCTCGGCCCACTGGGCGTTGCTGAGGATGCCCAGGGAGACGACCTCGGCGCTGGAGATGGGACGATCGTGCTCACCGGCCAGGCCCTTGGTGGTGGGCGTGACGATGTGGGCGGGCAGGCGATCGTTCTTCTTCAGGCCCTCGGGGAGCTGCACACCGTAGGGATCCTTGCCCTGGGAGTAGTTCATCCACAGGGAGGTGTCGGTGACGCCGGTGATGTAGGCCCGGACGACCACCTCGACCATGAGGGGCTCGGCCTCACGGCCGACGGTGACGTTGGGATCGGGCACCGCCACCACGTGGTTGGCGATGACGTCCTTGGTCTGCTCGAACCACCAGGCGCTGAGCTGGTTGAGCACCTGGCCCTTGAAGGGGATGGCCGCGATGTTGCGGTCGAAGGCGCTCAGGCGATCCGTGGCCACGAGGGCACGGTGGCCGTCCTTGACGTAGACGTCGCGGACCTTGCCCTGGTAGCGGGAGCCGACACCCTCGAAGTGGGTCTCGAGCAGCGCGTGGGGACGCGCGGCCGCGAGCTGATCCTTGGAGATCATCAGGCCTCCTCACCGAGGTGGGACAGGGTGTTGAGCGTGTTGCTGATCTCCTCGGCCAGGGCCTTGGCGCGGACCGGTGCGTCGCCGACGTAGGCGGAGGCGTCCATCCAGCTGATGGCCTCCTCGGGGGTGGCGAACTCGTTGACGCGCTCGTCGTTGCACAGGTTCTCGACCAGCGGGTTGGGCTGGTTGGTGCGGATGGCGGCCCATGCGACCATGGAGTGCTCACGGATGATCTCGTGGAACTCCTGGCGGTCGGCGCCGCGCTTGGCGCACTCCATCAGCAGGCGCTCGGTGGCGGCGAAGGGACCGTAGGCGGCCAGCAGCTTGGCGGAGGCCTGGCGATCCACGTGCAGGCCGCGCAGCAGGCGCTCGGCGCGCTTGAGCAGCTCGTCGGTGATCAGGAAGGCGTCGGGCAGCACGGAGCGGCGGTTGGCCGAGTCGTCGAGGGTGCGCTCGAGGTAGGAGTGCGCGGCGTTGTCCCAGGCGACGCGAGGCAGGGCGGCCAGCAGCCGGGCCAGGGAGTCCATGTTCTCGGCGTTGATGGGGTTGCGCTTGAAGGGCATCGCGGAGGAGCCGATCTGCTTCTTGCCGAAGGGCTCGGCCCACTCACCCAGCGGGGGGCTCTGCAGGAGGCGCAGGTCGGCGGCGAACTTGTACAGGGACTGGCCGAGGGACGCGAGGGCCGTGAGGACACGGTACTCCTGCTTGCGGGGGGCCGTCTGGGTGGCCGCCTCGAAGGCGTCGATGCCCAGGTGGGACATCACGCGGGACTCGAACTCACGGGTGGTGATGCCCTTGCCGTCGAGGAGCTCGCCGTAGGAGGCGGAGGTGCCCACGGCGCCCTTGAAGCCCTTGCCGCGGATCTGGTCGAGGATGCGGGCCAGGTCGAGCAGGTCGACCTGCAGGTCCTGGGCGTACTGGGCCAGGCGGTAGCCGATGGTGGTGGGCTCCGCGGGCTGCAGGTGGGTGAAGGCCATGGTGGCGGCGTCCGCCCACTCGACGACCTGCTCGCGGATGACGCCGAGCACGGTGTGCAGGCGGGCCACGATGTACGCGGTGCCCTGCTGGATGCGCATGGCGTCGGCGTTGTCCTCGATGTCCATGGAGGTGGCACCGAGGTGGATGATGCCGCCGGAGGCACCGACCTGCTCGGCGTAGGTGTGGACCTCGGCCATCAGATCGTGCTTGAGGTCGGCCTCGAGACGGTGGGCGTTCTCGATGTCGATGTTGTCCTTGTGGACCTTGAGGTCCTCTACCTGCTCGGGCTTGACGATGCCGAGCTCGCTCTGGACGGTGGCCAGGGCGATCCAGATCTGACGCCACAGACGGCGCTTGTTCACCTCGCCCCAGATCTCACGCATGTTCTGGGAGCCGTAACGCCAGGTGAAGGGAGAGAGGTAGACGTCGTGGGAGTAGTTCTCGTTGGACATGATCACTTCCGTCAGAAGAGGCGAGGACGAACGGTCGCCTGAAAAGAACCGATGCGCGCCGGGGAGGCGCGCATCTTCGTAGGGAGGGATGTGGTTTACAGGACGACCAGCTCTTCGCGGGCCGCGCCGACCGAGACCATCTGGATTCGGACGCCGGCGAGCTCGGAGAGACGATGCAGGAACGTGCGGGCGTTCTTCGGCAGGTCGTCCCAGCTGCGCGTGTCGCGGGTGCTGGTCTGCCAGCCCGGCCAGGTCTCGTAGATCGGCTCGCACTTCTCGTAGGCCGGGGTGTCGGGCACGTAGTCGATGATCTCGCCATCGAGCTTGTAGCCGGTGCAGACCTTGATCTCCTCGAAGGTGTCGAGGACGTCGAGCTTGGTGATGGCGAGGCCGGTGAAGCCGTTGAGCCATGCGGCGTGGCGGATGGCGACGCCGTCGAACCAGCCACAGGCACGGGGACGACCGGTGGTGGCACCGTACTCGTTGCCCTCGTCACGCAGACGCTGACCCCACTCGTCCTTGAGCTCGACCGGGAACGGGCCGGCGCCGACGGCGGTGCAGTAGGCCTTCACGACGCCGATGACGTCGGTGATGCGGGTCGGGGGGATGCCCGCGCCCACGCCAGCGCCACCCGCGATGGGGTTGGAGCTGGTGACGTAGGGGTAGGTGCCCCAGTCGAGGTCGCGCATGACGCCGAGCTGGCCCTCGAGGAGGACATCCTTCTCGGCGAGGACGGCCTCGCGGATCATGGGCAGCACATCGATGATGCGGTGGCCCATGGCCTCACGCCAGGTCCTGGCGAGGGCGAGGAGCTCGTCCATCTCCATGGGCTCGCCGCCCAGGCGCTCGATCTCGAGGTTCTTCTTGGGCAGGACGTTGGCCAGCCGCTTCTCGAAGTGCTCGGGGTGCAGCAGGTCGCCCACACGCAGGCCCCAGCGGGCGGCCTTGTCGGCGTAGGTGGGACCGATGCCGCGCTTGGTGGTGCCGATCTTGTGCTTGCCGGAACGCGCCTGCTCCTGCAGCTCGTCGAGCAGCAGGTGGTAGGGCATCACCAGGTGGGCCGCGGAGGACACGTACAGGTTGTCGGTGTTCACACCGGCTGCCTCGACGTGGGCCAGCTCCTTGAGCATGCCGTCCGGGTTCACCACGGTGCCTGCGCTGATGATGTTGACCGTCGCAGGGTTGAAGATGCCCGAGGGAACGATGTGCAGGGCGAATTTTCCGAACTCGTTCACCACGGTATGGCCGGCGTTGTCGCCGCCCTGGAACCGGATGACCATGTCGGCCTTCTGTGCCAGCCAGTCGACGATACGGCCCTTGCCCTCGTCACCCCACTGTGCACCCACAACTGCAGTCACACTCATTACGCCCACTCCTCAGCCAAGCTGGGTGGTGACAGACGCCCGACGGCCCGTGGGCCCGACGCCTGAAATCCCGCACACACCATGGCCAAGGCCACCGCGCTGCGGGCTGAATCGTTGGTTTGCGGTCTCGCGGTTCCGCAGGACGCTGTGGTCCGGGTATGCTGCCCCCCGCAGTCGGCCGTCACATGGAACGCCGGGTGCGTGAAGAGGCAGAATCACGAGACCCCCTTTATGGGATATGCCAGGACTGGACCGAGTTTCCGGACGAAATCATCCCGCGGACCTCCTGGCGCCACGGCGAATGAAGCTATTTTGCCGTAGCGGTCCGCGCCAATGGTGAAAGACCGACTTCACCCCTACTCGGCCCTCCGCGACCCCTTCCACGGGCAGCACATCAGCCCATCTTCAGGCTTTCAAGGCCACATTCGAGGCTTTGGCGGATACCGCTCGAAAAGTCATGGGGTCGTCAGGAATGTTTCGAGGTCGGCGCGGAACGCCTCCCGGGCCTGGGAGGAGATGGTGTGCCCCATGCCGGGAAACACCGTCAGCCCCGCGTCGTAGCCCCGCTCCTGCATCACCTGCACCGCGTGCTGCACGTTGGTGACCGGCAGCACCGGGTCTTCGTCGCCGTGGAAGGCCCGCACGGGAACGCGCCCCGTCTGCGCCGCGGTGCGCGCGAGGAGCGGTGCCGGGACGTGTCCGGACAGGGGCAGCGCCCCGTCGATGGCGTCGGGACGGTGCAGCGCCATGGCGAACGAGACCATCCCTCCCTGGGAGAAGCCGGTGACGAGGACCGGGCCCTTCACCTTGCCCTGCGCCTTCAGGTGCTCGATGAGGGCGGCCACCTCGTCGGCCCGCTGCTGCAGCTCGTCCGACAGCACCTCGGGATCCGCCGCGGCGACGCGGTGGTTGAACCAGGACCAGCCCCTGCGCCACTGCAGTGGTGCCCGGGGCGCCACCACCCGCACGACCTGGCCGGGATCCGCGAAGCCGCGGATGAAGTTCTCGGGCGTGTCGCCGAGCCCGTGCACCGCCACCACCAGGGGCAGCGCCTGCCGCCCCTCGGCCGCCGGGGAGACCCACTCCACGTAGGACAGCTCGGGCTGGGGTTGGGCCTCGGCCTGCCGCCGGACCCGTGACGGTGGGTCGGCGGGGGCCGCCCCGACGGAACAGGCGGCCAGCAGCAGGGCGGACACGACGGATCGCCACATCACAGAGCCCCCTCCAGTTCCATCCGCGGCGCGTTGCGCAGGAAGTCGTGCTGCAGGTACTCGCGCTCGATGATGGAGGCCATCTCCTCGGCGGTGGCGTAGCGGCTGTAGTCCACCCGGATGACGGGGATGCGCCGCGAGATGTCGGCGATGAAGTCCTCGTAGCCCTGGTACAGCCGCCGCAGGTAGTCCTCGGAGATGCCCTGCTCGAAGGAGCGGCCCCGCTGCCGGATGCGCGCGATGGACGCCTCGGGCTTCACGTCGAGGTAGACGATGAGGTTGGGCCGGCACATGAAGTTGGACATGTGCTTGAACAGCGACAGGTAGGTCTCGTGATCCCGCTGGCTCATGGCCCCCTGCTCGGCGAGGATGCGCGCGAAGATGGCGTCCTCGTAGATGGTGCGGTCCTGCACCGCCGAACGCCCCCGCCAGATGATCTCCTGGTGCTGCTGGAAGCGGCGGTTGAGCAGGTAGACCTGCATCGCGAATGCGTAGCGGGGTGTGTCCCGGTAGAAGTCCTCGAGGTAGACGTTGTCGGCCACGGGCTCGTAGTGGACGTCCATGTCCAGGTGCTCCGCCAGCGCCGTGGCCAGCGTGGACTTGCCGGCGCCGATCATGCCGGCGATTCCGATGAACAGATTTCCGAATTGGGACACCGCGACCTCCTGCCTCTCCCGACCCCGGGCGGGGCCCCCATCGCGCAGTTCCTACCAGAGGAGGACACGATGCGACTAGGTGCCAACGGCCTCAAGCAGGTGAAGACCCCCGACCTCAAGGATCTGCTGCGGGCGGTCCATCGTGGGGATCTCCCCTGCCCCATCACCCAGGACGGCCTCGCCGCGACGGGCCTTCTGCGCATGGGGGATCAGATCGGTCACCTGCGGGGTCTGGACGAAGCGGGTGTGAAGGCTGTACTCATCGCAGTCATCGCCGAACGGTCCTGAAAGGGCCGGATACCGCAACCGCGTGTGCCATGGTAAGGCCACGCACACCCCCCATCGGAGGATCCATGTTCACACTGTGGATGGCAGCCGCAGCCGCACTCGCCGCACCCGACAGCAGCTTCAAGCCGGTGCCCGCCGGCGACATCGCGCCCGCCCACCTGGATCTGTCCGACCCGGCCCCCTGGCTGGCCTCCTGGACCGACATCACCATGACGCCCGCCGGCTGCTGGGAGGTCGTCGGCACGGCGAGCTGGTCGTACAGGGTCGGCCCCACCTCCGCCAACCGCGGCTCGTCCGCCTTCGTGGCCCGGCTCGACGAGGGCCAGTGGCGCGACATCTACGCCCGCTCCCTCGGCGAGGTCCACTACGACCCCTACGAGGACACCATCCGCCTGTACCCCCACGGCAAGGTGCACTTCGTCTCCATGGTGGGCAGCCACCTGCAGCACCGCTTCTCCAGCGAGGGCACGCCCCAGACGATGCGCGCCCGCATGCGCGAGGTCGGCACCACCGAGATCCTCGGCTCCCTGTTCAGCAGCCTGAACAGCACCAGCCCCACCACCAACCTGGTGTGGGACGGCGAGCAGGGGGGCGTCGTGTTGCGCCGCAACGCGCCGCTCGGCCAGGGCGGTGACGAGGCACGCCTCGAAGTGCTGTTTCCCCAGGGCGAGACGGTACCGCAAGACGTGACACTGGTCTTTCCGGACAGTTTTCGTGTAGACGGCTATCCTGTGATGAACGTGCGGTCCGGTGAGGCCCGCATCCGGCTGGCCGAGATCGACGGCCAGCTCTTCCCGCAGGGCGAGACCGTGGACTTCACGGTCACCGCCAACCAGCTCCGGGTGGAGGCGTCCCAGACCATCGCCTACCACACCTGGCGTGCCTGTGGCGCACCCGTCCTCACGGAAACCCTCCCCCTCTACATCCAGGATTGATTCTCCATGAGCAGCCGACCCGTCGTCTCCGATCGCATCAAGTCCCTGCCCCGCTACCAGGCCGGCATGTCTCCCAAGACACTCCTGGCCGAGCGCGGCATCTCGGGTGCCGTCAAGCTGTCCAGCAACGAGAACGACTTCGGCCCCTCACCTTCCGTCCGTGAGGCCCTGCTCCACGCGATGGAGGAGCTGCACGTGTATCCGCTGCCCAGCGGTGGCACGCTGCGCACCGCCCTGGTCGACAGCCTCGGTGTGCCCACCGAGCAGCTCATCCTCGGCAACGGCTCCGACGAGATCATCGATCTGATGTTCCGCGCCCTCACCGAGCCCGGCGACCACGTCGTGGGCTCCGAGGCCACGTTCTTCCGCTACAAGATCGCCAGCCGCGTGCAGGATCTCCACTTCCATGCCGCACCCTGCAAGGATCGCTACTTCCACGACCTGCAGGCCATCGCCGATCTCGCCCTCGAGAAGAACGCCCGCGTGGTGGTGCTCGTCAACCCGTCCAACCCCACGGGCACCTGGTTCACCCACGACGAGCTCGCCGCCTTCTTCGCCCGCATCCCCCGCGAGACCATCGTGGTGATGGACGAGGCCTACATCGAGTTCGCCGACGCCGCCGACTTCCCCCGCAGCGAGGAATTCCTGGCCACCCACCCCAACCTGCTGATCCAGCGCACCTTCTCCAAGGCCTACGGCCTGGCGGCCATCCGGGTGGGCTACGGCATCGGCGGCGAGGCGATCATCGAGGCGATGGAGAACGTCCGCGCCCCCTTCTCGGTGAACAGCCTGGCCCACGCGGCCGCCGAGGCAGCCCTCGCGGATCAGGACCACATGAAGATGGTCACCGAGCACAACGCTGCCGAGCGCATCCGCGTCGCGAAGGCGGTCGAGGCCATGGGCATCAAGGTGGTGCCCTCCCAGGCCAACTTCCTGCTCCTCGACTGCGGTCGCAACGGCCTCGATGTGTACGAGGGCCTGCTGCAGCGCGGCGTCATCGTGCGTCCGCTGGTGCCCTACGGCTTCACCGAGCACATCCGCGTCACCATGAGCCTGCGCGAGCACAACGACCGCTTCCTCGCGGCGCTCGAAGAGGTCATGGCCCTGCAGCCGGCCTGATCCCACGGGTCCAGGCACACCTCGAGGGGCCCCCAGGGGCCCCTTTCGTGGTTCTTGGGCACCCCGAGGTGCTCAGTCGTTCATCCCCACGACGCCCACCTCGTCGAGCATGGACTCCTGGGCCGACAGGTCGCCGAAGAACCCGTCCGGGAGGTCCTCGACCCCGAAGATCGCGAGCATGGCCAGCACGTGGTCGATGCGCGTGCCGCCGAGGCGACGGGTGAAGGCCACGCCCCAGGTGGCGACGGCCAGGGCGGCGTCGAGCATCTCCTTGGTGCGGTGGGGCCTGCCATGGACGATGTCCGGGGGGGAGATCGCGCTGATGAGCTGGAACGCGACCCTGCTGGAGGGCGAGAGCCAGCATGCCAGCCACGGAAGGCGGCTCTGCAGACCGCGGAGCCAGTCACGCACCTCCGGCACCTGGAACAGCGGCCGCGGCTCCTTCTCGTAGCCGATGGTCACGAGGTGGATGCGTCCGGCCATCGACAGGCCGAGGCCCCGGTGCTTCATCAGCAGGGCCAGGGCCACGAAGCCGTGGATCATGCCATTGTCGATCTCCGATCGGGACACCGCCACCACGAGCTCGCCGTCGGGGCTGGCGAGGACCGGTGCGAGCCCGTCCATGATGCGCTCGAGTCGCGCGTCGATCAAGGGGGACATGGCGTGGCGTAGCTCGTCCTGCGTGATCTGGTGCAGCAGCCGCCGCCCGTGGGCCCCAGCGTGGCCGTCACGATCGACCGCTCGGACCATGTGGTGCGGTACCCGGTAGTAGCCGTCGTCCTCGCCGTCGGGCCGGATGGAGACGGTCTTGGGGTTCACCCGGATGACCTCTCCGCGGATCGGCCCTTCCTCCGTCGAGAATTCGACCTGCATGCCTGGTTCGAACGTGTCCATCTGACCTCCCTTGTCACCCCAAGAGTGGCATGGGCCCGCGCCTGTACGCGAGCCCATCTGGTACGTTGCTCTACGGATACCGAAGACCGGCGAACGGTCGGCCTACGGCTCGTCGCAGTCGCCGGCGTCATGGTTCCACGCGGGGCAGTCGAAGTGCGCCTCGTTCGAAGACACCTGCTGGACGTCGTCATCGCACACCGTCCCGTCGCCCAGGAAGTCCACGAGCGCACAGTCGCCGTTGCAGTCGAGGACCCGTCCCATGCCGCAGGCATCGGTGCCGCAGTCGCCGGCGTCGAGGTTGGTGGCGTCGCAGTGCAGCCAGACGTCGCACTGGCCATCATTCAACCAGCTCGCGGGCACACAGCCCCCGAGGCAGTCGGGCACGAAGGCGTCGGGGCACCCGGCCGTGCTCGTGGCCAGCGCGCAGTCGCCACCGTCGTCGCCGTGCAGGCTGCAGTTCAGCGTGATGTCGCAGAAGTCGTCGCCCACCCAGCCGGCATCGGTACAGCCGCCCATGCAGTCGGCGATCTCGCCGTCGTCGCAGATGTTGGTGGAGGGGCAGTCGCCGCGATCGTCGTCGCCGGCGTCGCAGTCGAAGTTGTCGTCGCAGCTGCCGTCGCCCCAGCCCGTGGGGTCCACGCAGAATCCGTTGCAGTCCACCACCTCACCGGCGGGACAGTCGGTGAACGTGGGGCAGTCACCGCCATCGGAGCCGTGGGCATCGCACATCAGCTCGAGATCGCACGTGCCATCGCCGTGGCTGGAGGCATCGATGCAGCTGCCCCAGCAGTCGAGGAGCTGCTCGGGGTTGCAGCCGTTCTCGTCGATGCAGTCGCCCTCGTCCCAGCCGAATTCGGTGCAGCTCCACTCGTCGTCGCAGATGCCGTCGCCACGGACGGACAGGAGTTCGCACTCGCCCGTGCAACCGATACGACTGCCTGGTGGGCACTCGGCGGAGTCGACGGTGCCCGAGTGTTCGCAGTCGCCGCCGTCCCAGCCGGCCTCGGCGCAGTCGAGCGCCTCGTCGCACTGGCCGTTGCCCGCCCAGGAGGCCGGCACGCAGTCACCGTCGCAGGACGGGAGCTCGCCCTCGGGACAGTCGATCGCGACGGGGTCTCCGGAGTCCGAGATGCGCCCGTCGTCGGTCGGGAGCGTCTGGCCGATGGTGGAACAGGCTCCCAGAAGCAGCAGCAGCAGTGGTGTCACGATCATTCCCCTCTCTGATCGTCTTCTTCGGTGGACAGGTCCACACCTTGGGACCGAAGCAGTGCGGCAAACACCCCATCCCCGTTGACAAGTTCTCCACCACACCAGGTGCGACCCACCCCGCAGGATGGCGAGCGGGCCTTCAAGATGGCCTCGCGGGCGGCAGGCGCCTCGGCGCGGGCGAGGCGTGCGCCCGCCCGGAACGCTTCCGACACGTCGGCGCCAGTGGTCTTGACCCGTACCGTCGCCTCTCCGCCCCAGACCCCGCGCCCCACACCGCCGGACAGTTCCGCGGCAGGACGGGGCGTGCCCAGTCCCCCGAGCTCCTCGGGACACACCGGCACCACCCGGGCGCCCCCCTCCCGAAGGGCAGCCACCCGCCGCTGGACCGAACCGTGCTCCTTGGAGCGGCCATCGTAGCGGCAGGCCTCTCCGAGCAGACACGCGCTCACCAGTATCTCCCGCCCCATGGCTCCCCCCTGTGATAGGCCCTTTGCAAGCGCCTGAATACACGAACCGCCCCGCCGAGGAAACCCCATGGCCGATCCTGATGCCGAACAGACCATCGTCTTCCAGGGTAGACCGGGTGCCTACAGCCACCTGGCCTGTACGGCAGCCCGACCCGACATGACCCCCCGCGGGCTGCACAGTTTCGACGCCTGCTTCGACGCCGTGCAGGAGGGTCGCGCAGCGCTCGCCATGCTGCCGGTGGAGAACTCCATGGCAGGACGGGTGGCCGATCTGCACCGCCTGCTCCCCCAGCGCTCGCTGCATATCGTCGGCGAGCACTTCCAGCCGGTCCACCACCACCTCCTCGCGAAGCCCGGCACCCGCCTGCAGGACGTGAAGACCGTCATCAGCCACCCACAGGCCCTCGCCCAGTGCCGTCACTGGCTCAAGGCCCACGAGCTGCAGCCCAGCGCGTGGCAGGACACCTCCTCCGCGGCCCAGGCCGTGGCAGAGGGCGACGATCCGACCGTGGCCGCCATCGCCTCCGGACTCGCCGGCGAGCTCATGGGCCTGCAGACACTCGCCGAAGGCATCCAGGATCAGTCCTGGAACACCACCCGCTTCCTCATCATGGCACCGAGGCCCCTGCTGCCCCTGCCGGGCGGCCCCTGCGTGACGAGCTGCCTGTTCTCCGTCCGCAACCGCGCCGCCTCGCTGTACAAGGCGCTCGGCGGCTTCGCGACGAACGGGGTGAACCTGCTCAAGCTGGAGTCGTACCAGCTCGGGGGCTTCCAGTGGACCCAGTTCGCCGTGGACTTCGAGGGACGGCCGACGGATCCGGGCATCGAGCACGCGCTGGAGGAGCTGGAGTTCTTCTGCACGGAGCTGAGGGTGCTGGGGACGTATGCGCAGCACGAATTCCGTCGGAAGGGGTAGGTCCTGGGGCGCTGGGCGGGGCGCTGAAGGCGGTGGCCTGGGCCGCTGCGCAGGGTGGAGGCCGATGGGCGGGGGTGGTGGCATCGGTCTGGGCCGCTGCACGGGGCTCACGTGAAGGGAGCGGAGGAAGCCGAGGAAGCCGAGGAAGCCGAGGAAGCCGAGGAAGCCGAGGTTGGCAAGGCTGGGGCCGCTGCGCGGAGGGGGACGGCGGTGGCTCGGGCCGCTGCGCGGGGCCAACCCAGCGGAACGGAGAAACAGAGGGGGAAAGGACCCCCTGCCGAGCCGAGACGAAGGGGCCCGCTCGTGGTGCGGGCCGGGACGACCGAGTGTGGCGGAGACGCTCCATGTGCGGAGCCAGCGAGCTGACTCCTGGAGCGACCTGCCTGGATCAGCTCGTCGTGTCGCCCGTGAAGCGGCGCAGCCGCCGCAAGGCCGAAGGCCGCACAGCGCCCGGAAGGCCGGCAGGCCCGCAGCGCCCGGAGGGCCGACAGGCCCGCAGCGCCCGGAGGGCCGACAGGCCCGCAGCGCCCGGAGGGCCGACAGGCCCGCAGCGGCGAAGCGCCGGCAGGCGCGCAGCCGCCGCAAGGCCGAAGGCCGCGCAGTGCCCGGAGGGCCGACAGGCCCGCAGCGGCGAAGCGCCGGCAGGCGCGCAGCCGTCCGCAAGGCCGAGTTGTGTCCGTCAATGTGGTGTACGAGGAGTCTGGTACCGACCCAGATCCGATGATGCGTCTGTGACTCACTTGGCTGCGATCAGATCCGAAGCACCTGGAACCTCCGACTCCAGGCGTTGGTTG
>JARACJ010000013.1 GCA_028767165.1 Proteobacteria bacterium DTSAM18 | reverse complement strand
GTCGCGAACGGCCTGGCCCGTGAAGGCATCAGCGTCGAAGCCGAGCCTGGCTTTTGAGCCTGGGCACGTCCGCCCGACTCAAAATTCCAGGACTTCAGGGTTGCCAATCAACAGAGCATCTCTGTGTTGAAACCCAGCCTCCCTTCAGAGGCAGACCTTCACCCCAGAGCCATCATCCGATCGAGAGGCTTCTTCGCCGCGGCAATCGTCTCCGCATCCATCTCGATCCGAGGCTGCAGATCCCGCAGAGCCAGGTAGATCTTCTCCAGCGTGTTCAGCCGCATGAAGGGACACTCGTTGCACGCGCAGGTCTCGTCCTGGCCGGGCAGCGGGATGTACTCCGCCGAGGGGTGGGCCTTCTCCATCTGGTGGATGATGCCGGGCTCGGTGGCGACGATGAACTTCTCGAAGCCCGAGTCCTTCGCGAACTTGAGCAGCTGGCTGGTGCTGCCGACGTGGTCGGCGTGGGCCAGCAGGCTGGGCTCGCACTCGGGGTGGGCCAGCACCTTGGCGTCGGGGTTGCGGACCTTCAGCTCGAGCAGGGCCTGCTCGGAGAAGGTCTCGTGCACGATGCAGGAGCCCTGCCACAGATCCATGTGACGGCCGGTCTCCTTGATGAGCCAGGCGCCGAGGTTCTTGTCGGGGGCGAACAGGATCGGCTTGTCTGCAGGGATGGACTCCACCACGCGCTTGGCGTTGGAGCTGGTGCAGATGATGTCGGTCAGGGTCTTCGTGGCCGCCGTGCAGTTGATGTAGGAGACCACCACGTGATCGGGGTGCTCGGCCTTGAACGCGGCGAGATCCTCTGCCGGACAGGAGTCGGCCAGGGAGCAGCCGGCCTTCATGTCGGGCACGAGGACGATCTTGTCGGGGTTGAGGATCTTGGCGGTCTCGGCCATGAAGTGGACGCCGCAGAACAGGATGACGTCTGCGTCCGTCTCCTTGGCGGCCTTGGCGAGCTGCAGGGAGTCACCGATGAAGTCCGCCAGGTCCTGGATCTCGGGCTCCTGGTAGTAGTGGCCGAGGATGACGGCGTTGCGCTCCTCGCGCAGGCGCTCGATCTCGTCCAGAAGTGCTTGACCTTGGGGAATCTGACCAGCCATGGCGGCCTCCGGGGGGAAGGATTGGCCCGTACCTAGTCAGATCACGGGCCTCGGCAACCCTCGATGCCCCTTTCGGACACACTTCCTACGGGCCGTCCGCCCCTCAGCGGCGCGCGACCTGCACCTGGGTCTCCGGCGCCACGCAGCGGAGCAGATCGCCGATGACGTGGCCGTTTTCGATGGGCACGGAGGCCTCGAAGTGGTGGCGGGAGCCCCGGTAGATGATGCCGACGATGTTGCGGCTGTTCAGCAGGGGCCGCAGACGGGTCGTGACGGCGAAGCGCTCGGCGCCCTTGTCGTCTCCGAAGCCCAGCGACGGCAGGACGGCCTTGTTGCCGTCGTCCATCTCGAGCACCACGTGGGCGGGCAGGCGCGAGCCATCGGACTCGGTGAGGAGCGGTCCCCTGCCCCGCTGACCGGCATCGAAGGTCAGCATCACGGAGTCGTGCTGCAGGAAGGCCGTGACGTCGATGTTGCGGTCGCGCTTGCCCATCGAGGACGTCTTCGTCAGGCGCTCGGTCGAGGTCGTGCGTCGCAGATCGGTGCTATCCCCTTCGGCCACGTCCACCGTGAGGTCGCAGTCGGCGAAGGCGGGTGCGGATGCCAGGGAGAAGGCCACGAAGGCAAGGATACGGGGTCGCATGGCAGCTCCTGATCTCGGCCCGACGGCCGTGTCGGGAGTTTGCCACGCACCCAACTGCGGATTTCCCGCAGCGGACATGCCGCAGAAATTGTGTCGTTCCTGCTCGCCCGGCCTGTCCGGTGCCCTTCCATCCGGTTTCGGCCCGTGGCGGCCCATCCGGCCGGTGCAGACACGCCAGGTCGCCGACGTCGTGACCACCCGCAGCCGCATCGGTACGAGGTGACAGGGAATTTTTGTGCCAGCGTCCCGCGAACACCCCGGTGCGCGCGCCCGATCAGCCCCGCGGGTGGAACCGCGCGTGGATCTCCTGCAGCCGCCGGCGGGAGACCTGGGTGTAGATCTCGGTGGTCGAGATGTCCGCGTGGCCGAGCATGGCCTGCAGTGCGCGCAGATCCGCCCCGTGGTTGAGCAGGTGGGTCGCGAACGAATGGCGCAGCACGTGGGGGCTCACCTTGCCCGGGACCCCCGCCACGGTGGCGTGCCGGCGCAGCCGCACCCAGAAGTTCTGCCGGCTCATCCGCTCGCCCCGCTGGGACAGGAACAGGCCCGTGGCGCCGCCGGTGACGTCCAGCAGCGGCCGGGCGTCCCGCAGGTACAGGCCCAGCCATCCCAGCGCCGTCTGCCCCGTGGGCACCAGGCGCTCCTTGGAGCCCTTGCCGCGCACGAGCAGCAGGCCCTCCTCGAGCTGCACCTGCCCGAGCTCCATGCCCACGAGCTCGCTCACGCGCAGGCCGCAGGAGTACATCAGCTGGATCATGGCCCGATCCCGCAGGCCCAGGGGCGACGACGGATCCGGCGCCTCCAGGATGGCGTCGACCTGATCCTCCCGCAGCACCCGTGGCAGCGGCGAGACGAAGCGCGGCGTGACGGTCCGGGCGGTGGGATCCTCGTCGATGAGCTTCTCGTCCATCAGGTAGCGGGCGAACTGACGGATCGAGCTGCGGGCGCGGGCGATCGACCGGCCGCCGAGGCCCTGCCGCGCCAGGGACTCGAGGTGACCCTCGACCAGATTCCGCGTGAGCCCGGTGACCTCACGCACCCCCTTGCCCTCGAGCCATCCGGCGAAGCGGAACACGTCCCGCCGGTAGGCCGCGATGGTGTGCGGCGAGCGCCCCTGCTCCACCTGGAGCACGTACAGGAACCCCTCGACCGCGTGCTCCATCAGGCGAGACCCCGCAGCTCGTACAGCACGTCGAGGGCCTGCCGGGGGGTGAGCACGTCCGGATCCACATCCGCGAGCCGCTCCCGGAGCGCATCCGGCGCCTCGTGGTGGGCCTCGTCCGGCTGGGCCGCCTCCGTCTCGGGCACCATGGCGGCCCCGAACAGGCTCAGCTGGTGCCGCTCGTTGCGGGGCGCGTGCTTCTCGAAGTGCTTGAGCATCGACTGGGCCCGCTTGACCACGGGCCGGGGCAGGCCCGCCAGGCGACCGCACTGGATGCCGTAGGAGCGGGATGCACCGCCATCCTGCAGCTTGCGCAGGAAGGTGATCTGCTCGCCGGACTCGTTGACCGCCACGGACTGGTTGATCACCTTGCCCCGTGTATCGGCCAGCTCGCACAGCTCGTGGTAGTGCGTGGCGAACAGGGTGCGGGCCCCCACCCGGTCGACCAGATCCTCGGCCACGGCCCAGGCGATGGACAGGCCGTCGTAGGTGCTGGTGCCGCGGCCGATCTCGTCGAGGATGACCAGCGACCGCTCGGTGGCGTGGTGCAGGATCGCCGCCGTCTCGGCCATCTCCACCATGAAGGTGGACTGGCCCCGGGCCAGATCATCGGACGCACCGACGCGGGTGAAGATCTGATCGCACAGGCCCACGACGGCACGATCCGCCGGCACGTAGGCCCCCATCTGGGCCATGAGCACGATGAGGGCCACCTGCCGCATCAGCGTGGACTTGCCGGACATGTTGGGGCCCGTGATCAGGATCAGCTGACGGGACTCCGCATCGAGTTGGACATCGTTCGGCACGAAGGGCTCACCCGCCAGGCTCGCCTCGACCACCGGGTGACGCGACCCCGTGAGGACCAGCTCGGCGTGCTCCCCCACCTCGGGGGCGGTCCAGCGGTGCAGCTCCGCCACCTCGGCAAGCGAGGCCAGCACGTCGAGGCGGGCGAGCTTGTGGGCCAGATCGGCGATGCGGGCGCTGGACTCCTGCACGGCATCCCGTAGCTGCAGGAACAGGCCGTACTCGAGGCGCTTGCGCTTCTCGTCGGCCCCGAGGACCTTCTCCTCCAGCTCCTTGAGCTCCGGCGTGATGTAGCGCTCGCCGTTGCTCAGGGTCTGCTTGCGGTGGTAGCGGCTCGGCACCTTGTGCAGGTGGGCCCGGGTGACCTCGATGTAGTAGCCGAACACCTTGTTGGAGCGGACCTTGAGGCTGGTGATGCCCGTGGCCTCCCGCTCGCGGGTCTCGAGCTGGGTCAGCCACGAGCGGCCCTCGGTGGCCGCCATGATCACGTCGTCCAGCTCGTCGTCGACCCCGCGACGGATCATGCCGCCGTCGGTGATGGTCATGGGCAGGTCGTCGACCAGCCAGGCGGCCAGGTGCGCGGCGAGATCGTCCATCAGATCCGTGGGCACCAGCGGACCGAGGCCCTTCAGCGCACGCAGGGGCGCCATGGCCTCCGGCAGTGACAGCAGCGACCGCCGCAGCAGCCCCAGATCCCGGGCATGGGCCGTTCCCTGGGCCACACGAGCGGACAGGCGCTCCATGTCGGCCACCTGGGCCAGGGCCTCGCGAAGGCCCGCGCGCTCGTCGACGGCGGCGATCAGGGCGCCGATCGCCTGCTGGCGGGCCTCGATGGGGGCCAGATCCACCAGCGGGCTGCTGATCCAGTCCTTGAGCAGGCGGCTGCCCATCGCCGTCTCGCAGTGATCCAGCAGATCCAGCAGCGAGCCCTTGCGGGTGCCTCCCCGCAGGGTGCGGAACAGCTCGAGGTTGCGCCGGGCCGCCTCGTTCATGCCCAGGAAGCGACCGGGCCGGATGACCTGCAGACCGTGCACGTTGCTGAGCTTGCGGCCCATGGAGTCCTGGGCGTAGCGGACGGCGGCGCCGGCAGCGGCCACCGCCGGCTCGTCGTGGGCCACGGAGAAGCCAGCCAGCGTGGTGGTGCCGAGCAGCTCGCACAGCTCGCGGACGGCCTCGTCGGCCCGGAACGCGTCGCGGTCGGCCTCGGACAGCGTGACGGCGGAGGCCTCCACCCACGCGAGCAGCGCTTCGTCGCGACCGGCGCCGGAGGACAGGATGATCTCCTTGGGCTCCACCCGGCCGAGCTCGACGAGCACCTGCTCGACACCCGGCAGGTTGCACAGGCGCAGGGCACCGGTGGAGGCATCGAGGAGCGCGACGCCCCACTGCTTGCGACGGCCCTTGACCACGGCGGCGAGCCAGTTGGGCTCCGCGGCGGCGAGGGAGGTGGGATCGAGCACGACGCCAGGGGTGACGACCCGGACGATCTCGCGGCGGACGAGCTTCTTGCCCTTGGTGGGCGGCTCCATCTGCTCGGCGATGGCCACCCGGTAGCCGGCCTCGGTGAGCCCGCGGATGTAGCCGTCGGCCGCATGGTGGGGCACGCCGGCCATGGGGATGGACTCGCCACTGCCGTGCCGGGCGGTCAGCGTGACCTCGAGGACCTTGTGGCAGATCTTCGCGTCTTCGTAGAAGGTCTCGTAGAAGTCGCCCATCCGGAAGAACAGGATGGCATCTGGATGAGCCGCCTTGAGCTCGGCGTACTGTTGGAACATCGGGGTGCTCATGCGCGCAGCAACCTCACGGCCTGGAATGCGTCCTCGTCCTGGCTGGGCGGCGCCGTGTTGCGCCACACGTCGACCCGGAAGTCCGGGTGGTCCTTCAGGAAGTCCTCGATCACGCCCGGGCCCTCCTCGGGCTCTGGACTGCACACGATGTACACGAGACTACCGCCCGGGCGGACGTGCTTGCTCGCGTTCGTGATGACCTGCACCTGCAGCTCGTGGATCTTCAGGGGATCCAGCGGCGACCTGCGCCAGCGGATCTCGGGCCGGCGGCGGATGGTGCCGAGCCCGGTACAGGGGGCGTCGACGAGCACGGCGTCGACCTCGCCGAGCTCCGGCAGCGGCCCCTTGCGCCAGTCGTGGCGACGGAGCGTGGCCTCGAAGCCGAGCCGCTCCAGGCTGCCCTCCATGCGGGCGAGGCGCCTCTTCTTCAGGTCGACGGCGGTGACGGTCTTGCCCCGGCCGAGCAGACGGAAGGTCTTGCCGCCGGGCGCCGCGCAGGCGTCGAGGACGGTCTGGGCATCATCGGGGACCAGATCGGCGGTGTAGACACTGGCGACGTCCTGGACCCAGAAGGCCCCCTCGTCGAAACCGGGGAGCTGCTCCACGCGTCCTGCCCCGCCCTTCAGGCGCAGCAGACCCTGCAGCTCGCCCTCGGGCATCACCACCGGCTCGGTCTCGATGCCCTCCTCCGCCAGCCGGGCGGCGAGGGCGGGGGCGTCCTTGGCTACCAGGCTGATGGGCGGCACCTTGCCGTTGTTCTCGCACCAGCGGGTGGTGGCCTCCTCGCCGTAGCGGTCGTCCCACCGCTCCACGAGCCAGGAGGGATGCTCGAGCCGCTCGTGGCGGGCGAGATCGTCGGGAATCCGGACCCGCCGCAGCACGGCGTTGACCAGGCCCGACGCCCGGCCGACCCCCATCGCGCGGGTGGCACCGACGGCCTCGTTGACCACCGCATAGGCCTTGGCGTCGCCGTGCAGCTTCTCGAAGGCCCCCACGCGCAGGATGGCCTGCACCTGCTGGTCGAGGGAGGCCAGCGGCTGACGCAGGCAGCGCTGCAGGGAGGCATCGATGGACGCCCGGTGACGCAGGACGCCGAAGACCAGGCGCCAGGCGAGCCCACGATCGCGGGCTTCCTCGGGGAGCAGGGCCGCGAGGGCCTCTTCGGCATGGGCGCCGTCGGCCACCGCCATCAGGGCACGGGCGGCCGCCAGGCGCGCCGGATTCACGGTGTCGCCCGACGTGGGTGCGTTGCGCTTCACGAATGACCTCTCAGGTGATCTCACGGGACATGGCGTGCATCGCCTCGAGGCGGCGGACACGGCGCTTGAGGGCGCCGACCCGCAGCATGAGGGGCAGCCCGGCCAACAGCAGGCCGGCCAGGAAGCTGCCGATCATCAGCAGCGGCACCGGCTGGGCCTGCTGCATATGCCAGGCGGCCCCCACGCCGGAACCCAGGTCGAACTGCATCTGTGCGGTCTGGTGTGCGTTCTGGGCCCACCACAGGCCGATCGCACCAGCCAAGAGGGCCACGCCCACCAGCACGAGGGTCCAACCGAGCACACGCATGACTGCCTCCACATCCTTGGGCCCACCCTACCCCGATTCGGGCGTTCGTGCCCGGATGGGCACCCGCCCCAAGACGCACGAAGGGCGCCCATGGCCGAAGCCATGGACGCCCTTGCGACTCAGGGAGTCAGGAGACGATCACTCGTCGCCCTCGTCCTCGTCCTTGCCGCCGGCAGCCTTGAAGGCGGCGCCGAGGCTGCCCATGACGTCGCCGAAGGAACCGGAGGAGTCAGAGGCCTGGGGAGCCGGGTAGGGCTCGCCGCCTGCCTCGCCACGCTCGGAAGCCATGCGCTCGGACAGGGAGATGCGGCGGTCGTGTGCGTCGATGTGGGTGATCTCGCAGTTGACCTTCTTCGCGACGGGGTACTGCTCGGCCCAGTCGTCGCCCTCGTAGGAGAGCTCGGAGAAGTGCACGAGGCCCTCGACGCCGTCCTCGATCTCGACGAAGATGCCGAAGTCGGTGACGTGGACCACGGGGCCCTCGATGACCTGACCGAGGTAGTAGCGGCCCTGCACGGAGTACCAGGGATCCTCGGTGAGCTGCTTGATGCCCAGGGAGAAGCGCTCGGCCTCCTTGTCGATGGCGAGCACGCGTGCCTCGACCTCATCGCCCTTCTTGTAGCGCTCGGAGGGGTGCTTGATGCGCTGACCCCAGGAGAGGTCGGAGATGTGCACCAGGCCGTCGATGCCCTCTTCGATGCCCACGAAGATGCCGAAGTCGGTGATGTTGCGGATCTTGCCGCGGATGATGGCACCCACGGGGTACTGCTGCTCGACCACATCCCAGGGGTTGGCCTCGAGCTGCTTCATGCCCAGGGAGATCCGGCGGTTGTCGGCGTCCATGCCGAGGACCTTGGCCTCGATCACATCGCCCACCTCGACCAGCTTGGAGGGGTGCTTGATGCGCTTGTTCCAGGTCATCTCGGAGATGTGGACCAGACCCTCGATGCCGTCCTCGAGCTCCACGAATGCGCCGTAGTCGGTGATGGACACGACCTTGCCGCGAACGATGGCACCCACGGGGTACTTGTACTCGGCCTCCTCCCAGGGATCAGGGCGGATCTGCTTGTAGCCGAGGGAGACGCGCTGGGACTCACGGTCGAACTTGAGGACCTTGACTTCCAGGGACTGACCCACTTCGAACATCTCGGAGGGGTGGGACAGGCGGCCGTAGGACATGTCGGTGATGTGCAGCAGGCCGTCGATGCCGCCGAGGTCGATGAACGCACCGTAGTCGGTGATGTTCTTGACGACGCCGGTGAGGATGACGCCTTCCTGCAGGCGCTTGAGGGTCTCGGCGCGCTTGGCGGCCCGCTCCTGCTCGAGCAGGACGCGGCGGGACAGCACGATGTTTCCGCGACGCTTGTTGAACTTGATGATCTTGAACTGCAGCTCCTCGCCAATGTACTTGTCGAGGTTCTTGACGGGACGCAGATCAACCTGGGAGCCGGGGAGGAAGGCCTTGACGCCGATGTTGACGGACAGACCGCCCTTGACGCGTGCGACCACGGTGCCGCTGACGACCTCGTCGGCCTCGACAGCCTTGGAGATCTCGTCCCAGGCCTTCATGAGGTCGGCCTTCTCCTTGGACAGGATCAGGGCTGCGGCGTTCTCCTTCATGGTGCCGAGGTAGACATCGACGGTGTCGCCGACTGCCACTTCCAGCTCGCCGTCGGCGCCGGTGAACTCAGCCTTGGGAACGTAGCCCTCGGCCTTGTAGTTGATGTCCACCACGACCCACTCCTTGAGGATGTCGGTCACGGTGCCCTGGACCACGGTGTTCTCGCGAACGCCACGGGTGTCCATGAAGTCGCCGTAGAAGTTGGCGAACTGATCGTCGGAGAGATCGGTCAGGTTGATGTCGAGAATGTTGTCGTTGCTCAAGATCTTTTTCCTGTTCGGCTGTGCCGAACGATGAAGCGCGAGGGAAGAAGGAACCCTGCCGCGGACGCACTTCGTTTCCGCGGAGCCGGCCCATCTGGCCGACATCCAGGGGGTCTGGAGGCATTCCGGATCATTCCGGAGGCCTCCACATCGGGTCTCCGTGGGCCCCTCCACGGTGGGGAGGAGGCGGGAGAAAACGATGTTCCGGGCGCGAGGGGCCCGAAAGGCAAGGTCGGCTAACCGCTTGCGGGATGGAGGGCAACCCCAGGTGGAGGTTCCCCTGCCGGAGGTCACCTCCTCGTACCCCAGGAGGCAGCCTGACAACAGGTGGCCCCCCTGCGGATACGTCATGTTCCGCAGGGGGGCCCGGTCCCCTGCCCGCTCGCCTTGGGACGGGGGCGGGCAGGGCCCGACGCTACTTCTTCCTGCCTCCCTTCGCCCCGGAGGGTCCGCCCGTGGGAGCGGCGGGGGCCTCGGAGGGACACGCCTCACAGGACAGGCCGGGGAAGTCGCTGGTCTCGCAGTCGTTGCCGGCCTTGGCGGTCACGTCGGTCTCGGACAGGTACACGTCCTCCGAGCCGATCCAGACGGTCATCTGCAGGCACTGGCCGGGGTACAGCTCCACCAGATCGCACTTGGCCACGATGGCCTGCGACGCCTTGCCCTTCACGCTGCAGGAACCGTCGCCCAGGGCGAACGTGCCCACGGAGCAGGAACCCTCCACAAGGGTGTCGGACTCGAGGCAGCTGTCGCCGAGCTCGGGGATGCCCACCTGGTAGTTGGACAGCCCGTAGAAGTCCCTCACGGCGCAGTCGCGGTCGCAGGAGCCCTCCCGGTGCTGCTTGCAGTCGTCGTCGTCGAGGCAGCTGCGGTAGCCCCCACCCTTCATCTCGTCGCTGCAGGTGCCGGCATCGGGTGAGCAGATCTCGTAGGTGACGTAGGTGCCGTCGACGCCGTGGCGGGTCTCGGGGCCGGACGCCACCACCTGGACCTCGTGGCCGCTGTCGTCACAGGCGGGGAGCCACAGGTCGGCCGGGTCGTCCAGCGGGCAGACGTCGCAGTAGTCGGGCGTGCCGTCGCCGTCACCGTCGACGTTGTCGTCACCGCCCGGGCAGATGTCCTGGCTGTCGCAGACGCCGTCACCGTCGGAGTCGTCGGGGTTGTCGACCGGGCAGGGATCGCAGCCGTCAGGCACGCCGTCGCCGTCGGTGTCGAGGTTGTCGTCGTAGCCGGGGCACTGGTCGACGCAATCCGGTGTGCCGTCGCCATCGCTGTCGACGTCCAGGACACCGCATCCGCAGACCCCAGGCTCCACCTTCTTCGCATCGTTGGGACAACCGTCCACGCAGTCGGGGGTGCGGTCACCGTCGCTGTCGGTGTCGAGAACGCCGCAGCCGCACACGCCGGGCTTCGTCTTCAGGGGATCCAGGTCGCAGAAGTCGTTGCAGTCCGGCGTGCCGTCGCTGTCGCTGTCGACATCGGAGAAGCCGCATCCGCAGAGGCCGGGGTTCACCTTGGACAGATCATTCGGGCAGGCGTCGAGGCAGTCCGGGGTGCCATCCCCGTCGGTGTCCGTGTCGGGGATGCCGCATCCGCACTCGCCGGGCACCGTCTTCCCGATGTCCTGGGGACACTGGTCATTGCAGTCCGGCACGCCATCGCCGTCGGAGTCCGTGTCGGGGGTGCCGCAGCCGCACTCGCCGGGCACCGTCTTGCCGATGTCCTGGGGACACTGGTCGTTGCAGTCCGGCACGCCATCGCCGTCGGAGTCCGTGTCGGAGACGCCACAGCCGCACACACCCGGCGAAGTCTTCACCGCGTCGTAGGGACACTGGTCGTTGCAGTCCGGCACGCCATCGCCGTCGGAGTCCGTGTCCGGGATGCCGCACCCGCAGGCGCCGGGCTCGATCTTGGCCGGGTCGTCTGGACAGAGGTCATCGCAGTCCGGCGCGCCATCGCCGTCGCTGTCGGCGTCGGAGACGCCACACCCACAGAGGCCGGGCGCCACCTTGTCCATGTCCGAAGGGCAGTCATCTTCGCAGTCCGCGGTGCCGTCGCCGTCGCCATCGGCGTCGGAGACGCCGCAGCCGCAGATGCCTGGCACCACCTTGGAGGGATCGAGGGAGCACTTGTCGCAGGCGTCTCCCGCCCCGTCGCCGTCGCGGTCATCCTGGAGCTGGTTTGGGAAGCCGGGACAGTTGTCGCAGAGATCCCCCGCACCGTCACCGTCACCGTCCAGCTGATCCGGATTCGGCGTGAGGGCACAGTTGTCGCAGGCATCGCCGACACCGTCTTCATCCTCGTCGCCCTGCCCAGGGTTCACGTCGACGGGGCAGTTGTCGCAGCCGGTCGCCAACTCGTCCTGGTCCGGGTCGATCAGGTCGTCGAATCCAGGGCACTGATCGCAGTCGTCCGCGACCCCGTCGTCATCGGCATCCAGCGTGTCGTCGCCACCGGTACAGAAGTCGCACACGTTGCCGACGGTGTCGGCGTCGTCATCCTCCTGACCGGGGTTCGGCTCATCGGGACAGTTGTCACATGCGTCGCCCACGCCGTCGCCGTCGCCGTCCATCTGCATCGGGTTCATGACCATGGGACAATTGTCCACGTCATCGCAGACGGTATCCGAGTCCATGTCCGCGCACACGCCGGAGTCGTTCGGGACGGGGCTGTTGATGCCCACGTCCGGCACCGGGGACGTGTCGTCGCCGGTGGCCGGGCTCGCGTCCGCGCCGGAGTCGGAGGGCCCGGAGGCGTCCACGCCCTCCACCTGCAGCACGCCTTCCTGTGGTCCCTGACAGGATGCAGTGAGGCCGGCAGCCACCCACACCCACAACCATCGCCTCCAGGGCGCTCGCGCCCCGCTCGTCTTCGTCATGACGGCTCTTCCCCTTGCCCGGGGCCCGGTGGTCGTACCGGGCCATGCCCGTCGCCTGTCGGATCCGGGGCGGGCCCCATGGCCCCCGGGGAAGCGCTGACCGGGAGGAAGATGACGGGTGCTGGACATCTCCGGTGCCTGCCCCCCCCCCCTCACGACGAAGAGGGGCCATGGCGCTGTCGCACCATGGCCCCGGGCGGTCGGGCCCTCCGCCTCAGACGGAGGAGCCCTTCCTCGTGAGGTGATGTGTCGTCGTCACCTCACTGCGCCTCGGGCTCCGTCGGACACTCGTCACAGGACAGACCGGTGAACTCGCTGGTGGCGCAGGCGTTGCCGGCCTTCGCACCCACGAGGGTGTCGGACAGGAACAGATCGGTGGAGCCGATCCACACGGTCATCTCGAGGCACTCGCCCGCCTGCAGCTCACCGAAGTCCTCGCACTTGAGCACGGAGGCGTCGAAGTCCTCGCCGTCGATGGAGCAGTTGGTCTGGCCCAGCACGGCGTCGGTCAGGCCGTTGGGGGCGTAGCACTCGCCTTCGACCGGGTAGTCCTCTTCCAGGCAGGTGGAGGGCAGGCCGATCTCGTAGTGGGAGAGCGCAGGGAAGTCGTCCACGGCACACTCGCGGTCGCAGAAGCCACCGTCACGAGCGCAGTCCTTGTCGTCGAGGCAGCTCTTGTAGTTGCCACGGCGATCGGGCTCGGAGCAGGTGCCGGGCTCGGGCGAGCAGATCTCGTAGGTCACGAAGATGCCCTCGACGCCGTTGCGGGTCTCCTCACCGGAGTCGATGACCACGACCTCGTGGCCACTGTCGTCGCAGGCCGGGTCGAAGAGATCTTCGGGGTTGTCCAGCGGACAGACGTCGCAGACGTCGCCCTCGCCATCGAGGTCGGTGTCGATCTGATCGCTGTTGGCATCGTCAGGACAGTTGTCGCAGTCGTCCGGCACACCGTCGAGGTCGACGTCGTCGTTGTCGTCGAAGCCGGGGCACAGGTCACAGGCGTCGCCGAAGCCGTCACCGTCGTCGTCCGCCTGGTCGGCGTTGGCGTCGGTGGGACAGTTGTCCACGTCACCGCAGACGCCGTCGCCATCGATGTCGTTGTCGGTATCGAAGGGGCAGTCGTCACAGGCATCACCCAGGCCGTCCAGGTCGGAGTCGAGCTGGTCGCTGTTGGCGTCCGTGGGGCAGTTGTCCACGTCGCCGCACACGCCGTCGCCGTCGATGTCGTTCAGCGGATCGTTCGGGCAGGCATCGCAGGCGTCACCGAAGCCGTCACCGTCGGTGTCGGCCTGGTCGGCGTTGGCATCGACGGGACAGTTGTCCACGTCACCGCAGACGCCATCCTGATCGATGTCGTTGTCGGCATCGAGGGGGCACTCGTCACAGGCATCGCCCAGGCCGTCACCGTCGGCGTCGGCCTGGTCGGCGTTCGCGTCCACGGGGCAGTTGTCGATGTTCTCGCACACGCCATCGCCATCCGCGTCGTTCTCGACGTCCTCGGGGCAGATGTCGCAGGCATCACCGAAGCCGTCACCGTCCGCGTCGGCCTGGTCAGCGTTCGCATCGACAGGACAGTTGTCCACGTCACCGCAGACGCCATCGCCGTCGGCGTCGTTGTCGGCATCGTTCGGGCACTCGTCACAGGCATCGCCCAGCCCGTCACCGTCGGCGTCGGCCTGATCGGCGTTCGCGTCCACGGGACAGTTGTCGATGTTCTCGCACACGCCGTCGCCGTCGGCGTCGTTCTCGACGTCGAGCGGGCAGATGTCGCAGAGGTCGCCCAGGCCATCACCATCGGCGTCGGCCTGATCGGCGTTGGCATCCTTGGGGCAGTTGTCCACGTCACCGCAGACGCCGTCGCCGTCGATGTCGTTCAGGGCGTCGAGGGGACAGGCATCACAGAAGTCGGGCGTGCCATCGCCGTCGGCGTCGACGCTGTCGTCGCCACCGGGGCAGATGTCCACGTCACCGCAGACGCCGTCGCCGTCGGCATCGTTGTCGGCATCCAGCGGGCAGATGTCACAGCCATCGGGCTGGCCGTCGCCGTCACTGTCGACGCTGTCGTCGAAGCCGGGGCAGATGTCCACGTCACCGCAGACGCCGTCGCCATCGGCATCGTTGTCGGCATCGAGCGGGCAGATGTCACAGCCATCGGGCTGACCGTCGCCATCGGCATCGGCGTTGTCGTCGAAGCCGGGGCAGATATCGACGCTGTCACAGACGCCATCGCCGTCGGAGTCGTCCGGGTTGTCGGCCGGACAGGGATCACAGAAGTCGGCCACGCCGTCGCCGTCGCCGTCGAGAGCGTCGTCGCCGCCTTCACAGACGTCACAGAAGTCCGGCACGCCGTCGCCGTCGGTGTCGACGCCGTCGTCACCACCGGGGCAGATGTCGCAGAAGTCCGGCACGCCGTCGCTGTCGCCGTCGAGGGCGTCGTCGCCACCCTCACAGATGTCGCAGAAGTCCGGCACGCCATCGCCGTCGCCGTCGAGGTCGTCGTCGCCGCCTTCGCAGATGTCACAGACATCACCATACCCGTCGCCGTCGCCGTCGGCCTGGTCGGCGTTGGCGTCGTCGGGACAGTTGTCACACGCGTCACCGATGCCATCACCGTCGGCGTCCGCCTGATCGGGATTGGACACGTCGAGACAATTGTCCTCTTCGTCGCAGACGCCGTCCCCGTCGTCATCGATACAGTCGGGATCGCAGCCGTCGCAGACCAGGCCGGTGAACGACCCCTCCGCGCAGGTGTTGCCGGGCTTCGGGATGTGGGCGACATCGCCGAGGTACAGCTCGCCGTCCACCTCGACCGTCATCACCAGGCAGTCGCCCGGCTGCAGATCGGTGTCGTTGCACTTCGCCACGGTGAGGCCCGAGGCACAGACACCGTCCGAGGTCTCGAAGTCGATTCCCCCCTCATCGTTCTGGCCGGGTCCCTCACAGGAGCCGGTGACGTTCAGTTCCTCTCCCTCACAAAAACCAAATCCCACCGTGTAGTGGGAGAGCTGATTGAATTTTTCATCGATCGCGCAGTCGCGGCTACAGACCTCGTCTCCGATTCCCTCGCAGTCCGTGTTGTCGCTGCAGGAAGACATGTCACTACACATGCCCAGTGGCGGCGAACAGACCTCGTAGGTGATCGTGGTGGCGCTCACGCCGCCCATGCCGTCATCCACCTGACCGTAGTCGATCACCGCCACGGTGTGGCCGCTGGCGTCACACGTGGGACCGACGTCCACGTCACACGCACCGGGATCGAACGTGTGGTCGCTCTGGATCTCCACCGCCGTGCCGGAATCTCCTCCATCGAGCGCGGACACCACCGAGTCAGCGCCCTTGGAGTCCGCCGGCAGCTCGCCTTCCAGTCCCTGACAGCCCACCAGGGCCAGGAACGATGTCAGCACCAGGCCCACGCCTGCCCGAGGCGCGTGCGGCGCCCCCGGCTCGTGGGACGAGGTGCCTTGCCATTTTCTCTTCATGGAACTTCCCATTGCCATCGCAGGGTGGGGTTCACTCCCCAGCCCCCAGGCAAGGCTCGGATCGCACGCGAGCTCCATCGACCCCCCTGCGTAGACCGCTGGGGAGGCTGAAAATTACAGACATCACATGACAAGGACAAGCCGGTACACGAGGAAGCAGGACATCAGGTTCCTCAAAACAGCTTCAGGGTCCCGCCGTGAGACCCATCCCGTGAAGCCGTCTTTCATTGGTATCAACCGGTCACTCCGACGGGTCGGCCCCCGGTAGGGGGTCAGGTAGGGGCATTCCCCAGGCCAGAGCATGAAAAGGCGTCTCTCCAGCCTGCGTTCCCAGGACTTGACACAGGCGGGGACGACGCCCGTCGCCGGCAGCTGGTGGACCGCGAACGCAGAGAGGCCATGGCGTGCCGTGCACGCCATGGCCTCGGTGATCTCCATCCTCGAGCGCCCCGTTCGTCACGGAGGCCGGAGAAGTGGCTTCAGCAGGGACCCACCACGCAGTAGGGTCCGCCGTTGCTGTCCGTGTCCGTGTCCGTGTCCACGTCGGTGTCCGTGTCGTCCGGCTCCTCGTAGGGGCATCCGTCGCACACCAGGCCCACGAAGCTGCCCTCGTTGCAGGCGTTGCCCGCCTTCGGGAAGTGGGCCACCTCGCCTGCATCGAGCTCGGCGCCGATCCAGACGGTCATCTCGAGGCACTCGCCCGGGGCGAGGCTCGTGTCGTCACACTTGGCCACGTAGCTCTCCGCGCTCGCGCCACCTTCGTGGCAGGAGCCGTCGCCGAGGGTGAAGTAGCCGTCGCTGCAGCGGCCGAGCACCTTGGTGTGCGCATCGAGGCAGCTGTCGCCGAGCTTGGGGAACTCGACCTGGTAGTTGGACAGGGCCTTGAAGTCGTCCACGGCACAGTCGCGGCTGCAGGTGCCTTCGTCGTGCTTGCCGCAGTCGTCATCATCGAGGCACGAGCGGTAGCCACCGCCCTTCTTCTCCTCGGAGCACGTGCCGTAGTCCGGCGAGCACACCTCGTAGGTGATGAACGTGCCCATGCCGGCATCCGTGAGGCGCGGGCCCCAGTCGAGCACTGCCACCTGGTGCCCGCTGCTGTCGCAGGTGGGGCCGAGATCCAGCATGCACTCACCGGTGTCCATGCCGCTGTCGCCGGTGTCATCGGTGCCGCCGGTGTCACCCGTCTCCATGCCACCGCTGTCGCCGGTGTCGGGCGGTGCACAGACGTCGTCGTCATCGTCGTGATCGTCGTCGTCGTCATCGTCCCGATCGTCGTCGTCGTCCCGATCGTCGTCGTCGTCCCTGTCCCAGTCGTCGTCATCGTCCCCATCGCCATACCGGGCATCGTTGGGATCGAGCTGGGGGTCCTCGCCGAAGCCACGGCAGCCGGTCGTCATCATGAGGGCAAGGCCGATCATGGCCATTCCCCGGAAGGAGCCGGCGCCAGGCGTCAGCTCCTTGATCTTCAGGTTTCGCATCACATGTCCTCACGCTCGAGGCGCCGAGTCGACCCCCGGCACCTGCGAAGGCCGTCTCGGATCGTCACGAAGGCCTGGCCAACGGCGTGGATTCCCCGACTCGAATCCTCTCGAGCTGGTGGCGGAGCCTCCCCCCACCCTGCGAGCATCCCGGTACGCCACATACGGCACGGGACCGTCCAGCCTGCCTGGTCGCGCATGGTCCTGACATGCGTCAAGCCGACGTGAGACCTCCCGGTACGGGCGCGCACGTCCCGATCCGTCCCTGCCACCCGTCTCATGCGAGCCGGGCGTGGGGATCCGAACGGGCGAACTCCCCATCTCGGAGACGTATCCTGCGTCCGCACGCCCCCGAGATCAGACACGGCGCCCCTGGATCCAGGGACGCCGCGTGATGGATTCGACCTGACGGCTACTGCTCGCACCCATCACAGGCGGGGCCGGGCAGCGTGAGCTCGGCACAGGTGGTGCTCGCCTTCGAGACGCTGGTGCCCACGCCGAGGATGAGCTCCTGATCCGGGTCGTACAGCGACAGGCTCATCTCGACGCAGTCGCCGGGATGCAGGTTGGTGTTGTCGCACTTGGCCACCCAGGTGTCCGTGACGGCCATCGGGTCGTGGCAGGAGCCGTCTCCGAGACCGAACGTGGCACCGCGGCGTGCCTTGGGCCCCGGACGGACCGTCATCCCGCCGCTGGAGCACTGTCCGACCACCGTGGTGTGGGCATCGAGACAGCTGTCGCCGAGCTCGGGGAACTCGACCTGGAAGTTCGACAGGTCGTGGAACGTGTCGACGGCGCAGGCACGGTCGCAGGTGCCGAAGCCGCAGTCGTCGTGGTCGCTGCAGTACTTCATGCTCCCCGAGCAGGTGCCGAGCGCAGGCGCGCAGACCTCGTAGACGACGGTGGCCCAGGGCTGGGTCACGCCTTCGGAGGCCGTCCAGCTCACGAGGGTGACCTCGTGACCGGTGGCATCACAGGCCGACTCCGGCAGGTCGGGACAGCTGCCGGTGTCGAACGTATCGCCGGTGGGGCTGGTGTCGCCGGTCCCGGTGTCCCCCGTGGCGCCGGTGTCCCCGGTCTCCGTGTCGCCGACGGGCGAGGTGTCGAACGTGTCCGACGTGTCGAAGGTGTCCGACGTGTCGCCGGTGCCGTGGGTGTCGCCCGTGGGCATCGGACCACCGCCACCGTCGCTCGTGTCCGTCGGCATGCCGCCGGAGTCCAGGGTGTCGTCGGGCCCGGAGTCCGTGGGCATGCCACCGCCCGTGCCTCCCGTCCCGAGCGAGTCGTCCGGCGCGGTGTCCGTCGGCATGACGGGCCCGGAGTCTCCGGTCCCGCTCGCGTCCGTGTCGCCCGTGTCCACCGCCGTGCCCGTCTCCCCCCCACTGTGCTCGAGCACGGTGGCCGTGTCCTCCGGCCACCAGAACCCGGGCGGCAGCACCGGTCCGCCGAGGACGTCCACCTGGGGATCGACCTCGTCCACCTCCGGCTCCTCGTCCCTCTTGCAGCCCGACAGGGCCAGGCAGCCCACCGCCACCAGCAGCCCCAGCGAGCGCACCGGCCGGTGGCGTGTCGGCCGGGCCTTCTGCGTCGTCCGATCCATCGTGCACCTCCATTCCACGGAGAAGACCTCACGCCTCCTCCCGTACGTGGAGTGCGCCTCGGATCAGCCCTTGCGCAGTTCCAACACCGGTGCTCTCCCCCACCCCGCCCCCCAGCATTCCGTACCGGGCTCCATGTCGACGCCACACGCAGCAAAGCCCCTCCTGCGGGTGCAGGAAGGGCCAGGACACGGGTCCGGGTGGTGGGCACGGCCCCGTGACGGCGGTCCGGTACCGCAGTGGGGATCGCCCCCATCCGTCACGGGCCGCACGGGATGACGCGGGCCCGACGGCAGGGAGCCGGGCCCCCACCGGATCAGTCGAAGTTGTCGCAGTCCGCGCAGCTCGGGCCGGCGATGACGGACTCCGCGCAGCTGTTGCCCGCCTTGGAGAAGATCGTGGTGGCGGCCAGGTTGAGCTCCATGTCCGGATCGTCGAAGGTCAGGGTCATCAGCAGGCACTCGCCCGGCATCAGGCTGGTGCTGTCGCACTTGGCCACGAAGCCGGAGTTGTCGCCGGGCTCGTGACAGGAGCCGTCGCCGAGCACGGGAGAGCCGTTGGAGCACGCCACGTCGACCACGGTGTCCTCCTCGAGACAGGAGTCGCCGAGCACCGGGAATTCCATCTGGAAGTTGGACAGGCCGTTGAACTTGTCGACGGAGCACGCGCGGGTGCACTCGCCTTCGCCGTGCTTGGAGCAGCCGCTGTCGTCCAGGCAGCTTCGCATCTCGTTGCCGGTGCACACACCATGGTCGGGCGAGCAGATCTCGTAGACGAAGGTGGTCTTGCCGTCCGGGCCGCCAGGGGACGGGTCCACGGAGACGAAGCGCACCGTGTGGCCGCTCGTGTCGCACAGGCCATAGTTCAGGTTCATGCAGGGGCAGGTGTCACCGGTCTCGAACACCATGGTGTCCGAGGTGTCGTCGGCGCCACACTGGCGATCGTCGTCGTCATCGTGGTCCATGCCGGTGTCCTTGGGTCCCTTCGGCCCCTTCGGGCCCGGCCGCCCGTCGTCGTCGTCGTCGCCATGGTGCCGCCATCCATCCGCCAGGTCCGCGAACGGGTTGCTGGTGTCGCCGTCGCCACTCGTACGACAGCCGGCGGACACGACGAGCAGCAGCCCCGCCGCGCCCCAGCCGAGTCGACGACGCCAGATGGATCCGGCCTCAACGGTTCCGGGCGTATCGTGGGTGCGCATGTTCACCTCCGGGTGAAAGCCGCGGGACCGTCCCGACATCGGCTCGCCCGCCTCTTCGCCCCATCCCTGCCCCCATGCACGCTTGGGGCCGATACGGACTCGAACAGGCGACATCGCGCAGGCGCGGTGCCGAGTCCTGTCGGGTGCACCTCGGTATCGCCTCCCGGCACCGGCAGGACGCCCCAGGCATCGTCCGGGCCGTCCTGTGGGGCCGTAGCCGGCGATTCCGTACCCCGCACCGGCTCCAACACGCAGGCCCGGCGCCCGCCCACCTGCGCAGGAACCCGCAGGGACACGACGGATCGTGCCTCACCCTGCGTACGGACACGATGGGGGCCGTTCCCGAGGGCTTCGGCCACGCAAGCGGGCCGCCACAGGGGCTCAGGAGGCGTCGCGGCCCTTCTGATCGACGAGGTACATGGCCTCGGCGAGGCACTCGGTGGGGGTCATCACCGTGGAGTCGAGGATGACCGCGTCGTCCGCCGCACGCAGCGGGGCGGTGGCCCGGTTCATGTCCTGGGCGTCACGGGCCCGCAGATCGGAGAGCACCTGCTCGTAGGTGGTCTGCTCTCCCCGCTCCTGCAGCTCGAGGTGGCGTCGCCTGGCCCGCTCGTGCACGTCGGCCTCGAGGTAGATCTTGAGATCGGCATCGGGCAGCACCACCGTGCCGATGTCGCGGCCGTCCATCACCACGCCACCCCGGGCGCCGAGATCCCGCTGCAGGCCGAGCAGGGCCTGCCGGACCCCCGGGAGCTTGGAGACCGCCGAGGCGCCGACCCCGGCCCACTCCGCACGGAGGGCATCCGTGACGTCCTCGTCGTCGAGGTGGACCGTGAGGCGGTCGCCGTCGAAGGCGAAGGAGAACCGCAGCGCCGACGCCAGGAGCGACAGCGACTCTTCGTCGTCGAACGTGATGCCCGCCTGGCGAGCGCGCAGGGCCACCGACCGGTACATCGCGCCGGTGTCCACGTACTGGTAGCCCAGCGCCTTGGCGATGCCTCGGGCAAGGGTGCCTTTTCCGCTGCTGGCAGGGCCGTCGACGGCGATGGTGAGTCGGGTCACGAGGTCTCCACGGGAGGCAACGGGTCCTCCATAAGACGCCCCTCGGGCCCCGGGCCAGTGAGGAGCCCGTCACATGCCGCCGAGCGCCTTCAGGTGATCGAGGAACGCCGGGTAGCTGGTGGCCACGCTGTGTGCCCCCTCGATGCGCACCGAGCCGGGGGCCCGCAGCCCCGCCACGGCGAACGCCATGGCGATGCGGTGGTCGCCCCCCGCCTCGATGATCACGGGCCCGGCGGGCATGCCACCGACGATGTCCATGCCGTCGTCGACCTCGTGCACCTCGATGCCCATCGACCGCAGCCCGGACGCCACGGTGGCGATGCGATCGGACTCCTTGACCCGCAGCTCGGCGGCATCGCGGATGCGGGTGGTGCCCTCGGCGAAGGCGGCGGCGATGGCCAGCACCGGGAGCTCGTCGAGGCAGCGCAGGGCGAGGTCGCCATCGATGGTGCAGCCCTGCAGCGCGCAGGAGCGGATCCGAAGATCCGCCTGGGGCTCGGCGCCCGCGGCGTCGATGGGAGTGCACTGCACCGGCGCGCCCATCTTCTGCAGGGCGTCGAGGACGCCGGTGCGGGTGGGGTTGATGCCGACGCCGGCCAGCTCGAGATCGCTGCCGGGCACGATGGCCCCCGCCACGAGCCAGAAGGCCGCGGAGGACAGATCACCGGGCACGTCGACGTCGAGCGCCTGAAGGGGCCCCTCGTGGGGCGTCAGGTTCCACCAGCCCTGGTCGTCCTGGGAGAGCTGCACCCCCATCCGCTGCAGCATGCGCTCCGTGTGGTCGCGGCTCCGACCCGGCTCGCGCACCCGGGCCCCGACCTGCAGTCCGGCGAGCAACAGCGCCGACTTGAGCTGGGCGCTGGCCACCGGAAGATCGGCGCCGATGGGCTGCAGCCCACCACCCCGGATCGCGAGAGGCGCCCGGGCCCCCTCCCGCCGGCCGAGGACCATGGCGCCATGGGCCCGAAGGGGCTCCACGATGCGGGCCATGGGCCGGGCGCGGAGGCTGTCGTCTCCCGTGAGCACGCTGAAGAACGGCTGGGCGGCCAGGATGCCGCTGAGCAGCCGCATCGTGGTCCCGGAATTGCCGCAGTCCAGCACATCCCCGGGCTCCTGGAGCGCGGCGGGCGGGTGCACGATCCAGTCGTCGCCATCCTGCACCACCTGCGCCCCCAGTGCCCGCACGGCGGCCATCGTGGACAGCACGTCCTCGCCCGCCAGCAGGTTGCGGATGCGCGCCGGACCATCGGCCAGGAGGTTGAGCAACAGGGCCCTGTGGGAGACGGACTTGTCGCCGGGTACCCGGATGCGGCCACGGAGCGGACCGGACGGATGGAACGTGAGGGAGTCGTCGGACATGGGACCTCGCGGTGGCGGTGGGGGGCACGACAGGAGGGTATCAGGAGGGAGGCGCGACGGCTCGGATCGATGTTATTCTGTTGTTATTTCAGAGGTATTGCACATGACTCCATGGGCCATGAGGCCATGAGGCCATGAACCGCGCGTCCCGAATCATGGATGACGAGCCATGAGGGCTCGAATCACGAGGCCCTGATGCCTGCAACGTGGATCGCGAGGGCATGGAGCCATGGGGAGGAGGCCAAGCTGGTTGCATGGCGCCTGGACCGTGGTTCCAGGATCAAGCAATCGTGGTTCATGACTCGAGCCCTCGTGCCCTCGGGCATCGTGATTCGAGGTTCAGGTTTCGTGGCCTCGTGCCTCGTGGCCTCGTGGCCTCGTGGCCTCGTGGCCTCGTGGCCTCGTGCCTCGTGGCCTCAACACCTCGTGCCCCCGTGGTCCATGACCTCACCCCCGCCCGTACCTTCTTCCCTGCCGCGCATTCCCTTTGGTACGCTCCGCGCCACAACCTCCCAGCAGGAGTCCTCCATGCGCGCACTGTGTCTGATGTTGATGGTGGGTGGCCTCGCCGCCTGCGAAGGCGACGATCTCGTTCCCACCGACGGCCCCATCCGCCCCGGCCTGTGGAAGTCCCCGGACGGTGAGGTCTGCCTGTACATCGAGCCCGATGGCACCTTCATCACCGGCACCGACAGCAGCTGCTACGCCCCCGGTACCCAGGACGGTCGCTCCCTCTCCGTCGACATCAGCGACGGCGACTGCGAGGTCATGTTCGACACCCGCGCCGAAGAGGACATCGAAGGCGGCATGGTCGTCCACACCCAGAGCTTCTACGAGGTGGAGATCACCTTCACCTCCGCCACCACCGGTGGCGGTGTCGCGCGCGATCTCGAGAAGCGCTGCGCCTTCGAGTTCACCCTCGACGCGAAGAACTGAGCCGCCTCTCACGGCAAGAGGCCCCGCGTCTGCCTTCGTGGCGGACGCGGGGCCTTCTTCGTGTCCGCTCCTCAGAAACTCGTCTCGTCCACGCCGCATGAACCACGCGGCGCGCCCCTGTTCTCCCACATCATGCCTCCCTGCGGGGCCACGGCATCGTGCCCACCCCTGTCAACCCGGACTGCACGATAGATGCAGATTTCTGCACCCGCCATGGAAATGTGGGGAGGATGTCAACAAAGTTTTCCACAGCCATGACATCTGTCTGACAATCGACACGGAACCCCGCTGATGCCTGTTCTACCGACGTTATGGCGCACCATGACGCCATGCGGAACCAAGGCTCCGCCGGAAGACCTGCGCAGTTGTCCACGTCCGCCCATCGGACGCGCCCCGGGCGAGGTCTGCCCGCCTGTTGGTCCCTTCCGTCCCGGCGTCGTAGGTGCACTCCACGAATCCACGCCCCCGGAGCCCCCATGCCCCCCACCCCCGTGGTCCTCAGCTGGTCCACCGGCAAGGACAGCGCCTACAGCCTGCTCACCCTGCAGCGAGACCCCACGGTGCGGGTGGTCGGCCTGCTGGCGTCGGTCACCGAGACCCATGATCGGGTGTCCATGCACGGCACCCGCCGCAGCCTGCTCCGGGCCCAGGCCGAGGCCGCGGGGCTGCCCCTGTACGAGGCGGTCCTGCCATGGCCCTGCACCAACGAGGACTACGAGCGCATCATGGGCGGCATCTGCGAGCGCCTGGTGGCGGATGGAGTGCAGGCCGTAGCCTTCGGTGACCTGTACCTGGAAGACATCCGCGACTACCGGGTGAAGCAGCTGCAGGGCACCGGTCTGCAGCCCCTGTTCCCCATCTGGTGCGGCCCGGATCGCACGGCCGAGCTGGCCCGGGAGATGGTCGACGCAGGCATCCAGGCCACCATCGTCTGCGTCGATCCCAGGCAGGCACCGGCCGAGCTGGCCGGCCGCCGCTGGGACCTCCTCGTCTCCGAGGGCGCCCTCCCTGCCGGCGTGGATCCCTGCGGCGAGCGCGGCGAGTTCCACACCTTCGTCCACGGCGGCCCCATGTTCGTCCGCGAGATCCCGGTCACCACCGGCGAGATCGTCCAGCGGGGCGACTTCCTCTACGCCGACGTCCTGCCCGTCGAAGGCTCCCCCACCGCGCCATAGCCTCACGCACCCCACGTCCCACCCACGAGGCCCCATGCCCTCCACCTTCCTCTGGCACGACTACGAGACCTGGGGCGCCAACCCCCGCGCCGACCGCCCGGCCAGCTTCGCCGGCATCCGCACCGATGAGGATCTCAACCCCATCGGCGAGCCGCTGCACCTGTTCTGCCGACCCTCGGATGATGTCCTCCCCTCGCCCACGGCGTGCCTGGTCACCGGCCTCACGCCTCAGCAGGTGGCGAGCAGGGGGATGCCAGAGCCCGTGTTCATGGCCGCCATCCACGAGGCGCTGAGCGAGCCCGGCACCTGCGGTGTGGGCTACAACTCCATCGGCTTCGACGACGAGGTCACCCGCTTCGGGCTGTACCGGAACTTCTTCACGCCCTACGACCGGGAGTGGCGCAACGGCAACAGCCGCTTCGACCTGCTCGACGTCATGCGCATGGCCCACGCGTTCCGTCCCGAGGGCATCACCTGGCCCACCCGCGAGAAGGACGGCGCCACGAGCTTCAAGCTCGAACACCTCACGGCGGCCAACGGCATCGCCCACGCCGGCGCCCACGATGCCCTGGTCGACGTGCAGGCCACGGTGGAGCTCGCCCGCCGCCTGAAGAAGGCCCAGCCGCGGCTGTGGAGCTACGCCCTCACGCTGCGCAACAAGAAGAAGGTCGGCGACCTGCTGCATCCCGGCAAGCAACAGGCCGTGGTGTGGGTCAGCGGCCGCATCCCCGCCGCCCGGGGATGCTTCGCGCCGGTGCTCCCCCTCAGCTACGGCCGCGGCCGCACCGAGGTCATCGTGTGGGATCTCACCGCCGATCCCGCGGCGCTCGAGGGCCTCACGCCGGAGCAGGTGCGGCAGAGGGTGTTCACCCGGCAGAAGGACCTGCCCGAGGGCGTCCGCCGCCTGCCCCTGTACACCATCCGCACCAACAAGCTGCCGATGGTCAGCCCGATGGGCATCCTCACCCCCGAGGTGCGGGAGCGGTGGTCGGTCGACGTCGACGCCTGCCTGAAGAACCGCGAGGCGATCCTGCGGATGGCCGGCGTCCGGGATCTGGTGAAGGAGGCCATGACCGCCGACTTCGACGGTCCGGAGAACACCAACCCCGACACCATGCTGTACGACGGCTTCCTGAAGGATCGGGATGCGGGCCGGTTCCCGGCCATCCGCCAGATGGACGGCGAGCAGCTCGCGCAGACGAGGCCCACCTTCGAGGACGACCGCCTCAACGGCCTGATGCTGCGCTACCGGGCGCGCAACTGGCCCGGCACGCTGTCGGCCGAGGAGCAGGCCACCTGGGAGGCAGAGCGGGAGGCGCTGCTGACCGCCAAGGAGGCCGGTGGGGCACGCACGATCAGCGAGGTGCGGGCCGAGCTGGGGCAGCTGCGGGAGAGCGGCGAGCTGAAGCCCGGGCAGGAGGAGATCCTGGCGGCCGTCGAGGAATGGGTCGACGGGTTGCTCTGAGGTCTCGGGCGCACGAGGGCCAGCCTGGGTGGGTGGGTGCAGGAGGGAGCGTTTGATCCAGAGGATGGGAGATCTTGAGAGTTCCCAGTGTCTCGTGCCGGCTCATGAGCGCCCTTCTTCCGTCGAGGCGCCGTGAGGCTGCACGGTCCCTGTGAAGCTCGGCTTCTCCCACCCTCTGGATCAAGATGCTCCCTGTGGCCCCCTCACTGTGGTCCGCGTTCCGTCTCTCCACCGCTCCAGACGCACATGGGAACCCGCGCCAGCGGACCTCAGCCACTCACAGGCACAGCTCCACCATCGAGTTGGCGAAGGTCGCCTGCTTGTTCTGCCCGGGCCAGTACAGCTGGCCGAAGGCCTCCCACAGCCGCACCTCCTCCGCCGCGTCGCGGACGAGGACGACGTCTGCCTGCATGTAGGTGTTGCCGTAGTCCGGGAACGACAGGATGTTGTTGCGGGACATCTGGTGCTGGCCGTTGACGAAGTTCAGCCCGAAGGTCTCCTCGGAGCGGAACGTGGAGGCCCAGCCGAGCATGTGGACGTCGTGGACCTCCTCGAGGCCGAAGGGCTGCAGCTCGAAGGACACCCCCTGCAGTGCCTGGACATCGCCCGACTCCGCCGTCCACGGCAGCTCCAGCGTGGCCTCGGGATCCTCGTAGAACGCCGGCAGCGGCACCAGCACGAAGGACCGATCGAGCGAGGCCTGCTGCACCGCGCCCGAAGTGCCCAGCAGCCCGACGTTGACCTGGACCTTGTAGGATGCGTCCCCCTCCCCGCTCTCGTAGTTGCCACGCTGCGGACACTCCAGGGTGGAACACCCGAGCCTCAGGACGACGTCGACGGGCACGGTGAGCTCCTGCGTCTCGTCGTCGAGCTCGGCCTCACCAAGCTGGATGGAGAAGGCCATGGGCTTGCCCGCCTCGCCCTCGGCCGTGCGCAGGTCGAAGCCCTGCAGCACGGGCACCAGGTCTCCGGCGGCACGCCAGGCATCCCACCCCTCCTCATCGAGGGGCAGCCGCAGCGTGGTCGAGACCTCGTGGGCCTCCCGCAGCCGGTAGTTCACGGGCACGTCGAAGGTGTGCGCCCCCTGTGTGAACAGCACGTTCGGCTCCACGAGCTCGACGATGCCGTGACCCGCTCGGGCCTCGTCGCGGCCGGAGCCCGAGGCCGCCGCGTGCCGCACCGTGTGCCCCGAGGCACACGCGTCCTGACCATCGGGGAAGATGCCGCCTCCGAAGCGGTTCCAGCGGTGGTTGTACGTCCAGACGAAGTCCATGCCCTGCCAGACGCCGACCTCGATGGGGTCCTCCGGCCCCTCTCCGACCCAGGAGATCTGGGTGATGCCCTCGGACGGCCCACAGGCCTGCATCGAACATGTCAGGACCACCATCGGCAGCCATCCGGATCTCGCGCACACCATGCACCCTCCATCGCCATGAACCTGCGTACTGCACACAAGAACACCCTTCGTCCGCTCGGGTGTCACACTCGATGCGAGCTTGGCCCGTGCCACGGTGAAGAGGCCTCGGTCGCGGGACGAGCCGTCCCTCCACGCCCCCCTCGACACCCGGCACCGCGTCCCGTGAAACAAGACATGGGCCCACGCGCCACGAGGTTGTCACGGGTGGAGACACATCCTCACATGTCGATCATTTCACCAGCCCATAGGTCGGTTATGGCGGTACCCATTCCCGAAGAGGAGCCCTCCCATGCGCCTGAGACGACTTCACGCCCTGTCCGCCCTCGTCATCGGTACCTTCGCCGTGTTCCACCTGGGCAACCACCTCGTCAGCCTCGCCGGCATCCAGGCCCACATCGACGTGATGGATGCCCTGCGCACCGTGTACCGCTTCCTGCCGGTGGAGATCCTCCTGCTGGCGTCGGTGGCCTTCCAGATCGGCAGCGGCCTGACCATGGCCATCCGTGGCTGGAAGGAGCGCAAGGGCCTGATCCCCTGGCTGCAGGCCGGATCGGGCCTGTACCTGGCGTTCTTCTTCCTCGCCCACGTGGGCGCGGTGCTCGCCGGGCGCAGCATCCAGGGCCTCGACACCAACTTCCACTTCGCCGCGGCCGGCATGCACGTGCCCCCGTGGCAGCTGTTCTTCGCGCCCTACTACCTGCTGTCGGTGACCGCGCTGTTCACCCACATCGGCTGCGCCATCTACTGGAACACCGAGGGCAAGCCGGAGGCCACCCGGCGGCGGTGGGTGTTCGGGATGCTCGGCGCCGGCGGCCTGCTCGGACTGGTGCTGGTGATGTCCCTCGGGGGCGTGTTCCACGAGGTGCAGATCCCGGCGGCGTACCTGGCGACGTTCGGGGATGGGGCGTGAAGTCGGCTGTCCTTGGTCCTACGGCGCGGGCGGCGGACCGAGATCGGTCCAGCCGCTGATACCCGTCGTGAACGGAAACGAACCGGTGCCGGGGTCCACGTGGACCGTAAGGGCCCAGCTGTTCAGCTCGAACCCGTCCAACAACGCCCCGGCGGCCGATGCCGTGTCGGTGTGCCCCTCCAGCCATCCTGAGTCCCGCGACCTGGGCTCCCCCCGAATCCACTGAAAGGTATCGACGGACAACAAGCCCCCGTCGGCGATGACCGGCCCCCGCGCCTCGATCCCGCGGTACCGCCTGTACGCACCGTCCACGGGGTCGATGGCCTCCGGCTCCAGATCGGCCCGCAGCTCGAACCGGACCCCCACCTGCCGCTCCTCCGGTCTGCCGATCGACGCGGCATGGATCGTCATGGCCTTTCGCGGCAGGTCCATCCAGGGCCAGCTCGGGCGCACGCGGACCGGCACCCGGACATACTCGAACCCTTCGCATGCGACCGAGCCCTGACCGGGGAAGCCGTAGGCGTCCTCCCACTGGATCTCCAGGATCTCGAGCGACAGGGGCGGCACGGACACGTCCCCATACCGGTCGGGATCCGCGCTCAGGGCGATGTCCACCGTGCTGCCTTCCTTCCAGTCCGAGAGGAATGCCGCGAGCATCTGGGTCTCGGGGGCGCTGGCCGGGTCGTCCCACACGAACGCCTCTCCCTGCAGCTCGCCGCCGCAGTTCCCAGGCGCAATAGGAACACCAGAGCCAATTTCGTTCCAATGGGGGTAGCAGCCCGTCCATGCCAGCCCCACGACACCCAACCAGATCACGCGCAGCATCGTACCTCCACTAGGGGTTCAGGGTGTCACGGCCAGACCAGGATCAGCAATCCCTTTCATTTCGTCGCAATGCGCGGCTGGCGAAAAGCTCAGGGCGCCCCGAACGCCTCGACAGCCGCCTTCTCCACCGCCTCCCGGTGGTCCTCGAACACGGTCTCGAACTGCAGCGTGTTCATCCACGTGCGCTGCTTCCGACTGAACCGCCTCGTGTCCCTCTGGGTGAGCCGCACGGCCTCTTGCAGCGGCATGCCGTCGAGCAGATGGCTCGTGAGGTGGCGGTAGCCCAGCGACTGCATGGGCTTGAGGGTGCGGCTGTAGCCCTGCTCCAGCAGGCCCTTCACCTCGTCGAGGTAGCCCTGCTCCATCATCATCCGCACCCGCTGGTCGATGCGGGCGTACAGGTCGGAGCGGTCGAGGCACAGGCCCACGGCGGCCACCCGGTCGGGCTGGGCGGCGTGCTCGGCCTGCAGGTCGGACAGGCGGCGGCCGGACTGGCGGAACACCTCGATGCCGCGCACCAGGCGCACCCGGTCGTTGGGGTGCAGGCGGTCGGCGAGCACGGGATCCACCTCTCGCAGGATGGCGTGCAGGTCTGCCGTGGCCTCGAGCTCGGCCCGCAGCACCGGATCGACGGCCGGGGTCTGCACCAGGCCGCGGATGAGGGCCCGGATGTAGAAGCCGGTGCCGCCGGCCACGATGACCCGCTCGCCGGACGCGATGACCTCGTCGGCCAGGGCCACGAAGTCGTTGGCGTCGAAGGGCTCGTCCGGGTTCACCACGTCGATGCCCACGTGGGGCACGCGAGCCTGCTCCTCGGGCGTGACCTTAGCGGTGCCGATGTCCATGCCCCGGTAGACCTGCATGGCGTCGGCGGACACCACGGTGGCACCCCACTTCTCCCCCACCCACAGGGCGGCGGCGGTCTTTCCGGCGGCGGTGGGTCCGGCCAGGACCAGCACCTTGGGACGGTCAGCCACGCATGAGCTCCTCTGGGGTCCAGGCGCGAACCCCTGGGTGCTCATCACGGGGCAGACCGATCTCGTCAAGCATCGCCAGCAGCTGCTGCAGGCCGTAGGCGTCGGCCACGCCGTGGGGCTGCAGCGGGACGAGGGCGTCGATGACGGCGTCGGCCGTCAGATCCGTGAGCTCTGAAAGAGCCTTCAGGACGGCCTCGGGCTCGTCGGGGTGCAGGAACTCCGGCAGGGACATCAGCGCCAGCTCACCGGGGCCGAAGGCGGAGATCTCGACGCCGAGCTCGGACAGGGAATCGGCGGCGGCGACCAGGGCGGCGCAGGATCTGGGCGGCAAGCCGACGACGGCGGGCATCCACAGGGGCGTGGTGGGCACGAGGCCGGCGGCGCGGGCGTCGTGCCAGCGCTGGCGGGTCCAGGACTGGCGGAGCAGGCGGAGGTCGAGGGCGAGGAGGTGCTGGCCGTCGGTGGTGAGGGCGACGTGGGTGAGCTGGTGGAGGGGGTGGAGTGCGGACCAACCGCTGACGGGTGCACCCGCCACCGGAGCCTCAGAACCCGTGCCCGTGCTGGGATCCGTTCCCGTGCCCGTGCCCGACATCGCCGAGCCGTGAACTTCCGGACCCGCCTGGACTTCGCCCATGACCCCAGCCCCCCCGAGCCCAAACCCCGCATCCTGACCGTGACCCGTGCGCGTGTGCGTGTGCGTGCGCGGGTTCGGGGAGGCGGGGGTGTCGGGAGCGGGAATGGGGTTTCCGAAGGAGGTTGTCGGTTGGGCCGAGGTCTGCCGCTCCCCGTTTTCGGGCACGGGCACGGGCACGGGCACGGGCACGGGATCCACGCCCGATCCTCCGGGCAGGGCGGAGGTCATCGGCTCCCCGTGATCGGGCACGCGCACGCTCACGGGAACGGGATCCCTGCCCGGAGCGCCCGGAAGCGTCGCAGCGGCATCCGCATGGGGTTGGTCGAACAACCCCTTCTGCGGCATCGCCTCCACCGTCGGCTTCCTCTCCGGCCTCACCCTCACCGGCTTGTCTTCCCACTGGATCCGGCTGCTCTCCTGCAGCGCGTCCCGCAGGGCCGTGCTCACGACCTGGCTGACATCCCGCGCCCTCGCGAACCGCACCTCGGTCTTCGCCGGGTGCACGTTCACGTCGACGCTGCCAGGATCCACCTCGATGGACAGCACCACCACCGGGTAGCGCCCCTTGGGCAGCAGCCCGCGGTAGCCCTCGGTGACGGCCCGGCGGACCACCGGGTCCTTCACGAAGCGTCCGTTCACGTACAGGTACATGGCGCTCGAGCTGCGGTGGAAGCCCGGCGGCGAGATCCAGCCCTGCACCTTCACGCCCCGATCCTGGGCATCCACCGTGGCCAGCGCCTTGGCGTCGTCGCCGAGGATGTCGCGGATGCGGCGGGCCACGTCGTCCGAAGGCGCAGAGCGGAGCACCCGCCGGCCCTCGGAGAAGATGGTGATGCCCACGTCCGGCCGCAGCATGGTCTGCTGGTGGATCGCCGCGAGGCAGTGGGACAGCTCCGTCTGGGTGGCACGGAGGAACTTGCGGCGCACGGGCACGTTGTGGAACAGCTGGCGCACGCTGATGTCGGTGCCCACCGGCGCGCCCACGGCCTCGATACCGGCGAGCATGCCGCCGTCGACCTTCACCCGGGTGCCCACCTCGTCTTCGGCGCGGCGGGTGCGCAGCTCGAAGCGGCTCACGGAGCTGATGGCGGCGAGCGCCTCGCCCCGGAAGCCGAAGGTGCGGACCCCCATCACGTCGTCGAGGGTGCGCACCTTGCTGGTGGCGTGGCGCTCGATGGACATGGTGGCGTCGGCCGGGCTCATGCCGCAGCCGTCGTCGACCACCTGGACGAGCGCGGTTCCGCCGGAGCGCAGGCGCACCGTGAGCTCACGGGCGCCGGCGTCCATGGCGTTCTCGAGCAGCTCCTTGAGGACCGAGGCCGGTCGTTCCACCACCTCACCGGCGGCAATCTGATCGATGACCTCGTCCGACAGCAGCTCGATCGCCAACTACGCCTCCTCGCCCGCCTTTCGCCGTGCACGGACGAACAGCTTGAGCGGCGTTCCCTCGAACCCGAAGACCTCCCGCAGACGGTTCTGCAGGTAGCGCTTGTAGGCCGTGGTCACGCCGTCGGGCGTGTTGGAGTATGCCACGAAGGTGGGCGGACGCACGCGGGCCTGGGTCATGTAGTACAGGCGCACCGGGTGGTGGTGCTTCTGCGGCGGCGAGTGGGCCACCACGGCATCCTCCAGGAAGCGGTTGAGCTTGCTGGTGGTGATGCGCTTGTTGAACTCCTTGAAGACCTCGGTGACCGTCGGGAAGATGCGGTGCACGCCCTTGCCGGTCTTCGCGGAGATGAACATGAACGGCGCGAACTCGGCGTGGGGCAGACGGCGGCGGAGATCCTCCTCGGTCTGCTTGGAGTTCACGAGCTCCATGTCCTTGGTGAGGTCCCACTTGTTCACCAGGATGATGAGCGCCCGGCCGCGGTCGATGATGAGCTGGGCGAGCTTGGCGTCCTGATCGGTGGGGCCCTCGGTGCCGTCGATCATCAGCAGCGCGATGTGGCAGCGCTCGATGGTGCGGATGGCCTGCAGGGAGACGAAGCGCTCGAGGTGATCGCCGATCTTGGCGCGCTTGCGGATGCCGGCGGTGTCGACGATGACGTAGTCCTGCTCGCCCACGGTGACCCGGGAGTCGACCGGATCCATGGTGGTGCCGGGCTGGTCGAACACCAGGTGGCGCTCCTTGCCGACCAGGCGGTTCACCAGGGTGGACTTGCCGATGTTCGGGCGGCCGAGCACGGCGATGCGGATGTCGCTGGGCTCCGCGTCCGGATCCTCCTCCGCTTCCTCGGCCGAGGGCTCGGGCAGGCAGGACTCCACCGCCTCGAGCACCTCGTAGGTGCCGCGGCCGTGCTCTGCGGAGATCGTGTACAGCTCCATGCCCACCGAGTAGAAGTCGGCGGCCAGATCCTCGTGACGGGGGCCGTCGATCTTGTTCACGACCAGGATGACCGGCTTCTCGGAGCGGCGCAGCATGTCGGCGACGTCTGCATCCGCGGCCGTCCAGCCCATGCGGCCGTCGACGATGAACAGGATGACGTCGGCCTCCTCCACGGCCACCAGGGACTGGTGACGCATGGCCTGCAGCAGATCCGTGTCCGGGATCGGCTCGAGACCACCGGTGTCGATGAGCAGCACCTTGCGGGAGAGCAGCTCGGTCTCCTCGTACAGGCGATCGCGGGTGACGCCGGGGCGGTCGTGCACCACGGCCTTCTTGAAGCCGACAAGACGATTGAAGAAGGTGGATTTGCCCACGTTGGGGCGGCCGACGATGGCGACCACGGGCAGAGACATGACACGCGTCCAGGAAAAAGAGGGTCCGATGCAGGCAGCCGGGTATCCCCGAACAGGCCCGTGCGCCATGGCGGGCGTGGAAAGGACTTGTCTGGAGGGTTATGGGGGCCCCTGCCCTCCCCCTCCCAGGAGCCCATCTTGTCGAAGGTCGTCGTCGCCATGAGCGGCGGAGTGGATTCCTCCGTCACCGCTGCCCTGCTGCTCGAGCAGGGTCACGAGGTCATCGGCGTGCACATGAAGCTGCACGACGTCGCCCCCGGCGCCGAGCCCGGCAAGTGCTGCGGCCTCGATGACGCCCTCGACGCCCGTCGCGTGGCCGACGAGCTCGGCATCCCGTTCTACGTGATGAACCTGCGCGAGGCCTTCCAGAAGTCCGTCATGGACCAATTCTCGGACGACTACCTCGCCGGCCGCACGCCCAACCCCTGCATCCACTGCAACGGCGTGCTCAAGTTCCGCGTGCTGATGGCCCGCTCCATGGCGCTCGGCGCCGAGGCCCTGGCCACCGGCCACTACTGCCAGGTCACCCACGGGCCCAAGCTCAAGCGGGCCGTCGACCACCGCAAGGATCAGTCCTACTTCCTGTTCCCCATCACGAAGAAGGCCCTCGAGCGCACCCTGTTCCCCCTCGGTGGCATGACCAAGGCCGAGGTGCGGCAGCACGCCGAGCGCTTCGGCCTCGTCACGGCCAGCAAGCCCGAGTCCCAGGACATCTGCTTCGTGCCCGACGGCAACCACACCCGGCACGTCTCCGAGGCACGCCCCGATGTCGATGCATCCGGCGAGATCGTGAACATGAAGGGCGAGGTCCTCGGCTACCACGACGCCTACTACAAGTACACGGTGGGCCAGCGGAAGGGCCTGGGCATCGCGCTGGGCCACCCGGCCTACGTGATCTCGGTGGATGCCGGCAGCAAGCGCGTCATCGTGGGCAGCGAGGAGCACCTGCACCACCAGGGCCTGCAGGCCTCCCGCTGCAACTGGTTCGAGGTCCCCCCCGAAGGCGAGGTCGTCATGGCCCGCATCCGCCACAACGGCGGCCTCGTGCCCTGCCGCGTGAAGGCTGCCGAGGATGGCACGGTCACCGCCCGCTTCGAGGGCACGGCCCGCGCGGTCGCCCCCGGCCAGGCCGCGGTGTTCTACCGCGACGATGTCGTCCTCGGCGGCGGCTGGATCGACCACGCCCTCGGTGCCCCATGAGCGATCTGGTCGACGAGATCGAGCAGAGCACCGGCTACCGGTTCACCAACCTCGCCCTGCTCACCACGGCGCTGACCCATCGCTCCTTCGCCCACGAGCACGACGGCGCCCCCCACAACGAGCGGCTCGAGTTCATCGGCGACTCGGTGCTCGGCCTGTGCATGACCAGGCTCCTCGACGAGGCCTTCCCCGAGGGCCAGGAGGATCTCCTCACCCGCCTGCGGCACCGCCTGGTCGAGACCAAGGCCTTCGGACGGGTCGGCTTCCACAAGGGCCTGCACAACTGGCTGCGGCTGGGTCGCTCCGAGGCCGACAAGCCCCGCCCGGAGACCCGCATCGTCGGAAGTGCCGTCGAGGCCCTGTTCGGCGCCATCTTCACCGAGGGCGGCTTCGACGCGGCCCTGAACGCCACCCGGCTGTGGTTCCAGCCCGAGATCGACGCCCTCAAGCGCGAGTCCAAGGGGGGCACCGACATGCGCCACCCCATCGCCAAGCTGCAGGAGCTCACCCAGGGCAGGTGGAAGGTGGCGCCCACCTACTTCTACCTGCCCACCGAGGGCCCCAGCCACGCGCCCACCTACCACGTGCAGGTGCTCGTGAAGGGCGAGAAGCTCGCCGTGGGCCACGGCCCCTCCAAGCCCGCTGCACGCCGTCAGGCCGCCCGCCTGGCCTACGCGATCCTGTCGCAGCGGCTCGAGGAGTCCCCCTGACCCGCCCCGTGGTCGTCCCCATCCAGCTCGGGTGCTGCCCCCACGGCACCGAGCGCTGCCTGCTGTGCCCGCCGGCCCCCGAACCGCCGAGCTCGGAGCTCGTGGCGGCCATGATCGAGCACTACCGCACCGAGCGGGCCGCGGGCGCCCCCCTGCTGGTGCGCTTCTTCGGCGGCGAGCCTCCCAACGATGCACAGGTGGAGGCCCTCGGCGGTCTGCCCTTCGAGATCCGGGTGCGGCCCGATCTGCTCCCCCGGGAGCGTGCCGCCGAGCTGCAGCGCCAGGGCCTGCAGGCCGTCGAGCTCGACGCCCACACCTTCCACCGGCCCGCCCTCATCGAGGCCGGCCGGCCCTACAGCCCCGATCTGGTTCGCCAGATGTCCCGCACCCTGCGGGGCATGGGCCTGCGGGTGGGCGGCGTGCTCACGATCGGCCTGCCCCGCTCCTCCCACGAGACCTGCCTGCAGGACGCCGCCGAGGCCGCTCAGCTCTGGTCCACCGTGCGCCTGCACCCACTGCTGGTGCTGCGCCACAGCCGCCTGCGCACCTGGCACGAGCAGGGCCTGTACGCCCCGCTGCGGGTGGGCGAGGCCGTCACCACGGTGCTGGAGATGATGCACATCCTCGAGGCCGCCGGCGTCACCGTCACCCGCGTGGGCATGCAGCCCGGTCCGGATGGCTTCGGCAAGGCGGTCGCCGGTCCCCGCCACTCCAGCCTGCGGGAGCTCGTGGAGGCCCGCCGGGTCCGCGAGACCCTCATGGCCCAGCTCCAGGCCGCCGGGATACGGGGCGGCGCCGTCACGCTGCGGTGCCACCCCGCAGACATCAGCAGGGTCAAGGGCCCGCTGCAACAGCACATCCGGGACTTCCGTGCCCGGTTCCAGCTCGACGACGTCTTCGTCCGGGCTGATGACACCCTCGTCCGCGGAACCTTCCGCGTGGAGATCACCTCATGAGCAACGAATTCAAGGCCGGCTACGTGGCCCTCGTCGGACGCCCCAGCGCGGGCAAGTCCACCCTGATGAACCGCCTGCTGGGCACCAAGCTGGCGATCACCTCGTCCAAGCCCCAGACCACCCGCGACCGCATCCAGGGCGTCCACACGGACGAGCAGATGCAGGTCGTGTTCGTCGACACCCCCGGCATCCACGAGGCCTGGACCGAGCTGAACAAGGTCATGGTCAGCCGCGCCCAGGAGACCCTCGCCGAGGTCGATCTCATCTGCTGGCTCGAAGACATGGCGCTCATGAACGCCCGCATGAAGCGCGGCGAGCCCCTGATCGACGAGGGCACCCAGATGATCATCGACATGCTCGAAGCGAGCGGCGGCAAGGTCGTGATGCTGGCCAACAAGATCGACAAGATCCCGCCCCAGAACCTGCTGCCCCTGATCGACGCCTTCTCCAAGGCCACCGAGCTGAAGGCCATCCTGCCCATCAGCGCCACCGAGGGCGACGGCGTGCCCGAGCTCATGAAGCTCATCGCAGGCGAGCTCCCCGCCTCTCCCCACCTGTTCCCGCCGGACTACTGGACCGACCGGTCCGAGCGCTTCATGTGCTCCGAGCTGCTGCGGGAGAAGGTCTTCGCCTTCACCAAGCAGGAGATCCCCTACAGCACCTTCGTCGAGGTCGAGAAGTTCGACGAGGAGGAGCGCGACAGCCGGGGCCTCGTGAAGATCTACATGACGGTCGTCGTGGAGCGGCCCCAGCAGAAGCGCATCGTCATCGGGCGCGGCGGCGAGATGATCAAGCGCATCGCCAGCGCCGCCCGCGAGGAGATGGAGCAGCTGCTGGACTGCAAGGTGTTCCTCGAGGTCTTCGTGAAGGTCGAACCCGGATGGACGAAGAGCAGATCCGGTCTTCGCAAGGTCGGATTCGAGCGCTGAACGGTACCTGTTCGCGACATACCGGCTGATTTTCATCGCCGTGGGTGGTACACCTTGCGCACCTACGGAGGATGAGATGAGTCGAATGCAACAGTTCCTGGCCACCTGCATGGCGTCCTTGATGGTCGCCAGCCCTGCGCTCGCGCAGGAGGGAGGCGTGCTCCAGGCGGTCGACGAGGCCTTCGGAAAGTGGCTCGTGGAGCCCCTGTCAGCGGTGTTGTTCTTCGATCTGATGCCGGGTCAGCACGAGATCCCGTTCGTGGTCGCCTGGTTGGTGCTCGGCGCGGTGTTCTTCACCCTGCGCATGCAATTCATCAACGTCCGCGCGTTCCGCCACGCCATCAGCGTCACGAAGGGCGACTACACCGACCCCAACGCCCCCGGTGAGATCAGCCACTTCCAGGCCCTCGCCTCGGCCCTGTCGGCCACCGTCGGCCTCGGCAACATCGCCGGCGTCGCCATCGCCGTGTCCATGGGCGGCCCGGGCGCCGTCGTGTGGATGGTGGTCGCGGGCTTCCTGGGCATGTCCTCCAAGTTCACGGAGGTCAGTCTCGGCCAGATGTACCGTACGGTCGGCCCCGACGGCCACATCGACGGTGGCCCGATGTGGTACCTCTCCCGGGGTATCGCCGGCCTCGGCAAGGCGAAGCTCGGCCGGTTCCTCGGCGTCCTGTTCGCCGTCATGTGCATCGGCGGCAGCTTCGGCGGCGGCAACATGTTCCAGGGCAACCAGTCCTTCGCCGCGCTCGCCTACGTGGCGCCCTCTCTCGAGGACTCGGCGGTGGTGTACGGCATCGTCATCGCGGCGGCCGTCGCCCTGGTCATCATCGGCGGCATCAAGCGCATCGGCGCCGCTGCCGGCTTCCTGGTGCCCCTGATGTGCGTGGTGTACGTCATCGCCGCGCTGTTCGTCATCGTCGCCAACGCCGGCCAGATCCCCAGCGCCTTCGGCACCATGTTCACCGAGGCCTTCACCGGCCGCGCGGTGGGCGGTGGCGCTCTCGGCGTCATCATCATGGGCTTCCGCCGGGCGGCCTTCTCCAACGAGGCCGGCGTCGGCTCCGCCTCCATCGCCCACTCGGCCGCCTCCACCACCGAGCCCGTCCGCGAGGGCATCGTCGCCCTGCTCGAGCCCTTCGTCGACACCATCGTGGTCTGCACCATGACCGGCCTCGTGGTGGTCATCAGCGGCGTGTACGCCGTGCCCGACGCCAGCGACGGCGTGGTGCTCACGGCCGAGGCCTTCGCCACGGTCATCCCCTGGTTCCCCTACGTCCTCGCCATCGCGGTGGTGCTCTTCGCCTTCTCGACCATGATCTCCTGGTCCTACTACGGCGAGCAGTCCGCGGTGTTCCTCTTCGGCGACGGCGCGCGCATGCCCTACAAGATCCTGTTCGTCATCGTCGCGTTCTTCGGCCCCATCCTGCACGTCAGCAACGTCATCGAGTTCTCCGACATGATGATCCTCGGCATGGCCGTGCCGAACATCCTCGGCTGCCTGATGCTCTCCTCGCAGGTCCGCCAGGGGCTCGACGAATACATGGCGAAGTTGAAAGCCGGCGCGTTTCCGACGTTCAAGGGCCCTTGAGGCCCTTGAACGGCGGAATCGCGCCGGCGTAGACGGGCTGCGACGACCCGCCACAGCCTGTTCTTCGTCGCTTCACTCGGGCCGCACACAAGTGCGGCCTTTCGTTTGCTCCTCGCCCAGGCCGTGACGGGACGCCGCATCCCTCGGGTGTGCGGCTGAAGAGGCTCCCTGGGATGGCCTTCGCGGCCTTGCGGCCTGGGTGGCCTTCGGAAGGTCGTTTGTCGGGGCGGGACGCTCGCGGGCCCTGGGCACCCCCGATGCTTCGTCGCGTCGCTCCTCGCCTCGCCGGCCCCCAGCGCCCCCTCGGGTTGACGTTGGACGCACGGGCGCCCCTTGGCGCGCCGGGGCCCCGCGTCCCCGGGAGGCCGCTCGCCTCGTCCGACCCCGTCGGCGTTCCTTGGGGCGTTGGACGTACGGGCGCCCCTTGGGGCGCCGGGGCCCCGCGTCCCCGGGAGGCTGCTCGCCTCGCCCGACCCCGTTGCCTTCCCCTGGGGCATTGCAACGTAGGGGCGGGCCTTGGTCCGCCCGTGTGCGCGCCAACGACCATGTGCCGGGTCGGCGGGCGGACCAAGGCCCGCCCCTACGATCCCGGGCGAAACATGGCCCCCTCCTAGAATTCCCTCGCAGAAGGCGCTGACGACGCCCCCTCCGCCATCACCACATCCTCCGGGTGCTTGCCCCGCCACAGGAGCACGGCGCCCATGACGACCACACCGATGCCGATCGAGAGGAACGGCCGGAACCCGAAGCCCGCCGGCAGGTAGCCGATGAGCGCCGCCGTGACGCCCGCGAGCATCGCGTAGGGCAGCTGGGTCTCCACGTGGGTGACCAGATCGACCCGGGCGCCGGTGGCCGACAGCACGGTGGTGTCGCTGATGGGCGACGCATGATCGCCCCAGATGGCCCCGGCCAGCACCGCGCCGACGGTGGCCGGCAGGAGGAACTCCACGTGCTCGGGCACCAGGGTGACGCCGAGGGGCACCACCAGGGGGATGAGGATGCCCATGGTGGCGAACGAGGTGCCGGTGGAGAAGGCCGTGATGGCGGCCGCACAGAAGGTGACCAGGGGGAGCGCCCACCCGGGGAACCAGCCCCCGAGGAGCCCCGTGAGGTACTCCTGGGCGCCCGACAGCGTGATGGCGCTCCCGAGGGCCCAGGCCAGGTACAGCACCGCCATGGCCGGCAGGAGCTTCTTGAAGCCGTCGAGCATGCCGCTCATCGCCTCGGCCCGGCTTCCACTGGCCGCCCCCATCACGAGCGCCAGGGTGAGCCCCACGATGGAACCGTTGAGCATGGAGCTGAACGGGTTGGCGGCCCCGATGATCTGCCACAGGGGCACGTCGGCGCCGGCGTTCTCCCGGATGCCCTGGGCGTACATGCTGCCGAAGGTCACGAGGATGAGGGCCAGCACCGGGATCAGGGCGCGCCAGGCCTTTCCGGTGGCGGCGTGTTCGGTGACCTTGGGGTCGGGACCGTGACGGGCCAGCGACTCCTCCCGGAGCATGGGCCCGAAGTCGCGGCCGCTCGTGGCCACCATGAGGGCGAGGATGAGCGCCAGCCAGCCGTAGAACCGGTAGGGAATGGCCGACAGGAAGATCTCGAAGCCCTCCCCTGCCCGGTCGACCGTCTCCAGCGCCTTGTTGAGCACGTCGATCTCGTAGCCCACCCAGGTGCTGATCAGCGTGAGCGACGCGATGGGTGCCGCCGTGGAGTCGACGATGTAGGCCAGCTTGGCCCTGGAGACCTTGTGCTCGTCGCACACGGGGCCCATGGCGCTGCCGACCACCATGCAGTTGGCGTAGTCGTCGAAGAAGATGCCCCAGCCCGCACACCAGGACGCCACCATGGCCGCTCGGGGGGTCTTCACCCAGCGGTCGAGGCCCTTGACCATGTCGGCCATCATGCCGGTGTGGTCGAGCACACCCACCATGCCTGCCACGAACATGCTGAACACGGTGATGGTGATGTGGTCGATGCTCCAGATGGTGTCCCTCGCCACGATGGACACCACCTCGACCGATCCGCCCGCGCCGAGGGCCACCGCGACGACCATGCCGACCACGATCCCCATGCTCAGTGACAACATGACTCGCTTGGTCTTCCAGGCGGTCCCAATCGCGATCGCCGGCGCCAGCAGCGTCAGCGCCCCCCATCCATCCATGCATCCACTCCTGATCCGACGGCACGTGGGATACTGTACCAGTCACGACGCCGTCTGGCCCCGTCGGGGAACGCGCCCTGCCGCTCGACCCCGTCTGCACACCATCGGAGGATGCATGACCACCTTGATCTCCCAACTCGATGCGCGTACCGACCAGCTCGGCAACAAGGCGGCCTACTACGTCCGTTCTGCCACCGGCTCCTGGGGCCCCACGAGCTGGCAGACCTACCAGGGCCAGACCCGCGCCGCCGGTCGTGCGTTCATCGCGCTCGGGCTGAAGCCGGGCAGCTATGTGTGCATCCTCTCCAACAACCGTCCCGAGTGGTCCATCGCCTTCCTCGGCGCGCTGCAGGCCGGCTGCGCCGCCACGGGCATCTACCAGACCAGCTCGGGCCCGGAGATCTCCTTCATCGCCGAGGACTGCAAGGCGCCGGTCATCTTCGTCGAGACCAGCGATCAGCTGCGCAAGGTCCAGGAGCAGAAGGCCGCGGGCCGGATGCCGGCGCTCGAGCACATCGTGCTGCTGCAGGAGGAGGTCCCCGAGGGCGTGCTCTCCTGGCGCGCGTTCATGCAGAAGGCCACCGACGACCACGAGGCCGAGCGGGTGGCGCGGGTCGCCGCCCTCACCGGTGGCGACATCGCCAGCCTCATCTACACCTCCGGCACCACGGGCAACCCCAAGGCCGTGATGCTCAGCCACGACAACCTCATCTGGACGGTCGACACCGTGGTCGCGCTGGCCGGCGTCCGCCAGCCCGATCGCATCGTGTCCTACCTGCCGCTCTCCCACGTGGTGGAGCAGCTGTTCACCATCCACGGTCCCCTCGCGAGCGGGCACCAGATCTACTACTCCCGCGGCATGGAGCACCTGCTGGAGGACTTCAAGGAGGTCCGTCCCACCTGGATCTTCGGCGTGCCCCGGGTGTGGGAGAAGGTCTACGAGGGCGTCTCCGCCAAGCTCTCGGCCGCGCCGCCCGTCCGGCAGGCCCTCGCCAGCTGGGCCTTCGCCCAGGGGCGCAAGCACATCCACGCCGCCCACCAGGGCCGCCAGCTCGGCGGCCTCGACGCCCTGATGTTCAAGCTCGCCGACAAGGTCGTCCTGTCCAAGGCCCGCGCCGCCCTGGGCTTCGACGCCGCCCGCGGCGGGATCAGCGGTGCCGCGCCCGTCTCGGCCAAGGTGCTCGAGTTCTTCGCGGGCCTGGGCTTCCCCATCCACGAGGCCTACGGCCAGTCCGAGGACTGCGGCCCCACCACCTTCAACAAGCCCGGCGACACCCGCATCGGCAGCGTGGGCAAGGCCATGCCCGGCTGCGAGGTCAAGCTGGCCGACGACGGCGAGCTCATCGTGCGCGGCCCCCACGTGTTCCAGGGCTACCTCAACCGCCCGGACGCCACCGCGGAGACCATGGACGGCGAGTGGCTCCTCACCGGCGACCTCGGTCGCATCGACGAAGACGGCTTCGTGTACATCGTCGGCCGCAAGAAGGAGATCATCATCACCGCCGGCGGCAAGAACATCGCGCCCCGCCCCATCGAGGAGGCCCTCACCGCCCACCCGATGATCTCCCAGGCCATGCTGATCGGCGACGAACGCAAGTTCTGCTCCGCGCTGCTCACCCTCGAGACCGAGGCCGTCGAGGCGAAGTACGGCACCTCGCCCGATATGGCGGCCGTGGAGCAGGAGCTGCAGGCCTTCATCGACAGCGAGGTCAACCCGCAGTTCGCCCGGGTGGAGCATGTGCGGAAATTCACCGTACTCGACAAGCACTTCTCCGTGGAGACAGGCGAGCTCACGGCTACGCTCAAGCTCAAGCGACGCGTGGTTCTCGACAAGTTCGCCGAGCAGATCGAATCCATGTACCGATAGCCTCCGGCTCCAGGACTCCCCCGGCACGAACGGAAATTCTTTCGCCTGCATGCTGGGGATGCGCCGCACGGTGTTCCGCTCGGTCACCGACTCCGCTAGGGTAGGCCAGCAGACGACCCCAACTCCTGCCCTGCAACGGAGACGTCCATGGCCCGAAGCCTGCCCACGGCAGCCCTGACCCTCGTGCTCAGCAGTACCACTGTCCTCGGTGGTGCCCTGCTGCTGCCGGCCCCCGATGCGCTCGCCCAGGAGGTCGACAGCGACGGAGACGGCCTGAGCGACGACGAGGAGACCAACGACTACGGCACGAACCCCAACGTGGCCGACTCCGACGGCGACGGCCTCGACGACGGCGACGAGGTGATGGTGTACGGCACCGATCCCCGCCTGGCAGACACCGACGGCGACGGCCTGGACGATCCGGTCGAGCTCGAGGTGGGCAGCGACCCCCTCGATCCCGACACCGACGACGACTACTACCTCGATGGCGACGAGTCGCTCGAGGATGAGGACGGCGACGGCATCCCCGAGGTGCTCGACCCCTTCGACCACGACATCCTGCCCATCGGCGGCAACAGCGAAGGCTGCTCCACCACCGGCGGCGGCTCCCTGCCCTGGCTCGGCCTGGGCCTGCTCGGCCTGTTCGTCCGTCGGCGCCGCCGCACCGCCCTCGCGCTGGCCACCCTCGCCGGCGGCTCCGCCATGGCACAGGAGGAGGCCGACACGGCAGACGGCCCCACGCTGAACATCCAGCGCTTCGTACCCGCCGGCATCCCGTCCGGTTTCGCCACGATCCACACCGCCCGCACCCTGCCCGCAGGCCGCGTCGCGATCGAGCTGTGGGGCGACTACGGCTACATCCCCTACCAGTCCGGCATCACGGTCAACGGCGTGCTCATCCCGGCCGAGGGCAACGTCGACCACATGGCCGCCGGCCACTTCCGGGCCGCCGGCGCCCCCACCGACTGGCTCGAGATCGGCGTCAGCATGCCCGTGTTCCAGTACGTGGCCTACTCCTACGACCTCGACGACGTCCCCGAGGGCAGCCCCACCGGCATCGGCGACATCACCGCCAGCCTCAAGTTCGTGCCGCTGAACGAGTCCAACGGCTTCGGGCTCGCCATCACCCCGTTCGTCACCATCCCCACCGGCAGCGCCAGGCACCAGATGACCTGGTCGGTGCCCACCCTCGGCGCGATGATGAACATGTCCGGCCAGCTCGGTCCGGTGCACTTCGGCGCCCACACCGGCTACCAGGCGGTGTTCGGCTCCACCGTGATCGGCGAGCAGTACGTCATCGACGACCAGCTCATCTACGGCGCGGGCATCGGCGCCTACGTGATGCCCGAGTTCATCCGCCTCAACGCCGAGATCAACGGTGCGGCCACCCTGAGCACGCGGCTCGGCGAGCTCACCGAGGACGCCCTCGGCGCGGGTCTGCAGGTGCCCGTGGAGGCGGGCGGTTCGATCACCATCCGCACCAAGCCGGGCTTCGGCATGAACATGGGCGCCATGGCCGGCCTCACCGCCTCCCCCAGCGTGCCCAAGGTGCGCGGCTTCCTGTCGGTGGCCTACGCCCCGCTGTACGCCCCCGACAAGGACTGGGACGGCATCGCCAACCGCGACGACGCCTGTCCCAAGACCGCCGAGGACTTCGACAGCTACGAAGACGAAGACGGCTGCCCCGAGCTCGACAACGACATGGACGGCCTGGCCGATGTCGACGACCGCTGCCCCACCGATCCCGAGGACATCGACGGCTACCTCGACGACGACGGCTGCCCTGATCCCGACAACGACCTCGATCGCATCGCCGACTCCATGGACGCCTGCCCGGACGAGGCCGAGGATCCCGACGGCTTCGAGGACGAGGACGGCTGTCCCGAGCTCGACAACGACAAGGACGGCATCGTCGACCACCTCGACCTGTGCAAGAACCACCCGGAAGACTTCGACGGCTTCTACGACGACGACGGCTGCCCCGAGGAGGAGGCCGACCGCGACGCCGACGGCATCATCGACAACCTCGACCCCTGCCCCAACAACGCGGAGGACTTCGACAAGTTCGAGGATGACGACGGCTGCCCCGACTTCGACAACGACGGCGACGGCATCGCCGACGTGGCCGATCTGTGCCCCCTGCAGCCCGAGGAGTTCAACGGCCACCTCGACGAGGACGGCTGCCCGGACGAGGTCAAGGCCATCCTCACCGCCCAGAAGATCATGATCCTCGACAAGGTGCAGTTCGACGTGGGCCTCGCCAGCATCAAGCGCGACTCCCACGGCCTGCTCGATCAGGTCGTCGCCACCCTGCAGAACAACCCCCAGGTGGGCCGCATCCGCATCGAGGGCCACACCGACGCCCAGGGCGGCACCGCGCTCAACCAGGATCTGTCCGAGCGCCGCGCCCTCGCCGTGCGCACCTACCTCATCGATCACGGCGTCGATCCCAAGCGCCTCGTGGCCCGCGGCTACGGCGAGATGTATCCCCTGATGTCCAACGCCACCCCCGAGGGTCGGGAGATGAACCGCCGCGTCGAGTTCATCATCGCCGAGCAGACCGAGCAGTCCGAGGTCATCGGCCAGCAGGGCGTCCCCGCCGACGAGGAGTGATGTCCCGCTAGGGTCATTCCCACTGCACCCGCGCGTCTCCTTGCCCGTTTCCCTGGGTCCAAGGAGGCGCGTTGCCCTTTTCAGGCCTGGCATCCATGTCCCTGACGTCCGCGCTCACCAGCTTCCTGCTGGCGGCGCTCGGTGTGGGACTCCTGCTGCTCGTGCGGTCGCTGCAGCGGACGGACACCATCCTCAAGGTGGTGTCCGGGTCCATGATGGTGTGCTGGATCGGCCTCGCCATGGGCCTGTGGACCGACGCCCGCTGGACGAGCCTCGCCATCGCCACGTCCGGCTGTCTCGTGGCCTCCTTCGCGCTGGCGGTCCACGCCACCCTCGCCCGCAGCAAGGCCGGCCCCGCCATCGACCTGCCCATGAACGACAAGGCCCTCCCCCGCAGAGGGCCTGTTCGCGTGATGCTCCTCGATCCCGACGCGACCGCCACCCGGCACACCGCCCGGCTCCTCGACCGCTGCGGCTTCGACCTCATCTGCACCCGTCATGTGGCCGAGGCGCTGCAGTTCGCCCACAACCACCCCGTCGAGCTGATGATGCTGGACTGGACGGGACTGTCGGACACCGAGTCGAGCCTCCTGGCCGACCTCCGCCGGGCCCTCGACGCCCCCTGCGGGCCGGTGCCCTGGGTAGGGCTCGCCCACCTGACCGGACCCACGGATGCGCCGACGGGACTGGAGCTGGTGCTGGACAAGCCGCTGTCGGAAGCGGCGCTGCACCAGGCGATGCTCCGGCTGAAGCACCAGGTGCGGACGCCCAACAAGTTCCGGGCCGAGTTCTAGGACGGAAGGAACACTACGGGGATCCTCTCCAGACGTGACCTCACGGCCGCTTCTGCTTGCCCTTTCGCCCCTTCCCGGGCTTCGGCCCCGTCGCGAGCTGCTCCGCGCCGCTCCGGGCCTCGGCAGCCACCGCCTGGAACCGCAGCACGAACGGCTCGAGGGCCTTGCGGTCCTCGTTGGTCACGTCGCTCACCGGCGACCGCTCGAAGGGGTCGGCCTGCAGGTCGACCGTCCGGACGCCGCCCTCGAACCAGACGAGCTTGCGGGTGCCGTCGCGCAGGGCCACCGCGTCCATCGTGTGGCCCGCGTTGCCGCCCATGGACAGCGACACGGAGACCACAGGACCGGGATCGCCCGGCAGCTCGCCGTCGATGAGCAGGTCGTGGACGTGGTGCTGCTGCAGCCGGGCCGGCAGCTCGACCGTTCCTTCCGAGTCATGGAACGCGAACGGCACCTGCAGCACGCTCCGCCAGGGGGCGCCGAAGTGCCGCACGGCCCCGTGGTCACCCACGTGCTCGCCGTGGGTGGACGCCACCGCGACCCGCAGCCCGTGCTCGGCCTGGGGCAGGGCCTCCAGGGCTTCCCACACCGCCACCAGGCTCGCATCCTGGATGGACAGCGCGTGGTCGTAGGTGTCGGTCATGCGGGCCTGGTAGTCCTTGCGATCCTTGGGAGGCATCTTGCCCGTGACGAAGCGCCGGGAGGGGTTCATGGCCCCGTGGAGTGCCAGTCCGGACTGCGGCGGCACCCAGTCCACGCCCTGGGGCACCTTCGGATAGGGATCGTGGGCGTCGAACAGGTGCACCACCACGAACACGGGCGCGTCCGGACGGGCCTCCCCCAGCTGCTCCCGCAGCGCCTTCGCCGTGCCGTCAGCCCGCAGGTCGTGCTGCAGGGCGGGCGGCGCGGCCACCACCCGATCGAAGCCCCGCCACAGGCCGCTCTCCTGACGCACGCCAGGGTGCCCGTTCACGAACAGGGTCTGGTAGCCGCGGGCCTGGAAGGTCTCGGCCAGCAGGGGCGTGTCGCCCGGCACCACCTGGTTCTCGAGCACCACTCCGTGGGCCAGCGGCGGCCGTCCGGAGAACAGGCTCACCATCGAGGGCACGACGCCCGTGGACACGCTCACGCCGTCGCACTGCAGCGTCAGGCCCTCCTCCGCCACGAGGCGCTCCAGCCCGGGTGAGGTGGGACGTCCGTAGCCACAGGCGCTGAGGTGATCGGCACGGGTGGACTCGGTGACGATCAGCGCGACCACGCCGGGCCCCTCGACCAGTGCCTGGGCCCGCGCCTCGTCCGAGACCTCCACGACCGCCTGCTGGTCGACGATCCGGGGCTCGGTGGGGACCTCCTTGACCGGGGCCCGCTGTGCACGGCCATGGGGCCGGACCGGATCCCCGTAGGCCCCCGGCGGGGCCTTCCGGCCCACCACCAGCAGCATCACCACCACCGGGATCGCCAGCCCCAGGCCCACCATCGTCGCGCGTCGCATGCCCACCTCCCCGCTCGTCAGGGCCGTTGTACCAGGGTCGTGGAGGCCACGTCATCCACTCCGACCCCGACAGGGGTACAATGGCCGCCGTCTGGCCCGAGCCGATCGGCGTCCCCCCGCAGAGGAGTCCTCTTGCCCACCCGATGCTACGGAATCGACCTCGGCACCTCCACCACGGCCATCGGTCGCGTGGTGGACGGCGCCCCCCTGCTGCTGCCCGTCCGGGGGCGCGTGCTGCTGCCCTCGGTGGTGTGGGTCCCCCCTGACGGCGGCGAGCTCCTGGTGGGCCACGACGCCCTGGCCGCCGCCGAGGCTGCCCCGGAGCGCCTCATCCGCGCCGCCAAGCGCGCGCTGGGCACCCGCCACGTGTGGACCTTCGAGGGCCGCGTGGTCACGCCGGTGGAGGTGTCCACGGCCATCCTTCGTCACCTCGCGGACGAGATCGGTGCCTCCACCGGCGAACGCCCCGTCGACGTGGTGATCACCGTGCCCGCCTGGTTCAACCAGCTGCAGCGCTCCCTCACCCGTCAGGCCGGCGAGGCCGCGGGGCTGCGCGTCCGCCGCCTCATCGCCGAGCCCACCGCCGCCGCCCTGGCCCACGGCCACGGCAAGGCCCTGCGCCGCACGGCCCTGGTCTACGATCTGGGTGGCGGCACCTTCGACGTGTCCCTCGTGCGGCAGGACGGCCTGATCCTCGAGGTGCAGGCCAGCCACGGCGACGTGCACCTGGGCGGCGAGGACGTGAACCGGGGCCTGTCGGAGCTCCTGGTCGAGCGCATCGCCCAGGTCGCGCCCGCACGGGCGGAGGCCCTGCGCAGCGACGGCCCCACCCGGGCCGCCTGGTGGTCCCAGGTGGAGCAGGCCAAGCTCGCCCTGTGCCACGAGCCCACCGTCATGGTGCCCATCCCGGGCGCCGCCGAGGGCGAACCGCCGGCCGTGCCCGCCGAGCGGGAAGACCTCGAGGAGGCCATCCTGCCCGTCCTCGAGCGCACCCTGAAGAGCGTCGACCAGGTGCTCGCCGACGCCGGCGTCAGCGCCCAGGACGTCCACGACCTCGTCTTCGTCGGCGGCTCCACCGGCCTGCCCCTCATCTGGCGGGGCCTGTTCCGCCGCTACGGCCTGCAGGGCGACGCCTCCATCCCCGTGCAGCACGCCGTCTCCCTCGGCGCGGCGCTGCAGGCGGCCATCCTCGACGGCACCGACATCTCCGGCATCCTGGTCGACGTGGCCCCCTTCAGCCTGTCCATGGGCATCCTCACCGGCGGCATCCCCGGCTACCCCACCCACTACACCTGCGAGGTCATCACGCCCCGCAACTGCCCCCTGCCCTCCCGCCACACCCACCTGGTGCGAACGGCCCACCCCACCCAGAGCCGGGTGCAGCTGTGGGTCTTCCAGGGCTCGGACCCTGATCCGCGGAACAACCTGCTGTGCGGCAAGGTGGTGATGGAGGACATCCCGCCGGCCCCCGAGGACCGCCTGTTCCGCACCCAGGCCATCACCTTCGAGCACGATCTCGACGGCCTGGTCACCATCCGCATCACCGATCAGCTCTCCGGCCGGGAGGTCACCGGCACGGTCAGCCTGGACGGGTCGGCCCACGAGGCCCTGTGGACGGAGCTGACGACCTGGTTCGACAGCGTCGAGCTCGAGTGGGGCGACCCGTACCTGGCCGAGGAGTCCACCGTGCCCCGGGGCGGCGATGCCGAGCTGGATCCGGAGCTGCAGGCGGCCATCGCCAGCTTCGAGCAGGTGCTCGGCCGACCGGCAGACCTCGGTGAGCAGGGCGAGGACCTGCTCAGCCAGGCCCGCAGCGGCATGCTCGCCGTCCGGGCCGGCCGCCGCGCCGACGCCCTCGCCCACCACACCGAGCTGATGGACCGCATGTTCGAGCAAGGAGTGTACCTGTGAGCACCACGCTGTTCGATGCCTTCCAGACCGCGGAGACCGCCTGGCGTGAGGGCCTCGAGGCACCCGCGCTGCCGAGCCCCCTCGGCGAGCTGATGGCCGCGCTGCAGGCCGCCCACCGGGGCGATGCCGACGAGCTCGACCGCCTCGCGGATGCGCTGCAGCAGGCCTGGCCCGCCTACGCACAGACGCTGCGGGGCCTGCTGGGCGACGCCCCCACCGAGGGCCTGCCCAACGAGCCCCACCTGCGGCTGAAGGATCTGATGGAGGCCTGGAAGGTCACCCGCACCGGCCGTCCCGGTCCCTGGAACCAGGCCTTCCTGGCCGCCGCCGGCGCCCGCCCGTTCCTGCACAACGCCTTCCGCCTGCTCGTCGACGACCAGACGGAGGTGTTCTCGAACCCCGTCCTCGCGGCGCTGTCCCCCCGGGCCAACGACCTGCAGCTGCTCTCCCGTGCCGCCGCGCTCACCCCCCACACCGCCGTGGCCGCGCTCCAGGGCCACCTGGGCCGTCCGCTGCGCGTCGACACGGACCCCGCCGACTGGCCCGCCCTGCACGAGCAGGTGACGCCGGGCGACCTGCTCGCCTGGCGCCGTACCCGCGCCCCCTGGACGTCCGCCCACGGCCAGGAGATCCAGAGCTTGCTGGCCGGCGACGACCGGAAGGCCATGGAGCGGGCCCTGTGCCTCATCCTGCAGCGGGTCGGCCGCGACGTGCCGCTGGGGCGCCTCACCGGCCTCGCCAACCCCGTCCGTGCCGCCCAGGCCCTCGCCTCCCGCCTGCTCCCCGCCACCGAGCTGCCCACCCAGCTCGCCGTGCTGCAGGTGCGCACCGACCACTTCGATCCCGAGGTGCAGGTGCCCGACGCCGCCCTCACGGTGCACCTGTGGCGCCACCGGGCCCAGTTCCGCCCCGAGACGGTCCTCGAGATCGGCCGCCGGGTGGTGGCCATGAACCACCTGCAGCTGCCGCCCGACGTGATCCGCGAGGCCACCTGGCACCAGATGGCGCACCTGGCAGACCCGATCGCCGCCGGCGACCAGCTGCTGGAGTCCGCCCGTGGCGTGCACCCCCAGCAGGCCATCGACGAGCTGAAGGCCGCCGGGGCGTCCGCGGGCCGCATGCGCCACCTGATGTGTCTGCACGCCGCCTGCGTGGGCTACCTCAAGCCCGCCTTCGGCGGCATCCCCCACCTGGCGAACGAGCCCGAGGCCGCCCGCATCCTCTCCCAGGTGCTGCGCACGGCGATGGCCGAGGCCGGACGTCGCGGCGGCCTGGACGACGACGCCCAGGCCGCCCTCACCGTCGCCATCGAGGCCATGGCCGCCGCCGGCGTCGCCAGCCCCGCCTGGGCACCGCTCCTGGGACTGCCCGGTGTGCTCGACGGCATGGCCGACGACACCCGTGAGGCCATCCTCACGGTCGCGCGACAGGCCGGCCCCACCGCCGACGCCCACGCCGCCTCCATCGCCATGATGGCCCGCTGGGGCGAGCCGGGGGATCTGAAGCTGCAGGTGCGCCTGCTCGGCCGCTGGCTGCGGTCGCTGCACGGGGCGGCGTCCACCAAGGCCGCCCTGGACGTCATCGCCTGGTGGTTCACCTGGGATCCCAAGATGGGCCGCGAGCTCGTCGACGGCGCCGGCTGGCCGGTGGTCGGCTTCCTCGCCCGCCACGAGGCGAGAGCGGTCAACGCCCTCATCGGCGAGCTGCCGTTCGATCCCGCGCCTCGCGCCGGCCTGCTGGACTGGTGGTTCCACGGCGGCAAGGCCCTGCTCCCCGCCGACGTGTGGCGCAGCCGCCTGCTGAGCCTCATCAAGGTCCCGGACTGGGCCCAGCAGATGTTCGAGCAGCTCCTCCCCACCGTCGAGCTGCGGGAGGCCAGTAGCCTCGCCGAAGCCATCACCACCCTGCAGTCCATGCTGCAGAAGCAGGTGGATGCCCAGCAGGAGGCCCGCCCATGAGCCAGATGTTCGACCTGCCGCTGACCCCGCCGGCCGCCGGCAAGACCCGCAAGCCCGTCCACGTCGACGGCCAGGGTCACGTGGTCCACGACCCCCGTGAGCTCCTGGGCCTGCCCGAGGGCGTCCCACTCACGGAAGAGGCCATCCGAAAGGCCTGGCACGAGGCCCTGCTGGCCCACCCGCCGGAGCGCGACCCCGAGATGGCACGCCACATCCGCGAGGCCCGCGACCACCTCCTCACCAGCGAGGGCGAGCTGGCCCTGGCCATCGGCCGCCTGCAGGTGCCCGACGAGGCCGCCTGGGGCCTGGACGGCGGCACCGAAGACGCCGAGCTGCAGCCCATGCTCAACCGCCTCCTCGCCCAGAGCGTCATCTACGCCCTCATCGAGGAAGTGTGCTGGGAGGACGGCATGGAGGAGGCCATGAAGACGGCGGCCGCCGAGGTGGAACGGCATCACGGGGAGCCGGCGTAGAAGCCGACGGCAACCCCCCGGGGACTCGAGGCCCCAAGCAACACCGACGGCGTCGGGTGCAGCAAGCAGCGCCCCTACGCTACAACGCCCCAAGCGAAGCCGACGGGGTCACCAGCCCACGTTCGGCCCCCCACCCCAGCGAGGCCTCCAGGGTGGTTCCGGTGCGAGGAGCACAGCGACGACGCAACGGGGCCGCCAAGGAGGCCACAGCGGCCGCCCCGCCGCTCCCCTCTAGACGCCCCGCCCCCGCCATCACAGGCCGCAAGGCCGCGAAAGCAATCCCAGCGAAGCCCCCTCAGCCGCACACCCAAGGGCATCGCCGCGCCGGCGCCGTCCGAAACGAGGAGCTAGGGAGAGGCCGACCTTCCGGTCGGCCCGACCGACGCGACGAAGGATCGGCCGGTGCCGGCGCGGCGAGGCCCGCCTGCCCAGCGAAGCAGTCCGCTATCCGTCTTCGGAACGAAGACGGATAGCGGACTGCTTCGCTGGGCGACGCCCCGTATACCCCTTGTAGACCTCGCGAAACCGGTTCATGTCGGCCTTGGGATCCCCCGTGACCTCCACGACCGTGTCGAACCCACCCCGCTTGTTCGGGTAGTCCAGGAACCCCGCGATGACGGGCACGCCACCCTGCTCGGCGATGTGGTAGAAGCCGCTCTTCCAGTAGGGGCGGTAGGAGCGGGTGCCCTCCACGGCCACGAGCAGGAACATCTCCTCGGCTTCGCGGAGCATACGGGCCGCCTCGCCCACCAGGCCGTGGGCCGCCGTGCGGTCCACCGGGATGCCGCCGACCTTCTTCAGGAACCAGCCCTGCAGCCCCTTGAACAGGGTGTGCTTGGCCAGGAAGCGGAACGGGAGGTCCTGGGACCAGAGGATCGCCATGGCGTGGTAGAAGTCCCAGTTCGATGTGTGCGGAAACGACACGACGACGGCCTTCTTCAGATCGGCGGGGATGTCGATGGATGCCTTCCATCCGGACAGCATCATCATCACCTTGCCGACCATGCGAAGGAACCATGGGGTGTGGGACCGCTTGGGCGCCAGCTCGTTCTGCATCCTCTCTCTCCTGCACTTCGCCCATAACGCATTGCGGGATGTCGGCTTGACCCCCGGGTCAACAAGACCCGAAGCCGACCTCAGGGTGCCGTCACGGTGACCGTCACGTCATCGCTGGCCGACAGTCCCCTGGGATCTCGGACGGACAGGGTCAGCACATGACCCCCTGTCTGCAGTGATGTGAGCATCACCGAGCCCGTGAGGCCGTCGCCGGTCCACAGGCTGCCCTGGGTGCTCGACGACAGGGTCAGGTCCAGGTCCGCGGCATCCCCATCCGGGTCGTCCACGGTCCACTGCACCGTGAGGCCCTCCCCCTGGGTCAGGCTCACGCCGTCCGTCGGTGCCAACAGGCTCACCGTGGGCGGCGCACCGATGTGGACGTCGGCCTGCAGCTCGCACAGACCGCCCGCCGGATCCTCCACCCGCAGGGTCAGCGCATGATCCGCCGCCGACAGGTCCTCGAGGGTGGCCTCGAACCACTGCCCTGGCGCCGGTCCTTCTGCGAGCAGGCCCTCCACGTCGCTGAGCGCCTGCACCCACAGTCCATCGCCGGCCTCCCGCTCGTCGACCGCCCACAGCGACACCGTGAGCGGCGCCCCCACCGGCCACGCCTCCGGCGGCGCGGCGTCCCAGGTGCACCCCGGTGGCCGGTTCTCCGGACCGACGTACACCGGCACCGTGACCTGCCGGCTGTGGCCAAGGGGGTCGGTGGCGCGCACGTGGACGTCGACGGTGCCTTCATCGGGCAGCACCACGTCCCACGCGAGGGCACCGTCGGCCGCCGGGAAGACCTGCCCAGACGGCTCCTGGCCCAGGTCCGTCCACCAGGTGAGCGTCAGGTCGGCCACGTCGTCGTCGGGATCCGAGACCTCGCCGGTCAGCTCGAAGGGCACCCCCGGATAGGCCAGCGCGTCGGGCACACCCACCGTGAGCACCGGTCCCACGTCCTCGCCCACCGTCAGCGGGAGCTCGACGCGACCCTCGTAGCCGCGGATGTCCAGCGCCCGCACCCGAAGCAGCGAGTGGGCCTCGGCCATCACCAGCGTGCACTGGGCCCTGCCCTCCGCGTCGGCGAAGTCGGCGCAGCCCACGCCGGGCTCGATGGGCAGGAAGGTCTCGCCGTCGGTGGACAGGTCGAACACCACGAGCACCTGATCCGGGTCGTCGTCCGGGTCGCTCACCTGGGCCTTCCAGGTGTGGGCGCCCACGAAGACCTCACCGGTCGATGCCTGGACGAGCTCCACCACCGGCGCGTGGTCCGGGTCGAACACGTCGACCGTGCCGCATCCCGCCAGTGCCAGCAGCCACCATCCCCGCACGCGACCTCCAAGACGCCGAAAGGCGCGCCCAGGATACCCCCGGACGCGCCCTCGTGTGGTGTGTCTTCGCTCAGCAGGGCGAAGACACGGCCATTACACCTGCCATCACAGGTTGGCGTTGGCGAAGTCCCAGTTGACCAGGTGCCACCATGCCTCGATGTAGCCGGGACGGCTGTTGCGGTAGTCGATGTAGTAGGCGTGCTCCCACACATCGCAGGTGAGGATGGGGGTGAGGCCGTCGGTCATCGGGTTGCCGGCGTTGGAGGTGGTGACGATCTTCAGGTTGCCGGAGGCATCCTTGACCAGCCATGCCCAGCCGGAGCCGAACTGACCGCCCGCTGCGGCGGAGAAGTCGACCTTGAACTGCTCGAAGGAGCCGAACGCGGCGTTGATGGCGTCGGCGATGGCACCGGTGGGTGCGCCGCCGCCGTTGGGGCTCATGGAGTTCCAGTAGAACGTGTGGTTCCAGACCTGGGCGGCGTTGTTGAACAGGCCACCGGAGGCGGACAGCATGATGTCCTCGAGGGACTTGCCTTCCAGGGAGGAATCGTTGGCCACTGCTGCGTTCAGCTTGGTCAGGTAGCCGGCGTGGTGCTTGCCGTAGTGGAACTCCAGGGTCTCCTCGGAGATGTGGGGAGCCAGGGCGCTCTTCGCGTAGGGCAGCTCAGGAAGGGTGAAAGCCATCTTCATCACCTCGTGTGGAAGGTACCCGCATCCATTGCGGGCCGTAGCGGTTTCACAATAGCCCATGGCGGTCGTTTGGCACGGTCCATTTCGTACCGTCAGGGATCCACCAGATGCCTGCCCAGGTGCAGCGACACCGGCAGCCTCCACCCGGGCCGCCAGGATGCTAGACTGCCCGCGTACCGCACGGAGAGGCCACATGTCCCCGTCCCTGATCCTCCTCGCCGCCCTGTCCACCTCGGCCCCCGCCGCCGAGCCCGCCACCTCCTGCCAGCGCCTGCTGTGTGCAGGCACCACCGGCAAGGATGCCGCGGCCTGTGCCGAGCAGGCCTGCTCGCCCGTCGAGGAGACCTGGGTGGTGCAGCCCACCCGCATCCACCACGACACCACCGAGCACCTGCTCACCGTGGCCGCCACCATCTCCCACACCCCGGCCTCCTGGGGCCCCGTGGTGGGCAAGCGCGACCGCGAGGCCTACGTGGGCGTCACGGCGTTCACCACCGAGGGCGAGGCCCTGGATCTGTCCATCCAGACCCTCTTCCCCGGCGCGTTCGACGCCGACCTCATCTTCTCCGCCCCGATGGAGGACGACGTCACCATCGAACGGTTCATCATCGGCGTGTGGGACGAGAAGATCACCCCCTGCGACGACGAGCGCCCCGGCTGCAAGGAGTTCGGCCTGGTGCTCGACAAGCCCCTCGCGAGCTGGCCCCCCCGCTACTACGAAGGCACCAACGTGCCCGTGCCGCGCCTGCACACCGGCACCGTGCACGTGCAGCCCCTCATCGCGGGCCCCTTCGAGCCCCTCGAGCTCCTGGCCGCAGAGCAGCGCCTGCGCGACTACCTCAAGCCCCTGCTACGGCCCTCCGGTGCCGAGCTGGTGGTGCTGCCGCCGCTGATGGCCGAGGAGCGTCAGACCCACCACACGGTGCTGCACATGAACGAGGACGACCGCCGCCTCGCCGAGCAGGCCGCGCTGGCCCTCGCACCCACCTCCGATGTGGATCTGCTCACCTGGCGGGCCGAGCCCGAGTCCCTCGTCGAGGACGGCATCCCCGTCGTCGCCCAGGGCGGCGACCAGGCCCTCACCATCATCCTGGGCGGCGTGTCCAAGGGCTCGTGGTGGAAGTGCGCCCGGCGCAAGTGCGACGACCACCCGGCCGCCTGCGCCGAGGAGATCTGCCCCGTCAAATGACGCTCGACTTCGCCTACCTCCTCGGGGTCACGGGGCTCGCCACGGCCCGGTGGGTGCTCCTGGCTGCCGCCGCCGCAGCGCACCACCGGCGGCACCGGTCCGTCCGCCGGCGGGATCCCCTCAGCGGCACGGTACAGACCCTCGGCGCCCGCGCGCCCGGCCCGCCGACGATGCCCGTCAGCCAGGTGCCGGTCGACGTGCTGATCCCCGCCTTCAACGAGGAGGCGGTCATCGAGGGCACGATCCGGTCGCTGCTGCGCTGCGAGGGCGTGGCCCTGAACCTGTGGGTGATCGACGACGGCTCCACCGACGACACGGTCACCCGGGTGCGCATGCTGGCCGCCACCCACCCGCAGGTGCGGCTCGTGCAGTCGCCCGCCAACGAGGGCAAGGCGGCGGCCCTGAACCGGGGTCTCGCCGCCGGATCCTCCCCGTTCGTCCTGTGTGTCGACGCGGATACCGTCGTGGCCCCGAGCACCCCCGCGCAGCTCGTGGCGAGCCTGCTCCCGAGGGATGATCTGGCGGCCGTCTGCGCCAACGTCCAGGTGGGCAACACCCACCGCCTGCTCCCCCGCCTGCAGGCCATGGAGTACGCCACGGCGCAGCACCTGGAGCGGCGGGCCCAGGATACCCTCCACTGCATCACCACCCTGCCCGGTGCCTGCACCCTGTTCCGGCGGGCGCCGCTGGAGCAGGTCGGTGGCTGGAACGGCCGCACCCTCACCGAGGACACCGATCTGAGCCTTGAGCTGCTGCAGGCCGGCCACACCGCCGCGTTCCTGCCCACCGCCGATGCCTGGACGGAGGCGCCCCTCACCCTGGGCCAGCTCTTCCGCCAGCGCCGCCGCTGGCTGTCCGGCTACCACCAGGTCCTCCGCCACCACCTGTCCGCCACCTTCGGCCACGGCGTCCTGTCCTGGTTCGGCCTGCCGAACCTGTGGTGGGTGCACGTGTGGGGCTTCCTGCTGCCCGTGGGCGCGCTGATGGTCGGCAGCCACGCCGCCGCGGCCTGGTGGAAGCTGTTCTGGCCGCTCGTGTGGGGCCTGTTCGCCGCAGACCTGTTCGTCGGCGTGCTCGCCTGGCGCTTCGACGGCCGCCCCTGGCGGGACCTGTGGCTGCTGCCGCTGCAGCGGCTGCTGTGGATCCCGCTGCTGTATGCGGTATTCGTCGTGGTCGTGGCCGGACACATCACCGGTGGGTTCCACCGGTGGGTGAAGCTCGAGCGCAGCGGCGAGCTGTCGCGGCACCATGCGGGTGGGGGCGAGGGGGCGTTGAGGTAGGCGCCCGATACCACAGAGACGCGCGAATTCGATTCGGCCATGTGGAACCTCGATCAAATACGGACCCGATGCATCGACGATGGTACCCTCCCGGCCTCCAAGGGAGGTCGCTCACCATGGCACGGGCAATCATCATCGGCGGCAGCATCGGGGGCCTTCTGGCAGCAAAGGCACTCAGCCCCCACGTCGACGCGGTCACGATCATCGACAGGGATGTACCGCCGGACACCCCCACACCCCGAAAGGGCGTCGGCCAGGGCACGCAGGCCCACGCCCTGCTCGACTCCGGCCGCCGCGCCATCGAAGCGCTGCTCCCGGGCATCTTCGACGACCTGACCGCCGCCGGCGCCACCCGGGTCGACTTCGGGGAGGGCGTGCGCTGGTACCACGCCGGCACCTACAAGCTGCAGGGCCCCGTCGGTGTCGAGGCCACCGTGCAGTCCCGGCCCTTCCTGGAACACCACATCCGCCAGCGGGTCGCCGCCGATCTCCGGGTCACGATCCGGCATGGGGTCCGGTGCGTGGGCCTCACCCGCCACGGAGGGCACATCTCCGGCGTGAAGGTGCAGGAGGCCGACGGCACCCAGGAGCACCTGCCGGCCGACATCGTCATCCTCGCCACGGGCCGCGGCACGCAGCCGGAGAAGTGGCTGGGCCCCATCGGCGTGGCGCCGCCCCCCCGGGAGGCCATCCCCATCGGCATCGGCTACGCGAGCCGGGTGTACGAGCGACTGCCAGACGTCAGCGTCAACCAGCCTGCCTTGATGTCCTACGCCACCCGCAGCCGGAGCGGACGGCAGGCCTTCGCGTTCCGCAACGAGAAGGGTCAGGTGCTCGTCACAACCATGGGTTATCACGGCGATCACGCGCCGGCGGATGCAGAAGGGTTCCAGCAGTGGCTCGAGGGATTGGAGAGTCCCGACATCGCCCGCAACACGGCCCTCGGCACCGCCGTCTCCAAGGTGGTGCTGTTCCGCACCCCCGAACAAGTGCGCCTCCACTGGCACGAGACGAACCTGCCCGAGGGCCTGGCCATCCTCGGCGATGCGGCCTGTGCCCTCGACCCCGTCTTCGGCCAGGGCATGAGCACGGCAGCCCTGCAGGCCCACGGCCTCGCCAGGCTGCTGGCCCAGGGCCCATTCCGCACCGCCCGGGTGCAGAAGATGGTGTTCGCGAAGAGCCGCCGTGCCTGGTTCATCACGTCCGTCGAGGCCGCCCGCTTCCCCCAGAGCCGGCCCCACGTGGGCCTGCCCGGGGTGGGCGTGGTGCACTGGTTCCTCGACCGGGTGTTCAAGGCCTGCGGGTACGACCGCAAGGTCTACGCCGCCTTTGTGCAGGTGCTGTTCCTGAACAAGGGCGCCAGCCACCTGTTCCGACCGGATCTGCTGTGGCGGATCCTCAGGCCGGCCCGGCAGGCTCCGGCCCCGCGCCCGCTCCTGGCCGACGCCGAGGTCGGCGAGGTGGCCTGAGGCTCACACCCCCTGCAGGTCGAACGCCTTCGCCAGCATCCGGTAGCTCTCGTGCCGGGCCTCGGGGTCGAACACGATGGTCATGGCCATCACCTCGTCCGCACCCGCTGCCTTGGCCACGTCCTCGATCCGCTCGCGCACCTGCGTCGGGTCGCCGACGATGAGCAGGCGGCCCATGGGACCGCTGGCGCTCAGGGGCTGGCTCGGGTGCCAGCCGGCGGCGCGGCAGTCGGCGGGGCTCATGCCGCGGATGACCTGGCCCGTGTACATGCTGCGCAGGACCATCTCGAAGGTGGACGACAGCTCGCGGGCCTCCTCGGCTGTGGGGCCGACGATGACCGACAGCGCCAGGATGACCTTGGGCTCCGGGAAGTGCTCGGAGGGCCGGAAGCTGGCCTTGTAGGCCTGCACGGCCGGAGCCGCGGGCACCGGGGCGAAGTGGCCGGCGAAGGCGTAGCCGGTGCCGAGCTGGCCGGCGATGCGGGCGCTGCCGCCGCTGGAGCCGAGCATCCACATGGGCGGCAGGGGCACGCCCTCGGGGGTGACCTTCACGCGGCCGTAGGGGTGGTTCGCCGGATGACCGGGGCCGTCGAAGGTGAGCAGCTCGGTGAGGCTCTGGGCGAACTCCCCTCCCCCCACGGCCCGCAGGGCGCGGGCGGTGACGGGGTCGGTGCCGGACGCACGGCCGATGCCCAGATCGATGCGGCCGGGGTGCAGTGCGGCGAGGGTGCGGTACTGCTCCACCACCCGCAGCGGGGCGTGGTTGGGCAGCATGACGCCGCCGGCGCCCACGCGGATACGCTTCGTCAGCGGCGCGGTGTGGGCGATCAGCAGCTCGGGCACGGCGCTGGCGATGCCGCCCATGCCGTGGTGCTCGGCGTACCACAGCCGCTCGTAGCCCAGCTCGTCCGCCAGGACGGCCAGGTCGGCGGCGCCCTGGAGGGCTTCGGTGGGGGTGCGGTCGGAGGTGACCGGCAGGACGTCGAGCACGGACAGCTTCATGGAGGGCCTCTAAGCGGGGGTGTCGGCGGGCATCGTAGCCGCGAGGCACCCTGCGGACAGACCCCGGGGCATCTCTTGACGAACCCCGGCAGGTCCACGGCCTCAGCCGGGGATCACCACTCCCACTCGCTCGCCAGGCGGATGGCCGAGAGCACATCGGGCAGCGCCGCGAGCAGCGCCTGGACGTCGTCGCGGGTGGAGTCGGGCCCGAGGGACACCCGCAGCACGCCGTCGGGCTGGGGATCGCCCATGGCCTGCAGCACCTCCGAGGCCTTCATGCTGCCGGACGTGCACGCGGAGCCGGCAGAGACGCAGACGCCTCGAAGGTCCAGTGCCTGCACCAGGGACTCGCCCCGGACGCCCTCGAACACGGCGCAGGTGGTCTGGGGTACCCGCGCCACCTCGGCGCCGATGACCCGTCCGCCGAGCCGGTGGATGCCCGCCTCGATCTCTTCGCGCAGCCGAACCCAGCGCTGACGACGCACCTGCAGCTGCGACAGCGCGAGCTCACAGGCCACCCCGAGCCCCACCGCAAGGGCCGTGGGCACCGTGCCGCCGCGACGGCCCCGCTCCTGGGAGCCCTCGTACAGGGGAGGAAACGGCTCGCCGTCCGGCAGCATCAGCGCACCGATGCCCGGCGGTCCGCCGAGCTTGTGGCCGGACATCGCCACGCCGTCGACCCGCAGGCCCTCGGGCCAGGGCAGCCGGCCCAGGAACTGGGTGGCGTCGACGTGCATGGCCGCGCCCGCTGTCCGGGCCATGGCTGCGAGCTCCGCGAAGGGCTGCACCACCCCCGTCTCGTGGTTGGCGGCCATCAGGCTGACCACCGTGGCGCCCTCCGGCAGCGCCTCGGGCAGCACCGTGCGCCCCTGGGGATCTGCCTGCAGCACCGTGACCGGCTGCCCCTGCCCGTGAAGGGCCTTGGCCGCGCCCTTGACGCAGGGATGCTCCATGGGCCCCACCACCAGCCGCCCGGGCTGACGCTGCATGGCGCCCCGCAGGAACAGGTGGTTGGCCTCGGTGGCCCCGCTGGTGAACACGACGCCCGCCGGCTTGCCGCCCACGAGGGCCGCCACCTGCTCCCGGGCCACGTCGACGGCCATCGCCGCCGCCTGCCCGGCCTGGTGGGCCGACGAGGGGTTGGCCGGCACGCCCAGCCACCGCAGCATGGCCTCGCGGACCTCCGGCAGCACCGGGCTCGTGGCGTTGTGGTCGAGGTAGATCATTCGCTCTCCACCTTGATCCAGGGCCGGAGCCGATCGAGGGTCTTCGGGCCGATGCCGGACACGTCGTCGAGCTGGTTCACGCGCTGGAAGGGCCCCTTCTCATCCCGGTGCTCGACGATGCGGGCCGCCAGGGCCGGGCCGATGCCCGGCAGCGCCTGCAGCTGGCGCTCCGACGCCTTGTTCAGATCCAGGCGACGATCCCGCTGGGGCGCCTGGGGCACGCTCACGAAGGGACCGATCTCCGCCAGCGTGCTCGGGCCGACGCCGCTCACCCGCAGCAGATCCTGCTGGCCGGTGAAGGGCCCCTCGGCCTCCCGCTCGGCGACGATGGCCTCCGCCAGGGCCGGACCGACGCCAGGGATGGTCGCCAGGGCCTTCACCGGCGCGGTGTTGGGGTTGACCGGCAGCCCCACCGCCAGCGGGTCGTCGGTGGGGCCCACGTAGACACCGTCGGAGAGCACCCACACGTGGTCACCGGGCTGCAACTCCTCGGTCATCCCCGGGGTGGCCACGCCGCCGGCCAGCTCGACGGCCACGCCCGACAGCGGCGGGTGCACCAGGTACGGGCCCGGATGGGGCACCTCGCCCATCACCTGCACGGGAATGCCCGCGGGCTCGGTGGACGACCACAGATCGCGGGTGAAGAGCATCACGCCCACCACCAGCAGCACGAAGGTCATGCCGGCGAGGCTGCGATCCTTGCGGGGCGCGCGGGGCCGGCCGAAGCTGACCTTCTCGCGGCTCACAGGGACTCCAGGATCGCCTGGTGCCAGGGGCCGGTGGCGGAGATCTCGGCCACCCGGTGGTCGCCCTCGTGGGACAGGCGCAGCACGAGGTGGTCGTCCGGCAGCAGCTCCGGGAAGCGGTCGGCCCACTCCACCAGGGTGACGCCGCCGTCCTCCATCATCTCCTCGAGGCCCAGGTGCTGCAGCTCGGCGGCGGACTCGACCCGGTACAGGTCGGCGTGGAACATGGGCATCCGGCCGCTGTCGTGGACCTGCACCATCACGAAGGTGGGGCTGACCACCGGATCGGTCACCCCGAGGCCCGCGCCGACCCCCTGGGACAGGCTGGTCTTGCCGGCACCGAGATCACCGACCAGCGCCACCACGGTGTCGGGGCGTGCGGCGGCGGCCAGGCGGCGGCCGAGGGCGTGGGTGTCGTCAGCGGTGTGCAGGACCAGGCGCATCACGGGACTCCATCAGCTCGTCGATCACCGCCGGCAACGCGCGGGCGATGTCCCCGGCGGTGTGCCCCGTTGTACGCCGTCGCGCCAGCGCCAGGCCCGCCTGGCCGTGTACATATCCGCCCAGGACGGCGGCATCCTGCGCTCCGAGCCCCCGCGCCAGCAGCGACCCGATGAGTCCGGTGAGCACATCGCCGCTGCCGCCCGTCGACAGCACCGGACACACGACCGGCAACACCCGGATCCCATCCGCGCCGGCGACCAACGTGTACGGCCCCTTCAAGAGAGCCGCGACGCGGCTCCCAGCCAGCGCCCGCACCGCCGAAAACCGATCCGCCTGCACAAGACCCGTGCCCGTGCCCGTGCCCGAAACCGACCCGTCCACACCGTCCGCCCCAAGACCCGTTCCCGTGCGCGTGCGCGTGCGCGTGCGCGACCCCGCCGAGTCGATCCCCTCGGCCCTCCGATCCGCGCCAGAGCCCGAAACCGACCCTTCCACACCGTCCGCCCCAATACCCGTTCCCGTGCGCGTGCGCGTGCGCGATCCCGCCGAGTCGACCCCTTCCGACCCGCCAGAAACCCCTGCTCCGAAACCCGCAGCCGCCGACAACATCCGCCCAGCCTCCCCAGGATGCGGCGTCACCACCCGCTCCCCGGCTCCACCAGGCCCGGCCACCGCCACCAACGCATCCGCATCCGCCACGACAGCCACATCCCCGTCGACCCACACCCGCCGCAACCAGTGCACCGTCGCCTCGGGCAACGCCTCGCCGCCCCCGAGCCCGGGCCCCACAGCCACCGCCGTGAAGCGCCCGATCTCCGGCAGCGCCGTCACATCCACCACGTCGCCATCGCCGGCCACGTGCACCATCACCTCCGGCGGCAGCGCCCCCAACCTGGGCAACGCCCCCGCCGGAATCGCCAGCGTCACCAGCCCGGTGCCGGCCTTGAGCGCCGACAGGCAGCACAGCACCGCCGCGCCGGCCATGTTCCGCGACCCGGCCACCACCAGCAGGTGCCCCGACCGGGTCTTGTGTCCGCCCTCGGCCCTCCGGGGCCACAGCCCCGCCACGTCCGACGGTTCCACCAACATCGCCACGTCGTCGCCTTCCGGCTCGGGCACCGGCAGCGGCTCCACCTGCCACCGACCCGCGTGGGTGATGCCCTGGGGCCCGAACAGCCCCCGCTTCGCATACCCGAACGTCACCGTGCGATCCGCCTGCACCACCGGCCCGCCCAGCGGCCCACCGGTGTCGCCGTCGAGACCCGACGGCAGATCCACCGCCACCACCTTCGCCGGATGCGCGTTGATCGCCTCGACCACCTCGGCCAGCTCGCCCTCGATCGCCCGGGTGACCCCGGTGCCGAGGATCCCATCGACGATGACGTCGGCATCGCCGAGCCCATCGACCCGCTCGATCCCCATGGCGTCGCACACGGCCGCCATGGTCTTCGAGTCACCGGTGGACGGCTCCTTGAGCGCCCAGATGGCCACCTCGATGCCGTCGAGGTGCAGCCAGCGGGCGGCCCCGTAGCCATCACCCCCGTTGTTGCCGCCGCCGCACACGCACACCACGCGCCGCGGCGACAGCTCCCTCACCACCCGGGCCACGCCCCGGCTCGCCACTTCCATGAGCGCGATGCCGGGCAGGCCCCAGCCCTCGATGGCCCCCTGATCGCAGGCCCGGGACTGTGCGGCGGTGAGGACCGGGATCATCCCAGGACCTCTTCGGCCGTGCGGGTGATCTCCTCGGAGACCTGCTGCACGGCATCCTCGGTGCGGCCCTCCACCAGCAGCCGGAGCACGGGCTCGGTGCCGGAGTAGCGCAGGAAGATGCGGCCGCCCCCGAGCTGGGGCTCCAGGCGGGTCATGGACTGCTGCAGCTCGAACACCTCGTCGAGGGGCGGCCTGCGGCTCACCGTGACCTTCGTGAGCGCCTTGGGGAACAGCACGAAGCCCTCCAGCGCTCCACTCAGCGAGTCGTGCGTGGCGAACACCTGCTGCAGCGCCCGCAGGCCCGCGAACAGGCCGTCGCCGCCCACGAGGCCGTCGTGGAACAGGATGTGGCCGGACTCCTCGGCCCCCAGGTGCACGCCCTCGTCGGCGATGGCCCGCGCCAGGTGCTTGTCGCCCACCGGCGTGCGGATGACCTCGCGATCCCCGAGCTGACCCTCGAGGGCCGCGTTGGACATGACCGTGACGGCCACCTTCTTCACGCCCTCACGCTGGGCCAGCAGCCAGGTGACGGCATCACCGGGCACCTTGCGGCCCTGCTCGTCGACCAGCACCAGCCGGTCGCCGTCGCCGTCGACCGCGATGCCGGCATCGAGGCCCTGCTCGATCACGAACCGGCCGAGGGCCTGGGGGTTCTCGGAGCCCACACCGTCGTTGATGGTGCCATCTCCCTGCCCCATGAAGGCCCAGATCGTGGTGGGACACAGCGCCTCCAGCATGGGCTTGGCCACCGACGCGCCACCATGGGCGAAGTCGACGCCGATGCGCTTGCCGGCCAGGGCCGACAGGTCGCCCACCCGCTCCGCGAAGGCCTGCTTGTAGGCCTCGAGCGCCGCGAGGTGGCCGAGCTCGGAGCCACCGCCCTCCTCGGTCACCGGCGCCTCCTGCAGCCACAGCTCCACCTGGGCGGTCTGGGCCGCCGTGGGCTTGCGTCCGCCGGGGCCGAGCATCTTGAAGCCGTTGTCCCGGGCCGGGTTGTGGCTCGCCGTGATCATCACGCCCACATCGCCGAGCCCGGCCTCGACCGCGTTGCCCAGGGCCGGCGACGACATGGTGCCGGCATCGACCGCGATGCCGCCCGCCGCCGTGACCGCGTGGCACACGGCCGTGCGCAGCTGGAACGAGCTCGGCCGGGTGTCGGAGCCGACCACCACACGCCGCCCACCATGGGCCCTGGCCCAGGCCACCGCCGCGCGGCCGACCGCGTGGGCCCCCGCCTCGTCGATGGGTGCCTCTCCTGCGCGTCCTCGAATGCCATCGGTTCCAAACTTCATCGCTTCCTCACGACCTCCACCGGATCCGGCGCCTGCCGGACCGTGACGACGTCTTCTCGGGGGTAGACCAGCTCCATCCGCGGTGCGCGGCTGGCCTGGTATCGAGCGGTGTAGCTGTTGCGGGAGGGATCCTCCGGCAGCTCCACCAGGGCGAAGATCCGATCCGTGCGCAAGGTCTTGAGGACCTCGGTGGGACCTTCGAGGGTGACCACGACCTCTTCGTGGCCGGGCGCCGGCACCCACCCATGCTCGCGCATCACTTGCACGGGCACGCCGCTCACGGTGAGCACCGTGAGCGTGGACTCCACCTCCAGCGACAGCTCGCCCGCGAAGGGCTCGACCGTCTCGACGCCCCAGGGCAGATCGAGCTCGGCCGGGAAGGTGGTGCTGGCCATCAGGCCGGTGATGTCGACCGGACGGGTGGAGATGGCCTTCATGTCGGCCAGCAGCTCCTTCGGGCCGGACACCTCGATCACGGAGGGCTCCAGGGACCAGTCGGTGACCGTGTAGGACTCGGCCGGCTCGCCCACCATGCTGGGCTCGAGCTGCACCACCCGCTTGACCTTCTCGTCGAGGGCCACCTGCAGCGTGGACGGCGAGAACTCCGACACGATGACGCCGCTGGGCAGCCCCTCGATGGGCAGGCCCACGAGGCTCATCTCCTTGCTGCCCACGCCTTCGTCCCGCAGGTCGACCGTGATCTGCAGGGGGGCGTTGTAGGCGCGCCGGGTGGCCGCGCGGGGCCCTGCCGCCATCACCGTGATGCGGGTGAGGAGCGGGTCCACGCTGACGAGGTTGTCGGGCAGCGAGTACTGCAGGCTCACGGGCACGCGGAGCTTGCTCTCCTGCTCGCCCTGCACCCACAGCCAGCAGCCCACCGCCAGTGCGAGGGCGGCGAACTTGTAGCCCCGGTTCTGGGTGAACAGCGAGACCCAGGGGTTGTTGGCGCGCTCAGCCAGGGGCCACCTCCTGCGCCTTGGACGGCGCGGACTCCTGCCCCACGACCTCCTCGAGGCGCTGGCGCAGGTCGTTGCTGTCGGCCACGGGGACCACCTGTCCGGCATGCACCACGCTCACCGTGCCGCGCTCCTCGGAGACCAGCAGGGCGATGGCGTCGGCCCGCTCGGTGAGCCCGATGGCGGCCCGGTGGCGCGTACCGTAGGCCTTGGGCAGCCCCTTGCTCAGGGAGATGGGCAGGAACACGCCAGCGTAGGCGATGCGGCCATGGCTGATGAGGATGGCGCCGTCGTGGACCGGCGAGGACGGGTGGAACAGCGCCGTGAGCAGCTCGGTGGTGACCACGCTGTCGACCGGGTGGGCGCCTTCGGCGTAGGGCGCGAGGCTCGCGTTGCGCTCGAGCACCACGAGGGCGCCGATGCGCCGGGAGGCGAGCGTGAACACCGCCTTGATCATCTCCTCACGCTGCTGGGCCTCGGACATCATGCCGGCCGTGGAGCGCTGGTAGACGGTGCCGCCGGCCTTGGCGAGGATGCGGCGGATGTCCTCCTGGAACAGGATCAGCAGTGCGATGACGGCGTAGACCATCACGTTGTCGAGCACCCAGTGCACGGCGCTCATGCCGAGCCCGCCGGAGAGCAGGTACAGGGCGCCGAGCAGGCCGAGGCCGAGCAGGCTCTGGAAGGCACGCGTGCCCCGCAGCATCATCAGGAAGCCGTAGATGAGCAGCGTGAGCACGCCTATGTCGATCCAGTCGTTGACCGTCGCCGTGGCGAACGGACTCTGTTGGATCCAGCCCCAGAGATCACTCAGCATCGATGCACGCCCAGAACACTTGCAGGGCATGTATCGTAGCAGCCACGTCGTGCACGCGCAGTACCCGTGCACCGTACCGGGCCGCTGCGAGGGCGGCGCCGAGGGATCCGGCCACCCGATCCCGGGGCTGATCCACCCCGGTGATGGCGCCGATGAAACGTTTTCTCGACGCCCCCACCAGCACCGGATGGCCGAGCGCGGCGAGACGGGGCGTGGCGGCGATCAGCCGTGGATTGTCGAGAACGTCCTTTCCGAACCCCAGACCCGCGTCGAGCAGGATGCGCTCCGGGGGGAATCCGGCCTCGGTGAGCACCTCGACCCGCCCCTTCAGGTAGGCCGCCACCTCCTCGACCAGGTCGCCGTAGGAAGTGTTCTTCTGCATGGCCTGCGGCGTGCCACGCTTGTGCATCAGGACGACCGAGGTGTCGTGGGCGCACAGCACGTCGACCATGCCCGGCGCTTCTGCGGCGCACACGTCGTTCACCACCGACGCCCCCGCGTGCAGTGCGGCGTGGGCCACCTCGGCCTTGGAGGTGTCGACGCTCAACACGGCGTCCGGCACCGCCTTGCGCAGCCCCTCGATGACGGGCACGACCCGCGCGAGCTCCTCGTCCAGCGAGACCGGCGGCGCGCCGGGCCGGGTGGACTCCCCGCCCACGTCGAGCCAGTCGGCGCCCTCCTCCCACAGCTGCACACCATGCGCCACGGCGGCCGATCCATCGAGGAATCGACCGCCGTCGGAGAAGGAGTCCGGCGTCACGTTGACGATGCCCATGATCAGCGGGGCACCGGCAGGCAGACGCCGGGGTGTCATCACAGGCCCATCCAGGCCATGTCCTTGGGGTGCACGGGGCCGGAGGCCTCGACCAGGGCGGAGAACTCGTCGTGGTCGAGGTTCTCGGTCTCGAGGAGACGGTCGGCCACGGCCTGCAGCACGTGCAGGTTCTCCCGCAGGATGGTGATGGCCGACTGGTAGGCGCGCTCGAGGACCTTCTTCACCTCGGCGTCGATCTGCCGGGCGGTGTCCTCGGAGTAGCTCGCCACCTTGCCCATGGAGCGGCCCAGGAAGGGCTCGGGGCCGTCCTCGTCGCCCCAGTTCACGGGGCCGAGGGTGTCGGACATGCCGAGGTTGCAGATCATGTGCCGCGCCATGCGGGTGGCCTTCTGCAGGTCGTTGGCGGCACCGCCGGTGACCGTGTTCATGGCCACCTCCTCCGCCGCGCGTCCGCCCATCATCATGGACAGCTGCTTGTACATGTCCTCCGCCGTCATCGACAGGCGGTCCTCGTTGGGCAGGGTCCAGGTGACGCCGAGGGCGCGGCCGCGGGGCACGATGGTGATCTTGTGGACCGGATCGTGGCCGGGCAGCAGGTGGGCGACCAGAGCGTGACCGGCCTCGTGGAACGCGGTGTTGCGGCGCTCCTCCTCGGGCATGACCATGCTGCGGCGCTCGGGACCCATCACGATCTTCTCGCGGGCGTCCATCAGGTCGATCATGTCGACCTGGGTCTTGTCCTTGCGGGCCGCCATCAGGGAGGCCTCGTTGCACAGGTTCTCGAGGTCGGCGCCGGAGAAGCCGGGCGTGCCCTTGGCGATCTCGTCGAGCTTGACGTCGTCGCCCAGCGGGATCTTGCGGGTGTGGATCTCGAGGATGTGCTGGCGACCCTTCACGTCGGGGTTGGGCACCACGATGCGGCGGTCGAAGCGACCGGGGCGGAGAAGTGCCGGGTCGAGGACGTCCGGGCGGTTGGTGGCGGCCACCATGATGACGCCCTCGGTGCCCTCGAAGCCGTCCATCTCGACCAGGAGCTGGTTGAGGGTCTGCTCGCGCTCGTCGTGACCGCCGCCCAGACCGGCGCCACGCTGGCGACCGACGGCGTCGATCTCGTCGATGAAGATGATGCAGGGGGCCTGCTTCTTGCCCTGCTCGAACAGGTCGCGGACGCGGCTGGCGCCCACACCGACGAACATCTCGACGAAGTCGGAGCCGGAGATGGAGAAGAAGGCCACGCCGGCCTCACCGGCCATGGCACGGGCGAGGAGGGTCTTGCCGGTGCCCGGAGGGCCCATCAGCAGAACGCCCTTGGGGATGCGGCCGCCGAGGCGGGTGAACTTGCGGGGGTCGCGCAGGAAGTCGATGATCTCCGTGCACTCCTCCTTGACCTCGTCGATGCCGGCGACGTCGTCGAAGGTGACCCGGCGCTCGCCGTCGGTCTGCAGCTTGGCGCGGGACTTGCCGAACTGCATCGCCCGACCGCCCTGGCCCTGCAGGTTGCGCATGAACCACAGGAACAGGAGCACCATCACCACCAGGGGCAGGATGGTGAACAGGGCGTTCATGAGCAGGCTGCCGTCTTCACGCTCCTCGAAGCTCTGGGGCACCTCGTACTCGTCGAGCATGGCGAGCATGGAGTCGGCCTGCTCGGGCGCGGTGGTGGTGAGCACGCCGTCGTCGGGGGTCTCGAACTCCACGTGCTGCCCGCGGATCTTCGCGGACTTCACCTGCTCGTTCTTCACCTTGTCGACGAACTCGTGGTACTCGACGTGGCCGCCATCCTGGTTCGGGATCGAGTTGATGAAGAACATCACCATCCCGAAGATGATCAGAAACCAGAAGAACGTGGTCTTGGTGGGCTTGTTGAGCATGGCGTTCCTTCACCAGGAGATGGTCGCTGCGTTCCGTACGGCCCGCACTTGGTATCACAGGAGCCCTGGCGTGACACCGGCCCGCAACAGTGGTCGAGCCCCTTCGGAGCACGACACCTGCCGGATCGGAGTTTGTCCGCAGGGATTGAGCGGCTCTACCCGCCCCTGATTGCCTTGACTGTTCGAATCGAGCGCAACCCTACGCACCCGTTTCGGATCGACCACCACCTGATCCCCACCCGGAAGGGCCACGACACCGCTGCCGGAGCGTGCGGCGGCGAGGATGGCGTCCAGGTGGCTGGCGCGTGCCGTCGGCAGGCTGTGAAGAAGGGCCCTGCGGACCAGGGAGGCCGGTTCGGTGGCGATCCAGGACGTGGGCCAGCCGTCTCCGTCGAAGGGATCCGCCGCCCGTGCCAGTCGCCACAGGTAGCTGTCATCTTCTGTCAGGAGCCCCACGGACCTCAGGGCGGCCCCCGTGGCGCCCGCCCGGGCGTCGTCCAGCCAGGGAAGCGCCTGCCTCCGCAGCCGGTTGCGCAGGAAGCGCACGTCGGCGTTGGTGGGATCCTCCCGCCAGGACAGGCCCTGCCGCTCGGCCCAGGCCTGCAGCTCGGCCCGCCGAAGCCGCAGCATCGGCCGCACCACCCTGCCCTGTCGGTACGCCATGCCGCTCAGGCCCGAGGCACCGTGGCCGCGCATGAGGGCCAGCAGCGCCGTCTCGAGCTGGTCGTCGCCGTGGTGGGCGGTGGCGACGACGTCGGCGTGCAGCGACAGCAGGGCGCCGTAGCGGGCGTCGCGGCAGACCTGCTCCGAGGCCCCCTGCCCCAGCGTGAGGTCGAAGCGCACCCAGGGCAGGTCGAGGTCGTCGGCCAGCTGCTGCACGAAGTCGGCATCCGCCGCGCTGCAGGGCCGGGTGCCGTGATCCACCGTGGCCACCACGAGCTGGCCGAGGTGCATCCGCCGGGTACGGTGCAGGGCGTGGAGCAGGCACACGGAGTCCAGCCCACCGGACACCGCCACCACGACCACCGCGCCCGGCTCCCACAGGGCCTCGTCGCGGATGACCTCGGCCACGTGCAGGTGCAGCCGCCGGCTCAACGGCCTTCCTTCGCGGACAGCTCCACCAGCAGATCCCAGTCGTCCGGGGGATCCACGTCGAGCAGGGCTTTGTTGTGCCGCTCGGCCCCGCAGCGGGCGCAGCGGTAGCGGATCATCCAGCGGCCGTCCTTGGTGTACACCTCGACGGGCTTCAGCTGGCCGTGGCAGGACTCCGCGCGGTCGCCGGGCACCACGTCGACGTGCTTGGAGCACAGGCAGTAGGGACAGTGATCTCGCGCCGTGCTCACCGCCTGGGTGACCTCCCGGCCGCAGTACTCGCAGGTGAAGTCCTCGTCCCGGGCGATGGGGTTGGTGCGCACCCGGGCGGCCTCCTCGCGGGCCAGGGCCCGGCGCAGGAGCTTCTTGCCGGGCCAGTCCACCGCATCGCCAGGCAGGTCGGCCCCCCGCCGGTTGCCCTCGTCGCGCACGGCGGCACGCAGGGCCTCGGGCTGGGCCTGCAGCCACGCCCCCAGGCGCTTCAGTTCCTTGCGGCCGTCGACCGCCTCCAGCAGGGCCTTCGCCCGCTCGGCCACCGGCCGGGTCTCGTCTTCGAAGACGGTGTCGTCACGCTTGGCCATCGGCCCTCACTGCTCGCCGGGGTACTCCACGGTCACGGCGAGGATCCTATCCTCGTCGCCGAGGAGGTCCAACAGGTGGGCGCCCCCCACCACGCGACCGAACCAGGTGTAGGTGCCCGCGAACTGGGGTTGCTCCGACAGGGTCAGGAAGAACTGGCTGCTCGCGGTGTCGGCGCGGCCGCGGGCCATGCCGAGGGAGCCCCGGACGAAGGCGCGGTCGGACAGCTCGTCCGGGAGCAGCCACGGGGCGCCGCCCATGCCGTCGCCGCGGGGATCGCCGGTCTGCAGCAGGACACCGGGCACGCGGCGATGGAAGATGACACCGTCATAACGGCCGTCTTGCGCCATGGCCGTGAACGCGGCCACGGCGAGAGGGGCCAACTGGGCGTCGAGCTCGACCACGAGGACGCCCCGGGTGGTGCGGATGGTGGCCGAGGCCGGCAGCGCCGCGGGGCGCGGGAGCGGATCGACGACCGCCGAGCGGCCCCCCTCCCACCGGGCCGTCACCTGTCGCCGCAGCGCGATGCTGTCGTCGAAGCGGTTCCAGCCACGGGGCGTGCGCCCTACCTCCTTCAGCAGCTCCACGAGGGTCAGGGCGACCAGCGGGTGGACCTCGACCCGGAGCTGTTCCTGGAGCCAGCCGGGGGCCTGCTGCGGGTGCCTGCCGACGATGGCCTGGGCCGCGAGCTCACGGCCCACCGGATCGGGCCCCGCCAGCAGCGTCCGCAGGTCTGCCGCGTCGGCGCCGCGCACCCGGCGGAGCAGCTCACGGGTCTCGTCGGGGAGCCTCACGCCACCGCCCGTACCGGCGAGCCGGGCGGCCGCGCCCTGGACGGAGGGCCGTGGGTCCGCCAGGGCAGCGCGCAGCTGATCCGCGGACAGCTCGTCGCGGGACATCCGCTGCAACAGCCGCACCCGCGCCAGGTGCCAGCGGCCGGAGAGCACCTCGGCGGTGAACTCGTCCACCTGCTCGGCGGGAAGACACCGGTGGACCACCGGCGCGAGCCATCCCCTCACCTCCTGGCTCGGGCTGCCGGACCAGGCCCGGTGCACGGCATCACAGGACGGCCGCGACAACGTCTGGGCGTCCAGGCGGTACAGCGCCCAGGCCACCTCGGGGGGCGTGTCCCAGCCGGCGACCGGACCCGCCCCGGGACCGGGCAGGCCCCGGGCGAGGTGTTCGGAGGCCTCCTCCGCCTCGGCTGCGCGGGGCGGGACCGAGAGGCCGAGCGCCCACGCGATCGCGGGACGCTGCGGCGGATCCTGCCACAGCCCCTCCAGCAGCTCACCGACGACCTCGGGCCCGCCGGTCTGCCCCAGGGCGCGCCACAGCGCGTCCCTCACGTCGGGCGACTCCTCCGTCGCCAGCGCCGCCAGGACGGGCCCATCCGCATCGGGAAGCCACCCGAGCGCCCGTGCCGCGGCCATGCGCACCTGGGGATCCCCTTGCAGCAGGAACGGCGCCACCACGTCGACCGCCGCCTCGTCGCGGGTCATCCCCAGCAGCTCCAGCCAGCGTACGAGCTGGCCGGGCTCCAGCGGCTGCGCCTGCATCGACGGAAGGTCCCGGGCGATGAACGCCGGCAGATCGTCGAGGCGCTCGGCGGCCTGGGAGGGCGACGGCAAGAGGAACGAGAGGATGGGCAGGACGGCGAGTCGCATGACCGAATCGTACCACCCGTTCGCAGCGGCCGGGCGCTCGAGACTCGGACACTCCCAGAGGGATCGCAGGCGCGCCCGTCACCACTGAGGCACGGAGATCACACGGAGGGGCACGGAGTTCTTTTCCTGTGATCCTCGGCGGGCCGCAAGCCTCGATGCATGAGCTCCATCTCGAGAGCAGGAAAGGCCCTCGTCCATAGACGAGAGCCTCACAGCCCGGCACGAACACCATTCAAGAAGCTCCGTGAACCTCCGTGGTTCTCCGTGCCGACCTGGTGAAGAGCAACCCGTCGAGACCTTCTCGCCCCGCCACTGCCCTCCTCGCGTCGTTCGCGGTGACGAAGCGGACAAGCCACAGTCCGCTCGCCCTGCTGGACTACGCCAGCCGCTCCACGCACTGCCGCACCAAGCCCGGCCCCCCGAAGATGAAGCCGGTGTACAGCTGCACGAGGTCGGCACCGAGGTCGATCCGCCGCGCCGCTTCGTCGGCGTCCATGATGCCGCCCACGCTGATGACCGCCAGATCCGACGGCACCTTGGCCTTGACCGTCTTCAGGAAGTCCCGGGACTTCACCGTGAGCGCCGCGCCGGACAGGCCGCCGGTCTCCTTGGCGAACGTGGGATGCACGCCTGCACGGTCGAGGGTGGTGTTGGTGATGATCAGGCCGTCGATGCCGGCGCGGGTGATCGCGTCGAGGGCGTCGTCGAGATCGGCCTCGCTCAGATCGGGTGCCAGCTTGATGGCCACGGGGACCCTGCGGCCCACCTTGTCTGTCTGCGCGTCACGGGCCTGCAGCACTTCACGGAGGAGCTTGTACAGGTTCTCGCCGGTCTGCAGCTTGCGCAGGCCGGGGGTGTTGGGCGAGGACACGTTGACCGTGAGGTAGTCGGCATGCTCGGCGAACATGTCGACCAGCTTCACGTAGTCGCTGGCGGCCTCCTCGAGGGGCGTGGCCTTGTTCTTGCCGATGTTGACGCCCAGAAGGAAGTCGGGGCTGCGCTCCCGGTGCTGCAGCCGACCGAGCACCACGTCCGCACCCTGGCTCGGAAAGCCCATGCGGTTGATGACGCTGCGGTCGGGCACGGAGCGGAAGATGCGCGGCCGGGGGTTGCCCTCCTGGGGCAGCACGCACACCGTGCCCACCTCGACGTGGCCGAAGCCCAGGGCGGCCAGGCCATCGAAGGCCTTGGCCTCCTTGTCCCAACCGGCGGCGAGGCCCACCTGGTTGGGGAACTGCAGCCCCATCACCTGCACGGACTTCTGCTTGCGGGGCGCGTAGCGCGCGCGGAGCATGCCGAGACCACCGGGCACCTTGCTGGCCATGGCCAGCATGTCGAGCGCCATGTGGTGGGAGGTCTCGGGCTCCCACGCAAACATCATCTTCACGAACAGGGAATCGGGCAGCATGGGCTCAGCTCCGGGTGGAGGCGATGAAGGCGCGCACCTTGTCGGACATCTCGGCCGTGATGTCGCCGGAGGCGAGCCAGCGGTCGAGGAGCTCGGTCATGGTGAAGGCGGAGTGCATGTCGATGCCGTGCTCGGCCATCAGCTCCTTGGCGCCGGACTCGCGGTCGATGAGGACGACGACGTCCTTGGCCTTCAGATCCACGGCGTGGAGCTTCTCGAGGCCCTCGATCTTGGAGCCGCCGGTGGTGGCGAGATCGTCGAGGACGACGGCGGTCCGGCCCGCCTCGAACACACCCTCGACCAGGGCCTTCGTTCCGTACTTCTTGACCTCCTTGCGGGGGTAGATCATCGGCACGTCGGTCAGCAGGCTCACGGCGGAGCCGATGGGCATCGCCGCGTAGGGCAGCGGGGCCACCAGGTCGTAGTCCAGCGACTCCATGACCTCGGCGTACAGGGCCGCCACGTCGCGGAGCAGGCCGGGGAAGCCCACCAGGCGACGCAGGTCGAGGTAGATGGGGCTGAGCAGGCCGGACTTCAGGGTGAACTCACCGAAGCGGACGCAGCCGGCGTCGAGCAGGCCCTTGGCCACGCGGTCGCGCAGGCCGCCGCGGCGGAGACCCTCGGCCATCACCTCGTCCTTGGCGATGCGCATCTGCTCGACGAGCTCGGCAGCGGCGACGCGGGGGTCGCTGGCCTTGGAGATGCCGCGGGAGATGGGCAGGAGCAGGCCGAGGCCATCGCCGCGGAGGCCGGCCTTGATGGCGGCCTTGAGGTCGCCGCCCTGGGCACCGATACCGGGGGCCAGGATCCAGCAGTCCAGCGCCTCCTCGCGCACGCGGGCCATCTCGGCGGGCACGGTGGCGCCCACCACGAGGCCGACGCGGTCGGCCATGCCCCACTGGGCGGGAAGACGGGCCATCTGCACGTACAGGGGCTCGCCACTGGCCAGCGTGAGCTCCTGGACCTCGCCGCCGGAGGGGTTCGAGGTGCGGCACAGGATGAAGGCACCCTTGTCGGCGCCCTCCAGGAAGGGCTGCACGGCGTCGAGGCCCATGTAGGCGTTCAGGGTGACGCCGTCGGCGCCCAGATCCTCGTACGCCGAGTGGGCGTAGGCCTTGGCGGTGGAGAAGATGTCGCCCCGCTTCACGTCGAGGAGCACGGGCACCTCACCGCAGGCCGCGATGACGGCCTTGAGGGCGACGAGGCCCTCGCCGCCGAACTGCTCGAAGAAGGCGGCGTTGGGCTTGAAGGCCACCGCCAGATCCTTCGTGGCCTCGATGATGCGCTCGCAGAAGGCCTGGGCCGCAGCAGCGGTGGGCTCGGAGAGCTGCTCGAGGTGGGGATCCAGGCCCACGCACAGCATGGAGTCGAGCGCGGTGGCCCGTTGCGCGATGCGGTCGAAGAAGGACATGAAGCTCTCCAGAGGGGAAATCAGGCCTGGCCCAGGACCATGGCCAGCAGGGCCATGCGGACGTACAGGCCGTACTCGATCTGCCGGAAGTAGGCGGCCCGGGGGTCGGAATCAACCGCGGGGGTGATCTCGTCGACCCGGGGGAAGGGATGCATCAGGACGGCATCGGCCTTGGCGCGGCCCATGACGTCCGGATCGAAGATGTAGGCGCCCTTGACCTTGGCGTAGTCGCTGGGGTCCTCGAAGCGCTCCTTCTGCACCCGGGTGCAGTACAGGACGTCTGCGTGGGGCAGCACGGACTCGAGGTCGGCGGTCTCGTTCACCGTCATGCCGGCGTCGCGCAGCTCCTGCACGATGTGGGCGGGCATGCGGAGCAGCTCGGGGCTCACGAGATCGAGCGTGACGTCGAAGTGGGTGAGCAGGCGGGACAGGCTGTGCACCGTGCGGCCGTAGCGGAGGTCGCCCACCATGGCGACGCGGATGCCGTCGAACCGGCCGAGCTCCTGCTCGATGGTGAACATGTCGAGCAGGGCCTGGGTGGGGTGCTCACCGGGGCCGTCGCCGGCGTTGATGACCGGGCACCGGGTGACCCTGGCCGCGCGGGCGGCAGAGCCCTTCTCGGGGTGGCGCAGGACCAGCACGTCGCTGTAGGCCTCGAGGGTGCGCATGGTGTCTTCGAGGGTCTCGCCCTTGGCCACCGAGGAGTAGGCCATGCCGCTCAGGGCGATGACCTCGCCGCCCAAGCGCTTCATGGCGGCCTGGAAGGAGCTCGAGGTGCGGGTGGAGGGCTCGTAGAAGGCGGCCGTGAGCAGGCGGCCCTTGAGCAGGTCGATGGAGCCGACGGTCTCCACGGCGGTGCGCATGTTGCGGGCCACCAGGAAGATGCGCTCGAGGTCGGTCCGGGAGAACTGCTTGACCGACAGGATGTCGCGACCACGGAAGGAGGTATCGGCGGGGGCCCCCAGACGTACCGTCTTGGCCTGGGCTTGCTTGTCACCGTTTCCAGTCATCGAACGCTCCTTGCACGGCGGGCGGAACCACCCGGCGGCTAACGCAGTGGCCGCACCACAGATACCCGCTTTGCGACCTTGCTACACATCGCGGCGCTTCTTCGGCCTGCGGGGCCGTCGGGTGGCCCGCTCGGCGATCAGGTGGGGCACGCCGTCGACCACCGGATAGTGGAGTCCACAGGCCTTGCAGCGCAGCCACGCCCTGCCCTGCTCGAGCTCTCCCCGGCACGCCGGACACACCAGCCACTTCAGCAGTTTCGGATCCACCAGGTTCTCCATGCACTCCCCGCTGACGCAGCCACACCTTCGCGAATTCCTGGACGGCCTCCTGGCCCACCAGGCACCCGCCGGACCTAACACGCCCGACCCCATCAGCGCACCGCACCGCTACGACGGCCCCCGCGACCGCGAGTGGGCCGGCCTGCTGGCGTCGGCGTTCGCCTTCGGCCGGGTCGGGCTGTTCCTGCCCAAGGTCCACGCGCTGCTCGACGTCATGGACGAGCGCGGCGGCCCCCACGCCGCCCTCGCCGCCGGCGCCGTCGAGGGCCACCCGGTGCTCCACCAGGCCGCCTACCGCTGGATCCGCACCGGCGACCTGCACCGACTCCTCCGCACCTGCCGCAAGGTCATCGAGCGCCACCACAGCCTGTCCCGGCTGTTCCAGGGCAGCGCCGACCCCATCCTCGCCCTGCAGCTCGCCGTGGACGAGCTGCGCCACATCGCCGCCGAGGACGGTCCCCTCACCCGCGGCCTGGCCTACTGCCTGTCCAGCCCCCGCTCCGGCTCGGCCTGCAAGCGCTGGATGATGATGCTGCGCTGGTTCGTGCGTCCGGCCGACGACGGCGTCGACTTCGGCATCTGGGACTTCTTCTCCCCCGCCGATCTGGTCATCCCCGTCGACACCCACGTCACCCGCATCAGCCACGCCATCGGCCTGACCAACCGTCCCCACGCCGACTGGCGCAACGCCCAGGCCATCACGTCGGCCCTGCGGCAGTTCAGCCCCGAAGACCCGGTCCGCTACGACTACAGCCTCGCCCACCTGGGCATCAGCCAGGGCTGCAGGACGGTCAGGGGGCGACCGGAGTGCGAGGGCTGCCCCGTTCGCGACCTCTGCACGTTTCCCGTCGAGGGGTGAAGGGTCGGTCTGAAACGTCGGGCTGAAGGGGTGGGAAGCCGAGGACGGGCCGCTTTTCCACCACGGAGGCCCGGAGCCGGCACGGCGACTTCTTCTTGTGGACGTCGGTCCTTCCCACCGTGCAGACCGTACGCATCACTCGCAAGAACTGCAAAGGCCCTCGCCCATCGGCGAAGGCCCTGTGACGAGGCACCATCCACTGTCAAGAACCTCCGTGGCTCTCCGTGGATCTCCGTGCCTCCGTGGTGAAGAGCGACCCTTCGATCAGTGACGGGCGTTGTAGGCGCTGATCACGTCGTTCGTGAGGTCGCTGACGTCGTTGCTGACGTAGATGGTGGCCTGCTTCTGGAGCAGCACGGTGCAGCCCTTCTGCTTGCCCACGTCGGCGGCGACGGTCATCAGCTTGTTCTCGAGGTCGCCGAGGAGCTGCATGTACGTGCCCTGCATCTCCTGCTCGGCGGCCATGGCCATCTGCTGGAGCTGGCCCTGCTTCTGCATGAGCTGCTGCTCCATCTGCTGACGGGCGGAGTCGGACAGGATGGACGCGCGGGACTCGTAGTCCTTGAACTCCTGCTCGAGCTGCTTGCCCATGGTCTCCAGCTCCTGCTGCTTGCTGGCCTGCAGGGACTCGAGGCGGCTCTGGGCAGCCTTGCCCTCGGTGGTGCTGTTGATGGCGGTTTCTGCATCCACCACGCAGAACTTGTTCGCCATCGCGGATGCAGGCAGAAGTGCAGCGATGAGCATGGGCGTCAAACGACGGATCATGTGTCCAGCTCCTATGAAATCAGACCGGGTGCCCCACAGCGGGGACGCGTGATGGGAGTTGTAGCCCCAAGCGGCAAGCCGGAGCAACCCTGTGGGCCCACACAAGACGCCTGGGCGGCGACTTTATTCTCCCCCGGAATCGGAAGACCCACCGGTCGCCTTTCGTCAGAAGAAGCTTCCGATGGTGAACTGGAAGTCGGAACGCTTCTCGTCCTTGCGGGGCGCGAGGGGGAAACCCCACTCGAAACGCAGGGGACCGACCGGCGAGCGCCAGCGGACACCGAAGCCCGCGGAGGTGCGCAGCCCGGTGAGGCTGATGTTGCCCTCGCCCCAGGCATCGCCGAAGGCGTTGCCCGCGTCGAAGAACGCGACGGCGGTGATGCCGGCGGCCTTGACGATGTTCGCCTCGATCTCGAAGTTGTTGATCCAGGTCTGGGTACCACCGATGACGAGGCGGCCTTCCGGATCCGTGGGGTCGTCGGAGCCGGTGACGCGCAGGCTCGGGCCGAGGCTGAACCACTGGAAGCCACGCACCGAGAGCATGCCACCCGCGCGGTAGCGGTGGATGACCGGCACGGGACGGCCGTCGGTGGACCACACCGAGCCGAGCGTGGTGTTCATGCGGAACACCAGGAAGTCGGAGTTTGGCAGGATGGGCTGGTACAGGCGGAAGTTGAACTTGGTCTCGACGAAGTTGAAGTCGCCGCCGAGCAGCGAGAGGGTCTTGTCTTCGTCGATGTTGAAGCCGCCCGACAGCGCCGCGGAGGCCGACACCAGCACACCCTTGGTGGGTGCGATGCGGTTGTTGCGCTTGTCGACGAAGAGGTTCACGCCGACCGTGGAGGTGATGCCGTTGCGGAACAGCTCACCGCCCAGCAGCTTCTCGCGGTAGGGATCGAGGTTGGCCACACCGACGTCGGCGATGGTGTAGGACATCTGCAGCTGGATGTCGTCGCGGCGGTCGAGGTAGCGACCGATGCTCAGGGTGCCACCCCGGCGGTACTCGTTCTGGTTGTTGTTCAGGACGTTGAACTGGTACTGCTGGTCGATGTAGTAGGCGCTGATCCGGAAGGTCCAGCGGGAGTCCAGGAAGTACGGGTCGAAGAACTCGAGGCTGGCCTGCTTGCGGAACCGGGACAGGTTGCCCTGGGCGCTCAGGGTGTAGCCCATGCCCATGAAGTTGTTCTTCGAGATGGAGCCCTGGATGGTGAAGCCCTCGAGGGACGACCAGCCGAGGCCGAAGCTGAACGAGCCGGTGGGCTGCTCGACCACCTTGACGTGCACGTCGAGGGTGCCGGGCTCCACGCCGCGGGGCGTGGTGATGTTGACCTCTTCGAAGAAGCCGAGCCGCTGCAGGCGGAACCGGGACGCATCGAGGCGGGAGCCACGGAAGATGTCGCCCTCGGAGACGAGGATCTCACGCCGGACGACCTTGTCGAACGTGGGGTCGTTTCCGATGATGTGGATGCGACCGATCCGGTACTTGTCGCCCTTGTCGATGTTGAACGTGATGTCGATGGTCTGGTTGTCGCGGTTGGGCCGCGGTGAAGGCACCACGTTGGCGAAGGCGTAGCCCTGGTCCTCGTACAGGTTGGCGAGGTTCTCGATGACCGCGCCCATGGTGCTGTACTTGAAGACCTCCCCTTCTTCGAGGGCGGGACCCTTGCCGATGCCGCGCAGGCCGGCGCGGGGATCGTTGGCGCCCTTGGCCCGTCGGTACTGCTCCTCCTGGATGGCCAGCACGGGGGTGCCGCCGGCGATGCGGAGCAGGTCGTCGCGGGTGAGCCCCTCCTCCTCCACGAAGTCGCCCTGGATGTCGACCGAGCCGATCGTGTACTGCGGGCCCTCTTCGACGTGGAAGGAGATGTAGATGTAGCGCTTGTCCGGAGACAGGTAGACCTTGGGCTGATCCACCCGGACGTCGACGTAGCCCTCCTCCATGTACAGGTACTGGATGATCTGGGCGTCGGTGGCGAGCTTCTCGGCGTCGAAGGAGCCGGTGCTCGTGAGCCAGGGGGCGGGGCCGCCCTCCTTGGACTGCATGAAGCGCTTGATGCGGCCGTCGGCGATGCTGTCGTTGCCGGTGAAGTCGATCCGCTGGATGATGACCTTGCGGTTCTCCTCGAAGCGGAAGACGACCTCGACCTGGTCGGTGCCGAAGGGGACGATCTCGCTGGTGATGTCGGCGAGGTAGAAGCCCTTCTCGACGTACTTGTCGCGCATCAGGCCGATGGTCTCGGTGACCTTGGCCTCGTTGAGGATGCCGAAGGACTTCACGTCGATGAGCTCGCGGAGGTCCTCTTCGGAGACCTTCTTGTTGCCCTCGAGCCGCACGTTGACCACGGCGGGCTTCTCGGAGACCTCGAACACCAGGATCGACTGGCCCGGGTTCTGCCCGGGCTCGGCCTTGATGACCACGTTGTCGAAGAAGCCCGTGCCGTAGACGGCCTTCAGATCCCGGCGCGCGGCCTCCTCGGTGAGGACATCGCCTTCACGGATGCGGATCTTCGCCCGGACGGCGGCGTCCTCGATCCACTTGGTGCCCCGCACGACGACACGCTCGACCACATCTCCCGCAGGGATGGGCTCCTCTGCGTGGGCCTGCACGGAGAAGACCTGCAGGGAGGAGGTCGTCAGGAGAACAGCGACGAGCAGCGCCCACATCCGCCCCATCATGCCTCCACGAAGCGGCCGGAGACCAGCGACAGGCGACGGGGGAATCGGGATGCGAGATCCATGGAATGCGTGACCACGATGAGGTTGCTGCCCAACTGTCTGTTCAACTCCAGCAGGAGGTCGAAGACGCCCACGGCGGTCTTCGGATCGAGGTTCCCGGTGGGCTCGTCAGCGAGTACCAGTCTGGGCCCCATAACCAGCGCACGGGCTATGGCGACACGCTGTTGTTCGCCACCAGAAAGTTCGGCGGGCAGGTGCTCCATGCGCTCTTGCAGTCCTACGGCGGTCAGGAGACGTTCGGCACGGGTACGTGCGACTTCAGGCTTCCCCCCGGCGAGACGTACCGGAATCATCACGTTCGACAGGGCCGTATGGTCCGACAGCAGGTGATGGGACTGGAAGATGAAGCCGATGTTGCGGTTGCGCCAGCGGTCGGCCTCGGTGGCGCCCAGGCTGGCGGTGTCGCGTCCGTCGAAGTGGATGGTGCCCGCGCCGGGGGCGTCGAGCAGGCCCAGCAGCTGCATGAAGGTGGACTTGCCGCTGCCGGACGCACCGATCACGGCGAGGCTCTCCCCCGCTGCCATGGACAGGTCGGCACCGTCGAGGATGTCGACCCGGTGGCCGGCCTTCTCGTAGGACTTGCTCAGGCCGTTGATCTGGATGTCGACGCCCTTCATTCGTATCGCAGTCCTTCCACGGGGTGCATGCTCGCAGCCTTGGTCGCAGGGTACAGGGTGGACAGGAAGCAGACCAGCATGGTGCCGACGGCGATCACGAGGGAGTCCGACCAGCGGGACACCACCGGCAGCGACGAGAGCAGGTACACGTCGGTGTCGAAGGGGAACTGGTAGGCCTCGAGCCCCGCGCAGATGAGCTTGCCGAGCAGCGTGCCGAACACCACGCCGATGGCCCCGATGATGATGCCCATCAGGATGAACACCCGGCGGATGGTGCCCTTGGAGGCCCCCATCGCCCGCAGGATCGCGATGTCGGAGATGCGGGTGACGACCATCATGTACAGGTTGGACACGATGAGCAGGCCCGCCACGACCACGACCATGCCGAGGATGAGCCCCATCACGAGCTTCTCGAGCGCGAGGGCCTCGAACAGGGCCGAGTTGAGCTCGCGCCAGTGCCGTACGACGGCGCGTGGTCCCCTCGCCTCCTCGATGGCGGCCTTCACCTCGTCGACCCCGTCGACGTCGTCGACCTTGATCTCCACGCCGGTGATGTCGTTGCCGAGCTTCATCAGCTTGCGGGCATCGTCGATGCCCACGTAGGTCCACTTGTTGTCGTACTCGAACATGCCCGAGTGGAACACGCCCGCCACCCGGTAGTTGGCCACCGACGGCGTCGGCAGGCCGAACATGGAGCTGCCGGAGCCGAGGGGGTTGATGAGCTGCACCTCGTCGCCGGCGAGCACGCCGAGCTGGTTCATGAGCTCATCGCCGATGATGATGGCCGGCAGGGGCTTGCGGGCCCGATCCTCCTCGCCCTCGTCGAGGCCGAGCGCGGGACGGTCGCGGCCCTCGATGTCGGTGTCGAGGAGGGAGATGGTGTCGCGGCGTGCCTCGGGGGTGAGGGTCTGGCCGACGATGCCCCAGGTGAGGTCGTCCTGCACGCTGGTGACGTTGCCCACCAGCGACGGGTCGACGCCCTTGATGATGATGCCGGCCACGCCGTAGCGGCTGCGGATCATCATCTCGCTGTAGACGAAGGGCGAGGCCGCGGCGACGCCCTCCACCTGTTCGAGGGCCTGCTGGTCGTCCGGGGTCCAGGGCATCCGGGTGCCCACCTGGGTGACCACCACGTGGGCGTTGGCGCCGAGGATCTTGTCGCGGAGGTCGACCTCGAAGCCGGTCATCACGGCGATGACGGCGTTGAGCAGGGCCACGCCGACGACGACCGCGATGACGGACACGAGGGTGCCCACGGACACCTTGCGGGTGTCACTTCCGCCGCGGAGATGGCGGAATGCGAGCCACCACTCGGCACCGGCGGTGGATCCGCCGGTGACTGGGGGCAGGTCGTCGAACCGGAGTCCGCTGCCCTCGGATGTGGTGGACTCGGGGGCGCTCATGCGTCCTTGTTCTCGAACTCGACGACGGACTGCTCGGCCATCTTGCGCTCGGGGCGGAGCGTCGGGAACAGGATGACCTCGCGGATGCTCTGGCTGCCGGTGAGCAGCATGACCAGGCGATCGACGCCGATGCCCTGCCCTGCTGCCGGCGGCATGCCGTAGGTGAGCGCGCGGATGTAGTCGGCGTCGAAGTACATGGCCTCGTCGTCGCCGCCCTCACGGGCATCGACCTGGGCCATGAAGCGAGCCGCCTGGTCGACGGGATCGTTGAGCTCGGAGAACGCGTTGGCGATCTCCCAGGTGGCGCAGAACAGCTCGAAGCGGTCGACGCGCTCGGGGTCCTCGTCGTTGCGACGGGCCAGGGGCGAGATCTCGGCCGGGAAGCCCGTGACGAAGGTGGGGTTGATGAGCTTGTGCTCGGCGTACTCCTCGAACAGGAGCTCCCACCACTTGCCCACGGTGGTGGGCAGCTTGTCGAGATCCGCGCCGGGGTTGTCGGCCACGTAGAACGCGCGCATGGCGTTGACGTCGCGCATCTGTTCGGGCTGCAGCGGGGTGTGCTCCACCACCAGCTCGTCCATGTCGGCGCGACGGAACGGCGGGGTGAAGTCGATCTCGAAGTCGGCGAAGGGGATCTTGCGCTGACCGTGGAGCTTGTCGACGAGGCCGACGAACAGCTCCTCGGTGATGTCCATCAGATCCTCGTAGGTCGCCCATGCCTGGTAGAACTCCAGCATGGTGAACTCGGGGTTGTGACGGACGGAGATGCCTTCGTTGCGGAAGTTGCGGTTGATCTCGAACACCCGCTCCATGCCGCCGACGAGCAGACGCTTGAGGTACAGCTCCGGCGCGATGCGCAGGTACAGCTCCATGTCGAGGGCGTTGTGGTGCGTGACGAAGGGCCGGGCGGTGGCGCCGCCGGGGATCGTCTGCATCATCGGGGTCTCGACCTCGATGTAGTCGCGGTCCTCGAAGAAGTCGCGCAGGTAGCGCACGACCTTGGAGCGCATCCGGAAGGTGCGTCGGGTGGCCTCGTTCATGAACAGGTCGACGTAGCGCTGGCGGCTGCGCAGCTCGACGTCGTTCAGGCCGTGCCAGCGGTCCGGGAAGGTGGTCATGATCTTGGAGGCGAGCATCGCCTCGTCGGCCTGCACGGACAGCTCACCGGTGCGGGTGCGCATCACGTGGCCCTTGATCCAGACGTAGTCGCCGATGTCGAGCTTCTTCATCTGCTCGAAGGTCTCGTCGCCGACCTCGTTCTTGCGCAGGTACACCTGGATGATGCCACCCTTCTTCGACGGGTTGCCCTCGGCATCGACGGTGTCGACGGTGGGCTCGCCGCGGTCGAGGATGCGCAGGAACATCGCCTTGCCGAAGCGGTTGCGGAACATCACGCGGCCGGCCACGGCCACACCGGTGGAGCCCTCGACGGTGGAGGGGTCCTCCACGTCCTTGTACAGCTCGTGCAGCTCGGTGGAGGTGTGGGTGGGCTTCATGCCGTTGGGGTACGGGTTGACCCCGGCGGCCCGCATCTCTTCCAGCTTGGTCAGCCAGGCGGAATCGAAATCGTACATCGTCTGGTCCTCTGGGCGCCCACGCAGGGCGCGCCGGGCCGGATGGGCCCGGATCAGTCGGGGAGGTTGCCTTCGGCCCTGGCGGCGAGCCAGGACTCCATGAACTTGTTCAGGTTGCCGTCGAGCACGCCACTGGCATCGCCCACGGCGACGTTGGTGCGCAGATCCTTGACCTGCTGGTAGGGCGCCAGGACGTAGCTGCGGATCTGGGAGCCGAAGTCGATCTTCATCTTCTTGGCGTTGGCCTCGTCCTTGGCTGACATCCGCTTCTCCAGCTCGAGCTGGTACAGGCGGGCCTTCAGCATCTTGATCGCCTTGTCGCGGTTCTTGTGCTGGGACCGCTCGGCGGAGACCTTGACCGCGATGCCCGTGGGCTTGTGGGTCAGGCGGACGGCGGAGTCGGTGGTGTTGACGTGCTGGCCACCGGCGCCGGACGCGCGCATGGTCTGCATCTCGATGTCGGCCGGGTTCAGGTCGATCTCGATGTCGTCGTCGATCTCCGGGTAGGCGTTCACGGCGGCGAAGGCCGTCTGCCGGCGGTTGTTCTGATCGAACGGGGAGATGCGCACCAGGCGGTGCACGCCGATCTCGCCCTGCATGTAGCCGTAGGCGTAGGGGCCGCGGATGGCGAAGCTGGCGTTGCGGATGCCCGCCTCCTCGGCGTCGGCGCGGTCGAGCAGCTCCACCTTGAAGCCCTGGTTGCCGGCCCACCGGGTGTACATCTTGAGCAGCATCTCGGCCCAGTCGGCCGCGTCGGTGCCGCCGGCGCCGGAGTGGATCTCGACGATGCAGTCCATCTCGTCCTGCTCGCCGGAGAGCAGGCGGCGGGTCTCCAGGGCCTGCAGGGATCGTGCGAGCTCGTCGAGCAGGGCCTTGGCCTCCTCCACGGAGTCGTCGTCGTCCATCTCCTCCGCCAGCTCGAGCAGGGTGAGGATGTCGTCCTTCTGGCGGACCAGGTCCTCCCAGTCACGAACGGTGCGCTCGAGACCGCCCTTCTCCTTGAGGATGACCTGGGCGGCCTTGGCGTCTTCCCAGAACTCGGGCAGTGCGGACTGGGCTTCCAGATCCTTCAGACGGGCCTTCTTGTTGACCAGGTCAAAGATGCCCCCAAAGAGCGTCAATGCGCTCCGCGAGGGGTTGGACGGCGGAACGGACTTCGTCGATCATCGGGACATCCAGGGCAAGCCGAGGTGCAGGGGCCGGAAGGAGCGGACGGCGGAAAGGATCCACCCGCTCGCGTGCTCCCGCGGACGATGCCCGAGGGAGACGACTGCGCGTTGCGGGGTAACCGCACGGGGCGGCGTTCTCAACCGTCGGCAGGCGGCTCGCCGTCGTGAGCCCCACCGTGGGCGCGATGGATCAGGCCTCGGGACGCCTCGGGGACGCCGAGCACGCCCAGCAGACGGGCCTCGAGGCGGGCCATCTCGGCAGCGTGATCGTCCTGCTTGTGATCGTGGCCGAGCAGGTGGCACAGGCCGTGCACCAGCAGCACCCGCACCTCGGTGGGCAGGTCGTGGCCCATCGCCCCTGCCTGCCGCGCCGCCGTGTCGAGGGAGATGACGATGTCGCCGAGCACGCCGCCGGTGATCTCGCCCTCCTGCTGGGGAAAGGACAGGACGTCGGTGGGGGCGTCCTTGCCCCGCCAGCCCTCGTTGAGCTGGTGGATGTAGGCGTCGTCGCACAGGACGACCGACAGCTCCACCTCGTCCAGTCCGAGGGCCTGCACCAGGGCGAGGGCGTCGGCCTCGACCGTGAGCCCCTCGGGTGCCTCGGCCATCTCGGCCACGCAGATGTCGTGTTCCATGGCCCTTCGGGCTCCCTAGTTGTCGCCGTGCGGCAGGTTTCGGACGGACTCATAATCCGTTGCCTCGTCCTGCGGCTCCTCTTCCCACTCCTCCTGGAAGCCGACGTCGGGGAACTGGAACACCTGGGGCTCGGTGTGATCGTCGGTGATCTCCGCCTTGGCCTCGCCGCGGGAGAGCTCCTTGGTCTCCGCGTACTCGATCCGCTGGTGGTAGATGCCGGTGAGCACCTGCACGAACGCCTCGGCGATCTGGTGGATCTCCTTGAAGGTGAGCGGGCACTCGGAGAACTGGTTGTCGGCCATCACCGAGTTGATGATCCGGTGGATCATCGCCCGGATGTTGTCCTCGGTGGGCTGCCGGATCGTGCGGGTGGCGGCCTCGACCTTGTCGGCGAGCATCACCACGCCGGCTTCCCGGGTGTTGGGCTTGGGACCGGGGTAGCGGAAGTCGTCGGCGTCGACCTGGGAGGGGTCGTCGGCCATCATCTGCGCCTTGGCGTAGAAGTACTGCAGCAGACCCGTGCCGTGGTGCATGAGGATGTTGTCGAGGATCGGCTGGGGCAGCTTGTGCTCCCGAGCGATCCGGGCGCCCTCGGTCACGTGGGAGATGATGATCTCGGCGCTCGCCCGCGGGTGCAGATCGTTGTGGCGGTTGTGGCCGCCACGCTGGTTCTCGACGAAGTAGCGGGGCTTGAGGGACTTGCCGATGTCGTGGAAGTAGGCCGAGATCTTGGCCTCGGTGCCGTTGGCGCCGATCGCCTCGCAGGCCGCCTCGGCCAGGGAGCCCACCACGACGGAGTGGTGGTAGGTGCCCGGCGCCCGCAGCATGAGCTGGCGCATCACGGGGTGGTTGAGGCTGGCGAGCTCCATCATGCGGTAGTCGGTGACGTAGCCGGCGCTCTCGAACAGCGGCAGCAGGCCGAGCACGATGAAGCCGGAGAGCAGGCCGCCGGCCAGCGCGAAGAGCATGCTCCAGATGGGGCTGATGGCCTGCCCGAGGGTGACCAGGTGTCCGCCGCTGTACAGGTCGACGAAGTACAGCAACAGGGCGATGCCCGCGCCGTACAGGCCGGTGACGAGACCCGCCTTGACCACGCCGATGCGCTCCCGGGAGCCGACGATGGCCACCATCGCCACACCCGACACGAGCAGGAAGTACACGGCATAGGCCGCGTTCAGATCCATCATGAGCGCCGTGACCACGGTGGCCGAGACGATGAGGAACACGGTGCGGGGCACGTCCATCAGCAGGCGCGCGAGCATCACGGCGCCGGCCATGGGCAGCAGGAACCACACCACCTTGGGCGTGACGTTGGTGCCCAGGATGGAGGCGATGCCCGGGCTCGCGCTCACGATGAGGCGACCGAGGGCCGCGACCACGACGAGCAGGGCGCCCAGGGAGACCAGATCGCGGCGCCCCTCCTTGCCCGGCGGGAACCGGCCGCGGCTGGTGGTGTACAGGCTCACGAGCACGAGGAAGATGAGCATGCCCGTGCTGAACAGACGGGCGGCGATGCCCGAATCGGCGCGGTTGCGCTGAAGGGCCGAGTACATGGCCACGTGGCGGGCGGTGATCCGCTGCCCCTGGGTGAACAGGGTCTCGCCGCGCTGGATGAGGATGGGCTCGGCCACCACGGAGGCCTTGGCCTCCTCGAGGCGCACCTTGGTGCGATCGGGGTCGAAGAAGGTGTCGGCGGAGGCCATGCCGAGGGCCACCTGCTCCGCGGCGGAGACCCACGAGTCGGGGAGGTTCTCGGACAGGGCCTGCCGGGTGATGCGGCGACGGAGCTGCTCGAGGGTGATGATGCGATCGACCTCGTCGAGGATGTAGGGCTCTCCCTGGCCCGCATCCGGCACGAGCATCACCGGGTTGCCGCCCTTGGGGAGCTGACGGGAGTCGACCACGAAGGACTCGCCGTGGGCCGCGTCGATCCAGCGGGCGATGGCCGCCTCGGCCTCCTCGGGGAAGCCCTGGGAGGCCAGGACGCGGGTGTGCTCGAGGAAGACGTTGCTGCCGAGGTCCTGGGCGAAGGCCAGGGCGAGGTTCTTGAGCAGCTCCGGGGAGCGCTCCTCCTCCTCGCCGAGCGCCGTGCGGCCGGCGTTGAAGGCCTCGGAGAGCCGGCGACGCTGGTTCACCAGGGACTTGTCGTCGTACAGGTACACCTGCGGCGCACCGTCGGCCGCCCGCTTGCGGGCCTGCTCGAGGGCCGCGCGATCGGTGTAGGAGAACTGCATCGGCGCCCGGACGGTCTGCTCCGCGACCTCCCCCTCGCGCAGCGTGAGCTTGGGAGCGCGGGAGTAGTTGACGGTGAGCAGCGCACACAGGAGAGCGGCCACGGCGAGGATCAGGACCCGCTGCACCCACTCACTGCTGCCATTGCGTTCCTTGTCGGCCAAGGGCCCTCCATGGGGAGACTCGACGGCAGGATAGCCCACCCTCCCCTACTGTACCCGACCGGGGTCAGGCCTCCTCTTCGGATCGGGCGCGCCGGGCCGCTGCGGCCATGCGTGCGGCGTCGTCCTCGTCGTAGGCCTCGATCATGGCGGCCACGAGGGGGTGACGGACGACGTCGTCGGCGCTCAGGCGGACCACCTCGATGCCCGGGATGTCGCCGAGCAGGTGGACCGCGTGGGCCAGTCCGCTGCGCTTGCCCCGGGGGAGGTCCACCTGGCTGGCATCACCGGTGATGACCATGCGACCGTTGTCTCCGAGCCGGGTGAGGAACATCTTCATCTGCTCGGCGGTGGTGTTCTGGGCCTCGTCGAGCACCACGAAGGCATTCGACAGGGTGCGACCGCGCATGAAGGCCAGCGGCGCCACCTCGATGATCCCCTTCTCCATCAGGTCGTCGAGCTCCGCGGGCTCGAGCATGTCGAGCAGGGCGTCGAACAGGGGCCGCAGGTAGGGATCGATCTTCTCTGCCAGATCGCCGGGCAGGAAGCCGAGCTTCTCGCCCGCCTCGACGGCGGGACGGGTGAGCAGGATGCGCTTGGCCCGGCCCTTCTTGAGCTGGGAGACCGCCATGGCCATCGCCAGGTAGGTCTTGCCGGTGCCGGCGGGACCCACGCCGAAGACGACGTCGGAGCGTCGGAGCGCCTGGATGTAGGCGGCCTGGTTGAGGGTGCGCGCCGTGATCGGCGTGCCGTTGCGTCCGACGACCACCACGTCGCGGAAGAACGACGAGATGTCGGCTTCGGGATCGAGGCGGATGAGGCGCAGGGCGTCGGAGACGTCCGTGGGGTGCAGCGCGCGGCCCCGGGCCGTGAGCTCGCCGAGCGCATGGAGCAGGCGCACGGCGGTCTGGACCGACTTGCGATCGCCCTTGACGACGATCTCGTCGCCCCTGTGCTTGACCGAGACCCCGAGTTCCTTCTCCATCTGCTTGAGGTGACCCCCGAGCTGCCCGGCGACCTCCCTCAGCACGAAGATGTCGGCGAACTGGACCGCATGGCGGGTGGACTGCTCTGTACTCATGAAGACTCGGACCTCAAGGCGTGCCGCCGGGCCTGTTCAGCCAGCGGTTCGGGCAGGCTGTCATAATGGATCGTCTTCTGATCGAACCAGCCAAGGCCATGTGTGAGGGCCTCGAGCCGGCCGGAATAGCTTCGGAGCTCCCGGAACGGCACCTGGGCCACCACCTCGGCCTCGTCCTGCTCCACCTCGAGCCCGAGCACGCGGGCGCGGTGGGACGCGAGATCGGAGAGCACCGGACCGAGCTCGGACGCCGGCACGTGGATGGTGAGGGTGTGCCAGGGCTCGAGCAGCTCGGTGCCGCCCATGCCCAGCGCCGCCCGCATGGCGCGCTCTCCCGCCAGCTCGAAGTGCTCCGGCTCGGACTCGAGCACGTCGTACTCGCCACCGACGCAGGTGGCGGAGACCCCGATGACGGGAAAGCCCTGGGGACCGCACACGAGGGCGCGCTCCGCCCCCACACCGGCGCCCGCCACGAAGCGATCGGGCAGGATGTCGTCGTCGATGGTGCTCCCGAAGGTCCAGTCGGACTCGGCGGAGGGACCCACGTCGAGGTAGACCTCGCCGAATTCCTTCACGTCGCCGCCGGACTGCACCAGGTGCACGCCACGGACCTGCTGCACCCGTGCCTTGGGGCGCTCCCGGTAGTCGATGGCGGGCAGCTCCGGGATGAGCTTGTGCCCGCTCCACTCCGACACCCGCCGAAGGGCCATGCGCAGCTGCGGCTCGCTGTGCCCGGCGAGCTTGAACCAGCGACGGGTGACCTGCACCTCGATGCTGGGATCCTTCGCCCGAAGCCGCTCCACCCAGGTGCGCGCCTTGACGTCGCTCAGGGAGGAGGGCCGCCTCGCCCACAACCACGCCATGGTGGGAGGCCTGCGGACCATGGGCACCTGCACGCCCTGGTGGGCACCGAAGACGTCGCCGAGCTGCCCGGGCGGAAGCTCCCAGGTGGCGTAGAACATGCCGGTGGCGTTGAAGCGGGCCGCCGCACGACGGGTGCCGCGGAGCTGGTACAGCTTGCGCGGCTTCCAGGTGGCGCCGGTCTGTGCGTGGACGAGGCCTCCCTTGGTGGGCCAGGGCCCCTTCCAGACGGCCATGATGGCCACGGGCTCGCCATCCTCGTCGAACTGGGTGCCGACCCACTGCGCGGCGAAGGGCTCGTCGGCCAGCATCGGCTCGACGATCTCCGACCGGGACGGGAGCACGTCCATGAGGCACTGCAGGCTCGGCACGCCACCGATGCCGACGGCGGCAGCCGTGTACATCACGGGCAGCAGGTCGCATCGGGCGACGGCACCCTTGAGCCCTCGGGCGAGCGACTCCGGCGACAGCTCGAAGAACTCCAGGTATTCCTGCACGAGCTCGTCGTCGGTGAGGGCCACGGCCTCCATCAGCTGCTCGCGGAGCTCGTCGATCATCGGACGGAGTCCGGCGGGAATGGGCTCGGGGGAGAAGGCGCCTGAGCCATCCTCGGCGAACCGGAGTGCGCGATCTCCCGCGATGTCGAGCAGGCCGACGAGCACGTCGTCCTCGAACCAGGGACGGCACACCGGCACGACCTTGCGCTGGGCGAAGGCGGCGACCTCCTCCTCGAAGACGTCCGGATCGTAGGTGCGATCCGCCTTCTGGGCGATGAGGATGGTGGGCAGGCGTCTGTCGGCCAGCCAGCGCAACCAGCGTGTGTCGCCGGACTGCAGGCCCGACTGGGGATCGACGACCAGGCCGGCGCAGCCGGAGGCCGCCACCACGAGGTCGCGCTCGTAGCCGCCGACATCGGCGCCGGGGGTGTCGACCAGCTGGATCACGGCATCGCCGACCGGAAGCCAGGCGTAGCCGGGGGTGAGGCTCTGGTGTTTGCGGCGCTCGGTGGCCTCGAAGTCGAGCAGCGCCGTGCCCTCCTCGACCTTGCCCGGGGCTCGGACGACCCCAGCCGCGTGAAGCCACATCTCGGCGAGTGTGGTCTTTCCCACGGAGGTATGGCCTACGAGGGCCAGACCATGGATTTCCGGTGTCCGTTGGGTGCTACGCCCCTTCCCCATGCCGATTCACCCCTCTACTGCTCCGTACCGTGCACGACGACATTCCGCACGCAGGATGCGGTGCCGCCCGGACCCCAGGAGGGATCACCCATCGAAACCATCTTCCGGGAGCGGCGGAAGGATGGGCTCGGAATGATCCGGAAGGACGCCGAGCTGCACGGGAGGGGGCTCCTGGCCCAGCGAGACCTCTTCACGGGCGAGTGCCACGACCATCACGGTGATGTTGTCGTGGCCACCCCGGCTGAGGGCGAGCTGGGTGATCTGCTCGACCGCCTGGTGGGGCTCGAGCGCACCGACGATGCGGCCGATGTCGTCGTCTTCGAGCAGGTCGGAGACGCCGTCGGAGCACATGACCACCACATCGCCTTCGCGCATGTGGATGGGACGCTCACGGACGGACACGATGAGGGCCCGGCCATCGGCCATCTTGCGGTGACCGAGGGCGCGCGTGAGCACGTTGCCCTCCGGGTGGTGGCGCGCGGCCTCCTGGGTGAGCAGGCCGGCATCCACGAGGGACTGCACCCGGGTGTGATCCTTGGTGCGCCAGCGCAGCTCGCCCTTGCGGAACAGGTAGATGCGGGAGTCGCCCACGTGCGCGAACCAGGCGTTGCGGCCCTCGAAGTAGGACAGGACCGCGGTGGTGCCCATGCCACGCCGACCGGCCGACTGGGACGCCTCGACGATGCGCTCGTTGGCATCGAGGAGCGCCGACTGCAGTGCCTGCGGGATGGTCTGGGAGGGAGCGGGGCTCGCCTGCTCGAGGACGGTCTCGACCGCCATGCGACTGGCGACCTCCCCCGCTGCGTGGCCGCCCATGCCGTCGGCGACGATGGCGACGAGGCCTCCGTCTGCATCCTGCACGTGCCCGTAGCAGTCCTCGTTGTTCTCCCGGACCTTGCCCGGATGGGTGTGGGTGGCCACGGTGTAATGAAGGCAGGCGTGCGTCTGGGGCATCTACTCACCAGGTGTCGACACGCGGCCCCGTGGGCGGGGGACGCATCGGTACCTCGAAGTTGTACCACAAGACCCCCTGGCCACATCCACCCTAAAGACCAAGCTGCGCGAGCATCTCCCGGCTCTTCAGGGCGCCTGCCGTGAGGTGCTCGATCCAACGGGCGAGACGCCAGGGCTCGAGGTCCGGAAGCGCCACGGTGTGGACCTGTGCCAGCGGGGTGCGCCTGAGGTCGTCGAGGAGGGCAAGCTCGGATGCCTGCACGCTGGCGCCCTCGCCGCAGGACGCGTGCACCCCTCCACCCTCCTCCGGGCGGAAGCGCACCGTGCCCTCCAGCGGTCGGCCACACACGCCGCAGCGGCGCAGCGCCGGCGCCGCCCCGAAGAACGTCAGGGCCTTGGCCTCGAAGGCCAGCCGGTGACCGACGCCCACCGGACCGTCGCCCTCGAGGAGCTCGATCCACACCTGCAGCAGTCGGAAGAGCTGAGCGCTCTCCTGCTCGGGCGCCGCAAGGCGCGCCATGACCTCGCAGCCGTAGGTGAGGTACATCAACCGATCGAGGTCGTCGCGGACGCTCGCCGGCCCGCGCACCTCGTGGGCCGCGGTCAGGATGGGCAGCGCTCCCCTGCCCCGTCGCAGCTCGGCCACCATCGCCGTGCCGGGCTCGAGCGCACCGCCGAAGCGGCGACGACTCGCCCGGGCACCCTTGGCCACGGCGTCGATGCGGCCCTGGGCCGCCGTGAGCAGGCTGACGACCCGGTCGGCCTCGCCGAAGGCGCGGGTCTGCAGCACGATGGCCTCGATGCCGGACACCTCAGATCCCCAGGAGGTACCGGGCGATGTTGAAGTAGACCACCACGCCCGCCAGATCGATGACCATGGTGACCAGCGGGCCGGTGGCCAGGGCCGGATCGATACGCAGGCGGTCGAGCACGACCGGGATGCCCGCACCCATGAGGCTCGCGGCACTCATGGCGGCCATGATGCTCAGGCCGAGCACGAGGCCCACCATGGGGAGGTCCTCGACCCGGTACAGGCCGTACAGGCCCACGAGCACGCCGTAGATGAGCCCGAGGGCGATGCCCATGCGGAACTCGCGGAGCACGAAGCGCGCGATGCCACCCACCTGGATGTGGCCCGTGGCGAGGCCGCGCACGGCGATGGTGGCGCACTGCATGCCCACGTTGCCGGCCATGGCGATGACCATGGGCAGGAAGAAGGCCAGCGCGGCCACCTTGGCGAGACCGCCCTCGTAGCCCTTGATGGTCTCGGCCATGAGCACGCCGCCGAGTCCGGTGGCCATGAGCCAACCGGCACGCTGGCGGATCTGCACGAAGATGGAGCGGGTGGCCTTGTCGGCGTCCTCGGTGAGGCCCGCCATCTTCATCATGTCCTCGGCGGCCTCCTCACGGATGACGTCGACGACGTCGTCGACGGTGACGATGCCGAGGAGCCGGTGCTGCACGTCGATCACGGGGATGGCGAGCAGGTCGTAGCGAGCGACCATGCGGGCCACCTCCTCCTGGTCTTCCACCGGGCGCACCGTGATGGGATCGGGGACCATGACCGCCACGACGGGCGTGGACGGCGGGCTGATGACCAGCTGGCGCAGGGATGCGACGCCCACGAGCCGACCGTTGCGATCCTCGACGTAGGCGTAGTGCACGTTGGCGAGGTCGCCGCTGCGCTCCTGCAGGGCCTTGACCGCCTGCCCGCAGGTGGAGATGTCGGGCACCGCGAAGTAGTCCGTCGACATGATGCCGCCGGCCGAGTCGGGGGGCCAGGACAGCAGATCACGCACCTCGGACTCGTCCGCGTCCTCCATGCCGGCGAACACCCGGGCCCGGACGTCGTCCGGGAGCAGGCCGATCACGTCGGTGACGTCGTCGGGCTCCATGCGCTCGAGGAGGTCGACCATGAACTCCTCGGTGAGCTCGCGGCTCACCTCACGGATGGACTCCTCCGGGAGCAGGGCGAGCACCTCGGCCGCCTTGTCGGGGTCTTCGAGGGTGTTGTAGACCTGCCGCTGTTCCGCCCAGGTGAGGTGCTCCATCGCCGCGGCGATGTCCTCGCTGCGGATGCGGGCGAGGACACGACGCAGGGGCTGCTCGGCCTGACGCCGGACCAGCCGACGGATGATCGTCTCCGTCTGCCGGTGGAGGGGCCTGGGTTCCATGCTACCGCCCTGGGTTGTCGGCCACGAAGCTCAGCGTCCGCGGGTGGTTCTTGCGTCCCACGGGCCGGATGGGCCGATCCCCCAGACGGATCTTGAGGGCGTCGACATCCAGCGTGTGGACTTCGATGCGTTCCCGGGCCGCATATTGCAATTCCCGCCCTCCAGCCAGTTGGCGTTCCTCCACCTCGATGCCATCGGCCCAGACCCGGTAGCGGGTGGTGTAGCGAGCCTGCACCGTGATCTGCACCGGCCAGGCCTCCACGGGGAGCTCCGCGGGCCCCTCCTCGTGGTGGGTCACGTGGCGGATCCCGTCGGCCAGCAGCAGCCCGACGAACAGGGCCACGATCCCCATGCACACCCGCAGCAACCGGCGATCGAGCACCGGGCCGGTGGGCAGCTCGGGCGGCGCGACGGGTCGGGTACGCACGTCGACGTTGTCCTCGACGCCGGGATCGCTGGCGAGGGCGTCGGTGAGCGCGATCGCCGAACGAAGGGCATCGGGATCGGTGCCGGCGAGCCCCGACAGCGCCGGCGAAGGCGGCGGTCCGAAGGGTCGCGGCGGCACGGTGCCGTCCAGGCGGCGCTCCATGCGCTGCAGGTGCCGCAGGAAGGCGCGCCGGTAGGCCTCCGCGTAGGGGCCGGCCGGGAGCACGGCGCGGTCGTCGAGCTCCAGGGCACGCAGGTGGTGCACGGCGACGCCTGTGGCCTCCGCCACCGCGTCCAGGCTCAGGCCCATGGCCTCCCTGCGCTGTTGCAGCTGCTGTCCGTCCACGCTGACGCCCCACATCGGCTGTGCCGTGTGCCCACGGCTCCCCCAGACCTACCGACAGAGGAGGAGCGGTGCAAGGACAACGGGCCCGCGATCATGCCCCGGCGGAAGGCGCCTCGCCCATACCCGCCATTGCACGGGCCTGTTCGAGCCAGCCCCGATCCATGGCCTGTGCCCAGGCCTTGCCGAGCTGACCACAGGCCGCCGAGATGTCGAGACCGCGTGTGGTGCGGATGGTGCAATTCATCCCCCGCTCCACGAAGTACTCCCGGAAGTCCTCGACCCACTGCTGATCCGGCCGCTGGATCTCCCGCTCGGGGTTCTCGTTGTAGGGGATGAGGTTGAGCTTCGTGGGGATGTCCTTGAGCATCTCGTACAGCCGGGCGGCATCCTCCAGGGTGTCGTTGTCGCCCCGGAACATGACGTACTCGAAGGTGATGCGCTTGCCGGACGGCAGGGGGAAGTCCTTGCAGGCCTGGATCAGCTCGGCGAGGCTGTGCTTCTTCGTGATGGGCATGATCTCCCGGCGCCGCTCCTCGGTGGTGGCGTTCAGGGAGACGGCCAGGTTCACCGGCAGGCGCTCCGCCAGCTCGCCCATCTTCGGCACGAGGCCCACGGTGGAGACCGTGATCTTGCGGTGGGAGAAGTTCAGGGCCTTGTCGTCGAGGCAGGTCTCGAGCGCGGTGCACAGGTTGTCGAGGTTGTGCAGCGGCTCGCCCATGCCCATCATCACGATGTTGGTGATGCGCTGGCCTTCGTCGAGCAGCCTGCCCACCTGCATGGGCTGACCGGCGATCTCGGAGGGCTTGAGGTGGCGCTTCAGGCCCAGATCGCCGGTGAGGCAGAAGGTGCAGGCCATGGCGCAGCCCACCTGGGACGACACGCACAGGGTGACCCGATCGCCATCGGGGATGAGGACGGACTCGATGGTGTAGCCATCCTCGAGCTTCCACAGGAACTTGCGGGTGCCGTCCTTGGACTTGAGCACAAGCTCGGGCTCGAGGAACGGGATGTACATGGCCTCGTCGAACTTCTTCAGGGCCGTCCGGGCGACGTTGGGCACCTCATCGAAGGAGCGCACGCCCTTCTGCCACAGGGCGGTGAAGACCTTGCGGGCGCGCTCGCTGCCCTCCCCCAGCTCCGAGGCGGCAAAGGTCTCGAACATGGGCCAGTTGAGGGACTTGGCGTCCAACTTGCCTTCGGCATTGCGCAGCAGCTTGTGGGGACGAGGTGGCACGGGCAGGCTCCTGGGGGGCTTTCGACGCCGCCATGTAGCCCGCCTCAGCCCGGATCCGCCACCTGCTCCAGGTCATCTTCGGCTGTCTCGCTGGCGAAGGACCGGATCATGGACGCGAGCCGGGTGCGGCGATCGTCGCCGCCCTTGCGGCCCACCGCCTGCTGCCAGGCCTGGGGATCGCCGATCAGGCAGAAGAAGCGCTTGGCGCGGGTGAGGCCCGTGTACAGCAGGTTGCGGCGCAGCATCATGTGGTGGGAGCGGTCCATCACCATCACCACCGCCGGGTATTCGCTGCCCTGGGACTTGTGGATCGTGAGCGCGTAGGCGAGCTCGAGCTGATCGAGCTCCTCGTGGGGCCAGTCCACGTCGCGGTCGTCGAAGCGCACCTGCAGGCCGTCCTTGCCGTCGCGGATCACGCGACCCACGTCGCCGTTGAAGACCTCGAAGTCGTAGCGGTTGCGGGTGCAGATGACCCGGTCGCCCTCACGGAACCCCGAGCGACCCTTGATGGCGACGCCCTGGCCGTTGAGCGCCCGCTGCAGGGCCTCGTTGAGCTCCTTGGTGCCCAGGACCCCCTTGCGCATGGGGGCGAGGACCTGCACGTCGGTGCGGGGGTCGAACCCCTTCGCCACCAGCCGCTCGGTGACCACCTTGACGAGGGTCTGCTGGGAGGCCCGACCATCGGGACGGGGGATCAGGAAGAAGTCGTCGTGGCCGGTCTGCTGGCCCGAGGAGGGCATCCGCCCCTCGTGGACCTCCCGGGCGCCCATCACGATGCCCGACTGGGCCGCCTGGCGGTGGATGCGGGTGAGCGCGTGCACGGGGATGTGACCGGACCGGATGATGTCGCGCAGGACCTGGCCGGGACCCACGCTCGGGAGCTGATCCGCATCGCCCACCAGCACGAGCCGACAGGGACGGTCGACCGGCAGCGCGGCGAGCACGCTGGCCATGAGCCGGACGTCGACCATGGAGGCCTCGTCGACCACGAGACCGTCGCAGTCCAGGGGGTTGGTGGCGTCACGGCCGAAGCGGAAGCCGCCGGGCTGGAACTCCAACAGGCGGTGAAGGGTGCTCGCCGGCTGACCCGTGGCCTCGGACAGCCGCCGGGCCGCCCGACCGGTGGGCGATGCGAGCAACCAGTTCTCCCCCATCTCCAAGGCGCTGCGGATGAGCACCTTGACGAGGGTGGTCTTGCCGGTGCCGGGACCGCCGGTGATCACCGACGCGCCGGACTGAAGGGCCCCGAGCACCGCCTGGCGCTGGGTCTCGTCGAGCTCCAGCCCCACGTAGCGCTCGGCGGCCTGCACCACGTCGAGGCTCGCCTTCAAGCCCTCGTGGCTGTCGGCCCGGTACAGCAGGCTGGAGGCCACCAGGTGCTCGGCGCGGTCGAGGGCGACGGTGGTGAGGTGGGGTGCGCCCTCGTACTCGTCCTGCACCACACGGCCCTCGGCCACCAGGTGGTCGACCGCTTCCTGCAGGCCGTCCGTGGGCACCTGGAGCCGCTGGAGCGCGCCGACGAGCTCGCTGAGCTGCACGAGGCAGTGGCCCTCGTCGACCTTGCGGCCCAGGCAGTACACGAGCGCGGCCTGGACCCGCTGGGGGGCATCCTCCGGCACGCCGACGGCCCGGGCGATGCGATCGGCGGTGAGGAAGCCGATGCCCCGGACCTTCTCCGACAGGCTGTAGGGCTCGCTGCGGACGATCTGCTCGGCCCGCTCGCCGAACTGCTCCGCCAGGCGGTTGGCCCAGCGCACCGACAGCCCCGCGGACTGCAGCAGCACGCCGAGACCGCGGTTGGCAGAGGCCTCGTCCCAGGCGTGGGCGATGGCGTCGGCCTTGGCCTTTCCGATGCCCCGCAGCTGCTGCAGCTGCTCCGGATCGGACATCGCGGCGAAGGTGTCCTCGCCGAACTGGGCCACGATGCGCTTGGCGGTGGACTTGCCGATGCCCGGGATCGCCGACGAGGCCAGGTACAGCTCGAGCCCCCGCAGGGTCTGCGGACTGCCCTCGAGGTACCCCTCGGCCTTGAACTGGTGGCCGTGGGTGGGGTGCTTCACCCACTCGCCCTGCAGGGTGAGGAACACGCCGTCGTCCCCTACCCCCGCCAGATCCGCCAGAGGACCGACGACGGTGGTGGGCATGCCATCGGTGGTACGGACGACGGTGACGGCCCAGCCGGACTCCTGCGAAGACCAGAGCACCCTCTCGAGCCGTCCTTCAATCCACTCCGCCACGTTCGCTCTCCGGCACGGTCACGTTCATCCTTCCACCGGCGAGTCCGGCCGACATCAACAGCCTGATGCCGTCCTCCACGGACATGTCGGTGAAGATGACCTCATCCCGGGGCACCATGAAGAAGAACCCCGTGGTGGGGTTGGGGGTGGATGGAAGGAAGACGTTGAGCATGTGCACCCCGTCGTCGCGCTCCATCAGCGCCCCTCCCGGCGAGAAGGCGAGTGACCATACCCCCTTGCGGGGCCACTGCACCAGCACGACGCGCTGTTCCTGACCGTTCTTCGGGTTCGTGGCGAGCTCGACGATCTGCTGGAAGGCGGCGTACAACGACGACGCCACCGGGATGCGGTTGATCACCGCCTCGAGCTGCCCCACCAGCCATCCGCCGGGGAAGCTCTTCACGAACACGCCCACCAGGACCACCACGAGCCCCACGAACAGGATGCCCGCGCCCGGGATCCGCTGCCCGCCCCACAGGAACGCCGGCTGCATGTTGTCCAGCCAGCGCAGGAACGCCATGGTGATGCCCAGCGTCAGGATGAAGGGCACGAACACCTGCAACCCGGCGTAGAACCAGTTCCGGACCCTCCCCTGCCGTTTCGTCTGCGGTTCCGGCAAGGGGCCTCCTGAAACGGGCTACCGGACGTACACCTCGTACTGCTCCGGGTGGAAGTGCCCGAGCGGACGCACGGTGATGCGGTGCCCGAGGTGCTCCTCCACGCCGAGCAGATCGTCGTAGTGGGTGCTGTACAGCATGTCGGCCACTCCGGGAGAGCAGTTGACATGCACCGTCGCGGAGTCGTCGTTCCGTGCGAGGACGCGCTTGGCCTCCCGCAGGATCTCGAAGCAGATGGTGGACCGGGACCGCACGTGGCCGGAGCCTCCGCAGGTGGGGCACTCCTCGTGCAGGTAGCGGTCGAGGCCCTCCTGCACGCGCTTGCGGGTCATCTCGACCAGGCCGAGATCGCTGATGCGGAGCACGTTGGTGCGAGCGCGGTCGCGCTTGAGCGCCTCGTCGAGGGCGCGGAACACCTTGTCGCGGCTCGACTCCCGCTCCATGTCGATGAAGTCGATGATGATGATGCCGCCCATGTTGCGCAGGCGGAGCTGATCCACCACCGCGTCCACGGCCTCGAGGTTGATCCGCAGGGTGGTCTCCTCCAGCGAGGAGCTGCCCACGAACTTGCCCGAGTTGACGTCGATGGCCATCAAGGCTTCGGTCTGGTCGATGACCAGGTAGCCGCCGGACTTGAGCCACACCTTGCGGCCCAGGGAGCGCTGCAGCGCGGCCTCGACGCCGTAGGTGTCGAACACCGGCTCGGCACCCTTGTACAGGTGCACCCGGCGCTTGAGGTCGGGCATCAGGTCGGCCATGAAGGTCTTGACCTGGTCGAACGTGACTTTGTCGTCGAGGACCATGCGGTCGACGTTCTCGTCGAACAGATCGCGCACCGAGCGCAGCACGAGGCCCTGCTCGGAGTGCAGCAGCGTGGGGGCCTTGCCGGACTTCGCCGACTCCGAGATGCGGGCCCAGGTCTTCGTGAGGTACTGCATGTCGGCCATGAGGGCGTCGGTGGACTTGCCCTCGCAGACGGTGCGCACGATGAAGCCCGCACCGGCGGGGCGGTTCTTCTCGACGAACTCACGCAGACGGCGGCGCTCCTTCTCCTTGTCGATGCGGCGGCTGATGCCGACGTGCTCGACCGTGGGCATGTACACGAGGTACCGGCCCGGCAGCGCGATGTGCGTGGTGAGGCGGGCGCCCTTGGTGCCGATGGGATCCTTCGCCACCTGCACGACGAGCTCCTGCCCCTCCTTGATCAGATCCTGGATGGGCGGCTGACCGGAGCGACCGGAGCCACGGCTGACCGCGGGGCGGGTCTTCACCGCGTCGCCGGACTCGTTCAGGCCGAGGATCTCGGGGTAGATGTCGCCGACATACAGGAACGCGGCGCGCTCCATGCCGACGTCAACGAAGGCGGCCTGCATACCGGGAAGGACGCGGACGACCTTGCCCAGGTAGATGTTGCCCACGAAGCCGCGATCGTCTCCACGATCGATGTGCAGCTCGGCGAGGCGGCCGTTTTCCATCAGGGCGACCCGGGTCTCGCGACCGGTCGTGTTGCAGATGATCTCGGTTGTCACGGAAGACTCCACCCGACTGCAGGTATGCATGACGGGGCGGGATCGACGCAGCATATCGGTCGTTCAACCTGCCCCTCCTGCAGGCATGGGTTCATGGGATGGCGCCGCTCGGTTCGAACCGGCGGCACAAGATGGGGGCCCCGCGGAAGGGGCCTAACGGTACAACCCTTACGTCCAGCGCCGTTCCCCGTCAAGGACCCCTCAAGTGCGTCGACGCAGAAGGCCGAACTTCAGGTACCGGCCCTCGGGATGCCACATCGCCGTCGGGTGATCGACGGGCGCCTGGCTGGTCCACAGCCAGCTCCACAGACCGGCCGTGACGAGCCCCTCCTCCACCGCACGGGTCCAGTCGGCGAAGGTCATGCGGGCGGTGCAGCTCGCGGAGGCCATCAGGCCGTCCCGGGACACGTGGTCGGCCAGGTTCCTGTGCAGCTTGCGGTAGGCGTTGCGGGCCGCACCGGCGGAGCGTGCGCCCTTCGCGAGCGACGGCGGATCGACGATGAGCATGTCGACCTTGCCCTTGGGGCGGTAGGCGAAGCAGTCGGCCACCACGAAGCCATGGTGGTCGGGGTCGAGGCCGTTGAGCCGGAAGTTCTCCTTGGCATCCTCGATGGCCTGTGGCGCGATGTCGACGCTGACGACCCGCGCGGCCCCGCCGAGGGCGGCCGCCACGGAGAAGCCTCCGTGGTAGCTGAACAGGTTCTCCACCATGCGGCCGGCCGACCACTGGCGCACCAGATCCCGGTGCTCGCGCTGGTCGATGAACATGCCGGTCTTCTGGCCCTTGCCGGGCTGCACCAGCAGCTTCATCTGCCGCTCGGTGACCACGACCGTCTCGGGGGCCTCGGCCATCGACAGGTGCTCGAGGCCCTTGCTGCCGTCGACCCGCTCCACGCCGAGCTTGCGGACGATGGAGCCCACCCAGCCGAACTTCTCGATGGCCTCCACGATGTCGTCCAGGTAGCGCACCCAGGCCGCCGCGTAGATGCGCACGACACACACCCAGTCGTACCGGTCGATGATGAGGCCGGGAATGCCGTCGCCTTCGCCGTTGACCACCCGGTAGCAGTTGGTGCCGTCGAGGAAGAAGCGGGTGCGCAGCTCCTCCGCACGCCGGATGCGATCCTTGAGGAGACGGGGCACGTCGAGCGAGCGTGGCACCTTGTTGTCGAGCACCCGGACCCGGATCTCACCCACGTCGGTGACGCCCCAGCCGATCTGCTCGCCCATCTTGTCGACCAGGATGCACGGGTTGCCCGCCTCGGACTGCACGGGGATGTCGCGGAACAGCCAGGGATGGCCACGCTTGACCGGCATCACTGCGTTGTCCGGCACCTTGATCGTCTCCACCGGCATTGCGCCTCCCCACAAATATTTCCTTGCCGTCGAATACCTCGGCGTTGCCCCCGTCTAGCACGGCACAACCACCAAGGAAGTGCTGGAGGCCACCATGAACAAGCTGCTCGCCCTCACCGCCCTCGTCGCGATGCTCCCCGCCTGCCTCATCTACACCGACAGTACTCCTTCCGGCGACTACTACGACCCCGGCCCGGATGTCGTCATCGACTACAATGCAGCGCCACAGATGCTCGACGCGCAGGCCGGCTGCTTCTGGGACCGGCGCTTGCAGGATGACGTGTGGTACTTCGATGCCACCGCGGACGACGCCGACGGACCCTACGACATCGTCGAGATGTGGGCCGATGTCTACGACGACATCACCGGCGAGCTGATCGAGTCCTTCGAGCTGGTGCCCACCGAGGATCCGTACCTGTGGAGTGTCGAGTACATGGCGTCGAGCGTCTACATCGACTGCTGGTATCCCTGGTACAGCGTGGACTTCGTCGCCATCGACGCCTACGAGGCGTGGGACTCCCTGCTGGTCTACCCCGAGACCTACTGATCGCCATCCCCTCTCGCCACCCTTGACCGGGCCGATGAGGTGCTTACTGCCTCCCCCGCTTGCAGCGCAGGCGTCGGGAGGCATCTTCGCGTGTGGCGGTCCCGCTTCCCAGACGTCGGTGCGCCAGGAGATCACATGGCCCACGTTCGCATGTACACCACGACCTACTGCGCCTACTGCCGCGCGGCGAAGGCGTTCCTGAAGAACCACAAGGGTGTGGAGGTCGAGGAGATCGACGTCACCACCGACCCCGACCAGCGCATGTGGCTGCTCAAGACCACCGGGCAGCGCACGGTGCCCCAGATCTTCGTCGGCGAGACCCACGTGGGCGGCTACACCGACATGCGCGCGCTCGACGAGAAGGGCGGGCTCGATCCCCTGCTGAACGACTGACAAGCCATCGGCGCTTGCGGGGCGGTGTGACCTCCAACCCTGCAAGTACCAATGAAGCGTCGGTAAAGAACCGTACCTTGCAGCGCTGGCGCCCCCTGTGCTAACACGGGCAGCAATCCATCCTACTTCATGCCAAGCTCAAGGAATGGTGCTGCCCATGGCCGACGCCACCACCGCGCAAGCCCCACAGACGCTCCAGGTGCGCCAGGAAGGCAGCGTCCACATCGTCGAGATCCCTGATGACATGGATTTCGGCGCCCTTCGGGAGTGGATTCGCGGCCAGATGCCCGAGCACCAGGCCGCCCTCGGCGGTCGTACCGCTCGTCTGCACCTCGGAAACCGACCGATCCAGCTGTTCGACATCCGGCGGTTGCTCCACCTGTTCCGCGACGAATACCAGGTCGACATCACCGGCCTGTACGTCACGGGTGAAGCGATCCACAGCTACGCGGAGCGTGAGCTCAAGCTGAAGCTGTTCCCGCTGGCCGACGAACCCGTCGAGGAGACCCCGGAGGCCGACGCGCCCGAGGGCGATCTCGCGCTGCCCGGTCTGGCCGAGGCCCTGGCCGTCTTCGAGGACGACGACGAGGAGGACAGCGAGGCGCCCGCCGAGCTCTCCCCCGCCGACGACGCCTCCGAGGCAGCCACGGACGAGGACGCCCCGGCCATCGCCACCGAGCTCGGCTTCGACCTGGAGCTCGACGAGCCCCGGGTCGCGCTGCGCCGCCGACCGATCCCCACGCCCGACATCCCCGAGGAGGACGAAGGCTCGGATTCCGAGCCCAAGACCATGATCCTCAAGCGCACCCTGCGCTCGGGCGTGTCGATCAAGTTCGACGGCAACGTCCACATCTTCGGTGACGTGAACCCCGGCGCGCAGATCACTGCCGCCGGCCACGTCGTCGTCATGGGCAAGCTCAAGGGCATGGTCCACGCGGGTGCCCAGGGCACCGACGACGCGTTCATCCTCGCCCTCGAGCTGAAGCCCACCCAGCTTCGCATCGGAAAGCAGATCGCCATCGCCCAGCCAGGCTCCGGTGGCGCCATTCCTGAGATCGCCGTGCTCAGCGGCGATCAGATCGTGATTGAACCCTATCGTGGCCGCATCCCGCGGTAACGAGGAGGCTGTCGAATGTCTGAATGTATCGTTGTCACCTCGGGCAAGGGCGGCGTCGGCAAGACCACCACGTCTGCCAACCTCGCGGTCTCCCTCGCGCTCGCCGGGAACAAGGTCGTCGTTGTCGACGCCGACATCGGCCTGCGCAACCTCGACGTCATCCTGGGCCTCGAGAACCGCATCGTGTTCGATCTCGTGAACGTCATCGAGGGCGAGTGCAAGCTCAAGGTCGCGCTCATCAAGGACAAGCGCGTCCCCGGCCTGTACCTGCTCCCCGCAGCCCAGACCCGCGACAAGAACGCCGTCACCCCCGACGACATGCGCCGCCTCGTGGCAGATCTGAAGAAGGAGTTCGACTACGTCCTCATCGACTGCCCCGCGGGCATCGAGCAGGGCTTCAAGAACTCCATCGCAGGTGCCGACCGCGCCATCATCGTCACCACCCCCGAGGTCTCCGCCATCCGCGACGCCGACCGCATCGTCGGCCTGGTCGAGGCACATGAGCTCCCCGAGCCCATGCTCATCCTCAACCGCTACCGTCCCGGCATGGTCTCCCGCGGCGACATGATGTCCCGCGAGGACATCCTCGAGATCCTCGCCATCGACCTGCTCGGCGTGGTCCCCGACTCCGAGGAGATCATCACCTCCTCGAACCGTGGCCAGCCCATCGCCTTCGACGACGACAGCCCGATCGGTGCTGCCTACCGTCGCATCGCCGGCCGCATCCAGGGTGAGGACATCGAGATCCCCGACTTCACCCCGAAGACCGGTTTCTGGCCCACCTTCAAGAAGTGGATGGGCCTGAGCGGCCAGGAGGCCTACTGATGCTCGACGTCATCCGCAAGATGTTCGGTCAGCCCTCGAAGGGCAACGGCTCCTCGAGCGACGCCAAGCAGCGCCTGAAGTTCCTCCTCGTGCACGACGAAGTGGCCCTCACCCCGGCCCAGCTCGACATGATGAAGAACGAGATCATGGACGTGATCAAGCGTTATGTGGAGTTCGACGCCGAGGGCGTGGAGTTCCGTCTGGACAAGGGTGATGGTCACATCGCACTCGTGTCCAACGTTCCCGTCCGCCGCGTGAACAACACACGCGACTGATCCCGAGGACGCCTTGCTCCGAATCGCACACGCGACCGACATCCACTGGACCTGCCGGCCGCCGATCAGCTCGCTGTTCGGAAAGCGCCTGCTGGGCAGTGCGAACCTGTACGTTCGCGGTCGGGCGCGGCACTTCACGCGCCACGCCCAGGACCACCTCATGGAAGCCCTGGAAGAGCTCTCTCCCGACATGCTCTTCCTCACGGGCGATCTCACGGCCCAGGCACTCCCCGAGGAGTTCGCCCTGGCCCGTGAGCAGCTGTCCACCCTGCTCGACAGCACCCCCACCTTCATCATGCCGGGCAACCACGACGCCTACACCCACGCCTCGGTCCGCGAGCGGAACATGGAGTCCGTGTTCGGCGACTGGATGCACCTGCGCAACGAGGGCATCGGGGTGTTCGAGCACGACGGCGTGTACGCCGTGTCGCTCAACCCCTGCCGCCCCACCAAGCTCGACGCCGTGGGCGCCGTGCCCCAGGTCCAGCTCGACCACCTGCCCCAGGTGCTCTCCCAGGCCCCCGAGAACGACTTCGTCACCCTGGCCCTGCACTACCCCGTGGTGGGCAAGCACGGGCGTCCCTACGCCCACGGCGGCCACGCACTGCTCAACGCACCCGAGCTGATCAAGGTGCTGAACGCCTGCGAGCGCCGCCCGGACATGATCATCCACGGTCACATCCACAAGGGCTACCGCAGCGAGGTCCTCCTCGACGACGGCCACACCATCCCCACCTTCAACCCCGGCTCCGGCGGATACGCCTACATGCCCAAGAAGGATCGGGCCGCCTGCTTCAACGTCTACAGCGTCGAAGACGGCAAGCTCATCGGAGTCGACCGCTACCGGTTGGGCCCCGAGGGCTTCGAGCCGGAAGATGGCGGGGCGTACGCCAGCGGGCGGTAGTCGGCTGGAAAGGCGAGTCTGGGGTTCCGGCTCGCTCTTTCACCACGGAGGCAGCGAGTTCACACGGAGGACCACGGAGGTCGGGCCCTGTGGGGTCCGTGGGCTGAAGCGCCTTCCGTGGCGGCGCGTGGAGGGATCCGTCTGGTCCAGAGTTTCCTGAGATCCCGAGCCACCAGAGATGGGTCTGACAGGTGGACTGTTCTGGGAAGGGTGACGCCTCCACCGTTCGGCGACATCTGGGGTTCCTCATGATCTCCCAGACGCTGGATCAAGGAGCTCCCTTCGCGGGCAGCCCCTGCCGTGCCGGCCCAACACTCCATCTCCGTGCCCCTCCGTGTGATCTCGGTGGCTACGTGGTGAGAAACGCCCCGCCCTCGACGAACCGACCTCCATCGTTCCACGCCCGCTTCAGCCCCCCTCCCCCATCAGCTTGCGGTAGTCTCCAGCGAGCTGGGACTTGTCGGTCTCGGACAGCACCTTGCCGGCCATCTGGAAGACCTCGTGCTCTTCTTCATCCAGGTGATGCAGCAGGCGCTCCCGCAGCTCCTTGGCGGTGATGAGCCAGCCCGACGAGCTCGGATCGGTCTGCTCGAGCTTGTCCAACAGCTCGTCGAGTTCATGGTGCTCGGCCACGCTGTGGCGTGACGTCTGCTGTGTGAGGTCGTGCTTCATCAGCGGCACGTAGAAGAAGCGCTCCTCGGCCCTTGCATGGCGCTGGAGTGAAGACCGCAGGCGCTCGAACAGCTCGGCACGGCCCTGACTGTCGCCCTGGGTCTTGATGAGAAGGTCCACCAGGGTTCGTTGTTTGTCGTGGTCCTCACGCAGGGCTTCGAAGATGGTCATGGTTCCTCCCGCAGTGGCCTGCCCCACCGTTCGACACGGCGCTGTGCCCAGGACAGGGTGGAGTCGCCCCGACACACCGGGGGGAGCCGTACCCAAGACCACAAAAGCCCCGACCTTGCAGTCGGAGCTTCATGATGTAGGGGTGGCGAGACTCGAACTCGCACATCCGAAGATATTCGATTTTGAATCGAACGCGTCTACCATTCCGCCACACCCCCACAGGGTTGGCTGGCCCCTTCTACCGCGCAGAAGGGGCCTGGGCAAGGCTCACCAGCCACGGCCCTTGAAGCGCCAGCGGCCCGCGGAGACCTCGGCCTGGCCCATGTTCGCCAGTTCCTTCAGGGCGGACCTGACCTCCGTGGCGTCGAGCTTGGGGTACCGCTCGCGGGCGCGGTGCTTGATGCCGGCGATGAGGACGGTCTCGCGCAGGCCGGGGCCCTTGGTGGCCGCGAGGCGCTCGAGGCAGGTGTCGCGGACCCAGGCCTGACGCTCGGGGTCGACGGTCTTCGTGGAGGTGGTCTTCTTGCGGGCCGTGCTTCCCGTGGAGGCCCGGCTGCTGCCGGTGCCGGCCGCACGGCGCGTGCGCGGGCTGGAGGGGCTGGTGCGCTCTCGGGTGGCCACGACCTGCACGCGGGGGCTGCTGCCCTCGGAACCCACGGTGAAGGACACCGGATGGACTTCAGCCACGTCGTCGAGGAAGGACTGGATGGCGGCCCTGTCGCCGGGGCTGCGACTGTGGCGCTCTGCCTCGGCCGCGAGGAGATCCCGCAGGCTCATGGGGGTGTTCTCGAGACCGTGCGCGCGCAGGCCCTTGAGGAACTCCACCACCGGGTTGCCACCGGGAAGGTCGCCGAGCTCGACCTGCACACGCTGGGTGAAGCGGCGGAGCGGCGCCTTGAGCGCTGCCGGCGCATCCTCGGCCTCGGACAGGGCCATCAGATCCGCCACGTTGCCCGGGGCGATCGCGCCCATGGCCCGCCCGAGCAGCTCCGAAGCCAGCAGCTCCAGCGTCATCGGGTCCTTTCCGCGGATCTTCTGAACGGATACACCTTTGCGCACGACAACCCCCAGACCGGCCCACCAGCGGGCCACAAGCCCCCCGCCTCTAACGGTGTCGGCCCGTGCCGTCACTGCTACAGATAGGTCAGGCCGGGCAACCACGGAGTCCCCCATGCGCATCACGAAGGTCTACACCCGTACCGGAGACAAGGGAAAGACGAGCCTCGTCATGGGCCGCAAGGTCTCCAAGACGGCTCCCCGCATCGAGGCCTACGGCACCGTCGACGAGCTCAACAGCGTCCTCGGTATGGCACGTGCCCACCTGCAGCAGGCCCTCCCCCAGCACCCCGAGGCCCAGGTCCTCGAGGACATGCTCAAGCGCATCCAGAACGAGCTGTTCAACGTCGGTTCCGAGCTGGCCACGCTGACCGAGGACCGCTGGGACGGCATGATCCTGTCCACCCAGGACGACATCGACCTGCTGGAGCGGAACATCGATCAGATGAGCGCCGACCTGCCGCCCCTCAAGGAGTTCATCCTCCCCGGCGGCGGCCTCACGGCGAGCGCGCTGCACATGGGCCGCACGGTCTGCCGGCGTGCGGAGCGCCTGGTGGTGCACCTCATCGAGGAGAACCCCGAGAGCTTCTCCTTCACCCTGGCCTACCTCAACCGGCTGTCGGACTTCCTGTTCGTGGCGGCGCGGTGGATCAGCCAGGTGCTGGGGCAGCCGGAGTTCACGTGGGAGAAGCCGAAGCACTGAGGAAGGGGCGGTCTCCACCACGGAGGCACGGAGCTCACACGGAGCGGCACGGAGGCTGGCACGCTTGCCAGGGAGCTCGCGCCCCACTGGATAACACCAATATTCCATCGATATATACACTGCTGAGTCGATGCATTGCCGCCCCAAGGCGGTGCCTCCGGCTCCGTGAGCCTCCGTGTGATCTCCGTGCCTCCGTGGTGAACCCAACGCTCCCCAAGAACACACAAGCCCGCGACCCTTCCCAGGATCGCGGGCTCAAGTTCGACAGAGCCGATGTCAGTCGGGCTTGATCCAGAACATCGTTTGCCCCTCTTCAACGGCCTCGGAGTCGTCCACGTCCACGCGGACCACCTCGCCCGCGATGGGACACCGCACCGGCGTGAAGGTCTTCATGACCTCGACCAGCGCCAGGGTGTCGTGGGCGGCGACCTTCTGGCCGGGGGCAGCGAACGGGGCCGCGCCGGGCTCGGGACGCAGGTAGACGGTGCCGTCGGTGTCGGCGCGGATGGCCACCGCACCCTCGACGCCACCGGCCTCCGCCTCGTGGTGATCATCCTCGACCACCATGCCGTCTGCGGCACCGTAGGCGAGGATCGCATCGCCGTAGGCCGTCCAGGTGCCGGCCTTGGTGAGCTTGCGGATGACGCCGTGGATGCCTGCGGGCACGACGACCGGCTCGGGCTTGCCCAGGCGCACGATGTGGCCCACGAGCATGCCCTCGCTGAGGATGGTGCCGACGGGGACCTTGGGCTGCCAGGTGCCCACCAGGGGGCAGCCCAGCTGCCCTTCACTCTTCACCGCTGGGTACACAGGACCTCCAGCTCGTGCATGCCCCAGATACGGGGGTTCTTGGTGCGGCGGTAGCCCATGGACTGCCACGCGGACTCGACCAGGCAGCTCAGCCAGGGGCGGAGCTCGTCCATGCAGACCACCTCGTCGGTGTCCATGCGGGCGGCGGCCTTCACGGGATCCATGTCGGCGTCGATGCGCGCGGCGACCTTGGCCATGCCCTCCTCGATCTCGCGGCGCTCGTCGGGATCATCGGTGGCGATCTCGAAGTCGTCGTCGAGCTTGGAGTTGTAGGCGGCGATGGCCAGCGTGCGGCCCTCCATGACGGCCTGCCGGGTGATCGGCGTGCTGAGCTGCAGCACGGGATCGTAGGGCATGCCGCTCATGGCGTAGAAGCCGGCGCCGGAGCCCTTGCGCAACAGCACCGTGAACATGGGCGTGGTGTGGGTGGAGTTGCCGTAGATGAGGTTGGAGCCGTAGCCCAGCAGCCCCTGGCGCTCCGCCTCGACGCCGATGTCGAAGCCGCTGATGTCCTGCAGCCACAGGATCGGGATGCCGTCCTCGTTGCAGGTGCGGGTGAAGGTGGCGACCTTCGTGATGCCCTCGCGGTACAGGGCACCGCCGGCCTTCTTGCCGCGGCCGGGCTCGTCCACCAGGCCCTGGCGGTTGGCGACGATGCCCACCCACAGGCCACTGATACGCGCCAGGCCACAGACCATCTCGCGGCCGATGTGGGGCATCATCTCGTGGAACAGCGACTGATCCACCAGGCGGCCGATGACCTCCTCGATGTCGTAGACCTGCCGGTGATCCCTGGGGAACAGGCAGCCCAGATCCCGTGCGGGGTAGCGGGGATCCATGGGCTCGGCGCCGTGGCGGTAGAAGTCGTTGGCGCTGCTGGGCAGGCGGGCGACATCGCCGCGGATGCGGATGAGGGCGGTTTCGTCGTCCGGCACGCGCACATCGGCACAGCCGGACTGGTGCACGTGCACCTCGGGACCGCCGATATCGAGGCTCGTGAGCTTGAGGCTCTTGGCGCCGCGGATGAGGGCGGCGCCGGCGATGACCATGTACGCGCCCTCGGTCATGTAGACCCGATCGGAGATGATGGGCATGTAGCCACCACCCGCGATGCAGTCGCCGAACACGCCGGCGATCTGGGGCACGCCGGCGTCGGCCAGCTCGGCGTTCTTCTTGAAGATGTGCCCTGCCCCGGTGAGGCCCGCGAAGGTAGCGGACTGCTCCGGCAGGAACAGGCCCGAGCAGTCGACCAGGTACACGATGGGCAGCCGCATCTTCTTGGCGACCTCCTGTGCACGCTGGATCTTCTCGGGGGTCTTCGGCCACCAGGCGCCGGAGGCGACGGTGTTGTCGTTGGCCACGACCACGCACCAGCGGCCCTCGATGGTGACCATGGCGGTGACGACGCCAGCACCCGGTGCCTGGCGGCGGGAGCCCGCGAACTCACGGCCCCAGTTGACCAGGGTGCCGAACTCGAACACCTCGGTGCCGTCGTCCTTGAGGAACTCGATGCGCTCCCAGGTGGTCCACTTGCCCTTGGCGTGGACCCGGCCCACGGCCTTCTCGCCCCAGCCGGCGTGCACGACGTCGCGCTTGGCGCGCAGCTCGTCTTCGAGGGCCGCCATGTGCTCGCGGTTGGCCTGCTGTTCGGCATCGGAGAGGACGGCGTCCGTCTCGCTGCCCCAGGACCTCAGATCGAATCGCGCCATGCGGTCTCCATGAGCTCTTTCTCGAGCGAGGTGGTGTTGTAGGAGCCGTCGACGAACGGCTCGAAGCGGCCGATGGCCTTGTGCAGATCGATGTTCGTGGTGACGCCCTCGATCTCGGTCTGCTCGAGTGCGGCGCGCATGCGAGCGATGGCGTCGGCGCGGTCGGACCCGTGGACCATCAGCTTGGCGACCATGGAGTCGTAGTAGGGCGGGATCTTGTCGCCCTCGCGCAGGTGGGTGTCGACGCGGATGCCGTCGCCCTCCGGGAAGCGCAGCTTCGTGACCCGGCCGGGGCTCGGCTTGAAGCCGTTGGCGGGATCCTCGGCGTTGATGCGGCACTCGATGGCATGGCCGGTGGTGACCACGTCTTCCTGCTTCAGGGGCAGGCGCTCGCCGGCGGCCACGCGCAGCTGCAGCTCGACCAGATCGAGACCGGTGACCAGCTCGGTGACGCTGTGCTCCACCTGCAGGCGGGTGTTCATCTCCATGAACCAGGCCGTGCCGTGCTCGTCCATGAGCATCTCGACGGTGCCGGCGTTGGTGTAGCCGGACTTGCGGATGGCCTCGGTGAGGATGGGCAGCAGGCGCTCGCGCTCGGCCTGGGACAGACCCGCCGCCGGTGCCTCCTCGAGGACCTTCTGGTGACGGCGCTGCAGGGAGCACTCACGGTCGCCCACGACCACGACGTTGCCGTAGGCATCGGCCATGATCTGGAACTCGATGTGCCGGCCCTGACGGATGAGGCGCTCGATGTAGACGCGGCCGTCGCCGAAGGAGGCCAGGGCCTCGCTGCTCGCCTGCTGCAGGCCGGTGGCGAGGTTGCTGGGGCCGTCGACCGGGCGCATGCCCTTGCCGCCGCCGCCGGCCACCGCCTTGAGGAGCACCGGGAAGCCCACCTGGGCCGCGACGCGCTCGGCCTCGGCGAGACCGCTCACGGCCTCCTTGGAGCCCGGGATGGGGGCCAGGCCGAGGTTGGTCATGGTGGCGCGGGCCAGGGACTTGTCGCCGAACTGCTTGATGTGCCGGGCGGACGGCCCCACGAAGGTGAGTCCGAGGGCCTGGCAGCGCGCGGCGAAGATGTCGTTCTCCGCCAGGAAGCCCCAGCCAGGATGGATGGCAGCGCTGTTCGTCTTGCGGGCGACCTCGAGGACGGTGCACTGGTCGAGGTAGGACTCGCTGCTGCGAGGCGGGCCGATGACGACGACTTCGTCGGCCTCGTTCAGCCACTGCTGATCCTTGTCTGCGGTGGACGCGATGACCACCACCTCGATGCCCATCCGCTTGGCCGTGCGGGTGACGCGCTGGGCCACCTCGCCGCGGTTGGCGATCATGAGTCTGCGAAACATGGGTACTCCTGACCGGCCGGTCGTTTTGGACCGCCCGGAACCGGAGGCAGGCTAACCCTTCTTGCCCGACAATTCGACCTGCTGGCCGTCAGCGCCCCATTTTCGGACCTTCCACCCTTCGCTTCCGTACAGTTCAGAGGCTGCAAGCTCCACCGAACCGGCCGCCACGACCGTGCGTCGGGACGACCAGCGGCTCATTCCGTACAGGGGCAGGGCAAGGCCCAGGGTGATCCCAAGCAACACCGCGGCAGCGCGCGTTCCGGCGTCGAACCAGTCGGCCCCCGCGGCCCGGGACGCCTCGTCCATCTGCACCTCGCCATCGGAGGTGACGGTGATGGTCTGGGTGACCTGCACCCCGTCGTCGACGGACGGCGCCGCCATCATCGCGGTCATCAGGAACCAGATGGGCAGCGCGGCCAGGCCGTAGATCACCACCCACCGCCGGACGCGGCCGAAGAGGGTCTCCTCGCGGAGCTCAGACACCGGCGACCAGCCCCGGGGACGCCCCCGCCGGCTCACCGCTGCCATCGAGCTTGAGCGGCGTGAAGTCACGCCCCCGGGACCACAGCAGCAGGCCCACGCCGAAGGCGAACAGGCCCACCATGCCCCACTGTGCGGGGGTGAGCTGACCGTAGGTGGGATCGGTGCGCAGGTAGTCCATCGCGAAGCGAATCGGCGCGTACAGGGTGAAGAACAGGCCCATGAAGAACCACCCGGGACGATCCTGACGCCCGAGGCGCCAGTAGAGCACCATGACGGGGATCATGAGCACCATCTCGAGCAGGCCGAGCTCGTAGTGCACGCCCGCGTAGGGGTGGCCGCTCGGGAAGAACACACCGATCGGGCTCTCGGTGACCTGCCCCACGTGGTCGTGGACCACCGCGCAGCCCATGCGGCCGAAGAACCAGCCGAAGGGGAAGGCGTAGGCGATGAGGTCGGCCATGCGGCCCAGCTCCATGGGCCGGATCCACTTGTAGAACACCGTGAGGCCCGCCAGCGCGCCGATGAAGCCGCCGGTGGAGCTGAAGCCACCCTCGAGGCCGAAGATGGCCATGATGCCCTTGGTCTCGAGCAGATCGGGCCGGTAGGCGATCACGGACACGACGTGGGCCATGAAGAAGCCGAGGCCGAGCACCACGAGGATGCCGTCGATGATGTCCTTGGGTGCGATGCCCATCTTGACCGCGCGGGCCCGGGCGATCTCCATGCCCACCAGGCAGCCGACGGCCACCAGGGTGGCCCAGGGGTCGATGGGGATGCCGAAGGTGGGCAGGTCGAAGGTGGCGTTGCCGAGGTAGAAGGTGAGCCCTTCCTCGGTGGGGCTGATCTGGTAGAAGGGAATCGCCGCGAACGTCATCCAGAGCTCCGAATGCTCACCATCTGCACATCCCCGGCGTGCACGCGCTGCACGCGGCCATCGCCGGGATCGATCAGCAGGGCGCCATCCTCGGACACGTCGACGGCCTTGCCTGCCACCTCGCCCACGCGCACCTGCTGCCCCAAGGTACACGAAAGCTCCCGCCACCGACACAACAAGGTGTGGGGCTCTTGTACCAGTGTGTCAACGCTGCGGAGCACCGCCTCGCGGACCTTCTCGGCGGCTTCGTCTTGCGACCAGTGCACCCCGAGCGCCGCCAGGTGGGTGGACTCCGGCACGTTGGGGGGACTCGCCGTGAGGTTCACGCCGATGCCGACCACCACGTGCTGCAGATAGCCCTTGAAGACCTCGGCCTCCGCCAGGATGCCGGCGAATTTGCGACGCGAGTCATCGAGGAGGTCGTTGGGCCACTTGATGCCCCCCACCCCACTCGCCTCGCGGATCGCGACCGCCACCGCCAGGGTGACCAGCGGCAGCTGCTTCAGCGGGATGTTCGGACGCAGCAGCATCGACATCGTGAGGCAGGAGCCCGCGGGCGCCTCCCAGGTGCGCCCACGCCGGCCACGCCCCGCGGTCTGGCGACGAGCGGCCAGCGCGTAGCCGTGGACGAGGCCCCCGTCGAGGGCGCGGGCCACCAGATCGGTCTGGGTCGAGGATGTCTCCTCGACCCAGTGCACTGCACTCACCCGTGCACCGGGTCGATGCGCAGGGACAGATCCGCCCAGCGGGCCTGGTGGATGAAGCCGCCGACGCTGACCACATCGAGGCCGAAGCCTGCGATCTCGGCCATCCGGGCGGCGTTCATGTTGCCGGAGCCCTCGAGGAAGGCGTGGGGCGCCATCTGCCGGGCCACCGCGATGGCCTCCTGCAGCTGCTCGTTGTTCATGTTGTCGAGCAGCAGGCCGTCGGCGCCGGCTTCGAGAGCCGCGCGGAGCTCGCCCAGGTTGGTGACCTCGACCTCGATCTTCACCAGGTGGTGCACGTGGGCCTTGGCCGCCTCGACGGCCTTGGCCACGCCACCGGCAGCGGCGATGTGGTTGTCCTTGATGAGGACGCCGTCGAACAGGCCGAAGCGGTGGTTGTGCCCGCCGCCGTGCCGCACGGCCGCCTTCTCCAGATCGCGCCACAGGGGCGTGGACTTGCGGGTGTCGACCGCCCGGAAGGTGGCCTCGCCCACGTGCTCCAGGATGGAGTGCACGTGGGTGGCGATGCCGCAGGCCCGCATCATCAGGTTCAGCGCAATCCGCTCGCCCACCAGGATGGCCTTGAGGGAGCCCTCCATGGACAGCAGCATGGTGCCGGACTCGATGTGGTCGCCGTCCTTGACGTGGGCGTCGACCCGCAGGGGCTGACCGAGCAGCTCGGCCGCCGCGCGCAGGGCCTCGATGCCGTAGTCCATGCCGGAGACCACCATGCCCTGCTTGGCCACGACGTGGGCCGTGCCCTGCTGGGTGTCGGGGACGATGCCGTTGGTGGTGATGTCGCCCGGGCCGAGATCCTCGGCCAGGGCGGCACGCAGGCGCTCACGCAGGTGCATCACAGGGCACCTGCCAGGCGGCTGGTGTTCTTCTCGAGCAGCTCGAGGCGACGCTCGGCCTTGGCGAGCTTCTCCTGGAACTCGGCCACGACGTCTTCGGGGGCCTTGGCCATGAAGCGCTCGTTGCCGAGCTTGCCGCGCAGGGACTTGACGTCCTTGGCGACCTTCTTGAGCTCCTTGTCCATCCGATCCTTCTCGGCGGCGACATCGACGTGGCCCTCGAGGGGCAGCAGGGCCTCGGCGTGGCCGATGACCACGACGGCACAGGCGGCGGGGGCGCCCACGGCATCCTTGATGTGCACGCCGGCCAGGAACTCCATGGCACCCTGGTGCTTGCGGAGCAGCTGCAGGGTCTCGACGTCGGCCACGAGCAGGTCCATGCGCAGCTTGGGGCTCAAGCCCATCTCGCCGCGGACGTTGCGGACCGCGTTGATGGCCTCCTGGACCTGCGCCACCTCGTCGAGGACGGCCGGATCCACCGCGGAGTCGGACGCCTTGGGGAACGGCGCGAGGGCCACGAAGCCCTCGTTGCCCGACGGCAGGAGCGACCAGATCTCCTCGGACAGGTAGGGCATGAACGGGTGGATCATGCGCGCGATGGTGTTCATGGTGGTGAACAGCGCGTGCTTGGTGGCGTTCTTCTGGGCCTCGGTGGCGGTGTCGCTGTACAGGGTGGTCTTGGCGAGCTCGAGGTACCAGTCGCAGTACTCGCCCCAGATGAACTGGTAGACCTCGCTGGCGGCCTCGTTGAACTTGTAGGCATCCAGGGCGGCGCGCACGCGATCGGCGGCGGCGGCGGCACGGGCCTCGATCCAGCCCTCGTACACGCCGGGCTCCATCGGACCGTTGGGCACGTAGCCCTCGATGTTCAGGAAGCCGAAGCGCAGGGACTGCCAGATCTTGGTGATGAAGCGGCCGGAGTCGGCGACGCGCTTCTCCTCCCACACGATGTCGCGGCCGGTGGCGGCCATGGCCATGAGGGTGAAGCGGAAGGCGTCGACGCCGTACTTGTCGACCATGTGCAGGGGGTCGACCACGTTGCCCTTGGTCTTGGACATCTTCTGCCGGTTCTCATCACGGATGAGGGCGTGGATGTAGACGTCCTTGAAGGGCACCTCGCCCATGAAGTGCTGACCGGCGAACATCATCCGGGCAACCCAGAAGAAGATGATGTCGAAGCCCGTGACGAGCACGCTCGTGGGGTAGTACTTCGCGAGATCGGCGGTCTTGTCGGGCCAGCCGTGCACGCTGAAGGGCCACAGGGCGCTGGAGAACCAGGTGTCGAGGACGTCCTCCTCCTGGCGCAGGCTGGTGTGACCACAGGCGGTGCACTCGGCGGGCGCGGTGCGGGCCACGTGGACCTCGTCGCAGGCCTCGCAGTAGTACGCGGGGATGCGGTGGCCCCACCACAGCTGGCGGCTGATGCACCAGTCGCGGATGTCGCGCAGCCAGGAGAAGTAGGTGTTCTCCCACATCTTCGGCACGAAGCGGGTGACGTCGTGCTCGACGGCGGCCAGGGCCGGCCCGGCCAGGGGCTTCATCTTCATGAACCACTGGGTGGACAGCATGGGCTCGACGATGGCGCCGGAGCGCTGGGAGCGGCCGATGGGCAGCATGTGCTCGTCTTCGCCGCGGTGCAGGCCGAGCTTGTCGAGCTCCTCCTTCACCTTCACACGGGCCTCGAAGCGGTCCAGGCCGGCGAACAGCTCGCCGCCGCGCTCGTTGATCGTGGCGTCCTTGTGGAACACGTTGATCATCTCGAGGTCGTGGCGCTTGCCCACCTCGAAGTCGTTGAAGTCGTGTGCCGGGGTGATCTTCACCGCGCCGGAGCCGAACTCCGGGTCGACCAGGATGGAGTCGCCCACGATGGGGATGTGGCGGTCCTGGAAGGGGTGCTTGACCGTCTTGCCGATGAGGTGCTTGTAGCGCTCGTCGTCCGGGTGGACGGCCACGGCGGTGTCGCCCAGCATGGTCTCGGCACGGGTGGTGGCCACGACGATCTCGCCGTCGCCCTCGGACAGCTTGTAGGCGAAGTGGAACAGCTCGCCCTTCTCCTGGACGGTGCGGCCCTTCTTGTCCTTCTTGTGCTCGACCTCGAGGTCGGACAGGGCGGTCTGGTCGACGGGATCCCAGTTGATGAGGCGCTGGCCGCGGTAGATGAGGCCCTCCTCGTACAGGCGCACGAAGTGCTCCTTGACGGCCTCCTGCAGATCCGCATCGAGGGTGAAGCGCTCACGGGTCCAGTCTGCGGAGACGCCGAGCGCCTTGAGCTGCTCGACGATGGCGCCGCCGGTCTGCTCCTTCCACTCCCAGATGCGCTCGACGAACTTCTCGCGGCCGAGCTCCCGGTAGTCGATGCCCTCGGCCTCGAGCTGGCGCTTGACGACCCACTGGGTGGCGATGCCGGCGTGGTCGGTGCCCGGAACCCAGCAGGTGTTGTAGCCGTCCATCCGCTTGTAGCGGACGAGGACATCCTGGATGGTGTTGTTCAGGGCGTGGCCCATGTGCAGGCGGCCGGTGACGTTCGGCGGAGGCATGACGACGCTGTAGGGCTCGCCGGGGGCCTCGGGGTTCGCCTTGTAGATCTCGGCCTTGGACCATGCCAGGGCCCACCTCTCGGCTGCGGCCTTGGGATCGTAGTGGCTGGGCAGCTGCTCTGCGGACATACCGGTCTCCTTGATGATGGGGCCTTTCTAACCCCACCCCGGAGCCCTGCCACCACCCGCCGCGGGGCCCGCTCACCCCCAGGCGTCGAGGAGCTCCTGGGCGTGATCCCGCCAGTCGGCCTTGCGCTTGGCCTTGCCCACGAAGACCTCCAGATCCTCCCTGGCGCCCTCGGCATCTCCCTGCTGGTGACGCACGAGTCCACGCCAGAACCAGAACTCGCTGAGGGGCCGGGCGCCGTCGAGCAGCTCGTCCCAGCGCGCGAGGGAGCCCGCCGGGTCGCCCTGCACCCAGATGAGGAGCGGCTCGAGCTTGGTGAGCGTGCGTTGATCGGTCATGCCCTCGGCGAGGGCCGCCAGCGCCGCACCGGCCTCGGGGTGGTCCGCGGCGGCCTCCCCGTAGTGGCCCATGAAGTACAGCAGCTCGTCCTGCTTGAGCGGTCGCAGCACGTGGCCCTCGTACAGCATCTGCGCCTCGCCCTCGGACTCCACGTCGACCCGGTGGAGCACCCGCAGCGACACCCCATCCACCACCGGCGCGATGTCGCGGCTGCCCGTGGCGCTGATGATGCGGCCCGCCGTGGTGCAGGCCCAGCCCTTGGGGGCGCCGTGACCACGCTCGTACAGATCGTGACCGGTGCCGACCCACACGCCGTCGAAGCCCTCGGACGACTCGAGCCGGGCGAGGACGTCGTTGCCCTCGTGCGTGAGGTGGCCACAGGCACGCGCCACCTCGACCGCACCGGCGTCCGCGAGCAGCGAGGCCATGTGGCGCAGGGTCTCGGGGGCCCAGCCGGACTCCTTGAACCAGGGCTGCATGGCCCGGGCCACGGCGCCGCGATCGGTGAAGGCGGAGCCCAGCAGGTACCGCAGGGCCTCCAGGGCCCCCCGACGCACGTCGCTGCGGGTGTCCCGGAGCGCGCGACGAAGCCGACCGAGGTTGGCGCGGGAGCTGTCGAAGCTCGCGAGCTGCAGCTGGGTGGGGTTGCGGACGGGATCGCTCGCGAAGGCCGCCTTCGCCAGCTTGCCCGACCAACCTTCCGGGATGGTGCCGGCGTTCTGCCGGCGGAGCGTGATGGCCATCTGCGTGGCCGCGTCGGCCGCGACCATGGCCACGGCGGCGCTCCGCTCGGACTGCACCAGGCTCACGAGGAGGTCGAGCCCCTGCACCGAGGGCGTCTGCGCGATGCCTCGCACGCCATCGGCCCGGACGGCCACCTCCTTGGACTGCAGCATCTCCTCATAGCCGGCTTCCATGGGCTCCCCTCCTTGGCCTGACTCTCTTCGGCACGGGTCGTTGGATGTCGTACCCCTCCCCGTCTGAAGGTTCCAGACTTGGGTCCGAAAAGAGATGGAGCACCCAGGGAGCTCACATGTTCGCTCGACTCGCCATCCTTGCCCTGCTGATTCCCGCCTGCCAGTCCGAGCAGCTGGTGGACCTGCGTTACTTCAAGGCCCCCGCTGACGGTCAGACGTGGGTCTCCCGCGACCTGCCGCTGATGGCCTACCTCGGCAACTACACCCCGCCCGAGGACTACCCCCACCAGCCTGCCTTCGAGGTGGTCGACCTCGCCACCGGGGAGCTGGTACCCGGAACCGTCGAGTGGCAGGAGCACGCGCTCCTGTTCGTCCCGGAGAAGGGATGGCAGGCCGACACCGACTACCGCTGGCGGCTCACGCTGCCGGGCGCCCCCGATTCCTCGCCCATCCGTGAGATCCCCGAGGAGATGACCCGGTGGAGCCGGTTCTCCACGGCGGACCGCACCACCGTCCTGTCCACCAGCTTCTCCGAGTACGAGCGCACCTGGTGTGCCGTGTTCTCGCAGCCCCTGCGCGTCGACTTCACCGACGAGGTGCAGGTGGCCGTCACCGAGGCCGAGATCGACGCCGACGATCTGCAGCTCACGAACGAGAGCACATGGGTCAAGCCCTTCCCCCTGCTCACCGAGGATCCGGGACTCACGCTGCTGTGCATCGGCCCCGACTCCTCCCTCGTGCCCGAGGCCGAGCTCGAGCTGCAGATGTTCGGGGAGACCACCGAGGAGATCCTGTTGACCGCACCGCCTCCCGAAGACGTCATCCTGACGTTGCGACACGGCAACTACTGATGTGGTGGTGGACCGCGATCGCCCTCGCGGCCCCCTCCCCGGCCCGTCCCGCGCCGGACAGCCCCAGTGTGCTCTCGGTGGAGCTCGCCGCCAGCCCGAACGAGGGTGCCGTGCGCGCCCAGAGCCAGCTCGGGCTCGTGTGGTCCACCGACACCCTGCTGTGGTCCGCGGAGCTTCCCCTGCTCCTGCACGGCCCGACCGACGACGTCACCCTCGGCCTCGGCAACCTCCAGAGCACCCTCGCCGTGCCCCTGAAGACCCGCCTGCGACAGCACGCCGGCATGTCGTTCATCGTGCCCCTCGGCGCCCCCAGCTACCTGAAGGGCCCCCAGCCCGACCAGACCCTGCCGGCCTTCGCGGCCTCCGGCTCCTGGGCCGCCGTGGTGGGCTCCCGGTGGCAGCTGCGCACCTTCGCCCGGGCGGGCATTCGCTGGGACGTGCGCAGCGGTCACCTCGAGCGCCTGCACGCCGACCTCCTCACGGAGGTGGGTGGCGCCTTCCAGGACGACCGCTGGGGCCTGTGGCTCGGCGTCACCGCCCAGCCCTTCGAACCCACCCCCGTGAGCGTGCAGGCCCGGCTCACGGCCTGGCGGAACGAGCGCGTCGACCTGGGCCTCACGGTCGATGCCGGGTGGCTCCCCGGCGGAGATGGCTTCGACGTGCCCCTGCTGGTGGGCGCCTTCCTCACCACCCGCCTCGACGCGTTCAGTTCACCCGACGGCCCACCACCACCACCGGTCCGAACTGCTTCGAAGCCCACGCCAGGAAGGTCTCTGTCGGCGTTGCACGCCCCACGTCCGCCAGCCACAGCCCCGTCCGGGCAAACCGTGCGGTGGGGGCGATGCGAAGTGCATGAGGATCGCTTGCTCGCCCACAACTCGGACACGTCACGGCCGCCCACGGCCCCCCCTGACGCAGGGACTCGGTCAGACGCGCTAGAGGACGAACCATCCCCGCCGCGCAATGGGGACACAGCACGCGAAAGCCGCCCCCCTGGTTCGCCCACAGCCTCATCGTGTCCGATCGTTCCAGCCGCATCCGACTGAAACCACCCTCGACGACCTCCTCAGCCCGGATACCGGGCAGGGCCTGGTCATCCCACCACTGGCGCGTCACGCCGTCATTGTACAAGCGTCGCGCCTCCGAATCGGTGACAATGAGCGCCGGATCCTCCGGCACGACGATCAAATCCAAGCGACTGCTGGTCAGCGGCACCCTTCCTCCCCTGGCACGTCTCCATGCAACAGGCTCCTTCTCCATCCCACGCACCGCGTCCTGTCCCCCACGGGACCGTGTTCCACGTGCGCACGATGGGAAGCCTGCCGCTGGATCGACACGGCCTTCGCGTCCACCGGGAACGTAACCGGGCCACCCACGCACTGACGCTGCTCACGTCCCTGCTGTCCCTCGGCGCGCTGTTCGCCAGCTTCCTGTCGAGCCGTGAGTGGGCCGACGTCCACGCCCAGCGCATGGAGAGCCGCCCGACCGTCGTGCAGCTCGTGATGCTCCCGGACCCGGGAACCCTCGCCAGCGACATCCCGATCACGCTGCCGAGCCCGTCCCTCACCGATGTGGCGCGGCAGGCCGCGTCGTCCAGGCTGGGCGGCGACGGCGGCGAGGTCGCGAACCCCGGCCAGACGGGCCTGGCCACCGACCTCGGCGGACAGACCGGCGCGAGCGCCAACGCCCGCCTGATGGCCCCTTCCCCGCGCGCCCTGAAGGGCAGCCTGACCTCCGGCAGCCACAGCATCGCGCCGGTGCAGGCCACCGAGCTCCTCCACGCATCCGCCTCTGGCGCCCGGGTCCTCACGACCCAGGCCCACGGAGCGTCCTGGAGCCTCCCCGAGCTGTATCAGTCGGAGGCCCACGTGCAGCTCGCCTCCGACGTCCTGGACCCTTCCGGGCGACGCAACGGTCACACCATGGGGCCCCAGGAGGCCGCCGCGCCCACCCGCAACCAATCCATCGGGCAGGCCCAGGCGCTGCACAAGGGGGCCCTGGAGGCCGCCACGAGCGCCACCCACGAGGGGCAGCACCTCGAGGTCCCCGTCTCGTCCGCGGTGCTGGCGAGCCACAGGCCCCAGGCCGTGCGGCAGGCCGGATCCACGAACGGCCAGCGGCAGGGACAGCAGTCCAGCGGCCTCACGGCGACCACCGTCACCCTCGCGGCCGCCGCCTCCGACGCCTCACGGAGTCCGAGCCACCTGTCCGGGGCGTCCGATGGCGCCAGACCCGCCGACGCCGAGGGCACGCCTGGCCAGGACGGCAGCGCAGGACCGGCCCGTGCCTCCGGAGGCGACGGCCTCGACGAGAGCATGGACGATCTCCGGCAGTCCCTCGGATGGGGTGCCCTCGACCGCTCCCAGCTCGCCGCCCGCCAGGCCCACGCCACCTCCAGTGCAGCGGGTGCCTCGTCCGCCACCCGGTCCATCACGGCCGTCAAGGTCGTCGACGAGCTGAGCGACTCCCCCATCGCCTCCTACCTGGATCAGGTCGACAGCCTGCTGTGGGCGGCTTGGGTGGACCACGACCTCGACCCTCACGAACGCGCCCTGGGCATCCAGGGAGACACCACCGTAGACTTCATCATCGAGCGCGACGGCCGAGTGGTCGATGTCGTCATCAGAAGTGAAAGTGGTCACCACAGATTGGACGCCATGGCCCATTCCGCGGTACCACGCAGGTTGCCCAGGCTGCCCAGGTCCTTCCGAAGCGACAGGATCCTGCACAGGGTGATCTTCCACTACCGAAACCCCATCACCAGCCAAAGGTAGCTCCCCTCAAGTGACGGACGCGCCCGAGAAGACCCCAGAGCAAAGCCGGCGCCGTCCGTCCTGGATCGAGGCGCAGCGTCGGCGTGAGCGTCATCGGGGAAGCTGGATCCGGAGGATCCTGCCGTTCCTCCCCCTGGCGCTGCTGCTGCAGTTCGGTGTGTCCGCCCTGGTCGACCGCGCCCTCCCCCACCTCCTGAAGACGCCCACGAAGTCGGAACCCGTGGAGCTCGTGTTCATCGAGCCGCCGCCGGAACCCGAGGAGGAGGAGGAGATCGAGGAGCTCGAGGAGCTCCCCGAGGATCTGAAGGGCCAGCTCGTGGAGCTGCCTCCCGAGGAGGATCAGCCGGAGCCCGAGGAGGCCGACTACCTCGCGGAGACCAACAAGGTCGTCGAGGAGGAGACCCGGGTCGAGGAGTTCCAGATCAACCCCGAGGTCGTGGCGCCGGTGTTCTCCGAGGAGCAGCAGCAGGAGGAGGAGCAGGAGGTCGAGGAGGTTCCCACCGAGGAGCCCGCCGAAGGCGCGGAGGTCGGCAACGACAAGTTCGACCCCACCCGCGACGGCAACCTGCGAGCGCTTCCCTCCCCCTTCAACCAGACCAACCAGCAGGGTCTCACGGCCCCCGCTGCGGCCTCGTCGGCCGCCACCGCCGCGGGCGCGCCCCAGAACGACCTCATCAACGAGAAGCTCGGCGACCAGCTGGCCCTGAACGCCAAGGAATACCTGTACGCCAACTACCTGCTGCGCATCCGCCGGCTGGTGAACTTCTACTGGAAGCAGAACATCGACAACCTGCCGGCGTCCATCCGCCTGGCCAAGTCGAGCTACACCACGCAGATCTCGGCCATCCTCGACTCCCGTGGGCAGCTCGAGATCATCCAGGTCACCGTGGAGTCCGGCTCGGTCGAGCTCGACGACGCCGTCACCAACGCGTTCAAGATGGCGAGTCCCTTCCCCAACCCGCCCGAGGGTCTCATCGAGAAGGACGGCCGCGTCTACCTGCCGCCCATGGCCTTCACCGTGCGCCAGGGCGCCCCGAACATGGACTTCGGCGGCGTCGACCCCAACGCGGGCATGCAGTTCCCGGGCATCCTGAAGAGTCCGCGGTAGGTTCGGGCGGCGTCGTCACGCAGAGGGTTCGGCGATGCGTGGCCAGGGCACCCCAAGGGGTGCCCGTACGTGGAGCCGGACTGCGTCCGGCTCAGCTGGTGCCTTCAGGCCTCGGCGACCTCTTCCCTCACCTTGGTGGACCAGATGCGGGCCACCAGGATGCCCACGCCGTACAGCGCCACCATCGGCAGGGCCAGCAGGGTCTGGGTGAGCGGATCCGGCGGCGTGATGAAGGCCGCGAGGATGAAGATGATCACGATGGCGTAGCGGAAGAAACCCATCAGATCCTTGTGGTCGACGAAGCCCATCTTCGCGAGGAAGAAGGCGCCGACCGGGATCTGGAAGCACAGGCCGAAGGCGATCATCATGCGGATCACGGCCGAGAGGTAGCCGCCGACCGACAGGTTCACGTCGACCCCGAGCACGTTCATGAAGAACGGGAACGCGTAGGGGAAGATGCCGTAGTAGCAGAACGCCGCCCCCGCGAGGAACAGCGACACGGACGCCACCGTGAGCGGCAGGACCACCTTCTGCTCGCTGTCGTACAGGCCCGGCGCGACGAACTTCCAGATCTGCCAGAAGATCACCGGCGAGCTGAGGATCAGGCCCCCGATGACGGCGACCTTGAAGTAGGTGTACACCCCCTCGAAGGGCGAGTTCACCAGGGCGAGGCCACCGCCGACGCCCTCGGCGTTGGCCAGGGCCAGCTCGAAGGGCTGCTTGAGGAAGTCGTAGATCTCCTTCGCGAACGCGAAGCAGACGAGGGTGCCGGCAAACGCCGAGCCCACCGCCCAGATGAGGCGATCCTTGAGCTCCATGAGGTGCTCGAGGAGCGGCATCTGCATGGCCTGCACCTCGTCGAGTTGCTCCTCGACGGCCTGGAGGGACTCCTCGTGGGCCTGCTTGCCCGGAGGCACGCCATCGGGTCGTCTGCGGGCCATCAGGACTCCCGCTCGCGACGACGGATGATCGTCTTCACGTGGTCGGGCACCTCGGCCCACTCACGCTCGGTGAAGCCCTCCGGCGGGCCCTCTTCGTCGTCGGCCGGTGCCGGCGGCGTGGGTGCGGGCTGGTGGAAGGTGCCCTGCCCTGCCGCCTGCATGGCCTTGTCGTGGGCCTCGGCTTCCTTCAGGCGGAGCTCACGGAGCTCCTGCAGTCGCTCCTCTTCGTCCTGCCGGTCGGCCTCGAGCACCAGCGCCTGCTGCAGCTCGTCGGCTGCACGGCGGAACTGGGCGTACACCTGACCGAGCTTGCGTGCGGCCTGGGGAAGCCGCTCGGGCCCCAGGACCACGAGGATCACGATGCCTACCAGAAGCAGCTCTGTCAGTCCGAGACTCGGCATCCGCTCACCATTCGAAGGGAATCAGCAGGCTAACCTAGGCCTCGGCGGGCGTCACGACAGCCAGGAGGGTGCCGGACTCCACCGCGAGGCCTGCGGTCACGTGGATCTGCGTGACCTGTCCAGAGATCGGTGCGCGGAACTCGTTCTCCATCTTCATGGCCTCGACCACGAGGAGGACCTGACCCTCTGCCACCTCTTCGCCCTCGGAGACCAGCACGCGCACGATGGCGCCGGGCATCTGGGTGACGATGTGGCCCTGGTTGCCACCGGCGCCGAGCGCGAGGGCGGCCGAACGGGGATCGACGGCCGTGCCCACCAGGGGCGTGGCGCCATCGAGCACGAACACGCGGTCGTCGTTGCGCTTGATCGCGAGCTTGCGGTGGCCCACCTGGGCCACGTGGGCGGCATCGCCTTCGGACCGGAGGTTCACGGGCTTCCACTCACCGCCCTCGACGCGGGCGAGGAGCTGGCCATCCTTGCGGACGACCTCGACCTGGGCAGAGGCTGCACCGAGCGTGACGTCGTACTTCATCAGATCCTCCGGTAGCTGGTGCGCCAGCGCTGTGCCCGCTTCCAGCCGGAGCCCGCCTCGGTGGCGGCGGCTGCGGGGGCCTTGCGCTCGTCTTCGACGTAGGCCACGGCGGCAGCGGCGATGAGGGCCTCCTCGGAGGCCTCCTGTGCGTGCCCCATGTGCTCCTCGAGCCACTCCTTGGTGAGGAAGCCCGTGTGGTAGCGGCCCGCGCGGAAGTCCTCGTCCTCGAACAGGGACAGGAAGAAGGGAATCGAGGTGGGGATGCCCACGACCTTGTAGTCCTGCAGCGCGCGGCGGCAGCGGGTGAGCGCCTCTTCGCGATCGGCGCCCCAGACCACCAGCTTGGAGACCATGGGGTCGTAGTGGATCGGCACCTCGCCGCCCTCGTACACGCCGGAGTCGACCCGCACGAAGGGACCGCTCGGCTCGCGGTACAGGGCCAGGTGGCCCGGGGAGGGACGGAAGTTGGCGTAGGGATCCTCGGCGTACACGCGGCACTCGACCGCGTGCCCACGCCACTGGATCTCATCCTGCGTGAACCACAGGGGCTCGCCGGCGGCCACGCGGAGCTGGGCGCGGACCAGATCGATGCCGGTGATCATCTCGGTGATCGGGTGCTCGACCTGTAGGCGGGTGTTCATCTCGAGGAAGTAGAACTCGTGGTTCTCGGCGAGCAGGAACTCGCAGGTACCTGCGCCCTCGTAGTCGACCGCGCGGGCGGCGCGGCAGGCGGCCTCGGCCATGGCCAGGCGGACGTCATCGGGGAGCACCGGGCACGGCGCCTCCTCGAACACCTTCTGGTGACGGCGCTGGATGGAGCAGTCGCGGTCGAACAGGTGCACGACGTTGCCGTGGGCATCGGCGAGGACCTGGATCTCGACGTGGCGCGCGTTGAGCACCATCTTCTCGAGGTAGACGGCGTCGTCGCCGAAGGACTTGGAGGCCTCGGACTTCGCCGCGGTGACCGCCGTGGTGAGCTCGGCCATGGAGTCGACCCGGCGCATGCCCTTGCCGCCGCCACCGGCGGAGGCCTTGACCATGATCGGGAAGCCGATGTCGGCCGCGATCTCCTGGGCCTCCTCGACGCTCTTCAGGGGCTCACGGGTACCGGGCACCAGCGGCACGCCGGCGGCGTACATGCGCTGACGGGCGCCGGTCTTGCTGCCCATGTCGACGATCGCCTGGGGCGGCGGGCCGATCCACACGAGGCCCGCATCCATGACCGCCTGGGCGAACTCGGCGTTCTCGGACAGGAAACCGTAGCCCGGGTGGACGCCGTCGCAGCCCGTGTCGAGCGCGGCCTTCAGGATGCGTTCGGTGATGAGGTAGGACTCGGACGACGCCGCGCCTCCCACATGCACCGCCTCATCGGCCATGCGCACATGAAGCGCCTGCTCGTCGGCGTCGGAGTACACCGCCACCGCCTGCATGCCCTCTTCATGGCATCCACGAATCACACGAACCGCGATCTCGCCGCGGTTCGCCACCAGCACCTTGGAAAGCTTCTTGGTCTTCATGGCTTGCGGCTAACGGGTTTCGGCGCCACGTTCACGCACGAACACCACATCCTCACCGCTTGACCGGTATCGCGCCCCCGGACGGGTCCCGGATGCAGAAGGGGCGGTTCCGCGTGACCGCGAAACCGCCCCGTGCAATGCCGGATACCGGGATCAGGAGATGGCGCCGGCCTTGAGATCCTCCGCGGAGGCATCGGACATGCCGCCGAGCGCCTTGACCTGCTTGCGGGCCATCTCGAGCTTCTCCTTGCCGAGGGCGAGGTCGAGGACCTCCTCCATGCGGGAGACGAAGTGGAACTCGAGGTCGTTGCGGACCTCCTCGGGCACCTCGGGCAGATCCTTGCGGCAGCGCTCGGGCAGGATCACCCGCTTGCAGCCGGCCCGGTGGGCGGCGAGGACCTTCTCCTTGATGCCGCCGACGGGCAGGACCGCACCGCGCAGCGTGATCTCACCGGTCATGGCCAGCTCCGAATCCACCGGGATGCCGGTGAGGATGGAGGCCAGGGCCGTGATCATCGTGACGCCCGCCGAGGGGCCATCCTTGGGGATGGCACCGCTGGGCACGTGGATGTGCAGGTCGTACTTGTCGAAGTCGGACTCGTCGACGCCGAACTCGGCGGCCATGGACCGCAGGTACGAACGCGCGACCGAGACGGACTCCTTCATGACGTCGCCCAGCGAGCCGGTGAGCGTGAGCCCACCCTTGCCCTTCATCTTGGTGGCCTCGATGAAGAGGATCTCGCCGCCCACGCTGGTCCACGCGAGGCCCGTGGCCACGCCCGGCACCGAGGTGCGCTCGGCGATGTCCTTCCAGAAGTGGATGGGACCGCGGATCTCCTCGACCATGTCGGGGTCGACCACGATCTTGTTCTCGGCCTCGCCGCTGGCGACCTTCTTGGCCACGTTGCGGGCGATGGCGGCGAGCTCACGCTTGAGCGAACGCACGCCGGCCTCACGGGTGTAGGACTCGATGACCTTGCGCAGGGCTTCGTCGGTGAGCTCGACCATGTCGTCGTTGATGCCGTGATCCTTCATCACCTCGGGCCACAGGTAGCGGCGCGCGATCTGGAACTTCTCGAGCATCGTGTACCCGGACAGCGTGATGATCTCCATGCGGTCCCGCAGGGGGCCCGGGATGGTGTCGGGCACGTTGGCCGTGGCGATGAACAGGCACTTGGACAGATCGAAGGGGACGTCCAGGTAGTGATCCACGAAGGTGTCGTTCTGCTCGGGATCGAGCACCTCGAGCAGGGCCGAGGAGGGATCGCCGCGGTAGTCGGAGCCCAGCTTGTCGATCTCGTCGAGGACGAAGACCGGGTTGCGGGTGCCCGCCTTCTTCAGCTCCTTGATGACCTTTCCGGGCATCGAGCCGATGTAGGTCTTGCGGTGGCCGCGGATCTCGGCCTCGTCGCGCACGCCGCCGAGCGCCATGCGGACGAGCTGACGGTTGAGCGCCCTCGCCACGGACTTGGCCAGGGAGGTCTTGCCGACGCCGGGCGGACCCACGAGGCACAGGATGGGGCCCTTGAGATCGTTCTTGAGCTTGAGGACCGACAGGAACTCGAGGATGCGGCTCTTGATCTTCTCGAGGCCGTAGTGATCGGCATCGAGGATCTTCTCGGCCTCGTTCACATCGAGGCGGTCCTCGGACTCCACCGACCAGGGCAGCTCGGTGAGCCAGTCGAGGTAGGTGCGGGACACGGTGTACTCGGCAGCACCGGGGCTCATGCGCGCCATGCGCTTGAGCTCCTTCATGGCCACCTTCTCGGCCTCCTCGGGCATCCGCGCGCGCTTGATCTTGCGCTTGATGTCCTCGAACTCCTCCTGGCGCTCGTCGACCTCGCCGAGCTCCTTCTGGATGGCCTTGAGCTGCTCCCGCAGGAAGTATTCCCGCTGGGCCTTGTCCATCTCGCCCTTGACCTCGGTCTGGATCTTGTTGGACAGCTCGAGGACCTGGATCTCCTTGTTGAGCAGCGCGATCACCTTGTCGATGCGCTCCTTGACGGAGAAGGTCTCCAGCAGCTCCTGCTTGTCCTCTGGCGGGATGTTGAGGTTGGACGCCACGATGTCGGCGAGCTCGTGGGGCTCGTCGACGGAGCGCACCAGGAAGCTGGCCTCGGCGGGAATCTGGGGCGACAGATCGATGATCTTCTGACTGAGCTCGCGCAGGTTGGGCATGCGGCCCTGGGCCTCGGCATCATCGACCTGCTCGGCCACGGGTGTGAGCGTGGCGTGAAGGTACTCCGACTCGTCCTGCCACTCGTCGACCTTCGCGCGGCTGACACCCTTGATGATGACGTTGAGCTTGTTGCCCGGCACCTTCACCATCTTGAGGATCTTCACCACCGTGCCCACCTGGTACAGGTCGTCGGGGGTGGGGTTCTCGGTGTTGATGTCCTTCTGGGCCACGATGCCGAGCAGCTTGTCGGGCGACGCAAGCGCAGCCTCGACCGCCTTCACCGACTGGGGCCGCCCCACGTTGATGGGGAACGCGAGGACCGGGAAGATGACCGTGTTGCGGATGGCCAGGACGGGGAGGTCCAGCTTCTCCGGCAGCTCGGGGTGTTGGGTCTCTGCGGGGTTGTCGACAGCCATGGGCTCCCTCGGGTGATGCGGTTGCGGACAAGGGTCGGTACTGTATCGGGTGTCGGCTTCACGGGATTGAGCCCGCATGGGGGTTCATCGCGCGTCGCCTTCCGCCCCTCGTGTACCGTATCGGTACCATGCGATGCCCCAGACGATCACCTGCGCAATGCAGAAGCCAATGACTTCCTTGATCGTCATCGGGGGCAGGTTGTGCCAGTCCACTGCAGACAGGGACATCGGGTACCTCCTCCGTGCGACCATAGACCCATCGGAAGCGGAGGCAAGGGGTCAAGGTGGAGCGGAAGGGATACAGTCCGGCGCATCGGGGCTCCGCGTCCCGCTTCGTCCCCCCTTGCTCCACGGAGTGGCACCTTGGTCAGCAAGCCTCCCTTCCGCACCGTGTTCGTGGTCTCCGACGGCACCGGCGACACCGCCCAGGGCCTGGCGCTCGCGGCGCTTCGGCAGTTCCCGTCCCACCCGGTGCAGCTGCAGACGTTCCCCATGACCGAGTCCGAGGAGGAGCTCCGGCTCATCTTCGAGCGGGCGAAGCGGCGGGAGGCCATGGTCGTCACCACCCTCGTCTCGGCGCACATGCGCAGGCACGCCGAAGAGCTCTCCAAGGCCCAGTCCGTGCCCCACGTGGAGCTTCTCGGGCCCATCCTCACCGGCTTCTCGGACTTCCTGCACCGCCGTCCCCGTGAGGTCCCCGGCCTGTACCACACCACCGACGAGCGGTACTTCCGGCGCATCGAGGCCATCGAGTTCACCCTCCGGGCAGACGACGGCAAGGATCCCCGGCTCATCGCCGAAGCCGACATCGTGCTCGTGGGCGTCTCCCGCACCGGCAAGACCCCGCTGTCGTCCTTCCTGGCGCACAAGGGCTACAAGGTCTGCAACCAGCCGCTCGTGCTCGGCCAGCGGGTGCCCCACCAGCTCTTCGAGGCCGATCCCCGCCGCGTGTTCGCCCTGACCATCGCCCCGGAGGCGCTGCAGGAGATCCGCCGCACCCGGGTGCAGGCGATGTTCATGGACAGCACCACCAACTACTGCGACATGGACTACATCATGGCCGAGCTCGAGTTCGCGCGGGAGCTCGGCGAGGGCAACATGTGGGCCCAGATCGAGGTCACGAACAAGGCGATCGAGGAGACGGCCGCCACGATCTTCCGCACGATGCAGTCCAACAAGCTGATCGGGTCCATCTCGGAGGTCTCGCAGCTGTCGGAGTGAACGACGGCGCGTCCTGCGAATCGTCAGGATTCGGTGTATGGTAGCCGCCAGTTCCCCACCCAGAGGCCCGGGCGTGATTGGATCCACCCTCGACAAGTACGAGGTGCTGCAGAAGATCGGAGAAGGCGGGATGGCGACCGTGTACCGGGGACGCCACCTGACCCTCGATCGCGAAGTGGCCATCAAGGTCCTGCATCCGCACCTGTCGAGCTCCACCCGCAACCGCAAGCGCTTCTCCCGGGAGGCGCGGGCCATCGAGTGCCTGCACCACCCGCACATCCTCGAGATCCACGACTTCTCGGGCGAAGACCACACCGACTGCTACATCATCACCGAGTTCGTCCACGGCTGGACCCTCACCGAGCTCCTCGAGCAGCACGGCCGCCTCCCCAGCGAGGTGGTCTGCATGATGGGCATCCAGCTCGCCCAGGCCCTCGCCTACGCCCACGACCAGGGCGTGCTCCACCGCGACCTCAAGCCCGACAACGTGATGGTACGGGTGGATGGCCAGGTGAAGCTGATGGACTTCGGCATCGCCCGCTTCCTCGACGAGGCCCAGGTCACGCTCACCGGCGCCCTGGTGGGCTCTCCCGCGTACATGAGTCCCGAGCAGGCCCGCGAGGCCACCCTCGACCACCGCTCCGACCTCTTCAGCCTCGGCACCCTGCTGTTCCACCTGGCCAGCGGCGAGCTCCCCTTCCGGGGCTCGAACCCGAGCCTCATCCTGCGCAACATCATCGAGGGCGACCGGCAGCAGCTCACCGAGGTAGCGCCGGAGGTCTCGGCGCGCCTGGGCGACGTGGTGGAGGCGCTGCTGTCGACCCACCCCGAGGATCGGCCCGGCAGCGCCACCTGGGTGGCCGAGCAGCTCACCCAGGCCCTGCACGAGGTGGGCCTGGAGCCGGATGCCCCCCCGTTCACCGTCGAGCGCTTCCTGAGGGAGCACGGCGACGTCAAGGACGAGCTGCACGCCCACCTCCTCACGGCGCTCAAGGCCGCGGGCACCGAGCGCCTCGACGAGGGCGATCACCTGCGGGCGCTGCAGCTGTTCAACCGGCTGCTCGTGCTCGACGAGGATCAACCCGAGGTCCTCGCCCTGATCCAGGACTTCCACGGCGTCCAGGCCCGCAGCGACGAGCGTCGCTGGTGGTGGGCCGCCGCCGGGCTCCTCGGACTCGCAGCCTCGGTGGGCGGTCTGTGGTGGGCCATGGGCCAGCACGAGGAGACGCCCCTCGACGACGACGTGCTGGCGGAGGCCACCATCCGTCCCCTCACCGAGGCGCCCACCGAGCCCGCGGTGGTCCACGGCACCTCCCTCGTGGCCTCCACCCAGCCGGCGGTGGTCCCCTCCCCGGCCCCCGTCGTGGATGTCACGCCGAAGCGCCCGGACCCCGCCCCCACACCGATCACACCGGTGAAGCCCAGGTCGTCCGTCCCACGCACGCGGGTCGCGCCGGTGGTGCCCGCGGCCCCCGTCGTCCCCATCGAGCCCGTGGAGGCCGAGACCGATCCCGTGCCCGACACCCCCGCCTGCGTCGCCTTCCGCTCCCTCGACGGCATCGCCCACGTCTACCTGGAGGGCCGCCGCCTCGGCACCACCCGCGACCGCGGCTGCCTCGAGGTGCCCCCCGGCGACCACACCTTCATGTTGCAGGGCCCCATGATCCTCGACAAGACCGTCCAGCTGCAGCTGCAGCCCGGTCAGCACCTCGAGCAGGTGATGGTGCAGCTCGAGCGCGCCCCCGCCACCCTGAGGTTCCCCGCCACGATGGAGTCCGGCTGCGTGGTCTCCCTCGACGGCATGCCCCAGGGCACGCTCCACGATCTGGACCACCACATCTCGCTGCCGAGGCCCGAGCGGGAGCACCAGGTCACCGTGACCTGCGGCGGCCGGTCCCAGACCGTCACCTACCGCGACCTCACCTACCCCGAGGTCATGTTCGACGGGTCGGAGGCGCCATGAGGTCCTTCGCGAAGTGGTACGGCCTTTGCACCCTCCTCCCCCTGTCAGGATGCTTCTACTTCCTGCCCGTGGAGGTACCCGTGGGAAACCAGCCCCCGCAGATCGCCGTGCCGGAGTCGAACCCGGCCACGCTGACCATCCGCGGCGACACGGTCACCCTCACCGTCATGGCCCGCGACCCCGATCCGGAGGACACCATCGAGTTCCTGTGGTCCGACCTCGACGGGGTCCCCCACGAACAGCACGACTACGCCGCCCAGGACGGCCTGATGGCCTCCAGCGTCACGGTCACCGACGTGCGCGCGCTGCGCTCGTCGCAGGTGCGGTGCGTGGTGCTCGACAACGAAGGCCACACCACAATGGCCCGCTGGAACCTGGTGGCACAATGAAGGCACACCGCGACATCACGATCATGCTCAGTGCACTGGCTGCCGCGCTGCTCGGCGCGTGTGACACCGAAGACCTCGCCATGTCACCGGGCGGCAACCCCGAAGCCGAGGACGACGCAGGCGCCCCCACCCTCGACGAGGCCTTCGCCGAGGACGACACCCTGGAGAACCTGTACATCCACGTGGTGCCCCGGGAAGACGACGGCAGCATGCTGCTCGGCCTGCCGAAGACCTTCGGCCCCTTCCCCCTCGGCGACCACGTGGAGCTGGCCATCCCCGCCGCCCAGCCCTTCACCGGCACCATCACGTCGGAGCGGGTGCTCACCTGGTCCGGCGTCACCGTGCCCACCGAGGAGCTGCCCGCCGAGGGCAACCTCGACCTGCTCCACGTGGAGACGGGCCGGCTCTTCACCTACCCGGTCGACGCCCTCGGCGGGTTCGAGGCGCTGGTGCCCGAGGGTGCGTACGAGCTCGTGGCCCGTCCGCGTTCGGCGTCGCTCACCATGGCCCGGAGCATGTTCCAGATCGGCGCCGACGACCACCTGGAGTGGCACACCGGCCTGGGCCGCCCCATCTGGGGACGCATCCTCGATGTCGACGGCGAGCCCCTCGGAGGCGTGGAGGTGTACGCGAGCACGCCGAGCGGCTCCCGGGGCCCCACCGCCACCACCGACGACCTCGGCTGGTACCAGCTCCGGGCCGCCGACATGGACACCTTCCAGCTCACCGTCGTGGGTGAGGCCGGCCGGCGCCTTCCAGACCTGATGCTCCACGACGTCCACCTCGGCGCCGAGGGCCAGCGCCTCGACGTGCACTACCCGCCCACCGATCTCATCGACCTGTCCCTCACGCTGAGGGACCCCGGCGGAAAGAACGCGGCCAACGTGCTGGTCCAGATCCGCGCCACCCGCCTCGACGGCTACGACAACGAGCAGGTCAGCTCCCGCTACACCGAGGAGCTCCGCACGGACTCCCGCGGCACCATCTTCACCCGGGTGCCGGCCGGATCCTACACGGTCGAGGTGCTCATGGAGCACGACGACCCCCGCGGCACCCCGGAGCCCTTCGCGCTGGATCTGTCCGAAGACACCGATGCCCCGGTGGTGCGCATCCCCGCCATGACCACCCTCGAGTTCTTCGTGGCGGATCCCGCGGGCCTTCCCACGCCGCGGGTGGTGATGCAGTGCACCGAGCTGTGGGGCAACCGGCGCACCTGGAGCACCACCAGCGCCGCCGACGGGCTCGTGCTGCTCGATGTGCCCGACCAGCCCCTGCACTGCCGGCTCACGCCTCCGCCCGAGCTCGGCTACGCCACCCGGTCGTTCTACCTGGTAGACGAGCCCCTGCCCGAGGTCGTGCAGCTGCGGGATGGCTTTCCCCTCACCGGTGAGGCCCGCGTCGTGCGGGGAAGCGCCTCCACGCCGGTGTCCTACGGCATGGTCCAGGTGATGGACGCCGACGGCACCATCCTGGCGGTCACGTCCACCAATGCCGACGGCTACTTCGAGGTGTCGCTGCTGCCGTTCATGCCCTCCGGGTCCACGTCCGACACCGGTGCTCCCTGACCCCCGGACGCACGTCGCCCCCGCCACCATCGAGGCAGCGGGGGCGCGACGTCACTGGCACGAACGGACCGAGGCCCGACGGCTCAGGTGGCGACACCCACCACGTTGCCCACCAGGGTGATCTCGACGAGCTGGGCATCCGCATACAGGTTGCCGGCCTTCTCGACCGCGGTGGCCATGTCTGCTGCGAGGATGACGCCGTCGCTCTTGCCGGCGGCGCGGAGCCAGACGGCACGCCAGGCACTGGTGCCGCCCTCGGGCGCGAAGGACTCGGGCAGGCTGGCGATGGCGGGAGCCGGCGTGGTGTCTTCCTGGGCGGGCTGTGCAGCTTGTGCGGCCTGGGGTGCCTGGGCCTGGGCCTGGGCCTGGGGCGCCGAGGTGACGCCGCCACGACGGGCAGCGGGGATGTTGCGCTTGACCCGGTAGTTCCGCACGGCGTTCAGGGACACGCCCGCCCGCTCGGCCACGACGCGATCCGGCACCACCCCGAGGAGGTGGGCGAAGGGATCGATGCGGGAGCGGCGGCGGCTGCCGGCCCCATCGCTACGACGAGGGCCCTTGTAGCCGCCGATGTTGTGGCGGGCGCGGAAGCTCGCGATGGTGCGGACGGAGACGCCGGCCTCGCGGGCGACCTCGGCATCGGGACGGATGCCGAGCTTGGCGATGTGGCGCACGATCAGGGCATCCTTGGAGCCGGGCCGGATGTTGCGGAGCGCGCGGGCCTGCTCGGGGGTGAGGCCTTCCGCCGATTCCTCACCGGGCTCGGGGGGCAGCGAGTCCATGCGCGCCTGCACACCGAAGGGGCTGCGGTGGGTGCCCGTGCGCTTGAAGGCCGCGCTGATGGCTCCAGGCGTGGTGGAAAAGCGGCTTGCCAGCTCCCGAAGGGGCAGCTCGTCCTTCAGCCGCAGGATGTCGTTCCACTGTGCGGTGTGCTCGAGAGCGGTGGCCATGAGAGAGGTCTCCGAAACGGCATTCTGGCAGGTGATCTGACAGCACGGCCAACATACTACAAGTCGGCAGATACGCAACCCACTGCAACACAACAAAACGGGTCCCACCGTGGTCTGCAGGCCATTCTGCAGGCCTGCACAGCGGGCTTGCGGAGTGCTACACTGGCCCCGCACCGTTCAGCAAGCCCCGACGGACGCTTCGACAATACCTTGCGCCTTTCCCCCCCCCTACTCCTGCTGTTGTTGCCCCTCTCCGCGCCGGCGCTCGCCCAGCAGTCGGAGGGGTCGGATGTTGCACAGCAGGTCGACGTCGCTGATACCAGCCAGGAGTCTGCATCCGCACTCCTGGCGGCCGCCCGTGACGCCTACCTCGTGGGAGACCACGACGAGGCGCTGAAGCTGCTCTCCCGTGTCGTGGCGATGGCCGATGCCGGCGGTGAGGTCCCGCCCGAGGTCCTGGCCGAGGCGTTGGCCTACCAGGGAGAGCTGGCGTTCCTCGACGGCCACAGGGCGGCGGCCGAGGCGGCGTTCCGACGGGCCCTGCAGGTGCAGCCCGATCTGCGGCTGTCCCCCTACGAGCACCCCCTCGACGTCATCGGCAGCTTCGAGCTGGTGCGCGCCAGCGTGCGGGCGGAGCTGTCCACCCGGCCGGTGCGCGTGGAGCCCATGCCCCCGTGGGGCTTCGCGCCCTTCGGCGTGCCCCAGTTCAAGAGCGGGCACAGGGGCCGGGGCGTCGCCTACGCCACGCTGCAGTCCACCTTCCTCGCCGCCAGCATCGGGTCGTTCATCTACATCCACGGACAGGTGCAGCGCTCCGAGGACCCCAGCCTGACCATCGACGACCGGATGGCGGCCTACGATCGGCACCTCCTCGTCCGCAACGCGGTGAGCATCCCCACCACCCTGGCGTTCTACGGCACCTGGGCGGCGTCCACCCTCGACGCAGGCATCGCCTGGCGCAGGGGCCAGCTCCGCGTGCAGGGAGTCGGGTTGTCCGCCTCACAGCACCACTTCCAGGTCGCGGTATCGGGACGGTTCTAAAGGGCCCCGGTCGGTGCTATGAAGGGGCACACGCCCTGGGAGCCCCATGACCTGGTTCGACTGTCGCCATCAGACCCTGCCTGATCAGAAGACCTTCCGGGTGCGCAAGATGCTCACCTCCATCGGGCGGGCGCGGGGCAACGATCTCGTGCTGGCCGACACCAGCGTCGAGTCCACCCACTGCTCGCTGGTGCGCAGCGGCGACGTCTACACCGTCGCCCCCTCCTCCCCCACAGCCGAGGTGCGGGTCAACGGCCGCAAGGTCCGCCGGCACAAGCTGCGTGAGGGCGACCAGGTGTCGGTGGGTTCCTGGAGCCTCGTGTTCCACCACGGCGAGCCTGCCCCCACCCCCCGGGAGAACGCCGACGCCCTCAAGCTCGTGGAGCAGCTGTACAAGCTGTCCGCCAACGTGATGGGGTCCCACGATGCCACCCACCTGTTCGCGTCGCTGCTGCGGGGCCTGGTCGACATCACCCGCGCGGAGACCGGCTTCCTCATCGTGCTGAAGGACGGCGAGCAGCACCTCGCCGCCAGCCACGACGAGGGCGGCAAGGAGGCCGGCCGGGCCATGTCGGACTCCATCGTGCAGCAGGTGCTGCGCACCGGAAAGGCCCTCATCATCTCCGACGCCCTCAACGACACCCAGTTCGGCCTGGCCCGCTCGGTGGTGGATCTGCGCCTGTCGAGCATCATGTGCGCGCCGCTGCGCTACGGCGACGAGCTCCTAGGCGCGATCTACCTGGGCAACGATCGCCACGCGCACCTGTTCACCCAGGCCGACCTCACCTTCCTCGAGATCTACGCCGGCCAGGCCGCATTGCTGGTGCACCACGCGCTGCTGCTCAACCAGCTGCAGCTCGACAACACCGAACTGCGCGAGCAGCTCGCCGCGAGCCAGCAGTCCCGCTCCATCGGGGCCAGCCCGTCGATGGTCGAGGTGGGACGCATCGTGGCCCGCGTGGCGCCCACGGATCTGTCGGTGCTGGTCCTCGGCGAGACGGGCACCGGCAAGGAGCTGGTGGCCCGGGAGCTGCACGGCCTGTCCGAGCGCAGGGACGGCCCGTTCGTGGCCATCAACTGCGGCGCCATCCCCGAGGCCCTGCTCGAGTCCGAGCTGTTCGGCCACCGCAAGGGCTCCTTCACGGGCGCCACCGCCGACAAGATGGGCAAGATCGAGGCGAGCGACGGCGGCACCCTGTTCCTCGACGAGATCGGCGAGATGCCGATGCACCTGCAGGTCAAGCTGCTGCGGGTGCTCCAGGAGCGCACCATCGAGCGCGTGGGCGACCTGCAGCCCCGGCCGGTGGATCTGCGCATCGTCGCGGCCACCAACCGCGACCCGGAGGAGCTCATCGATCGGGGCGCGTTCCGGCGCGACCTGTTCTACCGCCTGAACGAGGTGGTGGTACAGCTTCCACCCCTGCGGGATCGGGGCGAGGACATCGAGCTGCTCGCCCAGCACTTCCTGCGCCGGTTCCGGGCCCAGTACGGCGGCAACGTGCGCGGCTTCTCCAACGGCGCCCTCACCGCCATGCGCCAGCACACCTGGCCCGGCAACGTCCGCCAGCTCGAGAACCACGTGAAGAAGGCCGTGATCCTGTCGGACAAGGTCCTGCTCTGCGCCGAGGATCTCGGCCTTCAGGGCAGCGGCGACGAAGGCGAGCTGCTCCCCCTGGCCGAGGCCCAGGAGGGCTTCAAGCTGCAGTACATCCGCCGGGCCCTCGAGCTGCACGACTGGAACAAGGCCGCCACCGCCCGTGCCCTGGGCGTGGATGCCCGCACCATCTTCCGCTACGTCGAGAAGCTGCCCGCATCGGAGCGCCGATGAGGGTCTTCGGTCTCACGGGCGGCATCGCCTGTGGCAAGTCCACCGTCGCCCAGCGGATGCGCTTCGCCCACGGCATTCCCGTGATCGACGCCGACATGGTGGCCCGAGAGGTGGTCGCCCCCGGCTCCGACGGGCTCGCGGCCATCGAGCGCACCTTCGGTCACGGCGTCATCACCGCCGACGGCCAGCTCGATCGGGGGGCCATGCGTCGCCGGATCCTGGCCGACCCGGAGGCGAAGCGGACGCTCGAGGCGATCACCCACCCGGCGATCTTCGCCACCATCGGCCAGCGCCTGCGGGATCTGGCGGACGCCGGCGTGCCCCTCGCCGGCGTCGAGGCGGCCATCATGGTCGAGACGGGCAGCTACAAGGCCTACGACGAGCTGGTCGTGGTCAGCTGCAGCCCGGAGATCCAGCTGCGGCGGCTGATGGTCCGCAGCGGCCTGTCACGCAAGGAGGCCGAGGCCTTCGTCGGCGCGCAGATGCCCGTCGCCGACAAGGAGAAGGTCGCCGACGTGGTCATCCGCAACGACGCCGATCTCGGGGCGCTGCACCTGCAGGTCGACGCGCTCGTGGCCCGCTGGACCGCGAAGCAGGGTGCTCAGCTCTCGTAGTTCACGAGGCTGTGCACCGGCACGTCGAGGCCATCGCGGGCACCGAGGAAGCCGAGCTCGACCATGAAGGCCGCGCCGAGCACCTCGCCCCCGAGCAGGCGGATCAGCTCGATGGCCGCCTTGACCGTGCCACCGGTGGCCAGCAGGTCGTCCACCACCAGCACCCGCATGCCCGGCGTGATGGCGTCCACGTGCATCTGCAGCGTGGCCTTGCCGTACTCGAGGTCGTAGGACACCTCGCGGGTCTCGTAGGGCAGCTTGCCCTTCTTGCGGGCGATCACCACGCCGGCATCCAGGGGGATCGCGGCCGCACCGGCGAACAGGAAGCCACGGGCATCCACGCCCACCACCGCGTCGACCTGCTCCGCCGGGTACAGGCCGGCGAACCAGTCGGTCACCTCGGCCCACATCGCGGGACGGCTCAGCACGGTGGTGATGTCCTTGAAGCCGATGCCGGGCTTGGGGAAGTCGTGCACGGTGCGGATGGCGTCGCGGACGCGGATGGACAGATCGTTCATGTCGGCGCTCGTGGTCATGGGAAGAGTTCCTTCAGGCGACCCAGCCAGCCCGGGTCGGTGAGGTGGTGCAGAAGCGGCGTGATGGTAGCAAATCCCCGGCCGCACAGTTGGACGTCGGAGTCCGGCTCGCCGGTGACGATGCGCTCCTGCCCGCCGAGCCACCAGTAGGGGCGTCCGCGAGGGTCGGCGCGGCGCTCCACCTGGTTGACGAAGGTGCGGCCCCCGAGCCGGGCGGCCACGATGCCCTCGAGCTCGGACAGGGGCACGTTGGGCACGTTGACGTTGAGGAGCAGCCCCGTGGGCATGTCGAGCCTCAGGGCCTGCTCGAGCACCTTGCGGGCCACGTGCTGGGCGGTGGCCCAGTGGATCTCCGGGTCCTCGTCGTGCAGGTGCAGCGAGATGGCCACGGCCGGGATGCCCTCGAGGCTGGCCTCCCGGGCGGCGGCGACCGTGCCCGAGTAGTACACGTCCGAGCCGAGGTTGCCCCCGCGGTTGATGCCCGAGACCACCACCTGGGGCGCCTCCGGCAGCAGGCCGTGCAGGGCGAGGTAGGCACAGTCCGCCGGGGTGCCCGAGACGGACCATCGCTGAGGACCGTGCAGTTTCGTCCGAAGGGGTTTGTGCAGGGTCAACGCGTGGCTGCGGGCGGACTGCTCGGTCGCCGGTGCCACCACCCACAGATCGCCCAGGCCCTGCAGGCCCGCTTCCAGGGCCAGTAGCCCCGGGGCGCCGAATCCGTCATCATTGCTCAACAGGATCCGCACGTCTCCTCCCTCCAGGCCATCTCATGTGGCCCCGATAGCTCCTCATCGGTATGGGAGCACGCCCCTCCAAACGAGTTGCAGGAACGAGTCCATGACCGCCATCGACACCGTACCCGAGACCGCCCACCCCATGATCGATCGGGAGCTGAGCTGGCTGCGCTTCAACCTGCGCGTGCTCGAGGAGGCACTCGACCCGTCCAACCCGCTCATCGAGCGGCTGCGGTTCCTCACCATCTTCCACAGCAACCTCGACGAGTTCTTCATGATCCGCGTCAGCGGCATCAAGCACCAGATCGAGTCCGGTGTGGACGTCGTCACCGAGCAGGGCCTCACCCCCCGCCAGCAGCTCGCCGCCATCCGTGAGGAGCTCGAACCGGCCCTCGAGCAGGCCGCCGACCTGCTCGACGAGCTGCTGTCCGGCCCCTTCGCCGAGGGCGACGTCGTGCTCGTCAGCTACGACGACCTGAAGAAGAAGGAACGCAAGCACGCCGACCAGCTGTACCGGGACCAGGTGCACCCCATCCTCACGCCGCTGGCCGTGAGCCCCACGCACCCGTTCCCCTTCATCTCCAACCTCAGCCTGAACCTCGCCGTGTACGTCCGGCACCCCAAGGGGGAGCGGCGCCTTGTGCGCCTGAAGATCCCCCACCGGGCAGAGCGGTTCGTCCGCGTCGACGACCTGCAGATGCCCGACACGGTGCCCGCCCGCCTGTTGGCCATCGAGGACCTCATCGCCCACAACCTCGGCGACCTGTTCCCCGGCATGGAGATCGAGCAGCCGTACCTGTTCCGGATCACCCGCGACGCCGACATGGAGATCCAGGAGGACGAGGCCGACGACCTGCTCGTGACCCTCGAGGAGAACCTGCGCAAGCGGCGCTTCGGCGACAGCGTGCGCCTGGAGATCGCCGCGAACGCACCGGAGGAGCTGGTCAAGGAGCTGCAGGAGGGCCTGCACCTCGGGGATGTGGACACCTACCGCATCCACAGCTGGATCGATCCCACCGGGTTCTCCACCCTGCTCGACCTCGAGGTGCCGGAGTGGAAGTACCCGCCGCTGGTGCCCCGCAGCTACGAGAACTTCGAGAGCGCCAACATCTTCGAGCGCATCGCCCACCAGGACTTCCTGGTGCACCACCCGTTCGACAGCTTCGCGCCCGTCGCCGCGTTCATCCACCAGGCCGCCCGCGACCCCAAGGTGCTGGCCATCAAGCAGACCCTGTACCGCACGAGCTCCCGCTCGCCGGTGATCGGCGCACTCCTCCGGGCCGCCGAGGCGGGCAAGCAGGTGGCCGCCATGGTGGAGCTGAAGGCCCGCTTCGACGAGGAGAACAACATCGTGTGGGCCCGCCGCCTGGAGAAGGCCGGCGTGCACGTGATCTACGGCGTGCCGGGGCTGAAGACCCACGCCAAGCTGTCGATGGTCGTGCGCAACGAGGGCGGCAGCCTGAAGCGCTACGCCCACATCGGCACCGGCAACTACAACCCCGACACCGCGCGGGTGTACACCGATCTCGGCCTGTTCACCGCCGATCCGGGCATCACGGCCGACGTCGCCGACCTGTTCAACCGCATCACCGGCTTCGCGAGACCCAGCAGGTTCCGCAAGCTGCTGGTGGCCCCCCGGTTCATGAAGAAGGGCCTGCTCGCCCACATCGCCCGGGAGACCGAGCTGGCCCGGGCAGGACGTCCCGCGCGCATCATCCTCAAGTGCAACGCCCTGGTGGACCGCCCCTGCATCGACGCCCTGTACGAGGCCTCCGCCGCCGGCGTGCAGGTCGACATCATCGTGCGCGGCATCTGCAGCATCGTGCCGGGCCTGCCGGGGGTGTCCGAGAACATCCGGGTCCGTTCCGTGATCGGCAGGTTCCTGGAGCACTCCCGGGTCTACTGGTTCGGCGGCGACGGCGAGCCCGTGTGCCTGATCGGTTCCGCGGATCTCATGGGCCGCAACCTGAACCGCCGGGTCGAGGTGCTCACGCCCATCGACGATCCGGAGCTGAAGACCTGGCTCATGACGGACTACCTCGAGGTCTACCTGAACGACGTCGGCCGCAGCCGGCAGATGGGCTCCGACGGCACCTACACGCGCCTGCGGGACACCGATCCCGAGGGTGTCGACGTGCACCAGTGGTTCCTCAGCCACCCCTTCAGGCGCTGAGTCAGCGCTTGCGCGGCTTGGACCGCCCCTGGCGCGCGCGACTCCGTTCGGATGAGCTGCGGCGCGGATGGCGTGCCAGGATGCGCTCCTGCAGGTCCTCGGGCCACTGTGGGTGGGGGGGGCCGCCCTGCAGCACGCGGTCGACCACGTCGAGCCGCACCAGGTAGCGCCCGTAGGGAGCGAGGCCGAGCAGGAGCAGCAACCCCATGTCGCGGCGTTCGTTCCGCCAGACCCCCTCGCAGACCTCCCGGGGGAGCTCGACCTGCTGACCGCTGCGCAGCGCCCACAGCATGTGACGGTCGGCGGTGCGGTGGACCGCATCGGGCCGGTACAGGAAGCCCGGCAGGAACCGCACGCCCTCGGCCTTCAAGCGCTTGCGGGCGCCGTGGGAGAGCTCGTTGACCCGCACCGCGAGGTTGCGCAGGGACACCACGCCGAGTCGCTCCCGCAGGGCGTAGCGGATGGCCCGCTCCACCGGATCACGGCCCTGGGGCTCGTCCTCCGGGACGGCGCCGAGCACGGCCACCCAGTCGCGGACCGCTCGCTCCAGGTGGTGCAGTACCGCCGTGCGCTGTTCCGTGGTGAGCGACTCGAGACGCGTGAGGCGCACCTTGGGCCGGGTCCAGTCGGGGCCCTGGACGAGGCGGCCGATGAGCTCGCCGTCCCAGCGGATGAGGCCCTCACGGGAGATGTCGAGCTGCTCGGACTCCGTGTCGAGGAAGCGCTCCACCCGGGTGGCCAACAAGGGCCGGATGAGCTGCATGGCGCGCTTGCGGAACAGCGGCGTGCCCCCGCCCCCGACCCAGCGGACGTCGAGCCCCTGCAGGCGGGCGACCTCCTGTCCGGCCAGGAGCACCCTGCCCTGCTCGTCCAGCGACGGTGCCTGCAGGTTGCCCGTGAGCACGGTGCGCGCCTTGCGGTCGACGAAGCGACGGGCGAGGGCCTCGTGCAGAGACGCGGACAACGCATCCTCGACCGCCGAGGTCTTCTCGCGCCAGGCCTTCGGGTCGTCGAGCCAGCCCGGCTTCTGGGCGATGTAGGTCCAGCTCCGGATGCCGGCCAGGCGACGCATGAGGGTCTCGATCTCGTCGCTGCCCTTGGACAGGCGCTCGACCTCCCGGGCGATCCGGTCCTCGGGGAGCTGACCACCGCCCCGGACGAGCTCCAGGTACAGATCCTGCAGGAAGTCGGCGTGGTGGCCCACCGTGGTGCCGGCGAAGTCGGGCACCGCGCAGACCTCCCACAGCAGCCCCACCTTCGCCTTGCCCCGGGCCACCCGGGCCACCTCGGCTCGCTCGGCGAGCTTGCGGAACACGGCCGCATCGAGCCCGCGCTCCTGCAGCCGCAGGCGGCTGCTCCGGGGGCGGACCTCCAGGCTCCCGATCAGGGACTGCAGGGAGTCGAACTCGAGCTCGGGGTTGCGCCACCACACCTGGCGCACCGGCGGGAAGCGGTGGGACTCGATGGCCTCGATGATCTCCGGCTCGAGGGCGGGCACGCCGGCGGTGGTGCCGAAGGTGCCGTCGCGCTGGAACCGCCCCGCACGGCCGGCCACCTGGGCGAGCTCGTCGGCCCGCAGGCGGCGCACCTCGAAGCCGTCGAACTTGGTGTCGTCGGCCAGGGCGACGTGGTGCACGTCCATGTTCAGGCCCATGCCGATGGCGTCGGTGGCCACGAGGTAGTCGACCTCGCCGGACTGGAACATCGCCACCTGGGCGTTGCGCGCCCGGGGGGACAGCGCGCCGAGGACGACAGCCGCGCCGCCGTGGCGGACCCGAAGGCGCTCCGCGAGCTCGTAGACCCGGGCCATCGAGTAGGCCACGACGGCCGTGCGTGGCCGGAGCCGGTGCAGCTTCTTCGTGCCGGCCCAGGTGAGCTTGGACAGCCGGGGACGGCTCTTGATCATGGCCGTGGGCACCAGCTCCTCGATGAGGGGCACCATGGTGTCGGAGCCCAGCAGCCAGGTCTCGGACATGCCCCGCGCGCGAAGGATGCGGTCGGTGAACACGTGCCCACGTGACTTGTCGGTGGCCAACTGAATCTCGTCGATGGCCACGAACTCCACGGGCCGATCGAGCGGCATGCTCTCCACCGTGCAGATGAAGTAGCGGGCCTTCGGCGGCAGGATCTTCTGCTCGCCGGTGATGAGGGCCACCTGATCGGCGCCCACCCGCGACACGACCCGCTCATAGACCTCCTGGGCCAGCAATCGGAGCGGAAACCCCATCATGCCGCTGCGGTAGGCGAGCATCCGCTCGAGCGCCGTGTGGGTCTTTCCGGTGTTGGTGGGGCCGAGCACGGCGTGGATGGTTCCACCACCGCCCAGGGCCCATCGACTGACCGCCATCCGTCCCCCTGACCCCATCCATGTAGCACGCCCCGCCCCGGAGCCGATGACAATGGAGTACAGATCCCCCACGGAACCAGCACACCGAAACCAGGAGAGCACCATGCGCACGATGTGGATCACCGCCGCCGGCACCCTCGCCCTCGGGGCAGGACTCGCCCAGGCGGGCCAGCACGAGATGACCGGCGTCACCGTGGGCCAGGCCGCCCCCGACTTCACCCTGCCCACCCTCGATGACCGCGCGTGGAAGCTGTCGGACCACCGGGGCAAGATCGTCGTCCTGGAGTGGTACAACCCGGACTGCCCGTTCGTGGTGCACGCCCACGGCGAGGGCGGTCCCCTGCGCGACATGGGCATGAAGGAGATGAGCGAGGGCGTCGTGTGGGTGGCGATCAACTCCGGCGCCGAGGGCAAGCAGGGCGCCGGCCACGAGCGCAATCGCAAGAGCCTCGCCGAGTACGACATCAGCTACCCCATCCTGCTCGACGCCAAGGGCGACGTGGGCCGCACGTACGCCGCGAAGACCACGCCGCAGATGGTGGTGATCGATGCCGACGGCAAGGTGGCCTACCAGGGCGCCCTCGACAACGCGCCCCTGGGCAAGGTGAACGGAGGCGGTACCCTGCAGACCTGGACCCAGGACGCCATCGACGCCGTGCAGGCCGGCAAGGCCCCCTCCCCGGCCCAGACCCAGTCCTATGGATGCAGTGTCAAATACTGACGCCGGTACCCATCTTGCCAAGGCGGCAGTTAGATAGGACGATGGGGTGACCGACCTGACGAGGGAGCCCCATGCACATCGACGCGAGCCACCACGGCGGAAACATCCAGCTCTTCGGCGTCCGCGACGACACCCACCTTCTCAAGATCCGCTGGGATTCACGCGGCCAATTCCGCCAGTGGTTCAGCTTCCGCACCACCGGCTCGCCGGGTGAGGTGCAGCGCTTCTCCATCGTCAACGCGTCGCGCTGCTCCTACCCCAAGGCGTGGGAGAACTACCGCGTGGTGGCCAGCCACGACCGCGAGCACTGGTTCCGGGTCACCACCAGCTACGACGGCCAGGCCCTGCACTTCGAGCACGCCCCCACGGCGGCCGTCACCTGGTACGCCTACTTCGCCCCCTTCGACGAACACCAGCACGCCCAGCTCCTCGCCGACGCCTGCAAGCACGAGGGCGTGCAGGCCGAGGTCGTGGCCACCACGCCCGACGGCCGCCCCGTCGACCTGCTGAAGATCGGCCGGTACGACGAGCCCTCCGCGCCGGTGCTGTGGGTCATCGCCCGCCAGCACCCCGGCGAGACCATGGCGGAGCACTGGATGCAGGGCTTCCTGGACGCCCTGCTGGACGACGACCACGAGACCTCCCGCATGCTGCGCACCGAGGCCGCCATCTACGTGGTGCCCAACATGAACCCGGACGGCTCCGCCCGGGGCAACCTGCGCACCAACGCCAACGGCGTGAACCTCAACCGCGAGTGGAGCCACCCCACCGAGCACGACAGCCCGGAGGTCCACGGCGTGCGGGCCCGCATGCTGTCCACCGGCTGCCACGTGTTCCTGGATGTGCACGGCGACGAGGAGCTCCCCTACGTGTTCCTGTCGGCCGCCGAGGGCGTGCCGAGCTTCGACGACCGCCTCGGCCACCTGCAGAAGGTCTTCTCGGACGCCTACCTGCAGGCCAGCCCCGACTTCCAGGACGTCCACGGCTACAAGAAGGACGCCCCAGGCCAGGCCAACCTGTCGATCGCCTCGAACTGGGCCGCCGAGCACTTCCGCACCCTGGCGGTCACCCTCGAGATGCCCTTCAGCGACAACGCCAACGCCCCCGACGCCGAGGTGGGTTGGTCGCCGGCGCGCTGCCGGGAGCTGGGCGCCGCCGCCATCAACCCGCTGCTGGCCGCCCTGAAGGCCGTCAACGAGGGCTGAGCGGTCGTCGCGGGAAGCGTCTGGTCCGGCCGCGGCACCAGGCGCGTCCGCACCCGGCCGGCGCACCCGGGCCTGCCCGGTGTGCAGGCCATTTCTCAGGTGTGGCGGCCCCGTGGGCCGGATAGGGGTGGCTCCTGCACGAAAGGAGCCTCCATGAACGTCCCCTCCGCAGACATCTCCCACCTCGAGCGCGCGGCCGACTACCTGCGCGTGCACCAGCTCGACACCGGCGCGCTGCCCGGCGACTACTCCGGGCCGATGTTCCTGCTGCCCATGTACGTCGGCACGCTGTACGCCACCGGGGAGATGCCCGACGAGGCGCAGCAGGCCGACATGGTCAAGTACATCCGGGGCGCCCAGAACCCTGATGGCGGCTTCGGTCTCGGCGAGGAGAACCCCTCCTGCGTGTTCACGAGCGTGCTCAACTACGTCACGATGCGCCTGCTCGGTGTGGAGCGCCACGACGAGGATCTGCAGCGCTGCCGCAAGTGGTTCATGGACCGGGGCGGTGCCCTCGCGTCCGCCTCCTGGGGCAAGTTCTTCCTCGCCATCATGAACCTGTACGACTACCGCGGCCTGCACCCGGTGCCCCCGGAGCTGTGGCTGCTCCCCTACGAGGCCCCGCTGCACCCGGGCCGCATGTGGTGCCACGCCCGCATGGTGTACCTCCCCATGAGCTGGATGTACGGCGCCCGGGCCCAGGTGCCGCTCGACGGCCTGCTCTCCGCCATCCGCGAGGAGATCCACCCCATCGCCTACAGCCGCATCGACTGGAAGGCCGCCCGCGACACCGTGGCCCCCGAGGATGCCTACACGCCGCTGTCGATGCCCATGAAGGTGGCGAACAAGGCCCTGCACGCCTACGAGCGCAGCCCCCTCAAGCCCATGCGGCCCAAGGCCCTCGAGGAGTGCCTGCGTCAGATCCGGTACGAGGACGAGATCACCAACTACGTCTGCATCGGCCCGGTCAACAAGCCCTACAACACGCTGGTGTGGCACTTCGCCGAGCCCGGCGGCGAGCGGGTCCGCAAGCACCTCGAGCGCATGCCCGACTACCTGTGGTCCGACCGCCGGGGCACCCGCGTCAACGGCTACAACAACAGCCAGCTGTGGGACACCGCCTTCGCCATCCAGGCGCTCAAGGCCGCCAAGGACAAGCGCGGCCTGCAGGTCGACGACCTGATCGAGAAGGCCCACGACTACCTCGACCACTCCCAGATCCCCGAGGATCCGCCGGACGCCGAGGCCCACTACCGCTGCCCCTCCAAGGGCGGCTGGCCCTTCTCCAACCTCGAGCACGGCTGGCCGATCACCGACTGCACCTCCGAGGGCCTGAAGTGCGCGCTGCTGCTGCAGGACGAGGTGAAGAACCCCATCGACCTCGAGCGCCTCAAGCCCGCGGTCGACCTGCTGCTGTACTGGCAGAACGAGAACGGTGGCTGGGCCTCCTACGAGCGTACCCGGGGTCCGGCGTGGTTGGAGAAGTTCAACCCGTCCGACATCTTCCACGAGATCATGATCGACTACCCCTACACCGAGTGCTCCTCGGCCGTGCTGCAGGGGCTGGCGGCGTGGCGCGAGGTCTCGCCGGGTGACCCGCGGGTCGACAAGGCCATCGAGCGGGGCAAGGACTTCATCCTGTCCAAGCAGGAGGCCGACGGCTCGTGGTTCGGCTCCTGGGGCGTCTGCTACACCTACGGCACCTGGTTCGGCGTGTGGGGCCTGCTGGCCGCCGGCATGGACCCGAGCGCGCCCCAGATCCAGAAGGCGGCGGACTTCGTCGAGTCCATCCAGCTGGCCGACGGCGGCTGGGGTGAGACCATCGACTCCTGTGCGCAGAAGCGGTCGATCCCGACCGACGAGGGCCAGGCCGTGATGACCTCGTGGGCCCTGCTCACGCTGGTGAAGGCCGGCCGCAAGGACTCCGAGGCCGTGAAGCGCGGCGTGACGTTCCTGCGGGAGCGGCAGCTGGACAACGGCACGTGGCCCGAGGAGCACATCGCGGGTGTGTTCAACAAGACGTGCTCCATCACGTATGACAACTACCGGCGGGTGTTTCCCGTGTGGGCCCTCGCTCTGGCAGAGTAGATCGTCCCGGCACGGGCGCTCCATGGGAACGGGATAGCGTAGGGGCGCTGCTTGCCGCGCCCGTCCCCTGATGTCGTGGCTTGGCGTGCAGTCCACGCCGACGTTCCGTTGATTCGCGGCCAGGGCGCCCCAAGGGGCGCCCGTACGTGTGCGCCGGCGGGCGCCGGCGTTAGGCTGGCTGCCCGAACACGCTGGAGGCACCTTGGCCCTGCACCTGTTGATCTCTCCCCTTGCCCGCGGCGCCTACTTCGGTGACGTCCTGTCCGTCGCCCGGGAGGAGCTGGCGCTGGTGATGCCCGGCGTGGAGGCGGAGGCGTCGACGCACGGTGGGCTCACGGTCCTCACGGTGCCCGAGGAGGTCGCTTCGCTGCGGGATCTGGCGCGGCTGTCCTTCGTGCAGGGCGTGTTTCGCGACGAGGGTGAAGGCTGGATCCCACTCGACGCCGATCCGGCGTTCGGCCTGCCCGACGCCCTGGTGTTCGGCGCCAAGTACCCGGGCAAGACCCACGAGCTCGCCACGCAGCTGGCCATCAACACGGCGCTCGCCCATGCCGAGCTGCCCGAAGACGGCCCCGTCAAGCTGCTCGACCCCACCGCCGGCCGGGGCACCACCCTGCTGTGGGGCGCCCGTTACGGCATGAACGCCCGGGGCATCGAGCGGGACCGCAAGGCGCTGGCCGACTTCCAGCGCCACGTGAAGAAGCAGACGAAGCTGCACCGCATCAAGCACAAGGAGTCCAGCGGCTTCACCACGAAGAAGAACAAGGACGACATCGGCCGCTTCCTCGAGTACCGCTTCGGCGATGCGTGCGCCCGGCTCGTCATCGGCGACAGCAAGGACGCCCGACACCTGCTGAACCGCGAGCGCTTCCACCTCATCGTGGGCGACCTGCCCTACGGCGTGCAGCACACCGGCCCGCGGGGCACCCGCAATCCGCTGGACAACCTGAAGGCCTGCGCACCCGCGTGGGCCGACAGCCTGCTCCCCGGCGGCTGCATGGTGCTGATGTTCAACGCCTTCCTGCCGCGGCGGGAGGCGCTGGTGGAGCTGTTCGAGGCCCAGGGGCTCACGGTGCACCCGATGACGGCGGCGCACCGGATGAGCGAGTCGATCCTGCGGGAGCTGGCGGTGTTCACGCGAAGGTGAACGGTTCGGCGGAAAGGCCATGGCCTCCCCTGCCCTTCACAGCGCCGCCATCTCCGCCAGCCACTGCTCCATCACGTCGTCGTTGCCAGCGGCCTGCAGCGCGCGTCCGACCACCTCGCCCACCAGCTCACGGGTGACCTTGGGGGTGCGGCCGCGCACGAGCGTGTCGCTACCCTCCACCACCTCGGCGAGGGTGTGGAAGGCCAGCGCCATGGGCACGGCGCAGAACAGGCGGATCTGTTCGCCGGAATCCGTGGGCCAGCAGGCGGTGTACTCGCCGGCCACCTTCAGGTGTCCGCGCGCCCGCTCAGCCAGGATGGCGATGACCTTCAGGCCGTCCTCACGGCGTGAGGGGTCGAGCAGGTCGGCCTTGGTGAGGCCGTGCGCCGTGAGCAGGGACTGGGGAAGCCAGCAGACGCCGCGCTCGGCGTCTTCGGCGACGTCCTTGAGGATGTTGACGAACTGCAGGGCCAGGCCGAAGCGCTTGGCGGGCTCGTACAGGCGCTCGGCGGCGTCGGCGTCGCCCACTTCGAGGGCGAACAGGGCCGTGAGCAGCTCGCCCACGGTGCCGGCGACGTACCAGCAGTAGTTCTCGAGGTCGGCGACGTCCGTGAGCTGCAGCGAGCCGGCCTGCAGCCACTTGTGGGCGTACTCGGACATGCCCTGGCTCATCTCGAGAATCCAGGGCCTCACGGCCTCACGCTGGGCCGGCGAGAGCGACCAGTAGACCCGGAAGACCGCACCGGCGCGGGCCATCAGCGCCCGCTCCTGCTCCGAGTCGCCCAGCTCGCCGCCGCGATGCTGCAGCTCCTCGACCTGGTAGGACTCCTCGGACACGAGCCGCTCGAACAGACGGAACATGTCTTCGCGCAGGTCCCAGGGAGCGGAGCTGTCGTCTTCGATGGTGTCGACCACCCGGCAGAGCAGGTAGGACACGCGCACCGCGTCCCGCAGGGACTCGGGCAGCATCTCGATGCTCAGCGCGAAGGTGCGGCTCACCTGGGGCAGGATCTCCGCGCAGAAGGCGTGATCGTCCTCGGTGGCCACCCGGTGCTGCCGCTCGATGATCTCGGAGATGGGCACCATGCACAGATCGGCCAGGCCGCCCACGAGGGCCTCGAGGCGGGCATCGCCGGCCACGGCCTGCACGGCCAGGCGGCGGCGGTGGTGGAGCTCGTCGATGGCCGCCGCGAGGGTGCCGTGCACGCGCAGGGAGTCGAGCACCTGCTGCACCATCGCATCGGTGGTGAGCTCGCGATCGAGGTCGAGGATGTCGCGCAGCCAGACCGTCTGCTCGTCGCAGGCCGCCTGCAGGGCGTGCACCACGAGGAAGCTGCGCTTGCCCTCACGGATGTCGTTGCCGACCGCGCCGCGGCCCTTGTCGCCGTACAGGTCGAGGACGTCGTCCTGGATCTGGAACAGCACGCCCAGGTGACGCGCCGCCTCGGCGATGCGCTCCACCTGCTCGTCGGCCGCGCCGCACATCAGCGCCGCACCGCACATGGGCAGGCTGAACAGGCCGCTCGTCTTGCCTTCGACCATCGTGAGGTAGTCCTGCACGGACACCTCGGCCTGCTCCATCATCTGGAACTCGCGGGCCTGGCCATCGATGACCTTGAGGGTGTCGTCCATCACCAGCCGGACCAGCGCCTCACGCTGCTCGGCGGTGCCGCCCATGCGCTGGGCCAGCAGCACCGTGTAGTAGAACATGGCATCGCCGGTGTTCACCGCCTGGGGCATGCCGTAGCGGGTCCACACCGTGGGCAGGCCGCGCCGCACCTCGTCGCCGTCCTGCAGGTCGTCGTGGACCAGCGTGGCGTTGTGCAGCATCTCGCAGGCCGCGCCGAAGGGCACGACGGCGGAGGGCTCCACCCCGAATGCCTCGGCCACGAGCAGGGGCATGATGGCCCTCAGCCGCTTGCCACCGGTGGACAGGTGGTACGCGGCCATGCCCGGCAGGGTGGACCCCTCCGGGCTGTGCTGTGCCATCGCATCGGTGATCTGCGCCTCGATGGCGGGCCAGTAGGCCTCCTTGAGCTCCGTGAAGCGCGTCTGCACCGCCTGGTGCTCGTACTCGCCCTGCCAGACTTCCCGCACGGGCTGCGGGGCCGGACGGGTGCCCGGGACCAGGTGTTCGTTCATCGATGTTCCTACAGGTGGTCGAGCTGCTGTTGCTGGAGCAGGCGGCGTTGTTCGAAGGGCGTGAGCGGCAGATCGCCCTTGAGCATCTGCATCGACGGCGGGACGGCCTCGGTGAGCAGCCAGCGGACGAGGCCGGCGATGCCACGGCTGCCGTCGATGCCCTGACCGATGTCGCGGTCGCGGGCGGCGTCGCGGACGACGTGGCGGAAGGCGCGGACCACCATGCGCATGCCGACGTTCAGCAGGCGCGTGATGCTCGGGTCGGTGCCCGCCAGGAACGCCATGGAGCGCTCGCGGAGCACGGGCTCCTCGGACCAGATGTCGAAGATGGCCTTGCGCAGGGCCAGCGTGGGCGCACTGCGGACGGCGAAGATCTCGTACAGGGCCGTGGCGAGCATCGCGGGGCTCAGGGAGCCGGCGTGGCGGCGGGCACGGTAGCGCTCGAGATCATCACAGGCGGCGAGCTCGAGGGCATCGCCGAAGCCCATGGTCATGCCGGCGCCGGTCATGGGGTGGAAGTGGCCGACGGCATCGCCCACCAGGGCCACCCGGCCCCTGCCGTAGTGGATGCGCGGGCGCAGCTCGTTGACCGCCCACAGGACCTTGCCGTTCATCAGCTCGTCGTGGATGGGCTGCTTGAGGGCCTCGGGAAGCTGCTCGCGGATGAGGTTCCAGATGGCTTCCTTGGCATCCTTGCGCTTCTTCACGACCGTGGGGACGTCGATGCAGATGCGGACGCCGTTCTCCTCGATGCGGTAGGCCAGCACCGGGCCCGCCTTGCCCCACATGACGTGGCCGTAGCCCTCGTGGGGGAGCGTGACGTCCTTGAGGAGGAGGCCGGCCATGTAGGACAGCACGGCGCGGTCGTCTTCGATGCCGATCAGCTTGCGGATGACGCTGAAGCGGCCGTCGGCGCCGATGATGCGGTCGGCACGGATCAGGGCGTCTTCTTCGTCGCGGACCTTGCACACCAGGGTGTCACCCTTGAGGTCGACCACGCGGTGGTGGGGCAGGAACTGCACGCCCTCGGTGGCGATGGCCCGCTCCCGAAGGTGATCCACGAAGTGGTTGAACTCGAAGGTGATGCCCGGCGCGCCGGGATGGTCGAGCAACGTGGTGAAGTCCGGGTCCACGCTGGAGATGGCGAATCCACGGTTCGGAAGGTGGTCGTTCGCACAGGGGATGCTGTGGATGCCCACGGCGCTCAGGGCCGAGACGGCCGCCGGGTGCAGGAGCTCACCTGCGAAGCGGTTCTTCCGGGTGGGGTTGGCTTCGATGAGGACGACCTTGCGGCCGGTACGTGCGTGGGCCAAGGCAGCGACGCAGCCCACTGGGCCGGCGCCAACGATGGCGACGTCTGCGCGGTACTCCATTGAACCTCCAGAACGTTCCCGTACAAGTGACGACCGGGGAACGCAAATGCGAAATTCCACGGTAGGTACTCGGCACAATTTCCACAACTGGAACGCCTGATATCGCCTGAACGCCCAGACGGCCACCCCGGGGCGAAATCTGTTTCACACATCCTTCTCTGCAACGACACGTTGCAACAGGGCCAGCAACCCGAGCCAGGCCCCCCGTTCCGCGACCGGGTGGTGACGCTCCGGGTGATCGGCGTGGGTGAAGCCATGGTCTGCACCCCCGTAGATGTGCAGCGTGGTGCCCTGCAAGGAGCACACCTGCTCTGCAAAGGCGCTCACGTGGCCGATGGGCACCGATCGATCCGCCCCGCCGAAGTGGTGTTGCGTGGGCACCGAAGGCTGCAGGTGGCCCCACGCCTGCAACCCACCCCCATGCCAGGTGCACGCGCCGGCCACCCTGCCCTCGGCCGCGAGGCGCCAGGCGAAGGTGCCGCCGAAGCAGATCCCGAGGGCCACCACCGGCTGCGGCAGGGCCTCGCACAGGTCGCCCAGGGCGGTCAGCAGGGCAGCGCGATCCACCGTGCGCATACGGGCGATCGCGTCGTCCACCCGGTCGTAGCCGAGGGGGCCCGGGTGGGTGCCGGCGAAGGGATCCACCACCACCGCACGCCACCCCATGCTGGCGAGGGCCTGCGCCTTCTGCCGCAGATCGTCGTGCAAGCCATAGATGGAAGGGATCACGAGGACGGTCGCCATGGGGGGCCCCGCAGGTGCCACCTCCTCGAAGGGGATCTGGTCTCCGCTCACGGTCACGCGCATCATCGCTCCGGAATGCGGCCTCGTCGGGCCATCTACAGGTCGTCGAATCCTTGTCAGGCCCATGGCGAAGCCTTGAGCAGATGCACCTCTTTCGGCACCTTGTGGGTATCGTCCCCAATGATACCGAGTTCTCCGATGACCTGGCTTGCCCTCCTGCTGCTCTCCACCGCCCATGCCGCACCCGAGGCGCCCGCCTCCGCAGAACGGGTGGCTCCAGTCGTCGGAGGCCAGCCCTCACAGCCCGGGAACTGGCCCGACGCCGCCAGCGTGGGCATGCGCTGCACCGGAACCCTCATCCACCCGGAGTGGATCCTCACCGCGGCGCACTGCCTGTTCGACGACAACGGCAGCCCCAACGAGGTGGGCATGGTGATGCTCGGCAGCAGCACCTACAACCCCGTGTGGGAGTGGTGGAGCGAGGGCCGCCCCCTCGCCGGGCGCTACGGCAACGAGGGCGAGGCCTTCGTGAGCCGCGTGGTGGGCCACTTCGTGCACCCCAAGTACATCCCCCGCTCCTACGACAGCGGCGTCGACCTCGCGCTGCTGCAGCTCGCGGCCCCGGTGGAGCACATCGAACCCCGCACCATCGCCCAGGACTGCATCACCGACGAAGACCTGACCACCGGCGCGGGGGTCAGCATCGTGGGCTGGGGCGCCATCGACTCCACCGGCGGCACGCCCACCGACGTGCTGCGGGAGGCCGACACCGTCATCCAGACCCCGGACTGCAGCGAGGACTGGCTGGGCGACCTCGAGACCGGCTGCTCCGCCATCGCCCGTCCGGCCGGTGAGCTCGGCGCCGGCCAGCGGGGCACCATCTCGGCCTGCTACGGCGACTCCGGTGGCCCGCTGTACCTGAACACCGAGCGGGGCTCCTTCGTGGTGGGCACCGCCTCCCGTCTGTACCGGGGCGCGCTGTGGGACGGCCAGCCCTGCACCGATGGCGTCATCTACGCCCGGCCCGACGCCCACCTCGACTGGATCCGGCAGACCACCGGCGTCCGCCTCCCCCGCCCTGCCTGCTCCCTGGCCCCCTCCGCCGACGCCGAGCTGCTGCAGGTGCGCCCCGGCGCCGCGAAGGCCGTCACCGTCGACGTCACCGACCCCGACAGCCAGCGCTTCACCTACGAGCTCGTCACGCCCCCCGCCCACGGTGAGGTGCGCGTGAGCCGCTCCGGCCGACGGGTCGTGTACACCGCCGACGCCGACCACGAGGGCGCCGACAGCTTCGAGCTGCGGGTGCTCGACGACGGTCACGCGGACTGGCCCGACAACCCACCCGCCAGCTCCACCTTCACGGTCGACGTGCAGGTGGATCCCAGCGCCTCCTGCTCCACCCTGCCCGGTGGTAGCCTGTCCTGGCTCGGGCTGGCCGGCCTGTGGGGCCTGCGCCGCCGCCGTCACTGACCTCCCGCCCCCGGACCGCCCATGTCCCTGCTCCTGCTCGCCGCCCTCGCCTTCGCCGCCCCCGAGGCGCCCGACACCCCCGTCGACGCCCGGCTCGCCCCGGTGGTCGGTGGTGAGCAGGTGCCCGAAGGCCGCTGGCCCGATGCGGTGAGCGTGGGAGGGTTCTGCACCGGCACCCTCATCCACCCCGAGTGGATCCTCACGGCGGCCCACTGCCTGTTCGACGACTTCGGCAGGGTGCGACGCCCCGACTGGGTGATGATCAACAGCGCCACCAACGATCCCTACACGGCGTGGCTGGCCGACCGCCGGCCCGAGGGAGGCCTGTACGGCCCCGAGGGCCAGGCCTTCGTCGGCGAGGTGGCGCAGCACCACATCCACCTGCAGTACCACCACACCTCCTCCACCGACATCGGCATCGATCTGGCCCTGCTCCGGCTGAAGGTGCCGGTCACCCACATCGAGCCCCGGGTCATCGCCCGGGACTGCGTCACCGACGAGGACCTGTTCACCGGCGCCCCCGTGAGCGTGGTGGGCTGGGGCGGCGTCGCCGCCAACGGTCGCACCCCCACCGACGTGCTCCGGGAGGCCCGCACGGCCATCCAGACCCCGGACTGCGCGGAAGACGCCCTCGGCGATCTGCAGTCCGGCTGCTCCGACATCGCCCGGCCGGCGGGCGAGCTGGGCGCCGGGGAGTTCGGCGGCATCAGCGCCTGCTACGGCGACTCCGGCGGGCCGCTGTACCTGCACAGCCCCAAGGGCGACTACACCGTGGGCGTGGCCTCCCGGCTGTACACCGGCGCCGTCATGGATGGCGAACCCTGCTCCGACGGCGTCATCTACGCGCGGCCGGACGCCCACATGGCATGGATCGAGGAGAAGATCGGCGAGCCCCTCCCCCGCCCCGCCTGCTCCGCCCAGCCCGTGGCCACGCCCAAGCCCGTGCGCGTCCGCCCCGCCGAGCTCCGCCGGGTCGTGGTCGACATCGACGATCCGGACAGCCACCGCCACACCTTCGAGGTGGTCACGCAACCCGTCCACGGCGAGGTGAAGATCACCCGGAGCGGCCGGCGGGTGTTCTACCTGGCGCCCGGCGACCACACCGGACCGGACCCCTTCGAGCTGCGCGTGGTCGACGACGGCCACCGGGACTGGCCCGACAACCCGCCCGCGAGCGCCACCTTCACCGTCGACGTGGAGGTCGATCCCCACGCCGGCTGCCAGGTGGGTGGCGGACCCGGCTCGCTGTGGTGGGCCCTGCTGCCGCTCGCTGCCGTCGGGTGGCGCCGGCGGGAGTGAATCGCCTGGCCTCCCCCAAAGAGATGTCGTCGAAGGCGACGAAGCGCGTACGGGCGGGGCTTGCCCGCCCCTCAACCCGCCTGGAACCGCCCGTGGAAGGTCATGGGCAGGGGCTGGTCGAAGCGAAGGCGCGCCATGGGGCCGTCCTCGAGGCGTGCGGCGTCGAGCACGGCCAGGTGGTCGTCTCCCCCGCCCCGCACCACCGTGACCACCGCCTCGCCTCCCTCGTGGGGTAGCAGGAGCGGCTCGCAGATGGCCTGCCCCTCGTCGAACACAAAGGTGCGGTCGGTGCCGGCGTCGACGTCGACCAGGCTGATCCCGTGGCGTCCGTTGCCGGCGTCGCTGCGCTCGGGGAGGGACTGCACCAGCGCCTCGCCATGCCGCACGCCCATGCGCCGGACGCTCGGGAACTCCATCGGCACGTCCCACATCTGCTCGGAGACGGCCTCACGGGTGCGGGTGTCGATGCGCCAGCGGATGTACAGCGGCGGTGCCACCTCGGCGGCATCCTCGCCGATGGCCTGCAAGGAGTCGGCGTCGGGGTACTGGGCGACGTCGACGACGATCTGGTCGCCGTCCTCCCAGCCGTTGACCACGTGCCACACCCAGCACGCGTCCGTCTCGACGCTCCAGGCGGAGTCCGGGTCGTCGAGGGGCACCACCACCACCCGGGCGCCCATGGCAGGCTTCCAGGCGAAGATGTCGGTCATGCCGACGAGGCCGAGGATCGCCTTGCCCAGCTGCATGACGGCGGGCCCCACCACGAACACCATGTGCCGCTCGGTGAGTGCGAAGTCGTGGATCATGGCGGCCCAGGGCGCCTTGATGCTGCCGAGCACGCGCGGACGGCCGACGTCGGGCAGCTCGAACAGGTCGAGCCAGGTGGTGGGACCGAAGCGGACGCCGAAGTTGATCTGGCAGGACCGCGTGGGGTGCCGGTGGGGGTGGGCGGAGAAGGCCGCCGGGATCACGCCCAGATCGGTGTCGCCGACGGTGTGCAGATCCCCGGTGGACATCTCCACCGGCTTGCCCGCCTCCATCAGCGCGAACATCCGCTCCTGCCACAGCAGCACCGAGGTGTTGCCCGTGTTCTTCATGCGGCCCCGCACCATGTCGGAGACCCGGCGGAACAGCAAGACGTGGCTGCCCGTGAGGAACCGTCCGGCAGCCTCCTCGCGCTGGTAGCCCTCGCTCTCCACGTAGCGGATGGCCCCCTGTGCCTCCCCACCCGCGAATTTCACGCCGACGAGCGCGCCGTCGGCCTCGAAGGGATGGCTGACGACCTTGCCGCCCCGCTCGTACCGCGCCGGGCCGGCCCGGAACAGCGTGCCCGCCAGCCCCTCGGGCAGGCGACCCTCGAGTGCCAGCGGCTCGAACCCATGTGTCCGGACCAGGTTGCGTCCCATGCGTCCTCCTCCTGCGGGCCGTGTCGCGGGCGCCAGTCTACAACGCCGCCCGCAACAGCACCGCCTCCCCTTCCTCGAAGGGGGTGCCCGGGAACCAGAAGTGCTCGCGCACCACCTCGAACCCGTAGGGCCGGTGCAGGGCCAGGCTGGCCTCGTTGCTGCGACGGGTGAAGAACCACGCCTCGTGGGTGCGTTGGCGCATCCACGCCAGGCGCGCGCGCACCAGCGCATCGCCGACGCCGAGCCGTCGGTGGCTCGGCAGCACGTTCACGCCGAGCAGGTACCAGCCATCGGGCGCCCGGTGGGCCGGGGCGCTGCCGGGCATCACCACGCGGGCGGCCCGGCCGGTGCCGACGAGCTCACCATCCCACCACGCGGTGAGCAGCAGGTTCGTCTCCAGCTTCAGGAGGGCCTTGAGCTGGGCCGCCTTCAGGTGGCGGCTGACCGGGGTGCACTTCGCGATCACGGCCGCCGCCCGCCGCACGTCGCGGCGGGTGAGCGGCTGGATCGCGAGCCGGCTCATGCGAGGGCCGGATCCTGGGACATGAGCTCGGTGGCCTCGGCCACCAGGGCCTTGCTGCCGATGACCAGCGGGGTGCGGGCGTGCAGGGCATCCGGCGTGAGGTCGAGGATGCGCTTGCGGCCGTTGGTGGCGGCGCCGCCGGCGGCCTCGATGATGTAGCCCAGGGGGAACGCCTCGTAGAGCAGCCGCAGCTTGCCCTCGGGGTTCTTCGCGGTGGCCGGGTACAGGAACACGCCGCCCTTGAGCAGGTTGCGGTGGAAGTCGGCCACGAGGGAGCCGATGTAGCGGGCGCTGGCCTTGCGCTCGGGCTTCTGCATCTCCTCGATGAAGGACTTCACGCCGGGCTGCCAGGCCTGGGCGTAGGCATCGTTGATGCTGTACATCACCTTGTCGTTCGGCACCTGGATGTCCGGGTGGGACAGGAAGAACTCGCCCACGGCGGGATCGAGGGTGAAGCCGTTGACCACGCCGTCGCTGGCCAGGACGAGCATGGTGCCGGCGCCGTAGATGATGTAGCCGGCGGAGACCATCTCGTAGCCGGGACGGAGCACGTCCGAATCCTGCGCCGGGGTGCCCTCCTCGGACAGGCGGCGGTAGATGCCGAAGATGGTGCCGATGGTGGCGTTCACGTCGATGTTGGAGGAGCCGTCGAGGGGATCGACGGTGACGACGTAGCGGCCGGAGTGCCACTGCTCGCCCACGCGGACGACGCCGTCGGACTCCTCGGAGACGATCATGCAGGCCGCGCCACGGTGCTCGAGGGAGCTGATGAACACGTTGTTGGCGTAGACGTCGAGCTTCTGCTGCTCCTCGCCCTGCACGTTCACGTTGCCCACCGCACCGAGCATGCCGGCGAGACCGGCCTTGTTGACCCGGCTGGAGATCATCTTGCCGGCCAGTTCGATGCCCTTGATGAGGTTGACGTACACACCGGTGGCACCGGGGTGGGCCATCCGGGACTCGAGGATGAACCGGTCGAGGGTGGTGCCTTCTTCGAACTGGGGCTGGGACATGACGACTCCGTGCATGCTGGACGGGAGGTGTAGGCTCGGCCCCTCCTAACGCACCCGCGTCCCCGGTCGACGTAGACAAAAAGTCGAAGTAGCCTGGGTCCGCCCGTCCCACGCCTCTTCGGAGTTGCCCCCCTTGAGTGAAGCCCAAGCCGATGACCGCCGCTGGCTGTGGTGGTTGCTGCCCCTGATGGCCCTCTTCGTCTGGAGGCTCCTGCCCTCCTTCGACACCCTCGTCGACGACGCGTTCATCTCCGCTCGCTACGCCCAACACTTCGCGGAGGGCCACGGGCTCGTCTACAACGCCGGTGAGCCACCCGTAGAGGGGTACACCAACCTGCTGTGGACGGTCCTGCTGGGCATCGGCCTGTGGGCCGGCCTGCCCGCCCACGGCCTGATGGCCGGCATGTCCGCCGCGTTCGGCGCCCTCGCCCTGGCCGGGGGCCTGTTCCTGTCGGCCGCGCTGAGCCCGCGACGCCCCGGCGTGGCCGTAGGCGTGGGCATGGCCCTGCTGGCCGCCTCCCCGGACTTCGCGGTCTCCTCCTCCAACGGCCTCGAGTCCACCATGTTCGTGGCGGCGGTGCTGTGGACCCTGTGGGCCCACGCCACGCAGCGGATCGGCCTCACCGCCGCGCTGGCCGCCTCGCTGTTCCTCATCCGCCCCGAGGGCATCGCGGTGGCCGGTCTCGTGAGCCTGCACGCCCTGTGGCGGGCCGAGGACAAGCGCGCCGGTCTTCGTGTCGGCCTGTGGGTCACCGGCGTCGCGGTGGCCGTCACCGCCTGGCGCCTCGCCACCTACGGCGCCTGGCTCCCCAACACCTACGCCGCCAAGTCGTCCTTCCCCCTCACCAGGACCTTCCTGGTCAACGACGACTACCTCGAGCGATTCGGCAGGGCCCTGCTCGGCTGGTGCGTCACCGGCTTCGCCGCCGCGGCCTTCGTGCGCGGCTCGATGCGGTGGCTGCTGCTCGCCCTCCTCGCGTTGCTGTGGTTCGTGCCCATGACGGTCAACCTGTGGATGCCCGGCCTGCGCCTGTTCCTGCCGGCCATCGGCATCGGGCTCGCGGCCCTCGGCGGCGTGCTGGCCGGCACGCCCCGCAGGTGGCAGTGGGTCGCCCTGGTGGCCGCCCTGCCCATCGGCATCGGCTACGACAGCGCCTTCGGCCCCCGGGCCCGCAAGTACGACCAGATCCACTCCGTCCTGCCCGACAACCCGGCCTCCCTGGCCGCCCGACACCTCGCCGAGCACGCCCCCGAGGGCGCCTGGCTCGCCACCCGGGATGCCGGCGTGCTGGCCTTCTACGTGGGCACCGGCGTGACGGTGGCCGAGCTGCACCAGCGGGCGCTGACCCAGCCCCACCCCCACGGCCTCGACGCGAAGGTCCGCGACTACACGCCCCAGTCCCCCACCTTCTTCGCCGGCACCGTGCGCACCGAGAAGGACGAGCGCTTCGCCTACGGAAGCGACAAGCAGGTGTTCGAGCGCATGCGGGGCGACTATGACTACCTGGGTCGTGTCCGGCAGCACCATCGCCGCCACTACGACATCTACGCCCGCGCCGAGGTGGGGGTGCCCCCCATGCCGAAGGCGTGGATCGCCAGCCGTAATGGACCCCGTAAGGGTGCGCCCACGCCCGCTCGTGCCGAGCGCCCCCGCCGTCCCCTGAAGCCCAGCCGCCCGGAGACCCCATGAACATCCTCGTCGGCGTCTGCGGTGGCATCGCCGCCTACAAGGCCGCAGACCTCTGCTCCCAGCTCGTGAAGAAGGGCCACAGGGTCCGTGTGGTCATGACCCGCGGCGCCCCCCACTTCGTCGGGCCCATCACCTTCGAGGCACTCACCGATCACCCCGTGATGCTGCAGGCCCTCGCCACCGGCCACAGCCCGGACGGCGCGAGCGCCATCGAGCACATCTCCTGGGCCAAGTGGGCCGATCTCGCCATCGTGGCGCCGCTCACGGCCTCCACCCTCGGCAAGCTGGCCTGCGGCATCGCCGACGACGCGCTGACCACCGTGCTGATGGCCCTGCCGGTGAGCAAGCCCTGCCTGCTGGCCCCGGCGATGAACACCGCGATGTGGGACGCCCCGGTGGTGCAGCGCAACCTGCGCTGGCTGGCGGAGCTCGAGCGCTACACCTTCGTGGAGCCCGTCAGCAAGCGCCTGGCCTGCGGCGACATCGGGGTGGGCGGCCTCGCCGAGGTGTCCGACATGGTGGACGCCATCGAGTCCACGGTTGCGGGCCACGCGCCCCAACCCTAGTGGAGTACCACGCGGCCCCGTCGTGGGCTTTTTTTGCATCTCCGCGCCCCCACCACCTCCCGCCTGTACCCTGGCAGGGTTAGACGGGGCCCCCGCAAATTGGGAGGGTCATCGATGTCGACCTGGACCGTGAAGAACAGCGCCGAACTCTACAACCTGCCCGGCTGGGGCAAGAACCTCTTCCAGATCAACCAGCAGGGCCACGTCTGCATCCACCCTGGAAAGGAACCCGGCGCTCCCAACATCGATCTGAAGGCCCTCGCCGACGACCTGCGCCGCCGCGACGTGCAGCTGCCGGTGCTGGTGCGCTTCACCGACGTGATCGATGCCCAGATCGACAAGCTGAAGACCTCCTTCGAGAACGCCATCGAGGAGTGGAGCTACACCGGCAGCTACCGACCCGTGTTCCCCATCAAGGTCAACCCCCAGGCCCACGTCCTGAACGACCTGCTCGCCCACGGCAGCCACATGGGCCTCGAGGCCGGCTCCAAGCCCGAGCTGATGGTCTGCCTGGCCATGATGGGCGCCGGCAGCGACGCCCCCCTCATCTGCAACGGCTACAAGGACGCCCAGTACATCCGCATGGCGCTGCTCGGACGCCAGCTGGGGCACAACGTCATCATCGTGCTCGAGAAGCCCGACGAGCTGCCCATCGTGCAGAAGCTGGCCGCAGAGCTCAACGTCGAGCCCGTGGTGGGTGTGCGCGCCCGCCTGAGCAAGTCCGGCATCGGCCACTGGGGCGCCACCACCGGCGACAACGCGAAGTTCGGCCTGAGCCTCGAAGAGATCGTCGATGTCGTGCAGGAGCTGCGCAGCAAGGGCCAGCTGCACTGGCTCAAGCTGCTGCACTTCCACATCGGCAGCCAGATCCCCCACGTCCGCCAGTTCCGTGAGTCCTTCACCGAGGGCGCGCGCATCTACTCCGAGCTGCACCGCATGGGCGCGGCCATGCAGTACATGGACGTCGGCGGCGGCCTGGGCGTCGACTACGACGGCGCCTCCCTCGCCCACAACGGCTCCACCAACTACGACGTGCAGGAGTACGCCCACGCCATCGTCGGCACCATCGCCGACGCCCTGCGCGAGACGGGCACGCCCCACCCGGACATCATCACCGAGTCCGGCCGCGCCACCGTGGCCCACCACTCCGTGCTGCTCACCGAGGTCCTCGGCCACCTGGTCAAGGAGCGCTCCCCTGGCCCCCGCCCCGAGGGCGAGACCTTCCGCCAGCTCGAGCGGGCCTGGCAGATCTTCGACGACATCGGCCGCTACAGCCTCGAGGAGTCCCTGCACGACATCCAGGCCGTGCGCCGCGACACCCGCCAGCGCTTCAGCCTGGGCCTGCTCGGCCTGCCCGAGCGCGCCGCCGTCGAGCGCATGTACTGGGCCGTGGCCACCGAGGTCGTGAACCGGGTCACGCCCGAGGAGGAGAGCCCCGAGATCGAGGCCGTCCGCTCCAACCTGACCGACACCTTCTTCTGCAACTTCTCCGTCTTCCAGTCCACGCCGGACATCTGGGCCATCGATCAGCTCTTCCCGATCATGCCCATCCACCGCCTCAAGGAGGAGCCCACCCGCCGGGCCCGCCTGGCGGATCTGACCTGCGACTCCGACGGCAAGATCAACACCTTCATCGGCTCCGGCGAGCACCAGCCCTACCTCGAGCTGCACACGCCCAAGGCCGGCGAGCACTACGACCTCGGCATCTTCCTGGTGGGCGCCTACCAGGAGATCCTCGGCGACCTGCACAACCTGTTCGGCGACACCCACGCGGTGCACGTCGTCGCGGCCGACAACCGCCGCGGCTACGAGATCCGCCACCTCGACGAGGGCGAGCTGATCGAAGAAGTGCTGCAGTACGTGCACCACGAGCCGCGGCAGCTGGTGGCACAGCTGCGGAAGAAGGTGGAGGCGGCGACCGATCACGGCCAGATGAGCCTCGAAGAGGGCGCTCGGCTGGTGAAGGATTATGCGTTGGGGATGGATGCCTACACGTACTTGAGCCGCTAGGCGGGTCTCCCCGCCCCGACACGGCCTGGTCCTTCGTCGCGGCGGTCGGGCCGACCGGAAGGTCGGCCTCTCCCTTGCTCCTTGTTCCAGGCCGCGCCGGAACGGCGATCCCCTCGTGCGTGTGGCTGAAGGGAGTCCCTGGGATTGCTTTCGCGGCCTTGCGGCCAGATGGAGCGGTGCAGGGGAGCTGGGCGGTGAAGGGGCTCCGCTGCGAGCCTCAGGGCACCCCGCATGCTTCGTCGCATGCTCCTCGCCTCCGGGGCACCCTGGTGCTCTCGCTGGGGTCGATGGTTGGGCGGGTCTCTCCGTTCCGACGCAGCCCGGCCCGGCGTCGCTTCGGTCGGGCCGACCGGAAGGTCGGCCTCTCCCTTGCTCCTTGTTCCAGGCCGCGCCGGAACGGCGATCCCCTCGTGCGTGTGGCTGAAGGGCGTCCCTGGGCTTGCTTTCGCGGCCTTGCGGCCTGTGGTGGTTGCGGAGGGGCGTCTTCAGGGCGGTGGCGGGTCGGCCGCTGCGAGCCCCATGGCGCCCCGCATGCTTCGTCGCATGCTCCTCGCCTTCGGGGCACCCTGGGGCTCTCGCTGGGGTGGTGGTCTTCGGGGGCGGCGGTCTGCTAGGGTGGGCACACCTTTGGAGGCACGATGTTGCAGTTTGGTGGGCGCCGGCTGATGGCGTGCGTGGTGTCCGTGTGGGGCTTGTGGAGCGGGACCGCGCACGCGTGTGCGAAGGGGGCGGCCTGGAGCGCAAGCGACCTCTCGTCGCTTCCCGACTGCGTCGTGGTGGAGCTCCCTCCGGGGTTCGATCCCGTGACCATGACGAACGACTGCGTTGGGGACATCCAGTTCGTGGTGATGGATGGCGAAGACGCGGGCCTCACGGTCGGGATCGCGCCGGGTGAGGTCTGGCCCTACCTGCCGCCAAAGGTCAACGAGCTCGACGCCGAGGCACGCATGACCTGGGAGATGGCGAGCGCCGACACGGCCCTCCCGGCTTCGGGCGAAGTGGTCGTCGCCTACGATGGCTGGGACTGCCCCCCCGGCGCCTGCAACAGCATGGCCGGCTCCTTCCCGGGCGGCATCGGCCCTGCCTTGCTCGGCGTCGGCCTGCTCGGCCTGCGTCGTCGACGACGCGCCCCCACCACCTGAAGAGGCCTCCCATGCATCACCCGACTGCCGTCCGCCTGCTCCTCGTCGCTTCCCTGGCCATCCTCTCCGCCTGCGGCGAGGCCACCTGGGAGTGCATCGACCTCCAGACCGACGAGGTCGTCTCTTCGGGCGTGATGGACTGCGAAGCCTACCGGCAGGTCGGGTGGCAGCTCCTAGGAGAGGAGCAGGAGGCGTGCGACGACGCGCTCGGCGACCGTGATGCCTGCATGTGCACGTTCGTGGACCACACCTGCGGGGACGGGCCGACGAACGATTGAACCGGGGCGAAGCACGGGTGGACCACGGCCCGCCCCTACGGTTCGACGCCCCAAGGGAGTCCAACGGGGTCGGGCGCAGCAAGCAGCGCCCGTACGATACAGTGCCCAAAGCCCCCCACCGCCAGCGATGCGTCTGGGGTGCGTGCGGGGCGAGGAGCAGCGCGACGAAGAACCGCGCGTGCCCCAGGCGCCGCAGCGGCCTGCCCGGCACAGCCTCAAAGACGCCCCGTCGCCCGCTCCCAGGCCGCAAGGCCGCGAAGGCAATCCCAGCGCCGCCCCTTCAGCCGCACACCCAAGGGCATCGGCGGGTCGGTGCCGTCCGGGACGAAGAGCAAGGGCGAGCCCGACCTTCTGGTCGGGCCAACCGCCGCGACGAAGAACCGGGCGGTGCCGACACGCCGAGGCCCGCCCAAGTCTCTCCTCAACAGCGAGGCGTCTGAAATGCGTGCGGGGCGAGGAGCAACGCGACGAAGAACCGCACGTGCCCCAGGCGCCGCAGCGGCCTGCCCGGCACAGCCTCAAAGACGCCCCGTCGCCCGCTCCCAGGCCGCAAGGCCGCGAAGGCAATCCCAGCGCCGCCCCTTCAGCCGCACACCCGAGGGCATCGGCGGGTCGGTGCCGTCCGGGGCGAGGAGCAAGGGCGAGCCCGACCTCCCGGTCGGGCCAACCGCCGCGACGAAGACCCGGGCGGTGCCGACACGCCGAGGCCCGCCCTGTGCTACACCTCGCCAGAGGAGTAGCACACGTGATCTCGCACCTGCGCGCCGCGTTCCACGACCCCCACGCCCGTTCCTACCGCATCGTCCAGGGCTTCATCTGGGTCCTCATCGTGGTGGCCATCACCCTGACGGTCCTGGAGCTCCTGCAGCTGGACTGGCTGCCCCCCACCCAGGTCCTTCGGAGGGTGGATCAATTCGTGCTGGGACTGTTCGGCATCGAGCTGTTCCTTCGGGTGCTCACCTACCGCCCGCCGGCACTGGATCTGTACGTCCTGAGCCGGCCCCAGCGCCTCCGCGCCCACCTCGTGGGCCGCCTGCGGTTCCTGCTCGAGCCCGCCAACCTGCTCGACCTGATCACCGTGGTGGCCGTGTACCCCTCGCTGCGGGGACTGCGGGCCCTGCGTCTGGCCCAGCTCACCCGTACGCTGCCCTTCTTCCAGCGCAACAGCCTGTTCGCCCACCTCAAGGCCGCCTTCCAGGACAACGCGTTCCTGTGGGCCTTCGCCTTCTCCTTCCTCCTCGCCGAGACCGTCATCGGCGGCATCACGCTGTACCTCACCGAGGCCGGCGGCAACGACCAGATCAGCACCATCGGCGACGGCCTGTGGTGGGCCCTCGTCACCCTCACCACCGTCGGCTACGGCGACATCACCCCCAACCAGCCCCTGGGCCGGATCTGGGCCGCCATCCTGATGGTGGCCGGCATGTTCACCCTGGCCCTGTTCTCCGGCATCGTGGCCCGCACCCTCCTGGACACCGTCCTCCGGCTGCGCGAGGAGCCCCTTCGCATGACCTTCCTGTCCAACCACATCGTCATCTGCGGCTACGACCCGAGCTCCCGCGACCTGCTGGACGCCCTGCTCCGTGAGCTGAGCACCGACCCCCAGGAGGTCGTCATCTTCGGCCCCGGCGAGCGCCCCGAGGGCGTGCCCGCCTCGTTCCGGTGGGTCACCGGCGATCCCACCAAGGAGATCGACCTGCCCAAGGCCGCCCTGTCCAGCGCGGAGATGGTCATCCTGCTGGGCAACCGGCGGCTGAACCCCCAGCAGGCCGACGCGACCACCCTGCTCACCGCCTTCACCATCCGCAGCGCCATGACCAAGGGCACCATGAAGCGCCGCAAGCCCCTGTACATGGTCACCGAGATCATGGACGACGAGAACGTGGAGCACGCCCGCTCCGCCGGCGCCGACGAGGTCGTGTGCTCCAACCAGGTGGGCTACGCCCTGCTCGCCCACGCCATCGCGGAGCCCGGCACCGGCGACGTGATGTCCACCCTCGTGTCCGCCGGCGACCAGAGCGTGTTCGTCGGATCCAACCCCCTCGGCAAGATGACCCACTTCGGCGAGGTGGCCGCGCACGTCAAGCAGGCCCACCATGCGCTGCTGATCGGCATCCGGCGCCCCGGTGGCGACAAGCTCAACCCCCAGGACGATCTCGCCGTCCACCCCACCGACAAGCTGATCTACCTCGCGCCGAAGGCCGTCCTGCCCCGGGCCTGAGCCCCACGGATACCCTCGCCGTCCGCGCCAGTACGCACCATCCCTCAGACATGTTCCGCACGGCACTCCGACCGGAACGGTGGAGGGGTCATGCTTCGACACGTGGAACGCCGGCTGCTGGAAGAGCTCATCGACGCACTGGAGCCGTGGCTCGTCCTCACGGGGTTCCGTCGTGATCAGGTCCACACGTCCTGCAACTCCCTCGACCTGAAGGCCTGCCCGGACGACCAGCCGGGCCTGATGCTGCAGCTGTCCACGCTGTCCCTGGGCGACGGCACCGGCAAGGGCCGTCCGATGGTGTTCGCCGCCCACGGTGTCCTACGGCTCGCCGCGCCCGTGCGAGGCCTGCGCATCACCGGCCGGTACAACACCTCCGCCCTGCTCGAGGGCAACCTGCGGGGCGAGGACCTGTTCCTGATGACGTGCATGCAGCGCCTGCAGGACGACGGTGCCCAGGGCGGCCTGCTGCTCGACCAGCCCCTTGAGGAGGCCCACCTGCGGGTCCGGTGGCTGTCCACCGAGCTCGGCTCCGCCAGCCGTGCCTCACAGGACGCCGCCCGCCCGGTGTGGGACGTCCCCGTGCACCTGACCCTGCAGGTCCAGACCCACCTGCCCCACGCCGAGCCCGCCCCCGAGGGTCCCTCCCCCAACCGGGTGGAGCACCTGCCCCTGTCGTGGCTCGAAGGGCTGTCCCCAGAGGCCTCACAGGCCCTTCGGGAACACGACGTGCACCGATGGGGGGACCTGCTGGACGACGTCCTGTGGAGCCGCCTGGAGGGCCTGCAGGACCCCGTGCTCAAGGCAGCACGGCAGGCGATCAAGCTGCGGCAGAGAAGGGGTCACCGCCTGCGGACCGTGAAGCCGCCGCCGATGGTCGCCGCCCTGCCGGCTCGGGCGCTGCTGCAGGCGAGCCCGGGAGAGCGGCTGGCGCTGGAGAGGTGGCTGCAGACGCGAGACCACGTGCTGGACGTGGCGCTGTTCGCGACGCCGGTGGTGGCGCTGCTGAGCGAGAGGCGGCAGGAGCACGTGCGGCTGGGGCAGGTGCTGGCGGGCTGACAGCGAGGAGCACGACGAAAGCGGGCACGGGAATGGCCAGGTCGGAGGACGTCGTCCTGGCGTGACGGGAGCTGGCGGTCACGTCGTCGGGGCACCGGCAGCGCAGGCGGGTGCGGGAGGTCGTGTTCTGGCGTGGCGGGAGCTGGATGTGTGCCGGGAGAGTCGATGTCCTGGCGGGCGGGAACGGCCTGTTCGGCATGCCCGTGTCCTGGCGAACGATGTGTCTGGAGACACAGAGATGCTCTGTTGATTGGCAACCCTGAAGTCCTGGAATTTTGAGTCGGGCGGACGTGCCCAGGCTCAAAAGCCAGGCTCGGCTTCGACGCTGATGCCTTCACGGGCC
>JARACJ010000012.1 GCA_028767165.1 Proteobacteria bacterium DTSAM18 | reverse complement strand
CGTCGCCGCCGTTGGCGTGGGGGGCGGCTGCGCACCTGCCGGTGCTTCGCCGCCGTTGGCGTGGGGGGCGGCTGCGCACCTGCCGGTGCTTCGCCGCCGTTGGGGTGGCGGTGGCTTCGGGCCTGCCGGTGCTTCGCCGCCTTTGGTGGGGGAGGGGGGCTTCAGGCCGTCTCGGCGGGCTGTTCGGTGGGGCGGGCGAACTGGGCCCACTGGCGTTCCATGTGGTGCTGGATGGCCGTGATGCCGTAGCCGTGGGGGACGCGCACCCAGCGGGACAGGTCGCTGCGGACGGCCGGAAGTACGACGTCGGTGTCCTTGTGCTTGCAGAAGCGGTTGATGATCAGCAGGTCGACGGTGCCGGCGGCGAGACGGTCGTGCAGGGCGTGCAGGGAGGCGTCGCTTGGGTCGACCCAGAGGACCTGCTCGAAGCCGAAGGCCTGCTCGATGGCCCGGCGGGAGTCCTCTCGGGGGTCGCCGCCGAGCATGACGGCGACCTTGCCGCGGCACAGGTGCCAGTAGGGCCAGCTCTCGTCGGGGCCGGTGGAGGTGGCCTCGTCGCTCGTGTCCGGGTCGTCCAGCCGCTCGACGGCCTTCCGGGTGGACGTGAACGTGCTGTCGCCGAGGAGGGCGGCGGCCCGGCCCTTCAGCCAGTTGACCAGGCGGGCGTTGGTGGAAGGCACGCCGGCTCGGAGGAGCTCCGCGACCACGGACCGCAGGGAGGCGTCGTTGAGGCTGCTGGCGGGCACGGCGGTGAACTGGTGCAGCATGCGGTCGGCGTGGCTCGAGGTGCTGTGGTGTGCCTGGGCCCGGGCCTGGGTGCCGGGGCGGTCCCACAGCTGCGACCGGGTGGCGTCTGCCTCGGCGTCCCAGGTGGGGCCATGGGGCGAATGGTTGCGGGCGAGGCCGTGGATGACGCCGGGCCGGTGGGTGGCCGACCAGCGGGTGAGCTGGGAGAACAGGTCGCCGATGCCGCGGATGTCGTCGCCGTGGCGCTCCTGCAGGCCCCGCAGACGGGCGACGAGCAGGGTCCCTGCCAGACGCTGGTGCTCCTTGGGCAGGCTCAGGAGCAGATCCATGTCGGTGACCCAGGTCTGGACATGGGAGAGCTCGCCGAGTCGCAGCGGGGTCTCGGTGAGCTGGTCGAGGGTCTGCATGTGGGACGACACGTCCGGACGGTTGTCGTGCTGCAGGGGAGCCGTGCGCGGCTCGTCGTACTTGGCCTGGAGGGCCTGCAGGGCAGCGGGGGAGGGCTTGGAGGGCGCCGACACCAGGGAAGCCCGGGCGGGTTCGTCCTCGTCCTCGTCCTCGACCTCGTCCTGGACCTCGTCCTGGACCTCGTCCTGGGCCTCGTCCTGGGCCTCGTCCTGGGCCTCGTTCTCGACGGCGTCCTGGGCCTCGCTCTGGACCTCGTCCTGGGCCTCGTTCTCGACGGCGTCCTGGGCCTCGCTCCGGACCTCGTCCTGGGCCTCGTTGTCGACCTCGTCCTCCTCCACGTCGAGTCCGTCGACCACGAGCTGCACCTCGGCGCCGTCCGCCAACGCCTCGACGACGGCCCTGGCCATCGCCTTGCGCAGCCGTCGCTCTGCCTTCCGCATGGACTTCAAGGGCCCATCGAGGTGATCGCTGGTGCGCTCCTCCTGCCAGGCCTCGGCCCGGGCGATGCAGGACTGCTGGCATCGCCAGAGCGCTGTGAGGTCGTCGAGGATCTTCTGGGCAGGGTGCTTGCTGGACATGACGCGCTCCAGGGGGGCATCGAGTGTACTGGCACAGTCAGGGACATCACGGACTGCGGCTGTTTCCCATCCGATTCGTCCGCGTCGGGTTTCATCTTCACCCCGTTTTCCAACGCACTTTTCGTGCAGAGCCCCAGACCGGTACGTTTCCGCGGCCTCTCCGGCGGAACATTTCAGGTGATGACACGGTGGTGCATACACCCGGTCGCGGTGGGATCGTCCCGAGACGGCAAGGCATCCGCGGGTTCCCGGGGCGAAAAGGGGGCGTTGACCATGTCACATGGGCTCAACTGACTTCGGAACCGTCCGATGGCCCTCACGGGAGGCCAGGCGCAGCGTGGATGTCGACGCCTTCCCTGGGAGGCGTGATGAGCAGGGGAATGTTGATGGTGTGGCTCGTGATGATCGTGCTGGTGGTGGGATTCACCATCACGCAGGGTTGAGGTCACACGGCCATCCGGGCCTTGGGGCCGTGGGCAGCGCGCTCGCGGCCCTTCGTGCATCCGCCGGAGGCCAGGAGGAGGTCCATGGGGCACAGGGGCGCGGATCCGAGGGATGCGACCGACTTCCGGGAGGCCATCATCCCCCGTCTGCGGGTCGCGGCCGCGGACCTCGGGTGGCTCCTGGGGCGTGGCTATGCTTCCACCGCCGCGCTCAAGCTCGTGGGCGACCGCTTCCAGCTCACGTCCCGGCAGCGCAGCGTCATCCTGCGGGCGGCCTGTGAGCCGCAGGCCCCACGGCTGTCCCGAAGGATGGCCGACGACGCCTCGCTGACCGGCCGCCACGTCACCGTGGATGGGTTCAACGTGCTCGTCACGGTCGAGAAGCTGCTGGCGGGGGGCCCGGTGTTCGTCGGCATGGACGGCGCCTGGCGGGACGCGGCGAGCATCCACGGCACCTGGCGGAGCACGGCGGTCACCGAGAGTGCGCTCCAGGCGCTGCGGGACGTGCTCGTGGGGGCGCGGGTGCACTGGCTGCTGGACCGGCCGGTCTCCAACAGCGCACGGCTCGCGGGGCGGCTCCGGGCGCTGGAGCCCACATGGCACGTCGAGGTGCTCGACAAGGTGGATCCCCAGGTGGCCGCCGCGCCGGACGTGGCCGCGAGCTCCGACGGTCCGCTGCTCGACGTGTGCCGGGCCTGGGTGAGCCTGGAGGCCCGGGTCGCCACGCGACACGCCGGGTGGGTGGTGGACCTGGGGGCGGAGGGAGCGGTCAGCCCACCCTGACCCGCACGCCCTCGGAGGGGCCCATGGTCAGGCCGCGGCGCTTCAGGGTGTCGTCGGACAGCAGCGTGAGGGTGGGCCCCCGGAGGATCTCGGCGAACACGAGCTGCATCTCGTAGGTGGCGAGGGCGGCACCGACGCAGCGGCGGGCGCCGCCGCCGAACGGCATGAACGTGAACGGCGAGGGCTTGACGCCCTCCCAGCGGGCGGGGCGGAAGGTGTCTGCCTCGGGGTGCACGTCGTCGCGGCGGTGGATGGTGTCGATGAGCACCGCCACGTTGGTGCCCTCGGGCAGGGTGTGGCCGCCGAGCTCGAGGGGGCGGGTCAGCACCCGGAGGGTGTCCGGCAGGACGGTGTCCATCCGCAGGACCTCCTTGCAGAACCGATCGAGCGGGGCGCAGCGGCTGATCTCGACGGGATCGTCGCCGAGGGGCTGAAGGGCCGCCCTGACGACGTCGGCCTCGGCCGGGTGCCGCAGCGAACGGCTCACGCACCAGGCCAGGGCGATGGAGGTGGTCTCGTGGCCGGCGAACAGCAGGGTGACCAGCTCGTCCCGGATGGTGGCGTCGGGCATCTCGGTGTCGTCTTCGTAGCGGGCCTTCAGGAGCATGCCGAGGATGTCCTCGCCGTCGTCGCCGGCGGCACGCCGGGCCGCGATGTCCTCGTACAGCAACACGTCGAGGGCCTTCAGGGCCCGGCGCAGGCGGATGGCCGGCGGGTAGGGCGTCTTCATCATCCACTTGAAGAAGAACAGCTCCGGACGCATGTGGCCGACGATGTCGGAGATGGCCTCCACGTAGCGCTCCACCCGCGCGGGCTCGGTGACCCCGAAGATGGCCTGCACGATGACCCGGAAGGTGATCTGGATCATCTCGTCGAGCACCACGAGCTCGCGGCCGGGCGTCCAGGTGGCGATACGCTCCCGGGCGATGAGCTGGATGGTGTCTCCGTAGGCCTTCATCCGGGGGCCGTGGAAGGCGGGCATGAGCACCCGGCGCTCCCGGCGGTGGGCCTCGCCGTGGAGCAGCAGCACGGAGTGGGGACCCACGACGGGCTCGGTGGCGTCGACGGCGAAGGGCCGGGAGTCCTCGGAGCGCAGGGAGAAGACCTGCTTGGCCCCCTCGGGGGACGCGGTGCACACCACGTCGCCGTTGGCCGCCTTCAGCAGGAAGGTGTCGCCGTGCTCGCCGTGCCACTGCAGGTAGGCGCCGCGGGGGTCCTTGAGGATGCGGGCGGAGGTGCGCAGGCGGCCGGATCGGACGGTGGGGATGGGCATGGGGAGTTCCTCGTCGTGGCGTAGGAAGGACCTATCCAGGGGGGCGGTGGTTGCGCCTGCCATGGGATGTGGCAGGGCCGGTCAGGAATGGGCCAAGGTCCAGTCGGATCGGTGAAGGATGCGCGGGGTCGTGGCGAAGGGGCCTTCGGGTGGGGAACCCGGAGGACGCCGATGGACGCACGGGTGGGCTGGGGCCTGGCGATGTTCGTCACGCTGCTGCTGCTGGCCATGTGGGAGCTGGAGACGGCGCCGGCGCTGAGGGGGCGGGTGCAGGTCGAGGGCGTGCAGGTGGCGCTGCCGGAAGTGACGACGCCCCCCATCCGCCTGGAGGCGAGCGAGGGGCGCTGAGGTGTCTTCGAAGGATCAGGAGGCGGCGGAGGTCTCGCCGGTGAAGCCGCGCCACTGGGCCTCCATCGCCCGCTGGACCTCGCTGACGCCGTAGCCCCGATCCATGCGGACCCAGCGGGTCAGATCATCACGGACCGCGGCCAGGACGGTCTTGTCGATGTCGTGGCCGCCGTAGCGGTTGATGAGCACGAGGTCGACCGTGCCGTGCTTCAGGCGCTCGGCCACCCGGGCCTGCATCTTGGCATCGTTCTCGGGCCACTCCACGGAGGCGAAGCCGAAGGCGTTCTTGATGCGGTCGCGGACCTTGGGACGGGAGTCGCCGCCGATGATCACTACGGAGCGGCCGCGGGTGAGGTGCCACAGGGGCCAGTCCCTGGCGGGACCCTCCTGCTTGCGGGCCTTGCTCTTGGACCGTTGCAGCTGCTTCTTGATGGCGTTGCGCAGCCTCTTCAGCTTCGCGTGGCCCTTGAGCTCGTTGTAGCGATCGAGCAGGGCGTTCACCAGGCGGGGATCGTCGTGGGCGACGCCGGCCTTGAACACCACATCGAGGTGGGCGACGATCTCGTCGATGGGCTTGGTCTGCAGATCGAGCTTGAGGAAGCACTGGATGGTGTGATCGGGGTTGGTCTTGGGCTTTGTGGGCTCCAGACCCTCGGTGAGTGCGTGATCGGCCTCGGCATCCCAGTCGGCGGTGTAGCGAGGCTCGTCGTCCAGGCGCAAGCCGTAGATGTAGCCGAAGCTGCGGTCCTTGTTGAGGTGGTGGATCGACTGGATGGTGTGGCCGACGGACTCGGACCCGGCGCGCTCCTGCAGGGCCTTCAGCCGGTACACGAGGATGTGCAGATGTCGGTGGACGCCGGCCACCGCGCTCCAGGGGGTGTGGTGGAGCTGGGCGATGTGGGCGTCGAGGGTGCCGAGGTCGGTGGTGTCGAGGGGGCGATCGAGAGGGAAGTCGAGAACGCTGGGGCGTGCAGCCCGGGGGGCTGCCTCTGCCCGCTTGCCGAAGGTGTTCTTGAAGGCGAGGAGCTCGTCGGCCGTGGCGCGAGGAGAGGGCGCTGGCGGCTCGACGACCGGGGCGTCGGGGCGGGAGACCAGGACGGCGGCCGTGGAGGGTGTGGGCTCGTCGTCGACCACCACAGGCTCGGGTCCGGGCGCGTCGAGGGCGACCGCAGGCTCCTTCTCGAGGGCTGACGGGGTGACCCGCGGGACGGGAGTCGACGCGACGGTCGGAGGGGGAGCGTCGACTGCGGGGGCGACGGGAGCCACGGACGAGGGCGGCGGGGCGACATCGGGGAGCGCGACGGGTTCATCCTCCCCCCGCTCGGGTGACGCGGGCTTCTCGCGGGGGGGAGGAGTGGCCTGATGGCTCGTGTCGGGTTCGGGCACGTCGGGATCGAGCAGCTCGATGGAGCCGCCGGCGTAGAGCCACTCGAGATAGGCGCGAGAGGCGAGCAGTTCGAGGCGCTCACGCTTGCCTTGCAGCTTCGTGAGCTTCTTCCACGCCTTTGGTTCGCCCCCGGGCGTATCGGCGAGCCGGGCGTGGAGGGATCGGATGCGTGTGTCGACGCTGAGGAGGTCGCGTGCGTGGACGGCGAGAGCGTCGGCGATGCGATCGAGGTGAAGGTAGGGCGCGTTCATCGGGGGCTCCTTGGGTTTCCGGGGCGTTGGGGTGACCTGGAAGCCTAGGATCCCTGACGAAACCGGCAGGGCCGGCGGACACTATCTGTCCGCAACGGAGAACGGATTGCAGGAATGGGAGGAGCCAGCCGATGCATGTCGGTTTCTTCCGTCGTTTTCGACGCCCATTGTCAGAAATACGTATTCACCTGCAGGAACAAACTCAGCGGATACGCCCCGAACTCGCTCTCGAACACCACCGGCGGGAGCTGCCCGGGCGCCTCGGCGATGCCCTTGCCCACGCCGAAGAAGCCGCCGAAGAAGGCGGTGGCGTTGTCGGCGATGGAGAAGTTGAACCCGGGGGTGAAGAACACCGACGGGTCCGTCAGGTTGGAGATGGCCGCGATGTTGAAGTGGATGAGCGGCGTGATCTCCTGCATCCAGGCGAACCCGAGGTAGTACACGCCGGTGAGCCACACCTCGCCGCGGGCGAAGCGGGGGGAGGCGTACAGGGCCAGGCGGTCGTCGACGTCGAGGGTGCCCCAGGTCTGGACGTAGATCTCGCCGGACAGGGTGGTCTTCTCGTGGGGCTTGCCGTCCATGCCCAGCGTGCCGCGGAAGAAGGGCTTCTCGTCGAGATCCTTGTAGGGGATGGTGACGGCGGCGTCGCTGAAGATGCCCACGGGCCCGATGGAGGAGACCACGCTGGCGCCGATGACGTTGTCGCCGCGCACGAGGCCGTAGAAGCCTCCGATGTCGGTGACCCCCACGGTGCCCTGGGCGTAGATCGCCGTGGTGAAGCGCTCGATACCCTTCTCGCCCTCGACCGGATCGTCGTAGATGTAGGTCAGACCGGCGTAGCTGGTCACGGCGGTGATCTTGCCGCCGCTTCCGAAGTAGGTGTCGAGTCGCACGGCGTCGACGCCCGGCTTGTACTCGGAGTCGATGGTGGCGGGCGTGAACGGCGAGACGAGATCGAGCGGCGTGAACATGCGGCCGGCGCCGAAGGTGATGGGCTGACGGCCGATCACGGCGTCGAAGCCGGGCACGGAGAACTTGGCGTACAGGCGGTCGGTGCGGCCCTGGACGTACAGGTCGGACGCCTCGTTGTCGCGCCAGCCCCACCAGGTGAGCGGCAGGGCCTCGGGGGCTGTGAGTCCGACACCGGTCTGGATGGGGAAGCCGCTGCCGAGCACCGGGCGGTTGATGGTGGTGGTGATGGCGTGGTCGGCCCGGAAGGTGAACAGGCGGCCGGCCTTCAGGAACAGCTTGCCCCGCACGTCGACGAAGGCGGACGCGATGGGATCGGGCTCGGTGAGGAAGGTGTCATCGGGGAAGTTCGCCACCGCGAACACCTTGGCGTGCCCACCGAGGGACCAGGAGAAGGGGTACTTGCCGCTGCGCCGGGCGTCCTCTGGAGGCGGTCGCAGGGGTTCCCGCTCCTCGGTGCCGTCGTCCTCGTCGCGCCCGGCCTCGTCGCCCGGCGTCGGGTCCTCCTCCTTCGGGCTCACCTCCTCGGTGAGCTCCTCGGTCGGTTCCTCGGGTTCGGGCTCCTGCTCGGGGCCCTCTTCGCTGGAATCAGCCTCATCGGCCTGCTCCTGCTTGTCGTCCGGATCGGTGTCGGGCTCCTGGCCCCAGGCGTGACCGGCCAGGAGCAGGGCGAGGGAGGGGATGAAGGCACGCATCTCAGTTCGCCCTCCGGACGTCCTTGTCGACGGTGCCGTCGACCAGCTGGATGGTGCGGTCGACCGCGTCGAGGAGCTTGGGGTCGTGGGTGGCGAACAGGAAGGTGACCCCCTTGTCGCGGTTGAGGGTGCGCATCAGCTCGATCAGGTGGTGGGAGTTGACCGAGTCGAGGTTCGCGGTGGGCTCGTCGGCCAGCACGATGGCTGGATCGGCGGCGATGGCCCGGGCGATGGCCACGCGCTGCTGCTGTCCGCCGCTCAGCTGGTTGGGGAAGCGATCCTCCATGCCCTGCAGTCCCACCGAGGCAAGGGCCTCGAGGGCCTTGCGACGGCGCTCGGCCTTGTCGACCCCCTGCAGCTGCAGCACGAACTCGGCGTTCTCGGCGGCGGTGAGCACGGGGATGAGGTTGTAGGCCTGGAAGACGAAGCCCAGGCGGTTGCGCCGCAGCTCGGAGCGGTGCTGGTCGTCGACCATCGACAGGTCGTTGCCGTCGACCCTGACCGTGCCGGCGGTGGGGGAGTCGAGGCCCCCGATGATGTTCAGCAGGGTGGACTTGCCGCAGCCGGATGGTCCCATCAGGGCCGCGAACTCCCCCTTGTCGATCTGCAGGTCGACGCCGTTGAGGGCCTTCACCTGGATGTCGCCTTCACCGTAGGTGCGGCTGAGGCCGGAAATCTCGACGAGTGCCATGGGTGTGTCTCCGTGATCAGGTGTGCCGGATGGCTTCGACGGGCTGAAGCCGGGCGGCCTTGAGGGCGGGGTAGATGGAGGCGACCAGGGCCATGATGGCGGCCCCGATGGGGACGAGGAGGAACATGGGGGCCGACAGCTGGCCCCGCAGGACGGTGTCGAGGGCGACATCGCCAAGGGGGTTGGCGGAGCCCATCATGTCGCCGTAGTCGATGCCCTTCTCCTGCAGCCACAGGATGACGGGAAAGGCCACGACGTTGGCGACGAGGCCCCCGAGGAAGCCCAGCAGCAGCCCCTCGAGGAGCACCATGCGGACGAGGCGCTTCTTGGGCATGCCGAGGGCCAGCAGCACCCCGAACTCCCGGATGCGCTCCATGACGCTCATGAGCACGGTGTTGAGGACGCCCACGAGCACGATGATGCCCATGAAGAGGAAGATGACGTAGGACCCCTTCATGTCGAGCTCCATCTGCTCCTGCAGCAGGGGCAGGGCCTCCTTCCAGGTGAGCATCTTCAGGCCCTCGTGGGCCGAGGCCACCCGGGCGGCGCCGTCGGAGGGGATGTCGTCGCGGTCGGCGTTCGGCAGGATGACGGCCACCTGGTGGCCGGGGTCGTCCACCGGGAACAGCTCGGCGGTGGAGTCGACCGTGGTGTAGGCGAGGAAGTTGTCGATGACGTCGGTGCCGGTGCGGTAGATGCCCTTCACCCGGTACAGGCGGGACTCCACGTCGTCGGTGGCGACCTGGGCCATGAACACGACCTTGTCGCCGAGGCCCACGCCGAGGGTCCTGGCCAGACCGGTGCCGATGACGATGTCGCGGTCGGTGGAGAGCCACTCGCCCTCACGGACGTTGTCGTCGAGCAGCGTGAGGCCGCGTTCGGGCCCGGGCTCGATGCCCTTGAGCTGGATGGCGCTGCTTCCATTGGCGGAGGTGATGAGGCCTCCGATGAGGGTGCGGCGCACGACGGTGGCGTCCGGATAGGCCTGCTGCAGCTCGGACTGCACCTTCGACGCACCGTCGAAGAACATGCTGGCTTCCTGCTCGGTCTGCCAGCCCTCCTGCTGCACCACCATGTGCCCGGCGCCGCCTTCGATGGCGGCCTTGAGCATGGCCACCCAGGATCCCGACTGCAGGGCGAAGGTCATCATCATGACGGCCATGATGAGGCCGAGACCCACGGTGGTGATGAGGGTGCGTCGCTTGTTCCGGCGGATGTTCCGCACGGCCATGTTCCAGATCATGAGGGCCTCACTCCGCCCGCAGGGCGTCGACGGGGTTGAGACGGGCTGCCTTCCAGGCTGGCCACAGGGCGGCGAGGACGCAGAAGCCGAACAGGATCACGGCGGGCAGCAGGAAGCCCCGCAGGGTCATCTTGCCGTGGATGATGGGGTCGATGGTGACGGTGCCCATCTCCCAGCCCTTTCCGCCCACGGACATGTCGATGCCATGCACCACCAGGTACCAGCTGATGAGGCCGCCGAGGATGCCCCCGGCCACTGCCGCGATCAGACCGAGGAAGCTGGACTCGGCCACCACGAGCTGGATGATCTCCCGCTTGCGCATGCCGAGGGCCCGCAGCACGCCGAACTCCCGGGTACGCTCCATGACCGCCATGAGCATCGTGTTGATGACGCCGATGACGCTCGCCCCGAGGAACAGCAAGGTGGTGATCCACTCCTGGACGCCTCGCATGCTCATGAGCTGCAGGGCGGCGGGATCGACCTCCCACCAGGGGCGGGCGACGAGGCCGGCGGGCGCCACCTGATCGTGGATGTCGGCCACGATGGGCGTCAGGGCGTCCATCTGCCGATCCGGCGTGAGGGCGATGATCTCGTGGGCACGACCTTCCAGGGCCAGCAGCTCGGACAGGGTCTGCAGATGGATGTAGGCGACGGTGCGGTCCATCTGGGGCAGATCGGTGTGGATGATGCCCGTGACCGTGTACAGCTCGTTGCCGAGGCTGCCGTCGGCGGCCTGGGAGACCGCCACGAGCTCGTCGCCGACGTCAATCTTCAGCCGCTTGGCGAGCCCCGAGCCGAGGACCACCTGGGGGCCGGGCTCGTCGGGCAGCCAGGCGCCTCGGGTGATCCGCTCGTCCATGTCCTGGAAGCGCGACTCCGACGACGGGATGATGCCCAGCAGGCTGGCGCCCTCGGTGCGCTCGTCGGACCCGAGCAGGGCGGCGCCGTACATGCGCACGGTGTAGGCCGTGACATCCGGGTTGGCGTCGAGCTTCGCGGTGATGGTGTCGACATCCTCGATGGCGTCGAACATCTGCCGCGTGGCCGGGTAGTCGGGGTGGCTGATCTGGAAGTGGCCGTTGAGGCGGTCGACCATGGCCACCTCCATGTTGTCCCACATGCCGGCCATCCAGGTGATGAGCGACATGGTGACGGCCACACCCATGGCCATGGCCAGGGCGGCCAGGAACGAGCGGCGCTTCTGTCGCTGCACGTTGCGCCAGGCCATGCTGGTCAGGGAAGATCCCATCTCGGGCCTCCGATACAGGAAGGGCGCCCCAGAGGGACGCCCGGGAGGGTCACTGGCGAAGCGCCTGCTGTGTGAACATGCTCGAGTCGAGCTTCACGTCGAACTCGATGGACTGGTAGGTCATCTCGGTGAACTCACCGGGCTTGTCGGCGGGCACCATCTTCATGTGCATGGGCACCTTGCGGCCCTGGACGGTCTCGTAGCTGTCGAAGCTCATCGTGCGGACGAGGGCGCCGTCCTCGTCGTAGAAGCGGGTGGAGATGGGCATCTTGTCGTGCCGGATCTCGGCGGTGACCTTGCCCCACACCACGGCCGCGTCGGCGTGGGGGACGAGCTCGATGACCCACTTGCCGGAGTTCCCGCTGGGGCGCTCCGTGACGGTCCAGGAGAAGTCGTCGGACAGGCGCGAGTCCTTCACCAGGTCGTCGTTGGTGAAGTGGCTGCCCATCCAGTTGCCGGACATCATGCCTGCCGGAACCTTCATGGTGCGGTCGACCTTGGGCAGGTAGTTCCACAGGTTGTCGCCGGACTTGAGCGTGGCGGTGCCGGCATCCTTGGCGGGCTCCAGGATGCGGATGAGGGACTTGCTCTCCCCCTGGGACCACGCCTCCATCTTCATGCGGCGCTCGTAGCGGCTCGTCTTGACGTGCATGGTCATCATCGCGTGGGACGAGGAGCCGCGCATCAGATCGTCGTTGTACTCGAGGAGCGCCTGGATCTCGGCCTCCGTCTCCTCGGCGATGGCGGGGCCGGCCACGGGGGCGAGGACGATGGGGGCTGCCAGCAGGGTGGCGGCGGGGATGAACCACTTCATCAGGACTCCTCCTGTGCTTGGGACGCGAGCCACTCGTCGACCAGCTGCGGCATGCGGCGCTCGACGAAGGCGTAGAAATCGTGGAAGTACTTCAGGCGGGACGTGTCGCGATCGGAGGCCTCGAGCAGCTCGAGTCCTTTCGCCGCAGCTTCCCGGAAGATCGTGTTCATGTGTGCCTTCATCATGAACACGTCGGTCCAGGCCGTCTCGGCCAATCGGTATCCGGCGGCCCTCTGGCCTGGAATCCGCACCTTCCGGACGACGCGCGCCTGGGTGAGCTGGCGCAGCGTGGTGGAGATGCTGCCCGCGCTGGCGTCGAGGTAGTCGGCGAGCTCGGCGGCCGTCTGGACCGGTTCGGCGGCGATCAGCAGCCGCCCCAGGACGCGGCCCATCATCGGGGCGCCCCCAGCTTCGGAGAACAGTGCGCCGAGCTCCTCGACGAAGTGGCGCTCTCGGACTTCCAACCGGGACACGGACATGGACCACCTGGGATGTTCAAGATTTCAATACTTTCTGAAAGTTCAGAAGTCAACGAGAGTGGGGTGCCGCCCGAGGTTGCAGCCGAGGTGGGGTTGGAGGGTGCGACATCCTGCCACAGCCCAGGGGGTGCGACATCCTGCCGCACCATGACATTTCATGACGGTGAAATGATCCGCCCCCAACGGTGGATCTCAGTCGTTTGCTTCCCCATGACCTAACGCGGCTGTTTTCGTGGCACTTCATGAGCCAGTGGAACCGGCGGCCCCTCGATCCTGGCCGCACAGCCTCAATGGAGTGTGACATGCGCGGCATCGTGATGGTGATGGCCCTTGCTGGATGTACCAGCGGCGGCGTCGGTCTGGAGTCCCTCGGCAAGAACACGGCCCTGACCAGTGACAGCCGGGTGCAGGTGGATGTCGTGCTCAACGCGTCCAACGGCCTGAACCGCCCCACCGATCTGGCCTTCAACCCCGAGGTCGACGGTGAGCTGTGGGTGGTGAACGCCATCGACGACTCCGTGGTCATCCTCAACGACGCCCACAGCGGCGGCGCCTCCGAGTGGCTGCTCGACCCCTACGCGCTGCACTTCCTCGATGCGCCCACGTCCATCGACTTCGGCGCCCCCGGCACCTGGGGCAGCTGCCACGAGTCCACCAACACCTACAACGGCCAGGGCGCGCCCAACTACTTCATGGGCCCCACCCTGTGGAGCAGCGACCGCGAGATCTTCGCCAAGTCCAACCCCGAGGCCGTCGAGTACCTCACCGAGCTGTTCGGCTTCCCCACCGATCTGGGCTCCCACCTCGACATGCTGCACGAGTCCCCCCTGTGCATGGGCATCACCTGGGAGGACACCGTCACCACCAACGGCGGCGGCGTGTCCAACGCCAACGTCTACTGGGTCTGGGACGGCTTCAACGGCCACATCGTGCGCTACGACTTCCAGGTCGACCACGGCGTGGGCTACGACGACCACTCCGACGGCATCATCAGCCGCTACGACGTGGGCGCTCTCGACTACGTGGCCGGCGTGCCCGCCCACATGGACATCGACGAGAACACGAAGACCCTGTACTACGCCGACCCCGCCGAGGGACGCATCCGCGCCCTCGACATGACCTCCGGCCGTCGCGGCGCCCAGCTGAACGGATGGGAGCCCGGCACCGACCACCACATGATGGACGGCGCCGACGTGTGGGACTTCGTGCCCGCCGGCACCCTCGACACCCCCTCCGGCCTCGCCCTGTACGGCGACCGCATGTACGTGGGTGACCACGGCACCGGCATCATCCACATCTTCGACCTCGACGGCAAGGAGACGGCCCAGCTCGACACCGGCCTCGGGAAGAACAAGCTGATGGGCCTCGAGATCGTCTCCGAGTTCGAGATCTGGTACACGAGCGGCGAGGGCAACGAGGTGATCCGAGCGATGATGTCCGCCGAGTGATCCCGCTTCCGGACTGACCCGACAGGCCCCGCCGCGCACCCGCGCTGGCGGGGTCTTTTCGTTGGCACGGAGATGTTCGTAGGTATCAGCGCCGTTTCCGACCGACTCAAGCCTGGGATAGGCCGCCACATGGCGACCCGTGCGAGGAGTGGATGCAGACGGTCTGGAAGATGCCGCTACGGCCCCTGTTCATCATCGGGGCGCTGTTCTCGGCCCTTGTGATGATGATCTGGGTGCTGCTGCAGGGCAGCATGACCCCGTTCCATCCCTGGGGCGACATGACCTTCTGGCACGCCCACGAGATGATCTTCGGCATGGGGGCGGCTTTCTTCGTGGGCTACCTGCTCAGCCGGGCGCAGGGGTGGACGGGCGAGCCCGCACTGAACGGACGGCCCCTGAAGGTGCTCGTGGTCATCTGGCTGGCCGGCCGGCTCCTGCTGATGCTCCCGTTCGTGCCGGGCTGGCTGTCGGTGCCCGTGGACTTCCTGTTCCTGCCCTACGCCGCCATGCACCTGTCCGGGCCCATCCGTCGCGCCGGCGACACCCCCCACCTCGTGTTTCCGCCCCTGTTGATGGCCATGGCCTTCTTCAACCTGTGGAGCCACCTGATGATCGCCACGGGGCGGTACGATCAGGCCATGGATGCCCTGTACGGGGTGGTCATCCTGATGCTGCTGATGCTGTCGTTCATCCTCGGCGAGCGCATGCCCGTGATCACCGCCGAGCGCTACGGCACGGAGCAGGTGTCGCCGCAGCCGATGCTCGAGCTGACGACCGTCTTCTCCACCGGGTGCGTCGCCGTGCTCGCCCTGTTCGGTCAGCTGCAGCCGGGGAACATCGCGGGCATCCTGCTGTGCGGGGTGGCCTGTGTGGCCCACACCATGCGGCAGCTCCACTGGCGGCCCCTGCAGACCCTCGACGAGCCGCTGCTGTGGTCGCTGCACCTGTCCCACGTCTTCGTCCCCGTGGGGTTCCTGCTGCTCACCCTGTTCCAGCTCGGTGCGCCGGTCTCGCCCAATGCGGCGGTGCACGCGTTCGGCGTGGGGGCCCTCGGCGGGATCTTCCTGGCGGGCGTGTCCCGGGTGTCGCTGGAGCTCACCGGCCACCGGGTGCAGGCCGATCCCATCATGTCGATGGCCTTCGTCTCCACCTTTGTGGCGGGGCTGTGCTGGATCCTCGGGCCCACGTTCATGCCCATGCGGATGGGCCTGTGGAGCTCGCTCTCGGGCATCTTCTGGGTGCTCGCCTTCGGCCTGTTCTCGGTGGTGTACATCCCGCTCCTCACGGAGGAGGATCTCGCGAGCCGGACAGGCGGTGACCGTCATGGCGGTCCGGGGGTCGTTCGGGGGTAGGCTGCCCAGGGGAGGTGGCCATGGTCGATGCGGTCTGGATGGTGGGGGATCTGCACCTGGGGCGTCAGCCCGGGCGCTTGCGGCGGTTCGCGGCAGAGCTCGGGGTGCCCCTGTCGGCCTGGAGCCCCACGGCGGCGCTGCGGGCGCTGGTGGAGCAGGCACGCGTGGCGCGGCCGGCGGCGGTCTGCTTCGCCGGCGACGTGGTGGATGCGGCGTCGGATGCCTTCGAGGCGTTCGGTGCCCTCCGCGGCGCGGCGGAGCAGCTCCTGGCGGCCGGTGTGCAGGTCATCGCGGTGGCCGGCAACCACGACGGCACGGTGCTGCCCCGCCTGGCCGATCAGCTGCCGGCTGTGCGGCTCCTCGGTCGGGGAGGCCGATGGGAGGTGCAGGATGTCGGTCCGCTGAAGGTCCTCGGATGGTCGTTCCCCCAGGCCCACGTGTCGGTCGATCCCACGTCCCAGCCAGACTTCGCGGAGGCCCTCGCCGCGCTACAGGGGCCGGCGGTGGGGCTCGTGCACGGCGACCTCGGGGTGGCCCGATCCCGGTATGCGCCCCTGTCCACCGCCCGGATGCAGGCGGCGGGCCTGCTCGGGTGGTTCGTCGGGCACGTCCACCAGCCGGGGCTCGCACCGGGTCTGTACGGGGCCGGCGAGGTGATGGGCTACCTCGGCTCCGTGGTGGGGCTCGATCGCGGCGAGCCTGGCTGGCGGGGCGTGTGGGCGGTGGCCCCGGAGGGCGACGGTTTGCGGCTGCGGCAGGTCGATGTCGCGCCGCTGGCCTGGCAGACGCTCGAGGTCCGGGTGCCGGCCCAGGTGGCCGACGTGGTGGCGCTGCGGCGGCACGTCGAGCGGTTGCTGGAGCAGCAGGTGCAGGCAGCGCCGGTGGTGGCATGGACCCTCCGGCTGCAGGGGCGCGTCGACGACCCCCGGCTCGGAGCGGCCCTGGCGGCCGAGCTCGGCCAGCTGCCGGTGGTCACGCGCGCGGGGGCCCGCAGGGATCTGTGGCTCAAGGTGGACGATCAGCTCGAGCGGGCGATCGATCTGCAGGAGCTGGCCGCGCGGCCCGGTCCGGCGGGGCGGGTGGCCGCCCACCTGCTGCGGCTGCAGTCCCCATCGGACGACCTCGTCGCCGAGAGGATGCGGGTGTGGAAGAGCCGGCACCGCGACTGGGACGACCTCGCGTCGGTCGACGAGGAGGCCATGCGGGCCTCCATGAAGGCGGCGGCCTGGAAGGTCCTCGATGATCTCCTGCGTCAGGTGGAGGCCCGATGATGTACGTGCAGTCGCTCCATGTCCGGTCCGCCGAGGGACTGTCCGAGCCGATGGCGCTCCCTGGGCTGGTGCCCGGCCTGCAGGTGGTGCTGGGGCCCAATGGTGCCGGCAAGAGCACGGCGGCCCAGGCGCTCTCCCAGCTGTGGTGGCCGTCCCTCGATGCCCGGCAGATGGTGGTCCGCGCCCGTGTGGCCCTCGACGACGCGGTCCACGACGTCACGCACCATGCCGGCCGCACCACGTGGTCGGGTCCGGCGCCGAAGCTGCCTTCGGTGGCGATGGCCACCCGCTACCGGCTGTCCCTCGCGAGCATGCTGGCGGTGCAGGAGGCCGATCTCGATCTGTTCCGCTGGATCCGCACCGAGGCCATGGGTGGTCAGGATCCCTGGGCGCTCCGGCGGCAGGTGGAGGGCAAGGCGCCCGGCAACCTCACCGTGCGGGAGACCCGCGCTCGCACCGAGGCCGGCCGGCAGCTCCTGCAGGCCGAGTCCCAGGCGGAGCAGCTGCTGCGGGAGGCGGCACGGGAGCAGGCGCTGCAGGCCCGGGCGGAGGCGGGCGCGGATCTGGTCCGGGAGCAGGCCGCTCTCGAGCTGCGCAGGGAGCAGCTCCGCCTGCTCGCCGAGGCACGGTCCCTGGAGCTGCAGGGGGAGGGGCTCGCGGAGGGCGTGGCGCGGGTGTGGCCCGACGACGCAGACACGGCCGACGCCCTCGTGGAGCGCCGGGAGCGGCTCACCGCCCGGGCACAGGCGGTGGCGGCGGATCTGGCACGCCTGCAGCCCCGTCTGCAGGCGGCGCCGGCGGAGGTTCCCGCGGGGCTGCTCGCGGAGCTCCGGGCCAGGGTCGAGTCCTACGGACGAGCGCACGACAAGGCGCAGGAGGCCGAGCTGGCGGTCCACGCCGCGCGGGGCGCCTGCACCGAGCTGGCGCAGGCCTGGCGCACCGATGCCCGGGCCCCCACGGAGGCGGCACTCGACGCCCTGCGCGCCTGGGCGGAGCGGATCGAGGCCGCCGAGGCGGAGGTCGCGGCGGCCAGTGCCTGGCAGGCGGGGCAGCAGCCACGGCCGGTGCCCGGTCCAGACGGCGCACAGGTGCGCGAAGGGCTGGTGGCCCTCGGGCGGGCACAGGCGCGTCCGGCGTGGTGGAAGATGGGGCTGGTGGCATCGGTGGCGGGCGGCGTGGGGCTCGCCGCGGTGGCGGGCGTCACGGGCTGGGTCATGGCCTGGATCGGCTGCGGAGTCTGCATGGGCTTCGGCGCCGGCGCCTGGGCGGTCGGCGGAGCGGTGGCCAGCGGCGGCGCGGACCACCTGGAGGCCTGGGAGGCGAGCCTGCGGGCCGAGGAGGCCGTGCGGGCCTGGCATCGTCAGGCGGATCAGCTCCGCGTCCGGCGGGGCGAGGCGGAGCACAAGCTCCGGGGCGTGCGGCGTCGCGCCGCCGAGGCCCTCGCCGCGGAGGGGTTCGCGGTGCAGCACGCCACCGTGCGGCAGTGGCTCGTGGGGCACCAGGCCCAGCGGCTCATGAGGGCGCGGCAGGTCCTCGTGGAGAGGGAGCAGGCCCTGAAGGTCCTCTCCGATGCCGTCGAGCGCGCCCACGGGCAGCTGGCCGAGCTGTGCCGCCACCATACGCTGGCCGTGCCGACCGATCCCCCGCAGGCCCGCGGTCTGCTCGCCGAGGTCGAGCGGCAGGAAGCCGAGGGCCGTGCGGCCGCCACGCTGAGGGCGGAGGTGGCCGGTCGTCGGGCGGAGCAGGTCGATCTGCAGGAGCGGCTGGCCGCGCTCTCCGAGGAGGAGGTGGCCTTCGCCAGCCGGGTGGGCTGCCAGCCGACCGAGGCCGGCCTGATCGCCCAGCGGGTCGAGCAGGGTGAGCGCGCCCGTGCCCTTCAAGGCCGGAGGGCGGAGGTGGCCGCCCAGCTCCGCTCCCTGGCGGAGCGCCTCGCCGAGGCCGGCGTGGCGGTCGATCACCTCGACGAAGCGGAGGTCGATGCCCGTGAGGTGGCCATCGAGGCCGCCCTGTCCGAGGCCGAGCAGGCACGGGAGGATCTGGGAGGGCTCAGGGCGCGCCTCGAGGCCGCGGGGCAGGGGAGCCGCTTCGCCGAGGCCCTGGCGGCACGGGATGCCGCCCAGGCCGAGCTGGAGTCCCTCCGCGACGAACGCCTGCAGCGCTGGCTGCAGGCGGAGCTGCTCGACGACGTCCTCCGCGATGCCGACGCCGGCCGGTCGGAGCAGCTTCGTGTGGTCCAGCGATGGTTCGCCCGGTTCACCCGAGGCAGGTACGGCCTTCGGCTGGGCCCCACCCAGGAGCTCGTGGGGTTCGACGAGGAGACCGGCCAGCCGCTGGCCCTCGAGGCGCTGTCCGACGCCACCCGTGTGCAGGCGCTCCTCGCCGCACGGGTCGCCGGGGTGCAGTGGGCGGAGGAGGGAGGCCCGGCGGTGCCGCTGTGCCTGGACGAGGTGCTCTCCACCACTGATCCCGAGCGCTTCGACGAGGTCGTCGGCTGCCTGTGCGAGCTGGGGTCCGAGCGGCAGCTCCTGTACTTCACGAGCGATCCGGCGGAGGCCGACCGCGTGCGAACCTGTGCCGCCCGGCGGGGCGTCCGCGTGCCCATCCACGGACTGCGGGCCGAGGTTCCCGTCTCGCCGGTCCCCGCGCTGCCCGCGACGCAGCCGCCCACCGATCCGGTCGCCTGGGCCGAGGCCCTCACCGTGCCCGCCCTGCAGCTCGATCATGCCGTGGGGGCCTGGCACCTGGCCCACCTGCTTCCGGATGCGCCCGAGGTCCTCTCGCGGCTGGTCCATCGTGGCATCGACACCGTCGGCCGCTACCAGGCCCTCGCCCGCGCCAGCGGGCAGGAACTGGCCCCGGCGGTCCTGGAGGGCCGCGCGGAGATGGCCCGGTCTCTCGTCGAGCTCGCGAGGGTGGGGCGGGGAGCCCGGGTGCCCCTCGGCGAGCTGCAGGCGTCCGGGCTCGTCTCGAGCGCGTTCTGGGAGCGGGCCGTCGACGTGCACGACGAGGTCGGTGGAGATGGCCCGGCGCTGCTGGAAGGCATCGAGGGTCTCAAGGGCTTCCGCAGCGCCAACAAGGCGAAGCTCCGGTCGCTGTTCGAGGCGCGGGGCTGGATCGATCCGAGGCCCGAGCTGCCCGCCGATCGCGCCATCGGGCAGGCCGCGGCACCCTTCGTGGGGCAGGATCCCCAGGCGCTCCACCTCGCCCGCAGGTGGTGGCAGGCCCTGCGAAAAGACATCGGCTGACCTTCACGGCGTCGGCCAGCGTGGCACTGTACGGTGCGCACCGGAGGTCCGACGCCCGCTCGGCCCACAGGAGATCGACACCATGAACATCGCTGGCCGCATTCCCCTGATCCTCGGTGCCCTCTGGGCGTCGGCAGCGATGGCCCACGGGCCCGATGGCCACGAAGCCGAGTCCGCGCAGCCGGCGGAAGGCTCCGCCACCTTCCTGTCCTGGGAGCTGCAGCAGGCCACGGTGAACGATGCCCGGTCCGCCCAGAAGATGGCCGATGCCCTGCAGGGCATGTCCGGTCCCCAGGCGGCCCTGCACGCCACCTACGGCGTGTGCCTCGCGCGCATGGTTGGCGTCATCGGCGACGACATCCAGACCCACCTGCTGCACGAGCCGGGGCAGACCGCGTCCTACGTGGCCGGCGAACAGGTGGGAAGCAAGCGTGCGGTCGACGTCTCCTTCGGCTGGGCCGATGTCGACGGGGCCACCGCCGAGTGGTCCATCCGCTGGAAGCCCGAGGGCGACGCAGAGGTGGTCCGGGAGGGACGGGTCGACGCCCACCGGGCGGAGCACCTGCACATCCCGATGGCCGAGGTCGATGGTGGCACCCTGCTGCTCGCCACCGTGGGGCTGCGCACCCGGAGCCGGATGTTCAACCCGCCCTACGAGACGGCCAAGGCCATGTCCAAGGCCACCGAGGACTGCGCCGCCGTGGCGCTCGAGTCCAACGGCAAGCAGAAGAAGGCCTTCAAGGACTGGCTCAAGCAGGTGACATCCGCCGACTGATTCCTCCCGGCGACAGGCATCCCGTCGTGCTAGAACGGGTGCGACGTTCTGCCACACTTCCATTCCGGAGAATCCCATGCGAACCCTGATGGCCCTGTCCCTGATGGCCCTCGCCGCCTGCGGCACCAGCAACACCGCCGAAGTGAGCCCCGACGGCCGCTTCGTCGACGTCGACATCTCCAGCGGCGGCTACACCCCCGCCGAGATCAACGCCACCCCCGGCGAGAGCCTCAACCTGGTCTTCTTCCGCGCAGATGCCAACAACTGCGGCGGCACGGTCGTCTTCCCCGACACCGGCAAGAAGGTCGAGGTGCCCGTGGGCGAGAAGGTCACGGTCGGCGTGAAGGCACCCGAGAGCGGAAACCTCGCGTTCACCTGCGACATGAACATGTACAAGGGCACCGTGGTCGTCGCCGCCCACTGAGGGTGACCGACAAGGTGTGAAAGGGCGTCCGGGCCTCGGCTCGGGCGCCCTTCCTGCGTCTGGACCGGTCCGCCATCGGGGATGTCCGCGATTACGCGATCTCCCGCAGTTCGGCGTCCGACCCTCATGCAGGGGCCATCGCCTCCGATTCGTCCCCCCGGGAACATGGAGGCGCACAATGGCACGCTTGTCGGTATGCATGGTGGTGAGAAACGAGGTCAGACGTCTTCCGCGGGCGCTGCACAGCGTGGCGAGTGTCGCGGACGAAGTGGTCGTGGTGGACACCGGTTCCTCCGAGGAGACACGGCGCCTGCTGGACCGCTGGCCGAAGGTCCGTCGGGTGGATGCCCGGTGGCGGGACGACTTCTCCCAGCTGAGGAACCTCGCGATGGACATGGCGCGGGGCGACTGGATCCTCACGCTCGACGCCGACGAGTGGGTGGAGCACCCTCAGGACCTTGCGGCCCTGCTGGAGCAGGACCGGGTCGACGGGTGGATGCTCACGCTGCGAAACTACCTCCCCGTGGGCGACGTGCTCCGCACGGAGGAGACCGGCGCGGTGCGCCTGTTCCGTCGCAACCCCGCCTGGCGCTACGTGGGCCGGGTGCGGGAGCAGATCCGCGATGCCATCACCGAAGGCGGCGGCACCATCGGACACGGTCGCCTGGTGATCGGTCACGATGGGTTCGCCCACTACTGCGGCAAGGTCTGCCGCTCCATCGGCGAGGATCTCCGGCTGCTCGCCCTCGCCATGACCGAGGACCCGGACAACCCGGTGCTCTGGTATCACCGGGGCCGTCTGAACATGGTCGCCCAGCCGATGCGGGCGCGGCGGGACTTCCGCCGCGCCCTGAGCGGCGACGCCGGCCGGCTGGCATCCCACCTCAAGGCGTCTGCCTGGGAGCGGCTCGGGTGGCTGGAGCTGCAGCGGGGGAACCACGAGCAGGCCACCCACTCGGCGGAACGGGCCCTGTGCATCGACCGAGGTCGGGCACTGGCCCGTCTGGTACTCGCGCAGGCCTACCTCGACGACGGTCTGTGGGCGAAGGCCCTCATCCACCTGCGGTGGCTCGAACACCATGCCCTGACCCGATTCTCCCACCCCAACCACGTGCTCACGATGTCCGGGTTCTGCCGGGGCCAGCTGCAGATCCGTGTAGGTAATCGCCCGCCCGTCGGTCCATCGGCACGCGCCCTGGGCCGAGGAGAGCAGGGGGGACGTGGCGTCCCCGACGAGGTGTAGGGGGAGACGTTCATGGGCTGGTGGAAGCGTTTTCTTTCGAGGTTCTCGCGGAGCACACGGGCGCGAGGCACCAGGGCTCCGGGAGGGATCCAGCCCGCGTACACGCCGCCTCCCGGCATGTACGACTTCGTGCCCGGGCAGGACCGGCCGCGGGTCTACGACGGCGAGGACGAGGACGACATCCCGACCATGGCCGACGTCAAGGCGGTGGTGATGGAGGCCATGGCGGCGATCGACGCCGGGAAGGACGGCTTCACGGACGAAGCGGTGTCCACGCCCAGGGAAGAGGCCGATCAGGAACCCGACACCCAGCCCGACCTGGTCTGGTCGCCCCCACGGGACACGCTGGCCCGCGAGGAGAGCGAGTGGGCAGGGCGGTTCGAGACCGTGGAGCCGTCGACAGGAGGCGCGGAGCCCTCCCGGGCCTGAGCGCTCAGTTCTCCGGGAGTTCCTTGAGCGCGTTCCGCCCACCCTTGAGGGCGAAGACGTGCTGCTGACCGCGGGCCCGCAGGTAGCGGGCCACGCTCAGGGCGCTGACGCCCTCGCCGGACACCAGGCACACCGGCTGGCCGTGGGAGTCGAACTCCTGCACGTGGTAGGCGTCGACGCACTGGGCCTTCGGATGGCAGGGCTTGTGGGTCTCCGGATCGGAGAGCTCGACGATGATCCAGCGGCGGCTCTCGGAGCGGAGCTGGTCGACGGTGATTTCGCAGTCACGGACAACAGGCATGGGACCTCCACCGCTTCTCCCTATCCATGGCCCCGGGGGCAGGGCCTACGGGGAAGGACGGGGGATTGTGGGGGCATCCTATCGGGAGTGGCCCCCACGTCCGCGACGATGTGCGGCGATCGACCGAAGGAACCCGGCGCGGCCCATGGTCGGCCGGCTCAGACGGCGTACAGGCCGACCATGAAGTCGCGCAGGGCGTCGTTGTCGTCGAGGACGGCGTCGACCTGGGCGAGGGTCTGCATGACGGTCTCGCGCTGCAGCTTGGGCACCTGACCCGGGCGCAGGGTGGCGTCGGAGTCGCGCACCTCGGCGAGGGACTGGATGGCCAGGGCGAGGGGCACGGCGCAGAACTGCCGGATGGGACGTCCCTCCTCGACGGGCCAGCGCAGGGTGTACTCGACGGCCTGACGCAGGAAGTCCCGGGCGAGCTCGATCAGCTCGTGGACGACCTCGAGGGCCTCCGGACGCTTCTCGGGGCTCAGCAGGTTGTGCGTGGTCAGGCCCCGCTCGGCCAGCAGATCCTGGGGCAGGTAGCAGATACCGCGCTGGGCGTCGGTGGCGACGTCCTTGAGGATGTTGACGAACTGCAGTCCGAGGCCGAACGCCTTGGCCTGCACCTTGAGCTCGGCATCGGCGGGAGGCAGGCCGAGGTGCAGCTGGTACAGGTCGGTGAGCAGCATGCCGACGGTGCCGGCGACGTACCAGCAGTAGCGCTCGAGGGCCGCGACGTCCGGCAGGGTGAGGGTGCCGCCGTTGTCGGCCGCCTGCCTGGCGTATCCGCGCATGCCCTCGCTCATCTCGGCGATCCAGGGGGTGAGCGCCGCCTTCTCGTCTGCCGTGAGGCGGTGGAACGCGGCGAAGACCTTGCGGGCGTGCTCCATGAGGGCGCGCTCGTCGTCGTGGTCGCCCAGGATGCGATCGCCGTGGGCGAAGTGGGGGACCGCGGCGTCGGGGTTGACCAGTGCCGCGTCGAAGCCGTCGAACAGGGGCTCACGCACCTCCCAGGGGGCCGTGGCGTCGTCCTCGATGGTGTCGACGATGCGGCACAGCAGGTAGGCGATGCCGATGGCGTCGCCCAGGGAGTCGGGCAGCATGGCGATGCTGAGGGCGAAGGTTCGGGAGACGCCGGGGAGGATCTCCCGACAGAACTGCAGGTCGGACGCGGCGGTCATGGTCGATGGGGCTCCGGGGGGGCGTCATGTTGTAGCGCGCGGGAGGGGGGCGGGGCCAACCAGAGTCCGTCATGGACGCGACACGGGGCGGCCTCGGACTGCAAGGACCTCGAAATGGGCCGATGGGGGCCGTGGCGTCCGATCTCGCGTCGGCTGGATGAGGAGGGCGCGTCTGGAGGCCCCATGACTGTTCGACCGCAAGCCCGCATCGCCGCGGCCCTCGTCTGCCTGCTCGTGACGGACGTGTCCCTGGCCAAGGGCCGCCAGCACGATCCATTGCCATCGTGGAACGAGGGTGCCGCGAAGGAGGCGCTGCTGACGTTCGTGGAGGCCGTGACCGACGAGAGCGGAAAGGACTTCGTGCCCGCGGCCGAACGGATCGCCGTGTTCGACAACGATGGCACCCTGTGGGTGGAGCAACCGGTCTACACCCAGCTGACCTTCGTGACGGACCGGGTGAAGGAGATGGCTCCGGAGCACCCCGAGTGGAAGACGACCCAGCCGTTCCAGGGGGTGATCGAGGGTGACATGGATGCCGTGACGGCCACCGGCGAACAGGGGATGATGGAGCTGTTGATGGCCACCCACGGGGGCATGACCGCGGAGGCGTATGAAGACGCCGTGGAGCGGTGGATCGCCACGGCGCGGCACCCGCGCTTCGATCGCCGCTACACCGAGCTCGTGTACCAGCCACAGCTCGAGCTGATGGACCACCTGCGCGCGCACGGCTTCAAGGTGTTCATCGTCTCGGGCGGCGGCATCCAGTTCATGCGGCCCTGGGCGGATGAGGTGTACGGCGTGCCCCCGGAGCAGGTGGTGGGGTCGAGCTTCGTGACCACCTTCGAGCTGCGCGACGGGGAGCCCACCCTGGTGCGCCAGCCGCAGATCAGGTTCATCGACGACAAGGAGGGCAAGCCGGTCGGCATCTACGAGCACATCGGTCGGCGGCCCATCCTGGCGTTCGGCAACTCCGACGGCGACCTGCAGATGGTGCAGTACACCACGGCGGGCGAGGGGCCCTCGCTGGGCCTGTTCCTGCACCACACCGACGCCCGGCGGGAGTACGCCTACGACCGTGAGGGCCACGTCGGCGTGCTCGACAAGAGCCTCGATCTCGCGGCCGAGGAGGGCTGGGTGGTGGTGGACATGAAGAAGGACTGGCGGGTGGTGTTCCCGAAGTGAGGCCTACCGCCCCGCCACGGAGTCACACACCACGCCGCCGCCCATGACGCGGAACTCGGCCTGGGCAAACAGGCTGGCACCCTCACGTCCGAGACAAGTAGGGGCCAAGATCAGAAGATCTCGTCCCAGACGGAACAGTTCATGGAATCGTCGGTGATGGTCCAGGTGAAGATGAACCCGGGATCCACGTTCTGGTCTGTACTGTTCTCGGCCCAGCAACCACTCTCGGTCTCCACATAGAGATCGTAGCAACCGGGATCAAGAAATCGCTCGGTGATGTCATCGAAACTGGCGACGAACTTGTCATCATCGATGACGTGAATCCAGTTGTTGGCGCCACAGTCGGCATATGCGAAATAGTACAGATTCTCGCTGGTACGGTTTTCGATCTTGAGATCAACAGTCTCAGCATTGAGTTCGTCGATCATGGATTGGCCGCAAGCAGACAGCCCGAACAACATGGCAAGCAAAAAACTCTTCATCAATCAACCTCCTGCGCGGGACGCTAGCAGCGGTTGAGACTCGATGAAAAAGTTCCCCGTGCGTATTTGCACGTAGTGGAGTAAAAGTGCGGCAGAGCCGTGAAGAACGTAGTTTTTCACGCGAGCTACGAAGGTGGGAGACAATACTATCTGGTTGTTCTGAGCAGTAGTGGGGGGCCATCTCGCAAGGAACGAGCGCGAGCCTCGCAACGGAATGCAGCCACACTTCTACTGTTCCTAATGATGGTAGGAACGCGTCATACCGCTCCAAGTACGGTTTTATTCTGAGCAATCTAGACTCAGCGCCCCGCCACGGAGTCACACACCACGCCGCCGCCCATGACGCGGAACTCGGCCTGGGCCCGGCTGCCCTCGGACATGGCCTGCCAGGTGTCGATGTCGAAGGTGCAGCTGTGTTCGGCGCCCTTGGGACCGGTGAAGGTGACGTCGTAGGTCTCGCTGCGACGGCCCTCGCGGGTGCAGCCGAGGGACTTGCAGCTGTCGAAGGTGCCGGTGGGCCAGGTGGGCGCAGGGGACAGGCCGTCGCCCTGGGCGCGCAGGGTGTCGGTGACGACCCACTTGTCGATCTTGAAGTCGCACCACTGGTCCATCACGGGCTCCTCCCGGTAGCGGGTGGTGCACTCCTCCTTCTCGGTGAACGTGCCGTCGCCCCGGTCGGCCTTGACCATCTTGCAGTCCTGGCCGTCGGGGACCTGCTTCGTGTCGCGCTGCTTCTCCGAGGTGCGGATGTCGTAGGCCGTGGAGGGCTTGCGGTCGCACCAGTCGCCCTCGCGGACCGACGAGAAGGTCTCCACCTGGATGGAGCGCTCCCAGCTGTGACCGGCCACGGTGACCTCGCCCTTCTCGGTCCAGAAGGCGAAGACGAGGAAGATGGCGATGGCGGCGACGATGCCGACGGCCAGGACCTTGAGGAAGCCGGGCACCTTCTTCGGGGGCTCGGGCGTGGGGGGCGCCTCGTCGACCAGCGTGCGCTCCTTCACGGTGTGGCCGTCGGCCACGAGCCTGGCCGTCTTCGCGCCCTCGAAGGGACTGCCGCAGTTGCCGCAGAAGGAGGCCGCCGCGGACTGGGGGGCGTCGCAGGCGGGACAGATGCGATCGGCGCCGACGAACGCGTGATCTTCGACCTCGACCTTGTCCTCTTCCTTGGGGAAGTACCGGCGGTCGGGATCCTGGGGGGCGCCGCAGTTCGGGCAGTGGCGGTGGTCCTTGCCGAGGAGCTTCTCGGTGCCGCACATGGGGCAGTCCCAGAGCATCTGGTAGGTGCGTTCGTCGGTCATGGGGGGCCTCCCGTGGATCGGAGGGATTGTGGGGGCAGATTACCGTTGGATCAACCCTTCCCGAAAACCCGTTTCCGTGCCCGTGCCCGTGCCCGTGCCCGGCGAATTCCCGGGTTCCATCGACCCGCCGCTCGAGACCCGTTTCCGTGCCCGTGCCCGTGCCCGGCGGGGGCCGACCCAAGGAAGGGCATCAACGGCTCGGGCAACGAGCCGGGACCTCTCGCCGGGGCGAAACCAGGGCGGGCCAAGGCCCGCCCGTACGTACGGGCGCCCCTTGGGGCGCCCTGGCCTCGGATTGCCGGTGAGGTTCGGGAAGGGGAGAACCGCTGTATTCGGGCACGGGCACGGGCACGGGAGATGGCCCACTCGGGCAGCGGGCACAGGCGCGAGAGGCGGCCCATTCGGGCACGGGCCTCAGTTCGGGCCTACACCGGCTTCCTCGCCAGGAACGGCAGCCCGGCCGGCAGGATGTCCGGCTGCAGCAGCTCGAAGCCGGCCTGCTCCAGGGCCGTCTGGATCTCGTGTACGGAGAACAGGCCCATGGTGTGGGTCTCGCCGTGGTGTTCGACCCGGCCGTCGGGCCAGCGCAGCATGTAGCTGAAGGCCGCCTGGGTGGTGTGGTCGGACGGGTCGGGGTCGAAGTGCCACTCCTGCATGCGGAACGCCCGGCCATCCTCGGCCTCGCCGCCACCGGACAGGGTGGTCTCCTCGTAGGCCTCCTTGACGATGTCGGGCACCACCAGGAAGGCGCCGCCGGGGCGCAGGCTCCCGAAGGCTGCACGGAAGGTGGCCTGCAGGTCGTTGCGGGACAGCAGGTACATCACGGCGTCCTGCAGCAGGATGGCGTCGACCGGCTCGTCGAGGCTCAGCTCCCGCATGTCGGCCTTCAGCGTGGTGGCCCGGGGGTGACGCTCGGCGGCGAGGGCGAGCATGTCGGGCGACATGTCCACCAGGGTCAGCTGCAGATCGTCGGGCCAGTGATCGGCCATCGGAGCGTAGCCGCAGCCGAGCTCCATGAGGCGACCCAGATCACCTTCGACGGCGTCCTGGAGCATGGCGAGGCAGGCGAGGGCGAGCTCGTCGTACTCGTGGGCGGGGCTGATGATCGGCCACCAGTCGGCATCGAGGCTGTACAGGCGCATAGGTGATCCTTGCTTCGCGGAGACGGCCCGTGGCGCCCCGGCAGGGTCGGTTCTTCGTCACTTCGGTCGGGCCGTACGGGAGTACGGCCTTTCCCTCGTTCCTCGCCCCGACCCTACCGGGACGCCACGAGCCTCGGGTGTGCGGCTCAAGTATTGCCCTGGGATGGCTTGCGCTTGTCCTGCCGGGTCGATCCCGGTGGGGCGTTCGGGGGCCCTGGTCACCCCCGATGCTTCGTCGCCCTGCTCCTCGCCTCGCCGGCGACCAGCTCCCCCTCGACATGAGGGTGGGCGGGATGCTGTACGCGGTGCACACCTGGGAGGCCGTGTGGGCCTGTCACGCGGAGCCAGCGCTTCCGACCCCCTGGACGATACCCGGTCCGCACCATGCCGACATCGTATCTGCCATGTGGTCAGTGCGGTCCCGTCCTCCATGCAGTAGGGCTGGAATAGGGGGTTCAGCCATGGGACGCACGGTACCGTCCAGCCGAAGAATCGCGAAACTCGAACCCATGGTTTGCAACTTCATGCGATTCGGTACTGGATGAAGGTATGCTAACCTGGAGGTACCGGATGTGGAGAAGTGGGCTGTTCCTCGCCCTTGCAGGGTGTCAGCTGGGAGGAAACGGAGACTGTGTCGGCGGAAACCTGCACGAGTGCTCCACGCTTCCCGGCTACGAGATCCCTCGGCTCGGAGAGTGCACCTCGGGAAGCGAGGAGGGGCCCACGGCGTGGCCGGGCGGGCAGATCCTGGTGTTCCAGCCGGCAGGCGTGATGGGCCCTCCGGCCATGCCCGACGTGGCGTTCGGGTGGGTCCAGGCGGACTCGGTCGCCATGAGCCACCGACTCGAGGAGGCCCAGGGCGGACCGGAGCTGTGGCGGGACGCCTTCTGGTACGAAGGACCCCATGATCTGCACGGCACGGTCACCCACGAGACCAAGGTCGGCACGTGGCGTATGGAGAAGGAGGAGGGCCGGCTGCTTATGTCGTCCTTCTCCCGCGCGGGCGGGGAGGTCCAACGACAGGTGGTCTCCTGGGACGACCAGGGACGCATCCTGGGGGTGGAAGAGGTGGTTCCGGAGCCCCGCATGGTGTCCGTGGCCGAGTGGTTCGACGGGGACGACCCCATGGGGCTGCCTGATCACCACGTGATGCACGAGGTGACCTTCGACGCGGGAGGACAGGCCGTCAGCCGGCGCTGGGTCTTCGACGCGGACATGAAGCTGCTGAAACAGGCGGTCATGACCGCGGACTGGCAGACGGAGCGGTCGGCGCTGGAGTTCGTGTACGAGGACGGTCGCATCGTCGAGGAGATCGCCACCCACCGGGACATCTCCGAGCCGATGCCCTGGGCCACCTGGGACTGGACGCTCGACGAGCAGGACCGGCCCCTGGCAATCACCCGCACCCACTTCCAGGGAGACCAGATCGCCCACCTCGAGTCCCACACCTACCAGTGGACCGACCGCGGCCAGCTCGAGAAGCACACCCGGGAGATCGCCGGCGAGGAGCGGTGGGAGGTCGAGGTCACCTACAACGAACAGGGCGTCGCCGACACGTGGCGTCAGCGGTTCTTCGCCCCGGACGGCGAGCAGGGCTGGTCGCAGACGGTGCAGTCCGAGTGGATCGGCAGCTACGATCCGTTGTTCGGGCAGGTGAATGGCACCATCGTCCTCAGTGGTGAAGGCGGTCCGGATATCCTGGTGGACACGTTCTTCGGCTTCACCTGCGTCGGAGACGAGGTGGAGTAGTCGGCCGGCGGCTCAGGCCAACCCGGCCACCAGCTCCGTCCACGCCACGTCCTCGGCCTGTCCGGGCTTGCGCGCGCCGAAGAACTGCACGATGAGCCCGCCCTCGGCGTCGTAGACCTCGAGACTGTTCACGGGGCCGTCCTCGGTGGGCTTGGTGACGTGCCAGGCGGAGGCGATGCCCCGGGTGTCGAGGTGCAGGTTGAAGTCCGGGTCCATCACGTTGAGCCAGGTGTCCATCTCCACGATGCGCTCGACGGGGCCCGTGTGGATCTGGATGACGCCGGCGGAGCCGACGAAGCACATGATGGCCTGGCCGCTCTCGCTGGCGCCGTTCAGCATGGCGCGCACGGCGTGGGCGCCGTCGAGACGGCGGGCGAAGCGGTGCTCGGCGAGGCGCAGGGCCTGCAGGCGACCGACCTCGTGCCGGCGGATCATGCCGAAGAACTGGTGGGTGTCGGTCATCGCGGCCCAGTCGTCGAGCAGGGCCTGGGCGTCCACCTGGTCGTCGGGACGATCGGCGTTGGCAGCGGGGACGGCCTCGAGGGCGAGGGGCGCCGGATCGGCGTCGGTCAGCTCGGCCACGAGCGCCTGGAACGCGTCCATGTCGGTGGCGTCGGTGGCGTAGATCTTGTGCAGGGCGTCGCCGGCCTGGTCGAACACCTGGACGGCGTGGAGCACGCGGCCCCGGGAGGGAACCTGGGCGTAGACCATGTGCTTCCACCGGCCGAGGAACAGGCGCAGGTCGATGTCGGCGTTGTGCACCACGCCCACGGGGAAGTGGGGCGGACCGCTGATCTCGCAGGCGGTCCAGGCGCCCTTGCGCTCGTGGACGCACCACGCGTTGCGGGTCAGGGCCATCGCCCGGCCGATGGAGGGCAGGGCCTCCATGAGGGCCTTGGCGTCGCTGCGCAGGCGGACGGTGCCGGGCTGCACGAGCACGAGCTCGAGCTCGGACACGGCGAGCTTCTCGGCGGCGTCGCGGATGCGGATGCGGGGGTGGGTGGACTTCAGATCCTGGTAGCGCTCGGTGAGGTTCATGCTTCCTCCAAGGACAGGTTCGGCAGCACGAGGGGCCGCCTCAGGTCAGGGTGGGACAAGGTGTGGAAAGGTGTGCGGTAGACCTGCGCGAGCAGGTCCGGGTGGAGCACCTCGTCGGGGGTGCCCGTGCGTACCACCCTTCCTCCGGCCATCAGGCAGAGGTGGGTGGCCACGGCGCTCGCGGCGTGGAGATCGTGCAGCACGGCGATGACCGCGTGGCGCTTCCGAAGGTGCCGGATGGCGCACAGGACGACGTGGAGGTGGCCCGGATCCTGGGCGGAGGTGGGCTCGTCGAGCAGGATGGCCTGGGCCCCCGCGCTCGCGTCGGCCTGGGCCACCACCCGCGCGAGGTGCACCCGCTGGCGCTCGCCGCCGGACAGACGGCCCATGGGAGTGTGGGCCAACGCGGACACGCCGAGCCGCCGCAGGGCGCCGTCGACGATGGCCGGATCGGCCTGGCCCCAGCACAGCTGCAGTCCGAGACCGACCACCTCGGCGGGGGTGAGGGAGGGGGCGGCGGTCGGGTGCTGCGGCAGCACCGTCATCCGGCGGGCCCTGTCGTGGGCCGGTGTGGCGCGGAGAGGTGCGTCTCCGAGCTCGACGTGGCCCAGGTCCGGTGACCGGTCGCCGCACAGGACCGACAGCAGCGTCGACTTGCCGGCCCCGTTCGGACCGACCAGGGCGAGGGTGCGTCCGGGCGCCACGCGCAGGCTGACCTCCGCGAGGAGCGGACGGCCGTGGACGGTCAGGTGGACGTCGTCGCAGGCGATCATCGCTCTCCCTCCCGGCGCAGCAGGTGCAGGAACAGCGGGCCGCCGAGCAGGGTGGTCAGCGCGCCGAGGGGCAGCTCGAGCGGCGCGGCGGCGGTGCGGGCGATGACGTCGGCGCCCACGGTGAGCCCGGCGCCGACGAGCGTGGCCGCGGGGAGGAGCACCCGGTGGCGAGGGCCGGCCAGGAGGCGGACGAGGTGGGGGGCCGCGAGGCCGACGAAGCCGATGAGGCCGGTGGCGCAGACGGCGACGCCCATCATGGCGGAGACCAGCACGACCACCCGCCGGCGCAGGGCGAGCAGGTCCACGCCCAGGTGGGCGGCGGTGGCCTCGCCGAGGAGCAGGGCGTCCAGGGGGCGCCACAGGGGCATCGCGAGGACCATGCCCACCAGCAGGCAGGGGGCGACCCAGCCGAGGAGGGGCCAGGTGGCGCCGCCGAGGCTGCCGAGGGTCCAGAAGGTCAGGTCCCGCAGGGCGGCGTCGTCGGCCAGGGTGAGCAGCAGGCCCATGGCGGAGCCGGCCAGCGCGTTGACGGCGATGCCGGCCAGGATGAGGCGGGTGACGCCGGTGCCCCTCCCGCTGGCGCCGAGCCCGTGGACCAGGGCGGAGGCGAGCAGGCCGAACCCCATGGCGAAGGCGCCGGGCCCCCAGTCGGGAAGGTTGAGGGCGTGTCCGGCGATGAGTCCGACGGCGGTGCCGAGGGCGGCGCCGGAGCTGATGCCCAGCAGGCCGGGATCGGCCAGCGGGTTGCGGAACCAGCCCTGGGTGAGGGCTCCGCAGAGGCCCAGAGCTCCCCCCACCACCATGCCCAGGAGGAGACGCGGAAACCTGAGTTGCGCGAGGACCTGGTGGTGGAGGTCACTGGTTTCGGCCGTACCGGCCAGAGCGTTCCAGGCGATCCCGGGCACCGCTGCTACGGGAATCCGGATGGGACCGAGGACGAGGCCGGCGACGGATGCCACCGCCAGCAGTCCACCGGCGCCCAGCCAGAGGATGGATGAACGACGCGAGACGATCTGCGTCGCGCGGTCCGGGATCGCCTGGTTCACTGGGAGAGCTCCTGCAGCTGGACGCGCAGGGTGTCGATCGCCTGGGGCGTGCGCGGTCCGAGGGACAGGAGGAGGACGTCGTCGAGGTGCAGCACGGCCTGGTTCCGACCGGCGGGGGTCAGCGAAAGGCCGGGGACGGCCTTGAGGCCCTCGGCACCGCCCATGCTCTCGAGACCGCGGGTGGTCATGAGCAGGACGTCGGGTGCCATGGACACCAGCGCCTCGGCAAAGACCGGGCGGAAGCCGTCCCAGTCACCCACCAGCTGACCGCCGGCGGCCTCGACCACCTCGTCGATGCCGGTGCCGTGGCCGGCGAGCATCATCGTGCCCGCACCGCGCGCGTACAGGAAGGCCACCTTCGGGCCCGAGGGGGTGGAGGGGACCGTCGGCCAGTCGGTCACGAGCTCCAGGGCCTGCGCCTCGGCGCCGACGGAGCGGCCCACTTCGAGGATGCGGTCCCGGGCGCCGGCGAGGCTGGTGGGCGAGGCCACCACGTGGACGTCGAGTCCGCCGGCCCGGAGCTGGTCGAGGGCCGCGCCGGGACCCACGCCGTCGCTGACGAAGAGGGTGTCCGGCGACAGGGCGAGGATGGACTCGGCGTGGACCTGCCGGTGGGAGCCCACGCGGGGAAGCGTCTGGGCGGAGGCGGGGCACAGGCTGGAGCTGTCCACGCCGACCACCCGGTCGCCGTGGTCGAGGGCGAACAGGATCTCGGTGAGGGCGGCGCCCACGCTCACGACACGGTCACCGGCGGCGTGGGCCACCCCGGCCCACAGCGCGGCGGCGAGCAGCAGGGCGCGGCTCATTGGGCGCTCCGCAGGGCCAGGGTGGTGAGCTGGTAGACCGCGGAGGTGCCGTGCTCGTCGTAGTAGCTGTCGATCACGACGCCGTGGACGGAGCCGTCGGCGAGCTCGACCAGCCAGGTACCGGGGGTGGGCGAGAGCGTGTGGTTGGTGCTGTCGTAGATGTACCAGCCGTCGAAGGCCCAGAACTCGGTGCCGTCGTCGCCGGTGGTGTCCTCCTTCCAGCCATCGCTCGGGATGGTCATGTCCTCGGACAGGGACGCGTCGACGAGCTGGGCGCGCACGCCGCCCTCGCCGGAGACGCCGCCGTTGATCTTCACGGTGGCCCGCTGGAAGGCGAGCGTCCAGTCGCCGGCGGCATCGGTGGCGGTGCCGGTGGCCAGGTCGAGGTGGGACCAGCCGGCCTCGTCGGTGGCGTCGACGGACAGGGCGAGTGCCTCGGCGGGGGCGGCGGTGTCCGACTCGACGGCGGTGTCGGCCTCGACGGCGGTGTCGGTCTCGACGGCGGTGTCGGTCTCGACGGGCGTGGACGGGTCCTCGGCACAGGCGAAGGACAGCAGGGCGAGGGGGAGCATCAGGTGACGGTTCATGGCTGGACTCCAGGATCCGGCGCGGCGAAGCGGCCGGTCACGCCGGCGTACACGCGGCGCGGTCGGGTGAGGTCGGGGGTGCCGGTGTCGAGCAGGTTGTCGACGCCGGCTTGCAGGAACAGGGATTGGGTCGCGGCCCAACGGATCTGCAGGTCCACGAGGGCGGTCGCGGGACGCAGCTCGACCTCGTCGCCCACGTAGAAGGGACGCTCGGAGAGCAGGTTGGCCGCCAGGCTCGCGGTGAGGCCGGAGGGGGCGTGGGAGGCCGAGAGCCTGCCGGTGAGCTGGTGGGTGGAGCGGCCGGGGAGCTTGCGGTCGTGCTCGAGGTCCCAGGCGTCGAGCAGCACGTAGGTCAGGTCGAGGTGGACGGGCCGGCTGTGGAGGAGCTGCAGGTCCGTGGTGAGGCTCTGGATGCGGGCGCGGCCGACGTTGACGTAGCTGTACAACGCGGCCGTGCCGACGTCGTCGCCGACGAGATCGGTGGTGATGAGGTCCACCACCTGATCGTGGCGGCCGGTGAGCTCGAGCGCGATGTCCGCGTGGGCGTCGACGGTGGCCGACAGGTGCACGCCCATGGAGCGCTCGGGGCGCAGCTCGGCGTTGCCGGCCACCCGGTAGCCGACGCCGGGGTTGGAGAAGTCCATGTACAGCTGCTTGAAGTCCGGCGCGCGGAACCCGGTACCGGCGCCGGCCCGGATCTGGAGGGCCTCGAAGGGGCGGAAGCGCACCGCCACCCGCGGCGAGACGTTGCCGCCGAACAGGGAGTCGCAGTCGCCGCGCAGGCCGGCGAGGAGGGTCCAGGTGTCGCCGGTGTGGTAGCTGTACTGGCCGAAGACGGCGCCGCGGGCGCGGGGGGCGATGCCCTGCTCGACCCGGTCGGCGGTGACCAGCTCGCCGAGGCCCTGTGCGCCGAACAGCACGTGGTGGGCCCGGCCCGGGAGCCAGCCGCCCACGGAGCCGTCGGCCTGGGCGAGCCACTGCCGGGTGAGGCTGTGGGTGTCGAGGGCGTCGGAGCCGCGCTGGTCGCTGGTGGTGGCGTCGGTGAACAGGCTGCCGGACAGGGCGCCACGGGCGGTCCACTCGCTGGCGAAGGGCAGGGCGAAGGACAGGGTGGCGTCGGTGGTGCGGGTGGCGAAGGTGCGGTCGAAGCGGGCGCCGGTGGCCGTGGCGTCGACGCCCTGGCCCTGCAGGAGTCCGTGGCGGCCGTCGAGGCGCACGTGGGCGCGGTCGCCGAGCTGCAGGTGGGCGTCGGCCTGCAGGGTCTGCTGGGCGTCGCCGTCGGTGGCTGCGGTGCCGGGATCCGCGTCCCAGCCGGCGTAGGTGGCGGTCGAGGCGCCGACGTGGCCCGAGAGGAGGCCGATCCGACCGTCGAACCGCGCGTGGGCCGCGGTGCCATCGAGCCAGGTGGCGCTCGGCAGGAGGGGGAGGGCGGCGACGGCTTCCGTGGCCCGATCCGCGGAGACCCGTCCGGCACCCTGCAGACCGGCCTCCACGCGCCAGGGCTTGCGGCTGCCGCGGGTGATGATGTGGATGACGCCGCCGATGGCCTCGGTGCCGTACAGGGCGCTGGTGGGTCCCTGGATGATCTCGATGCGCTCGATGTCGGCGGTGGAGAGACGGCGCAGGTCGAGGTCGCCTCCGATGCGGCCGATCATGCGGCGGCCGTCGATGAGGACGAGGGTGTGCCGGGGATCGTGTCCGCCCAGGGACAGCCCGGAGGAGCGCACGCCGGGCAGGTACTGGACACCGGGGATCATCTCCAGCAGCTGCTCCACCTGGGTGGCACCGGAGGCCTCGATCTGGTCCCGGGAGATCACCCGCGTGGCGACCGCGGCGTCCTTCTGGGGCTCCGGCTCCGAGGAGGACGAGACGATCACCACCTCCGCGTCGTCGGCGGAGAGGGAAGCCGCGTCCGCCTCGGACGAAGGGGGAGTACCCGCGAGTGCGGTGCTGAAAATGAAAGTCGTTATCAACATGGTGCCGCCGTTCTACTGCGGCGGAATCGGGGGCGCCAACTAAAAATGAAAGTCGTTTTCAACTAGGGGCCCGGAGTGGGCTGGGAAGCGCTCCTTTGGGTTCGGTGGTGGAGGAGGAGGTGCAGCGAGCGGGGCGTGGGGGCGCACCGGGACCGCTGCATGGGCTCACGCGGACGGAGCCGAGGAGGTGGTTCGTGGGACGCCGGTCGCCTGGTCGTGCAGGCCGTCGGGAAGCCTGGCGACGCGTCCTTGTCGTCATCGCCTCCCGTGGAAGAGGACCGTTCCGTCAACGCCCGCCATGAAGCCAGTCTTTCGCATTTGTTTGCACATATACGTTGACAGTCGTTTCGGTATCCTGCACTTCCCCAACGACCGCGGGCCCGCCCGGGCGTCTCTCGACGACGACCTGGAGGGCCAGGGTCGTGTCTCCTTCCAACAGGTCACACGGGTGTGTGCAGCTGCCACCCGTGTGGTCCTTGGGGAGGGGTCAGATCTGGATGGTCTCACCCAGCTCCGGCACCGTCGCATTCCAGCCGAGCTGGTCCTTCAGCGCCAGGCGGAACGCGTCCTGGCTCTCCGGCTCGCCGTGGATCACGTACGCCCGCTCCGGCTTCTCGGTGCCCTTCAGCCACTCGAGCAGCTCGTCGCGGTCGGCGTGGGCGCTCAGGCCCTCCAGCCGCTCCACGTCGGCGACGACGCGGTGGTACTTGCCGTAGATCTTGATCTCGTCGGCGCCGCCCACCAGGGCCGAACCGCGGGTGCCCGGGGACTGGAAGCCCGTGATGAGCACGGTGTTCTTCCCGCTCCCGATGAAGCTCACCAGGTGGTGCAGGATGCGGCCGCCGGTGATCATGCCCGCGGCGGAGATGATGATCATCGGGCCCTTCTTCTTGTTGAGGGACTTCGACTCCTCGACGGTGCGGGTGTAGGTGGCCGTCTCGCACAGGTCGCGGACCTCCTGTGGCGTCAGTCGGTGATCGGACGCGTGTTCGAGCAGGATGTCGGTGGCGGCGATGGCCATGGGACTGTTCAGGTAGACCGGCACCTTGGGGATCTCTCCCTTCGCCTGCAGCTGGGCCAGCAGGTGCAGGAGCGTCTGTGCGCGTCCCACGGCGAAGGCGGGAATCAGCAGCACGCCCTGGCGATCCATCGTGCGGCGCACCACCTCGCCGAGCTCGCCGGAGACGTCGATGTCCCCGTGCAGCCGGTTGCCGTAGGTGGACTCCACCAGCACCACGTCCGCCGCCGGGAGCGGATCGGGGGGCAGCATCACCGGATCCTCCGGGCGGCCCACGTCGCCGCTGATGGCGAGCCGCCGGCCATCCGCCTCGAGCAGCACGGATCCGGCACCGAGGATGTGGCCTGTGCGATGGAAGCTGACGGTGATGTCGCCCACCTGGAAGGCTTCCTCGAAGGGGTGTCGCGCAAGCCGGCTCAGGGCGTTGATGCCTTCCCGTTCGGTGTACAGCGGCAGGGCGGGGGAGTGCTTGGTGGACCGGTGCCGGTTGCGGAACTTCGCCTCCTCCTCCTGCAGGTGGCCGGAGTCGGGCCACAGGATGTTCAGCAGGCTGGCGGTGCCGCCGGTGACGTGGACCTTGCCCCGGAAGCCGTTGCGCACGATCGCCGGCACGTACCCGCTGTGGTCGATGTGCGCGTGGGTGAGGACCACGGCGTCGATGGAGTCGGGATCGACGGGAAACGGCGCCCAGTTGCGCTCGCGGACGCGCTTGACCCCCTGGAAGAGCCCGCAGTCCACCAGGATGCGGGTGTTCGCCGTTTCGACCAGGTAGCGGGAGCCGGTGACGGTGTCGGTGGCGCCGAGGAAGGTGAGCTTCATGGAGTACCCCGGGTTCGCGTGGACGTTCACTGTACATCGGTGACCGGGCGGTGGAATCGAGGTCGGAGGTCAGATGGGAATTACCACCGCGCCGAGCTCGTACCGTAGCCCTCCGCCGGTTTACGACACGCCGCCCTGTCACACTTGAGGGGTGGATGTCGGTCGTGGTTCCCCTGGGGCCGCGACCAGCGCAGGCATCCTTGTGTCTCCTCCTGCCGCACGGGCGCGTACACTGCCGACGCCCCGTGCGGCTTTCCTGTCGTATGGAAGAGATCCTGGACATTCCGATCTTTTCATCGAATGAACTCGATACGGTTTGCGTCCCGGGCAGGTTGTGCACTTTCATGCATGACTGAAGGGAGCGTGAAGACATGGGAAGGAACACAAGCCTGATCGCGGTACTCCTCCTGGCGGGCTGCGCCTCGCCGGCCGACGAGTTCATGCTGGGTGATGTCCGGGGGCCGGAGGCCTGCAACGGCATCGACGACGACGGAAACGGGGTCGTCGACGAGTGGGTGGGAACCTGGACGATCGACCTGGTCTGGCCGACCGGCCTGTGGGCAGGCCATCCGCCGCAGGCCTCGTGGGTCCCGGTGCAGGTCCCAGGTGTCGCGGAGCGCCTGTCGGTGCAGACCTCGGCGCACGCCAGCACCATCACGGAGCACCGCGTGTTCGACGAGGACGGTGGCGTCTTCGAGGTGGTGGAGCAGCGTGGGGATGATGGCTCCCTCGTCAGCTACTCGGAGTCCTTGGACGGCGTGGAGGTGTATGTCGCCACGTTCTCAGAGGGGGCGACCGAGCCCACCGACCTCGACCAGCTCCTGTCCGGCTGGCGCCTGGAGCTCGACGAGCAGGGCAGGCTGCTTCGGGAGATCGGACTGAAGGGAACGACGTCCTGGACCCGGACGGAGTACGCGTGGCACGACGAGGAGGACGGCGGCTTCGCCAGGGTCACCTCCCGACCGGCCCCGGAGTCCGAGCCGCTGGAGCGCCACATGGCCTACGATGCCGAGGGCCGCATCCTGTGGGTCGCCGACGTCCTCGAGACCGGCGACATCGACGAGCAGCGCACCGTCTACCGGTATGAGGATGGCCACCTGGTGGAGGTGTCCTCGGTCGACATGGAGACCGGAGAGGAGACGGTCCAGCATGCCTATGCATGGACGTTCTCGGACGATGGCCTGCTCGAGCACGTCCAGCAGACCATCCCCCGTGGGGAAGAGACCCTGCGGATCGACGACGTCTACAGCTGGGACGCCGACGGACGCCTGGTGCAGGTCACGCACGAGACCTCGGACGCGCCGGATTCGGTGGGCATGACCGTCACCTACAACCCGTTCGGCGGCATCGAGACGGTCGAGTCGGTGGGCGTGATGCGGTACGGAGACGCCGAGGAGGAGGCGGACCCGCTGGCTTCCCTGACCACGTTCGGTTGGGACGACGACGAAGGGGCGCTCAGGGGGAGCAGCGAGTCCATCGAGGGCATCCTGGTGGTACCGGACTACGTCGATACGTTCGTCTGCCGGTAGTTCCGGGTTCCACTGGGGCGTGTCCGCGCCCCAGTGGACGGGCGCGGGGATGTCGAGGCGCGCCCCCATTTCCTTGTTTGCTCCGATGCCAAGGGGATGGAGGCTCTTCCTGCATGCTCATGCAGTCTAGGATGCGGCTCCCCACCAGGAGTCCCGATGCGTCCCGCTCTTGTGCTGTCCCTCTTCCTCACCGCCTGTACCGCCCCGGCCCCCGAGCTGTGCAACGGCCTCGACGACGACGGCGACGGTGTGGTCGACGAGTGGGTGGGCGGCTTCCGGTTCGAACAGCGTCCTGCGCAGTTCCTGTCCACGCCGACGGTGGCGCCGCCGGAGCTGGTCTTTCACCAGGACGCCTCGGTGGAGCGCAGTGAGCGTACCTGGCGCAAGGAGGGGCACCCCTTCGAGTGGTACGAGTCCTGGAGCTACACCGGCCTGCACGACCGGGACGGCGAGGTGGTGGAGCGCACCTGGTACGACAGCGGGAGCCAGGGTGGCTTCGACTACGTCTGGGACGATGGGCGTCTGCAGTCCCAGCACCTGTACTACGATGGCCCGTCCGTGGCGCGGGACGTGTTCGACTACGACGAGCAGGGGCGTCCCACGGCCCTGCGTTCGGTGTTCGACGACTGGGACTACCTCGAGCGCACCTACCGCTACGAGGAGGTCGACGGTCGTCACATGGCCTTCGTGACCGTGTACGAGTTCGACGTGGAGGCCGAGTCCAACGCCAGGCCCGTCAGGTACGGGACCTACGTGCTGGACGATGAGGACAGGGTGCTGTCCATGCAGTGGGTCGCGGAGAAGGGGGCCGAGCCGGACACCCGGCAGGACTTCGTCTTCGAGGACGGGCGGCTCGTGGAGGGCGTGACCGTCGACCCTCGGGACGACGAGGTGCTCACGCGCTTCGAGGTCGCGTGGACCCTCGACGAGCAGGACAGGCCGCTCGAGGCCGAGATCACCGCCGGTCGGCCGGAGCGGATGCGCGCGCGCTATCGTCTCGGGTGGACCTGGGACGACCAGGACCGGCTGACCTCCTTCGTGTCCGAGGATCTCGACGATCCGAAGCGGCACACCACGGTCGTCACCTGGAACGAGGACGGCTTCGTCGATTCCTCCGTCCGCACCTCGGAGTGGATGTTCGAAGGGGACTGGGCCACCTTCTCGGAGACCACCTGGAGCGTGCGCTGGGACGATGCCCTGGGGGGTGCGGTGGGCGAGGAGACGACCACGACCTGGGGCGTCTCGGCGCAGCTTCCCGACGGCGAGCCCACGCTGGAGGTGGTGGGGGAGACCTTCATCTCCGAAGACCACCTCTACACCTGCGAGCCGGTACCGGCGTGATCCGGACCTGAGGGCAGCGGATCTCCCACCTCCTCCGAGTCGCGGGCCAGGGCCCGTGGAGCGGGGAGGGCAGGGCACCGTTCCACTTTCCCCTTTGTTCCGTTCAGAGATGCATCATGTTGCCGCGCGGTCTGTCAAGGACTTGTGGGCTCGACCCTCCTGTGGAACGGTGTCTCCGACACCATGGCGCATTCCCCTGCGCCACCGGAGGAGACATGCGATTCCTTGGACTTCTGGCCCTGATGGCCGCCGGCTGCACGGTCGACAACACCGAGGCCCTCGATGGCAAGGACAACGACGGCGACGGCCTGGTCGACGAGTGGGTCGGCGGATCCGTGATCAAGGTCTGGGATGCCGGCCAGCTCGCGCTGCCCACCCCTCCGCTGCCTGCCCGTGCCCACGAGCAGCACCCCTCGGTGGTCCGCAGCGACCTGAGCTACACCCTGCCCGACTCAGACGATCGCCTCGTGGCCTCCTGGGAGTACCACGGCCCCTCCGAGCGCGACGGGCTCATGATCTTCCACGACGACGGCGGTGAGGCCCGCGTCACCACCGAGACGGTGGGCGACGGCGTCGAGATGATCTCCCAGAAGGCCATCAGCGGCGGCGTCACCACCGCCGAGATCGTCACCGAGTTCGACGACAAGGGCCGCATCACCGGTCGGTACAACCTCGTGCCCACCCGCACGCCGATCCGTGAGGTCAGCTACGGTCAGGAGGGCGGGCAGGACGTCGCCTACGTCATCGACTACCGCACCGGCCTGCCGTTCCGGTGGTCCACCCTGTACCTGGACGCCCAGGGCCGGGTCGAGGCGCTCACCGAGACCGAGGACGAGAACGAAGAGCCCATGATCCGTCGTGAGTTCACCTTCGAGGACGATCGCGTGGTGCTCGAGGAGTGGGTCGTGATCCCCGATCCCGACCAGAAGCCCGTCACGGTCACCTACGACTGGTCCTTCGACGACGAGGGACGCCCCCTCGAGGTCGTCGTCACCCCCAACCTGCAGGGCGAAGACCAGAACAGCGACATCTTCACCTACGGCTACGACGACATGGGCCGGCTCGACTACTTCCAGCTCGAGAACGACAACAACCGCAACCGCCAGGAGCTCTCGGGCACCTACGGCGACGACGGCTACCTGGTCGGCTGGAGCACCCGCGAGACCCGCAAGCAGAAGGGCGAGTGGAAGCAGCGCCGCGAGCAGGTGTGGAGCGGCAGCTGGAGCGACGAGCTCGGCGGCATCGTCGGCCAGATCGAGGACACCCTCGCCAACGGCAGCATCACCAAGCTCGACACGGTGCACGTGTTCTTCGGTGGGGGTGACCTCGAGGACGAAGAGGAAGCGGAGTGAGGGCTTCCGGCTGAAGAGGGGTTGGGTTTCCACACAGAGAAACAGAGAAGCAGAGACAACAGAGATTTTTTCGATGATATCCCTGTTTCCTCCGTTCCTCCGCTCCCATGTGCTGTGACCCGGCGCTCCTTTGGTCTTTCGTCCTTGACACTCTGGACACATCCAGGCCCGGTCCTCCCGTAGCGGAGAGACCGGGCCTGTTTTTTGATCCAGGATGGGGGTACCGGACGCCGGACCCCTGTGGACCTCTCGCCGCGATGGGCTACAGCGCTGTCGGCCACGGGGTGCGGCATCGCCGCTGAGACCTGCTTGCAGGGACCCGTTGAACCTGATCCGGATCATACCGGCGTAGGGATGGCAGATGACCGCTTCTCAGCGGATCAATTTGTACTGCGCCTCCGGATCTCCGTGTGAACGAAAGCAAGCACCGAGAGACGCGAGATGAACAAGCTGACCCTGACCCTGGCCCTCGCGGCCAACCTGTCCTGGGCCCAGGAAGAGCAGGCCGAGGCGCCCGCCGACGAGACGGTGGCACAGGCCGAGCGCTCGGACACCGCCGAGACCTCCGAGACGGACGAACCCATCGACGAGGCGGATGCGGACGTGGTCGTCGTGACCTCCGGCCTGCGCGAGCAGCGGCTGGCCATCGACGTGCCCAGCAGCATCACCGTGCTCGAGGAGAAGGACATCGTCGACGAGGGCGGCGCCCAGTTCGAGGACATCATGTACGCGGTGCCCAACCTGAACTGGTCCGGCGCCACGAGCCGTCCCCGCTACTTCCAGATCCGCGGCATCGGCGATCAGGAGGAGTTCCAGGGCGCGCCCAACGCCTCGGTCGGCTTCCTCATCGACGACATCGACCTGTCGGGCCTCGGCATGGCCGCCACCCTGTGGGACGTGCAGCAGGTGGAGGTCCTCCGCGGCCCCCAGGGCACCCGCTACGGCGCCAACGCCCTCGCCGGCCTCATCTACGTGAAGTCCAACGATCCCACCCGTGAATTCCAGGCCGGCGGCCAGGCCTCCCTCGGCACCGACAACGCCTGGACCATGGGCGCCTACGCCAGCGGTCCCGTCACGAAGGACAAGCGCCTGCTGTACCGGGCCAGCCTGCAGATGCACAACCAGGACGGTTTTCGCGAGAACACCTACCTGGGCGTGAGCGACACCAATGCCCGCGACGAGCGCACGGGCCGCTTCAAGCTGCGGTGGACCCCGGTCGACGCCCTGCGCATCGACCTGACCTACATGCACGCCAACCTGGCCAACGGGTACGATGCCTGGACCCTCGACAACAACGGTTTCGAGACCATCACCGACCAGCCCGGCATCGACTCGGCCCGCACCAACGCCGGCGCCATGAAGCTGAGCTGGTGGATGGGCGACGTGGCACGGCTCACGAGCCTCACGACCGTCGGCCAGACCCTGCACCAGCACGCCTTCGACGGTGACTGGGCCAACCCGGACTACTGGGCCGAGAAGACCTGCCAGAACTGGGAGACCGGCGAAGACGAGCCCTGCCAGTACGACTACTGGTGGGACAAGCAGGCCGACCGCTTCACCGTGAGCCAGGAGCTGCGCATCACCAGCGAAGAGGGCGGACGCCTGTTCGCCGACACCACCGAGTGGCTGGCCGGCTTCTACATGCTCCACAACCAGGAGCACAACGACCTCGAGTCCTTCTACAACGGCTTCGAGGATGTGTTCCTCATCAGCGACTACAAGGCCACCAACCTCGCCGGCTTCGCCGACCTCGACTCCCGCATCGGGCCGGTGGCCCTGTCGGCCGGCGTGCGCGTGGAGCACCGCCTGAGCGAGTACGAGGATGACGCCGGCGAGGCCTTCGATCCGAACGAGACCATGTGGGGTGGTCACGTCACCTTCACCGGCTTCATCGGCGACCACAGCCGTCCGTACGTGCGTGCGGCCCGCGGCTACAAGGCCGGTGGCTTCAACATGGGCCTGCCCGAGGTGCTGAGCGAGCACAAGACCTTCGGCAGCGAGGTGCTGTACAACTTCGAGGCCGGCTACAAGGGCTACTGGCTGGGCGGCGACCTCACCACCAACGCCGCGGTGTTCTACATGGACCGGATCAACCAGCAGGTCGAGGCCTCGGTGCAGGATCCGGACAGCCCCCAGAACTTCTTCCTGTACACCAACAACGCCGGCCGCTCGAACAGCTTCGGCGGTGAGTTCGAGATCCACGCCCGCCCCCTGGGCTGGATGGAGCTCGACGGCGCGCTGGGCCTGCTGCACGCCGAATACAAGGACTACAGCTTCGAGAACGGTGACGGCACGTCCACCGACCTCGACGGCCGGGGCCTCGCCCACGCGCCCACGTGGAACTTCTTCGCGGCGGCGACCTTCCGTGCACCCTTCGGCCTGTTCGGCCGGGTCTCCGTGAGCGGCATGGACCGCTTCTACTACTCCGACAGCCACGACTTCCAGTCCGACGCCTGGGCCAAGGTCAACCTGAAGGTGGGCTACGAAGGCCGCAACTGGGGCCTGTACGCGTGGGCGCGCAACGTGTTCGACGCGAGGTACGGCGTGCGCGGCTTCTACTTCGGCAACGACCCGAGCGAGGGCTGGGCCGCCAACCAGTACGTCCGGTATGGCGATCCGCAGCAGTTCGGCGTGACGGGTCGGATCGACTTCAACTGACGGAGACGGTGTAGGCGGGCGGAGCGTGAGGGTTGCGGTCGCTCGCTTATTCACCTGTGGTGAAAAACGCCCTGTCACATACCTCACACTACCCCTTTAAATATTGAATCTGGAGATCAACACATGAAGACCGCCATCGAAGTGTCCCTGTACCCCTTGAATGAAGACTACATCCCCGTCATCGACTGGTTCATCGCCCGCATCGACGGCGCCCCCGGCGTCGAGCGGCGCACGAACGCCACCGCCACCCAGGTCCAGGGCGAACACGGTGTGGTGATGGACCTGCTGCGGGATGCGGTCGCCGAGAGCTACCAGCGCCACGGCAAGCAGGTGTTCCTGTTCAAGGTGTTCCCCGGCGGTGTGGATCTCGGACTCGACTACAAGGTCAAGGCCTGAGGTCGTGAGCGACGGTTCGCCCTGGTTTGTGAGCAGATGTCACGACCCGGCGCGGCTTCGGTATCGACGGGGCACGGTGGTCCCGTCCGAGAGCCAGGGGGGTGCAAGCGCCCCTCCAGCGTGCGGATGAGTCATGCACGTCCCCTCGACCGCGTGGTTGGGAAGAGGTCGAGGGGGCTGCCTGACGTCCCGCTTCACACCTGCGGTATCGCCAATTCGAGCCATGCTCTCACGGGAGCTGGCATCTGTTCGTTACCTGGGATGCGTCGCTTCAATCTTCGCCACGACCGCGGGTCGAAGTGGTCGAGGTGCAGGTGGACGGCCCAGATCGCGAGCAGCGTGGACGGCGTGAGGTCCTCCTGCACGAGGGCGTCGAACCAGGCGTCGTCGCGGGGCACGGGCGCCACGGCGTCGTAGGCGTCGATGACCTCCTCGAGGGGCCGCCCCCAGTGGTGCAGCAGCCAGGCCACCGCGCCCGCGGCGAAGGTCTGCTCGTCGGGATGCACCTGCTCGGCGACATCGGCCCGGTCCCACAGGGCGGTGGGCCAGGTGGAGAAGTCCATGGCGCCCATCAGCCGGGACAGGTGCGTGGCCATGGCCTCGCTGTTGGCCGGGTGGAAGAAGTGCACCACCACCGTGCGCCGCAGGGCGTGGACCTCGGACACCGAGTGCACGGACTCCGGGTACATCACGAACCCGAACAGGCTGTTCCACACCGGTTCGTGGCTGCGGACGCGCCCCCCATCCGGCCCGTGGATGCCGAGGACGCCGCCGTGGGCCGGTGACCAGTCCTCGTTGAGCTGCCACACCCAGCGGGCGACCTCGTAGCCGGCGAGGGGACGGTCGGAGTGGACGTCGGAGCCCTGGCCCTCGGTCATGGTCTGGATCGTGATCCGGCAGTCGTCCACCAGGGGCAGCTCGAACAGCTCCGCTGCCCGCCGGGCCATCTGCTGACGCCATGCCCGCGGAACCTGGTCGCTCACCACGGCGATGGCCGCCCGGTAGAACGACCGGTGGTGCTGCCAGGCCTGGGGCGCCTCGAAGAGGGCCAGCAGGTGGTCGGCCCAGGGGGAGGGGAGGGCCTTCGTCGCGTGGACGTACGGAAACGGCTCCGCGAAGCGCTGGACGGTGGGCAACAGGGACATCGGCATGGCCTGGGAGCGTCGGAACGGGTCACCTCCGAGCATCACACCCCGACCTCCGGGGGGCCACCCGCGTGGTTCGGGGATCGCCGTACCGGTCTGGATATTCCCTCATTTTCTGGCGAATGGGCCCATGCTGCGTTAGTTGGATGGCGTCCCCTTGCGCCGCGGGAACGAAGGCCACGCAGAGCCCCACGCCCCCCGGTGACGGAACGAGCGACCGTACAAGGCTGAAATCATGGAGCGCACCGCTGAAGGGCGGATGGGCCTCGCGTTGGCGGGGTCCACGGTGTGTCTGTGGGCAACCCTCCCCGTGGCCGCGAAGCTGGCACAGGACGCCGTCGATTCGTACACCCTGACCTGGTTCCGCCTGGTCCTCGCCGCCGTGGTCACGGCGTCGTGGCACCTGTGGCGCAACGGTCGCCCCACGCGCAAGCGTCTCGGCGGCTCGGTGTGGGTCATGCTGACCGCCGCGGCCCTCGGGCTGTTCGGCAACTACGTCCTGTACATGGTCGGTCTCGAGCACAGCAACCCGGGCACGGCCCAGGTGGTCAGCCAGCTCGGTCCGCTCCTGCTGGGCATCGGCGGCGTGATCTTCTTCGGCGAGCGGTTCGGTCAGGCCCAGTGGGGTGGCTTCACGCTGCTCCTGCTGGGCATGGGGCTGTTCTTCCAGGAGCAGCTGCAGGCGCTGTGGCAGCAGGTGGAGGCCTTCCTGTACGGCAGCCTCCTGGTGGCCCTCGCCGCCGTGGCCTGGGCGTCCTACGCGCTCATCCAGAAGAAGCTGGCCGAGAAGGTCAGCAGCACCGGCGTGCTCATGTACACCTACGTGGTCGGCGCGCTGATGCTCACCCCCATGTCCACGCCGGAAGACGTGCTGCAGGTGGAGCCCCTCGCGCTGGGAGCCATGGTGTTCATCGGCCTGAACACGGTGCTGTCCTACGGGGCGTTCGTGAGGGCCATGCAGATCTGGGACGGCGCCCGGGTGAGCGCGGTGCTCACGCTCACGCCGCTCGCGACCCTGTTCGTGGTGGAGGGGCTCTCCGCCATGGGCAGCACGCTGGTCACGCCCCAGCCCGTGTCGACCCTCGGCTGGGTCGGTGCGATGATGGTGGTGCTCGGGTCGATGGTGGGCAGCATGAGCCCCGACAAGGCCCTGGTGCGTGTGCCCCGGATGGGGCCCGTGCGTCGCCGCCGGATGTGGGCCCGCTCCTGAGGGGCCTGCGCCCCTGGTGCGCTAGCCGCTGAACCCGAACAGCAGCCCGGCCTCCCAGCGGAAGGCCGGGTTTCCCTGCAGGGCCCACTGGGTGCCCATGCGGCCCAGCAGGCCGATGTGGAACTGCACGTTGCCGCCGCCGATCATCCACTGGAACTGGGCCTCGCCCTGGACCGGGAACACGGCGTCGGCGCCGTGGAGGAACATCACCTGCATCGGGGCTGCGAGGCCGAGGCTCGTGGCGAAGTGGGGGCTGCGGTAGGCGAAGTCGAGGGAGGGCGTGAACGCCAGCCCGAGGTCGTCGTTGGCCAGGGAGAAGAGGGGACCACCGCTGAGGTGCCCGTTGAGGCTCCAGCCGGCGCCGAGATCGGCCAGCTGGGCCCGGGTGGCACCGCTGAGCTCGAGGTACTGGCCGAGGTAGGTGTACGTGAACCCGAAGCCCGCGTGGGGGGTGATCCAGGCGCCGTTGCTCAGCCGGGTGTACTCGACGGCCATGCCGTAGTCGAGCGGCTCGGGCGTACGGAACACGGTGGCGTCGGCCTGGGCGGGGTTCAGCAGGAGGCTCAGCAGCGTCAGCATGGGGTCTCCAGGTCACGTGGGGCGGTCCTGGGACGTTTGTAGCAGTGGGGGCGGTCGCCGGGACCGGACGCCGGGGCGCGGAGACACCGAGAGGATTTCTTCGGCACGAAGGATGGCAGGTGCCAGGCTCCGATCTGGACCGGATGTGGTGTATGTCAGGAAAATTCGGTCCCTGGGCGTCCCGGTGTCGCGGTGGTGAATTCTGCCGCCGTCTGCCCATCTGACGTTTTGTGTCCACCCCGCACCGCGTGAGGCGGGCTATGGGCAGCCTCCCTCCTTCCTCATCCGCCGCCCGGCGGGTGCCGTGGACGCTGTCATGCCGCACTCCAACGACTGGCGCCTGGGCCTCGTGCTCGCCGGCTCCACCGTGTTCCTGTGGGCCACGCTACCCGTGGCCGCCAAGCTCGCCCTCGGGCAGATCGACGCCTACACGCTCACCTGGTTCCGGTTCGCCTTCGCCATGGGTGCCACGGCCGTGATGCTCAAGGTCACGGGGCGGTCGCCGCTGCGCCGGGATCTCCCGGGGAAGGTCTGGCTGGTGCTGATCGCCGCGGCCCTCGGCTTGATGGGCAACTACCTGCTGTACCTGGTGGGCCTGCACCACACGACCCCGGCCAATGCCCAGATCATCATCCAGACCGCGCCCCTGCTGATGGGGCTCGGCGGGGTGGTGTTCTTCGGGGAGCGCTTCAACCGGGTGCAGTGGATGGGGCTCGGTGTGCTCCTGAGCGGCATGGGCATGTTCTTCCGGGATCAGCTCTCCGCCATGTTCGCCCATGCGGGCGACTACCTGTTCGGCTCCACGGTCATCGTGCTCGCCGCCGTGGCCTGGGCCGCCTACGCGCTGCTGCAGAAGAAGGTGTCGTCCCAGGTGGGCGGCCAGGGCGTGCTGCTGTTCACCTACACGATGGGCACCGTGCTGATGCTGCCCATGGTCGATGGTCCGGCGCTGGTCTCCCTGCGGGGCGAGGCGCTGTGGGCCGTGCTGTACCTGGGGCTGAACACCGTGCTGGCCTATGGCGCCTTCGCCAAGGCCATGGAGCTGTGGGAGAGCGCCCGGGTGAGCGCCGTGCTCACCCTCACGCCCCTGGGCACGCTCGTCATCGTGCAGGTCCTCGCGGCCCTCGGGTCGAGCTGGGTGCAGCCCGAGCAGATCACGGCGCTCGGCTGGCTCGGCGCGCTGCTGGTGGTCACGGGCTCGGCCACGGTGAGCCTCGGAGGACGCCTCGCCCGCCGCCGGACCGTCGCGCTGGAACAGGTGGCGGACGGCGTCTGAACCGCCGCCGTTGTCGGTTCAGTCCTGGCCCTGCAGCAGATCCTCGCCGGTGAGGAAGCCCTCCTGCTCGAAGGCCGGGTTGGGGTAGGTGTAGAATCCCTTGCCGGTGGACCGTCCGAGGTGGCCCTTGTCGAGGAAGTGCTCCTTGAGGTAGGCGGCGTTCTTCTTCGCGATCTCGGATGTCGAGCCGTCGTCGGCCTCCGCGAGCAGCATGGAGACGTTGAAGGCCGTGACCATGCCCACGAGATCAACCCACGCCATGGGACCCATGGGCGCCTGGGTGGAGATCATCCACACCCGGTCCACGTCCTCGACGCTCGCGACCCCGTTCACCACGAGCGACATGCCGGCGGTGAGGAACGGCACGAGCAGGGTGTTGATCACGTAGCCGGGCTGCTCCTTCTCGATGCGGATGGGTACCATGCCGATCTGCCTGGCGAACTCGAGCACCCGCTCGAAGACGGCGTCGTCGGTGCCGGGGTGCCGCATCACCTCGCCGATGTTGCCGATCCAGATGGGGTTGGCGAAGTGCAGCGCGCAGAACCGTGACGGGTCGCCGGTGGCGTCGGCGAACATGCTCGGCAGCATGGTGGAGCTGTTGGTGGTGAGCAGACAGTGCTTCGGGATGTGCTTGCCGATCATCGACCACACGGCGGTCTTGATGTCCGGGTTCTCCGGCACGGACTCGCTCACCAGGTCGGCGTCCCTGCAGGCTTCCTCGATGTCGGTGGTGTAGGTCAGCCTGCGCTGTGCGGCCTCCACGTCGGCCGCGTCCTTGCCGAGCTCGTCGACGAACGTTCGCGCGTACGCGGCGTGGAAGTCCCGGCACCGCGCGAGCGAGTCCTCGTGGTTGTCGTAGACCACCACTTCGAAGCCGCTGAACGCTGTCTGCCAGGCGATCTGGCTGCCGAGGGTGCCGCCGCCGACGACCATGACCTTGTCGATGTCCATGGGACCTCCCTGTCCGGATGGGTGTCGGTGGGTGGTCGGAAGGGAAGGAGGCGACTGGTGGGGAGTTGGGGCTGCAGACTGGTGTGGCCGTGGTCATTCGGCCGCCACGACGCCTCTGCGGGTACCGTGACCCGGTGAGGGACACCTCGGGGACTGCCGGATCGTGTCGGAACCGCCGGATGGGCGCAGGTCGGTGATCCATGGGCTGTGCGCAACAACGGGCTTCATGTATGTCATTTGGGGGGCAGATGTGCCGCATGCCTGAAAGGCTGGGTGGAGACGTGGTTTCCGCACGTGGTGACGGGTGCGGTGGCGTGAATTGCATTCATCTGTGTAGACCTGCTGATAGTGTCGTACCGATGAGAGACACGTCGCCGTCGCGTCCATCCTGAAAGGAAGGGGCCTCGTTCGGCGACACGACGACAGAGGTGTATGCATGACTCGATTCCTGACCCGGCCTGGTCTCGCCTTGGGCCTGGGCCTCCTGGCCGCTTCGTCCCTGGGGCCCGACGCCTTGGCAGGCGGCAAGCAGGCCAGTCAGCCCGACATTCTCGTGGTCCTGTGGGACACGACTCGGCCGGACCACCTGTCTCCCTACGGGTACGAGCGTGACACCACGCCGTTTCTGGACGACCTGATGGCCGACGGCCATCGCTTCGACAACGTCATCGCGGGTGGGCCGTGGACACTGCCTTCCATGGCCTCCATGTTCACGGGACTGTACGTCCACAACCATGGTGTGTCGTCGGGCATCGCCAACGAATCCCCCATGGCGATTCCCCCTGACCGCACCACTTTCGCCGAGCTGTTGTCCGGCGCTGGCTACCGCACGGTCCTCGTTGCGGGACAATGGCTGCACCTGAAGCACGGAGGGTTCGACCGGGGATGGGACATCATCCACAAGGGAGGCATGGCGGATCCCAACACGGGCCATGCCAGGATGGACGATCTCACCATCCAGGAGATCAAGGCCGCGCCGTCCGACGAGCCGCTCCTGATGATGGTGCACACCCTCGACCCGCACTCACCCTACCAGCCCCACCCGACGCATGATCTGTGGCGGGACGACGCCCTCTCCGAGGTCTACATCGGGACGAAGGACAACGGGCAATTCGACAACTTCATCGTCGTGAACGAGGCCAACCAGGGCACACGGACCATCTCGGACGACGAGATGCAGTTCCTCGTCAACGCCTACGATGGCGAGCTCCACCAGAACGACGCCCGGCTGCGGAAGATCTGGGAGACCTGGAAGGCGGAGCGCGGAGATGACGCCATCGTCATCGTCACCGCCGACCACGGCGAGGCCTTCGGCGAGCATGGCGACAACGTCATCTTCCACGAACGCCCCTACGACGTCATCCTGCGCATCCCCCTGCTCATGCGCGGACCCGGAATCCCCAACGGCTCCACCGATCTGACCGTCTCGAACATCGACATCCTCCCCACGCTCGCGGACCTGGCGGGTGTGCAGGCGCCGGAGGTCAACGGCCGTTCGCTCGTTCCCGTCATGTCCGGAGAGGACACCGAGCCCAGTGTCGTGGCGGGCTTCTCCCAGTGGGCACAAGCCCCGGCGTTCTTCCGGACCGACGACGTGAAGTGGATCGACTACCGCGTGGGCGCCAGCAACGTCCTGTACCTCCTCGGGAAGGACCCGGGTGAGTCCGACAATCTCGCCTCCACCATGGAGACGCTGTTCCAGAACGTGCAGGCGTCCTTCGAGAAGTTCCTGGAGGATCACGCGATCGAAGCAGCGCCGGTGGAGTCCAAGACGTTGAACGACGACGAGCTCCAGGCGCTGCGCGCGCTTGGCTACGTGGAGTGACCTGACCTCACCCCACGAGCCCCGGCCAGTGCCTCGACAGCCACTTGCGGGCGCCTTCTCCCACCTCCATGTCCCGGCCGTGTTCGCCCCAGCGGCGCAGCACGGTCAACGTCTCCTTGGCGAGGCGGGTGGAGCCGACGACCACGAGGGCCTCCGACTCCCAGTAGGCGGCCGTCAGGTCGAAATTGGCGCTGCCGGTGGCCACCCAGTGCCGGTCGGCGACCAGGGCCTTGGCGTGGACGTGGGGCAGCACGCGACCCAGGGGCGGGGGGGCCAGCAGCCCGGCCTCCCGCACCTTCGCCCCGGCGGCGGCGAGCACCTCCAGGCGGCCGTGGATGACGGCGTTGGCCAGGTCACGGCCGGTGCCGGCACCAGGAAAGGGGGCGACGGCATCGGTGCCGTGCAGGGGCCGGACGTTGCCCACCAGGATCTCGAGCTCCACCCCCCGCTCCATCGCCTTCAGCAGTGCGTGGACCAGCTCCTGCTGGATGGGGAAGGTGTTGGCGATGGCGATGTGTTCCCGGGCCCGGTCGATGAGCAGGCGGAAGGCCTCGAGGGTGTGGGCGTCCTCCAGGCCCTCGTGGAGCACGAGCCACACCGGCAGCTCGCCGCGGGTGGGCGGCGCAAGGACCTCGAAGGGGGGGCCGCCGGCGGAGGTCCAGTCCCGCAGGAAGGAGGCCTCGATGTGCTCCACGATGTCACCCGTGACGGTGATGCCGAGGTCGAGCCAGGGAACCTCGCGGTAGTGGGTGTCGGGCTGCAGCTGCACCTCCGGCAGGCTCGTGTAGTAGGGGTCGCCGATGTTCCGGCCGGAGACCCAGGCGAGGCGGCCGTCGATGGTGAGGAGCTTGCGGTGGTTGCGGTTCTTCAGCTCCACGAGGCCCAGGGTGCGCACGGGGCGATGACGGACCACCTGCACGCCGTCGATGGCGTCGAGCGCCTGCACCACCGGGTTCTCCAGACCGAAGGAGCCGGCGCCGCTGGCGAGGGAGTCCACCAGCACACGCACGGTGACGCCCCGCTCGGCGGCCCGGCCGAGGGCCTGCACCAGTGCCTCGCCGATGTGGCCCTCCTCGAGCATGTAGGTCTGCAGGTTCACCCGGTGCTCCGCCTCGTGGATGTGCTGCAGCAGCTGCCGGCGGGTGGCCTGGTTGTCCCACTGCAGGTCGAGGCTGGCGGCCCAGGAGGGCGCGGCCGCCGTGCGTTCCTCCACCTCGGAGGACGGCGCGCGGTGGCCGTCCGGATCGCTGGGGGTGGCGTAGCCGTGGCCGTCCTGGCCGCCGTGGACGAAGCGGACGTCCCAGCCGGCGCCTCGGATGCGCCTGGCCACCCGGTCCATGCGGACGGTGTCGGCCCGGTGGGGGGCATCCTCGATGTGTCCTTCGTCCAGGATCCTCGCCGCATCGAACAGGTACACGCCCTCGGGAAGGGCCTTGCGCAGATCCCGCAGGGAGGTGGCGCGCCGCATGCGCACGGCGACCCAGTTGAGCGCCGGATCGAGTGACGCCGGCGGCTGGCTGGCGGGGAACAGGCCGAGGGGCACCGACCTCGGCAGGATCCGTGCCTTGGCCGGCACCATCTGGTGTTCCGCGTCCTGCACCACGACCTCCCGGCCGCTGCGGACGGACACCTCGGTCGTGCCGTAGTGGGCCAGGCCGTCCTGGAGCAGCTCGCCACGGGAGTGGAACGTGAGCTCGCCGTGGAAGGGGGTGGCCCGCTCCAGCAGATCCCGGTGCTCGATGGTCAGGGCCGCCTTGCGGTGGAGCAGGAGGCCGTCGCTGGCGTCGAGGGAGCCCCCCACCAGCGGCGTGCTGCCGCCGGGGACCAGGAGCAGGTGGGCCGACCACCGCTTGGACTGCATCAGCAGCCAGCGCAGCAGCGCGACGTGGGCGAGTCCCTGGCCGGCCATGGAGACCACGAGCACGCCGAGGCCCTCCCGCTCGCACAGTTCCGGCAGCGAGACGTCCTCGTCGGGCACCACCAGGGGCTCGGCGTCCTTGGGGATGACCCCGGGCATCAGGTGGCGGAGCGTGCCGACCTTCTCCGGGCCGCGCACCAGGCTGAGCAGGGTCAGGGTGCCCTCGATGGGCCGGAAGAGGCCGGCCCAGGGCACCAGGGGGAGCAGATCCCGGCGCCTGCCGGACCACGCGAGCCCCGCGTCCCGGGGCGCACCGCCGGTGCCGGGCCAGAGCACCGGGACGTCGCTGCCGAGCAGGTGGTGGGCCAGGGACAGCCAGAAGCCCCGCATCTGCGCCGTGGCGAGGACGGCCACGCTGCCCTCGTCGAGCTCGACCTCGGGCACCGACGGCAGGAAGCCCACCTGCCAGGGCACCCCCTCGGGCAGCACGGCCTGCAGCTCGTCCTCGGCGGTGCGCAGCGCGTGCTCCAGCTCGGCCCACAGGCTGTGGCGCACCCGGGGCCGCTCCACCCACAGGCGGACCTCGCAGCGTCCCTGCAGCATCGGCAGGGCCGTCAGCGCCGCTTCGACGAGGGCGACGCGGGTGGCGAGGACGACGAACGGGGTGTCGGTCATGGAGGGCCGTCAGGGGGGATCGGGCACCAGGCGGGGCCGGTCGGGGACGATACGGAGGCGGAGCGGGGCGGGGAGGCACCGTGGTCGCGATGACCGTACCACCTCATCGTGCGAGGCGGGCGGGGACTCACGCGACCCCACGGGGTATGTTTCGCCCATCGCAGGAGGTACTCCATGAAGAAGGTGGCCATCGTCGGCGGGGCACGCACGCCCTTCGTCAAGGCGCTCACCCATTTCCGCACCATTCCCGCCGTCGATCTGGCGGCGTCGGCGGTCAACGGCGTGCTCGACAAGTCCGGGGTCGACCCCACGAAGATCGATGCGCTGCACCTGGGCACCACCGTGGTCAACCCCCGCATGCCGCACCTCGGCCGTGAGGCGATCTTCCGCTCCCGCCTGCGTCCCACCACCCACGGGCTCACCGTCACCGACAACTGCATCGGCGGCACCAGCGCCCTCATCTCCCTGGCGGACGCGATCACCCTCGGCCGTCACGAGGTGGGCATCGCCGGCGGCGTGGAGTCCATGTCGAACACCACGGTGATGGTGTCCGAGCGAGCCTCCGCCGCGCTTCGGGATGCCTCCGCCGCCCGCGACTTCAAGAGCAAGCTGTCGGCCTTCGCCCGCCTCCGTCCGGCGGATCTCGGCCCGAGCCTTCCCGGCGTCGAGGAGCCGAGCACCGGCCTCACCATGGGCGAGCACTGCGAGCTGATGGTCAAGGAGTGGGGCATCAGCCGGGAGGATCAGGACGGCCTGGCCTACCGCTCCCACATGCGCGCCGCGGCCGCCACCGAGGACGGCCGCCTCACCGCGGAGATCACGCCGGTCGACGGCATCGACCACGACACCATCGTGCGGCCCTCCACCACCCGCGAGAAGCTCGCCAGCCTCAAGCCGGTGTTCGACACCTCCGGCAGCGGCACCCTCACCGCGGGCAACTCCTCGCCGCTCACCGACGGCGCCGCGTTCGTCCTGCTGATGAGCGGGGAGCGGGCCAAGGCCGAGGGCCTCGAGCCCATCGCCTGGATCAAGGACTCCGAGACCGTCGGCATCGATCCCAACGACGGCCTGCTCATGGGCCCCGGCGTGGCGGTGCCCCGTCTGCTGGCCCGTCACGGCCTCAGCCTGTCCGACATCGATCTCATCGAGATCCACGAGGCCTTCGCCGGGCAGGTGCTGTGCAACCTCGCCGCCTGGGAGAAGGGCTGGAAGGAGGATCCGGTGGGCTCCGTGCCGTCGGACCGCCTCAACGTCATGGGCGGCTCCATCGCCATCGGCCACCCCTTCGCCGCCACCGGCGGCCGCATCGTGCTGTCCCTGGCACACGAGATGAAGCGCCGCGACGCGAAGCTGGGCCTGGTGTCCATCTGCGCCGCCGGCGGCCAGGCCTGTGCGATGCTGCTGGAGCGCTGAGTGCTCGTGGAGCGCTGCGTGCTCGTAGAGCGTTGAGCCCCCCATGGGTCCGTCCGCGTACACCGGACGGCCGCCTGGCGAGGGAAGGATCAGATCGAGGAGGAGTGGACGATGAGACGGCTGACCCTGCTGGTGGCCATGACGGCCCTGGGATGCACCCAGCCTGCCAGCGACCAACCGCTGGGAGGCGACCCCGTGAGCAGCACCGACGACGGCTGGAAGGCCCCCGAAGATGGCGTGATCCAGCTCAACACCGCAGACGGCGTCATGCTGGAGGCCGACTACTGGGCCCCGGAGACCAAGGGCGCGCCGGGCGTGATCCTCGTCCACATGATCCCCCCCCACAACACCCGGGTCGACTGGCCCACGGGCTTCATCGAGGCCCTCACCGCCCAGGGCATGAGCGTGCTGCGCTTCGATCGGCGTGGCGCGGGTGGCAGTGGCGGCGAGCCGAAGGACTCCTACGAGGGACCCGCGGGCAAGCTCGACGTGGCAGCCGCCGTCGATCGCATGAAGGCCGACGGCGTGGGCGACTTCGTGGTGATCGGCGCCTCCAACGGCACCACCTCGGCGCTGGACTACACCGTGTGGGCCGAGGGCGAAGCCGGGCACCCCGTTCCGAAGGCCCTCGGGTTCCTCAGCGGCGGCACCTACACCGAGAAGCAGAACCCCGTCTCGGCGCTGCCGGCGATGCCCGTCTTCTTCGCCTACCCGCCCGACGAGGCGGAGTGGCCCGCCAGCGTGAAGGGCTCCGATCCCGGCTCCTGGGAGCTGCACTCCTACGAGGGCGGCGCCCACGGCACCCGCATGTGGGGCACCACCGCCGAGGAGGACTTCCAGTCGGATCTGTTGGCCTTCATCACCGCACAGCTCGCCGCAGGGCAGTGACGCGTGGGGCTCGACCCCTTCGGAGGCCCCATGTGGCTGGACGTGTTGGAGCAGATCGCCCCGCTGTGGGGATCTGCCTCCTGGGACAACACCGGGCGCATCCTCGACGGCACCCGTGACGTGAAGACCCTCTTCCTCACCATCGACCTGACCCCGGCGGTGGCGGAGGAGGCCCTCGCCAAGGGGGCGGACGCCATCGTGGCGTACCACCCCCCCATCTTCAAGGGCCTCAAGCGGCTCACCTACGATCAACCCCAGACCGGCATGCTGCTGCAGCTCATCCGGGCCGGCGTGCACGTGTACTCACCCCACACGGCGCTCGATGCGGCCCACGGGGGCATGAACGACTGGCTGCTGGAGCCCTTCGGCAAGCTCGTCGAGGTGGCGCCCCTCGAGCCGAGCCTGCAGGATCCGGCCGTGGGGTCGGGCCGACGGGCCACCCTCGTGAACCCCGTGGCGCTGCCGGACGTCCTGCCGATGCTCAAGGACCACCTGGGCCTGTCCCACCTGCGGCTGGCGGCGGCGCCGGATCTGGCCTCCGGAGAGCGGAGGATCCACACCGTGGCGGTGTGTCCCGGCGCCGGCGGAAGCCTGTTCGCGGGCCTGCAGGGCGTCGACCTGATGGTCACCGGTGAGATGCGCCACCATGACGTGCTCGCCCAGGTCACCGCCGGCGGCGCGGCCATCCTCACCGACCACACCCACACCGAGCGCGGGTATCTGCCGTTCCTGGCGAAGCGGCTGTCGGAGGTGTTGAAGGGGTGTCGGGTGATCATCTCCCAGCGGGATGCGGATCCGTTGGTGGTGGTGTGAGGGGCTGAGAGGAGAGGCCTTGGGCCTGGGGCGCTGCGCGGGACTGAGGTCTGGGGCCGCTGCGCGAGCCAGAGGTCTGGGGCCGCTGCGCAGCGGCCCCCGTTCACAGCCGTCACGCCCAGGCGAGCCCACCGCGGCCCCTTCAGACGACGGCCGCCACCGCCACCTGCCACAGCTCTCCCCGTAGCAGCAGCTGCAGCTCCTCCCGCACCGGCGCGGCGTCCCACGCGGCGGGCTTCGACAGCAGCTCCACCAGGCGACGTGCACCGGCCAGGCCGTCGGCGGCCCAGCGCTGGTAGCCGTCGAAGTCGCGGGCGGACGGCCGCATGCCCACGCTCAGGAGCTGCTGGGTGATGCCGGCCACCTTCTCGGCGGAGCCGAGGGCGAAGACCACGCTGGCCTGGGTGAGGGGAGGGAGCGCGTGCAGGGCGTCGCCCACCATCACGAGGCCGTCCACGGCGGCCTGGGGGCTCGCCACGGCCGGGTCGGCGGCGAGGTGGACCGGCCCGAGGGCCTTGAGCCTCCCCACCAGCTGCCGGGCCCAGCCCAGGGTGTTGATGAGCTCGTGGTAGGCGTCGGCGGGCCGTTCGGCGGTGTCCTGGGCGGTCTCGGGGCGGCAGATGACGCCGATGGTGACCACGTCGCCGCGCTCGGGCGTGCACCACAGCCAGCCTTCGCCGGGCAGGGGAGCGAGCCAGGCGTGGTGGGGGCGGTCGGAGGGCTCGCAGCCGAAGGAGCGCCACAGGCTCACCTGGCCGGGCTCGGACCGGGGTTGCACGAGGCCCAGCCGCTGCCGGCCGAACCCGCGACCGAGGCTGCCGTCGATGACCAGGCTGGCGTAGTGGGGGGTGCCGTCGTCGGTGAGCACGCCCACGATGCGGCCGCCGTCCTCCAGCAGCTCGAGCACCCGGTGGTCCACGTCGACCTCGGCGCCGGCGTCCTGGGCGGGCTGCAGGCACAGCGCGCGAAGGGCCGGCTGGGAGATGCGCCAGGCAGCGGGCTCCGCCTGGGTGCCGAAGGTGATGCCCATGACGGTGGGGGCATGGTCGTCGCACAGGTCGAGACCGTGCAGGGGGTGGCTGGCGGAGGCCAGCAGGGGCTCCCACAGGCCCAGGCGCTGCAGGGGGCCGATGGCGGAGGGCAGGATGGTCTGCCAGCTGCCGGCTTCGGGCTCTTCCGCCGGATCCGCGTTGGGGATCCAGCGCACCTTGCGCCCCAGGCGGGCCAGGATCAGCGCGGCGACCCCGGCGGAAAGGCCGGGCCCCACCACGAGCACGTCCGATCGTGTGCTCACGGGCGGCCCGCCGACAGGTGGCGGGCGCTCAGGTGCCGAAAAAACATACGCGCTCCGGTGCGTCACGGACGCACTCTAGCAGAGCCAGGGGGGATCGATCCCATCGAACGAACCGGTGCGGCGAGGGCCTCGGAACCGGGCCCGAAATCGCCGGTCGCTACTTTGCGGGTGCGTCGGCCCACACGTGGCCGCGGGGCCGCCACAGCGTGTGGTTGACCCAGACCATGGCGCTCAGCAGGGCGAGCGCGCCGAGCTGGTGCAGGCTGGCGGCCGGCACCCACACCACGGTGAGCAGGGTGGTGATGCCCAGGCCCACCTGCACCACGGCCACGGCGGCGGCGGCCTTGAGGGCGGTCCGGGCGCCGGAGCGTACACCGTCGGCGATGCCGCGGACGGCCAGGGCCATCACGGCGAAGAAGGTGGTGATGGCGAGCACCCGGTGCTGGAACTGGATGGTCTTGGGGTGCTCCAGGAAGTTCATGTACCAGGGGTCCCGGTGCAGCAGGCCGTCGGGCACGAGCTGGCCGTCCATCAGCGGGAAGGTGTTGTAGATGAAGCCCGCGTTGGAGCCCGCGACGAGACCGCCGGCGAGGGAGGTGAGGAACACCAGCACGCCCACGACGGCGGCGGCCCGCGCGAGGTGGAGCCGGGGCGACAGGGGCTTGCGGCCGATGGCGGGGCCCCGGAACTGGCCCAGGGCGACCCACAGCAGCGCCGCGTAGAACGCGAAGGCGGCGCCGAGGTGCACGGTGAGGCGGTAGTGGGAGACGTCCGGCCGGTCGACCAGACCCGACCTGACCATCCACCAGCCGATGAGCCCCTGGGTGCACAGCAGCACGAACAGTCCGGCCAGCTTCTTCGCCAGGGTGCGGTCGATGGCCTTGCGCCAGCCGAAGAACAGGGCGCCGAGCAGGAACACGTTGCCGATGGTGCGGCCGAGCATGCGGTGGCTGTACTCGTACCAGAAGATCGACTTGAAGCCGTCGAGGTCCATGCCCTGGTTGACCTTCTGGTATTCCGGGAACTGCTGGTAGCGCTCGAACTCGGCCTGCCAGGCCTCTTGTCCGATGGGCGGCAGGCTGCCGGTGAAGGTCCAGTCGGTCATCGACAGCCCGGAGTGGGTCAGCCGGGTCATGCCGCCGAGGGCCACCATGAACACCGTGAGGGCGGACAGGGCCACGAGCCACCAACCGATGGCCTTGCGATGGGACTGCTGACGCTCGAGGGCGAGCTCTTGAACGTGGTTCATGGGAGGCTCCGTGTGGAGCCTGGAAGTAGCATCTTGAGGGGGGAAGCGCGTTTGGGAGCAGTCAAAGGTGGCAGGCAGGGGACCATGGCACCATGAGGCCAGGAACGATGCATCTCGAATCCCGAGGCCACGATCATGAGGACCCGAGGCATGAACCATGAAGCTCGGATCCCGGGATCATGACCCATGGCCCAGGACACGAGAACCAGGAATCATGCCCTCGGGTATCAGGCCCTCATGTCTCGTGATTCGGGGTTCATGACTTCATGATCCTGGCCTCATGCCCTCGAGCGGGCATTCCGTCGATCTCCGTGCCACGCGTTCTGCTACCGTCCCCCCATGTGCTTGTGGAGGAGCCCCCCATGAAGATCGAAGTCACCGGCTGGATTCCCCGCCCCCCGGGCGAGGCCTTCGAGGCCCTGTGCGACATCACCGCCTGGCCCGAGCGCATCTCGGGCATCACCCGGATCGAGGTGCTCACGCCCGACATCCCGTTCGGCGCCGGTTTCCGCTTCGACGAGACCCGGCAGATGGGCAAGCGGGAGGAGACCCAGACCTTCACCGTCGAGAAGGTCGAGATCCCCCACCTGTTCCAGATGACGGCCGAGGCCTTCGGCACGAAGTTCGTCGCCTGGCACCGGCTCGAGCCCGAGAACGATGGCACGCGCATCCACCTGGGCTTCGACGGCATCCCGCAGACCTTCCTGGCGAAGCTGATGATGCCGCTGGCGAAGCTGATGGAGAAGTCCACCAAGGCGCAGCTGCAGGCCGACATGGACGATCTGGTGCGGGCGCTGTCGAAGGCCGGGTAGGTCGGGAGACGTGGGTGACCTCGTCACCAGGACCGCGACACGTCACTCCGCGGCGTCGGGCGCCTCGGCCGGCTGTTCGGCGGGAGCTTCCTGCTGTGCGTCGACGGGCGCATCCTGCTGCACCGTGGGGTCGTTGGCGGGATCCTGGACCTCGGCGCCCGGCTTGCCCGGCGGGATCTTGCCGGGGCGGGCGTACTTCCAGTTCATCAGCCACGCCTTGAGGGGCAGGATCGGGGGCTGCACGAGGTAGCCGTTGATCACCTGGCCCTGCTCGGTCTCCTCGACCTTCAGGGGCTGCACGGAGCCGTCGGGCATGCGCACCCGACCGGAGCCGTCCTCGGCCACCTCGATGCCCATCTCGAAGCCGCCGCCGCTGCGCAGATCGATGTGGTTGCCGCGCAGGGCCGCGATGGTCTCGACCGTCTCTCCGTCCTTGATGAGCTGCACGCTGCGCACCTGGGGCAGGTTCTGGCGCCACTTCATCTCGTCGGGGATCTCCTGGGGGACCTCCGCGGGGGGCTCGTTCTTGTTCGAGCAGGCAGAAAGGCCGGTGATGAGGACTGCAGAGAGGACAAGGTGGCGCATGGGGTCATCCGTCAGCGGGAGGGGGTCCATTCGGGTCGCCCCCTGCGTACCCCCTGCGGGGGCGAGACCGCAACAGCACGGGTGTCGGATGATGTCGACCAGCTCGCAATGGGGCGGGGCACCGATGCTCCGACGCGCTATGGTCGCCGCGACATGGAGGCCTGATGACCACTCCCCGCTACCTCGCCCTCGGCGACTCCTACACCATCGGCGAGGCCGTGCCCGCCGACCTCCGCTGGCCCGCCCAGGTCTGTGCACGCCTGGCCGCCCGCGGCATGCCCCTCATCCGCCCCGAGATCATCGCCGTCACGGGCTGGACGGTGGCCGAGCTGAACGCCGCCATCGACTCCCTGCAGCCCGAAGGCCCCTACGACATCGTCTCCCTGCTGGTCGGCGTCAACGACCAGTACCGGGGCGGCACCGTCGAGGCCTACGCGCCCGCCTTCGAGGCCATGCTGCAGCGGGCCATCGGCTTCGCCGGCGGCGATGCCTCCAAGGTCGTGGTCGTCTCCATCCCCGACTACGGCTTCACGCCCCACGGCGAGGCCAAGAAGGACGAGATCGCCCGCGCCCTCGACGCCTTCAACGCGGCCAACGCAGCGGCCGCACACGCGGCTGGCGCCCACTACGTGGACATCACGCCCACCTCCCGCAGCCACCAGGAGGGCTGGGTGGCAGAAGACGGCCTGCATCCGAGCGGCGCCCAGTACACTGCCTGGGCCGACCTCATCGAGCCCGTGTTCGACCAGGTCCTCGGCGCCCCCTCTGCCTGAACCCCCGTGTCCGTGGGAGACGAGATGCACAAGTCCCTGATCGCCGCCGTCCTGACCCTCGCCGCCTGTGGAGAGGTGTACGACACCACCACCGGGCTCGGCGCCTGCATGGCCTACATGGAGGCCTACAACGCCTGCGTCTCCCAGGTGGGCAACCCCGGCGGTCTCGGCACGATGGACGGTCTCGAGGAGAGCTTCTGCGAGATGTACGACGAGACCCTCGAGGACTTCGACGCCGAGGCGGCCGCCGATGCCGTCGTGGCGTTCAACTGCACCCGCGAGATGATCGAGAGCATCGACTGCTCCGATCCGCTGAGCTTCCCGGACGTCTTCACCGGTATGGAAGACTGCGGCCTGTGAGGCCCGAGCTGCCGCCGGGCCGCGTCGGCGTGCCCGGTGGGCCCGAGGTGGTGTGTCTTGTGGCACCCCCCTCGCTCCGCTGCGGCCCCACGGGCTAGTCTCCGGCCACGCTGCCGCCATCCGGCGGCGACTGCCGGAGACACGCCATGAGAAAGCTGCTGCTGCTCCTCCCGCTCGCCAGTGCGGGCTGCATGTGGAACACGAACACCGCCGTCGGCGCCTGCCGGGCCTACAGGTACACGCTCAACACCTGCCTGCAGGAGTACAACGCCCACCTCGAGGAGGGTGCTGTCGAGGCCGAGCTCATGGAGCGTGAGGCCTGCGACGACTACATCGACTTCGGCGACGACCTCACGCTGCTGTCCGACGAGGTCATCGATGATCTCGAGGCCCTCACCGCCGACGGCTTCAACTGCGCCCGCGAGGTCGTGCAGGAGCTCGACTGCGCCGAGGGCGTCGACGCCGGCGTGATCCTCGGCGCGATCGGTGACTGCGACTTCGGCGACTGAGGCCGGGCTCCTCCGCGACATCGATGTCCCGATCATGATCCCCTTGCCGCGATACCGGCGGGGGTTTCGTGTATCTGCACCATGTGGAGGCACCCCCTCGGCGTTGGGCAGCGGTGGCACACCCCTTGCGCTAGGATGGTCGCAACCCTTGTGAGAGGAAGAGACCATGCGCACCACCCTGATCTCCTCGTCGATCCTGATCGGTCTGGCGCTGTCCGGCTGCCAGGTCGACCCCTTCGCCCAGAACCCGGGCGTTCTCGCCGACGGCATCGGCCTTCGTCAGATGGAGTCCTGCGACCAGGCCCACGACGCCCTCGTCGAGCAGGTCCTCGAGGCCCTCGTCCAGGGCCAGGCCGGCTGGTACGGCGATGTGGTCATGGAAGACGACATGGCCATGGACGAAGGCGCCCCCGAGGCCGGCGGCGACGGCGGCAGCGATGCCCCCTCGGACTACTCCGGCACCAACAACCAGGAGCAGGGCGTCGACGAGATGGACACCGTGAAGACCAACGGCACCCACGTCTTCACCGCCATCGGCAACAAGGTCCGCATCCTCGACTCCTGGCCCGTCGAGGAGGCCGAGGTCATCGCCGAGGTCGACTACTACGGCCACCCCCACAGCCTCTTCCTGTCCGGCGACACCCTCGTCGTCGTGGGCTCCTTCTGGGCCGAGACCGAGACCTACGAGGATCCCTTCTTCGACGGCTCCCGCGTGCACCTGTACGACGTCTCCGACCCGTCCAGCCCCACCCTCACCGAGTCCTTCGACTTCTCCGGCTACGTCGTCGACGGCCGCAACATCGGCGATCAGCTCTTCCTCGTGGTCCAGGATCACATGTGGAACAGCACCGCGCTGCGCACCTTCTACGCGGACTCCGAAGCCCAGCAGGAGGTGTGGGACGCCATCGAGCAGATCGAGGAATTCCGCCCCGACTGGGACGCCTCCGAGTCCGAGCAGGTCGCCTGGCGTGCCATGGTCCGTGGCGCCCTGCGGCCCATCGTCGAGGATCACCTCGCCGACCTCGATGCCGAGGACACCCTGCCCCAGGTCCGGTCCTCCGACGGCGCCCAGGTGGCGCTCTCCGACTGCACCGACGTGTACACCCCGGCCCAGCTCACCGGCACCGGCTCGCTGTCGGTCGTGCGCATCTCCGACGACGGCGCCGAGCTGCAGGGCAGCACCGTGCTCAGCGACGGCTGGCAGGTCTACGCCAGCGAAGACAACCTGTACGTGGCCAGCGCCCGGTGGTGGTGGTGGAACATGGATGCCGATCCGAGCTCCTACATCCACATGTTCGGCCTGCCGTCGGATGACGTGCCCGCCTACAAGGGCTCCGGCGAGGTCTCCGGCTACCTGTACGACCAGTTCGCGATGTCGGAGCACGACGGTCACCTGCGGGTCGTGAGCACCGACTTCCGCGACTGGCGCGAGGAGGAGAACACGGCGGCCAACCACGTGAACGTCCTCAAGCCCAACGAGGAGGAGGGCGGCCTGGATCTGGTGGGCCACGTGGGCGACATCGCCCCCGGCGAGCAGATCATGGCGGCCCGGCTGATGGGCGACAAGGGCTACATCATCACCTTCGAGCAGACCGATCCGCTGTTCACCCTCGACCTGTCCGACCCCACCGCTCCCTCCGTCGAGGGCGAGCTGCACATGCCCGGGTTCTCCGGCTACCTGCACCCCATCGATGGGGAGCACCTGCTCGGCATCGGCATGGCCGGCACCGAGGAGGGCGTGCTCACCGGTCTCGCGATCAACGTCTTCGACGTCTCCGACATGTCCGACCCCATCCTGGTCACCCAGTACGACATGTCCCCCGAGGACGACGACTGGGCCTGGTCCTGGTCGCCCGCGCTCGGCGACCACCACGCCATCGCGTTTCACGGCGGCCTGCTGTCCCTGCCGATCCGCGTGGAGTCCTGGAACGACGAGACCGGCGAGCCCGAGGGCTTCAACGGCGTGAAGGTCTTCTCCATCGACGACGAGTCCATCGCGTTCCTCGGCGACATCACCCACGAGGCCATCGTCGAGGGCTCGGCCTGCGACGCCGGCTCCTCCGACTACAACCCCTGGCTCCAGTGGGAGGAGCGCAAGTACGACGAGGAGGGCGAGCCGGTCGATCCCGATCAGGGTGAGAGCTCCGAAGGGTCCGCCGGCTCCGACGGCGGCGAGACCGACCCGGCGGTCGAGGTGCCCGACACCGACGACGTGATCGACGAGGCCGGTGAGATCGTCGAGGGCGAGGACGCCGAGGAGCCCCCGGCCGATGACGCCCCCGAGGGCGGCTACTACGAGGAGTACCTCGACGACTGCGGCCGCCACTACCTGTGGCAGTCCGGCCCCGAGCGTTCCGTCTTCATCGAGGGCAGCCTGCTCACCTTCAGCCGCTTCGGCGTCTCGGTGAACACCGCCGACGACCCGGCCGACGAGCTGCACACCGTCATCTACGAGCCCATGCCCGAGGAGGAGGCCGGCGACACCGGCGCTCCCTGACCCTCGCGCACATCCCGCAAGGCCCGGCTGCTTCGCGCAGTCGGGCCTCTGCAATTGTGGCGTCCCTTTCCTCGCGGAGAGGGAAGCTCAGGCGGCCTGCACCGCCGGCGCCGCCTTCGGCGCCTCGACGACCCGGAGCGGCTCCCCCTCCATCCACCCGTCCAGCGCCCGCAGCACGCCGGGGGCCTGCCGCAGATCCCGCAGGCGCACCTTCGTGTCGCCGTGGCCGAGAAGGTCCGTCACCATCAGGTGGGCCGGCCGTCCGTGGGTCGTGAGGGTCTCGTGGATGCGCTGGGACTGCTCGGCGGGGATCACGGGGTCGTGACGGCCGTGCAGCAGCGTGACCGGTCCCGGCTGCCGTCCGATGCGGGTGGTCAGGTCGCCGTGGGTCAGGGTGGGGTGGCCGTCGCTGCGTAGGCGCTGCCACATCCGCTGCCGTGCTTCGGGCGACGCAAGGAGCGCGGTGACCCGGTTGGCGTACTCGGGAGGGAGAAGAGCGAGCAGCCGGGACCACCGCGGCTCCGTGCGTTGATGCCACTCGTCCATAGCCGCCTGGTGGAGCATCAAGGACAGGTCCCTGTGACGGTCTCGCAGGAGGTTGGCAAAGATGATCTTCCACGCGTAGCCGGTGGCGTCCGGGTGGCCGAGCAGGGCGTCGGTGGTGGTGTGGATGTCCACGAACGCACCCACGGCGAGGGTGGGGCCGATCCGCTCCGGACGTCGCACTTGGGGGGCCGCCGCCAGCATGAGGCCGGCGGTGAAGGAGACCGAGGACAGGTGCAGGTGGGGCGTGCGGGTGCGCTCGACCGCGGCGTCGATGAGGTCGGTGAGCTCGTCGATCTGATCGGTGTGCATCTGCAGCCGGGCGATGGACGGCAGCCTGGGGCTGATCACCTCGAAGCCCACGGTGGCCAGGGCCTGGTTGAAGCGGATCTGCCGGGGATCCCGCTCGCCGAGGGGCGACATGCCGTGCAGGGTGAGGGCGGTGCCCCGTCGCGGGCCGACGGGCTGGTACAGGTCGGCCAGGTGGTGGCCCAGGCGGATGCGGGTGGGCTTGAGGCGACAGGGCAGCAGGCCCCGCTGCACCGCGAGGAGCCGGAGTGCGGACAGGCTCATGGCTGGCTCCTCAGCGCGGGACGCAGGGTCGGTGCGGGCAGGAGCTGCCCGACACCCGGGATGCGGCGGGCCATGCTCCTGAGGCGGTAGGTCAGCAGGCCCGACAGGGTCACGCGGCCCACCTGCAGCTGGGCATCGCCGGCGTCGAGGTCGAGGTGGCCCAGGAACCAGTCGTTCAGGACGGACTTGCGGTGGTGGTAGCGGGCGTCGCGGCTCGTCTTGGCGAACACGGTGCCCGCGTTGCCGCCGCGGAAGATGAAGGTGTCCGGGCAGAACCAGGCCAGCGGGTCCAGGAACGTCATCCGACGGTGCATCAGGGCGAGCTCCCAGGCGATCTCGGTGTGGCGGCCGCTGGGAGGCCCGTGGCGGAAGGGGCTGGGGTGCACGTCCTGGAAGTGCAGGGAGATGTTGCCGAGGGACGACAGCACCGAGGCCACGTTGGTGAACCAGAACCCACCGATGGGCCGCTTGCGCAGCAGGTAGGTGCCGATGAGCCGGCTGAGCAGCTTGTGGGTGAGGCCCTCGCCGCGGTGATCGGGGTGCACCACCGTGAGGCCGAGGTGCAGCACGGGTCGGCCCCGCCGCATGGGAAGGAGGAGCGCGGAGCAGAAGCCGGCGATGCGGCCGTCGGCGGTCCGGGCGATGCTGATGATCGCCTGGTCGAGGGCGCCGGAGTCCGGATCGAGCACCTGGTAGCAGGGCACGGGGCTCAGGCTGGTGGCGGTGACCTTCCTCAGCTCCTCGACGAGGGCCGCGCGGGCGCTGGGAGCCAGGGTCCGGCCGGGACGATGATGCCACTCGAACTGCAACGACGAAGCCATGCTCACCTCCTGCGGTGGACCTCATCCTGCTTCGGGAGGCCGGTGCGGGCGGTGCCATGGCGGTGAAGGGTTCGTGCGTTTCGACGAAGGTTTTCGTGGGTCGTGAAACGGTGTGGCGAACCGGTGGAGCTGGGGTGTCGCCATGGTCGACCGGGTGACCCGCACGTGGCGGGCCACCCGATCCGTTCCCCGGGAGGAACGTGGTTCTCCGAGGGTCAGGCCACGGAGAAGGCGTTGAGCGTCAGCAGCGTCTCGTGGAACTGCTCTTCCTCACCGTCCACGACGCGGGTGTAGGCCACGTCGAGCCGGCCGTTGCGGACCTCGTCCTGCTCCAGGGTGGCCTGCAGGGTGAGGAAGACGTCGCGGGCGTCGTCGGGGAGCAGCTGCATCACCACGCCGTCGGGGGAGAGCTCACCGGTGAGCACCTGGGCCGACAGCTCGGTGGTGGTCTCGGCCTGGTCGGCGTTCTTCTCGACGGTGCCCTGGGCGCTGAGCTGGAAGCGATCCTCGTGACCGGTGAGGGTGACCATCACGGACACCATCATGGCGTCGAGGGCGGGCTCGCTACCTTCCTCGGTGGGGGCGTACAGCCAGGTGGCGGACGCGTCGTCGCCGGGCTCGATGTCGAGGCGCACGGGGAGGACCTTGCCCTTGATGGTCTGGGCCCACATGCGGTGCAGGCCGGAGGCCTTGTCCAGGAGGTCATGGCCACTGACGCCGAACGCGGACTTGTCCTGCAGGCGCTTGCGCTGCTCGTGGATGTCGAGCTGGTTGGAGCCGGGCGCTGCGAGCAGCATGGCCATGGTGAGGAGCTGGAGGGGGTTCATCGGGTCTCTCCTTCCTGCGCGTGAGGATGTCCTCGATATGCACTGCAGGAGGTGGGGGTGGCCATGGCGGGGGACAACGGGTGACGCGGTCTGACCGGGCGTCACAACTGGCGGCTACGCTCGCAGCACGGGCATGGCGGCCTGGAGCACGTGGGGGCCGCGCTGCCAGGTGTAGGACAGGGTCATGGACAGGTCGGTCATGCGACCGTCGGACAGCAGGGCCATGAGCTCCACCCGGGGATCCCGGGCATCGTCGGGCAGGCGCGCGTGCAGGGCCGCCGAACCCGACAGGGCACCGATGGGCAGGGCACTGGCGAGGGTCTGCACGGAGCCCATGGGGCTGCCGAGCAGGCGGGCGGGGCCCTGGAGCTGGTAGCGGCCATCGGCGCTCTCCATGTGGATGGAGGTCGGCGAGGCAGGGTCGGCCTGGTTGCGCACGAGCAGCAGGTGCACGTGGGCGTCCGTGCCGAGGAGCGTGTCCTCCACCGCGATGCGGTGGGTGCTGGCCATCACGTCGCCGTACTCCCCCACGAGTGGCGCGCGGTAGTCGCGGGGCACCACGGGTGCCTGCTGGGCGCGGGCCAGACCGCCATAGGCGGCGGTGAGGAGCAGGAGGCTGGGCAGTTCGAGCATGACAGGGTCCATCAGGGGGGGAGGGTTGGACCCAAGTTAGGCTCAGGTTCTGGTGCCCGCTGTCTGCGGATGTCACGGAAGCACGCCCCATGGGAGCCCGTTGCCGGAAGCCGCCAGAAGGGGGGAGCGGAACCGGTTGGCGCCGATCGGGCCGGGCGGGGACCCACGGGAGCCGAACGGGTGGGGGAGATCCGTGGGAGCGCGCGTCCGGAAGGAAGGTCCGCGGCAGGCCACATCAGTACCGATCTATCGCAATTATCATGAAAACAGCGTCAAATGGATCATTTCTGGATTCCATTGAATTGGTGGTTCTCGATCTCGCACGATGCTCCTGGCATCCCCCCGATGCCGAAGGAGGTACCATGCGAATCCCGATGATACTGCTGGGGCTGTCCGCCCTGGCCTGCCAGGCCCCCGATCCTGCGCCTGGAACCGATGAAGGCTCGCTGCTCACCGAGGGAGAGGGCAGCACCGAGGCGGCCGCGCTCGACAAGGTCCAGTATGTCGACCTGCTCGACGGCCGCACGGCCGTGCTGATCACGCTGTCCGGCGCCGAGGGGACGGAGACGATCACCTGGCACTTCGAGGGCACCGAGATCGAGGCGAACGACGGCGGCTTCGACGGCGACGAGACGGCCGGCGATGGCGTGTTCACCGGCGTGGCCGACGCCAACATGGACGAGTTCAACACCCGGCGTGAGGACTACCGGCTGGCCGCCGAGGTCGTCGACGGTGGACTTCGGGCCCACGTGTTCTCAGGGCATCGCGCACAGGCCATCGAGGAGCTGGAGGCCGACTTCCTCGATCATCTCGAGAGCGAGGAGGTCGATCTGGCACAACTCGGCGGCACGTTCACCGCAGTCACCGTGTTCCCATCGGTCAGCACCGCGGCGGGCGTCGCACCTCCACCCTCGGTGTACGACCCCCGCAAGAGCCTGATGATCACGAGCCCGGAAGTCGTCTACAACCCGGAGCTGACGGGGGTGTGGGAGAAGAACGCCGATGGTGACTGCGTCCAGGTGGGTGATCCCAACGGTCCTTTCGGGTTCCGCTACCTGCTCGAGGCGGCCGCCGGTGGTCTGCACGACGGCGACGAGATCATCAGCGACTGGATCAACAAGCAGGCCGCGTCCCGCACGGTGAACAACTACTCCACCCTGGCGAGCACCCAGTACGTGTGGGACCTGCACAACGGCTGGTTCGGCAACACCTGGAGCATGCCCAAGCTCGTCGACGACGGGCAGGCCAGCGTGTACACCGACGTGCTCGACGCCAGGTCGTACCCGGTGCAGCTCATCGCCATCGTCAACCGTCTGGACCTCGCTGCGGGCGGGTATGGCGGCGAGCCGAGTGGCGCGGAGGTCCGCTTCGTCTTCACCCTCGTGGAACCCGACGCGTGTGAGCCCTTCGACGGCAACCTCATCCTCGAGTACCACGTGCCCATGGACGAGTGTCATCAGGTCGAGGACTGGGCACAACGCTGGGCGCAACTGGATGGCATGCAGCCGCACGATCCGGCCTTCCAGCAGGAGCTGAGGGATCTCGTGGATCCGGTCGTCATGCAGGGCGCCGCACCGGGTCGCGTGAACGAGAGCAACCTGAAGGTGCTGCGCACCAACGAGACGGGCATCATGCAGCCCCACTACCTCAGCGGCTTCCCCAGCAACGACTCCGACGCCTTCTGGCGCATGGAGGAGTGGGAGCTCGACGCGACGTCCGGCCTGCTCGTGAACAAGGTCCTGGCCCAGACCCCGGGCTGGGACTGGATGGACCCGGGCGCCAGCGGCTCCACGGTCGATCCCGAGGACATCGACGCCTGGATCGACGCCAACGAGGCCGACATCCTGGCGGGACAACACCAGGTTCCGCTGAGCTACCTCGGCGACGACATGGCCTCGCCAGAGGTGCTGTACGGTCACTTCCCCAACAACGGCTTCAACCTCAGCTCCTACAGCAACATCACCGCCACCGACAACTGGCGGGGCATGAGCGCGGGCAGTGCCAACGTGAACTCCATCGAGGCGCGCCAGCTGTTCAGCCTCGGAACCTGCAACGGCTGCCATGCCGCCGAGACCTTCGAGGACGGCACGGGCACGGGCGCCTTCGAGGAGCGACACTGGGCAGCCTCCCTGCCGGGCAGCACGCTGGAGGAGCCCTTCCGCCATGTGGCTCCGGGTGGGGCGCTTGGAGATCCAGCCAAGCTGTCCCGGTTCCTCACCGGCACCAACACCACCTGCTCGCCGGGCAATGAGTTCGTGAGCCCGCTGGGCACCCTGACCCAGTGCAGCAGCTCGGGCTGCTGTCCCATCGGTGATCCGGTGTTCGGCTACGCGTCGGGACAGGTCCACTACAACGAGTTCGCGCGTCGTGGCGACATCCTGCAGGACGTGGTCCTCAACGGATGCTCCGCCCTGCGACACCACGAGAACTCCGCAGTCATCGCCTCGGCCCACTGATCCCACCCGGTCGCTGCGCTCACACGTCCGAGCGCAGCGACTCCTGCAGGACCTCCGGCGGCTCGTAGGCGATGACCTCGACCTGGTTGCCCCAGGGGTCCTGCAGGTAGACCGACCACGCGCCGTCGTGGTCGACGATGCTGTCCGGGCCGATGGGGCCACCGGTGGCGTCGTCGAGGCCGAGCGCGGCCGCGTGCTCGATGAAGGCACGAAGGCCGGGGCCGGAGGTGCGGAACGCCATCTGCACGGCGGGCCCCGAGCGGGCGAACAACGCGATGCCGCCGTGGAGCACGAGCGGGCCACCCGCGCCCTTGGCCCAGTGGGCCTTCTCTGCCCACGGCGTCAGGCCGAGGACCTTCTCGTACCACTCGGCCGCCTCCTCCCGGGAGGGGACGAACACGTGGATGTGGTCGAGCTTGTCGATCTGGAAGGTCATGGGGCACTCCGCACGAGGGACCCCGGGATCGTAGCGCGGACCCTGGATGTCAGGGAGCAGGGACAGGCCGGATGCCGGCGGGCGTCGCTACAGCGCCTCGCCGTCGACCTCGACCCTGCCGTCCCGGCCCCGGCCGTCCGGGCCCTCGCCGGGCGAGACGTCCCAGGTCATGTCGTCGACCCGCGTCGGCTCGGCGGAGGACTGCAGGACCACTGCGCCGCCGTCTCCACCGGAGGCCCCGTCGCCGCCCGGACACTCCACGCTGCCGCGGGCCGCGATCTGCTCGGCCACCACCGCCACCTCACAGCCGGGGCGCCCGTTGCCCGTCGTCTCGGGGGGAAGGCCGAAGATGCGGTGGGCGAGCAGGACGGTGCCGTGGGGAACCGCGATGTCGACCCGGCCGAAGGGGCGTTCGTGGCGGCCGTCGTCGGCGCCACGGCTGTGCAGGACCACCGGGGCGCGCAGCTCCACAGCGGTCCCGTTGCGCAGCACGAGCTCGCCGGGGGCGCCCCCTGCGGCGTCGCCCCAGCCCTGGGACAGGTCGACGCGGCCCCGCACGATGGTCGGGTAGTCCGCTCGGGCGTCGTCCTGCAGCGTGTGGATCCGCAGATCCCCACCGCTTCCGCCTTCTCCGCCGCCTGACAGCAGGAACGCCGCGTCGGAGTACCAGCCCGGCGCGTAGGCCAGCGGGCGGGCCTGGGCATGGTCGATGGTGACCTGCACGTCACCGGCATCGCCTCCCCGGGAGCCGTCGGCGCCCCGCAGGTCGATCTCCGGGTAGCCCACGAAGCGCAGCAGGGGAGGGCTGGTCATCTGGGTGGAACGCAGCTCGACCCACAGGGAGCCGGCATCGCCGCCCGCGCCGAACGCGCCGGCGTCTCCTCCCTGCAGGAACAGATCGGCCCCGACGGTGAGGTCGGTGAAGACGACGGTCTCCGGATCGGGCGCCGCGGAGGGCACCACGTGCAGGTCGAGGTGGCCCGCATCGCCCCCGCTCCCCTCGCTGAGCGAAGCGGCCGATCCGCCCTGCAGATCGAACGTGCCGCCGAGCAGGAAGCCCCCGTGGTCGACGGTGATGTCGACGCTGCCCGCGTGACCCGCGTCGGTGCCGTCCGCGAGGGCGTCGAGGCCGTGGGTGTCCACGAGCCCGCCCATCCGCAGCATGCCGGCCCGCAGGACCACGTCTCCGCTGTCGCCCACGTCGAAGGGACTGGTGCCGCCGCAGCCCTGGGTGTGGATCGCGCCGGACAGGCGCAGCTGCCCGACGGCCGTCAGGGAGGCCGTGCCGCCCATGCCACGGGAGCCGGGCAGGTACGCCTCCTCGCCGTCGTGCAGGCCCGCGGTCAGATCCAGGGTGCCGGTCAGGAACAGGTCGCCGTCGGCTTGGAGCTGCAGGCTGCCCGCGTGTCCGTACAGGGGAGAGCTCCCGTCGGCGGCCTTGGGGGTGTGGATGCTGCCGGTGACCACGACATCCCCGGGGATGCCGTCCGCCTGCCGGCCGTGCAGCGTCAGGAGGGCGTCGTCGCCGTCGCCCAGGAAGGTGACGGCGCCGGAGACGTGGACCTGGGCCGCCTGCACGTCGATGCGGTTCATGCCGCCCGCGAACACGAGGTCGCCCGCCACGTGCAGGGCGCCCGGGAGCCGCAGGCCCGACGAGGCGGTGCCGGCATCGGGAACCACCGTGAGCGTGTGGCCGGCGGGGATCTCCAGCTCGTCGACACGCTCCCAGGCGCCTTCGACACGCCGGAACAGCTCTCCGGCCACCACCGCGGCCTGCGGGCCCTCCTCGGTGGGGAGCTCGGCGGTGACGGTGGCGGTGACGTCGCCCGAAAGGCGCCACACACCCTGGCCGGCGTGGCTGGTGGGAGCGGGCGGGGTGGCATCTGGCACCTGCAACGCGCCGGTGGACCAGAACTCCACGCCCGTGGGGCCCGAGCCGAGCTCGCTGGTGGAGGGGTGGGACCCGCCGATGTCGAGCTGCACACCACCGCCGTGGCCGCCCCGGGCCGTGGTGTCGTCTCCGTGGCCCTGTCCACCGTGGGCGAACCAGCGTGCCTGGCCGGGGGCTTCGCCGGGGGCGGCGGTGCCCACGGCCGGGGTGGTCAGCAGGGGGGCATCGGCGGGGGCCACCGAGCCGTCGGGGTCGTCGGAGGTGACGAGGGGGGAGTCCCCCCCATCTGCCCAGGTCACGGCGCCGTCGGTGCGGCAGGCGGCCATGGGCAAGGCCAGGGACAGTGCGAGGATGAGGCGAGTCATGAGGGATCGTCCTTGGCGATGGGGGGGCCTCGAGGACTGTAGGGTCTCCCGCCGCCGCAGGGACAGGGCCGAGATTTTCCGCCGCCGCTTCGGCTTTTCCGCAGTGGCCTGCGGGAAGTCGCCTCGTGCTGCGGCAAAGGCGCGGCGAGGGTGGTTGTCGACGTTGGACACCGGCCGATCGCGTGGGTGGGGCGCGTGGATCCAGGCGATGCGCCGTCGCCGTCGGCGGCGTCCGTCCGTAAGGGAGGGCAAAATCTCTTGTCGTGGACCCGCGGTGCGCGGCCTGGAACCGGCTCCTGGGCGGGACCGGCGGTGGATCCCGGATGCGGGGTCACGTTCCGGTTTCCGCTGCGTGTCAAGGATGTGTTAGCCTCGGTTCGTGCACACATCTGTCGGAGGGGTCGATGCATTCCGTGGATGAGCCGCTCTGTGCGGAGTTGATGGTCGCGAACCTCGTGGGGTTCTTCGCGGCCTTCGAGTTGTCCCAGTGGTTGTCCGGCGCGCCCACGTCAGAGGTGGGAGGCCAGGGCATGCTGGCCATGGCCTACGTGATGGGCGCGGTGCTCTACATCCAGGGCAAGCGCTGGTGGCGTCGGGCCGCGCTGCGGGTGGCGGAGCACGATCTCGAGGGTTGAGCCCGCCGGGGCCGGGCATCGCCCCATCCGGACACACCCGCAAATCCCTGTTTCCGCATGACTTCCGGTCCGTTTGTGCGGAAGAGACGACAACGAGGGCACCGTTCGCGAGGCGATGCGGGCCCTTCAGGGAGCGCGCATGTTCGGGCCGAGGATCAGATGGTGGACCCTCGTCGTGCTGTGGATCGGCACGTGGGTGCTGGGCTGCAAGCCCGACAAGGGGTCCGACGCGGACTCCGGCGCCGACGAACGGGAGGACCGGGAGACGGCCGAGGTCGGGGTGAGGTCACCTCACCTCGGTGAAGGCGCGATCCTCGACGACCTCGGGCGCGTGTGGATCTACCCCGACGCGCCACGCAAGGAAGGCGTGCTCCGGATCCTGGCCACGCCCACCGACGACTGGCTGCCCCGCCAAGGCCTTCCCGCGGGCCGCGAGTGGTTCCTCGCCAAGCAGTTCGCCCGCTCCATCGGCCGCGTGCCGCAGCTCGTGGTGGTGGAGGACTTCAACGATCTCCTCGGGGCCCTCAACCGTGGCGAGGGCGACATGGCCGTGGCGTTCCTGACGCAGACCGAGGAGCGGCAGAAGGAGGTCGACTTCTCGATTCCGCTCATCTACGGCCGCGAGGTGATCCTCGTGCGGGACGACGACCCCCTGCTCGACGACCCGGACGCCCTCGACGGGCGCACCATCACCGTGCGGGAGGGCACGGCCTTCGTCGAGACGGCCAAGGAGCTGCAGGAGGAACACCCGAACCTGCAGATCGACGTGGTGCCGGGCAGCACCTCCAAGGAGATGCTCTTCTCCGATCTGGCGTCGGGCAAGGTCGACCTCGTCATGGAGGACGAGTTCGTGGGCAGGGCCGTGGAGATCTACCTCGACGAGCTGTCCGTGGGGCCGACCGTGGGACACGTCACGCCCATCGGCTGGGCGTTCCGCAAGGGCGACGACGAGCTGCTCGGGGCGGCCAACCTGTTCATCACCGCCCGACGCCTCGCGGCCTCGACCCGCTTCGACCCCGCGGATGCCCGCAAGCCCCGCAACTGGGCCGAGATCAAGGAGGCCGGCACCATCCGTGTGGCCATGCGCAACACCGCCGCCACCTACTACCAGTACCGCGGCGCCCTGGTGGGGTTCGAGTATGAGATGGCGCTCGCGTTCGCCCGCAAGCACGACCTGGTGCTCGAGATCGAGATCCTTCCGCCCCAGGTGGGCTTCGGCACCTACCTGGACAAGGGCCGCGCCGACATCATCGCCAACTGGCTGTCGATCCTGCCGAGCCGCCAGGAGAAGTATGCGTTCTCCACGCCCTACCACCGCGGTCGGGAAGTCGTCGTGGGCACCGAGGACGACGCAGGGGAGGGGCTCGAGGCGCTCGACGGGCGCACCATCACCGTGCGCGACAACACGGCCATGTGGGAGCAGCTCGAGGCCATCAAGGAGGCCAACGGGTACGGCTACGAGCTGCAGAACGCGCCGAACCAGGAGAACATGGAGCAGCTGATCGATCGGGTGGCGTCCCGCGACATCGACCTGACCGCGGCGGACGAGCACATCTACGAGCTCGAGGCCACCTGGCAGGAGGGACTCGGCGTGGTGGCCACCTACGGCGAGGAGCGGCAGTACGGCTGGATGATGCGCAAGTCCAACCCCGAGCTCGTGGCCAAGGTCAACGAGTTCATGGCGGAGTTCGTGAACAGCCAGGCCTACGACCAGCTGTGGGCCGCCCACTTCGTCAACCCCAAGCTGTCCGGTCACTACGCCCTGCAGCGCATCTCGCCGGACGCACGGAAGATCTCCGACTACGACGATCTGCTGCGCAAGTGGGCCACGGAGTACGGGCTCGACTGGCGGCTGGTGGCCAGCCAGATGTTCCAGGAGTCCCGCTTCAACCCCCGTGCACGAAGCTGGGTCGGCGCGCAGGGGCTGATGCAGATCATGCCCCGCACCGGCCGCGATCTCGGACTTCGCAGGCCCTTCGATCCCGACGACAACATCGAGGCGGGCACCCGCTATCTCGCCGAGCTCGTGGAGCGCTGGCATCGCAAGCTGCCCATCGAGGAGGCCACCTGGTTCGGCCTGGCCTCCTACAACGCGGGCCTCGGCCACGTGCTCGACGCCCAGGTCCTCGCGAAGCAGCAGGGGCTCGACCCGGACAAGTGGTTCGACAACGTCGAGGTGGCCATCGAGATGCTGGCCGACCCGAAGTACCATCGCAAGGCGCGATACGGCTACGTACGAGGGGAGGAGCCCGCGCACTACGTCCACATCATCCGCCAGCAGTACAACGGGTACCGGCGCATCTTCGACGGTCCGGAGAGCCTCCCGGAGCCGCACGTCGCGGACGAGGACCAGATCGACATCCCGATGGTGGAGTGAATGAAGGTCATGGCCCGACACATGATGAACTGGCGTGGCGTCCTCGGATGGCTCTGGGTGGCCGTGTGCCTGCTCACGGGCTGCCAGCCCGAGCCCCCCCACCTCCCGGACGAGGAGGTGGACGAGCAGGACACCGCCTACCACGACCTGTCGCCCGAACCGGCCCTGAAGGATCGATGGGTGGACGACATGGGCCGCGTCTGGGTGCACCCGGACGCCCCCCGGGAGGAGGGGACCCTGCGGATCCTCGCGACCCCCGGCGACAGCTGGCTCGATCGGCCGGGTCTTCCGTCGGGACGCGAGTGGTTCCTGGCCAAGCAGTTCGCCCGGTCGCTGGGGCTCAAGCCGCAGCTGGTGCTGGTCACGGACTTCTCGAGGATCCTCGACGAGCTCGAGGCCGGCAAGGGCGACATGGCGGTGGCCTTCATCACCATCACGCCGGAGCGGCAGGCCCGTGTGCCCTTCACCCGGCCCCTCATGCAGGGCTACGAGACCCTCGTGGTCCGCGAGGGGGATCCGCTTCTGGAGGATCCCGAGGCGCTCAACGGTCGGACCATCACGGTGTTGGAGGGAACCACGTTCCTCGACACCGCGAAGGCGCTCCAGGAGAAGCACCCCGGGCTGAAGGTGGAGGCGGTCTCCGGCGAGACCCCCAAGGAGGTCCTGCTGGCCGACCTGTTGGCAGGCACGATCGATGTGACCATCGAGGATGAGCTGAACGCCAAGGCCATGGAGCTGTACATGGACGGCGTGGTCATGGGCCCGAGGGTGGGGGACGTGAGCCGCATCGGCTGGGCCATCCACCCCGACCGCCAGGACCTGCTCAAGGCGGCGAACCTGTTCATCACCACGCAGACCCTCGAGGAGGCCGCGCGCCTGGATCCGGAGGAGTTCCGTGAGCCGAGGTCCTGGAGCGACATCGTGGAGAGCGGGTCGATCCGCTTCGCCACGGTCAACAGCGCCGGCGCCTTCTACCACTGGCGTGGCAAGCTGATCGGCTTCGAGTACGAGCTCGCCCAGGCCTTCGCCCGCCACTACGATCTGGTGCTCGAGGTGGAGGTCCTCAGTCCTCCGGTGGACATCGGCGCCCACATCTACAAGGGCAAGGCCGACTTCTTCGGCGCCTCCGTCAGCATCACGGAAGCGCGCCGCAAGGTGTTCGGCTTCTCCATGCCCTACCTGTCGAGCCAGGACGTCGTGGTCGGTCCGGCGGAGGAGGGGGAGAAGAGCCTCGCGGAGCTCGATGGGCGAGAGATCCACGTGCCCGAGATCTTCACCCAGTACGAGCAGCTCGTGGAGCTGAAGGAGGAGCACGGATACGGCTACGAGGTGGTGCCCCTGGAGGGCTGGGACACGCCGGAGTCGCTGATGGCGGCCGTCGACGAGCGGGAGATCGACCTCACCGCCACCCTCGAGCACCAGTTCGACCTCGAGAACACCTGGCGTGAGAGCATCGGCATCATCACCCGCTACGGCGTGCGCCGGGACATCGGGTGGATGCTCCGCAAGGACAACGAGTCCCTGCGGGCCAAGATGGACGCCTTCCTGCTGGTCTACATGCAGACCGAGGACTTCCAGCGTCTGTGGCGCCGCCACTTCATCCGCGACAAGCGGCCGGGTCAGGGCGGCATGCACGTCGTCCGGGAGGGCTCGAGCCGGATCTCGCCCTACGACGAGTACCTGCGCAAGTGGGCCAGGGAGCACGGTCTCGACTGGCGCCTGGCGGCCAGCCAGATGTACCAGGAGTCCCGGTTCAAGCCCCGGGCCCGAAGCTGGGTGGGGGCCCAGGGCCTCATGCAGATCATGCCCGGCACGGCCCGGGATCTGGGCCTGAAGAACGCCTACGACCCCGAGCAGAACATCGAGGCCGGTCTTCGCTACATGGCCCAGCTCACCAAGCGCTGGAACAAGACCCTGCCCATCGACGAGGCCACCTGGTTCGCGCTCGCCAGCTACAACGCGGGCTACGGCCACGTGCTGGATGCGCAGGTGCTCGCGAGGCGGAAGGGCTTGAACCCCAACAAGTGGTTCGGCAACGTCGAGGAAACCATCCGCCTGCTGGCCGATCCGAAGTACTACCGCCAGGCCCGCTACGGCTACTGCCGCGGCAGCGAGCCGGCCCACTACGTCGAGATCATCAAGCGTCAGTACGACGGGTACAGGCTGGTGTTCGAGGGGCCGCGGATGCTGCCGGAGCCCACCGTCGAGGACATGGAGTAGGGTCCGCACGGCGGGCACCCGTACCCGTCGCCGGGCAACCACAACCTTGTGACTTGTCCCGCCGAACCCAACCCCATAGGCGATGCTGTGGCGGTGGGCCCGGCGTCGGGGCCTCCGCGTTAGGAGGCTTTGATGACGGCAGCGACCAGCAGGTTGGATCTGGCGGGCAGGACCGCCCTCGTGTGTGGAAGTTCCAAGGGCATCGGCCGGGCCACGGCCATCCTCATGGCACGCCGGGGCGCCAAGGTGATCATGCTGGCCCGCAGCGAGGCCGCGCTCACCGAGACCGCCGAGATGCTCCGCGGCGAAGGCTGCGACGTGTCCATCCTGGTGGCGGATCTCGACGACCGCGACGACCTCCTCGCCAAGCTCGACGGCCTGCTGGAGCAGGGCCCCATCCACATCGTCGTGCACAACACCGGCGGCCCCAAGGGCGGCCCGCTGCACAAGGCCGCGCTGTCGGAGCTCGAGGGCGCCCTCGGCCGCCACGTCTTCAGCGCCCACGTCATGATGCAGAAGGTGCTCCCCGGCATGACCGAGGCCGGCTACGGCCGCTGGATCAACGTGCTGTCCACCTCGGTGCGCGAGCCCATCCCCAACCTCGGCGTGTCGAACCTCACCCGCGCGGCGATGGCCTCCTGGGCCAAGACCCTCTCCCGTGAGTTCCCCCAGGGCGTCACCATCAACAACGTGCTGCCCGGCTTCACGGATACCGACCGCATGGTCGGCCTGGCGAGCGCCACCGCCGATCGCACGGGCGCGTCCTACGACGACGTCCGCGCCGGCTGGATCGCCCAGGTCCCCGAAGGCCGCCTGGCAGACCCGGCGGAGACCGCCGAGGCCATCTGCTTCCTGGCCAGCGAGGCCGGCGCCTACGTGCGCGGCCACTCCCTGCCGGTCGATGGCGGCCGCCTGCGCTCCATCAGCTGATCTTCCGGGCGGCTCGTCCCGCCCCCTGCAGCAGCCACACGCTGGCTGAGACCCCATCGGTGTTCGTCACCTCTCCGAGAGGCCCGGTATGCAGTACGACATCTTCTTCTCCATCTCCCAGACCCCCGTCGATGGCCACATGCCGTCCGAGCGGGAGATGTTCGCGAACTTCTTCGACCAGGTGAAGGCTGCGGATGCGCAGGGCTTCGGGGTGGCGTGGGTGGCCGAGTCCCACCTGTCCAGCCAGGTGCAGAAGACCAACCGCAACCCCGTCATCCCCCACTGGGAGGGCGAGGTCGGCCTGAACACCGACATCCTGCAGCTCGCGCAGAAGGTGTTCTCCATGACCGAGCGCATCGAGGTGGGCTCCGCCATCTCCAACATCCTGTGCATGGGCGGTCCCGTGGCCCACGCCGAGCGCCTGGCCACGTTCCTCACCCTGCACGGCCTGGATGCGGACGAGACCCGCCGCATCCACTACGGCTTCGCGTCGGGCCGGTTCAACTTCATGAACGAGGCCAGCGGCATCACCCCCCGCGACATCGTCGAAGAGGCCGCCTGGCCCGCGCTCAAGGGCTTCCAGCTGCAGGAGGCCTGCGAGATCTTCCTGCGCCTGCTCCGGGGCGACGTCATCCACAGCGGTGACATCCCCGAGCTCACCATGAGCCGCGCCAACTTCCGGTCGGACGAGGACTGGGAGAAGGTCCAGAAGGCCGCCATGGAGCGCGACGGCCTGTCCGAGGCCCCCACCGAGATCGCCGTGCAGAAGCGCTGGGTCTTCGAGAACATCAAGCTCGTGCCCCAGGCCTTCCGCCGCGACCTGCTGCAGCTCATCATCGGCAGCCACGATCCGGCCCTGCAGGAGCACGTCAACACCCTGGCGCCCGTGCAGGTGTTCAACCTGTCGATCACCCGTCCCGACATCATCGAGGACACCCACAAGCGCCTCGCCGCTGCGTTCCACCCCGATGGCGGCGAGTGGACCCGTGGCCACATGCCCCGCACCACCTTCGTGTTCCTCAACGCGGAGGCCGGCCTGACCCCCGAGCAGCAGTCCAAGGCAGCCGGCGAGGAGGCCCGCAAGGCGCTGGGTGAGTACTGGAAGGCGCTGCAGGGCACCATCGATCCCGCACGCATCGAGAAGGCCGCCCAGAACGCCCTCATCGGCAACCCGGACGAGGTGGCGGCGCAGATCGTCGAGCGCTTCCACCCCGACGACCGCCTGATGCTGTGGTTCGACTTCTTCAACCACGACAGCGCCCGCGTCATCCGCAACCAGCAGGCCTTCATGGACGAGGTGGCCCCCCGCGTGCAGGCGCTGATCGGGAAGGTGGCCTCATGACCGAGAAGATCCACTCCGCGGTGAAGCCCGGCGCACCCGGCTCCGACATCTACCCCAAGTCCGTGCTGGGCGAGAAGGTCGAGGGCATCCCCACCGGCCGCGACGTCGACTGGGAGCCGCTCGTCGACTACCGCCGCAACGGCGTGTCCGAGAACACCGTGCACGGCGCGGTGTCCTGGGCCCACGGTGGCGAGATCATCCACAGCTTCGGCGGCAACGTGCTGTGCTACGGCCGCTCGATGATGAAGCCGCTCACCATGAAGGTGTTCGCCGACGAGCTCGACGGCATCCTCGACTCCCGGCAGAAGGCCATCACCTGCGCCTCCCACAACGGCGACACCGAGCACGTGGCCGCCGCCCAGAGCATCCTGAACGAGTCCGAGTGGGGCCTGATGCTCACGCCGCTCGATGTGCCCCTGGTGCAGTTCGGCCGGCAGGTGCGCCGTCCCCGCCGCTGGTACCACTGCTGCTCCGGTGAGCACGCGGGCATCCTGCGGGGCCTCAAGGAGAAGGGCTGGTCCCGCGTGGGCTACACGCTGCCCCAGCACCCGATGTTCGAGGCCTACCTCGACATCCTCCGCCAGACCCTCGGCGACGACTGGCAGCCCCTGCGCGTCGCCCGCGACGGCTGCGGCCTGCCCACCTGCTCGAACACGGTGAGCGAGCTGGCCCAGCTGTACGCCGATCTGGTCGCCCGCAAGGACGACGACTGGATCTGGGACGCCATGGTCGAGCACCCCGATCTGGTGGGTGGCTTCAACCGCCTGGACTCGTCCATCATCAAGGCCTGTGGCGGCAAGGTCATCGCCAAGGAGGGCGCCGACGGCCTCCTCGGTCTGGCCATCGAGCACCCCGACTACCCCAAGGGACTCGGCATCTGCATCAAGATCGCCCACGGCTGGAACGCCCAGGCGAGCTGGTACGTGGCCCGCGCCGTCCTCGGCGTGCTCGGCTTCGACCTGCGCAACCCGTACCCGCTGCACCGCCAGAAGGCGTTCATCGTCGAGGGCGTGGTGCCGCCGAAGTACGTGGCCAAGCTCGACGAGCACCCCACCTGGGACGAGTGGGATCCGGACGACGACCGCTGGCACTATGACTTCCGGCAGTACGCTGCCCAGGGATTCGGGAGGCAGGGATGAACGACGTCATGAACCTCGACCGCGACGTGGTCCCCGAGGGCCGCAACTACATCGGCGGCGTGTTCCAGCAGGCCGGTGATGGCGAGGTGATCGGCGTGTACGATCCCGCGCGCGATGCCGAGCTCACCACCATCCCCCGGTCCAAGGCCGCGGATGTGGACCAGGCCGCCGCCGCCGCCAAGGCCGCCTTCGAGGGCCCCTGGGGCCGCACCACGGTGGCCGAGCGGGCCGACCTGCTCGACGCCATCGCCGACGAGATCGAGCGGGAGATCGACGACTTCGCGCTGCTCGAGTCCCTCGACAACGGCAAGCCGTTCTCCCTGGCGCGCTCCGTCGACATCCCCCGGGTCATCAGCAACTTCCGCTTCTTCGCCGGCGCCGTGCGCCACCAGGAGACGGGCGCGCACCCGATGGACGGCGACGCCATCAACTACACCCTGCGGCGTCCCGTGGGCGTGTTCGGCCTCATCACGCCGTGGAACCTGCCCCTGTACCTGCTCAGCTGGAAGGTCGCGCCGGCCCTCGCCATGGGCAACACGCTCGTGGCCAAGCCCAGCGAGGTCACCCCGCTCACGGCCATGAAGCTCGCCGAGGTGATGCACAAGGTGGGCGTGCCCGCCGGCGTGTTCAACCTGGTGCACGGCTACGGCCACGAGGTCGGCCAGGCGATGGTCGCCCACCCCGACATCAAGGGCATCAGCTTCACCGGCGGCACCGCCACCGGTCACCGCGTGGCGGCCACCGCGGCCCCCATGTTCAAGAAGCTCAGCCTCGAGCTCGGCGGCAAGAACCCCACCATCGTCTTCGAGGACTGCGACTTCGACGAGACGGTCAAGGGTGTCGCCCGCGCGGCCTTCGCCAACCAGGGCCAGATCTGCCTGTGCGGCAGCCGCATCTTCGTGCAGCGCGAGATCTACGAGCGCTTCAAGACGGCGCTGGTCGAAGAGGTGAACAAGCGGGTGCCCGGCAACCCCCAGGATCCCGCCACCAACTTCGGCGCCCTGGTCAGCCAGGCCCACCTCGCCAAGGTCGAGAGCTACATCGATCTGGCCAAGAAGGAAGGCGGCGTCATCCTGTGCGGCGGCGAGCGCCCCGAGATGCACGGCGAGTTCGCCAAGGGCGCGTTCCTGAAGCCCACCCTCATCGATGGCCTGGCCTACGACAGCCGCACCGCCACCGAGGAGATCTTCGGCCCCGTCGCCACCATCCACCCGTTCGACACCCCCGAGGATGCCGTCGAGATGGCCAACGCCGTGCGCTACGGCCTGGCGGGGTCCGTGTGGACCCAGGACATCAAGACGGGCCACCGGGTGGCCGCCGCCCTCGAGTCCGGCATGGTGTGGGTCAACACCTGGCTGCTCCGTGATCTGCGCGTGCCCTTCGGCGGCATGAAGGATTCCGGTGTGGGCCGCGAGGGTGGCCGGTTCAGCCTCGAGTTCTATTCCGAGAGCCGCAACGTCTGCGTGAAGCTGTAGGAGAGTCCATGTCCAAGAAGGGACGCATCGTGGCGGGGGCCCTGGCGCCTCATCCGCCGCACCTGATCTACGCGGAGAACCCCCCGCAGAACGAGGCGAAGTCCGAGGGCGGCTGGGAGATGCTGCGCTGGGGCTACGAGCGGCTGCACCGTGAGCTGCCTTGGGACGAGATCGACGCGATCATCGTCCACAGCCCCCACTGGCAGACCTACGTGGGCACCCACCTGCTGGGCGTGCCCCACTTCAAGGGCAAGTCGGTCGACCCCATCTTCCCCCACCTGTTCCGCTACAACTACGAGCTGGACGTGGACGTGGAGCTGTCCAAGGCCATCCACGATGCGGGCAAGGAAGCCGGCCTGCAGATGAAGATGATGACCAACCCGGACTACCGGGTCGACTACGGCACCATCATCTCCTGCCACCTGGCCAACCCCAAGTGGAACAAGCCCATCGTGGCCATCAGCTCCGAGCGCAGCAACGCCTACTACAACGTCGACGTGATGCAGGAGCGGGCCCGGGCACTCGGTGAGGCCACCCGCAAGGCCGTCGAGGCCAGCGGAAAGAACGTCCTGCTGCTCAGCTCCAATTCCCTGAGCCACCGCCACTTCGTCACCGAGGGCGAGCTGCCCGAGGACATGTCGAAGGAGCACATCACGAGCCACATGCTCTACCTGTGGGACATGGAGCTCATCAAGATGATGAAGGCCGGTCGCACCCGCGAGATGATCGACGTGATGCCGGAGTTCACCGCCAACGCCATCGCCGAGACGGACGCGGGCTCGCTCACCTGGATGATGAGCACGATGGGCTACCCCACGTACCCGGCCGAGGTCTACGCCTACGGCTCCATCATCGGCACCGGCAACGCCATCGTCGGCTGGCATGAGGATCCCAACCACCCCGTGCGGAAGGTGGCCCAATGAACGACACCATCGTGAAGGGACTCATCGTCCCCGGCCTGCCCCAGCCGCTGCTGTGCCCCGAGAAGAACGAGGGCTGGCAGCAGCTCCACGACGGCTTCATCGCCGCCCGCAAGGAGATCGAGGCCGCCGATCCCGACGTCCTCGTGATCTACTCCACCATGTGGCCCTCCATCCTGGGCCACCAGGTGCAGGCGCTGCCCCAGCCCGAGTGGGTCCACGTCGACGAGCTGTTCCACGATCTGGGCAGCATCCACTACAAGTTCGACATCGACGCTGAGCTCGCCGAGGGCGTCGTCGAGGCCGGCAAGGCCCGTGGCCTGCAGATCCGCACCACGGCCTACCACGGCTTCCCCATCGACACCGGCTCGGTGGTGGCCCTGAAGCTGCTCAACCCCGACAACGAGCGCAAGGCCATCATCCTGTCGAGCAACGTGTACTCCGACCGTGCCGAGACCATCGTGTACGGCAAGGCGCTGCTCGACGCCCTGAAGGCCCAGGGCAAGACGGCCGCGGTCATCTCCGTGATGACCCTGTCCAACCGCCTGCACACCGAGTTCATCGAGCCCGAGGACGACCACATCCACTCGGCCAAGGACGACGAGTGGAACCGCAAGCTGCTCGAGTTCCTGGCCGAGGGCCGCCTCGAGGACTGCGCCCAGCTGTCCCGGAACATCCAGAAGCAGATCCGGGTGCACAAGGTCGTGAACTTCAAGTCCCTGTGGTGGATGAGCGCCGTGATGGGCGCCCACAACCGCTACGAGGGCGAGGTGTACGCCTACGCGCCCCTGTACGGCACCGGCGGCGCCGTGGTCAGCCTCACCCCCTCCGAGGTGGGCGCGGGCGAGCGCGAGTTCGACGAGGCTGATGTCGAGGTCTACACCGGCGAGCGCAACGTCCTGGCCGGCACGAAGACCCGCTCCGAGGGCCCCGCACCGGGCCCCGGTTCCGACGTAGAGGAGACGCTGACATGAGCAAGAAGGATCTGCAGGTCACCTCCGGTGACGACGTGAAGATCGCCCGCCTGGGCGCCGAGGTCGTGGCCGACGTGCCCGAGGGCGAGCCCGACGGCGCACTGCGCTCCAGCCGTGCGCCGCTGCCGGTGGGCGTGTACCCCCACGCCCGCAAGGTGGGCGAGCTGCTGTTCGTGAGTGGCGTCGGTCCCCGTCAGGTGGGCACCGACGGCATTCCTGGGGGGGCGATTCGTGACCTGGAAGGCAACCCCCAGGAGTACGACGTCTTCGCCCAGACCGAGGCCGTGATCGAGAACCTGCGGGTGATCCTGGAGGACTGCGGGAGCAGCTTCGACAAGATCGTGGATGTGCAGGTGTTCCTGGTGGACATGGACCGGGACTTCCGGGAGTTTAACCGGGCGTACTCGAAGCACTTTGCCGGGATCGGGGCGTCGAGGACGACGATTGCGATTCGGGCGCTGCCGACTCCGATTGCGGTGGAGATGAAGGTGATTGCGCAGGCGTAGGCTGGCGTGTCCCATCTGATGGGAGGCCCAAGCATCCGTGGTGGTGCTTGGGCCTTCGTGCGTCTGGGGTCCGTGACCCGTGAGCGTGTGCGTGTGCGTGCGCGACTCGAGGTGGCTCAGGACATGGGTGACAGTCCGTGGACTCGTGGCCCCGGCGCCCCAAGGGGCGCCCGTACGTGGGGACTGTGGGGCACGGCACGGTGGTTCGGGGCAGGGACGTGGGGAGCGGCTCGGTGGTTCGGGGCTGGACCTGGGGAACGGCGCGGTGATTCGGGGCTGGACCTGGGGAGCTGCTCGGTGGTTCGGGGCCAGGGCGCCCCAAGGGGCGCCCGTACGTAGGGGCGCCCCTTGGGGCGCCTTGGTGTGCGGCCGGGCGGTGGCTCTTTGGCGGGGGCCCGACCCGTCGAGCTGTTCGTGAAGGCACGGTACGTAGGGGCGCCCCTTGGGGCGCCCTGGTGTGCAGCCGGGCGGTGGCCCTTTGGCGGGGGGCCGACCCGTCGAACTGTTCGTGAAGGCACGGTACGTAGGGGCGCCCCTTGGGGCGCCCTGGTGTGCAGCCGGGCGGTGTTCCCCATGTGGCCCGCCACGAGGTTGTCCCGTATCTTGCCCCCATGCGAACCATCGAAGTCGTCACCCCCCGCCCCGAGTGGCCGGCCATGTACCGCCAGGAAGCCGCTCGCCTCCACGCCGCCATCGCCGACCTCCTCCCGACGCTGCACCACATCGGCAGCACGTCGGTCCCCGGGCTCGCCGCCAAGCCGGTCATCGACATCCTCATCGAGGTGGACGACGTGGCCTCCCTGGACGCCTACGACGACGCCTTCGAGGCTCTCGGCTACCGGGTGAGGGGAGAGTACGGCATCCCCGGCAGACGGCTCTTCCAGAAGGGGGCCGTCAACCCGACCCACAACGTCCACGCCTTCGCGCGGGGCCACGCCGATGCCGTGCGGCACCTGGCGTTCCGGGACTACCTGATCGCGCACCCGGAGGTCGCCCGTGAGTACGGCGCGCTGAAGAAGCGGGTGGCTGCGGCCTGCAACAACGACATCCAGCGCTACTGCGACGGCAAGGACGCCTTCGTGAAGGAGCACGAGCGTCGGGCGGTGGCGTGGTGGGAGGCCTCGGAGCGGTAGGTTCCGCGGTACTGAGGATGGTTGTCGAACCCTTGCCCTCGCGGAAACAACATGCCAAGCTTGGCTCTCAGCCATCCAGCGGAGGCCAGCTGATGCCGCCCTACGTCCTCGCCCTGTTCCAGTGCCTGTTCCTCGCCGGTGTCGGGTACGGCGCACTCCGCCTGATCCGCGCCCGTGTCTTGCCGGCGTCCTTCGTCGGAGCGCTCACGCTGTCCGTCGCGACCACCTTTGGTCTCCTATGGCTGGCGGGTGCGGTCCTGGGGGCGGACGTCGCGGTGTTCTCGTGCCTCCTCAGTGGGTTCCTGGGCGTGCTCGCCGTCCATCCTCGCCAGGGGTCGCCTGCGTCGCTGCTCCAGGGGGGCGCGCTGGGACTCGGCCTGCTGGGCGTCATGATGGCGACGGTGGACCAGGTCATGCCGGCCACCGCCGCGCTCGCCTCGGGCGGACTGCTGCTGTGGCTGTCGGTGCCGTCGGCGGATGCCTGGTCGACCGAGGGGGACGGGGAGAGGGCGGGGGTCTGAGGGGCACCGTCGAGTTGGCGGGAATACGTGGGAGCCGACCCGCCCAGACCCACCGATGCCACGAGGCCCTCCATGAAGCTGCTCGCCGTCCTGTGCTCCCTGACCATCGCCTGTGGCCCGTCTCCCGAAGCGACGAAGCAGGCAGCGCCCGCCGAAGCGCCTGCCGCCGAGGCACCCACCCCCGCCTGGACCGGCGAGGTCCAGACCCACGGCGCGCTGCGGGCCATGTTCCACCAGGGACAGACCGGGGCCATGGTGTCCATGGATGCCCTGCTGCCGAACCCGCGCCTCGTGGCCATCGGGGCGCTCGCCGACCTGGCTGGTGAGGTCACGGTGCTCGACGGGCGCACGGTGCTGTCCTACCCGGACGGCGATGGGGTGAAGGCGGTCTCTCCGGGCCCCGCCGATGCCGCCGCGACGCTGCTGGTGGCCGCCGAGGTGCCGGCCTGGACGTCGGTGTCCCTCTCGGAGCCCATCGCCTGGGACACCTTCGATGCGCAGCTCGGGGCGCTGGCCGAGAAAGCGGGCATGTCCCTCGACGGACGCTTTCCGTTCCTCATCGAGGGGGAGGTGAGCGACCTGCGGTGGCACGTCATCGACGGCAGCAAGCTGACCGGTGGCGGCGGCTCCCACCAGGATCACCTGGCGGCGGCAGTGCGGCAGCAGGCCGACGTCGCGACTGCGACGCTGGTGGGCTTCTACTCCGCCCACGACCAGGGCGTGTTCACCCACATGGGCTCGAAGACCCACGTGCACGCCGTCATGGGTGAGCCCGTGACCACCGGGCACGTGGACCACGTGGTGGTGCCGGCGGGGGCGGTGGTGCGGTTTCCGGTGGATGCGGGGGCCGACGAGGCGCCGTGAGCGCCAAGGGGCACCGCCCACGCGGCATGGAGCGGCCCGTGGCGTCGTGACCGGTGAAGGGCGGCTCCCGAGCCGTCAGAACGTCTTCATCACCGCCACTTCCTCGTCCGTGACGAGGGGCTTCATCCGCAGCTCCTTCTGCAGGGGCTCCAGCTCGCTGAACTCCTTCTTCAGGTTCTCGAACTCCACCATGGCATCCAGGAACTCCTGTGGGACGGTCTCGATGTCCATGCCGTCCATCTCCAGGACGAAGCGCTGCATGTCGTGGCCGAACGACCACATCGGCGGCGAGGGCCACACCAGCTCCATGGCGATGCGGGTGCGCCGGTCGCCCCAGGCGGCGGCCTCTTCGGGCAGGTGGGCCGCTTCGAGGTGGGCCGTGAGGTCGTCGATGTGCACGAGAAGCTCGTCCAGCTCGCAGGGGGCGTCGCCGCACAGGCCGTCGGGCCCGGAAGGCGGCGCGCCATGCATGAGCGCGGCCCCTTGGGACAGCTGTTGGCCCATGTCGGCGAGGAACCCTTCCATGGGACGGTCGTTCATGGAGGCGTCGATGGAGGCGTGGCAGTCCAGCAGGACCGTCGCGCCCTGGTCGTCCAGCGTGCAGATGTCGGCGAGGGGCAGCCAGATCTGCGGCCTGGCGCCCTCGTGGTCCTCGGGCTGGGTGAGGAGCACGCTGAGGCGGGAGGTCTCGCGGGTGAGGAGCTCGGCGGGCTCCCGGTTGGTCATGAGGGAGGCAGTGCGCTCGTCGCCGCAGCGGATGTCGTCCCACTGGGTGCGTGTCTCGAACGCCAGCATGGCCCCTTCGACAAGGGCGCAGGTCTCGTCGTCGCCGTTGAGTCGCAGGCGGACGTTCACCTCGGCGCCGGGCTCGGAGCACTCGAACACGCCCGGTCCGAGGCGGAAGGCCGCCAGCTCACGCACGCCCTCGGAGCCCAGGACCTTCAGGTTCAGCTCGTCGAGATCGGGATCGGTCACGAACGTGATCTGGTTGGAGGCCGTGCGCATCGCCTTGGCGCCCAGGACGTAGCCGGCGTGGGTGGAAGGGGAGAAGAACGCGTTGGGGCCCAGCTTGTCCACGATCGCGGGTGACAGCGTGCAGGTGGAGGTCTCCATCCCGAGGACGTCCGCGACCTGGGTGAGGTCCGCGACCAGGGACTCGATGACGACGGGGGTGTCGGTGTCGTTGGGTGAGGGTGCGGCCGCCGGCGTGGAGACAGTCGGGGGGCGGGCCTGACGGGCTGCCTGCTGCTCGGGAGCCTGCTTGGGGGCAGGCTCCTGGGGAATCGAGTCCAGGAACAGCCAGACCATGGCGGCGAGGAGGGTGATGCCGGCGCCGAGGCGCATGGTCTTGTGCATGGTGTCTCCGGAACGGGTGGAATGGTCATGGGTACCGCAGGATGGCGGGGCCTCGTGTCGGTAGGGTGTGGAATCTTGCGGGTGGGGCGTGGTGGAGAAGAGGGGCGAGGAGGTCACGGCGTTCCTGACGCACCTGGCGGTCCGGGAGAATGTGTCGGCCTCCACGCAGATCCAGGCGCTCGCCGCGCTGTTGTTCTTGTATCGGCATGTGCTGGGGGAGGACCTTCCGTGGATGAGAGATGTGGTCCGGTCCAAGAAGCCCGTGAAGCTGCCGGTGGTCCTCACGCGGTCGGAGGTGTGGCGGGTGTTGCGGGAGCTCGAGGGGCCGCAGCGGCTCCAGGCCAGCTTGCTGTACGGTTCCGGGCTCAGGCTCAAAGAGTGCCTGATGTTGCGTGTGGGCGATCTCGACCTGGAGCGCACCTGCCTGACGGTGCGGCGAGGGAAGGGCAAGCGAGATCGGGTGACCGTTCTACCCAAGTCGCTGATACCGAAGGTCGGGGAGCACCTCTCAGACATGCGACTGCAGCATCTGCGTGATCTGGAGCGCGGTGCCGGCTGGGTGGAGCTGCCGACCGCGATGGCGCGGAAGTCACCAAAGGCGGGGCAGGAGTGGACGTGGCAGTGGGTGTTTCCGGCGACCAGGATGTACGTGCACAAGGAGACGGGCCAGAAGCGGCGGCATCATTATCATGACTCCGCACTGCAGAAGGCGGTGGGGCGGGCGGTCGCCCGGTCGGGCATCACGAAGCGAGCGTCGTGCCACACGTGCCGGCATTCGTTCGCGACGCATCTGCTGGAGGACAACTATGACATCCGTACCGTCCAGGAGCTGCTTGGGCACAAGGACGTACGGACGACGATGATCTATACCCATGTGCTCGGCACGGGCGCTGGTGGGGTGCGGAGTCCGATGGACGACATGGGGGACCTGTGAGGGGACGCTTGGCCGCCTTTGTCCGTGGTTATATGGACATGGGCTTTGCCGCATATCAACGGCGGATGGCTGGTTGAGGTTTCCAGTTGGAAGTTCTCTGGTGTTAGACTGCCTGCGTTGGCGGTCTTTTGCGCTGTTACGCGGGTCCGTCTAATCCTCGTTAGGTGGACGTTGAGAATGACAGTGGAGACAGGTTGATTCATGCGGTAATTGAGGCAATCTCCGAGAGGGTGCCTCGCCCTTCCTCAGAAAGCCTATTCGGCTTCGAATATGACGTCCGGGAAGCGATAAATCGGTCCCCCGACCTAGTGTTCAAGTCCGTCACTCGCATGGATGGGCCGAGTGGAATGTTGATGGTTGAAGTGGAAGCAGGGAAAGGAATCGATTCGCTTCAAACTCTGAACGCTGAGCTCGGAAAGGTCTGGCAGTTCATGGCGTATGGTTACTTTCAGTCGTCAGAGACGATCTGCTTCCGGGAGGAGGCGGTCCTTGCGTTCTGCACAGTAGCGTCGAACGACTCCCACTACATCGCCGGCTCTATTCAGGTTCGCGGCGCGTGGTACGGTGAGCTGGCCGATACGTTCGAGCGAGATTTCGGGAACCTGCGGGAGCGACCTTCTACCTTGAGGTGAAGAGCGAGCCCACCTAACCAACGGCTCATGCGGACGGCCCGCTGCGCGGTCTGCCGCACACCCGCACCTCGTTAGGCTCCGGAGGTGTGTGTGTGACCGTTCATTAACGTCTACGTGTGTTTCCGTATGGCTTCACGTCGCGGCTTGTCGTTGGATTTTGGGGTCTGGGGTAGTGAAGATTGAACTCAAAATCGTCTCAGTCGGTCGTTCTAAAAAATTGGGCTCTGCAGTCCTCGGGAGTTGAAAGTCATGCATATCGTCTTTCCATTGAGTTTGGATGAGTCAAGGGTACTTTCTACAGCCGCATCGAGTCTGAAAAGGACTACGATTTCAGGATCTGATGTTTCCGTTGGGTTCAAGCTCATGAACAGCCTTGGGGTTCTCGAACCAGTCAATGGATACGATGCGAGTAGCAGCAATGCCGGAAGGGGCGTGAGAATTACAAATATTGTGGGAGCGTCTGGCGGCGTGTTGCTCAAGAGATGCCCGAAATGTCAGGTCGATAAGCCCATCAACGCGTATGGCGAAGAGCGTACGACGAATGAACTCCGGGATCAGAGCAACTGTGTTGATTGTCGTGCCGCAGCCTTCTAGTGAGGGCGCCCGTCGAAGGAAGGAGTAGTGACTCGAGTCGGCACAAGGAGGCTCCGGTCTGATGATGTCCGGATGTGGTCCAGATAGGCTTGAAGAAGGACTCGCGTGATATGAGTCGGGCTGAAACAGGTTCCAGGTGAGGCTCCGATGTCCGAACGATTCCAACTGTCCAACTTCGACGCTGTTGATTGGCTTCGCGCCCTTCCATCCGCGTCGGTGGATCTGGTGGTGACCGATCCTCCGTACGAGTCGTTGGAGAAGCATCGAAAGGTTGGCACGACCACTCGCTTGAAGAACTCCAAAGCATCCAGCAATGAGTGGTTCGATATCTTCCCAAATGCTCGATTTCCGGAGTTGTTTGAAGAAGTATATCGAGTACTAGCGAACAACAGTCACTTCTACATGTTCTGCGACGCGGAGACAATGTTCCACGCTAAGCCACTTGTGGAGGCCGCGGGATTCAAGTTCTGGAAGCCGATTGTGTGGGACAAGGTGGCAATTGGTATGGGCTACCATTATCGCGCCCGGTATGAATTTGTGTTGTTCTTCGAGAAGGGAAAGCGTAAACTGAACAACCTCGGAATTCCGGATATTCTGACTCAGAAGCGTGTCTACCGTGGCTACCCTACGGAGAAGCCTATTGAGATTGCGAAGGTGCTCATTGAACAAAGCACGGAACCGGGGCAGTTGGTGATTGATCCATTTATGGGTAGTGGCAGCACTGGACACGCCGCAATGCTCTGTGGGCGCATGTTTGCCGGAAACGACACGTGCCAAGAGGCTCTTAAAGTCGCTCGTGCTAGACTCGTAGAGACCGGGGGCGAAGAGGACCGTACGTTGCTTTGTCGTGGAATGAAAAATGAGAGGTCCCCTAAGCAACAAGCCCTACTGTTTGGGAGATAGATATGAGCATGTCTGGAAATCAGTATGCAGATTTGGTGGCCGAGTATTTGATTCGGAGATTTGGAGATAGAGGTATTTCTGTGTATCGGGAAGTGTCGGTTGGAAAGTCGATCATCGGCAAGAACCGTAGGATTGACGTATTTGTCCACGATTCGGTACAAAACAAGGCCTTGGCGATTGAGTGTAAATATCAACAATCGCAGGGGACGGTTGATGAGAAAATTCCTTATGCTTTGGATGACATGATCGCACTTCCCATGCCGGGTCTCATTGTGTACGCAGGAGATGGGTTTTCATTGGGTGTTCGCCATCTGCTTGAAGCGTCCGAAATCAGCGCGCACTGTCTCCCTGATCAGTTCCAGTCGAAACCTTCCAGACACACGCGGGAGCTGGACCACCAGATGGCCATGGTGTTTGGTTGGTGGGATGTCCTTCTCACAAAGAAGAAGCCACTCGCACTCAAGCCCGCTGTATAGCTGGAGCGGACGGTTAGCCTAACCAACGCCTCATGCGGACGGCGCGCTTCGCGCTTCGCGCTCCGACCGCCGCCGCACACCCGAACCTCGTTAGCTCATCGAAATCGCCTGGTAAGCTACCACGCTCCTGTCGTAACTCTGACGAGTACCAACACCTGCTCGTACCTGTCACGATTGGGGTGCACTCTCGGTGATCAACTCTATAGGCGCCACACCATGGAAACAGCGTCCGAGCTGAGCCGGCGGATCGCTCGAAAAGAACCCTACGCCTTCGTCATCGACACCGAGCCCCGAGATGTCGGCAACACCCTCCAACCACGCGCGCGCCAGACGCAAGCCGACAACCGTCCCGGCCCCACCCAGTCCACCAACATCCGCAACCACGTCGAGGACATGCGGGTGGGCCACCGTGCGAAGCCGTAGCCCTGCTCCACTCCAGGAACACCCGCTCCAACCCAGCGTGACGGTCCCCCCATTCCTCCTCCTCTCCGTCTAGAAGGAAAGGAGGCCCGAACGATCGTCGAGAGTGCTCCAGGATGAATCCGTCACCAGGCAAGTCACCGCCCGGTGAGGGCTCATCCTGGGCACTCCGACGCGTCGCACAGTCGTGCCGTCAGTTCGGACAGCACCGGAACAGGGTCGGGTTCCCGGTCGCGGACTGGGGACCGCGGTCCGTGCCCCAGGCGGGCTTGCTGCCTGTGACTTGTTCGTGGGTCTTGCAGGTACGATCCGGGTAGGCCGTACCGATGGAGACCCAGGAGTTGTCCGAGTCCGAGGTGGGAAGCCAGTAGTCGCCTTCTGGCGTGCCGGGGACGGGGGTGTCGCCCTGACAGATCTGCTCCTGCTTGCACAGCTCCATGCCGTGGTAGGAGCAGGTGTCGCTGGCCGTCTGCCAGGAGGCGTTCTCGAGACTCACGTAGCTTGGGGGCAGGCAGGTGGGATCGGGCACGAGGAACGTGCCCCAGATGTTCAGTCCTCCCGTTCCCTGCCGGAATTGAGCGGTGGGCCTGCTGCCCACCGTCTGGACGAGCGTGGACTTCCAGTTGTCCGCCGAGCTGGGCGGGACGACACCGTGGAGGGGGTTGCCTCCCTCGGGGTACGGCCACGGCGCGATGCTGGCGAGAGCGGCGGTCGTCTGCCGGGGGGTGTCGTAGTACTTGTGGATCTCCTTGAACTGGAGATCCTTGAACTCCATGATGAACTGGCCGATCGTCCCGGCGTTGCTGCCCCAGGTCTTGATCTCAGAGCAGACATCGAGTGCGCCCTTGGCGTGTTTCTCGGGGTCGTAGAGATCGTTGCCCTTGAGCATGGTGGGCACGTAGAAGGGGAGTGCGCACAGGTCGCCCACGACGATGGCACCGGTACCCACGAAGAAGCCGGTGAAGGGTTCGGTGACCGATGTGTTCACGCACAGTGCAGGGCGTGGAATGGTGAGGCCGTCGAAGGTGGCGGGTTGCGATGCACAGGCCGCTTCCCAGGAATTGCCGGCTGGCACATCCCACAGGATGGCGGACATCGATCGGAGTCCGGGGTGGGTCAGCTGTCCGACGCAGCCATTGTCCTTGAACTCACCCCAGTGGGGGCCAGCTGCTGCCGGGGTGGCCATCCCCAGCAAGGTGATGACGAGCCATGTCTTCATGATGTTCTCCGTAGCGTAGTGTTCATGGTGGTTCCTGATCGGCGGACGCTACCACTGCTGCAACTATGGAGATTGGAAGGTTTTTTTGGTGGATTCCGGATGGCTGCCGTGGGCGGCTACGCGTTCGATACCTGGGGCGTGTGTGTGCGGATCGGGACGCCGTGCAGGAATCGTGTCACCAGGTCTCGACTGGCGTGGTGGACCTCGGCGGATCGTGGCGCAATCCATGATGTTGGCTCCGTCCACCGGCAGTCGAGCCGTTTGACCGTGGAGGCCGCCTGTCGGATGGAGCATCGTACACGTACCGCTGGTGGCCACCACGGCCAGCGCCACCGCCAAGCGCCGGCAGGGGGGATGGGCGGCAGACCTCGTGCGTTCCGCGTCCCTCGGAACCGCTCAGCAGGCAGCCGGGTGGTCTTCGTGGGAGACGAGCAGGGGGCTCGCCCGACCCGTCCATCCGCCTGACCATCGGGGCGGCCCCCCGGCTGACGTGGTCGTCGTGAGGTTCCGGTGGGGGCACGGCCGGCGGACGCCCCCTTGCCCACGCCCCCGTCGTGCAGGGGGCGCTGGTGGCGGGTGTCTTCCTCGGTGAGGCGTTTTCGCCCCTCGTCAGCTCGAGGGAATCGCCGACCGACCCATCGGGAGGCACGTCACCGGCGAGCTGGCATCACTCCTCGGCCGCGCCATCCTCATCCAACACCTCCAAGATCGGACACTCCGGCCGCTCCCCCCCGCCACACTTCTCCACCAGGTCCCGGATCGAGTCCTCGAGCCCCTGCAGCTCCAGCCGCCGCTGCTCCAGCCGCTCCAGGTGCTTCATCGCCAGCTCCCGCACCTCCCGAGCCGACCGCCCCGGGTTCCGCCATAGCGACAGCAGCTCGGCCACGTCCTCCAGCGAGAAGTCGAACGACCGGGCCCGCTGGATGAACCGCAGGATCTGCACGTCGGCCTCGTCGAAGGCCCGGTAGGCGTTGTCGCCCCGGGGCGGTCGCCGGATGAGGCCGATGCTCTCGTAGTAGCGGATGGTCTTCGCGGACACGCCGGATCGTACTGCTGCTTCACCGATTCTCACGGGGCCTCCTGGGGTCCATGGCCATGGGGTCGACAGGGTCGTAGGTTCTCGGGCCGCCTGCCGACCGGCCCCACTCGCGGCCCTTGCCGGGCCGGAGGAGGGGAGCCGGCGACGCCTGGCGTCGGGACCCATGGGTCCAGGGATATCCCGGCGCACGCGCCCTCACGCCTCCGCCTTCCACCGCGTGAGCGTCAGCGCCGACAGGATCACGCTCACGCTGGATGACGCCATCGCGCCGGCCGCCACGATGGGGGACAGCAGGCCCAGCACGGCGAAGGGGATGCCGACCGTGTTGTACAGGAACGCCCAGAACAGGTTCTGGCGGATCTTGCGGGTGGTCGCCTGGGCCGCTTCCAGCGCGTCGGCCACCAGGGCCGGGTTGGCACGCATCAGCGTGATGCCGGCGGTCTGCTTGGCCACGTCCGTGCCGCTGCCCATGGCGATGCCCACGTCGGCCAGGGCCAGCGCCGGCGCATCGTTGACGCCGTCTCCGACCATGGCCACGGTCGCGCCGGCCTCCTGCAGCCCGCGGATGGTGTCGGCCTTGTCCTCGGGCAGGACCTCTGCGACCACGGTGTCGATCCCCAGCTGGTCGGCGATGTGCTGGGCGGTGGCCCGGTTGTCGCCGGTCAGCAGCACCACCTCGAGGCCCCGGTCCTTCAGCCGCGCGACGGCCCGGGCGGCGTCCGGACGGACCGTGTCGGCGATGGCGAGTACGCCGGCCAGCCTTCCTTCCACCGCGACCCACACCACGGACGCACCCTGGGCCTCCTTCGCGGCGGCCCACCGCTCCTGCGGCCCGTCCGCGTCGTGCAGCCCGAGCTCCGCCATGAGCCGCCGGCTTCCGACGTGCACCTGGGCGCCATGCACCACGCCGCGCACGCCACGGCCGGTCAGGGACGCGAATTCCGACACCCCCGGCAGCGCCAGGCCCCGGTCCTTCGCGTGGGCCAGCACCGCGTGGGCGAGGGGATGCTCCGAGCCCTGCTGCACCGCGCCGGCCGCCCGCAGCACGGCCGCCTCGTCGTCCGCGTGGACGGCCACCACCTTCGGCCGCCCCTCCGTCAGCGTCCCGGTCTTGTCGAACACCACCGTCGTCACCGCCCGGGCCTTCTCGAGCACCGCCGCGTCGGCGATGAGCACGCCGGCCCGCGCCGCCGCCCCGGTGCCGACCATGATGGCCGCTGGGGTCGCCAGCCCGAGGGCGCAGGGACACGCGATCACCAGCACCGACACCGCCGCGATGGCCGCCTGGGTCCAGTCGCCCGACCAGGCCAGCCACCCGCCGAACGTGAGCGCCGCGACCACCAGCACCACCGGCACGAACACCGACGAGACCCGGTCGACGAACTGCTGGATGGGCGCCTTGGAGCCCTGGGCCTCCTCGACGATGCGGACGATGCGGGCCAGCGTGGTGCCCTCGCCGACGGCGGTCGTCCGCAGGACCATCCGGCCCGTCTGGTTGACCGAGCCCCCGGTGACGGCATCGCCCACCTGCTTGGTGACGGGCAGGCTCTCGCCGGTGAGCATCGACTCGTCGACGGCGGACCGGCCCTCGACGACGACGCCGTCCACGGGGACCGACCCGCCGGGCCGCACCACGAGCAGGTCGCCGGGGCGCACCTCCTCTACCGGCACCTCCCGCTCCTCTCCATCCCGCAGCCGCGAGGCCACCGGCGGCCGCAGGTCGAGCAGCGCGCGGATGGCGGCGCCCGTGCTGCGCTTGGCCCGCTGCTCCAGCCACTTGCCGAGCAGCACCAGCGTCAGGATGCTCGCCGACCCCTCGAAGTAAAGCTCGTTCGACCCGGTGCGCACCATCCACACCGACAGCTGGTACGCGGCGGTGGTGCCGATGGCGACCAGCACGTCCATGTTGGGCGACCCGCCCTTCAGGGACTTCCAGGCGCCCTTGTAGAACCGCGCACCCACCGCCACCTGGATGACCGTGGCCAGCGCCCACTGCACCTCACCGGGCAGCATCCAGTGGATCCCCAGCGGCATCGCCACCATCGGCAGCACCAGCGGCGCCGTCAGCACGGCCGAGAGCACCAGCAGCCAGGGCACCTGGGGGCGTTCGTCCTGAGCCGCCGCCTTCGTGCCCCCGTCGTCCACCTCGCCCTCGTACCCGGCCTCCCGCAGGGCCTTCACGAGCCGTTTGGGATCCACCGCGCCGGCGACCGTCACCTGGGCCGTCTCGGACGCCAGGTTCACGGACGCCGTCAGCACGCCGGGCACCTGCTGCAGTGCGGCCTCGACCCGTCCGACGCAGCTGCCGCAGGTCATGCCGCGGATGCGCAGCCGGACGGAGGATGTCGGCACCTCGTAGCCGGCGGACGAGATGGCCTCGAGGGCCCGCCGTGCGGTGGGGGCGTCGGCGGCCTCGAACTGGGCGAGCTCGCTGGCGAAGTTGACGGACACCGCCTGCAGGCCGGGGATGTCCTCGAGCACGCCGGTCAGGCGGACGGCGCAGCTGCCGCAGCTCATGCCGTGGACGGGGTAGCGAAGTCGGGAACGCGTGGATGTCGTGACGTCGGTCATCATGGAATCACCTCCATGCCCAACGTGCGGCTTCCAGTCGCTGGAAGGTCAAGGGCGGCGAGGCGCCTTTTCTTGGTTTCCCGTGTGCCGACGTCCGCTACAGTACCGGCACGTCCGAACCCGGGAGACACATTGGCATCCGAGCCCAGCATCGTCGTGGTCCTCTTCGGCCTCATGTTCCTGTCGCGGGTGGCCGTGCACTTCCTCGACAAGACCCGCGTCCAGAAGGCCGCCCACTGCCAGGGCCTGCTCGAGGTCGACGTCACCTGGGCGCCGCTGTCCGCCGGCGCGCTGTTCGAGAAGAACGAGCGCAGCTACAAGGTCACGGGCGTCGACGAGGACGGCGCCCGCATCATCCGCTACTGCAAGACCAGCCTGGGAACCGGGGTCTACTGGCGCGACGGCCAGCTCTGACGGTGCCACTCCGCTTCCCGGACGCCCGGCCGCGCCCGACCCCATGCGGCCGCCACTCTCTCGTGAACGACCTCCGGTACCAACCCGGCCGCGCCATCCGGTAGCCTGATCGGGCGACGGGAAGCCCTGCACGACGAGCTCCCCCCACGAAGGACACACCATGAGACGCATCGGATGGGCCCCCACGCTTCTCCTCGCCACGCCGCTGGCCCACGCCTCGGCGTCGTCGTCCTGGATCGACTTGCCCGAGGCCGCCGTGCCCCCGGACGTCGAGGTCTTCACGGGCTCGTTCGTCCACGAGGGCCACGGGCCCACGCCCGGCGCCACCACCACGGATGCGGTCACGGTGGAGGTGTGGCGCGGTGAGACCTCCGCCTGCGTCGTCTGGCGCGTGACCTCCTGGACCGACACGCTCTGTCGGGTCGGCGACGACCTGTTCCGGGACGAGGGCAGGGGCTGGCAGCCCGTGGCCCCCACCGCCGGCGACTGGCTCACGGCCCAGTTCTTCGCGGTGGCCCCCGACATCCTGGCCGGGCACCTGCTGGCCGATCCCGCGCGGCTCCACGCCACGTCGGAAGGTCTGCTCTGGGCCATGGGGGAGGGGATGGCCACGGTGGCCGGGCAGCCCGGCGACGACACCCTGACCCTGACGCTGCCTCGGGCCCATCCGGTGTTCGGGGACGTGTCCGACGAGATCACCTGGACCCGCTCGGCCTCGGCCCCGTCGGTGGAGATCGTCCGTGCGGAGGCCAACACCCGCTGGCGCCTGCAGCTTGTGGCCGCCGACGGCCGGCCCTCCGGCGCGCCTCCTTCTCCTCCGCCGCCGTCGACGTGGGCCCACCAGGAGGTGAGCCCGGGCGTCCACGTGTTCGACCTGCCGGAGGCGGACAGCCGGACGGTGCTGGTCGTCCAGGGTGACGAAGGGGTGCTCTTCGATCCGCCGCTCTCCTCGGACATCGGCGCGCGACTCGTGCAGGCTGCCAAGGCACAAGCGCCACAGGTGCGGACCTGGTCCGTCGTCGTCAGCCACCACCATCCCCACTACACGGGGGGACTCCGGCCCTGGGCCCGGATGGGCGCCACCATCCACGCCCCGGCCGCCATCCGGGACTGGCTCCTCGAACTGCTCGCGTCCGACCGCCCCCTCTCACCCGACGACCCACCGGTGCCCAATGCCCGGGTGGTCGGCGTGTCCCGCCCGATGAAGCTCGCCGGCGGGGCCGTGGCCCTGCGTCCCATCGACGCCACGTCCGGCCACACCGAGGCCTTCGTGCTGTCCTACCTCACGGCGTCCCGGACCCTGTACATCGCCGATCTGGGCTGGTGGAAGGAGGGCACGACCGCGCCTCGGCTGCGGGGAAACTGGCCCGAAGACCTCGGACGGTGGAAGCCCACCCACGCCATCAGCGCGTTTCCCCTGGAGAACGCGAAGGTTCGCTGGGACTGGACGATGTGAGGCGTCCCACCGGAGGACGCCCACGATGAACCGGTCCATCTCCCACACCTGCTTCGGCCTCGCCCTCGCGCTGTGGGGCAGCACGGCCCACGCCCAGTCCGACGACGCCATCACCGTCATCACGAACGCGGACGTCTTCGACGGCGTCCACCGCAAGCTGCGGCGCGACACCGACGTGCTCGTCCAGGGCAACCTGATCCGCCAGATCGGCACCGACCTGCCCATCCCTGCCGGTGCCGAGGTGATCGACGCCCGCGGCACGACCCTCATCCCCGGCCTCATCGACGCCCACTGGCACACCACCTACGCCTACACGCCCGCCTCCATCCTGCTGATGAACCGGGGCGACATGGCCGAGGTGGCCATCCGCAGCATGACGGGCGCCGAGGAGACGCTCCTGCGGGGCTTCACCACCGTGCGCGACGCCGGCGGCAACCCCTTCGCCATCAAGAAGCTCATCGATTCGGGGGAGTATCCGGGGCACCGCATCCTGCCGTCCGGCCCGTTCATGAGCCCGACCGCTGGTCACGCGGACCACTACGGCGTGCCGGTCGATACCCCGCGGGACAAGTCGTACCTGAACTACTGGGAGCGGAACATGATGGCCATGACGTCCGACGGCGTGGACGAGGTCCGGCTCCGCACCCGCGACATCCTCAAGTACGGCGCCACCCAGATCAAGATCACCACCGGTGGCGGGGTGTCGTCCCTGTACGACCCCCTCGACGTCAGCGAGTACTCGGTGGACGAGATCGAGGCCGTCGTGGAGGAGGCCACCAACTACAACACCTACGTGCTGTCCCACGTGATGACCGACGTCGGGATCCGCACCTCCGTGGAAGCCGGCGTCATGTGCATCGAGCACGGCTTCTTCGCGTCGGAGGAGACCCTCCGGCTGATGAAGGAGAAGGGCGCCTGGCTCAGCCCTCAGCCCATGGCCCTCGAGGACATGCAGTGGGACGACCCCATCAGCGCGGCGAAGTACGAGCAGGTCGTCGACGCCGTGAACGGCCTGTACCCGCTGGCCAAACGGGTGGGGGTGAACCTCGCGTTCGGCACGGATCAGCTCCTGGACGCCTCCAAGGCCCACCAGCAGAGCGACTACCTCGTGCGGCTCGGGCAGTGGTTCTCGCCCTACGAGGTGCTGAAGATCGCCACCTCCGAGAACGCGCGGTTGCTCGAGCTGAGCGGGCCCCGGCACCCCTATCAGGAGGGTCCGCTGGGCCGGATCGTGGAGGGAGCCTACGCCGACCTCATCCTCGTGGCGGGCAACCCCCTGGACAACCTGGCGCTCGTGGGAGATCCCGGGAAGAACTTCGTCCTGATCATGAAGGACGGCGAGGTCTTCAAGAACACCCTGCAGGAGTGACGCGTTTCGGCTGTTCGTTTGGCGTTCAGACGCCAATCCAGGACTGCGGGTGATGTACGCTCTCGGGACGTGACACCACGACACCCTCCACGACCTGCCGACCCGAGCCACCATGTCCACCGCCGCGCCGACGCCCCCCAACGCCTTCGACCTCCTCACCCAGATCGGCTTCCGCAAGGTGGGCCAGTGGTCGCTGCGCGATGGCGTCCTCGACCTCCGGATCGACGCCGAAGCCGACGCCCGAAACGTCCTGTATGCCTTCGTGATCGACGGCGAGCCGCTGTATGTCGGAAAGACCACCCAGCCCCTCAAGAAGCGCATGCAGGGCTACAAGCGGCCCGGTCCCACCCAGTCCACCAACATCCGCAACCACGGCAACCTCGTCGAGGCGCTCCGGGCCGGCTACCAGGCGGAGCTGTACGTGCTGCCCGACCACGGTCTGCTCCACTTCGGCGTGTTCCACCTGAACCTGGCCGCGGGCCTCGAAGACAGCATCGTACGGACCCTCCAGCCGACGTGGAACCGGACGGGCACGTGAGCGGAGCGGCGAGCGTGGTCTGATGGGGTCCGACCTTCCCCACCCGGACAGCGGGAGACGAGGCCCCATGACGCACCCTGACCCCGACAACGTCCACGCCCCCTCCTGGGGCGGCCTGAACTGGTCGCCCTGGCTCCCGCTGGACGCCTCTGCGACGGACTTCCGCCGTGTCGTCTCGGCGGAACCGGGCCTGTACCGCGTCCGGTCGCCCCAACTTCGCGGGCTCGTCTACCTTGGACAGACGGGGCGGAACCTCCGCGAGCGCACGCGAGGTCTGGCCCGGAACACCTGCAAGCCGGCGGACGCGCCCCCCTGGAACGACCCCCACACCGCCGCGCCGGGCCTGTGGGCCTGGCGCATGGAGTCTGGGTTCACCTACGAGGTGTCGGCGGCTCCGTGCTCCCTCGAAAAGGCGGAGCGGCTGTGCCAGGAGAGCGCGCTGCTCTACCTGCACCGCCTCGAGCTGGGGGAGAGCACCCTGTGCAACCACGGCCGGTTCCACCCGCTGTGGACCCGCCCGTCGAACCGGGGGCAAGGCGTGGGCATGGTCAGGCTGGACGACGGGACCAACCCCGCGTCGGGTCCCTCCCTGGCGCCGGCCGTCATGTCCGGAACGCCCGGGGATCCCCACTGGTTGGGACTGCCCTGGAGTGACTTCCGGCCGCTGTCGGAGGGCGGGTTCCCGGCGGAGGCCGGCGTCTATCGCATCATGGAGAAGGGACGGATCGTGTATCTGGGCGAGTCGGGAGACCTCGCCGCACGCCTTCGCTCCCACCGACGGACGTTCGCGCCAGGGGCCTTGGCATCCGTCGTCGAGCTGCCGGGTGTGCTGCCCTACCAGCTGAAGGAGCGGGAGTGTGACCTCATCGGCGCGCACTACCTGCAGGCCGGATGTCCCGCGGCCCAGTGGGGAAGAAAAGGATAGCCGGGAACAGATCGGAAGACCGACCCCTCAGCCCCGCTGCGGAAGCCGGAACGTCCCCAGGTGGCTGTCGTCGTTCGCGGTGCCCTTCTGCCGGCCCGCCTGCCGCTCCAAGGCTCGCCGCCGGTGCGCCCCGCCGCCCTGGGGGAGTGCGCCGTCCTGCCGGCTCATGGCGGCGCCCTGCAGCTCGCTGAAGTGGCCGTCGTCGGTGGCCGTGTAGGCGAACGACTGCGCCTTGGTGGACGAGGTGTTGTTCTGGAAGGCCAGGCCGCCATCCACCACGGCCGCGCCGGCATCCTGCAGGGTGGCACCCGCGCTCGGCACCAGGTGCACGTCGGCGGGGGCCTCGCTGCCGTCGGCCACCTGCTCGAGGGCGCGGTAGCCGTCGGAGCCGAAGTCGCCGCAGATGTCCATGGCGAAGCGCACGCCGCCGGCCTCGAAGAACGACGAGTTGGTGTCTGCCGTGCGGTGGTACTGGTCGTCCTGAAGGCCGGAGTTGTCCGCCTTCATCTTGCGCTCCCGCTCCGGCGCGTTGTCGTACCAATTGCGCTTGGTGGCCGAGTCGGCCACCCGCTCGCCCTTGTGCTTGCCGTACACGTGCCGGGTCTCGTTGGTGTCGAGGCCGTTGAACAGCTTGTTCTGGGTGTGCTTGTGCTCTCCGCCGAAGAAGGCGTCGCCGTCGCTGTGCATGACGGTCTTCTTCTTCAGGCCGAGCCCGCCCTTGCTCTTGCGCTCCTGCCACACCGCGCTGCCCGGCTGGATCATCATGTCGGGGTTGTCCTCGGACATCTGGGTGAACGCCTTGCGGTAGGCCTTCATGTCCTTCTTGGACTTGTTCTTGCCCAGGAACCACTCCGGGAGCATCACGCCGCCCATGACCCGGGCGTTGGCGTCGCCGCCCTGCTGCAGATCCTGCTCGGCCTGGGCGCGGGAGGCCGAGGCATCGGCCACGTGGCGGCGGACCATCTCGATGCGGACGTCGCGGTCCTTCGGGTTGGCCTTGCCGTCGTCGATCATCTGCTGACGGATGGCGTCGTAGGCGTCCTTGGAGTCGCCGGTGAACTCGCCCGCGTAGTCGAGCTCGTGCATCGGCGTGTGCATGTCGAGGTGGGAGTAGGCCCGGTCGGGATCCACGGGCGCCTGGTAGGCGCCGTTGTGGTGCACGGCGAGGGGATCGGCGAAGGGGTCGGCCAGGGGGTCGTCCAGCCCGGGCTGGTCGGGTGCCTGGGTGGCTCCCTTCTTCTGGAAGGCACGCTTGGCTTTGGAGAGCAGGCCCATGACGTCCTCGCGGTGGGTGGAAGCACCAAGGTCATAGCGAACAATGACGGAGCCGCGCTCCTGCCTTCGGTACTTCTACGTAGCCTCGCGTGTCGGCGCCGACACCGACGCCGTCCAGCGATCCTCGCCGTGACCGGTGACCGGGGCGTTGTGTCCACGGACGTCCCGTGGCATCAGGCTGCGTGGGCCACGGTCGCCGGGGTCTGCTGGCGCCGCGGCTCGACCCGGTCGGCGTCCCTCACGACCTCTGCTCCAGGAGCTGCGCCGATGCGTGCGAACCCGTCCCTGTTCCCGTTCCTCCTCGGCACCCTCCTCGTCGCCTGCGCCCACCAGGCCCCGGCGCCCGCGACGCAGACCGGCTCCATGAACACCGAATCGTCGGTGACCACACAGGCCCCGGTCCCCGCACACCCCACCCCTGGCGACGTCCACATCCAGCAGCTCGCCCCGGGCGTGTGGCTGCACGTCTCCGCCGCCGAGATCGCGCCCGGGCTGGTGTTCGGCTCGAACGGTCTCATCGTCCGGGACGGCGACGGGCTGATCCTGGTCGATCCGGGCTGGGGGACCGAGAACACCGAGGCGTTGCTGCAGGCCATCGACGCGCAGATCGGCCTGCCCGTGCGCAGGGCGCTGTCGACCCACTTCCACGACGACCGGGTCCACGGTGTCGAGCTGCTGGCGGCCCGCGGCGTGGAGGTCTTCGCCACGCCCCACACCCGCCGGCTCGCCGAGGCGGAGGGCAACGAGGTGCCGCCCCTGGCCCTTTCCGGCCTGGACGAGCCCGGGTCGGTCCTGCCGTGGGGACCGGTCGAGGTGATGTACCCGGGCGCCGGCCACGCGCCGGACAACCTGGTGGTCCATGTGCCGGAGGCCGGCGTGCTGTTCGGCGGCTGCGCGGTCCACGAGGCGTCGAGGACCAGCGCCGGCAACGTGGCCGACGCGGATCTGCAGGCCTGGCCCGAATCGCTGCGGCGCATCCAGGCGCGCTACCCGGAGGCGGAGGTCGTCGTGCCGGGCCACGGGGCCGTCGGCGGGCCGGAGCTGCTCGACAGCTCGATCCGGATCGTCGAGGCCCACGAGGTGCAGTCCGCCTCGCCTTGAGGGGCGCTCTGTGGGGCCGGCACCCGGCGGCCGTCCCATCCGGCCCCGCCAGGGGTCCGTACAACCCCGTACGCACTGCGTCCCATGTGACGGACCCACCCCGGGGATAGATTGTCTGTGCCGGGAGGGAAGCTCGTCTTTCTTCCCCGACTCATCCACCCGGTTGGCCATCGAGCCACACCGAGACGATGCCCGACGCAACGTGCAGGTCTTCGGACCCACATGACGCAGAGGAACATCGACCCGATGACGGTCACCACGCCGTGTCCTGATGGATGAGGAATTCCATCCCGAGCATCACTTCGGTGAGCACGAGGATGGTGGAACCCCAGCCAGACTCTGTCTGACTGGGGTTTTCCGCGTCTTGGGATCGCCGTCCGGGGCCCCCGGCCGCCGTGCCGTCCGGTCCGCTCCTGACGACCTTCGCCTCTTGCGGGCCTCCGGACTGGCGAACTGTCGAGGGCACGCGAGGAGTCCGTCATGAACCAGCCGCCGAACCTGTCGCCCTTCGTCGCCGCCCCCGTCCGCCTCGGTCACGAGATCAGCATCACCGCCAAGTGGATCCCCAACGAGACCGGCGGCCTGTTCCGCACCTCGGCGGAGACGAAGGAGATGCGCCAGGAGTGGGAGGGCGTGCACAACGAGGCGATCGTCCACCCCGGCATCCTCTCCTCCGAGCTCGACGTGGGAGTGGGGGAGGAGGTCGTGCTCGTGCACCACGTGTTCCAGGATGCCGCGGCCTTCGCCTACCACTTCGACACCACCGGCGATGCCCACATGAAGCCCCTGCAGGCCGTGGCCCACCCCGGCATGCACCTGGTTCGTGGCGAGCGCATCCCCCAGCGGGTCCGGGAGGTCCTGGCCACGCGCCGCATCAAGGCGGTCTTCGGGGAGCTGCAGTCCGGCTGGGTCCGCGATCAGCACCGCAAGCCCGACGACGCCACCTCCATCGCCATGACCGCCAAGTGGACCTGCAAGCCGTCGGAGGACCGCCGCATCGACGCGCTCATCGACAAGTGGCGGCAGCTCGGCACGGACGCCTGGACCCTCGAGGAGGGCTTGCTGCGCTTCGAGATCCACCGCGTGCTCGGGGAGGACGCGGTGATCGTCCACCGGGTGTTCGAGACCAACGCCGACCTGCGTTTCCACCTCATGAAGGGCACCGCGGCCACCTACAGGGAGGAGATCGACGGCCTGGCCGCCTGTGAGTGCTGCTTCTTCCGCGGCCCCGTCTCCTGGCCCGTCCGCACCTGGTCCCGGTTCCAGCACCTGCCCGCCACCTACGCGCGGCGGGAGCGGGTCCACACGCGGGGCATCGGAAGCATGAGCGACGGGCTCGTGGAGGGCTGAGGCGGCACCCGAACACGTCTACGGCAGCGGCACGTGCCACGCCTGCAGCACGGGCGTCACGTCGTCGCTGCCGACCTCGTTCATGAGGTCCCGCACGAAGCCCCACCGGGCCGCATCCGAGGCGTCCATCGCGGGCAGGTCCTCGGGCGGCAGGTCGGCGTAGGCCCGGAAGAAGTCCCGGTAGAAGTCCCACCCGCCCTGGGCGTCGCGGATCTCCATCAGCATGCACAGGGGCAGCCAGGGATCGGCCTTCAGGTCGTCCCAGGTGCCGTCCGCCAGGTGGGCCTCCCGGTCGTCGCAGCCGCTGCGGTCGGCTTCGGGGTGGCCCATCGCTTCGAGCGTCGACACCGTCCACAGGTTGGCCCAGGCCTCGATGGGGCCCTCGCCGATCATGAAGGCGCCGCCACGGGCGAAGCTGAAGTCGTGGGCCATCTCGTGGGCGTAGCCCCACACCGAGTGGGCGGGATCGTGGGCCCGCAGGATGTGGGCGTCGGGCGGGTCGCCGGCGATGGAGCGGGAGTCGAGCCGGATGGGGTTGCCGGACAGCATCCAGGCGCCGAGGTCGCGGATCTGGTCGTCCACCACGTAGCGGATGGCCTGCCCGCCGTAGGGGGCGGTGCCGGAGAACTGCCGGTGCTGCTCCCACCAGGCGTCGAAGGTGGCCAGGGCGTCGGCGGCCTCGTCCGCGTGGGCCAGCACGAGGTCGCGTGGCAGGGAGAGGACGACGTGGTCGGCCTGCAGCTCGACGGTGCCCGCGGTCTCGAGGTGCCAGGGGTGGTCCGCGACGTCGTCCGCAGCGACGGTGGGCGTGGAGGCCACCTCACCGGTCAGCGTGGCCCGCACGGTGCCCGCGTTGTCTTCCAACCCGTAGTCGTGGGCCTTCAGGTACAGGATGCCGTCCCGGGGGGCCGTCAGCTCGCCGCCGGCGCCGAGGCACAGCACGTCGTCGCCCCAGTGCAGGCCGACCGAGCCCACGAGGCTGCCTGGCGGACACCCGTCCAGATCGCCCTCCATGCCCTCGGGACCGGTGGTGGGGTAGGCGCCGTCCCACATGGTCCACGCACCCTCGGCCTGGACCTGCACCACGTCGCCGGTGCGCAGGTACATCCCTGCGTTCACCCAGTACGCGGTGGCGGGGACGTCCACCTCGGTGGTGAGGGGGCCGTCGGCCGGGGAGGGGACGTCCGGCGGCTCATGGGTGCAGGCTGCGAGGAAGAGGAGCGTGAGGCGGGTCATGGTTCACCGTACGGCGGAAGGTCACGGGAGAGGTGCACAGTCCGGACAACATGTGAAGGTCGGGTCCCGGTTGCGACCCCGGCCGGTCCGAGGTCTGCTCGTGGGACGTCGTGGCGGTGCGCGCCGCGATGACCGCCGTGCCGGGCCTGCTGGCGCAGCACTCCTTCTCCTGCACGGGGGACCGCACCGTCGACGGCTTCACCGTGAGCCTGTGGTCGGACCAGGCGTCGATGTCGGCCTGGGCCTACGGGCCGGGGACCCACCGGTTGCTGATCGAACAGCACCGGGCCGAGGCCATGTCGGACCGCCTCTCGTTCACCCGCTGCCGTATCGTGCGGAGCGAGGGATCCTGGTATGGCTGGTCACCGGTCGGCGGGCGCCACGACTCGTGATCGGTCGAGGGGAGGATTCATGTCGTTCGCATCCCACGAGGACTACCTCGCCGCCGTGCCCGAGGCCGTTCGGCCGCGTCTCGAGGCCATCCAGGCCACTGTCGAGGCCCTGTTGCCCCAGGCCACCCGGTGCATCAGCTACGGCATGCCGTCCTACCGGGACGGCAAGGTGTTCTTCCACTTCGGGGCGTTCAAGAACCACATCGGCGTGTACCCGCCGGTGCGGCACGACGCGGCACTCCTGCAGGACCTCGCGCCCTACCGGGGGCCCAAGGGCAACCTGTCGTTTCCGCTGGCGGAGCCGCTGCCGCTCGACCTGATCGGCCGGGTGGCGGTCGCGCTGCATCGGGAGGTGGCGGGGTAGATCCACCTGTCGCGCGGCGCGGCCGAGCGGGCTCGTTGGGTCAGTGGTACCCTCCTGGAACCGTTCCGGGGGACGCCATCCCCGGGGCGTACGTCGACGCCCGATCAGGAGACCGCCATGGAGATCACCGTACAGACCCTCGTGCCCGCCGATCTGCCCACCACCTGGGCCGGCCGGGTGTCGGCATGACGGTGCCCCACGCGGGCTCGTGCCTGTGCGGCGCGGTCGCCTTCGAGGTCGAGGGTGCGTTCGCCCGCTTCTACCTGTGCCACTGCAGCCACTGCCGCAAGGGCACCGGCTCCGCCCACGCGTCCAACCTGTTCGCGCCCGTCGCCACCTTGCGGTGGGTCCGGGGCGAAGAGGAGGTGCGGGTCTTCAGGCTGCCGGACACCCGGCACGCCCGCAGCTTCTGCAGCGCCTGCGGATCGGCGCTGCCGACGCCCCTGGGCACGTCCGGTGGCGTGATGGTACCGGCCGGCGCCCTCGACACGCCGGTCACGAAGCGGCCGGACGCCCACATCTTCACCGACAGCCGGGCGGACTGGGACGAGGCGCTGGAGCGGGTGCCGAAGCAGCCCTCCTGGCCGTCGAAGACCACCTGACGAGCGTCAGCCTTCGCTCCCGTGGGGGCTCCACAGCTCCACCTTGTTGCCCTCCGGGTCCTCGAACCAGCCGAAGGTGCCGTAGGACTCCTCCTGCACGTCGCCGAGGCGCTTGCCACCGCCGGCCTCCACCTGCGCGAGCAGGCCGGGCACGTCGTCGACCAGGAAGTTGATGAGGAACTGCTGCTCGGGCCGGCCGAAGTACTCGGTGCCCTTCGAGAAGATCGACCACACCTGCATGGCGTCGGCGGGCAGACCCTCCACGCGCAGCGACGCGCCGAAGCAGTCGTCGCCGTAGGGCGGGTCGAGGGTGATGCCCAGGTTCGTCTGGTACCAGGCCGCCAGGGCCTTGGGATCCTGGGCCTTGAAGAACACACCACCGAGTCCGAGCACCCGCGCCATCGCTACCTCCATGTCGTCGGTCGCCAGTCTGGCACGGGCGGTGGGGGCCGCGTGCGGGTATTGTCCTGGTGCCCTTCCCGTACCTGGAGACCCCATGCCCCTCACCATCCTCGGCAACTCCGGCTCCGGAAAGTCCACCCTCGCCGCGCGGCTCGCCGCCGCCACGGACATCCCGGTGCTCGATCTCGACACCATCGTCTGGGAGCCGGGGAAGATCGCGGTGCCTCGCGATCCGGAGGACGTCGCCGCCGACCTGCACGCCTTCTGCAGTGCCCACGACGACTGGATCGTCGAGGGGTGCTACGCGGGCCTCGCCGAGCAGACCCTGCGCTACGATCCCATCCTGCTGTTCCTCGATCCGGGCGAGGAGGCGTGCCTGGCCAACTGCCGCGAGCGCCCCTGGGAGCCCCACAAGTACGCGTCCAAGGAGGCCCAGGACGCCAACCTGCCGATGCTGCTGCAGTGGGTGTCCGACTACTACAGCCGCCAGGGCGACATGTCCTGGGCCGCCCACGAGGCGCTCCTGCGGGCCTACGAGGGCGAGAAGATGTGGGTGAAGGAGCAGGTGTCCCAGTTCGAGGCCTGAGCCGGCGCGCACGCCTCTGGGGATACAGGGGCGGGTGACGGGTCCGATGGAGCAGCTGCATCCATCGCTTCCGAGGAGCCTGCTCATGCGCCTGGCCTCCGCCTTCCTGCTGCTCCCGCTGTGCGTGCCCGCCGTCGTCGGCTGCCAGCGGGTGCCCGACCCCCCGGTACCGACCGTCGTCGCCGACGCCATCTACAGCGGCGGGCCCATCGTCACCGTGGACGACGACCAGCCCACGGCCGAGGCCCTGGCCATCAAGGACGGCCGCATCCTCGCCGTCGGCGACCTGTCGACGGTCACCGCCGCCCACCTCGGCGAGGACACCGAGCAGGTCGATCTGCGGGGCCGCACCCTGGTGCCGGGGTTCGTCGACGGCCACGCCCACGTGCTGAGCTTCGGGTCCCAGGCGGTCGGCGCCAACCTGCTCGCCGCACCGGACGGCCAGGTCGAGACGGTCGATGATCTGGTGGTGGCGCTGTCGCGCTTCGCCGAGGGCCCCGACGTGCAGCGCACCGGCTGGATCTTCGGCCTGGGGTACGACGACGCCATCCTGGGTCGGCACCCCACACGGGACGATCTCGACCAGGTCTCCACCGAGGTGCCGGTCATCGCCGTCCACATCTCCGGGCACCTCGCCGCCCTGAACAGCGTGGGGCTGGCCCAGGTGGGCTACACGGCGGACACCCCCGATCCGGAGGGCGGGGTCATCCGGCGGCGGTCCGGCAGCCGCGAGCCGAACGGCGTGCTGGAGGAGCTCGCGGCCATCCCCGTCATGATGACGGCCCTCCAACCGAGGTCCCGGGCCGATCAGGATCACTTCCTTCGCGAGGGCCTCGAGCTGGCGAAGCGCCATGGCTACACCACCGCCACCGAGGGGCGGATGATGGCGGGGCAGCACCCCGGCATGCTCGACGCCGCAGCGAGGGGCCTGCTCGACATCGATGTGCTCGCCTACGTCGACTACACGGCCGTGGACGTGCTCCCGGCCTACAGCCCCACCTACGAGGGCCGGTTCCGGGTGGCCGGCATGAAGATCACCCTCGACGGCTCGCCCCAGGGACGCACGGCCTGGCGCACGGTGCCCTACCTGATCCCGCCGGACGGTCGAGAGGCGGGCTACCGCGGCTATCCGGTCATCCCGGACACGGCGGAGGTCACGGCGCAGGTCATCAAGGCCTACCGCAACGGCTGGCCGGTCCAGGTGCACGCCAACGGCGATGCCGCCATCGACCAGATGATCGAGGCGGTCCGGGCCGCGCGGGCGGAGGTGGGTGAGGAAGACCGCCGGACGGCCCTCATCCATGGTCAGTTCCTGCGGCAGGACCAGATCCCGGAGCTGAAGGCGCTGCAGATCCTGCCCTCGCTGTTCCCGATGCACACCTTCTACTGGGGGGACTGGTACGACCGAATCATCGGTCCGGAGCGCGCCCAGCAGATCTCGCCGATGCGGTCGGTGCTGGACGCCGGGATGATCGCCACCAGCCACACCGATGCCCCGGTCGCCCTGCCCAACCTGATGCAGGTGATGTGGGCCACCGTGAACCGGGTCTCCCGCAGCGGCAAGGTGATGGGGCCCGACGAGCGCGTCACGCGACTGGAGGCGCTGAAGGCCATCACCCTGTGGGGCGCCTGGCAGCACGACGAGGACGACCGGAAGGGCTCCCTCGAGGTGGGCAAGCTGGCCGACCTCGTGATCCTGTCGGACAACCCGCTGACCATCGACCCCATGCGGATCCACACCATCGAGGTGCTGCAGACGATCAAGGACGGGGAGACGGTCTTCCGACGTGCGCCGTGAGCCGTGAGCCGTGAGCCGTGAGCAGGCCCACTCCACCGGGGCCCGCGCCTGCCGATGGGACCCCGGTCGCCACCCTGGAGGAGCCATGATCCCCGACCTCGAGCGCAACAAGAAGAACGCCGTGGCCTTCTACGACCTGATGTTCAACGAGTGCCGCCCCCGGGAGGCCGTCGAGCGCTTCGTCGGCCATGAGTACATCCAGCACAACCCGGACGTCGCGGACGGCAAGCAGGCCTTCATCGAGTACTTCGAGCGCATGGCGAAGGCGTACCCGGGCAAGCGGGTGCACTTCCGCAGGGTCATCGCCGAGGGCAACCTGGTGGTGCTCCACTGCCACCAGGAGTGGCCCGGCGACAAGGACTACGCCGGCATCGACATCTTCCGCTTCGACGACGACGGTAAGGTCGTCGAGCACTGGGACGTGCTGCAGGTGGTGCCGGAGAGCTCGAAGAACGACAACACGATGTTCTGAGGCAGGCTCAGCCGGCGGCCTGCTCCCGTGCCCAGTGGTACAGCTCGGCCAAGTTCGTGGCCCAGGAGATGCCCGGACGCTCGACGGGGGCGGTGCCGCCGCACCAGATGGCCCGTTCGCCCAGGGAGCGGTGCAGCCGCGAGAGCGTGTCCTCGAGCTGGGCCCGTGCCAGGCTGGGGGAGGCGCCGAGGACGACGGCCCGAGCGCCGGTGGCATCGGCGGCGGCGACGATGTCGTCGTCCGGTGTGTCGGCGCCCAGGAACCGGATCTGCCAGCCGGCGGCGGCCAGGGCGAGAGCGGCCATGTGCAGGCCGAGGCTGTGGCGTTCACCGGAAGGCGTGGCCGCGACGGCCACCGGGCCATCCTGCACGGCGGACATCGGACGCCAGCGGCCGATCAGGAATTGGGCGACGATCTCGGAGGCGAAGTGCTCCTGGGCGATCGTGAGCTCGCCACGGGCCCACCGCTCACCGGTCTCGATGAGGAGGGGTGCCAGGAACCCGTCGAGGAAGCCGATGATGTCCAGGCGCGCCCAGCGGGTCTCGAGCCGGCGGAGCATCCCTTGCTCGTCCATGGTGCGGGCCGCTTCGAACCAGCGCTCCTCCGGCGAGGTGGACTCGGGCGGTGGCTCCGCGAGGCCCGCGAGGCGTGCGAGGGCGGCTTCGTCGAGGGGGACGACCTCGGAGGGCTTGTGGCCACGCTCGATGAGGGCGGTGACCAGTCGGAGCCTGTCGACGGTGTCCAGGGAGTAGCGCCGGTGACCGGAGGGCAGACGGTGGGGAACCGGTTGGCCATAGCGCCGCTCCCAGGTGCGCAGTGTCTCCACGGCGACGCCCACCGCCTTGGCGAGGGCGCCGATGCTCAGTCCCAGGTCGTGCGTCGTCACGGTCCCATCCGGTTCGCGTTCGATGCCCATGGAAACACGGTGGCGAGGCGTGGGCAAGAGGGTGTGCACAAGGTTTGGACAGGTTCTGTCCCGTCCAGGAGGACTGGTAGGGGGAATGAACAGGTTGGTGCAGTTTTGGGACAGCGAGATCCTGTGCAAACACAAGACATCTTGTCCACCCTTGAGTAGCTTTTGAACAGGTTGTGTCCGACGGCACGGCCACGTTCACCGAAAGGGGAGACCGACATGCGCTACCGAGTTCCGTTCCACGCCGCCCTGCTGACCCTGCCGCTCACCGTCTTCGGCTGCACCGACGACGAGGACGACACCATGGAAGACACCATGATGGAAGACACCATGATGGAGGAGACCGACGACTCCGGCATGATGGCCGACGGCTCCATCATCGGTGTCGCCGACCAGGCCGGTGACTTCGAGACCCTGCTCGCGGCGGTCGATGCCGCGGGCCTCACCGAGACCCTGCAGGGGCCGGGCCCCTTCACGGTCTTCGCCCCCACGGACGCCGCCTTCGACGCCCTGCCCGAGGGCACGGTGGAGGCCCTGCTCGGCGACATCCCGGCGCTCACCGACATCCTGCTGTACCACGCGGTCGCCGGGGAGGTGCCCGCCGCCGACGTGGTCGAGGCGAGCCTGATCCCCACCGTGCAGGGCAGCGATCTGAAGGTCACCGTGGAAGGTGACGACGTCATGGTCGGCGGCGCCATGGTCACCATGACCGACATCATGGCCGACAACGGCATCATCCACGTGATCGACGCCGTCATGCTGCCGCCGGAGGACATCGCCACCATCGCCGCCGGCAACGACGACTTCTCCACCCTCGTGACGGCGCTCGAGGCGGCCGATCTGGTCGAGACCCTGCAGGGCGAGGGCCCGTTCACGGTGTTCGCCCCGACGAACGCCGCCTTCGACGCCCTGCCCGAGGGCGCCCTCGAGGATCTGCTCGACGACATCCCGGCGCTGACCGACGTCCTGCTGTACCACGTGGCCTCCGACAAGCTCGACGCCACCGCGGTCGTGGGCTCGATGTCCATCGAGATGGCCAACGGCGACAGCGCGGACGTGGCCATCGGCAGCGAGGGGCCGACGATCGCCGGGTCCCCCATCTCGGTGATCGACATTCCCGCCTCCAACGGCATCATCCACGTCATCGATGCGGTGATGCTCCCCGAGTGATGCAGGAGCTCCCGTGAGCCACCGTGAGCCGTTCCATGGGGCGGCTCACGGCTCACGCCACACCGCGCCCGGTGCCCGGCTGCCGAACGTCTCTCTCCTCGACGCACCCGGCAGCGCTCTCGTCGGAGGGACGACGGCGGGGGCATCGGGCGTCCGGTACGGGCCGGAAACGGCACGGCGACGAATGATCGGGGTTCATTCCGGATGATTCGGCTCGAACTCGAACACGGAAGCGATGTGGCACCCGTGTGAGTCGTGTTCCGGTACGGGGATGCGCGTCGCCACAGGCCATTCATGGCCGCCAACGTGCGCGATGGGTTCTTCGGAGGCCCCGCGTGCCGCCGAAGGAGAAGTCCATGACCACCGACCCTTCCTCCCGCCCCATCGGGCACACCGTCCTTCGCCTTCGTCCCTGTGTGACGAGTCTTGCGATCCCGTTGGTCTTCGCGGCCTGCCAGTCCGAGGCGCCGTTCCCGACGGCCGAGGAGCCACCCATCGTCGAAGCGGACGGCACCGACGTCGCCAAGACCATGTTCGGCGCCTTCGAGCCCAAGCCGAACGCGTTCTGGTGGCCCGACAAGGTCGATCTCGAGCCCCTCCGTCGCAACGCGGCCGTCCATCCCTACGGGCCCGACTTCGACTACGCCGCGGAGTTCAACACGCTCGATCTCGAGGCCGTGAAGGCCGACATCGCGGCGCTCCTCACCGACTCCCAGGACTGGTGGCCGGCCGACTACGGCAACTACGGCCCGCTGTTCATCCGCATGGCGTGGCACAGCGCCGGCACCTACCGGGTCGCCGATGGCCGCGGGGGCGCCGACGGCGGCCAGCAACGCTTCGAGCCGCTGAACAGCTGGCCCGACAACGCCAACCTCGACAAGGCCCGCCGCTTGCTGTGGCCCATCAAGGAGAAGTACGGCCGGGCGCTGTCCTGGGCCGATCTCATGATCCTCGCGGGCAACGTGGCCATCGAGTCGATGGGCCTCGAGACCCTCGGCTTCGCCGGTGGCCGCGAGGACGACTGGCAGCCCGATCTCGTCTACTGGGGGCCCGAGGCCGAGATGCTGGCGGATGCCCGCTACTCCGGCGACCGGGATCTGCAGCAGCCCCTCGCCGCCGTGCAGATGGGCCTGATCTACGTCAACCCCGAGGGGCCCAACGGCAACCCCGATCCCCTCGCGGCCGGCCACGACATCCGCACCACCTTCGGGCGCATGGCCATGAACGACGAGGAGACGGTGGCGCTCATCGCGGGCGGACACACCTTCGGCAAGGCCCACGGCGCCCACGAGGTCGAAAAGTGCCTCGACGTCGAGCCCGCCGCGGCCGGCATCGGCAGCCAGGGCCTCGGCTGGCACAACAAGTGTGGCAGCGGCAACGCCGACGACACCATCACCAGCGGCCTCGAGGGGGCCTGGACGGCCGCCCCCGTGCAGTGGACCCACCAGTACTTCGCCCACCTGTTCGGCTTCGACTGGGAGAAGACGAAGAGCCCCGCCGGCGCCACCCAGTGGAAGCCCACGGGCGGCAAGGGGGAGGGCACCGTGCCGGACGCCCACGACCCGTCGAAGACCCACGCACCGATGATGTTCACCACCGATCTGGCGCTGCGGGAGGACCCCACCTACGGCCCCATCGCCAAGCGCTTCCAGGAGAACCCGCAGGAATTCGAGGACGCCTTCCGCAAGGCCTGGTTCAAGCTGATCCACCGCGACCTGGGGCCACGGTCCCGCTACCTCGGTCCCGACGTGCCCGAGGAGGCATTCATCTGGCAGGATCCGGTGCCCGAGGTCGACCACGAGCTGGTGGACGCCGGCGACATCGCGCAGCTCAAGAGCCGCGTCCTCGCCACGGGCCTGTCGCCGGCCGAGCTCGTCCGGGTGGCCTGGGCCTCCGCCGCCACCTACCGCGACAGCGACATGCGCGGTGGTGCCAACGGCGCGCGCATCCAGCTCGCGCCCCAGAAGGACTGGGCCATCAACGACCCGGCGGAGGTCGGCAAGGTCCTCGACGCCCTGCGCACCGTCCAGGGCGACTTCAACGGAAGCCAGGGTGACGGCACCAAGGTCTCCCTGGCCGACCTCATCGTCATCGGCGGCGCGGCCGGCATCGAGAAGGCGGCGGAGCAGGGGGGCCTGAGCGTGCAGGTGCCCGTGACGCCCGGTCGCACGGATGCCACCGAGGAGCAGACCGATGCCGGCTCCTTCAGCTTCCTCGAGCTGCACGCCGACGGCTTCCGCAACTACTACACGCCCCGCGCCCAGCGCCGGCCGTCGGATGCCCTCATCGACAAGGCATCCCTGCTCGGCCTCACGGTGCCCGAGATGACCGCCCTCGTCGGCGGCATGCGGTCCATCGGCGCCAACGCGGGCGGCGCGAAGCACGGCGTGTTCACCGACAGCCCGGGCAGCCTCGGCAACGACTTCTTCGTGAACCTGCTCGACCGGTCCACCAGCTGGCGTGAGGCCGGAGAGGGCACCTTCGAGGGCGTCGACGCCGACGGCAACGTCAAGTGGACCGCCACCGAGGTCGACCTCGTGTTCGGCTCCAACGCCGAGCTGCGGGCGTTCGCCGAGGCCTACGCGTTCGACGAGGCCGCGTTCACCGACGCCTTCGTGGATGCGTGGGTCAAGGTGATGCAGGCCGACCGCTTCGATCTGCACCGGTAGCGATGGCGCACGCGGGTGGCGGGGTGCCCCATCCAGTCATCCGCGTGCGTTCCGATACGGCGGGGGGAGGTCGTCATGTCCGACAACACCATCCGGCGGCTGCTCGTCGCCACCTCCGCCGCGTTCTCGGGGCTGCTCACCAGCGGCACCGCCAGCGGCGTCGAGGAGCCGCCCTACGAGGTGGTGGCCAGCCATGACGACTTCGAGGTGCGGCAGTACGGTCCGCGCATCGAGGCCCGCACGCGCATCAGCGGCGACGACGGCGAGGCGAGCCGCGACGGCTTCCGCATCCTCGCCGGGTACATCTTCGGCGGCAACGAGGAGGGGGAGAAGGTGGCCATGACGGCGCCCGTGACCCGCACGGAGCCCTCGCCAGGCTCCTGGTTGATGACCTTCACCATGCCCGCCGAGTACACCATGGAGACGCTGCCGCCGCCGAAGGACCCGCGTGTGCAGCTCGTGGAGGTGCCCGGCGAGCTCCTCGCGGCCATCCGGTTCTCCGGACGGGCCTCCCCGGAGGACATGGAGGAACACCGCGACCAGCTGCTGAAGGGACTCGCCCGGGAGGGCTGGGAGCCGGTGGGGGAGGTGCGGTACGCCCAGTACAACCCGCCCTGGACCCCCGGTGGCATGCGCCGCAACGAGGTGTTGATTCCGGTGGCGCCCAAGGGCGACGAGGGGCTGGAGCTGCCGGGCGGCGACTAGGCCAGCGCGCCGCGCACGGCCTGTTCGATGGCCTCGGCCACGGTCTGGCACCGGCCGGCGTCGAGGGCGTCCCGGTGGGGCGGCCCGAAGGCCTGGATGTCGTTGTCGTAGTACCTGCCCGAGGCGTCGGCGAACACATCGGAGACCGCCGCCCGGGCGACGATGTCGGCCCCGATGGCCACGTCGCCGCCGGTGATGCCGAACGCCTCCCTGACCATGTTGGTACCCAGCAGGGAGCCGGGGTTCACCGAGACGGCCACCTGGCGGCCCCCGAGGCCCCTGGGGAGGTGGTTCGTCCACATGGTGAGCGCGAGCTTGCTCTGGGCGTAGGCCGCGCCCTCCCCGAGGGGCTCGTGGCCGGCCAGCGCGGCGAGGTCGACGGGCGACTGGGCGGCCGACGACAGGTTCACGATGCGGCCGTCGTCGGGGAGCAGCGGCAGCAGGCGCTGTGTGAGCAGCCAGGGGGCGAAGGTGTTCACGGCGAAGCGGATGTCGAAGCCGTCGGCGGTGCGGACGTCCGGTGCCCGGTACACGCCGGCGTTGTGCACGAGGACGTCGAGGCGGTCGTGGGCGGCGGCCACCTCGTCGGCGAGCCGTGCCACCTCGGCCATGGAGGACAGGTCCGCCACGAAGCCCTCCACCGGGTGACCGGCGCGCTTCGACAGCTCCTCGCGCACCCTGGCCAGCTTGTCCGGGTCGCGGCCGTGGAGCAGGACCTCGTGGCCCTCCTTCAGCAGGCGCAGGGCGGCCAGCTTGCCGATGCCGTCGGTGGAACCGGTGAGGAGGATCGTCCGGGTCATGGGGGCTCCTTCGGGTGGTGCGCGGTCATCATCCGACAGGAAGCCGGCCGGATCGAGGCGAAACACACGAAGCCCCCGGCGCCGGTGAGGGCGTCGGGGGCCAGGAGATGGCCAGGACCGTGGCGGGGACTACCAGTCGATGCCGTGGTGGAACATGATCCGCTTGAACCGCTCCGCCTCGGATGCATCGGCGTTGTTGGCCAGGTGGTTGTACATGTGCTGCACGAAGTCCTCGTAGCCCTGCACGTTGCCCTGATCGAGGGCGTACAGGAGCGGTGCGATGAGGTCCGCGGGCTCGCCGTTGATGTCGGTGCAGCTGTTGCCGGTGCACTCGGAGCCGGTGACGAACTCGAGGAACGCCTGCTGCATCGAGGCCACGTAGTAGCCGTCGGTCTTGTCGCAGCCGGGGTCCGCCGACGGCCGATCCTGACTGAGCAGCCGCGGGGTGATGTCGCAGTCCGGGTCGTCGTCGTGGGCCTTGTAGGTGGTGAGACCCAGGGCCCCCAGCCCGCAGTCGGCACCCACGGCCTCCTCGAGGTTGGGCGACAGGTCGTACACCTGCGCCCCCACGATGATGGCCACGAGGTCGGGCACCGTCTCGGACAGGCCGACGCTCTCGCCGGGTCCGGGCCCACAGGCGTGGTTGCCGCTGTGGAACTTGCCGTAAGTGCTGTTGGTATCGATGTAGTGGCCCACCTCGTGGAACAGGTGGCCGGGGTTGTCGGTGCACGAGGCGATGGCCCACACGCCCTCGTAGTCCAGCTCCAGATCCGACAGATCCTCGCCGGCGAAGTGGCTGGCGTAGTTGAACGAGTAGAAGGCCGCCGTCTGGTCAGAGCAGCCGGGCGACATGTCGTTGTTCACCTCGGCCATCACGTGGAGCGGTGGCAGCACGTTCTCGTCGCAGTTGCCGCCGCAGTTGTAGTCCCAGCCGCCGGCGAGCTTGCGCTTGGGGTCGAAGCGTCGGAGCACCTCGTGGGCCTTGTGGAACTGGTCCTGCGCGTCGAAATCGTCGGCGCCGGGCGTGCCGTTGAAGTGGCTGTGGATGGAACCATCGAAGATGGACTTCCAGAAGGTCGTGTGGACCGTCGGCTGGGTGTCCGGATCATCGTTCCAGTCCATCACCCGCAGGCGGGCGTTGCCCATGCGCAGCCAGCAGTTCTCCCAGCCCTGGTCGTCCCAGCAGTCGCCGTGGGGCACGCCGGTCATGCCGTCGTAGGTGCCGTAGCCGGTGGTCAGCGGGTCCCATGTACCGTGGGCATTCACCTCGATGTCCTTGATCAGGGGGGCCCACTGGTTCGGGCCGTGGGGTGGGGGAAGCTCGTCGCCCTGCCACATCGAGCCACCGTACACCGCATCGATGAGGAAGATGCCGCTGTCGTTGCCCGCCTTGAACCAGCCCTTCCAGGCCATCGTGTCGAGCTCTGGCACCGCGACGAGCTGCAGATCGTCGAGCTCGTAGCCGATCTCGCCCCGTGCCTCCTCGAACAGGTCCGCGAGGGTGAGGCGGGCGGTCCGCTCGTCGAGGCCGTTGGTGAGGCCATCGAGGTCGCGGGCCTCGTCGACCACCTGGCCGGCGACGGAGATCGCGCGGCTGCCGTCGAGACCCACGGTGAGCCGGGCGCCGCTGCCGAAGACCGGGTGGCCGTTGTAGGTCTGGGTGAAGGTCACGAGGGTGGTGGTGCCGTGGTCGGCTCGGCGCAGCTCCACGAGGGTGGTGACGTCCCCGTCCGGTGCGGTGCCGCCGGTGGAGGTGCCGCCCGTGGTGGTACCGCCCGTCGAGGTGCCGCCCGTCGAGGTGCCGCCCGTCGAGGTGCCCCCCGTCGAGGTGCCGCCCGTGGTGGTGCCGCCCGTCGAGGTGCCCCCCGTCGAGGTGCCCCCCGTCGAGGTGCCCCCCGTGGTCGTTCCGGCGGTGCCGGTGTCGCCCGTGGTCCCGTCGTCGAGCCCGAGCAGGGTGCGGTTGTCGGTGATCCAGGCCTGCAGTGCGGCGAGGACGTCCCCATCGGAGCCGACGGTGAACAGCTCGGTGTTCACCGGGTCTTCCACGGACACCAGGGTGACGGCGCCCTCGAGGGTGGTGGTGGTGGTCAGGACCGCGACGGGCGCGGTGGTGGTGGCGGTGCCGGTGTCCCAGGTGTCGTTGGTGGCGGTGGTGACCTCCTCGCGGAGATCGCCCGCGGACGACGAAGGGCCCTGCAGGGCAGGGGTGGAACAGGCGGACAGCATCAGAATCAGTGGCAAACGGTTCATCTCAACCTCCCGAGCCATGATTCGCACGGGCCACATCCCGGCTGCGTCCCGCTGTGTGGCAGCGGATCTCCCAGGCACCCGGGACATCGCGGCGAGAGCCTCAGGGGACGCTGCAGGCCGCCAATTCCTGATCGAGCGCCTCGAGCCGCACACCGACGTCGGTGTTCTTCACGCCTCCGAAGCTCGACGCGAGGGAGATGGCCTCCTCCCGGAGCCGCCGGGCGGTGGTCGGGTCGCCGAGGTGCAGGTGGATGCGGGCCACCGTGAGCTGGACGGCGGGCAGGGTGGGGCCGGAGCCCATGGAACGCAGATCCTCGAGGGCGCGCTCGGCCGTGGCCAGCGCCTCGGTGGGGGCGTCGGCGCACTGCACCCGGGCGAGGGAGAGCAGCGCCCTGGCGTCGGCGGCCTGCTTGCGGGCCCGGCCCCGATCGAGGAGCTCGACCGCGTCGGTGAGCTGGGCCCGGGCCTGCGCGTGGTGGCCGTCCTCGAGGTCGAGGCGTCCGAGCATCGCCAGCACGATGCCCTCGTGGACCCGCCGCTGCAGCGCGCGGTAGTGGCCCAGCGCGGCCTGGAACTGCCGGCGGGCCTCTGCGTGGTGCCGTCCGAGGTGGTGGCAGTAGCCGAGGTTGAACAGGGCGCCGGCCGCCCGGGGCACGTGGCCCTCGGCCTCGAACCCCGCGCGTGCGAGACCGAACCAGCGGATGGCGGCGTCGGGTCGGCCCTGGTGGCCGTGGAGCGTGCCGAGGCGGTTGGCCTGGATGGCCGCCTTGAGGGGATGGCCCGCGTGGCGCTCGAACTCGTACAGGCGCTCGTGGATGGTGAGGGCGTCGGTGATGCGGCCCTGGTCGAGCCGCACCAGGCCGAGGGTGTCGTCGATGCCTCGCAGCGTGACGCACTCCATGCCCTGCTCGAGGTTCTGGCGTGCGGACTGGAGGAACGCCTCCGCCTCGGTGAGGCGTCCTTCCGCATGACACACACCGGCCAGGCTGCGGGCGATCTCGGCGTGCTCCCACCCGAGCTGGTGACGCCGGCATCCGGCGAGGGCCTCCTGCAGGTGCGCCCAGGCCCGGTCGAGGTCGCCGAAGCGGAAGGCATCCCAGCCGAGGCCGAACCTCGCGCGGATGAGGGCGATGGGGTGGCGATCGAGGCGGGGCAGCAGCGTGGCGAGCCTGTCGCGGATGACCGGCTGGTCCGGGTGGCCGGCCTCGGCGGCTGTGGCGAGCCAGCGTCCGAGGGCGAGGCCCTCCAGCTCGTCGTCGTGGGCCTCGGCCGCCTCGTCCGCCAGGGCGAGCCAGGCGGGAAGCTGGGATCTATCGGGATCGAGGGGACGGCAGCGCAGGTAGCGGATCGAGCGGGCCAGGGGGCCCGGAAGCTGCGCGTCGTGGGGGAATTCGGCCAGCAGGGCGTCGGCCTTGCGGTTGCGCCCGATGCGCCAGAGCATCGGAAGCACCCAGTGCAGGATGGTGGCGTGGGTGGTGGGCTCGGGCGGCGCGTGGGACAGCAGGGTGAGCGCGATGTCGAGGGCGGGACGCAGGTCGCCGTGGGCCTTGGGGGTGGGGACCTCCGCCACACGGATCGGGCCGGCGCAGGTGGCCAGCCAGCGGAAGACCCGGGGGCGCTGGGCGGTGTGCAGCGCGGCGAGCTGGTCGGCCAGCTCCTCCCGGAGGACGTCGGAGACGCCGTGGTAGGGGGCCAGGAGCCCGCCGGGAAGCCTGCGGAGCTGGGCGAGATCGACCAGCTCCTGCAGGGAGTCGAGGGCGTCGAGGGAGTCGTCGAGCAGGGCTTCGGCCGCCGCGACGGGAAACGGGCCGTCGAACAGGGTGATGCCGGCGAGGATCTCCCGCTCGCGCCGGCCGAGCGCGCTCCAGCTCCAGGACAGGGCGGCGCGCAGGCTTCCGTGCCGGCCACGATCCCCGCGGCTGCGGAACACGTCGAGGGGGCGGTCGAGCCGGCTGACGAGCCCGGGAAGACCGAGCAGGCGCACCCGGGCGGCGGCGAGCTCGAGGGCCAGGGGGAGCCGGTCGACCCCTTCGACGAGCTGATCCAGGAGCTCGTCCTCCTCGGACAGGGTGACGCCGGCGCGTCGGGCCCGGGCACGGAAGAGGTCGCGGGCGGCGGCCGGCGCCATGGGGCCCACGGGGATCACCCGCTCGCCTGCCAGCCCCAGGACCCGCCTGCTCGTGACGATCACCGCGATCCGTCCGAGGGCGTCCTGCAGGTCGGTGAGGATCTCGACGAGCCCCTGCACGCAGGCTTCCGCGTCGTCGAGGACCAGCAGCAGCCCATCGTGCTGGGAGAGCGCATGGCGCAGGCTCTCGGACGCCCGGCCCCGGGCCTCCTCGACGCCGAGGGCATCGTTGAGGCGATCGAGCACGTCGTCCGCCGTCTGGCAGCGCATGAGGCTGGCCTCGCGGGCCACGCCCGACCACCCGGCGGCCGCCCGGCGGGCCAGGGTGGACTTTCCGGCGCCGGCGGGACCGTGCAGGGTGACGAGGGTGCCTGCCTCGAGGCTGCTGGACAGCTGGGACGACAGCTCCGTGCGGCCGAACATCTCGGCCGGGGGCGGGCTCACGGGGCGGCCGCCGGGGAGCGGGACGGCCGGGCTCGCCTCCAGCAGCAGACCCACGCCGCGGACGGTGCGCAGGTGGCGGGGCGAGCCCGGGTCGGGCTCGATCTTGGAGCGCAGGCGGTAGATCGCCTTGTCGACCACCCGGCGCTGGCGGATGTCGCGGATCTCCCAGACCTGACGGAGCAGATCCTCGAAGGCGACCGGCTTGCCGCGATGGGCGGAGAGCACCTCGAGCAGCCGCCCTTCCTGGGAGCTGAGCGTGGCGAGGGTCTGGCCGTCCTCCAGGACGCGGAGCAGGTCGAGGTCGACGACGCGCCGACCGAGGTGGAGGCGGACGTCGACCTCCCGCGCCCGGGCGAGGGGCACGAAGCGGTAGCCCACGCCCCGGACGCTCACGAGGTGGAACGGACGGGAGGGAACCCGCTCGATCTTGGTGCGCAGGCGCTTGATGGCGTCGTCGACGGCGCGGCTGACCACGTGGTCCTGGTAGCCGAGCACCTGGGTGAGCAGGGCCTCGCGACTCACGTCCTCCCCCTGACGATCGGACAGGTGCCGGACGAGCGCGGACTCCTGGGGCGTGAGCTGGGTGTGGGTGCCGTCTGCGCGGGCGAGGCACCCGGTGGCCAGATCGAGCTGGCCCGTGGCGAGCTGGAGGGTCTGCATGGCCGGACTCTACCGCGTGGGCCGCCGCTCGCGGAGGGTAGGGGAATTTCCGTCGAGATGCGCGTACGCGGGGGCGCCGTGGGGCACCTGGGGCGTCCGTCCGGTGGTGTGGCCGCCCCGGAGGGGAGACGCTAGCCGCTCGCCTTCGTGGAGCGCTCCCGGCGCATCGCCTCCCTCGCCTCCGCCTCCTTCCACCGGCGCTTCTCGGTCTCGTCCCTGGGCGTGAGCCGGGGCACGGGCACGCTGCGGCCGTCGTCGCCCATGGCGACCATGAGGAAGAAGCAGGAGATCACGTGGCGGGACGACCGGGCGATGGGGTTCTCGGCGATCACGCGGATGCCGACCTCCATGGAGGTGCGGCCCACCCGGTTCACCGCGGCGTGGAAGGTCACCAGATCGCCCACCTGCACCGGCGCCCGGAAGCGCACCTCGTCCACGAGCAGGGTCACCACGTAGTGGCCGCTGAACTGGGCGGCGCAGCTGAACGCGACCTCGTCGAGCAGCTTGAGGAGGGCGCCGCCGTGGATCTTGCCGGAGAAGTTGACCATCGACGGGGTCATCAGGGTGGTCATGCTCAGGGTGTGGGGACCCGGCGTGGGGGTGCTGGTGGTCGACATGGGCGGCTCCGGCGGCCTGCGGCGCTCATGGGGCGAGGCGTCCGCAGCCGTGTCCGTCCTGTCGGAGCCTGCCTGCGAGGGTGAAGGATCGACTCCCCCTCCCGCCGCGCACGGAGTAGGGTCTGGCCACCAGGAGCACCGATGTCCCACCTCGTCATCCTCGGTGCCAGCGGCAAGACCGGGCGCCACCTCGTGCAGCAGGCTCTCGACGCGGGCCACACCGTCACGGCGGTGGTCCGCGACCCCGACGCCTTCCCGCCCCGACACGAGCGGCTGACCGTCCTGCAGGCGGACGTCACGAACGGGCCGTCGCTCCGTGTCCTGCGCGCCGGGCCCGAGGTCGATCACCTGGTGGTGGCCCTCGGGAGCCGTGAGCTGTGGGGGAACACGGTGCGAAGCGAGGGCACCGCCCACGGCGTGGGGGTGTTCGCCCATGGGGACGCCCGGCCCCGGGTGTGGGTGATCAGCGCGGCCGGTGTGGGCGACAGCTGGGAGCAGCTCGGCGTGGTGGGCAAGCTGTTCGCCCGGCTGCTCCTTCCCTCGGTGATGAAGGAGCATGCGCGGCAGGAGGAGGTGGTACGCGCCAGCGGACTGCCCTTCACGATCCTCCGCGCGAGTGGTCTCGCGGACGGCGACGCGCCTGGAGGCTACCAGGTCGTCGAGCGCGGCAAGCTCCCGCGCACGTCCATCGAGCGGGCGGCGTTGGCGACGTGCCTGCTCGATCACCTCGACGACGAGGCGTGGCTCGGCAGGGCGCTGACGGTCACGGGTGCGTAGCCCCGTGGGCGACGCGGGGGCCTCCGCATGTGACGAGCGGCGTGGAGGGCCGATGGGGCGGCCATGAACCGGCCCCCGATCACCGAGCCGCGGCCCCACTGCTACCGCTGCGACAAGCCCGTCGCGATGTGCGTGTGCGCCGGTCTGCAGCCACTGCGGAACACCGTCCAGGTCCACATCCTGCAGCACGTCAAGGAGCGCAGGCACGCCCTGGGCACCGTGCGACTGCTGCGGGCGGGCCTGGAGGCCGTGGCCGTGCACCCGTTCGACCTGCGGGGGCGCAGCGAGCCGGTCGACCTGCCGCAAGGAGCCGGGCTGCTGTATCCGGCGCCCGGCGCCCGTGATCTGTCCCGCCTGGCGCCCGAGGCCCGTCCGCGCCACCTGGTGGTGATCGACGGCACCTGGAACCAGGCCCACCGCATGCACCGGGACAACCCCTGGGTCGCGGCGCTTCCCTGCTACACCCTGCCGCCGGGCCAGCAGGGACGCTACCGCATCCGCCGGGCGCCACGGCAGGAGTGCCTGTCGACCCTCGAGGCGGTGGTGCAGGCGCTGCGCCTCCTCGAGCCGGACCTGCAGGGCACCGAGGCGCTCGAGCAGGCGTTCGACGCCATGATCGACGGGCAGATCGCGGCGGCGTCCCGCATCACGGTGCAGCCGCGCGCCCGTCGGCCGCGGCAGGGACCGGCACGGCCGATCCCCGAGGCGCTGCTGGCGGCGGGGGAGCGGGTCGTGGTGGTCTACGCGGAGGCCGCGCCGCTCGCGGGCGATCGCCGGGGACCCCGTGAACCCATCCGCATCAGCGCCGTCGATCTGGCGGGGGAGCGGGTGTTCGACCGGCTGGTCACGCCCCGTGTGGCGCCGGACGACTACCAGATGGCCAAGCTCGGGCTCACGACGGCGGAGCTGCGGGCCGCTCGGCCTCATGACGAGAGCCTGCGGGCCTTCCGTGCGTTCTGCGCCGGAAGGGTCCTGGTCGCCTGGTCACCGTGGACCCACGCCTGGCTGGCCGAGGGCGTGACGGATGCCCCGGCCTTCCTGCTGAAGGGGGTCTGGGCCAACGTGGACCGGTCGCGCATTCCCGCGCTGGATCTCCTCGTGGACGGCCTGCAGCTACCGGTGCCCGACCTGGGCCTCGCCGGCCGGGCAGGGGAGCGGCTGGCGCAGGCCCTGGCCATGGCGCAGCATGTCCTGCGGGACCGGCGCGATGGGGGTTGAGGTGCGGCGGGTCCACCGGGACCTCCTGCTGCCGCTCCGTCGCCGGGTCCTGGGCGTCGGGGCGCTGAAGGGGGATCTGGCGCCTGCCTCCCGGCACTGGGGGGCCTTCCTGGACGGGCGGGCCGTCGGCTGCGCGTCGGTGATGGACCTGCGGGGCTGGGCGCTGCGGGCCCTGGCGGTCGCGCCGGACCATCGGCGCAGGGGCATCGGTGGCCTCGTGCTCCGCCGACTCTGCGAGGAGGTGGACGCCCCCCTGTGGTGCAACGCCCGCCTGCAGGCGGTGCCGTTCTACCTGTCGGCCGGCTGGCGGGCGGTGGGGCCGGTGTTCGAGCTGCAGGCCGTCGGGCCCCACCAGCGCATGGAGTGGCCGGGAAGCGACGGGACGACTCCCGCCGTGTAGGTCGAACCACGTACGAGGTGTGTCCCATGGGTCGGAGGGCTGGCGGGGATACATTGTTCATGCCGGAAGGGAAGCACGTCTTTCCTGCCGACTCATCCACCCGGTTGGCCTTGTGCCACGTCGCAGAGGATGCACACCTTCCCAGAAGGTGCACGGAATCTACGATGACGATTCGAGTCGTGTCCTGATGGATGAGGAATCCCATCACGGAAGATGTTCACGCATCGGTCGTGATGGTGGAACCCCAGCCAGACCTTGTCTGACTGGGGTTTTCCTCGTCTTGGGGTTGAGGACCCGGTGGTGCCCGTCCGGGACGGACAACCCCTCGTCGCACTCAAACCACACCTGCACCGCGACGTTGAGGGGCGGCGAACCGGATGTTCCGGAGTGCCCATGCGGTCCCTGACGACCCTCGCTGCCCTCGCCCTGCTCGCCTGTGCCCCCTCCGAGCCGCCGGCGCTGCCCGACCCGGAGCCCCTTCTCGAGCAGGAGGGGGCGGTGGAGGTGCGGCCCGTGATCGACATGCACATGCACGCCCACGAGGTGCCCCTGCCCATCACGGAAGGCGGCCCGGCGCCCTGCCTGCCAGCGCCCTGCGAGCCCCGGGGCGAGGCCACGGGCACCCCGGAGGCATCCCTGCAGCAGACCCTGAAGGCCATGGACGAACACCACATCGTCAAGGCCTTCGTCAGCACGGGCGATCTGGACCTGCTGGACACCTGGGTCGAGGCCGCCCCGAACCGGTTCATGGCAGGGTCTGCCATCTGGCGTCCCGGCGAGGTGCCCCTGGAGGAGCTGAAGGAGCGGCTCGCCGACGGTCGGCTGCACGGCATGGGGGAGATCGCCGCCCAGCTCGCGGGCATCCCGCCGAACGACCCCTCCCTCGATCCCTACTTCTCCCTGGCGGAGGCGTACGACGTGCCCGTGCTCATCCACACGGAGGGCATCGGTCCGCCGGTGCCGACCTTCCGGGTGCAGGCGGGCAGTCCGCTGCTCCTGGAAGACGTGCTCGTCGCCCACCCCAAGCTGCGGTTGTACGTGGAGAACGCCGGGTATCCGTTCCTCGACGACATGATCGCCATGATGTACCAATACCCCCAGCTGTACGCGGACGTGTCGACCATCACCTGGATCATCCCCAGGCAGGCCTTCCACCGCTACCTGCGGGAGCTGGTCGAAGCGGGCCTGGGCAAGCGGCTGATGTTCGGCTCGGACCAGATGCGGTGGCCGGAGATGATCGGGGAGGGCATCGCGTCCATCGAGACCGCCGACTTCCTCACCGAGGAGCAGAAGCGCGACATCCTGTACCACAACGCCGTGCGCTTCCTCCGCCTCGAACCACGGGATCTGGAGTAGGCGGACGGGCCGTCCGGCGTCCACGGCGCCCTCCCGGGTGGGGACGGGCCGCGGACGCCGGGAGTCAGCGCAGCCGGCCGGACCGGTCGCGCTCGGGCAGCTCCGCCTCGCCCTCGAGGCCGCCGCCGACCACGCGGAACAGGCTGACGGCGAGCAGGGCCTGGTCGAGGCGGGCCTGCATCAGCGACTGCTCGGCGCTGAACCGGGACCGCTCGGCGTCGAGGACGGACAGGTAGTCCGCCACGCCGGCCTCGTACCGCTGGGTAGCGAGCTCGAGGCGGGTCGCCTGGGTCTGCGCGAGGCGGTCCCGTGCGTCCACCTCCCGGGTGAAGGTCGGCCAGGCGACGAGCACGTCGGCCACCTCCCGGAAGGCGGACTGGATGGTCCCCTCGTACCGGGCGATGGCCTTCTCCCGGGCGATCTTCGAGCCGGACAGGTTGGCGAACTTCTGTCCCCAGCCCACGAGCGGCTGCACGATCGTGGGCGCCACGAACTGCCAGGCGAGGGTGCCGGGCTGGAACAGCCCCGTCAGCGCGGAGGACGCGGTGTTCGGTCCGCCGGTGAGGGAGATGCGCGGGAAGAAGGCTGCCTTCGCCGCACCGATGTCGGCGTGGGTGGCCTGCAGGCGCAGCTCGGCGGCGCGGATGTCCGGACGGTCCTCCAGCAGGTCCGAGGGCAGACCCGGGGGCACGGTGGTCTGCACCATGCCGGACAGGTCCGGGCCGGACGGGGGCAGGGGCTCCACCGGCTCTCCCACGAGCAGCACCAGGGCGTTGTGGGCCTGGGCCGCGCCGCGCTGCAGAACGGCCAGGTTGGCCTCGGCGGAGGCCACCAGGGCGTCGGCCTCCTGCCGGTCGAGCTCGGTGGCCACGCCGGCGTCGAGACGCTGCGTCACCAGGTCGGCGGCCTTCCGGCGGCCTTCCAGGGTGGCCTGGGCCAGATCCCGCTGCTCCACGAGCACCCGCTCCTGCAGGGCGGCGGACACCACGTCGGCGATGAGGGCCAGCCGGGCGGCCCGCCAGTCCTCGGCGGAGGCCCGGGTCGCCTGGGCGGCGGACTGGCGCTGGTAGCGCAGCCGACCGAACAGGTCGATCTCCCAGGACACCGTGGGCCCCACCCGGAACTGGTTCACGTCGAAGGCCTCTCCGAAGGGGGAGACGGACGCGGGGGTGTGGTTGGTGGAGAAGGAGCCCTCGAGCTGGATCGCCGGTCCGAGGGCGGCGGAGGCGAGCCGCAGCCGCGTGCGGGCCTCCTCCACCGTCAGGGCGGTGGCGCGAAGGTCCCGGTTGTTGGCCAGGGCCCGCTCCACCAGGTCCTGCAGCAGGGGATCGGGGAACGCGCTGCGCCAGTCCCGGACCGCGGCCGTCGGCTCCAGATCGGTGTCGACGGCGTCGGCTCCGGGGAAGGCGGCGTCCACGGGCGCGTCGGGGCGCACGTACTTGGGGGCGAGACAGCCCGACAGCAGGGCGAGGAGGAGGATGTGGCTACGCATGGGAGACCTCCAGCGTGGCGTCGGACTGGTCCTCGTCGGGCGTCGCCGGGAACATCCGCCGGATGACCACGAAGAACACGGGCACCAGGAACACGGCGAGCACACTGCCCACCACCATGCCGCCGAACACCGCGGTGCCGATGGCCCGCTGGCTGGCGGAGCCGGCGCCGCTGGCCAGCATGAGGGGCAGGACGCCCAGGGAGAAGGCCAGCGAGGTCATCACGATGGGGCGGAACCGCAGGCGGGCCGCCTCGATGGTCGCGTCCATGAGCGCCATGCCCTGGTCCTGCAGATCCCGGGCGAACTCGATGATGAGGATGGCGTTCTTGGCGGACAGGCCGATGACCGCGATGAGGCCGATCTTGAAGTACACGTCGTTGGGCAGGCCGCTCATCGCGGTGGCGAGCACCGTGCCGAGGATGCCCAGGGGCACCACGAGCAGCACGGCCGTGGGGATGGACCAGCTCTCGTACAGGGCGGCCAGGCACAGGAAGACGACCAGCAGCGACAGGCCGAACAGGGCGCCGGTCTGGTTGCTGGAGGTGGCCTCCTCGTAGGACTGGCCCGTCCACTCGAAGCCGAAGCCCTTGGGGAGCTGCGCCGCGAGGCGCTCCATCTCGGCCATGCCGTCGCCGGTGCTGTACCCGGGCTTCACCGAGCCGGCGATGCGCATGGCCGGGTAGCCGTTGTAGCGGCTCAGCTGCAGCGGACCGGTGCCCCAGTCCACGGTGATGAGCTCCGCCAGGGGGATCAGCTGACCGGTGCGGTTGCGCACGTGCAGGTCGGCCAGGTCCTCCGGCGACATGCGGGCGTCGGCGTCGGACTGCACGATGACCTGCTGCTGCCGTCCGGCCCGGGGGAAGTCGCCCGCGTAGGACGAGCCCATGGACACGGCCAGGGTCCGGGCCACGTCGGCGTAGGTCACGCCGAGGGTGGCGGCCTTGTCCCGGTCGATGGTCAGCTCGATGCGGGAGGCGTCCTCGAGGCCCTCGGGGCGGACGCCGGCGAGGATCTCGGACTGGGCGGCGGCGCCGAGCAGCTGGTTGCGGGCCTGCACCAGGGCGTGGTGGCCGAGGCCGGCCCGGTCCTGGAGGCGGAAGGCGAAGCCCGAGGCGTTGCCCAGCTCCCGGATGGGGGCGGGGTTGACGGCGAGGGTGAAGGCATCGCGGATGGAGGACAGGCCCTGGTTGAGCATGCCCACCACCTCGAAGGAGCTGTGGTCCCGCGCCTCCCAGTCGTCCAGCATGAGGAAGGCCATGGCGGCGTTCTGGCCGCGGCCCACGTGGGAGAAGCCCCGCACGGTGAGGTAGTCCCGGACCCCGGGCGTGGACTCGAGGACGGACTCGACCTGGTCGATGACCTTCTCGGTGCGGTTCGAGTTGGCGCCCGCGGGGAGTTGCACGAGGGCCATCACGGTGCCCTGGTCCTCATCGGGCAGGAAGCCGCCGGGAAGCCGCGCGTACAGCAGGCCGGCCAGGCCCGCGAGGAGGGCGAACAGGGCCATGGAGCGGCCGGACTTCGCCAGGAACCGCTGGGCATAGCGCATGTAGCCGTTGGTGGTCTGCTCGATCCAGCGGTCGAAGCGCTGGAAGATCGGATGCTTGTCGCCCGGCGTGTGGGGCTTGAGCAGGGTGGCGCACAGGGCCGGCGTGAGCGTCAGTGCCAGCAGGGCGCTGAACAGGATGGAGCTGGCCATCGTGACCGTGAACTGCCGGTAGATGACGCCGACGGCGCCGCCGAACAGGCCCATGGGCAGGAACACGACCACGAGCACGAGGGTGATGCCCACGATGGCGCCCTGGATCTGGCCCATGGCCTTCCGGGTGGCGTCCCGGGGGGACAGGTGCTCCTCGGCCATCAGCCGCTCGACGTTCTCGACCACCACGATGGCGTCGTCGACGAGGATGCCGATGGCCAGGACCATGCCGAACATGGTGAGCACGTTGATGGAGTAGCCGAACAGGTACAGCACCACGAGGGAGCCCAGCAGCGCGATGGGCACGACGAGGGTGGGGATGAGCGTGGCCCGCAGGTTCTGCAGGAACACGAACATCACCAGGAACACCAGCACCATCGCCTCGACCAGCGTGTGCAGGACGGACTCGACGGAGATCTCGATGAAGACCGAGCTGTCCATGGGCAGGACCACCTCGACCCCGTCCGGGAAGCCCGCGGACAGTTCCTCGAGGCGGGCCTTCACCGCCGTGGCGGTCTCCAGGGCGTTGCCGGTGGGGGACAGGCGCACGGCGAGGGCGGCGGAGGGGCCGCCGTTGGTGCGGGCCAGGCTGGCGTAGCTCTGGCCGCCGAGCTCGATGCGGGCGACGTCGCCGAGGCGCACCAGGGAGCCGTCGCCGTCGGCCCGGACGATGAGGTCCTCGAAGGCCTCGATGGACTGCAGCTGCCCCTCCACGTTGACCGTGGCGAAGATCTGCTGGCCCGGCGACGAGGGCACGTCGCCGAGGGTGCCCGCGGAGACCGTCAGGTTCTGGGTCTGGATCGCGGCGGTGACGTCCGCGGGGGTGAGGTCGTGGGCCGTGAGGCGCTCCGGATCGAGCCACACGCGCATGGCGTGCTCGGTGCCGAAGACCGTGGCCTCACCCACGCCGGGAACCCGTCGGATCTCGTTGGCGATGGAGCGGTTGATGTAGTCGCCGAGCTCCACGGCACTCAGGGCGCCGTCGGTGGACACCAGCGAGGCGATGAGCAGGAACGACGACGAGCTGCGGGCCACCTGGACGCCCTGCTGCTTGACCGCGGCGGGAAGCCGGGCCTCCACCCGCTTCATGAGGTTCTGGACCTCGACGGTGGCGAGCTGGGGATCGGTGCCGGGCACGAAGGAGACGGTGATCTCGGCCCGGTTGGTCTCGCTCTGGGACTCCATGTACAGCAGTCCCTCGGCGCTGTTGAGCTCCTGCTCGATCACGCTGGTGACGGACTGGTCGATGAGCTCCGCCGAGGCGCCGGGCCAGGTGGCCACGATCTTCACGCTCGGCGGGGCGACGGAGGGATACTGCGCGACGGGCAGGGAGTTGAGCGCCAGCACGCCGCCGAGGGCGATGAACAGGGCCACGACCCAGGCGAAGATGGGGCGGTCGGTGAAGAACTGGGACATGGGCTACCCGTCCTCCTGCTGGCTGTGATCGCCTTCGTTCCAGGGCGTCGGACGCACGGGCTGACCCACCCGGAGTTTCTGGAAGCCCTCGGTGACCACCTGCTCGCCGCCGGACAGGCCATCGGTGACGATCCAGGAGGTGCCCTCGCTGGTGGCGACGGCCACGGGGCGGCGCTCGGCCTTGCCGTCGACCACGACCACCACCGACGAGCCGGTGGCGTCCCGCTGCACGGCCTGGTGGGGCACCCGGGCGGCCTGGCGGGAGCCCTGACCGGTCACCTCGGCCTGCACGTACATGCCCGGCAGCAGGAGCTGGCCCGGGTTGGGCACGGAGGCCCGAAGCAGGGTGTTGCCGGTGGAGGGGTCGACCGTGACGTCCGTGAACAGCAGGGAGCCCGGGTGGGGGTGCACGGCGCCGTCCGTGGTGCGGACGGACACCACGCCCTGCTCCTCGGAGGCCTCGACGGCACCCTCCTGCTGGGCGCGGCGCAGGGTGAGCAGCTCCGAGACGGGCACCGACAGGTCGACGTAGACCGGGTCGAGCTGCACGATGGTGGCCAGCCAGGTGTTCTGGGCGCCGGACACCAGGGCTCCCTCGGTCACCATGGCGCGGCCGATGCGGCCGGAGATGGGTGCGGTGACGGAGGTGTAGCCGAGGTCGAGCCGGGCGGCCTTGGCAGCGGCCTTGGCCAGCTTCAGGGCGGCCTCGGCCTGCGTGACGGCGGTGGTGGCGTCGTCGTAGGTCTGGGCGCTGATGGCCTTGGACTCGGCCAGGGGCGCCAGGCGCTCGGCGGAGCGGCGGGCGATGGCGAGGTCGGCCTCGGCGGCGGTCACCCGTGCGCTGGCCTGGTCGTAGGCCGCGCGGAAGGGCGCGGGATCGATGCGGAAGAGGACGTCTCCCTCCTGCACCAGGTCGCCCTCTTCGAAGACCCGCTCCAGGACGATGCCGGTGACCCGGGCGCGGACCTCGGCGGTGCGGGAGGCGGCGATGCGGCCGCGCAGGTCCAGGGAGACGGGGACATCCTCGAGCTGGACGTCCACGACGGCCACCTCGGGCGGTGGAGGCGGGGTGGCGGCTTCGGGCTTGGCACACCCGGCCACCAGGAGGAGGATGAGAGCTGGCATCGAAGAGGCTCCGCTGTTTGATTCATGCATGAATGAATGTATGATGGACGAGACGAAGGGAGGCCACCATCGCACGCGTGACAGCCGAACAAGCCTTGATGACCCGTGAGAAGCTGCTGGACGCCGCGCTGGAGGTGTTCTGGGAGGAGGGCGTCGCCCGTCCCAGTCTCACGAAAGTCGCCGAGAGAGCCGGAATGACCCGAGGCGCGATCTACGGCCACTTCAAGAACAAGGGCGACGTAGTCAGTGCGCTCTGCGATCGGATCCTGTTTCCGTCGGAAGCGCTGGAGAAGCTCCGCGAAAAGGGAGGTGAGACGCCGCTTCAGACCCTGTCCGACTGGTTTGTCAATGTTCTTCGCCGCACGATGAGCGACCCCCAGCACCGCAAGCTGATGGACATCCTGTTCCTCAAGTGCGAGGCGGTCGAAGGCGACGAGGTGTGGAACCGCCTGCGCTACGACGGCTCGCGGATCCGGCAGCACGATCGCGAGCTGCTGCGCCGGGCGGTCGAGCTCGGACAGCTCCCGGCGGATCTCGACGTCGACTTCGCGACGCTGGCCATCAGCAGCTTCATCACGGGCCTGTTCCGGTTCATGGCCGTGCATCCGGAGTGGAGCCTGGAGGACCACATCGAGCGCATCGCCCACGTGGCCCTGGACATGCTCGACTCCCCGGCCATGCGGTTGCCTTCCTGAACGACGGGACGTGTCGTGGGCGGATGGTGCCTCAGCCGAGGCCCTGCACCAACAGGTCGTACACCAGGCGCAGCCGGCGGCTCGTGCGCAGCTCGCGGTGGCTCACGACCCACATGGGCACGGGCAGGGACGGCAGCTCGGGCAGGACCTTGACCACGGCGGGCTCACGCGCGCCGACTTCGTCCATCATCATGCAGATGCCGACGCCCTGCTTGCACAGCTCCCACTGCACCAGGTGGTTGGGGCTCACGATGGGGAACTGCTCCCGCGTGACGGGAATGTCCATGGCGTGCAGGGCGTCGATCATCATGTCGCTGCGGTCGAAGGCGAACAGCTCGGCCCGCAGCAGATCCTCGGCGGAGTCGAAGGGGCCGACCCGCTCGATGTAGGCGGGCGAGGCGTAGAAGTGGCCCGTGGCGTCCCGCAGCTTGCGTCCGATCAGGTCGGGATGGGTGGGGCGTGCGTTGCGGATGGCGATGTCGGCCTCGCGCCGGTGGAGGTCGCGGATCTGGTTGGAGGTCACGAGCTCGATCTCGATGCCGGGATGCTCCAGCCGGAGTCGGGCGAGGATGGGCGGCAGCAGGAACGCGCTGATGGCCTCGCTGGCGGTGATGGCCACGGTGCCCTCGATGGCCTCGGACTTGCCCGCCGCCGTGAGGGAGGCCGACGTGGCCGCCTGCCCCATGGCCCGGACCTGCTCGAGCAGGTCGGTGCCGGAGGGGGTGAGCTGCAGACGGGTGCCCACGCGATCGAAGAGGGCCACGCCGAGCTCCTCCTCGAGGGCGGCGACCTGCCGGCCGATGGTGGGCTGGCTCACGCCGAGGGCGCGGGCCGCGGCGGAGTAGGAGCCCTCCTCGGCGGTGACGAGGAAGGCCCGGGCGTGGTTCCAGTCGAAGCGTATCGAGCGCCAGTCCATGCATGGATGCATAGCACACATGCGCGATGGGGGCATGGAACAACGCAGATGAATGGATAGAAGGAGGATGTCCCTCGAAGGCGAACAACGCCTCGCAAGCTCCCATCCACGGAGGTGTCCATGAAGGCCGCTCTCACCCCGCGCTACGGCGCCGCCGATGTCATGCAGATCCACGACGTGCCCAGACCCGTTGCCGGCCCCGGAGAGGTCCTCGTGCGGGTGCACGCCGCCGCCGTGACCCAGGGGGACCGCCGTATGCGCGCCGCCGACTTCCCGGGCTTCACGGCCCTCATCGGCCGCCTGATGTTCGGCGTCCGCCGGCCTCGCAAGCCCGTCCAGGGCACCATGTTCGCCGGCGAGGTGGTCGAGGTGGGCGACGGCGTGACGGCGTACGCGCCGGGCGACCGGATCTTCGGCGGGGTGATGCACGGCGCCTACGCCGAGTACCTCCGCGTGCCCGAGGATGCCCCCATGGCGCGGGTGCCGGACGGCGTGAGCTACGAGGAGGCCGCCGCGACGCCCTATGGGGCGGGCACGGCGCTGCACTTCCTGCGCGACGTGGGCAAGCTGCAGCCCGGCGAGCGCCTGCTGGTCCTCGGCGCCTCCGGCGGCGTGGGGCGCTTCGCGGTGCAGCTCGGCAAGCGCATGGGCGCGCACGTCACCGGTGTGTGCAGCGGCCGCAACGCCGAGCTCGTGCGTGGTCTCGGGGCCGACGCCGTGATCGACCACCGCACCACCGATGTCCTCGGCTCCAGCGAGAGCTACGACGTGGTTTTCGACATCGCCGATGCCACCACCTTCTGTGAGTCCAGGCGAATCCTCGCGCCCCGGGGCCGCTACATGGCCCTCGCGCTCTCGGTGGGCGTCCTCGTCCAGCAGGCCGTCACGTCCCTGTTCGGCGGACGGCGCGCCCTGTTCTCCATCGCCGAGGACAATCGCGAACGCATGCAGGAGCTCGGGACCCTGCTGGCCGATGGCGTGATCCCGCCGGTGGTGGGCGCGCGCTTCGAACTCGACCAGGTCGTCCAGGCGCACCGGGCCGAGGAGGCCCGCCAGGCCCAGGGCGCGGTGGTGGTGCGGGTGGCCGCAGCCGAAGGGTGAGCCCGGCCTCGGGGCCTGTCCGCACGGGCGGGCGCCGGGCCGGAGCACGTCTACACCCCCGGCCCCGGTGGACCGACAGGCGTCCCGAGGAACGACGAGAGGAGATGCCGTGTCGAAGCCCGGATGGACCTGCCTGAAGTGCCAGCACGACGAGTACGAGTCGGACACGCTCGCCGTCACCGGCACGGGGTGGTCGAAACTGCTCGACATCCAGAACCGGCGCTTCACCACGCTGACCTGCACCCGCTGCCACTTCACGGAGCTGTACAAGGGGAGCGCCGACCAGGTGAGGGACATCCTCGATCTGCTGTTCGGGGGATAGGCGAGGGGAGGCGATGACCTTCGACCTGGTGCACACCACGGTCACCCTGTGGGAGAAGGTGCTTCGCCACCCGGCCTGACGGGCCGAAGGGGACCACGAACCCTGTCCCGGGAGCGACGGTGGACGATCCCTACCGGCTGGTGTCCCGCGTGTACGACGCCGTCTTCGACCCCATGAACCGGGGCTTGCGAGCCATCGGCTTCGATCTGCTGCCCCCGCTGCCGGGCATGGAGGTCCTGGACATCGGCTGCGGCACGGGGCTGCAGCTCGAGCGCTACCAGGAGGGCGGCGCGCGGGTGCACGGGGTCGATCCCTCTCCATCGATGCTGGCGAAGGCGCGGGATCGGCTGGGGCCGTCGGCGGATCTGCAGCAGGTGGACGGGACCCACCTTCCCTACGCGGACGACCGCTTCGACGTCGTCCTGCTCACGCTGGTGCTCCACGAGCTCGACCCGCCGGTGCGTCGGGCCGTGCTGAAGGAAGCGGGCAGGGTGGTGAAGCCGGAGGGACGGATCCTGATCATCGACTACCACCCGGCGCCCCGACACACCTGGAAGGGACGCCGCACGAAGACGGTGATCACGACGGCCGAGATCCTGGCCGGGCGACGGCACTTCCGGAACTACCGCCGGTACCTCGCCGAGGGCGGGCTGCAGCCCCTGTGGTCCGAGGCGGGGCTGGTGTCGTCCAAGCGGATCCTGGTCGGCGGCGGCAACTTCGCGGTCCACCTGCTCCGGCGGGGACGAGAGGGGGCCTGAGCCCGGGACGGCGTGCGGGGAGGGGAAGCCCTGCTGCAGCGGGCGCCGCTCGGGTCGATGGGCCACGGGACACCTCGCGCCCAGGGAGCCGACCATGCTCGCCCACACCTTCGATCCCGACCACGCCATCCTCACGGTGCGGCCCTCCGAGCCCATCGCACGACACGACTTCGAGCAGCTCTCCGCCGAGGTGGACCCCTACATCGAGGAGCACGGCGCACTCGCCGGCCTGCTGTTCGAGGCGGCCTCCTTCAAGGGCTGGGACAGCGTGGCGGCCTTCGTCGAGCACATGCGCTTCGTGAAGGACCACCACAAGCTCGTGCGGCGGGTGGCCCTGGTGACCGACTCCCCGATCGGCGACCTGGCACAGGCGCTCACCCGCTACTTCGCGGCGGCCAAGGTACGGCACTTCCCGGCGGACGAGGCGGCCGAGGCGTCCGCATGGATCCGTGGGGAGGAGTGAGGGGTCCGGGTGCCGGCCGCCGGGTTCTCCGTCAGGGGGGCTGTGGGGCCACCCGGCGGAAGATCTTCCGCTCTGGGCAGGCGGCGCGGATCGTGGAAGGGTAGCTCTCGTGGCGACCGGTGGGTCCAGCGATCCGCCGGGCACGCCGCGTCGGACTGCCCCCCACACCCCGGAGCGCCCATGACCCCCCTGCGCCTCACGTTCGTCCTCGCCGCCCTGCTCTGCCTGCCGACGGTCTCCCTCGCCAAGAAGGGTGGCAACGGCCGGGGTCACGGCGCCTCCCACGGTTCCTCCCACCACGGCCATCCGCCCGGCCAGGCGAAGAAGGGCCACGGCCAGGGCAACTGGTTCCACAGCCACGGGCACGAGCGCCTCGACATCCCCGAGGGCCACTACCCGGCGCCGGGTCAGTGCCGCGTGTGGTTCCCCGGCAAGCCTCCCGGACACCAGCCGCCGGCGGGCTCCTGCCGCGGCGTGTCCGTGCCGCCCGGTGCGTGGCTGATCCGCCACCCGGCCGACCGGCCAGACCACGTCCACGTGACGGTCTACGATCCCCAGCGCCCGAGCACCGTGACCGTGGTGGGAGAGTTCTCCATCGGCACCGGCGCCTTCCTGCGGGTCGTCCTGCAGTAGTCCCGGGCACGGGATGTCCGTCGGCGGGCCCTGACCCTGCCGTGGGCTAGGGTGTGCCGGTGGCCCCGAGGGGCCCTCGGGAGGTCTCGTCGTGCACACCCTCATCGCCTTGTTCCGCGGCATCAACGTCGGTGGACGCAATCGGCTCCCCATGAAGGAGCTCGCGTCGCTGATGCAGCCCCTGGGGTGCACCGACGTCCGCACGGTCATCCAGAGCGGCAACGTCGTGTTCGCCACCGGACGCACCGATTCGGAAGCACTGCGGGCCGAGCTCGTGGAGGCGATCCGCCAGGCGAAGGGCTTCGCGCCGGCGGTGATGCTGCTTCCGGAGGGCGACTTCCAGGCCGTCCTGCAGGCCAATCCCTTTCCCGAGGCGGTCGAGGATCCCAGCCGGCTGCAGGTGGGGTTCCTGTCGGAGCCGCCCACGGCCCCGGATCTGCAGGCCATGGAGGCCGCCCGATCGCCCACGGAGCGCTTCGAGGTCGTCGGCCCCGCCTTCTACCTGCACGCCCCCGATGGCATCGGCCGGTCGAAGCTGGCCGCCAGGGCGGAAGCATGGCTGGGCGTGCCCATGACCGTCCGCAATTGGAAGACCCTGGGCAAGGTGGCGGCCCTCCTTTCCTGAGGGGTCGATCCGGAACGCCGATGGCCGACCAGGCCCGGTCCGAAGGGAGGGCAACGGCTGCTGGAGGACGCATGAGGGGTTCGGGACGAGCGAGAGGACGGGTGGCGCGCATGCCGCTCGTCCGCCTGTTCCTGCTCCAGCTCGCCCTCGCGGTGCTGCCCCCGATGCTCCTGGTCAAGGTGCTCGGCACGACCTTCGGCTTCTGGGTGCCCGCCCTCGGCGTGCTCCTCGGGGCCGCCGCCTGGGTGTGGTTCCTGTCGCCGGACAAGCCACTGCACGACCACCTCAAGGTCCGTGAGCTGTCCTGGACCTGCGGTCGCTGGGCGGCGCTCACCGCCCTGCCGTTCATCGTGTGGTGGCGGTGGGTGTTCGGCACGGGGTCGACGAAGGAGCTGCTGCTGGTGCTCCTGCTGGATGCCGCCACGGCCTTCACCTGGACGGTGCTCACGCTGGCGGGGCTCGACCTGGGCCGGACGAGGTATGCGGACGCGCCGCCTGCGCGCCGGCCGTGATCGGGGCGGCTGTGGTGGCCGGCAGGTGGGGGCCTCGCCCCCCTACGGAAAAGCCCCCCGACGCGGGCGCGTCGGGGGGCTGAGGTCCTTCGTGGGCATCGTCCCGAGAGGGGACGCCCCCGTCAGGGAGCGGCGGTGTCCACGTCGCAGACCACGGAGAAGGTGTAGGACACCGACTCGGGCACGCCGGTCACGCCGTCGAGATCGTCCACGGTCCAGGGACCGCCGATGAGCTCCTCGCCCATGCACTCGCCGTTGCCTTGGTACAGCGTGGCCTCGGACTTGTAGCCGCTGCTGCCGTAGGACTCGATCCAGCTGTCGCCCTGGGTGTCGGTCAGCGTGGCGGTGTAGGTGCCGGTGGGGAGGTCGACCGCGTAGAAGTACTCGGTCTTGCTGGCCAGGTCGGTGGCGCCGTCCACCTCGAAGACCACGTTGCCGAGGTCATCGGTGATCTCCATCTGCATCTCGGTCGTGTTGTACCAGGTGGTCAGGTGCAACAGCTGCTCACAGCCCTGCAGGCCCACCACGCCGGCCGTGTCGGCCTCGGTGAAGATGATCTCGGAGCAGTAGCCCGTGTCCCAGCCGGCGAAGCTGCCGGTGTCGTCGGGGCAGTCCACCACGAAGTCCACGATCTCCAGCCCGTCGTAGTCCACGCGGAACTTCTCGGAGGCCAGATCCTCGTCCATGCAGCCGTCATCGACGGGCACGACGCGGACGTACGCGTTCGCGAACCAGTTGTCCGAGTAGGACGAGGTGGAGGAGTCGGTGAGGGTCAGCTTGTAGGCGTTGGACGGCAGGTTCACCGGGAAGTGGTGGATGCTGTCCGTGGTCAGCTGGCCGTCGCCCGCCTCGATGGAGAAGACGTTGGTGCCGTCGGCATCCGTCAGGTCGATGCCCATGTTGGCTGCGTCGCTGTCGGTACCCACCTCGAGCACGTAGCCGCAGTCTCCGGTGGGGATGTCGGCGGTGTCGAGCACCGGGGGGCACCAGCCGGAGTCCCAGGCGAAGTCCTCGGCGGTGTCGTCCTCACACTGGAAGGTCAGGTACTCGGTGCGCTCGCCGAAGGCCTTCAGGTGGAACGGCTCGCTGGCGGCGGACTCGTCGATGCAGGCGCCGTCGGCAGGGATGAACTGGATGTAGCCGTTGTTGGCCCAGTTGTCGTTGTAGGAGTGGGTCGTGCCCATGTGCAGGACGTACCCGTTGCTGGGGGCCTCGAAGGGCAGGTAGTGGTAGCCGCTCCGGGTCAGGTCACCGGCCTGGACATCGAGCACGACGTTGCCGTCGGCGTCCGTGACCGAGGCCTCGAGGTTGGCGTAGTCGTAGCCGGCGTAGATCATGGCCACCATGCCGCAGGAGCCCGTGGGCTGCTCGCCACTGTCGAGCACGGGCTCGCACCAGCCGCTGTCCCAGGCGAAGTCGCCGGAGGTGTCGTCCTGGCAGTTCAGGGTCACGTACTGGGTGTGGCTGCCACCGTGGCCCTCTGCCATCACCATGCGGCCGGTGCCCGCCTCTTCGTCCACGCAGCGGCCGTTCGCGGGGAGCAGCTCCACGAAGGAGGTGGGGTTCCACAGGCTTCCCTGGGTGGGGTGGGCATCCTCGAGGGTGATGGCGTAGCCGTCGCTCGGCAGGTTCACGCTGAAGTAGTAGTCGCCGACGGCGGGGACGTCGGAGGGGTCCACGGACAGCATCAGGTTGCCGTCGGAGTCGTGGATGGACAGGCCGATCTCGTCGTAAGTGGAGCCGCGACGCACGTGCACGGCGTAGCCACAGGCACCGGACACGGCGTCCGCGGTGTCGAGCACCGGGGCGCACCAGCCGGAGTCCCAGGCGAAGTCGCCACCGGTGTCGGCGGCGCAGTCGTGGGTGAACCACACGGTGCGCTGTCCACCGAAGCCGTTGGAGTCGTTGAGGGTGTAGACCTCCGTGAGGGGCTCGTCACCGGCGCAGCGGCCGTCCGTGGACACGAACTCGACGTAGGCGTCGGTGGCCCAGACGGTGTTGTCGGAGCTGTACAGGTCCAGCTGGTAGCCGTCGGAGGTCAGGTCGACGCCGAGGTAGTGGTCGCCCCGCTGGTTGAAGGTACCGGGGGCCGCGTCCAGCACCACGTTGCCGCTGCTGTCGGTCAGCTTGATGCCCATCGTGGCGAAGTCGGAGCCGGCTGCGACGTGCAGGGCCGCGGCACAGTCGGAGCCCGAGGCGCCGGCGGTGTCGAGGACGGGCTCGCACCAGCCGGAGTCCCAGCCCGTGACGACGTCGGTGTCGTCCTCGCAGTCGAGCAGGAAGTACTCCGAGACATCGCCGTAGCCGGAGCCGCCCATGCCCCAGGCCTCGACGATGTCACCATCGGCGTCGAGCAGGCGGAAGTTCTCGGAGGTGCTGTAGTTGCGGAAGCCGGCATTGCTGGTGTCGAGCATGCGCAGCTTGTAGCCGCCGGTGGGCAGCTCGACGGGGGTCCGGTAGATGGCGTAGCCCTGGGTCATGTCGCCGGGCGCCACGGAGTACAGGACGTGGCCTTCCAGGTCCAGGATCTCCCAGCCGCCGGTACTGGCGGAGTAGGGCGTCACGACCTCCATCATGTAGCCGCAGGTCTCCGCCAGGTCGGTGTCCCGCCAGGCGGCGTCCATGTCGGACCAGCCGGTGTCGTCGACGAGGTCCTCGATGGCCCCCTCGCTCCACTCCGCGGTGTCCTGGGCACAGTCCACGGTGAACGCGTAGTCCTGGCGCTCGTTGGGGCCGTGGTGGCCGCCGCCGCCGAGGAAGGTGCCGGCATCGCCGTACACGCGCACGTACTCCCAGCTGCCCCAGCCCGTGGCGGTGTTGGTGGCGTGGTCGATGAGGCTGAGGGTGTAGTCGCCGGAGGGCAGGGCCGCGTAGGCGTACTGCACCTCATCGCTGGACTGGATGCCCCACAGCCAGGCATCGTTGTCGGCGTAGACGACGTTGCCACTGCTGTCCAGCACCTCGAAGCCCATGGTCGTGGCCACGTAGGAGTTGCTGACGTTCACCGCGAGGGAGACGGGGCAGCCCTGCCAGGTCGGGCCCTGGTACCAGGCGGTGTCGATGTCGGTCGGGTCGGGGTCGGTGTCCCAGGGCGTGTAGGCGGACGTGTCCGTCGCGCAGTCCACGTTCAGGTAGGCGTAGCCCTCGGCGCCGTCCTCGAGGGTGATGATCTCCTCGATGTCGCCCGCGCCGTTCACCAGCTGCAGGAGACCGCCGTTCCAGCCGTCCTCGCCCGTATCGGTCATCTCCACGAGGTAGCGACCGTTGGGCAGGTTGAGGATGTGGGTGGTCTGGTTGTTGTTCGCCCAGGCACCGGCCGCGGTCGACGCGAGGAGGTTGCGCTCCTCGTCGTACAGGAGCCACGAGGCCTCGGACGCGCCGCTGGTGAAGGTGCCCTTCTGCTGCAGGGCGAAGGCGCAGGCGCCGTAGCTTCCGTCGTCCTCCCACGGGGCGGGCAGCACCGGAGGCGTGTCGGGCACCACGAAGGCCGTGTCGAGGCTGGCGGTGTCGGCGTCGCAGTCGATCTCCATCCACTGCACGTCGTAGCCGGCATCCTGCACGCTCACCTGGTGGGACAGGCTGCCGTCGTCGGCCCACATGAGGTTGATGGGGCTGGTCAGCCGTGAGCCTTCCTTGCGCACGACCGTGTAGTAGTGGCCCGTGGGCAGGGTCACCTGGTCGGTGAAGGCGGTGCCGCTGGACCAGGTGTTGCTGTAGACCTCGTTGCCCGTGGCGTCGTAGATGAAGAAGTCCACGTCGGGGGCGCCGACGGACGGGTAGTTGTAGTTGCCGAGGTTGTGCACACAGGTGCCGGTCGTCGCGGTGTCACCGGTCTCGGCGGTCTCGGCGGTCTCGACCGGGGCCGTCTCCGTGGGGGCGGTGTCGCCGGTGTCGGTGCCGCCGGTGCCGACGACGGGATCGGTGTCGGTGTCCGTGGGGTCGGTCTCCGCGGTGTCACCGCTCTCCGTCACCGAGGTGTCTCCGGTGTCCGTCGGCGTGGGATCGGTGTCCGTGGGCTGATCGCCGGACTCCTTGCCGGTCTCCGTGTCGATGCCGGAGTCGACGATGGGATCGCCGGACTCGTCCGGGCCGGTCTCCTCGATGCTGCTGTCGTCCGGCGGGGAGCCGCAGGCAGCCAGCGCGAGCACCAGGTGCAGTGCGAGTGTCTTGTTCATGGGGGGTCCTCCAGGCAGGCCAGCTCCGTGCTCCGCGAAGGCGAGGAGCACCCGGGGGCAGTCCAACGGCAACTGGCGTCCTGTCCTGGGTAGCAGGCGGCCCGGAGGGCGGATCCGGTCGAAACCGGCGATGTCAGCACCCTGCAAAGTGGTCCGTGGGCGGAGAAACCAGCAGGGCAGGCCTCATGTGGGACGCGATGGGTCGGCTCCCCCATGGAGTCCATGGACCTGACAAAGCCTCGGCTTACAGCGGGCGGACGATCGGGAGACGAAATCCTGACGAGATGGCGTCGTCTGGGGGCGTGGCAGATGGTGAATGCATCCACACGACCGGACGCAGACGACACCTGGGACTTGTCAGTGGTGAATCTGCGTCTTCCTCACCAATGGTTCGGTGGGGACCCTGTCAAGGGCGGGCTGGGTCGGAGCCACCGTGCGAGCGCTCGTCAGACCGCGTCGAGGTCCCAGCGCTTGATGCGGGCCTGCAGGGTCTTCCGGTCGATGCCGAGGACCCTGGCGGCCTGGGAGCGGTTGCCTTCGCAGGCGGCCAGCACCCGCTCCACGTGGGCGCGCTCCACGTCTTCGAGGCTGGGCAGACGGGCCGGATCGTCGCTCGAGGGCCCGGGGACAGGGGTGTGCTGCTGCATCTCCTCGGGGAGCAGATCGACGTCGAGGAGGCCGTCGTCGCTCATGGCGGCGGCCGCCTCGATGACGTTGCGCAGCTCGCGCACGTTGCCGGGCCACCGCCACTCCAGGAGGGCGTCCTCGAAGCCCGAGGTCCAGCTCAGCGCGCGCTGCTGCGCCTGCGCCTGCTCGTCGCGGAAGTGGCGGGCCAGCCGCAGGATGTCGTCGCCCCGCTCCCGCAGCGGGGGGATCCGCAGCTTGAGCACCGCCAGGCGGTAGTACAGGTCCTCCCGGAACCGGCCCTCGCGGACGGCCTCGAGCAGGTCGACGTGGGAGGCGGTGAGCAGGCGGATGTCGACGGGGAAGGATCGATCCTGGCCCACCGGACGAACCACCCGCTCCTCGAGCACCCTCAGCAGGCGCGCCTGGGCGCCGGCGGAGAGCTCGGCGACCTCGTCGAGGAACAGGGTGCCGCCGTCGGCACTGCGGATCAGGCCGAGACGCTCGCCTCCCGCGCCGGTGTAGGCGCCTTCGGCGTGCCCGAACAGCTCGCTCTCGAGGAGGCTGTCGGGAAGCGATGCGCAGTTGATGGCCACGAAGGGCTTGCCGGATCGCGTACCCACCTCGTGCAGGCCGCGCGCGACCCGTTCCTTGCCCACGCCGCTCTCTCCCTGCAGCAGCACGGAGGTCTGGGTGCGGCCGACCCGCTCGATCAGCCGGAACAGGCGGCGCATGGCCTCGGAGGAGCCGAGCAGGCCCGCGGGTCCGCGGTCCTCGCCGGCCATGCGACGGAGGCGGTCGACCTCGGCGTGCAGGCGGCGGTGGGAGAGGGCACGCTCGATGGAGACCTCGAGCTCCTCGGTCTCGAAGGGCTTGCGCAGGAAGTCCCAGGCACCGGCGCGCATGGCGTCGACGGCGGCATCCAGGGTGCCGTAGCCGGTCATCACCACCACGGGCAGATCCGGGTGGGCCAGGAGGATGCGGGCGCACAGCTGCACGCCGGTCAGGCCGGGCATCCGCAGGTCGGTGAGCACGACGTCTGCCTCGTGGCTCTCCAGCAGGTTGAGCGCCTCCTCGCCACTGCCGGCCTCCTGCACGGTGTGCCCGAGTCCTTCGAGCTGCCGGCGGAGCAGACGGCGCATGGAGCTGTCGTCGTCGACGATGAGCACGCGAGCGGTCATGGGGCCTCCAGGGACGCCAGGGGAAGGTACACCCGGAACCGGGCCCCGCCCAGCGGGCTGTCGTCGGCCTCGATGCGGCCTCCGGCTTCTTCGAGGATGCCCCTCACGAGGGGCAGGCCGAGGCCCACGCCTTCGCCGGCGGGCTTGGTGGTGAAGAAGGGGTCGAACAGACGGGGCTTGTCCTGCTCGGGCACGCCGGGCCCGGCGTCCTCGACCACCATGCAGACCTCGTCGTCGCTGGCGGAGAACCCGATGTGGATCGTGCCCTCGCCGGACTGCGCCTGCTCGGCGTTGCGGATCAGGTTGGCCACGATCTGGGTCCACAGGGAGGGGCGGAACCGGACGAGCACGTCCGGGGGTGGGTCGATGGTGAGCTTGACGGCGGTGTCGCGGACCAGGCCCCGTGCGGTGATGACGGCGTCCTCCATCATCCGTGGCAGCGGGGTGGCCTGGGGCGGCGGCGGATGGGGGTGGGACAGGTCGAGCAGGCGGGAGACGAGATCCCGCATGCGGAGCGCCTGGGCCCGGATGTCGCCGGCGATCTCCCGCTGGTCGTCGTCGAGCTGGCGGCTCTCCGCAAGCAGGCGGGCGGAGCCGGCGATCACGTGCAGGGGCGAGCCGAGCTCGTGGGCCACGCCGGCGGACATGTCGCCCACCAGGCGCAGGCGGTCGGCGTGTCGGAGCTGCTGCTCGGTGCGCAGGCGGGCCTCCTGCTCGGAGGTGGCCTGCTCCCGCGCGCGCTTCAGATCGCCGGCCATCTCCTCGAGGGCGGTGGCGAGCACGCCGATCTCGTCCTTGGGCTCGGGCAGCTCCCGGGGCGTCAGATCGCCGCGGCCCATGGACCGGGTGCGGTCCACCAGGGCATCCAGCCGCCGTCCCACCAGCCAGCGACCGCCGACGGCTGTGAGCAGGGTGCCGATGAACACCATGAAGGCGCCCCGCAGCACCATGTTCCGGCGACCCTGGCGGAGCACGACGGTGACCTCGTCGAGGGGCTCGGTGAGGGTGAGGGTGGCCGCCTCGTCGCCGAGCTCCAGGGGGACGTCGGTCACCAGCGCGTCGCCCACCACGCGCTGCTCGAACGCGGTGGGGGCCGCCACCAGGGACAGCTCGATCTCCCGCTCGGCGAGCTCCATGTCCTCGAGCAGCTGGCGTGCCTCGGCCAGGCCTTCGTCGTCGTCGAGGCGCTCGATGGCCACCTGCAGCGCCAGTCCCAGGATGCGGTGATCCCGCTGAAGCTCCTGCTGCACGATCTCCGCCTCGCGCAGGGTCCGGGCCACCTCGGTGCCGCTCCACAGGACGAGCAGCACCATCATCACGAGGCCGACGAGGCGGATGGCGACGTTCATGGAAACCCTCGCATCGGGTGGGGAGGACCTCCCCAGGGGTGGGGAGAATCGGGACGAAATCGGGGCTCAGACACGCTGGAAGGGCACTTTTCTTGATTGGCACGCACTGTGCTTCCGCACGGGTCGGAGGTTCTCATGGACATGCTCGTCGATCTGCTGGTCAACATCCAGCACAACCTGTTCAAGCCCTTGCTGATGTTCTTCTTCATGGGTTTCCTGATACCGCTGCTGAAGATCCCTTTCGAATTTCCCAAGCCGCTGTACCAGTCGATCACCCTGTACCTGCTCATCGCCATCGGTTGGCACGGCGGTGAGGAGCTGGCCAGCCTCAGCGGGGCCCAGTTCCAGGATGCCCTCGGCTTCATGGCCCTCGGCTTCCTCACCAACCTCATCATCGGCGTCACGGCCTACTTCGTCCTTCGCCGGGCCACGAAGCTGCGGGCCATCGATGCGGCCGTGATCGGCGGCTACTACGGCTCCGACAGTGCCGGCACCTTCGCCACCGCCTTCGGTGTGGTGACTGCGGCGGGCATCGCCTACGCCGCCTACATGCCGGCCATGCTGGCCGTGATGGAGGTCCCGGGCTGCCTCATCGCCCTGTTCCTCGTCACCCGCCTGCGCAACCGTGGCATGGACGCCGAGGGCAACCTGCCCGGCGAGCCCGGCTACGACGCCTCGACCGTGCCCGAGGGCGAGCCCCGGAAGATCCTCGACAAGGAGGTCCTGCGGGAGGTCTTCTTCAACCCTGGCCTGTTCCTGCTCTTCGGCGGCCTGATCATCGGCTTCGTCTCCGCCAGCTCCGGTGCCAACACCGCGGACGAGGACCTGTTCTTCATCAACATCTTCCACGCCGTGCTGTGCCTGTTCCTCCTCGAGATGGGCATGACCGCCGCGTCCCGCCTCAAGGATCTCAAGGCCGGTGGCGTGCCCTTCGTGGCCTTCGGCCTCGGCATGCCCATGGTGTTCGCCGGCTTCGGTCTGCTGATGGCCCACGGCTTCAGCCACCTCACCGGCCACCCCCTCGAGCTCGGCACCTACATGCTGTTCAGCGTGCTGACCGCAGCAGCCAGCTACATCGCCGTGCCGGCCATCCAGCGCCTCGCCGTGCCGGAGTCGAGCCCCACGCTGCCCCTCGCGGCGTCCCTGGGACTCACCTTCACCTTCAACGTGACCATCGGCATCCCGCTGTACCAGCTCCTCGCGGAACAGCTGCTGCTGGCCGACCCGGTCACACCAGGAACCGGCCTCATCGCCATGCTCTTCTGATGACCTCCACGACCCGGCCGGGACCACTCCGGCCGGGTCGCGTGTCGTCTCCTCCCGACACACCTGCCCGCCGTGATGGCTCGCCACGATGAGAGCCGTCCCGATGCCGGGCCCCCCCTCCTGGAGTTCCCATGTCACGCCCCCTCGCCGCAGCCGCCCTGCTGTGCGGTGCTTCCTTCCACTCGGCCTTCGCCGAATCGCCCGCGGAGGAAGCCGAGCCCTCCGAGCTCGTCGCCTCCTCCGAGGCCGAAGCCGAAGCGGACGCCGACGCACCGGCCGAGCTCGTCTCCCGGTCCGACGAGTCGGCCCGCCGGATGATCGTCAACGCCGACTGGTCCGGCCTCAGCATCCGCCGCGAGGACAACCGGTTCAGCTTCGAGACCCACATGCTGCTGCAGGCCCGCGGCACGGTGGCCATCCCCGACGGCGGCGACGCCACCGGTCGTGCGCACCTGTTCCGCGCCCGGCCCCTGTTCCGCCTGCACCTGTGGGACGACACCGTCGTCGCCACCGTGCAGACGGAGTGGGTGGGCACGCCGCGGCTGCTGGATGCCCGACTCGACATCCGTCCCACCGACTGGCTCACGGTCTCCGGCGGTCAGCTCATCGTGCCCTTCAGCCGCGCCTGGAACACCCCGCTGCCGTTCGTGCAGGCACCGGAGCGGTCCATCAACAACGACCTGTTCGCGCCGGGTCGTCGGTTCGGCGCCTTCGCCCACATGCGGCCCGTCGGTGGCTACCTGGACATCTGGGCGGGTGCCTTCAGCAACGAGGTGCCCGGCCAGCCGAACATCGAGGGCGTGCACGCCCCCACGGGCCTCGTGCGCGTGCAGGTCAACCCCCTGGGTGAGGCGCCTTCCGCCACCGAGCTGCCCAGCCTCGCCGACCCGGCGCCCACCCGCCTGGGCATCGGCGCTGCGACGCTGGTCTCCCCGGTGATCGGCGCGGACGACGGCTCCTGGCAGGCCACCACCACCGCCGACGTCGGGTTCCAGACCCACGGCTTCACCGCCTACGGCGAGGGGTTCTACCGGGCCTCCAACGTGCTCGCCAACGGGTGGGCCGCCGGCGGCCAGGTCGGCCAGTTCGTGGTGCCGAAGCACCTCAACCTCTTCACGCGCTTCAGCGCCTTCGACGACGACACCGACGACGAGCTGGACACCCGGTTCCTCGCGGAGGTGGGCGCCGGCGGCTACATCCATGGGCCGAACCTCGTGGTCATCGCCCGGTACGGTCGGGAGTTCGGTGGCGGCGTGGACGGCGCCCACGATCTCACGCTGCACACCCAGGTATTCTTCTGAGCACGCCTCGGCGGTGTGTCACAGGGGCCGGTCGCGGCAGGCGCGCCGGCCCTCCTCGCGTCCGGGCACTTCCAGCGGGGGGGGTGAATCGACGACAGGCCGGCGCCACGCGTCCGAGTGCTGGCCATGCGCACCCCTCGAACCGATGACCGCCGAACAGCCGCCTTGTACGGCGTGATCCTGTGCTTGTGGGCGATGTGCTGTTCGCTCTTCGGAGGGCCTCCCGCCCTCGCACAGGACGTCCTCAGTGGTGCCCGGCCGCCGCCGGATGGCGTCACCGACGTACGGTTGGACTTCCTGCTCCAGGACATCCAGGAGATCGACGACGAGCGGGAGGCCTTCTCCTGGGCGGGGATCCTGTCGGCCACGTGGCATGACCCCCGCAGGGCGTTTCCCGACATCGGCGAGACGGAGCAGTGGTACCAGGGGCCGTACCAGGTGGAGGAGCTGGCGTCTGGCTGGATCCCGCGGTTCGTCCACCTCGATGCCCTCGGGAGGCTGGAGAGCGACTCCGTGTGGCTGCGGGTGACCTCCGACGGCACCTGCACGCTGCAGCGCACGCTCCATGGCACCACGCGCAAGCACATGGACATGCGCTGGTTCCCCTTCGACGCCCACGAGCTGGAGCTCCGGCTCGGGCTGACCGGGCCGGAGCCGGAGCGCGTGCAGCTGCTGCTCGCCCAGGACGCGAAGGAGGTGATGCTGCCCCGTGGCCTGAGGGTGCCGGAGTGGACCCTGAAGGACACCTCCATGCAGATGGAGGAGATCGAGAAGACGGACCGGCCCGTGCTCGTGGCCCGGGTCGGCGTGCAGCGGAACTCGGCGTTCCTCCGAAGGCTCGTCACGTTTCCGCTCAGTGTGATCGTGCTGCTGTCGTTCTCGGTGTTCTGGATGGACCGCGCCGCCATGCCCGACCGCGTGAGCGTGTCCTTCATCGGGATCCTCACGGCGGTGTCGTACCAGCTGATGATCGGCGAGTCGATGCCCCCGGTGACCTACTTCACGCTGATGCAGGGGTTCCTGATGATGAGCTTCCTCGTCATGGCGGCCACCGTGGTGGTCAACGTCGTGGTGGGGGACGCGGAGAAGCGCGGCGACCAGGCACGGGCCATGCGCATCGACAAGCGCTGCCGCTGGGCCTTTCCGCTGGCCTGGGTCGTGCTGGTGGCCCTCGTGGTGGGACTCACGGCGGTCCTGGAGGCCGGTACGCCGGCTCCGTGAGGCGCCGGCCCACCGCTCGGCCCGGTCACGAGGTGTCGAAGGATGCCGATCGGGTGTCCCGCTGGTCTATCATCGGGGCTGCCGGAGGTTCTTCATGCGTTTGTTGCCCGTCCTCGCCCTGCTCGTCGCCTGTGCCCACACCCCGCCGCCGCAGCAGGCCGCCGACGGGCCGTCGCCGCTGCTCCCCCTGAAGACGGACGACGTCACGGCGGGCACGCTGCCCAACGGGTTCCGCTACATCATCGAGAGCAACGCCAAGCCCGAGGACCGGGTGGTGTTCCGCCTGGCCATCGATGCGGGCTCCATCCTCGAGGAGGACCGACAGCAGGGCCTGGCCCACTTCCTCGAGCACATGGCCTTCAACGGCACCGAGAACTTTCCCGGCAACACGCTCATCCAGAAGCTCGAGAGCGAGGGCGTGAGCTTCGGCGCCCACCTCAACGCCCACACCAGCTTCGACGAGACCGTCTACAAGCTCAAGCTGCCGGACGACCCGGAGATGCTCGACCTCGGCCTGCGCATCTTCCGGGACTGGGCCGGCGGCATCGTGCTCGACCCCGAGGAGGTCGACAAGGAGCGGGGCGTGGTGCTCGGCGAGTGGCGCACGAGGCAGGCCACGCCGGACGGTCGCGTGCAGCAGGAGCTGTGGGACCACGACTACGACCACTCCCGCTACGGCGTGCGCCTGCCCATCGGCGATCCGGAGGTGCTGGAGTCCTTCACGGTGCAGGATCTGCAGGACTTCCTCGACGACTGGTACCGGCCCGACCTGATGACCCTCGTGGTCGTCGGGCAGGTCGATCACGCGGCCGTGCAGGCCCGCATCACCGAGCTGTTCGGCGACCTGCAGACCCCCGAGGCGGCCCCCGAGCGCGCCCGCTACGAGCTCGGGCCCTACCCCGACGAGCCGCCCTTCGTGGTGGCCGACCCCGAGCTGCGCTCCACCTACGCCTATGTCTCCCGCATCCTGCCGGAGCAGCCCCAGCGCACCGAGGCCGACTACGTGGACGACGCCATGCGCGGCCTCGCCCGCAGCGTCGTCAACGCCCGACTGGCCGAGGTGGCGCGGGATCCGGAGGCCCCGTTCCGCAGCGCCGGCATCGTCGAGCGCGACGGCATGGGGGGCTCACGCACCCAGTCGGTGTGGGTCACCTGGTACGACGGTCGCGAGGCGGAGGCGATGGAGCGGGTCGCCGCGGAGCTCGCGCGGGTGTGGGAACACGGCGTGGAGCAGGTGGAGGTCGACGCCGTGCTGAGCCAGGACCGTGAGTCCAACGAGCGCTGGAAGGAGGAGTGGGCCTTCCGCAAGTCCACGTCGGTGGCCAACGAGTGGGTCCGCCACGTCATGACGGGGGAGTCGGTGCCCGGTGAGGAGGTCGAGTACCGCCTGAAGACCGAGGCCCAGGATGCCCTCACGGTGGCGTGGGTGCAGGACCACCTCTCCGGCTGGACCTGGGTCCGTGAGGGTCACCTCACGGGAAGGGTCAAGGGGCCAGAGGACCAGACGGCCGTCACCGGCGACACGCTGCAGAGCGCATGGTCGAAGGGGCTGGCGACCGATCTCGGACCCTGGGAGACCACCACGGTCGACGGGGATCCCTGGGGCCAGTGGCCCGCCCATGGTGCCGTCACCGCCAGCCGACACTACGACGACCTCGACGCCACCCTGTACGAGCTGTCCAACGGCATGAAGGTGGTGGTCAAGCCCACCGATCTGGCGGAGGCCGAAGTGCAGGTCCGGGGCTACCGTCCCTCCGAGGCCTCGTTCGAGGATCTGATGGCCTGGGGGCACCTGTGGGCCGCCACGGGCGTGGTCGATCGCAGCGGCATGGGCACGATGGACGTCGAGCAGCTCCGGCTGTGGAAGGCCGGCCGCCGTCTCGGTGGGGCCATCCGGCCCGGCACCACGGCACACGGCTTCTACATGACCACCCGCACGGACGACCTCGAGGACTCCCTGCGCACGCTCATCACCCAGGCGCAGCAGCCGCGGTTCACGGGCGACGCGGTGTCGAAGACGAAGGCCGAGTACAAGCAGAACCTGTCGAACACGATGGACTCCCCCTCGGGCCGCTTCCAGCGGGCGCTCCAGGCGAAGATGTGGTCGGGCACCGCGTGGGAGCCGTGGGAGCCCGAGCACGTCGATGCCCTCGAGCTCGACGAGATGGAACAGGCCTGGCAGACCCACCTGAAGACGATGGACGGCACCACCTGGGTGATCGTGGGCAGCGTCGACATGGACGCGATGCCGGAGCTGCTGGCCTCGACCCTCGCCACCATCCCGACCGCCGGGCCGGATGCGCCCCCGCTGCGGGTGGGCCCGATGCCGCACCTGTCCGATGATCCCGTCGTGGTCCACGGCTCCGACGACGACCAGGCCACCTACCAGGGCTCCTGGTACCACACCACGGCGCGCGACTGGGCCTCACGCTCCGTGCCGGCCGAGCTGCTGTCCTCCATCGCCAGCAGGCACCTGCGTGAGCGTCTCCGTGAGGACATGGGCGGCACCTATGGCGTGAGGTTCTGGGTGAGCGCGGGCAGCCGCCACACCGATCGCATGTCGCTGTCGATGTCCTTCGTGTGCAAGCCCGACGAGCTGCAGGATCTCCGTGAGGCCGGCAAGCAGGTGCTGGCCGACCTCGCCGCCGGGCACATCACCCAGGCCGATCTCGACATCGCCAAGGAGCAGGCCACCGTGGCGCGCAAGGAGTCGATGAAGTCCAACGGCTACTGGATGTCGACCCTCGCCGGGGAGCTCAACCACACCGGCAGCCTCGACGGCTGGGTCGACCCCCAGGTGCGGCAGGACGTCGTCACCCTCGAGCAGGTGAAGTCCCTCGCGGCCGAGGTCCTCACGCGGGAGCACGGTCAGGAGGGCTGGCTGGTGCCGTGAGCCCTCAGCCGTTCTCCTGCAGGGCCTGATGCTGGGCCTTCAGCGCCGCCCGGGTGTCGTGCTCGAGGCGGCGCAGCAGATCCGGAAGGCTGGTGGTGCGGGCGTGGGGACCCGTGAGCCTGTCGCGGATGTCCTCGGCGGCTGCCTGGATGGCCAGCAGGCGCCCGAGCTGCCGCTGGTGCACGGACCAGCGGGCCTGCAGGTCGGCCAGCGTGGCCCTGGCCTCCAGGCGCTCGGAGGCCAGCCCGATGCGGTCGGGGTGGCTCTCGGGCAGGTGCGTGAGGCCTGCCTCACGTCGAGTCAGGGAGCGCAGGCGTGCCTCGGCGGCGCGTAGCCTGCCCTGCAGGTCCACGGGGTCGGCCAGGAGGGCGTCGGAGACCTGCCGCAGGTGGGTGCGCAGGCGCTGGAGCTGCTGCTCGAGCTCCTGGACGGCGACGGAGGGCAGCGTGTCGTGGCCGCGCAGGGCCTGCACGGCGCGCTGCAGTGCCGATCCCGCGCGGCGGACGGCGGCCATGGCGGCGGACTCGGGCACCGTCGGCTCGGCGACGGCGGCGGGACGGGCCGTCGGCGTGGGCAGTGCCGGCAGCGGATGGCGGTGGTTGCCGTGGAACAGGATGGGCAGGGGCGTGTGGGTGTCGTGGGTGGAGAGGAGGTCCGTGAGGGCCATCGTGCGGGGCACCTCACGGGGCCGCAGGACCCACATGGACATCAGGGCGAGGCCCGCGAGCCATCCGAGGACCGTGAGCACGAGGCCGTGGTGCCAGAACGGGTTGATCCAGGGCCCCGCCGCCGTGACGGCCGCCGCAGCGAGGGTCCAGCGGGCGACGACGGACATCGAGCGAAGGCCCCGCAGGCCCGAGGCCCACAGCAGCGTGAGCAGTCCGGCCATGGCGAAGGAGGGCAGGGGGGTGCCCAGGTGGAAGGCGAGTCCGGCGGAGGCGAGCAGCGCGACCGGGACGGAGGCCAGGGCCCCGAAGACCATGCCCAGGCCCACGTGAGGGCGACTCACGGGAAGATCGGCGGCGTCGTCCCCCGTGAGGTGGGGTGGGATCCAGGCGACCACCCGGTGGGAGGTGTCGTCGGCGTCGCCCGACAGGTGCAGCGCGAGGGTGCGTCCCGGCACGCAGGCGGCGATGACGCCCCGGGACGCGACGGCCTCGGCCAACCGCAGGGCCCGCCGCCGGGACAGACCCGCTGCGAGGACGAGCAGGCCACTGTGGTCGTCGGCGCCGCTGCGTCCGGGGTGGGCGCCCGCGAGCCGGAGCTGCCGGCCGATGGGACCGCGGAGCCAGCGGCTCAGGAGCGGGTTGTGGGCCTTCAGGTCGCGGTGCCGGGCGAGCCGGAAGGGGTGGAAGCGCTCGGGACGCTCGAGCTCGGGCAGGTAGCCGAGGCCCGGGTCCTCGGAGCGGATGAGGACCCACCAGCCCACGAGCCGGAGAGGGCGTGAGGGGCGAGGGGCCGGCGGGCTCACGGTGGGGGACTGGTCTCGCTGCGCCTGCTGCCATGCGCCGATGAGGGGCGGGCGCTGGTCCGGATCGGGGGAGAGGGCCGCGAGCATCCACGCGCACAGGGCCTCGGGGAGGTCCGCACGGTCCGTGAGCTGCGCCCTCAGCCTGTCGGGTTGTCCCCACAGCCGCACGGGCACGGTCTGTCCCGTGGCCGCGAACCACAGCACGGCACCGAGGGCGTACACGTCGGCGGCCATGTCCGGCAGGCCGCCCTCCAGCCGCTCCGGCGCGAGGAACCCGAGGGTGCCCCCCACGCGGGTGGGGTCGTCCTGCAGCTGGCGGGCCATCCCGAAGTCGGTGAGCCGTGCCGCGCCCTCCGGGGGGAGGAGCACGTTCCGAGGGGTGAGGTCGCCATGGACGACACCCTGCCGGTGAGCCTCCGTGAGGACCTCCGTGAGGCCTCTCGCCAGGCGTGCCACACGCTCCGGATGCAGGGGACCGCTGCCGTCGACCTCGTCGGCCAGGCTCGTGCCCTCGATCCACGGCATGGTCACCGCGAGGTGGTGGGGCAGGGAGACGATGTCGTGGATGGGGACCACGCCCGGGTGGCGGATGCGCGTGAGGAGGTCGACCTCACGGCGCAGGCGGCGGAGCTGATCCGTGTCGTCACGGGGCGTGAGGAGGATCTTCATCGCCACCCGCTGGTCCCGCAGGCGGTCGTGCACCAGCAGCACCACGCCCTGGCCGCCTCGACCGAGCTCCCCGATGACCTCGTAGCGCTCCTTCAGGACCTCCCCGGCCTTCCACATCCCGCACCCCCCACCTTCGAACCTCCCCATCGGAGCACAGGTGGGGGGCTGTCGGGGCATTGAAGCGTCAGGGGCACTGCGAAGGACCCTGCTCCTCGAGGGCCTGGATGTCGATCCCGGAGGGAAAGGGGGACCCATGGCCAACGTGCGACGAGGCGCATGGCTCCTGGGGGGACTGGCTGCCCTGGCGGCGTTGGCCTTCGCCCAGGACGACGAAGGACCGAGCATCAACGAGATGCGGCTGCTGTACCAGACGGCGGTGTCTGATGCCTGCAACCAGATCGAGCGCGACGCGAACGGCTTCCAGGCCCACGCCGACGTGTGGGGCCTTGGGGAAGGGGCGATGGGCGACGGCTCGACCATCTCCCGTGAGGAGGTCGACCGCATCGTGAGGGCCCAGGCGGGGGACATCCAGACCTGCTACGACGCCGCCCGCCAGGCATGGCCGGGGCTCAAGGGGGAGATGCGGTTCCGGTTCGTCGTGGATCCGGAAGGGCACGTCATCGCCGCCGTGCCCGTGGAGAACTCCACGGGCGTGGGGGCGTTCGGGTGCTGCGTGGCGTCGGTGGTGCGCCAGCTGCGGTTCGAGGGATCGGGGGAGCACCAGGAGGTGTTCCACCCGTTCCGCTTCGGGGTGAAGTGACGGGCGTCAGGGCGTGTACCAGATGGGGCTCGTCCAGGCGCGCTCCTGGATGCTGGTCGGGACCTCGTCGGACGGCGCGTCACCGAGGCGCTTCGCGTCGTAGGTGGACCAGCGAGGCGTGGGGATCTGCAGCACCCGCACGTAGTACAGGGCGTGCTGGCTGGCGTCGAAGTCGGGGTCGGTCCACACCGCGCTGAGCTGGGGTGCCCCGATGTCGTTGGTGTAGGACGCGTTGGCCACGTCGACCGTGTTGCCCACGGGCGGCACCGAGCCGTCCTCTGCCACCGTGCGATCGCCGGACAGCGCCACGTCGTGGATCTGCTCCATCGGCTTGCCGTCCTGCACCCAGCCCTTGATCACCTGGATGCGGTCGAGGTGGGCGCCGCCGGGCTCGGCCATGGCCATGATGAGCAGGGTGGGGGACTTGCCTTCCGGTGCGCTGGACAGGTCGCCGCCCATGGGCACACCGCCGGCGTAGGCGGTCTCGATCCAGCCGTCGCCGCTCATGGTCTGTGCGTCGAAGTCCCAGCCGGCGAAGGTGCGTACCTTGATCCGGGGGCCCGTCGTCGCGAAGGTCTCCTTGCGCTGGATGCTCTCGAAGAGGGCGTCGCGGGTGTTCGAGCGGGCCCACACGCCGGCGAGGCCTCCGGAGCTGAAGCGCTTCATCTGCAGGGCGTTCTTGGGCGGGAGGTCCTCCTCGGTCTGCTTGCGGACCTCGGGGCTCCACTCGATGGCGAACTTGCCGGTGTAGTTGTCCTCTTCGGGGGTCGACGCGGAGTTGTGGGTGTCGGAGTCACCGATGAGACCGAACTTGAACGGGTTGCCCTGCCCGGCGGCGTCCAGGGCGAGTCCGCGGATGAGGGCCTCGCGGGCGTACCCGCCCTTCTCCACGGTGGACGGGTTGGCGTTGGCCGACAGGGTGTACTGCCACAGCTCGAAGTTCGCGAACTCGTCGTTGGGGCTGAGCGTGGGGTGGGTCTCCGAGGTGCCCTTGATCTGCGTGACCTCGTACACGGGCTCGTTGCGGGTGCGGGCATCGGCGTAGGCCGCGTCGAGGCTGGAGCCGCCGAAGCTCTTGTCGACCGGGAACATCAGGCCCTCGCTGGCGTTGCCGTTGTGGGCCACCGCCAGCAGCGAGGCGCCGCCCTGGCGGGTGGCGTCCATCCACCGCCACAGCTCCTCGGGCTTGTTGGAGTCGAAGGAGGAGAAGGGCAGGTCGGGCACGCCGGTCTGGTCCTTGAAGATGACCACCCGGTGCAGGTTGCGTTCACCGGGAGCGCTGGTCCACTCGAAGCCGGGAAAGGCGGTGAAGCGGCCGGGCTGGTTGTGTTCCTCGGCGATGCGCACGACGTCCTTCCAGATGGTGGTGGACAGCGCAGGGTCCACCAGCTCCGGGATCGCCTCGTTCTCGTTCATCTTGTCGAGCACCTCGCTGAACGCGGCGAAGGCCACGGTGTCGTCGTCGGAGGTGATCCTCTGGGCGATGGCAAGCTTGGAGAAGGGGCTGTCCGGATCCTCCATCTGCTTGAAGACGCCGAGGTACTCGGCGTGATCGGAGACCACGTACCAGTCCAGGGGCGTCTCGACCTTCAGCTCGCCCCCGTCGGCGGAGGCGCGGATGGCCTCGCCCTTGGCCCAGCGGAAGGCATCGTCCGGGGTGGTGACGCTGCCGTTGGTGTAGGCGTCGAACGACCAGCTGGTGTGCACGTGGAAGTTGCCGAAGAAGGCCTCGTTGTTCGGATGGACCTGCACGTCGGCCGCGGAGGGCGCCGCCTCGTCCTGCTTGATCTCGGGAGCCGGGGCTTGCTCGGGCTCCGGTGCGGGCCTGGGCGTGCACGCCAGGAGGGTCAGGAGAAGGCTCGTGGGAAGCAGAAGGCGGTTCATGGTGCCGTCCTCGGGCGAGGGTATCGTGCCGTGACCTCTTCGGCGCCCGTCCCGAGCACTCGATGCCGATCCCTGCCGACGAGGGAATCGGGACGGCGCTGACATCCGGGCGCACGCCGAGAAGTTCTTTCGGTCAGGCGAACCGGGAGGCGTGTGGGATATCCGTCAGACGGCTCGTCATGGCCGCTTGAGTCGATTTCATGTCCGTATTTTCCCGGTACTGATCCTCTAGCGGTCGACACGCGGAAACTTTTCGTTACAGACTGCCGCCAGTCGGGTGCCCCCCATTTGCGCCCGGCATTGGAGGAGTCATGAACACCAGGTACCTGTGGGCGTCCCTCGCCCTGATCGGCTGCGCCGATCCCGAGATCGAGAACCCCATCGAGACCGCCGACACCGGCATGGTCGAGGCCGATGCCTTCGAGAACATTCCTTCTGGCCTGTACGTCCTCACCTTCCATGAAGGCGACGACGGCAGGTACACGCCCGAGTGCCAGGAGAACTTCATCGACTACAAGTGCGTCCAGAACGTCAGCGAGCCCGTGGAGTCCCCCTGGACCTACGAGAACACCTGGGACAACAACGACGAGTGGTTCTTCGTCGAGATCGGCACCGACGGCGCCCGTCCCTTCCTGCTGATGGAAGACACCATCATCTTCGGTGAGGAGTCCGAGGGTGGCGTCACCTTCGAGCTCGAGCGCTTCGAGAACAGCATGGACGCCGACCGTCACGAGGGCGGCTACGTCTACGAGCTCGCCCAGGAGTGGCGCGAGACCCAGACCATGACCCTGACCTTCGACGAGTTCGGGTTCGGCATGGGCGAGATGGTCCAGAGCTCCATGAACTTCACCACCATCCGTGAGACGGACATGTGGGACACCGAGGTCGTCGACCGCTACGGTTCCTACATCAACAGCTGGTACCTGGACTACTACCTGATCGACCACGACGACTACGGCTACTACCCCTACAACAACTACTCCGCCGAGGAGTGTGAGGGCGCCGACTGCATGCTGAAGTTCGGTGGGTCCGGCACCTACAAGATGAACGTCGAGCTGACCTACTACGGTCCCTCCAACGGCAACCTCGAGTCCTACGATCACTACGACAACGAGGGCGACCTGTAGGGTAGACGGGTCTCGTCGCCCCGGCACGGTCCGGGGCGGCGTCGCTTCGGTCGGGCCGTACAGAGGTACGGCCTCTCCCTTGCTCCTACCCCCGACCCGCGCCGGAACGACGATCCCCTCGTGTACCGGCCTGAGCAATCCCCTCTGGGATTGCTTTCGCTTTTCTTGGGCTGTGGCGGGTCGGCGTGGTTGGGGCGAGACGCCGTGGGCGGCCGCGTGCGCTCGTTCACACGGGGACGGCGGTCTTCTCCGGCACCGCCCTCGGCGTGGAGGCCTCCTCCACGTCTTCGCGCATCCGGTCGCGGCTGGGCTTGCCCCAGATGCCCACCATCTCGTCCTGCATCTCGTTCAGGCGGGCCAGCAGGCTGTTCGTGAGGGTGCTGGTCTCGTGGATGGCGGCGAACAGGTCCTCGCACACCTGCTCCTGGGCGGGCGTGAGGGCGCAGTCGTCGATGGGTGGGCGCGTGTGGTGCTTGAGCGAGGGCTTGACGGCCTCACAGGCGGCGTTCACGTCGCCGGCGCCGATCCAGCCGAGCACCTTGGTGATCATCGCCTGCGGGTCGGTGAGCAGCCGATCGTAGGTGCACAGGTTGATGGGGTAGCGGCGCACGGCCACGTCGCGGATGAGGTCGTAGTTCTCGAACCACCACTCCACCTCGGGGGGCAGCTTCGAGCGCAGGTCGCGGGCCCTGGCCAGGCGGGCCTCCCCGTTCTCCTGGCTGCCGAGCCAGGTGTCCTCCATGGCGTACAGGCGCTGCAGCGAGTGGTGGTAGTCCTTGTGGTGCCGCATCGTGGCCACCACGCGGCCGATGTAGGCGTAGTCGGTGCGCACGAGGCCGGGGATGAACACCTTGCAGACCATCGCCTTGGCCTGTGTGGGGTGCAGGAAGCGGCCGGTGCGGGGATCGGGGTTGGTGGCGAAGAAGATGCCCTGCCGGAACACCGACTCGTAGAAGCCCTCGGGGTTGGCGTCGCGGATGGAGTCGCCCCAGACGCTGGAGAACGCCTCTCCGATGATGGGCAGGCCGGCGGCCTTGAGGATCTGCATCCACATGGAGGTTCCGGAGCGCTTGGTGCCGGTGACGAGGATCATGGGGCTCTCCCGTGAGGTGTTCCCACTGGTCGGACGGGCCCGGCCCTCGCTGTGCACCAACCGCCCTCGGTCGCGTCGGTCGCCCTTCGAGCGCCGGATCGTACGCATCGAGATGGCGCGTAGGAGGCCATCAAGGGGTGCAGTGGCCACCTGGTACCGCGAAGGAACCCTGCGAGATCATCTTGCGGAGGATTGCCATGCCGAGCCGGACCTTCACGATTCCCACCGCCTCCGCGGCGGGGCTGCTGCTGTCAGCCACAGGTTGCAACGGACACTTCGCCCAGGGCGAGTGGGCCGGGGTGTCCATGGAGCTCGACGGCCAGGACTTCCCGATCCCCTATGTGTCGAGCCTGGGCGACATCACCTACACGAGCCAGATCTACCTGACCATCGAGCCGGATCTGCTGGCGACGTTCTCGGTGGTCTACACCCTCGTCTCCCCGGACTTCGCCGAGCCCTACACCTACGTGTACGACCTGTTCGGCACCGGCGAGTCCAACGGCGCCGGCGTCGTGCGGATTCCCCTGAGCGTCGACGGCCAGCTCATCGATCTGGGGTTGGACTGCTCCGAGGGCGACGACGGCGACACGCTGCTGTGCGATGTGTGGAACGGCGACATGTTCCAGGCCACGGGTGGGCAGATCCTCTTCACCTCCCGCTAGTCGCCCTGGCTCGAGGTCACGGATCCCACGGCGCCGGGCTCCCATGAAGGTGGGGGCCCGGCGCCCTGTGCATCGTGGGGCTTCGTGATACAGGCCCGCCGAGCGCCAGCCCGTGCAAAGAGCCTGTCGCAGGAGAAGTCCATGGCCGCCTTCAAGCCGATCACGTCCTCCGTCCACTTCCCCGATCTCGAAGCCTCCATCCTGAAGCTGTGGGATGAGATCAACGCCTTCGAGCGGTCGGTCGAGCAACGCGACGAGAGCACGGCCTACACCTTCTACGACGGCCCTCCGTTCGCCACCGGCCTGCCCCACTACGGCCACCTCGTGGCGTCCTCCCTCAAGGACATCGTCCCCCGCTACTGGACCATGCGCGGCCACCGCGTCGAGCGTCGCTTCGGCTGGGACACCCACGGCCTGCCCATCGAGATGGACACCGAGAAGAAGCTCGGCCTGTCCGGCCCGAGCTCCATCCGCGAGTACGGCGTCGACAAGTTCAACGAGGCCTGCCGCAGCGGCGTGCTCCGCTACACCGAGCAGTGGCGCGAGACGGTCCGCCGCCTGGGCCGCTGGGTCGACTTCGACAACGACTACAAGACCATGGATCTCGACTTCATGGAGTCGGTCTGGTGGGTCTTCGGGCAGCTGTGGGACAAGGGCCTCGTGTACGAGGACTACCGGGTGATGCCCTACAGCTGGCGCCTGGCCACGTCGCTGTCCAACTTCGAGGCGGGCCTCGACTACCGCGACGTGCAGGATCCGGCCCTCACGGTGAAGATGCCCACCACCGATGGCCGCTTCACCCTGCTCATCTGGACGACGACCCCCTGGACCCTGCCGTCCAACCTCGCCATCGCCGTCGGCGAGGACATCGACTACGTCCAGGCCACCGTCGAGGGCGACGACACCGTCTACATCGTCGCCAAGGCCCTGCTGAAGAAGGTGCTCGGCAAGAAGGCCAAGGTGCTCGGCGCCATGAAGGGCAGCGAGCTGGTCGGTCTGCGGTACGCGCCCCTGTTCGACTACTTCGCGGACCACGACAACGCCTTCCAGGTCATCACGGCCGACCACGTCACCACCGAGTCCGGCACGGGCCTCGTCCACATGGCCCCCGACTTCGGTGAGGAGGACTTCAACGCCTGCCGCGACATGGGCATCCGCGTCCTCGATCCGGTCGACGACGAGGGCAACTTCCGCCCGGTGATCGCGGACTTCGCGGGCCGCAACATCAAGGAAGCCGACCCGGACATCATCAAGCACCTCAAGGATGCCGGCCGGATCTTCAAGCACGAGACCCTGCAGCACAGCTACCCGTTCTGCTGGCGCTCCGGCACGCCACTGATCTACCGGGCCGTTCCCGCGCGCTTCATCAAGGTCACCGCCATCCGCGAGCGCATGGCCGAGCACAACAAGACCATCCACTGGGTGCCCGACCAGGTGGGCCACAAGCGGTTCGGCAACTGGATCGAGAACGCCCGCGACTGGAACATCTCCCGCAACCGCTTCTGGGGTACCCCCATCCCCGTGTGGGTCTGTGGCGACTGCGGCCACGAGGAGTGCATCAGCTCCAAGGACCAGCTCGAGGAGCGCACCGGCGCCGCCATCGACGACATCCACCCGCACTTCATCGACCACCTGCCCATCACCTGCGGCACGTGCGGCGGAGAGAGCAAGCGCATCACCGACGTGTTCGACTGCTGGTTCGAGTCGGGCTCCATGCCCTACGCCCAGAACCACTACCCCTTCGAGAACAAGGCGAGCTTCGAGGGCAACTTCCCGGCGCAGTTCATCGCCGAGGGCCTCGACCAGACCCGCGGCTGGTTCTACACCCTGCTGATCCTGTCCACCGCCCTGTTCGACAAGCCTCCCTTCGAGAACGTCATCGTCAACGGCATGGTCCTCGCCGAAGACGGCTCCAAGATGAGCAAGTCCAAGCAGAACTACCCGCCGGTGTCCGAGGTGCTCGACGCCTTCGGTGCCGACGCCCTGCGGGCCTACCTCATCAACAGCCCCATCGTGCGCGCCGAGCCCCTGCGCTTCGCCAAGGACGGTGTGAAGGACGTCGTCCGCACCGTGCTGCTGCCCCTGCGCAACGCCTGGTCGTTCTTCGTGCAGTACGCCAACGTCGACGGCTGGACCCCGACGGCCGGCTTCGAGGGCATCGACACCCCGGCCCCCGCCGACCGCCCCGAGCTCGACCGCTGGATCCTCAGCGTCCTGCAGAGCCTCATCCGCGACGTGAACACCCAGATGGAGGGCTACTACCTGTACAAGGTGGTGCCTCCGATGGTCGGCTTCATCGACGACCTCACCAACTGGTACATCCGCCGCAGTCGCCGCCGGTTCTGGCGCGCGGCAGACTCCGACGAGGCCCTCGCCGACAAGGCCGCCGCCTACGCCACCCTGTACGAGGTGCTCACCACCTTCGCCCAGGTGATCGCGCCGGTGCTGCCCTTCCTCACCGAGGCCATGTACCAGAACCTGGTGGTGCAGCCTGGGGCCGCCGAGCACGACTCGATCCACCTCACGGACTACCCCGAGGTCGACGAGGCCCTCATCGACGAGACCCTCGAGACCGAGGTCGCGCTGTCCCGCACGATCGTCAAGCTCGGTCGCTTCCTGCGGGAGAAGCACAAGCTGAAGACCCGTCAGCCCCTGGCCAAGCTGGTCGTCGTGCACCACGAGAAGGTGGCCCTCGACGCGGTCAACGACCACGCCGACATCCTCATGGGCGAGCTGAACGTGAAGGAGGTCGCTGCCCGCACGGACGGCGACGAGCTGGCCACGCTGCAGTTCAAGCCCAACTTCGCCACCCTCGGCCGTCGCCTCGGCAAGCGGATGAAGGAGGCTGCGGGCGTCATCGCCGGCTTCACCTCCGCCGACTGGACCACCCTGCAGAACGGCGGCACCATCGAGGTGGCCGGTGAGGCCATCGGCGTCGACGACGTGCTCGTCACGCGCCAGCCCAAGGGCGACGTGGTCATCGCCACCGAGGGCCCGCTCACCGTGGCGCTCGACACCGTGCTCACGGACGCACTCGTCGCCGAGGGCCTGGTCCGCGAGGTCATCAGCCGCATCCAGCGCGCCCGCAAGGAGGCCGACTTCGAGGTGACCGACCGCATCGAGGTCACCCTGCGGTCCGAGGAGCAGAGCCTGTACAGCGCCCTCGAGGCCCACCGGGACTGGATCGCCGAGGAGGTCCTGGCCACGAAGGTCGAGCTCGAGGTCGAGCCCGGCGAGGAGTCGGCCAACGGCCTCGCCTACGGCCTGAGCGTCCGCAAGGCCTGAGCCTGTTCGAGAGGCTTCCGAAGGGCCCCCGCGTGTGACACCGTGGTGTCTGCACGCGGGGGTTTCGTATGTGGGAGCGGAGTGGGGGTCAGACCGCAAGCTGTTATATCTTTCGAAGATATAACAGCTTGCGGTCTGACCCCGTCTTGTTGCTGGTCCTGGCGGCCTGTGGAGGCGAACCGGAGCTCGCCGACGACGTCGCGGGCTTCCCGGACGCCGTGCCCTCGCCGAGCGACGCGGTGGCCGTGTACGCCCCCGATGCCGGGTTCTGGTCGGCGCCGGTGCCCTCCGACGCCCGCTCCTGGGCCGACTACGACGTCGACGCGCCCACCGGGCTGTGGGAGCGGTACAAGCCCTGGCTGCCCGCCGAGCAGGCGCCGCTCGGGCCGGTGTGGTTCCCGGTGGCCCTCGGCGACGACCCACAGCCTCCCGAGGGCGCCGTCCATGCGGCGGTCTGGCACGACGACGGGGGGATGACCCCGGTCGAGGTGCAGGTCAGCCCGTTCACCACGCCGGACGCCTATGTCACCCGGACGGGCCTGCAGGTCCGGCCGGCCCACGGCGCCATCTGGCCCGAAGGCAGCCGGGTGCTGGTGTGGCTCACCACGGATGCCGCGGCCCGGCCCGACGCCTTCCAGGCGGCACTCGACGCCGATCCCACCTGGCGCGCCCTCGAAGAGGACCTCACCGCGGCCGGCCACGATCCGGCCCGGCTCGCCATGGCCACCACCTTCACCGTCGGGCTCGACGGCGACGAGCTGATGGACTGGGGCGAGGCCGCCCTGGCGCACGATCCCATCGACGACGTGTCCGGCTGGGGCCTCGAGCTGCTGCAGACCCAGAACGCCTGGACCTTGTACGAGGGCAGCGTCGACATGCCCTTCTACCCGGAGGGCACGCCGCCGTTCCTGTCCGAAGGGGGCGCGGTGCAGTGGTCAGGAGACGGACCGGTGGTCGCGGCCACGCAGTCCGTGCCGGTGTGGCTGTCGATCCCCGACGGGGAGGCGCCGGCGGAGGGCTGGCCGGTGATGATCTACGTACACGGCACCGGCGGCAACCACGAGAGCCCCTTCGCCTACACGGGGCTGCCTTCCACCGCCACCTTCCTCGCCGGCCTGGACGTCGCGCTGTTGGGAGTCTCCCTGCCGCTGCACGGCGGACGCCCGGGAACCGACGACAACCTCGTCGAGCTCACCAACTTCAACATGCTCAACCCGGACTCGGCTCTGCACCTGCACCGGCAGGGGGCCGTCGAGCTGTCCCTGTGGGTGGATGCGCTGGCCCGGTCCGGCGGCGACACGCTGCTGCCGGTCGACCCGGACCGCATCGGCGTGATCGGTCACTCCCAGGGGGGCATCACCGCCTCCATCGCGCTGCCGCTGCTGCAGGGGCGCATCGCGGGCGCCGTGCTCAGCGGGGCAGGGGGCCTCGTGGTCGACAACGGCCTGCTGCGGGCGGAGGCCGAGGTCATCAAGTCCTCCATCGGCGCGGCGCTGGGCATCCCTGCCGATGAGCTCACCGAGCCGCTGCATCCGCTCCTCGGGCTCGCCCAGGGCATCTCCAGCCGGACCGACCCCGTGCTTTACGCCACCCGCTGGCCCGAGCTGCCCCTGCTCCAGGTGGGCGGCGCCGACGACGTGTTCGTCACCGCCACGAGCCAGAAGGCCCTGGCCGTCGCCGGGGGACTCGGACGTCACGTGGACTGCCCCCACGACGGACTGGCCGACCTGCCGGTGGAGCAGGGGGCCGGCGGCGTGTGCTGGATCGCCGGCGACCACTTCGTCTACTTCACCGACGACGGCATCCGCGAGCGGGTGGTCGCCTTCGTCCAGGAAATCATGGACTGACACCTTCATCCACCGATGGGGTCGAGGTCATCGAACGGGAGGGAACATGGCGGACAAGACCTACGAGGGCAAGCGGGCGAGCATCTCCTTCGACCTGGAGAAGTGCATCCACTCGCGGGAGTGCATCATGGGCGCACCCGAGGTCTTCAAGGAGTCCGGCAAGCCATGGATCGACCCGGACGGGGCCGATCCGTCGGTGATCGCCCAGGTGGTGTCCCGCTGTCCGTCCGGCGCGCTGCACATGCAGGCCGAGGGGATGCAGGAGCCGGTGGCGGTGCGGAACATCGTCCGGGTCAACGAGAACGGGCCTCTGTCGGTGCGGGCCCAGCTCAACATGGCGGGCGACACGGTCACCCGGCGGGTGCTCTGTCGCTGCGGCGCCACGAGCAACCAGCCCTATTGCGACGGGAGCCACAGGCAGGTGGGGTTCCAGGCCACCGGCGAGCCGCCGTCCGACCACGAGCTCGATGCGCCCTCGCCACCGGGCGAGCTGTCCGTCACCCCCACCGAGAACGGGCCCTTCCACGTCACCGGCGGGCTCGAGGTGGTCGCGGCCAGCGGACGGGTGGTCCGGCGCTGCTCCGAGGCCTGGCTGTGTCGGTGCGGTCACTCGAGCGACAAGCCCTTCTGTGACGGCACGCACGAGAAGGTCGGATTCAAGGGTTGAACGTGCCGTACCTCGAGGGAGTGGCGTCCTGGCGGGGAGGACGTGCTACGGTCCGACCTGCCGGAGGACTGCAACGCCCCGGCCAGGAGGATGCATGCGGCAGTTTGTGATGACGATGACGGTGGGTCTGTGTGCGGCGAGCTCGGCGTGGGCCGGCCCCCACGAGAAGGCCGCCAAGCAGTTGCTCGAGGCCATGAACTCCGAGCAGACGATGGCGGCCACCCTCGACGCCACGCTCACGTCCCAGCTCCAGGCCAACCCCGCGATGGCACCCTTCGAGGACGTCATGCGGGAGTTCATGGCCAAGCACATGGCCTACTCCACGCTCGAGAGCGAGCTCATCCCCCTGTACGTCGAGGCCTTCACCATCAAGGAGCTGAAGGGTCTCATCAAGTTCTACGACTCGCCGCTCGGCCAGCGCGCGGTCGAGGAGCTTCCGGCGCTCACCACGGCGGCCGCCAACATCGGCATGACCCGCGTGCAGCAGAACATGGGTGAGCTGCAGGCCGCCATCCAGGCCCGCATGGCGGAGCTGGAGGCCGAAGCGCAGGCAGACGCAGAGCCCAGCGAATCAACCGACAAGTAGGTTCCCCGGATGGAGGCCCCGTGATCCCACCCGCCTTCATCGACGAGCCCGGCCTGTCCGGGCAGCCCTGGTGGGCGGTGGTCCTGTTGGTGCTGGTGCTGTTCGTGGCCGGCCTGTGGATCGCCGCCCGGCTCGCGGGCCGCTTCATCGGCCGCCTGCCGAGCGACTACTTCGTGATGCCCATCGAGCAGATCCCACGGGCGCCCCTGTGGGAGCAGGCGCTCGGTGTGGTCATCTTCGTCGCTGGTTTCATCATGCTGTTCACGCCTGGTCAGGGCCTGCTGCTGATGCTGGTGGGCCTGTTGCTGGTGGATGCCCCGGGCAAACCCCAGCTCCTTCGTCGGCTGGCCCACTCGCCGAAGGTGCGGAACGTGATCGACGACGTCCGTCGGCGTCAGGGGGCACCGCAGATCAGGTGGCCGGCCACGGTCGAGGACTGATCCCGCCCGGCTGCTTGCCGCGGTAGGGTGCAAGAAGGCCCCGCCTCGGGGCAGTGGAGGACGGATGGCCACGGAGATGGCGCTCATCGGTGGCGAGGTGGTGCCCCTGGCGGAAGCCACGGTGTCGGTGATGGATCTGGGGTTGCTGCGGGGCATGGCCGTGTTCGAGACCATGCGTACCTACGGCGGTCGGCCCTATGCACTCCGGGAGCACCTTGCGCGGTTGCACCGCGGCCTCGTGGTGCTCGGGATGGATCCCATCCTCGACGAGGCGTTCCTGAGGGAGGGGCTGCATCGCTGCATGAAGGCCGGGGCCCTGCAGGAGAGCCGGTTCATGGTGCTGGTCACCCCGGGGACGCTGTCCGGCGATCTGTTCGGAGGGGGAGAGCCCACCGTGGTGCTCATGGCCCGAAAGCTGTCGCTGCCCGATCCCGCCTTGTACGAGGAAGGGGCGAGGGTGGTCACCTTCGAGGCGCAGCGCACCCACGCCCAGGTGAAGACCACCAACTACCTGGCCGGACAGGCGGGGGTGCGGCTGGCGGCCGAGTCCGGCGCCCACGAGGCCTTGTACGTCAAGGACGGCTGCGTGCAGGAAGGCGTCACGTCGAACGTGGTGGCCGTGGTGGGCGACGAGGCCATCACGCCGGACGAGGATGCCCTGCCCGGCATCACCCTGAAGGGCGTGGAGCAGCTCTGTCGTCAGCTGGGCCTGAAGTGGCGGCGGGATCGCCTGTCCGTGGACGACCTGAAGGCCGCCGACGAGGTGTGGCTCACCAGCTCCGTCAGGGAGGTCATGCCGGTGACCCGGATCGACGACGCCACCATCGGAGATGGTGAGCCCGGGCCCTGGTTCCAGCGCGTGGGGCCGGCCTTCCACTGTCGCTGCCGGGACTCTGCGCGTGACGACGCAACCCGCTATGGGGGTGGCGCAGGCACCTGATGGAGAAGAACATGCGCTACTGGCTGGTGAAGAGCGAGCCCGATGTCTACCCCCTGTCCCAGCTGAAGGAAGACGGGGTCACCCCCTGGGACGGCATCCGCAATTACCAGGCACGCAACTTCATGCGCGACGAGATGAAGGTCGGCGACCTCGTGCTCTTCTACCACTCCAACACCAAGCCTCCGGGCGTGGTGGGCCTGTGCAAGGTGGCCTCGGAGCCCTACCCGGACGCCCTGCAGTTCGAGGAGGGGCACAAGTACTTCGACCCCAAGGCCACCGAGGAGAAGCCCCGCTGGATCCTGGTCGACATGGGCTACGTCGAGACCTTCGAGCACCCCATCTCCCTGGCCGATCTCAAGTCCGATCCGGCGCTCGAGGGTATGCTCGTCACGCGCAAGGGGCAGCGCTTGAGCGTGCAGCCTGTGGAGCAGCACCACTTCGACCACATCGTGGCCCTCGGACGGGGCACGTCCCGCTGAACGAATGGCCAGCAGGGTCGCGGCATCGTCAAGTTTGTTCGCAGGGGATGGCGTGACCGTGGGGCTCGTGGCACAGACAGCGTCCCCGGAGGAATTCATGGGAACGGTGGCCTTTTTCGATCTCGACCGCACGTTGCTCGACGTCAACAGCGGCAACCTGTGGATCAAGCGTGAGCGTCAGCGCGGAAACCTGAACAACCGCGCCCTGTTCCGTGCGCTGGTCTACTCGGGCATGTACGCGCTCGGCTACGGCAAGCTCGACGCCGCCCTGAACGAGGCCGCGTCGGTCTACAAGGGCTTCCCCGTCGAGAAGATGGCCTGCATCGTCCGCCGCTGGTGGGAGCAGGATCTCGAGCAGCGGGTGCGTCCCGCCGCCCGCACGGTGCTCCAGGCCCACCGGGAGGCGGGAGACCGTCTGGTGCTGGCCACCACCAACTCCCAGTTCGCCGCCGAGGAGGCCGTGCGCAGCCTCGGCATGGACGACTTCGTCGCCACCCGCTTCGAGGTCGTCGACGGTGCCCTCACCGGCACCCTCACCGACAACGCCTTCGGTGAGGGCAAGCTGCACCTGTGCCGCCACTGGGCGGAGCAGAACGGCTTCGATCTGGCCGAGGCGGTCTTCTACACCGACTCCCACTCCGACGTCCCCCTCCTCAAGGCCGTCGGCAAGCCCGTCTGCGTGCACCCCGACCGCCGCCTGGCCCGCCTCGCCCGCGAGCTCGGCTGGGAGCTGCAGGACTGGTCGGCAGAGCAGGCCGTGCCCGTGGCGGTCTGACCCCACGCGGCCGATCCGGCGCCCGACGGGAGCGCTCCCGGCCGCCCACTGCACGCCACCATCGTTGAACCTGCCCCGTGGCGCCTCCGCCGAACCACCTCTGGTGGAACCTCGTCCCCGAAAACGACAACCCTCGCAATTTGCACCAGGGAACAGTGGTGCGGCCCGACGTCACGCAGTCATGCTGAGGCGTAGCGCCGTTGTGCTGCAGCGCGACGCCGTTGTGCTGCAGCGTGACGCCGTTGTGCTGCAGCGTGACGCCGTTGTGCTGGCTGCGGCATGACGCAGTTACGCCAAGGCCAGACACCATTGAGAGGTCGCGTAGCACCGTCCCGCCGCGCGACTGCGTCCCGACCGGACATCACGCCGTTGTGCTGCGGCATGACGCCGTTTCGCTTGGTCATGGCACCGTCGTGCGTTCGCGTAGCACCGTCCCGCCGCGCGACTGCGTCCCGACCGGACATCACGCCGTTGTGCTGCGGCATGACGCCGTTTCGCTTGGTCATGGCACCGTCGTGCGTTCGCGTAGCACCGTCCCGCCGCGCG
>JARACJ010000011.1 GCA_028767165.1 Proteobacteria bacterium DTSAM18 | reverse complement strand
CGCGTGCGTCAGCGGCCGCGGCGGCCCGCCCCCCCACCGCACCCCGGGTTGGGGGCGCGTGGACGCCAGCGGCGTCGCGCCACCAACCACGCCGACCCTTCCCCGTCCGCGAACGCAATCCCAGCGCCGCCCCTTCAGCCGCACACCGCAGGGCATCGGCGTTCCGGCGCGGGGCGAGACAAGGAGCAAGGGAGAGGCCGACCTTCTGGTCGGCCCGACCGCAGCGACGCAGGATCGCCCCCGCCGGGACGCCGAGGTCCGTCGCCGCACCACCACGAAAAAAGCCCGCCATGCGCAAGCATGACGGGCTTTTTTTGTAGATGGTGCACCCAAGAGGAGTCGAACCCCTAACCTTCGGATCCGTAGTCCGACGCTCTATCCAATTGAGCTATGGGTGCGGTTGCGCTGGGAGGTGTGCCTGCGAAGCCGCCGGCGCCCGTGAAAGGCTGATGCCCAGCGCGGGAGGGAGGAAATGGTGCACCCAAGAGGAGTCGAACCCCTAACCTTCGGATCCGTAGTCCGACGCTCTATCCAATTGAGCTATGGGTGCAGGTGGTACCCTCAGCAGCTGCTGAGGGTACTGGAGATGGTGCACCCAAGAGGAGTCGAACCCCTAACCTTCGGATCCGTAGTCCGACGCTCTATCCAATTGAGCTATGGGTGCACATGGCGGAGTCAGAGGGATTCGAACCCTCGGTGGAAGTTACCCCCCACACTGGATTAGCAATCCAGCACCTTCGGCCTCTCGGTCATGACTCCACAGGAATGTAAAAGAGAGCGGAGGCGGAGGGATTCGAACCCCCGGTACGTTGCCGTACGGCGGTTTTCAAAACCGCAGCCTTAAACCACTCGGCCACGCCTCCCAGCGGGCCCCCGCCGTTTATCCCCCCCTGCAGGGGGCTGTCAAGCGTCTGGGGCCACATTCTTCATTGGGGGCGAAGAACGTCCACACCCATGTAGGGGCGCAACACCTCGGGGATCTCGACCGACCCGTCGGCCTGCTGGTAGTTCTCCAGGAGGGCCAGCATGGTACGCCCCACGGCCAGTGCGGAGCCGTTCAGGGTGTGCACGAACACGGGCTTGGCCTTCTTCTTCTCACCCGGTGCCTGGGCGGGCCGGCAGCGGGTGTTCATGCGACGACCCTGGAAGTCTCCGCAGTTGGAGATGGAGCTGATCTCCCGGTACCGGTCCTGGCTGGGGACCCACACCTCGAGGTCGTAGCACTTGCGCGCACCGAAGCCGATGTCGCCGCCGCACAGCAGCATCTTGCGGTAGGGCAGGCCCAGCAGCTGCAGACACTTCTCGGCCTGGCCCACCATCTCCTCGTGGGCTGCCTCGGAGTCCTCGGGGCGCGTGATCTGCACGAGCTCCACCTTGTGGAACTGGTGCACGCGCATCAGGCCGCGCACGTCCTTGCCCGCGCTGCCTGCCTCGGAACGGAAGCAGGGCGTGAACGTGACGTACTTCCGGTTCATCTCGCCATCCTCGAGGATGGACTCCCGGTGCAGGTTGGTGACGGGCACCTCTGCCGTGGGGATGAGGTACGCGGGCGAGCCGTTGAGGGGCTGCTCGAGCTTGAACATGTCGTCGGAGAACTTTGGCAGCTGGCCCGTGCCGAAGGGCACGTGCTTCTGGACGATCACCGGCACCTGCAGCTCGGTGTAGCCGTGCTCGCCGGTGTGCAGATCGAGGAAGAAGTTGATGAGGGCGCGCTCGAGGCGGGCGCCGTAACCCTTGAGCAGGGAGAAGCGGGCGCCGGACAGCTCGGCGGCCTTGGCCATGTCGAGGATGCCGAGCTTGTCGCCGACCTCCACGTGGGCCTCGGGGGTGAAGTCGAAGGTGCGGGGCGTGCCCCAGCGGCTCACCTCGATGTTGTCCTCGTCGCTGGCGCCCTCCGGCACGGCGTCGTCGAGCAGGTTGGGCAGGCGCATGGCCAGATCCCGCTGCTCACCCTCGACCAGCGCGAGCTCCTGCTCGATCACGCCGACGCGGGCGTTGACCTCCTGCACCTGGGCCTTGGCGGCCTCGGCCTCGTCGCGCTTGCCCTGCTTGAACAGGCCGCCGATCTCCTTGGACAGACGGTTGCGCTCGGCCCGCAGATCGCCCTGCTCCGTGACGAGCTCGGTGCGGCGACCGGTGAGGGCCACGATGCGATCCACGGACGCGAAGGCATCATCCCCGGCGTGGCGACGGGTGAGGTGTTGCTTGACGAGATCGGGCTCGGCAGCGACGAAACGGGGATCGAGCATGGGGGCACTCCGGTGGAAGGTCGGTGTGGCCCCCTAATGCGCTGGCGGTGGGGATCAACCCCGCTGCAGCATCTGCAGTACGGCGTCGGCGTCTTCCACGCTGGAGACGGTGACGTTCACCAGCTCGCCATCCCAGGGGCGGCCGAGGTGGCTCGTGACGGCCTGTGCGACGGGGCCCACCCAGTCCTGCAGCTCCACATCGTGGTGGTGGTCGGCCACGCGGGTCATGACCTCGGCGCCGAAGCCGCATGGGCGGATGCGGGCGAAACCGGCCAGATCCACGTCGAGGTTGAGGGCGAGGCCGTGCCAGGTGACCCACTTGCGGCAGGCGATGCCCATCGAGCACACCTTGAGGCTGAAACCATCGGGGTTGGTGAGCCACACGCCGGTGTTGCGGTCGTCGCGGTGGCCCTTCAGGCCGGTGCGCTGCTCCAGCACCTCGATGAGCGCCTCCTCCATGTGCCGCAGCACGGCCCACAGATCCTGTTCGCCCTCGCCGAGCTTGACGATGGGGTAGCCCACGAGTTGGCCGGGGGCGTGGTAGGTCGCATCGCCTCCCCGCTCGACCCGCACCACCGGCACGTCATCCGCCAGGAGCACGGACGCTTCCGAGCCCTTCTTGCGACCGAGGGTGATGGTCTCGGGGTGCTCGAGCATGAGCAGCACATCGGGCACCTCGTCGGCCGCACGCAGGGCGACGAGCTGCTCCTGCAGGTGGTGGACGGCGGTGTAGGGGCTCAGGCCCTCGAGGCGAAGCACTTTCATCACAGCAGTTCTCCGATGATCCGGCGAAGGGATGCACCCACCTGCTCCACCGACGGGCGTCCGTCCACCACGTGGACGGGCTGGCCCATGCCGGCGAGGCGCTCCATGACGTCCTCGTAGGCCTGGTGGATGGGGCGCAGCTTGGCCTCGTTCTCGTACAGCTCCTCGGCGGAGCCCCGCGTGGCCATGCGCTGCAGGCAGGTCTGCACATCCACCTGCACGTAGATCAGGGCATCAGGCACCCGGAAGTGCTCGTTCAGACCAAAAATGACCTCCCACGGGTGCGTGAGGGACTGGTAGGCCAGCGAAGACGGGACGTATCGGTCCGAGATCACCCACGTGCCCTGTGCCAGCGCGGGCTCCACCTTGCGCAGCAGGTGATCGGCCCGGTCGGCCGCGAAGGCCCAGGGAAACGCCTCGACCACCGGCCCCTCCTCCGTACGGCCCTGCAGGGTGGCCCGGATGGTGCGGCCGATGGGGCCGTCGGTGGGCTCGCGCGTGGTGAGGACACGCTGCCCGCGCTCCCTCAGCCACTGCGCCAGGGCGTCCGTCTGGGTGGTGGTGCCGGCGCCGTCCAGGCCTTCCAGCACGATGAACTTTCCTCGTTGCATCCGTCGCTCCGGGTACGCCCGCCTCGTGCGGTGCACAGGTGCCCCTTGCAGGGGTGTGGGCTGTCGCGTGGCAGTGTAGTATGCCGTGCGCAGGAGGATGGATGGTCAGCAGGACGTGGATCTTGATGGCGCTCGCGGGGCTCGCCCTGCCGGTCGCAGGCTGCAACGGGTGCTCGATGCCGTGGGAGGAGGTCTCCGAAGACCCCGCCACCAACGAGTTCGTGCTGCAGGCACGCCAGGGCGACCGCAAGGGCCGCAAGGGTCGTCGCAAGAACGGCCGCAAGAACCGCAAGGGCAAGAAGTCCCGCAACGCTGCCGTGGGTGCCGGTCGCAACCGCACCCTCGACGCCGGCGAACGCAAGCGTGCGAAGAACCCGCCCATCCCCATGACCCCCGAGGCGGCCGGCCGCTTCTCCCCCACTCCGGTCGATCAGGCGCAGGCGACCACACCCGTGGCGCCCCCCGCGAGCCTGCCCAACGTGGTGGTGCTCATCGGCTGCACGGTGCGCCGCGACCAGATGACCCCCTGGGGCGCGCCGGACACCGTCACCCCCCACGTCGCCTCGCTGGCCGATCAGGGCGTGGTGTTCGACGACCTCATCGCCGCCGCCCCCTGGACCCGCGCCGCTTCCACCGCCCTGCTCACCGGCTACCACGCGGTCTCCGTCGACATGGTCGAGAAGGACGGCAGCCGCAACGATCAGGTCCTGCCGGCCTCGCTCACCACCATGGGCGAGCACATGAAGGCCCGCGGCTACCACACCATCGGCGGCTCCACGAACCCCAACCTGTCCACCTTGTTCGGCTTCAACGCCGGCTACGACGTGTACCAGCCCGGCATCGGCCGCATCGACTGGTCGGAGAAGTACCGGGGCGTCAAGATGGCCGAGCACCTGCTCGAAGCGGTCGACACCCACAAGAACGGCGCCGACGCCGACAAGCCGGTGTTCATCCGGGCCATGATGCTCGACGCCCACCAGCCCCGCAGCAGCGCGGGCGGTGCGGGCAAGCGCTTCGCCGAAGACGGCCTGGACGACCGCATCGTGGACTACCGCTTCCACCTGCACCAGTTCGACAAGGCCGTGAAGGCCCTCGACGAAGGCCTGCAGGCCCGTGGCATGGACCGCTCCAACACCCTGTTCGTCATCGTCGCCGACCACGGCGAGGGCATGTACTACCCCGACCACCACGGCTGGGGACACGGCAACTACCTGATGCCGGCCACCAACCAGGTGCCCTGGATCATGGCGGGCCCCGGCGTCGCCAACGGCCACCGGGTCCTGGGCGTGGCCTCCCAGATCGACGTCATGCCCACCCTCATGGGCACCATCGGCAGCCCGTTGTCCGAGAACCAGCAGGTCCACGGCGTCGACCTGTCCTCGCTGGTGCGGGGCGAGGGCTCCGTCACGCCCCACGAGGCCGTGTACGCCGACACCTGGTTCAACAACTCCCAACGCAGCGCCATCTACACCCCCACCCACATGTGCCAGCAGGACTGGATCGGGGGCGACGCCGAAGACAAGTACTTCCAGGTGGGCTGCTACGACCGCCACGCCGATCCCACCCTCACCACCACGGTGCAGGGCCAGGACGCCCTCCTCGAGCGCCTCGCCACCTGGCGTGAGGACACCCTGAAGCTCGTGATCCACGAGGCCGCCGCCGCGGCCGAGGTCGACGACGAGCTCAGCCAGCAGCTCGAGGCCCTTGGATACGCCGAATGACCAAGCTGTTGTCCCTCCTCGCCCTCTCCGTGTCCCTGGGCGGTTGTGTCTCCCTCGAGTCCTGTGCGCCGGTGAACACCGAGGCCAGCAAGGCAGACCCCACCGACCCGCCCACACGCAAGGGCCGCAAGGCGAACAAGAAGCGCGACAGGGCCGAGGCCCGCGCCCGCAAGCGCGGCGAACAGACCCAGCAGAACGTCGTGTTCATCGTGCTCGACACCGTGCGCTCGGCCAGCATGTCCCTGTGTGGCTACGAGCGTCCCACCACGCCCTACCTCGACAAGCTCGCCGCACAGGACGGGTGGTCCCACACCTGCGAGGCCTACTCGCCCGCCACCTGGACCATCCCCTCCCACGCCTCCTACTTCACCGGCCTGTCGGTGCCGGAGCACGAGTCCGACGCCATGGGCCAGACCTTCGGTGAGGAGATCCCGGTGCTGTCGGAGCTCCTCAAGGAGAAGGGCTACGAGACCGCGATGATGTCGGCCAACCCCACGCTGCGGGAGGAGTCCGGCCTGCAGCGCGGCTTCGACCACGTCGTGGTCGAGAAGGGCCTGATGTCCATCCGGGGCAAGACGGCGAGCCGCCGCGTGCGCTCGCTGCTCGAGGAGGTCGACCCCTCCAAGCCCCTGTTCATGTTCATCAACCTCATCGACGCCCACGATCCCTACCCGGCCATCCCCGCCGGCATCGACTGGGTGCCCGAGCGCCCGCGGCTGCGCTTCGGCGTGCACAAGGAAGGCCTCAACGAGACCTACCACCAGTACATCCGGGGCGAGCTCGAGGAGCAGGTCGCCGACGACTACCTCGCCGCGGTGCGCGACGGCTACGACTGGGGCATCCACGAGGTGGACGACACCCTCGAAGGCGTGCTGCAGGTGCTGCGCAAGCACGGCATCCTCGACGACGCCCGCGTGATCATCACCTCCGACCACGGCGAGTTCATCGGGGAGCACCGTCTGCTCCGCCACGGCTGCTTCACCTGGGAGCCCGTCACCAAGGTGCCCTTCCTGTACATGGACACCCGCGCCGAGCAGCCCCTGGCGATGGATGGCCCCTTCTCCGCCACCAACAGCTTCTTCCTGGCCCGCGACGGCGCCCTGCCCGCCGAGCCGGTGCCCGTGGCCTCCTACTCCAAGGAGCGCGTGCGCGATCCCAAGAAGGGCGCCGACATGGCCGCCCTGCACACCCACGGCGATCAGAAGGTCTACTGGATGAACGCCGACCTGCTGCAGACCCACCTGCAGACCGACCCGGGCGAGCTCGATCTGCAGCCCCTGCCCGAGACCGATCCGGTGGCCGCCACCATCAAGGCCATGGGCGAGGCCCACGCGGAGCACCTGGAGCGGGTGCGCTCCAAGGACGACGACGCCGACATGCTCAAGGCGCTCGAGGAGCTGGGCTACCTCGAGTAGCCCTCAGCGCCAGGCCTCGAGCCGGAACGGCCCGGGATCGGTGCCTTCCGGCGTGGCCACCCGGATGAGGATCTCCTCACCGGCGTGCAGGAACAGCTCGAGCGACTCCCACTCGTCGGTGCCCCAGTCGTCGACGCACACGCGCTCCTGGCCGTCGCACAGCCCGTGGATCGACAGGGCGAGGTCAGTCTGCACCTCGTCGTCCTGGGGCGTCTCGGCGTAGAAGGTCCACACGGCTTCCCGTGGCGACACCCACCGGTACACGACGTCGTGCGTGGTCTGGCGCACGCAGTCGCTGGCGCCTTCGGGCATGAGCGTGAGGTCGGCCCCGAGCAGGTTGCCCTCCGCCAGCAGGTCGTCGACCAGCACGGCCTTGGCCTCGGACGGGCTGTCGTCCCGAAGATCGACGTGGACCTCCACGACCCCTTGATCCTCGGCCGTCCAACCGTCGGCCACGACGACGACGGGCACCTGCGCCGACACCTCCATCTGGATCTGCGACCACCGCTTGTCGCGATCCGGGTCATCCGCAGTGGACTCCAGGGGATAGTCGAAGTCGTCGTTGCAGACGAGCTCCTCGCCGTCACAGGCCGACCAGATGGACAGCACCGAGTCGACGGCCACCCCGCCGTCGGGCTCACGAACGGTGAACACGGCGCATCCGTCGACGGTCGGCGTCCACAGCAGCTCCACGTCCTTGCCGGTGGAGCCCGGCTCCGAGCACATGGACTCGAAGTCGTCCGTGAGCAGCGACAGGTCCCCCGACCACAGGGCCGTGCCCACCCTGGACCCGAGATCCTCGGTGACACAGGTGAGATCGGGGCCCGCGAAGGGCTCGCCGGTGTGCGCCGTCTCGCCCGGGGAGGTGTCGTCGACCAGCGGGATCGCCCCCTTCACCCGCTCGATCTCGGCCGGGGTGAGCCAGCAACCGGACACGCCCGAGCACAGCGCCAGCCTGAACATCATCCGCACGCCGCGTTCTCCCCTTGTGGAGTGGACATCATGACGCCGACGTCGTCCGCGCCCAAGGGTTTTCGCCCACCACGCCCATTGGTACATGCCCGTAACGGCGATTGCAAGGCACATGTGGTCCGAAAACCCGTCCGATGAGCAGCACATCCGAACTCTGCCTGCTCTGGATTGCCCCGTGCGTGTCCACTCCGTCGTCCTGCTGTCCTCGATCTCCCTGAGTTGCGCCATGTACGTCCTGGGCGCATCCTGGCCGACGACGTCCGACGCCATGAGCCTGCAGCAACGCGCCTCGGGCATGCCGATGGACATCCCCCCGACCTCTCCTCCCCTGTGGCCCGGACGCCACGTGGGCACCGTGGACGAGTACATCGGCCACAGCGGCCCGCTCCTGCTGCCCCACAGCTACCTGGTCACGGGCGCCGACGACGTGGTGGTCGGGCCGGACGAGGTGGGCGCCACCTTCGACGAGCTGGCCCAGGCAGCCCTGCCGGACGGCGACGGGGTGGTGGTGATGGGCGAGGTACACCAGCACGCCGGGACCCACAGGTTCTACCGGCAGGTACTGGCCCAGTCCGCGGCCCTCGAGTGCGTGTTCCTCGAGTACCCGGCCGAGCTTCAGCACCACATCGACGCCTACCTGTCCGGTCGCCCCTGCGACGAGACGTGGCTGGTCGCCGAGTCCCAGGTGTTCACCGACAGCTCCCGGGCCTGCGCGCCCAACATGCGCCGCCGGCTGCTCGACACCCTCGCCGACAACCGCCGGCAGGCCTGGGCGGTGGACGTCTCCTACACCCACGGTCCGGTGGCCGAGTGGCGCCGGGAGCACGCCACCGACGGCAACGACCGCGCGATCCTCACCACGAACGCCGCCGATCTCATCCTGGACACCCGCAACCAGTTCATGGCCCGTCAGATCAGCCAGGTGATCGACAACGATCACTGCGGCCTCGGCTTCGTGCAGACCGGCCGGGCCCACGCCCTCGAGCTCGACCTGCCCGCTTCCGGCCGCATCCTCCCCATGGAGGACCGGCTGCAGGAAGAGGGGGTGCCCAGCATCACCTGGCCCGTGGTGGACGCCACCGCGGAGCTCACCGGCGACCAGGCGCCCTTCTGGACGGCGGCCCGCTTCGTGGTGGACCAGGGCAAGGTGGTGGCGGTGATCCTCGAGGACCAGGGCCACTGTCCCCTGTGACCTGCAGTTCGTGATCGTCGCAGAGGCGCCCCATGGTAGAACGGCGCCATGCGCACCTTGTTCCTCTCCTCCCTGCTGATCCTGTCCGCCTGTGGCGGCTCCCCCGCCTGTGAGTCCGGCGAGCCCACCCTCGTGCTCGGCATCGCCAGCGACAACGGCCTCGTGTTCACGCCCCTCGCAGATGGCGACACGCTGCACCTGGAGCACGGTCCCCAGGGTGGTGCCCACCTGCCGCTGGCCATCGCCACCACCGGCGTCGCCCCCCGCGACGAGCTGTGGCTCGTGCTCGACGGTGAGGTGCCCTCCGAGTGGGTGCAGAGCCTCGAGCTCGAACAGGCCGACTTCGGAGAGGCCTACGGCGTGCGCGTCCGCTGCATGGTCCAGGACGACGAGGCCCGCGACTGGGGCTTCAACCTCGTCCTGCCGGACGGCCTCGTCTGGTCCGAGGCCATCACCCAGGGCGGCTCCGTCCCCATCACCGTGCGCGCCCACCTGCAGTGGGAGCGTCCCGGGTCCTCCGGGGCCGAGCCCCTGTCCCCCGTCCAGGTCGAACTCCTCGTCGAAGGTGAAGTCCCATGAAAGCCCTTCTGCTGCTCCCCACCCTCCTGCTCGCGTGCACCGAGGGCGGCCAGGTGGACTGTTCCACCGTCTCCTACCCGATCCCCACCGGCCGCGGTGAGGTCGAAGCCGTCTGGGACGACGCGGCCCAGCGTATGGTGTTCTTCGGTGGCAACCTCGGCGTGCCGGTGAACTGCTCCTTCGGCGCCACCGAGTTCACCGACGAGCTGTGGGCCTACAACACCGCCTGCGACAACTTCGAGCGCATCGAGGTCGAGTCCGGCCCCGCCGCCCGGGGTCGCCACGCCGTCGCCCTCGACGAGGCACGCCAGCGGATGATCATCACCGGCGGCCGCACCCGCGCAGGCACGTCCGGTCCCTACCAGGTGTTCGCCGACACCTGGGCCTTCGATCTGGCCACCGACACCTGGACGGAGCTCGCAGCCAACGGCCCCATGGGCGGCCGGTTCAACCACAGCGCCGTCGTCGCCGGCGACAAGATGGTCGTGTTCGGCGGCAACAACGCGTCCGATGGCGCGATGATCACGCCCCACAACGACACCTGGGTGTTCGACCTGACCACCGACACCTGGTCCCAGCTGGCCACCAACACGCCTCCGCCGGCGCGCCTGTACCACGCCGCCGCCACCGACGGCGACTTCCTGTACGTGTACGCCGGTGGAGATGCGAACGCGTTCTTCGGCACCTTCTTCCGGGATCTGTGGGCCCTGGATCTGGCGTCCGGCGAGTGGACCATGCTGCACGACGGCGTCAGCACCCCCGCGCCCCTGGGCCGCATGTGGGGTGCCCTCGAGTTCGATGACCTCACCGGCGAGCTCGTGATGTTCGGCGGCCACGACGACGGACAGCTCGGCAACGCCAACGACACCTGGACCTTCGACCTCACCAGCCGCCAGTGGACCCAGCTGTCCACCGGCGACGTGTGGAACCGTCCCGCCAACGACGTCTGCGACTTCCCCGCAGACTTCACCCTGGTCGACGAGGACGTGCCCGACCGCCGCAACGCCATGGCCACCGCCTACACTCCCGCGGGCGAGTGGCTGGTGTTCGGCGGCAAGACCGACTGCGGCAACATCAACGATGTGTGGTCCTACAGCGGCGGCTCCTGGGCGGTGCGATCCTGGGCCACCGAGGGCGAGGCCTGCCTGCGCTCCGGCGACGCCAACTGCGAGAGCCTCTGCTACTGAGCGCGGCGGCTCGTGTCCCCCACGCCCGCCCGGCCCCCGCCGCGGCGGGCGTCGTCGTGTTCAGGCGGCCCGGACCGCCTGCTCTCCAGAACGATGCCTCCACAGCGCACCCGCGAACGCCAGCCACAGCACCACGTCGCAGCACAGCGTCGTGGCGACCGCCCCCAGCGCGCCCCAGCGCGGGATCACCAGGACGTTGGTGGCGAGGTTCAGGCTCGCCACGGCGGTGATGGCCCAGAAGCGCGCCCGGTCCGCCCGCTGCGACGTGAGTCCGAGGGCGAGCGTGTTGTGGGACAGCCGCAGGGGCACCGCCGCGATCATGACCGCCGCAGCCGGTGCCGCGCCCAGGAAGGCCTCGCCCCACACACCGCCGGCCCACAGGCGCCCGAGCACGGTGGCCAGCGGCCACACGAACAGACCCAGCGACAGCCACAGCGCCGTGCGGCGCCAGATCTCACGCCGCGCGCCCGTGCCGACGGCCGCCCAGCGGGGCAGCGCAGCCTGGTTGAGCACGGCCGCGATGATGGGCAGGTAGTCCGCGAGCACCTGGCCCACCCGGTACAGCCCGACTTCACCAGGACCCCGCATCCACTCCAGCAGCAGCACGTCGCCCACGAGGAGCACCCCACCGGAGAAGTAGGTCCAGCCGATGCGCGCGCCTTCCCGGGGGTCGAGCACCTCGCGCCCCACCGGCGGCGTCCGGGCGACGCCCATCCGGTGGGGCACCCACGCGAGGATCACGGCGCCCGCCACGAGCGCCCCGTAGTAGCCACCCACCGTCGGCCACAGGGTCAGCGCCAGCAGGGTGACCACCACCTGCAGGCCGTAGGCGCTGACGCCCCCACGAACCACGGGCCCGAGTCGCCCGGTGGCCAGTGCCACCCCTTCGGCCGCCTCGCCCCGCAGCCGGCCCCAGGCGACGAAGCCGGACAGCAGGCATAACAACAATATATCGCTATTCCAACCTCGTAACAGGCCCCAGAACCCCAGGAATCCCGCCACGAGCAGTCCTCCCCGGCGAGCCAGCGCAACCCCGGTCCACAGCGCCGCGGACGGGCCGACCCGGCCGGTCTCCCGGGAGAGCCACACCGACAGACCGTAGCCGAACAGCGACAGGCCCAGCCCGAGCAGGGTTCCCAGGGTGGCGATCCAGCCGAGCCCCTCGGGCCCGAGGACGCGCCCTGCCCACCACAGGCAGAACGCGCCGGCGCCCACGCGCGCCATGCGGTGGAGCCCGAGGAGCCATGAGGCGGTTCCCTTCTGGCTCAAGAGGCCTCACCGACATAGAGTGACTCGCAAGACGGTTCGCGAGCCGTCATCATGCCTCCGGCCCATTCCGACGGATACCGCATGAGTGCTCTTGCCCTCCCCAGTCACAGCCAGGACGTCGTCCTGCAGCTCTACGACCTGCTGTATATCATCGACCCAGCACGGCTGAAGCTGCAGGAAGAGCCCCGCGTGCGTGCCAAGCTCGCCTCCGTGCGCGACGGTCTCGCGGAGATCGCCGTCCACTGCGAACCCCTGCCGCACCTCGCCGACGCGTTCCACGACACGGTGCAGATCCTCCGCGACGACACCCCCACCCTGCCCACCACGGGGCCGGGCACCCGTCGCGCCTGGAGCCGCTTCCGCAAGCGGCTGATGCAGTCCTACACAGAGCTGTCCAAGCACCTGGCGATGGAGGACGTGCAGGTCCCCCACATCCGGGCCACCAACTGGGGCCGCAGCATCTTCCACGTGTGCACCGCCATCGTGGCCACCTCCATCCTGCTGGGCCTGCAGAACCACAAGGACTGGCTCGTCTGGATCACGGTGGGCCTCAACGCCACCACGTGGACCCTCGAGGCCCTGCGCAAGCTGGTCCCCGGCCTGAACAAGGTGCTGATGACCTTCTTCAAGCCCATCGCGCACCCCCACGAGCACCACAAGATCAACTCGGCCACCTGGTACGGCCTGGCGCTGCTCATCCTCGCACTGTCGCGACACACGCCGAGCAGCATGATGGGCCTCGTCGTCCTCGGCCTCGCCGACCCCATGGCGGGCATCGTCGGCCGCCGCTACGGCCAGACCAAGCTGGTCAACAACCGAAGCCTCGAGGGCACCCTCACCTTCTTCGGCGTGGGCCTGTTCATCGCGGTGTTCATGGTGCAGGTCCTCGGCTTCATCCCGGGCTGGAAGGCCTGGCCCGTTGCCGCCGTGGGCGCCGCCGCCGGCGCACTGGCGGAGCTGTACAGCAAGCGGCTGGACGACAACCTCACCATCCCGCTCGCCGTCGCCGGGGCTTCCTGGGGCATGATGGCGCTGATGGGGCTGTGACGGCCCCTGTGGAGGCCCCATGCCCTTGCTGACCATTCCCACCTACAAAGCGAAGCCCGGCCACGAGTCCGCCCTCGAGGCCCTCGTGCGCCGCCACGTCCCGATGCTGCGGGAGCACGGCTTCCTCACGGACGCCGACAACCACCTCGCCCAGACCGCCGACGGCACCTGGATCGAGGTGTTCGAGTGGAAGAACGAGCAGCTCAAGGACGACGCCCACCAGCACCCCGCCGTCCGCGAGCTCTGGGGCGCGATGATGGAGATCGCCGAGTTCCCTCCCCTGGCCTCGATGGAGGCATGTCGGGGGCCGTTCGTGTCGTTTCCCGCTGTAGGATGAGCGGAACGTAGACGGCGCTCCAGGCGCCCAGCGCGAAGGCTCCGGGGACGCGCAGCCAGGGCACCCAGGGGCGCCGCTTCCGACGTTGGACGTACGGGCGCCCCTTGGGGCGCCGGGGCCCGAATCCCCGAGAGGTACGGGGTAGCTCGAGGAGCACCGGTCGCGCACGCGCGCGGACCACGGCTCCTGGGGGTGGCGTTCCTGGCAGGCCGTTAGGTCGGTGTTTCGGGCACGGGCACGGGCGCCGGATTCGCCTGGGTCACGGGAACGGGGATCACGACCCCGAACGCACAAAGGGCCCTCCCGCCAATCTGGCGGGAGGGCCCTGTTCGTTCGGGCGTCGTGATCAGCGATTCACGATGTGGATCGCCTCGCCCAGTGCAGCCTTGGCGGCCTCCATCATGCCCTCACCCAGGGTCGGGTGGGGGTGGATGGTCAGGCCCATGTCGAGCAGCTCGGTGTGCATCTCGATGGCCAGGGCGGCCTCGGAGATGAGGTCGGAGGCGTTCACGCCGCAGACGACCACGCCGAGGATCTCCTTGGTCTCGGCATCGCCGATGACCTTGAAGAAGCCGTCGGTCTCACCCGTGGTGAGGGAGCGGCCCACGGCAGCGTAGGGCACCTTGCCGACCTTGATCTCGCCGCGTGCCTTGGCCTCTTCCTCGGACATGCCGGCGGTGGCGATCTCGGGGTCGGTGAAGACCACGGCGGGCACGGTGCGGGCATCGTACACGCGGTTGTGACCGCCGATGATCTCGGCCACGAGCTCACCTTCGTAGGTGGCCTTGTGGGCGAGCATGGGCTGGCACGCCACATCGCCGATGGCGAAGATCTTGGGGTTGGTGGTGCGACGCTGGTTGTCGGTCTTGATGAAGCGACCGTCCATCTCGACGCCGGCGGTCTCGAGACCGAGGTTCTCACCGTTGGGGAAGCGGCCGACGGTGACGAGGACGTAGTCGGCCTCGATGGCCTTGGCGCCCTTGGCGTTCTCGACGTTCACCACGATGCCGGAGTCAGCCTTCTCCCAGCCCAGGGCCTTCGTCTTGGTGAGGACGTCGATGCCGGACTTCTTCAGGGAGCGCTTGATGATCTTGATGGCGTCCTTGTCGAAGCCGGGCAGCACCGAATCCATCATCTCGACGACGGTGACCTCGGAGCCGAGCTTGGAGAACATCATGCCCATCTCGAGGCCGATGTAGCCGCCGCCGATGACCACGAGCTTGCCGGGCACCTCTTCGAGGGCCAGGGCCTTGGTGGAGTCGAGGACGGGGGCGTCCTTGAACTCGAAGCCGGGGATCTGGATGGGGCGGGAGCCGGTGGCGATCACGATGTGGTCGGCCGTGAAGCGCTTCTCGCCATCCTCGGTGCTGACCACGACGGTGTCGCCGTCGAGGCGGGCGGTGCCCATGATGCGGTCGGCGCCGTTGGCGTCGAGCAGGGTGCCCACGCCGCTGGTGAGCTTGTTGACGATGCCGCCCTTCCACTCCTGCAGCTTGCCCATGTCGATGGAGACGTCACCGGTGACGTTGATGCCCATCATGTCGGCGGTCTTGATCTGCTTGAAGCGCTTGCCGGCCGTGATGAGGGCCTTGGAGGGGATGCAGCCCACGTTGAGGCAGACACCGCCCCAGAACTCCTTGTCGACCACCAGGGTCTTCACGCCCAGCTGCGCCAGGCGGATGCCGCAGGGGTAGCCGCCAGGGCCGGCTCCGATGACGATGGCCTGGTAGTGAGTGTCCGACATCTGGATCTCCTCGATCCGCGTGTTGCGGAGTGAGCCCTTGCTCAGGGCGCGTCCCATGCTTCGATGAGCGAGGGACCTTGTTGCGTCAGGCAGCCCGATACCACGGAGGTGATCTCCGCAGCACCCGAGATGGTGACTTTGTGGGAAGGAACAGCGTAGGCACGGGCGAGCGCGTCGGCATCGGCCGCGGACTGGCGCGCCACCGGAGCGCCTTCGAGGCGACGACGATGGACGACGAACACCACGTTGGCGTGCAGCAGGGACGCGAGGTTGAGGGCTTCGGCGAAGGCGCCGTCCGACAGGGAGCCCTCGGACAGGTGCACCACGGCGCGGGCATCCTCGGAGGCGGCACCGAGACCCACGGCGAACAGCGCACGCAGGCCGGCAGAGCCGCTGACACCGGCCACGCGGTAGGGCCGCATGGCCTCGAAGCCCTCGGCGACGCGCTCGAGAGGCGCGCCACGGAGGACGGCACCCACGCGCTCGGCGGGGCCGGGAAGCCACCAGTGGGAGGCCTTCATGGCGGCCAGGGTGCCGGCCACGAGCTCCGCCTTGCCGCCGGAGAGCGGGAGGTGGAAGGGCTGGACATCCATGGACGCCAGGGAGGCGTCGGCCTGCATCAGGGTGGCTGCGGTCATGCGAGCTCCATCAGGAACACCTCAGGGTGCTCGATGAGATCCTTGACCACCTTGATGAACTTGGCGGCGATGGCGCCGTCGATGATGCGGTGGTCGAAGGAGGGCGACAGGTAGGCCATGTGGCGCACGGCGATGGAGTCGTCGTCCATGACCATGGCGCGCTTGCGGATGGCGTTGATGCCCAGGATGGCCACCTCGGGGGTGTTCAGGATGGGCGTGGCCAGGACACCGCCGATGTTGCCCACGCTGGTGAGCGTGAAGCTGGAGCCGGACAGTTCGGTGCGGGTGGCCTTGCCGTCGCGGGTGCGGGCGAACAGGTCGCCCATCTCCTCGGCGAGGGCGAGCACGGACTTGTTCTGCACGCCACGGATGACGGGCACCATCAGGCCGTTCGGGGTGTCGACCGCGAAGCCGAAGTCGTGGGAGCCGCGGACGACCAGCTCGGAGGCGGCCTCGTCCATCACGGCGTTGACCTCCGGGAACTGGCGCATGGCCACCGACACGGCCTTCGCGATGAAGGGGATGTAGGTGAGCTTGACGCCCATGGCGGCGGCCCGGGGCTTGAGGGCGCTGCGGACGCGCACCAGCTCGGTGAAGTCGATCTCCTCCACGTAGGTGAAGTGGGGGGAGGTCTGCTTGGCGGCCTGCATGCGCTGGGCGATCTTGCGGCGGATGCCGCGGATGGGCACGCGCTTGTCCTCGGCGGTGCTGGCCACGGGGGCGGCAGCGTGGGCGCTGGAGGTGGCGGGTGCGGGTGCGGGTGCGGAGGCGGCCTTCTCGAGGTCGGCGTGGCTCACGCGGCCCTTGGGGCCGGTGCCGGGCACGGTGGCGACATCGACACCGAGCTCACGGGCGTGGCGACGCACGGCCGGGGTGGCCTTGGTGACGCCGCGGCTGGCCGGGTCGGAGGCAGGGCCTGCGGGCGCGGCGGGTGCCGGCGCGGGGGCAGGAGCAGGTGCGGCCTTGGCGGGCTCGGCCTTCGCTGCGGGCGCGGGCGCGGGCTTCTCGGCCGCGGGAGCAGGTGCCTCTGCCTTCGGGGCCGGCGCGGGCGCGCTGGTGTCGAGCTCGAGCTCGACCAGGGGGGTGTGCACGCCGAGGATGTCGCCGGGCTCGCCGTACAGCTTGACCACCCGGCCGCGCTTGGGGCTGGGGATGTCCATGGAGGCCTTGTCGGTGGTGATCTCACAGAGGGCCTGGTCGACGTCGACCACGTCGCCCACTGCGACCTTCCACTCGGAGATCTCGATCTCGACGACGCCTTCGCCGACTTCCGGAACCTCGAAAATGAACGACATGGTTCTCTCCAACCTCAGTAGTGCAGTGCGGAATTCAGGGTACGGACGAGGGCCTCGGGCGCGGCGACCATCACCGGGGCTTCGAGGTACTCGAAGGCCTGCTCGGTGACGGCACGGGCGGTGGCGCCGGCCAGTCCGTCGGGAGCGCCCACGACCACGGCGCGTCCGGTGGACTGCACCATCTGGGCGAGTGCGGGGGGAAGGGGGCGGAGCTGCTGCAGGCAGACGAGCTGCACCTGACCGAGCAGCCCGGCGTCGCGGAGGTTCGCCTCCACCTCGGGGAGCTGCTGGCCGGACACCACCACGGTGGCGGCATGGCCGGGGTCGACCTCGACGACGGGGGCGTCACCGAGAGCGCTCCCCTGCCCCGCGGGTTCGAGGAGCACGGTGGGACGGCCCGCTGCGATGGCGGCCTCGAGGGCGCCCGCGATGTCGCGACCGCTGGCGGGCGAGAGGACGTCGACGCCACCCGGTACCCGCACGCCCTGCTCGTTCAGGCCGGCACCCACCAGGAGCACCAGCGGACACCGTACTCCCTGGGCCGCGGCGGACGCTGCCTCGGACAGCACCTCGAACGCCGCGCCGAGCCGCTCCGTCGAGGAGAGCTGCAGCACCACGGGCGCGCCGCCCCAGGCCATGCCCACCGCGACGGCGGTGTTGGCCCGATCGGCGACGGGAACGAGGAGGAGCTGGGAGGGGTCGAGCTGTTCCGTGATGTCGCTCGTGCCTTCCGCGAGCAGTCGTGCCGACTGTCGCGCCTGGAAGAACCCCGTCAGGGCCTGTGCCATGGCTGTACCCACCATCCGCTCCATCCTCCGAACTCACACGTCCGCACCGATCCCCGGCACGAACAAAGGACCTTGGTCTAAATCACCGGCCACGGCCGCGCCACCCACGATCTGGCGACGTGACCACCACCCCACAAGGGTCAGGCGCCGGCCGCTGCCTTCTGCCGCTCGAGGAACTCGCGGATGAAGAACTCGCCCGCCTTGTAGGAGGAGCGGACCAGCGGAGAGGAGGCCACGTACTTGAAGCCCATCTTCTCGCCCTCGACGCGGTACATCTCGAAGACGTCGGGATGGATGAACTCCTGGACCTTCAGGTGGCGGCCCGTGGGCTGCAGGTACTGACCGATGGTGAGGAAGTCGCAGTCGACCTCACGCAGATCGCGCATGCACTCCAGGACCTCTTCCGGGGTCTCGCCCAGGCCGACCATGATGGCGGACTTCGAGTAGCGGGAGGGGTCGATGGTCTTGATGTGCTTGATGACCTGCAGGGACTGGTCGTAGTTGGCCCGGGGGTCGCGCACCGAGGGGCTGAGGCGGCGGACCGTCTCGACGTTGTGGGCGATGACCTCGGGCTGTGCCTCGACGACGGTCCACAGCTGTCCCATGTGACCGCGGAAGTCGGGGATGAGCACCTCGACCATGGTCTTGGGCGAGGCGATGCGGGTCTCGCGGATGCAGGCGGCGAAGTGGCCGGCGCCACCGTCGTCGAGATCGTCGCGATCGACCGAGGTGAGCACCACGTAGTCGAGCTGCATCTCGGCGATGGCCTCGGCCACGTTGCGGGGCTCCTCGGCATCGAGCGGCACACCGTTGCGGCGGGTCTTCACCGCGCAGAAACGGCAACCACGGGTGCAGGTGTCGCCCATCACCATGAAGGTGGCGGTGCCACCGGCCCAGCACTCACCGATGTTGGGGCAGCGGGCCTCCTCACACACGGTGGCCAGGCGGAGCTGACGCGCCCGCTTGCGGATCGAATGGTAGCGCTCCGAGCCGGGCATCTTGACCTTGAGCCACGACGGCTTTGCGGACACTCGCGACATGAACCACTCCTGCTTCGCTGGAGCGACTCCCTAACCTGTATGGCGGTGCCTCTCACCCGTGGGGGTGCCGGAATGCTGTCAAAGCCCTTGACGGGGCTCAGGGTTCTCCGGGTTCCACGCCGTCGTGGACGCGATGGGGACATCCCCGCGTCTCGGCCTCCCGCAGGACCGCGCGAAGGGGCGGATCCACCTTGCGACCGGCGTACACGCACCAGCTCTCCCCCACCGCCTGCAGCTCGATGTCGTGCCGGTAGCGCTCGAAGGCCGGCGGGAACAGCACCTCACCATCCTGCACGCGGATGCCCCGCGCTTCGTCGGCCAGCCATGCGGCCAGGGCCTCGTCCGCCTGTTGGGACAGCCGCCCGCCGCCCGCCTTCTCGCAGGGGAACGGGGGGGAGTCCGACGCGCCCGTCCACAGCAGGGCCAGGTGGGGGAAGTGCATGTGCTTTCCCCGGATGCGCTCGTGGCGGATCTCCGAGGCGCTGACGTAGTGCCCATCGATCCGGTAGGCACGGCGTCGCTCGACCCTGCGGACCTCGTCATCGGTCCAGGGCCTGCCCTCCTCCTGCGCCAGGAGTCGCTCCCGGAGCATGATGGCGTTGTGCACGTTGATCCACTCGGTGGGCAGCACGCCCATGTTCCCGGGCCAGTCCGACGACATCGCATCGAGGTAGCCGTCGAGGAGCGGGCGCGCGCCCCGCTGGAGCGAGGGCTCGCCGGCGTCGCCGCAGATCTGTCGGAGGGCCCGCTGGTATCCGTTGCGGCCGCCCCGCCCCTGCGCGGACTCCACCTCGACCTGCTCACGGCACGCGGAGAGCAGCAACAGCCAGGCGAACCACCTCATCCGCGCCCCGCAGCGACGGCCACGCCGACGCCGTGCTCGAGGATGGAGACCACCTGCTGCACCTGCTCGCCGGAGACCCACCAGATCACGGCCAGACAGGCCGCAACCGCTACCGCCAACCAGATCAGGAATCGCTGCACGTCGCCTCCGTTCGACACCGGGCCGGCAGGAAGCCGGGCTTTCGGGGCCGGTCGTCTGTATAATCCAGACAAGGTCGAGGGAGCCAACCACGTGCACGAGACCGACGCCCCACCCCGAGCAAACCTGCCGTTGCAATACCGGCTTCAGGTCCTGCGCAACGCGCTGCAGGTCGACACGGTGGCGATCACGCGAAGCGCGGGTCGTCACGGTCAGGTGCTCGTGCTGGCGGAGGGCGATGAAACCCTCGCGGCGCTCACCTTCCTGCTCCCCTCCCCCACCCAGGGAAGCCCCGTCGAGCTGCGCAGTTCGCTGGGGTTCGATCTGCCCCACCCCCTGCAATTCGCCAGCGGGTGGCCCCTGCCCGGCCTGTCCGACCACCACGTGTGGGTCCTCGACGCCCACAGCAGCCACCCCATCCACCCGGGCAAGCTGCAGGTGCTCGAGGTGTCGCTGAGCTGGCTGGCCCACGACCTCACCCACGACCACGACCAGCCGCCCCTCGCGCCGGGGCACCGCATCCTCGACCACCTGCCCACGATGGTCCACCTCACCGATCCCAACGGTCTCATCTCGTTCGCCAACCGCCACTGGCTGGCCCGGCTCGGCTACCAGGCCGAAGACGTCCTGAGACACAGCACGCTCGCGTTCCTGACCCCGGAGAGCCAGCAGACCTACGCTCGCGTGTTTCCCGAGTACCTGCGGAACGGGGCCATCCACGAGCTGCGGGTCGACTTCCTCACATCCGCCGGCGAGCCCTTCCCCGTGCTCGCCAGCGCGCGCACCATGCGCAACCAGCAAGGCACGCTCACCGGCCACTACACCGTCTGCAGCGAGCTCATCACGCCCCGGGAGACGCTGCTTCCCCTCGAGGAGGAGCTCGCACTCAAGCGGGGTGCCTTCGAGCACAGCCCGGACGCCATCATCCTGACGGATGCGGAGCGGCGCGTCCTGTACGCCAACGACACCGCCCAGCGCATGTTCGGCTACACCGAGATGGAGCTGAGGGGGAGGAGCGCCTCGATCATCTACGCCGATCCGGATGCGTTCCACGAAGCGGGCCGGCGCATCTTCCACCACCACGCCCGGTACCAGACCACGCCCTGGAGGTACACCTGCAAGCGTGCCGACGGCACCACGTTCGAGGCCGAGACGATGGGGGGCGTGCTCACGGATGCGGGCGGTCACGCGATCGGGTTCGTGGGCATCACCCGCGACACCACCGAGCGGGCGCGCGCGGAGAAGGCCCTGCGCTCGTCCCTGAACCAGGTGGCCCGCAAGAACCGCCAGCTGCAGGTCTACACCCAGGCCATCTCCCACGACCTCCGGGCCCCCCTCGCGGCCATCCACGAGCTCCTCGGGTGGGTCCAGACCGACCTCGCGGAGGGCAACGGCGAGCGCGCAAGCCACAGCCTGCGGGTGGTGCAGGACCGCATCGGGCAGCTGCACGACACGATGAACCACCTGCTCGAGTTCGCACACCACGACGCGAGCCGTGAGGATCTCGAGGAGCTCACGCTCACGGATCTCGCACAGCAGCTGCGCTCCCTCCGGCCCCTGCCCGAGGGCTTCGAGCTGCACTTCGACCTGCAGGTCGACCGCATCAGGACCCGCTCCGTCCCGCTGCGTCAGGTACTGCTCAACCTCATCAGCAACGCCGTGCAGCACCACGACCAGTCCCACGGACGCATCCACGTGGTCGCCCGCCCCCTCGACGGGGCGGTCCACTTCGAGGTCAGCGACGACGGTCCCGGCATCAAGCCCACCCACCGCCGCCGGGTGTTCGACCCCCTCGTGAGCCTGAACACCTCGGGTGACCCACAGCACCGGGGGCTCGGGCTCGCGCTCGTCCAGCGGATGGTGCAGGACGCCGGTGGAGACGTGTGGATCGACGACAACACGCCCCGGGGCACCCGTATGTGCTTCCACTGGCCCCTTCAAGAGCAGGCGTGAGCCCAGGGCTCACGCGTGGCCCGACCCCGCACCACGCAGGTTCTTCAGGGCGATCACGAGGATGATGGCCACCGCCACGAGCAGCCAGGGCGGCACCCGCTCGGTCAGGCTCGTCTGTGGTTCGAGGTAGTCGGTCTCGCGCATCGGTCCTCCCCAGGGAAAGCAGCCCCCGTGTTTTGTTCTCATCGTGACGGGATGAACACTTCATACCGAGATAGGGTCCGGATCCTTCCCCATCCCCCACCTCGAACCGCACGGAGCGAAGATGAACGCACCTGAGCGCTACCAGGCCACCCACGACATCCGCATGGTCACCGCAGCAAGCCTCTTCGACGGCCACGACGCTGCCATCAACATCATGCGCCGCATCCTGCAGAGCAGCGGCGTCGAGGTCATCCACCTCGGCCACAACCGCTCTGCCGCAGACGTCGTGCACGCAGCGCTCCAGGAAGACGTCCAGGCGGTCGCGGTGTCGTCCTACCAGGGCGGCCACATGGAGTACTTCCGCTACATCCGTGAGCTGCTCGACGCGGCCGGCGCCCAGCACGTGAAGATCTTCGGCGGCGGCGGCGGCGTCATCGTCCCCGAGGAGATCGAGGAGCTGCAGTCCAAGGGTCACGCCACCCGCATCTACAGCCCCGAGGACGGCCGCCGGATGGGCCTGCAGGGCATCATCAACGACATGATCCAGCGGGCCGACTTCGACCCGGCGGAGGTCGCGCCTCCGTCCCTCGAGGCCATGCGTGAGGGCAACTTCCCCACCATCGCCCGCTACATCACCCTCGCCGAGCACAAGGCCGCCACCGGCGTCGAGGCCGAGGCGCTCGCGCAGGCCCTGACCTGGGAAGGCAAGCGTCCCCCCGTGCTCGGCATCACGGGAACCGGAGGCGCCGGCAAGTCGTCGCTCACCGACGAGCTCCTCCGTCGCTGGCTGTGGGATCGCCCGAACGACAAGATCGCCGTCCTGTCCATCGACCCCACCCGCAAGCGCTCCGGCGGCGCCCTGCTCGGCGACCGCATCCGCATGAACGCCCTCGACCCCGAGCGGGTCTTCCTGCGCTCCCTCGCCACCCGCGACCGCAAGGGCGAGCTGTCCGAGGCCACCCAGGACGCCGTGGCCATGTGCGCCCAGGCCGGCTTCGACGTCATCTTCGTCGAGACCTCCGGCATCGGCCAGGGCGACAACGACGTCGTCGAGCTGTCCGACGCCACCCTGTACGTGATGACCCCGGAGTACGGCGCCCCGAGCCAGCTCGAGAAGATCGACATGCTCGACTACGCCGACTTCGTCGCCATCAACAAGTTCGGCAAGCGCGGCGCCCTCGATGCCCTGCGCGACGTCCGCAAGCAGGTGCGCCGCAACCGTGAGCTGTGGATGGCCGACGACGAGGCCCTGCCCGTCTACGGCACCATCGCCGCCCGCTTCAACGATCCCGGTGTCACCCGCCTGTTCTCCGACATCGTCGGCATCCTCGGCGAGCGTGCGGGCCTGCCCCCCCACGACTCCCGCCTGCCCACCGTCGAGTCCAAGGCCACCGGCGACGTGCACCCCATCGTGCCCCCCGAGCGCCAGCGCTACCTCGCCGAGATCGCCGGTGCCGTGCGCGGCTACCACGCCGAGACCGAGAAGCAGATCGAGGCAGCCCGTCGCCGTCAGCGCCTGCGCGACACCGTCGCCGAGGTCTCCGAGGATGCGGTGCTCAGCCACCTGCAGGGCCTGCTGGGAGATGCCGAGGCCGACCTGTCCAGGTCCAGCCGCACCTACCTCGACGGCTGGGCCGATCGCTGCGAGCAGTACAGCGGCAGCGAGTTCGTCTACACCGTCCGTGGCCGCGAGATCCGCCAGCCCCTGATGCGCAAGTCCCTCGCCCAGTCCGACATCCCCCGCGTGGTCATCCCCACCTGGCTCAAAGACGAGGGCGAGATCCTGCGCTTCGGCCGCAAGGAGAACGTGCCCGGCGAGTTCCCCTACACCGCCGGCGTGTTCCCCCTGAAGCGCACCGGTGAGGATCCCAAGCGGATGTTCGCGGGCGAGGGCGGTCCCGACCGCACCAACAAGCGCTTCCACCTGCTCTGCGAGGGCGAGACCGCCCACCGCCTGTCCACGGCCTTCGACTCCGTCACGCTGTACGGCCAGGATCCCGCCGAGCGCCCCGACATCTACGGCAAGGTCGGCGAGTCCGGCGTGTCGGTGCCCCACCTCGACGACATGAAGAAGCTGTACGCCGGCTTCGACCTGTGCGCGAAGACCACCTCGGTCTCCATGACCATCAACGGTCCCGCGCCCATGCTGCTGGCGATGTACTTCAACACCGCCATCGACGACCACATCGCCCGCTTCGAGGCCGAGCAGGGTCGTGAGGCCACCTCCGAGGAGAAGGCCGAGCTGCGCACCGTCGCCCTGCAGACCGTCCGCGGCACCGTGCAGGCCGACATCCTCAAGGAAGACCAGGCCCAGAACACCTGCATCTTCAACACCGAGTTCGCCCTGCGCATGATGGGCGACATCCAGGCCTGGTTCATCGACCACGGCGTCCGCAACTTCTACTCGGTGTCCATCAGCGGCTACCACATCGCCGAGGCCGGCGCGAACCCCATCACCCAGCTGGCCTTCACGCTGGCCAACGGCTTCACGCTGGTCGAGGCCTACCTCGCCCGCGGCATGGACATCGACGACTTCGCGCCGAACCTGTCCTTCTTCTTCTCCAACGGCCTGGATCCCGAGTACAGCGTCATCGGCCGCGTGGCACGCCGCATCTGGGCCATCGCCATGCGCGACCGCTACGGCGCGTCCAGCCGCAGCCAGAAGCTGAAGTACCACATCCAGACCTCCGGTCGCTCGCTGCACGCCCGTGAGGTGCAGTTCAACGACATCCGCACCACCCTGCAGGCCCTGCTCGCCATCAGCGACAACTGCAACAGCCTGCACACCAACGCCTACGACGAGGCCATCACCACCCCCACCGAGGAGTCGGTGCGCCGGGCGATGGCCATCCAGATGATCATCAACCGCGAGTTCGGTGCGGCGTTCAACGAGAACAACCTGCAGGGCAGCTACTTCATCGAGTACCTCACCGACATGGTCGAGGAGGCCGTGCTGCAGGAGTTCGACCGCCTCAACCAGCGCGGCGGCGTGCTCGGTGCCATGGAGCTGCAGTACCAGCGCACCAAGATCCAGGAAGAGTCGATGTACTACGAGCACCTCAAGCATGATGGCACCCTGCCCATCATCGGGGTGAACACCTTCCTCGACCCCACCACCACCGGCGACGACTGGGTCCCCGAGACCCCCGAGCTCCGCCGCGCCAGCCCCGCCGAGAAGAACGCCCAGATCGACTCGGTCAAGGCCTTCCAGGGCGAGCACGCCAGCGAGTCCGACGCCGCCCTGCAGCGCCTGCAGGAGGTCGCGATGGCCGGTGGCAACATCTTCGGCGAGCTGATGAACACCGTCCGCGTGGCATCGCTGGGCCAGATCACCGAGGCCCTGTACGAGGTCGGCGGTGAGTACCGGAGGAACATGTGAGCCGCACCGGACTGCATCTGCGCAAGAGGCTCCGCAAGGCCGCGGTGCTCGGTCTCGACATCCTCATCGACGTGCTCGAAGAGGGTGACGAGGCGAGCGCCGAGGTCGCGAAGGAGCGGGTGAAGGCGACGGCGTCGTCGGATCGGGAGGCTGTTGCCGGGGCCGATGAGGCTGCCAAGGCCGACGCCTCTCCCTCCGCCGACGCGGGCGTCGATGGCGCGAGCGGGACCGGGGAGCCGGCCGCGCACGCGCACGCGCACGCGCACGGTTCACGGCCCGAAAAGGCCGAGGGCGGGGCGAGCGCTGCTGCCAAGGCCGACGATCACACCGAGCGTACCCGGGTGGGCCTGCTGAAGTTCGTGGCCGACGAGGGCGGCGTGGCCTCCCTCGCCGACATGCACGACCACAGCGCCAAGACCTGGTTCGTGGCCCACATCGTGTTCAGCCGGGTCATGGAAGGCCTCACCGACGAGGGCCTGCTGTCCTTCGACCACGACAGCGCCACGGCGACCCTCACCGACGCCGGCCGGGCCTACATCCAGGAAGCCTGATGCTGAACCTCGTGTCCCAGACCCGTGAGAGCTGGCTGGCCGAGGTCGAAGCCGATCTGCCCAGCCTGCTCCTCGACCACGCCCACTGCGAGAAGAAGGCGGCCAGCACGGCCATGAACCTCATCTTCCGCTACGGCGACCACGAGCCCCTCATGCGTCCGCTCTCCGAGCTGGCCCGTGAGGAGCTGGAACACTTCGAGCTGATGCTCGATGTGCTCGGCAAGCGCGACATCCCCTTCCGTCGCCTCGAGCCCAGCGGCTACGCCGGCCGGCTGATGAAGCACGTGCGCAAGCCCGAGCCCCACCGCCTGGTGGATACCTTGCTGATGTGCTCCTTCATCGAGGCCCGCTCCTGCGAGCGCATGAAGATCCTCAGCCAGGGCCTGCAGGACGAGGAGCTGCGGGGGCTGTACGGCAGCCTGCTCGCCAGCGAGGCCCGCCACCACCACGTGTACGTGGATCTGGCCTGTCAGTTCCGCCCGCGGGACGAGGTGCGCGCACGGCTCAAGGAGCTGGCGAAGGCCGAGGCGGAGGCCGTGGGTGTGGCCGAGGCGGACGTGAGGATGCATTCCTGAGCTGCACGGCCCCTCACAGGGCTAGCCGCCACGGGTCGTGCCTGCCGAGACAGGCTTCTCCTCCATGAGCACCGTGGTGCGCTTGGCGAGCACGTCGTCATCCTTCATCAACATCACCTCATCCCGTCGCGGGTCGAAGAACCGCTGACTGCGGTGAAGGTGGATGTCACCGCCCTGCAGGGGTCCGTCATACGGTCCGGTGACGAGCTTCACCGCCGCTCCGGTAGCGATCGTGCGTTCGGGAAGCTCCAGGACCCGCCCTTCCGCATTGGTCAGGTGCAGCCCCTTCAGCTCGAGGGGGCGCTCGCGGAGGTTGGAGACCCGCAGGTACTCGGTGTCGTCGGCCGCGATGTGGAACGATGTGATGACGACGCCGCTCTTCATCTGCGGCTCTCCCCAGATGCCGAACCCCGCTTCGCGGGCAGCCGCCTGTCTCCGAAGCAGATCCTCACGGTAGGTGTCGTCATCTCCCACGAAGAACACGTGGGCGAGTCCTGCATCCAGGAGCTTCTGGTCGAGTCGTCCATCCTCGAGTACGACCCATGCGAGCAACCGTTCATAGCGATCGTACCGCCGGTCCGGGTCCACAAGGAGGCCGACTTCCTTCCCCACGGTCCAGGCCTGGGTCACCGCACGGGCTTCCTGGGAGAACGGCTCCCCCCCGCGCAGCTCAGGTGTGTTGATCCCGAGGACCCGGACCTCCCTGCGATCCGCGAGCGTCAGGGAGTCGCCATCGTACGCCCCGATGACCAGCGCCCGCTCACGCTCGAACCCGGCGTCGGGCTGTGACTGGGTCTGGGGCTGGGTGCAGGCCGCCAGCAGACAAGCCAACGTCAGGAGGACTGACTGTCGATCCATCGGAGCGTCTCCTTCTGGAGGGGCTTGGGTGTGACCCGAAGCAGGTGGATCACGGCTCCCCGACGCCGGTAGTAGGCCCGGTGGGTGTCCCCCCGACCCGTCCTGATCTCCAGGGTCTGCCCCGAACGGCCCCGGAGGTTTCGCTCCCGACCCGAGTAGGTTCCGGCGTCGAGCGCCATCAGATCCCGTACGGCATAGGGGAAGGCGACATCGCCGCGGACCCACATCTGCAGAAGATCATCGAGGGCGGCCTCTCCCACCTTCGTGTTGCGGAAGAACCCCTGCAAAACCTTGGACATCCTGCCCTTATCGGTCGTGGCCATGTCCTCCGGTAGCTGGTGGCCCAGCTCGAATTCCTGCACGATCTTGTAGAACTCGGGGTGGCTCATCACCTTGTTGACGGCCTGCTGGTGGATGTCCTCGTGCTCCGCGATGGCCATGCGGATCGCCTCCGACAGCTGGCGCCCATCCACCGGCTTGATCAGCACGTCGTGGGCTCCCTTCTTCTTCGCCTCCAGCTTGCGGCTCTCCCCAGTGGCGACGATCACCACGGCATCCACGAACAACCCCGTAGTGAACTCGGTGAGCTCGAGACCTTCGAGGTCGCCATGAACCCCGAGGTTGAGGTCCATGATGACTAGCAGATCACCCTGGGCGTCCATGACGACGTCCTCGTACTCCGCCGCGGACGCGGCCTCCTTGACCATGTACCCGGCGCTCTCGAGGTATTCCCTGTACCACGCACGCTGCTCCGCATCGTCCTCACAAACAATCGCCATCATGACTGGACCTCCCTGACCTGTGTGTTCCTTGGAAATCGAATGGCCCGGTGCGCACCGGGAAGCGGCCCGTCGGGTGTCCCCCACTCCAAACTCGCTCCCCAGTAGGCCACCGACACATCCATGATGTGGTGACCATGTCCCCGTCCTGGCGCGACGACCGGGGGTTCCTCCTTGAGTCCGGGGCCATTGTCGGAGAAGACCAGCACCACGGCGTCGTCCTCCTCCTTCGCTTCCAGGTGGACCGCGCCCTTCACCCTCTCGCCATCCAGCTCCCGGTTCATTCGCCGAATGGCCTTGCTGCTGTTTCTGATGAGCTCCACCAGCACACGCTCCAGTCCGAAGTCGTCCACCATGACCTCCACAGCGGCGAGCGCGGGAGGAAGGTGGGTGGAGAGGGTGAGGCGCTCCGACACCAGCAGCGGCTGCAACCCCCTGAGCGCGTCGAACACGTCGGACAGGGGCCTCGACGTGGGCTCCCTGATCTCGACAGGGGTGAGCGTGGCCCGCAAGCGCTCCACCAGTGCCCGCTGGCCCTGGGTGACCATCGCCTCCACCTCGTCGAGGTGGTGGCGGAGTTCCTCGGGAATGGCGTCGCGGTTCATCCGTATTTGGTTTGGCCGCACCTGGTTGGCAGCCTCATGCACCATCGCACGGGATACCTGACTGCTCCGGAGGCGCTCGACCTCCTGCCGCTGCACGCTGTCGACCCGACGGGACACCCGCTGTACGTCGTTCACGACGAGCTGACCGGCATCCAGGATTTGCAGCTCGTTCTTCAACCTGTACATCGCGTTCGCCATGTGGTTTCGCTTGGCCCGGAACAGGTGCTCGAAGACTCCCTGGAAGGTCTCGGGGTGCAGGCCGAGGATCACCATCCTGTGAACGAGCGGCCCACTCAGCTCGAACTGACCCGGCGTGACGGCCGCTCCATCCTTCACGGCATTGGCAGCGTCCTCGACCTGCTGGAGCGCCTCACGGTAGCAGGCCGCCACCAGCTCCTCCTTCGTACGTCCATATGACCAGCCGGACGCCAGGCCCCCCGCAAGTAGGGGCAGCCCCAAGACCATCCACGCACCCGACTCCCATGGTGACTCGGACTTCGAGATCGCCCCGGAGAGCAGCAGGAGGGGGGCTCCGTTCCAGCCGACGAGGGGGTAGGCATCGACCACCAGCTCCCGGGCCGGAGCCTGCCCCGTGACGTGGCTTTCCGCCAGTGAGCGCCGCTGGTAGACGGGCACGAGGAACTGTCTCCAAGCGGATACGTCGGTCTCCGAGACACCGATGGGTGCAATCCACTCGGCACGTCCGGACGAGTCCGACACACGTGCAGCAAGCAGCCATTCCTGTGACAGATCCCGATACAGCGCCTCCGCCAGCTTGAGCCGCGCATCGTTCTGCCCGTCCTCGAATTCGAGCCGGAACGACTCGGCCCGGATCTGGTTCAGCTTCGCATTCGCCCGCTGGTGGATCGTCCAGGACTGGAAACCAGTGACGCCCAGGACTCCGACCAGGGCCACGCCCATGGGCAGGCCCCATGCAGATCTGTGCTTCAGGATGAACCGGACACGCCGCCATGTGGCATCAAGGCTCATGGTGCTTCCTCGAGACGTGCGATCTGCACATGGGCGTCCAACCAGGAAGCATTAGCCTCCTCGAGCCGTCGCACACGCCCGACGTCCAGCTGGTGACGACCATCTGGAATCTCTGCTACGAGTTTCTGGGCATGGGGAATCTGATCCACAACCACCTGCAACTCGGACAGCTCCCCACCCCACTTCTCCAGTGCGGTCGAGTGGACGAGAAATGCCCCAGCCGGAAGCAGCTCGCTCGTCCAGACGACCTCGAATCGATCCTGGTCGAGGCGTGCATCGAGCATGGGGAGCGGGAGGGCGCCGAGATCGCTCGTGCCATCGAGCACGGATGCCGCCACACTGCGAGCATCTCCAAAGTACTCGAGACGGACCTGATCCGGCTCGAAGCCTGCCAGCCGTAGCGCCGCCACCGGCATCACCTTACCCGAGGCAGAATGCTCGCCTTTCAGCGCCACCCTCGGCTTCATGCCTGTGCTCCTGAGCAAGGACAGGTCAACCGCGTCGTCATCCCTCTTCCGTACGAGAACGGCCCTGTAGGGCTCCAGAACCGGAGAAATCACGTGGTAACCAGCGTCCATCGCCTCCAAGGTCAAGTAGGGGGAGTTGAACACCACCAGGTCAGGCGGATCTCCCGACTGGATACGTTGAAGCATCGATTCGTGGGTGACATGCGACTCCACGTGTACGGTGGCGTCGAGAGCCTCCTCCATGGCGCTGGCCACCAGTCGCCATGATCCCTCGCGCTCCTGCACCTGGGTGTTTGCATCCCGGAGGGAGTAGGGGTCGACGGCCCGCTGCTGAACCACCATTGACAGGTCGTGAGTACCGCCACATGCCCCAGATACCAGCGACAATACGGTCCACCATCTCTGAACTTTCATGACGCCTCCTGCGCGGAAGATTCTTCGACCTTCACAGTACCAGTGTAGTGCGCGCTCGTGAATCCACCAACGTAGTACAGCGTGGATGCATCACAATGTTCTTCAGGCCATCAGTCGTCCACCATGTCCATGCTGAATTGATGACGACCGGGACACCACTCCGAGCATGGTGGATGGCGCTTGGAACACACCCCGCCGACGAACATCCTGGCAACGTACTTCTTGCATACTGATGGGTCGCCATACCGTAGGGTGGGGCCATGAAGATGCGCTCCCTCCTCCTCGGCACCGCCGCAGTCGCTACGTTCCTGGTCCTCGACTACGCCATCATCAAGGGCGTGCAGGCGGTGTCGCCGGACGCTGAGACACAGTCGTCGACCTCACGCGTCACGAGTTGGACGTTGGAGTCCGTCACCGTCCAGGCGGATGGTACGGAGGTCCCCCCCGTCACGCTGCCCAACCCCGCACCCAGTAATCGGCTTTCCGCGTCCGACGGAGACACCCTGCTCTGGGAGATGCGGATCACCGAGGGGCTGACCCTGCCCGGTTTCGATGTGGCCATGCTCGACGCGATCCGGGAACACATGGCCTCTGCGCGGGCGCACGTGGTGGACCACACGGGCCTCGTCCCCCTTCACCCCGTGCTGATGCACGTGTTGCTGGTCGACGAGGTGCCGCCTTCGGTCACGCACCACTACAAGGTCCCCGAGGAGGAATCGTGGGCGGGCGTAGCCTGGGCCATACTTCCGACGGACACCCCGGCTCCCCTGGCACCGGACAGCGATCTGATGGCGCTGCTCCAAGGGGATGTTCCGGATCTCCTCGCCGGCCACGTCATCCGTGGTCTGGCCCCCATCGAGCTCGACGCCGATGCTGAGGGCAGGACGCGATGGTTCCAGGCAGGCGTGAGCAGGTGGCTCCGGCTCTCCTATCCGCGCGAGCACAACCCCAGCCTGTACGAGCGCAACCTGCCGGCCCTGCAGGTGGATCAGGCGCTGCAGCATCCATCGGTCCGAGACACGCTCTTCCGCTGGTCACGCTGGATGGACGAGCCACTTCCGAACGAGCAAGCCGACCACCTGCCCGGCGCCGCCTTCCTCGTCATCGAGCTGTGGACCCGCCACCGCCCCCTGCGAGACATCTTCGACGAGCTCGCGCAGCGCGACACCCCTGCCACCGGCGACGACCTCCACGCCATGCTGCTCCGCGACCTGGACATGACCACCGACCAGGTCCTCGACGCCGCTCACGCCCTCGGCCAGGACCTCGCGTCCCCCGCCGAGCCCACCGCCGCCCTCCCCTGACCACCCCATTCGCGGAGGGACGGCAGGCCCAAAGGCCCCGACAACGGCGGGCTGACAGAGCCCAGACACCGATAGCGGCGAAGCACCGGCAGGTGCGCAGCCGCAAGCCCGAAGGGCGGGACAGCGCGAAAGGCGGCGAAGCACCGGCAGGTGCGCAGCCGCAAGCCCGAAGGGCGGGACAGCGCCAAAAGCGGCGAAGCACCGGCAGGTGCGCAGCCGCGAGCCCGAAGGGCGGGACAGCGCCAAAAGCGGCGAAGCACCGGCAGGTGCGCAGCCGCGAGCCCGAAGGGCGGGACAGCGCCAAAAGCGGCGAAGCACCGGCAGGTGCGCAGCCGCGAGCCGTGTGCGCCGCAGGCGCACCCACGGCGCCACGCCGACCCTTCCGTGAATCTCACCCCAGTCATCACCCCGCCTGCCCCATCACAGGAGCGATGCGCAGGCTGAGCGTGCGCAGGGCGAGGAGCTAGCCGCGCCGCGTACTTCTGTACGTAAGCGGCGACGCGACGACGAACTGCGTGCGGTCAGGCAAGCAGCGCGGCCCGGCGGCCGACCCGTGGAGACTCTGGCGTCGCTGGACTTTCAGTCCAGCGACGCCAGAATCTCCGGACACTCCGCCGCGTCCCCAAGCGCCTGATCGGCCGCCAACTTGTTGCGGAAGGCTTCCGACACCATGGCAATCTCGGCCCCGCAAGAGGCATCGGGGATGTCTTCGCCCCGCTCCCACTTCTCGAGGGTCTCGGGCGTCACGGACAGGAACAGACCATGACCGCAGGTGTGACGGGCCTTGTCGCGCTGACGCTCGAAGGCATCGGCGGCCTCGACCTGCTTGTCGTGGAGGGCCTGGCAGGTTCGAACCTGCTGACTGGCCTCGTCGAGGCCCATGAGTGCGCACCCCGAAGTGGTCGAAGCCACCACGGCACCGGCAACGAGTCGAAGGAGCATGCCGCCGCCGTGTCGCAAACCCATGATCGTCATTCCCGCTACTCCCCAAGAGGGCTACGCCGGCTATTCTGCCCTGATCGGTACGCTGCGACAACCCCACCGGGCCGATTGTTCAGGCGGACCAACCATCCCCTGCCCGACGGGCGAGGCCATGGCGTTCCATCCAGAGCAGATGCGTGAGGATCTGCGCAGCCGCGAGGCCCAGAACGTCCGTGGGAAGCTCTGGATAGATTCGAGCAGCCAGAGAAATTTCGTCCTGGATTCCCTCGGTCTCGAGCGCCTGGTGGATCTGCTGTGTGCGCATGTGCCGATGGGCGATGTACCCGGACAGCAACGCCTCGGCCGCCTCGATAGGTTCGCCATGGGCCGGGTACAGTGCCACTGCATGCAGCTGCCGCATGCGCTCGAGCGACTCGAGGTACTGTGCCAGATCTCCCTCGACGGGGTCGATCAGGATGGTGCCCACGGTGGCCACCATGTCACCGACCACCCAGTGTCCTCCGGGCAGACCGAAGATGAGGTGGCCGGGCGCATGACCGGGCGTCGCGAGGATGCGGACGGGCGTGCCGTCCGGGAGGGTTCCCTCCCCCTCCTCGAGGTCCCCCTGCAAGGGTCCGTGCCGAGGCGTGAGGTCGCGGGCCGTCCATGGGTGGGCCCGCACGGGCACGTCCTCGGGCAACAGCTCCCGCAGCATCTTCAGACCGGCCACGTGGTCGCCGTGGTGGTGGGTCAGCCAGATCCCGGCCACGCGCTCTCCGCCTGCCCGGAGCTGTTCGAGCATGCGGACATAGTCCTCCCGTCGATCTCCGCCCGGATCGACGACCGCCACCTCACCGTGCCCCAACACGTAGGTGTTGGTGTGGGTGGCAGGGGGCAGCGTCGGGCTGGGGATGGCCACCACCCGCAGCCCATGGACCAGGTCCCGCAGGCTCACCCGAAGATCCAGTTCAGGAAGACACCCGACCAGAACACCCCCAGCAGTACCTTGGCGATCCGGGTGATCGGCCAGCGCTCCCCGAGGCCCATGGTGGTGAGCAGCTCCTCGGCCTGGTGCAGTGCCTGCTCGTCCGAGTCGGGACGCACGGCCACCGCCGGCTCTTCGAGTCCGGAGATGGACGGCGAGGCCACGGCGTGCAGATCACCGAGCTCCGGTCCGAGCGTGGGTGACTCCCCGACACCACCGTGGATGGATGGCGACCCCGTGCGGAGGCTCGGCGGAAGCGGCAGGGAGTTGGGCGTGCTCGGCGCGACCGGCAACGGCACGGCGGTGTCGAAAGGTACGGCCGTACGCCCTGCCGAGGAGACCGGCGGCGACTCGGGGTACGACAGCCTTCCCTCCTCGTGGGCATCCAGGCTGGCGGCCACGGGACGCGGCAGGGAACCGGGCATCGAAGGCTCCGGCTCCGCGAACGCGACGTGCACGTCGACCTCCGGCTCCGGCTCCATCTCCGGCTCGATGGTGGCCACGGCCACCTCGGGCATGTCCTCCACCGTGGTGGGAACCGCGTCCGGCTCGAGCTGGGGCAGCTCGGGCGCCGGGCCCACGTAGGTGGGCATCTCGTCGGCCTCTTCGAACTCCGGCTCCGGCTCCGGCGCCGGCGGCCCGTGCAGCTCGAGCAGGCGTACGCCGATCCCTTCCAGCCCGGAGGGCTGCTGCACCCGCTGCCGCAGCGCCTGGAGCGCATGGCGGATGGGGTGGACCCCCGTAAACCGCTCCCGCGGATCATTGCTGAGTCCACGCTGCAGGAGACGCCCGAGAGGTTTCCACTGATCGAGGACCGGTGCCCACAGGTGGGTGGTGTCGCCGTGGGTCGCCTCGGACTCCGGGTCTTCCGAGCGCCAGGGCAGCCGCCCCGTGACCAGGGAGGCCAGGATGGCGCACAGGGCCCACTGATCGGCATCTCCCGAACCACGGCCTCCACGAGCACACTCCGGCGCCCGCCAGCGTTCGGCCGCCAGGCCGTCGGGCCCTTCTGCGTAGCCCCAGATGACGAGCTGCCCCTGCGGAGACAGCCAGATGGCATCCGGGTGGAGGTGTCCGTGGGGACGGCCGTGGTCATGGGCGTGAACCAGCGCGGCCGCGAGCTGGGCACCCACATCCAGCACCGTGGAGGGGCTCATGCCGAACCCCTCGTCGTGGCGATGCTCGAGCACCTTGGAGAGGGGCACACCGAGCGGCGCCACCAGGGCGAGCTCGCCCCGACTCCGGCTACGTCGAGCCACCTGGGGGATGGCCGGGTGATGCAGGTTCTTCAGGCGCTCGTACGCCATCTGCTGGAGCTTCACCTCAGCCCCGGCGGAGGGATCGTCCAGCCGCCAGACCCATACCGGGTGCTCCACCCCGGGCAGCGCCGCCCGGGTCCACTGTCCGATTTCCGGTACCAGCGCCACGGATCCTTCGTGCGCGGTGTCGGTCGGTGTGTGCATACACAATCCTCATCACCAGGGTGAGCGCTTGTATCCTGCCACGAGCGGCAGGAAAAGCCCATGCCCCGTTGTCAATGCGCGGTGGATTCCGTACCGGGTCCCTGAGCCGTGGGGCCATCGCCACACCGGAACACGCGAAATCCATCGCCTTCATACCCCAACTGGCACCTCTGCAAGAACAGCGAAGGGGGCTGGCGGTCGAAGTCCACGAGCAGGCCACGCACGTCCCGGACGTCCTCTGGCCGCTCCAGACCCCACCACACGCGCCCTTCGGCCTCGAAGCAGTGGTCGCCTGCCGCGCAGGGAGGTACCGACCTGGACCGGCTGAAGGCGAGGTGCGCCTGGTGCCAGAACAGGTCGCCGACGATGTAGGAGGGGTACACCCGCACCACCCCCGCCGGGATCAGCTCGTCCAGACGGCCCACGACCTCCGGCACGGCCTGGCGTTCCTGCTGCTGGCTCTGCATGCGTGCCAGCTCCTCCGGGATGCTGGCCCCGAACCACACCGCGACGGCCACCGCCATGGGACCCCGCCAACCAGGACGAGACACCAGGGAAGGCACCGCCGCCACCACCGGCACCAGGGCAGCGAGCACCATGAGCTGCACCGGTCCGCGAACCGCCTGCACCTGCGCGAAGAACAGCACCCCGGACGCCACGCCGAGCCCTGCACCCGCCGCCAGCACCACCTCGGGACGCCGCCTGCCCGTCCACCAGGCCCAGCCGCAGAACCCCACGACGCTCAGCGCCATCCAGCTCTGCCAGCCCAGCGACGTGCCCTCGAGCATCGGCAGCAGGTTCATGAGGTGCTTCCGCACCGGCTCCGGCGGACGCAACCCTATCCCGACGATCTTCTGCACGGACTGCAGCACGGGCTCGCTGTGCACCACCCGCCTGCCCTCCTCGAACAGCATCAGGCGGTACATGGGCGCCAGTCCGAGGGCCGCGGCCGGGTACACGAGGAACAGCCGTCGTCTCTCCGCGGGGAACCACAGGAACAGGCTGGCACCGACCCCGAGCAACACGGGCACGGAGAAGTAGTGGATCCATGGCAGCACGATGCCCGTCGCGACGGCGATCACCGTCCACCGCCGCCGAATGCCGGCCTTCTCCGCACGTACGGCCATGGCGACACCCAGCAGGTGCCACGTGAGCACACACCCCCACAGCCCATAGGACCGGAAGATGGTGGCATACTGCACAGCCACCGGATGGAACGCCCACAACGCCACCGCCGTCAGGCCGCCCCACATCCCCTGCCCCGCCAGCCTTCCGAGCCGCCACGCGCCCACCATGGTGAGCAGGCTGCACAGGAGCGCGAGCATGCGTCCGCGCCACAGCGTCTGCGGCTCTGGACCGGTGAGGTTGACCAGCAGCCGCAGCAGGGGCGGATTCACTCCGCTCTCGGCGTCCCACAGGATGGCGCCGAAGGAGCCGGGCTGGATGTTCGCCAGCTCATCGGACAGGATGCCCAGCTGGAAGCCGGGAAGCCTCAGCCAGATGCCGACGGCTCCCAAGAGCAGCACAAGCGCCACACCCAGACGGGTGGACGCTTGTGACGACTCAGGCTGGTCGCCTTGTCGGAAGGTCTCGCTCACACGCTCAGGCGGGCATCGGCCAGGGCCAGCTCGCGCTGTGCGGTGAGGTAGTGGTCGGACCCGAAGGGCTCGGTCTCGAGCACGCGGAGGGCGTCGTCCTTGGCCTTCTGGGCCGCGACTTTGTCGACGCTCTCAGCGGGCTCGCAGGAGTCCACCAGGATGACCACACGCTCGGGGCCGGCTTCGGCGAAGCCCTTGCCGACCACGAAGCGGTTGGGACCTTCCGTGCCGACCAGGGTCACCACACCGGGGCGGACCAGGGAGAGCAGGATGGTGTGACCGGGAAGAACGCCGAACTCGCCGTTCTCGCCAGGAACACGTGCCTCTGCCACCCGGCCACTGAATGCCAGCTTCTCAGGTGTGACGATGTCCACTGCAATATCGGACACGGATGCCTCCTAGGAGACTTCTGAGGATCAGACCTCAGAAGCCATCTTCTTGGCCTTCTCGACCGCGCTCTCGATGGTCGAGACCATGTAGAACGCGTCCTCGGGCAGGTGGTCGACCTCGCCGTCGAGGATCATCTGGAAGCCCTTGATCGTGTCGGCCTTCTTGACGTAGACGCCAGGCATGCCGGTGAAGATCTCAGCCACGTGGAAGGGCTGGGACAGGAACTTCTGGATCTTACGGGCGCGCTCGACGGTCTTGCGGTCCTCGTCGGACAGCTCGTCCATGCCGAGGATGGCGATGATGTCGAGGAGCTCCTGGTACCGCTGCAGCACGGACTGCACGCGACGGGCCACTCCGTAGTGCTCCTCGCCCAGGGTACCGGGCTCGAGGATACGGGAGGTGGAGTCCAGGGGGTCCACTGCGGGGTAGATGGCCAGCTCGGCGATCTTACGGGAGAGGACCGTGGTGGCATCCAGGTGGGCGAAGGTGGTGGCGGGCGCCGGGTCGGTGAGGTCGTCAGCGGGGACGTAGACGGCCTGCACGGAGGTGATGGAGCCCTTGGTGGTCGTGGTGATGCGCTCCTGCAGCATACCCATCTCCGTGGCCAGCGTGGGCTGGTAACCGACGGCGGAGGGAATACGGCCGAGAAGTGCGGACACCTCGGAACCTGCCTGGGTGAAACGGAAGATGTTGTCGACGAAGAGCAGGACGTCCTGGCCTTCCTCATCCCGGAAGTGCTCCGCGATGGTCAGGGCGGACAGGGCCACGCGAGCACGTGCTCCCGGGGGCTCGTTCATCTGGCCGTAGATCAGGGCGGCCTTGGACTTCTCGGAATCACCGGGGTGGATGATGCCACCCTCGATCATCTCGTGCCAGAGGTCGTTGCCCTCACGGGTACGCTCACCGACGCCGGCGAACACGGAGAAACCACCGTGGCCCATGGCGACGTTGTTGATGAGCTCCATGATGAGGACGGTCTTGCCGACGCCTGCGCCGCCGAAGAGACCGATCTTACCACCACGGGAGTAGGGAGCGATGAGGTCGATGACCTTGATGCCCGTCTCGAACATCTCGACCTGGGTCGACTGCTCGGTGAACTCCGGGGGATCGCGGTGGATCGGCTTGAAGACCTTGGCGTTGACATCGCCCAGCTCGTCCACGGGGTCGCCGAGGACGTTCAGGATGCGGCCCAGGACCTCGCGACCCACGGGCATGGCGATGGGACCGCCGGTGTCGCGCACGGCCATGCCGCGGGCGAGGCCATCGGTGCCGTCCATGGCGATGGCGCGGACGGTGTTCTCACCGAGGTGCTGTGCGACCTCGAGGGTGAGGTTGTCCTCAGCGTCGCTGATGGAGGGGTTGGTGAGCTTGAGTGCGGAAAGGATGTTGGGCACGTTTCCGTCGGGGAACTCGACGTCCACGACCGGGCCCATGACCTGCTTGACGATTCCGGTGCTGGCTGCCATTGACGGCCTCCAAAACGAAGAAGAAGGGGAAAATCAGAGCGCTTCCGCGCCAGACACGATCTCGGTGATTTCGGTGGTGATGGCCGCCTGACGTGCGCGGTTGTATTCCAGCGAGAGGCGATCGATGAGATCGCTCGCGTTCCGCGTGGCGTTGTCCATGGCCATCATCCGTGCACCGTGCTCACCAGCTTCCGTATCGAGGAAGCTCTGGAGAACCAGTGTCCGAAGGTAGAGAGGAAGAAGGGATCCGACGATGGACACCGGGTCGGGCTCGTAGACGAAGTCGACCAGGTTGACGTCGGTCACGGACAGATCCTCCTCTTCGGCCTCGACCTCGAGGGGCAGCACCTTGCTGAAGGTGGCCTCCTGCGTGGCAGCGTTGACGAAGCGGTTGAAACCGAACCAGACCTCGTCGTACTCGCCATTGGTGAAGCCGGCGACCATGTGGTCGGCCAGGGGACGGACCAGATCCATCTTGGGGGTCTTGTCGTACTCGATGACGGCGTCTTCGATCTGGAGCTTCTGGACCTTCAGGAAGTCACGGCCCTTGCGACCGTACACCCGGATGTGGACCTGGATGCCCTCCGCCTTGCGCTCGGCGATGAAGCCATTGACGTGACGGAGCAGACCGTTGTTGAAGCCGCCGCAGAGACCCTTGTCGGACGTCAGGAGCACCAGCAGCACGTTCTTGACGTCGGAACGACGCTGCAGGAGGGGATCCTCCACGGTGCCACCGGCCTTCTCGGCCACCCGGCCCAGGACCGACTTCAGCTTGTGCTGGTACGGCTGGGCCTGCAGGGCGCGCTCGGTGGCGCTGCGAAGCTTCGCAGCAGCCACCAGCTTCATCGCCTGGGTGATCTGACGGGTCTTCTTGACCGAGCCGATCCGGTTCTTGATTTCTTTCAGGTTGGGCATGGGGCCCTCCTAACGGAAGTCTCAGCCGTTCCAGGTGGCCTTGAACGCCTTGATGGCCTCGATGAGGCGATCACGCAGGCCTTCCTTCTTCAGGGTGCCGCGCTCGACGATCTCGTTGAGAAGCTCGGGCTTCGCGGAGACGAAGTGATCCACCAGGGCCTGGCAGAAGGGACCCACCTGGGCCACTTCGAGGTCGAGGAGCAGGTCGGCGGTACCAGCGAGGAGCTGGACGACCTGCTGCTCTGCCGGCAGCGGGGTGTACTGGGACTGCTTGAGCAGCTCGGTGAGGCGCTCGCCGCGAGCCAGCTGCAGCTTGGTGGCGTCGTCGAGGTCGGAAGCGAACTGGGAGAACGCTGCGAGCTCGCGGTAGTTGGCCAGGGTGAGGCGCAGGGTACCGGCGACCTCCTTCATGGCCTTGATCTGGGCGGCACCACCGACGCGGGAGACGGACAGGCCGACGTTGACGGCGGGACGCTGACCGGCGTTGAAGAGGTTGGTCTCCAGGTAGATCTGGCCGTCGGTGATGGAGATCACGTTGGTCGGGATGTACGCGGAGACGTCGCCGCCCTGGGTCTCGATGATGGGCAGTGCGGTGAGGGAGCCGCCACCCAGGTCGTCGGAGAGCTTGGCTGCGCGCTCGAGGAGGCGAGAGTGGACGTAGAAGACGTCACCCGGGTAGGCCTCACGTCCCGGGGGACGACGGAGCAGCAGGGAGAGCTGACGGTAGGCGACGGCCTGCTTGGACAGATCGTCGTAGATGACCAGGGCGTGCTGGCCGTTGTCCCGGAAGTACTCACCGATGGTGCAGCCGGTGTAGGGAGCGATGAACTGCAGGGGAGCAGAGGTCGCAGCCGGAGCGGAGACGATGGTGGTGTACTCCATGGCGCCGTGAGCCTTGAGCTTCTCGACGACCTGGGCGACGGTGGACTGCTTCTGGCCGATCGCGACGTAGATGCAGTGCATCTTCTTCTTGGGATCGTCCTTGAAGACCTTCTGGGCGATGATGGCGTCGATGGCCACGGCGGTCTTGCCGGTCTGGCGGTCGCCGATGATGAGCTCACGCTGGCCACGGCCAACGGGGGTCATGGCATCGATGGCCTTGATGCCGGTCTGCATCGGCTCGTGGACGGACTTACGGCCGATGATGCCGGGAGCCTTGATCTCGACCTGACGGTTCTCGGCGGACTCGATGGGGCCCAGGCCGTCGATCGGCTGACCGAGGGCGTCGACCACGCGGCCCATCAGTGCGGGGCCCGTGGGGACCTCGACGATGCGGCCGGTGCGCTTGACCTGCTGGCCCTCGCGGATGTTGATGTCGGAGCCGAAGATGGCTGCACCGACGTTGTCCTCTTCCAGGTTGAGGACCATGCCGGTCACGCCACCATGGAACTCGAGGAGCTCGCCAGCCATGGCGTTCTCGAGACCGTAGATGCGCGCGATGCCGTCGCTCACGGAGAGAATGGTTCCGGTCTCGGAAACAGAGACGCGCGAGTCGTAGTTCTGGATCTGCTGCTTGAGAATCTGCGAGATCTCGTCGGCGCGGATTTTCATGGGAACTCCGTTCACGCTTCGGCGACTGCCGGCGCGTTCGTAAGGCGATGCTGGATGTCCTCGAGGCGGGACTTGAGGGAGGCGTCGTAGACCACGCTGCCCATCCGGGCAACCATGCCGCCAATGAGGGATGTATCGATGGAGGTTTCAATGACCACGGACTTGCCCGTGGCGGATTCGAAGGCCTGCTGGACCTCGATGACGAGCGCGGAGGAGGCTTCCTCGGCGGTGGTCAGCTGCACGCGCACACGACCGGCGGCGGCATCGACCATCTTCTGCAGCTCATCGCAGATGGTGGGGAGCGCGGACATGCGGTCGCGCTCGTTCAGCAGGAGGAGGAAGTGCTTGGTGAGGTCGGACATGCCGGACTTGGGCAGGACCTGGTTCAGCACGTTGGAACGCTCGTCGGCGCCGAAGACGGGGTTCTCGAGCACGTGGCCGAGCTCGTGGCCCTCACCCTCGAGGAAGGCGTTGAAGGCAGCGAGTTCGCTGCTCACCTTCTCGACGGCGTTGTTCTCGGTGGCCAGCTCGGAGAGGGCCTTGGCATAGCGGACGGCGATGTTCTTCTCGGACATGGGAAATCACCCCACCTTGCCGACGCTCGCCAGGAACTCGCCTGCGAGACGCTTCTGGTCGTCGGTGTTGACGTTGTTGCGCAGGATGGACTCGGCGAGCTCGACTGCCTGGGCGACGGTCTCCTCGCGGATGGCCTGGCGGGCACGAGCGGTCTCGTCGGCGATCTGGCGCTGGGCGGTCTCGGCGATGCGCACGGCGGCAGCCTCGGCGGAGGCGCGCATGCGCTGCTCCTCGTTGGCGCCGTCGATCTCGGCCTGGTGGCGGATGGACTCCAGCTCACCGGCGACCTTGTCGAGGCGAGCGGAGAGCTCGTCGTGACGGGCCTGGGCTTCCTGCTTGAGGACGGCGGCTTCCTGGATGTCGCGCTTGATGGTCAGGGCGCGGCCATGGAGCGAATCCTTGATGGCCGGGCCGCCGAACTTCACGAGGACGAACAGCAGGATGCCGAAGTTGATGGCGTGCAGGCCGATGGACATCCAGGGGACGCCGTGGTCGTCGCCGTGACCGCCGCCAGCAGCGAAGGCAGGCGCGGTGGCCACTGCGGACAGGAAGGCGACCTTGACAGCGGAAAGGACGGTGCGGTTCATGAGCGTCTTCTCCTTCATGCTTCGATGCTGCGGCCCAGGGCCCCAGCAGCGATGTCGCCAGCGATGGAGTGTGCCATGGCGCCGACGGCGTCCTTGGCAGCATCGGCCTCGGCCTTGATGTTGGCCACGGCGGCCTCCACCTTGCCCTCGGCTTCCGTGCGAGCAGCAGCGACGACCTCGGCCTCGTAGGCCTTGGCCTTGGCGCGGTGGTCGGCGCGGATGCCGGACGCATCGTCGCGGGCAGCCTTCAGCTGGGTCTCGAGAGAGGCGAGTTTCTCGTCGGCAGCGGCCTGGAGGGCGTCGGCATCACGACGGGCGCCGCCCATCGCAGCATCGCGCTGCTCCAGGTAGTCCAGGTAGGGAGCCACGAGGACGTACTTGACCGCCAGAAACGCGACCAGGAACGGAATTACCATCACGGCCGCAAAGATAAGATCGGGTACAATTTCCATGTTCGTTCCGTGTTCCCTTTTGGGGTGGGCACGTTCGAGAGGGAGTCGCGCTTATCGTGACCCCTCTCCCCTGTCAAAAGCAGAGGAAACGCGGCAAACGACTTGTCAGCGGACCCTTCCGTCACCCTTGCGGGCGATGTCACGGGGCGCCTGTATCCCGGTTGGGGGGGTTCGGTCCACCCCATGAAAATGTCAGACGGAATGCGGCATCCATGGACACCCACAGCGTCCCAAAGTCCACGTCTGCCCCGGCATATGCGGTACGATGCAACCCCAGCCCGACCACCGCTCCGAGCCAAAGTCCGGGTAGGACGCCGTAATCCACACCGAACCCCGTGCGACCGCCGAATCCACCCAGGCGGTAGGCGTCGGCGCGCAGGGTGGCATCGATGGCGTCCTGCGCCTCCTCGTCGTGGGCGTTCGAGCGGTCCGTGACGATGGGGATGTCGCCGTGCAGACCCAGGAAGACATACGGAAGCGGGCGTAGCAGGCGCCTTTCATGGAATCCGACCCGAAGCTCGACGCCCGGCCGTATGACCGCCCAGGTGCGACGGCCGACGGTGTCGTCCGTGAGGGTCTCGTTCGTCCACTGGGCATAGCCGAGCGTACCCGCGAGGCCCCATCGATGATCGAACCACACCCCGCCGAAGGCTTGCAGGTTGGATGACACCGAACCGTCGAACTCTCCGACTGCAAGACCGCTGGTCCTGGATTCATCGACCCAGACGAGATCCTGACGGGACAAGGGCGCCCATTCCAGGCCGAAGAAGGGTTCAGACGCCACAGCGGACTGCATGGCGGCGAGTAGCAGGATCATGGTCTCCCCCATGTTGCGCTACAGTGTCGCAGTGTCCCTGCTGGTACCACAAAGGATGACGCCATGCTCCTTCAATCCCTGCGTGTCCAAGGACTCCGCGACGCACCGGACGCGGCCGTCTCCCTCGACGGAACGGAGGTGCATCCATTGGATGCGCCGGCGGGAACGGTGCTCGCCGACGGCCTGGCGCTGTGTCGGGCGGCCTGGTGCACCGACGACCTCGCCATGGTGCTCGGGCACTTGCAGTGGGGGTCCGCCGCGAAGACGAGCTGGACCGACGAGGAGCGCAACGAGGTGCAGGGACTCGACCCCGCCTTCCTGGCGCGCCAGCTGGAGCCCGACGCCTCGCCACGGGTCACCGTGACGCTGCAGATCCTCCCCGACCCTGTGCTGTTCGGGCGCATCCGGGGCCAGGCGAGCCGCCATCCCGACCTCGTGTCGGAGCTGGTGTCGGGTGGCGCCATACAGGTGGGGGTGTCCTGGCTGCTCACCCACGATCTGTCGGTGGCGCGGGTCCACACCACGGCCCTGCAGGTGGGGCGCATCCGGCTCGACGCCACGCAGATGACGGAGTCCTGGGTGCCCGAGCTGCTGCAGGCCATCGGTCGTCGTCTGGGCCGCCTGTCCGCCGACGTCCCCACCGCATCGGCGCTGGCCCAGCAGGTGTGCGGACTCGCCTGGTCGTCGGAACCATCGTCCCGCAAGGCCTTCGCCCGCATGCAGGATGCGCTGCAGGCAGATCCCTTCGGGCTGCCACGGCTGCACGCGGCCACCATCGGCGATCGCGCGGCGCTGTTCCTGGGCGACGACCTGCAGCCCCTGCGCGCCTGGGGCCCGGCCGCGGAACGGGCGGTGCAGCTGGCATGGTTCGGGCTCGCCCTGGCGCCGGACGTGGCGGTGGTCGAGGACGGCCACCTGTGGCCCGAGGCCTGGCGTGCCTGGCTGGCGGGCTGCCTGGAGGGCGACGACGCCACCCTCGAGCAGATCCTCTGGATCGACGGATGGGGCGCATGAGCGTCGGCGTCTGCCTTCGCTGCGGCCACCGCAAGCCCGACTATGCGGGGGTGTGTCCCACCTGCGGCCACATGCCCTACCAGCAGGGCCTGCTCGTGGCATGGCTGCTCAGCGAAGAGCACCTGTCCACGGAAGAGCTCGCCCAGACGGGGGAACGCATCCAGGAGGGCGTGGTCCCCCAGCCCACCAAGGAGATGCTCGATCGGGCGCGTCAGGCGCTGGGTGTGCACCCCGAGGACGACGAGGGCCTGTCGGTACCACAGCGACTGGGCCTGATGGCCCTCGCCCTGCTGATCACCCCCGCCGTGGGCGTCGTGCTGTGGTTCTCCTGGCGCAGCGTGAGGCCGCGAGCAGCGCTGCAGGCGCTGTGGGCGAGCCTGCCGACCGGCCTGTTCGCCTGGGCGTTCATCGGCTGGTGGGCGTTCACCGGGTGGCTGCGCTGAGGAGCGTCAGGGAACGTCGAGCCGACGGAAGGTGGTGGTGGCCACCAGCGCCGAGAGCACGGTGATCACGGCGAGGGAGGCCATGCTCTGCCAGACGAAGCCACCGGCGTCGTTGACGTTCTGGTAGAAGTTGAACGCCTGTGACGGCAGCCAGGGCCGCAGGGCCGCCGCCGTCTGCATGAGCCCCACGATGGGATCATCTGCCGCCACCTGGGTCTCCACGAGTGGTTTGAGGGCCTCGAGCCCCCACAGGAACAGGCCGAAGACCAGATCGAGCAGCCAGTACATGAACGTGCCCACGACGGTGCCGGGCACGCTCTTCACCAGCAGCGAGATGGCCATCACGAAGGTGGAGAAGCCCATGTCGGCGAGCCAGGTGGCCGCGTAGTTGCGCGTGACGGCGCCGAGATCGCCCAGCTCACCGTGCACGGCGACGCCGGCCACCAGCGAGACGAGCCAGGGCAGGACGAGGCCGGCGAGCACGAAGGCCTGCAGGGCGATCCACCGCGACCACAGGGCGGCATCACGGGACACCGGGCGGACGAGATCCTCCCGCAGGGTGCGGTTGCGGAACTCACCGGCGAGGGTCATGGCCGCCAGGGTGATGAGGAACAGACGGAAGACGAGGAAGTTCCGCAGCGTGAGGGTCCAGGCCATGGTGTCCTGGGCCGTGAAGCTGAGAAGCTCGGCGTTGCCGTTGGTCTCCATGGAGCCGCCGGAGACGAGTGCCTGCATGCCGGCGGGGCCGAGGGCCATGAGCCCGAGCACCACCAGGAAGAACATCGTGATGGGTCGGCGGAAGAGCTTGCGGATCTCGGCGCCGATGATGAGCGTGGTCATGAGCGCACCGCCTCCATGTAGACATCCTCGAAGTCGCGCTTGACCGGCGTGACGGACTGCACGAGGGCCCCTGCCTCCCCGAGTGCCGCCATCACGGAGGCCAGGTGGGCCCCCTCGGCGAGGTCGACGAGCAGCTCGCCGGGTCGCTGGGCGTGGACCGCGGTGATCTGGCCCCCTTCGAGGAGCGCCTTCTCGAGGGCCTCCGGAGACGCGGTGACCAGCAGCAGCTGCTCGGGCCCCACCTTGGCGGAGACCCCGGACAACAGCTCGGAGACCAGCCCCTCCACCTGCATCCTGCCCTCCTTGATGATGCCCACACGCGTGCACAGGGCCTGCACCTCGGACAGCAGGTGGGACGACAGGAACACCGTGAGGCCGTCGTTGCGGGCGAGCGACCGGATGAGGTCGCGCATCTGCACCATGCCGTCCGGGTCGAGGCCGTTGGTGGGCTCGTCGAGGACCAGCAGGCGGGGCGAGCCCAGGAGCGCACGGGCGATGCCGAGACGCTGCTTCATGCCCAGCGAATAGCCGGACACCTTCTCCTTGCCGCGCTCCTTGAGGCCCACCCGGGCCAGGAGGCGATCGATGAGCGGCGCCGCCTCCTTGGGACGCAACCCCTCGTAGGCCGCGGCGTGTTCGAGGTTCTGGCGGCCCGTCATCCACAGGTGGAAGGCCGGGGTCTCGATCATGGCGCCGACGTGCCGGCGCGCCCTCGGACCCGTCTCGCCGAACAGCGTGACCTCGCCGGCGTCGCGGCGGATGAGGCCCAGGACGCACCGCATGGCGGTGGTCTTGCCGGCGCCGTTGGGGCCGAGGAAGCCGTAGATGTCGCCGGGTTCCACCCGGAGGTCCAGTTGGTCGACGACCACCCGACTTCCGTAGGACCGGGTGAGTCCCTTGACCACCAACGCGCTGCTCATGGCGTCTCCAAGTACCGCATCACTCGTGGTATGCCACACACGCCCGTGCAAGTCACCCACTCCCCCCTGGACGACACCATGCGCCTGCTCATCCCCGTCGGCCTCTTCGCCACCTTGTCCGCCTGCTTCTTCGACGAGCCCTGCCAGCGCTACGCCGACTACATGTGCGACTGCCACACCGAGACCGCCGAGGAGTGTCGGCAATTCCAGGCCATCGCCGAGACCGCCGACCCTCGCCTGCAGGACCAGTGCGAGATCGATCTGGCGGAGCAGCAGCAGGAGGACGCCATCAACGGCTTCGTCTGTGGCGAGGGCCCGGTCGACACCTTCCCCCAGAGCCCGGTGGGCGAGACGGGCGACACCGGCGCGTGATCAGCGCCGGCGAAGGCAGAGGGCCGCGAACAGGCCGAGCGCCAGGCCTGCGCCCGGACCGGTCTGGCAGGCGCCGTCGTCCGGCATGACGCTCCAGACGCCCTCCACGACGTCGTCTCCTGCCGGGCTGGCGACGTGCAGCGCCACCCTCGCGCCTTCGTCGACGAGGGCCTCGCTCGCACGGACCTGCCACCCGTGGTCGCGCTGACGGACCTTCAGCCCCTGCGACAGGGCCACCGGTTCCACCGTCGCCCCCGGGACCTCCGGCAGGGAGATACCCTGCCAGACATCGGCGTACAGCTCCTTGGCGGGCACCGCCGGCAGGAAGGGCTCCCCGGCACAGGCGGGAGCCTGCAGCTGCACGCCCTCGCGCATCAGCCAGCTCGCGAGCGCATGGGCCTGCACGTAGATGCCGCCATCTCCGCAGGTGGTGCGCCCGAGGAGCGTGCCGCGGGACACGGTGCCCGCGAGCATCCCGTCCACGAACAACGGGCCACCGCTGTCGCCGGGGCAGGCATCGACGCCGTCACCGCCCGCGATGAGCTCACTCCCCTCCTCCACGTCCGTGCGACACCCGCGGCCCGGATCGTCGCAGGCCACGTCGATCAGCGGAACGTCCGCGGCCATGAGGATCGGCACCTCCTCCTGCTGGCCGGAGGTGACCTGGGCGCCGTAGCCCATCACCGTGCCCACGACGCCATCCTGGAGCGCTTCCCGGCCACAGCGGAGGGCGATGGGCACCGCGGGAAGCCCGACCCCGTTGGGCCCGCCGACCGTGAGCACCTGCGCATCGAGTCCCCCCAGCCAGCCGGGGTGGCTCGACCGGCGGAAGACGGGTGTTCGCACGCCGTCGACCCACACCGCCTCGTCGATGCCGGCGCTGCAGTGGCCGGCCGTCAGGATGTGGTTCGGCCCCACGAGCACGCCGGTGCACTCGTACGCCCCGTCCACGTACAGGGCCGCGACGGACCACGTGAGCGACCCCTCCGCGGGTGTGCCCCCGACCACCCGATGCACCTGACCGTTTTCTTCCATGACGCCTCCGCGGCGAACGTAGCCCCACAAACAGGCCTGCGTCTTGGCAAGTGGAGGAGTGCGGGGGAAACCTGTCCTCCCTGGCGCTCCAGGAGCACTGGAACCACCGGCCCCTGTTCACTATGGTGGCGGCCATGACTCCCATCGACGTCCTCCAGTCCCGATTCGGCTACGACGCCTTCCGCCCCGGCCAGGAAGAGATCGTCGAGCACGTGCGTTCCGGCACCGATGCCCTCGTGGTGATGCCCACCGGCGCGGGCAAGAGCCTGTGCTTCCAGGTGCCGGGCCTCGCCCGGGGCGGCACCACCCTCGTGGTCAGCCCGCTCATCGCGCTGATGAAGGATCAGGTCGACACGCTCCAGGCCAAGGGCATCCGGGCGGCCTGCCTGAACTCGAGCCTCACCCAGAAGGAGTACGAGCGCACCCGGGAGCAGCTCCTCGCCGGCGAGCTCGAGTTCCTCTACGTCGCCCCCGAGCGCTTCTCGCCGAGCTTCCTGGCCATGCTGCAGCGGGTCGACCTGCGGCTGTTCGTGGTCGACGAGGCCCACTGCCTGTCGGCCTGGGGCCACGACTTCCGCCCCGACTACCTCCGCCTGGGCAAGGCCCGGCACGCCCTCGGCAACCTGCCCTGCGTGGCCCTCACCGCCACGGCCACCCCCGAGGTGCAGGCCGACATCCTGAACACCCTCGGCATCCCGGAGGAGCACCGCTTCGTGCGGGGCTTCGACCGCACCAACCTGCTGATGGACGTCGTCGAGGTCTCCGGCAAGAAGGAGAAGGACTCCCTCCTCCCCGAGCTGGTGCGCCACGCACCCGCCCTCGTCTACGCCGCCACCCGCAAGAACGTCGAGAAGGCCACCACCGCACTGCGCGAAGCAGGCGTGCGGGCCGGCATGTACCACGCGGGCCTGAGCCCGGCGGACCGGCACCGTGTCCAGGAGGCCTTCATGCGGGGCGAGATCCCCGTCGTGGTGGCCACCAACGCCTTCGGCATGGGCATCGACAAGTCCGACATCCGCAGCATCATCCACTACGACATCCCGGGAACCGTCGAGGCCTACTACCAGGAGATCGGCCGTGCGGGCCGTGATGGCAAGAACAGCCAGGCGATGCTGCTGTACCACCCGTCCGATCGGCAGATCCAGCGCTTCTTCATCGACAACAGCCACCCGCCGGCGGAGTGGATCCACCACCTGTACGCCTGGCTGCGCAACAAGAAGACCAACCCCATCTTCATGCGCCTCGAGGAGATGTCCCAGGCCCTCCCCGCCGAGGCGAACCCTCGCGCCGCCGGAGCCTGCTTGTCGGTGCTGGTCCGCGAGGGCCTCATCCGTCGCATCTCCCCCAACGAGCGGCTCGCCACCATCAAGCGCAAGAACCGGGGCGGCGGCGCGGCCAACCCCACCGGCCAGCGCGGCGCGGTGTGGAAGCACGCCACCGAGCACTGCCCCGTCGGCGTGCCCACCGCCATCTCCCCCGATGCCTGGGCCCGCGCCCTGGATCTGAGCCGCGAGCAGCTGCAGCACGCCCTGCACGGGCTGCAGGATCGCGGCTTCCTGGTCTACGACACCCCCGAGCGCACCGGTGGCGTCGAGCTGCTGCAGCCCGATCAGCCCCTGAAGCTCGACGACGCCGCTCTCAAGGCCCGGCGCTCCCGGGAGTACGCCAAGCTCGATCGCATGATCGCCTACACCCGCTCCGGGTGCCGGCGCCGCTACGTCATCGAGTACTTCGGCGAGGCCGCTCCGTTCGAGCGCTGCGGCACCTGCGACGCCTGCCGCGCCGACACGCCCCTGTCCCCCACGGCCCGTCCGCTCACGCCCGCCGAGCGGGATGTCGTGCGCAAGCTGCTGTCGTGCATCGCACGCATGGACCAGGCGAAGAACCAGACCGGCTGGTCGGTCGACATGGTCCTCGGCGTAGCCCTCGGCAGCAAGAAGTCCTCGCTGACCAACTGGGGCTTCGACTGCCTGAGCACGTGGGGCATCCTCGGCCGCGAGCGCTGTGCGTCACCGTGGTCCAAGCCCGAGCTGCAGGATCTGGTCACCGCCCTGTGCGACGCCGGAGGCCTGGAGCTGCGCTACGCCACCCGCAAGGTCGCCGGCAAGGAGCGCACCTACCGGGAGCTCGCCCTTAACGATCTGTCCTGGTCGCTGCTCCGCAACCAGGCCGAGGACTTCCAGATGGCGTTCCCCCACGCGGCCAAGCTCGTGCGCAAGGCCCCCGTGCAGGACTCGAGCCTCGAAGCCCCCACCGACCTGCTCGAGGAGCTGCGCGACGTCCGAGCCCGCATCGCCCGGGAGCACGACGTGCCACGCTACGTGGTGGCGCCCAACCGCACCCTCGAGGAGATGGCCCGGCTGCGTCCGCTCACCAAGCGCGCCATGCTCACGGTGCACGGCATGGGCGAGGGGCGCTTCCACAAGTACGGCGCCGACTTCCTCGATGCCCTGCGCAAGTGGGCCGCACCCGCCGCCTGAGCCCTACAGCGGCACCGCGTCGCCTCCCCGGCGACGCTTGCGAAGCTCCTCCTTGCGCTGCCGCTGCGCCTGTTCCCGACGGCGCACCTCGGCCTCCTCGAGGTCCTCGAGCTTCTCGCGGGCGGCCGTCGGCAGCGGGCGCCAGGGATCGTCGCGGAGCATGTCGAAGCGGTCGGCCAGGCGCACCTCCTGCCGCTCCGTGGTGCCCGTCAGGATGAAGCCGAGCCCGACCCGGCGATCCGCCAGCCGCTCGGGGGGATGCAGCCGGATCAGGAAGTACAGGTCGTCGCCGGACAGGGTGCCGTTGACCTCGAGCAGCCGCCGGGAGACCCGGTAGGTCAGGGAGCGAAGCTGGACCTCCTCCGGCGAGAAGTAGACCTGCCCCTTCAGGGTGTCGAGCACCACCTGATTCTGCGCGTTCAGGTTGACCCAGGGAATGAGGCGGATGGCGTCCAGGATGACGTACTTCGTGCGGGGGTCGAGCTGCAGCCGACCCTCCCGCACCACGGCATCACCGAAGATCCGGAAGTCTCCCCGCTCGAGCTCCCCGCCGGACCGGATGTTGAGCGTGGCGTCGAGGCGGGCCTGGATGGGGCTGGGCTGATCCGTGATGGAGGAGATGGCGGCGCCCAGATCAAAGTCCACCACCCGCACGTCGACCGAGGTGCGGGGCCGGATGTGGAACGTGAGCACCTCTCCGTGGAGCACGTCGACGCGACGATCCAGGAACCAGCCATGGCCCTTGAAGAAGATCGAGGAGGACTCGATGCGGAAGTCCGCGGTGCGCAGGTGGTGGGCGCTGACATCGCCGATGGACAGGCTCTCGCCGGTGGCCGACGCCACGAGGTCGAGCTCGCGGGGCTCGAAGCGGTACTCGAGGTTCCACACGGTGCCGAACACGCCATCGATGCGGATGGGTGGAGCGGGATCGTCCTCGGGTGCGGTGAAGCGGAACCGCCGCACGTGACCGATGCCGGCGGAGATGGACTTGAGGGCGGAGTACTTCGGCGTCCAGGGCTCGGGATACTTCTGCTGGTGGGTGAGCACCCACAGTCCGTCGACCCAGGCTTCCTCGATGTGCATCGCGGCGCCGTCGTCGCGGGGCACCACGTGGATGTGGTCCGCACGCGCGAAGTCGAAGAACAGGTCGGGTGCCTTGATGACCTTGGCCTCCACGTGCAGGCCGTGCACCAGGACGGTCCAGGACGTGGGGTCCTTCCAGTCGCCGATCGGGGCGAGCATGGCGTCGTCGATGTTGATCCAGACCTCGATCTCGGGCTTGTCGAGAGCCCGATCGAGCAGGACCTGCACCCGGTCCATGTGGGTGACGAAGTCGACGACGGCCCCCACCAGCACGATCAGGGCCGCGAGGATCAGCTGCAGCAACAACACGAGGGGACGGACCGGCCACCGCTTCTTTCGCGGCTGCTTCGGCCGGCTGGTGAGCTGATCTGGGTCGACCCCGAACATCACGACGACGCTTCATCCTCGGCTTGTGGCATGGCGCGCCAGGCAGCGAGCGCCTGGGGCCCGCCCTCAAGGTCGTTCCACCATGCCAGATGGCCGGAACGGGCGGCAAGCGTCAGGCTGCCCCGGAGCGCCTCGGGCACGGCCTGGGGCAGCACCGGATGCAGGGGCAGCCAGCTGTCGTCGGACTGCAGCGCGGGCCCACCGTAGATGGCGCCCATCAGCAGCGACCAGTCGTCGGGCGACAGGGAGTCCTTGATGCGCAGGATGGCCCGGCAGTCGACCCCGACCCGCACCCGCTGGAAGCCCTGGACGTGTCGGCTGGCCTCGTAGATGGCGTCCGCGACCCACCGGGGCGGCTGCGGCGGCACGAGCATGCCGAGCTTGCGCTCGTCCCACCCCTCGAACTGCGGCGCGTGGGGGGAGTCGTCCCGCCGGGGTGGCGACTCCTGTGCGGCACGGGCCAGGAAGTTGGTGTCGAAGGAGCCCGGCTCGATGGCCACCACCCGCACGCCGAAGGGGGCGTTCTCGACGTACTGGGCCTCGCTCAGGGCCTCCATGGCGAACTTGCTCGCCGCGTAGAACCCGGACTCGGGAAACACCATGCGCCCTGCCACGCTCGACAGGTTGACGATGACGCCGCGTGTGCTCCGGACGGAGTCGAGCAGGGCCTGGGTTACCCGCGCCTGCCCGAACACGTTGACCGAGAACATGCGCTCGATGGCGTCCATGTCCGCATCGCGCTGGGAGACGAACACCGCGTAGCCGCCGTTGTTCACCAGCACGTCGATGGGCCGCCACGCCACGGCCGCCGCGCAGGCCGCCTCGATGGACGCCGGGCGGGCGAGATCGAGGGGCGCCACCTGCAGGCGCTCGCCCACCGGCACGCCCAGTCGCTCGGCGAGGTCGTCGACCTGGACATCCGTGGCGAAGAGGGCGTCACCCGATGCCAGCACACGGCGGGAGAGCGCGAGGCCGAAGCCCGACCCGGCGCCGGTGATGAAGAACGTACGCATGAAAGCTCCGATGGGTCCACGGGGCCCCCGAACATCGTGCCCCTGCAGCGTGCAGGAGGCCAGTCGGGGGCCACCTCATGGGACCGGTCGGGGCCCTTATGCCCACTGCCCGATGGCGTCGAGGAGCTGCGGGGCGTCGTCGGGGCCGTCCCACAGCACCGGAACGGGGCCGCCCGTCTCGCCGTACCAGGCGCGAAGGCCGTCGTCGTCGGCGAGCAGGACCACCCGGTTGCGCTCCTCGAGGAGGATCAGGGGCAGCGTGGCACGGGTCTCGGGGGTGGCATCGGCCACCACGACCACGTCACCCTCGACACCGCCGTCGCGGATCACCGCGAGGCGCCACAGACCACGGGTCTGGTCGGCCAGGTGCTCCAGGGCCGCGTGCTCCCGTTGCTCCTTGCGGGTGGCGCCACGGACCACGCGAGCCACCTCGTAGCCGGCACCCGACGCGGCCTTGACCACATCGAGGACCACGGGCACGCCGGCACCGCCGAAGCGGGTGCTGTCGCCGAGGAAGGTCGCGACCTTGCCCTGGGGGAGCAGGGAGGCCTGCAGGACGGCGAGCGTGGTTCCCTGGGGGAAGCCCATGCCCTCCGGTGCCCACAGGTCGACCGCACGCAGGAAGGTCTCCATGCGGGCGTCGGCCTGCTCGACGGGGAGGTTGTCGAGAGCGCCACGAACGCTCGCGAACGCCTTGAACCGGCGACGAAGCCCCTTCAGGGCCTCACCGAGCTCCTCGATGGCGGGCTCTGCCTCACCGGACAGGGTCTCGGCGATGCGGGCGAAGGGAGATGCCTCCCGGCGACGTGCCGGCGCCTCGGGCTCGTCCTGTGCGGACGGGGTCTCGTCGGCCACGGCTGCCTGCTCGGTGGGCGCGGCGGGCGCTTCGGCCTCCACCACGGGGGCGGCGGGCACCTCACCAGCGGCCTCGAGCCAGCGCGCGGCGTCGTCGGACGCGACGGCCAGGAAGCCCTGCGGCAGGTCGGCCGGGATGGCGGAACCGGCCGGCAGCACCAGGAGCGTGCGCGGGTGGATGGACTGCAGGCGGGAGACGATGTCGGCCAGGGCCTGCACCGCGCCCTCGGAGAGGAATGCGAGCTGCACCTGATCCGCTCCGTGACCGAGCCGGACGGTCCAGGTGTCGCGACCGGCCTCGACGCCGCCGCGACCGAGGCCTCGACGGATCTGCGCGAGGTGGTCGGGGTTGTCCTGCAGCGCCTTCAGGAGTGCGACGACCTGCTTGAAGCCGGGCTCGTCGTAGGCGGTGACCGCGAACGCGCCCTGCTCCCTGGCCACGGCGAGCACCGCGTGGGTCTGCTCGGCATCGCTCCAGGCGAGGGTGCGGGCCGTCAGACCGAACAGCCAGGGCGCCGTGCGACGCGTCCCGGCGGTGTCGAGGTGGTGCTGCAGCGCGGCGGCGGTGAGGCCGTCGAGCTTGTCGGCATGCTCGCGGACAGCCTTCTCCAGGGCGTCGACGAGCTCCCGTCGGCGGCTGGGAATGGAACCGCCCAGCCACTTCGCGAGGGGCGAATCGCTGGCCTCGGACTTCCTGGCGCGTTCGGTCGAGGGCTTGCCCTCACCCTTGGTCGTGGCCTTCGCGGGAGCCGGCTTCCTGGGTCCGAACGCCTCCCCCAGCTCCTGCTCGAGCTCCCGGAGGAACAGGGACATGTCGTCGGCGGATCCCTCGAGGGCATCCCGCACCCGGAGCCACAGCCGCGCACGATCCGCGCGAGGGCCCTTGCGCTGACCGAGGAACTGGCGAGCGGCCTTGAGATCGCCCTCGAGCACGGCGCGGCCGAAGCCGGACCAGTCGATGGATGCAGGGGTGCTCGGGCGGCTCAGCCGCTGCATCAGGCGCTTGCTCCGGCGGCCCCAGGAGCTCGCGAAGCGGGGGTCCCGAGAGAGGTTCTGCAGTTGCTTCGCCTCGGCGAGCGCCCTCTCGTTGTCTCCGAGGGCGGCGTACAGCCTTGCGATGGCGAAGGAGGCCTCTCGCTGGGCCTCGAGGTTGGTGAGCCGGGCGGCGCGCCAGCGCCCCACCTCGGCCAACAGCGCGCGTCGATCAGCCTCGTTTCGGGCCTGGTCTACGCGCGCCTTCCAGTTGATCTGCTCCACGGACATTCAGTCGTCTCCCGTTTGGCACATGCGGACGCACAGTCTGGACACTGCGGGGGCACAGGACAAGGGGGGGCGGACAACTCCGTGCGAGGCCTAGTCCTCGGGGATGTTCTTCACCGGCTGAACACGACCGTCGAAACCGGGCGCGCCCTCCACCTCGGGAGCGATGCCCTGGGCGATGGTGACGATGCGTGCCACGACCAGGATCACCGCGAGCACCCACAGCGCGAGGGGCCCGAGCAGGACGGCGAAGAACGGCAGCCGCACCGCGCCCTCGAGCACACCCCCCATGGGGGGCGCGGGGTACTGCTCCTCCAGCCATGCGCGGGCCCCCTCGATGTCGAGGGGCTGCCGATCGAGGAACGCGCCTTCCGGCGTGATCCGCAGCGTGCCCACCGGGGCGGGGATCTCGAGGGTCTGGGGCTCGGCCTCACCGGACTCGAGCACGAGGGGCTGGCCGCAGGCGGAGCAGATGCCCACCACGGCGCGTCCCTCCTCGAGGGCCTTGAGAGCGTTGAGCCCCCGGGCCTTCTGGGGGACCTGCGAAGGCTGCCTGCCGCCACCGGGCTGCAGGACCTCGACGGGAGCGGACGCGGGCCACCGCTCGCGGCGGAAGCAGTTGGCACATGAGACGATGGTTTCCATGGCCGGGCCCATAACCCGACGGGGACGCAGGGGGGTGTGGTGCGTTAGTCTGCGACCCATGATGACGAAGACTCCCTGGAAGAAGTACGTGTGGCTGGCCCCTGTCCTGGTGGCCCTGCCCTACCTGTGGAACCTCCTGGTCACCGTGACCCGCCGACTCCCCTACCCCTACGATCTCGAGTGGATGGAGGGCGGTGTCCTCGCCCACGCCTGGAGGTTGCAGCAGGGTGAGCCGATCTACACGGTGCCCACCGGCGAGTGGATGCCCATGATCTACCCGCCCGGCTACCACTCCGTCGTGGCCACCCTCGGGTCGGTCTTCGGCATCAGCGCGCCCCTGGGGCGGTCCGTCAGCGTCGCCGCCACCCTCGCGGCCCTGGCGGCCCTGCTGTACATCAGCCGCCGCCACTTCGGCACGCTCATCCCCGGCGTGGTCGGCGGCATGCTGTACCTGGCGAGCTACCCCAACACCGGCGCCTTCATGGATCTGGTCCGGGCGGACTCCCTGTTCGTCGGCCTCACGGCCTGGTCCCTGGCCCTCGCCCTCGAGGATCGCAAGTGGGTCTGGCGCACCAGTGCCCTGCTGCTGTTCCTGGCCTTCACGGTCAAGCAGAACGCCGCGCTGATGGGCGTGCCCATCGCGTTCGGCCTGTGGGCGATGAAGGACTTCAAGCGCGCCCTGCACTGGGGCCTGTGGGCCGCCGTGCCCGCCCTGCTGTGGGTGGGCTGGATGCAGTGGAGCAGCGACGGCCAGTTCCTCGTGTACCTGCTCGAGGTGCCCGGTGCCCACCCGATGGTCACCGGTCGCGCCTTCCCCGGCACCCCCCGGGAGATCTCCGCGCACCTGCCCTGGCTGATGCCCACCCTCGCCACCGGCGTCGTCGCGTTCGGCGCCCGGGAGGAGGACGGCGCCTGGTCCCGGCCCGGCCTCGCCATCACCGGCGCCTTCGCGCTCCTGTTCACCGTCGTCCTGGCCAGCATGGGCCAGGTCCGGGGCATCACCCAGCCCGGCACCTGGGAGGCCCTGTTCACCTACCCCTCCCTCGGCGCCATGGCGGGCGTGGGCGTCTTCCAGGCCATCCGCATGGTCCGCGGAGAAGGCCGCCCCGGCTGGATCCTCGGCGGGCTCGTGATGCTCACGGCCCTCATCATGACCGGCCTCATGCGCGCCCACCACGGCGGCTTCATCAACGTCTTCATGCTGCTGTACTGGTGCACCGGCCTCGCGCTCGTGCCGGTCGTGGCGTGGTCCATGCGCACCCGCGCACCCGCCGTGGTGCCGGTGGTGATGGCGCTCATGCTCGGCGCGCAGATGTGGGACCGCTCCAGCGAGTTCGACGGTCAGCGCCTTCAGCCCACCCCCGCCGACTACGAGGCCGGCGAGGAGCTGGTGGCCCAGCTCTCCGCCCTCGAGGGAGAGGTCCTCAGCCCCTACGCCGCGTGGCTCCCCGCCCTCGCCGGCAAGACGCCTTCCTTCCACCTCATCAGCCTGTGGGACGTCAACCACCGCGACGGTCCCTACCGCAAGGCCGTGGGCCAGGTCACCGCGGACATCCGGTCCGGCCGCCTGTACGAGTGGGTCCTCACCAGCGAGAAGCCGATGCAGTACGGCATCTCCGAGGGCTACCACATGGACAGCCGCCTCGCGATCCCCCGCGGCGCGCTGATGCCCAAGTCCGGCTGGCGCGCCCGCCCCACCCAGCTGTGGCAGCGGGGCCCCGGCAAGGGTACCCAGGCACCGAGCGAGTCCTCCCAGACCCGCCGAAAGACCCCCGCCCGCCGCAAGCCCGGCAAGCGCATCCAGCCCATCGAGAAGGAACAGACCCCATGATCCGGCTGACCGCCCTGCTCCTCACCCTGTCCGCCTGTGGCACCCAGGACCACCTTCCCACCGAGGCGCCGGCAGACAAGTGCGAAGCCGGGGCCTTCCCCGAGGGGCCCGTCGTCGTCGACGTGAAGATGCCCTCCCGCACCCGCCAGGCGCTGGTGTGGATCCCCCACGACGTGTCCGGCCCCATGGACGTCGTCGTCGACTTCCACGAGTTCCGCAGCAACCCCATGCGGCAGGCCCACTACAGCACCTGGGTCGCCGCTGCCGATGAGCTCGACGTGATCCTGGTCGCCCCGGACGGCAAGTCCAGCACCTGGAACGCCGGCCCCTGCTGCGGCAAGGCGCAGGAGAAGGGCATCGACGACGTGGCCTTCCTGAACGCCCTGATGGAGCGCATCGACGAGGTCACCTGCACCAGCGGCCGCGTGATGGCCACCGGCATCGGCAACGGCGCCATGATGGCGTCCCGCTGGGCGTGCGAGTCCGACGTGGTCGACGGCCTGGTCACCGTGGGTGGATCGCTGCAGACCGAGACCTGCGAGCGCACCTCCCCCCTGCCCGTGCTGCACTACCACGGCACCAAGGACACCTTCATCCCCCGCGACGGCGGCGCGGGCGTGGTCGGCACCACCCTGCCCGAGGGCCACCGCCCGGTGAGCCACGCCATCTCCCAGTGGCGCAAGGTCAACGGCGTGCCGAACGCCGACCTGCACCTCAAGCGCGAGCTCGAGCCCGACGACCTGCCCGTGGAGATCTTCTCCGAGGGCGACCTCAACTGCCGCAGCTACAAGGGCGAGGCCCCCCTCACCGACTGCATGGTCACCGGCATGCCCGACTTCTGGCCCGGTGCCGAGGACGCCCCCGTGAACTCCGCCTCGCCCCTCGCGGACGCTGCGCGCGGCGGGTTCGGGTACGTGAAGGCCTACTGGGACGCGCCGGCCGAGGAGGCAGCCGTGGCCGAGGAGGCCACCGGAGAGGCCGCACCGGAGGAGGCTGCCGAGGCCCCCGCCGCCGAGGAGGCCGCCGAAGCCCCCGCCCCCGAGCAGGCCGCCGAGCCCGCCACCCCGTGAGCCCTCAGCGGGGCAGGAACCGCACGCCCCGCAGCCAGGTGCGCCCCCTTCGCTCGCCCTTGAGGCGGTAGCGAAGGGCCTTGGCCGGCCCGTACAGCCGGAAGAACAGCACGACCCCCACCCGGCCGAGGAGCCCGAGGGGGGCCGGCGCCGCGATGAGCTTGAGGTCGGGTGCGCCATTGTCGACGAAGTCGACCTGCCCCTGGATCACACAAGTCCGCTCGGCGTCCCTCGGCAGGCGGCGGCCCCACAGGATCACGTCGAGGGGGTCGCCATCGCCTCCCATCTCGCCGGGAACCCTGCCATAATTCCAGGGGGAAGGCAGGGGTGAGACGAAGTCGACGGACCCGTCGGATCGGAATTTCACGAAGGTCCAGGCAGGGACTTCCACGATGGCCTGCACCGTGCTGCCCAACCACGATCTGTCAGGGGACATTCCACCCTCCGACCGCGCTATAGCCCATGGCAGCCCCCTTCCCCACGTCCCACGAGGTCGCCCACTCCATGGATCCGGAACTGCCCAGCCCAGACGAGATCGCCGATCGTGCGGCGAGGTTCAACCCGCCCCCGAAGCGTACGGGCGGTCGAACCGGCAACATCCTGTGGAGCATCCTCGGCGTGCTCATCATCGGGACCTGGCTGCTGGCCTGGTACTCCGCCATGGCCGACACCCTGCCCCCGTCGGCCCTCGTGCTCGTCACCATCCTGCCGTACATCGCGGTCACCCTCATCGTCGCCAGCTTCACGCTGTGGATCCTCACCCCGGACCACAAGCTGAGCGCCCTGCTCGTGGGCTTCGCCACCATCGCGCCCGTGCTCACCTGGGCGCCCTCCTGGCCGTCCAGGCCGTCCGCGGAGCCCGGCGAGGAGCTGCGGGTCGTGTCCTGGAACGTGCAGCGCCTGTGGGCAGACGGCTCCTCCCGCAACTGCGTCCGCGACACCCTGCAGGCCCAGGCGCCCGACCTCGTCATGCTGCAGGAGCTCACCCCCGGCGACGCGGCCCAGCTGGGAGGCATGCTCGGCATGGACTGCACCCACGCCCGCTACGCCACCAGCGACGGTGACGATGCCGCCGGGGTGGCCACGTGCGCGCCTCGCGACGGGCGCTGGCGACTCGGCCGCTCCGCCCCCCGACGCTTCACCACCGACGACGACTGGCAGTTCCTCGACGCGTTCGTCACCCACGGCGACCGTCAGATCCGGGTGCTCAACGTGCACCTCGCTCCCCATCGCATCCAGCACGATCCGATGAACGCCCTGCCCGAGGCACGCAAGAAGGCGCCGAGCACCCTCATCCGCCAGCAGGAGCAGTCCCAGGCCCTGCTCGCCACCACCCTTCAGGAGCCCCTGCCCACGCTCGTGGCCGGCGACTTCAACAGCACGCGCGACGCACCGATCCACCACCAGTTCCGCGAACACCTCACGGACACCTGGGATCGGGCAGGTACCGGCATGACCTGGACGGTCAAGCTGCTGGGCCTGTTCCGGCTGCGCATCGACTACATCTATGCTACCCGCGACCTCGCAGTGGCCGGCGCAGACGTCATCGACGCCACCTGTTCCGACCACCGCCCCGTGACCTCCCTCCTGCGATTGAAGAGCCCAGGGGTGGACGCCACGGAGCCTGGTGCACATCCTTCCCCATGACCGACCCGAGGATTCCGACCCATGCCGGATCATCGCAGAGAAGAAGAGGGCGATGTCCTCGTCAAACCCACTACGAAGAAGCCCCGGCGGTACAAGGTCCTCCTCTACAATGACGATTTCACGACGATGGAATTCGTTGTGTTCGTCCTGCTTCGTGTGTTCAGGCACACGCAGGCGTCCGCGACCCGACTCATGCTGACCATCCACAACCAGGGTGTCGGCTGCGCGGGTGTCTATACCGCCGAGATCGCCGAGACCAAGGTCGATCAGACCCTGAGAATGGCGCAAGAGGCCGGTCATCCACTTCAGTGCACCATGGAGCCGGAATAGATGCTTGGAGAGCAACTTCGCCTCGCCATCGGCCAGGCCATCGGGTACGCCCGGGATCGCCAGCACGAATTCATCACCACCGAGCACCTGTTGTACGGACTGCTCCACGACCCCGATGCGGCAGGCATCATCGAGGCCCTCGGCGGCGATCTGACCTCACTCGAGGAGCAGATCCGCGCGGTCCTCGACGAATACCCACCCGTCGAGCTCCTCGAGGGTGAGACCTACGACCCAGCCCAGACCATCGGCTTCCGTCGCGTGCTGCAGCGGGCGATCGCCCACGTCCAGCGCACCGGAAAGCTGCCCGCGGAAGGCAGCAACGTGCTCGTGGCCCTGTTCTCGGAGTCCGAGTCCCGTGCCGTCACGCTGCTCGAGGAAGCCGGCATCAGCCGCCTCGACGTGGTGTCCTACATCTCCCACGGCGTGCGCCCCGGCGGCTCCCGGCCGAGCGACAGCGCGCCGCACACGCCCCAGGGCAGCAGCCCCACGTCCGAGGACGGCCCCAAGGCCAACCCCGACACGGCGCTGGACGAGTTCACCACCGATCTGTGGGCCAAGGCCGAGTCCGGCCGCATCGACCCCCTGATCGGACGCTCGGCGGAGATCGAGCGGATGGTCCACATCCTCGCCCGCCGCCGCAAGAACAACCCCCTGCTCATCGGGGAGCCCGGCGTCGGCAAGACCGCCATCGTCGAGGGCCTCGCCCGCCGCATCTACGACGGCGACGTGCCCGAGATGCTCAAGGGCGTGCACATCTTCACGCTCGACATGGGCGCCCTGATGGCGGGCACCCGCTACCGCGGCGACTTCGAGGAGCGCCTGAAGGCCGTCCTGAAGGCCCTCGAGGGCAACAAGAAGGCCGTCCTGTTCATCGACGAGATCCACATCGTCGTCGGCGCCGGCGCCACCAGCGGCGGCACCATGGACGCCTCCAACCTGCTCAAGCCCGCCCTGGCCGCAGGCGACCTGCGCTGCATCGGCTCCACGACCCACGAGGAGTTCCGCAAGTCCTTCGCCAAGGACAAGGCGTTCGCCCGTCGGTTCCAGAAGGTCGACGTCATCGAGCCGAGCCTCGACGACGCCATCGCCATCCTGCGTGGGCTCACGCAGACCTACGAGGACCACCACAACGTCAAGTACACCGACGAAGCCGTCGAGGCCTGCGTCACGCTCGCCGACCGCCACCTCACTGAGCGCAAGCTGCCCGACAAGGCCATCGACGTGCTCGACGAGGTGGGTGCCGCCGTGCACCTGCGGGGCCAAGACGAGGTCACCATCCACGACGTGGAGGAGGCCATCGCCCGCATCGCGCGCATCCCGCCCAAGTCGGTGTCCACCGAGGATCGCGATCGCCTGCGCAACCTCGAGGAGGACCTCAAGCAGGTCATCTTCGGGCAGGACTCCGCCGTCGACGCCGTGGTCAACGCCATCAAGATGAACCGGGCCGGCATCGGCTCGCCGCGCAAGCCCGTGGGCTCCTTCCTGTTCGCAGGCCCCACCGGCGTCGGCAAGACCGAGCTCGCACGACAGCTCTCCAACGCCCTCGGCGTGTCGTTCCACCGCTTCGACATGTCGGAGTACATGGAGAAGCACTCCGTGTCCCGCCTCATCGGCGCGCCTCCGGGCTACGTCGGGTTCGACCAGGGCGGCCAGCTCACCGACGCCGTCTACAAGGATCCCCACTGCGTGGTGGTGCTCGACGAGATCGAGAAGGCCCACCCGGACGTCTTCAACATCCTCCTGCAGGTCATGGACGCCGCGAGCCTGACCGACAACAACGGGCGCACCACCGACTTCCGGCACGCGGTGATCATCATGACCACCAACGCCGGTGCCGCGGAGGCCGCGGGCCGCAACATGGGCTTCGTGCAGACCAGCGCCGCCGGTCGTGCCGAGGGGCCGCTCAAGCAGCGCTTCCCCCCCGAGTTCCGCAACCGCCTCGACGCCATCGTCTGGTTCGAGCCCCTCGGCGAGCAGGTCGTGCTGTCCGTGGTCGACAAGTTCCTCGCGGAGCTCGAGACCCAGCTGTTCGAGCAGAACGTCACCCTCACCGCCACGCCCGCCGCGCGGCGCCACTTCGCCGAGGCCGGCTACTCCCAGGAGTACGGCGCCCGCGAGATGGGGCGCGTCATCCAGACCGACGTCAAGCGCAAGCTGGCCGACGAGCTCCTGTTCGGCAGCCTGGCCAACGGCGGCTCCTGCGAGATCGACGTGAACGACGACGACGAGATCGTCCTGCGCACCAAGCCGGCCGAGCCTCCCACAGACGACAAGGCCAGCCCCAAGGAGCCCGCTCCCGCGTGAGCGACGCCCCTTCGCCTTCGAGGCCCGCCCCTTCCGGCGGGCCTCTTTCGTGTCAGCGCACCTGGATCGTCTGACGCACCGAGCGGCTCCCGCCGAGCATGTCCTCGAGCACGAACAGCACGTCGACGGGCCCCGGTGTGTCCGGCAGGTGCAGGGTGAAGGTGAAGGGATCGGGCCCGAGCTGCTCGGCCCAGGGCTCCACGGAGCCGGCCGAGGTGTAGCCGTAGGCCACCGCGGAGACGGCTCCCTCGACCCGCACCGCCACGGTGCCCCCCGCCGGTCCCTCGGCCGGGATGACCGCCTCGAAGTCCGGGTTGAGCCGGCGCGCCTCCGGGTCCCGCAGGGACAGCACCATCACCCGGCTCGCCATGGACGTGCCCTCCAGGGGGACCGCGCGGACCACGTCCTCCGGGCGCGCCAGCAGCTCCCAGCCGACACCGTCCTCGATGTCGTCGAGGATCGGACACAGGCCCTGCTCACAGACGAGGGTGAAGGAGAACAGCCCCACGGGCGTGCCCGCGTCGTCGAGCAGGTCGCGGGCCTCCAGGGGCACCGTGACCCGCCAGTCCACGGTCGGCGGGACGTCCCGGAGCACCACCGGGGGCACGAGTTCGAGCACCTCCGGACGGGTGCAGGTCTCGCCGTCCCACGCGCAGGCCCAGGACAGCAGGTCCACCGAAGGCGCCGCGCCACGGGGGTGCATCCACTCCGCGGTGATGTCGACGTCTTCGCCGGGCATCGCCTCGGGGGGGTCCACCTGCACCTGGGCCAGCCTCAGGTTCGGGATGAGGGACGGATCGGTGCCCACGGGCGCGCAGGCCGCGAAGACCGGGAGGAGCCACCAGATCATCGGAACACCCCCTCGATGCCCAGCACGGGAAGCAGGGGGAGTCCCCGGATGCCGATGATCTCGCTGTAGTCCAGGTTGTACAAGGGCCACTCCAGCGGCTGTGCCCAGGTGAGGTTCTGCACGTCGAGGTACAGCAGGAGCTCGGTGCGGGACCACACCCACCGCTTGTCGATCCGCAGGTCGAGCCCGTAGCTCCAGGGCAGGCGCTCGCTGTTCCGGTCGCCGAACACCGGCACGAACTGGCGGGACTCGAGCTGCTGGTACCGGCCGACCACGGGCGTCATCGGCAGGCCCATCCCCGCCCGCACCCGCATGCCCAGCCGCCATCCCCTCGGCAGCGCCCGGGCCGCCCAGGCGCTCAGGGCGAAGGGCTGCTCCAGGTCGAAGGGGACGTCCTCGTCGAGCCGGGTGGTCCGCAGCGACCGACCGCCGGTGACCGACAGCCAGGCCGTCCACAGATCGTCCTCGTAGCGCACCCACAGCTCGCCGCCGGCGCTCAGGCCCGTGCCCTCGCTGGCGTAGGGCCCGGTGTCGAGCTCCCCGACGGGCGGGAACGTCTGGAAGAAGCGGAAGCGCTCCTGGCGGCCGACGAGCAGGTTGCCCATGGGGTTCACGTAGCCGGTGAGCTCCACCTGCAGACCGTAGCCGGGTCGGACGCGCAGGCCGAGCTGGTTCTGCCACACCCAGCCGGGCACGAGCCCCTCGACGCCGTCTGCGTCCGTGTTGCGGGCGCGGACCCCGGGGAAGCTGCTGGCCCGACCGGAGGAGGCGGACAGGCGGACCACATCGGACAGGCGGACCTCGACGAGCACCCGCGGATCGATGGTCCAGAGCGTGTCGTGGCCGACCACGTGGGACGCGGCCCCCCGAGCGCCCGCCTGGAGGGTCACCGGCCCCGTCCACGCATGGACCATGGCGTAGCCTGCCCCCTGCAGGGCCGTGCCGCTCCCCTCCTCCGCCGGGCCGAAGCCACGTACGTCGAAGGCCTGATCGACCCACTCCGCTTCGGCCTGCCACCCGAGGTCCACCTGCAGGTCGCCCCCGGCATTCCACGCGTAGTCGTCCCGGAGTTCGCCACGGACCCTCCACTGGGACGCGACATCCCCCCCCCGCAGGTCGGCGGTCTCGTACAGGGGCACCACGGCCGCCGCGAGCTGGTGGATCCAGTCGTCTCCGAGGCGGTGGCGCCACCGGACGAGCCCCGCGCCGAAGGTCCGCTGGTAGGCCGACGCCAGGGCGCCGGTTCCCTCCGCGCCGAGCAGGGTGTAGCCGTCGTCGGAGATCATGAACAGCGCGTCGACGGTGCCACCGCCGGGTGCATCCCGGCGCCAGCGGACCTGCCCGTCGTAGTAGCGGGGAGCGCGGATCACCCCGCCGTCCGATGCCCACAGGGGCGTCAGCACCGCGTCGACCCAGGAGCGCCGGATGCCGGCCGAGAGCACGTCGTTCGGACCGAGGCGCACGTGCCCTTCGGCACCGGTCTGCAGCACGTCGAAGTGCACCCGGCCGGTGCTGGACGTAGGGGCGGGGGCGAGCTGCAGGTCGACCTGCCCGCCGAGTCCGTCGCCGTAGTTCACCGGCGCGTTCGACGGGAACACCGCCACCTCGCCGATGAAGCCACCCGGCAGCACGCTCGACAGGCCGGCGAAGTGCAGCAACGACGGCACGCGAAGCCCGAAGATGCGGTAGGCGGACTGTTCCGGCGGCATGCCCCGCAGCACGAGGGCCCCGAGCCCGAGGGGGGCCCGCGTGACACCGGGGAGGTTCTGCAGGCCCAGCAGGACGTCGTCCCGGGATCCGGGGATGCCGGAGAGCACGTTCGCGGGGGCGGTGCGGACCTGGCCCGAGGTGTCCGACGTCTCGACGACCTCGACGACCTCCGTCTCCTGGGGGTCGGGCGCCGGCACCGTCTCCTCGGCGAGACCGCGTCCGGAGGCAAGGCAAATCAACAGCGCACCGCGCCACCGTGGTCGTCGTCCGCTCAGCCGGTCCTCCCCCGTCCTACGGGGGCACCGTACCCAACATGCGCGTCATCCGATACCGATCCTGGGATCGACGGACGACAATTCAGTCCCAAAGCACCGGGTTGGTGGCGGCGCCCCACCAGCTCACCGCATCCTGCGTGCCGAGCAGCTCGGAGTCGGCATCCTCGGGTGCCACCTCGACGATGTCACCGTAGGACGAGAAGCCGTACACCTTGCCCGTGCCCTCGTCGTAGCCGAGGCCGTACAGCTTGCGGTGGCTGATGGTGCCGAGCACGGCACTGAGTCCGGAGTCGACATCGACCTTGACCAGCTCGTCGCCGCCGTCCTCGTCGTCGCGGTTGCGGATGGTCCAGTACAGGTAGCCGTCGGGCAGACCCACGATGTCGCCACTGGTGACGTAGTCGGGGTTGGAGATCACCTGACGGGCCATGCAGCCCTCGTCGATGTCGATGACGTGCAGGGTCTCGTCGCCACCCGCCACGAGGCGACCGTCCGCGAGGAAGGTCATGGCGGTCATGCGGATCTGCAGGTCGCAGATGTGGATGACCTGCGCCGTGGAGGGATCGATGCGGTAGATGGCCCGCGTGTCGGACTCGTAGGGCGCCCGCATGCCGCCGTACAGCCGGCCCTGCAGGTCGATGGCGATGTCCTCGAAGCCCTGGGTGAAGGGCTGACCGTTCTCGTGGAAGTCGCCGATGCGGATCGCCAGGCCGCTGTCGGGATCGATCTCGTACAGCGCCTCCTGGGTGTTCGCGTACATGGGTGCGGTGGCGATGACCCCGGTGTCCTCGACCGGTGGCTCGGCGGTGTCGAACTGGACCAGCGGTGGGGGATCCGGCGGCGGGATCATGAGCACCGGCTCGTCCTGACAACCACCCACGACTCCCACAGCGATCCACAACCACTTGCCGCGCATACCCACCTCCAACGCGGGCCGCTCTACTACATATCCGTGCTTCGCGCACATGTTTTCCGGGTACCGTTCAGGATCGACACCTGGAGTGACGGTCAGTCCGTCCGCCCCTCGGGCCAGGGACCACCCCGAGGACGCCGGAGGCGGCGGTCTGGTGGGTTCAGCCTGCGTCTTCGTCGCCGAGGCGACCGTCCGCTCCGGTCTGTGACGTTTCGGAGGCGCCCCGAAGCAACGCACGGCCACTCGTCGGGCGTCCGGCGGCGGCGGATGGGACGTCCGGTCGTGCGAGCAGCCGGCGCCCATCGACCGCTCCAGGCACGGGAAGAGGCGCCTGTGCAGCGTCCACGGAACAAGCCGCCCCCCGAACGCCGGGTGGCAGCCGCACCACCTCGACCGGCTTGCCGCCTCCGAGCAGCGCCGCGCCGTCCAGCCAGACCTCATCGGGCATCGTCGTCCTCCATCAGCCACGCGACGGGACATACCGCGGGGAGCGGGAGCTCGTAGCGCGCGAGCGACCACACCCGCACGGTGGTCAGGGAGGCCCGCCACAGCAGCTCGAGGGTCTGCCTCGCGCCTCGCTGACGCCAGTCCTGCAGGTGGCAGCCCGTAAGCCACACGTTGAGGCGCCCCTGCGCGGGGCCACACCAGATCTGGAAGTCGTCCTGCCGATCGACGTCTCCCCGGCGGGCCCAGCGGCTGGACAGGCCCAGGTAGCGGCGCACCAGGAGCGCGGCCCGGAGACGGCGGGAGTCCTCGGCCCGCACGAGCACCTCCGGATCCCGGATCGCCCAGAAGGCCTGGGTGGCCTCCCAGGCGGTCTGCGGGGACTCTCCCGTGATGGCCTCGTAGGAAGGCTCCAGCTCCTCCCCGTCGGGCAGACCGTTCGCCGCCGCGCGCCCCCAGGTGTCGAGCAGGTTCGCCCGACGCGCGAACGAGGTGCCACGGGTGAGCACCTGGACCCTGGCTCCGAACTCGTACATGTCAGCGGCGGGTGCCATGCCCACGTCGTCGGGCGCCGCCGCCACGAGCATGTCCTTGGCGAGCTCGCCCTGCTCCGCCTGTCGCGTGGACTGCATCACCGACCCCACCAGCACGAAGTCTGCACCCGCCTCCCAGGCGCGCGCCACCTCGCCTGGCTCACCGAAGCCCCCGGCCACCCCGATCCACATCTCACGCCCGCGCCGCGCCTGCAGCAGCTGCTCCCGGCCCGCTTGGAGCGCATCGAACAGCTCCGTCCACTGGCGACCATCGGTGTGCCCGGCGCTGTCGCCTTCGAGCACCACGCAGTCCACCACGGGATGGGTGATCGCCAGGAGTGCCTCCTCCCGCGTGAGCCAGCCCTTCGCCGCCGCCGCGAGCACGAGCTCCTTGGACGGTGGACCCAGCGCCGCGCGGGCGAAGGCGGGCAGGCTGGTCTTGAGCAGCAGCTCGCGCGCCCTGACGAGGTGCCCTCCCTCCTTGCGGGCCCCCTGGAAGGCCAGCCCCACCATCCTGGGGGTCACCTGCACGAACGCCGACAGGCTCACCCACGGCGCCCTGGACTCCACCAGGGTGCGCGCGATGGCCTCCTCCTGCTGGGAGGCCCCGGGCTGATGGATGAGGTTCGCACCCCACAGGTGACACCCTCGCCCTGCAAGATCCCGGGCGCTCTGCAACAGCCACACGGGGGGACGCCCGGCGGTGCCGAGGAACCCGAGCATGCCCCCGGATGACACGTCGGCGACCAGCTCCGGACCGCTGATGCCATGGGCCATCGCGCCGGACAGCAGGGGGCTCGCCAGGCCGAACCGGGCACAGAAACGTTCGCCCGGCCGTGTCTCGCCCTCCAGGGGCGCCAGTCGCACCTCGCCGGTCGCGGGGGGCTGGTCGCCCGCCCGGCGCACGCCGCGGGGTCCCACGACCACCGACGTGTCGGTGAGCGCCAGGAGATGAGCATCAGGAAGGGTGTGCATCGTCATGTGTTCCGGTACCACGGGTGTGCCACGTCGGACCATACCCACGGAGGTCTGCAAGTCCAACCATCCGCTCCAGGGAGCCATTGCCTCTTCGGCCGGGAAGGTCCTTGTCTGTCACGAAGCGTGTCAGGTACGCCCCGACCCCTGTTGCAGTATCGTCGGTTCGGTTAGGCTCGCCCCAACTCGGATCATCCACTCGAGAGGATTCCCATGCGCATGACCGCACGTTGCCTTGCCACCCTGGTCCTCGGCGCCTCCCTGCTCGCCACCACCGGTTGCAAGAAGAAGAAGACCGACGAGGACGACACCCTCATCGAAGAGGTGCCCACCGTCGAGGAGACCCTCTCGGTCACCAGCCTGTCTCCCTCCCAGGTCGAGCCCAACACCCCCACCCAGGCGGTCCTGTACGGCGCCGGCTTCACGGCCACGCCCGAGATCTCCATCAACGGCTTCCTCGCCGAGGATGTCTCCGCCCGCACCGAGAACGTGGTCGACCTCACCCTGCCCGGCCTGCCCCTCGGCACCTACGACGTCGAGGTCAGCCTCCCCACCGGCGAGACCGCCACCCTGCGCGGGGGTCTGCGGGTCGAGGAGGCCGAGGTCCGCTGCGACGCGGCGAAGGCCCACTTCGCGTTCGACTCCGACGCCATCACCTCCGAGTCCGCGGCTGCCCTGCGCGCCCAGGTCCACTGCTGGCTCGAGTCCGACGTCACCCTGCGCATCGAGGGCCACTGCGACGAGCGTGGCACCATCGAGTACAACCTCGCCCTCGGCGACCGTCGCGCCAACGCCGTCGCCGGCTGGCTGCAGGCCCAGGGCATCCCGGCAAGCCGCATCAAGGCCGTCTCCTACGGCGAGGAACGCCCCGTCGATCCTGGCCATGACGAGGCCGCATGGGCCCAGAACCGCCGGGCAGAGGTCCTGCCCCAACACTGACAGACGGCCCCGGAGCCGTTACGATGCGCTCGTTTCCGCCCCCTGCCCCACAATGGGCCAGGGGGCGCTCGCATGTGGAGGTATCGTGAGCCTTGTTCCCGTCCACGGCGGCCTGGACGTCCCGGTCAACCGTCGTCTTCCCCTCTCCCAGCGCAAGCAGATCATCGCCGACGCAGAGGGCATGCCCCGGATCTGTGTGACCAAGGCCGATCTCGCCACCGTGCACCGCATCGCCGACGGCACCCTGTCCCCCATCACCGGCCCCATGAACGAGGACGTCTACAACCGTGTCCTCGACGAGAAGGTCATCTTCTCCAACGGTGAGGACTACGCCTGGACCATCCCCACCACCCTGCCCGTCACCGACGCAGAGGCCGCAGCCCTGCAGGTGGGTGGCAAGGCCGCCCTGATCGACCCCGACGGCGACGTCTGCGCCATCATCGAGGTCCAGAGCGTCTTCAACTGGGACAAGGCCCGCTACGTCAAGTCCGTCTACGGCACCGACCGCACCGACCACCCCGGTGGCGCCATCGTCACGAAGGACCCCCGCACCAAGCTGGTCGGCGGCGACCTGTGGGCCCTGCCCCCCAAGGTCAACCCCGTGTACGGCCACCAGGTCCTGGCACCCGCCCAGACCCGCGCCCTGATCGCCCTGATGGGCTACGAGCGCGCCCTGGCGTTCCAGACCCGCAACCCCCTGCACCGTGCCCACGAGTACGCTCTCGTGTACGGCGCCGAGACCCTCACCCGGGAAGGCCACTTCACCGGCGTGTTCCTCAACCCCCTCATCGGGCAGCTGAAGAACGACGACGTCGACGCCGCCACCCGCATGCGCTGCTACAACCAGCTCAAGGATCTCTCCCTGCTGGGCAAGGGCGACGCCGACGTCGAGCTGTGGGACGCCAAGGGCTACGACATCAACGAGGTCTTCCACCTGATCGGCCTCGACATCAAGATGTTCTACGGTGGCCCCTCCGAGGCCGTGATGCACGCCATCTACCGCCAGAACCACGGCTTCACGAACATCGTCATCGGCCGCAAGCACGCCGACGCCCCCTTCTTCGATGGCGACGCCATCTGGGGTGACTTCGATGCCCACCACATCTTCGACAACCTGTCCGGCAAGCTCGCCATCGAGCCCGTCCGCGTGGGCTTCGCCGCCTACTACGACTCCCTCGGTCGCGTCGACCTGATGAGCAAGCACGAGGGCGAGAAGCCCTTCTTCATCTCGGGCTCCAAGGTGCGTGCGATCCTCACGAGCGGCCAGCGCCCCGACGAGCGCATCATCCGCCCCGAGATCGCCGACATCCTGATCGACGTCTACAAGCAGCGGGCAGCCGTGGCCAAGTGAGGCCACGTCTCCGACGCCACGAGGCCCCACCGTCCTTCTCGGACGGTGGGGCCTTCGTGTATCCGCAGGCGGCTCAGGGGGTGTCGGTGTCGGCGTGCTGCTCGTCGGCACCCAGGGCCTTGCGCGCCCGTCGACGCTGGCGCTTGCGCCGCTCGTACTCGGCGAGCTCCCACCCCGTGAGTTCCTCCTCGTAGGAACGCCGTGCCTCGCGCAAGGCGTCGCGCTCCTCCTCGGTCATGTCCTCGCGGTTCTCCACCCGACGGGCCACGCGCTCCTCGATGGAGGCGTTGGGCACGCGAGCCGGCAGGAGCTCCGGATCGGTCAGCTCCGGCGCCTCGAAGACCGGTCCCGTGGTGATCCCGGCATCGTCCGGCTGGGCCGCCTCCGGGGCCGCGCTGCGCTGCACCTCTTCGGGCACCTCGGGCGCCCCCACGCGGCGACGCACGACGAAGGCACCACCCTCGGCCTTCTTGCGGCCGACGCGCTCCACCTCGTAGCGATCGTCCGGGAGCACCCGGAGCCGATCCTTCTTCTGTTTGCTTCGTACCTTTTTGTCTGCCACCACCGCGACGGGTCCGGCATCGGACTTCTTCCGGGTGCGACGAACGTCGGCGATCGACCGACCTCGCTTCGTCGACGAGCCGGCCTTGCCGAACATGGCGTCAGCGGTGTCTTCCACCGTCTCCCACATCTCGACGCCGGCCCATCCGATCCCGACGACCAGGCCCACCAGGGCGACATGGACGAATCGAATCTTCATGTAGTCCTCGAATCAACGCAGAGCGCATTCTGCCCACAAATTCGCCGACCTACAAGAGCGGGCCGGTGTCCACGGAGGACACCGGCCCGCAGTCTTCTGTTCCTTGCTCGATCAGCCCAGGAAGGGGTAGCGCCAGTCGTGGGGAGGAACGAAGTTCTCCTTGATGGTGCGGGGGCTGATCCAGCGCAGCAGGTTCAGCGGGCTGCCAGCCTTGTCGTTGGTGCCGGACGCACGGCCGCCACCGAAGGGCTGCTGGCCGACGACGGCGCCCGTGGGCTTGTCGTTGATGTAGAAGTTGCCCGCGGCGAAGCGGAGGGCCTCGGATGCCTTGACGATGGCGTGGCGGTCCTGGGCGAAGAAGGCGCCGGTGAGCGCGTACTCGTGGTCGTCGACGTGGGCGAGCACCTGATCGAAGTCCTCGGGATCGTAGACGTACACGGTGGCGACGGGTCCGAAGATCTCCTCGCGCATCAGCTTGTGCTTGGGATCGGACACCTGCACCACGGTGGGCTCGATGTAGTAGCCCTTGTCCATGGAGCCGCCGCCGCCGGCGAGGACCTCGGCGGTCTCGTGGGCGATGGCCAGGTAGTTGGAGATCTTCTTGTAGGCCCGCTCGTCGATGACGGCGCTGACCATGTTGGAAAAGTCCCGGACGTCGCCCTGCTTGAACTTAGCGAGCTCACGCAGCACGTGCTCCTTCACGTCGCCCCAGATGTTGGAGGGGACGTACATGCGGCTGGCAGCGGAGCACTTCTGGCCGTTGAACTCGAAGGCACCGCGAAGGATGGCCACGGCCACGGCCTTCGCATCGGCGCTGGCGTGGGCGAGGATGAAGTCCTTGCCACCGGTCTCACCCACGAGGCGGGGGTACTGCCGGTAGTTGGTGATGTTCATGCCGACGGTCTTCCACATGTGCTGGAAGGTGGCGGTGGAGCCGGTGAAGTGGATGCCGCCGAGGTCGGGGTCGGCCAGGACGATGTCGCCCACGTCGGCACCGTGGCCGTTGACCAGGTTGATGACGCCGGCAGGGAGTCCGGCCTCCTCGAGGATCTGGTACAGCTTCCAGACCGACGCCATGGAGGTGGGGCTCGGCTTGAGCACGACCGTGTTGCCGACCATCGCGGGAGCGGAGGCCAGGTTCAGCACGATGGAGCTGAAGTTGAAGGGGGTGACCGCGAAGACGAAACCGTCGAGGGGACGGTGATCGAGGCGGTTCCAGATGCCGGCGGGGCTCACGGGGGGCTGCTCGGCGTAGATGTCCTGCATGTAGGACGCGTTGAAGCGCCAGAAGTCGCACAGCTCCGCCACGGCGTCGATCTCGGACTGGTGTGCCGTCTTGGCCTGGCCCAGCATGGTCGCGGCGTTGATGCGGGCCCGGTGGGGACCGGCGAGGAGGTCTGCAGCCTTCAGGAAGATGGCGACCCGGTGCTCCCAGGGCATGGCGGCCCAGGTCTTCTTGGCGTCCAGGGATGCCTTGATGGCGGCCTTGACCTCGTCCGGCCCGGCCATGTGGACCTTGGCCAGCACCTGCTGGTGGTCACAGGGGTTGAGCACGTCGACGGTGTTGCCGGTGAAGACGTGCTCACCACCGATCACACAGGGGATCTCGACCACCTCGCTGCCCTGGCGGACCAGCTCGGCCTCGAGGGCGACACGCTCGGGAGAGCCGGGCGCGTAGCTGTACACGGGCTCGTTGACGGCGGGCGGAATCTTGTAGATGGCGTCGGACATGCTGATCTCCGGGGTGGGCCATGAGGCGAGGACTGCGAGACGCAGGGCGCCGCGGTATCGGTCGCGCCTAATGTGGTGCGTTGCGCGATCGTTCTCAAGCCAAGAGTTCCTCAATGGGCGGATCGCGACCGGTTCGTTCCCGCGGACGGGTCGGAGGCAGCCGGCATCTGGCACGGGCACGGGCATGGGCGCCGGGGGTGTCATATTCCACGCTTCCCCCACATCCCCCCCCGTGACCACCGGTTATAGGGCGCGCCGCCTCCCCTTTCCCCGCACGGAGATCCCCATCATGGACCGTCTCACCCGCCGTCTCATGTCCAAGGTCGCCAAGGCTTCCCAGGAGCACGACCTCATCGAGCCCGGCGACCGCATCATGGTCGCCATGTCCGGCGGCAAGGACTCCTACGCGATGTTCTGGCTGCTCCGTGAGATCCGCAAGCGGGTGCCCTTCGACTTCGAGATCATCGCGGTCAACCTCGATCAGAACCAGCCGGGCTTCCCCCAGCACATCCTCGAGGACTGGCTGAAGGCCGAAGGTGCCGAGTACCGGATGCTCAAGGAGGACACCTACAGCATCGTCCTCGACAAGACCCCCGAGGGGAAGGCCTACTGTTCCATGTGCTCCCGGCTCCGGCGCGGCATCCTGTACAACGCCGCCGTCGACATGGGCTGCAACAAGATCGCCTTGGGTCACCACCGCGACGACAGCATCGAGACCCTGATGATGAACCTGCTGTACACGGGTCAGATCAAGGCGATGCCTCCCAAGCTCACCAGCGACGACGGCCGCAACATCGTCATCCGCCCCCTCATCAACTGCGCCGAGGCCGATCTCGTCGAGTTCGCGGAGCTGATGCAGTTCCCCATCCTGCCCTGCAACCTGTGCGGCTCCCAGGACGGCCTCAAGCGGCAGCGGGTCAAGGCGCTCCTCACCGAGCTGAACGACGAGAACCCCAACGTCCGCGGCAACATGTTCCGCGCCCTGTCCAACGTCCGGCCCACCCACCTGCTCGATCCCGAGTTGCGCCGCTTGTACGGCTTGGACAACATGACGGGAGACGACGAAGGCCTGGCCGCCATCGAGGGCGGCAGCATGCTCGACGAGGGCTGTGGCGCCTTCTGACGAGGGCCCCATGACGCGACTTGTCCCCTTCCTGCTGATGTCCGCCACCTTCCTCGGCGGCTGCGACGACACCATTCCCGGGTTCTGCACCGACATCGGGTGCACGTCCACCTTCACGCTCACGGTCGAGCACGATCTCGACCTGACCGTCGAGGGGGCGTCCTACAACCTCTGGCTCACGCCGGAGGGCCGCCGTGAGATCCGGTGCAACATCTCCGGTCCCCAGGGCGAGAACAGCTGCATCGGCACCGCCTTCGCGGACGTCACCTGGAACGCCGGGACCATCGTCATCGAGCTGCAGGCCCCCTTCCAGGACGCCGCCACCAACCCGGGCGGCCAGCCCTGGCCCTCCTACGACCTCGTGCTGCTCGAGGGCCTCGACGAGCTGTGGAGCGAGACGCGCACCACACCGCAGACCGACCCCTGGACGCCCAACGGCCCGGACTGTGCCCCCACCTGCTGGCAGGTGGAGGACGCCACCACCATCGTCCTGGACTGACCGGCAGAAAATCGGGGCAGCCGTGTAAGTCGCCGGTTCCCTCTCGCGTTCCCCCCGCGAACCCACGACGGGAGGGAACATGTCCGACCCACGACACGGTCAGCTCGCGCTGCAGGGCGTCCTGCTCGCCCTCGGTGCGGGCTGGCTGCACTTCGACGTCAGCCTGACGTCCGTGCTCACCACAACCGCCGCCGCCCTGGTCACCCAGTGGGCCTGCCTGCGACTCTGGCGGGTCCCCAGCCGCGACCTGACGAGCGCCTTCGTCACCGCCGGCAGCCTCGCGCTCCTGCTGCGCTCGATGCACCCCTGGGCCGGGCCCGTGGCCGCGGTGGTCGCCATCGCCTCGAAGTTCCTGCTTCGGGCCGACGGCCGCCACATGGTGAACCCCTCCCTGGCGGGACTCCTGCTCCTGACGGGCCTCGACCTCGCCTGGGTCTCCCCCGGCCAGTGGGGCAGCGCCAGCCTGTGGGCCCTCCTCATCGGAGGCGGTGCCTGGCACGTCCTGCACCACTCCAGGCGCTCGGACGTGCCCGTCACCTTCCTGCTGACCTGGTCGGGCCTGTTCCTCGCCCGCGCCCTGTGGCTCGGTGACCCGCTGACCATCTGGGCCCACCAGCTCCGCAGCGGCACGGTGCTGCTGTTCGCGCTGTTCATGATCACCGACCCCCGCACGTCGCCGGACGACCGCCTCGCACGGATCGCGTGGACCGCCTCCGTCGCGGCCGTCGGGTTCGTGCTGCAGGTGCACCTGTGGATCAACGCCGGCCCCCTGTGGGCGCTGCTCCTGCTGGCCCCGACCGTTCCGCTCCTCAACCGCCGCCGGCCCGCTCGGGCCTTCACCTGGCGCTCCGTCGCCATCCCCGCATCCAAGTGAAAGGAGATCCCATGCGCCGCCACCTGCTCCTGCCCGCCCTGCTCTCCCCGGCCCCGGCCTTCGCCTTCTGTGGCTTCTACGTCTCCCACGCCGATGCCGACCTGTTCAACGACAGCTCCCACGTGGTGCTCGCCCGGGACGGCGACCACACCACCGTGACCATGGCCAACGACTACCACGGCGCCCCCGAGGAGTTCGCCATGGTGGTGCCGGTGCCCACCGTGGTGAAGCAGAAGGACATCTCGGTGCTCGAGTCGAAGATCCTGGCCGATCTCGACGCCTACAGCGCGCCCCGCCTCGCCGAGTACCACGACCCCGATCCCTGTGCGCCCGTGGTGCTGTACGAGATCGCCGAGGCCGACATGGCGGGCGCCGTGTCCATGCGCGCTCCGCGGGGGATGGTCGAGCGTGAGGAGAAGTACAAGGTCCGCATCGAGGCCCAGTACGACATCGAGGAGTACAACGTGCTCATCCTGTCGGCCGAGGAAGGAGAGGGGCTGCAGCGCTGGCTGCGGGACAACGGCTACAAGCTGCCCGCCGGCGCAGACCGCATCCTCAGCTCCTACATCCGCCAGGACATGCGCTTCTTCGTGGCCAAGGTCGACCTGCGGGAGCAGCAGCGCCGGGGCCTGAACATGCTGCGGCCCCTGCAGGTCCGCTACGAGTCCGACAAGTTCATGCTGCCCATCCGCCTGGGCACCCTGAACGCCCGTGGCAAGCAGGACCTCATCCTGCACACCTTCAGCCGGAAGGGGCGGGTGGAGCTCGCCAACTACCGCACCGTGCCGATGCCCAGCAACCTGAACGTGCCCACCTTCGTCGGCGACTCCTTCGGCGAGGTCTACAAGGCCATGTTCGCCGAGCAGTACGAGCGCTACCCCACCGCCGGCTTCACCGAGTACGCCTGGCCCCTGCGACAGAAGTGCGATCCCTGCGTGGGCGAGCCGCTGAAGCAGGACCTCATGGTGAAGCTCGGCGCCCCCTGGGGGCCCACGGAGGGCGGCATGCTCACCCGTCTGCACGTCCGCTACGACGCCGCCAGCTTCCCCGAGGACCTGCGCCTGCACGAGACCGCCGACATGCGTCCCCACCAGGTGCGGCTCGTGCTGCAGCATCCCTTCGAAGGCCCCATGACCTGTGACGCGGCGCCCGCCTACAAGTCCGCCGTGCGGGAGCGTCGCGAGGAGGAGGCCCGGACCCTCGCCCGCCTCACCGGCTGGTCCCTCGATCTCATCCGCCGCAGGCTGAAGCCCCTGGGCTGGTAGGGCTCCAGGAGCCGACCGTTCGGGTCGATGGGGTGACTCGTCGACCCGAGGTCCCATGTCGCCCGACGCCTCCCACTCGAGCCGGCTGCGGTGGCGCTCCGGCGCCACTGCCGCCCTCGTCCTCTCCCTGGTGATCTTCGCGGGACCCAAGGCCTCCATGCCCATCACCATCACCGGGATGGGCATGGCGCTCGCCTCCCTCGCCGACCCGCTGCGGGCCGGCATGCCGCGGGCGCGCCTGCTCGCGCTCCTCGGCGTCATGGGTGCGCTCGCCGCCATCGCCGGCTCCCTGACGTCGGCGTCGCCCGCGCTGTCGATCGCCCTGCTCGCCGCGGTGGTCTGGACCTCGAGCCTGCTGTTGCTGGTCCACCCCACCTGGACATGGGTCCTGTACCTGTCCACGGTGTGGCTCATCGCCGTGCTCAACATGCCGGGCGGGCCACCGGAACGGGCGTTCCTCATCGCGGGCTGCTTCCTCCTGGGCGTGGCCCTGTACACCGTGGGCACCCTGGTGTTTCCCGGCCCCGAGGTGCCCGCGAAGCGCCCTCCCCCCGCCACACCGAGGGTCGTCCACCGCTTCGCGCTGGTGCGGACGATCGCCGTCACGCTGTCGGGTGTCGTGGGCTGGAACCTCGGCTCCGCCCACCACTTCTGGCCCGCCGCCGCCACCCACTTCGTGGTCCGGCCCACCTGGAAGGAGACACCGGGCGCGGCCCTCTGGCGAGCGGTCGGCACCGCCTCGGGTGCGATGGCCGCCGTCTCGATCGCGCTGCTATGGTCCGAGCCATGGGTCATGAAAGGGGCCCTGTGGGTCTCCGGCACCGCCATCTTCCTCATGGGCCACCCGCAGGGCGGCGCGATGATGTTCTGGGTCACCCTGTTCCTGATGGCGATGCTGTCCATCTCGGGGGCGGACATCCTGCGCCTGGGACCCGAGCGCATCCTCACCGACGTGATCGGACTGGCGATCGGGCTGGTCGCGGACGGCCTGCTCCGCCGTTGGCTCGCGGACGAGGCAGACGAACGAGCGTCCTAGCGGCCTCCGCCCCTCGAACGGTCACTTTCATCGGTACGCACCGCGTCCACCGGAGGAACGACCGCTCCCCCGCGTGCTCCGGAATCGAGGATTCTCCGTGGACGCCACGAGAACGCCCCGTCAACGGAACGTGAAGGCTGGTACAACTGCACGTCACGACTTGCCAGACTCCGGGACCGAACCATGTACAGGCACCTCTCCCTGCACCTGACTGCAGTACTCGCGCTCGCGGCTTGCACGAGCGACACCAGACAACCCCTCGACGGCACCGACTCCGGCCCCTCCGGCCCCCTCGACACCGGCTTCGACGACTCCGCCTTCGAGACGCTCACGGTGGCGAGGATCCGCGCCGGCGAGGTCCGCATCAACGCCGTCGTGAAGGTCGAGGGACTCACCGTCAGCGGCGTCGGCCCGGACGGCTTCCACGCACAGGAGTCCGGTGCCACCAACGCAGGCATCTACGTGCTCACGGGCACCGATGCACCGCTGGTCCCCGACGTGGGCGACCGGGTGGACGTGGTCGGTCGGTTCCAGTCCGTCTACGGCCTCGAGCAGCTGCAACCGTACGAGACCGATCCCGTCACCGGGAGCCACCTCGGCCGCATCGTCGTCACTGGTTCCGGCGTCCAGCCCGCCCCGGTCCAGGTCGATCCCTCCCAGCTCCTCGATCCCGCGATCGCCGAGAGCCTCGAGTCCATGCGCCTGCTGGTCGTGGGCTCCGAGCTGTACGTCGAGAGCCTGCAGGCCGGCGAGGAGTGGGTCCTCACCGACGGCACCCACGATCTGTGGATGAGTCCCAGCATGTTCGACGCCCGCAGCGCGCTGTCCCTGGAGCAGGGCACGCCCATCGCGTCCGCCGCCGGCAGCCTCACCTACAGCTTCGGCCGCCACAAGCTGGCCCCCGTATCCCAGGGCGACGTGGTGCCCGGCGACGGCCTCCCCGACACCGGCCTGCCGACCGACACCGGCGTCGACACGGGCACGAGCCCCGTCGAGCCCGCCAACCCGATCCTGATGATCGCCGAGTACTGCGATCCCTCCACCACGCCCGCCAACGGCCGCTTCCTCGAGCTGTACAACCCGGGCCCCGGTGTGCAGGACCTCTCCGGCTACGAGATCGTCCGCTACGCCAACGGTGCCACCATCGCCACCAGCACGCTGTCCCTCAGCGGCACCCTCGGCGCCGGAGACACCTTCGTCATCACGAAGAACGAAGCCGACATGCAGAGCCACTGGCCCGGCTCCACCGCCGATCTGGTCTCCGGCACCATCGACGGCAACGGCGACGACACCTTCGTGCTGTCCACCATCGGCGGCACCGTGGTCGACATCCTCGGCGAGCTCGGCGTCGACGGCTCCGGAGAGGCCTGGGAGTACACCGATCTCTGCATCGTCCGCGACGAGCTCGTCACCGCCCCCAGCGCCACCTGGACGTCCTCCGAGTGGTTCTTCACCGGAACCGTCCACGGAAGCCCCAACAGTCACCCGGTCTCCCCCCCGGATACCGCCGACTCCGGCGTGATCCCCGGCGACACCGGACCCACAGGCAGCGTGCCCGAGGACACCGCCCCCACCGGTACGCCGCCCGGCGACACCGCTCCGACCGGCACCCTGCCCACCGACACCGGCACGTCTCCCGCCACCGGCGACACCGCCGCGGCCGGCGACCTCGTCATCTCCCAGTACTGCGACCCGTCGACCACCCCGTCCAACGGCAAGTACATCGAGCTGTACAACGCCGGAAGCGCCTCCGTCGACCTGTCCGACTACAAGATCACCCGGTACTCCAACGGCACCACGAACGGCCAGAGCATCTCCCTCAGCGGCACGCTGTCCGCCGGCAGCACCTGGGTGATCGCCAACAACCTCACCGACTTCCAGACCCACTGGCCCTCGATCACGCCCGATCAGAACGACGGCATCGTCAACGGCAACGGAGACGACACCTTCGTCCTCGAGGATGCCTCCACCGGCGACACCGTCGACATCATCGGCGAGATCGGCGTCGACGGCACGGGCGAGCTGTGGGAGTACACCGACAGCTGCATCACCCGCGACAGCACCGTCCTGCTGGCCAGCGACACCTGGACGGATTCCGAGTGGACCATCACCGCGGGCCTGGTCGACGCCGACCCGGGCAGCCACCCCTGAGCGAGCTCACGCGCCGGGCAGTGCCCAGGCCCAGAGCATCAGCTTGAAGTAGATGAACACCTTGGGGATCCGGAACAGCGCGCCGAGCAGCAGCCACAGCAGCGGGACGCGCGCCACGCCGGATGCCCACGTGACGAAGGCGAAGGGGATCGGCGTGATCGCCGCCACGGCCACGGCCATCGCGCCGTAGCGATCCATGAAGGCGGAGATGCGGTAGCGCTCGAACAGGCGACCGAGCCACGCCGCCTTGCCGGCGATGCGGCCGAGCGACCACCCGAGCACGCCTGCCGTGATGCTCGCTCCCATGGCCACGAGCGCCACCGGCCAGAACCCGAGACCCCCGAGCCAGCCCGCCAGCAGGAGCGGTTCGTGGGTCAGGCCGACGGTGTCGGTGAACAGCACGCCCCCGAACACGCCGGGGAGGCCCATCAGGTCGACGAACCGCCGCGAGGCCAGCTCGATGGGGTCGCGCACGAGCCAGGAGACCACGCCCAGCGCCGCCAGGAGAGCCGCGATCCCCACCGCCAGGCGACGCAGCAGCACCCCCAGCCCGAGGCCGCCGTCATCCGGCGCTTCCGCGGTGTCCACGCCGCCTTCCGAGAGCGCCTCATGCGCCCGATCGTCTTCCGTCATCCTCGCCACCCCGTGGACCCTGGTCTTCGCCCCTGCCGAGGGCATCGGTGCTGACTGCACCGGATCGAAGGGCCATACCCGAACCCCCGGTCACGGCGGCCCCATACCTCGGGGTTTCGACCCTTGCACGTTGACAAACCTGCGTGCAATGACACCCTCCATGTCGGACGGAGGAACCGCATGCACCGTTGGATCGCCCCCCTGTTGACCCTCGCCATCTCGGCACCCGCGCTCGCGAGCACTGCGGCCAACCCCGTGCTGTCCGAGGACGAGCCGCCGCCGGTGATCCTCAAGCACATCCCTCCCCGCACCAGCTGGTCCGGCGAGTTCGCGGTGGGCTACGTCTACAACGGCACCTTCCAGATCTCGGAGCACTTCGCCGGTCTCGGCGGGCGCTTCACCTGGGGTCGGCACATCGAGAACCACCGCATCGGCATCGGCATGAGCGCTGGTGTGCAAGGCGCCGTCCTGTCCGAGTGGCTCACCTCCTTCGGGGTCTACGCCCACTACGAGACCATCGCGGCACGCTCCCTGCTGCTCGGCGCCTCCCTCGGCCCGGATCTCGTCCTCCGTTCCGAGTGGAAGGCACGGTCCAACGGCGAGTACGACACCACCGTCCACGTCGCCCCCCGGGTCGCCGGCCGCATCGGCTGGTCCACCCCCTTCTCCCGCCTGGCGCGTCGAACCTTCGTCGCCTTCGAAGGTGAGTTCCGCTGGGTTGCCGGCGCACCCGCCGCTGCGGGCTACATCGTCGTGGGCAGCGGCTGGGCCAACCGCTGAGCCGTTGGCTCCCAGACACGGAAAGGCCCGCCGTCCTCCAGGGACGGCGGGCCTTCGTGCGTCCGGAGGCGTGGATCAGCCGGGAACCAGCTCGCCGCCGCGCTGCACGAACCACTCGACGGTCTCCGCGAGGGCGGCGTCGAAGTCGGCTTCGGGCTTCCAGCCCAGGATCTCGCTGGCCTTGTCGACGCTGGCCATCGATGCCCGGACATCGCCCGGTCGGGGTGCCTCGTGGCGGAACGACACCTCATGGGGCACCGCCGCCGACACCTGCGCTGCGAGCTGGTTGATGGTCATCATGCGGCCGCCACCGACGTTGAAGACCTCGCCTGCGCCCGCGTCGCCGCTTGCAGCCATCACGTTGGCGCGCGCGACGTCGCGCACGCTCACGAAGTCACGGCCCTGTTCGCCATCGCCGAAGATCGTGAGGGTCTGACCTGCCAGGGCCCACTCCACGAACTTGGGGATCACGGCGCCGTAGGGGCCCGCGGGATCCTGACGGGGACCGAAGACGTTGAAGTAGCGCAGGGCCACCACCTCGAGGCCCATCGTCTCCGAGTAGGACCTCGCATACATCTCGTTGGCTGCCTTGTTGGCCGCGTAGGGAGACTCGCAGTGGATGGGCGAGGTCTCCAGCTTGGGCAGTCCGGGCAGGGAGCCGTAGATGGCGCAGCTCGACGCCAGGCTCACGCGCTGGACGCCGGCGCGGCGCGCCCCCTCCAACACCTGCAGGGTGCCGTGGACGTTGGTGGCGTCGTACAGCAGGGGCGACTCCACCGACTCGGGCACGGAGATGCGCGCGGCCAGATGCACCACCCGCTCGACCCCCTTCATCGCCCTTGCCACGGCATCGGGATCCTCGATGGAGCCGACCATGAGCTCCACGTCGAGTCCCTCGAGATTGTCACGACTTCCGGTACTGAGATTGTCGAGAACCCGCACCGAATGTCCCTTCTTTCGCAGAAGCTCCACCGTGTGAGAACCGATGAACCCTGCGCCGCCGGTGACCAACCACATACACGACTCCCTTGTTCTTGACGTCCTGTGACGCCACACTGAACCAAAATCGCCGTAAGGTACAGCATCGCCAATGCGAAGGCAGGATGGCGCACGCCCGTACCCAAGGTCCTATGCCTGACTTGGTATTCCAACTATTTGTCGTACCAGATCACCTGCTATAAAGCGCGACGTCCGATTCGGAGGAAGTTCGACATGAGTATCTATCGCGTGGCCCTCGCTGGCCTTCTCGCCCTGAGCGCCTGTTCCGACCCCGCCCTGAGCAAGAAGGTGGAAGATCTCGAGGCCCGCGTCGCCAAAATCGAGGAAGCCCCCGCAGCCAAGGGTGACGCCGCTGCCAACAACGCCGACGAGGCCGAGGCTCGCAAGCTGTACACCGAGGCCCAGAAGGCCCTGCAGGAAGGCAACACCGACGAGGCCAAGGCCAAGTTCAAGGAGATGACCGAGAAGTTCAAGGGCACCCGCTACGCCGCCCCTGCTGCTCGGATGCTCGGCGAGCTCGAGCTCGTGGGCAAGGAGGTCACCGACCTCGAGATCGAGAAGTGGTACCAGGGTGAGACCTCCCTGGCCGACGGCGATGCCACCCTTCTCGTCTTCTGGGAAGTCTGGTGCCCCCACTGCAAGCGCGAGGTGCCGAAGCTGCAGGCAACCTACGAGAAGTACCACGACAAGGGTCTGAACGTCATCGGCCTCACCAAGGTCACCCGTGGCAAGACCGACGAAGACGTCACCGCCTTCATCTCCGAGAACAAGATCGGCTACCCGATCGCCAAGGAGCAGGACGGCAAGGCGTCCACCACCTTCGCCGTCTCCGGCGTCCCCGCAGCTGCAGTGGTCAAGGACGGCAAGGTCGTCTGGCGTGGCCACCCCGCCCAGCTCAAGGATGCCCAGATCGAGGGCTGGATCGGCATGTAGTCGAGTAGCCGGCTGGGCCGTCTGGCCGCGCCGGCTGCTTCGTCACTTCGGGGGTTGTGTGCATGAGCACACTGCCCCCCTTGTTCCTCGCCCCCGACACGACCAGACGGCCCATCCTTGGGGTGTGTGGCTGAAGGGGTGGCGCTGGAATCCTGGGATCCCGGGGTGCTCTTTGGAGCATCTCGGGGTTTTCGGGTCTTGGCGTCGCGGCTCCGCCGGTCGCGACCCGACGGACCTCCCGACGGCACCCCGCTGCCACCCCACCGGTGGCGAACCGACGGACCTCCCGAGGGCACTCCGCTGCCACCCGTCGCGAGCCGACGGACGTTCCCAACCCGGGTGCCTGCGCGCCCCGCACCACGTGTGGGCCCCGTCGCACCGACTGTCCACGGTGTTCCACCTGCATTCTCTGTGTCCTCTGTGTCTCCAGACACATCGTTCGCCAGGAATGTGCACACCGAACAGGGCCACGGTGGCCGGGAGGACATCGACGCTCCCGGCGCAATTCAAGCTCCCGTCACGCCAGGACGCATCCCTCCTCGCCCCGACCTCTTCCCTCCTCGCTTCGAGCACGGGAACAACTGTCACCCATGTTCCGGGTCGGACGGGCACGGGCACGGGCACGAGCACGGAAACGGGCACGGGCACGGGCACGGAAACGGGCACGGGAGCGTATACAGAGGGACCTTGGATATCGGGCCGAGTTGTCAAGGAAATCCACGGTGTGAAGAACCCCATGAACCCGGCGTCCCTGTAGCACCTGCCGATGACGCGCAGGCTTTGGCCGAAGGAGGTCGCCATGTTCGCCAGGTCCATGCTCAGCCTTGCCACCCTTCTGGTGGCGATGCCCGCCGCAGCCGGTCGCCACACCGTCCGCCTGGACGTCGACAACGACACCGGCCGCTCCGTCACCGTCTACATGGACGGCAACAGCCTCGGCACCGTCTACCGTGGCGACGAGCGCCGCTTCGCCTTCGGGTCCGGCAACCACCAGATCCTCATCAAGGACGACCGTGGAACCGTGCTGTACCGCCGCGCCGGCACCTTCATGTCCGGCGAGGATCTCGAGGCCAACCTCCTTCCTCCCCTGTCCGAGCTCACCCTCATCCACCCCGGAGGCGCCACGCCGCTGCTCGTCGATCTTCCCCAGATGCGTCCGTTCTGGCTCCTGCCCGGCCAGCGCAAGGAGGTCGAGCTCGCCCCCGGCATGATCGAGATCGAGGTGATGTCCCTGGGCTACGACGGACGTGTGGATCGGGACGAGTACCGTCTCTCCCTGCGCCCCGGCAGTGATCTCTCCTACCGCATCGGCGATGCACCCCAGCAGCGCCCGGGCACGCCCGACGCCGGGTGGTCGGCCCGCAGCTCCACCCTCAAGCTCATCAACCGCGACGACCGCGAGCTGACCGTCTACATCAACGGTCGCTTCCGGGGCACCATCGACGAGGACGAGTCCGAGACGTTCGAGGTCCGTGCCGGCGACCACGACATCAAGCTGGTGAACCGCCGCGGGCGGGTGGTCTACGACGGCGACATCCGGATGAGCTGGTTCGACCGGGAGGCCCTGGTGATCGAGGATGGAGAGCTGCGGGAGCGGGAGCGCGGCGGTCATGGCCACGGCAAGGCCTACGGCAAGGAGCGCGACCGGAACGACGGGGGTTGGTACGCCAGCTGGTGACCCCTGCGCCCCGACATCCCCGCTCCACCCTTCGCCCCCGATTGTTCTCGCCGAGCAACAATCGGGGGCGTCTTCGCACCTCATCTTCCGCGCGTGGCGCAGTACACCCGTGCGACGCATCAGGTGGCACGTTGGCGCACGGCTCCTCGCACAAACGAGATTCATTGTTGCTGTGCATCAACAAACGCGCCATCAAAACCCACCAGCGTTGACAGGCACCGAGACCCATGACAAGGTCGACGAGATCCGGTCTCCTCAAACCGGTACGCCCATTGTCACCTTGGTGAGCCATGCCACACGCACCCTCGAAGGTCGGAACCCGACCCACGACCTCCCAGACCTCCGGCGCACGTCCTCCGGAGGATGTGCTGGCCGACCCCCTGGAGCAGCCGGCCCCCCCCTCCGCGCGGTCCACGGCGGTCGAGAAGCTCGAGTCGGGCACCGCGAAGGTCAAGGGCGCGATGGATGCCTTCGATCGGGGCAAGCCCGGTGCCGCGGCAGCGTACAAGGTCCATGAGGCCTACGCCGACGGCGGGTTCACCCTCGATGCCACCGAAAAGGCCCTGCCCCATGCCGCCATCGCCAGCGGCGTCGCCTCGAACGAGCTCGGGCGCTTCGCGGCCGCCTCCGGCAGCAGCACCGCGGCCACTGCCGCAGACGTCACCGGCAGCTTCTCGGATCTCGCCCGCTCCGGAAACCGGGAGATGCGGAACATCCGGGGGGCGGCATCCTCCGATGCGTCCACCGCGTCCCGCCTGGAGGCGGCCGGACACGCGACGGCAGGACTCGGAACACCGGGTGGAAGGTTCGTCTCCAGCACGGCAGGCGCCCTCGGTGCGTCGGACGCCTCCCGTGAAGTCATCGAGGCGTCGGGCACGGCGCTCGGCCAGGCCGGCTCGGGCCTCGCAGGCGGCGCCAAGGCGTGGCAGGACTTCCACAAGGACGGCGCCACGGGCTTCCAGAAGACCGATGCCGCCCTCGCCGGCACCTCGTCGGTGGCCAGCCACGGCACCGCGGCCGCCCACACCCTGCTCACCGCCACGGGCAAGGGGGAGCTGGGCGGCAAGGTCGCCCAGGGCGGCTCCGCCGTGGCGAGCGCGGCAGACGGCGCCCGCAGCCTCAACAAGGTGGCCGAGGTGGTCTCCAGCAAGGAGGCCGACACCTACCAGAAGGCCGGTGCCGTCGCCATGGGCACCAAGGCGGCAGCGGGACACCTCGGCAGCTCCGCCGCGAACGTGGCCGATCTCACCGGCCACGATGAGGTGTCCGGCAGCATCCAGGATCACGCCGCCGTCTATGGCCATGCCGCCGATGCCGCCCTTCAGGGTATCGCCGCCACCAAGACCCTGCGCAGCAAGGAAGCCACCACCTCGGACAAGGTGAACGCGAGCCTTCACGCCACCAAGGGCATCGCGAACAGCACCGGTGCGGGCGCCCGGCTGCTCTCGAAGCACCACCAGGGTGTTCCCGGGGATGCCATCGCCACCGGCGCCAGCGGCGTCAGCCATGCCGCCGATGCAGGCCTGGCCGGCATGGACATCCACGCCACCCTGCAGGACGACAAGCTGTCCAACGCACGGAAGACCGAGAAGATCGCCGGCGCCAGCGGCAGGCTCGCCACCAGCGGAGCCGCGTCCGCCTCCGACTTCACGAAGCTCGCGGGAGGCTCCGAGGCGCTGCAAGGCCACATCCAGACCGGCGGGTCCGCCGCCACCCACACCGCCTCGGCCGTCGAGGCCATCGCGAAGGGCGTGCAGGGCTACCACGCGGAAGGTGCCACGAAGACCCAGAAGGCCAACGCCGTGCTCGGGGCCGGCGCCTCGGCCACCTCGGCTGGCACCAAGGCCATCCACGACATCACGAAGATCACCGGACACGAAGCCCAGGGCGCCAAGGTGGCGAGTGTCGGCAGTGCCGTCAGCGGCACGCTCCAGTCCGGCACGTCGGTCACCGGCGCGATCGACACCTGGAACGACGACGGGGCCACGAACGTCGATCGGGCCATCGCGATCAACAAGGCCACGGCAGACGTCGGCAAGAGCGTGAGCAGTCTGGGGAGCGCGGTGTCGAAGGCCACCGACAACAAGGACGCCGCCACCAAGTTCACCGCAGGGGGCTCGATCGCCTCCGACGTCACCGGTGCCACGGGTGCCGGACTCTCGGCCTACAAGACCTTCACCGATGAGAACGCCTCCACCACCGACAAGGTCGGTGCGGGCATCAAGGCCTTCGACGCCACCACGAAGGGCGCCGTCGGCGTCACCAAGACCATCGCCGACATCAAGGGCGACACCGGCCTCGCCAGCACCGCCAAGCACCTGGGCGGCATCCAGATGTCGAGCGTGGGGGCCCTCACCGACGGCCTGGGCGCCTACCAGCACGGCTCGGACGCCTACAAGGCCTTCCAGGACAAGGACTACAAGAAGGCGGCCACCAGCGGTGCCAAGTCCGCCGCCTCCACCGCCAACCTCGTCCGTCACGGTGCCGACATCGTCAAGGCCACCGCGGGTTCCGGGGCGGTCGGTACTGCCGCAGGTCAGGTGAGCCACATCGCCGGCAAGGCCGGCGTGGGCGTGCTCGGCTACGTCGGTGCCGCCGAGCAGGGCATGAAGGCCTACGACAAGTTCGGCAAGGCCAACAAGCTCAGCAACAAGTCCGACCTCGGCAAGGCGATGACCGCCACCGAGAACAAGTCGAAGGTGGAGCTCGCATCGTCCTGGGGCATCGACACCACCCGGGATGACTGGGAGAAGGACTTCACGAAGACCTTCAGCCAGAAGGAGCAGGAGGCCGTCACCAAGGGCGACGAAGCCGAGAAGGCCTTCTACAGCGACGCCAGGGTGGCCGGCTACACCGAGGCCAAGGGCAACAACGACGCCCGGAAGAACTACTTCAAGCGCCTCATGGTGGGCGGCACCGTGGCGTCGGTGGATGCCGCCGGAAAGGCCGCCAGCGCCACCGGCACCTTCACGGCCGCCGCCGACGGAGGCGCCACCAAGGCGGTGGGCACCGCGCTCGAGACCGGCGCTGCCGCCGTGCGCCTGGGCGATCAGGCCAAGGAGCGCTGGGAGAACGTCTCCGCCACCGTCGACGCCCGGGATGCCATGAAGGGCTACGACAAGAAGGGCTTCTTCGGAAAGAAGATCGACGCCATCCAGCAGGCCGCCTCCCCGCTGGTCGACCCCCTGGTGGGTGCCGGGCGGGCTGCGGGGAGCGCCGTGGCCAGTGGCGCCAAGTGGGCGAAGAACAAGGCGAAGGATGCCGGCTCCGCCATCACCAAGACCGCCGGGAAGGCCTCGGACTGGCTGGGCGGCAAGGCGTCCGCGGCCGGCGACTCCCTCTCGAACTCCTGGCTGGGCAAGAAGGCCGGCTCCTTGTGGTCCTGGGGCAAGAAGAAGGCCTCCAAGGCCAAGGACGCACTCTCCGACGGCATGGACTGGGCCGGTGCCAAGTCCAAGCAGGCCCTCGACCTCGGCGCGTCCGGCGCCAAGTGGGCGAAGAACAAGGCCAGCGCCGCCAGCACCGCCTTCACCAAGCAAGCAGGAAGGGCAGCCGACTGGGTGGGCGAGAAGGCCGGTGCGGCGTCCGATGCCGTGGGCTCCGCGGTGAGCAGCGCCACCGGCTTCATGAGCAGCCAGGCCTCCGCCGCCGCCGATGCCGTCATGGCCAGCCCGGTGGGCGGTGCCCTGCGGGGTGGCGCCGCGATGGCGAGCAAGGCCGGCAGCTGGGTCGCCGACAAGGCCGGCGCGGCCTCCGACTGGGTGGGTGGCAAGGCCAACAAGGCCGCAAGCGCCGTCTCCGACGCGGTCAGCCCCTACCTCGGCGCCGCCCGGGAGAAGGCCTCCGCCGCGGGCAAGTACATCTCCGACAAGGCCGGCGCGGCGAAGGACTGGGCCGTCAACAAGGCCACGTCCGCCAAGGACCACCTCAGCGACAAGGCCTCCGCCGCGGGCAGGTACCTCTCCGACAAGGCCGGCGCGGCGAAGGACTGGGCCGCCGAGAAGACCAGGCCCCTCACGGACTACGCCTCCAAGAAGGCCGGCCAGGCCAAGGAGGCCGCTGGCGACGCCTGGGGGTGGATGAAGGGCAAGGCAGACGACGCGTGGGGTTGGATGAAGGGCAAGGCCAGCGATGCGGCGGATGCCGTGTCCGGCTCCGTGGTCGGCGACGCCGCCCGCGCGGTCAAGGGCAAGGTATCGGACGCCGGCAAGTACGTCTCTGGCAAGGCGTCGGATGCCGCCCAGTGGACCAAGGAGAACATCTGGGAGACCAGCGACATGAACTGGGCCCGCAAGCTCGGGGCGTTCGTCACCCCCACCGGCTCCGATGCCAAGCTCGCCAGCACCCGTGAGGCGTTCGCCGCCTCCGACAAGGCCAAGGAGATGAAACAGACCGACTTCAGCAGGTTCAAGGCCCTCGACACCCGCCTGAAGGGCTCGAAGTCGGTGCGCTCCACCAAGGCCCTCCTCGACAGTGCCAAGGATGGCGACAACGACCAGACGAAGCAGGCCCAGCAGCTGATCGAGATCATGGGCGTGGACCACACAAAAGACGATGCCGCACAGTCGCTGGGGCAGGAGATCGCCATCTGATGGCCCGCAACGGTCCAGCCCGGGTCACGCCACGGCCGGGGTGATGCCCACCGGCTCCCCTACTCCGCCTTGTCTGCCTTCATTCCGAAGAACTCCGGCACCTGCACCTTCTTGTGGGCCTCGAAGGTGCCGGTGAGGGCCTTTCCGATGGCCCCGCTGAGCAGGCCGCCGCCGGGGATGGGCTTGAAGCCCACCGGGGCTGTGCGCTGGGTGTCGCGCAGGGTGGACTTGAGGACCTCGGGGTCGATCAGGGCCGCCGGCTGGCTTCCCTGCTGCAGGGACAGCGCGGAGGTGACGAACTCGACCCAGACCTCCTCGTAGGTGCGCTGGCGCTGCACGGCCATGATGCCGGTGAGCAGGGTGCGGTCTCCGCGATCCTCGAGCACGGTGATGAGCCAGTGGTCGCGGTGGCCGATGGTGCACAGGCCGCCGGAGAGCCACACGCCCTCGGTGGGCTGGCTCGGCTCGTCCCACTGGATCGGGCGACAGGTCTGCTCCGCCCAGGCGGTGGCGCCCACCACCGGGGAGGATGGCGTGTCGATCCAGCGTACGTCGATCCAGGCCATGCCGTCGTCGGCGTCGACCTGGACCATGCTGCCCATGGCCTTCACGGAGGCCTTCGCGGGCACCTGCATCGACCAGTCGTCACCGCGGACCACGTCGGGCGCGGTGGCTCCGGGACGCTCGAACCGGCCGCAGCCGGTCGTCAGCAACAGACCGAGGAGGAGGGTGCGCATCACTTCAGGTACCTGTCGTCGGGGCCACAGTAGGCCGGGTCGGGGGCGCCCACGATCACGCTCTGGACGTCGTGGGGGGTCAGCTGCTCGGCCTGCCAGGCGACGCCGAGCCCCCCTTCCACGCGGGTTCGGCCGGCGACGATCACGAGGAAGCCCTTCTCGTCCCACCCGGCGAGAGCGGCCTGGGCGATGGCGTGGTCGGTGTGGGCCATGCTGAGGACGAACTGCTGCTCCTGGGACAGGGGCATCGGCGACTCGCCCACATCGTCGCGGAAGAGGTCGGCGTAGCGGGGCGGCACCCGCACGCCCGCGTCCTCCGACGGCAGCACGCCGTCGGGCCCGGCCGCGACCACCCGGGCTCCCAGCGCCGAGGCGGTGGCCAGGGGCTCCACCACGCGCCAGGAGTGGGACCAGGCGTGGGACCAGTCGAGGAGCTCGGGGAGGTCGGAGGCGTAGGCATCGCCCGTGGCGAACACATCGAGGACCGGCTGCTTGGAGGCCGGGATCTGTTCGATGGCGACCGTGACGGGCTCGGCCGCCAGGAGGCGTCGGATCAATCCATGGACCCGCGCGCCGTCGGCCACCGACGCGGCGGGCATGCCCACCACGATGACCGCAGGCGCCTCGGTACGGGCGAGGCGCCCCTTGGAGACCATGTCGCACTCATCGGCAAAGGCCAGTCCGGCCAGCATCCACCACAGCATCACCACTCCTCGTGCGAAGCACAGTAGCCCGCCGACCGCCATGCTTTCCAGGGATGAAAACCTTCCGGGACGCGACGCGCATCCCCCACCCTGATCCTGCCCGACCTCACAGCCGCCAGGTGTCGGCGCCGAAGCCCACCTGCTGGAGCCGCTGCGCCAGCAGACGGGGGAAGTGGGGCGCCCAGGTGGCGTTGAGGGGCGAGGGATGGGGCAGCGCCCGCAGACGGAAGGTCTTGTGGGTGCCGTCGGTGGCGGTGAGGGTGACGGGCACCACCGTCTCGAACACGTCGCCGGTGGCCCACGCCTCCGTGAGCTGCTTCTTCAGCTCCTTGGTGTGGGCGAACCAGAAGAAGGCCACCCGGCCCAGGGTGAGGACGTCGCATCCATCCCAGCCGTGCACCAGCAGATCGGTGATGTGGGGCGTGAAGGCCTTGCGGACCTTGGCCGGCCACACCTTGTTGCCGATGGGCTTGTAGGGCACCGTGTTGGCCCAGAACACGTGCTCGCCCGCCCAGACAGATGCCTCGAAGTCGGGCATCGGCTTGCCGGTGAGGGCTTCGTGCAGGCCCCGGCGGACCTTCTGGCCCCCGGCGCCGATGAAGGGCATGCCGTGTTCGACCTCGTGGCGACCGGGATCCCGGCCCATCACGGCGACACGGCAGCGCCGATCCCCCCCGCCCACGATGGGCTCGAGGGGATCCTTGCCGTAGGCCTCGTACACGGGCACGTCGATGCGATCGAGGTGCCCGGCGAGGCCCCGGAGGGTCTGCAGGAACGCAGGCTCCATCAAGCGATGGTGACCTGGTCGTTCAGGTAGACGTCCTGCACGGCGTTGAGGATCTCGATGCCCTCGGCCATGGGCTTCTGGAACGCCTTGCGGCCCAGGATGAGGCCCATGCCGCCCGCGCGCTTGTTGATCACGGCGGTGCGCACGGCAGCGGCGAGATCGTTGGCACCCGAGGCGCCACCGGAGTTGATCAGACCGGCGCGGCCCATGTAGGCGTTGACCAGCTGGTACCGGGTGAGGTCGATCAGGTTGTCGGTGGTGAGCTTGCCATAGACGTCGGGGTGGGTCTTGCCCCACTTGCCGAGGGCCGCATCGGTGTAGCCACCGTTGTGGGTGGGCATCTTCTGCTTCACGATGTCGGCGCCGATGGTCACGCCCAGGTGGATGGCCTGGGAGGTCAGATCAGCGGCCGTGGCGTGGTCGGCCGTGTCGGTCTTGAAGGCGTCGTTGCGGACGTAGCACCACAGGATGGTGAACATGCCGAGGGCGTGGGCCTCCTCGAACATGGCCGCGATCTCCTGGAGCTGACGACGGGAGGGCTCGGAGCCCCAGTAGATGGTGGCGCCGACGCCGGCACAGCCCATGTCGAAAGCCTGCTGCACGGAGCCGAAGGGCACCTGGTCGAAGGTGTTGGGGTAGCTCAGCAGCTCGTTGTGGTTCAGCTTGGCGATGAACGGGATCTTGTGAGCGTACTTGCGGGCCACGGAGCGCAGGACGCCGAAGGTGGAGGCCACGCCGGAGCAGCCGCCCTCGATGGCGAGCTCGCAGATGCTGGAGGGGTCGAACATGGTGGGGTTGGGCGCGAAGGAGGCGCCGCCGCTGTGCTCGATGCCCTGATCCACGGGGAGGATGGAGACGTAGCCGGTACCACCCAGGCGGCCGTGGTCGAACAGGCGCTGCATGTTCATCAGGACGCGGGGGGTGCGGTCGTTCTGGGACATGACCCGATCGACGAAGTCGGGGCCAGGGAGGTGCAGGTCGGTCTTGGAGACGGTCTTGCACTTGTGGGTCAGCAGGGCGTCTGCGTCGTCGCCCAGCAGCTCAGCGATACGGCTCATGTCCATGGAATCCTCCAGAAATCGTCGACCTTCACCCCACCCGGGGCGGTCGGGGACCCGCCGCGACGGACCGGAACGCCGGTGCCGACGGACCGCGGGTCGGGCGTCAGGTTGGTAACTCCCGATGGGTGTAGTGCACCAGTCCCTCCTTGACTTGACCGACGGTTTGCCCGGTGCCCCGCAGGGTCCAGCGGGTGGTGAGCAGGCCTTCGACGCCGACCGGTCCCCGGGCATGGATGCGGCTGGTGGAGATGCCCACCTCGGCGCCCAACCCGAACCGGAAGCCGTCCGCGAAGCGGCTCGACGCGTTGTGGAAGACACAGGCGGCATCCACCGCGCCCAGGAAGTGCTCGGCGACCTCGGGATCCTCGGTCACGACCACCTCGGTGTGGCCGGAACCGTACGCGTGGATGTGGTCGATGGCGGCCTGCACGTCGTCGACCAGGGCCACCGTACAGGCCATGTCGCCGTACTCGTGGTGCAGATCCTCGGCGGCCGGCAGCCCGAGCTCGTCGGCCAGCTCCGGGTGGGCGTACAGGGTGACGCCGTCGAGGGCCTGCAGCAGTGTGGGCAGCCGGTCGTCGGCCGCCCAGGACCGGTGCACGAGCAGGGTCTCCATGGCGTTGCAGGCCGCCGGGTAGTCCTTCTTGGCGTCGGAGACGATGGCCGCCGCCATTGCGGGCCGGGCCGCGGCATCGACGTACACGTGGCACACGCCATCGGCGTGCCCGAGGACCGGGATGCGGGTGTGGCGCTGGATGTGCTGCACCATGGCGTTGGAGCCCCGGGGGATCACCAGATCGATGACGTCGTCGAGGGCGAGCAGATCGGACACCTCGTCGCGGCTGGTGACGAGCCCGATGGTGCTCGGCGGCAGGAAGGGCGCGATGGCCTCGGTGATGACCCGGTGCAGCACCTCGTTGGACCGCGCGGCCTCCCGCCCGCCCTTGAGCAGCAGGCCGTTGCCCGATCGCAGTGCCAGGGCCGCGATCTGCGGCAGGGCATCCGGCCGGGACTCGAAGATCACCAGGAGCACCCCGAGGGGCACCGTGCGGAGCTCCAGCTCGAGGCCCTCGGCCACCTCCGTGTGCCGCAACAGGCGCCCGATGGGCTCGTCGAGGGCCGCGATGGCACGGATGCCCTCGGCCAGCGTCGCGAGCTTGTCCTCCGACAGCGCGAGGCGGTCGAGCAGCGCCTGGCTCATGTCGCCGGCCTGCACCTGTGCCGATGCCTCGTCGACGTCCGCCCGGTTGGCATCCAGGATCTCCTCTCCATGGACCAGCAGGGCATCCGCCACCGCCAGCAGGGCATCGACACGCCCGCTGGTACCCACCGCCATCAGCGCCCTCGAGCCCTCCCGGGCCGCCACGGCCTGTTCGCGTGCTTCACTCATCTGTCGCCTCCCACATCACCACGTGGTCCCGGTGGACCAGCGGTCGTGCCTTTCCCTCGCCGGCATCCTGCAGGGCGAGCTCCACGTCGTTCCGTCCACCCGTGACCCGTCCGCGGCCGATCTCGAGGCCCTGGGCATCGCAGATGCTCACCACGTCGTGGCGGTCGAAGGTGCCCACCACCTGGATCACGCCCACGGGCAGCAGGCTGGCCCCCTTCTCCGTGAGCGCCTGGCGGGCACCGTCGTTGACCCATAGCTGCCCGCTCGGTGCCGTCGCGAACGCCAGCCAGCGCTTGCGGTGGGACGGCCGCCCCTGGGCCACGATCCAGGTGCCCACATCGCGCCCGTCGAACAAGCCCGCGAGGGTGCGCGCGGGCACCAGGCCATCGGCGATGACGGTGTGCACCCCGGACGCGGCCGCCTGCCGGGCCGCGGCGATCTTCGCCTCCATGCCACCCCGGCCTCCGGTCGACGCGGCGCCGAAGGAGACGTCCTGGCCGTCCTGCAGCACCCCGAGCCTGCGAGAGCCCGGATCCCGGGGTGGGCCCGTGTACACGCCATCCACATCCGAGAGCAGCACGAGGGCGTCCGCCGCGAGCCCCGAGGCCACGAGCGCCGACAGCCGATCGTTGTCGCCGAACACGGTGGCCCCCGTGAGGGCGATCTCGGCGGTGGAGACGGTGTCGTTCTCGTTGATGACCGGCACGACCCCGAGGTCCAGCAGGCGATCCAGCGTGGCCGACAGGTGGACGTACCGGTGACGGGCCTTGAAGTCCTCCTCCGTGAGCAGCACCTGCGCACAGCGCATGCCGAGCTGCCGGAACAGGCTCTCGTACAGGCTCATGAGCAGGGACTGCCCCACGGCCGCACAGGCCTGGCGGTCGACCACCTTGCGCGGCCGCCCCATGCCGAGCCGCCTGGCCCCGAGCCCCACCGCGCCCGAGGTGACCAGGATGACCTCGCGGCCATCGGCCATCAGCGTGGCGAGGGCCTCCACCAGCTCACCGAGCCGGCCGAGCGCCAGGCGTCCATCGGGCCGGGACACCACCGAGGTGCCCACCTTGACCACCACCCGCCGGGTCCGGGTGAGGAGCTGTCGTTCCTGCATCGTCGTGGGCCTCCTTCCGGCCTGTGGATCAGGGTACCAAAGGCGCACGCCACCTTCCGCCCCTGGTGTCCGCCGGTGTATAAGGCCGCAACGGGAGGTCCTCCACATGTTCCGGTTCGCCGCCGCCTTCTGCGTCCTCACCCTGAACGGTTGCGGCTCCGAGCACCAGCTCGTGGGCCTGCGCGACGGCGACGACACCGCGCTCCCCCGCCCCGACGACACCGTGCCGCCCAAGGCCGTGTGCGGCGCCTCGCCCCCGGTGGTCGCCCCCGGCGAGCCGGCGCGTTTCGTGGGCGAGAACTCCCACGACCCCGACGGCATCCCCCTCACCCGCTACCGCTGGACCCTGCAGCAGGCCCCCGACCTGTCCCGTGCCACCCTTCCGGCGGGCCAGGAGAACGTCGACGGGTTCGTCCCGGACGTCACCGGAGACTACCTGGCCACCCTCGTCGTGGTGAACGACCGCGGCAACCCGTCGAACGCCTGCACGGCGCGCCTGCAGGCCATCCCCACCGACGACCTGTGGCTCGAGCTGTCCTGGGCGCGTCCCGCCGACAACATCGACCTCGTGCTGCTGCGCAACGGCGCCGCCATCCTCACCGAGGAGGGCCACCCCGCCGCACCGGATCTCTGCCGCCCCGGGTTCTGCGACGTCGACTGGGGCACGAAGGGCGATCCCCAGGACGACCCGGAGCTCGTCCTCCTCGACACCGACGGCACGGGGCCGGAGATCATGGCCCTGCCCACCGCAGCCGACGCCTTCTACGACATCGGGGTCTACGACAACCCCAGCCACACCAGCTACGGCGACAACCGCGCCCAGGTGCGCATCGTGGCCGGGGGCGAGGTGGTGTTCGATGGCGCCTACACGCTCATGGGCGAGCCCGGGGGCCCCTCCGACGGCGATCCGGAGAACCTGCCCGTGTTCCTCGCCCGGGTGCAGTTCATGGCAAATGGCGCCATCCAGGTGCGCCCCTGCAAGAACCCGGGGCCGGGCGTGGCCTGCGAGCTGTAGCGCCCGCGTCCGGTTCCGGGGGCTTGCCAGCCGATGGGATCAGGGGTCGGCGGGGCCTTGCCAGGCCTGCCAGCCTTCGGACAGCTCGAACCGGATCTCCCCTGCCTGCTGCAGCAGGGCATGGTCGAGCGTGGCCTGCGCCAGCCCCTGCCCGTCGACCTCGATGGCCGCCATGCCCTGCAAGCTGTCGCCCACCCCGGGCGCCGAGATCACCAGGGTGGTGCCGCCAGGCCGATCCACCTCGATGCGATCGAACATCGGGACCACCATCGCGTAGTCCGTGGTGCCGGCCACCGGGTACAGCCCCATCGCCGCCCACACGAGCCAGGCCGACAGGGTGCCGCCGTCTTCGTTGCCGTCGAGACCATCCACGCCGTCGTGGTACCGGGTGCGTCGCACGTAGGCCACGGCCTCGTTGGACAGATCCGGCAACCCCGCCAGGGCGCCGAGGAATGGCATGTGCAGCACCGGCTCGTTGCCGTGCCAGTAGTACTGATCCGGCAGGAGGTCGTCCTCCTCGGGCATCACGAGATCCTGCCAGTAGTGTCGGTAGGCCTCCTCGAACCGCTTGATATCGCCGTTATATTGATGTTCGACCATACCCATGACATCGTAGGGCACGTACCAGCGGTAGTGCCAGGCGTTGCCTTCGATGTAGTCGTCGGACCACACGTCGGGATCGATCCCATCCTCGAACGTACCGTCTTCGCTCCGGCCGCTGAAGAAGCCGGCCTGCTCGTTCCAGACGTGGCGCCACCGGCCGGACATCTCCCACAGCAGCCCGGCTTCGCCCCGCTGCAGGCGCTCCGCCCACAGCGCCAGTGCGTGATCGGACCAGGCGTTCTCCAGCTGGCGGGAGACCGCGCCCCCCACCGCCTCCCGGGGGATCCAGCCAAGCGCCTCGGCCTGCTGCCAGCCGGCCCGGCCGGCGTGGGGCATGGGCCCCCTGACCTGCGCGAGCGCCACCTCGAACGCACGGGCCTCGTCGTCGAAGGGCAGCCCCTTGAGGGCGGACTCCGCCATCACCTGCACGGCCGGTGTGCCCACCATGCCGCTCGTGTAGCCATGGGCAAGAGGCCACCGGGGCAGGCTGCCACCGTCGTCCGCCATCCGGACGAGGGAGCGGACCATGTCGGCCTGCTGCTCCGGGTACAGCCAGATGAACAGCGGGTGGGTGGTGCGGAAGGTGTCCCACAGCGACAGATCGCTGTAGTACGCGAAGTCGGCCTCGTGCAGCGCCTGGTCGAGCCCCCGGTAGGTGCCGTCCGCGTCGTCGTGGCGAGAGGGCATCAACATGGTGTGGTACAGCGCCGTGGTGAAGGTGCGCAGGTGGGCTTCGCTGGTGCCCCGTACCCGCACAACCGACAGCTTGTCGCGCCAGGCATCCTGCACCGCCGCCAGGAGCTCCTCGTGGGACCGGCCCGCCAGCTCCGCTCCGTGGTTGGCCTCCGCCCCATCCGGGCCGGTGGTGGACAGCGCGGCCTTCATGGTGACCTGGGCGGTGCCCTCGGGAAACCGCAGGACGCCCAGGGCATCTGCCCCCTGCAGCGCGTCGACCGCCACGAGCTCACCGAACTCGTCGACCGCGTACAGCCCCTCGGGCGCGGGATCGAAGGTGACGTGGGCGTGGTGCCTCACCCCGCCGAACCGCCCGGAGTAGGACCCGGCCAGCAGCTGGTACACGGACAGCGCCTCGCCGGACCAGGCGAGGGAGCCGTCGTCGCTGCGGACATCCGGCAGCGTGCCACCGAGATCGAAGGTGACCACCGGCGCCGCCCCCTGTGGGAACCGGAGCTCGGCACTCACGCCGCGGGTCGTGGCCACGAGGTCGACGGACGTGCCATCATCGACCATGACAGCGGTATAACGGCCTGGAGAAGCCGACTCCTCGCTGTGGTCGAGCACCCCGGACCGCCCCTCCTCCTCCGCGTACCCGGGCACCCACGCCGCACGCGCCATGAACCGCACACCGCCGTAGTCGCCCACGCCCATCCCGTGGGCATGGGTGAGCGAGAAGCCGAGCACCCGATCGTCGTCGTAGTGGTACCCGGCCCAGTGGTGGAACGGCAGGAACCCGGTGGAGCGCGTGGTGTCGGGCCCCACGAGGGTCATGCCGAAGGGTGCGGATGCACCGGGGCTGACGCTGGCGATCTCCGCCAGCAGCGTGCCCGTACCGATGAACGGATCGACGTACGGGAGGGGATCGTAGGGCGCGATGGGATCGCGCGCGAGGGCACAGGCCTCGGGAGGGACCGAACCACACGCGCGCTCGGGGGCCGTGGGTCCGCATCCGATGGACGTGATCAGGAGAACGATGGAACGAGCGGGTTTCATGGCGCGCAACCTACCAGAGCGAAGGCACAGGTCCAACCCACGGATGCGCCGATTCCGCTATGATGACCGGCCAGGAGGCGGTCCATGGCCCATGCGCTGTTCCAGAAGGGACGCACCACCAACTCTCCCCTGCCCCTTCCCAAGACGAAAGCGGGGGAAGCAAGCCACAACCAGGCCTTCAACGAGGTGCGCGACAGCCGTCGCAACGTCGAGATCAACCTCGGAAAGGCCTGCAACAACCGGTGCGTCTTCTGCATCGACGGCATGCCCAAACGCGAAGATCGCTCGTACATGGACTGGGACGAGCTCAAGGCCGAGCTCGAATTCTGGTACCGCAGCGGGTCCCGATCCGTCGGCTTCCTCGGCGGCGAGCCGTCCACCTACCCCCGCATCGTCGACGCCGTCGCCCATGCCCGGGATCTCGGCTACACCCGCATCGCCCTGGCATCCAACATCACCAAGCTGCGCCTCACCCACTTCACCGATCGCCTCCTCGAGGCCGGCCTGAGCCGCATCACGGTGTCCATGCACGGCCACACCGCCGAGCTGGAGGATCGCATCACCCGCGTGCCCCGGGTCTACGAGAAGAAGGTCGCCGCACTGCGGCACCTGGTCATGCGTCAGCGGGAGGGCCACCTCAAGGACGGCCTGTCGGTCAACCCCGTGCTCAACGGCTGGAACCACCGTCACCTGATCCACATGATGCGCTTCTTCTACGAAGACATCGGCGTGAACGACATCCGGGTCAACTTCATGCGCCCCGAGGGCTACGCCGAGGGCGATCCCGAGCTCACGCCGCGGTACTCGGAGGTGATGCCCACCCTCATCAAGGCGGTGGTGCTCATGGAGAAGCACTGGACGAAGCAGACCTTCACCTTCGGCGGCATTCCCCTGTGCGTGCTTCCCAAGGCGCTGCGCTCCAGCGACACCCTCCTCAAGCGCTACCTCGGGGAGTACCGGGATCTCTCCACCGACTGCAGCGTCCGGCAGGACGGCGACGGCTTCGGCATCGAACAGATCGACGGCGGACGCAGCCGGTTCAACTGGCAGGACCGCAAGCGCTTCGATCTCAAGGACGCCCCCAGGGCCTGCGGCACCTGCGACATGGTGCACCTGTGCGAGGGCGTGTGGCGGGCCTACATGGACATCCACGGAGAGTCCGAATTCCGCCCCCTCAAGGCTGCCCGCTGAGCTCCTGCTCCTCGTCCGGGGGCGGCTCCTCCACCGGGCTGTCGATGGCCTCCTCGGCCTCGCCCATGCCCCCGAGCTCATCGAGGGACAGCACCCCATCCTGGGCCTGCTGCCCCTGGTCGGCCACGTCCTCGAGCCTTCGTGCCACGTCCGGCGTGCGCATGAAGGCCTGGGCCTGCAGCGCACCCTGCCGCATCCACAAGCTCGCGTCCCCCGCGCCCGGGTGGGACTGACAGGCCGACAGCGCCTCCTGATCCTGGGCCTCCAGCACACACAGTGCGAAGTCCTCCCGTGTCGAGAGCCCCCCATCGGCCTCGCAGCGCGCCACCACCACCGCGAACATGTGATCGACCACGTCCTGCACGAGCTCGTCGGCGCCATCCGCGCCGTCCTGCATGGCCGCGAAGCGTGCGGAGAAGCGATCCTCCATGTCGGCCTTCATCAGCGACCGCAGGTGACGCGCCCACAGGTCGCAGGTGACCGTCGGGGCCACCGGTGGCTCCACAGCGGCCGGAACCTCCTCGGGGGTCTCCGGGACGTCTCGAGGGGCGCACCCCGACAACAACCACACGACGATCCACAAGGGCTCACCCCTCTTCCGGCTGCGTGTTCGTGCGTCCGATCCACCTGCCGGGGGACGGCGGGCTCCCTCGCAGGGGCAGGAGCACGGCCGCGTCAGCTTCCAGCCCACGGGAGAGGGACCACCCGTACAGGGCATGGGAGCAGACGAGGACGAACCCCACGGCCAGCCCCTCCGCCCACGGCACCTCGACCCACCCGAACACGATCGGCATCGACAGCAGCGTGCCCACCACGGCCGCCACCAGCAGCTGCGTCCGCACCAGCCACCCGGCTCGTGCAGCCGCGTCCGGCTGCGCGGTGAGGTGCGGATATCCCTGCCGCAGGGCCACCTGGGACACCGCCGCGGTCAACAACGCCCAGAGACTCACACCCGAGGCAGCCACCAACGGCCCCCACAGTCCCTGCTCCGCCCGTCCCATGCCCACGGCCACCGCGGCGAACACGGACTGCAGGATCGCCTGTGCCGTGAGCAGACGTGCCGCGAGGGCGAGCCAGGCGTCCCGACAGGCGAACCACTCCGCCAGGGGCCGGTCGTCTTCTTCCGGGTGTGCTGGACGCAAGGGACCTCCCGTCTGCCGACCCTCTTCCTTCGCGTGGTCGAGCGGGAGGCGCAGCCGAATCGGGCGCCGGTGCGTTGTTCCCCGGATGGGACGCGCGGGGATCCCATCCGGCGGATGGCGTGCGTCAGGCCTTGGGCGCCTTGTCGCCACCCGCCATGCCGAGCTGCAGCATCGCCGGCAGCACGAGCAGGTTGGTGAACAGCGACAGGGTGATGATCATCGTGCCGAGCTTGCCGAAGCTGGCGTTGGCCGGCGAGCTGGACAGGATCTGCACGCCGAAGCCCATGATCAGGATGATGCACGTGATGCCGATGGCCCGGCCGGAGTGCATGATCGCGGAGTGGACCGCTTCGCCGCGGGTCAACCCGAGCGCCAGCTCCTCCTTGAACCGGGCCAGCACGTGGATGGCACTGTCGACGCTGATGCCGATGGCGATGGTGAACACCACCGCGGGCGCCGGCTCGAGGGTCCAGCCGAAGACCGCCATGAGGCCATAGCCGAGCACCAGGGGCAGTGCGTTGGGCAACACGGACAGCACGCCAGTACGCAGGTCGCGGAACAGGAAGGCGATGATGGCGCCGATGACGAGGAACGCCATCAGCAGGGAGTTGCGGAGGTCGCGGGTGACGCGCGCGAGCCCACGGTAGGCCACGAAGGTGGAGCCCGTGACGTGGTGGTCGATGCCGAGGCCCTGCAGCTGCGCCTCCAGATCCTCGTCGACCTGCTCGGCGAAGGCCAGGTAGTCGATGGCGCCGACGTCCTGGCTGCGGATGAAGATGCGCGCCCGACCCTCATCGTTGCGGAACATCGCCTTGAGCTCGTCGGCGTCGGCCCCCACCTTCAGCAGGCGGCCGATGGTGTTCGGATCGGTCGGCACGGCATCCGGGCCGCCCAGGAGCACGCTCGTGGAGCGCAGCGCCGAAGCGGGACCGAACGTGGAACGCACGGCGTCCTGCCCCTGGGCATCCTGCTCCACGCGGTCGAGCGCGGCGAGCACCTCGGGCTTGGAGAACACCCCGGGCTCACCCTTCAGGTCGATCTCGAGGGTGACCACGCCGCCGAGGTGCTGATCGACGATGTTGTTCGCGATGGTCGTGGGGTGCTTGTCGTCGAAGGTGTTCGTGATGCGGGTGTTCACCTTCACGAACTGGCCGGCGTACACCGCACCGGCGGCGAGCACCAGGGAGACGATGATGATGGGCCAGGCGTGCTTGATGGCGGCGTTGGCGCACCAGTCGAGCAGGCGGCTCAGGAAGCCCATCTCGTCGACGTTGGGCCGGGGGGAGTCGAGGCGGGTGAACCGGAGCGCCAGGGGCACGATGAAGAGCACCGTGAAGTAGGCGAACGCCACACCGATGGCCGCGTACACACCGAAGTTGCGCAGCACGGGCATCTTGGTCTGCAGCAGCGACAGGAAGCCCACGCAGGTGGTGAAGCTGGTGAGGAAGCAGGCCACGCCCATCACGCCCATGGCGCGGATGATGGCTCCGTCGCGGGCGCCCTCGTCGGGATTGCGCGACGCGTGGTCGAGCTCCTCGTGGTAGCGGCTGACCAGGTGGATGGCGTCGGCCACGGCGATGGAGGGCACCAGCACCAGGTAGATCTGGTTCAGCAGGCCGAAATTCTCGCCCGTCCAGCCCATCAGGCCCAGCAGCATCACCACCGGCACGCCGGCCGCGAGGGCGGGGATGAGCACACCATGGCGCGACCGGAACAACAGGTACAGCAGCCCGACGATGAGCACGCTCGCGATGGGCACGAACAGCAGCTGATCGCCCACCACGACGTTGAGGACGTCTGCACGGATGGCGGGGATGCCCGCCACGTGGAACGTGATGCCCTCGGGCGCCATCTCCTCGACGACGTCCTTGATCTCGCCCACCACCGGTCGCACCACCCGCAGATCGTCGCCGTCGACGTCGAGGGTGACGAGGATGACGCCGTAGCGGCCGTCCTCGGAGAGGTAGGAGGGAACCAGGCGGGGATCGGCGAGGATGTCCCTCTGGAACTTCTTCATCTCCGGTGAGTCGTCGGCCACGTCGTTCGGGGCCTTGGCCATCATCGGCACCGGGATCCACATGCCAGCGGTGCGGTTGATCCAGGGCATGCTGGTGACGCTGATGACCTTGCCCACGCCCTCGATCTCGCCGAGGTGGTCGGCCATGTCGGAGACCAGCTGCAGGCGCGTGCGCGTGAGCAGGCCCTCGTCGCCGCCGTCGGCCACGATCATCACCGTGCCCTTGGTGCCCCAGTACTCGTCGTACGTGTCGAGGTAGACGGTCTCCGGATCCGACCGCCCGAAGAACGACCGCACCGAGAAGTCGACCCCGAAGAAGGCGAGTCCGGCCACGAAGAGGCCGATCACGATGGCCAGGAGAGAGGCTGCCAGGCCCGGGCGCCTGAGAATGGATGCGGTGAACCTCTCGAACATCTCCCCTCGCCGCGGCATCTGGCCGCTCACATGACGTCGGGCCCACTCTAATCCGAGTGCACGCCTGACGCCCGTACCGGGTGTGAAGCCTTCCCCGGCTCCTCGACCGGACAGGAGGAGTGGAACGGCGGTCGACGGTACCACCGACAGGCAGGATCACTGCCTATGAACGGTTCAACCTGACGAACGAACCGCCCGCTGAACGCCCTGGAGCAGGATCCACACGCTGAGGGCACCGACGAGGAGGCCCCAGAACCAGTAGGGAAGCAGCAGGGCCTGGGCCATGACCTCGGTATCACTCGGCATCGTGCCGGCCTCGGTGACGGCGTGCTGCGTGAACAGGTAGTCCCCTCGGGAGAACACGCTCATGGCGAGCTGGATCGCGAGGAACGCCAGGAGGATGCGCGCGGCCTCCCCTCCCCGCCGGGCCATCCAGACCATCAGGGCCACCAACGAGGCCACGAACACCGCGCCGAACAGCGAGCGCACGTACAGCACCAGGACCAGCCCACCGATGATGGCGCCGGCCCACAGCGTGCCGCGGGCGCGCTTGATCGACGTGGTGCCCCAGAAGCACGCCGCACCGGCCACCGCCGGACCGATCAGGCCGCCGGCCGCCACGAGGGCCTGGGCCAGCCTGCCGGACCGACCGGCGTGCATGGCCACACCCGACCCGTCTGCGTACAGGCGCAGCTCGAGGAAGTCGTGGCCCACCAGCAACGCCGTGATGCCATGACCGAGCTCGTGGGCGAAGGTCGACAGCCACACCAGCGGATAGCCCACGATGTGGCCGTAGGGCACCACGTACAGCAGCGCCGTGAGGGCCACACTGGCCCACAGCGCCGCACGTGTGCCCTTCAGGCTCGCCATGGTGCAGCCCCCCTCAGGGTTGGTCGTCGGCGGCCTGCGCCATGGGCTCGGCGGGCTCCACCACGGTGGCGGGGTCGATGGTGGCACCCGGGACGTCCGGGAAGAACGACAGGAACACGCCGCCCTCGCCCTGCGCGAGCGTGATCAGCGTGCTGCCACCGGCGGCGGAAGACGCCGCCCGGTAGACCGTGGTGGGCTCCTGCTGGGTGAACATGCCGCCGGGCGTACCCACCCAGGCGCCCGGTCGGGCGGGGAGCTGTGCGAGCGCCCGCTGCAGATCCTCCGGCAGCCGCACCTTCTTCGTGGTGCCCTTGCTGGCCATCGAGAGCTGCGTGGCCATCGCCCCCAGGACATCGCGCTCGCCCGGGTTCGAGGCGCGCACGGCCTGGACGTCGGCGCCCTCGGGGCCCCAGATCAGCACGGACAGCGTGGCGGTCTCCAGGGCAGCGGACTCGACCTTGCGGGAGTCGCGGAGCACCACCGTGAGGCCCACCCGACGCTCCACTTCGTCAGGCACCGGGACGACGCCGGGCTCGACTTCACCAAGATCACACAGGAAGCGGACCACGGACTGTTCGCAATCGAGCTCGCTGGAGATCCGCTGTTGAAAATCCCTCAGCGCCTCGTCAGCTGCCTGCTGCTGTTTGTCGGCCTGCGACGGACCACAAGCGGCTACCAGGAAACCCGACAGGACGATCGCGACAGACGTGCGCAAGAAAGCCTCCTTTCCGATCAAGGCTTGCGCATCCCCGGGGGGATGGCATCATGGGCGGGACCGCCCCAAACTACACCGCTCACAGGCAGCCGCCGAGCGGAAACTTTCTCGAGGACGCCCCATGCCCGTTCTGTGGATCATCCTGGCCGCCGCCTCCGGGCACGAGGTCGGGGGCGATCATGCGCACGAGGCGGAGCCGGCCATGCCCTTCGAGACCACCACGGTGCGTCAGGGCCACCTGCTCGATGGCCTCTTCAACCTGCAGGTCCAGCTCCGCCGCAGGCAGCTCCAGCTGCCCCGGATGAACGCCCTGCTGGTGCAGTGGAACCCGTCGATCCTCGAGCCGGGCATGATCCCCGAGGACTTCTCCACCAACATCTGGCGGCGCCGTTTCGGTGGCAGCAGCCTGGTCAGCAAGACCATCAGCCTGAACACCGGCGCCACCCTCCTGCAGTCCACGGCGGAATTCGGGTACCACGAGGACGACTCCCACCCCTGCGACACCCTCGCCCTGGGCGGGTCCGACGCCAGCCTGCAGCTCGTCGGCTTCGGCGGCTCCACCAGCACGGGATCCGGCGTCGATCTGGAGCAGTCGAGCCAGCTGCCCGCCATCTACTTCCAGGAGCCCGACGGCCCCGGCACCGGCGACGACACCCGCGTGGCCTACGTGCCCCTCGCGCCGGGAGAGCAGGTCACACTCATCGAGATCCTCGACGAGCCCCCCCATGCACGCTTCACCCGCCGCCGCCTGTCGGTGCGCCGCGGCGACGTGGAAGTTTCTGTCTCCGAGACCGGAGAACACCGGGAGGTGTGCGTGCTACCCCGGCTCTCCGTCGACCACCCGCGCAGCAAACCGACCCCTGGCAAGGCGGACTGACACCTCGTCTCCGGGCGCCACCTGATCGGCATCCTCGAGCACGCCCGTCGGACCCGTGACCACGGCATAGCCCCGCTCCAGGACCGCCTGGGGGGACAGGGCCGTCAGGGTGGACTGAGCGAGGGTGACCCGGGACCGCAGCGATCGCAGGTGCTGCTTCAGGGCGGGCTCCAGGTCGGACGCCGCCACGGCGAGCCTCGACCGCTGCGCGGCCAGCTGACGCTGCATGGCGGCCACCAGGCGGGCGTCGAGGGGTGCGAGGCGCTCCCGTTCGTGCTGGATCTGCCGCTCCATGGCCCACAGCAGGCGCTGGTTCAGCCGGGTGTGGGTGGCCCTGTGTGCCGCGAGGACCTGACCCGGGTGGCGCAGGCGGGCCTTGAGGGAGTCGACCTCGTGGCGCCGCCGGCGGATGTCGCTGCGCATCCGCTGGGTGAGCGAGGCCACGGCCTCGTCGATGCGCTGGGCGAGCATCGGCCCATCGGGCAGGGTGGCGACGGCCGCGGCCGTGGGGGTGGGCACGACGACATCGGCGACCAGATCACACAGGGTGGTGTCGATCTGGTGGCCCACCGCGGAGACCACCGGCACGGGGCTGTGTCCCAGGAAGCGGGCGAGCCCTTCGTCCTGGAAGGCCAGCAGATCCTCCTTGCCACCGCCGCCGCGGGTCACGACGATGACCTCCGCGCTGCCTTCCCGCAGCAGCAGATCCACCGCCTGCACGATGCTCGGCGGCGCCGTGGGTCCCTGGACCACGCAGCCGGCCACGAGGATGCGGGCGGAGGGAAACCGCTCACCGGAGACCTTGAGGAAGTCCTGCAGCGCGGCGCCGGTGAGGCTGGTGGCCACGCCCACGACCTTGGGGAAGGTGGGCAGCGGCCGCTTGCGGCGGGGATCGAGCAGGCCCTCGGCTTCGAGGCGGGCCTTGCGACGCATCAGCTCCTGGGCCAGCGCCCCCTGCCCCGCCGGCGCGATGGTGGTGATGTAGAGCTGGTAGGCTCCCTTGCCACCGAAGACCCCGAGGCGTCCCCGGGCCACCACCTTGGCGCCCCGCTCGGGACGGTATCGCAGGCCGTTGAGGGTGCTGCGCCAGATGACGGCCCCGAGCACGGCCTTGTCGTCGCGGAGGGTGAGGTAGGCGTGACCCGAGCCGGGCACCGCGATCTGGGAGACCTCTCCCTCCACCTCGATGGTGGGGTAGCGGGCCCCGAGCAGCGTGTTGAGCTCGGCCGTGAGCTGGCCGACGGAGTAGCGCCTCATGTCAGTACCCCAGCTCGGCCATGCGACGGCCCACGGGTGCGTTGGTGGGCCGCCGGCGTTCCTGCCAGCCACGGGCAGCCGCGGCGTCCTTGTGCATCATGTAGGCCCCGTTGCTGGCGGCCTCCGCCTGCTTGTCGGCCACGTCGTGCTCCTCGTCAGGGTCGTCGGCGATGACGTACAGGGAGACGTCGTCCTCGTCCTGCAGATCCTGCACCACCTTCACGCCGTTGTTCCGCATCGCCACCGCCATGGCGCCGTCGCGTCCCTCCACCAGGGAGACGGACCACATCGAACCGCTGGCCTTCCCGGCCGCGTGGCCCAGCAGGCTGCTGCCGTCGAGGGCCGACTCCTGCCCGAGGCCGGTGAAGGCGAGGATGGTCTGGGGGACGTCGACCAGGCGCACCTGGGCGTCGACCGTGAGCCCCGCCTGGCTGTGCCCCGGGGCCCGCAGCCACAGGGGACGCACGAGGGTGTCGTCCTTGAACGGCTCACGGGGCCGGGGGGTGCCGCCCACGCCCATCACGGCGATGAGGGCGGAGTCGTAGCGGTCGTCGTCCTGCAGCGCCTGCAGCAGGTCGTCGATGGCGGCGAAGACGTCGGCGTCCACATGGCGATCACCGGCCAGGTGCACCCACAACAGCACGGGCTGGCCTTCGTGGCGCTCCCAGAACGAGATGGCCTCGCCGGCGGTGACCACGTCCGAGCGCCGGGCCGGCTGCGTGGACGGTGCGATCCACCGGTCGAACAGGGCGATGTCGCTGAAGGCCTTGAAGGTGGACCCGAGGGCGTCATCCACCGTGAGCATCCCCTGGTGCAGGCCGGTCCAGCGGGCCGCGTCGATGGTGGAGACGAAGGCGCCGGTGGCGTAGCCCTCCTCCTCGAAGCGCTCGGCGATGACCGGGAAGGCCCGGCGCAGGGTGTGCTCCTCGTCGATGTACCCGGTGCGGATGGGGTTCAGGCCGCTGAGCAGGGCCGACAGCGACGGACCCGTCATCTGGTGGGGCTGCACCATCTGGGGGAAGTGCGCGGCCCCCTGGCCCGCCCAGGACGACAGCACCGACGGCTCGCCCTTCAGGCCATCGACCGTGACGAGCACGATCGAGGGATCGGACTCGAGGGCGTGGGTGCCTCCCCTGTTGCGCCCGACACCGAGGCCCACGCCCACCACCATGAGCAGCAGGGCCACACCCACCGACACCGGCAGCCACGGCGCCGTGGAGCGGCCGAGGATGGAGCGGGCCAGCCACGCGCGGGCGTTGAGCCACACCACGACGACCCCCATGAACGGCAGCAGGGCCAGTGCGATCGCGCTCATGCGGCCTTCCTGGAAGATCCGCCAGGACGCCGGCCACAGGTAGAAGCCGAGCAGCGCGCCGGCGGTGAGCCCCATCTGCAGGGCCACCACCCGGTAGCCCGGCTGTTCCTTGAGGATGCCGTGGAGCGCACCGAACGCCAGCGCCACGAGGGGCGCCACCAGCCCCATGAACAACACATTCGCGAGCCCGTGGACCCAAGCCTGGGTACCATGCAGCCCGAGTGGGCTGTGCAGCCCCCAGCTGAGGGTCTCGGCGCCACCGGCGATGAGCCCCAGGCCCACCGCACGCTTGCAGCCGTCGAGCACCCTGTCGGTGCGCGTCATCTCTTCCATGGGCTCGTCCCCGCGTCTTCCCTCCCCTTGTACCAAGCCTGAATGGAGTGTCCATGTGGCCCCTGCTTCTCGCCCTGCCGCTCATCGCCGATGCCCGCCCGAAGTCCAGGGCGCCCGCCACCGAGGAAGTGGCGGCAGACCTCATCGGCCGGGCGCTGGCGTCGTCCGAGCCATGGGACGAGCTGGGCTTCCTGACCGATCGCATCGGTGCACGAATCTCCGGTAGCCCCCAGCTCGAGCGGGCCGTCCAGTGGGGCGCCGAGGAGATGCGCCGGGACGGCCTGAAGGTCACCCTCGAAGAGGTCATGGTGCCGAACTGGGTGCGGCACCGGGAGGAGGCCACCGTGCGCTGGGAGAGCACCGCCGGCGTCACCGATGCGCGGGATCTGTCCGTCATGGCCCTCGGCGGCACGGTCACCACGCCCGAGGACGGCATCACGGCCGAGGTCCTCGTGGTCAGCTCCTACGAGGAGCTGAACGAGAAGAGCGCCCTCGCCAAGGGCCGCATCGTCCTGTTCGACGTGCCGTTCACCGACTACGGCAGCACGGTGTCCTACCGCTACAGCGGTGCCGACGCCGCCTCGGCCCACGGCGCCGTGGCCAGCCTCGTGCGCTCGGTCTCGCCGGAGTCGCTGCACACACTGCACACCGGCCAGATGGGCTACCGGGACGAGTCGGTGCCCCAGATCCCCCACGCCGCCATCACGGTGGAGGACGCCGCGTGGCTGCACCGCCTGCAGGACGCCGGCGTCACGCCCACGGTCACCCTGCACCTGCAGGCCCGCTACGAGGACGACGCCCTGAGCCACAACGTCGTCGGCGAGATCCGGGGACGCAGCAAGCCCGAGGAGGTCATCGTCCTGGGCTGTCACCTCGACTCCTGGGACGTCGGCACCGGCGCGCAGGACGACGGCGCGGGCTGCGTCACCGTCATGCAGGCGGGCGCCCTGCTCGCCGCCCTGCCCCACGGCCCGGCCCGGACCGTCCGCGTGGTCCTGTACACCAACGAGGAGAACGGCCTGCGGGGCGGCAAGGCCTACGCCGAGGCCCACGCCGGCGAGCGTATCGTCGCCGCCATCGAGGACGACACCGGCGCCGGCCGGCCCCTGGGCTTCAGCTACCGCGCCATGACCGCCGAAGGCGAGATGGACGAGGCCCGCAACCAGGCCGTGGGCGCCTGGCTGTCCCCGGTGGCCGACTGGCTGGCCCCCCTCGACGCCACGCTGCTCGAGCCCGGCTACGCCGGAGCCGACATCAACCCGATGCTCCCCAGTGGTACCATCGGCCTGGGCCTTCGCCACGACATGTCCGGGTACTGGCGTGTTCACCACACCGAAGCCGATACCCTCGACAAGATCGATCCGATGATGGTCCGCAGGAACGCCGCCGTCATGACCGCCATGGCCTGGTTCCTGAGCGAGTCCCCTTCCTACCCGGAGCGCTGATCCGATGTTCGCCATCCAGGACGACCAAGGCACCCTTCGCTGGACCGATGCCCCGGACGGCGCCCTGCGCACGCCCCACGACATCCGCATCCGCGTCCACGCAGCCGGCGTCAACCGCGCCGACCTCGTGCAGCGGGCCGGCCACTACGCACCGCCCCCGGGGGCCAGCCAGATCCTCGGCCTCGAGGTGGCCGGTGAGGTCGTCGAGGCCGGACCCGACGCCAAGCACGAGGTCGGCGACCGGGTGATGGCCCTGCTCGAGGGGGGCGGCTACGCCAGCGAGGTCGTGGTCGACAGCCGGCAGTGCCTGCAGCTTCCGGATCCCCTGAGCTGGGTGGAGGGTGCCGCCTTCATGGAGGTCTTCTGCACCGCCTGGCTCAACCTCATGGAGGAAGGCGGCCTCGGTCACCTCATCGGCGGCAAGGCCCTCATCCACGCGGGCGGCTCCGGCGTGGGCACCGCCGCCGTGCAGATCTGCAACGCCTTCGGCCACGACTGCTGGATCACCGCCGGCAGCGACTCCAAGATCCAGCGCAGCATCGAGCTCGGTGCCATCGGCGGCTCCAACCGACACCACGGGGCCTGGATCGACGACGTCCGCGGCTGGGCCGAGGGCGGTGTCGACACCATCCTCGATCCCGTCGGCGCCTCCTACCTCGACCAGAACATGCGCGCGGTGCGCTCCGACGGCCACATCGTCGTCATCGGCCTCATGTCCGGCCGCCGCGCCGAGCTCGACATGGGCCGGCTGCTCATCAAGCGCATCCGCCTGCGGGGCAGCACCCTGCGCAGCCGCAAGCTCAGCTTCAAGCGCCGCCTGGTGCAGCGCGTGGGCTTCCACCTCGTCCCCCTGCTGGAGGACGGGCGGGTGACGGCCATCGTCGACAAGACCTTCCCCATCGAGGAGGCGGAGGCGGCCCACCGCTACATGGCGAGCAACGAGAGCTTCGGGAAGATCGTCCTGACGCTCTGAAGGCGCGGTTGCCCCTTTCCAGCGCAGCCCCTCCCGACTCCCTCAGTCCTGCACGTCCAGGGGCGACACGTCGAGCAGCTCGAGGCCCTCGGCCTCCTGCAGCGCGTAGGTGAGGGTCCAGGGGGTCTGGGCGAGCACGACGGGGCGGCCGTCGCGGTCTTCGACGATGAGGTAGTCCTGACGACGCTTGAGCCAGGCCAGCGCCTCGTCGGGCCCCTGGATCCAGCGGGCCACCCGGAAGGGCGCCGTCTCGAGCTCGGCCTTGACCTTGTACTCGTTCTTCAGGCGCTCCTTGAGCACCTCGAACTGCAGCTGACCGACCGCGCCCAGGTAGGGGTCGACCGGGCCGAGGCCCTCGCGGAAGAACAGCTGCACGGTGCCCTCCTGCGCGAGCTGGCGCAGGCCCGTCTGCAGGTGCTTGCGGCGGGTGGGGTCCTTGAGGATGACCCGGCTGAACAGCTCCGGCGCGAAGCGGGGGATGCCCTGGAAGCGGACGTCCTTGCCCACGTACAGGGTGTCGCCGATGCGCAGCTCGCCCGGATCGTACAGACCCACGATGTCGCCGGCGTGGGCGTCCTCGACGATGGAGCGCTCCGATGCCATGAAGCTGTGGGGCTTGGACAGCTTGAGGGTCTTGCCGGTGCGGGCCACCTTGACGGTCATGCCCCGCTCGAAGGTGCCGCTGACCACGCGCATGAAGGCGATGCGGTCGCGGTGGCGCGGGTTCATGTTGGCCTGGATCTTGAAGATGAAGCCCGAGAAGTCCTCTTCGTTCGGATCACGCTCGCCGGACACCGTGGGCCGGGGCCGCGGCGGCGGGCACAGATCGGCGATGGCGTCGAGCACCTGCTGCACACCGAAGTTGGTCATGGCGGAGCCGAACATGAACGGCGTGACCTCACCCGCGAGGAAGGCCTCGAGGTTCCACTCGTCGCCGGCCTCCTTGAGCAGCTCGTGGTTCATCACCAGCTCCTCGTACAGATCCTCGCCGATCTCCTCGGCCAGGGCCGGGTCGTCGAGGTCGAAGGTCTGCATCGGGGCGATCTCGGTGCCCGCGGTGACCCGCTCGAACAGGTAGGCCTTCTCCTGCACGCGATCGAGCACGCCACGGAAGTCGCGGCCCTCGCCGATGGGCCAGTTCAGCGCGAAGGTGCGGATGTCGAGGGTCTTGCCCACCTCGTCCATCAGGTCGATGGGGTCCTTGCCGGGTCGGTCCATCTTGTTGACGAAGGTCATGACCGGCAGCTTGCGCATGCGGCAGACCTCGAAGAGCCGCAGGGTACGGGCCTCGACGCCCTTGGCGGTGTCGATGAGCATGATGGCGGAGTCGACCGCTGCGAGGGTGCGGTAGGTGTCTTCGGAGAAGTCGGCGTGGCCCGGGGTGTCGAGCAGGTTCATCCGGCGGCCGCGGTAGTCGAACTGCAGCACGGACGAGGTGATGGAGATGCCCTTCTCCTTCTCCATCTCCATCCAGTCGGACACCGCGTGGGCGTTGGCCTTGCGGGCCTTGACGGCACCGGCCATGCGAAGCGCACCACCGTACAGGAGCAGCTTCTCGGTGAGGGTCGTCTTACCGGCGTCAGGGTGGGAGATGATGCCGAAGGTGCGGCGACGCTCGACGGATCCGAGTTCGGTCATGACGGGTGCTCCGAGGGGGCCTTGGGTGCGTGACGTCGCCTCCTAACCGGAACGGCTCCCCTGCCCCACCCCCGGCGCGCCGCGGCACGGCACGGATGTCGCGGGGGTGGACATCCATGTCCGGATTGTCGCGCCCTGGCGGCCACCAGGACGTACCCGGGACTGGCACGCCTCTTGGAACATGTCCCCACGTCCGACCGGCGGCCCCTGCTTTTCAACCCGCCCGTGCCCAAGGGGGCCGTCGTTCGGACAGCCCTACTCCGGGTGAGGCCGGTTCACCGTGCCGTCGGAGCCCGCGGGCGCCATCGGCGCGCCGGTGCGCAGCTGCTGCAGCACGCGGTCTTCGGGCCAGAAGTTGTCGTCGTAGCGCTCGATGAGCTTGCCGTCGGCGTCGAGGACCCACAGCCGCAGGCCGTGGACGACCTCGCCGTTGCCCGGCAGCATCGCCAGCGCAGCACGACCGGCGAACTCCCGCAGCGCCTCGCCCTCGAGGCGACCGAAGCGCCACTTGTCCGCGTCCGCGCTGACGGTGTCGGCGTAGGCGGCCAGGGCCTGCAGGGTGTCGCCCTCGGGATCGATGGTGACCGCGAGGATGCGCGCCTCACCGGGCGTCAGCTCCGCCTGCAGCTTCTGCAGGCGTGCCACGACCGCCGGGCAGAACTCCGGGATCGGACAGGTGGTGTACAGGAAGGTGACCACCGTGGGGGTTCCCTGACCGGCGCCGATCGTCCACGCATCGCCGGTGTGCAGCGGCACGGACACGGCGGGGAGCACCTCGCCCGCCTTCAGGACCTCGGGTCCCTCCTGGAGCTCGGCCGGCGGCTCGTAGCCCACCACCTCGATGGTGGTGAGGGCGGACTTCACGCCGTCGACCTGCAGGGTGCCCTGCACGACGTCGCCGGCGCGGAGCCCCTGCAGCATGGCCGGATCGGACACCGAGAACGGCATGACCATCGCATCCATGAAGCCGGGAATGGCCTCGTGGTCGATGACCACCTGCTCCACGGTGTTCACATCGACGACGACCCCACGCACCGGGTAGGTGTCGGGGGCCTTCGTACCGCAGGCCATCAGGCCTGCACAGAGCGCGAGCGCGAAGCGGGTCACTACTTCTGCTCACCGAGGTAGGTGCCGTTGGCTTCCATGACGTAGGTACAGCCGGCGGGCACGGAGGGATCGTTGGACTCGAGCACGTCGTAGCGCTCCTCGCCACGCCAGCCCTTGCCTGCGGAGCAGCCGTCGCCGGAGTCGACCTCGGCGGTGCCGGAGATCGAGTAGCGCACGGAGTACTCCTTGTTGTCTCCGCGAACCTCGGTGTAGGCGGCGGAGCGGTAGGTCAGCACGCAGTTGGTGATGCTGCCGGTGCCGAGCACGTCCTCGCCGATGTACAGCGTGGCGGCGTTGCCATCACGGACGAGGCGGTACTCCTCGGTGCCGTTGTAGTTCTTCAGCGCGTTGTGGCAGGTGTCCTCGGACCCGATGAACTGGATGTCGTAGTAGTGACCCGGGCCGACGCCTGCACAGCCGGTCAGAAAAAGCCCCACGAGGGCTGCAGCAATCGTTCTCATGGATTCACCTGCTTGTCCGAGGAGGGTGGGCGCATCGGTTCGCCGGAATGCGTCCGTCGGCCGGATTTATACACGTCGGCGGGTTTCCGCCGCTACAGCCGTGCATAGGAGTTGACGCCTTTTTCAGTCGCACAGCCGGTGCGACCTGTGGCACACCACCGCCACAACACGCGCACAACTCGAAGACGTGGAGCACCACCTTGGCCGCAGATACGCCCCTTTACGTCGCCCGCGAGGCCGACCTCTCCGCCCTCAACAACCACTGGGAAGCCGCCTCCAACGGAACCCCCACCTTCGTCCGGGTCCAGGCTCCCTTCGGCGGTGGCCGTCGCGCACTCGTCGGTTCCTTCTTGCGCGACGTCAGCGCAAACGGCCAGGACGCCCTCGTCTGGCGTGTCGCCCCCGCCGATCAGGAGAATGGCGTGCAGTGGCTGATGCGCATGTACGGCTCCCTGATCGCCCACATCACCTCCGATGTGCTGCGGCGCGGCAAGGCCGAGATGATCCTCACCAGCCAGCTGCCCAAGCAGACCACCCGCGTGCAGAACTGGTACCAGCAGTTCATCGACGCCATGAAGGAGTCCAAGACGGATACCGAGAAGGGCTCCGTCCAGCTCAAGATCCCCCAGGACAACCCCCTCATCGGCCTCATCGAGGTGGTCAACGGCCTCGCCCGCAAGATGCCCGTCATCCTCGAGGTCCAGGCTCCCGCCTCCGTGCACTCCGTGCTGCCCGGCCAGTTCCTCGCCGGTCTGATGACCGAGGCGAAGTCCGCCGGCTCCAAGCTCATGGTCGTCCTGCACGACGAGCCCGAGTCCGACACCACCCGGTCCTGCTACCCCTCGGCCCTGCTCGACTTCTACAACTTCGCGTCCGACGACATCCAGACCCTCACCATCGAGCCCTGGGGCGTCGACGAGGTGGGCAAGTTCCTCGCCGCCCGTGGCATCGAGTCCGACGCCGCCCAGCTCGCCCGCATCACCGGTGGCCGTCCCGGCTACCTCGCGGAGCTGGTCGACATCCTCGGTGAGAAGGACATGCTCCGCGCCGACCTCTCCGAGGTCACCCTCGCCTCCCTCGTGCCCATGGACGTCGACACCGACGACCTCGAGATCCCGGAGGATTCCGACACGGCAGAGGGCCAGCGTCGCCACGCCGGTCCCGACGACGCAGGCACCATCGCCTACCTCGCCGCCCTGCTCGGTCAGGCCTTCCCCTCCTCCCTCGTCGCCGACATGGGCGGCTTCGACCGTGAGTCCGTCGACGACATGCTCGACGCCATGGGCGGCCTGTTCGAGGAGGTCCAGTACAGCGAGGAGATGCAGACCTGGCTGTACAAGTTCACCAAGGGCACCTGGCGCGAGGGCGTCATGGAGGCCAACGACAACGAGAAGGGTCACCAGATCGGCCGCAACGTCGGCCTGTTCATGGAGCGCTTCCTGTCCGGTCGTGGCTACGTCTTCGTGGGCCGCACCGCCCGCACCTACGCCGAGCACAGCGCCTACTCCCGCGCCTCCATGATGCGCGCCCGCGCCCTCAACATGGATGCCCCCGATGCCTGGGGCATGGCCTACGAGATGCTGCGCTACTTCGACGAGATCAAGTGGAACGACCAGATGGTCCGCACCATCTACACGTCCCTGCTCGACAACCTCGTCAACCACGGCAACCTCAAGGCCGCCGACCAGGTGCACGCCCAGGTCTCCGAGTACGCCACCGAGAAGGAGGACCGCCCCCTGCAGGCGTGGCTGCTCCTCAACGGCTCCAAGCTCGACTTCCGCCGCCAGGATCTGTACCGCGCCCGCGACCGCGCCCGTGACGCCCTCACGATGTACCAGGCCCTCGAGAACAACGGCGCCCAGGCCGAGGTGAAGATCCACCTCGCCAACATCGAGCTTGCAGACGGCAACAACCAGGCCGCCATGACCGAGGCCCGCGAGGCCCTCGACCTCGGCTCCACCCGCGACGAGTCCGACGAGAACAAGGCCACCGTCTCCGCCCACATCATGGCGCAGGCCGAGCTGGTGCGCGGCATCGTCGCCCGCCGTGCCGGCCAGAACGAAGAGGCCATCAAGTCCTTCCAGCGCGCCAACGAGGCCGCCAGCCAGGCCCAGCAGGGTGGCATCGCCCTCGATGCCGGCGTTCGCCTCGGCGAGGCCCTCATCGCCAACCGTCAGGCCCAGGATGCCGCCAACGTGCTGAACCGCGTGCTGCAGCTCGCCAAGCAGAGCGGCGCCGCGCAGATCGAGCGTCAGGCCAGCCAGCTGATGGCCAACCTGATGGCCGCCTCCGGCCAGATGGAGAACGCCCTGCAGCTCGCCCAGCGCGTGCTGCAGCTCTCCAGCCAGATGCGCCTCGAGCCCGCCATCCCCGGCGACCTGCACAACGTCGGTGCGTTCCTCCTGGGCCTCAACAAGCCCGGCGAGGCCCTCGCCTACTTCAAGCAGGCCGAGCAGCGCCTCACCGGTGCGCCCGAGGGTCACCCCCTCAAGCGCGACCTCAACTACCACATGGGCATCGCGTGCCTGCAGACCAACGACTTCGGCGGTGCCAAGACCGCCCTGTCCGCCGCCCTGCCCGCCATCGCCGCCACGAAGGACGCCCGCCGCATCATGAGCGTGCACTCCGGCCTGGCCCGCATCGAGGAGCAGTCCGGCGACAAGGCCGCTGCCATGAAGCACCTCGAGCAGGCCCTGGCCATCGCCAAGGCCAACGACCTGAAGGACGAGCGCCGTCAGATCAAGAAGCAGCTCGAGGCCATGGCCTGAGCTCCTTCCCCTGAAGGCATGAGCAAGGCCGCGTCCCCGTGAGGGGGCGCGGCCTTCGTGCGTTCCGGCGCAGGGCCTACCGGGACAGCAGGGTCATCAGCTCCGCGAAGACCTCCTGCTCGTAGCCGTAGTGGGTCAGCTCCATCTTCTCGTTCACGATGAGCATGGTCGGGAAGTAGCGGATGCGAGCCTGGGCGGCGGCCTTGTAGGCGTCGTCGGCGAACACGGCGCCCCCCTCCAGCGGGTAGCGGTCGTGCCACCGGGCGGCGGACTCCGGCGTGGCAGGCTCCTCCGTGAGGCCCTGCGCGAGGATGGTGAGGAAGTGGATGTCCCCCGCCGCCACGGCCAGGGAGATGGGTCCGTAGGTGCGCCAGGCGGCCTCCGGGCACCGGTTCGTCGGCCCCCCATCGGAGACGCACGCCGCCATGACGTTGCAGGGCCCACACCACTCGGCACTGATGTCGATGAGGACCGGCTTGCCGTCCTGGGCGAAGTCCCACAGGCTCACGGTCTCGCCGTACTGGTCCACGAGCTCCAGGTCGCCCCAGCCGTAGCCCCGTGGTCCGGCCTCGGGGTCCCACTGTTCGGCGAGGCCGTCCCGCTCGTACAGGGCCAGCGCCGGCCAGCCACCGGTGTACACCACGTCGTCGCCGTCGAGGGGGTCGGTGCCCCGCTCGAACTCCACGAGGTCGGAGTAGCCATCGCCGTCGGCGTCCATGCCGTTCAGCGTGGCCTCCTTGGCATCGCCGATGCCGTTGCCGTTGTCGTCGCGGCCCCGCTCGAAGTTGTCGGCGATGCCGTTCTCGTTGAGATCACCGGCACAGCCGGCGGCGAGAGCCAGGGTGGCGAGGAAGAGCACGCGCATGAGCAGCCTCCTGCGCGTCCAGGAGGGGCTGCACGGCCTCCCCTCACCCACGGGCGCGCCTTGACGGGTGGATGCTCAGCCATCGGAGGGGGTGGAACCGGGTGCAGGTCCGGTCGGACCAGCTGGGGGCGATCCCATCGGGAAGGTTGCGGACAACGAGGCCCCACCCAAGACGACGAAACGCCCGCCGGAGGAACCGACGGGCGTTTCTTCAGCTGAGGACCGGCAGGGCCGGACGCCTCATCACTGCATTGCAGCGAGCTGAGCCAGGACGGCCTCGCGATCCCAGTGGGTCATCTGCATCTTCTCGTTCAGCATGAAGACCGTGGGGAAGTAGGCCAGGCCGACGCTGTTGGCCACGCTGGGGTTCGGGGCTGCGGCATCAGCCATGAGCGCGACGTGCTCCTCGGGGAACTGGGCAGCCCAGCGATCGAGAGCGGCGGAATCGGCCGGTGCGCCGTCCTTGTTCTGGGTCATGATGGCCATGTAGTAGACGTCGCCGTTCTTGATGGCGTTGGCCAGGGGCGCGTAGTAGGCGCGCTGGTCGGAGCCGTAGGCGGCGGAAGCCTCCTCACACAGGTTGGGGCCCTCGATGAGGCAGGCAGCCATGACCTGGCAGGGGCCACACCACTCGGCGAAGACGTCGACCACGACGGGCTTGCCCTGCATGGCGAAGTCCCAGGTGGAGACGACGTCGCCGTGGAGGTCGGTGAGGTCGAAGTTGGTCAGGGAGAACATCATCGGTCCGCCCTGGGCGTTGAATCCGGACTCGAAGGTGTCGAGCTCGTACATGGCCATCGCGGGCCAGCCGCCGGCGTAGACGACGCTGTTGGCGTCCTTGGGGTCGGTGCCGCGCTCGATCTCGACGAGATCGGAGTAGCCGTCGTCGTCGGCGTCGACGGTGTTGAGGCGCTCCTCACGGCCGTCGGAAATGCCATTCTCGTTCAGGTCGGGACCACATGCCATGAGACCCACCGTGAAGACGGGGGCAATGGCCAGAGCCAGCTTGGAAATCCGCATGTCTACCTCCACGCACCAGGGCGCAACACTCGAGAAGATTACCCGCACACTATAGCGAAGAAATCGCGCATCAGATCCCGCAGGACCCTTGCAACTCTGTGGTGCAGATCAGGCGTCGATCGTCAACACACGCACCGCACGCTTCTTTCCGACCCGCACGACCACGCCATCTGCCGGAATATCGTCGCCAGAAAGCACCAGATCCACATCCGAGACCTTGTCGTTGCCCACGCGGACGCCGCCTCCCTTGACCATGCGACGGCCTTCGGAGACCGACTTGGTGAGGCCTGCGGCCGCCAGAATGGACACAAGCCTGACACCGGAAGCGAGGTCTTCGCGGCGCACTTCGTAGGTAGGCAGGTCGGCTGCGGCGGTACCGACGGTCATGGCCTTGGCGCCTTCCTGGGCCTTGAGGGCCTCGTCCTCGCCGTGGACCAGCTTGGTGACCTCGAAGGCGAGGGCCTGCTTGGCCTTGCGGATGTCGGCGCCCTTGAGGGCCTCGAGCTCGGCGATCTGGTGCAGGGGCAGGAAGGTGAACAGGCGCAGGAAGCGGCCGACGTCGCGGTCGTCGACGTTGATCCAGTACTGGTAGAAGTCGAAGGGCTTGAACCGCTCGCCATCGAGCCACACGGCGCCGGTGTGGGTCTTGCCCATCTTCTGGCCCGTGGCGGTGGTGAGCAGGGGCAGCGTGAGGGCGAAGACCTGGGTCTGCTCCTTGCGGCGCACGAGATCGAGGCCGGCGAGGATGTTGCCCCACTGGTCGTCGCCGCCGAGCTGCATGCGGCAGTCGTAGCGGCGGAACAGCTCGAGGTAGTCGTAGGCCTGCAGGAGCTGGTAGTTGAACTCGATGAAGCTCAGGCCGCGGGCCAGTCGCTGCTTGTAGCCCTCGGCCGCCAGCATGCGGTTGACCGAGAAGCACGAGCCGATGTCGCGCAGGAACTCGATGTAGTTGAGCTGCAGCAGCCACTCGGCGTTGTTGACCACGAGGCCGCGCTTCTCGTCGGTGAAGTCGAGGAAGCGGGCGAGCTGGGCCTTCTGGCAGTCGAGGTTGTGCTGCACGCGCTCGGCCTGGAGCAGCATCCGCGCCTCGGTCTTGCCGGACGGGTCGCCGACCATGCCCGTGCCGCCGCCGGTGAGGGCGATCACGCGGTGGCCCGCGCGCTGCAGGTGTGCCGCCTTGAGGATGGGCAGCAGGTTGCCCACGTGGAGCGAGTCGGCCGTGGGGTCGAAGCCCACGTAGAAGGTGATCGGGCCCTCATCCATCTTGGCGCGCAGGGCGTCCAGGTCGGAGCACTGCTTGATGAAACCGCGGGCGTCGAGCTCTTCCAGGATGTGCATGTTCAGGCCTCCTGGGTGCCGTTCTAATCGAGGCCACGGGCCGGGTCCACGGATGGTTCCGACTGGGTCGGATCCCCACCCCGTGATCAGTCGGGGGTGCTCGGGTCGCAGTCGTCATCCACCCCGTTGCCCGTGACCTCGAGGCTGGAGGGCCCGATGTTCGGGTTGTCGTCGTTGCAGTCCGACGGCGTGGCGGCCTCGGCGTAGCCGTCGCCGTCGTCGTCGACGAGGGTGGTGCCTTCGTCGACGCTGCCGTCGCAGTCGTTGTCGATGCCGTCTTCGAGCTCGTCGGCCCCGGGGTACGAGTCGGACCCGGGGAACGACGGCCGATCCGTGGTGTCGTCGCAGTCACCCAGGAGGGTGCCATCCGTACACGGGGTGGTCTGGCCCGGCAGGCCCTCGCAGTAGCCGTCGCCGTCGTCGTCGTACAGGGCGGTGCCCTCGTCGACGATGAGGTCGCAGTCGTTGTCGATGCCGTCGGCGAGCTCCCAGGCGCCCGGAAAGCTCGTCGCGTCGGTGGGCTCGCAGTCGCCGGCCGCCTCGGAGTAGCCGTCGCCGTCGTAGTCGACCGAGTCGCCGTCGACGCCGCCGTCGCAGTCGTTGTCGATGCCGTCGCCCACGAACTCGTCTTCGCCGGGGTTCACGAGTGCGTCGTAGTCGTTGCAGTCGCCGGGGAGCACGTCTGCCTCGATGCAGATGGCCGGGTGGTCGCAGTAGCCGTCGCCGTCGTCGTCGTAGCCGAGGGTGTGGTCGTCGACGAGGCCGTTGCAGTCGTTGTCGGCGCCATCGACGATGGTCTCCACGCCGCCCGGGTGGGCGTGGGGGTTGGTGTCGTCGCAGTCGCCGCCGCAGGATGTGAAGCCGTCGAGGTCGAGGTCGTAGGCGTCCGGGATGCCGTTCTCGCAGTCGTTGGCCCGCAGCGTGAAGGTGTGCAGGACGGTGTCGCCGACCAGAAGCTTGGCCGTGCCGTAGGTGGGGAAGTCATCCGGCGCGGTGTAGGCCACGGACAGCTCGGTGACCTGGGCATCGGAGGCCACGGTGACCGGGTACGCCTCGACCGACGAGAACCCCTGCCCTCCCTCGAACAGAAGCTGCGACAGCTCCATGTCGAGCTGGGAGTCGTTGACCACGGTGAAGGTGGCCTGGCGGGTCTCGTGCTGGGGCACGTCGCCGAAGTCGAGCACGTACGGGTGCACCGACAGGCCCGGATCGGCAGCCTGGGCGCGCACCATGCCGGCCGCCTCGAACCCGAGGCCCGTGTGGGAGATGACGAGCCGGGCCCGGTGGTAGCCCTTGGCCGTGGGGGTGTAGGCGACCTCGATCCACGCGGAGGCGTCGTCGCGGACGCGGAAGACCTCGTCGAGGGAGACGATGTCCTCCTCGGTCTCGGGGGCCTCCTTGAGGAAGACCCGGCCCGTGACGGAGAAGTAGTCGCCCTCGATGTTGAGCGTGGAGGCGTCGGTGACCTGCACGCCGGCGATGGTGGCCGTGACCTTGACGAGCGTGGTGCTGGTGGAGCCCACCGGACGGACGCCCATGTCGATCAGGCCGTTGCCGACGGTGAGCTTGCCGTCGATCACGGAGGGGCCGATACCATCGGTGCAGGACGTGAGGGCCAGGACGGACAGGCACAGGAAGCGGTAGGAACCCAAGGCAGCCTCCAGGAACGGAGGTGCATCATACAACAGGAGGACCCACGAACGGCGGGTCCTCCTGACGAATGACGGGTACCGATGCCCTTGGGCGAGCGAATTCAGCGGCGGCGGCGGAGCCCCATGAGCAGCAGGCCGGAGAGCGCCCAGAGTCCACCGGTGCCACCACCGGTGGTGCAGCCGCTGGCGTCCACCTCGGCATCGGCAGAGGCGCTTGCGCCGCTGCAGCCTCCGGCGTTGGGACCCTCACCGCGGGGCCAGGTCTTGGCCTCGAAGTACGACGTGGCGTCGTCATCGAAGGTGCACTCGCCCGTGCCGTAGGCGCCGTCCTCGGGCAGCGTGACCACCTGCTCGCCCGTGGTGGCCCGGAACCAGTACTCGACGCACGCGGGCGCGAGCTCGGGCAACACGAAGCCGTACACGCCGGCGGTGGCGGTGCCCAGCTGCAGCTCCATCGGGTGGGCCTCGCCGTTGACCACGACCTCCACGAGATCGGGGGCATCGGTGGCCTGGAAGTCGACCAGGAAGGTGTAGTCCAGGGAGAAGCCGTCGTTGAAGCCGGTGCCCGACTTCATGGGGTGGAACGACGCCGGTGCAGCGCTGCCGAAGTTCTGCGTGTAGTAGGGCTCGTTGCGGGAGGAGAAGGCCACGCCGTTGGCGTACTCCCGGAAGTCCGGCCACATGATGTTCTCGCGGTGGCCGTCCGAGCACATCCACCCGTTGATCACCACGTCGTAGGCGCCGCCGTAGTTGAACGCGACGTTCTCGCCGGCTCCGCCGCCCAGGTAGAAGCGCTCGATGCGGCGGTAGAAGCTGGTGCCGTCGGCGCTGTTGTGGGACATCTTCCCGTTGGCGGCCTGATCCTCGCTGTGGAAGGTGGCAGCGGCCTGCAGATCGGCGTTCCAGGTGAGGAGGGTCTGCGGGGTCTTCTCGGTCTCGGTGAAGTCCCGGTAGGCGCAGGGGTAGGCATCCTCGAAGGCACCGGGCGCGGCGCGCACGGCGTTGGTCCACAGGTGCATCTCACGCTCCATGGCGTTGGGATGCCCATCCACCGGATCGCCATATCCCGCCATTGCCGCCGACATCACCAGCCACCACATGTCGTCCTCCTCGCGTCCTCACGGACCTTCGACGAGTGGACAATGCCAGCACGGTGGCCCTTATGGCAGGTCGATACGCACCATTGACGAAGGCTTCACCCCGTGGGCATGGTGCAGCTCCGCCTGGACGAGGCCGTCGCCCTCCGGCGGGGCCGCGGCCAGCACCACACCCCGGCGGAGCACGGCCGACCGCCCGCAGAACTGCACACCCCGGTCGAGGCCCCAGGTGTTGGCGGCCACGAGGGTGGTGCTGCAGCGGGACATCCTCCAGGCCCAGTAGCGCCACACGTCGATGCCCTGCTCGAGCCAGTTGGTGGGGAACGCGAGGACATCCGGCTGGAAGCGCTCGAGCCAGCGCACGAAGCGGTCGTCGTTGAGGTCCATGCACACCGCGACGGTGAAGGATCCCCAGGGGGTCTGGAACAGCCCGTAGTCGCCCTCCCCTACCGATGCCCACAGCTCGTCGAGCTCGAACAGGAGGGTCTTGCGGTAGCAGCCCGCCAGGCGCCCCTCGTGGTCGATCACCAGCGCGCTGTTGTACAGCTGGTGGTGGGCGTGCTCGACGAAGCCGCAGACGATCCAGCTACGGTGCTGGCGCGCCACCTCGGACAGGGCCTGGAAGGTGGGCCCGAAGCGGTCTTCCGCCACCGTCATCGCCTCTTCGCGGTCGGTGAAGACGTAGCCGGACACCGCCAGCTCCGGCAGGACCACCAGATCGGCCGTTTCGGCGGCCTGGGCGGTGATCGCAGCGAGCCGGGCGCGGGACCCGTGGAGGTCGGCGCGGTCGGGACGGAATTGGACGGCGACGGTTCTCATGTCGGGATCCTTATCGTGCCGACAACGCCTCGACCCGTCTCAATTCATCCGTGGAACGTATCCCTACCCTGCACATCCCCGTGAAACGTGCCCGTGCCCGAAAGCGACCAGACGGTAGACGAGCGACCAGCCTGGCTCGCCTCACACATCACGGAGAGCGCGGGCCGGGGCGCCCCAAGAGGCGCCCCTACGTACGGGCACCCCTCGGGGTGCCCTGGCCACGAGCCACCGCAGCCCCTCCCCACGTCCGAGCGCCCTCGCCGAGGGCCCCTTTCGTCGACACGTACGGGCACCCCTCGGGGTGCCCTGGCCACGAGCCACCGCAGCCCCTCCCCACGTCCGAGCGCCCTCGCCGAGGGCCCCTTTCATCGACACGTACGGGCGCCCCTCGGGGCGCCGGGGCCCCGAAGCCCCCGTGCCATTGCCGTTCCCCATGACGCGGAAGGGCCTCTCAGACCTGGGCGTCCGGCTGCACATCCGCATGCGCCGCCTGGAACGCCTCGAGCGCCTCACAGGCCGCCTCGATCCGCAGCAGGGTGGGCATGCCGGACAGGTCCACGCCGAAACGCCGCGCGTTGTACAGCTGGGGGATGAGGCAGCAGTCGGCGATGGAGGGCGCATCGCCCACCATGAAGGTGCCGGCGGTGCCCTGCACCATCGCCTCGAGGGCGATCAGGCCCTGCTCGATGATGTCGTGGCCCCACTTGATCTTGTCGGCGGCGAACTCCTTCTCCACCTTCTGCAGGGTGCTCAGGTTCTGCAGCGGCTGGATCCAGCTGTTGACGACCTCGGCCAGACGGCGGACGTGGGCACGCTGGAGGGGGTCCGACGGGAGGAGGGCCGGTCCCTCGAGCGTCTCGTCGAGGAACTCGAGGATCGCGAGGGACTGGGTCAGGTCGACCACATCGCCGCCGTGTTCCACCCGCAGCACGGGCACCTGGTGCATGGGGTTGCGTCGCACGTGGGCCTCGCCGTGTTGCTGGCCGCCGTCCTTGACCAGGTGCACGGGCTCGTATGCGTAGTCGACGCCCTTGAGCGCCAGGCCGATGCGCACGCGCCAGGTTGCGGAGCTTCGCCAGTAACCGAACAGAACAGGCTTCATCCCTGAACCACCTTCTGGTTGATGGCGCCGAAGAGGGATTCTCCGTCGCCGTTCTTCATCTCGATGTGGATGGTGTCACCCACGGACATGTAGGGGGTGACGGCTTCGCCTCCCCCGATGATCTCGCGCATGCGCAGCTCGGCGATGCAGCTGTAGCCCTTGGAGGGGTCTTCGTTGGACACCGTGCCGGAGCCGAGGATGGTGCCGGCGGTGAACGCCCGGGTCTTCGTGATGTGGGCCAGCAGGTCGTGGAAGGAGAAGTGCATCTCGGGACCGGCATTGGCGTGGCCGACGCGGCGACCGTTGTGGTGGACCAGCATGTCGAGGTGGACGCGGCCGTCCAGCAGGGACCCCTCCAGCTCGTCGGGGGTGACCAGGAACGGCGCCATGGCGGTGGCGGGCTTGGAGGTGAAGAAGCCGAAGCCCTTGCGCAGCTCGCCGGGGATGAGGTTGCGCAGGGTGAGATCGTTCACCAGGCCGAACAGCCGGATGTACTGCGGGGCATCCTCCGGGTCCACGCCGATGGGCGTGTCGGCCAGCACCACTGCCAGCTCGGCCTCGAAGTCGAGCCCGTGCTCCCGGTGGGTCAGCGGAATCGGCTCCGTGGGCGCCAGGAAGCGACTGGATCCGCCCTGGTAGACCAGGGGCTCGGTGAGGAGGGTCTCCGGCGGCTCCGCCCCCCTCGCCTTCCGCACCAGCACCACGTGGTTCACGTAGGCGGAACCGTCGACCCACTCGTAGGCCCGCGGCAGGGGCGCCAGCAGGCGACGGACATCGAGGGGGACACCGGGCAGCTCACCGGCCTCGAGGGCAGCGGACCGTGCCCTCAGCTGGCCTGCGACCTCCTCCCAGCGATCCAGCGCACCCTGCAGCGTGGGCACGATGTCGGTGGCGTCGGCGAAGACCTCGCCATCACGGCGGACCACGATGAGGGCGCCATCCCGGGTGCCGTTGTCGAGCGTCGCGAGCTTCATGGTGTCTCCCCTTCCCTGGTGCCCGGAAGCCTAACCAAGGTGGCCGCCGGACACACGCCGTTCGCGACCCGGACTCAGTCCTCCGCGGGACGGAGCCCCATGTGCTCTGCCAGGGCGCGACCGGTGGGGGTGGGCTTGCCGGCGAGGGTCTTCGGCGTCCCCCGGGCGATCAGCCGGCCTCCGGCCTCGCCGCCCTCCGGACCGAGCTCGATGACGGTGTGGGCCTGCTCGATCATGTCGAGGTGGTGCTCGATGGTGATGACCGTGTGGCCGGCCCGCACGAGGGCCTGCAGCACGCCGATGAGCTTGGAGACGTCTTCGAGGTGCAGGCCGGTGGTGGGCTCGTCGAGGATGTAGATGCGCTTGCCCCGGCGGCTCACCAGCTCGCTGGCGAGCTTGACCCGCTGGGCCTCGCCACCGGACAGCGTGCCCACGGACTGGCCGAGTTCGATGTAGCCGAGCCCCACGTCCTCCAGCGCCTTGACGTGCTTGTGGATGGCCCGCTGGTTCTTGAAGAAGCCCACGGCCTCGTCGACCCGCATGGCGAGCACGTCGGCGATGGACTTGCCCTTGAAGCGCACCTCGAGGGTCTCGCGCCCGAAGCGCTTGCCGTGGCACATGTCGCAGGTGACCCACACGTCGGGCAGGAAGTGCATCTCGACGAGGATGCTGCCCCGGCCCTCGCACTGGGGACACCGGCCGGCGGAGGCGTTGTAGGAGAAGCGACCAGCCTTCCAGCCCCGCTCCATGGCGCCCGGTGTGGAGGCGAACAGCCGGCGGATCTTGTCGTAGACCTTGGTGACCGTGACCGGGGTGGACCGGGGCGACTGCCCCAGCGGCTTCTGATCGACGATGACGACGCCGTCGACCTGCCCCTCGAGGTGGAAGGACGTGAAGGGACCCGTGGGGGTCTTGCGCTGCACCTGATCGGCCAGCGCGGGCGCGAGGGTGTCCATGATCAGGGTGGACTTGCCCGAGCCGGACACGCCCGTGAAGCAGATCCACTGCCCCAGCGGGATCTTCAGCGCGTTGCCCTTGAGGTTGTGCAGGTTGGCACCCAGCAGGGTGATCTCCCCCGCCTTCTTCGGCCGGGGGATGGGCTCGGGCATGGTGCGCTTGCCCGACAGCCAGCTGCCGGTGAGCGAGCGGCCAGAGGCCTTCAGATCCTCGAGGGTGCCCTGGGCCATCACCAGACCGCCCTCCCGGCCGCCGAGGGGACCGAGCTCGAGCAGGTGGTCGGCCCGCTTGATCGTGTCGGGATCGTGCTCGACCACCACGAGGGTGTTGCCCTGGTCGCGCAGCTCCTCGAGGCTCTGCAGGAGGCGGTCCGTGTCTCGGGGGTGCAGCCCGATGGTGGGCTCGTCGAGGACGTAGGTGACGCCAGTGAGGCTGGACCCGAGCTGGGAGGCCAGCCGGATGCGCTGGGACTCACCACCGGACAGGCTGTTGGCCCGCCGGGACAGCTGCAGGTAGCCGAGGCCGACCTCGCCGAGGAAGTGAAGGCGCCGGGTGAGCTCCTCGACCGGCCGATCCGCCACGGGTGCGTGCTCCTCGGAGAAGGTCCAGCCGGACACCGCCTCGTGGGCCTCGGTGACGGTGAGGTCGGAGAACTCGTGAAGGCCGAGCCCGTGGAGCCGCACGGCCCGGAGCTCCGGCCGCAGGCGGCCTCCCTTGCAGGAGGGGCAGGTGGCCGTGACGGGCTTCCAGTCGACCGCCGCGCCGGCCTCGCTCATCAGCTCGGCCACGCCCGGCCAGTCGCCGTCGCCGTGCAGCAGCTGGTGCCACTGGACGGCCGACAGGTCCTGGACCTCGGGGAGCTGCGCCCAGGTGGTGTAGCCCCACAGCTCGCCGAGGGCCCGGCGCGCCGTCTTGCGGCGGCGGAGCAGCCTGGCGGCCTCCGGGTGGACGGCGTCGAGGATGGGGCCGCTGCGGCGCACGCCGCCCCGGGGCTGCAGGCGCTCGACCAGCCCGGTGCCGTCGCAGGTCTCGCAGGCACCCTGCCGGGAGTTGAACGAGAAGTGCCGGGGGGTGAGCTCGGCGTGGATGAGGCCGTGCTCGGGACACAGCGGACGCTCCAGGAGCATCCGTGCCTCGCCCTCGCCGCGGGGCACGAACAGCACCCGGCCATGGCCGAGCTTGTAGCCGTGGGCCACCGCCTCGGAGAGCCGGCTCCGGGCCGCGGTGGAAGGCTTGAGGCGGTCGAGCACCAGCCAGGTTCCGACCGCCAGCAGCGCCTCCGCGGCCTCGGCATCCTCCAGGCGGACCTCGGCCCGATCCTCCGTGAGCAGCCGGCCCCACCCTGCCTGCTGCAGGATCTGCCGGCGCAGGGAGGGATCCTCGGCGGGCGCCAGCGGTGCCACCACCCAGCCGGCCTCCTCGAACTGCCCCGCGAGCATGCGGGCGGCTTCGGAGGCGGAGAAGGCCTCGAGGATCCGGTCGCAGTGGGGGCAGTGGGGCACGCCCACGCGCGCGTACAGCAGACGCAGGACGTCGTGGATCTCGGTGACGGTGCTCACCGTGGAGCGCGGGTTGTTGGAGGCAGAGACCTGGTCGATGGCGATGGCCGGCTGGAGCCCTTCGAGCCGATCCAGGGGGGCGCGGTCGATGCGCCCGAGGAAGCGCCGGGCGTAGGTGGACAGGGACTCGACGTAGCGGCGCTGCCCCTCGGCGAAGATGGTGTCGAAGGCCAGGGACGACTTGCCGGAGCCGGACACGCCGGTGACGACGGTCATCTTCCCGTGGGGGATGGAGACGTCGACGCTCTGCAGGTTGTGCTTGCGGGCCCCCTCGACCAACAGGTGATCGGGGCGGGACATGGACTCCGCCGCCAGTGGCGCCTCCTCGTGCAGCTCCCGTACACCGCCGAACTCGGGCAGCTCGGCCAGCGCCCGCCCGGTGGGGGTGTCGAGGGTGGCCAGGTGCTCCGGGGTGCCCTCTCCCACCACCCGGCCGCCGCCGTTGCCGCCCTCGGGCCCGAGGTCGATGAGGTGGTCGGCGCACTTGATGACGTCGGTGTGGTGCTCGACGACGACCACTGTGTGGCCGCGGTCCACCAGGGCCTGCAGCGAGCGCAGGAGCTTGTCGACGTCGGCCAGGTGCAGGCCGGTCGTGGGCTCGTCGAGCAGGTAGACCGTGTGGCCGCTGGTGGGACGCTGCAGCTCCGAGGCCAGCTTCATGCGCTGGGCCTCGCCACCGGACAGCGTGGTGGAGGGCTGGCCGAGGGAGACGTACTCGAGGCCCACATCCAGCAGGGTGCGCAGGATGCGCTCGAGCTTGGGGATGCGCTCGAAGAACTCGTAGGCCTCCGCCACGGTGAGCTGGAGGATCTGGTGCACGTCGAGGCCCTTCCAGGTGACCTCGAGGGTCTCCCGGTTGAACCGACGGCCGCCACAGGCACCGCAGGTGACCAGGACATCCGGCAGGAACTGCATCTCGACGGTCTTCACGCCGGCGCCGTTGCACTCCTCGCAGCGCCCGCCGGGCACGTTGAAGGAGAAGCGGGACTTCGTGTAGCCCCGGGCCTGGGCCTCGGGCGTGGACGCCAGCAGGTCGCGGATGATGCCCATGGCCCCGGTGTAGGTGGCCGGGTTGGAGCGGGGCGTGCGTCCGATGGGTCGCTGGTTGATGCGGATGAGCTTCTCGACCGGCTCGGCGCCCTCGATGGCCTTGTAGCCCTCACCGGCGGGATCACCCGCCAGCACCCGGCCGAGGCCCTCCTCGAGGCAGTGGAAGACGAGCGACGACTTGCCCGAGCCGGACACGCCCGTGACCACCGTGAACACCCCGAGGGGGAACGCGACGTCGAGCTGCTGCAGGTTGTTCTGGACCGCTCCCCTCACCCACAGCTCGCCCTCGGTCTGTGCGCGCCGCTCGGTCGGCATGGCGATGGACCGATCGCCCCGCAGGTACTCTGACGTGATCGAATCGCCCTGGGCGAACACCGACGGTGGGCCCTCGGCGGTGAGCACGCCGCCATCGCGGCCGGCGCCGGGACCGATGTCGACCAGCCAGTCGGCCGCCCACATGGTCTCGGGATCGTGCTCGACCACCAGCAGCGTGTTGCCGCGGTCGCGCAGGCGCGCCATGGCCTCGAGCAGGCGCAGGTTGTCGCGAGGGTGCAGGCCGATGCTGGGCTCGTCGAGGACGTAGGTGACGCCCTGCAGGCCGGAGCCCACCTGGGAGGCCAGCCGGATGCGCTGGGACTCACCGCCGGACAGTGTGGCCGCCGAGCGGGACAGGTTGAGATAGGACAGGCCCACCTGGTCGAGGAAGCCCAGGCGCTCCCGCAGCTCGGCCACCAGCAGCTCTCCCACGATGGCTTCGGTGCCTTCGAGCTGAAGCTCCTGGAACCAGCGATGCAGCTGCCCCACCGGCATCACGGCGAGCTCGTGCAGGGGGGTGTCGCGGAACAGCACGGAGCGGGACATCGGCCCCAGACGCGCGCCGCCGCAGTCCGGGCAGGTGCGCCGGGAGCGGTAGGCGTCGAAGCCGGGGAACTTGGTGTAGTGCCAGATACGCTCCATCAGGGGCAGCAGGCCGCGCCAGGGGTACACCCGCTGCCGCTGCATGCCGTCGCGCTCCCAGCGGGCGGTGTAGGCGATCGAGGGATCACCGTGCAGGAAGCGCTGCTTCTGGTCGTCGGTCCACTGGGCGAACACCGTGCCCTTCTCAATCCCCAGCGCCGCCTCGATCTGGGCCAGGCCATCGGCATCCAGGCGGCCGAAGGGCACCTTGCCGTCGGCGTTGAGCACGCGGACGGCCTTGGGCAGCGGCAGGCCGGGATCGATGAGCAGGCTCTTCTCGAACTGGTGCAGCTCGCCGAGGCCATCACACGTGGGGCACGCACCCTGGGGCGCGTTGAAGGAGAAGAAGCGCGGCTCGAGCTCGGTGATGCCCCGCTCGGGGTGGTTGGGGCAGGCGCGGGCCGTGGAGAAGGTGGACTCCTCGTCGTCGATCAGGACGGTGACCACCTGCTGACCCATCTCGGCGGCCGTCTCGACCGCCTCGTGCAGCCGGGACCAGTCCGCCTGGGAGGGCTTGAGGCGGTCGACCACCACCTCGATGGTGTGCTTCTTGTAGCGCTCGAGGGTGGGCGGATCGTCGAGACGGACCATCTCGCCATCCACGCGGGCGCGGACCCAGCCGTCGGTGGCCAGCTGGAGCATCTGCTTGCGGTACTCGCCCTTGCGCTCCTGGATGACCGGCGCGAGGATCTGCACCCGGCGATGGGCGCCCTCCTCGAGGATGCGGTCGGCCACCTGCTCGGCCCCCATGCGCTGGATCTCGGTGCCGCAGTCGGGGCAGTGGGGCACGCCGAGCCGGGCGTAGAGCAGGCGCAGGTGATCGTGGATCTCGGTGATGGTGCCCACCGTGGACCGCGGGTTGCGGTTGACGGTCTTCTGGTCGATGGACAGCGTGGGCGAGATGCCTTCCACCGAGTCGACCTCGGGCCGCTCCATCTGCCCGAGGAACTGGCGGGCATAGGCCGACAGCGACTCCATGAACCGCCGCTGGCCTTCCTTGTACAGGGTGTCGTGCACCAGCGACGACTTGCCCGACCCGCTGACGCCGGTGAACACGACCATGGCGTGACGGGGGATGCGGACGTCGACGCCCTTGAGGTTGTGCTCCTGGGCGTTGCGGACGACGATGTGGGTAGGCTCGGCCAAGGGGAGGTCCTCCGAAGGACTGTGGGATAGCACGCGGGCGGGAACGATGGCGGACTCCCACCGACCGCATTGACGGGTCCGAGACGGCCAGCAGCGACCCGGCACCGACGGTTCTTCGTCGCTTCGGTCGGGTCGACCAGAAGGTCGACCTCTTCCTCGCTCCTCGCCCCGGCGGCGCCGGGACGCAGCTGGCCTCGGGCGTGCGGCTGAAGGGAGTCCCTGGGATTGCTTTCGCGTATCGAGCCGGGGCGATCCGGGCGGCGCGCTCGGAGCCGCTTGCAGCCCCCGATGCTTCGTCGCTGCGCTCCTCGCCTCGCCGGCCGCCAGCGGCCCCTCGGGGTGGAGGCCGTCCTGGCTTCGGGCGTTGCATCGTACGGGCGCTGCTTGCTGCGCCCGTCCCCTGATGGTGGCCTGAGCCGCCCCCCTGAAGGCGCCCGCTACCGCAACCGGTCGCGACCCGTCAGACGCCACGCACCCGAGTGCCAGCACGCCCCGCACCACGAGCGGGGCCGACCAGACGAGCACCGCCCGGGTCCACACCAGGGCGCCCCAAGGGGCGCCGGGGCCCCGAGTTCACGGACCGTGACCCATGTTTCGCGTCGGACCCTCACGGGCACGGGTCCCAGAACGAAAAAAGGCGTCCCCATACGGGGACGCCCTCTCATCACACCGGAAGGACTCAGCCCTCCTTGGGCAGCGCCCGGACCTCGACGATGTGCAGCTCGGCATCGGTGAAGTCGGCGGTGTTCATGCGAACCTCGGCGCCGTTGGTGTACTCCATCTTCAGATCAGGCTGGTCGGAGGCCATCTTGCGGAAGGTGGTCTGGGTGACCAGGCGGGTGACCTGGGTCTCGGGATCCGTGAGCGTGCCGACCATCGTGGCGCCCTTGCCGGGGATGATGCCCTCGACGGGGAACTCGACGGTCTCGACCTCGTGGCCCTTCTTGTCCTTGATGGTGGCGACGAGCTTGACGTCGGTCATGTCGTAGGGCGACTCGTTGGCGAGGGAGAACTCGAAGACCGTGGTCTGCTCCTCCTCGGTGCCCTTGTTGCCTGCCGGTGCGAGCTCCATCCAGGAGGCGCCGCCGACACGCAGGTACTGATCCGGGTTGTAGAGCGGATCGTACTTGGCCGCGACCTCGGCACCGCCGAGCTTGTACATCGGCATCACCTGGGAGGTCTGGATCCAGCCCTCCCCGCCGGTGCCGGGATGACGGGCCTTGTAGAAGTCGCCACGCTTGGTGAGCAGCTCGAGCTTGTCGTTCTTGGGAACGAACATCACGGGCTTGGTGCTCTGCTGTGCCTCGGGATACAGCGCCGCGCCCTCGGCCGAGACGATCAGCATCGAGTAGGCCTCGCCGTTCTCGTCGATCAGCGAAGGGGTCTCTGCGTTCATCGCGCCGTAGAACTTGGCGGCCATGCCACCACCGACGGCGATGACGGCCACCAGCAGGCCCATGACCATCTTGTTCGCGCCCTTCTTGGGCATGCCGAACTCGTCGTCGTCGATGTCGGACAACGTGTTCCGCATGATGTCCTTGAGCACCGGGCTCTCGGCAGCGTAGTGCCAGTCGACCTCACCGGGTGCCTGGATCATGTCTGCCGGCGTGATGCGCCCGTCGCGGGCCATCTGCCGGAGCTCCTGGACGCTGTCCACGTGCAGGTGGTTGTCGTTCTTGTTGATGATCCAACGCGCCATAGCCTCACCTCTGTAAGGTCGCGTTCTACACCAACGCCCAAAACACAAGCAACAGCGCCAACGGGCTATGACGGCCATTTGACGGTGGACAAATCTCCGCCATGAAAATCAGCGGTGATGCTTGGGATCCGGATGGGTGATCTGCGCGAGCTGCACCAACAGGTCGTCGGACGGGCAGATGTCCTTCTCCTTCTTTGAGCAGACTCCGCAACTCACCTCATGCCCCATGGCTGCGAGGGTCTCGTTGCCACCACAGGAGCCCTTGAGGGCGCGGCCGGACACGATGAGGCCGAGACCCATGCCCAGCATGGCGATGGCGAACAGGGACAGCGTGATGACGAAGACCATGATCCTACTCCTGGTGCGGCCTCTTATTCGGCCGGGGCGGCGCTGCCAATGGGGGCGGCGAGAGTCGTGACCCGAGAAGACACCCCGGAGGACGACCGCGGGGCCCAGCCCTCCTCGGTTCCCACCAGCAGCCAGGCCTCGACGCCGGGCGTACGCTCGACGAGGCGCAGCCCCTCCTCGCTCCCGAGCACCATCAGCGCCGTCGCCCAGCCATCGGCCGTCATGCAGTCATCGGCCAGCACCGTCGCCGACAGGACGTCGGACTGTACCGGACGCCCGACCCGGGGATCGAGGGTGTGGGCCACGAGCCGCTCCCCCACCCTGCGCACGTTGCGGTAGTTGCCGGAGGTCGCCACCGCCCCCTGCCCGAGCTCGACCCGGGCCGCGAGCTGCTGCCCCGGTGCGTTCCCCTCCACCGGCGCGTCGATGCCGAGCGTCCAGGGCTGCCCGGAAGGCCCCCGGCCGGCCACGCGCACCTCACCCCCCACCTCGACCATGAAGTCGGCGGCACCCGCCATGGAGAGCGCGAACGCGAGCTCGTCGACGGCATACCCCTTGGCCGTGGCCGACAGGTCGAGCGCGCGGCCCTGCAGGTCGAGCCATGCCTGGCCCTCCCCGTCGCGCCCGCGCAGGACGCCCTGCCAGCCCACCCGGCCGAGGGTGGCCTCGATCTCCTCCGGCGTCGGCTCCCCTTCCCTGCCGCCGCCGTGGAAACCCCACAGCTCCATGAGCGGCTGCACGGTGGGGTCGAAGGCGCCACCGGTGGCCTGTGCCAGGTCGAGGGACGCGCCCACCACCTGCCAGGTGTCCTCGGAGACGGGCGACCGCCCGTCGGCCCTTCGGGCCACCGAGAGCTCCGAGTCGTCCCGCCAGGTGGACATGTGGGCATCGACCCGCTGGAGCACGGCGACGAGGTCGGCGCTGACCTCCGCCTCGCCGGGACCGGGACGCCAGGTGGCGCTCCAGGTGGTGCCGAGGCCCTCCCCTTGCAGCCGGAGGTAGTCGATGTCGGGCTGTGCCGGCGTGCAGGACGCCAACAGGCCCACGAGCAGCGGTGTGGTCAGGGTCTTCATGTCCCGAACGTACAAAGGCGGCGCTGGCATCGCCAGCACCGCCTGAAGAATCACCTCGAGAGAGGATCAGCCGCCGAAGTCATCGAAGTGGATGTCTTCCTTGGCCACGCCGAGGCTGTCGAGCATGTCTTCCACGGCGGAGACCATCATCGGCGGTCCACACATGTAGTACTCGTTGTCCTCGGGTGCCTCGTGCTTGCCGAGGTACTCGTCGTGCAGGACCTGGTGGATGAAGCCGGTGGGGCCTTCCCAGTTGTCCTCGGGCAGAGGAGCAGACAGGGCCAGGTGGAAGGTGAAGTTCGGGAACTCCTTCTCGATGGCGCGGAAGTGGTCCTCGTAGAAGACCTCGCGCATGGAGCGCGCACCGTACCAGTAGGAGACCTTGCGACCCGTCTTCAGCGTGTGGAACAGGTGGAAGATGTGCGCACGGAGGGGCGCCATGCCGGCACCACCACCGATGTAGACCATCTCGCGATCCGTGTCCTGGATGAAGAACTCACCGTAGGGACCGGACACCACGACCTTGTCGCCGGGCTTCAGGTTGAAGATGTAGGAGCTCGCGATGCCCGGGGGGACGTCGGGCTGGCGCGGCGGCGGGCTGGCGATACGCACGTTCAGCATGACCATGTTGCCCTCTGCAGGGTGGTTGGCCATGGAGTAGGCACGCACGACACCCTCTTCGGGGTTGTTGGCCACGAAGCGCCACATGTCGTACTTGTCCCAGTCCTCGCGGTACTCTTCTTCGATCTCGAAGCCGCGGTAGGACAGGTTGCTGTACTTGGGGATCTCGATCTGGATGTAGCCGCCGGCCTCGAAGTCGAGGGTGCGATCCAGGTCGACGATGAACTCCTTGATGAAGGTCGCGACGTTGTGGTTGGACCGCACGGTTCCGTCGAAGCGCTGGATACCGAAGATCTCCTCGGGCACCTCGATCTCCATGTCCTGCTTGACGCGGACCTGGCAGGCGAGGCGGACGCCTTCCTTGCGCTCGCGGAGGGTCAGGTGGCCCATCTCGGTGGGCAGCACGTCGCCACCGCCGGACAGGACCTTGCACTTGCACTGGGCGCAGGTGCCACCGCCACCGCAGGCGGAAGGAATGAAGATCTTCTGGTCGGCCATGGTGACCAGCAGCGAAGAGCCGGGCTTGACCGCCACATCGCGCTCACCGTTCACCTTGATGGAGATGTCTCCCTGGGGAACGAGCTGCTTGCGGGCGACCAGCAGGATGGCCACGAGGGCGAGGATGACGCCGGTGAAGACGACCGTCGACACGCCCATGATCATGGCGGATGACATGGCAAACATCATGGAGGGGCTCCTACAGCTTGATGCCGCCGAAGGCGAGGAAAGCGATCGCCATCAGGCCGGTGGTGAGCATGGTGATGCCCAGACCGCGCAGACCTGCAGGCACGTTGGAGTAGGCCAGCTTCTGGCGGATGGCGGCCATGGCGACGATGGCCAGGGCCCAGCCGAGGCCGGAGGAGAAGCCGAAGACCAGCGACTCGCTGAAGTTGTACTCGCGCTCGACCAGGAACAGGGAGGTACCCAGGATGGCGCAGTTGACCGCGATGAGGGGCAGGAAGATGCCCAGCGCGTTGTACAGACCCGGCGAGAACTTATCCAGCACCATCTCCACCAGCTGCACCATGGCCGCGATGACGGCGATGAACGTGATGAAGGCGAGGAAGGACAGGTCGACACCCTCGAGGCCGGCCCAGGACAGGGCGCCCTCGCGCAGGACGAAGTGGTTCAGGGCCCAGTTCACCGGAGCGGTGATGGTGAGCACGAACACGACGGCGGCGCCGAGACCCAGGGCCGTGTCGACCTTCTTGGACACAGCCAGGAAGGAGCACATGCCGAGGAAGTTGGCCAGCAGGATGTTCTCGATGAACACCGAGCGGACTGCAATACTCAGAAGTTCCATCTCAGATCACTCCGTGTACCCGGTCCACTGGCGCTGAGCCCAGACCAGGAGACCGAGGATGACGAAGGCGCCGGGCGCCAGGAGCATCAGGCCCATGTTGACGTAGCCCATCTCGTAGAACGCCTGGGGGATCAGCTGGAAGCCCAGCAGGGATCCGCTACCGAGGAGCTCACGGAAGAAGGCGACGGCCACCAGGATGATGCCGTAGCCGAGGCCGTTGCCCAGGCCGTCGAGGAAGCTCTGCCAGGGCGGGTTGCCCATGGCGAACGCCTCGGCGCGGCCCATGATGATGCAGTTCGTGATGATGAGGCCGACGAAGACCGACAGCTCCTTGGCGACGTCGTAGACGTAGGCCTGGAGGATCTGGTCGACCACGATGACGAGCGACGCCACGATGGACAGCTGCACGATGATACGGATGGAACCGGGAATCATGTTGCGCAGCATGGAGATGATGACGTTCGACGCGCACAGGACCGCGATCACGGCGGCGGACATGACCAGCGCCTTGTCGATCTGGACGGTGACGGCGAGTGCCGAGCAGATGCCCAGGATCTGGATGGTGATCGGGTTGTTGTCGATCATGGGATCGCGGACGATCGCCTTCTCCTTCGTGCCGAAGGAGATCGCCGGCGCCTTGGCGGGCGCGGTATCAGTCGCAGGAGAACTCATGGTCGCACCTCACTGACGCAGGCTGTTGAGGAAGGGAGTGTAGTACTCGAAGCCGTTGACCATCATGTCGGTGACGCCGTTGCAGGTCAGCGTGGCGCCGGAGACACCGTCGACCTTGTCGTCGGAGGTGGCCTCGCCCTTGGCGACGGTGATGGGAGAAGGCTCGCCGTTCTCGACGATGGACTTGCCCACCCACTGCTGCTTGAACGAAGGGGACATGATCTCGGCGCCGAGGCCCGGGGTCTCCTTGGGGGCGAAGAAGGTGACGCCCTGGATGGTCTCACCGCGGGGGTCGATGGCGAGGTAGCCCGAGATGGGACCCCACAGACCCACGCCGTTGAGACCGAGCGCGTAGTTCTTCAGCTCGCCATCGGCGGAGCCACGGTAGATGGCCATGACCTTGGGCGCGGGCACCTCACCCTTGCGGGCCTGCTTCCAGGCGAGGTCGACGTCGGCTGCGTTGACGACGCCGTCGTTCGTGAGGTCGTAGTTCATGTCGTCGGTGCTGACGACGTCACCCTCGGGGGTGATGTACTGCACCTCGACGTGCTTGGCCCAGAGGTCGTTGATCTCCTTGACGGAGGGCTTGACCGCGGGGTCGGCGAAGCCGAGCGCACCCAGGATGTTGTACTGGAGGTCGGCTTCCTTGTTGGCGTCGATGGTGGGCTTCAGACCGGTGGCCGTGGAGGCGACACCGAGGCTGGCGACCACGCAGACGGCCGTGGCGAAACCGACGATGTATCCGTTGGAAAATGCCATAGTGGGCCCCCTACGCGGCGTGACGCGCGAGACGACGCTTCACCTTGCCCTCGACGACGTAGTGGTCGATGAGCGGAGCGAAGACGTTCATGAAGAGGATGGCGAGCATCACGCCCTCCGGGTAGGCCGGGTTGGCCACGCGGATGATGACGATGAGCAGACCGATGAGGATGCCGTAGATCCAGCGACCGGTGGTGGTGCTGGCTGCGGAGACGGGATCGGTGGCCATGAAGACCGTGCCGAACATGAAGGAGCCGATGACCAGGTGGTACAGGGGGCTCATGGTCATGCTGGGCAGTGCCTCGGGGCCGGCGACCATGTTGAACGTGAGGGACATGGCGACCATGCCGATGACCACGCCGCTCATGATGCGCCAGGAGCCGATGCCGGTGATGAGCAGCACGGCCGCGCCGAGGGCGATGGCCAGGGCGCTGGTCTCACCCATGGAGCCGGGGATCAGGCCCATCAGCAGGTCGTTGAACTCGAACCCGTACTGGCTCAGGGCCTCGACGGCCGTGGAGCCGCGGAGTGCCTCGTCGGAGACGGCCAGCAGCGGCGTGGCGCCGGTGTAGCCCTCGACGGTGCCGCCGGAGGAGAACATGCCCTTGCCTGCGACATCCCACACACCCGTGCCGGAGATGGCCGTGGGGTAGGTGAAGAACACGAAGGCACGCGCGGTGAGCGCGGGGTTGAGGATGTTCATGCCGACGCCGCCGAAGACCTCCTTGCCGATGATGACACCGAAGAAGATGCCCATCGCGACCATCCACAGGGGGATGGAGGGGGGGAGGGTCAGCGGGTACAGGATGCCGGTGACCAGGAAGCCCTCGTTGATCTCGTGCTTGCGCACGACCGCGAAGATCATCTCGGCCAGACCACCTGCCGCATAGGAGGTGATGATGATGGGCAGCATGTGCCAGCCCCCGCGGACGATGGCGTCCCAGGCGGAGGGGTCCATCACACCTTCGCCACGGTAGCCCTGCAGGCCCACGTTGTACCAGGCGAACAGGATGGCGGGCACCAGGGCGTAGATGACCATGGTCATCATGCGCTTCAGATCCATGGGGTCACGGACGTGGGCGCCGCTGGTGGTGCGGGTGGAGGGGGTGAGCATGAAGGTTTCGACGAGCTCGAACAGGGGGTAGGCCCACTCGAGCTTGCCGCCGTCCTTGAAGGTCGGCTCGTGCTTGTGGAAGAACGCTTCGAGCTTGCTCATGATCAAGCCTCCTTCGCGTAGTAGGCCAGGAAGTCACCCAGCAGCACGTCGTACTCGTTCTTGCACGGGTCGACGTAGGTGCACAGGGCCGCCTCCTCCATGGAGATGTCGAGCAGGCCCATGCGCAGGGACTCCTCGAGATCGCCGGAGATGATGGCCTTGAACAGGTACAGGGGCTCCAGATCAGGCGAAGCCACGACCTTGCGGAAGGCGCCGGAGGGAACGATGGCGCGGTGGCCGCCGTTCATGCCGGGCAGCAGGTCGTATGCCTTGCTCGGGGTGGAGAACCCGGAGAGGTACGCCCGGAAGATGGAGAACTTGGAGGGCTTGGGAAGCGCCCAACCCAGGAACTCACGGGGAACCTCGTCCTTCATGACGTGGACGGCGCGGGTGTAGAAGCCGGCGCCTGCCTGCTCGCTGATGCGACCGCCCGTGAGGACGGAGCCGCGGATCCAGCGGAGGGGGCCAGCCACGGTGCCACCGGCCACGAAGCCAGCGGGCGCGCCGAGGACGGTGCGCACGTAGCGGGGCTGGGTGAGCCCGGTGCCGACGGCCGCGTAGACGGCGGAGGCATCGAAGGAGCCACTGAGGAAGCTGCGACCGATGCGGGCCACGTCCCATGCGCGGATGTACCAGGCCTTGCGTCCGTCGGGGACGGGGCAGACGTGGTTGATCTGCACGCCAGGATCACCGGCCGGGTGGGGACCGGAGAAGCTGTGGGACTCGGTGATGCCCTGCACACCGGACAGCGCCGGGTGGCTGGAGCCCTCGGCGGTGGTGAGGTGCACGGGAGCACCTGCGGCCACGGCCTTGAGGACGTGCACACCGGCCTGGAAGGCGTCCTTGTCGTCTGCGGAGAGCAGGACGTCTGCGCCAGGCTGCAGCGGACCGGTCTCGGTGGCGCTGATCAGGATGGCGGAAGGAGCCTGGTCGGGCGTGGCGACGTAGTCCAGCGGACGCGTACGCAGGAACGCGAAGAGACCGCTCGCGAGGAGTTGCTCCTTCGCAGCGGCTGCGTCGATGCCTGCGAGCTCGCCAAGGGTCCAGGCCTTGTGGGTGACGGCCTCGTCACCCGTGACCTCGACGGCGACATCGGTGATGACGCGGCGCTTGCCACGGGTCACGGCGGTGACCCGGCCCTCGACCGGCGAGACGATCACCAGCTCGGGGTTGAACTTGTGGAAGAAGAGGGGCTGACCCCGCTTCACGACGTCCCCCTCGCGCGCGGCGAGGCGGGGAATGAGGCCGTTGAACTCCCGGGGGTCGAAGTGGACGGTGGACGGGCGGTCAAGTTCCACCACGTCACCCTTCGCCGCACCTGCGATCGGGATGTTCAAGCCCTTGTTGATTCGGTGTTGTCCCATCGAACGATCGAACCTCGGATCTCGAGAACTATCCATGCGAGCAGGCCACCTGGGGGCGGCACAGCCCGATTCCGGCGGTCGCACCATAACGCCTTTGCGCTTCCATGCACCCGGCAGCCCCGGGTTCTGCCCGACGAACTCACCCGCGTATCGGCAGGGGCAGCCCGGGGGGCGTCGAAAACGCGGCCTGCCCCGTATCAAGGATGTCCCCCAGGGTGGCTCCGGGTGCGCGGCGCCCCCGCCCTGCCGGTGCGCCGGACCGAAGACCGAAATACAGGCCCGGGCCACGTGATGGCGGAGGAAAACGTGCGAGTTCTGGGTCTGGACGAGGCAGGACGGGGATGTGTGCTGGGCCCGCTGGTGGTCGGCGCGTACCTGTGGGAGGGCGACGGCGACGCCCCACTTGTGGAGGCCGGCGCCGGCGACTCCAAGAAGATGAGCGCGAAGAAGCGCAACAAGGTGCGCGAGCAGCTGAGCGCCCTGGGGTCGTTCACGGTTCGTGAAATCAGCGCAAACACTATCGATCACGGGAATCTGAACGAACTCGAGGAAGAGGCGATCGTCGCACTCATCCGAGCGCACGCCCCCGACCGCGTCATCATCGACGCGCTCGGGCACCCGAAGACGATGCCCGCCACGATCGAGCGGCTGAAGCGTCGGCTCGGCGAGGGCGCGCCCGAGATCCTGATGGAGCCCAAGGCCGACATGAACCACCCGGTGGTGGGCGCGGCCTCCGTGTTCGCGAAGACCCACCGCGACGCGGTCTGCGAAGGCCTGAAGGACGAGCACGGCGACTTCGGCTCGGGCTACCCGAGCGATCCGAAGACCCGCACGTGGATCCTCCACCACTTCGTGGAGGGGTCTCCCCTGCCCTTCTTCGTGCGTACCCGCTGGGGTACCGTGGAGAACCTTCGGCAGCAGGCGCTGTTCGGCGCCTGAGCCCTCAGCTCGCCGTGGGCGCCCACCAGGTGCGCTTGCTCTGGCCCTCGACCCCCTGGGTGGCGAGCACGTCGGCGCGCTCGTTGCCGTCGACGCCCGCGTGGCCGGCGACCCAGTACAGGATGGCCTGGGGCCTGCGGGCGAGTGCGGCCTTCACGTCGGCCACCAGCTGCACGTTGGCCTTGGCCTTCCAGCCGAGCTGCACCACGCCGCGGGCGTAGGAGGAGTCGGTGAAGACGGCGACCTGGCTGTCGAGGGGCCAGTCGACCTCGTCGAGGGCTTCCATGGCCATGAGGATGGCCGTGAGCTCGGCGATGTTGTTGGTGCCGTGTCCAAGGCTGCGGGCCTCCTCGTAGACCCGCCCATCGGGCAGCTCCACGCGGCAGCCGGCGCCCGCCGGGCCGGGATTGCCCTTGCAGCCACCGTCGGTGTAGCAGCGGACCACCTCGTCGGGGAGCTCCCGCACGAGCTGGGCGAAGGCGTCGGCGGCGAGCTTGGCCTGCGCCTTGGTGCGGGTCTTCGCCGAGCCGAAGCCGCTGGCGCGGCTGGCGCGGGTCTTGCTGCCTCCGGGCTCGGCGCGCTCACCCGCCTCGAGCTCCTTCGCGGGACCCGAGAGCGGTCCGAGCCGGGAGGCACCACCGCCGTAGACCTTCGCGCCGGGCTTGTCGGAGTAGCGGATGTCGACCCGCCCGCCCGCGACCGCCGGCTCACCGTCGGCGCCGACGCGGACCCAGACCTTCGACCCCTTGAACATGGCACGACGCCAACCCATGATGACTCCTTTGCTCGACCAACCGGCGGAGGGGCCGGGGCCCCTGGACGAAGGCGTCAGTCCTCTTCGACCACGGCTTCCGCGGCGGACGGGCGACGGCCCACGATGAGCAGACGGGTGTAGTCCAGCAGACGGGTGTCGTCATCATCCACGGCCGGGTAGGCGTAGTCGACGAGGCGGCTGTACTTGCGCAGGAAGGGCTCGCGACGGTTGTTCTCGAGGGCCTCGAGGAACGGACGCATCGCGGCGCCCCGCATCCACTCGACGATGGGCTCCACGCCCTCGACCGCGTGGCGGTAGGTGCGCAGCTGCACGATGGCGAACTCGAAGCCGCGGTCCTGCAGGGTGCGGGCGTAGAAGTCGGGCTCTTCCTGGGGCCAGGCGTGGTGGAAGTTCTTGAAGTCGTGCTCGAACTCGTCGGAGTGGGCCGCGGCGTCCATCAGCAGGTGGGTGCGGGCCACGTGGTTGTAGGGCACGTGGATGGCGATCCAGCCGCCGGGAGCGACCTTGTCGAGCAGGCGGGGGAAGACCTCTCCGTGATCGCCGATGTACTGCAGCGACGCGTTGGACAGGACCAGATCGAACTGCTCCTGGCCATCGAGGACGCCTTCCATGTCGCCGAGGGACCAGTGGTAGTCGATGTCGGAGCCATCGTCGTCTTCGGCATGGGCGGCATCGATCATGGCGGCGGACTTGTCGACGCCCAGGACCTGCTCGGCACCGAGGCGGTGGGCCGCGAGCCGCGTGAGCCGGCCGTCACCGCAGCCGAGATCCAGGACGGAGCCGCCGACCTTCGGGGGCAGGAGGTCCAGCAGGTCCAGGAAGGGACGCTTGCGCTCGTCGGAGAAGCGCTTGTACAGCTCCGGGTTCCAGTCCATCAAATCCACTCCATGTTCGAGGGAGGTGTGGGCGCGATGCGTCTGCGCCCCGATCAGGGATGTTATCGACATTCGGCCTGCACTGCGCGGCACGGCCCGTCACAGAAGTTCTGGATGAAGCCATTGTCCAGGAAGGTCCACAACTGCTGCTGGGCCGCAGGATTGCGCCTGGGACACTCGTGGGGGTCTGGTCCTTCGGGCGGAATGGCCTCCAGGGGCTCTGCGGGCACGTCGGAGTAGTCGTACTCGGCGATGGCGGCGCCCTGCACGCCCCCTTCGATCTCCTCGATGCCCCACAGTTCCCGCGGCGCCGGCCCGACGCTGACCGCGCCGTAGGCCCGGGCCATCACGTGGGCGCCGAGGCTGCTGACCTGCACGTCGCCGATGGCCACCTGCAGCAGGACCTCCTTGGGCTGCTCGCCCGCAGTGAGGTCCCACATCCAGCCGCCGGGCTCCACCGGATCCCACTGCTGCTGCATCAGGCCCGCGACGAGCCACATGATGTCGCGGTGGTCGGCGTAGGACTCCTTGATGGCGTCGAAGAAGGGGTCGAAGTCCTTGCTGCGGGGAAGCAGCAGGCTGTAGGGACCGCCTGGGACGCCGAGAACGCCCCGCTGGATGTCCGGGGACATGGCGAGGTAGGCCGCCCCCATGATGCCGCCCTGGCTGTTGCCGTAGTAGTGGATGCGGCTCGCATCGATCAGCGGGCCGCCCTCCCCCTGCAAGGCCGCGTCGGCCCCCAGATCCCCCTGCAGCGCCCTCACGAGGAACATCTTCTCGATCATGCCCTGGCTGGCACGCTCGGGGATCATGGCCATGCCCGACAGATCGCCGCCCACCATCAGGTAGATGGCGAGGGCGTCGTCGGTGGCGAAGCCGGTCCAGTTGGAGGCCAGCACGGTGAAGGACCGCTCCTCGGCCAGCTCCCGGAGCCAGCCGCTGCGTGCCTCGTCCATGCCGCCGAGCAGGCCGTGGCCGTACTGGACCACCGGACGGGGCTCCTCCGCCTGCAGCACGCTGCAGGGCACGAGCACCAGGAAGGGCGCCTCGGTGAGGCCCTGGCGGACGGGCAGGTCGTCGGCGTCGCGCACCCAGGTGCGTCCCGGTGCATCGACCTCGGTGTAGTAGGGCACGGTGACGTGGCCGGTGATCTCCCGGCCGATCCGCTGGCCATCCGCCTCGCAGTCGTGGTCGATGACCTCGTCGAGGCGATAGGCCGGCCCTGCCCCATCGAGGGTGCCGAGGGCGTCGTCGCGCAAGGAGATCATCTCGCCCAGGGTTCCCTCCCGGCTGGCCGTGTGGAAGTCGAAGGCCACCAGGAGGTCCTCGCGGGCCGCGCCGGCCTGTGCCAGGGGGCCGAAGACCTCCCGCTCGAACCAGTCCCGGCGCAGCTCGACGGTGGGCAGCTCGCTGGCCGTGCCGTCTCGCAGGGCCTCGAAGGCCGGCGAGGACGACAAGGGACCGGACTCCCCCACGACCTCGGTGAGCCCGTAGACGTACTGGTGATCGAACCGCAGGGGCTGCGCCGGCCGCACGATCACGAGGCGCTGCCCGGCGTCGGGGGCGGTGTCGTCGAGCTCGACCCAGTGGGCCACCCGCTCGCCGGTGGTGACGTCCCACAGGATGGACGGGCTGCCCGGCTCCAGGGATGCCCCGATGTCGTCGAGCCTGGGCAGGCCCTGCAGGGTGGCGCCCGGCAGATCCAGGAGGATGGGCGAGCTGATGGAGAAGCCGTCCTTGCGGTTCCAGTCGGTGGGGTCGAGCGGCGTGCCGTCGCGCCGGACCGGCAGGGACCCCTGCCGCAGGTGCATCCGCAGCCCCGTGGCGGTGGCGGCGTCCTCCCGCAGGTGGAACGAGGAGGGATAGGGCATGCCGCACATGCCCGGCATGAGGGGATCGCAGTCGGCCTGCACCGTGGGAAGCGCCACGGGCTCCACACCGACACATGCCACGAGCCACGCCGTGAACCACAGGGAACGCTTCGTCATGGGACCTCCCGAGCGGGGCGGACCCTACACCAGGCGAAGCGCCGTTACAAACTGCGTGACGGCAGGACCGCGAGCGTCGGGAGCGTGCGCCGCTGGAACCACCAGCCGAGCACGATGCCCTTGGCGGCTGTGCTCAGGGAGATGGCGATCCAGATGCCCAGGACCCCGAGCGACGTGTGGTAGGCGAGCAGCCAGGCCAGGGGCAGGCGCATCAGGGTGAGGCTGGCGGAGATCACGAGGGCCGGGAGCGTGCGGGCCGCCCCGGTGAAGGCGCCCTCGTAGATGAGCTCGAGGCCCATGAACACCCAGGCCGCCGCCTGGATGCGCAGGTAGATCACACCGGCGTCGACCATGTCGGCCTCGCCGGAGAAGAAGCCGAACAGCGTCGGCGCCGCCAGGGCCACCGGCACGCCGATGAGGACCATGGCCGTGACCGTGAGCGCCCGGCCTGCCCGGGTGACCTGGCCGACGGCGTCGCGGTCCCCTGCCCCGAGGTGCTGGCCGACCATCGTGGAGACGCCCACCGCCAGTCCCGTGGCCGCCAGGTAGGTGAAGCCCTCGACACGGTGCCCCACGCCGAGGGCGGCCAGGTGCTGCGGACCGAAGTCGGCCACCATGCGGGCCAGGACCACGTACACCAGTGCGAACCCGACACCGGTGACTGCGATGGGCGCGCCCACGCGGGCCACCTGGGCCATGTCGGCGATCCGGGGACCGAGGACCGCGGGCTTCAGGTTGCGACGGGACAGCCACACCGCCCCACAGCCGGCGCCGATGAGGGACGCGAGCGAGGTGGCCACGGCGGTGCCGATCATGCCCATGCCCTGCCAGCTTCCCAGCCCCCAGATGAACAAGGGATCCAGGGCGGCGTTCAGCGCGAACACCAGCGCCGTGATCCACAGCGTGACCTTCGTGCTGCCGAGGCCCCGCAGGATGCCGCTGACCACCGACAGGGCCACCACACCGGGGCTGACCCAGGCGGCCGTACGGATCCACGCCATCGCCAGCTCACCGTGCAGCTCGCCGGCGATGCCCATGGCGGCGCCGTAGGCCCGCGCCGCGACGGCCGCCAGGAGGATGAGGACGAGGCTGACGAGGGCCCCCGTCCACAGGCCGCGGGCCATCCAGCGGGACAGACGCGTGCCGTCCTGGGCGCCGGCGGCCTGGGCCACGAGGGCGTGGGTGCCGGTGGCGGGCAGCTCGGTGAACGACTCCAGGATCCACCAGCCGAAGCTCGCCGCGCCGATGGCCGCGAGGGCGTCGTCGGAGATCCGCCCGATCCACCAGATGTCGACCAGCAGGAACAGGCTGCGCGCGAATCCCTGCCACACCATCGGCCACGCGACGGTGAAGACCGCGCGCCCGGGCGTCATCTGCAGCAGTCGTCCACTCTCGTTCACGGGAGGACCTCCAGGAGCGCGCCACTTAGCCCCTCCTTCGTCCAATCGGTGAAAAATGACACGACGCGGCCGATCGGACGTCCCATATGGGACACTCCCCGGCAGGCAAGGAAGGTACGGATGAAGATTGCAGCGGTGAGCGGTATCCACCCTGACCACTACGCCAGCCAGGACGAGCTCATCGATGCGCTCGAAACGTATTGGGCGAACCAGCACCACAACGCCGCCCGCCTGCGCAGGTTCCACGAGGCGGTGAAGGTGGGTGGGCGCTACCTCGCCTGTCCCCTGGAGGACTACCCCTCCCTCGACACCTTCGGGAAGACCAACGACGCCTACATCCGCGAAGGCACCCGCCTGGCCATCGAGGCCACCCGACAGGCCCTCGCCCAGGTGGGCCTCACCGGCGCCGACGTCGACGCCGTCTTCCAGACCTCCGTCACCGGCATCGCCACGCCGTCCATCGAGGCCCGCATCCACGGACCCCTTGGCCTTCGCCCCGACGTGAAGCGCACCCCCATCTTCGGTCTCGGCTGTGTCGGCGGCGCGGCCGGTATCGCCCGGGTGTTCGACTACCTCAAGGCCTGGCCCGATCAGGTCGCCGTGCTGCTCAGCATCGAGCTGTGCTCCCTCACGCTGCAGCGCCAGGATCTGTCAGTGGCCAACCTCATCAGCAGCGGCCTGTTCGGCGATGGCGTGGCCGCGGTGGTCTGCGTGGGCGAGGAGCGGGCGAGGAAGATGGGGCTGAGCGGCCCGTCGGTCACCGCCACGGTCTCCAGCCTGTACCCGGACTCCCTCGAGGTGATGGGCTGGGACATCTCCGAGTCGGGCTTCAAGGTGGTCCTCGATGCCAGCGTGCCCGACATGGTGTTGCGCTACCTCGCCGACGACGTCGACGGCTTCCTCGGCCAGCACGACCTCGCCCGGTCCGACATCCGCCACTGGATCGCCCACACCGGCGGCCCCAAGATCCTCATGGCCATCGACGAGGCCCTCGACCTGCCGGAGGGCAGCCTGGATCTCACCTGGGAGTCGCTGCGCCGGGAGGGCAACATGTCGAGCGCCAGCGTCCTGTTCGTGCTCCGCGACCTGCTCGCCAAGGGCATCCCGAACGAGGGCGACCACGGCCTGCTGTTCGCGATGGGCCCGGGCTTCTGCTCCGAGCTGGTGCTGATGCGGTGGGATGGATGACCAGCCTGACGGCCTACGTCCTGTTCATCTGTGCGACGGGCCTGGAGCGCCTCGCGGAGCTGCGCACGAGCCTGCGGAACGCCTCGTGGTCCTTCGACCGGGGAGGCCGTGAGTTCGGCCGGGCCCACTACCCGTGGATGGTCGCCCTGCACACGGGGTTCCTCGTGGCCGCGCCGCTGGAGGTCTGGGCCTTCGATCGCCCGTTCCTGCCGGCCCTGGGCATCCCCATGATCGCGCTGGCCCTGGCCTGCCAGGCGCTGCGGTGGTGGTGCATCACCACCCTCGGCCCCCGGTGGAACACCCGGGTCATCATCGTGCCGGGCCTGCCACGGGTCACCGGCGGTCCCTACCGCTGGTTCAGCCACCCCAACTACGTCGCCGTGGTGCTCGAGGGCATCGCGCTGCCCCTCGTCCACACCGCGTGGATCACGGCGCTGGTGTTCACCGTCCTCAACGCCTGGCTTCTGTCCGTCCGCATCCGCGTGGAGAACGAAGCCCTCGACCTGATGGAGGCGTCGCCGTCCCCATGACCGACTCCCTGGCCGCCGAGCTCTCCGACCTCTTCCAGACCAGCATCCGCAAGCCCCCGCCGGCCCCGGAGGAGGCCCTGTCCGACCACCTGGACTCCATGGAGCTGATGACCGTGGTGGTGGCCATCGAGGACCACTTCCACATCATCTTCGAACCCGAGGACGAGGAGCGGGCCCACACCTTCGGCGACGTGCTGGACATCGTGCGGGCGAAGGTGGAGACCACGTGAAGCCTGCCACGCTGCCCGAGGCCCTGCAGTGGGCCGCCGCGCGCAACGAGCCCGGAGCCGGGCTGCGGTTCCTCGACCGTCGCGAGCAGGCCACGTTCCTGTCGTGGCCCCAGCTGTTCGACCGGGCCGCCCGGGTCGCCGGCGCCCTGCGGGAGGCGGGCATCCGCCGCGACGACTTCGTGGCCATCATCCTGCCCACCAGCCCGGACTTCCCCGACGCCTTCTTCGGCGCCCTCCTGGCCGGCGCCACCCCCGTGCCCCTGTATCCGCCCGTGCGGCTGGGCCGCCTCGACGAGTACTTCGATCGCACGGTGAAGATGCTGCAGACGGTCGGGGCCCGGATCCTGCTCACCGACGCCCGGGTGAGGCGGCTGCTCGGGCGCCTGGCGGAGTCCCACCCCTTTCCCCTCGGCGTCCACCAGGTACAGACGCTCCGCGAGGGCGGCGCCTCCTTCGTCGACGAGGACGTCCCCCCGGACGCCCTCGGCCTCGTGCAGTTCTCGAGCGGCACCACCGGCCACCCGAAGGCCGTGGCCCTGCAGCACGATCAGCTCCTCGCCAACGCGGGCACCATCACCGACTACCTGCTGCGGGTGACCCCCAAGGGCGCAGAGCCCGCCCCCGCCGGCGTGAGCTGGCTGCCGCTGTACCACGACATGGGGCTCATCGGCTGCATCTTCCCGGCCCTGCTTGCCCCAGGTCCCCTCACCCTGATCCCGCCGGAGGCCTTCCTCTCCCACCCCGCGATCTGGCTGCGGGCCATCTCCCGGTACGGCGGCACCATCTCCCCTGCCCCGAATTTCGCCTACGCCCTGTGCACGGAGCGCATCGCCGACGACGATCTGCAGAGCGTGGACCTGTCCACGTGGAAGATGGCCCTGAACGGTGCCGAGCCCGTCTCCCCCACCACCCTGCGCGCCTTCGCCCAGCGGTTCTCCGCCTACGGCTTCGACCCGCAGGCGCTGATGCCGGTGTACGGCCTGTCGGAGATGGCCCTCGCCGTCACGTTCTCGCCCCCGGGCAGGCCAACCTCTGCGCCCACCTGGAGTGCGGAGGCCATGACCGATGGTCGCGCCGAGCCTGCCGCGGACGGCACCGCGCGGGTCTCCGTGGGCCGCCCCCTGCCCGGCTACGAGGTCCGCATCGTCGATGCCGCCAGCGAGGTGCTTCCGGAGCGCCACGTGGGCCGGGTGCAGGTGGCGGGCCCCAGCCGCATGCGCGGCTACCTCGGCCTCCGGGAGCAGCCCTTCGACGGCCGCTGGCTCGACACCGGCGACCTCGGCTTCCTGCACGAGGGCGAGCTGACCATCACCGGTCGCGCCAAGGACCTCCTGGTGATCCGGGGACGGAACCACGCACCCCAGGATCTGGAGGCCGCGGCCGACCTCGTGCCCGGCGTCCGCACCGGCTGCAGCGCCGCCGTCGCGCAGATCACCGGCGAAGGCGAGCGGCTGCTGGTCTTCGCCGAGGTCCGGACCCCGGCCGAGGGCCTGGCCGAGCGGGTGCTGCAGAGCATCCGGGGCCACACCGGCGTCACGCCGGATGCGGTGGTCCTTCTCGAGCCCGGCACCCTGCCCCGCACCTCGTCCGGCAAGATCCGCCGCCACGAGACCCTGCTGCGCCACGAGGCCGGCACCCTGCTTCCGCCCCAGAAGGTCACCCCCCTGCGCATCGCGGGGGCCCTCGGCCGCTCCTGGCTCGGCTACCTGCGCGCCTCCTCCTCCCCGGACGAGCGGTGAGCCGACGGATCCTGGTCGTGGGCGCCGGGCCGGGGGGTCTGGCCTGCGCCATCGAGGCCGCCCTGGCCGGCCACGACGTGACCGTGACCGACCCGAAGGAAGGTCCCATCGACAAGGCCTGCGGCGAAGGCCTCATGCCCGGCGCCGTGCCGATGCTGGAGCGGCTCGGGGTGCGGATCCCCGTCAGCCGACCCTTCACGGGCATCTCCTACCACTGGGGCGAGCGGATGGCGGTCGGCCGGTTCCGCGCCGGCGCGGGCCTCGGCGTACGCCGCACGGTGCTCTCGGACGCCCTGTGGCAGCGGGCCCGGGACCTCGGTGTGCAGCGACGGCACGACCGCGTCACCGACCTCACCCAGGACCCCTCCGGCGTGCGGGCCGGCGAGCTGCAGGCCGACTTCGCCCTGGTCGCCGACGGCCTGCGCTCGCCCCTGCGAGTCGCCCTCGGCATCGGGCTGCAGCCCCGCCATGCGCGCCAACGCCTCGGTCTGCGCCGTCACTTCCGCATCGCCCCCTGGAGCGATCGGGTCGAGGTCCACTGGGCCGCAGACGCAGAGGCCTACATCACGCCGGTGGCCCCCGATCTGGTGGGCGTCGCCTTCCTGTACGGCGACCGGGCCCGCGACGCCGACCGGGACGACCCGGGCACTCCGTGGGATCGCCTGCTGGGCCGCTTTCCCGTCCTGGTGGAGCGCCTCGCAGGCGCTGAACCCGCCTCCGTGCTCCGGGGCGCCGGACCGTTCCACCGGGTTCCGAGCCGCCTCGGGGCGGGACGCTGCCTGCTGGTGGGCGACGCCGCGGGCTATGTGGACGCGATCACGGGCGAGGGCATCAAGCTCGGCCTGCACGGGGCCCGGGCTGCCGTGGCCGCCCTCGAGGCCCCGGACCCGGTGGCTGCCTACGAGCAGGCCTACCGGCCGGTGTTCCGCCCGTTCGACCTGAGCACACGCGCCCTGCTCGCCCTCACCGGCCCCGCCTGGGTGCGGCCGAGGATGGTGTCGGTGCTGCAGCGGGCACCGTGGCTCTTCGACCGGATCGTGACCTCACTCGGCGCCTGAGTCGATCGGCTCCACCAGGACCTCGATGGGATCCGAGGTGACGACCACCGGCTCGCCACCATCGACCGGCAGGGTGACCCGCAAGCGCACCGTGCGGCCGGAGAGGTCGACGCCCGGCCCGGCGGAGGGACGGGGCACCACGCCGAAGGTCCACAGGAACCGACGGGCATCCGCCTCCTCGGACCAGGGGGGATCCACCGCGAGCGTGACCTGGACCTGGTAGCCCTCGGCATCCAGCGGGAGGCCCGAAGGGCGCAGGACCGTCTCGTCGCCCTCGAGGACCTCGAGGCGAGGCGTGCCCAGCCAGGGATCGGCGCCCTGGACCGTCCAGGACAGGACCTCGTCGACGGCGACCGCCACCGGCGCGACCTCCGCCTCTCCGACACCCACGGCCGGGGCCGGCTGGTAGGGGTCGAACGACGGCAGCGGGAAGGGCTCGAGCCGCTCGGGCTCTCCCGCCCTGGCCTCGTCGCGGGTGAGCTCCCCCTGCCGCGCGAGATCGGAACGCTCGAATCCCTCGAGGATCCGCGCCGCGATGTAGTCGCCCTGGCCAGGACCCCACAGGGCGCCGGAGGCCTCGTAGCCGCCCATCCACCAGTCGTCCTCGGACAGGCTGTAGCCGAGGTAGTCCTGGCCGTAGCCGACGAAGAACACCTCTCCCCCCAGCTGATCGAGCATGCCCTCGACCAGCCGTGTGCCCGGCTCGCCCGGGAACGTGACGAGCGCCTGCTCTCCGATCACGCCCACCGAGTACGTGAACCGGTCCGGCGCGGGCGCGTCCTCCCGGAACGTCAGGGCGCACATGCGGTCGAGTCCGTCGACCACCGCCGGGCTCTCGCAGGAACCGCTGCTGGAGCCGCAGAAGGTGGCGCCGTGATCGTAGGGGAACTCGCCCTCGTCGTAGCCGATCTCGTCGCGCCCGATGAGGGCGTGGTGCAGCTGTACGAAGACGTCGGGATCGTCCTGGAACGCCAGGCCCGGGAGCACCTCCCCCACGGTGTCGGCCATGCTGGCCCCCAGGGCCTGCATGCGGAGGTGCTGGCCGTGGAACGCCGCCGCCGGCACCGTGGGCACCTCGGGGTGGCTCGGCGACATGTCGGCGGCCCAGGCGTTGAACAGCAGCACGTGGGTGGGGTGGTCGAAGGCATCCTGCACGGACTGCTCGATGTGGCCGCTGACGTCCTGGGAGAGGAGCAGCTGGTCGATGCCCAGGGCCGTGCCGTGGATGGCGTAGGTCATGATCAGGCCTTCGATGCGCCCGTCGCGCTCGATGGCCATGAGGGCCAGATCGTCGTTGGTGTGGCTCTCCCCATCCTCGCAGCGACGGTCCGCATGGCAGTCTCCGTTCGAGGCCGTGGTCTGGGCGAGCCGGGCGGGCGCCAGATCCTCCACCGCCTGCACGACCGCCTCGACCGCCGCGCCCGTGTAGCGCTCGTAGAACCCGGGGTGGAAGGTGTCGACCAGCACGTCGAACACGCTGCCTTCGGTCCCGCCCGCGTTCAGCACGCGACCGGGACCGGAGTGGGTGTGGGTGGCCCCGATGACGAGGGCATCCGACAGATCCATGCCCAGGGCCTCGCCGGCCCTGTCGGCGATGTCGTGCCGGAGCTGGGCGAACACGCCGACCGCATCCACCCGCAGGAGCACCACGAGATCGCCCTCCGCATCCCGCATGGCGGCCGCCCGGAAGCCCGGGTGCCCATGGATGCCCCGAGTGGACGGGAACAGCTGCGAGAAGGGGGCATCCGACGGCCCCGCGCCGAAGGGGCCGAAGCCCGCAGTGCCGATGCCCACCGGCGCCTCGATGCGCGCCGCGCCGAAGCCCGCCTCGAACACCCCGGGCGCCACCTCGGGCTCGACACAGGCCACCACCGAGAGCGCGCCTGCAAGCCACCATCTACCCATCACTCACCCCCATGACGGCGCATGAACCACACGCGCCGGGGGGAGGTCAAGGGACTACCAGTCGTCGGCCCCCGCCTGATCGTCCCGGAGGATCCTCTCGAACTCGGGCCAGGCCTCACGCAGCGCCTTGCCACCCATGGTGCGGCCCAGCCACGCGCCGACGATGGTGATGGCCGCGGCGAAGCCCCAGAACACCAGCCACCCCATGCCCTGCTCCCCGGCGGCGCGGAGCCCGAGCAGGAACCACCCGGTGAGCACCACCGCCCACACCCCGAGGAGCCCGCGCACGAAACCGGGCAGGCGCACGGCACCGCGCACGACGGTGTCGACGCCGGAGGCCTGCAGGGTGGCACGGAACACGGGAGAGAACCGGGCCGCCTCGAGGCTCGCCAGGCGGGGCCCGACCTCGACCTCCCCGGAGCGCAGCCGGCGCACGTACAGCGCCTCGTGGGCCTGATCCCAGCGGCGAAGCTCTTTCAGCGACGCGAACCACAGGCTGCGCATCGGGACGCACGAAGCCACCAGGCGACGGCGCACTTCATCCGGCGAAGCTCGCTTCACCACCATCTCGCTGTTGGGACCCGGGTCGACCATTTGGTACCATTCTCTTCCACGGCACGGCCGCGCCATGCGACCTGCGCCTGCCCACATAGCCCGTCTGGAGTGCACGTGATCGCAACCTCGGCGCCTTCCCTCCGCCCCGGCCGTCCCCGCGACGACGCCATCTTCGCGTTGCTCGCCCTCGTGGCCCACTGCGACGGCACCCTCGCCGACGAGGAACTCGAGATGATGCAGGCGGTGCTGCCGGGCCGCAGCATTCCCGCGCTGCGCCAGTGGATCGGCCACGTGGGCACCAGCTCCCTCGACTTCGAGGCCATCCGGAGCGCCCTCGACACCGACGACCGCCGCTGGATCGCCCTGCAGTACTGCGCCCGCATGGCCACCCGCGACCACCACCTGCACGAGCGCGAGCTCGCCCTGCTGCACCGCATCGCCCGGGAGCTGGAGCTTCCCGCAGGGGCGGTGGCCAGGGTCCTGCAGCAACGTCGGGCGCAGGATGCCGGCCGCTATGATCGCGCCGTCCTGCTTCAGGCGCTCCGCAAGGGCCCCTGGGGCGCCGCGCGCATCGTACCCGGCGCCATCGCCAGCGCCGATCTCAAGGCCTGCGTGCCCGAGGGCAGCGTCCCGGTGGCCCGGGTGGGTGTCGATCGCACCGAGGTCATGGGTCTGTACGAGGAGGGCGTGGTGGCCCGGTTCCTCGAGGGCACCGACTTCCTCCACTGGCACCACATCGTCGGCTGCAGCCACGGATCCGGCCTGGCCGCCTCCCTCAAGATCCACACCGACGACGGCCGCACCCGCCACCTCGCCGATGCCCGCCTCTCCGGGCTACGGATGCTGATCGAGGGCATGCACGCCCAGGAGGACGCCACCGGATGATCCGCTTGCGATGTCGGCGCGTGGTGCTGCCCACCCCCGAGGGGCGGCACCGGATCCAGGCCGCGGATCTGACCCTTCAGGACGGCCGCATCACCGAGGTCGTCCCCTGGACGACGCCGCCCGACGTGCCCGTCGACGAGGATCTCGGCGAGCTGCTGCTCACGCCGGCCTTCCTCGACCCCCACACCCACCTCGCCCTCAGCGCGGTGCGGGGCCTCGACGTGGCCCGGTACGCCGGCGGCAACATGGTGGAGGACCTGTTCTTCCACCTCGAGCGTGCGCTGCTCCCGGAGGATGTCCTCGCGTTCAGCCGCATGGCCGCCCTCGAGTGCCTCATGCAGGGCACGGCGGTGGTCTGGGACCACTACTACCACGCCGACCAGGTGGCACGGGCCTGCCTCGAGACCGGCCTCGGCGCGGTCGTCTCCCCTGCCCTGCAGGATCTCCACGGTCCCGGCAGCGACGCGTTCGAGGAGGCCCTCGCCCTCACCGCGAGCCTCGCCCTCGACAAGGACCTGCGAGCAGAGGGCATCCTCGCCGCGGTCGGCCCCCACGCCACCGACTCGGTCTCCGACGCCCTGCTGGAGCGAGCGGTGGCGCTGTCCGGCAAGCTCGACATCCCCCTGCACATGCACCTGGCCCAGTCGCCCGAGGAGGTCGACCGGGCATTCGCGCGCCACGGGGTCGCCCCGCTGCACCACCTGCTCGACACCGGACTGCTGTCCGAGGACGTCTCGTTCAACCTCGTCCACGCCATCTACGTCACGCCGGCCGAGCTCAGGCGGATCCCACCGGGGGTCACGCTCACCCTGTGCCCGTCCTCGCAGCAGCAGTTCGCCTTTCCGGCCCCGGTGCACCTGTGGGAGGACGCCGGCGTGCCCTGGACCGTGGCCACCGACTGTGGTGCCAGCAACGACGGCATGGGCGTGCACCGGGAGCTTCGCTACCTGCTGGGACGGCCCACCCGGGCACTGGCCCACGGCGCGGGGTTCAAACGGTGGTGTGAGGCCCCCTCCCCCAGCACGGCCGCCGCCCTGCACGCGGACCGCACGCGGCAGAAGCAGGCCGCCGCATCCTGGGAGGATCCGAGCTGGTTGCTGTCACGGCTGTGGGACATCCCCGGACGCTTGCACCCATCGGGCACGATGGGACGCATCGAAGCAGGCGCCTGGGCCCACCTCGCCCTGTGGGACCCCGCCCATCCGAGCCTGTGGCCCGGCACCGATCTCCTGCGGGGCCTGGCCTACGGCGATCCCATCCCCGCCCTGCAACAGGTGATGGTCGCGGGCCAGTGGCGAGGCGTCCGCGGCCGGTTCGCGGGCTCCCTGTGGGATCACGCCCGGGCCGAAGGGTGGCTGCACGAGGCGGAGGACCGTCGCGCCGCATGGCTCCGCAGAGCCCTGGGCTGACCCCGTGAATCGCCGGATGCGCCATCTCCCGGCAGTCCAACCGGTACCCCGAAAGAGAATCTTCCTCGCCTGCAAGGCCAGGAGGAATGCCCACTGACGTACGGACGCATCGTTGTTCCGGAGCAACAGTTGCCCGGTGGTACCTTCTGGCGTCTCGCGGACCCGTCGGTCCGCGTCCGGGTGCTGCCATGAACGACGTCACCGTCGCCGTCCTGAGACGCCGCAAGCGCAACCTGCGCAAGGTCGAGTCCCCCCGCAACCTGAAGGCGGACGACGCCCTCGCGCTCGAGGAGGAGGACCTCCGCGATGCGCTCAAGGATCCCCTGATCGAGCTGGCCCTGCAGCCGTCGGTCACCGAGGGCGACCCCTCGCTTCCCTGGGGAGACTCCGAGCCCCACCGGCGCATCGATCACTGGCTGGCGTTCCGGGATGTGCTGGCCTCGATGCACGACGCCCTGGCCACCGAGGAGGAGAGCCGCCGCAACCAGGACGTGGACCTCGATCAGGGCCTCCAGGCAGAGGCTGCGTCCACCGACACCCAGGCGCACCAGAACCAGCAGACCGACCTCGCCGAGGAGGAGACCGACGAGTCCCCGCCGGTGGACGCCGAGCTCGACATCGAGATCGGCACGGAGATCGACGAAGGTGCCCCGGACGACCACACCGACGACGATGACGACGCCCCCCAGGCGGCCCTCGAGACCGAAGAGCTGCTGCCCTCGCCGCCTTCCCTCGCGCAGGCCCCCGCTCCGGCTCCACCTCCTCCGGTCAAGGAAGGCCCCAAGGTGCTGCCCGAGGGTCCACAGGAGTCCCCCTCCTCCGTGGCACAGGCCTACGCGTCCATGCGTGCCTCCGACCGGGCCAAGCAGCAGCACACCCTCGATGCCAAGGTGATGGCCGGCGCCGAGGCGCTCACGGCCGTCACCCAGGACGCCGTGCCCACCTACACCGCCGAGATGACCGGCCACGAGGACAAGCCCGTCACCGGTGCCGTGCCCGTGCGGGCCGAGACCGGCGCCGCGAACGCGGCGCACGTGACGGCCTCCAAGGCCAGCGAGGAGGCCGCCACCGGGCTCGCCAGCGCCCCCGACCAGCGCTCCACCGCACGAGGCCGAGGCGACGTGCACGGCATGGTGCGGCAGGCCGTCGCCTCCGAGGAGCCCACCAAGAAGGGCACCCAGAAGGCCGTGCAGGCCGCACACCAGGGCAAGGACGGCATCAACACCCAGGTGCAACCGCCGGCCATCGTGCTCACGGGCAACGCCGATCCCCAGCAGGCCGTGGAGGGCACCCAGCTCGCCGTCGACGAGTCGGAGGAGGCCCTCGCCAAGGCCCAGCAGGCGGTGATGGACGGCCCCGGCCCCGAGATCGCCCAGACCCGCACCATGGTCGAGGACTTCACCGTGCCCGACATGGCCGTGCCGAAGATGCCCACCTTCGAGGGCGAGGTCGGCGGCGTGGAGGAATACCTCTCCTACGATCTGGTCACCCCCGACATCGAGGCCGCCTTCGACGCCGAGGTCGAGACCCGGATGGCCGCCAGCATGGGCGAGGTCGACAAGATGGCCGCCCAGGCCCAGGCCGACTTCGACAGCGAACGCGACACCGTGCTCGGCGAGGCCGCCACCCGCGTGAGCGAGGCCAACACGAAGGCCCAGGCCGATCAGGAGGCCGCCACCGCCGAGGCCCGCGCCGACATCACCGGCAAGCAGCAGCAGGCGATGGACGAGCAGGCCGCGGCGGTCAGCGCCATGCGGGCCGACGTCCGCAAGCAGCAGGCATCGGTCATGGCCGACATCGACGCCCGGGTCACGGCCGACCAGCGCAGGATCGACGCCGACATGGCCAAGGCGAAGTCCAAGGCGGATGCCGAGGTCAAGAAGGGCGAGGCGCAGGCCAAGGCCAGGGAGGCAGAGCTCGAAGAGGAGGACGACTCCTGGTGGGACGATGTCACCGACTTCGTCGGCGACTGCATCGAGGCCGTCACCGACGCCATCATGGATGTCTGGGATGCCGTGGCCGAGGCCGTGGGCGCCATCATCGATGCCGCCGTCGAAGCCGCCAACGCCCTGATCGACGCCACCATCGAGTGGGCGAAGCAGGCGGTCGACGTGTTCATCGACTTCGCCTGCGGTGCCGTGGACGCCCTCCTCGGCGAGGCCTTTCCCGAGCTCGCGGCCCAGCTCAAGGCCGGCCTGGAGACCGTCCGCGACGAACTGCACGAGCAGCTCGATGCATTCGGGGCCTGGCTCAAGGAGCAGGTCGCCGCGGTCGCCGACTTCGTCAAGGCGGGCCTCGAGGCCATCGGTCAGGTGCTCCAGGCCACCCTCGACATCATCGGCAACATCGTCATGGCCGCCCTCGAAGGCGACTGGGCCGAGATCGGGCTGTCGATCCTCAAGGGCGTGCTGAGCCTCGCCGGCATCTCCTGGGAGGACTTCCAGGAGATCATCGCCAAGGGCGCCGAGATCATCACGTGCCTGCTCGAGGATCCCGGCGCGGTCGTCGGCAACGCCATCGACGCCGTGGGGCAGGGCTTCTCCCAGTTCGGCGACAACTTCATGGACCACTTCGTCAGTGGCGCCATCGAGTGGATCACCGGCACCACGGGCATCACCCTTCCCGAGACCTTCGACATCGCGGGCGTCCTCGACGTCGCGCTGCAGATCCTCGGTCTGTCCGTCGACACGGTCAAGGACAAGGCCCGGGACCACCTGGGTGACGACGCCGTCGACACCATGGAGAAGGTCTACGAGTACATCGAGGCCCTGTGGACCGGCGGCTTCACGGCGGTGTGGGAGCTCCTTAAGGGCGACCTCGGCTCGCTGTGGGACGACATCATCGGCGGTATCACCGACTGGATCACCGAGAAGCTGATCATCCGTGGCGTCCAGTTCATCGCCAGCCTCGCCACCGGCGTGGGCGCCATCATCGAAGGCGTCATCGCCATCTACAACTTCGTGGTGTGGCTGAAGGACAACATCACGCGCATCTGGGAGGTGGTCTCCACCGTCATCGACTCGGTCCACGAGTTCGTGATGGGCAACATCACCCCCGCCGCCAACAAGATCGAGGGCGCCCTCGCCGGCCTGATCCCGGTGGCCATCGACCTCATCACCACGATGCTCAACCTCGGCGGCCTCCCCAAGAAGGTCCGCAAGGTGGTCGAGGGGGTCCGCGGGAAGATCGACAAGGCCCTCGACAAGATGTTCGAGAAGGCGCTCGACGTCGTCGGCCTCGAGTCGAAGAAGAAGGGTGGCGACGACGGCGACAACCCGACCGATCCCGTCACGGCGGATGCCATCGTCGACCCGGTACCCTTCACCGCCGACGGCGAGGACCACCGTCTGTGGATCGAGAAGAACGGCACGGACGCCGTGGTCATGATGGCCAGCCACCCGGCGCCCGTCGACGTCACCATCGACAAGCTCGAGGCCGAGGCCGACAAGCTGGGCACCAAGGAGAGCAAGCTCGCAGACGATGCGGACGGGGAGGCCAAGGTCGCGAACCGCGTCGCCGACCTCTTCCTGCAGAACAAGGCCACCGCCGACAAGGTCGAGGCGCACCTCAAGACCCTCGCCGCCCAGATGGATCACCTCATGACGGCCCTGCCCGACGAGGCCGACGCCGCAAGAAACCTCGCCGCCATCGAGGACATCCCGGATCGGGCCCACTGGGCCGACGCCACGCGCCAGAAGGCCTCCCCCTTCCAGGGCCTCGCCTGGGAGTCCGCCATCGCGAGCGCCTCGGGTGGCAACGCCCTCACCCAGGTGCTCTCCGGCTTCGCCCAGGTGGGTCGCAAGGCCTGGATCGAAGGCACCAAGGATCCGATCGCGTTCGTCTCGACAGCCTGCAAACGCTTCAAGATCCGTGCCACCGCCGACGGCTGGGACAAGCTGGTGAAGATCGCCCGGGACCCCGAGCGCGACGACCTCACCGTCGCCACCCTGCAGATGGCAGCCGGGTCCATCGGGCTCGCCCTGGCGAGCGACGCCTCCGATCCCCGCCGCACCGACTTCGAGGAGATCGTGGCCACCTCGCTGAAGTCCGTGGGCATCGCGTTCGACGAATTCCTCGGCGAGCGCACCCTCGCGCCGGAGTTCGCCGTGGGTTGGGGCCCGTTCGCCCTGACCATGAAGCGCCCCAAGGACGGCTCGAAGGACTACCCGTCCGAAACCGGTGACCTCAACCTCTTCAAGTGGGACACCCCGGCCTTCGAGTCCCCCAACTTCTTCGACGCCGTGGGCGCCCTGAAGGACATCAGCCTGCTCGGCGCGCCCGTCAAGTTCAGCGCGAAGCTCTCCGCCCTGAAGATCGGCGCCGAGTTCAAGGCCCAGGCCCTCAACGACGAAGAGGTCGGACTGAACGCCAAGTTCACCGGTGATGCCTTCGCCGGCTCCATGTCCGCCGCCATCGCCGCCGACGTCGCCCCGTTCCTCACCGCCTTCGAGCTGAAGGGCGAGCTGGGCCTCAAGGGTGGTGCCGAGGGCGAGTGGACGCCCGTCTGGAACCACAAGGACAAGACGCTCAAGGGCGCCCAGGGCAAGGTCGTCGGCCAGCTCAAGGGAGAGGGCAAGCTGTCCGCCGAGGTCATCAAGCTCAGCCTCCTCAAGCTGCTCGGCGTCGGCGGAGACAGCGGAGGAAGTGGCGGAGGCGACGAGGCCGACAAGAAGTCCTTCCTCGACAGCTTCCTGCAGGGCAACGGCCTGTTCAAGATCGACCTGCTCAAGCGAGGCGTCGATCTGGCCAAGGTCACGAAGTTCTTCGTGGCCGAGGCACCGGGCAACAAGATCACCCTCGCCGGCGACGGCGACCTGCAGGTCGAGGTCCACCCCGCCCTCAAGGCGGCGTTCGATGCCGCCAAGGGCCTGTTCAACAAGGCGCAGAGCGCGCTCACCAAGGGCTGGGAAGCCTTCAAGAAGGGAGGCAACGCGGCCCTCAAGGGCATCAAGGACGCCGGTTCCGCCGTCATCACGAAGGTGGGCGAGGTGGGCAAGGCGCTCGTCGACGGCACGAAGAACATGCTCGGCCTGAACACGAAGGACAACAAGAACGCGACCAAGCTCACCGGTCAGAAGGACGACGGGGCGTCCGACACGGGCAAGACCGTCCTCGATCCGAAGGTCGACGCCAAGAAGGTCGAAGCCTCCGCCAAGTCGGACGGCCAGAGGATCAAGGAGACCATGTCCGGGGGCGATCTCAAGTACCACGAGGATCGCAACCACGGCGTGGAGGTGAACAAGGAGACCCACGACAAGGTCAGCAAGCTCGCCACCTCCCCCAAGGCCCGCCGCGCGGCCATCCTGGCGCTCCCGGAGTACAAGACCTTCCGCGCGCGCTTCGGCAAGCTCGTCGGCATCCTCGGCGACACCTACAGTGGCGCCAACGATCCGGAGAAGCTCTGGGTCGACATGGTGGAAGCCTCCATCGGCAACCAGGCCTGGGTCGACCTCTTCGAGAAGCACGGAAAAGACGACCAGAAGTTCTACCAGGACCCCACCAAGGGCTGGGTCAAGATCGACAGCAAGGTCTACGACACGGTCATGGCCAACCTGTCCACGGTCCTTCAGGCCCTGCAGGACGCCACGTCGGGCCAGGCGTCACGGGCCGCCTCCTTCGGGTTCTGGTCTGGAGGCGCCGGCCGACACATGGCCGAGACGCACATGGAGATGACCCTCGAGACGAGTGGCCTGGGCGCCCTGTTCGACGGCATCGGCTCCCTCACCGGTCGCATGAACCCCACAAGGGTCGACACGCCACTCGGCTGGGATCACGAGCTGTGGGGCGCGCTGTCGAAGGCCTATGCGGAGCTGGTCAACCGGGAGCTGCTCGACGACGGAGGCAAGCAGGTCGGTGTGTTCTGGTCACGTGTGCCGAACAAGAACATCTGGACCGAGATCGAGAGCAAGGCCGTCAAGGCCGGCTTCGAGGACCTCGGTGCCCTGTCGGACTTCGAGAAGCAGTTCCGCTACCATGCCGTCGCAGCCCGGCCGGACGACGACAGCAAGCCCGATCTGCGCGTGAAGGGCACGGGCGATCACGACGGCATCCTCGAGTCCTCCAAGGACGAGAGCAAGGTGAAGACCACCCTCACCAGGCACCTTGGCGAGGTCGCCAGGTACGAGAAGTCCCTGCAGAACAAGTAGGGTACCATCCCCTTGCCGCTCCTCCTCTCGCACCGGACCGACCATGCAGACCGCCGACGAGTTCATCCGCGACGCCACCCATCCGTCCGAACCTGGTCTCAGCTACGACATGTCGGGGTTCGACGCGCTCGCGCCCGAAGACCGTCGCAGGGTCATCGACTGGATGGTCGGCAGGATCCGGAGCGACGACACACGCGCTGCGTTCGCCCTCGCCCAGGCCGCGCCGGCGGAGGCCGAGAAGGTGCTGACGGCGAAGGCCCCGTTCGGCATCCAGATGACTTGGGCCTGGATGGAGGCGTGCCAGACGCCGCCGGCCGTGCCGGACTGGCTCGATCGCCTGCCCGTGCCCCAGTCCCCCTGGGCACAGACCTTCCTGGAGCGACTCGCCGACGTCTCGGCCTACCCCACGGTGCGCGCCTACCTCCGCCGCTGCCTGGCGGAGTCCAGCGTTCACGAGATCCGCGCAGCGGCGTTCGACGGGGCGATGATCCGGCCCCGCCCAGAAGCCAACCACCCCATCCACCCCCTCAGCCTGGTGCGGATGCTCCTTCGCAACCGTTCCCTCTCTCGCAGCCACCAGGAGGAAGTCCGGCGCCAGGCCCTCGAGATCGTCGACCTTTCCAGTCCCAGGCTCGACACAGCCCTGCTGCACTGGATGGATGGGGTCACGCTCGACAACCTGCTCGTGCTGGTGAGGCGTCCAGACAGCACGGACACCTGGCGTACCCACGCCTCCGAGCGGATGGCCCTGAGGGTGCACGCCGTGCACCACCTCACCGAGGGCCGCACCCACTGGCAATTTCCCTACGACGTGCTCGAGCAGGCCGGCGACCGCCGCCACGGGGAGCGCCTGGCCACCCAGGCCCATCCCAGGGTGCGAGCCCTTCGCGAGAAGCTCCTGCAGCGGGATCCCCAGGACGACGGCGTGCCACTCATCGGCTGGTAGGGGCCGAAGGCGCCTGGCGCTCACTCATCGTGCCCACTTCGCGCCCGCTCCCGATCCGCACGGATCCGCTCCATCACCGCCGGATCCACCGTGGCAGGCGCCTTCTCCTTCGCCCCTGCAAGGGCCGCCGGCCCTTTGAGCCCCCACAAGGTGGCCAGACCGAAGCCCAGGATCAGCAGGAGCTGGATCGCGAACGTACCGGTACCCCGGGGGGCGTCGAACGTGGTGGTCCACTCGGGATGCGCCGGCCAGACCCGCAGCGGGATCCGCTGCCCCTCCGTCCAGTCCGGCGTGCCCTCATTGCTGCCGTGGTTGGCCGAGAGCTGCATCTGCTGCACGCCCGCCGTGGGGTGGTCGTAGGAGACGAACGCGTTGAAGATGCGCTCGTTGTCTTGATCCCGCTGCCACCAGGTCTGCGTGACCGTGCCGGTGACCGCCTCGTCGAGCGGACGGTCAGCTCCCACGATCCCCTGCTGCCGCGCCGACGAGAGCGTGGCCCAGGCCATCACCGCCGCCACGAGCACCATGGCCGCCCGCGCGATCCACACCTTCATCTCCGCCATGACGTGTACCTCCCCCGCTCATCCTACAACCTGTGCGGCAAGCCGTGGGAGACACCCCCGTTTTGTGGTACGTGGGGGGCAACCGGAGGAAATCTTCCATGCGCGTTCTCGACAAGGCCCTGCCCATGCTCACCCTTCTCGCCGGCTGCAGCTTCCACGACCCCCGGAGCGCCGCCGACCTGTTCGAGGATGGCGTGGTCATCATCGCCCACCGGGGCTTCTCCGCCATCGCGCCCGAGAACACGAACGCCGCCTTCCAGGCCGCCGCCGAGCTGGGTGTGCCCTTCGAGCTCGACGTCACCCTGTGCGCTGACGAGGTCCTCTGCATCATCCACGACGACACCCTCGACCGCACCACCGACGGCTCCGGCCCCATCGACGAGGCCACCTGGAGCGAGGTGTCCGCCCTCGACGCCGGCTCCTGGTTCGACCCCGCCTTCACCGGCGAGCGCATCCCCCGCCTCGACGAGGTGCTCGCCACCTTCGCCGACGACGTGGTGGTCGACATCGAGATCAAGTCCCCCCGCGACGACGGCCCCTTCGACGCCGACAAGCTGGGCCGCACCGTGGCCCGCGCCGTGGTCGACGCAGGGTTCGAGGACCGGGTGTTCATCACCTCCTTCAACCCCTACGTGCTCGAGGCCGTGCGCGACGAGGCCCCCGGCATCCTCCGCGGCGCCCTCACCGGCACCTTCAAGGACGCCGACCTCGCGTTCTACGAGAAGTGGGCCCTCAAGGGCGGCTGGCTCAACAAGAAGTCGGTGCCCGACATCCTCGGCGTCGAGGACGCCCGCCTCACCGAGAACTACGTCAAGCGCATGAAGGACAAGGGCTACACGGTCCTCGCCTGGACCGTCAACGACACCGCCCGCATGATCGAGCTCGTGGGCTGGGGCGTCGACGGCATCATCACCGACGTGCCCGACGAAGCGATCGTGGCGATGCAGGAAGCGGGGTTCATGGGCGAGGAGTGAGAACCCGGACCTCACTTCAGTCCTTGCCCTTCCGACCCTTCTTCAGCGCCTGCTTGAACGCCTCCCGCACCTGCTTCGTGCTCACGGCCTCGCCACCGGACTCCCGGAAGGCCACCATCAGTGCCTGGATGTAGGCCTCGCCGAGCACCGTGGTGATGGAGGCCGCCGTGCCCGCCGCCAAGGCGCCGCCCGTGATGGTGCCGGCGCCGGGGAAGAACTTGAGCAGGCTCGTGAGCACGGTGCGGCCCGCGAAGGTGGCACCCGTGGTGCCCGCCGCCGAGGCGATGAGGGTGGTGAGGAAGCTGCTGTTCACGTCGAGGCCGAAGGTGGCCGAGATGGACGCGATCATGCCCACCTGGATGGGCACGAGGATCGCCGCGTCGGCGAAGGGGATCGGCGTGGCCGCCGCGGTGGCCGCCGCAGCAGCCGCCGAGGCCACGATGGCGTGGCTGCGCCGGCGCTTGAGGTCGAGCGAGGCCTTCTGGGACGCCACGAGCGCCATCTGGTGGGCTTCCGGCACGACGTCCATGGTGAGCTCCACCAGCGACTCGAGCCCCATCGGGTCCAGGTGGTGGCCGTCGTCGAGGGTCTCGGCCAGCGCGCGCACCCGCATGACGTTGACCGCATGGGGCAGCAGTCGCTGCACCTCGGTCCGGAAGCCCGCGTCGTTCATGCACTTGGTGATCACCGCCACCACCGGCACGTGGGCCGACAGCCGCTCGCACAGTTCGATCTCGGCCTGCTCCACCCGTCGGCCGGGCTCCTGGATGCACAGCCAGGCCACGTGGATGTGGCGGTTGGGATCGCGGTCCTTCTTTCGCTCCACGACGAGCCCCTCGAGCTCCGAGACGATCTCGTCGTGTGCGGCCAGCTCCAGGCCCCGGGTGTCGAAGATGGTGAGCGGGATCCCGGGCTTGGTGATCTCCTGGGTGGCCTGGGTGACCGGCAGGCCCTGGCCCGTCTCGGCGAAGCGGCCCTGGAACACCTCGTTCACCAGGGTGGACTTGCCGACGCCCGTGCGTCCCACCAGCAGCAGGTTGACGTGACCGCGCTCGCGGACCGCCTCCTCCATCGCCTTCTTCACGATCCTGCCGAGGTCCACCTGCTTCATCCGCACTCCTTCGCGCCGAGAGGGGCGCTCACTGCCCGTTCGACCCCTGCGGCAGCGCATCGAGTCCGGTGACCCGATCGCCCTTGTCGACCTCGTGGGCGGCGAACCAGCCCTGGTTGACCTCGAGGGCGTACTTCACCGGGTACAGGCTGGGCACGCCATCCGCGGAGAACGGGGTCATGTCGGCCATGTGGACGATGACGCCGTCGCGGTCGATGTAGGCGATGCTCAGGGGGATGCGGGTGTTCTTCATCCAGAAGCTGCGCTTGCGGACATCCTGGTACACGAACAGCATGCCCTGATCCTCGGGCATGGCGTCGCGGTGCATCAGGCCCTGGGACTGCTCCTCGTGGGTGCGCGCCAGCTCGACCTGCAGATCGTGACCATCGACCTGGATCGTGTGCAGCTGGGTCTTCGCGCAGCCGCCCGCCATCATCACCGCCAGCCACAAGGCCCGCATCCTCACTCTCCTTGATCCACGGGGATGCCCAGGTGGGCGCGGCCCCGCGACGTGATCACCCTGCCCCGTGGGGTACGCATGATCAACCCCTGCTGGATGAGGAAGGGTTCGCTGGCATCCTCGATGGTATCGGACGACTCGCCCACGGCTGCTGCCAGGGTGTCGAGGCCCACGGGACCACCGCCGAACTTGTAGGCGATGGTGGTGAGGATGCGCTGATCGAGCTTGTCGAGGCCGATGGGGTCGACCTCGAGGGCCGCGAGGGCCCGCTGGACCACGGCATCGTGGATGGTGCCGTCGCCTTCGACCTGGGCGAAGTCCCGGACGCGCCGGAGCAGGCGGTTGGCGATGCGGGGCGTGCCCCGGGAACGCCTGGCGAGCTCGCGGGAGGCATCCGGCGTGATGACCACGCCCATCCGCCGCGCCGACCGCTGCAGGATGGAGTCGAGCTCGCCCACCTCGTAGTAGTCGAACGTGCAGTGGATGCCGAAGCGGGCCCGCAGGGGGCTCGTGAGCATGCCGGCCCGTGTGGTGGCGCCGATGAGGGTGAACCGGGGCACCGGCAGCTTGACCGACTGGGCACCGGGGCCCGAGCCGATGACGACGTCGATCTCGAAGTCCTCCATGGCCGGGTACAGGACCTCCTCGACCGTGCGGGACATGCGGTGGATCTCGTCGATGAACAGCACCTCGTTGGGCTGCAGGCTCGTGAGGATGGCCGCCAGATCGCCGCCCCGCTCCAGGGTGGGGCCCGCCGCCGTGCGCAGCTGCACGCCGAGCTCCTCGGCCACGATGAAGGCCAGGGAGGTCTTGCCGAGCCCCGGTGGGCCCGCGAGCAACAGGTGATCGAGGGCCTCGCCACGCTGCATGGCGGCGCGGACGTACACCCGCAGGTTGTCGGTGATGCGCTTCTGCCCGACGTACTCGTCGAGGTTGCGGGGGCGGAGCGCCGGATCCGGCAGCTCGATCTCGGTGGGGTCGACCATGCGTTCCATACCGGTTCCTACCTCGCGCCCGACAGGATGGACAGGGCGCTACGCAGGCGCACGGCGACATCGGCCTCGGGACCCATGCCCCGATCCGCGAGGGCGCGGGTGGCCTTGCCGATCTCGCTGCGGGAGTAGCCGAGACGCTCGAGGGCGAGCCCCAGGGGATCGGGGCCCACGGCGGGCTCCGGCTTGAGATCGACCGACACGGGCGGCAGCTCGAAGGTGAGCGGCAGCTTGCCCTTGAGCTCGAGGGCCATGCGCTGGGCGAGCTTCTTGCCCACGCCGGGGATGCGGCAGAGGGTCTTCACGTCATCCGCCTGCACGGCGGTGACGAGGCCCTGCAGCCCCAGGGCATCCAGCGAGGCGAGCGCCACCTTGGGCCCCACGCCGTTGACCCCACGGAGCTTCTCGAACGCCACACGGTCGACGTCGTCGGAGAAGCCGAACAGGGTGATGGCGTCCTCGCGCACATCGGTGTGGACGAAGATGGCGACCTTGTCTTCCGCCCGGGCCCAGTTGGCGAGATCCCTCTTGGATGCGCGGACGGCGTAGCCCACGTCGCGGACGTCGACGACGGCGCGCTCCTCGTCGGTGGTCACGATGGTGCCGACCAGCCTTGCGATCATGCGACGCTCCTGCTGCGGTGGGTGGCGTGGGTGATGGCGATGGCGAGGGCGTCGGTGACGTCCAGCGGGCCCTCGATGGGCTTGCCGAGGATCATCTGGACCATCTTGGCCACGCCCTTCTTGTCTGCGCCCGAGGCGCCCACGCTCTGCTTGATCACCATGGGGTTGTAGCCGACGGCCTCGAAGCCGCACTGGGCCGCCGCGAGCAGGGCCACGCCCCTCGCCTGCCCCAGCCGCAGCGCCGACTCACTCGACTTGTGCCGGAAGATCTGCTCGATGGCCACCTCGTCGGGCCGGTGCTGCCCGATCGCGGCCACGAGGCCCTCGTGGATGGTCTGCAGGCGCTGCCCCATGGGCCAGCTGGACCTGGTGCGCAGGCAGCCTGCCCCCAGCAGGTGCAGACGGCCTCGATGCAGCCGCACCACGCCGTAGCCCGTGACCACCGATCCGGGGTCGATCCCGAAGACCACCATGGAGTCCACCTCACCATGAACAGATGTTCCGGTCCCAACCTACAGGGTTCGACCGGTCGCGCCTACCGCTTTTCCCGGCCGTTCCCCGGTGTGGCAGGTGCCCCCTGCCACACCGTCGGGCCTCAGTCCCGGCGTCGGGCGACGGCCGTCCAGATGCGGTTGAGGGGGGCCCAGACGGCGTGGGCCCGGCAGGCGGCCTCGGCCTGCAGCAGGGTCTCCACGTCCATGTCCGCCGGACAGACCTGCTCCAGCGGGCCGTCGAGGAGGTAGTGGGTGGGCTTCATCAGCACCACCTCGAAGCCGGCGGCCTCCAGCAGCTCCCGGAAGGACGCCTCGTCGACCGTGCGGACGTAGTGGTGTCCGGGCACCTCCAGCTCCGCGGGCCCCTCCAGCGCCTGGGCGAGCCCACCCTCCGGCGCATCGGCACCGGTGGCCCAACCCCAGCGGCCCTCCATGCTCACGAGCAGGTGCCCGCCCGGAAGCAGGCGGTCGTGAAGGGCCGTCAGCGCCTCGGGGAGCTCGGGCACGTAGCAGAGCACCTCGGCGGCGATGGCCAGGGGCACCTTCACCTCCGGTAGCGCCAGCGCAGACGACCAGTGGACGTCCAGGCGGCCATCGAGCCCGGCGGCCCGCCACACCAGCCGACGCAGGCTTCGCAGATCCGCATCGACGCCGACCACCGTGCGCCCCTCCGCCAGCAGGTGCAGGGCGAAGCGCCCGATGCCGCAGCCCACGTCGAGGATGGGATCGCTGATGTCGATCGCCTCGAAGTACGGCGCCCAGTCGGACCAGTACAGCGCCGTCTCGAGCTGCTTGACCCCGAACGCCGGGCTCTCCTGATCGAGGAAGTCCATGTACTCGGGGTTGTCGCCCCAGGCGTCCTTCGCGGCGTCCACGTAGGAGTGGGCCCGATCGCCGCTCTCGAGGACGAAGGGATCCGCCGGAGGAAGCGAGAAGGGTTGACCTGCGAGCGGACCGAGCTCCGTGCAGTGGACGGGCCCCTGGCCGAGGAAGCGGACGGGACGGCCGCGGAGTTGGGCATCGCGAAGGGACATGGAATCGCTCCTGGAAGTGGAGCGCCTGTATCCCGCTGGTGGGGCGCTGTGGACCCGTAGGCGAGGGACGGCATCGAGCGCGTGTCCGGGCCCGAGCTCGCTGCCGAACGCGAGCCCGAAGGCGGACCACTACCCCTTCACGCACACCACCTGCTTCAGCGTGTGCACCACCTCGACGAGCTCGGACTGGGCCTGCATCACCGCGTCGATGTCCTTGTAGGCCTTCGGGGTCTCGTCGATGACGCCCTCGTCCTTGCGGCACTCCACGCCCCGGGTGTCACGGGCGTGGTCGGCCAGCGAGAACTGCTGCTTCGCCTGGGTGCGGGACATGACGCGCCCCGCCCCGTGGGAGCACGAGCAGAAGGCCTCCTCCTTGCCCTTGCCCCGCACGATGAACGACTTCGCGCCCATCGATCCCGGGATGATGCCGAGCTGGCCCTTGCGGGCCGACACGGCACCCTTTCGGGTGATCCACAGGTCGCGCCCGAAGTGGTGCTCCCGCTGCACGTAGTTGTGGTGGCAGTTCACGGCCTCGTCGAGGATCTCGAAGGGGCCGAGCACGCCACGGGCGGCGTCGAGGACGGCCTCCATCAACACCTCGCGGTTGCGGCGGGCGAAGTCCTGGGCCCAGCCCACGGCCTCGACGTAGTCGTCGAAGTGCGCCGTGCCCTCGGACAGGTAGGCCAGGTTGCGGTTGGGCAGCCGGGCCATGTGGGACTCCATGTCCTTCTTGGCGAGCTCGATGAAGTAGGTGCCGATGCGGTTGCCCACGCCCCGGGAGCCGGAGTGCAGCATGAACCACACCTCGTCCTGCTCGTCGAGGCACACCTCGATGAAGTGGTTGCCCGTGCCGAGGGTGCCCAGGTGGTGCAGGCTGTTGGCCTTGGCCAGGTGCGGGTGCCGCTCGCACAGGGCCTCGTAGCGCGGACGCAGCTCCGCCCAGGCCTGGCCGACCGGATCGGGCACGCCGGCGCGCCAGGAGCCCTTGTCTCCCCTGCGGTTGCCGGAGGTGCGCCCGTGGGGCACGGCCGCCTCGATGGCGGTGCGCAGTTCGTGCAGGTCGTCGGGCAGGTGCCGCGCCTGCAGGGAGGTCTGCACGGCCATCATGCCGCAGCCGAGGTCGACGCCCACGGCCGCGGGGATGATGGCGGTCTCGGTGGGGATCACCGACCCGATGGTCGCGCCGAGGCCCACGTGCACGTCCGGCATCACGGCGACCCAGGGGGTCACGATGTCCAGGGATGCGGTCTCGTGAAGCTGGTGGCGGGCCTTCGGATCGACCGGCACGCCTTCGGTCCAGAAGCGGATCTTGTCTGCGGTGCCCATGGTGGTTCCTCCCCATGTGGAACCCGACGTGTACCGGACGTCGGCGGGACCCGCCAGGTTGTGTTTCTCCCAGGGTACCGCCCTACAGCCCCGTGATGGCGATGGACCCGCCGCCCGCCTGCTCCACGGGACGGTTCGCCAGCAGCACCCCCGTGACCACACCGGTGAGGATCGCCACCGCGGCACCACCGGCGATCCCGGCGACCTTCAGGGTGCGCTGCCGGCGGACCAGCGGATCCTCGGGCATGGCCACCAGGGGCGCCACGGTGACCGGCACCACGGGCTGGAGCAGCACCGACGCCAGCTCCGGATTGGCCGAGACGTCGAGCGGCAGGCAGCCGGTGGTGCCCACGTGGCCATGGACCTGCCCGCGTCGGCTGATCTGCGCCGCCAGGGCCACTCCGGCCGCCTGCAGCTGCGCGTCGGTGGCCGGCCATGGCACGGCGACCACCTGGGTGAACACGTCTTCGCCGGGCGCGTGGAGCTGCAGCTGCAGCTGCCCCTGCTCCACCTGCCCGAGCATCAGGACGTCGACGGTGGCGTGGGCCGCCACGGCCCGGGCGAGGCGCGCGGCCTGCCGGCTCCTGGCACCGGCCGCCCGTGCGGGGACGCCCAGGGCCGGGGCGGTCGGCGTCATGTGCCAGGCGCCCTCCTGGCCGGCCTCCAGGGACAGCCGCAGGCTCGCCACCTGCCCCTCCTCCGTGCGACCGGTGAAGAAGTGCTCGCCCGGGAGCAGCCCTTCGGCCACCAGCGGCGACGCGCCGAGGGCCCTGCCGTCGACCCGCAGCTCCCCCTCCTCGTCGCCGGACAGCCGCAGGGCGACCGCCCCGACCTCGTCGACGACCACCTTGCGCTCGGCCTCGAACAGCGCCAGCAGCTCGGCGGGGTAGTCGGCCCCGTCGGGCACCCGCTCCGGCGCGAGGGCCAGGGCCGCCATCAGGGCGTCGCGAGCTCCCACCTCGTCGCCGCGAAACAGTCGCACGAGGGCGGTGTCCATGTGCACCCGCCACAGTCCGTCGACGTCGTGGGTGAACGGCACCGCCTCGCGAAACATCACCAGGGCCTCGTCGAGGGCCGCCTCGGCCATCTCGAACTCCGCCTGCTGGAAGTACAGCCGGCCCTCCTCGTGCAGCTCGAGGGCGTCCGCCAGCACGGCCTCCCGCAGGATCAGCCGGTTGCGCCCCTGCATGCGGCCGTGGAGCTCGGCCACCGACAACGCCTCGTGCCGGCCGCTCTGCCGCACCCCCTCCGCCAGCATGCGGGCCACGCGCGCGCGGTCGTCCGGCGACACGTCGGTGCCGTGCACGCCGAGCCACCCGATGTCGGCCGCGGACGCCGACGACGCCACCATCGCCACCAGCCAGGCACACCACATCCGTCCCACGACCACCTCCATCCCTCTGCGCGACCCTAGCACAGGCCGGTACCGCACGGCCCAGCCCGTCACGGGGCCCATCCCGGGCCCCCTTCCGGCGTTTCCAAACGCCCTCGCGGGCGCACTGTGCACCTGTGCCCCACGGAAGCGGTCTCGTGCCCCATGGGCTATGAAGCCGCCCTGCCTCGAGGATCCGATGACCCTGCTCCGCCGCTCGCTGCTGCTGTTCACGATGGCCCTGACCACCCCCGCCTGGTCCGAGCCCGCCCCCTCGCTGCAGGGGTCCCTGTCCGAGCAGATCGAGTGGCTCGACCAGCTCCGCGCGGTGGGTCGCTCCCAGGAGGCGAACTGGCACCTGGAGCAGGCCCTGAAGGCCGCGCCCAACGACGCCGACCTGCACTACCTCCACGGCCGCCTCCAGGGCGACATCGCCAAGGCCGAGGCGGCCTTCCGCAAGGCCCTCGTCCTGCAGCCCGCCCACGCCCACGCCCACACCGGCCTCGGGATGGTCATGCAGGCCAAGGGCGAGGCCCGGAAGGCCGTGGGCCACTTCCAGCAGGCGCTCAAGGTCGATCTCGGCCTCGCCGAGGCCTGGGAGGGCCTCACGATCACGCTGCTGAGCCTGAACGACCGGGAGGGCGCCCTGCAGGTGGCCCGCGCCGCCACCGTGCAGGTGCCCGAGCTCCCCCAGACCTGGCTCACCCTGGCCCTGCTGTCGCCCCCCGAGGAGCGGCTGCGGCTGCTCCAGGACGGCCACCGCAACGCCCGCCCCCACGCCGCCCTCGAGCTGGAGCGCGCCCAGGCACTGCTGTGGGCCGGCCACACCGATCGCGCCCGCAAGGCCATCGACCTGTGCCTGGCCCTCGCGCCCGGCCAGAAGGATGCAGAGGCCTTCTCCGGCCTGGTCGCCGAGGTCGAGGCCGGCCGCCTGAACCCCGACGCCGTCAAGCGGGTGCAGGCGCTGCCCGCCATGGCCACGATGGACCCCAAGGCGGCCCTCCGGGAGGCCGACGCCCTCGTGAAGGACCACCCCAAGAGCCACCACGGCTGGTACCTGCGGGGGCGCGCCCTGTCCGGCAGCAACCCCGGCAAGGCCCGCAACGACCTCGAGAAGGCCCTGTCGCTGGCCCCGGCCGACCCCGAGGTCCACGCCGCGCTGGGCATCCACCTGTCCCAGACCGGCCACCACGCCAAGGCCGTCGACCTGCTCCTGCCGCTGATGTCCCACCGCCCCGACAACGGCGATGTCGCCGGGCCCCTCGGCCGCTCCATGGTGGCGTCCGGCCGCAGCAAGCAGATGCTCCCCCAGCTGCAGTCCCTTCGCAACAAGCACCCCGACGCCGTCGCCCTCGTGATCCTGCACGCCCAGGCCCTCGCCGATGTCGACGAGCTCGAGGCCGCCTGGGTCGAGCTGTCCACGGCCGCCGACAGCAGCGACGACCTGCGCCTGAAGCTCGCCGCCGCCAAGGCCGCCATGGACGCCGACCACGACGACGAGGCCATCCGCCGGTTCCAGGAGCTGTACCGCCGCACCGGCGACCCCCAGTTCGAAGCCCAGGTGCAGCGCCTTCGCGGCGAGTGAGCCCCCCGCCGGGTTCACCCCAAGTCCCTCCGAGGCCGTCCGACCTACCCACTGGCGGGTCCAGCCGGGAATTCGGGAGGCGAAATGCGCGCGTGGGTATGCCTGGGGTTGTTGCTGTGGGGATGTGGGGACAAGGACGACGACGACGACGTCACGCCGACCGACCCCACCGGCGACACGGATGATACCGGTGACACCGAGATCGGCACCTTCCAGACCATCAGCCAGCAGCAGGAGCTTCCACCCGGTGATCTGTGCCGCTACGGCGGCTCCCGCTTCATGGAGGGCAAGGACGACGGTGCCAACGGCGCCATCCGGGGCAATGGGATCCTCGAGGCGGGCGAGACCTCCGAATGGTTCTACGTGTGCAACGAGGAGCCTCCCGCCCTGTACGACGGTCCGGGCCTCGACGGCCGGGTGATCTTCCAGGGCTGCGCGCCGGGCCCCGACTCCGACGTCGAAGGCGTCCGACTCGAGCTGATGTACGACAACCTGGAACTCGACCAGCCGGTCGGCCTCATCTTCGACGACACCTCCGACCACTGGTTCGTGCTCGAGAAGTTCGGCACCATCGGCCGCTTCGCGAAGGACGATCCGACGAGCAAGGGCATCGTCCTCGACATCAGCGACCAGGTGCAGGTCAGCTACGAGGCCGGCATGCTCGGCCTGGCCCTGCACCCGGACTGGCCCGAGACCGACGAGATCTACGTCACCTACAACACCGAGGAGGGCACCGACTGGGGCGACACGGTGATCCGCCTGTCCCGCTTCTCCGGCTTCGATCTCGCCAACGGCGGCTTCGACGAGTCCACCGAGGAGGTCATCCTCGAGATCGAGCAGATCATCGAGGAGCACAACGGTGGCCACATCCAGTTCATGGCCGACGGCACCCTGCTGATGAGCGTCGGTGACGGCGGCGACTTCACCGCCGCCGACGACCGCTTCTCCCTGTCGTCCAAGTTCCTACGTATCGATGTCGACAACCCGGACCCGAACCAGCTGTACGGCATTCCCGACGACAACCCGGACATGGGCGGCCAGCGGGGCGAGGTGTGGGCCACCGGCTTCCGCAACCCGTGGCAGTGGGACATCGACGACGTCACCGGCGAGGTCTGGGCGGGCGACGTGGGCCTCGTCACCTGGGAGGAGGTCAACAAGGTCACACCGGGCGGTCACCACGGCTGGCCTTGGGTCGAGGGCATCGGATGTCGTGACCTCAGCAACGACATGGTCGACTACTCCGCCTCCTGCGACATCGAGACCTACGAGGCCCCCACCTACGCCTACCCCCACCATCAGGGGTGTGCGGTCACCATGGGCAAGGTCTACCGCGGCAGCGACTTCCCGTGGCTGCAGGGCTCCCCGGTGTTCGCCGACTTCTGCCAGGGGATGGTGTGGTACCTCGACAGCAACGATCGCCGTCAGTTCCTGCTGGACACGTCCCTCAACGTCGGCACGTTCGCCGAAGACGACGAAGGCGAGCTGTACCTGGTCGACCTGTACAAGGGCGAGATCCACAAGATGGTCCCCCACGACGGCGCGCTGCCCCCCGAGTGGCTCTCCCAGACCGGCTGTGTGGACCCCGACGACCCCACCCAGCCCCTGCCCTCGGCCATCCCCTACCGTCCCAACGCGCCCTTCTTCACCCACCTGGACACCGAGAAGTCCCGCTGGATGTTGATCCCCCGCCAGGAACGCATCTACGTGCGGGACAACGGCGGGTGGATCTTCCCCACCGGCTCCGTGCTGATGAAGCGCTTCGACGTGGTCGGCCAGCCCATCGAGATGCGCATCATGTGGCGCCAGGAGGATGGTGACTGGCTGTCGCAGTCCTACCGCTACGAGCTCGATGGCTCGGACGCCTACCGGGTCGACCAGACCGAGGTGTTCACCACGCCGTCCAACCACGACTGGACCATTCCCGATCGCGGCGGCTGCAACCACTGCCACAGCATCGCGGGCGGGCGGCCAGCCGGCGTGGGCCAGCAGCAGGTCCACGGTGCCATCTGGTACCCGAGCACGGGCCGCTGGGCCGATCAGGCCACGACCCTCGCGGAGCTGGGCCTGCTCAACACCACCGACTACCTCGAAAGCGATCCCCTGGTCGATCCCTACGACGACAGCGAGCCGCTCGAGCTGCGTGCGATGTCATGGCTGCACACCAACTGCAGCACCTGTCACCAGCCCGGGGGTGGCGGGTACGGTGGCGCCGACTACCGGTACAAGCCCGACGAAGGCGTGGCAGGCATGAAGAAGTGCGGCCAGTACCCTCTCGCCGCGGACATGTTCCTCGACGATCCCCGCGTCATCGATCCCGGCAACAAGGAGAACTCGGTGCTGTGGCAGCGCCTGCGTCGCTCCGACGAGTACAGGATGCCGCCCTACCTGCACGTGCCCGACCCCCTGGCCTCCAACCTCATCGGCCAGTGGATCGACAGCCTCGAGGACTGCGGCGACGCCCCTGCGCCGTGACAAAAGGTGCGGAGGAATAGACGAAGCAGCAGGTACGTACAGGGGGTGACCACCACTGGAGGCCTTCCATGCGCGGGCTGCTCCTCGGCATCCTGACCCTCGTGATGGCGCATCAGGCCCTGGCGGCCGGTGCGCCCCGCGGACGCGTGGACTTCTTCGGGCTGCAGCTTCACGTGCACGTGCCCCCCGGCGAGCCCACCCCCGAGCTGGTCCGGCACCTGCAGCGCACCATCGATCGGCTGGATCTGGACGACTACGGCCTGTTCCGGCTCGCCCAGGTGGTCGCCACCGAGGCCCACCCTCCCCGCCGTGCCGCCCGGGCCCACGCCCGCTACCTCACCCGCCTCCTGCAGGAGCTCGGCGTCCGGGCGAGCTACCTCGACACGCAGGTCGGGCCCATGGTGGGCATCGCCACCACCGACTACGGCAACCTGAGCTTGCCCCTGCAGCTGGGCAGCCAGCAGCTGCAGCTGGCCGTGGTCCTCGACGGTCGCCTCGGAGAGGGCTTCCCCGACGGCCTGACCCTGCAGATCCCCGCGGACGCCATGGCCCGGGGACGCCCCCTTCAGCTGTCGAGCCGACGCCTGCCGAAGCACACCCTGCGCCGCCGCGACAAGCGCTCGCTCCGGGTGCCCCACGCCTCGGTGGTGCTCGCCTACGACGCGCTGCCGGACGCCGCCGCCTACCTGGCCTCCTGGCCCGCCGCCGATCTGGCCTTCCACGCGCCGCTGGCCCTGGACGACCTGCGGCTCACCGGCCTGGCCGACAGCCTGCCCTCGCTGCGGGCCCTCGGCGACGAGGAGCTGGTGCTCGACACCCTGCTGCAGACCCTGCAGGAGGAGCTGACCTACAAGGAGGGCCCCATGCGCAGCGTGGTGGAGATCCTCAGCGACGGCAGCGGCGACTGCGATCAGCAGGCCCTGCTGCTGTGGGGCGCGCTCCAGGCCCTCGACGTCGCCCCCGACCGGGTCATGGCCGTCGAGCAGGGCAACCACCTCACCCTCGCCGTGGCGCCCTCGCACCCGTCGGTCCACCCCAGCCCCGCCCACGGCCTGTGGGTCGAGGATCGCTGGTTCTACTTCTACGACGCCACGACCTACGTACGGGACCACCTCGGCGCCACGGTGTCCCAGTGGGGCACCGCCCACGGCCAGGGCACCTGGAGCGTCGTGTGGCGGCCGGCCGCGGACTGAGCCCTACATCGCCCGGGCGCGCACCACGGCCTTCTGCCCGGCCGCGACGGTGACCGTCTGGGTGTGGTCGAGCCCCAGCGCCTCGTTGACCACCCGTACCTCGTGGCTGCCCGCGGAGAGCTGCAGGTTCGCGAAGGGCGCCTTGGCCTGCTGCTTGCGCCCGTCGACGTAGACGTCGGCCCAGGAGGCGCCGGCGAGGACCACGCCGAGGCTCCCCTGCCCCGAGGCGGCGGCCGCCTTGGACGACGTGCCGGCCGACGAACGGCTGATCCGCCGGGCGGGCTTCCTCAAGGTGATGGCCCGCTCCACGCGCACGCCACCCTCGGACAGCTCGAGCGTCTCTTCGTGGGTCACATGCCCCTCTGCCTTCACCTGGAGTGTGCCGGTGAAGGGCACCTTCAGCTCGAGCTTCAGGGGTGCGGCCCCTTCAGCCTTGCCATCGACGAACACCTGGGCACCATCGGGGGTGGAGGTGATGTCGACGGTGGCCGGGGGCAGGGGCTGAAGCTCCACCTGCACCTGATGGTTCTCCTCGTCGAAGGTCCAGTCCTCGTCGTGGAGCGCGTACCCCTCGGCCGACAGTCGCAGCTCGTGGGTCCCCTCGACCACGCCGGGAATGGTCAGCAGCTCGGCGGTGCCCCGAAGCTTGCCGTCCAGGAAGATGGCGGCGGCGGGATTGACCTCGACCACGAGGTCGACGACACCGGGCTGCTGCGCGTGGCGGATGGCCGACGAGATGCCGATGCCGAGCCCCACGGCGAGGACCAGACCGGCGCCGATGGCCGCCCACAGCGCCTTCCGGGCCTTCTTGCGGCGGGTCATCTCGGCCGTCTGCTCGTGGCGCAGCTCGTCCTCCCGCACCTGCCTGCCGATCTCGTTCGCCGCCCGGATGCGCTGCAGATCGGCCTCGACCTGGGGCCCGAGCACGTTGCGCAGGTAGCGGGACAGGCGATCCTGCCGGACGGCGTCCTCCTCGAGGGGCAGCATGGCCGTCAGCGCCGCCTCGACCTCGCCCGCGTGCTGGGGCCGGTCGTCCGGATCGGGGCTGAGCAGCCGCCGCAGGAGCAGCGCCAGCTCGGCGGGCAGATCCGGCACCAGGCGCTCCGCCGGCGTGTAGCGGCCCTCCCGGGACAGCCGCAGCTGGGCCGCCTTGTCTTCCGCCTGGAACGCCTTGCGGCCGGTGAGCAGCTCGTACAGGACCGCGCCGAAGGAGAACAGGTCCGCCCGCGCGTCGACCGTCTTCCCCGCCGCCTGCTCCGGTGAGATGTAGGACAGCTTGCCCAGGATCCAGCCCTGTGTGGGCTCCTCGTGGCCGGTGGCGATGCCGAAGTCGCCGATCTTGACCCGGCCGTCGTAGGCCAGGAACACGTTCGACGGGGAGACGTCCCGGTGCACGATGCCGAGGTGCCGGCCGTCGCTGCCCTTGAGCTGGTGGGCGTAGGCGAGCCCCCGGGCGACCTCCCGCATGATGAACAGCACCAGCGGCCGGGGAATGGTCTCGTGGGTGCGGGCGAGCACCGTGAGCAGGTGGCGCAGATCGGGACCGGAGACGTGCTCCATGGCCAGGAAGTGCCGGCCCTCGGCCTCGTCGAAGTCGTACACCCGCACCACGTTGGGGTGCTCCAGGAGCATGCTCAGGCGAGCCTCCGACAGGAAGAAGGCCTGGAAGCTCGGCTGCTCCAACAACCCCGGCAGGATCCGCTTGAGGACCACCAGCCGCTCGACGCCGCCCTCCCCATAGGACTTGGCGCGGAACACCTCGGCCATGCCGCCCACGGCCAGCTTGTCGACCAGGGTGTAGCGGCCGAAGCGGCCGGGTACGAAGGTATCGCTCATGGGCCCGTTCCCCCCGGGCGATTTCTACATGGCAAGCGGCGGGGGAAGCAAGAAAAGCCCGCCGGGAGGCGAGCCATGACGAGGCGGCCCGAAGGCCTTCACGGGAGGGAGCGAGCGCTCAGCGCTCCTCGTCGATGCCGCGCACCTGGGTGAGATCCTCGCAGGACCACTGCCGACGGATCATGTCGGGGGTGCCCATGTCGATGCAGGTGCGGTTCTCCTCGGCCGTGGCGCGGCCGAAGTAGTCCAGGCACTCGCCCAGCTCGGCGTTGGAGACGGGCAGGCCGCACTCCTCGCGGAAGTCCATCATGTGGGTGCAGGTGACCTGGCAGGGCGTTTCACAGGCGGTGAAGAGGGGGGCGGCCAGTGCCACGAGCAGCATGTTTGCGCGACGCATGGGGAACTCCTGGGGGTCGGACTCAGATCCGAGCAGCGCGCCATCGTACCTCAGGGTCGGGGCGACCCGTGAGCGTTCGACAGCCAATTGACGAGCCGAGGCGCCCCTGGGGAGCGCCTCGGCCGGTGTGCGGAACCGTGGATGACGCCTACAGCCCGAGCACCTGGGCCATGGTGTACATGCCGGGTGCCTTGCCGTGGAGCCAGCGGGCGGCCCTCAGGGCGCCGTGGGCGAAGGTGTCGCGGCTGGTGGCCACGTGGCCGAGCAGCAGGCGGTCGCCCTCGCCGGCGAGCCACACGGTGTGGTCGCCGACCACATCGCCGCCACGGATGGCGTGGTAGCCGATCTGGTCCGAGGGACGCAGCCCCGTGTGGCCCTCGCGGCCATGGATGGCGGCGGCGTCGTGATCGAGTCCCCTGCCCTTCGCGGCGGCGCGGCCCAGGAGCAGCGCGGTGCCGCTCGGGGCGTCGGCCTTGCGGCGGTGGTGGGCCTCGACGACCTCGATGTCGTGGGCGGGAAGCGCCCGCGCGGCTGCCTCGACCAGGTGGGCCAGCACGTTGGCCCCGGTGGAGAAGTTGCCGGCCACGAGCACGGGCGCCTGCTCGGCACGGGCCTGCACCTGCGCCTCGCCTTCGGCCGACAGGCCGGTGACGCCAGACACGAGCGCAGCGCCGCCCAGGAGCGGGAGCGCCTGCAGCGTGCCCTCGGGCAGCGAGAAGTCGATGACGACGTCACAGTCCGCGAACACGCCCTCGGTGGGCGGGTGCACGGCCACGCCGATGGGTCCAACGCCCGCCAGCAGCCCGGCATCCACCCCTTCGGCCTCGCTGCCCTCGTGGGCCACCGCGGCCATGACCTGCAGGTCGTCGGCCTCGGAGGCCAGCGCGATCACCCGCCGGCCCATGCGGCCGGTGGCCCCCAGCACGCCGATGCGCAGGGTCATGCCAGCCCCAGGGAGGTCAGGATGTCGCCGCACTCGGGCGCCTGCATGAAGCCCAGGGGAAGCCGGCAGTCGGCGCGGCACAGGCCCATCTGGGACATCGCGGCCTTGGCGGGCACCGGGTTGGACTCGCTGAACAGGTAGGAGACCAGGGGGAACAGGGCCTGGAACTCCTTGATCGCCTCGCCGATACGGGCCGCGCGGTAGTGCTCATAGATGGCCACCGTGCGAACGGGGTCGACGTTGGACACGACGGAGATGCAGCCGGCGCCGCCCTGGGCCACCAGGCCGAGGAAGGTGAAGTCGTCGCCGGAGAGCACCGGCACGCTCGTGCCGAGCATCACCTGGGTGCCGAAGGCCACATCACCAGTGGCCTCCTTGACCGCGACCACGCCCTCGATGTTGCACAGCTCGGCGACGAAGTCGGCGTCGAGGCGCTGACCGGTGCGGCCGGGCACGTGGTAGAGCACCAGCGGCAGACCGGTGGCGGCCACGGCCTTGACGTGCGCGATGTGGCCCGTGCGGTTGGGCTTGTTGTAGTACGGGAAGGTCATCAGACCGGCATCCACGCCGAGCGCCTTGACCTGCTCGGCCCGCTCGATGGTGGTGACGGTGTTGTTGGTGCCGATGCCGGCCGTGACGGGCACCTTGCCATCCGCCAGACGCACCGCGATCGCGATGAGCTCGTCCTGCTCCTCGCGGGTGAGCGTGGGGGTCTCGCCGGTGGTACCGCAAGGGACCAGACCGTGGATGCCGGCGTCGAGCTGGCGCTGGACCAGGGCCTCGAAGGCCGAAACGTCGACGCGCCCGTCTTCGCCGAAGGGCGTGACGAGCGCGGTGTGGATGCCGTGGAAGCTGTGGGTCATCAGAAGTGGATCCTTCCTACGAACTGACCGCCGATGACGGCCTTGCTGAAGGTGGAGGCACCGGTGTTGTCCAGCGAGTAGTTGCTGTAGTAGCCACCGGGGATGAGGGTGCCGAACCGGGCGTCGAGCTCGAAGTGCTCGATGCCGGTGTAGCGCAGGCCGGCGTTGATCTCGACGCCGTAGAAGTTCCGGTTCGCAGCCCGCTGCTGATCGGGGAGGGCCGCCGTCCAGCCGAACAGGGCGCTGCCGAAGACGTCGAGACCGCGCACGATGCTGTAGTAGGCCTGGGGCTTGAGGAGCAGCGCGTTGGAGACCGCATCACCGGAGACCACGTACTGGCGATCGATGCCCTGGTCCTCTTCGGTGGGGTTGGTCGACGCGAGCTGTGGCAGCGGCTGTTCGAACAGGATGAAGCCGACGTTGTAGTCGCGATCGAAGGTGAAGGTGTGGAACTTGTTGTCCTGGGGATCCTTGTCGCCGGTGGCGAGGATACCCTCGATGAACGCGCCGTACTTCTCGCCCACCACGCCGGCCTTGAGCACGGCACCCATGCTGGTGAGGTTGATGTCCTCGACGTTGCCGGAGAGCTGGCCGCCACCGAACTGGCCCACGACCTCGGCCTCGAGCCTGGCGATGCCGAGCTCCACATCCGCGGCGCCGGACACCGTGAACATGTTGAACGTGCCCGTGGAGCCCGTCTGCCGACGGTACTGCATGTTCAGGCCCGCCTCGATGCGCTCGGACAGGTACGCGGCGGTGGCGTTGCCGGACCAGGCGTTCTCGTCGCCGTGGATCAGGCCGGCGGTGTTGACGTCGACCGCGGCGCGGACCCAGGCAGGACCGAACACGTGCTCCCAGGATACCCGATCGACGGTGTCGCCGTAGTCGGCGTTCCAGCCGAGGCCGTCGTTCTGCCAGATGCCCATGCCCCAGGTGAGGGGCTGACGACCGAACTTGAAGGTGCCGACATCGGTGTGGATCTCGCCCCAGGCACGCCACAGGTTGAAGGCGAGGAAGTCGTCGTTGGAGGCGGGCTCGACCAGGTTGTTGTTGTACACGGGCTCGACGAACTCGAGCTCCTGCCAGTCGTCGATCCAGGGCCGGGGGTCGGAGCCCCATCGCAGGCCATCCAGCGCCCTCATCTCGAAGAACACACCCACCTGATCGGTGATGTAGATCTTCGGGCGGACCCAGAACCGGTGCTCCAGCAGCCACGTGGCGTCGAGGGTCCGGCCCTCGTCGAGATCCGCGTTCATCGTGAGGGAGTTGAACAGGCGGGCCCGCGTGCGGAGGAACCCGTCGAACTCCACTTCTGCCGCCTGTGCGGTGGTGGTAGCCATGAGGGCGGTGAGCAAGGCGACAGGTGCTTTCACGTGCGGGTACTCCACAAGGGTCTCGCCGGGACCTATCACGGGAGGTCCACTGAGCAAACACTGCTCACATGCTCGACAGGACCTCGTCCATCTTGTGCACAACCTCCCAGACATCCATCACGACGTCGGGGCCCTGTACCTGGCAGTGCACCTGCAGGCTCACATACTTGCCGGTACGGGACGGACGCTCGGTGACCTCGCTCACCTCCATCCGGCCGGTGCCGGTGGCCCGCACGGTGGAGAGCACCATGGCGGCGTCCGCGGGACGCACGACGATGCGGAAGGTGAAGGGTCCGGGGAACTGGTGGGTGTCTTCGAGCAGCTTTCGTGCCGAATCTCTGTCCATCGACATGGCAACCTCCGTGGCGGGCTCATATTGCTCCAGGGCTGTCCCGTCCCCCTTTCGTGGAGCAACGATGTCCCTGCCCCCCGATTTCGATCCCGACGCACCGGCCGCTGGAGAAGACGGCCTGTACGGCCTTCCCTACTCGGCCGACGAAGCCGCCATCCGCGTCCTCGCCGTGCCCTTCGAGGCCACCACCTCCTTCGGCCGTGGCACGGCCGAGGGCCCCGCCGCCATCCTCGAGGCCTCCTGGCAGGTCGACCTCACCGACATCCACGTGGGTGAGGTGTGGAAGCACGGCCTCGCCCTGGTGCCGGAGATCCCCGAGATCGCCGAGCTCAACCGCAAGGCCTGCGAGGCCGCCCTGCCGATCATCGAAGCGGGCGGCGCGTTCACGCCGGAGCACGAGGCGCTGCTGCAGCAGGTCAACGCAGCGGGCGAGCGCCTGAACACCATCGTGCGCGAGCAGACCCTGGGCACCTACCGGCGCGGCCAGATCCCGGCGGTGCTCGGGGGCGATCACGCCGTGCCCTTCGGCGCGATCGCCGCCGCCGCCGAGGTCCACGGCCCCATCGGCATCCTGCACTTCGATGCCCACGCCGACCTGCGGGAGGCCTACGAGGGCTTCACCTGGAGCCACGCGAGCATCTTTTTCAATGTGCTGACCCGCATCCGCGGTATCGAGCGGATCAGCCAGGTGGGCCTGCGGGACGTCGGCAGGCAGGAATCCAGGATGGCCGCCCAGGATCCCCGCATCGACTGGTTCACCTGGCCGGCGCTGGCCCAGGCCGGGTTCGCGGGCCGCACCTGGAACGACCTGTGCCAGAAGATGATCGCCAACCTGCCCCAGAAGGTGTGGGTGAGCTTCGACATCGACGGCCTGTCCCCCGACCACTGCCCCGGCACCGGCACGCCGGTTCCCGGCGGTCTAGGCTTCGAACAGGCCATCGCGCTGCTCGACGCCCTGGCCCGATCCGGCCGGGAGATCGTCGGCTTCGACCTGTGCGAGGTGGCCGGCCAGCCCTGGGACGCCAACGTCGGCGCACGGCTTCTCTACAAGCTTGCGGGCTTCACACTGGCTACACAGCCGGCGCAGACCCATCCCCTCCCCGCCAAGGTGGAACTCTGACATGACGCTGTGGAACGCCCCCTTCTGTCTTCGCCAGTCCGACCAGACCTGGACCTACGACGGCTCCCTGGCCATGGTCACCGAGGACGCCCTCGACGCCCTGGACTGGAACACCGCCTTCGACGACATGCGGAACCGGGAGACCGGCGGCATCGGCAACCCCGATGAGCAGCGCCAGGTGGGTCACGTGTGGCTCCGCGCCCCCGAGCTGGCCCCCACCGGCGACCTCACGGCCCTGATCAGCGAGACCGTCGCCGCCGTGCGCGACTTCGCCGCCAGGGTGCGTTCCGGCGAGCTGAAGACCCCCGAGGGCAAGGCGTTCACCGACGTCGTGCACATCGGCATCGGCGGCTCCCAGCTCGGCCCGCAGGTCCTCGTGGACTGCCTGGCCGAGGACGAGAACGGCGCGCGTCAGGGCCTGCAGCTGCACTTCCTCGACAACACGGATCCCGACGGCATCCACCGCACGCTGAGCCGCCTGGGCGAGCGCCTGGCCACCACGCTGTTCCTGGTGGTGTCCAAGTCCGGCTCCACGCCGGAGCCCCTGAACGGCCTGAAGCTGTCCGTCAAGGCCCTGGAGGCCGCGGGCCTGCCCGTGCCTGGCCGCATGGTCGCCATCACCATGGACGGCTCCCTGCTGCACAAGCAGGCCACCGCCGAAGGCTGGCTCACCACCTTCCCCATGTGGGACTGGGTCGGCGGCCGCTTCTCCATCATGTCCGCCGTGGGCCTGCTCCCCGGTGAGCTCGCCGGCGTCGACATGGCCAGCTTCCTGGCCGGCGCCCGCACCATGGACATGTGGACCCGCGTGATGGACTGGCGCGACAACCCCGCCGCCCAGATGGCCGGCACCTGGTTCGTCGCCGGCCACGGCCGCGGCGACCGCAACATCGTCGTGCTCCCCTACGCCGACCGCCTCGAGCTGTTCTCCCGCTACCTGCAGCAGCTGGTGATGGAGTCCCTCGGCAAGCGCCTGGATCTCGACGGCAACGTCGTGCACCAGGGCATCACCGTGTACGGCAACAAGGGCTCCACGGATCAGCACGCGTACGTGCAGCAGCTCCGCGACGGCCGCAACGACATGCTCGTGGTGTTCCTGCAGGTGCTGCAGACCACCGCCCGCGACGTGCAGGTGGAAGACGACATCACCGCTGGCGACTACCTGCAGGGCTTCCTGCTGGGCACCCGACGCGCGCTGTTCGAGTCCGGCCGCCCCTCGCTCACCCTGACCGCCCCCGAGCTCGACGCCTACGCCATGGGCGCCCTCATCGCCCTGTTCGAGCGGGCCGTGAGCCTGTACGGCAGCCTCATCCACATCAACGCCTTCCACCAGCCGGGCGTCGAGGCGGGCAAGAAGGCCGCCGCGGCCATGCTCAAGCTGTCCCTGGCGGTGCGCGAAGCCCTGCAGGGCGGCGCGAAGACCGAGGCGGAGCTCGCCGAAGTGCTCGGCGCCGACGCGATGGAGCTGCACTACCTGCTGGAGCGGCTGGTGCTGAGCGGTCGCGTGGCGCGGGACGGCGAGCGCGTGAAGCTGGCCTGAGAAGGCTCGGCGGGGTCTGGGATCTCGCCGGGTCGGTCTTCACCAGTAGAGTAGACGGGGCGCGGCAACAGCCGCGCTACCCGCCCCTCATCGCACCGGACGTGCGGATCTCCCGCATCCGGCGCTCCCGGACCCGTCGCCGGAAGGCGTGCGCGGTCAGCCTCGTCGAGGTACCACCATCACTTCCATGAGTCCAAGGTCGCGGATGTGTTGGTGGAACCCGACCCCCTCGGGAGGACGATAGGGTCGTTGGCTCCGACGCCGAAGGTGCCGGACCATGCGGTTTTCGGCGTGGCGAACAAGGTCCCATCTGGCTTGCGCAGGATGGCCCACTGAGAAGTACGCGAGCCAGCCCCGCATGAAGCGGTTCAGGTTCGCGATGACCTCCTTTGGTGGCACGAAGCAGAGACGAGGTCCTGTCAGGTCCTTCACCTTGCTTCTTGCCTTCTTGCGAGACGTCTTCGATGGCTCGACCCTCACGTAGGGTGGGCCACCGCCACGGCGGTGACTCCGACTCCAGCGGAAG
>JARACJ010000010.1 GCA_028767165.1 Proteobacteria bacterium DTSAM18 | reverse complement strand
GACGTCTCGTAGGACTGCCGTGTCGAAGGAAGGCCCGTTCAGGGCCTGACGTGTTCGTAGGTCACGCCAAGCTTCGCGACCCGTCGATCCCAATCTTCGGGCACGTGGTCCTACCTGCAGCCAGCAGATGGGGGAGTCCGCCGTTCCAACGTGGAGCTCGCTCAGCCTGACCTGCCCTCCCACTGAGCAAGGCGGAAGGCCCAAAGCGGAGGGCAACAGGCACAGCTTGCCTGTGCCAGACTGCCCGAAGCGACGGCGCGATCAAGCAGCGGGACACGCCAGGTCCCAGGCCCCCGTGTCGTCCAGGCCGACCATCGGCTCCAATCCCCGTCACGAATCCATCGTGCCTCCCATGCCATAGGCACGGGCCCGGAAACGCGAACACTCACGATCAGGCCACTGGTAGTACCGTTACGCCAGAGCCTGATGTGACAGCCGCCTGGCGTAACACTGTTACCAACGGCGATCTGGGGAGCATGTGTTTCTCGTGGCGGAGGACGGGCATCCATCGATAGGGTCTCGACGACCCCGTGCCCTCGACAGACGGCTCTGTGCACTGGCGGAAGGCCTCCTCTGCTTGCATATGAATGCACCGGACGGGTGGCAGGTGGCCACGCGTCCCACCCGGGGGATGAGAAATGCGTGGACTGTGGGCGATGGCAGGGATGCTGATGGTGTCCGCCTGCAACGGGGCACCGGACAGGCTCTGCCCCCCTGGGGCCTGCGGAGGCTCCTGGCGCCCTTCCCCCGACCTCGGTAGTCGTGGCCACGATCGGATCACGATGCTGCAGCCGCCGCAGATTGACGTCCTGTGGGTCATCTCCGGCGCTGCTACCATGGAGGAGGAGCAGCTCGCGCTGGTGGAGGAGCTCGAGCGTTTCATCTACGCCCTACAATTCTCGGGCGCGGACTGGCGGGTAGGTGTGACGAGCACCGATGTACAGGACGACGTCCCTGTAGGCGCACTGCAGCAGGTGGACGGTGTGCGATACATCACGGCAGACACGAGCGACCCGGAAGAACGTCTCGGAAAACTGCTGTTGTCCGTGGGCACCTCGGAAACGGCTGTCGAAGGCGCGTTCGAGGCGGTGCAGACCCTGGTCTCAGAGGACGACGACTTCTATCGGCACGGTGCCAGTCTTCACGTGTTGCTGGTGTCGGACCGGGACGAAGGCACGGACGAGCCCGAGGTCGTCGACGACTTCCTGGCGTGGGCGCATTCGCTCAAGCCGCTCGGAAGGGTCGTGACCTGGTCGTCCGTTGTGGGCGATGCGCCGCTCGGTTGTGAGGGGCGTCTGGGAGCGGCGGAAGCGGGTGCGCGGTACCTCGACGTTTCGGAGGAGCTGGGGGGCATCGCGGCGTCCATCTGCCGCGATCGGTGGGACCTGACCATGTCGGAGCTGGGCTTCCATGCCCAGCGCGCGCCGCACGAGTACCAGCTCTCGGAGCCGCCCATCGAAGGAACGATAGAGGCCTGGCTCGAAGTGCCCAACGGCGATCCCAAGGACATGGACTTCTTCGTCTACGACGGCGTGGATGAGGCCTGGCTGGAAGATGGCTCGGAACTTGTGGACCACTGTCCGAGTCGCACCTGTTTCGTCTATGCCATCGATCCAGTGCGCAACTCGATGGTGGTGAAGAACTACGTCCCACCCATCCATTCCATCATGCACATCGAATACGGCATCGCCGGCAAGCAGCGTGATGTGATCCGGGGCCAGTAGGGCGGCGGTCCTGGAGCACGGGGGCGTCTCCGTCGGCTCGTGCCTCTCCCGCATGCCCCCCCTCGCGGTTTGCGCCGACGTGAAGGTGCGCTGGCCCCAAGGAGCCCCCATGATCGATCCCATCTCCGACCTTCCCGGCGACGTCGTCGGCCTGCACATCCGAGGAAAGCTCACCAGGGAGGACTACGAGAACGTCGTCATCCCAGCGGTCGAGGCCGCCATCGAGGTGGCGGACGAGGTGCGCGTGCTGGTGCAGCTCGACGATGACTTCCACGGGATCGAGCTCGGCGCGCTCCTGGACGACGTCAAGCTCGGTGCGAAGTGGATCGGCGACTGGGATCGGGTGGCACTCGTGGCCGACGAAGGGGTGCTCGCCTCGTTCACGAAGCTTCTGGGCATCGTGCTGCCGGACAAGGTGAAGGTCTTTCCTCCAGACCTGATGGACCTCGCGCGGCAGTGGGTGACCGAGAGGGACTAGGCGTCAGGTGCCCAGTGCCTCGTCTCCGGGGAGGGCGTCGCCGGTCATGGACAGCCCGACCGGCACCTGCCAGCGTCCGAAGGGAACCACGGCCCAGGCCACGCAGAACAGATCGAACACCCACTCCGGCACGGCGCCCCAGATGAGGGTGGGCAGGCCGGCGGCGAGGATGAACACCGGGGTCGCCGCAGCCCATGCGATGCCGATCGCCAGCTCCCCGTCGGCCGGGAAGCCTGACTCCTTCACCCGGCGCCACCACAGGTATCCGAGCGGTCCGAGCAGGACGACGGCGGTAGCCAGACCCGCGTGGTAGCCGCCGAGGGCGCCACACGCGAGCTCGAGCAGGGCGGTGACGATGACAAGGCCGCCCGTGGCAGCGATGCCGGACGGTCGTGACCCGCGGAAGGTCATGGCCAGCAGGAACGTGGTCCACACGATGCCCGTCTGGACCATCAGGATGGACTGGGGATCGGTGGGGCACATGATCTCGCCGTTGCAGGGCAGCCAGCCTCCCGGACCCTGGTTGAAGGCGTCCATCCAGCCGAAGCGCATGCCGCGAAGATCGAAGCCATGGGCCTCGAACTGGTGGAGCAGGTAGGCGGCGAACAGCAGGCCCGTCATCGTCGTGGGGCCAGGCCGCGCGCCTCCCTTGAGCTCCTTCAGGCACACGAGGCCCGCCCACAGGGCGAGCAGCAGCCCGAGGAACATCCAGTGCATCTTCACCCAGCCGTGCCAGGGCGTGGGCAGCCACAGCAGGGCGAGGCCGCAGGCGATGGCGGCCAGACGGGCGGGTTGGTGGCGTGCGGGCTGGGGGGCGAGAGGGCGCATGGGTCCAGGGGTGTGGGGAACCATTGGGGAGTCGGCGCGAGGCGACCGGGGCCCCATCGGGGAGAGGACCGATCGGCACCGGTGACGATACGTCGGTATCATCATCCCCCATGTCCCACTGCCATGAAGGTACGATGGGTGTTCAGCCGTCATTTCCGCGAGGGAGGTTCACGTCATGACCAAGGCACTCATCTTCGGCGCCAGTGGCTACACGGGGCAGGCGCTCGCCCCGGAGCTGCGGGGCAGGGGCATCCAGGTGGTCGCGCACGTGCGTCCCGGGTCCAGCCAGCGTGATCGCCTCGAGACGGAGTGGAGCAAGCAGGGCATCAGCGTGGCCGCCGTGGACTGGGAGGAGGAGGCCATCCGTGCATTGGTGCGGGAGCAGAAGCCCAAGGTGGTCTACTGCCTGCTCGGCACCACCCAGGAGAGGATGCGGTCGCTGCGCAAGGCGGGCGCCCCGAAGGGGGCCGGCTCCTACGAGGAGGTCGACAAGGGCCTCACCCTGATGGCCATGCGCGCCTGCGAGGCCCTGTCGCCCGATGCCCCCCGGGTGGTCTACCTGTCGGCCATGGGCGCGGACAAGGGACGCGGCGCCTACATGCGGGCCCGCAAGGAGGTCGAGGCCTGGCTCGCGCAGTCCACGCTGGACTACACGAGCGTCCGGCCCGCCATGATCACCGGTCCGGATCGACGGGAGCATCGAACGGGCGAGCGCATCGCGGGCGCCGTGATGGCCGCGGGTATCGCGACGCTGCGGGCGCTCGGTGGCGGCAGCCTGGCCGACCGCTTCGCCAACCTCGACGCCGCCACCCTCGCGAAGGGCATGGCCGAAGCCGGGCTGCATCCCCAGTCCGATCGGGAGATCCTCGGCGTGGCCGACATCCTACGGCTTGCGCGGCAGGAATGATGTGGCGGGTCCCCCCGGCGAGGGGCACTGTTCCCGTCGCTGGAGGACGCGATGGGGAAGACGGCCTGGATGGCGGTGGCGCTCGTGACTGTGGGCGGCTGCAAGCTGCACGTGACGGACGTGTGGTGCGACTACGGTGAAGCGCAGGCCTCCCTCGATGAGGTCCACCCGCTGCTGAAGCGCCCTGCCCGCGAGCTGGTCGAGGCCGTCGAGGGCGGTCACGTCGACACCATCGTTCTCGAGTCCGGCGAGGAGACGCAGGTCAGCTGGACGGCTTTCCAGACCGGCGACGAGGCGGTGTGGCTGGATCCCCTGCCGCCCGAACCCGTTCCCGACAACGCGCGTCGGGGCTTCACGCCCCTCGTGAACTTCACCTGCTTCCACTCCGCGGAGGTCGAGATGGCGCTGCAGCTGTCCGAGCCGGTGACCGGCATCGCGGTGCAGGTACAAGGGGTGGTGAGAGCCTCGGTCTCCGAGGATGCGGCGATCGACCCGGACGCCCTCGAGCCGGTGGAGGGCGTGACCTACTGGGGCACCGCGCCCATCGAGACCCTCGCCACGGACGTGGACTGGCAGTCGGAGGTCTACGAGGAGGGCAAGGAGATCGAGGACATCGATGTCAGGGTGTCAATTGGCGTGCGGAACGGCCAGACCACCTTCCTGACCGTCTACGTGTTCCACACCTACCGGAAGAAGCCCAACGTGGGCGGCGCCGGGTGGGTTCGCATCATCGACTGGGAAGCGCCTGTACCGCTGCCCGAGGTGCCTCAGGGAGCCGACACGGCTGATACGGCCGCCAGCTCCAGTAGCTGATCGTCCGTCAGGGCCCCCAGGAAAGCAATCAGGTCCGCCCGCTCCGCTTCGGTCAGCTCGAAGCCCTGCAGCAGGGGTGACTTGTGGCGATTGTCGGCCCCGACACCCGCGTGAGTGCCATCGTGCAACGTGCGGCCGCCTCCGGCGTAGTGGTCGAGCACCTCATCGAGGGTCGCGACGGAGCCGTCGTGCATGTACGGCGCCGTCAGCGCGACGTTGCGCAGGCCAGGCACCCGATGTGCCCCCATGTCGGCGGGGTCGTAGGTGAACTCGTACAGGCCGACGTTCGGCCACGGGTAGCCGCCGTCGCCGTCCAGGTTGTAGAGCCCGGTGTTGGCGAAGGCGAGCTCCGGAGGTGCATGGCCGGCCTCCCGGTATGACCGCGTCTGCAGGTGGCCTTCGTGACAGGTCCCGCACTGCAGCCTGTCGGAATGGAACAGGTCGAAACCGCGTCGCGCCGAGGCCGATAGTGCGTGGTCGTCTCCCTGCACCCAGCGGTCGTAGGGGCTGTCCAGGTGGACGAGGCTGCGCTGGAAGCTCGCCAGGGCGGCGGCGATGTGGTCGACCTCGAAGGGAGCGTCCTCACCTGGAAACGCCTGCTGGAACAGCGCTCGCCACTCCGGGTCCGTCTCGAACGCTGCGAGAGCCTCCTCCAGCACCTGGTGGGCCCCCATCTCCAAGGGATGGTCGAGGAACAGCGGCACGAGTGCCTGGTCCTCGAGGGAGTCGAGGATCGGGTTGGCCCAGGTGTAGGTGGCATACCAGGCCACGTTGGCGAGAGGCTGCGCCGAGCGGGTGCCCTGCTCACCGAACGCGCCTTCGCTCACGGCCTGCCCGTCGGTGAACGCCATGGTGTCCAGGTGGCAGGACGCACAGGAGGTCTCGCCATCCGCCGACAACATTGTGGTGTGGAACAGGGCCTCGCCGAGGACGACCTTGTCGACCGTCATCGGGTTGTCCGCAGGCACGTGGGGTGGGCCGACGTGGGCGGGTAGGTCCCAGGTCCAGGGCGTCTCGCCGGGCTGGCACGCCCCGAGCACCACGAGCATCGTGGCTGCCCGGGTCCTCATCGATGTCGGCCCCACGCCCATCAGTGGCTCTCGGCCTGTAGCGTGATCGGAATGTTGCCGTGGCACATGTTGCAGGAGCCGTTGCCTGCGGGGTGCCCCATGGCCTTGGCCACGCCGTGCTCGTCGGTCTCGGCAGGCACCACCACGGGCCAGAACGGCGGCTCGGCGCCCTCCAACAGCTCGGTGGTGTAGAAGTTGCCGTTCGCGTCCACCTCGAGCTCGGCCACGACGTCCTCGGGCCGGTAGTAGCCGATGGGCTGACCCTCACAGTGGGCCCGCTCGTCGCCCCAGCCGCACGGCGCGGCGTACACGGGCAGGATGTGGACCAGGGCGCCCTCGCCGTACCCCTCGTCGAACTCCGGCTGCCAGACGGTTCCGGCGATGGTGAACTGGCCGCGGCCCGGTCCGAGGGCCTGGTGGCACTTCATGCACTGGGAGCCGGGGCCCCGATCGTGGGTCTGGTCACCGATGGGCCAGATGGCACCCACGGGGTGGGACAGGTCGAGGCCGTGGGCGGAGATGTTCTCCACCTCATCGAGGGCCGGGTCCCGCTCGAACGCGGGGTCGCCGGGCTGGGGGGTACCCTTGGCGTCGTCCGCGTCCACGATGGCACCTGCGCCGGCGTCGACCTCGAACACCACCTGGGCCGGTGCCGGGTCCTCGGACATGAAGTGGCGGCCGAATTTCGTGTACAGCGCATCGCACTCCGGATCGCCCTCGAAGGACATGCAGCCGGCGATGAAGTCGCCCTCCGCCGGGTTGGGCGTGGCGTCCAGATCGACCTCGGAGAGCAGGGCGGCCACGTTGATGGCCAGTCCGTCTTCACCGGGCGTGAAACCGGGCACGTCGATGGTCGTGGCGTGGCTGGCGGCGCAGTCGAAGCCGCTCTCCGGGTCACCGTCGCAGCTCGTGGAGCCCACGTGGACGTAGAACTTCTCGTTCACATCCGTGGCCAGTGTCATCTGGAAGAACAGGTAGCCGCCCTTCCAGGACCACCAGGTGCTCGGGGCGTTGAGCGGAGCCTGGGCCTTGGTGGCGTCGAGGTGGTTGAGCTCCTCGGGCACGCCGAGGCCGAAGGTCAGGCCCGCGTAGTCGTCATGGGGCGGCGCGTGCAGCACGAGCTCGGCGTTCATGGCGTCGTCGCCGGCGCACAGCCCGCTGCCGTCGGTGAAGTCGAGCCGGGCCACTCCGACGTCCTGCCAGATACCGTCGACGACCAGGTGGGCTGGCACCTCCTCGCCGCCTTCTCGGATGAGCACCACGTCGTGGACGTACATGCCGAAGTCCCGCAGGTCGAATGAAGCCGCGGACGTGCCGGCGCCTTCGAAGGTGGTGCCGCAGACGACGGCGTCCGCGCCGAACATCGGCGTCACGGGCACGACGAAGGTGGTGTCCGGGGTGGACGTGGCGCAGCCGGCGAGCAGGACTGCGGAAAGGAGGAGGGTGCGCATGATGGCTCCGATGGGAGTGGACGGCCGGCACACTACCCGTCGCCGACCCGACTCACCATGTGGCGAGATGTCGCGGCTTGCGTGGGGCAGTGCGCATGCCCGGCCGATGCCGGGGTACGACCGGGCCTCTGGGGCCGGTGCGGCGGCATGTCGCAGGCGTCGCGCCTCAAAGGCTCAGACAAACCTGACAAATGGGTGTGGCGGCGTGTCGCACCCGGGTCCGCAACGATCCCTACGCGCTTCCACGGGCTGCTGGGGTGGATGGGAAGGCTAGATTGCATTCGTTGCAGGGGCGTCTCGTCCTTGCCTCGCTACCCTGGAAGGCCCTTTGACCTCACCGGGTGTGACTGTTGGTTGACCTGGGATCCCTCGGGACCCTTGGCCCCGCATGCCGTCCCGGTAGCAAGGTACTCAGGTACCCCCCTCGGATAGCGTCGACATCCCAGCCGGGTTCGCCCGACTGGGATGTCCTGATTCTTGGGAACGGCCGCCAAGGCACCCCGGGAGAGCGCCTTCGGGCGTCGATCGGACGACGTGTGATGCAGTTTGTTGCAACAGCGTCCGGGAAGATCCCTACGGGATTGCCCGGGATGTGGCCGGCGCCGAGGGGGATAGATTTCAGACGTAGCGAGGGCTTCGGCTCTCGCAGCAAGGGCTTCGGCTCTTGCAACGCGTCCTTGGAAAGCCTCTGTGGCCGTTCGGCCATGGAAACCTCCCTTGGATGTCGTCCTCTTCCCGGCCCATCGAGGCTGGGACCCACCCGTCTCGCGGCTTCGGCCCCGAGAGGAGGAGTCCTATGTGACAGTCAGCGCCCGATCCCCCAGATGTGCCTTCGGCACGCTGGGCGGGATTCCGGGTCACGCGCAGACTGCACGAGGGAAGAAGCTCTATGACACAATGCAGGGGCGTCTCGTTCCTGCCTCGCCACCCTGGAAGGCTCTCTCACCCATGCCGGTCTCGGCCGTCTGGTCAGAGGAACCCCCCTCGGTGGTGTCGACATCCCAGCCGGGTCCGCCCGACTGGGATGTCTTGATTCTTGGGCTCGTCATCCGTCTCTTCCCGGGCGGAACGGGCCTTTCGTCGTCTTGTGGCGGGTTCCGTCGTTTCGTGGACTGATGAAGACACGGGTGAGGGGAGAGGACACATGATGATGCGATGGATGGCCGTGGGGCTGGCGGTGGTCTCCGGCTGTGGTGCCTACACGCCGGACTGCGGCACCACCTTCGAGCCGCACGGCATGGGCGAGACGAATCCCGCCGTCGGACTGTCCGGCCAGGAGCTGCTGCAGGCCTTCGAAGGGGAGCGCGTGGATGCGATGCAGCAGGAGCTGACGGGGGAGCCCCTCGAGCTCTCATGGACGGTGCAGGGCGTGCCCGGCGATGCGACCTGGTGGGCGCCCGGTGCGACCCCCGGTCCGCGTGCCGGGCAGGCCATCAACCTGATCCTGGTCACCTGTTCGGAGGGCCTGCAGGCGCCGGCGACCCTCGACCTGTCGGAGTCCACCACCGGCACGCGGGTCCGCACCACGGTCGAGCTGTCGACCTCGACGCAGACAGGCGCATCTGCCATGGGCCTCGACGGTGTGCTGGAATTGCGAGGGAGCTTCCCGGTGAAGGATCTGGTCACCGACGTGGACTGGCGCAGCGAGATGAACGACAACTGGGAGATCGAGGAGACGGAGGGCGTGGTGACGCTGCGTCTCCTGGACGACGTCGTCATCGAGGCGCTTGTGGGCGTCCAATACACCGGCAGGAGCCCGGGCTCCGAGGTGGTCAACGGCTCCGGCATCGTGCGCATCGTCGACGGCGTGCCCCGTGACGAGAGCTCCGGCGACACGGGCGCCCAGGACACGGGCCCCCAGGACACGGCCCCGGTCGACACTGCCCCGGTCGACACGTCCCCGGTCGACACGGCCCCGCCCGACAGCGGCCTGTAGACGCAAGGAAGGCGCCGCCTCCCGAGGGAGGACGGCGCCATTCGTGGCACCAGCATCAGGTGACCGGCATCACGCGATGTCGGGGCCCTTGCTGGGCTTGGGCTCGTGGTCGGGCTTGCGGCACAGGAACATGGCCGACGGGGTGAACAGCCCGGTGCGGCCGCCCTCCACGAGGGCATCGGCGCCGGCGTTGAGCATCTTCTGCACCTCGCGGGTGCCCTTGGGGGCGATGCCCAGCAGCTCCAGGGCCTTGACGAAGGCACCCATGACGAACTGGCCCACTTTGGTGCGCCGCACGCCGGTCAGGTCGAGCTCCTCGGCGGCCAGGCTGGAGTACCACTTCAGGTGCTTGTCGCCGTGCTGCGCCCAGTCGTCCTCCTCGAGGATCTCGAAGCCGGCCTTCTCCAAGGCCGCGCGGGACTGCGCCACGGTGCGCAGGGTGGGCAGGCCGTCGTACTTCTCGATCTCCTTGCGGATCCGGACGTGCTCGGGGTTGTCCTCGTCGTACAGGTCGGTCATGCACCAGTCGGTCAGGAAGAACAGCGAGCCGGGCTTGAGGGTGCGGTAGATCTCCTTGTAGACCGCCTCGGCGCTCGGGGCGTGGCAGGTGGCCTCGATGGCGTAGGCGGCGTCGAAGGTCACGTCCGGCACGGGCATGTCGAGGAAGTTGCCCTCGATGAAGCTCGTGATGCGCTCGAGGCCGGCCTCCTGGTTGTATCGCTCGCCCTTCTCGATCTGGTAGGCGTTGGTGTTGATGCCCTTGATCGTGGCGCCACTGAAGCGGGCGATGTCACGCATCGGGCCACCGATGCCGGCACCCACGTCGGCCACCAGCATGCCGGGCTCCAGGCGCAGCATGTGGGCCACCTTGTGGTTGTAGGCCAGGATGGATTCCCGGTAGGACTCGCCCTTGACCCGGGGGGCGAAGTGGAAGGACTGGCCCCAGCCGCGCTCGTAGAAGTCGGTGACGAGGTTGTAGTAGTCGCGGGCGAGCTGCACGGCGTGCTGGTTGCGTGCGCCGTCGCTCAGGTCACCGGCGGCCTGCATGTCGACGTGGCGGCTGATGGCCGTGTCCGTGTCGTCAGGGCCGTTCGCGCTGCGCGACGAGCGGAAGCTGGCCAGCTTCGGCAGGGAGAAGGGCAATTCGATGGGAAGGGACATGGAACCTCCTGGGGGGACCATGTTTCCCTTACGCCGCGCGCGACCGGGTTGAAGGGGCCTGATGGGGGCAACGCGAATGGGAGTCCCCCGGCCCGGACTACTTGGCCTCGGGCTGGGGGCTCAGCGAGGCGGTGGACCCGGGCTTGCGGACCAGGAACATCGCCATCGGAGTGAAGATGCCGCTCTGTCCGCCCGCCACGAGGCCGTCGGCCCCCCGGTTGAGCATCGTCTCGACCTCGCTCGCGCCCTTCGGCGCGATGCCGACCTTCTCGAGGCCCTTGACGAAGCGCTTGAGGAAGAACTTGCCGGCACTGGTGCGGCGGATGCCGGTGAAGTTGAGCTCCTCGCCCGCCAGGCTGGAGTACCAGCGCAGCTTGTTGTCACCGAGCAGGGCCCAGTCCTCCTCCCGGAGGATCTCGAAGCCGGCCTTCTCCAGCGCGGCGCGGCTCTGGCGGATGGTGCGGATGTCGGGGAGACCGTCGCCATACTCGATGTCCCGCCGGATCTGGACGTGCTCGGGGTTGTCCGGGTCGTACAGGTCGGTCATGCACCAGTCGGTGAGGAAGAACCGCGCGCCCGGCTTGAGCACCCGGAAGATCTCCCGGTAGATGCCCTCCACGTCCGGTGCGTGGCAGGTGGCCTCCAGGGCGTAGGCGGCGTCGAAGGTGCCGTCCTCGACGGGCATGTTCATGAAGTCGCCCTCGATGAAGCCCGCGATGGAGGAGAGGCCCGCGTCGGCGTTGTACCGGTTGCCCTTCTCGATCTGGTAGGTGTTCGTGTTGATGCCACGGACGGTGGCGCCGCTGAACCTGGCGATCTGCCGCATGGGCCCGCCGATGCCGGCGCCGATATCGGCCACCTCCATGCCCGGCTTCAGGCCGAGCATCAGGGCGACCTTGTGGTTGTAGGTCATCATCGACTCGGCGAAGGTCTCGTCGCGCCAGCGTGGGGTGAAGTGGAAGGACTGCCCCCAGCCGCGCTCGTAGAAGTCGGTGGCGAGGTTGTAGTAGTCCTTGGCGAGCTGCACGTAGTCGCGCCGGCGCCCGTTGGCGTCACCGCCCTTGTGGTCGTGCATGCCGGTGTAGCGGTCGACGGCCCCGTGGACGTCCGCGCCGTTGGCCGCCTTGGACTCCCGGTAGGTGCGGAACTTCTTCAGGGAGAACGGGAGCTGGATGGGCAGGGACATGGGGCCTCCTCGGCGATGGCTATCGCTCCTGAACGCCCCTTCCTGCTCCGGTTTGGATGAAGGGCAGGGGCACCACGATGGGGAACGTCCCGTACCCGTTCGGTATCGGTCCGCAGTCCTGCACATCATCTGGGCGTCACCCGGCTCCGAAGAGCCCGGTCTCGGGAACCGCGTGGGACGGGGGTGACGTGACGACGGACTACGGCGAAGCGCTGAAGGCGGTGTACGCGTCCTGCCTGCCCCTGCGCGGACTCGGCGACGTGCCGGACTACATCCCCGAGCTGGCCGGCATCGACGATCGTCAGTTCGGCCTGGCGCTGTGCACGACGGACGGCGAGCTGTTCGCCGAGGGCGACAGCGAGACGGGCTTTTCGGTCCAGTCCATCGTCAAGGTGTTCACGCTCGCGCTCGGCATCCCCCACATCGACGCCTTCAGGGGCCGCATCCAGGTGGAGCCCAGCGGGGACCCGTTCAACTCCCTGGTGCAGCTCGAGTACGAGGAGGGGATCCCCCGCAACCCGTTCATCAACGCCGGCGCCCTCGTGGTGACCGATGTCCTGATGGACGTGTACGACGACCCCAAGCAGTCCCTCCTCGACTACGTGCGCGAGCTCTGCGGCAGCGAGGCGGTGACCTACGACGAGTCCGTGGCGGCGTCGGAGCTGCGCACCGCCTCCCGCAACCGTTCGCTCGCCTACCTGATGAAGAGCTTCGGGAACATCAAGCACGATGTGGAGGAGCTGCTGGACGTGTACTGCCACCACTGCGCGCTCGAGATGAACCTGCAGCAGCTGGTGCGGGCGTTCACGCTCTTCGCCAGGAGCGGCGTGCCGCTCGGCCGCACGGAGCCGCTGCTGCAGGAGGAGGAGTGCCGGCGGGCCCTGGCGCTCATGATGACCTGCGGCTTCTACGACGAGTCCGGTGACTTCGCCTTCCGGGTGGGCCTGCCGGGAAAGAGCGGCGTGGGGGGCGGCATCGTGACGGTGAGCCCGGGACGCTTCGCGCTGGCGAGCTGGTCACCGGGCCTCAACGAGAAGGGCAACAGCGAGCTCGGCATGCGAGCCCTGGAGCGGTTCGTGCGGCGGACGGGGGAGTCGGTGTTCCAGGCTCAGTGAGCCTCCCACCAGTCGAAGAGCGCGTCGCGGCCCGTCCAGCTGGGTCCGGGGGTGTGGTCGACACCGCGCCAGACCTGGTGCTCGACCTCGAAGCCGGCGTCCTCGAAGGCCTCGGCCGTGGCCTGTACGCCGTCACGCCACTGGGAGGCGTCGCCCTCGCCCACACCGAGCAGGATGGCGGTGCCGCTCAGGTTGGCGATGACCTGGTTCTCGTCGAAGGGCTGCAGGATGCCGGGCAGGCCGGCGAGGGTGGTGAACAGGCCGGGGTTGGCCATGCCGATGGCGAAGGTCTGCATGCCGCCGTTGCTGTGGCCCGCCAGGTGGACCGCGCCCGGGTCGCCGCCGAAGCAGGTGAAGATCTCCTCGACGATGAGGGCCACGCGGCTCGTGTACTCCGGCGGGTTGGACTCGGTGGTGGCGTAGGGCATCACCACGCGAAACCGGTCCATCGCCTCGACGCCGTCGAAGAAGGACATCCAGGTGCCGCCCGCGGGTGCCATGGTGCCGCTGCCGCCGGGCAGGAAGATCAGCGTGGGCGGGTTGGCGATCTCGTCGTCCGGGTGGGAGACCCAGTAGGGGCTGGCAGGGGTGCCGTCGATGTCCTGGCGGCCGAAGGGCGCCGGGGGCGGACACCAGTCGGGCAGGGCGCTCGTGTCGCCGTCGGTGTCGACGGGAGCGTCGTCGGCCACGGGCTCGACACAGGCGGAGGAAAGAAGGCCGAGCAGGCAGACGACGGACGTGCGCATGGACATGGTGGACCCCTCGTGGATTCGCGGGGCCAGTCTACGTCAGGGCTGCACCATCCGCAGTACCCAAAGCTGCACCTTCTCCTTGCGGCGGAGTGGGAAGAGCGGGTCGTCACCCTTCTTCGTGCGGGCCTTGCCGTGAACCGCGGGTGCCTGTTCGAGGCGCTCCACCTGCAGGCCGGCGGCCTCGATGCGGCGCTGCAGATCACCGGGCTTCCACAGGCCGAGCCGTTCCGGCAGGTCGCTGATCAGCAGCACGCCGCGACCGTCGGGGGTGAGCGCGGAGGGAAGGCGCTCCAGGAAGCGGTCGAGGGTGGCGCCACCGGCGTCGAAGACGGCCCGGTCGAGGCGGGTCCGGGGGACCTCGGGCACCCAGGGGGCGTTGAAGACCACGGTGTCGAAGCGCTCGCCCTCGGGGAGCAGATCGGCCTGCAGGGCCTCGAAGCGATCGGACAGGCCCAGCTGCTCCGCGTTGTGGCGGGCACAGGCGACGGCGCGGGGATCGATGTCCGTGCCGACCGCCTGTCGGGCGCCGGCCTGCAGCAGCACGAAGGCCAGCACCCCCGTGCCGCAGCCCACGTCGAGCACCCGGTGGCCCTGGACGTCGAGGTGCCGCAGGAGCTGCACGTAGACGTGCCGGGTAGGGGAGAAGACCCCGTAGGCGGGAACGAGGCGGCCTTCGAGGCCCGGGACCTCGAGCCCACGCTCGTGCCAGCTGTAGGCGGTCATCGCCCCGAGGAGGGTGCGCAGGGGCAGCAGACGTGGGGCGTCGGCGGGGCCCCAGGCGTGGGTGACCGCGCCGTGGGTGTCCGGGGCGCGCTTGAGGGCCAGCGAGCCGTCGGCCTCGAGGGCGACGAGCAGCCTCGACAGCGTGGTGGCGACCTCGCGGGTGTGCCGTCGGGTGGCCTGCCACGCCTGCAGGGGCGTGTCGGGGGCGCCGGAGCGCCGTGGCGCCATGCGCTTGCGCAGGCTCCTGAGGTAGTGACGGGCGTTCACGAAGTCGCCCGTCCACAGCAGGTGCTCCCCCTTGCGGAGCCGTGCCAGCGCCTCGCGGACGCTGGTGCGGCTGTCGATGGGGCGTACCTGGGTGGGGGCCGGCTCACCGGACTCGGTGATCCAGCCCGCCGTTCGTCCGTCGGGCAGGTCGGTCATGGCCCGCCCCTATCACGGTAGGGGGTTCACTCGCCCGCGGAAGAGGGGATGCAGGCCTTGCTGCTGCCCTCGTCGGCTTCGTCGGCGAAGACGAAGTCGGACGAGCAGTTGGCCTCGGACTCCTTGGGCCGGTTCTCGTTGCACTCGACCTTCTCCTGGCAGCCCCGGAAGCAGTAGTTGTTGCCGTCGGTGTGGGTGACGCAGACGCCATCCTCGGGGCAGTCGGCGTTGGAGCTGCAGTCCGGCAGGACGCAGTAGCCGCCGGTGTAGTCGAGCAGGCACTCGAGCTGGATGTCGCCGGTGTCCTCCTCGTCCTCGCTCTCGAGCACGGGGCAGTCCTCGGTGGCCTGGCAGGTCCAGGCGATACCGATGTCGTCGGCGGTCTCCTCGTCGTCGGCACAGGCGAAGAGGGTCAGGGCGGCGGTCAGGGCGAGCAGTCGTGTCATGGCGTCCTCCAGGCCGCATCGTCGCCCGGCGGGGGCCGTGCCGCAAGGGGTACTGCGCGACACCTCGTCCCCGCGTGCTGTCCCGTCATGCGGCGGTGCGCTAGGGTCGGCCCATCGAGGAGCCGTCCGTGGGTCGCAAGCGCATCGTCATCACGCCAGGGCCGGAGGAGCAGTCCTTCGCCGCCCGCTTCGACGCCCGCGATGGCGACCTGGCCATGGTGGCCACCGACCATGGCGTGCTGTGGGCCCAGCGGCACCGGGCGGGACCCATGGGGCCCGTGCTCGAGCTCGTCCAGGGCATCTACGAGCGCTGGCCGGACGAGGCGCGGTGGCTGGTACGGCAGCGGATCTTCACCTCCGGGGAGCCGACGGCGGTGGAGAAGGCGCTCGTGAAGGTGGCCGCGAAGAAGCTGACCGGCGGTCTGCAGCTGGGGGAGGGGACAGGTGTTCCTCCTGCAGAGGGTGACCTCGGCCCGGTGGCCCGTGCGCTGCAGGCACGGCGGCCCGGTCGGCACACGGCGCCGTCGTCCTTCCGGGACCCGACCGAGGCGGCTGCGTGGCTGCGGCGGACCGTGGCCGAGATCACGCGTCCGCTGCCCCGACATGCCCGGGCCCGACCCGTGGCGGCGGTGGCCCTCGCGCCGGATGGCCGGGTCCTCGCGGCCGCCGTCAACGACCACGCCACCAACCGCACCCTGCACGCCGAGCTCAACCTGGTGTGCAACTGGTGGACGGAGCACGGCGGGCCGTTTCCTTCGGGCACCACGGTCATGGTCTCCCTGCAGCCCTGCCGGATGTGTGCAGCGCAGCTCATGACCGTCCTGCCCGCCGACGGGGAGGTCGTCTTCCTGGAGCACGAGCCAGGGGCCATGGGACACCACACGGGCCTGCAGCTCGCCGGCAGGGAGCGTGCCTGGGAGGATGCGCCGGGGGCCTGACCGTCCGGTCGGATACCGAAGTCGATGCGGTGATCCCACATCCTGCGGTCCTCCACCGCTTTCGATCACCTGCGTTCCGGCTGGCTTGACACCCCCCGGCAGGGGCGCGCTACATGCCTCCCTGATCGATCTTGGAGTGATGATGCAGTACATTGAACCGCCGGGTGGACGCCCCTGGGCATTGCTGGCCATTGCAGGCTCGTCCCTGCTTCTCAATGCCTGGTTCGTGATGTCCCGCCCGAGCGCCGACGACTGCAACGTCGCGCCCGCCGCCCAGGCTGCCCAGGTGGCCACCGCGCAGGTGCCGGCTGCCCAGGTACCGGGTGCCCATGCGCCCGCCGCGCAACTGGCCTCCGTGGCCGGTGCCGCGCCCGCCACCGACGCCCTGCCGGCCGAGGCCCTGATGGTGGCCCAGGAGCCCGCGGCCGCGCCCTCCAAGGCGCCCCAGCTCCCCGGCAACCTCATCCACGTGTCCACCGAGGTCACCCACAGCTTCGCGCGAACCTTCCAGAAGGCCGTGGCGGAGGAGCACGCCGACGTCGTGAGCGCCGTGTACGCCCGCCTGTTCTTCTGGGACCTCGACGTCCGCCGCGATCTGCAGGCCGGCGACGAGGTGAAGGCCGTCTACGGCTGGGACGGCACCCTCGCCGACATCCCCGCCGCCTCCTACCGGTCCGGCAAGCTCGGACAGACCCTGCAGGCCTACCGCTACCAGGCTTCCGGTGACCGCTTCCCGAGCTACTGGAACGCCCAGGGCCAGGAGGTCGGCCTGCGCCTGAAGGACTCGCCCATCGCCGAGTACGAGCAGGTCACCGCGCTCCTCAAGGACCGCCCGAGCCACCGGGGCATGGACTTCAAGACCCCCGTGGGCACGCCCATCGTCAGCCCCCGCAACGGCACGGTCACCCGCACCAACTGGAACACCAAGTACAACGGTGGGTGCGTCGAGGTGCGCTACAGCGATGGGGTGGTGGCCAAGTTCCTGCACCTGGACTCCACCGAGGTCAAGGCCGGCCAGTCGGTGTCCAAGGGCACGCTGCTCGGCCTCGCCGGCAACACCGGCCGCTCCACCGCACCCCACCTGCACTACGAGATGGAGAAGGGCGGCAAGGTGCTCGATCCGGTCGACTACCACGGCACCTTCCGCCGCTCGCTGCCCCAGGCCGACATGGCCGCATTCCAGGCCGAGGTGCAGCGCTACCAGGCGATGCTCGACCGCTGAGGCAGGGCTTTTCACCCGGTTTCCCGGCATGTCCGGGCTGGTCATGGCATGTCATGGTCAAGGCTGGTGCTTGCCCCCGAGGGTAGGGGTGACTGTACTGTGGCATCCGAGGCACACAGCGCCACACACACGGGAGGCACCGCATGGCCCGCAAGGACTGGAAGAAGGCTGCACAGGACGCCCTGGAGGACATCAGGGATCGCTTTCGCGAAGCCCTCGATGCACTCGACGGCCTCCTCGCCCCTCCGCCCGAGCCGGTGCCGGTGCCCGTCCGCCCCCATCGGGGCCACCGCCCTCGCTGAGCGGCCGGCGCTCTGCTAGAACCACCAGGGACCCACGACGGGTCCCTTTTTTCGTGGTGCCCCCCTGACCGAACCGCTGACCATCTTCCTGTCACTGGCCGCGTTGGCGCTGTTCGTCGCCTCGGGCTTCGCGGTGGTGCGACGACCGGCGAAGGTGCAGGGGCAGCAGTGGGAGCTGTGGCTGCTGGCGCTGCTGCAGGGGAGGGTCGAGGTCGGCAGCCAGCCGCTGTCGTCGCCTCTCGCGCCCGCCCGCTACCTGGGGCCGGAGCTCGCGGCCGGGCTGGGGCCGACGCTGTCCCTGGAGCAGCTCCAGGACTGGGAGCACCGCCAGGGCTGGCGCTGGTGGATGCTCGACGACGGCCCGGGCCTGCCCGCCCATCCGTCTGACGAGGCGCTCGACGTGGCCGGACTGCCCGTGCCGCCGGCGCTCGCCGAGACCATGGCCTGGCTGGTTCGTGCACTCAACGAGGGGACGATCGACGTCCGGCAGGCGCTGCTGCTCACCGACTGGCTCACCCACGTCACGTTCGAGGCCTGGGTGCAGGCCCTCGAACAGCAGGCTCGCGAGCGCATGCCCACGGCCCAGTGGCTCGTGGCCGCTTCAGGGCGCGCACTCACCCTGTGGGCCGAGGTCATGGCCCGGCACATGGAGCACCGCGACCAGGTCATCTGCGTGGTGGCCGCTGGTGCCGACGTGCAGGGGAGCGAGGAGCTCCGGGGCCCCTGGTCCCACTCGGCCCGGGTCGACTGGCTCGACCACCACTTCCGGCACGAGCGGCTCGACACCGAGGTCGTCACCCTGGTGCCCTGGGTGACGGCCCCCACCGGGCGCTGGCCGGAGGACCGTCAGCGGCTGCCCGAGCCCCGCTTCGTCGGTCGGGAGTCCGCCAACCTCGAGCACGTGCCTCTGGCCGCCGAGCTGATGGCACAGCCCGAGGGTCCGCTGGCGCTGCGGCTCACCGCCGACCTGTGGACCCGCTCCCGGCGTTGACAATCCAGCTTGCATGCGGATCGACCTGTCCCCGATTGCCACCGCCACTGGCGAGTCGCCGACACGCTGAGCTAAGAGGGCCCGGTCTTTTCCCGAGGGTCCCTCCCATGCGTATGCATCCCTTCCATCGCACCGAGCTGCTGGTCGGCGGCGAAGGCTTCTCCAAGCTGTCCCAGGCCTCCGTGGCCGTCATCGGTCTCGGCGGCGTCGGCTCCTACGCGGCCGAGGCCATCGTGCGCTCCGGCGTGGGCCACGTCACGCTGGTCGACTTCGACCGCGTGTGCCTCACCAACCTCAACCGCCAGTTGCACTCCATGCGCAGCACGGTGGGCAAGGAGAAGGCCGAGCTGATGGGGGAGCGCGCCCGCGACATCAACCCCAAGGCCGACATCCGGGTGATCCGGGCCTTCTACGGCCCCGACAACGCCGACGAGATCCTCGACCGCCCCTATGATGCCGTGCTGGACTGCATCGACAACATGGCCACCAAGCTGCACCTGCTGCAGACCTGCCACGAGCGGGGCATCCCCGTCTGGTCGGCCATGGGCGCCGGCGGCCGCATGGATCCCACCCGGATCCACGTCACCGACATCAGCCGCACCCACACCGACCCCTTCGCCCGCATCGTGCGCAAGAACCTGGCGAAGGAGGGCATCACCACGGGCATCCGCTGCGTCTGGTCGTCCGAGGCCCCCAACGATCTGGACGTGGCGGCCCAGAACGCCTTCCGCTGCATCTGTCCGGACAAGATGAACTCCCCCCACAGCTGCGACCAGCGCTTCCAGGTGCAGGGCTCGGTGGGTTGGATGCCGCCGATGTTCGGCATGACGATGGCCGGCGCCGTGGTCAACGAGCTGGTGGGCCGGCCCCTGAAGGACTCGGTCGTGGGCAAGGGCGGTCACGGTCGTCGCATCAAGGGAACCACCCGCAAGGGAGGCCCCGCACGACAGACGCCGCCCCAGGGCAAGATCTCCAACGCCCGCAAGAAGTCCCTGGCGAAGGGTTCGGTTCTCTCGGAGTTGACGGTGATCCCCCGCGAGAGCCTGACGCCCTGAAGTCGATGCAATCGATGACAACGAGGTGGTTTCGACCACCTGCCTTGGGTGGTAGGGTGTGCCGTCTCGGTGCCGGCGTGTGTCGGCTCCGCCCCCAGATGGAGACACCCATGATCCGTTCCCTGCTGCTCAGCGCCACCCTCGTCCTCGGCATGACCGCCTGTGGAAAGAACACCACCGAGGAGGCGCCCAAGACCGAGCAAGCTGCCAAGAAGGGCGCCAAGAAGAAGGCCGGCAAGAAGGGCCAGAAGGCCCAGGCCAAGAACGGCGCCCGAAAGAAGGCCGGCAAGAAGGGCAAGGCCGGCAAGCAGGCCCAGGCCCGCAAGCCTCGCGAGATCGAGGGCAACAAGTACGGCATCGGCGCCGTCAACGCGAAGAACGCCCCCGACGTCCAGTCGCTCAACGCCAAGCTGAAGAACGGCCTGAAGGCCCGTGAGGCGCAGGATGCCCCCGAGGGCGTCACCGTCCAGCTGATCGAGGGCTCCAACGTCGTGATCAACATCGAGCCCACCGCCGATGGCCAGAACATCGCCCGCGCCTGGGCCCTGACCCCCCACGTGGTCTTCCCCCACAAGATGAAGGTCGGCATGCCCCTGGGGCAGCACCCGAAGGTGGGCGAGATGACCTGCGCCGACGGCGACGGCCCCCTCGACGGTCTGGCGCTGTGCCAGGTGAACGATGGCGGCGCCATCTCCTTCGCCGTGGCCACCCAGGATGCAGCCCCGGAGAAGCTCAAGGAGGCCCGCGTCCAGGCCCTCGTCTGGACCCGCGTCGACGAGCCCGAGGCCGTGGCCGAGAAGGCCGAAGCGCCCAAGGAAGCCGCCCAGAACTGATCCGGCGCTACTGCACCGGAACCGTTCGTCCTCCGCCCTCGAGCTTGGGTAGCACCACGGTGAGCACACCGCTCTCCAGGGTGGCACTCACCTCGGGGGCGTCCAACATCAGGGGTAGCTGGAAGACCCGTGAGAAGGTCTCCCAGCGCCTCTCGTGGTTGGTCCGGGTGCCCGGGTCGAGCTCGGGGGCCGGACCTCGATGGCCCTCGACCACCAGCTTGTCGCCTTCGAGACGTACGTGCACGTCCTTGCGCGTCACGCCGGGCAGGTCGATGAGCACGACGTAGCTGTCCTTGAGCGTGTACACGTCGGCGGCCGGGGTGAACTGCGCCGTCTGGCTGCTGGGCAGGCGACCGTCCATCAGGTCCCGGAACAGGGGATCCGACGAGAACATCTGGCGGATCTGGGCGAGCGTGGCTTTGGCGGCTGGGTTCATGGACGGACCTCCGGTCGGCACATCGGTTCGTCGGGTCCCGCCTTGAACGCGGGCTCCGGGCGGCCGTGCGGTGGCCGATGGACAGGTGCGGGCGCGGCATGGTTGTGTCTGCGGGTGCGGGGGCATATCAGGCCTTCCCATGGAGGAGCACCACGTGGAGAGCTCGGCACCATCGCATCAGGGCGTCCGTCAGGTTCGCCGACTGACGATTCCCACCAGGCGCAACGAGACCACCGGCGAGCTGGTGGTGCTGGAGCACCAGAGCGAGATCGAGGGCCCGACGGTCGCGATCACGGCGAACATCCACGGAGACGAGTCCGTGGGCACGGCCATCGTGCACGCGCTCGACGCGCACCTGGCCGCGCATCCCTTCGCGGGGCGGGTGCTGCTGTATCCCTCGTGCAACCCCTTCGGCCTGCACGAGCGAACCCGCTTCGTCACCGGCTCGGAGGATCTCAACCGCTGCTTCCCCGGGCACCCCAAGGGCGTCAAGGCGAGCCGGCTCGCCTACACCCTGTGGACGGACCTGAAGGAGCAGCAGGTCGACGCCCTGGTGGATCTGCACGCCGACGCCCCCAACTCGGTGCCCTACGTCATCCTCGATCGCCCCGTGCGCCAGGGGCCCAAGGCCCGCAAGCAGATGGCGGAGCGGCTGCAGGACATGGCGAGCGCCTCCGGCCTCACCGTGCTCCGGGAATACCAGGACCGCATCTACACGCGGTTCGGGCTCGACAAGTCCCTCGCGGGGGCCGTTGTCAACCTGATGGACGTGCCCGCGATCACGCTGGAGCTCGGGCCTCGTCGGCGCCTGAACCCCGAGTGGGAGGCCCTTGGCATCCACTCCTGTCTGGGCATCCTCAGCCAGCTCGGGGTGCTCGGGGAGAGCCCGGTGCGTCACGACACCTTCGTCGAGGGCCAGTGGCGCCGCACGGCCGGGCCCACGCCCACCAAGGAGGGCCTGCTCCGGGTGCACGCCCTGCCGGGCGACACCGTCGAGGCGGGTGACCTCCTCGCTTCGGTGTGGTCGGTCGAGGGAACCTGCCTGGAGCACATCGTGGCCGAGGAGCGGTCGCTGGTGGTGGCCTGGGTCGAGAACAGCTGGGTCCGTGCCGGTGAGGTCGTGCTCACCATGGGCCTGCCAGAGCAAGGAGGCCTGTGATGGCCCCGCAGAACAGGCGCGGTGGCGGCAAGCCCCGCGGAGGACGTCCCGGTCAGCGCCAGGATCGTGCAGAGCAGCGGCGCGGTGGTGCCCGGCAGGGGGGACGCCCCGGCAAGGAGGGGCGTCCGTCCGGTGGCGGCCGCTCCGATGAGGGCAAGAGCGGCAAGGCCGTCGCCCGTGTGTCGCTCCGCCCGGGCGAGGTGCAGGTCAACGCCTACTCCGAGACCTGGCTGAAGAAGGGCTTCTGCTGGGTCTACCCCAATGAGGTCGCCGCGGGCGATCTGGGCGAGCCCGGCAGCTGGATCCGGCTCAAGGGCCCTCAGGGCGGCGAGCTGGGCGAGGGCATCAGCGACGACGGCTGGATCGCCATCCGCCGCTTCCCCCGTGACCGCCAGGCCGGCGATGTGGGCTGGCTGGTGCCGCTGCTGCAGGCGGCCCTGCAGCGTCGCGCCGGGCTCGTCCCGCCGCAGACCACGGCGTTCCGGTGGGTCCACGGCGAGAACGACGACCTGCCCGGCATCCGGGTCGACTGGTGGGATGGCTGGTGCACGGTGGTGCTCGACTCCCCGAGCCTCGCGGTGCTGCTCGACCCCCTGTGGGCGGCCATGCAGCAGGTGCGCCCCGACGTGAAGGGCGCCTACCTGTGCTACCGCTCCGACCCCCGCGAGTCCCGTGAGCTCCCGGCCCACGCCCAGCCCGGCTGGATCAGCGAGGGGAAGGTCAGCGAGGAGTACGCCATCGTCGAGCGGGGGATGAAGATGCTCGTGCGTCCCTGGGAGGGGCCCGACACCGGCTCCTACATGGACATGCGCGAGGTCCGTCGCTTCCTCGAGCCGAGCTGGCAGGGCACGCGGGTGCTCAACACCTTCGCCTACACCTGCGCCTTCTCCGTGGCCGCGGCCATCGGCGGGGCCGAGCACGTGCACTCCGTCGACCTGTCCCGGTACTACCTGGCCCGCGGCGAGGACAACTTCCGGGCCAACGGCCTCGATCCCGACGCGCACGTCTTCGAGGAGGAGGACACCTTCAAGGCGCTCGACCGCATGCGCCGCAAGGGCGAGCTGTTCGACCGCATCATCCTCGACCCGCCGAGCTTCTCCCACTCCAAGGAAGGCCGCTGGTCGTCCAAGAAGGACATGCCCCGCCTCGTGGCGGCCGCGGCCCGCGTGTGTGCACCGGGCGGCTGGATCATCGCGGCGTCCAACCAGGGCCAGATGGCCCCCAAGGTCTTCCGGGGTCACGTGGCCGACGGCATCCGCAAGGCGGGCCGCACGGCGGTCGAGGCCGCCTTCTTCGGTGCGGCGCCCGACTTCCCGGCGGCCACGCACTTCCCCGAGGGCCGCTACCTCAAGGTGGGCGTGTGGGTGGTGTCATGAACCAGGTGAGCAGCGGCCGCGTGGCCTACGACAGCCCCCTCGTCGAGGGCGTGTTCCTCAAGCGCTACAAGCGCTTCTTCGCCGACGTGCAGCTGGCCGACGGCACGGTGGTGGTGGCCCACTGCCCCAACACCGGCTCCATGAAAGGTCTGAACATCCCCGGCGTGCCCTGCCGCATCTCGCCTTCGACGAACCCCAAGCGCAAGCTGAAGTGGACCCTCGAGCAGATGTGCATCGGCGGCGACTGGGCGATGGTGCACACCGGCCGGCCCAACAAGATCGTCGAGCAGGCGCTTCGCGCCGGCCTCGTGCCCGAGCTGGCCGGCTACGACGCCATCCAGCCCGAGCAGAAGTACGGCGAGCAGAACTCCCGCATCGACCTGCGCCTGCTGAAGGGCGGCCAGCTCATGCCCGGCGAGGCGCCGCGCAAGCGAAAGGGTGTGGTGCTGCAGCCCGCCGAGGCTGCCTGCTTCGTCGAGATCAAGAACGTCACCCTCGTCGAGGGCGGCAACGCCACGTTCCCGGACGCCGTCACCTCCCGCGGTGCCAAGCACCTCGAGGAGCTCGCCTGGGTTGCCGGCCAGGGCCACCGGGCCGTGCTGTTCTTCCACGTGGGCCACACCGGCGGACAGACCGTCGCGGCGGCCCGCGAGATCGATCCCCACTACGCGACCACCCTCGACCGTGTCGTGCAGCAGGGGGTCGAGGTGCTGGCCTACGGCTGTCGGATGGATCGCGAGGGTGTGTGGCTGGCGGAGCGGGTGCCCGTTCGCTTGTAGGGATTGTGGCAGGTCGTTTTCCACCACGGAGGCACGGAGGACCACGGAGGTTCGAGAACGTGGACCCTGGCATGGGCCTGGGCCTTCGCCTGTGGGTGAGGCCCTTTCTCCATTTCGGGGGCCGGCTACCCGTGTGGCATGCCTGTTCGGGCGACGGTCACAAGGAAAGGCCTCCGTGGTTCTCCGTGTGATCTCCGTGTCTCCGTGGTGAAAAGCGAGTTCCCACCACCTGAACGACCTGCTCGATCTGGTCGACCTGCTGCCACTGCATCTACAGCACGAACGGCACGATCGCCTTCCGCTCCTCGGGGTAGTCCGCGAATTGCTCCCGGTACCACTGGTGGTTGCTCAGCGCCCTCGGCCACAGGTTGGCCGCCGTGAACACGGCGAAGGCCCAGGCCGCCGCCGTGTTGGCGGCGAAGGCGAAGCCCAGCCACATCACCGTCTCGCCGAAGTAGTTGGGGCAGCTGATCCGCTCGTACAGCCAGCCGCGGGGGATCTTGTAGCCGGTCTCCCCGGGAGCCCGCAGGTTCATCAGCATGCGGTCGGCCCGGCGGTTGATGTACATGCCGGCGTAGAACACCACGAAGCCCACCGCGAAGCGCCAGAACGCCCCTTCGGACACGGCCGGCTCGCCCGTGACCCCCGCGATGGCCGCCGCGTTGCTCGACCCGTTGGCCAGGTTGAACACGACCGCCATCACGAACGGCAGCAGGGGCATCACGTCACCGGGTTTCGCGCGCAGACGGAACGGGTAGACGAACGCTCGGTACACGTAGTGGGACAGCCACATGATGGGCAGGAGCACGTTGGGCCACGGCCCGGCCACGCCCCACACGATGGCGCCCCACGCGATGAAGGCGGGGGAGGGGAGCTCCATCAGCAGCCAGCCCCACCGTACCGGGATGCCGCCGTGGGCCAGGAATCCCTTGTTGTGCCTTCCATACGGCGCCTTGACGAACAACAGGACGATCGCTACAACCACGGCGCTCACGAGCACCCCCGTGGTGATGGCGTGGTAGGTGTGTTCGTTCATCATGGGATGCCACCTTCGCGTCGGTACCGGGTCGCGCTCCCTCGGAGGTGAGGATTGGCCACGCTGCCCGGTCCCAGGGGTCCCATTCGTTATACACGCGACGAGTGGGGATACCCCACCATCGAAGCCCACGATGAGCTGGAAGGCACGTTCGCGCGAGGCTACCTGCACGGTACCGATCGCATGCTGCAGATGCACCTGCTGGTGTGGATGGCGCAGGGGCGGGCGATGGAGCTCCTCGGCGATCAGCGGCTCACGCGGATGGTCGATCGGTCCGTGCGCCTGCTCGGCCTGGATCAGGGGCTCGACGCGGCCATCCTGCGCCTGCCAGACGAGGTTCGCGCCTGGATGCAGACCTACGCCGACGGCGTGAATGCCGCCTTCATGGCCCAGGGGCGGCCGGCCGCCTTCCGTGCGCTCGGCGAGGCGCCACTGCGGTGGGGTCCGCGGGAGATCCTGCTCGCCTACCGCATGCTCAGCTGGTTCGGTCTCACCTCGTCCACCCAGCTCGCCAAGCTCGCGGTGGGGGAGCTGGTGGCCATGGGCGTCGGCAGCGAGGCCCTGCAGGCCCTGCTGGGCCCGGACGCCGCCTCCATCGATCTGGACCAGGGCACCCGCATCCACTGGCCCCCCCACGACGCCCTGCTCGGCACGCCTGCGATGGGCGGCTCCAACGGCTTCGCCCTGGCCGGGCATCGCACGGTCTCCGGCGCGCCGATCCTGCTGGCCGAGTTCCACCTGCAGATGGGCCAGTTCCCGCCCAGCCTGTACGTGTGCGACGTACGCTACGCGGATGGCCGCTACGTGTACGGCGTCTGCGCCGCCGGGCTGCCCCACATCCTCGCCGGCCGCACGCCCGAGGTGGGCTGGACCTACACCTTCGGCCACGCCGACAACGTCGACGTCAGCTGGGTCGACGTGCAGGGGGGCGTGGCGATGGTCGACGGTCGGCCCCACCCCATCCACGTCGAGAACGTCCAAGTGAAGGTCCGCCGTGAGGGCCCCTCTGGCGTCGTCGGGGCCACCCGAACGGAGCCGATGACCCTGTACCGGCTGCCCGACGGTGCCGCGCTGCTCACCACCGACGCACCGTCGGGTCGGCTTCCGGCGGTCCGCTGGCGGGGCATGCAGCAGGTCGATCGCGACACGGCCGCCCAGTTCCGCATCCACCGGGCCGACTCCGTGGCGGAGATGGTCGAGATCCACCGCAGTGTCCAGGCCATGAGCACCGGCGCGCTCTTCGTGGACCACCACGGCGACGTCGCCAAGATCCACACCGGCGCCATCTCCCACCGGGGCGTGAGCGCCGGCCCCCGGGACTGGCGTCCCGACGATCACCACGCACCCGAGTCCGCCCGTCCCGTCTGGCACCGCCCCGCATCCGGCGCGCTCGTCGCCTGCAACGAGTCGGTTCCCGGGTGGACCTCCTTCCCGGAGCCCGCCTGGCGCCACGAACGCCTCCACGAGCGCCTCGCCACCCGGGAGCGCTGGTCCGAGGAGCAGGCCTGGCGGGTCACCCAGGAGGAGCACGACCCCATGGCCGAGGCCATGATGCCCCTGTGGGAGCCGCTGCTGCCGGACGTGCCCGAGGTGCGCACCCTCGTGGCCTGGGCCCGTCGCCAGAGCGACATGGAGCCCGCCGCCGCCTCGGCGTGCCGCGCCCGGTTCCACGGGCTGCACGATGCGGTCTGTCGCCTGGTGATGGAGCGGTTCATCGGGGCGGAGCTCACCGCGGGCCTGCTCGACGACCTCGGTCTGCTCATGGCCTTCCAGCCCCAGCTCGATGCCCTTCTCCGGCTCGAACGACCCGAGGTGCTCTCGGCCCAGGCCCTCACGCCACTCCTGTACGCCGCCTGGCGCACCTCCAAGGGGCAGCGGGGCCCGATGGTGGGGGAGGCGCCGTTCACCCACTTCCTCACCGGCGGTCGGCTGCCGTCGGCGCTGGGCTTCTCCACGCCGCCCGTGCGCTGGCCCGGCGGTCCCACCAGCCTGTTCCAGACCCGCACCATCGAGGCCTTCGGCGAGACGATGCGCGGTGGCCCGATGTTCCACCTGTTGATGGACTTCAGCCGCAAGGGGGGGCGCTACAACATGGCCGGCGGTGCGTCGGAGCGGCGGTTGGGGCCGGGCTACGGGGCCGGCATCGACGCTTGGGTGCACAAGGAGTGGCTGCCCATCGGACCCCCCCTGGGCAGCTAGCGCGGCCCGGGCGGACGGCGTGGCGGGGAGCCCGCTAGAACTGCGCCACGCTGCCGAGCTGGTTCACGGTCTTCTGGGCGCTCGCGGCCTTGGCCGCCACCTTGGTGAAGGTGCCCCGCTTGATGGCCTGCTCGAGGCTCGCGAGGTTGGCCGTCGAGGCCCGCAGCAGTGCCTTCGAGGTGTCGAGATCCGCGGAGATGCTCTTCAGCAGCTCGTAGGCGACCTGTTGCTCGGGCATCTTCATCAGGTGCTCGGTGGCCTCCCCGGCGGCTGCCGACATCTTCGACAGGCCCCGGTACAGCTCCTGGGCCTCCCGCAGCTGGGCCGGGCCGATGCTGCCGCCGCCCTGGCCGTAGTTCAGCAGATCCTGCAGGCCGCGGACCACCGGCGGCAGGCCGTTGGAGAGCGTGGTCACGGACTCGGCGAGGGGGGAGACCTCCGGCGCCGGCGGCCGTGCACCTGGCGCCTGCACGTTCGGCGGTGCGGCGAGGGAGGCGAGGGGCAACGCGAGGCAAAGGCCCATCCACAGGGGTCGCATGAGGAGCTCCGGACGTAGGGAGGTTTGGCAGTCGGACGTGTTCGGTCCTGCTGACGTGGGGGTGCTCCCTACGTAAAAGGCCGACCCGGTGATCGGGTCGGCCTGATGAACTCCTGACGGATGGGTCTCGACGGGGCTTGCGCCTCAGTACTTCGTGATGTTGTCGAAGTCGCGGACGTCGAGCTGCAGGTCGCCGCCGAACTGGCCCAGGGGGTTGGTGACGGCCACGCAGTCGCCGTTGCCGTAGCCGTTCAGGTTGTTGGGCACACGCAGGATGAAGGCCTGGCCGTTGGACGCCAGGTAGTCGTAGCACTTGTTGTTGCTGCCGCAGGGCTCGTCGTCCGAGGTGATCTGACCGTGCACGCGCACGTTGAGCAGGCCCTCGCTCGCGTAGGCGACGGCGGCGGTGGTGGCGTCGACGATGTACACGCCGTTGTCGCTGGAGTCGACGCTCAGCTCCTCGGCGGCGGTGATCTCGATCATGCCGAAGTAGTTGGTGAGCTCGGTGACCTTCATGGAGACGGTGTCGCCGAGGGAGACGTCGAGCTCCACGCCGAAGACGTTCACGGCGTCGTTGGCGTCGATGAGGTTGTAGTTGTTCGGCGTGTTGGCGCCGGCGTAGGCCACGTGGGTGACGAGGGCGCCGGAGATCGTCAGGTCGACCTCGACGGGATCCTCGCCATCACCAGGGGCGGCCGCGATGAGGGCGTCGATGCCGGCATCGGTGCTGGTGCGGGTGGTGGTGGGGCTCGACTCACCGTACGCACCGTAGAAGGGCTCGGCGGGGCCTTCGTTGCAGTCGACGGTGTGGACCATGCCGGTGTCGGTCTCGACGGGCTCGGAACCGGTGTCGGTCTCGACGGGCTCGGAACCGGTGTCGGTCTCGACGGTTGCATCATCGCCGGGCTCGGTGCGAACACATGCGGCGAGGGTGAGGGCTGCAAGCAGGGGCAGGGTGGCGAAGCGGAACATGGTCTCCTCCTGTCGGGTACCGAAGTGTACCCGTGTCTCCCGAAACCAGTAGGGGTCGGCGCCCCCTAGATACAGGAGTGGAGGAGTTTTGCAAGGTTCATCCGTGCAACAAGCGCCGTGACGGAGTGGGTCCGGAACGGGGTCGGACCCGTACCGGCGCCGTGCCCGGGGCGTCAGCCGCCGGCCCGCGCCTCGAGCATCATGACCGTGGCATCGTGACCCGCCGCGCGGGCTTCCTGCAGCGGGGTGCGTCCCCACCTGTCGGTCACCTTGGGGTTCGCGCCGTGGTTGAGCAGCCAGGACACCACCTGGTCGTGGCCTTCGGCGGCGGCGAGGTGCAGCGCCGTGCGCCCGTCGTGGTCGCCCTGGTCGAGCACCGCGCCGTCGCGGACCATGCGCTTGAGGGCCTGCAGGTCGGCCTGCTTGGCCGCGGCACACAGCAGCACGGGGTACAGCGCCAGCGACAGGGACTGCTCGGTGGTGTCGGGCAGGCTCTCGGCGATGGAGCGGAGGAAGCGGCGCTCGCGGAAGCTGTGACGCGCGTGCACGGGCAGGGGCGTGATCTCGCCCCGCAGATCGACCTGCATGAAGGTCCGCACCATGTCCGGCGACGGGTCCTGGGACAGCAGGTAGGCGAGCTTGGTGAGGGCGGCCTCGGCGGTCATGTCGCCGCCGCTGACGAGGCCCGCATCCCGCAGGGCGCGACCGGCCGCGTAGTCCGGCGCCACCGTACCCCGGTGGCACTGGGTGACGTTGACCAAGACGATGCCCTTGTCGGTGGCGTTGCGGAGCACCCGCAGGAACTCCGGACGGGCGTCCGGACCATTGCCCGCGCCGTAGGTCTCGAGCACGGCGCCCTGAAGGGGCGGCTGCAGGATGCGCTCGAGGGTCTGCTCGGTCATGCCCGGGTACAGACGGATGGAGGCGACGTGCCGGGTGGTGATGGGCCGCACCTGGAAGAAGCCCTCGGTGGGGGTGCGCACCTGATCCCAGTCGACCGAGATGCGCACGCCTGCCTTGGCGAGCGGGTCCATGTTGCCCGCCCGGAAGGCGTCGAGTCCGGCCGCGTCGACCTTGCGGGTGCGGTTGCCTCGCCACAGCTTGCTGCGGAAGAACAGGCACACCTCGGGGATGTCGTAGTCGGCTGCGATGATGAGGGCGCCGAGCAGGTTGTCGACGGCGTCGTTGCGCACCTGGGAGATGGGGATCTGCGACCCGGTGAGGATGACCGTCTTCGTCAGGCTGAACAGCATGAACGACAGGGCGCTGGCCGTGTAGGACATGGTGTCGGTGCCGTGGATCACCACGAAGGCGTCGTAGTCCTGGTAGTGCCGCTCGATGTCCTGGGCGATGTGCACCCAGTCCTCGTTGCCCATGTTGGAGCTGTCCATCAACGGGTCGTACTCGAGGATGTCGTAGCGGGCGGCGTGGGCGCCCTCGGAGCGGGGCAGCGTGAGCTGCGCCTCTCCGGGCACGTGGAACTGGGGCATCGAGCGCAGCTTGTGCTCGAGGTACCCCGCCTTGGGCACGTAGCCCTTGTCGGAGGGGACCATGCCCAGGGTGCCACCGGTGTAGATCACCAGGATGCGGCGGGGTTCGCTCATCGCGGGGTCTCCCAGGGGCTCACTTGGCGTCGGCGACGGAGAACCAGCGCAGCATGTCGAAGTGCTTCTGCAGCTCGACGGGGATCGCGGCGGTCACGCCCTGCTCGGGCAGATCCTTCATGACCTCGTAGGCCTGGTCGAGGTACTCGTCGAGCACCCAGTCGGGCTCGGTGACGTGCTTGGAGCTGTACTGCATCTTGCCGGCCCGGTAGCTGATGTTGTGCAGCGACTGGGGCGGGGTCATGCGGCCGCCACGGTGGATCCACTGGCCGGAGCGAGGGCAGAACGTGTAGTCCGTGAGGAACCGGTGGCCGTGGGTGGCGACGAACTCGACGGCCTTGAGGATGAACTCGAAGACGTTGTCGGAGATGAAGTAGTTGAAATTCACGCGGACCCAGCCGGGCTTGAGCGCCTCACAGCCCTCGTCGATGGCCTTGTTGAAGGCGATGGAGGTCTGCTGGTCGATGCCGAGCAGGCGGTGGCCGTAGGGGCCGGCGCAGGAGCAGCCGCCGCGGGACTGGATGCCGAACAGGTCGTTGAGCAGGGCCACGGCGAAGTTGTGGTGCAGGCTGCTGTCGCCGTTGAGGATGCGCATCGACACGATGCCCAGGCGCCATGCGTCGTGGTTGCCCAGGATGTCGATGTTGGGGTGCTTGGACCAGCGCTTGATGGCCTCGCGGATGAAGTGGTGCTCGCGCTCCCGGATGGCATCGACGCCCACCTGCTCCTTGAGCTGGAACACGAGGCCGCAGCGGATGGACTCGATGATGGCCGGGGTGCCGCCCTCTTCGCGGTGCTCGATGTCGTCGAGGTACTGGTGGGAGTTGTAGCCCACGTAGGACACGGTGCCGCCGCCGGGGATGGCCGGCACGCGGTTGCGGAACAGCTTCTTCTTCGCGACGAGCAGGCCGGGGGTGCCGGGACCGCCGATGAACTTGTGGGGCGAGATGAAGACGGCGTCCTTGTAGGCGAGGTGACCATCCTCGCCGGAGTCGGACATGTTCATCTCGATCTGCACGTAGGGGCCGGCGGCCGCGAAGTCCCAGAAGGCCAGCGCGCCGTGCTTGTGCAGCAGCACGGAGGTGTCACGGGTGTTGGTGCCGATGCCGGTGACGTTGGAGGCCGCGGAGAACGAACCGATCTTCAGGGGGCGGTCGGCGTAGCGGACAAGCTCGCGCTCGAGCTGCCGCAGGTCGATGCGGCCGAGCTCGTCCTCCTCGATGGTGACGACGTCGCAGATGGACTCGCGCCAGGGGAGCTCGTTGGAGTGGTGCTCGTAGGGGCCGATGAACACCACGGGCCGATCCTCGGCGGGGATCCGCGCCGACAGCTCGTACTGGGCGTCGAGCTCGGAGGGCACCCGCAGGTTCATCACCTCGATGAGCTTGTGGATGGCGCCGGTGGAGCCGCTGCCGGCGAAGATGAGGCAGTCCTCCTCCGTGCAGCCGAGGGCCGTCTTGATGATCTCGCGGGCCTCTTCACGGAAGCGGGTGGTCTGCAGACCCGTGCCGCTGGTCTCCGTGTGGGTGTTGGCGTACAGCGGCATCACCTCGTCGCGGATGTAGTCCTCGATGAACGTCAGGGACCGGCCGGACGCGGTGTAGTCGGCGTAGGTGACGCGGCGGGGGCCGTAGGGCCCGTTCAGCACCTGATCGTCGCCGATGACGCTGTTGCGGATGGTCTCGATGAGGTGGGCTTGACGGCGATCCATGGGAGGCTCCAGAGAAGACGCATCAGCTTATCGCCTGATGGCGCGACCTGAACCATCCCCATGCACAAGGTTTGTGAGTTTCCGTCGCGGCACGGGGCTTTTGGGTGGACCGGACCGGTGGCGGTCGCTGCCCTGGGGAGGCCTGTCAGGGGGCTTCGGCGTCCCCTGGCTCCTCGGGCTTCTTCCAGGTGATGTTCACCTCGAACCGATCGTCGTAGCGGGGCGTGTCCTTCTCCAGGCGCAGGTTGCCCAGCAGATCGGTGACGCACCGGTCGACGGCCTGGCTGCGGGTGGAGGACTGGATCCTCAGCTTCTTCAGCTCGCCCTTGGGCCGCACCGTGACGTGGTACTGCAGGAAGCGGTACACGGACGTGTCGTCGGGACCGGCGTGTCGCTCACGGCAGGCCCGGAGCTGATCCGCGCGGTCGCGCAGCTGCCGCTCGAGCTCGCTTCCGGTGCGGTCGTCGCCGTACTGCAGGGGCTCGGTGGTGATGACCATCTCGTCGACCAGGGGGGCCGCGGCCTCGGCGGGCTCTTCCTTCGCGGGCACCGTGGGTGGCTCGGTGGGGAGCTCCTCGGTGGCCTCCTGCGAGGGTTCGGCCGGCAGGGAAGGGGCCTGGCCCTCGGGCTCGGTGGCCAGGGCGAGGGGCGAGAGCAGCAGCGCGACGATGGCCGTGGCGGTGTGACGCATGGGGGTGCCTCCGGATCTGTCACCTTCCTGGCGACAGGGGTCTTGTGCTTGGTGCATCAGGGCTATAGGCAGCAAACCGCAAGGAGGTCTTCCATGTCCACGACCCGTACCGAGACAGACTCCATCGGCCCCATCGAGGTGCCCTCTGATCGCTACTACGGCGCCCAGACCGCGCGCTCCAAGATGAACTTCCGGATCGGCACCGGCCGGATGCCCATCGAGGTGGTCCACGCCTTCGGCATCCTCAAGAAGGCGGCGGCCATCACCAACTGCGAGCTCGGCCTCCTCCCCGAGGACAAGCGCGATCTCATCGCCGCCGCCGCAGACGAGGTCATCACCGGCAAGCTCGACGACCACTTCCCCCTGGTGGTCTGGCAGACCGGCTCCGGCACGCAGTCCAACATGAACGTCAACGAGGTGATCTCCAACCGCGCCATCGAGATGGCCGGCGGCGAGATGGGTTCCAAGAGCCCCATCCACCCCAACGACGACGTCAACAAGTCCCAGTCCTCCAACGACACCTTCCCCACGGCCATGCACATCGCCGCGGTGGAGATGGTCGAGGGCTACCTGCTGCCCCGCATCGAGCAGCTGCGGAACACCCTGCACGGCAAGTCCGTGGAGTTCGACTCCATCGTCAAGATCGGCCGCACCCACCTGCAGGACGCCACGCCCCTGACCCTCGGTCAGGAGGTCTCCGGTTGGGTCGCACAGCTCGACCACGCCATGAACGCCATCAAGGCCAACCTGCCCCAGCTCCGTGAGCTCGCCCTGGGCGGCACCGCCGTCGGCACCGGCTTGAACACGCACCCCGACTACGCCCGTCGCGTGGCCGAGGTCATCAGCGAGATCAGCGGCCGCGAGTTCATCACCGCGCCCAACAAGTTCGCGGCACTCGCGGCCCACGACGCCTTCGTCTCCGCCCACGGTGCGCTCTCCCAGCTGGCCTCCGCGATGATGAAGATCGCCAACGACGTGCGCTGGCTCGCCTCCGGCCCCCGCTGCGGCATCGGCGAGATCGAGATCCCGGCCAACGAGCCCGGCTCCTCCATCATGCCCGGCAAGGTCAACCCCACCCAGTCCGAGGCCGTCACGATGGTCGTCGCACAGGTCATGGGCAACAGCGCGGCCGTGAACTTCGCCGCCACCCAGGGCAACTTCGAGCTCAACGTCTTCAAGCCGGTCATCGTGGCCAACTTCATCGACTCCGCACGGCTGCTGGCCGACAGCGCCGTGAGCTTCGACGAGAACTGCGCCCAGGGCATCGTGCCCAACCGTGCGAACCTCGAGGCGAACCTCAACAACAGCCTGATGCTGGTCACCGCGCTCAACACCCACATCGGGTACGACAACGCGGCCGCCATCGCCAAGCACGCCCACAAGACGGGCGGTACGCTGAAGCAGGCTGCTGTAGCGCTCGACCTGCTGACCGAAGAGCAGTTCGACGAGCTCGTGGTGCCCTCCGACATGGTCGGGCCCCTCAAGCTGTAGGCCACGAAAGGTCACGACCGGTACCGGTGGGCTTGTCGGGCCCACCGGTTTCGTCTATCTGGCCCCTGAGGAACGACGCTTGCCATCACGGGTATCCCACATCGCCATCGCAGCGCTCCTGGCGGCCACCGCGGGCGCGCAGGAGGAGGCCGCCTCCGGCCCGGCCCTCCGTCGGGGAGGCTACCTGCCGTTCCCGGATGCGTTGCTCGATCAGGCCGTCCTCGACCAGCGCTGCCAGGTGATGGTGCGCCTCGACGACAAGGGCCGTGCGGTCGACATGACCACCGTCGACTGCGACGAGGACGTCGCGGACTGGATGTTCCGGCGCCTGCGCAGGTGGCGCTGGGAGGCCCCGGCCGAGGCCGATCAGGAGGTCTGGGTCGACGTGGTGTTCGAGCCCCCCTGGAGCATGGTGGAGCCTCCGCTGCCCGACTACTGGCGGCGCGACGGCGGCCAGCAGTGCACGGCCAAGTGGCACTTCGCGCCCGATGGCTCCCTGAGGGATCAGGAGGTCCAGACGGGTTGCCCGGTGGTCACCCTCAAGCTCGACCCCACCCCGGAGGCGATCCTCAAGCAGGGCCATCCGGAGTCCTGCCCGGTCACCTTCCTGTGGGACGGCACCGAGGTCGACCACGTCGACACCTTCCGCTGCACCCAGCGGCTGCGCCGGCACGTGCGCAAGGCGCTGCGGAAGGCGGCGTTCGAGGTCGACGCCGAAGAGCTGCCCATGCCGCTGTCGGTGGTGATGATCTTCCACCACCAGTAGCGGTGGCTCAGACCTCGTAGTCCAGCGCCCTCAGCAGCTCCTGCACCGACTGCGTGGTGCCGACCTCGAGGGCCCGGCTGATCTGCGCGTGGCCGATGCTGACCTCCTTCAGGCCGGGGAGGCGGGCGAAGGGGTGCAGGTTGAAGCGGTCGAGGTCGTGGCCGGCGTTGAGCTCGATGCCGGCCTCGACCGCGGCCTGGGCGGTCTCGAACAGGCGATCGGTCTCGCGTTGCTGATCGGCCGTTCCCCAGGCCCAGGCGTAGGGGCCGGTGTACAGCTCAGCGCGATCGACCCCGGTGGCCGCGGCGCCGGCCATGGCCTCGGGCTCGCAGTCCATGAAGATGCTGGACCGGATGCCCGCCTTGCGCAGCGCCTCGAGCGTGGGCACCAGGCCCTCGTGGTCCGCGGGGAAGCTGTAGCCGTGGTCGCTCGTGACCTCGCCGGGGCGGACCGGGACCAGGGTGCACTGGTGGGGTTTCACGGCGAGCACCTGGTCGACGATCTCGGGGTGGTTCTCGCACTCGATGTTCATCTCGATGTGCGGGTGGTGGGCAGCGAGGTGCTCCTTCACCGGGATGATGTCGCTGTACAGGATGTGGCGCTGATCGCGGCGGGGATGGATCGTGATGCCGTGGGCACCGGCCGCGATGACGATGTCGATCATGTCGAGCAGGTTCGGTACGTCGTGTCCGCGGCTGTTGCGGAGCAGGGCGTACTTGTTGACATTGACGGACAGCTTGACCTTTTCCATGACTCGGTACCTCGACGGCTCGTGGGGCCTCGACACCCTGTATCCGAGTCGGGTAGCTTGTGCCTCGCTGACGTGGGGGCACCCCCCACGCCCGAGGAGCCCGTGGCCACACAGACCTGCACAGTGCTGTTCACCGACCTCGCCGGCTACACGGCCGCGGTGGCCCGATCCGATCGCGAGCAGCTTCGGCAGCTCCTGCTCGATCACGAGGCCCTCGTGGAGCCGGTGGTGTCCCGCTACCATGGTCGCGTGGTGAAGAACCTCGGCGATTCGTTCCTGTGCCTGTTCAGCTCGGCCACCGATGCCCTGCGCGCAGCGGTCGACATCCTGGAGCGGCTGGGATCCACCGATTCGCTCAACATGCGTCTGGCCCTGGCCACCGGCGATGTCGAGCCCATCGATGGCGACGTCTTCGGCGAGACCGTCAACCTCGCCGCACGGGTGCTGTCGAAGACCCCGGCAGGTGAGATCTGGTTCAGCGCGGGCACCCACCTGTGCATGAACGCCTCCGAGGTTCCCTGGGAGGAGGTCGGCACCTTCCACCTCAAGGGCATCGTGGGGCCCCAGCAGGTCTACCGGGCGGTCACCTCCGCCATCTGCAAGCTGCCCCCTCCGGTGCTCACCGCCGCCCGCGAGGGTCGCCTGTGGCGCGTTCGTCGCGGGGTCGAGCTCCCCACGGGCCTGCCCACGGATGCGGTCATCCTCCTCGAGGGCTTCGTGCCGGGCTCGGTCGAGCTCGAGGGCACGGTGCAGGCCCTGCCGTCCCTCGACGCCAGCTCGCTGTGGCTCGCGGCCTGGCACATCACACCGGCCGACCGCTTCGAGTGGACCGACCAGGGCAGGGGCCTCGTGGTCGGCACGCCTGAGTCCCTCGAAGCTGCGATCGAGCGCACCCGCCGACAGACCCTCGCGGACGCGGGCAGCGACACCCTCGTGTTCGACCTCGACAACGTGGTCGACATGGAGCTCGTGCTGTCCGGCCTCGCGCTGCCGGCCGTGCCGTTCGCCCAGGTCGTCTCGGCCTACAGCTACGAGCTGCTCTCCGACGGTCGCTGGGTCCACGGCTCCGACCGCGCCGCGGTCCGCGTCGACGTGAGCGCCACCGGGGCCGTGCTCATGGTCCTGCAGCCGGGCGTCCTCATCAACGGGCGTGCCTGCTCCACGGGCCACAAGGAGAGCCTCGCCCACGACACCCGCATCCAGGTGGGCGACCTCACCCACACCTTCCGGGCGCTCGAGAGCGAGCACTACCTGGGTGTGCTGGTGGCGGACTCCCACCAGCGGCTCGGCGTGCTCAGCGGCCAGAAGGCCGAGATCGGTCGCGACCCGGCACACCCCGGCCTCACCCTCGCGGATCGGCCCGGCCAGGCCAACCTGCGGTGGTGCAGCGGCTCGGTGGCCAGTCGTGCCCGCCAGACGGGCTTCACCCTCGACCGTGCCCTCGTCGGTCGGCACCAGGCCTCGTTCTGCCTCACCGAAGGCGGAGTCGAGCTCGTCCCGCTCCACGGACGCTGCCCCACCTACATCATGACCTCCGCCGAGCACGCGCTGCAGCGGGTCACGGGGCCCACGATGATCTCGCTGGGCGACGACGTGGTGGTGGGCACCAGCGTGGTGGGCGTCCGCCCCGGCTGACCCGCCGCCCGGCTCCATCCGGTTCGGGGCGAGGCGGTCCTGCCGGCGGATCCTGCCGTGGCCTGCGCCTGCATTCGCGCTAGGATGGCGGCCATGCGACTCGTCCTGACAGAAAAACCCTCCGTCGCCCGCGACCTCGCCCGGGTCCTGGGCTCCTTCCAGCGCAAGGAGGGCTACCTGCAGGGCGAGGATCTGGTGATCACCTGGTGTGTGGGTCACCTGGTGGAGCTCGACGAGCCCGGCGCCTACGATCCCGCCTGGAAGTCCTGGCGCCTCGACACCCTGCCCATGGTGCCGGAGCAGTTCTCCCTGCGGCCGCGCAAGGGCGCGCGCGACCAGTGGAAGGTGGTCAAGGGGCTGCTCGGCCGAAAGGGCTTCGATGCCGTCATCAACGCCTGCGATGCCGGCCGCGAGGGTGAGCTCATCTTCCGGTACTGCTACGATCTGGCGGGATGTCGGCTGCCGGTACAGCGCTTCTGGGTCTCCTCGCTCACCGACCAGGCCATCTCCGAGGGGTGGGCGGATCTGAAGCCCGGAGAGGCCTTCGACCACCTGGCCGACGCCGCCCGGTGCCGCTCCGAGGCCGACTGGCTCGTGGGCCTGAACATGACCCGCGCCCTCACCGTGCGCACCCGCGACTGCGGCGGCGACGCCCTGTGGTCCGTCGGCCGGGTGCAGACGCCCACCCTCGCGATGATCGTTCGGCGGGATCAGGAGATCGCGGCCTTCGTCCCAGAGACCTACTGGCAGGTCAAGGGCTCGGTGGGCATCGAGGGGAACGAGGTCCCGGTCAGCTGGAGCCGCACCCGGGAGCTCAAGCGACCGCCCAAGGGCAAGCAGGACGACACCCCGTCGGCGCAGCGTCTGTCCTCGGCGGAGGAGGCCGAGGCGCTGGTGGCGGCCGCCAAGGGCCAGCCGGCCGTGGTCGACCTGGCCAACCACAAGGAGCGCACTGAGGCGCCGCCCCTGCTGTACGATCTCACCGCCCTGCAGCGACGGGCCAACCAGCGCTACGGACTGTCGGCCCAGCGCACGCTCGAGGTCGCGCAGGCGCTGTACGAGAAGCACAAGGTGCTCACCTATCCCCGTACCGACGCCCGCTACCTCACGCCGGATCAGGTGCAGACCCTGCCGGGCATCCTGCGGGCGGTGGGGCGCATCCCGGTCTACGCGCCCTTCGCAGAGGGGCTCCTGCAGGGCGAGATCCGGCCCGGCAAGCGGGTCGTGAACGCGGCCGAGGTCGGCGACCACCACGCCATCCTGCCCACCGATCGCCCGGTCTCGGGCCTGTCCCTGTCCGGCGACGAGAAGCGGATCTACGATCTCGTCGCCCGTCGCCTGATGGCCGCCCTGAGCCCCGACGCCGTCATCGCCACCAGCGAGCTGGTGTTCGCGGTGACCCCGAAGGAGCAGGCGGAGCTTCCGGCCGACGTCTCCGCGCCGCTGTGGTTCCGGGCCAAGGGGCGCGTGGTCAAGGTGCAGGGCTGGCGGGCCGTCGATCCGCCGTCCAACAAGAAGGACAAGCACCTGCCCGTGCTCTCCGAGGGCCAGCAGGGCACCCTCGACGAGGCCGAGGCCAACGAGGCGCAGACCCGTCCTCCCAAGCCCCACGACGATGCCTCCATCCTCGACGCCATGGAGAAGGCCGGTCGCAACCTGGACGATGCCTCCATGAAGCGCGCCATGCGCTCCGCCGGCCTCGGCACGCCGGCCACCCGTGCCGCCATCCTGCAGACCCTGCTCGACCGCAAGTACGTGCGCCGCGAGGGCAAGGCCCTGCGCGCCACCGACAAGGGCATCGCGCTGGTCGACATGCTGCCCGCCAAGGAGCTGCTGTCCGCCGAGCTCACCGGCCGGTGGGAGGCCCGCCTCTCCACCATGGTCGAGGGGCAGGAGGCCCGCCCGGTGTTCATGTCCGACGTAGCTGCCCTCGTGGGCCGGCTCGTCGGCGACGTGCGAGAGGCCGACATCCAGCTGGCGGAGGGCGTCGTACCCAAGCGCAAGGAGTCTCCCGCCATCGGCCCGTGCCCCGTCTGCGAGACCCCGGTGCGCAAGCGGGGTCCCGTGTACACCTGCGACACGGGCCGCAGCTGTGCCTTCGTGGTGTTCGAGACCATGTCCGGCCGCAAGATCAGCGGGCGGATGGTGAAGACCCTCCTCAAGGATCGACGCACCGACCCCGTGAAGGGCTTCAAGTCCAAGCGCACGGGCAAGGCCTTCGAGGCCGGTCTCGTGGTGCAGGACGACGGTCGGGTCGGATTCTGGTTCCCCGACCGCCACGACGGTCCGTCGCCAGGTGGCCCGCAAGGGCAGGGGAGCGCCGCCGCACCTCCGTCCGGTGGGGCGCCGGCGGCGTCACCGGCGCAGCCGGCCGCCAGCGTGTCGCCGGGCCAGACCTGCCCGGCGTGCCAGCAGGGCACCGTCATCCGTGGCCGCACGGCGCTCGGGTGCTCCCGCTGGCGGGAGGGCTGCGGGTTCCGGCAGACGCTGCCGGCCCAGGCTCACTGACGCCTGCGCCAGCCCAGCAGGCCCAGGGCGAGCAGACCTATGCCGCCGGCGGGAAGGCCCGTGGTGGAGCAGCCGGCCGCGGGGAGCAGGATGCCGTTGTCGTCGTCCTGGCAGCCCACGCGCACGCCATCCTCGCAGGCCCGCCGCATCTCCTCGTCGATCCAGTCGAGGTAGTGGTCGACGCGGGTGTCGAAGCCACCCTCGACCTGGCACAGGGTCAGGTTGGACGACCGTGACGTGACCCCGATGAGCCGGGTGGTGTTCTTGCCAGGGCCACCGACGTCCATGAACGTGGGGCCGCCGGAGTCGCCCTTGCACTTGCGCACGTCATCGGCGGCGGGGCCCACCTGGAACTCGAACTGCCCGACGGTTCCGAGGGTGGAGTCGCCCCACATCTTCTGGCCGGACGTGCCGGTGACACCGCTGAGCTGTTCGAGCAGGCCGAGGGGCTCCTGGATGCCCCAGCCCACGATCTGCACCGGGCCGCCCTCTTCGATGAGCTCGGACTCCTCTGGGGTGACGAGCAACGCCGGCTCCACGCCGGTGACGGCCTCCTCGAGGAACAGCAGGGCGATGTCCCACTTGGGCTCGAGCAGGTCGTCGTCGCCGCCGAAGGTGCCGGTTCCCTGGATGTTGTAGATGCTCCAGTCGTCCGGGAGCACCCAGCCGGCGGCCCTGATGGCATCGGCCGGCCACTCGATGCGACCGAACGCATCAGAGGTGCCGACGTCGGCGACCTGGGACCACCGCATGTCGAGGCCCTCGATGAGGCCGCCCTGGGACAGCGCGAACTCGTCGAGGCAGTGGGCCGCGAGCAGGACGACGTCGGGGGCGATGAGGGTGGAGGAGCAGGCCATGGTGCGCACCAGGACCGGGGCCTCCGCGAGCTGCCCGGTGAAGGGATCGCGGGGGGTGATGCTGGCTTCCATGACCGTGACGCCGGTGGCGGGGAACAGATCCCGAGTGGCGGCCGTGCCGTTGACGATGCCCTGGGGACCGGTGGCCCCGGGTACATCCGGCACCTCGACCTCGCCGAGCTGGGGCTGGCCCTGCGCGGGCGTGGCCAGGGGCCCGAGCGCGGTGGCCTGCGGGCTGGCGTGGGCTGCAGCGCCGGCTGCGAGCAGAAGGCATACGGTGATAGTCCTCATTCGTTCCCCCTTTACGCGGCCCTTTTTGCTCTTGGTACCTGGGGGATGCAAGGAAAACTGTGTCCGATCGCTTGCGGTGGTCGTCAGGCGTCCTATGGAGCGGCACGTTCGCAGCGACCGAGAACAGCGGAGGAGCGCACATGGCCCACGAAGACACCAAGGAGTGGTTCTACCGTCACGTCCAGGATCTGCAGGACCGCATCGTCGCGGAGATGAAGGCACTCGATCCGGCGCTTTCGGTGAACGAGGACGTCTGGGAGCGTCGCGACCACGCCGGTGAACCCGGCGGTGGCGGTCGTACCCGTGCCCTCACCGGTGAGGTCTTCGAGAACGCGGGCGTGAACGTCTCCTGTGTGTACGGCGCGCTCGATCCCGCCTTCGCCAGCAAGCTCGGCGGCACCGGCGACGAGAAGCTGTGGGCCGCGGGCATCTCGCTCATCCTGCACCCGCGCAACCCCCGTGTGCCCACGGTGCACGCCAACTTCCGCATGGTGTCGGTGGGCGATGAGGTGTGGTTCGGTGGTGGCGCCGATCTGACGCCCTACTACCCGAACACCGAGGACTTCACCGCGTTCCACCGCAGCTGGAAGGACGCCCTCGCGGATCTGGGCACCTACCCGGAGTGGAAGGCCTGGTGCGATCGCTACTTCTGCAACCACCACCGGGCAGACGAGATGCGGGGCATCGGCGGTGTGTTCTTCGATCGCTTCCGGCAGGGCACGGTCGAGGAGGACGCCCGCACCGTGGCCGCCTTGTCCGAGAACTTCATCCCGTCCTACTTCCCGATCGCCGCGCGGCGGGTCGACGAGGCGTACACGCCGGAGGACGAGGAATTCATGCTCTACCGCCGGGGCCGCTACGTGGAGTTCAACCTGCTCCACGATCGTGGAACCCAGTTCGGCCTGCGCACCAACGGCCGCACGGAGTCCATCCTCATCTCGCTTCCCGCGCGGGTGCGTTTCGGCTACCGCTGGACCCCGGCGGAGGGCACGCCCCATGCCGAGATGATGGAGAACTACTGGCCCAAGGACTGGGCCTGACACACGCAGCCCCGGCGCCGCCTCACGAGAGGGCGGCGTCGGGGCGCTGACGAATCGGAGCGATCAGGGCTCAGGCGACCGCGGCGGTCGCCTCGGGCTCTCCGGTGCATGCTGCTCCGCGAAATCGACACACTTGTTGAAGCAAGCTCCGGATGCACAGCGGCTTCTCGAAGAACTGCCAGTCGTCGATGTGCAGGTCGTGCTGGAGCTCCTCGAGCGTGGCGAAGCCGCTCATCATGAAGAACAGCTGATCCTCGTTGGCGGACGTGACCCGCTGCAGGAACTCGACGCCGGACATCTGCGGCATGTGCACATCGGACAGGATGATGTCGTAGTGGTTGCGTTCGACCAGGCTGAGGGCCTCGTGGGGAGACTGGGTGGTCTCGGTGCGTAGGCCGGCGCGGTGCATGTGACGCGCAAGCGCCCTCAGGATCCTGTGATCGTCGTCGACGATGAGAATCGACGTGTCACGGTCGCCGTTGGCGGGACTGGCAGGCTGGGACATTCTGACCTTCCTCGGAAGCGAGTACTGTCGCGCGGAAGTGGCTGCGCATCTTTCGGGTGTCGTTCGATGCACTTTAGGATTTCAATACCGGCTGGGTAGGAACACGTGAACGCAGGACACAGGAACGAGGCCTCTGAAGCGCTGCTGAAGAGCAGTGACGTCGTCGATCTGCACAACGATCTGGAGGTCCCCGTGCGTGTGCTCGGGTACGATCCGGGCCGTCGGCACGCCAATACTCCCTTTCCCATGCCCTTCATGGGCCACACGGACATCCCACGATTGACACAGGCGGGGTACTCGGGCGTGGTGTTCGATGTGGCCACGAATGTCTTCAGGAGCCCTTCGAAGCGGCTCGATGCCACGATGCGCAACGTGGAGCGCATCCGTCACCGCAGCGGCACGCCGGATTTTCCGATGCGTACGGTGAGTGGGGTGGCGGAATACCGCGCCTGCAGGCGTGATGGCGTGTTGGCCGGCTTCGTGGGCATTCAGGGCGCCAACGCCTTCGAGGCCGACCCGGAGGCCCTGTTGCAGCCCTGGGCCGACGTCATCCACCGGGTCACCCTCGTGCACCTGAGCAGCTCGGTGATGGGCGGTTCGAGCTCCCCGTCCCAGCCGGACGAGGGACTGACCGGACGGGGGGCGGCCTTCGTGGAGGCCTGCATCGCGGGGCGGGTCCTGGTCGACCTCGCCCACGCGGGGCCCCGGACCTTCGGGGACGTGGTCGATCTGGCGCCGCCCGACGTCCCGCTGGTCGTCACCCACACGGGTGTCAGCGGGGTGAGGCCTCACTGGCGCAACCTCTCCGACGACCAGATCCGGGCCATCGCGGATCGGGGGGGCGTCATCGGGGTGCTGTTCCACGGCAACTTCCTCGCCCGTGTCCCGCCGGCCTGGCCCTGCCGTCGACGCCACATCGTCGATCACCTCGAACACCTGATGAAGGTCGGCGGGGAGGGCATCGCTGCGCTCGGCACCGACTACGATGGCATGATCACCCCCCCGTGGGATCTGCACCGGCCCGATCAGCTCGTCGACCTCGTGCAGGACATGCTCGACCGGGGCTGGGGCGAGGGCACGGTGCGTGGCATCCTGGGCGCCAACGCGCTCCGCGTGATGGAGCGGGTGCGCCCCTGAGGGCGATTCACCATCCCCGATGACATCCTGTCAGGGCTCCCACCCGCGGCCTGCCCCCTGTGACAGCCTGTCGCGCGGAGGGGGAGGGCGGTTGCGCCACATGGCTTCCTGAGCCCGTGGAGCCCGCCTTCGGACCCTTCGGAGGAGGAGCCCACGTTTGGCATGGCGGTTGCTTCGTCGTGTTCGGGCCACCAGCTTCCCGACCGGGGAGCCGCCGATGGACACCGAGGGGTGTCATCGGAAGGCATTTTTGCTATGGGGCCCCTGTTGTGGACAGTGGGAAGAGGAGACAGCGCGTGACGCGAGAGCGCCTCATCATGGCATTCGGCGTATTGACCGCGGCGGCCGCCGTCACGGCGGTGGGCGTGAACCTGTTCCTTGCGAAGCAGGTGTTCATGGTCCCCGAAGGCGAGGGCCCCGACGCCCCCGCGGAGCAGACCGAGGGCGCGCCCGTGGTGAGCTCCACCGGTGGCTCCGCTGCTGTCGCCAGCTCGTCCCGGCGTAGCGAGAAGGCCTATCTCGACGCCATCATGGGCCGGAACATCTTCGACCACGAGAACGTGGGCGTCACGGCCTCCACCGATGGCGAGGGCGCCGGTGTCGCCGTCACCGACCTCAAGGTCACCCTCACCGGCACCATGGTCGCCGAGCCGGCCAGCTTCTCTGCCGCCTTCATCATCAAGGAAGGCGAGGACTCCTTCTACGCCTACGGCATCGGTCAGAAGATCATGGACGCCGAGGTGGTCGAGATCCTCAAGGATCGCGTGCGGCTCAAGCGCGCGGACGGCGCCGAGGAGTGGCTGGTGGTGGGGTCCGAGGAGGCCCCGACGACCCGCTCCACCGCGAGCGCTGGCGGCGAAGAGGGTGAGGTCGAGAAGGTCTCCGACACCGAGTTCGTGGTCTCCCGCGACATGCTCGACGCCCAGCTCAACGATCTGTCCGGCCTGTCCAAGATGGGCCGCGCCCTGCTGCACCGCGGCCCCGACGGCGAGTACGACGGCTACCGCCTCTCCGCCATCCGCCGCGGCACCCTGGCCGACAAGCTCGGCATCCGCAACGGCGACGTCGTCCACAGCGTGAACGGCATGGAGCTCAACTCCGTGCAGGGCGCCATGCAGGCGCTGCAGGCCCTCCAGAGCGAGGACGCCCTGAAATTCGAGGTCACCCGGCGAGGCCAGCGCATGACGCTGTCCTACGACATCCAGTGACCCCCTCCACTTCCTATCCTTGTCTCGATGAATCGATGAGAGTCTCCATGCGACGGTTTTCCTGGCTCGCGAGCTTCACATTGGCCCTTGCGCTCCCCGTGGTGGCGTCTGCACAGGAGGCGGAGCCCGCCCCCGTGTCCGAGCCCGAGCGGCCCGGCGAGGCCGGCCCTGCGACCACGCCCCCTGCCATCGGAAACGCCGGCAAGGTGAACATCAACTTCGTCGATGCCGACCTGATGGGCCTCGTGCAGTACTTCGCGCGGGCCACCGGTCGGAACTTCATCATCGAGGACACGAAGGGCCTGGCATCCAAGAAGATCACGATCATCGCCAACGAGCCCGTCACGCCCAACCAGGCCTACGAGTACTTCCTCGCCACCCTGGAACAGCATGATCTGACCACCGTCCGCGTGGGCAACCTGCACAAGATCATCAAGGCGTCGGATGCCCAGCAGAGCCCGGGACCCATCCGCGAGGGCGGTGCCATCCCGTCCACCGACAACTACGTCACCCAGATCATCCAGCTCGAGAACGTCTCCGTCTCCGACGTCCGGCAGATCATCGACAACCTGGTGTCCCCCGACGCCAAGGTGATGGCCTACGCCCCCAGCAACACGCTGATCCTCACCGACACGGGCCACAACATCCGGCGGATCTACCAGCTGATCACGCAGCTCGACGTGGCAGCGCCCCGGTCCCGCATGGAGATCTACCAGGTCACCTTCGCCGACGCGGCGGAGATGAAGTCCCTGATCGAGACCCTGTACGGCACGGCGGAGACCGAGCCCGAGCAGGCCTCCCGCACCACGTCCCGGAGCCGTCGGACCCGGCGCTCCTCCCGCCGTGACGACACCCCCTCCACCCCCGAGGGCGTCACCGCAGGCAAGCAGGCCCGCTACATCGACAAGGTGATCAGCGACGAGCGCACCAACTCCCTCGTGGTCATCGCCGACGACTCCGGGCACGCCGCCGTGGCCGACCTCATCGCGCGCCTCGACGTCGACGTGGATCCCAACTCCCGCTCCCAGATCTACACCTACCGGCTCGAGCACGCCGAGGCGCAAGAGATGGCGAGCCTGCTGTCCGAGCTGTCCCAGAACAGCGGCTCCAGCAGCAGCCGTCGCGGCACCCAGACACAGACCCCTGCCCGTCGCGCGCAGGGCGCCGATGGTGGCGCCGCAGATGCGGCAGAGGGAGCCCAGCGGGGCGCCGCCGCGGTCTTCGACTCCGGCATGCGCATCGCCGCCGACGAGCACACCAACTCGCTCGTCATCATCGCCGACCGCGACGACTACATCGTCGTCGAGAAGATGATCCGCGACCTCGACACCAAGCGGAAGTCCGTGTTCGTCGAGGCCGTGGTCATGGAGCTGTCCGGCAACGACGCCGACACCTTCAACATCGCCGTGCACGCCCCCATCCCCGCCGGCAACGGCTTTGGTCTGGTGGGCGCCCAGCTCGGCACGAGCTCGCTGTCGCCCGACGTGTCGAGCCTCGGCAACGGCTTCACCAGCGCCATCTACGGCGAGTCCATCACGATTCCGATCCCGAACCCCACGAACCCCACCGAGACCATCGATCTCGCGGTTCCCACCTTTGGCATCGCCCTGAACGCCATCCGCACCAACAGCCTCACCAACATCATCTCCTCGCCGAGCGTCACCGTGCTCGACAACGAGGAGGGCAAGATCGAGGTCGGTCGCAAGATCCCGTTCCCCACCTCCAACTCCTTCAACTCCCTCGGCCAGCCCATCACGCAGTTCCAGCGTGAGGACGTCGCCATCACCCTGGAGATCAAGCCCCGGATCAACTCCGAGGACGCGGTCACCATGGAAGTGAAGGTCACGGTCGAGGAGGTCGAGGAGGACCAGTCCGGCCTCGACGTGCAGCAGGCGGGCTTCATCACCTCGAAGCGCGAGGTCGAGACCGACCTGCTCGTGGGCGACAACCAGACCGCCGTCATCGGTGGCCTGGTGGGCAGCACCACCAGCGAGTCGGAGGCCAAGGTGCCGATCCTGGGCGATCTGCCGGTGGTGGGTGCCCTGTTCCGCAACAAGTCCAAGCAGGTCCGTCGCACCAACCTGGTCATCTTCCTGACGCCCCACATCATCGACTCCGACGAGGACATCAAGGAGATCCACATGGTGAAGGAGCAGCAGCAGAAGGAGTTCATCCGTCGCTTCTACGGCAAGTCGATGGACCAGCAGTTCAACGAGCTGCGTCGCCTGCTGCGCTACTCCATGAACAACGTGGACCAGGCGAGCGCCTACCGCGGTCCCTCGGCGGTGAGCTCCACGGTCACCCTCGACGGACAGCCCGTCTCCGAGGCGTCCCGCACCGAGCTGAGCGATCTCATCGACGGCACCTTCCTGGACAAGCCCGGCGGCGACGCCGGCGAGATGCCCGAGCACGAGCCCGGCGTGGAGCCCGCGGATGTGCCCGAGGTCGACGTGATCGTCATTCCGGCCGAGGTGCTCGAGCCCGTCGAGGAGGCCCCCGCCGAGGAGGCCCCGGCGTCCGAGGAAGGCGAGGAGACCGACGTCGAGGAGGGCACCGACGCCGCTCCCGAGGGAGGTCAGTGAGATGGCCATCCGGCGTACCGGCTTCGAAGCCAGCCTGGCGAGCCAGGGTGTCCGTCCCGACGCCCTGGAGCAGGCACGTGCCCTCGCTGCCAAGCAGGGGCTGAGCTACCGCCAGGCCGCGCTGGCCACCGCCGGCGTCGACTCGCTCGCCGCGGCCCGGGCCATCAGCGAGATGAGCGGTCTGCCGTTGATGCACGGGCTCGACACGAAGACCATCGACGAGACCCTCGTGGCCACCCTGCCGCTCAACATGGTCCGCGACTGGGGGGCTCTGCCCCTGTACGTCTCCGGCGACGAGGTGGTCGTCGGCATCCGTGACGTCACCGCCCTGAAGGCCCTCGACACCCTCCGGATGCACCTCAAGCGGTCCATCCGGCCCGTCGTGGTGCCCGGGCGCGAGCTCGACGACCTCATCAACGACGCCTACGACCGCGCGGCCAAGTCCGCCACCGACATCCTGCAGACCCTCGACGAGGAGGAGCGCCTCGGCGACGACGAGATCTTCGCCGAGGATGCCGAGCTGCTCGATGATCCCACCCAGGCGCCCATCATCCGCTTCGTGAACGCCCTGCTGAGCCAGGCGATCAAGGAGCAGGCCTCCGACATCCACATCGAGCCCTTCGAGAAGACCCTCGGTGTGCGCTACCGCATCGACGGCGTGCTGCACGATCGCACGTCGCCGCCGGCACACCTGCGCAACCCCATCGTCTCCCGCATCAAGATCATGGCGGGCCTGAACATCGCCGAGAAGCGCCTTCCCCAGGACGGTCGCATCCGACGCAAGATGGGCGGCCGCGAGATCGACCTGCGTGTGTCCACCGTGCCCGTGCGCCACGGCGAGCGGGTCGTCATGCGTATCCTCGAGAAGGGCAAGGTCCTCGACCTGAACAAGATCGGCATGGGGGAGAAGACCCTCTCCCTGTTCAAGAAGCTCATCCAGCTTCCCCACGGCATCCTGCTGGTCTCCGGCCCCACCGGCTCCGGCAAGTCGACCACGCTGTACTCGGCGATCTCGGAGATCAACGATCCCGACATCAACATCCTCACCATCGAGGATCCGGTCGAGTACGAGGTCGCGGGCATCGGCCAGGTGCAGGTCAACCACAAGATCAACCTCACCTTCGCCAGCGCCCTGCGCGCCTTCCTGCGTCAGGATCCCGACGTCATCCTCGTGGGTGAGATCCGTGACCAGGAGACCGCCGAGAACGCCGTCCAGGCGTCCCTCACCGGCCACATGGTGTTCTCCACCATCCACACCAACGACGCCGCGGGCTCCTTCGCCCGTCTCACCGACATGGGCGTCGAGCCCTTCCTGGTGGCTTCGTCGCTGGCAGGCGTCCTCGCCCAGCGTCTCGTGCGTCGCCTGTGCCCCCACTGCAAGAAGCCCTACGAGCCCACCGACGCCGACCTCGACGACCTCGGTCTCAAGCGTTCGGATGTCGAGGGCCACACGATCTACGAGGCCAACGGCTGCGAGGTCTGCAACCACGTGGGCTACAAGGGCCGGATGGGCATCTACGAGCTGCTCCCCGCGTGGGAGGAGATCAAGCAGATGGTCATCGCCAACGAAGATGCCGGCAAGATCAAGCGAAAGGCCGTGGAGATGGGCATGATCACGCTCCGCGACGACGGGTTCGCCAAGGTCCTCGCCGGTCACACCACCCTGGATGAGGTCATGCGCGTCACCCAGGTCGAGACGGTGGACTGATCCATGCCGGTCTTCGTCTACAAGGGATTCGACAAGGCGGGCGGACCCGCCTCCGGCGAGATCGACGCCGACAACGCCAAGGCGGCGCGCGCTCGCCTGCGGCGTCAGGGCGTGTTTCCCACCGAGGTCAAGGAGCAGTCCGGCAAGGCCACGTCGGGAACCGGTCTCAACATGGAGATCGACTTCTCGCAGTACCTCGAGCGGATCTCCAACAAGGACGTCGCCTACCTCACCGCGCAGCTGTCCGTGCTGGTGAACGCGTCGGTGCCCCTCGCCGAGGCCGTCGCGGCCCTGGTGGAGCAGACCGAGAAGAAGAAGCTCAAGGTCGTGCTCACCCAGGTCAAGGAGGATCTGAACGGCGGCTCCACGCTGGCGGACGCGCTCTCGAAGCACCCCAAGGTGTTCGACGACCTCTACGTCTCCATGGTGCGTGCCGGCGAGCGCTCGGGCGCCCTGGGCGAGGTCCTTGCCAAGTTGTCAGCGTTCGCGGATGAGTCGGTGAAGATCCAGGGACAGGTTGTCAGTGCGCTGGCCTACCCGGTCCTCATGGCCATCGTCGGCATCCTGCTCCTCGTGGCCATCTTCGTGGGCGTCCTGCCCCAGATGCGCACCATGTTCGCGAGCTTCGGCGGCGAGGAGAACCTGCCCACCATCACCCGCGTGGTGTTCTTCGTCGGCGACCTCATGGTGAGCTGGGGATGGCTCATCCCGGTGCTCGCCATCGCCATCGGCTACGGCTTCAAGCGCTGGCTCGCCACCACCGAGGGGCGCCACCGGTTCGACACGTTCATGCTGAAGGCGCCCGTGCTCGGCAAGATGAACCGGATGATCGCCATCAGCCGATTCTGCCGTACACTCGGCGTTCTCCTCATCTCGGGTGTGCCGATCATCAGCGCGCTGAACATCGTCCGCGACGTGCTCGGCAACGTCGTGCTCGGCGATGTGATCACCGAGGCCACGGCCTACATCTCCGAAGGCCAGTCCATCGCCACGCCGCTCAAGAAGTCCGGGCAGTTCCCCCCGATGGTCATCCACATGATCAAGGTGGGCGAGCGCACGGGCGAGCTCGAGACGATGCTCAACCTCATCGCAGACGCCTACGAGAGCGAGGTCGAGGACTCGATCGGCGCGTTCACCTCGCTGCTCGGTCCGCTCACCATCATGGTCATGGGCGGGTCGGTCTTCGTCGTGGCACTGGCGTTGCTTACCCCTATGCAGAGTCTGGCGGGATCCCTGTAGGGATCGGCCGCCGAAGTGGTTCAGACACGAACAGGAGGGACCATGGGTCACCGAATCCAGGAGACGATCGAGGCGCTGCGCACGCGCCTGCAGGCTGCCCGCAGCGAGGGCCGCCGTCGTCGCGGCATGACGCTCATCGAGGTCATGATCGTCATCGCCATCATCGTGCTGCTCATGGGCGCGCTCACCGTGGGTCTGCAGCAGACCTTCTCGGACTCCCAGCGCGGCACGGCCGAGATGACCATCCGCAAGATCGAGTCCAACATCGGTGTCTACCGCATCAAGAAGCGCAAGCTTCCCAGCGCCGGTGAGGGCCTCAAGGCCGTCTACACCGTCGAGCCCGTGCCCGTGGATCCCTGGGGCAACGAGTACATCTACCGCGTTCCCGGCCCCGAGGGCCGCGACTTCGACATCATCTCCCTGGGCGCAGATGGCCGCGAGGGCGGTGAGGGTTCCGACGCGGACATCAAGCTGTCGGATCTCGACTGATGATCTCCCTGCGTGCCTGGCGCTGCCCGCATCCGCGGGGGCGTCGTGCCCGCAGGGGCATGACGCTCATCGAGGTGATGGTGGTGATCGCCATCATCGTGCTGGTGAGCGGCTCCATGGTCGTCGGCGTGCGTGAGGTCTTCGGCCTCGAGGAGCGCGCCGAGGCCAAGAAGCTCGCGCTCGCCTACGAGCGCCTGCACGACGAAGCCATCCTGCGGAACATGAACTTCCGCCTGAAGTTCGACTTCACGGCCAACTCCTGGGAGATCCAGGTGGGTGAGCCGGGGGTGATGATCTTCGAGGATGCCGATGCCCGCGAGGAGGGCATCGAGGCCGAGGAGGACTTCCTCGACGATCTCTCCGAGGCCGAGCGCGCCAAGTACAACAAGCGCAACGCCTTCCGCACCCTGCAAGGCACCTACGGCGGCACCCACGAGCTGCCCGCCGGCCTGCTCCTGGGCAGCGTCTACACGCCCCAGCACGAAGACCCCATCACCATCGACTCCGACCCCGATCGCTCCACCCGGCGTGGAAAGGGCGACGAGGAGGAGGAGAGGGGACCGGTGGCCTACTCCCACGTCTTCAGCAGCGGCCACAGCGAGAAGACCGTCATCACCCTGATCGAGAAGGACGACGAGGAGGCCGGCTACACCATCGTGGTCGACCCCCTGTCCGGTCAGGTCACCCTGCACCACGAGATCGTGGACTACCGCGATCTGTTCGACTTCGTGCCCGACGAGGGCCCGAAGCTCGCGCTGTAGGAGGCTTGATGCGCAGCCGACGCGGATTCACGCTGCTCGAGGTGATGATCTCCCTGGCCATCCTGATGACCAGCCTGGGGGTGCTGCTCAAGATGCAGACCTCCGCTGCCTACATGACCCTCGAGGCCGAGCGCATCTCCACCGCCACCTGGCTGGCCCAGGAGAAGCTCGCCGAGGTGCGCCTGCTGGTGGAGTACGAGGGCTTCCAGGTCGACGAGGTGTACGACGAGGGCGACTTCGACGACTTCGGCGACGAGGCGTTCAACCTGCAGTTCGAGGCCCTCGACGAGTACCACTGGGAGTACCTCGTGTACGAGGTCGACCTCGAGGCCATGGGCGACGGCATGGCGGCGGCCGACAACATCTCGGGCATGCTGCCCGGTGGTGGTGGCGGCGGCGAAGGGGCCATGGCCAACACCCCCGATCTCGGCAGCAGCTTCGGCGGCTTCCTCAGCGGCGACATGATCGCCCAGCAGCTCAACCCCTTCATCCGCGAGGTCAAGGTCCGCGTGTGGTGGGGTGACGACTCCGAGGACGCCAAGGAGGAAGGCAACGAGGTGGTGCTCACCACCCACCTGTCCAACCCGGGCGGCTTCGGCGGCTTCGGAGGTGGCGGCGGACTCGACAGCACCCGTGGGGGCAACGCCGCGGAGGGGCGCAACCGTCGCAACCAGCGGCGCGGCCAGATGGGGCCCCAGGGTGGTGGCGGGCTGCCCGGTGGCCTGCCTCGTGGAGGTCTGCGATGAGGCGCGCACGCCGAGGCATGACCATCATCGAGGTGATGATCTCCATCGCGATCGTCGTGGTGATCGCCTCGATGGGCTTCTCCACCGTGATGAGCGCCGTGGAGATGAACGAGGCGCTCGCGCTGGGCGACGTCACCTCCCGCTCCGCTCGTGTCACGCTGTCCCGCCTGCGTCGTGAGCTTCAGGTGGCCTACCTCACGCCCAACCGACAGGCCCAGAACACCTACATCACGGTGTTCAACGGAGAAGACTCCAACCCCGATCGCCTGTGGTTCCAGTCGCTGTCCCACCAGCGCCTGTACAAGAACACCCGCGAGTCCGATCAGACCGAGCTCACCTACTGGGTCGACCGCGCGCCCCGCGAGATGGATCCCGGAGAGGTGCTGTTCCACCGGGAGTCCGAGCGCATCGACCAGTACCCGGACGAGGGCGGCCGCATCCACCCGCTGGCCTACCACGTGAAGAGCTTCGATCTGCGCTACCTCGACGGCCGCACCAACGAGTGGACCGACGAGTGGGACACCCGCAGCGGTGACACGCCCTACATGCTGCCCCGCGCGGTGCAGATCGGCCTCGTGCTCCTCAGCCCCGATCCCGACGATCCGGAGCGCTCCGTCGACGTGCCCTTCATGACCACCGTCATCCTCGAGAACGCCGATCCCCTGCGCCCGCAGCTCGGTGGCGGGGAGGTCACCCAATGAAGCGCCTGCACCTCATCGCCCGTCGCCTGAAGTCCGCGCTGCTCCGTGAGCGCAAGGGTAGGTCCGGCCGTTCCTCCCGCGCCGGCGTGGCCCTGCTGCTCACCATCTCCATCGTGGCCCTGCTCACCGTGGTGGTCACCGAGCTGAGCTACTCCGCCTCCGTGCGCATCCAGATGGCGGCCAACGCCCGCGACGAGGCCAAGGCCGAGGCCCTGGCCCATGCGGGCGTGCAGTTCTACCGGCTGGTGCTCGTGGCCTCCAAGCAGCTCGAAGGGCAGATGGAGGTCATTAACCAGCAGATGCAGGGCATGGGCATGGATCTCAGCTCGCTCGGCATCGGCGGCACCCAGCTGTGGCAGTTCGTCCCCACGGTCTCCAGCTCCTTCGTGCGCATGCTCATCGGTTCCGGCAGCGGCGACGACGCCATGCTCGCCGCGTTGGGCGACGAGGCCGGCGGCCCCAACGAGGTCGACGCGGACTTCGAGCGCAACCCGCTCAAGGAGACCTTCCTGCAGTTCGACGGCGACTTCACCGCCACGGTCTCCGACGAGGACCGCATGCTCGGCGTCGGCGACATGCAGGCCAACGACGCCGAGGGCCTGCAGACCAACCCCAACGCCCTGCGGCTCGCCGCCCTGATGTCCGGCGAGGACGATCTCGCCTACCTGCGGGACATCAACTACGAGAAGTGGGAGCTCATCGGCAACCTGGTCGACTGGACCGACGCCGACGACAACCAGATCTACAAGGGCGGCCGCGAGTCCGGCCTGTACGAACGCCTCGACTCGCCCTACCTGCCCAAGAACGCCCCCTTCGACACCCTCGACGAGATCCGCCTGGTGGATGGCTGGCACCTCGAAGGCGTGTGGGAGCGGTTCGGCAAGCACCTGTCCATCTACGGTGGTGGCAAGGTCAACGTGAACACCGCCTCGAGGCCCGTGCTCGGGGCCCTGTTCCGCGCCTACATCCAGCCCGTCCCCACCGACTACACCCTCGACCTCATCTTCGAGAACCTGCAGCTGTACCGCACCGGCGGCGACCCCAGCAATCCCGGGTCCGGTTCGCCGTTCTTCTTCTCGGAAGAGCAGTTCGTGCAGTGGTTGCAGACCGCCGCGCCCGGCACGGTCGATGAGCAGATCAGCGGCGCCATCACCACCAAGTCGAACGTGTTCCGGGTGAAGAGCACGGGCGAGGTGGGCAAGGCCACGGTCACCATCGAGGTGGTGTACGACTTCTCCTCGGCCGCCACCGGCAAGGTACTCTACTGGAACATCCGCTAGCCCCTCAGGAGGCACATTGGCTCGTCACATCGCCATCGATCTGGGCGCCCACCGTGTGAAGGTGGTCGTGCTCGACGGCACAGCCCAGGAGCAGGAACTGCAAGGCGTCCACTCGGCGCCCGTTCCCCAGGACGAGGGAGGCCTGCCCGACATCGCCGACCGCCTCGCCGCGCTCGACCAGCTCCTCAAGGAGCACGAGGACTGGGCAGGCCGGGCGATCACCTCGTCGGTGTGGTCCAGCCAGCTCGCCGCCCTGCACAAGGTCAAGCTGCCGGTCACCAAGGACGAGGAGATCGAGCAGGCCCTGCCGTTCGCGGTCGAGGACGAAGTGCCCTTCGAGCTCGACGACATGCTGCTGCCCTGGCGTCGCCAGGAAGACGGCCGCCTGCTCGTCACGGTGGCGCCCGAGGCTCCGCTGACCGAGCTGGTCGAGGGCCTCGCCGCGCGGGAGATGAACCCACGCTCCGTGGCGATCGATGCCGACGTGCTCCGGGAGCTCGCCGACGCCGAGGGCGTCACGGCGGTGATCGACGTCGGCCACAGCCACACCTCCATCGCGGTGGTCCGCGGCGACGAGGTCGTGTGGTGGCGTGCCCTGGATACCGCCGGTCGCGCCTTCACCCTGGCCATCATGGATGCCCTGGAGTGCACCTACGGCGAGGCCGAGAGGCTCAAGCACGCCGCGCCGGAGCGCGAGGCCCCCGTGGGCGAGCACGAGCCCACCGTCGACGAGCCCGGTGAGTGGCTGCCGGCCCAGGCGCTGGCCGCCGTGCGCAACACCATGGGCCTGTTCCTCGCGGGCGTCCGGTCCTCCCTGCTGCAGGCCGAGGACGAGCTCGGCACGGGCATCGACCAGGTGGTGCTGTGCGGTGGCGGCAGCAAGCTGCCCGATCTGCAGAGCCTGCTGCACCACGATCTCGGCATCCCCGTCGAGTCGCTGTACGTGCCCGCGGAGCCGCTGCTCGATCCCGCCATGGGTGTGGCCTGGGCCTCCGTGAAGTCCCTGGAGTCCCACGCCGAGAGCAAGGTCACCAACCTGCGGGTGGGCGACCTGGCCTGGCGCAGCTCGAACCCCCTGGTGCAGACCCTCATCAGCTACGGCGGACTCGGTCTCGGCGTGTTCCTGCTGGTGGTCCTCGGCGTGTTCGCCCAGCGCACGTTCTCGCTCATCCAGCAGCAGGACCAGCTCGAGGCCGACATGCTGGAGGTCGCCGGCCGCATCATGGGCTCCGTGCCCGAGGGCCAGGATCCCTCCAGCGTGCTCAACCTGGTGGTGGCCACCGTCGAGGCGGCCCGCGAGGAGGCCGACCTGCTCGGCTCCGACGACAGCAACCCGGAGACGATGGAGGTGCTGTACCAGATCAGCAACGCCTTCCCGCCGCACCCGGACGTCATCGTGGACATCGACGAGCTCGACATCCTGCCCACCACCATCAGCATGAACGGCAAGACCGACGGCTTCGCCCAGCTCGACAGCATCAACTCCAAGCTGCAGGAATCCGGCCTGTTCTACGAGGTGGTCTCCACCCCGGGCAGCAAGGACCGCAACGACAAGCTCGAGTTCGACATCAACATCGCCCGCACCGTCGAAGGCATGGAAGGGGAGGGCAACTGACATGGCGTTCGATGACCTGAGAGCCAACCTGCGAGAGCAGATCGACACCCTGTCTCCCCGCGACCGCAACCTCGCCATCGGCCTCATGGCCGGCATCGCCATCATCCTGGTGGGTGTCATCGCCTGGTCGCTCAAGTCCAACCTCGACAGCCGCGCGTCCCGCGTGCAGGCCGTCGCCGACAACCTGCAGCTCGTCCTCGAGATGGAGCAGGAGTATGCCGGCGTGCAGGCCCGGATCGAGGCGGCCGAGAAGCGCATGGAGACCTTCAACCCGGCGCAGTTCAACACCTACATCGAGACCTGGGCCACCTCTGCGGGGGTGGCGGAGGGCCTCAAGGGCGTGCGTGAGACCGACTCGCAGGTCGTGGGCAACTACCGCGAGCGCGAGTACAACGTCGAGCTGTCCAAGATGCCTGTGGATGCCACCTTGAAGTTCCTCTACGCGCTCGAGACCAGCGGCTACCCCATCGAGGTGCGCACCGCGAGGTTCAAGGTGCACGAGAGCCGTCGTGACGGCCGCACGATGAACGTGGTGATGGAAGTCGTCACCTACGCGAAGGAGGAAGGCTGATGAACAAGCTTCTCCTGGGCCTCGGCGGCGCCGGCTGGTTCGGCCTCGTCTTCTTGGGCACGTTCCGGCTCACCTTCCCGGCCCAGCAGGCGGCGCTGTTCGTCACCGATGCGGTCGACGAGGTGTCCAAGGGCAAGACCCAGGTCACCATGGATGGCGTGAACCCCTGGGGCTTCGGCATCTCGGCCGACCGGGCCATGATCAGCCAGCGGCAGCGGGTCGACGGGCAGAACGAGCTCGTGCCCGTGTTCTTCGCCGACGAGCTGGCGGTCAAGGTGGGTCCCTTCAGCCTGATCTCCCGTGAGCCCTACATCACCAGCAAGGTGGTGCTCGGCGAGGGCGAGATCTCGGGCTCGGTGCAGACCTTCTTCAACGACAAGGGCGCCATGAAGGTCCGCGACCTCGAGGTCGACATCGACACGGTCGACGTGGGCAGCTTCATGTCGCTGATCGGTGGCACCGGCACCGTCGTCGACCTGAGCGGACCCCTCAACGGCAGCATCGACATCGACCTGAGCGACGGCGCGAAGAACGCCTCGGGCGACATCACCCTCAAGGGCACCGAGTGGATGCTGAGCAGCATCGGCATCGCCCTGCTCGGCGGCGATCCCATCGAGCTGGGCACCCCCATCGACTCCCTCGAGTTCGAGCTGCACGGCAACGACGGCGTGCTCGACATCGACAAGGGCGAGCTGCGGTCCGTCCTGGCCGACGTCGACATCACCGGCGAGGTCGAGCTTGCGGCCAAGCTCGAGCGGTCGAAGATCCGGGCCGAGCTGGTGGTGCGCCTGGGCGACTGGTCGGACACCCCCCTGGGCAGCTTCCAGGCCATCATCGAAGGCGCCCTGTCGAGCGCGAAGTGGGAGGATGGCTCCTACCACTACACCATCGACACCACCTTCGACCGGTTCTCCGGGCGCTCCCTGCGACCCAAGAGGGAGGCCTCCAGCGGATCCCGCGCCGAGCGCTACGGGGCCGAGCCCGTGGAGGAAGGCGAGGTCGAGGGCGAGAGCCGCGAGGCACGCCGGGAGCGTCGTCGCGCCGAGCGTGAGGCCCGTCGTGCGGCGGCCGCGGCCGGCGGCGAGGTCACCAGCACCACCCGTCCGCCGGCGCTGCCGGAGCGTGGGGAGCCCGAGGAGGATCTCCCCCTCGACGAGGAGGAGGAGGAGCTCCTCGACGACACCGATCTCCTCGAGGAGGAGGAGTTCATCGAGGACGAGCCCCTCGACGACGAGCCTCTCGAAGAGGACTTCTGATCAGCCCACCGGGCGGCGGCGGCCCTCCGACTCCTCGGGCCGCCGCCTGCCGGTGAAGGCGCTCGCCAGCATGGTGCCCTTGTCGATGGTCTCGACCCACTCCGCGGTGGGGTCGCTGTCGGCGACGATGCCGCCCCCCACGTGGTAGCGGGCCCGATCGCCCTGGCACACGGCCGTGCGGATGGCGACCGACCATCGTCCGCGGCCGTGGGCCGACAGGTAGCCGATGGCGCCGCAGTACACGCCGCGGGGCCCGGCCTCGAGCTCGGCGATGCGCTGGCAGGCCCGGATCTTGGGGGCGCCGGTGACCGAGCCCGGCGGGAAGGCGGCTGCGAGGGCGTCGAGGGCGTCGCGGCCGTCCGCGAGCGTGGCCCGTACCGTCTGGGCGGTGTGGTGGACGTTGGCGTGGGTGGTGAGCTCCCGGGCCGAGGTGACCACGGAGCCCGGCGCCGCCACCATGCCGAGGTCGTTGCGGCACAGGTCGACGATCATGGTGAGCTCGGCCAGCTCCTTGTCGGAGGTCATCAGCTCGTGGCGGGCCTGGGCGTCGGCGATGGGGTCGTCGTGGCGGGGGCGGGTGCCCTTGATCGGGGTGGTGCGCACCTGCCGGCCGTCGAAGGCGAGGAAGGCCTCGGGGCTGTTGGAGAGCACCGTGCAGCCGTTGACCAGGTTGAGGTAGGCGCCGTAGGCGGGACGGGAGAGCCGTCGCAGCCGACGGTACACGCTCCAGGGGGCGTCGATGCCCTGCAGGTGGACGGCCCGGGTCATGTTGAGCTGGTAGCAGTCGCCCTCGAAGATGTGCCCCTTGATGGTGCGCACCGCGGCCTCGAACGCCGACTGGGACATCGTCCGGGTGGTCACGCCGTCGGGTGGAGGGGGAGGCGAGGGCAGGGAGCGGGCCGCCGCCAGGGCCGCGCGGGCCTGCTCCACGAAGGCCGGTGGCCCGGTGAGGTGCCAGCGCCTCTGGCTGCGGTCGAAGCACATGGCCCCTTCGTACAGGCCGAGGTGCACCGGGGGCTCGGGGGTGGTGCCCGCGGTGGGAAAGGGTCCCACGGCATGGGCCGCCTCGTACCCGACGTAGCCGATGAGCCCACCGGTGAACGGCAGGTCGGAGTCGCTGTCGTCGAGGCCCTCGAGCAGCGCCCGGGCGTGGCGGGGCCAGTCGTCCGCGGCCGTCAGGACCTCGGTGGGCGCGAAGGAGAGGATCGACCACCCCGCCTCGCTGCGTCCGTCGTCCAGCCAGACCGCACCCGGCAGGTGCCGGAGCTGGTCGAACACCTCGGTGGGGCTGGCTGTGAGGGATGCGTACATGCGGGCTCCGGGGTGCCCGCCCTGTATCACCCCGTGCGCGGTCGTGACACGACGGCGGATCCGGCGGTCAGGGTTCGGCAAGGGGTACCCGTGGGGCCAGGAAGCGGATGCAACGGCCGGGCGTTGTGCATTACACTGCGGCGGTCGAAGGGAGTGTGACGGTGAGTCGCTGGTCTTGGTGGATGGCGCTGGCCCTGTGCGGTCAGGCCGCATGGGCGCAGGACGAGCCCGCGCGAGAGGTCGTGCCCGAGGGCATCTGGGACTGGGCGTCCCGGATGGGCGGGGACATCCTGCCAGAAGAGGCACTGCGGGTGCGGCGGGAGAAGGTCCAGATGGATCTCGCCGAGCGCTCGTCGCGGGGTGAATTCGGCGGCCACGACCCCCTGCTCGACATCTACGAGGATCCGGAGCGGGCCCTCGCAGCCAAGGAGCTGCACCTCGACAAGCTCGATCCCCGCGAGTTCGATCTGCCCATCGTCGTGAACAGCCACGTCGAGCGGTCCTTGCGGTACCTGCTCGGGCCGGGCCGCCGGCACTTCGCGAAGTGGCTCGAGCGCAAGGCCCGGTACGAGAACCTGATCCACGCCGAGCTGCAGGAGGAGGGCCTGCCCAAGGACCTCATCTACCTGTCGATGATCGAGTCCGGCTTCTCTCCTGTGGCCGTCTCGTCGGTCGGTGCCACGGGCCTGTGGCAGTTCATGCCTGCCACCGCCAGGGGCGAGGGCCTGCGGGTCGACTGGTGGATCGACGAGCGTCGCGACCCCAAGGTCGCCACCGATGCCGCCGCCGGCTACCTGCGCAAGATCCACCGCGTGATGGACTCGGACTGGTGGCTCACCTTCGCCGCCTACAACTGGGGCCAGGGCAACGTCGGCAAGGCCAAGCGACGGGCGCCCGAGGGCCATGACTACTGGCAGCTCCTCGACGGCGGCTTCCTCCCGCGCGAGACCGCCGGCTACGTGCCCAAGATCATCGCGGCCGCCATCATCGGAAAGCACCCCGAGCGCTACGGCTTCACCGAGCTGGTGCCCCACGACCCCTACGACGTCGACTCCGTCAAGGTGTCCGGCAGCGTGGACGTCGACGTGCTGGCCACCTGTGCCGGCCTGTCCGAGGACGACTTCCGCATGCTCAACCCGGGCCTGCGCCGGTTCGCCACGCCCGAGGGCGACACCTTCATCCACGTGCCACGGGGTGGGGGAGAGGGCTTCCTCGCCGCGCTGGCGGATGTGCCCGTCCACGAGCGCCGCCGGATCGTACAGCACCAGGTGGGCCGGGGTGAGTCCCTGGGCCGCATCGCCGCACGGTACGACGTGCCGGTGGATGCCGTGATCCGGGCCAACAAGATCAGCAACCCCAACCGCATCCGGGTGGGGCAGATGCTCATCATCCCGGTGGGCGGCGATGCGCCGGTCACCACCAGCGGTTCGGCCGCGGTGGCCTCGTCCGGTTCCGCCAGCGGCGGCATCCGGGCCTCGAGCTACACGGTCAAGCGCGGCGACTCCCTGTCGGTCATCGCCCAGCGTGTGGGCATGAGCCAGGCCGAGCTGCAGCGCATCAACGGCATCCGCGACCCCTCCACCATCCAGGTGGGCCAGGTCCTCAAGCTCAACACGCCGGCGCCCGCGGCCGTGGCCTCCACCACCAGCTCCGGCGGTGGCGAGGCCGCGACCTCCGGCGGGTCCGCGCCCGAGTTCTACAAGGTGCGGTCCGGCGACTCCTACTGGTCCATCGCGAGCAAGCACGGTCTCACCGTGGCGGAGCTGCAGAAGCTCAACGGCCTCGGCTCGTCCTCCGTGCTGCAGCCCGGGCAGCGGCTGCGTCTGCGGGCGGCGGCGCCGGCGGCTCCCTCGGCTCCCGTGGCCTCCGATGACGCCCCGGGCGGCAGCTACGTCGTCCGCTCCGGCGACACCCTCTCCGAGATCGCCCAGGCCCACGGCGCCTCCACCGCCGACCTCATCCGTTGGAACGGCCTGCGCAGCGCCAGCCACATCCAGGTGGGCCAGAAGCTCAAGGTGCCCGGCGGTCAGGCCGGCGGTGCTGCCGAGGCGCGCACCTACACCGTGAAGTCCGGCGACAGCCTGTGGGGCATCGCCCGCGCCCACGGCGTCACCGTCGATCAGGTGAAGGGCTGGAACGACCTCTCCGGCAACACGGTCACCGTGGGCCAGAAGCTCCGCATCGAGGGCGGCGGCACGCCGGTCGCCAGCTGGAAGGAGTACAAGGTGCGGTCGGGCGACTCCCTGGGCCGCATCGCAGAGCGCTTCGGCGTGACCATCGCACAGCTCAGGAACTGGAACAGCCTGTCCGGCAACCTCATCAAGGTCGGTCAGGTGCTCCGCATCCAGACCCTCTGAGAGGCCCTCCCCGGGGCGCAGGCGGGCCCTGCGCGCCACCCACCGGCGAGACGCCGCGACCATGGGTGTGGGACCGTCCGCGGAAACCTGTGCCATTCGTCGTGCGCGTCCCGGACCTTCGAGGGTGATTGTGGCTTCGCCTTCGTGATGCGGTCCTGCGAAGTTGCCCTTTTTCTTCATGGGCAGGTGGCCATGGGCGGGGTTTTCCGGCATGTTCGGGCGTCTCGACCCACGGACCGACCCCTCAGCGGGTCCTGTAGTCGTCCGCCTCGGGTCCCACGAATCGAAGTGGAGTGCTTGGATGCATATCGTGTTGCTGGCGGTCGCCGCTGCGGCCTTCTCCGGCGTCATCGCCATGGCGTGGGCCGGAAAACTCGGTCTGATGGCCATCGGCCTTCTTCTGGTTTCCTTCGCGACCTTCTTCGTCGGTCGTCGCAGCGTGCATGGCCAAGCCAGGAAGCGCCTGGACCTGGTAGCGAAGGTCCTGTTCACGATCGGCGGTGTGATGTCGCTGCTGCGCCATCCCATCGAGATGGAGAACGGTGAGAAGGCGCCCCTGTTCCAGGCGATCTCCACCTACATCGATCAGGTCGATCCGCAGACCTTCTTCCTGTGGGCCTGCGTGGCCATGCTGGTCAAGTTCGTCAGCGTCATCGCGTCCGCCTACGGTTGGAACCTGCTGCTTCGGGGGCAGGGCATCCGCCTTCCCTTCTGGCAGACCATCATGACCTCCTTCTTGATCGGTCGCTTCATCGGCACCTTCCTGCCCAGCACCATCGGCCTCGACGGCTACACGCTCTACGAGGCGGCCCGCTACACCAACGAGACTCCTCGTGTGGTGACGGCCAAGACCCTCGAGAAGTTCATTGGCCTCACGGGACTCCTTCTGGGCATCGTGCTCACCCTTCCCATCTCCTACTCGGTGGTGAAGAGCGCGGCTGTGGGGCTCGGTAGCCCCGAGACGGCACCGGTTCTGGCAGGCATCCTGCTCGGCGTGTCCGGTGGCATCACCACGTTCGTCGTCCTGATGCTGGTGCGCCCCAAGCTCATGGTGAGCATCGTGAACTGGTTCGCCAGCAAGCTCGGTGGCGTTCCCAAGGTGCAGAACATCGTCGGCAAGTTCGCCGATGCGGTCGGAGCCTACGAAGGCCAGCTCAGCCTGCTGTTCTCGACGCTGTTCGCCAAGTACGTGTCCCACTTCCTCACGGCCACGGTGTACGTGTTCACCGGTTTGGCGCTCGGCGTGACCACGATGGAGTTCTGGCCGGTCATCTTCGGCTCCACCATCCAGATTCTCGGCACGGTCATGTCTCCGACCATCGCTGGTGAGGGCGCCCGCGAGCTCTTCCAGGCCCTGCTGCTTTCCGACCAGTACGGCGGCGTCGCCCAGTCCGTCCTGGCGGCTGCGCTCGGCTTCATCTCCGCGGAGGCCGCCACCATGTGGGGCGGCGCCTTCCTCTGGACCCGCACCCCCTCCTGGCGTCCCACCTTCTGCGAGGTCGATGGCAAGCAGGTCGACTACGCCTGGATCCAGGCCGACGACGAGGGCTTCTCCGCCGACAAGGTGCAGGAGCTCCGCCGGGGCAACGGCAGCTGAGGCCTCCGCCACGGCATGCCGCGCAAGGGCGCTCCGGAGTCATCCGGGGCGCCCTTCGTGCATTCAGAACATGTAGCCCCAGGTCAGGAAGAACTCCCAGTCCACGATGCCGTCCTCGTGGACCTCGTAGGAGGTGGCCCAGACCGGGAAGCTCACCGACAGCATCACACCGCCCGGCGACAGGCCCAGGTGCTCCGTGATGACCCCGATGCCGGTCGTCGCGCTCGCGCCGCCCACCGCCGTGTCCCCGTCGATGCCGCCGCCGACATCCAGGCCGATGGCGAGGTTGAGGTCGGCGGGGAAGGTCAGGCCGAAGGGGATGGAGGCGTTGCGCACCAGCGCCACGCGGTACTCGAGGTTGCCGGTCGTGATGACATCGCCCTGCACCAGGCCGTCGGGAATGCCGCGGACCTTGAGCTGGCCGCCGAGGCTCAGGCGTCGCTGGCCCTCCGTGGCCCACGCCCAGCCGGCGCTGACGCGGCCCGCGAGCACGTGGCGGGGGTGCAGCGGGATGCGGGTGGAGGCGTGGCCGGTGGTGCGGACGAAGGCGCCGCCGTTGCTCGGCGTGCCGCCGGCGGTCACCGCGAGTCCGTAGGTCTGGCCTCGCAGCGGCGCCAGGGTGGTGCGGCGGCTGTTGTAGACCCACGCGAGGCTGCCCACGAGGGAGTAGGGGATGTCCTCGTTGCCCGGGTAGCTCTGGTTCTTCCATGCGCCCGACAGGCTGGTGACAAGGGCGGAGCGCCGGGTGGTGCGCATGAGCGGGCGTCCCAGCATGTAGGTCCAGGCCAGCGTGCCCCGGATCCAGTCCGAACCCGAGGTGGCCACGGTCAGCCGGTAGCGGTTGTGGGTGTCGTCGGCCCGGTTCACGGTGACGCTTCCGGCGGCGGAGACCCAGCCCCGGTTGAGCTGCACCGAGTAGATGGCGGCGTACAGCGACCAGCGGATGGGCGGAGGCCGCACCTCGTTCCAGCGGCTCGTCTGGCCCAGGATGCGCTCGGGGTCGAGGCGCACCTTCTTCGGCGCCTCGGGCAGGTCCAGGTGCCACACGTCCTCGCCGGGTCCCATCTCCTTCGTCCAGGTCTGCCCGTCGACGAGCACCTGCACCGCCTCCACCTGGGCGTCCTCGGGGGCCTCCCTGCGGATGGTGAGCAGCGCGTCCCGCACCTCGAGGGTGTAGTCCTGGACGGGATAGGGGCGCGCCCAGTCGTCCCACCAGGCCTGCTCCACACCTGTCGCCTCGCTGGCCTCCACCAGGGAGGCCCCGGTGGAGAGCTCGGTGGTCAGGTGGTGCACGACCTCCGCGCCGAGCTGCGCCCGGAGCTGGGCCACCACGACGGAGGGGGCTGTGGCGGGGGTGAAGCGCTCCTCCAGATCGTCGAGCACCCTGTCGGAGGGGTGGACCCGCTTGAACACCTCGGACTGGAACGCCATCTCCGGGTCGTACAGGGCGGCATCGACCATGGGGATCCAGCGGGTGAGGCGCAGCAGGTCGGCCTTGCGCTGTCCCTGCTCGGTCACCCGCTTGCGGACTTCCGTGGCCGTCAGGCTCGCCAGCATCAGCCGGTCGCGGCGGACGGGCTGCGGGGCCGTGGCCGCCACGATGCCCGTGAAGACCGGCTCGTGGTGCATCCGATACAGGCCCTTGGTGAGCCTGTACGCCCGGTCGGACACATAGGCGGTGCCACGGCCCGGTCGGGACAGGCGGCGGCGCAGGGGGCCCTCCACAACGACGCCCCAGACCTCGCCCGTGGGGGCGTCGAGCTGCTCCACCTGTGCCCGCAGGTTGTCGACGAGCACCTTGCGGGGCTTGCCGCGGGTGAGGAGCTGCAGGTGCCAGTCACCGCCCTCGACGCGGGTGATGCGGCCGTCGGGCACCACGGCGAGGGAGGCGCGCTGCCCCTGCCCGGACCACCCCAGGGACGGACTGCCCGCCACCTGGCCCAGCGCTCCCACGCTGCCGTCGGGCACGTCGATCGACAGATCCCAGTCGACCACCGGCAGCCGCCCGTCCGCCGTGAGGGGCTGCGGATACCACGCGCCGTTGGCCATCAGGCCCTTGCGGGTCCAGCCCACGTCGCCGTAGCGTTTGGGCAGCCGGGTCTCGAAGTGCAGCGTGTCGCCGTCCTGGCGCCAGCGCACCTCGCCCTGGTTGGGGGCGCCGGGAAAGGTCCGGTACAGGTCGAGCTCGTAGTCGGGCACCGGGAGGTCTTCGAGGGGATCCACGAAGGCCAGCGACTCGTCGGTGTGCACCACGGTCAGGGTGCCACGTACGCCGCGCAGGTCCTCGTCGACCGTGGCCTCGATCCGGATGCGGACGTCGGCCCAGGCGGGCAGCGAGAACAGCAGGAGGCACAGCGAGGAGAGCAAGGGCGGATGGGGCAAGGGGAATCGACGCACCGGTGCGCACCCGGTACCCATCGGTGCCCGGGACAACCTCAGAAGGCGAAGCCGAAGGCCGCGTTGGCGGTGGCCATCGTGCCGAACGCCCAGCCACCGGCGAAGCGGAAGAACACGCCGCCGCCCTTGATCTCGAAGCCGCCCTGCAGCTGCGGGATCACCAGCGCCTTGGTGCTCGCGATGCCCGCGGGCACGTGGCGGCCGTAGGCCACGGCGCCGATCTCGGAGGCGAGCTCGGGGTCGATCGTGGGGGCCGCGGCGACGGTGAGCAGGTTGAAGTCGGCGAAGGGGCTGAAGGAGGCCTGCCGGACCTTGGGGTTGGCGCCGAAGGGCAGGGAGGTGCCGACCGTGATGCCCGTCTCCCAGGTGCCGAGCTGCAGCTCCGGGTTGCCGACGTAGTGGTGGTAGCCGACGTGCACGGAGATGTCGGGCCAGGGACGCCAGTTCTCCACCAGGCCGATGCGACCCCAGCCGCTGATGACCGCCTGGTGGGAGTTGACCAGCCAGCGGGCCCCGATGCCGATCTCGGTGGAGAAGGGCAGGCCCTTGCGCATCGAGACGCCCAGGGCGTTGAGGAAGGCGGCTGGATCCTCGTCTTCGTGCACGCGGGCCCAGGCCGGCACGGCGCCATCGGGGGCGCGTGTGGACTGGTTGAAGCCGAAGGTGTTCTCCACCGCCAGCTCGAAGCCGCTGGCGCCGAGCGTGTGGGCCGGACTGGGCACGCGGGTACCCACGGCCACGCCGAGCTGCTTGACGACGAGCTCGTACGCATCGCCCAGGACCACGGGATCCACCACGGGCACGCCGCGGTAGGTGGACATGCTGGACAGGCTGACGTCTTCGGGCGGCGCCGCGAGAGCCTGGGAGGAGAGAAGTACAGCTGCTGTGGCAATCAATGCGCGCATGGAGCCCCATCCGTGGACCTCGGCAGACTAGCGGAGGTGTTCGGTACTTGACAACGGAGGAGGGGACCCGCCGGGCTGGGCCACGTGGGCGGTGACAGGATAGTGGGGCTCCGAATACCCCTTGAACGAACCAGCAGAGGCGTCCCGTGGCTTCCATCGATCCCCTTCGCTACCTCCAGCCCGCAGCCACGCGGGTGCGCGACCCCATCAGCGGGCGGAGCATCTGGCTCATGGGCATGGTCAGCAATGCCCGTGCAGAGGGCGAGGTCCTGCACTTCTCCCTCGTCGTGCAGCCCGCGCACACCCCCGAGCAGCGCAGGGCCATGGTCAAGGAGCTGATGGACAACCTGCGTCAGGTCGGCTTCACCGGCGAGCTCAAGCCCCGGCTGGTCGAGCGTCAGGCGACCACCCCCAGGCCCGCTCCGGCCAAGGCGCCCGAGGAGCCCGTCAAGGGCATGAGCGGCCCGGGCATGGTGCCCCACGGCGGTCCCATCCAGAAGAAGATGCCCCCGGGCATCAAGTCCATCATCGCCGTGGCCTCGGGCAAGGGCGGCGTGGGCAAGTCCACGGTGGCCTGCAACCTCGCCGTGGGCCTGCGCCAGCAGGGCCTGAAGGTGGGCCTGCTCGACGCCGACATCTACGGCCCCAGCCTGCCCGTGATGATGAACGTGCGTGCGCGGCCCATGATCAACAAGGACAAGAAGGTCATCCCGGTGATGGCCTACGGCGTCGCCTGCATCTCCATGGGCCTGCTCACCGAGGAGGAGGACCCCATCATCTGGCGTGGCCCGATGGTCATGAGCGCGCTCCGCCAGTTCATGCAGGACACCGTGTGGGGCGAGCTCGACGTCCTGGTGGTCGATCTGCCCCCGGGCACCGGCGACGTGCAGCTCTCCCTCATCCAGGGTGTCGACCTGACCGGTGCCGTGATCGTCACGACGCCCCAGCAGGTGGCGCTCGCCGACGCCGTCCGCGGCATCCAGATGTTCCGCAAGCTCGACGTGCCCCTGCTCGGACTCGTCCAGAACATGGCCTACTATCCGCTGCCCGACGGCACCCGTGACTACGTGTTCGGAGAGGAGGGCGGCCGTCGCACGGCCGAACGCTTCGACACGGAGGTATTGTGCGACCTGCCCCTGAAGACCTCCCTGCGCAAGGCGGGTGATGCCGGCCTGCCGGCGGTGCTCGGCGACAGCGAGGAGGCACAGGTGCTGCAGGAGCTCGCCGCGAAGGTCGCGGCCCAGCTCGACCTTCAGATCCCCTGAATTGGTGGGAGGCGGATTGGACAGCGGAACCCGTGTGGTGGTGGTGGGCGCGTCCCGTGGCATCGGCCAGGCCCTCGTGCGGGCCTTCGTGGCCCGTGGCTGCAAGGTGGCGGCCCTCGCGCGCAACGAGGTGGGGCTGCGGGCCCTCCAGACCGAGCTCGGCCGCGATGCGGTGGTGCCCGTCCGTCACGACGTCACTCAGCTCGACCAGGTGGAGGCGGCCTTCCGCACCTGTGTCGAGCGGCTCGGCGGCGTCGACGTGCTCGTCTACTCCGCCGGCGTGATGCCCGCGGTCGAGCTCGACGAGTTCGACACCGCCAAGGACACGCACATCTTCCAGGTCAACACCCTCGGTGCCATGGCCTGGCTCAACGCGGGCGCCAGCTACATGGGGCCGCTGCACCGTGGCGTGCTGGTGGGCATCGGCTCCGTGGCCGGCGACCGTGGCCGGCTGGGCAACCCCGCCTACTGTGCCTCCAAGGCCGCGCTGCACAGCTTCCTCGAGTCCCTGCGCAACCGGCTCGACCGCCACGGCGTGCGGGTGGTCACCATCAAGCCCGGTCCCGTGAAGACGGACATGACGAAGGATCGGGGAGCGCTCCCGCTGCTCATCGAGGCCGACGCGGCCGCCGCCCAGATCGTCGATGCCGTCCGTCGTCCCGTGCAGGTGCGCTACGTGCCCTGGCTGTGGCGTCCCATCATGCTGGCCGTGCGTTCGATCCCGTCGGTCGTGTTCCGGCGGATGAACTTCTGAGGCGCGGGCGTCAGGGGTCGAGCGGAATCGTTGCGAACCCCCGCCACAGCTCCCCGGACAGGTAGCGGGCCGCGGCCGGATCCCTGCTGGAGCGGGCCCGCAGGTAGTCGTTGACCACCTTGCCGCCGCCGTCCTCGTGGTCGGAGCGCTGCAGCAGGTTCATCACCATGGTGGTGTGGCCCTTCTTCGTGCCGCCGTGGGCCACCGTGATGGTGCCGTCTCCATCGACCGACAGCACGATGCCCATGTGGGTGAGCTCGTCGTCGAGGCGGCGGTTGCCGTTGCGATCGTAGGTGTTGTCGAAGAACACGAGATCACCGGGGGCGGGGCGCTTCTTGCGGTGGGTCCACCCGTTCTCGCGGGCCATCTGCCACAGGCTCGCCGTGTTGCCGGACAGGTCGCCGCCGGCGCGGTCGTAGGTGAGGCAGACGAAGCCGGAGCAGTCGTTCCGCGCGCCCCGGGGGTAGCGCTGCTTGAGCAGCTTGTTGGCCGCGGAGACGAGAGGGTGCTCCACAGGGCGCTCGGGGCGAGCCGAGGGGGTGTCCCGGGATGGCCGGTCGGGTTCGGTCCTCGGCTGGGAGGCGGTGCGCGTCGGCGTGCGCCCCACGACACTCGTGGGACCGGGGGAGGTCAGGACCTTGGGACCACAACCGGTGGCGAGCAGCAGGGCCGTCAGCAACAGTCGCACGTGGAAGACTCCGGGCAGGCGCGTTCTCGGGGGCGGGAGTAGTGTAGCGTGGGCGACCTTCCCGACCCACAACCCAGGGGACCCCGGTGAACATCCTCGGCATCGCACAGGGCACCCATGCCAGCGCAGCGGTCATCCGCGACGATCGGATCCTCAGTACCGTCTGGGGCGGGCGGGGCGAGGGCGTCGAGGATGTGCAGGGGCTTCCCTGGGTCCTCATGGACAAGGCCCTGCGACACGCCGGCATGCAGCGCGGTGACATCGACGTGGTCGCGGTGGCCGGACGGTACGATCCCATGGCCGTCGTCGAGCGACAGGTGGGGCTGTTCCGGCACATTCCCGGAGGCGCATCCCTGTTCGGCCGTGTGCAGGCCGTGGGGCGCACGGCCTTGCGGCGTACCGGACTGGGAGCCTGGGTGGCCGACCAGGCGGAGGAACACCTCGACGAGCTCCTCCGGGAAGAGGGCTTCGAGGCCTCCCGGGTGGCCACCGTCGACGTCCACCGCGCCCTGGCCCAGGGGGCCTACCGCATGCAGGAGAACGACGAGGCGCTCGTCGTCACGCTGCACTCCGCCGACGACGGCGTCGGACTCGCGGTGCACGTGGGGATGGTCGGCCAGCTCGATCTCGTGCGCGCCGAGTCCGACGTGGCGGCCCTGCACCTGCACCTGGCCCTGGTGGTCGATCTGCTCGGCGTGGCGCACCTGTACGAGCTGGACACCCTCGGTGCGGCGGGACGTCCCCACGGACCCACCCTCGATCTGCTGCGCCAGCGGGTGTGGGTCGAGGGCCTCGGCGTCGCCGCCAGCAGCTGGCTGGATCTCACCGGCCGCGACACGGCGGTGCTCGATGCCTTCGAGGGACTCTCACCGGAGGATGCGGCGGCCACGATCATGGAACGCGTGGTCGAGGTGAGCGTGGAGCTCATCCGGGCCCACCTCGCTCGCTGGGGACACCGCACGGTCGTGCTCGTGGGCGCCGCCTACGCGCTTCCCCATGTCGTCGGCCAGGTCGTCCGCCGGGTCCGCGAGGTGCCCTTCCGTGTCATGCCGTCCCCAGGGCGGGCCGCGCTTGCGCTCGGGGCCGCCGCCGATCTGGCGGGCATGTCCCCCCACCGTCGCCCCTTCATCGTGGGGCCCCAGGTCGATCCCCGGGAGAGGGGGCCGGTGTCCGGCGACTGGAAGCCTTGCTCGGCCGCTCGGGTGGGGGCCCTCCTCGGCGCGGGCGCACCGGTGCTCGTCGCCCGGGGCCCGGCGGGGCCGGGGCTCGACAAGCAGGGGCGCCGGGTGGTGTGGGTCAACCTGCAGGGCGATCGGGGCGTGCAGGCCTTGCTGCGCCAGATGGGCCTGTCCGAGCACACCCTGCGGCGTGGGGTCGTCCAGGGCACCGCCGAGCTGCCCACCGATCTCGTGCGCCGGCTGGGCGCCAACGTCGCCCAGGGGGCGGTACGCATCCCCATGCCGCCCGACCACCCCCTCGCCGGCGCCGCGCCGGGACCCAGCGGCCTGCCGCTGCTCGATGTCGGCCACGACCCGTTGCGGGCCCGGATCCTCCAGGCTGCGGGGCCCGTGGGCGTGGTGGCCTTGCCGGTCGCCGTCGACGGTGTCATCCGTCAGAGCACCCGCGGCCTCGCCCGGGCGGCCACGGAGCTGGATCTGGCGGCCATGGTGTTGGGGGAGCTGTGTCTGGAACGTCGGTGACCGCGGCCGAGCGCAAGAGCGTCCTGTGGGAGGTGGCGCTCACCTACCTCGGTGTCCTGCTCGCCATCCGCGTCGTCTCCACGGTCGCCGAAGGGGCCGGCTGGCTCCGTGATCCGCTGTTGCTCCTGGTGCCGGTGCTGTTCATCTGGGCGCCCGTCTGGGTCCTGCGTCGGCGTGGGGTCGATCCGGATCGCTACCCGCTGTCCCTGCCGCCCTTGCGCGATGGCGAGACCTGGAAGCAGGCCGCGATCTGGGGCCTCGGCCTCGGCGTGGCGATCACGCTGCCGTTCCTTCCGCTGTACCACCTGTGGCAGACCACCTGGTTCCCGGCGGTCGTGGAGCAGGCCTGTGGCATGGCCGAGAACATCGAGGCGATGTCGGCATTCTCCCGAAGTGGTGCCTGCAGGGTGGGGGTGCGGGCGGCCTCTCCCTCCTTCACGCTGCCGGCCCAGCCCCTGCTCCTGATCGCCTACCACTTCGCGTACGTGGCGATTCCCGAGGAGATGTTCTACCGGGGCTACATGCAGTCCCGGCTGGACGGCATCTGGCCGCCGCACACGCGGATCTGGGGGGCGCTCGTCGGGCGCTCCCTCTGGGTCACGGCCCTGTGGTTCGCGCTCGGGCACTCCCTCGTCACCTTCCAGTGGTGGCACCCGTTCATCTTCCTGCCCGCCCTCGTGTTCGGTTGGCTCCGTTCGCGCACCGGTGAGGTACTCGCGGGCGCTTTCTTCCACGCCTGGTGCAACGTGCTGGTGGTCTTCCTGGACACCGCGTACGGGCTTGTCGCGCCCTAGTTCCGGTCAGGTGACGTTCGGTCCACCGATGGGAATCGCGCACCTGCTGGATCTGCGGAAGCGCCGGCGGTACAATGCTGGCTGTTGTGTGAGCAGGTCCACGTGTCCCGTACCGGTCCTGTCACACCGAGTTGCCAAGCACTCGAGATACCGCCTCCCAGCTATCGAACAGGGGATTGATTTTGGCCAGCTGTCCCTTCTGCAATGCCCGGATTTCCGAAGAACTGCACATCTATGGGGGCACCTGCCCCAGCTGCTTCGGAGAGGTTCCGGGCGAGGATGCGCCCACCAACCCCGGAGAGGCCGTCCAGGCCGAGCAGGAACGTCAAGACGCCGTCATCGCACGGCGCCAGGCGCGCATGCCGCTCCTGGTCGCGATGCCGCTGGTGATCGTCGCCCTCGGCTACATCGGGTGGCAGGTGTCCAAGCCTCCCCCGGAGGTGGTCGAGCTCGCCCTCGGCGACGACTTCCTCATGGAGCTGCAGAACATGCAGTTCGAGGCGTACGATCCCGAGGCAGAGGCCAAGGCCGAAGCCGAGGCACAGGCACGGGCCCTTCGCGCACGCAAGGGTGGTGGCGGTACCGCATCGGGCGGCACCGACGAAGGCCTCCTCGCGATCGCGAGCAAGGAGAAGGCCACCGGTCCCGGCGGTGTGGCGGTCGATGGCGCCGACTTCGTCGAGGAGGAGGTCGGTACCCGGCGCACCCGCAAGGATCCCGCCCAGCCCAAGCTCGGCATCCGCGAGCACGAGGGCACCACCAGCGGCGGCATCAGCGGTATCGTCGGTGGTGACTACGGCGGTGGTCTCACCACCCGCCGGGCGGCCCCGCTGCTCACCGACGACGCCGAGATCGGCGAAGCCACCAAGGACATGATCCGGTCCCGCATCGGTCGTCTGCAGCAGTGCTACGAGAAGCGCCTGAAGACCAACGAGGGCCTCGAGGGTGTCTGGAAGATCTCCCTCACGGTCGGCAAGGACGGTCAGGTGGTTCGCCCCAGTGCCGTGGGCCAGGGCGTCTCCGATGCCCAGCTCGAGCAGTGCATCACCGATCAGATGGACTCCTGGCGCATCTACGGCCGGCTCAAGGAGGAGAAGCCCACCAGCTTCCCCTTCCACTTCAAGCCGAACTGATCGCCGCCGGGGCCCTCCCCGGTGTGCCATCGAGCCGCGCGGCGCCCTGCAGGGTCCGCGCGGTTCGTCGTCTTGGGCACGCCCTGCACGGTCAGTCCAGGCGCCGTGCCCAGAGCAGCGCGTCCTTCCCCGGCCCGTAGTAGTCCCGCCGTCGCCCCACCTGCTCCCAGCCGGTGCGGCGGTACAGGGCGAGGGCAGGCGCGTTGCTCGCCTCGACCTCGAGGAAGACCTGCGCCACGCCGTGGTCGCGGCAGTCCTGCAGGAAGCGCTCCATGAGGACCCGCCCGAGTCCGCGGCCCTGCGCGCCGGGGTGGATGGTGATGATCAGCAGCTCGGCCTCGTCGGCCACCCGCTGCCACATCAGGTGGCCCTGCAGCACGCCCGCGTCCTCCAGCGCCCAGCCGCCCTGCAGGCGGTGGTCGAGGCACTCCAGCAGCTGTGTGCGGGTCCATGCGGTGTGCCCGGCGGCGGCCTCGATGGCGGCCGCCGCGTCCAGGTCATCGCGGGTCAACTGCCTGACGTGGATCACGGGACCTCGATGACCGCGGGATAGCGGACGGTCACGCCGGCTCGGAGCTCGGTGAGCAGCGCGTCGGCCTGCTGCGGCCAGGCGGGGTCGTCCGGGGGGAGGGAGAGGCGCTGGATGAGCCAGGACTCGAGCGCCATGCGCCGGCGGAGCGCGGTGAGCAGGCGCTCCTCGGTGGTGCCCTGCTCGTCCAGGAAGGCCTTCCAGCGGGCAGGGGAGCGGTAGGTGCGGCGCAGAAGGTCGTAGCGATCCTCGAACTGCCGCTGCGTGGGCTGGTAGGGGATCCAGTGAGGCGTCTGCGCCCGGATCAGCTGCATGTCGATCAGCCGCTCCACGGCGTCGGGCTCGCGGGCGCCCCACGCGGGTGCCGGAGGCCGATCGACGGCGTCGAGGGCCTGCTCGGTGCGCACGTCGGAGGCGAGGACCGGCGTGCGATCGGTGACCGCCACCACCCGATCGAGCGGCTCGGCGAAGGCGGTAGACAGCATGAGGGCGAGGAGCAGTGCGCGCATGGAGACGTCCCGTGTCGCGTCCACCATAGCGCGGACGGTCCGCGCGGGCCGTCGGCAGGGGCCTGTCAGGCCAACAGTTGTCACCATGGCGAGCCTGCCACGCGTTCGTGTGGTTATGGGGCCCGTCCGCCGCGGGGGATGCCCGCCGGCGTCCTGGAGGTAGTCCTTGAAGGTCCTGGGAGTGGAGACCAGCTGCGACGAGACCGCCGCCTCGGTGGTCGATGTCACCGGCGTGCTGTCCGACATCACCTACAGCCAGCAGGTCCACGCCCGCTTCGGCGGTGTGGTGCCCGAGCTCGCGGCCCGCGCCCACGTCGAGAAGGTGGGCGCCGTCGTGCAGGCCGCACTGGACGAAGCCGGCATCGAGCGCCCCGACGCCGTCGTGGCCACGGCCGGTCCCGGCCTCATCGGGGCCGTGCTGGTGGGCCTGAACATGGCCAAGGGCCTCGCCGCCGGCTGGGACGTCCCCTTCCTGGGCGTCAACCACCTCGAGGGCCACCTGCTCAGCGCACTGCTCGAGGAGCGCCGGCCCGAGTGGCCGTTCCTGTCGCTGGTGGTCAGCGGCGGCCACACCACGCTGTACCTGTGCAAGGCGCTCGGCGAGTACGAGGTCCTGGCCGAGACCGTCGACGACGCCGCCGGCGAGGCCTACGACAAGGTCGCCCGCATGATGGGCCTCGGCTACCCCGGTGGTCCCGTGGTCGATCGTCTCGCGGCCGAGGGCAACCCCGAGGCCGTCGACTTTCCCCGGCCGCGGCCCAAGAAGGGGGGCCTCGACTGGTCCTTCTCCGGCCTCAAGACCGCCGTCCGCCAGCACCTGCTCAGCGACGAGCGCGCCGCCGACGCCGACATCTGTGCCAGCTTCCAGGCCGCCGTCATCGACTGCCTGATGAGCCGTGTGAACAAGGCCTCGGCCCGTACCGGCGTGCGTCGGGTGGTCATCGGAGGCGGCGTGGCGGCCAACAGCGGGCTGCGCAACGCCCTGTTGAAGACGCGTCACCTCGACGTGTACCTGCCCCCGAAGAGCCGGTGCACCGACAACGCCGCGATGATCGCCCACGCAGGCCGCCTCCGGCTGCTGCAGGGCCAGACCGACGACTTCGCGCTGCGGGCGCGTGCCAGCTGGGTGGTGGGACAATGACCGACGCATCGGATCCGAGGGCCGTTCTCAAGGAGCTGCAGCAGCGCGCCAAGAAGCGCTTCGGCCAGCACTTCCTCGCCAGGCCCACCATCGTCCACCGCATGATCCGCATCGCGCGAGTCACCGAGGGCGACAAGGTGATCGAGATCGGCCCCGGTCTCGGCATCCTCACCCATGCGCTCCTGCAGACCGGCTGCGACCTCACGGCGATCGAGATCGACGACGATCTGTACGAGCACATCCAGCGCACCTTCCCGGACGTGAACGTCGTCCACGTCGACGCCCTCAAGGCCGACTGGGAGACCCTCGCCCCCGGCCCGGGCCACAAGCTGGTGGCCAACCTGCCCTACAACGTCGGCACGCACCTGGTGATGAACTGCGCGCGCATGCCGGAGCGCTTCAGCACCCTCACGGTCATGCTGCAGAAGGAGGTCATCGATCGGATGGTGGCCGGCCCCGGCAGCAAGGCCTACGGCGCCCTGTCGGTGCACCTGCAGGTGAGGGGAGACGTGCGGCACGCCTTCGACGTGCCCCCCGGCGCCTTCATCCCGCCCCCGAAGGTGCACAGCGCCATCGTCCACGCCGAGCTGTACGACGCGCCCAAGGTCGGCGACGTCGCCCCTGACTTCTTTGATAAGGTGGTCACGGCTGCGTTCGGGCAACGTCGCAAGACGCTGCGCAACGCGCTCACCCCTCTCTTCGGCAAGGATGTCGCGTTGCAGGCCCTCGCCGATGCGGGCATCCGACCGGATCTTCGGGCGGAGAGGCTCGAGGTCGCAGGCTTCCTGGCGCTCGCCGATGCCCTGCATCGCATCCGGATCCGGTAGGCTCCCGAAGAAGACAGCGAGGAACAGATGCAGATCATCTCCAGCGGAATCACCGACATCGGCCTGAAGCGCGGCCGCAACGAGGATGCCTACCTCATCAACGAGGAGCTCAACCTCTTCGTGGTGGCGGATGGCATGGGCGGTCACGCGGGCGGCGAGTATGCATCGAGCCTCGCGGTGAACACCGTCGAGGAGCTGGTGGGTCAGCTGCGTCTGCCCGATCCCCAGGTCTCCGACGAGGATCCTGTCGAGATCCTGCGCACGGCCCTCGCCGATGCGGTCAGCCAGGCGGGCAACCGCATCTACAGCTGGGCCTGCGACAACCAGGAGTACTGGGGCATGGGCACCACCGTGGTCGTCATGCTCGCCCACCGGGGCAACGCCTTCATCGCCCACGTCGGCGACTCCCGCGTGTACTCCATCCGCAACGGCGACATCGAGCAGGTCACCGAGGATCACTCCCTCGTGGCCCAGTCGGTCCGCGAAGGCCTCATCACCGAAGAAGAGGCCAAGTTCCACCGCATGCGCAACGTCATCACCCGTGCCCTGGGCTCCGGCCCCGAGGTCGAGGTCGACGTCCAGGTCAAGGCGCTCCGCAAGGGCGACCGCTTCCTGCTCTGCACCGACGGCCTGTCCGGGCGCGTCGAGATGGACGAGCTGCGCGACGTCCTCACCTCCCACAGCATCACCGAGTCCTGTCGTCAGTTCGTGGGCATGGCCTGCGCCCGCGGCGGCGAGGACAACATCACGGCCGTGGTGGTGCAGGTGGGCGACGACAGATGAGCCAGCGGGTCGGGGAGCAGCCGGAGGATCGGCCCGTCGATCTTCCTCCTGCCCAGCGCAGGGGCCACGAGCCCGCGCCGGACGACACCCTGACCTTCACGCTCACCACGAGGCAGCTGTTCGGTATCCGTGCAACGGCGGGTGGCCTGATGGCGGCGCTCGTGGTCGTCTGTGCCGTACTGGGCGCCCAGTGGCCCAAGATCGCGGCCCACGACACGCTCATCGAGGAGAACTTCGCCCTCAAGGAGCGCGTGCGGCAGATCGACGAGCAGCTCCGCGACGCCGAAGACGCCATGATGCGGCTCAAGCTGTACCAGGCCCAGCTCGCGAGCCTGTCGGAGGCCCAGGGCGATCACGGCGGTCCGCTGCACGAGGGTGACTTCTCGGGCTACCCCATGCTCGACGGCTGGCACGCCACGGAGCAGCTCGACACCGATGGGTCCGATACGGATGTGCCGGCCCACGAGCCCCACGATGAGCTGTACGCGGCCGATGGAGGCATCGAGGTCGGCCTCGAGGGTCCCGTGGAGGGCGGCACCCTGCGCCTGCCGGCCGTGGGATGGGCAGAAGACGTCGCGCAGCGCCTCGAGGACTTCCTGCTGAACTTCCAGAGCGACGAGCCCGACCTCAACCTGCTCATGAGCGAGCTCGAGTCGCTGCGCGCGCTCAACAATGCGCTCCCGGGCATCTGGCCCTCGAAGGGGCGCCTCACGAGCGCCTTCGGCTGGCGCCGTGATCCCTACCGCCGGCACACCAAGTTCCACTCCGGCATCGACATCGCCAACGCCCGGGGCACCCCGGTGCACGCGGTGGCCCCCGGCGTCGTCTCCGAGGCGCGGACCATGTCCGGATATGGACGGGTCGTCGTGATCGATCACGGCTTCGGCATCACCACCACCTACGCCCACTGCACCCGCCTTCTGGTCAAGAAGGGTGACCGTGTGGAGAGGGGCGATTACATCGCCACCATGGGAAGCACAGGCCGGAGTACGGGGCCCCACCTGCACTTCGAGCTTCGTGCTGGAGACAGTGCTCTCGACCCGCTCAAGTACCTGCCGAGATAGGCAGGGCCAGCCTCCGGTCACAGGACGGGGGGTTGTCCCGCCCCCGTTTCGTGTGCATGGTGCGGCGGTTTGATGACACGACACCGCCACCGGCGCAGGATTCTACGAACATGATTGAAGCGATCTCCACCGCGTTCAAGAAGATCTTCGGCGACGCCAACGAGCGTGAGCTGAAGAAGCTGCAACCCATGGTCCAGAAGATCAACGGACTCGAGAGCAGCTTCACCAGCCTGACCGACGAGCAGCTCGCGGCGAAGACCGCCGAGTTCAAGCAGAAGCTCGAGAACGGCGCCTCCCTCGACGACATCCTGCCCGAGGCCTTCGCCACCGTCCGCGAAGCCGGCAAGCGCGTGATGGGCATGCGCCACTACGACTGCCAGCTCATCGGTGGCATGATCATCCACAGCGGCCAGATCGCCGAGATGAAGACGGGTGAGGGCAAGACCCTCGTGGCCACGCTGCCCGTCTACCTCAACGCCCTGTCCGGCAAGGGCGTCCACCTCGTCACGGTCAACGACTACCTGGCCGAGCGCGACGCCGACTGGATGGCCCAGATCTACAACTTCCTCGGCATGTCCGTGGGCAAGGTCCTCTCCACCGAGCGCGATGCCTCCGCAAAGCAGGCCGCCTACGCCGCCGACATCACCTACGGCACGAACAACGAGTTCGGCTTCGACTACCTGCGCGACAACCTCAAGTTCTCCGCCAGCCAGTTCGCCCAGCGCGGCCACAACTTCGCCATCGTCGACGAGATCGACTCCATCCTGATCGACGAGGCCCGTACGCCGCTCATCATCTCCGGCCCCACCAACAAGCCCGTCGACCTGTACAACGTGGTCGACCGCGTGGTGCCCCTGCTGCAGCGCGACATCGACTTCGTCCTCGACGAGAAGGCCAAGAACGTCACCCTCACCGAGGATGGCATCGGTCGCGTCGAGTCCTCCCTGGGCATCGACAACCTGTACGATCCCCAAAACATCGAGGTCCTGCACCACTCCATGCAGGCCCTGAAGGCCCACCACCTGTTCAAGCGCGACCGCGACTACGTCGTCCGCAACGGCGAGGTGGTCATCGTCGACGAGTTCACCGGTCGCCTCATGGCCGGTCGTCGCTGGTCCGACGGCCTGCACCAGGCGGTCGAGGCCAAGGAGAAGGTCGAGGTCAAGCGCGAGTCCCAGACCTACGCCTCGATCACCTACCAGAACTACTTCCGCATGTACGACAAGCTCGCCGGCATGACGGGCACCGCGATGACCGAGGCCGGCGAGTTCGCCGACATCTACGAGCTGCACACCGTCGCGATCCCCACCAACAAGCCGGTGGCCCGCATCGACCGCGACGACGTCGTCTACAAGAACCAGGAAGGCAAGTTCCGCGCCGTCGTCGAGGACATCGCCGACTGCCACCGTCGCGGCCAGCCCGTCCTCGTGGGCACCACCTCCGTCGAGAAGTCGGCCATCGTGTCCAACCTGCTCAACTCCGCAGGCATCCCCCACGAGGTCCTGAACGCCAAGCAGCACGATCGCGAGGCCCACATCGTGGCCCAGGCCGGCCGTACCGGCGCCATCACCATCTCCACGAACATGGCCGGCCGTGGCACCGACATCAAGCTCGGCGGCAACCCCGAGGAGCTCGCGGCCCTGCAGGTGGATCCCGAAGTGGATCCCGCGGGCTTCGCGGCACTGGTCGACCAGCTCAAGAGCCAGTGCGCCGAGGAGGCCGAGCGGGTCAAGGCCGCCGGCGGCCTGCACATCATCGGCACCGAGCGCCACGAGTCCCGCCGCGTCGACAACCAGCTCCGCGGTCGTTCCGGCCGCCAGGGCGACCCCGGCTCCTCCCGCTTCTACCTCGCCCTCGATGATCAGCTGATGCGCATCTTCGGTGGTGAGAAGACCCAGATCTGGATGGAGCGGATGGGCCTGAAGGACGACGAGGCCATCGAGCACCGCTGGCTGACCCGTCAGGTCGAGAACGCCCAGAAGCGGGTCGAGGGCCACAACTTCAACATCCGCAAGAACCTCCTCGAGTACGACGACGTCATGAACTACCAGCGCAAGGGCGTGTACAGCGTCCGTCGCCGTGCGCTGGATGGGGAGGACATCGCGGAGATGGTCGACGAGGCCGTCGTCCGCATCGTCGACGACGTCTGCGACGACTACATGGACGAGGGTCTCAAGCCCGAGGACTGGAACATCCAGGGCATCCGCGAGAACCTCGAGCGCGTCTTCGGCGTGAGCTGGGAGGAGTCCGAGGACGAGCTCCGTGACCACGCCCGCACCGAGCTGCGCGACCGCATGCTCGAAGAGGGCAGGGCAGTGGTGGCCGCCCGCAAGGAAGAGCTTGGCGAGCCCATGTTCGACCAGATCGGCCGCCAGCTGTTCCTCGAGGTCACCGATCGCCTCTGGAAGGATCACCTCCTCGCGGTCGACCGCCTCCGCCAGAGCGTGGGCCTGCGTGGCTACGGCCAGCGCAACCCCCTTCTCGAGTACAAGCGCGAGGCCTTCCACATGTACCTCATGATGGGCGCCGCCCGTGATGAGGAGGTCATCACCAAGCTGCGCAGCCTCGCCCTGCAGCAGCAGCGCACGATGCCTTCGGAGATCCCCGGTCCGGACCTGTCCCGCCTGCCCGGCATGGAGCGCGGCCCGAGCCTGTCGCCGGAGAGCCTGGCCCTGCCGGTCGGTCTGCCCACGGCCGAGAACGCGCTGCCGGCCGCACCCGCCCGCCCCGCCAAGGGCGAGGAGGCCCGCCAGTTCGGCATCGAGCACGGCATCAGCCGCAATGATCCCTGTCCTTGCGGCAGCGGTCTCAAGTTCAAGAAGTGCTGTGGCGGCAAGGCCTCGGCCTGATCTGCTGCATCCACTGCCTGCCCGCCAGTCCGGCGGGCTCCGTAGGCGCCCCGGGGATCTTGATCCTCGGGGCGCTTCACGATACACGGCCCCGTCTCGTGTCGATGGTCGGCACGCGGCAAATCTCACGCTGGGCATCATGGTGACCCTCGGTGCGCTCCAAGGAGTGTCGGGTCATGCATCCAGCGGACGATCAACCAATCCGCTTCCCCACTGGGAAGCGAGGGCGCCAAGGGCGCCCGAAAGAAGGACACATGCTGAACATCTCTCTGCGTGATCTGCTCGAGGCAGGCGTTCACTTCGGCCACCAGACCGGCCGCTGGAACCCCAAGATGAAGCCCTACATCTACGGCGCGAAGGACGGTGTGCACATCATCGACCTGCAGAAGACCGCCAAGGGCCTGATCGAGGCAAGCCGCTTCATCTCCGCCACCGTTGCCTCCGGCAAGACGGTCCTGTTCGTCGGCACCAAGCGCGCCGCTCGCGAGATCGTGGCCGAGGAAGCAGTTCGCAGCAACATGTTCTTCGTCAACCACCGCTGGCTTGGTGGCACCCTCACCAACTTCCAGACCGTGAAGAAGTCCATCGAGCGCCTGGTCAAGCTCGAGCGCGCCCGCGACGAGGGCCGCTTCGACCTCCTCACCAAGAAGGAGGCCCTCGAGCTCACCCGCGAGATCGAGAAGATGGATCGCAACCTCGGTGGCATCAAGAAGATGAAGGGCCTGCCCGGCCTCATCTTCGTGGTCGACCCCAAGAAGGAGCACATCGCCATCAAGGAAGCCAAGACCCTCGGCATCCCCGTCGTGGCCCTGTGCGACACCAACTGCGACCCCTCCGGCGCCGACTACGTCATCCCCGGCAACGACGACGCCGTGAAGTCCGTGCGTCTGTTCACCAAGGCCATCGCCGACGCAGTCATCGAGGGCAAGAACATGTCCACCTCCCGCGGCAAGGGCGCCTACGTCTCCGACGAGGCTGCTGCCGAGGGTGAGGTCGAGGTCATCAAGCGCGGCGCTTCCCAGCAGGAAGGCTGAGCATCCTCTCCCGTGGCGCCCGGTGGGGCGCCACCGACCCACGATTTCGTCATAGATCTGGAGACACCCCATGTCCGCTAAGCTGATCAAGGAGCTCCGCGCCCAGACCGGTGCAGGTATGCTCGACTGCAAGAAGGCCCTGGCCGAGAACAACAACGACCTCAAGGCATCCGTCGACTGGCTGCGCAAGAAGGGCATCGCCTCTGCTGCCAAGAAGTCCGGCCGTATCGCTGCCCAGGGCGCCGTGGGTTCCTACATCCACGCCGGTGGCAAGATCGGTGTCCTCGTCGAGATCAACTGCGAGACCGACTTCGTGGCCCTGACCGACGACTTCCAGGACCTGGTCCGCGACATCGCGATGCACATCGCATCCGAGGCGCCCCAGTACATCTCCTCCGAGGAGATCTCCGCAGCCGAGATCGAGGCCGAGCGCCAGGTGCAGATCGGCCGTGCGATGGAAGAGGGCAAGCCCCAGAACATCGCCGAGAAGATGGTCGAGGGCCGCATGAAGAAGTGGTTCCAGGAGGTCTGCCTCCTCGATCAGAAGTTCGTCAAGGACGACTCCAAGACCATCAACGACCTTCTCACCGACGCCGTCGCCCGCATCGGCGAGAACATCAAGGTCCGTCGCTTCTCCCGCTTCGTGCTGGGTGAGGGTCTCGAGAAGCGCTCCGACGACTTCGCCGCCGAGGTTGCAGCCGCCATCGGCGGCTGATAGCCGAAACCAGGGCCGGCCTTCGGGCCGGCCCTTTTTTTGTCTGCTGGAGGCAGTGTGACCGCAAACAGCCCTGTGTTCGAACGTGTTCTTCTCAAGGTCTCCGGCGAGATGCTCGGTGGCTCCGCAGGCTCCGGCATCGACATCGCGACCCTCGACAGGTTCGCGCGTGAAATCAAGACCATCATCGACTCGGGCGTCCAGACGTCTCTCATCATCGGTGGTGGCAACATCTTCCGGGGTGTGGCGGGCGCCGCCTCCGGCATGGACCGCGCCGGTGCCGACAGCATGGGCATGCTGGCCACGGTCATCAACGGTCTGGCCCTGCAGGACGCCCTCGAGCGCGCAGGATGCGTCACGCGCCTCATGAGCGCCGTGCGCATGCCCCAGATCTGCGAGCCCTACATCCGCCGCCGCGCCCTGCGGCACATGGAGAAGGGCCGGGCCGTCATCCTCGCGGGTGGCACCGGCAACCCGTACTTCTCCACCGACACGGCGGCCGCTCTGCGCGGTGCCGAGATCGGCGCAGACGTCATCCTCAAGGCCACCAAGGTCGACGGCGTCTACGACAAGGATCCCATGAAGCACGACGACGCCGTGAAGTTCGACACGGTCACCTACATGGAAGTCCTGCGCCGGGGTCTCAAGGTCATGGACTCCACCGCCATCAGCCTGTGCATGGACAATGGCATCCCGATCAACATCTTCTCCGTCCAGGACGAAGGAAATCTCCTCCGCGTGATCTATGGAGAGAAGGTCGGTACGCGCGTGCAGGTCGACCCCTGAACTGCACCGAGGCACCTCTTGGGTTAGTTTGGGCGTGCCCTGCGTAGCCATGGCAGCGGCGCGGAGTCGGAGGAGACATGGACGAGTATCTGGAAGCAGCAGCAGACGACATGAACGGTGCCCTCGAGGCCCTCGGGCGTGAGCTCGCCAAGATCCGCACCGGTCGTGCGACCCCCAAGCTGCTCGAGCCGGTCCAGGTCGAGGCCTACGGCTCCATGATGCCCCTGAACCAGGTGGCCACCGTCAAGGCAGCGGATGCCCGCCTGCTCGTGGTCGATCCCTGGGACAAGACCACCATCCAGGCCATCGAGCGTGGCATCGTCTCCGCGGGTCTGGGCCTCAACCCCAGCTCCGACGGTCAGATCGTGCGCGTACCCGTGCCGCCGCTCACCCAGGACCGCCGCAAGGACCTCGTCCGTCAGGTGAAGTCCCTGGGCGAGGACAGCAAGGTCCGGATCCGGCACATCCGCCGCGAGTACAACGACACCTTCAAGTCCGCAGAGAAGGACGGCGACATCTCCGAAGACGAGCTGCGCCGCTTCCTCGCCAAGGTGCAGGAGCTCACCGACGCCCACGTGGCCAAGGTCGAGAGCGCCCTGGATGCGAAAGAGAAGGAAGTCCTCGAGGTCTGAGGACAATTGACGGGGCAGGTAGCCAAGGGCTTGCCCCTGTCGGAGGTGAGCAGGGTGCCGACCCTTCCCGCATCAGCGCCGGATGTGCCGCGTCACGTGGCCATCATCATGGATGGCAATGGCCGCTGGGCCCGTCGTCGGGGGCTCCCTCGCACCGAGGGGCACCGCGCCGGCGCGCAGTCCGTCCGCGAGATCGTACGCGCCTGCGGCGAGCTCGGCGTGCAGGTGCTCACCCTGTACAGCTTCTCCACGGAGAACTGGGGCCGACCCGAAGAAGAGGTCAGCGCCCTGATGGGCCTCCTCGACGAGTACCTGCGCACGGAGACGGGCGAGCTCGTCGACCAGAAGGTCCGGCTGCGTGGCATCGGTGAGCTGGCGCGCCTTCCCAAGGTCACCCAGGACCTCCTGGCGGCGGCCGAGTACGCCACCCGCGACAACGACGGCCTCGAGCTCGTGCTGGCGCTGTCCTACGGCAGCCGCACCGAGCTCGTGCAGGCCGTGCGTGCCATCGCCAAGGAGGTCGCGGACGGCACCCTGTCCGTCGACGACATCGATGAGTCGCTGGTCGAAGGGCGGCTGTACACCGCTGGCCTTCCCGATCCGGATCTGCTGATCCGCACCAGCGGCGACCTGCGCATCTCGAACTTCCTGCTGTGGCAGATCGCCTACGCGGAGCTCTACGTCACGCCGGTGGCCTGGCCCGAGTTCCGAAGGGACAACCTGCTCGAGGCATTTTCCTCGTACAATGCCCGACAGCGTCGGTTCGGCCTGGTCCAGGAAGGAGCCAGGCTCGGCGATCCAGAGGATTCCACTTGAAGACCCGTATCCTGGCCGCATTCGTCGGACTCACCCTCGTCATGCCCATCCTCATCTGGGGTGGGTACGTCGGGGCGGTCGTCCTGGTGGCCGTCGTGCTCGGCATCTGCTTCGACGAATACAGCCGGATGGCTTTCCCGGACGACCAGAAGTTCGCCTTCCTGTGGATGCTCATCGCCGGCTTCTCGCTGTACGCCACCCACCTGTACGTGCCGGCTGCCTACAAGGCTGCCGCTGTCGCGGCCGTGGTCATGGGCACCATGATCCAGGTGGCCGCGCGGCCGGGCGAGCCCATGAGCGGAGCGGCGGATCGGCTCGGTCGCTACATGCTCGGTCTGGGCTGGATCGCCGGCCTGTTCCCGTTCCTCGTGCACCTGCGTACCTTCGACCAGGGTGTCGTGTGGGTGATCCTCGGGCTCGGCATCTCCTGGATGGCCGACACGGGCGCCTACTTCGCCGGTCGATTTCTCGGGAAGCGCAAGCTGTACCCACGTGTCTCTCCCAAGAAGACCTGGGCCGGCTTCTTCGGCGGGGTCGTGGTCAGCACGCTTGGTGTGCAGGTGTTCCGCCACTTCTGGCTCACCGACCTCACCGTGCTCGACGCGATCGTCCTCGGCGTGGTCGGCAGTTCCCTCAGTGTGTGGGGCGATCTGTCCGAGTCGATGTTGAAGCGGAGCTTCGGAATCAAGGACTCCGGCCGAATCATGCCAGGGCACGGTGGTCTCCTCGACCGCATCGATTCCGTGCTGTTCGTGGCACCGTGGGTGTACGGCTACATGACGATCTTCAAGGGGCTGTGAGGGATGTTCGAAATGGTGCGGATGATCGCCGCGGGCCTGGTGCTCATCGGAGTGCTGGTCATCGTGCACGAGCTCGGACACTATCTGGTGGCGCGCTTCTTCGGCGTGGGCGCCCCGGTGTTCTCGATCGGCATGGGGCCGCGCATCTTCGGGTTCCGCCACAAGGGCACCGACTTCCGTATCTCGATGCTGCCCGTGGGCGGCTACGTGCAGCTGGCCGGCGCGGATCCGTTCGGTGAGGAAGACGCCGACGCCAATGTCCCGGACGACGAGAACTTCGCCAAGAAGCCCCTGTACCAGCGGTTCCTGATCATCTTCGCGGGGCCGGCCGTCAACCTGGTGCTGCCCTTCGTGCTCTTCTCGCTGCTGTACATGGTGGGCAACCCCGAGCCCTCCAGCCGCATCGCCACGGTCTACCCGGACTCCCCGGCGGCCGAGTGGGGGATGCGCTCCGGCGACCGCATCGTGGCGGTCAACGGCGAGCCGGTCGAGGTCTGGTTCGAGGTCCAGGAAAGCCTGGAAGACACCGAGGGCGAGCCGGGCGTGCTCACATTGGAGCGTGACGGCACCTCCTTCGACGTGGCCATCCCCGAGGGGGCCTTGCTGGCCACCGTCGAGGGCGAGCCGGATCTCGTCAGCCTGGGCATCACCCGGTCGGTCCGGCTGCCCATGGTGTCCATCACCGATCCCCAGGGGCCCGCGGCCCAGGCCGGCATGCAGACCGGCGATGGCATCGGCAAGGTCGATGGCGAGGACATGGTCTCCTGGGAGGGCCTCATCTCGGCGCTCTCCGCCCCGGGGGCCCACGAGCTCGAGGTGGTCCGGCCCTCCGACGACGGCCAGGAGGCCGAGAAGCACGCCATCACGCTGCAGGGCGGCTCCGCAGACCCCATGTCGCGCACCACGCCCTGGGGCTTCGGTCCCTCCGCGCTGGTGGTCCAGTCCGTCGCCGACGGCTCCGCGGCCCAGGCCGCCGGGCTTCAGTCCGGCGATGAGCTGGTCTCGATCAACGGCGTGGAGCTGTTCGCCTACGAGCACCTGCTCCACACCATGAAGCGGTCCTACGATCCCGCCACCCACCGCATCGCCCCCGTCGAGGTCGGCTACCTGCGGGATGGCGAGCGGCACATGGTCTCGCTCACGCCGGCGCTCGAGGTGGTGTCCCGCGAGGTCTACCCCCGGCCCGTGATGGGCGTGCGCCTGTCCGGCGGCCAGACCTACCCCTCGTCCGACGAGGCGGTGCACCGCTATGGCATCTTCCAGGCCATCTCCCGCGGCACCACCACCAGCGTGGGTATCATCCGCGACACGGGCCAGATGCTGGTCAACATGGTCACGGCCGAGTCGAGCGTGCGCGAGAGCGTGGGCGGGCCGGTCGCCATCTTCCGTGTGGCCGCCTACCAGGCCGAACGCGGCATCTTCAAGTTCCTCGAGACCATCGCGGTGCTCAGTGTCAGCCTCGGCATCATCAACCTGCTGCCGGTGCCCGCCCTCGATGGTGGCCAGATCCTGTTCTACGCCGTCGAGGGACTGCGCGGACGCCCGCTGTCCATCGAGCTGCGGGAGCGCATCCAGATGCTCGGTGTCATGATGCTGGTCGTCTTCATGCTTCTCATCACTGCGGATGATATCTCCGACGCCATCGCCGGGCGCTTCTAGCGGAGCGGTGCCCACAGGCAGGAGAGCAGCATGAACGTGTTGGCCATCGACACCGCCGGCCCCGTCATCGGCGTGGGGCTCAGGTGCGGGGACGTCGTCATCGCCAGGAGCGCGCGCATCACGCGAGGTGCCGAGGCGCTGCTGGTGCCCTGGGCCCGGGAGCTGGTCGAGGAGGCCGGCATCGCCATGTCGGACATCGATGCCGTGGGTGTGGCCGCAGGACCGGGCGCCTTCACCGGGCTGCGGGTGGGCATCTCCACGGCGGCCGGACTCGCGATGGCCATCGGCGTGCCGCTGGTGCCTGTGGGGTCGCTGGCCTCCCGGCGCGCGCGCATCGCCGACGACGTGCCCACGCTCACCATGCTGGATGCCCGCAAGGGCAAGGTGTACGGCTGGGCCGTGGATGAGGCGGGGCAGACCCTGGGCGGGCCCGCCGACGTGCCACCCGAGGAGGCCATCGCATGGATGACCCCTCCCTTCGTCGCCACCGGTGAGGGGGCCAGCGTGTACGCGAACCTCGTCACCGCGGCAGGCGGCGTGGTGGCGGACGACGCAGACGACGTGGCGGTGGGCGAGCTCGCCCGCCTGGCCGCGGAAGGGCTCGCGCGAGGGGAGGGGCAGGTGCCCACCTCGGTGCAGCCCACCTACCTGAGGCCGCCGGACGCGAAGCCTCCAAAGAACACGGGAGTGAAGTGATGGGTCGCAATGTGACCGTGGGTGTGGCGGGAGCCACCGGCGCCCTGGGCCGTGAGGTCCTCCGACTGCTCGATGAGGCGCCCTGGCGTCCCGACCACGTGCAGGCCTTCGCACGTGCTTCCACCACCGTCGACTTCGTCGAGTACGGGGAGGAGCGCCTCACGGTGGACGCGCTCGAGCACTTCGATCCCGCGCAGCTCGACCTGCTCATCATCGCCACGCCGGCCGAGGCAGCCCCCGCGGCCATCGATGCGGCCGTGGCGGCCGATGTGCCGGTGGTCGATCTCTCGGGCAGCCAGCTCGAGGACCTCGCCGTGCCCCTCGTGGTGCCCTGGCTCAACGCAGAGCTGCTGCGGCAGCCCCGCAGCCGCGACGTGGTGGCGGTGCCGAGTGCAGCCGCCATGATGATCGGCGCCGTCCTGTCGGCGCTCGCGCCCCACGGCCGGCTGTCGGATGCCGAGGCCACGGTCATGCTGCCCGCATCCCACTGGGGCAAGCGCGGGTCCGAGGAGCTGTCGGGCCAGGTGGTGGCCCTGTTCAACTCCTCCACGCCGCCGCGGACCCAGTTCCCCGAGGGCTTCGCCTTCGACCTGATGCCCGAAGTGGGGGAGCGCTCCAGCAGCGGCTGGACGCGTCCCGAGCTCCGGCTCACGGCCGAGGTCGCTCGCCTGTCCGGCCAGCGCCTGTCCGCCACGCTCGTGGGGGTGCCCGTGTTCAACGGTGTCTCGGCCACGCTGTCCTTCGCGATGGACCGGGCCGCCGATGCGGAGTGGTTCCGGCAGGTGCTCCTCGAGGGCGGCCTGCAGGGCGGCGAGGCGGCGAGCCGTCGGCTTCCGCGGCCTCGACGGGTCGATGGCGAGCGGTCCCCGGCGTTCGGTCGTCTGCGCACGTCGCTCGACGGCACCCGCCAGCACGTGTGGCTCAGCATGGACAATGTGGTGGCCAGCGCGGCGGCCGCCGTCGGTGTGGCGGGCCAGCTCCTGCGGCTTGCAGAAGAGGGCTGATTGACACTCTGTCAGGGGGCGCGGCGCTTCGACCACCGCCCCTGACAGCGTGTCCGCACGACGGTACCGTCGGGGTGGAAATGGCCGCCCGGAGGGCCTAGTCTGTTGGCACGGGGCTTGCTGGGCCCCGCGGCAGACAGGTGGAGTGCGTCTTGATCATTGCATGGCTTGCGAGTCTCGCCCTCGCCGGAACCCCGGACCGTTCTCCGGCGACGTTCGGCGAAGACATGAACGACCTCATGGGGCTCACCAACTCCCGCGATCGCGTCCTGGTCGCCGGCATCGACGGCACCGGCACGGTGCTGCTGGTCGACGTCGACAGCTGGACCTCCGCCACGGCGGCACCCTGCGACGTCTCGGCGGTGGGGCTGGGCGAGGAGACCACCGACGGGCTCTGGTACGTCTACATGGGCTGCGACGACGGCACCATGGAGCGCTGGGTCTGGAATGGCGCCACCTTGAAGGCGAGCACCGACTCCGACGGCAACGCCATCACCCAGACAGTGGCCGATGGCGACCCGGTGGCGAACGTCTTCGTCACGGCCTCCGGCGACGTGTTCGCCACCACGGTGGGCACCAACGAGGCCGTGCTCATGCACAGCATGCGCGAGGATCTCGGCAACCTCGATGGCGTGGCGGGCTACCCGGTCGGCTTTGCGAACACCGGCCTGTTCGACGCCACCTTCAACCTGCACGTCGACCCCGAGCCCACCCTCGAGCGCGTCACCATCAGCCACCAGGGCGCGCGGCACTCGGTCCTCACCCTCGGCACGGCGGCGCCCACCTTCGCCGGCCAGCAGACCATCTCCACCACCCCGGTCGATCTCGCGGCATCCATCGACGGCCTCGCCTACGTGGCCGACGATGCCGACCGCATCTCCCGGCTGACGGGGCAGAGCTCGAGCTCCGGCGTGCTCGTGCTGCTCCAGGATGTCACGTCGCCCAATGCCCTGACCTACTACGACGACGGCTCCGCGGAGGGCCCGCACATCCTCGTGCAGGACGACGTCCAGTTCTCCGCGTTTCCCTTCGACGCCAACGGCAACCTGTCCAGCACGGCCACGCGGGTGTTTCCCATCGACGCCGTCGGCCTCGACATGATGCTCGGCCCCGATGGCTATGTGTTCATGGGCACGGAGCAGAGCGGCCTGATGGTGCTGACGGATCGTCCCTGGGTGAGCAACCTCACCCTCGGCGACAGCTCCGGCGTCACCGGCGACGAGGTCACCTTCTCCTTCACCCTCGACGAGGCCACCACCTGGTCGCTGCACGTGGGGGGCAACCGCAGCGGCAACGGCACGGAGCTGGCGAGTGGCACGGCCACGGAACCTGGCATCATCTCATCCGCCTTCACGGTCACCGACGAGTTCGAGGCCGGGGAGAGCTTCCTGTACCTGGTGGCGGGTCCGAGCGGGCGCCAGGGACACGCGCGCACCACCTTCGATGTCGACAACCCTCCGGGCAAGGTCACGCTGAGGCAGGGGGACGTCCAATTCGACGATTCCCAGCTCACCGTGGTCTTCGACGGCCTCGAGGAGTCGGACATCCGGGAGTATCGGGTGTATTGGAGCGACAAGCGCTTCTCTGCGTCGGACTGGCAGGCGATCAACTTCCCCGACCAGGGCACGCCCGGTGGTCCGACCTCCGACGCGGAGGGAAGCCCTCCGTCTCCGACAGTGGTAGAAGCCACGGGTGAGGGCGGCACCGTGGCGGTGACGCTCACCCCCCTGACCAATGGGACGACGTATTACATGGCGGTACGCGCAGTCGATGAAAGCGGCATGGAGGGCCCGATGAGCTCTGTGGTCAACGAAAAGCCCCGGGCCACCTGCCTGGCGTCCGAGTGCATCGGCGAGCCCGGTGGTGTCTCCTGCTCCACCGGCGGTCCGGGTGGCAGCGGCGGGCTGGCACTCCTGGCCATCGCAGGCGGAGCCCTGCTCCGTCGCCGTCGTTCCCTCGCCACCCTGGCAGTCGTGGCGGGCCTCGGGCTCGGCACCACCGCACAGGCCCAGACCACGCCGGATCCCGACGGCCCCCGCGCCGGCATCCGGGCCGTCCTCGGCGAGGACGCCACCCCCGTTCGCGGCAAGTTCTCCGTCACCTTCGGCTCCCACCGGATGCAGGACGAGACCCTCCAGGCAGCCTACGGCGACGGCATCACCACCTTCCGCATCGAGACGGGCCCCGTCTTCTGGCAGATCGCCGAGCTCGACGTGGGCATCGGCTGGTCGGGCAAGAAGGGTGCCAAGCTCTCCGAGGGCGACCTGAGCGCCTCCGGCACCCCCACGCGTATCGACTGGATGCCCGTCTGGGGTGGTGCCAAGGTCCGGCTGCAGGTGCTCGACGAGCAACCGGTCGTGCCCTACGCCGGCGTGGGTGGCGAGTGGGTCTTCTGGCGGGAGCGTCAGCTTGATCCCGAGACCGACACCTACAACGACGGCAAGCAGGTCACGGGCCAGAAGGGCGGCTGGTATTGGAAGGCCGGTGCCGGCATCCTGCTCGATCTGTTCGACCCCCGTCGCGCCAGTCGCAACGAAGCCGCCAACGGCATCAACGACACCTGGCTCATCCTCGAGTTCCGCGAGGATCGCGTCGGCGGCACGCCCACGCACCCGCTGAGCTTCTCCGGCTGGTCCTTCTCGGGCGGCCTGCAGATGGACTTCTGAGTGCAGCAGGAGCCCACCACCACCCGGTGGAAGCTCACGGTCGCGTACGACGGCACCGACTTCGTCGGCTGGCAGCGACAACCCCAGGGCGCCTCCATCCAGTCAGAGCTGGAGGGGGCGCTCGAGCGTCTGCAGGGTCACCCCATCACGGTGCACGGATCCGGCCGCACCGATGCCGGCGTGCACGCCCTCGGCCAGACCTGTCACTTCGACACCCACGTGCAGCGGCACATGCGTGCGATCCGTGACGGCCTGAACGCCTACCTGCCGCGCGCCATCGCGGTGGTCCGTGCGGAGCAGGTGCCGGCCGACTTCGACGCCCGGCGCTGGGTCATCCGCAAGATGTACCGCTACACATGGCTCGTCCGGCCCGCCCGCAGCCCGTTCCTCGATGGCCGTGTGTGGCACCAGATCCGTCCCCTGGACGTCGAGGCCATGGAGCGGGCGGTCACGCACCTTGCCGGCAAGCACGACTTCACCGCCTTCCGGGCGGTGGGCTGCGCATCCACCCACCCGATCCGCATCGTCCAGCAGGCTCGCATCGTCCGGGACGGCGAGCTGCTGCACTTCGAGATCGAAGGCAACGGATTCCTGCGGCACATGGTGCGCATCCTCGCCGGCACTCTGCAGGAGGTGGGGCTCGGCAAGCGACACCCCGACCAGTTCGTCGAGCTGCTCGCGGGGGCGCCGCGTCAGCGGGCCGGGCGAACGGCACCGCCCGGAGGTCTCACGCTGGTCGAGGTGGAGTACGGGGACGGCCCCCGCCGCTGATCCGGCCTGGCTCCTCGAGCTGCCCCAAGAACCACGACACCCGCCCCAGATGGGAGCGGGTGCCGGTTGTTTCGAGGGCGGGACTCAGTCGTCGTCACCGTCGTCGTCGTCGTCGTCGTCGTCGTCGCTGAAGGCGTCGTCGTCGAACTCGTCGCCCTCGTCCTCATCGTCGTTGCCGTCGATGGAAGGCTCGTCGTCCTTGGCTGCTGCGGCGCCACGGCGACCGGACGCGAGCAGGGCGCGCACGTCACGCACCGGGGCCTCACGCTGGTCGGCGTTGCACTCCGGGCACAGCGGCTCCGGGCGGTTCAGGTCGTAGAACTTGGTTCCACACTGGAAGCAGGTATAGCGGTTGCCCAGCTTTTCCTTGTCGTACATGGCGTCTCGCTCCGGGGGGCGCGTGGGGGTCGGCTCTAGCTACCACACTCCCGGTCGGCGTCAAGAGGTTGGAAACCAGAAGATTGTGATGCGGGCCCGACACACAGCAGGTACAATACGACGCAAATTTCCTCTCTGGTGGAGACAAGATGAAGCGCATCTCTGCGGTCCTGGCGCTCAGCGCCCTTGCAGCGTGTGATAACGGTGGTGGAATCGAAGATCGGGTCTGCCTCGAGTGCCTCAACCTCGATCAGCAGGTCGACGGCTACCAGGCCGAGGGTGCTGTCCTCCTCGAGGCCATCGACCCCCAGCTGTGCGTCAACAACAAGGGCGCCCTGGTCTCCTTCATCTCCAAGAAGGAGGCCTTCGAGGACGTCTTCCTGAGCGCCGGCGAGACCGAGACCGGCCGCGTCGATGCGACCTCCGGTCAGGAGCTCGAGGATCGGATGTTCTTCACCCCCGATCCCTACGTCGTGAAGCAGGGCGGTGGCGATGCCTCCAGCCCCGACATGGACTGCTTCGGCAACAAGGTGTTCGTCGCATGGGAAGACACCCGTGACGGCATCACCGGCTACAAGAACATCCGCTTCCAGGCCTCCCAGGACAACGGTGCCACCTGGATGCCCGAGGACGTCGCGGTCGACGACGACCCCGATGGCAACTTCATCTCCCTGAACCCCCAGGTCCTCCTGGCCCAGAACAACGGCGCCAACGCCCGCATCTTCGTGTCCTGGTTCGACCAGGTCGAGGGTCCGCCGGACGTCTACGTCTCCGCCTCCAACGACGGCGGCATGACCTTCGCCGAGCCCGTGCGCGTCTCCGGCGCCCGTGAGGGTGGTGCAGGCCTCGCATGGTCCGGCAACCAGTCCATGGCCTTCGGCTCCGGTCGTCTGCACGTGGCCTACGAGGACATGCGCAACCAGGGTCGCCAGGACATCTACTACGCCTTCTCCGGCAACGGTGGCGCGGCCTTCAACCCCGAGCGCCGCATCGACGTCGGCGACGACGAGGGTGAGCACTACTCCTTCCAGCCCCGTCTGGCCGCCTCCGACAACCACGTCTACGTCGTCTGGCACGACAACCGTGGTGGTGAGGCCCGCGACATCTTCATCAACTACTCCGTCGATGGCGGTCTGACCTGGCTCGAGGACGCCGTCCGCGTCGACGTCGGCGACAACGGCCCCGGCTTCCACGAGTCCCTCAACCCCGACATCGTGGTCGAGGGTGACACCGCACACATCGCCTGGCAGGACGCCCGCAACGGCGCCTACGACATCTTCTACGCGAAGGTCGTGGCCGGTGAGGTCGTCGGCGAGCCAGAGCGTGTCGATCGCTCCCCCAAGGGCCAGGCAAACGCCGCCCGCCCGAAGATCGCGATCGGTGGCGACCACCTGGTCGTCGCGTGGCAGGACTACCGCCACGATCCCGACTCCACGCTGAACGAGCTGGTCTACAACTACATGGACCTCTCCGCCGAGGAGCCCGAGTTCTCCGCCGAGGACTACCGTCTCGACTCCTCCTTCGAGGCCAGCTCCTACGCGCTGAACCACTCCATCGTGGTCCGTGAGGGCAAGGTCTACACCGCGTGGGAGGATGGTCGCCGCGGCGTCTCCAACATCTTCTTCTCCGAGGTGGAGGTGGGCATGGGTGTCGACACCCTGAGCGACGTGCAGGCCCTCGAGGACATCCTCGCGGCCCAGGAGGCAGAGGCACAGGGTCAGTGACCCTTCGCCCCTGCGGCGCCACGGGAGGGGAGCTCCTCTCCTGATGGCCCATGGAAGGCCCCTACGGGGGTCTTTCGTCGTTCTTGGCCATCCTTCGCGAGAGCGTAGGAGGCCCCTTGCAGACCCTTGGCCAGAATGGATCCCGAGATCGCCGTGGACTGCTTGACACCTTGCGAGGCACGCACTATTTGGCGAGGGCTTGTGAGTCCGATCAACAGGCTCACTGAACATTTTCTGGTGATTCCATGCGAACCTACTCGGCAAAGCCCGGTGAGGTGCAGGCCAACTGGTACGTCGTCGACGCATCTGGCTACAACCTCGGCCGTCTGGCTACCCGGATTGCAACGATCCTTCGCGGCAAGCACAAGGCGACCTTCACGCCTCATGTGGATACCGGCGACTTCGTGATCGTCATCAACGCATCCAAGGTCAACCTTACTGGCTCCAAGATCGATGCCAAGCACTACCACCGCTACTCCGGCTACATGGGTGGCCTGAAGTCCATCGACGCACGCACCGTGCGCGAAGAGGACCCCGAGCGGATGATCGTGCAGGCCGTCAAGGGCATGCTGCCCAAGAACCGGCTCTCCCGGCAGATCATCAAGAAGCTCAAGGTGTACGGAGGCGAGGAGCACCCCCACGCCGCCCAGCAGCCTGCCCCCATGCCCAACGTCCTGTGAGATAGAACATGGCTCAGATTACTCAGTTCTACGGAACCGGGCGTCGGAAGACCTCCACCGCTCGCGTGTACCTCCGTCCCGGAACCGGCAAGGTGGTGGCCAACGGCCGTCCCCTCGAGGTCTACATGCCCCGTGAGATCCTTCGTATGGATCTCCTCCGTCCCCTGGACATCTGCGAGGTCGCCGGCCAGTTCGACGTCATCGTGAACGTCAAGGGTGGCGGCATGACCGGCCAGGCCGGTGCCATCCGTCTCGGCATCTCCCGCGCCCTGCTCGAGGTCAACCCTGACTTCCGCGCTCGCCTGAAGCCCCTCGGCTTCCTGACCCGCGACTCCCGCATGGTCGAGCGTAAGAAGTACGGCAAGGCCGGTGCACGCCGCAGCTTCCAGTTCTCCAAGCGCTGATCCTCAGCATGGAGCAACTGTCGCCGCCTCTCGGACCCTCCGAGACGGCGGCGTCTCTCTTTCTTGGGACGTGTGCCCTCCCACATGCGAGCGATGCAGCGTAGTCTGCAGGCTCTTCACATGTCTGCCCGCGACGGCTGTGATACGTCGGCGGGTCCTTTCAAGGTGGAACGATGCGGAAGAAGTACATCTTCGTGACTGGTGGTGTGTTGTCTGCGCTGGGCAAGGGGCTCTCTGCCGCTGCGCTGGGCGCCGTTCTCGAGACGCGGGGCCTGCGGGTCACGCACCTCAAGATGGATCCCTACATCAACGTGGATCCGGGCACCATGTCCCCCTACCAGCACGGTGAGGTCTTCGTCACCGACGACGGCGCCGAGACCGATCTCGATCTGGGTCACTACGAGCGCTTCAGCGGCCGTGACATGTCCCAGGCCAACAACTTCACCGCGGGCCGGGTCTACCAGAAGGTGATCAACACCGAGCGTGAAGGTGGCTACCTCGGCCGCACGGTGCAGGTCATTCCCCACATCACCGACGAGATCAAGCGTCGGATCCACGAGGCCGCCGAAGACGCCGACGTCGCACTCATCGAGGTGGGGGGCACCGTGGGCGACATCGAGGGCCTGCCCTTCCTCGAGGCCATCCGTCAGTTCCGCAACGACGTGGGCGAGGAGCACTGCCTGTTCATCCACCTCACCCTCGTGATCTACATGGGCACGGCGGGCGAGCTGAAGACCAAGCCCACGCAGCACTCCGTCAAGGAGCTGCAGCGTCACGGTATCCAGCCCGACATCCTGTTCTGCCGCTGCGACCGCCCGGTCCCCAGCGACATCCGCAAGAAGATCGCGCTGTTCTGCAACCTGTCCGAGCAGGACGTCATCTCCGTCGAGAACGTCGACCACATCTACGAGCTGCCCGCCAAGATGTACAAGGAGAACGTCGACCAGCGCGTCTGCGAGAAGCTCGGCATCTGGGCTGCCCGGGCCAACATGGATCAGTGGGACGAGCTCGTCTCCAAGATCCACAACCCCGCGCACGCCGTCCGCGTGGCCATCGTCGGCAAGTACACCCACCTCGTCGACACCTACATGAGCCTGAACGAGGCCCTGCGTCACGGTGGCGTGGCCAACAACGCGGCCGTCGAGCTGGTGTACGTCGACTCCGAGAGCCTCGACATCCACAATCCGGCGCCCACCTTCGAGGGATGCGATGCCGTCCTGGTGCCCGGTGGCTTCGGCATGCGCGGCACCGAGGGCAAGATCGCGGCCATCCGCTACGCCCGCGAGAACAACGTGCCCTTCTTCGGCATCTGCCTGGGCATGCAGATGGCGGTGGTGGAATACTGCCGCAACGTGCTCGGCCTGAAGGACGCCAACTCCCGCGAGTTCGATCCCAACCCGGGTCACGCGGTGGTCGAGCTCATGAACGAGCAGCGCGAGGTCACCCAGGTGGGCGGCACGATGCGTCTGGGCACCTACCCCTGTGTGCTCGAGAAGGGCAGCCTCGCAGCGCAGATCTACGGCAGCGAGCAGATCGAGGAGCGGCACCGTCACCGCTACGAGATCAACCCCGCCTACCACGACCAGCTCAAGGGCGACTTCTTCATCTCCGGCTGGTCTCCCGACCGCATCCTGGCCGAGATGGTGGAGCTCAAGGGCCATCCGCACTTCGTGGCCTGCCAGGGTCACCCGGAGTTCAAGTCCCGGCCGCTGGCACCCCACCCGCTGTTCAGCTCCTTCATCAAGGCGGCCGTGGCGCACAAGCAGTCCCGCTGACGCCCCGCGTCGTCTCGCCGGCCCCGGTCGGCGGTACGCTGAAAAGCCGGATCCAGGGCCTCTGAATCCGGCATAGTACCTACAACAAACGCCCTGGCTGCTCGCCGGGGCGTTTTGTTGTGTCACCGGCTTGTCACCGGTTCAGGGCCCGGGGTAGGTTCTTGATGTGCCTGTGACGTTCGCCAGCAACGCACTTCCTTGTGAGCCCATCAATGCTTGGGCCCGGAAGAGCATGTATGTGCAGGCTGGAATCAGAAGCCAGGCATATCCGATCTCCCATCCACGACGACCTTCCGAAGGTCGCCGTGGGTGGGGTGGGGTACCTCCGTTCCGTCGGGTGTACCAAGGCGACAACCTGCCGGATCGCCGCCGTGTCGTGCGATCCCGGTGTGTGAAGGGAGGCTGCATGCAGCTCGATGTCACGTTCAAGCAACTGAAGCCCAAGGAAGAAGTTCGTCGCCGCGCCAGCGCGCTCTACCAGAAGCTGGAGCGCTTCCTCGATCCTGCTGCCGAAGGTCACCTGGTGTGCACCCTCGAGCATGGCGGCGAGCACCGTACCCACGGAATCACCGAGGTCGAGCTCACGGTCACCACCCGTGGCCAGACCTACGTGGCGAAGGACGCCGATGAGGATCTGCGCACCGCCATGGATCGCGCGTTCCACACCCTCGAGAACGCCCTCCGTCGCGCGAAGGACCGCCGCGTCTCCCGTCAGCAGGAGGGTCCCGCCTTCAAGGACGACGGCTTCTGGCCCGATGGTCCCGTCCACACCGACGAGCAGGGAGAGGCCGAGTTCGAGGCCGAATGATGTGCAGGGGAGGGGAGGGACTCCCTCCTCTCCGACCAGAGATGGGCGCTGGCACGGACCAGTGCCCGATCCGGGATGAGAGCGGGTCTGTGCCAGGGTGGTTCGACGGTCGTCGGATACCCATGGGGCAGGCCCGTTTCCCCGTCTTGGCAGCGTCCTGACGTGTTGCCGTATGGTGCGCCTGTGATACACCACCCCGACCCTGCCCACGACGATCGGCAGTGTCTGTGGAGGCGAATCCAACATGGCCATGAAGAACTACCTCTTCACCTCGGAGTCCGTGACCGAAGGTCACCCCGACAAGATCTGCGACAACATCTCGGATGCGATCCTCGATGCCTGGCTGGCACAGGACCCCCATGCCCGCGTCGCCTGTGAGACCTCGGTGAAGACCGGCCTCGTGCTCATCTCCGGTGAGATCACGGCCCACGGTCATGTCGACTACCCCACGATCGTCCGCGATACGATCCGCAAGGTCGGCTACGTCAGCTCGGACATGGGCTTCGATGCCAACACCTGTGGCGTGATCGTGGCGGTCGAGCAGCAGAGCCCCGACATCGCCCAGGGCGTCGACGAGGGTGAGGGCCTGCACAGCGAGGCCGGTGCCGGCGACCAGGGCATGATGTTCGGCTACGCCTGCGACGAGACCGAGGCGCTGATGCCCATGAGCATCTACTACGCCCACCGTCTGTCCGAGCGCCTGTCCCAGGTGCGTCGTGATGGCACGCTCGCGTACCTCCGCCCCGATGGCAAGACCCAGGTCACCGTGGAGTACATCGACGGCAAGCCCGCTCGTATCCACACCGTCGTCGTGTCCACGCAGCACGAGGACGGCATCGAGCACGCCCAGATCCAGCGCGACGTCATCGAGCACGTGGTGCGGGCGGTGTTCCCCAGCGAGCTGCTCGACGACCGCACCATCTACCACATCAACCCCACCGGTCGCTTCGTCATCGGTGGCCCGATGGGTGATGCCGGCCTCACCGGTCGCAAGATCATCGTCGACACCTACGGTGGCCACGGCTCCCACGGTGGTGGTGCCTTCTCCGGCAAGGATCCCACCAAGGTCGACCGCTCCGCAGCCTACATGGGTCGCTACATCGCGAAGAACCTCGTGGCGTCCGGCTACGCCGAGCGCGCCCTGGTGCAGGTGGCCTACGCCATCGGCGTCGCGGAGCCCGTCTCCGTCATGGTCGACTCCTACGGCACCGGCAAGGTCTCCGACGAGCGCCTCACCGAGTGTGTGCGGGCCCTGTTCCCCCTCACGCCCAATGGCCTGATCGCCCACCTCGACCTTCGTCGGCCCATCTACAAGGCCACGGCGGCGCACGGCCACTTCGGTCGTAACGGCTTCCCCTGGGAGCAGGTCAACATGGTCGACAAGATCAAGTCGTTCCTCGCATCGGCCCTGGTGTGAGACAGGCATAGCCGTCGAGAACAGCTTATAGAAAACCCCTTCCCCGACGCCTTGGCGGGCAAGGGGTTTTTGACTTTCCCTGGCCGGCGCCGCTTTGTACGGTGACGCCGACGTGGCCCCCACCGTAGGGGCCTACCCAACATCCCAAACCCTCGGAGTTGTCATGGGCGCCGTTGCTACGCTCACCAGTTCCACCGTCGGAAAGAAGGTCGTGATGGCCGTGACGGGGCTCATCATGGTGGGCTTTGTCTTTGTGCACATGACCGGAAACCTCCTCGTCTTCCTGGGCGCGGAAGAGTTCGATCACTACGCCCACTGGATCCAGTCCGGCTTTGGTGCATCGCCCGAGTTCCTGTGGGCCTTCCGCCTGCTCATGATCGCCGCCATCGTGGCGCACATCTGGGCAGCCAAGTCCCTCACGAAGCTCAACGTCGGTGCCCGTCCCAACCGCTACGCCGGCGGCCTGCAGAGCCAGGCGAGCGGCTACACCGCGCGCTTCATGGCGATCGGCGGTGTCGTCATCCTGCTGTTCCTCCTGTTCCACCTGGCCCACTTCACCACCGGTTGGGTCCACCCGGACGGCGCGAACTTCAACCAGTCGAACGCGTTCCACAACCTCGTGGTGGGCTTCAAGGGCAACTACCTGGTGGGCGGCCTGTACATCCTGGCCAACATCGCGCTGGGCATGCACCTGTTCCACGGCATCTTCTCCGGCGCGAAGACCCTCGGTGCGGATCCCGCCCAGTGGAACGCCTGGCGCAATGCCGGCATCGGCCTGGCCGTGGTCACCGCAGGTGGCAACATCATCATCGCTCTCGCCGGTCTGCTCGGCCTTCTCGGCTGATTCGGTCCGCGTCCTCTTTCGCTGAAGGAGGCGGGGGCACCTCGGGTGCCGCGTCTCCCCTGACCACAAGGTGAGGTCATGAAGCTCGACTCCAAGGTCCCTGGTGGACCGATTGAAACCGCCTGGGATCGTCACCGGCAGAGCATCCGGCTGGTGAACCCCGCAAACAAGCGCAAGTACAAGGTCATCGTGGTCGGCACCGGCCTGGCCGGCGCTTCCGCTTCCGCCACCCTGGCGCAGCTCGGCTACAACGTCGAGGCGTTCTGCTTCCAGGACTCCGCCCGTCGCGCACACTCCATCGCGGCCCAGGGCGGCATCAACGCGGCGAAGAACTACCAGAACGACGGCGACTCCGTCTGGCGTCTGTTCTACGACACCGTCAAGGGCGGCGACTTCCGCGCCCGCGAGGCCAACGTCTACCGTCTGGCCCAGGTGTCCGTGAACATCATCGACCAGTGCGTCGCACAGGGCGTGCCCTTCGCGCGTGAGTACGGCGGCATGCTCGCCAACCGCTCCTTCGGTGGCGCCCTCGTGTCCCGTACCTTCTACGCCAAGGGCCAGACCGGCCAGCAGCTGCTGCTCGGTGCCTACCAGGCACTCCAGGAGCAGGTGGCCGCAGGCAAGGTCAAGCTGAACACCCGCTCCGAGATGCTCGACATCGTCAAGATCGACGGCAAGGCCAAGGGCATCATCGTCCGCAACCTGCTCACCGGCGAGATCACCCGTCACGCCGCGGATGCGGTCGTGCTGGCGTCCGGCGGCTACGGCAACGTGTTCTACCTGTCCACGAACGCCAAGGGCTGCAACGTCACCGCCACCTGGCGTGCGTACAAGCGCGGCGCGGCATTCGCCAACCCCTGCTTCACGCAGATCCACCCCACCTGCCTGCCGGTGCACGGCACCCATCAGTCCAAGCTCACCCTGATGAGTGAGTCGCTGCGCAACGATGGTCGTGTGTGGGTCCCCAAGAAGAAGGGCGACTTCCGTGCCCCGAGCCAGATTCCCGAGGACGAGCGCGACTACTACCTCGAGCGCATGTACCCGACCTTCGGCAACCTGGTGCCCCGCGACGTGGCTTCCCGCGCCGCCAAGAAGATGATCGACGCCGGCCACACCGTGGTCGAGGGCGGTCAGGGTGTCTACCTCGACTTCGCCGACGCCATCCAGCGTCTCGGCGCTGATGCGGTCATGGATCGCTACGGCAACCTGTTCGAGATGTACGAGCGCATCACGGGTGACCACCCGCTGAAGACGCCCATGAAGATCTACCCCGCCTCCCACTACACGATGGGCGGTCTGTGGGTCGACTACAACCTGATGACCACCGTGCCCGGTCTGTACGCCATCGGTGAGGCCAACTTCTCCGATCACGGCGCCAACCGCCTGGGTGCATCCGCCCTGATGCAGGGTCTGGCAGACGGCTACTTCGTCCTGCCCTACACCATCGGCGACTTCCTTGCCGGTGAGACCGCAGGCTTCCGCGACACCAACACGCCCGAGTTCGACCAGATCGAAGGCGAGGTCCGCGGCCGCCTCGACGCCCTGCTGTCCGTGGGTGGCAACACCCCCGCCGAGACCCTCCACCGCGAGCTCGGCAAGGTCGTCTGGGACCGTTCCGGCATGGCCCGCACCGAGGAAGGCCTCAAGGAGGCGCTCGAGCTGATCCCCGAGATCAAGGAGCGCTTCTGGAAGGAGGTCTCCGTTCCCGGCACCGGCGCCGAGCTGAACATGTCCCTCGAGAAGGCCGGTCGCGTGGCCGACTTCATCGAGTTCTCCGAGGTGCTCGTGCGCGACGCCCTCACCCGTGACGAGTCCTGTGGCGCCCACTTCCGCCTGGAGCACGTCACCGAGGAAGGCGAGGCCAAGCGCGACGACGAGAACTTCTGTCACGGCGCCGTGTGGGAGTACACCGGCGAGGGCAACGTGCCCACCCGTCACATCGAGCCGCTTGAGTTCAACTACGTCAAGCCCAGCCAGCGGAGCTACAAATGAAGGTCAACCTTCGGATCTGGCGTCAGAATGGTCCCGGCGACAAGGGCTCCTTCCAGGAGTTCCCGAACGTCGAGGTCACCCCGGCGATGTCCTTCCTCGAGATGCTCGACGTGGTCAACGTCAGCCTCGAGGCGGAGAGCAAGTCCGTGGTTGCCTTCGACAGCGACTGTCGCGAGGGCATCTGCGGCATGTGTGGCGCCGTCGTGAACGGCATTCCCCACGGCATGGGTCAGCGGAGCACGCTGTGCCAGCTGCACATGCGTTCCTTCAACGACGGTGACACCATCACCATCGAGCCCTTCCGCGCCAAGGCGTTCCCCGTCATCAAGGACCTGATGGTCGATCGTTCCGCTTTCGATCGCATCATCGGTGCCGGCGGTTTCGTCACCGCTCGCGTGGGTTCGGCCCCCGACGCCAACGCCATGCCCATCGGCAAGGACGTCGCGGACGAGGCCATGGACGCCGCGACCTGCATCGGCTGTGGTGCCTGCGTGGCCGCTTGCCCCAACGCATCCGCCATGCTGTTCACGTCCGCCAAGGTGTCCCACCTGAACATGCTGCCCCAGGGTGGCGCCCAGAAGGATGCCCGCGTGCTCGACATGATCGCCCAGCACGACGAGGAGGGTTTCGGTGCCTGCCGCAACTACTCCGAATGCGAGGCTGCCTGTCCCAAGGGCATCGGCGTGAACTTCATCGCCAAGCTCAACCGGGATCTGCGCACCGCCGCGATGCGCGCTCGCTGAGACCCGGTTTTCGGGTTTGAAAGGCCGCCTTCGGGCGGCCTTCGTTGTTCTTGGGGGGCGACGGGTATCCTCGCCGTGGCCGGTACCTGATGGGTGATCGCATTGTGGCGGACGGCCCGACGCGGGGCGCGGGATCCGTGTGGAGCGGCTGCATTCACACGTTCGCGAGCCAGTGTGCGGTGGAAGGGCAGGGAAGCGACACGCGAGAACGGTGCATCGAACTGCCTGATGTTCCGAAGTCGTCACGACCTGTTGACCTGCCGCGATTCCTGAGGGAACCTGCGGCGTTTGCTTGGTTCAGAGGGATCGTGGCTGCTTGACCGATCCGGGGTGCTGCACTACCTCTGCTTATCCGACAGTACACATCGAAATTTCGAGGTCCACCGACATGAATGACGCAAAGGAAGTGCTCTTCGAGATCACGCGCGATCGCCTGAACACCGGCCTGCGAGGGTTCCCTGTGGGTACCTGTCGTACGTCCAAGGTGGATCCGATGGAAGGTGTCTCCTACGTGGGGTACCCCATCGCAGAGCTGGTCGAGCTCGAGCCCGAGGCAGTCGTCTACCTCATGCTCCACAAGAACCTGCCCTCCGATGACGAGCTGGCGGCGTTCAAGAAGGATCTCAGCTCCCGCATGGGTCTTCCGGCGGTGGTGCTCCAGGGCATCCAGAACCTCCCCAAGGAGGGTCACCCCATGGAGTGGCTGATGAGCGGCCTGCTGCTCATGGGCATGACCACCAAGACCGGCGACTACATGGAGGATGCGCTGAACCTGGTGGCTCGCGCGCCTGAGCTCGTGGCAGCCATCTTCCGCGTGCGTTCCGGCTGGGGCGATCCCATCGCGCCCGACACCTCCCTCGGACTGATCGACAACTTCGTCCACATGCTGGATGTTCCCGGCGCTGATCCCGCGCGCCTGGGCAAGGTGCTGAGCACCTTCTACATCCTCCACATGGACCACGGTGGCGGCAACCTCTCCACGTTCACCGGCAAGGCCGTGGCCTCCGGACACGCCGATCTGTACGCCTCCCTGACCGCCGCCATGGCTGCCCTGTACGGCCCGCTGCACGGTCGTGCGAACCAGGACTGCCTGAACTTCGTCCGCAAGGTCGGCACCTCCGACGTCGGCGAGGTCGAGTCCTACGTGCGCAACGCCCTGGCGAACAAGGAGAAGATCTACGGCTTCGGTCACGCCGTGCTCCGCGCCGAGGATCCCCGCGCCACGATCCAGTACAAGGTCGGTGAGGAGATCTGCGGAGACGATCCGCTCTTCCAGACCGCCAAGGCCCTGCGCGTCGCAGCGGTCAAGGTGCTCTCGGGCATCGACAAGGTCTCCAACCCCTACCCGAACGTGGATGCCGTGTCCGGCACCCTGCTCAACGCAGTGGGCCTGACCGACTCCAACTACTACACGGTCCTGTTCGGCCTGAGCCGCATCACCGGCATCTCCGCGCAGATCGTCGACGAGCGTCTTCGCTTCCGCAATGGCAAGGGTGCGCCCATCTACCGCCCCAAGTACATCGCCGAGGATCAGGAGCGCCGCAGCACCAAGGGTTGATGTTCCGTGCGGTCGCGGGTCATGTGGCCCGCGACCGCAACGGTGTCCCCCCGTGCGAACCCACGCGTGTCCTCCGGACGCGCCAACCCCAGGAGCGACCATGACGCAACGTGCGATCCGTGCAGCCGCCCGCCCTGTCGCCAAGGCGAAGGGAGCGGGAAGGGATGCAGGTGCACGTGGGTCCGTCGAGCCTGGGGTCTTCCTGTTTTTCGAGCGGCAGAAGGTGTGCATCGGGGAGCTCCAGGGCTCCACGGTGTGTTCCTGCAGCGCCGCACGTTTCTGAGAAGGTCCGCCCACACCATCCGGTGTGGGCGGTTCTTCATCGTGGATTGAGACCAGAACAAAGAGGTCCAAATGAAGCTTCACGAGTACCAGGCAAAGAGCCTGCTGGGTCGCTACGGAGTGCCGCTGCTCCCTGGCATCCCCGCAACCACCCCCGACGAGGCCGTCGCTGCGGCTGAGAAGCTCGGTGGCCCCCTGTGGGTCGTCAAGTCCCAGATCCACGCCGGTGGACGCGGCAAGGGCCGCTTCAAGGGCGCTGTCTCCGACGCCGAGCTGGCCAAGGCCGCCAAGGGCGAGGATGCAGAGGGCAAGGGCGGTGTCCGCCTGGCGCGCAGCATCGAGGACGTCCGCGAGGCCGCTGCCGAGATGCTCGGCAACGTGCTGGTCACCAAGCAGACCGGCATCGAGGGCAAGGAAGTCCGCACCCTGTACATCGAGGGCGGCTGCGCGATCGACAAGGAGTTCTACCTCTCCGTGCTGCTCGATCGCTCCAACAACAAGGTCCTGTTCATGGCCTCCAAGTTCGGCGGCATGGACATCGAGGACGTTGCGGAGTCCAACCCCGAGGCCATCATCAAGGTCCACGTGGACACCGCCGTCGGCCTGACCGACTTCAACGGCCGTGAGCTGGCCTACGCCCTCGGCATCACCGACCGAAAGGCCGTGAACCGCGCCGTCGGTTTCTTCCGCTCCGTCTTCCAGGCCTACATGGAGCTGGACTGCGCGATGCTCGAGATCAACCCCCTGGTGCTCGACAAGGACGGCAACCTGTTCGTCCTCGACGCCAAGATGGAGATCGACAGCAACGCCGTGTACCGCCACAAGGACATCGCCGAGATGCGCGACGTCCACGAGGAGGAGGCCACGGAGATCGAGGCTTCCGAGTACGGCCTCAACTTCATCAAGCTCGACGGCAACATCGGCTGCATGGTGAACGGTGCAGGTCTGGCCATGGCCACCATGGACATCATCCAGTTCAAGGGTGCGTCCCCGGCCAACTTCCTCGACGTCGGTGGCGGCGCCAAGCAGGACCAGGTCGAGGCGGCCTTCCGCATCATCACCAACGATCCCTCCGTCGAGGGCATCCTGGTGAACATCTTCGGCGGCATCATGAAGTGTGATGTCATCGCCAAGGGTGTGATCGAGGCGGTCAAGCAGGTGGGCCTCGAGGTTCCCCTGGTCGTCCGTCTGTCCGGCACGAACGCAGAGCTCGGCAAGAAGATCATCGATGAGTCCGGCCTGCCCGTCATCTCTGCAACCAACCTCGACACGGCCGCCCAGGCCATCGTCGACGCTGTGAAGGGGGCCTGATGTCCATCCTCGTCAACAAGGACACGAAGCTCATCTGTCAGGGCATCACCGGCAAGTCCGGCGCCTTCCACTGTGGCCAGATGGAGGCCTACGGCACCCAGCTCGTCGGTGGCGTGGTCCCCGGCAAGGGTGGCACCACCTGGGGTGACAACAACATCCCGATCTTCGACACCGTCAAGGAGGCCGTGGAGGCCACCGGCGCCAACGCGTCCGTGATCTTCGTGCCCCCGCCGTGGGCTGCCGACGGCATCATGGAGGCTGTCGACGCGGAGCTCGACCTCGTGATCTGCATCACCGAGGGCATCCCCGTCACCGACATGATCAACGTCGCCCGCTACATGGAGGGCAAGAAGACCCGCCTCGTGGGTCCCAACTGCCCCGGCGTCATCACCCCCGGTGAGTGCAAGATCGGCATCATGCCCGGTCACATCCACACCCCCGGCTCCGTGGGCGTCCTGTCCCGCTCCGGCACCCTGACCTACGAGGCTGTCGGCCAGCTCTCCGAGGTCGGTCTCGGCCAGTCCACCTGCGTGGGCATTGGTGGCGACCCCATCATCGGCACCAAGTTCATCGACGTGCTCACCCTGTTCCGTGACGACCCTCAGACCGAGGCCGTCATCATGATCGGTGAGATCGGTGGCACCGCCGAGGAGGAGGCTGCTGCCTGGATCCAGGAGAACTGGAACGACAAGCCCATCGTCGGCTTCATCGCCGGCGCCACGGCCCCTCCGGGCCGTCGCATGGGCCACGCAGGCGCCATCATCTCCGGTGGCACCGGCACGGCAGAGTCCAAGTTCGAGGCGCTCGAGGCTGCCGGCGTGCACGTCGTGAAGAGCCCCGCCGAGATGGGCAAGAAGATGAAGGAAGTGCTGGGCAAGTGAGCCCAGGCGCTGCCTGAATCGGCCCCGGCCACCTGAAAGGGTGGTCGGGGCCTTCTTCGTAGAAGAACTGTCCCCCTTCTGACGCGCCCGCGGGTGGCAGAAGCCTCCCGTTCTCGATAGGGGGCCGCCGTCAAGGCCCGTTTCCGGGCACTTCCATCCGAGTTGGAGGCCATCATGGCTATCGAGCGTACCCTTTCCATCATCAAGCCCGACGCCACCAAGAAGAACCTGATCGGCAAGATCATTGCCCGCTTCGAGGAGGAGGGCCTGAAGATCGCTGCCGTGCGCAAGGTGCACCTGTCCCGCCCCGAGGCCGAGGGCTTCTACGCCGTGCACAGCGAGCGTCCCTTCTTCGGCGAGCTGGTCGACTTCATGACCTCCGGCCCCTGCGTCGTGATGGTGCTCGAGGGTGAGAACGCCGTGGCCCGCAACCGCGAGATCATGGGCGCCACCAACCCCGCCGAGGCTGCCGAGGGCACCCTGCGCAAGCTCTACGCCGACTCCATCGGCGAGAACGCCGTGCACGGCTCCGACTCCGTCGAGAACGCCGCCATCGAGACCTCCTACTTCTTCCGCACCACCGAGATGTTCTGATCTCCGGTGCGAAGCGCGAAAGCGTCGCCTGATGGCGGCGCTTTTTGCGTTCTTGGGATGAAGGACGGGGGATCGGGCTGCTACATTGGCGCGATGTCGGAGGTGGTCATGTCGAAGTTCCATCACCTGTCGCTGGCCGTCAGCGGCGAGATGTGGAACCAGATGCTCGGGGCGGCGCTCCCCATGTCCCTCGGGGAGGGGAGCTTCGAGCTGCAGGAGGGCGCCGCGGCGCTGATGCGGCAGCTGCAGGTCAAGGAGCGTGTCGTCGGCCTCCTCGAGCAGTCCCAGGGCATCACGCCCCGGCCGCTGCAGCGGATGACCGCGCGGGCCCGCAAGGTGTGGGCCTCCAACCGGCAGGCCGTCTACCGGCGCCTCGACGAGTTCATCAAGATCGAGGGCACCTGGACCCTGGAGCTCGACGAGCTCGGCACGGACGTGCGCTACGGCGCGCAGAAGGTGATGGCGGACGCCTACGTCAGGGGCGTGGCCGAGGGCCGCATCGTGTTCCTCAACGAGAACGTCTCCATCCCCTTCCACGTGGAGCGTAGGGTCGGCGCCACCGTCGCGCTCGGACGCGTCCGCTACTCCTCCCAGAAGGAAGCCATCATCGGCAACCTGCAGGACCTCGGCGTACACCTCGGCGAGGGCACGGCGCTGCAGCTCCTGGCGCGGCTGATCGAGTACGGACTCGCCCAGCAGCTGCAGGAGCGCGAGGTGGTGCAGCTGCTCACCAAGCAGCAGGTGGCCGGCCTGGTGGGGGGCCTGGGCGGTCCGCTCAAGCTCAGCATGGGCGTCGACGACCTCGACCTCGAGATCGCCGACGGGGAGATGGTGCTGAAGGTCCGCTTCGGGTTCAGCCAGGCCGAGCCGTCGGGACGTCTCGGGAGCTGAGGCGGCCCGGGGGGGCCGGGTTCGCGTCCGGGTGTCAGTCATCCGGAGAAGGCGCGCACCGGCGCGCCCGGATGCCCGGGCATCTTCCGGTTCGGTCGGGCGCGGCACGCGGCGAGGACTAGGCCGGCGCCTCTTCGAAGGTCCACGGCGGGTTGGGGCCGAGGGCGTCGACGAGGGCGTCGATGAACAGGCGGACCCGGGCCGACAGGTGCTTGTTCTCGGGGTAGATCGCGTGGATGCCGACGGTGTCCTCGACGAAGTCCGGCAGGATGTGGACGAGCTGGCCTTCGACGAGCTCGGCGCCGACGAGGTAGTCCGGCAGGTAGGCGATGCCCTGGCCGGCCATGCAGGCCGCCTTGAGCACGACGTCGCTGTTGGATGACAGGGTGGGGCGCACCGGCACGGACTCGATCGTGCCGGGCCCGTGGAGCTGCCAGTGGTGGCCGGAGGGATCCTGGTTGTTCAGCAGGAGGGCGTGGTCGGCCAGATCGTCGGTGCTGGTGGGGCGGCCTCGATCGGTGAGGTAGGACGGGGACGCCACCAGGAGCCGACGCAGCGGGGCGATCTCGCGCGACAGCAGGTTGCGCCCCGCCGTCTCGCCCAGGCGGATGACGACGTCGAAGCCTTCTTCGACCGGGTGGATGGCGCGGTCGTCGAGGGCCAGCTCGACCTCGAGCTCGGCGTGCTGCGCCATGAAGGCCGCGACGATGGGGGCCACGTAGGTGGAGCCGAAGGCCTCGGGGGCGTTGACACGCAGCAGGCCGCGGGGGACCGACTGCAGCTGGGTGATGGCCAGCTCGGCCTCCTCGAGCTGTGCGAGGATGTTGGAGCAGTTGCGGTAGAACAGCGCACCCACGGGCGTGAGGCTCTGCCGACGTGTGGAACGGTTGAGCAGGCGGACGCCGAGGCGGTTCTCGAGGGCGCTGAGCTGCCGGGACACGTAGGACGTGGACAGGTTCAGGGCGCGCGCGGCGGAGGAGAAGCCGTTTTCATCCACCACCTTCACGAAGATGGTGATCGCGGTGAGTTGGTCGAGGTGAATGGCGGCGCTCCTTGACGGCCCGGGGTGTGGGCGTTGTCGCCTCAAGATTGGCCCGAGCCGTCCGGCAGGTCAAGGCGCCTGCAGAGTGCAGGTTCATGGGGCCGGTTCGGCACGGTATCGGGACCGGTCCGGAACGCGGCGGGGCGTCGAGGTACCCTGGTCCTTCCCGGGTCCCGCGCCTGCCCGTGCTGTGGGCATCGGACGTTGTCAGGTTAGTCTGCTGCACACGCCGCCCGTCCGGGCGCAACGAGGTGACCTTTGCGAATGCTTTCCCTGATGATCGTCCTGGCTGCCTGCAGCCCCGCGACCACCCCCAGCCCCTCCTCGGAGCCCGCCACGATGGCGAACGCCGGCGCCGGCAGCGATGTGGTGGCCACCATCAACGGACAGCCCGTCACGATGGCGGAGGTCGAGGCAGAGGCCGGTGCCCAGCTCATCAGCGCACGCCAGACCCTCCACGAGGCCGAGCGCAGCGCCGTGGAGCGGGTGGTCATCGACCGCGTGGTCGAGGCCGAGGCCAGCAAGCGGGGCGTCACGCCCGAGCAGATGTTCCAGACCGAGGTGGTCGACAAGGCACCCAAGCCCACCGACGAGGAGGTCCGCGCCTTCTACGACGAGAACCAGGCGCGCATGCCCGGCCCGTTCGAGCAGGTGGAGCCCCAGATCCGTCAGATGCTCACCCAGCAGAAGGCCGAGGCCCGCGCCGGCGCGTTCATCGAGGAGCTGCGCACCGCGGCGAACGTCGAGGTGAAGATCAAGCCCTTCGTGCTCGAGGTCCCGCGCCGCGAGGGTGCCCACCGCAAGGGCTCCGCCGAGGCACCCATCCAGATCATCGAGTTCTCCGACTTCCAGTGCCCCTACTGCGCCAAGGCCGAGGACTCCGTGCAGAAGGTGCTCGAGCACTACGGCGACAAGGTGGCCATCACGTACCGCCACTGGCCCCTGAGCTTCCACGGTGACGCCCACCTGGCCGCCCAGGCCGCCGAGTGTGCCGGTGAGCAGGGCAAGTTCTGGGAGTACCACCAGATCCTGTTCGACAACATGCAGGCCCTCAAGCGTCAGCACCTCGTGGAGTACGCCTCCACCGCCGGCGCCGATGCCGATGCCTTCACCACCTGCCTCGACTCCGGCAAGTACGCCGAGGTGGTCGACAAGGACCTGGCCGACGGCGCCGCCGTGGGCATGAACGGCACGCCCGGGTTCTACATCAACGGCGAGTTCCTCAACGGTGCCCAGCCCTTCGAGGCCTTCCAGGCGATCATCGATCGCCAGCTGGACGACAAGGGCATGCTCTGAGTCCCTGGCCAGACACGACGAAGGCCCGCAGCGTTCGCTGCGGGCCTTTTGCGTCTTGGGGGGAGGGGATGTCTGGAGGCTCAGTGCTCCAGGCCTTCCGGGGCCGCTGCATGGGCCAGCAGATCGTCGAGCTCGACGTGCTTCAGGGCCAGCTGGTGGGTGGACTCGAGCACGACCATCGGCGCCGCGTCTGCCTGCAGGGCCTGCTGCCAGCGGGGGGCGCACAGGCACCACTGGTCGCCGTGCTTCAGGCCGGGGAAGCCATGGGCGGGCACGGGCGAGGACAGGTCGTTGCCGACGGCCCGGCTGAACTGCAGGAAGGCATCGGTGACGATGACACACACCGTGTGGGAGCCGAGATCCTGCGAGTTGGTGTTGCAGCAGCCATCGCGGAAGAAGCCGGTGCGGGGCCGCTGGCTGCAGGCCTTGAGCGGGGTGCCCAGCACGTTGAGGGGCAGCGCCATCTCCATGGAGTCTCCTTGCGTGGGGAAGGGGGGATCTCCTTTGCTTGGAGACGACCACCACGCAAGCCGGGCCGGACAAGAGAAGACCTCCCCGCGCGGTGCACGGGGAGGTCGGGGGTCACTCGTCGAAGTCGTCGTCATCGTCCAGGGTGGGCGGCGGCGGGGGCTTGTGGGGGCTCGGGCCCGCGACGCCCGGGCGCTGCGGCGGCCTGTCCATGGAGCGCTCCGTGGGGCCGCTGCGCTCGCTGCGGGGCGGTGCGGGAGGATGGGTCTGCGGGGAGATGGAGTCACCGAGGTCCTCGGCCCGGCGGCGGGCACCCTCGACGAATTCGCTGGCCATGTCACTGACCTTGTCGAACATCGGGGCGTCGGCCTTGGGCATGGCGCTCGCCACGACGAAGCAGGCCACGGCGGCGAAGATGAAGTTCAGGCCCATCAGCGTACCCACGGCGTACATGCCGGACTCGGGCCACTGACCGAGGATCAGGCCACCGAGGATGACCGAGGCCACGGAGGAGGCGACCAGCCAGCCCCAGCCCTCGGGGCGACGGGTGGCGGACCAGAATCCACGCACGATGCCTTCCGCGATGAAGGCGATACCCACGGCGAGCGTGACGTAGGCCATGCCCTGCAGGGGGCGGGAGAACAGGGCGAAGGCGGCGACCAGGAACACGACGGCTCCCAGCAGGTCCCACAGCCGCTCCCGGGTGGTGCCGGACTGGAACACGGACACGGCGTAGGAGATGCCGGCCATGCCGAGCATGACGGCGAGGGTCATCACGGTGGCGAAGGACGAGAAGAAGGGCATCATCACGCCGGCGACACCGACGAGCAGCAGCAGCACGCCGCGCATGGTCCATCCACGGCGGAAGGATTTGCGGAACTCGCGGACCTTCTCGGGCGGCTGGATGGACGGGATCTCCGTTTCGTGCGTCATGGGACACCTCTGCGGGGCTGCCTGTCGGCGGAATTGCCTGGACAGCGGCGTGACGTGGTCCGGCTCCGGGAGGGGAGGGGCGCGTCACGGATTCACCTGTTCAGGGAACGTCGCAGGCCGGGGGGCAACACCCGCAACCACACGTACGGGATGCGTGGTGGTGTCAAAGTGGACCCTGGGGCTCGCTCCTGCCTGCCTGGGCCGGGTAGGGGCAGCCGCGCACGCCTCGCCACGACGGACCGGCCGGGGCTACCTGGCAGCCGAACTGCCACCGGTGGGTCGACAGCGGGTTGTGGGCTTGCGACAATGGCCGGGCAATACGGCAGGATGCCGGTAGCGAAGTGGGAGGGAGCATGTGGATGAAGCGCGCGGTGATGATGGCGGGCCTGCTGGTGGCCTCGGCGGCCTGGGCCGGACCCAAGGCCAAGATGAGCCCGCAGGAGAAGACCACCCTGCAGTTCATGGAGAGCGACGGCTGGACGGTCACGGAAGTGCAGGAGCACGTCTACCAGTCTGGCGTGAACGGCGACAACGGCAGCTACCGGGTGTACGTGCAGTTCTTGAACGACGTGGAGCAGGTCGTGTTCTACTTCGTCATCAACGGCAACGTGCCGGAGGCCCAGCGCCTCGCCATGGCCGAGTTCCTCACCCGCGCCAACTACGGCATGCGGATCGGCAACTTCGAGATGGACTTCAACGACGGTGAGGTCCGCTACAAGACCATCATCGATGTCGAGGGCTCCATCCTCAAGGAGACGCAGGTGAAGAACTACCTCAACATCGGCGCCATGACCCTCGATCGCTACTACCCGGGCATCCAGGGCGTGATGTCCGGCGCGGAGTCCGCCCTGGCGGCGGTGCAGCGGATCGAGAACTGAGGACGGGCCTGCAGGAACCCGCCCTCGCCTACGCTCAGGGCGCGTCGTTCCGCGCCTGGGCGGTCATCCCGTCCAGTGCATCCGTGGCCATCTCCAACGTGCCGCCGGCCGGCAGACCCGCGCCGGCCAGGAGCTCCCGTGCGGCGTCGAGGTGGCCGAGCCTGGCGGTGAGGATGCTCAGGACCGCCCGGTAGTAGGGCTCGTGCTCGAAGAACATGGGCTGCTGGGCGGCCTCGCGGGTCACGGCCAGCGCGCGGTCCACGTCGCCGTGCAGGGCGAGGACGGTGGCGAGGGTGTGCATGTCGCTGAGGTCGGGCTCGTCGGCGCCATCGACGGCTGCCTGTGCCAGCTCGATGGCCCTCGGGAGGTCCCTGCCCTGGGCCGCGAGCATCCAGGCGTGGTTGTTCAGGGTGGACGGGTCGTCGGGGCGAGTGCTCAGGAGGGCTTCGTGCATGGCCAGCCCCTCGTCGACCCGGCCGAGCTCGATCAGGGCCAGGGAGAGGGTGTAGCTCTGCAGGTCGGCCGCCATCGCTCGGTCGGTGAGGGCCTGCAGGGTGTCCGTGAAGCCGCCATCCCGGGCTGCGGCCATCTGGATCCACAGGCCCCGGTCGGTGTCGGGCTCGAACCGTTCGATGTGCCGGCCGATCTGCAGCTCGGCGTCGGGCGTCAGGCCCTTCGCCCGTCGCGCGATGTCGAGGAGCACGATGGCATCCTTTTCGGACGGGTTCGTGTCGAGCCACGCCTGCAGACCCGGAAGGGAGGTCTGCGGGTTCTGTGCCACGAGGATGGCGTGGATCAGGGCCTCGGCCCGCTCGGCGGTGTGCTCACCGCCGGTCCACCACCTCCCGAGCGGGCCGTTCGTCCCGTAGGTGCCGTCGTCGCCCCGGAAGGGGCTGGCCATGAGGCCCAGCAGTGCCAGCGCGGTCTCCTCGTCGCCGCGCTGCAGGAGCTGTTGGGCCTGGTAGGCGGTGAACGTGGGCGCGTAGGGGTGTCCGAGGATCTGGAAGCGCCCCTTCTTCTTCGCCACGAACATCGACCAGGACCGGCCCTCGGAGAGGATGTCGACCCGGTAGCCCGCCCGCGTCCGGGGGCCGCGTTGGATCTCGGCGTCGGCGTACTGCATGCCGAGGGTCACCTCGATGGGAAGTCCCTCGTCGGTGCTCTCCCATCCGATGCGGAAGCCCTTGTGGAAGTCCACCAGCTCAGGGGGCACGAAGGGTGTGGTGGCGAAGTGTCGGCCGAGGATCTCGGTGTCTGCCACGGAAGCGATGGTGTCGAGCCTGTACTCGGCCAGCAGCGAGATCTCCCGATCGGGCAGGCGGTGCAGGTCGGTGCGCAGGGCCCGTGCCAGGGCGTCGACCAGGGTGGTGACCTCGGGGGAGCGCCCTGGCAGGCGTGCGACCTGCTCGAACAGCTCCAGGGCCCGTTCGTGATGGCCCACGGTGAGGAGGGCGACGGCGACCGTGGCAGCGGTCTGCTGGGGCCCCATCCCGGTGCGGCGTCGCCTGACTTCCCGCATGAAGGCGTCGGCCCCCTCCGCCATCGCGTAGTGGGCGAGCCAGGACAGGGTCATCATGTCGTCGAGCTCCTGACCTCGTCCGAGCTCCATGGCCTCCTCGTGGCGACCGAGCTTCAGCAGGACGGTCATGAGGTTGAACATGGCGCCGTCGTGATCCCGGTCGACGAGGACCCGGAAGTGGTCTGCGGCCTCTTCGAGCTCCGCGTGGTGATCCGGGATGCCACCGGGAAGGGGTTGGTGCACGAGGGCCAGGGCCAGGTTCTCCCGGGTGCCATCGAGGGTCGGGTCGCCCGCGACGGCCGTGCGCAGGTGGGCGATCGCCTGGTCGCGGTCGTAGGGCCAGTGCTGGTTGCGACCCCACTCGTCGTGCAGGAGCATGTACCCGAGATCGGCGTGTCGGGCGGGAGAGTCATCCTGGGCGAGGGCCGCGCGGGCTTCCCGCTGGGCCAGGGCGCCCAGGCCCGCTTCGAGGAACGCGTGGGCACGCCAGGAGCGGTAGGCCGAGTCCTCCGGCAGCTCGCGGACGAGTGCATCGAGGGACTCGAATGCCTGATGGTAGGACCCCTGGTTCAGCAGGGGGTAGGTGGACGCCATCCACAGGACGAGCAGGGGCGTGTCGTCCATCAGCTCCGTCACGGCCTCCCGCATCGCCTTCGTCTCGGCCACGGTCCAGCGACCATCGCCGCCGTCGACGACGTACGTCAGCTGCACGTGCTCACCGTCACGGGTGACGCGGCGCGATACCTCGGTGCCCGAAGGACCGGTCCACGACATCTCCTCGGGGACCTGGGACAACTCGAAGCCGGGGGCGATGCGGATGCGCGCGACGAATTCGTCGCGGAAGGGGACGACCTCGACGTCCTCGGTGCGTCCGGCGAGCTCTTCTTCGACCTGTTCGGGCGTCTTGCGGGCACCGGCCTCGTCGAAGGGGACGATGAACGAGGGGGAGTTGCGGAGGACCGCGTAGGGCACGATGGCTGCGGCGGCTTCGGTGCCGTCCGACAGCATGGTGCCCGCGTTGGCGGCTTCGAGGGTCAGACGGGTGCGTGGGTGGGCATCGTCGCTGGTGTCGAGTCCCGCGGAGGTGAGGGTGGCGTCGCCGAAGGTCTCGGCCAGGTAGTCCGTGAACCCCTCCTGGTAGTCGCCGTCGAAGGTGCTCGGGTACTCACGCCGCATGTCGGTGCCGTTCCAGCCCCATCCTTCGGTGGTCTCGATCAGGCGTGCGCCTCCCTCCGAGGGGATGTCCGCTTCGACGGTCTCCCGGAGCAGGTTGGCCATGGAGGAGGACTGGGGCAGCAGGACCAGCCGGGGGGCGTCGGAGTCGATGAGCAGCGCCTGGCTGCCCTGGATGTCCCAGGGGAGCTCGCCGAGGGGCACCTCGTCGCCCGTGGGGTCGAGGTACAGGTCGAGGGAGGGCACGTACACGATCGCGTGATCGAACTGGTTGGCGCCCGTCAGGCCAGCGGAGAGCATCATGTGGCTCTGGCGCCGGAGCAGCACGAACCGGGCGTCGATACCGACCTGCTGAAGGAGCGTGATCAGCAGGGACGCCTTGTCCTTGCAGTCGCCGTAGCCGCGCTCCATCATCTCCGCCGGAGGCGTCGGTACGATGGAGCGGGCCCCAAAGGAGACCGACGTGTAGCGGACCTCGTCGCGGGCGATGGCGTAGGCCATCGCGGCCTTGGCACGGTCGGTGGCTTTGCTCTTCACCCTGTCGACCAGGTGGGTGATCCCGTCTGCGGACAGGGAGGGGGCGACGAGCTCGTGGTAGGCCGAGCCGATGGTCTTCCAGGAGGGCGCCGTGGAGAACACGAACAGACCCGCCGGCAGCACGTCGTGCGGCCAGTAGGGCGCGTAGTCGTGCTGTTCGGGGGACTCCAGCTCGAGGAGCAGCCCCCGCTGCCCCTTCTTGAGCGGACGTGCGCGGCCGTCGGCGGTGAGCTCGTGCCGGACCGACCACCCTGGCGCGACCTCGACGCGGACCCGGCGCAGGTCGGTGTCCGCGTAGTTGGCGGTGGAGGTCACGTGGTAGGCGCCGCCCCCGAGGAAGGGGGTGTGGTCGCGGTGGACGATCACCTCCTCGACGACGGATCCCGCGACGAAGCCCGGCAGGATGCCGAGCAGCGTACGCCGGTCGGAGTAGGTGAGGCCGTTGCGGCCGTTGGCCGCGTCTTCGAGGAGGGCCTCGTCGAGCCAGTGGACCGTGCCGTCCGGCGTGATCACCCGAGCCTTGATCTGGGGGCGCTCCTCGAGCCACGGTGACCACTGGGTCTCGACGCGGGACCACATGTTGAGCTGGTCGGGGTCGAGGACCGTGTAGATCATGCGGGAGGTGTGGGTCTCACGCCCCTGGTCGTCGTACTGGTAGGTGTCCTCGTCGAGGAAGATGTGCGGGGCGTCATCCTCGAGCGATGCCACCAGTGCGGTGAGGTCCGAGGGGTCCGCCGAGAAGGGCTCGGGATCGGACCAGGTGGGGGCAGCCAGCGCCTGCGCGGCCAGGATGGTGATGAGCATGTCGACTCCCGTGTGCCCCGACGGTAACACCTTGCCCTCACTTTCCGGTACCGCAGGCCGAGAGGGCCGCCGAAGCGTTCCTCCGACCCGGCCAGGGTGCTCGTTCCACCGTGTCGGGGTAGGTGGAATTCCCTAGGAGAGACGACGATGCTTCCCGACGCCCCTGCGAACCCGGTCCAGCGCATCCGTGTGGACTTCCGGCCAGCCCGCTGGCTGAAGGCCCAGCAGGGGTTCGCCGTGGGGTTCGCCGTGCTGGTGTTCGTCTCCGTCGCGAGCCTGTCCTGGCTCGGACAGCTCGGGCGCGGAACCGCGGTGCAGGCGCTCCTGGTGGTCGTGTGGATGGCGATCTCCTTCGAGCTCACCCGCTGGCAGCGCCGTCGGGCGACGGCCGTGGCCGACCAGATGGGCGTGCTCGAGGCGGATGCCGAGGGCTTCCGCTGGCTGAGCACCTCGGGCCAGGTGCGGTTCTCGGTGCCCTGGAGTCGCATGCGGGAGGTCCATCACGACGCCCGGCAGGGCTGGCTGAAGATCTGTCGTGACGACGGACGCTGGTTCCGGGTGTCGGGCGTCCGCCGCCGGGGCCCCGTGCGGGTGCCGAAGGAGCAGTACCAGGCGTTCCTCGGGCTGCTCGACGCCAAGGTGGGCTCGGTGCTGCGCCGGCAGCGGTGAAACCGCTCGGGGCCTGCGGATTGCCGGGTCCACGAGGGACGCCATCGACGACCGCTCGCGCGGTTCCGGGCCCGTCAGCAGGGTTCCCACTGCACGGGGTGGGCATCTGGTACGTTGGGGACGTCGAACCCCTGTCCGTGAAGGAACGATGGAGCTGCCCTACGGAACCGTTCGTGACGGCCTCGCCGCCGAGCGCACCATCCTCGCCGCCGAGCGCACCCTGCTGGCCTGGGTGCGCACGAGCTTTGCGCTCCTGGTCACCGGCATCGCGGGCAGCCAGTTCCTCGAGCAGACCCCGTGGGTGGTGGCGGGCTGGGTGGTGTTCCTCCTTGCCTCCTTCGCCATCCTGGCGCTGGGCGTCATCCGCTACCGGAACAGCCAGAGGCGGGTGCAGCGGATGCTCGAACGGCTGGAGGTGGCGGCAGGGGATCCGGGAGCGGTGCCCGCGGCACCGTCGGACGCGTCCGGAGGTGGCGGAGGGGGCCCATGGACGTGACGGGCGGAGGCCTCTCGGGGGCGCAGGTCCAGTCGCTGGCCGTCACCGTGCTCGTGCTCGTCCTGATGTTCGGGATCGGGCTTCGCAGTGAGCCGCAGGACTTCCGTCGCGTCTCGTCCGAGCCCACCTGGTTCGGGGCGCAGGTGGCGCTCAACTTCCTGGCCGTGCCCCTGGTGGCCCTGGCGGCCCTCGCACTGGTGAAGGTGCCGGCCGAGGTACGCACCGGGATCATCCTGTGTGCCGCGGCACCCGGGGGCGCGGTGGGGCCGCTGTTCGCGAGCAATGCCCGGAGCGATCTGCCCGTCGCCGTGGCCGACATGGTGCTGTTGTCCCTGGTGGCCGCGTTCCTCACGCCCTGGATCATCGCGCTGCTGCTGGCGGCCGGGGAGGGGCATGGGCCGCTGTCCCTCGTGGTGCCGATGATGACCACCCTGTTCGGTGTGCAGCTGCTCCCCCTGTCGCTGGGCATGGTGATGCGTCGGCGCTCACCGGACGTGGCGGCGTCCTGGGAGCGTCCGATCCACAGGCTCAGCAATGGGCTGCTCCTCGCGGTGGTGGGGGGGCTGCTCGTCACCAAGTGGCGGGTGCTCGGTGGCGTGGGCGTGGCGGGATGGCTCCTGTGTCTCGGCCTGGCGTTGGCCTTCCTCGCCATCGGGGGGGCCGTGGGGCCTTCCACGGCCTGGCGACGGAGCTTCGGACTGGTGTGTGTGGTGCGCAACGTGGCGGTGGCCCTGTTGCTCGCCGCCATGTGGTTTCCGGCGGCCCTGACGGACGCCACGGTCCTCGTGTTCGGCCTATGCACGCTCGGGGTGCCCCTGGGAGCGACGGCATGGTGGCGTCGGCGAGCGGGGGGGACGCCATGACCTCCGAGCAGCTGCAGTCCCTCGCGGTGACCATACTCGTGGTGGTGCTGATGTTCGGGGTGGGGCTGCGGACCCGGCCGGAGGCCTATCGCAGGGTCATCGCCCGTCCCTGGTGGCTCCTGATGACCCTGGTGGCCAACGTCGTGGTGGTGCCGCTCCTGACGGCGGCGCTGGTGGCGCTGGTGCCGCTGCCGGATCCGGTGCTCGTGGGGGTCGTGATCTGCGTGGCAGCTCCCGGGGGCGCGGTGGGGCCCCTGTTCGCGGGCTGGGCGAAGGGCGACCTGGCCGTGGCGGTCACGGCGATGGTGTTGCTGTCGGTGGTGTCCGTGTTCGCGGCTCCGCTCATCATCGGTCTGTGGCTGGGCCAGGGCGTGGTCTCGGGTGCAGGACGGCTGGTGGTGCCCATGATGACGACCCTCGTCGGCGTGCAGCTGCTGCCGCTCCTGGCCGGGATCATGCTGCGGACCCGGATGCCCGCCCTGGCGGACCGCTGGGTTCGGCCGGTGGTACGCCTCAGCGATCTGCTCCTGGTGCTCGTCGTCGGCGGGATCTTCCTCACCCGAGGGTGGGGCATCCTGTCGGTGGGTTGGGCCGGTATCGGTGTGGGCTTCCTCGCCACGGTGGCGGCCTTCGGGTTCGGGGGCCTGGCAGCGCCCTCGGAGAGCTGGCGGCGCAGCCTCGCGATCGTGAGCGCGGTCCGGCACGTGACCCTCGCGCTGCTGTTCGAGGCCGTGTGGTTCACCGATCCGCTCACCAACGCGACGGTGCTCTCCTTCGCCATGCACACCCTCCTGGTACCCATGGCGATGGCCTGGTGGTGGGGGCGTCGACCCCTGGCGGAGAGCGCCCGGTCAGCCGGTGGCGGGTGGGGTCCCGGCAAGAGCTAGGAATTCGCGGCCTGAAAACGGCTCTTGAAGCCTCTCGGTAGCGATTTTGTGGGTCGCGTGCTTGCCGTTCCGCGTCCGGTCCGCTACCTGCGCGTCGAATATGAAAGTCATATTCATTTTCAATAAGGGGCGCGGCTTCGTTCCCCTCGTCGTTTCGACGCCCCCGGTACTGCCACTCGGTGGCGCTCCACGAGCGGTGGAGCGGTCCTCCACCTCGGAGTCGTTCTCATGAATCTGCGTCCTCCCATGGATCCTCACGTCCGATCCCTCGCGGCGGCCGAGCTGCTCGCGAGCAGCCGGGCCGGTCAGCGCCTCGTGTCCGACCTCCTCGCCGGACTCGACGAGCCCCGGCTCCATCGGGACAGTGGGCCGCTCCCCGCGGGTCACGCGCGGGACGTCATGCGACGTGCCCAGCACGCCCTCGGGCCCGCCCGCATGCCCCAGGAAGGGATCGGCGCGCGTCAGGCGCTCGACCGCATCCACCGCGTGCTCGGCGAGCACGGACTCGATCTCGGCCATCCCCGTGCGGCTGCCCACCTGCAGCCTCCCTCCTTGACGGTGGCGGTGGCGGCGGACGCCCTGGCCAGCATCACCAACGCGTCGGTCGATACCTACGACTCCGGCCCGTCCAGCATCGCGATGGAGCGGTGGGTCGTGCAGGTGCTGGCCCACCTCGCGGGACTCGGCGAGGCCACCGACGGCGTGCTCACCCCCGGTGGCTCCATGTCCAACCTGCTGGCGCTGATGCTCGCCCGGGACGACGTCTCCCGGCGGATGGGTCGCGACGCGCGGGAACACGGCGTGTTCGCGATGGGCCGGCCGGTGGTGCTGTGTTCCCGGGTGGCCCACTTCTCGGTGCACCGGGCCTGTGCGGCGCTCGGGCTGGGGGAGGGGGCCGTGATCCCCGTGGAGGTGGACGCCGCGCACCGGATGCGGGTGGACGAGGTCACCCGCATCCTCGACGGCCTGGCCCCCGATCAGACCCCCGTGGCGCTGATGGCGACGGCCGGGACCACCGACTTCGGCTCCGTGGACCCCCTGGAGCCCCTGGCGGCCATCTGCCGGGAGCGGAACCTCTGGCTGCACGTGGACGCGGCCTATGGGTTCGGGGCGTTGTTCTCCGAGCGCCTGCAGGGACGCATGAAGGGCATCCACCTCGCGGACTCGATCACCCTCGACCTGCACAAGATCGGGTGGCAGCCCGCAGCGACCAGCGTCTGTCTCGTGGCCCAGCGGGAGGCCTTCCGGACGCTGCACCGGCAGCCGGCCTACCTCATGGCTGCCGACGACGCGGAGGCAGGCTACAGCGGTCAGCTCGGCCTGAGCCTGCAGACCACCCGCAGGGCCGATGCCGTCAAGGTGGCGGCCACCTTCCTGGCCCTCGGGCGACAGGGACTCGGCGACCTGGTGGACACCTGCCACCACCTGGCCCGGCACGCACAGCAGCGGATCGAGGCCAGCGACGACATGGAGCTCGTGGCCCCCGCGACGCTGTCGACGGTGGTGTTCCGCCACGTCCCCGCCGGCCACGTGACCCCGGAGCAGCTCGATGCGCTCCAGGCCGAGATCCGCCGCACCCTGATGGACAGTGGCCATGCCCTCGTCGGCCGCACCACCGTCTGCAGCGAGCGCACCGGGGGCGAGCCCCGGGTGTGCCTGAAGTTCACCTTCCTCAACCCCATCGCCCGCCCTCGGGACGTGGACGAGCTGCTGCTGTCGATCCGTGCCGTCGCGCGGATCGTCGAGGGCCGCCGTGCCGACCACGAGGGCCCCCGCACCTCCAAGGAGCCGTCATGACCTCCGAAGCCTGCCAACCCGATGTCCTGGACATCCTCGCCGTGGGCTGCGGCCCGTTCAACCTGGGCCTGCTGGCGCTGGCCAGCACCGTGGAGCACCTGGACGTCCTCGCCCTCGATGCCGCCGACGACATGCGCTGGCACCCGGGGCTCATGTTCGACGATGCCCGGCTGCAGGTGAACTTCCTCGCCGACCTGGTGTCGCTGGTGGAGCCCGCCCATCCGCTGTCGTTCCTGTCCTACCTCAAGGACGCGGACCGCATGTACCCCTTCTACATCCGCGAGCGGTTCCACATGTCCCGCAAGGAGTACGAGGCGTACCTGCGCTGGGCCGTGGGCAAGCTCGACACCATCCGCTTCCGTCACCGTGTGGAGCGGGTGATCTGGGACGACCACGGCGACGTGTTCCGGGTGCTCGTGCACGGCCCCGAGGGACAGATCGCCTTCCGGGCCCGGCACCTCGTGCTGGGGGTGGGCACCGAGCCGTGGATGCCGGACTTCCTCCAGGGCCTCCCCGCGGATCGCTGCCTGCACACGTCCGAGTTCCTGCACCGGCAGCAGGACGTGGCGCGCGCGCGGCGTGTCACCGTGGTGGGCTCGGGCCAGTCCGGCGGGGAGGTGGTGCTCGACCTGCTGCGTCGGGATCCGGAGGCGAAGCGCGGTCTGGCCTGGCTCACCCGGACGGAGTCGTTCGCCCCCCTCGACTACACCAAGCTCGTGTTGGAGATGACCACGCCGGCCTACGTGGCCTACTTCCATGGCCTGCCCGAGGCGACCCGGGACGACCTCGTCCGTCGTCAGTGGCGTCACTACAAGGGCGTGTCCACGGACACCCTCGAGGAGATCCACGACCAGCTCTACGCCCGGTCGGTCGAGCACGGCACCGCGGCGGTGGACTTCCGCTGCGGCGTGGCCATCGAGGACGCGGACGTGGCCGCTGGGGTGGTGCTGCACTGCCACCACCGGGACGAGGATCGTCGCTTCCTCCACGAGACCGATCTCGTCGTCGCGGCCACCGGGTACAAGCACCGGCCGATGCCCTTCCTCGCGCCCGTCGAGCACATGCTGGTACGAGACGAGGCCGGGCGCCTGGACCTGTGCCTGGATCACTCGGTGAAGTCCGACACCGTCGGCCACCGCATCTTCGTGGTGAACGCCGACCTGCACACCCACGGCGTGGCCGCACCGGACCTGGGCATCTGTGCCTGGCGCAACGCCACGATCCTCAACCAGGTGGCCGGGCGGGAGGTCTTCCGGCTTCCGCGGAACACGGCCTTCACCACGTTTCCCGCCGAGGAGGCAGCGGCCGTCTCCGAGGAGCTGGCATGCTGACGTCAGCGCTGCAGGCGGGGGACCCGGGGCTGCGCGGCGCCCAGCGAAAGGCACTGATCATCACCACGGCCGTGGCGGTGATCAGCGATGCCACGCTGATCCCCTTCTACCCGCAGCTCTTCGAGCAGGCGTTCGGGGTGCGGGATCCCTGGCACGTGGGGGTCTACCTGGCCGCCACCTGCCTGGTGGCCATGGGCGCACTGCCCGTGTGGGCGAGGCTGGAGCGGCGGTTCTCCACCCTTCGCCTGCTGCTGTGGGGCCAGGCGGGTGCCGGCCTGCTGGGGCTCGCCTGTCACCGCAACGAGGACCTGCTGGGCTTCTGGGTGCTCTCGCTCGCGATGATCGCCTTCAAGTGCAGCTACCTGCTGGTCTATCCCTACGTGATGCGTCTCACCGGGGAGGACGGGCGGGAGGACACCATCGGCCTGCTCACGGTCATCGTCCACCTCGGCGGCATCGCCGGTGCGGCCGCGGGGGGCGCCATCCTCGAGGTCCTGCAGCCACGGCACCTGTTCGTGGTGATGGCGGCGGGGGACTTCCTGCAGATGGGCGTCTGTGTGGGACTGGTGCTCGCCGGTGCCATGGCCCCCGAGGAGGAAGTGGAGGCCGAGGTCTCCCAGCCGCTGCGCTGGTGGGATCCCCGGAGCGCCATGACGCGGCTGGCCCTTGTGATGGCCGTGTTCTACGGGGCGGTCTTCGTGGTCCGACCCTTCTTCGTGCCCTGGTGGGAGCTGCAGGCGCCCGGCCGGGGACCGATGGTGGCCGGTTTCGTCTTCGCCCTGCCGGCCTTCATGTCCCTGGTGAGCGTGGCGGCCAGGCGTCTCGGCCGTCCCTTGCGGGTGGGCATGGCCTCCTGGCTGCTGGTGGGCTTCGCCGGTCTGGCGCTGCAGGCCGTGCCGTGGGCGCCCGCGGTGCTGGTGGGCCGGGCCGCCTTCGGCCTGTCCGTGTTCGCCGTCATGGTGCAGCTCGACGTGGACCTGTTCGAGCGCAGCCGTCCCGCCGACTTCGCCCGCAACTTCAGCTTCATGAACATCGCCCAGCAGCTCGGCGTGCTGGTGTCCTTCTACGCGGCCGGCTCCGTCGTCGCGTCCGGGGGCCTGCAGTGGCCCTGGTACCTCGCCTGCGGTGGCTTCCTGCTGACCGCCATCTTCCACCGTGTCTTCTTCGAGTCCTCCCGGCCGGCGCTCCCCGCCGTGCTGGAGGAGGGGGTGTCCCCATGAATTCCGTCCGACCCTCGCTGTCCTCTCCGCTCCGCCGCCTCACGAGGCTGGATGCCCGCCACGTCGCCGGCGTGGGCGTGCTCGCGCTTCGCCCACTCCGCCTGCAGGACGATCTGCAGGTCCTGCACCGCTGGGTCTCCCACGAACGCGCCGCCTACTGGGGCATGGTGGGCATGTCCCCGGAGCAGGTGCGGTCCGGCTACGAGGCGATCTGCGCCGCCGACCACGTGCAGGTGCTGATGGGCCTGCACGACGGCGAGCCCGCCTTCCTGGTGGAGACCTACCACCCGAGCGGTGAGCCCGTGGGCCGGCTCGCCCCCTGCACGGACACCGACCGGGGCATGCACGTGCTGGTCGCGCCCCCGGCTCGCCGGATCCCCGGCTTCACGGACGCGGTCTTCCTGCGCATCCTGGAGGTGTTGTTCGCCGACCCCGTGGTGGAGCGGGTGGTGGTGGAGCCCGACATCCGCAACGAGGCCATCCGACGGCGGAACCTGCGTGCCGGCTTCGTGGAGCACGGGCCCCTGGATCTGCCCGCCCACGGACCGGCGCCGGCGAAGACCGCGATGCTGTCGACGTGTACACGGGCCTCCTTCCGGGCGGTCCGGCAGGCCCGGCACGCCGCGGAGCTCGCCGAGGTCGTGGGGGGCCACCCCGCCCAGGGGCAGGCGCGGCACCTGCAGCCCGCGATCTGGGAGCGGGTCAACCGGGCCCTCGTGGCCAAGTGCCTGGCCGAGTTCACCCACGAGCGGCTGCTGGCGCCGACCCGGGAGACCCAGGGGCTGCTGCGGGTGCAGGCAGACGACGCCGCGGTGGCCTGGCGGTTCCGGGCCCGCACCTTTCCCCTCGAGCACCTGGTGGTCGAGCCCAGTTCCGTCGAGCGCCTCGTGGACGGCCGGCCCGTGGGCGAGGTGGACGCCCAGCGCTTCCTGGTGGACATGCGAGGCCAGCTCGGACTGGAAGGGGAGCACCTGGCCGCCTACCTCGAGGAGATCGGGGCCACGCTCCTCGGAGACGCCATCCGGGTGCGCACCCAGCGCCTGGGCGCCGCCGAGCTCGCCACGGGCACCTTCCAGGACGTGGAGACGTCCATGACCCAGGGCCATCCCTGCTTCGCCGCCAACAACGCACGCATCGGCTTCGACATCGGGGAGCGGGCTCGCTTCGCCCCGGATGCCGCGAGTCCGGTGCAGATCCTGTGGCTCGCGGCCCGTCGGGAGCGCACCTGCTTCGCCGCCGTGGAGGGGGTGGAGCCCACGCGGTTCTATCGGGAGCAGCTCGGCGACAGCCTGGTGGACCACTTCGAGGGGGTCCTGCGCGCCCGGAGTCTGTCTCCGGAGGCGTACCACTATGTGCCCGTCCACCCCTGGCAGTGGGCCAACCGGCTGCCGACGGTCTTCGCCGACGATCTGGCGCGACAGGACCTGGTGTTCCTGGGGGCCGGCCCGGACTGCTACCAGCCCCAGCAGTCCATCCGCACGCTGTTCAACATGACCCACCCCACGCGTCCGTACGTGAAGATGGCCCTGTCGATCCTCAACATGGGCTTCATGCGCGGACTGTCCCCCCACTACATGGAGGGCACGCCCGCCATCAACCAGTGGGTCGACGAGCTGGTGTCGTCGGATGCCTGCCTGCAGGCCCATGGCTTCTCCATCCTGCAGGAGTTCGCCAGCGTGGGCTACCGCAAGCCGGTGTTCGAGGAGGTGGTGGCGAAGGCGAGCCCCTACCACAAGATGCTCGCCTCCCTGTGGCGGGAGAGCCCCATGGCCCGGGTGGTGCCCGGCCAGGTGCCCGTGACCATGGCCAGCCTGCTCCACGTGGACCGGGAGGGCCGCTCGTTCCTGGCGGAGCTGCTGCGGGCCCACGACCTGGACGCCGACGCGTGGGTGCAGGCCTACCTGTCGACCTACCTGGTGCCCCTGCTGCACTGCTTCTTCGCCCACGAGATGGTGTTCATGCCCCACGGGGAGAACGCGATCCTGGTGCTGCAGGATGGCCTGCCGGTGCACACGTTCATGAAGGACATCGCCGAGGAGGTGGCGCTGTTCGCCCCCAAGGCGGACATGCCGCAGGGCGTGCGGCGGATCGTCGTCGACGTGCCGGAGCCCATCCGGATCCTGTCGCTGTTCACCGATGTCTTCGACTGCTTCTTCCGCTTCCTCGTGCCCGTGCTGCAGGACCACTGTGGCTACCCGGCGGCGCGGTTCTGGGAGCGTGTGGCCGACGCGGTCACCGGGTACCAGCAGGCCCGTCCCGATCTGGCGGGCCGGTTCGAGGCCCACGACATGTTCGCGCCCACCTTCGCGCTGTCGTGTCTCAACCGCCTGCAGCTGCGCAACCCGCGACAGCTCATCGATCTCGCCGACCCATCCGCCGCCCTGCAGTTCGCGGGAGAGCTGGACAACCCCATCGCGGGATTCCGTCCCGTGGATGGTGGCATGGCGTCGGCGGGAGGTCGGTCGTGAACCAGGTGCCGGTGACCCCGGCCCGTCGGCCGGAGAACGTGGAGCCGGCGGGCCGGGAGCGGCTCGTGGCCGTGGACGTGGCCCGGGGCGCCGCGGTGGTGGTGATGGTCTGCGTGCACACGCTGTGGATGTACGGCGACGCCCGGGCCCAGGATGTCTCCTGGCTGGGCAACGCCATCCACTTCGTGGGCAAGGGCGCCTCCTTCTTCCTGCTGACCATGGGCCTGTCGTTCATGGTGTCCCGTCGAAGTGGCGTGGCCGCCAGCCTGCAGCGGGGCTGGTGGCTACTGAAGATGGGCTGGACCATGAACTTCTTCAAGTTCGTGCTGCCCTACCTGTTCGGGGTGCTGCCAGACAGCTTCCTCGCCGCCTACGGATGGACGGCTCCCCTGACCGGGGGCCAGCTGCTGTACCTGCTGCTCACCGGCGACATCCCGCAGCTCGCCGGGGTCTCAGTGGTGCTCATGGCCCTGTTGAAGAGGGTGGTGGCCCACCGATCCCTGTACCTGTGGCTCACGGCCCTCGTGGCGGTGGCCTCGCACCCGCTGCGGGGCCTGCGGGTGGGGGTGCCCGGCGTGGACGGCCTGCTGGATCTGTTGTGGGGGGCAGGGTGGAACGTCTACTTCCCCGTGTTCCCGTGGATCATGAGCTGCCTGGTGGGCATGTACCTGGGCCGGGTGTGGCTGGATGCGGATCGGGACCCGCGGCCCCTGTACCGCCATGCCCTCGGGCTCGGCGTGGTCATGCTGGCGGTGGGGGGAGGCCTGGTCCTGTCGGATCCTGCGACCCACCTGGGGGACACCTTCCACATGGGGGCGGGCGGAGGCACCGTCGTGGCGGGGTTCGCCGCGGTGGGCCTGTGGCTCGCCCACCAGTGGAGCCGGCTGGCGATGCCCGGCTGGCTGCGGGGTCTGCTCGCCTTCGCCAGCGCCCGGGTCACCACATTGTACGTGTGGCAGTGGGTGCTCGTCTGCTGGGGCATGGGCCTGGTGGGCTACCGCACCCTGTCCATGGGACAGGTCGTCGCCCTGATGCCGGTCACCTTGACCGCCACCCTGGGCGGAAGGTGGCTGTGGGAGCGCTTGCAGGGGGCCTTCGTGGTGGGGAGACGCCAGCAGGCATGATCACGGCCGCGGTCCGTCTCCGGTGAGGGGGCGGACCGCACGTCTCCCGCGGGTGTCACCGGACTGGCGGGTGGGGCAGCTACGGGGTTCAGGTCCATGCGTGTTCCGTCGTCTCCTTCGGGCGATACCCTCGTCCCTGGGAGATCTGCATGCTCGACCGTACCTTGCTCCATTCCGTCCGACTGGGGGCCGTGACCCTCGGCTTCGGGACCTTGATCGCCTGCACGGCCACGAAGGCACCGCAGGTGCCGGAAGAGGCGCCCGAGCTGGAGGCCGACGCGCCGGTGGCCGACGAGGCGCCGGCCGCGGCGGAACAGCCGGAGCAGGAGCCGCCCGCGGCGGCCTCCGCGGACGCCGATGACCCCCTGGTGGAGGGCCAGCGCATCGAGCGGGTCGCCTTCGACGCCGGGAGCACCTCCGCGACCATCCAGGGTCGCATCACGGGGCAGGAGTTCGTCGACTACAAGGTGGGGGCCCGCAAGGGCCAGCGGATGACCGTCGACCTGACCACCGAACACACCGCCAACTACTTCAACGTCATGGAGCCGGGGGAGACCTCGGTGGCCACCTTCATCGGGTCCACGTCGGGCGGCCACTACGAAGGCGTCCTCGAGGAGACCGGCGACTACACGATCCGCGTGTACCTCATGCGCAGCGCCGGCCGCCGGGGAGAGGAGGCGCGCTACACCCTGAAGGTCGCCGTGGCGGACGGACCAGCGGCGCATGGCGGAGATGCCAAGGTGGCAGGCACGGACTTCCACGCCACCGGCAAGGTGCCCTGCACCAAGGGAGGCGGTCAGCCCACGACCCAGTGCGACTTCGGCGTGATCCGTGAGGGCGGCGGCACGGCCACCGTCCACGTCACCCACCCGGACGGCACGAAGCGGGCGCTGTACTTCGAGGCGGGCAGGGCCACCGGCGCCGACACCTCCCATGCGGAGATGGACGGGTTCGCCGCGTCCCGGGAGGGCGACCTCACCACGGTGGTCGTGGGCAAGGAGCGCTACGAGATCCCGGACGTCGTGGTGATGGGGGACTGAGGGGGCAGCAGGGGGAGACCTCCTAAGAGGGTGAAGTCGCATTCACCTCATGCCCCTCCCGTGACGTTCAGCAGGGTCGCATCCATTGAAGGAGGTCTCCATGCGGTGTGACCGCGTCAACCTGTTCGTCCTCTTCCTCGCGCTGGGCGTGGCCTGTGCGCCACCGGAGCCGCCTGCCGGTGCCGACCCCGAGCCAGGAAAGATGGCACCCGCCGGCACCGAGGATCGCGGCGCAGAGGTCAAGGACGCGATGGCGGCCACCTCCAGCGCCCAGGCAGCCGTGAAGGCCTCCCTCCCCTTCGACGACACCCGTGACTTCGAGGCCGCGGACAAGGGCTTCATCGCGCGCATCGAGGACGGCATCATCAAGAACGAGGCGGGAGATGTGGTCTGGGACATCGGCAAGCTCGATTTCGTCGCGGATGCCGAGGCGCCGGACACGGTCAACCCCAGCCTGTGGCGCCAGGCACAGCTGTTGCAAAAGCACGGGCTGTACGAGGTGGTCGAAGGCGTGTACCAGGTGCGCGGCTATGATCTGTCGAACATGTCGCTCGTGCGAGGAGACAAGGGCTGGGTGGTCATCGACCCCCTGGTCAGCGCCGAGACGGCGAAGGCCGGTCTGGACCTCGTGCGGGAGCACGTCGAGGATGTGCCCGTCACCGCGGTCATCTTCACCCACAGCCACATCGATCACTACGGCGGCGTGCACGGTGTGGTGACGGACGAGCAGCTGCAGTCAGGCTCGGTGCCCATCTACGCCCCGGAGGGCTTCCTGGCGGAAGCCGTGTCGGAGAACGTGATGGCCGGCAACGTCATGAGCCGGCGGGCCGCGTACATGTACGGCAACCTGCTGCCCTGGGGGCCGCAAGGTCAGGTGGGCGCGGGCCTCGGCGTCACCACGTCCACCGGCGCGACGGGCATCGCCACGCCGACCCACATCATCGATGCCACGGGGCAGACCCACACCATCGACGGGCTGCAGACGGAGTTCATCTTCGCACCCGACTCGGAGGCGCCCGCCGAGATGATGTTCTATTTTCCGAAGTACAAGGCCATCTGTGCGGCGGAGGATGTCAACCACACGCTGCACAACCTGTACACCCTGCGAGGAGCGAAATTCCGCAACGGCAAGCTGTGGTCCCAGTACATCCAGGACGTGCTCGACATGTGGGCCGACGACGCCGTCACGATGTTCGGATCCCACCACTGGCCGAGCTGGGGCACGGAGGACATCGAGGACCTGCTGGTGAGCCAGCGTGACCTGTTCCGCTTCATCCACGATCAGACCCTGCGCCTGGCCAACAAGGGATACACCCCCCTGGAGATCGCAGAGGAGCTGGAGCTACCGGAGGGGCTGGCCACCACCTGGGCGAACCGTGACTACTACGGCACCGTGTACCACAACGTCCGCGCCCAGTACGGCCTGTACCTCGGTTGGTTCGATGGCGTTCCAGCCCATCTCCACCCGCTGACCCCCACGGCCGCGGGTGAGAACTACGTGCGCTACATGGGTGGTGCCGATGCGATCATGAAGAAGGCGCGCGCGGACTTCGACGATGGTGAATTCCGTTGGGTCGCCGAGGTGATGAACCAGGTCGTGTTCGCCGAGCCGGGCAACCAGGCTGCAAAGAACCTGCTCGCCGATGCCTACGAGCAGCTGGGCTATCAGGCCGAGAGCGGTCCATGGCGCAACTTCTATCTCTCCGGCGCCAAGGAGCTGCGGGAAGGGATCAAGGAGCTGCCCACGCCGAACACGGCGAGTGCGGATGTCGTGCGGAACATGGATGTGCCCACGTTCCTCGACTACCTCGGCGTGCGCCTCGACGGCCCCAAGGCCGGCAGTGCCGACATCACCGTGAACCTGTCGTTCCCGGACATCGGTGAGACCTACGTGCTCGGTGTGGAGAACGGCGCCCTGCACTACTCCAAGGACCGCACCAGCCCGGATGCCCAGGCTTCGCTGACGATGAGCCGCGACGTGCTCAACGACATCATCCTGGGGACCGCCACCCTGCAGGACAAGGTGGGGGACGGAGGCGTCACCCTCGAGGGCGACAAGGCCAAGGTGGAGGAGTTCCTCGGCCTGCTCGACAGCTTCGAGTTCTGGTTCCCGATCGTCACGCCCTGAGCCGTGGTGCCGGTACGAAAAAGGCCCCCGGGGGAGCGGTTCCCCGGGGGCCTTTCGATGCGTGTGCGCCGAGGTCGGCGCAGCCGGATCAGTGGGTGGCGGCCGCGGCCAGGTCGTCGATCAGGGCGTTGAAGGCCTGCACGGGACGCATGGCGGCGGAAGCCAGGGCCATGTCGGGGGCGTAGTAGCCCTTGATGTCGACCGGCTGACCCTGCACCTCGTTGAGGGCCGTCTGGATCGTCTCGACCTGTGCCTCGAGGGCATCGGCCAGGGGCGCGAACGTGGCGGCCAGCTCGGCGTCGGTGGTCTGGCTTGCCAGGGCGCGGGCCCAGAAGGTGGCCAGCCAGACGTGGCTGGTGCGGTTGTCGGGCTCGCCCACCTTGCGGGAGGGGGACTTGTTCTGCAGCAGGTACTGGGTGGTGGCGGCGTCGAGGGTCTCGCCGAGCAGGGCTGCCTTGGCGTTGTCGTAGCGCTCGGACAGGTGCTGCAGGGAGACGGCCAGCGCCAGGAACTCACCGAGGGAGTCCCACCGCAGGTGGTTCTCCTTGTTGAACTGCTGCACGTGCTTGGGCGCGGAGCCACCGGCACCGGTCTCGAACAGGCCGCCACCGTTCATCAGGGGAACGATGGAGAGCATCTTGGCGGAGGTGCCGAGCTCGAGGATGGGGAAGAGATCGGTGAGGTAGTCGCGCAGCACGTTGCCGGTGACCGAGATGGTGTCCTTGCCGTCCTTGAGGCGGGCGAGGGTGAACTCGGTGGCCTTGACGGGGGACAGGATGTGGAACTCCAGGCCCTCGGTGTCGTGCTCGGGCAGGTAGGCCTCGACCTTCTTGATGAGCTGGGCGTCGTGGGCGCGGTCTGCATCCAGCCAGAACACGGCGGGGGTGTTCGTGGCGCGGGCGCGGCGGACGGCCAGGCCGACCCAGTCGCGGACCGGGGCGTCCTTGACCTGGCACATGCGCCAGATGTCGCCGGCCTCGACCTCGTGGGACATCAGCACGTGGCCGGCGGCGTCGACGACGCGCATGGTGCCGGCGGCGTCCATCTCGAAGGTCTTGTCGTGGGAGCCGTACTCCTCGGCCTTCTTCGCCATCAGGCCCACGTTGGGCACGGTGCCCATGGTGGTGGGATCGAAGGCGCCGTGCTCCTTGCAGAACGCGATGGTGGCCTCGTAGATGCCGGCGTAGCTGGAGTCGGGGATGACGGCCTTGGCGTCCTGCTGCTTGCCCTCGGCGTTCCACATCTGACCGCTGGTGCGGATCATGGCGGGCATGGAGGCGTCGATGATGACGTCGCTGGGCACGTGCAGGTTGGTGATGCCGCGGTCGGAGTCGACCATGGCCAGGGCGGGGCCGTTGGCGAGGGCGGCGTCGATGTCGGCCTGGACCTCGGCCTTCTTGGCCTCGGGGAGGGTCTCGATGCGCTTGAGGAGGTCGCCGAAGCCGTTGTTGACGTTGACGCCCAGCTCACGGAACAGGTCGCCGTGCTTGGCGAACAGGTCGGCGAAGTAGGCCTTGACGGCGTGGCCGAAGATGATGGGGTCGGAGACCTTCATCATGGTGGCCTTCATGTGCAGGGAGAACAGCACACCCTGGGCCTTGGCGTCGGCCACCTGCTCGGCGAGGAAGGCGTCGAGGGCCTTGCGGCTCATGACGGTGGCGTCGATGATCTCGCCGGCGAGGAGGGGGACCTCCTTCATCACCTTGACGGTGCCGTCGGCGTCGACGTGCTCGATGCGCACCGTGGTGGCCTCGGGGACGGTGACGGACAGCTCGTTGTGGCGGAAGTCACCGGCGGACATGGTGGCCACGTGGGACTTGGAGTCCGAGGACCAGGCGCCCATGCGGTGGGGGTTGGCCTTGGCGAAGGCCTTGACGGCGGCGGGGGCGCGGCGGTCGGAGTTGCCCTCGCGCAGCACGGGGTTCACCGCGGAGCCCTTGACCTTGTCGTAGCGGGCCTTGATGTCGCGCTCGGCATCGGTGGACGGCCCGTCGGGGTAGTCGGGGAGGGCGTAGCCCTGTGCCTGCAGCTCCTTGATGGCGGCCTTCAGCTGGGGGATGGAGGCGCTGATGTTGGGGAGCTTGATGATGTTGGCTTCGGGCTTGAGGGCCAGCTCGCCGAGCTCAGCGAGGGCGTCGGGCACCCGCTGATCCTCGGAGAGGAAGTCGGGGAAGACGGCCAGGATGCGACCCGCCAGGGAGATGTCCCGGGTGACGACATCGATGTCGGCGGCCTTGGTGAAGGCCTTGATGACAGGCAGGAAGGAGTGGGTGGCCAGCGCGGGGGCTTCGTCTGTGTACGTGTAGACGATCGTCGGCTTCGTCATGTGCATCATCCTCTTCGAGCGGTCACGGGTATCTAAGGGCCCAGCGGGGGCCCGCAACCCTTGTCTGGCTCAGGAAACGGGGGCGGATCCTGGGGAGGGTAGGAGAAGCGGCAGGCTCGCGGGCGTCAAAAAACCCCACGGGATAGAGGCGGGCCCTTTGTGGCTTGACGAAACGCGGGAGGGCCGAGGATGCTCCGCTTGTCGAGACGCCCCTCGTCCGGGGAAGCGGTCCTGCCGTCAGGGCCATCGGGGGATCAGATGGAGTGGTGGGGACCCACCGAGATCGGGGATGGAGATGCCGTCTCCTGGGGCATCGGAGCCTGCTCGCTGTGGCTCGGCCGCCGGGGGCAGGAGGTCATGGTGGGCATGGGCGAGACCCACGATCCGATGGACACCCGGTTCGAGCGCACCGACGGTCCGTCCCGTCCGCCGGGTGGCCTGAAGCTGCGTCGCTACGTCACGCCCGGCGACGAGCCGCTGCACCTCGTGCCCCGTCCGCCGGACCGACCTGTGGTGGCCCGTCCCGAGACCCCCTTCACCATCCTGCCGGGGGCCCGGGTCACCGCGTTCGTCACCACACCGGTCTGGATCGAGGCCAAGGCAGGGCACGTGCTGTTCGATCTGCCCTCCATCCGGCCCTCGGACACCTGGTTCGGCACCTCTCCGAGGGAGGGCGACCTGTGCTACGCCATCCGCAGCCTGCTGCGGCTGAAGCAGGACACCCTCGTGCGGGCGCCCCACCGGGCCACCACGGTCGTGCGCATCACCAACACCGGCGGGGATCCGCTGCTGCTCGAGCGGGTGCGCCTGCCCCTGCCCGAGTGCTCCCTGTACGTCGATGGCTCGGGGATGCTGTGGACGGCGGCGGTGGAGATGGTCCGCAGTGCGGGCAACGATGCCTCCGTGCGGGTCGTCACGGGCGGTCCCGACGAGGCCGGCCCCACAAGGCTGGTGTCCGCCGGCCGCATCCAGGCCCAGAGCCACCCGGTGTTCCGGGTGTTCAACTCCTTCATCGACTGAGGTGGCGATGTCATCGGAAGAGGTGGTGCACAAGTCCCTTCCCGCATGGTTGCCGTCCATCGATCCGGACGCCCTGGGTGAGGCGGGTCTCACGCTGCTGATCGGGCTGGCGGTGGCATGGCTCGTGGCCCGTGGTGCCACCCGGGTCATCCGCAACGTCATGCCTCCCGAGCGTGTGGAGCTCGCCCGGCGGGTGCTGTTCTACGGCATCCTGGGGCTCGCGGTGGTCTCCGCCATGCGGGTGCTCGGCTTCGACACCTCGCTGTTCGTCGGCGCGGCGGGCGTGCTCACGGTGGCCATCGGTTTCGCCTCCCAGACGAGCGCGTCCAACGTCATCAGCGGCCTGTTCCTCATCGGCGAGCGGCCGTTCTCCACGGGCGACTGGGTGCGCATCGGCACCACCACCGGCGAGGTCGTGGGCATCGACCTGCTCTCGGTCAAGCTGCGCACGCCGGCCAACCTGTTCGTCCGGGTGCCGAACGAGACGGTCATGAAGGCGGAGATCACGAACCTCACCCGGTACCCCATCCGTCGCCTCGACATCCTCGTGCAGGTGGCCTACGCCGAGGATCTCGCCCGGGTCCGCGAGGTCATCGTCGCGCTGTGCGACCGGGAGCCGCGCATCCTCGACGAGCCCCGACCCGCCGTGCGGTTCCAGGGCTTCGGTGCGTCGGGCATCGATCTGCTGATCGCCGCCTGGGCTGCACGGGAGAACTACATCGAGGTCCGCGACGACTTCGCCTTCCTGCTGAAGGCCGAGCTCGACGCCCAGGGCATCGAGATCCCGTTCCCCCACGTCACGCTGTACGCCGGCAAGCACACCGGGCCGGTGCCCGTGGCGCTGCAGGGGGGCGGTGACGAGGACGAGGTGCGGGGGCGCTGACGGGGACCGAGCGCGGACCCCGGCTCGGCAGGGTCAGTCGGCCCGGCGCGCGGTGACCAGGAAGATGGGGTAGTGCCGGCCGTCCTTGTCGACCGTGGTGGCCGGGACGAAGGTCACGTCGACGAAGCCGGCCTCCTCCATCACGGCGCCGAGGGCCTGCTGGTCGAAGCCGTCGTGGTACACGCCCTCGATGCCCGGCGGGTGGAAGGAGCCGTCCTCCTTGTCGAGGTCGGCGAGCGCCACGCGGCCGCCGGGGACGAGGTGGTCATGCAGCGTGCGCATCAGGGCGGCGGTGTCCTCGACGTGGTGCATCGCCATGGCGCTGATGACGAGGTCGACCTTGCGGTCGAGCGGCGTGGTGAGGATGTCCTGGCAGAACACCTCGGCCCTGCCCTGCAGCTCGGGCTTCTGCGCGAGCTGGTCGAGCATGGACCGGGAGATGTCCACCGCCAGGAGGTGGCCGACCCGCGGAGCGATCTTCGTGCAGAGCAGGCCCGTGCCGGCGCCGAAGTCCATGACCGTGAGGTCCTCCGACAGGGGCACGTGGGTGCGGATGGCGTCGACGACCCCGGTGGAGATCTGCACGGGGATGGGACGGGTGTCCCAGTCGGCCGCCTTGTCGTGGAAGAGGTCGGGGGAGGTCGTCTCGGTCATGGCGTCTCCGGCGCGTGGGGGGCGGCCCACACGGTGTGCCGTGCGGGCGGTCTCCCCATCGTGCCATCAGCCTGCGTGATCGTGACACCCCTGCGGAAGGAGGCGGGGAGCCTGAGCGGCTCAGGCGGGGCTGGGGGCCTTCGCGGCGTCCTTCATCGTGGTGGCGAGCAAGCCGTACACGGTGGTCCAGTCCTCCTGCAGCTGATCCGACCAGGCATCTCCGAGGCCGGTGGCGAGGGTCCACAGCAGGGCGGCGCCGACCGTGTCGTAGTGGGCGTCCGTGACCCCGTATCCGCCGTGGCGGCGACCGAGGGCCTGCACGGCGGGGACGAGGGTGTCCAGGTTGTCGAGACCCCGCACGGCCACCGTGATCATCTGCATCAGCTTGGCCTTCTGCTCGGTGAGGTCGTCGGAGAACATGCCCCGCAAGGCGGGGTCGAGCTCGAACAGGCGGTTGTAGAAGAGGGTGGCGGCGGTGTCGGCGATGGGCACGACGACCTCCCACGATGCCTGAACCCTCTCGATGGCGTGCGAATCCATGGACTGTCCCCCTGGTGTGGCGTGTATGGCCGCTCGAAGCGGTGCTTCACGGTACCACGGGGTCCGGGGAAACCGAGGGGTCATGCGGTCGTCAGGATCTCGGCGCCGGAAGGGGTGACGAGGAGGGTGTGTTCGAACTGGGCCGCGAGGCCACCGTCCTCCGTGCGGACGGTCCATCCGTCGTCATCCATCACGATCCGGGGACTGCCGAGGGTGAGGATGGGCTCGATGGTGAAGCAGTGCCCGGGCTTGAGGACGGGGCCGCGACCGGTGATGCGGTGGTGGTGCACATGGGGCGGCTGGTGCATCTGGCGACCGATGCCGTGTCCTCCGAACTCCCGGACGACGTGGCAGCCCTCCGCACGGGCGAAGTCCTCGATGAGGGCGCCGAGGGCGTGCAGGTCGAGACCCGGACGGACGGCCGCGATGGCCAGATCCCGGGCCCGGCGGGCGGTCTGCAGCAGGTGCAGGGCGTCGGGTGTGCCCTTGCCGAGGAGCACGGTGCCGCAGGTGTCGCCGTGCCAGCCGTCGAGGCGGGTGGTGACGTCCAGGGAGAGCAGGGTGCCCTCCGGCAGGGGCGTGGAGGTGGGGACGCCGTGGCAGACGACGTCGTCGGGAGAGACGCAGACGTTGCCGGGGAAGGGAGGCGCACCGGGGGCGCGCACGCCGTTCTGGGCGCAGACACCGCCCTGGGCTCGGGTGTGGCGGGCCACGAAGTCGTGGAGCTGCCGGCCGGTGACGCCGGGCCTGGCCTCGTCCAGGACGGCGGCCAGGGTGCGTGCGGCCGAGCGCCCGGCCAGGCGCATCTTGCGGATCTGTCGTGGGGTGAGTCGTTGCATGGCCCCTTCATACGGGCGTCATGCCTGTTCGACCCATGCCGATCCGGTATGGGACGAGGCGATCCGGCCGCGATAGGCACTGTACGGGCGCGGTCGATGTCGCCCGGAGGTGCCCATGTCCATGGACCAGCTGCAGACCGTCGTCGCCATCGCCGACACGGGCGCGCTCACCCGGGCGGCCCGGTCGCTGCACATCACGCAGCCGCCCCTCACCCGGCGGCTGGCGGCGCTGGAGGACGAGCTGGGCGTGAAGCTCTTCGAGCGGATGGGACGGGGCATGCGGCCGACGGCGGCCGGGGAGCGGTTCGTGGCGCGAGCGCGGGCGATCCTGGCGGCGTGTGAGGCCGCGGCGTCGGAGGCGAGACGGGGCGAGCCGGCATGGTAGGATCAGGTCCGACGGGAGGAGTCATGACTACGCTGCGGAATCGATTCCATGTCTTCGTGGCCTGTATGACGATGGCCGTCGTCGCCGGATGCGACGACGCCGACCCAGCCGACCTCCCCGCCGAGGATGTCGTCTACGGGGGCTGCACCTCCCATGACGACTGCGTCGGTGGCCGCTGCATCCAGGGCATCGTCGAGGGCCTGTGCACCACCAACTGCTCCACGCAGGATGCATGTCCCGACGGTACGGTCTGCACCGACACGGAGGCCAGCCGGGGCGTGTGTCTCTTCCGCTGCACCAGCGCACAGGAGTGCCGGGACTGGCTCGGCGCCGGCTACACCTGTGACGAGGAGACCGACCTCACCACAGGTGAAGACGTGCGCGTCTGCATCGACGCGTAGGTGAGGGGTCGAGTCCAGCATCACGGATGGCCGGCAGGATCGCTCGCACCGCCCGCATCCGGGTTGAAGGGGTGGAACCCCTTCGAGCGAGCTGTGCGAGCGACAACAAAAAAGCCTCCAAGCTATGCTTGGAGGCTTTTTGGAGTGGGCGATACTGGATTCGATCTCCCGTCGCTCCGGGCCCTCTGGCCCTCCGCTCCTATTGGGGTCGCTCGCCTTCGCTTCCCTGCGCAGGGCTGAGCATGCCACAGGCAAGCTGTGGCCTTGCGCCCTGCTCCGGTCGCTTCGTCTCCGCTCCGGTTCGAATCCAGCATCACGGATGGCCGGCAGGATCGCTCGCACCGCCCGCATCCGGGTTGAAGGGGTGGAACCCCTTCGAGCGAGCTGTGCGAGCGACAACAAAAAAAGCCTCCAAGCTATGCTTGGAGGCTTTTTGGAGTGGGCGATACTGGATTCGAACCAGTGACTTCCACCGTGTGAAGGTGGCACTCTCCCACTGAGTTAATCGCCCAGATGCTTGGGATGCGGTGTGAGCCGCAGCGGTGTGACCCGCGGAGCGCCTGCCTTTTAATGCGGCCTGGGGGCAGCCGTCAAGCAACTCAGGGCAACTTTTCTTGTCGCTCAGGTTGTTCCTGCCACATGGCGCGGTGGTCGTCCCGGTGGGGGCCGGGCGGGGGTACCCGAGGTGTCCGACGGTCCGTGTCCCTCGGGGGATCCGTCGGGGATCAGGTGGATCATCGGGCGTTCGGGCAGGGAAGGGAGACGTCCCGGGGGGCGTTGACACCGGGACCGTTCCGTCGCAATGTGCGGGCCGGAGGTGGACCCGTGCGTCGCTTCATCGTCATCGAAGGCCTGATCGGCGTGGGCAAGACCACCCTGTGCCGTCTGCTCGAGCAGGAACACTCGGCCGAGCTCTTCCTCGAGCCCCACGCCGACAACCCGTTCCTCGAGCCCTTCTACAACGACCCCCGCCGCTACGCGCTGCCGGTGCAGATGTACTATCTGCTCACCCGGTTCAAGCAGCAGGACGGCATCCGGCAGATGAGCCTGTTCCACGAGTGGATCGTGTCGGACTACCTGTTCGTGAAGGACAGGCTGTTCGCGGAGAAGACCCTCGCGCCCGACGAGCTCGAGCTGTACGACCGCTTCGTCGGCACCCTCGGCCCGGAGATCCCCACGCCGGATCTGGTGATCCACCTCACCTCGCCCATCGACGTGCTGATGAAGCGCATCCGCAAGCGGGGGGTGAAGGGCGAGGAGCGCATCACGCGCGCCTACCTCGAAGACCTCCGCGCCCGCTATGACAAGCTGTTCGCGAACTGGACCGCATGCCCGGTGCTGCACATCGACAACAGCGCGTTAGAGTATCACGCCGATCCAGCCGCACAGAAGCAGGTGCTTGCCCTCATCGAGCAGGCCCTGGGCGGGGATCGACGCGCCTCGGCCCCTGGATCGGAAGACCGGGAGGCTCAACCCGAACTCTTCGGGTAGAGGTGAACGGAGAAGACAGTGGCACGACTCAGCGTGTTGGATCTTCAGAAGCTGAAGACCGACAACCAGCCCATCGTGATGGTGACGGCCTACGACTACACCATGGCTCGCCTGGTGGATGCCGGCGGCGTCGACATGGTGCTCGTCGGAGACTCCCTGGGCATGGTGGTCCAGGGGCGCGAAGACACCCTCCCCGTCACCCTCGACGAGATGATCTACCACGTCCGCTGCGTGAACCGCGGCCTGCAGCGGGCCCACCTGGTCGCCGACATGCCGTTCATGTCCTACCAGCTCAGCCCCAGCCAGGCGCTCCAGAACGCCGGCCGGTTGATGCAGGAGGGCAGGGCCCAGTCGGTCAAGCTCGAAGGCGGTGTGCGGTCGGCTCCGGCCATCCGCTCCATCGTCGAGGCGGGCATCCCGGTGGTGGGCCACGTGGGCCTCACGCCCCAGTCGGTGCACGCCATGGGCGGCTTCAAGGTCCAGGGTCGCACCGAGGAGGCCGCTCGGCAGGTCCTCGAGGATGCGCAGGCCGTGCAGGATGCCGGCGCGTTCTGCGTGGTGCTCGAGGGCATCCCCACGCCGGTGGCCCAGATGGTGTCCGAGGCGCTCCACGTGCCCACCATCGGCATCGGCGCAGGTCCCCACTGTGATGGCCAGGTGCTGGTCTGCAACGATCTGCTCGGCATGGACCTGTCCTTCAAGCCCAAGTTCGTGAAGCGCTACGCCAGCCTGCAGACCACCATCGTCGATGCCGTGCAGCGCTACGGCCACGAGGTGCGTGCCGGCGTGTTCCCCGATGCGGCCCATGCCTTCTCCATGCGCAAGGCCCCCACCAAGTTGAAGAAGCTGTACTGATGAAGCTGTTGCGTACCTGCGAAGAGATGACCCGCTGGGCGGACGAACAGCGGGCCCACGGCAGGTCCATCGGCCTGGTGCCCACCATGGGCTACCTGCACGATGGGCATGCGTCCCTGATGGACCGGCTGCGGCCCGAGTGCGACCTGCTCGTGGTGTCGATCTACGTCAACCCACTGCAGTTCGCGCCCCACGAGGATCTCGACACCTACCCCCGCAACACCGAGGGGGATCTGAAGGTGTGCGAGGCCCATGGCGTCGACGCCGTCTTCCTGCCGGATGCGCTGTACCCGGACGACTTCACCACCGTGGTCCACGTCAAGCAGGTCTCCGATGGCCTGTGCGGCAACCGCGGTCCCCAGTACTTCCAGGGGATCGCCACGGCGGTGGCCCGACTGTTCGGCGTCACCCGCGCCACCTGCTCGTGCTTCGGCGAGAAGGACTACCAGCAGTTGATGGTCATCCGCCGCATGGTGCGTGATCTCGCCTTCGACGTGCGCATCGTGCCCGCGCCGCTTGTGCGGGATCCCGATGGCCTGGCCATGTCCAGCCGCAACGCCTACCTGTCCGCCGAGGATCGGCAGCGGGGGCTCACGCTCTCGGCGGCCCTGCGCACCATCCAGCAGGGCTACGAGCAGGGCATCACGGACGTGCAGGAGCTCCTCGCGTCCGCCCGCGACGTCATCGATGCCGACTTCCTCGACTACCTCGAGATCCGCGACGCCGACAACCTGCAGCCGCTGTCCGTCCTCGACCGGCCTGCCCGGGCCCTGGTCGCGGTGATGGTCGGAAAGACCCGCCTCATCGACAACATGGCCGTGGGGCCTGCGCTTGCGGGAGCGGCCTGACATGGATCAGGACACCTATGCCCTGTTCGCCGTGGTCGTGGCGCTCGGCCTGAACTTCCTGCTCATGCGCATCGCCTTCCAGCGAGGCATGGTCTGGCTGATGCTGGTGTTGCAGGTGCTGCAGGTGACCATCGGATTCGGTGTGATCATCTACGGTCTGCCCGGCTTCGAACATGCCCCGGCCGTGAAGTGGGTGGTGGGACTCGTGTTCATCCTGCATGCCGCCGACAACATCCGCCTGCGCACCAGGATGGCGCGCAGGAGCAGCGATGCCCGCCGGCGCATCGAGGAAGCCCAGCGCACCTGGAAATCGGACGACGACGACGACGACGATCCGTCGTAAGGTGGCGTCTGGGGTTACCCGGTGGTGCACGACTGGATGTTTCCGACCCCACGAGGCTGCCATGTCCTTCGCCAAGGCCATCCATCCCCACGTCGATCACGAGCTGTCCCTCTCCCGGGTCGCGATGCTCGATGGCGATCCCCAGCGTGCCTTCCGGCACCTGGAGCGGGCGCACGTGCTGGGGCAGGCCTCGCCGATGATCCACCTGAAGACCCACCACGCGATGTGGATGTGGGCCATCCAGCAGCGTGATCCGAAGGAGTTCGTCGGGCAGACCCTGCGCATGGTCGCCAGCGTGGCGCAGGTGGTCACCCGCTTCTACCCGCCGGGCAACACCGGCGGCGCCAACGTGCACCCACTCCGCGAGATGCCCATCCCGGACGATCTGCAGGCCATCCTCGACCAGGTGGAGTCGGCCTGAGGGGAGAGCTGGCGGCTAGGTGTGGTCGTTGTGGCTCGACGCGATGACGTCCTCGATCTCCGAGTCCGTCAGCATCTGGCGGCTCGACTTGGCGTAGGACAGGATGGCCTCGATGAGGGCATCTGACGGCTCGTGGCCGTGCTGCAGCAGCCAGTGCCGCACGTTGCTCGCGCCGGACATGTAGCCGATGGTGATCTCCTGCTTGCGGCCCACCCAGCTCGGGGGCACGGCGCTGTAGACCCGCTCGGCGAAGTCCTCCCGCCCCTGCTCCCGGGCCTTCAGGACCGCCGCCGCGTGCACGCCCGTGCCGGTGCGGAAGGCGTCGGCGCCGAACACCGGGTAGTTCACCGGGATCGGCACCTGACAGGCCTCGCTGACCTTGTGGACGAGCTGGGCGAGAGGGCGCAGGTCGCGGTCGTTGGCCTCGTACAGCCGCAGGTTCACCATCAGGTGGTCGAGGGACGTGTTTCCGACCCGCTCCCCGATGCCGAGGATCGTGCCGTGGACCTGGTCGATGCCTGCGGCGGCGGCGGCGAGCCCGTTGACGAGGCCGAGGCCCCGATCATCGTGGCCGTGCCAGTCGAGGCGGACCTGTTCCCGGACGCCCTGCTCGCGGAGGAAGGCGTCGGTCCAGCGCACGAGGTGGCGAACGCCGGAGGGGGTGACGTGCCCGACGGTGTCGCACAGCACCAGGGCGGTGGCTCCCTCCTCGATCGCGGCGGTGAACAGGCGGCGCAGGGTCTCGGGGCGGGAGCGGGTGGTGTCCTCGGTGACGAACGCGGGGGCGAGGCCACCCTCACGGCACTGGCGGATCGCCCGACGGGTGAACGCCTCCAGCATCGCCTCGTCCCAGGACTCGGTGAGCATGCGGATCGGGGAGCACCCCAGGAACACCATGGCCTCGAGCTCGATCCCCACGTCCTGCGCGAGCTGGACCGCCGGCGCGATGTCGGAAGGGTGGGTGCGGGCGGCGATGGTGGGACGGATGGCGAGCTGCTCGTCTCGGATGCAGCACAGCAGCGCGTGGACGTCTTCGTTGGCGCGACCACCGGCACCGGGCAGGCCCAGATCCGCGCTGTCGACGCCCACCTGGTGCAGCAGCCGCAGGATGCTCAGCTTCTGGGCCAGGGTGGGGTTGTGCACCGACGGGGACTGCAGGCCGTCCCGCAGGGTCTCGTCGTGCAGCTTCACCGGCGGTACGCTGGCGGGCCGGTCGCCCTCCAGGTTCCAGTCGAAGATGATGGGGTGGTCGCTCATGCGCGGATCACAGGGCCTCGACGATGACGGCGATGCCCTGGCCGCCGCCGATGCAGGCGGACCCGAGGCCGAGGCGCTGACCACGCCGGCGCAGCTCGTGGATGAGGGTGCCGGTGATGCGAGCGCCGGACGCGCCGAGGGGGTGACCGAGGGAGATGGCGCCGCCGTTGACGTTGAGGATGTCGCGATCGAGACCCAGCTCCTTCTCCACCGCGACCGTCTGGGCGGCGAAGGCCTCGTTGACCTCGACGAGCTCCATGTCGGACAGGGACAGGCCGGTCTGGGCCAGAGCCTTCTTCGTGGCGGGGACGGGACCGATGCCCATGACGGTGGGATCACAGCCGGACACGCCCCAGCCCCGCAGGCGGGCGATGGGGGTGAGGCCCCGGGCCTGGGCCCAGGCGGCGGTGGTCATCACCAGGGAGGCGGCGCCGTCGCAGATGCCGGAGGCGTTGCCGGCGGTGACGAGGCCGTCCTTCTTGAACACGGCGGACAGGCCGGACAGCACGTCGACGGTGGAGTTGGGGCGTGGGTGCTCGTCGACGTCGACGCTGATCGTGCCCTTGCGGGTCTTGACCTCGACGGGGACGATCTCGTCGTCGAAGCGGCCCGCGAGGTGGGCCTCCTTCCAGCGCTTCTGGGACAGCGCCGCGTAGGTGTCGACGTCGTCTCGGGTCAGGCCGTACCGTGCGCCGAGCTTCTCGGCGGTCATGGCCATGGGCATGCCCGTGTAGGAGTCGGTGAGGGCCTCGAACAGCAGATCGACGAGCTGGTTGTTCTGCCCGAAGCGATGCCCCTTGCGCATCCCGTGGACCACGTGGGGGGCCTGGGACATGGACTCGGTGCCACCCACGAGCACGCAGTTCGCCTGGCCGGTGAGGAGCTGGTTGGCCCCGTTGATGAGCACCTGGAAGCCCGAGCCGCACAGGCGGTTGATCGTGAGGGCGGGCACCTCGTCGGGGATGTCGGCCTTCAGCGCGATGTGGCGGGCCAGGTAGATGGCGTCGTTGGAGGTCTGCAGCACGTTGCCGTAGATCACGTCGTCGATGTCTTCCGGGGAGACCCCGGCCTCCTCCATGGCGGCGATGGCGGTCGGGACCGCGAGATCGGTGGCGCTCAGGCCGGCCAGGGCGCCGTTGAACGTGCCGAAGGGCGTGCGGACGGCGGACAGGATGACGATGTCGCGGGGCTGGATGTCGAGGGACTGCATTTCGGCCTCACAAGCTGGACAGGAGGTGGTCGGTGACCTCGGACGTGGAGAGCGTACCGCCGAGCTCGGGCGTGGTGTGGCCCTCGGCGAGGCAGGTGGCCACGGCGGACTCGATGGCATCGGCGACGGTGGGGAAGCCCACCTGCCGCATCATCATGGCCACCGACAGGTGGGCGGCCAGGGGGTTGGCGGAGCCGGTGCCCACGAGGGCGGGCGCGGAGCCGTGGACCGGCTCGAACAGGCCTGGACGGCCGGGGTGCAGGTTGGCGGAGGCCGCGAGCCCCATGCCTCCCTGAAGCTGTGCACCGAGATCGGTGATGATGTCTCCGAAGAGGTTGTTGGTCACGATCACGTCCAGAGCGGAGGGGTCTCGTACCATCTCCATGACCAGGGCGTCCACATAAAGGTGGGACGCCTCGATCCCGGGATACCCGGCAGCGACCTCCGCAAACACCCGCTGCCACAGGTCGTGGCCGTGGCGCATGGCGTTGGACTTGTCGGCCAGGGTGACCCGGCGCCGGCCATGGGTGGCGGCGAAGTCGAAGGCGGCCTCGATGATGCGCTGCACGCCCTTGCGGGTGTTCAGCTCGGCCTCGATGGCCACCTCGTCGGCGGTGCCCCGCTTGAACTGGCCACCGATGCCCGTGTACAGCCCCTCGGTGTTCTCCCGGAAGACCACCATGTCGATGGCCGGATCACCCTTGAGGGCGCCGTGGGCTGGATGCAGCAGCCGGATGGGCCGCAGGTTGATGTACAGGTCGAGCCGCGTGCGCAGGCCGAGCACGATGTCGCGGGCGTGGGCGTGATCGGGCACGCGGGGGTCGCCGAGGGCCCCGAGCAGGATGGCGTCGAAGCCGTCTCGGAGCTGCTCGAACTCGGCATCGGGCAGGGTCTCACCCGTGCGCAGGTAGCGATCGGCGCTCAGGTCGAAGGTGGTGGTCTGAACCACCGGGCCTCCCAGGGTGCGCACGTGGGCGAGCAGTCTGCGGGCCTCCGAGACCACCTCCGGACCGATGCCGTCTCCGGGGATGAGGGCGACCTTGACCTGCTCTGCCATCACTGCGCTCCTGGTGGGACCTCCCGGACGCCGGGGGCCAGCTGTGTGGCCAGAATACACATGTCTGCGCCCGTGAGGGCATCCCGGAACGCGTTCAGGGCATCTGCATCGGGAAGCACGGCCACGGCGCAGTCGCCACCGCCGGCACCGGAGGGCTTGGCGGCCCCTCCCACTGCCTCTGCGGCCTTGCGGATGTGGTCGAGGGCGGGGGTGCGGTAGGCGATGCCGGTCTGCTCCGCCATGGACTCCAGCAGGTCGGCTGCGGACCGCAGGGTGCCGATGGGGTCGGAGGCGTAGGCGTCGGTGAGCTCGGCGGAGCGCCGCACGAAGTCGGTGCGATCGGACCAGGCGTTGTACTGGTGCACCCGGGGACCCGTCTTCGCGGAGTTACCGCTCCAGACGACGACCACCGGCGGTGCGTCGACGGGGGTCGGGGTCTGGCCGCGCACGAAGCGGAGCATGCCGCCGAAGCTGCTGGCCGCCACATCGACCCCGGAGCCGGAGCCCTGGACCCGGTGGTGCAGCCGGGTGGCCTGCTCGCAGACGGTGGCGGGATCCGTGGGCAGACCCAGCCAGGCACGGCCGGCGAAGGTGGCGACCGTGGCGGCCGCCGCGCTCCCGCCGAGACCGGGCTTGGTCTTCGTGGGGGGTGCGTTGTAGGTGCCGAAGGCCCAGGCGCCGCTGGCGATGCCGAGGTCGTCGAGGCAGGCGTCGACGAAGGAGGAGTCGCCGGTGGGCGTGGTGACCACCCGGCGCTTGCTGGGGCTGACGTCGACGCTGACGCCCATGTCGACGGCGGCCACGAGGGCGGGAGCACCGTCGAGGACGGCGTACTCACCGAGGACGACGACCTTGCCGGGCGCGACGAAGCGTCGGGTCATGTCAGCCCTCCCGGACCACGGCGGGACCGCCGGGGCCCAGGATGTGGGTGGCCTGGGTGTGGGGCGCCATGGCGAGTGCGACCTCTTCGGCGTCGTCGGGCTTGCAGAGCACCTTGACCTGCGGGCCGGCATCCATGGTGACCCATGCGCTGACGCCGCGACGCTCCCGCAGCTCCCAGATGGCGCGCTGGCAGGCCACGGAGCCGGGGGCCCAGTACTGCAGCGGAGGCTGTGAAGTGTGCATGGTGGCGTGCATCTTGAAGGTGCTGGACTCCATCACGCGCCCGAGGGCCTCGAGGTCGCGGTCGAGGACGGCCTGGGTGCCCACCACCACGTCCGCGGCGGCCTGATCGACCCAGGTGCGGTACAGCGCGCTGGTGAGGCGGCTGCGCTCCATGCCCTCGGTGCTGCCCACGGCCTTCTTCTCTTCGGAGACGACGCCGACGACCATGCGCAGGTCCCAGTGGGACTCATCCGCGACCTGCTCACCGTGGCTGTCGGAGCCGTCGAGCTGCTCGCCCATGTTCCAGCGCACGTAGCCGCCCCACAGGCTGCGGCTGGCGGAGCCGGAGCCCTGGCGGGCGAAGGCGGAGAGCTGCTCCATGGACAGGTCGAGCTCGGCGGCGGAGGCCGTGGCCAGGGCCAGGGCCGCGAAGCCCGAGGCGCTCGAGGCCAGGCCGGCGCCGGTGGGGAAGTTGTTCCAGGTGCGCACGACCACCGGCGGGCGATCGGGGACCATCAGCGACAGGAACTTGAGGACCTTGCTGGTGAACTTCGCGGGGGCGGGCTGGTCGTTGAGCCACACCTCGTCGGCCACGGTGCCCCAGGTGAGCTGGGTGTTGGTGGCGAAGCCGTCGAGGGTGAGCGACAGGCTCGGCACGGCGGGCAGGTTCAGCGGGATGTCGCGCTTGCCCCAGTACTTGACGAGGGCGATGTTCGGGTGCGCGGTGGCGGTGACGGTGCGGGTCACGACTGCTCCTGGGGTTTGGCGGTCCAGGCGGGAACGCCGGCGGCCTTCGCGGCGGCCAGGACGGGGGCGGGATCGGTGACGAGGGCCATCACCACACCGCCGCCGCCGGCGCCGGTGAGCTTGGCGCCGTGGGCACCGTGGGCGAGGGCGAGCTCGCACAGCTCCTCGATCTCGGGGCTGGAGACACCCACCTGGGCCAGCAGGCGCTGGTTCTCGTCGAGCAGGGCGCCGAGGGCCTCGACGTCGTCGAGCTGGGCGGCGACCTCGTCGGTCAGGGCGCCGATGCGGGCGAGGATGGGGTCGATGCCGGGGCGCTGCGACGTGACGTGGTCGACCAGCTTGCCCGTGTCGCCCTTCTTGCCGGTGTCGAGCACCACCACCTGCCAGCTGGGGCAGGGGAGCGGCTCGAGGACCGGCGGGTTGCCCTTCGTGAAGCGCACGATCCCGCCGCGCACGGAGATGGCGACGTCGAGGCCGGAGGGCCTGCTGTGGAAGAGCGTCTCGATGGGCAGGGCCCGCTCGTACTGCTCCTGCTCGCTGAGGGTCTCGCCCCGCAGCGTGGCACCGGCGCGGACGAGGGCCACGGCGAAGGCGGCGGAGGAGCCCATGCCCCGGCCCAGGGGCAGGGTGGAGCTGAGGCGGACCTCGTGGCCCTGCTCGCCGAGGGCCATGCGGGCGGCCTCGTCGATGCGGGGATCCCCGTCGACGCCGATCACGTGGGTGGGGCCGTCGCAGGGCGAGACGTGCACGGTGGTGCCGAGGTCGGACGCGAACGCGATGGCGGGCTGACCGTGGACGACGGCGTGCTCACCGCACAAGATGAGCTTGCCGCGGCCGAAGCCGGTGACCTCGTTCATCAGGTGTTCTCCCGCAGGGCGTCGAGGACCTTGCTCGCGAAGACGCTGGAGAAGTCCTTGGCCTCGCACAGGGCGACGACCACGTGGGGGATCTCCGGGCCCTTGGCACCGACGGACATGGCCACGGATCGGGCGTGCATGCGCATGTGTCCGGCCTGGATGCCGTCGGTGGCGAGGGCACGCAGGGCACCGAGGTTCTGCACCAGGCCCACGGCGGCGGCCACGGCGGCGACATCGCGGGCGTTCTTGGCCTTCATGAGGCGCAGGTTGGCCTGGGCCTTCTTGTGGACCCGGATGGGACCGCCGACGGTGCCGAACTGCAGGGGCACGGTGATGGAGCCGAGCAGGTCGCCGTTGTCGGCCACGCGCCAGGTGGTCATGGGCCGGTAGACGCCGTCGCGGGCACACCAGGCGTGGGCACCGGCCTCGATGGCGCGCCAGTCGTTGCCGGTGGCGATGGCCACGGCGTCGATGCCGTTCATGACGCCCTTGTTGTGGGTGGTGGCGCGGTAGGGGTCGGCCCAGGCGAAGCGCCATGCGGAGGCGATGCCCTCGGCGACCTCCTCGCCGGACATGGAGTCGGTGGCCAGCAGGCGGGCGGGGATGCGGCAGGAGGCCCGGGACAGGCGCTCGCTGGCGAGGTTGGACAGGATGCGCAGGCCCACGCGCTCGCCGGTGATGCGCTCGATGTGGGGGGCGAGGCGCTCGGCCACCGTGTTGATCATGTTGGCACCCATCGCGTCGACGCAGTCGAGCAGGAAGTGCAGGATGATCATGTGCTCGGTGGGGTAGCCCGTCTCGTCGTAGACGACGTGGCGGACGTTCATGCCGCGGATGCCGCCGCCGCGCTTGAGGAGGCGGGGGTGGACCGTCTGGGCGATCTCGGTGAGCTCACCGAGGTGGGCGATGAGGCGGGCCTTGGTGGTCTGCCAGTCCTGCACGTCGGTGATCTGGACCTGGCCGATCATGACCGACTGGTCGGAGCTCGCCGTGAGGCCACCGGCCGTGCGGGTGAGGCGGGCCATGTTGGACACCGCGGCCACGACGCTGGGCTCCTCGACCACCATGGGGACGAGGCGATCCTCCCCGTTGATGAGCATGTTGACAGCCAGGCCATTGGGCAGGGCGAAGGTGGAGATGACGTTCTCCACCATGGCGCCGGCCGTGCTCTCGTCGAGCACGTAGTCCTGGTAGATGTCGAGGTCTTCCTCGCTCATGCCGGCCTGGCTCACCAGTGCGGCGCGACGATCGGTGGGGGACAGCTTGTAGAAGCCCGAGATTCGCGATGTCATGTCTGCTCCATGCCGGTGCTGTGTATGCCCCTGCACAAGGCAGTTCAAGGATGGGAATGTTCAAGAAAGAAGCAGCCCGGCAGCGGGGCTGCCGGGCTGGCCCGAGGGGTGCGGGTTCCCGGAGGAGGGCGCCCCTCCATCGGGCGCGTACGGGCGTCAGATGCTGGCGACCGTGCCTTCGTAGAAGCCGTCGAGGACGTCCTGGTAGGCGTTCTCGATGATGCGGCGCTTGGTCTTCATGGAGGGCGTGAGCATGCCGTTCTCCACGGAGAAGTCCTCGGGGAGCAGGGCGAACTTCTTGACCTGCTCGTAGGACGGCAGCTCGGAGTTGACCGCGGAGATGTCCTGCTCGATGAGGGCGTGCACCTCGGGCTTGGACGACAGGTCGGCGTAGTCCTTGAAGGCGATGCCGTTGTCGCGGGCCCACTTGCCGACGGTGTCCTCGTTGATGGTGACCAGCGCGGAGCAGAAGTTGCGCTTGTCGCCGTGCATCAGCACGCCGCTGACGTAGGTGGAGCGGGCCTTGAGCAGGTTCTGGAAGTGGGCGGGCGCCACGTTCTTGCCGCCGGCGGTGATGATCAGCTCCTTCTTGCGGTCGGTGATCTTCACGTGGCCGGAGTCGAGGACGGTACCGATGTCGCCGGTGCGGAGCCAGCCATCGTCGGTGAGGGTCTCCTTGGTGGCCTCGTCGCGCTTGTAGTAGCCCTTCATGATGCCGCGGCCCTTCATGAGCAGCTCGCCGTCGTCGGCCACCTTGACCTCGGTGCCGGGGAGCGGACGACCGACCGTGCCGAACTTGAAGTCGGAGGGAAGGTTGATGCAGCTCGCGGCGGAGGACTCGGACAGGCCGTAGCCCTCGAGGATGAGGATGTCGCAGGCGTGGAAGAACTCGGCGATCTCCTTGGGCAGGGGGGCACCGCCGGAGATCAGGAAGCGCAGCCTGCCGCCGAAGACCTGCTTGACCTTGGAGAACACGAGCTTGTCGGCGATGGCGTACTTCATGCTGAGGAGGCCGCCCGGCTCCTTGCCCTGCTGACGCAGCGAGGAGACCTGGGAGCCGACGGAGCGGGACCAGTTGAAGATGGCCAGCTTGGCGCCGCCGGTCTCCTTCGCGCCGGACACGATCTTGTTGTAGGCCTTCTCGAACACGCGAGGCACCGCGCCCATCCAGGTGGGCTTGACCATGCCGAGGTTCTCGATCAGGCGGTCGATGTTGCCATCCACGGCGGTGGGCACGCCCATGTGGATCATGATGACCTGCATGACCTTGGCGAACACGTGGCTCAGGGGCAGGAACAGGAACTGGGTGTCGTCGCTGGAGATGATGCCGAGGGAGTCGATGGCCTGCGCCTCGTAGACCCAGGCATCGTGGGTGAGCATGACGCCCTTGGGCTTGCCCGTGGTGCCGGAGGTGTAGATCAGCGTGGCGAGGTGGCTCGGCTGGATGCTGCCGGAGACCTCCGCGAGCTTGTGGGGGTGCTGGGCGGCGAAGGCCTTGCCCTGCTCCTCGAGCTGCGCGAGGGTGACGATGAAGCCGTCGTCCGACGGGGTGCCGTCGAACACGACCACCTGCTTGAGGTGGGGCAGGTTGGCGCGCTCCTCGAGGATCTTGGCGGCCTGCAGGTCGTTCTCGACGAAGCAGAGCACCGCCTCGCAGTTGTCGAGGATGTACTGGCACTCCTCGGCGGTGTTGCTGGGGTACACCGTGGTGCAGGCGCCGCCGGCGCTGACGATGCCGACGTCGGAGAGGATCCACTCGCAGCTCGTGTTGGCCAGGATGCCGCAGCGCTCTTCGGCGTTCAGACCAAATGCGAGGAGGCCGTTGGCGATGTTCTTCACGCGGTCGTCGGCTTGACGCCACGTGATGGTCGGCCAGGCATCGCCCTGGCGGTACATCATGGCGGTCGCGTCAGGGGTGGAGCTGACGCGGTAGTTCCACATGTCGGGAACGCTCTTGAAGGAGGTGTTGGTCTGGCTGTTCATCGAGGGACTCCTCACGTTGTCACGTCCATTCTACGCGGGTCTCACAACTTCTCAAGGGACTGTGAAATCGGGGCTCTGCAAGGCGCAGGGTCAGCGGGCCTTGCGAGCGGGGGAGCCTGATTCGGGAGGACCTGCATGGGACAGTGATCCCATGAACAGCACCAGGCACACGACCGGCACCCAGAACTGCCACGGCGCGGACAGCGACACCTCACGGCCTTCGGCGATGAGGGCGCCCCAGCTGGGGTGCGGCACGGGCGGGCCCAGCCCGAAGTAGCTGAGGGTCGCCTCCGTGAGGATGCAGCGCAGGAACACCAGCCAGGCCTGGGTGCCCAGGACGGCCCCGAGGGGAGGGAGCACCCAGCGGACGACCAGCCGGGACATGGGCACCCCGTGGGCCCGGGCCTGTTGGAACCAGGGGGAGGCGAGGCACTGCAGCGTGTGCGCCCGGACGAGCCGGGCGGTGCCCATCCAGCTGACGAGTCCGAGCAGCAGCACGAGGGTGACCGCGTGGGACGCCTGCCCGGCGGGCAGCGCGGTCGCGACGAACATGGCGACGAGGAGCAGCGGAAGCGTGAGGAACAGGTCGATGTGCCAGCGGATGGCGAGATCGGTGAGGCCCCGTCGCCAGCCGGCGGCGAAGCCGAGCAGGCACCCGAGGAGCAGCGACAGCACGGTGGCGGCCCCGGCGATCGACACTGAGCGCCGCACACCCTCCAGCAGGCGGGCGAGCAGGTCCCTTCCGATGGCGTCGAGTCCGAGCGGGTGGGACGGGTCCGGGGGGGAGAAGGGGGTGCCGAGATGCTGGACCAGGGGATCGACGGGCCACAGCCAGGGGCCTCCCCAGGCCAGCAGGAGCAGCAGCAGGGTCCAGCGGGGGAGCCTCATGCGGCCTGCCTTCCACGGCGCATCGGGTCGAGGGACGTCGACGTGGCGTCCGCCAGCCTGTTCGCGACGTACACCGTGGTCCCCACGAGGATGAGGCCGCCGGTGACCAGGGGCGCATCCCGGCGCTTCATGGCGGTCCAGATGAGGTGGCCCACGCCGGGCCAGACGAAGAGGATCTCGACCACCAGGTTGGAGGCGACCACCGTGGCCATCCGCGCGCTGAGGAGGGGGGCCAGGCGCGTGAGGACGAGGGGCGCGACGTACCGACGGCGGACGAGGGCCGACGGCAGGCCCCGGGCGCTCGCCAGGCGGACCGGGGGCGCGTGGCGTGCCTGGCGTGCCAGCCCGTGGGTGTAGCGGGCGGTGAGGGCGCCGTGCAGCGAGGACAGCACCCACAGCGGCAGGAGCATGTGGTGCAGGTGATCGAGCCAGACCTGCCAGGTCGGCGCGTCGGGGGACCAGCCCAGGGAGCCCGTTCCGGCCAGGGGGAGCCCGAGGTGTTCCGCCACGCGGAGGTGGACCACCACGAGCGCGAAGACCGGTGTCGCGAGCCACAGGGCGGTGGCGGCGTGGGCCATCCTGCGTGCCCGGGACCCACCGCCGGCCGTCCACATGCCCAGTGCGAACCCACCGGGCAGGCCGAGGAGCAGCGAGAGCAGCATGAGGGGTGCGCTGGTGGCCAGGGCGCGGGCGAGGGCGTCGGCCACGGGGCGTCCGTCGATGACGGACGTGCCGAGGTGTCCCGACAGCAGGTCCGAGAAGCGCTCCGCCAGGCGCTGGGGCAGGGACAGATCCTGGCCCCAGGCACTGCGCAGGCGCGCCGCGCCGGCGGGGCTGATGGACTCCTGGGCCGCCAGCAGGGGCATCGTGGTGGCGTCGCCGGGCAGCAGGTGCAGCAGGCCCTCGCACAGCAGCACCAGCGCGATCAACAGGGTGAGGCCGTGGAGCAGCTCGTGGCCGATGGCGCGCCACCGGCTCAGGGGGTGGGCTCCCGCCAGGTCCAGGACTCCACCTGGTCGTAGGGGGCCAGGAACCCGGAGGACACGTGGGTGATGTCCCGGTGGATGACGTGGGTGGTCTGGGTCCACAGCAGGAACGTGAAGGGCTGGTCGTCGTAGATCCGCGCCTGGGCCTGACGGGACAGGGCGTGGCTGGTGGCGAGGTCGTTCGCCTGGGCCTGCTGGTCGAGGAGGGCCTGCACCTCGGGGTCGCGGTAGCGGCTGTAGTTCCTGCGGGCGAGCGCGCCGGCGGGTGTGACGCCCCACACCCTGCGCAGGTCGGCGTCGGGGGTGGCGTTCAGGCTGGCGAGCGCGGCCTCGAAGGCGCCGCGTTCGACCAGGCCGTACATGCTGGTGGGCTCGAGGGGGCGGACGTCCACCTGGACGCCGATCCGGGCCCACGATGCCTGCGCGATCTGGGCGAGGGACAGCCGAAGGGGGCTGTCGGACGTGGTCATCAGCACGAAGCGGAAGGGAACGCCCTCCCGGTCGAGCCAGCCGTCGCCGTTCGCGTCACCCCAGCCCGCCTCCGCGAGGAGGGCGCGGGCGGCCTCCGGATCGTGGGGCAGCAAGGGGTGGTCGACCAGGGACGCCTGCTTGTGGGAGGGCGACACCGTCGAGCGCATCTGGGTGGCGAGGGGGAAGGCATCGGGCAGCTGGGCGTCGAGGTCCTCGATCATGCCGGGGATGTCCAGGGCCATCGTCAGGGCCCGGCGCACGCGGACGTCCGAGAACTTCGGATCCTCGAGGTTCCATGCCACGAACTGGCTTCGCTTCCAGCCCCTCGGATACGGCGTGAGCTCCGAGCCGGGCTCCGTGAGCGCCCGCAGGTGGTGGAAGGAGGTGACCTCGGCGGCCTGGATCTGCCCGGCCAGCAGGTGGCGGACCCGTGTGTCCTCGTCGGGGAGGAAGCGGAAGGCGAGGCGCTCGATGGCCTGGAGGTGGGTGGGGGCTCTCTGCTCGAGCAGGATGTGTCGACCGGGCTCCTGGGAGACCATCGACCAGGGACCGTAGGCGGGGGGGAGCCCGTCTTCCGCGGCGGGACCGGGGTGGGTGGCGCCGTGGTGCAGCACGCTCCAGATGGTGTCGGGATCCTGGGGAACGGAGAAGGTCCAGCGGATGTGGGTGGCGTCGAGGGCCTCCACGTGCTCGAGATCGTCGAGGTACGAGGCCATGAGCGCCGTGCTGCCCCGGGCGAGCCCCCGCTTGTAGGTGTGGGCGAAGTGCTCCGCGAGCAGGGGCGTGCCGTCGTCCCAGGTGAGGCCGTCGTCGAGGCGTGCCGTGAGGGTCGTCCAGTCGCCGCTCCACTCCCAGTCGATGATGTAGCGGCTCTCGAACGTCGGCTGACCGTCGAACCGGGTGCGCACGGGCGCCGGCGTGAGCAGCTCGTTCACGTAGGCCTCGGTGGCGGAGCCGTGCTCCATGGGATCGAACCGCTCCCAGGGACGATCGACGCCCACCACGAAGGTACGGGTGGCTGGCTCCGGCGGGCTGCAGGCCTGCAGGACGAACCACACCGCGAGTCCCCACATGCTCCGTGTCATGGCATCTCCCCGCGAACCTCCGGACGGCTTCATGGCAGACCCGGCGATTCGGCGACGCAGACTGTACAGGGGAGGTGGGGCCGCCTCAATACCCGGGAATACGACCGGCGACGACGCGGTCGTTGCCGCCATAGTCGCCGATGACCTCCACGCCCTCGAAGCCGTGGTCGCGCATGAGGCTGCTGACGGCCTCGCCCTGATCGTGCCCGATCTCGAGCAGCAGGCCCTTGCGGGCGCGCGCGCGGGCGGCGGGGATGAGCTCGCGGTACACGCCCAGTCCGTCGCGGCCGCCGTCGAGGGCGATGCGGGGCTCGAAGCGGGCGACCTCGGGCTCGAGGGTGTCGATCACGCGGGTGGGGATGTAGGGCGGGTTGGACACCACCCAGTCGATCTGCCGGCTCTCGGGGATGGGATCGAGCAGGTGGCCGCGGAGGAAGGCGACGCGGTCGGTGAGGCCCAGCCGGGTGCCGTTGGCCTTGGCGACGGCCAGGGCCTTGGGGCTGATGTCGACCGCGTAGACCCGGGCCCCGGGACGGGCGGTGGCGATGGACAGGGCGATGGCGCCCGAGCCGGTGCCGACGTCGACCACGAAGACGGGATCGGGATCCTCTTCCATCCAACTCAGGGCGGTCTCGACCAGCACCTCGGTGTCGGGGCGGGGCACCAGGACGTCGGGGGTGAGATCGAGCTCGATGGCGTGGAACCCACGCTGACCGGTGATGTGGTGCAGGGGCTCGCGGTTGCCACGGCGGCGCACGAGCACCCGCAACGCCTCGAGCTCCTCGGGGCTGAAGGGCCGATCGTACTCCATGTACAGCTGCAGGCGCTTCATCCCGAGGACCTGGGCGATGAGGACCTCGGCATCGAAGCGGGGGCTGGGCAGCTCACGGCTGCGGAACCAGGCCTCCGTGCGCTGGAGCACGTCGAGGAGGGTCTTCACGCAAGGCCTTCTTCTTCGAGGGCCTTGGCACGCCAGGCCGCCGTGAGGGCGTCGTTCACCTCGGTGAGATCACCGTCGATGATGTTGTCGAGCTTGTACAGGGTGAGCCCGATGCGGTGATCCGTGAGGCGGTTCTGGGGGAAGTTGTAGGTGCGGATGCGCTCGGAGCGGTCGCCGCTGCCCACCATGGCCCGCCGGGAGTCGCGGTTCTCGGCGTGGGCCTTGTCCTGCTCCATCTGCAGCACGCGCGCCTTCAGGACGCGCATGGCCTTCTGCTTGTTCTTGAGCTGGGACTTCTCGTCCTGGCACTGCACGGTGATGCCCGTGGGAAGGTGGACGATGCGCACCGCGGAGTCGGTGGTGTTGACGGACTGGCCGCCGGGGCCGCCGGCCCGCATGGTGTCGATGCGCAGATCCTTGGCGTCGAGCTTGATCTCGACCTCGTCCGGCTCGGGCAGGACGGCCACGGTGGCCGCCGAGGTGTGGATGCGGCCCTGGGACTCCGTGGCGGGGATGCGCTGGACCCGGTGCACGCCGGCCTCGAACCGGAGCATCGCGTAGGCGGACTCGCCGGTGACCGAGGAGATGATCTCCTTGAAGCCCTGGACGGTCTTGCCGGAGGAGCCGACCGTGATGGGGCTGGCGGAGATGGTCTGGAAGCGCAGCCCGTTGCGCTCGCCGAACCGCTCGTACATGCGGTGCAGGTCTGCGGCGAACAGGGCGGCCTCGTCGCCGCCGGTGCCCGCGCGGATCTCGAGGAGCAGGGGGCGGCCCTCGTAGGGATCCTTGGGCAGCAGGAGCACGCGGATGCGTTCGGTGGACTCGGCGATGGCCTTCTCGAGAGGACCGATCTCCTCCTTGGCCATCTGCCGGATGTCCGGGTCGTCGTCGGCGAGCATCTCCTTGGCGTCGGCGAGCTGCTGCTGCAGCTCCTTGTGTGCCTGCCAGGCTTCGACGATCTCGGAGACGTGGGCGTGCTCCTTGCTCGTCTCCATCAGGAGCTTGCTGTTGGACACGACATCGGGATCCATCAACTTGCGGTTGAGGACCTCGAGGCGGTGTTCCAGGGCTTCGAGCTTGTCGAACATGCGCCTCTCACGGGTGGGACAACGACAAAAGGCCACCGAAGTGGCCTTGGGGAGTCAACGGGATCGAGGTGATCAGCCGTTGTCTGCGGGGGTCTTGAAGCCGTACTTGCGGTAGTACGCCTCGACACGACCCTCGGTGTCCATGATCTTCTGCTGGCCGGTGTAGAACGGGTGGCTGGCGGAAGAGATGTCGACCTGCATCACGGGGTACTCCACGCCATCGATGGTGGTGGTGCCCTTGAACAGCTTGGGGTCGGCGGAGGTCTGGGTCAGGAACTCGAAGTCTGCGGAGATGTCGCGGACGACGACGAACTGGTAGTTGGGGTGGATGTCGGCCTTCATGGTGGCTCCAAGGTATTCACAAGGTGCAGGTGGGATGGACAGCAGGCGCCGACAACCTGAACGGCGCCACTCGCTGTGCATCGCACGAGACAAGTCGTGGCCTAATGCTCTGTCTGGTCGGGCCTGTCAAGCACGCGCAGGTGGATCTCCTCGGGTGCGGTGACGCTCATCCTCCGAGCATCTCGAGAAGCTGTTCCTCGGACAGGATCGCGACCCCGAGGGACTGGGCCTTCGTGAGCTTGGACCCGGCGTCGGCGCCGGCGACGAGGAAGTCGGTCTTGCCCGACACGGAGCCCTTCACCACGCCGCCGGCGGCCTCGATGCGCTTCTTCGCCTCGGAGCGCTTCAGGGTGGGCAGGGTGCCGGTGAGCACGAAGGAGCGGCCCGCCACGGCGGAGGAGGACGAGGCGGGGGCGGCGACCTGCTCGGGGGCGAACTGGACGCCCGCCTCGCGGAGGCGATCGATCTCGGCCCGGTTGGTGGGGTCGTCGAAGAAGTCGGTGAGGATCTCGGCCATCCACTCGCCGATGCCCTTGATGTCGGCGATCTGCTCGGGCCGGGCGGCCATGAGGTCGTCGAGGGTGGGGTAGTGGGCCGCCAGCAGCTTCGCCGTGGCCTCGCCGACCTCACGGATGCCGAGAGCGCCGAGGGTGCGGGCCAGGCCGTTGGCCTTGGAGGCCTCGATCTGGGCGATGAGGTTGGCCGCGGACTTGGGGCCCATGCGATCCATGCGGGCGATGTCGTCGGGATCGAGGTGGTACAGGTCGGACAGGCGCCGCACCCGGTGGCTGGCCACGAGCTGCTCGATGAGCTTGGAGCCCAGGCCTTCGATGTCCATGCCGGTGCGGGACGCGAAGTGCCGCAGCGTGCCGGTGAGCTGGGGCTCGCAGGACATGGTGTTCGGGCAGATCCACTTCTTGGAGTCGCCCTTGGTGTCCTTGATGTCCAGCGGCGTGAGCGGGTGGCCACAGGCGGGGCACTCGGTGGGGAACACCGTGACGGGGCGATCGGCGTGGTGCTCGTCGACCACCACGCGCTCCACCCGGGGAATGACGTCGCCGGCCCGCTTGACCACGACGGTGTCGCCCACGCGGAAGTCCCGCTCGCGGATGAACGCCTCGTTGTGCAGGGTGGCGTTGGTGACGGTGACGCCGCCGACCCGCACGGGATCCAGGCGGGCGACGGGGGTGACCACGCCGGATCGGCCCACCTGGTAGTCGATGGCGACGAGACGGGTGGTGACCTCCGGCGGCGGGTACTTGTAGGCGATGGCCCACCGGGGTGAGCGGCTGCGGAAGCCGAGATCCTCCTGCAGGGCCACGGAGTCGACCTTCACGACGGCGCCGTCGATCTCGTAGTCGAGGGTGTCGCGGACCTCGCCGACCTCCTCGATGGCCTCGATGACCTCGCCGATGCCGCGGCACAGCCGGTTGAGGGGGTTGATGGGCAGTCCCCAGGCGTGCATCCGCTGCAGCTGCTCCATGTGGGAGTCGGGCATGGTGACGCCGCGGGCCTCGCCGAAGGAGTGGGCCATGAAGGTGAGGGGGCGGCGGGCCGCGATGGTGGGATCGAGCTGCCGCACGGTGCCGGCAGCGGCGTTGCGGGGGTTCTCGAAGGGCTTGGCGCCGCGGTTGCGGCGGGCCTCGTTCATCGCCTCGAAGCCGGACAGCGTGTACAGGATCTCGCCCCGCACGCTCAGGTAGGAGGGGACGTCGTCGCCATGGAGGCTGGCGGGGATGGCCCGGATGGTGCGGACGTTGTGGGTGATGTCCTCGCCGGTCTCGCCGTCGCCGCGGGTGCCCGCGGACACCAGGCGCCCTCCCTCGTAGATGAGCTCGACCGCGAGGCCGTCGAGCTTGGGCTCGAGGGCGTAGGCCAGGGGGGCGTGCTCCTTCCACAGATCCTCGCCGATCTGCTTGCGCAGGCCACCGCGCAGGTTGCCCGAGTCGTCGCGGCGCTCCTCGAAGTCGCGCAGGTCGGCCGCATCGAACGCGTTGGCGAGCGAGAGCATGGGGATCTCGTGCACGAAGGGCTGCAGCTCGGACTTCGTGTCGCCGCCGACGGTGAGGGTGGGGGAGTCGGCGCGGATCAGCGAGGGGAAGCGCAGTTCGAGGAGCTGCAGCTCGTGGAACATCAGATCGTAGGTGCGGTCGTCGATCTCGGCGGCATCGAGGGTGTGGTACCGCTCGTTGTGGTGCTTGATCTCCGGCACGAGGGCCTCGATGCGGGCGCGGGCGGTGTCTTCGGTGGCTGCGGCGACGCGCTCGCGGACGGCGTCGGGGGTGTAGGTCAGGGGCATGGGGCTTCCGTGGCTGTGACCGTGATGGGGCCATCTTCACGGGCCGGGCGGTGGCGTGCAAGGTCCCGGATTGTCCGGTCGTGGACGGTCGGGAGGCACGGGACGGCCGAAGATGATACGCACCCCGTCCAACGTGGAGGACCAGATGAACGAAGTACTCAAGCGACTCGGCCTGCAGGAGGTCAACTCCGGCGCCGCCTTTGATGGTTGGTACGACACCACCGGCCGAGTGGTCGAGAGCGTCAACCCCACCACCGGCGAAGTGCTCGCCAGCGTGCGGCTCGCCTCGGTCGACGACTACGAGGACATCATCCAGCGGTCCCAGGATCTGTTCCGCCGTTGGCGCATGCTCCCCGCTCCCAAGCGCGGCGAGATCATCCGCGAGATGGGTGAGGCCCTTCGCGAGCACAAGGCCGATCTCGGCGCCCTGGTCACCATGGAGGTCGGCAAGCTGAAGTCCGAGGGCCTCGGTGAGGTCCAGGAGTCCATCGACGTCGCCGACTTCGCCGTGGGTCTGTCCCGCCAGCTGTACGGTCTCACCATCCACTCCGAGCGCGCCGCCCACCGCATGTACGAGCAGTGGCATCCCCTCGGCATCGTGGGCTGCATCACCGCCTTCAACTTCCCCAACGCCGTGTGGGCCTGGAACGCCATGCTCGCAGGCGTCTGCGGCGACGTCGTGCTGTGGAAGCCCTCCCTCAAGGCACCCCTCACCGCCATCGCCACCCACATGATCTGCGAGAAGGTCCTGCAGAAGCACGGCTGGGGTGGTGTGTTCTCCCTCATCATCGGCGACGACGCCGATGTGGGCGAGGCGCTCATCAACGATCGCCGCGTGCCCCTCATCTCCGCCACCGGCTCCACCCGCATGGGGCGCCACGTGGGCGCCACCGTGGCCAAGCGCCTCGGTCGCTCCCTGCTCGAGCTCGGCGGCAACAACTGCGTCATCGTCCACAAGGATGCCGATCTCGAGCTCGCCCTGCGTGGCGTCGCCTTCGGCGCCATGGGCACCGCCGGTCAGCGCTGCACCTCCACCCGCCGCCTGATGCTCCACGAGGACATCGCGGATCAGTTCCTGCAGCGCCTCACCCGGGCCTACGAGTCCGTGCCGATCGGCGATCCCCTGGTCGAGGGCAGCCTCGTCGGCCCGCTGATCGACGAAGATGCCGTCCGCATGTACGAGAGCGCCATCAAGGCAGCCCAGGAGCAGGGCGCCGAGCTCCTCGTCGGCGGCTCCCGCGTCGACGGCCCCGGCTACTTCGTGCGGCCCACCCTCATGAAGGCCCCGATGGATGCCGAGATCGTCCGCGAGGAGACCTTCGCGCCGATCCTGTACGTGTCCACCTACCGCGACCTGTCCGAGGCCATCGCCATCCAGAACAGCGTCGATCAGGGCCTGTCCTCCGCCATCTTCACGGACTCCTTCCGTGCCTCCGAGCAGTTCCTGTCCCACAAGGGCTCCGACTGCGGCATCGCCAACGTCAACATCGGCACCTCCGGCGCCGAGATCGGCGGCGCCTTCGGCGGCGAGAAGGACACCGGAGGTGGCCGTGAGTCCGGCTCCGACTCCTGGAAGGCCTACATGCGCCGCCAGACCTGCACCCTGAACTGGGGCGAGGATCTGCCGCTGGCCCAGGGCGTCAAGTTCGTCATCTGAGACGAACAAGGGGTAGCTGAGGGGGCGTAGCCGAGAGGCTGCGCCCCCTTCGTCGTTCTTGGGAAGGGTTGATCTCCACCACGGAGGCACGGAGATCACACGGAGTGGCACGGAGGCCGGGTGGCTCGGGCAGTGGCTGACTGCGGCTGACGACGGATGGCGGGGAGGGGAGGGAGCATTTGATCCAGAGCTCCCGAGGACTGGAGAATCAGAGGACACCCTGGCTCCACTCCATGCTCGAGGAGCGGCGGACCCTCCTGCTCGGCATGGGAATCTGGGCCTCCTCACGACCTCCAGGACTCTGGATCACATGGATCCCGTCGCCGTCGGGCTCGGTCCTTCCCATCGAGAACATGCGAAAGCTGGGGGTCCGACCCCACCTGGCCAGTCCTCCGTGGACCTCCGTGTGATCTCCGTGCCTCCGTGGTGAACCCGACCTTCCCCAAGAACGACGAAGGCCCGACCACTTCCGTGGCCGGGCCGTCTGCTTGCAGCAGGGCTTGTCAGGCGTCGATCAGCACCGCATCGACGAGCTTGCCGGCGAGGTACAGGCGGCCGCCGTCGACGGTGACGGGCTGGCCGGAGGCCTTGGGGTCGAGCTGCCAGCGGGGGCCCTCCTCCTCGAGGAAGACGGAGCCGTCCTTGTTGACGAAACCGGGCAGGGTGCTGCGCTGCCACATCTGGTAGTGCTTGCCGCAGAAGCCGCGGGCGCGGTGCTTGCTGGTGCAGCCCTCGACCTTGCAGCCCTTGTCGCCGGTGGGGGCGGGGGCCTTGGCGACCACCTTGGCCTCGGCCACGGCGGCGACGTCGGCGGCCTGGCCACCGGCGGACTCGGCCTTGGAGATCTTCTTCTCGACGCCGGTGAGGGACTCCTGCACCGACATCAGCTCGTCGTTCAGCAGCTGGATGCTCGAGGCGAGATCGCCGGCGCGGGTGTTCAGCTTGCGGTCGGTGGCGGCCAGCTCGGAGAGGGTCTCGGCGACGCCGGACTCACCGCCATCCATCTTGCCGAGCTCGTCGCGCAGGGTGGCGAGGCGGGTGTCCATCTCGGACAGGGCGGTGCGCACGTGGGACAGCTCGGACTTGAGCTCGCCCAGGGACTCGCGGGTGGCCACATCCTGGGCGGCCAGCATCTGCTCGCTGATCTGCTGCACCTGGGTCTCGACGAGGGCGGCGAGAGGGGCGGTCAGCAGGGAAGAGACGGTCTGTCGGATGCTCATGGGTCGCTCCTTCAGTTGGACTGGTCTTCGAGGGCGCTGACGCCATCGGCGGCGGACTCGGCGGTGGACTGGGCGGTGGTGGCGACCTGCATGGCCTGGTCGGCGCGGGCGCTCAGGCCGCCGATACGGGCGGACAGGGCCTCGACCTGGCTGGAGGTGGCCCGCAGGGCACCCGCGGTGCGCTCCAGGCGGCGCTCGAGGGCATCGCGGTGATCATGCATGCGCTCGAGCTGGCCCTCGAGGTCGGGCACCGCGTCGAGGGCGTCCTCGTCGTTGACCAGGTTGTGGGCCGCGGCTGCCTGCTCGAGGGCCGCCAGATCGGCGAGGCGGGTCTGGACCTCGTGGCGGAGGCTCGTGATCTCGGACCGCAGGGCGTCGAGCTCACGGTTGCTGACGAAGGGGTGGGTGGACAGGGCCTCTTCGACCAGCTCGCCGATGATGCTCTGGAGCACCACCTGTGAGGGGGCGGACAGGACCTGGGTCACGGTCTCACGGATACCCATGAAAGCCTCCATGTGAGGGCGGGGGATGGGGGTTCAGGGCAGGCTTGTATCGGATCCTCGATCCGAGTCAAGCGAAACTCACGCATCCTCACGCCACGGGGCTCACGGATCGGGAAAAGGCGTGAGCACGCCGTGAGCCATCCCCATGGAGGCGGGGCGCTCAGCCGAGGAACTCGTCCGCGAGCTCGGGGTTGGCCAGCATGCCGCGCAGGAGGATCACGAAGCCGTCGCCGATGACGGCGCCGTTGTCGATGGGCAGGCCCACGGCCATCTGGCCCGCGTAGCCGTCGATGGTGGCCTTGAGCATCTCGGCCACGATGGCGGTGTTCATGGGCCGGAACACGCCCTCCGCGACGCCCTTGTCGAGGATCCTGGCGACCGCGCGGGTGAACTCCTCGTGGAGCTCCCGGGTGCGGACCTGGATGTCGGGGTCGCGAACGGCGAGCTCCGTCATCATCAGGAAGAAGCGGGGGGGCTTGGCCGCGTCGCCACCGAAGTGCTCGAGGTACTTCATGCCGATGGTGAGCAGGTGGGCGAGGGCCGGCAGCTCGTCTGTCTCGGCGTCCGTGAGGAACTGGTAGGTGGCGTGGTGCTCCTGCAGGACCAGCGCGAGGAACAGCTCCCTCTTGGACGGATAGTGGAAGTAGATGGCACCCTTGGACAGGTTGGCACGCTTGGCCACATCGGAGATCCGGGCCGCCTGGTACCCGTTCTCGATGAATTCCTCACGGGCAGCGGCGAGGATCTGCGCCTGTCGTTCTTCTTTGGGGAGGTGCTTCGTCATGGGGCCTCACAGGGATCCGCAGGACGTTAGCACGGTACGACCCGTGAGGCCCCCGTGAGCCTGGACCGGTCAGCGGGGGTCGGAGGTGGGCTGCTCGTCGGCCTCGGCCTCACGCTCGCGGGCTTCCTGGGCTCTGGCCAGGCTCACCACGCGCTTCTGCAGGGCTGCCGGCCAGGTGGACTGGGGCCATCGGGGCAGCACATGCCAGAGCAGGGCTCCACCTTCCGGCACGTGCGTGTGCAGGGTGTCGCTGGTGAGGGCGGTGGGATTGCGGCCCGTGGGCACCGCCGGCGCGGGCATGGCGAGCTGCAGATCCTCGTCGATCTCGAGCAGGAGCAGGGGGATGTCGAGCTCCTCGAGCATGGGCCCCTCCGCATCGCGCTCGGCGCCGGGACGGACCAGCTTCGCCTGCCGCTGGGCGGTCATCGCCCGAAGCAGGGTGAGGGCGCCCTGCCGGCGTTCGTCGCCCAGGTGCAGGCGCCAGGTGTCGGACCGAAGGGCGAGCACGCCGTCGTGGGGCTGCTCGTGCAGGCCGTAGATGTTCAGCTCGGGGGCGGCACCCTTCCACACGCGGATGCAGGTGGTCTTCCAGGCCGAGGCGGGCAGGCGCTCACGGAGGTAGCGCAGCAGCTGGCCGGCGGGGTCGTCGATGGTCTGCCGGCAGCGGATCTCGGGTGGGGCCAGGCTCGTGAGCAGGCCACCATAGCCACCGAGGATGGAGTCCATGGCCTTCACGTCGACATCGTGGGGCATCATCGGGACGTCATCGCCGACAAGCAGGCGGATGGCCGAGCGAGGGGCGTCGTCATCCCACAGCACCAGGGCTGCCTCCGTACGACCACCGTCCAGGCGACGGTAGTGGCACCGGGCGGAGAAGACGTCGTCGAGGGGCATGGAGAGGGTGCGGCCGGCGCGCCGGTCGGTCCACGTGAGGGTGTCGTCGGCCTTCAGGAGGATCGGACGGTCGCCACGGATCCAGAAGATCACCTCGTACACGAGGAACGCGAGGGCGAGGGGCACGGGGGTCCACAGGTTGAAGCCCTTGAAGTACCAGATCAGGGCGGTGCCCAGGAGGCCGAGCACCGTGAGGACCACCCGGGCGATGGGCCGGAACACCGCATCGAACCGCGTGGGCGTGCCGTGGAGCGTGACGGAGGAGGGCTGGCTCAAGGGGTCTCCTGGGGGGCCGGCTTGCGGGCGCGGGCCTCGGCCAGCCACTGGGCGACGTCGGCCGGCGTACGGGCGGAGTCCGGTCGGCTCTTCGGTTCCAGGGTGTCCACCTTGAGACGTGGCCACTCGGTGACGGGCTTGCTGCAGTCGGAGGGCGCGAGTGCTGCCCAGCGCGCGATGGACCGCACCTGGAAGGCCTGCAGCAGATCCTTGTGGCGGTCGAACCGGCCGACGTCGACGGTGACCATCTGCCAGTTCTCCAGCTCCTGCTGCAGCGGCGGTTGGTGGGTCATGGCGTCGAGCTGCCGGCAGTCGCCGCACCAGTCGGCGCTGAACGCCAGCAGCACGAGGCCGTGGTCGGACACGGCGGCCTTGCAGGCGTTCTCGAGCTGCTGGTCGAGCTCCACCTGTGCCTTCGGGGTCTTGTCGCCCGCGAGGGCGGGGCCGGCGGTCAGCAGGGCGACGGCCACCAGCGCGTGATCAATGCCAGACATCCTTCTTGCCTCCTTTCGTTCCGTCGCGTCCGCCGTCGAGCACCGTGAAGCGCTTGAGGTCGCGCTCGACCTTCTTGGCCGACGAGACGAGCTTGCGCTTGCGGACGCCGGGCCCCATGGCCTGCCACCATCCCCAGGTACCGACCCAGACGCCCACGCCCTGCAGGGCCTGCATGCGAAAGCCCATGCCCGGCGAGAAGCTCGACAGGGCGCTCACGAGGCTGATCCCCAGGGAGATCCAGACGAACCAGCCGGCCTTGATGGGAAACAGGAAGTACAGGCGGATGATCGCGTTGTGGTGCAGCAGCCCGAACAGCGTGAACACGCCGATGAGGAACGTGCCCCAGCCCCACGCCGCACCGTAGCCGAGACCCACGAGGTCGAACAGGAGCGGAAGGGCGGTGGCCCCGAGTGCTGCCGCGCCGGTGGCCTCCAGCAGCTGCCTGCGGCTCAGGGAACGCATGAGGTCGGGCAGGACGAAGTACAGCATCAACAGGTTGATGGCGAGGCCGAAGGCCCCCGCCGGCTTGTTGATCAGGAACCGCGTGAACAGCTGCCACGGGGCGAAGCCCTGGCCGAGCGGTTGCCACATGAGCGCGCTGGTCGACACGCCGAGCACCGGCAGGAGCAGCTCCACGACGTACAGCCCACCCAGCGCCAACAGGACGCGTTTCAGCGAAGGGGAAAGCTGGGGAAGCTGGAGACCGGGCGGGCCGGGGGGCCGTGAATAGGAACGCATCGAGACCTCGGAGGGCGCTCGGGGCGCAGTGCCCCGGTGTTGCTCTATGCTACAGATTCTGGTGTACCCGGGCGTCAGCGGCAAGCATCAAGGGGCTCGTATGTCTTCGACACTGGTGTTGGTGGTCTTGAACGGCCCGCAGGCCGGCATGACGGCCCCTCTGCAACCTGGCCGGACGGTCGTCATCGGACGTGGCGGCGAAGGCCTGCAACTCACCGATCCGCTCGTGAGCATCCACCACGCGGAGGTCAGCCGGGTCGGCGACAAGGTCTGGCTCGAGGACAGGGGCTCCGCCGGTGGCACCCTCCTGCACGGGGCCCGCGTGGCGACACCCGTCGCGCTGCGACCCGGCAGCACGTTCACCGTCGGCGGCACCCGCGTCATGCTGCGGCAGAAGGACGCCGTCCGCTGGTTCGCGATGGGATCCATCGCGGTGTCCGGCCTGGCGCTGGCGGCGACGCTCATCCTGTGGCACGAGCTCGGCAGCCTGGAGGAGCCCCAGAAGGTGGTCGGCACGACCGCCCACGGCCAGGACTTCGCCTTCGAGGTGCCCGCCTCGTTCGCCTGGCGCACGGAGGTGCGCAAGGTGCCCCTCGAGGTGCTCGAGGGCCGGCAGGGACCGGGGGGCTGGCAGCTGTGGCTCACCAGCCGCCGTGGCACCTGGCGGGTGCAGGTGGCCGCCGACGACACCTGGACGGTGCTCGACGTGCTGCCCCCGAACTGCCGCCTCGACGAGGCGCCGGGGGCCGATCCCGCCGTGCTGCGGTGTGGGGGCGTGCGTTGGACCGAGGGGCCCGAGGACACCTGGCTGCCGGCCCCTGCGCTGAGCACCTACGTGTGGCCCCGCCAGGGCGCCGACGCTCCCCTGGGGGCGCCACCGGTCAAGGCCACGCCCGCGGACGCCGGCCGCGTCGAGACCTTCCTCGCCCGGCAGGGCATCATCGAGCCTGCCCACTACATCCTGTGCGAGACGGCCGTGCCCGGGGTGCCGGCGCAGGTCCTCCTCCAGGGAGGGGAGCGCAGGCTCCTGGAGGATGGCTGCACCACCTCCCTGTCCCTCAAGGACGCGTCCGGGCCCGGCGGACGGCCCGTGGATGCCGTCGCCCTGTCGGAGACGGGCCGGTATGCGCTGGTGGAGGACATCAGCATGTTCGACGGCGGGCGCTGGGGCACGCCCCAGGCCCAGTGGGGACAGACGAAGAACCTCGCCCGCCTCGCGCCGCCCAAGCGGGGAGGGGCCCTTCGTGTCGTCGACGATCCCTGGCGGGATGCCGACACGCCCCGTGAGGAGTGGCCGGTGCCCCGTGAGCCCTGGCTGATGCACGGTGAGGCGGAGACCGCCGGGGCCTGGGTCACCGCCGGGCCCCTCAGCACCCACGCGGACTGGCCCGCGTGCCTGCAGGCGGAGGTGGAGCAGGCCTCGCTCGCCTGTCTGCACTGGACCGGCTGCACGCCGAGCTCCGTGTTCGCGGAGGTCACGCTGAGCGGTTGCGACGCGCCCGAGCAGGTCCTCGAGCTCGCCTACGGACAGTCCTCGCTGCCGTTCGAGCACGGCCCCCACGAGGGACGCCTCAAGATGAAGGTGCACAGGCGCCTGGCGAGCCTGCAGGTGGATCGGGCCTGGTGGGAGATCTGGCCACGGCCATGACTTGACGCCTGTTCAGTATGGGGCATACTGGTCAGGTGTTCACCCCCACCATCCGATCCGAGGCGCCCCGTGAGCGATCTTTCCGCCCGTCAGCAACAGGTTCTCGACGTCATCCGTGCGGCCATGGCCGAGTCGGGTGTCGCGCCCAGCTACCGGGAGATCGGCGAGCAGCTCGGCATCCGCAGCACCAACGGGGTGAGCGACCACGTCCGGGCCCTCGAACGCAAGGGCTACCTCGAGCGGGTCGGCGGCCGTGGTGCCGCACGCTCCCTCAGCCTCACCACCAAGGGGCGCGAGGGCATGCGGCTGCGGGGGCCCGCGCCCTCCGGCCAGGTGGTGGGCGTGCCCGTGCTGGGGCGCATCGCGGCAGGCATCCCCATCGCCGCCGTGGAAGAACATGACAATCTGTTGTTCATCGATCGGCAGATGGTCCAGGGGGGCAACGTCTTCGCCCTCACCGTGCAGGGCGACTCCATGATCGAAGACGGCATCCTCGATGGCGACACCGTCTTCGTACGCCAGCAGCCCGACTGCCGGCAGGGCGAGATCGCCGCCGTCCTCGTCGACGGAGAAGCCACGGTCAAGCGTGTCTTCCGCGAGCGTGGCCTGCTTCGGTTGGAGCCCTCCAACGCCTCCATGCAGAGCATCTACGTGGCGCCGGACGTGGGGGAGTGCCGGATCATGGGGGTCGTGGTCGGGGTGTACCGACAGGTCCACTGAGGGGTACATCCCCACCTCCTCCCACCGATAGACACCATGTACGGCGGGTTCGGGCCGAACCCGACACCGGGTCACCAGGTGTCACGAGGTACCGCAGATGGGGTACGCTGCGGGCTACGTCCGTAGAGACGAGTGGGTGGGATGTCGGACGAGCAGTCGAAAACCCTTGCGCTGATCCAGGAGCTCGCGCGGCGGGAGCGGGCACTCGCCTTGTGGCAGGGGCTGCTCCGCGCCCTGGCCGTCACCGGCGTGGCCTGTGCCGTGGCCCTGCTCCTCACCACCACCAACCTCGCGCGCGGTACCGCCACGGGATGGCTGCTGCTGGCGTGGCTCCTCGGCGTGGTCCTGTGGGCGCTGTTCCCCACGGCGCGGGCGCTGCAGGATGCGGCCGACCCGATGCGGCAGGCGCGCCTCGTGGAGGCCCTCGAGCCGAAGCTGCGGGGACGCCTCGTCACGGCGGTCGGTCACGAGGAGGGCACCTGGGGCCAGGAGTCCGAGGCGCTGCTCCAGCTGGTCACCCGCAGGGCGCTGAAGATGGCGCGCCGGGTGCCCGCCCAGACGGTCCACCCCAGTGCGCCGGTGCGGCGTCAGGGCGCCTTCGCCCTCGGGGCCTACGTGCTCGCGGGCCTGTGCCTGCTGATCATCCCCGGCGGGCTGCCGGGGGCGCTGGCCTGGTGGGGCACCGAGGGCGGGGATCGGGTGCTCGCGGAGCTCGACGATGTCGAGCAGGTCGAGGAGGTCGCCCGCGTGGGCAACCTCACGATCCGCTACATCTACCCGGCCTACATGGAGCGTGAGCCCTACGAGGTGGTGAACAGCACCGGTGACGTGCGGGCGCCCACGGGAACCCGCGTGGAGGTCATCGCACGCACGGCCGATGCGATGTCGTCCGCGGGCCTGTCGGTCGACGGCGGCCCGGTGCTCGAGGCGGAGCTGCTGTCCGAGCGTGAGCTGCGGGGAAGCTTCGTCATCGATGCGGAGATGAAGGAATACCGCATCATCACGGTGATCGACGGCACGCCCCAGTCCAGCAAGCCCTACGCCATCAGCACGGAGGCCGATCTGCCCCCCGAGGTGCAGTGGATCGCCGATGCCCCCCTCGTCGAGGTCCCCATCGACCGTCCGCTGCAGCTTCCCTGGCAGGCCACCGACGACCACGCCCTGCGGGAGGTCATCCTGCAGGTGTACCGGGGCGACGAGCTCGTCTCGGAGCGCAGCCTGCGCAAGCCCCGTGAGGTCCTGTCCCGCCTCGAGGGAGAGGCCAACGTCACCCCCAAGCAGCTCGATCTGGAGGTGGGCGAGACCTACGAGCTGCAGGCCGTGGCCTGGGACCGCGACGAGATCTCCGGCGACAAGTCGGGCGTGAGCAGCCGGGTCACCCTCACGGTCCTCGACTCACGGGGCCGGGCGCGGATGTCACCCGTCGTCCGTCGGGAGCTCCTCGACGCCCTGCTCATCGCCCTCGCCGGGCACCTCGAGTCCGACTTCGACCCCACCAGCGGCAGTCGCCGGCAGATCCGCAAGTGGGGCGAGACGGTCCACGCCCGTACCGAGCCGCTGCAGGCCATCCTCGAGGCCAACCAGCCCGGCCGTGATCTGCGCGGGCCGTGGCAGCCCGTCGGCTTCGCGCTGTCGGCCGCCACCTCCTTCGTCCGCTACACCCAGGTCGGGTTCGACGGGGACGCGCCCGTGCAGGATGGGGCGGTGAACAAGCTCGTGGAGCTGTACGACGAGGTGATCCTCACCCACGAGGAGGCCGCGCTGTTCCTCGACCGGCTCGATCAGAACGAGGCGGCGCGGGCGCTGGCTGAGATGATCTCCCGCCTGGAGACGGACATCGGCACCTTCGAGGCCCAGATGGAGAAGCGGGAGCTGGCCGAGCAGCGAGATGCCCTGGCCCAGATCGACGAGGCGCTCTCCGACCTGTCCGAGTCCGCGGAGGTCCTCGGCCGCGACGCCCTCAACGAGCTCGTGAACACCCGCACCGACGTCATGAAGTCCATGAGCGGCCGACTCGACGATCTGATGGCACAGGACGAGCGTGAGGAGGCATCCGAGCAGGCCTCACGCCTCGTCCAGTCCATGCGCGAGCTGGGCAGCGCCTACCGTGAGGAGATGGAGCGTCGCAAGGCCCAGTCCGAGGAGGCCGGGCAGGAGGCGGCGGAGCTCAAGGAGGAGCTCAAGCGGCTCATGGAGGCCCAGGAGCAGCTCGCCGAGCAGCTCGCGCAGGAGCGCCAGAACGACAAGGGCACCGATCAGGACAAGCTCATGGCCCTGTGGAAGCAGCTCGAGGAGCTCACCGTCCAGATCGACGAGCGGGCGGTCCGGTACGAGGAGTCGGTCAAGGCGGCGGATCGCACCTTCATCGAGGAGCGCCTGGCCGAGTACGCGAGCGAGGGCGCGGCTGGACTGCCGGCGTCCGCCTACAACCGGGATCTGCAAGGGGTCGAGGAGGGGCTCGAGGCCCTGTCGAACGTCTGGATGCAGGTGGAGATGCGGCACGAGACCCTGTACCGCGACGGCGAGCCCCAGGGGCTCGGTCGGCGTGAGCAGAAGGAGATCCGGGGCCTCATCGAGGAGGCCCTGAGCGTGGTCGAGCAGCTCAAGCGCCAGGACCGCACGTCCTCCTCGCAGCTCATCCAGGCGATGCGGCAGATGCAGCAGGCCCAGGCCACCTTGAACCAGGAGCTGCAGTCCGCGGCGGCCGACGCCCAGCGGGTGGGCCAGGAGATGCCGATCACGCCCCGGGGCATGAACGAGGCGCTCGCGGAGGCGGATCTGCGCATGAAGGGCGCCTCGGAGGCGCTGTCGGGCTCCAATCCCATGGCGGCCGAGGGCGGCCAGCGGGCGGCGGCCGACGCCATCCAGCGGGCCCTCGATGCCCTGCAGGACGCCATGGATCGCGCCGCGCAGTCCAGCGGCCAGGAAGGAGAGGAGGACTCCGAGGGCAAGGACGGCGAGGAGTCCGGTGAGGACAGCACCTTCCGCATCGATCTGCCCGAGCCCGACGCCTTCCAGACCCCGGAGGCCTACCGTCGTGCGCTCATGCAGGGCATGCAGGCCGAGGTGCCCGAGGAATACCGCGCCCTCAAGCGGCGCTACTTCGAAGAGCTGGTGCGCCAATGAAGGGATGGTGGCTGGTCCTGGTGCCCCTCGTGGCCCAGGCGGACATGCGGGACGATGCACAGCAGGTGGCTTCCTGCCTGGCCCGGGTCGACGTGGCCTGTGCGGATCGGCTCGTCGAAGGCTGGCGCCTCGGCGATGCCAGCCCTCCGGAGGCCTGGTCGCTGGCGGCCGAGGTGGCCCTGTACAAGGGCGACTACGTCACCGCCTACGAGCGGCTGCAGAAGGCCGTCGACCTCGGACTGCCGGACGCCGACGAGCGCCTCGCCCACGCCCAGCGCACCATGTTCGCCACGGCGGGCTGGGTCGAGGAGGATCGCGGGCGGTTCGTCGTGCGCTACCAGCCCGGCCTCGACGCCCTGATGGTCGAAGACGTCGTCGCCACCCTCGAGGCCACCGACGATGCCCTCGAGGGCGTGCTCGGCGAGCCCAGTCCGGGGCCGGTGGTGGTCGAGCTGTACCCCGATGGCCGCTCCTTCATCGCCGCCTCGTCCCTGACCTACGACGACGTGCTGTCCACGGGCGTCGTCGCCCTGAGCAAGTGGTCCCGGCTGCTGGTCACCTCGCCGAGGGCCCGCAGCGGTGGCTACGCGTGGCAGAACACCGTGAGCCACGAGTACATCCACCGTGAGGTGAGCCACAACACCGGCGAGAAGGCGCCCGTGTGGCTGCAGGAGGGCATCGCCCGCTACCTCGAGAACCGGTGGAACGGCCAGCCCTTCGCGCTCACGCCCGCCGCGGAGTCGAACCTGGCCGAAGGGCTCGAGAACGACGATCTCGTGCCCTTCAGCGAGATGCACCCGTCGCTCGCCAAGATCAAGGTCTACCGTGAGGACGGCTCCATCGACGGCCCCGCCTCCTCCCGGCGCTCCGGCCGCGCCTACGCCCAGCTGAGCACCCTCATCGACTTCGCCGTGAGGCAGGCCGGTGAAGGCGTGCTCGAGACCACGCTGGCGGAGGTCGCGGCGGGCACGCCGTCGGATCTCGCGCTCGCCAAGGCCGCCGGCTACGCCAACATGCAGGAGATGCTGCCGGAGTGGGAGACCTGGTTGAGAGACCAGGGACTCACCGACAAGGAGGTCGAGCGCAGGCCCCTGGTGCTCGACGGGGGCGCCGAGGAGGACGCCGACCAGGTGCTCTCCCACCGTCGCGACATCCGCAACTTCGTGCGCCTCGGCGATCTGCTGATGGACCGTGAGCGTCCGCTGGCGGCCCTCGTGGAGTACATGAAGGCGAAGACCATGGCGGAGGAGGAGGGCCCGAGCCCGGTGGTCGACCACCGCGTCGCCGACTCCCTGCTCACCCTCGGTCGCACCCAGGAGGCCCGGGGCGTGCTCGATCAGGCGCTCGACCGCTTCTGGGAGGACAAGGCGCTGTGGGAGACCAAGGGCGATCTCGACGTGGCCACCGGCCGCAGCGAGGATGCCCTGGAGGCCTACCGCACCGCGCTGTCCCTGAACCCCTTCGATCTGGGCGTCCGTGAGTCCACGCTGGAACTGGCCCGGTTGCTGGGGCGTGGCCGGCTCGTGAAGGACCTCGAGTCCACCATGGAGGTCATCGCCCGGGGTGGACCAGAGGAGGTCTCCGAGCCGCTGCACGAGCGCTACGGCACCTTCGAGCTGCCGCGGTCGCCGGAGGCGGTGGCCAGTGGGGGCGGCGGCCGGCTGCTGGGGGAGGAGGCGCCCGACTTCCCCTACGAGACCCTCGATGGCGCCACCCAGCGCCTGTCGGATCACGCCGGCAGCGTCGTCATCGTCGACTTCTGGGCCACCTGGTGTGGGCCATGCCGGTCCATCATGCCCTTCCTGTCCGAGATGCAGGCCGACTGGCGGGATCGCGGCCTGCAGGTGATCGGCGTGTCCGACGAGCTCACGGGCACGGTGCGCCGGTTCGTGCAGACGAACGCGGCCAAGGGCACCATCTTCCAGCAGACCCTCGCCCTCGAGAGCGGCGAGGGCCGGCGCAAGTACGACGTGAGCAGCATTCCCAAGCTGGTGGTCATCGACCGCAAGGGTGTCGTGCGCGAGGTGCACACCGGTGCGCAGGGAATGGATGAAATCAGGAACCTCGTCGACGGATTGTTGAACGAGGGCACAGACGAGTAGTACTCGGGAAGCACAGGCGGCCGGCGATGCCGGGCCGTGGAGGGGACATGGACGAACTGGCGGTACTCGAGAACCTGGGTGGCATCCGTGACGAGCTGATGGCCTCCATCGGGCAGGTGGTGGTGGGGCAGAGCGAGGTGGTCAACCTCATGCTCACGGCGCTGGTCTCCGACGGACACTGCCTGTTCGTGGGCGTGCCCGGCCTGGCGAAGACCCTCCTCGTGCACACCGTGGCCGACGCCGTGGGCCTCGGGTTCGGCCGTGTGCAGTTCACGCCGGATCTGATGCCGTCGGACATCACCGGCGTGGAGGTCCTCGAGGAGGATCCCGAGACCCACCGGCGCAACGCCCGCTTCGTGCAGGGCCCGGTGTTCACCAACCTGCTGCTCGCCGACGAGATCAACCGTACGCCGCCCAAGACCCAGGCGGCCCTGCTGCAGGCCATGCAGGAGCGCTCGGTCACCGTGGGCGGACACACCTACCGCCTCGAGGCCCCGTTCCTGGTGTTCGCCACCCAGAACCCCATCGAGCAGGAGGGCACCTACCCGCTGCCCGAGGCCCAGCAGGACCGCTTCATGTTCTCCATCCCCGTGGGCTACCCGAGCATCGAGGAGGAGGAGGAGATCGTCCGCCGCACCACGGTGGGTGAGCTCGGCACCGCCCAGCCGGTGATCGACCGCGAGCAGCTCCTGCAGATCCAGCAGACCCTCCGCCGCCTGCCGACCAACCCCGACGTCGTGCGCTACGCGGTGCGGCTCGCCTCGGCCACCCGGCCCGCGCGTGGGGCGGGCGCCGCCAAGTGGATCGAGTGGGGCGCCGGTCCCCGCGCCAGCCAGTACCTGGCCATCGGCGCGCGCTCCTGGGCCGCGCTGCATGGTCACGAGGTGCCCACCCTCGACGACGTGCGCGCCGTGGCCAAGGCCGTCCTGCGCCACCGCATCCTGCTCAAGTTCGAGGCCCAGCACGCGGGCATGACCCCCGAGGACGTCATCGATCGGCTCATCGAAGAGGTGTCATGACCACGGTCTATGACCCGGACGTCCTGGCGCGGATCCGCCACCTGTACCTGCGGGCCCGCGTCCTCACGGACACCACGCTGTACGGCCCCCACCGGTCCCGCCGGGTGGGGCAGGCGGTGGAGTTCGCCGACTACCAGGAGTACCGGCCGGGCATGAGCCTCGGCCGCGTCGACTGGCGCGTGTGGGCCCGCACCGACCGCTACGTGGTCCGGCGTCAGGAACTCGAGACCGAGATGCCGAGCCTCGTGGTCCTCGATCTCTCCCCGGACGCCAGCACCGGGTCCAAGGACGCCGCCGGCCTGCCGGATCTGGAGTCCACCAAGGCGGGCAGGGGACTCGTGCTCGCCGCCACCATCCTGTTCTGGCTGCAGCGCCGGGGCGAGCGGGTCGGCCTGGCCCTGCTCGGCGTGGCCGGCGGCCCCAGGTTCTTCCCGCCGCGCTCCAACCGGCAGCACCTGCAGCGTCTGTTCTCCGAGCTCGCCGCGGCGAAGCCGGAGGGCCACGGCAACCTGTCCAAGGGCCTGTCCCAGGTGGCACGGCGCATCCGCCGCAAATCCCTGCTCATGTGCATCACCGACGGCATGGAGGAGCCCACCGAGTGGCTGCCTGCCCTCGTGGCGCTGGCGGGGCGGGGCACGGATCTGCGCCTGATGCACCTGTTCGACGAGGAGGAGCTGGCGCTGCAGGAATCCACCAGCGCGGTGTTCTACTCCCCCGAGGGGGGCGCGGCGCACGCGGTCGATCCAGAAGGGGTGCGTGAGGCCTTCCGCGACGAGGTGGAACAGTTCTTCGTGGAAGTGGGCACGGGCGTGCTGAAGGCCGGCGGGCAGTACATCCGCTGCGGCCTGCAGCAACCCGTGGAGCTGTGCCTGCGACGCCTGGCGTCCGGTGGCAGCTCGCCGGCGGAGGCTCCATGAGGCTCGAGCTCGGCGTTCCCCTGGCCGTCGCCCTCGGTGTGCTCGCGGCGCTGCCCATCCTGGCCCACCTCACGCTGCAGAGCCCGAGGAACCGCCGGGCCTTCGGCGCGATGCTGCTGGTCGAGCGCATGGTCAAGCGGCTGCGTCGACAGCGGCGCATCACCGATCCGCTGCTGCTGGTGCTCCGACTGCTGGGCCTGATCGGCCTGCTCGGGGCCGCCATGGCCCCCACGCTTGTGTTCCCGGAGGCCCAGAGCACCGTGGAGGGCACCGGCCGGGTCATCTTCGTGCTCGACCGCTCCATGTCCATGGGCCAGAGGATCTCCGGTGGCAGCCTGCTCGATCGGGGCAAGGGCAGCATCCGGCAGCGCATCGGCGAGATGCCCCAGGGCGTGCAGATGGCGCTGTTCACCTACGACGATCAGGTCGTGGCCCTCACGGACGGCTTCACCACCGATCGGGAGCTGGTGCTGGCGCGGCTGCAGGAGGTCGAGACGAGTCTCTCCGGCAGCAAGCTCGCCCCCGCGCTGCTGGAGGCCCGCCGCCTGATGGACGGCGATCCCTCCGACGTGGTGGTGGTCACCGACGAGGCGGGCCCCACCATGGTCCCGGACGCCTCCGAGGAGCTGTCCCGGCTCGTGAGCCAGGGCGCAGGGGTGATCCCGGTGTCGCTGGCGCCGGACGATCCCCAGAACGTCACGGTCGAGGACGTCCGCTACGCGGAAGGTGTCGAGGGGGGCATCCTGCGCTTCTCGGTGCTCAACTTCGGCGAGGCCAGCCGTGAGGTCCGCTGTGAGGTGGCCCTTCCGGACAGCGACGTCATCGACGTCTTCGTCGACCTCACGCCCGGTCAGCGGGCCGAGAAGCAGGTCACGCTTCCCCGTGAGGCCATGGGCGGCGTCGGTTCCGTCTACTGCGAGGACGAGGCCCTGCCCCTCGACGACCGCTTCTTCTTCCACCTGCCCCAGACCGGCGGACAGCGGGTGCTCGTGGTCGACGGCGATCCCGGCGACACCCCCACCCAGTCCGAGGTGTACTTCCTGGAGCGGGCGCTGGCCCCCTGGGGTGAGCAGTCCTCCGGGCTCACGCCCGACGTGGTGGGCCCTGCCGGTGTCACGAGCCTGGACTCGGACGAGTACCAGGTCGTCTTCCTGGCCAACGTGGCCGACCCCCGGCCCTTCGCCTCGGAGCTGAAGACCTTCGTGTCCGAAGGCGGCGCGGTGGTCATCTCGATGGGCAACAACATCACGCCCGGTCGCTACAACGAGGCCTTCGGGGTCACGCTTCCGGCCAAGCTCCGCAAGGTCCGCGACCTGGCCGACCGCAACAGCGAGGAGCCCGTGAGGCTGCGCATCCCGGCGGTGGGGGGCGGCCTCTTCAGCACCTTCAGCGCCTCGGGCATGCGGGCGCTGCAGGAGATCGGCGCCTGGAAGGTGATGACCACCGAGCCCTACCAGGACTCCGAGTTCGTGCGCACCCTGCTGACCTACGAGGGAGACCACCCGGCCCTCATCGAGCGGCGGGTGGGGCAGGGCAAGGTGATGCTGTGGACCAGCTCCATCGACTACCAGTGGTCCAACCTGCCCCTGCAGGCGATGTTCACGCCCCTCATGCACCGGCTCGTGGGCTACCTCGGGGCCTCCTCCGGCAGCTCGGCCCAGCGGGTCGACGCCCTCGTCGGAGAGACCGTGAGCATCGGCCTCGGTCGTGACGTGGCGTCGGCGGAGGTCCGCGGCCCCTCGGGTGAGCGCATCTCCAGCTTCCTCGAAGGCCAGACCGTCCGCTTCCGCGCGGAGGTGCCCGGCGCCTTCGTGGTGGTGGGCCCCGGCGACGTGCCGCTCGCCTACGTGGCGGTCAACCTCGACCACCGGGAGAGCGACGTGCGCACCGGCCCCTCCCTGCAGGAGGTGGGCGCCGAGGTCGACCCCGACAAGTTCGAGCGCCGTGAGGAGCTCGCGCCGCCGCTGCTCGGTGCGGCGGGCATCGCCTGGCTGCTCGCCGGGCTGTGGGCCTCACGACGGAGGACCACATGACGACGCTCACACGACGCAGGTTCCTCACGGCCCTCACGGGGGCGGCCGGACTCACCCTCACCGCCGGTCTGCCCGGGCGCGCGCTGGCCTTCGGCGAGCAGAACCTCGTCGACATCGCCGAGCTCGATCTCGGAGACGGCACCCTGTCGCGCCCCTCCGCCTGGAAGCGGCTGCTGTACGAGATGGTCCAGACCACCTCCGTCGACACCAAGGTCCGCTCCGCCAGGGTCACGCCCGAAGACCCGGCGCTGTTCGAACATCCCTTCCTGGTGCTGCTCGGCGACGGGGCCTTCGCGCCCGTGTCCGAGGAGGGCATCAAGCAGCTGTCCCAGTTCCTGGCCTATGGGGGCTTCCTGTTCATCGACGACACCACCGGCCGGGAGGACTCGGGCTTCGACAAGTCCGTGCGCCGCATGCTGACCCGGCTGTTCCCCACGCGTCCGCTGTCGTTCCTGCCCGAGGAGCACTCCCTGTTCCGCAGCTACTTCCTGCTCCGCGAGTACCCCGGCCGGGTCAACCGGTTCCCCCAGCCCGAGGGTGTGAGCGTCGGAAACCTCACGCCGGTGGTGTACTCCCGCAACGACGTGAGCGGGGCCCTCATGCGAGACGAGCTCGGCCAGCCCATCCACGCCTGCGTGCCGGGGGGCGAGGCCCAGCGCCGTGAGGCGGTCAAGGTGGGCATCAACATGTTGATGTACAGCCTCACGGCCAACTACAAAGCCGACCAGGCCCACGTGAAGGCCCTCATGGAGAGGGGGCACCTCGAATGATGGAGTGGTGGCTGGGAGGAAGCCTCGCCGGGGCGGGGGAGCTCGTGTGGCTCACGCGGATGCCGTGGTCCGCCGTGGCGGTGGTGGGCGTGCTGGCCATGTGGGTCCTGGGGCTCCTCGGCGGACGCTCACAGAAGTCACGGGTGCTCGAGCGCATCCTGTGGACCCTGTCCATGGCCGGACTGCTGCTCGCGCTCCTGCGGCCTACGTGGATCGCGCAGGAGGGACGGGTGGTCAAGGGCCGCCTGGCCGTGCTGGTCGACCGCTCCCTGTCGATGGACGTCGTGGAGAAGGGCACCCAGCGCTCCGAGGCCGTGGCCGACATCGTGGAGCGTCTCAAGGGCGACGCCACCGAGATCTACCAGTTCGACGGCACGCTCAAGCCCGGCATGCCGGCCGCCTACGATGGCGCCGTCACCGACTTCCACGGCGCCCTGCAGGCCCTGGCGGATCGCAAGGCCGGTGAGCGGCTCGCCGGCGTGGTCATCCTCTCCGACGGCATCGACCGCGGCGCGCTGCGGGCGGGCTGGAAGGCCGGAGAGGAGCCCGAGCCCCCGCGGCTCCCGGGGCCGCTCACGATCTACCAGGTGGGCAGCGCGGACAAGGTGTCGGATCTGTCCGTCGTGGAGGTCCACGCCGGCGGTTTCGCCTACATCCACGCGCCCTTCACCATCGACGCCGAGATCCAGGGCACCGGCTTCGAGGGCCGCACCATCCCCGTCGAGCTGCTCAAGGATGGAGGGCTCGTGGCCTCCGAGGAGGTCCAGCTCGACGCCGAGGGCCACGGCCAGGTCTCCTTCGACGTGCGGGTCGATCGGCCGGGACGCTTCTCCTACCTGGTGCAGGTCCCCACCTACAGCCAGGATGCCGTGCCGGGGAACAACGCCGCGCCCGTGGTGGTGAGCGTGGTGCGCGACAAGATCCGCGTGCTGCAGGTGGCGGGCTCCCCGAGCTGGGACGTCAAGTTCCTCCGCCGCTTCCTCAAGGGGGATCCCAGCGTGGATCTCGTGTCGTTCTTCATCCTGCGTACCCACGAGGACACCCGCCGGCGCTACGACGAGAACGAGCTCAGCCTCATCCAGTTCCCCTACGAGCAGCTCTTCCGCGACGAGCTCGCCACCTTCGACATGATCGTCTTCCAGAATTTCGACTACCAGCCCTACTTCGGCGGTGGGGGCCGGGCGCTCCTGGAGAACGTGCGGCAGGTGGTCGAGGAGCAGGGACACGCCTTCGTGATGATCGGTGGCGATCGGTCCTTCCAGCAGGGCGACTACCAGGACAGCCCCCTCGAGAGCATCCTGCCCGTCTCCCTGCAGGCCGATGCCCAGCCGAGCATCGGACCCTTCCAGCCCCAGCTCACCGACGCCGGCAAGCGCCACCCGGTCACCCGCCTCGTGGCCGGGCCCGAGGAGAACCTGCAGTGGTGGGCGCGGCTGGTCGACATGGACGGCACCCACACCGGCCTGCAGGCCAAGCCCAACGCGGCCGTGCTGCTGTCCCACCCCGATCTGAAGGGCTCGGACGGCGCGCCGCTGCCGGTGCTCACCGTGATGGAGGCCGGCTACGGACGCTCCATGGCCCTGTCCGTCGACAGCTCCTGGCGCTGGTCGCTCTCGGAGGCGGCCCAGGGCCACGGCAACCAGGCCTACCTGCGCTTCTGGAAGGGCGCGATGCGGTGGCTCATCAAGGACGAGTCCACCCACCGCCTCACGGTCGACACCAGCCGCGAGAACTACAGCGTGGGCGACGAGGTGCGGGTGGTGGTGCGCAGCCGGGGCGAGCAGTTCGAGCCCCTGGGCAATGTGCAGGTGCAGGTCGACGTGCAGGGACCCCAGCAGGCCAGCACCACGGTCACCACCAACGAGGCGGGCGAGGCCATCGTGCCCCTCGACCTCGACCTGCGGGGCTCCTACCGGGTCAAGGCGCGTCAGCTGCAGGCCGACGAGGAGGCCCTCGAGGTCGAGGCGGAGACCGTCTTCGCCATCACCGATCGGCAGCCCGAGCTCGCCGAGGTGTCCGCAGACGGCGACTTCCTGCGCTGGCTCGCCGCACGCACGGGCGGTCGGTACTACGCCCCTGACGAGAAGGGGCCACCCCTGCGCGATGGGGATGCCGATCGCCGCGTGTTCGATCGCCACGAGGTGCCCGTGTGGCGCGCGCCGCTGCTCATCGCCTTCATCCTGCTGACGGGCGGGCTCGCGTTCCTCCTCCGTCGCCGCGCGGGGCTGCGCTAGCGGGGTTCCGTACGCATCCGGAGTCGGCCGGAGCCGCACTGGCACATCCCAGCGCGGCTGGATAGCCGCTGCATCCCTGGAGGTTTGTCATGGCCAAGGCCAAAGAAATGCCCATGTTTCCGCTGGACCGCGTCCGCAACGTCGGTATCGCCGCCCATGTGGATGCAGGCAAGACCACGCTGACGGAGCGCGTCCTGTACTACACCGGCGTGTCCCACAAGATCGGCGAGGTCCACGAGGGCAGCGCCCACATGGACTGGATGGCCGAGGAGCAGGTGCATGGCATCACCATCACCTCCGCGGTCACCCAGTGCCCCTGGAAGGACCACCTCATCCAGATCGTCGACACCCCCGGCCACGTCGACTTCACCATCGAGGTCGAGCGCTCCATGCGCATCCTCGACGGCGCCGTCATCGTCATGGACGGCGTCCGTGGCGTCGAGCCCCAGACCGAGACGGTCTGGCGCCAGGCCAACAAGTTCGACGTGCCCCGCCTCGTGTTCGTCAACAAGATGGACAAGCCCGGCGCCGACTTCGACCGGGCCCTCGAGAGCATCGAGAAGCGCCTCGACGATCACGCCGTGCCCGTGGGCGTGCCGATCATCGACGAGCACAAGGTGATGCACCTCATCGAGCGCAAGGTCTACAGCTTCTCCGGCGAGAAGGGCGAGGAGGTCACCATCTCCGAGCCCACCGACGCCCAGATGGAGGAGATCGAGCTGCAGCGCGACGTCCTGCTGAGCGCCCTGGCGGATCACGACGACGACCTCGCCGAGCTCTACCTCATGGAGGAGGAGGTCCCCGAGGAGATGATCTGGTCGGTGCTCCGCAAGGCCACCCTGGCCGGCCACCTCCGTCCGGCCTTCGGCGGCTCCGCCCTGCGCAACTGGGGCGTGCAGTGCGTCCTCGACGCCTCCCTCAAGCTGCTTCCGGCCCCCCTCGACCGGCCCACCACCCACGCCACCAGCCCCGAGGGCGAGGATGTCGTCATCGAGATGAACGACGACGAGCCCCTGGTGGCCCTGGCGTTCAAGGTGCAGCTGTTCGACGGCCGCCGGCACGTCTTCGCCCGCATCTACCGTGGCACCCTGGAGCCCGGTCAGCAGGTGGCCGTCTCCGGTCAGGCCAAGCCCGAGCGCGTCGCCCGCGTGTTCAACGTCAACGCCGACCGCAAGCAGCGCATGGACAAGGCCGTCGCCGGTCAGATCGTCCTGCTCGCCGGCCTGCGCAACGCCACCACCGGCGACACCCTCACCGACATCGAGCACCCCGTGCTCCTCGAGCGCATCGACGCCCGTCAGCCCGTGCTCTCGCTGGCCATCGAGCCCGAGGCCACCAAGGACGAGGCCAAGATGCTCGAGGTGCTCGGCAAGATGTGCGAGGAGGACCCCACCCTCAAGTTCACCGAGAACGAGGAGACGGGTCAGCGCCTCATCAGCGGCATGGGCGAGCTGCACCTGCAGATCGCGTTCGAGCGCATGGAGCGTGAGTTCAACCTGAAGGTGCGGGTGGGCCGCCCCGAGGTCGTCCACCGCGAGACCATCGCCCGCGGCGTCTCCCTCGCCGGCGGCGTCGACCGCGTCCTGGAGATCAACAACCAGGAGGTCCACCTCAAGGCCGACGTCAAGGTCGACGTGCAGCCCGCCCCCCGTGGCGAGGGTGTCTCGATCATCTGCGAGCCCACCTGGCTGCCCACCGGCTTCGAGCCCTCCGCGGAGCAGAAGCAGGCCGTGCTCGACGGCGCCGGCGACGCCACCAGCTCCGGTCCCATCGAGGGCGCGCCGCTGCAGGACGTCACGGTCACGGTCCAGGGCGTCACCACCCATGGCCCCGCGTCGTCGCCCCAGGCACTGCGCATCGCCACCGCCAACGCCGTGCGCGAGGCGCTCGCCCAGGCCGGTGGCCTCGTGATGCAGCCCCTGATGCGCGTGTCCGTGGTCGTCCCGGACGAGAACACCGGCTCCATCCTCGGCGACCTGCAGTCCCGCGGCGCCAACATCCTCGGCACCGAGGCCGACGGCGGCGTCACCACCATCGACGCCGAGTGCGGCCTGAGCAACCTCATCGGCTACACCACCGATCTGCGGTCCTCGACCCGCGGCCGTGGTCAGTTCGTGATGGAGTTCGACCGGTTCGACGTGAGCTGAGGCCCAAGGCCGAGGCGGGCCGGACGGGTCCACCGCAGAGGCACAGGGATCCTCGGCGGGGCGGATGGTCCTCCGACAGGTGGGTTCGAGTCCACCACGAAGGCCACGAAGGGGGCTTCGAAGAGGCGCAGGATGTCGCCTCATCGAGGTCTCTTTCCGTTTCATGGGTCGGCGTGAGACGCCTTTCCTCTCGGGTGGACTCTGAAGGAGCCTGCGGGGGAAGCTCAGTACTTCGTGTACCTCGGCTTCCGCTTCTCGGCGAAGGCCGTCATGCCTTCCTTCTGGTCGTGTGTGCCGAACAGGCTGTGGAAGATGCGCCGCTCGACCTTGCGGCCCTCGTGCAGGGGCATCTCGGCCTGCTGGTTGACGACCTCCTTGCCCGCGAGGACCGACAGACGGGGGTTGTTGGCGATCTCGGTGGCCAGGGCCATGGCCTCCTCCATCAGCTTCCCGTCCTCGACGACCCGGGTGACCATCCCCATGCGTTCCGCTTCCTCCGGCGTGATCCACTTGCCCGTCAGGATGTAGTACATCGCCTTGTACTTTCCGATGCAGTGCGCCATCCGCTGGGTGCCACCACCGCCCGGGATGACACCCAGCGTGACCTCGGTGAGCCCGAAGCGCGCCGTGGTGTCGGCGAGGATCATGTCGCACATCAGTGAGATCTCCGTGCCGCCGCCAAAGGCGTAGCCACGCACGGCCGCGATGATGGGCTTCCTCACGTCCGCCACGGCGTCCATGTAGGCCGCGAGGTTCGTCCGGAAGGCCTCGGCGAACTCCATGTCCGCGATCCACTTCAGGTCTGCGCCCGCGCAGAACGCCTTGTCGCCGCCGGCGAGGATCATGCAGCCGATGCTGTCGTCGGCGTCCAGCTCGAGGAGCGCATCCGTCACGTCCTTCTCGACCTGCTCGTTGAGGGCGTTCATCGCCTGGGGACGGTTGAACGTGACGATGCCCACGTTGCCCTTCCGCTCACATGTCACGAACTCGTACGAAGCCATCTTTCCCTCCCAGGGTCTAGTCAGAAGTCGATGTCCGCTACCTGGCCCGCCTGGGCCATTGCGGCGCGATGGTCACCCCTCCCGGATCTCGGGAAGCCGATTGCGCAGCTCCTTCTTCGCGATCCGGTCCAGGGACGAGCGTGGGAACGCGTCGACCACGAAGACGGAGCGCGGCACCTTGAAGTCCGCGAGCACCTGTGTGCAGTGACGGATGATGCGCTCGCCGAGCGCCTCGTCCGACATGCCCGTCGCTGCATCACTGCGCGACACGAACGCCACGGGCACATCCCCGAGCATGTCGTGCTTCTGGGCGACCACAGCGCACTCACTGACGAGGCCCGTCTCCTCGATGGCCGTCTCGATCTCCAGCGCGGCCACATTCTCGCCGCCCACACGCAGCATGTCCTTGTCGCGGGACACGTAGAACATCCAGCCATCGTCGTCGATGCGCACGATGTCGCCGGTGTCCAGGGCGCCGGTGTCATCGAATGCGTCGCGTGTGGCGTCTGCGTTCCTGAAGTACTCCTTGAACAGCGACACCCCTCGCTGTCCGCGGATGAACAGCAGCCCCTCTTCTCCGGTGCCCGCGGGCGTGCCGTCCTTCTTCCGCACCTCCACCTGGTAGAACGGGGAGGGCCTGCCGATGGTCCCCGCCGGACCCGGGTGATCCGCATCCGTGACGATGCACGACGACAGGGTCTCGGTCATGCCCCACAGGGCCAGGGTCTGTACCTTGAACTCTGCTTCGGCATCCGGCAGCCGGGAGAGCCCCATCAACACACGGACCTTGTGGTCGGGCACCGGCCTTCCCCGTAGCGCCTTGAAGGCAAAGGGGATCATGGAGACCCAGGTGACGCCATGTCGCACACAGGTGTCCCAGAACCGGGACGCGGAGAACTTCGGGTGGATGACGGCGGTTCCCCCGGTCCACAACGTGCTCAGGAGCGTGATCTGCGCGTTCGCGTGGAACAGGGGCATGTAGATCAGGGTCACGTCGTCCGATCGCAGACGAAGGTTCATCGCCATCGATCTGCCGCCCCACAGGCCGTTCGCGTGGGTCCACAGCGTGGCCTTGGGCCGTGATGTGGTGCCCGAGGTGAACTGGATGGCAAGGTTCCGCTGGGGGTCGCGCGGAAGCGCCGGGAGGGACGAGGCGTCGGCGAGGACGGCGTCGAACGCGAGTGCACCGATGTCTTCCAGGGCAGGACCCTCGTCTTCCTCGCCGGGGCCTGGGTGCGTCACCACCATGACGTCGAGCTCGCCGCAGGCCGTCCGCACCAGCTCGGCGTAGGTCGGCTCGGTGATTGCACCGCGGGGCTTGATGACGTCCGCATCGTACGCAACGTTGTCGAGCACCGACCGGGTGTTGAGGGTGACCGGTACGACGCCAAGGTAGATGCATGCAAACCAGGCGACCAGAAACTGAGGACAGTTGTCGAGGTGGATCAGGACGAAGTCGCCCTGGCCCAGGCCACGGTCGTGGAGGCCGGCGGCGAAGCGCCGTGCCTCTGACCGAAGTTCTGCGAAGGTCAGGCGTTCGGGATCTCCATCGAAAGGGGCCCAGACGATGAAGGTCTCGTTCGGCTGACGTTGCGCCCAGTCGTCGAGGAGCCATGCCACGTCGAGGCCTCGAAACGCAGGCACTGCCACATCCACTCGAGCCGAGGTGGCCATCGGGAGCCTCCTTCGCTTGGTGACCGGAGCGGACCGGCTCAGCGGGGAAGCCCCACCGCGCCGGCCTCTGCCATCTTCTGGATGTCGTCCTCGCTGTACCCCAGGGCGGTCAGCTCGGAGATGGTGTCCTGGCCCACGCCTGGAGCGTTTTTCGGATGCACCTTCTTCAGCCCGTCACCGTGCACCTGGATCGGGCTGTCGACGGTGCGGTGGCCGCCCGACCCCTCCACCTCGGGGAAGCAGCCGTTGGCGATCATGTGCTCGTCGCGGGTGCACTCCTCGGTGGTCTGGACGACGCTGAAGTTGACGCCGTAGGACTTCAGCCGCTTCTTCACCTCGTCCAGATCATGTTGGCCGACGATCTTCTGCATCTCGTCGAACAGGGCCTGGTGGTTCTTCGCCCGCAGTTCGAGGGAGCTGAACCTGGGGTCGTCCTTGAGGTAGTCGGCGCCGAAGGCGTCCCGGAGGTTGTCGACATTGTTGGGGTTGAGCTCCACGACGATGATGTACCGGCCGTCCTTGGTCTTGTAGACACCGCCACTGACCGGGTTCGGCCACTCCGTGCGGTGGAACTTCTGCATGGGCGGCGCACCCACGAGCGCCGCCTGCATCATGCTCGAGTTCGCCCAGAGCCCGTTGTTCATCAGCGAGGTGGACACCATCAGGCCCTTGCCGGTGCGGGCCTTGTGGAACAGGCCGGTCATCACGGCACCGAACAGGGCGGTCGCGGTGTTCAGGTCGCCGACGCCCACCGGCAGCGCCACCGGATCTCCGTCCTTCGGGCGAAGTTCCTCCATCATGCCGGTGCGCGCGTACCACGCGGTCATGTCGAATCCCGGCGCATCCTTGTCCGGACCGTCCAGGCCGAAGCCGTTGATCCAGGCGTAGACCACCTCGGGATTGACCGCCCGGATCTCCTCATAGGTGTGCTTGAGGTGTTCCTGGACCCGCCGGGGCGAGTTGGTGAGGAACACGTCCACGGTGGCGGCCAGCTTGTGCAGCGCCTCCTGGGCGGCCGGGTCCTTCAGGTTCAGCGCCACGGACTTCTTGGTGCGGTTTTGCATGAAGGTCGTGTACGGGATGTCGCTGGGGGGCATGCCCGCGACCTTGTGGCCGTACCGCCACATGTCTCCGCTGGGCGGCTCGACCTTGATCACCTCGGCACCGAGGTCGGCGAGGATGACGGTGGCGGAGGGGGCAGCGGCCATGGAGGCGACCTCCAGGACCCGGATTCCTTCGAGCAGGTGAGGCATGATGTCTTCCTTGGTGGGTGTGGTGTCGATGCGTCGCGCGACACGACAGGTGCTGCGCGAGGAGGATGGCTTCGGCTTTCGAGCGTCCGCAGCCAGGGCCTGGTCTCATGGCAGGCGAGGACCGGCGACTACCGACCCTTCCAGTTCGGGGGCCGCTTCTCTGCGAAGGCGAGCGCCCCCTCCTTCGAGTCCTCCGTCCGCATGAGGAAGTCGAAGGACTCCTTCTCGAGCCGGACGGCCGACGGCAGGGGCATGTCGAGCCCCTGCATGACCGTGGTCTTCATCTTCTGGACGGCCAGCGGTGCGCTCTTGATGATCTCGCCGGCGATCTGCCTGCACCTGTCGAGCAGCTCGTCATCGCCGACCACGTGGTTGACGAGGCCCAGCCGGTAGGCGTCATCGGCATCGATGCGGCCGCCGGTGTAGAGCAGCTCCAGCGCAGCGCCCAGCGGGATCACACGGGGAAGTCGCTGCGTACCATAGCCACCCGGAATCCAGCCGAGACGGACCTCACCGGACCCGAAGTGTGCGTCTCCTGTACAGACTCGGATGTCACAGGCCAGGGCCTGCTCCAGACCGCCTCCATTGCAGTGGCCGTGGATGGCCGCGATGACGGGTTTGGTCAGGGAGAGCATCCGCGGGTACAGACGATCCTCGTAGCCGTCGGCGGCGGGCGTCTTGACCCACTTGATGTCGGTGCCCACGCAGAACGCGCGCCCCTCGCCGCTGACGATGCCGACCCTGAGGTCCGGGTCGTCCTCGAGCCGATCCCACGCATCCGCGATGGCATCGTAGGTCTCCCCGTCGCAGGCGTTGAGGACATCGGGACGGTTGATGCGGACGTGGAGGATCCCGTCCGATGCTTCGACGATCACTTTCGACATGTGCATGAGCTCCAATGGAACGGCCCAGACAGGACATCTCTCCGGAAGGCGAGCCACCGTCCGTGGACCACAGGTCCGAGCGAGACGACCTGACGGGAAACATGTGGTCGGGACGACGTGGCGCCGACATGGAGGCCGGCGGTCGAGCGCAGAACCCGGGTTCAGCTGGAGGACGACCTGCGCTTGGCGTACAGGACATGTTCGACGTAGGCGACCGTCTCTCCACGCTGATTGGTCGTGGTCTCCGACTGCGTCAGCAGGCCGTGGTCGGGATGCTTGGGGTGGACCTGCTTGTCGATGATCTTCACTTCGACCTTGATGGTGTCGCCGGCGAACACCGGGGCCGGGTAGCGGATCTTGTTGTAGCCGTAGGCCATGATGTTCGGGTTCGGCCTGCCCTGGCTCCGGAAGATCAGTCCCGTGCTGATCACGAAGGTGCAGTTGCCATGCGCGATCCGGCGCTTGAACGGCTGCGTCTTGGCGAACTCCTCATCGGTGTGGTGCGGCTGCCAGTCGCCGGAGTGCATCGCGTGCATCACGATGTCCGTCTCCGTGATGGTCCGCGCGGCGGTCACGAACGAATCGCCCACCTCGAAGTCCTCGTAGAACTTCTCGTCGTCTGCTGCCATGTCGTTGTCTCCTGTCTCCGGTCAGGGGTGTCCGAACCGGTGGCTGCTCTGCGTGTGTCGTCTGGTACGCCCACTTCTGTGGCGAGGGACGCCTCTCCGGGTCTGCATTCCAGCGGGATGTCGGTACCGTGTCCCGCTGTCCCTTGAGTCGCGTACCAGGAGGGCGGGTTGAGGTGATGCACCGGTGCGGAGGAGGGGAGAGCCGGGGCCGGGGACGCCGTCCGTGAGGTGCCCCGGGGAGCGTCACGTGACCTGGTGGCCCCCGTCGAGGCCGTCGGGTGGGGCCTGCCCGGGTGGTGCCCCGCAGCCAGGGATCCGTCGTACTGGCATGGCGGGTCCGTCTGTGTGACGGTGGTCGTCGAGGCCACGTCGGCCAGGAAGGGGAGCAGAGCATGGCTGGGGACCAACCAACGGGCGTCAAGCGGGCCGCCATCATCCGGGGAGACGTCACCAGCACGGGCATCGTGCTCATGGTGTGTGCCGGCGCGCTCCTGCTCCTTGCAGCGCTGAAGGTGGTGCAGGGGTGGATCTGGCTCGCGCTGGCGGGCGTGCTGGTCGTCGCCGGCCTGTTGATGTTCCGCTGGGGCAAGGCCCGCTACTCCGAGCTGATCCAGGCCGTCGTCGACGCCCACGGCAGCGAGGGGCCCCTGCGCAGCCCCGTCGCCTGGGTCTCGGACGAGCTGTGGGATCAGAAGAACCGCTTCGATCCGGCCCTCGATGCCCCGGGCATCCTCCGTGCCGAGGTCGAGCCCGGCTACAAGGCCTTCGGCCACGACGCCACCGGCGCGTTCAAGGAGCCCGTGCTCCGGCCCGTGGCCCCCGAGGAGCGGGAGCTCGCCGCCGAACACGAGGTCGCCGCCGATCTCGAGGTGCCACCGAAGGGCAGCAAGGAGGATCACATCGAGCGGATCCTCTCCACACCCGGTCGATTCATCGCCCTGGCGCCCCGTTGGCCAATTTGCTGTGGACGCTTGACAACCATGGTCGCCATCCAAGAACACCTGCGGCCGGCAGGTTCGATGTTCCTGGACGCCACGGTACGCACGGAAGACAGCGATCCGGGCATGCAACAGGGAATTCACAGCTACGCCTGTCGGGCCTGTGGGCGGCGATACAGTACGAATCCCGCCTGGTAGATGCCCCATCCGCACCAGAAACGGCCCATTTCCAATGTTGAAGGATGGGCCCTGAGCCTATAAGTGCGCGGGGAAAAACCGGAGGCGAAATGGACGCGGTTCTGCTCCTGGAAGACGGCCGTCGCTTCGTGGGTCATGGCTTTGGCGCGGTGACCACGAGAGTCGGTGAAGCGGTCTTCAACACTGCGATGACTGGCTATCAAGAGATCCTCACCGATCCTTCCTATGCCGAACAGATCATCACGATGACGGCGCCACACATCGGCAACACCGGCATCAATTTCGAAGATCCCGAGAGTGAACGTGTTTTCGCCTCGGGATTTGTTGTGCGTGAGCTCAGCCCCATGGTGTCGAGCTGGCGTGCCGAGGCCTCGCTGCCCGCCTACCTCGAGCAGGCAGGGGTTCCGGGTCTGCACGGCATCGACACCCGCCAGCTGGTGCGCCACCTGCGCACCGCGGGCGCGATGAAGGCGGTCATCAGCAACGATGGCTCCTCCATCGAGGATCTGAAGGCCAAGCTCGACGCATGGCCCGGCATGGCCGGTCGCAACCTGGCATCGGAGGTCACCTGCAAGGAGGCCTACGTCTTCGCCGAGCCCGCGAACCCCACCTGGCGTGTCGCGGTCCTGGATGGCGGTTGCAAGACCAACATCCTCAAGCTCCTGGCAGACACCGGCGCCTACGTGCGCGTGCACCCCATCACCGACGCGCCCGAGCTCGTCCGTGAGGGTGTCGACGCGGTGTTCCTCTCCAACGGCCCCGGCGACCCGGCGGCGGTGGGCGAGGCCATCGAGAACGTGCGCTCCATGGTGGGCCAGCTGCCGATGCTCGGCATCTGCCTCGGCCACCAGATCCTGTCGCTGGCCCTCGGCGCCGACACCTACAAGCTCAAGTTCGGCCACCGTGGTGCCAACCACCCGGTCCGTGACGAGCGCTCCGGCCACGTCGAGGTCACCTCCCAGAACCACGGCTTCGCGGTGGATCCCAAGTCCCTGGCGGCCGTCGGCGGTGTGGTCACCCACACCAACCTCAACGACAACACCGTCTCCGGCTTCATGCACGAAGGCAAGCGGGTCTTCGCGGTGCAGTACCACCCCGAGTCCAACCCCGGCCCCCACGACAGCCGTCACCTGTTCCAGCAGTTCCGACAGTTTGCCCTGGAGTCCAAGAAATGAGCGCCACTGCCTTCGACGTCGTCCCCGAGGGTGGGACCATCCTGGTCATCGGCTCCGGTCCGATCATCATCGGCCAGGCCTGTGAGTTCGACTACTCCGGCACCCAGGCCTGCAAGGCCCTGCGGTCGCTCGGCTACCGGGTCGTGCTGCTCAACTCCAACCCCGCCACGATCATGACCGACGAGCGGGTCGCCGATGTCACCTACATCGAGCCCCTCACCCTCGAGTTCGCCACGCGCATCCTCGAGGAGGAGAAGATCGACGCGGTGCTCTCCACCGTGGGCGGCCAGACCGGCCTGACCCTCGCCATGGAGCTGCACGAGGCCGGCATCCTCGACAAGCACGGTGTCAAGCTCATCGGCGCCGACCCCGAGACCATCTTCGTGGCCGAGGATCGCGACGCGTTCCGTCTCGCCATGAAGGAGATCGGTGTGCCCGTGGCCGAGGGCGAGGTGGCGGGCACCCTCGAGCAGGCCATGGAGATCATGGAGCGCCTCGGCGGCCTTCCCTGCATCATCCGCCCGTCCTTCACCATGGGCGGTCTGGGTGGCGGCGTCGCCGAGACCCTCGAGGAGTACAAGCACATCGTCGCCCGCGGTCTGCACCTGTCTCCGAACACGAGCGTGCTCATCGAGCGTTCCCTCGTGGGCTGGAAGGAGTTCGAGCTCGAGGTCGTCCGCGACATGGCCGACAACGCGGTCATCGTCTGTGGCATCGAGAACTTCGACCCCATGGGCGTGCACACCGGCGACTCCATCACCGTCGCCCCCTGCATGACGCTCACCGATCGCGAGTACCAGCTGCTCCGTGACTACGCCCTGCGCGCCATCCGCCGCGTCGGCGTGAACACCGGTGGCGCCAACGTGCAGTTCGCGATGGACCCGAAGACCGGCGATGTCATCTGCATCGAGATCAACCCCCGCGTCTCCCGGTCCTCCGCCCTGGCCTCCAAGGCCACCGGCTTCCCGATCGCCAAGATCGCCGCCCAGCTGGCCGTGGGTCACACCCTCGACAACGTCCGCAACGACATCACGAAGGTCACGCCGGCGTCCTTCGAGCCCGTGCTCGACTACGTCATCGTGAAGATCCCCCGCTGGAACTTCGAGAAGTTCGGCCCCGGTGTGGATTCCCGCCTCGGCTCCGCCATGCGCGCCGTCGGCGAGGTCATGGGCATCGGTCGCACCTTCCAGGAGGCCATGGTCAAGGCCATCGACTCCCTCGAGGGCGGCTGGCCCAACGCCATGCTGTGGGACGAGCCTACCCTGCGTGACAAGCTGACCATCGCCACCCCGGATCGGCTCCCCGCCGTGATGGAGGCCATGCACCGCGGCTGGACCCCGGACCAGGTGCGCGCCGTCACCCACATGGACCCCTGGTTCCTCGATCAGGTGTACGCCATCGTCGACAAGGAGCGCTCCTTCCGCGGCCACACCCTCGAGAGCCTCGACGACGCCACCCTGCTCGAGGCCAAGCGCGCCGGCATCGGCAACCACCGCATCGCCGAGCTGATGGCCGTCGACGTCGACGACATCGCCGCCAAGGTGGCCGGTCTCGAGATGAAGCGCGTCTACAAGCGCGTCGACACCTGCGCCGGCGAGTTCGAGTCCTTCACCCCCTACCTGTACTCCACCTTCGAGGAGGAGGACGAGGCGGGCGACTCCGACAAGGAGCGGGTGATCATCCTCGGCAACGGCCCCAACCGCATCGGCCAGGGCCTCGAGTTCGACTACTGCTGCGTGCACGCCGCCTACGCGGTCCGCGACCTCGGCTACACCTCGGTCATGGTCAACTGCAACCCCGAGACCGTCTCCACCGACTACGACACCTCGGACAAGCTGTACTTCGAGCCCTGCACCGTCGAGCACATCCGGTCCATCATCGACCGTGAGACCCCCAAGGGCGTCATCCTGCAGTTCGGCGGCCAGACCCCGCTGAAGATGGCCGACAAGATCGCCGACCACGTCGTCGGTACCCGTCCCGACGCCATCGACCTGTGCGAGGACCGCGAGCGCTTCAACAACCTGCTCAACCGCCTCAAGGTCAAGCAGCCCGCCGGTTGGGTCGCCCGCGACTCCTCCGAGGCACGCCTGGTCGCACGCAAGCTGGGCTACCCCCTGCTCGTGCGTCCCTCCTACGTCCTCGGCGGTCGTCAGATGACCATCTGCTACGACGACAACGACCTCGACCTGGCCCTGCTCGACCTCACCTACAGCGCCGACAACCGGGCCGTCCTGCTGGACCGCTTCCTCGACGGCGCCGTCGAGTACGACGTCGACGCCCTCGCCGATGGCGAGACCGTCCATATCGGTGCCATCATCGAGCACATCGAGGAGGCGGGTGTCCACTCCGGCGACTCCTGCGGCGTCATCCCCGCTCGCCAGCTGAGCGAGGCCAACCGCAAGCGCCTCATCGAGATCACCACCGAGGTGGCCCTGGAGCTCGGCGTCGTCGGCGTCCTGAACATCCAGTTCGCCATCCACGAGAACGAGATCTACGTCCTCGAGGTGAACCCCCGCGCGTCCCGCACCGTGCCCTACACCGCCAAGGCCACCGGCATCCCGCTGGCCCGCCTCGCCACCCGCGTCTCGCTGGGGGAGAAGCTGGCCGACATCGCGCCCAAGGCCGCCGACCGCGACCTGTACTTCGTGAAGGCCCCGGTCTTCCCGTGGCGCAAGCTGCCCGGCTCCAGCGGCGTGCTCGGGCCGGAGATGCGGTCCACCGGTGAGGTCATGGGTGTGGGTCACACCTTCGGCGAGGCCTACGCCAAGGCCCTGCAGTCCTCCTTCATCCCGCTGCCCACCAAGGGCACCGTGCTGCTGTCGGTCCGCAACAAGCTGAAGCCGGCCATCCTGCCCGTCGCCGAGAAGCTCCTCTCCATGGGCTTCAAGCTGGCAGGCACCGAGGGCACCGCCGCGTTCCTGCGCGACAACGGCCATCACTGCGAGACCGTCCCCCGCGTCAGCGACGACGGCGACTCCATGGTCGACCACATCGCCGACGGCAAGATCCAGATGGTGCTCAACATGCCCCGCGGCCGCACCAACCGCGAGGACGAGGGCCGCATGCGCATGGCGGGCCTGCAGCACGACGTGCCGGTCCTCACCGGCATCGCCGCTGCCCAGGGCGCCGTCGAGGCCATCGAGTGGCTCCAGGGCACGGAGCGTCCCATCCACAGCCTGCAGACGATGTCCAAGGGCGAGTGGAAGGTGCTTCCCGGCCTCGAGTGAGTCAGCGGCTCGGATGAGCTGAAGAGGGCGGTCTCCTGAGAGGGGGGCCGCCCTTCGTTCTTCTTGGGGATGGCGTGCCGTGGGGCCAGCTGTCGGGGAGGGCTGGACCTGCCGGGGAGAGCTGAAGACGCTGGAGACGGCTGGAGTTGCTGGGGAGGGCTGAGGCGGGTCGTGATGGGAGTCCTTGATCCAGAGTTCAGGAGATCATGAGGATTCCAAGGTGCCAATGGCGGGTAGGGGCGGCCCGCTCTTGAGTTGTGTCCGTCAATGTGGTGTACGAAGAATCTGGTACCGACCCAGATCCGATGATGCGTCTGTGACTCACTTGGCTGCGATCAGATCCGAACCACCTGGAACCTCCGACTCCAGGCGTTGCTTGGGTGACAGGAGCTGCTTCATCGACTCCTCGCT